>NZ_JBWDOR010000004.1:0-47978 GCF_056270165.1 Streptomyces sp. RLA123 | reverse complement strand
CCAGCAGTGAGGTCGGTGTGCGGTACCTCGGTGAAGGTGTCGGCTGCGGGCGCGCGTGCCGGGAGGTTCGGTAGTGGGGTTCTAAGCCGGAGTAGATGCTGGGCGGGCGATGGGGCTGGCTGTCGGACAGTGGTGCTGTGGTAGGCCGCTGAGCGGCATCACCAGTGGTACCAGGAGGAAGCAGTACCGGCGGTAAGGCTGAGTGATGGATCCCAGAGGGAAGAACGGAGGAGCGCGGATCGCCCGGGCGGACGTTAGAGCCACCGCAGGACATCGATAGGTGAGGTGGTTCCGGTCACGCATCCGCGATCCCCGCGCCCCCGGCAGTTTTCCGGTCGGGTGGGCGGTAACAGTAAGGCTTGCGTAGTAGCCAGGGTCGGCAGATGGTGTAGCTGTTCCTTCGGGCCCTGGTGCCGTACGGCACAGGGCCCTCCACGCGTTTTCGTGAGAGGTGCAGATGACAGCTGACGACTCGTTCGGTCGTCTCGATGACGACGACTACCCCGCCTACACGATGGGCCGGGCCGCCGAGATGCTCGGCACTACCCAGAGTTTCCTGCGCGCCATCGGCGAGGCCCGCTTGATCACCCCGCTCCGCTCCGAGGGCGGACATCGTCGCTACTCCTGCTACCAGTTGCGGATCGCTGCCCGCGCCCGCGAGCTCGTCGACCAGGGATGCCCATCGAGGCCGCCTGCCGCATCGTCATCCTCGAAGACCAGCTCGAAGAAGCCCAGCGCATCAACGCCGAACACCGCCACGCCGCATCGCGACGCGCGGCCGACACGTGACCTGCAGATGGATTTGTTCCAGGTCCTCGAGGCCCTGATGCCTTCGATGTGCCCCGCCCCGGCGGCGGCCATCCGGATGCGGTCTGGAGCAGCAGTACCGCCGACGGCGGTGCACGGGCCAGCGGTGGTCAGGGAGATGTTCGCGGGGTCCAGCCGCCGCAGGACACCGCGTTCCCGCGCGGACCCCGGTGCCCGCGGTGTCAGACCGCGATGGCGTCCCGCCAGGTGGTGTAGGGGATCAAGGTGCCGGAATCCGCAGGTCAGGTACGGAGGTCGCCTGCCGGATGCCTAACCCGCGTCACCGGCAGGCTTGTGGGCTGCCGCCTGACGGAGACGCCATGGGGCCTTCGTACCGGAACGCGTAGCGCTTGATCCTCACCACGCTCGACGACCGGACTGCGCTGGTACCGGTCGGTGCAGGCTACCGGTGGCCATGTGGAAGCCGGTACACGGCGATTCAGGACGATGCCGCCGATCGTGGAATCGGCGGAGGAATGCGGCCCGGTACGTCGCCCCGGACTGCGGGTCAGCGGCCCAGGGCGGCTTCGCCATGTCGTGGCGGTGATGGGATGCCGTCCTGACCGCCCGCTGGCCGCACTGACCGCCCCGCACGAATTTCAGGTGCACGGTGTGTGGGCCCCGCCTGGAGTGACGGCCTGGCGGGGCCTGGCTGCACCCGGCAGCGACGATGACACCGGTGTGCGCCTGCCCACTGAAGCCGAGGCTTGATGCGCAGGAGACAGTGGTGGGCTCGGGCAGTGGCAATGCTGGCGGCATGCTGGGGTTGCTGGTGCTGGGACCGGCTCCGCGAGCAGTGCCAGGGGCTGCACCATCGTGGGGTGTTCGCAGTCCTGGAACTACACCTCCACCCTATGCGACCGCGTTCAAGAGCTGGACGTGCGACTGGGGGACGACCGGCTCGTGGAGCACCGGCTTGTCGGGGGTGATCCGTACAGGCTGTCCGGCTATGCGACGCACACACCGGACGGACAGGACTGGGATGTGGTGCGCATCGATGCGGGCTGGTGCTACTAGCTGCATCTGATGGCGCCGGGCAAGACGTGGGACGTGGTGTACGACCGGCGCGGTACCTCGGCGGCGTACGTCAAGGTCGAGAACTGGGGGTATGCCAAGATCACGTACCAGTCGTCCACGTCCTGTCCGTAGATCCAGCAGCGCGCCGTCTCAAGGGCGCGGCTGCCACACGACCTGGCGCGGGTCCCTCGTGCCGGCGACGATCCGCCGACTGCACCATGGCCAACGGGACTCGTCCCTGTGGCGACGGTCCCCATGTGATGCTGAGGCAGCCAGGCCACCGGTTCGCCGCTGCATGAGCGGCCGGAACCTGCGTCCCGGCACCGTACGGTGCCGGGGCGTTCCCGGGGGTGCGGCAGGCGAGGGCAGGGCCATCAGTGCTACCAGGTGTTGCGGTAGATGTTGCGCGAAGTGGTGCGCTGAGTGCGCGGGCCTCCGCAGCGCTGTGGAGTCCGCCCAGGTCACCACAGGTGTACGGCTGGTCGGTCCGCTGACATCCCCGTTGCGCCCTCTTCGCCGGTGCCCTGGCTGGAGTTGAGGATGGGGGAGGGCGGGGTGGGTGGCGCGGACGCAGCCGGGGGGGTCGGGCGCGCTCACCGGTGTTGCGCGTCGGCGGGCCGCCGCGCCCGGCCGCCGTCAGCGCGGCGGCGACGTCCAGTGGGGGACGTCGGCAGGGGAAAGGTCGGGGCGGGCACGGTGCAGGCGTGCGGGGTGGCGCCACCGGCCGGAGGCGTCACGCGCGACATCGACGCCGACTTCCGCCACCAACTCGGGTTCCACCGGCGCGACGTTCAGCGTCTCCCGGCTGCCCCATCCGGCGCTGAACGACCAGCCCCTCCATGGAGGACCGCACCGGGCCGGGGCGAGCAGCCCGGCGACCGGTGCTGCACATTGTCTGGGTGAGGGTGGTGGTGCGGCCGGTGACTTGAGGCGGCCGTCGTTGTCGTATCTGCCGAGCAGCAGACTGCCGGGGGCGGCCGGAGAGCCGGTGACCGCGCCGACGTTCGCCTCGGTGGTCTCGCGCACCTTGTACTTCCGCCCCCGCGCACCGAAGGCTCGTACGCACTGTCCAGCCGCTTGAACAGCACGCCCTCCATCCCGGGCGCCGTCCACGTCAGCCACTCGCGCACGGTGTTTTGGGTCGGTGGTCGACGGGCACAGCACCCACGGCGCCGACAGCCGGCGCGCGGCGGACATGGACTCGAGCGCGGTCCTGCGCCGTCGATACGGCCACCCGATGGTCTCCGTCCCCGACAGCCGCAAAAGATCGAACGCGACGAAGTGGTAGAGCCGCTCATCCGGCCGCCCAGGCAGCCCCGGCGCCGCGCCGCTGAAGCCGGTTCTGCAGCTGCTCGAAGGCGAGGCGGCCCGCGGCGTCCCGGGCGAGCCAGCTCGCCGTCGATCCCGGTGTCCGTAAACGCTGCGCCAGGGCCGCCGCCCGGATCTCGGGGAACGCGGTCGTCATGTCCGTGCCGCGCCGTGAGCGCAGCAGCACCCGCCCGCCCGCGTACACGGCGAGCTGAGCCGGTTTCGGTCCCATTTCGGCTCACCCGCCCACCCCGGCAGCGGCGCGGGGTCGGACACCGGGGCGGCGAGCATCGGTTCCGGCAGTGTCCACGTCACAGCCCATGCCTTCCACCCGGCCCGCCCGTCGGCAAACCGAGTGCGCGTACGCCACCCGACTACCGGCCCGACCACGGCGGGTCAGCGTACTGCAACTCCTCGCCGGGGGCTGGGTGCTGAGCTCCTGGCGCACGTCCAGGCAGCGCAGCCGGACACCGGGCTGCCCGGATCCCGTGTTGTACGGTCTGATGTCGCGGTCGCCCACCGTCCGCAGCGGATCTCACCGAACCCGGCGGTGCCGCCGGTAGGGCCGGAAGATCTGAACCGATACCGGGAATTCAGGCCGCGACGAGCTCCTGCTCGCGGTCCGGCGTCGTGACCTTGGGCTTCTTGTTCGGCAGCGAGAGCCGGAAGACCTTGTGCCACGCGGAGAACACCTGCTTGGGCAGCGGCCCGGTGACGTACTCCAGCTCGTACTTCTCGAACAGTGCGCGCACCTTCACCGCGACCTCGGCGTAGCGGTTGCTCGGCAGGTCCGGGAACAGGTGGTGCTCGATCTGGTGCGACAGGTTGCCGGTCATGAAGTGCATGGCCCTGCTGCCGCTGATGTTCGCCGAGCCCATCATCTGGCGCAGGTACCACTGGCCGCGCGTCTCGCCCTTGATCGACCGGCGCTCGAAGACCTGCACGCCCTCGGGGAAGTGCCCGCACATGATCACCGAGTGGGACCAGATGTTGCGGACCACGTTCGCGGTGAACGTGGCGGCGAGTGTGGTGAGGAACGACGGGCCCGACAGCAGAGGGTGGATCACGTAGTCCTTGAGCACCTGCTTGCGGATCTTGCGGCCCACGGCCTTGGCCCGCGCGCGGAACTCCGGGTTCCTGCGGCGGCGCTTGTGCAGATTCTTGCCGAGCTCCAGGTCGTACGCTGCGATGCCGTACTCGAAGAAGCAGGCGTTGATGAAGTTCCACAGCGGCTGGCCGAGGTGGAACGGGTGCCACTTCTGGTCCTCGTCGACGCGCATGATGCCGTAGCCGAGGTCGTTGTCCTTGCCGATCACGTTGGTGTACGTGTGGTGCAGCTCGTTGTGCGAGTGCTTCCACTGCTCGGACGGCGAGACGTGATCCCACTCCCAGGTGGTGGAGTGAATCTTCGGGTCTCGCATCCAGTCCCACTGGCCGTGCAGGACGTTGTGGCCGATCTCCATGTTGTCCATGATCTTCGCCACGGACAGACCGGCGGTGCCGAGCAGCCACGCGGGCGGGAAGATCGAGAACAGCAGCACGCCTCTGCTGACCAGCTCGAGCTTGCGCTGCGCCGAGATGACCTTGCGGATGTAGGCGGCGTCTTTCTCGCCGCGGCCGGCGATCACCTCGTCGCGGATCGCGTCCAGCTCGCGGCCGAGCTCCTCGATCTGCTCCGCGGTCAGGTGGGCGGTGGGGTCGATGGTGGTCAAGGTGCTCCTACCGTTCGATGTCGCAGGGGCCCGCCGCGGCGGACACGCAGGTCTGGATGAGGACGCCCGGCTCGGCCTCGGTGATCTCGCCGGTGCGCAGGTCGCGGACGGCGCCCGCCTTGAGCGGCGTGATGCAGCCGAAGCAGATGCCCATGCGGCACCCGGAGGGCATGAGCACGCCGGCCTCCTCACCGACGTCCAGCAACGGCGTGGCGCCGTCCGCGTCGACGGTCTTGCCGGTGGCGCTGAACGTGACCTCGCCGCCGTCATGCGGCGACGACGATGCTGGGGCGGAAGCGTTCGGTGTGCAGGCGCTCTTGCACGCCGTGCTGGCTCCAGTGCTGTTCGGCGGCGTCGAGCAGGCCCGCGGGCCCGCAAGCCCAGGTCTCGCGCTCGGCCCAGTCGGGCACGAGTTCGTCGAGACGGGCGATGTCGAGCATGCCGTCGGTGTCGGTGTGGACCTCGGTGAGCCGCAGCTTCTTGTCCGCGACCAGGTCGTGCAGTTCGTTGCGGAAGATCACGTCTTGCGGCTGTGGCGCGCAGTGGACCATGACGACGTCGTCGAACTCGATGTCGCGCAGCATGCCCATCACGGGCGTGATGCCGCTGCCGGCCGTCAGGTAGAGCACCTTGGCGGGCTTGGCCTGCGGCAGCACGAAGTCACCGGTCGGCTGGTCGAGCTGGATCAGCGTGCCCGGTTTCGCCCTGCGGACCAGGTGGTTGCTGACCTTGCCGTCCGGGATCGCCTTCACGGTGATCGTGACGCGGCCGTCCTGGCGGTGTGTCGGCGAGGTGATGGAGTAGGCACGCCACAGGCGCACCCCGTCGACGTCGACCCCGATCCGCACGTACTGACCGGCTGTGTGGCCGCGCCAGCCCCGTCCCGGCCTGATCACGATAGTCGCGGCGTCACCCGTCTCGGGGTGCACGGCCTCGATGCGCCCACGCAGGTCAGCGCCCGCACGCAGCGGGCTGACCAGGTCGAGGTAGTCCGACGGCAGCAGCGGCGTCGTGACCGTCTCCAGCAGTTTCCACGCCCTGCTGCGGAGGGCTGCACTCGTCATGACTCCAGCTTGCTGCGCCTCAAGGCGTAAAGTCCTGACCGCAGGACGTGAATCTGGTCGGCTGAATTGTTCGCAGGGAACAAAACGTGAGCCATGCAATCCGGAGGGCCAGCGAACTGGCCCTCAATGAGACGACGGTCACCGCGCTTCGGGCCGCGCTGAAGACCACCGCCGACGAGGTCGTCCAGGCGATCATCGACGAGGTCCCTTCCTACGCCAACGCCCTTTCGGGCCACATGGGCGCCACCATCCGCCGAGCCGTCCGTACCGCCCTGGGGCACTACCTGGACCTCGCGAGCGGGAACGCCACAGGCGGCGACGCCGGTGACGCAGCCTACGAGCTGGGCCGCGGCGAGGTGCGCGACGGCCGTTCGATGGACGCCCTGCTCAGCGCCTACCGCGTCGGCGCCCGCGTGGCCTGGCGATGCCTGGCAGCCGGTGCCGTACCCGCGGGTCTGCCCGCCGCCGAGGTCGCCAAGTTCGCCGAGCTGACCTTCGCCTACATCGACGAGCTCTCCGCCGCGAGCGCCGCGGGCCACGCCGACGAACTGGCTGCCCGGGGAAGGGCCCACGAGCGCCAGCTGGAACACCTGGCCCGCGACCTCCTCGCCGGCGCGAGCCCGGACGTGCTGCTGGCCTCTGTTCAACGGGCCGGGTGGCAGCCTCCGGTTTCGCTGACCGCGGTCCTGCTGCCCGCCGCCCAGGCCCGGCCGGCCTACCGCGCGCTCGACCCGAGCACCCTGGTCCTCGACGATCTGCCGGATGCCACCGGTGTGTTGCTCGTCCCCGATGCCGACCGGTCACATCTCTTGCGGCAGCTGACCGACCGCACCGCCGTGGTCGGCCCGGTCCGGCCATGGACCCGTGCGTCCGCCTCGTATGCACGAGCCGTCCGCGCGCGCTCCCTCTCCTTTGATATTCGCGACACCGAGGACCACCTGCCCGAGCTGGTGCTGAGCGCTGACGTGGACGCGTTCGCAGACCTGCGTACCCGAGCCCTCGCACCGTTGCGGACCTTGCCTGTCGCGACTGCACGGCGGCTGGAGGAGACGTTGCGGGCCTGGCTGCTGCACCAGGGCAGGCGGGACGAGGTGGCGGCGGCGTTGTTCGTCCATCCCCAGACAGTCCGGTACCGGATGTCGCAGCTGCGGGAGCTGTTTCCGGATCTCGCATCGCCACACCGGGTCCTTGAACTGACGCTGGCGGTCGGTCTTCGGGTCAGCTGACCGTCCACGGCCGCGTCCGCGAGCGGTCCGGGAATCGTGCCCCTCGTTCTCGGTGCCGTCAGCCGGCTCATGCGGCCCGGGGGAAGAGCGGTATGAGCCAGCCGGGACCGGGGGTGATGTGAAGACCGGACAAGGCCTCGGGAAGCCCGTCGGGGGCGCTGCCTCTGACAAGCGCGGTGGCGGATACGGGGCCGCTGCCGGTGCAGCCCAACTCCCCGACCTCGTGCAGGAGGTGCGTGACAGGGACGGCCGGAGCGTCGGACCGGCTCCGGCGCAGGCGGCCGCGGTAGGGGTCGACCGGGGTGGGCCGGTAGCCCGACGCTGCCGCCGCGATGAGCGTCGTGGCGGCAGCCACCCCGACCGGCTGCCTTCGGGCGGCCAGGGCGCGGGCCACGTTCCCCAGGCCGATAATGCTGACGCTGCTCGTGGAGTTCCTCGTGCTCACCGTGCAGCTCGGCGTGCGAGGCGGCAACCTCCAAGGCGCACCCATCGAGGCTGTCGATGCCCGGGAGTCGCCGCCGGGGCAGGCCTGGCCGGGATCTGGCTGGCGGCACGCGCCCGGCGGAAACTCTTGCCGAGGGATCACCCGCGCCATTCGCGAGCCATGGAGAACTTTCTCTCACGGCCGGGCGGTTGTGGCCGAGCCGTATAGATCACGGGTGATATCTATCATGTGGACGGTGCGATACGCGGGCTTACATGATGAGTCCGCACGCCGTGCACGACACACACCCTGCTCTATGAGGTTCGAATGACCCTGCCGTCGCTGTTGCTGGTGCCCGGAGCGTGGCACAAACCCGAGCATCTGCAAGTCCTCATCGATGACCTGCCCGACATCGATGTCCACACCGTGGCTCTCACCTCGTGCGGCGACGATCCCAAAACACTGGGCGACATGTACTGCGACGCGGCCGCCGTCAAGGCCGCGGTCGAGGCGATCGACGGGCCCGTGGTCGTCGTCGCGCACTCTTACGGCGGCATCCCCGCCACCCAGGCGCTCGTCGGGACGCCCAACGTCAAGAGAATCGTTTACCTCGCGGCGTTCCAGCTCGACGCCGGAGAGTCCCTGCTGTCGAGTGTGGGCGGCAACCCCGCTCCCTGGTGGGAATTCCACCGGCAGGAGGGCGTCGGTGACTTCCTGACCGTCGCGGGCCCGGTCGACGTCTTCTACGGCGACGTGGACGGGAGCGTCGCCGAGAAGGCGGCAGCAGCTTTGGGTTACCAGTCCTACGCCGCCACGATCCAGGCGCTGACCGCGGCCGCCTGGCAGACGATTCCAAGCACCTACATCATCTGCGAAGCAGACAAGGCCATCCCGCCCTTCGCCCAGGAACTCTTCGCGAAGCGCGCCGACAGGACGCTGCGGCTGAACAGTTCGCACTCGCCCTTCCTCTCCCAGCCCTCCGCACTGGCTCAGCTCATCAGGGGCGAACTCAGTCTGCCGTGAGCCGCGCGTACCGCCCGCCGGCCGCGTCCACCGCGGCCGGCGGGCCCCCGACGGCTTCCCCACCGCTTCGCGGGGTGCCGCCCGTTGGGGGAGCAGGAGACGCAATCTCATGACCTGGTCCATCACGGACACGCCCGAAGTATTTCGATCCGAGGCGGGGGCATTCGTCGCGCCCCGTCCCGACCCGCACACCATGCTGCTGTCCGGGGGGAGGAGGCGGCGGTTGCCGCTGAAGCCGCGTGCAGGGCCGGCGGCCGGCTCGTCGGCTTCGGCACTTGGCCGGCAAGCCCCGGGTGTACGTGGGCAGGCCTGCGTCCACCGCAGGCTTGCCCACGTCGCGCGCAGCCGGTCGACCTTGTGGTGGGCCGGCTGCACGACTGTGGGGACTGCCGTCCTATCAGAAGGGCTGGAGGCGGGTTTTGACGCCGTCGGCTTCGAAGTCGTAGACGTTGCGGTTGATGCGGAGGCCGTCGACGGCGCCGGTCCACATGTTGTCGCGGCCCTTGCCGACGGCGACGGTGAGGATGGTCGGCGGTGCGATGCCGCCGGTGAAGGAGGCCTTCAGCTGGGTGAAGTTGCAGGGGGTGGCCTGGGTGCAGGAGGTCTCGTTGCCGGTGAGGAACCAGGTGCCCGTCGTGGTGGCGTCCAGGTACGGGCTCCAGCGGTCCACCACCGCGACGGCGGGCGGGGTCCACACCATGGTGGAGTAGTTGTCGCCGGTGGTCATGTTCGGGTCGATCTCGAACCGGATGTTCGGCATGTTGGCCGGACCGCCGTAGCCGACGTTCTCGCCGGTCTGGAAGACGTGGAAGCCGACCTTGGTCAGGCTGAGCACCGGGTTGCCGTAGAAGTCGCGCTCGTTGCCGAAGTCGACCTTCTCGCTGGGCGGGGTCAGCGTGGTGGAGTTGTTCGCGACCTCGATGCCCAGGCTGCCGGTGCCGTAGGGCGGCCGGGCGGCGGATGCCGGTACGCCGAAGGAGCCGACCGGACCGTTCCGCAGTACGGCGACGGGGGAGCCGATCGTGTTACGGGTGATCACGCCCCAGTTGTCCGCGAAGAGATCTCTTTCGTCTGCGAGAGCAGAGGCCGATCCCAAGACCGTCGACGCCGCTGTCGCGGCCAGGGCTGTGACCGCGCGCGCCTTGCCTCGGCGCACACCAAATCGAGCGTTCACTGATGTTCCTTTCACGGGGAGGCCGACCTTCGGCCTTTGGCACATGCCAGGCGCATAGCACTCCGGCACATACGCACGGTCACCGTAGGTGCCACTCAGTCACCACGCCTGTCGGGGCACTCATCAGAGGGACCCCTGCCACCAGCACTGATGGCACCGGGGTGTGCCGCGCTCGCCGTGGGCGGAGAAGCCGGGCGTCGCGGCGGCGGTGAGGAAACCCCGGCCCCTGGCCGCACGCCCCGGGTCGTCAGGCAGTGCGGCTTCTGCCACGGGACGGTGTCGGCGCAGCGTCGCGTTTGCGGGGCGATCAAAACAGCACCCGAACAGCACGGGGCCCCGGCCGCTGTCGGCCGCGGCCCCGTGCTGGAGGGGCGCGTGTCTCGTGCAGTTCAACGGCCGGCCGCAGCCGGTGTCCCGCCCAGCGGGTGCTCAGCCCGCTCACGAGGAACCCGGCCCGGCCCGGCCCGGTGTGGTGCGGTCTGCCGGCGCATGGCGAGTCAGGCGGTCGTGCCGCTGGGCTTTGGTGGGCGTGGGCGTGTGCGGGTGGAGGGGGCGGGTAGCCGGTCAAGACGTGGCGCTGCCGCGAGTCCGTCGTGGTGGTGATTCCCTGGCGTCACGTGAACGCGGCCCCGTCCGCTGTGGAGGTGGACGGAGCCGCGCTCTTCCCATGTTCCCTCCGGGATGGCCGGTACACACGTTCGGTGTGATCCAGGCCGGGCAGGTTCCACTACCGCGTGCTGGATCGACCGCGCTGGATCGACCGTGCTGGAGGGAGCGGGGATCGGGGCGGTAGGGACGTGCGGGGGTGCCGAGCCTGGCGCCCTGCCGTCGCGTGTGGCGGCTCGCCGGGGAGGCCGCGCTGGTTCCAGGGGCGCGATGCCGGCGAGCCGCTTGTGTTCTCGTCTACCCCGCATGGGGCGAGGGACGTGCGAAGGGTGGGGTTCGCGGCCCTGTCGGCAGCGCGAACCCCACCCTTGACTGGGGGGTGTGTCAGTTCACCACCGGTACCAGCGGCGGCGTCCGCCGCCGCCTTCGGCGCCGCGGAAGACGAAACCGAGTACCCACAACACCAGCACGATGATGGCGATCCACCACAGTGCCTTCAGGGCGAACCCGGCACCGAACAGGACCAGGGCGAGCAGCAGGACAAGCAGCAAAGGAACCATGTCGTCAACCTCCTGACTACGCGTCTGCCCCGCCCTGCGGTCACTACGCGTGATCTGTTGGGCCGCAGGGCGACGGGAACCCGAAAAGCACACTGCATGCCGCCGGGCATCGGGTCCGGCTCATTGAACGGGCACCACCGAGCCGGCCGCCACCGCAGCCGCTCTCCCCAGTCCCTGCATCCGGCAACAGCTGCCGTGCAGCAACAGTTGCGCTGCGGCGACAATCACCACCTGGCGAAAGGCGCTGCCGACATGGGTCGCAGTGCTCCGGGGCCGGGGAGCCCATGACAAGCCCGGCCCGGCCGGCGTGCCCGGTGCTGTTGCCGGCGCCCGTCGGTATCCGCCGCCGATCCCCGGCCAACCTCCCTACCTGCTGCGGGCGTTGACCACGAACCAGCTTTGCCGGACCTTGCCGGCCGTGCGTCAACTGCGCCTCGGCGCCGGGCGGATGGCGCTCTCCCTGAGTCTGCCGCCCGCTCAACGGCCTCGGCCCCCGTCGCTTTGCCGCGGCGGGGGCCGATCCAATGGCGCGAGTGCCTGGCGGGTTCCGGACCGTGGCCCTCGGGCTCGCACCCCCATCCTGCCCGGCCTCGATGACAGGCGCGCGCAGAGGACGCTCAATGGGGGACGGGAGCGTCCGGCACGGCCCAGCGTGGAGGGCCAGGGGCCGCGCCGTACCTCTTTGGGGCGACCCTGCCCCGAAGGCGCCGAAGCTGCCGACACGCAGGCAGGGCCGCTCTTCCAGCATGCGCCCGCTGCCGGCCCGGGTCATCCGCGGCCAGGTGGAATGCCGAGTGATCGTGTGCCGCCGACGGAGCCGGGGGGCGCAGCATCCGCATGGACGGCGAGATCCTCGGTGTCGCCTACTGTGCCGGCTCCGGGGCGGGAGCATCCCGTGCAGTATCCCGTTCACCATGGCGTGCACCCGGTCCGCTCCCGCGACAACGCCTGCGGTATCACCTGCGCCAGCGTCTGCGGCGCTGTCCTTAAAGGAGTGGCTGACGACGGTGGCCGGCGAGCGGTTGTGCCGCAAGCTGCCCTGGCGGCCGCGCGGACCCGCCTGTTCGAACTTCTGGAAGAGCCGTCGGGACCGGAACGGGCTCCGCGTGTCCTCGGCGTGGACGAGTTCGCCTTCCGCCGCGGCCGCCGGTACGGCACCATCCTGGTCGACGTCGAGACCGGCAGGGTCGTGGACGTCCTGCCCGGCCGCATCTCCGAGACCTTCGCGGCCTGGCTGACCTCTCACCCGGGGGCGGAGATGGCTGCCGCGACCGCGCCAGCGCCTACACCAAGGCCGTCAAGGAAGCCGCACCCGAAGCCCTGGAGGTCGCAGATCGCCGGCACCTGCTACAGAACCTGTCCGCGGCGGTTGAGGAGACCTGCCACCAGCACCGCTCCTGCCTGCGCAAACGCCTCGACGACGAAGCACCGACCGCGGTCGAGGGCCCGCCGGAGCCCGTCTTGGTCGACCTGCCGCCACCCGCGCTGCCGAAGACAGCGATGGTCGAGCGCACCCGCCACCGGCACATCGACGTGCACCGGTTGCTGGACCAGGGGCTGGACGATCAGCGCGATCGCCCGCCACCTGGGCCTGGACCGCAAGACCGTGCGCAAGTTCAAGACCACCGACCTGGACCTCCTGCTCGCCTCCGCCCGAGACCGCCGCCCCGACGGTGTACTCGAGCCGTTCAAGCCCTACGTCAACTCCCGCTTTGCCGCCGGGTGCACGAGCCGAACCCGGCTGTTCCGCGAGATCACCGAACGCGGCAACCAAGGCAGTGTCCAGGTCGTCCGCAAGCACCTCGCCGCACTGCGGACCGGCACCGCCGAACCGGCCCCCGCCGCCGCCCCGCCCCGCCCGCGCAAGATCACCTCATGGATCATGCGCGATCGCGACCGGCTCAGCGCTGACGAGGTCGAGCAACTCGACCGGACAAGCTGCATCTGATGGCGCCGGGCAAGACGTGGGGCATGGTGTACGACCGTCGCGGAACCTCGGCGGCGTACGTCAAGGTCGAGAACTGGGGGTACGCCAAGATCACGTACCAGTCGTCCACGTCCTGTCCGTAGATCCAGCAGCGCGCCGTCTCAAGGGCGCGGCTGCCACACGACCTGGCGCGGGTCCCTCGCGCCGGAGACGAGTCGCCGACCTGCCCCATGACCAACGGGACTCGCCCCTGTGCCGACGGTCCCTTTTGATGCTGAGGCAGCCAGGCCACCGGCTCGCGACTGCCTGAGCAGCAGGAACCTGCGTCCCGGCACCGTACGGCGCCGGGACGCAGGCCAGTCGGTGCAGCCCGGCTTCCGGCGGCGTGTAAAGCCGAATCGGGGTGAAGGGCCAAAATGCCGTGGAGGTCGGCTGTTGGACCGGCAGTCCGGTCGAAGGGCGTCACCTCGACATGATGAAGTCCAGCGCGTAGCCGGGGGCGGTCGTCCAGTACGTGACACGCTGGCCGTCGTTGGCGTAGAGGGTATCGACGGGCATGGGGACGTCGATCGGCTTGCCGGCTGTGCTGCCAGGCTTACGGCCCTGCAGGCTCAGCGTGATGCTCTTCGCCTCGTACTCGTCCATGGGGCTGTTCACGAGCAGGGCGGCGTACGCCTCCTGACCGGGTGCGAGGGTGACGGGCTCGCCGGGCGTCGGGGCGCTGTCCTCGATGACGGGGGCCGTGGTCCGGCCGTCGCCGAGCCGCACGAGCGGGTAGCGGTAGACGTTGCACTTCTTGTCGCCGGCATTCTGGACGGTGAGGAGCAGGTGCCTGGCGTCAGTGCTGTCCGCCGGCTCCTTCACGGCGGACACGCCGAGGTCCTTCTGGGAGCAGGCGGAGACGCTGGTGCGGTGCGTCGCCGCCTCGCGGGTCTTCCCCTTGGCCGTCTGCGGCCCGTTGGCGGAGGCCTGCGCCGAGACACCGTACCCGAGCACTAGGACGAGGCCCGTCGCTACGGCCACGAGGGGGGCAGCGGGGTACTTCATGTTCATGTGGGAGTTCCTTTTCGATCGTCACGAGGTCGCATGCGGCCGCGGTCCGCAACTGGGGAGCCAGGCGCGTTCCAAACGGTCGCGCCACCCGTCCCTTCCGGGGCCGTGGGGGCGCCAGGGCATTTCGATGAACGGCTGTCGTGGCACCGGCGGGTGCTCCGGCCGGTTCGGCCGGTGCGATGGGCATAGCGTCGGATGCCCTGTGGCCGTGGGACAACAGCTGCCCCGCGCCTTGCAACGGTGGGACGGTCCCAGCGCTGGTGACCTGGGAAGACGCACATCCCTGGGATGCCGCTCCGGGACGGAAGACCTCCCCGGGCCGGAGGCGGGACGGCCGGCGCCACGGGCGCCGAGCACAGTCACGACCGATTGGCGGCGAGACCAAGCGTGACGGAGGTGACGAAGAGAGGGATGGCGTGAGGGCGGAACCATCCCGGCCGTAGTCGCGTGCACGTATGCGGGGCAGCTGGCGGCCGGCACGGATCGGGGCCATGCGGGCGCGGAACCGATGGACGGATGTGAGGTCGGACCGCATGGACGCAATCCGCGACGAGGCGGCGGAGTTTGCGTCCCTGCTGACGCGTTTGAAGAGCCGCACGGACCGCAGCTACTCGGCGCTGGCCCGCCACCTGAACATGAACGCCTCCACCCTGCACCGCTACTGCGCGGGGGAGGTGGTTCCAGCGGACTTCGCCGTGGTCGAGCGGTTCGCTGAACTCTGCGGAGCCTCCTGGCAAGAGCGCGAGGACCTGCACCGCCGGTGGATGCTGGCGAACGCGGAACGGCGGCGACAGCGCTCGTCCGGTGCCCGGCGAGCAGTCAGGTCACGAGCGGACGGGGGCGATTGCGTGCTGCCCATGGCCGGGAGTCCGGACGGATCGGCGGACGAGTCCGTCGAGCGGGGCTCGCCGGCCCGTCCTGGTCGGGAACGGGTCTTGTCGGCAGAACGGCGCTCCCATGACGGGTGCCCCCGGCAACGGCCCTTGCGAGTGACGGCATTGGCGGTGTCGCTCGTCGTCTCGCTGGCGGGTCTCACCGCATCCGCTGCCGTCCGCGACAGCTCGCATGACCGTGTGTCAGCGGTCTTTGGCCGCGGCACGCCGAGTGCCTCGGCAGCGTCGCCGCGGAGCGACGGCAGTCCACATCCGGCCGCAGCCCCTTCCGCGAGTGGCAAGGGGCCGTCGGCCTCCGCGCGCTCCTCGTCGAAACCCTCGGCATCGGCCGCAGGGAGCGGCGAGAGCTCGCGCGAGGACCGGGCGGACACCGGCACGGTCTCCGCCGGGGCGCCGCTCACCTGGACCGCAGACTCCCATGTCTGGCAGCTCGAATGTGACCACGACTACGTCATCGCCAGGCCGCCGGGTCACGTTCCGCCGCCCCCCGCCCCGGCGGACGCCGCAGTGTGGGCGGCGTCCCAGGGGGCGGTGCACGGGCGTACCACCAATCTGCGGATCACGGTGCAGGGCCGGAGCTCGGGCGCCGTGGTCCTGACGGCGCTGCATGTGCGCATGGTCGGGCGCAGTGCTCCCGCCACCCGCGGAAGCATCGCCTATTCCATGTACGAGGGCTGCGGCGCCGTCCTCATCCCCCGGCACTTCTCGGTGAACCTGGACGTGCACCGGCCCCTGGCCCGTTCAGTGCCGGGTAACGATCCGGACAGGCCGGCCCCCGCGATCGACTTCCCCTACCGGGTGTCTCTGCGTGAGCCGGAGGTCCTGTTCCTCTCCGCGCGCACGGGGGCCTGCACCTGTGACTGGTACCTCGAGCTCGACTGGTCGTCGCAGGGCCGGACCGGCTCGGTCCGCGTCGACGACCACGGCCGCCCGTTCCGCACCACGACCATCAAGGGGCTACCGCACTACTGGTATCGCCACCCCGGTGGCTGGGTCCCGATGACGTCATCTCACGAGGATTTCGAAGCGGGCGGCTGACGGGATCCGGATCTCGGGCGGACAACGCGTGACAGGTCGTCTTCTCCCGTTGTTTTATCCTGTGGTGCGGGCTTGGTCCGGTGATGTCGGGTCGCGCCAGGAGATGGTGTTCTCGCCGGTGAGGCGACGAGCCATGAGGCCGGTCATCGCCAGATGGATCATGGCTTCGGACCTGACAGGGAGGGTTACGTAGTCGGGGAGTGCAAAACGTTCGGCTCTGTTCCGTTGTTGGTGGTGACGGTCAATGGCAACCCGGCAGAATGCGATGACGGAGGAGGTCGAATCCGGCTGGGCCGTGCATCTGCCGCATGATCCTCTTTACCCGGGTGTTGACGCCTTCGGTGCGGCCGTTGCTCCAGGGCAGGGTGAGGCCGGTGTTGACGGCGGCGTGGTCGAGTTAAGCCGAAGGGCTGACCGCGGGTACTGTCCCGAACGGGACGGGGCCCATCTTCGCAGGTCAGCGAAGGCTGCTGTGCTCCCCGGGTTCGGCGTCGGGCTGTTCGCACCGTTGGTCAAGAGCGGACGGGTTCGGCGATGATGCGGCGGCGGGCATGGTCTTTTGGGCAGGTCACGGGGGCGTAGGAAATTGATGGTCCTGGAAGCCGTGTCCGTTCAGGCTTCGGGGGCCACCTGCTGCCGATCCGTCGGATTTCCGCTCAGGGGAGTCAATCTGTTGCCTTGTGGCGGGCGCGGTAGGCCGCGACGGTGGTCCGGCTGGCGCAGGCGTTGGAGCAGAACCGCCGGGTGCGGTTGCGGGAGTCGTCGACGTAGAAACGTGCGCAGCCGGCGGCGTGGCAGCGGCCGATGGTCACGGCCGGGTCGCCGCAGACGACGTGGGCGAGGGCTGCGGCGCAGCTGCGGCCGAGCCAGCTGACGGCGTCTTCGGCGTTGGGGGCGAAGTGCAGGTGTGGTGATCCTTCGCCGTCGTGGTCGTCGACGCGGATGAGGGGTGGGTGCTGTTCGAGCAGGGCGTTGACGGCGCCGATCGGCCCAGCCTGGGAGGCGGCCTCCACGGCGGCGCGCAGCGCCGGGAGGAACTGGGCGAGATGTGTGTTGTCGGGCTCGGCTATCCGGTGCTGTCGGAACATCTCCCGTCGCAGCTCACTCGGGTCGTCACCGTTGGCGATCTCGACCGCGATGCGGGTCAGGTTCCCGATGTAGTCGACATAACGCACTTGACCACCTACCTCTCAGAATTGAAGAGTAGGCATCATGACTACTGATGCCACCTACATGATGGACGGTCCGACCGCCACCGCGCGAATGCTGCACCGCACGGGCCACTGGGACCAGGCACTCGCCGTCTTGCCGTCGCAAGCCGAGGTCGAGCGCGCCGAGATCCTGGTGGACAGCTTCTGGTGGCGCCTGCGCGGCAGCGACGCAGCCGAGGAGGCCGTCAACGCACTCGCCCAGCCGGTGCTCGCCGGATACCTCGGCGCCCAGATCCGGTACACCCGGCTGCTGTTCGGCCTCAGCCCGCTCGACGACGACCTCCACCGCGCCCGGGAGGGTTTCACCCAGGCCAGGTCCGAGCGCCGACTGGCGGGTTGGGCCACCTTCTGGCTCGGCGTGCTCGCCGACAATATCGACGACGACCCGCACGCGGCCGTCCTGACCTACCGGGACGCTCTGGAACACGCCCGGGAGCAAGGGGACGCCTTGCTGGAGTCCTACGCCGCACGCCACATCGGCGGCCACCTCCTGGAACAGGACCATGAACAGGGCGTCGACCACCTGCGCAGGTCCTACCACCTACGCGCATCCCTGGGGGCCCGTCCTCAGACGGCTGCGGCGGCCCTCACCCTCGCCGGCGAACTGCCGCCGGGAACCGAAGCCGACCAACTCCGCGAGGCGGCCGGACTTACTGCCCGCGAACTCGGACTGACCTGGCTGCTGCGCGCGCTGTGATGGCGTCGTCCGAGCCAGGCGTCCGACCAAGGGGCTCGATGTCTGCTCGTAGGGTCCGGGGCCGCACATCGGCCCCGCCCTCAGCCCCTTGGCGAGTGACGTTTTCTCAGCGGTGATCATTTCCAGATTCCGTTGAGGACGAGGGCGGCGCGGGCGATGTCTCCGATCCGGCTCGGGCTGATGGTGCCGTGCTGCAGGGTGCGCCAGCGCTGCTTGAGTTCGGCTGCGGCGCGTTCACCGAGGGCGCGGATGCTCCTGATCAGGCTGTTCGTGGTGCGGGTATCCGCGTGGAGGGCCTGCTCGGAGCGGCCCTTGGGGCGTCGGACGGGGACGTGGATGCCGATGCCGGCGCCGATGTAGCCCTTGGCCAGGGTGGGCAGGCCGCCGGCCGCGCCCTTGTACAGCGCGGGCAGGGCGTGGATGCGGGCGGCGGTGATGTCTGGGGTGGAGCCGGGCTCGACGTCGGAGACCCACAGCGGGGTGCCGTGCGGGGCGGACAGGAACTGCACGTTCCCGTCGAACGCCTTGTGCTTCTGGCTGGACCACAGGTCGTTGCCGTTCTCGCGGACACCGGCGAGGCGGTCGGATTCGATCAGCGTGCCGTCGAGGATGACGTGTGTCATGCCGTCGCGCCGGCAGCGGTCCAGGACCGCCACCGAGACCGAGCAATTCCAGCTCAAGGCCGTCCGGACGCACTGCCCTGAACTCGACGCCCTCACCAGGCACGTCCGCTCCTTCGCGACCATGCTCATTGAGCGCCAGGGCGAGCGCCTGCCCGATTGGCTCGACGCCGTCCGGCAGGACGACCTGCCCAGCCTCCACACCCTTGCCGCAGGCATCGACCGCGACCGCGACGCCGTCATCGCCGGCCTCACCCTGCCCTGGAGCTCGGGCGTCGTGGAAGGACACGTCAACCGGATCAAGATGCTCAAGCGCCGGTTGTTCGGCCGCGCGGGCTTCAAGCTGTCACGCAAGCGGGTACTGCTCGCCTGAGCTGGTTGGCCGAACTCCGGCTACTTCAGCAGCCGAAAGCCGGGCTGCTGAGCCCACGCTCTGAGGAACTCGGCCGAACCGTACGCGGCAGGCCATGGACCGGTCGTCGTGGCGATGACGCCGGGAAGGCCGGCCACCATTGGCGCTTGGTCCTCCCTCAGTTCGGCGTTGACGACGCCACCGATCACGTCCATAACGGCGGCGGTCAGCAGGGCCGTGACGACGTGGTCGACTGGACGGTTGCAGAAGGCGACGACATTGACGGCGTGGGTCGGCGTGAAGCCGATGAGAGGCTCCTGATCGACTTCATCGGCGTGCTCGGCCTCGAACAGGGACTCGTCGCCGATGCCGGGCCCCATGACGGAGACCAGGACAGGCCGCCTTCCGTCGACGCCGCCCTGAGCCGTATCAGCCGAGGGTGTGGCTGCGGCCGGTCTGCAGGATCTCGTCGGAGAGCTCGGGCTCGACGTGGCGTACGGCGCGGGCGAGCATCAGCGCGCCGACCATTTCGCTGAGCAGGCGGACGGCCCTGTGGCGGGCCTCGGCCGGGTCGAGCTGGTGGCCCTTGTCCTGGGCTTCGCGCAGGAACTCGGCGGCGAAGCCGGTGAGGTAACCCTCGACGCCTTCGGCGTACGCGCTCTGCACGGCTTCGCTGTGCCGTCCGGCGTCGGTGGCCAGGGAGGCGGAGGGGCAGCCGCCGTCCGGGGCGTCACGGTGCGCGGTGGACAGGTAGTCGGCCAGGACCCGCTCCAGCGGAGAGCCGGCCGGGCCCGGACCGTCCTCGATGGTGCGGGACAGGCCTTCGAGCGAGGCGGCGTAGGAGGCGCCGCACACCTCCACGGCCAGGTCGTTCTTGGAGGCGAAGTGGTTGTAGAAGCCGCCGTGGGTGAGTCCGGCTTCCTTCATCAACTCGGCGATGCCGACCGCGTCGATGCCCTGCGAGCGGAACATGCGGCTGGCCGCTTCGAGGATGTTCTGCCGGTTGCGGGCCTTGTCCTCCTTGGTGATCCGCGGCATGGCCGTCCTCTCGCGTCGCTCTCGACTTGACATTTTTAATGATGCCTCTCATCGTAACAGGAGGCTTCAATGACACCCATCATTATTAGTTTGTGGAAGGGGAGCGCCATGCGCGCCATCGCCTACGACCGGCACGGAGAAGCCGGGCAGGTACTACGCCTGATCGAGCAGCCGGCCCCTGCTGCGCCCGCGGCCGGGCAGGTGCGGGTGCGGGTGCTGTCCCGGCCGATCCACCCCGGCGACCTGGCGGGAGTGGAGGGCCTTGCGGGTGGGCTGCGGCAGCGGTTCGCCACGCCACAGATTCCCGGCGTGGAGGCAATGGGCGTCATCGAGACCCTCGGCGAGGGTGTGCAGGACCTGCGGCCCGGCCAGCGGGTGGCGTTCTTCCCGGTGCCGGGCGCGTGGAGCGAACTCGTCACGGCGCCGGCCGATCTTGTGGTGCCGGTGCCCGAGGACCTCAGCGACGAGACCGCGGCTTTGATGCTGGCCAACCCGCTGACCCTGCTCTCCTTGCTGGAGGCGGTCGAGGACGCCCAGCACGGCCAGGCCGGTCCGGTGGTGCAGACGGCCGCCGGTTCGTCGGTGGGAAAGCTGGTCAGCGCCGCAGCACTCAAGCACGGCATCGCGCTGGTCAACCTGGTGCGCAGCGCCACGGGGGCGCAGACCTTGCGGCAGCGCTTCCCCGCACTGCCGGCCATCTCGACGGCCGACGCGGACTGGCGCACTCAGGTCCAGGACGCGACCGGCGGCCGGGGCGCCCAGGTCGTACTGGACGCGGTGGGCGGATCCCTGACCGGTGAGCTGGCCGGGCTGCTCGCCGACGGCGGCACGCTGATCACCTACGGAGGGCTCGGTTCCGGCAGCACGCCGCTGGAGTCGCTCGCGCTGACCCCGCGGGCCCTGACCGTGCGGGGCACGTCCGTCTTCCAGTGGATGGCCGCCCGCACGCCCGAGGAACGGGCCGAGGACATCGCCTTCGCCACCCGTCTGGCCGCGACCGCCCCGGAACTCTTCGAGGTCGCCGCCGGCTACGACCTCGCCGACTTCGCGAAGGCCATCGACCATGTCCGCCGCCCCGGCAGGAGCGGAACCGTCCTGCTCACCAGCCCCGCACCCTGAACCCCACGAAGGGCACCGCCATGAAGATCGGAACCCTGGGCGCCGGAACCGTCGCCCAGGCCATCGCCCGGCACGCCGTGGCCCACGGCCACCAGGTCGTACTGAGCAACAGCCGCGGCCCCGCCTCCCTGGCCGGCCTCGTCGGCGAACTCGGACCGCTCGCCCACGCCGGCACCCCGCAGGAAGCCGCCGCGGCGGAACTCGTCGTGCTCGCAGTCGGCTGGCCCCAGATCCCGGACGCGGTAGCCGGCCTGCCACCCTTCGACGGGCGCATCGTCATCGACGCCACCAACCAGTTCGCCTCCCCGCCCCCGCCCATGAAGATCGCCGACCTGGGCGAGCTGACCGGCAGCGAACACGTCGCCTCACTGCTGCCCGGAGCCCGCGTCGTCAAGGCGTTCAACACCCTCTACGGCCAGTACATCGCCGCCGACCCGCGCCACCGGGCCGGACGCCAGGTGCTGTTCCTCGCCGGTGACGACGCCGACGCCAAGACCACCGTCAAGGACCTCACCGCCGCCTTCGGCTTCGCCCCCGTCGACCTCGGCTCCTTGCGCGAGGGCGGACGCCTCATGCAGCTCGGCGGCCCACTCTCCGGCCTCCACGCCCTCAAACAGGACTGAGCCGGGCCCTCGCCCCCTCCTCACCCCCCTCCTCATCCCCCCCTCAGCACAAGGAAGTTACTCATGACCACCACCCAGCCCCTGCTGCAGCCCGTCCGCCTCGGCGCGCTGGAGCTCCCCAACAGCGTCGTCATGGCCCCCATGACCCGCGCCCGCGCCCAGAACGCCGAGCTGGCCCCCACCGACCTGCACGCGACCTACTACGCGCAGCGCGCCGGCGCCGGCCTGATCGTCACCGAGGGAACCTGGGTCAGCCCCGACGCGGTCGGCTTCATCCACGTGCCCGGCATCTACACCGATGCGCAGACCGCCGGCTGGGTGAAGGTCACCGAAGCCGTCCACGAGGCCGGCGGGCGGATCGTCTCCCAGTTCGGCCACCTCGGCGCGGCCTCCCACCCCGACCACCTCGGCGGCCGCCTGCCCGCCGGCCCCTCGGCCATCAACCCCGGCGAGAAGTCCTTCACCCCCTCCGGCCCGAAGGACACCGTCACCCCGCGCGCCTACACCGCCGCCGAGATCGCCGCCACCATCGCCGACTACCGCCATGCGGCCGAGAACGCCCGCCGCGCCGGCTTCGACGGCGTGGAAATCCACGCCCAGCAGTCCCAGTTGATCCCGCAGTTCCTCAACCCGCGTCTCAACCAGCGCACCGACGCCTACGGAGGCAGCAGCGAGAAGCGGGCCCAGTTCCTCCTCGACATCCTCGACGCCGTCAGTGACGTGTGGGGCAGCGACCGCGTCAGCGTGAAGATGTCCCCGGGCTGGGACAACGGAGGCACGTTCACCGCGGACGAGGAGACACTCGCCGACTACGACCAGCTGCTCAAGAAGCTCAACGACAGCAACCTGGCCTACCTGCACCTCCTGGGCACCCCCGGCACCATCGAGGAGCGCATCGCCGTCTTCTCCCGCTACCGCGCCCACTACCAGGGCAACATCGTCGCCAACCTCGGCTTCACCCAGGCCCTCGGCAACGAGATCCTCGACCACGGGATCGTCAACGCGGTCTCCTTCGCCGCCCCCTTCATCGCCAACCCCGACCTGGTCGAGCGCTTCGCGCAGGGCCACCCGCTGGCCGACAGCGACCGGGACACCTACTACGCCGGTCACGCCGAGGGCTACACCGACTACCCCGCCTTCACCGCCAACTGAGCGAGCAAGACCTCGACGCAGCGTCGGCGCGCGGGGCAGCAGGAACCCTCCCGCTGTCCACACCCCGCCCGTGCCGCTCTGCCGGACTGGCTCGCCGGCCACGCTGCGGCCGGCAATGGGCCTCGTCCACTGGGTCATTGATGACGGGCTTGGCGGGCTCTGCGTGATCGTGGGGCTGACGAGGCGAGGAACCCCGTGCTCGGAGCCCGGTCGGCCCAGGCTGCCTGCACACGGCTCCGGCCCCCGCCTGACGTGTCGTCGGGCAGGGGCCGGACCTTGGTAGCGGGGGCGGGATTTGGACCACGCGACCTCTGGGTTATGAGTCCAGAACTCAATCGATCCCAAGCCCGTAAGTCCTCAAACCTCAGCTGGGGAACAAAGGGCAGATGGTGGTGATGACCGGGCGCTGGATGCCGCAGAGGCCTTGGCCGGGGGATGACCGTCCCTGGCCGGTGTGGCACTGCCGGTACCGGCCACGCCCGCGGTCGCCGGGCCGGGTGATTGCACGGCCCGCAACGACGGGGTTGGCTTCGGGGCGGCCGGGTGGGGGTTTGCGCATTCCGGTGTAGGGGCGTGTCCTGCGATCCTGATCGAGGCGGCGTACGCCGAGCCGGCCCTGCGCGCCCTCTACCCGTTCACCAGCCACTGGGCGCTGCGCTTGTCGGCCACAACCCGCCCGCGCTTGACGGTTGTCGGACCGTGTCTGAGCGCGAACGGCGATGGCACGTACGCAGTGGGCAGCGGCATCATCAGTCAGGATCTGGGCGTCTTCAACACGGCCGAGGAGGCTGTGGCGCTGGCCGTGCACCACCTGCCTGACGGTGTGGCTCCAGTCGCGCTCGGCGGATGAACCTGTCCGGCGGTCGAGCCGTGCGCCACGGCCGCGGCAGCCTCGGCGCAGCAGGCTTCGCCGGGAGCCACACGCATCGGTACGTGATCGGTGGGGCAGGCCCCCGGCCGTTCAGCCGGTTGGGGTGTAGGGGTCGGTGAGGGGCATGGGGGTGGCGGAGATGTCCAGTGCCTGTTGCGGGAAACGGTCGCCGGCGGTGTAGTAGCGGGCGCGGGTGCGGCCGACGGGGGTGAGGACCTGGGCGGTGACCAGGTCGCGCAGGTCGCGCTGGGCCTGTTGCAGGCTGAGGCCTTCGGCGCTTTCGTAGCGGGAGCGGCGCACCCGTCCGGCCATGGCGACGTCGTGGAGGGCGGTGACGGTGCGCTCGTCCAAGCCGGCGTGCCGGGCGAATTCGGCGAGTGCTTCCCAGACTTTCCCGGCCCGGGTCAGCCGACCCTGCACGGTCTGGGCCTGCTGGTGGTAGGCGGTCAGGTCGAAGCGGATCCAGCCGGCGACATCCTGGTCGGGCAGGTAGTGGGCGCCGCGGCGGGCGAGTTCGCGGTAGTACTCCCAGGTGTTGCCCGGCCGCCCGAGCCATGCCTCGATGGAGGAGAACTCCGGAGCCAGGACGCCTTCCCGCGCGATCATCAGGGTTTGCAGTGAGCGGGACATCCGGCCGTTGCCGTCGGCCCATGGGCGGATGGACACCAGATGCAGGTGCGCCATGACTGCCCGGACCAGGGGGTGGCTGGCGTCGTCGGCGCCCAGCCAGTCGACCAGTTCCTGCATGAGCGCAAGGACTACCTCGGCGTCGGGGGCGGTATAGGCGGCGATACTCGGGTCGCGGGCGTCGGTGACGTAGACGGGACCGCGACGCCACTGTCCGGCGGGTTTGCGCGGGTGGTGGCGGTGCCCTTGGAGCATCCAGTGCAGGGCGTTGAGGAAACTCTTGCTGTAGGTGAAGTCGGCCGAGTCGTGCAGCGTTTGGATGTAGGTCGTCATGCGCTGGTAGGCGAGGGTCTCCTCTCGGTTCTCCTCGGACACCTCGACGTCTCGCTCGCCCTCCATCAGGTCTTCCACATCCACGGTGGCGACCTTGAAACCCTCGATGGAGTTGGATGCTGCCACGGCGTCGGCGGTGAGGAACTTGCGCAGCCCTTGAGTCCATTTGGTCGTGGAGCGGACTTGGTGGCGCAGGGCCGAGCGCATCTGGTCGATGTCGCCGAGAACTCGCTGCCTGCGGACGCCTGCACAACGACGCCGCTGCGCCCGCCTCACAACGAACCGTTCTCCCTCACGCGCCCAATCGGCGGTGGGCCCGACGGTCATGTGGCGAGGACCGGCGTGGCCGGGGCGGCTCCATCAGGGGTCGGCCACCTCCCTGGTGCGAGACCCGGCGGTGGGCGGGGCCGTCGTGACCGTGGGCGCGAAGCGAGCACCCTCCGTGGCCGAGTCGGCCGCATGGATCGATCGGATGCCCCTGGGTATGCGGGAGCGCGGACGAGAGATGATGGCGTTCCTGTGCTCGGCTTGCGATGGCTGAGAGGGCGGGCGGGGCAGCGAGGGTGGCTTTGTGCCCAATCAACCCGGGGCGGGCGAGCCCACCGGATATCCCTGGCGCCAGGTGCTCGAGGTCGTAACCAGGCGGCCACGACCAGTGCTCGTCTGATCAGCAGGGTCCAGGTGGCCCTTGCCGGTGCGCCGCCTTTCCGGACCATGGTGCTACCAGGTAGCACCAGGTAGCACCTGCCGGGTACGGTGGGGGTATGACAGCGGAGCCGGAGATCACCCAGCGCGATTTGCGTACCAGGTCGAAAGAGATCATGGACGCTGTTCAAGGCGGCCAGGCATTCATCGTCACCCGGGACGGCCACCGCATCGGTGAGTTGGTTCCGTTGCGGCGGCGTCGGAGGTTCGTGCCCCGCGGGGAGTTCGCCGCCATGTCGAAGGCCGCCCCGGATGTTTCGCTGGCCGCGTTCCGGTCCGACCAGGAAGCCACTGCCGATCAGGAGCCGGGTGATCCCTATGCCCGTTGAGTATCAGCAGGGCCTGCTGGACACGAACATCATGATCCTGCGCAGGTGGGTGGACCCGGAGCACCTGCCCGCCCAGGTCGCGATCAGCGCCATTACCTTGGCCGAGTTGTCGGCCGGGCCTCACGAGGTGCGCAGGAACGACGAGCAGGACGACTACGACGAGTACGCCGAGCGCGGTCGGCGCATGGATGTCCTGCAGCGCGCGGAGAACGAGTTCGATCCCATTCCGTTCGACGCGGAAGCCGCGCGCGTCTACGGCAGGGTCTGCGCCGCCGTGATCGGCGCGGGCCGCAAACCCCGGCGGCGGGTCGCCGACTTGATGATTGCCGCGATCGCCATCGCTGAGGACTTGCCGTTGTTCACCACCAACCCAGATGACTTCAAGGGTTTGGACGGTCTGCTGACCGTCGTTCCGGTCACCCGCCCTGTGGTACTGCACGACCGCTGAATGGCCGCACGCCGACACGGAGGTTCGAGCCCTCGGATCATTCCCGCCACGACCCCCTCCGAAGGGGTGCGATGCCGCCGTGGCCGCACGTGCGATGCCCAGCCGGGAACGGTCGACGCCGGGAACCAGGTTCTCTGCCCGGTGAGGTGGTGCAGCATCCCGTGATGCCGCCCTGTTCCCCAGTGGCAGCTGCGTCCCGGAAGTGGACACGGGTACGTACCCGTACCCCCTGCAGTGTCGTGCAGCACCACGAACGGAAGACCCCACACCATGTCCGATGCGAACGTCCGTATCCCTGCCGAGGCTCGGGACCGGCTGGCGGAGATCGCCGCGGCCGAAGGGCTGTCGCTGCGCGCCTACCTCGCCCGTCTCGCCGACAGCCTCCTGACCCCGGCCGAGCGGGCCGAGCGCGCCGAGCAGGCACGCGCCGTCCTCAACGCCTGGAACGGCTACGCCCCCACCCGCGCCGAGCAGGACGACCTGGACGCCGAACTCGACCGCCGCCTGTCCCAGGCCACGACCGCCCCGTGAACCAAGGCCTGCATGTCGTCCTCGACGACACCGCCCTGGTCGCCGCCGGCCGCGGCAACCTCCTCGCCTCCCGCCTCATCCACCGCGCCCACGCCGAAACAGGCTGGCACCTGCACGCACCCGCCTGCGCGCTGGTCGAGGCCGACCGCGCCCGCCCCGGCACCGCCGACTACATCGCAGCCCTGCCGGGCGTCACCGTGGTCGATCTCGACCTGCCCGCCGCCCTGGCTCTCGCCCAAGAGGCCACCTGGGCCGCCGCCCACACCCGCCACGCCGCCCAGCCCACCCCGGAGCGCCCCGATGGCGCGGTCATCGCCACCGCCGCCCCGGACCAGTGGTCCGGCCAGAGGGTCAGGATCCTCGACCTCACCTGACCCACGCCACGCCGATGAACCGCGCAAACGGGCGGTGGCCACACGTCACCGGAACCCGGACCGTCGTGGACGGTCCCGACCCCGGCCCGACCCCGACCCCGACCCCGACCCCGACCCCGGCCCGACCCCGACCCCGGCCCGACCCCGACCCCGACCCCGGCCCGACCCCGGCCCGGCCCGGCCCGACCCCGGCCCGGCCCGGCCCGGCCCGGCCCGGCCCGGCTCCGGCTCCGGCTCCGGCTCCAGCCCCGGCCCCGGCCCCGACCTGACCGCGGCCCCGACCTGGCCGCGCGCGCCTTGCCGCCGGTGCGGGGTCATGGGCCAGTGGACGCGGCCGAGGTGGATGACGTGGACGCGTACCTGCTGTCCGCTGATCTGGGACATCACGCGGTACGCGCCGATGTGGATGCCCAGCAGGTCGGCGCTGCCGAACGCACCCTGAGGGCGCGGGTCCACGGCGAGGTGGTCGACAGCGGTGAACACCTGCCGCACCCCGTCCGGGTCGTCCTTGGCCAGTCGTTCCGCCTGGGCGAGGGCCTCGGGCTCCCAGATGACCTCGTAGCTCACGCCGTGTCCTGGCCGAAGATCCACCGGTAGGCCTCCTCGTGCGGGATACCGGCGTCCTCACCGCGGGCCTGGCGCGCCCGGTAGGAGGCCAGGGCCCGCAGTTTCCGCGCTTGCCGTCCCCGGTCCGGGACCTACCAGGGCCCGGACCGGGCCTTCGCCTACGGCGTCGTCGGCGGCCTGGTCGGAGCCGGTACCGCGGTCGGCCCTGTGGTGGGCGGACGGGGGGAACCGGGCGCCCTGCGCGTACGGCTGCCCGACCATCGTCCCCGTGTGCAGCGCGGCAAGCCGCCGATGAACTGGCGCAGGGTGCGCAGGCTCGCGCCGAGGTGGCAGGCGCCGCGGCAGGGCGTGACAGCGGCTGAAGCGCCGGCCGCTTCCCGCGGCCGCCGCACGCAGGTGAGCATGCGAAGCGCGACCTGCTCGGCGACCCTGAGGGTGTGACACACCGGACCCGTGCGCAGGACTCGCGGCCGCGGCCGTCGACCGGTTCCGCCCCCGTCGACTACAGCGGTGCTGTGTACGGCTCGCTGCTCGCCGCCTCCGTGGTGGTCGGAGCCGGCACGCTCGGCTCGTTTCCGCGGTTGGAACTCGTTTTGCTGCTGCTGTGTACGGGGGCGGTGTTCTGGGCCGCGCATGTCTTCTCCCGCCTGTTCGGTGCCCGGCTGGTGCAGCAGGCCGTGAGCCGGGAGGAGGTTCGCCGCGCGTGCGTCGACGAGCGGCCGATCCTGGCGGCAGCCGTCCCACCGGCCGGCGCCGTGGCGATCAGTGCACTCCTGGGACTGGGAGTGCAGGGGACGGCATGGTTGGCGCTCTGTGTCGCTCTGGTCGGGCAGGTCGGCTGGGCGACTGCGGCCGCCGTTCGCGCGGGCGCCTCACGCCGTCTGATCTTGGTCACGGGTGCGGTCAACCTTCTCCTCGGGTCGGTCATCGTGGTGTTCAAGGTCGCGCTCCAGCACTGACGGACCGGACGGCTCGCCATCGCGATACCCGGCAGGCGGCGTATCAGCGGTGGGCCCGGCATCTTCCGCGTGAGACCGACGCGGACATCCCTCATCAACGGCCGCTTTCTTGGAACGGGTTGACCCGGGCCGGCCCGGCTGTCCCCCCGGTCGTGTGTGTCGGGGCCTGGTGGTGGGCCCGTAGCCTGGTGCGGCCTGCCTGGTCGGCGGCGGCCTGGTGCCGTATGACGGCGTCGGCCAGATGGGTGCTTCGGCGGCCGGAAAGCGGTGGCACACACCGCCCTGGCCGGCATGCGGCCTGTCGCCGTGATGGTCAGGGGCATCGCCCGCGCGGTGGGACGCCGTTGGCAAGCCCTGCGCGGGCAGTATGGGCCACAACGCCCCCGAAAGCCCGGGCTGACAGGCTCGTTGACGTCTGCCATGCCATGCGATGCCGGCCACTCCTGTCACCGTTCGTTGCCACCGATTTCGGGCCGGAGCCGTCGGCTGGATTCTCCTTGCTGTCGGCGGGGCGGTCTGACGTTTCTCTGTAGCGGATTTGACGGTTCTTGAAATTCCGGACGTTTGTCCTCAGAAGCATCACGAATTTTGCGGCGCGAGCCCTTGAGCGGCCATCGGCGGGACCATGATGATGAATAGGTAAGACACGGCGGTCGCGTGGGGCGCATTTCTCGGTCCGGCGGAGCGGGGAGGCCAGGATTCACCGCGGTGGGGGGATGGTAAGCCTGTGTGTTCCGCGCGAAGGATTCCGTCGGCTTGCTGGGGTGACGAGATCGGTGATTCGACGCGGAATTCCTCTCCCTTTCCCGCGGCGGTGACGGTTGTGCGTGGCGCGGGACGAGGACGGGTGCCCGGCGCCGTCCTCCCGCCGGGGCACCGCCCGTCTGGGTGCCCACGGCGTCGGCTGAGGCGGGTGTCCACCACCAGGAGCCCGGGAACGGGCGTGAACAGGAGTCTTTTGTATGTCGGAACTTTCCGCCGCATCTCCTCACAGCCGCCCGCTCACCCGGGTGGGGGTCGTCGGCTCGGGCACGATGGGGGGCGGTATCGCCGAACTCTGCGCTCGGCGCGGCCTGGACGTGCGTCTCGCGGTGTCTCGTGAGTCCTCCCTCGTCGAAGCTCCGCGCCGCATCAAGGCGTCATTCGACCGGCAGGTCGCGAAGGGCCGGATGACCGAGGACGAGAGGGACGCGGCCCTCGGACGCATATCGGTGACCATGAACCTCGGCAGCTTCGCCGACCGCGAGGTGGTTTTCGAGGCGGTGGTCGAGGACGAACTCGCGAAACGCGAGGTGTTCGCATCCCTCGACAAGGTCCTGCCTTCCGACGCGATACTCGGTACGACCACCTCGGCTTTATCGATCACGAGGCTGGCCAGCGGCACGGCGCACCCCGAACGTGTCGTCGGTACCCACTTCTTCAACCCGGTGAGCTCGATGCGCCTGATCGAGATCGTGCCGACGCTGCTCACCGACGGCACGCACTGCCACACGGTCGAGCGGTTCGCCGAGGAGGTCCTCGGCAAGACCAGCGTGCGCACGGCCGACCGCAGCGGCTTCGTCGTCAACGCCCTGCTCATCCCCTACCTGCTCGACGCGGTGCGCCTGGTCGAGCAGGGAACGGCCACGGCGGAGCAGGTGGACCAGGCCATGGAACTCGGCTGCGGCCACCCCATGGGCCCGCTGCGGCTCGCCGACCTCATCGGCCTCGACGTGGTCGCGGCCATCGCCGACGCCTTGCACCGCGAGTTCAAGCAGCCCCAGTACGCCAGTCCGGCCCCCCTCTCCCGGCTCGTGGAGATCGGATGGCATGGCCGCAAGTCCGGCCGCGGCTTCTACCAGTACGCCTGAAGAGTCCACCCTTCCGCATCCCTCCCGTAAGGATCACCGTGCACTCGTACCTGAACGTCAAGAAGTCCGCGGCGACAAGCGACGTCTTTTGGGACATCACCGAGGAGGCCGGCCTGTTCGACATCGTCGTGAAGGGGCTCGGCGACGGGGTGCACCGCTCGGTGGACACCGGGCGTGAGTTCCTCAACATGTCCTCCTACTCCTACCTGGGCCTGGACACCCACCCCGCGCTCGTCCAGGCGGCGGCCGACGCGGTCCTGGCCGAGGGGGCCCTGAACACCTCGACGTCCCGGATGCGTGTGCGGTTCGAGTCGCTGCGCAACGCCGAGGACGCGCTGTGCGAGCTCTGGGACGCCGAGGTCGTCACCGTCGCGTCCTGCGCCGCCGCGGCCTGGGCCACGCTGCCGCTGCTCGCCTCGGGTCTCTTCACCGACGGCGAACCGCCGCTCATGGTGTTCGACCGAAACGCGCACTTCTGCCTGAACGCCATGAAGCCCAGCGTGGCCGACGAGGCCGAAGTGACCACGATCCGCCACAACGACGTCGCGGCTCTGGAGGACCTGTGCAAGAAGCACAAGCAGGTCGCCTACGTCGCCGACGGCGTCTACAGCACCGGTGGCCAGGCGCCGGTGCGTGACCTGCTGCGCCTGCAGGAGACGTACGGCCTGTTCCTCTTCTTCGACGAGGCGCACGGCATCTCCACCGTCGGTGAACGTGGCCGCGGAGTCGTGCTCACCGAGATGGGCGCGATCAACGACCGCACCCTGATCATCACTTCGCTCAACAAGGGGTTCGGCTCCTCCGGCGGCGCTGTCCTGCTGGGCCCCCGCGGATCGTCACGTCGACGCACCCTCGCGATACGCAACGGCGGCCCGATCATGTGGTCCCAGCGCATCAACACCGCCGGCCTCGGAGCGACGCTGGCCTCCGCCGAACTCCACCGGACCGCCGAACTGGCCACCCTCCAGCAGCGCCTGCAGGACGTCATCGACCTCTTCGACTCGCAGGTGGAGACCGAGCAGCGCGGTGACGGACTCCCGATCCGCCATGTCAACCTCGGTGACGAGGAACTCACCGTCAGGCTCGCCAAGGGCCTCCTGGAGCACGGCTACTACACCTCGCCCATCTTTTTCCCCGTCATCGGGCGGGGGAAGGCGGGACTGCGCCTGATGCTGCGCGCCAACATGCACAAGTCCGACGTCGAGGAGTTCTGCGAGGTGCTGAACCAGCAGTGGGACCAGCTTCGATGACCGGCGTAGGCCGCACAGACCACGGACCGCGCTGCGAGGAGCTGGTGTGACCCTACTCAAGACCACCATCGACACCCGATCGGCGGCCTACGCCAGGAACGTGGAGGACTTCACCCTCAGCCGCGAGGCCGTCGACCAGGCCCGGACCGCTGCCGTCGCCGGCGGTGACGCCCGCGCGCACCGCCGCCACGCGGAGCGGGGCAAGCTGACCGCACGCGAGAGGATCTCCTTGCTCCTCGACCCGGGGACGGCGTTCCTGGAGATCGGGCAGATAGCGGCCCACGGCGTGTACGACGTCCCGGTTCCCTCGGCCGCCCTCGTCACGGGCATCGGCGTGGTCTGCGGCCGCCTCGTGATGGTGCACGCCAACGACGCCACCGTCAAAGGCGGGACGTACTTCCCGCTCGGCGTGGAGAAGCAACTGAGGGCACAGGAGATCGCCCGGGAGAACGGGCTGCCGTCGGTCTACCTGGTCGACTCCGGCGGTGTCTTCCTGCCGCTGCAGGAGAACCTCTTCCCCGGGGAGCGCCACCTCGGCAGGATCTTCCGCAACATCGCGGAGATGTCCGCCTCGGGGCTCGCCCAGATCGCGGCGGTCATGGGGTCGTGCACGGCCGGCGGCGCGTACGTGCCGACCATGTGCGACGAGACGGTGATCGTGCGGGGCACCGGCACCGTCTTCCTGGGCGGCCCGCAACTGGTGCAGGCAGCCACCGGCGAAGTGGTCGACGCCGAGACCCTCGGCGGCGCCGACCTGCACACGCGGGTCTCCGGCGTGGCCGACCACCTTGCCGAGGACGACGAGCACGCCCTCTCGCTCGTCCGGGACATTGTCTCGCGACGTCCCGCACCGCTCGTCAGCGAACCGCCGGTGCCCCCCCGGGAGCCACTGTTCGACCCGGCGGAGCTGCCCGGCATCGTCAGCGCGCAGCTACGCGAACCGATCCCCGCCCGCGAGGTCCTGGCGCGGCTCCTGGACGGCAGCGAACTCGTGGAGTACCGCGAGAGGTACGGCACCACCATGGTCTGCGGCACCGGGCGTATCGGCGGCTACCCGGTGGGTGTCCTGATCAACGACGGTGTCCTCTTCCCGGACAGCGCGCTGAAGGCCGCGAACTTCGTCGAGCTGTGCGTGCAGCAGGAGATCCCCCTGCTGTTCCTCCACAACATCAACGGCTTCATGGTCGGCTCCCAGTATGAGGCGGAGGGCATCGCCAAGCACGGCGCCAAGCTCGTCAACGCCGTCTCCACCGCCCGGGTCCCCAAGTTCAGCATCGTCATCGGCGGCAGCTACGGGGCCGGCAACTTCGCCATGTGCGGCCGCTCCATGGGGCCCCGCCTGATGGCCATGTGGCCCAGCGCCCGCTCCACCGTCGTCGGGGCGGAGCAGACAGCGAAGGTGATGACCATGCTGCGCGCCGAACAGCTCGCCAAGCAGGGCGAGACCTTGTCGTCGGCGGAGGCCGAGTCCATCGCGCGCCCCATCATCGAGGCGTACGACGAGCAGTCGCGACCGGTGTATTTCGCGGCCCGGCTGTGGGTGGACGCGGTGATCGACCCGGTGGACACGCGGGAGTGGATGACGCTGAGCCTGGCCATGGCCGCGGCCGCACCCCAGCAGGAGACGCGTTTCGGCGTCTTCAGGATGTGAGAGGCCGATGCTGAAGCGCGTTCTGATCGCCAATCGCGGGGAGATCGCCCGGCGGATCGCCCGCACCTGCGCCCGTCTCGACATCGAGTACGTCTGCGTGTATTCGATGGCCGACGCCCGCGCGGACCACCTCGCCGGGGCCTTCGCGACCGTCCACCTCGGCGGCGCCGCAGCTGTCGAGAGCTACCTCGACATCGACAAGCTGGTCGACGCCGCCGTGCGCGAGGGCTGCGACGCCGTCCACCCCGGCTACGGCTTCCTTTCGGAGAACGCCGTGTTCGCCGAGCGGGCACGGGAGGCGGGGCTGGTGTTCATCGGCCCGGCGCCGCAGACCATCCGATCGATGGGCGACAAGGCCACGGCCCGGGCCCTCATGGCCGCGGCGGGCGTCCCGGTCCTTCCCGGATCCGCGCAGGCCACCGAGTCCGTCGGCACCCTCGTGGCCGACGCCCGCGAGGTCGGCTATCCGGTCATCCTCAAGCCGGCGGCCGGCGGTGGCGGCAAGGGCATGCGCGTCGTCCACCGTGAGGCCGACCTCCCCGAGGCCGCCGCCGAGGCCGTCCGCCTGGGCCGTGCCGCCTTCGGCGACGGGCGTGTCCTGGTGGAGCGGTACCTGCCCGCTCCCCGCCACATCGAGGTGCAGGTCTTCGGCGACACCCACGGGAACGTCGTGCACCTGTACGAGCGCGACTGCTCACTGCAGCGCCGGCACCAAAAGATTGTCGAGGAGGCGCCGGCCACCGGACTTGACCCCCGCGTACGCCAGGCCATGCAGGAGGCCGCCGTGCGAGGGGCGAGCGCCCTGGACTACGTCAACGCAGGCACCTTCGAGTTCATCGTGGGCGAGAACGGCGAGTTCTTCTTCCTGGAGGTCAACACACGGCTGCAGGTCGAGCACCCGGTCACCGAGGAGGTCACCGGCCTCGACCTGGTGGAGTGGCAGCTGCGCGTTGCCGCGGGTGAACCGCTGCCGCTGGCGCAGGACGCCATCACCTGCTCCGGCCACGCGGTCGAGTGCCGCGTCTATGCGGAGGACCCTGCCGCCGGTTTCCAGCCCTCGCCCGGACACGCGCTGCTCGTCCACTGGCCGGCGACACTCCGGGTCGAGGCCGCCTTCGACACCGCCGGCACCGCCTGCGAGCACTACGACCCGATGGTGGCCAAGCTCGTCGCCCACGCCCCCGACCGTGCCACCGCACTGCGCCGGCTGTCGGCGGCGCTCAAGGCCACCAGCGTGCTCGGTCTGACCACCAACATCGGGTTCCTCACCCGGCTCCTCGATGAGCCGAAGGTGCTCACCGGGCACACCGACACCCATCTCGTGGACGGCCTCGTCCTGGCCGAACGGGACACTCACCTCGACCGCGCGCTTGCGTGCGTGGCCGCGATGGCCGCCGTTCCCGCCCGTGGCGGCGGCTCGCCCTGGCTCGGCGGCCTGGGCCCGGTGGACCGGACGGCGCTGGACCCCGACGCCCCGCTGGGACGCGTCACCACACAGCACGCCGGTGTGCCGCGCCGTGCGACCGTGCTCGCGCGCAGCGGCACCGCGGTGACCGTCCAGGTCGACGGCCGCCGGCACCTCGTCACTGCCGTCCCCGAGCAGGGGAGATGGACGGGACGGGTGGCCGACACCACCTGGTCGGGCCTGCGTGACGGGGACAGACACGAACTGTGCGTCGGCGGTGAGCGGTTCGCTTTCACCGAGCATGTACGCGAGGGCCGGGGCGGTGGGCCCTTGGACCATCAGGTCCGCGCCACGCTCCCCGGCGTCGTGGTCGCCCTCCCGCGTGCCGAGGGCGACCGGGTCGAAGCCGGCGACACCGTCCTGGTGATCGAAGCCATGAAGATGGAGCACCGGCTCCCGGCCCCGGTGCCCGGCCGGATCGTCTCGCTCGGCTGCGCCGAGGGCGACCAGGTGAGCGCGGGACAAGTCCTCGCCGAGCTGCTGCCCGAGGAAACCCCCGCCGGCGCCGATGGCACGGCCGGTGCATCTGTCCCACACAACGAAACGGACCGGACATGACCGCTGAGCAGACCGCCGCCCCCACCCTCGTGCTGGTGGGCGGCGCCCGCCCCGTCACCGTCAGCGTCGACAACGTGCTCGACGCTTTGCGGCAGGCCCGGGCGCGGGGCATCCGGACCCACGTCGTCGCCCCGGCCGCGGCCCTGGCGGCCACTCCTGCGGTCACCGAAGCAGCCGACGCCGTCTCCGCCGTCGAGTGCACCGAGCCGGAGACGCTCGCCCGCTGGGCGGTGCACCAGTCCACGCCGGAGCAGCCGTTCAAAGCCGTCTACGCGCTCCAGGAGATGGCCCAGGTAGCCGTCGCGGAGACCGCCGCGGCCCTGGGCGTCCCCGGCAACGCCCCCGACGCCGTACGTCGCGTCCGCACCAAGGACCTGTGCCGCCAGGCGCTGGCCGAGGCCGGGTTCCGGCAGCCCCGGGTGCGGCTGTGCGAACGTGCCGAGCAGGCGGAGGAGTTCATGACGCAGCTCCCGGGGCCGTGGGTGGTCAAGCCCCGTGACGCCATGGGCAGTACGGGCGTGAGCCTCGTCGAACACCCCGAGGACCTGCCCGCGGCGATGGCCGCCCTCCCGGAGCGCGACCGCTTCCTGATCGAGGAGTTCGTGCCCGGACCGGAGTTCAGTGTGGAGGGCGTGTTCCGACAGGGGCGGCCCCAGATCCTGGCCGTCACCGCGAAGGACAAGACGGCCCCGCCCTACTTCGTCGAGCTGGGGCACACCCTTCCCGCGCCGCTCCACCCCAAGGAGGACACGCGTGTACGGGACTGCGTCACCGCGGCGCTGGCGACGCTGGGCATGCGGGTCGGCGCGTTCCACGTGGAGGCGTGGCTCACCCCCGACGAGGTGGTGCTCGGCGAGGTGCACGGCCGCTGGGGCGGCGACTGGATCCACCGCATGCTGGCCCACGCCATCCCCGGACTCGACATCCACGGGCTGATCTACGACGACATGCTGGGCGTGGAGCGCCCGCACCCCGAGCCGGCTCCCTCGCGGGGCGCGGCCGTGCGGTACTTCACCCCGCCGCCCGGCCGGCTGGTCTGCGTCCAGGGCTGGGAGGAGGTGCGCCGCCATCCGGCGGTGCTCTACTGCGAGCTGACCGCAGCCGTCGGCGACCGCATTCCCATCGTGCGTCGGTCCAGCGACCGCGTGGGGCTGGTCGTGGTCGGCGCCGACAGCGGCCCGGAGGCCGAAGCCACGGCCCGCGAGCTGATCGACTCGGTCGTCTTCACCGTGGAGGAGGACGGCACGCCCTGCTGACCCCACCCGGCCCGGCTGCTCCCCCCTTCGCGAAGGACAACTGATGACTGACGCCATAGGCGTACTCGGCACCGGCTCCTACCTGCCCTCCCGGATCGTGTCCAACGAGGAGGTGGCGGGCCCCGCCGGAGTCGACGCCGCCTGGATCGAGCGCAAGACCGGCATCCGTTCACGGCACCGGGCCGCCGCGCACGAGGCCACGTCGGACCTGGCGGCCGCCGCGGCGGCACAGGCCCTGGCCGCCGCGGACGTGGACGCCTGCGAGGTCTCCCTCATCGTCGTCGCCACCTCCACCCCCGACCATCCCCAGCCGGCCACCGCGAGCCTGGTGCAGAACCTCCTGGGCGCGGACCTGGCAGCTGCCGTCGACGTCAACGCCGTGTGCAGCGGTTTCGTCTACGCCCTGGCCATGGCACACGGTCAGCTGGCCGCACAACGCCGCGGCGGCCTGGCCCTGGTGATCGGCGCCGACGTCTACTCGCGCATCCTGGACCCGACCGATCGGAGCACGGCCATCCTGTTCGGGGACGGCGCGGGCGCGGTCGTGCTCGGGCCCGTCCCGCGCGGCCGTGGTCTGTACGCCAGCCAACTGCGCGGCTACGGCAGGGACCACGACCTGATCGGCGTCGCCGCCGGCGGGGCCCGGCTGCCCGCCTCGGAACGCACCGTCCGGGAAGGCGGGCACCACTTCCGCATGAAGGGCCGCGCCGTGCGCGAGTTCGTCTCGGCCCACGTTCCCAAGCTGGTCGACCAACTCCTCGTCGACCACGACGTCCCCTGCGACGAGGTGCGGCACATGGTGCCGCACCAGGCCAACGGCGTCATGCTCGCCGAGCTGTGCGACGCACTGGCCCTGCCGCGGATGACCGCCCACATCAACGTGGACCGGGTCGCCAACACCGGGGCGGCCTCCGTGCCCATCGCCCTGGACGAAGCCGAACGCGCGGGATGTCTCGCAGAGGGCGACACCGTCCTCCTGGCCGCCTTCGGCGGCGGCATGAACAGCGCACTCGCGCTGCTGGAGCGCTGACCGGTGCCGGCCACGCCTTTCCCCCCACCCACCCTCACCGAAGGAAACGGACACACCTCATGACCGCGCTGCTCCCGGACGGCAGACCGCAGCGGCTGCTCGCCGCCGCGACGATGACCACGATGTTGGGCTACGGCATCTATTTGACGGCCGGCGTGCTGTACCTGACGCGCGGTCTCCACCTGCCCGCCGCGCAGGTCGGCCTCGGCATGAGCGTCGCCGGGGCCGTCTCCCTCGCACTGGGCGTTCCCATCGGGCACCTCGCCGACCGCGTCGGCGCGCGAATGGTGTACCCGGTGACGCTGGCCGTGGGCTGCCTGTCCATGGTCGGCTTGTGCCTGACCCGCGACCTTTGGGCGTTCGTGGTCTTCGCGACGCTCAACGCGGTGGCTCAGGCCGCGGGACCCGCGGCGCGGGCCCCGCTGGTGCAGAAGTACGGAGGCGACCGCCCGGCTGAGTTCCGCAGCTACCTGCGGGCGGTGACCAACCTGGGTATCGCGGGGGGGTCGGTGGTGGCGGCCTGGGCGATCGAGCGGGACACGCGGACGGCGTACGTGCTGATCATCGGCGCGAGCGCGGTCTCCTACGCGGTTGGCGCGCTGACGGCGGCCATGCTGCCGAGCCTGGCGCCGTTGCGCAGCCGCCCGGGGCCACGATGGGTGGCGCTGCGGGACAGGCCGTACGTGGCGATCACGATCCTGGACGGGCTGATGGCCGTGCAGTACCGCGTGCTCTCCGTCGCGTTGCCGCTGTGGCTGCTCGGCCGTACCTCGGCGCCGCCGTGGGCGGTGTCCGCCGTCATGCTGCTCAACACGGCTCTGGTCGTGTTGTTCCAGGTCCGCGGCAGCAAGGGGATCGACTCCGTCCCGGCGGGGGCCGCGGCCTTCCGGCGGGCCGGCATCGCCTTCCTCGTGGCCTGCGGCGCGATGTCGTTGCTGCCGGGGCTGCCGTCCTGGGCCGTCGTGGTGGTCCTGCTGGCGGCGGTCACCGCGCACACCGTGGGGGAGATCTGGCAGGCGGCCGGCGGCTTCGAGCTCTCCTTCGCCCTGGCCCCCAAAGAGTCCGTGGGCCAGTACCAGGGCCTGTTCGGCATGGGCCTCGGCCTCGGGACCACTCTCGGGCCCTCCGTCCTGATCGCCCTGTGCATCGGGCAGGGCAAGCTGGGCTGGTGGATCGTCGGGGTCGGCTTCGCCCTCACCGGCCTCGCCGTCCCGCCCGTCACCCGCTGGGCCCAGCGCAGCACGGCAGCGCCCCGCCCCGAGGTGGACGGGGGGCAGGCGGCTCCCGCAGACGAGCACGGCGCGGCTCCCTCCACGCGGGCCGCCGAGACGGTTAAGGCCGCCGTGCCGTACGCGGCCGCCGAGCTCTCCGGTGCGCCCCGCGAATATGTCGAGGGGACGGGACATGCGTGATGCGGGCCGGTCGGAGCGGACGCGGGACTTGCTGGTGCGCGCCACGGCGCAAGTGATCGCCCAAGGGTGCCCCGCCGACGCCGGTCTGGTGACCATCGTCAACCGGGCCGGAGTGAGCAGAGGCGCCCTGTACCACCACTTCCCGTCCACCACCGAGCTGATCGCGACGGTGTACCGCCAGGCGCGGTGCAGGGTGCTCGCGATGGCGCGGGCACGGCTGGTCGGCCCCGCCTCCGAGGGCCTGGGATGCTTCCTCGCCGAGCTCGGGCGGGAGATGACCGACGACGAGGTGGTCCGTGCCGGCATGCAGTTGGCTGCGGACGGCACCACGGGGCCACCGTCCCTGCGGGACGAGGTGCTGGCACTCGTGCGCACCTATATGCGCGGCCAGCACGGCGAGGACGAAACGGCGTCGGCACCGCTGGTCGACGTGGCGGAGCTGGTGACGGCGGGGGTCGCCGCGGTCAGGTTCGACGCGATGGCGTTCGAGTCCCAGTGGCAGCTGCTGAAACCCCTGTTCGTAGCGGCAGGGGCCGCGCCCGGCAGTAGCCCGGCGACGTGAGTGACGGTGTGCCGGGCGGGACGCCCGTTGCGGCACACCGCCGACGCCCCCGGCCTCAGCTGTCCGCGTCCGGCTCGCCCGGCGCCGGGGTGGTGCGCAGCCTCAGCAGGAGCCACGGTGCGGCCAGACCGGGCAGTATGAACTGCCAGAAGGCGTTGATCCCTTGGAGCAGGTCACGGCGCCCGCTGTAGACCTGCGACATGATCTGGAGGCCGGTGAAGGAGCCCACGATGGTCCACGCGGCGGCCTCGAGGTCGATTCCGGGCAGCAGCTCGCCCTGCTGTTCGGCGCGGCGCAGCAGGTGGTACACGGCCGTCCGGGACTGTTCGTAGGGGGCCGCCTGTCCATGGGACAAGGACGTGTGCTCGGTGGCCAACCGCACGGCGGCACGCAACACCTGGTCCTCCTGCAGGCGTTCGGCGAAGCCGAGGGTGAGGTCGATGACGGCCTGGACGGCCACCGGATGCTCGGGCATCACCAGGGCATCCTCGTGCACCGACATGAGGGCAGTGGCGATGGCCTCTTTGGAGGGGAAGTGGTGGTACAGCGAACCGCGGGTCAGGTCGGTGCGGGAGAGGATCTCCGTGGTGCTGGCGGCGTCGTAGCCTCGTTGTTCGAACACGCTGGCAGCCGCTTCCAGGATCTGCTGCCGCGAGCGTACCCCTCGCTCCTGTTTGGCCATGCTGTGCCCCCATTCCGGGGAAAATAGTCTGACTTGTTTACACTGTACCGGCCCGGTGGTGTGGGCCTTCTTCCGGGGTCGTGGGTGGTCGGCGCGGTCCGGGCCGGCGACGCGGGCGGCCCGCTCAGGGATGCCCTATGCGGAAGCCGACCCCGCGGACCGTGATGATCCACTCGCTCGATCCGAGCTTGCCGCGCAGGCTGCTGACGTGCGTGTCGACGGTGCGGAACTGCCGGGACGTACTGTCGCCCCAGACCTGCGACATGAGGTGACGCCTGGTCACCACGCGATCGGGGTGGGAGACCAGCAGGTGCAGCAGTTCGAACTCCTTGCGGGTCAGCGCCACCGGTCGCCCCTCGAGTGTGACCTCCCGGGAACCCGGATCGAGTCGCAGCGGCCCCCGTACGACGGTCCGCGCGTCGGGTGACGGGCGGCGGACCCGGCGCATCAGGGCGTCCATCCGCGCCAGCAACTCGCGGATTCCGTAGGGCTTGACGAGGTAGTCGTCGGCACCGGCCTGCAGGCCCAGCACCCTGTCCAGTTCCGCCCCGCGCGTCGAGGTGGCGATGACCGGTGTGTCACTGACCGACCGGATGGCCCGGCACACCTGCAACCCGTCCATGTCGGGCAGGTCGAGGTCGAGGAGGACCAAGTCGGCCTCCGTGAAGAGCTGCAGTGTTCTGGTCCCCGTTCCCGTACTGCGGGTGACGAAGCCCTGCCGGGTCAACTCCCGCGCCAAGGAGTCGGCGTCGGCGGACTCACTCTCGGCCACGAGTACGCGCAGCGCCTCCGCGGCCGGAGCGGGATGGCCGACCGCGGCGGTCGGCGGCGCGAACGGCTCCCGGGCCCCCGAGCGGCGCCCCGGGAGGGGAACGAGGAGATCTGCGGTGTCCCGAGTCATCTGGTCCTCCCGGTGGGGCGCCATCGGTGCGAGGCGCCTGACGGCAACTTAACATACAGACTTATCTGTTTGTTCGTGAAGGCGGGATGCGGGTCCGATGAGCGGACGCGCTTCCGCGTGAACGACGGTCGGCACGTCACCGATCGATTGGCGTTCCCGCGAACGGCAGTTGAGAACCGGCGAGGGGGAGTCGGACGAACCGTCACTGACGCGCTCAGGACGGTGTGAAGCCCCGCATTCGTGCATGGGAAAACTTTTACTGTTCGTACGTACAGGCTTGTCTGTATGTTGTCGCCAGCCGGGATCGGCCCACGGGGGGTGGCTGAGATCAAGCGACTTCCCCTGCCTTCGTCGCGACTGACAGGAGTCCCTTGTGTCTGCTCTCACCGACCCGCCCCACGCGAACCTCGTCGACGTCGCCGCGCCGCACGGCGCACGTCACACCGCTCCCGGCCATGCCGTGTCCGGACACGCCGCCCCCCGTTACGCCGCCTTCGCCCACACCAGGACGCTCACCACGACCGTCCCCCGTGAGTACGTCCACCGCAGTGCAGTCTCGGAAGTGCTCCTGACCGGCTGGAGACCGGCGTCGGGGGACGCCGCCACGCCGCGCTTCACGGTGAGAGCCCAGTGGCCGCGCGCACACACCCTGTTCTCGTGCGTGCGGGGCCAGCAGGACCCGATGATGATCGTCGAGTCCGTCCGCCAGATCGGCGCCCTCCTCGCCCACGCCGAGTTCGGCGTCCCGTTCGGGCACCACTTCATGATGGGTGAGATCGCCTTCGCCGCGGAGCCGGACCTCCTGGCCGCACAGGCCACCCCCACCGAGGTCGAGTTACGCACCGTCTGCCGCCCTCAGACGCGCCCAGGCGGGAAGTTGAGCGGGATGCGCTACGACGTCGTCATGGTGCGCGAGGGCAGGGAGCTGGGCACGGCCCACGCGGCCTTCCAGTGCCTCACACCGGTCGTCCACCGCCGGCTGCGGGGGGAGAGGCCGACTACGACGACCCGGCCCATTCCGCCGGCCGCCGCGCGGGCCTCGGTGGGCCGCGTGTGCGACCTGGACGTGCTCCTTGCCCAGCCGCAGGAGATGGGCTGCCTGCGCTGGGAGTTGCGGGTCGACACCGCACACCCCACCTTCTTCGACCACCCGGTGGACCACGTCCCCGGGATGGTGCTGCTGGAGGCCGCCCGCCAGGCGGCGCGCTCCGCGACGGGCGCACCCGACCTGCTCCTGCTGACCCTGGACAGCCGGTTCCTGCGCTACGTGGAACTCGACGCGCCGTGCTGGATCGAGGTGACCTCGGTGGAGCGCCGCGACCAGGGCCAGGCACTGGTGCGGGTGTGCGGTGTGCAGGGCGGCGAGAGGGTCTTCACCGCAGACCTGGCCCTGCAGGCCCACACCGCCTGAACCGTCGACGTCGGAAGGAGGCGGGCCGGCGTGCCAGTCGTGGTCATCAGCGGCGCCACCGGCTTCATCGGGGCGCACACCGTGACGGAGGCGGCGTCCCGCGGGGTCGCCTTGAGGCTCATGTGCCGTCGGCCGCCTTCGGAGCCGACCGGACACATCACGGTCCAGGCGGACCTTGCCGATCCCGACAGCCTGCGCGGCACATGCGCTGGAGCCGACATCCTCATCCACTGTGCCTCCCACATCGGGGACTCCGTCGAGGACAACGAGACCGTCAACGCCCGCGGGACCGAGGCGCTGGTGCGTGAGGCGTGCCGGGCGGGCGTGACCCGCGTGGTCTATCTGAGCACGGCCTCCGTGTACGGCCGCGGAACCTTCCGGGGCGCCCGCCCGCAGGACCTCCCGCGGAACCCCGGCTCGCCGACCTCGGCGAGCCGGGTGTGTGCCGAGGACGCGGTCCTCGCCTCGGGCGGGATCGTGCTCCGGCCCCACCTGGTCTACGGCGCCGGGGACAGGTGGGTGGCGCCCGGCCTGGTGAGAATCATGCGCGCGGTGCCCGCCACGGCGGACGCCTGGGCCTCCCGCCTGTCCCTGATCGCCGTCTCCGACCTGGCCCGGCTGCTGGTGGGCGCAGCGTTGGCACCCAGGAGGAACCTGACAGCCTCCATCTACCACGCCGCGCACCCCACACCGGTGGCCGCGGGGACACTCATGCGCGCCGTCGCAGTCTGCGCGGGCCTGGACTGGCCGGGCGGCGTGGCCGGCGCAGAGCAGGTGCGTCCCTCGCCGGGGGCAGCGGACGGCCTGCCGCCGGCACTCGCGATGCTCCTCACCGACCACTTCTTCGACGCTGAACCCCTGTGGCAGGACCTGCGCCTGCCCCCGGGCGAGGACTTCGCGACGGGCTTCGCCCGGGTGGCTCCGTGGTACGAGCGGGCGTGGGCAAGGAGGTAGGGCGGAGGTGCCGAGGATCTGAAAACGGACACCTCGTGGTCATGAAGAACTATCCGCCGCAGTTCAAGGCGGACGCGGTCGCGCTGTACCAGTCGCGGCCCGAGGCGACGATTCGGCAGGTGGCCGCCGATCTGGGGATCAACCGTCATGAGGCAGGACGCATCACGGTGACGCCGGTGACGCTCCGCGACGAGTTCCCCGCCGACGAGGAAGCCGCCCTTCATGTGAGGCGCCGGTGGGTGGAGACCAGTCCGCTGCGCCGGGCTGCGGCGGCGCGCTGGCCACGCTGGAGGACCTGGGCGTCGACTTGGGCGGTGTTGTTCTGCACGGTAAGCGGCGGGTCTGGTGGACCGGCTGGAGTTGCTGTTGCAGGACCTGGCGGTGACCGATCCGCTGGCGGCTCTGGAAGCGGTCGGCCGACTGGAGGCGCTGATCGAGCGGCAGGCGCCGGCGGCGGGGGTCGCGGCGCGGGAGCAGGGCGCGACGTGGGAGGAGATTGGGGCGGCGGTGAACGCGACCCGGCAGGCTGCCTATCAGCGCTGGGCGCGGCATCTGCCGCGCGTGGCCGACGCAGGCAACTCCAGCTGACCGCCCGCCTCTTCGGGTGCTGCGCCGTCTCGGCCTGCCGCCGTCCGGCGGGGTGGGGGTCGGCCCAGGCCGCGGTGTTCTTCGAGAACACCGCGGCCTGGCCGGCTCTGTTCAGCGAACTCGTCATGGCCGAGTGTCTGCCAGGCGCACCGCCCCCTGGAGAAAGGGGGGCGGGCGGTTTCGTGGGACCGCTGGGCGGCCCGGGGCGCGCCGCTGCGTGCTGCCGGGGCAGGGAGCCGGGCCCAGGAGCGGCCCGGCGACGAAAGGGGGCCGCGAGCCGGCCCCGGCTATGGGTTCGGGTGTTGCGGGTCAGGCGCCGGTGCTGCTCCACCTGGGCGGCGCGACGGTCTGTGTGCCGTCGCCCGGGGTCAGAAGTCGCCAGCGCTGTGCGGTCGACGTCGGTTTCCGTGTCGGCGGCGTTGGCGGTGACTACGGCTGAGCGCCTCGCCCCGTTCGTCACCTCGGGAGGTTGAGCATTCCGTGCGTGGCGCACACCGGCTGCTGACCGGCACAGTCAGTGAGCGCCTCATAGGGATTGGCCTCACTTGCGAGACGAAGATCTCGGTGGCTGGCGTCAGGAAGGGGAGGCGGGGGGCGGGTGGCTTGGCACCGTCCAAGGGGAGCTCACCGGTTACGGTTGCTGTTTCCCGCGGCCGGCTGAGGCTTGCTGGGTGTCTGCGCCGGAGCTGACGTGCCGCTGGGTCTCCTGGGGGCCGTGCCAGTCCAGGCACATCACGGTGGCATCGTCTTCGAGCCGGCCGCCGGCGGCGTCCCGGACTGCGGACGTCAGCGTCAGCGCGGTTTCCCGCGGATGCAGGTCGCGGGTGCGCTCCAACAAGGCGGGCAGGTCGACGTTCTGCCCATGGTGTTCGAGCATGCCGTCGGTCAGCATGAGCAGACGGTCGCCGGGGCACAGATCGATCTCCTGGACCCGGTAGGGGTGCGGCACATACTCGGACAGGCCGAAGGGATGGTCCACCTCGCAGGTGATCACCTCGGCAACCTCCTTGCGTACGCGCAGTGGCCAGGGGTGACCGGCGTTGACGAGCTGGGCCTGTCCGGTGTGGAGGTTGATGGACAGGAGTTGCCCGGTGGCGTGGCCGTGGCCGTGGTCGGCCAGGGCCTGGTCGGCCCGACGGGCCTGCTCGGCCAGGTCGGCTCCTGCGCGGCGGGCGCCGCGCAGGGCTCCCACCAGGACCGTGGCGGCCAGAGCGGCGTCGATGTCGTGACCCATGGGGTCGGTCACCGACAAGTGCAGGGTGTCCCGGTCCAGGGTGTAGTCGAAGGTGTCGCCACTGAGGTCTTCGGAGGGCTCCAGGCTCCCGCACAGGGTGAACTGCGCGGCCTCGCACGACAGCGACGGGGGCAGCAGTTGGTACTGGATCTCTGCTGCCAGGGTGGGGGGCCTGGTGCGTTTGCCCCAGGTGTAGAAGTCGGTGAAGCGCCCGTTGGCTATCACTACATAGGCCAGGACATGGGCGGCTTCCCCGATCTCATCGAGGACGTCTTCGCCGCAGGCGGTGGGCATGAGCAGTTCCAGCAGCCCGATGGCGTCGCCCCGGTTGGTGACGGGCACGATCATTCGCTGTCCCCGGCTCGTCGCCTCCTGGTACAGCCGCTGGGTGCGGATCACCTGCTCGTAGACGCTGCCGAACAGGGGGATTCGTTCGGCTTCCCGCTCACCGCCCGCTGCTCCGGCGGTGGACAGCCGCGCCACGGCCTTCCCCGTCAGGTCCACGATGAGGAAGGAGACCTTCGTAGCCTGGAAACGCCGCCGCAGGTCCTCCGCGATCACGTCGACGGCATCCGCCGGCGCGGCTGTCTCCGCCGCCGTCAGCAGTCGGGGGAGTCCACTCGTTCCACCAGTCACGGCCGTGACCCCTTCCACTGCCCCTCTCACCAGCTTGGACGCCGCAGTGGTGAGCGTCAATCCGTGCCCAGTCACGATGGACGGGCAGATTCCGGCGTCCGCGCGCGGGCGCGCTGTGTGCGTTGGCCGGCAGGCGTGCCAACGACAGCGGCCGGTCGTTGATCACCGCGACTGATAGCAACTGCTGGCCGAAGCCGAAGCCCAGCGGTTCCTCGCCCGCTTCCACGATTGCCCCTGACACCACGCAGGGCGGGGCGCTTCCCGTTCTGTGCCCCAGGTCGGGTTGACTGACCTGGGGCACAGAACGGGGTCATGCTCGGGATGGATTCATGCCGTTGAGTGTGGCGTCACTCGCCGGATGAGGTCCGGGCTGCTCAGTCCTCGCAGGAGTGTCCAGCGAGCAGAGGGGCGCGCCACTCCTCGTAGCAGCCCTTGTCCTCACGGTCGTCGTGGCGCGGGGTGTCCTGGTAATCGCCGTGGTCCGGGCGATCATCCTTGTCCTGGTAGTCGCCGTGGTTCGGACGGTCACCCTTGTTCGGACGGTCGCCCTTGTTCGGACGGTTGCCGTGCTCCGGGCGGTCACCCTTGTTCGGACGGTCGCCCTTGTTCGGACGGTTGCCGTGCTCCGGGCGGTTGCCGTGCTCCGGGCGGTCGCCGTGATTCGGGTATCCGGGAAGTCCCGGGTATCCGGGGGGGCCGGCGGGTCCGGGCGGCCCTGCGGGTCCACCGGGTCCTGCGGGTCCACCGGGTCCACCGGGTCCGCCAGGTCCTGCGGGTCCGCCAGGTCCTGCGGGCCCTGCGGGTCCGGGCTGCCCGGGCTGTCCGGGAGGACCGGCCGGTCCTGCGGGTCCACCAGGTCCAGCCGGCCCCGCGGGTCCGGGCTGACCGGGCTGACCGGGCTGACCAGTGGGTCCGGGCTGACCAGTGGGTCCGGGCTGTCCGGGCGGCCCCGTCGGCCCTGCAGGCCCGGTCGGACCCGTATCTCCGGGAGGCCCGGTCGGACCCGTATCTCCGGGAGGCCCGGTCGGTCCTGCGGGGCCCGTCGGCCCGGTCGGCCCGGTCGGCCCGGTCGGCCCGGGAGGCCCGGTCGGCCCGGCCACGCCGCAGACCGGCCTGGTGATTTTGTCGCTGATCAGGGTGACCGCGCCGTTGCGTGCCAGGAGCCGGCCGGCGATCGCCGCGTTGGCGCTGACGGAGATGGACGTCAGGGCCATGATGGTGCCCTTGAAGTCGGCGCCGGTCCCGATGGTGGCGGAGCTGCCGACCTGCCAGAACACGTTGCAGGCCTGTGCCCCGTTGATGAGTTGGACGGTGCTGCCCACGTTCATGGTCAGGGCGGAGCCGACCTGGAAGATGAAGACGGCGTTGGGGTCGCCTTGTGCGTCGAGGGTGACGGTTCCGTTGACGGCGAGGTCCAGTGCCGCAGCGGCGGTGTAGACGCCGGGGAGGAAGGTCTGGGTGTCGAGCTGGGTTCCCGCGCTGCCGTCGGACGGCCTGCCGGCCGCGTCGTTGTAGGCGGTGGTCAGGTCGGACTGCGCCTGACCGGCGACGGCATCGGTGATGTGCGTCGCTCCGACGACCACTCCGGGCGGAAAGCCCGTCACCGACGTGCCGGGGCTGAGTCCCAGGTCGCCGATGATGACAGTGGGCCCGGTATTGGTCACCGTGGTACCGGCCAGGACCCCGTAGGTGGTGGCCGTTCCCAGGCCGACCGCCGTGGGCGAGACGGCCTGGGCGAAGCTCGAAATCATGGTGACCATCGCCAGCGCCACCACTCCGGGCAGCGTGACGAGGGATGCTTTGAGCGCAGCACGTCTGCGGCCCCTGGCTATGGGGGCAGGTGGTATGGCAGTCAGTGCCATGGGACAAGACCTCTCTGTTCGCCATCGAGCCCAGTGCGGGATCCGGGCTTTTGAAGTGAGATCAGGGCGGGCCGGAGCCCTTGCTCGGATTCAGGACTCTGCGGCTCGGCCCCGAGAGGGGAGCGCAAGGCATGTACCGATTGGGGTGGTAATCAACCATCACTCACGGGGCAGATCCTATGAATAGCCTCATATGCCACGCGCGGTGATGAGAGGCCAAAAGGGGTGCTCAGGGGCCTTTTTCATCCAGGTGGCCGCGTCCGTGCCGCTCCCGCCGGAAGCCACGAT
>NZ_JBWDOR010000003.1:6702500-8201943 GCF_056270165.1 Streptomyces sp. RLA123 | reverse complement strand
TCACCCCGATTCGGCCGGCACGCCGCCGGAAGCCGGGCTGGCACCGACTGGCCTGGCGTCCCGGCGCCGTACGGTGCCGGGACGCAGGTTCCTGCTGCTCAGGCAGTCGCGAGCCGGTGGCCTGGCTGCCTCAGCATCAAAAGGGACCGTCGGCACAGGGGCGAGTCCCGTTGGTCATGGGGCAGGTCGGCGACTCGTCTCCGGCGCGAGGGACCCGCGCCAGGTCGTGGCAGCCGCGCCCTTGAGACGGCGCGCTGCTGGATCTACGGACAGGACGTGGACGACTGGTACGTGATCTTGGCGTACCCCCAGTTCTCGACCTTGACGTACGCCGCCGAGGTTCCGCGACGGTCGTACACCATGCCCCACGTCTTGCCCGGCGCCATCAGATGCAGCTTGTCCGGTCGAGTTGCTCGACCTCGTCAGCGCTGAGCTGAATGCGATCGCGCATGATCCATGAGGTGATCTTGCGCGGGCGGGGCGGGGCGGCGGCGGGGGCCGGTTCGGCGGTGCCGGTCCGCAGTGCGGCGAGGTGCTTGCGGACGACCTGGACACTGCCTTGGTTGCCGCGTTCGGTGATCTCGCGGAACAGCCGGGTTCGGCTCGTGCACCCGGCGGCAAAGCGGGAGTTGACGTAGGGCTTGAACGGCTCGAGTACACCGTCGGGGCGGCGGTCTCGGGCGGAGGCGAGCAGTAGGTCCAGGTCGGTGGTCTTGAACTTGCGCACGGTCTTGCGGTCCAGGCCCAGGTGGCGGGCGATCGCGCTGATCGTCCAGCCCCTGGTCCAGCAACCGGTGCACGTCGATGTGCCGGTGGCGGGTGCGCTCGACCATCGCTGTCTTCGGCAGCGCGGGTGGCGGCAGGTCGACCAAGACGGGCTCCGGCGGGCCCTCGACCGCGGTCGGTGCTTCGTCGTCGAGGCGTTTGCGCAGGCAGGAGCGGTGCTGGTGGCAGGTCTCCTCAACCGCCGCGGACAGGTTCTGTAGCAGGTGCCGGCGATCTGCGACCTCCAGGGCTTCGGGTGCGGCTTCCTTGACGGCCTTGGTGTAGGCGCTGGCGCGGTCGCGGCAGCCATCTCCGCCCCCGGGTGAGAGGTCAGCCAGGCCGCGAAGGTCTCGGAGATGCGGCCGGGCAGGACGTCCACGACCCTGCCGGTCTCGACGTCGACCAGGATGGTGCCGTACCGGCGGCCGCGGCGGAAGGCGAACTCGTCCACGCCGAGGACACGCGGAGCCCGTTCCGGTCCCGACGGCTCTTCCAGAAGTTCGAACAGGCGGGTCCGCGCGGCCGCCAGGGCAGCTTGCGGCACAACCGCTCGCCGGCCACCGTCGTCAGCCACTCCTTTAAGGACAGCGCCGCAGACGCTGGCGCAGGTGATACCGCAGGCGTTGTCGCGGGAGCGGACCGGGTGCACGCCATGGTGAACGGGATACTGCACGGGATGCTCCCGCCCCGGAGCCGGCACAGTAGGCGACACCGAGGATCTCGCCGTCCATGCGGATGCTGCGCCCCCCGGCTCCGTCGGCGGCACACGATCACTCGGCATTCCACCTGGCCGCGGATGACCCGGGCCACAGCGGGCGCATGCTGGAAGAGCGGCCCTGCCTGCGTGTCGGCAGCTTCGGCGCCTTCGGGGCAGGGTCGCCCCAAAGAGGTACGGCGCGGCCCCTGGCCCTCCACGCTGGGCCGTGCCGGACGCCCCGTCCCCCATTGAGCGTCCTCTGCGCGCGCCTGTCATCGAGGCCGGGCAGGATGGGGGTGCGAGCCCGAGGGCCACGGTCCGGAACCCGCCAGGCACTCGCGCCATTGGATCGGCCCCCGCCGCGGCAAAGCGACGGGGGCCGAGGCCGTTGAGCGGGCGGCAGACTCAGGGAGAGCGCCATCCGCCCGGCGCCGAGGCGCAGTTGACGCACGGCCGGCAAGGTCCGGCAAAGCTGGTTCGTGGTCAACGCCCGCAGCAGGTAGGGAGGTTGGCCGGGGATCGGCGGCGGATACCGACGGGCGCCGGCAACAGCACCGGGCACGCCGGCCGGGCCGGGCTTGTCATGGGCTCCCCGGCCCCGGAGCACTGCGACCCATGTCGGCAGCGCCTTTCGCCAGGTGGTGATTGTCGCCGCAGCGCAACTGTTGCTGCACGGCAGCTGTTGCCGGATGCAGGGACTGGGGAGAGCGGCTGCGGTGGCGGCCGGCTCGGTGGTGCCCGTTCAATGAGCCGGACCCGATGCCCGGCGGCATGCAGTGTGCTTTTCGGGTTCCCGTCGCCCTGCGGCCCAACAGATCACGCGTAGTGACCGCAGGGCGGGGCAGACGCGTAGTCAGGAGGTTGACGACATGGTTCCTTTGCTGCTTGTCCTGCTGCTCGCCCTGGTCCTGTTCGGTGCCGGGTTCGCCCTGAAGGCACTGTGGTGGATCGCCATCATCGTGCTGGTGTTGTGGGTACTCGGTTTCGTCTTCCGCGGCGCCGAAGGCGGCGGCGGACGCCGCCGCTGGTACCGGTGGTGAACTGACACACCCCCCAGTCAAGGGTGGGGTTCGCGCTGCCGACAGGGCCGCGAACCCCACCCTTCGCACGTCCCTCGCCCCATGCGGGGTAGACGAGAACACAAGCGGCTCGCCGGCATCGCGCCCCTGGAACCAGCGCGGCCTCCCCGGCGAGCCGCCACACGCGACGGCAGGGCGCCAGGCTCGGCACCCCCGCACGTCCCTACCGCCCCGATCCCCGCTCCCTCCAGCACGGTCGATCCAGCGCGGTCGATCCAGCACGCGGTAGTGGAACCTGCCCGGCCTGGATCACACCGAACGTGTGTACCGGCCATCCCGGAGGGAACATGGGAAGAGCGCGGCTCCGTCCACCTCCACAGCGGACGGGGCCGCGTTCACGTGACGCCAGGGAATCACCACCACGACGGACTCGCGGCAGCGCCACGTCTTGACCGGCTACCCGCCCCCTCCACCCGCACACGCCCACGCCCACCAAAGCCCAGCGGCACGACCGCCTGACTCGCCATGCGCCGGCAGACCGCACCACACCGGGCCGGGCCGGGCCGGGTTCCTCGTGAGCGGGCTGAGCACCCGCTGGGCGGGACACCGGCTGCGGCCGGCCGTTGAACTGCACGAGACACGCGCCCCTCCAGCACGGGGCCGCGGCCGACAGCGGCCGGGGCCCCGTGCTGTTCGGGTGCTGTTTTGATCGCCCCGCAAACGCGACGCTGCGCCGACACCGTCCCGTGGCAGAAGCCGCACTGCCTGACGACCCGGGGCGTGCGGCCAGGGGCCGGGGTTTCCTCACCGCCGCCGCGACGCCCGGCTTCTCCGCCCACGGCGAGCGCGGCACACCCCGGTGCCATCAGTGCTGGTGGCAGGGGTCCCTCTGATGAGTGCCCCGACAGGCGTGGTGACTGAGTGGCACCTACGGTGACCGTGCGTATGTGCCGGAGTGCTATGCGCCTGGCATGTGCCAAAGGCCGAAGGTCGGCCTCCCCGTGAAAGGAACATCAGTGAACGCTCGATTTGGTGTGCGCCGAGGCAAGGCGCGCGCGGTCACAGCCCTGGCCGCGACAGCGGCGTCGACGGTCTTGGGATCGGCCTCTGCTCTCGCAGACGAAAGAGATCTCTTCGCGGACAACTGGGGCGTGATCACCCGTAACACGATCGGCTCCCCCGTCGCCGTACTGCGGAACGGTCCGGTCGGCTCCTTCGGCGTACCGGCATCCGCCGCCCGGCCGCCCTACGGCACCGGCAGCCTGGGCATCGAGGTCGCGAACAACTCCACCACGCTGACCCCGCCCAGCGAGAAGGTCGACTTCGGCAACGAGCGCGACTTCTACGGCAACCCGGTGCTCAGCCTGACCAAGGTCGGCTTCCACGTCTTCCAGACCGGCGAGAACGTCGGCTACGGCGGTCCGGCCAACATGCCGAACATCCGGTTCGAGATCGACCCGAACATGACCACCGGCGACAACTACTCCACCATGGTGTGGACCCCGCCCGCCGTCGCGGTGGTGGACCGCTGGAGCCCGTACCTGGACGCCACCACGACGGGCACCTGGTTCCTCACCGGCAACGAGACCTCCTGCACCCAGGCCACCCCCTGCAACTTCACCCAGCTGAAGGCCTCCTTCACCGGCGGCATCGCACCGCCGACCATCCTCACCGTCGCCGTCGGCAAGGGCCGCGACAACATGTGGACCGGCGCCGTCGACGGCCTCCGCATCAACCGCAACGTCTACGACTTCGAAGCCGACGGCGTCAAAACCCGCCTCCAGCCCTTCTGATAGGACGGCAGTCCCCACAGTCGTGCAGCCGGCCCACCACAAGGTCGACCGGCTGCGCGCGACGTGGGCAAGCCTGCGGTGGACGCAGGCCTGCCCACGTACACCCGGGGCTTGCCGGCCAAGTGCCGAAGCCGACGAGCCGGCCGCCGGCCCTGCACGCGGCTTCAGCGGCAACCGCCGCCTCCTCCCCCGGACAGCAGCATGGTGTGCGGGTCGGGACGGGGCGCGACGAATGCCCCCGCCTCGGATCGAAATACTTCGGGCGTGTCCGTGATGGACCAGGTCATGAGATTGCGTCTCCTGCTCCCCCAACGGGCGGCACCCCGCGAAGCGGTGGGGAAGCCGTCGGGGGCCCGCCGGCCGCGGTGGACGCGGCCGGCGGGCGGTACGCGCGGCTCACGGCAGACTGAGTTCGCCCCTGATGAGCTGAGCCAGTGCGGAGGGCTGGGAGAGGAAGGGCGAGTGCGAACTGTTCAGCCGCAGCGTCCTGTCGGCGCGCTTCGCGAAGAGTTCCTGGGCGAAGGGCGGGATGGCCTTGTCTGCTTCGCAGATGATGTAGGTGCTTGGAATCGTCTGCCAGGCGGCCGCGGTCAGCGCCTGGATCGTGGCGGCGTAGGACTGGTAACCCAAAGCTGCTGCCGCCTTCTCGGCGACGCTCCCGTCCACGTCGCCGTAGAAGACGTCGACCGGGCCCGCGACGGTCAGGAAGTCACCGACGCCCTCCTGCCGGTGGAATTCCCACCAGGGAGCGGGGTTGCCGCCCACACTCGACAGCAGGGACTCTCCGGCGTCGAGCTGGAACGCCGCGAGGTAAACGATTCTCTTGACGTTGGGCGTCCCGACGAGCGCCTGGGTGGCGGGGATGCCGCCGTAAGAGTGCGCGACGACGACCACGGGCCCGTCGATCGCCTCGACCGCGGCCTTGACGGCGGCCGCGTCGCAGTACATGTCGCCCAGTGTTTTGGGATCGTCGCCGCACGAGGTGAGAGCCACGGTGTGGACATCGATGTCGGGCAGGTCATCGATGAGGACTTGCAGATGCTCGGGTTTGTGCCACGCTCCGGGCACCAGCAACAGCGACGGCAGGGTCATTCGAACCTCATAGAGCAGGGTGTGTGTCGTGCACGGCGTGCGGACTCATCATGTAAGCCCGCGTATCGCACCGTCCACATGATAGATATCACCCGTGATCTATACGGCTCGGCCACAACCGCCCGGCCGTGAGAGAAAGTTCTCCATGGCTCGCGAATGGCGCGGGTGATCCCTCGGCAAGAGTTTCCGCCGGGCGCGTGCCGCCAGCCAGATCCCGGCCAGGCCTGCCCCGGCGGCGACTCCCGGGCATCGACAGCCTCGATGGGTGCGCCTTGGAGGTTGCCGCCTCGCACGCCGAGCTGCACGGTGAGCACGAGGAACTCCACGAGCAGCGTCAGCATTATCGGCCTGGGGAACGTGGCCCGCGCCCTGGCCGCCCGAAGGCAGCCGGTCGGGGTGGCTGCCGCCACGACGCTCATCGCGGCGGCAGCGTCGGGCTACCGGCCCACCCCGGTCGACCCCTACCGCGGCCGCCTGCGCCGGAGCCGGTCCGACGCTCCGGCCGTCCCTGTCACGCACCTCCTGCACGAGGTCGGGGAGTTGGGCTGCACCGGCAGCGGCCCCGTATCCGCCACCGCGCTTGTCAGAGGCAGCGCCCCCGACGGGCTTCCCGAGGCCTTGTCCGGTCTTCACATCACCCCCCGGTCCCGGCTGGCTCATACCGCTCTTCCCCCGGGCCGCATGAGCCGGCTGACGGCACCGAGAACGAGGGGCACGATTCCCGGACCGCTCGCGGACGCGGCCGTGGACGGTCAGCTGACCCGAAGACCGACCGCCAGCGTCAGTTCAAGGACCCGGTGTGGCGATGCGAGATCCGGAAACAGCTCCCGCAGCTGCGACATCCGGTACCGGACTGTCTGGGGATGGACGAACAACGCCGCCGCCACCTCGTCCCGCCTGCCCTGGTGCAGCAGCCAGGCCCGCAACGTCTCCTCCAGCCGCCGTGCAGTCGCGACAGGCAAGGTCCGCAACGGTGCGAGGGCTCGGGTACGCAGGTCTGCGAACGCGTCCACGTCAGCGCTCAGCACCAGCTCGGGCAGGTGGTCCTCGGTGTCGCGAATATCAAAGGAGAGGGAGCGCGCGCGGACGGCTCGTGCATACGAGGCGGACGCACGGGTCCATGGCCGGACCGGGCCGACCACGGCGGTGCGGTCGGTCAGCTGCCGCAAGAGATGTGACCGGTCGGCATCGGGGACGAGCAACACACCGGTGGCATCCGGCAGATCGTCGAGGACCAGGGTGCTCGGGTCGAGCGCGCGGTAGGCCGGCCGGACCTGGGCGGCGGGCAGCAGGACCGCGGTCAGCGAAACCGGAGGCTGCCACCCGGCCCGTTGAACAGAGGCCAGCAGCACGTCCGGGCTCGCGCCGGCGAGGAGGTCGCGGGCCAGGTGTTCCAGCTGGCGCTCGTGGGCCCTTCCCCGGGCAGCCAGTTCGTCGGCGTGGCCCGCGGCGCTCGCGGCGGAGAGCTCGTCGATGTAGGCGAAGGTCAGCTCGGCGAACTTGGCGACCTCGGCGGCGGGCAGACCCGCGGGTACGGCACCGGCTGCCAGGCATCGCCAGGCCACGCGGGCGCCGACGCGGTAGGCGCTGAGCAGGGCGTCCATCGAACGGCCGTCGCGCACCTCGCCGCGGCCCAGCTCGTAGGCTGCGTCACCGGCGTCGCCGCCTGTGGCGTTCCCGCTCGCGAGGTCCAGGTAGTGCCCCAGGGCGGTACGGACGGCTCGGCGGATGGTGGCGCCCATGTGGCCCGAAAGGGCGTTGGCGTAGGAAGGGACCTCGTCGATGATCGCCTGGACGACCTCGTCGGCGGTGGTCTTCAGCGCGGCCCGAAGCGCGGTGACCGTCGTCTCATTGAGGGCCAGTTCGCTGGCCCTCCGGATTGCATGGCTCACGTTTTGTTCCCTGCGAACAATTCAGCCGACCAGATTCACGTCCTGCGGTCAGGACTTTACGCCTTGAGGCGCAGCAAGCTGGAGTCATGACGAGTGCAGCCCTCCGCAGCAGGGCGTGGAAACTGCTGGAGACGGTCACGACGCCGCTGCTGCCGTCGGACTACCTCGACCTGGTCAGCCCGCTGCGTGCGGGCGCTGACCTGCGTGGGCGCATCGAGGCCGTGCACCCCGAGACGGGTGACGCCGCGACTATCGTGATCAGGCCGGGACGGGGCTGGCGCGGCCACACAGCCGGTCAGTACGTGCGGATCGGGGTCGACGTCGACGGGGTGCGCCTGTGGCGTGCCTACTCCATCACCTCGCCGACACACCGCCAGGACGGCCGCGTCACGATCACCGTGAAGGCGATCCCGGACGGCAAGGTCAGCAACCACCTGGTCCGCAGGGCGAAACCGGGCACGCTGATCCAGCTCGACCAGCCGACCGGTGACTTCGTGCTGCCGCAGGCCAAGCCCGCCAAGGTGCTCTACCTGACGGCCGGCAGCGGCATCACGCCCGTGATGGGCATGCTGCGCGACATCGAGTTCGACGACGTCGTCATGGTCCACTGCGCGCCACAGCCGCAAGACGTGATCTTCCGCAACGAACTGCACGACCTGGTCGCGGACAAGAAGCTGCGGCTCACCGAGGTCCACACCGACACCGACGGCATGCTCGACATCGCCCGTCTCGACGAACTCGTGCCCGACTGGGCCGAGCGCGAGACCTGGGCTTGCGGGCCCGCGGGCCTGCTCGACGCCGCCGAACAGCACTGGAGCCAGCACGGCGTGCAAGAGCGCCTGCACACCGAACGCTTCCGCCCCAGCATCGTCGTCGCCGGCGACGGCGGCGAGGTCACGTTCAGCGCCACCGGCAAGACCGTCGACGCGGACGGCGCCACGCCGTTGCTGGACGTCGGTGAGGAGGCCGGCGTGCTCATGCCCTCCGGGTGCCGCATGGGCATCTGCTTCGGCTGCATCACGCCGCTCAAGGCGGGCGCCGTCCGCGACCTGCGCACCGGCGAGATCACCGAGGCCGAGCCGGGCGTCCTCATCCAGACCTGCGTGTCCGCCGCGGCGGGCCCCTGCGACATCGAACGGTAGGAGCACCTTGACCACCATCGACCCCACCGCCCACCTGACCGCGGAGCAGATCGAGGAGCTCGGCCGCGAGCTGGACGCGATCCGCGACGAGGTGATCGCCGGCCGCGGCGAGAAAGACGCCGCCTACATCCGCAAGGTCATCTCGGCGCAGCGCAAGCTCGAGCTGGTCAGCAGAGGCGTGCTGCTGTTCTCGATCTTCCCGCCCGCGTGGCTGCTCGGCACCGCCGGTCTGTCCGTGGCGAAGATCATGGACAACATGGAGATCGGCCACAACGTCCTGCACGGCCAGTGGGACTGGATGCGAGACCCGAAGATTCACTCCACCACCTGGGAGTGGGATCACGTCTCGCCGTCCGAGCAGTGGAAGCACTCGCACAACGAGCTGCACCACACGTACACCAACGTGATCGGCAAGGACAACGACCTCGGCTACGGCATCATGCGCGTCGACGAGGACCAGAAGTGGCACCCGTTCCACCTCGGCCAGCCGCTGTGGAACTTCATCAACGCCTGCTTCTTCGAGTACGGCATCGCAGCGTACGACCTGGAGCTCGGCAAGAATCTGCACAAGCGCCGCCGCAGGAACCCGGAGTTCCGCGCGCGGGCCAAGGCCGTGGGCCGCAAGATCCGCAAGCAGGTGCTCAAGGACTACGTGATCCACCCTCTGCTGTCGGGCCCGTCGTTCCTCACCACACTCGCCGCCACGTTCACCGCGAACGTGGTCCGCAACATCTGGTCCCACTCGGTGATCATGTGCGGGCACTTCCCCGAGGGCGTGCAGGTCTTCGAGCGCCGGTCGATCAAGGGCGAGACGCGCGGCCAGTGGTACCTGCGCCAGATGATGGGCTCGGCGAACATCAGCGGCAGCAGGGCCATGCACTTCATGACCGGCAACCTGTCGCACCAGATCGAGCACCACCTGTTCCCGGACCTGCCGAGCAACCGCTACGCCGAGGTCGCGGTGAAGGTGCGCGCACTGTTCGAGAAGTACGAGCTGGAGTACGTCACCGGGCCGCTGCCCAAGCAGGTGTTCTCCGCGTGGCACAAGGTCTTCCGGCTCTCGCTGCCGAACAAGAAGCCCAAGGTCACGACGCCGGACCGCGAGCAGGAGCTCGTCGCGGCCTGAATTCCCGGTATCGGTTCAGATCTTCCGGCCCTACCGGCGGCACCGCCGGGTTCGGTGAGATCCGCTGCGGACGGTGGGCGACCGCGACATCAGACCGTACAACACGGGATCCGGGCAGCCCGGTGTCCGGCTGCGCTGCCTGGACGTGCGCCAGGAGCTCAGCACCCAGCCCCCGGCGAGGAGTTGCAGTACGCTGACCCGCCGTGGTCGGGCCGGTAGTCGGGTGGCGTACGCGCACTCGGTTTGCCGACGGGCGGGCCGGGTGGAAGGCATGGGCTGTGACGTGGACACTGCCGGAACCGATGCTCGCCGCCCCGGTGTCCGACCCCGCGCCGCTGCCGGGGTGGGCGGGTGAGCCGAAATGGGACCGAAACCGGCTCAGCTCGCCGTGTACGCGGGCGGGCGGGTGCTGCTGCGCTCACGGCGCGGCACGGACATGACGACCGCGTTCCCCGAGATCCGGGCGGCGGCCCTGGCGCAGCTGCCGGCGGACACCGGGATCGACGGCGAGCCGGCCGCCCGGGACGCCGCGGGCCGCCTCGCCTTCGAGCAGCTGCAGAACCGGCTTCAGCGGCGCGGCGCCGGGGCTGCCCGGGCGGCCGGCGAGCGGCCGGCCCACTTCGTCGCGTTCGATCTTTTGCGGCTGTCGGGGACGGAGACCATCGGGTGGCCGTATCGACGGCGCAGGACCGCGCTCGAGTCCATGTCCGCCGCGCGCCGGCTGTCGGCGCCGTGGGTGCTGTGCCCGTCGACCACCGACCCAAAACACCGTGCGCGAGTGGCTGACGTGGACGGCGCCCGGGATGGAGGGCGTGCTGTTCAAGCGGCTGGACAGTGCGTACGAGCCTTCGGTGCGCGGGGGGCGGAAGTACAAGGTGCGCGAGACCACCGAGGCGAACGTCGGCGCGGTCACCGGCTCTCCGGCCGCCCCCGGCAGTCTGCTGCTCGGCAGATACGACAACGACGGCCGCCTCAAGTCACCGGCCGCACCACCACCCTCACCCAGACAATGTGCAGCACCGGTCGCCGGGCTGCTCGCCCCGGCCCGGTGCGGTCCTCCATGGAGGGGCTGGTCGTTCAGCGCCGGATGGGGCAGCCGGGAGACGCTGAACGTCGCGCCGGTGGAACCCGAGTTGGTGGCGGAAGTCGGCGTCGATGTCGCGCGTGACGCCTCCGGCCGGTGGCGCCACCCCGCACGCCTGCACCGTGCCCGCCCCGACCTTTCCCCTGCCGACGTCCCCCACTGGACGTCGCCGCCGCGCTGACGGCGGCCGGGCGCGGCGGCCCGCCGACGCGCAACACCGGTGAGCGCGCCCGACCCCCCCGGCTGCGTCCGCGCCACCCACCCCGCCCTCCCCCATCCTCAACTCCAGCCAGGGCACCGGCGAAGAGGGCGCAACGGGGATGTCAGCGGACCGACCAGCCGTACACCTGTGGTGACCTGGGCGGACTCCACAGCGCTGCGGAGGCCCGCGCACTCAGCGCACCACTTCGCGCAACATCTACCGCAACACCTGGTAGCACTGATGGCCCTGCCCTCGCCTGCCGCACCCCCGGGAACGCCCCGGCACCGTACGGTGCCGGGACGCAGGTTCCGGCCGCTCATGCAGCGGCGAACCGGTGGCCTGGCTGCCTCAGCATCACATGGGGACCGTCGCCACAGGGACGAGTCCCGTTGGCCATGGTGCAGTCGGCGGATCGTCTCCGGCACGAGGGACCCGCGCCAGGTCGTGTGGCAGCCGCGCCCTTGAGACGGCGCGCTGCTGGATCTACGGACAGGACGTGGACGACTGGTACGTGATCTTGGCATACCCCCAGTTCTCGACCTTGACGTACGCCGCCGAGGTACCGCGCCGGTCGTACACCACGTCCCACGTCTTGCCCGGCGCCATCAGATGCAGCTTGTAGCACCAGCCCGCATCGATGCGCACCACATCCCAGTCCTGTCCGTCCGGTGTGTGCGTCGCATAGCCGGACAGCCCGTACGGATCACCCCCGACACAGCCGGTGCTCCACGAGCCGGTCGTCCCCCAGTCGCACGTCCAGCTCTTGAACGCGGTCGCATAGGTGGAGGTGTAGTTCCAGGACTGCGAACACCCCACGATGGTGCAGCCCCCCGCACTCGCCTGCGGAGCCGGTCCCAGCACCAGCAACCCCAGCACGGCCGCCAGCATTGCCACTGCCCGAGCCCACCACTGTCTCCTGCGCATCAAGCCCCCCACTCCAAGAAACGCCAACCGGAACTCCCCGGCCGCAGAAGTATCACCACCGCACAACAACCGCACAAGACACCGGACTCGGCCGGCCTCCCCGGGACAGGCACCCACCAGGTCACCCGAGACCCGACCGCTCAGCGCGCACCCATCGGAGTAGCGCCGGTCCCCGCTACGCCACGCCGCGCCGCACCTCTGCCCACGGTCGGCTTCAGTGGGCAGGCGCACACCGGTGTCATCGTCGCTGCCGGGTGCACGCCACAGGGCCCCGCCAGGCCGTCACAATCCAGGCGGGGCCCACACACTCTCCGCACCCCGAAACCCGTGCGGGCGGTCAGTGCGGCCAGCGGGCGGTCAGGACGGCATCCCATCACCGCCACGAGCGGCGAAGCCGCCCTGGGCCGCTGACCCGCAGTCCGGGGCGACGTACCGGGCCGCATTCCTCCGCCGATTCCACGATCGGCGGCATCGTCCTGAATCGCCGTGTCGCACCCGGCTGCGACAGCCGCGGCCGGCCTGCCGACCGGTACCAGCGCGGTCTGGGTCGTGTCCCACGACGTGGTGTAGGGGATCAAGCGCTACGCGTTCCGGTACGAGGCCCATGGCGATCTCCGTCGAGGCGGCAGCCCACGAAGCCTGCCGGTGACGCGGGTTGGGCATCCGGCAGGGCGGAGCCTCCGTACCTGACCTGCGGATTCCGGCACCTTGATCCCCTACACCACCTGGCGGGACGCCATCGCGGTCTGACACCGCGGGCACCGGGGTCCGCGCGGGAACGCGGTGTCCTGCGGCGGCTGGACCCCGCGAACATCTCCCTGACCACCGCTGGCCCGTGCACCGCCGTCGGCGGTACTGCTGCTCCAGACCGCATCCGGATGGCCGCCGCCGGGGCGGGGCACATCGAAGGCATCAGGGCCTCGAGGACCTGGAACAAATCCATCTGCAGGTCACGTGTCGGCCGCGCGTCGCGATGCGGCGTGGCGGTGTTCGGCGTTGATGCGCTGGGCTTCTTCGAGCTGGTCTTCGAGGATGACGATGCGGCAGGCGGCCTCGATGGGCATCCCCTGGTCGACGAGCTCGCGGGCGCGGGCAGCGATCCGCAACTGGTAGCGGGAGTAGCGACGATGTCCGCCCTCGGAGCGGAGCGGGGTGATCAAGCGGGCTTCGCCGACCGCACGCAGAAAACCCTGCGTGGTCCCGAGCATCTCGGCAGCCCGACCCATCGTGTAGGCGGGGTAGTCGTCGTCATCGAGACGACCGAACGAGTCGTCAGCTGTCATCTGCACCTCTCTACGAAAACGCGTGGAGGGGCCCTGGTGCCGTACGGCACCAGGACCCCGAAGGAACAGCTACACCATCTGCCGACCCTGCTACTACGCCGGCCTACTGTTACCGCCCACCCGACCGGAAAACTGCCGGGGGCGCGGGGATCGCGGATGCGTGACCGGAGACCACCTCACTAACGATGTCCTGCGGTACCCGGGCTCACAACGCCCGCCCGGGCGATCCTGATGGCGCGTCGCTCCTCCGTTCTTCCCTCTGGGGATCCATCACTCACCTACTGCCGGTACTGCTCTCCTGCGTACCACTGGTGATGCCAACCGCTCAGCGGCCTACCACAGCACCACTGTCCGACAGCCAGCCCCATCGCCCGCCCAGCATCTACTCCGGCTTAGAACCCCACTACCGAACCTCCCGGCACGCGCGCCCGCAGCCGACACCTTCACCGAGGTACCGCACACCGACCTCACTGCTGGGTACTGCTGGTGATGCGAACTGCTCAGTAGCCTGCCACAGCGCCTTCTTCGGCAGCCAGCCCCGTCGCCCGTCCTGCATCTGCTCCGGCTTGGAACCCCACTGCCGAACCTCCCGGCACGCGCGCCCGCAGCCGACGCCTTCACCGAGGTACTGCCCACTGACTTCACTGCTGGGTACTGCGCACTGCACTTACCGGTACTGCTCACGGCGGCCCCTGATCACCGCGGGCCACCCGGTCCGGCCGCCAGTCCCGTCACCGTCCTGCAACCGCTCTGGCTTCGCAACTCCACCACCGCACCGTCCTGCGCACTGCAACCAGCTGTACTGCTGCCCGGCAGGTCGTCTCTGCCAGGCCCTGCTGTCTCTCTGGGCTACGAGAGAAACCATAGCCACACCACCGCCCAATGTCTACTCCGGCCAACATAGATTTTTGGGTGCCGGACGGTGAGGCAATCGACCTCGAACAGCAACGTGGACAGGGCGTAAGCAAGGGCGCCCGCCGCCTGCACCTGCAGATCGCCGCGACCTGGACCTGGCGGCCGCCTTCTCCCGGCCACCTTCTCCCGGCCGCCGGCCCTGCCCCGGCCCGCCGTCTGAGCCGGCACTGGGCCATTGCTGCCCGCCCACGCGTCCAGGCCCCTTGGACGACCCGGCCTCTGCGCGCCGGGCCCTGGACGTGCCCCGCGGCCGCACACGGCCGGCAGGGACATCACCGACGCCGTCGTCCCGGCCCGGCCGGAGCCGACTCGAAAGCGGTGACCAGGTCATGCTCGGTGATCTGCTCGGCGGGGCGGTGGAGCGTCCAGCGGTGGACCCCGCCGTCCATGGGCAGCACCTCGACGACGGTTTCCGCCGGTGGATGGCCGGGTTCACCACGGCTGAACTGGCGGATCATGACGGCGGTGTCGTCGTCCAGACCGAGCAGGACGCGCACAGCGCCCCTCAGTTCACGCAGGTGCGGACTCGGCCAGGCGATTCCTGGGCGTGGTTCCAGGTGCACGGGAAATACCCCCTTCGGGTTCCGGGAGGAGTGGCAGGTGACGCACAGGGCGGGCTTCGCCGTGGCGGTTCACTCCGGTGGCGTGCCGGTGGCAGCCCGGTTCCGGACCGGTGGCATGACAGGCGGCCGGGCAGCACGGTGTTGTGCCACCACCGTCATCTGCCAGATCACCACCAGCAGCAGCGTTCCGGTTTCGGCTGAGGTTCCCCCGAGATGCGAGGAGGGGTGACAGCAGGTCAGATGGATCTCGTGAGAGGAAATCTGACGATGCCTGCGCCCAGGAAGTATCCGCTGGAGTTGCGTGAGCGTGCGGTCCGGATGTACCGCACGTCCGAGCCGAAGCCCGTGATCCGTCGTCTCGCCGAGGAGCTCGGTGTCCACCACGAGGCCCTGCGTGGCTGGATCCGGCAGGCCGAGGCCGATGCCGGTGAGCGGGACGACCTGCTCACCACTGCCGAGCGTGAGGAGCTTGCCGCTCTGCGCAGGGAGAACGCGCAGCTCAAGCGCGCGAACGAGGTCCTGCGGACGGCCTCGGCTTTTTTCGCCGCACAGCTCGACCCGACCCGGCCCAGGTGACCGCGCTCCTCGACGAGCACCCGCACCTGGGGGTCGAGCCCGCACTCCGGGAACTGGACATCCCGACCTCCACCTACTACCGCTGGCGCCGCGCCGAGAAGGAGCCCTGTGACAAGAAGCGCCAGGACGCCGAGCTGACCGAGAGAATCCGGCAGGTCCACGCGGACTCCGACGGGATCTACGGCTCCCCGCGCTTGCACGCCGCCCTCACTCGCCAGGGCGTCCACATCGGCCGCAAGCGTGTCGAGCGGCTGATGCACGAGGCTGACCTGGCCGGTATCAGCCCGCGTCGCACCGGCAAGGGCTTCACCCGCCGCGACCCCGGAGCCGACCTCGCCCCGGACCTGGTGCAGCGCGACTTCACCGCAAGCGAGCCGAACCGGCTGTGGGTCACCGACCTGACCATGCTGACCACCGGCGAGGGGCCGCTGTGGCTGTCGGCGATCCGGGACGCGTTCTCCCGCCGAGTGGTGGCCTGGGAGACCTCCGCCCACGCGGACGCCGACCTGGTCCTCACCTCGCTCGAGTACGCCCTGGCCAGCCGGGAAGTCGCGCCCGGCAAGCTGATCCATCACGCCGACCACGGCTGTCAATACACGTCGATCAAGCTCACAACTCGCCTGATTCGAGCGGGAGTCCAGGCGTCCATGGGCTCGGTGGGAGACTCCTACGACAACGCCCTCGCGGAGAATCTCTGGATACTGATCAAGACCGGATGCGTCCGCGGCCGCGTCTTCGCCACCCGGGCCGAGGCCAATCTCGCGCTCTTCGAGCACATCGGCGGGTTCTACAACTCCCGCCGCATCCAGAAACGACTCGGCTACCTCAGCCCCATCGAATACGAGGAGAAGCACTACACCAACCAGGCAACGGCCGAACCGGTGAACCTGAAACCCCGCCAACCCCTCCTGACCAGCTAGTCAGCACCTCCTACACAACAGGGGAAGCTCAGACCGCTTCTTTGCTCCCCCTTCACAGGGCTTTCGACGCTGGACTTCGACGCCGGGCGTTTCCCCCCGACGCCGCCAGCCTGCTACCGGGCCTCCTGGCAGCTACCCGGACCGGACTCACACCGGCAGGTGACGACGAGCTTACGAACCAGCGATCAACCACCTACATGGCCAACCTCCAAGTCCTGCTGGGCGTACGAAAGATCGAGGCTAAGGGCAACCGCTGACGATGAAGCGAACCATGCGGACCAGGACCGGGGCCGGGGGCCTCTCCTGCACCTCCCCCTGTCGCATGACCTGCTTGGCTGGCGGGGCCAGTGCAAACAGAGGAGATGAATTATGAAGCAATGGACCCATTTCTCTGTGACCGCTGAGACCGGGCGTCTGTGGAGAATCACGTTCGACAGCCCGCCGATCAACCTGGTCTCCCCGGAGATGCTCACTGAGCTTCCGAGGCTGGTCGATCAGATGGAGGCTGCTTCGGAGTTGCGCGTGGCCGTGTTCGAGTCGGCGAACTCCGAGTACTTCCTGAACCACTACGACACCTCCCGGGTCGCCGAGACCCCCAAGGAACTGGGCCCAAGCGGCTACCCGCTGCTGATCGATGCGACCATGCGTCTGTCACGCCTGCCCGTCGTCTCGATCGCGAAGGTCCGCGGACGGGTCAGAGGTGTGGGGAGTGAGCTGATCCAGGCGATGGACATGCGTTTTGCCAGTGAGCGGGCATTGTTCTGCCAGCCTGAGACCGCCAACGGCAACGTCCCCGGCGGCGGTGGACTCGAGCACCTACCCCTGCTGCTCGGCCGTGCGCGCGCGTTGGAGGTGACCCTGTCCAGTGACGACTACTCGAGTGAACTGGCCGAGCGGTACGGATGGGTCAACCGCGCGGTCCCCGACGGTGAACTCGACACACTCGTGGACACCCTCGCCCGCAGGGTGGCCTCATTTGACAAGGAGTCGATTGCCGCAGTCAAGCAGCAGGTCGACAGACATACGCTGCCGTCTGCGGAGGATCTGCAGTCCTCCTACGACGTTTACGTCCGCTCATTCTGCTGGCCGGGATCCAAGCGCAGGCTTCCGGCCGCGCTTGCCGCGGGACGCAACAAACCGGGCGACTACGAGATGCGTCTGGGCTACCACCTCGGACGGCAGCCAGAAGAAGATCCACAGTCATGTTCGTGAGCTCCACCAGCGATGCTCATCTCGAGAACCGTCCAGAGCACATTGACGTTCCCAGACGATGCCGCTTCGTCACCCTCCACTGCCCGCCGAGCGCTGCCGGCTGGAGCAGTCATGCCGCCGCAGCAACTCTCAGACCCCGCGCACCGACAACGGCACCATCCAGCTCCCGATCAGCATGCGGTCAGGGGACGGCGTCCAGCGCTCTTCCGCCCATCGCTGGGCCTTCGCCCCACGGAAAAACTGGCTCCAACTACGCGAAATCGTTGTCACCCGCCTTCGATCGTTTCGCCGAACCCCCTCAAGACCCGAAACCGCCCTCACACCAAGACCGGCGCTCGTGAGTCACGTGGGACGCCCTCCGCGCCGTCGCCGACGACTCTGCTCGTGGACGGACCTGGTGTGGTCTTCGAAAGGATGGAAGGGTGCCGGACTCCTGATGCTGGCCCGCCACGCGATTTCACAGGGAGGTTGCGGGTTTCCTGTGGTCCCGATATCGTGTTTATCGTATATGGCAGTTTTGCATGAAAAGGGTAGCGCGGCTGGACCTTACGGTGGGTAAGGGGTTCTGCGATATCGCACTCGGCAGACTGCTCCAGGAACCCCAATGCACCTGGCACCTCGTGAGGGCATCGTGGTCCAAGCATTCTTCACGGACATCAAACCACCCGCCGAGCGGGCCGAGTACTGGACGGACGCCGTGGGCAAGGCGTTCACCCGGCTGGAGGTCTGCACGCGGGGGGAGGCAAGGATTCACGGCGCCATACGGGGGGCGTGCGTCGCGGGCGTCCACGTCGGGTCCCTTGAGGCGGGCCCGCAACGGATGGCGCGGACCGCCCCGCTCATCGCCGCGGATGGCGACGACTCGCTGGTTGTGAGCCTGCAACGGGCCGGTGCCAGCGTCGCGACTCAGGACGGCCGGGAGACCCCTGTTGCGGCCGGCGAGCTTGTTATCCTCGACACCCGCAGGCCCTACGCCATGGACTTCGCCGGACCGGTGCGACAGAGTGTCGCCACGGTCCCCCGGGAGATGCTGGATCTCCCCGACTCGGCATTGCGCCTGGCCACCGGCCGGACCTTCTCAACCGTCCAAGGCATCAGTGGCATCCTCGCGTCATATGTGAACGGGCTCGTCACCATCACAGACCACTGCAGTTGCGCGCCCGACCAGTGCACCTGCGCGCCGGCTTCGAAGGAATTCCTCGGGCAGGGGATCGTCGACATTCTGACGGCCCTGGTCGCCCCGGAGGGCATCGCCAAGGACGAGGCCACCTACGCAGGGCAGGCAGCCCTGCTCCTGCGCCTGCGCACCTACATCCGCTCCCACCTGCACGATCCGTCGCTCTCCCCGGCATCGGTCGCGGCGGCACACCACATCTCCGTTCGCTACCTGTACCAGCTCTTCCAGGGCGAGCCCGTAACCGTCGGGCGCTGGATCCAGCGCCTCAGGCTCGAAGGCTGCCGCCGGGACCTCGTGACCCCGGAACTCGCGGGACAGACCGTTGCGGCCATCGCACACCGCTGGGGCTTCGCCAGCCACGCACACTTCAGCCGCACCTTCCGTTCGGTGTACGGCCTCTCCCCTGCGGAGTTGCGGCGGGCTGCCCTCCCGCCCACAGGTACCGTCCTGGACGTCACCCACCGCGCCTGACTCACTGCTGGCCGCCGATAACCCACGCCTGGGCCCGGTACCCCGCCGCGGGTACCGCCGGGAGCCTGGCCAGCCGGTCCTGGTGCACATGGTGCGCCCTTACGGCCTCGACCATCTCGTCGCGGCCGGCCGGCACATAGATCTGTGTGCTACGCGACCCCTCTCTACCTGCGTATTCGCAGATCAGTGGCGGTTTCGGGTTCCGCTGATGTCCGTGGTTGTGCGGGGGAATCCGTGGGTGTTGCCGTCGCTACTGCCGTCAGGGAGTCCGGGCCGTTGCTCCCGGGCAGGGGGACTTTACTGCCACGCTCCGGGCTCGGCACGGAGTATGGCGCGGATGGTCCGCTCGTAGTGCTGGTGGCCGGTTCGGGCGCAGTGTTGGGCGTCCAGCGGGTGAGTTCGTCCGGGGTGTGGAGGGTGCCGGATGCGGCTCCGCAGCTGTGTTCCTCGCCGGTGACGCAGAGCGCCTCGTAGGCGGGCAGCGCCATGGGGTCGGCGGCGGTGGTCACGTGGTACTCGCGGAAGCGGTAGCGCCCGCGCGTGATGTCCTGGCCGGGTGCGGCGGTGGTGATCGGGTCAGGCATCGTCGGCTGCTTCGTCCGGATCGGGGAGGCGCCGGCCTCGGGAGTCAGCAACCCGGAGGGCGTCAGTGAGGGCTTCGCTCAGTCGGCAGGCGAGCCACCGGTACTCGGTGCCCGAGACCGTCTTCGCGCCGGGGGCGAGGATGTCTCGGGCGTACGTCAGCAGCTCCTCGCCCATGTCGAGCTGTACGGTTTCGATGCTGTCGGCGAGGCTGGTGAGGTAGCCCGTGCCGTTGGTGCTGAGGTAGCAGGGTTTTCCCTCGGGGGTGGTCCATGGGAGCAGGCGGGGGCCTGTGATTCCCGATGACGCGTCGTACAGTTCCCTGCGACGCATGCGGTCCGCGTCACTCCTGGGCTGGCTCACCGTGCACCCCCGACCGGGTTCGCTGATTGGGACACGGTGACCGCACGTATCTGACCAGCCGTCATTCCAGGTGCAGATCAGGGCAGTTGGGGATCGATGGTGTGCGAAGTGCCACGCTGCGTGGTAGCTGTCCGACGACGCCCAGGTAGGCGGTCATCTCGCGCATCTCGGCGGTGAGGGTGCGCTTTCGCTTCTTCAGGATCTCCTGCATGGTCTCGGCGGCCATCCGCTGGTGCCGTAGCCATTCCGGGGAGGCGCGGCGCACGCCGGCCAGTTCGTCCATCGCGGCAGTGAGGTCGCCGGTGCGGGCGTGGGCGCGGGCGACGTCCATGCGGTGGCGGTTCCAGTTGTCGTCGCTGGGGCGTCCGGTGTTCTTCCATGCCGTGGGGGACATGGCGTCCTGGCTGGATTTGCGGACGACGGTGCGGGCGTCGCCCAGGATCATGGCGTCTTCGACGTCCTTCATGCCGACGGTGAGGGGGCCGAAGGTGGTCCAGTGCCGGAAGAACGATCCGGTGTGCTCCCGGCCGACAGCGGCGGCTGCGGTGCTGGCCATGCGGTGGTAGTGGCGGGATTCCTGGGGGCGGTTGTTGCGGCCGTCCTCAGGCACCGGATCAGCGGCAACGACTCCTGGTGGACCCGGGTCCGGCATGCCGGGAGCGGCGTGCCGGAGTTGACCGGCGACCCGGGGTTCGTGGCGCTCTCCCTTGACGGGCAGGTGCTGCTGGCGGAGGTGCCCGGCGCGGACGGGCCTCGGGTGACGGCCCTGGACCGCCTGCCGGAGCGGCTGGAGGAGGCGGCCGTGGCCCACGGCGCTAGAGATCACTTTGCCTGGCGCGGGCTCGCCCGTGGGCAAGAAAGCGGTCATGGCCGCGACCGGCGTGTTCATGCTGCTGTTCCTGGTCGCGCACGTGATGGGCAATCTGAAGATCTTCTTCGGTCCCACGGACTTCAACGGCGACGCGGCATGGCTGCGACCTCCACAGCCGGCGCGGCCACGCGCAGCTGGAGCATGGAACGTACCACCGCACTGAACCGCCGACCTCCGCCGAGACGCCACTCGCATCACAGATCCGAGGCGTCGATCCAGCAAATCGTCGCCACCAAATCTGAAGCCTTGCCGGTTGCTTCGGCTGCCAACAGAGCCCAGTCCCGGCAGCCAGCCACAATCCGGTCCCAGGGCAACCCGCGGTCGATCTCGATCTCCCAGTCGATGCCCGGCCCATGGCCTCCGAAAATCCCGACACCAGGCTTGACCTGCCACACTTGAAAGTAGAGGACCGCCTGACCATGAGCGGCAAGCTGCTCAACAACCTCGGCCAGGTGCACGGTCGGCCACACCGGATCCACGTTCTCCAGCGAGAGACTCAGCGCGGCAACTCGGGGCGGGATTACAACGTTACGGGCACCGAGCTCACGCAGTGCATCGCGAAGCGCCACTCCCTCGCAGTCGTCAAGAGCCTCACCTCGCTGCCGAAAGGCCGCATAGGCTCGCTGCAGTCCCGGCACGGCGCGCGGGATTTGCAGTTCCCCCAAGGCTTCGGCCGCCCATTGGCGAACGGTGGAGTTTTCGCTGACCAGCAGATCGATCAGGACGTCACCCGGCCTTGGATCCTGCAGCGCGGTGAAGACCTCAATGGCACACAGCTGTCCAAAAATTCCCAGGTCAGGGACTGCCCGGATCAACTGGTCCAGCACGTCTGACCCGATAGTGGTCAACGCATGCTGCGCGTCCTCGGCCACTTCGCTCGAATCCGCATCAAGCTCGCCAACCAGCTGAGCAATCCTGCCATCCATGATCTGAGTGTCGCTCGTCGACACTCGTCACAGCCACTCGATAGTTCACACGCCCCAGGCCGATCCCAGGCGAACGGCACGCCCCTCTCCAGGTGCCCGTTGCCACCCAGAGTGCCCGAACCAGACAGTGCCTCAGAACGGAGGAGCGTCGCGCCAGGGGCCAGACCGTCAGCTCGGGCAGCCGGGGGTTGCTCCGTTGGAGAAGGGTCAGGGCGTCCTCGACGCGGCCGAGATCGATGAGGTAGCCGGCGAGGTCATGGCTGTTCCTGTGATCGTGCTGCTGGAGGACGGTAACGGCTTCCTCGCTGCACCCGGCACCGGCGAGGAGGCCAGCGATGTGCTCCGCCGCGTACCAGGTGTTGCCCTCGGGGTGAGCTCGAGCCCGTTCAACCACCTCGTCGACCCCACTGCAGGCGGCGATCAGCGGCAACCGCATCCAGTACGGCTCCCACTCGTCCTCACCCCCGCGCTGGGCGTCGAGGTGGGCGAGGCCGTCGGCGGGGCGACCCTGGGCGAGGCACAGCTCGGACAGGGCGTGGAGAATCCAGTCGTCGCTATGGTGCGCGTCGGCCTGGGAGCGCATCACGGCGATCGCCTCTCCGCCCCGTCCATGTCGGGCAAGGAGCTGCGCAAGCTCGTAAGCCGAGTTCGGGTTCCGGGCCGCGGGGCCGCCGGCCTGCCCGTATCCCGCGATCGCACCCTCCACGTCGCCATCCTCCTCCAGCCGCTGTACGGCCCCCTCATGCCCGTCCAGCGCGGCGTAGCCGCGAAGTTCCTCGATTCGGTCGTGCCGGGCCAACAGGTCGGCGACTTGGTCCCGGCAGCTGATTGAGGTGATCTGCCGGCGGCGGAGCAAAGCGATGGCCACATCGATGTGGCCCTGGCACTCGCGGATCGGCGAGCAGGCCGAGCGCCATGTCGGAATCGAGGCCGCGGCAGCACCACGGGCCGTCGCAGAGTGGTCGGCCCGGATCCGGCCGGCGAGGAGGGCGCCGGCCACGTCCAGACGTTCGTCGGGCGGGAGGGCGAGGAGCATCCGGTAGGCGGCGTCGACCACGACGGCGCATCACCCTGGTGACATAAAAAATTGTCGAGTCCCCTGGAAGGGACGATGGCGGGTGCCCGCGTCAACGACTCGGACACCGAGTAGTCACATGATCGGCCGGACCAGTCCAACAGGACCCCCAGTGCCTCCCCGGCCCCGGCAACGCAGACGACACCCCGGACACCCGCCCCCGGCGCAATCGGGCATGGAATCAGCGTGACAGCAGCCACGGCCGATCGCTGGACTGCACGGACGCACACCCCAGCACGGGCCCCGGTCGGCACGCCCTGCGGTCCCGTGCTGCTCCCCTTGCCCCGCCAGCCCTCCAGGGGCCGGTTTCCCACCCTCCGAGCACTACGGCACCATCAAAACCCCGACCCGGCGGGCCACCGGCACAGCGTGCGAACCCCGAGGCCAGCAGACAAGGCACCACACGAGAACGGATCCAGGCGTGAGCCACGAAGTACCCCCGGATTTGCTGGAGATCGTCGACGCCCTCCTACCAGGCGCAGCGCTGGACCGGGCGCGTCTGGCCGCCTACGGCAATATCCATCACGTCGTGCTGCTGCCCGGCACCGCGGCCGTGCGGATCAGCAAGCGCCCGTCGGCAGCGGAGGCACTGCCCCGCCGCACAGAACTGCTGCGCGCCATCGGGGCGGCCGGCCTGCCGTTCGCCGTACCCGAACCACTCACACCCGTCACGGTCTTCGACGGCCGTTCCGCCGTTGCCGTGTCCTGGATCGACGGCGTTGCGCTGCCCGAAGGTGAAGGGGACCCGGAGCAGATCAGGGAACTCCTGCGCGCCCTGCGGAACGTCCCCCTCACAGCGGAACTCCACCACGCCCTGACCGCCGGCCAGGACCAAACGCCCACACGGGGCTGGGCCAGCATCCTGGCCGAGGATGTCATCCCCCGCCTGCCCACCCGCTGGCGCGACAACGCACGCCGCCGCCTCGACAACGCCATCGCCCTGGACCCCGTACCCGACACACTCGTCCACGGCGACCTCGCCGGCTCCAACATCCACTGGAGCCCCGACGGCACACTCATCGGCGTCCTGGACTGGGATCTCGCCCTACCCTTCGACCCCGCCATCAACGCCGCCACCATGGCCTGGCACGGCTGGCACACCATCCGCCACGCCGTCGACCACGACACCTACCAGCGCGCCCGCACCTGGAACCAGACCTTCGGCATCGAACACCTCATCGCCGTCCTCCCCGGCAAACCCCTCACCAACATCGACAGCTACATCAACCACATCATCCCCTGGCTCGAACACCACACCCCCTAACCCCAATCACACCCACACAACGCAGGGGCCTCCGGTCCGGGAACGTCCAAGATGAGGAAGAAGCCGTGATGTCGCACACCGAACGCCAGGAGCGCGGCTGGCGGGAATGTGCCATCCCGTTACTGCTCGTGCTGTGCGGTGTGCTGCTGTCAGCCACCGCCGCGGTGGTGGTTTGGCTGGTGGTGTCCGCCACTCCGCAAACCCCCGCGTCGCCCACAACCTCCTCCGGCACTACGGCAGAGAAGCGCGGCGTCCCGGATGCCGCGCTGCAGAAGACCTTCCGGCTCGCGGTGCCGGCCGGTGTCCAGGGGGCCTCCTACCTGCTGATGCCCGGCGACGGCAGCTCGGACAGCGGCCAAGACATCTACGTGCGCTTCCGCACCACTCCCCAAGGCCTCAAAGAGTTCATGACCTCCCTGGGGAAGACCACTGGGGACTTGACGGCCAGCGATGCCGGCCTCGAACAGGACGACATCGACTCGGTCGGGCTGCCCTGGAAGATCGGCACCGAAGGGCGCTTGGCCGGCCCCTCAACGGCCGTGCAGCCGCTCGCGCCTGTCCGCCGGTCAGATGGCCGCAGGGGCGCCGAGCATCGCGGAAGCCTGCTGGAGCGGGCTGAGGGCGCGTGTGGGCGCGGCGGTCTGGGGAAGGCCGCGGCAGGTGAAGCCGAGCTGGGTCATGGCCCGGAGGACTTCACCGGCGCTGAAATCGCGGCGGTCTTGACGAGTGACGACCTGGCCGACCTGCTTGACGGGGTAGTGGCGGCGCCCGACGATCACGGACTCGCCGATGACCGGCTCGGGCTTGATGCCCTTCATCGTTTCCAGCACGCCGTTCTTGGTCAGGTCGAACGGAAAGCGGGCGATGACACAGCGCATGATGCCTCACAGGGAGAAGGAGGGGATGGTTCTGCCGCGGTGGGGCGCGGTTCAGCGGGCGAGGGCGAGGACGCCGAGAGCGCTGCGGTGTTCGTCGACGACAGGCAGGGCATCGAGCCGGCGGTAGCGCATGGCGTGCTCGGCTTCGGCCATCGTGGTCACGGGCGAGGTGAACGGCCCGCGGTCGACGAGGATGTCGCGCAGCTGGAGGCGGTCGGTGTAGGCGGGGCTGTCACGGACGGCGGTGAGCTGGGCCTGGGTGACCAGGCCGGTGCACAGGCCGTCGTTGTCGCAGATGAGCAGGTGCCCGACGCGGGCACTGGCCATGACGGACAGGGCCACCTCGACGGTCATGTCGTCACAGACTTGCGGTCCGGCGGTGTCCATGGCGTCGGCCACCGTCTTGTGCACGGGGGTGGCACTTGCCGAGCGGGGCTGCATCTGGACCAGCGTCAAAAGGTGCCTCCTGCACAGATGGGTCAGCTTCCGGATCACGTGGTGTTCAGGCCGCCGCGTCAAAGGCGGACTGCCGCACGCTCACGCGCCGGGCACCCGAAGCGGGACTGCGTCGACCGCGGGAGGCCGCGCTGCGCTTGCGCCGCTCGGGCGCCGGCGCGGTGATGGTGACGGGGATGCCGGAGGGGGTCTGGGCGCCGGTGATCCGGTTGAGGGCTTCCTCGCCGGAGCGGACCTGGGTGGTCTGGGGCACGATGCCGGCGGCGGCCATGAGGCGGGTCATGTCGCGGCGCTGGTTGGGGGTGACCAGGGTGACGACGGTGCCGGACTCGCCCGCGCGGGCCGTACGCCCGCCGCGGTGGAGGTAGTCCTTGTGGTCGGTCGGCGGGTCCACGTTGACGACGAGGTCAAGGTTGTCGACGTGGATACCGCGTGCCGCGACGTTCGTGGCGACCAGCACGGTGACGTGCCCGGTCTTGAACTGGGCGAGGGTGCGGGTGCGCTGCGGCTGTGACTTCCCGCCGTGCAGGCCGGCCGCCCGTACTCCGCTGTCGAGGAGGTCCTGGGTGAGCCGGTCCACGGCGTGCTTGGTGTCCAGGAACATGATCACCCGGCCCTCGCGCGCCGCGATCTCCGTCGTCATCCGGTGCTTGTCGGTGCCGTGCACGTGCAGCACGTGGTGTTCCATCGTGGTGACCGCTCCGGCGGACGGGTCGACGGAGTGGACGACGGGGTCGGTGAGGTAGCGGCGGACCAGGAGGTCGACGTTGCGGTCCAAGGTCGCGGAGAACAGCATGCGCTGGCCCTCGGGGCGTACCTGGTCCAGGAGAGCGGTGACCTGCGGCATGAAGCCCATGTCGGCCATCTGGTCGGCCTCGTCCAGGACGGTGATGCCGACCTGGTTCAGCCGGCAGTCGCCGCGGTCGATGAGGTCCTTGAGGCGTCCGGGGGTGGCCACGACGACTTCGGTGCCACCGCGCAGCGCACCCGCCTGCCTGCCGATCGGCATCCCGCCGACGACGGTGGCCAGGCGCAGCTTCACCGAGCGGGCGTAGGGGGTGAGTGCATCGGTCACCTGCTGCGCCAGCTCACGTGTCGGCACGAGGATCAGGGCAAGCGGCTGGCGGGGTTCGGCGCGCTGCCCGGCGGTGCGGGCCAGCAGCGCCAGACCGAAGGCCAGCGTCTTACCGGAACCGGTCCGGCCACGGCCCAGGACGTCACGGCCCGCCAGAGAGTTCGGCAGCGTCGCGCCCTGGATCGGGAACGGAACGCTCATCCCTTCCGCGGTGAGCGCGGCCAGCAGCTCCCGGGGCATGGCGAGGTCCGCGAACGCCTCGACGGCAGGCAGCGCGGGAGTGATCGTTTTCGGCAGCGCGAACTCACCCTGCACCGCGCCGGGCCGGCGGCCGTAACCACCCGAACGGCTCGGACCCCCGGAACGGCTCGGGGCCGACGAACCGAAGCGGCTGCCCCGAACCGCACCAGCGGCGGAGCCGGAAGCGGGGCCACCGGTGCTGCGACGGGTGCGGGAGGAGCGGTCGTTCGTACGTGTGGGGTTCATTCAGAACCTTCCTTGATACGGCACGCATCAAGGAATTCCCGCAGCGGAAGAACAGCGCGGGGAATCACAAGAACGGGCCGAATGGGATGCGATAACGAATCTGGCCTGCGGCAAATTCAATGCCGGGTGCAGGCGATGAAATCGGTGACGTCACGTGGGCGTGACATCCAGGGCGTCGACGGGCGCAGCTCCGAAGAGGCGCGTATCGGCGGGCAGGGGTTGTCCCACAGGTGAGACCACTGCGGGAAATGCCCGCAACCGGTGCCCGGACCCCGGGGGATGCGGGGACCAGCTACAAAATGCGCGTCAGCGTCAGGCGGGAACGATGTTCTCGGCTGTCGGGCCCTTAGGGCTCTGCTCGATGTCGAAGGTGACCTTCTGGCCTTCGAGCAGCTCACCAATGCCCTGGGCGGCGATGTTCGAGAAGTGGGCGAACACGTCAGCGCCGCCGCGGTCTTGCTCGATGAAGCCGAAACCCCTTGCCGCGTTGAACCACTTCACGATGCCAGACGCCATGTCAGATCTCCTTCGGGGCAGGCAGTACACCAGCATCCGCACTGCACGGACACCGTGTCGCCGCGATGACGCCCCACCCGGAAAATGACCGGATACATAAAAACGCTTCCACTGGGCGAAAATCTCGCCGGAGACGCTTGAAGTTTTTGGGAACCGCGACTGCAACTGAGGTCGACAGTAGCACGCCGTATCGGCCCGCGTACGTTGAATAACTTCCCTCTGTTCATTGCGGGTAATACCCTCCCCGCACCACGCGCTAAACCCTCGCCTCGCGGTCATAGATTCTGGCCCGCCGGGAGCGCAGGCTTGAGGAGGGCGGTTGCCGTTCACCACTCTCAGGGATCACGCCTGCCGCACCCCCCACCCACCCCCGCCGGGGGCGGCTGAGCAGGGAAGGAGAGTGGGAGCCGGGCCTCGGCGAGGCAGTCGTGCGACTGTCGTGCGACTGCCAGGACGATGGCCGTGCGGTGCACGGTGAAGGCGGCGACGGCAAGGGCGTGGAAGACCTCGCGGAAGCCGAACCAGGCCGGTGAGGGTCAGGGACGCTTGAGCCCGTACACGACGGCGCCCGCGGTGCACAGCAGGCCACCGGCGACGACGAGTACGACCATCGCCGCGCCGCCGGTGCGCGCGAAGTCGGCCCGCCCCACACGGCAGAGTGCATGTCGCCTTTGTTCAATACCCCTCCTGCCCGGGCCGCCTAGCGTCGCTGCCATGTCACATCTATCCAACGCTGCCGAGGCCATGGCCGCAGTCGCCCGCACCATCACCGACGACCAGCTCGCCAACAAGACTCCGTGCGCGGAGTACGACGTGCGGGCACTGGTCAACCACCTCCTGTTCTGGGGCCCGTCGCTCGCCGGCGGCGGCCGCAAGGAGTCCATTCCGCAGCCGGCGACCGCCGAGTCCGATGTGGACCTGGCGGCCGGCAACTGGCGCGGCCGTCTGCTCGCCCTGCTGGACGACATCACGTCGTCGTGGGCGCCGCCGAGCGCCTGGGAGGGCGAGACGAGCATGGGCACGCCGCACAAGCTGCCCGCGCCCGTCATGGGCGACATGATCGTCGGCGAGCTTGCCGTGCACGGCTGGGACCTGGCGGTCGCAACCGGGCAGCGGCTGAAACTGCCCGCCGACCTGCTGGCGCATCTGCATGACACGGTGTTCGCCGGCGTGGAGCAGGGGCGGGAGATGGGCATGTACGGACCGCAGGTCGCGGTGCCCGCCGACGCACCCACCTTGGACCGCGTCCTCAGCCTGACCGGCCGTGATCCCGCCTGGGCGTAGTCACCGACCGGTGATGCCGGTCGCATCTGGCGCAAGCTGTCGAAGCGTGGCGCGATGACGCCGACCAGCACGAAGGGGAACACGCCGGCGTGCAGCCAGCCGCGCATCCTCGGCTTCAGCGCAGCCGCCGAGCGCCCCGTCCCGCCCTCCGGGCCGCGGCGCCCTGCCCGGTAGCCAGCCCGCCAGCAGTGCCCACAGACGCATCAACTGCAAGGCGTACGCAGGGGCCTGACGCAGCGCCGGGGCCAGGCCGGGACTCCCGCCCGTGCGCCGGTGGCTGAGCATCTTCGGCGATCAGGCCCTCATATTCTGGAGACGGCGGAAGAACGCGCGGCCCGGCACGCCGCCCCGGACTGCGGGTCAGGTACCCGGCCCGGACGCGGCGCGGCGGTATTCGGCGTTGATGCGCTGCGCTTCTTCGAGCTGGTCTTCGAGGATGATGATGCGGCAGGCGGCCTCGATGGGGGTCCCGTGGTCGACGAGTTCCCGGGCGCGGGCCGCACCGGCGCTCCGAGGGCATCAGCCAGGCGCCAGGGCCTGGAGCACCGCCAAGCGGTCAATCGGCTGGACGCCGCGCTCGACTTGGAAGACCCAGCGGAGCGGCCCATCTCAGCGGCCAGGGCCTACTGGGACAGGGCTCTCTTTCGGCTCAGCCGGCTTCCGGGCCTGGCGCTCGGCGGCCTCACGGGCTTCCCCGTGGGAGTCAGCCGAGGCCCGGCGGGCGCCGGCATACGACACCGGCGCCAACGGCTCCTTGCCGACGCCAGGCACTCCCCCGTACCCCTCCGCGGTGCCACCGGGCGGTTCCGTCGGCGCGGAGCGCCACCTGCTGCCGTCACACCAGCGGCGGCCCTCCGGATCGGGCATGTCCGGTCGCACGATCGCCCGCGTCGGGTGCACGGTCAAGATGTCGGTCGCCGTCCAGACGCAACCACAGCTACTGGTTCCAAACCGACGATGACCGCCCTGCGGAGCTCATTGGCGGGATCCCAGTGCGTGACTCTCCAGGCCCGGCGGGCCAGAACGGCGTCGTGCCGGCGCACATACGCGCCGGGGTGGCTTATCGGACGGTCCAGCCCCGCAGCGTCAGGGCGATCTCCTCCACGGTGACCCGGCCGGCCTCCGTGTCGCGGACGAGAGCGGCGGCCTCCTTGGCCGGGTACTCCAGGCGGTGGCCCTGCAGGGACAGGAACCCGAACGTGCTCACCCATGCGAACTGCAGGTTCGAGTGCTCCAGGCAGGGAATCCGGGCGAGTTCGTGCAGGAGCGCGGCCGCCTTGAGGTGGTCCGAGCCGTAGCAGTCGCGGTCCATGGCGCTGGAGTGGACGCGGGCCACCGCGGCGTACAGCACCCCCAGTTCGTGCACCTGCGGGTCGCCGTCGATCTGCTCGGCAACGTGCAGCAGGAACGGCACATCAATGCGGTGGATCACGCGGCGTTCCCGTGACCGGCCTCGGCGCCGTCCAGCTCCGCCAGGCGGTGGCGTGCGGACTGGGCCGCAGCGCGCCGGTCCGTGTCGGGCCGGTCGTCGCCGATCTCGGCGAAGGCCTCACGGGTGTACTCCGAGGCCTGCCGAGCGGCGTCGAGGAAGACCCGTTCAACCGCCGTGGCGCGGTCATAGGCGGCGGACAGCACGTACTCCTGCAGGCTCATGTCGGCGGCCTTCGCGGCCGCGGCGATAGCGTCGTACTGCTCCGAGTCGGGGAACCGGAGGCTCATCGCCTTCTTCTCGGATGATGGCTTCATGGTGGCAATGCTACCACTGGTGGCACCCATCAAGGAGGGGCAGCCGTCCGGCGGCCGGCTTGCCGGTCCCGTTCGGCGCCCCCGCCCCGCCGCGCTGGCAGCGCGCCGAGCTGGGCCGGCTACAGCGGGGCGTCGCGGGGCGCCCGCAGACCTGATGGACCGCGTGCGGATCTGCCGGAGCAGGGCATCGTCAAGCGGGGGCCGGCCGACGCAGTCCGCGGGCCGCAAGGGTCTGCCGTGGCCGCGGCACACAGTCCCGCTCGGGGCCGTGCGCCGCGGCCACGCCGTCCGTCAGCCGATCGTGTCGGTCGGACCGGCCGACAGGACCGTCACCCGCCGGTCGCTCCTGTCGCCCTTCCATGGGGTGTCGAGTTCCAGGAGGGTGCTGGTCTTCGGGTCGATGATCACCTCAGTGGTGCCGACGCCCCCGTGGAAGACCAGCCCCCTGCCACTGCGCCCGGCGGCGTCCTTGACGGTGCGACGTTCGTCACGCCCCGCAGCGTCGACAGCGCCTTGAACAGACCGGCGCGCAGTTCCGGGCGGGCAGGGGCGCTGCTGAGCAGAATGCTCGCCTGCTCGAACCCCACCGTGCCCGCGTCCTCCTCCCAGGGGCCCTTCTTCGTGCTCAGGATGACTCGGCGCAGCAACGCCGGGTCGGTGGTCAGGCTGTCCAGGCCGTTCCAGTCCAGTTTCTTGGAACCGAGCTGCCAACCGGGGAAGTGGCGCTTGAGGGCGGTCTCGCCGGTGCCGGTGTAGGTCAGTTCCATGGACCGCGAGATGTAGGCGGTGCCGGTCCTGGTGCGGACCTTCCAGTACTCCCCCGAGACCGCCGGCTGGGTGGCGGCGACCTCGGCCATATCGTTCAGGAAGACCGCCGCGGACTCCGCCTGCGTCCCCTGCCGCGTGCCCGCGGATCCCGCACCCCTCCCGTGTTCGCGCAGGTCACCGCAATGCCGGCCGCAACCGAGGCTGCAGCGACGACGGCGAGGACGCGGCGGCGCCTCCGGAACGGCGTCACCACGGCGTCCTCCCGCGGGACCTTCCCCGCCTCCTCCTGCACGGCCCCCTCGACAGCCGTCAGCGCCCGGGCCAGCGCATGCGCCGACAAAGGCTCGACCCGGCCCGCCGCCTGCAGCGCCTCGGCGCCGGGGAAGTCCAACAGCGCCTGCCGCTCGGTCATGTCCGTCTCCTCCATGTCGTACGTACTCATGCCAGGTCACCTGTCACGGCCAGGCCCCGTCCCACGAGGGGGGACGCCGCGAGCCGCTCGCGCAATCGGCCTCGGGCCCGGTGCAGCCGCGAACGGGCCGTCCCGGTCGGGATGCCCACGGCGGCGGCCGCCTCGGCGCGCGTCAGTTGCTCCCAGCTGACCAGCAGCAACACTTCCCGCTCCACCGCCGGCAGTTCTGCCAGCGCGGCTCGCTGTACGGGCGCCAGCGCCGCCGCGTCCAGGCGCTGGTCCACCGCCTGCCACGGGTCGGTGACCTGTACCCCCGGCGGGACCTCCGTTCGCGCCGCCCGCCGTACGTGGCCCGCGAGGACGTTGCGGGCCACCCCGAACAGCCATCCCCGAGCCGATCCGCGCGAGGCGTCGAACGTGCGCCGCGCGGCGAACGCCTGCAGCCACGCTTCGGCCAGCAGATCGTCCGCGGCGACGGGTGTCCGCCGCGCGAAGTAGCCGTGCAGGGCCGCGGAGTAGGTTTCCACCAGGGGCGTGAACGCCGCCGGATCGTCTGCGGCCATGGTCAGTTGGGCGTCACTGTCACGGTCGCCGTACGCGTCGTGTTCCGATTCCACGGAATCTCCGTCTCCGACCGCCGGACGACGGTCTCACCCCGTACTTGTCCCACCACGCGGGTTGCGTTCGCGCCCCGCGCCGCCTCGACCGATGAGCCAATGAGCCGATGAGCCGATGAGGCGCTCTGTGGGACCGACATGCGGCAGGGAGTCTCGGCATAGACCCTCGTGACGAGATCCCCCGACAGGCTTGGCAGCGGCACTCGGCCGAAGCGGGCGCCAGGGCGAGCGGTACTACGACTGCGCCCAGGCTGGTGGCTGCTGGTCCGCCGCCACCAGCGAACCGGCGAACTCGCCTCCTACCGCCCACCGGGCGAGGGCGAGGCTGCCACCCCCGTATCGGAGGGGCAGCGCTCGGGCTGACAACGGCCAATACAATGAGGTGGATCCGTCCTGGCCACCCCGTCCACGATCGAGTCGGCGCCCGAGGGCTGTACGCCTGGACCCAGGCACCGGCACCGGCACCGGCACCGGCAGCGTGGTGCCGACCCCTGAGTCCATCCAGGCAGCGCCCGTGGAACTCGTCGTAGACAAAGCCAGCGTCATCGAGCGGCGCTCGCCTTCCCACACAGCCCGGTCGCCACCCATGGCCGCAACCGCGCAGGCCCAGCGCGAGGCGTGAGGGCCGGCGAGGCATGCGCAGTGTGTCCGCCCCCGGCTCTCAAACGGGGCTGCCCCAGCCGCTCATCCCTCGTCGAAGCACAGGCAGAAGGGGTGGCCGGCCGGGTCGAAGAGCACCCGGACGTTGTCCTGCGGCTGGAACTCCGCCACCGTGGCGCCCAGGGCGACCGCCTCGCTGACCGCCGAGTCCAGATCGCCTACCTGGAAGTCGAAGTGCATCATCGGGCGCTGTTCCCCCTCGACCGGAGGCCACACCGGTGGCCGATAGCCCTCCGCTTGCTGGAACACAAAGAACGGACCTTGCGGAGAAGCGGCGACGATGGCCGTGCCCGGTTCCTCGTGCCCGATGTGCCAGCCAAGGAGGTCGGCGTAGAACCTCGCCAGCCCGCCGGGATCCGGAGCCTCGATCGTCGTTCCCCACCACATGCCACCAGTGCGAGATCTCATCCACCCAGCCTGCCTGATGAACCCCCCCACTCGACCGAGCATGTGGCACCGGGCTCGTGAAGCGGATCAGACGGCAGTCTCCTCCCGCTCATTCAGGACGCCGTACTCGAACCGGGCGCGCGTAGTCACCAGGCGCGCCCGGTGGGCTCCGATGACGGTCCGCCAGCGGGCCCGACCGGACTCGGCCAGCTTGAACACCATCGCGAGAACGGCGGGCGGTTCGAACAGGGTTCGTTGCCCGCCGATGAATCCAGTGCTCGGCCGACAACCTGTAGAACGCCCGCGACTCCTCCCGATCGTCGGTGATCCTCACGACGCCCATGGGTCACCTCGCGCCGCAGGTCTTCGCCGAGGCCGGGCCGGCGGGTGGCGGGCACTGCGGTGACCGTGACCGTGGATCGGTGTGCATGCCGGAAGGGAACACGACGTCCGAGGCCGGCCTCCGGACGTCGCGCCCCACCCGGGAAGGACCGCGCGCGGGCGGACTTCAGACCCTGCGCACGACGTGCAGCAGGTACTCCTTGCGGTGCAGCGGGTTGTGGTCGGTGCGCGGCCGGGCCGGGGGCTGCCGAGTGCCAGTCACCGGCAGGTGGCGTGCGAAGGACGACTCCCACAAGCCCTCCCCGCCGGTGAGACCGGGGAGCCGGCGTTCCAGCGCGTGGACGCAGGTTGCCGGAATCTCCCCGGTCAGCAGGTAGCCGTACCGCTCGGCCCGCGGTGCATGCGGCACCGCACGCAGTCGGGCCAGGAGGACCAGGATCTGTCCGAGCGCTGCGGCGGGGACTTCGAGGCGGAAGTCGTGCATCGGCTCGCGTACCGTCGTTCCGGCCCTGTCCAGGGCCGTCATCAGGACCAGCGGAGTGAGGCGGCGGAAGTCTCCGGCGGTGCTCATGACGGAGCTGTATCCGGAGTGCGTCAGCGTGACGGCGCAGTCGCTCACCTGCCAGCCGTGCAGGCCCTGCCGGAGGGTCTCCCGGACGGTGTCCTCCACCGCGCGCATGAACGCGTAGGGCATGGAGCCGAGTTCGACGCCGAGCCGGTAATCCACGCCGCTCCCCGCCCGGCCCGGTTCCACGCGCAGTCCGACGGTCGCGAAGAAGGGGTTTCCGTCCTCCCCCATCGCTTCGTATGCCTGTCCGGTGCCGTCGACGCTCTCCTGGTGGAGGGTGGTCGTCGCGGAGAACGAGACGGGGATTCCGTACTCCTCCGCGAGTGTCGTCCCGATGACCTCTTTCTGCACCTCCCCGTACAGCGAGACGGAGACCTCGCGCCGGATCTCGTCGTGACGCAGCCCGATCAGCGGGTCCTGCTCTGCGAGTTGTACGAGCGCGGCGTGCAGGGCGGAGCGGTCGGTGGGCCGGACCGGCTCGATGACGGTTTCCAGGGTGGGCGGGGCGAAGTGCCGGCCTGCCGACGTACGCGGCCCGGGGGCGCCGACAGTGTCTCCCACGCGTACGTCGGTGAGGCCGAGCAACTGACCGATCCGCCCGGCCGGGACAGCGTCGGTGCGGGTGACTTTGCCCTCTGCGAACACCCGCAGCCCGGTCACCCGGCCCTCGCGGGCCCTCCCCTGACCTTGTTGGAGGGTCACGTGGTCGCGTTCCCGCACCGTACCGTCGAACAGCCTGACGTACGCGATCCGTTGCCCGGACGCACCCCGCTCGACCTTGAAGACCGTGCCCGACGCCGGTTCGTCAGGTGCGCCTCCGGCACGCGGCAGCAGGACTCTGAGGCCCCGGGCGAGGGTGTCGATCCCGGCGCCCGTGATGGCCGAGCCGAAGAACACAGGGTGGATCCGGGCCTGTTGGGTCTGACGCAGGAGTTCCTGGTGCAGTCGGGCGGATGGCAGGGGGTGCGGCAGAGCGTCCAGGTACGCCGCCAGCACGGTGTCGTCCTGGTCTGCGAGGCACTGGCCGAGGCGGTCGGCGAAGTCCGCGTCCCCGTCCGTGTACGGATGGAACGAGGCGACAGGCAGGCCGGCGTCACACACCGTTCCCAGGGGTGCGAGGGCGGGGGTGAGCCGGTCGCCGAGGGAGCGAAGGAGGTCGGTGTCCTCGGCTCCCCTGCGGTCGATCTTGTTGACGAAGATCAGGGTCGGAATGCGCAGGCGCCGCAGAGTGCGCATCAGGACACGGGTCTGCGCCTGGACGCCCTCGACGGCCGACACCACCAGCACGGCACCGTCGAGCACGCCGAGGACCCGCTCCACTTCAGCGATGAAGTCGGGGTGCCCGGGGGTGTCGATGAGGTTGACCGTGCGGCCCTCGAGCGCGAACGACACGACGGCGGACTTGATGGTGATCCCGCGCCGGCGTTCCAGTGCGAGGCTGTCGGTGTGGGTGCTGCCCGCGTCGACGCTGCCGATCTCGTCGACGACACCGGCGAAGTGCAGGAGCCGTTCGGTGAGGCTCGTCTTGCCCGCGTCCACATGGGCGAGGATGCCCAGGTTGAGGGAGTCAGCCGCGGTCGGTGAGGAGACGGGGTGCGCGTGGGTGCCGGCGCCCGTTGATGCGTGAGGTTCCGTGTGCACTGACAATCCGGTTCTCTGAAGAGGTGAGGAAGACCTTCGGAGGGAACTCGGAGAGTCGGCGCATGTGATGTCTCCTTGCGGGGCCACGGGATTACTCGTCGCACGATGCAGCAGGCGAGCTCGGGGGCGCAACCGAATTACGCCGTGTTGGGTCCTTGTGCGCGACGCGGCGGATGGAGTTGGGGGTGCCGTTTCCGGTCCGTCGACTCCGTGTGGCAGGTCGGCCGGAGCGGCTGCCGGGCGGCCAGGAACTCGGCACGTGCCGACCGGGCGCATTGGGACGCGTTGGACTGCTCACTGAGTCTTCGCCATCTTCGAACATGCAGGTCGGAGGCTCTGGCGTGGCGCTCGCGCGGGATACTCATGCTGATGTCGGGCGGGAGTCTGCGGTCCGATCATCCGTCATGTCATCAGTTGAGGCTGTCATATTTGGGGTCATTGAACCCAACCCGGCCAGCCGGGTTGTTCATGTCGAACTGCCGCTCGCTGCGGCGGGCCCGAAGGACACATCAGCCCCAGCGTCATCTCCCGGTGCGGTACGCTCTCGCGGCCCATGGCCGGCGACGGCGTCCGCGAGAGTCGCAACCAGGCCTCCGTATGTAGTGTGCGGAAATGACAAGAAGCGAGCGAATCGCGGACCAGCTGGACCGGCACTGGCACAAGAACCTGCGGCCGCGGCTGCACGGTCTTGCCGATGAGGAGTACTTCTGGGAGCCGGTGCGTGGCTGCTGGAGCATCCGCCCACGTGGCACGTCGGCCGCACCGATGTCGGCAGGCTCGGGAGAATGGACGATGGACTCCTCGTCCCCTGACCCGGCGCCGGCGCCGGCGCCGGCGCCGGTGACCACGATTGCCTGGCGGCTGGCGCACGTCATCGTCTCCTGCCTGGGCTATCGGGTCGGATGGCACTTCGGCGGCCAGGACGTCGACTCCCAGACATTCGCCTACGCGGGGACGGCTGACGAGGCGCTCGTACAGCTCGATGAGATGTATGGGAGATGGAACGCGGGGGTCCGCAAGCTCTCGGACGCTGACCTGGAGAATCCGCCCACGGTGGGTCCCGAGCGGTTTCCCATGGAGGGCATCGTCCTGCACGTCAACAGGGAGCTGATCCATCACGGCGCCGAGATTTCCCTGCTGCGCGACCTTTACCGCTGGCAGGACGGAGCCGTACCGCGCCGAATATGAGCACCCGGATCCGCCGGCCGGGCAGCAGCGCATCCCGTCGGCCAAGCACTCCACCCGCTGCATCAGCCGGAAAAACTACCACCCGACCCCTGGCAGCTTCCTGCGCGCCTTCAGGTGCGTGACCGAACCGGGAAAGCGACCGGTCGCGCCCCCTCAGCGTTTGCCCGTTGGCCGCCGTCGGGGCGCACTTCGCCACGCCCGCGAGGTCAGCTCCCTGTAGGTCCGGTCGAACCGGCCGGTGCACCGATGCCGTTCATGGTGGCGATGAGGACGGCCCGTTGGCTTCGCTGGCTTGCGGTGCCGGCCATGGCCTTCTTGTCCATCCGGCCTGGCCCTGACGCCGCTCAGCTCGCACTGACGGGATGTCACCGACCACTGCCCGTCGAAGGTACGGGGAAGCGTGATGGCGATCGGGTATAGGTTTTTGGGTGTCCGAGCAACAAAGGGGGCGGTCCGAGCAATGGATCCTGTGTCGCTTGTCGTCGCGGCGCTGGTGGCCGGTGCGGCGGCCGGGCTGAAGGAGCAGGCGCAGTCCGCAGTGCGCGATGCGTACCTGGGGTTGAAGAACCTGATCGTGCAGCGGCACGGGGTCGAGATCGGCGCGGTGGAGCGGCAGACCGACTCGGAGGCCGGGCAGGCGTCGTTGCGGGAGGAGCTCGCCGACGCCGGCGTCGGCGAGGACGCCGAGGTACTCGGGGCGGCGCACGAGGTGGTCAGGGCCGTGCGTGAGCACGATGCGGCCGCTGCGAGGGCGGTCGGTGTCGACCTGAACGACGTCGATGCCGAGCTCATCAGGATCGTCAACGTGAAGGTGCGCGGCGTCGGGACCGGCGTCGACCTCGATCACGTGAGGACGCGGGGCGGCATCGTCATCGAGGGCATCCAGGTCGACGGAGGTGACTCCCCCGCCCACCCTTGACAGCGGCCGGTCCGGCCCCATTCGCGGCACCCTCACTGGGGTTTCGCGACATCGAGGCCGGCCGCGACATCATCGTCACCGTGCACCAGCAGTTCACGGCGCCGCCGCCGTCGCTGCCGGCGGCGAGCTGGCCCCAGCGGGTCGGAGCGGTGCCGCGGGCGGCTGAATGCTTCCGGGAACGGGCCGTCGCGGCGGACTTGGACGCCGGTGGGACGGTGGTGCTGGCCGGATACAGCGGTGTGGGGAAGACCCAGCTGGCCGTTGGGCACGCCGAACGGCTGTGGGCCGACGGTGAACTCGACCTGCTGGTGTGGATCACCGCCGGATCGCGGGACGCGATCCGGCTCGGCTACCTCGCTGCCGCCAAGGCGCTGAGCGAAGAAGCCGCTGGCGACGAAGGGGTCAAACGCTTTCTGACCTGGTTGGCCGAGACATCCCGACCGTGGCTGATCGTGTTCGACGGCCTGTCCACGGCGGACGACCTGCGTGACCTGTGGCCGCCCCGGCACGCATCGGGGCGGACCGTGGTGACCACCAGCCTCGAGGACGTCGATGCGTTCGGCGAGCACGTGCACGTGGCGTTCGTTGATGGGTTCGACGACCAGGAAGCCGTGGAGTACCTCCACGAACGGCAAGCCGGAAGTCCACATCGGACCGAAGGTGCGGCAGAACTCGCGAGTGAGCTGGAACAATTCCCCCTCTTGCTGGCGCACGCCGCGAACTACGTGGCGAGCCGCGACACGACGTACGCCGAATACCATCGCGTGTGGGCGGCTCGCTACGAGCAGGTCGCCCCTCGGCACAGGTCACTCGCGAACAGCTACATGCCGCTGCGGCCCGGCTTCGCGTTCCACATCCCGGCAGTGGCCACGTGTTCGTTGCTGCTCGACCTCGCGAGCGGGCTGACCCGTCCGGTGCTGGACCTGGCCTCGCTGGTGGACGGTGGCGCCATTCCCCTGGCGTTCTTCGGGACCTCGGCCGTCGCGCGGCACCTCACTGCCGGCCAGGGCAGAACCGTCGACGCGAACGACGTCCGCAGCGCACTGGCCCAGGCACACCGCTTGGGCCTCGTCACGATCGACGCGCATCGGATGCTCCGGCTGGACCCCTGGATGCGGCGCGTCCTCCTGGAGTACGCGGAGATCACCGTCCTCGACGAGCGGGACAGGACCACGCCGAACGATTGGATCCTCTCGAGGCCCGACACGCCCGACACAGGTGAGCGCGCGGCAGGCGACGCCCTGGTGGAAGCGTGGCCGGACGCGCGCAATGACCCCGTGGGCAACCAGGTGTTCTTCGCGGCCGCGACAGCCCTGCGTGGCTGGGCCGACGAGCATTTCTGGCTCAACGGCGGTCACCCGGTGCTGACCCGAGCCGGAACGGCGCTCAAGGACGCCGGCCTGCTCGACCCCGCCCCGCAATGGCCGGCTTGTGGGAGTCCCTGTTGAGCGAGCACAGGGCGCCGAGGGACGCGGAGAGCACACTGTCGATCCGCCGCATCGCGGCCTGCTGGCGCGGGCTGGGCGGCAACGCAGCAGGTGCGGTGGCGGAGCTGGAGCAGACCCTGGGCGGCTGCACGGAGGCATTGGGGTCCGCGCACCCGCTCGCCTGGTTCACTCGTCGCAACCTCGCCTTCTGGCGAGCACGGGCCGGGCGTGCCTGAAACCCACCCGACGGGCCTGACCAGCAGCGATTCGCTATCAACCGCGCAGCCGGCACAGCCCCACTCGCCTCTGCGCGTCGGCGCCGGCGTCCCGAGCGGTCCCGCCCGCATTTACGTTGAATCGTGACGCGGCAGTCCGAACACGTCACTCTCAGGGCGCGAGTTCGCCGAATGGCCTTCGAATTCCGCCGAACGAATGGACCGACGGGAAACCGCGCAATCAGCCGAATTTCCCCCACGAGGGCGGGATGAGGGCTTTCGACCGTCGCGCACGGGTAGCCGGCCGCCACTATCCGACGGCATCACCGCAGGTGGGAAGCGGTCTGTGCCTGTCTTGCCGGACAGCGAGCGGGTTGAGGCGGAAAAGTGCGGTAATGCCGTCAGTGGATTAACAGTTGGCCACCTGGCCACCATCCCGCTATCCAAGATCAACCCGTTGACACCCTGCCGGAAGTGGTGCTTCGCTGTGCGGCGCACCCCAAGCCCACCGTGAAACCCACGCGTTGGCGCGGAGTGAATGAGCGAGAGGAAACCGTGAACTTCACGTCCAAGAGACCTGCGATCGGCATGGTCCTGGGAATCAGCATGCTGCTGGTCGCCGCTACCCCGTCGGCGTCCCTGGCACTCGCCACCCCGACCGGGACGGCATCGTCGGCCACACCGTCCTCGGCCTCGACCTTCGGAACGGGCCCCGAGATCAAGGGGACTCCGGCCGGACCGGGCGTGCACCTGTGGATCCCACTGATCACCGGTGACCGGATCGCGGTGAACGCGAAGGGCGATATCGTCGCCGCGCGTCCCGCCAAGGGCCGGGAGGACATACCCATCCGGGTGGAGACCCGCGACGGCCACACCTACGCCGTGCCCGATGACGCCCGGACCCTCGTCCAGAGCGGCCGGGTGGACCGGCGCCTGTTCGACATCACCACACTGAGCACCCCGGCCTACGCCCAGCGCCGCGACCTGCGGCTCATCGTCATGTACGACGCGGCCCGTCCGTCGGCCCGCTCGGCCCTGCGCTCCACCGCCGGTGCCGAAGTCAGGCGCACGCTGCCGAGTGTCAATGCCGACGCCATCGCCGCGCCCGTGAACGGCACCGCCGAGTTGTGGTCGGCGGTCACCGACGGGACGGCCGGCGCCGCGGAACGCAGCGTGGCGCCTGGAATCGCCTCGGTGTGGCTGGACAGCGTCGTCCAGGCGAGCCTGGACAAGAGCGTTCCCCAGATCGGCGGCCCCGAGGCGTGGGCGGCCGGTTTCGACGGCACCGGTACGCGCATCGCCGTCCTGGACACGGGTGTCGACACCACTCACCCCGATCTGGCCGGACAGGTCGTTGCCGAGCAGAACTTCTCCGACTCGCCGGACACGGAGGACCACTTCGGTCACGGCACACATGTCGCCTCCATTACGGCCGGCACCGGAGCCAAGTCCGGTGGCAAGTACAAGGGTGTGGCGCCGGGGGCCCGCATCCTCAACGGCAAGGTGCTCGGGGACAGCGGCAGCGGCAGCCTGTCCCAGATCATCGCGGGTATGGAGTGGGCCGTCGCCGAGAAGGCGGACGTGGTCAACCTCAGCCTCGGCACCTATGACTCCCCGGAGATCGATCCGGCGGAGGAGGCCGTCAACAGGCTGTCGGCCGAGAGTGGAACCCTCTTCGTCATCGCGGCGGGCAACAACGGCGAGCAGGGAGCCGGAACGGTCGGCTCGCCGGGCAGCGCCGACGCCGCCCTCACCGTCGGCGCGGTGGACAAGCAGGACAAGCTGGCCCCGTTCTCCAGCACCGGCCCGCGCGTCGGTGACGGTGGCATCAAGCCGGATCTGACGGCGCCCGGTGTGGCCATCGGAGCCGCGGCCGCGCATGACAGCTACCTGGCCGGTGTCGCCCCTTCCGTAGCCGACGGCTACATCGCCCTCAACGGCACTTCCATGGCCACCCCGCACGTCGCGGGCGCCGCCGCCATCCTCGCCCAGGAGCACCCCGACTGGACCGGCGACGACATCAAGGACGCGCTGGTCTCCTCGACCACGCCCGGCGGGTACACGGCCTTCGAGCAGGGCTCGGGCCGGGTCGACCTGCGGAAGGCGATCAAGCAGACCGTCGTCGCCGGCGAGCCGTCGCTCTCGTTCGGTGTCGCGCAGTGGCCGCACACCGACGACCAGCCGCTCACCAAGGACCTCACGTATCGCAACTCGGGTGACTCCCCGGTCACCCTGAAGCTGACCGTGGACGCCACCGGGCCGGACGGAAGCGCGGCACCCGACGGGATGTTCACGGCGGACGAGCAGGTCACCGTCCCGGCGCACGGCGAGGCGACCGTGAAGGTCGCCGCCGACACCCGCCTCGGCGGTGACACGACCGGTGCCTTCACGGGACGGATCACGGCCACCGGCGACGGGCAGACCGTCGGCACCGCGCTGGCCGTGGACCGCGAGTCGGAGATGTACACCGTCACGGTGAAGACGCTCGACCGCAAGGGCAAGCCCGCACCCGCCCCCGCCTGGGACGCCCAGTTGCAGGGCCTGTCAGGACTCGCCAAGGGCGCCAACACCGTGCTGAACGGCGACACGCACTCGGTGCGCGTCCCCAAGGGCCGGTACTTCCTCAACAGCATGGTCCGGGTCGACCCGGAGGGTTCGTACGACCAGGGCGGTGACTGGTTCAACCAGCCCAACCTCGACGTCACCAAGGACACCGTGGTGACGGTGGACGCGCGCACCGCCAAGGCGCTCGACATCACCGTCCCCGACCGTTCCGCCCAGCCGGCCCTCGGCTTCTTCAGCGCGGGCATCGAGCTGCCCGACGGATTCGGCACCCGCTACGGGGTCTTCACCAGCTCCCTCGCGAAGTACCGCACCGCCCACCTCGGCCCGAAGGCGGCCGATGGCGACCGGCTGACCCAGCAGCTCATGACCACCTTCTCCACCGGCGTCAACGGGCACGACGAGTACCACCTGGTGTACCAGCCGACGGGTGACAGGTACCTCACCGGCTTCACCCACCACGCCAAGGCCCAGGAGTTCGCCAAGGTCGAGGCGAGGCTCGGAGCGCCGGCGAAGGGCAAGTTCGGATTCATCACGCCGGGCACCGAGGGTGGTGCCGGTCTCGGCACCGTGCACGCCCTGCCCTACACCGGCACTCTGCACCTGCTCTCGGGCAACAACTCGTGGCAGCTGGGCTTCATGCAGGTCGACGCGAACGACTCGTACGAGTCCAGCTACGACGCTCTCCCGAGGACGTTCAAGCCCGGGCGCTCCTACCAGCACGTGTTCAACGTCGGTGTCTTCGGACCGGATCTCCCGGAGGGCGCCGGACTGCTCCGGGCCGACGAGGCGATCGACGGGCGGCTTCCGCTCTTCTCGGACAGCGAAGGGAACATCAGCAACAACAACTCGCCGATCGAGAGCGCGCGGACGTCCCTGTACCGCAACGGTGAGCTCGTCAACTCCAGCATCTACCCGATGGACGTCTTCTACATCGCGGAGAACGAGCGGGCCGACTACCGGCTGACCGTCTCGGTCAAGCGCGGCACGGTCGCCGACGTCTCCACGAGCACGACCACGAGCTGGACGTTCTCCTCCGAGTTCGCCCCGGGGATCACCAAGCTCCCGACCTCCGTCGTGCGCTTCACCCCCGCCCTGTCCCTCGACAGCACGGGCAAGGGCCGGGCGAAGGTGTGGGTCCCCGTCACCGTCCACGGCACCGCCGCGGGCAGGAACCTCAAGTCCCTGAGCGTGTGGGCCTCCTACGACAAGGGAGCCAACTGGCGGAAGCTCAGCGTGTGCGACGGCCGGGTCCAGGTCACCAACCCCAAGGCCGGCGGCAGCGTCTCGTTCAAGGCCCAGGCCGTGGACAAGCAGGGCAACACCGTCGACGAGACGATCGTCGACGCCTACCTGACGAAGTAGTCCGCGCCGGGCCGGAACCGCGGTCCAGGGCTCGCGTCCTCCGCGGTTCCGGTCCGCGGACCTCCCCGGTTCGCGGACCGGCGCACCGACCGGAAAGGCCCCCGCCGGGGGCCTTTCCCGTACCCTCGCCTCCCGCCGCGCACCACCGCGCACGCGGCCGTACCGCGGCGACCACCGCGCTCGCCCTGGCCGCGGGGCCGTGCTCACGGCCGGCCGGCGGTGACGGTGTCGGGGGCCTCGATGGGCGATGGACTGAGATCGAGTACGGATGCCTCGGTGTCCGGGATCGAGCCCGGACCGGTGGTGTCGGTGCGCTCCCGGCGACGGTCGTGGTACCAGGCCACCGCGCAGGCCGCCAGGTACAGCACCGCGATGGGTATGGCCAGGAGCAGCATGCTGATCGGGTCCGTGCTGGGGGTGGCAAGGGCGGCGAAGGCGGCGATGCCCATGAGCATGCCCCGCCACCATCCGGTCATCCGCCGGGCGCTGATCACGCCTCCGAGGTTCAGCAGCACGAGAAGGACGGGGAGTTCGAAGGAGAGGCCGAAGACGACGACCATGCGGGTGGCCAGGTCGAGGAAGTCGTCGACGGGCAGGATGTTGGTGGCGTGGTCCGGGGTGAAGGAGATCAGCACCCGGGCTGTCGTCGGGAGGGTCCAGTACGCGACGGCGGCACCGATCAGGAACAAGGGGATGCCGGCTCCGAGGAAGGCCAGGGTGTACTTCTTCTCGTGACGGTGCAGACCGGGTGCCAGGAAGGCCCACAGCTGGTACAGCCACACCGGGCTCGCGGCGACGACTCCGGTGGTGAGCGCCACCTTCAACGCGAGGCTGAAGGGCGAGAGCAGACCGTTGAGCGCGATCACCCCGCAGTGACCCGGCGCGCCGGCTCCGGCCGGCCGGCCGGGAGCGCAGCCGGGCAGAGGGTCGATGAGGAATCCGATGAGGTCCTGGTAGAACAGGGCCGCGACGACCGTGACGAGCAGGATCGCTCCGACAGCCTTGATCAGGCGGTTGCGCAGCTCGCGCAGGTGCTCTCGAAGGGGCATCTGTCTGACGTCATGTGGTGCGGAGGGGGCCATGGGCAGTCCTGTCTTCATGGGTGGCACGGGCCGCATATGGCTGTGTCGACGGTTCGTCATCCCGGAGCCGGCCAGCGGTGGGTAGCGCATTCCCCTCGGTGACCACGGGCGCCTCGTCCGTGTCGTCCTTGCGCATGGCCTTGCTCTCGCTCCGGAGGATCCTCAGGGACTGCCCGAAGGATCGGGCCATGTCGGGAAGCCGTTTGGCGCCGAAGAGAAGCAGGACGACGACGAGGATGAGGATGATCTCGGGTGCTCCGAGCCTGCCGAACATGGGTGCGTCCTTTCGAGGATTGGGGGCACGGGAACGGCGTTCCCGTGCGGTGGTGACACGGCGCTGGGCTGCCGGGCGCATGTGCGGTGCGCGTGAGGGCGTGGACCGGGCCGGCTGCCGCTGGGCGGCGCTGCGCCTGTTACGAGCCGTCGTCGCTGACGGCGTGACGGCTGCGGGGGTGCCCCTGGCCGTCGGCGTGGGGCCGGTGATCGGAGGTCACTGCGGGATTCCGCAGGTGTTTCGATGGCGCGGCGCCGGCGCTCGGCCCGCTTGGAGAGTCCGGGTCGGCGAGGAGATCGCCCGGATCCAGGCCTTGGCCGGCGAGAAGGCTCCCGGTCATGAAGGCCTTCGGGCTGAGGTTCTCGAAGGCCAGTTCCTTGAACTCGGGCGGGAGCTCTTCTCGAATGCTCGCCTGAGCACTTTGTGAGAGCTCACGGAGCTTGCGCAGCGTGCGGACGGTATCGGACACCATCTTGGGAAGCCTGTCCGGACCCACCAATATGACCGCCAGTACGACGAGCGTCACCACTTCGAGCGGGCCGATATCGGAGAACATCCATGACTCCCGTCTGTGATCTTGCGGTTGCCGCTCCAACAGGGCGGCGGGTCGGATACGTGAGCCATGTCGTGTCGGCGTACGGATGCGCGCCCCGACCCTGCCCGCCGGAGCCCCGGCGGGCAGGAGGGGCCTGTTGGAGGAGTCCCGCGCTGAATCGGCGAATCGGTGCGCACGATCTCCACGTACGCCCGAGGGCCGTGGCCGCGGCATCACTCACGGCAGGACCGCAGTCGAGCGCGTTCCTCCCGCAAGGGCGTGGCGGAAGGTTCCGTACGGGTCAGCGGGACGGACCGGTGGCACGGCGGTAGGGGGCCAAGAAGCCTGTCAGTTCAGTGAGAAGCTCCTCGGGAGCCTGCTCGGCGAGCCAGTGACCGGCGCCCGGGATGACCACGCCTTGGACGTCGTCCGCCAGCGGCATCATGGCGCCCGCGACATGGTCGCCGTAACTTTCCGCGCCGCCGATCGCCAGGACCGGCATGGTCAGCTTCTTCTCGACGCGCTTGTCGTTCTGGTCCAGGGTGGCATCCCACGCCCGGTAGAGGCCGAAGCTGCCGCGCAGGGTCTCGGGGTCGGAGAGGAGCTGGAAGTAGTACTCGCGTGCGTAGGCGGGCAGCTTCTGTCCGCCCTGAATGTCGAACTCGTAGCCGAAGAAGATCTCTTCTCGGCCCATGACCAGCTTCTCGGTCAGCGGGTGGTTGACCCGGTTGAAGGCGAGGTGCCACAGACGGTTGTTCTCGCCCTCGGTGCCGAACAGGCGCGGTGACGCCTTTCGCGCCGGGGGCCCCGGGACCTCCAGGAGGGCGACGCGGGCGACCCGCTCCGGGTGGTCCGCCGCCAGGGCATAGCCGATGATCATGCCCGTGTCGTGGCCGGCCACGGCGAAGCGCTCGTGGCCGAGGGCGTCCATGAGGGCGACCAGGTCCTTGGCGAGGGTAGCCGTGTCGTACCCGCCCTTGGGTTTGCCGGTCAGGCCGATGCCGCGCTGGTCGACGGCGATGACCGTGTAGTGGCGGGCCAGTTCCGGCATGACCATGCGCCAGGCGTACCAGTTCTCCGGCCAGCCGTGCACCAGGAGCAGCGGCGGCCCGTCACCTCCGGTGACCACGTGCTGCCGAATCCCGTTGGCCTGCACGAACCGGCTGGTGAACGTCTTGGTGAACCCTGCCGGCAGGTGCGGCGCCGCGTCGACCGTGCCGAAGCCCTTCGGCATACGCCGGGGGGCGGTGGCCGAGGCCGGCATGAGCCCGCTCCCCAGCGATATGCCTGCGGCGGCGGCAGAGGCGGCGGCGGCGCCGCCGACGAAGGTGCGTCGCGAGAATCCGCGCCGCGGGGCGCGGTGGGAGGCGGATCGGGCGGTGCCGGGGTCGTCCTGGCCGGACGGCTCCGCGGGTGAGGTGTTCATCGGGTTTCTCTTTCTGGTGCTGTTCGAGCGTCGGCGCACATCCGGACTACGCGCATGTGCTCATATGTGGGTGCGATGCGCCGCGTCCGAGGCGCCCGCTCACGGGTCTGCCTCGGCGGCCGTCCTGTCAGCGGCCGGGGAAGCGCTGCGTGATCTCCTGGAGGACCCAGCCGTTCCCGTCGGGGTCACTGAAGGTCAGGAAGGAGCCGTACGAGGCGCGCTCCGGGTGCAGGCCGGGCAGTCGGCGCTGACCGTCGAGGCCGTGGGTGATCTGCCCATCCTCATGGCCGTGGTACAGCAGTCCGCCGGCGTCGTGGAACACGTCGCTGACCTGGATGCCGCGACGGGAGAGTTCCGCGTGGGCCTCATGGATGTCGGCGACGACAAGGTAGAGGCCCTGGGCCGAGCCCGGCTCGGCGGAAGTCAGGCCTGTGCCGAACATGATCGACGCTCCGGAGCCCGGCGGCGTGAAGTGCACTGCGCGCCAGTGCTCGCCGGCAGCCTTGTCGAGGTCCAGGCGGAATCCCACCTGTTCGTAGAAGGCCTTGGCCCGATCGACGTCGGATACGGGCAGCACGGTGAGTTCGAGCTTCATGTCCATGTGGAGGTCGTTCCTTCTTGATGTCGGCGGATCTCACAGGCGTGAGAAACCGGTTGCCCCGGGAGCCCAGGGAGGCACATTGCCTTGCGGGCCCAGCGGATGGTCGAGGCGATCTGGAGGATGGAGGCATGACGCGTGAGCCGCGAGCTACGCCCCATCTCCGGCGGATCTCCGGCGGATCTCCGGCGGTTCTTCGTGACACCCGGATCCCGGCAGAAGGGACGGTCGCTGTGGGGGCCGCACAAGGACGCCGACCGCGAAACCGTTCCGCGCCGGTCACCCCCGGGAGCGCACCGCCCGTTCACCGCAGCGCATGGGGCGTGCCTTCCGAGCGGCTCACACTTCAATATGGTTATGACCGTAAGAGAATAGACCGCAACACGCAACCTGCTCCGGCAGTGACGGGCATCCCATTCGGCCAGGGTTTCCCCACCCGTACCGCTCCTACGGGGAGAAACACCCCCATGACGGGCCGGAAAGCAGCGGTGGCCACTTCGCGACCTCCCGCCCCTGCCGTCAGCACCAGTCCTGTCCAAGCGCCGCGTCCACGGGCAAGAGCGAGAGGCGGCACACACCACTGCGCGGGACGCACTGCCGTGACGTACCCGACGCCACCTGCGAGGTGATCCACTTCACCAGACAAAGTTGCCATTGTTCCGGTTTTGTGCCTAACATCTTCAGGTCGTCCTTCCACTCTGCAAGGAGGCCGCCGGCCATGCCCTCGTCCACCACGGAGCGCAATCCGATGACGCAGCCGCCAGGGGCCGATGCAGTGCTGCAATTCGTCAACACGCACACCGCAGGGCCTCACCGGCTCGCGGAGCGCTTCGAGAACGCGACCACCATGCGGGCGTGGCTGCGGGAACGCGGCATGGACGTGCCGGCCACCCTCGTCACAGACGCCGACGCGACCAGCGCCCGGGAGTTTCGCGATGCTTTGATCACCGTGTTGCTCGCTCACGCCGGAGACCAGGACATCACGCCGGAGGTGCTCGCGCGGACAGAGGATTATCTGCGCGGGATCGCCTCCAGGTATCCGCTGATGACAGTCGTCACCTCCTCGGGGGCAACGTTGACGACCGGGCAGACCGGTGTCCCCGGCCTCTTCGGCTCGGTCTTGGCCGGCATCACCCAGCTCGCGATCGCAGGCATGTGGGACAGAGTGCGGGCATGCCGGAACCAGCCCTGCCACTTCTGCTTCTTCGACCGGACGCGAAACAGCTCTGGCGCGTACTGCGGCCCGAAGTGCGGTTCTCAGGCGTCCATGCGCGCCTACAGGCAACGGAAGAAGGAGCTGGCGTCCGACGCGGACCTCTGACGACCGGCGTGATACTGCCGGTTGAGTTGTGGACGCGCGCCGGTCACAGGCGCCTCAACTGTGGTGCAGGCCCGGACTCCCACCGGCGGCACCTCCCCCACTCGAGGTGGCGGAGTGTCAGTCCCCACGCCCGAGGGGGCGCCGGCTCCCGCGCAGACACGTGCCCGGCCCCGGTCCGCTCAGCCGTCGTCACAGAGTCGGCGTCCGCCACTGCCCGGTGGAGAGTGCGAACGTTCCCGTGCGGCTACCGGCATGGTCTCCTCGCCGAACGAACGACCGCCCCACGGCCGAAAAATCGCCGATAGGACGGAGCCCTCGCTCAAGCAGGGAACCTCTGACCGATCAGGGTCAGAGGTCCCGTGCCGGAGGGGAGGACTCAGGCCTCGAAGGCGTGGTCGTCGTCGAGCGCGCGAACGGCCTGAGCCGGAAGGTAGGCGCCGCGGTCGAACAGGGGCGCGGTCGCAGTCCGGTCGATCTGCAGACTGAGGAACTCGGGACGGCTGTAGTGGCCCCGGGCGTCCATCAGGCGCTTGCGCCGGTCGATCAGCGCCAGGTCCAGATCGACGATCACCTCCCCCTCACCGGAGGTGAGCGGCTCGCCGATGATGCTGCCCTCGGGGTCGACGACGGCGGTGAAGAATCCCTGGGAGAAGACGCCGGCCGGGGCACCCGTGTCCGCTGCGAGCTGCGCCTGCTGATCCGCGTCGATCCATGCGGTGGCATTCACCACGAAAGCCGCGGATTCCAAGGCGTGCTGCCGGATCGCGACCTCCATCTGACCGGCGAACAGCGGGCCGCCGAAGGCCCCGGGGAACATGGCGGCGTGGATCTGCTCGCCGTCAGCGATCAAGGCGTAACGGGCGAGCGGCTGGTAGTGCTCCCAGCAGGCCAGCTGGCCGATGCGGCCGACGGCGCTGTCCACCGCGCGCAGACCGGAGCCGTCTCCCTGACCCCAGATCATCCGCTCATGGTAGGTGGGCGTGATCTTCCGACGGCGCTGGATCAGCGTGCCATCGGCATCGAACAGCAACTGCGTGTTGTAGAGAGAGCCGCCATCACGTTCATTGACGCCGATCGAAACGACCATGCCGGCTTCGCGGGCCGCTGCGCCGATCGCAACGGTGTCCGCCGACGGCACGGTCACCGCCTCCTCCATCAGCCGCAGGTGCTCCTTGGCCATGGTGTAGGCCGGCTGCACGAAGGAGAAATAGGGGTAGTAGGGGATGACGGTTTCCGGGAAGACCGCAAACTGAACACCCTGCTGCCCCAGCTCCCGGATCTTCTCCACCACCTTCCCCACCGTGCCTGCCCGGCTGTACAGAACGGGGCTGATCTGCACGGCGGCTGCCTTCACAACGGTCATGATGCGACTCCTTTTCACAAGCGCGGTCAGCGCGTTCCTGGCACTGCAAATGGCCAAAGGGGGGTACCGGCGGGTGAGGACACCGACTTCTGTGCAAGGCCTGACCAGCGGGAGAGCGCTGGACCGCGCTGACTGCCTTCCTGGGTCTGCGCCGCTCTTGCACCGTTGGACGTTCCCGGCGCCTCAGGGTTGATGGGGTCGATCACGACCCCATCAGAATTAAGAGCATATGCTCCTATTTAATGGAAGGCAAGCCCTCGCCCGGCTCGAAACCGCATCGCCGCATCGCTTCATCAACCCCCGGGCAACGCCGGCCCACAGCAGCGCCGCCGCGCCCTGGACGGCGATTACCCCGTGGGTGGGCATGCGCGCCGACCGCCGAGGGCGCATTCGGCACGGAGGAGGAGCATGCGACGAGCACACGTGCGCACGGTCGCACTTCGTGACGTCCGCGCGGGTGCTGCAGGCGTTGCGTCTACTCGGCCCAGGGATCGAAGCCGGTGTCGAGGACGGCCTCGAGGGAGGCGCGCATCCGGGCCGCTTCCTCGGCGCCGAACTTCTCCTCGAACTCGGCTTGCACGCCCTCCCACTTCGGGAGCGCCGCTTTCATCCGGGCAAGGCCGTCGGGCGTGAGCGCCACAATCCGCGCACGGCGGTCGGTCGTCGACGGTTCCACGGTGACCAGTCCCTCGCGGGCGAGCGGCTTGAGGTTGGACGCCATCGTCGTGCGGTCCATCGCGATCACGTCGGCGAGGCGGGTGATCGTCATCTCCTCGTGAATGCTGAGCTGCTGGAGGATGCTGAACTGCGTCGCCCGCAGCCCCACCGAGGCCAGGGCCTTGTCGTACGTCGCCCCGAGATACCGCGACGCCTTGCGCAACGCAAGGTTGTTGCACAGGTCCGCCTTCGACACCGCAGTCGCCATCTTCTCCTCCAGCCCTCACCGTCATTATGCGAGCACTTGCTCTTAAATGGAAGAACCCCCTCCACCTCGCAAGTCGAGGTGACCCGCGACACAAGCCCTCACGCTTCCACCACTAGGAGCATATGCTCTGAATAGTGCCCCTTCGGTACACCGGGCGCCGGCATGGTCGAAGCGCGCAACCGGAGTACCGAGCAGCCGCCCAGCCGGGTCGCACCCGCGGGCCGCACGACACGGACACCGGCCCGCTCCGCCGGTCCATCGGCCCCATCCGAGGCAGAACCCGAGCCCCCATCTCCGCGTTCGACACGGACGCCCCAACGCCACGCCGCACCTGCGCGGCTCGAGTGCATCCCGAGAGGATCTAGCCATGGCCACGTCAGCCACGGAGCCGCCCGGCCGGACCAGTCCTGCCGTGCGGCCGCCGTCCCACCCGGCCCCGCCCCGGGTTTCCCGCCGCGCCTTCGTCGGCGGGGCTGCCGCAGTCGCCGCCGGTATGGCGCTCGCCGGCGCTTCTGCGGCACCGGCCACGGCCGTCGCACGGCGGGCGCCGCAGGGATTCGGATCCGTATCCGGCGTCCCCGGACTACCCACGGGGTTCGAGGGGACGTTCACCAGCCGGCTCATCCAGGCCGGTGGAATACGTCAGCATGCGGTCGTCGGTGGTGAAGGGCCCCCCTTGCTCCTGATCCACGGATGGCCGCAGAACTGGTACGCGTGGCGCATGATCATGCCGGCCCTGGCCTCGCGCTACACGGTCATCGCCGTCGACCAGCGGGGCGTCGGGCTGACCGACAAGCCGCGCGACGGTTACGACACCGCCACGCTGGCAAACGATCTGGCCGCGCTGATGGATACCCTCGGCCACGATCGGTTCGCCGTCGCCGGCCACGACACCGGGATGCCGATCGCTTATGCGCTCGCGGCCGACCATCCCCAGCGGGTCGACCGCCTAGCCGTGGCGGAAGCCGTCATGCCCGGGGTGACGCCTTCACCCCCCTTGCTCGGCCCGGCCGGCGCCAACAACATGCTCTGGCACTTCCCCTTCAACCGGCTCGACGAGCTGAACGAACTCCTCGTCGCCGGCCGGGAGGACCTCTACTTCGGCTGGCAGCTCGACACCAAGGCCGCCCGGAAACTGCCCGACCACGCCATCCGGTACTACGTACAGTCCCTCACCGTTCACCGCCACGCCTTGGGCGGCAGTTTCGGCTGGTACCGCGACCTCGACACCACCCTCGCGCAGAACGCCGACCGCGTGAAGCGACCTCTGGCCATCCCCGTCCTCGCGATCGGCGGAGCGAAGAGCGTCGGAGAGGGAGTCGCGACCACGATGCGGCTCACGGCCGACGACGTGCGGTCCCTGGTCATCCCCGGCAGCGGCCATTGGGTCGCCGAGGAGGCCCCTCAGGAGGTGCTGGCGGCACTCACCACCTTCCTGGCCCCCTGCAGCGCCGCCACCTCCGGGGCTCGCCCGTAAAGGTTCACCGGGAAGCCCGCGATCGCGTCCGCGAACGTATCCGGCCGACCACAGCGGGTCGTTGCCCCGTACAGCATCAGAGCGATGCCGATAACCGGCGCGAGAGCCGCCGCGCCTCAACAATCACACCTTTTCGATCACGCCTCATCAGCCAGGGAGATCTGCCATGAACCTCACCACCACCGCCATCGAAGCCCATGGCGGCCTGGAGCGCTACAACAAGTTCAGCACGGCCACCGTGCACTTCCGAGCCGGCGGTTCGCTGTGGCGCTTGAAGGGGCAGGAGGGAATTCTGAGCCATTCAGCGGTCCGGCTCGACCTGCGCCGGCAGCACGCAAGCCACTATCCCTTCACCGCACCCCACTTGCGGACATCCTTCACCGCCCAGCGCGCGGCATTGGAGACCACCACGGGGGAAGTGACCACCGAACGGCTCGACCCTCGCGCTTCGTTCCCCGCCGACGTCAGTGCACCCTGGGACGAGCTGCACGTCGCCTACTTTGCCGGATACGCCATGTGGACCTACATGACATCCCCGTTCACCTTCACCTCTCCGGGCTTCGAGACCACGGAACTGTCACCGGTCATGGAGCAGGGCGATACGTGGAGGCGTCTGAGGGTCGGTTTCCCGGGCCACATTGCGACACACTGCCGTGATCAGGTGTTCTACTTCGACTCCAACGGGCTGCTGCGCAGGCATGATTACACGCCGGAGGTCATCAACGCCGGGCCTGCCGCCCACTACGTCGGCGGATACAAGGAATTCGACGGGATCATGGTCCCGACCACACGGCGCGTCTTCCGGCGGGGCGAGGACGGCACGGTATACCGGGACCTGGAACTCGTCACCATCGACATCGAGAGTGCCCTCTTCATCTGACGGCAATCCGCACCAGCCCCAGCCGCCGCGACATTCCAGCGGCCTTGCCCCTGCATCGAGCAGCTCGTGGACCTGCCTCCAGCGCTCACGAGGCCGACAGCGGCATGCGTCACGGTGATACCGACCTCGCCGGGACCGGGAAGCGGCTCCTCGGCGTCAATGAGCTCGATGACGTCGGGCCCGGCGCAGCGGGTGATGGACGGCCTTCACCAGGGACTCCTCATGTGCAGGGAGAAGGACGTACGGGTCCGCGTATATCGCAGGCGCCGGTAACCGCCGGTCAGTTCCCGTCGGTTGACGGTCCGTTCGCCGAGTCCGACGCTCGGACCATGCCGCTACTGCCCGCCCGGAGCGGACGGCGGGCGGCGTCGGCCGCCGCGCCGATCACCGTTGCCGCCGCGCCTCCGGGTGATGCCCGAGGTGTCCGCCTGCTGGCGGCTGGGTCCGCAGTTCTGGGATCAGGGCTACGCAGCAGAAGCCGCCCACGCCCGGGGCGAGGCGGCGCGCCCAGCAGTTGGGGGCTCGGGGTGTCGGTCGCGGGGTTTCGCGGAGTCTCAGGTGTTCGTGGGATGGAGCAGGTCGCCGAGGTTCAGCCGGCGGATGAACTCGGCTCGAATGTGGTCGGCCACTTCGTTCACGGCGTGGGAACCGTCGTCGGTGGGGTCGATCTCCACCCTGAACGGGCGCTTGCCCTTGGGCATGCCGACGACGCGCACGACGGCCGCGGCGACGTCCGCGACGTCCGCGTCCGGGGGTTCCAGCTCGGCCATCCGCTGGGCGATCCGGTCCATCAGTCCGGCTGCCGGGGACGGCGTCAGATCGCCCCGCCGTTGATGAAGAGGGTCTGGCCGTTGATCCAGCGGCCGGGGCCGGCGAGGAAGGCGACCGTCCCGGAGACGTCGTCCGGCTCGCCGAGGCGCCCGAGCGGCGGTTCGGCGGAGATGCGGTCGATCACCTCCTGGCTCTTTCCCTCGAAGAACAGCGGCGTGGCGATGGGGCCGGGGGCCACCACGTTGACGGTGATGTCCCGCCCCCGCAGTTCGCGCGCGAGGATCAGCGCCATGGCCTGGACCGCGCCCTTGGTCGCCGCGTAAGCGCTGTAGCCGGGCCTGCTGAACTTGGTGATGGAGCTGGAGAAGTTGATGATGGCGCCGCCGGAGCGAAGCCGTTTCGCGGCTTGCTGGTTCACCACGTAGGTGCCGCGGATGTTGACGCGCAGCAGCCGGTCGAGCTGGGTGAGGTCGAAGTCGACCATCGGGCCGACCGGCATGACCCCTGCCGCGTGGACCACGACGTCGACTCCGCCGAACTCGGACTCCACTTCGTCGAACATGGCAGCGACCGCGACCTCGTCCGCGACGTCCGCGCGTTTCGCCACGGCCGTCCCACCGCCGGCGGTGATCTCCGCGACGGTTTCGTTCGCCTGCGCCTCGTTCCCGGCGTAGTTCACGACGACCTGGTAGCCGTTCCGGGCGAGATAACCCGCCGTCTCCCGGCCCATGCCGCGCGTACCGCCGGTGACGATGACCACACGGCCCGCGCCTTGCTCTGCCTCGCTCATGGCGTGCTCGCCTCTCGTTCCTGTGCGAGGCCCCGGCGGCCCCGTCCCGTCTGCGGTCCAGAACGCCGGCGTCCGAAGGAGCGATCGTTCCCCTTGGGCATTGCGGGGCAACGGCGGGGGGCACCACTCCGCACACCGCCGAGGCTTGATTTACCACATCCCAATCCTGATCGCAGATCTACGACGGCGCATGTTCACCGACGCATGCAGCGTGCCCTGCGAGCGGGTACGCCGGACCGTCGGGCACACGGCCCTTGCGGACCCTATGCGGTTACCGAGGCTCCGGCCGGGCTACTGCCGGTCATCGGATGCTCGACGATGTCGTTCGCCACCGGGCTTCGGGTCTTTGCCGGCGAGCGACTGACGCGCTGCCGCGACACGAGATCTCGTCCCTGTCGGCGAGTCCCTGCTCAGCGATCGCCAGGAGGCGGCCGGCGCCGTTCTCCACGAGTGTCCGTATCAGCCTGGGCACCGGGCTCGGGGTCTGCTGGAGCCGTGCCGCGCGCTTCGCCTCCGATTGGGATCGGGGGCCAGGAGACAACGCGCTAAGGGGAGTTGGGCGTCGGGTCGGCATCCGGTCCGGCGCCTCCCGGTTCAGGAGTCCTGGAGCAGTGCCCTGCAGGCGGCCTGGGCGATCCAGGCCTGGGCGCGGTCGAAGGACCAGCCGCGTTCACCGACGAGAGTGATCCAGGCGTGCGGGCCGAGGTGGAACCAGAGCACGTCGACAACCTCGGAGTTGCCGACGTCGGCGGCGAGTGATTCGAGTGCCACCAGGCGGTCGGCCACGCGGGTCAGCGCGTGGACGTAGTCGTCGGCTCCCCTGTCCAGAACCGCCTTGACGGCCGGCTCTCCTGGCGGGTTGCGGTAGAAGAGCCCGTAGACGAGTTCCCAGTGACGTTCGTGGGTGAGCCGGGTGCCTTCCGCGGTCAGCTCGATCACGGCACGCGGGTCGTCGCTCGCGCAGACCGCGGCAAGGGAGTCGGCGATGGCCGGATCGGTGAGGGCCGGCTCCAGCAAGGCCGTCAGGATCTTCGGCTTGTTCCCCATGGTGCTGTACACCGTGGGCACCGCGACCTTCGCCGCCTCCGCGATCTCCCCGATCGTCACGCGCGGATACCCCTTGGCCAAGAAGAGCTCATGGGCATTGCTGAGGATCGCTTCCCGAGTGGCGGTCGCCGTATGGGTGCGCAGGGGTGAGTGGTACTTCCGGCTGGTCACAGGCGCAGTATACGCCCTTCACTACAAGTGACTATATTGACAATAGGCTCCTATATTGAATACGTTTCACTGCATGACCGATTCTCCCGAAGAGCCCATGGCCGTCATCGAGACCCGTCTTGCCCACGACGTCCACCGCGCGGCCACCACCCTGCTCGCAGAAGCCGCCGTCCGCCCCTCCGCGCCCCTGAGCACGCTGGCCCAACTGCGTGACTTCCTCGTGCTGAACCTGCGCCACCACCACGAGACGGAGGACGAGGACCTCTGGCCGCAGATCGTCGCGACAGCGCCGTCCGCCGCGGACGCGCTCAAAGAGTTGAGCGTGGAACACGAGCGCCTCGAGGACGACCTCGACCGGCTCGCCGCCGTCGCGCTGACCGAGGATCACCCCGACCCCGCCGGGGCCAGGGCCGCCCTTCACGAGGCGGCCGTCTCGGTGCGTGACACGGTGCACAGCCACCTGGCCCACGAAGAGCCCGTCCTCTTCCCCGCACTGCGCGAGCACGTCACCCCCGAGTACTGGGTGGAGCTCTCCCGCCGGGTGATCACCACCGCGCCACCCGTCGCCGCACACCTCATGATCGGCTTCATCTACCAGGTAGGCGCGCCCGACGAGGTCGAGCTCATGATGGCGGGCCTGCCGGAGCCCGTACTGCCGCTCCTGCCCGCCATGCGCCAGCAGGCAGAGGCCGACCTCGCAAGCCTGCGCGGCTCCGCCTCATGACATCGCCCCGCGCACGCACCATGCACTGATTCCGGCGATCCCAAGCGGGACGGCCGGCAGGTCCTCCTCGGGACATCCCGGGCACCACGTCCCAACGGCGGTGCACCTCCCGGGCGGACCGTGCCCCCAACGCCCCGGGCGTCATGTCGACCGGCCTGGTCCCCAGCGGCTGCCGTCGACTCAGAACACGGATCAGGCTGTGCCCCGCCCCGCCCCGCCCCGGCAGTGCGGACGTCCGGAGTGTGCGTGACCGATGCTGTGCGATGCTCCTGCCTCAACACGAGGAGGAGCCCGTGAGGTTGCGCGACGTCTCACCGCACGATGTCGGTGCCTATGTTGCGATGCGATGCGATCCGGTCATGATGGCCGACCTCGGCGGCCCCCAACCGCGCGAGGAGATGGCGGCCAAGGTTCGCCGGGATGCCGAGCAGGCGGCTGCCGACCTTGCCTGGTACAAGATGATCGTCCCTGATCCGGCCACCCCCGAAGTGGTGGCGGGGACGGTTACCCTCTGGTCCCACACCACCGACGACGGCCCGATCTCCGAGATCGGCTGGATGGTGCTTCCTCAGTTCCAAGGGCAGGGGCTGGGCAAGCGTGCCGTCCGCGCCCTCTTGGAGCAGGCCCGGGACGCGGACCGCTGGGGAGTCGTGCACGCCTTCCCGGCAACCGACAACGCCGCTTCGAACGGTATCTGCCGCTCGGTCGGCTTCCGCTTCGTCTCGCAGGCCGACGTGACCTTCGCCGGGCGCACCTTCACCACCAACCACTGGGCAGTGGACCCGAGGACGGACCTGACCTGACACGACCGCCAGGCCCCGACTCCACCCGAACGCGTTCAGGAGTCCGCCCGTTGACCGAATGTCAGCACGATCGTATGGGGCGGCGGCTCCGGCCGCGCAGGCGACCCCTCCCCCGGACCGGCGGAACCGTTTCACCGGACGCCGTGTCCTCCCTTACGGAAGGTGGTTCCGACGCCGCGGAACCACCTGCGAAGGGGGATGGCATGGGGCGGGTACGCGAGGGGGCACGGTTAGGGACTTGGGCCGTCGGCTGGGTCATCGGCCTGGCGGTGCTGTACGTGATCGGGGTGTTCGCCTTCGGCGGCGCGGGATGGATCACCGCCCCGTTCCGCGGCGAGGCCGGCGAGCGCGGCAACACGGTCGGCTCGGGCACCTTCCGTCAGACCACGTACGAGGAATTCTTCGACCTGTGCGAGGCCGTGCAGAACGCCGAAGGAGCGATCCAAGTGCTCCAGGAGGAGCGCAACACCGCATCGCCGACGCGCCAGGCGCAGATCGACCAGTCGATCACCGCGCTGAAGGTCACACGGATCGAGTCGGTCAACGCCTACAACTCCAAGGCGGCCCAGGAACACCGCGCGCCCTTCCGCGACAAGGATCTGCCCTACCGGCTCGATGCAGCGGCCAAGCACACGACGTGCACCAACTGAACCCCCGTCTCACCCAGGGAAGAGGGCAGCTCCGCATGAAGAACCTCGCACGCATCCTCCTGGCCGCACTCGTCGCGCTCGTCGCAGGCCTCGCCCTGACGTCCTGCACCGACTCCAGCCAGGACAAGGAGAACCGGGCCAAACAGGACAGCTACGACCACCTCGTGGCCCAGCAGCCGGCCGGCCGCATGGAGTACTCGCCGACCCGCGAAGCGATCAACCAGTGGGTCGAGACATGGGGGAAGCGGGGCAAACTCTCCTACGTCTACATCCAGAACGCCAAAGGCGAGTACGGGTACTTCATCATGAAGGGCCTGCCGGTGCCTCGCTGCAAGATGCTCACCCCGACCGAGCGGGTCGAATCCACCTCCAACGGCGTCGCGGTCCTCGCCCAGCCCGGCATGGACGGCACCTACACCACGGGCTCCACCTGCAACGCCTACTACGGCTTCGACGCCACCACCAACGCCTACATGGAATTCACCGTGGGCACGAACCAGTCGTTCTTCCTCTTCGACAAACCCATGACCATGCCGGAATACGCCACCGCCAAGCAGCTCGGGCCGACCTCGGTCAAGGACGTCGCCACGCGGTGAGCGGCACCGGGCCGGCAGGCGTCCTCTTCGGGTGCTGTCCGAGCAGGCCCGCTTCCCCACGCCGTCGGTTCGGCCCGCGTCGGAGCCGACCGCGTTGCTTCCAGCGGCCGGGCCGCTTGCGAGACTCTGTGCCACCGGCAGAACCGTGGGGAGAGCGCAAGATCACCTGCTGCCTGTCATGATCCAGCGCCATGTGAAAGCGCAGACCACGAAGGGCGCGACAAGCATCGTCAGCATCCACAGGCCTGCGCTCGCCGGCGAATAGATGTAGTAGCGCCACTGCTCCGGCAGCACCGATGGCGCGACGAAGAGCACAACCAGCGCAGCCCACGTGCCCAGCACCGCTGCCATCAACCGTATGACCGGCATGCCACTCGCCCCCAAGACCACACCGCCCACGTCCCGCAACCCACCGGCACCGGCTCCGCACCCGGCATCCCCGACGCTACCTCCAGCCATCCGCCCAACCTCAGCAGGGTCAGAGACCGGCATCATTCGTCCACCGTCGCGGTAAACGCCGGCGAGATGCCCGCCGTGGTGGGCTCCTCCAAGCCGCGGCCGGGTCCAGGTCGCCGGCCATGCCGGTGGGGCGACTCCCCCCCCCGCCACCGGGCGGCGAGTTGACCTGATGTCGCGTGACGCTCTAGCGTCCCGCCCCTCACCGTCAAGCGCATCCGTTCGGGAGGGGTCTCGTGCCCAAAGCAACGGCGATCGTCAACGCCAGGGTCTTTGACGGCACCCGACTGCGGGACTGGACGTCGGTCAGGTTCACCGACGGCATCGTCACCGAATGCGCCACCGGTCCCGCTGTCCAGGACGGCGACGAGGTGATCGACGCGGGGGGCGGCACCATCCTGCCGGGGCTGATCGACTCGCACATCCACCTCGTGCCCGGCGCTCTGGCACAAGGGCTCACCTTCGGTGTGACCACTGCACTGGACATGTTCAGCCAGGCCGACGTGATGGCCGTGGCCAAGCAGCAGGCCGGCGCTCGGTCGGACGTGGCCGACGTGCGTTCCGCGGGGATCGGTGCCACCGCGCCGGGCGGGCATCCCTCGATGATGTACGCCCCGTTCCCGACCTTGACCGGCCCGGAACAGGCCGAGCGGTTCGTCGCGGACCGGGTCGCCGAGGGCTCGGACTACGTGAAGATCTTCGGCCCTTCGGGCACAGCGGGTCCATGGACGACGCCGTCCTTGGACCTGGACACGATCACCGCGTTGACCCGGGCAGCACACAGTCGCGGACTCGTGGTCGTCGCGCACATCCACTCCGTGGCCGGGATGCGCCAGGTCGTGTCCGCGGGCATCGACGTCATTGCGCATGTGCCCGTGGACGGCGAACTGGACCGAGCGCTGGCCGCGCGGATCGCCGAGGCAGGAATCGCGGTCGGTCCGACACTGGCAACCCTCGAGAACGTCTTGGGCGAACCGGGCAGGGCCGCTGTGGCCGGAGACCCGCGACTCGCGGGGAGACTCGGGGACGCACAGGCCCGGCGGCTGACCTCCGGCGCATCAGGGAGGCGCGGGCAGCGCATGCCGCCCTATTCCCGTGCCGAGGACAATGTCGGGCGCCTGGTCGACGCGGACGTCACGATCCTGGCCGGCACCGACGCCCCGAACCCGGGAACCGTGTTCGGAGCGAGTCTGCACCGGGAGCTGGAACTGCTCGGCCGCTGCGGTATGACACCCGCTCAGGCGCTGAACGCCGCGACCGCCGCTCCGGCACGGGTGTTCAACCTCGCCGACCGCGGGCTCGTCGCACCTGGTCAGCGCGCGGACCTCGTGCTCGTATCCGGCGACCCGCTGACCGACGTCACTGCGACCCGGGCCATCGAACGGATCTGGCGGGCAGGCGTCCCGTGCGACCGACGTGTGTTCGTCGCCGACGCGGCCGAGGCGGAGGAACTCGACGCCTTCGACGCCCGGGTCGCCAAGGCCGTGGCGGCCGTCCGCGAACGCCGGTACGGCTTCGACCCGGACAAGGCCGGCTGACACCGCACCGGACGCGGCGGAGGCCGGCGAAATGGAGCCTGGCGCATCCTTGATGAGCTCACCCGAACCGTCCTTGCGGGGGCGCCGGCCGGGGAGCACCTTCCGTCCCGGACGGGATGGTCGGCCTGCTCCAGGCCGACTGCGGAACTCCCCCGCGTAGCGCTCACGATCCTCGCCGCGGAACCACGGGCGCGGGCGCTCCACCCGTCAGCGGGAGCGGCGGATCCGGATGGGGCCGCGGGCCCTGGCCGGCTCGACCGGGCGGCCGCCCTGTGTGATTTCCACCTCACCGGCCGTGACCAGTCGCTGCGCCGCGCGCCGGGCCGGTTCCATCAGCGCGCGCCAGCCGTCGTCATCCCCTTCGTACACCGCTCGGGCGGCGTCAGAAGGGCAAATCGTCGCGGTCGGGGCACGACGGTCAAGCAGTTCCAGAATGGCCCGCTCCAGGCGCCGGTCCGTCTGCTGTTCGTGGTGCGGCACTCCCCCAGTGTCGCAAAGACGATGCGGGGGCGCTCTCCGCACGAGGGGAGGACGTCCTGTCAGGGACCGGGCACACGGCCGGCGCCTCTGCTCTCGCGGCCGTTGCGATCGGGAGGACCGGCCGGCAACTCCTGTGGCGTCAGGGCCGGCGCAGGAAGTCGGCCGCTCGTTCGGCGATGGCGTAGACGGTGGCGTTGGTGTTGTTGGACGGGATCGACGGGATGACCGAACCGTCCGCGACCCGCAGTCCTTCGAGCCCGCGGACGCGCAACTCGGAGTCCACCACGGACGTCTCGTCCTCACCCATGGCGCAGGTACCGACCGGATGGCAGCAGGAGCCGAAGTGCTTCTTGGCGAAGCTGCCGAGCGACTGGTCGTCGGCGGTGTCGAGGCCGGGACTCACCTCTTCGATGCCCCATTCGGCGAGCGGCGAGGACCCGGCGATCTCGCGGGCCGTCCTGATCCCGGACAGGACCGTCCTCACGTCCTGTTCCTCGGCGAAGTAGTTGGGGTCCAGCACCGGTGCCGCGTACGGGTCGGCCGAGGTGACGCGGAGGCTGCCGCGGCTGACCGGCCGCATCGGTGAGACGCCGATGGTGAAGCCGTTCCGCACGGGGGCGACCGGGTTGGGAAGCGGGAGGTCGATGAAGACGAGCTGCAGGTCCGGCCCGTCGAGCTCCGGTGTGCTGCGCAGGAGGCCCAGGATCTCCCCGTGGTTGTTGCGCGGCACGGGCACCTGGCGCTGCGCGCGGTACACGAGGTTGGCCCGCGGGTGGTCGTGGAGGTTGCGGCCCACGCCCGGCAGCGGATGAAAGACGTCGATCTGCGCCTGTGCGAGGTCGCCTTCCGGACCGATTCCGGAACGCAGCAGCAACTGGGCGGATCCGACGGCCCCTGCCGTGAGAACCACCTCGCGTGTCGCCGTCACGGTGTGCGTGCGGCCGCCTGCGCCGTACTCGATCCCGGTGCATCGGTCGCCGTCGAACAGCAGCCGGTGGGCGACTGCTTCGGTGACGATGTGGAGATTGGGCCTGGCGAGGGCGGGGGTGAGGTAGGTCCGGGGAGCGGCTGGCCCCGAGTGCTCGTCAGCCTCAGTACCGCCCGCGGCGCGGCTCCCACCCTCGGTCCCCTGCTCCGGTCGCTGAGCGCCCTGGATGTCGACCTGGTCGCGACGTCCGGCGGCGTCCCGGTCGACGATCCCGGACCGGAGCCGGACCGGATGGCGTAGCGGAGAGCGCACGAAGGCCACCCGACCGGCTGAGCAGTCGGGGGCGCCGCTGGGGCCCCGGAGCCCCCTGAAATCGAGGGCTCCGGGGCCCCGGCCCGGTGTTCTGTCCCGGCCTGGTCGGGACCGGGCGGCGCGGCTCCGCCGTCAGCGGCTGCTCGTGGTTTCGATGTCGGCGATGTGGTCGTACCGCTCCAGCAGCACGTAGAGCTTGGACTTCTGCGTCGTCCCGCCGCTGCCGAAGGTCAGCGTGACGATCACCTCATGGCCGTTGCCCACCGCACCGCTGTCGGTCACCGTCCAACGCGCCGGGACGTTCTGGGCACGCAGGACGCCGTCCGCCCCGTTCTCCTCCTCCCAGGTCGCCAGCCGCTGGGCGAAGTCGGACGTCAGGTAGTGCTTGCGCAGCGCCGTGGCCAACGTGCCGTCCGGGTCCTCGTAGTCGCCCTTGGCGTCGATGTACGCGCCGTAGAAGTCGGCGGCCCGGGTCACGGCTTGGCCGGGCGTGCCGCTGACCGACCGCGGCGCGACGGCGGACGCCTTCGCGGGGACGGGGACGGAGCCCTGGGCCGACGCGGTGAGCCCCAACGGCAGGGCCACGGCGGCGACAAGGCCGGCGATCAGAACGGTGCGGCGGACGTGCCTGCGGGCTGTCGTGTTGCTGTTCATCAGTGTGCTTCCCCGATTCCGATGGGCTCGAATGTGCGTCGCCGTGTGCGGGGCGGCCTGCTCGACCTTCGTGGTGCGGGGGCGGCCCCGGCGACACCAAGAGCGTCGACGCCCCCGCGGTCCGGGCACAACGGACCGCGCCCCATCCGCAACGGTGGAACCGTCCCAGGCATTTTGACCTCTCCTTATAGGGAGTGCCTGGGATGCCGTCCTGGGACGCCGGGCAGGGGGGAAGCGGTGCAGTCCCAGGACGAGGTTGAGGAGTTCGCGGCTCTGCTGCGGCGTCTGAAAGGCCGCACGGACCGCAGTTACGCGGCACTCGCGCGCCGCCTGAACATGAACGCCTCGACGCTGCACCGGTACTGCGCGGGGGATGCCGTGCCGCTCGGCTTCGCCTCCGTGGAACGGTTCGCCGCGCTGTGCGAGGCCAGTGCGGCCGAACGGATCGAGCTGCACCGGCGGTGGGTCCTGGCGGTGGCGGCACGACAACGGGCCCGGACGGCGGCCGAGTCCGCACCGGAAAACGCCGGAGCCCGCCCGGCGGGCAGCGAGGACTCCCTGGCCGATGGGGCGGCCGAGCCTGTGTCCGCGGTGGCCGCGGACTCGATCTCCACCACGACCGACGACTTGGTGCCCGCGGCAACGTCCGGCCCCCCGCCCGGTCCCCGGCGAACCCCTGCGGACGGCCTTGCCGACTCATCGCGCGAGCACGACGCGGCGTCCCGCCCCGACGCGCGAAAGCCCTGGTACAGGCGCCGCCCAGCGGTCACCGCAGCTGTCGTGACCGCGGCGATCGCCGCCCTGGGCGGCCTGTCCGTCCTGCCGTCCGGGCACTCCGGTACCGCGGGCGCACAGTACGACTCCCCGGCACCGTCGGCACCCGCCGCGGGCGGCCGCTCGCCGAGTCCGTCCATGAACCCCTCCGCCCGGGCCGTCCCCGCCGCCCCGCCCCTCACCTGGACCGCGAACTCCCAGCTCTGGGAGCTCGGTTGCAATCACGACTACGTGATCGACAAGGCACCCCAGCAGGTGCCGCCACCTCCGGCCCCACAGGACGCCGGCCCATGGGCGCGTACGCAGGGCGCGGTGCACGGCGGCCAGACACTCGTGAGCATCTCCGTGCAGGGGCGGACGGACGCGGCCGTCGTCCTGGAAGCGCTGCGGGTCCGCGTCGTGGGTCGGTCCGCCCCGGTGAAGGGCACCGTCTACTCCACAGGCCAAGGCTGCGGCAGCGACATGGATCCCCGCTCGTTCGCCGTAGATCTGGACATGGACCGACCGATCGCCCGCTCGGTCCAGGGCAGTGAGAACGGAACCAGCACCCCGGCGATGCGCATGCCCTACCAGGTGTCCTCGAAGGATCCCGAGGTGCTGCTGGTCGACGCCCGAACCGCGGGCTGCGACTGCCGCTGGTATCTGGAGCTCGACTGGTCCTCGCAGGGCCGCACCGGCACCGAGCGCATCGACGACCACGGCCTCGCGTTCCGCACCAGCGGCATCAAGGGCCTGCCGCGCTACTGGTACGCGCGCCAGGGGTGGACCCCCCTCACGGGCTGAGCAAGGGATCCCGGCCGGACGACAGGGCCTGACGCGCAAGCAGAGGAGGCGGCCCGGATACCGGCCGGCCAGGTGAAGCGAAACAGTCGACCGACATGAAGGCCGCCGCCGCCCTCGGCACCCGCGCCGCACCGGACCCCCGCCACCTCCACCGACCACTCCCCCGTGCCGGCGGCAACGAGACGGGCGCCCTGCGGCTCTGCCTCGCGCACGGCATGGCCCTGCACTATGCCGTCGACCCCTGGGAAGTGAAATTGCCTGCCGCGGCCGCCAGGGGTCCTGAGCGGATGTGAGGAGGAAGAACCGCGGCAGGCATCCACCGCGACGAAGCGGCTCCCACGCCCTGACCGCCACACCCGCGCCACACGCGTCGGGGCTGCCCTGCGTGGCACGAGAGACTCCGGGCCGGATCCCGCCTCAGCCGATCCGCCAGGGACGGAGCGCCTTGCGCCCCCGCCCGCTCACGAGGCCACCTCACCGAGAAGGGCGTCGATGTCCTGGATCCCCGCGGTTTCCCGGGCGAGCCGAGCGAAGATGTCGTCAAGGTCTTGCTCCGCCACCAGGGCCGTGACGATCTCGTTGATCACCGGATGCTTCAGGTAGCTCGCGTCCACGTTGACTCCCGGTTGCTCGGCTGTCTCGCAGCCTAGGCGCGGACGGCGAGATTCTTACGGGCAGCGGGAGTAGCGTCCCCTCTCCTGGCCTGCGGGTTCTGTGGGGCGTCCCCTACGGCGGCACGCGCGATTGTGAGCGCACTAACGTGCGTGGGACGTAGCGGATGACTGCCCGGGGAGCGGCCCGCCCGGGCAGCGTGCGAAGGCGCACCGGGCGAGCTCCACTCTCATCATGGGTCGGGCCGGTGTGGCAGGCCTGGTGAGAGAGCTTGTGCTGCCTCCAATGGGTGACTTCGAGGCCGTGTCGGGACCGCAGCCCCGTGATAGCTCAGGGGTGGCGTCTCTCTAGCGCGGACGTGGTCGCGCTGTTGGTCACCTGCCGGTGCAGAACTCCCCGCAGTTCGGGCTCCCTTGGATGGTGTCGAAGTGGCCCTGGCCCACGGCGTTAATCGTGCCAACGATGCAACCGCTGGGCGAGGACAGATTCCTTGCGTGTAAGTCGCACCCGTGCCGTGAGTAGGACGTCAGGGAGCTCTCACTCCGATCATGGCCGCGGGCGGGTGGGCAGGCCCCTCAGCGGCTACACGGCCCGGAGGCTGGGGCGCATACTCGCCGGCCAGCGGTTCTGGGCCTCGACCAGACACGAGACACACTGAACCGTTCCGGGTTCGGTAGAGATCTCAGATGTTGGTTGTGACCTGGGGTTTCGTGGTTGTGCGGTAGTGGTTCTTCTCGTATTCGACGGGTGGGACGTGGCCTATCTCACCGTGGAGCCGTCGGTGGTTGTACCAGTCGATGTACTCGGCGGTGGCGAGTTCGACGTCGGACAGCGTCTTCCAGGGTCGTCGGGGCTTGATGAGCTCTGTCTTGAACAGGCCGATCGTGCTCTCCATCAGGGCGTTGTCGTAGGCGTCGCCGACCGATCCGATCGAGGCGGCGATGCCGGCGGCGTCCATGTGCTCGGCGAGCCGGAAACTCGTGTACTGCGACCCGGCGTCCGAGTGGTGAATCAACTCTCCCGGTTGGATGGGGTTTTGCTCGCGGTCGCGTTGCCAGATCGCCATTTCCAGGGCGTCCAGCACGAACACTGTCTCCTTCACGGTGGCCGCCGACCAGCCGACGATCCGGCGGGAGAAAGTGTCCACGACGAAGGCGACGTAGACGACACCGGCCCAGGTCTTCACGTGGGTGAAGTCCGCGACCCAGCAGCGGTTCGGGGCGCCGGCGACGAAGTCGCGATCCACCAGGTCCGGGGCCCGCTCGGCCTGCCCGCCGGGCAGCGTGGTGATGACGCGTTTGCCGCGGACCGCTCCGGCGATGCCGAGCTCGCGCATCAGGCGTTCAACGGTGCAGCGGGCCACGTGATGGCCCTGCCGGTTCAGCTCGCGCCATATCTTCCTCGCTCCGTGGACGCGGTAGTTGGCCTCGAAGGCCTTGCTGATCTGTTCCTTCAGTTCGGCGTCCCGCACGGTCCTGGCGGACGGCATGGCCCGGCGTTTGTGGTGGGCGTAGTAGGTGGAGGGGGCGATCTTGCAGTCGTGCTCGGTCAGCACGCGGCAGATCGGCTCGACACCGCCGAAGCGGTCCCGGTGCTCGTCGATGAACGCTACGAGCGTGTGTGTGGCCGGTCGAGCTCGGCCGCGAAGAAAGACGCCGCGGCTTTGAGAATGTCGTTGGCCCGCTTCAGCTCGGCGTTTTCCTTCTTCAGCCGCTTCAGCTCGGCCGATTCCTCCGTCGTCGTGCCCGGCCGGATGCCGGTATCGATCTGGTCCTGCCGGACCCACTTGCGCAGCGTCTCGGTCGTGCCGATGCCCAGCTTCTGGGCGACCGCTTTCATCGCGGCCCACTCGGTGTCGTAGTCGGGCCGCACCTCGGCGACCATGCGCACCGCACGACGGCGCAGCTCAAGCGGATACTGGGAAGGACGTGCCATGACTCGATCCTCTCAAACGATCGAGTCCCTACCGAACCCGGAACGGTTCAATGGGTGCGATGATCCCCGAGGCGGGCGTGAGCTTGCCGGTATCGCGACTCGGGGGTGGCTCGGTTTGAACACGTGGCAGGAGTTGTCGGCGTCGGTGGAGGAGCGCCTGACGGCCATGTCGTCGAGTGAGCGCGGAGTCTTCGCAGCCGGCGCCGCTGAACGGCTCATGAGCTGGCATGAAGCACTGCCCGAGGAGGATCGGGCACCGTTCACGATGAGCCTGCGGCCCCTGCTGAACTCCGTGTGGGAGGGCTCCCTCGGGGACTCGACCGCCTTCACGGCCGTGAAACGCGGTGTGGCCGAGTACATGCTCAGCGAGTACTGCCACAACGATGGGCAGGACGGTCCCGAGGATGCGGACGACAACGCGGCGGCCGCGACGCTTTATGCCGCGCACGCCTACCTGTTCGAGTGCCGTGACTTCGCGGTCTGGGCCAGTCGGCGGGCCGTGGACGCTGTGGACGAGCACCTTGAGTACCTCGCCGAGCAGGAAGAGGACCTACCCGACCTCGACGAGGCAACCATTGCCGAGCTCCAACGCCAGCTGCGGGATCTCGACCTCATCGCGACATACTCGAAGGATCTGCGGCTCGCCAGCCTCGGGCTGTCCATCGACACTTCGATCCGGCTTCGCGTGGAACTGCGGACCCCTCTTTCGAGCCGGGACTGACCGGGCGAACGGCCCCTTCAGTTGCGTCGTTCTGCTTCGGTGACGCGGAACCGGTAGGACTCGGTGCCGGTCTGGATGAGGGTGCAGCGGAAGGTGATGCGGTCGGCGATAGCCGCGCAGAGACGCGGGTCGCCGAAGGTCTTGTCCGACTCGGCAAACGGGGAGTTTGTGGCCACCGCGGTCGCCTTGCATTCCTCACGCTCGGTGAAAATCTGGAACAGGAGCTTCGCGCCCTTCTTGTCCAGGTTCAGATACCCGAACTCGTCGATCTATGCGGATATCCGCATAGATTGATGAGCTCGGCTACCTCCCGCTACCCGGCGACGGGGCCTCGGCCCTATTCCAGGTGATCAACCAGAGGTATCTGAAGTCGAGCACGATCCTCACAACCAACGTCGGTATCGCCAAAGCGCACATGTTCCGGCGCCTTTGGCGACGCCACCGTCGCTGCCGCGATGCTCGACCGCCTCCTGCACCGGGCCGCGGTGGTCGGCATCGACGGCCCGTCCTACCGACTCCGATCGCACCAGGCTCACTCCGACAACCTTCGCAAAGGGGTGACCGGACGTGCTGGCTGAACTCCGAGACTGCCCGATCTGCTGGGCCCAGTTCCAGGTCAACCCACAGGCAGCGACCCGCCATACCTACTGTTCACCACGGTGCAAAGCTGAAGCAGCCCGCCGCCGCCGACGCGAGCGCGACGACGCCAAAGACATTCTTGAGACAGAACCAACCGGGCTGCCGTCGCCCGAGCCCACGGCGCTGACACCGACCGCAACGCGAAACTGCCCTCACTGCGACAAGCCGATCACCATCGTCGCCCTGCTTGCCACCCCCGAGGCCGCCCGTCCCACCATCCCGCCGGCAAGCCCTGACGTCATCCCGATGCGCAGAGGCTGAACCCGGGGCATCGGAAACCCGCGGGACATGGCCAGTGGCCATTCACTACCGTGGCCCTGAGAAAGGATGTGGGCATGGCACTGGGGAAGAAGGGGTCGCGGACCATCACCGTCGACGGCACCACCTACCGATGGAGGCTTCGCGGAAGGCCCACCTACGACCAGGGAATGGTCTGGTCCCCCCTTACCTACGCGGTCGAACACGCCGATACTCCCGGCACGACACTGGTGATCACGACCAACCAGCCACACACAAGCAACTGGTTCGGCACGCAAGCCAACCCTGTCCTGCCCTCCGACGTTGCCGACAGCATTCGCACCGCTCGCGCCCACGGATGGACCCCGGAGAGCTCCGGCTCGCCATTCCATCTCGACCAATCAGAGGGCTTCATCCCGCACTGACTCGCCCCACACCGAAGGACTCACCGACCGCATGATCGGTGAGTCCTTCTGCTTTCCGCTCCCCACACGCCCCAGTTGGTTCACTCCGTGAACCAACTGGGGCAAAGAGCATCCCTGGGGAAAATTCGGGCTCTGACCGGAGTTTCGTGAATCTCCAGGTCAGCGAGGTGTGTGCGGGAACGTTTCGCCAGGGGATCTCTCGGTTGTGGGGGTTGGTTCGCTTGAAGATGTGTTGTTCCCGGAAATCGATGTGCGGTTGGAGCGGGTGGACTTCACCGCGGAGACTGTGATCGTGGTTGCGGTGGCCTGCGGCCCGGTCCCACGGTGCCCTGGCTGCCGAGCGCGAGCCCGACGCGTGCACTCCTCGTATGAACGCAGTCTGGCAGAACGGCCACTGACGGGGCGAGAGCTGAGGGTCAGGCTGCGGGTGCGGCGCTTCTTCTGTGACCGTTCCTCCTGTCGCAAGAAGACGTTCGTCGAGCAGGTCAGCGGGCTGAGTGAACGCTATCGACGCTCCAGTCTCGGTTTGAAGCGGTGGCTTCACGCGGTCGCTGTCGAGCTTGGTGGCCGTCCCGGTGAGCGGCTGTGCCGCAAGTTGTCTCTCGCCGCGGGCCGCAGCCAGCTCCTTAAGCTGCTCGCTCCGCCACCGGTGGCGGAGCGGGCCCCGCGAGTCCTCGGCGTCGACGAGTTCGCCTTCCGCAAGGGCCGTACCTACGGAACCCTCCTCGTTGACGTTGAAGCCGGCCAGGTCGTAGATGTCCTGCCCGACCGCACCTCGGAGACCTTTGCCTCCTGGCTGCGCGAACACCCTGGCGCCGAGATCATCTGCCGCGACCGGGCATCCGCCTACACTCGCGCGGTCAAGGAAGCGGCACCTCATGCCCAGGAAGTCGCGGACCGCTGGCACCTGCTCCAGAACCTGGCTGCAGCGGTCGAGAAGACTTGCCACCAACACCGCTCCTGCCTGCGCAAACGCGCCGACGAAGAGACCGCCCAGCTTCCCGATGCGCCACCACTGATGGACCTGCCACTTCAGGAGCTGCCTCGGACACAGATCATCGAGCGGACCCGTCACCGGCACGCGGACATCCACCGCCTCGTGGCCGCCGGCTGGACCATCAGTGCCATTGCCCGGCGCCTGAAGCTCGACCGCAAAACCGTGCGGCGCTTCCGTGACACCGACCTCGAACAGCTCCTCTCTTCCGCCCACGAGCGACGCCCGGCAGGCGTTCTGGAGCCGTTCAAGCCGTATCTCAATACTCGCTTCACTGAGTCGCTCGGCCAGGTCAGCGGCAGCCGCCTCTTCCTCGAAATCCGAGAACGCGGCTACCGCGGCAGCCGCCAAGTCGTCCGCAAACACCTTGCCGCCCTGCGCGCAGGCAACGCCGAACCCGTGCGGGCCGATATCCCCAGCCCACGGAAGATCACCGGCTGGATCATGCGCCCTCGCGAGAGCCTCACCGACCAGCAGGAGGAACGACTGCTGGAAGTCCGGCTCGCCTGTCCCGACATCACCCGGGCCTGTGACCTGGCACGAGCCTTCACTGACCTGGTCCGCAACCGGCGCGGATCCTTCCTCCTCGAATGGATCCGCCAGGCCGAGCAAGGCGCCCCGAAACCGATGAGCGGCTTCGCTGGGTTCCTCCGTCAGGACCTCGACGCCGTCACCGCCGGCCTCACCCTCCACTGGAGCTCAGGCGTCGTCGAAGGTCACGTCAACAGGGTCAAAACACTGAAGAGGGCCATGTACGGCCGTGCATCGTTCACGCTTCTCCGAACTCGGATCCTCACGAAGTCGTGAAGAGGGCGTCCTCCAGGTCCAGCTCGCCGGCTCAGCGGTGGGTGGAAAATGGCATGGCGTCAGCCCACTCCCAGAAGGCCCGGCCCTCGGACACCTCGTGTTGCATGATGACGAACAGCTTCGAGGGCTTCACCTCAGGCGGAATATCGACGGCGACGTGGCGGTCACCGCTCCACTCGCTCAGCAGACCGGCGGCATCGATTTCGCTCCGGATCCGATCTGTCGTTTCCGTCAACTGCTTCGGGTCTGGGACGGGCATGAGAAGCATCCGCAGGACACGATGCGAAGAGGACCCCATGACCTCGCTGACCTGGTCGTTCGCTGACAGGCGTACACGGTCGCCGAGAGCAAGTCCGTACGTTTGGAACGGGATGCAGGCGACGGAGAAGGTGCCGTCGTCGAGGGGCTTCAGCCACAGCTGTTCCACCTGATCGTCCAGCCCGAACGGCGCCAGGTCGGCTTGAGCGATGTAGTTGGTCTCGGCCCGACCAACCGGTTCGTCATGGACGATGAACTTGGTCATGTAATGCCCTCTCGATCACTCTTCATCGCCATGATGCCGTGCCCGAATGACCTCAGCGTGAGTGGGGTCGCGACAAGCGGCTACAGGCCACTTCACGAAACTCCGGTCAGAGCCAAAATTCGAGATCGGCATCACCAGTGGCGACAGCCAGTTCCGCCCCGTACGTTGCTGTACGTGGGCGTTGACTCCTGGCCGCATGTGCCGCAGCGACAGCGCCACCGACGGGCACTGCCGGGGTAGGGCTCCAGCGGCTCGAACCCTGCCGCCTTCATCAACGCGATAGCGTCCTGAGCCTTCGCGGTGATCTTTGCGGCTGCGACAGCAGCCGTTGCACAGGACTTACACCCACCGCGCCCGCTACGGATCCCCGACAGGCGGGGGGAGAGAGGGCCCAGTTCATGACCTTTGCCGGACCCGAAGGGGAGATTCGATCTCGGGGGTTCCAGCCGCTGGAACCTTACCCGGGAGCTGGCGGTGTCCCCTGGCGCTGTCGCTGCCCCAATGGCCATGAGAGGGCGGTTCGTGAGGCGATGTCCGTTGGGTGTAGCTCGTTCTGACCGAGAGGAAGGCGGTTCTGGTCTCTGTCGGCTGCTGGTCAGCCATGGGGTGTCAGTGTTGCCGCATAGCATCCGTGTCATGCGTGAGTTCTTCGTAGTCGGCGGACGGAAACTGTCGTACCTGGACTTCGGTGGCCCGGGTACTCCGCTTCTCGCCCTGCATGGACACTACAACGAGGCGTCGGCGTTCGTGCCTTTGGCTGAGGCGTTGGCGCCGCGGTGGAGGGTGATCGCGCTCGATCAACGCGGTCACGGCGAGTCCGATCGTGCTCAGCGTTACGAGCGGGACGACTACGTCGCTGATGTCGCTGCCTTCCATCGGCATCTGGGCATCGGGCCGGTGGCGGTGCTGGGCCACTCGCTCGGCGGAGTGAACGCATACCAGTACGCTGCCCGGCAGCCCGATCGGGTCCGTGCGCTGATCGTCGAGGACATCGGCGCGGTGGTGGACAGTGACTGGTCATTCACCTTGCGCCTGCCCCGCCATGCGCCGTCGCGCCAGGATCTGGTGGCCGCGCTGGGCTCGACGGCTCCGTATCTGGAGTGTTCCTTCCGTCGGTCGGAGGGCGGCTGGGGATTCTCGTTCGACATCGAGCACACGGTGGCGTCCCAGAAGGCACTCAATGGTGACCACTGGCAGGACTGGACGGCGGTGGCCTGCCCCACTCTGCTGATCCGCGGAACACGCAGCGATGAACTGGCGGCCGCCCATGCCAGCGAAATGATCACCCGTCGCGCCGGCAAGGTCCGTCGCGCCGAGTTGCCTGCCGGTCATGTCGTGCACCACGATGCTCCGGCTCAGTTCGCCGCCGCTGTCGAGGATTTTCTGTCCGATCCGGGCTGATCCGCAGAAGAGCTACGCCCATGTCCGTCACTCCGGGCCCGGTCGACCAGCATCGCGATCAACTGCTCGTCCGACGTGGCAGCCCCAACCGGCTCGACCACGGGCTCGTGCTCGTACTCGAACGTCATCTCACTCACTTGGCGTCTCCATGATCAGCAGATCCGCCGTTAATTAGGCCCTGTCTCACATTCGGTGGTGACGGAGTGTGCTGCTACCCGAGGAGGATGCGGTGGCGAAGTAGGGTGAAGCCTGCTCGTCCGTGCATCTGGCGTGCGATCCGCTTGGTTTTGGTGTTGACGCCCTCGGTGGGGCCGTTGCTGTACGGAAGCGTGAGCGCGGCGATCACTGCGTCCCTGTCTCGGTCCAGGCCCCGGGCGAAGGAGTGCAGATGGGGCAGATCGGTTGTGCGGACCTGGTCGATCCAGCGCGAGAGCCCGTCGGCGTTTTCTTCGCGGGGCGTCAGCAGCTGGGCGAAGTTTCCGATAGCGGCGGCCAGTTGGGTCATCTCGGGGCAGGCGGCGGTGAGTCGCGCCAGGAGGTCGTGATGTTCGGTCTTGAGGTTGTCGGGCCTGGTGAGGAGCATCCGGGCGAGCCGGCGCGGGGAGATGTGGCTGCGGTCTGCGTCCGCGCGGCCCTGGTTGATGTACTTGTGCAGGAGGTTGAGGCAGCCGGTGTAGCCGAGGGCCTTGATCTCTTCGAAGAGGTGCTTGACGGGGACGGCGGGGTCCTCAGCCCGGCGTTTGCGCAGGTGCTCACGGTAGGGGTCGACGAGGCTCGCGCGGTATTTGGGGACGCGGAGAATCCGCTCGGGCCGGTCGGCTCGTGCGTAGCGTTTGACGGTGTTCAGGGCCAATTGCAGACGGCGGGCGCATTCGAGCAGGCCAACGCCCTGATTGAGCAGGTCATGGACCTGGTGCCAGCGTTCCAGGGTGGTTCGGGCGCGTGGCCCGTCGTAGATGGGTGCGTCCAGTACGGTGGCCCAGCAGGTGCTGTGCGCCTTTACCTCGCTGAGGGCGGCTTCGCACAGGTTGTGCCACAGATGCCACCTGTCCGCGACTTGGACCGCGTCGGGCAGTGCGCGGCGGATGGCCTCGGCGTAGGTGGCTGAGCCGTCGCGGCAGACGACCTCGATGCCCGGATGTTCGCGCAGCCATGCTTCCAGCGTGTCGGCCGTGCGGTCCGGGAGTACGTCGATCCGCTCATGGGTCTCGGCGTCGATCACCACGGTGGCGTAGCGGTGCCGCCGGCGCAGGGCGAAATCGTCGATGCCGATCACACGAGGCGTCCGCCCGGTGGGCAACGGGATGCGCAGCAGGGTGCGCAGGGCCGTGTGACGGGACAGGCCCACCGCGAGTATCGTCAGCAGACGTGATCCCGCCCGGCCCGCTAACTCTTTGACCACGGCCTTGACCTGCCTGGTCAGCCGGGCGGTGCGTCGCTGGTATCGCTCCAGCACCCCGGGCACCTGTTCGCGGAAGGTGTGGCGGCAGCCTCGCGTGGGACACACCAGACGCCGCACCCGCACACGGACCACCACCCGTCGCCCGTCGACCGGAACGTCGGCCACCGTCCGCCAGTGATAGCCGTGCACCCGCCCCGACGAGGCCCCGCACACCTGGCAGACCGCGGTGTCCAGCGGCGTCCGGGCCCGCACCACGATCCGCTCACCCTCGTCGGCCACATCCTCCATGACCAGCGGAGACAGACCCGAAAACACCAACTGCACAAGCTCGTTGACATCCATCACATGAAGGTCAACGAGCCTCACAACTCTCCGTCACCACCGAATGTGAGACAGGGCCGTTAATTAGACACTCCCTTTCCCGGTGAGGATGGGGCAGGACTGCTGGTCGCAGGGCTTCAGTCGACTACTGCTTCCTGGCGAAGCTGCCGGTGTCGACCTCGGTGAGGAGTTCGAGTTTGACGAGTCGTTTCAGCTTGGCGCGGGTGCCTTCGATGTTCTTCGGCAGCAGTTCGTGGTCGAGGGCTTCGCAGACGTCGCGGGCCCGAAGGGGGCCGGTGGCCTCGTTGAAGACGGCGAGGATGCGGGGGTAGTCCGGGTGCTCGGGCAGGTCCGGCGAGTCGGCTCGGGCGGTGATCCGGTCGGCGAGGGCGGTGACGGTCTTCCGGGTGATCGCGAGGTGTTCGAGGTGGGTGTCGACCTCCCGTAGCCGGGCCTGCAGTTCGTCGATCTGGGTGCGGAGGTCGTCGGCCATGGCCCGGGCCGCGTCTTCCTGGACATCCAGTGCTTCGAGCAGGGGCTGGATGCTCACGTGGTCACATCCTGTGGGTCGCGCCAGGTGAGGGTGTTCGCGTTGGTGAGGCGGCGGACCATGACGTGGGTCATGGCCCAGTACACGCGGGATGCGGACGAGGCCGGGCGGTGCTCGTAGTCGCGGACCAGGCGCCGGTGCAATATCAGGATCCCGTAGGTCTGCTCGACCCTCCACCGCTTCGGTTGCGGGACGAACCCCTTGTCCTGCGGGTTGCGTTCGACGATCTCGACGTCAATCCCCAGGCCGGCGCCGTGCATAACAACCTGGTTCTTGAAGCCCTGGTCTACCAGGGCTTTGCGGACGGTGCCGCCAGCGTGCTCGGCGACCTGGTCCAGCAGGATGATGCCCGCGGCGTTGTCGTGGGCGCTCGCGGCAAGGACGGTGACGGCGATGACCAGGCCGAGCACGTCCACGGCCAGGCCTCGCTTGCGGCCCGCCACCCGTTTCGCGGCGTCCCGGCCGGTCGTGGAGGCGGGGACCCCTGCAGCGACGTGGACGCTCTGCGTGTCCAGCACCCACCAGGGTCGGGTCCTCTAATCGGCGGGCTTTCTCACGGACCTGGCAGCGCAGGAGTTCATGGATGACGCGTTCGGTACCGACGTCGCGCCAGGCGGCGAAGTAGTAGTACGTCGCGCTCTTCGGCGGCAGATCGTGCGGTAGGTAGGCCCACTGGCAGCCGGTCCGGCTCTGGTAGAGGATCGCGTTCACGATCTCCCGCATCGCGTAGGCGCCCTGGTGGCCGCTGACCGAGCGATGCCGGTCCTTCCAGGCCGTGATGACCGGCTCGATCAGAGACCACTGCTCGTCCGATAAGTCGCTCAGGTACGGCGTGCGTTCACTCACCCCACCACCCCAGCAGGCGACCGGCTGCGGACCAGCGGATTCCGCTCGCACCCACACCATCAGGCGACGACAGAACCTCTCAAACATTCACGAACCGCCCTCTGAGGTCGAGGTGATCCTTTACCGGCTCCGCGCAGGGGCGTCAGGCTGCCCCACATGCGGCTATGCCGAAGCAGGGCGTCGGCGTCACGAGGCCGCCGCGGTGAAGCACACCGCCGCGATGCTGGCGGCAGGGTTTGACCCGCTGGAGCCCTACCCCGGCAGCGGAATGCCGTGGCGCTGCCGGCACCTCGCTTGCGGGAACATCGTCACGCCGAGGCCGGAGTGCATCGGTGGCGGCCGAGTGGGGTGCAAGGAGTGCGCGAAGGAGAGCCGTCGGGTCATCTTCCAGGAGCGTGCAGGCGGAGCCGAGCGAGCCGAGGCCGACATGCGGTCGGTCGGGCTCGAACCGCTCGAGCCGTACCCCAACAGCGGGACCCCCTGGCGCTGCCGCTGCACCACGTGCGGGCATTTGGGCACTCCTCGACTGTCGTACATTCGCAAACTGATCACGGCTGGGACGGCGTCGGGCTGCGCCGCGTGCAACCACAAGGCCCGCGGCGAGCAGCAGCGTCGGGCTCAGGCGGCCCAGGCCGAAGCCTTGATGCGCGCGGCCGGCTACGAGCCTTTGGAGCCATACGACTCCGCTTCGGCGCCCTGGCACTGCCGTCATGTGGCGTGCGGCGAAGAAGTCCGCGTGAAGGCGTCCAGCGTGCGCCAGGGCTACGACCCGTGTCTCAGATGCCGGGCCGAGGGGTACCGGCAGCGGGCCGCCGCCCGTCGTACGAACTCGGACGAGGCCGTCGCCCTCATGTTGGCGCACGGTTTCGAGCCGCTGGAGCCTTACCTCGGGTCCTCTGTGGGCTGGCGTTGCCGCTGCAGCGCGTGTGGGAAGGAGTCCACGCCCGCGTACTCGGGTGTGAAGGGGCGCGGACACCGGTGCGGGCACTGTGCGGGAAGCGCACCGCTGGACCCGAAAACGTGCGCGGACGAGATGCGCGGGCACGGGTTCGAACCGCTGGAGTCCTATCCGGGTAGCGACAAGCGCTGGCTCTGCCGCTGCCCAACGGCCACGAGGTGCATCTGCGGCTGACCGGTGTCCGTACCGGCAGGGGGTGCCGGTTGTGCGCTACCCACGGCATCGACCTGGCCGGGCCGGCGAAGGTGTACGTGATCACGCATCAGGACTGGAACGCTATGAAGGTCGGCATCGGTGCCTGCACCGGCTACAACTCTCGCCTCATTCAGCACAAGCGGCAGGGTTGGCAGTTGTACCGGGCTCGTGACTACGCCACTGGCGCGGCCGCCTACGACGTGGAGCAGGCGGTACTGGACCGGCTGCGCGGGGCTGGTCTATGCCCCTTCCTGACCAAGGAGGTCATGCCGAACGGCTGGAGCGAGACGTGCCCTGCAGACCGCGTCACGGCGGCAGAAGTGTGGGTGATGGTTGAAGAGGAAACCCGCAGTACGGCTGCGCCCTACGCTCCGCGAGTCGGCAGCCGGCCCCGGGCCGCGGTCCTGTTTGACGCGGACGCCGCGGTCGCGGAGATGCGGGCCTGCGGATACGAACCGCTCGTACCCTATCCCGGCCGCACGAATGCGACCTGGCCCTCACGCTGCACGACCTGCGGCCACGAGGGCCGGCCGACCTTCAACGCCGTCCGCAACGCGGGCCAACGCTGTCGCATCTGCCGGGCGAAAGAGACCCAGGCCAAACGTGCTGCCGTCAACGCGCCCAAGGCCGTCAAGGTGATGCGGGCTGCCGGGCTCGAGCCGCTGGAGCCGTACCCCGGCAGTGCAATGCCGTGGCGGTGCCGATGCACAACATGCAATCACGAGACCACTCCCACGTACTCCAACGTCAACGGCGGCTCGACCGGCTGCCGGTTCTGCGCCTTCAACTCCGCAATCGACGAGCATGCCTCCGCCGAGATCCGCGAGGCAGGGTTCGAACCGCTGGAGCCCTACCCCGGCCGCACCACGGACCCGTGGCGATGCCGATGTTCGTGCGGGAACGAGGTCACGATGCGCCTCTCCTCCGTCCGATCGGGAACGGTCGGCTGCAAGAAGTGCCCCCGCAACGGTGGCCGCACCGAGCCCTCAAGCGCCGCCGCGGAGGCGCGCGCAGTCGGATACGAACCGCTGGAGCCCTACCCGGGGAAAACAACCGACCGGTGGCGCTGCCGCTGCTCCTGCAGCACGGAAATCACGCTGACCCTGACCAGCATCAGGCGAGGCCGTACCGGGTGCGGGAACTGCTCTCGCGGCACGGCTCGGCAAGCTTCGAAGTCAGCTGCCTCCCTACCCCGACCGTGATCGGCAAGGTGTCATCCCTCAGCCAGTACGAGGGAGCAGGGAAGAAATGCCATCTTCACCCTGATTTGTCAATGATGGGAGGTGACCGTGACTTCGCTGCCTGCGGTCAGCGGGATACTCGCGTGGACCGCGCCGGCCAGGACCACATCCCCTGCGCGCAAACGGTTACCCAGGCCGTGGAGCCTCTGGGCCAGCCAGATGACCGGATGGAACGGGTCGCCGAGGACGGCGCTGCCGTCTCCTTCGGCGACGGGCGTACCGTCGATGCTCACCACCAGGTGCTCAGCGCGCAGGTCCCAGAGGGGGTCGATAGCGATCATGCTTCCCGTGACGACCCTCGCGCAGGAGGCGTTGTCTGCGATGCTGTCGGCCAGGGAGATCCGCCAGTCCGGGTAACGGGTGTCGATCACCTCCAGAGCCAGGAAGGCCTCCGACACCGCATCGCGCACGGCGTGCACGGTGACCTCCGGCCCCGGCAGCTCCCGGCCGAGACGGAACGCGATCTCTGCCTCCACCCGCGGAGACATGAAGTCCTCCCGCAGTAGACAGCTCCCGTCGGGCAGCATCATGTGGTCCAGCAGGACCCCGGAATCCGGCTCATCGACGCCCATCTGCTGCTGCATGGCCAGCGACGTCACCCCGACCTTGTGGCCCACCACGCGGGCCCCGCAGGCGACACGGCGCGCCACAGCAGCAGCCTGGATCGCGTAGGCGTCCTCAAGGCTCAAGTCCGGGCGCCTGCTCGTCAAAGGAGGCAGCGGCAGCCGCAGCCGCTCCGCGCCCAGCAGGGCGTCCGCCGCATCGGTGACCCACTGTCGTTGCGGTCGGTCCATGAATTCCTCCCGGATGTTGGAGTGAAGAGGAAGGCTGCGGGTCAAGGGGGGCCCCGTCGAGAAGACAGCGGCCGAGCGCTCGCAGTCGGGCGAGTCGCTGTTCAGCCGCGCTTCGAGCCAGTGTTGAGGTCTGTCTGTAACGGCGACGAGCAGGCGAGTTGGCGGGAGTCGTCTAAAGTGAAGGACGCAAAAAGATGTCCTGCCACACGCAATTCGTTGAGTCGTCAATTTCCGGGTTGGGAAACGGGAGCGGGGTCTTTCTTCCTCGTCACTGAGACCGCTCCTGCAACTTTGAGTTCGATTTTCGGTCAACTGTGCGGGTCCGTCGAGGAACTACCGGGAGTCCCCCGGAAGTCCCGCCCTATCTCCCGCCTACGCTGATGTCACGTCCGGTGATTGGATTTCGTCGTGGACGAGCACACCTGCGACCACCCCCTGGCCTTCGCCCGGGCAGCACGCGGCATGACCCGCGTCGACCTGGTGCGCCTGATGCACGAGGAAGCCCGCCGGCGCGGCCTGCGGACGGGCGTGGACAAGCAACGCATTCGCAAGTGGGAGGTCAACAACGTCATCCCGGACCGTGACTCCCAGACCTACATCGCCGCAGCTCTGGGCATCCCCGCGAGTGTTATCGACGCAGGAACCTGGCCGGATTGGCTGCACGGAACCAGTTCGGGCGTGATTCCGCTCGGCCCCTACAGCACCGTTCCCGCCCTCCGAGAGGCTTTGGGTACTGCCATGGAACGACGCATCTTCCTGTCCGTCTCCGGCGCCGCGCTCACCGCCCTCGCGGCCAGCTGGGCAACCGGTGACACCCGCGCGCTGCGTGAGGCGCCGTCCGGGCAGCCCGTCGGCGATGAACTCGTAGCCATGCTGGAGGAGTCGAGCGCAGGGCTGAACGCCCTGCCCACCGAGCAGCGCCAGCACATCCCCGCGCTGCTCCACGCCCATTTGGCGACCGTGACCAACCTGCTCGAGAACGGCCGCTACCCCCAGCGGGTGGGCCTGCGCCTGCATGCCTTGGCCGCGGCTTTGGCGCAGACCGTCGCCTGGCACAGGTTCGACACCGCCGACCATCCGGCAGCTGCGCGATTCTGGGTAGCCGGCCTGCACAGTGCCCACGCCGGCGGCGACCGCGACATGGGCGCTGCCCTCCTTGGCGACCTGGCCTACCAGGCCGCCTGGCGTCGGGAACACGTCACTGCGGTCGGAATCCTCGAACACGCCATCAGCCGCACCGACCATCCCGCCGCCCGGTCCTTGCTGAACCTGCGCCTCGCCCGGACGCATGCTGCGCAAGGCGAACGTCGCGCTGCCCTGCAGTGCCTGAACGCGGCCGAGTGGCTGCTGGACGCCGCTTCCGGAGGTGAGCGGCCCGCCTGGTGCGCCTGGCTCTCCGAGGCCGATCTCGCTGTCGACTCCGGGCAGACGTTGCTCGACCTCGGCGATACCGCCCGCGCCCACCGCCTCATCGGCGAGGGGCAGGCGCTGCTGCCCGCCGCCAGAGCCAAGACATATGGGGTTTTCCTCGCCTACCAGGCCGAGAGCCACCTCAACCTGCGCGAACCCGAACTTGCCGCGGTCGCCGCCCGCGAATCCCTCCAGCTCGCCCGCCGCATCGGCGCGCCGCGCTGCGTCCAGCTCGTTCAAGACCTCGTCCCCGCTTTCCGCACCTACCGCGATGCCGAAGGCGTACCCGAACTGCTCCAACTTGCCGCAAGCTGATGCGACGCCATGCCCGTTTGCTGCGGGCTCCAGTGCTCGCGGTCTCCTCGTGTCGGCAATCGCCAGCCGCATGGGGGTGTTTGGGCCTACGGAGCAGGGCCGGTCGTCTGCAGAGCCGCCGCTACGAGTGCTACCGCGACGCCCATGAGGATCACGCCCAGGCAGCCGCCGATATCCAGCAGCGTGGTGTCAACGGTCATTGAGATGCCCAGGTGGGTGGTCGTTGGGTGTCCCGGCTGGTGGCCATCAGAAATCCATGCCTGTGGCCAGCGGTGTTCCTGGGAGTGGGGGTCAGTGCAGGGGGACCACTCCCTTCCCGGCGAGGGCCTCGGCGAGGCGGCCGTCGGCCCGCTCCGGCAGCTGGCGGGCGTGGGTGTCGGTGCGGACCGTGTTGCCGCAGCCGGGCCGGCAGTCGTACTGCCGCGGAGCGGTGGCGCCCGGGTCCGGTTCGCATAGCGCGTTCTCGCGCTTGAACACGCAGATCAGGAATGTGTCCGGATTATCGAACAGAACCAGGCCGTCCCGCGCGAGGAAGGCGGTGGCCTTCTTCGCGAACGTCATGGGGACGATGCGGCCCCCGAACCGCGGGGTCGTCGCGGCGGCGGCCAGGGCCCGGCGGGCGGCTGGGCCGGAGACCTTCTCCCCGGCGGCGGCCCGCTCGCGGAGCTTCGCCGCGGTGTCGGCTGCTGCGAGTGCGGTCTCGATGTCGAGAACGGAGTGGATCCCGCCACGGCTGCGGGATCCGTAGCCGCTGGAGGTCCGCGTGTCCAGAACGGTTCTCATATGCCCGTACTGGATCGCGAGGGCGATCAGTCCGCCCGGGCGGCGTGCGACAAGCCAGGCCAGAGTCCTTCGGAACCGGTGTGAGCAGCCCGCTGCCTGCGCGGAAGTCCTGGAGGAGCGTAGCGGCAGCAGCGAGGAGGTCTGCCGTGGTGATGTCATTCGAGGTCACGGTCTGCTCCCGGGACCACACACCCACCACCCGGGCCGGGAAGTCGACCGACGGGCCGCGGGTCAGCGGCCCCGGAGGCGATGATGGACGTGACTCGCCGCATCCACCGGAATTCCATCCGAAGCCGAGGTGATCTGCCGGCGCGGTGTGCGCCGAGCGGAGCTCCTCGCTGTCCGACAGCCTCATGGCCAGGACCCGCGCCCGCAGGCGCCCTCACCGCGCGTGGTCGTCCGCACCGGGCGCAAGGTACGTACGGGTCGTCACCGATGGCCTGATGCGCGTCCTTCGGCTGGAAGAGGCAGGTTCCGGCGGCGGGAAGGAAACGTCCCCGCCGCCGGGTGGCACCGGTGGCGGGGACGTCTCGAGTGTGCGTCAGAGCACGGGCGCGGTCAGCTCGTCAGCAGGGTGAAGTTGTGGACCGTCGTCGCTCCCTTCTTGATCTTCACCGTGACCGCGAGCGGCTGGTAGCCGTCCTTGGCGGCGATGACCTGGAGCGGGTTGTTGCGAGCGTCGAGCCACAGCGCGTAGCTGCCGTCCGCGGCGGTCTTGAGCGTGTAGTGCGTGGCCCAGGTGGAGACCTGCACGGTCGCGCCCGCGATCGGGCCGCCCCCGGCCGCCGTCACCGTGCCGCCGATCTTGCCCCAGGTGGTGGGCGGCTTCACGGTCAGTGCGACGCCGACCGGGTCGAGCCGGTACGGGGTGTCGCTGCGCGGGATCAGCGAGGCGGTGTACGTGCCGGGCTGGGTGATCTCGGGCACGGAGGCGTCGAGGGTGACCGTGACCGTTGTGGAGGTGCCCGGCTGGACGGTCACCTTGTTCGCGCTCTCGGAGAGCCAAGTGACGTCGGCGGCACGTTCCTGGTCGTAGCCGGGCAGGACCTCGGAGGTCTTGACCGGAGTGCCCGCGCTGGTGAGACCGCCGATCGCGTAGAAGCCCAGGCTGCCACCGCCGCGGTAGACCGAGGTGTTGGCGTTGGGCAGGGCGGTCCAGGTGTTCTCGTTCGGCTCGTAGGCCCACACCTGGTTGGTCAGCGCGGTGCCGTTGTTGACGGAGCCGCCCCGGATCAGGAGCATGCCGTTGGCCGAGGCGTAGGCCGCGCCCCAGGCGTCGGTCGGCTGGTCCGCGACGGGCGACCAGGTGTCGGTGGCGGGGTCGTACACGTAGGCGTGCTTGGTGGTCGCGTGCTGGGCCTCGCCGCCGGAGCAGTAGAGCTTGTCCGTAACCGCGCCGCAGGACTCCCAGGCCACGGGCTGTGGGTAGGGGGCCGCCATCGACCAGGTGTCGGTGTCCGGGTCGTAGACGGAGACGTCCGTGGAGCCGCAGCCGATGGTGAAGCAGCCGCCGACCGAGTACAGCTTCCCGTCGAGTACCGCGCTGCCGGCGCCGGCGTACGGCTTGGGCATGCCGGCGCCCGTGCTCCAGGTGTTGGTGGTGATGTCGTAGATCTCCAGCTTGCCGTCCGGGCTGCCGGCGGAGCCCCAGCCACCCGCCGCGTAGATCTTGCCGTCGATGACGCCGTGGACCGGGGCGTCGCGGGGGTCGGCGGCGGAGGCGAGCTTGGTCCAACTGCCGTTGTACGCGTACAGATCCGCGGTGCCATGGCCTCCGGTGGAGCCGAACGCGGAGTAGACGGTGCCCTGATAGGTGTCGACCGCGTTGTCGCCGGTCGCTGTGGGCAGGTCGGCGACGGGCTGCCAGGCGGTGCCCGGAGTGCCCATGGCGCGGGCCGTCGCGTGGGCCTGGCCGGCCTTGGATTCGGCTGCGGACGAGGTGAGCCGCAGTGGCGAGTAGGAGCCCTTGACCAGGTGCAGCGGGGCACCCGTCCGCTGCCGCAGGGCGACTGCCCGCTGTACGGTGAATCCCCCGCTCTTCTCGGTGAGGTTGAGGGTGGCCGGTGCGGTGCCGTCGTTGGTGACCGTCACGGTCTGGCCGGCGCTCTTGCCCCAGGCCACGTTCTTGGCGAGGGAGGACGGGGTCAGCTTGAGCCGGCCCGCCTTGAGCGGGAGGTCGTGCTTGACCGTGGCGTCCGGGGTGATGTCCACGGTGTCGGTGGCCGTGGTGTAGTGGGACAGCGCGGCGGCCATCGGATGCTTGCCCGTCAGGTGCGAGAACATCCAGTAGAAGCCGTCGCCGACCTGCGGGTCGTCGGGCGTGGCCGTGCTGGTGGTGTGGTCACCGGGTACCGGTGCGTCGGTGCTGGTGACGGTGGCGCCGTTGACGCCCGCGTGGGTGTTGGCGTCCGTCACGTGGCCGACGAGGAGTGCGCCAGGCACCGGGTCGTAGGTGCGCTGCCCGAGGAAGACGTCGTCGAGCTGCCACCACATCCCCCAGTCAGTGGTCGTGTAGTGGAAGCGCACCCGGACGTCGCTCTTGCCCGCGTAGGCGTCGAGCGGCAGTTGGACGTGAGCCGGACCGGGTACCCAGAGCGAACTCTTCTCCCACAGCGTGGTCCAGGTGGTGCCGCCGTCGGACGAGACGTCCACGTCCGCCGTGTTGCCCGCCCAGCCCGCGTAGTCGGTGTCGAAGGCCAGGATGGGGGTGGTCGCCGAGCTGAGATCGTACGACGGCGACACCAACGAGGAGTCCTGCGTCTGGATGCCGCTGAAGTCGCTGTCGACGATCGCGAAGCCGCCGCTGCCGCCGGTGTGGTTGTCGCGGCTGCCCGGGTTGTCGAAGGTCCAGCCGCCGTCGGTGCCGTCGGCGTTGGCCACGCTCCAGCCGTCGGTGGGCCCGGTGGCGGAATCGAAGGCCTGTGTCGGCCCGTGCAGGTGCACGGCGTAGCCCGGCGCCCGGGCGGCGTCCGAGTCCACGGGTACGGCGATGTTCAGCTTCTTGTCGGCGGTCGCGACCTCAATGGTCTTGTCGACGGCCTGGTAGCCGGGGTAGTTGGCGGTGACGTGCAAGGTGTACGAGGCACCTTGCGGGAGCTTCAAGGAGTAGGCGCCGGTGGCGGGGTCGGTGAAGACCGGTCCGCCGGGCACACGGTCGGCGGTGATCTTCGCGTAGAGCGGCCAGCCGTGGCCGGAGCCGTCCGTGACCTTGCCGGAGACCGTCTGCGTGGGCAGGGCGTCGAGGCTGAAGGACTCGGCGATGGTACCGCCGTCGGCCAGGACGACGCCGGCGGCACGGCCGGTGGCGTAGCCGTACACGCTCGCGGACATGTCGTAGGTGCCGGCCGGGATGTCCAGCCGGTACGCGCCGGACGCGTTCGAGATGGCGGTGTTGTCACCGGCCTTGACGGTCGCTCCGGCGATCGGACTGCCCGTGACACGGTCGGTGACCGTGCCACTGATCACGCCGTGCGGGCCGGTGCGGAAGGCGTTGATGCCGTGGGGAGTGCCGAGCCCGGTGGGACCGTCGTAGCCGGGCCCCGCGGTGCACAACAGCGCGGGGGCGCAGGTGCCGTTGCTGCCTGCGGTCACGTCGTTGAGCGAGCCGGCCTGGGCGTACGGGTAGGAATTGGGGTACGTTCCCGCGGCCGGGGTGCCGGCGTCCGCGTAGGTGCCGGCGATGAGCGGGGCTGATGCGCTCGTTCCGCCGAAGACCGACCAGCCGTCGCCGCCGTAGGTCTGGTAGACCGAGACGCCGGTCGCCGGGTCTGCGACCGCGGAGACGTCGGCTACGGTGCGGTTCGCGCATGCCGTGTCGGTCTGGAATGCGGGCTTGGGCTCGTAGAGCGAGCAGCCCGAACCGGGGCCACCGCCGCTGGGGCCGTGCCACACCGACTCGCTCCAGCCGCGGCTGCTACCGGAGTCCTTGGCCAGGGCGGTACCACCGACGGAAGTGACGTACTGAGAGGCCGCCGGATAGGAGACGCCGTAACTGCTGTCACCGGAGGACGCGACGACCGCGACGCCCGGGTGGTTGTAGTAGGGGTCCATGGCGGTGAGTTCCGACGGGTCCTCGCCGCTGCCCGGAGTGCTGTCGTAGAAGGTGCCGTAGGAGTTGGAGACGTATTTCGCGCCGAGCGCGACCGCCTTGTCCACCGCGGCACCAAGATCGGCGAAGCCCGGGCTGTCCGCCTCGATCAGCAGGATGTGGGCGTTGGGGGCGGCGGCGGACACCATGTCCACGTCGAGGGATATCTCGCCGGCCCAGCCGGGGTCGGCGGCCGGGTAGTTCATGCCGCCGCGCTGGTCGACCTTGGTGAAGCAGCCGTTGGCCGTGGTGCACGCGGGCAGACCGTACTGCTGGCGGTAGACCGCCAGGTCGGCTTCGACGGTCGGGGCGTCGAAAGCGTCCACGATCGCGACGGTCTGGCCGGCGCCCCCGTCAGCGGGCAGTGCGTACGCGCTCTGCAGGTCGCCGGCGCCGAAACCGACCGGCGTGGCGGAGAGCGGCTGAACACCCTTGCGGGCGGCCACGTCCGTGCGGCGCATCGCCATACAGGCGAACTCCCCGGGCTTGGGGTCGCCGCACTGCCGGACGACCGCGGCCGCTGCCTTTCCGGAGGGCGCGGCGACCGCCGGGGCTGCGGTGGGCAGTTGGAGTCCGATGAGGGCAAGTGCTGCCGACATGAGGCCGGCGACCGCAGTGGCGGCCCGCCCTGCACGTCCACCGCTCGGTCTGAGACGGGCTGTACGCAAGGAGTTTCTCCCGAAACCGAAGATGACCGGGGGATGACGACGTCCCCGCCCGATCGCGGCCCGATCGGACCGCTGGCGTATTCAACTGCCTTACCCGCGCTGCTTGGAAGGCCCTGTACCCGTCACATAGTCGAGATTCCGAGTCCGCTCAGCGGACACGGCTGTCTGCCGTTCGAGACAAAAGCCACTTCGCGCCTCAGGTGTAGGGATGCACGAGGCGTGCCGGCCGCTGCCAGCCTGACGATGTGACCATGATCGGGTGGAGAAGTCCGTGGCAGCGGCTGTCGCAGATGTGCCATGGCACCTTTTCGCCAGGTCCACCATCTGCCACAACATCAACTCCTGACTTGAAGAGGCTGTTGCTCGTTCATGGCAAGGCCTTTAGGGAGTTGGTACAGGGGACGAGATCCAAATCGAGGACCGCGGCCGTGCTCGCGGCCATCACCGCGGCGCTGGTCGCCACCGGGCTGCCGGCGGCAGCCCATCCTGACCCCGAGCCCGGGGCGCGAGTACTCCGCGGCGCCGCCTGCCGCGGCACCCGCCCAGCACGCCGTCACACTGATCAACGGTGACCGGGTCGGCTTCACCGGCAGCGGGAGTGGCCTTTCAGGTCAGCGGGGTGACCCCCGGACAGGGCCGGAAGCCGCATCGCCTTCACCCGGGCCAGGATCAACGACCACGAATATGTCATCCCGGTCGACGCCACGCAGGCTCTCGCCGACGATCGGGTGGACCGGCAGCTCGTCGACGTCACAGCGCTGGCCGCGCAGGGGTACGACGACGCGGCCCGGTCCTCCATTCCCCTGATCACGACGGCGCAGGCCGGACCCGCACTGCGCGGTTCCGTGCAGCGGGACACGTTTCCCTCCCTGGGATTGACCGCCCGTACGGTACGCAAGTCCGAGGCTGCCGCGGCCTGGCGCAGTTTCCTCGCCGCCGCGGGCGGGACGTCACGCACTGCCGCGGTCGGGAAGCTCTGGCTCGACGCCAAGGTCGAGGCGAGCCTGGACCGGTCCGCCGCCGTGATCGGCGCGCCCTTCGCCTGCCGGAAGGGTCTCGACGGCAAGGGTGTGAAGGTCGCGGTGCTGGACACCGGGTATGACCCCACCCATCCCGACCTGAAGAACAAGGTGGTCGCGGAGAAGAACTTCTCCTGGGACGAGAGCGCCACCGACCTCAACGGCCACGGCACGCACGTCGCCTCGACCGTCGCCGGAAGTGGTGCCGCCTCACAGGGCAGGTACAAGGGCAGCACCCGGGGCCCAGTCGCTGATCGGCAATGTGTTCGACGGGGGTGGGTCCCTGCGCGACGGCTCGGGCAAGGTACTCGCCCGCGACGGCGAGCCGGGGCAGGGTGTCTTCGACGTGCCCGCGCGTGGCCGGTGGTACGAACTCACCGCGTCCGCCCACCGCGACACCCCGGAGCGGACGCTGGGCACGCACGTCACGGACACCTTGCGGTTCCGCTCGGAGCACACGGGTGGCGAGCGTCCGCTGCCGCTGCTCGACACGCGCTTCGACATGGCGGGGCTCGATGGGGACAACTCGGTGCCAGAGAATCGGAAGTTCACGTTCGGCCTGCTCAAGGGGGCGGCGATGTTCAGGTAGGTGCGAGCATGGCGGCCGGCGGCATCCCCCGTCGACCTTTCCGGCGGCCTGCGCCGCGGGCGCGGCGCGGGAGGTGTGCTCGCTGCTGGTAGAGGTCGAAGAGCGCTCCGGCGTAGCCGGGCAGGCCGCCCACGTCGAATGGCAGGGCTTCCAGCAGCTCGCCGATGGCCGGCTCCGCCACCGGCCGGCGGCCGTCGACGACTTCGGCGGGCGGAGGTCACTCCAAGGCCAGGTTCCAGCGTTTGCCGCTCAGGCCCCTCGCCGGCTCGGAGCGCGGATTGCCGTACGGCTTGGCCGCGTGAGTCGCCCACGCCGCAACATGCGCGCGGGTTTTCAGGCCCAGGGTCACGCGGATGTTCTGCACGTGCGTCTCGACTGTCCGCACCGACACGAAGAGCCGTGCCGCTATCTGTCTGTTAGAACCAGGCCGTCCCGCGCGAGGAAGGCGGTGGCCTTCTTCGCGAACGTCATGGGGACGATGCGGCCCCCGAACCGCGGGGTCGTCGCGGCGGCGGCCAGGGCCCGGCGGGCGGCTGGGCCGGAGACCTTCTCCCCGGCGGCGGCCCGCTCGCGGAGCTTCGCCGCGGTGTCGGCTGCTGCGAGTGCGGTCTCGATGTCGAGAACGGAGTGGATCCCGCCACGGCTGCGGGATCCGTAGCCGCTGGAGGTCCCCGTGTCCAGAACGGTTCTCATATGCCCGTACTGGATCGCGAGGGCGATCAGTCCGCCCGGGCGGCGTGCGACAAGCCAGGCCAGAGTCCTTCGGAACCGGACGAGCCCGATCGCGCCATGTGGATCTTCAGGGATGACCTGCCCGGGCAGCTGCAGGGCTTCGGCCTCGCGGTTGGCCCAGGCCACGAAGTCTTCGATCCGAAGGTTCAGCTTCCGGCCTTTCAAAGCTCCGTGGTTGTTGCGATGACCGCTGAGATCGTGGTGAGTTGAGCTGAGGAGGAGTTCCCCCGCAGGGACCATGCGTTCCAGGACACGGATGGCGTGGACGACGGGGGTGATGGCGACCCAAGGAATCTCGCGTTCTTCACCTGCGGAGATGTGGTTGCCGTCGTCATCGGCCACGTTTTTGTAATGTCGGCTGCGGATCAGATGGCGGCCTGGCGAGCCGCCGGCAGTGGGCTCGGGGTCAGGGCAGCAGCCGGTCCGCAGGCCCTGGACCTCCTGTGGACGCATACCTGTCAGATAGAGACATACGATCGCTGCGGCCGTGCCGAGATGCCGCATCAACTCGGCAGCGTCGTCGAAGTCCATGTGCTCGCGCCAGGGCTTGCCTCCAATTCTCCCGGTGACCGGCACTTGCAGAGGACACGGGCCCGGCCGTTCGTTGACCATAGCCGTGAGCTGGTGCTTTCGGCTGAATTAGTCGGCCTGCTTAAGGCTTGCGCCGGTGAGGGCAGAGACATAGGTGCAGGCCAGCCCGAGTCGGCCGTGCGTCCGGACGGCGGGCAGCGGGGCGCCCGACCGGATGCGAGGCAGGAGGAAGTCCGCAAGGGCTGCCATGCTCTCGCGGCTGGCCTTGTTCGCGGCGGCCACGGTCATCAGACGGCCCTGCTCAGCCCAGGCCGTCAGGATGTCGTCGGCGAAGTCGTCGACGAACCGGATCGCCCAGACCAGCAGAGGGCCAAGGACCTGCGGGTCCAACGGCTCGGTGCTGTTCTCTCCGCGTGCCGAGCCGTCGCCTGCGGGGAGGAAATCGTCGATGCCCTCGGTGGTCCACGGAGGCTGGACGACACCCGCGGGGTGGGCACTGAGTTGATCAAAAGCCCATAGGTCCGAGAAATGGGAGCAGATCATCTCCGCACGGGACCGGGAGACACTGCGGTCCCAGCGCTCGGAAATGTATGCCCGCCACACATCCTCGGTGCAGCCGGCGAAGTCGGTGATGCGGCGCTCGTGCAGCCATCGGGCCAGATGCATCCATGCGTGGAAAGTGTCGCGCATGCTCAAGGCGGCTCCCCGCCCTCGGGCTCCGGCCCCTCGGCTTTGCAGGTAGGTGGGCCGGAGCCGACCGTTGATCATTGTCCAGGCCGTCAGTTTCATCTGCCCGAGCAAGGGCTCCGGGCAGTGCTTCCAGCGGATGGCCGCGAGGCTGGAGCCAGGGTTGTCGATCAGCGGGGCCAGCGACCAAATGGGATCTCGGTAGCGGGAGTTCGGATGCCTGTTGCCGGAGCTGATCCACTGCGGCAGCACCACGGGGCTATCCGGGCCGGGCAGGGGCAGGATGTACGGATCGTGCTCGATGGCAAGGCTGGTCACGAGGTGAGTTCCTTCTTCACGAGGAGTTGGACAATGGCACGATCGGCCTCGCTGACGCGGGCCAGGGCCGCCTTCCAGGCGGCCCGGCCGACCTTGTCGCGCAGATCCTCCAGTCGCAGCAGGTGGTCGCTCCAGCGTTCGCGGAAGGCCTGGCCGTCCAAGACGGATTGCAGGCTCAGGACCTGCCGGTGCAGAAGGGCGAGCCGGGGATGGTGGCCGGGGTGGACGTAAGCGTTGGGGCAGGCCAGGCAAAGCAGGAAGTCCGTCCCGCAGCCGCCCTCGGGAGCCGGCCAGGGACTGCTCTCCTCGTCCTCGCAGGCCACCGTCGCGGTCTCCTGATGCTGTGGGTCGGGCTCGTTGGAGATCCTCCCGGCAAAAACAGTGGCGCGGGCCTGTTCCAGGGCCTCTTGTGCTCCAGCCACGAAGACGTCCCGAGAAGCGCGCTGGACCGGGCCGTCGGGCAACACGTAGACGCTTTCGTGGGTGCCCTGTGTGTGCTGCAGGGGACGGCCAGCGTCGGTCACCATCGTGCGGCGTGAACGCTGAAACGGTGAGCCGCCCAGCCCATGCTGAAGGCCCCACTGCCCGCCCATCCCACCGGAGACCCCGAAAGCCAGGGGGCCCACCGGGGCGGGCCGGTCCAGGTCTAGGCCGTGTGTCGAAAGTGGATCTTGAGGCGGTGCATGATCACCGTTCATGGGGCGGGGAGATCTCACGGACAAACAGTGGGCGGCGCTGGAGCCGTTGCTACCGAAGGGCGTGAAGGCAGGTCGGCCGCCTGTCTGGTCTCGGCGGCAGTTGATCGACGGCATACGGTTCCGGGTCCGGACCGGTGTTCCATGGCGGGACGTGCCCGTCGAGTGCGGGCCGTGGGGCCGGATCTACGACCTGTTCCGCCGGTGGCAACGGGATGGCACCTGGCACCGGGTCCTCACCCAGCTTCAGTCCCTGGCTGACGCGAAAGGTGCGATCACGTGGGACCTGAGCGTCGACTCCACGGTGTGCCGTGCCCATCAGCATGCGGCCGGGGCCCGGAAGCGGGGTGACCTGCAGAAGGAGTCACCGGGTGGTGTCTTTGCCGAGCCTGGTGATCACGGGCTGGGGCGTTCGCGCGGCGGGTTCACCACCAAGCTGCACCTGGCCGTCGAGCAGGGGCAGAAGCCCATGTCGATCGTGGTGACGGCCGGGCAGCGTGGAGACTCGCCGCAGTTCGAACGGGTACTGGAGAAGGTTCGCGTGCCCCGCATCGGACCGGGCCGGCCACGCGTCCGCCCCGATCGCGTGCGGGCCGACAAGGCGTACGCCTCCCGCAGAAACCGCGCCTACCTGCGCCGACGTGGCATTCGCTGCACCATCCCGGGCAAGGTCGACCAGGCTCGCAACCGTAAGAGACTCGGCGCTCGCGGCGGCCGGCCGCCCAAGTTCGACGCCGAGGACTACAAGGCTCGGCATGCGGTCGAATGTGGCATCAATCGTCTCAAAAGGCATCGTGCCGTGGCCACGAGATACGACAAGCTCGCGGTCCGCTATGAGGCGACCGTCCTCGTCGCGGCCATCAACGAGTGGCTGTGACGACAAACCCGCACCGCCTATTCGTTAATCCGTTGCCCAGGGGGCCGGCGGCCAGCTAGGTTCGCCCAGCCGTCCGCATCGGTGCAGGCTGGCGCTGTCGACCAGGAGGTGTGGAGCACATGCGCACGAGTGCCCAGGAGTTGAGCTCGCGTACTGACCCTTGCCACCTCCTCTCGACGGAGACACCTTGTCCCTTCGCATCACCCCACTGACCGACCCTGCTCACGGGCCGCACGGCCGGCGCCTCGCCTGGCTGGCCTCGGACGCGGACTCCATCCCTGCCGGGACCGCCTTCTTGCGCCTGCTCGACGGCGGACAAGAGCACCTCGCCGAGCTCGACCTCCGCGTTCATCCCGCGGAGCGCCGCAAGGGCGTCGGCTCCCGGCTCCTCGACACCGCCGTGGCCACCGCCCGGGACAACGCCCGACGCCGCGTCGTAGCGCAGGCCGAAGCCGGATCGCCCGGCGACCACTTCCTGGCGGCACGCGGCTTCCGGAAGGTCCTCACCTTCAGGTACACCCGCCTGGCGATGGCCGACGTGGACACCACCGTCCTCGCCGGAATCGTCGAGCGTCCGCACCCCGGCTACCGGCTGACGTCATGGCAGGGAACCGTCCCCGACGAACTCGCCCGGACGTTCGCCGCCTCACGCCGCGCCATGGACGACATGCCCATGGACGACGCCGAGTACGGCACGGTGGCCTGGGACGTGGACCGCGTGCGGGCTGCGGCGAAGGCCGTCGAACAGCGCGGCGACCACCTGCACACCGTCGTCGCCATCGACGCCTCAAACAGCTCGATCGCCGGGTTCACCGAACTCGTCATCCCCGGCAACGGCGCAGGTGACGGCCAGCACTACGGCACGGGCGTGCTGCCCCAGCACCGTGGTCACGGCCTCGGCCGATGGATGAAGGCCGAGTCGATCCGGCAAGCCCATAGGGACTATCCGAACCTCGATGGCCTCCTGACCGACACCGCCGACAGCAACGCGCACATGCGACGGATCAACGACGGTCTCGGCTACACACCCACGCACACGACGCATCAGCATCAGCTCGACCTCTAGCAGAGAGCGGGCGGGCCGGACCGGGGCATCACCCCGCCCGGCCTGTCCGTGCTTTCGATACACGCCCTAGATGCTTTTGCACGGGACGGAAGGCACGATGGACCATCAGTAGATCGGTTCCGGGTGCCAGACGGCTGGCCAGCGCTCGCCCGTGAGCGGTGGCCTCCAAAGCCTGGGTGATCAGCCTTCCGGGGGAATCGGCTCCGGAGTCGGTGATGTTCTCCGTAGAGAACCACCGCCCGCCACCTGCCCTGCGCTTTTCGATCTGGACCTGATAGGTCACCGAAGCCGTCTCACCGACCGACGGCGCCGTCTCCGGCGTCGGCATGCGGTCGTAGACGGACAAGTTCCACCCAAACCGGAGCGTCAGCAGAACCCCCAGCGCAGTGAGCTCACTGCGGGTCAGATAGAGCCTGCCCCACGTCTTCTCCGGCCTCCTTCCTCCCAGAAGGCGGCGATGCGTCGCCGCTTTGCGCCCGCTCGATGTGACTGTTCGGGGGACGTCCCCCGTGCGGGCGAGGTGATCAAGCACCTCCCCTGTCCGCCATTCACGACTGCCCTCGACCAGGTCACCGGCCCGCCAGCGCTCCAGGGCAGCGGTGTTCTCCCGAATCCTCAACCAAGCAGACCGGAACTGACGCTGAGCGGTCAGCACCACCCGGTCCCGCTCGGCCTCCTCATAGGACTCCTTGCCCGGCCTCGGTTGGGGAATCCGGCGGGCCAGTTCCTCCGCCACCGGCCCATCGGCCAGCCGCAGATCACGCAGCAGCAGCAATCGGACCAGGCTCAGCGTGTTCTTGCCGCCGGCGGTGCGCATGTGCGCCCCGCCAGCTCTGCATTGTGGCGACGGTCAGACCGTCCAGTTCATCCGGTGGGCAGTCCAGCCCGGAGACGAACGCGGCGAACAGCCTCACCTTGCCCCAGTAAGTATCGGCCGATCTGTGGCTAGTCCAGCCACGGGACTGGGCGGCGAGCGCCATGGCCAGCGAACCCCGCATCGGGCCGGCTACCGGCAGCTCGGCAAAGTCGTACTCCTTCGTGTAGCCGCCCTTGTTGACGACCGTCACCAACAGTCCATCCGACGAAAGGGCAGGCTCGGCCCGGTGACCAGCCGGCGGCAGGAGCTTCTCGGGGTTTCGCACCGCCCAGATGCGCCTGATCCGGTCCCCCGCGATCTCGAACGCGAACACGGTCGCGATGTCGCCGTCCTGCTGCGCCACCAGGCCGGGCAGGCCGTTGACCGTGTACTCCAGGAACGTCGTGCGGTGGCCCGACACACGGGCGATCTCCGCGTAGGCGCGCGCGATCTGCTCACCGCCGACGATCGGGTGCACGTGGGTGACGGCCAGCCCGCCGCCGTCGGCGGTCGCGGTGGCGTCGGGGTCGAGCAGGCCGATCAGCGCTCGGGCCCGCCGGGGTCTGCGCGGTGCGGATGCGGCGCCGGGCGGAGGAGGCCAGTTGGCGACATGCCGCCGGAGTCCGGCCGACGATCTCGGCGACCTCTCCGAAGGGGTAGCGGAAGACGTCGTGCAGGACGAACGCGACGCGCTCGGCCGGGGTCATCGCATCGAGGACGACCAGGAAGGCCATCGTCACCGACTCATCGAGGGTGACCCGATCGGCCGGGTCGATCCCGCCCGTGCCGGAGCGCCCGGTGATCCACTCCGTGGGCTCGGGCAGCGGTTCCGGGATCCAGTCGCCCACGTACGTCTCCCGCCTGACCCGCGCCGAGCCGAGCAGATTCAGGCAGATGCGGCTGGCGACGGTCATCAGCCACGCACCGGGCGACTCGATGGCCTGCTGCTCGTGTGCGGACATGGCGTACCAACGGGTGTACGTCTCCTGCACGACGTCCTCGGCGTCGGCAAGGGACCCCAGGAGTCGATAGGCGAGGTTGATCAGCCGGCGTCGCTCGCTCATGATCGCGCCGAGGCCCGGATCGTTCCGATCGTCGCCCGGCTCGGCTGTGGTGGTCATCGTCCGGCCGTCTCCCTCGCTCGCTCCTGTGCCCCTACCCGCTACGACAGAACAGCGCACCGGAATGTCAGGCCGACGTGCCGCCTCACATTCCGAAGGGCCGCGTTGTCGTACCGGCAAGGACGACGGCAAGACGGAGAGAGGACAGCGAGACCCTCCGGCTCTCCGGTATCGACGAGGACATCAACGGAGCCGGCGGCCGGTACGACGCCATCAGGCCCCGCGTCCTGGCCATGGACCGTGCCACCGGAGCCGACGAGATCCGAAGGCTGGTCGCCTGCCCCGACTTCGTCGTCAACAGCGTCGCCGCGGTCACCGAGACCGGTTCACTCGTTCTCGCCTCGGGCAGCGGCAGCCAGATCCCCGCCAACGCGGGAGGCGCCGCCCACGCGGTCTGGATCGTCGGCGCGCAGAAGGTGGTGCCCGACCTGGACACAGCCCTGCGCCGCGTTCAGGAGCACGCCCTCCCGCTGGAGAGCGCCCGCGCCCAGGCGGTGTACGGCATGCCCAGCGCCGTCAACCGCCTGCTCGTCCTCAACGCGGAGCCCCGTCCAGGGCGCGGCACGGTGCTGCTGCTGCGCGAGGCCATCGGATACTGACCCGGCCCGGGGCCGGTCCGGCTCATGGGCTCGCAGCCGTGCATGGGTGGCGGTGATCCGGACGGTGGCTTCGCGGTGGACTGCGGGCTTGCCGTACCGGGTCGCCCCCGCCCGGCGCCCGCCCGCGCGAGGCACGACCGCAGCGCGAAGGGCATCCCTGAGCGGATGCCCTTCGCGCAGTCGCCGCCTGAAGCGGACGGGCCCTGGTGTCACCTTCGCCAGAACAGGTGGTGCGTCACGCCGCTCGGACTGGGCACGACCTCCAGGTGGAAGCGGTCCAGCAGCTCATCGGGGGACTCCCACAGCCGCAGCCCGGATCCGAGCCTCACCGGCGCGACGGCCACATGGAGGGTGTCGACGAGGTCGGCATCAAGGAACTGCCGGACCGTGGTGACCCCGCCGCCGAGCCGTACATCCTTGCCCTGCGCCGCCTCGCGCGCCTGTTCCAGGATCGCGGCCGGCTCCCCGTCGACGAAGTGGAACGTGGTGTCGGACAGCGTGAACGAAGGACGCTTGTGGTGGGTCATGACGAACACCGGCGTGCGGAACGGGGGCTCCTCTCCCCACCAGCCGCGCCACTGATGGTCGTGCCAGGGCCCGCGCTGCGGCCCGAACTTGTTACGGCCCATGATCTCGGCACCGATGTTGCGTGCGAAGTCGCGCGTGAAGTAGTCGTCCAGGCCTCGGCTCCCACCGGGGTCTGTGCGATTCGGCCAGCTGGCCGTGGCTCCGGCCCAGCCGAACAGCCTTTCGGCATGGTCACAACCGAAGGGCCTCTCCAGACTCTGGTCCTCGCCGGCACCGATTCCGTCACTCGAGACGTTGAAGTTCATGACTCTCAGCAGTTGATCCACGTCTTTCCTCACCAGGTCCTGTCGCGCCACCGTGCGGCGAAGCGCCGCACACCATCACGTCGAACGGGACGTCCCCGGATCGACATCGGCTCGGCACTTTTTTCATCGACGCGTCGGGAGCCGGCCCCGCCCGACCAATGAAGTCGAGGGTGGCGCCGGCCATGTCGTGCTCCTGATCGGGTCGTCCCCGGACGCGGTGGGTGGTCAGGCGTAGGGGTCGCACACGAGATAGCCGTCGACGCGGCTGAGGCAGTCCGCGACGGGGTCCGGCGGGAGCGCGTGGCCCAGGTTCTCGGCACGGACCTCGCTGATCCACTGGTCGTGCTGGTATTCGTGGTTGATCAGCACGGTCAGCAGGTGGTGGGCGACGATGGCCAGCTGGGCGGGGGCTCCGACGTTTCCCGCGGCGATGTCGCCGATGCGGGCATGGACCCGTTCGGCGACGGTGTCGCGGAACGCGGTGAGCCGCTCGACGGTGGGCAGTGCGCCGCGGAACTTCTCCGGGTTGGCCGAGTCCATGAGCCCTTCCAGTTCCGGGTCGGGGCCTGGCTCGGCGGCGGTGAGGTTGCGGATCATGAAGTGGGCGACGTGGGCCTGGTGGCCGAGATGCCAGCCGATGGCGCTGGAGTTCTCGTGCGGGCGCCAGGTCACCTCGTCCGGGGTGAGGTCCTTCCAGAGGTCGTCGGTGTAGGCGCGGGCACGGTCGTACTCGCGGAGCAGGGCTTGGGGATCACGCATGACTCCACCTGTCGGTCGGGAGGGGCGGGTAGGGGGACGTGGACCGTTCGGTTGCCCGCGCCCTGTTCACCCGGGTATTGCGCGGGGCGGTGCAGAGCGGAGCGGACACAGGCCGCTCGGCGGCCATGCCTCGGCGCCGGCGGCGGCGGGCCGGGCCGGGCCGGGCCCGCCTGGAAGTGATGTGAAGATACGTCAGGGTGATGCCTCGCCAGCCGATCAGAAGGGGCACCCCAGGCGATGGGTACCGTGACATGCCTGCCACCGTAGGCTTCCCCGGCGGGATCGCTGACCTCGCCCACGTCCCCCACCGCCCCCTGACGAGCGAGGCCCGCGGTGCGGATCCTTTTCGAGCACCCGGCGCTCAACGGCCGACTCCCCTGGGCATCCACCGAGACGTCGACCGACCACGCGGGGCACATCGAAGGCGCGCTCGCAGCAGGAGAACGAGCGGCACGAGCCGTACGCGCGACACCGGGTCACTCGGCGGCCGCCGACCGCGCCGGCGGAGCGCCGTTCACCGTCTTGTGCAAAGCTGACCGCCGACGGGGGAATTGGCTGGTTGCCGGTACGGGAGGGGACGCAATGCGCGACGCTTATCACGAGGAACTCGACGCGATCGGTACGAGCCTGGTCGACATGGCCCAGCTGGTCGGTTCCGCCATGGGACAGGCCACAACTGCCCTGCTGGACGGCGACCTGGCACTCGCCCAGCGCGTCATCGCGGGCGACGAGGAGATCAACGCCCTGCAGCACGCGCTGGAGGACCGGGCCATCGCTCTGCTCGCCCGCCAGCAACCGGTAGCGACCGACCTGCGGATCGTCGTGACGTCGCTGCGCATGAGCGCGGACCTGGAGCGCTCCGGCGACCTGGCCAAACACGTGGCCAAACTGGCCCAGCTCCGCGCTCCCGAGCGGGCCGTCCCGGACGACCTGCACAGCACGATCCTGGAAATGGGCCAGTTGGCACAGCGCCTCATGGCCAAGACCGCCGACGTCCTGGCCACCCGGGACGTCGACACGGCCCTGACCATGGAACAGGACGACGACCGCATCGACACCCTCCACCGCACGCTGTTCCAGCACCTGCTGGACGAACGCTGGAGGCACGGCGTGGAGACCGCCGTCGACGTCACGCTCGCCGGCCGCTACTACGAACGCTTCGCCGACCACGCCGTCGCCGTGGCCAACCGCGTCGTCTATCTCGTCACCGGCGAACACGCCGACAGCCTCACCCCGCCCGAGGTATCACCCATCAACCAGCCCTGACTCCGGCGGCACCCCGCCCCGAACGTCATGAACGGGGCGGGGTGCCCGCGGAAGGTCACGTGCGGTGCCTGCGGGTGAGCGGGACAGGCCGGCCGTCGGTCCCCCGCTCAACCGCAGGCTGCACGATGATTCACCCCGATGTCGCGCCGGCGGGTGCCGTGACGTCCGCGACCACGCAGCTGACGTTGTCCGGCCCGCCAAGGCCGTTGGCAAGCGCGACGAGTTCGCGGACCGCCTGCTCGGGTTCGCTGGTCCCGGAGAGCACCCGGTGGATCTCGTCGGTCGGCACGACGGTCGACAGGCCGTCGGAGCACAGCAGGTAGCGGTCCTCCCGCCGGGCGTCGTGCAGGCGCATGTCGGGGGTTGCGTCGGCGCCTCGGCCCATGGCCCGGATCAACAGGGACCGCTGGGGGTGGGAGACGGCCTCCTCCGGGCTGAGGCGTCCTTCGTCGACCATCGACTGCACCATGGTGTGATCGTGGGTGATCTGGAACAGCTCTCCGTCACGCAGAAGGTAGACGCGGGAGTCGCCGATGTGGACGAGGGCCAGTTGTGCGCCGGTCCAGAGCATCGCGGTGAGTGTGGTGCCGGCTTCTTCAGGAGACGCGTCGGGTCCGGTGACGCCGTTCACGGCCTGTTGGGCCTGTTCGACGGCGTCCTCAAGGATGTTGAGCAGATCGCCTGCCGGGACACTGCCGGTTTCGAGGCGCTTGAGCGCGTCGATCGCGGCAGCGCTTGCGGGGGCTCCTTCGCTGCCGAAGCCGTCGGCGACGGCGAGCAGGCGGGGCCCGGCATAGGCGATGTCCTGGTTGCTCTCACGGACCAGGCCCGTGTCGGAAAGTGCGGCGTAACGGATTGCCAGGGGCTGGGCGGCAGAAGACATGGCGGGGTCCTTCCATGACAGGTGGTCGATGAGGAAGGAAGCGAGGTCCCGGCGCGCGGCGGTGTCGGCTTCGGCCTGGGCCCAGAACGCACGGACCTCTTGAGCCGCTTCACCTGCCTCCAGCGTGCAGACCCGCTGGATGCGGGCGAGAGGCATCCCGAGCCTCCGGAGCCAGGCGACCAGCCGGGCCTGGTCCAGTTGTTCGGGGGCGTAGAGGCGGTAACCGGTCACCGGGTCGACGCGTGCGGGGGGCAGCAGACCGAGCTCGTCGTAGAGGCGCAACGCCTTCGGCGACAGCCGGGACGCCTTCGCGAACGTCCCGATGGTCTGCAACCCCATGTTCGCTCCTCCTCATGCCGGGCTCATCGCCCGGCCCCACCGATGCTGTGCGCTCCCCCAGGGTCAAGGTCAACCAGGAGTTCCGCTCATCCTGTCCGGGGTCCTGCTCCGGCGTCGCGCTGCTTCCCCGTCGCAGGTCGGCAGTGGTGCTGCACCTCGTGCACTCTCGTTGCTGCCGAGCATGCCGCCGCGGGCGGCGACACCGGGGTCGGAGTGCATGCGCACCATGACCGCAGTCGACAGGGACCCTGGAACACCTGGCGCGAAACTTTCGGTACCGTGCGGTACGCCTCATGGCCCTGATCAGGGAATTTACGGCAGAACCCCAGGATTCAAGCGATATCTGGCCCGCGCCGCCGTGGCTGGAATTCGCCGTCGTCAAGTATTGGCACGGCGTTACTGCTCTGTAAACCCGCTTGTGACCGGCGACAGTCCGGCGTCTGCCGCTGCGGAGAGCCGACCGGCTTTCGGACATTGATCTCCGCAGTGGTGACATCGAACGTCCCTGCTGCAACGATCCACCACGTCGCGCGAACCACCTATCGCACGTCATCTCACGGGGCCCCATCCGGCCCCCGTGTTCCCGACTCCCCGCGGCCGTTGACGCGGCCGTGCACAAGGAGCCAGACGAGTGACGAACAACCCCTCGGTCAGCGGCGACACTTCGCCGCCGAGACCCTCATCTTCCCGCCCCGCACACCGCATACGCGGCCGTGTCGCGGCGACCGCCGCCCTCGCCCTGGCCGCGGTTCTCCTCCCCGTGCTCCCCGTCACCGGTGCCGCCGCCGCGCCCGCCGGCGACGAGCCGGCGCCGCGGAGGATCGCCGCGGAACCCCGGGCGGGGGCACACACCGCCACGCTCTCCTCCGCACAGCGCGGCAAGCTGCTCAAGGCGGCGAACAACGCCCGCGCCGCGACCGCTCGCTCACTCCACCTGGGCAAGCAGGAACAGCTGATACCCAGGAACGTGACCAAGGACGCCGACGGGACCGTTCACACCCGGTACGAGCGGACCTACGCCGGCCTGCCCGTCATCGGCGGCGACCTGGTCGTCCATCAGAACGGCGACACCCGCACCGTCACCAAGGCGTCGGACGCGACGATCGCCGTGCCGACCACCAAGGCCACCGTCACCGCGGCGGCCGCGAAGAAGTCCGCCCTGTCCGCCGCGAAGAGCGAGAGGACCCGGGACGCGTCCGCCGACAACGCGCCCCGCCTCGTCGTATGGGCCGGCGCCGGCAAGCCGACGCTGGCCTGGCAGTCCTTCGTCACCGGCGTGCAGGACGACGGGACCCCGAGCCGGCTGAGCGTCGTCACGGACGCGGCGACCGGGGCGCGGTTGCAGCGCGCGGAAGAGATCCACTCCGGCACGGGCAACAGCCAGTACAGCGGCCAGGTGCAGATCGGGACCAAGAACAACGGCGGCGTCTTCGAACTGACCGACCCGGAACGCGGCGGGCACACGACGTACGACCTGACCGGCGTCGGCGGCATCGGCAACCTGGTCACGGACGACGACGACATCTGGGGCGACGGCACGACCGCCGACCGCCAGACGGCCGCCGTGGACGCCGCCTACGGCCAGCGAGAGACCTGGGACTTCTACAAGGAGCGCTTCGGCCGTAACGGCATCGCCGACAACGGTGTCGGAGCCTTCTCCCGGGTGCACTACGGCGACAACTACGCCAATGCCTTCTGGGACGACGGCTGCTTCTGCATGACGTACGGCGACGGACGCGAGAACACCCACCCGCTGACCGAACTCGACATCGCCGCCCACGAGATGACCCACGGCGTCACCTTCGCCACCGCCAACCTCACCTACACCGGGGAGTCCGGCGGCCTCAACGAGGCGACCAGCGACATCATGGGCACGGCCGTCGAGTTCTTCGCGGACAACCCCGCCGACGTGCCCGACTACACGCTCGGCGAGCTCGCCGACGTCCGTGGCACCGGCAAGCCCCTGCGCTACATGGACCAGCCCTCCAAGGACGCCTCCGCCAAGGGCACCTCGCAGGACTACTGGAGCCCCGAGACGAGGAAGCTCGACCCGCACTTCAGCTCCGGCGTGGCGAACCACTTCTTCTACCTGCTCTCCGAGGGCAGCGGGAAGAAGACGATCAACGGCGTCGCCTACGACAGCCCCACCTACGACGGCCTGCCGATCGCCCCGATCGGCATCGGCAATGCGAGCGCGGTCTGGTATCGGGCCCTGACCACGTACATGACCAGCAGCACGGACTACGCCGGTGCCCGCACCGCCACCCTCCAGGCGGCTGCCGACCTCTTCGGGCAGGGCAGCGACACCTACGAGGCCGTCGGCAACGCCTGGGCGGCGGTCAACGTCGGCGCCCGCTACGTCAACCACGTCGCCATCGTGACGCCCTCGACCCGTCCCGTGGCCGTCGGACAGCCGATGAGCCGTCAGATCGAGGCGGTGGGCTCCCGTCCCGGGCGGCTGGCCTACTCCGCGCACAAGTTGCCCAAGGGCCTGTCCATCAACGAGCGCACCGGCCTGATCAGCGGCACGCCGAAGAAGGCGGGCACCTACAAGACGGCCGTCACCGTCGAGAACACGGCCCAGCACAAGGCCAAGCGCACGGTGCGCTTCGACTGGCCCGTCCTGGCCTCCGGCGGTCGCTTCTTCGTCAACCCCGCACGCTTCGACATCCCCAACTGGAAGACGATCGAGTCCCCGCTGATCGTCTCCGGCCGCAAGGGCAAGGCACCCGCCGACCTGAAGGTGACCGTCGACCTCTACCACCCCTGGATCGGCGGCCAGGTCGTCACCCTGGTGAGCGAGAACGGCACGGAGATCCCGGTGAAGCCCTGGTACTGGGACACCGGTGAGGGCCAGCTGCACGTGACGTACACCGTGGACGCCTCGGCGGTCCCCGCCAACGGCACCTGGAAGCTGCGCGTCACGGACAACACTCCCGGCATCTTCACCGTCGACCCCGGCTACCTCGATCGCTGGAGCCTGACCTTCTGACGCCCCACGCACGGTCACGGCAGCGCGGTGTCCGGTCCGCCGGGTACCGCGCTGCCGTACCGGGAGCCTGCTCGCTCCCCGTCGTATCCGCCCCGGACGGCCCTCGGCGTGATCTCGCCCTGACCAGCCGGGGCCGGGTGTGACGGTCCTTCACACCGTTCACTCCATGAGAGGAGACTCGTGGCCACGCGCACGAGCCTTGGACAAAGACACCGACACAGACTGGCCGCGGCGTCGGCAGTCACCGTCTTCGCCACCATATTCGCCGGCTTGGGAAGCACCGGGCCCGCCGCGGCGCAGCCCGGCACTCCTCTGCCGGACCTGAGGCTGGGTCAGTACGATCACTCCCGGGCCACCCTCACGGGCGGTGCGGCCCTGCACTCCGATGCCCAGCCCAAGGCCATTGACGGGCAGTACGTCGTACGGCTGCGGGAAGCGCCCGTCACCTCGTACGCCGGCGGCGTCGAGGGTCTGGCGGCGACGAGGCCGGCGGCCGGGCAGGAACTCCAGCCTCATTCGGCCGCGGCCGAGAAGTACCGGCGGCACCTGGGTACGGCGCAGCGCGACGTGCTCGCCGACTTCAAGGTGCAGGCGCAGCGGACGTACACGACCGCCTTCAACGGTTTCGCCGCCAAGCTGACCGACGCTCTGGCCGGGAGGCTGGCCAAGGACCCGCGAGTTGCTGCGGTGACCCCGGCCCGTCTTGTGAAGGCCGACGCCGCAACGACCCTGGCCCCGCAGGCGCAGCACACCGCAGAGGCGACGACGCAGGTGGCCGCGCAGACCAAACCGGTCCGGGGCTCCAACGTGGTCGTCGGCGTGATCGACACCGGGATCTGGCCGGAGAGCGCCTCCTTCGCAGCCAGCATGTCGCCGCCCAAGGGCTGGCACGGCACCTGCCAGACCGGCGAGGGCTTCCCTGCCACCGCCTGCAACGGCAAGATCGTCGGGGCTCGGTACTTCGCCGATGGGTGGCTCGGCGCCTTCGGCTCGCTGCCCGAGGGCGAGGTCCTCTCGGCGCGCGACATGAACGGACACGGCACCCACACCGCCTCGACCGCGGCCGGTCTGCCCGTCAAGCACGCGATGGTGCTCGGGCACGACTACGGCGCGATCGCCGGGGTGGCGCCCGACGCACGGATCGCCGTGTACAAGGCACTTTGGGGCGGCTCGGGCACGGACGCCGACATTGTCGCGGCGATCGACGCGGCGGTGTCCGACGGCGTCCAGGTGATCAACTACTCGATCGGCTCGGCGATGGGGGACTATCAGCCGAACAGCCCGATCGGGGACGCCTTCCTCAACGCGTACCTCGCCGGGGTCTTCGTTGCGGCATCGGCCGGCAATGACGGCATGTCCGGGATGATCAGCAACGCCGAACCCTGGGTCACCACGGTAGGTGCGACGGTGGAGCGGTCCCACGAGGCGACCGTGCGCCTCGGCGACGGCACCCGCATCGTCGGCACGTCGATGGACGGGCTGCCGTCAGGCCGCAGCACACCGGTCGTCTTCGCCGACCAGGCCGGATCACTCGACGACGGCGCGCAGTACTGCTGGCCCGGTAGCCTCGACCCCGCCAAGGTCAAGGGCCGGATCGTGGCCTGCGACTTCATCAACTCGGTCGACGCGGTCGACGCGGTCAAGGCCGCCGGCGGTGTCGGCGTGGTGCTGTTCCAGTCGACCGGCAATGTGCGGCTCAACGTGATCTACGACTTCCCGACCGTCTACCTGTGGAGCGCGGAACAGGCGGGAAAACTCTTCAACTACCTCTGGGCGCACCGTACTGACGGCACCGCGGCGCTGGTCGCGGGCGGGGACGGCAGCAGCCTCGTGGGCCTGCCGAGCGTGGCCGGCCTCTCGTCCTACGGCCCGGACCAGGTGCACACCGGACTGCAGAAGCCCGACCTCGTCGCGGACGGGATCGATGTGGTCGCCGCGGTGTCACCGATGGCCGGCGGACGGCTGTTCGACGCGTACTCGGGCACCTCGATGGCGGCCCCGCACGTGGCCGGCATGGCCGCGGTGCTGCGCGCCCGGCACCCGAAGTGGTCACCCGGCGCGACCGCCTCGGCTTTGCGCACCACCGCCGCCGACACCCGGGGCACGACCAGCCCGCTGCAGCAGGGCTCCGGCCTGCCCCGCCCCTCGTCCGCGGACGACCCCGGCCTGGTGGTCGAGCCGTCAGCGGCCGAACTGACCGGCTTCGCATCCGCGGCGACTCCGGACGGGAAGGACATCAACCTGCCGTCGATCGCGTTGCGCGAGTACGACGGAACCAAGCCGGTACGGCTCACGCGGCGGCTGACCAACGTCGGCGCGCGCACCGAGACGTACACGGCGCGCGTCGACGGTCTCCCCGGGATGAGGGTGACCGTCAGCCCGCGGACGATCTCGGTGAAGCCCGGCGCCACCGCAAGGGTGACCATCACGCTGGAGCGTGGCACCGCCACCTGGGACCGCTACACCACCGGTTCCCTCACCTTCGCCAGTGCCAGGCACCGGGTGCGGCTGACCGTCGCCGGCCGGCCGTGGGGCTTCACACCGCGACCGTACGACGACACCGGGATAGAGTTCGGCCGCACCGGCGGCCAGGGTCAGGCATTCCTCGAACCGGGCTTCACCGGGCCGCTCGCCGGCCGCACCACCGGATACGCACCGGTGAACTGGACGGACCACAGGCTCACGACCTCCGTCAGCGGCGGCGTCTTCTCCCCCGGCGGGGTGGGCACACAAGGTACGAGGATCGTCGTGCCGCGCGGCACGGCGGGACTGATCGTGCAGACGGCCTCGGACGACCCCGGCACGAACCTGGACCTCTACCTCTACAAGGACGGCAAACTGATCGATCGCAGCTGGGCGTCGTGGCACAGCAGCGAGCGCAGCGCCCGGTTCTTCCCGGAACCCGGCGTCTACACCGCCTACGTGCACGCCCAGACGGCAACCTCCTCCGACGTCCCCTACCGGCTCGGGGTGACCGTCCTGCCCCAGCACGCCGACCGGCGCAACGCCACGTTGACCACGCCGTCCCGTGTGAAGCGGGGCGGCTCCTCACAGGTGACGCTGAACCCGGTGGGCCCGCAGCCCGACGTCGAGCAATGGGCGTACACCGAGTTCACCACCGGACGAACCGTCGTACCCGGCCTGCTGATCAGTTCCCGCTGATCCGCGGAACAACGGGCTGACCAGCCCGCGCCGAGCCGGGGCCGGCCTTCCCACAGAAGGCCGGCCCCGCCGCGTAGCCCGCGCAGTCCTCTTACCGACAGCCCGGACCGGGTGATCGTCTTCGTGACGAACCGGCGGGCGCGCGGATCAGGTGTGTTCTCACCCCGTCGTCGGCATGCTCCCCGTAGCGCGAGGCCGGGGCCGGTGCATCCGGCTCCGGCCTCCGCTCATCTCATGTGAGGCCGAAGGCCCGGATGACGGTCTGCGTCACCGAGTTGCCCGTCCGCTGTGCGGCGGTCACCCGGATCGAGACGAAGGCGGCTCCGGTGGGGGCACGCAGGGACGCCTGCCAGGTCCCCTTCTTCTCCTTGAGGTCCTGTCGGTGCCATGTGGCGCCGTCGTCGTAGGAGACCTCCAGCCCGGCGCCGGTGACGGCGTCGTTACCGGTGGCGATGCCCGGCAGCGTGGGGGTGATGGTGAGGTCCGCCGTGCGCTGCGCACGGCCGGAGGCGTCCAGGTCCGCCGCGTAGTCCAGTTGGGCCAGCGGAACGGTGCCGGTGGCAGTGGCGCCCGAGGTGAATCTCCATTCGGTGTGTGTGGCGGTGGAGTAGGGGCTGAGCCCGGTGTCCCCGGTGGTGTCGGTGACCAGCCGGTACGGGAGCGTCTCGGGTGCCAGGTCGTAGGCGTACACGTAGGAGCTGTCGGTACGGAGCAGCTGCCGTTCGCCCTGGTAGAGCTCGACGGTCTGGGACATCGCGGTTCCGTACTCGGCGCTGCCGGTGTGCGCCGTACCGGAGTCGCCGAAGCCGCCGACATGAAGCGAGAGGGACGTCTCGTCGCGGACGGGGACGTCGCCGTCGAGCAGGCGCGGGCGGACGACGGGGCCGAGCCAGCTCTCGTCCTGCTTGCTGCCGGGCCGGTACGCCGTCGGCAGGTTGCCCGACCCCATCCAGCCGGGCAGGTAGGCGAACTGCTGCCATCTGACGCCGCCTCCGGCGGACACCCAGTCGGTGCGCTCGCCGGGGGCGACCGAGTCCCCGGACGTCTGGCTGGCGGCGCCCCACAGGTACGGCGGGTAGTCGACCCGCGTCTCGGTGGCGCGCTTCCCCGGCGGCTGGGCGAAGTCGAGGTCGACGCGCGCGAGGGCACTTTGGTCGGCGACGAGCGACGGGTCCTCGGGAACACTCCCGGAGTGGTAGTCGACGAGGTCGTACAGGTACTCCGGCGCGGGATGGGCCTCGATCGCCAGCCTCAGTCGCTGCTTGCGGGAGGCCGCGATGTCCCGGATGAGGGCCTCGCCCTCATCCTGGGTCACCGACGCCACCGGGAGCGGCCCGGCTGTGGCGTTGTCGGGGTCGCCGTACCAGTCGTCCTTCCTGCCCACGCCGTCGTTGACGACGAGGAGCACAGCCGCGCCGGCCTCGTGCGCCGCCGCCGTCTGCTCGGTGGGCGGCACCTCGCTGCTGCCGCGTACAACGACGGCCCGGCCCCGGGCCTGCAGGCCCGCGTACTCGGAGGCGGTGCCGGTCCCTGCGTAGACGGTGTCGAAGCGCGTGTTGCCCTCCGGGAGCGGCTGTGATCCGCGCTGCACGAGGGCGTCGTCGAGTGTGCGGTCGTCGTAGCCGATGGTCAGCGGCGTCTGCTGGGCGCGGAGCCTGGTGGTGAAGACGAAGCTGCCCTTCTTCACCGGGTCGTCGGCGGTGGGAAGCACCCACAGGCTGTCGAACCGGGCGTCGGGGAAGACCGACTCGACCAGGCCGCCGTCCCCGGCGGTGGGCTTGTCCGAGGTGAAGGACCGGTAGATCTCTAGCCTGCTGCTGACGATGGCGCTGGGTTTGGGCGTGATCGCCCGTACCTGGCGTGCCCGCGAGGCGTCGAGTCGCACCTCCCGGTCCGTCGTGAGATCGACCTCCGGCGCGGCGAGCAGCGCGACCCCGAGGGAGTGGGGGCCGTGGGTGCCTTCCACCTCGGCGAAGGTCAGGACCGTGTAGGGGCCGGGGGCCAGGCGCTGGGTCAGCGTCCCGTCCTCGGGCACCTCGGCGAAGGACGATCCCTTGGTGCTGCGGATCTCGACGAAGCCGCCCATGGGCTTGCCGGAGCGGTCCTTCATGCGCACGGTGAGGTTGTAGCGCTCCGGTTCGACGCTGACGCCCACGGCTGTGTGCGCGAGGACGGCGCCGCTGTCGTCACGGGCGAGGACCTGGCCGGAGTACTGGCCCGCGGCCAGGCCCTTCGGGTCCGCGGCGAGGCCGATCTGTGAGGACCCGTGCGCCGGCACCTCGAGGCGGTTCGCGGCGAGCGCGAACACCCCGGCCGCCGAGTCGCCCGGATCGACGGACAGATCCAGCGCGACCGGGTGGTCCGAGGAGTTGGTGTAGACGATCCGCCGTTCGACCGGCTGGGTCCCGGAGCGCGACCACGGGACGAGTCCGGCGTCCACCGACCCGGTGGCGATGATCCCGGCGTCGTAGGCGGCTGCCACGTCGACCCGGCCGGTGCCCGCGCGGTACGGGGTGTAGGCGGGCGTCCGCACGCTGGAGCTCATCAGGGCGTCCTTGATCTGCTGCCCCGTCCAGTCGGGGTGCTTCTGCGCCAGCAGGACGGCCGCGCCGGCCACGTGGGGGGCGGCCATGGAAGTGCCGCTCATGGTCTGGTAGTAGCCCTCGCCCGTGTCCGCGTACTGGGAGCGGGCCGCCAGCACATTGATGCCCGGGCCGGTGAGGTCGGGTTTGAGGCCGTCGTCGAGCCCGCGTGGCCCGGAGCTGGACCGCGGGTCGAGTCGGTCGGAGGTGTCGACCACGCCCACGGTCAGAGCGGCGTCGGCCGTCCCCGGTGCCGACAGGCTGTACGGGGTCGGTCCCGCGTTTCCGGCGGCGACGACGAAGAGTGCGCCGGTCTCGGCGCTGAGAGCGTTCAGGCTCTGGCTCATCGGGTCCGACTGGTCGGTGAGGTACCGGTTGCCGAGGCTCATGTTGATGACCTTGGCGTGCTCGGTCCGCGCCGCCCACTCCATGCCGGCGATGATCCAGGACTCCTGTCCGACGCCGCCGTTGTCGAGCACCTTGCCCACCAGCAGGTCGGCGGAAGGGGCGACACCCCGTTCCGTGCCGCCCGAGGCGGCGCCGGTGCCGGCCACGGTCGAGGCCGTGTGCGTGCCGTGGCCTTCCCGGTCGGTGACGTCCTCGTCGGGGACAAAACTCTCGGTGGCGACCACGCGGTGCACGAGATCGGGGTGTTCGGTGTCCGCGCCGGTGTCCAGCACGGCCACCCGGACCCCGGTGCCGGTGGTTCCCCCGGCCCAGGCCTTCGGGGCACCGATGTGCGCGGTGGTGTCGGCGAGGAACGCCTCGGCCTTGCCGTCGAGCCAGACCCTGTCCACGCCGAACGCGAAGGACGGCCCGCCCGAAGCGCCCTGCCCGGCGGAGGCGCGGTCCTTCCGAGGTGAACCGGACTTGCTGCCGGTGCCGGTGAGCGCCGACCAGAAGTCCGCCGCCCGTGACCGTCCGGCGAGTACCGCTTCCCCGTCGACCGACGGGAGGGCGGCTCTGGTCGTGAGCCCGGGCAGCCCGGTGAGGGACCGCTTGGCGGCCGCCGACTTCAGGTGACTGACGATGAGCGGGAGTTCGCGGGTGTGGGCGTCGTCGTATCCCTGGGCCACCAGTTGCGTGACGTTGAAGAGCCGTTTGTCGAGTCGGTCCGACGCGACGTAGGGCATGACCTCATCGGGATAGACATAGGTGTCGGCGCCGTCGGCGAGCACCCGGACCGATCCCGCGGCCCCGGGCGGGCGTTGCACGCTCACCGAGGCGGGCGCTCCGGCCGGCCCGGCCGTCACGGTCACCTTGTCGCCCGTGATCAGCGTGACCGTCGCGGCATGTTCCGTCGGCCGGCCGGCCGGTTGTACGGATCCGGACGGCGGTCCGGACGGCGCCCCCAGCGCCTGTGTGGGCGTTGTCAAGGCGGCGACGAGGGCAGTTGTGATGCCCATGACCGCTATTCCCGTTCTTCGCGCAACTGGTGGCCGCACGACACCTCCCATAGTTGATGGTCGACCGAGATTTGATCACCTTCGACAAACTCATGTACAGATCTTTCATTTCTGTCAACTCTCCTATTACGCTGCAGTGTTCAACACCTCGCGTGGCCTGAGGCGCGCGCTGTCCGGGAAGCCGTGCCGGTCGGCCCATGGAACGGGGAGGGTCGGACCACGCACCGGCGACGAAGCCTCCCGCGGCGTCCGACAACTGCGTGCAGGCTCCCCGCGAACCTGACTCCGCCACGGCACGTCCGGGCATCCGCCCGAACTCCCCACGCCTGGCGAGCAGGGAGAGTTGGGGGAATACTCCCGTTGACGCAGTGACGACGAAGGGGACGGGGCCCGCTGGTGAGTGCGTTGCAAGGCAGCGAGAGGGAGCGGACTCGGGAGCTGGCCCGTGAGGCCGTGCGATGGCTGGCTCCACAGGAACTGGCGTTCTTCGAGGAGACGGCTGACGCCTTCTTCGAGGATCCGGTGCGGGCGTCATGGGAGGCACGTGCTGAGCCGCTGGGCATCGGGATCGACGCTCTCGCCGTGGGCTCGTGGACGCTCTTCGCCTTGCCCGTCGCGACATCGGTCGTCGGAAGCATCGCCACCGACCGCTTGCGCGAGGCCCACAGACGGGGCTGGTGGCGCAGGCGCGGGGAGCAGCAGGAGGACCGGACGGACGGCGCCCCGGCCGATGACGCCGTCGGCGGTCCGGCCGGCGCCGCGGACAATCCGTACGCCGCACCGGGCGCCGCCCGGTCCGCGGCGCCGGTGGGACAGGAGCCCTGGGACCCGGAACTGCTGCGGAGCGTCGCCTACGACAACGCGGTCAGGCTGGGCCTGTCGCCGGACCAGGCACGACTCCTCGCCGACGCAGTTCTGGGCGGGGTCGTCGCCGGCCGGGAGGCAAGGGCTCCGGGAGGCGCCGGTCAGTCCGGGAGCAGTGGCGGGGCGGAGGACGACCCCTCGTGACAGGGGTTTCGAGCGGGGTGGGGGCCGACCGCTCCGCGGGGGTGCAGCACCCGTTCCGTTTACCCTCCGGCACGTCCCTGCGCTTCGCATTGCTGATCATGAGCACGTCGGTGGCGATGGCGACGGAGCTCGGCTCGCTCGCCACTACCACGGCGTATTTCACGCTGGGCGGCGGCAGTGCGGACTCCCTCAGCAAGGTTCTCGACTGCGCGTCGAAGAACTTTCCCGAGGCCGCGTCCGATCCGGAGGCGTTCGCCCGCCACTGCGAGACGACGGACATCGGCGGCAGCGGAAGCACCGTGGAGTTGGCGGCCTTCGCCGCGTTGTGGCTGGCCGTCGGCATCACCTACTGGTTGCTGCCGGTCTACCGGCTGCGCCGCCGCCGACTGCGGCCCTTCCGGCCCGACGTGTACCCGGGCATCCAGCACACGCTCACCGAACTGACAGCCCTCGCCGAACTGCGGTGCACGATGCGGTTCGTCATCGACCTGCGGGACCAGCGTCCCAACGGACTCGCCTTCGGAAGAGTCGGCCGGCGATACGTGATGCTCAGCGGCGGCCTGCTGCGCCTGCACGAGATCGATCCCGAAGGGTTCCGCGCGATCGTCCTGCACGAACTGGCGCACTTGCGCAATCGCGATGTCGACATCGCTTTCCTCACCCTCATCTGCCACCGGCTGTTCCTCTTCGCGGTGGCGGTCCCGATGGCTGTGACGGCGCCCTTCGCCCTGCTGGTGGGCTGGCTGCTGCTGCCCAGCAGTGTGATCTTCCAGGCGCTGCTCATCACCGCCCAGTGCGCTCTCGCGGTCACGGTCGCCCATGCCGTCGGCGCGGTACTGCGCAGCCGCGAGCTGTACGCGGACGCCCGGGTCGCGATGTGGACGCGTGGCGCCCACTCCCTGCGGCGCCTGCTCGCCGCGCAGCACGGCTACGAACGGACCGCGCCCCGCCGACGGCTGCTGCGCCGCCGCACACATCCTTCCGCCGCGAAACGGCTGGCCGCGCTCAGCGACACCAGCCTGCTGTTCCGCTTCTCCCCCTGGGACGCCTTCGGGCTGGCGCTGTCCTGCTCCCTGGTCTATCTGCCGGTGGCGCAGTGGACCGGCGACGCGATCGGTCTGACCGACCGCGACAACGTACTGCACGCCCTCGTCCCCGCCGTCCTGCTGGGCGGCAGCGTGGCCGCGGGCATCTGGCGCGCGACGCTGGCCGCGCATCTGAACCACACCAGGTGGGCCGGAGTCCACTCCACCGGGCTGGCCGTGGGCTGCGGCCTCGCCCTGGGCACGTTCGGGGACGAGGAACACCGCACAGCCTTGGCCCTGGGTATCGACGACTCCCTTGCGGTGCAGGTGGCCTTGTGGGTGCTCTTTGCCGCCTCCGGTTACGGATTCGTACGGTGGAACGCGGTGACCGCCCGCGTGTGGGCACCGGTCGTGATGGCCGCCCGCCGTCCGTACGCACCGATCGTGGGCTGTTGCGCGGCCGCTGTGGCTCTGCTGGGCATCTGGCTCGGACGCGTCCGTCCCATGGGGGAACCGGGCTTCTGGCTGCTGACCATGCCGAGTCCGCTGAACTTGCTGCCGACGCCGCTGGACTACCTCGGCTACGTGTTCTCCATGGCCGTCGTCCTCCCACCTCCGCCGGCGGTCATCGCGGTGGTCGCCGCGATCGCCGCGATACCTCTGGCCGCGCCGTTCTGGGCACGGATCCTCCACCGCGGCAAGGACGACGCGCCCACCGCGGGACCCGGACGGTTCCTGCTGTGGTCCCCGACCGCGGAGGCGTCTGCGGCGCTCCTCGCCCCGCAGCGCCTGCGTCCCGTCCGCGCGTTGGTGAGCGGTATCGTGTTCGGCGCGCGCGCGGGGTTCGCGCTCTGGACGGTGCACGTGGTCAGTGCCCTGGTCTTCCCGTGGCCGATCCAGTGGCTCGGTTCGGTCTTCACCCTCTACACGGTGCCCGTCGCTATGCTGCTGCAACTTGCCGCCGGATTCTTCGTGGCACGACGCACCGCACTCAACGACCTGCGCGCCCTCCACGGAGTGCTCGCCGTGCTCGGCGCCGGGCTGCTGGTTCCCTTGGCCGCGTTCACCTCACGCGACCACTTCGCCTGCGTACGCTGGGGCATCAGCCACCCGGCATGCCAGGAGGACCTCCTGTCCGGGATGGCATTCATCACGCCGACGATCACGGCCTGGACGGTTGCCCTCGCCCTTCTGCTCCTGCCCGCCTGGGCAGCCTTCCACGACAGCGTCCGGAAACCGGGCCCAGTCCGCCACCCCGGCCCCGCGGCCCACCCGGGCCCGCCCCGTACGCGGTGACCGGCCCCCAGCGCCGGAACCCTGCCGCGGACACGGTTGGTCGCCCCGTCCGTCCAAGTGACGCTGTGCGCCGCCTCACGCCCGGCGTGGCACGCCGCCCGGACGCGCTGTGCGCCTGCCTTTTGCGGTGTGCCGCAGCGTGGCGGTGATGCGGGGCGTCATACGTGCTTCCGGCCGGTGTCCGTCCCGCCGATCGCCTCCGCCAGTTCGGCGAGGGCCGTGAAGTCGTGGCCGCTCACGAAGGCGTCGCAATGCGGGAGGGCCGCGGCCATACCGGCCGCCAGGGGGAGATAACCAGGGGCCGCCTTACGGGGGTTGACCCATACGACGCGGTGGGCGAGCCTGCGCAGCCTCGCGGTCTCGCGGCCCACGGCGGCCGGGTCCTCGCCCTCCCAGCCGTCGGAGAAGACCACGACGATCGCTCCGCGGGCCATCCCTCGGCGCCCGAAGTGGCGGTTGAACTCGGCCAGCGCGTGCCCGATGCGTGTGCCGCCCGACCAGTCGGGCGCGGCCGTGCCGGCGCGGCGCAGCGCCGCGTCCACCCCGTGCCGGCCGGCGTGCCGGAGCGTCGGGGTGAGCCGGGTCAGGCGGGTGGCGAAGACGAAGACCTCGGCGGCCACGCCCACGGCCGCCGCTCGCGGGAAGAGCCGGAGGTATGCGCGGGCGTACGGCTCCATCGAGCCGGAGATGTCGCACAGCAGCACCAGCGGCCTGCGCCGGGAGCGGTTGCGGGACCGGGCGAGTCGTACCGGCTCCAGGCCCGTCGAGCGGATCGCCCGCAGCGTGCGGCGCGGGTCCACGCGCGGGCCGTGCGGGTCGGCGTCGCGGCGCCGGGTGCGGCGCAGCGGAGTGCGCAGCACGATGAGTTCCATCAGGCGGTCCAAGGCGGCCAGTTCGCCCGGCTCGAGGGCGGCGAAGTCCTTGTGGGCCAGGGTCTCGGCGATGCTGCCGAGGGTGGGCAGCACTCCGGTCGGCCGGTCGGTACGGCCGTCGCCCTCGGTGCCGTGCGCGCGGGCCCCGGAGGCACCGGCGGGTGTCGTGCCGGGTGTCGCAGGGACGCCGCGGGACGGGACGCGCGCGTCCTGCGCGGCGTGGGGCGGCGGGAGGGAGGGGGCTCGGTCGGGCTGGGCAGGGGCCGGCCTGCCGGGGCCGCCGAAGACGGTGCCGAAGACCCGCTCGAAGGGCGGGACCTGCTCCCGGTCGGTGACGAACGCCAGTCGCGCCGTCCAGTACAGCGTCTCGCGGTCGACCGGCGGCACCAGACGCAGCGCCCGCAGGAAGCACACCGCCCGGTCGGGGGTGACCGGGACGCCGGCACGCCGCAGGGCCGCGCCGAGCCGGCCGCCGAACTCGGCGCTGTCGAAGGCCGGGAGTCCCGTCGCGCGGGCCTCAGGCGTCACGGCCGCTGCCGACCAGCCAGTCCAGTCCGCGTGTCCGCACCAGGTCCTGGTCCTCCCGGTACTTCAGGAGCGTGCCCAGGGTCTCCCCCGCGGCCTGCGCGTCCAAGGTGCGCACACCGAGCAGGGCGAGTGCCGAGAGCCAGTCGATGCTCTCGGAGATGCCCGGCGGTTTCTGGATCTCCGGTGCGCGAAGCCGCCGCACCGCCGCCGACACCGCGTCCGCCAGACCGGCGGACGTGCCGGGCACGCGGCGGCGCACGATCCGCACCAGCCGCTCGGGCTCCGGGTAGTCGATCCAGTGGTACAGGCACCGCCGCTTGAGCGCGTCGTGCAGGTCCCGGGTCCGGTTCGAGGTGAGCACCACGACGGGCGGCACCGCGGCGCGTATCGTGCCGATCTCCGGGATGGTGACGGCGGCCTCGGCCAGCACCTCCAGCAGGAACGCCTCGAAGTCGTCGTCGGCGCGGTCGATCTCGTCGATCAGCAGTACGGCGGGCTCCGGGCCCGGATGGGTGAGCGCGGTCAGCACCGGACGGCGGAGCAGGTACTCCTCGGTGAACAGGTCGGTCTCGGCGAGGTGTTCGCCGCGCGCCTCCGCGAGGCGGATGCCCAGCAGCTGGCGCGCGTGATTCCACTCGTACAGCGCCTCGGCCGCGTCGAGGCCGTCATGGCACTGCAGGCGCACCAGTGGTCCGCCCAGGACCCCGGCGAGAGCCTTGGCCGCCTCGGTCTTGCCGACGCCCGCCTCGCCCTCCAGCAGCAGGGGCTGCGGCAGCCGCAGTGCGAGGAAGAGCGCCGTGACGAGCCCGGGGTCGGCGAGATATCCCCGCTCGTCCAGGGCCCGCCGCAGACTGCCGGTGTCCGGGACGCGCGCCTCGGTGAAATTGTTCACCGCGCCTCCGCGTAGCGGTCCGGCGCGGCCTCGAACGCCGTGCGGCAGCCCTCGCAGCAGAACCAGCGGCGCACCCCGCCGAGGTCGGTGTGCGGGGTGTCCGTGGTGGCGGCCACGGTCATCCCGCACACCGGGTCCTTGGCCGTGGGCACTGAGGGTTCCGGTGCCACGGCAGCCTCCTGAGGGGCGGCCGGCCCGCGCACCGAGGCGACGATCTCGGCGAGGATCGACAGCGCCACCTCGCCCGGCGTGCGCGCTCCGATCCACAGGCCGGCGGGGGTGCGGATCCGGTCCCGCTCCTCCCGCGACAGTTCCAGGCCCGCCACGACCGCGGCCCCGCGCCGGGGGCTGGCCACCAGCCCCACGTACGGGACTCCCGCGCGGACGGCGGCCGCCAGCGCCGCGTCCTCGTCGCGGCCGTGGGAGGCCACCACGACCGCCCGCACCCCGGTGAGCGCCTCCTCGGTGAACCGGTCGCCGGGCGGCCCGGCGACCTCGTAGCCCAGCGCCGGTCCGAACCCGACGAGAGCGCGGGCGATCGGAGTCGCGCCCAGCACGAGGACGCGCGGATCGGGGCGTCTCGGCTCCAGGAAGATCTCCAGTTCGCCACCCGACAGGCACGGGTTGCGCAGGCTCAGCGCGCCCTCGTCGGCCTGCGGCTGTCCCGAAGCGCCGTCCTCCGGCGCCTCCGGGGAGATCCGCAGCAGGAGTGCCTCGCCGCTGGCGAGGGTGCGCAGCGCCTGCGCGCGGACGGTGGCCTCCGCGCAGACGCCGCCGACGAAGCCCTCGATGCGGCCGTCCTCCAGCACCACCGCGGTGTCCCCGGGGCGCGCGCTCGCCGGGCGGCGGGCGCGCACCACGGTCGCGCGGACGAACGGGACGTGCCGGGTGGTGAGTTCGGCGATCCTCGCCTCGAGCACCGTTGTGCCGCTCACTGCGGTGCCTCCACCTCGCCGTGCCGCATCGCCTGCCAGACCCGGCCGGGGGTCAGCGGCATGTCGGCGTGGCGCACCCCGATGGCGTCGAGCACCGCGTTGACCACCGCCGGGGGCGAGCCGACGGTGGCGGACTCGCCGATTCCCTTGGCCCCGATGGGGTGGTGGGGCGACGGGGTGACGGTGTGGCCCAGTTCCCAGGCGGGGACCTCCAGCGCGGTCGGCAGCAGATAGTCCATGAAGGAGCCCGACAGGCAGTTGCCGTCCTCGTCGAAGCCGATGAACTCCATCAGCGCCATGCCGACGCCGTCCGCCAGGCCGCCGTGCACCTGCCCCTCGATGATCATGGGGTTGATGCGCGTTCCGCAGTCGTCCACCGCGACGAAGCGCCGCACCTTCACCGCGCCCGTCCCCGGGTCGACGTCCACCACGCAGATGTACGCGCCGAACGGAAACGTCAGGTTGGGCGGGTTGTAGACGGTGGTCGCCTCCAGGTGGCCCTCCACCCCCTCCGGCAGCTCCAGCGCGCCGTGCGCGGCCAGGGCGATCTCCTGGATCGTCCGGGTCATCGACGGATCGCCCTTGACCGACCAGTGGCCCTTCTCCCACTCCAGGTCGTCTGGGGACACCTCCATCATCGCCCCGGCGATGATCCGCGCTTTGTCCCGCACCTTCCGCGCCACCAGCGCAGCGGCGGCGCCCGACACCGGGGTCGAGCGGGAACCGTAGGTGCCCAGCCCGAAGGGTGTCTGGTCGGTGTCGCCGTGGACGACGTCGATGTCCTCGGGCGGGATGCCCAGTTCCTCGGCGACGATCTGCGCGAACGTCGTCTCGTGCCCCTGCCCCTGGGTCTGCACGCTGAGCCGCACCACCGCCTTCCCGGTGGGGTGGACGCGCAGTTCGCAGCCGTCGGCCATGCCCAGGCCCAGGATGTCCATGTGCTTGCGCGGCCCGGCGCCGACCGTCTCGGTGAAGAAGGACAGCCCGATGCCCATGAGTTCGCCGCGCTCGCGCTTCTCGGCCTGCTCGCGCCGCAGCTCCTCGTAGCCGGCCATGTCCATGGCCTTGCGCAGGCACGCCGGGTAGTCGCCGGAGTCGTACTCCCACCCGGTCCTGTTCTGGTACGGGAACTGCTCGGGCCGCAGCAGATTGCGCATCCGCAGCTCCGCGGGATCGGTGCGCAGTTCGGCCGCGAGGCAGTCCACCATGCGCTCGATCAGGTACACCGCCTCGGTGACGCGGAAGGAGCACGCGTAGGCGACGCCGCCCGGGGCCTTGTTGGTGTAGACGCCGGTGACCTCGCAGTGCGCGGCCTCGATGTCGTACGAACCGGTGAAGATGTGGAAGAAACCCGCCGGGTACTTCGTCGGCTGGGCGGTGGAGTTGAACGCGCCGTGGTCGGCGAGGACCTTGACCCGCACGCCCAGGATGCGGCCCTCGCGCGTCGCCGCGATCTCGCCCGTCATGTGGTAGTCACGGGCGAAGGACGTGCTCATCAGGTTCTCCGAGCGGTCCTCCACCCACTTGACCGGCTTGCCCGTGACGATCGAGCCGACGACCGCGCACACGTAACCGGGGTAGATGCCGACCTTGTTGCCGAAGCCGCCGCCGATGTCGGGGGCGATGACCCGGATCTTGTGCTCGGGCAGCCCCGCCACCATCGCGTAGAGCGTGCGGTGGGCGTGCGGCGCCTGGGTGGTGGTCCAGAGCGTCAACTTGCCGTCGACGGGGTCCATCGAGGCCACCGCGCCGCAGGTCTCCAGTGGCGCGGGATGCACGCGCGGGTAGAGCATGGTCTGCTCGACGACCACGTCGGCCCGGGCGAAGACCTCGTCGGTGGCGGCCCGGTCGCCGGCCTCCCAGTCGAAGATGTGGTTGCCGGTGCGGCCCTCCAGGTCGTCGCGGATGACCGGAGCGCCGGGGTCGAGGGCGCGGCGGGCGTCGATGACGGGGTCGAGCGGCTCGTACTCGACGTCGATCAGCTCGATCGCGTCCCGCGCCGCGTAGTGGTCCTCGGCGACGACGAAGGCGACCTCCTGGCCCTGGAAGCGCACCTTGTCGGTGGCCAGCACGGCCTGGGTGTCCATCGACAGCGTCGGCATCCACGCCAGCCCCAGTCCGGCCAGCGTCTCGCCGGTGATCACCGCCCGGACCTTCGGGTGCGCCTCGGCGGCGGAGGTGTCGACCGACACGATCCGGGCGTGCGCGAACGGGCTGCGCAGCACCGCGCCGTGCAGCATGCCCGGCAGCTTCACATCGTCCACGTACCGGCCCTTGCCGCGCACGAAGCGCGGGTCCTCCTTGCGCTTGAGCCTGCCGTAGCCGATGGGCCGCTCCTCGGCGGCGGCGGCCGGTTCCTCGACGGTGGTCATGCCTGGGTCCCCGCTTCCTCGCGCCGGCCGGACTCGTCCTCGGCGGCCCACCTGATGGCCTTGACGATGTTGAGGTATCCGGTGCAGCGGCACAGCTGCCCCGAGATGGCCTCGCGGATCTCCTGCTCGGAAGGGTCGGGGTTGCGGTCCAGCAGCGCGCGGCCGCTGAGCATCATCCCCGGGGTGCAGAAGCCGCACTGCAGCCCGTGCTCCTCGATGAATCCCTGCTGCACGGGGTCCAGCCCGTCCTTGTCCGCCAGGCCCTCGACGGTACGGATCTCGTGTCCCTCCGCCATGGCGGCCAGGACCGTGCAGCTCTTGACGGGTTCGCCGTCCATCAGCACCACGCAGGTGCCGCAGTTGCTGGTGTCGCAGCCCCAGTGCGTCCCGGTCAGCTCCAGGTCGTCGCGGAGGAAGCGGACCAGCAGGTGGCGGGCCTCCACGTCCCGGGTGTGGTCCTCGCCGTTGACGTTGACGGTGATCCGCACGTGCGTCACCCCTCCTCGGGAGCCGTGGGCGCGCCGGCCCGCTCGACGGCGCGCCGCAGGGCCCGCCTGGTCAGTTCGCCGGCCAGATGCCGCTTGTACTCGGCCGCCCCGCGGCTGTCGGTGACCGGCGAGCAGTTCGCCGACGCCACGCGTCCGGCCTCCTCGAAGAGCTCGGGCGAGGGCGCGCGGCCCTCCAGGAGGTCCTGCACGGCCACCGCGTGCAGCCCGTCTGCTCCGACGGCGGCCAGCCCCACCCCCACGTGCGTCATGCGCCCGTCCCTCAGGGTGAGCGCGACGCCGGAGGCCGCCACCGCCCAGTCGCCGGACTTGCGCTCCAGCTTCTCGTACGCGCTGCCGGCCCCGGTCCGGACCGGGAACCGCACCTGCGTCAGCATCTCTCCCGCGCCGACCGCGGTCTCGTACGGCCCCCGGTGGAACTCGGCCATCGGGACGGTCCGTTCGCCGCCGGGCCCGCGGATCACGGCGACCGCGTGCAGGGCCGCGCACACCGCCGACAGGTCCTCCGACGGGTCGGCCTGGCACAGCGAACCGCCGATGGTGCCCCGGTTGCGCACCGGCGGGTCGGCGATCACCCGCTCGGCGTCGTGGACGATCGGGAAGTACCGGCCGATCAGCGGCGACTCCAGCAGGGTCCGGTGCCGGGTGAGGGCACCGATCCGCAGTTCGCCGCCGACCTCGTCGATGTGGTCGAGTTCGGTGAGGTCGTTGATGTCGACCAGCACCTCCGGCCCGGCCAGACGCAGCTTCATCATCGGGAGCAGGCTGTGCCCCCCGGCGAGGACCCTGGCCTCCTCGCCATGGCGTCCCAGCAGCTCCAGGGCCTCTTCGACGCTCCGTGCCCGTTGGTACTCGAACGAAGCGGGTACCTGCACGGCACCCTCCCTCCCTGCCGGACGGACCGGGTCGTCACCGGTCTCGTGGGTCGACGACGGGTCGATGTGGGGGAACCCTGGACCCGCGCGGGAGAGCGGTCAACGGCGTCTGAAGAGAATGGTTAATCCGGAGGGGGAACAGTTGACGCTCGAACAGATGTAATACCTCCCATGACGCTTACGCAGCTCCGGGCCTTCGTCGCGGTGGCCCGTCTGGGCTCGGTCAAAGCCGCGGCCGCATCCCTGAACGTCACCGAGCCGGCGGTGTCGGGCGCGGTCGCGGCGCTCCGCCGGGAGCTGGGCGACGTCCTCTTCATCCGCGCGGCGGGCGGCATCAGCCTCACCCCGGGAGGGCAGCGGCTCGCGGCGGGCGCCGCCGAGATCGTCGGCCTGGCCGAGGAGACCCGGCACCGGGTGCGGCAGGCCGGCACGGGTACGGCCCAGTTACGGGTCGCCTCCACCGAGACCGGGGCCGAGCAGGTGCTCCCGGCCCTGCTCGCCGCCTTCGGGCGGCGGCAGCCCGACCTGGACGCCGACACCCTCGCCGTACCCGTGGGGGTGTTCGGCGAACTTCTCCGGGACCGCAGGGCCGACGTCACCATCGGGCCCGCGCCCGCACCGCACCCCTCGATCGAGTCGGTGCCGTTCCTCCGTTTCCAGCTCGTCGTCGTGGCGGCGCCGGACCACCCTCTGAGCCGGCGGAGCGCGCTGCCGCCCACCCTGCTCGCGCCGGAGCCGTGGCTCTTCGGCCCGGCCGGCATGGATCCCGACACCCTCGCGGGCGTGTTCCTGGCGCGGATCGGCGTCGATCCGGCCAGGGCGACGGCGTTTCCCAGCGTCACGGCCGCCCTCAACGCCGTGGCCGCGGGCGACGGGGTGACGGTCGCGCTGCTGCACGCCGTCCGCGACGACCTGAGGCGGGGCAATCTGGTGGTCCTCGACGTCGTCGGGATGCCCGTCAACGGCATGCTGTACGCGAGCACCCTGGCCGCCGACCGCCGTTCCGCGGTCGCCGCCGCCCTGTGCCGCTTCGTCACCACGCCCGCCGCCACCCAGGCCATGCTCGCCCGGTCCATCGGCGTGCCGCTGACGGAGTTCCGGCCGCCCGTCCACGTCACGTTGTGGAGCTGAGCCCACCTGCCCCAGGGCTCTTAAGTGAACGCTGAACTGCGCGTTGACGCACCGGGGCCGCGGGCCGAAGGTATGGGCACCCGTCGCCGGACCGGGCGGAGCAGCCGAGGACTGACGACCGGACGGCCGGGCCACCGGCATACGTGACACCCGAACTCCGGAGGATCCGGAAAATCCAGAGGATCCGGAAGAGAGGCTTGCCGCGATGGACTTCACCAACGCGTTCCGAGTGAGTCTGCCGCCGGCCGAGGCGTGGGAACTGCTCACCGACGTCGAGCGGATCGCGCCGTGCATGCCCGGCGCCCAGCTGACCGGCCGGGACGGCGACGCGTACAACGGCGTGGTCAGGGTGAAGGTGGGCCCGATGACCATCCAGTACAAGGGCGTCGCCGAGTTCGAGGAACTGGACGAGGAGGGCCGCACCGCCGTGCTGCGGGCCCGCGGCCGGGACACCCGGGGCCAGGGCAACGCCGACGCACGGATCACGGCCAGGCTGGTCGCCGACGGCGGGACGGCGACCGCCGTCACCGTGGAGACCCGGCTCACCATCACCGGCAAGGTCGCCCAGTTCGGCAAGGGGATGATCGAGGAGATCAGCCGGAGACTGCTGGCACAGTTCGTGGACGCGCTGGAGCGGCAACTGGCCGCGGAACGGTCGCCCGCAGCGGTCGGTGCGCCCGCCTCCGGCGCGGCGGCCGGCGGGGCACCGGACGAGGACCCGGTCGTGGAGCGCGGCGCCGAACCTTCCCCGGACACTTCCGGGGCGAGCGACACCGCCGCGCCGCAGGGACCCGCCGCGCCCGCCGCCGTACAGGCCGCCCCGGAGCGGCCCGCCGCCGAACCCGAGCCGCTGGACCTGCTGGGCGTCGCCCGGGGCGCGGTGGTCAAACGCGTCGTGCCGCTGGTCGTGGGGCTCGCCGTGCTCGTCGTCCTCGTCGTCTGGCTCACCCGGTAGGGAGCGCGATGCGTGAGCTGATCGGCCCTCTGCGGGCGTGGTACACCGAGGGCGGCACCATCGGGCTGGCCACCGTGGTGGCCGCGTACCGCAGCGCCCCGCGGCCGCCGGGTGCCGTGATGGCCGTGTCGGCCTCCGGCGAGGTCGCCGGGAGCGTGTCGGGCGGTTGCGTCGAGGCGGCGGTGTACGAGGTGGCGCGAGAGGTGCTGCGTACGGGCACCGCGCAGTCGGAGCGGTACGGGATCAGCGACGACGAGGCGTTCGCCGTGGGGCTGACCTGCGGCGGCACGATCGAGGTGTTCGTGGAGCCGGTTTCCGCGGCCACCTTCCCCGAACTCCCCGGGATCATGGACGACCTGGCGTCCGGCCGGCCCGTCGCCGTGGCCACCACCGTCTCCGGTCCGGGCACCGGCGCCCGGCTGGTCGTACGTCCCGAGGACCGGGCCGGCGGGCTCGGTGACGCGGAGCTCGATGCCGCCGTCGCGGCGGACGTCCGCGCGTTGCTGGCGCACGGCGCCAACGGTCTGCGGAGGTATGGGGAACGGCGGGTGTTCGTGCGGTCGTTCGCGCCGCCGCCGCGGTTGCTCGTCTTCGGCGCCACGGACTTCGCGGCCGCCCTCGCCCGCCAGGGTGCCCTGCTCGGCCACCGGGTGACGGTCTGCGACGCGCGTCCGGTGTTCACCACGGCGGCCCGCTTCCCCGGCGCCCATGAGGTGGTCGTCGACTGGCCGCACCGCTACCTCGCCGCCGAGGCCGCAGCGGGGCGGACCGACACCCGCACCATGGTCGCCGTGCTCACCCACGACCCGAAGTTCGACGTACCGCTGCTGGAGGTGGCCCTCCGGCTGCCCGCGCTGGGCTTCGTCGGGGCGATGGGCTCCCGCCGCACGCACGAGGACCGTCTCGAACGCCTGCGCCGGGCGGGCCTGACGCCGGACGAACTCGCCGGGCTCTCCTCGCCGATCGGCCTGGACATCGGTGCGCTGACTCCGCAGGAGACGGCCGTCTCTATCGCCGCCGAGATCATCGCGGGGCGCCGCGGCGGCAGCGGCGGCCCGCTCCGCGCTACCGAGGGGCCGATCCACACGGCCGCCCACCGGGCCCCTGTGGCGGCCGGCGGCGGTCCGCTCCCGGGCCCGGTGCCGGAGAGCGAAGTGCCCGCCGAACGGTGAACGACGACGGGTCTGCCCACGACCGCGCGGCCGTGGGCAGACCCGTCGTCATACCGGACGTGCCTACTTCTTGAAGGCGTAGTTCATCATCTTCGTCGCGTCCGTCGCACGGGTGGTCGCCGAGGAGGAAGCGAGAACGGTACCGATGACCGTCTTGCCGTTCCGGGTCGCGGCGAAGACCAGGCAGTACTTGGCGGCGGTGCCGGAGCCGGTCTTGACCCCGATGGCTCCGGCGTAGCTGCCCAGCAGCGTGTTGGTGTTGGACCACGACATGTAGCGGTAGCCGCCACTCTTCGTGGTCACCTTCTGCTTGGTCGACTTCGTCTTCACGACGCCGCGGAAGGTCGAGTACTTCATCGCGTTGCTGGCGAGCTTGGTCAGGTCGCGGGGCGTCGAGTAGTTCGCCCCGTTCCCGATGCCGTCGAACGAGTCGAAGTGGGTGTTCTTCAGACCCAGGGTCTTGGCCGTCGAGTTCATCTTGCCGATGAACGACTTGACCCGTGCCGCCCGCGAGGTGCCGGTGCCGAACTTGTCGGCGAGGGCGTAGGCCGCGTCGCAGCCGGACGGGAGCATCATCGCGTACAGCAGCTGACGGACGGTCAGCTTGTCGCCGACGATCAGGTGCGCCGAGGAGGCACCCTTGGCGACGATGTAGTCGCTGTACGCCTTCTGGACCGTGACCTTGGCGTCGAGATTCAGATGCGACTGGGCGAGCACGACGCGCGCCGTCATGATCTTGGTCGTCGAGCCGGTGGAACGACGGGTGTCGGCGGACTTCGTGAAGAGGGTCTTGCCTGTCCCGTTGTTCATCACGAAACCGCCCTTGGCGGTGATCGCGGGCACCGGGAGAGTCGCAGCCTGGGCCGGGGCCGTGAGAGCTCCGGCGGACACCACCCCTCCCGCGGTGATGGCCACCACAGCCACCCGAGATGTAATTTTTATACCGCTTTTCAAAGCGTATACCCCCAAATTTCCCTACGGGTTGACGGCATGACGACGCCGCCGACCCATAGGACACCCGAGAGGGGCAAACAGATGTACGTCCCGCCGAAAATTCTTCGGTCCTCTGCGGTTCCATCGCATTGGCGGATCCATCCTCCGAGGGGGTGGGAGTCCGCGGGCTGCGGCGCGATACCGGCCCGCAATCCGGCTCCTCCCGGGCGGGCCGCGGTGGTCCGGCAGAAAAGCAGATGCCGACGGGCCGTAGGACGGGCTGCGCGCACATCCGCGGGGTGGCCTGCCGCCGGAAGCCGTAGCCCACGAGGGGGGCGGGGCCCTTGGTCGCCGCCGCCGGGGCGTGTCGACGTTGCCGCCGCCCATGCCAGATGCGTCGGTGGAGCCATAGCGAAGGAGTTGATGCCGGCGATGGCGCTACCAGGCCGTCGCCGGCGTTGGCGGGTGTGGCGGCAATGCCTGACGGTGGTGGCGCCGCGCGGCGCGTTGCTCCAGGCCGGTGCGGGGCGCTGTGCGGTTTAGCCCATGGGGAGTTCGCACAGACGCCACGGATTCAGTGGCGAGTCAGCACTCGCCATGTCTGCGTCTACTGGTGAGGCTGCCGTTGGTCAGCCCATGCCTCCGACTTCACGTCGGGCAGTGTCTGTCCGCGTGGCATGATGACTCTATGACTCTGATCCGAAAGGGCGATGCCGCGTAGGTCGCCCGGCGCGGTGCGCGCCCAGAAGCGGTTGGGCCGGGGTGATTCCCACCGGTTCAGTCAGATATCGGGACTTGGCCGTAGCGCTCAGGGTGCTGTCCGGCGCCTGGAGGCAGAGCGGTTCTGGCCAGGTTTCCTGCATGAATCCCTCAACGAGTTCGAGCAGTTCCTCCGGCGCCCAGGGCGCCGGCTCTATGTGCCACTCGCGAATTGTCCGTGCCACGATCCGCTGTCCGGTCGGGACAACGTCGAAGCGATCGTGGAGGCCTTGCCTTCGCGCGCCCGCCGTGAGCTTCGGCGGATCGTCACGCCACTCGACGAGGAATTCGAGCGGCGGACACTGCCGGATCCCACGGCGCCCGTCAGGTTCGGGGCCGGCTGGTGGCACCGACGCCTGACAGAGCGATAGCCGATGCCGGCGAGCGCCCGCACATGCGAGGTCGGAACTGCTTCCTCCGCACCGGCAAGGACGACCACGGAAACACGGTCACCATCCGCAAGGCCGTGTTCAAGCGCCATCAGGCGAACGGCGACAACGCGACGCGGCCGGGCGTCTTGCGGCCACTGCGCACGACGGACCACGTGTCGTCGGCGTCGGTTTCGCCGAGCTGTGTCTCAGCGCGGCGGCCGCCTCCGGCGACTGTCACGGAAGCCCTCCGGGTGTCAGCCGAGCACTTCGCGTTCTGCCCCGACAACGGAGGAGTGACCCGGGGGTTCGCTGACCTGGGGCTGCTGAGCCGGGTGGCGCAGCAGTGTGCCGGCCTTCGCCTCGAGCAGCGCCACCGCGAGCAGCTCGCCGTCGGCGGGGCCGTAGTGGTCAAGTGCCTCCTCGTGGAGGCGACGAACGGTCTCGGCGATGGGGTGCGGCGTACCGAACCGCGCCGCCATGGCCGTCACCGCGGCGAGTTGGTCACGGATGTGGTCCAGGCCGAAGCTGGTGAGGTAGTCGCCGGCGAGAAGAGCCGGCAGATCCTTCCGGATGAACGCGGTCGAGGCCGGGCTCTCGGCCAGGACCTCAGTGAGTACGCCCAGGTCTATGCCGGCACGATCACCCAGCAGAAGCGCCTCGGCGGTGGCCGCCGCCTGGCCGAACCACAGGAGGTTCACCAGCAGTTTGGCGGTGTAGCCGGTGCCGAATCCACCGATGTGGGTGACGCGGTCGGCCACCGCGGACAGCACCGCGCGATGACGGTCGAGGAGCGCGGCCTCCCCGCCGACGAAGAGCCGCAGCCGTCCCGCCGCGGCGTCCTCGGGGGATCCGCCGATGGGCGCCTCGAGAAATCCGAGTCCCTGAGCAACCGCCCGCTCCCGGCAAGGAGCCGCCGCTGTCGGGGTGTTGCTGCTCATGTCGATCCATACGGCACCCGGCGCCAACACCTCCAGCACGCTGTCCTCGATCGCCTCCGCGACCTCGGCCGGTCCTGGCAGCACGGTGAGAAGGACATCCGCTCCCCTCGCCGCGGCGAGGGCGGAACCGGGCCACTCGGCCCCGCATGTCAGGACCGCTTCCCGGCGTTCGGGCCGGACGTCGAAGGCCCGCACCTCGTGTCCCGCGCGGACGAGATTGCCGCACATGGGTGCGCCCATGCGCCCAACACCGAAAAGGCAGACCGTCGACACAGGCGGATGCTATCCCGGCCGTACCGGCACCGTGCTCGCGCGTCGGCATCACCGCGGTCCGGCCGCCGGCAACGTGAGGTGCCGGTGCACGGAACGGTCAGGGGTACCGAGCGACACACGTCCCGCCCCGGCGACGTCCGGTCCGGCCCTACCGGCGCAGACCGAGGGCCTCCCGCCCCGCGTACCGGGCCTGGGACCCCAGTTCCTCCTCGATGCGGATGAGCTGGTTGTACTTGGCGGTCCGGTCGGAGCGGGACATCGATCCGGTCTTGATCTGGCCGCAGCCGGTGGCGACGGCGAGGTCGGCGATCGTGGTGTCCTCGGTCTCCCCCGAGCGGTGTGACATCACCACCGTGTAGCCCGCCCGGTGTGCGGTGCCGACGGTGGCCAGGGTCTCGGTGAGGGTGCCGATCTGGTTGACCTTCACCAGGATCGAGTTGGCCACCCCGTTGTCGATGCCCTCGCGCAGCAGGGTCTCGTTGGTGCAGAACACGTCGTCGCCGGTGAGCTGGCAGCGGTCGCCGAGCCGGGCCATGAGCAGCCGCCAGCCGTCGAGGTCGTCCTCGGCCATCGCGTCCTCGATCGAGGCCACCGGGTGGCGTGCGACGAGTCCGGCCAGGTAGTCCACGTGCTGCTCGCGCGTGCGGCGCAGGCCCTCACCCGTGTAGTCGTAGATCCCGTCCCGGTAGAACTCCGAGGTGGCGGGGTCCATGACGACGGTGATGTCCTCGCCGGGCTTGTAGCCGGTGCGCTCGACGGCACGCACGACGAAGTCCAGGGCTTCGTCGGCGGAGCGCAGGTTCGGGGCGAATCCGCCTTCGTCACCGACGCCGGTGTTGTGGCCGGCGGCGATGAGGTCGCGGCGCAGGGTGTGGAAGACCTCGGAGCCCATGCGTACGGCTTCGGCGAAGGTGGCCGCTCCGATCGGGGCGATCATGAACTCCTGGAAGTCCAGCGGGTTGTCGGCGTGCGCGCCGCCGTTGATGATGTTCATCATCGGCACGGGCAGCAGTCGTGCGTCCACGCCGCCGACGTACCGGTACAGCGGCAGGCGGTGAGCGGCCGCGGCGGCCTTGGCCACGGCGAGCGAGACACCGAGGGTGGCATTCGCCCCGAGCCGGGCCTTGTTGGGGGTGCCGTCCAGTTCGATCAGCGCCGCGTCGACAGCGGCCTGGTTCTCCGCGTCGAGACCCGTCACGGTGTCCGCGATCGTCTCGTTGACGGCGTCCACGGCCCGGCGCACTCCCTTGCCGTGGAAGCGGCCGGGATCCTCGTCCCGCAGTTCCACGGCCTCCCGGGCGCCGGTCGACGCCCCGGAGGGTACGGCGGCACGGCCGAGCGATCCGTCCGACAGTTCGACGTCCACCTCGACGGTGGGGTTGCCCCGGCTGTCGATGATCTCGCGCCCGAGGACGCGGGTGATGGCGGTCATGGTGCAGCTCCTCACGTTCGATCGTTCGATCCCTAATAAGTTCCCCACCGAAACAAAGTGAGTTCCCGGAGGGAACTTACTATGGGGCCATGAAGATGCACAACGCCGACGCGGCCTGCGGGATCGCCCAGGCCGCCGTGGTCATGGGTGACTGGTGGAACGTCCTGGTCCTGCGGGAGATCGCCCGCGGGCACGTACGTTTCGACGCCCTCGCCGCGGAACTGGGCCTGTCCCGCAAGGTCCTCACCGAACGGCTCGGACGGCTCGTCGCGAACGGCGTCCTGCGTCGCAGCCTCTACCAGCGCCGCCCGGTCCGGTACGAGTACCTGCTGACGGACGCGGGCCTCGGGCTGCTCCCGCTGCTGGTGGCGATGCAGGACTGGGGCGACCGCTGGGTGCTGGGTGACGGAAGCCTCACCGCGACGGCGGCCGAGGACAGCGCGGAGCACGCCCGCGTGCATTCCCTGACCGGCACCCGGCTGGCCGCTGGGCTGGAACTGCCCGGCAGCGACGGGGCACCGCTCGACGCGGTCGCCCCCGACGCCGCCGCGACCGTCCTGTTCACCTACCCCGGCACCGGGGTGCAGTGGGAGGAACCGCTGCCCGGAGCGGCCGGCTGCACCCTGGAGAACCGGCTGTTCCGCGACGCCTGGCCCGCCTTCCGGGAGGCAGGCGCCGCCGTCCACGGCGTCAGCACCCAGCTCCCCCACGAGCAGGCCGCCTTCGCCCGGTCCGAATCGGTGCCGTATCCGCTCCTGTCGGACTCCCGTCTGCACCTGGCGGCGGCCCTGCGCCTGCCCACCTTCCACGCCGCCGGGAGGCCGCGCCTCAAGCGCAGCGTCCTCGTCCTGGACCGGGAGCGGACCGTACGGCACGTCCTCTTCCCCGTCGACGACATCCCGCACGCGGTGGACGAGGCCCGGCGCCTCGCCACGGCGGTCGCGGCCGATCACGCCTGAAGGCCGGACCGCGCCGCGCGGGCATGCGCCGCTTTCGCTTCCGTGCGCTCCTGCTGCGAGCCGCCTTCGCCTGTCAGGATCGACGCGGGGGCGGCTCGGTTCCGGCCGCGACAAGGACCGTGACAAGGGGGGCGTATGACGCGGCGATGGCTGGTGACGGGGTGTTCTTCGGGACTTGGGCGGGCTCTGGCGGGCGCTGCCGCGGAAGCCGGTGACCTGGTGGTCGCAACGGCCCGCCGGCCCGCCGCTCTGGAGGATCTGACGGCCCGGTACCCGGACCGGGTGACGACCGCGGTTCTCGACGTGTGCGACCCGGGGCAATGCGAAGCCGCGGTGGCCCACGCCGTCGAGCACTTCGGCGGGGTCGACGTGCTCGTCAACAACGCCGGAACGGGCCTGCTCGGGGCGCTGGAGGAGATCTCCGACGACGAGCTGCGCGCCCAGCTCGACGTGCTGACGGTAGCCCCGTGGCGCCTCACGCGCCTGGTCCTGCCACAGATGCGCCGCCGGGGGTCCGGCCACATCGTGAACGTCTCATCCTTGGCGGGCCGGATGGGATTTCCCGGCCTGTCCGCGTACGTGGCGGGCAAGTACGCGCTGGAGGGCATGAGCCAGGCACTCGCCGCGGAGGTGGCACCGTTCGGGATCCGGGTGACCGCGGTGGAGCCGGGAGGGTTCGCCACCCGCTACGGCACATCCGTGGCCGACGCCGCCACCTGCATCCCGGCGTACGCGCAGAGCACGGACGGGACCCGAACGGGCCTGCGCGGCATGGACGACAACCCCACCCTCAGCGACCCCGAGACCTTCGCCGCCCACGTCCTGCGGCTGGTCGCAGCCGACACGACGCCACTGCGCGTGCCGATCGGCCCCGACGCCTACGCCTTCCTCGACATGATCGAGGACGCCACACGCGAAGAACTCGCGGCCGCACGCGCTTTCATCACCGGCACGGACCAGCCGCCGGCGGCGTCCGCGGACGCCGTCGCGTCCACAGCGCCCCTCACGATGGGGCCGTAGCGACGGGGGCCGCACCGCTTCGCGCGGCCCGGCGCCGCGTGGCATGCGGGCACTGCGCATGCCAGACGCTGCACGAGCGGTACGTACTTCGGCTCCACCTGGTCGACCGCCTCGCGGAGCACCCGGCGTGACCGGGCCGACCTGCCGAACCGCTGGGCCGATCCGCGCGGCTCAGCCCGAGCCCAGCAGCCAGCGGACCTCGCGGCGCAGCAGTTCGCGGCGGGCGGGCGACTCGTAGGACTCGGCGCCGTGGCCGAGGGCGTCGTAGACGGTTCGCTGCCGGCCCTCCTCCCGGGCGAGCACCAGGGGGTGGGCGCGGCCGTCGAGAGTGTGCGACAGGAGCGCGTGCGCCGGCCGCAGCAGGTCCAGGTGGCTGTAGAGCTCGTCATGGACCGCGATCTCGCCGAGGCCTGCCAGCACGGGTCCGGCCGCCGGGGTCAGTCGCTCGCGGCCGATCGGCGGGTGCATCGACACACCCTCCACCCAGCGCACCCCGAGGCGCTCCGTCCACGCGGGCACCGCGCCGAAGGTGTTGGCCGCGGTGTGTACGCCGAGGACCGGGCGGTCGGAGGCCAGGTAGTCGAGGAGCGCCGCCGGCGGTTCGGTCTCCGGTCCAGGGGGCGACCCCAGCCCGCTGTTGACGATCAGCAGGTCGGCGTCGCTCAGGCCCGCGCGGTCGGACCGGCCGGTGCTCTCCACCCTGCACGTCCGGCCCAGCTCGTCCAGACAGTCCGCGATGGCCTGCGATGTCGCCGTGAAGTCGTGCCAGGGGTCGTCGACCGCGGGCACGCCGGAGAGGATGACGATGCGGATCACGGAAGGCTCCAGGGGCTTGGCGCGGCCGAGGCGGGAACGGGGACCGGCGGCAGCAGGCCTTCCTCGCGCAGCCGTCTCCATACGGCCGGCGGGACCTCGGTCGTCGCCCAGTCGAGGTTGTCCCGCAGCTGGTCCTGCGAGGCGGGGCCGGTGAGGACGCAGGCCACCTCCGGGTGTCCCAGCGGGAACTGGAGAGCGGCGGCGGCGGTCGGCACCCCGTGCTCGTGGCAGATCCGCGCGATCCGCGCCACCGTCGCCCGGATCTCCTCGGTCACCGGCCGGTAGCGGAACTGCGGATGAGCCACTTTGTCGATCAGTCCGCCGTGCATGGCCTGGGCCGCGACGACCCTGACGCCCCGGCGCTCGGCCGCGGGCAGCAGTTCGAGGCGGGCCTGAGTGTCGAGCAGGGTGTAGACGCCGGCCGCGAGCACCACGTCGATGTCGGTTTCCCGGATGAAGCGGGCCAGCATGGGTGCCTGGGTCATGCCGACGCCCACCGCGCCGATCACCCCTTCGTCCCGTAGCTGCGCGAGGGCGGGCCATGCGCCGTCCAGGGCTTGTTCCCAGTGGTGATCGGGATCGTGGATGAAGACCAGGTCCACCCGGTCGACGCCCAGCCGCCGCAGGCTCTCCTCGAGGGAGGTGCGGACTCCGTCGTGGCTGAAGTCGAAGATCCAGCCCGCGCCGGTGCGCGCCGTGTCCGGGTGTTCGGGCCGCACCAGCCGGCCCACCTTGGTGCTCAGCAGGTACGCGTCCCGCGGCCGGCCCCGGAGCATCTGGCCCAGGAGCAGTTCCGAGCGCCCGTCGCCGTACATCGGGGCGGTGTCGTAGTAGCGGAATCCGCTGTCCCATGCCGCGTCGAGACACTCCATGGCCTGACCGGTCGGTACGGGCGGCTGTGCGATGGCCGCCGCTCCGAAGCCCAGGCGGGGCAGTGTCGCCACCGCGGGCCGGGGGCCGGCACCGTGACGCATCAGGCCTTCACTCCCCCGGAGAGCAGGTCGACCCGCCAGTAGCGCTGCAACGACAGGAACAGCAGGGCCAGCGGAATGATCGACAGCAGCACCCCGATGATGACGATGGAGTACTGCGCGGCCTGGCCTCCGGTGATGATCAGCAGTCCGTACAGTCCCTCGGTGAGCGGGTAGAGGCGGTCGGTGTTGAGCATGACGAACGGCAGCAGGAAGTTGTTCCAGATGGCGATGAACTGCAGGAGGAACACGGTCACCAGGGCCGGGGCCATGAGACGGGTGCCGATGGACAGGAAGATGCGCCACTCCGAGCCCCCGTCCACGCGGGCCGCCTCGATGATCTCGTCGCTGACGGAGGCCTCCGCGTAGATCTTGCAGAGGTAGATGGCGAACGGGCTGACCAGCTGCGGAAGGATGACCGCCGCGTAGTTGTTGGTCAGTCCGACCTTCGCCAGCATCAGGAACTGGGGAATGGCCAGCATGATCTGGGGCAGCAGGACCGCGGCCACGATGATCCGGAACGTCCAGACGCTGCCGCGGAAGCGGTACTTGCCCAGCGCGTACCCGGCGCAGCCGCAGATGGCCGTCGACAGCGCGGCACCGCCGAAGGCGTAGATCACGGAGTTGAGTGCCCAGCGCGCGAAGATGCCGTCGTTGTACGTGAACAGCGCCTCGACGTTGGAGACGAAGCCGCCGTTGAACGCGGGCTGGAACGGCGGCGTGGAGAACAGTTCGTCGTTGGTCTTGGTGGACGCGATCACGATCCACAGCACGGGCAGCACGCAGTACAGGGCGCCGAGGGCCAGGATGATCGTGGGGACCAGGTTGACGGGACCGGAGGGCGTCCGCCGGCGTGCTGCCGCCGATTCGGGCCCGGCCCCGGTGGTGACGGCGGTCATCGCTCACTCCTTCGGGACATCCTGCGCAGGAGCAGGCTGGCGACGGCGGTGGCCGTGACGGTCATGATGATGAGCAGGAACGAGGTGGCCGCTCCGCGGTGGATGTCGTTGTTGACGAAGGCGTCGGTGTAGACGCGCATCAGCGGCACCCAGGTCGAGCTGATCGCGTTGGCGATGGGCTTCAGGGTGGTCGGTTCGTTGAACAGCTGCAGTGCGCCGATCAGCGAGAACACCGTCACCAGTGTCATGGTGGGGGCGAGCAGCGGCAGCTTGATGCGCAGCGCGATCTGCAGCTCGCTCGCGCCGTCGATCTCGGCGGCTTCGAACAGTTCGCGCGGCAGGCTGCGCAGCGTGGTGTACAGCACCACCATGTTGAAGCCGAGTACGCCCCACACCGCCACGTTGGCGACCGAGAAGAACACCTCCGCGGAGCCGAAGTAGTCGATGTGGTCGCCGCCGATCGGGCTGGTCGCCGGCAGGTACATGAAGCCCCACAGCAGCGAGGCGATGACGCCCGGTACGGCGTACGGCAGGAAGATGGCCAGCCGTGCGATGCCGACCAGCCGGGCCCGTTTCGCGTCGAGGCAGAGGGCGAACAGGGTGGCGAAGAAGATCGTGGCGGGTACGCCGACGCCCGCGACCATCAGCATCCGCAGGATGCTGTGCCAGAACTCGGAGTCCGCGAGGGTGGCCCGGTAGTTCTCCAGGCCCGCGAAGACATCGTGCGGGTTCTCGTTGCCGAGCAGGCCGCCGCCGATCTGCGGCTTGAGGAAGCTGAGGTAGAGGGCGTAGACGCCGGGGGCGACGGTGAACAGCAGGAACAGCACCACCGCGGGTGCGAGCAGGAACTGCGGCAGCAGGGTGCGCCGTCGCCCCCGGGGCCGGGAGCGCAACGCCGGGGTGAGGCCACCGGGGAGCCGGCGGGGACCCGTGCCCGGGGGCGGTGTGCCGGGTGTGGGCCGCGGACCCGCCTGGTCCTCGATGGCACTCATGAACCCGTCCTCCTGTCGTGTGGGGCTGGGTGGCCGGTCAGCCGGTGACGTCGAAGCCGCGTTGCTTCATGTCGTCGACTGTCGCCTTCTGCATCGCGGTCAGCGCCGCGGACAACGACGTCTTGTTCTGCAGCGCGGAGGCGAAGGCGTTGGAGTAGCTGTCGAAGGTGACGTTGGCGTTCGGCCCCCAGATCTGGAAGGTGCGCACGTTGGCCGCCTGCTCGGCCATCAGGGTGTAGTAGTCCGGCTGGTCGGACATGAACGGCGGCGGTGTCTTGAGCGCGTCCGACTGCTGGTTCGCCTTGGAGGCGGGGAACGCGTTGACCTTGTCGATGAGGATCTTCGCGCCGCCGGCGGAGGAGTTCATCCACTTGACGAACTTCGCGGCCTCGGCGGGGTGCTTGGAGTTCGCGGTCACCGCCTCGGTCTCACCGCCCCAGATGCCGACGGTCTTGTCGCCCGGTGCCCAGGCGGGCAGCGGCGCGGCGACCCACTTGCCTGCGGTGGCCTTGGCGATCCCGGGGAACTGGTTGGGCGCCCACTGCGCGCTGACCCAGCCGACCAGGCTGCCGTTGTTCATGTCGGTGTTCCACTGCGGGGACCAGTTCGGCTCCGGACTGACCAGGCCCTTTTGGACCAGGTCGCCCCAGTAGTCGGCGACCTTCTTGGTGGGCGCGTCGTCGATGGCGACGGTCCACTTGCCGCCCGAGGCCGTCCACCAGTCGGCCCCCGCCTGCTGGGCCAGGCCCGCGAACCAACCCGCGTCGGCCGCCGTGAAGTTGCCGATGAACTGCTTGGGGTTGTGCTTGTGGATGGTCTGGGCGGCGGCCGCGTACTCGTCCCAGGTGGCCGGCGCCTTGAGGCCGAGCCGGTCGAAGATGTCCTTGCGGTAGAAGAAGACCATCGGGCAGATGTTCTGGGGAACGCCGTAGGTCTTGCCCTCGAACTGCACCTGGGCGAGGGAGGCCTTGTCGAAGTCGCCCGAGATGTCACCCACGTAGTCGTCGATCGGCACCACCACCTTGTTCGCGATCAGGGCGGGCAGCGCCTGGTACTCGACCTCGGTGATGTCCGGGTTGGTGCCGGCCCGGTTGTTCGTGATCAGCTTGTTGTACAGCGTGTAGCCCGTGCCGGACGGCTTGCTGAGCTTCACCTGCACCTTCGGGTTCAGCCGGTTCCACTCGTCCACCACGTCCTGCATGCCGCCGTCCCAGTTGACGTAGGTCAGCGTGACGGGCCCGTCGCTCTTCCCGTTGGACGAGTCCTTCGACGAGCCGCAGGCGGCCAGGGTGGTCAGGGCCGTGGTGGCTGCCAGGCCGAGTACTGCCGCTCTCTTGAAATAGCCCCCGAGCACTTCGGTGTCTCCTTTGACGGTGAGGTTGCCTGGTCCGGTGTCCTGGTGGTCCTGGTGTCCCGTGCCCCGGTCAGGGGCTAACTGCCCTGCGCCCAGGCCGGGTAGGACACCGGTGCTGTCTGCAGGCCGACCCACTGCCGGCGGGTGAACGCGGCGAGCTGTCCCTCGCCACCGTGACGGGCGTAGCCGTCGTTGACGTGTACCTCGTTGCAGGCGACCCGTTCGGCGAAGGCGAGACCCCGCAGCGGGTCGCCGGTGAAGACCGAGTTCATCAGGGTCCGGTGGCGGTTGACGAGGTCGAGGGCCTCGGCCTCGGAGTCCACCACGGTGATCGGCATGACGGGCCCGAAGGTCTCCTCGCGGAAGATGGGCATCTGCGGTGTGACATCCGTCAGCACGGTCGGCTGGTAGAACTGCCCGTCGTAGGTGCCGCCCACCGCGACCTTCGCCCCGGCCGCGACGGACGGCTCGACGAGCCCGTCGTGGAAACGGGCCAGTTGGACGGCGCTGATGACCGGACCGAGGTCGACTTCGTCGCGCAGCGGGTCACCGACGCGGAGCTTGCGCACCCGCTCCACGACCGCCTCGGTGAAGGCGTCGGCCACCTCCCGGTGCACGATGTGCCGCCCCGCGCTGATGCACGTCTGGCCCTGGTACCACAGCGATGTCCAGACCGCGCAACTGGCCGCCTGGTCGATGTCCGCGTCGTCGAGCACGACGAAGGCGTTGTCCCCGCCGAGTTCGGTCACGACCGCTGTGCCCGTCCGGGCGGCGAAGTCCGTGATCGCGCGGCCGACCTCGAAGGATCCGGTGAAGTGGATCAGGTCCAGCCCCGGGTGCCGGTAGAGCGCGCTGCCGGTGTCCGGCCCGTCCCCGGGCAGCACGGCGAGGACGCCCTCCGGTATGCCGGCGGCGCGGGCCGCCTCGGCGAGCACCTGACCGCCGGCGACCGGGGTGAGCTCCGCGGGCTTGAGAACGACCGCGTTGCCGTAGGCCAAGCCCGGTGCCAGAGCCCGCATCGCCAGGCTCATCGGATAGTTCCACGGGACGATGAGGCCGATGACGCCCAGCGGCACCGCGCGCGACAGGGAGATCTTGCCGCCCTTGTACGGGGGAAGGATCGAGCCGGCGTTCTCGGTGAGCTGGGTGGCGGAGTTGAGGAGCTGGCTGACGGCCTGGCCCAGCTCTTCGTCGGCTTTCTCGGCCGTGCCGCCCGTCTCTCTGATGATGAGGTCGATCAGCTCGTCGTGGCGGTACTCCAGCTCGGCGGCGAACGCCCGGAGCAGGGCGCACCGGGTGTTGGCGTCGGTCTCCGCCCACGCCGGCTGCGCCCGTTTCGCCGCGGCGACCGCGCGGTCGACCTGCGCCGCGGACGCGTTGCCGTAGCGGCCGAACGCCGCTCCGGATCCCTTGTCGAGGACGGGAAGCCAGTCGGACGCGGGAGGTTCGAACCGGCCGTCGATGAACACCTCGGCGGTGTAGTCCACCGCCGTGGTCTGCGCATGACTCATCGGAGCACCCCTGTACGTGTGTTTCGTGCGTGGGTCCGGCGTTACGTTCGCGGGTTGGGAATGCGCTTTCCGGCGAAAGTAGGAGCCCCCTTCGGCCGGTGTCAAGGGCAGGATCGGGATCCGCGAAACCGGTACGGAACGAATGACGCAAGAGCGACGAAAGCTGTCTTCTCGGTGCCCCGATCGGGACCGGGCGGGAGATCCCCGGCTCGACTCCCGCCCGACTCGGCCTCGACGCATCACCGGAGGGACGAACACAGGGTCGATTGCGCCCCGTCGGGAGCGGCCTCCCTTGACGGTGGAAACACCGGAAATCTACGGTGGGAATACGCATTCCAACGCTCGCGGAGGCACAGTGGCATCGACATCGGCCTCGGACACTCTGCACATCGCCATGAACGGCGTGACGGGCCGCATGGGTTACCGACAGCACCTCACCCGCTCGATTCTGGAGATCCGGGACCAGGGCGGCGTGTTGCTGCCCGACGGCAGGCGCCGTCAGGTGGAGCCGGTGCTCGTCGGACGCAACGAGGGGCGCCTGCGTGAGATCGCCCGGCGCCACCAGGTGCAGCGGTGGAGCACCGACCTGGCGGAGGTGCTCAAGGACCCCTCCATCGAGGTCTACTTCGACGCGCAGGTGACCGCGGAGCGCCCGGCGGCGCTGCGCGCCGCGATCGCCGCGGGCAAGCACGTCTTCGTGGAGAAGCCGCTCGCCCCGACACTGGAGCAGGCGGTCGAACTGGCCGCGCTGGCCCGTGACTCCGGCCTCGTGACCGGCGTGGTGCACGACAAGCTCTACCTGCCGGGCCTGGTCAAGCTGCGCCGGCTGATCGACGAGGGCTTCTTCGGGCGCATCCTGTCGTTGCGCGGCGAGTTCGGCTACTGGGTCTTCGAGGGAGACGTGCAGGAGGCGCAGCGGCCGTCGTGGAACTACCGCGGCGAGGACGGCGGCGGGGTGACCGTCGACATGTACTGCCACTGGAGCTACGTCCTGGAGAACCTGCTGGGACCGGTCCGGTCGGTCACCGCCAGGACCGCCACGCACATCCCGGTCCGCTGGGACGAGCAGGGCCGCGAATACCGGGCCACCGCCGATGACGCGGTGTACGGCATCTTCGAGATCGACGGCGGCGTCATCGCGCAGATCAACTCCTCCTGGGCCGTGCGCGTGCACCGGGACGAACTCGTCGAGTTCCAGATCGACGGCACCCACGGCTCGGCGGTCGCGGGCCTGCGCGGGTGCGTGGCACAACACCGCTCGCACACCCCGAGGCCGGTGTGGAACCCCGATCTCCCGGTCACCGAGCCGTTCCGCGACCAGTGGCTCGACGTGCCGGCCAACGCCGAACTGGACAACGGGTTCAAGCTGCAGTGGGAGGAGTTCCTGCGCGACGTGTCGGCCGGCCGCCCGCACCGCCACGACCTGCGCTCCGCGGCACGGGGCGTGCAGCTCGCCGAACTGGCCTTGCGTTCGTCCACCGAGGGGCGCCGGATGCAGGTCCCGGAGGTCGCCCTGTGACCACGGACCGGACGCCGCCGGTGCTGCCCGGCGGCGAAGGACACGCCGGGCGGCAGGTCTGCGGGGCCGGGACCTGACGGCTTGCGCGAGCCGCCGACTGGCCGCAGGGACCTGACCCGGCGCCGCCCGGCTGGTCCACCGACGACGGTGGGACCCGCGGACGGTGGCAGGATGCGGACAGTCGAGGCGCCACCTCGACCGACCAGTGGAACGACCAACACGAAAGGGTGAACTCGTGGCCGGGGTGACCCTCACCGACGTAGCCATCCGCGCGGGCGTCTCGCAGGCGACGGCCTCCCGCGTGCTCAACGGCTCCAGCCGCAGGCCCTCCCCCGCGGTCGCCGAGGCGGTCCGCCATGCGGCGGCGGAGCTCGGCTACGTCTCCAACGCCCAGGCGCGGGCCCTGGCCGGCGCCCAGACGGGTCTGGTGGGGCTGGTCGTCCACGACATCGCCGACCCGTACTTCTCGACCATCGCCTCGGGAGTGCAGGCCGAGGCTTCGCAGCGCGACCGTCAAGTGCTGCTCACGACCACGTTGCGCAGCACCGAGCAGGAGATCCGGGCGGTCGAGGCGTTCCTCAGCCACCGCACCGATGCCATCATCCTGGCCGGTTCGCGGCTGCACACCGACGACGGGCTGCGCGACCAGCAGCGGTTGACGGTCCTTCTCGACCGCTACCGGGGCCTCGGCGGGAGGATCTCCGTCATCGGCCAACGACTGCCCGGCACGCACACCGTCACACCCGAGAACCGCGCCGGGGCGGCGGCGCTGGCCCAGGCCCTCCTCGCGCAGGGCACCACCGCCTTCGTCGTCCTGTCCGGCCCGCAGAAGCTGGCGACGGCCGTCGAGCGCACCAATGGCTTCGTCCGGGAACTACGTCGCGCGGGCCACAGACCGGTGGCGGTGGTGCCGGGCGAGTTCACCCGGGACGGCGGTTACGAGGCGGCGCAGCAGGTCATCGCCTCGATCCGCCCGGAGCGCCGGTGGGGCGCCTGCGTCTTCGCCGTCAACGACGTGATGGCGCTGGGCGCGATGGCCGCCTTCCGGGACGCCGGTCTGCGGACACCGCGCGACGTCCTGGTCGCCGGCTTCGACGACATTCCGACGCTGCGTGACCACGACCCCGGCCTGACCACGGTCGGGCTGCCCCTGCGCGAGATGGGCCGGCGCGCGATCGAGATGACTCTGGCTTCGGACGCCCGGGATCAGTCGGTCACCCGGGTGGCGGGGCGGGTGATCCTGCGGGCGAGCACGAAGCCCCCGCGACCGCGCGGGTGAGGACGGTGAAGGGGGTGAGGACCGTGAAGGCGGTGTCAGACCATCGGGGGCCCGGCCTCGATGCGCCGCAGCACCGGGTGCAGGCGGTGCAGGTCCGGATCGCTCTGGATCATCCGCTCGTCCCACCAGGTGACACCCGCGTCGTGCAGTGGGCCGATCACGTCCCTGGCCTTCGCCGCGTCCGGGGACGTGGCACCGCCGATCACGAACTCGAAGGGGCGCTCGAGCCCGGCCGTACGGTGCTTTCGCACGAAGCTGACCAGTTCCTGTACGTCCGCCACATCCGGCACCTGCCCGTGCCGGGCCGTCTCGAACAGCGGCACCGCACCGTCCCACCGCGCCGCCCGCCGCATGGGCGCCCGGCGCGGCCAGAACCCGCCGATCCACACCGGCGGACCGGGCTGCTGCATGGTGGCGGGCAGCAGCGTCACGTCACGTACCTCGTAGTGCCTGCCGTGGTGGTCCACCGGCTCACCGGACCAGAAGCGCCCCAGAACCTCCAGCCCTTCATCAAGGCGCTCGGCAAGGAGGCGCGGCCCGGCGGCGTCCCCGAAGCTGCCGTATTCGTCCTCGACCGGGCCTCCCAGGCCGGCGGCGAAAATCACCCGGCCCCCACTGAGGTGGTCCAGGGTCGCCACCTGGCGGGCAAGCTGCTGCGGACGATACCGAGGGACCGGCGTCAGCAGCGCGCCCAGCCGGATCCGGGAGGTCGCCAGCGCGGCGGCGGTCAGAAGCATCCAGGGATCACCGAAGGGATGCCCCTGATGCCGCCGGTGCAGTACGTGGTCCCACACGAAGAGGCCGTCCCAGCCCGCCTGTTCGGCGGCAGCCGCCACTGCCGCGACGTTGCGGGGGTCGGCGAAGTCACCGAAGTTGGGGATGTTGATCGAGAAGCGCATCTCCGCAGGATGCCCAGGCGGCCGCGAACGGGGCAATCGGATTTGGGTCCGGGTGTGCTCCGGTCGACGCTCTCGACGGCCTGCGCATCGGTACGGCTGTTGACGGGTGAGCATCTGATGCGTGGTTCTGGCCTGACCGGTCCGCAACGGCTGTGCCGGCCGTTCCGGGGGCCGAGAGAGGCCGCATCCCAACGTCGGCGCGCTGCTGCAGCAGCACGTACAGCAAGGGAGCGAAACGGACGTACGCGCTGGCGAGAGCCGGTCCGGATGCGGGAGCCCCGCTGCCGTCGCCGCGTGATGCGGGTGCCCACGCCCACATCCCGGGATCGGTCGCAGGAAGAAGCACGGCGCCTTGAGATGGGTCCGGCATTCGGGTGATTCCCGTCCGGTAAGCTACTTTGCGTCACTTGCGATCACGTTTCGTGATCATGGAGCAGAACTGCAAAGCGGCCGATGTGGTCGTCCTCGGCGCCGGACCGGCCGGGCTGGTGCTCGGCAATCTCCTTCAGGACAGCGGGATCGACTGCGTCGTCCTGGAGCGTGCCGAGCGCGCGCACATCCAGACGCGCGCCCGCGCCGGATTCCTGGCCGCCAACACCGTACGGATCCTGGAGCGGCACGGACTGGCCGAGGGGCTGCGCCGGCGAGGACAGGACCACAGCACATGCGAGTTCCGCACCGCGGACGGCCGGTTCCGGCTGGACTACAGCGAGCTCTGGCTCGGTGAGCGGCACACCGTCTATCCCCAACAGGAGCTGGTCACCGATCTCTTGACACGATTCCTGGACTCCGGCGGACAGGTCGCCTTCGCCACCGAGGCGGTGGCGGTCCTCGACGCCGACAGCGGACGGCCCTCGGTGAGTGTGCGCGAGGTGGACGGGCGGCCCGGCCGATGGCGGGCGCGGTATGTGGCCGGGTGCGACGGCCGGCACGGCGCGGCCCGGCGTTCGCTGCCGGCCGGCTCGGTGCGCCGATACCCGTGCGACCACGGTGTGACCTGGCTCGGACTGCTCGCCGAAGCGCCGCCCAGCCTGGACGCCGTCGGGTACGCGGTGCACGAGCGCGGTTTCGCCGGGCACATGGCGCGGACGAGCGAGATCACCCGCTACTACCTGCAGTGCGAGCGCGGGACCCCGGCCGATGCATGGTCGGAGGAGCGGATCTGGGACGAGCTGGATCTGCGCATGCGAGCGAAGGAGTACGGCCCGCTGCACCGCGGACGCGTCGTACAGCGGGCCGTCGTCGACCTGGAGTCCGATGTGCTCGAACCACTGCGGCACGGTTCGCTGTTCCTGGCGGGCGATGCCGCCGGCCTCATCGGCCCGTCGGCCGCGAAGGGCGCCAACCTCGCGGTCCTGGAAGCGGAGATTCTCGCGCACGCCCTGATCGACGACCTCGTCCGCGGCGACTCCGCGGGGCTCGACGCCTACTCCGAGCGGTGCCTCGCGTACATCTGGCGGGCCCAGGAGTTCTCGCAATGGATGATCGGGCTGCTGCACGGCCCGCCCGGCTCGGACGGCGAGTCGCTGTTCCTCAACTCCCTGCGGCGCTCGCGCATCAACTCCCTGCGTACGTCCCGCAGCCGGCAGGACTGGTTCGCCGAGCACTACGTCGGCATCTGAGGCCCGTCTTCCCCATCGCCTTCCCTCCACTTCCCATCGCTCTCCCTGTCACCTTCCCGCCATCTTTCCGTCGCCAGGACACCGGAATGAGGATCCACTTGATGATCACGACGTCGTCGAGCGACACGTCACGCCTGCGCACGACGGTCGACTTCGTCAGGGAGCTGGACACGGCCACGCTGCTCGCGCTCCTGTTGCCCGGACTCGACGGCCCGGAGCTGCGGGCTCTGGTGGAACACTGCCACTTCTCCCATGCCGCGCTTCTTCTCTTCCCCACGGACAAGGCCGAGTTGCGCGCCATGCTCACCGACTGCGGACTCGCCGCGGTCGAGCCCCCGCAGCCGAGGGTCGTCGTGCGCGAACGGCTTGCCGCGCGGCATCGACGACGGGCGGCGGAACTTGACGTCTGCATCCTGCGCCCCGCGGTGGTCCGCGCGGACGGGGGTCACCGGACGGTCGAGGTCTTCGCGCTGACCGTGCCGGCGGGATCGGGCCTGGACTCGATCGCCGCGTACGAACGGGAGCGGCAGCACGAGGCCCACGTCGCCTTCCAGGTCACGGCGCCCGACCCGCTGGTGCTGCGTGGCCTGTGCGCGGCCTTCGCGCGCTACGGTGCCGCCCCCGACGGGGGCGGCTACAACCCTCACGAGAACGGCACGGTCTTCTACTTCGCGGCGCCCGCCGAGGCCAAGGCCGGATACCGGCGCGTGGAGCTGTACGTTCCCGGCGACTACCGCGACGTGCTCGCCGCCCATCTCGACGAACACCGCGCCCGGCGGCCCGCCGAAACGCTCCTGCGCCAGCTGACCGGGGCGTGGACGACACAGGCGCTGGCCGTTTTCGCTCAGCTTCGGGTGCCCGACGCCATGGACACCGAACGAGGGGTCGACGTCGACGGGCTGGCCCGGATCGTCGGCGCGAAGCCGCAGAATTTGGCGACGCTGCTGCGCTACCTCGCGATGCTCGGCGCGGTGGCGGAGGAGCGTGACGGCTTCCGGCTCACCGAACTGGGCGCACTGCTGCGCGCAAGCGCCGCGGCGTCGATGAGGCCGCTGGCGCTGATGTACGGCGGCCCGTTCTACCAGTCCTTCGCCGGGCTCGGGCACACCGTGCGCACGGGGCAGGTCGCCTTCGAGCACCTCTTCGGTGAGAACCACTTCGACCATTTCGCCCGCGCCCCCGAACTCGCCGAGCTCTTCGACCGGTCCATGGCCGCCGGATCCGCCATGTTCGACCCGGTCCCCGCCCACCCGGCACTCACCGACGCGGCCGAGGCACCTGCCGGGGCCACGGTGGTCGACATCGCGGGTGGGAACGGGGAACTGCTCGGCCGTGTTCTCGCCGCCCACCCGCGCCTGCAGGGGGTCCTGCTGGAGCGTCCGCACGCCGTCGAGGCCGCGCGCCGCCGGCTCGAAGAAGCCGGCCACGGCACGCGATGCGCCTTCCGGGCCGGCGACTTCGCCCGTCCCCGCGGGCGGTGACGTCTACCTCCTGTCACGCGTGCTGCACGACTGGGACGACGAACGCTGCCGCGAAATCCTGCGCCACTGCGCCCGCGCGATGCCGGACCACGCCGACCTGCTCGTCATCGAACGGGTACTGCCCGCCGACGGCTCGGTCTCGCTGGCCACCGCCTGGGACCTCCACATGATGTGCAACGTTGGCGGGCGCGAGCGGCGTGCCACCCACTACGGCCGGCTGTTCGCCGACGCCGGTCTCGCCTTGGTGAACCAGACACCGCTGCCTCTGGACGGCCACGTGCTGCACGCCGGAAAGGCCACGTCGTCCTCGGTGTGAGGACAGCCGGCGACACCTTTCCCACAACTCCCCGGTGCAGCTGGTGCCGGAGCCACGAACCCCCGTCCTTCCGTACGGGAAGGACGGGGGTCTGCTCACCGGGCGCCGTTCACGAGCCGGTGGTGGCGGGCGTTTTCCTGCCCGCCCCGGGCCACGTCATCCGCCCGGGGGAACCTCGGCCTCCCAGCGCAGCAGGTCGCCCGGCTGGCACTCGAGCACCTCGCAGAGCGCGGCGAGCGTCGCGAAGCGCACGGCCTTGGCGCGGCCGTTCTTGAGTACCGCGAGGTTGGCCGGCGTGATCCCCACTCGCTCCGCCAGCTCGCCCACGGACATCTTCCGCTTGGCCAGCATCACGTCGATGTCGACGACGATCGGCATCAGATCACCTCGTCCAACTCGGCCTGCATCTGCGACGCTTCGACGTCGCGCGCGACGGCCTGCGCGAGCAGCGTGCGCAGCACGAGCACGAAGAGCGCGATGCCCAGGATGCCCACGCCGATCCCGCTCATGATGACCGTGACGCCCGGGTCGTCCCGCTGGCCCGGCGCATTGAGGGCCGTGACCGTGAACCACACGAGGGCGGCCGCCACGATCGCACCGATGACAATGTCCACGTAGCGGAAGGCAGCGTGGGAGAAGACGGTTCCGCGTCGCACCATCGTCACCAGCCGCCACACGCAGACCACGGCAACCTGGACCGACACCATGCCCAGGATCGTCACCAGGCGCAGCGGCGTCAGCGGGAGCGACCCGTCCTCCGGGTCGCTCCCGCTGACCAACGCCCACACCATCCCCGCCTGGACGAACACGGTGCCGGCGGACACCACCACGAGCACGGTGCGCAGCGCAGCCACTGTCAACTTCCCCATGACCCATCCTTCCATCGAGTAGCGATGGGAATCTATCGAGAATCGATAGATCAAGCAAGGGTCGCGGAGTTTCCGGGCCCCGAAACCACGATGCGTCTTTGCGCCGAGGCGCCACTGCAGGACTCCCTCGTCGTCACGACCTGGCAGTCGATCCGCGACGTGGCCGTTGCGGCCGTCGCCATCGTGTCCCTTCATTCCCTTGCTCAGGCAGGGAAGCTCCGCACGACCAGGAACGACGTGTCGTCCGCATCACAGTGATCGCCGGTCGGCGACCTGCTCCATACCTCCAGCCGACGGTTCGCAGCGTCGCCCGCGGCGCAAGGGGCGCCGGGCAGCCAGGTACCCCGAGGCAGGAGAGGCATTCGGGGCGCGGTCATCCGGTCTGTAGGCTCCGGCGTGGGCGTGCGGCCGGCGGCTGCGCCCCCACGTCATCCCCAGCGCGACCCAAAAGAGAACCGTGAAGAAAGTCGCACCCTTCGTCCTGATCCACTCGACGATCTATGCCGCCGTTCATGCCCTGTTCCTGACGGTGTTCATCATCTGCTCCACCGCCGCGACCGAAGGCCCCCTGGGCAGGTCACCCAGGGGGAACCTGCTCGCGGCGGGCCTGGCGTTCGCCATCGTCTTCGCCGGGCTGCTGCTGATCTACGTGGGCGGCGGATTCTTCGTCCAGGCCAGGCGGGTACGTGTCCTCGGTTACACCTTGACGCCCGAAAACGTCTCACCGCGCCAGGTGCGGACCGTGACGGTACGCGGCGGCAGTACCTACACCACCGGCGTCGCACGCAAGATCATCGCAGGGCTCGGGGACGTTCGCTTCCTCGCGGAGTACCCCGACTCGGGGCTCGTCTCCGCGGTTCGCAAAGCACCGGGCGGAAAAGGCTACGCGCAGGTGATAAAGGTCGCCATCCGTTCGGCCGGCCCACTGTCGACAGTCGAAGTGCGAAGTCGCCCGCGATTTCATATCTCGCCCATGGATCTCGCGCAGAACCTCGTCAATGTCGAGGAGATCACCAAACAGCTCAAAGAAGCGAACGGCGCCAGGACTGCCCGCCGAGGGTGACGACGCGCGGACGGAACGGCGCTTCTCTGGTCGGCGCCGGTAAGGCGTTGAACGGTCTGCGGTGCGGCGGCCGCAGGCACGCCGCGCGGGTGCGCGATCACGCAACCCGGCTGACCACGCCGGGGCGATCCTCACCCCCGCCAGATGAGGAATTCGTGCGCTATCGCGATCAGGGCCCGTGCCGCGGCATTGGGCCTGCGCTCGGACGGTGCGGCCAGGAAGAACGGCCAGTCCAGGTCGGCGCCTTCGATGGTCAGCCTGGCGACGCCCTCCGCCTCTCCCAGGGCGGGCCGTGGCAGTAGCGCCACGCCCAGGCCATTGCGGACGTAGGCAACGCCCGTGGGGAGGTCGGTGATCTCGAGGGCGACGCGACGGGTCAGCGAGGCGCCCTCGAAGGCCAGGTCGGAAACGGTCCGGATGCCGTAGCCCACGGCGAAGTCGACGAAGTCCAGCCCGGCGAGTTCGGTGATCGGCACGGTGCGGCGGCTCGCGAGCGGATGGTCGACCGGTACGACGAGGTCGAGCACCGAAGTGACGAGGTGGATCAGCGTGATGTCCGGCGGGTGGGGTCCGGGCAGGGAGACGAAGACGAGGTCGAGCCGCCGCTCGAGGAGTGCCTCGACCAGGCCTTGGGAGCCTGATTCGGCGGCGCTGGTCTGCAGGAGCACTCCGGGATGGCGCTGGTGGAATTCGCCGAGGAGGGCGGGGAGGTCGATGAGCCCCACCGTGGTCGTCGTCCCCAGCCGCAGTGTGCCTCGCAGGCCTCCACGGACCTCGGCCACCGCGTCCACGGCCTCCCGGGCCGCGTCGAGAGCGGCGTGAGCGCGCGGGAGCAGGGCGGCACCGGCATCGGTGAGCAGGACGCGTCTGGGGGTGCGTGCCAGCAGCGGCGTACCGAGCTCGCGCTCGAGGTTCTTGATCGTGCTGGAGACCGCGGACTGCACGACGTGCAGCCGTGCGGCGGCACGGGTGAAGTTCGCTTCCTCGGCAACGGCGACGAAGTGCTCGAGCTGGCGCAGTTCCACGCCCTCATTATCCCTCGGACAGCCTTCCAGGTATCTCTCAGCGAGATAGGTGCGGTCTCGGACTGTCGTTGGACAGCGACCGTTGCGGTCACCGATTCTTTTCATCGGAGGAACTGCTGACCGGTCGCCGAGTGCTCGATTTCCTTCATCGCCAGGCCGGTGAATGCCGAAACCTCCGAACGCCCCGAGCTCGGAAACACGCCGCATCACATCCAGGAACGAGGAGACGACTGCCATGACCACACCGAACGAGCACAGCGGAAAGCCGAAGAACCAGGCACCGCACCTGGACTACTACCCGGAGTGGCTCGACAACCTCGCCGACGACATCATCCTCCAGGGCAATTTCGCCAACGGTGAAGTGATCGGCAAGGAAAAGGTGGGGAAGCTGCTGAGCTTCGCCCGAAGCAACTACGCTTTCCAGGACTTCCGGTTCTTCGGCAGGCGCGGCGAGCTCTTCCTGGAGGACTACCGCTCCACCATCCGCGGCAGCGAGGCGTACCGTCCGGGTGGAATCGAGATCTACAACTTCGTCGTCGTGTACTTCAACGAGGCGGGCGAGACCAGTCAGCTGGTCATGAACCACCGGCCGCAGTCGGCCGCCCTGCTGTTCTCGTCCTTGCTGGCGGAGCACTTCGGCGACGAGTTCGGCTCGGACCTCTTCTACAAGGGCGATGTCAGCGACCGACTGCTCGACCACGACCTGTCCCGCGGTCAGTGGCCCCCGTCGCAGTCCCACTGAGGTGCGACGGTATCCGTCGGCCGACCGATCTCAGGCAGACGTCTGACATTTCTGCCGCACCATGGAGGAAACGTGTCGCGCAATCAGGAAATCGTGGACGCTTGCCGGCGGGCATACTCTGGATTCGAGGAGAACGATTCCTCGGACCTGGTGGCCCTGATGTCGCCCGAGGTGATTTTCGACTTCCCGGCTTCCCTGCCCTATGGCGGGACATTTCATGGGCCGGAAGGGTTTCTCGCCTTCTACCGGGATGTCTACGATCACTACTACGAGACCTTCAACTACGACGCGCACACGGTGCTCGATGCCGGGTCGCACGTCATCGTTCCCGTCAGGGCACGGGCGAAGGCGAAGACCGGCCGCACCATGGAGAACGAACACTGTCTGCTGTTCACCGTCAACGACGGGCTGATCACCGCGGCCCGGCTGTACGCGGACACCGCCAAGGGACGCGACTCGATCGACGGCCTCCAGATGTACCCGTCGGCGGCCTCCTGAGGAACCGGCACAGTCGGCCTTCCCGGCACGCCGCCTCCTCCACCGCCAGACGCGCTTCCGGGGCCTGCCCGATCCATCGGGCGTGGCCCCGGCCCCGTCGAGCGTGTGGTGGGATCACGCCGAGCGCATCTTCGGTAGTGGTGAGAGGACATCGCCTGCACCCAGGCGTTCCTCCCCGGGCTGAAGAGCTTCTACCGCACGGCAGCGCAGAACGGCCGGGCGGCGATCTTCACGGTCGATCAGTGGACCGGGCCGCGTGTGCCGGTCCGACGGTCCGACGGCGGCGCTCTTGGCGCGTCCGGTGGAGCTACGATGCGCGTATGCCCGAGCAGTTGTACGACCGCACGAGCCGCGGTTGCACGTTCGAGGATCTGGATTCCCGGTTGCGTACGGCGATGCTGGCCGTGGCCGACCCCGAACTGCTCGGTGATGTCGCGGCGGCCGCGGTCGCCTGTGCGGAAACCCGCAGTGTGCCCCGGCGCCGTCCCGGCGTCTTCGGGCGCTTGCTCGGGGGCGGCCCACTGGGCGAAACCCTTTCCGCTGCCGTGCTGCTGCCGCGGCATCTTCTGGTCTCGGTGACCGACATGCGCACAGGGACGACCACGGCGCATTCCGGGCGGCTGGCCGATATGGCAGTCACCGCTGTCGACCGAGGACTGGCCGTCGACAGCGGGGTGTCGGTGTTCACCCGGTGGTCGAACCGGTCAGAAGCCGAGTCGATGCACGTCGCTCTCGGTGAGGGGCCCGCCGGCGTCTCGTTCAGGGACATGCTGCGCCACGCCGTCCAGGTGGCGCAGGGCAGTTGAGACGGGCCCCCGACAACGCGGTCCGCGCGTGCGGCGTGCGGCGTGCGGCGTGCGGCGTGCGGCTGGCCGTCGTAGCCGCGCTTGTCCTTGCCGCATGCGGGTGCGCCGGCCTCCAGTCGGGGAACTGCACACTGGTGGGCGCGGATTCGGGAGTCACCGTGGTGTGGACTCCCGGTGATTTCCCCGAGGACGCCCACTTCCGGTTCTGCTCAGGGGCGGTCTGCACCGAACGCGAGGCACCCGAGGACAGGCGGGTGGCGCGTCTGAGTGTGCGCCTGGCCCACGATGTGGGCGCCAGGTCCGTTCCCGTGCGGTTCACGGTGACCACCGCGGACCGCTCCCGGACGGTGTGGACACGCGACACCACCGTGCGGCTCGAGCGCTACGCGCCGAACGGCGATTCGTGCAGCCCCGTGGTGTGGACCGCGGGGCTGAGGGCCGACCCGCACAAGGGTCTGGTGCCGGAAGCCTGACCGTGCTGTGACGGGCAAGTGCGGGGTGCGCGAGGGTGTCGCGCACCCCGCGTCCCCGTGTAACGGTCCAAGCGGGAACGCACCACATATATCGGCTCACATGTCACAGATGACGCCACATCACGCATGTCCCGGCAGGGACCGATGGGGCTACCCGTTTGCGCTCAACTGGTAACTCGTAATTTAGGAATTATTATTGACGCGCACCCTGTGACCGCTGCAAGATCCTCGCAACAAGACCGCAGGCGTGCGGGCATTGACTGATCCGAGGACCGACCGCCGCACCCTCCACCGGAGAGCGGCACCTCAGACCCCCGACCGGGACGGGTCGGCACGCCTGATCGCTCGGACAGCGAAGGATCCGACGTGAAACGACATCTCACCGCCCTCCTCGCCCTCGTGACGGGCCTGCTGGCCGTGTCAGCACCCGCCTACGCGCGCCCGGCGGCCGCCACCCCCGCGGTCACGGCGCCGGCACCGCAGCAGGTGCTCAGCCCGACCCCGTACATGGGCTGGAACACCTACTACGCACTGGGCGGCGACCCGACCGAGGCCGAGGTCAAGTCGGTGGCCGACTTCCTGGTCAGCAGCGGCCTGCGCGACGCCGGCTACCAGTACGTCTGGATCGACGGCAACTGGGCGGCGCCGACCCCGCGCAGCGCGGCCGGAGACCTGGTGCCCAACCCCGACCAGTTCCCGAACGGGCTGAAGCCGCTGGTCGACTACATCCACGCCAAGGGCCTCAAGGCCGGCATCTACACCGACGCCGGCCCGTACATCCCGGGCAAGTGCGGACTGGGCAGCCACGGCTACTACCAGCGCGACGCCGACCAGTTCGCCGCCTGGCAGTTCGACGCGGTCAAGGCGGACTACCTCTGCGGGATCGCCGCGAACCTCGACCCGAAGACCGTCTACACCCAGTTCGCGCAGGCGCTGCGACACAACGCCAGCGGACGCCCCATGGTCCTCAACATCTGCAACCCGGTGACCTCCCCCGACTGGGGCAACTACCCGGAGGAGCAGCAGTCGACGTACTCCTGGTCCTACGCCCCGGCGATCGCGCAGTCCTGGCGGACGTACACGGACGTGGGCTTCGTCGGCGAGATCAAGTTCAAGGACGTGCTGCGGAACTACGACGCCAACGCGCGGCACCCCGAGGCCGCCGGGCCGGGGCACTTCAACGACCCGGACTACCTCGGACCTGAGCTGGGGATGACGGACGAGGAGTTCCGCACCCAGATGACGCTCTGGTCGGCGGCGGCCGCACCGCTGGTGATCGGCAGCGACATCCGCCACCTCAGCAAGACCTCGCTCTCCCTCCTCTCCGACCCCGATGTGCTGGCGATCGACCAGGACCCGGCCGGCGTCCAGGCCGTCCGCGTCGGCCCCGCCGGTACGACGGAGACCTGGGTGAAGCGGCTGGCCAACGGTGACCGTGCCGTGGTGCTGCTGAACCGGGGCGAGACCCCGGCGACCCTGACCACCAAGGCGTCGTCGGTCGGGCTGTCCGGAAATCGGTTCACCCTGAAGAACGCCTGGACCAACCAGGTCACCGAGAGCGCCGGCACCATCAGTGCCGCCGTCCCCGCCCACGGCGCGGCCCTGATCCGGGTCTCCCGGGCCACGGGCAAGCCCGGTGTCCCCCACGTCGTCGCCGGCCTGCCGCAGGTGACGCAGGTCGGTAACGACGCGGTGCCGGCCGGAACCGCCCCCCTGGTCGCCGGCGGCGACCAGGCCCGGGTCGAGGTCACCGTCCGCAACGACGGTGCGCAGCCGGTCCTGGCTCCGCGGGTCGAGCTGACGGTGCCCGCCGGCTGGACGGCCCGTCCCCTCGGCAAGGCGCCCCTGCTGCTCACCTCGAACCACTCGGCGACCTTCGCCTTCACGGTGACCCTGCCGGCCACCGCGGCGCCGGGCAGCATCACGCTGACCGCCAAGACGTCGTACGAGGTGCTCGGCAAGGGCCGTCTGCAGCAGGAGACCGCCACGCCGGTGGTCGTCGCACCCGCGGCGCCGCACGGTGACGTCGTCCTCTCCCACCACGACTGGATCAGCGCCACCAGCGGGTGGATGAGCCCGACGGTCGACCTGAGCGTCGGTGGCTGGTCGCCGATCAGCATGCTCGGCGAGGTCCACCCGACCGGTCTCGGGGTCGCCTCGCCCTCCACGGTCCGCTACTACCTCGGCGACCAGTGCACGCGGCTGACCACGACCGTCGGCATCGACGACGCGGTGCGCAACGTCGGCCCTGAAGGCGGCACCTCCACCTTCCAGGTCATCGGTGACGGCAAGGTGCTGTTCGACAGCGGTGTGGTGACCCGCGACGCCACCCGGCAGGCCGACATCGACCTGACCGGCGTCCGCGTGCTCGACCTGGTGGTCGGCGACGCCGGCGACGGCGGCTACAACGACCGTGCCAACTGGGCCGGCCTGAACGCCACCTGCTGAACCGGATCGGCCGCAACCCGGGGACAACACGCCTGGGTTGCGGCCGATCCCTCACGCCTTCGAGACGCCGTGGTGCGGTAACGCGCCACGGCGTCGTGGTGTCTGGCCGAAGCACCCGGCGGCAGCGACACCGCCGAACTCCTCGACCGGGGCCGCGCGCACATGGCTTTCGCTCCCTGGCGTGGCCCGGCCCGTCAGGGTTCTGTCCACGTCTGGACAGATGACGACCGCTTCGTGCACCGGGACTTGCCGAGGCCTTGACAATCCGTTCCCTGGACGTTCAACCCACGGCCTCTGCCGGGGTCGTACGCCCTCCTAAAGTCCATGAGCGTTACAAGGAAGGGACTCATGGACACACTCCTCGCAGTCCGCGCTCGCGGGATCGCCAAGCGCTTCGGGGACGTCGTCGCACTCGACGGCGTGGACCTGGACGTGACGCAAGGTCAAATCCACGGTCTCGTGGGACCGAACGGCGCGGGCAAGACAACACTGCTGGGCCTGCTGCTGGGACTGGCCGTCGCCGACGGCGGCACCCTGGAGATCCTCGGCACGCCCATCGGGCGGGCGCTCTCGGCTCCCGACCGGGTGGCCGGCTTCGTGGACGGACCCGGCCTCTACCCGTCCCTCACCGCCAGGCAGAACCTCGCCACGCTCGCCGTGCTGCGCGGGCAGGACGCGCGAGGCCCCGGGATCGACGAAGCGCTCGACCAGGTCGGGCTCACCGATGTCGCCGACGACCGGGCGCGCGGCTTCTCCCTGGGCATGCGCCAGCGGCTCGGCCTCGCCGCCGCCCTGCTCACCAAGCCCCGGCTCCTCGTGCTCGACGAACCGTCCAACGGCCTGGACCCGGCCGGTAGGAGACACGTGCACGGCGTCCTCACCCGGCTCGCGAACGACGGAACCAGCGTGGTGATCTCCAGTCACCACATGGACGATCTCGAGGTGCTGTGCTCCGAGGTCACCATCCTCGCCACCGGCCGGGTCGTCTTCTCCGGTCCGCTCGGCAAACTCGCCGCCGAGAACCGCGAACTCGACTACCGGATACGGACCTCCGACCCGCGGGCCGCCCGCGACCTGGCCGCCGGCACGGCCGGGATCCGTCTCACCGACGGCTCCAGTGCACGGCACGACGCCGAGGTGCTGGTCGTGCGCGCGATGGTGCCCGCCCTGGACGCCCTGGTGGCGGGACTCGTCCACGCGGGCATCGCGGTGCGCGAGCTCGCCCCCGTCGTCTCGCCCCTGGAGGCGGCGTTCCTCGCCCTCACCGAGCAGCAGGAGGAAGGCCGATGACCGCGGCCGTCATCGTCACCGACGACGTCGTCGGCGCTCCGCGCGTCTCGGTCGCGCGCGGCTACCGCTTCGAGCTGGTCAAGCTGGTCTCCCAATGGCGGATCCGGCTGCTGGTACTCGCCTGCTGGATCACGCCGGGGCTCTTCGTCGCCGCGGTGAGCCAGCAGAGCACGCTCCCGGTCGACACCCTCTTCGGTCGCTGGATGCTCGCCACGGGGTGGGCCGCGCCGCTGGTCATGCTCGGTTTCGCGGGTACCTGGGCGTTGCCGCTGCTGACCTCGGTGGTCGCCGGCGACGTGTTCGCCTCCGAGGACCGGCTCGGCACCTGGCGGCACCTCCTCGTGGCGGTGCGTTCGCCCCGGCGGATCTTCGTCGCGAAGGTGCTCGCCAGCCTCACCGTCCTCGTGCTGCTCGTGGCCGGGCTGGCCTGCTCCAGCACGGCGGGCGGGCTCGCGGCAGTCGGCAACCAGCCGCTGGTCGGCCTCGACGGCCACCTGCTGGATCCGTCGGACGCCGCGGTGCGGGTGCTCCTCGCGTGGACCTGCGCGCTCGCCCCGACCCTGGCCCTGGCCGGGATCGGCCTGCTCGGCTCCGTCGCGCTGGGGCGGTCCCCGATGGGACTGCTGCTGCCCGCGGTCGTCGCGCTCGCGATGCAGGTCGCCCAGATGATGCCGCTCCCCGTCGCCGTACGCGTCGCGCTGCCCGGCTACGCCTTCATCTCCTGGAACGGCCTGTTCACCAGCCCGGAGCAGCTCGCACCGCTGCTGATCGGTGTCGCGGTCAGCCTGGTGTGGGCGGTGACCGCCACGGCGCTGGCGTACGCCCTCTTCCTGCGCCGCGACTTCACCAACCTGGCGTACGACGGCTCGGGACGCCGCGCCGTCCTCGCCGGGGCCCTACCTCTGGCCGGGCTGATGGCGGCGACGATCGCGGTCGTCATGGCGACGACCACGGCCACGGGCTCCGGGATCGAACAGGACAAGGTGGAACGCTCGGTGGCCACGGCCTTCGCCCACCTCTACCGCATGCAGACCGACCAGCTCAACCGGCCCGCGGTCACCGAGGCCCAGTTGAAGGCATCGGCGGCGTGCACCAAGGCCGGAGTCGCCTCCGGCGCCGAGGGGGCGGGCAACGACTGGCGCTGTGTCGTCTCGTGGCATCTGCCCGGCATCGCCGCCACGGGCTCGGCCATCTACCAGCTCGACATCACCCCGGACGGGCGGTTCGTCGCCGACGGCGACGGCCCGAAGGAAGTGAACGGCTACTTCCTGGTGCGGACCCCCGACGGGGACGCGCCGAACCCGCTCTGGCAGTTCGACGGCAACGCCGAACTGCTCCCCACCGCGAAGGGATAACCGAACATGCAGGTAACACGTCGCCGTGTCCGTGTCGAGAAGGACGCCCGAGGCCTCCACGGCCTCCTCGGCCGCCGGTTCGGCAGCCGGAGAGGCCTGACGCTGGCAGCCGCCACCGCCGTCGTCCTCGCCACCGGAACCGGCATCGGGTTCGCACAGACCACCCAGTTCGGCCACGACCAGGTCGGCCAGATCACCCACCACGGCCAGGTCGTCTCCGCCGACCAGTACCTCGATCCGTACGGTGAGCGGCTGGTCATCAACAACGGCAAGATCATGTCGTCGACGGTCAGCCCGGACGGCAGCCACCTCGCGGCCTCCGTCACCGACGGCGGCATGGCGCTCGCCGTCGTGGACGTGAAGAACTGGAAGGTCCAGCAGCTCGTCGGCAACTCCGCCACGGCGGACCTGCGCATCGCCGGCAACGACGTGGGCCAGGAAGGCCCGACGTACTCCCCCGACGGTACGCAGCTGTGGCTCGGCCAGACCGACGGCTACACCAAGTTCACGGTGAACCCGGACGGCACCCTGGCCAACCCGGTGTCCGTCAAGATCCCCGCGGACGGCGCCAAGCACGCCCTGGTGGCCCAGCCGGTGTTCTCGGCCGACGGTTCCACCGTGTACGCGGCGGTCAACGGCCAGAACCGCGTGGTCGCCATCGACACGGCGACCGGCACCGTCAACCAGAGCTGGGCCGTGGGCAACGCCCCGCGCGGCATGGCCCAGGTCGGCGGCAAGCTGTACGTGAGCAACGAGGGCGGGCGTCCGGCGAAGGCCGGCGACACCACGATCAACTCGTACGGCACCCAGGTACCGGCCGATCCCTCCACCGGCGCCACCACCACCGGCACCGTCAGCGTCATCGACCTGGCAAACCCGGCCGCGGCCGTCGGGAGCATCGACGTCGGTCTGCACCCGACCGCGGTGTACGCCAAGAACGGGGCGCTGTTCGTCACGGACACCGCCACCAACGACGTGTCGGTCATCGACACCCGCAAGGACAAGGTCGTGCAGACCATCGCCACCCGGCCGTGGCCGGAGGCGTCGGTGGGCTACGAGCCCAACGCGGTGACGCTCACCGACGACGGCCGTCTGCTGGTGACGCTGGGCCGGGCCAACGCGGTCGCCGTCTACCGTTACAAGTCCGCGCAGGAGCCGGTCAGCTACGTCGGCCTGCTCCCGACCGACTACTTCCCCGCGGAGATCGCCACCGTCGGCAACCAGGTGGTCGTCTCCAACACCCGCGGCATCGACGCCCGCCGCCCCACCACCAGCGGCAGCCACGGCACCCACGACACCACGTCGAGCCTGCAGCGCTTCACATTGCCGAGCGACAAGGTCGTCAAGGCCGAGACCGCCAAGGTCTTCCGGCAGAACGGCTGGACCAGCGGATCGGTCAAGCTCGCCAAGGGCAAGGGGAAGGGCCCGAAGCCGGTGGCCGTCCCGCAGCGGCTCGGCGACCCCTCGACGATCAAACACGTCTTCCTGATCGTCAAGGAGAACCGGACCTACGACCAGGTCTTCGGCGACATCCCGCAGGGCAACGGCGACCCCTCGCTCGCCCAGTTCGGCGAGAACGTGACCCCGAACCAGCACGCCCTGACCCGGCAGTTCGGCCTGTACGACAACACCTACGACATCGGCACGAACTCCGCCGAGGGCCACAACTGGCTGATGCAGGCCGACAACCCGGAGTACACCGAGTCCTCCGCCGGCGAGTACCTGCGCAGCTACGACACCGAGGACGACGCGCTCGGCCACCAGCGGACCGGATTCCTGTGGACCGGTGCGCAGGCGGCCGGCAAGTCGGTCCGGGACTTCGGCGAGTTCCACCAGTTCCTGACCAAGCCGACGGGCGCCAGCTGGCAGAACCTGTACTGCGACACCAAGAACATGCAGGCCACCGGAGACGACACGGCCTACAAGCTGACGTCGTCCTCGCCCATCCCGTCGCTCAACAGCGTCTCGGTGCCGGGCTTCCCGAAGTTCGACACCAGCGTCCCCGACGTGTACCGGGCCGAGATCTGGAAGCGGGACTTCGAGCAGAACGGTCCCGCGAACCTGAACATGTTCTGGCTCTCCAGCGACCACACGGGCGGCACGGCCGGCCCGGCCGCCCAGGTCGCGGACAACGACCTCGCGGTCGGCCGCATCGTCGACGAGATCTCGCACAGCGCGTACTGGAAGGACTCGGCGATCTTCGTGGCCGAGGACGACTCCCAGGCCGGGCTGGACCACGTCGACGGCCACCGTGCACCGATCCAGATCATCAGCCCTTGGGCCGGGCACGGAACGGTCGACAGCCGCTACTACTCGCAGATCACGATGATCCGCACCATCGAGCAGATCCTCGGGATCCACCCGATGAACCAGAAGGACAGCGCGGCCACCCCGATGACCGGGGCGTTCGCCAAGAAGCCGGACTACACCCCCTTCACGGCGCTGCCCAACCGGACCTCGCTCACCGACGGCGTGAAGACCGCGCCCGCCTGCGGCCTCGACACCCCGGCACCCCAGGACCCTGCCGCGGCACCCGTGCCGTCGACGAAGGTGCCGGCGGACAAGCAGGCGCTCGCGGCGCAGTGGGACTCCTGGAAGTCCAAGCAGCGCCTCACCGGGCCGAACGCCAAGCCGGACTTCGCCAACCCCGCGCAGATGAACCACCTCACGTGGTACGAGACGCACGCCTGGTCGAAGCCCTACCCCGGTGAGGACCGTGTCTTCGCCCCTGACGACGTGCCGGGCGCGTACATCCCGTCGGCGGAGACCGACGGCTGACGCGGGCCGATCACATCGGGGCCCCTGTCCGGTGCACTCCGCCGGGCAGGGGGCCCCACCCTTCGGCATGTCAGGGCCGCTACCCGCGGCGCAGCACGGTCGGTCAGCATCCGGCCCGCACTGAGGGGACAGGGGGACCTCGACAGCTGGACCACGGCCGACACCAACCGCGCCGGCCACCGCCTTCAACGGACAGGGGCCGGCGGGCCGGGGTGCGGCGCGTGCGCTGATCGAGACGGTTGCCGGGGCGGCCCGGGAGCGGGGGCGCCGCGCGCCTGTACTGGACCACACAGGAGGGCAACACCTCCGCCCGCGCCCTGTACGACAAGGTCGCACGGTTCAACGGATTCATCCGCTACGACCTTCCGCCGGCCTGATCGCCCCTCAGGCGGCAGTCGCGAGGATCTTCCGAGCTCCCCTGCGGGCGAAGGTGTGCCGGCACCGGGCACGGACCCTGCGGTGGGAGGCAGCGCTCTCGGCCGGTGAACTCGATGCGGAGTGCCGCGTGAGGGGTCGGGAAGAAGGCCTGTCCGGGAGCGGATGCCGCACGGCCTGTGACTACGCCCCCGGAGGCAGGACGTGGGCCCCCTCGGTGTGCTGCACTGCCGCCGGCGCCAGCGGGCGGCGCCCGCTGTCAGAACGCCGCCGCGCACCAGCCGGGGGACGACGGCGCGCGGCGGCGGACATGGTCAACCGGAGACGGCGATCACCGGTTGTGGCGGACGACCTGCGGGGCGATGTCCTCGGTGAACGTGTCGCCTTCGGAGGACTTGGCCAGGCCGGCCTTGGCGCCCGTGGTGCCCGCGGTGCCGCAGAACGCGGCTTCCAGCGTGCCTCCGAGGACGGTGTTGACCGTTCCGTTGTTGGAGGTGTTCGCCATCGAGGTCATGCTGCGCTTGCCGTCGGGCGTGCTGAACGCGTAGGTGTAGAAACCCTGGACCGTGCCGGTGTGGCCGTAGACCGTCACACCGCACGAGAGCTTCCTGGCCCGCAGGCCCAGTCCGTAGAACTGGGTGCCGTCCGCGTTGACCGGGACCATGGTCATCATCTGCTGCAGCTGCGCCTCGGGGACGAGCTTTCCGGAGACCAGCGCGGAGAAGAAGCGGTTCAGGTCGGCGGCGTCGGAGATGACCGCGCCGGCCGACTGAGCCCACGAGACGGTCTGCTCGGTGGAGTCCACCAGCGGCAGCGTGGTGTCGTCCGGTCGCAGGTAACCGCGGGCGGAGGAGCCCGAGATGGCGGTGGACGGGTGGACGTAGGAGGTGTTCTTGAGCTTGAGCGGCTTGAAGATCCGCTCCTGGTACTGGGTGGCCATCGGCACACCGGTGAGGTGCTCGATCATCTCGCCCAGCACCACGAAGTTGGTGTTGGAGTAGCTGTAGGCCGCGCCCGGCTCGTTGGTCGGCTCGTGGGCCGTCGACAGGTCTATCAGCTCCTGATAGGTGAACACCTTGTTCCGCACGGACTCGAAGCCCGGAACGGTGTCGTAGAACATGTCGTTGGTGTAGTCCCACAGGCCGCTGCGGTGACTGAGCAGGTGCCGCACGGTGATGCGGTCGTCCGGCAGCGGCTCGGGCAGGTAGGTGTTGGCCGGGGCGTCGAGGTCGACGCGCCCCTCGGCGACCAGCTGCATCAGCACCACGGTGGTGAAGGATTTCGAGACGCTGCCGACGCGGAACCGGCGGTCCGCGTCCATCGCCGTGCGGGCGGCGGTGTCCGCCAGTCCCATGGAGATGCGGTAGCTCGAGGTGCCCGAGTCGATACGGGTCAGGGCACCCGGGGCGCCGTCGGCCATGGCCTGCTTCTGCACGGCCAGAACGCCCGCGATGTCGGGGCGGGGCAGGGACGGCGTCGCGGCGACGGCCGGCGAGGCGGCCAGAGTGGTGATCACGGCGGTGCCGGCGAGCATCGTGCTCGCAATGGTGAGACGCATCCGGTTCTCTCTGTCGTCGGTCGGGGTGGGGGAGGACGAACGACCCCGGGCCCAAAAGCCCGCATCGCTCGTCGCCCCACAGCAATGGACCAGGCCCGTACGCGAGTTGTGACACGCGGGCAGGAAACGGCACCGAACCGCGCGCCATGGGACAGCCACCGAGGTGTCCCCCCTCCGTCAGTCCAGCGCGTCGCGCGTGGGCTTGGCCGGGCGACCATAGCGGAAGCGCCACCGGTCACGACCGCGATCCGCTGGGCGACCAGCGTGATTGAGCCAATAACTCACGGACCGCGCCAAGGGGGGGTCCTCGCACGTCTGCCCTCACGGGCACCGCGGACGCGGCCCCGGCTGCCTTCAAGCTCGCGTTCCCTTCGACGCCGCTACGGGGTGACCGGGGGCAGCCATGACGAGACCCGAACTGACGGGGTGCTCGTCGTTGACGAGTACAAGCCGGCGCTTGGCCCAGGAGTCGACCCTGTTGCAGGTCCAGGCGGGGTCGTACGCCGCGGTGGGCAGCTGGGGGCGGTGTTGGCGGTGAGGGTGTTGGAGAAGACGCCGCCGTTCCGGAGCGCCGGGGGGGGTCGGGCGCTATCCGTGTGTGTGCAGCGGCTTGCCCGCGAGGGCGAGGAACGCCTCCCCCAATGCCTCGTTCTGGGTCGGGTGGGCGTGCGCCAGGGAGGCGATATCGTCCGGATGGGCCTCCCAGGCGACCGCGAGCTGTGCTTCCGCGATGAGTTCGCCCACCCTCGCGCCGACCATGTGGACACCCACCACGGGGCCGTCCTTCTCGCGGACCAGCTTCACGAAGCCGGACGTGCCGATGATCTGGCTCTTGCCATTGCCTGCGAGGTTGTACTCGACGCACTCCACCCGGCCGGCACCGAACTTCTCCTTCGCCTGTGCTTCCGTGAGGCCGACGGACGCGATCTCCGGGTCGCAATAGGTGAGGCGGGGAATGCAGGCGGCGGCGACCGGCGTGGGGCGGAGACCCGCGATCTCCTCCGCGACGAACATTCCCTGCTGGAAGCCGCGGTGCGCGAGCTGGAGCCCGTGAACGATGTCCCCCACGGCGAAGACCCCCGGGCCAGGGTGCGGAGGGTGTCGTCGACCCGGACGAATCCACGGTCCAGTGTCACACCGACCTCCTCGAAGCCCATGCCGGCAGTACGGGGTCCCCGCCCGACGGCGACAAGGAGGACGTCGGCCTCCAGCGGTACGCCTGACTCGAGGCTGACCGAGACCCGGCGCGCGTCCTGCTCGACGGCACCGACCCGGACGCCGGTGCGCGCCGCGTGCGCAGCCGCTTGAGCTCGTCCAGGTCGCGGTCGATCAGTGCCACGCGGCCACGCCTGGGCAGTTCGCATACCGCGTCAGCCACTGCGACCATGCGCGGTTGACCGCGCTCGAGATATTCGTCCGCTCGCTGCCGCGGGTTGCCGCTCCAGAGCCCTTCGTCCGCCCCGAACTACCGGGCCGCCGTCCCGCCGAGACCAGGCTGGCCACCGTGCTCGTCGCGCTGCTCCGCAATCGCGGCTTCAGCATCCGCGAACTGCCGTTCACGGGACTCGCCCGCAGTACGCTGCACGGGTTGGTCCATCGTTTCGACCCGAGTACGCACCGCCGGCAGCAACTGTCCGCCATAGCTGGTCCGCTCGGTTGCACCCTGCCCGATCTCTTCGCGGTGGCCGGTGAGCCGTATTCGCAGGAACTCCGCCCGATGCTCCACTGCCACCACCTCGGGCGAGTCTTCACGGCCGCCGTACCCCTGACCACCGCTCAGCTGATCGAGGCCGCGCAGGAAGCGGATCGCCTGAGCATTCGCGAGGACCACGGAGTATGGCGGCCCGTTTCACAGGGTTCTGCCGAGGAGTGCCCGGACCTCCGCTGACTGCAGGGGGCCGCCTCCGTAGGCTGGGGCGCTGTCGGGCCCGGCCGGTGGCGGGCTACCGCGACCTCCAGGGAAGACGCTTCCGCCCGCCTGCCGGGCGGACATCAACAAGATCAAAGCGGTCCTCGTAGCACACGAGATGCCTGGTCCGGCCGGGACCGGAGTCACTGACGTACCCCACCCGGTCTCGCGTGGTCGAGTATTCGTGAGGCAGGTCGACCGCCAGGAACAGGTCGTAGTAGTCGCTCACAGAAGGACCCTGGTGACCACGCATTCGCAGACGACACCCCGACTCCCGAGCCACGGTCAGCGCCCGCTGGACCGTCGCAGTTGTGGTTCGCCTGGTTTGCACCAGTCCAGGCTGATGCGAGTCCCATCGGAGAGGATGTTCGCGGGAGCGTGGACGCGATGTCGGCCGTAGCGATGAGTCTTGTGCGGATCCGCAGTCGAACCTGATGGATCCACCGACAGCGGTGGCCTGTGCCGGGAACGTTCCAGCGCGGGAAGAAGCACATGGAGGCAGCGATGGGCGTCGACGACCCCGAGCGGGAGCGCACGATCCGGACGGGCGAGCAGGGGACGCGGGTGAGCGGTCCCAGGGTGTTGGTGGCGGGGGCGAGCATCGCGGGACCCGCGCTGGCCCACTGGCTGCGTCGGCGGGGGGCCGAGGTGACCGTGGTGGAGCGGGCTCCCGAGCTGCGTCCCGGCGGGCAGGCGGTGGACGCGCGCGGGGTCGCCAAGGAGGTCATCGGGCGCATGGGGCTGGACGCGGCGGTCCGCGCGGTGTGCACCGACACCGCCGGCGCGTACACCGTGGACGCGGACGGGCAGGTGCTGGAGACCTTCCGCGCGGACGACGACGGTGGCGACGGGTTCATCGCGGACGTCGAGATCCTGCGCGGGGATCTGTCCCAGGTGCTCTACGACGACACCCGTGACGGCGTCGAGTACATCTTCGGCGACCGAATCGCCGAGATCGCCCAGGACGCGGACGGGGTCGACGTGGTCTTCGCGGGCGGCAACCGGCGACGCTTCGAGCTGGTGGTCGGAGCCGACGGGCTGCACTCGGCGCTGCGGGCGATGGTCTTCGGGCCGCATGAGCGGTTCCTCCACCACCTCGGGCATGTGCTGGCCTTCTACAGTGTGCCCAACAAGTTCGGGCTGGACCGCTGGCTGCTCGAGTACCAGGACCAGGAGTCCGGGCGCTCAGCCCTCCTGCGACCCATCCAGGACGCCACCCGGGCGATGGCCATGTTCTACTTCGCCTCGGCCGACTTCGACGTCGACTACCGTGACGTCGCGGCCCAGAAGCGCCTGCTGCGTAGCCGGATGGCCGGCCTGGGCTGGCTGGCCCCCGACATCCTCGCGCACCTGGACGACACCCCGGACTTCTACCTCGACCAGGTCGCCCAGGTGATGATGGACCGCTGGTCGAGCGGACGGGTGGGGCTGCTCGGGGACGCGGCGTTCAGCTCGTCGCCGATGTCCGGCCAGGGCACCGGGCTGGCACTGGTCGGCGCGTACGTGCTGGCCGGCGAGCTGGCCGCCGCCGAGTGGGACCCCGGCACCGGGTTCGCCCGCTACGAGGCGCGGATGCGCTCGTTCGTCGAGGCCAACCAGGAGATCGGCCGATTGAACGCCCGCACCCGCGACGTCCCCGGGCCGGACGCGGAGCCGGGCCCCGATTTCGCCGGCGAGTGGTTCGCCGAGCTGGTCGGGCGCGCGATCAACGGCATCGAGCTGCCCGACTACGCGGGGGCGCCGGACTCCGCAGCCCCGGCCGGATCACCGATCACCTCGTCCGCCAGGCCGTAGGCGTCACATCACGTGTGGAGAGGAGCCACGATTCGATAGGACACCGTCGGACGGCCTCCGCTCATGCCGCCGGATCGCTCGCCCGTCTCGTCTGACGGCAGTTGTCAGTGCGCCGCTCGTCGGAACGGCTCTCTGTCGTCCATGCGGCGGGACGTGTTCGTGCCGGGTAGCTCGTGACCGTCGGGCTGTGACCGCGGCGGAGCGCGTACGCGTCCGTGAGATAGACGAGGACGAGGGCAGGCGGTTGCTGCGGATCGCCGCAGGGGGACCGGTTCGGATAGCCGGGCAGCACGACAGGCGACGTGTCCGTACGGCGAACCGCCGTACGGACACGTCCTGGGCTATCGCCCGTAGCAGATGCCCGTGTGGGCGCCGTCTTGGCCGCCACTGTAGTCGTACGCCTGGAAATCGAAGTAGGAGCTGGTCTTGGGACCGAAGCGGCCGTCCACGCCCAGCACGTTGCTGCCCCAGTACTGGTTGATCCTCGTCTGGGCGTTCTTCATCGCCTGCTCGGTGGCGGGGCCGAAGTCGGAGTCCTCCCCGATGCTCTGGGCGAAGCAGGCGTTCAGACTCTCCTGCACGGCCAGCACGGCGATGTTGTGGTTTCCCCGGACCACTACGCAGTTGTAGTTTCCCGAGCCTCCGCTCGTCGACGGCACATGAAGGTACCAGGACCCCCAAGCAAGCACGTTGGTGAAGCCGTTGCACGGGACCTCGGCGGCGGAGGCCGCGGGGGCCGAGCCGAACAGGCTGGCTGCCGCCATGAACACCACGGACAGGATTCCAGCGCTTAAGGACTTCCTCATCAAGCCTCCCGGACAGGGCGACGCCATGGAGTCGAGGCGTCACCTACGGTCTCGCGGACCGGATCAGAATGGCAGTGCGCATGACAAATGACAACGACGTAATCTGGTCATGGTCACGGGAGATCCGAAGCCGTCTTCCTCATACGGGCCCGGCAGTCAGCCGCTGTCTCAGCGGTTGACGCGCCGGCGCGCGTCCGCCGGCCAGGATCCCGTGCTGACCATGTGTTCCACGATCCTGAAGGCCTCACCGATGGGCACGGTGTCCTGGTCCGGGTACTCGTCCTGCTGCCCGTTGGAGAGAACGAACCCCACGCTCGATCCATCGCCTCCCGGGTCCACGGCATGCTCGCCGGGATCGCCCTCGCCGCCGAGCAACATCACCATTGCCCGCTCGGTGTTCGTCACGAAGGCCAGCGATCGCCCGCGCGAACTGGTCAGCGACGTCTCCAGCAGACCTCTGCTGACCCTCTCCCGGAGTATCTCCGGCACCACATCGAGAGGCGTCAGGACAGTGTTGTCGTCGTCGATCACCCATGACTCGATCATGAGCACGACGATCTCACGGACTGATCGATGGACGGGGACTGCCACCCGGCACGATGTGGTCCTGGCCGAACGGCGTACTCCTCCCTCGCGATCAGGGAGTACCTGCGCACGCATACCCCATCCCGGCCGATCAACGGGGAGACAGCCTCCGCCAGGGCACAGCCGGGACAGGGGGCCTTCATCGCTGCCAGAGGAAGGCGGCCTCGCTGCAGGAACAGCAGTGAAAGATGCAACCGCGGCCACCTCCCCCGAAGTTGGCGGAGGTGGCGAGGTCGGCTCCCTCTTCGAGTTCGGCCGTGAATGTCATTCGGACCGCGCAGGAGGGGCAGTCGGGAGTCTCATCACCCTGGATCCAGTCGGGTTCACCACCCAGGCGTCCCAGGACCGGCTCTGCGGTGGGCGTGTCAGCCGGGTGGGGATGCACTGCGGTGACCGCACTGAGCAGCGTCTCGCCGTCGGCGGGGACGGCAGCCGCCGTGAGCCGGCCCCGGAAAACGAAGGCTCGGTTGGCGCCGGTGGTGGCGTCCCAGTCATCACACATACCGGGGGCGTTCTGGCAGAAGAACACCGGGACCACCCCCGGATCGAGGGGCAGGTGGGCGAGAAACTGCATGGGCTCGCCGCACTCACGGCATGTCGGCCAGACGAATCCGTCCGGAAGCGGCACTCCGCCAGTGCGCAGTTCAGGGGCGTCAGGCAGAGCGTCCCCGCCATGGATCAGCAGCGTGGCCACAGCCTACGGGCGACCTGACAGGCCGCCACTGCCCCGATGGCCGCGTACGCGCGAGACCAACCGCACCCTGCGCCAACGCGCGCTGCACTTCGGCGTCTTCAACGCCCGCTGCCCTCAAGGCAGCGGCTCGCGTTCAGGTGGGAATCCGGCCGGCCTCGCGCCGCAGGCGGATGAGGAGGGCCATGAAGTCCAGATCGCCCAGGCCGGTCGAGATGCACGCCTGGAGCAGTTGCTGCACGACGCCCGTGACCGGGAGCGGGACCCCGCCGGCCGCGGCCGCGTCGAGGGCCAGATCCAGGTCCCCGCAGGGGTTCGCGGCCGGTGAGGGAGCGGTGTTCAGCTGAAATCGCGGGCGGCCATCCCGATCGTGACGTCGCGGGAGATGTCGTTGAGGCTCGTCGAGGTAGCGACCTCGTGCTCGTTTCGGGTGGTGTGGCGATGGATGATCTTGCAGCCCCCCCTCTTCCAGAACCGGTCCCGAGGCGAACCAGACAGGACCGTCCTCGTCACCGGCTGCTGGAACTCGCACTCGACGGCTTCCGCCCCTAAAGCCCAAGGCCGTGAAGTTAGGGGCTGATCGTTGGCGTCAAGATGTTGATGCTGAGGGTTGCTTTGTAGGTGCGTCGGTCGACGCGGAGGCTTTTGTATGCGTATCGGGACAGGGGGCGTTTCACGGCGCGGGGGCTAATGCGGAGGCGGCGGGCGGGCATGAGGTGGTCCAGGACAGCCCGGCCGATCGCCCCGACGAGGTCGATCGTGGTGTCTGCGATGATGCCCGCGGCCTGGATGACCTGGTCGCGGGCCGTTTGAAGAGCGATGCTGAAGCTGGCCCGGTCCGGATCGACGCCGGGCGTGGCCTCGGTGGCGTCGGCGATCGCGATTCGCAGGATCTGGTAGGCGCTGAGCAGGGCGTAGACCTCCTGGGCGATGCCGGCCCAGGTCCTGGAGCGCAGGACCCTGCGGCTGAGCATCGATTTCTTGATTGCGAAATAGGCGGACTCGATCTCCCACCGCTCGTGGTAGAGGCTGACCAGGCTGGATGCTGGGTAGCGGTGGTGGTCGAGGAGGTTGGTGGCCAGTCGGTACAGACCGGTTTGGCGACCCTGGCTGGTGGTGATGGTGATCTCGCACTCGATGATGCGGACCTTGGTGCTGCCGAAGCGGGAGAGGTAGGAGCCGTCGTCGAAGTGGTCGAGGACCGGCGGTTTGCGGGCTGCCGTGACGCGGGCGAGGAAAGCGGCCTCGGTGGCGGCAACGGCGGCCAGGAACGTGTTCCCCGAGAAACCTCGGTCGAGCAGGACGATCATTCCGGCACGCAGGGAGCGCATCAGCCGCTTGCCGTGGACGGTCTCGCCGCTGGAGCGGGGACCGAAGGCGGCGTCCAGGACCGCGCGGGTGCCACACGCCACGAGCGTGGCCAGGCAGATCTGCGGGTAGCCGGAGGTCGCGTACTGATTCGTGGTCTTGTCCAGGCGGGCCCGGTGCAACGGGCTGTCGGGGACGTCGAGGTAGGTTCCGTCGATCGCGACGGTCAGCAGGCCCTTGAAGCGGGCACCGTCGGTGCGAATCGCCGTGGCCGGCCCCCGCAGCAGGTCGAACAGGGCCCGCATCGGACGGACCCCCAGACGGGTCCTGGCGTCCCAGAGCGCCGTGCCTGTGACCTTCGCGACCGGTATCGCCTCCAGCGCGGCGGTGAGCTTGCGCCAAACAGCCAGATACCCGCAGTCCTCGAACAGGGCTGCGGCCAGCAACAGATAGACCACCACCCGGGCGGGGATCTTCCGCAGTCGTTGCTGGACGGCGCCGGTCTCCTCCAAGGCCTCGTCGACCATCTCGAACGGGACGATCTGGGTGAGTTCTCCGAGGTGTCCGGGCGCGAACAGGCCCTTGGCTACCGTGATTTCACGCGTGATGACACACTGATCGGACAGCGGAGCCTCCGGTCCTGTGAACGGCTGTCTTGGTCGACTGCCAGTTCTACCGGGGCTCCGCTTCTCACATCCCGAGTAACCACAGATCAGGGCACACTTGTCAGCGCTCTCAAAGACGTAACTTCACGGCCTTGCCCTAAAGCCTCCCGAAGACCTCGGGGACGTAGCTTGCCCCCGGGTTTCTCCTTCGCGCCCGAGACCGTCACCGCGGCTGGCGCGCCTCGGCGCTGCCCGCGCGATTCCGCGGATTGAGGTCTTCGAGCGTCACAGGGAGGTCATGATCCGCGCCACGGCTTTGTCGCGGGCATGCCCTTCGAGCGCCGCCCATTCGGCGACGTCCAGGGGCCACCACTTGTCCACGTAGCCGATGACGACATGGCGGCCGTCCTGCCGCACGGTGTGCTGGGGGTCGCCGGGCTCCGCGCCCGCGGCAACGACGGCAGCGGCGGAGGCGGCATTGCGGCACTTGAGTCGGGTCTCGGGCATGGTCAGCGCTCCTGCGTTCGCCGTGATCGACCGTCTAGGTGGTCACATGGCGCAAGAGATTAGCCCCAAAGGCGATCGCCGCGTCAAGAAAGTACGCGTCTGACACAATCTGACCGCCACCGGACCGAATCGGGGCGCCGGGGGCTGAGGCAATGCCGCCGAAGACCGCGTGGCCGCCGGCCCCCTCAGGCCGAGACGAGCGCCGACAACTGCGGCGAGTACGCCGCGTGCAGGACCAGCGCGGCACCGCCGACGACGGCGGCGTCCGTGCCCAGTGCGGAGGCCGCGACCTCCACGACCCTGATGTGGCGGGCGAGCGGCCGGGCGGCCAGGACGGATGCGACGGCCTCGACGTACCGCGACTCGACGTGCGCGATGCCTTGGCCGCCCAGGATGATGAGGTCCACGTCGATGAAGTTCGCGATGCAGCCCCTGATCGACAAGGGTGACATCGTTGTCGGCTCGAAGCAGACCGACATCAAGCAGACGGCGATCCAGGGGTGGAAGGCGGAGAACGCCCAGTCGCGCATGGACTCCTGCTGACCTCGACGTACAACGGCGGCAAGAAGCCGGACGGCGTCCTGTCCCCGAACGACACCCTCGCCCGCGCGATCATCACCTCGGTGCAGGGCTCCGGCAAGCCGGTCCCGGTCGTCACCGGTCAGGACTCCGAGGTCGAGTCGGTCAAGTCCATCATGGCCGGCGTGCAGTACTCGACCATCAACAAGGACACCCGCAAGCTCGTCGCCGAGACGATCAAGATGGTCCAGTTGCTGCAGAAGGGCGACAAGCCGCAGATCAACGACACCACGTCGTACAACAACGGCAGCAAGGTCGTCCCCGCGTACCTGCTCCCGCCGATCATCGTCACCAAGGACAACGCGGCCGAGGCCTACGCCAACGACCCCAAGCTCTCGCCGCTCACGAAGTAGGTCCGCGCCACCCGTGGGCAGGGCCGGAACCGGCCCTGCCCACGGGTGCATGAGCCGAGTGTGTGGACGACGGGCGCAAACCCGGTGGCGTCCGGAGCGGAAGTCAGGAAGGCTGCCCTGCATGGTTTCGGTAGTGCAGAACGTGGCGATCGACTGTGCGGATGCCTATGAACTGGCCCGGTTCTGGAGCGGGGTGACGGGCCATCGACTGCATCCGGAGGACGCTCCGGGTGCTCAGGAGACTCAGGTGCTGCTGCCCGAGGGTCCGGTCCTGTACTTCAACGAGGTGCCAGAACCCAAGAAGATCAAGAACCGGATCCATCTGTGCCTGCGTCCCGAGACCTCGCGGGACCAAGAGGTGGAACGGCTGCTGGGCATCGGTGCCACCTTCGTCGCCGACCACCGGAATCCCGACGGCTCCGGCTGGGCAGTCCTGGCCGACCCCGAAGGCAACGAATTCTGCGTCCTTCGCAGTGAGTCCGACCGAGCCGCGGCGCATTGAAGCCCACCAGCCGTCCCGGCCGGTCCCGGATACCTTCCGGCACATGACCGACGAGAGCTACGCGCATCCACGGCTGGCCGCACTCTACGACCCGCTCGATCCGGATCGTACGGACCTCGACGCCTACCTCGACCTCGCCCAGGAGTCGGACGCGCGGCGGGTACTGGACATCGGCTGCGGCACCGGCGTACTCGCGCTCCTGCTGGCCGATCGAGGAGTCGAGGTCGTCGGGCTCGATCCTGCCCGGGCCTCCATCGACGTGGCCAGGGCAAAGCCGGGCGGCGAACGCGTGCACTGGATCTGTGGTGACACCACCGCCCTTCCGCCTCTGCGGGTGGACCTCGTCACCATGACCGCGAACGTCGCCCAGGCGATCGTCGCCCCGGACGCCTGGCGGCAGACGCTGACCGGGGCCCGCGAAGCCCTGCGGCCGGGCGGGTGCCTGGTCTTCGAGACCAGGGACCCGGCTGCGCGCGCCTGGGAGACGTGGAACGACGCGGCCTCGCGCAAGGTCACGCGGATCCCGGAGGTGGGCACGGTCGAGAGCTGGGTCGAACTGGTCGAGGTGAGCCCACCTCTCGTCACGTTCCGCCGGCACTACGTGTTCGGCGCGGACGGGCAGCACCTCACGTCGGATTCGACCCTGCGCTTCCGGGAACGCGAGGAGGTCGAGGCCGACCTGACCGCGCAGGGCTTCCGACTGCGAGAGGTCCGCGACGCACCCGACCGCCCGGGCAGGGAACTCGTCTTCGTCGCCCTGCGACCCTGACCTCATGCCGACGGCGCGCGTGCCACGGCTTCGACGAGGCCCGGGCGTTGAGGACCCGCGGTCGGGCTGAGGACCCGGCCGCGGGCGGGCGGCCCTTCTGGTCCGATTACTCGTCCCACACCCAGGTGACCCGCTCGTACAGCGGCTCGAAGCCGGTGCGCAGCATGTTGTGGAGGGACGTGTTGTGGTCGCCCGGGCCTTCCGCTCCGGTCTCGGCGACGAGCCAGCGACAGCCTGCGTCGTGGGCCGCCTGGGCGCGGGCCGTGAGCAGCGCCGACTGGGCGCCGCGGCCCCGCGCCTCCGGAAGCGTCGCTCCGCCGAACATGTCGGCGCAGTCGCCGTTCACGAAGACGCTGCCGACCGCGACGATCCGTTCACCCTCCCAGACGGCGTACTGCCGCCAGTTCGGCCTGCCCACGCATGCGGCAGCCATGTCGATCATGGCCGGCGCGGTGAAGCCGAAGGTCGCCATCATCACGGTGGCCCACTCGCCTGCCTGGTGGCTCTCGACGAGACCGACGCGCAGGTCCGGGTCGAGCGCGGCCGCACCGTCGGCCGCGGCAACCGCGGTCTGGACGTCGCATCCGAGCTTGACGAAACGGGCGCCCTCGGTGAGATTCCACTTACCGGCGGTCGAGGTCCAGTCCGACGGCAGCAGTGACGGCGCGATCATGAACGAGCCACGAGCGACGCCCTGGGCACGGTAGAAGCCGCACACCTCCTCCACGACGTCCGCGGTGATCGGCTCGGCAGGCCCGAATCCCCCGGCCCGGTTGAAGAAGCGGCTCGGGTCCTCGCGAATGGCCAGTGCCCGCGCCGAGCCGAACTCCTGCGCGCCGATGCCCAGTGCCCCGTGCACGTCCGCGGGTGCGCCGGTCACGAAGTCGGCATAGGCCCTGATCTCGGTCTCTTCGGCCAGGCCGGTCGGTACCGTGGTCCTCATGCGTGGTTCCCCTTGTCGTGGGTGGTGACGAAGTCGAGCACGGCGGCGACGAACCGGTCCGTCTCCTCGATGTGTCGAAGTGGCCGCTCGCGGTCAGCTCGCAGAGCCGCGCGTCCGGTATTCCGGTACGGATCTCGTACGCGAAGCGGGGAGGGCAGATGAAGTCGTAGCTGCCGACGATCACCAGTGCCCGCGCTGCGATCGTGCCGAGCCGGTCGCGTACGTCCCAGTCGGCGGGGAGCCGGTTCGGGTCGTGGGTGGCCCGGAGGGCGGGCGCGGTGCCGATGCGCCTGGCCGTTGCGCGGTGGTCGGCGAAGTAGGCGGGCAGGAGGGCTTCGAGGTAGCGCTCCCTCGCCCTGCTGTCGGTGATCTCCAGCGTCCCCGACATGCGGGCGTCCCACACCCGCCCCGCCTCGGCGGCCTCGGGCCGGTCCGGCCGGCGGCGGACGAATACGGCCATCTCCTTGGTGGCCGTCTCCATCAGTTCCGGTCCGTAGACGGGCGCGGTGTCGTAGAGGATCAGCCCGTCGAGGCGCTCAGGGTGGTCGATGCCGAACTGCAGCGCGACGAAACCGCCGTGGGAGTGGCCGAGGAAGTAGGCGGTCGGCGCCCCGAGGTCATTGAGGACGGCTTCGGTGAAGCGCGCGTAACGGGACATGGAGTAGTCCCCGTCCGGCAGCGGGTCGCTGTCGCCCGACCCGACCGGGTCCACGTAGACCATGGTCAGATGCGGTTCCAGCGCGGGTACGCGCAGGTACTCGGGGTGCACACCAGGGCCTCCGGAGTGCACGAGGCACACCGGCCGTCACCCGTGACCCGGTAGACCTGGCGCACGCCGTCGACCACGACGCTCCGCACCTCGGCGGCACGCCTGCCGTCCTCCGCCTCGTGATGGGTTGCGTTCATACCCACACGATGCGGTGAGCGCCGAAGGAGTTCGATGAGCCGCCGGGCGGTGGCGCGCGGTGCGGGAGGTGGCGTCGTCGTGGACCTGGTCGCCCATGCGCACCAGCGCGCCGGCCAGCCGCGCCCGCGCCTGGTGGAGCCTGCTGCGCACGGTGCCGACGGGAGCGCCGCACGGCAGCGCGATCTCCTCGTAGGACGTGACATCCGTGAAGTAGCGCGGCATGGTCACCAACCGCAGCCCGGGCGACAGCTCCTCCATCGCGCTCCAGATCCAGTTGCGCAGCACGTGCTCGTCCAGCACGTCAGCCGGGTCGGACGGACCGCCCGAGCGGTCCATGGCGACCAGTCCCTCGAGTTCTGCCACGGGCACGGCCGACTTCTTCCGCGGCTGAGCGCGGCAGACGTTGCGAACCACCATCCGCAGCCATGCGCCGGCGGCCTCCGGGTCACGCAGATCCCCGATGCGCCGCAGTGCGATGAGCGCGGCTTCCTGCACGGCGTCCTGGGCGTCCGGGCTGTGGCCCAGCAGGGCGAGCGCGACCCCGTGCATCGTCGCCTGGTGCCTGGCGAGCAGCAGGCCCAGGGAACCGGCGTCGCCTGCCTGCGCGGCCCGTACCAGGTCGACGTCCAGCGGCGCCCCGTGCGACAGCAGATCAGTCATATCGGGACCATTCAATCAGAACGGCCCGCGCCCGGGCCCGGTCGCTCCCGCGGCCCGGACCGCTCCCCCGGGGCGAGCGCGAGCCCGGCAGCCCGGCAGCCCGGCCGGATCGATGCCTGGGACCGGGCCACCCGACGATGTTCAGCCCATCAGCAGGTCGCCCACGGTCGCGACGCCCTCGGCGATCGCGCGTTCTCCCACGTTGCCGAAGCCCAGCACAAGCCGGGCCTCGCCGGTGCTCGCGGGCTCCGAGCGGTGGGCCGTCATCCCGTACAGCCCGACCCGCCGCGCACGGGCCGCCGCCACGACCTGCTCCTCCCCGCAGCCCGCGCCGAGCAGGGCCACGGCGTGGAAGCCGGCGGCGAGGCCGGTGAGGCGGATGCCGGGGGCATGCGCCGCGAGGGCCTCGACCAGGGCGGTCCGCCGGGCGGCGTACAGGGTCCGCATGCGCCGCAGGTGGCGGTCGTACCGCCCGGAGGCGATCAGCCGGGCGAGCGCGACCTGGTCCAGGGTCGGCGACCCGCGGTCGTGCGCTTCCTTGAACGCCACGACGGAGTCGACGAGCACCGGCGGGCACAGCAACCAGCCCAACCGGAGCGCGGGGGCGAGGGACTTGCTCACGGTGCCGATGGCCACGACGCGATCGGCGGCCAGTCCCTGCAATACGCCGACCGGTTCGCGGTCGTAGCGGAACTCGGCGTCGTAGTCGTCCTCGATGACGAAGGCATCGCGGCGCTGCGCCCATCCGACCAGCGCGCGCCGCCGCTCGGCGGCCATGACGACTCCGGTCGGCCACTGGTGTGCGGGCGTGACGAGGACTGCCCGTGCCCCGGTCGAGTCCAGTGCCCGGACGTCGATGCCGTGCTCGTCGACGGGCACCGGCACGGCGGTCATCCCTGCGTGTGCGGCGGCCCGGGTCGTCGCTCCGGGTGCGCCAGGGTCCTCGTAGGCGAGGGTGCGGACGCCGTGGGCGGCCAGCGCGCGCAGGACCAGGGCCAGGCCCTGGGCGTAGCCGGAGCAGACGACGGTCCGTTCGGGGTCGGCCACCGCGGCCCGCACCCTCCGCTGGTAACCGGCGATCACTTCGCGCAGTTCGGGCGCTCCCCGTGCCTCGCCGTAGTCGAGGGCGGCGGTCGGCAGAGCGTGGCCGGCCTCGCGCATGGCCCACAGCCAGTCGGCGAGCGGGAAGGACCCGAGGTCGGGGACGCCTGACCTGAAGTCGGCGATGAGCTGCGGCGCGCTCAGCGGTGCGGGTGCCGGGACGGGCTGCGGGCAGGCGCGGGCCGCGACGGTGGTGGCCGCTCCGACCCGGCCGGCGAGGTACCCCTCGGCCTGCAACTGGGCGTAGCAGTCCTGGACCAGACCGCGGGAGACCCCGATGCGGCGGGCGAGTTCGCGGGAGGACGGCAGCCGCTCGCCGACCTCGAGACGGCCCGCCCTGATGGCGTCCCTGATCTGACGGTCCAGTTGGGCGCGCAGCCCTTCCCGGCTCTCCCGGTCGAGGGTGAGCAGCAGTTCGGGTGACAGACCGGACCACTCCAGCGGCATGAAAATGGAGCTTATCGGGGTACCGGCCGGCTTCTAGTGTCAACAGCATGACCACTCCAGGCGATGTACCGCTTCCCGCCGCCGAGAACGCGGATGACGCCGATGACGCCAAGGACACCGACGCGGCCCCCGCGCCTGCCCTTCCCCCGCTGGTGACACGGCAGTTGCTGCTGCGCTTCGTGACGGTGGTCGGCGCCTCCGCGAGCTTCTTCCTGCTGCTGTCGGTGGTGCCGCTGTACGCCCAGCGCAGCGGGGGCGATGCCGGCACGGCCACCGGCGCGCTGATGCTCGCCACGGTGGGCGGCGAACTGGTCACCCCGCGCCTGGTCGCCCGGTACGGCTACCGGGTGGCACTGGCGGCAGGGCTCGGTCTGCTCGGAGCGCCCGCACTCCTGCTGACCGCCGGGCACGGCATGGCCTGGATTCTTGCGGTGTGCCTGATGCGGGGACTGGGTTTCGCACTCACCGTCGTCGCCGGGGGCGCCCTGACGGCCGCGCTGATCCCGGCCGGGCGGCGCGGCGAGGGGCTGGCGCTGGCCGGGATCGTGTCGGGCGTGCCGTCCCTGGTGGGGCTGCCGCTGGGCGTGTGGCTGGCCTCGCACGTCGGATTCACCCCCGTGTGTGTCGCCGGCGGGGTGGTGGCCCTGGCGGCGGTCGCGGTGGTGCCGGGACTGCCCGGTCGGGAACGGTCGGCGGGGCGGGACGCGGGGGTCGTCGCGGGGCTGCGCGACGGGGCGTTGGCCCGGCCCACTGCGGTGTTCGCGACGACCGCGCTGGGCGCGGGGATCATCGTGACGTTCCTGCCGGTCGCCGTCCCCGCCGCGTCGTCGGGAGTGGTGGCGGTCGCGCTCTTCGTCCAGCCCGCGACGGCCACCGCGGCCCGCTGGTTCGCCGGGCGGTTCGGCGACCGCCACGGCCCGGCCCGCCTGGTGCTGCCCGGCCTGCTGGCGTCGGCACTCGGCCTGCTGGTGACGGCGGCGACGGGCAGCCCGGTGGCGGTGGTGGCCGGGGTCGCGTTGTTCGGGGCCGGCTTCGGGGTGACGCAGAACGCGACACTCGCGCTGATGTACTCCCGGGTGCCGGAGTCCGGGTACGGAACGGTCAGCGCGCTGTGGAACGTCGCCTACGACGGCGGTATGGGCCTGGGCGCGGTCGGCTTCGGCGTCGCGGCGGCCCGTGTCGGCTATCCGGCCGCCTTCGCGTTCACCGCCGCCGCCATGCTTGTCGCCCTGGTCCCGGGGTGGCGTGACCGCTGAGCCGAAGCCGTCCGCCGCGGGTGGTGAAGGTACGAGTCGCCGGCCGGCGGCCCGGTGGCATCACGCCGTGGTCCGGCGCCGTTCCCGGAGGGCGACGACGCCGAGGACGTACTGGCGCGCAGCAGAGTCCGGGACGACACAGGTCCGTCGAGCGGGTGCAACGGTCTCGTGGAACCGGAACTGTCCCGCGCCACGACGACGCGCCCCGTGAACAGCCCGAGCCTCACCCCTTCGCTGCTTGGCCCCGCCGGCGGCCCCGCCCGGGCACTCCTGGCCCTGTGCGAAGCCGCTGGGGGCAGCCGACGATGACGGCGGGGCAGGGCCCGGCAGCACGCTCATTCGGCGATGGGGTAGCGCGGCGGCTGGGGGCCTTCGATGGTGACCCACTGGAGTTCTGTGAACTCCTGCAGGCCGGCGCGCCCGCCGGATCTTCCGTAGCCACTGGCCTTGACCCCACCGAAGGGCATCTGGGGTTCGTCGTCGAGGGTCGTGCCGTTGATGTGGCACATGCCGACTATGTACACCGCGTAGCTGCCACTGCCTTGCCGGCGCTTCTCCATCAGCGTTCAGCGTGCGATCGCGGACGCTGCTGAGGTAACGGCACTGGCTCAGCTCAGCGCGACTTCACCCGTGCGGACGGCGCGCAGAGCACGCTCGACCGTCTCCTCGCTCTCCCCGACCGGGGCGACATAGCCGATGACGTCGCGTACGGCCTGCTCCCCGACGGTCCGGCCGATCACCCACGTGGCGAGGTACTGCGACGCCAAGCAGCCCCCCGCCGTGGCGATGTTCCCCTCGGCGTGGAAGGGCGTGTCCAGCACGGTGACCCCGCGGGCCTCGACGAAGGGCCGGCTCTTGCTGTCCGTGCAGGCGGGCATGTCGCCCAGCAGCCCGAGGCGTGCCAGCACCAGCGCGCCGGAGCACTGCGAACCGATCAGCTGTCGCGAGGGGTCGAGCGGCAGCATGGACATCACCCGGTCGTCGGCCACCACGTCGCGGGCCTTCACACCGCTGCCGATCAGCACGACGTCCGCCTCGGTCACGAAGTCCATCGGGCGCTGCCCGGTCACCTCGACGCCGTTCATCGACGTGACCACCGGCGTGGGCGTGGTGATGAAGGCCTCCAGGTTGTCCTTGCGGCACCGGTTGATCAAGGCGGCGGCGATGAAGCTGTCGAGCTCGTTGAACCCGTCAAAGGTGACTACTGCTACCTGCGTCATTCTGGCTCCCTCACATGCGTCGTCGGGTGTCCAATTCCGCCTGCCCTGCCCGGCCGTTGGGGCCGGGGGTCGATCAGCGGCCGGTGACACGATGGCCGGCGCTCCGCTCAGCCTGCCGCACCGCGCAGAACGGCCAACGCCGAGGCGTACATCCGTTCTTTGATGGTGGCAAGGGTCTCGCCGGCCTTGGCGGCCTGTGCCTCGGCGATCTCCAGGGCCGCGGAACGCACGGCGTCCGCTTCCACCGCCCGGTCCACGATCCCGGCGGCCGCGGCATCCGTCCCACCGTACCGGCGGGCGGTGATCATGGCCTCGTGCGCGGTCTGCGGCGCCAGGCGGGACCTGATCAGGGCGGACATGCCGGGAGTAAAGGGGATGTTGATGTCGGCCTCGGGCAGACACCAGAAGCCGCGGTCGGCGCGCATCACACGGAAGTCGTGGGCGAGGGAGAGCATCGCGCCGGCGGCGAAGGTGTGCCCCTGCAGGGCGGCCACGGTGACCATCGGCAGGGACAGTATGCGGGCGAAGAGCTGCTGGACGGTGTCGCGGTAGCTCTCGTGCTGGTCGGCGTGAGCGCCGAGCCATTCCAGGTCCAGGCCGTTGGAGAAGAACTTGCCCGTCGCCGCGGTCACCAGGGCCCGCGGCCCCTCTGCCTTCTCCACCTCGTCGAGGGCGGCGCCGAAGGAGGCGAGCCAGTCGGGATGGAAGCGGTTCTCGCCGTCGCCGATGTCGAGCACGAAGACGTGGTCCTGTTGGTCAAGGGTGGGCATCCGCTCTCCCGGGGTCATGCCGAGTTCCTGTCCTGTTCAGAACCTTCCTCGGTCAATCCTCCTTGATTCCGGGGGGCAACGGAATGATCGCGTCGCTCCCTCGGTGTGACCGCTGCGGTCACACCGAGGCCCACGGCCTGCCTCGGCTTCACGGTCCTTCGGCGTCCCGACACGGGGCGACCGGTGAATCTTTCCAATGATGGCCGAGTCTTCGTTGCCGTGTCTCTTCGCGGAGCCGGCAGTGGCAGTCCGTCGCCGCTGGGGCGCCCGTCGACGCGCGACCCGGCCTGCCAGGAGCCGGCGTCGCTTCGTCCGGTGTGCCCGCCTTTCGCCGGACCGGGCGAGGCGCTGTCCCGCGATCACCGCAGTTCCCCTGGGTGTCTTGTCGGCGGGTCTCCCGAAAGCGATTCACGGTCGGGACACCCCGGGCCGGAGACGACAACCCGTGTTGTCAAGGACTGAGCCGAGCCCCTACAGTGCATACATGCCTGGTACTCACTTTTCACTGCGGATGAGTGAGGAGGAGCTCGCCGCACTCGCCGCCGGTGCGGTCGACGACCTCGTCCGTGACCTTGTCGGCCGTGCCTTCCAGCGCCTGCCCGGCGGCGAGCAGTCCCCCGCCCAGGCCGAGGCTTTGGCCCACCTGCACATGCTGAACCACCTGCGGCAGGTCATCGAACGCCTGGAGGAGAACGCCGCTCACGAGGCGGCCGACGCCGGAGCCGGCTACCCGCAGATCGGCAGGGCGTCGAACATGACCCGCCAGGGTGCCCGGCGCCGCTGGCCGGGCCTGATCGGCCAGGACCACCCTTCCCCCCATGTCTCCGCCCGGAGCTCCCGATGATGATCGCCCCCGCCCACCCCTACGACGTGCTGCTGGTCGAGGACGACATCGCCGACGCCATGCTCATCGAGGACGCGCTCAGCGCCCGCGGCACCCGCAACCTCACCCAGGTGCAGGACGGCGTCGCCGCCCTGGAGTATCTGCGTGGCCCCGGCCTCCCCCGGCCCGACCTGATCGTGCTCGACCTCAACATGCCGCGCATGAACGGCCGCGAACTGCTGGCCGTCATCAAGAACGACGAGGACCTGCGCACGATCCCGGTGGTGGTCCTGACCACGTCCTCCGCTCCCGACGACGTCAACGGCGCCTACCGGCAGCACGCGAACGCCTACGTCGCCAAGCCCGTGAACCTGGACGACTTCGAACGGGCCGTACAGAGCATCGACGCCTTCTACCTCGGCACCACCACCAAGGTTCCGCGGACGTAGCAGCGGAATTCGCCGGGATTGCCCGGCGTGATCGGGGGCAGGCGGGTGATGCACCGGTGGTGCGAAGATCACAGACAGGGAGTGTTGCCGAGATGAAGATCGCTATGGCCGATAACGCCGTCACGACGGCGCAGGACCTCGACGCCGTTGAGGGACTGCCCGAGGTCTCGCGCACCATGACGGCCCCCGAGGTCCGGCAGGTCTCCAAGGTGATGTTCGCCCGGCTGCAGACGCTGGAAGAGGGCAGCGCCGAGTACCAGTACGTCCGCAACACGCTGATCGAGATGAACATGGCACTGGTGCGTTTCGCGGCCCGCCGCTTCTCTCAGCGCCAGGATCAGATGGAGGACATCCTGCAGGTCGGCACGATCGGTCTGATCAAGGCGGTCGACCGGTTCGACCCCGACTACGGGGTGGAGTTCGTGACCTTCGCACTGCCGACCGTCATCGGGGAGATGAAGCGGTTCTTCCGCGACACCAGCTGGTCGGTCCACGTGCCACGACGTCTGCAGGAACTCCGAGTGGACCTGGCCAAAGCCACCGACACCCTCGCCGCGGAACTGGACCGGGCTCCCACCACGGCCGAACTGGCGACCCGGCTGGAGATCGGCGAGGACGAGGTGCTGGAGGCGATGACCGCCGCCAACGCCTACTCCGCCGCGTCCCTGGACGCGCCGGCCACCGAGGGGAACGACGACGCGACCGCGTGGGCCGACCGACTGGGCTATGACGACAGTGCCTTCGGGAAGGTCGACGACGTCGAAGCCGTCAAGCCCCTCATCCGGCAACTGTCGGAGCGGGAACGGCTGATCCTGTCCCTGCGATTCGGGCACGACATGACCCAGGCGCAGATCGGCGCCGAACTGGGCGTGTCCCAGATGCAGGTCTCCAGGCTCCTGACCAGGATTCTCGCCCGCCTCCGCACCCAGGCCCTGGCCCGCTCGTAGGCCCGTCGCCGGACGCGCCTACGAGTTGCCGCCCTGGGTGGATCAGTAAGGCGGGTTATCGAAGGAGGCTTTGGCGCCTGCGACGTCCTCTCGCGACGATGTAGACGAAATCAAGCACGAGCACCACGATGCCGATGATCAAGAGATAGAACAGACCGTGGGCCACCGCGCCGATCAGGCCCAGGATGACTGCCACGAGAATGAGCAGCAGGAAGAGCACCATGCCCAATCACCTCCTCGACAGCGAAAGCTGATCAGCGGCGGGCAAGCTTCCGTTCGCCGCCGGCGCCCGGATGGTAGGCCATGTCGTAGTAGCGGAAGATCTCGATCTCCTGTTCCGCCGGCAGGATCTCGTCCGTCCCGATCGAGGGGGCCTTCTTCACCAGCCCCTTGGACAGCGCGACCTTGACGTAGCCGGGCCCCACGATCACTTCGTCAAGGGGGACGAAGACCAGACGCTGCCGTGTGGGCAGGCCGGTACGGACCGTCGCCATGGCCGGTTCGTCGGTGGCTGTGTCGACGTAGACGGCCTCCAGCGCGCCGATCTTGTGACCCTTCGGGTCGACGACGTCGCTGTCGCGCCACTCGCGAATATCGGCTGAATGGATCATGTGCTGCTCCTCGCGGCCGCGACCTGAAGATCCCCCTCGACCCGGCCACTGTGAGCCGGGTCCGGTCCCGTGTGGTGGTTCTTTGCCATGCCCCAATGGCTCCGCCCTGAGCGGCTGCTGGTCATCCACAGCGCTACGAGGCGGCGGGGCCGACTTCCCCCTTTTGTGAAAGATCGGCCAGGAAATCGTGACAGCGCGCGGCCCGCTGGGAATCCTCCCGCATCACGCCCTCGAAAAAGTCCGCGATCTCCGTTTCCCCGGCGTTCTTCGCGTCCCGGACGTACTGACCGTAGTCATGTCCGGCCTTCAGTGAGTGGTACTGCAAGGACACCAGGTCGTAGGCCACGTCCTTGAAGCCTGTCTCGCCCGTCGCCATGGTTCTCCTCCGTTCGAACGTTCGTCGAGACAATGTGCGCCTACCCCTGACGCAGACGACAAACAGGGCATCCCATACCGGATCGGGTGAGCGGCTTCGCGCGGGTGGAGCAGCGAAGGGTGAAGCCCTCGAAGCCGCCGCTCCTTGGCGTGCATCTGGGAACGGAAGGCGGGTGAGGATGCGCCACAGGGGTACTCGCCCCCTGATGGACACACCGCACTGAGTGGAGCGAAGCGATGCCGGCAGGGTCGAACCGCAAGCGCGAACGGCAGTACGAGCACATCAAAGAGAGCGCGAGGGAGCGTGGCGAGAGCGAGAAGCGGGCCGAAGAAATCGCCGCACGCACGGTCAACAAGGAACGCGCCCGCGCCGGCGAGTCCAAGACCGCCAGCCGCAGTTCCACCGAGGACATGTCCTCGGGACGCCGCGGCGGGCAACGATCCGGCAAGGGATCGCAAGGGCAGACCCGAGACCAGCTGTATGCGGAGGCCAAGCGCCGGAACATCGACGGCCGGTCCCACATGAACAAGGCCGAACTCGAGCGCGCTCTCGACAATTAGCCGACGAGGCGCACCACCGCCCATTCAAGGCCGACGTACGGAGGGCATCATGCTCGTCCTGGGCATCATTCTGCTGGTCGTCGGCCTCGTGCTGTGGGTCATGGGAGCCCTCGGCCACGCCGTCGGCGGATGACGGCACTACTGGTAGACACGGCAAGCCCGCGTCAGCGCGTCCAGCAGCGGTACGTGACCTGCGCAGGCCCGCGCAACCCCCGCAGCACACACGCGACATGCAATGAGGCGAAAGGGGTGACACCGCCCGGACCAGCTAAACCTTGATGTCGGAACAGGCGCCCGGCCGGAGGGCGGCAGACTTCTCACAGGCCGGACCAGCGATCACCGGCCATCCCTTTCCCCGTCCTCCTCTCCGCCCTCCTCTTCCTCTTCGTATTCCTCCTCCTCCTCCTCGTCCTCGGGATATTCGTCCTCGTCGGCATACTCGTCGTCAGCGAAAGCGCCCTCTTCCTCGCCGTCTTCCTCTTCATCGGCGGCTTGTTCCTCTTCGACAGCTTCTTCGTGTGTGCGGACGACTTCACCGTCTCGGATTTCACCGCGCCAGCCCTCCGGCTCCTCGTCGGTCAGGGTGACGTAGCGTTGGAAATGCTTGAAGTCCAATCGCAGCCGCCGCCCTTGAGCGCGCCAGATGTTGCCGGTCTTCTCGAAGAACCCGGACGGGTAGTACTCGACGACCAGGACGATGCGGGTCAGGGTGGGTGTCAGTTCATGGAAGCTGACGCAGCCGCGCGTGGTGCCCTTGGCTCCCTCCGAGGTCCACACGATGCGTTCGTCCGGTATCTGTTCCTGGACCGTGGCCTTCCAACCCCGCGTGGAGGGACCGACCTTGACCTTCCAGTCACTGTCGGCGTCCTTACCCTTCGAGACGCTGCGCACGCCCTTCGTGAAGCTGCTGAACTTCTCGTACTGGGTCCAGTGGTCGTAGGCGTCGCGGATGGGTATGCCCACGTCCTGCACTTCGATGATGTTCATGACCTTGGTGGTGCCGGACTTTCGGCCCTTGCCACCTCCCCCGCCACCGAAGGTCTCCTTGGCCTTGCCGACCACACTGTCCTTCACGCTTTTCGCCTTCTCGCCGATCAGAGCCTTGACCGGTGAATCCCCCTGAAGCATCCGCAGACCGGCCTTGGGGAGCACACCGCCGTTCTCCACCACCCCCGAGAGCCCGTCAGTGAGGTCTCCCAGTTTGTCCCCGGCCTTGCCCGCCAGGTTCTCCGCCTGGGCTCCAACAAAGTCCTTGAGGGCTCCGCGCAGCTGATCCAGCCCGGATCCCTGGCCATTTCCGGTGTCACGTGCCGTCTCGACCATGGATCTACCTCCGCCTCGCTGAGGATGCCTTCTTCGCCGTCGCCTTCTTGGCACCGCTCTTCTTTGCGGGGGTCCTGTCGGGCGACGCCGAGGACTTCCTCGCCGCTGGCGTCCTCTTCGCGGAGGCCGGCTTCTTGGCAGGTGCCTTGCGAGCAGCGGCCTTCTCGGGACGACGCTCCCGAGTGCGACCGCGCCGGGCACCAGCGTCGCGGTCCTCATCCGCCTGCCTGGCGGGACGCCGATGACGGGCGGGCTTCTCCGGCTGGTGCTCGTCCTCCGGCTCTTCCTCTTCCTCCTCAGGTTCTTCCTCTCCCTCCTCGGGTTCTTCCTCGTCCTCTTCGTACTCGTCCTCGGCCTCCTCCCCCTCTTCTTCGCGCTCCGCGTCCTCCGGCTCCTCCTCTTCTCCGTACTCGTCCTCAGGCGCTTCGTCCTCGTCCTGTGGCTCCTCTTGGCCTCTGCTGCCTATGCGTTCGGTGCGCTGGTGCAAGGAGTCGGCCAGGTCCGCGAGTTTGCGGTCGGCCACCGCGCTCACCGCTCTACGCCCTGCATCGAGGACCTCACCACGGAGTTGCTCGTTGAGGTCCTCGAACTGGGGGAGCTCACGCAACCGCTTGATCCCCTCCGCAAGCATCTGTTGCGGCTCCAGCCCGATACGGCGGCCTGCCAGGTAGGTCGCCATCGCGAACGCGACCCGCCCCTTCTTCGTCCGCCCCAGGACGTAGCCGCCGAGAACCGCGGCAGCAAGAGCGGCCTTGGGTACATCAGCCATCGAATTTCCCTTCAAAGGGCTGCCGAGCAGACGCTCCGGCCGGCGAGGGGCCCCCAAGCGCCGGACGCATACCTCGCAGGTGGAGGATTCGAATGGAGCAGCAGCCGTTGACGCGCTCGTCTCTTCGCCTGTTTCCAGTCTGGGCGGTGATTCCAGCAGCCGCATGCGGGAGGGAACCCCGCCAACGCAGGACCCGTCTGGCCACATCATCGGCGCTGGTCAGGCGACGGGCCGTGCCATCGAGTGCCGACGCGGTCGCGGGCCTGGCTGGGAGCCGGCACCCGGACAAGCCCTCGTCGCCACGTACGGACGACCACACCCAACGGTCCAGACCACTCGGCTGGGGAAGGTCGAGGGACCTCGGCGCTCCTATCCGCTCAGAGACCGACTGCCATCGCGACTCGCGGCGACGGAAGACCGCGGCGGTCCTGACGCCGGCGCCGAACAGTGACGCCACCACCCGGGTATGCGCCAGGAGACGGTGGTACGCGTACTCATGTGAGCATGGGTCAGCCTGCACGATGCCTGCATGCCATCCAGAGCCCCGCCGAAGCCCATCCTGGTGACCGCGCTCACCTGCGTGAACCCTGTCCGGCTGCGGCACTCGGACCACGGCCATCGTGCAGACTCCCGCGGACCACGTCTCCCCCACACCCCGACTGGACGCCATCTCTGACGACGCTGATGCGCAGATGCGTTTCCTTGCACTGATCACCCGGGTCACGCAAAGCTGCGCATCGACCGCCCCCGGCCCCAAGGGCAGCGGCGCACTGCCCGAACCCGAGGACGTGCCGGGTCGGGAGGACGAGTCAACGCCGATGTACGGCCCGGGCGAGACCCCGCCGGGCGTCCCGAACGCCGAGGGGGACATACCGGTACCCCGCGATGCTCCCGGGCCGCCGGCGTCGACCCCCGACTCCACCGAGCGCAAGCCGGGCCGGGAGGTGCCGCCGACCGGCATCGAGAAACGCGTCGGCAGCGAGCACGCCAAGCGTGTCGTGGGAAGCCGCTTGGCCCTTGAGATCACCGGCGCAGGCAGCTGAACAGTCAAAGCGTTCGGATCCCCGGGACGAAGGACGTGAAGGTGACCGATGTGAAGCGGGCGCCGATGCTGGACGCGCCTACGTCCTGACCGGATCGCGCGGGGTGGGCATAGCTGCGCACTCCGCCCATGTGCCGTATGCGCGTCGCCTGCCTCCGAAGACGCTGCCGAAACCACCGGGACGGGCGCCCTGCGGCACCCCGGGCAGCATCTGGCGTTCAAACGTGGCGTCGATCGCGGCGCGGGCCTCGTCCGGCGTCCGCGGGCCGCTTCCAGCATGGACACACACACGGCCTGCCGTCGACGGCCGGGCCCGCGGGCGGACTGCCCGCCAGGGACCTGGTGCGTCAGTCCGTACTGATCAAGGCCAGCAGGCCGGCGATCTCGTGGTCGGCTTCGGCAGGATGCCGGAACATGGCACCGGGGAGGATTTCGTACCGGTTGCGGCGGCCCTCACGGGAACGGGTCAAGTACCCGCCGTCCTCCAGGTCCGCGACGATGCCCTGCACCGCCCGCTCGGTGAGCCCGCAAGCCGCGGCCACATCACGCAGCCGCACGCCAGGGTCCCTGGCGATGATGATGAGTACGCGTGCATGACTGGTGAGGAACGTCCACCTCGACTGATCCTTGCTCTGTCCGCCTCCGTCCATGTCTCCATCATGCGCTCCCGGTTTCCCGAACATCAACCCATGAAAAAAGTTTCGCGATTTATTTGACGTGTGTCGCTCCGGCTGGGCATCATCGTCGCTGACAGGAAACCCCTTTGGTGCAGCATCGGGAGTCCACGATGTCGAGGTTGCCCGCATACACGCCCCTCGGAGGGAGGGGCGGTTTCGGGACCAGCGCAACGTTCCGCATGGCGCCCCGCGGACCGGGCAGGGCCCTGGCGGTAATCAGCGGCGAAGTGGACGCCGAGTGCGCGGGAGACCTGGAACGCTGCATCATCGGGGCCCTGAACACCCATCCCGAAGGTCTCGACCTGGACATGTCACAGGTCTCCTTCTTCGACTGCTCGGGCCTCAACGTCCTGCTCCGGGCTCGAGCACGCGGCAGCCACGAAGTCCCCCGCCTGGCCATACGGACCATGAGCCCGAGGGTGGCTCGCGTCCTGGAACTGACCGGCCATCAGACACTGCTCGCGCCCGACGTGTGACGGCATTCGGCGGCCGGACCGCGCGACGACGAACCCTCCGGGTCGCGCTCGCCCGACAGCCTGTTCGCCTCGGGACTGAAGCGTCACCGTCCGCCCCCCGCCGCGCGGTCCGGTCGGAAGCCTGCCCAACTCCCCCACCACAGCGCATGATTGCCCATGACAGTAGCCGCCGACAGGGGGACGCCATGCGCCGCGCCACCGTCACCGCCGTGGCCGCCATCCTCTTCGCCGGAGCCGCCGTCGGCTGTACTGGCAGCGGCGAAGGCCGGAGCGTGAGCAAGAGGGAGAGGTTCCTCGACGCCGCACATTCGGCGAACTTCGAGAGCTGGGCAGAGAAGGGGCCCTCAGACGACGAGGTGGCCGCGTTCCCGCCGAAGTGGTGCAACGCGCTCGCCGTGGGCCGCACCGCTGACGACATCCTCAACCCAAGGATTCTCTATCCCTACGGGCCGCAGTGGGGCACGAAGGTCGAGGACGCGAAAAGGCTGCTGGCACTGGCAGTGGAGGTGTACTGCCCAACCCTGGAGGACCGGGTGCCAAAGGAGCTGCCGCAGAGCAGCCCGTCCTGACCCGGAAATGCCGCACTGCCGGGCCATGCCTCCAGGGCCGAGCTGCCGGCATGAGGCGAGGCCTCGGCCGAGGTGTGCACCGACAGACCGGCCGACTGCGATGACCTGCGGCACCCTCGCACGGCGGTCCGCCGTCATATCCCCCTGGGGAAGCGTCCACGCCTTCCCCTCCCCCACTCGGGAGCGCGGATCCAGCGGTGAACGCCCGTATGCCCCGGGCATCCGGCCCCGCGTACTGGCTCGGACGCTGGGCCCGGGAGCAGGTCGGACCAACGCGGAGCTCGGCGCCGCCACTGGCACGCGATGACGTCGCCACGTGCGAAGCGCCGATCTGGTGTGGCACGCGGCCAGGGGCATCAGCGCCGAGTCGTGCCCGTGGGCTCCATCGTGCAGGCAACGCCTGCTCTGCCGGGGTTGCGCGGTGGCAAGCACCGCGCCGCGGAGCCGGCCTGCCGGTTCGGTGGGTGCGCCGAGCGCGCACCCACCGATGCGAGGGGTCAGCCCTTGGCGGCGTCCTGCAGCATCTCGGCGAACGTGGTCACGTCCTTGGCCGCGGGCGCCTGGACGGCAGCGGCCTGGCTGTAGCCGGAGTACGTGATCGAGACCTTGGACAGGCCCTTGGCGGTCGAACCGGACTCCAGGGTCTTGACCGCGAGGTCGTCGGCGCCGATCCACGCCTCGATCTTGACGGTGTCCTTCAGACCGGAGGAGTCGAGTTCCTTGATGTAGGCGTCGCGTTCGTCCTTGGAGATGAGCTCCAGGACGGCGGTGTCCGCGGTGAGCTTCTTGATGTCCACGGTGCCGGTGTAGTGGGCGGCCTCCGTGCCGGCCACCTGCTCCTGACCGGCCTTGGTGAGGTCCGCGGCAGTGGAGAGCGCGGCGAGGGACGCGGCCGGGCCGTGCGGCAGGTCGTTCGCCGGGTTGTCCTCACCGGCGGAGCCGTCGAGCCTCAGCCACTTCTTGCCGTTGGCGGCCTCGGCCATCTCTCCCTCGACAGGGAGGTACACGTGGCCGTCCGCCATCGTCATGTGCACCTTGCCGTCCGGGCCGGCCATGTCCTGCATGTCGGCGTCGGACCCCGGCGCCATGCTCAACTCGGCGCCCTCAGAACCCGCCTTCCAGCTCAGCGTGCCCTCGGCCTTGGTGTTGCCCTCCCCCGCGTCGACGGAGTCGACGGCGACCTTCGCGGACGCCTGCTGCTGCACTGCCTTCACGGCGTTCTGCAGCCGTGCGACCGGCGCGACCTCCTTGCCCGCCGGCTTGGCGGAACTCTGCGCCGACTCGGGCTGCGAGGGCTCCTTCGCGGAGTCGCCACAGGCCGTGAGACCGAACGCGAGCGTGCCGGCGACAACGGTGGTCGCCATGAGGCGGTACATGTGCATGAAGGGTTCCCTCTGGGGAGCAAAATCTCTGCAAGATCAACGACTGCGCACGATACAACAACCGTCGAACACGCAGACGGTCGAGGCACTGCCCTCCGGCAGTCATGCGGCGTACGAGCCCCTCGACCCCGAGGGTGAGGACCCTCGCGCGGGACCGTGCGGTGAGGGGCCGGTATGTCAGGCCGGCGCACAGCAGGGCACGTTGACGCCGCCGTACAGGCCGCCGATGCCGGAACATGTTTCGAGTCAAGAAAGGACACCTGTCCCGTCAGGGAAACATCAGGGGATCTCGCTCCCGGGTCGGGCGTGGGCTTCAATAAAGCCACTCGGTCCCGATCTGGGTACCGAAGGTCAATACCGGTGTCCGTGCCGTCGCTCAAGCGTGCCCGTGCGCCGTGAAGAGGAGTAGTCATGAAGATGATCCAGGCAATGGTGAAGAAGCTGAAGCCGGCCGAGAAGCTGGCCCGCAACGCGTGGCCGTACCACGTCATCTGATCCATCACCGCCGATGGCGGACCGGGCCAGGGCTCTGGTCCGCCACCGGCGGCGCCATGTCAGGCGCACCTTGTGTCGACCGCTGAGCATGGCGGCAACGGCCGTGACCACCACAGGTTTTCTCCCGGCCGAACTCCGGGTTCTCTGCTTTTCGTGGGGAACGCATTCCCATAGCCACCCCACCCCCAAGGAAGCGGATTTCTCATGGAAGAACTGGCGCCTGCGGCGGCGCGTGACCATTCGGTCGTGTACGCGCCGCAGATTCAGGATCTGCTGGCGAGAAAAGAAAGAGTCTTCCGGATCGACACGACGACGGTGGGTGTGTCGGACGTGCACCTGGTCTCCGCCGTCGTCGCCGCGCGGCCCGTGCTGGCCTCGGAGCGTTCGGTGTTCAAGCCCGCCGCGGGCGCGGACATCCACCACGACAGTGCGACGCGGACGATCCGTGCCCTCGGGCAGGACGTCACGGCGGCACTCCACGCTCCCGCTCCCCCGCCGCACCGGCTCTCCGGGCCGTGGCCCGACGCCGCCACCTCGTATCTGCGGGAGTGGCTCTTCTCGTCCGACCCGCTGCCGGTCTCCCTGCTGTCCAAGCGCGGTGTGACCCGTTCCGACACGCTGTCCCGGATCGCCGACCAGGCTGTCACCGCATGGCCGGGAGCCGACAGCGGAGGCACGGCGCTGGCCCGGCAGATCCGGAACGCGTCGGGCACCCAGGACAGGCGGCAGGCCATCGCGCTGTACCGCCGCGCCTCCGCCACGCTGTGCGACGGTGTCGCGGCCCTGGCGACGAACGCCCTGTGGCTCATGAACCGCGCGGACGCGAAGGACGTCGCCCAGTGCGGCCTCACCGCGGTGCTGTGGGAGACCCTGCGCCTCCTCCCGCCCGCGTGGATGCTCTTCCGTACCGGCGGCGACGCCTACGCGGGGCTTCACCCCGCCATCGGCCCGGAGGACGACATCGCGCTGTTCCCGCTGCTGATGCACCGCGACCCGGAGTACTGGTCGGACCCGCTGGAGTTCCGGCCGCAGCGATGGTTCGGGGTGGACGAGCCCGAGAAGACGCCGGGGTTCATGCCCTTCGGGTTCGACGGTGCGCGCTGCTGGGCGAGGCACATGGTCGTGCCCCTGGCCGAACGGCTGCTGAACGTCGCCCTGGAGAACCGGCTCACGATCCATGGCCCCCGGCAGGAGACGCACGTTCCCCTGCGCTCGCTGCTCTCCGTCAGGTACGACGCGGAGGCGGCCGTATGAGCCCCCGTCCCCCGCAGCCGGCGCCCTCGGCCCTGCGGTCACCGACGCTTGCCGGCTGGGTCGGTGACGTCGAGGCCTTCACCGGGGAGCGGTGGCAGCGCGGGCCCGCGGTCTTCACGCCGCAGAACGCCGCGGCACCGTTCGGTCTCGACGCTTTGGACGCCGCCTTCGACGGCGGCCTCCTGCGTACGCCGTATCTGGAGATGGTGCGCTCCGACAAGGTGGTCGTCCCGCCCGAGGCGTACACCACGCCGCGCCTGGTCCACGGCGCGACGTATCACGGCTTCGCCGACCGGGCGAAGGTCGTCTCGCTGCTGCGCGACGGAGCGACGCTGCTGCTGCGGCGCCTCGACCAGTGGCACCCCGCGACGGGTGAGCTGGTGGCCCGGCTGTCCGAGGAACTCGACCGCCGGGTCGAGGCCTTCTTCTTCGTCACCCCGATCGGCGGCCAGGGGCTCGCGGTGCACCGTGACGACGCGGACGTCTTCGTCCTCCAGGCCGCCGGACGCAAGACCTGGTACGTCCACGACGCGCCGGCCACGCCCGATTGGGCCCCGGGGGAACTCGCCGACGACGAGCACTCCGCACGGCTGCTCCGCAGGGTCCTCGGACCCGGCGACGTGCTGTACGTACCCCGGGGCTTCGCGCACCGGGCGGTGGGAGCCGCCGGGCTGTCGGCCCACTTGTCGCTGACGGTCCGCGACATCGGTCTGCGGGACCTCCGATCGGCCCTGGAACAGCTGATGTCCGAGGGTCTCGACCTTCCGGCGCTGCCGCTGGGTGAGTCCGCGATCGCCGACGCCTGTGAGGGGTTGCTCAGCCACTACCGGGCCAGGCTCGACGCCCTCAGCGCGCAGGACCTGCGCGGCGTGGCGCGGGCACGGCCGGCCGCGACTGCCGTACCGGAAACGCTCGTCGAGACGGCGCGCGGCTGGGAGACCGGCGGATCCGGGGAGACCCTGGCCGGCCTGGCATCCGTCGGCCGGACATGGCGCAAGCTGCGGGAAGCGGCCCACCCCAACCGCTGAAGCGCCGTCAGCACGCCGACCGGATCGCCCCTGTCCCCCTCACCCTCAGGAGACGCCATGCCCGTCCATGTCACCGCGTTGACCGACCCCCACGCGACCGCCGCGGGTCACCGCCTGGTGTGGCTGGCCTCCGACGACGACGGCGTCCCCCTCGGCACGGCATTCCTGCGCCTGTTCACACGGACCGGGCAGGAAGAGCTCGCGGATCTGCACCTTCACATCCACCCTCAGGAGCAGCGCGAGCAGACCGGCATGCTCCTGCTGGACCCGGCCCTTGCCGCCGCGCGCGAGCACGGCCGCCGCCGCGTGATCAGCCACGTCAGAGCGGACTCCCGCAGCGAACGGCTCCTGGCCGCCCGCGACTTCCGCAGGGTCCTGGCACTGACCTCCGCCCGCCTGCCCCTCCCCGTGGCGGATCCGGACGCCCTGACCCGGATCACCGAGGAGCCGCACCCCGGATACCGCCTCGCGTCGTGGGACGGCATGGTCCCGGACCACTTGGCCGAGACGTTCGTCGCATCACGCCACGCCATGAACGACACCCCCACCGGCGGGATCGACTTCAGCGCCGTGCCGTGGAATCCCGAACGCGTCCGGGCCGCGGTGGACGCCGTGACCAAGCGCGGGGACGTGCTGCACACCGTGGTCGCCGTCGAAGTGGCCGACGAGACGATCGCCGGCTTCACCGAACTTGCCATCCCCGGCGACGGCAAGGGCGACGCACGGCACTACGGCACGGCCGTCCTCCCCTCGCACCGCGGCCGCGGTCTGAGCCTGTGGATGAAGGCGGCCTCCATCCGCCACGCCGGCCTGCGGTACCCGCGCCTCGGCGGCCTGCTCACCGACACGGCCGACACCAACCCGTACATCCGGCGCGTCAACGACCTGCTCGGTTACCGGGCAACGCACACGACGTACGAGTACCGACTGGATCTCTGACAGGCTTCCGCCAAGGCGAGGAGGCGAAGCCCTCCGACTGGTCGAGGTGGAATGGGGGGCCTTGGCTTTCAGGTGTCCAGCCCCCGCGGGTGAGTGCGGTGCGGACGCTGGCGGCGACGTCCGAAGACAGCACGGGGGTGGCTGGACGGCCCGTCCAGTTGCTCGGGTGCGGCGGCTGGCTGGTGGTGGTCACCAGGGTGGCGCCTGGCTTGGCCGCATGCTCGACCGCGTAGGTGAGGGGTGACCGGACCAGCCCCTGGTCGTAGGTCGGCCGTCCGCGAAGTCGCCACCGGTAGGTGACGCCCTCGACGGTGATGTGCCGCGAGCCCTTCTTCACCGGCGTCATCTCCACTTGTTGTCAGGTGGACGGTGTTTCGGGGTCATCGGAAACCACGTGCTCGCCCGGTGGCACGACACCGTTGCTCGGCCTCGACCAGGTCTCTGCCGTACGGGTCGTATCACCGGGCCGCGGGAGGCGCCGCGATCCGCTTCCGGCCGTCACGCCACCGGGGCGTGGAAGTCGATCGGGTACTGGAACTGCCAGGCGTTCTTCTCGGGCTTCATCAGCTTGAACATCGCCGGCAGCAGCGCGTCGCGGATCACCCGTGCGACCGGGCCGGCGGCCTTGCGGGCGTTGGTGCGGGCGGTCTCCTTGATGATGCGCTCCACCCGGGGGCGGCGCAGTTCCTCGTAGCGGGCCAGTGCCTGAGGCAGGGGCAGGTCGCGCAGGCAGCGGGCGAGTTCGACGGCGCTCTCCGCGGCGAGCGAGGCGCCCTGGCCGGAGCTGGAGGAGGGCGCATGGGCCGCGTCCCCGGTGAGGACCATCCGGCCGCGGCTCCAGCGCACCGATCGCGGCATGTTCTCGGTGCTGCCGGTGAAGAGCATCGTCTTGGGGTCGGTGGCCGCCAGCATCGGCCCGGCAGGGGTGGCGTCGCCCTCGCAGACCTGCGCGAGGTGCGTGAGCCAGTAGGCGCCGCCTCGCTCGCGCTGCTCGCCGATGGAGAGCGGCTGCGGCACCGGCAGATTGACGAACCAGATGCCCGTGCCGTCGGCGAGGACCTGCCAGGCGAAGAAGCACCGCTTGCCGAAGGTCATGTGCATCATGCCGCCGGTGGGCGCGACGCCCGTGTCGGCGACCATCGCACCGAACCCGGCCGTACCCGCGAACTGCGGCGCGGGGGCGGTCGGGTCGATCAGGCGGCGGACCGTGGAGCGCAGTCCGTCCGCGCCGATGAGCACGTCCGCCCTCGCCGTGCCGCCGTCCTCGAAGCGTGCGGTGACACCTTCGGCGTCCTCGCTCGCGTCGACGATGCGCTTGCCGTAGACAGTGGTCACTCCCCGCTCCTCGGCCGCCTCGCGCAGGGTGCGGAACAGCTCCGCGCGGATCACGAAGCGCGTGGGGTCGATACCGGGCAGCGTCCCGAACTCGGCCAGTTTCTTTCCGTTCCAGCTCTGCAGCACGATGCCGTTCATCTCGGTGCTGACCGCGCGGATCGCGTCGCCGACGCCGATCGCGTCGAACGCCTGGAATCCGTTCGGCGCCAGGCCCATGCCGCCGCCGACATCGTCGGCCGGGCCGTCGTACGCCTCGAAGACCGTGACCTCGATGCCCGCCTGCCGCAGCGCCATCGCGGTGACGGGGCCGGCGACACCGCCGCCGATGACCAGTGCGGAGCGGACCTTGCCGTTCGTCGTGCCAGTCGAGTTCGTCATGACGGAATAGTTGCACTGTTACTAGTTTCTAGTCAACTAGTTCGTTCGTGGGTAACATCGAGCCATGAGTAACGCGCCCAGGAGTTCCCCCCTCGCCCTGACCGTCCTGGCCCTGCTGCACTACAAACCGCTGCATCCCTACGGCGTCCAGCGCCTGCTCAAGGACTGGGGCAAGGACCAGGTCGTCAACGTCGGCCAGCGGGCCGGCCTCTACCGGACGATGGACCGCCTGCTCGCCGCCGGACTGATCGCCGTCCGCGAGACGGGCCGGGACGCGCAGTACCCGGAGCGCACGGTCTACGAGGTCACGGACGCGGGCAGCGAGACGGCGCACCGCTGGATCGACGAGATGCTCTCCACGCCGAAGCAGGAGTTCCCCGAGTTTCCCGCCGCGCTGTCGCTGCTCATGATGCTGACGCCGGAGGCGCTGCGGGATGCGCTCGGCCGCCGCGCCGAGGCCCTGGAGGCGGCCCTTGCCCGGCACGACGCGGACCTCGCCCGGGAAGCGGACAGCGGGCTGCCGCGGATCGCCATGCTGGAACTGGGTTATGTGCGCACGATGACGGCGGCGGAACTGGCGTGGGTCCGGGGCGTGCTGGCCGATTTCGCGGACGGACGCCTGGCCTGGTCACCCGAGGAACTGCTCGCACACGCGGGCGACGGCGACTGATACCGAGGACGCGTGAGCGCCCAGGGCTCGGCGGGGCGGCGAAGCCGGTGTTGCCGTACCCGGCGCGGGAGATGTCGTCGGTTGAGCCGGTACCGCTGAGCCGGGATCAGGTATCGCCCGTGTGTGAGGCCCTGAGTGTGTAGGCGGTTCCGACGCTGGTCTGCACCCACGCGTCCGGGAGCGCTGCGGCCAGGTTGTGCTGGGCGCGCCAGCCGGTGCAGTGACCGGGGACGATCAGCTCGGGTGCGAGTTCGCTGAGCGCGGCCACCGTCGGGCCGATGACCGGCTCGAAAGCGGGGCCGCTCAAGTGGAAGCCGCCGATGAGGGCCAGCAGTTGACCGACGCCGGTCAGCCTCATGGCGTGCCGGACGATGTTGACCACCCCGGCGTGGCCGCACCCGGTGATGACGACAAGTCCCCGGCCGCGCACGTTGATGACGAGTGCCTGGTCGTCGATGACGGTGGGGTCGTGCCGCCAGCCGTTCCCGTCCCAGGCTTGGTGTGCCTGCGGCATGCCGTGCTCGAACTCGGTGACGCGGTCCACCTCTCCGGTGATCAGGATGCCCCCGGCCAGCAGCGACGGCTGCCGCCGCTCGATCACCTCGAACCCTTCGCGTTCCAGGGCACCCCGTGACAGCGTGGGCATCTCCAGACCCTGGCCGGCCGGCAGTGCCAGGCGGCGGCGTGTCCAGACCGCGGGGTGAACCGTCAGCGGCAGGCCGGAGCGCCCGCGCAGCCGGGCCAGTCCGTCGAAGCCGCCCGCGTGGTCGAAGTGTCCGTGGCTGAGGACGACACCTTGCAGGGCGCCGATATCGATCCCGAGGCGCTCGGCGTTCACCGCCAGCCCGTCCGGCGACGCGCCGGTATCGAACAGCAGGGTGCTGGTCGCGTTGCCGCTCCGGACGGTGACCAGGGCGGAGAAGCCGTGCTCGGCACGCAGCCCCGCGACGGCCTCGCCGCCGGCGAACTGCCACGCGGCGGTCCGCCCGGCACCCACCGACGCCCGGGTGACGCCTTCCACGGAGGCCAGCAGGGCGTCGAAGGTGTTGTCGACCATCGTCGTGACCCTGACCTCGTCGACCACGGGCAGCGTCACCGGGTCGACAGCCGGTCCCTCCGCGAGGCGAGGCGCCGACCACGCCGCGTCCGCCGCCGAGTGCCCGTGATCGTCGCACATGCTAAGAAGCGCCTCCCCGCCGGGACGACCGGCCGGAGGAGCGGATCCCGGCACAGGCCTCAGGTCCGCGGCGGTCGCGCCGGCCGCGGTCGCCGTGCGCGGTCATGCTTGCGCTCCCGCGGGCGGGACGACGACGTCGATGAGCCCGGTGGCCACGTCGTACACGAGCCCTGAGACGAGGACTCCGGCCCGGAGCTCGTGCTTGAGGACGTCGACGTCGACACGAACGGCGGCGACCGGGTCGGTGACCGCCTTGGCGTCCAGGTCTCCGGCCGGAACTTCGAAGTAGTCGGCCAGCAGCTCGGGGAACGCGGCCAGGTCCGTGATCCCGCAGTCGGTGTGGTGCAGGACCGCGTAGTGGTTGATGCCCGGGCCAGAGCCGCCCGTGCGGGCTTGCACGACCTTCGAGAGCATCCCCAGCGTCCGGAGTGTCGCGGGCGTGACCCGCCCTCCGACATTGCGGATCACCGCTGCCTCGCCGAGCTTCAGCCCGAGCACGTCGGACGGGTCGACACGAGGGTCGACGCATCCGATGACCGTCAGGCTGCCACTGGGCATGAGCCTGAGGCCGGCGAATGATCCGCCGTCTGCGAACCCGGTGTTCCGCTCGGCCAGCTCGTCCGTGTCGATCACTGTGACGGCAACCCCTTCGCGCTCTGAGCCAGGACATCCGGTGACGCCCACGGCGACCTCCACCTGCCGCCCATCGTGAACCGACGATGCCTCCCATGCCACTCGGCTTCGCGGCGCATTGTGATCATGCAGGTCAACGCGTTGCGTGATCCGGCACGACGCGTCGGCCGTCCCGGTCCTCGCTTCCTCAGGTACGGCAGCCGGTGACTCCACGGTGAGGCCCCACCGGTTCTCCCGGAGGGGCGTCCTGCCGGCCGATAGCGATGCTCAGCCTGGTCGTGTACACAACTCCACGATCACCCGAGGGACGACGCCTCAACTGACCCTGAGCCAGGTTTCGAGCGCGGACAACGCACCGGCCGCGTGGTTCAACGCCGCCCTCGGACGTGGGGCGCCCCCAGCGTCGACGGCACCGCCCGCCGCGCGCCCTCAGGCCGTCATCCGCCGCACCACACGCCACGCTCGCGGCCATCAGGCACAGCGTGCCGATCGCCCACGGTCGGCAGTCAGCGAACCTAATATCTGTCACATAGCGGCACGAACAGGTGTCTGCCTTGCGAGGCAAGCCTCCCCACCCAAATCGACGGGCGGATCGGCGCAGCGAAGGAGTGACCCCATGACCCGCAGGCGAGTACTCATCACGGGCGCGTCCAAAGGCATCGGCCGCGCGCTGGCCGAGCAGCTGGCAGAAGACGGCCACGCTCCAGTGGGTATCGCCCGCAGCGCGCCGCGGTCCTTTCCCGGCGAGTTCTTCGCGGCCGACCTTGCCGACCGTACGGCCACCGATCAGGTCCTGGGCGAAGTGATGGGCGCGGGACCGGTCGACGCCGTGGTCAACAACGTGGCTGCGGTGCGACCCGCGCCCGTCGGGGAGGTCGCCCTGTCCGACCTCGACGCGGTTCTCGACATGAACGTGCGCACCGCGGTCCAGATCGTCCAGGCCGTACTGCCCGGCATGCGCGGACGGTCCTGGGGCCGCGTGGTGAACGTGACCAGTCTGGTCACCCTGGGGTTGCCCGACCGGACGTCCTATGGTGCGGGCAAGGCCGCCCTGGAGTTCCTGACGCGCGGCTGGGCCGGCGAGCTCGCCACGAGCGGGATCACCGTCAATGCCGTCGCCCCGGGGCCCATCGAGACCGAGCTGTTCCAGGAGACCAATCCGCCCGGGTCGACCGCGGCCGCCCGCTATCTGGCGACCGTTCCCATGGGAAGGTTCGGGCAGCCGGACGAGCTCGCGGCCGCCATCGCCTTCCTGCTCTCCGAGAAGGCGGGGTTCATCACCGGCCAGGTCCTGCGCGTCGACGGCGGTGCGAGCATCGGCCGCACCAGCGCCTGACATGGTTGACGCCACCGGGTGGCCTCCGGGGGCCCCTCCCCCACGTCCGAGCGGCATCGGCCCCGGCTGCGGCGCTGTCACAAAATCAGCCACTTTCCGGTCTTTGACTGAAAAGCCGCATATTTGACTGAAAAGCCGCATATCAGTCCAGATTCATACCGCCGACCTCCCCAGACTCCCGAGGACAGCACTCGATGACCATGATGAGCAGCCGCGACGCAGCGACACTCGGTAAACAGTTGGACGCGTCCGATGACTTCGACACGGCAATCGCACTGCTCGACGAGCAAGGAACAGTCGTCGCATGGACACACCCTGCCGAACAGCTCGTCGGGTACTCCGCCGGGTACATCGTGGGCCGGTCCGCCGCACTCGTACTGCCGTCTTTCACGGAAGCGACGACGACCGCGGCGTTCGTCGAGCAGTGCTGGACCGAAAACGGCTGGTCAGGGGCGGCAGCGGTGCGCCACCGGGACGGCCGGGTGCTCGAGGTCAGCGTGCGGATCACCATGGTGCGCAGCGAGGAGGGGAGAGCGCGCTGGCTCGCGTCCGTGACCGACACCGTGCCGCTGTCCGGGGACGCCGTGGACGGATCGGTGCGGGGGCCGATCCTGGCCCGCGCGCCGATCGGAGTCGGCATTCGTGACCGGCAACTGCGGTGCACCCACGTGAACGACGTTGCCGAGATCCACGACGGCCTTCCCCAGGACCGACGCCTCGGAAATCGATTCAGCGAGGTGTGCTTCGGTGCCAACGCCGAGACGATCGAGGCGGTGATGCGGCAGGTCCTCCAGGGCAGTCTGGCCAAGATCCACGGGTACCGGACGTGGCTGGAGACGAGCCAGGGCCCCGACCGTCAGTTCGTGGCTTCGTTCCAGTGCCTCCTGGGCGCCGACGGCAAGCCGCAGGGGCTGTGTGTCATCAGTGCCGACGTCACCGCGAGCCGGCGGGTCCGTGAGCGGCTCGCCGTCCTCAGCCGGGCCAGTGCGCGTCTTGGCAGCACCCTCGACGTGATGCAGGCCGCCCAGGAACTGGCCGACCTCTCCGTGCCTCTTCTTGCCGACTACGTCGCCGTGGACCTGGAGCAGTCGGTCTCGTCCGGGGAGGAGCCCGCGGTCGGCGTCAGCGCGACGGACCAGCTCCCCACGTTCCGGCGGGCGGGTCTGGCCTCCATGCACCACGGCGTGCCCGAATCACCGTGGGTGCGCGGCGAGCTGGTCGACCCGCCTCCGGCCTCACCGTTCACCGCCGCGCTGCGCGCCGGGAGGTCCCGCATGGGGCCGGTTCTGCGCACGGCTTCGGGCACATGGGTCGACGAGGTGCCGGACCTGGCACACAGGGTCCGCGACAACGGCATGCACTCCGTCATGGTCGTGCCCATCCGTGCCCGGCGCGCCCTGCTGGGCGTGGCGGTGTTCGTCCGCACAACGGATCCCGCGCCGTTCGACGAGGTCGATCTGCTCCTGGCCGAGGAGCTCGTCGCCCGCACCGCCCAGACGTTGGACAACGCCCGTCGGTACGCTCACAAGCACACCCTCGCCCTCACGCTGCAACGCCACCTGCTGCCCCAGCACTTGACGGGTGGCGCGGCGGTCGAAGTGGCGTCGCGCTACCTGCCCGCGGACGTGGACCACGGTGTCGGCGGCGACTGGTTCGACGTGATCCCGCTGTCCGGCGCGCGCGTCGCGCTCGTCGTCGGCGACGTGGTCGGGCACGGCCTTCACGCCGCCGCGGCCATGGACAGGCTCCGCAGCGCCGTCCGCACCCTCGCCGGTTTGGACCTGCCCCCCGAGGAACTGCTGGTCCACCTCGACGACACCGTTCACCGACTGGCCGAGGAGGACGGCGATCTCCGGGACCCGACCACAACGGTGGCAGGCCTCGCCACCTGCCTGTACGCCGTCTACGACCCCGCCACCCGCCGCTGCACCATGGCATCGGCCGGACATCCCCCGCCCGTGATCATCGACCCGCAGGGGCGCTTCACCTACCCCGACCTCCCCGCCGGTGCCCCTCTGGGTGTCGGTCTGGGCGACCCCTTCGAGTCGGTGGAGCTGGAGCTGTCCGAGGACAGCGTCCTCGCCCTCTACACCGACGGCCTGATCGAAGCCCGCGACCACGACATCGACGAGGGAATGCACCGGCTCGGCACCGCCCTCGCACGACCGGGCCGAACGCTCGAGGAACTCTGCGACAGCGCCACACAGACCATTCCCGACCAGGCGCCGTGCGACGACGTCACGCTCCTCCTCGTCCGCACGGGTTCTCTCAGCCCGAGCCGGATGGTCTCCACCACGCTGCCCAGTGACCGGTCCGCCGTGCGCAGCGCCCGCAAGATGGCGACACGACAGCTGGCGGAATGGGGCCTGGAGGATCTCGAGGACGCCACGAAGCTGATCGTCAGCGAACTCGTCACCAACGCCATCCGCCACAGCACCGGGCACATCGAACTGCGGCTCATCCGACACAAGGTCCTGACCTGTGAAGTGTCCGACGCCGGCCCCTGCATCCCGCGCATGCGCCGCGCACGCACCACGGACGAGCACGGACGCGGCCTCCTGCTCGTCACCAGCCTGTCCCGCAGGTGGGGCTCCCGTTCGGTCCCCGGCGGAAAGGTCGTCTGGGCCGACCAGGACCTCCCCCGCACACCCTGCCCGCGATCCGCGGCCGCCTGAGATCGTGCCGTGTCCGTGCACCGAGTAAGGCGGTTGCCGCGAGCGCTCCGCGTAGCTGTACCGGGTCGCCGACCTCGGCGACCAAGCGGCGGAGATTCGGGCGCGGGTGGAGGACCGCGCACCGGATCTACGGGACTGGACTGCGATCTACCTGTCGGCTGATGTCGATGGTCGGGCCCGGATGTGGGAGGACGGCACGGGGCTGGGCGAGCTTGTCCTCGACCAGGCGAGGGTCGCCTGCTTCGACGTGGTTCCCAGGATCCTGAGGCACGTGCTGCCGCACCTGGCATCGGGACGCGCCAGGCGCGGGACAAACGCAGCCGCGGCCGTCGGGGGGCTGGCTCGGCATCCATCGGCATCGGCGCAGCGTCCGGCACTTGTGGAACGGTTGACTTCGATGACTCGGGCGGCCGATTCCCCGTACGATGCGGCAACGATCCTGATCGCAATCGGCCAACTCCGCGGAGACACGCGTCCCTGGCTCAGGGATGCGCGCGTGGGCGTTCGGGGCTGCGCAGCCCTGGCGCCCGAACTTTCCCACGACGCCACAGCGGCCCAGGTGCTGCTGGAACTGGCGCAGTCGCCAAGGGCGTTCAGCGAGTCCTTCGGCGACATGGCTCCGCCAGTGCAGTTCCAGTCCAAGCCGTATCAGGACCTGCTCACGCAGGGTTTTTTGTGGCGGGTTGACGACACCGGGACAGTCGCCTCGTCAATGACCTCAACGTCCGCCCAAGATCGCTGACCCTGGCCCACGTCCAGCCGCCCGAACCCGGTCGAACCTGGTGTGGCTGCCATCAAACGACGGCGGATCGTCCCACACGCCCACTGTGTCCCGAGTACCGGTCCAGGCCAAGGTGTCCAGGCGTACGGCGTCGTGGTGGAGTTCTGGAGTACGTGGAATGAACCAGGCGTCGCCGCAGGCGACTTCGTTCCAGACGTGAACCCGGTCGGCAAGGCCTTGTACGGCCATGTTGATCCTGACGGCTTCCCGTCGTGTGTCGTATTCACGCCCACAATACTTTCAGTGAACATTCACAGGCCACGGAAATCCAGCGTTCACGCAGCGAACACACGGGGACTCGCATTCCGCCCGAACCCCCGGAAACCTCGGCACTCGCGCTCCGTTGCAGCAGTCACTCGATGACGTTCGGTCACCACCGGCTCCCAACTACCCCATTGACATGCACAGAACTGATCTCGCTAATGGGCCCCGGTGAACGCCCACATGTTCACCGCCGCCCGCGAGCCCTACACGGCTCGATCCCAGCAAGCACGCATGGGAGTCACGTTGCGCAGACCAGCGAGAACCAGAAACCCTGTCCGCCGGACGGTGACCAGGGGCCTGGCCGTCCTCGGCGCCGCCGCCATGGCGGTGCTCGGAGTGCAGGCACCGGCATTGGCCACGGGTGTCGCGGACACACACTCCGCCGCCCCGGCCGCCGCCACCCGCGCGTCCTTCGAACCGACGTGTGACACGCCCAAGCCCGGCCAGTTCAGCTGCTTCGCCCTGCGCCGCACCGATGTGAAGGCGGTCAAGGGCCTGTTGCCGGCCGCGGACACGCCGGCCGGCTACGGTGCCGCCGATCTGCAGAGCGCCTACGACCTGCCCACCGACGGCGGCGGCGGTCAGACCGTCGCCATCGTGGACGCCTTCGACGACCCGACCGCCGAGGCGGATCTCGCCGTCTACCGTGCGCAGTACGGCCTGCCCGCCTGCACCACGGACAACGGCTGCTTCCGCAAGGTCGATCAGCGCGGCGGCACCAACTACCCCACACCGGATCCCGGCTGGGCCGGTGAGATCTCGCTCGACCTCGACATGGTGTCCGCGACCGCGCCCAACGCGCACATCCTGCTGGTCGAGGCCGACGACAACAGCTTCGAGAGCCTGTCCGCCGCCGTCGACCAGGCGGTCGCGCTCGGTGCGAAGTACGTCTCGAACTCCTACGGAACCGACTACCGGGGCGGGGGCGGCGAGGACCCGTCCGAGACCACGACGCTGGACGCCCACTACAACCACCCCGGCGTCGCGATCACCGCGTCCACCGGTGACTACGGCTACGGCGTGAGCTACCCGGCCGCCTCGCAGTACGTGACCGCGGTCGGCGGCACCACGCTGACCCGCGCCCCGTCCACCACCCGCGGCTGGACCGAGTCCGCCTGGGCCGACGCCGGTTCGGGCTGCTCGCTGTACGAGCCCAAGCCCGCCTTCCAGCACGACACCGGCTGCGACAACCGGGCGCTGGCCGACGTCTCCGCCATCGCGGAGAACGTGGCGGTCTACCAGACCTACGGCCACAACGGCTGGGCGGTCTACGGCGGCACCAGCGTCTCGTCGCCCATCATCGCCTCTGTGTACGCCGCCGCCGGCACCCCCGTCGCCGGCTCGTACCCGAACGCCTACCCGTACGCGGCGGGCACCGGGATCAACGACATCACCACCGGCAGCAACGGCAGTTGCTCCCCGTCGTACCTGTGCAACGGAGCCGGCGGCTACGACGGCCCGACCGGTCTGGGCACCCCCGCCGGCCTGTCCGCGTTCCGCAGCGGCCCGCACGGCGTCATCACCGGCAGCGTGACCGACGGCGCCACCGGCAAGGCCCTGGCCGGCGCGACCGTCACCGCGGGCGAGAGCGTCGCCCGCACCGACGCCACCGGCGCGTACTCCCTGACCGTGCCCACCGGCACCTACGACGTCTCCGTCGAGGCGTTCGGCTACTCCGACAGCTCGGCCGACGGTGTCGTCGTCGACGACGACGCCACGGTGACCAAGAACTTCACCCTCTCCGCGGTACCCAGCCAGACGGTCGCCGGCAAGGTCACCGACGGCTCCGGCCACGGCTGGCCGCTGTACGCCAAGATCACCGCGGACGGCGTCCCCGGCGCCGTGTGGACCGACCCCGCGACCGGCTCCTACAGCCTGGACCTGCCCCAGGGGCACTCCTACACCCTGCACGTCGCCTCGGCCACGCCCGGCTACCAGGCCGTCAGCAAGAAGGTCACCGTCGGCAACTCCGGGCAGACGGTGAGCATCTCGGTCCCGGTCGACTCCTGGACGGGCACCCCGCCCGGCTACCGGATCGACGTGACCGGCACCAACGAGCCGTTCGACGCCACCGACGCCCCGCCGGCCGGCTGGAAGGTGGAGAACGCCGAGGGCACCACCGGCGGCTGGGAGTTCGACGACCCGGGCAACCGCGGCAACGGCACCGGCGGTGACGGCGCGTTCGCCGTCGTCGACAGCGACCACTTCGGCGGCGGGGCCACGCAGGACTCCTCGCTGCTCAGCCCGGTCTACGACCTCACGGGGAAGAACGACCCCGAGGTGGCCTTCAACACCGAGTACAAGTCGTACAACGGCCAGTCGGCGACCGTCGAGGCGACGGCCGACGGCGGCGACACCTGGACCAAGATCTGGTCGGCCGGCCCGGACGTCACCGGTGACCGGATCGAGGCCTCGCTGTCCGACTTCGCCGGCAAGCCGGCGGTGCAACTGCGCTTCCACTTCACCAGCAGCTTCGGATGGTGGTGGTCGGTCGACAACGTTTTCGTCGGCAACCGGCAGCTCACTCCCGTCCCCGCCGGCCTGGTCGTGGGCAACGTGACCGACGCCAACACCGGTGACGGCATCGTCGGAGCCACCGTCACCAGCCAGGACAAGCCGTCCGAGAAGGCCACCACGGTCGCCACGCCCGACGACCCGAACCTGCCCGACGGCTTCTACTCGTTCGTCTCCACCGCCTTCGGCAGCCACCCCTTCACGGCGGCCAAGGCCAAGTACACCTCGCTGACCAAGAACGCCAAGCCCGGAGCCGACAGCGCCGTCCAGGCGAACTTCAAGCTCAAGGCCGGCAAGGTCACGATCACTCCGGCCTCCGTCTCGGCGTCCGTCGCCTGGGGCGGCTCGGCGTCGCAGAAGCTGACCGTCAAGAACACCGGTGGCGCGGCCGCCACGGTCAAGCTCGGCGAGCAGTCCGGCGGCTTCACGCAGCAGGACAAGGGCGCCGCACTGCGGACCGTCAAGGGTGACTACACCGCACTGTCCAGCAAGGCCCACGCATCGTCGGCCAAGGCCACGCCGGCCGCCGCGACCCCGGCCGACGACGCATGGCAGACAGGCCCGGACCTCCCGACCGCCCTCATGGACAACGCCGTCGACACGCTGGACGGCAAGGTCTACTCGGCCTTCGGCTTTGACGGTTCGACCGACGTCAAGGACCTGTACGTCCTCGACCCGGTCGCCGGCAGCTGGACGAAGCTGGCGAGCGCGTCCGACACCCGTGAGGACCCCGCGCACGGCTTCATCGGCGGCAAGCTCTACGCCGTCGGCGGCTGGGGCCCGAGCGGCGCCCCGGACGCGAAGCTGGAGATCTACGACCCGCAGTCCAACAGCTGGACCACCGGTGCGTCCGCGCCCAAGCCGTACGCCGGCTCCGGCACGGCCGTCCTCGACGGCAAGCTGTACATGATCGGCGGCTGCGGCGGCGACTTCTGCGCCACCACCGACGCCAGCGTCTACGACGCGAGCACCGACAGCTGGTCCCAGATCGCCGCCTACCCCGAGCCCATCTCGTGGGAGGCGTGCGGCGCCATCGACGGCCAGATCTACTGCGCCGGTGGTCTGGGCCCCAACGAGAACGACATCGTCCACACCTACGCCTACGACCCGGGCGCCAACAGCTGGACGCAGCTCGCCGACGTCCCGGCCGCCCAGTGGGGTTCCTCGTACGCCGCCGCCAACGGCCGTCTGATCCTGGTCGGCGGTGTCGGCAACAACGCCCTCACCAACCGGAGCCAGGCCTTCGACCCGAAGTCCGGCACCTGGGGCACCCTGCCCAACGCCAATGTCGCCACCTACCGCGGCGGCGGCGCACCGGGCTTCTACAAGGCCGGTGGCGGCAACGCCCCCGGCGCGCCGATCAGCAAGGTCGAGGTGCTGCCCGGCTACGACCAGGGTGGGGCGAGCGACGTCGACTGGCTCGGCGAGAGCGTCCAGCAGCTCACCCTGGAGCCCGGCGCCAGTGCGGTCGTCACCGTCTCGCTGGACGCCACGGCTGCCTCGATCACCCAGCCCGGTGACCTGACCGCCGGCCTGAGCGTGGGCACCGACACGCCGTACTCCGTGCCGCGCATCCCGGTCACCCTGCACGTCGCGCCGCCCAAGACCTGGGGGAAGATCGCCGGTCTCGTCCTGGGCAACACGGCCACCGGCGGCACCGCGCCGCTGGCCGGGGCGACCGTCCAGATCGACAGCTGGGCCTCGTCCTACACGCTCACCACGGCCGCGGACGGCACGTACGGGCTGTGGCTCGACGTCCGCAACAACCCGCTCACCGTCATCGTCGCCAAGGACGGCTACCAGCCGACCGTCACGACGATCAAGCTGAAGAAGGGGGAGACGGTCACCGGCAACTTCACGCTGAAGCGCAAGTAGCCGGAGGAAGCGTTAGGGACCGCGCCGGCGGCACCGGGAACGGGCCCGCCGGCGCACCCCGGGCGCGCAGCACGACAGGCAGGAGGGCCGGCCCCCGAGGGGGCCGGCCTTTCGCGTGGGCGAACCGCCCCCGGGCAGGGCGGAGGTTCGCATACCCGGTCCTGCGACGGTCCCGGGCCGGGCCCTCAGCGGCGGCCTCCGCCGGTGCACCGTAAAACACAGGGCGGAAATAGAGATGAAAAATGCAGCAAAGATCGCAAAGTGGGCCATTTGACCGCAGTAGCCTGAGAAAGGTGCGTGCTGCGCAGGCCCCGCGACCGTTCAGGAGGAAGCTCGCATGACCGTTCGACTCGACGCCGCGTCGCTGGATCCCGGTGATCGTGCGGACGCGATCCGTGAGTTCTCGTGCTCCGTCAATGGCCGCGTCGAGGTGGACCTGCCGCCGAATCCGCATCGTCAGCGGGCCTACGTGACCACCAACGCGCTGGGGTCGGTGAAAGTCTCGGAGATCGGCTGGAACGTGACCCGCCTCCTGTCCAAGGCCGCCCCGGTGGACGAGGACACGGTGCCGCATGTTCTCGTCAATCTCCAGGAGGCGGGGGTCTCCGACGTCCGCCAGGGGGGCAGGCACGCATTGAGAAGGGCCGGGGATCTCACCGTCATGGACGACGCGAAGCCCTACGAGATCCTTTTCCACGGCTCGACACATTCGGTTCTCGTGAGCGTTCCCACGCATGCCCTGGGGCTGCGGCCGTCCTTGCTCGACCAGATCACTGCCGTGCCGCTCAGTTCGGAGCGCCCGGTCGTGGGTGCCACTGCGGCGTTCTTCACACGACTGGCCCGCCACCAAGCCGCAGCCGGCGAAGCTGAGGGTGCCCTGTTCGCTGAGCCCAGTGTCGACCTGATCAGGGCGGTGGTCACCGTGGCCCTGGACCTGGACGACCAGGCCAGAGCGCCCCTGAACAGCACACTTCTTGTGCGCGTTCAGGAATACGTCCGTCTCCACCTGGCTGACCCCGACCTGACTCCCGAGCGTATCGCTGCCGAGCACGACGTTTCCGTACGCTGGCTCTACCTGACCCTGTCCCGAGCGGGCATCACCCTCGGTGAATGGATTAGGACGCAGCGCCTCGAGGAGTGCAGGAGAGAACTGGCCTCCCCAGTGCATCGGTTCACGACGATCGAGGCCATCGCCCACCGGTGGGGATTCGCCAGCGCGGCCCACTTCAGCCGCGTTTTCAAGGCCGCGTACGGTGTGAGCCCCCGCGAGTTGCGGTTCCAGCACGCGGCGGGGCGAGCCGACTCCCACCGGTCTGACTGACGCCGAGCCGCATGCCGGCCTCGCCGGGCAATTACCCGTTCGGCCTGACACGTCCTCACGTGAGCCCATGCTTGGCGAGACGGCGTGGACCTCGTACCGCGCATCGAGGTGGCGGTCCTGGAGGGGCACACCGATCCGGTGCGGAGCGCGTGTTCCTTCAAGGCCGCGGGCCGGACACTGCTGGCCGGCGGCGGCCGGGAAGCGGCGGTCCGCATCCGGGATCCCGCCACCGGCACCCTGCCGCGGACTCTGCTCGGGCACACCGGCGAGGTGTCGGCGGTGCTCTTCGCCGCCGGCGTCCGGATCACCGCCGACGACGGGGCGGTACGGACCTGGGACCCGGCCACCGGGGAGCCGATCGCCAGGATGCGCGGCTCCCTGTCCGGCATCGCCGATGTCTCCGAGGCCACCGTCGCCGGCGGGGCGCTGCCGGTCACTTCGGGCGGGCGGACCGGACCGTGCGGCTCTGGTACCCCGGCACCGGTGAGCGCGTCCCGACGATCCCCGTCCACCACGAGGTGCTCCGCAGCGCTCACGCCGGCGACGGGGTGCCGGCGGTCGCCGTGCCTTCCGGAGTGCTCGTCCACCGGATTCGGGCGCGATGACGGCGCCGGGTCCGCCGGCCGGCATGGTCCGGCGGTTCCGGCGGTTCCGGCGGTTCCGGCGGTTCCGGCGGTTCCGGCGGTTCCGGCGGTTCCGGCGGTTCGGCCGATTCCCAGGCTCTGAGCGCCGCCAGGGTTATTCGGCGCGCCCGACGCCTTTCCACCGGCCCGCGCTCACCGCGTCAACGGGCACGTAATCCCGCCGCCGAAGGTGTCAGTAAGCCTTTCCCTGGGCGGATTTGCTGCCCGGGTCCGCGTCTGGGATCTTGTCCGGGGCGGCGACGTCGAACGACGCACCCCCCGTCCGGCGCCCGGTGCCCGGGGTCACCGCCGGACCGGCGGGTGGGTCGTGGCCAAGCCGCGAAGAGCGGCCCGCCGACATGTCCTTGGCCGTACGGAGAAGGGAAACAGCGTGAATACCGAGAAAGTTGTCGCCCGGCGTCTCACCTCGGAAGAGGTTGCCGAGCTGAGCCACCAGGACGCGATATTCGTCTCGGCGTCAACGGAAGACCTCGCGCTCGACTGCTACGCCCCGGCTCTCCTTGTGAAGCCGGGCAAGAGCTTCGAGGGGGGATCCTTCACCGCAAGGACGATCTTCGGTGAGGAAATACACGTTCTTCCGGACGATGCCGAAGAGCGCGGTATCTGGGTTGCCGACGAGGCCGGCGAGGAAATAGAGGTTCTCCAGAGTGCCGGTGTCCTGCTGAACCTCGCCCTCTTTGTGCCCGACGGGACCAAGGAATCCCTGGAGGCGCTCTACAACGCCGCGCGTGAGGCATTCGGCGCGGGGATCGTCCAGCGCTGGAGCGAGGAAGTCGTCGCGGTGCCGGACGTCAAGGTCGACCTGTTCGAAGAGCCGGCGCGCGGGCGGAAGAGCACGAGCAACCAGAACCGTGACCGCCGCGCCCTGGACATCTACCCCACCCGAGTGCGGTTCATGGAGCCCAGTGCCGGCTGGAGGTTCGTCCTCGAACCGCACAAGGAGACCATCGACGACATCCCCACGATCTGAGCTCGCGGCGGCCCCGATGAGGGCGGCTCGGCGGCAGAAGGCCCCCTTGGACGCGCAGGCGGATTCTTGGGGGCCTTCGCGTTTCCGTGGGTCAGGCGCCGGTCCCCGTGGCCGTGTTCATGGTGCGGGGAGTGTCCCAGTGGATGCCGGTCAGCTGCTGCGAACGCTCCCACAGGCGGCGTCCTAGGGCGCGTATCGAGTCGCGCGTTCGCCCGCTTTGAGGCCGCGCAGGCCGCGAGGGGCGTGTACCTCCAGGACCACGCGATGTCGTCCAGATCGAGGGTTCACCCTCCTCGTGCAGGCAGGAGGTCACCGTGAGCACCCGCGGCGACGGCGAGCGTCGCAGCACGGGTGGCAGCAGCGTCGTGAGCGCGAAGTGGCCGAAGGGGTTCCCCGCGAAATGGCGCTCCGCGCCGTGCGCCGTGACACCGTGCCCGACCATGGAAAGGCCCGCGTTGTTGATCAGTGCGTCGACGGACTCCAGAGGTACCTGCGCGCCTGGGAGGACTACGCCGTCGCCGCGCCCGCGTCCGCCGCCGGAGTGCCGGACCCGGCCGCGGAGTGAGCGGGCTCGACGGGGACGTCCAGGCGCCCGGCCACGGTGGTGAGCGCCGCTCCCAGCGGAAGCGCGACCCGGGTGAGCGCGTAGCGGTCGCCGCGGGTTGCGTCCCGGTTGACGATGAGCACCGGCTTCCCTGCCTGGGCCGCCTGGCGGACGAACCGCAGCCCGGACATCACCGTCAGTGAGGAGCCCAGGACCAGCAGCGAGGCCGCCTCGGCCACCAGCTCGCGGCAGTGCTCGACCCGCGGCTGAGGGACGGCCTCGCCGAAGAAGACCACGTCGGGTTTGAGGACGCCGCCGCAGATCGTGCAGGGCACCACGGCGAACTCCCCCACCTGCTCGTCGGTGAGGTCTGCGTCGCCGTCCGGGTTGATCGCCGCGGCCACCGGCTCGAAGCCCTCGTTTGCCTCCTCCAGCCGCCGGGCGAGCTCGCCGCGCGGACTCGACGCGCCGCAGGAGAGGCAGACCACCCGGGCCAGGTTTCCGTGGAGCTCGACGACCCCCTCACTGCCGGCGGCCTGGTGCAGGCCGTCGACGTTCTGGGTGATCACACCGGACAGCAGGCCGCGCCGCCCGAACGCGGCCACCGCCCGGTGACCCGCGTTGGGCCGTGCCCGGCCGAAGGTGCGCCACCCGAGATGGCTGCGCGCCCAGTACCGGCGCCGCGCCTGGGCGTCCCCGGTGAAGTCCTGGTAGGTCATCGGGGTGTGCCGGCTGAGGCTGCCGCCCTCGCCCCGGTAGTCCGGGATACCCGACTCCGTGGAGATGCCGGCCCCGCTGAGCACCAGCACACCGCCGGCGGCCAGCGCGTCGGCGACCGGCTCCAGATCCGTGGTGGCCGGAGGCAGGTCCTCGGTGGGGGTCCAGCTCAATGTGGGGCGCATACGCATGCCGCCAGGGTACGGAACGGGCGGCCATCGGTCGTTCCGCCCATGACCGCGGTGGCCCGCCGTGCTCCTGTTGTGCCGCCGGTCAGGGGACGACGATGACCGGCTGCTGAGCACGGCGCGCCAGCGTGTGGGATATCGACCCGAAGAGCCCGCCGCCGGCCCCCCGCGACTGACCGACGATGATGGCGTTCGCCCGGTATTTGCGGCCGGCCTTCTCCAGCTCGTCCGCGATGACGCCAGTGCGCCGGACAAGGGTCCAGGACAGGCCTGACAGGTGTTCCTCGCGAGCGAGCCGGTGCACCAGCGAGTGCGTGCCGTCGTGCCGGCCCTGCTCGACGACCGGCGCCTCGAAACCGAAAAACGACGCGACCGCGTTCTGCTTCGCGACGTGGACGATGACGAGCGCGGATCCGGAACGCCGCGCCATCCCGGCCGCGTAGGACAGCGCCCGTCTGCTGGACGCGGAGCCGCTGTACCCCACCAGCACGCCGTACCGGTCCACGGTCGTGTGAAGGGTGTCGAAGCCGAAAGCCTGCTCCCAGGCGGTGGCCGACCATCGGAGCGGTCCGTCGCCACCGGTTTCGGGCGCACCAGGGCCTGCCATGAGAAACCTTTCCGGGAACGCTTCGCCGTCTTCAGGCACGACCGGAGACACCGGTCAAACGTGACAACCGCCCGCGTCGCGGGTAGGCGAAGGGCGCATGTGCCGGATCCGCCTGTTGCGGGGACGCGCGGCCGCGTGAGCTCCTCCGGAGTTGAACACGTGGTGTGACGCCTGCCACCCATCGGTGACACTCGGTTGCCGCCCTGTGACAGGTATCCGCAACCCGTCCCACGCGGTGTGACGTCTTCCGGGTCCGTGGCGCGGTATCGGCAAGAACGACGGCGGCCGGCCTGATGCCGGTGTGGGCGAGAGCGGCTGCAACTGGGAGAACTCCGACACCTACCACTCGGTCACGCTGAGCACGGTACGGCGCATACGCCGTACCGGGCCGGTCTGTCGTCCCCGGGTGCCCCGTGGGCGTTCACCCTTTTTCCACCGCACAGGCGGGTGCTTCCACCTCCCCGCTACCGGCCGCAGAGCCAGGCTGCAGGCGTGGCAGATATCTGGGTTGTGATCGGAGTCGTCGGGTTCCTGGCCGCGATGCTGGGCCTGATTTGGTGCTTGGAGCGAGTGTGAGCGCGACTGACGCGTTGCTGTTGGTGTTGTCGATCGTCACGTTCATCTATTTGGGCGTGGCACTGTTCAAGGCGGAGCGGTTCTGATGGCGTTCGCATTGACCATCGTCGTGATGGTCATCGTCCTGGGGCTGTGCTGGCGGTTCCTGGGTTCGTACATGGTCGCGGTGTACGAGGGCCGCTCCCGTTGGCTGTCGTGGCTGGAACGGCCGATCTACCGTGCTCTGCGCGTGTCGCCGGAGTCGGAGCAGACGTGGCAGCGGTATGCCGCGTCGGTGGTGGGCTTCACCGCCGTGGCGCTGCTGATCACCTACGGCATCTTCCGGCTGCAGGGGTCCTTGCCGTTCAACCCGCAGCATTTCGGCGCGGTGCGGGCGGACACGGCGTGGAACACGTCGGTGTCGTTCGTCACGAATACGAACTGGCAGTCGTACTCGGGTGAGACGACGATGTCCTATCTCTCGCAGATGGGCTCACTGGCGGTGCAGAACTTCCTGTCCGCCGCGGTCGGGATGGCGGTGGCGGTCGCGCTGGTGCGCGGTTTCGCCCGCAAGGGGTCGCCGACGATCGGCAACTTCTGGGTGGACCTCGTCCGCGGCACGATCTACGTGCTGCTGCCGATCGCGTTCGTCGCGGCGATCGTGTTCATCGGGCAGGGCGCGGTGGAGACGATGGCCGGCGCGGTGCCGGTCCACAACGAGCTGAACGGAGCCGGGCAGTTGCTGGGCCGCGGCCCGATGGCCTCGCAGGAGGCCATCAAGCAACTCGGCACGAACGGGGGCGGGTTCTTCAACGCCAATGGCGCGAACCCGCTGGAGAACCCGACCGGACTGACGAACCTGCTGTCCATCCTGCTGATCTTGTCCATCCCGGTCGCGTTCACCTACGTGTTCGGCAAGATGGTGTTCAGCACGCGCCAGGGCCTGGCGATCCTCGCGGTCATGACGGTGCTGTTCGCCGGCTGGCTGACGATGTCGGCGGTGGCGGAGCACCAGGGCAGTCCGGCCATGGTGGCCGCCGGTCTCAGTGACGCCGGCGTCGGGAACATGGAGGGCAAGGAGACCCGGTTCGGGGTGTTGTCGTCGTCGCTGTACAACGTGACCTCGACACAGACCTCGACGGGATCCGTGGACTCGGCGGCGGACTCGTACACGCCGATCGGCGGGTTCGCGATGCTGACCGGCATGATGCTCGGCGAGGTCAGCCCCGGCGGCGTCGGGACCGGCCTGTACGGGATTCTGCTGTTCGCGGTGCTCACGGTGTTCATCGGCGGGCTGATGGTCGGACGCACACCGGAATACCTGGGCAAGAAGATCCAGGCGAGAGAGGTGAAACTCGCCGCGCTCGGGGTGCTGGTCATGCCGATCACGGTCCTGGTGCTGACCGCCGTCGCGGCCGCGACCCACGTCGGCAGAGCCGGGCCGCTCAATGCCGGGCCGCACGGGTTCTCCGAGATCCTCTACGCCTACACGTCGCAGACCAACAACAACGGGTCCGGGTTCGGCGGGCTCAGCGCGAACACCCCGTTCTACAACATCACCGGCACGATCGGGCTGCTGCTGGGCCGTTTCGGGATGATCATCCCGGTCCTGGCGCTTGCAGGCAGCATGGCGGCGAAGAAGCCCGTCGCCGCGGGACCCGGCACCTTCCGCACCGACAAGCCGATGTTCGTCGTCCTGCTCACCGCCGTGATCCTCATCGTGGGCGCGCTGACGTTCTTCCCCGCCCTGGCTCTGGGGCCGCTGGTCGAACAGGTCAGCCACGGACTGTTCTGAGGTCCGTGAATCCGGTGCGTGCCGAAGCTGTACCCCCCCCTCTGTCACCGCGGTCGATGCGCGTGTGGAAAGGAATGCTGTGATGCAGGACGCTCATGTCCTTGACAAACCGGACGCGGGGTCCGGTGCACCCCCCGGGCCGCGTGGAGTGGTGAACCAGCGCGGTCTGTTCGACCGGCAGATCCTGCGGCAGGCGACGGTGGACTCGGTCCGCAAGCTCGACCCACGCGTGCAGGTCAAGAACCCGGTCATGTTCGTGGTGCTGATCGGCACCCTGGTCACCCTGGCCGAGGCGATCGCGCACCCCAGCGTGTTCACCTGGCTGGTGACCGTGTGGCTGGCGCTGACGGTGCTGTTCGCCAACTTCGCCGAGGCGATGGCCGAGGGCCGTGGCAAGGCCCAGGCCGACACCCTGCGGCGCACCCGCACCGAGACCGACGCCCGCCGGCTGGCAGCGGACGGCACGGAGCGGCGGGTCGCGGCAGGAGAGCTGAGCACCGGGGATGTCGTGGTGTGCGAGGCGGGGGACGTGATCCCCTCCGACGGCGAGATCGTCGAGGGCGCGGCGTCGGTCGACGAGTCCGCGATCACCGGTGAGTCCGCACCGACCATCCGCGAGTCCGGCGGCGACCGCTCCGCGGTCACCGGCGGGACCCGGGTGCTCTCGGACCGGATCGTCGTGCGCATCACCGCCGAGCCGGGACAGACGTTCCTGGACCGGATGATCCGCCTGGTCGAGGGAGCCAAACGGCAGAAGACCCCGAACGAGATCGCGCTCGCGATCCTGCTCGCCGCGCTGACGATCATCTTCGTCCCGGTGGTGGTCACGGTGCAGCCGCTGGCCAGTTTCTCCGGCACGCACGTGTCCGTGGTCGTCCTCATCGCCCTGCTGGTCTGCCTGATTCCGACCACCATCGGCGCGCTGCTGTCCGCCATCGGCATCGCCGGCATGGACCGGTTGGTGCAGCGCAACGTGCTCGCGATGAGCGGCCGTGCCGTCGAGGCCGCCGGTGACGTGCAGACCCTGCTGCTGGACAAGACCGGCACCATCACTCTCGGCAATCGGATGGCCTCCGCCTTCCACCCGGTCGGTGACCACAGCGAGGCCGACCTGGCCGCGGCCGCCCAGTTGGCGTCGCTGGCCGACGAGACCCCGGAAGGCCGCTCGATCGTCGTCCTCGCGAAGGAGCGCTACGGGCTGCGCGAGCGTGACCTGGGCCCGTCCCACACCTTTGTCCCGTTCACCGCGACCACCCGCATGTCCGGGCTGGACATCGCCGGCCGGCAGATCCGCAAGGGCGCCGCGGAATCCGTCAAGCGCTGGGTCATCGAGCAGGGCGGAACGCTGCCCGCGGGACTGGACTCGATCGTCGAACAGGTCGCCAAGGCCGGCGCCACCCCCTTGGCCGTCGCCGACGGGCCGCGGGTACTGGGCGTCATCGAGCTCAAGGACGTGGTCAAGCAGGGGATCGCCGAGCGGTTCGCGGAGCTCCGCGCCATCGGTATCCGCACCGTGATGATCACGGGTGACAACCCGCTCACCGCCGCCGCGATCGCCCAGGAGGCGGGCGTGGACGACTACCTGGCCGAGGCCACCCCGGACAGGAAGATGGAGCTGATCAAGGCCGAGCAGGACGGCGGGAAGCTGGTCGCGATGACCGGCGACGGCACCAACGACGCCCCCGCCCTCGCGCAGGCCGACGTCGGCGTGGCGATGAACACGGGCACCACCGCCGCGAAGGAGGCCGGCAATATGGTCGACCTCGACTCCAACCCGACCAAGCTCATCGAGATCGTCGAGATCGGCAAGCAGTTGCTGATCACCCGCGGTGCCCTGACGACGTTCTCGATCGCCAATGACGTCGCCAAGTACTTCGCGATCATCCCGGCCCTGTTCCTGACGACGTTCCCGCAACTGCACGCCTTCAACATCATGGGCCTGCACAGCCCGACCTCGGCGGTGCTGTCCGCGGTGATCTTCAACGCGCTGGTCATCGTCGCGCTGATCCCGCTGGCCCTGCGCGGCGTGCGGTTCCGGGCGGCCGGCGCGACGGCGATCCTTCGCCGCAACGTCCTGGTCTACGGCGTCGGCGGGCTGGTCGTCCCGTTCATCGGGATCAAGCTCATCGATCTGATCCTCACCGCTCTGCATGCCTACTGAGGTCCGCGGACCGGCCACCAACCGTCCCCTGTCAGAACTGCACCGCCTCAGACCCGCACCGCGGCGTCGGATGGGAATCGTCATGGAGTTGTCATGCTGTGGGTGAACTTGCGGCAAGGCCTGATCGTCTCGGCCATCTTCTTCGTCCTGCTCGGACTGGCCTACCCGCTGGCGGAGACCGGCATCGGACAGGCCCTGTTCCAGCACCAGGCCAACGGATCGCTCGGCACGAACGGATCCGCCCTGGTCGGTCAGCAGTGGAAGGGCTCGCAGTGGTTCCAGGGCCGCCCCGACGGTGACGACCCGACCGCGACCGGAGGATCCAACCTCGGTCCCCGCTCGAAGGAACTGGTCGACACCTACAAGGAGCGGGCCGCCGCCCTGCGGAAGCAGGGCGTCACGCCCACTCCGCACCTGGTCACCGCCTCCGGCAGCGGAATCGACCCCGACATCAGCCCTGAGGCCGCCTACGCCCAGGTCGGCAAGGTCGCGGAAGCCCGCCACCTGACCGGCGACCAGGTGCACGCGCTGGTCGCGGCCCACGTGCGCGGGCCCCAGTGGGGATTCCTCGGCGCGTCCCACGTCAACGTCCTCGAACTCAACGAGGCGCTGGCGGGGCTGTAGCAGAGCCGACCGCCGATGAACGCCGATGGCCCCGCGCGGGCCGTACCGTCCGGAGACCGTATGTCCCACCTGACCGACGCATCGACACCGCGGCACAGCCGCGGGCCGCTGCAACGCAGTGGGCCGACGGTCTCCGGCGACGGACGTGGCGTCGTGACCGGGACCGTGGAGAGCCACGGCCACCCGGTCACGACGGCCACGCCGGGCGCTCCGGCGGTGGTCCCGGCGTGGTCCACGGGCAGCGGCTTCCGGACGCCACCGCCCGAGCCGGGCACATCAGCGGTGGCGATCCGGTGGCAGGATTGCTGGTGGAAAAGTGTGATGACCGGCCGCTGGACCCGGCATAGGAGGGGAACCCCCACGACCGACACTGTGCGCCGTAATCTGGCCGGGTCGCTGGCTGCCCTGGCCTGCACGGCCGTACTCACCGTCGCCATGCTGCCGCTGCGGACCCACCTCAGCATCGCCACCACGGCCCTGGTGCTGGTCGTCCCGGTCGTCGTCGGTGTCACCATCGGCGGTTTCTTCGCCGGCGTGCTCAGCACCCTCAGCGGCTTCCTGATCTACGACTTCTTCTTCATACCGCCCTACCTGACGCTGGATGTCGGCGCGAACGAGAACTGGACCGCGCTGGTCATCTACGTACTCGTCATGCTGCCCGTCGCCCGGGTGGTGGCCGGTATGAACGCCGCCAGAGCGGCGGCCCGGCAACGCGGTCTGCTGGTGCGCCGGCTGTTCGACCTGTCCACCCAGCTCGTCCAGGACCGCCCGCTGCCCGAGCTGCTCGACGTCATCGTGACCGCGCTGGCCGATGTCCTGGACGCCGGCCACGTCGCGCTGCTGCTGCCCCAGGACGGCCGGCTGCACGTCGCCGCCACGGCCGGCGGGGACCTCGACCCCACCGAGTTGCGGCGGCTTCACCCCCAGCCCGGACAGGTCACCAATCTCGACCTGCTCGCCGCACCCACCGGCCAGGGCCGCAGGGGCGAGCCCGTCCAGCTCGCGTTGGTGGCCGCCGGACGCCCCATCGGGGTGCTGGCGATCACCGGCGTCGCGATCACCGAGCAGCAGCGCGAGCCGCTGCTGCTGTTCGCCAACCAGATGGCCCTCGCCGTCGAGCGAGCCCAGCTGCGCGAACAGGCGATGCGCGCACAGCTGACCCATGAGGTCGAACACCTCGCACGCACTCTGGTCGCCGCCGTCTCCCACGACCTGCGCAGCCCCCTGGCCTCGATCAAGGCATCCTCCTCCGTGCTCGCCGACGCCGAGCTCGCCCCGGCTCTGACCGGCACCGCACGCGAGGAGCTGGCCCGGCTCATCGACACCCAGACCGATCGACTCGCGGCCCTGGTCACCAGCCTTCTCGACATGAGCCGGGTCCAGGCCGGAGTGCTCCGGCCACGCACCGGCCTGACCACCGCGGGCGATCTCGTCGCCACCGTCCTGCGGGACCTGCCCGGCCCCCCGCCACGGCAGATCATCACCGACATCGACGCGGATCTGCCGCTGCTCGACGTCGACACCGTGCTGATCGGCCGGGTCCTCACCAATCTGCTCGACAACGCCGCCCGCTACGCCCCACCGGCCACCGCCATCACCATCCGCGCGTACCGGAGCGACCCGGCCACGGTGACCGTCTCGGTCGCCGACCACGGCCCCGGCATCCCGCCGAACCGACGGGACGATGTCTTCGGTTTCTTCTTCCGCCGCGAGGCCGACTCCGGAACCGGACTCGGACTGGCCATCGCCAAGATCTTCATCGAAGCGCACGACCAGCACATCTGGGCCGACCAGAACCCCGGTGGCGGGGCGCGCTTCACCTTCACCCTGCCGGCCGTGGCCGGCCTGTCCGAGGAGAACACACCGTGGCCACCGTCCTCATCGTCGATGACGACATCGCGCTGCTCGCCGCCTGCCGAGTCGGCCTCGAAGCCCTGGGGCACCAGGTCCGCACCGCCGAGACCGGCCACGGGGGACTCGCCGAGGCCGCCGTCCACGCCCCCGACGTGATCGTGCTCGACCTGGGCCTGCCCGACCTCGACGGACTCGACGTCTGCACCCGCATCCGCGCATGGACCGACCGGCCCATCATCATCCTGTCCGCCGACAGCTCCGAGGACCGCAAAGTGGACGCCCTCGACAACGGCGCCGACGACTACATGACCAAGCCGTTCGGCATGCGTGAACTCGACGCGCGCCTGCGGGTCGCGCTGCGTCACCACGCCTCCGCCTCCGACGCCGACGCGACGACCGAGCTCACCGTCGGCCCGCTCACCCTCGACCTGGTCCACTACCAGGCCACCTGCCACGACGAGCCGCTCGATCTCACCCCCAAGGAGTTCGACGTCCTGGCCTACCTCGCCCGCCACGTCGGCAAGGTCTGCACCCGGCGCATGATCCTGGAGAACGTCTGGGGCCCCGCCTACGCCAACGAGCAGCACTACCTCAAGGTGTACGCCTACCGCATCCGCAAGAAACTGCACGACGAAGCCGGCCAGTTCCTCCAGAACGACCCTTCCGTCGGCTACCGGCTCAGCGTCCCCGCGCCCACGGCCGGGTGAGACCCCTCGTCACCCCCACGCCCGCGGCCTCACCGGGGCCGTGAGCGGAACGCTCATGTGTGGGGACCCCGGAGAGAGCTCCCACACGAAAGGGCGCCACCATGACCCGCATCCTGGTCGTCGACGACGAACCGCTCATACTCAAGGCCCTGCAGATCCGCCTCCAGGCCGACCGCTACACGGTGGACACCGCGGTCGACGGCCGCCAGGCGCTGGTGGAGGCCATCAGCAATCCGCCCGACGCCGTGATCCTCGATCTCGGGCTTCCGCAGATCGACGGCCACCAGGTGATGCAGGCCCTGCGCGCCTGGAGCCGGATGCCGATCATCGTCCTGTCCGGGCGGTCCGACGCCGACGAGAAGGTGGCCGCCCTCGACGCGGGTGCCGACGACTACGTCACCAAGCCCTTCGCGATGAACGAACTCCTCGCCCGCTTGCGGGCGGTGCTGCGCCGGCCGTCCGGGGAGCACTCGTCCCCCGCGGTCGCACACATCGGGGCGTGGAGGATCGATCTCGACAGCTCCGTCGTGCACGGCGCGGACGGTGACGACGATCAGCCGCGCCTGACGCCGACCGAATGGAGCATCCTCAACATCCTGCTCCGCCACCCACCGGGACAGTTGGTGACCAGCCGTCAGATCCTGCGGCACGTCTGGGGGCCGGAACACGAGAAGCACACCAACTACCTGCGCATCTACTTCGCGAACCTGCGGAGGAAGCTGGAGCCCGACCCGGCCAACCCCCGCCACCTGCTCACCGAACCGGGCATGGGATACCGCTTCAGACCCTGACCTCGTACGAGCGCCGGAAGGGCCCGGTTCCCGTGCCCCGTCAGACGCGCGGGATCGAGGGCGTGCCCGTTGCCCCGGCGTCCCGCTCCTGTGCGGTTGTTGCGGACCAGCCGGCGAGCAGCTTCAGGCCGTCCTCGGCCGGTGTTCCGGGGGGCGCGCTGTAGACGACCACGCTCAGGCCGCTCTCGTCGGGCAGGCTCATGGTCTCCTGATCGAGTTCGAGGTCACCGACGAGCCGATGGTTGAGGCGTTTCGTGGTGTCGCGGAAGACATGGACGTTGTGGGATCCCCACATCACGCGGAAGGCATCGCTGCGGGTGGACAGTTCACCGATCAGGTTCGACAGTTCCCGGTCGTGGGAGTTCCTCGCCGCCTCGACGCGCAGTGCGCCGACGGCGAAGCGGGCCATGCGCTCCCAGTCGGTGTAGAACCTCCTGGCCGCGGCGTTGAGGAACGCGAACCGCGCGACGTTCCCCCCGCACGCCGGGTCGGCGAACATCTCCGCGTACAGGGCCCGGCCCAGCGGGTTGGCGGCCAAGTCCGTTGGTGGCCACGCGCGCTGCGCTTTGTCGAAGCGGGGGCTCAGGGCAGTCCGCCTGCCGCTTCCGAACTCCCCATCTGTACGGCTCTGTTGCCCTCATCCACTGCCGTCCGCAGCCGCAGAGCATCCGCATCCCGCTCGGGTCGCCCAGAACTGGTCAGTCACTGGGCATCGGCACGGGCATCCCCGTCCAGGATGCGGAGCGATGGTCGGGCTCAGGACAAAGGGCGAAGGGTCTTCGACTTGGGAGGCTCGGCGATCCTCGGACCGGCGCCGTAGTCCTCCCACGTCGTAGTGAAGAGGTACTTCCCGTCATGGCCTTCGATCCGCAGCGGCACCGGCTCACCGGTGGTGGCGAAGTACGCGGTGCTCTCCACACTGCCCTTCTCGGTTTTCACCGCAAGGGCCGGCCGCCCGTCGACGCGGGTCTCGCCACCCTTGGTGACGGTGAAGTGCTGCTGCTTCACCATGGAGAAGCGCAAGTGACATGCACCGATGGTGTACTGCGCCAGCTTTCCGGCAAGTCCGGGCGAGTCGGTCTCCACTGGCAGGTACCGACCCGGCTCCACCGGGGCGCCTGTGCGGTCGGTCAGTTTCGCGCTGCGCCGCTGAGGGGTGATCCAGGTCTGTTCGCCGAGGGTGGTGAAGTGCCAGGCGAAGCCCTGGTCATCGGTGAACAGGCCCGTGCAGTTGTCGCCGCCGTGCATCGCATGGACGTCGCCGATCCGGCGTCCGCCCGACACCTGCACGGTGTGCACCGACGCCGCATCCAGCGCCTTGTCCACGCGGGCGAAGATGCGGTCCACCGACTGCCCCTCGATACCGTTGGGCTTGTCGCCCGGGCTGTCGCCGTTCGCTGAACAGCCGGCCGCCATCGCGAGGGCGGCCAAGCCGAATCCGAGGTCGTGCAACACCCGTCTGCCGCGCCTCAATCCCGTCAAATCCCCCACCGTCCCCATGAGTCTCCTGCGACATCCGCAGAGACTACGGGAGCCTCCGCCTGGAAGATCGCGCATGCGGATGTCATCCGACCTGGCGCGAGGCGGACCGGCTCGCCTTCGGCAACCGGCACTGGAACGAGTCCACGATCAAGGATCGGCCTGAGCGCCGCCGTGGCGGTCGCTGAGGCATCTCACCCGTTCGGACGCCACCGGAACCGGCAGTCCGGACCCTCGACCCGATCACGGGCGCCTGCGTCGAACCGCGGCTCGCCCACGAGTCTTGGTGCGTCATCCGGCCGCAAGGGCAGCACCGACTCGTCGTAGCGGGCGCCGATCCCTGGCGCGCCCGGCCCTCCTGAAAATCGCTGGCGCGGCATCCCGTCCCGGTGGATGATCCGCAGGGCCGGGGGCCACCGCCACGAAACCCCCTCCGCCTGTCTGAGAGGACGTTGTGATGACCGTTGCCGAGGCCGCGCCGTCCGGGTCCCGGCCCGAGGTTCTCGCGGCGGCCGGGAGGCTGCGCGGCAGCCGGGAGGCGGGTGTGGCGGTCTTCCGCGGCATCCCGTTCGCCGAGCCCCCGGTCGGCGCGTTGCGCTTGGCCGCGCCGCGGCCGGTGCGGGGCTGGAGCGGGGTGCGGGAGGCCCTCTCGTACGGGCCGCCGCCCCCGCAGGGCGGCCATTTCGGCATGGACGTGCTCTCGGGGGACGCGGCGGACGGCGATTGGCTGACGGTCAACGTCTGGTCACCGGCTCCCGACCCCGGCGCGGGCCTGCCGGTGATGGTGTGGATCCAGGGCGGCGGTTACGTGTTCGGCATGTCCGGCCTCCCCGAGTACGACGGCGGCCGGCTCGCGCGCGACGGCGGCGTCGTCGTGGTGACGTTCAACTACCGCGTGGGGATCGAGGGCTTCGCGCAGATCGAGGGGGCACCTCCCAACCGGGGTCTGCTCGATCAGGTCGCCGCTCTCGAGTGGGTGCGCGACAACATCCGGGCCTTCGGCGGCGACCCCGGCCGGGTCACGATCTTCGGCGAGTCGGCGGGCGGTGGATCCGTCGCGGCGCTGCTGGCCATGGACCGTGCGGCCGGGCTCTTCCACCGGGCCGTCGCGCAGAGCGTGCCCGGCACGTTCTTCTCGCCGGAGCTCGCCGCGGACATCACCGCCGCCTGCGCCGCCGAACTCGGGCTGCGGCCCACGGTGGCCGATCTGGCCGGCGTCGCACCGCAGCGGCTGTCCGCCGCGGGTGACGCCGTCGGCGCCACATTGGACCAGTGGGCGCAGCGGTGGGGTCGGCCCGCGCACAGAGCGATCCCCTTCTCCCCCGTCGTCGACGGCGACGTCCTGGCCGTCACCCCGTGGCAGGCACTCGCCGACGGCGCCGGCCGCGACATCGAACTCCTCGTCGGCCACACCCGCGACGAACAGCGCCTGTTCACCGTCGTCGGCGGCCTGCTCGGCGAGGTGGGCGAGGAGCAGGCCGCCGACGCGCTCCGCGTCTTCGCACCCGGCCCTGACGGTGCGCGGCGCTACCGTGACGCCTTCCCGGCAGCGGGCCCGGACGAGCTGTACGAACTGGTCCACTCCGACTGGCTGTTCAGGATGCCGTCGCTCCACCTCGCCGAGGCCCAGTCGGCTGCCGGCGGCCGCGCGCACGTCTACGAGCTGGTGTGGGCCGCCCCCGGCATGGGCGGCATCCTCGGTGCCTGCCACGGCCTGGACGTACCGCTCGTGTTCGGCAATCTGGACCGCGGTCAGCCCGCCATGCTGATCGGTGAGACGCCCTCACCGGAGGCGGAGGCCCTGTCCACCAGGATGCGTGGCGCGTGGACGTCGTTCGCCGCCCACGGGGACCCGGGCTGGCCCGCGTACGACGCCGATCAGCGCCTCGTCCAGGTCTTCGACACCCAGCCGGCCGTCGCCGCGTACCCGGAAGAGGCCTCCCGCCTGATCTGGCAGGACCACAGCTTCCCCGCGCTGCCGCTGATCGGCCGGTGACACCGGCCGGCCCGCAGTACTCAGTGGCCTGACGGGATGTCCGGACCCCCTGCGGCCTCGCGCTGGAGCCGGGCCAGTGCGTGGACCGTGTCGCGTGTCGCCGGATACAGGCCCCGGTACAGGCGGTGCAGCCCGTCGTACAGGGCCCCGGCGTCCGGGTCCGGTACGCGGCGCTCGCGTACCGGATTCCACGTCGCGGTTGCCGCTTCGCCGGACAGGCGGGCGGCCAGCCGCGCGGCCCCGTAGCCGGCGCCGACCGTGATGGTGGGGATGTCCTGGGGCAGCCCGGTGACGTCGGAGACGATCTGGGTCCACAACCCGCCCTGCGTGCCCCCGCCGACCGCGACAACCCGCCGGACTTCGGCGCCCGCCTGCCGCATGGCCTCGATGTTGTGGCGCACGCCGTGTGCGGTGGCCTCCAGCGCCGCCCGGTAGAGGTCGCCGCGGGTGTGCTCGACGGTGAGCCCGGCGATCACCCCACGGGCGTCGGGGTCGGCGATCGGGGTGCGCTCGCCGGCGAGGTACGGGAGCATCACGAGACCGCGTGCGCCGGCACCGCTGTCGGTGGCCTCCGCCAGCAGCGCGGCGCGGCCGGGTGACCCGAACAGGCCCCGCAGCCACTCGGTTGCCGCTCCGGACGTGGCCATGCCACCGGCCAGCGAGCGGGTACCGGGGAAGGCGCCGACGGTACTCCACAGCTCGGGCACGCGCAGCTGCCCGGTGACGGTGGCGATCAGGAACATCGTCGTGCCGTACATGAGCATCAGGTCGCCCGGCCGTGTCGCGTCGACACTGACGGCCTCGGTCCAGGCATCGATGGTTCCGGTGAGGACGGGGGTGCCCGGCACGAGACCGGTCGCCGCCGCCGCCTCGGCCGTCACCGTTCCCGCCTGGTCACCGGGCCAGCGCAGCTCGGGCAGCTCCGCGTGCGGCCACACCGCCTCCGCCCACGGACGGTACCAGTCCTGCGCCCGGGCGTCGTAGAACGGGACGGACTGGCTGGCCGAGTGGTGGTCGAGCACATAGGCGCCGGTGAGCCGGTGGGCGAGAAAGGAGGCCGGCATGAACAGCCGCCGTGCGGCCGCGAACACCTCCGGCTCGTGCTCGGCCACCCAGGCCACCTTGGGCCCCACCGCCTGGGTCGACAGCACGCTGCCGCACCGGTCGAGAACGGCCTGCCGGCCGAACTCGGCGTCGAGCCGGGCGATCTGCGCCACGGCCCTCGTGTCCACGCCGTAGAGGACGGCCGGGCGCAGCGGCCGGTTCGCCGCGTCGGCCAGGCACACGCACGGGCCCATGCCGCTGACACCGACCGCCTCCACCCGCGCGCCGCCGGACAGGAGTTCGCGGGTGATGCCCTGGAACTCCTCCCACCACAACCCGGCGTCCATTTCGACGTGTCCTGGCCTCGGGCGGGAGACGGTGTGCTCGCGCACCGCGGTCGCGAGCACCGAGCCGGAGGCGTCGACCAGGACGCCCTTGCTGCTGGATGTGCCGATGTCGACACCGAGAAAGGCCATACCTGGATGTCCCCGCACAGGCGGACCGTAACGCCGGGAGCCCTGTCCCGCTGTCCTGCTGTCCTGCTGTCCTGCTAGTTCGGACGCGGCCTCGATCGGCAGACCGCACGGCCGGGACGACAGGTGCTTACGCACGTGCAGCCAACGAGTCGGCCGCTCCGGGCACAGCCAATCGGGTGGAGGGGACGCCAGGTCACCCGCGGTGCGGCGTTGCGGCGTGCCGGGCCCCGTCCGATGAGGGAGACGGGAGGCTCCGCAGGATTCGCTTCGGCCGGCAGGCCCGTGGCCCCCGCATGCGGGCGCGGTCACAGCACATCAGCAAGGCCTGGCCGGCTCGGACCACAGCGTCGTCGGGCCGGACAGAATGAGCGCAGCCCGGCAAAGGTGCATGCTGGAAGTGCAACCCCGCTCGCGCTTGCCGGGTCTCGATGCCCTTCGCGGCGGGGTTGCCCACCAGGCGCCACGGGCCGCCCGGTGCTGATCCGCCTCGCTACTCGTCACCGCGCGGTCCCCGCCAGTCCAGGCAGAGAATCGTGGCGTCGTCCCGCAGATGTCCGACGCACGCCTCCAGCACGGCGGCGGTGGCCGCGGTGACCACTTCCCGGGGGTGCTCGGTGGCGGTCTCTCGGAGCAGCGCCGCCAGGTCCACCGCGCTGGCGCAGCGCTCCTGCATGCCGTCGGTGTAGAGGACCAGCCGGTCGCCGGCCCGCAGGTCGAGGGACTGGACGCGGAAAGGGGTGGGTGAAGGTACCCCGAAGGGCAGGTGGACGTCGACGCGGACCTCTTCGGCCACGCCGCCGCGCAGGCGCAGCGGCCACGGGTGACCGGCGTTGATCAACTCGATGCCGGTCCCGTCCATGCCGATACGGATGAGCTGACCGGTGGCGAAGCCGCTATGGCTGTGGTCCAGGAGCGTCCGGTGCACCCGGTACGCCTGCTCGGCCAGATCGCAGCCGGCCCTGCGGGCGCCGCGGGAGGCGTTGACCAGGAGGGTGGCCAGCAGCGCGGACTCCACGTCGTGTCCCATCGCGTCGGTGATGGACACGTGCAAGGTGTCGTGGTCGACCGCGTAGTCGTACGTGTCTCCCCCGATGGAGTCCGCGGGTACGAGGGCGCCTGCCAGGGCGAAGCGCTCGTCGTCGCAGCTGGCGGCCGACGGCAGCAGTCCGCGCTGGATCTCGGCGGCCAGGCTGACGGACGTGGTGCGCTCGGCCCACAGGTAGAGGTCGGTGAAACGGCGGTCCGTGACGATGAGGTACGCGAGCGCGTGGGCGGCCTCCCCGACCTGCTCCAGGACGTTCGGCGTGGCATCGGGGAGCGTCACCTCCAGCAGCCCGATGGCCTCGCCCCGGTGGCTGACCGGCACGACCACCCGCAGGCCCTGCCCGGCATCTGAGCGCTGCACGAGCCGCTGGCCGCGCAGCGCCTCCTCGTACACGGTGCCGGACAACGCGATCTGTTCCGCGCCCTGGCCACGCTGCGACGCGCCGTGTTCAGCGATCCGCACCATTTTCCGGCCGATGACGTCGGCGAGGAGGAAGGACACGGACCGCGCTCCGAACCGGTCCCGCAGATGGCGGGCGATGACCTCGACGGACTCCACCGGCGCAGCCGCCTCGGCCGCCGCGAGGACCTCGCCGAGTCGGAGCTGCTCGTGGGCCACAACGGTCTCCCTGCTGTCGGCCGGCCCGCCTTTTGCTGCCAGGGCTCCGGCCACCCGACCCGGCGTTCTGGTCTCGGTACACCGCCTACGGCCCATGCTGGCACGGCACCGGCGTCCACGCCGACACGAAACTCCCGGCCGGCGGACGGCGCGGCACCGCACCCGCCCAAGTCAGGTGCGTCGCCCGAAGCGGTTGCGACGGGTGAGGGCCCGCTGCGCACCGCTGAGGAGCCGGCTCGGGGACCGGGAGCGCAGCGCGGCGTGGGCGGCGTTGGCGCCCGGGGCCCCGTGGACGCCACCACCGGGATGGGCCGCCGCGGAGGCCAGGAAGAGCCCGGCGACCGGTGTTTCCGGGCGTCCGGTGCCCGGAACGGGCCTGAACACCAGTTGCTGGTGCAACGCGGCGGTACCGCCGTTGATCGCGCCGTGGTGCAGGTTCGCATCGGCCGATTCGATGTCGGGCGGGGCCATGGCACGACGGGCGCGGATCAGCGCGCGGAATCCGGGTGCGTACCGCTCGACCTGTTCCTCGACGCGGTCGGACATCCGCTCCCGGTCGCCGGTGTGCCACGCCCCCGTGATCCCTCCCTCGCCCGCGTCACCGCGGATGTGGTGCGGGAGGTGGGTGTAGGCCCAGGCCGACTCCGTGCCGGACGGCGAACGTGTGCTGTCGGCCGTGGTCATCTGCCCGAACAGAAGGAAGGGCCGCTCGGGCACCTGGCCCATGGCGATGTGCGCGGCGAACCGCGTCAGCCCGTCGACACCTTCCGCCAGGTGGACCGTGCCCGCGGACCGCGCGGCCTCGGCGGACCACGGCACCGGACCGTCGAGCGCCCAGTCGACCTTGAAGGTGGCGAAGTCCCACTGGAACCGTCGCAGGTCCTCCTGGACGCGCCCGGGAAGGTCGGCCGGATCCAGCAGTTGCCTGTAGAGCGCGGGCGCGGACACGTCGGCCAGGACGGCGCGGGCGGCGGGAACGAACTGGCCGTCCGCCACACGGACGCCGACGGCCCGTCCTGAGCGGACCACCACCGACGTGGCACGGGCCCCACAGCGCACCGTCCCACCGTTGCGCCGCAATCGCTCCACCAGGGCGGTGACCAAGGACTGCGCGCCCCCCACGGGGACCGGAAACCCGTACGCCTGCCCGAGCATCGCCATGAGCCAGCCGAATCCCCCGCTGCCCGCGGCCTCCGGAGCCAGGTCGGCGTGCAGTGCGTTGCCGGCCAGAAGCAGGGGGCCCAGGGCGCCGCGGAACTCCTCCTCCCCCAGTCTGCGCACTGGCAGGATCATGGTGCGGGCCAGGCGGAGTCCCCCTGCGGCGCGCAACCGGGCGGCCAGGCGAAGCCCGGCCCGCACCGGCGGGAAAGGGGTGAACAGCGCATCGAGGATGTCGTCACCGAGGCGGTCCCACAGGTCGCACAGCCGCAGCCAGGCCTCTCCGTCGCCGGGGGTGTCCCCGTCGAGGAGCGCGGCGGTGTCGCCGGGGTTCCGGTGGAGCACGGCGCAACGGCCGTCCAGCAGCGGGTGTGCGACCACGGCCGGGGCGTGGCTCCAGCGCAGGCCTTCTCGTTCCAGCTCGAGCCGGCGGATGACCGGTGAGGCGGCGGCCAGCGGATAGAAGGAGCTGAACAGATCGTGGACGAATGCGGGGTCGACGGCACGGTCGGAACGGACCCCGCCGCCCGGCTCGTCCTGAGCCTCCAGGACCTCCACGGCCCATCCCGCGTCGGCCAGGAGATTCGCGGCGACGAGGCCGTTCGGGCCCGCGCCGATCACCACCGCGTCCGGCATGAGATCACCTCCCGCGTGGACACCTCTCACGTACGAGGCGTGGCCCGGCCCGCGCCTTCCTCGACCTGCTGCGCCAGCCTGCTGAGCATGCTGCGATGGCGCACTTGCAGGAACGCGTCGAGCAGGGAGTTGTGCAGCATGCCGCCCGGACCCCGCAATGGATGCTCGTCGACGATGACGAGTGTGTCCTCGGCCCAGGGCCGCAGCTCAATGGCGATGCGGGCACTGCCGAGCCAGCCGCTCAGGGCCTCGAGCTCGAGTTGCCGCCCAGGCCTGCAGACCCGCACGACCGTGGTTCCCTTGAGCTTCACCGGCCCGAGTTCCACGGTGTACCGGATGCTGGAGCCGACCTGGGGCCAGTCGCCGTCGCCCTGTTCGGATCCCGACGGCCCGACGACCCATTCCCCGTAGCGGTCGGCGTCGCCCAGAACGGCCCACACGTCCTCCGGCGTGCCGGCCACCAGCCGGTGCCTGACAGCCATATGCCTTCTCCCTCACGGGCGGGTGCGCAGCACTCGCCGCCGCTGGACAGACACCTCGCCACTGATGCCACTATGGCCACCTTCGTCACATTTCTCATCCGGAGTGGACGGGGCCGACGGCGGAGGCGGGTCCCTGCCCGTCCCGCTCCCATGCGGCCATGCCCCCGCTCCGTGCGACCACCGCGGCGTTCGGGCTTACGGCCGGTCGTCGCGCGGGTCCCGCGGCGACGTGTCCTGCGGGGCGTCGGCGTCGTGCGAACCGAAGTTGCCGAAGCCCTTCAATGAGTGCGGACGAAGCCGAGCCCCCTGCTCGGGCCACTCGTCCGGCTCGCGTCGCTGACGGTTGGCGTGGCGGACGCCGTCCTGGTGCCCGGGACCATGATCGGTCGCCTGGCCCGCTTCGTGCTCTTCGCGCGTGTGCCACGCCCCGGCACGGGGTTGCGGCGCTCGCGTGGGTGCCGGCTGTCGCGCGCGGTGACGGCGGCCGAGAACGACGGCGCCGACGAGGATCCCCACGACGATCACGCCCACGATGAGCGGCACGATGCCGACCATGAGGTCGTGCGCGACAGCGAGCTGAACCTCGTTCATTGATCCCACAGGACTCGGCTACCCGGACGGCACCGTTCAACGCCGCTTCCCTGCCCCGGCCTTGCGCTCTCCGCTCAGTCCGAGCCGCCGCACCGGTCACGCTCACGCCCTACCGAGGACCGCGGCTACTCGAGCCACGCTCCCTCGCGCATGAGGACCCTGTCGCGCAGTTCCGGCTCGCCACGCCAGGCGAGTACGGCCTTCGGCGTCACGCGTATGTACAGAAAGGAGCCTTCCTCCGCCCGCGGGTCCCACCCGAACTTTTCGGCGAACGCGTCTGCGGCCTCCTCCGGCACGCCGCGGTCCGAACAGTGCTCCGCCTCCCCTTGCAGGAGCACCACATCGAAGGTGTCGGGCAATGCCAGGCGCACACGGGGCTCCTCTCGCACATTGCGCGCAGTCGCGGAGGTCCCGCCGGTGCACATCCACACGGCTCGCCCGTCCCAGTAGAACCACAGCGGCAGTTGATGCGGGCCGTGGTCCGGATGAGCCGTCGACACCCATATATCCCTTTCCCCAGCGAGCCGTTCAAGGGTGTCGCGCCTGCGCTCCGGGACATCACGACGAGCCGTTTCCGTGGTCTGCATGAACGCCGCCCCTCATCGGCGATGCGGAGGCGCGCATGAGGTATTGGTCCTACGCCCAGCGGCCGACAAGCCACTGAGACCGGCCGGCCGAACGGTCGGGTCACAGCCGACCGGGAGTATCAGCCGTCACCAAGCGTCGTCTGCGCCCTCATCCGCTTGCGAACTTCCGCGGATTCCACACGACCAAGAACTTTTGGTGTCGCAGGTGCATCTGAACGGATCAACAGGTGCACCTCCGACGTGCGGTGACACGACCGCGCCGCCGTACGACGGTGGGCAACGGCGCCTGGCGGCTTGTACGGCGAGGGGCATGGAGCGTGGCGTGCCGGCGGTTTCCGCAGACGAACGCGCCCACTGCCCCGGGCCGGACAGCCGTGTCACACCGGGCCGCTCGGCCCGGCTTCGAGCGGAGAGGATTCATGGACGCGTGAGCAGATTCATGTCGCGAGACCGAATCGCGCGTATACGGCGCATGATGTCGGATCGCGTCACCAAGGTCTCGCTGGTGGCCGTGGCCGCCGCGGCGCTGACCGCAGCGACCCTGCACCCCGGACTCGCCGCGGCCTCGTCGCCGTCGCCGTCTCCGGTGCCGACGGCCGTGCCGGGTGCGCCTTCCAACGCCCGCGCCAACAGCGGTGAGAGCGTGGCCACCCTGCGCCAGGCGGTGGGCAGCGGACGGCTGCTGGACTCCCACGGTGTGCGCTCGGTGTGCCCGCGGTGCCACGCCGAGGTGGTCACGGAACGCAAGGGCAGCACCTCGCCGCTGCGTTCCCCGCAGCCCGCCGGCTACGGTCCCGCGGACCTGGGCAAGGCGTACGGGCTGCCTCGCACCTCGACCGGTAAGGGCATCATCGCCGTCATCAACGCCGGCGTCGATCCCGCGCTGGAGAGCGACCTGGCCACCTACCGGCGGACGTACGGCCTGCCGGCCTGCACGACGAAATCCGGCTGCCTTCAACTGCTGGACTACACCGGCGGTGCGCAGCCCGCCCCCCAGACGGATCCCCACGGCGCGTTCGTCGAGGAGGAGGTGTCGCTGGAGACCTCGCTCGACCTCGACATGGCCTCGGCAGCCTGTCCGTCCTGCCGGCTGATGGAGATATCGGTCCCGTGGCAGGACGCCGAGGACGACAACGACGTCTCCACCGGTGACTTCGCCCGGGCGGTGAACACCGCGGTGGCCCACCACGCTTCGGCGATCAGCATCAGCTACGGCTACTCCGCGGACGTGACGAACACCAGCGGCCGCACCCTGGCCGCCCTCCGCCACAAGGGGGTGGCGATCACCGCGTCCACCGGGGACTCCGGCTTCAACGGTGGCATCCACCAGTCGTGGCCGTCCAACCTCCCCTCGGTGATCAGCGTCGGGGGCGTCACCCTGCCGGCTTCCGGCCCCGCGACGGCCTGGTGGGCCGGCGGCAGCGGGTGCGAGACACGCTTCCCCGCCGCCGACGGACAGCCGTCCTCGGTGACCGCGGCGTGCGGCGGGCACCGTGCCGCAGCGGACGTGTCGGCGGACGCCGACGCCGCCACGGGCGTGGCGGTCTACGACACCTACGCCCCCAGCACCGGAGAGCCCTACAACTGGGTGATCGCCGGCGGGACCAGTGCCTCCGCGCCGTACATCGCGGGCCTGTTCTCCCGGGTGGGCCACCTGGCCTCGGTCGACGGACCCCGGACCCTCTACCGTGCCCCGGCCGCCGCCTTCACCGACATCACCGCCGGCAACAACGAGGCGTACCACGTGTGCGGCGACTACCCCGGGCTCAGCGCCTCGGTCTGCAACGCGCGCGCCGGCTGGGACGGGCCGACCGGCCTGGGCATGCCGCACGGCCTCGGCGCCTTCTGAACACCCCTCTCCCACCCCTAGGAACTCCCATGCGTCGAATGACCCTGGTCGCAGCGGGCGCGGCAACGATCGCCGCGGCAGTGCTGACCGCTCCCGGCATCGCGAGCGCCAAAGTCAGCGGTACGACGACACCGCGGCCCTGCCGCGCCAGTGACGTCTCCTTCTACTTCGGCGGCCTCACCTCGGGCCTCAGCCGTCGCGCCTTCGACATCACCCTGCTGGCGCACGACGGCATCGCCTGCACACTGAGCGACACCCCCCAGGTGACCCTGAGCGGACCCCCCAGCCAGACCGCGCCCATACCGCTGTCCGTCAACGGACGGGGCGGCAAGCTCGTGCTGCGACCGGACTCCCCTCTGCACGCCACCGTCCGCTACAGCAAGCCGGACCTGCCGGAGCACACGCTCGAGGTCACCGCTCTCCATCTGTCGATGCCGGACCACAGCTCGCTCTCCACGTACTTCTCCGTCCCTGGGGAGACCGACATCAGTCAGGGCGGCGTGGTGATCACGTCCTGGACGACCGGAATCGGTCTGGGGCAGGGCGAGGAGTTCAACTGACAGCGCTGGTCACCGGGTAAGCGGAAATGAAGCGCCCCGGACGCCGAGGCTGACGATCGGCTTCGGCGTCCGCGGGGCCCCGGCCGGGGTGCGGGGGTCTCAGGCGGAGGCCTTGGCGATGATGCCCTCGACCTCGTCCCGCCCGAAGGCCCGCAGGGTCGTGCTGCGGATGTTGCCCACCGCCCCGAGGCGCAGGAGCGCGGCGGCGGCGGTCTCGTCGTCGGGTGCCTCGACGATGGCCACGAGGTCGTACGGACCCACCGTCCAGTAGATGCTGACGAGCCTCGCCCCGGCCCCCTGCAGTGCGACGGCGAAGGCGTCGGCGCGCTCCGCCGTGTCCGCGCAGGCGCGGATGCCCTGGTCGGTCCAGTTCAGCAGCGTGATGTAGGTCGGCACAGTCCCTCACCTCGGGAAGAGGGGTACGTCCTGCACGAGCCTATGCGCGCGGCAGGGGTGCCGCATCCGGCGCCGCTGCGATCGCCCGGTGGGACCGAGTCCGGGCCGGCCCCTCCGCGTCAGGCGGACGGTCGCGGGGGGAAGCGGGTCCTGGCGTGCTCGGTGTGGGCGCGCATGACCTGCTGGGCGCGTGTGTCGTCGCGCGCGGCGATGGCCGCGATCAGTTCGCGATGCTCCACCCAGGCCTGATCGACGATGGGTGTGTAGTAGCGGCGAACCCGGTTCTCGACACGGGCTGCCAGGTCCGCGAGGACCGCGTTGCCCGCCAGTTCCATGACGCAGGCGTGGAAGGTGGCGTTCGCGGCGACTGCCCCCTCCACGTCGTCGGCGGCGACCGCCGCCTCGCCCGTCGCGCACAGGTCGTCGAGCCGCTCGAGTCCCTCGGCGGACGGGCCGACCGCGGCCAGGCGTGCCCCCTCGGTCTCCAGCAGGGCGCGGACGACGAAGAGCTGGTCGGTCTCCTCCCCGGTCGGCTCGTGGACGAACGCACCCTGCGCGGGGCGAAGGTCCACCCACCCTTCGGAGTTCAGCCGTTGCAGTGCCTCGTGCACGGGCTGCCGGGAAACCCCGAGACGGGCCGCGAGCTCGCTCTCCACCAGATGCTGTCCCGGCTGCAGCGACCGTGAGCTGACCAGCTCCAGCAGCGCCTGGTACACCTGCTCACGCAAGGGCCCGGGGCGCTCCAGCTTGGGCACGAATCCTTGCGTCAGCCCGTCGAACGGCATCTCGGCCTCCACTCCTCACCCGGCGTTGGGCAAAGTATCGACCTGTCGGGGACGCGTGAGAAGTGGATCCGGCCCGCTTTCCCCTCACCCCCGGCTCCACCGCGGGGGTGGCGGCATGCCGTGCGGGCCGGCGGTCTGCGCTCGGGCCCACGTGACCAGCGCGGCGACGTCGACCCCGTAGGGCGACGTGTCGGCGTAGGGGGTGAGCCCGTCGGCCGCTCTGGACAGCAGGGCGGACGCGCCCTTCGCATTCCCCCGCGCGGCGTGCGTCAGGCCCACCGCGACCTGGGCGAGTGCGCGCCACAGCGCCCGTTCCTCGTCCGGCGCGGCCTTCCACATGTCCTCCAGCACCTCGTGGGCGTGGAACGGCCTGCCGGCGTCGAGCAGCCGCTGCGCCTCCGTGAGGGTTTCCTCCGGGGAGCGGGGCACCCCCTCCGGCTGCCGGGCGACCCCTTCTGCGCCGTAGGGCAGCGGCCTGCCCAGGCCGTCCCGCGGCCGGGCATTGCGTGCCCGGCCGGCGGTGTCGCGGTCCCGGGCCCGCCCGGCCGCGTTCGGGCCCGTGTCGGCCTCGTCCCCCTCTTCCGCGAGTCGCGCCCCGCAGTGCTCGCAGACGGCGCTGCCCGGCCGCTCCCGGACCTTGCCGCACTCCGGACACACCAGATGCAGCATGCAGGCCGGTTCCCCACCCTGGCGCCACGGCTCATCGCTCATGAACCCATTGTCGCGCCGCGCGGCCGGAGCGCGCCGTCCCCCACCATCGCGGCGCCCGGCCGGCTGGCCGGGCGCCGCGACCGCGCACATCAGGACGGCAACGTGACCGCCCTGCCGAAGTGCCGGGCGAAGAACCGGACCGCGCTGTCGGCCTCGAACCTGGGCAGTTCCTTGTGTCCGCCGGCGTTGGCGTGCAACGTCTTCTCCTTCGAGGCGAAGGCGTCGAACAGCGCGAGACCGGCCTCGCGCGGGATGTGCTCGTCGTCCCACTGCATGGCGAACTCGATCGGGACGGTGATCTGCTTCGCCGCCTCGGCCAGGGCTTCGGGCCAGTGCTGGCCGAAGACCGCGGCCGTGATCCTTGGTTCGGCCGCCACCAGCGGCACGCCGATGGCCGTGCCCATGTTGATGCCGAAGTAGCCGACCGGCCCGTCGGCGCCGATCTCGGGACGTTCCTGGAGGGCGTCGAGGGTCGCCCGGTACTCGGGCACGGCGAGTTCTGCCAGGTGGGCGTTGTAACGGACGACGATCGGGCCTTCCGGCTCGCCCGCCGCCCTCGCCCGGTAGAGCTCGGCGATTTCTGCTTCGTCGTGTGCCGTGCGCGGCCGGTCGCCGTGACCGGGCGCGTCGATGACGGCGACGTGGAAGCCGCAGCCGGTCACGAGCAGGCGGGCGCGGCCCACCATGGCGGGTGACTTCTTGTGGTTGCCGCCGCCGTGGCCCATCAGGACCAGCGGTGCGCGATCGTTGAGGGAGGCCGGGGACCAGAGGACTCCGGGGACGCCGCCCACGGTGAAGTCGCGCTCGACCATGCCGTTCGACGACGACTCGGCGCTGAACTGAACAGAGTGCACAGGTGTTGCCTTTCGGGAGTGCCTTGTTGGCGAGGCGCTCCCGGCGACACCTTCGTCAGTCGCCGGCCATGACGCAAAGGGGGAGCACCCACGTCGATACAGCGTTCACGGGTCTCACCTCCTCGGGCGGTGTCACGGTCAACGGAACACTAGCAGGCCGGGTTTCGTCCCTCCCCCCCCTTTTCCCCGGCGTGTGACCGTCGAAGGGACCGCCGCTGGTTCCGGAGAATTCCGGCCGCGGAACGACCACAGAACGCTAGGCTTGGGCTCTCGTTCGGGGAGCGGGCGCGGGGCGGCGACGGGGGCTATCGATGAACGCTGACGTGAGGCGGCGCCTCGTCAACCGGTTGCGGGCGCTTGACGACTGGTTCCTGTCGGCTGAGGGATGGCTCGACGTGGGAAGAGTGCTCGGGGAACTGGACGCGGCGGTCGCCGCGGACTCCGCCGGCGCGGTCGACGAGACCCTGACGAGGTTGCAGGCACTGGAGTCCGCCTACCGCGCCCAGGCCCTGCCCGGTGCGCGCAAGACCCTCATCCCGCCGGACCGGCGCGAGCAACGCAACGTCCTGGTCGGCCGACTCACCCTCGATCTGGACGGCCCCGCTGACCGGGGCGACGCGAGGGGCACGACGCCCTCCTCCGATTGAGCGTCCTCGCCCACGCCTGGAAGCAGGTAACGCCTGGTGCACGGGATCGTCAAACCGTCGCTGATCATCACATGCTTCGTGCCGGTCGTCGCGGAGCCGGGAGAGACCTCGCCCCTCGACCACCTCGCCCGCTTGTGGGACGCGTGCGGCCGGCTCGGCATGACGGCGGCCTTCGGCGGGCTGCCGTTACCCGCCGAGCCCTTCTCCGGTCCGGCCGTCCCTGCCGCGGACTTCACCGTCCTGGCCGCGGCGACGCGGGAAGCGGGCCCCGGCCTCCACGCCGCGTTCCTGTTCGCCGAGCACGACGTGCTGGGTCTGGTGGCCCTCCTCGCGCCCAATGACCTGGACGCCGGACCACAGCAGTGGAACACCTTGCTCGACGACTGGATGGCGGCGACGACCGGGGCAGGCGTCACCGGTCCCGCACCTGACGGGATCCTGGGCGAGTTCCGGGTGTTCACCGCCCTGTACCGGAACGAGTCGCCCCGGTCCCGCCAGTCGACGGCGGAACTGGTCAGGCGCCACGCGCCGTCGTCCGGCGAGGCCGACGGCACCTGGTGGCGCGGGCACGACGTGACCGAGCACGGGTTCTCGGTGTGGCGTACCGGCCGGGGAGATCCCGGGGACGTGCTGACGCACTTCTGCGTGCTGGCCCCGCTGCGGGCCGAGCGCGCACTGGACGAATGGGCCTGGGCGGCGGAGGGCGAGAGCGGTCTGCGACCGCTGACCCACTATCTGATGCACGCCGCGAAAGCCGGTTACGAGGCCCGCCGGTACGACGAGTTCGTCTCCCGGGATCCCCTCCAAGCGCGCCGCGCGGGCAGCGACCGGGAAGCCCTCGCGCTGCTGCGGGCACTGGAACCCAGTGCGTCCGGCGAACCCGTGAGTCTGAAGGCGGTCCTGGACGCCGCCGCCGAACTCGACCGGACCCAGCTCGGTCCGCAGGGCGCCCTGTGGACGATCACCCGGCACCGCGAGCTGGCCCGTACGGTGGCCATCGCCATCGCCAACATGCGCCTTCACGCGCCCCGGCTGCGCCGCGTGGGCGACGGGACCACCTGGCCGGGACGCGACCTGGCCGCGGCCGAGAGCCTCATCGCCCAGATCGAGAACGATCAGGAGTACCTGTCGGCCGCCCGTGAACGGGCCGAGGCGGCGCGCGCGGCGGCCACCGCGGTCACCGACCGCGCGCTCAACGAGTACCGGAACCGCCTGAGCCTGGTGCAGACCTCGGTACTGGGATCCGTGCTCACCGCGCTGACCGTGGTGCAGACCCTCGACTATCACCTCCCGCTCCCCCGCGCCGCCCAGTCACCGACGATCCTCGTCCTCACGGCTGTGGCGCTCTTCCTGCCGCTGGCCGTACTCCGGCAGGCCGCGATCTCCGCGGTCACCCTCCCCTACCGCTGGATCGACACATTGGCGGCGGGCCTGCTCGGCTCCTCCTTGTGCTGGCTGGCCCTGACGGCCTGGAGCCTCCATCGCGGGGACGCCCTGCTGCCGGGTGTCGTGACGGCGCCCACCTGCCTCGCCGTCGGGCTGGCCGCCGCCCTCGCGTACCACCGGACGGACCGGCGCGGCCCCTGAGCACTGACCACTGCCCGTCCTTCGAAGAAGCGGGAGCCGAACAAGCCATGACCCAGCCGACGAGCCCACGGCCGGAAGATTCCGTTTCCGCGATCCTCGCCCTGATCGGCGAACTGGACGTCGAGGATCTCGTCCTCCGTTTCGACGCGGACTTCGACGTCCCGATGCGGCAGGAGGACGCGCTGCGTCTCCTGCGGCTGACCGGGGCCTTCGACCCGGCCCGGCAGGGCGACGTCGGGGACACCGCGCGCCGAGTGGGCGCCCACTGGTGCGAGATCGTCCGCGCCGACGTGGCGTACCGGCTGTTCACCGGCCTGCAACTGATCAAGGCCTCACGGGCCGACGCCCGGTTGCTCCACGACCTCCACCGCCGCGGCGAACTGCCGGCCGACGACCCCTTCGCCGCCTACGCGGTCGCCCGGTGGTTCGACGGGGAAGGCCGGATCCGGTACCGGCTGGGCAGCTTCACCTCCGCCCGCATCTCCTTCGGCACCGCCGTGGGCATCGCGCAGCAGGCCGGTCTGTGGTGGGCTCTGCCGGATCTGCGCAGCAATCACGAGCGCGCCCGGTTCGAGGAGCAGGGACAGCCGGCGCGGGACAGCGGGAGGGGGTCCGCTGCGGCCGGGTTGGTCACGCAACTCGAGTCGGCCGTCGAGGAGATCGAGGAGATCGCGCGGCAGCACGGGGTCGACGTGACCGTCTCCCCCGTGTCCGGCACTCTTGTCCGCCACCGGGAGTTCCTCCGGGGCTACTCCAACGCGCTCCACAATCTGGCCACGGCGCTGCGGGAGGCCGGGCGGCCCACGCGGTCGCTGGACGTCACTGCGCGATCCCTGGCGATCTCCCAAAGCCTCGGGGACGCCTACCGGATCGCGCAGTCGCGCACCAACCAGGCGCTGTGCGACCCGGACAACGCCCGGCGGCACTTCGAGGAGCTGCTGACCCTGCCGTGGGCACGCGGAAAGGCCATCGCCCGGCAGAATCTCGCCCTGCGCGACGGCGGCGCCCCGGGCCTGGCGGAACTGGGACGGCTGCTCGACGAGACAGAGCGGGAGGAATCCGCGGACGGGCACCACGCCGGGCTGGACGTCGACTTCTACGCCTACACCGTGCGCGGTTACCAGCGGACCGCCGCGGCCCTTCCGCCCGGCAGCCGCCCGGGCGACGTTCTCGCACGGCGGCTGCGCCTGGCACGTTCGGTCCGGTCGGCCATCGCCCTGCCCGCCTACAAGCGGGCGTACGCACGCCACATGAGGCCGGCGTTCCTCGACGCGATCGCCGACGCGGTCGTCCGCGGGGACGGTTCCCGGGCGGCCCAGGAGAAGATCCTCTCGCTGGTCGAGGAGTCCTCCGGCCGTGAACTGCTGGACCTGCTCGGCTCCTCGCGGCCCTCGCCCCTCGGGCCGCCCGCCCACCGCATCGCCGGAGCGGCCCCGCCCGCTCCCTCCGGCAGCGGTCCGCGGCTGCGCGCCGCGCTCCAGCCCGCCTCGCCCGAGCTGGTGCGGGCCCTGCGCGAGGTGCTGGCCGAACGTGAGCGGGAGTACGAGGAACGCTTCCTGGACGCCCCGTTGGCCTCCGTCGCCCATGACGAGGACATCGCGCACCGCCTCGTCCAGTACAGCCTGAATCATCCGGGCTCCTGCGTGGTGCGCTACTTCCGCTACGCCGCGCCCGACGGGGCGGGGCCCGGCGCCGTACCGGTGCCCGACTCGCTCGGCGTCGTCGTCTGCCGGGACGGGCGCCTGACCACCGTGCCGGGCATCTCTTACGAGAACGTGGCGCGTCTGGCCGAGCAGGTGTGGGCCGACATCTCCCGCCCCGAATCGCCGTGGCCGTCCGAGGAGACGTGCCGCCGGATGTGGGATCTCCTGATCGCACCCGTGTGGGACCGCGTCGACACCGGCGGCACCACGACCCACCTCACCCTGATCCCCACCGACCACATCTTCGCCGTGCCGCTCCACGTCGCGGTCGGCCCCGGCGACACGCGGCCGCTCGCGGCACGCGTCCCGCTCTCCCACTCCGTCAGCGTGGCCGCCTTCGTCACCCAGGGCAGGCACCTGCTCAAGCGTCAGCTCATGGAACACGACGACGACCTGGCGGCCCTGCTGTCCACGGACGCCGACGCATCGGGCCGCGAAATCGTCGGCACCGGCTGGCGCAGCGAGCACGTCGTCGTGGCCGGATCCCCGCCGCAGGGCCTGGCCTTCGCGGAGCCGGCGCACGCCGCCGACTGGGACGGTCTCGGCGCGCTCGTGGCCACGGAGCCGGAGTTCTTCGTGTACGCCGGCCACGGCACCTACCTGGACGGTCCGGCAGCCGACGGTCCCCTGCTCCACCTCGGCAGCCAGGACGTGCTCACCCAGTTCGACCTCGCCCTGCACCTGAACCTGCCCCGCAACAAGCTGACCGTCCTCGGTGCCTGCGTGGCGGGGCAGGGCATGCGCTCCGACGGGGGCGACGTGCTGGGATTCCTGCGCTCGCTGATCATCAGCGGCGCCGGAGCCGTCTGCCTGCCCCTGTGGTACGTCCTGGACATCGCGATGGTCGAGACCGTCCGCGCGCTGCTTGCCAGGAGCAGACAGGCCCTGGGCGACGCGGATGCGGCGCCCTTCGACGTCGTCCGGGCCCTCCACGAGCACTACCTCTCCGTCGCGCACGACTATCCGGACCTGGCCGGCCGTATCCAGCACATGCCCCTGGCCCTCTACCTGTGAGGCCCCGCGGCAACCCGGGCGGGGACACCGCCCGTTCCGGCACGACACACCAGAGACGAGGCGGACACATGGCAGAAGCCGATGGCGAGGACAAGCGGGCCCAGGAGCGCAAGGAAGCACGGCTGAGCGCTTACGCCGCCCTGCGCGAACAGCGGCCCGAGCTCTTCGTGAACCCTCCGGGAGCCGCGTACGAGATTCTGCTGGACCGCGCCGACCAGGACCGCGTGGCACGGGAAGTGGGGGAACTGGCAGTCGCGTTCGGCTTCCCCGAGGAGTGCGCGGACATCGGCGTCGTCTACCGCGACCCCTACGTCCGCCTGGTCCGCGACGCCGTGCGCTTCCGCTCCGGACGCATCAACACCTACATCCGCTTCGTGTCCGAGTCGGCGGGAGGAGGTGCCGCGGTACTGCCGGTCCTGGACGACGGCCGGATCGTCCTGCTCCACCACTTCCGGCACGCCGACCGGGACTGGCACTGGGAGATCCCCCGCGGTTTCGGCGAGCCGGGTGAGGGCGGTGCCGCGACCGCGCGCCGCGAACTGCTGGAGGAACTCGGCGGCGAGGTCACGGAGATGATCCGTCTCGGCGAGCTCAGCCCCGACACGGGAATGCACAGTGGACGCGACCAGCTGTACCTGGCGCGGCTCGCCTCGTCCTCGTTCTCCGGGACCCCCGGCCCCGGCGCGCACGAGGAGGGCATCGACGCGTTCCGGGCCCTGTCCCCCGACGAGATGCGCGCCATGCTCGCCGAGGGACACATCCACGACGGATTCACCCTGGCCGCCTGGGGCCTGGCCACCGCCCGCGGGCTGCTAGGACCTGCCGCCGGCGCCTGACCGGGGCGGGCGCGATGCCCCTGAGGACGGCGCACCGGACGGCCGCTGCCCCGGCCTCCCGGCGACGGCACCTCACTGGTCATCGCGCCCTTGCGGCCCGGCTCCCGGTGCAGCGGCCGCCGTCAACGGCCGTGGCCGTGGTCGTGGTCGTGGTCGTGGCGGACGGTTTCCCTCCGCGGGTAGTCAGGACGCAGTGCCGCCTATATCGCCCGAACCGTGACATCTTTTCAGTGATGCACAACTAACTTGTGCACAAGTCAATGTGGCGCTATGTTTCTCCTTGTCGGAAGCGCACGCGGCGCACCGGCCGAGGACGCAACCCGCGACACCGAGGGAGAACGCCATGAACGACACGACCACGCGCCCCGCCCCCCACAAGCCCACCGTCGTACTGGTGCACGGCGCGTTCGCGGACTCCTCCAGCTGGAACGGCGTGATCGAGCACCTGCGCCGGGCCGGATATCCGGTCATCGCGCCGGCCAACCCCCTGCGCGGGCTCGCCAGTGACGCCGCGTACGTCGCCAGTGTGGTGCAGAGCGTGGAAGGACCCGTCGTACTCGCCGGGCACTCCTACGGCGGCGCCGTGATCAGCGAGGCCGCCGCCGGAGAGCCGAACGTCAAGGCGCTGGTGTACATCGCGGCCTTCATACCCGAGAAGGGCGAAAGCGCCCTGGAGCTGTCGAACAAGTTCCCGGGCAGCACCCTCGGTGAGGCCCTGAACGCGGTGCCCTTCCCCCTGGCCGACGGCGGGACCGGGACCGACCTGTACATCAGGGCAGACACGTTCCACGACCAGTTCGCCGCGGACGTGCCGCAGTCCGTCACCGACCTCATGGCCGCCACCCAGCGCCCGATCGCCGCATCAGCCCTGGAGGAAGCCGCCACCGCGCCCGCATGGCACTCGATCCCCTCCTGGAGCCTGGTCGCCACCGCGGACCACAACATCCCGCCGGCGTCCCAGCGCTTCATGTCCGAGCGCGCCAAGGCCCACACCGTGGAACTCGACGCCTCCCACGCGGTCTCGGTCTCCCAGCCGGGCGCGGTCGCCCGCCTCATCGAGCAGGCCGCCCAGAGCATCGGTGACTGACCGAGTTCTTCAGCCCGCGGCGGCGGGGTCCGGGCGGCCTCGCCGCCGGGCCCGCCGTGCGGGAGGCGGCCGCCGTCCAAGGCGGTGACCGCCGGTGACCGCCCCGGGGGCCGGGAGTTCCGCCCCGGACGGCGCCGGCCGCCGTGCCGGTTACCGTCGCCTCTTCGCCGTTCGACAGAATGAGCCCATGACCGAGATCCAGACCCCCCGCCTGCTCCTGCGCCGCTGGCAGGACGACGACCTGGTCCCCATGGCCGAGATCAACGCCGACCCGCGCGTGATGCACTGGGTCGGCGACGGCTCCGTACGCGACCTGGAACACACGGCGGAGGCCATCGAGCGGTGGGAGGAGGAGTGGGACGAGGAGGGCTTCGGCCTCTTCGCCGTCGAGTTGCTGGCCTCGGGCGAGCTGGCCGGCTTCACCGGCCTGACCCTGCCGGAGTTCCTGCCGCAGGTGATGCCCGACGTGTCCATCTGCTGGCGACTGGGTCAGCAGTTCTGGGGCCAGGGCTACGCCTCGGAGGCGGCCCATGCCGCGGTCGAGTTCGCGCTCCAGGACCGCGGCCTGGAACGCCTTCTCGGCATCGCCCGGATCGGCGACACCGCCTCGGAGAACGTGATGAGCAAGCTCGGCATGACGCCGCAGCAGGACACCACACACCCCGAGTACGGCTTCTCGCTGCGCGTCCACGCCATCGACCTCACCGAGTTCCAGGCCTGAACCGGGGCGACCGCCCCGCGCCGATCCGGAACCCGCCCGGGTTCCGGATCGGCGTGCACGGCGGACGGGGAGACCGCCGTGCGGCGCGGGCGTTCAGTCGAGCCGCGCGTCAAAGGTGAGCGCCTGCGCCAGTTCCTCGACACGTCGTTCCGCCAGTCCCCTGGAGACGAACCAGGCACCGACGTTGCGGACATCGCGTTCGAGGAAGGAGCGCCCCCGCGGGTTGGCGATGACGTCGACGATCTGGGGGACGTCGATGACGACCAGACGGCCCTCGTGGACCAGGATGTTGTAGGCGGAGAGGTCGCCGTGCGCGTAGCCGTCGCGCGCGAGCAGGGACAGGCTGCGGCCCAGCTGCTCCCACAGGTCGTCCAGATCGGCCTCCTGCGCGCGCAGTTGCGCCAGGCGCGGCGCGGCCGTCCCCGAGCCGTCCCCGATGAACTCCATCAGGATCTCGGTCCCGAGGATCTGCACGGGGTAGGGCACGGCCACCCCTGCCGACCACAACCGGGACAGCGCCGCGAACTCCGCGCCGGCCCACTGGCCGGCGATGGCCTCCTTGCCGAAGGCCGTGCGCTTGGCCATGGCCCGGCTGACCCGGGACTCCTTGTGGCTGCGCCCCTCCAGGTATCCGGAGTCGCGGTGGAACATCCGGTGCTGCCCGTCGCGGTAGCGTTTGGCCGCCATCAGGGTGCGGCGGCCGGTTCCGGGCACGGACCGTTCGAGCAGGAAGACGTCCGCCTCCTTGCCCGTCTTGACGATGCCGAGCTCGGTGTCGACGGCGGCCAGGTCCGTCACCACCCACGCGGGGCGCGGCTCGGGTCCCTTCTCGGTCGGGGTCGACTGGTCCCAAGTGGACCAGCGGTCTCCCTGGGGAGGCCCGTCGGTCGCACGGCCGGGCGCAGCGGTGAAGTCGTACTCGTAGGTGTCCTCGTCGACTTCGGAGTCGACGTCAGGGCTGCTGTCGGCAGCCTCGGATGCCAGGGGCCAACGATCCGCGTACACGGAGAAGGCGCCCTCGAAGGCCCCCTCGAAGGCGTCCTCGTTGTCACGGCCGTTGCGTCGGATCTTGCCCTTGGGGCGGATGCGGGCGAAGGACTCGCCGTCGGCAAAGCGCTCACGCACTGTGGTGATCTCCTGCGGGAAGGACCCACCGGAGGGCGCGAGGCGAACGCGCTTCGTCAGCCGGTGGGAAGGTAACGGGAAAGGGCGTCTGGCGCGCGCACGCAGGCGCGCCGCATCACGGCGGCAACCACGAGGACGCACCTCCTCTCTCGTCACGACCGGGCCGCATTCCGCGCCCGGCACTCCAGGATCGACAGGATCCTAGCGAGCACCGCGCACCGCGCAACCGATTTATTTTCCGAGGGCCTCCCCCGGGCTGTGAAGCGGGGCCCGCCGGCGACCCGCGGCGGTGTCATCCCTCGGGCGCATGGTGCGGGTGGTGGCGTGTGCGCCGGGCCGCTTTCCTCTCCGCCTCGTACACATGGTCCCGCCCCTGGGCCAGTTCGCCGACCAGGCCCTGCTCTCTGGTGCGCTGCGAGTCCGGCCGGAACCTGCCCGCGGTGGCCCGTTGCCGCGACGGGTCGGCACTGGCTCGGATCGGTGCCCTGACCGTCCCTGTCATCGACGCCGAGATCACCGTCCGCACCGCCGCGGGCACCCGTACCGGGCATTACCGGCTGCCGACCACCACGACCGACCCCTGCGCACACCCGGCGGGCGAACTGGTCCGGTTCTGCCACGAACGCGGGGAGAACGAGACCGCCTACGCGGAGCTGAAATCGACAATCCTGGGCGGACGTGTCCTGCGGGCCCACACCCGGAGCGGCCCATTCGCCCGACCCACACCGGGGGCACCACCGGGAGCACCCCTCCGGACGCGGAAGTCAGCGCCGTGCGCTCACGGTCACGGCCTCGATGCCGGCGGTCAGGAAGTCCATGGCCGCGCTGATGGCCTGGTCGCGGTCGCTTCCCTCGGGGTGCTGGAAGATCTCGGCGACCACAGCCGCGGCCGCGGCGGCGGCGAGGCGGGGGGCGATCCCGTCCGGGGCCTGGCCGGTGTCCTCGGCGATGATGCGGGCGCCCTCCTCGATGGCCGCCGCCATCCGCGCGGTGCGCACCGCCCGCAGTTCCGGGTTGGCCTCGAACATGCGCTGTTCGAGCTCGTCGGTCTCGTCGTAGCAGGCTGCCTCCTTGCGCAACCAGCGCTCCAGGGCGTGCATGACGCTTTCCCCCGCGGCGCGGCCGCGCAGCACCTCCGTCAGGTGCAGCACCGTGGCGTCGAAGGACGCGAAGGCGATGTCCTGTTTGGAGCGGAAGTACAGCGTCACCGTCCGTGGGGACACCTCGGCCGCCGCGGCGATCTCCGCGATCGTCGTGGCGTCGTAGCCCTGCGCGGCGAAGAGTTCGAAGGCCGCGCGTGTGATCGCGGCCCGCCGCTTGGCTTTGCCGCGTTCACGCAGGCCGTCCCCCGTCGTAACCCTGTCCATGCCGTCCAGCATAGCCGCGGGCCTGCATTTTTACATCGTGCAGTAAAAATGCACTACGCTGCAAAAAATCCTGCTGGACCGACAGCCGGCGACCCTTGAGACGAAAGAGATCTGCCGTGGCGAAACGCTTGTACGCGCTGGGACGTTGGGCGGCGCGCCGCCGGTACCGGGTACTCACGATGTGGGTACTGCTCCTCGCGGTGGCCGCCGGCCTGGGCACCACCCTGGGCGGAAAGGCGTCGACGGAGTTCTCGGTACCGGGCGTCGAGTCCCAGCAGGCCCAGGACCTGCTGAAGGAGAAGTTCCCGCAAGCCGCGGGAGGCACGGCCCGGATCGTGTTCGCCGCGCCCGAAGGCGCGCAACTCTCCGGTGAGAAGGAGCAACGCGCGATCGTCGCGACCCTCAAGCAGGTCGCCGCGGTGCCGGGGGTCATCAACGTCTCCGACCCCGCGAAGACCGGCGCCGTGTCGAAGGACGGCACCATCGGCTACGCCGACGCACTGTTCGGCAAGCCGGCCAACAGCGTGCCCCAGTCCGCCAAGGACCGGCTCGACGACGCCCTGGACCCGGCGAGGAAGGCCGGCCTCGAGGTCGAACTGGGCGGCACCGTGTCCACCCCGCCGGCCGAGGTCGGCGGCCCCGCCGAGGTCATCGGCGTGGTCGTGGCCTTCGTGGTGCTCGCGCTCGCGCTCAGCTCGCTCGTGGCGGCCGGGCTGCCCCTGGTGACGGCCCTCGTCGGCGTCGGGGTCGGTGTGATGACCGTCCAGTTCCTGTCCCGCTTCATCGAGATGACGAGCACCGCGACCGTCCTCGCGCTGATGATCGGCCTGGCGGTCGGGATCGACTACGCCCTGTTCATCGTCTCCCGCCATCGCGAACAACTCGCCGATCCCGAGCAGGACGTGCCCGACTCGATCGCCCGCGCCACCGCGACGGCGGGCAGCGCCGTGACCTTCGCGGGCGTGACGGTCGTCATCGCGCTCGCCGCGCTCGCCACGACCGGCATCCCCTTCCTCACCGTGATGGGCCTTGCCGCGGCCGGAACCGTACTCCTCGCGGTCCTGGTGGCCCTCACCCTCGTACCGGCCCTGCTGGGCTTCCTCGGCGAACGCCTGCGACCCAAGAGCGCACGGCCGGGGGCGAGTTCTCCGCGGACTCAGGCACCTGGCCGCCAGCGCAAGCCCGGGGCCTGGGGTCTGGCCTGGGGCCGCCTCATGACACGCTTCCCCATCCCGGTGCTGGTCGTGAGCGTCCTCGGGCTGCTCGCCCTGGCCCTGCCCGCCACCGGACTGCGCCTCGGACTGCCGAGCAACGAGACCCAGCCCACCGCGAGCACCCAGCACAAGAGCTACCAACTCCTCACCAAGGGCTTCGGTCCCGGCTTCAACGCGACCCTCGTGGTCGTCGTCGACGGCACCCGCATACCCACCGCGCAGCGCGAGACGGTCGTCGGGCAGGTCGCCGACACCGTCGGCCAGGATCCGGACATCGCGACCGTCGCCCCGCCCCGGGCCACCGAGGACGGCGCGATCACCGTGCTCGGCGTCGTACCCAAGACCGGCCCCGACGACCAGAAGACCACCGACCTGGTGCACCGGCTGCGCGACCATGCGGTGACCCCGGTGACCGACGCGGGCGGCGCGGCCTACGTCGCCGGTGCGACCGCCGCCGGAATCGACGTGTCGGCGAAGCTGTCCTCGGCCCTGCCGCTGTTCGTCACGATCATCGTGGTGCTCGCGCTGCTCCTGCTGATGCTGGCCTTCCGCTCGATCCTGGTGCCTCTCAAGGCTGTTCTCGGCTTTCTGCTGTCCATCGCGGCCGGCATCGGCGCGGTCGTATGGGTCTTCCAGGACGGCCACCTCACCGGACTGTTCCAGGTCGCAGCGGCGGCCCCGATCGCCTGCTTCGTGCCGGTCCTGCTGATCGGCGTCCTGTTCGGCCTCGCCATGGACTACGAGGTGTTCCTGGTCAGCCGGATGCGGGAGCACTTCCACCACCACCGGGACGCGCGGGCCGCCGTCGAGTACGGCGTGGAGCGCAGCGGGCGGGTCGTCACGGCGGCGGCCCTCATCATGGCGGCCGTGTTCGGCGGCTTCATCTTCAACCACGACCCGACCGTCAAGACGATCGGCTTCGCGCTGACCGTCGGCGTCCTCATCGACGCCTTCGTGGTCCGCCTCACCATCGTCCCCGCGGTACTGAGCCTGCTCGGCCGCCACGCCTGGGCCCTGCCCACGTGGCTGGACCGCGCCGTGCCGAACGTGGACATCGAGGGCGACTCCCTGCCCCCGCGCACCACAGACGAACCAGCGGCTGCCGTCGCCGCCGAACCTGTACCGGCCGGCAAGGACTGATCGACCACTGCGTCGGGCCGAGGGCTCCTCACGCGTCGGACGCCGACATCACCCATCAATCCCTCTCCACGTGCGCCTGTGATCGAGACCGAGCAGGCTGAGGGAGCGAGTGCGAGGGCTACGGTCCGGAATCCGCCAGGTCCTCGCGCCATTGGATCGGCCCCCGTCACGGCGAAGCGACGGGGGCCGAGGTCGTGCTGCGGGCGTGGAAGATTTCAGGGTTTCCCCTCGGGGTGCACGCGCGCACGGCGGCGTAGGTAGGCAAGTTCACGAATGATGGTGACCGTCGGCATCACGTACCAGTCCTGGCGGCAGGACCAGACCGAGCGCGACATCGACCCCTACGGCGTGGTCTTCCACACCGGCCGCTGGTACGTCGTCGGCCACGACCGCCTCCGCGCCGACCTGCGGACCTTCCGCATCGACCGCATCGCCTCCGTCACCCCCCGCCCGCAGAACTTCGCCACCCCCGACGGCTTCGACCCCGTCGCCCACCTCACTGCGACCCTCGCTCAGGGGCCCTACCGCTGGCAGGTCGAGGTGATGATCCACGGCCCCCTCGACGAGATCGCCCGCAGGCTGCCGCGCACGGCTGTCACGCTCACCGCCCAACCCATCGGCGTGCTAATGCGGGCCCGGGCGGAACGCCTCGACGGCATGGCGCACCTGCTCGCCTCGCTCGAGTGGCCCTTCACCATCCACAGCCCCGACGAACTCCGCCAAGCCCTCAAGGAGTTGGCGGGTCAACTTGCCGCCGCCGCCGAACGACAGCCGGGAGCCCTGCCGCGGTGAATACCTGATTTACCGCGACAGAGCCTCTATCGTCGGATCGGCGCCCCCGCAATGGCCTCGCGTGTTCGATCGAGCATGACGCTTGCCATGCCAGAAGCCCATCCCGGATCACCGGTCGTCAAAAAAATTTGACAGCAACACCGGCTGTCCGTTGCGTTCCGTTCCGTTCCTACCGGGACCCCGGTTCCGGGCCGCTGTGCTGCGCCATGGCGCGGGTCAGGCGAGGCGGAAGTCCGCTACCACCAGATAACGACATATCCGATGCCGCCGTTGTCACCGGTGTTGTCGGCGCCGCCAGCGCCGCCGGTGCCGCCGGTGCCAGCACCCGCCGGCGCCGGCTCGATGACGCCGTCCACTGCCGGAAGGCCTCCCAGGCCGCCGGGCGCAGCATTCGAGAACGATCCAGCGCCGCCGGTGGCGCCTTGACGGACCGTGCCCTGGATGCCGTTGCATTCGCCCATGCCGCCCGCACCACCAGCTGGGGGCAGGAATTTCCCACCGAGGCCGCCGAAGCCGGCCACGAAATTGCCGAGGCTGTTGATCGCCCCGCTATTTCCGCCGACAAGGCCGTCCCTTTCTCCGGACTGGCCCACGCCTCCTGCGGCTACGAACACCGTGACCGGTGTACTGGGCTGGACGGGCAGGACGCACCAGGCGAAGCCCCCGGCGCCACCACCGGATCCACTGAGGGGGTCGGCACCACTCGCACCACCTCCGCCGCCGCCCCACGCCTGGACGAAGACTGTGGTGACATTCGCGGGCGGGACGAATGCGAAGGTACCGGGATCGTCGTAGTCCAACAGGCCGTGAGCCGGGGCGACACCAGGAGGCCCCTGAGGACCGACAGGTCCGCTAGGCCCCTGCGGGCCGGTCTCGCCCTGAGGACCGGCAGGGCCCTGCGGTCCGGGCGGTCCTGGCGGACCGGGAATCCCGGGACGCCCCGGGTGCCCGTGATGCCCAGGACGGCCGGGGCAGTACCCGGGGAAGGCCGGGAACAGCGAGCACGGGTCCGCGAGACCGGTCTCCGCGCCGGGCTTCACAGCGCCGGCCGGAGCGCCACCGGCGCCCTCCGCATACGCAGCACCCGTCAGAGCACTGGACACCAGGGCCACGCTCGCGGCCACTGCCCACCACGCCCGAGGTATGGCTATTCGGGACAACACGTCACCTCCAGCAAGAGGCCCACAACGCGCGGCGGACGCCGCTCACCAGGAGAGAAGAAGCTGTCGGGGGACAGCACCGAACCCACAGCAAGAATCGCCCTGCGTGCCGAATAATGCACATTCAGTAGCCGACCGAGTGACCCCGACGACAGCGAACCTCGACTGCACGTACAGCGGCCCGGATCCCCACGGTGGGGTTCCGGGCCGCTGCGCCACGCTGGGGGTGCGGGTCAGGCGAGGCGGAAGTCCTCGAGCCGGTTGCCGGCGCCCACGCGGGCCGTCAGCCGCTTGCCCGGGAGCTCCTTGAGGCCGAGGCCGACGGCGGCCGCGACCTCGGCGGCCGGGTACCGCTCGGGGGTGTCAGCATCGGCGGCGTCGGCGGTGATCTCGGCCTGGTCGCCGAAGAGGAGGACGACGTGGACGCGGACGCGGCCCTCGTCGTCGGGGGTGGTGTTCTGGGTCGTGGCGTCCATGGTCCCGCGAGCAGCGTCGGGAAGGGGGTAAGCGGCGTCGAGCATGGTGTCTTTTCAGTGGGTGCGGTTGTGTGCGGGCGGGAAGGCCCGAACGATGGGGCGACCGTGGTTGCCGCATGGGTCGGTGCAGTGCTCGGCCCGCTGATGATGTCGCTGCTATGGAAGGTTCGCGCGCCGGCGCAAGGTGGCAGGCGGGGCGATCGTCGGCGCGCAGCAGGTGGTGGCCATCGCGACGACGAAGTCCTCGTCGTCAGCGCTGAGCAGGCGGGGACGGCCTCCCGCCCACTGAGGGTCCAAGCAGGCCAAGCCGATCTCGTTGAAGCGGTGGTTGAGGTCACGCACGGTGTCCTCGCCGGCCGCCGTGAGCTGGGCGATGACGGGCACCCGGTTCCGCCGGCCGACGCCAGCAGCATCATCGCGCGGCGGTAGCGCACCGAGCTGGTGCTGCCTCGGCGCACGATCTGCTGCAGTCGTTGCCCCTCCTGATCGGTCAGTCTGCGTACTCGCACCGGTTCCGCCATCGCTTCTCCCTTGCAGGCCGGACCAGTCAGGCCCGAACCCGGCGCGCGACTCGCTTAGCATCTCCTGCCATGAGCGATTCGGAGCCCCTTCTCGACTGGCTGCAGAACTGGTACGCGCAGCAGTGCGACGGCGACTGGGAGCACTCGTGGGGCGTGAAGATCGCCACGCTCGACAATCCCGGCTGGACCATCGAGATTGATTTGGAGGAGACGGACCTGGAAGGACGCGACTACACCATCCAAGAGGCCAAGCGCAGCACGCAGGACTGGGTCCGCACCTGGACCGCTGAGAAGACCTTCCACGCCGCGTGCGGTCCCGGAAATCTCACCGAGGCCCTCACCCTGTTCCGAACCTGGGCAACAACGCCCCCCTCGTGAGCGCTGGCAGGACCGGAGATACCCAAACCCGTGAAACTATGCGGTCAGAGCACTACTGAACTTGAATGCGTGATGTCGGGCCTGCCGCTCGGTGGTGAGGCCGCCTCGCGGTAAAGAGCACGAGCTCAAACGGACGGCGTGACCGGGGACCGGACGCCAAGCCACTGCTCAGCGCCGTAGTCCTCGAACCGCGCCACCTCGGTGAAACCCAGCTTCGTCGCGAGGCGCGTCGAGCGGGCGTTGGCGGTCTGGGAGGTGAGCACGACTGGCTCGCCGGGAAGCGTGTCGGCGAACCAGTCGAGTACCGCTGCGCACGCCTCGGTGGCGTACCCGTATCCCCACGCCTGCGGGAGGAACATGTAGCCGAGCGCGGCCTCGCCGCCTTCCGGGCGGGCATGACCCGGATGCTCTGGGGCAAGCCGGTCAAGCGTGACCATGCCGATCAACGCTCCGTCGAGCTCGACCACAAAAAAGCCAGGGCGTTGCCCAGGCAACTCAGGCACCGAGCGCTCCAGCTCATCACGCGGTCGAGGACCACCGATGTAGGTACCCACCTCTGGCGAGGCGAACAGCTCGATCAGCCCTGCGCGGTCGCGGGCCTCGGACTCGCGGAGCACGAGCCGCTCGGTCCTGATCGGGGCAGGTGGCCAGGGGATTGGTCCAAGTTCAATCATGGCGGGCAAACTAACGCACATCCGCCGGGCATGGACCCTTCGTCGCTGCATGCTGGGCCCGTCACGAGAGAGCGGCAGGCCGCGACATCACGCATTCAAATTCAGTAGCTGGACGGGACCATTGCCACCGGGGTCCGAGAGAGGCCTGTTCACGTCCTCGCCCTAATCCGGTACCTGGTCGACAACGGCGTGAAGTGGCGGAACCCGCCCGCGGACTTCCCGCCCTGGAAACGCGTGTACGCGTTCTTCCGCCGCTGGCGGGACAACCAGCTGATCCGCGAACTCCACGACCGGCTGCGGGAGCGGGTGAGGACGGCCGAGGGCCGGAACACCGAGCCGACCGCGGCCGTGATCGACTCACAGTCGGTGAAGGCCGACGCCACCGTCAGGAACGACTCACGTGGCTTCGATGGCGGCAAGAAGATCAACGGGCGTAAACGGCACCTGATCGTGGACTGCCTCGGACTGCTGCTGACCGTGCTGGTCACCCCGGCGTCCACCACCGACCGCGACGCCGCCGCCACAATGCTGCCCGCCCTGCGCAACAGCTTCCCGAAGCTGCGGCTGATCTGGGCCGACAGCGGCTACACCGGCCACCTCGTCGACTGGGCCGCCCGCACGCTCGGCCTCACCCTCAAGGTGATCAAACGCAGCGACACCATCAGCGGGTTCACCGTCCTCCCACGCAGGTGGGTCGTGGAAAGGAGCATTGCGTGGCTGATGCGTTCCCGCCGCCTGGCCCGCGACTACGAAGCGCACACCGCCAGCAGCGAGGCGATGATCCTGTGGTCCATGACCATGCTCATGAGCCGCCGCCTGGCCCGCCGCACCGCCACTACGCCGCAGCGGCAACCAGCCCTGACGCGGACGGCAGCGTGAACAGACCAGGCCGCTCCTCACGGAGCCAGCCCCGTTCCGCCAGCCGCTTCAGCCTGCCCCGCGCGCCCTCGACCCGCGAGGCGAGGGCCGTGTCCCATCCCAGGTGAGCGGCCACCTGCCTCGCCGTCAGCCCCATCCCGCCCGAGCTGTCGAAAGCGGCCATGATCCGCCGGTAATCCAGACCCAGGGCCTCCACCGACACCCCGCTCTCCATCCGAACCACAGCCCTGCGCGGCTCCCGCCCCAGCCCCGGCGCCGGCTCCTCCACCGCAGCCGACCCGCCGGCCAGGGCGGGAGCCTCCTGCTCGGCCACCGCCTCGAGATACTGCTCCAGCCCGATCGCCCGGCACCGCAACACATCCTCCGCCACGGCGAGGGCTTCCGTCACCCGCTCAAGTTCGGCCCGTAGTTCCTCCACCCGCACCAGCGCAGCCTTTCGCGGCCCTCCAGCACAGCCCGCATCGACGGCATCCACGACCTCCACATCCGCCAGGACGAACAAGACACACCCAGCCTGTCCCAGCAACGCGGACAGCACGCCTGACCTGCGAAAACTCGCACATCAGATTCGGAAAGAGGACGGCTTCTTAGTCAGCCGAGGCACAGAACGAGCAGGCACAGGTGCTTCGGGGGCGCCGTTTGCCTTGGGGTGGGGGTTGGGGTTGCCGGTGCCGTGGGCGCCGGGCTCGCGTGCGACGTGGCCGTGTCATTGCCCTCGGTGGACGCGGGCGCTGGTGTGGCCGTGGCGGTCGTGTGCGTCAGCGTGGCTGTGGTGCCGGCCTGGTGAACGTTCGTCCCGCTGTTCGGCGCGGGTGCGGGGTCAGGTGACGCGTACGTCGTCGCAGGACCCGGTACCGCGAGAGCTGTGGTCCTCTGGTGCGGGCTGGTTGTGGGCGGGCGGTTACCGGGATGCCGCGCCTGGGTGTTCGGCTGCGCCGATGCCGTGGCAACCAGCCTCGTCCGGGTAGTGGCTACGGTCACCGACTCCGGTGCGGAGGTCGCGTTGGATGGGCCCTTGGAAGCCCCGTTCGGCAGCGCGGCGATGGTCAGTCCGCCGCCGACGAGCGCGAAGGCCGTCGCGGCCGCGGCCCGGCGCCGGTGCTTCTTCCAACGCGCCATCTGTCGACGCCGGGCCGCGCGTCCCTGCATGGCGGGGTCGGCGGTTGCTGACGCCGAACCGGCGCCCGGTGCTTCCGCCACTACGTCCTCAAACGCGCCGGACCCGTTCGGGTCGGCATCGAAGCGAGGAGCGCCGGGATACAGCTCTGAGGCGGGGAACCCCTCCAGGGGGTGCTCCCGCGCCATGGCGGTCGTCCCAGCCCCATTTGGGCCATGGGAGGGCGGCGCGATGTCCGGCGCGTATGCGCCGCACCCTGGACATGCCAGGGCCCCGTTGAGGTGCCGCCGGCATGAGGTGCAGTAGTCCATCTGTGGTCTCTCTGTGCTGACGGCGCCGCCGTGAACGTCGGCCGCCTGTTCCCGTTCGCGTGCGGGATCGGCGGGGCCAGCAACGCTAACGGCACCTCCCGAAGGCGGTGCGCAAAACCTGTGACGCTCTTGGAAAGATCCCTCGGCGGTTCCGGCTCGCACATCGCTCAGGTCGTCGTGACCGGCGGAGCGAGGCTGCCTGTTCGGTCGGCGCGGTGTAGATCGTCTTCAGTGCCGCGGCACCAGTTTGGGACGGTCGCGCTTGGAGGCGAACCGCAGTGAGGCCGTGAATGGTGGCGCAAGCGTTCCAGAGCCGCCCCTACTGGGTCGGCGCCGCCGGCGACCAGGGACAGCGGCCGTACGCGCTCCTTGTGGAGGCGCTGGCCCGGCACGGGACAGTCGCGGTCGCCAAGGTCACCTTGCGCACCCGGGAGCGCCTGGCGGTCCTGAGGCCCCGGCACGGGATGCTCGTCCTCCACACGCTGCTGTGGCCGGAGGAGATCCGCGAGCCCGGCGACCGGTCTTCGTCGGCTCCGGTCACCGACCGGGAAGTGGAGCTCGCCGAGATACTGATGGAGCAACTGGCCGGAATGGACATTGCGAACCTGCACGACGAGTATGCGGGGGCGCTGGAGCAGCTGGTCGTAGCGAAGATGTCGGGCGGCATGGTGGAGGAGCCTCCGGAGCCGGTGTCGGCGGTGGACTTGATGGCGGCCGTGGGAAGCCAGCATTCGTGAGGCCGGTGACCGATGAGATCCGCCACAGACGCGCGGATCGCCGAGTGGAAGTGCCACAGCTTGTTCTCGCTGTACCTGGTCGTCCTTCGGCGGACATGGCGACCATGCGGATCTGGCGGCGAACGTCCAACGGGGCGACCGAAGCTGTAACTTGCCTACGGAGGGATGAGGAGGAGACGGGTGACTGCTGGTGGGTTCTCGTCGAAACGGCTGACTCGGGCGCGTGCGCTGCTCGAGCGTCACGTAGCGTCCGGCTTCGTCCCGGGGGTGGTGGCTGTTCTGGCCCGTCACGGCGAGGTGCACATCCACGCAACGGGCACTCTCGCGTTCGAGGGCGCTGGGGCGACGACGCCGATGGCAGGCGACGCGATCTGTCGTATGGGCTCGATGAGCAAGCCAATCGTCGCCGCCTGTGCGATGACGCTCGTCGAGGACCGCACCCTCCGACTCGATGACGCGGTCGACGACCCCTCCCAGAACTGGCGGACATGACCGTGCTCGCCAATCCCCACGGACCGCTGGACCACACCGTTGCGGCAATACGCCCGATCACGCTGCGAGATCTGCTGACCTCTACCTTCGGAACCGGAATGGTCCCGGCCGAGCCGGGAACGGTCCCGATCTCCGACGCGCGGGTGGAACGGACTGGCTGCCGAGAGCCGAGATCCGGCGCTCTGTCCGCGGGCGTGATAGCGCTCTATTCGACGCGGCGCGCTTTGTGTTTGCCGACCTCAAAGTGCGCACGGGTGGGCAGGTCGGTCAAGCCGGTGCAGTCGCGTGCTTGCGCCACGGGTCCGCGACAGAACGCCTGAAGGACAGGGGCGGGTGCGCCGTGCTCTGTCAGCGTGAGCGCCGCCTCGAGTTGCGGGTGCGCGGGCCGTCCGGTCATGTGGGCCCTGACCCGTCCGACGCCGGGCAAGGCACGCGCTTCGTCTGCGACGGCGTCGCTGAGGGCGCGGCCTCGCAGTTCGACACCAGTGGGCGGAGGCGTTCCGCCCAGGCGCACTGCACCGGGGCGGCGGCGACGAAGTTGGACGAGCAGCCAGAGGAGGGCCAAGGCGGTTGTCACGGTGAGGGCGGCGATGACAGCGGGCCACCACCACCAGCCTTGGTCGGTCCAGCGGACCCGGTCGGCGTTGCTGAGCAGTACGTCGTTGTGCGTGGTCAGTGGCCATCCGGCTGGTGGAGCGACGTGCAGCAGACGGTAGAAGTCGATGCCGGCGGTGAAGATCAGCAGCCCGCCGCTCAGCAGCACCAGGCCGCTGATGGCCAGGAGGAGACGGTTGAGCGTGGATCGGCCGTTCATGGCAGGCTCCCGGGGCGGGTCAACGGACGTGCTGTCGTACTCGGATGGTGAGTCGTGGGGCAAGTGCCAGGGCGAGCTGGCGGCACTGGTCCTGCACGGCCGCACGAAGGTCGTCGCGGACGGTTGCCGTGTCGCGGAAGCGGACATCGGCGCGGACGACGACGCGGCGGCGCCCGACCCGGACCCACGCGCGGCCGATGCCGGGGACCCGCATCGCCGCGTCACGCAACAAGAGTTCGGCTCCCCGGCGGTCCAGCCAGGCCCGCAGTCCGGTAAAACCCTCAGGTGCCCGGAGTGGCAGCCATCGGCGCAGGCCGGGGGTGAGCGCGAGGAAGAGCAGCCACAGGCCGACGACGGCGGCGACAGCGGCGCCCACCAGCATCCACAGATCGTCGACCGGACGGTTGGCCAGCTCGTCGGCGAGGCGGGTGCGCCATGCTCCGGCGCGGTGCCCGGCTCGCACCGCGATCACGTCGTACAGCAGCACCCCGAAGGCGCAAAAGGCCAGCAGAGCCACCACCGCGGCGGGGATGCGGCGTGCCGACCACAGGCGCGGCGATCTCGCCCCCCGGCGGCCGTGCGCGGGCGACCACGTCGTATCACTGCGGGTGCGGGGCCGGCCCGCGCCGGCGGCCTTTTCGGTTTCGGACGGCTGCTCATGGCGACGCGGCGGTGCAGGGCCTGATGGGAGAGTCATCGGGGCTCCTTCGTCGGTGCGTGATCATCGGCCGGTGTCAGCGGAGATCACATAACGCGGCCCGATCCGTCGGCGGTGGCCAGGCGCCGAATGGTCAGCGTGACGTCGCGGACGTCCAGACCCGTCAGTCGCGCCACCCCGTCGGCGACCTCGCGCTGCAGTTGTTGACAGGTATCGGTGATGTCAGCGGGGTAGGGAAGGTCCACCGACAGCGCCAGCTGTGCCCCCTTGCCGTACGTGGTCACTCGCGCCTTAGGTGCGGCCAGCTCCGTGCGTCGATTTCGCGGGTCGGTGATCTGACGCAGCGCAGTGCTCGCGACCCGGGCGGCGATGCGGGCCACCACCCGGTCAGGGATCACCGTCGTGCCGCGCTCGGCAGGCGGCACCCAACCGGGGGCGGCGTCATGCGCATGCTCACCAGCGGGAAGGCCGGCTGATCCGACGGCATGAGTGTTCGCGCTCACCGGGGCCGCCGACCGGACGTATCCCGCTGCAACCGGCTGAACACGTCCGCGTCGCCCTGCAGAACGAGTCCGACGACCAAACCCACCGCGCCCAGGACCGCAACCAGGAGGAAAGCCCAGAACCCGCCGAAGAAGCCGGCGAAACCCAGGGCGACTCCGGCTGCCAGACCCACTGTCGCTGCATTCATGATTCACTCACCTTCCCCGCACCGGCGTGTGCCGCGCTTCGGGCGCGATTCGTGCCCGATGGGACGCCCACCGACGGATTCATTGAACCCGGCCTTCGGCCGGATCGGTTTCATCTTCTTCGTCGGGCAGCTTTACGTCGTCGACGACGAGGTTCACCTCGACGACCTCAAGGCCGGTCATGCGTTCCACGGCAGAGATGACGCTGACGCGGGCCTCCGCTGCAACGTCAGGAATGGCATAGCCGTATTCGACGACGACATCGAGATCCAGCGCGGCCTGGCTCTCGCCCACCTCGCACTTCACTCCGCGGCTGACGCTGCCGGTTCCCCCGCCGGGGACGCGTTCGCGCATTGCGCCCATGGCACGAGCCATGCCCGCACCAAGGTTGTGGATCCCGGGTACATCACGGGCGGCAGTTCCCGCAATCTTGGCCACGACGTCGTCGGCGATGGTGGTCTTGCCCCGTGTTTCGGGGGAGGTTCCCGGGCCGGTCGGTCCCTTCAGTGTCGCACCGGTCCCGGCGGAGCCTTTCTGTCCGGTGAGGGGACGGTCTGTGGTGTCCGTCATCGCAGTCGCCTCGATCGGTTGCTGCGGGCACCGGTACGGAGCCCGTCACAACGTTGGACACATCCGTCGCGCGATTCGTCACGCATATTCGCGAACCGACATCACATGGCTGGAATCGGGCACGTATAGCACCGCAGGGAGGAGGTGCGGTCATGCCCCGCAGCGCCGGCACTTCCCCACATCGAGCGGCCGACGCCAGCATGCTCCCGGGCCCCGTTCCCCGGCGGCTGGTCGACGGCCTGCCGTCCGCGCCGGACGGCTTGCTGGTGACGCGCGCCGGCGAAGGTGACGAGGAAGCCTTTGCGATTCTGGTGCGGCGCCACAGCCGCCCCCTGCTCACCCTGGCCCTCCACACCCTGGGCAACCGGCAGGACGCCGAGGATGCCGTCCAAGACGCGTTTATCAGCGCGTGGCGGCGTCTGCCCGAATTCCGTCACGGCTCGGCGTTCGGGACGTGGATGTACCGCATTACCGTCAACCGCTGCTTGAACTCGCTACGCAACCGGCCGGCCCCGGTACCGTTGACTTCGGTGGCCGAACCCGCCGCCCCCGGTATGCGGAGTTCGCCGGCGCGCGCAGCCGAACAGGACGCCCTCACTGACGCCCTGACCGGTGCGCTCAGCGCGCTTGAACCGCAACAGCGCATCTGTTGGATCCTGCGGGAACTGCATGGACTCCCTTACGCGCAGATCGCTCACGTCACCGGTACCACCCAGCAAACGGTCCGCGGACGACTGTACCGAGCACGACGAACCCTGAAGGAGGCATTGGGCCCATGGCGCTGAACGACCGCTCTCCCCAGCCTCCGGCAGACGGTTGCCTCGGCGACGAGGTCCGCCGTTACCCCGGCGACGAAGTGCTCACTTGCGGACGCACCCTGAGGCAGGCCTGGGAACAAACTCGCGACACCGGCCTGCCCGCGGACCCCCATGTCACCGGATGCCCTTACTGTCGCGATGCCGCAGACGGCCTGAGCGCACTGGACAGGGCGACGCAGGCGCTGCGGGACCAGGAACCGCCCAGCCCGCAGAAGATCATCTCCCGCGTCATGGAAATCGTTCGGAACGAAGTGCTACTGGGGCCGATGCTGCCGCTTGGTGACCCCATGTGTGCTCTGCGGATCGCCGAACACACCGCCGCCGGCGTGCTGCGGAGCGCTGCCGACTCGATACTCGGCGTGACGGGCGCCAGTTGCCGCCTCACTCAAGCCGACTTGCCAGCCTGCATACACGTACGCATCACTTTGACCGCCGCTTTGAACCGTCCCCTGCCCGAGACAGCCGAGCTGGTGCGGCGGGCGGTACGAGACGCCGCCGACCGCGCACTGGGCCTAGTGGCGGCCGCAGTAGACGTCACGGTGATCGACGTGAACCATGCCGGCTGGTCGCCGAGCATTGCAGAGTGCGCCCAGGGGGGACCGGAGAGCCCGCTATGACGGACTGCGACCCTGCCGACATACGCAAGAGCGCCGCGGAGGCCGCCCTCGCGGTCAGCGGGGTGCTTGGCCTGCAGCCCACTCTCGCCAGCCGCCTCGCCCGAGCAGCATCACGTCCCGTTCCGGAAGCGGCGGACCACAGGATCGGCCCGCCTGTGTCAGGCGTTCGCGTCGCCCGCGAACCGGACGGCTCCGGCTGGCAGGTAGAGATACGCTGCGTCTTGGCAGACGGGCACCGAGTCGTGGACGTCGCACGCACAATTCATGATCGGACCCGAGCGTCACTCATTCCGCTCATCACGGCCCGCGGAACCGAGGCAGCCCTCACCGTGACCGTCACCATCACCCGGATCGTCAGGACACCTGCGTGACCTTCGGTAGGCGGCCTGCCTCCCCACTACTGTTGCTTTCTCGTCACGAGCAAGACCCACCAGGCCGCGCACGCGTCACATCGGCGCGGCCCACAAGAACGATCATGGGACCGCGCAGGGTCTGTCCGTCAGGTTTGTCCATTTGCTGACTTCGGCTCGTCGAAGCAGGTGTAGTGACTGTTCTGCCCGGCCGTGCATCTGTCGCATGACCTTTCGGGTATTGGCGCCCTCGGTCCGGCCGTTGTGGTGGGGCAGGGTGAGGCTGGCGTTCACCGCCGCGCGGTCGAGTTCGAAGCCGGTGCAGAAGCTTTGCAGCGGGGCAAGTCGACAGTGCGGACGGTCGTGATCCACCGGGTGGAGCGTGTCGTTGTCGGCTTGGGCCAGGGTCAGGAGCGCGGCGAACTCGGCGGTGAGTCCCGAGCGCGTTCATCTCCGGGCAGGCCGAGGAGAGGAGGCCGAGCAGGTCTGTTTTCTTGGTCCGCACCCGCGCCCGCTGCCCGGAACTGGCCGCACTGCGCACCCACGTCCACGCCTTCGCCCGCATGATCTTCGCTAACGAACCCGGAACGAGGCCTTGCGCGTGGGGCCGGACCGACGGTGCGCTCACATCTCAGCGCGTCGGCCTGCGAGGCCGTGTTTCCTCGCGAGCGCGCCGATAGGCTTCCATCGCTGTCTGTGTCTTTCACGGACAGGGCCCGGGGCCCCGCCGGCGACGCGGGGCCCCTCATTTGACGACGGTTCGACGCGGCCGGGACTGTCGGACTTTGCCCTCCATCCGCTCGAGCGCCGGATTCAGGGGAGTTCCTTCGAGGCCCATATCGGGGTGTGCGCCCAGAACTCCTCTCGCCGCCGGAAACTCACCCCATCCCTCGGGCGTACAGCTCCCCTGCTGCGCCTGTCAGACTCACCGAACCCGAAAGTGATTCACCGGCATTCTGCGAGAACGACCTCCTGATGCGCATCGGCGGCTCCGTCCCGCCTCCGCCGGACACGGAGCCGCCCGTCTAGTCTTGTGCGCGAAGAGCGCGCGCAGAGCCCGCAGGGTCACAGGAAGCGCCGCACGGGGATGACGGCGGCTTCCTTCAGACGCTGTGGCAGGGGCCGGCGCTTCCACCGGGCTGCCTCGATCGCCGCGCTGCGTGTCAGGTCGTGATCGAAGTCGTCGTCCAAGATGCCCGTGAAGGTCTCGTCGAGGACGGCAAGCATGACTTCCTCGTCATGTTCCATCGAGCGTCGGTTGAAGTTGCTGGAGCCGATCAGCGCGGCGACCCGGTCCACCGTCATGATTTTCGTATGGAGCATCGTCGGCTGGTACTGGCGGATGTCGACACCGGCTGCGAGCAGCGCGGCGTAGTGGTGCTGGCCCGCGAGTTGGCAGGCACGCTGGTCCGTGTGCGGGCCGGGCAGCAGGATCTGGACTTGGACGCCGCGGCGGGCGGTGGCGCACAGCAGGTCGATGAAGCAGGTGTCGGGGGCGAAATAGGCGGTGGACAGTCGAAAGCGTTCCTGGGCGGAGGTGAGCATGACGCGGATGAGGGTCTGCATGTCCTGCCAGCCGACGCTGGCCGAGCCCCGCACCACCTGCACGGTCGAGGAGCCCGGCTGGGTATGTTCGGTGAAGCGGTCGCGGTCATCGAACAGTTCGTCGTGGCACTCGGCCCAGTTCTGGGCAAACGCAGCCGCGATCCCGTCAACCGCCGGCCCACGAACCTTGACGTGGGTGTCACGCCACTCCTGAGGCGTGCGGGCGTTGCCGCACCATTCCTCGGCGATGCCGACCCCGCCGGTGAACGCGGTGTGCTCATCCACGATGAGGGCCTTGCGATGGCATCGGTGGTTCTGCTTGAGCGGGGAGATCCACGCAGGTTTACGGAACCAGGCGACCTGTACTCCGGCTGCGTCCATGTCATCGAGGAGGTCCTGTTCGATCTCCTTGGCCCCGAAGCCGTCGAGCAACAGTCGCACCCGCACACCGGCGCGGGCGCGGTCGGCCAGAGCAGCGGCGAAGTCGCGGGCGATCTGGCCGCGCCAGTACACGAACGTCATCATGTCGATGATGTGCTCGGCCCCGCGGATCGCCGCCAGCATCGCGGGGAAGATCTCGTCCCCGTTGCGCAGTGGAACAAGCTCGTTGCCTTCGGTCGCGGCAACTCCGATCAGCCGTTCCAGACGCCGGCGCAGACGCTGTTTGCGCTCCCCCGCCTGCACCAGGCCGCCGTCATCCTCCAGGGCCAAGGCTGTGACAAGGGTCTTCTCGATACTCATGTGGTGCTTCTCCTGGACGGTCCGAAGTGGGCGGATGCCGGTGCGGCGGACTGGACGCGGTCTCCAAGACGCGCGTCCAGGGCGGAAGCCCACAGCCTCAGTCTGTCCATCACGATCGTCTCCATCGCTCCCAGAATGCCGAACGGTCAGGCACCATCGCGATACCGCCTCGAGGGTGACCAACTTCGCCGTGCCCAAGTGTCGTAGCGGGGCACTGCCTTCGCCCGGCTTCAGCACCGCGCGTCGGCTGTCTGGTCTGTTGCCCCGGCACCGTCCTCACGGCCCCGCTCACCGGGGCCGGCAACCCGAACGGCATCGGCGCGAAGTTCTTCGCCGTCCTGGCCGCCGCCCAGATCGAGCCGACCGCGTCCGCACCCGGTTGGCGAAGCCCGGTCGGCACTCGCCTCCGACTGGCCCGAGGCCAGGACGTCGAGGCGCCGAACGCCCTGAAGGCCGCCAAAGCGACGGCGTCAGGATCGTCCCGGCCCTGCCGGGCTGCGATGGAGGACGGCTCGGCGTCCTCTGCCATGCTCGCCGGGCCCGGCAGCGGTTGGAAGGCGTACCCCGACGCCGCCGCCGACGCGTTCACCGACGTTCGGGCTCGTCATCCCGGCGCCGCTCGTGGCTGCTTCGGCGCAGCCTGTCGGTGTGCCGGGTGAGGCTTGCGACGCTGGCGGCAAGTTCGGGGTCAGCGGACTCCAGGTGAGGATGTGCGGCGGCGAGCGGGGCCACCAGTCCTGCTGCGTCATCGCGGGCCAGGGCCTGGTCGACGGCTGCGACGGCGGAGCGGGCCGACTGGGGGAGGTCGCGAAGGGCCGTGACCTGTGCGGCGAGCCGACGCAGGTCGGAGGCATGGTCACGTGCCCAGACGGTGACCGAGCGGTCGGCGGCCCGGCGGTCGCGGGTGGCCTTCACCCGCTGCTCCCCTGTGGCGCCGGCCGCTCCTGGCCGTAGGCGCAGATAGCGGCGTTCGGCAGCCTGTCGGCTCGCGAGGCCGAGCGGGTCGGCCAGATCGGCCCAGCTCGCTCCAGCTGCGCGGGCCGTCTCGATCAGGCCGCTCTCCCAGCGCGCGAGTTGCTCCCGGACCTCGCGCAGCAGGAGCAATGCGGCCAGCGCCTCCCGCGGCCCGCTGTCACGGCTGGGCTGAGGCCTGGTGTCGTCGGCAGCGCGGGCTGCTCGAAGGGCCTCCTCAATGGCGGCCAGGGCGGTTGCGGCGGCCAGGAACGGGACGGGATTTTCATCGCGGGTCCGGCCGGGCGGGTCGGTCGTCATGGGAGCACTCCTGCATGTCACCCTTTCGACGACATCTGAGTTTGTCATCGCTTGGACGACATGCTACAACGGAAGACAGGTGAAGCGCATTGGCAGCTACTGCCCGAACGCTTGGAGGTGTTTCACGATGTTGATGCGCACCGACCCCTTCCGTGAGCTGGACCGTCTGGCGCAGCAGATGCTGGGAGCGACCGGCACCTGGTCCAGGCCGACGGCCATGCCCATGGACGCCTACCGCGAGGGCGACCGCTACGTGATCGTCTTCGACCTGCCCGGAGTCTCGCCTGAGGCGATCGAAATCGACGTCGAGCGGAACAGGCTCACCGTCAAGGCCGAGCGACGGCCGGTGGCCAAGGCCGATGACGTGCAGATGGAGCTCTCTGAGCGACCGCTGGGCGTCTTCTCCAGGCAGCTCGTGCTGGCCGACACCCTCGACACCGAGCACATCCAGGCCGACTTCGAGGCCGGAGTACTCACGCTGCGCATTCCTGTCGCGGAGCGGGCCAAGCCGCGCAAGATCTCCATCACGTCGTCCGCAGACCGCAAGCAGATCAGCGGCTGACCCTTCACGGGCGCAGCCTCGAGGATCCACAAGCAGCGGAGGACGGGCCACTTCTTCCCCCCTCTTCGGCCCGTCCTCCGCGCCCAAGGCAAGGGGGACATCGTGGTCATGCGATCCGAGGCGTTCCTGGAGTGCGTGCAGGAACGCGGTGAATACTCCACACCGCAGGAGGCGGACCGAGCGGCCCGCGTCGTACTCGCCCTGCTGGGCGCACACGTGGTCGGCCAGGAACGCGCCGAGCTCGCCGCTCGACTCCCGGAGACCTACGCGCTCATCCTCCTCAATCCCATGCGGGCCACCGAACCACTGGACGCGGAAAGGTTCGTGCGGGCCACCGCCGCCTGGATCGAGGGGGCCACCGATCAGACCGCGCGCTGGGACGTGGGCGCCGTCCTCAGCGTGGCCGCCGAGGAGGCCGGGCCGGACCTGCTGCGACGGCTGCTACTGCAACTGCCCCCGTCCTACGACCTGCTGTTCGGCCACCTCAAAGCCGGCTGAGAACACGAGCCGCGCGCCTACCCATGGCATCCAGCACCCAGAAGAGAAAGGACACCCGCCGATGTCCCCGCAGCCCCAGGCCACCCACCCTTCAGCCGCGATGGCGTTCGGAGAACTGGTCGAACGCGTACGCTACGAGGGCGCCTACGCCACAAGCGAACGAGCCGAACAGGCCGTACGGGTCGTCCTCGCCGCCCTTGGCCGCCAACTGACCGGTGAAGAACGCGTCGCCCTGGCCGCCCTCCTTCCCGTCGAGGCCGCCCTCGAGCTCACCACCCAGATCCCCACCACCCCCCGCACCGGGGCGGAGTTCGTCAGCGACCTGGCCACCGGCACCGGCGGCACCCCCGCCACCGCACGCTGGGACACCAGCACCGTCTTCACCGTCATCGCCCAGTTCGCCGACGACGACCTCGTCACCCGCATCCTGCACCAGCTGCCTCAGGGCCACGCGCTGCTCTTCGGACGCGCCGAACTCACACCCGCCGCCTGACCGGTCCGTACCCCGGACAACGACAGGCCCGAAGTGACGGAGCCGTCCGGGAGCCACCCGGTGGCGCCGGAGTAGTGATCGTTGAGGTAGATCGCCAGCAGGTCGGTCTCCTCGGAGTCACCACCGTGGCCGGCCGCTTCGACGTCGATTTTGGAGTGCATTTCCCTCGAACTTGGTCAGTCCTTCGCGCTCGAGGGTGTCGGTGACGCCGGGGAAGTCGACGCCGACGTGTGCGAGCGCTTCAAGGTGGCCGACGGCGGCCCCGTAGTCGCCCAGGGTGGGCCGGGACTGGGTTTCGGGGAGAGTGCCGTGGTCGGCGAACGCGGTCAGGGTGGCGCCCATGACGGTGCCCGCGATGACGAGTTCGCTCACGTACATCGTGTCCGCGTAGGACGGATCCTTTACGCCGGTGGACGCCCACAGCGGCCGCTGCGGGCGTCCACCGGCTGCGGCAAGACTCTGCCAGCGGGGCCTGCGATCATCTGCTCGTACGCCTGGTACGCCAGTCGTACGTTGGCGACCGCGGCCTTGCCTTTGAGGGCCCGGGCCTGGGCAGTGCGGATCGAGTCGAGGCGTCGGTCGACTTCGGTGTCGACGCGGGAAACGAAGAACGAGGCGACCGAGTGAATGTCCGCCAGGTCGTGTCCCGCAGCCTGGGCCTGCTCCAGTCCTGCCTGGTACGCGTCCATGGCGGCGCGGTAGCGCTCCAGGGAGAAGATCAGCGTGACGTTGACGCTGATGCCCTCCGCGACGACGGCGGTGATCGCCTTCAGCCCCTTGCGGGTGGCCGGGATCTTGATGAACAGGTTGGGGCGGTCGACCGCCTCCCACAGCCTGCGGGCCAGGGCGGCGGTGGCGTCGGCGTCCTGCGCCAGCCGGGGGTCGACCTCGAGCGACACCCGCCCGTCGGTACCGCCGGTGCGCTCGTAGACGGGGCGAAGGACATCGCAGCCGTCGCGCACGTCGTCGGTGGTCAAGGCGAAGACCGCGTCGTCGACGCTGGTGCCCGCGCTGCCCAGGCGGCGCAACTGCTCGTTGTAGCGGTCTCCCTTGGACAGCGCGGAGGCGAAGATCGTGGGGTTCGTCGTCACGCCCACCACGCGCTTGTCCGCGATCAGCTCCTCGAGCTCACCGCCGGCGAGAAGCTCGCGGGACAGGTCGTCGAGCCACACCGACACCCCCGCGGCGGACAGAGCGGCAAGCGGGTCGGATACAGCGGAACCAGACATTGCGTGTACCACCAGATTCGGTACGGTGCCGATCGCGCCGATGACGCTCCTCACCCTGCGGGCGAACGTGGTGGCAACACCCGTCACCTGGCTTCCCTAGGCGTGTGCCCGCCGCACCTCGACGAATTCGTCGACGCCGCGCATTCCCTTTCTCCGCAGGTCGCAGCACCATGCGAACCCTATGCTCGATACACCTATCCCTGCAGGTCCCGCGTGGGTCGTGGAGGTCCGCGAGAACCCGGTACGCAGGCTGCACGCCGGGGCGGCGCCCGGCAGACGCAGGGGCTGTCGCCGGGGATGCGCGGGCTCATTTGTACCAGCCTCGATGGCGGCGACGGCCGCGGTGGGCCACGGTGAAGACGCCGGCGGGCCGCCGCCGTCCGAGAGACGCTATTCGAGGAGTCGGGTGCATGTCCGAACGTCATACGGTCTTGCGGAGCTTGCACGATGTGGGACTGGCCGCGTGGTTCGGCGGATCCCTGATGGGTGCGGTCGGCCTGAACGGCGCTGCCCGGGCCGAAGGCGGGAGCGAGAGAAGGACCGCGCGAATGGCCGCTTCGGGCTGGGAGAGGTGGAGCCCGGTCAATGCCGCAGCAGTCGGCTGCCACCTGATCGGCAGCAGCGGCCTGCTCACAGTGAACGCCCCCCGGGTGGCCGTGCAGCAAGGCGTGGCAACTTCCACCCTGGTCAAGACCGTGCTCACCGGGGTCGCTCTGGCCGCCACCGCATACAGCGGCGTGCTCGGCAGGAAGATCAGGCTCGCGTCTTCCGACCGGCCGGAAGACGCGCAGAAGGCGACAGAGCATCCCGTCGATCTCTCCACGGCGCAGCGTCATCTGGCGTGCATGCAATGGGTCGTGCCCGTGCTGACCGGCGGCCTCGTCGTGCTCAACGCCCTGCACGGAGAACAGCAGCGGCCCGCACAGCAGGTCCACGGTATGTGGCAGCGCGCCCGCTCCCTCGCCCGGCACGCCCCTTCACTGCCCACCCACATGCCCGTCACCCCCATCTGGCACCCGGCGTCCTGACCGCGCACCACGACGCCACCTACGACGCAGAACCGGTCATCGAGGCCGGCGCCGCCCTGTTCACGTGTGATAGCCGGTCTGCGGGGCAGACGCGACGTCAGGAGGTCGACTACATGGTTCCTTTGCTGCTTGTCCTGCTGCTCGCCCTGATCCTGTTCGGCGCGGGGTTCGCCCTCAAGGCACTGTGGTGGATCGCCATCATCGTGCTGGTGGTGTGGCTCCTCGGCTTCGTCTTCCGCGCGGCCGAAGGCGGCGGACGCCGCCGCTGGTACCGATGGTGACCTGACACAACCCACTCGACGGGTGGGGTTCGCGCAGCCGACTGGGCCGCGAACCCCACCCTTCGCGCTTCCCCATCCCGTTCGGGGTAGACGCACCGAAGGCGGCTCGCCGGCATCGCGCCCCTGGAACCAGCGCGAACCTCCCCGGCGAGCCGCCCCACCCCGTGTACGTCCACAGGCGGCCACCGCACCTGCAGGGCTGCCACGGCCATCGCCATGAACAACGTCGACGACATCACGCTCGTCCACGGACCACGCGTCTATCCAGCGGGGGCACCCGGCTTCGGGCTGCTGACCATGCCGAGTCCACTGAATCTGCTGCCGACGCCGCTGGACTACCTCGGCTATCTGTTCTCCATGGCCGTCGTCCTGCCACCCCGCCGGGCGTCATCGCCGTGGTCGCAGCGACCGCCGCGCTGCCGCTCGCCGCACCGTTCGCGGCACGGCTTCTCCATCGTGTCAGGCACGACGCGCCCACCGCGGGACCCGGACGGTTCCTGCTGTGGCCCTCGTCCGGGGAGGTTTCCGCGGCGCTCCTCGCCCCGCAGCGCCTGCGTCCCGTCCGCGCGTTGGTGGGCGGCGTCGTGTTCGGCGCGCGCGCGGGGTTCGCGCTCTGGACGGTGCACGTGGTCAGTGCCCTGGTCTTCCCGTGGCCGATCCAGTGGCTCGGTTCGGTCTTCACCCTCTACACGGTGCCCGTCGCTATGCTGCTGCAACTTGCCGCCGGATTCTTCGTGGCACGACGCACCGCACTCAACGACCTGCGCGCCCTCCACGGAGTGCTCGCCGTGCTCGGCGCCGGGCTGCTGGTTCCCTTGGCCGCGTTCACCTCACGCGACCACTTCGCCTGCGTACGCCGGGGCATCAGCCACCCGGCATGCCAGGAGGACCTCCTGTCCGGGATGGCATTCATCACGCCGACGATCACGGCCTGGACGGTTGCCCTCGCGCTTCTCCTCCTGCCCGCCTGGGCAGCCCTGCGCGACAGCAGCCGACAGCGAGGCCCACTCCGCCGGCCCGGCCCCACGGCCCTCCCCGAGCGCGGTGAACCGTCCGGCCCGGCGCCACCCTGGGGGCCGGGCTGGAGCGGGCGGCCGCCCCCTGCCTGACGATGGGCCGTACCACCGGATCCTGCTTCGGGGCTTCCGGCGACCGAGGGGTGATGGCGCGATGTCTCGCGGGGTCCTGAGGTCGGTGCGGTGCCACGTGTCGATGTGCACGTCCAGGATTCGGTATCCGGCCGGGCGACTGGCCTCGCCTCGCTCATCCTGTGCGGGAAGCATTCAGTTCATCGTGCGCAACGACGCTCGTACGAGCTGTACTGAGCCCGGGAGGCCCGGTTCCCTGGTCGGCGTTGGCACGTGAATCACCGTCCGCTCCTCCCGGGCGACGCACCCCCAAGCCCAGGGCACGCGAACCAGACGCGCTGCCAACGTGCTGGGCGAACGCCCAGAAGTGCTCGCGGCCCGTTGGGCGTCCCCGAACCCTCGTCCGGATCCTCTGGAGGTCCTCGATCACAGGGCGTCGGCGTCCAAGAGGACGTCGGAGGCGATGTGGGCGCCGAGCACTTCGCGATAGAGGGCGACCTCCGCCAGCAGGGAGCGGCGGACGCTGTCGGCCCGGCGGAAGCCGTGTCCCTCGCCCTCGAAGAGCAGGAAACGGTGCCACACTCCGCGTGCGGCCAGGTTGTCCACGATGCGAGTGGCCTGGTCCGGGCGGCAGATGAAGTCATCCGCGCCCTGGAGCATCACCAGCGGCGCGGTGATGTGGTCGGCGTTCGCGGCGGGTGAGACCTCGTCGAACCGGGCCCGGTCCTGTGGGAGGACGCCGACCAGGGTGTCCACGTAGCGCGACTCGAAGTCGTGGGTCTGATCGGCCCGCCATCGTGCCGGTTCGCTGATCGGGTAGAGGACGGTGCCTGCGCAGAAGACGTCGGTGTGGGTCAGACAGGCCAGCGTGGTCCAGCCTCCGGCCGAGCCGCCGCGCACGGCGGTACGGGCGGGGTCGGCCAGCCCCTCGGCGGCCAGTGCGCGGGCGACGGTGACGCAGTCGTCGACGTCCACGACTCCCCACTGGCCGCGCAGCCGGTCGCGGTAGGCCCTGCCGTAGCCGGTGGAGCCGCCGTAGTCCACGTCCGCGACGGTGAAGCCCCTGCTGGTGAAGAAGGAGTACTCCAGGTCGGCGGTGACGCCCGCGGAACTCGTCGGGCCGCCGTGCACCTGCACCAGCAGCGGTGGCAGTTCGCCCTGGGGTGCGATGGCGGTGGGATGGGTGGGCCGGTGCAGCACGAAGTGGACGGCTCGGCCCTGCGCGTCGTGGACGGTGCGCCGTTCGGGCTGGGGTTGGTAGGGGCTCAGCGGGTTTTCGGACGTGGGCCTGGTGCGTCGCGCCGGACCGGAACCGGGTGCCAGGGGCACCGACAGCAGGGCCGAGCCGAGGGCCGGGGCGGCGGCCCGTACGAGGATCCGTTCGCCGTCCGACCAGAGGTCGCCGTGGAAGAGGCTCCAGCCCTCCGCGAGTTCGGTAAGTGCGCCGTCCTCCGGCGACCAGCAGGAAAGCTGCTGAGGACCGTTGCCGTGCGGCAGTACCACGCCGTACGGCGTGACGGCGAACCAGCTCGCGCCCACCCGCCATAGGGGGCCGGCGCAGTCCTGCTGCAGCGGGAGGACGTTGGCGATCGCGGTGGCCGTGGGCCGGTCGGTGGCCAGGTCGACGCGGTGCAGGTTCCACCACCCGTCCAGGTCGGCCATGGCGTAGAGAGTGTCGGGGCCCGCCCATGCGGCCTGAGAGACGGAGACCTCGCTGCCGTCGTGGCTGCCGCCGAGCAGATGGACGGGCTCGCCCGCGACACCGTCGTGCAGGTCGGCGACCATCAACTCGGAGCTGTCCCACGGCATATGAGGATGGTCCCAGCCGATCCAGGCGAGCCTTCGGCCGTCCGGCGAGACACGGTGCCCGCAGAGGAAGTGGTGCGAGCGGGCCACCACGCGCAGCGCGCCGGGGTCGTCGGCGGCGGCACCGGACAGCGGTACGGCGACGATCTCGCGTACGGTGCGGACGGCCGGGTCGGCGTCGTGGGGTCCGGTGGCAGCGCGCGTGGTCTCCCGCACGCACCACACCTCGGTCCCGTCCGGGCCGCTCACCGGGTCGGCCCAGCAGGTCTCCCGGTCGGGCGGGCCGGCCGGGGTGAGAGGGACGGGCACCGGGAGCACGTCGTCCTCGGCTGCCCCGAGGCGGGGCACCTCGGCGCGGTACAGCCGCTGGTCACGGTGGTCGGTGAAGACCAGGAGGTGGCTGTCGGCAGCCGAGTCGGCGGCGCGTACCCAGTACGGTTTGCCGCCGTACCCGAGGGAGCGGTTGCGCACGGAGACGCCGGGGGCGAGCACCGCTACGGGTTCCTCGTGGCCTGGGGCGTTGCGCAGCAGCCGAACGGTCGCGGTGGCCGGGTCGGAGGCGCACCACCAGTTCTCGTCGCCGGCTCCAGAGGGCCAGGAGGTGGATCCGGAGGCGTCGGCGACCGCTTCGGCGGTGATCGGGGACGGCCAGGTGCCGTAGGGCAGGTGAGGCGAGGTGGGCATGGGGTGACTCCGGGTACGGGAGGGGAGTTGGCTTGCTGCGCGAGCTGTGGACGCCACGGGCGAGGGCTCTGCGCGCGGGTCGGCCGCCCTTGGGCGGACGGTCCCCGCGACGGCGTGCCGGCTCCGGGGGCGCTCGCGGGACATCGCGCACGCACGCCCTGAGCGGCGGGCGCCCGCTGACCGGGCCCGCCGGGGTCACCCGGCGGTCAGCTGCACCGGCTCACCGTGGGCGTCGCGGCGGCGCAGGTCGGCCGGGGTCTCCCGGCGGACCATGAGGCGGGCTCGGCCGTCCCGTACGGCGACGACGGCGGGCCGGGGCTGGGCGTTGTAGTTGCTGGCCATGGCGTGGTGGTAGGCGCCGGTGGCGGGGACGGCCAGCAGGTCTCCCGCGGTCACGCCGGACGGCAGGGCGATGTCAGGCACGACCACGTCACCGCTCTCGCAGTGGCGGCCCACCACCGCGGCGTGCACCGGCTCGCCCTCGGCAGGGCGGTTGGCGGTCCACGCGGTGTAGCGGGCGAGGTAGAGGGAGGGGCGCAGGGCGTCGCTCATGCCGCCGTCGACGGAGACGAACCGGCGGCGCAGCCCGTCCTTGACGGCGCCGACGCGGTAGAGCGTCACCCCGGCCGTGCCGATCATCGACCGGCCGGGCTCGACGGCGAGCCGTATCGGTGAGCCGGGCAGCACCCGCTCCAGGCCGGCCCGCAGGGCGGCGGTGAAGGCCGCCGGATCCAGGCGGGGTTGGCCCGGCAGGTACGGGATGCCGGCGCCGCCGCCGAGGTCGATCTCCGCCACCGCGATGTCGTGCCGCTCGGCGAGCAGGGCGACGAAGGCGGCGACCCGTTCGGCGGCGAGAGTGAGCCCCTCGGTGGCGGTGATCTGCGAGCCGATGTGCGAATGCACTCCTGCGAGCCGTAGAGAGGGGCGCGCCGCGACGGCGAGCACGGCCTGCTCGGCGTGGCCGCCGCGCACCGGGAAGCCGAACTTGACGTCGTCGCCGCCGGTGGCCATGTAGTCGTGGGTCTCGGCGGCGACTCCGGGGGCGATGCGGACGTAGACGTCCTGGACCCGGTCGGCCACGGCCGCCGCGTCCGCCAGCCGGTCGATCTCCTCCAGGCAGTCGACGACCACCACGCCGACGCCGTGGGCGACGGCCGCCTCCAGTTCGGCGCCGGACTTGTTGTTGCCGTGGAAGACGATCCGGGCGGCGTCGAAGCCGGTGTCCGCGGCGAGTTGGAGTTCGCCGCCGCTGCACACGTCCAGGTGCAGCCCCTCGGAGTCGACCCAGCGGACCATCTCCGCGCACAGGAACGCCTTGGACGCGTAGTGCACCCGGTCGGCGCCTGACTCGCGCCACAGCCGGGCCCGGTGGCGGAAGTCGGCCTCGTCCACCACGTACAGCGCCGTACCGCAGGCGTCGGCCAGGTCGTCCAGGGCCACGCCGCCGATGTGCAGCCGGCCCTCGACGGTGCGGGCGGTCAACGGCCACACCTCGGGGGCCGTCTCGGGTGAGGCGGCCGCGGCCAGTCCGTCGGGCAGCGGGGTCCCCGCGTGTGTCGCGGGCGGTGAGGGAGCGGTGGACACGGGGCTACTCCTCGGTGAGGACGACGAGCATCAGCAGGTCGTCGCTGGCGTCGGTGAAATGGTGTTCGTCGGTGGCGGCGAGGTGGCAGCTGTCGGTGGGGCGCAGCAGCCGTACGGTGCCCGCCACCGTCACCCGGCAGGAGCCGGCGAGGACGAGCACGAACTCCTCGCCGGGGTGGGTGGTCGGGTGGTCGTGGTCGCCCAGGTCGGCGTGGAGCAGCCGGGCGCCGATGCGACGCGCGCCCGGGGCCGACAGGTCCCAGATGCCGTGGTGGCCGTCGGCGCGGGCGAGCAGCGGGGCGGGGGCGAACCGCGGCGGGAATCCCGGAGCGGCGGCGACGGTGCCCGGCCGGGTGCCGCCGAGGAGTTCAGCGGCTGTGGCGCCGAGGGCGTCGGCTATCTGGCAGAGGGTGCGGACTGTGGGATTGGCGGCGCCCGACTCCATCTGCGAGACGTACGCCGGTGAGACGCCGGCCCGGGCGGCCACCGCGCTGAGGGTGAGGCCGGCGGCCCGGCGCACACGGGCGACGGAGGCCGCGAGGACGTCTCCGGTGTCGCCGCCGTCGGGAGCCGTGGTGCGGCCGGATCCGGTGGTCACCCTGCCCCGTTCGACGTCCTGATGTCCGGGATCGTCCGGCGTGCGAGGCGCAGTCGGGTCCGGGGTGGGGGAACCGGCCGGAAAGTTTTCCGCCCCGGTGACTCTTGACGAGGTCATGCGGCGACAGTAAGACTCACGCATCACTTAGATCAAGCAATCTGACACCGCCGTTTAACTGTCAGCAGAGGGACAGTTCAGCACCCGGACATCCGGGTGTGGGCTGCCCTGAGTGGGAGAGGTGAGCAGTGACCGGTCCGCTGGCGCCGACGTCGACCCTCGAGCTGCTGCGTGCGGCGGCCGAGCTCTGCGGGCCCACGGCGCAGCGCTTGTTCGCGGTGCTGGCGGAGGACTACCCGGCCTCACTGGAGCGCCGTCCGGGTCAGCTGTTGCGTGCGGCCCACGCGACCGCGGCGGACCTGGACGGACTGCTGGCGGCGGCCGGGGTCGCCTCCACCGACGATCTCCGTCTGCTGGCGGCCCGGGAGGTCGGTCTGCGGCTGTCCGAGCCGGATCTGCGGTTCACCAGCCGTGAGCCTCAGTCAGAGCCCCGCGAGCGGTCGGCGCTTCGCCGGATGATCACCGCGGAGGAGGACAACCTCCGCCGTACGCTGGCGGGTCTCCAGGCCAACGGAGCCCTGGAGGTGGCAGCCGCGGGCCTGTTGCGGGCACGGCGGCGGTGGGTGCTGGGCGACCTCAAGTCGGCCGGGTACGCATCGCTGCTGACCAGCGACCTCACCAGCAGTATGCGGGACGTGTTCCTGGTACAGCCGGCGACGGGCGCGGCGGTCAACGCCATCAGCGACGCGCACGCGGACGACGCCCTGGTCGTGTTCAGCTTCCGCAACTACAGCCGGCTGACGGTGGATGTGGCCAGGGAGTTCCACGCGCTGGGCGCCTCGGTGATCGCGCTGACCGACAGCTACACCAGTCCGGTGTGCTCCTTCGCCTCGCACGTCCTGGCGGTGGACACGCGCAGCGAGTCGCCGCACCACTCGCCGACGGCGGTGGTGGCGGCAGCCCATGTACTGGCGGCCCTGGCCGCCGCCGGAGCCAAGGGCGCCGCCCGTCGCAGCCGGCGCCGGTCGGAGGTCTTCCGCTCCTTGGACAGCTACGGCCTCGGCCGTCCGGCATCCGACGCGGCTCCGGAAAACTTAGGGGCCGTCTCCGGTGCCCCCGGCCGCCCTGAACTCGCCGCCGACACCCCCGGCACGCGTACCCCCTGATTCCTGCCACGTTTTCCTCTTCGGCCACGGGCACCCACCCGCACGGTGACCGTCCTCCCACCCCGTCCTCGTCTCCCGTCCCACCCGTTTACCCGCCTCCGCGAGTGCTTCTCGCGGAGCCATCGGCGGCAGAGGGTTCGCCCTCGGCTCCTGCCGCCGGGAAGGCCCTGGTCCCCTCCGCATGAACGATCCCTCCAACTGTCCGGACGGAGCCGCCCTCTCCGCAGCCGAGGACGCCGCCCTGACCGCCGAAGTCACCGAGCTGTGCGCCCGCTTGATCCGCTTCGACACCAGCAACTACGGCGCAGGCGACTCCCGTGGTGAGCGGGAGGCGGCCGAGTGGACCGCTGAGCTGCTCTCCGACTCCGGTTACGAGCCTGTCGTGCTGGAGTCGGCCCCGCGCCGGGCGAGCACGGTGGTCCGTATCCCCGGCGCCGACCGCGACGCCCCCGCGCTGCTGGTCCACGGCCATCTGGACGTGGTCCCGGCCGAGCCCGCCGACTGGAGCTTCGACCCGTTCTGCGCGGAGATACGCGACGGAGCGATCCTGGGCCGGGGCGCGTTGGACATGAAGGACATGGACGCGATGATGCTGGCGGTCGCCCGCTCGTGGGCACGCCGGGGCGTGCGTCCGCCGCGTGACGTCGTGATGGCCTTCGTCGCCGACGAGGAGGACACCGGCGAGCTGGGCGCGGGCTTCCTCGTCGACCGGCATCCGGCCCTCTTCGAGGGGGTGGCCACCGCGATCGGCGAGTCCGGCGGCTACTCGGTCCACCTGCCGGACGCCTCCCGGCTCTACCCGGTCGCCGTCGGCGAGCGCGGCAGCGCCTGGATGGACCTGACCGCGCGCGGCGCGGCCGGCCACGGCTCCCGTCCCGGTCCGGACAACGCTGTCGCGACCCTGGCGACCACGCTGGCCGCGCTCGTCGCGCACCGCTGGCCGGTCAGGATCGTGCCGGCGGTCGCCGCCCTGCTGGAGGGGCTCTCCGCCCACCTGGGCGTCACGGTCGACCCGGCCGATCCCACGTCGCTGGCGCAGTTGGGCGAGGCGGCGAAGCTGGTGGAGGCCACGGTCGCCAACACGCTCAACCCGACCATGCTGAAGGCGGGTTACAAACACAACGTCATCCCGAGCGAGGCGGCGGCGGGTGCGGACGGCCGGATCCTGCCCGGCGCGGAGGAGGACTTCTTCGCCACGGTCGACGCGCTGCTCGGCGAGAAGGTCTCCCGTTCCTTCCACAGCTTCGCCGCCCCGGTCTTCGCCGACCACGAGTCCCGCGAGTTCGCGGCGATGGCGGCGGCGCTGCGCCGGGCCGATCCCGAGGCGCTGGTCCTGCCGTTCATCATGTCCGGCGGCACCGACGCCAAAGCGTTCGCCCGGCTCGGCATACAGTGCTACGGCTTCGGCCCCGGCCTGACCCCGCCCGGCTTCGACGCCTGGCGGTACGTGCACGGCGTCGACGAACAGGTCCTGGTGAGCAGCCTGGAGTTCGGGGTGCGGGTTCTCGAGGACTTCCTGCGCAGCGACCCGCTCGCCGTCCCCGCGGACCTGTGACCGCGTCACGTACCGCCTGGACCGCCGCCCTCCCCCGGACGGCCTCGGCACGTCCGTACGACCGTCCTCCCCCTTGGGAAAGCTTCACCCCGCCTCGCAAGGTCCGTACCCTCCCTCCCCCTCCCGTCCCCACCCGGCCCTGGCCGCCGGCACCTCTTGGAGAAGTTCACGATGACCACGTCCACTCCCTCACGCAGAAGCGGCCGCGGGGCCGCCGCCGCGCTGGCCGCCTCCCTGCTCCTCGGTACCGCCGCGGGGCTCGTCGCCGCGCCGGCCGCCTCGGCCGACGATGGCGGCAAGACGCTGCGGATGCCGATCACGGGCATCGGCATCGACTCCCTGAATCCGTTCCTCGCCTACTTCGCGGGCAGCCTGGACGTGTTCTCCGGCATCTACCCCGCCCTGGACACGGTGGAGCAGGACGGCACCGTCAAGCCGTACCTCGCCGACTCCTGGACGACCTCGAGCGACAAACTCACCTGGACCTTCAAGATCCACAAGGGTCTGAAGTGGAGCGACGGCAAGCCGATCACGGCCCAGGACGCCGCCTGGACGTTCAACCTGATCATGACGAACTCCACCGCGGCCACCGCCAACGGCTCGCTGGTCGGCAACTTCGCCTCGGTCACCGCACCGGACGACACCACGCTGGTCGTCACGACCAAGAAGCCGCAGTCCACGATGCTGTCGGTCAGCATCCCGGTGTCGGGCATCCCGATCGTGCCCAAGCACATATGGGAATCCCACGTCACGGATCTGAAGACATACAAGAACGACAGCTTCCCGATCGTCGGCTACGGCCCGTGGACGCTGACGGACTACAAGCCCGAGCAGTACGTGAAGTTCGACGCGAACAAGGACTTTCTGCTGGGCGCACCCAAGTACGACCACATGATCCAGCAGGCGTTCAAGAACACGGACGCCGCCGTGGCCGCACTGCGATCCGGTCAGCTCGACTACGTCAGCGGTCTCAACCCGACCCAGTACCAGGCACTCAAGGGCCAGTCCGGCATCAAGGCGTTCGAGCTGGTCGGCAACCGCTGGAACGGCATCGAGCTCAACGGCGGCGCCCGCACCAGAGACGGCAAGAAGATCGGTACCGGCCACCCGGCGCTCGGCGACGTCAAGGTCCGTGAGGCGCTGGCCCTCGCCATCGACCGGGCGACGATCGTGAAGAAGGTGCGCAACGGCCTGGCGCAGGTCGGCGCCAGCTACCTGCCGCCGTCCCTCCCGCAGTACGCGTGGCAGCCCTCCGACGCGGAGAGGTTCGACTACGACCCGGCCAAGGCCGGTTCTGTGCTCGACGCGGCGGGCTACAAGAAGGGCTCCGACGGGATCCGGGTCGACCCGAAGTCCGGGCGCAAGCTGGAGTTCCGCCTCGGCATCCACTCCGACGACGACGCGGACGCCAAGGTGTCCACCTATCTCGCCGGCTGGTTCAAGGAGATCGGGGTCAAGGTCGACATCCAGTCGATGAGCTCCTCCAAGCTCAACGCCGACCTGGCCAAGGGCGACTGGGACATCCTGATGGACTCCTGGTCCACCGGGCCGGACCCGACCTACCTGCTGGGCATCCAGACCTGTTCGGCGCTACCCGACAGCAAGGGCGAAGGCGGCAGCACGGACTCGTTCTTCTGCGACAAGGACTACGACGACCTCTTCCTGCGCCAGCAGAGTGCCTTCGACGACAAGGAGCGCGCCGATCTGCTCAGGCAGATGCAGGCGATTCTGTACAAGGCCAATGAGAACATCATGATCTACAACGCCAACGGCCTCTCCGCCTACCGCACCGACCGGGTGAGCGGCATCGTGACCGGCAAGGCGGACTCCACCGGGGCCTTTCCCGCTCAGGTGGCCTTCGACCAGTACCTGAGCGCTGCCCCGGCGAAGGCCTCGTCCTCCTCCTCCGGCGGCAACTCCGGCACGCTGATCGGCGTTTCCGCGGCCGTGGTCGTCGTGCTGGCCGCCGGCGGCGTGTTCCTGGCCCGTCGCCGCTCCTCCTCCGACGACCGCGAGTAGACCGTGGCAGACACCATCGACGTCGGCAGTGATGTCGCGGCGAAGCCCGCCGGCGCCCCGGAGGCGGGGCGCCGGACGGGCTCCGGGTTCGCGCGGTACCTGGCCACGAAGCTGGTGGCCGCGGCGGTCAGCTTCCTGGCCACGCTCGTCATCGGCTTCGTCCTGTTCAGCCTGATGCCGGCCGACCCTGTCCAGTCCATCACCCGCGGCCGTCCCACCAGCGACGCACAGATGGCCCAGCTGCGCCACCAACTGCACCTCGACCAGTCGGTGCCGGAACGCTTCTTCCATTTCGTGGCCGACACCCTGACCGGGCACCTCGGCACCTCCTGGGAGTTCCAGCAGCCGGTCAGCTCGCTCATCGGCGACCGGCTGTGGCCGACGCTGCTGCTCATGGGCACCGCCACCGTGATCTCGGTACTTCTCGGCCTCTGGCTGGGCGTCAGGTCGGGCTGGAGACACGGCAGCTGGCTGGACCGGATCGTCACCGGAGCCTCGCTGACGCTGTGGTCGGTCCCCACCTTCTGGCTCGGCATGATCCTGCTGATCACCTTCAGCGTGGGCATCGGCCCGTTGCCCGGCTTCCTGCCGGCGGGCGGCATGAGCGACCCGGCGATCACCGGTGGCCTGGACCACGTCGTCGACGTGGCCCAGCACCTGGTCCTGCCCTGCCTGACCATGGTCCTGGTCGTCTTCGCCCAGTACGTGGCCGTCATGCGTTCGTCGATCATCGACGAGCTGGGCAGCCCCTACCTGCTCACCGCGCGGGCCAAGGGACTGCGGGACGACGACGTACGGCGCAGGCACGCCGTGCCCAACGCCCTACTGCCCTCGGTCACCATGATCTTCATGCATCTGGGCACGGTGCTCGGCGGTGCCATCACCGTGGAGACCGTGTACTCCTGGCCGGGCCTGGGTCAGCTCAGCTATCAGGCCCTCAAGGTGCCCGACCTGCCGCTGCTGCAGGGCACGTTCATCGTCTTCAGCGCATCGGTGATCCTCATGAACCTCCTCGCCGACGTGATCTACCGCTTCCTCGACCCCCGGGTGCGTGCCCAGTGACCAACCACGAACCCCTCACCGAGGCGGACGCGCCGGTCGTCGTGCCGCCGCCGGCAGGAGCCGACCCCGCCCCGCCGGTCGCACCGGTCGCGGCGAGGCCGCGCCGCAACGGATTCGCCGGTTTCGTACGGTCCTTCCTGCGGATCCGGTCCGGCGTGGCCGGCCTCGGCATCCTGGTCGTGTTCGGCCTGCTGGCCGTGTGCGCGCCGCTGTTCATCTCCGGCAACGACCTCGACGTCATCAAGGTGGACGGTCCCTCCCTGCACTCCCCCACCGACGGCTACCCGCTCGGCACCGACCAGGAGGGGCGCTCCATCCTGCTGCTGGTCATCTGGGGAGCCCGCTCCTCCCTGTCCATCGGTCTGATGGCGACCGTGCTGACGGTGGCGCTCGGCAGCGCCGTCGGCCTGGTCGCCGGGCACTACGGCGGCTGGATCGGCAAGGCGCTGATGCACCTCACCGACTGGTTCATCGCGCTGCCCAGCCTGCCGCTCGCCATCTCGTTGTCGGCGGTGATCGGGCAGGGAACCGCCTCCATCACCATCGCCATCGCGGTCACCAGCTGGTCGTCCACGGCTCGGCTGGTGCGGGCGCAGACCCTGGCCGTGGAGGCGAAGCCGTTCATCGAGCGGGCCAGGGCGCTGGGCGCGGGCGGGCCGCAGGTCATGCTGCGACACGTCCTGCCGAACGTCACCCCGCTCATCCTGGTCTCCTCCACGCTGACCGTCGCCTCGGCGATCCTGTCCGAGGCGACCCTGACCTTCCTCGGCCTCGGCGACCCGACCGGCATCTCCTGGGGCGCGATGCTGAACTCGGCGCTGAGCGGCGGTGCCGTCACCTCCGGCGCCTGGTGGTACATGTACCCGCCGGGTGTCGCCATCCTGATCGTCGTCCTCGGCTTCACCCTGACCGGCCGCGCCGTGGAGACCATCCTCAACCCGAGGTCGGTGAAATCACGTTGAACGCGATGCTGGAGGTCAGGGACCTCAAGGTCACGTACCGCGGCGGCGGGCGCACGGTGCCCGCCGTACGCGGGGTGGACCTGACGCTGGACGCCGGGCAGACGCTCGGCCTGGCCGGCGAGTCCGGCTCGGGCAAGTCCACCCTGGCGATGAGCCTGCTGCGGCTGCTGCCGTCCGCCGCCGAGGTCACCGGCCAAGTGCTGTACCAGGGCGAGGACCTGCTCACCGCCAAGTGGAGCCGGATGCGCGCGGTGCGCTGGGCGGAGGCCTCCATGGTCTTCCAGGGCGCGATGACCGCCCTCAACCCGGTGCACACCATCGGCGACCAGTTGATCGAGCCGATCCTGCTGCACGGCCGCAGAGCCGGCGAGAAGGGCAGCCGGGTCACCGAGAAGCAGGCTCGCGCCCGCGGGGCCGAGCTGCTGGAGTCGGTGGGCGTCCCCGCGCGGCGGATGCGCAGCTATCCGCACGAGTTCTCCGGCGGGCAGCGCCAGCGCATCATGATCGCCATGGCGCTGGCCTGCCGCCCGAACCTGATCATCGCGGACGAGCCGACCACGGCTCTGGACGTGATGGTGCAGGCCCAGATCCTCGAGCTGCTGTCGGACCTGGTGCGCGACGAGGGCATCGGCGTCATCGTGATCAGCCACGACCTGTCCGTCCTCGGCCAGATGTGCGACCGGCTGGCGGTGATGTACGCCGGTGAGCTGGTCGAGTCCGGACCCTCCCGCCGGCTCCTGGACGACCCGAGGCACCCCTACACCCGGGCGCTGTCCCGCGCCTTCCCCACCATCGGCGACCCCGCCTCCCGTATGGCGCCGGCCGGGCTGCCCGGCGACCCGCCCGACCCGGCCGCGCTCGGCTCGGGCTGCCCCTTCGCGGCCCGCTGCCCCGAGGTGCACGAGGTCTGCGACAGCACGCCCGTCGAGCTGTGGCCGGCCGGTCCCGAACGGCGGTCGGCGTGCCTGCGGGTGCTGCCCGCATTCCCCGACCTATCCACGGCCCCGGACGTACCCGGACCGTCCGCGGAAGGAGCCCGCTCATGACCGCCACCTCCACCGGCACGGTCACCGGACCTGCCGCGCCGGCGGTGCCCGCGCTGGAGGTCCGCGACCTGCACATCGCCTACCCGCCCCGAGCCGGCCGCGGCCCCGCCCGGGCGGTGGACGGAGTCGACCTGCAGCTGGGCCGCGGCGAGATCCTCGCCCTGATCGGCGAGTCCGGCTGCGGCAAGTCCACCCTGGCGCGGGCCCTGACCGGGCTGGTCAGGCCCACGTCCGGCGAGGTGCGGTGCGACGGCGTGCCGCTGCGCTACACGAGTGCCGCGCTGAAGGCGCACCGCCGCAAGGTCCAGTTCGTCCTCCAGGACCCCGGCGGCGCCCTGAACCCGCGCCAGAACGTTTTCGACGCGGTCGCCGAGGGTCCGCGGCTGCACCGGATGAAGGACGGCCTCGAACAGCGCGTGCACTCCGCCCTGTCCAAGGCCGGGCTGCGGCCTCCGGAGCAGTTCCTGTCGCGCTTCCCGCACGAGATGTCCGGCGGTCAGCAGCAGCGCGTGGTGATCGCGGGCGCGCTGGCGCTGGAGCCGTCGGTGATCGTCGCCGACGAACCGGTGGCCTCGCTGGACGCCTCCGTACGCGGCGAAATCCTCAAGCTCGTCCTCGACCTGCGCCGCGATCTCGGCCTGTCCTCCCTGGTGGTCAGTCACGATCTGGGCCTGGCCTGGAACATCGCCGACCGGGTGGCGGTGATGTACCTGGGCCGTGTCGTCGAGGTCGGCACCGTCGAGGAGGTCCTGCTCGCGCCGAAGCACCCGTACACCAAGGCGCTGCTGTCGGTGGTGTCCGCGGAGGCCGGGCGCGGTGAGCGCCCCCAACTGCTCCAAGGCGAGCCGCCGGACCCGACAGCCGTACCCGAGGGCTGCCGGTTCCACCCGCGCTGCCCGGTGTGGGCCGGCCTCGACACGGCGGGTCGCGCGGAGGCCGGCTGCGACCGGCGGACGCTGCCGGTCCTCCCGGCCGAGGTGCCGGATGGCGGCCAGACAGCGTGTCACCTGGCGGGCCTGTCGTGAACTCGACGGCGACACCGAGGTCCGCGGCCGGTGCCCGGCAGGGTTCGCCGCTGGTGGTACGCGACGTGGACGGCCCGCTGGAGATGGCCGACTGCGTCGCGCTGTACGAGCGGGTCCTGGGGCTGCGCCGCGACGACGGCAGCCTCAACCCGCGCCTGCTGACCGCCCTCCAGGACAACAGCGGTCTGGTCGTCGGCGCCTATCTCGGCGAGGCGCTGGTGGGGTTCACCTACAGCTTCCTCGCCCGGGACCGGGGCGCCGACGGGCGGAGCCCGCGTCTGTACCAGTACTCGCAGCTGGCCGTGGTGGCGCACGAACGCCAGGGCCTCGGCATCGGAAGGCTGCTCAAGCTCGGCCAGCGCGACCGCTGCCTCGCACAGGGGACGACGCTGATCCGCTGGGCGTACGACCCGATGCAGACCCGCAACGCCCACTTCAACCTCGACGTGCTCGGCGCGGTGGTGGACGCGTTCAAGCCCGCGATGTACGGCACCTCGGGCTTCGGCGCAGCCACCGGCGAGTCCACCGACCGCTTCATCGTCTCCTGGCACCTGGACGCCCCGGCACGGCCCGCCGGGCCCGTTCCCGGTCCGCCCCCGGGCGGCTGGAGCGTCGGCCGGATGTACGACGAAGGTGACGACCGGATCGTGGTCCTGCCGGACGACTGGCACCGGCTGCGGGCCGAGGCCGGCCCGGAGCACGCCACCCGGCTGCGCGGCCGCCTCACCCACACGTTCGCCCGGCTGCTCGCCGACCGAACGGCCGTCTCCTGCGTACGGCTGCCGGGCGGACTCGCCGCATACCGCTTCACACCCGTGCCGCCGCACCCGGCACAGCCCCTCGCCCCTGACCTGGGCCCTGCACGGTAGGACGACCCCGCACATGACCGTCACCCTTGCCGAGATCGAGCTGGCGCTGGTCCGGCTCGATCTCGTCCACTCCTTCGAGACCAGTTCCCACCGCAAGTCGTACCTGGAGCACATCGTCGTCCGCGCGACCGCCGAGGACGGCAGTGTCGGCTGGGGCGAGTGCGCCTCGCCTACCGACCCGTACTACTGCGACGAGTCGACCTGGAGCTGCTGGCAGGTGCTGGGCGAGTACTTCGCCCCCATGCTGCTCGGCCGCCCCTGGGACCACCCCGATGACGCCGCCCGGCTCACCGCCAAGGTGAGCGGCAACCACTTCGCCCGCGCCGGCCTCGACATGGCCTGCTGGGACCTGTACGGGCAGCGGCGGGGCGAGCCCCTGGCGGACCTGCTCGGCGCCGGCGCCGACGCGGTGCCCGCCGGGGTCAGCCTCGGCATCGAGCCGACGATCGACGCGCTGCTCGCGCAGGTCTCCCGGCACGTCGCCGACGGATACCGCCGCATCAAGTTGAAGATCCGCCCCGGCTGGGACCTCCAACCGGTCCGCGCCGTCCAGGACGCCTTCCCCGGCGTCGCCCTCCAGGTCGACGCCAACACCGCCTACCGGCCCGAACAGGAGGCGGTGCTGGCGGGGTTGGACGGGCGCGGGCTGCTGATGATCGAGCAGCCGTACGCCGCCACCGACCTGCTCTCCCACGCCCGGCTCGCCGCCCGTCTGGACACGCCGGTCTGCCTGGACGAGTCGGTCACCACCCCGGACGTGCTGCGCACCGCGCTGCACCTGGGCGCGGCCGACGTCGTCAACATCAAGGTGTCGCGGCTCGGCGGGCTCGGCCCGTCGAAGGCCGTGCACGACCTGTGCCTGGACGCCGGGGTGCCGGTGTGGTGCGGCGGGATGCACGAGTTCGGCATCGGAAGGGCCGCCAACCTGGCGCTCGCCGGACTGCCCGGCTTCACCCTGCCCTCGGACGTCTCCGGCTCCGACAAGTACTACCGGCAGGACATCGTCACGCCGCCGATCCGCGCCGTGGACGGCATGGTCGCCGTGCCCCGCTCCCGGCCCGGCATCGGCCTCGACGTCGATCTCGACCAGCTGAGCCGGCACACCATGCGCACCTGGACCATCCGTCCCCGCGCCCGGTCTCACCACCTCTGAGGAGAAGGCAGCATGAGAGTCCTGATCTCCGCCGACATGGAGGGCGTCACCGGCGTCACCTTCCCTGACGACTGCGAGCCCGGTCACGCCCGCTGGGAGTACAACCGGCAGTTCCTCACCGCCGACGTCAACGCCGCGATCGCCGGGTTCGCCGCCGCCGGCGCCACCGAGATCCTCGTCAACGAGGCCCACGCCGACCAGCGCAACCTGCTCCTCGACCGGCTCGACAAGCGGGCCACGCTGCTGATCGGCACACACAAGCCGCTCGGCATGATGGAGGGCATCGACCGCTCCCCCGACGCGGTGGCCTTCGTCGGCTACCACACCGGTGCCGGGCAGCCGGGCGTCCTCGCGCACACCTATCTGCCCAACACCATCACCGCGGTGCGGATCAACGGCGAGCCGGCCTCCGAGGGCCGGATGAACGCGCTGCTCGCCGACGAGTACGGCGTTCCGGTGGTCCTGGTCACCGGTGACGACCTGTGCTGCGAGGACGCCCGGGGGTGGGCACCGCACGCCGCCCACGCGGTCGTGAAGACCTGCGTGGACCGCTACTCCGCGATCTGCCTGCCGCCCGAGGTGAGCGGCGCCCGGATCCACCAGGCCGCTCGCGAAGGCCTCACGTCGCTGCCCGCCGCCACCCGCCCGGCGGACCCGCCCGCCGAGGGCTACACCTACGAGGTCTCCTTCGACGCCGCCCACCTGGCGCCCGCCGCGAGCTACATCCCCGGCGTCGTCCAGACCGACCCGCTGACCGTGCGGTTCACGCTGCCGACGATGTACGAGGCGATCCGCTGCTTCCGTGCCCTGACCCGGGTGGTCACCTCGGCCGTGGAGAACTGCTATGGCTGAGCCCGCCGAACTCCTCGCCCTGGCCCGCACGTCCGCCGACCAGGTCCTGGAACGCTGGGAGCGCCTGGTCACCTTGGAGACCCCGTCCGGCGACACCGGCCGTGCGGCCGTGTTCGGCGAGCAACTCGCCGCGGGACTGGCCGCCGGCGCCGACCGCATCGAGCAGCCACCGGGACCGGACGGCGCCCACCTGGTGGCGTACTGGAAAGGTCGCGAGACGCAGGACGACACGGGAGACGGCCCGTTGGCGGGGCACACGCTGCTCGTGGCGCACAGCGACACCGTCTTCCCGGCCGGGACGATCACCCGACGGCCGTTCACCCTCGCCGAGGACGGCGACACGGTGACCGGCCCGGGGGTCTTCGACATGAAGGGCTCCCTGGTGGCCGTCGAACTGGCCATGGAGCTGCTGTCCCGTACGGGCGCCACGCCCCGGCGTCCGGTACGCCTCGTGGTGGTCAACGACGAGGAGATCGGCAGCCCCGACGGCAGCCGCCTCGTGGCCCGGCACGCCGAGGGCGCCCACGCGGTCCTCGGCCTCGAACCTCCGCTGCCCGGCGGCGCGTTGAAGATCGGTCGACGCGGGGTCGCCCGGGTACGGCTGACCGTGCGCGGGGTCAGCGCCCACGCCGGCCTCGACGCCGCTCTCGGCGTATCGGCGATCGACGAACTCGTGGACCAGCTCGCCGGGTTGCGGGCGACGGCCGCTGCCCTGCCCGACGCCGCGCTGAACGTCGGGACGATCCGCGGCGGCACTCGCGCCAACGTGGTCGCCGATCACGCGGAGGCGGAGATCGGCCTGCGCTATGCGACGCCCGAATCGGAGGACACTTTGCTTCGAGCGCTGTTGGAACCGACCGCAGTGCGGGAGCGGGCCTCCCTGTCCGCCGAGAAGCTCTCCCACCGCCCGGCCTGGGCCATGGACCCCGCCAATCCCCTGGCGGCCGAGCTGGTCGCGCTCGCCACCACGCTGGGCATGGACCTGCCCCTCGGATCCTCCGGCGGCGCGGGCGACACCAACCTCACCGGCGCCCTCGGCATCCCTACGGTCGACGGCCTGGGCCCTGCGGGCGCCGGCGCCCACGGCGAGGACGAATACGCCTCGCTGGCCTCCCTGTTGGAGAGGGCGGCCCTCGTCGCCGCGTTCCTGGACACCCACTGACCGCCGCTCCGTCAGACCGCTGCGGCCCGCCACGTCCAGCACCGGTCGCCAGGCCGGAACCGCGAACCCCACCCCTCTGTCCAAGGAGCCACATGCACACCCTGCCCCCCGAAGGGCTCGTCCGCCCCGCCGCGCCGAAGCCGGGCGACCGTGTCGCCGTCATCGCCGCCAGCGGGCCCCCCGACCAGGAGAATCTGGAGGTCGGCCTGGAGTCGCTGCGCGGGCTCGGCCTTCAGCCCGAGGTGTTCGCCTCCGCGCGGGCGGGCGGCGAATACCTCGCCGGTGACGACGCGCTGCGCGCCCGTGACCTGACCGACGCGCTCACCGACCCGGCGTTCACGGCCGTCTTCTGCGCGGCAGGCGGCTACGGCGCCCAGCGCACCCTGGAGCTGGTCGACTGGGACGCCATCGCCACACCCACGCCGCGTACCGTCATCGGTTTCTCCGACGTGACCGCGCTCCTGGAGGCGGTGGCGGTGAAACTGGGCTGGACGGGGTTGTTCGGGCCGATGCCCGCCATCCGCGGTTTCCGTCCGGGCCGGGCCGATTTCGACGGGCTCGCCGCGCTGCTCACCGACCCGGCGTCCGTCAAGCAGCTGAGCTTCCCCGACTCCCGCCCCTTGGTCGGCGGCACCGCGGAGGGCGTCACGCTCGGCGGCACGGTCACCCTGCTCGCCTGCTCCCTGGGCACCGACACGTCGCTACCCGCGCGCGGCGGCATCGTCCTGCTGGAGGACGTGGACGAGGAGACGTTCCGGCTCGACCGGTTTCTCACCCAGCTGCGGCGCAGTGGCTACTTCGACGGCGCCGCCGGCATCGTCTGCGGCACCTTCACGGACTGCGGCTCCCGCGAGCGCGTCGAGGAGCTGCTGCACGACCGGCTCGGCGACCTCGGTATCCCGCTTCTGGCCCGCGCGGACATCGGACACGGCGTACCGCAGCAGACGTTCCCGATCGGCACCCGGGCCAGGCTCGACGCGGATGCGGGCGTACTCACGTTCCTGAGTCCCGTACTCGCCTGAGTCACCAAGGGTGCTCGGTGACGGCGGTGATCCGGCGGTCCGAGCGGCGGATCACCGCGCGGCTCGGCCTTCGGCGAAGTCGGTGGAGAGCCGTGGAAGCCGCCGGGCGGCGGGGCCGCGACCAGACGCCGCGGGATTCCGGTCCCTCGGCCGCCCGGCACACTGGCTAGCCCTGGTAACAGCGCCCCTGGCCGGCGCGGAGGGCGCCGAGGCCTCGGCCATCGAACGCCCGAGCACCGCTCTCCGTACAGCCGTGGCTTCGCGGCGATCACCGCCTTGACCCCGCATTGCCCACCGCCGGATCCCCTGCCCAGCGCGTAGCGCTGCGTGGACACGAGCCCGTCCTGCGGGACCATCAGGAGGAAGGTTCGATCCTACCGACGGGCGCCCGCGCGACAAATGTATGGGCGATCCCGGTCTGCCAGCCCGGGAGCGGCAGAACGCGCACCTGGGTGAAGCCTGCGCGGCTCATCCGCTCGGCGAATCGGCCGGCGGTGTCGAAGTCCAGGACGCTGCGCCACAGGTGCTCGTAGAGGGGTCCGTCCCCGGTACGGCGCGCGACGGGCAGCAGCAGCCCTCGGCACACCGCTGTCCACACCGCGCGATGCGCAGGGCGTCCGCTCAGGGCGTACTCGTGGATCGCGATGCGGCCGCCGGGGGCCATGGTCTCGCGCACGCGCGCCAGGACCATGTCGGGGTCGACCACGTTGCGGAGGAGATAGGCGGCGAAGACCGCATCGAACCGCTTATTCGCAGCCACCTCGGCAAGCCGCTCCGCCGGCGCGTGGACGAACGTGACGCCAAAGGGCCAGCGCTTGACGCCCGCCACCTCGAGCATTCCGGCTGAGGCATCGACCGCGGTGACCTGCGCGCGTGGGGCGGCGCCGAGCAGTGCGGCAGTCGACGCGCCGGTACCGCAGCCGAGATCGAGCAGCCGCATCCCCGCGCCGCCGGCCGGCAGGCGCAGGCGCCGCGCCGATCTTCGCAGATCGGCGTGGTAGCCCGGATTGGCGGCGACCATCCGGTCGTACAGGCTGGAGGCGTGGTCGAAGGCCGACGCGAGTTCTGCGTCGTGCATCAGTGGCATCGGCGTACACCTCCGCGGGCGACGGGTGCGGCCGGGCGGTAGCGCCGCGGTCGCCTGCTCATTCCATCGTCACTGCCGGATGCACGCGACCCAGTTGCGGGGGCGCGGACCTCGAACCGCGTGTCCGACCCGATCTTCCCACTCTTGGCGGCGGAAGCGGCGATGATCGGATCGCCACAACCGGAGTCCACCCACCCCCCATTTCGGGAGAATCCGTGCCCAAGGCCCACCTCGAAGGTGCCGCCGACGTCGTCATCGTCGGGGCGGGCGCCGCCGGACTGTCCCTGGCCCACCGGCTGACGGCGTTTCCGGCCCCCGACCGCGGGCCCGCCTCGGTCGTCGTCGTGGAGCCCCCGGCCGGTTCGTCGCTGCGCTCCCCCGCCCGGACCTGGTGTTTCTGGGAGGACGAGCCAGGCGAGTACGACTCCCTGGTCTCCGTTCGTTGGCACAGGATGCGGATCACGGCCCGGGACGGCCGCACGACGTCGGTCGCGTCCCCGCGCGCGTACAAAATGATCCGCTCGACCGACTTCCTGCGCGAGATCGGTGCCGTGCTGGCGCACCGGTCCAACGTGCGGACGGTTGAGGCGACGGTGACCCTGGTGCGCGACGTGCCCGGTGGCGCCGAGGTGATCGGGCGGGACGCGGCAGGGCACCCCGTACGACTGAAGGCACGCTGGGTCTTCGACTCCCGGCCGCCACGTGACCTTCCGGCCGCCCGCACCACCCTCCTGCAGCACTTCCGGGGATGGTTCGTCACCACGCGCGACGACCGGTTCGAGCCCGGCGTCGCGGATCTGATGGACTTCCGCACCCGGCAGCCCGAACGCGGACTGTCCTTCGCCTACGTGCTGCCGTTCACTCCCCGCGAGGCATTGGTCGAGTACACAGTGTTCTCCGCCGCGCCCCTGCCGGATGCCGCGTACGACGCGGCGTTGACCGAATACGTACGTACGACACGCCCGATGGGTGCCCTCTCCGTCACCGCTGTCGAGCAGGGAGTGATCCCCATGACGGACGGCGTCTTCCCACGCCAAGCCGGTGACAGCGTGTTCCGGATCGGTGTGGCGGGCGGGGCCACCCGCCCGTCGACCGGATACACCTTCGCCGCGATCCAGCGGCAGTCGGCCGTCGTCGCCGCCGCCTGGCACGCCGGCCGCGTCCCGCAGCCCCCGCAGCCGCACGCGGCGCGGCACCGGCTCATGGACGCCGTCATGCTGCGCGCCTTGGCGACCGGTCAAGCCGGGGGGGCGGCCTTCTTCGAAGGGCTGTTCCGTCGCAATCCCCCGGACCGGGTGCTGCGCTTCCTCGACGGCACGTCCAGCCTGCGCGAGGAGTGGGCGATCGGCCTGAGCACCCCGGTCCCGGCCATGCTGCGCGCCCTGATCGAACTCCCCTTGATCCCGCGGCGAAAGGCCGGCGTATGCCCGTGACTCCCCCGTACCGGCCGGTCCGTCTCGGCCGTGACCGCCGGGCGGCCCTGTGGCCGGCCAGGGGTGGTGCCGAGCGAGCCGCGCCTCCCGGGCCACGCACGGCCGTGGTGGGCGGGGGCATCGCCGGGCTCGCCGCGGCCACCGCGCTCGCCGAGCGCGGCGTCCGGGTCGACCTGCTCGAGCGGGCGGAGATGCTCGGCGGCCGGGCCGCCGGATGGCGGACCACTCTGGCCGACGGTTCGACGGCAACCATGAGCCGCGGCTTTCACGCCTTCTTCCGCCAGTACTACAACCTGCGCGGGCTGCTGCGCCGGGTCGACCCCGCCCTCGGCTCGCTGCGGCCGCTGGCCGACTACCCGTTGCGGCGTGCCACCGGCGCCCGCGACAGCTTTCGCCACGTACCCAGGACACCGCCATGGAGCGTTCTGGGCTTCGTCGCGCTCAGCCCCAGCTTCGGCTGGTCGAGTCTGGCCCGAATGAACCCGCGGGCGGCCCTCCCGCTGCTGGATGTGCGGGTCCCGGACGTGTACGAGCGGCTGGACGCCGTCAGCGCGGAGGCCTTCCTGGACGACATCCGCTTCCCGAAGGAGGCCCGAGACCTGGCGTTCGAGGTGTTCTCCCGCAGTTTCTTCGCCGATCCGGGCGAACTGTCGGCCGCCGAACTGGTGCTGATGTTCCACATCTACTTCCTGGGGTCCGCCGAAGGGCTGCTTTTCGACGTCCCCACGGAGCCCTATCCGCAAGCGCTGTGGAACCCGCTCGGCGGTCACCTGACCGCACTGGGCGCAACGGTCCGCACCGGGACCACGGTCCTGGCCCTGACGCCGGACGCGGACGGCTTCCGGCTGACCCGCGCCACCACCGGTTCCTCCCAGGGGCTCGTCGAGGACCGCTACGACGCGGTGGTCCTGGCCCTCGACAGCGCCGGCCTGCAGTCGGTGGTCACGGCATCCCCGGGGCTGCGGGACGAACGCTGGCGCGCCGGGATCGCAAGCCTGCGGCAGGCGCCGCCGTTCCTGGTCTCGCGCTACTGGCTTGACCGCCCGGTGCGCCGCGACCGCCCGGGCTTCCTCGGCACCAGCGGCTTCGGCCCTGTCGACAACGTCAGCGTCCTGAGCCAGTGGGAGGGCGAGGCGGCACGCTGGGCGCAAGCGGCGTCCGGGTCCGTCGTGGAACTCCACGCATACGCCGTCGACCCCGCCGCCGACCGGACGGGCACCGAGGCCGCGATGATCCGCGAACTGTCGCGGATCTACCCCGAGTGCACCGGCGCGAACGTGGTCGACGTACGTCACGAATGGCGCCAGGACTGCCCCCTCTTCCACGTCGGCGGCTACCAGGACCGGCCCCCAGTACGCACCGCCCACTCCCGGCTGGTGCTCGCCGGCGACCTGGTGCGCACCGAGCTGCCGGTGGCCTTGATGGAACGCGCCGCGACCACGGGCGTCCAGGCGGCCAACGCTCTGCTGTCCACCTGGGGAGTGCGGGGCCACCCTCTGTGGTCGGTTCCCTCAGGCGGGCGCAACGGCTTACTGCGCGCACTGGCCCGCTTGAGCTGAAGCCATGTGCCGCCGGGCGCCCTCATCACGACCGAGTCGGCGTGGTGGGGGGCGCTCCGGCCGTCCTCACCCCGGGAAACGGCCCTTGCTGCGCAGGTCGTAGCGGCGCTCTGCATAGGCGAGATCGTCGCGCCACAGGCGGGTGGCGGTGCGCCGTACCAGGGGGCGCAGCAGGGGCGCTGCACGCCGCGCGACAGCGAAGCCCTGCCGCTGCGAGTGGGCGACGACGGCCTCGATCACGGCGGTGCGCGGCAGGCCGTCGGAGCCGACGCCCATGGGGGTGGCATGCGTCTCGACGACGCTGGTAACCCCCTCTCCGGAGACGATGCGCATCACCACGGTGCGCGGGCCGGGTGCGGTGAACTCCGCTCGCACGGGGACGCCGAGGCGTCCGCGCACCCGAAAGGCGACGTCGACGAGGAAACAGTCCGCAGCGGCGTCCCTGATGTCCTCGGCGTGGGCCGCGGGTGCCTGGCGTACCGTCAGGTCGGCGAAGGAGTGCGGATGGAACCAGGCGCCGTGCCAGGGGTCCAGCCGGTTCGCGACGACGTCCTCGGGCTCGCAGCGACCGACGACCGTCATGACGGTCGCGAGCGACATGTCGGCGGCCGGGCGCTGGGCAACGAACGGCGCCGGCGAGGGCGTCTCACCGCCGGCAGCGTCCAGGCGGACCCACACCAGCAGCCCGTCGTCGTGGGCCGGGTAGGGCTCCCAGCCAGGGACACCGGCGGCCTTCAGGGCAAGGCCGTGCCAGTGGCACACGATCGTGCCGCTTCGCAGGGAGCTCTCGCACAGCGGCGCGCCCATATGGGGGCAGATCCCGGGCGCGGCGTGCACCATCCCCCCGGGGTCTCGCCACAGCACGACTTCGAGACCCGCCACGGTACGACCGGTGATCCGGCGGCTGCTGACCTCGGAGCCGGCCGCCGCCACGTACCAGTTGCCGGACGGGCGGCCCTGGGCCCGCTTCAGCGCGGACGCGATGATCGCCGGTTTGGCCTCGCGCCATGTGGGTCGCTGGTCTATCCAACGGCCCCGGTCGAGCCGGGCCAGCGGAGTGAGCGGACGGCTCGAACGCCTCATACGGTCGACTCCTCGCGTGTGTCGGATGCGGCGCCGTACGCATCGGCGTGCGGACACACCCGGTGGACGACGCGGCTCGATGCGACGGTGAGCAGGCCGCGCGCGGCCTCACGGGCACGGCGCAGGCGCGGTACGGCCACGCGCCGGTGCAGCACCGGGTAGTCGGCATCCTCGATCTCATCGAGGATGCCCTGGTAGAGCACGAGTGCCGTACGAACGCAGGGACGCGAGACGGGCGCGAGCAGCGGGATGCCGGCGGCAGCCCGCCGGTACACGCCGCGGGTGAGCGCCGCGGTCTCGCGCAGGGCCGCGCGGACCCTGGGGTCGGTGGTGCGGCGTTCGCGGCACCAGGTCAGCAGCGCACGGTCGGCTTTGTGGGCGGTCAGGATGTCGCCGGGGATGTACACACGACCCAGGTCCAGGTCCTCTCCGACGTCGCGCAGAAAGTTGGTGAGCTGGAAGGCGACGCCGAGCGCGGCGGCCGCGGGCTCGGCCTCCTCGCGGGGCACGACGGTACCGAGCACGGGCAGGACCTGAAGACCGATCACAGCGGCCGATCCGTGCATGTAGCGGGCCAGGTCGTCGTAGGTGGGATAGGCGGTGACGGTCAGGTCCATCCGCATGGACACCATGAAGTCCGTGAACAAGGCGTGGTCCAGATGATGCCGGCGGACGGTGTCGGCGAGCGCGGTGACGACCGGATGGTCGACGCAGCCGTCACGCAGGCCCGCCAGAAGCACCTCTTGCAGGTCGATCAGTGCCCGTTGCCGCACAGCAGTGGTCACGCCATCGCCGTCGACGATGTCGTCGGCCCACCGGGCGAAGCCGTACAAGGCGTGCACGAAGGGCCGCCGGTCCGGCGTGAGCAGGCGGGTGGCCAGGAAGTAGGTCCTGCCGTGCTGGGCGTTGAGGGCGCGGCAACGTGTGTAGGCGGCGCGCACCCGGGGTTCGGTGATGCCGGCGGCGTCGAGTTCCCGGACGGTCACAGGACGCGCCTTCGCAGGTCGCGGCGGGCCGCGACACGGTGCCCGGCGATACGCGCGGCCGCGAGCTTCCCGGAGATCAGCACCGTGGGGATTCCGATGCCCGGTACGGTGCCGCAGCCGGCCAGGACCACGTTCTCGGCCCCGCGGACGAGATTGCGCGCTCGGAAGGGACCGGTCTGCGCGAAAGTGTGCGCGGCGGAGAAGGGTGTGCCCGCGGCATGCCCCACAGCCGCCCAGTCGGCGGGCGAGACGGCGACCCGGGTCTCGACGGATGCCCGAAAGCCCTCCAGGCCGCGCTTCTCCAGTTCCACCATGAGCCGCTCCTGGTACACGGGTGCGACCTGATGCCAGTCGATGGGGCCGGTCTCCAGGTTCGGGCAGGGCGCGAGGACGTAGTGCAGGTTGCGCCCTTCCGGGGCGAGCGAGGGGTCGGTGGTGGTGGGACGGGTGATGAGCAGGGAGGGATCGCTCATCAGGCATCCGTGCCGGGTCAGTTCGTCGAAGGTGCGGCTCCAGGCGCCACCGAAGGAAATGGTGTGATGGGCGAGGTGCGACCAGGTCCGGCGGGTCCCGGCGTGCAGCACAAACGCGGAGGGGGACCAGCGCATCCGAACCGGCCGCCGAGGAATGCGGCCCAGCAGCCGGTACGCCACCGGCAGGTCGGGGGTGAGGACGACTGCATCACAGCGGATCCGCTCGCCCTCGGCGGTCCGAACCGCCGTGACCCGGCCCCCGTAGGCGCGCTCCAGGGTTGCGACCTCGCTGTTGTAGCGGACGTCGGCCCCGGCGTCGATGGCTTCGGCGGCAAGGGCTCGGGCGACGGCGTGCATGCCGCCGCGCGGGAAGTACACGCCGGCGACGGTGTCCATGTAGGCGATCACGGCGTAGGCGGCCAGCGCGCGGGCGGGCGGTACTCCGGCGTACAGGGATTGGAAGGAGAAGACTCGCTGGAGGCGCTCGTCCTTGATGAACCGGGCGATGCGCGGCTGGAGCCGGCCGAAACCGCCGAGTGCGGCGAGCCTGGCCAGGTCGGGGGTGAGCAGCGACAGCGGCGAGTCCAGGTTGACATCGATGAAACTGCGCATCTGCACCCGGTACAGCTCGCTCAGCCAGGAACGCAGGCGCCGGTACCCCAGGGCCTCTCGCCCGCCGGCGAACCGAGCGACCTCGGGCTCCATCACGGCAGGGTCGGTATGCACGTCAAGGGTGGTCCCGCCGGCGAACTGCGCCCGGTAGGCGGGGTGCAGAGGCAGCAGTTCCACGCGGGCGGCAAGGGATCCGCCGGTGGCCGCAAACGCCTCCTCGAGCAGATCCGGCATGGTCAGCACCGTGGGACCGGTGTCGATGCGGTAGCCGTCGAGCTCGAGCAGACCGGCCCGCCCGCCGGGTCCGGGTGCACGTTCGACCACGGTCACCCGGCGCCCCGCGCCCAGTAGGTGCAGTGCGGCCGCGAGACCTGACAGCCCGGATCCCACGACCACAACGTGGTCGGTGGGGCCCTGAATGGTCCTCATCGGCGATGCACCCTTCTTCGGTCACGCAGTGGGCTGCTGCCGCAGCAGCGGTATCGGGTCACACGATGGCGACGGCGGTGATCCGCCGGGCCAGGCGTTGCAACGCGAGGACACTGTCCGCGGGGAGGGCGGCGCGCGCGAGCATGGCAACGGCATCCTCGACCAGATCGGCGATGCGGTCCTCCACCGCCCGCACAGCTCCGAGTCGACGCAGCAGTTCACGGAAGGCGTCGAGTGCCGCGCCGCTCGCCAGAGGGTCGCCCAGCGTGGCGCGGATCCGTTCCTCGGCGTGCAACGACCCGGACACCCGCGCCAACTGCGTCGCCATGGCCGTCAGGTAGGTCCGCTTCCCCGAACGGATGTCGTCGCCCGACGGTTTGCCCGTCTGCGCAGGATCCCCGTAGACACCCAGCAGGTCGTCGCGGAGCTGGAACGCCAGCCCGATCCGGCGGCCGAATTCGTGGAGGACACCCGCGGCCTCGTCCGTGGCGCCGGCCGCGACAGCGCCCAATTCCAATGGGCGGGCGACGCTGTACAGGGCGGACTTCAGTTCGGCGGCGTGCAGCGCCGCCTCCGGGCAGTCCGAGCCTTCCGCCTGCAACTGCAGGTCAAGGTGCTGGCCCGCCACCATCTCGGAGCGCATGACCCGCCATACGTGCTCGGCACGCCGTCGCGCTGAAGGGTCCAGCGGAACGGATCGGAACACGTCTTCCGCCCACACAAGGGCGAGGTCCCCGGCGAGCACCGCCTGGGCCGCACCATAGGCAGTGGCGTCCCCGACCCACCCGGCATGGCGATGCGCCGTGCGGAAGTGAACGTGCAGCGCCGGACCGCCGCGCCGCGTCCGCGAGCCGTCCATCACGTCATCGTGCACCAGCGCCGACGCCTGCAGTAGCTCCAGCGCCACAGCCAGCCCGATCGGAAACCGGGCTGCTTCCCCCGCGTCCGGGCCGCCACCGGCGAGCCAGCCCCACCACACGCATCGCGCACGCATCCGGGCACCTCCCCGCAGCACGAACGCCATCAGTGCGTCAGCCAGAGGAACGGAGCACGGCGCGACATCGAGGACGTCCATACGCCGCTCGGCCGTACAGGCACGGAGCTCGGCCTCGACCTGGACCACCACGTCGGTGTCCGATCCCGTTTCTGAGCTCTGCACGTCAGCCTCTCGATCGAGGAGCCAGCCGGCCGCGCCCCGCCGGAGCAATGGCGGCTCCCTGTTGGACAACCGCCTACAGCGCAGGACGGATGCGAACGTTCCCAGTGGCTCCGGAAGGCATGACCGGCCGGTGATTACCGTCGTCCGACTGTGACACCGGTCCCTTCACTCCGCATCCGCAAGCCGCTGCGTGCCCCGCCTTGTCCGATTCTCGTGCCGGACCAGCGTGCGGCCCGTCCGTGCTCCCGCATTTCGGCGGCAGTCGACGCTGGCTCTGTGGCGGTGCGGTCAGCCGTTGGCCCGGTGGGTAAAGGCGTCCTCTTCTTGGGTGGCTGCCCAGGACGCGAGGAGGCGAAGGCTCTCTTCGGCGGTGCAGCTGGTGAGAGTGAGACGAGGCTCGGCCGCCATCTCCAGTCCTTCGTAGGCGAGGGTGAGGTCGCCGACTGCGTGGTGGTGGTAGCGCTTGGTGCCGGTGTCGTGGTGACGGACGTTGTGGGCGCCCCAGCGAGTGCGGAAGGCGTCGCTGCGGGTGGAGAGTTCGCCGACGAGGTCGTGCGGGTCCTTGTCGTGGGGGTTACGGCCTGCCTCAGTGCGGTCGGGTCGGTGGCCGTGGAGGAAGCCGCCTGGTCCCCCGCACCAGCCGCTCGGTGGCGGCCGTGACATGTGCCCGGATTGGGCGCTTCGGATCTGAGCAAAAAACTCGGCCCCGGCGCGGCGATGCGGCGGGTCGACTCATGGTGGAGGGCTCCGCCCGGGGGGGGTGAGCAGAGCCCTCTGAAACCAACAGTACCCGCCCCGCTCGTGGATGCCCGCGCCCAGGGCGCCGCCGATGTGAGGAGGGCGGCGCCGCCCTTGGGGGCTCCAGTTTCGCTGGACGGACCGCACACCAGAGTGCGGCCCCCTCCGGCGGCAAGCGACGGGATGCAAGTGACAGAGCCCCTGCCATTGCCCGGCGACGGGGGCTCTGCCGGAAGTAGGAGCAGTCACGCCCGGGATGTTCTGCACCACGGCGAAGCCAGGCGCACACCGGGCATGAAGAGGCCGCTGCGGCTGAGGCGAACCCCGGCGGGCGACGGCCGGTGGGCGAGCAGCTGCTCGCGCAGCCAGCAGATTGATCTGGGAGAAGGTAGCGGCTTTGCTCCCTGCCGCCGGTCGAGGTCGGTTCCTCACCCATGAACGGGCGGAAATCTATGTTCGCCGAAGTAGACATTGGGCGGTGGCGTGGTTATGGTTTCTCTCGTAGCCCAGAGAGACAGTAGGCCCGGCAGAGACGAACTGGCGGGCAGCAGTACACGCACGTGCAGTACGCAGGACGGTGCGGTGGTGGAGTTCCGAAGCCAGGTTGTTGCAGGACGGCGACGGGGCTGACGGCCGGACCGGGTGGCCCGCAGTGATCAGGGGCCGCCGTGGGCAGTGCCGCAGTTGACGAAGTGGCAATGCTCGTAAGTGCAGTTCGCAGTACCAAGCAGTGAAATCAGTGAGCAGGACCTCGGTGAAGGCGTCGGCTGCAGGCGCGCGCACCGGGAAGTTCGGCAGTGGGGTTCCAAGCCAGAGCGGACGCAGGACGGGCGACGGGGCTGGCTGTCGAAGGGTGGCGCTCTCGCAGGCCACCGAGCAGTTGCATCACCGGCATCACACAGTCCCCTGTTAGTGAGTGATTGATTCCAGAGGGAAGAACGGAGGAGTTGAGCGCCGTCAGGATCGCCCGGGCGGAAGTCTGAGCCCGGGTACCGCAGGACATCGATAGTGAGGTGGTCTCCGGTCACGCATCCGCGATCCCCGCATCCCCGACAGCACCTCCGTCGGGCCTGCGGAAACATGAGGCCGGCGCAGGATTAGGGCCGGCAGATGGTGTTGCAGTTCCTTCGGGGCCCTGGTGCCGGTATGGCGCCAGGGCCCCTCCACGTGTTCCAGGAAGTACTCGTCCAGCGTCTTGTGGTGCGGCAGCTTTGAGAGCCGCAGGTCCTGTCGGAAGGAGCCGCTCCCAGCCCTTCACCCGGACCGCCCGGATCGCGCCGATCGCTTTATCAGTGGATCCTGCCGCCTGCGACGGCATCGGGCCGGACTGGTTCCGGCGTCTCGCCCGTGAAGGCGGCGAGCGCGGTCAGCCGGGCCAGGTGCCCGTCAGCCGGCGGGTGGCGGTGGCGCCACCCCGGTCCACTGCAGCCTTCACCACGGCGAAGATCGCGCCTTGCAAGGTGGCAGAGAGCAGAACTTCCGGCCAGCTGCGGTCCTCGTCAGTGGCGTCCGGGGCGTTCGCGTCATGGCCCAGGGTCTTCCAGAGCTGTTTGAACATCGCTCCGGCCACCATGCCACTCACGGCGCCCAAGGCCAAGCCAACCGGCTTGTAAGCAACCTTCGAGGCTTTCATCGATATCTCCTGACCCGGCGGAGGGACTCGCCCGCCTGGAGTGCCAGCCAATGCCAAGGCCCTTCCTTGACTCGTTCACACCCCCAGTCGTCACGACAGGGCTGACCAGTACCCAAGTCGGGGGGTCAGGAGCGGCCGCGGCCGCTGACGAAGTCGCGGACCCGGTCCACCAGGCCCGCACCGGGTGCGAGCAGCTTGTTGCCCGGCGGGGTGTCGGGGGCGCTGGGGTGCGGACGAGTGGGCGCCATCTTCTTGGCAGCGCGGATCTTGTCGCCGAGGTCGTCAAGCTGCTCCACGGAGCACGCGTCGGCAAGCAGCGGGAACAGGCGCTGTTCCTCGTCCCTGACGTGCTCGCTGACTTCGGAGATCAGGTGCTGGATCAGCTCGCCGAACTGCGGGTCGTCGCTGTCTCGTCCTTCGAGATCCTTGAGGGTCTGTTCGATCCCCGCGTGGTCCTGGAGCTCCTGGTCCGCCAGCGCATCGCCGCCGGGCACGTGTTCCCGCACCGCAGGGTAGAGGTACATCTCCTCCGCCACCGAGTGACGGACGAGTTCCCTGGTCACCTCGTCGGCCAGACGCCTGCGCTCCTTGTCGCCTTTGGGCAGCGCCGCGATCTTGCCGAGGAGACTGTCTACCTCGCGATGATCGGCGACCAGTTCCTCGATGACGTTTCCGCCGTGTCCCATGCAGCTCACCGTCTCCCGGTTTCAGGTTGTCCCCAAGTTTCAGCCCGGATTCGTTCCCGGCACACGCAACCGGCTAACGCCACCATCCGGGTCCACGGACCTGGCTGAATGATCTTCCCCCCTGCCGGCCGGCGCTCCTCCCGGCTCTCGTCGAGCCCGTCAGATCGGTGGCTGGCGCCGCTACCGTCCGCCGACACGGGTCTTGATGCCTTCGGTGCCCTGGGCTGCTGCGCTGCTCTCGTCGCCACCCCGCTTCCGCCGTCTCGACACGCGCCGACGGAGGTGGGGAACTCAACGGAGCACTCGGCGCGCATGTGCGGGGCCATCGAGTAGCCGAGCACCCGGCGCGAGCGGATGTCGATGACACAGGCGCGGTAGAGCCAGACGGCTCCGACCTGCACGTATGTGATGTCGCCGCACCACTTCTCGTCCAGCGTACTGGCGGTAAAGTCCCGCTGGACCAGGTCTGCCACCGGCGGCGCGAGGCGGTCCGGGACCGTGGTTCGCTTCTTCTTGCGCAGGTGACGGCCGACGATGCCGTGCTTGCGCATCAGCCTGGCCACCCGCTTGCGGTTGACCGTGTGACCGAAGCCACGCAGTTCGGCATGGACCCGCAGCGCGCCGCAGTTCCCACGGTGTTCGGCGTGGATCTCACGGATCTCGGCGACCGGCACGACATCGGCGGCCTGCCGCTCCGCTCGCGCCTTGGCGCCGGCGATCCACCGGTAGTAGCCCGAGCGGGAGATCTCCAGTACCCGGCATATCCGCTTGATGCCGAACATCTCGGCGTGGGTGGAGACGAAGTCCCAAGCGGCGGTCTTCACTTCATCTCCCGGGCGAAATACGCCGCTGCCCGGCCCAGGATCTCCCGCTCGAGCTGCCATTCCTTCTCCGCCCTGGCCAGTCGCGCGTTCTCCGCCCGCAGCCGGGTCAGCTCGGCCTCGGTGTCCTGCGACGCTCCGGCAGCGGCTGGACGGCCGTCGGCGTCACGCACCCAGGTCCGCAGCGTCTCGGGGGTGACGTTCAGATCGGCCGCGACGTCCTTGAACGTCCGCCTACCGGCCGAAGCCCGCCACAACGCGATCGCGTCGGACCGGAACTCCGCACTGTACTTCGAGGGCCGTGCCACGTGGATCTACACCTTCCAGGATCGACAAGATCCATTGTCAGGTGCGTCCACACCACGGGGATCACCTCAAACCCGTACGGCACCTTCCGCCTCGACATGGACAAGCGGCTCGACCCGGCTCCCCTGGCCGTTCCCCGCGCAGGTACGCCGTCGGAGGCCTCCGCGCTTGTGCGGGCCGGGGCAGCTCCCACAAGCTGCCCGAGTGATTCCACCATCATCTTCACGACGGTGGAGGCTGCGGCAGCCCGTATCACCGCCAGTGTCACCGTCGAGGTCAGCTGCCGACGGGGTACCGGCTGGTGATCGCGACGCGGTTGAAAGCGTTCATCACGGTTGCCAGCCAGGCGATTGCCGAGGCCTGGTCTGCGGTGAGTACGGCCGCGGCGGCGTTGTAGTCCTCATCGCTGACATGTCCGTCCGACACGCTTGCGATCGCCTCGGTCAGGCGGAGGGCGGCGCGGTCCGTCTCGGAGAAGTAGCCGGTCTCTGCCCACGCGGGCAGCACGGCGATCCGGTCAGGGTTTTCGCCCTTCTTAAGGGCGTCACGGGTGTGCATGCGCAGGCAGAACGAGCAGCCGTTGATCTGGGAGGTGCGGATCCTCAGCAGTTCGACCAGGAGCGGGTCGAGGCCTGCTGCGGCGGCGGCCTCTTCCACCTGTGACGACAGGGCGATGAGCGTCTTGTAGGCGGCCGGGTGCTGCTTGCCGATGTCGACGCGCTGGGGGTCGGTCATGATTCCTTCGATTCGTTCGGGTGGCCTGCGCCGCGCACTTGGCGTGCATGGGGGCGGCCGATCGGATGTGTTTGGCAGGGGCCGAGTGGTGGGCGGGGCGGTGCCGCCCGCTGCGTGCCCCGGGCTACGACGCCGGGTCGTCGACCTTGAGCTTGTCTCCGGTGTTGGAGACGAAGACGACCAGGAGCCTGGCCCGTTCGGTCGGGCTGGTGTTCTCGGTGAGGACGTGGTGGGCACCCGGTGGCTCGACCCAGTTGTCGCCCTGGTGGTAGGTACTCACGGGCTTGCCGGCGAGCTGGCTGCGCACGGTGCCTTCCAGGACGTAGGCGTAGACGAACGCCTGGCCGTGCCGGTGCGGCATCGCACGTGCGTTGGGCGGGAAGTCGACGATTACCGAGGTGAACGTCTTGCCCTTCACATTCGGAAGGGCCTGCTGGAGCAGCGGCTTGAGGGTTTCGGTGGGGCGTGTCGATGCCATGGCCGCAGGCGATACCACGGCCGCGGTCGTGCCCTTGGCGTGGGTGGGCTGGTCCGAGGTCGAGCAGGCCGTGGCCGCAGTCAGCGTGGCGACACCCATGAGGCCGGCGGCGATTCGCATTCCGATCACGATGGGTCTCCTGATTCATCTTCAGTAACGCGGATGATCGTCTTGCCTGGGATGCGCTTGCCGGGGGCGAACGCGGCGGGTGCCTCGGCGAGCGGCCGTACAGCACCGACGACCGGCTTGAGGCGGCCGTCCCTCACCCGCGTGGCGAGATCGGCGAGCCGGGCGCGGTCGGGTTCGACGACGAAGAAGACCGCCTGCCCGTCCTTGGGCCGGACCTTGGGCGGCAGGATGATGCTGACCAGCGTGCCACCGGGGCGGACCAGGGCGGCCGAGCGGTCGAGGATGTCGCCGCCGATGACATCGAACACGACGTCGACGTCGCCGGCGTCCTCCAGCTTGTCGGTCTGCAGGTCGATGAAGATGTCAACGCCGAGTGCCAGTGCCCTGTCCCGGCCGGAGGCCCGGCCGGTGCCGATGACACGGGCGCCGGCCTCACGGGCGAGCTGTGCCGCGATCGAGCCGACGCCGCCTGCGGCACCATGGATCAGGACGGTCTGGCCTGTGGTGAGGCGGCCGTGGTCGAACAGGCCCTGCCAGGCGGTCAGCCCGGAGATCGGCAGCGCGGCGGCCACGGTGTGGTCGATGTCCGCCGGCAGCGGGGCGAGGTTGCGGGCCTCCACCGCGGTGTACTCGGCGAGCGTGCCGTTACGGGTCCAGTCGGCCAGACCGAACACCCGCTGTCCGACGCTCAGGCCGGTGGTGCCGTACCCCAGCTCTACGACGACACCGGACAGCTCGTGCCCGGGCACGCTCGGCGTCCGGTCGCGGCCGGCGCGATCGGTCCACGTGGCGGGCCAGTCCAGCTCGCCAGAGGTGAAGCCGGCGGCGTGCACTCGCACGATGACGTCGTTCTCGGCCGCATGGGGGTAGGGGATGTCCGTCAGGGACATCCCGGCAAGGCCGGCGTCACGGTCTCGGACAGTGATGGCTTGCATATAGGTCCTTTACTGCGGAGGGGCGACCCGCGCGCACAACGCTCGCGCGCAGGGCTCGTAGCGGCTGCAGGTGGATGTATGCCGTGCCGCATGATCGATCTCACCTGCTCGGGCGTATTCCTTCGTCGCCCGCTGTTCGTTCTCACCAGGGAGACGAGGCAGCCTCTCCGGGTGTGACAACTCAGACGCGCACGAGTTTGTCGGGATTGAGGACCCTGCGGTACGCGGTGATCAGACCGTCTGTGATCTGTACGGTGTCGACGGAGTAGACCCGGCCTTCCCGGTGCAAGATGAGGGCTAGCTCGCCGCCGACCTCGGCGAAGTCGATGCGGTCCGGGTGCCACTGGCGTCCCGTACGCACCATGACTTCGGCGACGCGCTCGCCGCCGTGGATGAGCTTGCGTGCCGCGGAGACCTTGCCGCCGCCGTCGGTGACATAGACGGCGTCCGGGTGCAGGAGCCTGACCAGACCCTCCAGGTCCCCGGCCTCGTAGGCGGCGCGGAAGACCGTGAGGACGCGTTCGCGCTCCGCCTTCGATGCCTGCGGCTTGGACTGCTTTGCCTTGGCCACCCGCCGTCGTGCCCGCGAGGCGAGCTGCCGGGCACCTGGCACGGAGACCTCCAGCACTTCGGCAATCCGGCCGAACTCAACGCCGAAGACATCGTGCAGGACGAATGCCACCCGCTCAGGCGGGCTAAGCTCTTCCATGATCAGGAGCATCGCCGAGCTGACGGACTCGTCGACGAGTACCGGCTGCGACGCGTCCGGTCCTGTCAGCAGCGGCTCCGGCAGCCACGGCCCGACATAGGTCTCCCGGCGGAAGCGGGCGCTCTTGAGGATGTCGTACGACCGTCGCGCGGCCACCGTCACCAGCCAGGCCCGCAGATCACCGATGTCCTGCAGATCCGCTCCGGCCGCCCGCAGCCACACGTCCTGGGTGACATCCTCGGCATCGGCCACCGTCCCCAGCAGCCGGTAGGCCACGCCGAAGACCGCGGGCTGGTGCCTCTCCCATTCACCTCCGAGCGGGTCCTGCTGCTCAGACGCTCCGGGCCCGTGCCCGTCACCCATACAGATCGCACCCTCCTCCAGTTGCAGATGCAGCCTAGCTATTTCGATCCGAGGATCTTCGAAGACAGCTCCGCGGAAGCGAGCCGACCCGCTCTGACACGGTAAGTCCCGATCAAGCCGCTTTGGGGATAGTGCCGGCGTGTGGCGTGCTCAGCAGCGGGACGTTTCGCTGCGAGGTCCGCTTTCCCGGCCCGTGCGTATCGGGTCGCCGGTGGGCCTGTGAGCGCGTGCTCCCACATCAAGGCCGTCATCCCGGAGAAGAGGGACCAGGCCGCCAACCGCAAGAAGAAGGGCAACAAGGGCGGTCGGCCCGTCAGCCACGACACCGACCTCTACAAGGAGCGGAACACCGTCGAGCGCCTGATCAACAAGCTGAAGGCATGGCGAGGCATCGGCCACTCGCTACGACAAGACGCCGGCGAGCTACCTCGCCGGCCTCCACCTTCGAGCCTCGAATACGCGCCCTGGAGCGATCAGCCATCCGTATTCCAGGTACGCCCTCAGACCTCCGGGAAGCGCGGCGCGGGATCCGGCTCCGCCCCGCACTCAGGTCAGACGGCTGCGCGGATGCCGTCGCGGGGGCCGTGCCAGTCCAGGCATAGGACAGTGGCGTCGTCCCTGGGCCGTCGGCCGCCGTAGGCGGCTGCAACGGCTCCGACCAGGGCGCGCACGACTTCCCGCGGGTGTTCGTCGGCGGTCCTGCGCATCAGGCCTGGCAGGTCGACGACATGGGCATCGCGTTCCTGCATGCCGTCCGTGTACAGCAGCAGGCGGTCGCCACGCTGCAAATCGAATTTTTGGACCTGGTAGGCACCTTGGTGGGGGACGCCGAAGGCCATGTTCACGGCCAGGCGGAGCTCGGTGACCGCCCCGTCGCGCAGCCGGAACGGCCAGGGATGTCCAGCGTTGACGAGTTCAGCGCGACTTCCGTCCAAGGCGATGCGCAGGAGCTGGCCGGTGGCGAAGGTGCGGTGGCCGTGGGCGAGGATGGCCTGGTGGGTCAGGCGGGCCTGTTCCGCAAGGTCGCACCCAGCACGCCGGGCACCGCGGGAGGCGTTGACCAGCAGCGTAACCATAAGGGAGGCGCTGACGTCGTGGCCCATGGCGTCGGTAATCGACAGGTGCAGGGTGTCGGTGTCGAGGCTGAAGTCGTAGGTGTCGCCGGGGATGTCCGAGGCCGGGACCAAGGCGCCGGCGAGCGTGAACTGCGGGGCTTCGCACGCTGAGGCCGCGGGCAGGAGCTGGCGCTGGATCTCCGCGGCCAGGCTGACGGTGGTGGTGCGATTGCCTCAATGGCAGAGGTCGGTGAAACGCCGGTCGGTGACGATGATGTACGCCAGCGCGTGCGCCGCCTCCTCCACCTGCGTCACTACCTCCGCCGGGGCTTCGGAGAGGAAAAGTTCCAGAACACCGATGGCGTCGCCGCGGTTGGTGACCGGAGCGAGTACCCGCTGTCCCTGCGCGCAGGCCGGTGCCACCACCGGGCGCTGATCGCGCAGCACCTCCTCGTAGACGCTGCTGTCCGCGAGAGGGACCTGTTCGGCACGGTCCTCCTGCTGCGCGGCAGCCGTGTCGTGGACCCTTAGCAGTCGTCGGCCGACGACATCGACGAACAGGAACGACACGTACCGGGCAGCGAAGCGGTCACGCAGACTACGCGCCACGACGTCGAGGGAGTCCACCGGTGCGACGTGCTCGGCCGCGGCCAGTACCTCGGCCAGTCCGAACCGGTCATCCTGCACATCAACCTCCACTGCCGCCGTCTTGTCTCCCGCAGGACGACAGAATCACATGGCCGGCGTCACGGTCCTGGCTCAGGCCGTTGGCGAAGGTGAGGAGGGCGGGCGGGTCGTCGCTGCGAACGCGCAACGCGTGACGATCTCCTCGAGCCGCCGGGCTTGGTCTGTGCTCAGGTGGTCGGGGTGACGGCTGATCCTCTCGCTGATGCCGAGTTGACGCGCCGCGCGGTCACTTCAGTCGCGGCCCGTCCAGTAGCTGCACCAGCCCTACACGCTCAGCCGTAGGGATGCTCGCACCGAACACGACTTCCGTCCAGATCAGGCCATGGCCAACCGACGCATCCTCCCCTTTGGCTGCTCTGCCCAGACGGTCTTTCCCTGATCCCAATAGCGGGTACCCCACTGGTCCGCAAGGGTGGCGACGATGAACAGCCCTCGGCCAGTCTCGTCGATGGCGCGGGCGTGTTTCACGTGTGGAGCGCAGGTCGAGGCGTCGCTGACCTCGCTGGTCAGCATCTCGTCAAGGATCAGGCGTAGCTGCACGGGCGGAGCGCCGTAGCGGACCGCGTTGCCGACGAGTTCGCTGACGATGAGCTCATTGGTGAACGCAATCTCCTCGTCCACGCCCCAGGCATCAAGTTGACACCGGGCTGCCGCACGGGCGATCGGGGCGGCCTCGGGACCCGGCGGCAGGGAGACGGCCAGCACCTGATCTGGGGGCAGCGCTTTCGTACGCGCGAGCAGCATCAGTCTCTCGTCGGTCCGGTGGCCGTGGGTGAGCGCATGCGTGATGTCGTCGCGCAGTTCGGGCAGACTCCGCTTGCCGCCGCGGTCCAGGAGCGGGCGCAGTGGCCCTGCCAGCACCTCGTCTGCGAGTGGCGCGGTGGCCACGGCCAGGGTGGTGCCTTCGGGGAGGCTGACGGTGGTCGCGGGAAACGGGGCGTTGCCCGTTCCGGCGAGCAGGGGGCCTGGAGGCACGGCCAAGGTGGACGAAGTGCCGTCGGGGAAGACGGCCACTGGCTCCGGGAGACCGGCACGGGCGAGGGCGCACGTGAGAGTGACCGGGTCGTAGATCGCGATGGCGCAGCCGGCAGTAAGCGACTCACGGTGCAGGGGATCTCGGGGCGGCAACGCGGCACGTTCAGCTGCGAGACGGATCGCGGTGTCGCTCAACCGGGCCAGTAGCTCGTCGGGCCCCAGGTCCAGCGCGGCAATTGAGTGGAGCGCTGTCCGAAGCAGCCCCATCGTGACCGCCGCGGCGACGCCTCGCCCAGCGACGTCGCCGACGACCAGCGCGGTCCGTGCGCCGGGCAACGCGATCGTGTCGAACCATACGCCGCCGCCCTCCGGCCCTGGAAAGTGCAGTTGGCAGACCTCCACGGAGCTTGGCGTAGCTGGGCGCTGGGGCAGAAGCCTGCGCTGGAGAGTCGCTGCGATGGTCCGCTCACGGGTGTACCGACGGGCGTTGTCGATGCAGAGAGCGGCGTGCGCGCACACGTCGGACGCAAGCTGGAGGTCCTCTTCCTCGAAGGGATCTTCGTGCTGGTAGCGGTAGAAGCTGACTATCCCCAGAGCATGACCGCGCAACGCCAGCGGTGCCACGATCAGAGAATGGACATCGGACCGCCTGATGGAGTCCGCTCGGGCTGGGTCGGCGACGAGCCACGCGCTGTCAGCGTCGATCGGGACGAGCCGTGGGCGGAGGTCGGAAAGTACGTGCGAGTAGGGGGTGCCGGATGGCAGCGGGCGCACGTCTCCCACCTGGTATGCCGAGATCGGTCCCCGGAAGGCTGTTCGGTGTAGGGGAACGTCCTGGTCGACGGGGACCAGGGGAGGGTCCTCACCACGGACGACGTCTTCGATGACTTCGACGACGGCGATGCCAGTGAAGGCAGGCACTACTGCGTCCACCAGTTCTCGACACACAGCCAGCACGTCCAGCCGCCGCCCCACCTGTGCGCGGACCGTGTCCAGGAGGGCCAGGCGTTTCAGCGCATTCTCACGCTCGGTAACGTCAACCGCTGACGCCACCAGACCGAGCACGTCCCCACGGTCGCCCTCCAAGCGGGCGAAGGAGACGGAGTAGATGCGGCGTCTGTGCAGGCCAGGTGCTTCGCCGGCCCGGACGAGCCGGTTCAGTACCGGCACTCCGCTCTCCATGACCCTGTGAGCCACCGCGAGCTCTTCCTCAGGGTCTTCGAGTTCGAACGCTTCGGTGAACCGCTTGCCGAGCAGGTCTGCCACTGGCGTGTCGCGCAGCCAACGGGTGCCGGTGTTCATGCGGACCACGCGCAGTTGGTTGTCCAGGACGTAGATTCCCACCGGGGACTGGGTGAACATGGCCTTCAAGACCGCCACGTCCTGCTGTGAAACGGCGTCCGCTGCAGCGCGTACCTGCCAAACAACGGAAGTGCCGTGCAGCACCGGTCTGACCAGCACCGGGGCCCCATCAGAGAGGCTGCGTCGACGCCCTCGGTTCCCAGCGCCGATCTCACGCATCAGCGCGACGACGGACTGGCCTACGGCTTCCTCGGCGGACCATCCGAACAACTCCTCCGCAAGACGCTGCCATTCGATCACCCGCCCGTCCTCAGCGATCATCATGAGCACGTCGCGGTCGGGCATCGAAAACACCTCCCGCTCTCATCCCCGGGTTCATCCACTCCCCGGCATGCGCAATGCACTCCTCCACCAGTTCAAGCGCGTGGCGGCCCCCCGGCAACCCGGGCCGGGCGCTTCAAGCTGTAACCGCAGGCTGATCCACCTCCTGAAGAGGATGCCGCGAAAGCCACCCTCCCCTGCTCCGCAGACGCCGGACGCATGCCGGGGTGCAGGCTCTACCACCCGGACGCTGCCTTGGGGTTCGACATGCGAGACGCCGACACACCGACCGCTCTTGGCCACGGTCCAACAATCGCCATATGCACGGCGACCGCGTTGCTCTCGTTCGGCTTCACTGAGCTCCCGTCCACGACTGAACCGCTCTCCACTTCGTACAGCACGAAGTAGACCGGGCCGGCCGCGGAGTCGGCGGGGATCCGGTGCCGGACGGCTGACGACGGGATGAGGACTCTTGGTCCTGCGCAGCCTGTTGCCTGCCGCCCTCGGCGCCGCAGATGCCTGGAGCCGAGGACGGGCAGTGCGATCAGTGCGACCCTGTGCTCGGGTTCGACCTCGCTGCTGACCGGCTTGCGCTCCATCCGGCTCGGCAAGGGGTGAGGAAGACGCCGATGTCCCCGGCAATCTCGGAAGGCAGGCCCGGTTCGGCGACCATGACGAACCGCAGGTTCCTGCCGTTCGTGTCCGCGTCGGGCTGCCTCATGCACTCTCATTCCGCCGCCGGGTAGGTTTCGGTGCTGTCGCGTCTGGCCGCTTCCCCCAGGCTGTCACCACAGGGAGAGACCCGCTCGACCACCCGCCCGTCCACTCGTTCGGCAGCACTCCGCGCCCGCGGGCCGGGGCACCCCTAGCATGCTGACTGTGCGACTCATTCTCCCGAAGATCGAGGGCGGCGGCCGGGTACAGGGCCTCCTGCAGCTCATCGAGGACGGCATCCACCTCGTCGTCGCGGCGCTCCTCGTGCTGCTCGCGGGGCTCTTGACTGTCGGGGTCGTCCATGACGTCATCAGGTCGATCCAGGGGCCGTACCGCGAGGAAACGGTCGTTCTCTCCGCCCTGGACAACGGCCTTGTGCTGTTCATCGTGGCCGAGCTGCTCCACACCGTGCGCCTCACCATCAGGAACCAGAACCTCGACGCGGAGCCGTTCCTCGTCGTCGGCCTGATTGCCGGCATCCGCAAGGTGCTCATCGTGACGGCCGAGGCGGAGAAGTCCTTCCGGTGGAACGTCGAGGGGATCGAAATCCTCATCCTGGCGGGGCTGATCGCCGTGATGGCGACTGCGGCGTACGTGTGGCGGCGCTCGACGCGGCCGGGAGACTACTTCCCGCTTCAGGAGGCGCGGCGCTACCCATCGCCGACGCCGTCACCCACACCGGTGCGCGGGTCCTGATCCGTCATCTTCCGCCGCCACGGCCGCCCGCACCCGCTGGTCCTCGCGAGCAGAGTCGACGTCCCGTTCCAGGGGTGTGCGGCTGACGGCCGTCGTGAGGTCCTCCAGGGCCCGCTTCTGCAGTTCCGCCCCGCGCCGCACTACCGGGCTCCGGTCCCCGGCGGCGGCGCTTTCCCACGCCTGGAGCGCCTTCTCCACGCGGCCCCAGTCCGGATTCCTGTGCTCGCGCACGTCGTCTGCCGCCTGTGCGGTGTCCGCTTCCAAGGCCTCGGCGAACCGCTCCGCGTCGGGGATGAAACGGCTGTCGGCCCGCGGGACGTGGCTCTCCATGAGCATCGCTGCCCGGCCGAACCCTTTGAGTGCGTCCTGCGCCTCTTCCGCCTCGCGCGACGTCAGACCTCTGGGCCGGACCGGTTCCTGCTTTGCCCTGTCGTAGGCCTCCTGCCAGGCGGCACGTGCCTCCCTGCTCGCCAGCAGTGCCCTGCGCATGTCGGCGCGATGCTCCCGGGTCGGTTCAGCGTAGCTGCGGAGCACCGCGGCCGCGTAGCGGCCGGTGGCGGCGAGCCAGTCCGCAAGCCGGCCCGACAGCCGGGGCGTCTCCCACGCGGGGAACACCACGTACGCCAGCATGGCCAGGGCCCCGCCGAGCAGGGTGAGCACCACCCGCTCCGGGACCGTCTGCTCCCATGCCTGGCCGCCCATGCCGAGCAGGAAGACGACGTACGCGGCAGTGAAGCACTGGGAGTAGGCGTAGCCGGTACGGATCAGCGTGTACGACAGGCCCGCCGAGACCACGGCCAGCGCGCCGGACACGTGGGCGTCCGGGCCCAGGGTCTGCACCAGCGCGGTGGCGAGCGCGACCCCCGCCAGGGTCCCGGCGAGACGGGCCACCGCACGCGCGTACGTTCGGTGGAAGTCCGGCCGCATCACCATCACCGAGGCGATGGGCGCCCAGTAGCCGTGGGCCAGGGGTAGCAGGGTAGCGATCAGATAGCCGAGCGTGGCCACCGTCGCCAGGCGGATGGCGTGCCGGAACACCGGCGAGTCCCGGCGGAGTTCACGGCGGACAGCCCGGACGACGACCGGGAGCAGCCGGAACATTGTCGGGCGCACCAGGAGTTGGGCGCCCGCGGGGCCGGGCGGCGTGGGCGTCTTCCCGCGCGCGCCGCCGCTCCTGGCGATCTCCATCGCCTCACCGAGTAGTTCCACGAGCCGCTCGGCGGCCTGCCGGGCGGGCCCCTCCAGCACCTCGTGCTCCTCGTCGACGTGCAGGACCTCCGCGCTCTTGGGCGGCACCTCAGCGGGAGTGCCGCGGCGGATCGTACGGGCGGCGGCGTCCAGGACGTCGGCGGCCGCGTCGAGCAACTCCCGCGCACGGTCCCGCCCGGGTCCCTCCGCCGGGGCGCCGACGTCCGGGTCGGCGAGCGCGGCGACGACCGGCCGAATGCGCTCGGCCAGACCCCGAGGGCCGTGGAGGACGGAGGGACGGGTGCGGGCCTGTGATGGCGTCACGGCGGCCGCGTCCCGGGCCGTCATCAACGGCTCCGGGTCGAAAGGGGCGGTCGGGTCGTGCCGCAGCCGGCGGGCGTAGTCCGCCACGGCGGCCAGCGCGTCGGCGAGCGCATCACGATGCGCCCCCCAACGGCGGATCGGGAACAACAAGATCAGCACGGCCTGCGCCACGCCTCCGAGCGCGATGATCCCGACGTGCTCCAAGGCTCGCATGACGCTCGTGGGCAGGGTGATGGTCACCAGCATGCTGCCGACGGTCGTCGCTGCGACGATCCCAGCGGTCGATCCGACAGCCCAGGTCATCCCCGCGAGAAAGGCCCATACGGCCAGCAGGGGGAGGAACGTCACGAGTCGCCCCGCCGCCAGGTAGCCCACGAAGGTGCTGAGCGCCAGACCCCCGCCCGCGGCGAGCGCGATCACCTTGCGTGGACGCCAGGTGCGCTGGAATGTGGCCCCACCCGCGGAGTAGGCACCGAGGGCGGCGGACGCGGCGTACGCAGGGGAGACCAGCCACAGCGCCAGCCCGAGGACGATCGCCACCCCAGCTGCCGTGCGCAGCGCGAGCAGGGGCTCCAGCCGCGTCTCCTCGATCGTGAGCCCGGAGCGCACGACCTCCCCGAACGCCCGCAGCCACGTCACGGGTGTGAGCCTAGCCGGAACGCCCTGCCGGCTCGCGTCGGCCTGATTGAGGTGTGGCAGCCGTCAGGCAAGGAAGCCTCCCCACGGCCCAGGGGCAGGCGTGCGGCCGCAGCCGCTGGGAGGGGGCGCTGCCACTGCGGACGCTGCTGGGCGTCCACGGCCGTCCTAGCGGGCCGGAGCGCGGGCGATCGCCGCTGGTTCACGTCCGACTGGAGCGCAGGCGGCCGGAGCCTGGGGCGATCGCCACTCGTCGGCCGGGCCCATCCAGGGGACAGGCCGGACGGCGGCCCTCGGGTCTCTTACCGCTTGTGGCCGTTGCCGCGTCCGTTCGGATGCAGCACCACCTTGGTCCAGCCCTCGTCACGGGCGTCGAAGTGCTCGTAGGCGGTGGGGGCCTCATCCAGGCTGAGTTCGTGGGAGACGACGAAGCTCGGCTTTGCCTTCCCGCCGGCGATCAGATCCCGCAGCGCCCGGTTGTACCTCTTCACCGGCGCCTGCCCGGTGCCCATGTGCTGGCCCTTGAACCACATCATGCCGAAGTCGATCGGGACCTTGCCCTGCGCCTCCAGCTCCCCCTGAGCCTCGGCGCCGCCGGGGTCCTGGGGCAGGAACACGCCGACCACGCCGATATCGCCCGTGAACCTGACCGAGTCGATCAGTCCGTTGAGTGTGAGGCTGGCGTCCTCGTGTCCCTTGGAGTCGTGTGCCTGGTAGCCGACGCACTCACAGCCGTTGTCGGCGCCCAGACCGAGGGTGGCATCCTTGACGACCTCCGCCGGTTTCTGCTCGGCGGTGTTGATCGGGATGGCCCCGATCTCCTCCGCCTTGCGCAGCCGGTCGGGCTGGTAGTCGGCTACCCAGACGCGGCCGGCACCCTTGAGAAGGGCGGAATAGGCCGCCATCAACCCGACGGGACCCGCCCCGAAGACGATTGTCTGGTCGCCCGGTTTGACGTGGGCCATCTCGGTGGCGTGATAGCCGGTGGGGAAGATGTCGGCGAGCATCACGTAGTCGGTCTGCCGGTCGGCGGCGTCCTCGCCCAGACGCAGCGCGTTGAAGTCGCCGTAGGGCACGCGCAGCAGTTCCGCCTGGCCGCCCTGGTAGGGGCCCATGTCGGCGAATCCGTAGGCGGCTCCGGCGAGGGCCGGTTCCGGCTGCATGGTCAGGCAGTAGTTGGTCAGACCCCGCTCGCACTGCTTGCAGAAACCGCAGGCGATGTTGAAGGGCAGGACCACATACTGGCCGACCTGGACCTTGCGGACGGCCGAGCCGACCTCCACAACCTGGCCCATGTTCTCGTGTCCCAGGGTGCGGCCAGATTCGAACGAGGTGCGGCCCTCGTACATGTGCAAGTCCGAACCGCAGATGTTGGTAGTGGTGATCTTGACGATGATGTCGCAGGGGTGCTCGATCTTCGCGTCCGGCACGTCCTTCACTGTGACCGTTCGCGGGCCTTCATATACCGCTGCTTTCATGATGGCTTCCTTTGGTGCCGCGGCACAGCCGCAGCACGGTGGGGACGGAGACGGCGCAAAGGGCCTGACTCCCCGGAGTTGGTGCGACGGATCCGTGGCTCCGGCATGCCTCTGTGGGCGGTTCACACGGTTCGGATGGAACGGTGGTGCCACAGCTGGGCCGCCAGGCGGAGCCCCGGCGGCGTATCGTCCGAGTCCTCGTCGGACACGACGTTCAGACCCGGACGACCACCAACAAACGACGCATCTCCAACTCAGGTTATCAGCTGGCTAGTCACCATGGTCGTCCTGGAGCATGTGGCGACGTTCCTGTTCGCGCTTGGAGTAGGCGGCTGCCCGGATCGCCTCGTCACTCTCCAAGCCTGATCCCAGCGCGCCGCCCACGGTGGCGACCGAAGCGACGAACCAGGACAACGTCCAGTATTCCGCGGCATGAAGCGGAGTTCGCGTCACGGAAGCGAACACTTGGCCGTTGATGATGAACAGAGCCCACACCAAGTTGATAACGATCAAACCGCCGTAGCAGACGAGCACCCCGAGACCCACGGTCATGACTGTCGAGGCGTTGTAGAGCCTCGCCCTCTGCCTCGCCTCCCGCGAGACCTCTGCTGATCGATGCCACAGCTGCGCGTCGACGATCAGCCAGCCGATCATGAGCGCGACGGACCCGACCGTGGCGATCACGAGGCGTGGCGCGCTCAAGGACTCGGCCAGGCTCCAGATGGTGGAGTTCACAGTGGCGACTGCTCCCGTGGCGAGTGCGGCCGCCAGGGCTTTCGACAATCCCGGCACCAACCGCCACGGCCGGTTGGCGCGGACCATACCGACGAGCACCCTCAGGTAACCGCGCACCCCGCTGACGACGTACCGAAGATCAGCGGTCTCCTCCTCACCGACCTGACCCGGGTGAACAGGCGCGAGACGACTGACGAAGGGCCCCAAGAGCGGCTGAGCCTGCGGAGGACCCTCAGCCCCGGGGGCCCGGGGGCCCGCCAAGCTGAGCACGGCTTCTTCCACGGCCCGCCGGGCCCTCGTCTGCAGACGCAAACCCCCCAGCGGAGGAAGAGACAGCAGCGCCAAGCCGTGTTCGTGACTCAGGTCCACAACGACCTTGCACCCGTGTGAGTGCAGCGGAAGGTCGGTGAGGGCCACGACGATGTCCCAACTCTCCGCTTTTCCGCGGTCCATGAGCCGGCGCATCAAGGTGGGCGGGTCCTCGGTTCCTGCGGTGAAGGGCTCACTGACCACCTCAACGTCGAAACGTAGGCCCTGGCCCGACTTGTCGGCGAGCCGAGTGGGAAGTATTTGGGCCATGCGCTGAGCGATCGCTGTCGGCGCATCCGGATCTGCCAGGAGAGCTACGACCGTAACGCCCTGAGGCGACACCGGCATGACTGGGCCCTTCTCTTCGGCTCCCCCGTGATCGCAAGTGCCCACAGGATGCCCCCGGAGGTAACGCCGACGCCGCGTGACACGCTGGCCCCCGCCAGCAGGTGCAGGAGGGTACTGGCCGAGCCTCCTCCGCCTTGCCCATCGGCATCACCTGCCTTTCCGCGGTGCTGTTCGCGCTCGTTGAGTCACCGTCACTGCGGTGTTCCTGCTCACGCCGGAGTCGTTCCGCCCACTCTCGGGGCACCAGTCCGATGCCGGGCAACTACCCTCTCCCGCGCCCGGTTCATCCCGTCAGGGAACCGTCGGGCGTTGCGCCGGCCGCCGGCTGGGAGGACGACCAGGGGTGGCCGGGCCGCCTCTACGGGTCGTCCGGGAGAGAGCCGGCGCCAGGACACGGACCGGCCCGCCACCGGCCGGCCGACGCCCCTGGACTAGGGGCCAGCGGAGCGGACCAGGCTTCCCGTCTTTCCCCGGTGCTCGTGCACGAGGCGGATCGCCATGGCACCCTCACCGGTTGCCGAGGCCACCCGCTTGACCGAGCCGCTCCTGACGTCGCCGGCGGCGAAGACCCCGGGAAGGGTGGTCTCCAGCAGCAACGGCCCCCGGGCGAGCGCGTCCCACCGGGTCGGGTCGGCCGCCGCCTGGGCGTCGGCGCCGGTGAGGACGAAGCCCTTCTCGTCCAAGGCCAGCACGCCCCTGAGCCATTCCGTGTGCGGCCGGGCCCCGATGAACACGAACAGCGCCGCGACCCGCAGCTCCCGGCGCTCACCGCTTGCGTTGTCCTCCACCATCAGCGACTCCAGCTTCTTCTCCCCGGAGGCGCCCCGGACTTCGGTGTGGAGCAGCACCTCGATCTTCGGGTGCCGTTCCACCCGGTCCACCAGGTAGCGCGACATGTCCGCGTTGAGGTCACCGCCCCGGACGAGGAGGTGGACCCTGGACGCGTGGTTCGCGAGGAACAGCGCCGCCTGCCCGGCGGAGTTCCCGCCGCCGACCACGGCGACAGGATCCGCCTGGCAGAGACTGGCCTCGTGGACCGTCGCAGCGTAGAAGACGCTGGTGCCCTCCAGAGGGTCGATGCCGGGCACCTCGAGCCGGCGGTACCAGACGCCCGAGGCGAGCACCACGGCGCCTGCCCGGGCCCGGGACCCGTCTGTGAAGGTGACGACGTACTCGTCGTCCTGCGGGGTGAGCCCGCTGACCTGGGCAGGCACCATGACGCGGGCACCGAACTTGTGGGCCTGGAGCACCGCGCGTTCGATGAGCTCGCCCCCGGAGATGCCCGACGGGAAGCCAAGGTAGTTCTCGATGCGAGACGTGGTACCGGCCTGGCCTCCGGTGGCCACGGCATCGACAGTGACCGTAGTGAGACCGTCGGAGGCACCGTACACGGCGGCGGCGAGTCCCGCGGGGCCCGCGCCGACCACCATCACGTCACACCGCCCGGCCTCCGGGGAGGGGGCGGACAGCCCGATGAGCCGGGCGAGTTCGGCGTTGCTGGGATTGCGCAGCACTCGCTCGTCCTTCCAGAGGACCACCGGAGTCTCCTCGGGGCGGATGGAGAACCGGCGCAGCAGCGCCTCCGCCTCCTTGTCCTTCTCCAGATCCACCCAGCGGTGGGGCAGCCGGTTGCGGGCGGCGAACTCACGCAGCCGCAGCGTGTCCGGTGAATAACACGACCCCAGGATCCGGAAGCCGGCGCCGAGGCCGATGAGCAGATATCGGCGGCCCAGGTAAGCGCGGAGGATCAGGTCGCCGAGGACGGGGTCGCGGCCGACCAGGGAGCGTTGCCGCTCCACCGGCACGGCCAGGACCTCGCCCGCCTCGCGCACCACGGCGGTGTCGAACGCCGTCTGGCCCTCGAGCAAACCGAGTTCACCCAGGAATCTGCCAGGTCCGTGCACGGCCACCGTGCGCTCGTCGGGGCCGCCGAGGTCGTCGAGTATCTCGACGGTCCCGCTGAGGATCGCGAGGAACTCCCGGAACGGCTCGCCCTCGCGGTACAGCACCTGGCCCTCGGCGGTCCTTCGGCGCTCACCGTGCGCGGCGAGTTCCTCGAACTGCTCCGGTGTCAGGCGCGGGAACGCCCCGTATCGGTCCGGTGTCTCGTGGACCGCACTCTGCTTGTGCTCGGCCGCGCTCATCAGACCAGGGCCTCGTGGACGTAGCACCAGCGCCAGTCCTCTCCCGGCTGGAAGGACTGCACGATGGGGTGACCGGCGCTGCCCGCGTGCCGCCTGGCGTGCTTGAGGGGCGAGGAGTCGCAGCAGCCGACGTGCCCGCACGTGAGGCAGAGCCGCAGGTGGACCCACGGGGAATGCACCTTGAGGCACTCCTCGCAGCCCTCCGGGGTAAGCGGCGTCACCGGGCGTACCATCGCCAGGTGCGGGTCAGCAATCGTGGCCATCAGGGTTCTCCTTCCGTGGGTGGGGCTGCTCAGCCGCGGCCCGCGATGCCCTCCTTCACCCAGCGGCGCAGCTCCGAAGCGGCGGCGCCAGTCCGGCGGGACATCGCACCTCCCGTGTCGAGCAGGACCAGGGGCGGGTCGATGCTCCTGCTGGAAGGTGTCGGCGGGGTGGTCCGACGGGTGGGGGCTGACGTTGAAAGGGGCGGGCGCGGTGAACAGCCGCCGTCACTCGTTGTCGGCGTCGTCGGCGAGGTTTCGCAGCACCAGCGCGCGCAGCTTGTCGCAGACCTTGAAGCGCACGTTGCCGTGCCCGTCGGGGACGATCTAGAAGCCGTCAGCCCCGGCCTTGTTGTGGAATTCGCCGAAGCAACGGGGAACGCTTGGCGGAGTCCCGGGCTCAGGACCGACTGCGCTTCTGGCGGGGGGTCTCAGACCGCTCTTGGCGGCACCCTGGACGTGGATGAGGCGACCGCCACTCACAGCAGGAGGTCGAAGACTGCTCGAGCCTCGTCTCAGTGCTGGGTCTGGGGGTTCTTCAGGTCGGGGTGGAGGATCTTGAAGCTCTGGGCAAGGGCCAAGCTGAGTCCGCCGATGAGGTCCGGAAAAGCCGCCTCGGTCTCCTCGTCGGGCGTCCGGTCCAGCGCGGGGTGGGTGGCGAGCTGTTCTAGAATCGGCTTGATTTCTACTTCCTGGTCGATCTTCTGGAAGTGGTGAATGCTCTCCTGCAGGCCTTTCGTGATCGGCAGGTCACAGGTCCGGATGATGTCGCGCCCGTTGGCCTTGGCAGTGGCCTGGGCGACGATCAACAGATCGTAGAGCTTGGCGTCGACGAAATCGCTGTAGCGCTTGAGATCGTTCTTGTCGACGTCCAGCCCCGCGGCTGCGCGGAAGAACCTTTCGAATCTGGCGATGGACATCACGGTCATGACGGCAACCTCCGACTGCGGGCGCCGGGGTGGCTCCCGGCCCCTGGGCTTCCCCGCCAGCCTCGCCGACGGGGCACGTGAACGCATACGCATGTCGGGACCAATCAGCCTCCCTGAGTTGCCCTGCCAGGCCCAGGCGTCCGACTCCCCGGGTAGGCGGACGAGCGTGCGATCCGTCGATCCGGACATACCTGCGGGCGGACCCAATGTGGCAATCTCTGTTGGGTTGGCAGCACGGGGGCCAGCGAGTTCGGCCTATTGGATGTGAGGTGGTCCCACTCGCCTTCGCCGACGGGGCGTTCCAGAGCCTCCAGCACGGTGCACGACTCGTCCGGGTCTCGGGAATGGGTCCCGTCGCTTTCCGCGGTGGCCGGCCCATCGTGTTCACCCTCCTGCAGTGGTTTGCCGGCCCGTCGTCGCCTGCTCGACCCACGAACGCAGGACGGGCGCGGGTGCCGCGCCGGCCTGCCGGGCGACCGTCTCTCCGTGGTCGAGGACGAGCAGTGTCGGTACCGACTGGACCTCGGAACGCTGCGACAGCTGTGGGTTCTTGTCGACGTCGACCTTGACGAGTTTGATTCGGCCGGCGAGGTCGCGGGCGACCTGTTCGAGGGCGGGGCTGACCATGCGGCAGGGGCCGCACCAGGTAGCCCACAGGTCGACCACGACGGGGACGTCGGCCCGCTCGGCGACCTCGGTGAAGTCGTCGTCGCCCGCGTCCACCATCCACGGTAGGGGCTGCTTGCAGTGGCCGCATCGGGGGCGTCCCTCCGCGGCTGCGGGCACCCGGTTGGTGCGCCCGCAGTTCGGACAACTGACGGTCGCAGCCTGCATCGTGCTCATGCCGCCCGCGCTCCCTTCACGTCCCCGGGCTGGTCGTAAGTGACGACCAGCTCTCCGTGCTCGGCGTCGACGCGCACCGTCGCGCCGTCCTGGACGTCGCCGCGCAGCAGGGCGCGCCCGACCAGCGTCTCGACCTCGTGGGAGATGTACCGGCGAAGCGGCCGGGCCCCGTACACCGGGTCGTAGCCCTGGTGGGCGATCACCTCACGGGCCGCGTCAGTGAGTTCGACCGTGATGCGGCGATCGGCGAGCCGCTGCCGCAGTTCGTCGAACTGCAGCTCGACGATCCGCTCGATCTGCCGCTCACCGAGCGGCTTGAACAGCACGATGTCATCGACACGGTTGAGGAACTCGGGGCGGAAGTGCCCGCGCAGCTCGCCCATCACCAGGGCGCGGGCGTTCGGCTTGAGCTCACCCTCGGCGGTGGCCCCGTCGAGGAGGTGCTCGGAGCCGATGTTGGACGTCATGATGATCACGGTGTTGCGGAAGTCGACGGTGCGGCCCTGAGCATCGGTGATGCGGCCGTCATCGAGGATTTGCAGCAGGGTGTTGAAGACATCGGTGTGCGCCTTCTCGATCTCGTCGAAGAGCACAACCGAGTACGGCTTGCGGCGTACAGCCTCGGTGAGCTGACCGCCTTCCTCGTAGCCGATGTATCCGGGCGGTGCGCCCATGAGCCGGCTGACGGTGTGCCGCTCCTGGTACTCACTCATGTCGAGGCGGACCATGTTCTCCTCGGAGTCGAACAGAGTCCGGGCGAGGGTCTTGGCCAGCTCGGTCTTCCCGACGCCGGTGGGGCCGAGGAAGATGAACGATCCGATGGGGCGGCGAGGGTCGCGGATGCCGGAGCGGGCTCGGATGATGGCGTCGGTGACGAGCTTGACGGCCTCATCCTGACCGATGACGCGCTCACGCAGGATCTCGTCGAGGCGGAGCAGTTTCTCGCGTTCGCCCTCTTGGAGGCGGGCGACGGGGATGCCGGTCCAGGCGGCGACGATCTCGGCGATCTCCTCCTCGGTGACGACCTCGCGCAGCAGCCGGTCCTGCCCTTGCTTGGCGGCCAGTTGCTCCTCCTCTGCGGCGAGTCGCCGCTCCAGGTCCTGGAGGCGACCGTAGCGGAGTTCGGCGGCGCGGTTGAGGTCGTAGGCGCGTTCGGCCTCCTCTGCATCATGGCGGACCTGCTCGAGTTCCTTGCGCAGTTCCTGCACGCGGCGGATCGCCTGCCGTTCGGCCTCCCACTGGGCGTGTTTGGCGTCGGCCTCGCCGCGCAGGCCGACCAGTTCCCTTCGGAGCTCCTCCAGGCGGGCTTTGCTGGCGGGGTCGGTCTCCTTGGACAGGGCCGCCTCCTCGATCTCCAGGCGTGTGACGCGGCGGGTGATCTCGTCGAGCTCGGCGGGCATCGAATCGATCTCGGTACGCAGCCGGGCGCACGCCTCGTCGACAAGGTCGATGGCCTTGTCGGGCAGGAATCGATCGGAGATGTAGCGGTGGCTGAGGGTGGCCGCCGAGACCAGCGCGGTGTCCTGGATCTTCACGCCGTGGAACACCTCGAGGCGTTCGCGCAGTCCGCGCAGGATCGAGATGGTGTCCTCCACGCTCGGCTCGTCGACCAGGACCTGCTGGAAGCGGCGTTCGAGGGCGGCGTCCTTCTCGATGTGCTTGCGGTACTCGTCGAGGGTGGTAGCGCCGATCATGTGGAGTTCGCCGCGGGCGAGCATCGGCTTGAGCATGTTGCCCGCGTCCATGGCCCCTTCGGCGGCGCCCGCTCCTACGACGGTGTGGAGTTCGTCGACGAAGAGCAAGATGCCCCCCTGGGCGGCCTTCACCTCGGACAGCACGGCCTTGAGGCGTTCCTCGAACTCGCCGCGGTACTTGGCCCCGGCGACCAGGGAGCCCATGTCGAGGGCGAACACCGTCTTGTCGCGCAGGCCCTCGGGGACGTCGCCGCGAACGATGCGCTGGGCCAGGCCCTCGACGATGGCGGTCTTGCCGACGCCGGGGTCGCCGATGAGGACGGGGTTGTTCTTGGTCTTGCGGCTGAGGATCTGGGTGACGCGGCGGATCTCCGCGTCACGGCCGATGACCGGGTCCAGCCGCCCGGACCGAGCCTCGAGGACCAGGTCGCGGCCGTACTTCTCCAGAGCCTCGTAGGCCACTTCGGGGTTGGCGGAGGTGACGCGCTGGTTGCCGCGGACCTGGGTCAGCGCGCTCAGGAACGAGTCCCTGGTAATGCCGGCCTGTTTGAGCAGTCGCCCAGCGGCCGTCGAAGAGCTCTCTTCAGCCAGGGCGAGCAGCAGGTGCTCCACGGACACGTACTCGTCCTTGAGGCGTTTGGCCTCCCGTTCGGCGGCGTCCAGCAGGCGTCCGAGGCGCTGGGTGACGAAGACCTGGCCGGGTGCCGCGCCGGGGCCGGTGACCTTCGGGCGGCGGGAGAGTTCCTCACGCACGGCCGCGCGCAGTTCCTTCGGCTCGGTGCCGGCCTGCTGCAGCAACCGCGGGATCAGACCGTCCTCCTGATCGAGAAGTGCGAGCAGCAGGTGTTCCCCGTCGACCTCGGTGTGCCCCATGCCGACGGCCGCAGTCTGGGCCTCCTGGAGGGCTTCCTGGGACTTCTGGGTGAGACGGTTCATGTCCATGGGGGCGTTTCACTCCTCGTGCCGCGGCCGCGCAGGGCGGCTTCGAGCAGGCTGATGCGGTCCAGCAGGTCGAGCACCAGACCGATGGATGCGTAGTTGAGGCAGAGTCCGGTGCGCAGCCGCTGGACGCGGGCGAGAACCGCGGGGGCTCTGGGGTCGAACACCAGGTGCCCCGCGGCGTCGCGTTCGGCGTCGACAAGGCCGAGGGCGACGAACCGGCGGATCAGATCGGGGTGGAGGCCCGAGCGACGGGCCACGGCGTCCAGGGAGAGCCTGGGTGCGGGCACGAGCCCGTACCGGACAGCCGTCGAGGCGGTGATGTCGGCGCCCGTTCGTACCGGACGGGCGCCCACGCCGGCCCGGCCGATGCCTGCCGCTCCCGCGGGTCGGTCGTTCATCGCATCCTCCTGGGGTCGAACGAGGAGGTGGCGGCAAGCTCCTCGAACAGTTCGCGCTCCCGGTCGCTGAGCTTGGCCGGCACCATGATCCCGAGCTCGGCGTACAGGTCGCCGTTCGCGCCGCGCGGGTTCGGCATGCCCTCGCCGCGCAGCCGCAGCCGCCGGCCGCTGGGCGAGCCCGCGGGCACCGTGACCTTGGCCGTGCCGCCGCCGGGGGTGGGCACCGGAACCGTCGCGCCCAGCGCGGCCTCCCAGGGGGTGACCGGAAGCTGCACGTACACGTCCCGGCCGTCGAGGCGGAACTGGGGGTGCGGCTGGATCCGCACCTGCAGATACAGGTCCCCCGCGGAGCCGTCGCCGCTGCCGCGGCCGCCCTCGCCCGCCAGCCGTATGCGCTGCCCGTCGACGACGCCGGGCGGTACGTCCACCTCGTACCGCCGCGGTTGCCCGGTGGGACCGGCGAGCGTGACGGTGCGACGGCCGCCTCGGTACGCCTCCTCGACGGTGAGCGGCAGCTCGGCCTCCTGATCCGCTCCGGGGACGCCGCCTGGAGCGGCGCCGGCTCCGAACATGGAGCCGAGCAGATCCTCGATGTCGATGCCCTCCGCGCCGAGGTCGTCGCCGAAGCCAGTGGTGTACCGGACGCGAGGACCGCCCCCGCCTGCGGTCCTCCGACTGCGGAATCCGCCGCCCACTCCGGCCGCGACCCGTTCGTCGAAGTCCTCGGGGACCTTTCGGAAGTCGTCGCCGAAGCGGTCGTAGCGGGCCCGGGTCTTGGGATCGGACAGGACGCTGTGTGCCTCGTTGAGGTCCTTGAAACGTTCCTCCGCCCCGGGGTCCTTGTTGACGTCAGGGTGGTACCTGCGGGCGAGTTTGCGGTACGCCTGCTGGATCTCGTCCTGGCTCGCGCTGCGCGAAACGCCCAGCACCTCGTAGTAGTCCCGTGCCATGACCGGTCACTCCCGCTTCGCGACGGTCACCGCGGCCGGCCTGAGCTGCCTCTCGCCGTCCCCGTAGCCGGGGCGCAGCACCTCGACGACAGTGCCCGGTTCAACGTCGGGGTCCTGGACAACGCCGACCACCTCGTGCCGTGCCGGGTCGAAGGCGACGCCGGTCTCCGCATGCCGCGGGTAGCCGAGCAGTTCGAGGACGTTCACCGCCTGATCCCGTACCGCCCGGATGCCCTCCACGATCGCGCCCGAATCGGCGCCGGCGTGGGTCAGGGCGAGTTCGAGGTTGTCGACGACGGGCAGGAAGGCGGCCGCCGTGCGGGACCGCTCGACCGCCCGCTCCCGCTCCAGTTCCCTGGCGTGACGCTTGCGAAGGTTGTCGAGGTCGGCGAGTGCGCGCCGCCAGCGGTCCTCCAGTTCCCGGATCGCGGTCGTGTACTCGTCCTCGGCACGTGCGTGGCCGGCGGCGTCGGGTCCCGGTTCGCCGTTCGCGGCTTCCTGCCGGGGCGGCGGACCCGGTTGCGGCAGATCCCCGCGCGGAGGGCGTACGACGTCTTCCGGGACCGGTTCGACCGGATCCGACGGGGCCTGGTCGGGTTCCTGGGGGCGGCTGGGCATGGCGGGCCTCAGCCTTTCTCGAACTCGGCGTCGATGACATCGTCGCCACTGCCACTCGTGGCACCACCGGTGGCGGCGTCCTGGCCGGGACTGCCCGTGGGAGCGGCGCCTTGATGGGCCGCCAGCCCGGCGAGCACTTGCTGGAGTTCGGAGGTCAGAGGCCGCACACGCTCCACGCCCGCCTCGTCCTTGACCGCCGCCCGGGCGTCGGACACGAGCATCTCGGCGCGTGCCTTCTCGTGCGCGGGCGCCGCGTCGCCCAGTTCGGCGAGGCGCCTCTCGACCTGGTACGCGACGGCGTCGAGTTCGTTGCGGGCGTCGACTGCCTCGCGCAGTGCCTGGTCCTGGCCCCGGTTACTCTCGGCCTCCTGCACCATGCGTTCGACCTCACTGCGGTCCAGGTTGGAGCTCTCGCTGATGGTGATGCCCTGTTCCTTGCCGGTGTCCTTGTCGCGGGCGGTGACGTTCAAAATGCCGTTGGCGTCGACGTCGAAGGTGACCTCGACCTGCGGTTCGCCCCGCGGCGCCGGCCGGATGTCGGTGAGCTGGAACCGGCCGAGCACCCGGTTGTCGGCCGCAGACTCGCGCTCGCCCTGGAGGACCACCACATCGACTGCCGGCTGGTTGTCCTCCGCAGTGGAGAAGGTCTCGCTGCGGCGTACCGGGATGGTGGTGTTCCGCTCGATGATCTTCGTCATCACGCCGCCGCGCGTCTCCACGCCCAGCGACAAGGGCGTGACGTCAAGCAGCAGGACGTCCTTGACCTCGCCCTTGAGCACCCCGGCCTGGATCGCGGCGCCCAGGGCCACGACCTCATCGGGGTTGACGCTCATGTTGGGTTCCTTGCCGCCGGTCAGCCGGCGGACCAGGGCCTGGACCGCCGGGATACGCGTGGAGCCGCCGACGAGGATGACCTCGTCGAGGTCGCTCTCGCCGACCTTGGCGTCGGCCATTGCCTGCTGGACCGGCCCCAGGCAACGCTCCACCAGGTCGCCGGTGATCTGCTCGAACGTGGACCGCATGATCGAGTCGGTGAGGTGCTTGGGGCCCGAGGCGTCCGCTGTGACGAACGGCAGGCTGACCTGCGTCTGCGTTACCGAACTGAGCTCGGTCTTGGCCTTTTCCGCCGCCTCGAACAGTCGTTGCAGGGCCTGCGGGTCCTTGCGCAGGTCGATGCCGTTCTCCTTCTGGAAGTCGTCCGCGAGGTAGTCCACCAGGCGGCGGTCGAAGTCGTCGCCGCCCAGGTGGCTGTCGCCGGCGGTGGAGCGCACCTCCACCACGCCGTCGCCGACGTCGAGGATGCTCACATCGAAGGTGCCGCCGCCCAGGTCGAAAACGAGGATGGTCTCGTGCTGCTTCTTGTCCATGCCGTACGCGAGGGCAGCCGCCGTCGGCTCGTTGATGATCCGCAGCACCTCCAGTCCCGCGATCCGTCCGGCGTCTTTGGTGGCGGTGCGCTGAGCGTCGTTGAAGTAGGCGGGCACCGTGATGACCGCCTCCGTGACCCGCTCCCCGAGTTGCTTGGAGGCGTCGTCGGCGAGTTTGCGCAGCACCTGTGCGCTGATCTCCTCAGGCGCGTAAAGCTTGTCGCGCACCTTGAAGCGGGCCGCTCCGCCGTCGCCCTCGACGACGTCGTAAGCCACTGCCTTGGCCTCGTCGGAGATCTCGTCGAAATGTCGGCCGATGAACCGCTTGGCCGAGTAGATGGTGCCTTTGGGGTTGAGGATCGCCTGGCGCCGGGCCAGCTGTCCCACGAGGCGTTCCCCGGTGTCGGTGAAGGCGACCACGGACGGTGTCGTACGGCTGCCCTCGGTGTTGGGCACGACGGAAGGTTCACCGCCCTCCCACACGGCGATCACCGAGTTCGTGGTGCCTAGGTCGATGCCCACTGCCTTGGCCATGGGGAACTCCTCCCGGTGCGGCGGCATGCGCCGGCACTGCGGATCTGATCGTTCAGGTACGGTCACGACCGCCCCGGAAAAGGGCGTAGAGGGCGGCGAGCACGGGGGTTCACCCGGTCCGGGGGCCGCAGAGCCAGCCGACCAGCGCACCGGGAAGGGCCCCGCGCGCCGCTCCGTGCCAGGCGGGCCTGCCGTAGTCCATACGGCCGATGACATGCTCGACGAGGCGGACGGCCTGACCGATGATGGCCACCCACCCTCTGCACGAAAACCCCTGGTCCGAGACGTGATCGACGGCGCGTTCGGCTTCCTGGTACGTCTCGTACGTGACAACGGGCCTGCGAGGGTGCTCGGTCTACGCCCAATCCTTCCTGCCGGGGCGTACGGCAGCCCCCGACGCCCCCAGACTCGCAAACCGAGCGGCTCTACGCCTGCACCCGGCAAGTCAAAGAACAGCAGAGCCCGTCACCCCGCGAGCACAAGACGAAGGCTCCGGACATTCCGGGTAAGTTGGGTCGGGGGCATACGGAAGGGGTCGCCATGACCTCTCGGCAGGCTCGGCGCGTGCGAAAAATCCCATGGCCAGCTGCTGGGCCCGGAATACCGCCCACTCGGGAGAACGGAGTGATCCCTTGACCGGCAGCCGGGCGCACCATCTCTACCGCCGCTGCCCCAACCGGGAGAGCAGCCTTCCGCGGTGTAACGCCGGGCGACACCCCACGGCCGCCCGGAGACGGCCCCGCTCGCCCGCTCCAACCCCAGCCGACCACGCCCCCCACGAACTCGCCGCGCTCTCCCGCGCGCAATTCGACACTCGGGACGAAGGCGAGATCCTACGCCTGGCCATGGACCACATAGCAGCCGCAGGGCCATACAGCGCCGAGGCCGGATACCTCAGGGTGGACGGCGACCTGGTCCCCAGCCCGGAGGACGGGCAGGCCCATGCCTTGGCCGTGGACCAGCGGGTGCGGGAGCTGGCCGGGCAAGACGGCCCTGTGAACGTACCCGACCGCCCCTGGGGCCAGGCCCTGGGGCTGCGCGGACTTCAGGGACTCCACGGCTACCTCGTGGTGACGTCCCCATCCCGGCCCACCGAGGCCGAGCGATCCCTGCTCGCCACGCTCGTCCGGCACACCGCCGCCGCCCTGTCAGTCGCCTTCGCACACCGCTGCCGCCGCGAGGACGCACTGGAGCTTCACCGGCTGAGGGAGGAGCAGACAGCCCTTCAGCGACAGCTGACCTCCGTCATGGCTGAGCTGGGGTGGCAGCAGACCGTTCACGCGTTCACGGCCGACGTCGCTGCCTCGGGCGGCGGCGAGAAAGCCATCACCCGCGCACTGCACGAGCTCACTGGACTCCCCGCACTGATCGAGGACCGCTTCGGTCGGCTGAGGTCCTGGTCCGGCCCCAGCCGCCCAGACCCCTATCCGGAACCGGACCCCGTGCGCCAGGACGAGATGCTGCACGCCGTCGCCCGGGAGGTCGGGCCGGTGCGGATCAAGGACCGGCTGATCACCCTGGTCCGCCCACACGGAGAGATCCTGGGCGTGCTGGCCCTGGTCGATGCCCGGGACGAGGCCGACTCACACACCGTGCTCGCGCTGGAACACGCCGCCACGTCGCTCACCCTGGAGCTGGCGAACCTGCGTCGTCTGGCCGAATTGGAGCTGCGGCTGCACCGCGAACTGGTCGACGACCTCCTGGCGGGGACGGACGCGGCGAGCGCCTACGCCCGGTCTGAGGCAGTCGGACACGACCTGCACCGCAGCCACTACGTCGTCGTCGTGCACTGGTCGAACCGGACCGCGGACGATTCCTTCGAGCAGACAGTGGGCCGGGCGGCCTCTGCCATAGGCATGCGCTCACTGCTGACCCGACGTTCCGACCACGTGGTCCTGGTCACCGACGGCAGACCGCACGCCCGCGCTTTGCACGAGGCGCTCGCCCGGGAGACCGGCACAGGCTCCGGGACGATCGGGGTGAGCGCCCCGTGCAACTCCCCGGACGACATCCCCCACCGGTACCAGGAGGCGCAACGCGCTCTGGAAGTACGCCGCCACTCCCGCGAGCGCTACGGGACGACGTTCTTCGACGAGCTTGGCCTCTACCGCATCCTGGGACCCGGCAACGATTACCTGGAACTAGAGACGTTCGTCCACGAGTGGCTCGGACGGCTCATCGACTACGACTCCCGGCACCACGCAGCCATGGTGGAGACCCTGACCCGGTACTTCGACTACGGCGGCAATTACGACGAGACCGCCGAATCCCTCGCGATTCACCGCAGCACGTTGCGCTATCGGCTCCAGCGCATCCGCGACATCAGCGGCATCAACCTCGCGAACGTCGAGGACCGGCTCAACCTTCAGGTAGCGACCCGAGTGTGGAAGATCGTGCTGGGCTGACTCGACTGATACGCAACGTGAAACCAGGCAAAACTGATCACGACTCCAAACACGCCCTGGCCGACCGCCTGACAATCAGCCGAACGAGCGGGCCGTCCAGCAGCCGCCGTGCCGCTGAACCTGCGACGCGGGTCAAGCGATGAGCAGGCGGAGGCCGAGATCTACTGCGTCGAGGTCGGCGAGGTCGCTGTTGCGCTCGGCCCACCGGCCGGAGACGAGGTCGTTGCTCAGACTTCGCACCGCCCGCTGCTCGGCCTCCGGTCCGACCCTCGTCCAGACCGACATCGCACGGCGCACGTGATCCTCCAAGTACGCCCCTGGTCGGCGCCAGTACGCCTCGAACAGGCCGTCAGCGCAGTCCCACGGGATGGGCACCGGCTCAGCGCGGGCGCCGATCGCGTCGGCCATCCCCGCAAGCGAGGGAAACTCTGCGAGGACGGCGGCGAACTCGGGCAAGTAGTCGCGGGTAAGCCAGAACCGGTCCTGCCATCCGGGCTCGTCGGTGTCAAACGTGAGCACCACCACGCGGCGGGCCACGCGCCGCATCTCGCGCAGCCCCGCTATCGGATCCCCCCAGTGGTGAACGGTGGAGACGGCCATCGCGACGTCGAAGGACTGGTCCTCGAACGGCAGGCTCTGCGCCCCGGCGGCCACGCACGGCGCCGAGCCAGCAGGCCGCTGCCCACGCATGACCGCAGATGGCTCCACCGCGGTCACGTCGCGATCAGCAGGCTCGTAGGAGCCGGTGCCAGCCCCGACGTTCAGCACCGTCTGCGCGTCCCCGAGCGCATCCCAGATCTGCGCGGCGATCCGCGGCTCGGTACGTCGTGTCGCGGTGTAAGCGCCGCCGATCGCGTCGTACAGCCGTGCACCGAGCATCTCCAGTTGCTCCTCCGGTGTCACCATCAGTCCCTTCCCCCGTGCCTCAAGTTCCCTGCCGATGGCCGCCACCATGGCGTCAGCGCGATCACGCCGCTCCAGCAGCAGGGCGCGCAGTCGGCGCAGGTGCGCGACCGCGTCGGTGGACGGGTCGCCGACCAGTTCCGCAACCTCCCGCAGCCCGAAGCCCAACCGCCGATAGGCCAGTACCTCCCGCAGCCGCTCGACGTCGCCCGCCGAATAGGCCCGGTACCCAGCCGCGGTCCGCGCCGACGGCCGAACGAGCCTGATCTCGTCATAGTGATGCAGCGTGCGGACGCTCACGCCGGCCAGCTCGGCCACCCGTCCCACGGTCCAGTGATCCTCCACGGCACCGACTATGCAGCCTGACGCCACGTGAGGGTCAAGAGCCTCACTCACGGCAGCAAAAGCCGAACGCGAAGCAGCGGTCCGAGGCGACTCCTGCAGGCCAGAGCGGTGGTCTGGTTCAGACAAGGGGTCTGCCGCACGATCGGGTGACAGGTCAACCTGTCACCCAAACCTGCAGCAGACCCTGCGCCGAGCGCCACAGCCTACAAAGCAGCGCCACAGGCTCCGCCTGACCCTGCGGCAGCAAATACCCTTGGCAAAGCCGGGACCAGCAAAACCACCGCGAGACCCAGGCAGCCTCAAGCCCCAACACCGCCCCACACGGGCACACCGACGCCCCGCATGAGCCTGATTGAAGGCACGGCCCCCCTGTGGGCGCACACAATCCGCGCGAGCGCCCATGCCGTACATCTGCGTCATCCGATGACGGCTACGGCGCCGCTCCGCTCTCGTGCCGGCGCCTGGTGTGCGGGGACACGGCGAGCCCGTGGGGCAGGGCCGCTGTGCGACCGACGCCCCTGGCGCGCGTTCGACGCTGACGGTGTCCCATAAGGGGTCGTCAGGAGGGCGGCTTCCTCCACGCTGCCCCAGTGGCACGCGTAGTTGTGCTCGTCCGAATGAGAGGCCGTCCCGCGGAAGGTGCCGGCGACGTCGCCCAGGGCGGCGTCGCCGCAGCGCTGTGCGCGATGGTCGGCAAGGGGAGGTCATGCCTGCGGCCTTCGAGAAATGCGTGCGGCTTCCGCCGGCAGAAGTTCGACAGCGTACGGGGCGCCGGTTCGAAGAGCACCCACCCCCTATGAGGGCGCGCACGGCCCTGCGTTAGGGTGCGCGCATTGATCTTGCGGGGACCTGGGGGGCCTTTCGTGAAGCTTGCGCGATACTCGCTGTCGACCACCACGGCACTCCTCCTCGGGACGACCACCGTCATCGGTCCCGGCGCGGTCCAGGCGTACGCGGAAACGGACATACCTCTGCCGATCGCGCACTTCTCGCGCATTGCGGTGGACGCCCCGCACGGGCACCTGTTCATCAGTGGCGGGGCCGGCACCGACGGCATCGTCGTCACCGACCTCGACGGGCAGAACCCGGCGATGATCAGTGGTGAACCCGGGGCAACGGGTCTGGCCCTGTCCGAGAACGGGGCCGTGCTGTACGCGGCGCTGCCGGACCAGGACGCGATCGCGGCGATCGACACGAAGAGCCTGACCGAATCGGCGCGTTACGCCACCGGCGCGGGCACCCGCCCGGACTCACTGGCCGTCGCCGGTGGCACGCTCTGGTTCGGGTACGGCACGGCGGACGCGGGCGGCATCGGCTCCGTTGACGCGGCGGGTACCGTCGAGTTGGGGCGTGACCCGGACAGTTGGGCAGGTCGTCCCGCCCTGGCGACGACCCCGGCACCCTCCGGCGTGCTCGCGGCGGCCGTGCAGGCCGGCGACGCGACGGACATCGTCACGTACCGGGCCGAGGGGGGTGCGCTCACCCGGCAGGCCGCGAAGACGCTGCCCGCTTTCGCTCTGGACGACTTCGCGGTCACGGCAGACGGGCAGCACCTGGCCCTCTCGTCGTGGCAGAACGGGAGCGACTACCGGTATCGCACCGCGGACCTCTCGGTCGACGGACGCTTCGCGATGACCCTGGCCGCCAAGGCCGTCGCCGTGGCTCCCGACGGCACCTTGGCAGGATGCAACTGCAACGATTTCGAGTTCATGGCGTTCCCGGAGACGGGCGAGGGCTACTACTCCGACCATGGGTTCGCCGCCGGGACGCGCCTGAGCGCACACGGCCTCGCCTGGGCACCGGACGAGAGCCGGCTCTACGGCGTGGCCGTGGACGCCTCCGGGGGATCCCCGAGGCTCCGGATCGTCGGCACTCCGGAAACCGCGTGGGTCATGCTCAACGCGCTCGAGACCTCGCCGCTCGCGCCCAACGAGGCCTATTCCTTCGACGTGGGGTTCAACTCGCCGCTCAGCCTCGATCCGGGGGTGTCCCTGATGCCCGGCACCGTACGGATCACCCGCTACGACGACGCCGACCCGGACGGCACGCTCATCGCGGACGCGACGACGACCCGGGCGAACGTGGCCAACTTCTTCGGCGCCTACCACGTCAAGGGCACCGCCCCACTCAGCGGGCCGCTGAGCTTCCACGTGGACTATTCCGGGGCCGTCCCCTATGCCCCCGCCGAGCGGACCTTTGACATCCGTGAAGTACGCGCCCACCGTGACGCTGTCCGCGCCGTCTTCCAGCGGCCGTGGAAAGCCGATCGCCATGAACGGGCGGCTCACCTGGCCGCACGCGCACGTGGTGACCGGTGCCGTCCACGTCGTCAAGACCGACCTGGCCCACCCGGCGGGGCAGTCCCTGGGCACCGTGCTCGTCTCCGCGGACGGCGGCTTCGTCGTCCACGACACACCTCAGGTCGGTGACACGAACACGTACACCCTCACCTACGACGGCGGCACCTCGTACCTTCCGGTCACGGCGTCGGCGAAGGTGCAGGTGTCCCGGGCCGCACCGGGCCTGAGTGTCGCAACCGACGCGAAGTCCTACCACCCGGGCGCGACCACCAAGGTCACCGCGCATCTGGGGACCACCTACAACTCCCGTTCGGTGACCTTGTACGCCCATCCCGTGGGCAAGGCCCGCACCCGGCTCAAGGGCGGCGCAGTCGACGCGCACGGCAACCTCGCCGCCTCCTACAAGGCCTCGCGCAACACCGTGTTCTCGGCGGTCTTCAACGGTGACGACCGCTACGCCCCGCGCACCGTGACCGCGATCGCGACCGTCACCCCCACGGTCCGGACGGTGATGCAGTATCCCCTCGGGACCACGCGCATCGGGTCGACTACGTACCAGGTCTTCTACAAGTCCGAAGGCACCATGGGCTTCAGTGTGAGGGCCACTCCCGGCCAGTCGAACGGCTGCGCGACGATGTACGTGGAGCAGCAGACAAAGGGCGCCTGGCATCGCATCGCCGCGCAGAGTTGTACCGTCTCGACTCTCGACGGATGGTACAACTACACCCGGGCGCTGAAGCTCTTCCCCAACGGCGGACGGTTCCGCGTCCGGGGCCACTACATGCCGCCGGCCAAGAGCGCACAGACCACCGATGTGTGGAGTCCCTGGACCTACTTCACGGTCCGGCCCGGCAGCAAGCCCTGACGGAAGCCGGCCCGGGCCCGGCGGGGCCCGGTACTCCGTGAAGAAGGCGGCCGGCTTACCGACGGCGGTGGGCACGTTCCCGGGCCTCCGGCCATGCAGCACGCGGGCAAAACAGTGGACGACGCAAGCACCGACCCGCCTTCCACAGGGACCCAAGAAGGAGCCTCGTGCCGCTCGGAGCCACCTTGCGCGGCCTACGAAGAGGGCGACATCACTTCGTCGACTCCAGAACACGGTCGAGGGTCCGGCGGCCCATTCTGCTCATCGTCGGATTGCTCTCGACGTAGTACCAGACAAGACCCATCGCCTGTTCGAAGGCCCATGCCTTGCCGCGCTCCCACTCCAGATCGTCGCAGGCCAGCGTCCGCCGGAGCACTTCCCGCGGGCCCGGTTGCAACAGGTGCCAGGCGCTGACCAGATCCAGCGCCGGATCGGCAGGACCGAAGCCGCCGGTGTCGAGTACGCCGCAGAGCCGGTCCCCCGCGACCAGTACGTTGCCGGGAATCAGGTCACCATGGCTCATCACATCGGCACCCGTGCGTGGCAACTTCCGGAGCCCGCTCCACACTTGGCGCAGCCGGGGCACGTCGAGCAGCCCCTTGCTCTCCTCGAAGCACTTCGCCATCCAGTCGTCGTGGCGAGCGAGAACGCCGCCACGACCTTCGCCGCTGAAAGGCCGCCCCCGCGTGTCGGCGTCCCGCAGGGCTGCGATGAAGGCCGCAAGGTCCTCGGCGAAGGCGTCCGACCCACTCGGATCGGCATCGAAGGCGACCGTTCCCGGCAGCCATGTCTGAACCGACCACGGCACGGGGCAACCCGCTCCAGGCTTTCCCAGGGCGACGGGTACCGGAACGGGAAACCGGGACACCTGTGCCAACTCCGCGCTCGCCTGGGCTTCCCGTTCCAGAACCGCCAGCGCCTCCGCGGCATCGGTCAGACGCAGCGGGAAACGCGCGGAGAGGTCGTCCCCGATGCGGAAGATGGCGTTGACCGTCCCCGTCGACGACTGGAGTCGGATCGGCTTGCCGCTCCACGCAGGGAACTGTGCCTGGATCAGGGCCGCAACGACGTCCGTGGTCACGTCCACTTGGTCATCGTGCATGGTCATTCCCGCAGGCCCTTCCCCGGTCCAATGTGAACAGTCCCATGCGAGGCGCCGACAACAGGCCGGATCAACGGAGACGACAGCCAGTATTCATGCGCCAGGGTCCCGATCAACTGGAATTCTCGGGTAGCCAGCGCCTCACCCGTTCTGGTCGCCCCAGGCCACCGCCGCCGCTTCGGACCCGATCACGTGAGACGGGACACCAGAAGCACCCCGAATCGCACCGGGTTTGATGCCGAGCGGGTCAGCACCAGGTCCTGTAGCGAGGTACCCCCGTGGCGTCACGACCATGAGCCATAAGCCATGAACCTTGCGGCTTCGGCAACGGCAACGGCAAGAGCGAACCGGGTTCCCATCGCTGCCGAAACCGGACCACGGTCAGGCCGGGTTCACACGGTACAAGCGCTCCCCGTCAGGCCCTACGGCCACCAGAGAGAGAACTCCGCGCGGCGGGGCGGCGTCACCGCGGTCCTGGAGCACCCAGCGGACCCTCCACCGGGCAAGGATCCTCTCCCGCTGCTGCTCGCCGGTCGCCGGTGCGTAGAACCGGGCCGTATCGGCGAGACGCTGCCGCTGGTCCGGCAGGAAGAAGTCGGGATAGCCGGGCGCCACGGTGTAGGGACCGTAGGCGGGAAGCTGCCGGCCGGCCCGTTGCCGCGTCATCACCACGTCACCCCAGCGCATGCGGTCGGTTGCCCAGGCGTAGCCGGGCCACGGCGTCCGGTAGGCGTCGGCGACCGGTCCAGGCAGCAGTCGGGGCGGCACCACGTACCCGAGCGCCCCACGTTGGGCCCACACGCCCACCAGCAGGGCCGCGGCTACCAGAACCGCGAAGCTGCGGGCGACGTTCCTGCGTCCGGCCCCGGTGGCCTCCAGCGCAGCTGCCAACTGGGCCGGGATCAGCGCCGCCGGCAGCACCCGTCCCCACGAGTAGTGTCCGGTGATCCCACCGGCGGCGAAGACCGCAGCACCAGCGAGGAAGAACAGCACCAAAGGATCCCGCCGGTCCCTGCGGGCCCGCAGGACGAGGGCTCCCACACCGACCAGCACCAGGCAGAACCGGATGCCCAGACGGTGGTACAGCGGCTCGTGGATCGCCTCCAGACCACCCACCCCGGCGAGCGCGAAGAAGTCGTAGTAGGGCCACAGGGCGAGCAGCGCCACCCCGAGCAGCGCCCCGGTGCCGAGCCGTATCCAAGCCGTCCGCGCCGGCCAGGGCCGCGCGCCACCGAGCAAAGCCAGAAGTCCGAGGGTCGTGACGACTCCGGTGAACTGGTGGTTCAGCAAGGTCACCGCCCACAGAAGTCCCATGGCGAGCGCAGTCGTCCAGGTCGGTCCCCGTCCGGACCTCAGTCGGCGGCGGAGCCACGCCCACAGGTGGAAGGCGCAGCCCAGAGCGAAGGTGGACGGGTAGGAGCAGGTGAGGGCGAGCGAGCTGAGCCCGATGAAGCCGCTCCAGGAGAATTCCGTGGTGCCCCAGAGCAGCAGGATGCAGAGCACCGCGAGGGGGCCGGCGAACGCGGCCCCGCCGGGACGGGCCAGCGATCGGGCGAATCGCCAGATCCCGGAGACGAGCAGGCACAGGGAGATCACGGCGGCGATCCGGAGAACCCCGAACACCGGCCATCCAGAAACTTCTGCCAGCAACCCGAGCAGCAGCATCCACGGCGAGTAATAGGGGCTGGTGGTGTCCGAGTCCACCATCGGATTGCCCGGGTTCCCCGGAGCATGCGAAAGCCGCTGCAGGGTCGCCGCGTGCACTCCCAGGTCGCCGTTCCACGGCAGCTTCACCACGACCAGGAGCAGGAATATGCCCAGCAGCACGGCAACGGCAACCGACACCACGGTGGACCTGCGCGCGGCAGCCGCCGGTTGTCCGTGCCCGCGGGTGGGGACGGGGACCCGGTCCTGGACTGCCTCGGCGCGTATCACGACTGGCCGCCAGGCACCGCACGCACCCGCAACTTCCACGGCATGACGATCGACTCCATCTGCACGGCCAGATTCATCTTCGACTCGCCGATGGTGCGGTCCTCGAAATGGATCGGCACCTCCATCGCCCCGACGCCGAGACGCAACGCCCGGTACTTCATCTCCACCTGGAAGCTGTAACCCGCCGAGTCCACGGAGGCCAGGTCGATGGCCCGCAATACATCGGCCTGCCAGAGGTTGAAACCTCCGGTGATGTCCCGGAGCCGGCTGCCGAGGATGGTCCCGGCATAGGCGTTCGCCCAGCGGGACAGCAGTTTGCGATGAAGGCCCCACGCTTCGGAAAGACTGCCGCCCTGCACATACCGGGAGCCGATCACCACACCCGCGCCCGTCGACAACGCGACGCCGAGCATGTCGGGGATCCTTGACGTGGGATGGCTGCCGTCGGCATCCATCTGCAGGACGAAATGGGCACCGTCAGCCACCGCCTGTGTCATCCCGGCGCTGTAGGCGCGGCCCAGACCGTTCTTCTCGGAACGGTGCAGGACAGACATCCGGCGTGGACGGCCGGCCTCATTGACGCGCGTTGCCAGGTTCTCGGCGAGGTCACCCGTACCGTCGGGGCTGGAGTCGTCGACAACGAGCAGTCGCAACCCGGGCAGGTCGATCTCCATGAGGCGGTCGACCATGCCAGGCAGGTTGGCCGCCTCGTTGTAGGTCGGCATCACCACGGTCAGGGGCGTCATTGCCCAGGTTCCGGGCAGGACGCTTGGAAGCGTGCCCAAGCGATCCCCTTGTTCGTTGCCCACAGCCTGCCTTTCTTCGGAGTCCGACACGCGGGCCAGCGCACCACTGGCAGTACGTGACTGATCACGTCGGCGAACAGTCCGGCTGAAGGCGTTCGGCACTTCCTGCACCACGGATCGCCCAAAAGGGCGGTGTCCGGAAGAAAGAGAGAAGCCCACCACGGGGAGCCACCGGTGCTGCGTGCTTGGCCCTTACGGAGTACCCCGACCTCAACGGCCGGGCCACCGGGGAATGTTACATGAAGGTGACCGATGCACATCCGCAAGCCGTCACGATGGGAAACGCTACATGACATCGCACGTCGAGGGAGGTCGCCCCCGGTGCCTTCGCGGTGCGACACCTACCCGCCGATTCCATCCAAACGTGCAGTACCAAATCATCGCCGAATCCGGCGGGGGGCCCATAATCCCCCTGACCGTTCTTGTCCTCCGCAAGGGATCCGTCGTCGCCACCTTCACGTCCCTCGAAGTGGGTTCACCGACCTGCCGCTTCCTGAAAAACCCTGGCCCTGCCGGGCAGCACCGGCCACCACCACGCAACTCCACCAACTGGCGATGCCCAGTGACCCGCCAGGCCACGTCCCTGGTCTTGAACGCGCCGCGGGAGGACAAACTCATTTCGTTCACCGTCGTCTTCGTTCGGCTACGGGGCGAGGCGTGTCGGACCCAGGAAGCCCATCGAGCGGGAGTGCGTGCGCAGGTGCACCGGAGCTTTGCCGGTCTGCTCACCCTGTGATGCCCGTGGTCGGCTCCGAGGACGTGGGCATCACAATGAAGAACACCCCGCAACCGCTCTACCAGGCGCTGGTGGCGGCCTGCCTCCTCAGCGCCAGGATCAAGGCGTCTGTCGCCACCGGCGCGGCGCACGAACTCTTCGCGGCCGGAATGCGGAGCCCGCGCCGGATGTCCGCGCGACCTGGCAACAGCGCGTGGACGCGCGCGGGAAGGGCCACTACCGCCGCTATGAAGAACGGACCGCGACACAGCTCGGGGCGGTGCGCGGCTCCTTCTCGACCACTACGGCGGCGATCTGCGGCGGCTTCGCGACGAAGCGGGTGAGGACCCCGGCGAACTGCGCCGGGCCCTGCGCCGCATCCCGGGACTCGGCCCGGTCGATATAGACATCTTCCTCCGTGAGGTGCAGGCGGTCCGGCCGCAGGCCGGTCCCCTCTTCGACCGCGAGGCGATCGAGGGCGCCCGGCGACTCGGGCTGCCCGATCAGCCGAAGGCACTGGCCGCTCTGGTGCCGCGGGAGGCACACGCGGCCTTCTCTGCGCCCCTGATCCGTACGGCACTCGACCACCAGGTCGTCGACGAAGTCGCCCAGGAACGGGACTGAGCGACACGGACGGCCCCGAGTGACCGGAGCGTGCCGGCCCGGGTTCGGCGGGCCGATGGTTCGGCAGGCGCAGGAGGGCCGTTACTCGTACCGGTACTTAAGAGAGTCCGCCTCCACCTGCTCGATGTCCGCAATCGTCAGCTCCGGCATCCGCAACTGGGCCAGCGTCACCTCGGCCGAGGTCGGCTGGGCGTCCGCCGACAGCCACTGATCCGGCTTCCAGGCCGCGCTGCGCAGCAGCGCCTTGGGGCAGTGCGGATAGACCTCCTCGATCCCCACCACCAGCGCACTGGCCGGCGGCTTGCCCACGGCGGTCAGCTGCGAGAGCAGCTCCGGGCGGGTGGAGACACAGGCCCGGCCGTTCACCCTCAGCGTCGTGGTGCGCCCCGGGATGACGAACAGCAACCCGGCCCGCCCAGTGGCGACGACATTCTTCAGGGTGTCCAGGCGCTTGTTGCCGGTCGCGTCGGGTATCGCCACCGTCCGCTCGTCCAGGACGGCGACGAACCCGGCGGGGCCGCCGCGCGGGGAAACGTCGCAGTTTCCCTCGGCGTCGGCACTGGCGACCAGGACCAGTGACGAGCAGCCGATCAACTGCCGGGTCTGCTCGGTGAGTTCGGTCATCTGCTTGCGCACGGCCGCGTCACTGGGGAGTGCGTAGGCCCGGCGCAGCGCCTCTTGGTCGCGCACGGCGTCGGAGCGGAGCGAGTCGAAGGCACTGACGGTAAGGGATGGCATACCCCCGACCCTATGTGTCCTCCTCCGATCGATACCGGCCGGCGAGTGCGGGGCCACAGAGACGGCCCCGATCGACCGGTGCTTCGCGGGACGCGCCTCGGGTAGCCGAACCTTCTGCTTTGCCGGGGCATCGACGCGCTCGCCGCCCTGGTCCAGTTCCTCACCACCCGGCCCGTGATCTCCCGGCGGCTGCCGCTTGGCTCGCACGTCCAGGCATCGTCACGCAGGGTCGCCGGGCCACCGGCATCGTTCGGGACCACGCGGAAGGACTTTTCGGGCTGCGGGGCGCGACCACGGCTGCCCGCGACGATCTCGCCCGGCAACTCACCGTGCGCGGGAAGAGTCGCGGAAGCCACCGGCACCACGGTGGAAACGATCACCGTCGACGCGGGGTACCGGAATTTCCGGGAAACAACGCCGTCCTGTCCGGCCGCTTCGCCGGCCATATGAGCGATCACGGTCCGCGCCTCGGAGAACCAGCACCCGGATCCGGCTCGGCTCCTCCGACATCAGTGACGTCAGCCCCTCGCGTCCCCGCCATCGACCCCTTCGTGGCCGTCTCGGGGCCCGCAGGCTCCGATCACTCGCCGCAGTTCGCCGCCGCCGCGGCCGGTCTGCCGGCCCGGGCGGTGATGCTCGCGGCCGCCGGGGCTCTCGCGTGCACCGCGGCCGACGTACTGCTCACGCCGGGGCTGCCGGACCGGGCATGGGCCCTGCACGGTCAGCCGTCCGGGTGACGCACGCGTGCCCTCGGCGAGACCGGGAAGCCGCCTGAGTGCAAGCCTTCGCTCTGCCCGGAAAAGGAGAACGTGATGGGACACGGCGGCAACGTCATCGCAGAACTCACGGCGGACCACCGCGAGGTCGAGGAATACTTCAGCCGCCTCCGGGCTCTCCCTGTCGGCGACAAGCAACGCCGAGAGGTGCTCGATGACCTGACCATCGAGCTCGTGCGGCATTCGGTCGCCGAGGAGATGTACCTGTATCCGGCGGTCCGCGAGCACGTCCCCGGCGGGGGGCCGCTGGCCGACAAGGAGATCGAGGAGCACGCCGAGGTCGAACGGGTCCTGAAGGACCTGGAGGACATCGACGTGGACGACACAAGGTTCGACGCCCTCGTGATCAAGCTGATCACCGACGTCACGGAACACATGCGTGAGGAGGAGCAGCAGCTCTTCCCCAGCCTGGCGCAGGCCTGCTCCTCCGACCAGCTGATGAAACTCGGCGACCAGGTCCGCCGGGCGAAGAAGATCGCTCCCACCCGGCCGCACCCGAGCGCACCGGACACGCCCCCGGGCAACAAGCTCCTCGCTGCTGGCGCGGGTCTCGTCGACCGGGCCCGTGACTTCGTCACCGGGCGCGGCAAGTCCTGACCGATCGTGACGGCGGGGACCGGGTGACGGCTACCGGTCCTCGCCGGCGTGCGTTCGGACAGCGACAGGGAAAGCGGCCGGCGCCGAGCGCCTCACGACAAGCTGTCGGCCACAACCCGCAGGTCGTCCACAAGCCCCTGGTACATCGCCTCCCGGTCCTCGCCGGCACGCCGGCGTGAGCGGCTTCCCACGCTGCCGGGTCACCCGGGATTCCGGACCCGTCAGGCATGGGCGGCGGTGGCTCCGAGGGCCACCACGATGACGGCCGCCGGCGCCGCTGCCCTGGCCCGGCTCAGCGCGCGCAGGGGATGACGCCGCAGGTCAGGGCGACGGGATCGCCCCCACCCCGTTCGAAAGAGGGAGGACCGCTCTCACCGACCAGTACGTCCCCCCTACGCATGGACGCCTGCGTGCGGGGCAGGCGGGTCTCGTGCGGCAGGGCGGTACCGCTGAGCTTGTGTCCGCCCACTGCGCCGAGTGGCTCGGGTTCATCGCACGGGAACGAACGGCCTCGGCTGTCACCCGAGCGCGACACAGAGACACAGGTGAACCACATGGCGATACGCCCGCTGACCGACGAATCCGAGCGTCTGGTGACGCTGCCGGGCGTCTACACCCCTCAGCACGACACCTGCATCATGATCCGGGCCATCGGCCGGGAGGGTCCCCTCCCGGGACTGGATGTCCTGGACATCGGTACGGGCACCGGAGCTCTGGCCGTGAGTGCTGCCCGGTCGGGTGCGCGCGTGACAGCGATCGACATCTCGCGCCGGGCGGTCTTGTGCGCCAGGATCAACGCCGTCCTGGCCCGCCGGCGGATCACCGTGCGTCGCGGCGATCTGGGCATCGCCGCCGGAGGCAGCTACGACATGGTGCTCAGCAACCCGCCCTACGTACCCTCCGAGGACGGGGCCACGGTCGGCCGGGGGATGGCCAGGGCCTGGAATGCCGGTGCCGACGGAAGGGCGGTCGTCGACCGTGTCTGCGCCGCTGCCCCCTTGCTCCTTCGGCCCCGCGGGGTCCTGCTCGTCGTGCACTCCGGTCTGTGCGGCGTCCAGGCCACCGTCGACCTGCTCCGGCGCAGGGGTCTGTCCGCGCAGGTCACCGATCGTGAGCTGATCCCCTTCGGCCCCGTACTGCGATCGCGGCTTCCGTGGCTGCGCGAACAGGGCCTGGTCGAGGACGGGCAGGACAAGGAAGAACTGGTGGTCATCCGTGCCGAACACTCCTGAACGCCCCCGGCGCGTCCTTGTCCAGCCCCACGGACCGGTGCTGGTGGAGGGCCCCGTGACGATCGTCGCCGACGACGGCACGACGCGGACATCCGACCGTTTCATGGTCGCGATCTGCACCTGCCGCCGAAGCCGCTCCTACCCATGGTGCGACACCAGTCACCGCAACCGTTCCCGGGCGCGCTGCACCCCCGGGCGGCAAGCGGACGCCGACGACGGGGAGACGCCATGACCGTCTTCTGCGAGCCGCGCAGCGCGGCTCCCGGCCTCCCGCAGGCGAGAGGCGAGATCTCCTCAGCGATCATCGGCTCCCTGCGCGGTCACCGCCACGACCTGCCGGCGCGTCACCGGATCACGAGCGCCGGGCCTTTCGGTGACGACCTGCAACTCGCCCTGTACGTGCTCTACGAGCTGCACTACCAAGGGTTCGACGGCGTGGACGAGGACCGGGAGTGGGACCCCGCCCTGCTGGACGTACGGCAGGGCCTTGAGGAGCAATTCCTTTCAGAACTGCGCACACAGGCACCCGGCGTGGACAGTGCGGACGAGGCGCTCGCCGGGATCCTCGTCGAACCGGCCGAATCCGACGGAGGCAACAGCGTCAGCCACTACCTGCGGGATCACGGGTCGCTGACACAGCTACGGGAATACGCGGCCCTTCGTTCCCTCTACCACCTCAAAGAAGCCGACCCGCACGCATGGCTCATCCCCCGTCTGCACGGTCGGGCCAAGGCGGCCTTGGTGGCCGTGGAGTTCGACGAATTCGGCGCGGGTCACTGCGCGGACATCCACGCCCGCCTGTTCGCCGATCTGATGCTGGACCTGCGCCTGGACACCGCATACGGCCGCTACCTCGACGCCGCTCCCGCAGAGGCCCTTGCCACGGTCAACCTGATGTCCCTCCTGGGATTGCACCGCGCGCTGCGCGGCGCGGCGATCGGTCACTTCGCGACACTCGAGGTGACCTCCTCGCCCGGCTCGCGGCGCCTCGCCCACGCCATGCGACGCCTGGGCGCCGGGCGCGCCGCGGAGCGGTTCTACGACGAGCATGTGGAAGCGGACGCCGTTCACGAACAAGTCGTCCGCCATGAGGTCATCGCCCCGCTGCTGGCCGCGGAACCGCACCTGGCGGCCGACGTCGCCTTCGGTGTCGAGGCCACCGGCCTGCTGGAGGGCCGCCTCGGCGACCTGATCCTGAGCGCCTGGCGCGACGGGCGCACCGCGCTGCGCACCGCGCTGCCGTCCTGCGGTGGCGGACCGTAAGGTGCCGCACCGTCACCCGTCGGGCGTATGACAAGGTGACACGCCGTGCGGGAACCGGACGGGGCCCTTATGGTCGAAGAGCAGGCAGGACTGGCACTGGAACACTGCATCCACGAACGGCCGCCCCTCGTCGGGGGCGGCCGTTCGTTCTGCGCAGTCCTCGCCCGGAGGGGGCAGGAGTCAGCCGCGGATGATGTTCTCCGCCTGCGGGCCCTTCTGTCCCTGCGTCACGTCGAAGGTGACCTGCTCACCCTCGACGAGCTCGCGATAGCCGTTACCGGAAATGCTGGAGTAGTGGGCGAAGACGTCCGGCCCACCTCCATCCTGTGCGATGAAGCCGAAGCCCTTCTCCGAGTTGAACCACTTCACGACGCCTGATGCCACTGTGTTCGTCCCTCACATCATGCTGCTGCGACGCACCGGCAGGGTGCGTCGGCGGACCCCTTGCTGGGGTGCCGGTATCTACTTACCCGATGATCCAGTTCCTCCGCCACCAAATACGCCGCGTCGCACTCCATACACGCCGAGAAATCGGCGAACGGGTGGTCGTCAACCCGCGAATCCGGTGCAAAAGCGGTCACACTCGAACGGATGTCCGTGTCCGGTCTTCGCCGGCGGCGTGAAGGCCGCGGCCTGGGCTGTCCGTCCCCGAGGTTCTTCTTCTGGACAGCTTGGCCGATAGCATGCCCTGGTCCGGCCTCCGAGTCCCGTGGGGCCGGGCGGGGGCGACCGGTGGGGGTAGGCGTGGGGCGTGTTCTGGCGGGCCGGTACGAGTTGCGGGCCGAGCTGGGCCGTGGCGGCATGGGCGAGGTGTGGTCCGCCCATGACCGGGTGATCGGCCGTGAGGTCGCGGTCAAGCTGTTGCAGTCGCATCTGACCGGTGACGACGCAGCACAGTTGTTCTTCCGCGAGGCCCGGACCGCCGGTGCGCTCAACCATCCCGGCGTTGTGACGGTCCACGATCTCGGCCAGGACGCCGACGGGACGTTGCTCCTGGTGATGGAGCTCGTCGAGGGTCGCAACCTCCGGCAGGTGCTCCAGGAGACCGGGACTCCTTCGATCGCCGAGGCGATCGAGTGGGCGGCACGGATCGCCGACGCTTTGGCGGCCGCGCATGCGGCCGGCATCGTCCACCGGGATCTGAAGCCCGCGAATGTGATGCTGACCGGGTCGGGGGGCGTGAAGGTCCTCGACTTCGGCATCGCCCGCCACATGGAGACGGGCACACTGTCCAACACCCGGATCATGGGCACCTTGGCCTACATGCCGCCGGAGCGGTTCGACAAGGGCCGTCAGGACGCCCGGGGGGACCTGTACTCGCTCGGGTGTGTTCTGCATGAGCTTCTCACGGGCAGCAGCCCGTTCGGGGATCTGTCGACGAGCGCGCTGATGTTCGCCCATGTGCACCGCGAGCCGGATGCGCCGAGTGCCCGGCGGCCGGAGGTCCCCCCGGCTCTTGACGAGCTGGTGGCGCAGCTGCTGGCGAAGAAGCCCGAGGACAGGCCCGCTACCGCCGCGGAGGTGCGTGACCGGCTCCGGGCTGTGGCGTCCTCGGAGGGCGGGGCGTCGACGTCGGAGCCGGAGTCAAGGTCGGAGCCGAAGCCGAAATCGGAGCCGGAGAAGGTGCCCGCGCGGACGGCGCCGCTCACCGAGGTGGATCCGGACGCCGACGCGCTCTCGTCCAAGGCGGAGCAGTCGCGGGATCGTTCCCCCCGGCGTCACTCACGTCGTCTCGTCACGGCTTGTGTCGCGCTTCTCTTGACGGTGAGTGCGGGTGCGGGCATCGCCGCCTGGGTCGCGGGCGGCGATCACGGAAGCAGCGATCAGCCCAAGGCAGCGGACACCGTGAAGAAGCCGCACGTGAAGACGCTGTGGGCCGTCAGCCTTGAGGGGAAGGTGTCGGCCAGGCCTGTGGTGACCGGCGGGACCGTGTACGCCAACAGCGAGGACGGCCAGGTGTACGCGTTGGACGCGGCCTCGGGCCGGACGAAGTGGTCCTACGATGCCGGCACCTGGAAAGACGCGTCCCCCGCGGTGGACGACGGCACGGTGTACGCCGGCGGCAAGGACGGCAGCCTCTACGCGTTGGACGCCGCGACCGGCCAGGTGAAGTGGAAGTTCTTCACGGCCTTCGGGGTCTATTCCACGCCGGTGGTGGCCGACGATGTCGTGTACTTCGCCACCGAGAACGGCGAGGTCCACGCGGTCGACGCCGTCACCGGCAAGCAGAAGTGGACCTGTCGCACCGGCGCGAAGATCACGTCCTCCCCCGCGGTGGCGGACGGGTACGTCTACATCGGCAGCTACGACTACCGTCTGTACGCGCTGGAAGCGGCCACGGGCCGGAAGAAGTGGTCGTACGACACCCGGAGTTACCTCGACACCACTCCCACCGTCGCGGACGGCACCGTGTACGTCTACAGCGATTACCGGCACACCACATACGCGCTCCGGGCCGGTAGCGGGGAACTCAAGTGGTCGAACGACGGCGTCGACCTACAAGTGGGCCTCCACGGCATGTTGTTCGGCTGGGCGGCCGGGCCGGCTGAAGAGACGGCGGCCGCCGGTAAGTTCGCCGCGGTCGACGCCGCCGACGGCAAGAAGCGGTGGCTCGCCCGGCTCACGGACGACAACTTCGCAACAGGCTCCGCTGCGGACGGCGACACCGTGTACACCGGCGACGGAAAGCTGTACGCGGTCAACGCGACCTCGGGCAAGGTCCGCTGGTCCTACGCTGTCGGCGGCCAGGTCACTTCGGCACCTGCCGTCGCCGACGGCATCGTCTACGTCGCCGGCGACGACGAGAAGATGTACGCCCTGACCGCTGAGGACTGACCCCGCCTCCGCACGCGGTATGCGTGGCAGTCCAACCCCGCTGCGGCCACGGCGGTTCAGACGCCCCTGGCCACGGCGACCGGCCGGTGTGCCCAGTCCCGGACCCGTTCGTCGATCTGGGGCGCGTCGCTGACGACCATGCGCTCCTTGGCGGGAGTCCGTCGTATGCCCCGGCGCCGTCGTGTCACGTACCGGCCGGGCCGTGCACGAGATCTATCACGACGACGTGATCACCGACTATCCCCAGTCCGGTGAGCGCATCCACGGCCGAGGCAATCTGCAAGCGCTGCGCTCGCATCATCCGGCCAAGCTCGATTTCACCATCCGCAGGATTCTCGGCAGTGGGGATCTCTGGGTCACCGAGTACGTGATTGAGTACGACGGGAAGCCGACATCCACGGTCAGCGTCATGGAATTCCGTGACGGCAAGGTCGCCCACGAGACCCAGTACTTCGCGGACCCGTTCACGCGGCCCGCCTGGCGAGCCCAGTGGGTGGAGTCGATGCCCGGCCTTTGACGGCGTGCCGGGCCGGACGCCGTCGCCCGCGCCTCAGCGTCTGCCGCGTATGCACGATCCGACGGCCAGCCCGGTACCCAGGCCGATCAGGGCACCCACCGCCGTTCGCCATACGGGCGATATGCCGGTCACGGACGCGGGAGACGGGTCGGAGGCAAGGGGCGAGCGAGTGGGCGGTCCGGCAGCGGTCGCCCGTGCGTGCTCATCGCCCACTACGGCCGCGAAACGACGTCCGGCCCGGCTCCCCGACGTGCGCGCGATCCACGAGGGATGGGACCTGCCCCAGTAGTCGCGTCCGGCCTCGCCGCTGAACATCCCTGCGAGCATGTCCCGCAGCAGGGGTTCGCCAAGAGTGCCTGTCTCAAAGCCCATCCAGGCGTAGTTCAGCATGAGATCGGCGTACACCTGCCGCTTTCGCTCGTGCGGATCGGCGATGTCCGTGTCACCCCAGACGGGCCGGAAGAGCGCCATGTCGTCAAGCTCCAAGCGGACCAGCTCGAGGTAGTAGGTGCGAATGCTCTGGATCTGCTCCGCCCTGGCCTGCCGATTCTGAACGATCAGTGACGCAGCGACTCCGGCCAGAGCCAGCGCAGAAACGATCGCCGATGTGAAGCCGTACGCCGCTCCGATTTGGCTGAGCCGGTTCCAGTCCACGTCCTTGGAGCCGGAGATCTCCTCCAGCGCGACAGGCGACAACAGCACCACCGTCAGCGCGACCGCCGCAGCCGCGACCACGCCCAGAACTCTACTGACTTGGCGGACCCCCGGACGTTGACGACTCATCAGTTCGACCACCCCCTGGCGGGCCTGCCCCTGTGGCACGACCGAGCCGGGGCAGCCTACTTCCCGCCTCCGCGCCTGGCACCACTGCGTGATGGCAAGGGTGGCCTGCGCGAGCCTCCCTCTCCAGACCCGTGACGCGCGGTGTAAATCTTCCAAGGGTCTGCACGGATTTTGCTGTCAGCGTTCAGAACCTTGCGACTCCCGGTCGGGATCTGTACGTTCGGGGCGCCGGTTCTCCACGTTCCTGAAGGAGCTTCAGATGCGGGCGATCCCCAGACCTTCGCGTGGCATCGGCCGCGCCGGGCGCAGGTTGGCGGCGATCGCCCTCGCAGCGGCCGGCGCCCTGTGCCTTTCCGCCTTACCGGCGGGCGCAGCCGCGCCGCCCCATCGAGCCCCGGCACCCGACACGCTCCGGGCGGGCCAGGCGTCGAGCGCAGCCGCCGCGGGCGCGGGCGCGACAACTCCGTTCAGGGTCTACGAGGCCGAGGCCGGCACGACGGGAGGCGGCGCCACCGTCACATCGCTGACGGCGCCGCCCGCGACGCAGTACTCCAGCGCCGCGCTCGAAGCGTCCGGCCACGCGTACGTGCACATGACCGGCACCGGGAGCTCCGTCCAGTGGACGAACACCACCGGAGCGCCCATCAGCTTCCTCAACGTCCGTGCGAGCATCCCCGACTCCGCCTCCGGTGGCGGCACGACCGCGACGCTGAATCTGTACGTCGACGGCGTCTTCCGGCAGGCCCTCAGCCTCAACTCCAAGCAGTCCTGGGTCTACGAGGGCAACAGCAACTACAACACCAGCGACAACCAGAACCCGGTCGACGGCAGTCCCCGGGTCTTCTGGGACGAGTCGCACGCCTTCGTCACCGGCGCGCCGATCCAGGCCGGGGCCACCTTCTCGCTCCGGAAGGACGCCGCGAACGGCGCGTCCTTCTACGACGTGGACTCCGTCGACGTGGAGAACCCGCCGGCGCCGCTCGCCCAGCCGGCGAACTCGATCTCGATCACCAGTTGCGGCGCGGTGCCGGACAACAACCCGACCAACGGCGCCGCCGACAGCCAGGCGCTGGACAGCCGGGCCGCGATCCAGAACTGCATCAACCAGGCCCAGTCGCAGGGCAGGACGCTCTGGATCCCGCAGGGCACCTTCTATGTGAAGGGAACCGCGGGCCTGACCGCGCAGGGCATCACCATCGCGGGCGCGGGCCTGTGGTACAGCACCGTCTACCGCGATGTGCCGGTCCCCAACAGCACGCCGCTGGCGGCGCTGTTCGACGTGACCTCCTGCACGGTGCAGAACTTCCACATCGACGCCAACGCGGTCAGCCGCAGCACCATCGGCGGCGACGGCGGCGCGATGGACACCACCGGCGCCAATTGGGTCGCCGACGGCATCTGGACCCAGCACACCATGTCCGGCTTCTGGGCCTCGGGAACCGGCGGCACGGTCCGCAACAGCAGGCTGACGTCGATCTGGGCGGACGGCATCAACGTCAACAACGTGTCGCTCGGCGCCGACACCGGCAACGACCTGACCGTCACGAACAACTTCGTCCGCGGCACCGGGGACGACGCCATCGCCGTCAACTCGGTCCACTACAACACCAACGGGGACGGCTCGCAGACGTTCTACCAGCCGATGACGAACGTCACCGTCAGCGACAACACCTCGATCGCACCGTGGGGCGGCAAGGGCATCGGGATCTACGGCGGCAGTGGCCACCATGTCACCGGCAACTACATCAGCGACACCGCGCGCTACATCGGCCTGGGCGCGGGGCGGTTCGGTGTCAACGGCAGCGACCTGCTGTCCGCGACGGTCTCCGGCAACACCGTCGTCCGTTCCGGCGGCAACGCCTACAGCCAGGGACAGCCGGCACTCCACATCGGGAACGGCGGCGACGGGCAGAACAGCGGCGTCGTCGACCACGTCACCGCCACCGCCAACACGGTCGCGGACTCGCTCTACGACGGGATCGGCTTCTCCACCTCGGCCAACACGCTGCTCCAGGACAACACCGTCACCGCCCCCGGCCGCAACGGCATCGCGATCTCACCCCCGTTCTACCCCGCGCCGACCGGTTCCGCCGCCATCACCGGCAACACCGTCACGGGCCTGCACCCCGGAGCGACGGCCTTCGTCAACAACTCCGGCGGCTTCACCGCCACGCTCACCGGCAACAACTGGGAGCCCTCCGGACCCGAAGGCCCCTACGGCGGCACCCCCGCGGCAGTCCCCGGAACCGTCCAGGCGGAGAACTACGACACCGGCGGCCAGGGCGTGGCCTACAACGTCACCACCGTCAACGGCAACGCCAACGGCTACCGCGCCGACGGCGTCGACCTCGAGGCCACCTCGGACACCGGCGGCGGCTACAACCTCGGCTGGACCGGGAGCGGGCAGTGGTTCCGCTACACCGTCGACGTCGCCACCGCGGGAACGTACACGGTCGGCCTGCGTCTTGCGGCCCCCGCGGCAGTGTCCGGTGCGCTGCACCTGTCCAACGCGTCCGGCGCCAACCTCAGCGGTGCCGTCGACGTACCCGCCACCGGCGACTGGCAGACCTGGGCCACCGTCACCACCAGGGTCACGCTGCCGGCGGGCCGCCAGGTCCTCACGCTCAACCAGGACAACGGCGGCTGGAACGCCAACTCCCTCACCTTCACGGCGGCGGGCGGCTCCCAGCCGGCCCGGCTCTCGGTGTCCCCCACGTCCCTCACCTTCGGCAGCCAGGCGCTGAACACCACCAGCGCCGCGCAGTCCGTCACCGTCACCAACTCCGGCGGCGCCGCGGCCTCGGTCACCTCGGTCACCGCCGGCGGTGACTTCGCACAGGCCAACTCCTGCGGCTCGTCGATCGCCGCCGGAGCCTCCTGCACGATCAGCGTCACCTTCACCCCGACGGCCTCCGGCACCCGCACCGGTACGGTCACCGTCACCGGCAGCGCCGCCAACAGCCCGAACGCCATCCCTCTGTCGGGCACGGGAACCGGCAGCACGGGCGGCAACCTCGCCGCGGGACGCCCGACGAGCGAGTCGAGCCACACCGATGTCTATCCCTCGTCGAACGTGACCGACGGCTCCCGGTCCACCTACTGGGAGAGCGCCAACAACGCGTTCCCGCAGTGGGTCCAGGTCGACCTCGGGTCGGCGCGCAGCGCGTCCAGGATCGTGCTGCAACTGCCCGCAGGCTGGGGCGCGCGGACCCAGACCCTGTCCGTGCTGGGCGGTACCAGTACCGATGCCTCCAGCCTGACCACCGTCAAGTCCTCGGCGTCCTACACCTTCGACCCGGCGGCCGACAACACCGTCACGATCACCTTCCCCGCCACCACCCAGCGCTACTTCCGCCTGAACATCGGCGCGAACACCGGCTGGCCGGCCGGTCAGCTCTCGGAGTTCCAGATCTGGACCACCTGAACCGACCACCTGAACCGACCACCTGATCTGGACTACCTGATCGTTCCGCGGGACCCCCGGCCGGCCCCCTCCTGCCCCCGGACGCCTCACGCGTCCGGGGGCAGGGGCGCGCTCGCAGCCTGACCACCACACCGATGGTGTCCGTCAAAGCGGAACAAGCTCAGACGACGCCGTCGGCGAGCTCGGTCATCGTGAGGCTGCCCTCGGCCTCGGACAGCCGGGCCAGGAGCTGGAACTGCACGTAGCTGAGATCGCCGTCGGCACGGAGCTGCTGGTCGCCCCTGGCGGAACTGCCCGCCGTCCACGCCCGGGCCGACCGGGGCACCCTGCCCGGCAGGACCCTCATCGTCATCTGACCCGGCCCCGGCCGGTGCCCGCGCGACCGGTGGCGCGGGCACCGGCACCGACCTGCAACCGACCTGCAAGGGGGAAGTCCGCGTGCTGCGGCGGCTCCGCCAAGCCACCGCGCACCCACCGCGCACCGCTGGGCTGACGCGAGCCCTGCGCACTACCCCGTGGCCCCGCGTGAAGCCTCGCCGGCGGGCTGGAGCTGCACGGCGGCACCGGTCCCTTCCACACGGGTCAGCGCGACCATCGCGAGGTCGTCCTCCGGAAGCCTGCCGGCGTGCGCCACGAGGTCGGTGAGGATCTCCCCGAGCACGTCGGGCAGACATTCGTGGCCGGCCTGGCCCTGCTGGATCCACCCCCAGTCCCCTGCGCGCTCCAGCAGCGGATAGCAGTGCCCGGCGGCGTCGCGGGCCTCGATCAGGCCGTCCGTGTAGAGCAACAGCGTGTCCCCTGAGGCCAGTTCGAAGCACTCCTCGATCGCGCCCAAACCGCGCAGACCGTGCAGGCCCAGTGGCGGTGACGGGAGGCCCGGCACGAGGTCGACGTGACCCCGGCTGGCCCGTACGGGCGGCGGATGACCGTGATTGACCATGCGGGCGAGCCGTTCACCGTCCGGGACCTCCAGGAGCAGCGCCGTCACAAAGCGCTCGTCCTTCTCGCGGGGGCCGTCGTCGGTCTCCGCCAAATGGCGCAGGAAGCTCTCCTCCAGGCGCCCTGACAGCTCGGTCAACGTACCGGCGCGCGGGGCCCATTCGCGGAACGCCCCGAGCACGGCGGCGACGTCCTCGAACGTGGGCAGGCCCTTGCCGCACACGTCACCGATGATCAGCCGAGTCGCACCGGCCGTCCGGGCGACCGCGTACAGGTCGCCACCGACCTGTCCGCGGCCACCGCACGCACGGTAGACGGACGCGATGCCCAGAGCACCGATACGCCTCGGAAGCGGCCGCAACAAGACCCGCTGCACTGTGTCGGACACGGCGTACGCCCGCGCCGCCCTGTGGCGATAACGGTCCTTCAGCCGGCCGAGCACGAGGGCCACGGCTCCTGCGGTGACCAGCGGCGCGATGCCGCATGCGAGGCTCGTATGGCCCAGCGGCAGGATGGCGCACACCGCGCACGCCACGCAGGCCACGAGGACACACGCCAGAAGACCCGCGACGGCCAGGCGATGAAGCGACTGCCCCTCCTCCCGCGCCTCCTCGAACTGTTGGATATCCGCCATCGAACTCACTCCCTCACAGTTGCTGCGCAGCTACAAGAGCCGGGGGATCCGCGAGCGGTCACGGCCCTGCGCATCGGGTCCCATTCGTGGTGGGACACCTCGACCGTAGGTCTGAGCAGGCATGGGCTCCTTGCCCCGTTGCGCACGGTCCATTGCCCGCCTGCGCAGTCCCCGGCAGCCACGTCATCGAACGCTCCTGTTCACCGCCGCTCTCGCCGCCTGCAGCGGCTCCGCCGCATCCCCGGGCTCCGCGGGCACACCGCCCGCGACGCAGAGCGCCTCCGGCTCCCCGGCGAGGAGCGCATCTCCTGCCGCCTCCCCCGCCCCCGGTGTGCGCTTCCAGGCGAAGGAGAATCGCCGACGCCGCAGGTCGACGACCTCTTCGTCACCGCCGCGGCACTGTCGATCACGGTCGTACGGCGACTCGGCGTCATGCTGGAGGGCACGGAGCGCTCTGGCCTGCCGCAGGGGTGAGCCCGGTCCTTGCCCATGTCAACGGGCCTTTGGCGCACGGAACTTGACGCGTCGCCCGGAACGGCGACCCCGGGCGCGGGAAAACCAGGTGCATCCGGCTGCGGCCGTCTCCTACCGTTCCCGGTATGCGCGTCGTTTTCACCAAAGGCCCAGGAACGAGCTACGACATCGCGGTGCACCGTGAGAACGGGGCCGAACTCGCCCCGCGCAACGGGCCCGGCGGGCACCGGTATCTGCCGCACGACCTGGTGCACTTCCTCGTAGAGGCGGAGGCAGGCATCGGTCTCGGGGTCTACGGGCGGCTGGCCGCCGGCGACAACGGCCTGTTCTGGCCCGCCGACCCCGCGGAGCGCGCCAAAGCCGCACGGCGCCGCAAGTCAACACCGGTGAAGCCGTCCGCCCGGGCACAGGCGGACATGGCCCGGTCCGAGCAGTTGGCGGCCATCGCCGTACCCGTGTGGGAGGTCCGGCACGGCCATGCGCAGAAGCTGCCCGCATATATGCCGGCGGGCGACATCCCCGCGGAGGTCGAGCGGATCGTGTCCCGGTTCGATGAATACGCCGGTCGCTGGCACGCGCTGCCGGTCGGGGGTTCGCTCACCCTGACGTGGTGAGGCGTCCTGCCCCGCGCCTCTTTCCGGGCGCCTCCCTCATCGTCGCGAGCTGCGCGTACGCTCGGTGGACGGCTGTCGGCGATCAGGAGGTGGGCGGTGCGGCGGACGTATCTGCTGTGGGTGATTGCGGCGGCCGGATTCGCCGTGGACCAGGTCACGAAGGCGATCGCCGCGGTTGTCGTGGAGGGCCATGAACCGCGTCACGCCCTGGGCGGCGCGATGACCTTCACCGCTTTCCGGAACCCCGGAGCGGCCGGCTCCTTCGCACCTCGCGCAACCCTGGTGTTCACGCTTCTGGCGATCGTCGTACTCGTCCTCATCGCCCGGGTCGCCTCCTCCGTCCGGTCCGCGGGCTGGGCGGTCGGTCTGGGGCTGATCTTCGCGGGCGCCGGCGGCAACCTGGCCGACCGCTTGTTCCGCACGCCCGGATTCGGTCGTGGCGCCGTGCTGGACTTCATCCAGTTCGGCTCATCAGGGATCTTCAACCTCGCCGACCAGTGCGTGACCGCCGGTGCGGCGATCGTCCTCATCCAGACGTTCCGCGGCGTTCCCCTGCGTACCGTCGCGACGCGTTCCCCGGGGAGTCGTCCGCTGGAGCAATGAGCACGCGGCACAGCTCTGCCGCCCAGGCGGCCCCCGCCTCCGGTCAGGTGTCGAGGCCCTCGATGGTCGCACGGACCAGGGGCAGCAGGTCCTCCAGATCTGCCGTCGCGAGCTCGTCGAGCGTCCCCGTGCCCCGGGCCAGCAGCACCCCCAGGAACGCGGCGACCGCCACCTCGGCCCGCAGGCGCGGCCGGTCCAGCCCACTGGCGGCGAACCGCTCCCGCAGCGGGTCGACCAGGCGCAGATACAGCTGGGCGCGGGCGGCGTCCTGTACGACGGGGGCGCCCTCGGCGTGGACGGCCGAACGGAAGACAGGGCCGGCGCCGCGCCGGTCCGCGCGCTCGAGCAGGACGCGGAGCCGATCGGAACCGAGCAGGTCCGGCGGGGCCGCGTCGCCCAGCTCCGCGCTCAGCACCGCGGTGTACAGGCCGCTCTTGTTGTTGAAGTACCGGGCGATCAGTGCCGGGTCGACACCCGCGCGCTCCCCGATGTCGCGGATCGTGGTGCGGTCGAAGCCCCGCTCGCTGAAGAGCTCGCTCGCCGCGTGGAGCAGCAGTTCGCGGCTGCGCGCGGAGTCCCGCCGGCGCGACGCCGTACTTTCGGTCATCGCGACGCCTCCTGCCGGGTCGCGTCCTCGCCCGCCGTGCGGGGCACGGAAGCCGCCCCGGGCGCGGCAGCGGCGACCGCACCATGCCGGAGCCGCGGCGGCAGGACGGCGGTCACCAGGATCATGGCCGCCCACACCCCGCAGGCCAGCAGCGCGGCCACTCCGTAGCCGTCGCCCGTGGGCAGCGTGTGGCCGGCAGTGGTGTGGGCCTGCAGGACGGTGGCGCTCAGCACGCTTCCGGTGGAGTAGCCGACGTAGCGCAGCACCTGGTTGAAGCTCATCGCGCTGCCGGTCTCGTGCGCGGGCACGGAACCCACGATCATTCCCGGCATCACGGCGAACATCCAGCCGATCCCGAAGCCGGCCACCGCCATGATGGCGAACAGCTCCCACAGCTGTCCGCGAACGAGGACGAAGGCCAGTACGGCGGTCAGGGAGACCGCGCACCCGACCGGCAGCACCAGGGCGGTGCCCGCGCGCCGGGCCACCAGCGGCACCACCCGGCCGGCGGCCATGCTGGCGAGGGAGAACGGCAGCAGCACCAGCCCGGTGAGGGCCACCGAGGCCCCGAATCCGTAGCCGGCTACGCGCGGCGTCTGCACGAACCGGGTGACCAGCGACACCAGCAGGTACATCCCGAGACCGGCCACCAGCGCGGTCACATTGGCGGTCAGCACGGTGCGGTCCTTGGTCAGCCGCAGGTCGACCAGCGGCTGCGGGGTCCGCAACTCGTGCACGACCCAGACCCCGAGCAGCAGCACGCAGATCCCGACCAGGCCGAGCAGCCGCACCGAGTTCCAGCCCCAGAACTCGGCCTCGCTCAGGGCGAGCAGCAGCCCGGCGAGTGCGGCACCGAGCAGCACCGCACCGGGAACGTCCAGCGGTGGCGCCTCACGCGGCGGCGACGGCGGCAGGACCACGACGGCGGCCACCAGCGCGGCGACGCTCACCGCCGCCCCGAACCAGAAGCCGGCGTACAGCCCGAAGGACTGCGCGATCAATCCGGTGACCGGGTAGCCCAGCCCGACCCCGGCCACGGTGGTGATCGACAGCAGGGCCACCGCGGGCCGCGACCGCTCCGGGGGCAGGGCGTCCCGGGCGGTGGCGATGGCCAGCGGGATGAGGCCCAGCCCGAGTCCCTGGAGCGCTCGCCCGGTCACCAGGCAGCTGATGCCCAGCGGCAGTGCCGCGAGCACGCAGCCGGTCAGCACCGCGATCAGGGCACCGAGGATCACCGGCCGGCGGCGCGGACCGTCGCCCAGCCGGCCCATCACGGGTGTGAAGACCGCTCCGACGAGCAGCGTGACGGTCAGCGACCACTGCGCGTCGTTGAGGGAGACGTGCTCCTCGGCGGCGATCGTCGGCACCAGCGGGGCGCCGAGGCTGCTCACCACGGCCACCAGCATGCCGAGCGAGACCAGGACCGGCACCAGCGCTCGCTGCCGCCCGGTCCGCGCCTCCGCTATTGCGGGACTGTCCACGACTCTCCTCGATGTCATCAGTCGAAGTCATCAACTGAAGTCATCGCATGATGACATTTATTCCCTGCCCCCTCACAACCGCTGCACACCGGCTCGAAGGGCTGCTGGCGAACCGGTCGCGCGGGAAGGCGTCGTGGCGTCGTATCCGGTGGTGCCGCTGCCGTCCGAGGTGGCGCTGATCCACGACGGCCGGGCGCGCCACATGGCCTTCCCGCCCCTTGGCGTACGGAGACTGGGCCCGGGGGTACAGCCTTGGCGCTTCGGGCGTGGCCCAGTGCGAGGTGGATCGACGAGGCTGCTTCGTGGTCGAATCCGAGCGGGCACGTCGGGCATGTCGCCGCCCGCTTCGCACGTTCGCCCGCGTCGGCCGACACGATCGTGAAGAGCATCGTGGCGGCACCAGCGATCGGCAGGCCGAGCCACGGAGCTTGGCGAATGCCGGCCACATCACGTAGAGGAGCACACTCGGCGGCACATGAGTGAGCAACCGGGGTGGACACCGCGCGGGCGGTCTCCACCAACGGTGGGTGCCCCCGTGGGGGCGTGCTGTGAACCCGGAGGCCGTTGCAGCCCTGGCGTACCGCCGGCGGGCGCCGCACGCGGCACGGACGCGCCCGCGGAGCGGCACGCGCACCACTGAGCCGGATCCCGAGACGCGCAGGGCGGCCAGAGGCGTCCGCCCCGGCCCGGTCAGGAGACGTCGGGTCAGTGGCTGGTGAGTTCGCCGCTGAGCCTGCCGTGGAGTGCGGCGCTGTCCCGGTCGAGGCCGGTGATCTCGACGGTCTTGCCGCGCTGCGCGTACTTGGCCTCGACGGCGTCCAGCGCGGCGACGGACGAGGCGTCCCAGATGTGGGCCGCGGACAGGTCGATGACGACCTTGTCGGGGTCGGTGGCGTACTGGAACCGGGTGGCCAGATCGTTGGAGGAGGCGAAGAACAGCTCTCCGGTCACCGAGTAGACGACGCCGGTGCCGTCCGGATCGACGACGGCAGTGACGTCGGCGACGTGGGCGACGCGCCGCGCGAAGATCACCATCGCGGTGACGGAGCCGACCACGACGCCTATGGCCAGGTTGGAGGTGGCGACCACGACCGCGACGGTGACGGCCATGACGGCGATCTCCCCGACGGGCATCCGCCGGAGCGTCCTCGGCGCGATGGAGTGCCAGTCGAACGTGGCGAAGGAGACCATCACCATCACCGCGACCAGGGCGGCCATGGGGATGTCGGAGACGACGGGGCCGAAGAGGATGCACAGCAGCATCAGGAACGCGCCCGCGAGGAAGGTGGACAGGCGGGTGCGGGCGCCCGAGACCTTCACGTTGATCATCGTCTGGCCGATCATGGCGCAGCCGCCCATGCCCCCGAAGAAGCCGGTGACGATGTTGGCGATGCCCTGGCCGATGGACTCGCGCGTCTTGGAGGAACGGGTGTCGGTGATGTCGTCGACCAGCGTGGCGGTCATCAGCGACTCCATCAGGCCGACCAGCGCCATCGCGAGCGCGTAGGGGCCGATGACGGTCAGGGTGTCCAGCGTGAACGGCACGTCCGGCAGTCCGGGGACGGGCAGCGAGGACGGCAGCGCGCCCTTGTCCCCGACCGTCGGCACCGCGATCCCGGCGGCGACGGTGATCACGGTGAGGATCACGATGGAGACCAGGGGTGCCGGGACCACCGTGGTGACCTTCGGGAAGAACACCATCAACGCCAGGCCGGCCGCGATGAGCGGGTAGACCGGCCAAGGCACGTCGTGCATCTCGGGCACCTGGGCGATGAAGATCAGGATGGCGAGGGCGTTGACGAAGCCCACCATCACGGAGCGCGGTACGAACCGCATCAGCTTCGCCACCCCGAGCGCGCCGAGAACGATCTGGATGCACCCGGCCAGGATGACGGCGGCGATCAGGTAGGGCAGTCCGTGCTCCCGGTTGAGAGGGCCGATGACCAGCGCGACGGCGCCGGTGGCCGCCGAGATCATCGCCCGGCGCCCGCCGACCACGGAGATGGTGACGGCCATGGTGAACGAAGCGCACAGGCCGATCACCGGATCGACCCCGGCGATGATCGAGAACGAGATCGCCTCGGGAATGAGCGCGAGCGCGACCACCAGGCCGGCCAGCACCTCGGTCCGCCACACCTTCGGATCGGACAGCCAGTCGGGACGCAGGCCGCGCAGTCGCGCGGCAGGGGACAGGGAGGCGGCGGAAGAAGACAAGAGGGGGAGAACCTGTCGTGCTCGGGCACAGTCCCGGCGGCGGGCCGGAGTGCGGGAAGAACGCGGGAGGCCGGGCCGGCACCCCGTGGTCGACCCGCGCGGCGGGCCGGAGATCTGAGGACAGCGGGCGGCACGCACCAGCGGCCGCGTTCGCGTCAGTGGCGAGGCATCAGGGCGGGCAGGCGGCGGAGCCTGGCTCCGTGGACACGCGCACGCATATCTCCCGCGGATTCGGATCTTCGCCGGGGGCGCCATCGGCCCCGACACGGCGGCGGGCCGCACAGCCCGTACCGCGGCAACTCTACCCTAACGTTAGAGTAGGGATGGGTGGGGCCGACGGGACGGCGCGATGACACCCACGGAAGAAGGGCCGGGGCCGCAGGCGTGGACCAGCACATGCAGATCGGCGAGGTCGCTGCGCGAACCGAACTGTCCCTGCGCACCATCCGGCACTACGAGGAGACCGGCCTGGTCACGCCGTCCGCCCGCTCGCAAGGTGGTTTCCGGCTCTACACCGAGGCCGACGTCGCCCGTCTCATGGTCATCCGCCGCATGAAGCCGCTCGGCTTCACCCTCGAGCAGATGCGTGACCTGCTGGAGGCCGCCGACCGCTTGGACGCCGCGGACCTTGACGACGGCGAGCGCGAAGCGCTCATCGAGCGCATGCGTGCCTACGAACAGGCTGCCGCCGAGAAGATCGAGGACCTGCGCGTCCAACTGGCCCGCGCCGAGGACTTCGCCGCCACCCTGCGCGCGCGTCTGGACAGCGCAGGGCAGCGACCTGCCGCGCCGGCGTCAGCGGAGCCGGGAAGCGAGGACCGCTCCCGATAGGAGGGCATCCGCCGAGCGGTGCCTACAGGGCGATCCAGTAGCGGCGCTTGAGGCCCGCGCCGGTGGTGCGGACATCCTCCAGGACCCCGCCATTGCGCTCGATGCTGCGCGCCGACCCGATGTTGTCGTCGTCGCAGGTGACGAGGACCCGGTCCAGGCCGAGCGCACGGGCCTCGGGGAGAACCGCCCCGAGAGCCCACGTCGCCAGGCCGCGCCGCCGGGCGGAGGGCCGGATGCTGTAGCCGATGTGCCCGCCGACGTCGAGCAGGAAGTCGTTCAGGTAGTGCCGCAGATCAACGGCGCCCAGGTAGGTGTCGCCCTCGACGATCCACCAATGGGTGGCATGGACGCGCTCTTCCCCGACGGGAACCGATGTGTCCGCCTGCTGCCGCAGCCGTTCGACCCACACCGAGAAGACCCCGGGGCTGCCGAGGTCGCCCTCAGGCGCGAGACGCAGACCGGACCCGTCCTGGTGGGCACCGGGAGACCACTCGTCGCGCGCGTCGAGCCATGAGGACTGCAACGTGCTTGTGGGGGTGATCAGTTCAGGCATACGCGGACGCTAGCACTCGTCCGTCCCGCCTGATCGCGTCTGTCCCGGGCCGGTTCGGACCCACGACTGCCCGCAGATGGGCATCGGCGGCGCCGTCGTGGTCGTCGGGCGTTCGCATTGACCGCCTCGATGGGCGCAGACACCATCCGTGCGACGGGAACGCGCTGCAGGTGGGGCACGGCCGGCAAGGTGGCCGGGGACACCGAACGGTACTGCCGCACCTGCGAACAGCGAGTTCCGCCGGTGGTGCGCAACGGTGTCGGAGCCGGTCGCCGCCGCGTGCATGCCCCGGCACCTGGGCGAAGCAGCTTCCGTCACGACGGCCACCCGTAGGGTCACCCCATGACAGCGTTCGACGACCTTGTTCGCCTCGTCCCTCCACCGTCGCGACCACTGTGGGCGAACGGAGAATGGAACGAGGCGGAGGGAGCACTCGGCGTGGAACTCCCCTCGGACTTCAAGCAGTTGGTCGGAGCCTACGGGGCCCACCACTTCGCCGAGTTCTTGACGCCCCTGACGCCCTTCGGCGGGCGGGACCTGCTGGTCGGCCCCGCGAAGCGGTTGCTGGACCAGGAACGCGACTTCCGGGACAGTCATCCCGAGGACTGCCCTTACCCCTTCTACCCGGAGCCGGGCGGGCTCCTGCCCTGGGCAGGAACCGACAATGGGGACCGCGTGTGCCGGCTCACCGACGGGAAACCGGACGAGTGGACGGTCGTCTGCTGGAATCCGCGGGGCTGGTACTACGACGCGCATCGTGCGGGTGCGGTCGAGTTCCTGGCCGGTTGGCTGTCGGGACACATCAGCACCAGCGTCTTTCCTGATGCCGCCGAGTTTGCCGAGGAGGACTGACGCGCCGCCCACTGGGCGTCGTCTCCGGTCTTGTCGGCCGCACCGACTCCAGCCACCGCGGCCTCGTCGGCAGTCGCACCGATCCCCACGACCGCGATTCCCGCACCACGAATGGTGACCGGTCAGGGGTGACCAGGTCCGCCGGACGCCGACCCCACTGGTCGGGAGCCGTGGGCGGATGGCCGGCCCGCCGGCCCCGTCACAACGGCTCCACCAGGCCGGCCCGCCACTCCGGCGACGGATCCGAGCCCAATTCGCTCCAGTACTCGCGGCCGGCCACGATCCTTCCGTCCCGGACCGTCCAGAACGACGCCACCCGGTGCACGCCCATCGTTTCGTGCGGAACCTCCACCTCGGAGACCACCTGGTCACCGTCGGCGACGACCCGCAGCACCCGGATCGACCACCCCTCCGGATACTCCGCGTTGATGCGCACATACCGCGCCCGCCCGACGATCCGCTCGCCGCTGACCGGCCACTCCACCATCAGGTCCTCGGCCAGCAGCTCACCCAGCCCGGCCCAGTCCCGGGCCTGCATGCGCTCCCAGAGCGCATGCACGATCTTCGAAGCGTCCATGGGCCTCATCCTCGCAGCCCTCACTGACAGGCGCCGGTCCGTCACCGACACGACCTCGGGGTGCGCTGCTCCCGCCGGGTACGGCCCGGACCAGGCGATTTCCCGGCATACAGGGCAACGGACGGGGTGAAAACACGTTCGACGTACAGAGGTCTCAAGCTTTCCTATTCGGTTACCGATACAGCCCGTAGCAAGGGGGGATTCGAGGAAGGTTGGTTCCTTTGACGTCATCCTGCAGGCGGGCCGGCCCGTCATCGTGGTCGATGACGCGGACCGCGAGAACGAGGGCGATCTGGTCATGGCGGCGCAGTTCGCGACCGCGGAGACCATGGGGTTCTTCGTCCGATTCACCGGCGGCCTGATCTGCGCGCCGATGGCGCCGGAGATCGCCGACGCCCTGAAACTGCCGCTGATGGTCCCGCCCGGATCCGGCAGCGGCGCCGGCACCCCGGCCTTCACGGTGTCCGTGGACGCGGCCGGTGTCGGGTCCGGGATCCCGGCCGCGGACCGGGCGCTCACCGCGCGGACGCTGGCCGCGCCCACGACCCACCCCGACCAGCTGATCCGGCCCGGGCATGTGTTCCCGCTGCGCGCCCGGCCCCGGGGCATCGCCGAACGGCGCGGCCACACCGAGGCCACCGTCGACCTGCTGCGTCTGGCCGGGTTGTCACCGGTCGGAATGATCAGCGAGGTATGCGCGGACGACGGCTCGGTCGCCGCACCGGACCGGCTGCGTGCCTTCGCCGACGAGCACGGCCTGACGATCGTCTCGATCGAGCAGTTGTCGAGCCACCTGCGGCTCGCCCGTACCACGACGGCGTGACCGGATGCGCCGAGCGACGATCTTCGACCTGGACGACACGCTGATCGACAGCGGGGACGCCTGGGCACGTGTGTGCGCCGCGTTCGCTGGCGGCCGGGGGACGACGCGGCCCTGCACGGCAACGGCGGCTGGGCGACGTTCGTCGCGGGCCTGTGCGGCGGAGCGGTAAGCCCCGCGGAGGTCGTCGAGACCTGCACCACCGCGATGACCGGCGAACTCGCGGCCGGCCGTGTCCAGGCACTGCCCGGGGCGGTGGACCTGGTCCTCGATGCCGAACGTCACGGGCCCGTCGGGCTGGCCACCGCCAGCCCGCGCCGCTACGTCGTGGCGGTCCTCGACAAGCTGGGCCTGGCGGGACGGTTGCGTGCCGCCGTGTGCGGCGAGGAGGTGGCCCGGGGGCAAGCCCGCACCGGACGCGTATCTGCTCGCCGCTGCCGAGATCGGCGTCCCACCGTCCGACTGCCTGGCCGTCGAGGACTCCCCCAACGGCATCCGGCCGGCAACCGCGGCCGGCATGCCCGTCCTCGCCATCCCTCGCGGCGGCGCCGCACTGCCGGCCGCCGTCGCCCACCTGCCCGCGGCACAGGCCCCCAACGCGGCGGCGGCACTGCCCCTCCTGACCCGGCTTCTCACACCCCGCCCCGGTTCCCTGATCCACGAAGCCGGCCCCTGGCCCCGTGAACACGGCGCCCCTGCGGTATATCCCCGCGACTCCTCCTTCCGTGCGGTATAGTCGAGTTACCGACGCGGGGTGGAGCAGCTCGGTAGCTCGCTGGGCTCATAACCCAGAGGTCGCGTGGTTCAAATCCCGCCCCCGCTACGAATATCCGGCCCCCTCCGACGTGATGTCGGAGGGGGCCGTCGACGTACGTCACCGTGCTTCGGTGAACCGGCGACCGTGCGATCGAGAAGAACGGTGAGGCATCCGTGACCCGCGAGCTGTACAACGTCCGTCCGGTGCCGGCGGAGGGTGAGCCCACACCGCTGACGGACGAGGAGGAGCAGCGTGCGCGCTCCACGCTGTTCCACGACCTCGGCCGCGTGATCGCCGATCGCGGCTGGGTGCGCTTCCCCGCTTACTCGCGCGAGGAGCGGCGACGGCTGGTCGCCGTCGCCCAGCGTCTGAGCGCCCATTGGGGCTGCGAGGTCCGCGTCGAGGCCGAGGACCACTGCGCCCTGAGGCTCTTCCTGCCCGGACACGGACCGCAGGCACCCGCCCTCTCCCCCGCCGCGGACGGCGAGGGCTGACGGAGCGCGGCAATCAGCGGAGCGACTCGGGCAGTTCCTCCCGGTGGACGATGCCCAGGCGCTGCGTCGCGCGGGTCAGTGCCACGTAGAGGTCACTGGTTCCGAACCGCCCCGGCTCCACGACCAGGACATGGTCGAACTCCAGACCCTTGGCCTCGCGCGGGCCCAGCAGCACCACCGGACGGGTCAGGTCGGGTTCGGCGCCGGCCGTCACGCCGTCGAGCGGGGCCGCGATCTCCTCGTGCAACGCCCGCGGTGCGATCACCGCGAGGCGCCCCTGCTCGGGTGTCAGTTCCGCGACGGCCTGTGCCACGGCGCCCGCCAGGTCCGCACCGGCATCCCGCGTCCACGGCTTCTCACCGGTGGAGCGCACCGACCCGGGCGGCTCGAACGAGGGGTCCTTCGCCTGCACGACCCTGGCGGCGAGCTCCATGATCTCCGCGGGCGTACGGTAGTTGACCCCCAGCCTGACGTGCTCGAAGCGGTCGCCGACGTACGGCTCCAGGATCTTCTCCCACGAGCCGACACCTGCCTCCTCCGAGGTCTGCGCCGGGTCACCGACCAGGGTCAGCGAGCGGGTCGGTGAGCGGCGCATCAGCAACCGCCAGGCCATCGGCGAGAGTTCCTGAGCCTCGTCGACGATGATGTGCCCGAACGCCCAGGTCCGGTCGGCGGCGGCCCGCTCGGCCGCGCTCCGGTGATCGGCCTCCTCCTGCCGGTCGGCCATCCGCTCGGCGTCGATGATGTCGTGGGCGGCCAGACGCTCGGACTCCTCGTCCTCGAACTCGTACGTCTCCGAGCCCCGGGACAGTTCCAGGACGCCCTGCGCGTAGGCGACCCGCTCCTGGCGCTCGGCTTCGGCCGCGGCACGGGCGGCACTGTCGTCCGCCCCGAGCAGTTCGGCCGCCTCGTCCAGGAGGGGCACATCGGCCGGCGTCCACTCCCCCTCTTCCGGACCGCGCCGGATGGCCTCGGCGTCCTCCTGCGGCAGGTACACCGGCTCGGCGAGATAGCCGGCGAGGAACTCCTCGGGCGTGAACACCGGCCACAGCTCCGCGATGGCGGCGCGCACCTGACGGCTCGCGGCGACGCCCTTGCCGAGCTGCGCGATGTCGTCGGCGCCCAGGAAGTTCGGACCGCCGTGAGGGTCCGCGCCGATACGTTCGGCGAGCTGCGCGGTCAGGGCGTCGATCACGTGGAACGCGAAGTACGGACGGGCGAGGTTGTGGGGCAGCAGGGTCTCGCGGGCCGCTTCTCTGGCCTGGTAGGCGATCTCCCAGTCCAGGACGAGCTCCCCGTCGTCGTGCGCGACGACCACCGGCGCGCCGGGCTCGGGCAGTTGCTGCCGGTCGCGTACGGCCAGCGCGAGGACCTCGGCCATCCCCGCCCCGCCCTTGACCGTGGCCGCACGGGGGGTGTCGGTGCCGCGGGCGTGGACACCGGGGAAGAGCTCGGCCTGCGTGGCCAGCATGACCCCGGTCTCGCCGAGCGCGGGCAGCACTTCGCCGATGTAGCCGAGGAAGGCCGCGTTGGGGCCCACGACCAGCACCGCGCGCTTGGCAAGGAGCTCACGGTGCTCGTACAGCAGGTAGGCCGCACGGTGCAGCGCGACCGCCGTCTTGCCCGTACCGGGGCCGCCCTCGACGACGAGGACACCGCGGTGCGGTGCGCGGATGATGCGGTCCTGTTCGGCCTGGATGGTCCGCACGATGTCGCCCATGCGGCCGGTGCGGGCGGAACCGAGCGCGGCCAGCAGCACGGCGTCACCGCTGGGGTCCTCGAAGCCGCTGCGTTCGGCGTCGCGGAGATCCAGGATCTCGTCGTGCAGCTCGGTCACCGTGCGGCCCTCGGTGGTGATGTGCCTGCGCCGGCGCAGATCCATCGGCGTGTGCCCGGTGGCGAGATAGAACGGCCGGGCGACCGGTGCCCGCCAGTCGATCAGCAAAGGCGTGTGTTCGGAGTCGTCCTCACGCATTCCGATACGGCCGATATGGTGCACGGCACCGTCGCGCAGATCGATGCGGCCGAAACACAGCGAACCGTCCACGGCGTTGAGGGCCGCCAGCAGACCCGAACGCTCCGCGACCCGCACATCGCGTTCGAGGCGCGCCTGCAGACCGTTCCCCACCGGCGTCAACGCGTCCTCGACACCGTGCGCCGCGACGCCGCGCAGCGTGTCGACACGGTCGTAGACCCGGTCGATGAATTCCTGTTCCCTCTGCAATTCAGCGTCCCCGCGAGTTGACAAAGCGGCTCCCTGCCCGATACAGTGTTCCATGTAGCCCCCATTGAGGGGCTTTTTCTGTTGATGCACAGAACTCCCCAATATACGTGACGAAATCCCCGGTCGGCAATTGCGTGCCGGGGATGTGCCGTACTCGTGGGCCGTACGCCCCTCCCCCGATGGACTCCGCGCGCGGAAATCGCTTGGCCCGGGTCCCGGGCGGGCTCTAGCCTCGCCTGCATCGGCGTGTAGCTCAGCAGCAGAGCACCGGGCTCGGGACCCGGAGGGCGCAGGGGCGGAACCTGCCACGTCGGCGTATGGACAATGACGCTGAGCAGCAGCTTCCCGCCGGATCAGGCGCATCCGCGAACTACCCGCAGGGCAGACTGGCCCAGGCTTTCCTGACCGCGCTGACCCACCATGACCCCGAGACCCGGCGCCGTGCCGGAACCCGCGTCCAGCGCTGGCGGGCGGTGCTCGACGGGATGGCCGACGGGCGCCTGACCATCGGCTCGCGCACCCCCGTCGCCGGACTGCCCGCCTGGGTGACCCCCCAGGTCCTGCGCGGTGGGTTCGCCACACCGGACGCGAGCGCGGGGGGCCCGCTGCTGCCGTACGAACGTGAGGCCGCCCGCTCGGCCGGGGTGCCCGCCGACCGGTCGGCGCTGTTCGCGCACTGGCTCACCGACCGGGGACTGGACCAGTTGTCCGCGCTCCTCGACAGCGGCCGCTACGAAGTCGCCGTGCCCGAGGAGGCCGCCTTGCTCACGGTGGCCTGGCTGGTGCGGGCCGGCGACGTGACCGCCGCGGTCGACCTGGTCCGCGTCCTCGAACCGTTCGCCGGACAGCTGCGCTTCACACCGCGGCCGTCGCCCCTGCTCCCGCCGGACCCCCGCGCGGTGCACCGGCGCACGGTCGGCGACGCCGGCGCGGACCTGGCACGGCGCCGGCCCCACGCCGCCGTCGAGACCCAGCGCGAGGCGCTCACGATCTGGCAGCCGTTCGGCGACGAACTCCTCACCCACTGGCTGGAGACCGCCGGCGCCGGCCGCGTACTGGACCACGTCCCCGACGACACCTGGCGGGAACGCGGCGCGGTGCTCCTGCGCCGCTACCAGGATCTCGCCGTGGTCCACACCCGCTGCACCAAGCACCGTGATCCCACGGAGAATCTGGGGATCCTGCGCGGCGCACTGGAGGAAACCGTCGCAGGACGGTCACTGGACCCGCGCCGACTCGGCCTGCTGCGGCACGCGGTGGAGTCCATGGTGCGCCGGCGCGGCCGGCCCGGCTCCGAGCACCACACGCGACTGCGCACCCGGCAGGCGGTTCAGGCGGCCCTGCCGTCCCACCACGCCCTGGCCCAACTCGCGGCACGCAGGCTCTCCCTGCTCCCCCAGGACACCGGCGCGGCCGACACGGCACGGCTGATCGCGGAGGTCACGCAGCACGAGGCACACGAAACCGGCCTGCCCGCGGGCACGGCGATTCCGCCGGCGATCCGGCGCGTCGTGGAGGCGGCGTCGAGCGCGCCGGTCGGCACACTCGTGGCACGCAAAGTGGTGCCCTCCGCCGAGGTCCTGGCCGAACTGGTGCCGCAACTCGTCGCCGCGGCAGGCGCGCAGGCCTACGCCGACCCGGCGCTGCGCACCCTCGCCGCCGCGAACTACCGGGCATTCCGGAACCGCCGGTCGTTGCTCCTGCGCGACCTCGCCCATCAGGTGCGGGCCGAGGAACTGCCCTGGGTGGGGGCGGTGGCCGGGTACCGCGTCGCGGAGGAGGGCCGGGAGCCGGCCCACATCGTCCTGCGTGAGCTGGGCGAACTGGCCGTACAGGCGTTTCCCGGCACGCTCCTGCCCAACCCCCTGGTCCGCGAGCTGAGCGTGCTGGCCCGGCAGGCCGAGTCCGGCGCGCCGTTCGTCGAGGAGCTCGCCGCGGACATCTTCGAGGGCACCTTCACCCCGAAGTTCCTCGCGGCGGCGCGGGTCGCCGCGGAACTCCTCGGCGGCACACTGTACGAGCGGTACTACGCCATCGACTACGCGGCCGTCCGCAACCTCGCGATCGCGGAGACGGGCAAGGCCCTGACCCGTACCGGTACCCGGCGGGCCACCGGGTCGGCCGCATTCGCCGAGCTCTGCGCCCAGCGGGCGGGCCGGGCCGGCACGGAGGGCTGGTCGGTGGCGGGCAACGGCACGGTCATCGAGCAGGCCCAGATCCTCACCACGCACAATCTGGCCACCCTGGTCGCCCGCGTCGGCATCACGCCCGAACCCGGCTGGGACGACCTGGCCCGCCGCTGCTTCACCACCGTGTGCCGGACCACCGCCCGGGTCCACAACAATCCGCGGCCACTTGCCGCCATCAAGGACGCCGCGTACGCATGGCGGCAGATGCTGTTCCACCTGTCGCTGTGCCGCCCCGCCGCGCAGTCCCGCGTCATCGCCCAGCTGGACGAAGAGGCGGCCCGTCACCCCGCCCACGTCGCCGCCCGCCTCGCCCCCGCCCTGACCGGCCTGCGGCAGGTCGCCGCCGGCGGCACCGCGGGCAGCGGCACCGGGCGGCGCCTCCTGGGCTGGACCACCGCCGACCACTGGATGCGATGAGTCGGGAGCGCGGCACCCGCCTCGACCACGCGTCGTACTCCGGCGCCGGCGGGATCGTGGTGCACCTCGTCAGTCGGCGGATGCAGGGGGATGACCGCGGCGCCGCGGGTGAGGTCATCGCGGATCAGGACGTCGAGGTGGCACTCCACGAGGACGTAACTGCCGTCCTCCGGAGGCGAGTTGCCGCCACCCGGGCCGGCGCTGCCGACGTGCGACCCCTGGAGGGCGACGGGTTCACCGTCGCGGGAAGCGAGTGCGCTCCGCACGACATGCCCGGGAACGTCCGCACGTGTCCGGATCGATCAGGAATAGAGAAGCGCGGATCATGGAGCCGCCTCTAGCCTGCTCGCCATGGACATCACCATTCACACGACTTCTCTTCCACACGACGACCCGGACGCGTCGCTCGCCTTCTACCGCGACGTCCTCGGCTTCGAGGTCCGCAGCGATGTCGGGCAGGGCAGGATGCGCTGGATCACGGTCGGCCCGGCCGGTCAGCCGGGCACCTCGATCCTTCTGACGCCGCCTGCCGCCGATCCCGGCATCACCGGGGACGAGCGCCGCACGATCACCGAGATGATGGCCAAGGGCACCTACGGCTGGATCCTGCTGGCCACCCCGGACCTCAACGCCACGTTCGAGAAGGTGCAGGCAGGTGATACCGAGGTCGTCCAGGAGCCGACCGAGCAGCCGTACGGCGTCCGCGACTGCGCGTTCCGCGACCCCGCGGGCAACCTGGTCCGCATCCAGGAACTGCGCTGAGCCGTGCCGGTATCGATGCGTCCGTGCGGGCCGGAGTCGCGGCCACTCATGAGCAACACGGCGGCGCACCGGTGCGCAAGTGCCTGCCCTGCCGGGCGCCCGCCGGGGCCGCGTCCGGGTCCTCGTTGAGTCGGCCATGAGCCCGGGCTCCGTCCCACTGCTGTCCGGCAGTTGCCCGACCGGCGGCCGGTCGAGTCCGGCGGGCCGGTCGACACCACCGAGCGTCCGGGGTGCCTGCCGAGGCGGGCACCCCCGGGCGCTCGAACACGTCAAGGGAAAAGGAAGATGAAAGACGAAGGGGAGGGTTCTCGTGTGTGACCCCGAATGGCGGCGTGCACGCGTGCAGGCGCAGCGTCTGGCTGATCTCGCGCGGCTGCGCCGCGTCCGCGACCGGATCGACAGGGAATACGCGCAGCCGCTGAACGTGGAGGCGCTCGCCCGTGATGCGAACATGTCCGCCGGACACCTGAGTCGGCAGTTCCGGGCCGCCTACGGTGAGTCGCCGTACGCGTACCTGATGACGCGTCGCATCGAGCGGGCGACGGCGCTGCTGCGGCGGGGCGACCTCAGCGTCACCGAGGTCTGCTTCGCGGTCGGCTGCGCGTCGCTGGGAACGTTCACCACCCGCTTCACCGAGCTGGTCGGCATGCCGCCCGGGGCCTTCCGGCGCCAGGCGGCGGATGCGGCGGCCGACCATGCCGATGCTGCGGGTACGGCCCGCGATGAGGGGTCGGCGATCGCGGTGGAGGGGATGCCGGCGTGCGTGGCGAAGCAAGTCTCAAGACCGGTCAGGAATCGAGAAGCCACCGCCGCCGCGCAGCCCCTAGCGTGATGGTCATGGCAACCACCGCTTCCACCTCGGCCAGCACGTCCCTCGCGTCCGTCACCCTTGAGGTGGCCGACCCCGAGGCCGCCCGCCGCTTCTACAGCGCCTTCGGCGTGGACACGCACGTACGCCTGCGGGCGTCCGAGGCGCACTCCACCGGATTCCGCGGCTTCACCCTGGCGCTCACGGTGTCCGGGCCGGCCACCGTCGACGGCTTCGTAGGCGCCGCCGTGGACGCCGGCGCCACGGTCCTCAAGCCCGCCGCGAAATCGCTGTGGGGCTACAGCGGCGTCGTCCAGGCCCCGGACGGGACGATCTGGAAGATCGCGACCTCGGCGAAGAAGGACACCGGCCCCGCCACCCGCGAGATCGACGAGGTCGTCCTGCTGATCGGCGTCGAGGACGTGAAGGCCACCAAGCAGTTCTACGCCGGCCGGGGCATGACCGTGGCCAAGAGCGTCGGCGGCAAGTACGCCGAGTTCGCCCCCGGTCAGTCCAGCCCCATCAAGCTGGCGCTGTACAAGCGCCGTGCCCTCGCCAAGGACCTCGGCGTCCCCGTCGACGGCACCGGCTCGCACCGCATCGTCCTCGGCAGCACCGCCGACGCCTTCACCGACGCGGACGGGTTCGCCTGGGAGGCCGCCGCGTCGCTCGCCCCCACGCCGTCCTGACTCGCGGCCCCATTTCCGCCCCGCTTGACGCTCCTGTCATGCCGATCGACCGGCGAACATGCGCCGATGTGACATCCGGCCCTGGCCCGGATGTCCGGCACCGCATACCTCCACAGTGCAAGGAGTAAGACATGAAAGCCCACGTCAGCTCGATCCTCCTCGGTGTCCAGGACATGGACCGGGCCAAGCAGTTCTACACCGAGGGGCTCGGTTGGAAGATCAAGAACGACTACGGCATCTCGGTGTTCTTCGACTCGGACGGCGCCTCGCCGGTCGGTTTCTACGGTCGCGAGGGTCTGGCCGACCAGGTGGGCACGGCCTCGGAAGGCAGCGGCTTCAGCGGGCTGGTTCTGACCTACGTCGTCCGCAGTGAGGCACGGGTCGAGGAGATCATGGCAGAGGCCCAGAAGGCCGGTGCCACGATCCTCAAGCCCGCCGGTGCTCTCCCGTGGGGCGGGTACGGCGGCACCTTCGCCGACCCGGACGGCTATATCTGGAGTCTCGGCTACAGCGCCCCGGGAGCCGACCAGCCCTACGCCGAGTAGCCGCGATCGCTTGCCCCACAGCCGTCCAGGACACGGCGATGGTCCCGGTGCGGGAAGTGGCAGCGGCTGTCGGAGCCGGGCGGGCCGGATCCGCGGCGAGCCGGCAGAACAACAACAGGAGAACGATCATGAAGTTTCGCACCCTCGTCGAGCCACCCGAGCCCATGCGGGGCCTGGAAGTTCCGCCCGAGGCGGTAGCAGCGCTCGGCGGGGGCGCGCGGCCGCCGGTGACGATCACGGTCAACGGGCATTCCTGGAAGAGCCGGGTCGCCATCATGCGAGGCCGCCACCTGCTCGGCCTCAGCAACGCCAACCGGCAGGCCGCGGGTGTCGCGATCGGCGAGGAGGTCGAGGTCGAGGTCGAGCTCGACACCGAGCCGCGCGTCGTCATCGAGCCCCCGGACTTCGCCCGAGCCCTGGACGACGACCCCGTCGCGCGCGCCGCGTACGACAACCTTGCCCATGGCCGCAAGCACGAGCATGTGCGCGCCATCGAGAGCGCGAAGAGGCCCGAGACGCGCCGACGGCGTATCGAGAAGGCCATCGCCACCCTGCGGGGCTGACCCCCGAAAGCAAGGACTCCGGCGGCACGCCTCATCAGCGGCGCGATGGAGAAGCGCCGGTCGGCCACGCACGACACCTCATGCCCGGACACCCCGGGGATGTGCTCCGTCCGCCGCCTCGTACGGGCCGTGTTCTTACCCTGGACGAACGTGGTCAGCACGAGCACGTCCGGCCGAACGGGTCCTTCAGCTTCGGGCCGTTGTCCGAGGGCGGACCGAAGCGTCGCCACCGCTCCACCCCGTACGCGGTGCGGGCCACCATCCCCATCAGCGTGCGCTCCGGCCCCCGCGAACCGGACGCTCATCGTGGCCCGCACGGCCGGCTCAGGCCGTGGACCGGGACTGGTGCGGGCCGGATCGGGCGCCGGTCTCCCGGTGGAGGGCGCGCACCGCGCCCGGGTCGTGCCAGAAGGCCTTGAGCAGATCAACGACGGCCGGTGCGGCTTCGAGCAGCGGTGCGACGTGCCCCGCGCCGGGCACAGCCGCCCAGCCGCCGCAGGGCAGTCGGTCGGCGGCGGCCGCCGCGTCGTCGGGCGTCCAGGTCGCGTCGTCCGCGCCGGCGGCGAACAGCGCCGGTGCGGGGACGGAGGTCAGGGTCGAGGTCAGATCCTGCCGGTCGAGGCTCGCCGACCGGATGGCACGGGCCATCCCCCGCCTCTCGGGCCCGGAGAAGGCCTCGGCGACGAGGGCGATCGCCTCGGGATCGGCGCCCTCGCCCAGCAGCGCTGTGGTGAGGGGGCCGAGCACGGGGCCGATCGGGCCGACGGCACGGTAGACCGGGACGAGCAGGTTGATCTGCCGTCGCTCAGGGGCGGTCAGCGCGTGGACGGGCGTGCCGATGGTGGCCAGGCTGCGAACGCGGCCAGGGCTTGTGGCGGCGAAGGTGATGCCGACGTGTCCGCCCCATGCGTTGCCGACCCAGTCCACCGGCTCGTCGATGCCGAGGTGTTCGAGTACGTCGAGCGCGGCTCCGGCGCAGTCGTCGAGCGTGAACGGGTTCTCCGGAGCGGCACTTCTGCCGTGGGCCGGGCCGTCGACGATCACCAGCCGGCGGGTGGCGGCCAGCGGCTCCCGGACGTGTACCCAGGTGGTCGAGTCGACGAAGAGGCTGTGCCACAGCAGCGCCGGCGGGCCGGATCCGATCGTCTCGACGCTGAGTGGCCCGAGCCGGGTGGGAACGGACGCGCCTGCCCCGGGCGAAGGCCGGTCCATGGTGCCCTCCAAAAACGTTTCGGTAGCCGAAGCTTCGGTACCCGAAGTATCCTTCCGGGCTATGCCCTCGTCAAGTGATCTCCCGGCCGACCGCCTCGCCGTCGGCCAGCTCCTGGTCCGCCTGCTCCGGGAGTTCAGGACCGAGATGTTCGCGCCCGCCGCGGCACGGGGCTATGCCGATCTCCGCGAACCTCACCTGCAGGTCTTCGGCAACGTCGGTATCGACGGGATCCGCCTGACCGAGCTCGCCGCGCGGGCGCATCTGAGCCTGGCGGCGGCCTCGGAACTGGTGAACGAGCTTCAGGAACTCGGCTACCTCGAGCGCCGTCCCGACCCCAGCGACCGGCGGGCGAAACTGATCTTCCCCACAGGGCGCGGACGCCAGGCTCTCAACGACGCCGGCGGGCGGGTCGCCGAGATCGAGCAACACTGGTCCGACGCGGTCGGACCCGAGCAGTTCACGGCGGCCTGCCGCACCCTGCAGCAACTTCTGGACGCGCTTACCGCCACGCGGGACGACCACGGACCGGCGCCCGCATCGTGAAGCCCCGGCATCGCCGGCGATCACACGGGTCATCGGGGGTTGCCGGCGCCCGCGAAGGGAACGTGCGCCGCATGGGCCGTCCGCGTTACGACGGGGTGCTGCCACAGACCCTGTGCCTGAAGCCTCGGCGGAACGCCCTCTCCGAACCAGTACGCCTCCTCCAGGTGCGGATAGCCGGAGAGCACAACTCCGCACGAACTCCTCGACGCCGAGGGCCTGGTACTCCTTGGTCCGTTCGGCGTCCTCGTCGTGGCTGCCGACCGGCGCGGTGCCCGCGCCGCCGCGCACCAGGCCGATGCCCGCCCACAGGTCGGGACGGATCTCCAGGCACTCGCGGCTTCCACCGTGGTGCAGGGCGAACATGCGCCGCCGGCCCCCGGACTCGCCGCGGGCCGGCCCCGCCTGGATGGCGGCCCAGGCCTGCTCTGAGGTGTCACGCGTGATGACGTGCAGCCGGATGCCGAAGCTCAGGGTGCGCCCCTGTTCCGCAGCGCGTCCCCGGATCCACGCGATCTTCTGGGCGACCTGCGCGGGCGGCTCTCCCCACGTGAGGTAGACGTCCACGTAGTGGGCGGCGACCTCGCCGCCGATCGGCGAGGAAGCACCGCGGTTCCCGCCGCGGGCATGCGGACGGCCCGCAAGGGTATCCGCGACAAGGCGCCGCAACAATAGGCGTCTACACTCTCCCCGCAACGGCCCGCGCGACCGTGGCCGAGAGCGGGCAGCTTCTGCCAAACCCGAAGGGTATTCGGCGTTTTGATACGGATAGAGTCAGTTACCAAGCGGTACCCGGACGGCACGGTGGCAGTCGACCGGCTCTCACTCGAGATACCGGACCGCGCGATCACCGTCCTCGTGGGACCGTCGGGCTGCGGCAAGACGACCACGCTCCGGATGATCAACCGGATGGTCGAGCCCAGCGAGGGAACGATTCTCCTCGACGGCGTCGACATCCAGAAGCAACCGGTCAACACCCTGCGCCGGTCGATGGGTTACGTCATCCAGAACGCCGGTCTCTTCCAGCACCGCACCATCCTGGACAACATCGCCACCGTCCCCCGGCTGCTCGGCTGGGACAAGCGGCGCGCGCGGGCGCGGGCGGCGGAGCTGATGGAGCGGGTCGGGCTCGACAGCGCGCTCGCCAAGCGCTACCCGTATCAGCTGTCGGGCGGTCAGCAGCAGCGCGTCGGCGTGGCGCGGGCGCTCGCCGCGGACCCGCCGGTGCTGCTGATGGACGAGCCCTTCTCCGCCGTCGACCCCGTGGTCCGCAAGGGCCTTCAGGACGAGCTGCTGCGGATCCAGGAAGAGCTGGGCAAGACCATCGTCTTCGTCACCCACGACATCGACGAGGCCATCAAGCTCGGCACGACGGTCGCGGTCCTGCGCACCGGCGGCAGGCTCGCCCAGTTCGCGCCGCCAGCCGAGCTGCTGTCCGCACCCGTGGACGAGTTCGTCGAGGACTTCCTCGGCACCGACCGCGGGATCCGGCGGCTGTCCTTCTTCTCCTCCTCGGGGCTGAAGCTGAGGACCGGGCCCGTCGTCGCCCTGGACGCGGACGCGCGGCAGATCGCCGCCCGCACCACCGCGGACGTGCCCTACCTCCTCGTCACCGACCTGGACGGCAGGCCGCTGGGCTGGAGCGAGCCCGGGCTGCTGACCGCGGGGACGATCGATCCCGGCCGCCTCCTGCCCTACGGGCGGCCGTTCGAGCACGGCAAGGAGTCGCTGCGGGCCGCGCTCGACGGCGCCGTGCTGTCGCCGACCGGCTGGTCCGTCGGCGTGGACGGCACCGGCCGGGTCGTCGGCGTCGTCTCGCAGCAGGCCATCAGCGAGGCCATCCGCGGCGCCCACGCCGGGGACCGTACGGCCCGCGCCGACGCCGAGGTCGCCGGATGAGCGGCTTCTTCGACATCCCGAGCGACCTCCAGCACAGCTGGTTCGGCCTGATCGGACTGCATCTGCGCGAGGCCCTGCTGCCGGTGCTGGCCGCGCTGGTGATCAGCCTGCCCATCGCGCAGCTGTGCGTGCGGTACCGCTGGGTCTACGCCCCCACGCTGGGCGTGACGACCGTGCTGTACGCCATCCCGTCGCTGGCCTTCTTCGTCGTCCTCATCGACTACACCGGCCAGACCGAACTCACCGTGATGATCCCGCTCGCCGTCTACAGCCTGGTCGTTCTGGTCCCGGCGATCGTCGACGGCGTCCGCTCGGTGCCGCAGGAGACCCTGGCGGCGGCCACGGCCATGGGCTTCGGCCCCGTACGCCGCTACGTCCAGGTGCAGCTGCCCATCGCGGTTCCGGCGATCATCGCCGGCCTGCGGGTGGCGACCGTTTCCAGCATCAGCCTCGTCAGCGTCGGCATGCTGATCGGCAACCAGGGCGCGCTGGGCAACCTGCTCAACGACGCGCAGATCTACCACCGGCCGGTGCTCGCGGTGAACTCCGTGGTGACGACGGCCGTGCTGGCGGTGGTCGTCGACGCGGTGCTCGTCGCCCTGCGCCTGCTGCTGACCCCCTGGATGCCGAAGGAGAGCGCGGCCCGGTGAACGTACTGCACTTCATCAACGTCTTCTTCAGCGACAGCGCGCACTGGCACGGCTACGACGGCATCCCCACCCGCGTCGTCGAGCACATCCAGTACTCCCTGGAGGCGCTCGCGCTGGCCGCCGTCATCGGACTGCCGATCGGCCTGGTCACCGGTCACTACGGACGCGGCGGCAACACCCTGGCGATGACCGCCACGGCCGGCCGCGCACTGCCCACCTTCGGCCTGCTCGTCCTGGTCGTCACCTGGCTGGGCTTCGGCCTGGGGCCGGTGATGATCCCGCTGGTCGTGCTCGCCGTCCCGCCGATCCTGGTCACCACCTACGAGGCGGTACGCACGGTCGATGCCTCGTCCGTCGACGCGGCGCGGGGCATGGGCATGCCCGAGTCACGCATCCTCTTCCTGGTGGAACTCCCGGCCGCGCTCCCGCTGATCCTCAGCGGCCTGCGCTCGGCCGCCATCCAGATCGTCTCCACGGCCACCATCGCCGCTTACGTGGGCCTCGGCGGCCTCGGCCGCTACATCATCGACGGCCTCTACCAGCGCAACTACGAGAAGGTCGTGGGCGGCGCCACCCTGGTGGCCGTGATGGCGCTGGCGACGCTCGCGATCTTCTGGGCGATCGCACGGCTCACGGTGTCCGCGGGAGTGCGCCGCCCCGCCTGACACCCGCGGCGGCACGAAACACGGCCGGGCCCGGGGCGGTTCTCCATCGCCCCGGGCCCCGCGCGTCAGTGCTCAGCCGCCGGTGCGCTCCAGCGCCAGTTCCAGTACCACCAGCAGCGCGTCCCGCACCGAGCCGCGCTCGCGGGCGTCGAACACCACCACCGGCACGTGCTCGGCGACGTCCAGCGCCCAGCGGACCTCGTCCAGCGAGTGCTCGACGGTTCCGTCGAAGGCGTTGAGCGCGACGGCGAACGGGATCTGCCGGTGCTCGAAGTAGTCGACGGCCGCGTAGCAGTCGTCCAGGCGGCGGCTGTCGACGATGACGAGACCGCCGACCGCGCCCTCCACGATGTCGTCCCACATGAAGCCGAACCGCTCCTGCCCGGGTGTCCCGAACAGATAGAGCTTCAAGGTGGGGTCGATGGTCAGGCAGCCGAAGTCCATGGCCACCGTGGTCGTGGTCTTGCGCGGCGTCTGGCTGAGGTCGTCCACGCCGGCCGCCACCTCGGTGATGGCGGCCTCGGTGGTCAGCGGCTCTATCTCGGAGATGGAACCGACGGCCGTGGTCTTGCCGACGCCGAAGCCGCCCGCTATCACCATCTTGACCGGCAGCGGCGGTCGTACGACGGCTTGTGCGGCCGTGCCGCCGCGGAGCAGCGGTTGAGTCGGTGTCACGGAGTACTCCCCCGGGAGTCGGAGACGGCCCGCAGGCCGTCGATAACCCTTCGCAGGACGGATGCGTCATGGGTGGCACCGAAGTCGGGCACATGGACCGTGAGCTGTCCCGCGGCGCGCAAGTCCTCGGCGAGGACCCGCACCACGTTCAGGTGCAGCCGCAGCCGGGCCGCGATCTCGGCGATGGACTGCGGCTGCCGGCAGGCGGCAACGATGTCGTACTGCTCGAAGGCGAGCTTGTCGAGCGTCTTGAGCCCGGCGGCGGTGGCCACCACCTGGGTCTCCACCGGAATCGGCCGGCCGGTCGCGGGCGCCACCCGGCCGGCCGTGAGGAGGAACGGGCGTACGGCCGAGGCAGGGCCGACCGGCTCGGGGCCCGGGGGCGTCACGCCGTCCTCGCCGGCCGGTGTGCGACCGTCCGCCATAAGTCGTGTCTTCCTCTCCGCACCGGGCCGTCGCCGGTCAGCGTGCCGAGGCGGCGCCGACGGTGTTCTTCAGCTCCAGCACCAACTGCGGACTGAGCGCGGTGCCGGCCCGGTTGGCGAACAGCGTCATCTCGTAGGCGATGTTGCCGAGCTTGGCCTCCTTGTCGGTGACGACGCCGAGCACGGCGCCGCTGCCGATCGCGGAGACGATGACGTGGCCGCCCTCCAGGTCGATGATCACCTTGTTGAGACCGCCGAGGCCGTAGTTGCCGGAGGCGCCCGCGGCCAGGCTCGTGATGCCGGAGACGATGGCGGCCAGCCGCTCGGAGTGGGCGCGTTCACGCAGCTCCGACACGGCGATGAGCAGCCCGTCGGAAGAGACGGCGATGGCGTCGACAACGCCCGCGGTCTCGGTGGCGAAACGGTTCAGCAGCCAGTTGAAGTCGGCTGCGGCGGCCTGCAGGTCGGTCGTCGGAGTGTCACCTGTCGGCGTGCTCACTGCTCGGCTCCTTCTGGGAGGTGGTTCGGGCGATGCGTAAGGGGGGCGGCCTCGGTTCCGGGGTCCGCACCCGTGGCGGCGGTGCTGTCGTCGACTACCAAGTGGGTGCCGGTGTCGCTGTCGCGGTGGGCACGCTCGACGGCGGCCTCGAACTCCTCCAGCGCGGACCGAACGGCCTCGGCGTCACCCGGTTGCATGGGCTGAGCGGCCTGGAGGCCGGCCGGCTCCGGAACCGCTCCGGTAGTCGTCCTCAAGGTGGCCCCGCGGACCCGGCGGCGCAAGGAGGGCTGGCCCGCGGGGTCGTCGGCCGGTGCCTCCTTACGGGGCCCGGGCACCAGCGGCCGCCGTTCGGCGGCTCCGTTCGTCTCCCTGCGCGGCACACGGCGTGGGAGCGGCGCCCCTTCCGCGGTGGCGGGCGGCACGGTGCTCTCGCTCGTCCTCACCGGCACAGCGGCGTGGGGACCCGTGGACCGGACGGTGTCCGCGGCCGCGTCGGCAACGGCGGTCCCGGCGCCCGGCGCGGCCGTCGAGGGCAGGGGGGCGCTCGCCGCAAGACGTGTCGCCGGGCCGCCGGAGTCCACCGCGCTCATGCTCAGGAGCAGGGTCGAGGGGATCGCGACCTCGGCGGTCACACCACCGCCAGGAGTGCGGGACAGCGTCACCCCCACCTCCCAGCGGCGCGCCAGCGTGCCGACCACGAACAGGCCGAGCACCTTCGTCGGGACGAGGTCCAGGCGCTCGCGACGGATCAGCCGGGCGTTCTCCTCCGCAAGGCGCTCGGCGCTCATGCCGAGGCCGTGGTCGGCCACGGCGATCAGGGCGTCCCCGTCGCCGGAGCGCACGGTCACCTCGACGGGGCTGCCCGCCGGGGAGAACGAGACGGCGTTCTCCACGAGTTCCGCCACCATCAGCGTGAGGTCGCCGATGATGTCCGGCTCGACCATGGCCTCGGTCTCGGCGTAGAGCCGCACCCGCTGGTAGCCCTCGATCTGGCCCAGTGCCGCCCGCACCACGTTGGTGAGCGCGGTGGGACCCGAGTCCAGGACGGTCTCCCGGATGTCCGCCAGCAGCATCAGGCTGTCGGCGTTGCGTCGCAGGCGCACGGCGATGTGGTCGATGGAGTAGAGCCGCTCCAGCAATGCCGGGTCGGTCTCGCCCCGTTCGACCGCGTCGATCAACGCGAGCTGACGTGTTGTCAGGTTACTGACCCGGCGTCCCACGTTGCCGAACATCTCGGCGACGTTGCGGCGGCTGAGCACCTGGCGCTCCAGCAGCGCGGCGGCGGTCGTCTGCACCTGGTTGAACGCCTGGGCGAGATCGCCGATCTCGTCCCGCGCCGTGACGGGCACATCGCGCACGCGCGGCGGGCCGGCATCCTCGGTGTCGTCGTCGGCCACCCGGGCCAGCTCGCGACTGGTGGCGGCCGACATCTCCTGCGCGGCCACGGTGAGCGCGTGCACCGGGCGGACCACCGACCGGCGGACCACGACCGACAGGGCCAGCCACACCAGGAAGCCGAACAGCGCAACGGCCAGCAGCAGGGCGGCCCGCCACCACGCGTCGCCGGAAGCGTCGTCGGCGGTGTCGGCGATCTGGTCGATGAGCGAGGAGGTGATCCTCAGCCGGCCGGCCGCCTGCGCGGGATAGGCCGGGTAGTCGGCCAGCGCGCCGCTGAACGCCCGGTGGATCTCCGCCGGGGTGTCCGCCTGCAGGGAACTGGGGTCGATCTGGAGCTCGGCGTACGCCTGCGCGATCCGGCGCTGGGGCTCGGTGCGCTCGATGCCGGAGAGCTCGTCGGCCTGCTGCTCGGTGGCGAACCGGGCGAAGCGGTCCGCCTGGTAGGTGTACAGCTGGTAGGAGCCGACCGCCGCGTTGAACTCGATGAGGGCGTTGGCGTCACCGGTCGTCGCCGAGAACACGCTTGTCTCGAAGGAGCTGTGCGCGACGTCCGCCCGCAGCAGGGAGTCCAGCAGATTGCCGGTGAAGGTGGCCGCGAGGGCCGCGTTCCGGTCCAGGCCGAGACCGTCGATCAGCCCCTTGACGACGCCCGTGTAGGCGGGGTCGATGTTGTCGGCGGGCAGATAGCTCTGCTCCACCGTCTCACGGAGGCTGGTCAGGCCCTCGATCTCCCTCAGGGACTGCGCCTCGGACTCCGGTAGCCCGTCCCCGAAAGCCTGACGCACCTTCGCCACCTGGGCGTCCACCGACCGCTGCGCCCTGCGGTACGCGTCGGTCGAGGGCCGTGCGCCGCGGCCGGCCGCCTCGAAGCGCACCGAGAGCAGGATGGCCTGCTGGTGCTCGGCCTCCACGCGGTCGGCCAGGGTCGCCACCTGGGTGCTGTCGCGGACCAGTTGGGCCGCGGACGCCGCCTCCCGCGCCCGCCCCGCCTGGTCGGCGATGAGATAGGTGAGCAGCAGGGCCACCACGGCCAGCGGGACACCTACCAGGACGTTGAGCTTGCGCCGGAACGGCCAGCGGTCGGCGAACCCCAGGGGCCCGTCGCCCGGCGGCGGGGCAGCCCGGCGGGTGGGCTCGTCCACCTGCACCGTGGGCACCTGGCCTCCTTCATGGGGGTGTGGTCGATGATGCGCGAAGGCATCCAAGCGGCCCCCGCACACAGCTGTGGCCGATGCAACAGCGGTGAATCTATCGCGCCTTCGAAGCTGCGTTCGCCACGCCTCATGTCAAGAGTTCGTTACAAGGCGACCGCCCACTCTCCACATTTGCGCATCAAGGAGGCTAATCGGTGACCCGAGTGCTCTTGACTGACTGGGAACCGGCTGGGTTGGATCAGGATCGTACGTGTGCCCGCACGCCACACGCCCTGCCAGACCCAGCCCCCACCAATCGCCGAGTCCGGAACGAGAATTGTGACTTCTTACGCGAAGAGCACCAGGTCAAGCACGAGCAGCCGCAGCGTGGCCGCCCTCGCACTCGCGGCCGCCACGGCACTCGTCGCCGGGTGTGGGTCGTCCTCCGACGGCAAGTCCGACAACCCGCTCTCGGGAGACAAAGCCGGGGGTGACACCGTCGTCGTAGGCTCCAACAACTTCGCCGAGAGCATCCTGCTGGCCGACATCTACGGCGAGGCCCTCAAGGCGAAGGGTGTCAACGTCACGTACAAGCCCAACATCGGCAGCCGCGAGACCACGTACGGCCTGCTCAAGAACGGCTCGATCACCGTCCTGCCGGAGTACAACGGCGCCCTGCTGGCCTACCTCGACAAGGACGCCACGCCGAAGACGATCGAGGAGACCACAGCCGCCATCGGCATCAAGCTCGACCCCAAGCTGACGCTGCTGGAGCCGGCGCCCGCGCAGGACAAGGACTCGGTCACCGTGAACGCGGCGACGGCCGCGAAGTACAAGCTCACCGGCACGTCCTCGATCGCGGACCTCAAGGACATCGCCAAGGACCTGGCCCTCGGAGCCTCGCCCGAGTTCCAGACCCGGCAGCAGGGTCTGGTGGGCCTGAAGGACGTGTACGGGCTGGACTTCAAGTCCTTCAAGGCGCTGGACGCGGGCGGCCCGCTGACCGCGGCGGCGCTGACGAAGAACACCGTGCAGGTGGCCGACATCTTCACCACGGACCCGACCATCGCCAAGGAGAAGTTCGTGGTCCTCCAGGACCCGAAGAACCTCTTCGGGTTCGAGAACGTGCAGCCGCTCGTCTACAAGTCCGGACTGGACCAGAAGGGCGTCGACGCCCTCAACGCGGTCTCGGCCAAGCTCGACACGGCGGCCCTGCTCGACCTGGACACCCAGGTGCAGACGCAGAGCAAGGACCCGCTGGACGTCGCGCAGGCCTGGCTGAAGTCCGTCGGCCTCGGCTGATCCACGGCTCCATGGACACGACTCTGAACGGCTCGACGCGGGTGCCCCCGGATCCCGAGGGCACCGGCGTCGAGCTGGACGGGCGTGGCCTCACCGTGCCGGACGTGGTCCGGCTGGCCGACGCGGCCGCCGCGCCGGCCGTACCCCCCGACGCTCTCGACCGGGCCCTGCGCTCCTGGCAGGCGGCCGGCAGGCTCGCCGCCACCGGACGGCTGTACGGCCGCGGGACCGGCGTGGGCGCGCACCGCTCGGTGCCGGTCACCGAGCAGGACGAGGCCGAGCACGGTCTGCGTCTCCTGCGCAGCCACGCGGGCGGCGCCGGGGCGCTGCTGCCGGCCCGCCAGGTCCGGGCCATGCTGGCCGTCCGCGCCAACCAGCTGCTCTCCGGCGGCTCCGGTATCCAGCCCGCCTTCATCACCGCCCTCACCGACGCACTGCGGCTCGGCGTACACCCGGCGGTCAACGAGTACGGCGGTCTCGGCACCGGTGACCTCACCGCCCTCGCCCAGACCGGCCTCACCCTGATCGGCGAACGCCCCTGGCTGACCGGCCGCCCCCGCCCGGACGGGTCCGGGCCGCCGGGCGTCGACGACGGCCGGGTGTCGGCGGATGCCCTGCCCGGTGTCCTGCCGTCCGGATTCCCCGTGCAGCGGCGCGGCGGCGCCCGGACGGAGCCGGGAGACGCGGGCCTCGGTCCCGCCGATCCGTCGTCGCGACTGCCCGCGCCCGTGGTGCCGCAACCCGGCGACGCGCTCGCGCTGCTCAGCAGCAACGCGCTCACCCTGGGCCAGGCAGCACTCGCCTGCCACCACCTCGACCTGCTGCTCCGCGCCACGCACGCCGTCGCCGCGCTGTCGCTCGCGGCGGTCTCCGGGTCGCTGGAGGCGTACGCGCCCGAAGTGCACGCCCTGCGTCCCTATCCCGGAGTCACCCGCGCGGCCGCCGAGGTGCGCAGGCTGCTGGGCGTGCCCGGCAGGCCGTACGGCGCCGGCCGCCGGATCCAGGACCCGTTCGGTTTCCGTGCCTTCCCGCAGGCACACGGACCCGCCCTGGACGCCGCCGACGCCCTGCGCCGGATCGTGGAGGTCGAGATCAACTGCCCGTCGGAGAACCCTCTGATCTCCTCCGACGGCACCGCGGCCCATCACCACGGAGCCTTCTACGCGGCCCCGCTCGGACTCGCCCTGGACGGGCTGAACCTGGCCGTCCTGCAGACGGCCCAGTTGTCCGCGGCCCGGCTGACCGCCCTCGGCCGCCCCGACATCACCGGCCTGCCCGCCTTCCTGGCCACGGGCCCGGCGAGCAGTTCGGGCGCGATGATCCTGGAGTACACCGCCAACTCGGCCCTGGCGGACCTGCGCTCATGTGCCACGCCCGCCTCGGCCGGCCACGCGGTGCTCTCCCACGGCCTGGAGGAGGCAGCGAGCTTCGCCTCCCAGGCCGCCCGCCAGTCGCTGCGCGCCGGCGACGCCTACACCACCGTGCTGGCCTGCGAACTCGTCACCGCGGTGCGGGCGCTGCGGCTGCATCCGGCGCCGCCGGCCGTGCCCGCGTTCACCGTGGCCGACGCGGTGCTCCCGGCCGGGACCGAGGACCGCCCGCTGACGGCGGACGTGACGGCGGCGGCCGACCTGCTGCCGGTGCTCGCCGCTCTCTGAGCGCCACCACGGTTGTCATCACGTACGGGGCGACTCGGGCCCGGCGGCGGCCGTGACTCCGGCGATCTCCACCGCGTGGCGGCGTGCCTGCGTATGCGCCTCCTCCAGTGAGGCACGGTGCTGCGGGAGCAGGTGACGGAGCGGCTCCACGGTGGGGGCGTAGGTCAGTTCGGGCGTGATGGGGCGGACGTCCAGAGCCAGGAGGTTCGCGTCGCCGAGAATCGTCCGCAGCGCCGGGACCAGGAAGTCCTTGCCGTGCTGGGGTGCGCCGGGTCCGTAGCACTCCCTGACCGGGCTCGGCACCTCACTGCTGTCCACCGTGCTGGAACTGACCGCCTGGTCCGCCGAGAGGCACACGGAGATCCGGCACCACCAGAACGACTACGACACGCACAAGGCGTAGGCACCGCCGCCGCCCCCGCCAGGCCGGATTGCTCTCGTGCGGCCCCAACGGGCCCATGACGACCGGCGGGCGTCCCAAACCTCGAGCGATGACCCGAATCACTCGGTCGGTTGACGCCCCCTCACGGCACACGCGTCGAATCGTGTCGCAATATCACACAAGCCTCACGCATCCACCTCGACTCAACCGGGCATATCTACAGATATTCGTCAGAGTCGGCACCTTCGGCTGGTTCCGTCGTCCCGCGCTCAGCGCACGTGGCGGCTGTCACTGGGAGGGGTGGGCAGGTGGGCATCGTCCATGTGATCCTGGCCGTCTTGGCCCTTCTCCTGGTGGGCATGGTGTGGCGGCTCCACCGTTATCCCGGCGGCCGGCACTTCGCTTTCTCCGGCAGTCACGACAAGCACCGCGACAGCCTGGACCGCGAGCGGCGGGCCGTTCGGGCGCTGCGGAACAAGGCCCGACGGGAACTGGCGGTCGCGGAGGGCCGGGTGGTCCGCGCCGATCACGCCTACCGGAGTCGCATCAGCGGCGCCGAGCGGCAGCTGCGGGGGCTGCGTCGGCACGGCCACGGCGCCTTGGTCGCGACACTGGGTCACTTGTCCCTGCACGAGCACGTGGTGGTGATATCCGGGCCGGAGACGAAGGTGCTGCCGCTGGGCGGCGTGCAGGTGCAGTTCGAGCGCAGCCCGATGGCCAACCATATCTACCTCAGGGGCGCGGACGGCGTGCATTGGGAGCCCTACACGAGCGGTGAGCACAGCGAGGACAGCGTGCGCCGCTTCAGCGTGCGCATCGAGAATCTCGTCGCCAAGGAGAACCGGCTTCTGGCGGAGCTCGCCGCGTCGGTCAAGAAGGCCGAGGAGGAGCTCAAGGAGGCACGGGCCGACACCCGGCCCGCCGAGCAGGCCCGGCGGCATCTGGGCGCGGTGACCGCCCGCCAGAGCCGTGACAAGGCGCTCGACGAAGCGCTCGACAGGCTCGAGACCGCCCGCGACCAGTGGCAGGCACTCACCGGCCGGCGCCCTCCGCGCTAGCCCCGCCCGGCCCGGGAAGCGCCGCCCCGGCTCAGGAAGCGCCGGATGCGTCGGTGTCGGGGGCGTCCAGCCGGGTGCGCAGAGCCTCGGCGATCTCGCGGGCGGCGGCCATCTGCCGCGCCGTGAGGGGATCGACGAACAGTTCCCGGACAGCCCGGAGGTGCGGGAGCGTGGCACGCCGGAAGCCCTGGGCGCCCTCGGCGGTGAGCAGGACCTCGGCACCCCGGTTGTCGGTGGCGCACTCCACGCGCCGGATCAGGCCGCGGCGTTCCATGCGTCCGAGGTGGTGCGACAGGCGGCTGCGTTCCCAGCCGACGGCCGCCGCGAGCTCGGACGAGCGCAGTCGGTGCCCGTCCGCCTCCTGCAGTGCCAGGAGCACCGCATAGTCCCCGGTCGAGAGCCCCGAGTCGCCCTGGAGTCGTGATGCCAGCTCCGCGCGGAGCCGCTCGGTCGTCTCGACGAAGTCGCGCCAGATCCGCAGTTCTTCCGTGGTGGGCAACCGCCCGTGTCGCCGTTCCATGATCGCCCCTCTGTTTGACACGTCAATCATATCCATGCATGCTTGACACGTCAATCACTTGGCCGCCGGGCGCACAGCCGTTCCGGGGCGGGGAGGAGAGGATCATGTCGGCCACTGCCTTCGAACTGGGTCTGAACTCGTTCGGCGAGGTCGCGACGGACAGCGGTCGCGTGCTCAGCGACGCCGAGACCGTCCGGCTGCTCGTCGAGGAAGCCGCCCTGGCCGAGGCCGCGGGACTCGACGTCTTCAGCATCGGCGAGCACTACCGCCCAGGACACGTCGACACCGCCACCCCCGTGCTGCTCTCCGCGATGGCCACCGCCACCGAGCGCATCGGGCTCGGCACCTCCGTCACCGTGCTCAGCACCAACGACCCGGTGCGGCTCTACCACGCGTTCTCCACTCTGGACGCCGTGTCCGACGGCCGGGCCCAACTGGTCCTCGGCCGGGCCTCGGTCACCGAGTCCTTCGCCCTGTTCGGCCACGACGTCGCCGACTACGACCGGCTCTTCGACGAGAACCTGGACCTGTTCATGCGCCTCCAGCGGGAGGAGACGGTGACGTGGTCCGGCACCGTCCGCTCGCCGCTGCTCGACCAGCACCTGCGCCCCCGGATGCGCAGCGGCGGGATCCCCACCTGGATCGGCGTGGGCGGAAGCCCCAACTCCACGATCCGGGCCGCCCGGTACGGCCTGCCGCTGATGCTGGCCATCATCGGGGGCCGCCCGCAGCGCTTCGCCGGCCACGTGGAGCTCTACCAGCGGGCACTGACGGAGTTCGGGCACCCCGCCCTGCCCATCGGCCAGCACTCGCTGGGCCTTGTCGCGGACACCGACGAGGAGGCGGCCGACACCTGGTGGCGCTACTGGGAGCCGGTCGTGACCGCACTCGCCGAGGAGCGCGGCTTCTACAAGCCCACGCGAGAGCGCTACGAGGCGGAGATCCGTGACGGCGCGCTGTACGTCGGCTCTCCCGAGACCGTGGCGCACAAGATCGCCCGGACGGCCCGCGACCTGCACCTGAGCCGCTTCGACCTGAAGTACGACATCCTCCACCTGCCCCGGCAGGCCCGCGCCCGCACCATCGAACTCCTCGGCCGCGAAGTGGCCCCGCTGGTACGTGAACTGCTCACGAAGGAACCCGCTGATGTCTGATCTCCTCTTCGGCCTCGACACGTTCGGCGACGTGCCGGTGGACGACACCGGTGCCCCCGTCTCCCATGCGGCCGCGATCCGGCAGGTCCTCGACGAGGCCGTCGTGGCGGACGGGATCGGCGTCGACGCCATCGCCCTCGGTGAGCACCACCGCCCCGAGTACTCGGTGTCGACCCCGGAGACCGTGCTCGCCGGCATCGCCACCCGCACGGAGCGGATCCGGCTCGGCTCCGGCGTGACCGTCCTCAGCTCCGACGACCCCGTCCGCGTCTTCCAGCGCTTCGCGACGGTGGACGCGCTCTCCCACGGCCGCGCCGAGGTGATCCTCGGCCGCGGGTCCTTCACCGAGTCCTTCCCGCTGTTCGGGTACGACCTCAGCGACTACGACGTGCTGTTCGAGGAGAAGATCGAGCTCTTCGCGAAGCTCCTCGAGGAGAAGCCGGTGACCTGGAGCGGCACCACGCGGGCGCCGCTGAAGGACGCGGACGTCTTCCCCAAGACCGAGTCCGGCCGGCTGAAGACCTGGGTCGGCGTGGGCGGTTCGCCCCAGTCGGTCGTCCGCACCGCGCGCTACGGCTTCCCGCTCATGCTCGCCATCATCGGCGGGGCCCCCACGCGCTTCGCGCCCTACATCGACCTCTACCGGCGCGCGACGGAGCAGTTCGGCACGACCGCCCTCCCGGTGGGCATGCACTCCCCCGGTTTCGTCGCGGACACCGACGAGGAGGCCAGGGAGGGGTTCTGGCCCGGCTACAAGGTGATGCGCGATCGCATCGGCAAGCTGCGCGGCTGGCCGCCGATCCGCCGCGAGGAGTTCGACGCCGAGATCGAGCACGGCTCCCTCTACGTCGGGTCGCCCGAGACGGTCGCCCGCAAGATCGCACGAGCCGTCGGCGACCTCGGCGTCGGCCGGTTCGACCTCATCTACACCGTGGGCCCGCAGCCCGCCGGGGCCCGCATGCGTGCCGTGGAGCTCTACGGCACCAAGGTGATCCCCATGGTCCGCGACATCCTCGCCGGCTGACGCCCGAACGCGACGCAGAGAACGGAGACGACATGGACACCGAGGGCGTGCGCACGATCGGCATCCTGGGCGCGGGGAAGGTCGGCACCGTGCTGGGCCGGCTGGCCCTGGCCGCCGGGCACCGGGTGCTCATCGCCGGGTCGGGCGACCCGGCCGCCATCGCGCTGACGGTGGAGGTTCTCACCCCGGGTGCGGTCGCGGTCACCGCCGCCGAGGCCGCGGCCCGCTCCGATGTCGCCGTCCTGGCGCTGCCGCTGGGCAAGTACCGCAGCGTCCCGGCCGAGGCGCTGCGGGGCAAGCTCGTGATCGACGCGATGAACTACTGGTGGGAGGTCGACGGCATACGCGACGACCTGACCGACCCCCGCACCTCGTCGAGCGAGACCGTCCAGGCGTTCCTGTCCGGGTCGCGGGTGGTGAAGGCGTTCAACCACATGGGGTACCACGACCTGGAGGACGGGGCACGGCCCGCGGGTGCGCCCGGGCGCAAGGCGATCGCCATCGCCGGCGACGGCCCCGACGACCTGGCCGAGGTCGCGCGCCTCGTCGACGCGCTCGGGTTCGACCCTGTCGTCGCCGGCCCGCTCGCCCGGGGCGTCCGCCTCGAACCGGGGACCGAGCCCTTCGGCGCCAACGTCGACAGCCGCGCACTCACCGCGATGCTCGCCCGTTTCCCGGAGACCGACCGCGGCCGCGCCGTCGCCGAGGCCCGGTCCGCCGGCTCCGCCGCGGACCCCGTCGGGTAGCGCCTCACCGCAGATCGGGGCAGATGTACCTCTCCGCGGCGCTGACGATGCGCCGTGCCTCCGTCGTGGCCACCTGGTGGTTCGAGTGGCTGAAACTGTCGACGGCCCGGGCGATCACGGTGCCGCGGCTGACCTCGGCCGCGAGGAGCACGCAGATGTCCCGGCCTGCCCAGACGGCCGGGTCCATGCCTCTCGAGTCCAGCGCGGGATCGATGTCACCGATGGCCTTGAGGTAGGCGTCGCGATGCGCGGGGCCGAGGTACGAGGGGATGTTGCCGTCGGCCGCCGCATCCGCGAGGACCTCCTCGGAAACCCTGGTGTTCGTGGATGCCGGTTCGGTACGCGTGGTATCCGCGCCGCATGCGCAGACGGTGATCAGCATGGTGACCGCAGCGGCAAGGCGGAGGATTCTCATCGCCCTACAGTCACGGATCGCCGCCGCAGATGTCGGCGCACCAGGCCACGTTGCCGGGCCGCTCAACCGAATGGAGGACACGGGGCCGGCGTGATCAGGGCGCGGGGACGACCAGATCGAACCCGGCCTTCCCCTGAGCCACTCCGTTGATCTGCAGCTCCAGTTCGTGGCTTCCCGGATGGAACACACGGGTGCTGATCCGTTTGAAGGAGTGCCGTCGGCTGATGGACAGCCGCTCCCCCGCCCCCAGCGTCCTGGTCGTCAGCTTGAAGACCTTGGGGGCGGTACGGCCGTTGGCCTTCTGGTAGTGGATGACGTAGTCGATCGCCAGCTTGGCCGGGGCGTCACCCGTGTTCTCCAGATGGAAGGTGAAGCTCAGCTCGTCCCCCACGGTGACCCGCGCCGCGGTCAGTTCGAGCCCGGTGAGGGCGACGTCGGCGGCGGGTTCGAATCCCAGCAGAGCCAGGGCGCCCGGGTGGCCCTTCTTGACCGCGGTGCGCAGGGCGTGCCGGATCAGCCGGGGGGTGTGGTCGTCGGGGGCCGCCGCCCAGCGTGTGACCACGTCGACGGCCAGATCGGGGTCGCCGTGGCTGATGTCGTTGACGTGATTGGCCACCGAGCGCCGTACGTATTCGGAGGGGTCGCGGTAGAGGGCGTCGAGGAGGGGCAGGGTCGCCTGAGGCCGGGCGGTGATCCCCGGGACGCGGATCGCCCAGGGCAGCCTGGGCCGGGTCCCTTCGCTGGCGAGACGCCGCACATGCTCGTCCGGGTGCCGCACCCACCGCTCCACGATCTTGAGGGCGCGTTCCAGGTCGGCGACGAGCACACGCCGGATGGCGAATTCGGCCGTCAGGCGCGGAGTGAGGTCGGCCAGCAGCGCGAGGGCGGAGTCAAAGGCGTCGGGCTCCGCCGCATCCAGGGCGCGGGAGACGACGGCTTCCGTGACGGGCCAGATCATCCATCCGGTGAACTGCGGGTCCTTGAGCGCAGTGCGTACGACCGCCTCCGCGCGAGGGTAGCCGTCGGGCAGATCGATCAGCAGGGCGTCGCGCAGCAGGTCACTGCGTTCCCGCAGGGCCAGGCCGTCGAGACGCGTCGCAGCGGAGCGCACCGCACCCGCGCCTCGGGGCCCATTGGCCCTTTCCAGGCAGACACCGAGTCCCGCCGCGGCGGCGTGACCCAGCAGTTCTTCCGCGAGCGGCACCGGGGCGGTCCTTTCGGTTCTCCCCGCTCCATACGAAGGATCGGGGTGTGCGTCGCGCGGCCGAGAGGACAGCCGTGCGACTTCGATAATAGCAGTGACTCTGCGTGGGCTTTCGTCGCACCGCGCTCATGCGCCGCCCAGCAGTACCTCCAGCGCCACAGCCGCGCCCGGATGCCGAGCGACCAGCACCGCGCCCGACGCGCCGGGATCCGATGGGCGGCCGGCAGCGTGCCGGCACCGGTGCCGCCCGCGGGCAGCGCGCGAGGTACGGCCTCCGACGCGGGCTGCGCGCCGCCGCAGGGCCGGTTGCTGTTGATGCTGAAGGCGAACGCGTAGCTGCCGGCCGCGACCGACGAGACGTACACCCGCTCGACGTCCGAGCCGCTGGACACCACACCCTGCAAGCACCCGTCGGCCGGCTCGACGAACGGGACCTCGGCGAGCTTGCGCGGCCGTGCGGGTGCTGTCACCGGTGCCGTGCCCGACCTCTCCCGATCTGACAACGCCCATCTCCTGTGCACCGAGGGGGAATCCACGCCGCACCGGCGGGACACGACTGAACCTCCTTGCGATCACTGACAGCGCCGCTCGCGAACGCGGGGTGGTGGCACGTCCTGCCGGCGGTGCGCAACATGCCACTGGACCGGAGGAATCGACCGCGCCCCACCGCGACGGCGACCAGCCCTCGCGCCCGTCCACATGACCTCCGTATGATCCCCACACCTGATCCACATATGGAGCCACCCGGGGGACCCGTCATGACCTGGTCGATCGCAGCCGTCTGGCACGCGTGGCAGGCACGCAGACAAGGCTGGGACCCGGACATCGTGAGAGCGCTGCGGCTGCCCGTCCCCTCCCCCGTCCAGGACACCGCCCGTGGCCTCATCCACGCCGGCCGCGTGAACGACGCCGTCGACCACGTTCGGCAGTCCACCGGATACAACCGGCGCGACGCCCGCTGCATAGCCCTCGCCCTGCAGTACGGGTGGCGGCTCCCTCTCCCGCGCGACGACCGGCCGGCACGTCGTTCCCGTCATTGACGGTGGGCCTGATGCGGCCGCCACGACCGGCGCCAGGCGACGCGGGACGCGGGACGCCATCCGGTGCGGCGGATTGCGCGCCGGACGCTCGAGAACAGCCGGAGGCCCTCGTAAGCAGCGCCCGGCATTATGAAAGTAGCCCTGGCACAGCGGCAGTAGGGCCGCCCTTGCGGGAGGCGATGCCGGGCCGGCGAGGTGGATCTGGTAGATCTACCGCGGGCGATTGCCGTTCTTGTGCGAGGGGTTCAGTGTGGACGTTGTCATTGATGCCGCGGAGTCGAATGCCTGCTCGGCCTGGGCGGTCATCGACTCGTTCTCGGATGCCCTCGACAAGACGTACTTCCAGGGGGTGTTCGTCGGGAACCTGTCGGCTCTGGCCCTCGACCCCGAGGGGCACATCGCCGCCCTCTCGGACCGCTCGACACTCTTCACCCTGGACGCCGCGACCCGTGCGCCCGTGCGTGTCATGAGGCTGCTGGACGAGAACGGGAGGGAAGCGGATTTCGAGGGCCTGGTCTTCGACCGCGACGGTTCGCTGCTGGTCGCCTCCGAGGGCTCGGACATCCGGCGGTACACGCGGGAGGGGACGTTCGTCCGCGTGCTGCCGGCGCCGGACAGCCTCAGGGTCACTCCGGCCGGGCGAGCCAGGGTCAACGAGACGTTCGAAGGACTCGCGCTGCAGCCCGGTGGTCTCACACTGGTGGCCTCCATGGAGGGCTCGCTGCTGGGTGACGACCACCGATGCGTACGCTTCCAGACCTGGGAACGCGGCGGGCTCGACGCCGAGTTCCGTATCGCCGCGCAGTACGGCTACGAGCGTGACGCGGGTCTGGCGATATCGGACATCAACGCGTCCGGCGACGGCAGACTGCTGGTCGTGGAGCGGGGCTTCGACAAGAGCGTCGGCAACATCATCCGGCTCTATCTCGCCGACCCGCGCGGTGTGAGCGACGTGAGCGGTGTCGAGAACCTGACCCGCCGGGACGACCTCCGGCTCATGCGGAAGACCTTGCTGGTCGACATGGTGAACTGCCCTCCGCTCGGCGCGACCAACCCGCAGCCGCAGGCCAACCCGCTGCTGGGCAACATCGAGGGGATGACGGTCACGGGGCGCACCCACGACGGCCGCCTGAAGCTGTTGATGGTGACGGACGACAACCAGAGCGCGAACCAGACCACTCGCCTGTACGAACTCACCGTCCGCCTGCCCGGACTCCAGGAGCCCTCGTAGGCGATCCGCGCGGCCCCGAAGCTGCTGGGGCGGATCCCGGTGCGCAGCCCCGGCCGCGCATCACGCTGGGCAGCCAGGTGTTGACGCCGTAGCGGCGCCGTCGGCACTCCCGCTCCGCACGTCCACGTGACCTGCCTGCCACTTGCGACGAAATGCACCCTTATCACCCTATGCTGGCTTTGTTGTCTGCCGCTCACGCCTCCGTGGGCAGGTCCGAACGACGGAGGTGCACGCGGTGGGACGCTGGCGGGCTCTCTTCATTCTCGGCACGGCCCAGTTCCTCATGGTGCTGGACACCTCGGTGATGAACGTGTCGATCAGTCAACTGGTCGAGGACTTCGACACCGAGGTCACCGCGATCCAGGCGGTCATCACCCTCTACACCCTGGTCATGGCCGCCTTCATGATCACTGGTGGGGCGGTCGGCGACATGTTCGGGCGCCGCCGGGCCTTCGGCGTCGGGCTTGTCGTGTACGCCACGGGGTCCGCGCTCACCGCGGCTGCACCGACCCTGTGGGTGCTCGCACTCGGCTGGTCGGTGATCGAGGGGCTCGGCGCGGCTCTGGTCCTGCCGGCGCTGGCGGCCCTTGTCGCCGGCGCGTACACCGGCCGGGACCGGGCCGTTGCCTACGGTGTCATCGGCGGTCTGGCCGGGGCGGGCATCGCGGTCGGCCCGCTGCTCGGCGGATGGGTCACCACGTACCTCACCTGGCGACTCGTCTTTGCCGCCGAGGTCGTCGTCGTGGTGGCCCTCCTCTTCTTCGTACGGCTGCTCGACGATCGCCCACACCCCGAGCCCAGGCCCCGGCTCGACGTAGGCGGGACACTCCTGTCCGCCCTCGGCCTGGCCCTGGTCGTTCTGGGTGTTCTGCAGAGCAGCTCATGGGGCTGGCTGAAACCCCGCAACTCCCCCGTCACGGTCTTCGGCTTCTCCCTCACGGTCTTCGTCATCGCGGCCGGAGCCGTGGTCCTGGGCCTGTTCCTGGCCTGGGAGCGGCACCAGGAGGCCCGGGGGGGCGACCCGCTGGTCCGGATCTCGTTGTTCGCCGTCCCGCCCCTGCGGGCCGGACTGCTCATGCTGCTCGTCCAGAACCTCATCCTGCTCGGCCTGTTCTTCGTCATCCCCTTGTACCTTCAGGTCGTCCAGGGCTTCGACGCCTTCGAGACGGGCCTGCGGCTGCTGCCCGTCTCGGTCACCATGCTGGTGTCCTCCATGAGCGGTCCGTTCCTCGGCCGGCTCGCCGGCCCCCGCGCGGTGGTGCGTCTCGGTCTGCTGGTGTTGCTCGTCGCGATCCTGTGGCTGCTCGCCACCGTCGAGCCCCGCATCGACGATGTCTCCTTCGGATGGGCGATGGCCGTCCTGGGACTCGGTATGGGCCTGCTCGCGTCCCAGCTCGGCAACGTGGTCCAGTCCGCCGTCGGAGAATCCGAACGCAGTGAGGCGGGTGGTCTCCAGTACACCGCCCAGAACCTGGGGTCGTCGTTGGGTACCGCCCTCATCGGCGCCATCCTCGTCGGCGCCCTGGTGCAGGCGTTCACGACCCGGGTCGCCGACAACCCGCTGATCTCCGAAGCCGCCCGGCAAAAGACGGGAATCGCCATCGAAGCCGGTGTCAGCTTCGTCAGCACCGATCAGGTACGCGCCGCCGCCGAGAGCGCCGGATTGCCCCGGCCCGAGGCCGACGCGATCGTCGACTCCTATGCCACCGCGCAGCTGGACAGCCTCAAGGCCGCCATCCTGGCCGCCGCCGGCATCACGCTCACCGGGTTTGCGTTTACCCGCCACCTGCCCAGGGGCCGTCTCGCCGGCAAGTCGGCTCCCTGACGGGCGCATGATCCGTGCCAGCCGTCTTCTCCTCAGCCTGCCGGACATCCGCTTCGGTCGGTGCGCAGGAGCCGCCGACGCCTCTGTCGAGCGATAACGGTCATGGCGGTCGCCGTATGTCGGCAACCGCCACGGATCGCTGCACGCGCCACCTGCTTCTCCGGCAGCACCGCACCACCAGAGGCAGAGGCTAGGACTTGCTCCGGCTCCGGGTTTCGGCCTGGGCAATGGACGCGGCCTCTGAGTCGGCCAGTGCGATGGCGAAGCCGAACGCCTCGGCGATATGGCCCGCGGCCGACATGACGCGTGCGGTACCCACGACGGGGGCGATGGCAATCAGAACGTCCTGTACCTGCTCGACCGTCAAATCCGTCTCGATGGCCGGATCGATGTGAGCGAGGTAGGAGATCGCTGGTGCATCCATGGCCACGAGCGCGGCGATGCGGGTGAGGATGAGTGTGTGCTCGTCCATACCGCAGCGCTCGAGGGAGTCGATGGTCATGGCAGTGATCGTGTCGAGAACGGGAGCGTCAGACGCAGTGGTCATGTCCGGATCGCCTTCCTGTGTTCGCAGGAGCCGACACGCGCCGCACCCTCACATGGGAGTCCCACACAAGTCGGCGAGTTGCCCTCCCACCGTAAGGGCCTCCTCGGGCGCGCGCACTTCGGGCTGTGTCTCCCGGGAGTGGAGCATCGAGTGCCCGCGCCCGGTCAGGCGTCGTCGCGCGTGCGGGTGATGGCCAGCAGCGCCATGTCGTCCGTCCGCCTGCCGCCGGTGTGCCGGTGGTGGTCGGCGAGCAAGGCGTCAAGCAGAGCGTCCGGGCCGGGAGAGCGGGGTTTCGCGCACCCGCCGACGGGGTCGTAGAAACTGCCCTCTTCATCGCGGCCTTCGGTGAGTCCATCGGTGTAGAGCAGCAGACTCGCCCCCTCGGGAAAGCTCACGGTGTCGACGCATTCGGGGTCGGCGCGGAGGGCCGCCAGGCCGAGTGGCAACGTCGGCCGGCCGGGTTCGAGGTACCGGACCGTGTCTCCCGACAGCAGAAGAGGCGCCGGGTGGCCGCGGTTCACGATCCGGACTTCGTCTCCGCGCCGGGAGAATTCCACCAGTACGCCGGTGACGAACCCCTCCAGCTCGATCAGGCTGCCCGACTGCCGAGCCTCCAGGGTGATGGCCCGCTCCAGGCGTTTCACGAGTCCCACCAGGCTGGGCTCCTGCAAGGCCGCTTCCCGGAACGTACCGATGCCGACCGCGACCGCTCTGACCGCCCCCATCCCCTTGCCGCGCACATCGCCGATCACGCAACGCACACCGAACGGCGTTTCGGCCACGGCGTAGAGGTCACCGCCGATCTGTGCATCCGTCTGAGCCGCCTCGTAGCGTCCCGCGAAGCGCAACGGCCCGATTCGCTCCGGCGGCGACGGCAGGACCGCGTGCTGAACGGCGGCGGCGATGTCGCGTACGGACTGCAGCTGCGTTGTCCGGTAGTGCAGAAGCCGATTGAGGAGGACCGCGACCCCGGTCACCGTCGCGACCATGACCAATTCGCTGAACTCGATCCCACTCCAGCGGTAACCGAAGTGCCGGAACATCAACCAGTCGACCACGAAGGCGCTCGCCCCGGTGAGGATGGTGCCGCGCAGGGACAGCAAGGACGCGGCAGCCAGGACCGCTGCCGCGTAGAGGGCGGCGGCGCTGACGGTGGGCGGCGTACTGATGTCGATCAGCGCGGCGAGGAGAATCAGGACAGCCGGCAGCAGGCGGCTCCGCCTCCCGACCCAGTCCCATGCACCCGGACTTGTCACGCATCGCTCCCGACTCGACCAGGTCCCTGGCCGGCTCAGGCTAACCGCCCCCCTTTCGGCTCGCGCCGCACGCCACCCGGCTTGCCTACGCCGCGCCCTCACCGCGCGAGGACGTTCACCGGATCGGCGCACACAAGGGGATCACATGGTTCGCCGCCGCGGGCATGACGAGAGCATGACCATCACGACATGGCATGTTCACATTCAATTCGCATGACCAACGCCTCAGGCGTCGATCCTCGCGATCATGAGATCTCCCAAGAGCCTGCGCGTGACCCTGCCCATGGTGCTCGCCGCCCTCGTGCTCTCCGTCGCGGGCTCCCTGTCCACCGCGTCGGCGACGACCTACTGGCGCTACCAGAACAGCTGGGAGGGCAACTGCCTCACCGCGTCCCCCACGACCGCCAACGTCTGGACCACCACCTGCGACGAATCGTCCGCCAACCAGAACTGGTGGTGGGGGGAGTCGTACACCGATCCGCGCGGATACACCTTCCGCCGTCTGATCAGCAGGGTCAACGGCCACTGCCTCACCACGGACGCCAAGAGCCAGAACAACGCCGTCTGGACGAGCCCCTGCGGAAACGCTCCCGACCAGTGGTGGAACGCCGACAACAACTGGCTCTGGAACCTGAACGCGAAGTACCTCCGCAGCTCCGGCAACGGTGACGCCGTGTACACCACCGAGCCCTACCTCGACGGCGTCGAGGTCCCGCGGTACGAGTGGTGGGGCTTCCACAACTGACGCCGCCCGCCCTACCGCGCCGGGAAGGCCCCTGGAAAGCGCCCACGGGAGCGAGGCCCTTCTGCTTTTCTCGGCACGGCACTCTGCGAGACCCCCCGGTCACCACCGGATGACCAGGTATACGGGCCGTCAGGAGCGTGGTGCGGCCTGTAGCCTGAGGCGATCTGGCCCTTCTGGAGGAACGGGACTGACGTCGTGGAACTTGTCTTCGCCGGACGTGTCATCGAGTGGCGTGGGCCGGCACCGTACTACTTCGCCGTCGTGCCGGACGACGAGTGCGGGCACATCCGTGAGGTGGCCGCGATGGCCACCTACGGCTGGGGCGTGATTCCGGTCGAGGCACGTATCGGTGAGGTCACCTTCACGACGTCGCTCTTCCCCAAGGACGGCGGTTACCTCCTGCCCCTCAAGAACGCCGTTCGCCGGCCGCAGGGCCTCTTCGCCGGCGACGACGTGACCGTGGAGATGACCGTTCGCCTCTAGGCATCTGCCGACCGGCACCGGTTGACACGACGGCCCTTTCAGTTCTCACGGAGGCGGTGGGCCTCGGCCACGAGTCTTCGAGGCAGTTTCGGCCCTGCGCATGCGTAGTCGATCAGCAGATCCCGGTAGGTGGTGTTCGCGAGTTCCGGCGCCAGGGCGATCAGGGCCCTCAGGTCGTCGGACGAGCCGGACAGGCGCGTCCGGTAGGCGGCGCCCGCCGCGCGCAGGGAGATCTCGTGAGGTTCGTGCTCCAGGCCTCGTTCGGCAAGGCTCGCGGCCGCGGCGAAGTCGCCCTGCTCGGCGCGTACGTCCGCCAGGTCGAGGTGGAGGGACCAGTTGGCGGGGTCGAGGGTCAAGGCACATTCGAAGGCGGTCGCAGCCTGGTCCAGGTCGCCCATCATGCGCCACGTGGCCGCTCGTGCGACCGCGGTCCACATGACCCGTTCGACGGCATCGGCACGGTCGCAGAGGGCGAAGGACAACTCGTAGCGACCGCAGGCCCGGGGCAGCCGGGCCATGGCGGCCAGCGACTCCGGCACGGGACTTTGCTCGGACACCACGTCGACGGCGTGGAACCAGGGCGCGAACCGCTCCCGCATCTCGTCGGTGTCCAGGTCGTGGCCGTAGTCCAACGTTCGCAGACACGCCTCGGCCAGCGCCTCGGCACTCACCGCGCCGAGAAAACGCGCATCGCCGAACCAGGGTGCGGCGCCCCATGCCACGTCGGGCCGCACACCCGTGACCGAACCAAGGGCCATCGCCGCGTCGTCCATGCCCCCTTCGAGGAAGAAGAAGTACGCCCGCGCCGGCAGGGAGCTCAAGGAGCCCTCCCCCGCGAGGCTCTCCTCCAGTTCCGGGCGCCGGTCCCGCCACAACTCGGCGAGGGCCGCGTACGGCTCCGGAGCCGCCGGTGCCGAGGCTATGGCCCCCACCAGAAGCTCCACGGCGGCGACCGGGCTTCCGCCGCAGTGCGCCATCACACCGGCGAGACCGACTCCCGCCGCCACTGACTGATTCGACATCGCCCGAGAGTAACCGTGGCCAAAGGTTCTGTGGGCACTTCCGCATCCTGCGTGCCGTCCGTGCCGACGCCGATCGCTCGACACGCCCTGGCGCCGGGCGCTTCGGTGGACTACCAGGCGCCGTGGTGGAGCAGGCCCAGGATCAGTGCGGCCAGGGCGGTGGCGAGGAACACGATGCCGCCCACGATGTTGCGGGAGCCCACCCGCAGGTGGGCGATGATCGCGCCGACGAAGTAGAGCACGAGGCCGGACGCGGCGAGGGTTCCCAGGACAGGCACCGCGAGCCCGGCCAGCAGCCCCACGGTGCCCGCCGCCAGCAGCGCGCCCAGCACCGGCACCCACTTGCGGTGCAGGCCCTTCATGTCCGCCTGGGTCTTGGGGTATTCGTGGCCGATCAAGTAGGTGACGGCAGCCGCACCGTTGAAGACCGCGCCGAGGATGGTGACCGTGACGTAGGCGGCGAACACGATTCTCCGTTTCTGTGAGAGCACTGCCGCTGGGCACCCTTGAGTGATGCCGTATTCCTGGTGGCAACCCGGCGGCACTCGGTGGCTGACAACGATGGCCAACCGAGTGTGCCACTGATCCCGAACGCCCGGTAGCCGTCGCGGAACACCGCGCGACGGCGGGTGGGCGCCCGGCGGGCCTTCGGGCGTGGCCCGGGGTCGGGGCTGGTGATCCGCAGCACGATCCGGTTGCCGGCCGCGGCGTTGAGCGGGACGGGGAACTCGGCCGGGCTGCCGGAGGTGGCCGGGACGACGTCCACCACGGTCGCACCGGCCATCGCTTGCCGCACGCATGTGCCTTCATGCGCCGACTGGGCCTGTCCAGCCACGCGTTGAGCTCAACAGCGACGGCTTGAACGTGACGGGTCGGGCGCCGGGTCCCCCCGCGATCCGGGATCAGACCCGGGTCGCCGGCCGGTTCTCCCACGCCTGCTCCAGCGCCCGGGCGAACAGCTCCACGGGCTGCAGGCCCGTGACCCCGTACTTCCGGTCCAGGACGAAGAAGGGCACCCCTCCCGCACCGAGTTCGGCCGCGAGCCGCTCGTCGGAACGGACGTCCTCGGCGTACGCGTCCGGGTCGCCGAGCACCTTGCGCGCCTCGGTTCCGTCGAGTCCCACTTCGGTGGCGAGGCCCACCAGGGTCTCGGTGTCGTGGACCGAGCGCTCGTCCGCGAAGTTGACCTTGAAGGCGAGGTCCCGCAGCTCGGCCTGGCGGCCGCGGGCCTTGGCGAAGTGCAGCAGGCGGTGGAGGTCGAAGGTGTTGCCGTCGACACGGCCGCCGATCCGGAAGCCGAGCCCTTCGGCACGCGCCTCGGACGCGGCGTGCTCCTCCCGGGCGATCTGCTGCTCGCGGGTGCGTCCGTACCGGGCGGCCACCGCGTCGATGATGGGGGTCGCGCGGTTCTCGGCGTCCGGATTGAGCTCGAACGACCGGTGCACCACCTCGACCTCGTCGCGGTGTTCGAAGGCGGCGAGTGCCCGCTCGAAGCGCGCGTTGCCGATGTAGCACCAGGGGCAGGCGATGTCGGTCCAGATTTCGACGCGCATGTGTCCGTGTCTCCATGAATAGACGTTCAGTCCACTACAAAATAGACGACCGATCGGCTAGTTCCAAGCGGAGGTGGTGGACGGGGCCTCGACCCCCGCCGGGACGACCCGCAAATCCGGCGCCACAGGGAGCCGGTGTGACGAGGGCCACGCACCGCCGACAGACAAGCTGACCATGGAGTCCGGTAGCCACGAGTCGGCAGGCGACACCGACCGCCTGACCCGGTTCCACGCGAGGAGCAATTCGCCGGCTGACCAACAGCTCGGTCGCCGACATGAAGACGACCGCCGCCCTCGCCTGCACGAACGTCGGCCCGGTCGCTGAGCCCGGTGCGGCCGAGTCCGCCTTCACCGGAATATCGGCGAAGGTCACCCATGCCCCTGCCGGAACGCCCAATGAGGCCCATGCCGGGACGGGCAGCAACGCAGACAGCACCTCCACCGCGCCCGGCACGAACTCGGCTGCCGACAAGGTCAGCCCCGACCACACCCCTCGATCCAGCGCCACTGGTCGTCGCGAGCCTGGTTCCCGCGGTCCTCGTCGTAGGTGCCGCTCTCCACTTCTCACCGTCGCGGTCGCAGCCACCCCTGGTGCGACACCAGTCGCCGTCGGCGCGCGAGGCCGTCCGCAGCAGGCCGGGCCGGCGCACCCGCGGGCGCTCCGGACGCCACGCGGAACCGGTCCGCGAACGCCGACCCCTGACGGGGCGTCAACGCGCGGCACCCCCGAAGGCCCGGCGTCGCCCGAGCCGCAGCACGCAGGCCCTCGCCCCTCACCTCAAGCGGATCATCACGCCCGGCCACTTCATGGACGCGGTCGATGTGAGGACTTTCACACCTCATGCCCGCTTGGCCCACAAGACGTCCGTAGAGGACCAATTGACATTCCCCGAGGGGAATTAATAGCGGATGCACCTTTCGCGCTTCCTTGACGCGAGTTACCTTCTTGCGAAGTACATGTGTTCGCCATCGGATCGAGCCGATGGGCAAGGGTGCTCGCAGGGAGGTCTTCGCTCTACATGCACAATCTCGCGGGTTCCTGGGATCACATGTCGTGGTCCCTGGGTCATTTGCACTGGTACGGAGTGGCCGTCGGCTCCCTCCTGGCCATGAAGCTGCTGCTGTCCATACGCCGCCGCCGCCGCCCGGAACTGACGTTCCAGGAGCCGGCCGACCGTCTTCGCATCCACGGCGTGGTCACCGCCTACAACGAGGCCCCCGCCATGCTCCGCCGCTGCCTGGAATCGATCCTGGCGCAGACCCTGCCGCCGCACTCCCTGACCGTCGTCGACGACTGCTCCGCGGACCACTCCGCCAGTGCCCTCATCGAGGAGATGCGCCCCCAGTTCCAGCGTGTCGGGGTGCGACTCGACTTCATCCGCTTCCCCGCCAACCGCGGCAAGCGGCACGGCCTCGCCGCGGGCTTCCAGCAGGAACCGCACGCGGACGCGTACCTGTGCGTCGACTCCGACACCGTGCTCGACCAGCACGCCGTCGCCGAGCTCGCCGAGCCCTTCTCCAAGCGCCGTGTGCAATGCGTCACCGGTCTGGTGCTCGCCCACAACCGCGGCACCAACCTCCTCACCCGCCTCATCGACATGCGGTACGTCAACGCCTTCCTCGGCGAGCGGGTCGCCTACTCGCGTCTCGGCTCAGTGCTGTGCGCCTGCGGGTCCCTGGCGATGTACCGCGGGTGGGTCGTCCGGAAGCATCTCGACGACTTCCTCGACCAGCGGTTCCTCCGGCGCCCCGCGACCTTCGGCGACGACCGGCGCCTGACGTACTACTGCCTCACCGAGGGCCTGTCCCTCATCCAGCCCTCCGCCGTCGGCTACACCGACGTCCCCGAGCGCCTCGGTCACTACGTCCGGCAGCAGGTCCGCTGGGGCAAGTCGTTCATCCGCGAGGGGTTCCTGCTGTTCGGCAAGTTCCGGGTGCGGCGCATGTACTGGTGGCTCAACCTCGTCGAGCTCGCCTCCTGGGTGGCCTTCACCACCGCGCTGTTCGCCTCGCTCGTCGCGATCGTCATGCACCCGCACGGCTGGACGCTGCTGGCCGGCTACGTCGCCTACATGTGCGTCATGGCGTGGGTCCGCTCCGTCCACTACCTGCGCGGCGCCGCGCAGGTCGGCATCGTCGACCGCACACTGACGTTCCTCGCCGCCCCGCTCTACGCGCTGCTCAACCTCGGGCTGCTGCTGCCGCTTCGGCTGTGGTCCCTGGCGACCCTGAGGAGCACGAACTGGGGCACCCGGGCCAAGATCGAGGTCGGTGGGCTCGGAGCCGACGCCCCCGACATGACCGCCTTCCCGGAACAGCGGAGGAGCGACGCCGAGGCCCCCTGGAGCGCGCCCCTGCCCGGCGACACCGCCCCGCAGACCCCGCTCGGCAGCTGGGCGGGGAAGCCCCGTGAGGACTGGTACGCGCCGCGGGGCGCCTCCTAGCCGGCGCAGGCGCCCCCGCTGCCCGGTGACAGAGACCGAAGGACGCGAGACATCCCCCGGCATCGCCCCTCCCCCGTGCAAGGAGCCTCCGTGGGTTCTGCCAGCCCCTCCCCCGGTTCAGGCCGTCCCGGCCGTCCCACTCGTCCCACTCGTCCGACCCGCCCCACCCGTCCCGTGAGCCCCGGCCGGCAGAGCCCGCGCCGCCGGGCCTGGGCAGCGGTGAAGGTACTCCTCCTGGTGATCGTCGTGGCCGCGGGCGGCACGGCGCTCTACCCGGCGTGGCGTGACGCGCATCAGCCGCCCCCCGAGCTGACCGTCCGGTACAAGGCGGGTGCGCCTGCGGCCTCCGCGACGGCACGGCCGTGGCTGGAGATCGTGAACACCTCCGGCCGGCAGATCCGGCTGGGCGATGTGGCGCTGCGGTACTACTACACGGCGGACGGTCCCTCTCCGTACGCCTTCAACTGTGTCCAGGCCTCGGTGGGCTGCTCCGACATCGTCGGAAGGTCCGTCGCGATGGACGCTCCCACCCCGACCGCCGACCACTACCTGGAGATCACCTTCACGAAGGCCGCGGGCACGCTGGCCCCGGGCGCGAAGAGCGGAGCCATCGGGCTCCAGCTGTACCGTGCCGACGGCGGGCGGCTGAACCAGGGCAACGACCGGTCCTTCAGCCCCGCCCACGACACCTTCCAGGCATCGACGCTGGTGACCGGCTACCTGGACGGCAGGCACGTCTGGGGCGACGAACCCGGCGGTGGTCCCGCAGCCTCTCCGTCCACGTCCACGTCGGCGTCGGCCACTGCGTCCGCGTCCGACTCCGGCCAGGGCTCTCCCGCCCCCGCCGCCCGGCCCGCGCCCCCCTCCGGGGTCGTGTTCGACGACTTCCACTACAGCGGCCCCCGCGATCCGGCGCTGCACGCGCACGGCTGGCTGGTCCGCACCAGCGAGGGCGGCCCCGGCATCCGGAACACCTGGTCGGCCAACGGCGTCAGCTTCCCCACGGACAAGGACTCCCTGGGCGGTCAGGTCCTGCAACTGCGGGCCACGACCGACGGGACGAAGCAGGGCACCACCCAGGCCGAGGTGCACACCACCGGCATGAAGTTCATGACGGGGACCTTCGCCGCCCGGATCCACTTCACGGACAGCCCCACGAGCGGAAGCAACGGCGATCACATCAACGAGAGCTTCTACATGATCTCGCCCCACCACCGCGCCCGGTACAGCGAACTCGACAACGAGTACCAGCCGAACGGAGGCTGGGGCGCTTCGGGCCCGAGGCTCGACACGACGACCTGGCGCAGCGCCGCGGAGGGCGACCGGGTCACCCGCGCCACGACGGCCGGCCTCGACGGGTGGCACACGATGGTGACCACGGCGGCGAACGGGGTCGTCACCTACAGCCTCGACGGCAAGGTACTGTTCCGCACCAGTGGCGAGTACTACCCGACGGAGAACATGTCCGTGAACTTCAACACGTGGTTCGTGGATCTGCCGTTCACCGGGAAGCGCACCTGGGACATGCAGGTCGCCTGGTTCTACCACAACGCCGGGAAGGCCCAGTCGCTCTCCCAGGTGCAGAAGGCCGTCAGCGACCTCGCCGGCAGCGGTACCGGCTACGTGAACACCCTCAGGACGTCCTGAGCCGGTCCCCCACCGTGTCGTTCCCGTCCGCTCGCCCGGCATGGACGCATCCGCCGAAACGGCAGTGGGCGCACGGGCCGTTGCCGCAGACTTCGGTGGGTGTTCTCACCCCTCCTCCTGCACAAGGACTTCCGCTGGTTCCTCACAGCGCGGTCGGTGTCCCTGCTCGGCAGTGCGATGGCCCCGGTCGCGCTGGCCTTCGCGGTGCTCGACGCCTCGGGGAGTCCGGGTGACCTCGGCATCGTCCTCACCGCGCACATGGTGCCCTTGCTCGTGTTCCTCCTGGTGGGCGGGGCCACGGCCGACCGCCTCCCGCGCCGCGCGGTACTGACCGCCGCGAACCTGGGCTCGGCCCTCACCCAGGGCGGCGTCGCCGCTCTTCTCCTGACCGGTCACTACGCGCTGGTGCCGGTGGCCGCCCTGGGGTTCCTCAACGGCGTCCTCGCCGCGTTCACCACGCCGGCTCTGCGCGGCATCGTGCCCCAGCTCGTGCCGAGGGACGGGACCCGGCAGGCGAACGCGCTGCTGGGATCGGTCGGCAACGCCACGAAGATCCTCGGACCGAGCCTGTCGGGCGCGCTGGTCGCGGCCATGGGCGGCGGCCCGGCCATCGCCTTCGACGCGCTGACCTACCTCCTCGCCGCGGCGTGCCTCACCCGGTTGTCCCCCCTGACGGGTCCGCCCACCGCTCACCGCTCCTCGGGCCTGCTCGCCGACATCCGCGGCGGCTGGGCCGAGTACCGCCGGATCCGCTGGGTCTGGACGGTGTCTCTCGCCTTCTGCGTGATCAACCTCGTGCAGGTCGGCACCTGGCAGATCCTGGGCCCCGTGCTCACCCGGCGCGTCGACGGCGAAGCGGCCTGGGGCTTCGTGCTCAGCGCCCGCGGCGCCGGACTGCTCGTGATGAGCGCGCTGATGTACCGGCTGGCGATGCGGCACCTGCTGCGCGTGGGCCAACTGGCCGCCGCGTTGGGAGCACTCCCCCTCCTCGTGCTGGGCGCCCGCCTGCACGCCCCCTGGCTGATCGCCGCCGCCTTCGTCGCGGGACTGGGGTCCTCCGTCGCGTCCGTCGGCTGGGACACCTCGCTGCAGGAGCACGTCCCCCCGCACGCCCTGTCGCGCGTGTCGTCCTTCGACGACCTGCTGTCCTACGTCGCGATCCCCGTCGGGCAGCTGAGTGTGGCCCCGCTCGCCGACCGGTTCGGGGGATTCCACGTGGCCGCGGCGGCCGGCGTCGTCTACGCCGCGGCGGCCGTGGCACCTCTGGCGTCCGCCGCCGTGCGCCGCCTGCCCCACGGCCTGCCCGCAGCGGCCCCGGCCGATTCCGGTGCGGCACCGACCACACCCCCCGAGCCGGTCGGCAAGCAGTCCGGCGGAGTGTGACGCGGACCATAGGCGGGGAATCGAACTTCTCCACGCCTCCGTCGTCCTGTCGGCGACACCGCGACACCGCGACACCGCGCCACCGGGGCGCCCGGCGCGCCGCGCCCGGGCAACACGAGGAGACACCTTGTCCGAGACCCACGAGACCGTCGAGACCTCCGGGACCTCCGGGACCGCGTCGGGCTCGCCGGCCGTCGACCCGCTCGCTCTTCCCGCCCTGCTGCGGCCCGCCATCGAGGCCACGATCGAGGAGTCCGACCGCCGGGCCGACATCCCCGATCAGCTGTATGCGACGCTCCGCGACGCGGGAGCGTTCCGCCTGCTCACACCCCGGGCACTCGGCGGATCACAGACGCCCCTGACCACGGTGCTGAAGGTGTACGAGGAGTTCGGCCGCATCGACGCCTCCGTGGCATGGCTGGTCTGGAACGCCAACTTCGGCTTCGTCGGAGCGCTGCTGGACGAGTCCGCGAACGGGCGGATCTGGGGCCAGGAGCGGGAGCCCGCCTTCGCGAACTCCGGGATGCCGGGGACGGCCGCGCCCGCCGAGGGCGGCTACCGGGTCTCCGGCCACTGGAGGATCGTCAGCGGCATCAACGCGGCGCAGTGGCTGGTGGCCGTCGTCGTCGTGATGGAGGACGGCGCACCGCGCATGACCGCCGCGGGCGCGCCCGACGTGCAGATGTGCGTCCTGCGCAGGGACCAGTGGTCGGTGAAGGAGACCTGGGACGTCAGCGGCATGCGCGGCACCGGAAGCAACGACGTGGTGGTCGAGGACGCCTTCGTGCCCGCCGGCTTCCTGTCGCCCCTGGACGCGCCCCTCAGGATCGACGAGCCCCTTTACCGGGGCTTCCTCCCCTCGCTGGTGCTGCCCGGGTGCACCGCGATCGTCCTCGGCGTCGCGCAGGCGGCCATCGACGAGACGGTCGCGCTCGTCCTGACCAAGAAGAACTCCACCGGCGCGACGTTGGCCGATTCCCCGCGCACCCAGTACGCCCTGGCCGACTCCGAGACGGCGCTTCAGGCCGCCCGGTTGCTGCTCGGCTCCGCCGCGCAGGCACTGGAGGACGCGGCCGAGCGCGGGGACACTCCCACGCTCGAGCAGCGGGCGGCCCTGCGTGCCGCCATGACGCACGCCGCGCAGGTGAGCCGCGAGGTGCTGGTGACGATGTACGAACTGGCGAGTTCCACCCCGCTCTACCGCGGCAACCGGCTGGAGCGCCTGTTCCGCGACGGCATGGCCGCGCTGCAGCACGCCAACCACTCCGCGTTCCCCATGGAGGCCGCGGGCCGCGTCCGCCTGGGCATGGACCCCGGCGTCGGTCTGTTCTGACCGCCCGGCCGCCCGGACGGGCTCCCGCGCCCGGCTACTCGTAGCCCTCGGCCTTCAGCCACCTGCCGAGGGCGAGGGCGTCCCGGGTCAGCGACAGCGTCTCGGCGCGGACCCTCTCGGCGTCCTCCGGCGATCCGGGCCGCACCGATACCCCTTCGCCGGATGCCGGCCCGAGCATGTGGAGTCGGATGCGCTTCCGGTGCCAGGCCGCGAAGCGGCGGACGTGTCCGGGGGCAAGGCGCCCCGACTCCCGCCACCGCCGCGCGGGCTCCGCCGCCGCGCCGGGCTTCAGCCCGGCCAGCCAGACCTCGATGAGCCGAGCCGCCGTGGCGGCGTCCTCATCCAGCGCCTGCCGCCTCTTCGCCCGGCCCGCCCACAGCTTCATCCGCCCCCCACGCCCGGCCACCCACTGTAGGGATGACACCCGTTCGGCAACAGATCCCGGGGTGGCGGATCGGGTCTCCGGCTCCCGGGCGGGAACCGGAGACCCTGCCGGGGTCAGTCCGCCTTGCGCTGGGCGGTCAGGCCGGCCGGTGTGCCGGTGAGGGTGAACTGGGAGCCCGGTTCGATGAGTACGTCGCCCTGGGCCGAGTTCGTGATCGTGACGTTGGTCAGGGCCGCGCTGCCGCGGGCGCCGCTCATCGCGAGGATGCCGGAGCCGTTGACGGACCTGTCGATGCGGACGTCGGTGACCTTGACGCCGGGCATCGTGCCGCCGCCCGTCTTGAACTGGATGCCGTCGTAGGTGGAGTCGTGGATCTCGGTGTCCCGGATGGTCACGCCCGGGATGTCCGTGGCCTGGGCGAAGAGCGTGATGGCGCCGAACTCCTGCGCCTCGCCCCAGAACGCGCCGCCCGTCCGGTAGAGGGCGTTGCCCGAGATGGTGGTCTGGCCGGAGAAGGGGATCGGGTCGTGGTCGGTGGCGAGCATGATGCCCGGGTAGTTCATCGTGTCGGAGACGATGTTGTTCTCGATGGTGTTGCCGTATCCGCCGTACACCGCGATGCCGTTGGCCCGCCACGGCAGCTGGATGGTGTTGTTGCGGAAGTGGTTGTCGTGGCCGACGTCGACGGAGGTGTCCTTCACGTACTTGCTCGCCCACACCGCCAGCGAGTCGTCGCCGGTGTTGCGGAACGAGGAGTTGTAGACGGTGGAATTGCGGGTGCCGTTGGCGAAGTTGATGCCGTCGGCGTAGGTGTCGCGGATCCGGACACCGGTGAACTCCAGGCCGTCGCCGGGGCCCCACAGCTCGGGGATGTTCGAGTAGTCGCGGCCGACCCAGACACCGACGTTCGCGTGTTCGATCCAGACGTTGGTGATCTTCGTGTTCTTGCCGAAGCGCCCGTTGAGGCCGACGCCGCCCTCGGCGTTGCCGTCGCCGCCGCGGATGGTGCCGGAGCCGAAGATGGCGATGTCGGAGATCTGGGTGTTGTCGTCGATGTCGAAGCCGAAGTTGCCCTCGTGCGGGTGGTTGATGCCGCCGGCGTTCTGCGGCGGGGTCAGGGTGTAGAGCTGGGAGTGCCACATCCCCGCGCCGCGGATGGTGACGTCCCGGATGCCGACCTGGTTGAACTGGCCGCGGTTGAGCGGGTCGTCGGTGAGGATCTTCTGTTCCTGGCGCCACTGACCGGCCGGGATCCACACGCAGGAGATCTGGCCGTTCTGGTCGGCGGTGACCGCCCGCTGGATGGCGTCGGTGTCGTCGAGCCCGTCGCCCGGGACGGCCCCGTAATCGGTGATCGAGGTGCAGTTCGCCGGCTTGGCCGCCGCGGGGGCGACCTGCTCCAGGTCGATCAGGTCGATGACGTAGTAGGCCGCCGAGTCGTTCGCGTCCCGCTGCAGACGGAAGGTCGTGCCCTGCGGGTACGTCCGCGACAGCAGCGCGTGGGACTCGTCGAAGAGCCGCCGGGCGTCACCGCCGGGCCGGTTGGTCAGCCCCTCCGGGTCGTCGGTGCTTCCGTACAGCCAGCTGTGCTTGGAGGAGAGGTTCAGCTTCTGCACGAACGTGCCGTCGGCGTAGAGGCTGATGGTGGCGTCGGCTCCGCCGCCGGCGGAGGCGTCGGGGATGGAGTTGCGCACCACGATCGAGTTGGTGGACGTGGTGGAGGTGAACTCGACGTACTGGCCGCCGGAGTCGAGACGGACGGACTTGCGGCCCGAGGACTCGGTGGCGAAGTCGGTGTGCCCGAAGGTCCGCTTGGCGTCCGCGGCGAGCAGGGTGCCCTGGTACCGGCCGTCCTCCGCCTCGTACTCGGTGTACGGCACGGCGGCGCCGCGTCCGACGACGAGCGACTTGGCGAACACGTTGTTGTTCTCGTTGGTCTCGGTGACGACGCCGGTGGCGTCCGCGGTGGCGGTGAGCGCGGCGCCGCCCGTGGTCGCCGTCCATGTGCCGCTGATCGCCACGTTCACCGTGGCGCCGGCCGCGACCTGGCCGGTCGTACCGTCCAGGGTGGTGGTGCCGGCCTGGAGCCGGGTCACCGAACCCGCGGGCGCGGCGGTCGTGCCGCGGTTGTGCACGGCGACGGTGAAGGAGACGGGCGAGCCCACGGCCGGATTCGCCGGGCTCGTGGTGATCGCGGTGACCTCGAGGTCGGGGCCGGGGGCCTGGCTCACGACCAGCCGGCTCGCGGCGTTGCGGCTGTTGTTGGTGTCGTCCAATTCGGCGACCGTGTTGCCGGGGTCGGCCACCGCGGCGACCGCGTAGCTGCCGGCCGCGCGGGTGCCGGTGGAGACGGCGACGGTCGCCGAGGCACCCGGGTCGAGGGCGGGCACGGCGGCACTGCCGGCGACCGTCCCCTCCACGCTGACATCCAGGGTCGTCGCCGCCGAACGCGCGGTGCCGGCGTTGCGGACACCGGCGTTCACGGTGACCGCGTCCCGCTCGGACGGGGCGGACGGCGACCAGTCCAGGCTCGTGACGGTGAGGTCGGGCGCGGGCGCGGCGGTCCCGACCACCTGGAACTCGGCCACCTGCCCGCCGGACGCGCCGGTGTTGGAGAAGAACCGGAGCCGCACGTCGGCCCAGCGGCCGCTGACGGGGATGGTCACCGAGTTGCCGCTCCCGGGGCTGAAGGCGTAGTCGGCGCGGTCACGGAGCGAGGTGAAGCCGGTGTCCGACGCGGCACGGCCCAGCACCTGGATGCCCTGGGTCCTGGCACCCCACACCGGGTCCGGGTTGAGCTTGACCACGACGGCGGTCACATCGGCGGCGGCGCCGAGCTTGACGGTGAGGTCCGCGGGGTTGCCGGCCGCCTCCCAGTAGGTGGAGGTGGAGTCGTCGGTGGCGTTGGCGGCGACGTAGGTCTGCGTCGACGAAGTGGCCTCGACAGGCTTGTTGCGGGCCAGGTTGGTACCGGTGGGCGGCGGGTCGGTACCGCCGCCGTCCTCGCCGTACACCTCCAGCTCCGAGAGCTGCGCGGCGTTCCAGCCGGTGTTGCCGGAGACGTTGACGCGGACGTACCGGGCGTCGGTGGGGGACGTCAGGCCGACGGTGACGGTGTTGGCCTGTGCCGGGTTGAACACCCGTCCGGCCGACGCGGAGAGCGTGCCGAAGGCGGAGCCGTCGGTGCTGCCCTGGAGGGAGAGGGTCTGGGTGCGGGTCTCCCATCCCGAGGGCAGCTTGAGTACGACCCGGTCGACGGCACGCGTGGCACCGAGATCCACCTGGACCCACTGAGGGAAGGAGCCGGCCGGGCCCTCCCAGTAGGAGGCCTGGGTGCCGTCGGTGGTGTTCCCGGCCGGGTACGCAGCGAGGGAGCCGCCCGCCGTGGCGGGCCGCCCGAGCGCAAGGTTGACGTCGGCGGCCGCCGCCCGAGCGGTCGGGGCGGCGGCCTGGGCGGTGGACGCGAAGGGCAGCGGTAACAGTCCGACGGTCATGAGCCCGGCCAGGACGGCGCCGGAGAGCGACCGTCGGCCAAGGGGTCTCCATCTCATGGGGTCCTCTATTCCGTGGAGGGGGGAGCGCGGCAGGAGGGCGAGGAGGAGCCGGGATGCGGGAGCTTGCGTGCCGTCCCTGGAGGTGGGAGTCGGCCGTGTACGTCAATTGAGTCAGACAGTCAACTTCTTGCGGAAACTGCGTCATCAGGTTTCTAGTACGTCTCTGATTTGTCAACGGCTCGTAATATCACGGCAGTTACTGCGGCAACCGCCTTACGCGGAGCATCTTCCGCTTGCGTTCACCCCTCGACACCCGGTTACCGCGTTGAGCATGGACGATCCCCCGGAGGGCCACGGTGGCAGGCGACGCTCCCTTCACTTGACCTCATGAAGGACGCAAATAATTGAGCGTGTTACGTAAGATCACCGACTTCTGGCCGACCTGGACTTCGCGTACGCCCCCGTGCAAACATCGCCGCCTGACAGCCTCGATCTCCCCCGCGTCGGCGGGGCCGCAGATCTCCCTGCCGGCAGGTAAGGGGGTCCCTCCCGAAGGAGACCCTCGTGCCTGCTGCCGTTCTCCCTGCCGCTCACCCCGCGGCCCCTCATCCCGTTCAGTGGCCCTTCTACCTGCGCGCGGTCGTGGACATCGCCTTCCCCGCCCACACCGTCCGTGTCGCACCGGGCCCCGCCCCGCACGGCGTGCCGGGTCTGCCCTACCCGCTCACCGGCGGTCAGGCGATCCACATCGTGACCGCCTTCAACCCCGCCGGACGCACGGCGGCCGCGGACGCCAACCTCCGTGCGCAACACGCGCTGCACGACCACATCCGCGTCGCCGTCCGGCAGTGGTGGCCGGCCGTCGGCGGCGACCGCGCCGGTACCCACGACGAACTCAGCGCGGCCGTCGTCGGCTTGGACGACACCCAGGCCCGGTCCCTGGGCAGGCGCTTCGGCCAGGACGCCGTCTTCGCCTGGTCACCGGCCTCGTGGCGGCTGCTGGCCTGCACCCCCGGGGCACACGACGCGGCCGCGACCACCTGGCACGCGACACTCCTCGAGCCATGAGCAAAACCCAGTGGCGGAGTCGGGCCGTGGCGGCTCACCATGCAGGGCATGAGCGAGCAGCCCGCGCGATGGACCCAGGCAACCGTGTATCCCGACATGTGGGCCGACCCGGACGCCGACCCCCGTAACCACCAGGACAGCCCGGAGGGCGAGCTCGCGACGCTCCAGGACTTCCTGGCCAACTACCGCCTGACCCTGCGGATGAAGTGCGAGGGCCTGGACGCGGAGCAATTGGCCCGCCGGGCGGTCCCGCCCTCCACGATGTCGTTGCTCGGTCTGCTCCGGCACCTGGCGGAGGTGGAACGGGACTGGCGCAACTGGGTCAGCGACGGCGAACCGCTGCCGAAGCTGTACGGCGCGAGGGACGCCGACTTCCACGGTGCTGTCGCCGATCAGGCCGTGATCGACGGCGCGTTCGCCGATCTGGAGCGGGAGCAGGCGGCGACGGACGCCGCGCTGGCCGAACACGCGGACCTGGGCAGCCGGCTCGGGAAGGACAAGATCGCGGTCCGGGAGCTCCTGGTGCACAGGATCGACGAGTACGCCCGGCACTGCGGACACGCCGACCTGCTGCGCGAATGCGTCGACGGAAGGGTGGGCCAGTAGCGAGAACCGGGCGCCGGCCCCACCCCCTCCCCATCACGTCACTGAGGAACCGATGTGACCTACACCGTCCGCGCGTACACCCCTGCTGACCAGACTTCCTGGCTGCGCTGCCGGGTGCTGTCCTTCCTGGGCACGGCCTACTTCGACGACGTCCAGCCCTCCAAGCGCGCCTCCGCGCTTCCCGCCCTGGATCTCGTCGTGGTGGACGGCGCCGGCTCCGTCGTCGGGATCATGGACACCACCGTCGAAGGCGAGCTGGCGACCATCGCCACCGTGGCGATCCACCCCGACCACCGGCGCCGGGGGCTCGGGCGGGGGCTGCTCGGGCTGACCCGCGACCAGGCCCGCCGAGCGGGCGCTTCGACCCTGGACGCGTGGACGCGGGACGACGAGGAGACGCTGCGCTGGTATCGCGCCACGGGCTTCGTCGAGAGCGACCACTATCTGCATGTCTACGCCAGCTACTACACCGACCGCGGGGAACCCGACCGCGCCATCACCGAACGTCGCCCAGGCCTGATCCCGATGGCCTCCTTCTCGCACGCGGCGCTCGCCGACGCGGCACGGCTGCGGAGCGAGTTCGCTCGCGTCCACGTGTGCCGCCGGTTCTCCCTGCCCCTGTGACAGGGGTGCGGGCCCCCCTCCGGACATCGCGGCTCACCGCGAGGTCGCATCCGGGGCGTCGAGCGGTACGCACTCGCGGGCCGCACCATCCTCCGCGGGTCACCGGCACCAGGGCCGGAAGCTGCGCCAGTGACCGCCGCCACCACGCGTGGGCCGGGCATCCTGTGGCGACAACCGGAACTCCTCGGCCTGCTCCTCGTGACCTGGGTGTTCAACCTCGTCTTCGGCCCCGTCGAGGTCGCCCCTCCCCTGTTCGTATCCGGCGACCTCGACTCCGGCGCGGGGCTGCTCGGCTCCTACTCGGCGGCCTTCGGAATCGGAGCCGTCATCGGGGCTCTCGCGCTGGGCGCGGCCAGACGTCTTCCCTTGTGGCCCGCGATGCTGGGCATCATCGCGGGCCACGGCGTCGGCATGCTCCCGTTCGCCTTCACCCTGGTCCAGGACCGCGTACCCGCCGGCTCGCTCACCACGGTCCTGGCCGCACGCGGCGCCGTGCTCCTGACGGCCTCGCCCACGGGTGCGGCGCTCGGAGGCCTTCTCCTCGACCGGACGAGCACCCCCACAATCCTCGTCGGCTGCGGTGTGCTGACGATCGCCATCGTCCCCGCCGGCGCCGTCGCCCTGAGGCTCTCCGGGACTGGTGCGCCGTCGCGCGTCACCGTTCCCCGCAACGCCTGTGAGTGATCGTTCGTGCACACGTGCTCGTGGAGGCCGAAGCGCGTCGCGGCCTACAGTTTTCATGTGCCCGCCATCTTCCTGGGCGGTCGCCGGCGAGTGACGGTTCGGTTCGGCGTCGAAGGAGGCCGCTCGTGGCCAGTGGGTTTCAGGAGCGCAAGCTCAAGGGGATGTTCGCCGCGTTCGACGCGGACAGCGACGGCTATCTGCGCGAGGAGGACTTCAGGGCGCTCGTCGAGCGTTGGAGCCGGCTGCCGGGCGTGGGCCCCGGTACCGAGCTGCGAACGCGAGTCGAAACGCTGTTGATGGGGTGGTGGGCGGCGCTGCTGGAAGTCGGTGACGCCAACGGCGACGGCGCTGTCGACATGCAGGAACTGCTGTCGCTGGTCGACAGGTTGCCCGCGATGACCGCGGACGTGACCGCCACGGCGGACACCGTCTTCGACGCCGTGGACGCCAATGGCGACGGCCGCATCTCACCGGAGGAGCACCACCGGCTCGTCGAGACCTGGAACGGGCGGCCCGTGGAGATGGCGGGCATCTTCGAACTGCTCGACCTGAACGGCGACGGCCACCTGAGCCGCGAGGAGTTCGCCCTGCTGTGGCGCCAGTTCTGGATCAGCGACAACCCGGTGGAACCGGGCAACTGGCTCTGCGGCCGGATCCCGACCGGCTAGGCATCCACCGGCCGATTGCCCCGCGTCGGGGCCGTACCGCTGCTTCACCTGGGAGAGAGCGGTCCGGCCCCGACGGGGTTTACGGGGGGGGTCAGTTCACGGTCTTGAGGAAGCCAGTCAGGCTGTCCAGGAGCATGGTGGTGCCCTGCTCCGCGAGGTCGCGCTTGTCGGCGGTGTCGCAGCTCTGGGTCACCACGATGCGGGTCCGCCGGGCACTCTGTTCGGCGAGTTCCACGGTCATGAGCGCCGGCTCGTCCTCCCCGGGAACGTCCATGCCGACCACCAGCCGCCGGTTCTCGTCCACCTCGGCGTACGAGCCGGTCAACGGGAACTGCCCACCGTCCGGGGTGACCACCGTCGCCTTCCACGTCCCACCCGGCCGCACGTCCATCTCGACGGATCCGGGAACGGCGTAGGCCCACTGTGCGTAGGACTCCGCGGTGGTCCAGGCGGTCCACACCGCCGCCACCGGAGCCTCCAGCGTCCGCTCCAACGTGTAGGCGAAACCCTCGGCCGCCGTCTGTTCCGTGGTCATCTCATGCTCCCTGTCTCGTTCTTGTCAGGTTGTCGCACGGTAGACGCGAGCCGGCCCCAAAAGTCATCGGTCCCGGGTCCTGCCCTGAGCAGGCACTCGGCGCAACGCCTCGAGTACCGCCGACGCCTCGTCCGTCGGATCACGCCGCCCCACCGCGACAGGTCGTCTTCGATCAGACGGCCGGGTCGGCCATGATCTCCCGGACCTCTTGCACGCAGCGGCACGCGGCAGCGATCTTGGCAGCCCACTTCAGCGCGTCCTCACGGGAGGGCACATCGATGACCGAGAACCCGCCCAGCACCGCCTTGGTCTCCGGATACGGGCCGTCGGTGACGGCCCCGTCGGCGGCCACGACGCTCGCCCGCTGCCTTTCCAGTCCACCGCCGAAGACCCACACAGCGGCGTCCTGGGCCTCCCGCACCACCGCGTGCGAGGCCTCGGCCGCCTCGTACAACTCCTCCTCGGTGAGGTTCATCGCACCGTCATCGAACGAGATCAGGTACCGCGTCATGGATGGCTCCCTGGGCCGCCGGCCGCTTTCGGGCGCCTCTCAACCTATACCGGCCCCAACGCTGCGCCCGGGAGGGTTCGCCGGATTGGCGGGTCCATTCCTGTTCCGATGCAGCGGCAAGGCAACGGCGGCAGAGGGCCGCAGCCGCGCGGCGGGACCGAGCACTGCCGGCCGGGCGCCTCCTGCGGGCCCCGATCCCGCCGGCCGGTGCGAAGGCGCAGGAGAGCCCGTATCTGAACGGCGAGCAGCCCGCCACCATGAGCAGCAAGGGCTTCGAGGGCATGGAGGGCACGGTCAACGGCGACACCCCCGGCGACCTGCGCTTCAACGACTTCGACCCGCGTGCGGGCCCGTACACCGGCAAGCGATGGATCTACCGCCCGGAGCCGCCGGCGGGCACGGCGACGACGCCCGGCACGCGCATCCACCTGGCGGACACCCGCGACCGCAACGGCGACGGAGCCAGGGACAAGACGCTGGTTGCCGACCTGCTGGACATCGCGAACCCCAAGGACCTCGGCGGCTTCGGGACGACCTTCCGCTTCCCGTTCACCGCGATCGAGGACGTGGTCCCGCTCTCGTCCGGCCGCACCGCGGGCAAGGCGGACGACAACGCGTTCATCACCATCCGGCTCTCGCACCGCCTGGACGCCGACAAGCGCGCGTTCATCTGACCGCCGGTCCCGTCATCATCCCTCCGGCGGCCGGACCTGCGGCCGCCGGACCTGCGGCCGCCAAGGGCCCGGGCGGATCGTGGAGAACCGGCCGCGCGAGATGTCAGGCAGCGGGCTCGTGCGAGCCGACCGGTCCGGACAGCAGCCGGGCGTTGACACGGTCCGGCCTCGGCCAGCGCACGTCGTGGACCCAGCCCAGCTTCTCGAAGATCCAGATGAGGCGCGCCGACGGGTCGAGCTGGCCGGGCAGGACGCCGTGGCGCGCGCCCGTGGGGTCGGCGTGATGCGAGTTGTGCCAGCTCTCACCGAAGGAGAGCAGGGCGAGCGGCCAGAAGTTGGTGGCCTTGTCCCGGCTGACGAACGGGCGGTTGCCCGCGACGTGGCAGACCGAGTTGACCGACCAGGTGACGTGGTGCAGCACCGCCATCCGGATCACTCCGGCCCAGAAGAACCCGGTCAGCGCGCCGGTCCAGGTGCCGGTGACGAGCCCGCCGATCAGCGCGGGCACCAGCAGAGAGACGGCGGTCAGCAGTCCGAAGAGCCGGCCGACGAGCCGCATGTCGGGGTCGGCGGCGATGTCCGGCGCGAACCGGGCGCGGTTGCTCAGCTCGCGCTTCAGCATCCAGCCGATGTGGGCGTGCAGAAGGCCCTTGAGCAGTGCGCGGGTGTCGGACCCGTAGCGCCAGGGCGAGTGCGGGTCACCCTCGCGGTCGGCGAAGGCGTGGTGGCGGCGGTGGTTCGCCACCCACTGGACCGGCGAGCCCTCGACCCCCAGCGACCCCGCGACGGCCAGGGCGATCCGCAGGCCGCGCCGCGCCTTGAACGATCGGTGCGTGAAGAGGCGGTGAAAACCGACCGTGAGACCGAAGCCGGACACGAGGTAGGCGACCACCGCCATGCCGACGTCCAGGGTGGACAGGCCCCATCCCCACACGAACGGCACCACGGCGATCAGGGCGACCGGCGGGCCGACGACGAAGAGCCACATCGCCACCCCCGCCGCGGCCGACTGCGGGGCGTCGAGCAGCGGCTTGGCCCCGGCCGCGGTCTCGGCGTCGCGTTCGGCGACCGCCTGTTCAGCGCGCTCAGCGTCGCTCGGGTTCATGGGTTCCTCGCCGTTGTTCGAGCCAGTTCGGGGGTGATGCGGGACCGACGGGATCGTGCGCGACGGCGCGCGCGTTCGAGCGCACGCGCCGGCCCACGGCACAGAATCCCACCAGGCGGCATCCTCGCAGGTCGTCGCCGATGTCCAGGGTGTGAACGTCGCGGGACCGAAAATCGTTTGACAAGCCTCGTGACGCTCCAATCGCCTCATCCTGCCCAGTTTTCCGTGCGCTCACCACCCGCGCGCGGACCGAGTGTCAGACCCCCGGGACATGATGCAGCCCATGACCACAGTGATCGCCGCACCGCCGGCCTCGCGCGACGACTACCACTCCGCCGTGGACACGGCTCTGCTGGCGTGCGCCGCCTACTACCGTGACGGGACGAGCCCCCTCGACGACGCCGGCTACGATCTGCTGGCGGGCAGCATCCGTGTGTACGAGCAGGAGCACCCGGACCATGTGCGGGCCGACTCCCCCACGGGCAAGGTGGGCGGTGGGGCGGCCCCGACCGGCGACGTCGCGCACGTGGTGCCCATGCTCTCGCTCGACAACGTCTTCAGCGCCGAGGACCTCACCAAGTGGGGCGCGTCAGTGGAACGCCGGCTCGGCAGGCCGGTGCAAGGCGGCTACGTCACCGAACCCAAGCTGGACGGGGCGGCCATCGCCGCGCGCTACGTGGACGGGCGGCTGACTCGGCTCGTGACCCGGGGCGACGGCACGCACGGCGAGGACATCTCCCACGCGATCGGCACCCTCGTGGGTCTGCCCGCACGGCTCGCATCGCCGGTGTCGTTCGAGGTCCGTGGCGAAGTCCTGCTCACACGGGAGCAGTTCGACAAGGCCAACGCCACGCGTCAGGCCCACGGCGCGAAGGTCTTCTCCAACCCGCGCAACGGCACCGCCGGGACGCTTCGCGCGAAGGACCGTCCGTACGTGATCGAGACGACCTTCTACGCCTACGGCGTCGTCGGCCTGGCGGGCGACACGCACGAGGCCATGATGGCCGCGGTGGCGGCGGCCGGGGTGCAGACCACCTCGGCGACGCCGGTGGGGCTCCAGGTGTGCGCCACGCTGGAGGAGGTCCAGCGCCGCGTCGAACAGATAGCCGCCCTGCGTGCCGAACTGCCGTTCGGCATCGACGGCGTCGTCATCAAGGCCAACGCCGTCGCCGAGCAGGAGAAGGCCGGTCTGGCCACCCGCCACCCCCACTGGGCCACGGCCTACAAACTTCCGGCCATGGAGCGCCGGACGAAGCTCCTGGCCGTCGAGTGGAACGTCGGCCGCACCGGGATCATCGCCCCGCGCGCCGAACTCGAGCCCGTGGAAGTGGACGGCAGCATCGTCCGCTACGCCACACTGCACAACCCCAGGTTCATCCGCGACAGCGGACTGATGATCGGCGACACCGTCAGCGTCTTCAAGGCGGGGGACATCATCCCCCGCGTCGAGGCCCCCGTGGTGGACCTCCGCACCGGCGCGGAGACACCGATCGAGCTGCCCGAGGCCTGCCCGAAGTGCGGTGGCGACATCGACACCTCCGGTGAGCGCTGGGAATGCGCCGACGGCACGGGCGGCGGCTGCGGGCTGCTTGCCGCACTGCGGTACGCCGTGGGCCGCGACCAGCTCGACATCGACGGCCTCGGCACCACCTACATCGAGGCCCTGGCCGACAGCGGAGCGGTCGCCGACGTCGGCGACCTGTTCACGCTCAGCCGTGAGCAGCTGGTCGACGCGACCAGGAGCGAGAAGCGTGCCGACACCGTGCTGGCACAGATCGAGGCGGCCAGGACCAAGCCCCTCAACCGTGTCTTCTGCGCCCTCGGCGTGGTCCGTACCGGCCGCACGCTGTCCCGGGAGATCGCACGGTACTTCGGCACGATGGACGCGATCCGCGCCGCGGACGCCGACACGCTGGCCAGGGTGCCGAAGCTCCCCGCCGCCAACGCACCGAAGATCGCCGCGCACATCGCCGCACTCGGTCCGGTCGTCGAGAAGCTGGTCACGGCCGGTGTGAACATGACCGAGCCGCCCGCTCCCGCCGTGGCCGCGGGAGGTCCGCTGACCGGCGAGACCGTGGTCGTCACCGGCGGAATGACGGGCGCATTGGCCGGAAAGAACCGCACCGAGGTGAGCGATCTGATCCTCGCGGCCGGCGGCACTTCGTCGGGCACCGTCTCGAGGAAGACCACGCTGCTCGTCGCCGGGGAGAAGGCCGGCTCGAAACTCGCCAAGGCCAAGGAGCTGGACGTCCGGGTGCTCGCCGAGCAGGAGTTCGCCGAACTCCTCGGCGACTTCCTGTCCTGACCGGCCGTCGCGTCGGCCGTCCGGGCCACCGGCCACCGGCCACCGGCCACCGGCCACATCCTGAGACGGGGGTCAGCTGCGTCCATGTCACAGTCCGCCGGGCTGTTCCGTCCATGAGGTGTAACCGCCAGCAACGACACAGGAGTGCACCATGGAAGCCCGGTTGAACGTCATGGCCAGCCCCGTCGCGGCCAAGGCCATCAAGCACATCATCGCCGCGGGTCAGGCGCTCGCCGAATCGACACTGCCGGCCGCGACGCGCGAACTGGTCAACATCCGCGCCAGTCAGATCAACGGCTGCGCCGGATGCATCGACATGCACACCAAGGACGCCGCCGCGGCGGGCGAGACCGCGGTACGCCTCAACATGGTCGCGGTGTGGCGCGAGGCCACGGTGTTCACCGACGCCGAGCGCGCCGCGCTGGAGCTGACGGAGCAGGGCACCCGCATTGCGGACGCGGCCGGCGGCGTCCCGGACGATGTGTGGGCCAACGCGGCCAAGCACTACGACGAGGACCAGCTCGCCGTCCTGGTGACCCAGATCGCCGTCATCAACGCCTTCAACCGCGGAAACGTCATCACCCAGCAGCCCGCCGGCGACTACCAGGTCGGCCAGTACCACTGACGGCACAGCGGGTCGGCGTACACCCCGGGTACCGCTTCGCGGAGCGGTACCCGGGGTGTGCGCGCACGGGGCCGGCAAGCCGCGGGGATGGACAACGCGGTGCACGATCGCCACACTTCGGGGACGATCATGCGCGGCTGCGGCCGCGCGGCCAGTCGGGGGATGACGCCGTGGGGCAGTCGCAGGACAAGACGGTGTCACCGGAGCGCATCCGCTACCGGTTGACGCTTCTCCAGCGCGTACTGCCCGTGTTGCCGGTCACCTTGCTCGGCGGGCTCTTTCAACTCCTGATCTGGTGGGAAGGAGGACCGGCCGGTCCTCTCATCGGGCTGATCGTTCTGGCGTTCGCGATGCCGGTCTTCTCGCGTCCCTTCGGGATCACCCTCACTCGGCCCGCAGCCGTCGTGCACAACCTGTCCCGTCGGACCATCCCGTGGGCCGGCATACAGGCCATCGGGACCGAGTGGGTCTTCGGCGCCCGCTTCGTCGTGATCCATGAAGCGGGCGGCCGGCGCACCCGCCTGCGGGCACCGGTCACCGGATTTTTCAGCTGGGACCGGAACTTCGAGGAGAAGTTGCACACCATCGGCAGATGGTGGCTCGATCACCGCGGACCGGACTGGGCTCCCTCCCCGCCTCGGGCGGCATGGCACGGTGGCTCGTTGGCACCCGGCGACAACCCCTTCGCCCCTCCCGCATAGCCGGCGGCGACACGTCCGGTTCCCCGGCGACGGCGGCTGACGCCGGCCCAGAAGGACGCCTCCGTCCCCCTCCCCGTGACGACGCCGTTCGGTGCACGGCTACCACCTCATTTGGGCAGCCGATACACGGGGCACCGCGGCACGCCGACAGTCTCCCCGATCGGCCGGTTCTCCACGTACGATCACCCGATGGCCGACAAGACCGAAACCACGCCCGGCTGGCTGTCTCCCGAGGATCTGGAGCTGACCCGCGCACGTATGCCGATCCTGTACGTCGACGCCGTGCCCGTCCGGGTCGACGACAGCGGAGAAGTCACACACGTCGGCCTCCTGCTCCGCATCGGGCCGGACGGGACCGTCAGCCGTGCTCTCGTCTCCGGCAGGGTCCTGCACCACGAGCGGGTCCGTGAGGCGCTCATCCGCCATTTGGAGAAGGACCTCGGCCCGATGGCGCTGCCACGGATCCCGGCCTCCCCCCAGCCCTTCACCATCGCCGAGTACTTCCCGACGCACGGGGTGACCCACTTCCACGACTCACGGCAGCACGCCGTCTCCCTGGCCTATGTCGTCCCGGTGGTGGGCGACTGCCACCCGCGGCAGGACGCTCTCGACCTGGTCTGGTTCACCCCCCAGGAAGCGTCGTCACCCCACCTCCAGCAGGAAATGCCGGGCGGCCAGGGAGTTCTCCTCAAGCAGGCCCTGGCGCACGTCGGCTGCCTTTCCTGACATCCGCGGCGAACCGGACGGGGCCCCGGGGGTACCGGGGGCGGCGGCTTCGTCGCCCCCCGATCCCGGCGGGCGCAACAACTGCCCCGACCGGTGCCCCACTCCGGACATCCGATGTTCCATGTAAGGACCATTTACATCAAGGACGGTGTTACCGGGACGGACCAACGTGTGCCCGATCTTGCACCTTGGCGCACTCGCGCCTCGCACCATCGGGACTTACATGTCTGATCTGCCTGAGTCGTCCGGCACCACGCACGACGCCTGCCACCACGCCGGCATCGGCCGCCGCGGGTTCCTCGGTCTCGCCGGCGGCACGCTCGCGACCGCCGGACTCGCCTCCCTGCTGGGTGCCGCGCCTGCGAACGCCGCACCGTCCGTCACCCCCGACGCGCCCCTGCGCTTCGCGCTCGTGACCGACACTCACGTGAACGTCGACTCGCCGCAGACGACCGTGTGGCTGACCCAGGTGTGGGCCTCGATCGCCGCCCGCACCCCGGATCTCGTCCTGCACTGCGGCGACATCACCGACACGGGCCGTCCCGACGAGTTCGAGCGCTACGCCGAGGTGCTGCCCGCGGCCCTCCACGGCAAGATGCACTACTCCCCCGGCAACCACGACGTACGGTGGGACCCGTCCGCCAAGGAGCAGTACCACAGCCACTTCGGCCCGTCGCCCTTCTCCTTCGACGCGGGCGGCGTGCACTTCGTCGGTTTCGACCCCACCCAGGTCCTGCAGGAGCCCGGGCACTTCGGCCCCGGCGGCCTGGAGTGGCTGGAGGCCGACCTCAAGCGCCTGCGCCCGGGCACGCCCGCGGTGCTCTTCCAGCACTTCCCGATGGGCAACACCTTCTACTACGTCGACGACCAGCCGGCCGTCCTCGACCTGCTCGCCGACTACGACGTCCGCGGCATCTTCGCCGGCCACATCCACAAGGAGGTCGTGAGCCGCTTCAACGGCCTCACCCAGATCGGCCTCAACGCGGTGCGCAACGGCGCCCTGTACTACTGGGTCGAGCGCACCGTGGCCGCCGACGGCACTCCCGTGCTGCGGGTGAGCCGGGTCAACGTGGCCGCCGACGGGACCGAGACCGAGGTGCCCGTCGCGGACATGCCGCTGGCCGGCGACGGCCTCGGCCGCCCGCAGCGCCCGCGCGGCGTCCGCCTGGGCACCGTCGCCGCCGGTCTGCTCCCGGTGTCCGTCCGGCTGGACGGGGATGCCCGCCCCGCCCAGGTCGCCGTCGACCTCTACCCGCAGACGATCTTCGGCGGCGCCGCCACCCCCGTCTGGAAGCCCCTCGCCCCCGAACCCGGTTCGGACCGGCGTTGGGAAGGCACCGTGGACGTCTCCTCGGTGGTCCCCGGCACCCAGCGGCTGCGCCTTCAGGTGACCGCGGCGGACGGCACCTGGTGGGAGGACACCGCCCTGTTCGAGGTGGCGCGCGGCGACGCCGACCCGAAGGCCCGCTGGGAGTACCAGCTGCCCGGCTCGGTCCAGGGCGGCATCGCCACGTTCGGCTCGGGCGACGAGCAGACCGCGGTCGTCGCGTCCAGCAGCGGCGACGTGGTGGCCCTGCGTCCGCGGCACCGCTCCTCCGCGACCCGCCTGTGGCACGCGCAGGTCGGACCGGTCTACCGCCGGCCCGCGGTCGACGCCGACTCCCGGACGGTCTTCGTCCCGTCGGCCGACCACCGGCTCTACGCCCTCGACGCCGCCGACGGCCGCCAGAAGTGGGCTTTCGACGCCGGGGCTCCGGTACTGAGCGCTCCCCTGGTGACCGAAGTCGGCGCCCAGGAGCGGGTGTTCGTCTCGGCCGGCCGCACGCTGTTCGCGCTGGACGCCGCGAGCGGAGGCGCCCTCTGGTCGGTGCCCGGCCGCGGCTTCTCCTCCGGACGTGCCGCGAGCGACGGCAGCCGCGTCTACACCGCGGCCGACGACGGCTTTGCCCGCGCCCACGACGCGGTGACCGGCGCGGCCCTGTGGTCGTTCTCCATGGCCACCGGCACCGAGAACCACATCGCGCTCTACAGCGGCTGGGACAACGTGGTCGCGGTCGGCGACGGCGTCGTGGTCGTCGGCTCGGTCTCCAGCTCCTGGGGGCTGGACGCGGCCACCGGTGCGCTGCGCTGGAAGCTGGCGGGCAGTGCCATGTACGCGCCGGCGCTGATCCTCGGCGACGGCACCGCGCTGTTCACGACGGAGACCGGGGTCATGTCCCGCGTCGAGCTGGCGACCGGGAAGGTGCGCTGGCAGACCAACCTGGCGGTCCGCGTCTTCAACGCCGGAGTGGTCGTCGCCGGCGGCGTGGCCTGGGCCCAGTCGGCGGACGGCAAGCTGCTCGGGGTCAAGCTGGACGACGGCACCCCGCAGGGCCGGCTGCAGCACAGCCTGGTGTACTGCTTCAGCACCCCGGCGATCGCCGGGGACGTCCTGGTCGTCGGCAACCAGAACGGCATGGTGACCGGCATCGAACTGCCGTAGCACGAGGTGACGTCCGGGCCCGTCCCCTGCGGGGGCGGGCCCGGAAGCGTCAGGCCCCCCGGCCCGAGCCGGCCGGCGCGCGTGCCGCGGGCGTGGCGCGTGCCGCGTGCCGCTGCGGTGAGAACGAGCCATCAAGTTCGGCGCCCCGCGCCGCGGCGAGAGCGGCGGCAGCGGACGCCGAAGGCTCCGGCGGGGAGGGGCGGGCGGGCGCTCGGCGACGGGCCCGGACGGTTCCGTGGGACGGAGACACCGGTCGTCGCACCCGGTCCGGCGTCGCCGCGGCCGACACGAATCCGGGGCGCGGCAGCGGGAAGCGGGGACGGGACCCGGTCACCGCGTGACGCCCGACCGAACGGGCTTCGGTGATGACAACGCGTCAATGTGCGGTACACGGTCGCTTGCCGTCCGGTGGCGTCTGGAACAAGCTTGCGGCGCTTCGCACACAGGCTCGACTCGGCGGCCCTGAGGCCGCCGTAGTCGCGCCTGCCGGTTGAACCACGGGTCACTGATCACTGTACGCGCCAATCACCAAGGGGGAACCATGTACGCAGGTCCACTGCGAAAATCTCTGGCCACCGCTACCGCCGCCTCCGGCCTCGCCCTGGCCACGATGTTCGCGGGTGCCGCGATCGCGCCGAGCACCGCCGCCGCCGACACCGGCGACCGCACGTCGACCGTCAGCTGCGCCTCGCTGTACGTCAACGACTCGGCGGGAGCCACCCACGCCCGGACACAGAGCTGCACGGTCACGTGGGGGAAGAACATCTTCGACGGCTCCTACTGGCAGACCGTGAAGTTCCAGCTGCTCGACGCCCGGACCGACGGCGTCTGCGCCCAGTCGAACGTCATCCTGTCACCCACCGGGGCCAGCGCGCAGGCCAGCGAGTGCAACGGTGTCTGGACGACGAAGACCGCGAACTTCAACGGCCGGGCGACGAACATCTTCATCCGGATCGCCTACGGCTCCAGCTCCACGTACGGCAAGATCAGCACCAACGTCACGCCGCCGTCCGGCTTCTGAGCACCGAGGGGGACGAGAGATGCGAACCACGCAACGGGCAAAGCTGGCGGCACTGGCGGTCGGCGTACTCGCCGTACCGGCAGGGCTGGTGGTGGGCACGGCAGGAGCGGCGTCGGCGAACGCCTCCTGCGGCCGGTCGGGAATCATCGCCGACGGCACCGACGTCAGGATGCCGGCCGGCGTCAGCGCGAACATCCGCAATGGCTCCAGTACCGCCTGCTCGGTCGTCGGCTGGGCGGACAACCAGGACGTCCTGATCTACTACTGCTGGACATCGGGCCAGAACGGGACCTGGACCTTCCTGTACGACCAGCACGACGACCGCCTCGGGTGGGTGAAGGACTCCCTGCTCCCCTACAACGGGTCGAACGTGTACTGCGGCTTCTGACCCGGCGACCGCCCGGGCCGGCTGTTGCACGCCACGGCCCTTGAACGACAACGACGTTGGCCCGCGCCGGTGCGCGGGCCTTCGTCAGGCCCGGCCGAGGGTCCCTGACTCTGCGTCGCCACGTACCCGTTGCTTCTTTTCGGAACGCAGCGTCAGGCTCCCGTAGCCGGCAAGTCCCAGGCCGACAGCGGTGAAGCCCGACGGCAGCAACAGCGCCTCGCTTCCGATGTCACGCTCAGCGACGACCCTCTCGGGATGATCAGCCTGGTAGACGACGGCCATGCGGTCGCCGTCACCGAGCATCTTCACGTTCGTGGTCGCGGGCAATCGGCCGGAGACCTCCCCACGCGCCGTGGTGAAGGCCACCCACAGGCGATTGTTCCCGGTGGACTCGCCACGCTCCCGGACGACTCCCACCGTGTGCACACCGTTCCGGAATTCAAGGGTGTCCCGCACCCTCATGGTCAGCAGCGTCACGCCGATGAGGAAGAACAGTCCCCCGCCCAAGACGTTCAGCAGTGGGTGTCGCAATCCGCCGCTGCTCTGCCCGGCGTTGGGAAAGGCGCCGGGGTCCCACCCGTGAACCGCCCGCATGCGTCCTGCCACGACCTCCCATTCAGGTCACGGTCGGACCGCGCGGGAGACCGCTCTCCGGAGGACGCCTTGGGATCAGGAGGCGGCGTCGTCCAGCAGGTGGGGCCCGTTGTTGCGGACGTTGTTGACCGCGGTGGAGACCGGGCGGGTGGCCAGGTGGCCGTCGGCGGGGGCGGTGAGAAGGGCGCGGAGTTCGTCGAGGTCCTGGTGCTCGGGGTCCAGCCAGGCGTCGTAGTCGGCGGCGCCGATGGTCAGCGGCATCCGCGGATGGACTCGGCCGGCGGCATCGGTGGCCTCGGTCGTGATGATGGTGCAGGTCGTCCACCACGCGCCGGGCTCGTCGTCTCCGGCGATCTCGCGGTCGCGCCAGAACTCGTACAGCCCCGCGAAAGCCATGCCGCGCCCGTGCCCGCCCTCCGGGCTGATGAAGTACGGCTGCTTGTGGGCCTTGGTCGTGTCGGTTGCCGGGACGGCCTGCCACTCGTAGAAGCCGTCGGCCGGCAGAAGGCAGCGGCGCTTGGCGAAGGCCCGGCGGTAGGCGGGCTTCTCGTGCACCGTCTCCACCCGCGCGTTGATCATCTTGGAGCCGACGCTCAGGCCCTTCGCCCAGGACGGCACCAGCCCCCACCGCAGCGCCCGCAACTGCCGCTCCAGCACACCGGTCCCCCGGTCTACGCCCTCCAGGACGGCCCACACGTCATTGGTCGGCGCCACGTTCCAGTTCGGCGCCACCAGGGCTTCCGGGTTCCACTCGGTGACCTGGAACTGCTGGACCAGGTCTTCGGGACGTCGTGTCGAGACGTAGCGGCCGCACATACCCCCACCCTGCCACGACGCTCGGACAGCGAAGGACGCAGGCGCGCCCGCGGTCCCGTGTCCGGGAAGCCGGTTCGACGTCGGCAGGTCAGTACCCGGTCGTGTTCAACCACCGCGGTGCCCCGACCACTTCGGCGCCGAAGTCCTCACAGTGCCTGATCAGCTCCCGGCCGGCGGGTGTGTCGAGCAGACCTTCGCTGGACGGCAGGGTGGGCAGAGCCTCGTGGCAGGCGAACTCGATGGCGAGGTTGCGGGAGGCGTCACACTGCAGGACGCCTCCCGCGAGCCGGCGTTCATTTCTGGAACTTGTAGCCGACCCCTCGGACGGTGAGGAGATGCCGCGGCCTTCCCGGGTCCGACTCGATCTTGACGCGCAGGCGCCGCATGTGGACATCGACGGTCTTGCCGTCGCCGAAATGGTCCGCACCCCACACCTGGTCCAGGATCTGCTGCTTGGTGAGAACGCGTCCGACGTTCTGCAACAGAAAACGCAGGAGGTCGAACTCCTTCAACGGAAAGTAGAGCTCCTTTCCGTTGACCACGGTGAGGTGCTGTTCGACGTCCATCCGGACAGGCCCCGCCTCGAGAACGTTCTCGTGGACCTGCTCCAGTTTGCCTCGGCCACGCAGCACGGCGCGGATGCGGGCAATGAGTTCGCGACTGGAGAACGGCTTGGTGACGTAGTCGTCCGCGCCCATTTCCAGTGCCACGACCTTGTCTATCTCACTGTCCTTGGCGGTGACCATGATCACTGGCACATTCGAGGTCTGACGAAGTCTGCGGCAGACCTCGAGTCCCGGGAATTCCGGGAGAATCCAGTCCAGGAGGATCATATCGGCGCCGTCGCTGCCGAACTGGCTCAGCGCGTCCGGGCCGGTGTCCGCGACGGCAACGTCGAATCCCTCCATGCGCAGCACGAGGGACAGGGCTTCGCTGATCGCCTCGTCGTCCTCGACGACAAGTATCCGGATCACGAGGACCTCCTGAGCCGGGGCAACTCGGCATGTCCGCCGGAGACCGGATATCGCGGCGCCGGCATCGCCGGGTCGCCCAACACGCCTCCCCTGACGCCTCGGTGACCTGCGACACGCTCAACCGCCCGGCAGCGGCGCGACCCACCAGGACCGCCCCGAACAGGAAGTGCTCCTCCCGTCGTCATACCACCGGCGCGATCAACGCCTTGCCCCTCCTCACCACCTAACCCGCTTGTCCCGCCTGCCCCATCGGCACCCCCGCGCCGCCGGCCCCGGCCGCACAGCGCGGCCCGACCCCCTCGTGCCCCCACCGCAACACTCCCGATCAATCCGCGTACGGCAATCATTCATTCATCAGTAAGCATAGGTTCACTCGATCGAGGTTACCGAAGGGCATGCACTCGACCCCTTCGTCTGACTGAAACGTCTCAAGGTGTACAGACACGCACAACGCGGACGCCGGAGTTCCATGTTCCGAGCATTGACAGGTATGCGACAGTAAGGTTTCCTTTCAATCCGGTGGCCACCCCTGTCCCACACGTTCGGACTTTCTCCAACGATCGGAAGAGGTGACCCATGACGCGTACTCGTTTTCGGCTGGGCCTCGCGGCCCTCGGCGTCGCCGCGGCCACGCTGACCGCGACGGTCGGCGTCGGCGCGACCGCATCGAACGCCGCCGGAGCCGCGCAGGCCGTGGCGGCCGCGGGCCCGACCGCGGCCCAGCTGCTGGCCAAGGCACAGAGCTGTACACCGGCCTCGAACGGCAAATACGCCACCGACGACGGCGAAGCCGCGACCGTGCAGATCTGCAAGAACGGTTCCGCGTACACCTGGACGTCGGACATGGACATCGACTGCGACGGCATCGGCACGACGCACTGCAACGCGGCGACCGACCCCTGGTACCAGCCGCAGACGTCCTTCGAGACCTCCACCGGTCAGTCCTTCACCTCGGAGACCACCCACTACTACGTCGTGCCGCTGCCGAGCAGCCGCTTCAACTACCAGTCCGCGGGCATCTCGCCGGGCAGCGTGGCGGCCGTGGTCTACAACGGCAACGTCGTCTACGCCACCTTCGCCGACGAGGGCCCGGACAACATCATCGGCGAGGGTTCGTACGCGCTGGCCACGGCGCTCGGCATCGACCCCAACCCCGCCACCGGCGGCACCGCGGGCCCCGTGACGTTCATCGTGTTCCCCGGAAAGGTGGCCGGCCCGATCGAGAGCAACACCGCGATCGACAACGTGGGCTCGTCCGCGGCCACCACCTGGGTCGGCGGCACCACGCCTCCCCCCGGCGGCACCGGGCCGATCCGTTCCGGGTACGCCGGCAAGTGCGTGGACATCGCAGGCGCGGCCACCACCAACGGCACCGCGGTCCAGCTCTACGACTGCAACGGCACCGGCGCCCAGAACTGGACCGTCGGCAGTGACGGCACCTTGCGGGCGCTCGGCAAGTGCATGGACGTGGTCGCCGCCGGCACCGCCAACGGCACCAAGGTGGACCTGTACGACTGCAACGGCACCGGGTCGCAGGTCTGGCAGAAGTCCGGCAGCACGCTGGTGAACCCGCAGTCCGGCAAGTGCCTGGACGCCACCGGGCCGAGCTCGGCCAACGGAACCCGCCTGCAGATCTGGAGCTGTGCCGGCTCCGCCAACCAGCAGTGGGCACTGCCCTCCTGACGTTATTTCAGGGCAGAGAACCTGCCGGGCTTCGCATGCCGCCCGCCGGCCGGGCGGCCCTCCGGCCGGACACGCGTCACCAGTAGGGCCTCCCGTGCGGCTCGGGGTCGTCGAGCACCCCGGGAGGCCCTGCGTACGGAGCGCACGAAGCCGGCCGCCCGCGCCGCGGCACACGACGCCGGCACGGTGGTCCCCGTCACACGGCCACTGCCGCTGCCGCTCTGCCCGGGGAAGCGGAGCCGGCAGGTAAACTCTTGGCGAGCAGCGCCATCGCCCGGGCGCCGGCGCCCGGCGCCGGCACGCACGAAGCACCCGGGACCCGCGCCGAAGGGACGGGGCCGCCCGCTGCCGATCACCGTCTTGTCTTCGGCTCGTTCTGGCGACTCCCCGGCCGCACCGTCCATCCGGGAATGCCTCGATGCGCCCCGTCGAGGAAAGGTTCCCCATGGACCGTTCGCCCCGCAACGACCACCGCTCCGGCCAGTCGGGGCGTTCCCGCCCGCAGGTCCCCGGCCGCTCCGGCGGCACGGGCCGCCCCGCGGCTGTGCAAGGCGAATTCGCGGCGCCCCAGACGGTCACCCCCGGCCTGCCGCCGGTCGCGGCGTTCACGGAGCTGGGACTCCCGTCGCCCCTGCTCAAGACCCTGGCCGACCTCGGCGTGGACGAACCGTTCCCCATCCAGGCGGCCACGCTGCCGAACGCGCTGGCCGGCCGGGACGTCCTGGGCCGGGGGCGCACCGGCTCCGGCAAGACCCTGGCCTTCGGCCTGGCACTGCTGGCCCGCACCGCCGGACAGCGTGCCGAGCCCAAGCGGCCCCGTGCCCTGGTCCTGGTGCCCACGCGGGAGCTGGCCCAGCAGGTCACGGAGGCGCTCACCCCTTACGCCCGGTCGCTGGACCTCAGGCTCGCCACCGTGGTCGGCGGCCTGTCGATCGGCCGGCAGGTCAGCGCGATCAGGGCCGGGGCAGAGGTCGTCGTCGCCACGCCGGGGCGCCTGAGCGACCTCGTCGCACGCCGTGACGCCCATCTGGACCAGGTGCGGATCACGGTCCTGGACGAGGCCGACCAGATGGCCGACATGGGCTTCATGCCGCAGGTGACCGAGCTCCTGGACCTGGTGCGCCCCGGTGGCCAGCGGATGCTGTTCTCCGCGACCCTCGACCGCAACATCGACCTCCTGGTCCGCCGCTACCTGGCCGATCCGGTGGTGCACTCGGTCGACCCGGCGGCCGCGACCGTCGTCGCCATGGAGCACCACGTGCTGTACGTCCACGCCGCCGACAAGTTCGCCGCCGCCACGGAGATCGCCGCCCGGGACGGCCGGGTGATCATGTTCCTGGACACCAAGCACGCGGTCGACCAGTTCACCCGGCACCTGGAGGGTTCCGGGGTGCCGGCGGTGGGCCTGCACAGCGGGAAGTCCCAGCCGCAGCGCACGCGGGCCCTCGCCCGGTTCAAGGCAGGCGAGGTGACGACCCTGGTGGCCACCGACGTCGCCGCCCGCGGCATCCACATCGACGATCTGGACCTCGTGGTGAACGTCGATCCCCCCGCCGAGGCCAAGGACTACCTCCACCGCGGTGGCCGGACCGCCCGCGCCGGCCGGTCCGGCACGGTGGTGACTCTCGTCACCTCCCACCAGCGCAGTGACATGACCAGGCTCATGTCCGACGCGGGCATCCGCCCCACGATCACCCAGGTACGTTCCGGTGAGGCGGCGCTGAGCCGGATCACCGGGGCCCAGGCACCGTCCGGTGTCCCCGTCCCCGGCGCCCAGCCCGTGAACGCGCCGGCTCGTGGCGGTGCCCCCTTCCGCGGCCTGGGTTCGCGCCCCGGCCGGGAGTCGCGCAAGACCACCGAGGCCCGCCAGATGGCCGCCGCCCGTGAGGCCGCCCGGATCCGCCGGGGCAACTGACCGCAAGCCCGGGTCGGCGGCCCGGCCCGGGGTGCGTGTCGGCCGGCCTGCCGCGCCAGGTGAGGAGGGATCAGGTCACTTCGCTACCGCACGAGTTGCTCGTCCTCCCGTCGGCAGAATGACCCGGGCAGACGCGCCGGCGGCAACTCCCGGCAGGGGTGCGGTCTTGGCCGCGCCGCCACGGCGCGGTACGGTTTGCCGGATACGACGACGGCATGGCGGAAGCCGGTGAGAACCCGGGACGGTCGCGCCACTGTGAACCAGGCAAGCCCTCAGGGGCGGAACGTCTGGTGAGTCAGACCCGCAGCCGACGTCCTGTGCACCACCGAGATGGGACGCGAACTCCCGAGGAGGACCTGCCATGGCGCAGCCTGTCGCCCAGCCGCCAGTCACCACCCCCGTCATCCCGGCCAAACTGCCGTTGAAGGACATCGCCCCGTGGGCGGTCTTCATCGGCGTTCTCATGCTGATCCTCCTCTACTTCGTCGGCGCCGAGCAGGGCGCCACCTCCGTCGTCAACGGCGCGGACGTCCACGAGTGGGTCCACGACGCCCGCCACCTGCTCGGCTTCCCCTGCCACTGACGAGGACCCCGCGCTCCCATGAACTCCGCAACCGTGAGAAATCTCCTCGTCCGCGGCATGCTCGCCGGTCTGACGGCGGGTGTACTCGCGCTCCTTGTCGGCTACTTCCTCGGCGAACCCAGTGTCGACAACGCCATCGGCTTCGAGGAGGCGCACGCCCCGGCACACGAGCACGAGGTCGAACTCGTCAGCCGACACCTGCAGTCCACCGCGGGCCTGGCCACCGGCGTCCTCCTCTACGGCGTCGCCTTCGGCGGGATCGCCGCACTGGCCTACTGCTTCGCGCTCGGCCGCGTCGGCCGCTTCTCGGCCCGTGCGACCGCCCTGCTGCTGTCGGGCTGCGCTCTGCTGGCGGTGTACGTCGTCCCGTTCCTCAAGTACCCGGCCAACCCGCCGTCGGTGGGTGACGCCGACACCATCGGCAAGCGCACGACCTTGTACTTCCTGATGATGCTGCTCAGCGTGCTGCTGGCGATCGCCGCCGTGATCCTCGGCAAGCGGCTCGCGCCCCGTCTGGGCACCTGGTACGCCACGGTCGCCGTGGTCGCGGCGTTCGTCGTCGCCATCGGACTGGCCTACGCCTTCCTGCCGGTCGTCAACGAGGTGCCCGCGGACTTCCCGGCCGCCCTGCTGTGGCGGTTCCGCCTGTCCGCCCTGGCCATGCAGGTGACGCTGTGGGGCGGCTTCGGCCTCCTCTTCGGCGAGCTCGCACAACGCCTGCTGGCCCCCCGTTCCGCTCCGTCCGCGCCCGGCCGGGCGGTGCCTGCGGCGAACTGAGGTCCCACCGCTCGAGAGGGCCCGCGGAGACCATCCGCGGGCCCTTCGCGTTTTCGTGTCCCGCATGGGACCGCGTCCCCCGAAAGAGACCCGCCTACCGGGTCAGCGGTGGGACAGCCGCCGTCTGCGCATCACCCGTTCCGCCAGGAAGACGTTGACGATCGCGGCACACGTCAGCACCACCACGTTCAGCGTCGCACTGCCGGTGCTCAGCCACTCCGCTTCGTCACCGCCCGGCCCGGCGACGGGGAACCAGATCCCGCCGATCGCCGAGATCAGCGCGTAGCCTCCGTACATCGCCGGCAGCGCCACGGCACCCGACGGCAGGGTCAGTGCGACCGCCGCCAGGTAGTAGAACGCTTGCTCATGGACAGCCCCCGCCACGGCGAGACTCCCGGTCAACAGCACATACGCCACTGCCGCGGATCTCCCGACCATGCGCCTCATCTTCCGCCCCCACCGTGCGCGCCTCGGCCCCGGACCATGGTAGGGCGGGCACGGCGCCCCCGGAACACCGTCGGTACGGCATCCCGGGGCGCGGGGTCAGCGGAGCGGCGGCGAGCGGCTATTCGGCGTGCTGCTCGGTGCGCCTCTTCTGTGTGGGCCTGCCGGTGGGACATGCCGCGTTAGGCGCGAGGAAGGGCAAGGAGCTGGTCAAGGAAGGGCAAGGCAGACAGGCGGCGGACCAGCGGGCGAGGGGCGATCTACCCGAAGGTGAAGGCGAAGGCCGCGATCCCCGGGGCCGGCCGGATCTCCAGGCGCGCCTGGTGTGTCCGGTCCCGGTCGACCAGGGTGTAGAGCGTGGGGGTCCCGTGGACCTGGACCGTCCTGACGGGCTTCCCGTCCTCCGTCACCCGCACGGGGCCGTTGCCGCCCAGGACGAGATAGACCTTCTTCGCACGGTAGTTCAGGGCCAGGCTCGCGTCCTTCCCGGCGGTGAAGTGCTCGTAGCCCGCGGTCCAGGTGCCGTTCAGGGCGATCCCGTCCTGAGGAACGGCCGAGGGGTAGTGGTAGACCTTGGCGCGGTCGTCGACGAGGGGGTCTCCGACGTAGCCGCGGATGCGCAGGTTGCTGAGGTAGGTCTCGGGGGTGCGCTGCGCGGTGAGGTCGGCGGTGGCGGCGCTGGTGCGTTCGGGCAGCCGGACGGTGGGGCGGGCCTGCCGCAGCAGGTTCCGGATGAAATCCTCGGTCCGGTCGTAGCGTCCTTCGCCGAACGTGAAGTAGCGCACGGTGCCGTGCGCGTCGATCAGGTACTTGGCGGGCCAGAAGCGGTTGCGGTAGTTGTTCCAGGTGGTCAGCTTGTTGTCGAGGGCCACCGGATAGCCGACGCCCAGCTTCCTGGCCTGGTCGGCGACGTTGCCCGGGTCCTTCTCGAAGGCGAACTCCGGTGAGTGGACCCCGATCACCCGCAGCCCGGCCTCCCGGTACGCGCGGTCCCATGCCTTGATGTGGGGCAGGCTGCGCTGGCAGTTGACGCAGGAGTAGGTCCAGAAGTCGATCAGGACGACGTGACCGCGCAGCGCGGCGAGGCTCACGGGTTTGCCGTCGGGCGTGTTCAGCCACTTCGTGATGCCGTCGATGGCCGGCGCCTTGCCGCAGGAGCGCAGTTGGTTCACGCCGTCCTCGCAGCGGGAGAGGTCCTTGTTGGAGTCGTCGTACAGTCCGGACAGCCGCCGGCGCGCCGTGCCGTTGTCCTCGATCTTCTTCTGGGCGGCGGAGGTCCAGTCGGGCAGCGCGCGCTGGACGGCGTCGGTGGCGTTGAACGCCAGCGCGCAGGCCAGCACGACCATGAGGCCTCCGGCGGCGATCCGCAGCTTGCGCGCCCTGGCGCGGAACGCGGTCACGCGCTGGGCGACCCGGCGTCCGGCCAGGGCGAACGCCAGCAGGGGCAGCGCGGTGCCCCCGGCGAAGGAGAGGGTCAGCGCGACGATGTCGGCGCTGACCTCACCGCGCGCCCCGGCGACGGTGATCGCCGCCAGGACCGGCCCGGCGCAGGGCACGTACAGCAGGCCCAGACCCAGACCGAGCGCGAAGGCGCTGCCCTCCTTGTTGACCTGACGCTGCGGAATCCGCGAGAACGGTTTCTCCAGCAGTCGCTCGACGGGTGGGAAGACCAGACCGAGCGCGATCGTCACGAGGAGCGTGAGCCCCACGTACCGCAGGATGTCGTCGGGCAGTCCGAGGGCGGAGATCAGCGTCACCCCGAGCAGGGTGAAGAAGCTGAAGCTGAGGACGAGCCCGGCGACCACCGCGTGCGGGCGCAGATTGCGCGGCGCCGCCGGCGTGCCCCTTCCCGCACCGGGCCGCCCTGCGCCGGCAGGCGGTGGAGGGCCCGTCCCCGTCTGTCCGGACGCCGCTGCCGCACCGGTCCCGCCGGCCAGGAAGACCACCGGGAGCACCGGCAGGATGCACGGCGAGACAGCGGTGATCAGCCCACCGAGCAGACCGATCGGAATCAACGTCAGCATGAGAACCCTCCGCACAGTGGGAGGCCGGCGTACCCGCCCTCCACACGAGGCATTCGTCACGACGCCGCGCCGGGATTGGACCGATCCCGGCCGGGCCGTCCGGCTGCCCGCCGACCGGCGGCCCGGAGCCGGCGCCGCGGCGACAAGGGCGCGGCGACAAGGCGGCATCAAATCTCCTGCCGCAAGCAGTTCTCCGGAACCGTACGAAACCGAGGCCTTCGACGCTCCTGATCCGACATCGCTCGGCATCCGCTTGCGCTGTCTCCTCAGCACCGATGACTGGGCACTGGCCCGGCCCGGTGGGGGGTGCGCCGCGCGGCTCGGTATGCGGCCGGTCATGGTCCCCGGCCCTCACGACGGCATCATCACGCACCCCGGAGAAATAGCCCGGGGCGTTCTCGAATTCGTCCTTTGACCCACGGTGTCGCCGAGACCCGGTCCCCCGGACCGTGCGGCAGGGCAGGGCGGCGTCAGAGTCCGTGCGCCGGGCGACAGGGAAGCGTACCGGAGGGGCGCGCCGGGCCATGAGGGACACCTGCGGTGACATGATGGCTACGCGGTGCCCCGATACGCTGGTCACCGCCCCTGGCTACCGCCCCGGGCAGGGGGCCGGGGACAACGCTTCGGCCCCGGGAACGGAAAGGCTCGTGGTGCGGGAAAATGGTGGGATGCGGCAGGCGGCGGTCCTCGACGTAGGCTGCCACAGCGCCCTGTTGACGGTGGTGCGGCGGTCGGAGGACGGCGTGCTGGAGCCGGTGTTCTCCCACAAGGTGCGGTTGGGACTCCACCAGAGCCTCGGCCCGGAGGGCCGGTTGCGTCAGTCGGGGGTCAGGACCGTGGAGGAGGCGGTGGCCGAGGTGGTCGCCGCGCACCCGATGCTGCGGCTGCCGGAGGTCTTCGCGTTCGCCACGTCCGTGATCCGGGACGCGCCCAACTGTGACGACGTCATCGAACGGGTGGCGGACAGCACCGGCGTGCGTCTGCGGGTGCTGTCCGGCAAGGAGGAGGCGCGGCTCGCCTATGCGGCCGCCCGCCGCTGGGCGGGCCCGGTCACCGGCCCGCTGCTCGTCCTGGACATCGGCGGCGGCACCGTGGAGATCGCCTCCGGTACCGACGCCCGGCCCAGCACGGTGCACTCGCTGCCGCTGGGCGCCCGCACGGTCACCCGGAAGCACCTGCCCGACGGCACCGCTCCTTCCGAGGGACAACTGGCCGAGGTACGGCAGGAACTGCGCCGGCAGCTGAGCACCGTGCCCGGACTGCCCCGCGCCGAACCGGGCGGACAAGTGCTCGCCTGCTCCAAGACCTTCATGCAGCTCGCCCGGCTCGCCACCGGCCAGAACAAGCCCACGCGCACGCCCGAGCGACTGACGCTGCCCGCACTGCGTGACGCGATCCCGCTGCTGGCGGCCGCGACCCCGGGCGGGCCCGACAAGCTGCCCGGCATCTCCGCGCACCGCTCCGGACAGTCCCTGGCCGGAGCCCTCGTGGCCGAGGCGCTGATGGAAGCCTGCGAAGCGGGCAGCGTGACGATCTGCCCCTGGTCCACCCGCGAGGGGCTGCTGCTCGAACGCCTCGGCAACCCGTCCGGCGGCTGACGCCGGGCGGCGCGGCCCGGGTCGTCCGGAGTGCTCCCGTCACGGCTCCGCTCAGCGGCGGGCCACTCCTCGGCGAGGAGCCGGAAGGGAACGCACCCGGTCGTCGTGTCCGTGCCTGATGGTGGTGACGATCAGCTCGTCGGCCCCGGTGGCCTCCTGGAGTTGTTCGAGCCGGTCGGCGACGCGCCGCGGGGCGCCGGCGAACCGGGTCTCCAGCCGGTCGGCCACCAGGGCCCGGTCCTCCTCCGTCCAGACCTGGGCGCGAGCCTGTCCCGGGGTGGGGAACTCGATGGCACCCTCGGCGGTACGGATGCTGCGGACCCAGGGAGCGCAGCCGGTGGCGAGCTCGCGGGCGGTCGCGTCGTCCTCGGCGACGACAACATCGGCGGAGACGCTGATGTACGGCTTGTCGAGCACCTCCGACAGCTGGAGCGCGGCTCGGTAACCATCCGCGGCCCCCAGCACGGTGCCGGGGCCGCTCACGGCCTATGTGCACCGGCTCGCCCGGCACCCGGGCTTCCGTACCCGGCAAGTTCACCCGGGCCGCTGAGTCCCGGGTGCCCATGTCACCACGCGGCGCCCGGTGTCTCAGGCCTCCTCGGCCGGAAGGGCGTACAGCCCGGGGAGGTTGACCACGATCGCCTCCTGGGTGCTGCGGGCGATGACGACCACGGCCTCCTCCGCGGGGTCGGGGTTCTCCTCCCGGTGCGGCACGAACGGGGGGACGAAGATGTAGTCGCCCGGTGAGGCCCGCAGCCGCACCTCACCGGGCTCCTCGCCGGAGTCGTCGAGGAAGACGAACTCGGGGTGCCCGCTCACCACGTAGATGGCGGTCTCGGACTCGCCGTGGTGGTGGTCGGAGGACGATGTCGCGGGGGCCACGTGGGTCTGCCCCATCCACAGCTTCTCGGAGCCCACCGTCTTCCCGCTGACGGCGGCGAACCTGCGCATACCGCCGGTCTGCGCCGTCCCGTCGTCCAGGGAGTCCGCACGGACGTGGTGGAGCCGGGTGCGCAGGGGTGTCGCCCGCTGCTCGGAGGTGTCGTGGAGATGGGGGTGGAAGCCCTCACCGGGGGTCGTCGACGGCTCGCTCATGCCGGGACGGTAGAGCTGCCCGGAAAAGGATGTCAAGAAGTGTCCATTGCCCGTCACCTGCGGCAATACTGCCGCAACAGGGAGAGCCAACCGTGCGGGCCCCGGTCGGCGGAGCCAGGTCGGGCATGATGTGCCCATGCATATCTCCGCGAAGGCGGACTACGCCGCGCGGGCTCTTCTGGAGCTCGCCCGTGAGCCCTCCCGTCCACTGACCTGCGAAGCGATCGCCTCCTCGCAGCAGATTCCGTTCCGGTTCCTGAAGTCCGTGGTGGGCGAGCTGCGCAAGGCCGGGCTCGTGCGCAGTCAGCGCGGTTGCGAGGGTGGTTACTGGCTCGGCCGCCCCGCTGAGGACATCACCCTCCTGGACGTCGCGCTGGCCGTCGACGGCGAGTTGATAACCCTACGGGGCGAGTCGCCGGCCGGGCTCGACTACCCCGGCGCCGCTTCAGGACTGCCCGGTGTGTGGCGCCAGATCGAGGCGAGTGCGGCGGCGGTCCTCGGCGGAGTGACCCTGCTGTCGCTGCTGCCGGCGGGCGCCCGGGAACAACCGGCCCGGAAGGGGGCCGCGTGACGGACGAACGCCCCTTGCCCACGGTGGAGGTGGTCGAGTACACCGATCCGCTGTGTCCGTGGGCCTGGGGTTCGGAGCCCGTCTTCCGCCGGCTGCGGGCGGCGCTGGCCGGGCGGGTCCGGTGGCGCCGGGTGTACTGCCTCCTGTTCGACCTCGACGACGATCCGGCGCCGGACTCCGCAGCGGAGACCGCCTGGTACGCGGGATACGTCGAGGGGATCAGTGCCCACACCCGGGCGCCGCGGGCGCACCGGCTGAGCCGGGTCGCGGCGAGTTCCTGGCCGTCCTCGCTGGCGGCCAAGGCTGCGGAGGTCCAGGGCCGCGACGTGGCGGAGAGGGTGCTGCGCCGGCTGCGGGAGACCGTGTTCGTCCTGGGGGAACCGGCCGACTCGCCCGCGCTCGCGCTGGCCGCGGTGAGGGGCGTGCCGGGTCTGGACCTGGAGCGGCTGTCGGCCGACGCGGCGTCCACCGACGTACGGGAACGGGTACGCGCCGACCGGGCCGAGGCACGTCGCCCGGTGCGCGAGGTCCTGTCGGTGGCGGACCGCTCGCCGCACCCGGGCACGGCCAAGGAGACCGGCGACGGCGGGCACCGGTACGCCCTGCCGACGCTGCTCGTCCGCGCCCCGGCGGGACACCGCGTGGTGCCGGGCTGGCGGACCTACGAGGAGTACGCCGCGGCCGTGGCGGAGCTGCACCCAGGGCTGCCGGCCGCCGCTGCCCCGCTGTCGCCGTCGCAAGCCCTGCGTCGCTACCGGAGCCTGACCGATCCGGAGCGGACAGTGCTGACGGAGGGCCCGTGGCCGCCGCGGGAGGCGGTCCGGGTGGACACCGGGAACGGCCCCTTGTGGCTGCACCCCGAAGAAGCCGCGGTGCACCCGGCGACCTGCGGCGGCGCACGTACTCTGCCCTGACCTCCTCCTGACGGGCGATCAGGACTTCGTCCCGCCCAATGAGACACCAATTGGTGTCTATTGACAGCCGTTCGCGGCGGTCGCCAGGATGTGCAGCATGCTCACGACGCACCCCGGTGTGGTGTGCCGCTACGTGGACCTGCGGCGCACCTCCAGCGCTCTCTGTCGCTGACCGGCCGCCCACGGCCCACAGGCGCCTGACCGTTCCCGTCGGCGCCGGCCGCCGCGCCGCTCCGCCGTTGCGGGCGACCGCCGCCCGCGCCGCCGCCTTCGCGCTTCGCCGCCTCCCCTCATCCGCCTCCAGGTGAGCCCCCGCGTACCCGCCGACGCCCTGCCCTGAGCGAGGCGTGCCCGACGTGAGCATCCGAGCCCATGTCGTCACGTCCGTACGGGCACGAGCCGGCGTACGGCGCGGGTGCGAACCGCGCCCGCCGCCGTGCTCCCGCCCGCCCTGAGACGGGCCGGGGCCCCTCGCAGAAAGCCATGAGATGCCCGGACGACTCACGATCCGCCGCCCAGGACCCGACCCGCGATCCCCCCGAGTACCGGGCCGGCTGCGTGCCGCCGCCCTCGGCACCACCCTCGTCTGCGTACTCGCCCCCGGCGTCAGTGCATGCGGCGACGGCACCGGCGCCGCGGCCGGCGGCACCACGCTGAAGTGGGCTTCCTCCTACTTCCCCGCCCACTGGGACCCGGTGGTGTCGGGCAGCGGTGCCCAGTTCCGCGAACTCGCCCTGGTCTACGCCTCATTGACACGCACAGACGAGAACGGCAAGGCCGTCCCGGACCTCGCGAAGAGCTGGGAGTACAACGACAGGGGCGATCGGATCACCTTCCATCTGCGCCCCGGCCTGAAGTTCAGCGACGGCGAGCCGGTCGACGCGTCCGCGGTCAAGGTGGCTGTCGAGCGGGCGAAGAAGCAGCAGAACTCGGCGCTCTTCGGCGACCTGACCTCGATCAGGTCGGTGGACGCCGAGGGACTCGACGTCGTCGTCCACCTCACCCAGGTCGACTACCAGATCCCGCAACTGCTCGGGCAGCGCGTCCTGCAGATCGCCAGCCCCAAGGCGGCCGCGCATCCGGAGAAGCTCGACCAGGACCCCGTCGGCGCCGGGCCCTTCGTCGTCGAGCAGTTGATCCCCGGCACCAAGGTCCTGCTGAAGAAGAACCCGGACTACTGGGACGCGAAGAACATCCACATCGGCAACGTGGAGCTGATCTCCGCCCCCGACGCGTCGACGGTCGTCTCCGGTCTGCAGACCGGCGTCTACAACTTCGCCGACATCGAGCCCAGCCAGGCGGAGGCCGCCAAGAAGGCCGGGCTGGACGTCTTCGTCCAGCCGGGGTTCAACGCGTCGAACATCAGCCTGAACGTCAACAAGGCGCCGTTCGACAACGACAAGGTCGTCGACGCCGTCCGCTACGCGGTCAACCGCGAGGAGTTCGTGGACAAGCTGACCTTCGGCTACGGCCAGGCGACCAACCAGCCGTTCCCGAAGGGGTACGTGGCCTACGACCCGCAGTCGGAGAACGCCTACGCCTACGACCCGGCCAAGTCCAGGAAGCTCCTCGCCGAGGCAGGCCACAAGCCGGGCGACATCAAGCTCGACCTGGTCATCCCCGCCGAGGACCCGCAAGCCGAGATCGTCCAGTCGCAGTTGAAGGCCGTCGGCATCACCGTCAACATCAAGATCGACAAGAACTGGGCCACCCCGTTCTTCGCCAAGGACCTGACGTTCTCGCTCTACGGCACCACCGGACGAGACTCCGCGGCGCAGACCCTCACCGCCCATTTCGGCCCCAACGGCCCGCTCAACCTCGGTTCGCCCCATGAGCCCTCCGGCTTCGAGGCGGCCATCGCCAAGGTCCGCCGGACCCCGCTGGACGCGCCGGACTACGCCCGGACCCTGCAGGCGGCGACCAGGGCCGGCCTGCGGACCAAGGCGCTGGTCTTCACCTACTCCTCGCCGAACCTCTTCGCCAAAAGCATGTCGATATCGGACCTGCCGAAGAACCCGGCCCATCTCGACTGGACCGGCGTCACCATCTCCGGCCGCAACTGACCTCCGTCCACGGCATACAGGGGGCAACCTCATGACGACGACCGCTCCACCGGTCAGCTCTGCCCGCCGTCGCGGGGTCGCCGCGATCAGGGTGCGGCGGACAGCGAGCCGCATCCTGATCACCCTCGCCCGCTCGATCGCGATCTTCGTGCCCGTGTTCCTGGTCGCGACGTTCGTGACGTTCGCGCTGCGGTCGCTGAGCGGCCTCAGCCCGGCGCGGATCCAGCTGGGCGAGGAGGCGACTCCCGAGGCGATCGCCAGGGTCGAGGCCCACTGGGGTCTCAACCGGCCCTTCCTCGTGCAGTACGGGGACTGGTTCACCGGCATCCTGCACGGCCGGCTCGGCACCAGCTGGACCAACGGCGCCGACATCTCCACCCTCATCGGCCTCGGCCTGGGCGTCAGCCTCTCGGTCGCAACCTTCGCGCTGATCATCGGTGTGACCGTGGGGTTCACCCTCGGCACAGTGGCGGCGCTCCGCAGCACCACCTGGATCGACCGCGCGATCACGGGCTTCGTCACGGTGATCTCGGTGATGCCCGCCTTCGTGGTGGGTATCGTGCTGGTCGCCGTCTTCGCCGTCGGACTGCGGCTTCTCCCCTCCGCCGGTTACATCCCGGCGGAACAGGGCATCGGCCCCTGGCTCGCGCACATCACCCTGCCCGCCGTCGCCCTGAGCTTCGACGTCGTCGCCGACGTCGCCCGCCAACTGCGCACCAGCCTCATCGCCGCCTATCGCGAGAACTACGTGACGGGCGCGGTGGTACGGGGACTGAGCCCACGGCGCGTCTTCTTCGGACACGTCCTGCGCAACGGCATCGGGCCCGCACTCGCCACCCTCGGCCTGAAGTTCCCCGCTCTGGTCGGTGCCTCCGTCGTCACGGAGTGGATCTTCGGCCTGCAGGGCTTCGGCAGGTTCGCCAACGACTCCGCCCAGGCGGGCGACGTGCCCGCCGTGCAGGGAGTCCTCGTGGTGTCGATCGTCCTGGTCGTCGCCTTCAACCTCATCGTCAACCTGGTCCTGGCGCGTGTGACGCCGGCGGCCCAGCGGGGGGTCTGACCATGGTGCGCCGCGTCCTCGCTCTCCCCTCCGGACGGGTCGCCGTGACCGTCCTCGCCGTGATCGCAGCTCTGGCGATCCTCGGCCCGGTCCTCGCTCCCCGCGATCCCCTGGCCACCAGCGACAACACGCTCGCCGGCGCCTCGTTCGCCCACTGGCTGGGCACCGACTACCTCGGCCGTGACGTGCTGAGCCGGCTCCTCGACGGCTCCCGCGTCAGCGTGCTCGGCGCACTGGAGGTCGCACTCACCGCCCTGGTGGTCGGTGCGATCCCCGGCATCCTGTCCGTACACCTCGGCCGGGTCTTCGAGTGGATCACCCTCCGCCTGGCGGACACGCTCGTCGCCCTGCCGTTCCTGTTGTTCGCCGTCGCCGTGATCGCCCTCCTCGGCAACGGCATCACCCAGGCCATGCTGGTGACAGGTGCTCTGGTGTCGCCGCTGTTCTACCGGGTGTCCCGCGCGGCCACCCTCGCCGTGGCCCGCTCGCCGTACGTGGAGGCGGCGCTCATCTCCGGCGCGTCCACCGGCTGGATCGTCCGCCGCCACGTCTGGGTCAAGGTCCTCCCGCCCATCGCGGTCGCGCTCGCCCAGACCGTCGGTCTCGGGTTCGTCATCGTGTCGAGCCTGACGTTCCTCGGCATCGGCGTCCAGCCGCCCGCACCGACCTGGGGCGGGCTGCTCGCCTACGACCTCGGCTACCTCAGCCACCAGCCGTGGGCGCCGCTGGCACCCGCCCTGCTGATCATGGTCGCCGTGTGGGCCGGCAACCAGCTCGCCGACGCGATCCGCGACGTCTCGGGCGAGGCGGGCCGCGCGCTGGTCAACAGCCGCAAGGCGCGCTTCAACCGGGCCAAGCGCCTCGACCGTCTCGACCGTCTCGACCAGGGCGACGCCGCCGGAGGTGCGCGATGACGACCGTGTCCGAGAACCTCGTCCCCGGGCAGGCCCGACGGGCCGCGCCCGACGACACGGCCGGCAACGAGACCGGCCCGGCGACACCGGTGCTGTCCGTCCGCGACGTGCGCATCAGGGACCAGGCCGGGGACCGCGAGATCGTCCGCGGTGTCAGCTTCGAGCTCACCCCCGGCAGGGCGGTCGGCATCGTCGGCGAGTCCGGCAGCGGAAAGACCCTCACCTGCCGTGCCGCGCTGGGCATCCTGCCCCCGCACTTCGAGGTGACCGGTGGTTCGATCGAGATCCTCGGCACCGACATCGCGACCCTGACGCCCCCGCAGTGGACGGCCCTTCGCGGTGCCACGATCAGCGCGGTCTTCCAGGACCCCGCCTCCTACCTCAACCCCTCGATCCGGGTCGGTCCCCAGATCGCCGAGGTCGTCCGGGCCAAGAAGAGGCTGAAGCGGCGCGAAGCACGCCACCGTGCCGTCGAACTGCTGCGGGCGGCGCAACTGCGCGACCCGGAACTCGTCTACAGCCTGTACGCCCACGAGCTCTCCGGAGGCATGCTCCAGCGGGTCCTGATCGCGGCGGCGATCGCCGCGGACCCGCGGATCCTCATCGCCGACGAGGCCACGACGGCCCTCGACGTCACCGTCCAGGCCGAGATCCTCGACGTCCTCGCCGCACTGCGCGAACGGGCCGGACTGGCCCTCGTCCTGGTCTCCCACGACCTGGCCGTCGTCGCCCAGCTGTGCGACGAGGTGCTCGTCCTGCGCCAGGGGGAGGTGGTCGAACAGGGCCCGACGCGCGCGGTGCTCCACGACCCGCAGCACGAGTACACCCGGCTGCTCATCGCCGAGCACCAGCAGTACGGCCTGGAGAAGTTCCTCACGCCCAAGGAGGAAGCGTGACCACAGAACCGCCCGCGGTGCACTCCTCCGGCACCCGGGGCTCCGCGAGTCCTGTCCTGGAGGTCACCGGACTCCAGGTCCACTACGGTTCCCGCCGCCGGCGCCGCCGGGCCCTGCACGAGGTCTCGCTGACGGTCGCACCCGGCGAGACCGTCGGCGTCATCGGCGAGACCGGATCGGGCAAGACCACCTTCGCCCGGGCCGTGCTCGGCCTGGTGCACGCCTCGGCGGGTTCGATCCTCGTCGACGGCGAGGACGTCAGGACCTACAGCCGGCGGCAATGGCGGGACCTGCGCCGCCGCGGCGTCGTCCAGTACGTCTTCCAGGACCCCCTGCGCAGCCTCGACCCGGACGTCAGCATCGAGGACTCGCTGACCGAACCGCTGCTCCTGCAAGGAGTCGCCCGCGTCGCAGCGGCCGAGCGGGTACGCGCGTTCCTGCCCCGCGTCCGCCTGGACGAGGAGCTCCTGGACCGGTTGCCCGGGGAGCTCTCCGGCGGCCAGCGCCAGCGGGTCGCGGTGGCCCGGGCCCTGGTCACCGACCCGCGGCTGGTCATCCTGGACGAGCCGGTCAGCGCCCTGGACTCGGCCAACCGCGTGCAGGTCCTGGAGATCCTGAAGGAGCTGCGTGCCTCCGGCGTGGCCCTGGTCTTCATCTCCCACGACCTCGGCTCGGTGGCCGGCGTCTGCGACCGCATCGCCGTGCTCTACCAGGGTGAACTGGTCGAGGTCGGTGCCGCCCGCGACGTCGTGGGCCGCCCGCGGCACCTCTACACGCGCCTGCTCGTCGGCTCCGCGCCCACGCTGCACTCCTCCCCCGCGGACCGTGCCGAACGCGAAGCCCTGCGCGCCCTGCTCCACGCCTGAGCCCCCGACAGACAGAAAGAAGCCACCATGTCCCGCAGGATCCACCTCGCGCTCCACCCCTACGGCGTCGGCGGCCCCGGCCAGCACGGCCTGTGGAGGGACGCGCGGGTCGCCAAGAACGCCAGCATCGACGTCAACTACTACATCGCACAGGCCAAGGCGGCGGAACACGCCCTCTTCGACGCCCTCTTCATCGTCGACAGCCAGTTCATCAACGCCACCTACCCGGCCCACTACCTCAACCGGCTGGAACCGCTCACCCTGCTGTCGGCGGTCGCCACGCACACCCGGCACATCGGCCTGGTCGGAACCGCCAGCTCGACGTACAACTCCCCGTTCAACCTGGCCCGCCGCTTCGCCTCCCTCGACCACATCAGCGGGGGCCGCGCCGGCTGGAACGTCGTGACCAGCTTCGACACCGGCACCTCCAGGAACTTCGGGTTCGACGAGCACCTCGACTACGCCACCCGGTACGGCCGGGCCCTGGAGTTCGTCCAGGTGGCCCGCGGGCTGTGGGACTCCTACGAGGACGACGCGTTCCCGGCCGACGTGGACCGCAACCTCTTCCTCGACCCGGCCAAGCTGCACGCGCTCGACCACGTGGGCGAGCACTTCAAGGTCGCCGGCCCCCTCAACCTCTCGCGATCGCCGCAGGGCCAGCCCGTGATCTTCCAGGCCGGTGTCTCCGAGGAGGGCCGCGACCTGGCGGCGCGGGTGGCCGAGGGCATCTACGCGCCCGGCGGCTCGCTGGAGCAGGCCCACGACTACTACGCCGACATCAAGAGGCGCACGGCGTCCTACGGCCGCGACCCCGGCCACATCAAGATCTTCATTCACGGCAGTCCCGTCGTCGCCGCCACCGACGAGGCCGCCCGGCGCCGCGAGCGGGAGATCTTCGAGGAGGACAACGACTTCGACCGCAACCTCGCGCTGCTCGGCCGCGCTTTCGGCGCGTACGACTTCAGCGGGCACGACCTGGACGCGCCGTTCCCCGACGTCGCCCACCTCGCCGAGAAGGGCGGCAGGACCGGCGCCGCGCGGATCGTCGAGCGCGCCAGGACCGAGAACCTCACCCTGCGTCAAGTGGCCGATTCCGCCAACGAGTTCCGCACCTCACCCTTCGTCGGGGCGCCGGGGACCGTCGCCGGGACCATTGAGCGGTGGTTCCGGGCCGACACCTTCGACGGCATCAACCTGGCCTTCCGCACCACCGACGAACTCGAGCTCTTCGTCGACGGCGTCGTCCCGCTCCTGCAGAAGCGCGGCCTGTTCCGCACCGAGTACGAGGCCGACACCCTGCGCGGCAACCTCGGCCTGCCGGTCCCGGCCAACCGCCACACCGCCGAAGGCCGGCTCGCCGGCGGCCTTCTCGACGACCTCGTCAACTCCTGAGGACCCGCCCATGACCTCCGCGACACCGCGCTTCAGACTCGGCTTCCTCACCCACGTCCAGAGCCGCGACCACGACCCGGCCCGCACCTACCGCAACGCCCAGGAACTCTTCGTCGCCGCCGACGAACTCGGCTTCGACGTCGGCTGGGTCGCCCAGCACCACGTCCCCGCCGGCGGGGGCGGACTGTCCTCGCCGTGGACGTTCCTCGCCCACGCCGCGGCCAGGACCACCCGCATCCGGCTCGGCACCGCCATCACCGTCCTCCCCCTGGAGGACCCAGTGCGACTGGCCGAGGACGTCGCCACCGTCGACACGCTCAGCGGCGGCCGCGTCGAGATCGGCGTGGGCAGCGGGTACAACGGCCTTGAGTACGCCGCGTTCGGCAAGGACGTCTCCCGCAAGCGCGAACTGACCAGCGAGCACCTCGACCTCCTGCGCCGGGCCCTGGCCGGCGAGGAGGTACGGGCGCCCGGCTTCCGGGTCCAGCCGACCGCGGGCGACTTCACCGACCGCCTCTGGCAGGGCGTCTTCAGCGCGCAGGGAGCCGCGTACGCCGCGGCCGCCGGCTCGAACCTGCTGCTCAACCGGGCCGCGTACGGGTTCGACGCCCCGACCGACGCCGTGCAGCGCCCGTGGGCGGACGCCTTCCTCGCCGCCTGGGACGGGCCGCGCCGCCCGCGGATCGGCCTCTCGCGGTTCGTGTTCCCCGCGAAGGACAAACGCACCGCGCTCCGGCAGATCGGCGACGACGTCCACCGGGCGGCGCTGCGCATGGCGGACAGCGGCGCCTTCCCCAAGGGCCTGGACGTCAACGAGGCACTGCGTCGCTTCCACTCGTTCCACGGTGCGCCCGAGGAGATCGTCGCCGCCCTGCGGCAGGAGCAGGTGCTGCCCGTCGCAACCGATCTGATCACGCAGTTCAACCCCGCCGTCCCCGACCACGACGCGGCGCTCCGCGCCCTGGAACTCATCGCGACGCAGGTCGCGCCCGCCCTGGGATGGCAGCGCGCCGGCGCACCCCAGCCAGAGCCCGCGGGAGTCTGACATGACCGAATACACCGACCATCACGCCCCCGAAGGCCTCCGCACCCGCGGCACGGTCGTCGTGGTGCCCGGCCGCGGGGAGACACGGGCGACCTATGCCCGGTTCGGCAGGCGCCTGGCCGCCGACGCCTATCGCGTCCGCGTGATCGACGCCCCGGCCGTCGGCACCGACGAAGCGACCGGTTCGTCGGCCGCGTTCGGCCGGCGTCTCACCGCGGCCGTCGAGGGCACCGCCGCCGAGGACGGCGTCGTCGGTCCGCTCGTCCTGGTGGGAGCCGACTCGGGCGCCGCTGCGGTCGCCGCGTTCCTCGGCAACGCCGAACAGACCGGCGGGCGGCGGCCAGACGCCGTCGTCCTGGCGGGCCTGCCGGGCCGGGCGGCCACCGCCCCCGGCAGCTGGGCGGACGAGCTGGACGTCCGCACCTCCTGCCCCGCGCACCGGGGCACGCTCACCCAGGACCAGCGGGTGCGCCGGGGCTCGCTCGGCGACCCGATTCCGGATGCCCTGCTCACAGCGGCCTACGACAACGAAGCCGACGTCCCGGCACTGCTCCTCGTCGGCGACGCCGATCCGCTCGCTGACAGGGGCGCACTCGCCCGTACCGCCAAGTCCCTGCCGCGAGCCCGCCTGGCGGTGGTCCGCGGCGCCCACCACGACGTCCTCAACGACCTTCAGCACCGCTCGGTCGCGGCCGAGGTCGTCACGTTCCTGGAGGCACTCCGCGGCCACCTGGTGCCCGTGATCACGGTGGAGTCGAGCGCCTGGTGACGACCACCGGCTCAACACCCGGTGCCCGCAGGCGCCGTGGAGACCGGCCTCCCGCCCCGCCGGCGAACTGCCCCGCCCCCGGTACGTCCGTACCCCGAACCCGGAAGGTCCGCATGGCCGTCATTCTCTCCGTCTCCGGAAGCCCCTCCGCCACCTCCCGCACCGCACGACTGCTGCGTCATCTGGACGACCGGTTGCGGCTCCAGGGCCATGACGTGGTCTCCCTGGAGGTACGCACCCTGCCGGCCGAGGCGCTGCTCGGCGCCGACGTCCGCCACCCTGCCATCACCGGGGCCGCGGCCCTGTTCCAGCGGTCCGACGGCGTGGTGATCGGCACCCCCGTCTACAAGGCCGCCTACTCGGGACTGCTCAAGTCGCTGCTCGACCTGCTCCCGCAGTACGCGCTGGCCGACAAGACCGTGCTGCCCCTGGCCACGGGCGGCACCACGGCCCACGTCCTGGCCATCGACTACGCGCTGCGTCCGGTGCTGAGTTCCATGGGCGCCGCGCACATCGTGCCGGGCTGGTTCACGCTCGACAAGGACATCACCGTCGCCGACGACGGCACCCTGACCGTCGCACCCGCCGCAGCCGAAGCCCTGGTCCAGGTCACCGACCGCTTCTCCGTCGCACTCGGAGGACGGACGACCGCTCTGGCACCCACGGGGTGACCACCGGGCGGCGGGCGGCCTCCCCGCCCGCCGCCCGGCCTACCGCCGGGCGCGCAGCAGAGAGGAACCGGCGTTCACGGCCAGGGTGTCGGGCGCGGCGAGCACGTTGCGGCTGACGGCCGGAAGGGCCGCCCCGGCCGTGCCCAGTGCGGCACCGACCAGGAGGCCCGCGGCCGCCCGGGGCAGGCGCGAGGCGATCACGACGGACGCGTCGGCGGGGTCGGCCCGGCCGGCGAGTGCCTTCCACACCTCGGCCGGACCGACGGATGCCGTGCCCTGGGTGATGTCGACGACCGCGAGGACCGCGACCAGGAGCACGAGCATGGCCGTCACCGCGGCCGCGCCCGCCTTGGAGGTGGCCGCGTGCGGACGGGTGGCGGAGGTCGTTGCGGTGACGGCCACGGCGCTATGCCCCCGACCACCTCCCGGTAGCTCGGTAAACTTAGGCTAGCCTTCCCTTATGGCGAAGATCTCGCGGCTCATGCCGCAGAACCCCCGACTGTTCCGGGCCGAGGTCGTCCGCACGGAGCGGGTCTCCCCCTCCATGCAGCGCGTGACCGTGACGGGCGCGGATCTCGCCGGGTTCCCGTGGCGGGGCTACGACCACTGGTTCCGCCTCTTCATGCAACTGCCGCACCAATCCACCCTGCGCCTGCCGGAGTTCACCGGAGACCGGTGGTGGCACCCCTACCTGGCCATCCCCGAGCACGAGCGGCCGCACTACGCGAACTACACCGTGGCCGGCCACCGCCCCGAGGCCGCCGAGATGGACATCGACTTCGTCGTCCACCGCGGCCCCACCGGCGAACTCGAAGGCCGCGCCGCGATCTGGGCCTGCGCGGCCCGACCCGGGGACGGCCTCGCGGTACTCGACCAGGGCATCATGTTCGACCCACCGCAGGACGCGTCCGAAGTCGTCGTGGTGGCCGAGGAGAGCGGTCTGCCCGCCGTCACCGGCATCCTGCGCTCACTCCGCCGCGACAGCGTCGGCCATGTGATCCAGGAGATCCCCACCGAGGGCGACCGGCGCGGCCTCGACGCCCCCGCCGCGATGACCGTGACCTGGGTCGTCCGCGAGGACGCACACGCCGTACCCGGCCGCGCCGCGCTCGAGGAACTCCGCCGGCGCACCACCGTCGCCACCACCGCCTACGCCTTCGTCGTCGGCGAATCCGGCCTCTCCACCAAGGGCCGGCGGCACCTCCACCGCGCCGGCCTCCCCAAGGACCGCATCATGTTCTCCGGCTTCTGGAAGCACGAGGCGCGTCGGGCCGCCTGACATGCGGCCGCTGAGGTGGGTGTTTCAGGCCGAGAGCAGAGGGCAGGGGTCGGACGAGGGGGGTTCCCGAAGTTGCAAGGGAGTCCGGCCCCATGTCGACAGGGACACTTCTGGCGATCATCATTCCCATCGTGGTGGTGCTTGCCATCATCGCGGTGGCAGCCGTACTGATCTCGCGGCGCCGGCGCTTGCGCCGGCAATTCGGCCCGGAGTACGACCGGACCGTCGAAGGCACCGGCAGCCGGAGGGAAGCCGAACGGGATCTCGACGCCCGCGCGAAGCGGCACGACTCCCTGGACATCAAGCCGCTGCCGAGCGGCGTCCGCGACCGCTACGCGCGGGAATGGACCGGCGTCCAGGAAGAGTTCGTGGACCGCCCGGAGGATGCCGTCCACGACGCGGACGGCCTGGTGACCTCCCTCATGCACGAGCGCGGGTACCCGACCGAGGACTTCGACCAGCAGCTCAAGGACCTTTCGGTGGAGCACGGTCACACACTGGAGCACTACCGGGACGCCCATGAGGTCAACGCCCTCAGCTCCCGGCATCAGGCCACGACCGAGCAACTGCGCGGTGCCATGGTGCACTACCGCGCCCTGTTCGACGAACTGCTCACCGACGGCGGCGAATCGCGCCACGTCCGGGCCTGACCGGAGTTCCGGCCACCGCGCCGCAACCACGATACGAGGCAGGGGAACAATGGAACGCGACCGCGCACGACACTCCCGCGAGAGCGCCTTGACCACCGAGGAACTCGCACAGCCACGCGAACGCCTCGACGCACCCCCCGACCGGCCGGACCCGTCGTCCCGCGCCCCCGCCTACCCCGGCGAGGGCACCGCACCGGCCCGCAAGCCGTCCGAACCCCCGGCGGAGACGGCCGCCGGCGCCCCGGTGGAGAACGCCCGCGCGGACAAGGCTCCGCAACTGCTGACCACGCAGGACGAGGAGAGCTTCCGCGCCCGCTGGCAGGAGATCCAGAGCGAGTTCGTGGACGACCCCCGGGACGCCGTCCACACCGCCGACGCCCTGGTAGCCGACGTCATGCAGAAGCTGGCGGCGACGTTCGCCCACCACAAGCAGGAACTGGAGGGCCAGTGGGACCGCGGAGAGCAGGTGAACACCGAGGACCTGCGGACGGCGCTGCGGCAGTACCGTTCATTCTTCAACCGCCTGCTCACCACCTGAGCCTTCCGGGCCCCGCGCGGCACATGCGCGGGGCCCCTCGCTGTCCGGGCGGCCGCCGGGCGAAGGATCCTCCAGGCGCACGGTGACCTCCCCGGATATCCCGCCCGCCTCGCGTTCCCAACGGGAGGGTCTTTTCTGCACGCCGGTGATGAGCAGCCATTCGGGGCGGCTGCGCGAATCGGGATCCAGCACGGAGGTCGCGGTCACGGCCAGCCGCTCCCACGAGATGGCGGAGCGTCCCGTCAGTCCGATCGAGATCAGCCGCAGCCACTGGACCAGGGCAGCGGACTCCCCCAGCCCCTCGGCTGCGGGAAGAACACCGAACAGCGCGACGGCATCACCCTCCCGCAGGATGCGCAACCCGGCCGCGGCGGCCTCGGCGGGCGTCTGTTCCGCTCGGCTGCGACAGGCGCAGAACAGGGCTATCGCGACGACGAGTCGCACGCGTCGCAGGAAGGACGTGAACTCCCAGCCCCACGTCGAACTGCTGTTCATCAGCCGCCGGTGGAACGCCGCGTCCCGCAGGCACTCCGCGAGGATGTCGTCCGCTTCCTGCTCGCACCTGGCAAACGTGACCACGCCGGCCTCCCCCGCAAGGTTGCGTCCACAGGCGTCCAGGATGCCGCTCGCCGCACCCGCACGGTACCGCCGCGGCCAAGCCCTCTCGCTCGGCCTTGGTGACAGGGGACGCCGTCGCCCTGCCCAACGTCCTCCTCGACCCCGCCTGCACGGCGGCCAGGATCGCCGCGGTCCTGCGCACCTGACGCTCCACGTGATCCCCGCACGAGTCGCGCACCCGGGTCACGGAGGGCGTGGCAGTCAGGGCTGACCGAAGATGCTGGCGGGCACGGGACCGGCGGGCCGGATCCCGGACCTCACACTCGTGACAGCGACGTCCTCGTCCTGGCCTCCGGCCGAGGAGCCCCGCCGGGTAGCTACCCCGTGACGCGGGCGACAAGGAGCGCGATGTCATCGGTGCCGGGCGTGGTCCGCAGGGCGTGGTCCACGAGGGTGTCGGCGAGGTCGTCCAGGCTCTGGTCGCCGGCCGGGACGAGGTGCTGCGCGAGGGCGAGGGTGCTGTGCTCGATGTCGGCCCCCGGGGCCTCGACCAGGCCGTCGGTGTACAGGACCAGCACCGTTCCCGTTGAGAGCGGGATCTGCGTCATGGGGTAGTCGCCGCCCGGGGCGATACCGAGCAGGAGACCGGGCGGCATGCGCAGGACCTCGGCGCGTCCGTCGGGATGGCGGATCAGGGGCGGGGGGTGTCCCGCCGTGGCCAGGCGCGCGCGGTGACGGTTCAGGTCGAGGTGGGCGTACAGGCAGCTGGTGAACAGTCCCGGGTTGAGGTCGACAAGGAGCCGGTTGGTGCGGGTGAGGGTCCTGCTCGGAGTCGTGTGGGCGGTGGCGTGGGCGTGGACGGCGGTGCGCACCTGTCCCATGAGGGCGGCGGCCTGGACGTTGTGGCCCTGGACGTCGCCGATGGTGAGGGCGGCGCAGGTGGTGCCGCAGTGGATGAGGTCGTAGAAGTCCCCGCCGGCGTCCTGACCGTGACCGGCGGGACGGTAGCGTGCGGCGACCTCGAGGCCGGGGATCTGGGGGAGTTCCTGAGGGAGCAGGCCCGTCTGGAGCGTACGGGCGAGGTGGCGCGTGGCGTCGTAGACATGGGCGCGGTCCAGTGCCTGCGCGATCAGCCCGGCCAGTGAGGTGAGGATGGCGCGCTCCGCCAAGGGGAAGGGGCGCGGATGGTCGTAGGACAGGGTGAGGAGTCCGACGGGCCGGCCGGAGGCGATCAGCGGGAGGAAGGCCCAGGCGTCCCGGCCGCTGTAGCGCGGAGCCTCGGGGTAGGCGCGCTGGAAGTCGCTGAAGCTGGCGAAGAACCTGGGCGTCCCGGTGGCCAGGGCCTGGGTGGGCGGGGTGGCCGCGGTCAACGGGATGCCCTCGAACCGGGCCATGAACTCGGCGGTGTAACCCCGGTGGGCGGCGACGTGCAGGCGGCCGTCCTCGGCCATCAGCAGGCCCAGTCCCTGAGCCTCGAAGGCGGGGACGAGTTGGTCCGCGACCTGGTCGACGACATCCCTGACCCCGACGGCCTCGCTCAACGTCGCCGCCAGATGCATCAGTTGATAGAGGGTCGACGCACCCATCGGGCCCTGGCCGCGCGGCGGTGCCACGCGGGTCTCCCTGGCCTTCGCCTCGGCGACCGGTGCGATCCGGACGCTGATTCCGTCGGCCGCGGGCTGGAGTTGGAAGGACAGCCGCCGGTCCGGTGGCCGCACGGCGACGAACGCGGTGGGCTGGCGGCTGATCACAGCGGCCCGGTAGCTGTCCTCGAACGTGGGGTCGTCGAGCCACGGCAGCCGCTCCCAGGGACGGGCGCCGAGCAGGTCGGCGGTCCCGGTGCCCAGGAGCTCGGCGGCGGCGCTGTTGAGGAAGGTGATCCTGCCCTCCAGGTCCAGCGACGCGCATCCGGTCGGGAGCCGCTCGGCGAAGTCGTAGGCAGCCACCGCTTCGGCCGGGTCCGGGGTGCGGGTGCGGACGGCCGGCACCACCAGCGGCTCGGCACCGGGCAGCAGCGGCCTGCCGCGCCGGGCTGCCCGGTCCAGCAGCCGGCCGGCCCGGCGGCAGAATGTGGCGATCGTCTCGCGCTCGGCGGCACTCAACTGCGGCGGGTGCCAGATGGGCCACACCATGCAGATGGCGCCCCACGCCGACTCCTCGGTGGTGAGGGGAGCGGCCGCCAGGAGGATGTCGTAAGGGGCCAGGAGCCCGATCCGGGGGTAGCGGCGGGCCAGCTCGGTGGGGCTGTTCACCCACACCAGGCGCCGCTCGCGTATCGCCTCCGCTCCCGGCGCCGCGTCCTCCACCCCGACCCGTACCCACGGAGCGGCGATCCGCCGGGACGTCCCGGACAGGGCCAGGAGCTGCAGGACCCGTTCCCCCTGCGGCAGGACGTAGAGCATGCCCACCGACGCGTCGAGGTCCCGCCCCAGGCGGCCGAAGAGCCCGACGAGGGGTCCCATGCCCGTGGCGGTCCGTACGTCATCGCGGTGCACCGGGCCTCACCCCCGGGCCCCGCTTCGAAGCGGCTGCAGGGGCGTGCCACGCCGCCCGGCCACAGCGCCTGCCACCCATAACGGGACCATACGTCCGAGAAGGCGCGACGGCACCCACACCAGGCAGCGCGGGAGCGGTCGGGTGAGGATCCACGGCCGGCCATGGCCGGGATAAAAAATGGATGTCCATTCATTATGATGGGCGGCATGCAGAACACACCCAGCCGCACCGCGCAGCACGTCGCGCTCTTCCGGGCCCTGGAGTCGGTACGCCGGGGACCGCGGCTGTTCACCGATCCCTACGCCGCCTCGTCGCTCGGCCCCGGCTACCGACTGGCCGTCGCGCTCGCCCGGCACACCGGGCTGACGAACGCCCTCGAACGGCGGATCGACAAGAGCTGGCCCGCCGGACCGCGCGCCTCGGCCGTGGTCCGCACCCGGCTGATCGACGACCTGGTGCGGGACGCCCTCACCCACGACACCCGCCAGCTGGTGCTCCTGGGCGCGGGATACGACAGCCGCGCCTTCCGCCTCGACGCGGCACGGACCGCCACCGTGTTCGAGGTCGACCACCCGGCGACCCAGACGGTCAAACACGCGCTGGTCACCGGCTGGGCCAGGACCGGCCGCCCCCACGACGACATCCGCTTCGTACCCGCCGACCTGATGCGGCAGGACCTGGGCCAGGCCCTGCGCCGCGCCGGCCTGCGGGACGACCCCACGGTGGTGGTGTGGGAGGGCGTCACGAACTACCTCGACGCGGCCTCGGTGCACACCACGCTCACCGCACTCGCCGCCACAACGGCACCCGGGAGCAGGATCGTCTTCACGTACATGGACCGCCGCGCCCTCGACGGCACGGGCGACTTCGCCGGAGTGGAGGAGTGGGCGGCCAGCGTGCGCGCTGCGGGCGAACCGTTCACCTTCGGATTCCTCCCGGACGAGCTCCCCGGCTACCTCACGGCCCGCGGGCTCACCCTCACCCTGGATCTCTCCGCACGGGACGCCGCAGCCCGCTACCTCGAACCACTGGGGCGCCACGAGCCGGCCGCGCCCTTCTACCGGATCGCCCAGGCGGAGGTGAAGTGATGCCCAAGGTCAGCGAGGAGCACCTCCGCAACCGGCGCGCCGACATCCTCGACGCCGCGGCCCGCTGTTTCGCCCGTGCGGGCTTCCATCGCACCACCATCCAGGACATCGCCAAGGAATCCGGTTTCAGCGCGGGCCTGATCTACCGCTACTTCGCCGACAAGGACGCCATGGTCGTCGCCATCTCGGACCAGTGGCACGAACGGCAGACCCGGCAACTGCACTTGGACGAACCCGGCCACCGCGACGCCGACGCCCTCGGCCGCGTGACCTCCGGATACCTGGACCTCCTGCGCGCGCTCGCCGGCCCGGCCGAACGGGAACGCGTGCAACTCGGCGTCCAGATCTGGGCGGAGGCGCTGCGCTCACCAAAGGTCCACGCGGTGGCACGTCAGGGCGTGGACGCGCCCCGCGAAACCATCACCGGCCTCCTCCACGCCGCGCGGGAACGCGGCGACCTGCCGTCGAACCTGCCGCCCGACGGGCTGGCGCGCGTCCTCATCGCCGTCTACCAGGGCCTGGCGCTGCAGACCGCCTGGGACCCCGAACTCGACAACGCGGCCTACGTCGAGGCGGTCCAGGGGCTCCTGGACGCGCTGACCTGATCCGCCGCCGCACCGGACGGCCCCGAGCGGGGCCCAGGCCGCACCGCAGCGCGCGCCCGGGAAGCCGATCACACATCCCGTACGATCCGCCCATGCACGTTTTGAGACGGTTTCGGATGCATGGGGGCCTCTACGGGCGGCGCGACCCGGTGCTCCTGTCTCCAGTGGCCCTCACCGTGGTGATCGGCCTCCTCGCGGTGTTCACCCCGCAGGACGTCCCCTTCAGCCGGCTGCTGCCGGCGGCGCCCGCGCTCGCCGCGTCGGTCTGGTCCGTCAGGGCGACCCTCGCACCCATCACCAGGTCCGCCGAGGTCGTCGGCTACTCGGCCAGAATCGCGTCTGCTGGAACCTCGAAGACGATCACGAGCCCGTCGCGCTCGTTGCCCTGCTCGCCAACGCGTGTGAAACCGAAGCCCGTGACGGTGGCCAAAGAGGCGTTGTTGTCGGATCGGACAGTGGCCCGCACGGTCCTGACACCCGGTTCGGCGGCGGCCCGGGCGAGCAGCGCCCTCAACATGGCGCGGGCATAGCCCTGGCGGCGGTACCCCGGCACCACTGTGTAGCCGACCTCGACCATGCCGGCCTCGTCCGGCGGTCCGTGGAAGCCGGCGTCCCCGACGACGGCCCCGTCCGGCTCGGACACCGCGGCCCGGGTGACCCAGGGCGCGGCAGACGGGTCTTCGGCGAGCTGGTCGGCCCGATAGCCGAAGATTGAGCGGGCCCGGTCGCAGACGAAGTATTCGTCAAGGGCGACCCCGGCCTCGGCGCTTCCGCCGGCGAGGTCACCGTCGGCAAGCGCCCGCAGTGCCTTCGCGCTGAGCTCGACGAAACGGACGCGTTTGGGTACGGGGAGAGGTTCGTTGTTCATCGCGGAGATGTTCACGCATCGCCGGAGGGCTGTCCACTGCTTTACGGCCCCGGCGGACACGATGGTCGTCCCGGTCGGGCCGTGCCATGAGAAGGGTCGCAGGGACGGGCGATGCCTGGGGCGAGGCCCATCTCGCGATCGCCTCACTCGTCTCCGACCGACCGAGCAGCGGCCCACCCGCCGCCCGGCGAGCGGCGGACCGGGCCGCGTCCGCGACAACGCCCTCTGATCCCCCGCCGGCCGGACCGCCAGGTCGGCACGCCCGGAGCTCGATTTCCCCCGAAACCGTAAGCCGCGCACGACAGACCGGGATGCACCGCCGTATGGCGCCGCCGGGCGTTCGTTCGATCGTGCTGGGGGAACTGCCGGCGGATGCTCCCGGGAGCCGGTGCCACGCGCACGCCGTGGCACCGGCTCCCAGGGCGTCACTTCAGGCCGAAGGCCCGGATGACGGTCTGCGAGACCGAACCCCCGGTGAGTGCCGTGGCGGTGGTGCGCAGCGACACGAACGCGGCCGAGGAGGGGGCGTTCAGGGTGGTGCTCCAGGTGCCCTTACGGTTCTTCAGGTCCTGCTGCTTCCAGGACGCCCCGTCGTCGTAGGAGACCTCGAGCCGGACCGAGGACACCGCGTCCTTCTCGGAGCTGCCGAGCACCGAGGGGGTGATGGAGACCTCCCCCTTGCGGCGCGACCTGCCTTCGGCGTCGAGATCGGTGCCGTAGTCGAGCTGCACCAGCGGCACGGTCCCCACCTGGGCCTTGCCCGACACGAAGTCCCACTCCGAGTGGGTCTTCGAGGAGTACGGGCTCAGCGCCGGGTCGCCGGCCGCGTCGACGACCAGCCGGTAGGGCAGCGACTCGGTCGGCAGGTCCCAGAGGTTGACGTACAGGCTGTCGGTCGTGACCAGCGTGGTGCCGCCCTGGAGCAGCGACGTGTGCGCGGTCATCCTCTCGCTCGCCGAGTTACCGCTGTGCGAGCTCTCGGAGTCGCCCCAGGCGGGGACGTAGAGCGAGAGCCCTGTCTCGTCACGCACCTCGGAGGCGGCCTCGGACATGCGCGGCCGCAGAACCGGGCCGAGCCAGCGCTCCTGCTGGGTGCTGCCCGGCCGGTAGGACGTGGGAGTGTTGCCGTTTCCCACCCAGCCGTCGGTACTCACGCCCTGCTGCCAGCGCACGTCGTCCCCAGCGGTCACCCAGTCCGTGCGCTTTCCGGGGACGGCCAGGTCCTCGGCGAAGGTGTACCCGGTGCTCCACTCGTACGCCGGGAAGTCCGTGCGACGCTCCGTGGCCATCAAGCCCTGCGGCTGGGCGAAGTCGAGGTCGATGCGGGCCAGGCCCTCCTTCTCCGCGTGGTAGGTCACGTCCTCGGGCACGGCACCCTTGTGGTACTTGACCAGGTCGTACAGGTACGAGGGATACGGATGGGCCGTCGCCTTCACGCGCGTCTTGCCGTTGCCGTTGCCCTTGGCGGTGATCCGGTCGATCAGCGCCTCGCCCTCGTCCTTGTTGACGGAGACCACGGGCACGTCGACGAGGGTGTGGTTGTCCGGCTCCCCGTACCAGGTGGACAGTCGTCCCACCCCGTCGTTCACCACGATCAGCAGCTCCGCGCCGGCCGCCTTCGCGGCGTGCGCCTGAAGCGCGGGCGTGACCTCGTCGCTGTGGCGCACCACCGCGACCTTGCCGCGGGCGGACACCTTCGCGAAGTCCTCGAAAGAACCGGTTCCGGCGAACACCGATCTCAGGTTGGTCTTGCCGTCCGGGAGGACGGCACCTCCGTCCTGCACCAGTGCGTCGTCGATCCGCTCGCCGTCGTAGGACAGCTCGAGCGGCGTCTCCACCGCCCGCAGGCGGGTGGTGAAGACGAACCCGCCGTGCCGCACCTTGGCGGTCGGCTGGGCCCAGACGCTGTCGTAACCCTTGCCGACGATGACGTTCTCCCGGACGGCGGTGTAGTCAACCGGGCTGGGTTCCGCGGAGGTGAAGGACCGGAAGAAGTCCAGCCGGGTGTCGACCAGCGTCGTGTCCTTCGGCGTGTCGGCCGTCACCTGGCGCGCCTTCGACGCGTCCAGGTCGACCTTCCGGTCCGCGGTGAGGTCGACCTCGGGGGCACTGAGCAGCGCGATGCCCCGGGAGTTCGGGCCGTGGGTGCCCTGGACGTCCGCGTAGGACACCACCGTGTAGGTGTCGGGCGGCAGGCGCAGGGAGAGCTTGCCGCTCTCGGGGATCTCGTACGGGGTCGAGGACAGGCGGGCGCCCTTGAGGTGGATCCAGCCGGCCGTCGGCTTGCCCGAGCGGTCCTTCATGGTGATGTCGAGGTTGTACCTCTCGGGCTCCATGCCCACGCCGGCGACCGTGTGGGCGACAATTGCGCCGTCGGCGTCGCGGGCGACGACCTGGGCGGTGTGGTTGCCCCGGGCGAGGCTGGACAGGTCCACGCCGACCTCCACCCCCGCGCTGCCGTGGGCGGGCACGGTGATCTGGCCGGCGGACAGGGAGAACGAGCGGTCGCCGGACGCGTCCGGCTCTACGGCGAGCCGCAGCGACACCGGCGCGTCCCCGGAGTTGGTGTACGTGATCTCCTGCTCGACGGAGCCGGTGGCCTCGTTCGGCCAGGGCAGGAAGCGGAAGACCGAGCCGGTCGCGGTGACCTGGGAGCGGACCGCGGCCGCCACGTCGACGCGTCCGCTGCCTCCCTGGTACGCGGTGAGGTACGGCGTGGGCTTGCTGGTGCTCATCAGAGCGTCCTTCAACTGGCGAGCCGTCCAGTCGGGATGCTTCTGCGCGAGCAGGACCGCGGCTCCGGTGACGTGCGGGGAGGCCATCGAGGTCCCGCTCATCGTGGTGTAGGAGCCCTCGCCGGTTCTCATGTACTGCGACCGGGCCGCGAGGACTCCCACGCCGGGCGCCGTCAGGTCGGGCTTGAGACCCTCGCTGCCGACCAGCGGGCCGATGAGGGAGAAGACCGCCAGCTGGTCCGCGGTGTCGACCGCGCCCACGGTCAGCGCGGCGTCAGCGGCGGCGGGGGAACCGATGGTGTACGGCGCGACCTGCGGGTGGGCGGCGCTGGTGTTGCCTGCGGAGACCACGAACAGCGTCCCCGTCTCAGCGCTCAGAGCGTTGAGGCTCTGGCTCATCGGGTCGGTGCCGTCACTGGCTTCGGGACTGCCGAGGCTCATGTTGACGACCCGGGCGTGCTGGGTGCGCGCGGCCCACTCCATACCGCTGATGACCCAGGACTCCTGGCCCTCACCCTCGTCTCCGAGCACCTTGCCGACCACCAGGTCGGCGCCGGGGGCCACGCCCTTCTCCTTACCGCCCGACGCGGCGCCGGTCCCGGCGACAGTGGAGGCGACGTGCGTCCCGTGGCCGACGCGGTCCTGCACGTCCTGGTCGGGGACGAAACTCTGGGTGCTGACGATACGGTTCTTCAGGTCCGGGTGTGCGGTGTCGGCGCCGGTGTCGAGCACCGCCACCTTGACCCCGGAACCCGTGTCGCCCGACTCCCAGACCTGCGGGGCGCCTATCTGGGCGGTGGTGTCGGCGAGTGTCGCCTTCGTCTTGCCGTCCAGCCAGATCTTGTCGATGCCGCCGGTGAACGACGGCTCGGCAGCGGCCTTCCGGGACCCGGCCGCCGCCTGCGCGGAAGTGCCGGTGCCGCCCGCCGTGAGCGCCGTCCAGGCGTCCGCCGCCTTCGAACGGTCGGCCGCGACGGCCTCGCCGCCGACGGACGGCAGTGCGCGTACGCTCTCCGCGCCGGGCAGGGGCGTGGCCGTGGTGCGCTTAGCCTTGGTCTCCCGTCCGGTGAGGATCAGGGGCAACTGCGGGGCGTGGGCGTCGTCGTAGCCCTGGGCTATGAGGCCGGTGACGTCGAAGAGGCGTTTGTCGAGTCGGTCCGCGGCCAGGTAGGCGAGCGCCTCGTCCGGGTAGACGTAGGTGTCGCCCCCCTCGGTGACGATGCGCACCGAACCGGCGCCTCCGGGACGGCGTTCGACGCTCAGCGTGTCGGGTCCGCCTCCCGCGTCAGGCGTGACGGTGACCTTGTCGCCGGTAATGAGCGTCACCGTCTTCGCCGGACCACCGGAACGGGCAGACGGGCCCTCCAGCCGCCCGGCCGGCACGGTAGCCCCCGCTGTGGCGGGGGTCAGGAGAGTGACGAATACGGCGGCGGTGGCGCACAGAGCCGCCCAGCTCCTTGTTCGAGCCGTGGGAAAGAACACTCTTCCTCCTTGCGATGTGTGATGGGCGGATTCGATCACACGCTCAAGATGTCGAACAAACCCTGCATGTATATGAAACATGCGCGAAACAAGGCAAGTTGACGTGCGCTCACCCGGCGATACGGCAACCGGCAAACGTGCCGGGTTCCGGGGGTGTCCAGAGAGTGAACGGGCTGCGTCTTCACGGCGCCCCGCGCTGGCGCGGGGCAGCTTCAAGTTCCCTATAGGAGTGGGCTGTTGGTGACGCCCAGAGCCAGATGGCGTGTTCGGGTGCGTCCCGGATCGCTCGGGTGGTCCTGGCGATGTCGTCGGCTCCCAGCGGCCGCAGTCCGCCGATGGCCGAGTTCCGCACGCTTCTACCGGTGGCAGGCCGGCGCCCAGGCCTGCCGGGCCGGTGCGCGAGCCGGCGCCGAGGCCGGGGCCCAGCAGGTTCCGTTGGTGGTCCTTGCGCAGGTCGAGGACTGTCCGGACGACCTGCAGGTCATGTCTTCGCCTGGAACCACGAGGACGACAGCCGCACCTGGGTCGCTCCGAGCCTGACCAAGTACCTCGAATGGTGGCTGACCGGGCGGATCACGTTGTAGTCCCACCACTCACAAGGGCCGCGAGGTCGCGATGACATGATCTCAACGTGCCTGGTGTGACCACTGCGTAGAGACGAGGCTGGGGAACACCGTCCGCGCGGGCACCATCACCCTCTCCGCCGCTCGCAGCGCGATCGGCACCTACTCGACCACGTTCCGCAGGCTACCGGCATTGCCGGTACATACCCCAGTACGTCCCACCATAAGGAGCCGCAATCGATGACGCCGGTGGCCGGCGATCCGCCCGGCGCCAACTGCGCGATACGGGGCCGGACATCGGGTGATGATAGGTCCAACACCCCTCATGGTGCGACCTGTCACACCTGGCGCCATTAAATCCACGGCGGCTCTCCGGATTCCGGACACATCCGTGGTGGACTCACCGGAGAATGCAAATCGGCACCTCTTTTGCGCTCTCTCAGCGTTGACATGAACACAAGATCTCTCCGCTAATGGACTCCCGGCGACCGCAGAAGTTCGCCCGTCGAGCCTTCATGAGTCGACGTTTCCTGTGATGACTGGGGAGTCGGACGTTGCGCATACCACACATATCCGGTCCACCACTCCGGAGGCCGGTGTCCACCGTGCTGGCCGTGCTCAGCGCGGCCGCGATGGCCGTCCTGGGTGTCCAGACACCGTCCCAGGCCGCGGCGCCCGCCGCCGTCGCCGCGACCTCACCCGCCGCCACGGCGGGCGTCGACGCGCCCTACGAGGCCGCCTGCGGCGCCGCCAGGAAGGGCGAGGCCACCTGCTACGCCCTGCGCCGCACCGATGTCACCGCGGCCAAGGGCCTGCGGAGGGCCGCGGCTCCGGGCGGGTTCGGGCCGGACGACCTGCGTTCGGCCTACAACCTCCCGGCGGGCGGCGGCGCCGGGCAGACCGTCGCCATCGTCGACGCCTTCGACGATCCGACCGCGGAGGAGGACCTGGCGGTCTACCGCGAGCAGTACGGCCTGCCGGCCTGCACCGCGGACAGCGGCTGCTTCAAGAAGGTCGACCAGCGCGGTGGCACCGACTACCCGCAGCCCGACCCGGGTTGGGCCGGGGAGATCTCCCTCGACCTCGACATGGTCTCCGCGATCGCTCCCAACGCCCACATCCTGCTCGTCGAGGCCGACAGCCCCGCCTTCGACGACCTCGGCGCCGCCGTCGACCGGGCGGTGGCGATGGGGGCCAAGTTCGTCTCCAACTCGTACGGCACCGACTACCGCTTCGGCAGCGGCGAGGACCCCTCCGGAACGGTGGGGCTCGACGTCCACTACAACCACCCCGGGGTCGCGATGGTCGCCTCCTCCGGTGACTACGGTTACGGCGTGTCCTACCCGGCCGCCTCGCCGTACGTGACCGCGGTGGGCGGCACCTCCCTGACCGCCGACGGCGGCACGGGCCGCGGCTGGTCCGAGTCCGCCTGGGACGGCGCCGGTTCCGGATGCTCGCTCTACGAGCCCAAGCCCGCCTTCCAGACCGACACGGGCTGCGCGAACCGGTCCGTCGCCGACGTCTCCGCGGTGGCCGACCCCGCCACCCCGGTCGCCGTGTACCAGACCTACGGCGGCAACGGCTGGGCGCAGTTCGGCGGCACCAGCGCGGGTTCGCCCATCATCGCCGCGGTCTACGCCAACGCCGGCGCCCCCGTCGCGGGCACCTACCCCAACTCCTACCCCTACGCCGCGGGTGGGGGCCTCCACGACGTGACCGACGGCAGCAACGGCTCCTGCGCCCCGGCCTACCTGTGCACCGGCGCCGCCGGCTACGACGGCCCGACCGGTCTGGGCACCCCCGACGGCCTGCGCGCCTTCCGCACCGGCCCGCACGGGACGCTGTCCGGCACCGTCACAGACCAGGCCACCGGCAAGCCCCTTGCCGGTGCCACCATCAGCGCGGGAAGTGACAACGTCACGCACAGCGGCGCCGACGGCCGCTACACCATCGGCCTCCCGGTGGCCACCTACGACGTCGCCGTCGACGCCTACGGCTACGCCACCGGCACCGCCGAGGACGTGACGGTCACCGAAGACGGCGGCCTCACGCGGGACTTCTCCTTGAGCCCGGTCCCCAGCCAGACCGTCACCGGCGCGGTGACCGACGGCTCCGGCCACGGCTGGCCGCTGTACGCCAGGATCACCGTGGACGGTGTCCCCGGCGGCCCGGTGTGGACGGACCCGGCCACCGGCGCCTTCACCCTCTCCCTCCCCCAGGGACGCCGGTACACCCTGCGCGCCGAGGCCTCACTGCCCGGATACACACCCGCCTCCAGGTCGGTCACCGTCACCGACGCCCCGCAGTCGCTGAAACTGTCGTTGCCCGCCGACCCCTGGAAGGCGACCGCGCCCGGCTACGCCGCGCATCTGTCCGGCGCCACCGAGCACTTCGCCTCGACCGACTCGGCCCCGGAGGGCTGGCGCGTCGTCAACGCCGACGGCACGACCGGCGGGTGGACCTTCGACGACCCGGGAGGGCGCGGCAACCAGACCGGCGGCGACGGCGCCTTCGCGATCGCGGACAACCCCACGATCGGCTCTGCCTACGACACCCAGCTGATCAGCCCCGCCTTCGACCTGACCGACGCGTCCGACCCGGAACTCGCCTTCGACGCCATGTACTGGGTGTCCGACAGCAAGGCCATCTCGGTCGACGCCAGTTCCGACGACGGCGCCACGTGGAAGTACCTGTGGACCGCGCCGGCGGGCTTCGTGGACCACGCCAGGGCGGAGATCCCGCTCACCGGCCTCGCCGGCAAGCGGGATGTCCGGGTGCGCTTCCACTTCGTCACCGAGTTCGCCTGGTGGTGGGGCGTCGACGACGTCTTCGTCGGCAACCGCGACTACACGGCCACCCCCGGTGGCCTCGTCACCGGTACGGTCTCCGACGCCAACACCGGCAAGGGTCTGGTCGGCTCCGGTGTCACCGTCAAGGACGTGCCGGGGGCGACCGCCACGACCGTCGCCACCCCCGAGGACCCCTCGCTCGGTGACGGGCTCTACCTCATGTTCTCGCCCGGTCTCGGCAAGCACGAGGTCGGCGCGGCGAGTCCCCGCTACACGGAGCTGACCAAGACCGTCACCATCGCGGCCGACAGCGCCGTCTCCGCCTCCTACAAGCTCAAGGCCGGGCAACTGACCGTGACGCCGGACTCCGTCGGCGCCACCGTCGGCTGGGGCAAGTCCGCCACCCGGAACCTGACGGTCAAGAACACCGGGGGCGCGCCCGTCACCGTGGCGGTCGGCGAACGGGCCGGCGGTTTCCATTCCCAGGCCCTCGGCGGCGCACCCCTCCAGACCGTCAAGGGGCACTTCTCCCCGCACGCGAGCAGGACCGGCTCGGCCCCGGCCGGGGCGAAGCCCACCGCCGCGCCGTCGGGCGACGCCTGGCAGACCGCCCCCGACCTCCCGGAGACGGTCCTCGGCAACGCGGTCGGCAGCTACGACGGCAAGGTCTACTCCGCCTTCGGCTACACCGGCTTCGACGTCACCAACGCGATGTACGCCCTGGACCCCGTCGTCGGCAGCTGGAGCCAGGTGGCCAGTGCGGCGGACCGCCGGGAGGCGCCCTCGGGCCAGTTCGTCGACGGCAGGTTCTACACCGTCGGCGGCTGGCTGCCGGACAACACCACCGATCCCAAGCTGGAGATCTACGACCCCGTCACCGACCGGTGGAGCACCGGCGCACCTGCGCCCGCGGCCTACGCGGGCCAGGGCAACGCCGCACTCGACGGCAAGCTGTACACCGTCGGCGGCTGCGACGAACGCTGCGGCACCGTCGAGGCGTACGCCTATGACCCGGACACCGACGCGTGGTCCCGGATCGCCGACTACCCGGAGAGGGTCTCCTGGGAGTCGTGCGGTGGCGTCAACGGCAAGCTCTACTGCGCCGGCGGTGAGGCCGACTCCCTCGGCGAGAGCAAGCACGCCTACGTCTACGACCCGGTCGCCGACGCCTGGACGGCGCTTCCCGACCTGCCGATCCCGCTGTGGAGTGCGTCGTCCACCGCGGCGAACGACCGGCTCGTGATCTCCAGCGGCATCAGCCGCGAGTCCCTCACCAACCAGGGCTTCGCCTACGACCCGCAGGCCGGCGCCTGGACCGCCCTGCCCAACGCCAACGTGGCCACGTACCGCGGCGGCGCCGCCCTCGGCCTCTACAAGATCGGCGGCGGAAGCGAGCCGTACACCCCGAGCAGCACCGTGGAACTACTGCCCGGATACGACCAGGGCGGCTCGACCGACGTCACATGGCTGGGGACGAGCACCCAGCACTTCACCCTGCAGCCCGGGGCGAGCACGACGGTCACCGTCACGCTGGACGCCTCGGTGCCGGAGATCGCGCAGCCGGGTGACTTCACCGCACAACTGGCCCTGGACAACGACACCCCGTACGGGATGCGGAAGGTCGCGGTGTCCCTGCACGTCGACCCGCCGAAGACCTGGGGCAAGATCACGGGCACCGTCCGGGGCATCCAGAGCGACGGCACGGCCAAGCCGCTGGCCGGCGCCACCGTCGAGATCGACGGCTGGGCGGCGAGCTACTCCCTGAGGACGGCCGCGGACGGCACGTACTCCTTGTGGCTCGACTCCCGCAACAACCCGCTCAGCGTCATCGTCGCCAAGGACGGCTACCGGCCGGTGGCCACCACCGTGAAGATCAAGAAGGGGGCGACCGTCACCGGCGACTTCACGCTCAAGAAGCAGTAACCGCCGGTCGACGGCGGCCAGGGGGCGGGCCGGTCCTTCGGGACCGGCCCGCCTCTGTCACAGCACGATCGTCCGTCCTCTCCGGCGGAACAGCCGCGGGCACGACCGGGCGGCAGCGCACAGGTACAGTGCGGCGTCGCCGGTGCGGCCGGGCAAGGGCGGGGCCGAGCGAACTGCTGACGTCGCGTCAGCGTCCGGGGAACCGCTGCGTGGTCTCCCGCAGTTACCCAGCCATTGCCGTCCGGGTCGCTGAAGGCAAGGAGCCGTAGGAAGCACGATCGGGATGCGAGCCGTGAAGCCGTCCCTGGCCCTCGACCCGGTGGGTGATCTCTCCGGCCTCATGGCCGTGGTAGAGCAGTCCCCCCGGCGTCGTGGAACACTTCGCCCACCTCTATGCCACGGTCGACCAGATCCGCGCGGGCCTGCTCGTTGCCGGAGACGATCAGGTACAGGCCCTGGGCCGAGCCCGGCGCGGGAGAGGTGATCCGCCGGCCGAACATGATCGAGCACTCGGGACCGGGTGGCGTGAAGTGAACACAGCGCCACTCCTCGCCCACTGCCTTGTCGAGATCCAGACCGAATCCCACGGCCTCGTGGAAATCCTTGGCCCGATCGACGTCACAGACGGGCAATACGGTCACTTCGCACTCGTGCCGGTCAGACGAGCTCCAGTCCTCCGTCGATCGTGATGACCTGACCGGTGACCTGCGTCACGGCGGGATCGGCGACGCGCAGGATCCACTCCACGATGTCCTGGGGATCGGCGAGGCGGCCCGTCGGAATGCGTCCGCGCTCGTACGCGAGCATCGAGTTGACGGCCTCGGGGGCGAGTCCCGCGGCGACGAGGACGTCCGTCGTGGTGGGGCCGGGGGCGATGGCGTTCACCCGCACGCCCTCCGCGGCGACTTCGAGGGCCCAGCTCCGCGTGAGCTGCTCCATGGCGCTCTTGGTCGCGGCGTAGTGGGCTCCGCCCGCCAAGGGGCGGTGGCCGTAGGTGCTCGACACGTTGACGATGGAACCGGAGGACTCCCGCAGGTGCGGGAGTGCCGCGTGGGCGAGCATACTGGGCGCCGTCACGTTGAGCTCGAACAGCTCCGTGATCACCGAACGGTCCGTCTCCGACAGCGGCATGACGGCCGTGGCGCCCGCGTTGTTCACGAGGACGTCGAGCCGCCCCCACCGCTCCACGGCAGCGGCGACGATCGTCGCCGCGGCGCCGTCCTCGCGGATGTCGAGCGGCAGGATCGCTATCAGCGAATGCGCGCGAGCGGTCTCCTCCAGGGCTTCCTTGCGGCGCCCGACGCCGAGCACATGCGCCCCCGACTCCGCCAGGGCGATGGCGGTGGCGCGGCCGATGCCCGATCCCGCCCCCGTGACGATCGCGACCCGACCGGAGAAGTGCTGGTCCGCAGAGTTGGTCATGACTCTCCTTTATTCGATGTTCGTCGTACGTCGAACATAACAAAAAATGCCGACCCCTTCCTGTGGCCCTGAACACAGGACCGGCGGCGCCGGCCCGCCAACTCCGCTGACGGTCACGCGGAATGCCGGACCGTCACCGGCGAGGCCGCGCTCAGGCGGCCACGCCGGCCAGCTTCGACGGGTTCATCACCCACAGCAGCCGGTCGATGCCGTCGGGGGTGACGCGTACCGAGAGGACGGCGAACACGGCCCCGTCGTGGGAGAGGCGCACCGCGGGCAGTCCGTTGATGTCGGCCGGCTCCACCGTGACACCGGCCCAGAAGCGGGGGGCGAAGGCGTGGTAGTACTTGGCCACCCGCTGCCGGCCCACGACGGGGAACTTCGACGCCCGGACGACTCCTCCGCCGTCGGAGTACGAGATGACGTCCGCCGCGAACAGTTTCTCCAGCACGGCCACGTTCCCCGACTGCGCGGCCGCGACGAACGCCGTCAGGAACCGGCGGTGTTCGGCCGTCTCCACACGCGCGCGTTTCTCCGCGGCGAGATGCTTCCGCGCCCTGCTCACCAACTGCCGCGCATTGGCCTGCGTCTGGTCGATGATCTCCGCGATCTGCTGGTACGGGTAGTCGAACGCCTCCCGGAGCACATAGGCGGCACGTTCGGTCGGCGTGAGCTTTTCCAGCAGCATGAGCACCGCGACTTCCAGCGCCTCCCCGTTGACCGCCCCCAGCGCGGGGTCGCTCGTGGTGTCGACCGGCTCCGGCAGCCAGGGTCCGACATAGGTCTCACGGCGAACCCGGGCCGACTGCAACACGTTGATCGCGAGCCTCGTCACGGTCGTGGCGAGAAATGCCTGCGTGTTCTTCACCTTCGACCGGTCGTAGGTCTGCCAGCGGATCCAGGCTTCCTGGATGATGTCCTCCGCGTCACTGGCGCTGCCGAGAATGCGATAGGCAATGCCGAACATGCTGCCGCGGGCCTCACGGAATGCCTCTTCGGCCTCCTGAAGACTTCGGGAGTCATCCGCTGGATTGTTCTTCGACGGCATTCCTTGCCTATTCTCGCTGCTCGGCGCGCCGCCACCGAGGGCCGGCGGCAGCTCACCGATCCGTTCGAACCCCGCCGGGGACCGCGCCGGGCCGGCTCAGGCCCGCGCCAGCCAGTCGGTGTAGCGGGTGGGGGCGATGCGGGCGCCCGCCCCGGGGGTGAGGACGTCGCCGTGGACGGCGGCGAACATGCCGGCGGTGTCGTCGACGACGACGGAGCGCCCGTCACCGTTGGCGGCGATGGTCAGCCGGCCGATCTCGTCGAGGGAGTAGACGTCGGGGCCCGCGACGTCGAGGACACCACCGAGCGGGCTGCCGACGGCGACGTCGGCGACAGCGCCGGCGACATCCGCGGCGGCGATCGGCTGGATCGGTGTCACGGGCAGCCGGACGGTGTCGCCGTCGGTCGTCCACGACATGGTCGCCTCCATGAACTCCATGAACTGCGTCGCGCGCACGATGGAGTACGGGACCGGACCGGCCTTGAGGATCTCCTCCTGAAGCACCTTGGCCCGGTAGTAGTCGAGGTCGGGCACCTGGTCCACGCCGACGATGGAGAGGATGATGAAGTGCCGGACGCCCGCCGTCTCGCTCGCCGCGAGGAGGTTGTCCATCGACGTCCGGAAGAAGGCCGCCGAGGCCTCGTCGAAGGTCGGAGAGTTCGTCAGGTTGATCACGACGTCGGCTCCGGCCACCGCCTCGTCGAGGCCCTTGCCGGTCAGGAGGTCCACACCCGTGGACAGGGAGTGCGGGACGGCTTCGTGACCGGCCGCGTTGAGCTTCTCCACGACCTTCGAGCCGATGAGCCCAGTACCACCGACGACCGCGAGCTTCATAACACGACCCATCTTTCGATAGTGATGTCCGGTATGCCCCTACGGCACCGAAGTTACCCCCGGAGAAGTCGGCGCGCCCGGCAGCATTCGTCGACCTATTCAGGACGCTACATATCCTGGATGTTCAATGTCAAAATTATGCCGCGGCGCTGCCCTGACGGGCCGCGGAGCCTCCACCGCTCCGGCAACCTCAGGTCACCTCTCGGCGGGACGCGGCGCACGCAGATGGGTCCGCTGCGCCAGCTCCTCCTGGTCGACCAGCGTGAGCATCGGCCGGCCCGGCTCGCAGAGCATGGTGACGACGAAACGGGTCCGCGCATCCGTGAGCGCGTTGCCGTCCTGATAGTGGATGACGTCCCCGCCCGGCTCCCAGAAGGTCTCACCGACCCTGACCACGCGCTCGGGCTCGCCTTCCAGCTCGAAACGCACCGCGCCTTCGAGCACGTACCCGAAGGCGGGGCCCGTGTGGCGGTGCGGCGGAGTCCCCGGGTCCCCCGGCGGCCACTCGACGAGGATGGTCATCCCCGAGGCCCCCTCCGGGATGTGGGGCGGCGTGACGTTCTGGAGCATCGTGATCGCCGTCTGCCACGTCCCGGACTGCGCCTGCCCGCCGGCCTTGCCCGCTGAGTCCTTGTCCGACATTGCGCTGCACCTCCGTAGATCGGCCCGGATCGACCGCGTGACGTCGGAGCGCCGCCCGTCGAGCGGGAGCACCGACTGCCTCCGTCCGTTATGGCCGTACTCGTCCGTCCCAGGCTTGCATGACTGCTGTACAGGGAGGACCGGGGACACACCGTTTTTGTGACAAGTGCCGCCGACGACCGCCCACGCAGCGGCACAAGCGGCTTCGCGTGCGAGTTCCCGGACACATGAGGGCGCGATGTGTCACAGATGGTGGTCGTATCCGGTCGGTCATGTGAGGGGCTTGCGCATGCCCCTCCATGCATCGTTGCGCCGAGCACACATAGGGGATGGTGTACATGTCGTACCCGAAGCAGGTGTATTTCGGAGAGGGCGGCGAGGTCAGCGCGAATTTCCGGCCGGAGAGCAACGGACCGGATCTCGGCGAGGCCGGCAAGGACGCCATCCACTATCTGGCGACCACAGCCACCACACGAGGCGAATTCGGACTCTACCGGGTCGAGATGAGTCCGAGGGCGGGCGGTCCCAAGACGCATTTCCACCGTTCCATCTCGGAGTCGTTCTTCATTCTCGACGGGACCGTGCGCCTGTTCAACGGCGAGGAGTGGGTCGAGGCGCGGAAGGGCGACTTCCTGCACGTGCCGCAGGGCGGACTTCACGCCTACCGCAACGACTCCGACGCGCCGGCCCAGATGCTGCTGCTCTTCGCGCCGGGCGCACCGCGCGAGAAGTACTTCGAGGGGCTGTCGCATCTGGCCCACGCCACGGATGAGCAGCGCGCCAGGTTCCTCGACGAGCACGACTCGTACTTCGTGGAGTAGCCGGACCGGGAACGCCCCGCCGGAACCCGCCGGGACCCCGGCGGACGGGCGGCCGGTTCACGACCCCGCGTGCGCATGCGCATGCGAAGGACAAGCTGCCGCCGCGACACGCACGTTGCCGCGCGTCGTTCGCACGGCCGGTGCTATGACCGGGGGACGCGCAGTGTTGCGGCAGTGACGCGTGCCCCACCCCGCCCGGGCACCGCCCGGTCCGGGGAGTGACTCGCACGCCGCGCCTTGCCGCATGCGACAGGAACCGGGTGCTGGCGGGCATGAACGTCAACGTGTGGGACGTGGTCGAGCCGGTCCGGTCGCTGATCACCTCCCGCGCCGAGGTCGACGACGCGCGTCTCGCCGACCCGGACGTGCCCCTGGGCCGCGTCCTTTCCTGACACCCTCCGCGTGGGCGGGGGACGGCCGGACCACCGGCCGTCCCCCGCCCGTCGTGCTGTCCGCAGCCGGTGCGAAAGCCCTGGCCGGCGACGACGCGGTGTCACACACGGCTGGAGCGCGTGGTCGTAGTGAGTGACAACCAAGGTGATCGGAGCGGACCGTGGCACTCACTGAACAGCGCATCTCCACCATGGTGCTGGTGATCGGCACCGGTGGAGCCGGACTGCGAGCGGCGATCGAACTGGCCGAGGCCGGTGTCGACGTCCTCGCCGTCGGCAAGCGGCCCAAGGAGGACGCCCACACGGCACTCGCCGCCGGAGGCATCAACGCGGCGCTGGCCACGATGGACCCCGAGGACAGCTGGCAGCAGCACGCCGCCGACACCCTCAAGGAGAGCTATCTGCTGGCCGATCCCCGCACCGTACGGACCGTCACCCACGGTGCCGCCCTCGGCATCGACGACCTGGAGCGGTACGGCATGGCGTTCGCCAGGGAGGAGGACGGCCGGATCTCGCAGCGCTTCTTCGGCGCACACAAGTTCCGGCGCACCGCCTTCGCCGGCGACTACACCGGCCTGGAGATCCAGCGCACGCTGATCAGGCGCGCGGACCAGCTCGACATACCGGTGCTCGACGGTGTCTACATCACCCGGCTCCTGGTGCACGACGGCGCCGTCTTCGGCGCGTACGGGTTCGACGTCGGCACGGGGAAGCGCTACCTCATCCACGCCGACGCCGTCATTCTCGCGGCGGGTGGCCACACGCGGATCTGGCGTCGCACGTCCTCTCGTCGCGACGAGAACACCGGCGACTCGTTCCGCCTGGCCGTGGAGGCCGGTGCCCGCCTCCGCGACGCCGAGCTGGTGCAGTTCCACCCCTCCGGCATCATCGAACCGGAGAACGCGGCCGGGACGCTCGTCAGCGAGGCGGCGCGCGGAGAGGGCGGCATCCTCCGCAACGCGCTCGGCGAGCGCTTCATGACCCGCTACGACCCCGAACGCATGGAACTGTCCACGCGCGACCGTGTGGCACTGGCCTCCTACACGGAGATCAAGGAAGGCCGCGGGACCCCCAAGGGCGGCGTGTGGCTCGACGTCTCGCACCTGCCGCGGCAGACGATCATGACGCGGCTCCCCCGGGTCTACCAGACCCTGCTGGACCTTCAGATGCTGGACATCACCCGCGAACCCATCGAGATCGCGCCCACCGCCCACTACTCGATGGGCGGTGTCTGGGTGCGGCCCGAGGACCACAGCACGGACGTCCGCGGTCTGTACGCCATCGGCGAGGCCTCGAGCGGGCTGCACGGTGCCAACCGGCTGGGCGGAAACAGTCTCATCGAGTTGCTGGTCTTCGGGCGTCTCACGGGTCAGGCGGCCGCCGCCTACTCCCAGGCGCTGACCTCGCAGCCGCGGTCGGCGTCCGCCGTGGCGCATGCCCGTGCCGAGATCGACGGCCTTTTGGCGGCGGACGGCCCCGAGAACGTCCGCGCACTCCAGCGCGCCATCCGCAACACCATGACCGAGCACGCGGGAGTCGTCCGCGACGAACAGGGACTCCTCGCCGGGCTGGAGGAACTCTCCGCGATCGAGAAGCGGATGGCGGACGTCGGCGTCCACCCCGACATCGCCGGCTTCCAGGACCTCGCGCACGCCTTCGACATGAAGGCCGCCGCCCTGGCGGCGCGGGCCACCCTCGAATCGGCGCTCGAACGCCGCGAGACCCGCGGCTGTCACAACCGCAGCGACTACCCGCACCTGGACGCCGCCTTCCAGGTGAATCTCGTCTGGTCCCCGACCACGGGAGTCACCCGCGAGAGCATTCCGGCCATCCCGGAGGAGATCGCCTCCCTGATGGAGGACGTCTCGACCGAGGGCAAGCTCGCCGAGTGACGCCCGGCTCGCGCGGGTTCCCGCGCGAGCCCGCCGGGCACCTGTCACAGGCAGGGTTCCCGCCCGGTCTTTTCCCTAGCCACAGATTTCTCCGAGAGGATCCCCCATGAAGGTCGTCGTCATCGGCGGTACCGGGCTCATCGGCTCGAAGGTCGTCCGCAAGCTCGGCGAACACGGGCACGAAGCCGTCGCGGCCTCGCCCAACACGGGCGTCAACACACTGACGGGAGAGGGCCTCGCCGAGGCTCTCCAGGGCGCGCAGACCGTGATCGACGTCTCCAACTCGCCCTCGTTCGAGGACGAGGCCGTGATGAACTTCTTCCGCACCGCCACCACCAACCTCCTGAGGGCGGCTGCGGAGGCCGGTGTCACCCACTACGTCGCACTCTCCATCGTCGGTACGGACCGGCTCCCGGAGAACGGCTACTTCCGTGCCAAGCTGGCCCAGGAGGAGCTGATCAAGGCGTCGGGCCTCCCGTACTCCGTCGTCCACGCCACGCAGTTCTTCGAGTTCATGAACGGCATCGCGGACTCGGCGACCGAAGGTGACACGGTGCGCGTCGCTCCCGTCAAGTTCCAGCCCATCCACTCCGACGACGTGGCCGCCGCCGTCGCCCGCACAGCGGCCGGCACCCCCCTCGACGGCATGGTGGAGATCGCCGGCCCCGACACGTTCCGGTTCGACGAGCTGGTCCGCGACGTGCTTACCGCCCAGAACGACCCCCGCAAGGTCGTCGCGGACCCGCACGCCCCGTACTTCGGGTCCGAGCTGGAGGATGCCTCGCTCGTGCCCGGTGCCGGCGCGCAGCTCGCCGAGACCCGGTTCGCCGACTGGTTCGCGCAGCAGAAGTGACGTTCACGGATGGCCCCTGCCCGCCGGGAGGCAGGGGCCACCGGCATCTGGGCCGCGGCTTCACCCCGCGGCACGTGCGCGTCCCCACCGGCAGGCCCGGGCGGTGTGCCGACGGGGCGCCCACGGCACGATGGCCCCGGACCCGGCCCGCCCTGCCCGGGAACCTCGTGGAATGGCGTATTTCCGGCAGGGGTCCGCACGACGCGCTGAGCGGCGTCTACCTGATCGACCCCCTCAGGACCACGATCGGTTTCTCCGTCCGGCGCGCGATGATCGCGAACCTGCGCGGAAGGTTCACCGATTTCGAGGGGCTCCTCGCGCTCGACGGACGCCGTCCCCACCGGTCGAGGGCCTACATGAGCGTGCAGACCGGCAGCCTGAGCACGGGCATGCGCGAGCGGGACGCGCAGCTCACCGGCCCCGACTACCTCGACTCCGCGATGTTCCCCCTCATGGCGTTCCGGTCCACCGGCATCGTGCACCTCGGTGAGGACCGGTTCCGTATGTCCGGCAGCCTGCGGATCAAGGACGTCGTCCTGCCCCTGCACATCGACCTCGCATCCGGCAGGGTCGGCAGGGACGCCTACGGGACGCACCGCGTCGGCTTCCAGGGGACGGCGACGCTGCGGCGTTCCGACTGGGGACTCAACCGGAACACGTCACTGGGCGCGCGGGACCTGCTGATCGGCGACACGGTCACGCTGACCCTCGGCATCTGCGCGGTGCGACCCGAGCTGCCGGACGCCCTTTGACGAGGATCGCGGCCGCCCGCCGTGCCGGCCTGCCGCTGCGATGTGACGGCATACGACCGCTTTGACCGTTGGCCCTTCTGTTGTCATGCCCTCCTATCAACGCGCTGAGCAGCGTGATCGGGTTAGTCTGTCCGTCGTACCGGACACGGGGTGCCCCATCCAGGGCTGAGATCACACCCGTCGAACCTGAACCAGTTCGCACTGGCGGAGGGATGTCTTCCATGCCTTTGACGCATGTTCCCGGCGGTCTGCCCGCCGACAGCCGGCAGACCGTCTTCGACGGACGCATGCCGGCGGCCGCCGGCGATCTCCGCATCGAAGCGCACGGCATACGGCCGGTCCCCGAGAGCAACCGCTACGGCGGCCCGGGACGCCTGTTCACCGTGTGGTTCGCACCCAATCTCACGATGACCGGTGTGTTCACCGGCACCATCGGCATAGCCCTCGGCCTGGACTTCGCCACCGCGCTCGCCGCCGTCGTGCTCGGCACCGTGATCGGCGCGGTACCCACGGCCTACCTGGGCACCTGGGGCAGCCGGACCGGTGCGGGCCAGCTGCCGCTGGCCCGGCTCGCCTTCGGCCGGGCCGTCGCGCTGCCCGGCATCCTGCAGTGGCTGTCCTCGGTCGCCTGGGACGCGCTGATCGGGCTCTTCGGCGGTGACGCGCTGGCCCGGCTGTGCGGCCTGCCGTTCTGGCTCGGGGTCCTGGTCATGATGCTCGGGCAGGGCGCTCTCGGCGTCCTGGGCTACGAGGCCATCCACCGGCTCCAGATCGTCATGACCTTCGTGCTCGCCGCCGCGTTCGCGCTGATCGCCTGGAAGCTGCTCGACGGCGTCCACCCGGCTGCCACCGGCTCCGCCCACGGTGCGGACCGGGGCGGCGCGTTCGTCCTGACCAGCACCATCGCGCTGAGTCTGGCCCTGTCCTGGGCTCCGTACGCCAGTGACTTCAGCCGCTACCTGCCACGCGCCACCTCCCGCCCGCGCATGTTCTGGTACACCGTGACCGGCTTGGTGGTGTCCTTCGTGGCCGTCCAGGCCCTCGGGCTGTGGGGCGCGTCCGTCCTGACCGACCAGACCGCCGCGGGCGTGGCCGAACTGCTGGGCGGTGGACCGCTGGGCGCGTTCGGACTGCTCGCCGTGGCCCTGGCGGCCCTGTGCAGCAACGCCATGAACGACTACAGCGGATCCCTGGCCCTCCAGACCGTCGGAGTGCGCGTTCCGCGCCCCGTGGCGGCCGCTTTCGCCGCCGCCCTCGGTTTCCCCCTGGTGCTGTGGATGCACGCCGCGGACACCACCGCCCGCTTCCAGAACGTGCTGCTGTTCGTCGGCTACTGGATTCCCGGGTTCGTGGCAATCGTCATCGTCGACTGGCTGGCCCGGGCACGGGCACGGGAAGGCGCCGACATCGACCTCGCCGCCGAGACCGACCGTCCGCAGCCGGGCCTGCCGGCCGTGCTCGCGTTCGCCGCCGCCTTCGCCGCGGCCGTGCCGTTCATGGACACCAGCCTGTACGTCGGCCCGGTGGCGGAGTCCCTGCACGGCGCGGACCTCTCGTATTACGTGGCGTTCCTCGTGGCCCTCGCGGTGTACGCGCCGCTGCGGCTGCGCCACCGCCCGAAACGCTGAGCCGCCCGCTCGCCCGCGCCCCCTCACGAGCCGGCGCCCGAAGCGGCCGCCGACCGCGTACGCGCCATCGTCCGTCCCCCCAAGGAGCGACACCCCATGCCGCCGACTTCCGCCGCCGATCACATCGCCTTCGCCGCGCAGGCACTGACGCGTGTACGGGCCCACTCCCCGCTGGTCCATTGCCTGACCAACTCGGTGGTGACGGGGTTCACCGCCAACGTCCTGCTGGCGCTGGGCGCTTCGCCCGCCATGGTCGACATTCCCGGGGAGGCCGGTCCGTTCGCCGGGATCGCCTCGGGCGTCCTGGTCAACCTGGGCACCCCGCACGCCGAGCAGCGGTCCGCCATGGTCGAGGCCGCGCAGGCGGCCGTAGCGGCCGGCACTCCGTGGGTGCTCGACCCGGTGGCCGTCGGCGCGCTGCCGGTGCGCACCGCGCTGGCGCGAGAGCTCCTGGAACTGCGGCCGACGGTCGTACGCGGCAACGCCTCGGAGATCATCGCGCTCGCGGGAGCGGGTGGCGGCGGCCGTGGGGTGGACTCCTCCGACGGCGTCGAGGCCGCGGAGGAAGCGGCGCGGCGCCTGGCCGGTGCGACCGGCGGCGTGGTCGCCGTCTCCGGGCCCGTGGACCTCATCACCGACGGCGGGCGCACGGTCCGTATCGCCAACGGTGACGCCTTGCTGACCCGCGTGACGGGTGGTGGCTGTGCGCTGGGCGCCGTAATGGCGGCCTTCGCGGCGGTGGACGAGGACCGGTTCGCCTCGACGGTGGCCGCCGTGACCGCGTACACGGTCGCCGCCGAGCCGGCCGCGAAGGCGGCCTCCGGGCCCGGCAGCTTCGCCGTGGCCTTCCTGGACGCGCTCGCCGCGCTCCGGGAATCGGACATCACCGAGCGGGCGGCGCTGTCGTGACACCGGCCCCGGTCGATCTGTCGGTCTACCTGGTCACGGACGCGGCCCAGTGCGGGTCCCGGGGCCGCGGCGTGGCCGGGACCGTCGCCGCGGCGGTGGCGGGGGGCGTCACCGCGGTGCAGATCCGTGAGAAGCACGCGGACGGCGGGGACTTCCTGCGGACGGTCACAGAGGTGGCCGCGGTCCTCCCGGAGCACGTGGCGTTGATCGTCAACGACCGGGTGGATGTGTTCCTGGCCGCTCGCTCCGCCGGTGTGCGTGTGTCGGGCGTCCACATCGGCCAGTCGGATCTGCCTCCTGCCGCGGTCCGCGAACTGATCGGGGAGCACGCGGTTCTGGGCCTCAGCGCCGCCACCCCCGAGGAACTGCGCGCCGCCGCCCGGGATCCGGCGGGCGTCCACCACGTCGGCATCGGCGCGCTGCACGCGACCCGGACCAAGGCGGACGCTCCGCCCTCGCTCGGCCTCGACGGCTTCGCCCGCCTCGCCCGGCTCAGCACGCTGCCCGCCGTGGCCATCGGCGGCGTCACCCCGGACGACCTCCCCCGCTTGAGGGAGGCCGGGGCCGCGGGGGCGGCCGTGGTGTCCGGCATCTGCGCCGCCGAGGACCCCCGTGCCGCGGCCCGCGCGTACGCCCTCGCCTGGGGCCGCGTGCCGGCTCAGGGTTCGTCCCGCGGATCATGAGCCGAGCCAGGGCCGGACCGAGGCGCGGGCCGGCCAGTGTCCTAAAGGTGTTGACCGCCCCCGGCACGTAGTGCTGGAGTCGGCACGTGGACAGCATCTCCGCCAACCGGCGGCTCTGGAACCGGATCAGCAGCGCCTACCAGCACGAGCACGACCCGCAAATCGGCGCCACACCCCGGCTGTGGGGCATGTACTCCATCCCCGACGCGCACCTGCACGCCCTGGGCGGCGTCACCGGCAAGCGCGTCCTCGAACTCGGCTGCGGCGCCGGCCAGTGGTCCAGGGCGCTCGCCGCCGAGGGCGCCACCGTGGTCGGGCTCGACCTGTCCGAAGCCCAACTCGCCGCAGCGGCCGGGGCGATGGGAGCCGCCCGCTACCCGCTGGTGCAAGGCGCCGCCGAACGACTCCCCTTCGCCGCCGACAGCTTCGACCTGGTGTTCTGCGACTTCGGTGGGCTCAGCTGGGCGCCCCCGCATCTGGCTGTCCCGCAGGCCGCACGCGTCTTGGGCCGAGGCGGGCGCCTGGTGTTCAACGTCGCCAGCCCATGGTTCGAAGCCTGCTACGACGAAGCCGCCGGCCGCGTCACCACGACGCTGCAGCAGGACTACTTCGGGCTGAACACCATCGGCGAAGGCGACGGCGCGACCAGCTATCAGCTCACCTACGGCGACTGGGTCAAGGTCCTGCGCGGCGCGGGTCTCATCATCGACGACCTCATCGAGCCACGGCCCGAACTCGGAACAACCAACGGCTACAACGAAACCGACCCACCCGACTGGGCACACCGCTGGCCGGCGGAACTGCTCTGGGTCACCCACAAACCGTAAGTTCCGCCGCACCGAGACGTGAGGGCATCCCCTCCCCGGACAGGCCCCGGTGGTCTGCACTCGAAGTCCTTCGCTGGCTGACGTGATCGGTGTGGCTGTGCAGGGCCACTTGCAGTCTGGGCAGCGACCTTGGTCGCTGCCCAGTGCTGATGAGGGGTCGTACGGGATCGCTCCCCGCTCTCGGGGGGTCTCCCGATCCTGAGCGGTGCGCCTGCTCGGTCCCTCTGACGTCTCGTTACGCTCAATCCGGGCACCTGGTGACTGCTGCCGGGGCCCGTCGACGTGCCGGGATTCCAGGGCGCCACACGGCCACGGTCCCTCTCCGTGACTACGGGTACAGCTTCTCGCCCTTCGCCAGCATCGCTACGTACTTCTCGATCCGGCGCGCCCGGGTCTCGGCCTTCTTGGCGTCTTGGACCCGGTACAGGATCGCGTAGCGGTTCTGCCGGTCCAATGTCTCGAAGAACGCCGCCGCGGCCGGGTCCGCGGTCAGCGCCGCCGTGAGGTCGTCCGGCACCGTGGCGGTCTTCGCGCCGTCGTAGGCCGCTTCCCAGCGGCCGTCCGCCTTGGCACGGTCGACCTCGGCCTGCCCCGGCGGATGCATCCGGCCCTGCTCGATCAGGGCGGCCACCTTGTCCCGGTTGACCTTGGACCACTTGCTGCGCGGCTTGCGCGGGGTGAACCGCTGGAGCCACCACTGGTCGTCGAACGCGGCCTTCTGGCCGTCGATCCAGCCGTAGCAGAGTGCCACGTCGAGCGCCTGGGCGTAGTCCAGCGCGACGATTCCGGGGCCCTTCTTGCGAAGCTTGAGCCAGATACCGGACGAGACGGCGTGGTTCGTGCCGAGCCATGCCTGGAATGCCTCGGCGGATTCGAATGCAACGGTTTCCAAGTCCTGAGTCACCCCGGCAGCGAACCACACCCGGCCGATTGCCATGACACATTCGGACACAACCTCGGGTGCAGAATGGTGGCGTGTCCGTAGTGCCGACCGCCGCCGAGCGCCACCGGCCGAGAAGACCATCCGATGCCGAGGGCGCCAGGGGCAGCCGACGGCGATCCCGTCAGCCGTCCGTCGCCTGACGGCTGTCCGCGGTTCCACTCCCGAGCCTGCCGACCGGAGGACACGGCCCCTTGCCCGCCGCGTGACGCGGCTGGTCGGTGATCTCCTCGTGCTCGTGGACGACGGGCTTGGGGATCTGGGTGCCCTCGCCGTACAGACCCCGGCTGAGCCTGGCCCGCAGCCGCCGGGCGGGGCCCGCCGTGTCGGCGCTCAGCGGCCGGTACTGCTCGTGCTCGGTCAGGACGCGGAGCTGCTCCGGGCCGAGCGCCTCGTGGACCTCGACGTACTCACCGTTCGGCATGCGTTTGATGATGCCGGTCTCGCGACCGTGCAACACCTTCTCGCGGTCGCCGAGCTGGAGGCCCAGAGCCCAGCGTTTCGTCACCGCGTAGACGACGAAAGGCACGACGAAGAGCCCGGCCCGCACGGCCCATGTCACCGCGTTGACGGAGACGTGGAAACGGGTCGCTATCACGTCGTTGGCCGCACCGAGCAGTGCCACGGCGTACACGCTGATCCACGCTGCGCCGAGCGCCGTCCGCACCGGCCGGTTCCGCGGCCGGTCGAGGAGATGGTGCTCCCGGTCGTCGTCGGTGACCCAGGCCTCGATGAAGGGGTACGCCCCCATGACCAGGAAGAGGCCGCCGCCCACCGCCAGGGGAATCAGGTTGTCGAGGGCGAGGGTGTGGCCCCGAATCACGATCTCCCAGCCGGGCATGACCCGCAGGAGTCCGTCGGCCACGCCCATGTACCAGTCGGGCTGCGAACCCGCCGTGACCTGGTCGGGGCGGTAGGGGCCGTACAGCCAGACGGGGTTGATCTGGGCGATCGAGGCGATGATCAGGATCACCCCGGAGACCAGGAAGAAGTAGCCTCCCGCCCGCACGGCGTACGACCGGAGGGGGATGCCGACGACGTTCCGCTCGGTGCGCCCGGGTCCCGGGTACTGTGCCCGGTTATGACGGAACGTCAGGAACGCCAGGTAGGCGAAGAGCCCCGCCATCAGGGCGGGGAGCACCACCACGTGGATCGTGTTGAAGCGCGAGATCAGCTCGCTCCCGGGGAACTCGCCTCCGAACAGGAACATCGACAGGTAGGTGCCGACGATCGGAACGGAGAGAATGGTGCCGTGCACGACCATGAGCCCGGTCCCGGAGAGCAGGTCGTCCGGGAGGTCGTATCCCGTCAGCCCCTCGAACATGCCCAGCACCAGCAGCAGGAAGCCGATCACCCAGTGGAGCTCCCGCGGCCTGCGGAAGGCACCGGTGAAGAACATCCGCATCATGTGGGCGAACAGGCTCGCGACGAAGATCAGCGCCGCCCAGTGATGGGCCTGCCGGATCAGCAGTCCGCCGCGCACGTCGAAGGAGATGTGCAGGGTCGAGTTGAACGCCTCCGACACCGTCTGCCCCCGCAGCGGTGCGTAACTTCCCTGGTACGGCACCTGCTCCATCGACGGGTGGAAGTACAGCGTCAGGTACACGCCCGTGAGGACGAGCACGAGGAAGCTGTACAGGGATATCTCCCCCAGCATGAAGGACCAGTGGTCCGGGAACACCTTGCGTCTGCTGTCCTTGAGCAGGCCGCTGATGCCCAGCCGCCCGCCGGCCCATGTGGCGAAGGTGCTCCCCTTGGAATCTCGTCGCGGTGCGTCCGGCCGGCCTTCGCTGTCCATTTTCCTACCACCATTCGTGGATCGCCCATGCCTGCACCACTAGGACCGATGGAACGGCGCAAATGTGACATCAGGCGGTGGATCACGGACGCCACGTCACAGGATCCGTGCCTGTCCGGTCTCATCTTCGGAGCCGAAGAGTGCTTGCAAGCGCGATGTGCCCTTGTGAGCAGACCTCCTGCACTTCGACGAGGTCGAGCCCGCGGCCGCGCTGTGTGGTGCCGTACTCGAGGGAGGATGCGGTATGGACTACGCCGGTGACGCGGTGCCGATCGCGGAGTTGCTCGACGAGCGCCGGCATCTGCTGGACGTCGCACACCGGATGATGGGCGGCGACCAGGCGGAAGACGTCGTCGTCGAGACCTACCGCCGGTGGTACGCGCTGTCGGACACGGTGCGTGCCGGGATCACGACCCCGCGTGCCTGGCTCGCGACGACCGCGGATGGCATCTGCCTGGCCCGGCTGGCTCAGCCCGGCAGGGAGAAGGGTGCCGGCCCGGACTCCGAGCGGACGCCGGCGTTCGTGGGCGACAACGCCTTCGGGGTGGCGCCCCCCGCGGTGGCGGAGGTCGTGGGGCGAGGGCGTCCGGAGTGCGTCGTACTCACCGCTCGCGCGCGCCGGTGGCGCCGGTTGTGGCGTGCGCGTCCCGGGTCGCCCCTGCGGCACGACGCGCTCGCCACCGCTGTCCGTCAGGCCTGCGCGGCGGAGGATGTCAGGCTGCTGATGTCCTTGCTGTGCCCTGATGCCACGGCGGTCTTCGACGGCGGCGGCAAGGTCAGGGCACTCGTCAGACCCGTGCACGGGAGCGGGCAGGTCGCACGCAGCCTGGTCGCGCTCCTGGCCGGACGGCCGCGCACGACAGTGCGGAACCAGTCCGTCAACGGCCGGACCGGACTCGTGGTGCGCCACGACGACCAGGTCGCCGCGGTCATCAGCCTCGGCCTCACCGGCGACCGCGTCGGACAGGTCTGGGTCGTCCTCAACCCCGACAAACTCCGCCCCTGGAACCAGTCCCCCGCCCCTGCCCCGTGACGGCTTCGGGCCGGGGCGGCGACACGCACCTGCGGGCCGCCGGAGCGGCCGGCAGGTGCGTGGCCGGGGATGTCGTGGAACGCGGTGGGGTGGAGTGCTCAGACGGTCGTGCGATCGCCTGCCGGGTGCTCCACGGCGCGCCGCGGATCACTGCCGGTGACGAACGCGTCCCGCGGGTGCTGCACGGAGGCCAGGGAGACCAGATCCCGGCCGAAGGCGGCCGCGGTCAGCCAGACGGTGAGCACCCGGACCTTCCGCTCCCAGGTGGGCACGGCCAGTACGTGGTAGCCCCGGTGCATCAGCCAGGCGGGGAGTCCCTTGATGACGATCCCCTTGTACTGGAAGATGCCCCGTCCCAGACCGAGCGTGGCCACCACTCCAAGGCTGCTGTGGCGATAGTCCCGCACGGTGCCCCCGCGCAGGTCGGCGAGGATGTTCTTCGCCAGGCGCCTGCCCTGCCGCACCGCGTGCTGGGCGTTGGGCACTGTCCGGGCGCCCGGCACCGGCGACGCCAGGTCGGGTACCGCCGCGTCGTCCCCGGCCGCCCACACGTCGGGCAGCGGGTCGGCGTCGGTGCCCACCCGCAGGTCGGCGCGGACGGTGATCAGGCCGCGCTCGTCGACCGGCAGGTCCGTGTGGTTGTGCACCACGGGATTGGAGGCGTTGCCTGCGGTCCAGACGACCAGTTCCGAGTCGAACTCCTCCCCGCTGGACAGCACCACGTGCCCGTTCTTGACCGAGGTGAGCTGCGTGTTCAGGTGCACGTGCGCACCACGGCGTTCCAAGGAGCGCACGACCCAGGCGCCGGGCTTGTCGGTCACCTCCGGCAGGATGCGGCCCCGGGCCTCGACCAGATGGAAGGACAGCTCGTCGAAGCTCAGTTCGGGATACGCCTTGAGCATCGCGGTCGCCAGGGACAGCAGTTCACCGAAGCCCTCGACTCCGGAGAACCCGCCGCCCACGACCGTGACGGTCAGCAGCTTGCGCCGCTCGGGACCGGGGGGCAGTGACGCGGCCTGGTCGAACGCGGTGAGCAGCCGGTCGCGGATGGCCACCGCCTCCTCCACGTGCTTCAGGCCGATCGCGTGCTCCGCCAGGCCGGCTATGGGGAACGTGCGGGTCACGGCACCGGCGGTGACCACGAGGACGTCGTACCGCAGTTCGTGGTCGGCCCCGTTCACCGGCCGGACGGTGACCGTCCGCTCCGCACTGCGGATCTCGGTCACGCTCCCCGCGATCAGCCGGCTCTTCTTCAGGTGCCGGCGCAGCGACACGGCCGCGTGGCGGGCCTCGACAGAACCGGCCGTCACCTCCGGCAGGAAGGGCTGGTAGGTCATGTACGGGCGCGGGTCGACAACCGTGATCCTCGCTTCCCCGGCGCGCAATCTCTTCTCAAGGCCCCAAGCGGTGTAAAAGCCCGCATAGCCACCACCGACGATCAGGATCTCACGCATGGTTTCCTCTGTTTTCGGTTCGTCACCAGGACGACCGGACAGAGCGGAGCGTTGTGACAGGCGGACGCCCCGTCAGGGGGTGTCGTGGCGGTCGGGACGGACTTCGATGTGGTCGGGTTCGAGGTCGAGCAGGACGCGGTGCTGGATGTCGAGGGCGGTGGTGAAGTCCCGGGGCAACTGAAGGCGCCCGGCACGGTCGACGGTGGCGTACTCGCGGGCGTGAGTGGTGGTGTTGCCCTCGTCGTCGACGGTGGTGTGGCGCAGGACCTCGGAGGCGGTGCGGCCGTCGCGGATGGCGACGGTGCGGTCGACGGCCTGGGCGACGGCCTGGTCGTGGGTGACGATGACGACGGTGGTGCCCAGTTCCTGGTTGATGGCGCGGAAGGCGCCGAAGACCTGATCCGCGGTGGCGGAGTCGAGTTGGCCGGTGGGCTCGTCGGCCAGGACGAGCGCGGGGTGATTGGCCAGGGCGACGGCGATGGCGGTGCGCTGCTGTTCGCCGCCGGACATCTGCTGGGGGCGGCGGTCGGCGCAGTGGGCGACGCCGACCAGCTCCAGGAGTTCGGCTGCGCGAGTGGCGCGTTCCTTGCGGCGCTTGACGCTTCCGGCGAGCTGCATGGGCAGGACGACGTTCTGCAGGGCGGTGAGATAGGGCAGCAGGTTGCGGGAGGTCTGCTGCCAGACGAAGCCGACGACCTCGCGCTGGTAGCGCAGGCGGGCACTGCCGTCCAGGGCGAGCAGGTCGAAGCCGGCGACGGAGGCCGCTCCCGCGGTGGGCGTGTCCAGCCCGGCCAGGATGTTCAGCAAGGTGGACTTTCCGGAGCCGGACGCGCCGACCAGGGCCATGAGTTCACCCCGTTCGACGAGCAGGTCCAGTCCTTGCAGGGCCTGGACCTCGACCCCCTGGGCCGTGAAGATGCGCACCAGGCGGTCGCAGGCGATGAGCGCGTCCTGTCCGTAGGCGGGACGCTCGCGGTGCGCAGTGGCGCGCCGTTCGAGTTCCGCCAGGGAGACGCCGCCCCCGGCCGCAGTGGTGCTACTGGTCTGGGTTGTGTTGTCGGTCATGATCGGTCCCCGATCCGCAGTTCCGTTCCTTCGCCGCGCCGTCCGGTGACCCATGCCTGTACCGCCAGCACCGCGCAGGCCAGCGCGACAAGCGCGGCCGACGGCAGGAGCAGGGAGGCGGGGTCGGTGCGCAGTACCGCTGCCGAGACGTCGGTGGCGGGTGTGCTGGTGCTGAAGGCGAGTGCCGTCAGGTCGACGCCCGGCCGCAGCAGCGGCACCGTGGCGACGCTGACCAGGATGCCGCCGACCGCGCCCAGCAGGACCTGCGGCAGCATCTCCAGGACGGCCAGGCTCTGCCGCTGCCGGCTGGTCATTCCCATGGTGCGCAGCCGGGCCAGCAGGGCCCGCCGTTGCGGTGCGTTGTGCAGCAACGACAGCAGCAACGCGAGCGCGCTGTAACCCGCGCCGGCCGCCACCGCCGCCAGATACACACCGCGCGCACCGGATTGCAGCGCCGTCGTGTTCCCGAACGCGGCCCGCTCCTCCGAGCGGAGCAGGACCTGGACGCCGCGTGCCCCGGAAGCGTGGACGGCGGCACGCAACGCCCTGCCGTCGATGTGCTCGCCGCTGATCAGAAGTGTCAGTGGACGAGTCGCCGCGGGCACCGCACCAGGGTGCGCACGGTGCACCGACGCCTCCGAGACGATGATGAACTCACGACCCGCGACCGCCGGTGTCTCGGTCACCGTGGCCGCCACACGCCCCTCGAAGGCACTCGCGGCCGTGTAGACGGTCAGCGTGCCGTCCCCGATCTGCCGTGCGAGGCGTGGTGAGGCGATGACCGGCGCCGGGCCCCTGCCCGGATCGGCCAGTGCCGCGGCCGGGAACGGCGAACCCACACCGGTGTCCTCGGCCAGACGTGCGTAGCGTTCGGGATCCACGATCAGGGCGTCGTACCTGGTGCCGGTCGCCTGCAGCAGCTGCCCTGTCTCGACGCGGACACCCAGGGTGCCGCGGACACCCGGGACCTGTCGGACGCGCTCCTCCAGTCCCTTCGGCAGGGCGACGCCCACGGTGGACTGCACCCGCGCGTCCGCTCCCACCTTGACCACGGCGGCGTGGTCGCGTCCGCTCTCGACGCCCGCGAGGACCGAGCCTCCGAAGGACGTCACGGTCAGCGCGGTCAACACGGCCAGCAGCGGCAGCGCGGCGGTCGAGGGGGCACGGCCGGCGCGGGCCACACCGATCTGCAGTACGGCACCCTTCAGGCGTGCGGCGGGGCGGCCCAGGAAGCGCAGGGGCAGCGGATACACGCGCAGCAGTACCAGCGCGGCGATCACCGCCATCAGGACCGGGGCCGCCGCTGTGAGCACGTCCGCGCCGCCGGCGGCGGTGCCTCGCTGGCGCAAAGTGACCACCGCGCCGGCCACGACGACGGCGACGGTCAGCTCGGCCACGGTCCGCCGTCGCGACGGCAGCACCGCTACCAGGTCCGCCCGCTGCTCGATCCGCGGACGGCGAGCCACGACCAGAGCACGCAGGGGCAGGGCGAGGGAGGCCACGAGCGCGACGAAAGCCGCTGAGGCCAGGGACAGCGTGGACCGCTCGTCGGGAAACACCAACAGTGCGAGTCCCAGTCCGAGGACCGCCGAGGGCAGGGCGACCACCGCGCTCTCGCCGATCAGCCGGGCGGCCAGGCCCCGCAGGGCGATGCCTCTGGCGCGCAGCAGCGTCAACTCCGCCCGGCGCCGTGCCACCTGTAGCCCGGCAGCCATCAGGAGGACGACGACGGCGACCGTGCCGACACCGACCGCGGCGACCAGGATCAGCGGCTGGGACGCGGCACGCTCACGCAGGAAGGGGGTCAGCAGGTCGGCCAAGCCCTCCTCCTGCACGGTCAGACCGCGCTGCTCGGTCAGCACCTGCAACCGGGCCGCGTCCGGGCCCGCGTTGAGCGCCGAGATCCGCTCACGGACCGCCGGGGCGTCATGTGCGGTGAGCGCGCCGATGTCGGCCGGGTGGTGCCAGTACACCTCCGCGCCGTTGTGGAGATCGAGCAGGGCGGCCGTGCTCGCCGGTGGGATCAGCGCGGTGAAGTGCCAGTAGAACTTCGGATCGGCGGGGGGCTTCGCCGTCACGGTGATCAGCGTCGGCGATCGCAGGTCGGGTTCGGCGTTCCAGTAGGCGGTTCCCGGGGACCGGGGCTGAACTATTCCGGTGATCCTGACGGTCAGCGTCGAACCGACGCTGTCCCTCAGATGGACGACCGAACCCGCCCGCAGCCCCATGACTTTGGCGGTGCGGTCGGTGACCGCCGCCTCGACACCGCTGTCCTCGCCGGACCGGGGCAGCCGTCCGGAGACGATCCGGGTACGGCCCGCGAGGCCCTCCTGGGCGAAGAGCGTGGCCTGCGGAGGCAGGCTCTTGGAAGGACGAGACAGTCCGGGGTCGACGGCCGGGATGGCGTCGGCACTGCGCACACCGTAGACGGTCTCGCTCTTGTCCAGCGCCAGCGGACTCCGTACGACCTGCTGGAACGCCTTCTCCGTCGTGACGACCGACTGCGGGGTGAGCAGGGCCTCGGCGTTGTTCGGAGCGGACAGCCACGACACACCGAGCGACATCGTCACGCCGCGTTCCACCGGCGTCGCCTGCCGCAGTGTGTCGCGCAGCGCGTCGTTCTCGTACCCGTCCACGGCCCGCGGCAGAGCTGCGGCCAGGAACGCGGTCACCAGCACCAGCGCGGCCAGGGCCGCGGTCCCGCCGGGGGCGGCCCGCAGCCGGGCGCGGATCCAGGACACGTCGCCGTGACCGCGAGGACTCAGCGGTTCGGTCATGTCACTCACCTCCTTGACGACGCAGCGCCTGGACCGGGTCGCTCGACCGCAGCGCCATCAGCGCCACGACCAGCAGCGGCACCCCGGCCACGACGATCAGTAGTTGAAGCAGCGACCCGGACGGCAACTCCACCCGAACCGCCGGCACCGGACTCTCCGCCCCTGCGGTCAGGACGATCAGCGGCATCACCAGCCGGGTCAGCACGGCGCCCAGCACCGCCCCCACCCCGACCGCGACCACCACCAGCAGCCCTTGCTCGACTGCCACCACACGGGCCAGCGAACGCCGCGGCGCACCCAGCGCGGCCAGGATGGCGGTTTCCTGCGCCCGCTCCCGCATCGCACCGATCGCCGCCACCGCGAAGCCGAGGGCCGCCAGCACCGTCGCCGTCACCACAGCGGCAGGCAACGCCGACAGCGGGCCGGCGCCGAGCGGGTCGCTCTGCAGATCCGCCCGCTCCTCGTCACGTGCCAGCACCGAGGTGATGTCTCCACGGGCCCGCAACTCGGACGCGACACGCCCACCGGCACCCGGATCGGTCGCGATCCACCACTCACCCGGCTGCCACTCGCCCTGGTCCAACCCGGCCAGCGCGCGGTTCACCGTCCGCAGGTCCAGCAAGAGCGCACCACCGTCGGTATCGGCCGACGGCGCACCGGTGGCGGGCAACGCCCGTACCGCTCCGGCGACGCGGACGGTCAGTTTCACACCCCGCACATCGACGCTCACCTCGTCGCCCACGCGTGCGTCGACCGCCCGCAAGAAGGCGTCGGTGACCACCGCGGGCACATCGCCTTTGAACGCGGTGCCGGCACGCAGACCCACCGAGGCACCGTTGGAACCGTTCTCGAAGTCGTCCGCGGCGGGCACCGAACCGGTTTCGTAACGCACGGTCAAGGGAGTGCGGTGATCGGAGCGCGGCGTCTGCGCACGTGTTGTGGGGCCGCCTGCCGGGCCGATGTCGGGTGCTTCGGTCCGTGTACGGACGCTCCAAGTGGCGCCGTCCGGTACGGACACCGCCTTCTCGGCCCCGTCCGCGGTCATGGCGGTCAGTCCCGTGAGGGAGAGCCGGTGGTACTCGTCCCCGCTCGGTAGCAGGAAGTCGGCCTTGAGACCGTTGAGGCGCAGAGGTCCGGCCGGTCCGGCGCCGCGTGCCCGGCCGGCCTCGGCGGCGAAGTCCGCCTCCAGTGCGTGCCGCCGTCCGTCCGCGGGAAGGTCGCCCAGCACAAAGGTGTAGGGCGTCCCGTAGCGGTCGGCGAAGGTAGCCGATATGCGGTCGGTGACGGTGCTCGTGATCGCTCGGTCATTGCCGTCCACGGCCGCCAGGCTCAGCGTCACCCGCAGTCGGGCCACGTCCTCGGGCAGCACGAACCCCTGTGCTCCGGCAGGGACGTCCTGCTCGGGCCGCAGGCTCCTCAGCATGTTCGCCAGGGGCTTGTCGGCCAGGTCCTCACGCAACCGCATCACGTCGGCCGCGGTCGTGGTGTCCACGGCGAGCACGGTCGCCTCCCGCTCTCCCGGAAGCGGCACCGACGAGCGGCCCGCAGGCGTGACCGCGGTGACACCGCGCATGCCGTCGTACACGCCACCCTGTCCGAAGGGCGGGGTGGACGTTCCGGTCACGCGGACGTCCGCGCCCACGGCGAAGTCCGCCTGGTCGCTCTGCGAACGCGTCCAGCTCGCGCTCTCCCCGATGGCGAAGACGCTGATCGACATGGCGAAGACCAGCAGCAACGCCGGTGTGGTTCCGCGTCCGGGCCGCCGGGAGAGCTGCCATCCGGCCAGCGCCGCCGCCAGACCGCGGACCCGCGCTGCGCGCCGCTCGCCGATCCGGGCGGCCAGCGGCAGCAGGCGCAGGGTGAGCACGGCGCCCGCGAGCAGGCACAACGCCGGCGCGACCACGAGGACCGGATCCACACCCAGGGCCCCGCCGCTGTCGACCGTGAGCACACCCGATCCGCCGGCGCGGCGGGAGAGCTGCCAGAACGCCAGGACCGCGACGGCCAGAAGGCCGATGTCGGCCCCGGCGCGCACGGGACCGGGCAGCGCTCGCCGGCCGTCGCCCGCCGCCTGCTCACCCGCGTACGTCCCGGGGCGCCTCAGCGACGGTGCCAGCACGATGAAGGCGCACACGGCCGCGGTCAGGACGGCCGCCCACCAGGTGGAAGGGGTCACTGTCAGCGTCACCCCGGCGCGGGCCAATGCCCCGTGCGCGGCCAACTGCCGCACCAGCGGGCCGGCCAGCAGAGGCGCCACCACGGCGGCGGGCAGCGCGAGGAGAAGCGCCTCGGTCGCGGCGAGCCCGGCGACACGGGCGCGTGAACCCCCTCGGGCACGCAGCCACGCGGTCTCCCCCGCGCGTTCGGCCGCCAGCAGTCCGGCGACCAGGAACAGCGCGAGCGCGGCCAGCAGGCCCAGTTGCAGCGCGACGACGAGAAGCGTGGAACGAGTGACGAACAGGGTCCGGTGCAGTTCGTCCAGCCGATCCGGCAGCTCAGTGCTCGCCGTGATGTCGCCGTCCGGTGCCACGTGGCCGAGTTGGGCAACGGCCTGCCGGGCAGCCTGACCGAGCCGGTCCATGCGGGCCGTGGTGACGGTGGCGAAGTCGGCACGCCCTTGCCAGACGTCCTCGGCCACCGGGACGCGGCCCGGCGCGAAGGCGGCCGGATCGACGAGCATCGGCCCGTACGTGGTAAACGTCAGGGTCCGGGTCTCACGACCGCCCAGCGGGTCCAACCGCCAGTAGGACGAAGCCGGGTCGGTCGGCCGGTACGTACCGGTGAGCCTCACCTTCAAGGTCCCGCCGTCGAGGCGGTCGGCCAACGTGACCTGGTCGCCCGGGCGCAGCTTGAGCGCGGTCGCCGCCGTCTCGGGCAGGGCCACCGGTACGGGTCCCTCCCCCGCCGGCGGTCCGGGAAGTGTTCCGTCGACCACCGTCAGCCGCGACGGGTCGAGCGTGGCGAGCACGGTCAAATCCGGGTTGCCCGAGTCCGGCGCGCCCGGTGGCCGCAGGCTCGGCGGTAGACCGTACGCGCCGGAACGGGTGCTCCTGGCCACGGTCACCGGCAGCCCGTCGAACGCTCCGTCGATGGCCTTGCGTACCGCGTGGTCCGTGGCCGAGCGGTCGTCGTCCTGAGCATCCTTGGCATCCGCGGTCACCTCGACGAGGGTCCGGCCGGACGTCGGGTCCTGGAGCGCGCGCCGAAGCCCCGCGTCCCCTACCGACGCCCCGAAGGCCGCGAGTGCCGCCACCGTGCACGTCGTGAGCACGATCGACAGCAAGGCGGCGCCCAAGAGCAGCCGGTGGGCGCGCAGCCGCAACAGTAGAAACCTCGGCACTGTCCCCAACCCTCGTTCTTCCGCAACCGCGGGAGCGACATCGGCTCCGATCACTGCGCCGGCAGTGCGGTTGCTGCGGAGATCCGGATGGCACAGCCACGAGTCACCGCACCAGGCGCGAGTGACACCGCCACAATCCATCCGAACGCGGGGTGATCATCTCATCCGAATACACTCTTGCCAATGACTGCCCCGGAATCCCACTGTGCCCATCATCACGTTGCTATTTGCAGTCACGCCGTAGCTGCCTCCGAGGGCTCTTACTTAGGGTGGCCGCCATGAGCAAGGGATTGCTGGACCGACAAGGGAAGCCGGCCGGGCGCGGCACGGTTTCCGATGCCATGGTCGTCATTGAGGACCTGGTGCGTACCTACGGGAGCGGGGACACGGCCGTGCACGCGGTGCGGGGTGTGTCCTTCAGCGTGGGGCGCGGCGAACTCGTCGCCCTGAAGGGACGTTCGGGTTCGGGCAAGACGACGCTGCTCAACCTCATCGGGGGGCTGGACCGCCCCGACTCCGGCAGTGTCCGCGTCGACGGCACCGAGCTCGGCGGGCTCGGTGAACGCGAACTGCTCGCTCTGCGCCGGGACCGCATCGGTTTCATCTTCCAGTCCTTCGGCCTGCTGCCGATCCTCACCGCCGCCGAGAACGTCGGCGTCCCGCTGCGGCTGCGCAAGGCCGACCGCGCCGAGCGCGAGGAGCGCGTCGGCCTCCTGCTCACCCTTGTCGGCCTGGACGGGCACGCCGCCCAGCGCCCCGGTGAGCTGTCCGGCGGCCAGCAGCAGCGTGTGGCCATCGCCCGCGCCCTGGCCAACCGTCCGGCCCTGATCATCGCCGACGAGCCGACGGGCCAGCTCGACGCCGACACCGGGCGTGCCGTGATGGAGCTCTTGCGCGCGGTCGTGCACAGCGAGGGTGTCACCGCCCTCGTCGCCACCCACGACCCCCAACTCCTCGCCCTCGCCGACCGCGTCATCGAACTGCGCGACGGCTCCCTCCTGGAAGGTGAACCGAGCGGCGACGACCCGTCCTCCTGATGATGTGACGGCCCGTTGGCTGGGCCGCCCCGCCCCGGGTGGGGTGACACCATCGGGCCGCCACACCTCATACGCGACCGGTGTCACGGACTCCTCACCTGTCCTGTCAGTGGTGCATGTCCCCGCTCCCCCTCCTCCGGGTGACATTCCCGCTGAACCGTCAGGGCGGGCAACCATGTTCCGAACGAGCGACGCCGCACCTCACGCACAGGTGGCCGTCATGTTGCTGACCACGGAAGCCGCGTTTCTCGAGGTGCGCATCCGCCATCTGCGCGAGGAGATCTCCGCGATCGACACGCGGCCCGACGCGATCGGTGACTCACTTCGCGGACTGCCGGCCTCCCCCGGCTCGAACGTCGGCCCCCGGCGCGGGACCCGGGGCACGCCACGCATCTGCGTCGCGAGCAGGCCTTCCTGCATGTTGTGACCATGACACACCATGGGAAAAGTGTGAACACCCTCTCCCGGAGTTTCGCCGTCGATGTCACGGACGGCCGCGCCATCGCCATTCGGTCTATCAAGTAGAGCGACACACCAGACAATCTCGGCACGCCGGGAGGGGGAGTGCATCACCCCGGCGCGACCGCCGGAATGGAGTCCGAGAAGGGAGATGAGGGGCCATGCTGCTCGAGATGACCCGACGCGATTCCCGTGAGACCACCGCGAACAGGCCCGACGGCGACGCAGAGCCTCGGGCCCCGCGCCACGTCGCCGCCGGGGACCGGCCCTCGCACACGGACCGCACCGCGACCGGCACGCCCGCCACCCGCCACCCGCCACGACAAGTGGCTCGTGGGGCTGCAGACCCGGACCGCCGACTCCCGTGACGTCTGGCTGTTCTACATCGTGGACCGGGCGTTCGACGCCGACCACGCCGCGCACCTGGCCCTGACCCGCGCCAACAGCGCGTCGGAGCGCGCCGCGCGGGACGGTGCCTTCATCAAGAGCGGCCGCGCGGAAGTGCACCGGATACACCGGGACGCACTGGGGCGGCTTTCCTTGGTACGGCGCACCTGACCCTCGTCCCACCGAATCCTCTCCACAGCCCCCGGCACCCTGCGGCCCTCTGCGCCGCCGAGCGCCGGGGGCTGTCGCACTTCGAACCCCACAGCGCCCGGCCACGCCCCGCCGACGCCCGGCCACGCCCTGTCGGCGCCCCGCCACCGACAATTCCTTCCTCCTTGACAATTATTTTTGTCGGTCGCATCCTGGAACGGCCCCCAGGGGCGTCGCACCACACATGTCCAGGACACGGAGGAAGACCTCTCATGCGCACGGTCATCAGCACGGCATTCATCTCGCTCGACGGCGTCGTGGAGGCTCCGGGCGGCGAACCCGGCTACCGGAACTCCGGATGGGTCTTCAAGGACGTCGAGTTCGTCCTCGAGGCGCTCGAGATCAAGGGACGCGAACAGGAGGAATCCACCGCGATGCTGCTGGGCCGGGCCAGCTACGAGGGTTTCAGCCCCGTATGGCCGGGTATGGCGGAGTTCGCGCGCTACAACACCCTGCCGAAGTACGTCGTGTCCACCACCCTCACCGAGGACAGCCTGGTCGCCGGCTGGGGCGAGACCACGATCCTGCGTTCCCTCGACGAGGTGGCCGCGCTCAAGGAGACCGACGGCGGCCCGATCATCGTCCACGGCAGCGCCTCACTGAACCACAGCCTCTCGGACGCGGGCCTGATCGACCGCTACCACCTGCTCGTCTACCCGCTGCTGCTCGGCGCCGGCAAGCGCCTGTTCAGCACCGCGGACCAGGACACCCGGAAGCTGAAGCCGGTCGAGCACGAGGTCTACGGCAACGGCGTGCAGAAGCAGGTCTTCGACGTCGTCCACTGACGGGGCCCGGCATCGTCAGGGGAACAGCGCCGGTCCCGCCCGCGCCGTGTGGCGGCCGTCACGGGACAGTTCGTCCCTGGTTGCCGATCATGCGTCGCTGTTTCCTGGGTCCTATGAACGACTCGACCGAACACCCCTTCCCCACTCCCGCCCACTGGATCGGCGGACGTGCCGTACCCGCGGACGGCCCGTTGATCGACGTGGTCAATCCCGCCACCGGCGCCGTCGTCGCGAAGGTCCCGCAGGGCACCTCCCAGGATGTCGACCGCGCGGTGGAGGCGGCCACGGCAGCCTTCCCCGGCTGGGCCGCCACGGCGCCCGAGGAACGTACGGCAGTGCTCAAGCGTGTGGTGGAGGGCATGCAGGCACGCACAGAGGAGATCGCGGCGACGATCACGGCCGAGATCGGCGTTCCGATCTCGTTCTCGCGCATGGCGCAGGCAGCGTTCCCTGTTCTCGCGACCACCGCGAGCATCACCGTCGCGGAGGACTTCCCCTGGACGGAGGAGGTCGTCAACTCCCTGATCGTGCGCGAGCCGATCGGTGTCGTGGGCGCCATCACTCCCTGGAACTTCCCGTTGCAGCAACTGGTGACCAAGGTGGTGCCCGCGCTGCTGGCGGGCAACAGCGTGGTGCTGAAGCCCTCCGAGATCGCCCCGCTGACGGCCATGGTCTTCGCGGAGATCGCCGCCGGGGCCGGCCTACCCCCGGGCGTCCTGAACGTCGTGCACGGCACGGGACCGGTCGTCGGTGAGGCCATCGCCGCGCACGGCGGTGTCGACATGGTGTCCTTCACCGGCTCGACAGCGGCCGGCAAACGCGTGTCGGCCGTCGCCTCCGGAACCGTCAAGCGCGTAGCGCTGGAGCTCGGCGGGAAGGCCGCCCACATCATCCTTCCGGACGCCGATGTCAAGAGCGCCGTCCTCCGCGGCCTGGGCTACGCCTGGGCCAACGCGGGTCAGGCGTGCGGCGCCTGGACGCGCATGCTGGTGCCGGCGGAACTGCACGACGAGGTGGTCGACATGCTGCGCGAGGCAGCCGCCGGATACACGGTGGGCGACCCCTCCGACGAGGGCACCCGGATCGGACCGCTGGCCTCCGAGCGCCAACGGCAGCGCGTGGACGCCTACATCGAGCGCGGTATCGCCGACGGTGCCACGCTGGTGTTCGGCGGCCCGGGCCGCCCGGAGGGCCTGGAGACAGGCGCCTACGTCAGGCCGACCGTCTTCGGACACGTCGACCCGGATTCGGTCATCGCGCAGGAGGAGATCTTCGGCCCGGTCCTCGTCGTCATCCCGTACACCGACGACGAGCACGCCGTGGCGATCGCCAACAGCACCGTCTACGGCCTCAGCGCATCGGTGGCCGGCGAGCCCGGCCATGCGCTGGCCGTCGCCCGCCGGATCCGCGCGGGCCAGGTCGACGTCAACGGGGCGCAGCACAACTTCCTTGCGCCCTTCGGTGGTTACAAGCAGTCGGGGAACGGACGGGAGATGGGCCGGGCCGGTCTCGAAGAGTTCCTGGAGACCAAGGCCATCACCCGCTGACCGCCGCACGCTCCCTGCCCCGTATCGCGGTGCGACAGCACCGCGATACGGGGCGGCCGTCCTCGTCCCGTGCGCGGGGGCGATGGGCGCCGCGATGAACTTAGGCTAGCCTTCCCTCATGGCGAAGATCCCGCGGCTCCCACCGAAGAACCCCCGGATGTTCCGCGCCGAAGTCGTCCGCGCCGAGCGGATGTCCCCCTCCATCCACCGCGTGACCGCCACAGGCCCGGATCTGGCCGAGTTCCCTTGGCTGGGCTACGACCACTGGTTCCGCCTCTTCATGACACTCCCTCACCAATCCACCCTGCGGCTGCCGGAGTTCACCGGCGCCCGGTGGTGGTTCCCCTACCTCGCCATCCCCGAGGGCGAACGGCCGCACTGCGCCAACTACACCGTGGCCGACTACCGTCCCGAGGCCGCCGAGATGGACATCGACTTCGTCGTCCACCGCCTGCCGACCGGCGAGGTCGAAGGCCGCGCCGCGATCTGGGCCTGCGGTGCCCGCCCCGGCGACGAACTGGCCCTGCTGGACCAGGGCATCACCTTCGACTGCCCGCCCGGCGCCTCCGAGGTCATCGTCGTGGCCGACGAGAGCGGTCTGCCCGCCGTCACGGGGATCTTGCGCTCACTCCCCCGCGACACCGTCGGCCGGCTCATCCAGGAGGTCCCCACCGGAGACGACCGGCGCGACCTCGACGCCCCCACCGCGATGACCGTCACCTGGGTCGTCCGCGACGACGCGCACGCCGTACCCGGCCACGCCGCGCTCGGTGAACTCCGTGGACTGACGACGGTCGACACCGCCGCCTACGCCTTCATCGCCGGCGAATCGGGCCTCTCCACCAAGGGCCGGCGGCACCTCCACCGCGCCGGCCTCCCCAAGGACCGCATCACCTTCACGGGCTTCTGGAAGCACGAGGCCCGCCAGCCCGCCTGACCGTCCCCTCGCCGCCGGGCTCAGCAATATCCCTGGTGCAGGAAGCCCCGCTGGGAGGGCGCTCCGATGTCCAGCGCGATCTCGACGGCGCTCGGCAACCGGTCGAGCCTCGCGTTCGGGAGGATGAACTCCCTGCCGGTGTACTTCTGGAGTACCGACTGCTTCCACGCGGGCTTGCAGACGAAGGGGTTCGCGTAGGTGTTGTAGCCGAGCCCCACCCCGGTGTTGAGGATTCCCGCGTCCTGGCACTGGTACAGCACTCCGCGCAGCGCGGCGGCGTTCCTGCGCCCCCGGTACCGCTCGGCGAAGTTCCGGAAGCAGGACTCGGAGTCGCCGGTGCCGTACGGGGAGGGTCCTGCGGCCGCGATCGCGTCGAGGAAGGAGCGGTTGCATCCGATCCCCGGCGAGAAGTCCTTGCCCTTGAGCAGTGCGGACCTGCTGCAGCCGGTCACGGTCCGGAACGCGCCGACGACGTCCTCGCCACGGCCGAGCCGGGAGTAGGCGTAGGCGAGCTGGACCTGGCCCCGGAGCGGGTAGGCTCCCGTGTCGCCGAACTCCTCGTCGAGCAGGCGGAACCACGTCTCGAAGGCCGGCACCTGGGCCCGTACGCCGGGCGGCAGGGTGTAGACCTCCAGGTCGGTCTCGGTGGACCAGGTTTCCAGGCCCGGGTATCCGACGTACGACAGGATGCCGATGCCGACCTTCTCCGGACGGTTGCCGTACAGGCTGCGCAGTCTCAGATAGCCTTCCAGATTCGTGTGGGAGGCCGCCCACGCGTACCGGAAGCCCGGGGGGTACAGCGTGGTGCTGCCGCGTGCGTGGGTGGTGGCGAACAACAACGGTGAGACGCAACGGACTTGCCGGGCATCCCACACCGCCTTGTACTCGGCTGGTGTGGCGATGCAGCCGGACGGGGCGGCCGCCTCGGCAGTCCGGGATTCCGGCAGCGCGCCGGGCGCGGTCGCGAGGACGAGGGCGCAGGCCGCGAGGACGGCGAACGGGCCCTCGCCGCGACCGGCCCTCGGACGCTTGAGGCCCATGGGTTCTCCCTGAAGTTCGACGATCGGGTGCCCGCGGGGCGGACCCGGTTCTTGACCCCTGCTGCGATCAGTCTTGGGAGCGGAGCGATTCCAGGCCACTCGGATGAGCCAACCGGCGCAGCGGACCCGCCGCCCGCCGCCCGTCGTCCACGCCTGACGGGGAGTCGGGCGGGATCCGCCTACCACCCCACTGACCCGCCGCGGCCTGTACCGCACCGGTTGCGCCCTGCGGCGCACGGACCCCGACGCCGCGCCCGCTCACGCCAGTTGGCCGACCGTTCACACGTCAGGCGCCTCTGCGACGGTGGCCGTTCGGTCCCTGTCGGAAGTCTCACTCCGGCCTGTCAGAACGACCCCAGGACGGACTTCGTGATCGCATCACGTACGCCCCGGCGACGCCGCACCCTGCGCCGCCTCCTCGTTGCCCTCGCCGGCCCGGCGATGGTGGCCGGCACTCTGGTCGCCTCCCCGGCCCACGCGGCCCCGGCCGACGACATCCGGATCAACGAGGTCGTGACCACCGGAGACGTCGACGACTCGATCGAGCTGTACAACAAGGGCACCGGCACCGTCGACATCTCGGGCTGGATCCTCAAGGACGACAACAAGAGCTCGAAGTACAAGATCGCGTCCGGGACGACGCTGGCCCCGGGCAGGTTCCGGGCCTTCGACGTGCACGACGCGTTCGGCCTGGGCTCCGACGACCAGGCGCGCCTCTACCTCGCCGACGGCAGCACTCTGGTCGACAGCTTCAGCTGGGACGACCACTCCGACCCGTCGTGGTCGCGCTGCCCGGACGGCACCGGCGCGTTCGGTGCGGCCGAGCTGACCCTCGGTGCCGCGAACGATTGCGGCACCGGCGGCGGAGGCGGCGGGGGAGGCACCTCGCCGGTCGCGTGGCCCGGCAGCGGCTCGGTCGCCACCGCCGACGCCTCGAACGTCTTCGGTTCCGACCTCAGCGGTCTGTACCAGGAGGGCGACGTCCTGTGGGGAGCCCAGAACTCCGGGAAGCTGTGGCGACTGCTCCCGAACGGCTCCGGCGGCTGGAAGCCCGACACCGCCAACGGCTGGTCCACCGGCAAGAAACTGCGCTTCCCGGGCGGCTCCGGCACCCCTGACAGCGAAGGCGTGACGGTCACCGGCGCCGGATCCTCCGGCGGTGTGTTCGTGGCGAGCGAGCGCAACGGCGACTCGTCCGGCACGAGCCGCCTGTCCGTCCTCCGGTACGACGTGAGCGGGACGGCCACCACGCTGACCGCCACGAAGGAGTGGAACCTGACCTCCGCTCTGCCCTCCGTCGGCTCCAACCTCGGCTTGGAGGCGGTCACCTGGGTCCCGGACGCGACCTTGACGGCGGCCGGCTTCAAGGACGAGTCGACCGGCGCGGCCTATGACCCGAACCGCTACGCCGCGCACTCCGGCGGAGTCTTCTTCGTCGGCGTCGAGGGCACCGGCATGATCTACGGCTACGTCCTCCAGGACGCGGGCACCTTCACCCGGGTCGCGTCCGTCAGCAGCGGGATGACCGGCGTCATGGACCTGCAGTGGGAGCCGCAGGCCTCCCGCCTGTGGGTCGTGTGCGACGACACCTGCGGAGGCCAGCACCGGACGATGCGGGTCAACGCGTCCGGCGTCTTCGCCACCACGGCGGTCTACAACCGGCCCAGCGGCATGGCCGACATCAACAACGAGGGCTTCTCGGTGGCCCCGGCCGGCGAGTGCGTCTCCGGCTCCAAGCCCGTCTTCTGGGCCGACGACAGCAACACCAGCGGTCACGCCCTCCGCAAGGGCACCATCACCTGCTGACGGTTGCTCAGCCCACCGCACGGCCGCGGGCCCTGTCCACCCCGGACAGGGCCCGCCCCTGCGACCCGTCAGCCCCGTCCGGCGGGTCCGGCGGGTCGCCGCCTCGCACCGGCGCACGCACGGTCCACCGCCCGTCCGTAGGCGGCGAGTTCGGAGCGGCGGGGGCCGCCGCGTGCGTCAAGGAGTGCCGTCCGGCCGGGCGCCGCTCATCCGGCGGACGAGGGGCGCCGGGCCACGCGGGGCACCCTGCGCGCCGTGTGGACCCGGTCGAAGGCGCCCTGGCCTTCCAGGTCACAGCCGGCAGCGGTGGGCCGTCGGCCTTCCTCATGGGCGCCCGCGACGTCAGTGAGCGCGCGGCCGAAGGACTCCGCCCCGACCAGCGGCTCGACGTACCGCTGCGTTCCCCGGCCGATGGGGGCACTCGGCTCACCCGGCGGCGGACGTCGGCGCCCGTGCCGCCCGGGTCCGCCACGAGCCCCCGGTAACGCGGGTCGTCGTCCCCGACCACCGCAGCGCGTACCGCGCCGGGCGGTGAGGCGAGCGGCCCCGCATCCGGTGAGCCGTGGCGAATGGCAGGATGCTTGCGGTGGAGGTCGTCCACGTCACGGGCGCGAGCGGACGCCGCGCTCCGGGGCGAAAGCGCCGAAGGAGGCCCGATGAGCCGCAGGAACCACCACGTCGCCGTGCTCGTGCTCGAAGGGGCGAAGCCACTCGACGTCGGCATCCCCGCGCAGGTGTTCTCCAGCCGGCCGAGCATGCCGTACGAGGTGCGGGTGTGCGGCGCGGCGCCCGGGCCGGTGACCGGCGGGGACGGCCTGTCCTACCACGTGGCCGAGGGCCTCGATGCCCTGGAGCACGCCGACACCGTCTTCATCCCCGGCTACCGGGAACCGGCGACCACCCACCCGCCGGCGGCGGTCGTCGGCGCCCTCACGGCCGCCCACGAACGGGGGACGCGGCTCGCGGCCATCTCGACGGGAGCGTTCGCACTGGCCGCGACGGGACTGCTCGACGGCAAGCGGGCCACGACCCACTGGCACTACACCAAGGCCCTCGCCGAGAGGCATCCGCAGGTGCTGGTCGACGAGAACGTGCTGTTCGTGGACGAAGGCGATGTGCTCACCTCGGCGGGCGCGGCATCCGGCATCGACCTCTGCCTCCACCTGGTGCGGCGCGACCACGGGGTCGCCCTCTCCAACCACGTGGCCCGACGGCTGGTGGCCGCGCCCTATCGCAGCGGCGGCCAGGCGCAGTATGTCCCCCGGAGCGTGCCCGAGCCGCTCGGCGACCTGTTCGCGAGCACCCGTGAGTGGGCACTCGGGCATCTCGCCGAACCGCTCACCATCGAGACGCTCGCCCGCAACGCGAGGGTGTCGGCGCGCACCTTTTCGCGCCGGTTCGTGGAGGACACCGGCTACACGCCGATGCAGTGGGTGCTCCGGGCGCGGGTGGACCTGGCACGCGAACTGCTCGAACGCACCGATCTGGGCGTGGAGCAGATCGCCGGACGAGTGGGGCTCGGCACCGGCGCGAACCTGCGGCTGCACTTCCAGCGCATTCTGGGCACCTCCCCGACGGAGTACCGGCACACCTTCTCGGCCTGACCCTTCCCCCAGGTCACCCGTGCGTCCAGCACATGTGGCGAGATCCTTGCGCACGGTGTCATTCGGGCCACTGTCGGCCCGGCAACCGGATGCCGAGGATGGACCCGACAGGACGACACGAAAGGCATTTTCATGACCCGCATCGCCGTCAACGGATTCGGCCGCATCGGACGCAACACCCTCCGCGCCCTGCTGGAGCGCGGGACCGACCTCGAAGTCGTCGCCATCAACGACCTCACCGCCCCCGACGCGCTTGCTCACCTGCTCGCGTTCGACAGCGCGCTCGGCCGTTTCGGCCGTTCCGTCGAGGTCGACGGGACCGATCTCGTGGTCGACGGCCGCCGCATCAAGGTGCTCGCCGAGCGCGAGCCCGCCAAGCTGCCGTGGGCGGAACTCGGCGTCGACATCGTGCTCGAGTCCACGGGCCGCTTCACCGCGGCGGACGCCGCCCGCGCCCACATCGACGCCGGCGCCCGGCGCGTCCTGGTGAGCGCCCCCTCCGACGGGGCCGACGTCACGCTCGCCTACGGTGTCAACACCGACGTCTACGACCCCGCCGCGCACGTGATCGTCTCGAACGCCTCGTGCACGACGAACGCCCTGGCTCCCCTGGCATCCGTGCTGGACGACCTGGCCGGCATCGAGCACGGCTTCATGACGACGGTGCACGCCTACACCCAGGAGCAGAACCTCCAGGACGGCCCGCACCGCGACCTGCGCCGCGCCCGCGCCGCCGGCGTGAACATCGTGCCCACCACCACCGGGGCCGCCAAGGCCATCGGCCTGGTGCTGCCGAACCTCGCGGGCAAGCTGTCGGGCGACTCGATCCGCGTACCGGTCCCGGTCGGCTCGATCGTGGAGCTGAACACCACGGTCTCGCGCGAGGTGACCCGCGACGACGTGCTCGGGGCCTACCGCGCCGCCGCCGACGGCAGGCTCAAGGGCATCCTCGACTACACCGACAAGCCGCTGGTCTCCAGCGACATCACCGGCCAGCCGGCGTCGGCGATCTTCGACTCCGCCCTCACCCGCGTCGACGGCAGGCACGTCAAGGTGGTGGCCTGGTACGACAACGAGTGGGGCTTCTCCAACCGCGTCGTCGACACGCTGGAACTGCTCGCCCGCGGCTGAGTGCGGCGCGTCACCGGACGCCTGAACAACCGTCAGGGGCCGTCTCCTGAGTGGCCCCTGACGGGCGGTCGGCACGCGTGGCCGGGACGGGAGACTACTGCTGCGGCGGCGCGGACACCGCCGGGGGCAGGGAGACCGAGCCCTGCGGGTTGACGACCAGCGTGGGCTCGCCCGGGGCGGGCGAGGGTGCCACGGTGTCCGCCGGATTGATGGTCGGGCTGGCGGTCGTCTGGTCCACGACCTGCGGGAAGTTCACCAACCCGGTCCTCTCCATCACCGTGATGTGGTCGAGCACCGTGTCGTTGGCCTGATCGGCCAGTTGCCGCACCAGGCTGTTCATGGTGGTCGAGCGGACCTTCGCGATCGTGTTGAAGATCTGGCCGTGGGTGAGTCGCAGCAGGTTGGCGAACGTCGAGTCGAACCCGGTTCCGTTGGCGCCCGAGAGCGTGGCGAGGAATCCCTGCTGCTGCGGAGTGGGCTGGTTGGGAACCACGATGCCGAGCTGGGTGGCCACCGTCCGGTCGGCGCTGTCCAGTGCGGTGTGGCCGTCGATCAGGTGCTGACCGGCCGTCTTGACCGCCTGCGTCGTGCCCTTCTGGAGTGCCATCTCACCGGCCGGGAACTCCCAGAGTCCCGCCAGGCGCACCTTGACGACGAACTCCCGGTCGAGCGCGGTCATGGGCCCGTAGGGAGTGGACACCGCACCCGCGTAGGGCGACGACGCCGCCGCGTTCACCCCGGACATCGCCGGGTAGACGAGCGCGGCAGCGGTGCAGACCAGCGCTCCGGCGACCAGTGCGGTGCCGGCCGTGAACCGGTTGGGGAACATGACGCCTCCTGTGCGGAATTTCGTACGCGCATCCGGACGCTAACGCGCCGAGCCCTGGGAATCACGGGATTGGAGGGGCCTGAGTGGTTCCCGGGACGGGACACAGGCGGTGTTGGTAGCGTGCAAACTTTCCGCTGTGCAAAGGTCGCGTGGCCTCGGCGAACGCGAACAGGTCTCCCGGAGCCGTCGACCCGGAGGAACGGTCGGCATCGCGACCGCACGGGGCGGTACAAATGACCCATGGCCGCCGGCATCCCCGCCGACGATTCCGACGCCGAGGCTATGGTCGGCGCTCTGCTGACCGCGTCGCGCCTCCTTGTCGCCGTCTCCGCCCGCTCACTCGCCGCGGTCGAGGAAGCCCTGACCTTGCCCCAGTTCCGGATGCTGGTCGTCCTCGAGACCCGTGGAGCACTGAGCCTGACCCGGCTCGCCGCGGAGTTGGGCGTGCAGCCGTCGACCGCCATGCGGATGCTGGACCGGCTGGAGTCCGCCGACATGGTGACCCGGGGCGCGTCCTCCACCGACCGGCGCATGAGCGTCATCTCGCTCACCGCTCCGGGGCGACGGACGGTGCGGGAGGCCACCGAGCGGCGCCGGACCGAGATCGCGGGCATCGTCGCGGCCATGCCGCCCGGCCAGCGCCGCCACCTCGTCCAGGCCCTGCAGGCTTTCACCGAGGCCGGGGGCGAGCCCGCCGTCGCCAAGGAAACGCCGCTGCACGTCGGCTGGTGAGCGTCGCCCGCGCGCACCCTTCCACCGCCGGCCGCCTGCGGGATACGCCACACGGGTGCGGTCTTGTGCTGTGTTCGCGGTACGCGAGGCGATCCGCGGTGGTGGTGACGGCTCCGGACGGTCGCGTTGATCTATGTGTAGGGCAGCGTGACCGGGGCCGCCCGCTCCTCTCCCAGGGCACGGCCCGAAGGCGGAGGAGACAGTCGATGAACGGTGACGAACGGCCCCCGGCCCCCGGCCAGGACAGGGCACCGGAGCCGGCGAGGCACGGCGGACGGCACCCGTGGCGGAGCGTGCGGAAAGCCACCGCCGACGCGATCGCCCGTGCCCGGTCGACGGCGCGCCGGGCCCAGGAGACACCCCCGCCCCCGGGGCCCTTCCGGCCGGGCTTCTGGCGCAGCCCGATCCGCGGGCCGTGGCTGACGTCGGTGTTCGGCCTGGTGCTGCTCTTCGGCATCCCCGTGATGTTCGTGACCGGCGCGCTGTCCTACGCCGCGTACAACCCGGGCCTGGGCCCGCTCAACGACCAGACCCCCGACAAGGGCCTGCTCGGTTTCTACCTGTTCGACTGGCCCACCCACCCGTACTGGCTCTACCGGCTGACCCAGGGCGTCCACGTGACACTCGGCGTGGTCCTCCTGCCCGTGCTGCTGGCCAAACTGTGGTCGGTCATCCCGAAGCTGTTCTCCTGGCCGCCCTTGCGGTCCCTCGCGCACGGACTCGAACGGCTTTCCCTGCTCCTTCTGGTGGGCGGAGCCGTCTTCGAGTTCGTCACCGGGCTCTTCAACATCCAGCTCTTCTACATCTTTCCCGGCTCCTTCTACACCCTGCACTTCTACGGCGCGTGGGTGTTCATCGCCGCGTTCATCGTCCATGTCTGCCTGAAATCCGGCCGCATGGTACGTGCGCTGCGCTCCCGCGGGCTCCTCGCGGAACTGCGCACCGATCGCGCCCGCACCCGTCCCGAGCCGCCCGACCCCGACGGTCTGGTGGCGGTCGCGCCGGCTGCCCCCACGATGTCGCGGCGCGGGGCCGTGGGGATGGTGGGGGCCGGGTCGCTGGCCCTGCTGGTGGTCACCGCCGGGCAGAGCATCGGCGGCGCGCTGCGCGGCACCGCCCTGCTCGCCCCGCACAACCGCAATCCGGGGACCGGGCCGAACGGCTTCCAGATCAACAAGACGGCCGCCTCGGTCGGCGTCACCCCCGCCCTGACCGGCCGTGCCTGGCGCCTGGAGGTCCATGGCCGGGGCCCGGCCCTGGTCCTCACCCGTGAACAGCTCCTCGCCATACGGCAGCGCGCGGCCGCGCTGCCGATCGCCTGCGTCGAGGGCTGGTCCACCGAGGACCAGCACTGGAGCGGCCTGCGGCTCGCCGAGCTCGCCGCCATGGCGGGCCTTCCCGAGGCGGGGAGTGTGCTGGTGGAGTCCGTGCAACCACCCGGCCCCTACAGCTCGGTCATACTGCGCGGCAACCAGATCCACGACCCGCGCGCCCTGCTCGCCCTGCGCGTCAACGGGGCCGACCTCTCGCTCGACCACGGCTACCCGGCGCGCGTCATCGTCCCGGCCAACCCCGGTGTGAACAACACCAAGTGGGTGCACCGGCTCACCTTCAGGACGTGACCATGGCACGCGCCCTGCGCTGGTACGGCGCCAACCCCCTGCACCTGCTGGTCCTGCTCTGCTCTTTCGCGCTCACCGCGTACGCCTGCGTGCGGCTGTTCGCGGTGCGGCCGGTCGAAGTGGCGATCTGGCTCGTGGGAGCGGCGATCCTCCACGACCTGATCCTGCTGCCCCTGTACTCCCTCGCGGACCTGTCGGCCCTCTCGGTACTGCGGCACCGCGCGGAAGCCGTGCCGAAGGCGCCGTGGATCAACCACCTGCGCGTACCGGCTTTCCTGTCCGGTCTGTTGCTGCTGGTGTGGTTCCCCCTGGTCCTCGGCATCTCGCGCCCCTACCCGGCCGCAACGGCGCTCACCCTGGACGTGTACCTCCCTCGCTGGCTGATCATCACCGCGGGACTGTTCGGCGTTTCGGCACTGACCTACGCACTCCGGCTGCGCCGTCTCCGCAGAGCCGCCCGGGCCGTAGAGCGGGGCGCCCGTCCGGGGAGGTGATCGCTACGGTGGGGTACCACAGCGGTTCACACCCGCAGTTGACGGCTGTTAAGGAGAAAGCGTGCCCCCTCGGATGAGGCTGACGGCGGTCACACTCGACTGCGCCGATCCCCAGGCGCTGGCCGCCTTCTACCGGCAGGCCACCGGACTCGAACTCCACTCGGCATCCGACCGTGACTTCGCCGGTCTCACCCGCGAGGACGGGTTCTTCATCGGCTTCCAGCGGGTCGACGGCTACCGGGCCCCGGACTGGCCCGGTCAAGCCGTGCCCCAGCAGGCCCACTTGGACTTCGCGGTCGACGACCTCGACGAAGCCGAGGCCATGCTGCTGGAGTTGGGCGCGGCGACACCGGAGCGCCAGCCGGGCGGGGGCAAGTGGCGGGTCCTCACCGACCCGGCCGGGCATCCCTTCTGCCTCACCCGGGGCTGACGCGTCGCGCAGGCCCCAGGAGTGCGCCTGCGCGGGGACGGACGGGTCCCCGCGCAGGCGCCTGGGATCAGGCGTCGGCGATCGGGCCGGTGCCCAGGCGGACGTTGTCGATCGCCCAGAACCAGTTGTTGCCGGCGTTGAAGATGCGGAAGTTCACCTTGACCGAGGCCGCCCCGGACGGGACGGCGAAGGGGAGGTCGACCAGGCGGTTCTGCTGGTCCTGGCCGCGGTTGGTGTTTCCTGAGGTGGCGCTGGAGTAGTACAGCACGCGGGACTTCTCGCCGGTGTCGAACTCGACCGTGACCTCGGCCTCCTGCGGGCTCTCCTGGCGGTAGTGGGAGTCGAAGCCCAGGTGCAGCGTCGAAGTGCCCGCCGGGACGGCGACCGCGGGGGTCGTCAGCGTCGAGTCGAACCGTCCCTTGCCGGACGGGCTGCCGGTGTCGTCCCAGTCGTCGGGGTCGACGACGGCGACGATTCCCAGCCCGCGGCTGAAGTTGGTGCGGTCCTGCGCGGCCGGGAACCAGAACTGCTTGGAGAGGAACGACCAGCCCTGGAGCTCCCGGGTGCCCTGGGGCATCCCGGGCGCGTTGGTGATCGTCCAGCCCTCGGGCGTGGTCCGCGTCCAGCCCACCAGCCCGGGACGGCTCAGGTCGGCGGCCGGGGCAAGGGCGGGGGCGACGGACTCGAAGTCCTCGGCCAGCAGCAGACCGGTCATGACGGGACCGACCTTGGCGGCCAGCGAGGCGGTCTGCTCCTTGGCCCGGCCGGCCAGGACGGCCGTGACGGTCGCCTGAAGGGTGACGGAGGCCCGGGCCGCCGCGGCCGGGGCGACGACGTCCCAGGTGAGCGCGACCGACGAGCGGGCCGGCACCGAGGCCGGCGCGCCGGCCGCCGGTGTGGCCTTCCAGCCGTTCGGCAGGGCGAGCGCGGACGCCAGGCCGGTGAGCGGGGCGCTCCCGGCGTTGGTGACGGTCGCGGTGACGGTGAGCGGCCTGTCCGGGGACAGCACGGTGCCGTCGGTCTTCGGCGAGGTGGCGGGACCGGCCAGGGCCACGCTCATCGCGGGCGCGACCTTGGTCCGTACCCGCGCGTCGGCGACCTTCAGCAGCCCCTTGCCGTCGGCGTGCGCGGTGACGGCAAGGCCGCCCGCCGTCGCGTCCGCGGCCGGGGTGACGGTGAAGCGGACCTCGGCGGAGGCTCCGGCGGCGAGCGAGTTCGGCGCGGAGCCCGACTGCTGGAGCGTCCAGTCGGCGGGCGCGAGCAGCGAGACCGTGAGGCCGGTCAGCGTGGCGGTGCCCTGGTTCTTCACGGTGACGACGACCTCGGCCGGGCTGCCCTGCGCGAGCGGGGCGTCCAGGGAGGGCAGCGGCGCGGGGAGGGTGATCGCCGCGCTGAGCGCCGGGACCGTTCCGGTGGCCGGGTCGGTGACGCCGTCCTTGCCGTCGGCCTGGTGGCCGGTGATGCGGCGCAGGAAGCGCGGGTCGTCCAGATCGACGACCACGATGTCGTACCAGCCGTGGTGCGAGGGGTGGACCGACACCGTCCGCGTCTGGCCGGGCGCGAGGGTGACGGTGCTGATCTCGTCATTGGCGTTGCGCGGGTAGACCGACTCCCCCACGAGCAGCGTGCGCGTCGTCGAGGAGGGGTTGCTGCACTGCACCAGGACCGGGCCGGTGCCGGTCGCGTCGACGAAGCAGGCCTCCGCGCCCACGCCCGCGCCGCGCAGTTCCCACAGGGCCCAGCCGAAGCCGCGCACCTGGAGGTCGTAGCCGTCGGTGCCGTAGGCGACCGTGCCCGTGGCCGTCGCGCCGTCGGCGACCGTCCAGGTCTGCGGGGCCGCTCCGTCGCCGGCGTACGCGGTGATCGAGGCCGGCCTGCTGCCGGAGTTCCCGAGGCTCAGCCGGACCTGTTCCTTGGAGACCTCGGCTCGCAACGACGTGCGGTACGGCGACGGACGGGTGGGCCGGGTGCCCTCCTCCTGCTCCGGAAGCGCCTGCTCCTTCGGCGGAACGGGGTTCCAGCGGCCGATCGGCGCCGGCACCGGGCCGGGCTGCTCCACATCGGGCTGGTTGCGTCCGTGGCTGAAGTCGAAGGCGGAGGTGAGGTCACCGAAGACGCTGCGGCGCCAGGTGCTGATGTTGGGCTCCTGCACACCGGTCCAGCGCTCCAGGAAGCGGATCACGGAGGTGTGGTCGAACGCCTCGGAGCAGACGAAGCCGCCCAGCGTCCATGGCGAGACGACGGTCATCGGCACACGCGGGCCGGGGCCGACCGGACGGCCGCCGAACCAGTCGTCGCTGTTGCCGGACTCCGGCTTCGGCGCGGTGGGAGCGGGCACGTGGTCGAAGTAGCCGTCGTTCTCATCGAAGTTGATGAACACCGCAGTCTTCGACCAGGTCTCGCGGTCGCTCGCGATGGCGTCGAGCAGGTCGTAGATGAGGTTGGCGCTGCCGACCGGGGTGGAGGAGCCGGGGTGCTCGGAGAGCGCCGCCGTGGGCACGATCCAGCTCACCTTGGGCAGCGTGCCGTTGCGGATGTCCTCCTTCATCCGGGTGATCAGGGTGTCCGGCTCGGAACGGTAGGCACCGCGCAGGAAGAGCCGGCGCTCGGCGTCGTTCAGCGCGTCGACACCCTGCTGGAACTGGGCGAGCGCCGCCTGGCGGTCCGCGGCGGTCCGGTTCCAGAGGCTGTCGTAGAACTGCTCGGTGGTGGAGAACGAACCGCTCACCTTGGAAAGGATCTTGCGGCCGATCGCCTTCCAGGGCCGGAAGTACTCGACAGCGTTGTCAGTGAAGTTGTCCCACTCCTGGTAGATCTGCCAGGAGATCCCGGCCGCCTCCAGGCGCTCGGGGTAGGTGGTCCACTCGTAGCCGCCGTGGTTGTAGTCGTAAGCGGCATTGGTGACGGCCCTGTTGACTCCGTCCGGCTCGTAGCCCGTGGTGCCGGTCCACAAGTAGTTCCGGTTGGGGTTGGTCGAGCCGTACACGGAGCAGAAGTAGGAGTCGCAAATGGTGAAGCGGTCGGCCAGCTCGTACTGGAGGGGGATGTCCCGCCGGTCGTAGTGGGCCATGGTGCTCTGGCCCTTGGCGGCCACCCAGTCGTTCCACCAGCCGTTCGCCCGGGCCTGGTTGGCGTCGGAGAAGCCGTGCGGGAGCGAGCCCAGGTACTGGATGTCGCTCTCGGGGCGGCCGGCGTCCGTCGCGGCCTGCCGGGCGGAGAACGGCAGGACCGCGCCACCGGCGGCCCGGGGCTGCTCGAAGACGGTGTCGCCGTTGGGCAGACGCAGCGGCGTACGGTCACCGAAGCCGCGAACGCCCTTGAGGGCGCCGAAGTAGTTGTCGAAGGAACGGTTCTCCTGCATCAGCACGATCACGTGCTCGATCGCGTCCATGCCACCGGGCGCCATCGGCGCGGCCATGGCCTGGATCAGTGACGGGGGCAGGAAGGAGAGCGCGCTACCACCGGCGAGAGCGCCGAGGAGCTTGCGGCGGGAGATGTCGGACATAGTGGGGAGGCTAAATTGCAGGCAGCGCAGCCGGTAACCCTCCGCGACAGAGCTTCGTCCGCCGTTCACGAGAGAACGCCAAGCGTTCAACTGTTCGCGTGACGCCATGTTCCGGCGCACGACGGAACTGCCCCGGCGTCAGGCGTAGGTCGGACGGTGGTCCGGTTCCTTGCGGCTTCCTTGTCTCTCTCACCTGGGTCGACGTGCCGCGACTCGCCCCCGGCCTTCGTCCGTGGGCCGCCGTGAAGGCGCGGGCCGCGCCGACGAGCCCGCGTTCGCGCCGGGCACGTGCGCGAACCCCGAGCCGGCGAGCGCCGGTTGACCTGTGCCGCGTCAGCCGCGTCAGCCGTCGGAGAAGAACGTGTTCCCCGCCCCGGCACCCAGCCCCGCACTCGCCGCCGGCTCCAGACCCGCCTCGGACAGCGTGACCAGCCGGTCGAGGCGCCGCACCTCCCAGTGCTCCAGTGCGACGGCCGGCAGCGGCTGCGACGGGCTCCACCCGAGCAGGGCGGTCGCCAGGCCCGCGGCGTCACCGAACGCCTTGGACGCCCCCTCCGCGACGTGGGGCCTGACCGTGCCCGCCGCATCGCCGATGAGAGCCGCGTGGTCGGCCACCATCCGCCACGGAGGGAGGTCGAGCACCGGTTGCATGAAGAGGTCCGACAGCCCCACCAGCTCGGCGAGGGCCGGTGGAAGCGAGGCCTCAGCCTGGCGGACCACCCGCGCGGCGGTCTCCGGCGGCACGTCGCCCGGCGGCAGGAAGTACGCGAAAGGCCGTGCGGAGCGGCCCGTCAGGAGTCCTTGCAGATCCGGCTCGGCGACATTGACGTACCAGACCCAGTTGACGCGCCGCGAACCCTTCTCCAGCTCGCCGCCGGCTCCCGGAACCGGATAGCAGACCATCTGCATGCCGGCGGACGTGAAGGACGTGAATCGGCCCGAGAGAAGCTCCAGCAGTTCACCGGAGAGCCGGGATTCGGGTTCCAGACCGCGCCAGGCGACGTAGCCGGCGTACGCGGGACGCGAGGAGGGGGCGAGCAGTCTGCGCGTCACCGACCCGATTCCGTCCGCTCCCACCAGGAAATTGCCCTGCGCGGTGGACCCGTCCGAGAACTCGGCGGTGACCTCGTGGCCCTCCACCAGCACACGCCGGAGTGCGCCGTCCAGGCGGTGGCAGACGTCCGCGAGGGGTTCGCGCAGCACGCGGTGGAGGGCGTCCCACGCGGTCATCAGCTGCGGCGCCTCGTTGCGCGTGGCCTTGCCGTCCCCATCGAGTCGCAGGCGCTCGTGCAGTTCCACGCCGACCGCCTCCGCGGGCACGCCCAGGCGGTTCAGCAGCGCCTCGATGTCCGGCTGCACGACGATGCCGGCGCCGTGTGCCGCCGTCCGCGCCGCCGACCGCTCATAGACGGCGACGTCGGCCCCGATGGCCCGCAGTTCGTGCGCGGCCGCCAGACCGCCGACCGATCCGCCGATGACCGTGGCCGCGAAGTTCGTCTCCGGAATGGCGCACCTCCACTGCCGGGCGGACGCTCCCGCGCGGCATCCGTTCGGCGCAGGAGCCTAAACACACCCGATGAGCGCCCGCAACCCGCGCGTGTCCGCCGGGATTCACTGTGTCAGCCATTCGCGGGAGCCCGGTTGCGGGCGCACTTGCGGCCAATTAGCGTGACGTCCGGTCACAGAACTCACGTAATGAATGCCGGCCGCTCCGCCGCCGGCCACCGGCCCGCCGGGTGGGCGTTTCCAGGGCCGCCGCAGGAATTGCATGGAATGACCAAAGGAGATTCGTCGTGCCCGAAATTCCCCATTGGCATTCTCGGCGGAAGGTGCTCTTCACCTCGGCCTCCGCCATGACCGCGGCAACCACAGGGGCGTTCGGCCTGCTCTCCCGCAAACCGGTCGCGGCGAAGGGGAGCACGAGCGTCCGCCCCTTCCGCATCGACGTTCCGCAGCGGGATCTCGACGAGCTCCATCGTCGCATCGTCGCCACGCGGTGGCCCGACCGCGAGACGGTCCCCGACCAGTCCCAGGGCGTCCAGCTGGCCACCTTGCAAGAACTGGCCCGCTACTGGGCGACGTCCTACAACTGGCGGAAGATCGAGGCGAAGCTCAATTCCCTGCCGCAGTTCATGACCGAGATCGACGGACTCGACATTCACTTCCTGCACATCCGCTCCCGGCACCCGAACGCGCTGCCGATGATCCTTACCCACGGCTGGCCGGGATCCATCCTGGAATTCCTCAAGGTGATCGACCCGCTCACCGACCCCACGGCGCACGGGGGAAGCGCGGAGGACGCCTTCCATCTCGTGATCCCTTCCATGCCCGGATACGGCTTCTCGGAGCGGCCGACCACCACGGGCTGGGGGCCCGACCGCATCGCCCGCGCCTGGGCCGTGCTGATGGAACGCCTGGGATACCAGCGCTACGTGTCCCAGGGCGGCGACTGGGGAGCGGTGATCTCGGACCGGATGGCGGTCCAGCGCCCTCCGGGGTTGCTCGGCATCCACGTGAACTTCCCGGCCACCGTGCCGCCGGACATCGCGAAGAAGCTCGCTTGCGGTGACCCGGCCCCGGCCGGTCTGTCCGTCGACGAGAGGACCGCGTTCGACGAACTCGCCGCCTTCTACAAGACGGGCTCCGGCTACTCCGCCATGATGGTCACCCGTCCGCAGACCGTGGGATACGGGCTGACGGACTCGCCGGCCGGCCTGGCCGCCTGGATGTACGACAAGTTCGCGGCGTGGACGGACAGCGGCGGCGACCCCCAGCGTGTGCTGACCGACGACGAGATGCTCGACGACATCACGCTCTACTGGGTCACCAACACCGCGGTCTCCTCCGCTCGCCTCTACTGGGAGAACAACGCCAACAACTTCAACGCCGTTTCGGTCTCCCTCCCGGCCGCCATCACGGTGTTCCCGGGCGAGATCTACCGGGCGCCGCTGAGCTGGGCCAAGCAGGCCTACCACGACCTCATCTACTACAACAGGGCCCGCAAGGGCGGTCACTTCGCGGCCTGGGAGGTGCCGGACATCTTCACGAGGGAACTCCGCGCCGCGTTCGAGTCGCTGCGCCACCCGGGAGCCGCCGGCAAGTGAGGCCGGAGCCCGTCCCGGTCTCCCTCGAACACACCGGACTCGTACCGATCGGAAGGAGCCGTACCGTGCCCTTCATCACGACACAAGACGGAACCGAGATCTTCTGCAAGGACTGGGGAACGGGGCAGCCGGTCGTGTTCAGCCACGGCTGGCCACTGACCGCCGACGCGTGGGACCCCCAGTTGAACTTCATGGCGGACAACGGCTTCCGCGCCATCGCCCACGACCGTCGCGGGGGCGGGCGCTCCGGGCAGTCCTGGGCGGGGAACGACCTCGACACCTACGCGGACGACCTGGCGTCGCTGATCGAGTCGCTGGACCTGCGGGACGCCATTCTCGTCGGCCACTCCACCGGCGGCGGCGAGGTGGCGCGCTACATCGGCCGCCACGGCACCGGACGGGTGGCGAAGGCCGTCCTGCTCAGTGCGATCCCGCCGCTGATGCTCAAGACCGACGCGAACCCCGAGGGACTGCCCATCGAGGTCTTCGACGAGATCCGGGCCGGCGTCGCGAAGGACCGCTCCCAGTTCTACCAGGACCTCAGCGCGGCCTTTTACGGCGCCAACCGCGACGGCTCGACGGTCTCCCAGGGCACGCGCGACGCGTTCTGGCTGTGGTCGATGCAGGTGGGCGTCAAGAGCGCGTACGACTGCGTCAAGGCGTTCTCCGAGACCGACCTGACCGAGGACCTCAAACGGTTCGACGTCCCGACGCTGATCGTGCACGGCGACGACGACCAGATCGTGCCGATCGTTGCCGCGGGCAACAAGTCCTCGAAGCTGGTGAAGGGTTCGATCTTCAAGGTCTACCCGGGCGCCCCTCACGGCCTGGCGATGGTCCCCGAGTACGCCGGACGATTCAACGCCGACCTCCTGGAATTCGCCCGCGGCTGAGCCGCCCCGCGACCGCCTCACCACGGCCGTCCGGCCATCCCCCGGGATGTCGGGCGGCCGCCGCACGTCGCCCCGTCCCTCGCTTCGATTTATGAACTCGCTTAATTCCAGGCTTTGTTGGATGAGCCGGTGGAATGGCTTCCGGCACGGTTCCGGCCCACGCCGGTATCCACACCCCGCAGTTGCCGCGCGATATCAGGGCTCCGAAGACAGGCGCCGGGCCGCGCGCCGCAGAATGCGGACAAAGACCGCCTTCTTCTCCGAGGTATTGCAGAACACCCACAAGTGCCTGGCGCGCAACTTTCCAGAAAGGAAACCCTCATCTCTATGCAACCTTGATCGGGTGTGGTTTTCTCATCCCTCGTGACCAAGGACTCGGTCGGGAGTTCGAGCTGAGCGTTGCGTGAACGTTCACGCGCACGGCTCCCCCGGCCATGTTCCCGGGTGCCCGGAAACCGCCGGGTGCTCCACCGTCCGCCGCCCGTGTTACCGGTCTCCCGGGCGGTCAAGGGTAGTCGTAGATGCGAATACAAGCCCGATGGGCCCTGATCCCCGCCCTGGCAGGCCTCCTGGCGGGCGCCGTACCCGGCGCCGCACAGGCATCCCAGAGCCCCACCACGGCCGCGCCCGCCATGGGCGCCGCTCCGACCGGGTTCAAGTCGGTCCGGACCGTCACGCTGATCACCGGTGACAAGGTGACGGTCGCCCAAGGCGCCAGCGGCGTACCCGCAGTGAGTGTGCAGCGCGGTCCCGGCCGCACCGACATCGGCTTCCAGGTGTCGCACCAGTGGCACGGATCCGACCACCACATCTCGGTGGTGCCGTCGGACGCGCAGGCCCTGCTGGCCGGCGGAAGGCTCGACGCCCGCCTGTTCGACGTCACCGAGCAGCTCGACGCCGGCTACGACGACGCATCGACAAGCACGTTGCCGCTGATCTACTCGAGCCGCAGCGGCCAGTCCGCTACGGCCCGCGCCGCGATCCAGGAGCACGGTGCGCGGATCTCCCGCACCCTGGACGTCCTGGACGGCGGCAGCTTCGCCCCGGCCAAGCGCGACGCATCCTCGTTCTGGAAATTCGTCTCCGGGACGCAGGGGCTGCGCGGCCCGCTGCACGAGCTGTGGCTCAACGGCCGCAGCCGGGTCGCCCTCGCCGAGAGCACCGGCATCATCGGCGCCCCCAAGGTCTGGGACAGCGTCGACGCCAACGGTGTGCACATCACCGGCAAGGGCGTCACCGTCGCGGACCTCGACACCGGATACGACCCGACCCACCCGGACCTCCAGGACAAGGCCGCCGCCGGCCGGACCATGGACTTCACGGGCTCCGGCACGGTGGTGGACGGGCACGGCCACGGCACCCACACCGCGTCCATCATCGCGGGCACGGGCGCCGCCTCCGGCGGCAAGTACAAGGGCGTCGCCCCCGACGCCGAGCTGCTGGTCGGCAAGGTCTGCGACAACGACGGCTTCTGCCCCGACGACGCCGTCATCAACGGCATGACCTGGGCGTCGGAGGCCGGCGCGAAGGCCGTCAACCTCAGCCTGGGATCGCCCCCGTACGCGCAGACCGACCCGCTCACCGAGACGGTCGAGAAGCTGACCGCCGAGCACGGCACCCTGTTCGTGATCGCGGCGGGCAACGAGGGCGCCCCCGCCGCCGACTACTTCGGCGGCACCGTGGGCAGCCCCGGCATCGCGGACTCCGCGCTCACCGTGGGCAGCACCACCAAGCAGGACGCCCTCAGCGACTTCTCCAGCCGCGGCCCGCGCATCGGCGACTTCGCCGTGAAGCCCGACATCGTCGCCCCCGGCTCGGACATCACCGCGGCCCGCGCCGCGGGCACCACGATGGGCGACCCGGTCGACGCCTCGTACGTCACCGCGTCCGGCACCTCGATGGCGACCCCGCACGTCACGGGCGCCGTGGCACTGCTCGCCCAGGAGCACCCGGACTGGAAGGCGGCCGACTTCAAGTCAGCCCTCACCAGCGCCGCCAAGGGCCTGCCCGGACTGACCGCCTACGACCAGGGCACGGGACGACTGGACGTGGCCCGCGCCGCGGTGCAGACCGTGCGCGCCACCTCCGGCAACATCAGCTTCGGCAAGGCCGACTACCCGCACCAGAGCGTCACCCGGTCCGGCACCGTCACCTACGCCAACGACGGCGCCACCGATGTCACGCTGCACCTGTCCGTCGACGCGAACGGGCCCCGCGGCCAGAAGTCGCCCGCCGGCGCCTTCGCCCTGTCCGCGGACACCGTGACCGTCCCGGCCGGCGGCACCGCCTCGGCCACCCTCACCGCCACCGTCGACGGCTCGATGGCCGGTGCCTACGGCGGCTCGATCGTCGCCACCACGGACGACGGCGCCACCACGGTCCGCGACGCCTTCGGCGTCTACGCAGAACCGCTCACCCACGCACTGTCGTTCACGGTCCTCGGCCTCGACGGCAAGCCGGTGGGTGAGGGCACGTACGTCAACGCCTTCGACGTCAGCACCGGCCTGCAGTACAGCGTCACCACCGACGCCGACGGCAAGGCGTCGATGCAGCTGCCCGAGAGCGAGTACGACATCTCGGCGAACAAGTTCGACCCTGTGGCGCACACCTCGGTCCTGTTCTCCCAGCCGGGCGTCCACCTCACCGGCGACACCGCGCTCAGCCTCGACGGCAGCACCGCCAAGGAGGTCAACCTCACCGTCGACAAGAGCCAGGCCAAGAACGAGGGCATCTTCGCCAGCGTGACGTCCATCAGCACCGACGGACACTACGGCACGCAGAAGTTCGTGATGGGCTTCCCCGGCGACCGCATCTACGCCACCCCGACCACGAAGGTCACCAGCCACCCGTTCTGGTTCCTCACCGCCCAGCGGTGGACCGGCACCAAGCCCGTCACCAGCACCAGCCCGGCCTCGAGCTTCGCCTACAACCTGGCGGTCAACGCCAAGGGCGGCATCCCGTCCACCCTCACCCGCAGGCTCCCCGACAGCTCGCTCGGCCGGGTCGAGGAGACCTACGCCGGTCAGGGCGGCAAGCCGCTCGGTGTCCGGATCGACACCCCGGTCCCGACCTACGGCGCGGTCGCCTTCGTGGACGGCAGCCAGATCCCGGTGCCCGGCAAGCAGACCCGCTACTACAGCGACGACGCGGCGATCGTCTGGGACCGCACGCTCGGCATGCGCGAGCAGAACACCGCGGGCTTCGACGAGATCCAGTTCGCGGACACCACGCGATTCCAGCCGAACACGTCCTCCACCCGGCTGTGGAACCAGGCACCCCTGCGCGCCCGTTCGCTGGACGCCCTGCGTCTCGAGGACCAGCTCTACCTCACCCCGGGCCTGTTCTCCACGGCCGCCGCGAACACGGCGTCGTACTCGGGCCAGGCACGGGGCACCACGGGCTCCTCGACCCTGTACCGCAACGGGGTGAAGGTCGCGTCGCTGGACTCCCTGGGCCAGTTGCAGACCGCCGTCCCGTACGAGAAGGCCACCTACACCCTGAAGTCCTCCGGCACCCGCTCGGTGGGCTGGTCGACCCTGGGCAGCAAGGCCTCGGCCACCTGGACCTTCACCTCCCAGCGGCCGAGCACCATGACGATGACCCAGCAGCAGCTGATGAACGTCCGGCTCACCGGCCCGGTGAACACCTCCGGCAGCGCCGTCGGCGGCCGTACGTACATCTTCCTCGTCGCCGCCGAACGCGGCGGCAAGGCGGCCACCACCTCGCTGGGCCTGCGGGTCTCCTTCAATGACGGCAAGACCTGGAAGACCCTCCCGGTCAAGCGCAGGGGCGACCTCGGCTTTGTCGCCGTGGCCACCCCCAAGGCCGGTGGCTACGCCTCCATCCGGCTCACCGCCAAGGACGCGGCGGGCAACGCGGTCGACCAGACCGTCATCCGCTCCTTCCCGGTGACTCCCAAGAAGTAAGGCGCACTCGCGGTACAGCGGCCCCCGCCGACGGCTCACCGGCCGTCGGCGGGGGCCGCTTCGTCGTGCCGGACCGCGGGGTGTTCAGGGCAGCGCCGGGGCCGCGGTGCGGGTGAACCCGTGCGGCGACTGCTACAGCGGACTGCTGTGGGTGGCGGAGCACGCCGACGAGCTGGGGATCGACCCCGACCGCATCGTCATCGCCGGCGCCAGTGCCGGGGGCGGGCTCACCGCCGCCCTCGCCCTCATGGCGCGCGACCGCGGCATCCCCGCCGTCGCCGCCCAGATCCTGATCTGCCCCATGCTCGACCACCGCAACACCACCGTCTCTAGCCGCCAGTACTCGGACGAACCCGGCGTGTGGACCCGCGAGACCAACACTTTCGCCTGGCAGTCGGTCCTCGGCGACCTCGCGGGCGACGATGTCCCCGCCTATGTCTCCCCTGCCATGGCCGACGACCTGTCCGCCCTGCCGACCACCTACATCGACGCCGGTTCCGCCGAGGTCTTCCGCGACGAGGCCGTCGGCCACGCCTCCCGCATCTGGGCAGCGGGGGGCCAGGCCGAACTGCACATCTGGGCGGGCGGCTTCCACGGATTCGACGCGCTGTTCCCCGAGGCGCACCTCTCGGCCACCGCACGCCGTACCCGCACGGACTGGCTGCGCCGCGTCCTGGCACCCGTGCCCGCCCCGGCGCCGTAGCCGCCCGGCGCGCACCGGCGGTGCCAGGGCAGGCGTCACATCCGGTCGACGTCCTGCACTGCCTGTGCGAAGGCCGCGGGGGCTTCCTGCGGGAGGTTGTGACCGATGCCGTCCAGCGTGCGGTGTGCGTAGGGCCCGGTGAACTTGGCGCGATAGGCGGAACCGCCGCCCGGGGGTGTGAAGGGATCCACCGCGCCGTCCAGCGTGACGGTGGGGACGGTGACCACGGGTCCGCGCGCCAGACGCGCCTCGAGGTCGTCGTAGCGTGGATCGCCCTCGACCAGGCCGAGCCGCCAGCGGTAGTTGCCGATCACCATGGCGACGTAGTCCGGATTGTCGAAGGCCGCCGCGGTGCGGTCGAAGGTGGCGTTGCCGAAGGCCCAGGTCGGGGAGTTGAACGTCCAGACCAGCCGGGCCAGGTCACGCCGGTAGCGTTCCAGTCCGAGCCGGCCCCGGTCGGTGGCGAAGTAGTACTGGTACCACCAAGCCCATTCGCTCTTCGGCGGCAACGGCTGCTGATTGGCCTTCCGGTTGGTGATCAGGTATCCGGTCACGGAGACGAGGCCCTTGACCCGCTCGGGCCACAAGGCCGCGATGATGTCGGCGGTCCGCGAGCCCCAGTCGAAGCCGCCGAGGATCGCTCTCTTGATCCCCAGGGCGTCCATGAGCGCGACGATGTCCAGGGCGAACGCGGACTGCTGGGGGGCGCGCGGGGTGGAACGGTCCAGAAAGCGTGTCGTTCCGTGCCCGCGCAGGTAGGGCACGACGACGCGGTAGCCCTTCGCGGCGAGCAGGGGGGCGACGCCCTCGAAGCTGTGGATGTCGTAGGGCCAGCCGTGCAGGAGCACCACCGCGGGACCGTCGGCGGGCCCGGCCTCCGCGTAACCGACGCTCAGGACGCCTGCCGTGACCTGCCTCAACGGGCCGAAGGAGGCCGCGGTGCCCGGGCTCTCCTTGCCGCCTGCCGGGTCCGGCGGCGCGGGCTTGCTCGCGGCGGACGGAGACGTGGAGCAGGCCGCGGACAGGCCGGCCAGGACGATCCCGGCCGTTCCCGAGCCGGCGATTCTGCCGAAGCTGCGCCTGTCGATCATCCTCGGCCTTCCCCGGGGTGCGGGCGGTGGAACCACGCGGGGTTCTTGCCCGGTGGGACACGGCCCGTGGCGCCGAGCACCGGAATGTCAGCCCGTCAGCCCATCGTCCGGGGTGGCGCGGCACTCAGGGGATGATGGCGTCGACGCAGCCTCCGTCCACCCGCAGCGCACCGCCCGTGGTGGCGGAGGCCTGCTCGGAGGCGAGGTAGACCACCATGTTGGCGATCTCCTCGGGGGCGATCAGACGTCGCAGCAACGACTGCGGGCGGTGCTCGCTCATGAAGATCCGCTCCGCCTCTTCCCACGGCAGGTCCCGGCCGACCAGGTCGCGGACGAACTCCTCCACACCAGCGGTGCGGGTCGGGCCGGCGAGAACCGAGTTGACCGTGACGCCGGTACCGGCGGTCTTCTTCGCGAAGCCCCGTCCGAGGGCCAGCATGGCGGTCTTCGTCGTGCCGTAGTGGATCATCTCGACGGGGATGACCACCGCCGACTCGCTGGCGATGTACTGGACGCGGCCCCAGCCGCGTTCGATCATCCGAGGGAGACAGCCGCGGGTAAGCCGGACGGCGGCGAGGACGTTCACCTCGAAGTACCGGCGCCAGTCCTCGTCGGTGATCTCGAGCGGGTCCTGGGAACGGTAGACGCCCAGATTGTTGATCAGGACATCGACGTCGGGCAGCGCCGCCAGAACGCTCGCGGCACCCTCCTCGGACACGACATCGCCGGCAACGGCGACGAAGTCGCCGCCCGGCACCTCCTCGCCCAGCCGCCGGACCGCCGCGTCGACCCTCCCCGCGTCGCGGCCGTTGACCCCCACCCGCGCGCCCGCGCCCGCGAGGCCGGCCGCGATGGCGGCCCCGATGCCCTGCGTCGACGCTGTCACCAGGGCGGTTCGTCCCGTGAGATCGATACGCATGTGCGACTCCCTGTCGAGACCTGCGGTCACGCGGTCGGGGGAGCCGGCAGCGCCCCTGAAAGGTTCGTTCGCGCGCGTTCCGGCCGGTTCGCCACGGCTGGAAACCACAGCCTCACACGCCACACAAACATCGTAAAAGGGTCACCGGCCGGCGGCACGTCCGATCCGGGCCCGCCCCGGCCCGCAGCCCGGCCGACCTCCGCCGGCCGGGCTGCTCGCGGACCGCGCTGAGCGAGAACGGAGGCGGTCAGCCGACGCGACGGGTCCTGACGCCCTCGGCCTCGAAGTCGTAGACGATCCGGTTGATCCGAAGGCCGTCGACAGCACCGACCCACATGTAGTCGCGGCCCTTGCCCCCTGCCACGCCGAGGATGGTCGGCTGCCCGACGCCGCCGGTGAACGATGCCTTCAGCTGTGCGAACGTGCACTGCTGGGGAGCGCGGGTCCGCGTGCAGGAGGTCTCGCCGCCTGAGAGGTACCACGTACCCGACGTGGTGGCGTCGATGAACGGGCTCCCTCCGCCCAGGGCCGGAATCCGGTGTCGGGGACCGCTTCGCCGATGAGACGTGCATCACACTCGCCCCCCTGTCACGTTCCGGGCGGCTGGGCGGTCAGAGCTGCGTATCCGTTCCAACGGCACAGGAGAGCACGATGAACGCGCGCCTCAACTTCTTCGGTAACCCGACCGCGGGCAAGTTCCTCAAGCACATCAACTCGGCCGGCATGGTGGCGGCGGACTCCGCGCTGCCGCACGCGACCCAGGAACTGGTGAAGATCCGCGCCAGCCAGATCAACGGCTGCGGCTTCTGCACCGACATGCACACCAAGGAGGCCACCGCGGCGGGCGAGACCTCCGTGCGTCTCAACCTGGTCGCCGCCTGGCGCGAGGCCACCGTCTTCACCGACGCCGAGCGCGCCGCGCTGGAGGTGACCGAGCAGGCCACCCGCATCGCCGACGCGGCCGGCGGCGTCAGCGACGAGGCGTGGGCCGACGCCACCAAGTACTACGACGAGGACCAGCTCGTCGCCCTGATCGGGCTGATCGCGGTCATCAACGCCTACAACCGCATCAACGTCATCAACCAGCAGCCTGCCGGCGACTACAAGCCCGGCATGTTCGGCTGATCACCCAGCTCCGCCCCGCGGGGCGGAACGTCCGTCTTCGGGCCACACCCCCGGCCATGGCCCGGAGACGGACAGGCAGCTCCTCCATGAGCGTGCCCGTGTTCACTCCGGGCGGCGCGGTGCGGGGAGTTCGCCGGAACCGCGGGCGACGAGCCGGGTCTCGACCATGATCGTACGGGCGCGGGAGCGGTCGCCCTCCAGGCGTTCCACGGCGGTGGCGCCCGCCATCTCCCCCATCGCCACAGGGTTCTGCGCGACGACGGTGAGCGCGGGTTCGAGGATCGCGGCCATCGGAACGTCGTCGAAGGCGACCACCGCGACGTCCTTGCGGCGGCTGCGCGAGAGTTCGGACAACACCCCGATCGTCATGACGTTGTTGCCGGAGAGCAGTGCGGTGGGCGGGTCGGGCAGCGCGAGCAGCCGGGCGGTCGCCTCGGCCGCGCCGGCCGGGTCGTGGGCGTCGGCGACCAGGGCGCGGTCGTGCGGCAGGCCGGCCTCGACGAGCGCCGTACGGTACCCGGCGAGCCGTTCACGGCGGGTGTAGAGCCGGGCCGGCAGGTCGCCGATGAAGCCGATCCTGCGGTGGCCGCGGGACATCAGGTGGGTCACGCCCTCGTGGGTGCCCAAGCGGTTGGAGCTGACGACGGTGTCGGCGGTGAGCCCGTTGCCGGGCCGGTCGAGGAAGACGACGGGCATTCCGGCGGACCGCTGTGCCTTGAGGTACGTGTGGTCCGCTCCGACGGCCGGCGCCACCATGAGCACACTCACCCGGCGCGCCAGGAACGTGCGGATCAGGGCGAGTTCGCGTTCCGGGTCGTCGTCCGACGAACCCATGAGCAGGGTCAGTCCTCGGCTGTGCACGGCGTCCTCGATGCCGCCCGCCACGGCACCGAAGAACGGGTTGCCGACGTCCGGCACCACCAGGCCCACCGTGGTGTCCGGTCCGCCGACCCGGATGCTCCTGGCCATCAGGTTGGGCTGGAAGCCGAGTTTGGCGACGGCCTCCAGTACCCGCTTCCTCGTCTCCGCGGAACTGGGGCCGTCCTCGTTGAGGACCCGGGAGACCGTCTTGGCGCTCACGCCCACCTCGCGGGCCACATCGGCGAGGGTCGGTCTGCGGGTCGCTGTCATGAACCACCTTCTTTGTGGACGTCGGTCCCGTGGATGTCGGAACCGCGGTCAGCTCCCCCGCACCCCGGCTGCCGAGGCCGCGTCGCTGTCCGTCACGACCGTACCCCCGTCCGCCCGCACGCTCAGCGCTCCCGTCATGATGGCCACCACTTCGGCCATGGAGTAGTCCGAGGGCTTGATCACCGCCTCTCGCCTGCCGAGCCGGTGGACGTGGACGCGATCGGCGATCTCGAAGACGTGCGGCATGTTGTGGCTGATGAGGATCACCGGGATGCCCTTGTCCCGGACCCGGCGGATGAGGTCGAGGACCTGCCCCGACTCCTTCACGCCCAAGGCGGCGGTCGGCTCGTCCATCACCACCACGCTGCGGGCCCAGGCCGCCGCGCGGGCCACCGCGACGGCTTGCCGCTGACCGCCGGAGAGCGTCTCCACCGACTGCGAGAGCGAGCCGACACCGACCTTGAGGGCGGCCATGTGCGCCGCGGCCTCGCGGCGCATGGCCTTCTTGTCGAGCATGCGGAACACCGAGCCGAGCACGCCGGCGCGGCGGATCTCGCGGCCGAGGAACATGTTGGAGGCGATGTCCATGGACGCGGCGACGGCGAGGTCCTGGTACACGGTCTCGATGCCGTGGGTCCGCGCGTCCTGGGGTCCGCCGAACCTGATCGGCCTGCCGTGCAGCCGGATCTCGCCGGCGTCCGGCACCAGGGCGCCGGTGAGTGCCTTGATCAGGCTGGTCTTTCCGGCGCCGTTGTCACCGATGACGGCCAGGACCTCGCCGGGCATGAGGTCGAAGTCGGCGCCGTCGATCGCCGTGACATGCCCGTAGCGCTTGACCAGTCCGCGTGCGCTGAGCACCGGTTCCGGGCCGTCGCCCGGTGCGGGCTTCGCCGACGGGGACGGGGACGGGGCGGTGTCCGGTGCGCCCGGCGCCGGGTCGTGGGAGGAGGCCGGGCCGGTCATCGGGTCCCCTTTCGCGAGAGCTGGTCGACGGTCACCGCGAGGATGACGAGGACGCCGGTCACCAGCGTCTGGTAGACGGACGAAACGCCCATCAGCTGCAGGCCGTTGCGGAAGACGCCGACGATCAGCACGCCGACGAATGTGCCGAGCACCGTGCCGCGGCCGCCGAACAGGCTGGTACCGCCGAGCACGACCGCGGTGATGCTGTCGAGGTTGTCGGTCTGACCGGCCTGGGGGTCGCCGACGCCGGTCCGCGACACCAGCAGCAGCGCCGCGACGCCGTAGACCAGGCCGGCCACCGCGTAGACGCCGACGGTGAGGCGGGAGACGCGGATGCCGCTGAGGCGGGCACTCTCCGCGCTGTTGCCGAGGGCGTAGACGTGGCGCCCCCAGGCGGTGCTGCTGAGCGCGTAGGCGAAGCCGAGGAAGAGGGCGATCGTGACCAGGGATCCGTAGGTGACGTCGGTCCGGCCGAGCGGGAAGGTCTTGCCGAGCACGGTCAGCGGGCCGGGCAGGCCCGTGACCGTCTGCTCGGCGGAGTAGATGTGGGTCAGGGCGAAGGCGACGTTCAGCATGCCGAGCGTCACGATGAACGGCGGCAGCGGCACGGCCCGGACCAGCAGTCCGTTGACGAGGCCGAAGACGCCGCAGGCCAGGATGCCGATCCCGATGGCGAGCACCGGCGGCAGCGGCCCCTGGACGGCGAGCTTGGCGATCAGGATGCCCCCGAAGGCCATCACGGCGCCGCAGGACAGGTCGATGCCGGCCGTGAGGATGATGAGCGTCTGCCCGATGGCGAGCGTGCCCACCACCATGACCTGCTGGAGGATCAGCGAGAAGTTGCCGCCGGACAGGAACTGGTCGGTCGACACCGAGAAGAACACCGAGGCGATGACGAGGGCCGCGAACGGGCCCGCCGCGGGCGCCGTGAGCAGCCGCCGCAGTGCGGTCGACTGGCCGGCGCCCACGGGCAGTGTGGTGGAGGTGGTCAACGTGCTCAGCCCCAGCAGTTCTCGAGGCCGAAGCCGGTGTCCTTGGCGTCCGCGCCGGCCTGCGGCTTGTCCGTGATCAAGGTGACGCCGGTGTCGGTGTAACCGCTCGTCTTCTTGCCGTCCTTGGCGAAGGCGGCGACCGCCTTGACGCCGTCGGCAGCCATCTTCAGCGGGTACTGCTGCGACGTGGCGGCGATCTTGCCGTCCTTGACCGCCTGGACGCCGGTGCAGCCGCCGTCGATCGCGACGATCATGACGTCCTTCTCGCGGCCCTTGGCCTTGATGGCCGTGTACGCGCCGAGCGCGGCGGGCTCGTTGATCGCGTAGACGAGGTTGATGTCCGGCGCCTTCTGCAGGCAGTTCTCCATGGCGGTCTGGCCCTTGGCCTGGTCACCGCCGGTGTCCTGGGAGCAGACGATCGAGGGGTCGGAGGCGTCGATGCCGAAGCCCTTCACGAACCCCTCGTGGCGCTGCACTCCGACGGAGACACCGGGGGCGAGGTCCAGGGTGGCGATCTTCACCGGCTTGCCGGACATCGCGACCTTGGCGTACGCCCCGATCAGCTCGCCGGCCTTCACGTTGTCGGTGGCGAACAGCGCGTCGGCGGCGTCCTGCGGCTCCGGCGGGGTGTCCAGCGCGATGACCAGGACGCCCTTGGCACGCGCCTTGGCGATGGCGGGGACGATGGCCTTGGAGTCGTTGGGGGTGATCAGAACGCCCTTGACGCCGGCAGCCACCATGTTCTCCAGCGCGGTGACCTGGCCCGCGTTGTCGCCGTCGAACTTTCCTGCGGCGGTGGTCAGTTCGATGTTCTCGCTCTTGGCCGCCTCTTCGGCGCCCTGCTTCATCTTGACGAAGTACGGATTCGTGTCGGTCTTGGTGATCAGGCCGACCTTCACCTTGCCCCCGGACTGGGAGCTGCCGCCGGAACCGGACCCGCACGCCGCGAGGGACAGGGCGAGGCCGGCGGCGCCGAGGACGAGAACCGGACGGGCTCTACGGGACATGTGTGACTCCTACGGGAAGCGTGAGCGGGGGACATCCATGCGTGCCGGGCGTCGGCTAACTGCGACGCCGGGGCAGTGCCATCGTTGACATATGTCATCGTTGACACTGCCTGCGGAGGATGATGGACTCCCGCTCCGGCAACGTCAATGCCCTTTGCAGGACACGAGTTGGCAACAGTCGGACCGCAGCGACCGGGGACCGCCCGGCATTCAGGGGTGGCTCCGGCCGCCGATTCCGCACCCCACCTGGAGGAATTCCGTATGCAGCCGCGTCAGGTCACCGTGCTGGGAGAGTGCGTCGCCGATGTCTTCGCGGACGCCCGGTCCGGGCCGCCGCGCACCGATGGGCACGATCCCGCGGACGTCGCCGCCCAGGGCCTGCACCTGCACGCCCTGCCCGGCGGCGGGCCGGCCAACACCGCCGTCGGGCTGGCCCGGCTCGGCACGCCCACCCGGCTGCTGGCGCGGCTGTCCGGCGACGTCTTCGGGCGGTTGTTCCGCGCCCATCTCCTGGACTCCGGCGTGGATCTGACGGATGCCCCGGCCGCGGCGGAGCCCAGCACGCTCGCGGTCGCCGACATCGACGCCGGCGGTCAGGCCGCGTACACCTTCCACGCCGAGGGCACCGCGGACTGGCAGTGGACGCGGAACGAACTGGACCGGGCCGGCCTGGGCGACCCGGCCTGCGTGCACACCGGCTCGCTCGCGCTGGTCCGCGAACCCGGGGGTTCGCTGCTGGAGGAGTTCCTCGGCACGGCGCGATCGCGGGCCACGGTGAGCATCGATCCCAACGTCCGTCCCGCGCTGGTCGATCCGGCGGTCTACCGGCGCCGGTTGCCGAGCTGGTGCGCGGTGGCGGACATCCTGCGGCTGAGCGAGGACGACCTGCGCGTCCTGGTCCCGGACACCGGGGTGGAGGCGGCGTGCGACGGTCTCCACGCGGCGGGAGCGCGGCTGGTGGTGATCACGCGTGGCGCACACGGCGCCTTCGCGTCGCTCGACGGCCGGACCGTCTCCGTGCCCGGCGTGCCCACGGCGGTCGTCGACACCGTCGGGGCGGGAGACTCGTTCACCGCGGGGCTGCTCCACCACCTCGGCGAGCAGGACCTCCTGAGCGGCCGGCTGGAGCGTCTGCGGCTGGCCGACGTCGCGGCTGCCTGCGCGTTCGCGGTCCGCGTGGCGGCGCTGACCTGCGCCGTAGCCGGTCCCAACCCGCCGTGGGCCCATCAGATCACGCTGCTCCAGGGCGGGAAGGACACACCCCCCGAACGTGCCGGGGACCGCGACCTTTCTCGTCCGGGGCGTTGACGATCCCTCGGCCGGGGCCCATCATCTGTCATCGATCGGATGTCAACGATGACATGTCTCAACGATGACATTCACAAGCGACGTCGAGAGAGCTGGTTCCCATGCGTCGAAGAGTCGGGGCCCTGCTGGCCGCCCCGCTGCTCGCCCTGATCGCGGGCCTGGTCGCCCTCCTGCCGAACACGCCCGCGGTCGCCGGGACCGTCTCGGACTACCCCGAGTTCCCCTATCCGCCGACCACGTACAGCGAGCCCTTCCGCGGCCAGTTCCACTTCAGCTCGCAGTCGGGTTGGATGAACGACCCGAACGGCCTGGTCTACGCGAACGGCCTCTACCACTTCTTCTACCAGCACAATCCGCACGGTCTGGCCTGGGACACCATGCACTGGGGCCACGCCACCAGCCCCGACCTGGTCCACTGGACGCAGAAGCCGGTCGCCCTGGAGCCCGGCGTGCACCCCGGCACGCTCTTCTCCGGAGGCGGGGTCGTCGACAAGGACAACACCTCGGGCCTGAAGACCGGCGCTCTCGACCCGATCGTGGTGTTCTCCAACACCGACGGCGTGAGCATCTTCTACAGCAACGACAACGGCCAGACCTTCCAGGCGTACGACAAGGGCCGCAAGCAGATCGAGATCCCCGACGAGAGCCGCGACCCGAAGGTGATCTGGGACGCGGAACGCCACCGCTGGACCATGGTCGTCTGGTCCAACCAGGGCGGCAACGGCGTGAACATCTACACCTCGCCGAACCTTCTGAAGTGGACCCTCGCCAGCCGCTACCAGGCGCCCTGGCTCTTCGAGTGCCCCGACTTCTACCCGCTGCCGCTGGACGGCAAGAGCAACCAGCAGCGGTGGGTCATGACCTCCGCGTCCAGCCAGTACGTCGTCGGCACCTTCGACGGCACGACCTTCCGCACCGACTGGACCCAGCCACAGCAGATGGACCTGGGGACCACGTACGCGGGCGGCACCTTCTACGCCGCCGAGACGTTCACCAACACCCCTGACGGGCGCACGGTGCAGATGGCCTGGCAGGGCGGGAACCGCGGCAGCACGTGGACCGGCAACGCGACGTTCCCGGCCACCCTTGGCCTGGTCAGCACCCCGGACGGGCCGCGCATCACCCGTACACCGGTCACCGAGCTGTCCTCGCTCGCCTCGCAGACCGAGACCTGGAAGAACGACACGGTCAAGGCGCCCAAGGAGCCCAAGCCGGGCAAGGAGCCCAAGGCGGCCGACAACCCCTTCGAGGACATCAAGGCCGACACCTACGAGATCAACGCCCAGTTCGACGTGAAGAACTCGACCGCGACCCGGTTCGGCTTCGACCTGCACAGCCGCAGTGACGGGACCGCCGACCGCAGCGTGGTCTACGACACCGAGAAGCAGACCCTGCAGGGCAAGCCGCTGAAGCCGAGGGACGGCAAGGTCACCATGCGGCTCCTGGTGGACCGGGGCCAGCTGGAGATCTTCGCGGACGGCGGGCTGTACTCGCTGTCCGACAACGTCGACTTCGACTCCGCGGCCGACAGTCAGGGCATCCGGCTCTTCGCCGTCGGCGGCAAGGTGAAACTGGACAACGCGACCTTCACCCGCCTGAACACCAGCTGGGGGACGGCCCAGTCCACCCTCCTGAGCAATCTGAAGGGCCCCTGGCACGCCGCGGGCGGCGCCTGGAGCGACGTCAGCGGCGGCAAGCGGGTCTCCACCAGTGGTGACGGCTTCTACATGAGCGCGAGCAGCGGCGGCGACGCCGTCTACCAGGGCGACATCACCCTGGACACCGCGCGCGCCGGGGGCCTGACCTTCCGCGCGAACGCCTCGGGCGCCGGATACACGGCGACGCTCGACACCAGCGGTCTGGTGAAGCTGTGGCGCCCGGGCAAGGACATCGCCGTCCGCGCGCTGCCGGTCAGCGCGGGCCGCACCTACCACCTGAAGGTGCAGACGGACGGCGCCCGCATCCGCGTCTGGGTCGACAACGGCGCGGACCCCGTCATCGACGCCACCGACAACACCTACGCCTCCGGCCTGTTCGGGGTGAACACCTTCGACGGGACCGCGACGGTGCAGAACCTCAACACCGGACAGAGCGGCTTCTCCGTCTTCCCCAGCGGGCGGTGGACCCCGCGCGGGGGCACCTGGACGGTCACCGCGGCCGGGCTGCGCGGCAGCGCACCCCAGAACGGCTTCTACCTCAGCGACCGCACGGGCGGCGACTTCACCTACGAGGGCGACCTGTCCGTCACCAACGGGCAGGCGACCGGCCTGACCTTCCGGGCCGGGAGTGACGGCGCCGGCTACACGGCGAACATCGACACCAGTACCGGTGTGGTCAAACTGTGGCGTCCGGGCCGGGACATCGCGACCTACGCCACGGCGATCACCGAGGGCCGTACCTACCACCTGAAGGTGCGGACCGACGGCAACCGCATCCGCGTCTGGTTCGGGAACGGCGCCGATCCCATCATCGACGCCACGGACGACGCCTACAAAAGCGGCCTGTTCGGGGTGAACTCCTTCGCGGCGAACACCGTCGCGCAGAACCTCACCGTCAGCTGACGGATCGCCACATCAGCGGAACCCGGGGCCGCCGGCGGGCCGGCCCCGGGTTTCCCGCACCCTGTGCCGCATGGGGTGTTGTCTACGTCCTGCGCGGAATCCTGGCCGGCGGGCCTCATCCTGCGCAGGGCACGGCCCACCTCCAGTCACTGCTAAAATGGAAGTACGTAACTTTCACCTTAGCAGTGACTCGGGAGAGTGTGGCGCCATGGCGAGCCGGATCCGGCTGGAGGACCGCGAATGTCCGCTGTCGACGACGGTGCAGCACGTCGGGGAGTGGTGGACGCTGCTGATCCTCCACGACGCCTTCGACGGCTACACGCGCTTCGACCAGTTCCAGAAGAGCATGAACATCTCCACCAGCATGCTCACCACCCGCCTGAAGACGCTGGTGGCCGACGGCCTGCTGGAGCGGCGCCCCTACCAGACCAACCCCGTTCGTCACGAGTACGTACTGACCGAGCGCGGCCGGACCCTGCGGCCCGTGGTCGTCGCCCTGGCCGCGTGGGGCAACCGACACCTCGCGCCGGAGGAGCGCAGCATGATCCTGGTCGACGCGGAGACGGGCGAGGAGGCCGAGCCCGTGATGGTGGACGCCCGGACCGGCCGCAGGCTCGACGACAGCGAGTCCTTCGTGTTCACCGCCGGCCCGGCCGCCGGTGACCTGATGCGCGCCCGCTACACCGAACTGGACCGGCAGCGCCAGGCGGACGCCTGAGGCGGGGCCGCCGAGCGGCGCCGCGGCGCGGGTCCTGTCACACCGGGCGGCTGAGCAGGAGGTAGTCGCCGTCCCGGCCCGTGCGCCGGTAGCCGCGGCTCTCGTACAAGTGCAGGGCGGGATTGCCGTCGAAGACCCCGAGGGTCAGTGCGTCGCAGCCCGCCGCCCGTGCCTGCGCGGCGAACGCGTCGAGCAGAAGGCCGCCGAACCCGCGGCGCCGGTAGCCGGCAGCGACATGGATGCCCACCAGGAGCGCACCCTTGTCCGAGGGCATCCACATCATCGAGCCGCAGGCCTCTGAGTCGGCCTCCAGGATCAGTCCGCTCGAGGCAGGACAGCCACAGTTCCAGATGGCGGTCGATCGCCTCCGTCCACTCCGGCTCGTTCGCGGGCTCGACGGAGCGCATGTAGAGCCGTTCCCAGAGGAAGATGCGCGGCAGGTCGGACGGGGCGGCGGACCGGGTGCGGACGCGTGCGGACCGGTGGGGCATCCCCGATCGGGAACCGTCGTTCATGGACAACCGCCAACGCAGGGAGGGGTGGGCCGGGCCGCGCCAGCATACGACGGGAGCCTGGGCCTGCGATCATGCCGGCCGCGGAACGGCCGCCCGAGGGACCCCGCCCGGCGGACCGGCCGGCGCTCGTGCGGCCAAAGGTCAGACGGCGCTCCAGCCCGTCCAGCGGTGCACCGAGATCGCGACGACCGGCCCGCCGGGCGGGCGGTCGGTGTACTGCCCGTACCTGGCGGTCAGCAGGGCGACCCGGCGGGCCGCCTCGGGCGAGGCCCCGGGCGGCGGGAGGACACGGGCCTCGCCGTCGGCACGCGCCCACCACAGCAGGTCCCAATCCTCGTCATAGTGGTCGGCCAGGAGGCAGACCGACGGGTTGGCGGCGATGTTGGACAGGCGCTTCAGCCGCGTCGTCCGCTTGGGTTTGTGGTCCACCGCCAAGGTCACCGAGTCACCGTCGACGGCGAACACCACGGGAACCAGGTGCGGGTGGCCCGCCGCGTCGGCCGTGGCCAGGCGGGCCACACGTGCCGCGGCGAACCGCTCGCGCGCCTGCGTGCCCGTCAGAGAGGGCACCGGGCGGCCCTGCGCCGGTTCCCGGTGCTCACCGGTACCGGCCGGCGAACTCGGCCAGCCGGTCCAGGTGCGTGAGCGTGTCCCGCTCGGGGAGCGTCGGCAGGTTGAGCAGCACCCGCTCCACGCCCAGACCCATGCAGGCCTCGACCTGCGCGGGGTCGTCGGGCAACCCGTAGACCGTCACCGGTACCGGCCGCCCCGCGACGGAGCGCAGCTTCTCCAGGGCCGCGGCCATCCTGTCCGGCGGCATGGCGTTGGCCAGCCACGCGTCACCGAATTCGGCGACGCGGCGGAAGGCACCCTCACCGCCGCCCACGTAGATCGGCGGATGCGGGCGCTGCACGGGCTTGGGCCAGGCGAACGCCGGGTCGAAGTCCACGAACTCGCCATGGAACTCCGCCTGCTCCGCGGTCCACAACTCACGGATGGCGCGCAGCCTTTCGTCGGTGAGCCGGCCCCGCGTGGCGGGATCGGCGCCGTGGTCGCGCATCTCCTCGCGGTTCCATCCGACGCCGACGCCGAAGACCGCCCTGCCGCCGGACACCAGGTCGAGCGTGGCGACCTCCTTGGCCGTGTGGAAGGGGTCGCGTTGCGGGATCAGCGCGATGCCGGTGCCCAGCAGCAGGCGCTCGGTGACCGCGGCGATCACGGCGAGGGCGACGAACGGGTCGAGCGTGCGGTAGTACACCTCCGGCAGCTCGCCACCGGGCGGATAGGGCGACTCGCGCTTGACCGGGATGTGGCTGTGCTCCGCGATGAACAGCGAGTCGAACGCGCGCTCCTCCAGCGCGGCTCCGAGCGGGGCCGGGCGGATGCCCTGATCGGTGATGAAGGTCGACACTCCGAATTTCACGACGACTCCGTCGGCTTGAAGGGAACGAGTGACTGCTGTCACCGACCTTCTGACTACCCGTCCGGGCTCTCCCCGAGCGCACGACCACCCGACAGGAGCATCGTGCGCCACCCGCCGGGCCGGGGCCCCCGCCGCCCGGTACCGGTGGGGACCGCCGGCCGTCATCCGTCGGACGTGACCGCGAGCAGCGCCATGTCGTCGTTGCGCGGTCCGCCCACGTGCCGGTACACATCGGTCACCAGCGCTCCCAGCAGCTCCTCCGGCTCGCCGAAACCGACCCCTGCCAGCCGGGTCACCGGGTCGTAGAAGCCGCCGCGGTTGTCGCGGGCCTCGGTGACGCCGTCGGTGCACAGCAGCAGCGTCGAGCCGGCCGGGAACGGCAATCTGTCGACCACCACGGGCCCCTTGTCCAGTCCGACGCCCAAGGGCATGGCGTACCGTGACGGATCGGCGGACCGCACCCCGCCGTCCGTCAGCAGTACCGGCGCCGGATGGCCGAGATTGACCAGCAGCACCTCCCGCGTGCCCCTGGGGAACTCCGCCAGCACCGCCGTGGCGAACCACTCCAGCCCGTCCAGCCGTCCTCGCCGCACGATCTCCCGGCACAGAGCGCGGTGCATCTGCGCGGCCACCGCCGCGAGCGTCGCCTCCTCCCCGGCGGCCATCCGGAAGATGCCGAGCACCAGCGTCGCCGCCTCGACCGCGTCCATGCCCTTGCCCCGGACGTCACCGACGACGCAGAGGAGCCCCCGCGGGGTGTCCTGCACCGCGTACAGGTCCCCGCCGATGCCGGCCACCTCGTCCGCCGCCTCGTAGCGTGCGGCGATCCGCAGCGGGCCCGCTCGGCTGGGCGGTTCCGGCAGCACCGCCCGCTGCACGGTCGCGGCAATCGAACGGGCGGACCGCAGCCGCACCTCCCGGGCGTACAGCACCCGGTTGACCGAGACGGCCACCACCGCGACCACCGCGACCGACAGTAACTCGCTCATGCCGCCGAGCGTGGACAGATAGCGGTAGCGAGCGATGACCACCACCTCCGCGACGATGGTCCCCAGGCCCACCAGGATGGTCCCGTTCATCGACATCACGAGTGCGGCGAGCATCGGGGCGACGGAGAAGAACGCCGTGCCGGTGTACCGGGCGGGGGTGAGGTATTCCGTCACGACGCCGCAGACCAGGAGCGCCAGCGGGAGCACCCGGATGTACGGGGCCACGTCCGCGTGGCTGTCGGGGCCCCATGTGTCCGCCCTCCCCACGCGTCCTCCCAGGGTCCGTCCCGCGACTGTCACCCCAGATTCCCCGGCCGCCGCCCCGTCAGCCACCCCTGGCCCTCTCCGGGGTGAATCGCACACCCCGGAGGCAGGGGCCTTTCCGGGCGCTCAGCGTCGGCGGAGGTACTCCAGCCCCTTCTCGCGCAGCGCGCGGTGCAGGCCGTCATAGGCGGGGGCACCGTCCAGGACGGTCTTGGGGAGCTTGGCGACCACGGTGTAGTTGGTGTCCACCACATTGCCGATCGGCGCCAGTCCGGCCTGGCTGACCAGCTGGTACGCGTCGAGCTGGTGCAGGCCGGTGAGGGACGCCGTCCAGCCGACCAGGTCGTGCTGACTGATCCGGTAGGCGTCCTCCAGCGGGCGCGCCGATCCGGTCGACATCAGGAAGCAATCGTCCTCCAGCCGCGGCCAGGCGGGGGCGCCGCCCTTGATCAGGTCGATCACGACCACGGTGTGCATCGCGGCCTCCACGGCGGTGCCGCAGACCTCGCCCTCCCCCTGCCGGGCATGGCCGTCGCCGATCGACAGCTGCGCCCCGGGCACGTTGACGCCGAGGTAGACAGTGGTGCCGGCGCGCATCTCGGGGGTGTCCATGTTCCCGCCGTGCGCTCCGGGGGTGATGCTCATGATGACCTCGCCGGCCGCCGGCGCGACGCCGACGGTGCCGTGCATCGGGTCCAGCGGCAGGTCGACGGTGTGGTCGGAGAACCGGGCCTGGAACCGGCAGCTGTTGCGGTCACGATCGATGCCGTACCGCCAGACCACCTCCTGGAGCGGGTCGTGGAGCATCGCCGTGGAGTGGGTCGTGGTCAGCGCGCCGAAGTGCGGGAAGGTGGTGGACACCGCCCAGTCCCGGGCGGGCGCGATGTCGACGAAGTGCACGGCCAGGGTGTCGCCCGGCTCGGCCCCCTCGACGTGGACCGGTCCGGTGACGGGGTTGAGGTACGGGAACTCGCACACCGTGCTCGGGAGGTCCTCCGTCCCCCGGACCCGGCCGCCGAAGCAGTCCTCGGTGAAGAGCTCCACGATCGTTCCCGGGCGCACCCGCAGCAGCGGCTCGCGGCCGCCGAAGGTGTAGGCGTACTGCTCGGGGGACGGGTGGAGCGTCACGACGTCGATGTCACTCATGCGTGTCCGGCCTCCTCGGCCGCGGAGTTCTCGTTGGGGAGTTCGGGACGGCGGCCCGCGACGAGCAGGCCGATCAGCAGGACCACGCCGATCGCCAGCCAGAGGAAGCCGAGCCGCTGGGCGGCGACCTTGGCGTTGATCACGACGTAGGTGAGGATCGCGAAGCCTATCGCGGGTGCGATCAGGTGGCGCCACCAGTCTCGGCTCCCGCGTCGGACGACGTAGTGGACGACGACGGAGACATGGAGCACCAGGAAGGCCGTCATGGCACCGAAGTTGACCAGGGAGCTGAGCAGAGTGATGCCGTCCGTGCGGGAGTTCATGTACAGCCCCAGCCCCAGTGAGACCAGCGCGACGAGGAAGGTGGCATTGGCCGGGACCCGGCGGCGGGCGTCGATCCTGGCGAGGAAACCGGGCAGCTGCCGGTCACGGGCCATCGCGAAGAGCAGCCGGGAGGTGGCCGCCTGGGCGACCAGGGAGTTGGCGAAGCCCCAGGCGATGGCGGTGGCCAGTGCGCTCAGCGTCCCCAGCCAGGCGCCCCCGGCCACGCGGGCGGCGTCGTAGAAGGCGGTGCCGTCCGGGTCGCCGTCGCCGATCAGCGTCTGCGGATGGGGCACGAGCATCGCCGCGAGCCAGGTCTGCACGATGAACAGCACTCCGGCGAGCAGCAGCGCGGCGACCATCGACCGGCCGATCGCCTTGGCGGAGTCGCGGTTCTCCTCGGCGAGGGTGGAGATCCCGTCGAAGCCGAGGAAGCTGAGCACCGCGATCGACACCGCCCCGAAGACGAGGGACCAGGAGAAGGTGTGGGCGTCGTAGAAGGCGTGGAAACTGAAGCCGTTGCCCTTGCCCTGGGCGACCGCGACGACGCCCACGACCAGGAAGATCGCGAGCACGACCAGTTCGGCCGCGAGCATGATCTTGTTGATCCTGGCCGTCATCTCGATGCCGAACCAGTTCACGGCGGTGTTCAGCACCACGAAGCCGATCAGCCAGAGCCACACCGGCACCGAGGCGACCAGCGAGTTCATCGCGACCGCGGCGACCAGGTAGAGCAGCGCCGGCACCAGGATGTAGTCGAGCAGGATCATCCAGCCGGACAGGAAGCCGAACGGAGCGCCGATCCCCCGCCCCGCGTAGGAGTACACCGACCCTGCCATCGGGAAGGCCCGCGACATCTGCGCGTAGGAGTGCGCGGTGAACATCATGGCCAGCATGCCGACGGCGTAGGCGAGGGCGACCATGCCGCCCGCACCCTGGAAGACCCCGCCGAAGATGCCGAACGGCGCGATCGGCACCATGAAGACCAGGCCGTAGACCACCAGGTCCCAGAAGCCCAGTGACCTCGCCAACTGCTGGGTGTAGCCGTATGTCTCGAGTCTTTCCCCACCCTGTGCGCTGTCGCTCACGTCGCCTCCCCGGCGGCCGCGGTCCGTGACTGGCGGGGTGATCTTAGGGCGCGCGCCGGGGACAGGGGAACGCCTGCGACAGAAGGAGCCTTTTCAGCGTTGCTTCTCAAGGGTGAGGATGGCTTTGGCTGCTGACGACAGGCGGTTGGGGCTGCAGCGGGCGTGACGGAAAATGCGCCAGCGTTTGAGGGTGGCCATACCGCGTTCGACGGGATAACGGAGCCGGGCGTGGCCCGGTTCAGCGATCTTTGCCGGGTGGTGAGCTCCTTGCGGGGCGGGCGTCTGGTCTGCGTGGCGAAGGTGCCGCCGGCGCCGAGGTAGGCCAGATCCGCCAGGGCGGGGATGCCGAGGCGGACGCAGGTGGCAACGATGCGGTGGGTGCGGGCCGCGGTCAGGTCGTGGGTGCGGCCGGGCAGCGCTCGGGAGATCCACACGATCTCGCCTTGTGGGTCGGTGATGACCTGCAGGTTCACGCCGTGGCGGCGGTGCTTGCCGGAGTAGTCGGCGCGTTGGTCGCCGACCCGGTCGCACTCGGCGAGGGTCCCGTCCACCAGCACGTACTCCGCGTCCGCCTCGCGCAGGGCACTGGTCAGGCCTGGTGCGCGATGGGCCAGGAGATCGATGACCGCGTGCACGTAGGCGTGGGCGGTGCCGACGCTGATCCGGAAGCCGGCCGCGATCTGCGCGAGGGTGTCGTGCTTGCGCAGGTAGACCAGCGCGACCAGGGCCCGCTGCGAGGGCCGGAGCTTGCAACGGCGGACACCCTCCTGGGTGACGATCAGCATCGTCACCCACTCAACCAGCGCGTGAGGCAGGTCCAGTGCGGCAGGATACGTAACCAACGGGGCTCCCCGGCAGAAGAGTTGAGACGTCAGACATCTCGCTCAACCGTCGAGGAGCCTCGTCCGTTTCGCACCGGTCTCCAACCAGTGGGCCGTCACCCGATCGGTGGCCCCGCTGAAAAGGCTCAATGATTCCGGGTGATGGCGGGGACCCGGGCGGCCGGAGCGGCCGAGGTCGCCGGGCACGACGTCGCGGCCGTTGTCAGTGCCCCGCCCTAGAGTCCTGGCAATCGAGAGGGCCGCGCCCGCCTGACGGGCACTCCGGTCCGCCGCTCCCCTGCGCTGCGCACGAAGAAGGGTCAGCCATGCCCGTGACCACCGACTCCACCACCTACCTCGAACTCTCCGAGGAGGGCGGCAGCGCCCACAAGTTCTACGAGGTGCGGCACTTGGGCACCGAGGTGACCATCACCTTCGGACGGATCGGCGAACAGGGCCAGACGCGTTCGGCCACCTACCCGACCATGGACAAGGCGTCGGCCGCCGCGGCGCGCAAGGTGGGCGAGAAGGTACGCAAGGGATATACGCCGGCGGTGCAGGGCGTCCGGCAGCGGCGCGCGGTCACCCGCCGCGAGATAGCCAGCAGCCGTTCGACGGCGCGTCAGGCCGCCGTCCTGTGGCGGTTCTCCTCCGGCGCCGCGGCCTTCGGCATCTTCGTCGGCGAGGACCGCGTCTGGATCGGCAATCAGCGCGGCGACGTCTTCACCCTCACCCACGACGGGCAGGTGACCGGACGCTTCGGGCTGCCCGACGGCGTGAAGTGCATCGTCGCCGACGACTTCTGGATCTACGCGGGCTGCGACGACGGCCGCGTCTACGACCTGAGCGGCAAAGTGCCGCACATCGCCTACGAGATCGCCGAGGACGTCGACATCTACTGGCTCGACATCCACGACGGGCTCCTCGGGGTGTCCGACGCCCGCGGCGGTGTCACCACGGTCGACCACGAGGACGAGTTCCAGTGGCGGCGTGCGGGCGCGGGCGACAGCGCCTGGATGATCCGCTGCGACGACCGGGGTGTCTTCCACGGCGGCTCACGCGGCGTGGCGATGTACGGAGCCCGCGACGGTGCGCCGCTCTGGTCGGTCGCCACGCAGGGTCCGGTGCTGTTCGGGTGGCAGGAGGCGGACGAGGTGTTCGCCGGCACGGGCCGCGGCTGGGTCCACCGGCTCGCCAAGGCCGACGGTGCCGAGCGCGCCCGGTACCGCTGTGACGCCGCCGTCTTCTCCTGCGCCACCTCGCCCGACGGCCGCTACGTCTTCGCCGGCGACAACACCTCGTCCATCTACTGCTTCGCCGCGGACGGCACGCGGCTGTGGAAGCTCGGCACCGGCTGTGGCTCGGCCTTCTCCATGCAGTATCGCGACGAGCGTCTCTACGTCGTCACCACCGACGGCTCGCTGGCCTGCATCGACGCGAGCGAGAGCGCGGTGCGCGAGGCGGAGGGCGGCCGGCTGCCGCAGACCGCGGACGTCAAGGCCGCCGGATGGAAACGGGTCACACCCGCGCGGGAGCTCGCCACCGTCCACGTCGCGCCGGCCGCTCCCGGGGACGGCGTGGTGGTCGAATGCCTCGGGGAAGGTTCGCGCACCCGCATACGCGTGGTCTCCCCGGGCTACGACCCGGCTTGGCGCGTGCAGTTCCCCAAGGACATGCGTGTCGTCGGCGCCCGCTACGTGGTCACCGAGGTCCTGGCCTCCACCCGCGGCGGCTTCTACCGCGCCCGCGGGGACATCAAGCGCCTCCTCTGAGCGGCCCGCGGGGTCCGGTCACGCGGGGGTGCCGGCAGCGCTTCGACCATGGTCGGCGGCGCGGAGTTCGACGCGGGTGCTCCGCCGGCCCACCGCCCGGAAGATCGCCCCGGACCCACGGCCGCAGGGACCATCGCGCCACAGGCCGGGAGCGCCGGATCGAGGCCGGCCGACGGCCGCACCGCCCCGCGAAACCGGTCAGGCGGCCGATGCCCCTGTCCTCACCTGCCAGGTTTCCGCCAGAAATGTACATTTACATGGTGAACGACCGATTGGCACTGCTCTCCGCCGTGGAAAAGGGCATTACGGAAGGCGAGGTGCTCCGGCTCGCGATCCAGCAGGCGGTGGCCGGGCTGGGCGGGCTGGGCGGAACGGTCCACCTGCGCGGGCCCATGTCCGCGCTGCGCCTGGTCTCGACCGTCGGGCTGTCCCCGGCCCTCGTGCGGCACTGGGAGATCATCGATCAGGACAGTGCGGCCGTGCCGGCCCGTGTCCTGGACCGGGACGGCGGGCTGTGGGCCCGGCACGGGGCCGCCGGGAGCGCGCAGCCGCCCGGAACGAGGGCGTGGCCCGGTACAGGCCTGGCGGCCGTACCCCTGTCGGACGGGGAGATCCCGGTCGGATCGCTCACCATCGTCACCGGTGCGGAGGGGGAGCCCACACGGGAGCAGTGGGAGTTCCTGGCCGCGGTGGCCGTCTGGGCGCAGGAACGCATGGGCCAGTCCCCGCCTCCCGCCCGCCCCACGCACGAGGACCCCAGCGGCACCGGCCTGCGGCAGGCCCTCAAGGCGGTCGAGGTGGGCACATGGGACTGGAACATCCGCACCGGCGACCTGGCCTGGGACGACGCGGCCATGGCCGTCTACGGCACCGACCCGGCCGATTTCGTGCCCAAGGTCGAGAGCTGGATGAAGGTGGTCCACCCCGACGATCTGCCGTGGACGCTGGCCGCCGCCGAGACGGCCATCCGCAACCGGGGAGTGTTCGAGGCCGAGTACCGCGTGCGGCGTCCCGACGGTGCTTACGCGTGGACCGAGACCCGCGCCAAGGTGGTGCTCGACGACATGGGCGAGCCCTACCGGATGATCGGCACGGCGTGGGAGAGCAGCGACTCCCGCTCGGCGCGTGCCGCGCTCAGCCGTGCCCTGCGGCACATGAGCGACGGGTTCCTCTCCGTGGACGACGACTGGCGCATCACGTTCGTCAACCTCGTGGCGGAGGACATGCTGGGCTCCCCCGAGGAGGAGCTCTTCGACCGCGTGCTGTGGACGCTGCCGTCATTGCGGCAGATACCCGGCCTGGAGGCGCGCTGCCGGGAGGCCGCCGCCGAGGCGGTGCCCACCAGTTTCGACGTGGCGATACCGGACACGGGGTCCTGCTTCCACCTGCGGCTCGTGCCGGTCCCCGACGGCGTCACCCTCTACTTCACCGACGTCACCGACCACCGTCGGCGCGAGGCCGAGCGGGTCGCCTCGGAACGGGCCTCCGCCGAGCGCTCGGCGCGGATCGCCGAACTCACCGCCGCCCTCGCCGCGGCGACCACGTCCCGTGACGTGGTGGACGCGGTGGCCCAGCGGGTGCTGCCGCCGTTCGGTGCCACCGGTCTGCTCGTCCAGGCGATCGAGGGCGACCGCATCTACACCGTGGGCTCCGTCGGGTATCCGCGGCCCTTCCTGGACGGCATCGAGGGCCGTCCGCGGGCTGCGCAGGACCCGGGATGGCAGATGCTGGCCACCAACGAACCGCTGTTCATCTCCTCGGCCGAGGAGTACGCGGAGCGCTACCCCGGCATGGCCGACCGTCCGCGCATGATCGGGAAGCAGTCGTGGGCCTTCCTGCCGCTGATCGCCTCCGGGTTCACCTTCGGGATCTGCGTGGTCGCCTTCGACGGGCCCCGCCGCCTCACCGACGAGGAACGCACCCTGCTGAGCACCATCAGCGCCCTGGTGGCCCACGCCCTGGAACGCGCGCGGCTCTACGACGCCGAGCACACCCGGTCCCGGGAGCTGCAGAGCGCCCTGCTCCCCCAGCAGCTGCCCGCTCTGCAGTCGTGCTCGCTCGCCGCCCGCTATCTGCCGACGGAGCAGGGCGTGGACGTCGGGGGCGACTGGTACGACGTCATTCCGCTCTCCGCCGGCCGGGTCGCGCTCGTGATCGGCGACGTGATGGGCCACGGCCTGTCAGAGGCCGTGACCATGGGCCGGCTGCGCACGGCCGTCCACACGCTCGCCGGCCTCGAACTGCCTCCCGACGAGATCATGAGCCACCTCAACGACATCGTCAGCGGGCTCGGCGAGGACTCCTACGCCACCTGCCTGTACGCGCTCTACGACTCCACCACCGGATCGTGCAGCATCACCCGCGCCGGGCATCCGCCGCCGGCCGTCGTCCATCCCGACGGTACGGTCCACTTCCCCGAGGCGGCCCCGAATCCTCCCCTGGGCGCGGCGGAGCCGCCGTTCGAGACCGTCGAGCTGGACATCCCGCGGGAGAGCCTCCTGGTGCTGTTCACCGACGGTCTGGTCGAGTCGGCCGAGCGGGAGATCGACCAGGGCCTGTCCGATCTCGCCCACCTGCTGCGCAGCTCGGACGGCGAGGACCTGGACCGGCTCTGCGACACCGTGATCACCAACCTGCTCCCCGCCGGGCGGACCACCACCGACGACATCGCCCTGCTCATCGCCCGCATGCACGCCCTCCCGGCGGACCGGATGGCCTCCTGGCCGCTCCCCCAGGACCCGCAGGCGGCCGCGCTCGCCCGCGGACTCGTCCGGGAGCAGTTGGCGAGCTGGGAGCTGGACGAGCTGACGGCGACGACGGAGCTGCTCGCCAGCGAGCTGATCGGCAACGTCGTCCGGCACGCGAAGGGGCCGATGCGGCTACGGCTGCTGCGGGACACGGAGCTGATCTGCGAGGTCGCCGACGGCAGCCTGACCATGCCCCGCATCCGGCATCCGTCCGAGATGGACGAGGGCGGCCGGGGGCTGCAGCTCGTCGCCTCGCTCTCCCAGCGATGGGGCACCCGCTACACCTCGAACGGCAAGTGCATCTGGACGGCGCAGCAGGTGCCGGGCACCGGCGCCGCCGCCTCGCCCCTGGAGGCGTTCGACGTGGACGCCGTACCGCCCCTCGCCTGAGCATCCGGGAGGTCACAGAATAGACTTTGTATGGATATGTCTGTTGCTGCAGAGGTGCGAGAGGTGGTGCCATGGAGGGGATCGCCGACATGGGCGGTACGGACGGCTGGGGCCGTGTCCGTCCGCCACGCGGCGACGAACCGGTCTTCGCCGAGCCATGGGAGGGCCGGGCCTTCGCGCTGGGGATGCTCTCGATCCGGGTCGCCTGCGGCGGCCTCAACGCCGACGCGTTCCGCCACACGGTCGAGCGGCTGGACCGGTCGGCCTACCTGGACGACGGCTACTACGGGCGCTGGCTCAACGGCGCTGAGCTGATGCTCACCGAGACGGCCTTCCTCGCACCGGGCGCGCTCGATGCCCGGGCCCGCAACCTGCGCGGCGAGCACACAGCGGAGCCGCCGGTCCCGGAGCACGCCAGACCCGGCCGCGCGCCGACCGCCCCCGGCTGGATACGCACCGTGGAGGCCGCACCCGCCTTCGCCGTGGGCGAGCGCGTACGCGCCAGGGACATCTCGCCACCCGGGCACACAAGGATGCCGGGCTATGTGCGGGGGCATGCCGGCATCGTCGAGGCGGTCCGGCCCGCCGCCGTACTGCCGGACACCAACGCCCACTTCAAGGGTGAGAATCCCGAGCACGTGTACTCGGTCCGCTTCGACTCCCGCGAGCTGTGGGGCTCCGGGTCCGAACCCTTCATGGTCACTGCCGAGTTGTACGAGAGCTACCTGGAGACTCCTTCATGACCACCGGCGGAACGGGCGTGCGCCCACCCGTGGCGCTGCGCGCCGAGGCCCTGGAGCAGTTGCTCACCGAGCGGGGCCTGATCGACCCGAAGGTGATGGACGGACTCATCACCGAGTACGAGACCAACGTCGGCCCGCTGAACGGCGCCAAGGTCGTCGCCAGGGCGTGGACCGACCCGGAGTACCGGCTCCGGCTGCTCGACGACGGGACCAGCGCCATCGGGGAGCTGGGGTTCACGGGGCCGCAGGGCGAGCACATCGTCGTCGTCGAGAACACCCCGGCCACCCACAACGTCGTGGTATGCACGCTGTGTTCGTGCTACCCGTGGCCGGTGCTCGGTCTCCCGCCGAGCTGGTACAAGGACCCGGCCTACCGCGCCCGCGTGGTCAAGGAGCCGCGCGTGGTGCTGTCCGAGATGGGCCTCGACCTGGACGACGACGTACGCATCACCGTGCGCGACTCCACCAGCGAGGTGCGCTGGCTGGTGCTGCCCGAGCGTCCCGCCGGGACCGGGCACCTCTCCGAGGAACAGCTCGTACCGCTGGTCACCCGGGACGCCATGGTCGGCGTGGCCAAGGCGAGGACCCCGTGACCGCCCCACTGGACGCCGAGGGTCCGGCGGCCCCGCCGCGCTCCAACGGGGAGTTGGCGTTCGCCGAGCCGTGGGAGAGCCGCGCCTTCGGCATGGCCGTCAGCCTGTACGAGGCGGGCGCCTTCACCTGGCCGCGGTTCCAGGCGGCGCTGATCACCCGGATCGCGGTCTGGGAGGCCGCACACGACGGGGACGGCGAACCGTGGAACTACTACCAGCACTGGCTGGGCGCCCTGGAGGACGTGCTCGCGGGCCAGGGCACGGTGTCCGCCGACGAGGTCACCGCCCGCGCACGGGCCCTGGACCGACGCCCACCCGGCCACGATCACCGCCACGGGCACGACCACCCGCACCCGCACTGACCCTCGCCCCGGGCCGGCGGACGCGCCTCCGGCCCGGAGGGTGACGCGCGTGGCCTGTTGACCCGCGCGTCAGAGTCCGCGGGACGGTTGGGCGTCAGCGCGTCTCCACGACAGACGCACCGTCGGATATCGCAGTACGGCCGGCCGGTTGTGCGGTGCGGACTCGCCGCACCGGGGCCGTGCCCGCCGAACGGCCGTCACTCGGAGCCGCCCGTGGACCCTCCGCGGCGCCGGACGGGCGCCTGGTCCACCTGGCCGAGGCGCCGGGCGCTCCACACCGCCAGGGGTTGCAGGGCCTGCACGAGCGTCCGGCCGTCGGGCGCGAGACTGTAGCGAATCTGCACGGGAGTGGTCGGCACCACCGTGCGCTCGATGAGCCCCTCGGCCGCCAGCTCCTTCAGCCGCTGTGCGAGCAGGCGGTCGGAGATGCCGGTGACCATGGCCCGGTACTCGCCGAAGCGCCGGGCCCCCTGCGACGCGGCCTCCAGGATCCCGCCCGTCCAGCGACGCCCTACGAGCTCCAGGGCGCCCTGCAGGTTCGGGCAGCTGTTGTCGTCGATGCCGCGGGCCTCGCGCGGCCGCCGGGGGGACGGGGTACTCGCTTCCACTTACCCAAGATTAGCACCTAATCCTTTCTTTGTTCCGGGGCAGGCCCCTGACCGACCGTGGAGGCATGACCGATCACGGACGCCGCGACGCCCCGCGGCGAGTACCGCCCAGGGGCGGAATCCGCTGATCAGAGGCCCTGAACACCACTCGGCCCCGAGCCGGTGGCGTCCGGTGTCCACGCACGACCCGCCGATGCCGGCGGAGCCCCATGACCGCCCCTCCACCCCCCGGAAGAGACCATGGCAACCCTGCTCCACCTCGATTCCTCCCTTCACCCCGGTACGGACTCCGCGTCCCGAACCGTGGCCCGGACATTCCGCGACGCCTGGCGGGCCCAGCATCCCGACGGCACCGTGATCCACCGCGACCTCGCCGCGGACCCGCTGCCCCACTTCGGTCTGCCCGCGTTCTCCGCGGTTCTGGTCGACGCCGAGGCCCGCACGCCCGACCAGGTGGCGGCGCTGGCCGGACGCCTGGAGCTGATCGAGGAACTGGAGCGCGCCGACGCCGTCCTCATCGGCGCCCCGATGTACAACTTCACGATCCCCTCGACGCTCAAGAGCTGGATCGACCACGTGCTCCTGGTCGGCCGCACCACGGGCGACGACTCCAGCGTCAAGAACCTCCCGGTCACCGTCGTCGCCAGCCGCGGCGGCTCCTATGCGCCGGGCACCCCCCGGGCCTCGTCCGAGTACGTGCAGAACTACCTGCGCGCCATCCTCGGCGAGTACATGGGCCTGGACGTCGACTTCATCGTCCCCGAGCTGACCGCGGCGTCGGCCAACCCGGCCATGAGTGAACTCGTCCCCCTGGCCGAGGCGTCCTGGACCAGGGCCCTGGAGGACGCCGCGGCCAAGGGCAAGGACATCGCACTGCGCGTCGCCGCGAGCTGATCCGCCGCAGCCGCGCCCGGCGCCACCCCGGCGCCGGGCGCGGCCGGCCACCAGGAGGCGGACGGCCACCAGAGGGCGGTCGGCCGCCAGCGGGCTCGGAGGAAGGAACACCATGACGGTCAGCAGCCGCACCAGCGACGACAGCGCCGGCCCGGCGAGCATCCAGGAGAGCGCCACCGAAGACCTGGCGCGGCTCGTGGAGCACATCGCACGCTCCACGGGCACCGCACCGGACAGGGTCCTGGCCGGTATGCCGGACGACTTCCTGGCCGGGCTCTTCCTCGCGTTCCTCCTGCGCGCCCGCCACATCCGCGAGGCCCGGCCGCGCAGGCCGTGACGGCCCGCCACGACGACGACGGCGCTCCCGCCCGGAACAGGATTCCGGGCGCGAGCGCCGTCGTCGTGGTCAGAGGACGCGCGGGCGCAGCACACCGTCGGGGTCGTAGCGCCGCCGCAGTTCGGCGACGCGCGCACCGGTCGCCCCGGGGTAGGTGCGGGCGAAGGTCTCGTCGTCGGGATGGCTCTCGAAGTTGACGTAGGCACCGTCGGTGTGAGGGAGCAGCGGCTTCCACGCGGCGGACAGCGTCTCCCGGTCCCCGGGAGGGAAGGCCGTGGCGGTGACCAGGGTCCGCTGGTGGCGGTGCGGGTAGGCGGTCGCTGCGGGGTCCGTGTCGTTGACCGCGCCGCCCAGCGACCGCATCTGGATCAGGACGGGCTCCGGGGCGGTCACCGCCGCGACCAGCCCTCGCGCCGCATCAGAACTCATCCGCGTGAGCAGCCCGTTGGTGGTCTCCACCTGCATCTGCCCGCTGTGGCTGTGCAGTTGGGCGGTGGACAGCAACTGCGGGTACGGGAGGAGGTACGTCTGGTGGAGGACGGTGTCGCCCAGCCCCGCGAGCGGTTCCAGCGCGCCCCGGATGACGGACTCACTGTCGGAGGCGACGATCGCGGTGACGGAGGCGACCGCGAAGGATCCCTGACCGGAGAGGTTCACCGCGGTGGACAGCTCCCTGGGCGCCGCGGCCATCATGGCGGCCCAGCGGCGCAGGGCCGTACCGGCGGAGTCCACCACGACGGTGGCCTCGGCGTACCCGATCGTGCCGAGCTCGACCGCCTCGAGCTCGAAGGCGGTCGCGATCGCGGTACCCGATCCGGCTCCGCGCATGACCCACAGCAGATCCGGCTCGTGCTCGGCGTCGGCGCGGACCACCGTGCCGTCGGCGAGGACCACTTCGACGGCGCGCACGTGGTCGATGGTCAGCCCGTACGAGCGCACCAGCCAGCCGACGCCTCCGCCGGTGGCCAGCCCGCCCACGCCGACGTTGCCGTGGTCGCCGGAACTGATGGCGAGCCCGTGCGGGGCCAGTGCCCGGGCCACCTCCGCCCAGCGGGCACCGGCCTCCACGCGCACGAGGCGTGCCCCTCGATCCAGAACCCGGACGCCGCGCATCGCGCTCAGGTCGATGACCAGGCCCCCGTCATTGGTGGCGACGCCCGACAGGCCGTGACCGCCGCTGCGGACCGAGACGTACAGACGGTGGTCGGCGGCGAAGGCCAGGGCGCGCGCCACGTCCCGCGGGGATTCCGGCAGCGCGACGAGGGCCGGGCTGCCCACGCGGGTGTACGTCGAACGGAGCGCGCCGTAGCGGCGGTCCCCGGGCGCGACGAGCTTGCCCGCGAGCCCGGCGGGAACCGGCTGCGGGACGGCGTTCACCGGGCGCTCCGCAGGCGTGCGACGCGCTCGCGCACTGCCGGGACGACCTCTTCCGCGAACACCGCGAGCTGGCCCTCCGGTTCCGCGGTGGGCCAGAGGACGAACGTGTCGAACCCGAGGCCGACCGCCCATTCGCTGAGGGTGTCCACCCAGCGCCCGGCGTCTCCGACGAGGCCTGGCCCATGCCGGCCGCCGATCATTCCGATGACGTTGTAGACGCGGCGGATCGACGCGGGGGCGCGTCCCGCGGCCTCGGCCGCCTCGTCGATGACGCGCTGGGCGCCGGGCACCCGCTCGGGCGGCACGTAGATGTTCAGCGGGGAGATCCAGCCGTCGGCGGCCCGGCCGGTCAGCGCCAGCATCTTGGGCTTCTGCGCCCCGAGCCACACGCCGACCGGCGCGGGGGGCACCGGTCCGGCCCGGTAGCCCTCGACGCAGTGGTGCGCGCTGCGCAGCCGCACCGGACCGCCGGCGAGGGCGCCGTGCAACAGGCTCAGCGCCCCCTCGGTGAAGTCGACCATCGCCGCGCCGCTGCGGGGAACGCCGCCCATGGAGGCGATCGCCTCCGGGAAGGCGCCGCCACCGACGCCGAGCTGGATCCGCCCGCCGGTGAGCACGCCCAGGGACGCGGCGGCCTTCGCCAGCATGGCCGGTGGCCGCAGCTGGAGATCCGCGACATCGGTGAGGAAGGAGATCCGGTGCGTCACCCCGGAGAGGTGGCTGATCAGGGTCCACGCGTCCAGGTGGCCGGGCTGGTACGGGTGGTCCTGGACGGCGAGGTAGTCCAGGCCGCGCGTGTCGGCCTGCTGCGCGAGTGCCCTGGTCCGGGTCGGCGTCCCGACGTCGGGGTCCAGGCTGAGCCCGAACGAGAGGGGGTGTCCGTAGTCATTCATGCCTCCACGCTGCGCACCGGATCCCCCCGCACAAAGTCGAGGGTGAGCTACTTATCCAAAGTAAGTAGCCGCGCGGAGCGGCGGCGCGGGCGTTCTCGCTTCGCGAGCCGCGCGCCGCCCTGGGAAAATCGTCCGCAAGGCCCGTTCCGGGCGGGATTCCGGACGGGCACCACCCCACCCGGGTCGACCCCGCCAGGGACGTCCGGGACCGGCGATGGGACACCGCGCTGTGGACCAGCTACTGGCGAAGATCCTCCAGGCGCACGGCGGCAGCGATCGCTACGCGCAGTTCTCCGAGGTGCGCGCGACGATCGTCACCGGCGGCGGCCTGTGGGCGATCAAAGGGGTGCCGCAGGATCCCGATCCGCGGGAGATGACCGTGCGGCTCCACGAGGAACGGGCGTCGGTGCGTCCCTTCGGCGCACCCGACCAGCGGACCGCATTCTCCCCCGGCCGTGTGGCGATCGAGCGGACGGACGGGACCGTGGTCGCGGAACGCCTGGACCCGCGCGCGTCCTTCGCGGGACACGAGTTCGCCACCCCCTGGGACGCCCTGGACCGGGCCTACTTCAATGGCTACGCGCTGTGGACCTACCTGACCACCCCGTTCCTGCTCGCCATGCCGGGGGTGACCGTCACCACCCTCGCCGACCTGAACGAGAACGGCGAACGATGGCGCGGGCTGCGGGCCGCCTTCCCCGAAGGCATCGCCACTCACAGCCGCGAGCAGGACTTCTGGTTCGGGGACGACCTCCTGCTGCGCCGGCACGACTACCACGTCGACGTCGCGGGCGGGTTCCCCGCGGCCCAGTACCTCCACGACTACATCGAGGCCCAGGGGCTGCGCATGCCGTCCAAGCGCCGCGCCTACCGCTGCGACGACAACGGCAGGCCTCTCCCGGACGAATTGATGGTCGCGATCGACATCAGTGGTCCGGAGTACCGCTGACCGTCTCGCTGTCAGTCGAGTACGGACAAGGCGGCCTCCGCGGCCGCCATCAGCGAGGCCCGATCCGGATTGACGGCACCCATCACCTTCAGGCCCTGCATCGTCACCAGGAGGAACCTGGCCAGGTCGCGGGGATCGCGGGTCGTGGACAACTGCCCGTCCTCCTGCGCCTCCGCGATGACGTCGCGCAGGGCGTCCTCCAGCGCAGTGGTCGTCGCTCGCACATGCGCCGCCACCTTCGGGTCGTGGGCGACCCGCTCGGTGGTGGCGCCGACGATCAGACAGGCCTGCCGGCTGCCGTCCCGCACGACCCCGTCCACGGTCGCCACCAGGGCCTCACGCAACAGCTCGCGGGCCGGGGCGCCGCCGCGCAGCAGGTCGACCAGCGGCAGGGCGTACCGCTCGCGATAGCGGTCCATGGCCGCCAGGTAGAGCCCCTCCTTGCTGCCGAAGGCCGCGTACAGCGAGCCCCGGCCCACGCCCGTGGCGTCGACCAGGTCCTGCACCGATGTGCCCTCGTAGCCCTTGCGGCGGAAGGCGCTCATCGCGGCCTCCACGGCCGTCTCGGTGTCGAACTCCCTCACGCGTGCCATGACGCGCAGCATACACCGAGCAAGAACGGTCGATACAGATTTTCTGTGCCGTCCCGCGTTGCACGGGAGAGGATATTTTGACTCTCCGTTCCGGATATGGCTCGCCGCCGAGCCGGGCGGCACTACGTCCCGGGGTAGTGCTCGTCGGCCCAGCGGCCCAGCGCGGTGAGGGCGGGACGCAGGGCGGCGCCCGCGTCGGTCACCTCGTAGCGGACCCGCGCCGGCGGCCCGGGGTCGACGTCCCTGACGACGAGCCCCGCGTCCACCAGCTCCGTGAGGCGCTCCGAGAGCATGCGCTCGCTGATCCCGGGAACGGCACGGCGCAGTTGGGCGAAGTACGTCGGCGACTCGGTCAGCACGGCCAGGACGAGGCCGGTCCACCGCTTCCCGAGCAGCCCGAAGACGCGTGCCAGGGTGGCGTCCACCTCCCGGCACGGCTCGTCGGGATCGGCCGGTCCCGGCGTCGCGCTCATCGCGGCACCGGGAACGTCCGGGTCGGGCTTTCGCGAGCGGCGGCCGGCGCGGTGGGGCCGCCCCTCATGGCCGCGCCCCGGGAGACGCGTCACCGGCGTCCGGGCGGGTCGGGGCCGGGGAGCCGGGCGACCACGAGCCGAAGACCGCGGCCTGGCCGTGCCGCTTGCCGTCGCCGTCCACCAGGTTCCACATGCAGACGTCCTCGATCCAGAAGTTCCGGCCGTCCTTGCCCAGCCGCAGCCCCCGGTAACCGTCGGCGTAGCCACGGTCGTCGACCGCCGCGAGGAGGGCATCGCGGTCCTCCTGGTCACCGGGAGCGGCCGACAGGCGCGACGGCAGACCGACGAATTCGTCCCAGGAGTAACCGAAGCACCCCTGCGCCGTGCGATTGGCGTAGACGAACCGCGGGTCGGCGGAGGTGTCGTGCACGAGCAGCCCGAACGGCGCGTCCTCGTAGAGCCATGCGGCGGCCTCGGCTTCCGAGGACCAGAGCGGCGGGCAGAGCCCGACTCCGACCAGGCGGCGGTGGCTGTCCAGGAGCAGGGACGCGAACCACGGGCTCCGTACCGGGTCGGAGGACACCGGTGGGGCCGCGGGTGCGGGAACCGACGGACGCTCGGACACTCCGGTCACCGCCCTGCTGTTCGGCTCGGTCACGGACATCCTCCACTGGGTAGGCGGCACGGCACGGGCGCGCGGTCGTGACAGGGCCCGCGGTGATTCTAGGTCGCCGGAGCAGGAGGGCGAGCCGGTGCACGGAGGCGGGAGGCCCTCCCCCGCACCCCCGCCGGGTGCCGGCCGCTCCGCGTTCACGTCGTCGCACCCGGGGGGTCATGCGCGTCGCCGCGAGGACGTCCGGGTCAGTGGCGAAGTGCCAAGTCGTGACCTGGGCCCCCCACCCCGTTAACCGGGGATTCCCGGGGAAAGTGGGGGTGATAGATGTACTGGGCCGGTATTCGCGTGATCGGCCGCTTTTCCACACAGCTCGATACGGAGATGAAGACGCAATGTTCCAGCGCATCATGGTCGCCATCGACCCCACCCCCGCCCGCCACTCGGCTCTGCGCCTGGCCCACGGCCTCGCCCGGCTCTCCGGCGCCCGGGTCCACGTCGTGCACGTCGCCACCTCCGCTGTCACGTACAACACGGTCCTGCCCCTGGAGGACGACGCCGAGGCCAAGGCGATCCTGGCCGAGGCCCTCGCCGAGGTCCGCAAGGACGGGGTCGAGGCCGACGGCGCGCTCGCAAGCGGCCTGGTCCAGCAGGTCCCCGACACCATCACCGAGGAAGCCGAGAAGTTCGGGGCCGACCTGCTCGTCCTCAGCCCGCACCACCGCGGCTCCCTCGCCGCACTGTTCAACCCCCGTGTCAGCGACGCGATCGCGCACCGCGTCGGCATAGCCGTGCTCCTCGCCCCCGAGGTCTCCGCGGACGCCGCGGACGCCGCCAACTGATCGTGCGAGCAGGCCGGTAGGTGAACCGGCCGTGAAGGCAGCAGGCCCGGTCCCGCAGACGGGACCGGGCCGCTCCTCCCACCGCGGTCACGCGGGCAGCTCGCGCTCGGGGCACGCCCCGAGTCAGGCGTGCAGCGCACAGCCGAGGACGAACACCGCTCCGGCCGTGACCCCCGCGCCCGTGACCCGCCCCGGCTCCCTGGGTGCGCCGGCGAGATGGACGGCGTTCAGGTGCACGGTGGTCGGCAGCCGGCTCAGCCGTGCCCCCGGCAGCGCGGCGCCCGCGGCGCGGATACCCGCGGCCCACAGCACATTGCTAACCACGGCCGACCACCCGAAATCCGGGGAGTGCCCGGGCAGGGCGAGGGCCGGCAGCGCGGCAGCGCCGGCGGTGAGCGTGCGCGGGTGGACCAGCCGCCGGGGCCACCGGGCACGTACCGCCGTGCGGTCGAGGTCGTCTCTGTACGTGTGGGGACCAGTCCCGATCCCCGCCGCGGGCAGCGGGGCCAGTACCACCACGGGCAGCAGCGCGTTCGCGCCGGAGGACGGCATGTCGAGGAGCCGGCGTGCCGACCAGTGGGTGATCGCGGCGATCCCGAGGAACGAGGCGACGCCCGCCGGAAGCGCACGGGAGCGCATCCTGAGAACGGGCCCCGGTGGCCGGGCCGGGGATGACGGTGGTCACGGGGCCGGAACCGCTGTCCAACGTGTACGACTATTGCCGCCCCTTGTGGATAACTCTCTGTTGTCGGTGGCGTGTGGTTCAGTGAAGTCCTGCCAGGCGCAGGAGCAGGGACTTCACATCGGTGGCCGCGACACGGCCGCTGAGGGCACGGGGGACGGAGCAGAGAATGAGCGGACCTTCGTCGTCGCTCGTCGGGAGGCGGCCATGGCTGCCGCGAATAGGCGAGGGATCGAGCGGCACGACCGCCATGCGGTAGCGCATGCCGAGCTTCTTGCGGGCGAGGGCCGTCGCCGCCTTGACGCGGACGTAGGGGTCGGCGGGGTCCATGAACAACTCGACGGGGTCGTATCCGGGTTTGCGGTGGATCTCGACGAGCTGCGCGAAGTCCGGCGCCCGGTCGTCGTCGAGCCAGTAGTAGTACGTGAACCACGCGTCGGGTTCTGCGACGGCGACGAGTTCGCCGGAGCGGTGGTGGTCGAGACCGTGCCGCTTCTTGCCCTCGTCGTCGAGGAGCTCGGCGATCCCGGACAGCCCCGCCAGGGCCGCGCGGGTGGCCTCCAGGTCCTCGGGGCGGCGCACGTACACATGGGCGATCTGGTGGTCGGCGACCGCGAACGCCCGGGAGGCCATCGGGTCGAGGTACTCCATGCCGTCCTGGGTGTGGACCTCGAGCAGACCGGCGCGGCGCAGCGCCCGGTTGATGTCGACGGGACGACTCACCGGCGTGATGCCGTACTCGGACAGGACGATCACGGTGCGGCCTTCGCGCCGCGCGTCGTCGAGGAGAGGGGCCATCGCCCTGTCCAGGTCGATGGCGGCCTGGCGGGAGCGGGGGTCGTCGGGGCCGTGGCGCTGCAGGTCGTAGTCGAGGTGCGGGAGGTAGCAGAGGGCGAGGTCGGGGGTGCGGGTGCGCAGGATGTGCCGGGTGGCGTCGACGATCCAGCGGCTGGAGACGATGTCGGCGCCCGGACCCCAGAAGTGGAAGAGGGGGAAGGTGCCGAACTCCTCGGTGAGTTCGTCGTGGAGGTCGGGCGGGCGGGTGTAGCAGTCGGGTTCCTTGCGGCCGTCTGCGTAGTAGACGGGCCGCGGGGTGACCGTGATGTCGGTGTCGGCGCCCATCGCGTACCACCAGCAGATGTTGGCGACGGTGTAGCCGGGGTGGGCACGGCGGGCGGCGTCCCAGAGCTTGTCGCCGGCGACCAGTCCGTTGTGCTGACGCCACAGCAGGACGTCGCCGAGCTCGCGGAAATACCAGCCGTTGCCGACGATGCCGTGCTCGGAGGGAAGGGAGCCGGTGAGGAAGGTGGACTGAGCGGCGCAGGTGACGGCCGGGAGGACGGTGCCGAGCGGGGCCTGGGAGCCGGTGCCGGCGAGTCGTCTCAGGTTCGGCATGTGCTCCAGCAGCCGCGGCGTGAGGCCCACGACGTCCAGGACGAGAAGCGGGGTCGGCGCGGCGGTCGCGTTCATGGCAGTTCCTTGAGGCCGAGGTCGTGCAGGAGGTCGCGGGCGAGGCCGAGTTCGGCGGCGATCCCGTCGGCGAGCTGGGCGCGGGTGCGCGGGCGCAGCTCGGCGGGGAGCGCCTGCCAGGTGTAGGTCTCGACCTCCAGGTGATGGGTGAGGGGTACGGGACCGCCGACGAGGCGGCCGAGGGCGTCCTTCAGGACGCCGAGGGTGGAGGTGAGGGGCGGTGCCGGTGGTGCGTGCAGAGGCACGTGGAAGTGCGAGCGCCAGGGTGCGCCGGTGGGGAGGGCGCCCGGGGTGAGCGCCTCGTGGAGGTCGTCGGTGCTGTGCAGGCCGTCGGCAGTGCGGGTCCGTGTCTGGTGCAGGAAGCGGGGTTCGGCGAAGGCGGCGAGTGCGTCGCGTACGCCGGGGAGATCGGGGTGTTCGGCGTGCAGTGCGGCGGAGAGCTGGACTTTGGGGATGGCGATGCCGGCGGCGGTGAGCGCGTTCAGTGCCGCGACGGGTTCTTCGAAGGAGGTGGCGAGATGGCAGGTGTCGACGCAGACACCGATGCGGGGTTGGGCGAGGGCCGTAAGGGGGCCGATCGCGTCCGCGGTGGTCTCGATGGTGCAGCCCGGCTCGGGTTCCAGGGCGATCCTGATGGACTTCCCGGTGAGCTCGGCGAGAGCGTCGAGACGTTGGGCCAGGGTGGTGAGGGCGGTGCGGGCGGTCGCGGCGGCGCGCTCGTCGAAGAGGGTGCGCCAGGCGAGCGGGAGGGTGGAGACGGACCCTTCGGTGACATCGTCCGGGAGCAGTGCGGCGAGCAGGTCGGCCAGGACGCTGGTGTACGCGAGGCGTTCGGGTTCGGTCCAGTCCGGTCGGTAGACGCGGTACTTGACCTCGTCGGCGCCGAACCCCTCGTACGGGAAGCCGTTGAGGGTGACGACCTCCAGGCCCCGGCGGTCGAGGGCGGCGCGCAGTCCGCGCAGCGACGCCGGATCGGTGTGCAGGGCGCGCGCGGCGTCCCTCGCGAGCCACAGGCCGATGCCGAGACGGTCACGGCCGAGGCGTCTGCGAACGGGTTCGCAGTGGTCGCGGAGCTGGGCGAGGACACCGTCGAGTGTCTCGGCGGGGTGCACGTTGGTGCAGTAGGACAGGTGGACGACGGAGCCGTCCGGATGGCGGAAGCGCATGACGGCCGTCCCCTCATTCCCCGCCGCGAAGCAGGGAGTTGCCCTCGTGCAGGGCCCCCGTGGCGGGAGCGTCCAGGTGGAGCCTGCCGCTGCGGCCGTAGAAGGCCACCGGATTGCGCCACAGCACCTGGTCGACGTCGTCGTCGCCGAAGCCGGCGGCGAGCATGGCATCGGCGGTGCGACGGGTCTTGAGGGGGTCGCTCTTGCCCCAGTCGGCCGCGGAGTTGACGAGCACCTTCTGCGTGCCGTGGGCCTTGAGTACGGCGACCATGCGGTCCTCGTCCATCTTGGTGTCGGGGTAGACGGAGAACCCGAGCCAGCAGCCGCTGTCGGCGGCCTCCTTGACGGTGGTCTCGTTGAGGTGGTCCAGGAGGACGTGTTCGGGGTCGAGTGACGACTCGCGGACGACGTCGATCGTGCGGCGCATCCCGGCGAGCTTGTCGCGGTGCGGGGTGTGCACGAGGGCGGGCAGTCCGTGGTCGGCGGCGAGCTGGAGCTGGGCGGCCAGCGCGGCGTCCTCGGCCGGGGTCATGGAGTCGTAGCCGATCTCCCCGACGGCGACGACGTTGTCCTTGACCAGGTAGCGGGGAAGGGCGTCCAGGACGGGGGTGCAGCGCGGGTCGTTGGCCTCCTTGGGGTTCAGGGCGATGGTGCAGTGGTGGGCGATGCCGTACTGCGCTGCCCGGAACGGTTCCCAGCCGAGGAGGGAGTCGAAGTAGTCGAAGAAGGACTCGGGCGAGGTACGGGGCTGTCCGAGCCAGAAGGAGGGCTCGACCAGGGCGCGGACACCGGCGTCGTACATGGCCTGGTAGTCGTCGGTGGTGCGGGAGGTCATATGGATGTGGGGGTCGAAGATGCGCATCAGGGCTGCTCCATGGGGGACGTCAGGGCGAGGATGCGGTCCAGGTCGGCGGGGACGGGCCGGCCCGCGGCGGTGCGCTCTGCGGCGTAGTCGCCGAGCATGCGGGCCAGTTCCGCGTCGCCTCGGGCGCGGTCTTCCAGCCGGTCGGCCGCGTCGACGGGTACCCCCGTGAACAGGCACTTCAAAAGGGCCTGCCGCCAGGCGTGCGCGTCGAGGTGCTCGGCGGCGTAGGGGCCGACGGCCGCGGCCACCAACCGCGTGTCGTTGGTGCGCAGGGCGTCCTCGACGAGGGGCAGACCGTCCGCGGGGGCGGGTGCGAGGTGGGGCAGCACCAGGAGGACCGCACGGCGTTCCGCGGCGGTGCCCTGCTGGTACAGCCGGGTCAGGGTCCGGGCGTCGGGGCGTGCCTCGCGCAGCAGGAGGACGCGGACGGCGTCGGCCCGGTCCTGGCCGCAGTGGCGGCCCGCGGAGGCGAAGCCCAGTTCCCAGGGGGCCACGGTGCGCCGCACGCCGGGGGCGTCCCGAGAGGCGGCGGCACTGCGTGCGGCGTCGGCGAGGGCCGTGTCGAACCAGCTGCGGGCCTCGTCGCCGAGCCGGTTGCGGAGGTCCTGGAGGGTCGGTGTGGTCATGCCGTTGCTCCGATCGTGGGGGCGTGGGAGCGCAGGAAGTCGAGGGAGGTGCGCGCGAGTTCGGGGCCCGCGTGGGAGTGGCGGGGCAGTTCGACGACGGTCAGGCCCTGGTAGCCGGTGGCCGCAAGGGCTTGGAGGACGGGCGCGAAGTCGATCTCGCCGTCACCGAAGGGGAGGTGTTCGTGCACGCCGCGGCGCATGTCCTCGATCTGGACGTGCCGCAGCCAGGGTGCGGCCTGTGTGACGCAGTCGGCCGGTGTCGCCGGTTCGAGGCACTGGCAGTGGCCGATGTCGAGCGTGAGGCCGAGCGGTCCGGGGTCGCCGAGGAGGGCGCGCAGGTGGTGGAAGTCCTCCAGGCAGGCGAGGAGATGACCCGGCTCGGGTTCGACGGCGAGCGGGACGTCCGCGGTGGCGGCGGCGTCCAGGACGGGGGTGAGGGCGGATTCGAGGCGCTCCCAGGCGAGGGCGGGCGAGGTGCCGTCGGGAGTGATGCCGCTGAAGCAGTGCACGGCGTGCGCGCCGAGGTCCGCGGCGACCTGGACGGCACTCACGAGGAGCCGGGTGCGGGCGGCACGGGCGCCGGGGTCCGGGTCGAGGAGGGAGGGACCGTGTTTGCGCCGCGGGTCGAGGACGTAGCGGGCCCCGGTCTCGACGGTGACCTGGAGGCCGAGCCGGTCCAGGCGCGCCGCGAGGCGGCGGGTGCGGCCGGCGAGATCGGGCGCGAGGGGGTCCAGGTGCATGTGGTCGAGGGTGAGCCCGACGCCGTCGTAGCCGAGGTCGGCCAGGAGGGCGAGTGCGTCGTCGAGACGGAGGTCGGTGAGGCCGTTGGTTCCGTAACCGAGGCGCAGGGTCATGTGGGACTCACCTTCCGGGCCAGCCGCCGGGCCAGTGGACCGAGCGCGAGGACGGCCAGGGCGGTGGTTCCCGAACCCGCGCGGGCCGCCAGGGCCGCTTGCAGCGGGATCATGGCGCGGATTCCGGCGCCGACTCCGCGTTGGGTCAGTTGCGGGGAGGGATTCAGGGCGGCATGAAGGAGGGGGGTGAGGGCGGTTCGGGCGTAGGAGGCTGCCGCCCAGGCGGCAACGGCTCGGGGCGGGATCACCGGTTGTCCGGCCACCGGTCGGGCGATGGGCAGCGACCGCGTCGCACGAGTCGTGCGGGGGCCGATCCGTTGGGAGGTGCGGGAGGCGGGGAGGGCCGCGTCGCGCGCGGACCGCCGGGAGGCGCGGAGCGAGCGGAGCGCACCGGCACCGCCCGCGGTGAGGCCGGCGATGCCCGCCGTCACGGCCACCGCCGCCAGCGGAGCCGCGGTGGAACCGCCCTGTGTCTCGTGCCGGGACACCGACGTGACGGCGTAGGTGTGGACACCCAGGAGCCCCGCGTGGGGCAGAGCGGCGGCGAAAGCGCGGGGGCGGGTGGCCGTCGCACCGAGGAGGAGGTCAAGGGCCCGGGCCGAGGCCATGGCCGCCGGCCCGGCCGGCGTGTGCTTCAGACCCAGGTCGTAGGACCAGACCGTCGCTGCCAGGGCCGTGGCGGCGACCAGCGGGGCGCGCCCCGCGCGGCGGGCGAGCGCCAGCCCGGCCACGGTGAGCACCCCGGCCGCCGTCAGAGCCGCGGCGGGGGTGATCCGGCCCGACGGGATGGGCCGGTGGGGGCGGTCGAGGGCGTCCTCGTCGCGGTCGGCGTAGTCGTTGAGGGCCATGCCCGCGTGGTACAGGCACAGCGAGGTGCCGACGGCGAGGAGGGTGCCGCGGTGCGGGCGCCGCCCGGCGGCGGCCGCGCCTGCGAGGGCGTCACCGGGCACCGTGAACAGGGCCGAAATGCGCAGCAGTTCGGCCCATGCCCAGAACCGCGCGGCACGTGCCGGCGCATCGGCCGCCGGGGCGGCGTTCGTACCGCGACTGTCGGCGCACGCTTTCGCGTGCTCGCCGGGTGCGCATGGCTTTCCGGCCGTCGAAACCCGGCCGTCGGCGGCAACGGCGGCAGGACGCCCGCCTGGTGGGGGCGTCACCGCGATTCCCCGAGCCTCACGGCGAGGCGGAGAAGTGCGGCGTACTGGTCGGCGAGCGCGGCGGGGGCACCCGGGTCGGGGTCCTTGAAGTAGAAGGCGAGCTCGGGCAGGGGGCCGGTCAGTCCGGCTTCGTGGGCGCGCGCGACCAGCCGGGCGAGGTCGAGGACGAGGGGCGCCGCGAGGGCGGAGTCGCATCCCTGCCATGTGGTCTGCAGGACCATGCGGGTGCCGAGGAAGCCGTCGAAGGCGATGTGGTCCCAGGCGGTCTTCCAGTCGCCGAGGGCCGGGACGTCGTCGATGTGCACCTCGCCTTCGGGGGCGCCGCCGAGGATGTCGGCGAGGACGCGTTCCTTGCCGGCGTTCTTGGCCGCGGCCGCCGCGGGGTCCGCGAGTGCCGCCCCGTCGCCTCCGCCCAGCAGGTTGGCGCCGGACCATGCCCGCACCGAGAGCGCACGCTGGACGAACATCGGGGCGAGGACGGAGCGGAGCAGGGTCTGCCCGGTCTTGCCGTCACGTCCGGCGTACGGAAGCCCTCGTGCGGTGGCCGCGTCCGCGAGGGCCGCGGTCCGCAGTCCGGTGGAGGGCGTGAAGTTCACGTAGGAGCAGCCCGCTTCGACCGCCGCGGCGGCGTAGAGGGAACTCGCCGGCAGGCGCGCGCTGCCGGGCCGGGGCACGGGTTCGGTGGAGGCGACGTTGACGACGACCGTCCGGCCCAGGGCGTGCCGGCGGGTGAAGGAGGTGATGTCCGCCGCGAACGCCGCGATGAGTTCCTCGTCGGCGCGCGTGTCACCGGGCAGGGGGCCGCCGGTGCGGATCTCCTGGTCGGCGGCGGCGAGTTCGGTGTGGAGCGCGGACGGCAGGCCGTGCGGGAGGACGCCGGCGTCCGCGAGGAGTTCGGCCCGCTTGCCCAGGGGGCAGGCAGCCGTGTCGTGTCCGCCGAAGACCAGGGACGACAACGCCGGAAGTCCGGCCTCGGTGAAGGGCGGGGTCTCGGTCACCATGCCCGTCGCCGGGTGGAGCCCGGCGGTGACCGCCGCGCATCCGGCGACGGCCGTGGTGGCGACAGAGCCGCGGGCCCCGATGAGCCACACTCCGGTGCGGTCGGGCGACGGGCGGTCCGGTTCCTGGGCGTGCGGATTCGTCACGGCTGCCTCTCCCTGCTGCATGGGGGTGGGGGCGGCGGGCGGGGGCACGGCGTCTCCCCGCCCGCCGCCGGCTCGTGGGTGCCGGCAGGGACTGCCCTACGAGGAGGGCAGCTCCTTGATCTGGACGTTGCGGAAGGACACCTGGTCGTCGGCCCCGTGGTTCTGCAGGCCGATGTAGCCGTCCTTCAGGCTGCGGGCGGGGTCGGTGTTGGTGAAGTCGTTGATCTTGACTCCGTTGAGGAAGACCTGGAGCCGCTCACCCTGGACCTTGATCTCGTAGCTGTTCCACTGGCCCGGGGGACGCAGCACCTGGTCGCGGGCCTTGAGGTTGGCCGACTTGAAGGTGTAGACGGAACCGGTGGTGCGGTCCGGGGCGTCGGTGGCGTCGATCTGGACCTCGTAGCCCTTGTCCACGGCGGACCACGGGTCGTCGGAGGCCGGGAAGCCCACGAAGACACCGGAGTTGTCGTCGCCGTCCATCTTCCAGTCGAGCTTCAGCGAGTACGAGCCGAACTGCTTGGCCTGGTACCACAGCAGGCCCATACCGCCCTCGGTACGCAGCTCACCGTCGACGACGTTGAACTTGCCGGGACCCGCCTGCTTCCAGCCCTCCGGGGTGTGCCCGTTGAACAGGTCGCGGTAGCCCGTCTGCGGCTTGCAGTCGGCCTTGACCTGCCCGGCGGCGTAGCGCAGTCCGCCCAGGAGGTGCTGGCGGAAGGCCGGCTCGGCGTAGGACTCCTTGGTGTGCCCGAGACCGGTGTAGAAGGAGCGGCCGGACTCGTAGGCCTGGCACCACGCGATGGGGTGGTCGCCCTTCATCGTGCCGCCCTTGTAGGTGGTCTCGTCCAGGGTGGCGAGGACGCGGACCTGGCCACGCGGGTTGGTGCGGTAGTTGTACAGCTCGTCGGTGTGCTCCCAGCCGGCCTCGTCGAGGTGCGCGGTGGCGGGGTGCTCGTGGTCCTCCACGCGCACGGTGGCCTTCTGGATCTGCGGGTGTCCTTGGAAGTAGGCGCCGACGAGGCCGCCGTAGAAGGGCCAGTCGTACTCGGTGTCGGCGGCGGCGTGGACGCCCATGTAGCCGCCCCCGCCCTTGACGTAGTTCTCGAACGCCTGCTGCTGCTCGGCGTTGAGCACGTCACCGGTGGTCGACAGGAACACCACGGCGTCGTAGCGCGCCAGGTTGCTGGTGGTGAACTGCTTGGGCTCCTCCGTCGCGTCGACGGTGATGTTGGCGGTGGTGCCGAGCTCCTTCAGCGCGGCGATCCCGGTGGGGATGGCGTCGTGGCGGAAGGCGGCGGTCCTGGAGAAGACCAGCACGCGCTTGGCAGCGCGGTCGGCCGGGACGTCGGAGAGCTCGAAGTCGTCCATGTCGTAGAGCGCCCCGGAACCGCCCTTGAAGACCAGGAAGAGCTCGGTGGTCTTCTTCGGCACGGCACGCAGCGGTACGTCGACCTCCTGGAAGGTCTCCCAGCTGCCGGTCACCGGGACGGGGGCGGAGCCCAGGATCGGGCCGGTCGCCGAGCCGGTGCGCACCTCGAGGAAGCCGCCCGCGCCGCCGGAGGAGACCCGGGCGGTCAGCCGGACGGAGCCGGTGAGGTTGTACGGCTTGAAGGAGATCCAGTCGTCATTGTCGATGTTGCCGACGGTGCGGCCGCCGTGGGCCTCGGCCTTGTCGAAGACGTCGACGCCGGACGAGGCGGTGAAGTGCTCGGCCTGCCGGTGGCGCGGCTGGAGCTGCGCCTGGTCGTGGCCGGCGAGCGCCTCCTGGCCGCCGCCCCCGCCGTCGGTGTACTCGGCGTCGATGACGCCGAAGATGTTGGCGTTGGGGTCGTGGCCGCCGTCGGCGGAGGTCTTGATGGTGCCGGAGCAGCCGTTGGCGGAGGTCACGGGGTGGCCGTGGCTGTCGTGGCCGAGGATGTAGGTGACCTTGACCTTGGAGCAGTCGACGGTCCCGTCCTCGGGGTCGGTGACCGTCACCTTGAACGGGATCTCGTCGCCGAAGTCGAACAGGGCTCCCTCTGCGGGCAGTTCCAGGGTCACCTTGGGCGCCGTGTTGCCGACGACGACCTGGACGCTCGCGGACGCGGTGCGGCCGGTCGGGTCCTTCACGGTGAGGGTCGCGGTGTAGGTGCCGTTGGCGCGGTACGTGTGCGCCGGGTCGGCCGCGGTGGACGTGCCCCCGTCACCGAAGTCCCAGGCGTAGCTGAGGGCGTCGCCGTCGGGGTCGGTGGTGCCGGCCGAGGAGAAGGTGACCTTGAGCGGCGCGGTGCCGGAGGTCTTGTTCGCGGAGGCTTCCGCGCTCGGGGAGCGGCCGTCGGTGGCGTTCTCGATGCGGTAGAGGGCGGAGTGCTCGTCACCGCCGAACCAGGCGGTGCCGTAGTCGAGGACGTACAGCGCGCCGTCCGGGCCGAAGGCCATGTCCATGATCTGCGTGCCCGTCCAGGGGACGTCGTTGATGGACTGGACGGCGCCGTTGTCGTCCTGCTCGATGCGCTTGATCCAGCGGCGCCCGAACTCGCCGGCGAAGAAGTCGCCGTCGTACGCCTCGGGGAACTTCACCGGGGAGTCCAGATCGGGGTCGTACCGGTAGACCGGTCCGCCCATCGGGGACTCCGAGCCGCTGCCGAACTCGGGCACGGAACCGCCGTCGTAGGGCATCCACGCCGCCTGGGCGGGCGGCAGGTCGGTCAGGCCGGTGTTGTAGGGCGAGTCGTTCTTCGGCGCGGCGCAGTCGAAGGTCGCTCCGGACTGCCCGGTCGCGAAGTCGTAGTCGACGTACGGGGCGTTGTTCCCGGTGCAGAAGGGCCAGCCGAAGTTGCCGGCCTTGGTCACCCGGGCGAACTCGACCTGGCCGCCGGGACCGCGCTGGGGGTCGGCCGCGCCGGCGTCGGGCCCGTAGTCGCCGACGTAGGCGATGCCGGTCTTCTTGTCGACGCTGAAGCGGAACGGGTTGCGGAAGCCCATGGCGTAGATCTCGGGCCGGGTCCTGTCCGTACCCGGGGCGAAGAGGTTGCCCTCGGGGATCGTGTACGACCCGTCACCGGCGACCTTGATGCGCAGCAGCTTGCCGCGCAGGTCGTTGGTGTTGCCCGAGGTGCGGCGGGCGTCGTAGGCGGGGTTGCGGCCCGGACGGTCGTCCATGGGCGCGAAGCCGTCGGAGGCGAACGGGTTGGAGTCGTCGCCGGTGGACAGGTACAGGTTCCCCTGGGCGTCGAAATCGATGTCGCCGCCGACGTGGCAGCAGATGCCGCGCGTCGTGGAGACGTCGAGGACCTTCTTCTCGCTGGCGCTGTCGAGCGTCCAGTCCGCCTTGAGGGTGAAGCGCGAGAGCCGATTGACGCCGTCGAACTTGGCGAAGTCCGCGGCGGTCCCCTGGTCGGGGGCGTCACCGGCGGGGGTGTCGAGCGGGGGCGCGTAGTAGAGGTAGATCGCCCGGTTCTGACTGAAGGCCGGATCGATCCCGACGCCCTGGAGACCTTCCTCGTCGTGGGTGTAGACGGGGACGGTTCCGATCACCGTGGTGGTGCCGGCGGCGTCGGTCCTGCGCAGCTCGCCGTCGCGCGAGGTGTGCAGCACGCTGCGGTCGGGCAGGACGGCGAGCGACATGGGCTCGCCGGTCTCGGGCTCGCCCTTGGCGAGCGTGACCTGCTGGAACTGCTCGGCCGCCGCGGCTGCGGGTTCCGTGTCGAGCGGCCTGGCCACGGCCCCCGAGGGGGCTGCGACGACGAGGGAGGTCGCCGCTAAGAGGCTGCCGGTGAGGAGCGCGAGTCCTTGTCGAATCCGCGAACGGTGTGCTCCGGGCCGTTGTCTTTGCACGTGTGTCCTCCGGAGGAACGGTCGTACGGGCGGATGGTGCTGCCGTGCGGTATTTCCCGGGGACCGGCGTGCGCCGTCACGCTGGTCGGGTCGCGCGACAGGACCGGCCTCATGTTTCGGGCCCGTGTCCTGTACACCTCAGGGACGGTAGCCGGGTTCGTCCAGGACCGAAAGCCCTTGCGTGGCAGAAGAGTTGAACTTTCTCCCGCATCAGGACAAAGCCGCGTCCGGGCAGCCCGACGGGCCCGGCGGCGATCCCGCCGGGCTGTCGGTTCCTGCCTCCCTGACCTGGGGGAAGGGGCTAGTCGTTGCCTCCGAAGGCGGCGTCGAAGGATGCCGTCGGCGGGTCGAAGTCGTACCTCTTCAGAAGAGAAAGCGCTTCCGGAGCGCCGGCGAGACGGTCCATCCCGGCGTCCTCCCACTCCACCGAGACCGGGCCGTCGTATCCGATCGAGCGGAGCATCCGGAACACGTCCTCCCAGGGCACGTCGCCGTGCCCGGCCGACACGAAGTCCCAGCCGCGCCGCGGGTCACCCCACGGCAGATGGGAGCCGAGCCGCCCGTTGCGGCCGTCGAGCCGCTTACGGGCCTCCTTGCAGTCGACGTGGTAGATGCGGTCCTTGAAGTCCCACAGGAACCCGACCGGGTCGAGGTCCTGCCACACGAAGTGGCTCGGGTCGAAGTTCAGCCCGAACGCCGGCCGGTGGCCGACCGCCTCCATCGCGCGGTGCGTGGTCCAGTAGTCGTAGGCGATCTCGGCGGGGTGGACCTCGTGGGCGAAGCGGACCCCTTCGGCGTCGAAGACGTCCAGGATCGGGTTCCACCGCTCGGCGAAGTCCTCGTAGCCGCGCTCGATCATCCGCTCGGGAACCGGCGGGAACATGGCGACCAGGTGCCAGATCGACGAGCCGGTGAAACCGATGACGGTCCGCACGCCGAAGGCCGCCGCGGCGCGGGCGGTGTCCGCCAGCTCGCGGGCCGCCCGCTGCCGGACGCCCTCGGGCTCGCCGTCGCCCCAGATCCTGGCGGGCAGGATCGCCTGGTGGCGCTCGTCGATCGGGTTGTCGCACACGGCCTGCCCGACCAGGTGGTTGGAGACCGCCCAGCACTTGAGCCCGTACTTGTCCAGCAGCGCCCGCCGCCCGTCCAGGTACCCGGGGTCGGCGAGGGCCTTGTCGACCTCGAAATGGTCGCCCCAGCAGGCGAGTTCGAGCCCGTCGTAACCGAAATCGCGGGCGAGCCGGCAGACCTCCTCCAGGGGAAGGTCGGCCCATTGGCCGGTGAAGAGGGTGAAGGGACGTGGCACGGCGAAGACCTCCTCGAAACGATGTGCGGTCAGGCGGATACGGGGGTGTAGACGGAGTTCTTCTCGGCGCTCTCCTCCACGGCCGCCAGCACCCGCTGCACCTGCAGCCCGTCGGCGAACGTCGGCGCGGGCGTGGTGCCCTCCGCGATGGCGAGCACCAGGTCGCGCGCCTGGTGCGTGAAGGTGTGCTCGTAGCCGAGGGCGTGGCCGGGCGGCCACCACGCCTCCAGGTACGGATGGTCGGGCTCGGTCACCAGGACCCGGCGGAAGCCGGCCGTGGCGGCGGGCTCGGTGTGGTCGTGGAAGAACAGCTCGTTCAGGCGCTCCAGGTCGAAGGCGAGCGACCCGCGTTCGCCGTTGATCTCCAGCCGCAGCGCGTTCTTGCGGCCCGAGGCCATCCGCGTGGCCTCGAAGTTGGCGAGCGCCCCGGAAGCGAGGCGCCCGGTGAACAGCGCGGCGTCGTCGACGGTGACCGGCCCCCGTTCGGCGGCGCCGGCGGAGCCCGACAGGCCCGACGACACCCCGGCGAGCAGAGGCCGTTCCCGCACGAACGTCTCGGTGAGCGCCGAGACACCGACCAGGGGCTCCCCCACCAGGTACTGCGCGAGGTCCACGGCGTGCGCGCCGAGGTCGCCGAGGGCGCCGGAACCGGCGTACTCGCGCTTGAGCCGCCAGGTCAGCGGGAACTCCGGGTCGACGAGCCAGTCCTGCAGGTAGCTGACCCGCACATGACGGATCGTGCCGAGCCGGCCCTCGGCGACGAGCCTGCGGGCGTATGCCGCCGCGGGCAGCCGCCGGTAGTTGAAGCCGACCATGGCCACCTGGCCCCGCTCGGCCGCCCGGTCGGCCGCCGCGACCATGGCTTCCGCCTCGGCGACCGAGTTCGCCAGCGGCTTCTCGCACAGGACGTGCTTGCCCGCCTCCAGCGCCGCGATGGCGATCTCGGCGTGGCTGTCCCCGGGGGTGCACACGTCCACGAGCTGGACGTCGTCCCGGGCGATCAGGTCCCGCCAGTCCGTCTCCGCGGCGGCCCAGCCGTGCTGGGCCGCCGCGGCCCGTACCCCCGCCGCGTCCCGGCCGCCGATGGCGGCCAGGATCGGCCGTACCGGCAGGTCGAAGACGCGGCCCACGGTGCGCCACGCCTGGGAGTGGGCAGCGCCCATGAACGCGTAGCCGACCATCCCGATGCCGAGGGCCGGCACAGTGCCCTCCGCTCCATGGGTCTCGTTATCGGCCGTACCAGCCATGCCTTGCTCCTCGTCGGTTGCTCGGTTCGGACGGGCGGGGCACTACCGTTAGTTGAAGCCCGTCGGCAGGTACTGGTCGACGTTCGCCTTGGTGACGACGGCCGAGTAGAGGGTGATCGAGGCGGGGATCTCCAGCTCGGCGAGTCCGCCGATGCCCTTCTTCTGGCCGAGGGTCCTGGCCAGGTCGATGGCGGACGCTGCCATGGTGGGCGGGTAGAGCACGGTGGCCTTCAGCACGCTGTTGTCGGCCTTGATGGCGTCCATGGCCGACTTGGCACCCGCGCCGCCGACCATGAGGAAGTCGTCGCGGCCGGCCTGCGCGATGGCGCGCAGGGCGCCGACGCCCTGGTCGTCGTCGTGGTTCCACACCGCGTCGAACTGCTTCTGCGCCTGGAGCAGCTGAGCCATCTTGGCCTGGCCGGACTCCACGGTGAACTCGGCCGCCTGGCGGGCGACCTTCTGGATGTTGGGGAAGTTCTTCAGGGCGTCGTCGAAGCCCTGGGTGCGCTGCCGGGTCAGCTCCAGGTTGTCCAGTCCGGCGAGCTCGATCACCTTCGCGTTGGACTTGTCCTTGAGCTGCTCGCCGATGTAGTTGCCGGCGTTGAGGCCCATGCCGTAGTTGTCGCCGCCGATCCAGCAGCGGTACGCCTGCGGGGAGGCGAAGATCCGGTCCAGGTTGATCACCGGGATGCCGGCCTTCATGGCCTGGAGGCCCACCTGGGTGAGTGCCTTGCCGTCGGCCGGCAGGATCACCAGCACGTCGACCTTCTTGTTGATCAGCGTCTGGACCTGGCCGATCTGGGCGGCGGTGTCGTTGGAGCCCTCGGTGATCTCCAGAGTCACGTCGGAGTACGTCGCCGCACGGTTCTTGGCGTTCTCGTTGATGGCGTTGAGCCAGCCGTGGTCGGCCTGGGGGCCGGCGAAACCGATGGTGACGGGCGTGCCCGGCTTGTCCTCGGCGGAGGGGACGTTGGTGGCGGCCGCCTCCTGCTTCTTCGGCTCGTTGCTGGTGCAGGCGGTGAGGGCGGCGCCGACGGAGACGGCGGCGGCGCCGAACAGCAGACCTCGGCGGCTGGTGAGCGGGTTTTCTGGCATGGCGGTGAAACCCTCCTGGGTTCATGCGCACGGGGCGGATGCGTGGCGGTGAGGTGGGTCGAGGACGGGAGGACGGGGGCTCGGCGAGCTCGCAAGAGGAGCGGGACCGGTGGGGAGGGGAGAACGGTGTGGAGGTGGCGGTCCGCCCGCGTCAGCTGTCGCTGCCGCGCACGGTGCCGCGCTGGACCAGGACGGCGGCCACGATGATCGCTCCCTTGGCGATCTGCTGGACGGCGCTCTCCAGGTTGTTCAGGGCGAAGATGTTGGTGATGGTGGTGAAGACCAGGACGCCCAGGACGGATCCGACGATGGTGCCGCGGCCGCCGCTGAGCAGCGTGCCGCCGATGATCGCGGCGGCGATGGCGTCGAGTTCGTACAGGTTGCCGTTGGTGTTCTGACCCGATCCGGCCAGGATGATCAGCAGGAAGGCCGCGATCCCGCAGCACAGGCCGGACAGGAGGTAGAGGTACAGCCGCTGCCGGCGGACGTCGATGCCGGCGAGCCGGGCCGCCTCGGCGTTGCCGCCGACGGCGACGGTGCGGCGCCCGAAGGTCGTGCGGTTCAGCACCAGCCAGCCGATGACGGTGACCGCGGCGAAGACCAGGACCAGCGGCGGGATGCCGAGGATGTAGGAGCCGGGGATGCCGAGGTCGAGCACCGACTTCTCGCTGACGATCTGCGTCTTGCCGTCCGTGAGCTGGAGGGCGAGGCCGCGGGCCGACGCCAGCATCGCGAGGGTCGCGATGAACGGCACCATGCCGCCGTAGGCGATGAGCACCCCGTTGACCAGTCCGCAGCCGAGTCCGACGAGGACCGCCGTGAAGAGGATGCCGACGAAGCCGTACTCCTGGGTGGCGAGGGTCGTCGCCCACACCGAGGCCAGCGCGACGATCGCGCCGACGGACAGGTCGATACCGCCGCTGGTGATCACGAAGGTCATGCCGACGGTGACAACGCCGATGACGGACGCCTGGGTCAGCACCAGTTGGAGGTTGGAGACGTCGAGGAACGTGTCGGGCTGCGTGATACCGCCGACGGCGACGAGCACGGCGAGGACGCCGAGCAAAGAGAGGTTGCGCACGTCGGCACGGAATCCGGCCGCCGGACGCCGGCCGCCCTTGACGGCGGAGGGCGCCTCCGCGGGTGGCAGCGGTGCTTGCGGGGCCTGGGAAGCGGGCTGCGTCATCAGCTCGGGCTCCCTTCCATGACGAGGTCGAGTACACGGTGTTCGTCCAGCTCCTGCGCGGGCGCCGTGTGTACGACGCGGCCCTCGCGGAGCACCAGTACGCGGTCGGCGAGGCCCAGTACCTCGGGCACCTCGCTGGAGACGAGGAGGACGGCGAGTCCGTCGTCGGCGAGCCGGCGGATCACCGCGTACAGCTCGGCGCGGGCGCCCACGTCCACGCCGCGGGTCGGCTCGTCGAGCAGCAGGACGCGGCAGCCGCGCAGCAGCCAGCGGGCGAGCACGGCCTTCTGCTGATTGCCGCCGGACAGAGTGCGGACCCGGGCGTCCGGGTTGTCGGGGCGCAGTGACAGCGACCGGGTGGACTTCTGGGCGGCCAGGCGTTCCTGACGGCGGTCGAGCCAGCCGCCGCGGGAGAAGCGGGAGAGCGAGGACACCGACACGTTGCGGGTGACCGACTCCAGCATGAGCAGGGCCTGGGCCTTGCGCTCCTCGGGTGCCATGCCCAGCCCCGCGCGGACGGCCGAGCGGACGCTGCCGGGCTTGAGAGGGCGGCCGTCGACGGTGACGCGGCCCGCGGTGGGCCTGCGCGCGCCGTAGACGGTCTCCAGGATCTCCGAGCGCCCGGAGCCGACGAGGCCGGCCAGTCCGACGATCTCGCCGGGCCGGATTTCGAGGTCGACAGGAGCGAACTCCCCGTCGCGGGCAAGTCCTTCGACACTCAGCACAGGTGCGCCTTCGCGCGGGCCCGCCGGGCGTTCCGGGAAGACGTACTCCACGTCGCGGCCCGTCATGAGGGCGACGATGTCGCGGGTGGGCATCGACTTCGCGGGCAGCCCGCCCGCGACCGCCCGGCCGTCCTTGAGTACGGTGACGCGGTCGCCGATGCGGCGGATCTCCTCCAGCCGGTGGGAGATGTAGACGACGGCGACGCCCTCGGCGGTGAGCTGGGTGACGATGCGCAGCAGGTTGTCCGTCTCCTCCGGGTCCAGCGCGGCGGACGGCTCGTCCATCACGATGAGCCGCACGTCATGGGAGAGCGCGCGGGCCATCGAGACGATCTGCTGCTGGGCGGCGGACAGTTCACCGACCTGCCGGGCGGTATCGATCTCGGGGTGACCGAGGCGGTGGAGCAGGACCTCGGCCTCGCGGCGGGCTTGACGGCCGCGCACCACGAAACCGGCGGTGGTGGGTTCGTGGCCGAGGAAGACGTTCTCCGCGACGGACAGACCCTCCACCAGGTCGAGTTCCTGGTAGATGGTGGCGATACCCAGGCGCATGGCGGCGATGGGCGACCTCAGCGAGACGGGTTCGCCGCGCCAGATGATCTCCCCGTCGTCGGGCTGGTGGGCCCCGGCGAGCACCTTGATGAGCGTGGACTTCCCGGCGCCGTTCTGGCCCAGGAGGCAGTGCACCTCGCCGGCCTGGACGTCCAGGTCGACGCCGTCGAGGGCGCGTACGCCGGGGAAGGACTTGGTGATGCCGGACATCGTGAGCAGCGAGGCCGCGGACGGTGGTGGCGGGGCCGGTGGTACTGGTGCCATGACGGATCCCCTCGGCGGGTGCGGGTACACGTGCGCGTGCGGAGCGTGTGAGCCAGTGGTGCCGTGGTGCCGGTGGTGCCGGTTGTGCCGTGCCGTGGTGCCGGTGGTGCGGGTGACGCGGGGCTGTCGTGCCGGGCGGCCGGTCGGTTCGGTCAGGCGGGGGAGAAGACGTGGTCGCTGATGAGCCGGGCCGCGCCGATCACACCGGCGGTGGGGCCCAGTTCGCCCAGGACGATGGGCAGGTTGCCGGTCGCCAGGGGCAGGGACTGGCGGTAGACCTGGCTGCGGATGCTGGCGAGCAGGGTGTGGCCGAGCCCGGTGACGCCGCCGCCGATCACGACGAGTCCGGGGTTGAAGAAGCTGACGAGTCCCGCGATGACCTGCCCGACGCGGTTGCCGCCCTCGCGGATGAGTTCCAGCGCGGCCGCGTCACCGGCGGACGCCGCTACGGCGACATCGGCCGCGGACAGCTGACCGGCCGCCTCCAGCCGGGCCGCGAGGGCCGGGGAACGTCCGGAGGTGGCGGCCTCCTTGGCGTCGAGGACCAGTGCGGCCCCGCTGAAGTGTGCTTCCAGGCAACCGGTGTTGCCGCACGCACAGGGCCGCCCGCCGTCCACGACCTGGATGTGGCCGATGTCGCCGGCGCTGCCCGTCGCCCCGCGGTAGACCTCGCCGCCCACGACGATGCCGCAGCCGATGCCCGTACCGATCTTGACGCAGAGGAAGTCCGAGGCGGAGCGTGCGACGCCCGCGTGCTGCTCCCCCATGGCCATCAGGTTCACGTCGTTGTCGACCATGACGGGGCAGCCCAGTTCCTGGCTGAGTGCCTCGCGGACCGGGAAGCCGTCCCAGCCCGGCATGATGGGCGGCGCGACCGGGACGCCCTCGGGGTAACGGACCGGTCCCGGCACTCCGATGCCCGCGCCGTCGAACCCTTCGGCGAGACCGGCGGCCTGGAGTTTGGCGGCCATCGCGAGGATCCGCTCGAAGACCGCGACCGGTCCCTCGCGGACGTCCATCGGATGGTTGAGGTGGCCGAGCACCTCCAGTTCGGCGTTGGTGACCGCGACGTCGACAGAGGTGGCGCCGATGTCGACGCCCAGGAAGCGCAGGCTCGGGGCGAGCCGCACATTATGCGAGCGCCGGCCGCCGCGCGAGGCGGCGAGACCGTCGGAGACCACCAGACCGGTCTCCAGCAGGCGGTCGACCTCGACCGCCAGTTTGGAGCGCGAGAGCCCGATCTGGTCCCCCATCTGGGCGCGGGAGCTGGGCCCGCCGTCACGGAGCAGCCGCAGCAGCCGTACCTGGTGCGCATTGGCGGGTCGAGCCGTCATACGTCTCACGCACCCCTCCCCTCCCCTGCCCCGTGGCGCGGGGATATGCGGCCGGCCACCGGCCGGCCCTGTCCTTGAGGCTTTCGAGGGGAACGTAGCAGCGGCTGCCCGAAGGGGGAAGAAGTTGAGCAGGAATCAGCTCTCCCTTTTTCCGATCCCGGGACAAAGTCCGGTCGCGGTGCCGGCGGTGGTGATGTCGTGCCGGGCACGGATTGGTTGCGGCATGGGCTCCCCGCGCACGATCGGCCGGCGAGGAGGGCAGCATGACGACGCATGAGCAGAGACCGCTACGTCGACTTCCTCCGCGCATGGGCGATCGTTCTCGTGGTGCTCGGCCACTGGCTGATCACCGGGCTGGTCCGGGGGCCCGACGGGGCGATCACCGCACCGGAACTGCTGGCGGTCGTTCCCTGGACCCAGTGGCTGACGCTGGGGTTCCAGATCATGCCGCTGTTCTTCCTCGCCGGGGGCCGGTCGGCGGGCGACTCCTGGTCGCGTGCCCACGCCGCGGGAGGTACGGCCGCCGGGTGGGTGGGACGGCGGTCCCTGCGGCTGCTGCTGCCGACAGCCCTCTACAGCGGTCCGGTGCTCCTCGCCGTCGGGATCTGCGCGGCGGCGGGCGTGGACTCCGGCACGCTCTCCCTGGTGGGCTGGGCGATGGGCATGCAGTTCTGGTTCCTCCCCGTGTACCTGCTCCTCGGCGCCCTGACACCCGCGCTGCACGCGGCCCATCGCCGCTGGGGGCTCCGCGCCCCGCTGGCCGTGGCAGCGGCCGCCGTCATGGCCGACGCCCTGGTGGTGACCGCGCACACGCCGTACGTGGGCCTGCTGAACTACCTCCTTGTGTGGGGGGTCGCCTACCAACTCGGCTTCTGCTGGCGGGACGGTCTGCTGACCCGGCACCGGACGACCCCCGTCGCGCTGGCCGCGGGCGGCGGGGCGGCCTTCGCGGCACTCGTCGGTCCCGGACCGTTCCCGGTCAGCCTGATCCTGGTGACCGGGCAGATCCCCAGCAATACCAACCCGCCGTCGGCCGCCATGCTGGCCTGGGCGGTGGCACAGGTAGGGCTGTGTGTGCTCGTCGCCCCCGTGGTGCGGCGGTGGCTGGAGCACGAGCGGGTCTGGCGGCTGGTGCGTCCGATGGGCGGCGCCAGCATGACCCTGTACCTCTGGCACATGGTGCCGGTACTGGCGCTCGCCGCCGCGTTCTACCTCACGGGACTCGCCCCCGAGCCCGCGTTCGGCTCACCGTCGTGGTGGGCGCTGCGCGGGCCCTGGCTGCTGCTGCTCGGTCTCGTACTGACCGGCGTCGTACGGCTGTTGCGGCCCGTGGATCGCGGCCTGGCGGTCGTGTTCGAGCGGACCCGCCCGGACGCCGCCCCGCGTCGCCCCTGGCCCGTGTGGCTCGGTCTGGCCACCGCCGTCCCCGCGCTCGCCCGCTTCGCTGTACAGGGCTTCGCACCCGACGGCCGGTTCCCCGTCCTGCCCGCACTGGGCCTGGCCGTGGGCACAGCCCTCGTCATGCTCCCGCGGAGCCCGGCCCGTCGCGGTGCGCCGGATGCCGAGAACACCCTCGAACCGGCGGCTTGACCTCCTTCCCACGACTCCTCGCCTCCGTACGGCCCAATCCCGCCACCCCCCGGCCTGCCTGACGCGCCGGATCACGGCAGGCTGGGAAGCGGAGTCCGCCCGGTCGTCCTCGCACGCCGACCGGGCGGGCCGTCGGTACCGGTGCCGCCGCTAGGTGGCGTCGACGGTCGCGGCCGGGGTGTGGCCGCCGCCCTCCGGCACGCCGCCCTCCGGCACGGCGGGGTCCGGCACGGCGGGGTCCGGCCAATCGACGGCGGTCTCGACGGGTCGGCCGTAGTCGACACCGTCCACATCGAAGCCGTAGAGGCGGCGCACCTCGGCGCTGAACCAGTCGAGGTCGGCGAGACCGGCGATGGAGCCGGTGGTGGCCCGGTCCCAGCGGTCGGCGACGGCGGCCTGGACCTCGTCGTCGAGTTCCCAGGCGTCCAGCCGCACGCGGCCCTCGTCGTCGAGGCGCAGTCCCGCCGCCCCGGTGAGCCCGTCCCACAGCTCGGTGAGCTGCGCGGCCGGGGGCACCAGCCGGTCGCCGAGGACGCCCCGCAGCAGACCGACGTACAAGGCGATGCCGGGGATGGCGGTCGAGGACTGCGTGACGGCGGCGCCGTTGACGGACGTGAGGGCACGACCGCCGGCCGATGTGCCCAGACGTTCGTCGAGGCGGCGGGCGGTGGCCTCCAGGTGGGCCTTGGCCGCGCCGATGGTGCCCTGCCGGTAGATCGCGGCGGTGAGCGGTGAACCGATGTACGACAGCGCGACGGTCGAGAAACCGTCGGCGAGCAGGCCGCGGCCGGCGAGCCGGTCGATCCAGCGTTCCCAGTCGGCGCCGCCCATGACGGCGACGGTCTGCTCGATGTCGTCGCCCTCGGCGGGCGCCGTCTCGACGTCGCGGATCTCGGGGGTGCCGTCGGCGCCGAAGACAAGGGTCTTGGTGCGGTGGGGCGCGCCGATCGGCTTGAGGACCGACGCGAAGGTGGTTCCGGTCTCAGGGTCGGTGCGCCGTGGCGCGGCCACCGAGTAGACCAGGTGGTCGAGGCGTCCGCCGAACCGCTGCGCGAGCAGGTCGGCGACCTGGTCCTTCATCGCGTCGCCGAAGGCGTCGCCGTTGAGGAAGACCATGTCGCTGCCGGCTTCGCGGGCGAGGCGGGCGGTGGCGGCCGTGCGGTACCAGCCGGCCGTCGCGGTGCGGCGCTCGGTGGGGCCCTTCTCGAAGCAGACTCCGATGCCCCGGATGCCGGCCCGCTTGAGCCCGGCGACGGTGGCGGCGAGTCCGTATCCGGCGGACGAGCCGATCACGAGGGCGACCGGCCGGTCGCCGGCCGGTGTGTCCGGTGCGGCCGGGGCCGTTGGGACGGACGACCACATGTCCTCGACGGCGCGTTCGCATCCGGCGGGGTGCGCGTCGAGGAAGAGGAAGCCGCGGCTGCGGGGGGCGACGGTGCGCCGGGTCACCTGTGTTCTCCCTGGAGATCCAGGCCTTCGGGCCGGGGAGGAACGGGTCCGTGGGCCGGGGCCGCGAAGCGGCGGAGTTCTCTGCGCACTGTTCTGACCTGCACTCTCATTCGTTGTCAGTGGGGGCTGTGAGGTTCCGGAGCGTGGCGGCGCCTGAGGTGGCGGAGGAAGTGGCCGGGCATGCCCGGTACACCTTCCGGCTGCGGGTGTCGTCCACGGCGCGGGCCGGTCTGGAAGCGGAGTGGGCAGGTTGCCGGTGGGTGTGGAACGAGTGCCGTGTCCCCAGGGACTGGTCCGGGCCGGTCTCGACCCGGCTGGTGCCGATCGTGCAAGCGCCGGCGGACCGCTGGTCCCCAGCCCACGTGAGCCGGGAATCCCCGGCCTTCAGGGCGCGGTGGATGTGAAGTGAGGTCCCTTTCGAAAAATCGCTCCGGGGATCGGCGGAGCGATGCCGGCCGCCACGTGCTGCCAGTCTCCGGTGCCGCGGCCCCGGATCCGGCTCTCGCAGCGCACAACAATCGCCGGACGATCTTGGAGCGTTCCCACGGGATGCCGCGGCGCAAGACCCGGCGGAGTGACCTCGGCGGGCGCGGGGCCCGGCCGTTCCGCCGGGCCCGCGGCCGCACAGCCGCACTACGACAGGAACCCGGCGGTGGTCGCCACAAAGCTCTCGGCGTCGTCGAGCCAGGGGTGATGCCCGGCCCCGGGCTGCACGACGAGCCTGGCCTCGGGGAAGAGACCTGCGAACTCGTCGACCGTTCGGGGCGGAGCGCCCAGGTCGACCTCTCCGGCCAGCAGGAGCACCGGCTGCGTGAAGCGGCCGAGCGCGGCACGCGTGGCGTCCGGGCCGAATGCGCCGTCGGCGCCGAAGGCGGCCACGACCTCGTGGTTCATCCGCTCCTCTCCGGCGGCGTGATGGGCGCGCGCGGGTTCGTCCCAGCGTCCGTAGGAGAACGGTGCGACCTCCTGCCAATGGCCGTCGCCGCCCCGGCCCGCCGCGATGGCCTCCAACGCCGCGAACGCGGCGGGGAACCAGGGCTCGTCACGGCGGAGCCGCGCGGTCGCGAGCCGGAGGTCCCCGGCGATGGGGATGCCGACAGCCCTGACGCTGGGGGTGACCAGCACCAGCCTGCGGACGCGTCCGGGGTGCCGGGCGGCGTACTGGACGGCCAGGTTGGCCCCGGCACAGTGGGCGAGCAGGTCCATGCGATCGAGCCCGAGGTGCTCGCGCAGGGCCTCCACGTCGTCGACGAGCCGGTCGCACCGGCAGGAGGCGATGTCGTCCGGGACCTGCGACCGGCCGGTACCGCGCAGGTCGAGTCTGATCAGCCGGCGGTGCGCGGAGAGACCTCCGAGGTCCCCCAGATACGCGGAGTCCGTCGGTCCCCCGGGCAGGCAGACCACGGGGTCGCCGTCACCGGCGCAGTGGTACGCGAGCCGGGTTCCGTCGGGCGCGGCGAAGGACCCCGACACAGTCGAGGCATGCGGATCGAACGAGGAGAACTCAGGCATGGCAGAGATCCTTTCGGCGGATGGCTGAACAAATGCCGCCACGACAGGGCGGGTTGACGCGTACGGCTCAGCCGTTCTCCGCGGGGGCGAGGGTGCCGGAACCGCCTGCTGTCACACAGCGGTGGGCCCGGTGCACCGTGCCGGGAACTTTTTTGTGCCGACCGCCGCCGTGGCCGGGCGGAACCAAGGGGCGGACACCGGTGGCATCGGAGGGTGACCAGGGCGCACCGGCGAGGTGACCGGGAATGAAGTGGTGTTCCGCGACGCCGTTCGAGGGCGTCTTCGCGGTGAAGCACATGGAGATGTGGCCTTTCGGGATGCCTGAGGGCGCTCCCGGGGCCACCTATCTCAGATGGACCGCGCAGCCATGCGGGAGGAGAGCACCCAGCGTGCAACAGCGTTGATGGGACTCACCTCCTCGGTCGGTCACGTGCACGGTGACGTTATCAGGCCCGGCCCACCGGGAACAGATCGTCGGAGAGTCCGAAGGCCCGGCTTCCTTGACGTCCAGGATGCCGCGCATCATCCTGAAGTCGGATGACGAAAGTCGCCCACCGTGCGACGCAGACGCACCTCAGGGTCACTCGGTGCGACGGCCCCCACCCCGAGAGCGTGGGCCCGCCCACAGCGAACGTCACCACCTTGACGAGTGACACGACCTGTGCGAACGTCGTCATCGACCACGACATGCGTGGTCGGTGTCTCCCGAGCATGGGGCGTGCGACGGAATCGCGGTTCCGGATCCCGAGGCGAAAGGCGCGTGAAGATGCCGAACACACGCAGTACCCACAAGGTACGGCTCCTGAGCGCGGCGGCCGGCGTCGCCGCACTCCTCACGGGCGGCCTCGTCGCGGCCCCAATCGCCTCGGCCGCCCCCGTGACCCCAGGGACCCCAGGGGCGCCAGGGGCCCCAGGCGCCACACAGCCCGCCCAGCCCCGCACGGAAGTCCTCACGCTGGTCGCCCGGCAGACGCAGTCCACCTCCGTCGATCTGGGCCAGAAGGGGCTCGGCCCGGGTGACGAACTCGTCATCGCCGAGGACATCTACCGTGACGGCAGGAAGATCGGCGACCACAGCGTGGTCTGCACGTATGTCCACCTCGAACCCAGCGCGCTGCAGTGCGTGGGAACGTTCGCCCTGCCCAAGGGGCAGATCAGCGGGCAGGCGCTGCTCCACCTGCCGCCCGCCGCGTCCATCGACATCCCCATCACCGGTGGGTCAGGCGCCTACGACACGGCACGCGGCTATGTCCACACTGTTCCCGCGGGCAAGACGGAACGACATCTCACCTTCCACATCATCCACTGACCATCGATCGCCGACATCGACCCGGAAGAACAGGAAGCGGCTCGTGTTCACCACCTCGCGGAAATCCACCAGGGTGCCGGAAGCCACCACCGTCACCGCCGTCACCGCCGTCACCGCGGCACCCCCGGTTATCGTCGTCCCCGCGGCCGTCACCGACGCGGACGCCGAGGCGGCGGCCCGCCGGGCCAGGTTCGGGGCGCTCCCCGAGCGCATACGGCCGCAGGACACCACCGAGGTGGTCCCCCTCATCGCAAAGTACCCGTCGCAGGACCACTACGACCACGAGAAGTGGCTCACCTGCCGGTTCGTGTAGGCGGCGTCCCCTCGTAGGGGACGGCTCGCCGGGGGCCGCATATTCGATCGCCCCCCGTGCGCGGCCGGGCTAGGTTGGCGCGATGGCCGAGATGCGCACCGATCGCCTCCTGCTCCGCGGGTGGCGGGACTCCGACCGTGGCCCGTGGGCCGCGCTGAACGCCGACCCTCGGGTCCGCGAGTACTTTCCCGGCGTGCTCACGCGGGAACAGAGCGACGCCTCCGCGGCCCGTTTCCACACCGACATCGAACGGCGTGGCTGGGGCTGGTGGGCGGTGGAGGTCAGGGCCACCGGCGAGTTCATCGGATTCACCGGGCTCGACCCGGTGGACGAGGGCATGCCGTTCACCGGAGTCGAGGCCGGCTGGCGCCTGGCCCGTTCGGCGTGGGGTCACGGCTACGCCACCGAAGCGGCCCTGGCCGTGCTGGCCTTCGGTTTTCACGACCTCGGGCTCGACGAGATCCTCGCGGTCACGACCGCGACCAACCTGCGCTCGCAGGCCGTGATGCGCCGCATCGGCATGACCCGTGACCCGGCCGACGACTTCGACGACCCCGACGTACCGGACGGCCCCCTGCGCCGCAGTGTGGTGTACCGCCTCCGGGACGGGAATCCTCCCTCCCTCCGGACGCCGCCCCCCACAGTGCCGTGAGCCCGCCCGGCAGGGCGGGAGCGGTCACACCTTGTCGAGCCAGAGCACGATGCCGGTCATGTCACTGAGCACGGCCGCGACGCCCGCCCTGATGGCGGCCTCACAGCGCGCGGTGGTGAACGAGGCGGGGTCGAAGGTGGACGACATGCCGAGCCCCTCGCCGCGGAACGACGCACCGGACCAGTCGACCGCCGTCACGTTGTGCGTGGGCTCGGCCAGTTCGGCGCCCACGACGAGGAACCGCTGCTCCAGGTGGTTGGGAGTGACCATCGCCAGCGGGTCGATCAGGTCGTTGCCCGCGCTGACGATGAGGTCGGCGCCCATCTTCAGGGCCCTGCCCGCCGCGGGGATGTAGTCGGACGGGCCTTCGGCGGCCACCGTCCTCAGGTCGACATGCTCCGCCTCGGCCCACTGGCTGACCGCCGCCACCAGCGCCTTGGTCGGGCCGTCGTCGCCCGCCGTGAGCAGGACGACGCGGTAGCCCCGCGGCGGGTGGACCCCGCTCCAGGAGCCGGGCCGCGGGGTGGTGGTGGCTTCCGGGCCGGGCGGGGCGGTGGGGTCGACGAACCCGGCACCGAGTTCGCCGACGGCGGTCGGCTCGGGGTGCGGCCGTGACCAGTCGTCACCGGAACCGCATCCGGTGACCAGCGCGATGGCCACGGCCAGCGTGGCGAGGGCGCGAAGCGGGGCGCGCAAGGTGATCGTCCTCCGAGTGGTGAAGGGTGGTGCGCCCCCCATCCTGCTATCCCGATTGCCGCCGCGGTCCCGCGCGGGCGTCGTTCTCGATGTTGTTGTTCGACGGTTCGCCGGCACGGCGGATGGTGTTCACCCGTGGCATGCACCGTGCACTGGCAACCTGAAGGAGCCACATGTCACAACGTGTCCGCCGCGCCATCATCGGGATCACTGCGGTGGTGATCACTTTCCTGAGTTTCGGGCAGCCGGCGTTCGCCCACGGCTTCACCTCCACCGTGTACGTCCACGTCGCCTCGGGCGACGAAGGTCGCATACGCACGAAACTGGAGCTCGAGTACGACCTGCTCGTCGTATCCGCCGCCGACTACGAGCACGACGACGCACTCTTCACGTCGGGAACGGCCGCGTTCGACGCGCGCGACACCGGCGCGCAGGCGGCGGCGCTCGACGCTCACGCGAAGTCGGTGGTCGCCTACGCGACCAAGCGCTTCACCGTCTCCTCAGGCGGCAAGACCTGTGCGCCGACGCGGACCGGCGGCTTCACGATGGGCCAGCGGGAGGGCGTTCCGTACGCCGATCTGGTGCTCGAATGGGCCTGCGCCGACGGCACCGACGACCACGAGGTGCGCAGCGGGCTCTTCGCCGACGCGGAGGGATACGTCAAGGGCGTCAAGGCGATCGTCACCTACGACGTCGAAGGCCGCTCGGGCAGTGCGGCGCTCGACGCCGAACATCCGTCGTTCTCGATCAGCCAGACCTGGTACGAGCGGTTCTGGGAGTTCTTCCGCCTGGGCGCCGAGCACCTTTTGAGCGGGATCGACCACATCCTGTTCCTGCTGGCGCTGATCGCCGGATCCCGGCGGCCGCGTGAAATCGTGCTCGCGGCCACGAGCTTCACACTGGCGCACTCGGTGACGTTCATGCTCGCCGCGCTCGGCCTGGTCGACGTCCCCTCGCGGATCGTGGAGCCCGTCATCGCGCTGTCGATCGCGGTGGTCGCCGGCTGGCACCTGTGGCGGATCTGGCGCCGCCGCGGTCACGCGACCGACCTCGAGACAACGGGAGCCGGTCACTTCAGCCTGGACCGCGCGGGCTGGTCGCGCCTCGGCGTCGTGTTCTGTTTCGGCCTCGTGCACGGTCTGGGCTTCGCGGGCGCGCTGGGGATCCAGGCGGCGTGGTCCTGGACGCTGCTGTGGTCGCTGCTGGTGTTCAACGTGGGCATCGAAACGGTGCAACTCGCGATCATCGCCCTCGTCTTCCCTGCGCTCATCCTGCTCCGCCGCCGCTCACCGGCAGCCGGCCTGTGGACCACGGGCGTGATCTCCGCGGGTGTGGCCGCGATGGGCATGGTGTGGTTCGCGCAGCGGGCGTTCGGACTCTGAGACGAACACAGGTCTCGCATGTTGTTCAGACAACTCGTCGATCACATTTAACTTCCCTTTACCAACACCCGAGAGCTTGATGGTCTCCATTCCATGCACACACATCGTGCACAAGAGGAACGAATACTCATGAGATCGAGCAACCCCTCGCAGGCTTCCGGGCCTGTGCGGCGTCGTGTGGCCACTGGCGCCACGGCGGCATTTCTCGGCCTGACCGTGGCCCTCGGCAGTGGCCTGGCGACCCCCGCCAACGCCGCCGACACGTCCGCGATCACCGGCATCGTCCTCGGTGTGGGCTCGAACGAGTCGCAGCGCACTGTCACGTGGTACTCCTCCGCCGACACGGCGCAGAAGGTCCAGGTCGTCCCGACCGCGCAGCTGGTCAACGGCGAGTTCCCGGACGGCGCGACCACCTTCGACGCCATCGGCGCGGCGAACATCGCGACCAGCGGCGGCTTCAACCGCCACGCGACGATCACCGGTCTGAAGGAGAACACGGCCTACTCCTACCGTGTCGGCACCGAGGGCAACTGGTCCACGGCGTACGCCTTCAAGACGCAGGACTTCGAGGGCGACTACGACTTCCTGTTCTACGGCGACCCGCAGATCGGCTCGTCGGGCAACCTGGCGGGCGACCAGGCCGGCTGGCAGGACACGGTCGACGTCTCGCTGAGGGCCAACCCGAACGCCGAGATCCTGGTGTCGGGTGGTGACCAGGTCGAGTCGGCGAACACCGAGTCCCAGTGGGACTCCTTCCTCGCCCCGAACCAGCTCCGGCAGTACCCGTGGGCCGCGACCATCGGTAACCACGACGTCGGCGGCAAGGCCTACGAGCAGCACTTCACCACCCCGAACACCGACCGCTCGGCCCTTTACTACAAGGACGGGAACCCCGCGGGCACCCAGTCCGGCGGTGACTACTGGTACATCTACAAGGATGTGCTGTTCATCGACCTGAACAGCAACAGCTACAGCTCCACCAACGGCGGCGGCGACGCGGCGCACGTCAGCTACGTCTCCGACATCATCAACAAGCACGGCAACGAGGCCAAGTGGAAGGTCCTCGTCTACCACCACTCCATCTACTCGCCGGCCGACCACGCCAAGGACAGCGACAACAAGCAGCGTCGTGTCGACTTCCCGACGACGTTCTCGAAGCTCGGCGTCGACCTGGTCCTGCAGGGCCACGACCACAGCTACTCCCGCAGCTACCTGATCAAGAACGGCGAGAAGGAGAACCCGGCCGAGAAGCCGGGTGCCGCCGATGTGTACCCGGGTCCCGGCGGCGTCCTCTACGTGACGGCCAACTCCGCCTCGGGCTCGAAGTACTACGACATCACCGCGCCGGACAACAGCGGCACGAGTGGTGCGGGCAACGGCGCCGACCCGCTGAACCCGAAGAACTACTGGTACAACTCGGTTCAGAACCAGGAGCACGTCCGCACCTACGTCAAGGTGCAGGTGCGCAACGACAAGCTCGTGGTCGAGAACATCCGCAGCGCCGCCAACGGCGCCGACCAGCCGGTCGGTTCGCACGTCGACGACGTCACGGTGCACCCGTACCACGGTGACGCGCAGGACCTCCAGGTCAACGTCCCGAACCCGGCTCCGGGCGAGTTCGGCTGGACGATCGACGGCTACAACGGCCTGGTGGACCTCGGCACCGCCGAGGAGAAGAACGGCGACCACTTCGAGGCCGACGGCCGGATCAACCCGATCGTCGTCTCCGACAGCCGCCGCTCGCTCGCCCCGTGGTCGATCTCGGCCAGCGTCAGCGCGTTCAAGGACGCCGACAAGACGTTCGCCGCTTCCTTCCTCGGCTGGACGCCGCGCGTCCTCGTCGACGGCGCGGGCGCCACGGCGAACGCGTCGGTGGCCTCCGGCTACGACGACCAGGGCCAGGGCCTCGCGATCTCGCGCGGTCTGGCCTCGGCCGAGCAGGGCCACGCGCGTGGTGAGGCCAAGGTGGGCGCCGACCTGGATCTGAAGATCCCGGACAGCGTCGAGAAGGGCGACTACCGCGCCACCCTGACGATCACCGCGCTCAGCAGCTGATCGGACCCGTTCCACCTGGCGGGGCGGGCACCGTCCGGTGCCCGCCCCGCCTCCCCGTTCCAGGAGAATCCCGAGATGCACCCACCCGTCACGCGCCTGACGACCACCCTCCGCGCGCTCGTCCGCCCCGCCGCCCTGGCCCTGCTCATGGCCTTCGCGATCACCGGCCTGAGCGGCGGCCCCGCGCGGGCAGCCGACGGCGACGTCACCTGGACGGTCAGGACCGCCGCGAACGGGTACGGCGACGACCGGTCGAGCTACAGCTACGACGTGAACCCCGGCGGCCAGGTCAAGGACGCCATGGTCGTGGCCAACCACGGCAAGTCCCCGCTCCGGCTGGCGCTGTACGCCGCGGACGGATACACCACCGAGACGGGTCAGCTCGACCTGCTCACGAAGGACAAGAAGTCCGTCGGGATCGGCGCCTGGGTCCGTGCCGACCGCGACAGCGTCGTGATCAAGCCCGGCAAGACCGCGCAGATCCCCTTCACCGTCACCGTTCCGTCCAACGCGACGCCCGGCGACCACGTGGGCGGCATCCTCACGTCCCTGAAGCAGTCCGCCGACGCCGCGGGCATCAATGTGGACCGGCGCCTGGGCATCCGGGTCAAGCTGCGGGTCAGCGGCGCCCTCAAGCCGCAGCTGGCGATCGAGGACCTGCACATCGACTACTCCGGCACGTTCAACCCGTTCGCCAAGGGCGACGCCACCGTCACCTACACCGTGCACAACACCGGCAACGCCACCCTGTCGGCCAACCAGGCGGCCTCGGTCACGGGCCCGTTCGGATGGCTGCGCACCAAGGCCGGCGACATCGCCGCCCCACCGGAGCTGCTCCCCGGTGAGAGCTGGAAGGTGAAGGTGCCCGTCCACGGTGTCGCCCCCGCGGTGAACCTGGCCGCGAACGCGACCCTCGTCCCCCTGCTCACGGACGCCGCCGGCTCCACCACCCCGCTCCAGCCGGTCCGGGCCACGGTCCACGGCCTGGCCGTCCCGTGGACGCTGCTCGTGCTCGTGGTCGTCGTGATCGCTGCCGTCGTCGGCGGCCTTCTCCTCGCACGCCGCGCCCGCGCACGCCGCAAGCTGCATGAGGACGCCCGCGTGCAGAGCGCCGTCCAGCAGGCGCTGCGCGACCGTACGACGCAGGAGAGCTGACCGGCCGCCGCGCGGTGCGCGTCGTCGGGCCTCACCGGCCATGACGACGCGTGCCGCCCGGCTGCGGGGGCGCGGGGTAAGTGCGCGGCGCGGGCAGAATTACCCCGGGGGGAGATCACGACATCCGCCCGCGCCTCCACCGGAACCCCGTGTCCCGATGGTGCCTTGACCCTGAACCAACCCGTCCCGGACTACGGGCACAGGACGCCGGGAACCGCAACGGCTCCGGGCGTCATCCCGCCTTGTCGTAGGCGGCCACGACGAACGCGATGACGTCGCGCTCCAGTGCGGCACCGCGCGGCCCGCGCCGGATCATGTCGGTCCCGTGGTAGCCGCTCTGGTCGATGACGAGCCGCTTGTGCTGCGCCGCCGACGCGGCGTAGACCTCACGGACCTGCTTCTCCACCGCGCCCAGCATGTCCCCCGGGGACACGACGAACAGGGACGGGGCATCGATCTTCCGCGCCGCCGCCACCGCGTCCACGCCGCCGCACCGGGCAGGTGAGGACATCATCAGCAGTCCCACCACCGGAAGTTCGCCGTCGGCCCCGGCGACGGCCGCCGTGCTGCCGCCGCAGGAGGCGCCGCCGAGGAAGACCCGCTCGGCGCCGAGGCGCTTGAGCTCGGCGAGACCCGCCGCCGCGTCGCGCTCGATGTGCTCGTTGTCCGACACGTGCTCGGAGGCCCCGTGGTTGCGGTACTCCGGGATCACCACGCGGTAGCCGCGCGAGGCGAGTTTCCTCCCGATGTCGAGGAACGAGCAGATGTTGTAGCCCTGTTCGTGATCGAGGAGCACGCCGTCGGGGCCGTCCCCGAGTTCGAGAGCGGACAGATGGACGCCGTCGCTGGTGGTCAGCGTCGTGACCTTGTCACGGAACGCCTTGGGGACGCAGGTGTCGACGAGGTACCCCGCTTCGGTACGGGTCGACATGCTTGGCCAGCTGGGCGTGTAGTCGACGGGCGGGTGCGCACTGGGCGGGCGCACGCTGGGCCGCTGCGAGGGTGTGCCGGCCGGTGACGGCCGCACCGGTGCCCGGGTGGCGGTGGACTCCGGCGTGCCGGCGGCCTCGGGTGCGGAGGAGCAGGCCGACAGCCCGGAGAGGCACAGCAGGGCAACCGGGATCGCCCAGCGGATAGTTCTCACGTTCGTCCTTGTGTGTGGATGCCTGGGAGCGCCGTCGCACCGGCACTGCACGGCGCGACGCGGCGGTCCATTCGTTCTGACAGACGTGCGGCACCCGTGGAGGTTGCGGGCGCGGTCCGGATTTCTTGCCGGGCCGGGAAGCGGCCTGGCCCAGGGCGATGTCCCTGCGGCGGGGTACCGTTCGGGACGGGACAGGGGGGGGCGGCATGCGCCCAGTGCTGCTGGTGGACGTGGACGGACCGCTGAATCCGTATGCCGCGAAGCGGCACCGGCGGCCGCCCGGTTATGGGACGCACCGGATGACGACACCTCGCTGGATGGCCTCCGAGCGGCGCCGGCTGCACGCGTGGGGGCTGCCGGGCGGACGGGTCAAACCCCTTCGCGTATGGCTCAATCCGGAACACGGTCCGGCGTTGCGGGCGCTGCCCTTCGATCTGGTCTGGGCCACCACGTGGGAGGACGAGGCCAACGACTTCATCGCCCCGGTGCTGGCACTGCCCTCTCTGCCCTTCGTCACATGGGCCTCGCCCCGCCCGGAGCCCGGCGGCGGTGTGTTCTGGAAGACCCCGCAGATCGTCGCGTGGGCGAAGGGCCGTGCGTTCGCGTGGGTCGACGACGAGATCACCGATGCGGACCGAGCCTTTGTGGCCGCCCGCCACGAGGGTCCGGCCCTGCTGCACCGCATCGACCCGCGGATCGGGCTGTCCCCGGACGACTTCACCGCACTCGCGGAGTGGGCGGCGGGCGTGGGCTGAGACTCTGGACTTGCGGGTCCAATTTCTGGGGCGCAGGGTGGACCCCGTTCCGTCCGCACCCAGAGGGGCAGCACCATCATGACCGCACGTCTGCAGCACAAGACCGCCCTGGTCACCGGGGCCACCAGCAACATCGGCCGGGCCATCGCCCTGGCCTTCGGTGCGGAGGGGGCGCACGTGGCCGTCTCGGGGCGCAGCAAGGAGCGAGGAGAGGAGGTCGTGGCGGAGATCCGTGCCCTGGGCGGGGCCGCCACCTTCGTCCCCGCGGATCTCGACGGCAGCGCCGCCGCCTCCCGGCGGCTGGCGGAGGAGGCCGGCCGGGCTCTCGGCGGGCGCATCGACATCCTCGTCAACAACGCGGGCATCTACCCGAGCCCCACGACTCCCGACACCGACGAGGAGACCTTCGACCGGGTCATCGCCGTCAACATGAAGGCGCCCTTCTTCCTCACGGCGGCCGTCGCCCCGGCCATGGCCGCGTCCGGCGGAGGCGCAATCGTCAACCTCGGGTCGTGGATCGCCCGGCTGGGTATAGCCCGTGGCGCGCTGTACAGCTCCACCAAGGGCGCGGTGGAGACGTTCACACGCGCCTGGGCAGCCGAGTTCGGTCCGGCCGGGGTACGCGTCAACGCCATCTCCCCCGGAGTGATCCTGGCCCCCGGCCACGCCTCCGAAGCCCTGATGGCGGGCACCCCGGCGGGGACCGTCGGCGCCCCCGAGGACATCGCCCAGGCCGCGGTCTATCTCGCCTCGGACGAGGCGCGGTTCGTCCACGGGATCACCCTCGACGTGGACGGCGGCCGCACGACCGCGGCCGTGATCGCCGCCTGACCCGCGAGGAGCGCCGCACAGCGGGGCGGTCCCGGACGCCGTCGTCCGGGACCGCTCCGCTGTGCGGCGTCGGGAACGTCAGACGGCCGGACCGGCGACGAGCTTCGGGTTCGTCCCGTGCTCGTTGTCACCGGGCTGGCTGTCACCGCAGTAGAAGACCAGCAGCACGATGCCGCCGATGCACGGGATCAGGCCGAGCAGGATCATCCAGCCGCTGCGGCCGGTGTCGTGCAGACGGCGGACGGCCACGGCGAGCGAGGGCAGGAGCACCGCGAGCCCGTACAGCAACGGCAGGGCGGAGAAGCCGATTACGCGGCCGATGAGGGCCAGCACGATGTAGGCGATCAGGTTGAACAGCGCGAACATCCAGAACTCGGTGCGTCGCGCACGCCCGTTGAAGTCCGCGTACTTCTTGAGCACGTCGAGGTACCAGTTCATGCGATTGCCCCCAAGGCCATGTGTGAAGCTCGTCTTGAAATGATCGAGCAGGCGGAAGTTATGAGCCTTGTGCTGTGCGGGTCAAGACACGTTTCGATAACCGGCTCCGCGCACGGCATGAACTCCCCCGCGACGCTTCCCTCGTAGCGCGCCCACCGGCGCGCACGACCGCGTTCGCCCGGCCGACCTCCTCCGGGATTCCCCCGCCTCCGGCGTCCGTTTCGATGCCCACACGGCACCAGCCCGCCGTCCCGGACAACCTCAGGAATCCCCGTGCCCCGCAATCCCGCCGTCCGTTCCGTCCTCGGCGTGCTCCAGGCGGTGGGCTCCGCGTACTGATACCTCTGGCGCCGGCGCACCTACATCTCGTACCACGACGTGCGCAGCGCCGACTACCACGGTGTGACTCGACACGGCGGAACGGTGCAGAAAGCTCCGCTGCCGCGACCGTCCGGCCCCGGTGACGGCGGTCGCCGTACGGTTCCGGGGCCGGACGGGGGCGGGGTCAGGCGAGCCGGGTCCGGTAGATCTGCTGGGTGACGTCCCGCTGGGTGCGGGTCGCGTCGCGGTCGGTGGTGAAGACGACCGTTCCGCCGTGCAGGGCGGGCCAGGTGTTGTTGCCGGTCGTGGTGACCTGCTCGGCGTCCGACCAGGTGCCGGCGGCGTCGACGGTGGCGGTGCAGACCTTCCAACGCCAGTCGGCGGACCGGGAGTCGTACCAGACCGCGCGCACGCGGCCGTCGGGGTCCTGGGCGAGACGGGCGCGCTGACTCATCGCGTTCGGGTCGAGGGCGACCTGCCGGTACGCGCTCCAGGTGGCACCGCCGTCGGTGGAAGTACTCGACCGCAACTGGAGGTTGGCGCCGGAACTCTGCAGGGCGCCGGACTCCCAGATCGCCACGAGCGTGCCGTGCGCGTCGACCGCGACGCTCGGGTGCCGGTCCGCGCGGTCGGTGACCGCGCTCACCGTGACCGGCGTACCCCAGGGGCGGCCCGGTGCGGTGCGTACCGCGGCGAGGATCTGCCAGTTGTCGGGATCGGTGCCGCCGCTCGCCGGCTGACCGGCCGGCGGGGTGTGCCCGGTCCACAGCGGGTCCGGGTCGTACCGGTCGTCCTGCCAGGTCACCACGGCGTGCTTGCCGCCGACGACGGTGACGGCCGGGAACAGCGAGGCGGGGTAGCGCGGTGACCGTGCGTCGGCGGGGGTGCCGGGGCTGGTGGCCTTGCCCGCCGCGGAGACGTTCACCGCGGCCTTGTCGACGCCGACGATCTGCGCGTACACATCGAAGGCACCGCCGCTGTTGTCGGACCAGACGACCAGCGGGTGCTTGTCCTCGACCAGGGCCAGCGCGGGCTGGATCGCCCGCCCCTTGCCCTTGCTGACCTTCTGGGGTGCCTTGAAGGAACTGCCGCCGTTGCTGCTGGTCGCCATGAGGACCACCGGCCGGTGCGGCTGCTCCTTGCCCCGTTCGTCCTGCCAGACCACCCACACGTCGTCGCCGTGGGCGGCGATCCGCGGGAAGCGCGCGGTCGGCGAATCCCCGGACAGGGTGCGGACCTTGCCGGCCCTGCCCTTGTGGTCGAGCCGGACGTGGACAACCCGGGTCGCCTGGTCCTCGTGCACCTCGGCGACGACGTGGGTGACGTCGCCGACCACCGCCACGTCGGCGAAACCGGTGAAGACGCCCGACTCGCCGGTGACCCAGGCCGCGCGGTCGGCGGTGGTGTCCGCGGCGGGCAGCGGGATCTCCGGCGCGGGTTCCGCGGGCGCGCCGACGGAGAGGAAGACCGGTGAGGTCGCGGCGCGCAGCTGGTCCGGCAGGGTCGGGTCGGCCTCGGAGCCCGACGTGCTGCCGGGCGAGCGGACCTCGACCCGGTACCAGGTGTGGTCGCCGCCCTTGATGTCGAGCGGCAGTTCGTAGGTCTCGTTCGCCGTCCGCGGGACGAAGGTCGCGACCGGGCCCGCGGAGCGGCCGGGGGCGGCGTACACGTGCACGGTGGTGCCCTTGCCGGACTTCACCTTCACCCGCAGGCTCGCCTTCCGGGGCAGCTTGCGTCCGGCGACCACGACCTCGTCGCCGCCGATCGCCTCGTAGACGCCGTCGCCGTCCGCGTCGGCCTCCAGGGTGACGAACGGACCGGTGATGTTCTGCGACACGGTCGTGCGGCCCGCCCGGAAGCCGTCGAGGATGCCGCGGACCGAGCGCTGCGCGGCGAAGACCCGGGTGGTGGGCTCCCCGGGGCTGTCGATGTCCCAGTACTCGCGGAAGTGGCAATCACTGGCGCCGGCGACGCCGAAGCGGAAACCGTGGTTCCAGCGGTTCTCGGCGTACTCCATCTCCACGTCGGGGTCGCTCGCGACGTTCAGCACCTCGACCAGGTCGCTGCCCTGCACGCTGGCGTTGTCGTTGACGCCGCCGGCCCGCGTGTACTCACCGTCGTCGGGGTGGGCCTGCGACCACACGGCGTTCTGGGCGTGGACGTCCCACACCGACTGCTGGATGTGCCGGTAGGCCGCGGAGCCGGGCGGGTTTGCGCCGTCCACCACCACGTCGACGTTGCCGAGCACGATGGCGTGCGGGGAGCCGTTGGCCTCCTCACCGGGCAGCAGGAGCAGCTCGGAGGACGTCCACTGCGGGTCCCACACCTGGTCGTAGGTGCGGTGGTCGGTCAGCGGCATGAAGTCCAGGCCGACCTTCTCGCCCTGGCCGATCTGGTCCCCTACCGGGAGGTTGCCCGGGAGTGTCTGCTTCGAGACCTGGCGGGGACCGCTGCCGTCGGAGGAGTGGTCGTCGTGCACATGGGTGTCGCCCGCCAGCCACGTGCCCTTGGGGGCCTTCGCCCTCCTGGCGGGTACGTCCTCCGGGGCGCGCCCCGGACGGCCGGTCACCGTCGCCGCGTCGGCGACTCCGGCGCCTATGGTCGCTGCGGCGACGGCCGCGCCTGCCGCGACGAGCAGCCTCCTTCGGGGCAGGTGGCCGCCCGCCGGCTGTTCGGCGTCGGGGTGTATCGAGGCATGCATCAGGACAACCGCCTTTCGTCCACTGTCCTGGAAAAGGGCAGTGCGCTCCTGACGTTAGAAAGATGCATGCGCAGATACATGAATTCGCCGCGAAGGGACGCTTCCGGTCGGCCGAACTCCGCGGGCCGCGGCCTCATCGGATGCACGACCGATCACCAGAGGGCGACGGGCACCGATTTGCCGCCTCGATCCGGCGCTCCTACGGTCGTGGGACAGGCTCGATCACCCGCGCAAGGGGTAGCCCATGGCGACCGTCAGCGATGCCTTCTACCGCGTCCTGCGCCATCACGGAGTGAGCGCGGTCTTCGGCAACCCCGGGTCCAACGAACTGTCCTTCCTCACCGGACTGCCCGATGACATCCCCTACTACCTGGCCCTCCAGGAGGGCGCCGCCATCGCCATGGCGGACGGCTACGCCCAGGCCACGGACACAACGGGGTTCTTGAACCTGCACGCCGCGTCCGGTACCGGCAACGCGATGGGCTGCATGACCAACACCGCGAGCTGCCACACACCGATGGTCGTCATGGCGGGTCAGCAGGCGCGCCGCTACGTCCCGGTGGGGGCGATGCTCACCAACGTCGACCCGACCAAGCTGTGCGACCCGCTGGTGAAGTGGTCCGGTGAGCCGCTGCGCCCGCAGGACGGGCCCGCGCTGGTCTCCAAGGCCCTGATGCTCGCCGACTCTGCGCCCCGCGGCGTGGCCTACCTGTCGGTCCCACTGGACGACTGGACCGAACCCGCCGAGGAAAGGGCCCTGACCCACCTCGTGGAGCGCGCCGTGCACGGGGCCCCGGTACTGGCCCCGCGAGCGCTGACCACGCTGGTCGAAGTCCTGGACCGGGCCGTGTCCCCGGCGCTGGTCCTGGGGCCGGGCGCGGACACCGAGGAGGGATACCGGGCGGCGGTGGCCCTCGCCGAGCGGGCCCGCCTGCCGGTCTGGGTGGCGCCCAGTCCGCCGCGGGCGCCCTTCCCGACCCGTCACCGCTGCTACCAGGGCCAACTGCCGTCCGCCGTCGGCGCGGTCGCGGACGCGCTGACGGGGTACGACGTCGTCCTCTGCTTCGGAGCCCCCGTCTTCCGCTACCACGCGCCCAGCAGCAGTGACTACCTGCCGCCGGGCGTCCGCTTGTACGCGGTCACCGACGACCCCGACGAGGCCGCGCGTGCCCCGTTCGGGCGCATCAGCGTCGGTGATCCGTCCGACGCTCTGGTGCGCCTCGCCGACGCCGTCGCGCCGAGCGACCGGTCCTGGCCCCCTGAGCGGACCCTCTCCGCGGCGGACACCACCGGGCCCGGCTTCACCGCGGAGGCCATCCTCGACGCGATCGACGCCGGCAAGACCGACGACACCGTCATCGCGCTGGAGTGGACCTCGGTGGACATGGTCCGCGACCGTCTCACCCTCACCCGGCCCAAGTCGCTGTTCTACCCCGCCGCCGGCGGCCTCGGCTGGGGCCTGCCCGCCGCGATCGGGCTGCGACTCGGCCGCCCCGAGCGGCCCGTCGTCGCCTTGATCGGGGACGGCGCGATGCAGTACACCACGTCCGCCCTGTGGAGCGCCGCCCGCTACCGGGTGCCGGTCACCTACGTGGTCTGCACCAACCACAAGTACCGGGCCCTGCAGGAGTTCTCCGAGATCCTGGACGTCCCCGACGGCGACTACCTCGACATCTCCGGGATCGACGTCCTGGCCCTCGCGCGCGGCTACGGCCTGGAGGCCCACCGCGCGGAGTCGCTGGAGGACCTCACGGACTTCGTGCACAAGGGCATGACGTCCGAGAACCCCCGCCTGGTCGAGATCCTCCAGCGCTGACGGCCGGCACCCGGTCCCGGTCCCGGTCCCGGCACGGAGCTCACTCGGCGCGGCCGCCGGGCTCCGGCTGCTCCTGTGACGCGAGGGCCGCGTCCAGAAGCACCTCGGCGACCGCCCGCGCCGCGGAGCCCGCGCCAGGGTCCCCGTCCATCCGGACGGACACGGCGGAACCGTCGTAGAGCAGTTGCAGCCGGCGCCCGAGGGTGCCCGCGTCCGCGACACCCGCCTCCCGGGCGAGCTCGGTCAGCAGACCGCGCACCCATACCCGGTAGTCGTTCGACGCCTGCTCCGTCCTGCTGCCGGGCTTGGCCTCGGCTCCGGCCGCGATGAACGCGCAGCCGCGGTACCCAGGACCCGTGAACGCTTCCGCCTGGGCGTCGAAGACGCCGAGCAGCCGCTCGCGCGGAGTGTCGTGACGACCGACGGCGGCGAGGACGCGACGGGCGGTGGCGGCGTGCCTGGCCTCCAGGTAGGCGTGGACCAACTCGTCCTTGCTGCCGAAGGTGTTGTAGAGGGACGCCTTGGCCACACCGGCCCGTTCGATGACCCGGTCGATACCGACGGTCTGCACTCCCTCGGCGTAGAACAGCTCGTTGGCCGCGGTCAGCAGGCGTGCGCGAGCCGAAGGCCTCGCCTCGGCCGGCTCAGCGGGCGATCCGGTGGTCGTGGCTGCCATCGGTGCTCCCTCCGATTCCGTGTGATCCGCGTGCTGCCGACACAATCCACCCTAGTGCCGTGCCAGGCCGCCGACATGGCCCTTGTCCGTCAGCAGTCCGGCCAGCGCCAGCAGGGCGAGGACGATGACCGCCGCCCCGTACTCGCGTGCCGTGGTGAGCAGGCCGCCGGCGTGGACGACCAGGTACCCGGCGATGACCGCGGGCAGGCCCATGCCCAGGTAGGACACGACGTACAGCAGGGACAGCACTCCGGACCGCTCGTGGGCCGCGGTCAGCGGCATCACTGTGCGGATGCCGCCCTGGAAGCCGCTGCCGAAGCCGATGCCGGCGATGGCGGTCCCGGTGAAGAACAGGGCCGTCGATCGGGTCTCGATCGAGAGGAGCGTCAGGGCGACGCCGGCGACGAGGGTGCCGATCCCGGTGAGCATGACCCCGCGCGGCGGTGCGGTGCGCAGGACGAGGGTAGCCGCGGCGGCCACTCCGGCCAGCACGAACAGGGCCAGTCCGCCGTAGACCGCGGACGTGGAGTGGGTCATGGTCCTCACCAGGGCCGGGCCCAGCGAACCGTAGAAGCCCGCGAGCGCCCAGACGGCTATCAGGACGGGGGCGGCGTTGAGGACCGCGCGCCGCACCGTCCGGGGCAGCTTGACGTCCGGGACCAGGGTGGCCAGCGCCCCGGGGGTGGGGGTCAGTGTCTCCTTCATGAGGAACACGCCCACGGCCTGGAGCGCGAAGACCGCGACCAGGGCCAGGTAGACCAGGTGAGTGGGCGCCGGGAGGTACTGGACGAGGAAGGTGGAGATCAGTGAGCCGCTGGCGGTACCGAGTCCGGGGGCGAAGGAGTTGGCGACGGTGCCCCGCCGCTTGTCGATGTCCAGCATTCCGGCACCGACGGCCCCCAGCGCTGCGCCGGTGGACAGGCCCTGGACCACCCGGCCGATCATCAGCTCCGGCACGCCGTGCGCGGTCGCGAACACGACCATCGCGGCTGCCTGGGCGGCGAGTGCCACCAGCAGGACCGGTCGCCGGCCGAGGTGGTCCGACAGCCGTCCGAGGGTGAGGAGCGACACCAGCACGGCGATCGCGTACACCCCGAAGACCAGAGTGGTCGTGACCGGGCTGAATCCCCATTCCTGCTGGTAGACGGCGTACAGCGGGGTCGGCGCGCTGGATGCGGCCAGGAACGACACGATGATCGAGGCCAGCAGGTAGAGCGCCGTTCGCTGGGGCAGCGTCCCCGTGGCGGACCGGTGCCGGTGTGCGGAGGACACGACAGGAGCCGCCGTTGCGCGGCCGTCTCCCGGGCTGCCGGCCTCGGCCGTCAGTGTGGTGGTACCGCCCTGGTCGTGTGAGGTGCGCTGCTCGGGCATGCCACCGTCCTGTGATGAGGAGATCGGTCCCTCCGTATTGAGTAGACCGGTCTGTCTAACCGCGGCGGAACGGGATTGCTTCCCGGTTCTCGAAAAAAACCGGACGACAGTCGTCCGGCAGACGGTCCGCCGGGACACCGCGTGACCGGCGGGCCGCGGGGTATTTCGGCGACACGTTCCGGCGCCCCTTCGGCGAGGCGCTGCCGTGGCTCGCCGAGGACGCCGAGCCCAACGCGGACCTGTGGGCGCCCGCGGACGAGTCGCGCGAACACATCGTCGCCCTGTACCAGCGGGTGTGGCGGCACGCCGACGCCACGATCACCGGCCTCGCGCTGGACGCGACGGGCCATGTGCCCTGGTGGTCCGAGGAACGGCAGGAGGTGACGCCGCATCAGATCCTTGTGCACGTGACGAGCGAGACCCACCGGCACGCGGGCCACGCCGACATCGTCCGCGAACTCCTCGACGGTGCGGTCGGGATGAGCGAGGGCAACGACAACATGCCCGCGGGCGACCGGTCGTGGTGGGACAGCCACAGGGACCGGCTGGAGCGCGCGGCCCGGACGGCCGCCCGCCACCCGGACGCCCCGTCCTCCTGACCGGCTCCCACCCCCGAGGCGGCGGTCGCGGCAGGACTCCAGGCAGGACTCCCGGCAGGACGGCGCTGGCCCCTTGTGGCCACTGTCCGGTATCGGAAACACCAGCTCTTGGTCATCGGAGGATCACCCGGCTAGAACTTGTGTGCGCCCGCACGGCGTTCACTCCGCCGGGATGGCCGGCCATCCCCCGAAGAAGGAGCTTTGGTGGCACCTGCACCTCCGCCTGCCCGCCCTCCGGTGAAGCGGCGGTCCGTCGCCGCGGCCGTCGCGGTCGCCGGTCTGCTCTTCCCCCTGGCCGTTGGCCAGCCCGCCGCCGTCGCGGCCCCGCCCCCGGCTCCGTCGCCCGCCGGCACGCCGCCCACCACCGGTCAACCGCCCACCGCGGGCCGGTACATCGTGACCCTGCGGGAGCCCGCCGCGGCGACGTACACCGGCGATGCGGCGGGCCGGGAGCGCACCGCGCCACGTGCCGGTGAAGGTCTGAAGACCGACTCCGCACCGGTCCGTGCCTACCGCGACCATCTGCGGCAGCGCCAGCGGGACGCGGCCGCCACGGTGGGCGCCCGGGTCATCTCCTCGTACTCCGCCGCGCTCAACGGCTTCACGGCCGAGCTGAAGCCGGAGCAGGCCGAACGGCTGCGCACCGACCCGACGGTGGTGTCGGTGGTCAAGGACGAACTGCGCAAGCCGCTGGCCGCCACGACCTCGACGGACTACCTCGGCCTGAGCGGCGAGCAGGGCGTGTGGGCCGCCAACGGCGGCGTCGGGAAGGCCGGCAAGGGCATCGTGGTCGGCGTCGTCGACACGGGAATCGCCCCCGAGAACCCGTCGTTCGCCGGTGCCAGGCTCGGCACCGAGCCGGGTCCCGAGCCGTACCTCGACGGCACCACCATCAAGTACCGCAAGGCCGACGGCGGTACGTTCAGCGGCACGTGCACGCCGGGCGTGCAGTTCACCGCCGCGGACTGCACCACCAAGATCGTGTCCGCGCGCTACTTCGTCGACAACTTCGGCGCGGACCACATAGGCGGCACCGCGATCGGCGAGTACCTGTCGCCGCGGGACGGCGAGGCGCACGGTTCGCACACGGCCAGCACGGCGGCGGGTGCGAACGGCGTCGACGCCGACCTCGGCGGCATCGCGGTGGGCAAGATCTCCGGAGTCTCCCCGGCCGCCAAGGTCGCCGCCTACAAGGCCTGCTGGAGCGGTCCCGACGCCGCGAGCCCCGACGACGACGGGTGTGCCACCGGAGACCTGCTCGCCGCGATCGACGCGGCCGTCGCCGACAACGTCGATGTGATCAACTACTCGATCGGCTCGGCGGGCGGCGCCCAGAGCACCGACTCGGTCGTCGACGAGGCGTTCCGCAACGCCGCCGCGAGCGGCATCTTCGTCGCCACCGCAGGCGGCAACGCCGGCCCCGACGCCAGTACCGTCGACAACGCCTCGCCGTGGATCACGACCGCCGCGGCCAGCACCATCCCGACCCGCGAGGCCACGGCCGAGCTCGGCGACGGCGTGAACCTGCTCGGCGCTTCGGTGTCGGTGCCCGCGGGCGGCCGCGGCGTCAGCGGTCCGCTGGTGGCGGCGTCCACCGCCGGGGCCGACGCGGCCACCCAGCCCCAGCTCTGCGGCCCGCAGAGCCTGGACCCTGCCAAAGTGACCGGCAGGATCGTGCTGTGCGAGCGGGGGGCGGTCGACCGGCTGGCCAAGTCCGCCGAGGTGAAGCGCGCGGGCGGGACCGGGATGATCCTGGTGAACCCGTCGCCCGACTCGGTGGACCTCGACGCGCACAGCGTTCCGACTCTCCACATCGACGCGGACGGCTACGACACGCTCGTCGCGTACGCCGCCACCGAGGCGCCGACGGTCACGCTGGTGGACGGCAATCCGCACCACCTCGCGTCGGCCGCGGCCCCGCAGATCGCGGGGTTCTCCTCGCGGGGACCGCTGACGGCCGACGGCGGCGACCTCATCAAGCCCGACCTCGCGGCGCCCGGCGTGGGCATTCTGGCCGACGGCGCGAACGCCGAGGGCGGACGGCCCGGGTTCACCTTCATGTCGGGTACCTCGATGGCCTCGCCGCATGTGGCGGGTCTCGCCGCGCTGTACCTGGGCGTCCATCCGCAGGCGACCCCGGCCGAGATCAAGTCCGCTTTGATGACGACCACGTCCCCGGCCGTCACCGCCGACGGGAAGCCGTCGCAGGACGTGTTCGCGCAGGGCAACGGCCAGGTCGACCCGACCCGGTACCTCAACCCCGGGCTGCTCTACCTCAACGGCCCCGCCGACTGGGCGCGGTATGTCGCAGCCCTCGGCGGCGACGCCTCCGCGCCCGCCCCCTCCGACCTCAACCTGGCCTCGATCGGCGTCGGTTCGCTCGCCGGGCGGCAGACCGTGACGCGTACGGTGACCTCGACCACGGCAGGGACCTTCACCGCCGACGCGGTGCGGATCCCCGGCGTGGAGACGACGGTCGAGCCGTCGGCCCTGACGTTCACGGCGCCGGGCCAGTCCAAGAGCTTCCGGGTGACCTTCACCCGGACCACGGCGCCGCTGGACGAGTACGCCACCGGTTATCTGACCTGGCGGAACGGCGCTCAGAGCGTACGCAGCGCCCTCGCGGTGCGCCCGGTGGCCCTGGTCGCGCCGGCGCAGCTCACGGCCTCGGGCAGTTCTGGCCGTACCACCGCGATCCTGCACGGCGGCGACGTCCGCGAGGTGCCGGTGACGGTGACCGGCCTGGCCAGGGGCCTGCGCGTCCAGGGTTCCGGGACCGTCGGCGGCCCGGCGCAGAACCACATCGTGCAGATCCCGGCCGGGACCACGCACGCTCGCTTCGATCTCGACGCGGCCGACAACACCGCCGACCTCGACCTGTCGGTCTACCGACTGAACAACTACGGCGACAAAACGCTGTTCGCCCGGGCGGCCACCGACTCCGCCGACGAGCGGCTCGATCTGGACGACCTGCCCGCCGGCCTCTACCAGGTCGAGGTCGACTTCTTCGCCGGGACCGGACCCCTCGGGTTCACCGTGACCAGCTTCGCGCTGAACGGCAACGGCGCCGAAGGCACCTTCACGGCCCGGCCCGCCACGGCGAGCCTGACGGTCGGCAGCACGACGGCCGTCACCCTGGACTGGAAGGGCCTGCGCAGCGGCGGGGTCTACCTCGGCCGCGTCGGGTACGGCGACACCGGCCGGAACACCTATGTGACGGTCACGAGCGATCCGCGCACCGGCCCGCCCACCGGCACCCCCGGCGCCCGGCCGAAGGTCACCGTCACACCCGACTACGCGGTGCCGGGCCGGTCCGTGATCGTCCTCGCGACCGGTCTGACCCCGGCCGTGGACTTCCAGGTCCGGATCAAGGGCTCCGCGCAGGTCCTCGCGAGCGGACGCACCAGCGACGACGGCGGGGCGGCCCTCTCGGTCACCCTGCCGGCGAAACTGGCCGCGGGGAAGCAGACCATGGAGGTCCGCTACGCCGGCCGGACCGCCGGTGACTCCTTCACCGTCAGTCCGCTGGTGCTGCGCGACCTCGACCATGTCGACCAGCAGGCGTTCGACGGTAACCCGCTGGTCGCGCTCTCCGGCGGCGTCCAGGGCAAGGGCAGGGTGAACGTCACCATCCGGGGCGCCTCGGGCGTCTACCTGAACCGGACCGTCCCGGTCGACTCCACCGGCTGGCCCTGGCTCAGCTGGAAGTCGGACCTGGTCGAGACCAGGGCGCAGAAGCTCACGGCGACCCTCACGGTGGTCCAGGACAACGGCCGTACCGGGCAGAGCAAGTCGGTGACCTGGAAGCCGGCCGCGTCGGCCCCGAGCTCGGCGTCGATCGCCAAGGACCCGAAGGCGGCGCATGCCGCGAAGCTCAAGTACACCAACGGGACGGACCGCACCGCCTTCCCGACGCTGCGCTACAAGCTCAGCGGCGGGGACGTGATCTTCACGACCCTGATGATCGACCCCGGCGTCACGGTCACCCGCTCCTACGACACGACCGGCGTCGACCACCTCGACCTCGTACTCGACGGGGCGGCCGTCGCGACCTACCGGAACCGGCAGCAGAGCAGGTCGAGCGGCCGGCCGGCCATGGCGGAGCCCTTCTACGCGACGTTCCAGCGCGGAAAGTCGCGGCACGAGGGCGATCCGGTGGCGATGACCCTCACCAACCGCCCGGCGGCCTACAGCGCCGAGTTCATCCTCACGGCCGGTCAGGGCACCGAGGTCTACGCGGGGACGAGCTTCTTCCACAACGAGAAGATCCCCACTCCCCGCAGTCCGCAGGAAGGGACGCCGGTCTCCCGGACCCTCTCCGTGCCCTCCGGCCGGCCGTTGTGGGCGACGGCGGGCTTCGAGGTCCACGGCCCGATCATCGCGTACGTGGCGGACCGGTACCTGCTGATGACGCCGATGAGCGCGGACGACCTCCGGCCGGTGCGCGCATCGCACTCCGGCACGCCGTTCGTGGTCGACGTCTCCCCGCGGCAGGCGGCCGGGGGAACGACCGTGTCGGTGACGGCGGCCGGGCTGGCCCCGCACGAGGCCTACACCGTGCGCCTCGGCGGCCGGATCGCCGGGACCGGCCGGGCCACCGCGTCGGGCTTCGCCCACGCCTTCGTGCGGGTACCGCCCGCCCACGGACGGACCACGTCGGTCCGGGTGACGGGCAGCCGCCCGGACCGGACCGGCGGGACCGAACTGGGCACGCGCGGATAGTCCGCTCGCCTACCGCCGCGGGACCGCCGGCCGACATCGCGTCGGCCGGCGGTCCCCTGTCCTGCGGGCGTCAGTGCCTGCTCGGCCCGGATGGTCCTGCCGCGTGGAGCACAGGGATCCGGTGTCGGCGTCGTCGGACACCTCGACGGTCAGCGTGCGGTGGCGGATCACGCACATCCGGATGGCGCCCGCCGCATGCCGGATCAGATCGGTGACGGGTTCGCTGACGACCAGGTCGGTGGTGGTACCGCACTGCCACAGCCCGCACCACCGCGTCACCCGCTCGTGGTCGGTCTGCGGGGTCACCCCGCGCGGCACCTCGTAGGTGACCGAGTCGGCGAATCTCCCGGGGAGCCGATACGGCACCGGCCACCGCGCGGCGCAGCCGGCTCAGCCGGTCACCGGACGGAGCCGCCGCTCCTCAGCACCTCGTCCACGGCCCGGGGACAGCGCCATCCGGGAGGCCGGCTCCCGCGGACCCGCACCCATCACCACGGCGGCGGGGAGGCCCCGCATCGCCGGCACCGCGGGACCGGCCCGGGGTGTCCGCCCTCCGCCCTGTGCAGCGCGCCGCCGCCGGGATGGCGTCGGACCAGGGCCGCGTCAGAGACGGACGACGACCACGGCGGTGTCATCGGTGGAGGCGCTGAGGGTCATCAGGCCGTCCGCGAGGTCCTCGACGTCGTCGTGGTGGTGCCGGGCGAGGCGCTCGGAGAGGCGTCCGAGGCCTTGGTCGATGTCCTCACCCCGGCGCTCGATCAGTCCGTCGGTGTAGAGGACGAGGACGGCGCCCTCGGGGTACGCGCGCGTCGCCTGCGGGCGGAGTGCGTGCTCGACCGCGGCGCCCAGGGGCGGGTCCGTGGCCCGGTCCAGGAAGTCCACCGTCCCGTCCGGATCGACCAGGACCGGTGGCGGATGGCCCGCGCTGCTGTACAGGAGCCGGCGCTCGGCCGAGGCGACGACGACCTGCACGGCGGTCGTGGACAGAGCGCCCTCGACGCAGCGCGCGTACAGGTCGAGCGCGTCGAGGGCCGCGGCGGGCCCGTTGACGACACGGACTGCGGCGGTCAGCGCGCTGCGCAACTGGCCCATGACACCGGCCGCCGCGAGACCGTGGCCGACGACGTCACCGACCGCGACCGCGTAATTCCCGTCCGGCAGCCACGTCACGTCGTACCAGTCGCCGCAGACGTTGAGGCTGTTCACGGCGGGGCGGTAGCGCACGGCGCAGGGGTGACGGCCGAGCGGCTGGGGCGGCGGCATCATCGCCTGCTGGAGGGCGAGCGCCACGTGCCGCTCCTGGGCGTTGGCGCGCCGCAGCCGTTCGTTGACCTGCTGCAACTGGCGGGAGCGGGCGTACAGCTCCAGTTCGACCTGATGGTGCCGCTCGTCCGTGGCGGGCCCGACGTCGCGGACCAGGTCGGTGATCTCCGCCAGGCGGTGCACGATCAGCACCACCTCGCCGTCCGCGTCCAGGACGGGGGCGTTGACCGGGCTCCAGTAGCGCTGCGTGTACACCCCCGGGCGGTCGGGTTCCTCCACGTCGTGGCGGAAGGGGCCGGCGACGTCCTGCGCGCCGGTCTCCAGCACCCGGCGCAGTGACGCACGCATGACCTTCAGGCCGCCCCCCTCGGCGTCGCCGGGATTGTCGGGGAAGGCATCGAAGACATGCCAGCCGACGAAGCGGTCCCGGCCGCGGCCGAACAGGTCCCGGTAGGCCGCGTTCGCGTCCAGGATGACGAGCCCGGGGGTGAGCAGCAGCATCGCGCTGGGCGACGCCTCGAAGACGGCCGCGTAGTCGGTGTCCACGGCACTCACCCGGCTTCCCGCACCCGACGCGGTGATCAGGGGGCCTTCGCGGTCCCCGCTTTCTCAGTATGCGCGCCGGGCCCCCGGCCGCCCGGTGGTCCGCGACGGCGGGCATCGCTGACGCGTTCTCCCCGGATGCCGGACGGGGCGGCCCACGCCGTCCCTGTCGCCTGCCGCCTGCCGCCTGCCGCCTGCCGCCTGCCGCCTGCCGCCTGCCGAGACCGCGGCTCCCCTCGGGATCGTCATCGCCCGTTCGGGTGAAGCCTCATGGGGCTCCGGAGCGAGCACCGGCCCGTACGCCCGCAGCCGACGGCACAGGCGCCGGTGCCGCCTGTGTCGGCTGACATCCCGCCGATCGACACCCGGTTGTAACGCGGCGTTACCCGCCCGTGCCGCGCGCAGGGAACGATGGGGGTGACGAGGCCGTCGCGTGACGTTTTTCCACCGAATGCGGCAAGGCCGTCATGCTCGCCGCAATCGGGGGTAGACGCGCGCCGGACGGCCGGAAACCGGCCCACGAACGACCGCCGCGGAGGTTCCTGATGTTCCCCCAGCCTCAAACGGGACGGCCCGCTGCGGCCATGACGTTCCACCAGATGCTGGAAAGGGTGCGGTACGACGGCGCCCACCCCACGTTGGAGCGGGCCGAGCAGGCGGCACGCACCGTGCTGGCCGCGCTCGGCCGGCAGGTGACCGGGGACGAACGCGTCGACCTGGCCGCCTGCCTGCCCGTCGAGGCCGCCCTCGTCCTCACCGCAGAGATCCCCGCCACCGTGCCGCTCCCGGGGGACGTCTTCGTCCGCGACCTCGCGGCCCGCACCGGCGGCACACCCGCCACCGCTCGCTGGAACGCCTGCACCGTCCTCGCCGTCGTCGCCCGGCTGGCCGGGACCGCCCTGGTCACCCGGATCCTCGAACAGCTTCCCGACGGCTATGCCTTGCTCTTCGGCCGGACCGAGCTGGCCCCCGCGGCCTGACCGCGCCCGCCCTGCCGCCCGCCCCGACGACACGCCCGGGACGAAGGGCGGCGCCGCCGCGTCCGACAGCCGCGGGGCCCGCCCGACGGGCTCCGCGGGCGGCCGGGCGGGCGGGGCGCGCGGCTAGATTGAATGCGTGATCAAGCAAGCCGGCGGGGCACGTCGTGGGCGCGCCCCGTACATCGCGGCCGCGGGGGTGTTCGCGGTCGGCATGGCGGGGACCACGCTGCCCACACCGCTGTACGGGCTCTACCGGGAACAGATCGGGTTCTCCGAGCTGATCGTGACGGTGGTCTTCGCGGTCTACGCGATCGGCGTGATCGCCGCCCTGCTGATCGCCGGCGACTTCTCGGACGTCCTCGGCCGGCGGCCGGTGCTGCTGTCCGCTCTCGGGCTGTCGGTGCTGAGCGCGGTGTGCTTCCTCTTCCAGAACGGGCTGCCGCTGCTGTTCGCCGGACGGCTGCTCTCCGGATTCTCCGCCGGTCTGCTCAGTGGGGCCGCGACAGCCGCCGTGCTCGAACTGGCCCCGCCAGGACTGCGCGCACGGGCGGCTTTCGCGGCCACCGCCGCGAACATGGGGGGCCTGGGGTGCGGACCGCTGCTGTCGGGGATCCTGGCCCAGTACGCGCCGTGGCCGCTACGGCTGCCCTTCCTCGTGCACATCGTCCTGCTCATGGCGGCCCTCGCCGTCACGGGCGCGCTGCCCGAGACGGTGGCGCGTCGCACCCCCCGGCCCCCGCTGCACCCTCAGGGCATGGTCGTGCCGCCACCGGCGCGCGCGGCGTTCGTACCGGCCGGGCTGGCCGCGTTCGCGGGCTTCTCCCTGCTCGGGCTCTTCACCGCGGTGGCACCGGGCTTCCTCGCGCAGACGCTGGGAGTGCACAACCTGGCCGTCATCGGCGCGGTCGTCTTCTCCGTGTTCGGCTCCTCCACCGTCGGTCAGCTGCTGACGGGCCGCATGGGCGCGCGGCGCGCGTTGCCGGCCGGGTGTCTGCTGATGACCGCGGGTATGGCCGTGGTGGCGACGTCGCTGCTGACGGAGTCCCTGCCGGTGCTGGTGGTGGGCGCCATGGTCGGCGGCCTCGGCCAGGGGATGTCCTTCCGGGCGGGCCTCGCCGCGGTGAGTGCGGTGGCTCCGGACGAGCACCGGGGTGCGACGATCTCGGCCTTCTTCGTCGTGGCCTACGTCGGAATCTCCGTACCGGTGGTCGGAGTCGGCGCCCTCTCCCTCGCGCTGGGCCTGCGGAACGCGGAGATCCTCTTCGCGCTGTACGTGGTCCTGATGTCGGCCACCGTGGGCGTGTTCCTCCTCCGCAGACCCCCACGCGCCGGCTGACGCGGGGCGGACGACCGGCCCGGAAGCACACTGCAACGCCGCCCGGCCGCCGTCCACTTGCGCGGCCTTCCCCATGGGGCCGGAGGACCTAGGACCTGCGCCGGTTACGCGGCGAGGCCGCGCCCCCTAGTGTCCGCGTACGTGGACGGAACAGGGATACTCGACGAGGCACTCGAACGGCTGCACAGGACCGGGCCCGAGCGCCTGGGGCGGCTCAGCAACCACGCGCCGATGGCGGTCGAGGCACTGACCGCGCACGGGCAGGCGGGCGGTGTGCACCGCTGGCTCGACCGGTACTCCCCGAAGTTGGAGGAGTTCCCCTCGGGCACCGCGCCCGTGACGGCCTCCAACTGGCGGGAGGCCCTGGGCGACCCGCGCCGGCTGGCCGACTGGATCGCCTTCTTCGGGCGGGAAATCGCCGAACACCCGTGGCGGGACGTGCTCACCCAGTGGTGGCCGCGCCTGCTGCCCGGGATGTACGGCGGGTCGACGCATCCGGTGATCAGGGTCGGCCACGCCGTACGGACGCTGCTCGCCGGGGAGGAGACCGGGCCGCGGCTCGGCGAACTCGCCCAGGGGCTGGGCTACTGGGCCGCGCGCCACCATCCCGTCACGGGTCTCGGCGTGCTGCCGGCGGGGGCGGACACCGCCGACGCCGCCCTCGACGCCGTGCCGCCCCTGGCGATGCGTACCGGAGGTTTCCCCGACCGGCTGGCCCGCGTGACCGGCGTGCCCGCGTGGGCCGACGGCGTCCACGACCCGCACGTCGCACGGCAGCGGCTCACCGAACTCGTCCGGGCGGCAATCCACCGGTACGCCACCCACGGCCACGGCGAGGCGACGATGCTCGTCCACGCGGCCACCGCGCCCAACGCCGTCCTGCGCACGCTGCCCGCGCTGCCCGAGACCCTCTGGCTGCCGAGCTTGCGTGCCGCCTGGGCGGCCTCCGCGGCGGTGACCGCGATGTACGCGCCCGACGCGCCCGTCCCCTGGTCCCCGCCGAGCGGTGTCACACCGCAGGAGATCCTGCCGTCGGCCCTGGCCCACGGGGACGAACACGTCATCAAGTTCACCGACACCGCCATGGACGTCGGCGACGAGCGGGCGGTGGCGGCCGCCCTGCGCTGCATCGAACTGAGCGAACCGCTGACGTAGCCGTCCCATGCCGTGTCGTGCCGTGCCGCCGCCCGGGGCAAATCCCCGCACCCCGTTCCGTCCCGGCAGGTCAGCGGGGTACGGTGGCACAACGGTCAAGATCGGCACACGTGGAGGAACCGGCATGGACGCGACCAGCGGAGCGGGGCCTGGCCGCCCGCCCGGCGACAGAGTGCGCCCGGACGGCTTGACCACCCGCCAGGCCCGCATCGTCGAGGCCGTCCTGCAGTCGGTGGCCCAGCGCGGCTACCCGCCGTCGATGCGGGAGATCGGCCAGGCCGTGGGGCTCGCCAGCACCTCGTCCGTCGCCCACCAGGTGGGCGCGCTCCAGCGCAAGGGCGTGCTGGAGCAGGACCCGCACCGCCCGCGGGCCTACCGGGTGCGGTCCGCGTCGCCGCAGGGGCCCGCCGTCGCGGAGCCCGCGGACATGCCCGCGGCCGCCTATGTTCCGGTGGTCGGGCGGATCGCCGCGGGCGCGCCGATCCTGGCCGAGGAGGTCGTCGAGGACGTCTTCGCCCTGCCGCGGGAAGTGGTGGGCGAGGGCGAGTTGTTCGCGCTGAAGGTGGCAGGCGACTCCATGCTCGGCGCCGCGATCTGCGACGGCGACTGGGTGACGGTGCGGCGGCAGCCGACCGCGGAGAACGGCGACATCGTCGCCGCCATGCTCGACGGCGAGGCGACCGTCAAGCGCCTCAAGCAGGAGGACGGCCACGTCTGGCTGCTCCCGGAGAATCCCGCGTACGCGCCGATCCCCGGCGAGAACGCGACGATCCTGGGCAAGGTCGTCGCCGTCCTCCGGACCCTGTGAGGCACCCGGCCGGTCAGCCCTGGTGCGAGCGCTGCCACGCGTCGCGTGAGACCGGGACGGGCCGCGGCACGAAGGAGCCGTCGACGTAGAGGTCGACGTGCTCGTTGTAGAAGGCGACCATCCCGGCGATCGCCGCCACCTGCGGGGTGGGGAAGTCGTAGGCCCAGGCGATGTCGGCGTGGGTGGCGGTCCGCGAGGTGAACGACCAGTACTCGCTGGTCGTCCCCTTGTAGGGGCAGGCCGTCACCGTGTCCGCGGGACCGAGCACGGTCCAGTCGACGTAGGGGCGTTCCAGGTAGTAGCGGGTCGGCAGGCCCGTCTCGAACAGGAGCACCGCGTGCGGCGCGTCCGCCAGGACCACCCCGTCCACCTCCACGCGGACGCGGCTGGAGGACCGCAGGGCGTCGACGCGGGTGTAGGGGCTGCGGGGGTGCACGAAGACCTGCTCGTCCTCCTCGTACCAGGCGTCGATGGCGTCCCACCGGAAGCGGGCCGTGCCGAGCAGCCGCTCGGGGGCCCCCTCTTCCCACACCCAGGCGGCGCCTTCGCGGACCTGCGATCCGACGCGGAGCGCGTGCCGTCGCGCGGGTCCCGGGCTGAGCTTTCCGGTGCGGCCCTCGTCGGTCAGGGCGCCCTCGGCGACGTCACCCACGGGGATGCTGTACTGCGGATAGCCCGGCCACTCCCACACGTACAGCGCACTCCTGGTGTCGAGGACCGTCCGGCCCTCGACGGTTCCCCGAATGCGCCGCGGGACCGGCTCCACGTGTCCGACCGGGACGATGAGCCCCGGGTGGTTCGCTCGCGCTTCCGACATGGACATCCTCCTGGGACGGTCTTCGCTCCCCTCCAGCATGGGCCGCCGACCGCGGTGGCGCCGCGTCCGCCCTGCCGTCGAGTCCCCTCCGCCCGGCGGTGGCCCGCCTACGGCTGGAAGTACTCCGACATCAGGTGACCGACCGATGCCGGCTGAGTGACGTCCACCGCGCGGAAGCATACGGGTGCGACGAGTGGGCTTTCGTCCCGGTTGTGGCGCATATACGGTGATGTAGGAGGTCTGCGATGACGGAATACGACCACATCGTCGTCGGCGGAGGAACCGCCGGATGCGTGCTGGCGGCCCGGTTGTCCGAGAACCCCCACGCCCGGGTGCTGCTTCTGGAGGCCGGCCCGGCGCACACGTCCGACGCCGTCGCGGATCCCGCGCGGTGGATGAGCCTGATCGGCGGCGACATGGACTGGGGATGCTCCACCACCGTCGCGGGGCACGACGACGAGCGGACCGTGATCCCCTATCCCCGAGGGAAGACTCTCGGGGGGTCGAGCAGCATCAACGGGATGATCCACCTGCGCGGGCACGCGGCCGGCTACGACGCCTGGGAGGCAGCGGGCGCCACCGGCTGGAATCACCGGAGCCTGCTGCCGTACCTGCGGCGCAGCGAACGCACCGAGGGCCGCGATCCGGAGTACCGCGGCACCCAGGGCCCCATGCGCGTGGCGCCGGCGCCCGTCGCGCACCCGGTCTCCTCCGCCTGCCTCGGCGCGCTGCAGTCCGCGGGCCACCGCCTCACGACCGACATCAACGGCCGGCATCCTCTGGGCGGCGGATGGCTGGACCTCAACATCGTCGACGGCGTACGGCAGAGCGCCGCCGACGGCTATCTGCGGCCCGTGCTGGACCGGGCCAACCTGACCGTGCTCGCGGACACGCTCGTCCGGCGGCTCCTGCTCGACCGGGGACGCTGCACCGGCGTGGAATACGACCGCGAAGGCCGCACCGAGCGGGCGGTCGCCGCGGAGGTCGTGCTCGCCGCGGGGGCCATCGGCTCGCCCCAGTTGCTCATGCTGTCCGGCATCGGACCGGCCGACGACCTGCGGCGCGTGGGCATCGACGTCACGGTGGACTCCCCCGGCGTGGGGGCCGATCTGCACGACCATCCCGTCTGCGTCGTCAACTACCGTGCGGCACGGGCCCTGCCCGCGCCCGCCGGCCCCGCGTTCGACGCGGCCGCGACGCTGTGCAGCGACCACTCGACGACCGTGCCCGACCTGCAGATCCTCTTCTTCAGCGTGTCGTACGCCCCTCCCCCGCTGACCGCCGCGGAAGGCGGCTTCAGCTTCGTCGTGGGCCTCATGGCGCCCGACAGCCGCGGTTCCGTCCGGCTCTCGGGTGCCGACCCCCGCGACGCGCCCGTCGTCGACGCCGGCTTGCTGGCCGAGCGGTCGGACGTCGACCGGCTGGCCGAGGGCGTCGAGCTCGCACGGGACGTCGGGCGGCAGCACACCCTGGACGCCTGGCGCGGGGAGGAGGCCCTGCCCGGGGGCGACGTGCGCGACGAGGCCGCGCGGCGGGCGTACGTACGGCACGGCGTCGGCAGCTACTACCACCCCGTGGGCACCTGCCGCATGGGCTCCGACGACCGTTCCGTCGTCGACCCGCGGTTGCGGGTCCGCGGCGTCGACGGTCTGCGCGTCGCCGACGCCTCCGTCATGCCGTCCATCGTGTCCGCCAACCCCAATGCGACCGTGCTGGCCGTGGCGGAACGGGCGGCCAACCTGATCAGGAACCCGCAGCCGCACGAGGGAGAGGCCGCCGGGCCGTGACTGCGTCCCCTGGCAAAGGCGGCGCGGTCGCGGTGGCGGGACTGCTACTGGGCCTCTGCGCGCCCGCCTCCCCCGCGACCGCGACCACGACCGCGTCCGTGTCCGTGTCCGCGTGGCCCACGGCGCTCGTCCGGCTCTACGCCGAGAGGCCGGCGACGGCGGACAGCGTGGCGGCCGCCAAGTGGGGCACGCACGAACCCATCGACGATCCCGCCCGCGAACGCCGGATCCTCGCCGAGGCGATGGGACAGGCGGCGTCCCTCGGGGTGAGCCCGGCCCTCGCCGCTCGGGTGCTCAGCGATCAGATCGAAGCGGGCAAGCTGGTGCAGCGGGGTCTGTACCGGTTCTGGGAACGGCATCCCGCGCTGCGTCCGCGGACGCGTCCCGACCTGGCCCGGACGGTCAGGCCACGGCTGGACCGCGTCGACGCCGCACTGCTGCGCGCCCTGGCGGCCGCCGGGCCGGGTCCCGGCGGTGAGCGGTGCGCCGCCCTGATGGCTCGGGCCGCGGCCACCCGGGCGGCGGACCGGCTCGACGCCCTGCACCGACGGGGCCTGGCGCGCGCACGGGAGCACACCTGCGTGGGCGCCGGCGGCTGACCGTCCCGGGCCGGCAGGGGCGGGCCGGTCAGGCCGTGGCGGCCGGGCGCTTGAGCTGCTCGGCGACCGTCTTCAGCAGTTCGTCGGACAACTGCGGGTCGGCGACCGCCCGTGACATCAAGATCGCGCCGACCATGGCGCTCAGCGTGAGCATGGCGTCGGCCCGTGTCTCCTCGGGGTCGTCGCCCTGCGCGGCCTCGCCGATGAGTTCCAGATAGCCGCGCACCTGCTTCTCGTACGCGTCCTTCATCTCGGCGACGCCGCGGCCCGCCGCGGCACCCAGCGTCACCAGGGCGCACCCCGTTCCGGGGGCGTCACGGTGGCGCGCGCTGAGGTAGGCGTCGATCAGTCCGGTGCGCGGTTCCTCGGGGTCGTGGCGGGCAGCCTCGGCCATCTTGGCCTCGCCGTCCTCCAGGGCCAGGGTCGCGGCCTGGACCATGAGTTCCTCGCGGGACGTGAAGTGCTTGTAGAACCCGCCGTGGGTGAGACCCGCCTCTTTCATCAGGTCCGCGACACCCGGGGCGGTCATGCCCTCCTCGCGGATACGGCGGGCGGCGATCCTGAGGACCCGTTCGCGCGATTCCGCCTTTGCTGCCTGGGAGTGACCCATCTGAAGACCTCCCGGATGTCGTTCAGGCTGCACCGGTCAAGTGTGGATGACGGGCATCATACACCCTGACCGCCACGCTCATGCGGGGAACGGCACGTCGCCCGGCACGCGCTCCCAGACGAGAACGCCGTCGCGCCGCGCACCCCAGATGAGAGCGGGCTCACGCAGGGCCAGACGGAGCCTCGGGCCCTCCCATCCGACGGTCCTGACCTGAGGCACACCCACCCAGTTGGGGAACAGGCTCAGCCCCACGTGGTGCACCACGAGATCGTCCTCGGGCACCTCGTAGGTCCCCCCGTAGGCGAGGTAGCCGAGAGCCGCGGCCGCCAGTTCCCCCGGCAGGCCCCTCTCCAGGCGCCCTTCACGGAAGGCGGGGCGGCCGGGACGCATGATCTGGGCCGACATATGGCCGCCGGGGGTGTACACGATCAGCCCTTGGGGCCGCGCCCCGAAGGGCTCGACGACGTCGCCGCCCTCGACCGCGATCGCCCTGTAGGACACCAGGCGCCACGCGCCGATCAGGGCCTCGCGCAGCTCATCGGGCTTCATTTCGTGCCTCCTCGCTCTCCTGACCCGCTTCGCCCATGAGGCGCTCCGGGTGCAATCTGGATGACGGCAATCATACAGATCCCGGTGCCGCGCGTTCCGCGGCCTTGACGGTCTGGATGATGCGAGTCATCCTATTTGTGGATGACACGTATCCTCCACTTTTTGGAGTCACGCCCATGACCACCCCGTACGACCCCACCCGAACCGCCGTCCTCCTCGTCGACCCCTACAACGACTTCCTCTCCGACGGCGGCAAGGTCTGGCCCCTCCTGGAACCCGTGGCCACCGACGTCGGCCTGCTGGACAACCTGCGCGCCGTCGTCGCCGCGGGCCGCCGGGCGGACCTGCCGGTCTTCTTCGTCCCCCACCGTCGCTGGCAGGAGGGCGACTACGAGGACTGGGACCACCCCAATCCCACCCAGCGGATCGTGCAGGAGCGCCACACCTTCGCGCAGGGCACCTGGGGCGGGGAGTTCCACCCGGACTTCCGGCCCGCCGACGGTGACGTGGTCGTCCAGGAGCACTGGGCGCAGAGCGGCTTCGCCAACACCGATCTGGACTTCCGGCTCAGGCAGCGCGGCATCACCCACGTCATCGTGATCGGCCTGCTCGCCAACACCTGCATCGAGTCCACGGGCCGCTACGCCATGGAGCTCGCCTACCACGTCACCCTCGTCCGCGACGCCACGGCGGCATTCCTGCCGGAGATGATGCACGCCGCCCACGAGCTGAACGGCCCCACGTTCGCCCACGCCATCACCAGCACCCAGGACCTGGTCCTGGCACTCGAGGACGGAGCCCACCGACATGGCTGACCTGGCACTGAACGGAGACATGCTGATCGGCTCGTCGTCCGTACCGGCGACCGGCGCCACGATGCGGGCGCTGAACCCCGCGACCGGCCGGGAGATCGAGCCCCCCTTCGCGCTCGGCGGCGCGGCCGAGGTGGACCGTGCCGCGCGCCTCGCCGACGAGGCCTTCGACAGCTACAACCGCACCGGGCTCGACGAGCGCGCCGCCTTCCTCGAACTGATCGCGGACCGGCTGGACGCCGTCAACGGCGAACTGGCCGAGCGCACCGCGCTGGAGACCGGCCTGCCCGCCGCCCAGTTCTCGGCGGAGGCGGCCAAGGCCGCGGGCCAGTTCCGGCAGTTCGCCGACGTGGTCCGGCAGGGCCGTTTCCGGCACGCCACCGTCGACCCGGCACAGCCCGGGCGGCAGCCGCGGCCGCGTACGGACCACCGCATGCAGAAGATCGCGATCGGCCCGGTCGCCGTCTTCGGCGCGAGCAACTTCCCCATCTCGTACTCCGTCGCCGGCGGCGACACCGCCTCCGCGCTGGCGGCGGGCGCCCCGGTGGTCCTCAAGGCCCACAACGCGCACCCCGGCTCCTCCGAGCTGCAGGCCCGTGCCATCCGCAGCGCCGTCGCCGACAGCGGACTGCACGAAGGCGTCTTCTCCATGGTCCGCGGCGCGGGCAACGAGATCGGCGAGGCCCTGGTGGACCACCCGCTGATCAAGGCGGTCACCTTCACCGGCTCCGAGGCCGGCGGAATGGCGCTGTACCGGCGGGCCCAGCTGCGGCCCGAACCGATCCCGGTCTTCGCCGAGATGACCAGTGTCAACCCGACCTTCGTCCTGCCCTCGGCGCTCGCGGCCCGCGGCGCGGAGGTCGGCGACGGCTTCGCCGAGCGCATGCTCGTCAACGTCGGCCAGGCATGCCTGAAGCCGGCCCTCCTGCTCGCGATCGACGGCCCGGGCTACGCCGCGATGCGTGACGCGGCCGCAGCGCGCGTCGGCGCGATGCACGCGCGGACCATGCTGACGCCGGGCATCCACGACGCCTACGAGCGGGGCGCCCATCGGCTGCGCGACGCCGGGGCCACGACGCTGGTGGAGGGTCCGGACCCGCAGGGCACCTGGGAGGGCCGCTCGCGGCTGCTCGAGGTCGACGGCGACCGCTTCCTCGCCGAACCCGCGCTGGCCGGGGAGGTCTTCGGACCGTCCGCCGTCGTGGTCCGGCTGACGGGCATGGACCAGCTCCTGGAGGTGGCCCGGAGCTTCCGCGGCCAGCTGTCGGCCGCGATGCACATCGACGAGCCCGACCACGCGCACGCGGCGCGCCTGCTGCCGGTCCTGGAGCGGCGCACCGGCCGGATCGTCGTGAACGCCTTCGCCCACCCGCAGGAGGTCGCGCACGCCACCGTCCACGGCGGCCCCTTCCCGGCCACGACCGACAGCCGCTTCACCTCGGTCGGCATGACCGCGATCGACCGCTTCCTGCGGCCGGTCACCTACCAGGGCTTCCCGGACGCGCTGCTGCCCGAGGCGCTGTCCGCCGGCAACCCCTTGGGGCTGTGGCGGCTCACCGACGGGCAACTGTCCCGCGACTGACCCCACGCCCACCCGGCGGGGCCCTCTTCCGGGAGGGCCCCGCGGCCGTGCCCCGAGGGGCTTGCCCCTCCCGTGACGGGAGGTCGTAGCGTTGCGGACGTGATCGGGAACGACACCACCGGACCCCGGTGGAGCATCGGCGAGCTGGCCAGGGCCGGCGGCGTCACCGTGCGGACGCTGTACCACTACGACGAGATCGGCCTGGTGCGTGCGAGCGAGCGCACCGGTTCGGGGCACCGCCGCTACACCGGGCGCGACCTGCACCGCCTGTACCGCGTACGGGCGCTGCGGACCCTGGGCCTGTCCCTGGAGGAGATCGGCGACGTGGTGGACGGCGCACCGGACGACCTCCCGGCGATGCGCGCGGTGCTGGGCGCCCAACTGGAGGAGCTCCAGCGGCAGGGCGAACGGATCGCGCAGATCACCGAGCAGGTCCGCGGGCTCCTGCGGCAGCTCGACGGTGAATCGGCGCCCGATCCGGACCAGTTCATGACGACCTTGGAGATGATCTCCGTGCTGGACGGCTACTTCACTCAGGAACAGCAGGACCAACTGGCCCGGCGCCGGGCCGAGCTCGGACCGGCGGCCGTCGAGGCGGCGCGGACTCGCTGGACCGGCCTCGTCGAGGAACTCCTCGCCCATCTCGACGCCGGCACCGCGGTGGACGACCCCGGGGTGCGGCGACTCGTCGCGGCGTGGGACGAAATCGGGTCCGCCTTCCACACCGGCGGCGACCGTACGGAGGACTCCGCGCGGCGGATGTGGCAGGACCGCGGCGCCGACCTCAGCAGGGGCCTGCCCTGGCCCGCGGAGCGGATGGCCGGACTCGTCGGCTACCTGGAGCGGGTCAGGCAGGCGCGCTGACGGCCGTACGGCGTCCTCGGACGCCGCCGACGTCCGGTGGCCGGAGGGGGTGTCCGCTGCGGCCATTCGTGCGGCGGGCCCCACACTGACTCCGTGAACGATGAGTTGAGGGCCGTGCACCAGCGGCTGACGCGGATCGAGGAACTGCTCACCACGTCCCCGGAGGGGACCGCCGCGGAGCCGGCCTGGCGCCGCCACACGCGGGTGGAGGGGCGAGGGGCGGTGTCGGTGGCGGTGCTGATCGCCATCGTCCTTCAGCTGGTGCTGCCGGAACGCCTGGCCATCCATCCGCGGTGGCTCCTGCCGGGGCTGGAACTCCTGCTGCTGGTCGCACTGCTGCCGGCCACCCCCTCCCGCGCCCGGCGGATGGGGCCGCTGCTGCGCGCCGGAGGGCTGACGCTGGCCGCCGCGGTCAGCGTGGCCAACGGCTGGTCGGCGGTCCGGCTGATTCAGCACCTGGTGCGCGGAACCGAGGTGAGCGACGCGCAGGCGCTCCTGCTGGGCGCCGCGTCCATCTGGGTGACCAACATCATCGTCTTCGCCCTGTGGTACTGGGAATGGGACCGCGGCGGGCCGGTCGCCCGCGCCACGGGGGTGAGGGACACCCCGGACTTCCTCTTCCCGCAGATGCAGAGCCCGGACCCGGTGCACCAGGAGTGGGAACCGGCCTTCGCCGACTACCTGTACGTGTCCTTCACCGACGCGACCGCCTTCAGCCCCACCGACACGATGCCGATGTCCCGTTGGGCCAAACTGCTGATGACCTTCCAGGCCATGGTCTCGCTGCTGACCCTCGCCCTGGTGGTCGCGCGGTCGGTGAACATCCTCAAGGGGTGAACCGCAGGCGTACGGCGTCACACCACCACTGCGGTCCGCGGGGCGGGACGCTCCCGGAGGATGCGGGGGCAAGGCCCCTGAGCACCGCCGCCGCGACCAGTGCGTACGCGACGTGCGGGACGAGGTCGGCGGCCCAGTCGGACCCGGACCAGGTGCGGGGATCGGTCACGCGCAGCACGGTCATCGGGCCGTTGGTGCCGATCAGGCACAGGGCTCCCGCCGTCGCGGTGAGCACGGCGTTGCCCGGCCGCCAGCCGGCGGCGGTGGCCAGACCCAGCGTGGCCCCCATGCCGACGCCGGCGGCGATACCGGTGAGCGGGCCCAAGGCGGCGATGCGGTTCCCGCGGACGTCGGGCGTCCCGGGGACCGGGACGCGCACCACCTGCGACAGCCGCTCGACCGTGACCTCCGGGGTGCTGCTGGCGCCCCGGCCCCGCAGCACCATGTCCAGGTAGCCGACCGTGTCCAGGGCCGTGCACCCGGCGGCCCCCGCGGCCGCTCCCCGCAGCATCCCGCGCAGGAGCCGGACCGTGGTGGGGATCGTGGCCGCGCCCTGCCGTCCGCACGATCCGTACGTGCGGCGGACGAGGAACAAGGGGCAGGTGACACGCATGTCATCCAGTAAGGCACCGAACCATGCCCCACGCCACCGGGCCCGGGCAGCGGCCTTCGCCGCGCCCGGCGGGCACTGGCGTCGGCTGCTCAATCGGCGCCGCGGACCGCCCCGACGGCCTCACGGACCTCCGGGTGCGGGTCGCCCGCGAGGCCGTCCAGCAGCTCGGCGACCCCGGGGGTGGCCCAGCGGGCGACCGCCCACACCAGGTCCTCCCGCACCCCCGGGTCCGGGTGCGCGGCGAGCCGGCGCAGTTGCGCGAGGGGACCGCGCCGGCGCATCCCGAACCAGTGCAGCGTCTCCCGCAGGACGACCGGGTCACCGGGATCGCCGGCCGCCGCGACCGTGGCCAGCAGGACCGGGACCGGCGGCGCCGGACCGTCCAGCGGATGCGGCATCCGTTCGCGCAGGCGCCGCGACCCGTATTCGCCACGCACCCGGCAACCGAAGCAGGTGCACGGACGCGTCCCGTGCGCGTCGGGCCAATAGCGCCAGCCCGCCACCTGGGGCGCGGTGCGCGTGCGGTGCACCTCCCGCGGGCGGATCGCGCGCGGCACGAACACCTCCCACCCCCGGGGGTCCGTCGCTGCGGCGATCCGGCGCACCGCCTCGGCCGCGGTGACGGCGGACTCCACGCCCCGCGCCCGGTCCGCGTAGTGCCCGGCCAGTACCGGCTCGTCGTCAGCCAGGCGGATGTGAACGGCCACCAGCCCTCCCCGGGTCCCGGACCGGGCCAGCTCCCGCAGCCACTGGTGGGTGAGGGTGTACGACGCCAGCACCGGGAAGCAGTACACCCCGCGCGCGCCGCCTCGCCCGCCGCCGGCGCGGATCCCGGACCGCAGGATGCGAGGCGCGTTCGCCGCCGGGGTCAGGTGCACGAACATCGCCATGCCGGAAAGGGTAGTTCGAAGTGCGGGACGGCCACGGGGCGCACCACGGACGGCAATTCAGCCGCCCGCGGCCACGGCCGCGCCGCTGCGCCCCGGGCCGTAACCGCCGATACGGGCGGCCTCGGGCAGACAGATCCGCAGTGCCGCGGGCCGGACCTCTGCGGTGAGCCGGGTGCCGTCGGCGACGACGTCGCCGTCGAGTTCACGGGGCTGGGACACGGCGAAACACAGATCGATCCGCTCGGCATGGAAGTACTCCAGGGCCCCGCGAGCCACCGGCCCGTACGGCGCGGCGCCGGCGGAACGCTCCGGGCGGCGGGGCACCATGCCGACCGCGAGGTGGCCCGCGACGGCCGCCCACCCGGCGGCACCCCGGGGGTTGAGCAGCACCATGTCCAGCCGGCCGCTGTCCACGCGTGCCCCGGGCAGCAGCGGCACTCCGCCTTGCAGGGTGCCGACGTTGCCGACGACCACCATCAGCGCCGTGCGGTGCAGGGCGGGCCCGTCGTCCAGCCGGATCGACAGCCGCATCGGCGCGTCGGTGAGGTGCCGGACGGCCGAGAGGACGTAGGCGCTCCAGCCCAGGCGCGCCTTGAGCCGCACCGAGGCGTCACGGACCATGGCGGCGTCGAAGCCGGCGCCCGCCATGACGGTGAAGGATGTGGCGGGCAGTCCGTCCCCGTGCAGCCGGCCCACGTCGATGCCGACCCGGTCGCCGGTCAGTGCCCGTTCCAGGGCGAGGGCGGGGTCCGTGGGCAGGCGCAGGTTTCGGGCGAGCAGATTGCCCGTGCCGCAGGGCACGACGGCCAGCGCGGTGTCCGTCCCGGCCAGGTGGTCCGCGCACGCGCGCACGGTGCCGTCGCCTCCGCAGACCACGACCAGGGACGTGTCCCGCGCGGCCAGCGAGGCCAGTTCGCCGCTGGGGAGCCGCGCCGTGGTGGAGGTCCACCGCTGCTCGGTGTAGCCCTGCCGCAGCAGGACCGCCCGCACCTGGTCGGCAAGATGGTCGGGGCAGGCGCGGGGATGCCGGACGACGACGGCACGGCGGCCGCGGTCGACGACCCGGCCCGGGACGTGCGCCGGGCCCGCCCGTGCGCGGGACGGCGGCAGCAGCGCCCGGCTCATGACGGTCAGGGTGCAGAGGCCGCACAGGAGTCCCGCGACGACGTCGCTGGGGTGGTGCATCCCGCCGTAGAGCCGCGCCACCGCCACGGCGACCGGGACGAGCGGCAGCGCCACGACCGCCGCGCGCCGCCAGGGACCGCGCAGCCGCTGGGCCGCCAGGACGGCGAGTCCTCCGTACAGTGCGAGCGCGGCGCCCGCGTGGCCGGACGGAAAGCTGGAGGTCGGCGGCGCCGCCTCGAGGTGGGGCACTTGCGGCCGTGGCCTGTTGACGCAGAGGGTGACCAGGAGGAAGACCGCCGACTGCGCGGCGACGGCGCCCCCGAGGAACAGCGCTTCGCGCCGGCGCGGAGTGCCCGGCAGCGTGAGCAGCGCCACGACGCAGACGAGCGTCAGGCCGACGACGCCCTGCGTGCCCGCGACCCATGACAGCCACTGCGCCACCGCGTCGCCCGCGGCCGTGCGGTGCGCCGCCAGGAACCGGTCGACGCCGTCCTCCGCCACGAGCGGCCACCGACCGGCCAACGGGCCGGAGACCAGCAGTCCCAGGGCCACCAGCATTGCCGACTGCACGGGCAGAAGCAGCAGCAGGCGGAGGCCGCCGCCTTTCGGGCGGCTCTCCGGCTCGCTTTCGGTCCCCATGGGTGCCGTGTTACCCGTACCGGCCGGGTGACGCACGTTCCGGCCCACGGAACGGCGTACGCCCCGGAACGGTACGCCCGCACGTGCGCCGCCGACGGCCCGTCAGGCAGCCGCCGACACTGACAGTTGACGCCTCGTCAGTGCGGTTCCGCCAAAGCGTGCCCGTGGGCCACCACGAGCGGGACGAGATCGGGTTCGCCGAACTCGTCGCGCAGGGCGTGGAAGGCGGCGGCCTTGTCCTCGCCGAACCGGCGGGCCTGTTCGGCGTAGACGGGGAAGGACAGGAAGCGCGGCGGGGACGCCTTGGTGTGGAACTTGTCCGCGTACATCACCAGCCTCTCCTCGCGCGTCACCGGCACGTAGTCCGCCGGGGGAAGGGGCAGCCCCTGTGCCAGCACGTCCGCCGCGGTGATGCCGACGCCGGTGTGGCAGGAGCAGAACCGGCACAGCGCCTCGGGGATGCCCTCGGCGGCGAGGAGGTCATGGCCGAGAAGGCCGTGGCGCACATATCCCCCGTGGTCCAGGCGGCCGTCGTCGTCGAAGAGACGGTAGACGCCGATGTCGTGGAGGAGGCATCCCGCGCGCACCAGTTCCGCGTCCACGGCGTCGCCGCCCGACGCGGGCAGCAATTGTTCCGCGATGCCCCACACGATCTCGCAGTGCGTGAACACCAGGTCGAAGGCCTCGGCACTGGGCGCGTACTTCTCGTGCAGGGCACGGATGCGCGCGAGGCTGGGGATCGGCATCCCCGGAGCCTAGTGCGTCGGCCGGCCACGATCCCGGCTGTCCCGCGAGGGGCCCGGGAGTGGGCGAACGGGCGCCGGACGGCACGGAGTCGGTGCCGCCGCCGCGATCACCGACCCGTTCGCGTGGCGGGAATGCGCCGTTCGCGGTAGGCCCGCCTTGTGGGGGCATGTGATCCTGGTGGGGCAGGTATGCACCGCACAGGTCTCCGACCGTTCGAGGAGGGGCATGGAAGCCGCAGCGTCCCCGGCGGATCTCCCGCCCGTGCTCGGGTCGCGCACTCCGGACGGCCCCCCGGCCCCGGTCCTCGACCTGGAGAGCATCGGGGCGTCCGCCCTCGTCGTCGACGGCGAGGGGCGGATCGTCGCGGCCAACGCCGGAGCCCGGCGGTTGTTCCGGAAGTCCGCCGGGGAACTCGCCGGGCGGGACGCCCACGACCTGCTGCACCGGGACAGCGACGGGCACCCCCTGCCCCGCTCCCGCTGCCGGATGCGGGACGCGCTCCTCACCGGGACCACCACGCAGAGCGACCTGGGATGGTTCGCCTGCGCCGACGGCACGCTGCTGGGACTGGCCTGGCTCACCACGCCTTACTCGCTCACGCCGGGGACCACGGGGGCGCTGGTACTGCTGCACGAGGTGCGGCAGCCCGCCGCCGAGCCGCGCGGCGCCGGCACGGCGGTCCCGCCGCTCTCCGAACTCGATCGCCTCACGCTGCTGGCGGAGACGACCACGGGGCTCACCTCGACGCTCGACGTGGACGAGGCCCTGCGGCGGCTGGCGGCCCTGACCGTGCCCCGGCTCGCGGACTGGGCGGTCGTGGACCTGCTGACGGAGGGCGACGAGGTGCGGCGCGCGCTGGTCGTGCAGCACGAGAACGGCGTCCTGATCGAGCGCACGGATCTCCAGGGCCCCATGCCGCCCGTGCCCCAGGAATCCCCGATGCCGCTGTCGCGCGCGCTGCGCGGTGCCGCCTCCGCCCTGGCCGGCCCCTCGACCTACCAGGGGCCGCCCGACTCGGGTATCGCGGTCGAGCAGCAACGGCTCTTCACGGCAACCGGCATGCACTCGGCGGCCATCGCCCCCGTCCGCGGACTCCGGGACGTGCTCGGCGCCCTGACGCTGGGGCGCTCACTGCGACCGGACGCCTTCACCGCGGCCGACCTTCCGCTGCTGGAGGACCTCTCCCGCCGGGCCGGCCTGGCCTTGGACAACGCGCGGCTGTACCAGCGGCAGCGCAAGGTCGCCGAGACGATGCAGCGCCATCTGCTGCCGCAGATGCCGACCGTGCCGGGACTGGAGATGAAGGCCCGCTACGTGCCCGCCCCGGACGCCTCGCAGGTCGGGGGCGACTGGTACGACGCGTTCCCGCTCGCCGACGGGGCGACGGCCCTGGCCATCGGCGATGTCGTCGGGCACGACCTGGAGGCGGCGAGCGGCATGGCACAGCTCCGCAACATGCTGCGTGCCTTCGCCTGGTCGCAGCCGGAGAGCCCCAGCGCCGTCGTCACCCAGCTCGACCGGGCCGTCATGCACATCGCCGAGGTCCCCATGGCCACGATGCTGCTCGCCCGGCTGACCTGCGACGACGGACTGTGGCAGCTGCACTGGACGAATGCGGGCCACCCGCCGCCCCTGCTGATCACCCACGACGGCCGGGCCCGCTACCTCACCGACGCGCACGGGATCCTCCTCGGCACGGGCAGCACCAAACCGCGCCGGGACGCCGTCGTCACCCTGCCGCCCCGGTCGACGCTGATGCTCTACACCGACGGGCTCATCGAATCCCCCAGCCACTCGCTCGACCACGGTCTGGACCTGCTCGGCAAACACGCCGCCTCCCTCGCCCGCCGCGCTCTGGACTCCTTCAGCGACACGCTCCTGGAGCAGGTCCGCCCCGCGGACAACGACGACGACGTCGCCTTCCTGGCGGTGCGCACGCCCGACGCGGCGGGGTGATCGGGCGCGTCGACGACTTCGAAGCGGGAGCCGCCGCGGCGATGAGTCCGCCGGCGCCCATGGGTCTACCTGCCGAACGGGACAACCGACTCACCGGGAGCACGGCATGGGCCTCATCCACATCGAGCTGTTCGCCACCCTCGACCTCGTCGGGCAGGCGCCCGGCGGCCCCGACGAGGACCCGGCGGGGTTCCCGTTCGGCGGCTGGCAGGCGCCCCTGATGGACGAGGCCACCGGGGCGCAGGTCGGTGCCGCGTACGAGGGCACGGACGCCCTCCTGCTCGGCCGGCGGACGTACGACATCTTCGCGGCCTACTGGCCGCACCAGAAAGGCGGCGAGGACGGCGGGATCGCCACGCTCTTCAACAGCGTCCCGAAGTACGTGGCCTCCCGCGGCAGGCCCGACCTCTCATGGGACGGATCCACGCACCTCGGCCCGGATCTGGCCGTCGCGGTGCGCGAGGTCCGCGAGCGGCACCAGCACGTGAAGGTCGTCGGGAGCCTGAACCTGGTGCAGACCCTCCTGCGCGAGAAGCTCTTCGACCGCCTCGGCCTCTGGGTGCACCCGATCGTGCTCGGCGTCGGGAAGAAGGTGTTCGACGGCGGCGCGGTCCCCACGAACCTCACACTCCTCGAACCCCCGGCGACCGGCCCCCAGGGCACCGTGCACCTGCGCTACGGGCTCGCCGACGGCACCCCCGGAACCGGGGACATGAGCGCACCCGATCGCGGTCTCGGGCACGACGCCTGAGCCGCAGAACGTCGTGGACCTCAACTCCGCAACGCAGTAGGCGGTTTGCAGCAACCGGAGCTGCTCGTCCGGCACGGCCCTGCCCACCGCGTCCGCCGCCGCGCACAGCGCATCGTCGTCTCCCCCGGCCGTGCCCGGAGTTCGCCCTTGACAGGGCCGGCCAACGCCATGAGCACCATGCAGAGGGCCGGGACATCCCAGCCGGTAGGCGGCCACGGGCATGCCCGCCGGTGCCCACCATCAGCACTGCGCACCGTCGCCGGCCTCGCGGCCCGGCGTCATCCGGCAGCCGGGGAGGTATCGCCCCGGCGATCCCCGTGCCCCACCTCAACGCGCCAAACCGAGGTGGGAAATCGCCGACGGGCAGTGCGGTACGGTGCCGTATGGCGTGATGGAAGTCAGCGCCAGTGCAGCACTGTGCGGATGCGGATCTGCCGTGCCCTCGCTGCCGATTCGGCCGCGCGTGCGAGCACCGCTCCGCCGGGTGTGCCCGCTCTCAGGATGTCCGGAGCGCGTTCTTCCGATAGTGCGCCACCGGCCGGCGTCGATCCGCTCTGCCCGTACGAGCCTTGCCGATCTGTCGGTGATCGGTGCAGGCTCCTTCTTGGAGACGACATGAGAATCCTTCCCGAGATCTCCCGCACGTTGAGTGAGTTCCTCCTCATTCCGGGCCTGACCACTGAAGACTGCACGCCGGACAATGTGGATCTCGGGGCGCCGCTGGTGCGCCACCGGGTCGGCGAGGAGCCGGGAATCCGGATCGCCACCCCCATGGTGAGCGCCATCATGCAGGCGGTGTCGTCACCGGCGCTGGCGGTCGCGCTGGCGCAGGCCGGCGGGCTGTCGTTCATCCACCAGAACCAGCGGATCGAGGACCAGGCCGCGGACGTGCTGTCGGTGAAGCGGCACAAGGCCGGCTTCCGGACCAGCGACGTCACCGTGGCTCCGCAGACGCCGCTCGGCGAGGTCGCCCTGCTCCTGGCCGACACCGAGCAGGGCGTCGCCGTGGTCACGGGGAGCGGGGAGCCGGACGGGGAGTTCCTCGGGGTCATCAGCCTCGACGACTTCCATCTGGAGCGTCACGGAGCCTCCGAGACCGCGCTCAACCGGATGCGGGGCCGTGACCGCCTGGTCACCGCGCCGGCCTCGGTCTCGCTGTCCGAGGCGAACGAGCTGATCTGGCATCACCACTTGGACGTTCTGCCGGTGCTCGAGGACGACCGGGTCGTCTCCTTGGTCCTCAAGAGGGACTATCAGGCCCATAAGACGTATCACCGTGCGACCGTTGACGGCGACAAGCGTCTGCGGGTGGGCGCCGGTCTCAATTCCCGTGACTTCAAGGACCGGATTCCCGCTCTGGTGGAGGCCGGCGCGGATGTGCTGTGCCTGGACTCCTCCGACGGCTATTCCGTGTACCAGGCGAAGACCCTCGAATTCGCCCGGGAAGCCTACGGTGACGACGTTTTCGTCGGTGCGGGGAACGTCGTGGACGGCCGGGCCTTCCGTTACCTGGCCGACGCGGGCGCGGCGTTCGTGAAGGTCGGGATCGGCGGCGGCGCCATCTGCACCACCAGGGCGCAGAAGGGCATCGGCCGCGGGCAGGCCTCCGCGCTGCTCGACGTGGTCGAGGCACGCGACGTCTACGCACAGGAGACCGGGGTGTACGTGCCGCTGTGCTGCGACGGGGGCCTGCTCAACGACTCGCACATGGCGATGGCGCTGGCGATGGGGGCGGACTTCATCATGCTCGGCCGCTACTTCGCCCGGCTCGACGAGAGTCCGTCGCGGAAGCTTCAGATCGGCGGCCAGTGGTACAAGGAGTACTGGGGTGAGGGCTCGCGGCGCGCGCAGAACGCGGCCCGCTACGGTCAGCGCGGGCAGATGGTCTTCGAAGAGGGCGTCGACGGCTATGTGCCCTACGCCGGGAGCCTGTACGACAACGTGGAACGGACTCGGGCCAAGCTCACCTCGACGGTGATCAGCTGCGGGTCGACGAACCTGCGGGACTTCCACCGCGACGCGGTGCTCGTGCCGGTGTCCGCGGAGTCGTTCAAGCAGGCGGGCGCCGAGGTTCAGCTGCGCCGGCCCACCATCGACGCCGCGGAGTGACCTGACCGGCGCGGCCCCGCCCCGGCCCCGGTGAGGGTCGGCCGGCGCGGGGCCGTTCGCCGTCGGCGGAGGGAGGGACGGCGGCGCGGGGAACCCCGAACGGGGCTGCACAATATGTCAAGGCTTGCGGCATTTTGTACGCTTACTCCATGGAGCGCCGCAAGCAGCCCGCCGACCGTTCCACGACCGCCCTGGACGCACCGCGTCCGGCCGGCCGCGGACCGCGGCCGAGTCTGCGCGAGCAGCAGCGGGGCCTGACCCGCGACCGGGTGCTGGACGGAGCGGTCACCGTCTTCGCCACGACATCGTTCGTGCACGCCACGATGGAGGACATCGCCGCGGCGAGCGGCGTCACCCGGGCCACGGTCTACGCGCATTTCGGCGGCAAGGCCGCGATCATCGCCGCGCTGTCCGACCGGGTGTACTCGGTCGCCGACGAGCTCTACGCGGATCTCGCCGCCGTGCCGGAGTGGAACCGGGCCACCGTGCGTGCGTGGCTGGACCGCGCGGCGGCCCAGTGGCGGACGCTTGCCCCGACGATCCGGGTGCTCTTCGCCGCCACGCCGTCGGCGGCCGGTGACGACGGGAGCGTCCGGGACCGCTACGTGGCCGCGCACGAACGGTACGTGGACCTGCTGACACACGACGCCCCGCGCTGGCGGGGGGTGCCCCGCGGGGAGGCCCGGCAGCGGGCGCTGATGGCCGCCCTCCAGACGGGTTCGTTCCTGACCACGTGGATCGCCGGCGGTCTGCAGGTGGGCACCGCCGACCCGCTGGACCTGCTCGCGGACGATCTCTGCCATCTGCTCGGGCCCGCGCTGCAACCGCCGCCCGGGCCGCCGTAAGGGCTCTCGGCACCCGCTCACCCCCGCCCTCCCCTCAGCGCAGGAGTCGCCATGGCCGTCACCGAACCGAGGACGTTTCCCTTCAGCGCAGCCGACCGGCTGACCGTGGACCCGCTGTTCGCCGAACTGCGCGACAGCGAGCCGATGTGCCGGGTCCGCTTCCCGTACGGCGAGGCCGCCTGGCTCGTCACGCGGTACGAGGACGTCAGGACCGTTCTGGGCGACCCGCGGTTCAGCCGGGCCGAGGCCGCCCGCCGCGACGAGCCCCGTATGCGGCCCGGACGGGGTCTGCCCGGCAGCATCCTGGAACTCGACCCGCCCGAGCACACCCGGGTGCGCCGGGTCGTCGCGAAGGCGTTCACCGCACGCCGCATCGAGCGGCTGCGGGCCCGCACCGAGCAGATCGCCGCCGGCCTGCTCGACGCGATGATCACCAAGGGTGCCCCGGCCGACCTCGTCGAGGACTTCGCCCTGCCGCTGCCGGTCACCGTGATCTGCGAACTGCTCGGCGTGCCCTACGAGGACCGCGCCGCGTTCCGGAGGTGGTCGGACGCCCTGCTGTCCACCACGAAGTTCACCACCGAGCAGGTCGAGGACTGCACCCGGCAGCTCGTGGAGTACATGGCCGGTCTGATCGCCCGGCGCCGGGGCGGGCCCGCGCCCGGGGACGACCTGCTCAGCTCGCTCGTCGCCGCCCGGGACGAGGAGGACCGGCTCTCGGAGCAGGAACTGGTGGTCCTGGCCATCGCGCTGCTCGTCGCGGGCCACGAGACGACGGCCACGCAGATCCCCAACTTCGTCTACACCCTGCTCACCCACCCCCGGCAACTGCAGGCGCTGCGCGCGGATCCCGGCCTGGTGCCGCAGGCAGTCGAGGAGCTGATGCGGTTCGTGCCTCTGGGCAACGGCGCCGGCATGCCGCGCTACGCGACGGAGGACGTCGAGTTGAGCTGCGGCACGGTGCGGGCCGGGGAGGCCGTCGTGGTCGCCGCCGTCTCCGCCAACCGCGACGCGTCGGTGTACACCGACCCCGACCGGCTCGATCTGGGGCGCGAGGAGGCCTCGCACGTCGGCTTCGGGCACGGACCCCACCAGTGCCTCGGCGCCCAACTGGCCCGGATGGAGCTGCAGGTGGCCCTCGCCTCCCTGCTGGGGAGGCTGCCCGGCCTGCGGTTCGCGGAGGGGGAGGAGTCCATCGCGTGGAAGTCGGGCGTGCTCCTGCGCGGTCCCGAGTACATGCCCGTCACATGGGACGGCCCCTGAACACCTGCCCCCACCCGCATCACCCAGCGACCGAGGACACGACCATGACCTGGCAGATCAGCGTGGACGAGCACACCTGCATGGGCACCGGCGCCTGCGCCGGCATCGCCCCCGAGTACTTCGAGCTCCGGGACGGGGTCTCGCACCCGCGGCACCCGCAGGCCGAACCGGCGGACGTCCTCGTCGACGCGGCCGAGTCCTGTCCGGTCGAGGCGATCACGATCCGCGACGCCGGCACCGGCGAGGTCGTCGCGCCCGAGGAGTAGCGGTCCGCGGTTGACGCGCGGACGGGGTCGGTGTCGGTGCGACCCCCTGGTCTGCGCTCATGACCGCTGCCCTCGGGGAGTACCTCTCCCTGATCGACGAGCTGCTCGCACCTCCGTTCCCGGAGACGGAGGCCGACGACGCGAACGGCTACGGCGGCCCGCACTACCGTGTCGGCGTTCTCTGGACCAGTCAGGACTTCCGGGATGACGAGGACGGGCAGGCCTGGCGGGAGGCCGAAGCGGACGCGCGGGCCCGCCTCGACGCTCTGATCGCCACGCTCACTCCGCGCTGGGGCGCTCCGGTGGAGATCGACCTGTGGCCGTACCTCAAGGCCGGCCTCGCGGGCGAGGAAGTGCCCGAGCCGCTGTGCAGCTTGAGCCGTAAGGCGTCAGCACGCAGGTATGGGCGGTCCGGGATCGCGACCGCTGGGTCGCGCTCGCCATGGGGCAGACGGACAAGGAACTGCCTCTCGGACTGCTGGTCACGGTCGGCGGGATCCTTGGACTCGACCTGAGCGCGGCGAGCCGGTGATGAGCGGTGCGAGGCCGGTCACCTGGTCGGCCGGACCGCTCCCGACAGCCATGCCTCCAGCACGGTGAAGTCCCGTTCCGTCAGGCCTCGTCGGGGGTCGACGCGGTGCAGCAAGGCGTGTGCGCCCTGGGCGGCGACCCAGTCGCGGTCGGCGCGGGTGATCTCGTCGTCGGCCCAGGCGAAGGGCCGTCCGGCCGCCCGGCGCAGCAGCGTCCGTGTCTTCCAGTGCAGGCCAGCCCGCTCGTCGCGGGCGTCGTCGGCGGACGGTTCCGGCCAGGTCACCGCCGGAAGGGCCGGGAGGCCGAGGCGGGGTGCCACGGACGCGTTGGCGTCCTCGGCCGTCCAGGACGTCGCCCAGAGCAGTTCGCAGGGCAGCGCCGCCAGCCTCGGGCCGAGTGCGGGATCGATCCGGTCCAGCAAGGGATGCGGGTCCTCCCCCGGGGATCCGGGAGCAGGGGGAACACCAGGTGGCCGGCCGGGGAGCCGAAGGGGATCAGCGGTCCGTCGATGTCGAGGTAGAGCAGCGGCCGGGGCATCCGGGCAGGGTAGCGGCGGCCCCTCGGCGCGGTCACCCGGTCACCCGGTCATGAGCACCCGGTCCCGAGCGGGGTGATGGTGAGCCGGTGGCCCCTGTCGGTGTTCGTGGCGCTGCCGTAGGTGGCGGCGTCGACCCGGTACCAGGCGTCGTCGAGGCGTACGCACCAGCGCTCGGCGCGCACCACGCGCTGGTACGTCTCGGTGCCGCGCCGGACCTTGTGGCAGTCCCGGTAGTGCTCGGTGGTGTACCAGCTCCTGGTCGTCCTGTGCTTGCCGGAGCCCCTGGAGGACGTGGGCCGCACACGGCGTGTGCGGTCGGTGCACACGTCGGCCATGCGGGCCCGCGTGGCGGGGACCGTCTTCCTGGGGTCGTGGCGGTAGGTGTCGAGTACGCCGACGACGGTGTCATCCGGGGCCTTTCCCGTCGCGCCGGAACCGCCGGAACGGCCCGAACCCCCTTGGGCGGCCACCGGATCGGAGGAGACCGGCGCGCCGGAACCCGAGGGGGATCCGGCGCACGCGCCGAGCAGGGCGGCCAGGATGACGGCTGCCACAGCGGTGGCACCCGGTCGGAGACGTCTGTGCACGGGTGTCGTATGTCCTCTGTGCGACGGGGGCCGCCCGGTTGGGACGGCGCCGCCATCTATACACCCTCGGCCGTTCACGACGCGCGCCGGCCGGACGGATCGGCACCGGCGACCTGTGACGAGCCGTCAATCTCCGCGCGGGGAGCGGTCAGTGGTCGTCCCAGTGCCCCTCATGGGCCGCGTGGCGGTGGCCGTCGTGGACGAAGTCCGTGTGGTCGCCGTGCCGTACGGCGACATGGCCGCAGCCGTCGCCGTGCTGGTGGGCATGCTCCCCGTGCGTGACGTGGGCGCTCCTGTCGCACTCGTCGACGTGGCCCTCGTGGGAGCGGTGGACGTGCCCGTCGTGGGCGTAGTCGGTGTGGTCGTCGTGCTGGAAGGCGACGTGGCCGCAGTTCTCGCCGTGGACGTGCTCGTGACTGTCGTGGGGGTGGTGCGGACTGGCCATCGTGGACTCCTGGTTCCTCGGTGTCGTCCGCCGGCCGGGAGGCGGACCGCGATTCGGCGGCGACTTTAACTTGTTCGGGTTCATGCCGTTATGTCCGACACGGCCTCCGCACCTGCCGCGCCCGCCGGACGGTGCGTCAGATCACACGGATGCCGATGACGCAGGTGTCGTCGTCGGTGTCGGAGCGGCTGCCGGCGAGGAGCCGGTCGAGGCGGTGCTCCAGGGAGGACGCGGCGGCACCGCGGGCGGTCGCCAGCAGGTGGGCCACCGAATCGGTCATGGAACTGTCCCGGCGCTCGACCAGGCCGTCGGTGTACATCAGCAGCGTGTCCCCCGGCCGCAGGCCGATCTGCTGTTCCTCGTACGCGGTCTCGGGGACGGCGCCGAGCAGCATGCCCTGCCCCGGCGGCAGCGTGGTCGCCTCCTCCCCCCGCAGCAGGGCCGGTGGGAGGTGGCCGGCCCTCGCCCAGCGGAGCGTGCGCGTGGCGGGGATGTACAGGCCGCAGACGACGGTGGCCGTGACGCGGTCGGTCAGGTGGTACGCCACGGCGTTGAGCCAGGAGAGCAGTTGCCCGGGACCCGCGCCGGTGACGGCGAGCCCGCGCAGGGCGTTGCGCAGGACGACCATGCTCGTCGCGGCCTCGATCCCGTGCCCCGCCACGTCGCCGACGCACAGCAGGACGTGGCCTGACGGCAGCACGACCGCGTCGTACCAGTCCCCTCCGACCAGGGACTCCGTCTCCGCGGGCCGGTACCGCACGGCCACCTCCAGGCCGGGGGCGTCCAGCGGTCCGTGGGTGGGCGGCATGATGGCGTGCTGCAACTCCAGGGCGAGGCGGTCGCGTTCGGCGGCCTGCTCCTCGGAGTGGGCGAGCCGGTCCTGTGTCGCGGCGAGCGCCACCTCCGTCCAGTGCTGGGAGGAGACGTCCTGGTAGGCCCCGCGTACGGCGAGCAGCCGGCCCTCGGCGTCCAGCACCGGTTCCGCGACGACGCGGATGTGCCGGGTGACGCCGTCGGGGCGCCGCAGCCGGAAGGCGACCGAGGCGGGCCGGTGGTGGCGCGAGACGGTGCGCAGGAAGCGGCCGATCGCCGCGGAGTCGTCGGCGTGCGCGTGCAGGCGCAGGTCCTCCAGCGGTACCGGGGCGGAGTGCTCGTTCCTGCCGTAGAGGGCGAACAGCTCGCTGTTCCAGGTGATTTCGCCGGTGCGCAGGTTCTCCTCGAAACCGCTCAGGCCGCCGAGGCGCTGGGCGTGCCGCAGCAGGCCGGCCAGCCGGGCCGTCTCGTCCTCGACCCGCCAGATCAGCAGCAGGTGCGGGCCGTGCCGGGTGATGCCGACCTCGGCGACGACGGTGAGCGCGACGTGCTCGACGAGCGAGTTGAAGGACATGTGCTCGGCACGGAAGGGTTCGCCGGTGGCATGCACGCGGACAGCCGCGTCGAAGAGGTGGCCGTCACCCGCGGCGGTGGGGTAGGCCTCGAGGAGGGTGGCCCCGCTGACGGCGCCGCGGGGGCGTCCTGCGGGGTCCACGAAGTGGCCGTTGGTGTGGCGGATACGGAAGTCGGTCACGCGGCCGTCGGTGCCGGTGAGCGGCGTCAGCACCAGCGCGGGGTCGTGAAGGGCGTCGCAGATGTCGATCAGCTCGTCGACGGGCAGCGGGTTCCGCGCCACCGGGCCCGGGACCAGGGTGTGCGCGCACAGTTCGGCCAGCGCGTCGATCTGCCGCAGGAGCGCCGGGGACAGCGGGGGCGGCTCCTCCGGCCAGCAGATCTCCAGGACGACGTCGACGCGCCCGCCCGCGCCCGCGGGCACCGCGATACGACCGCCCGCGCCGCATTCCGGCCGGACCGAGGGAACGTCCTGCTCCGCAGCCGAGGAGGCGCGGAAGGTGACCGCCCCGCGCTCGTCCACGGCCCGGCGGGCGACGGTCGCCACGGTGGGGGGCACGTACCGCCAGCGCCGTGCCTCGGCCTCCGTGTACCCGGCGTGGCCGGCCAGTGTGAGGGAGGCGTCGGGTCCGGCCGCCCAGATCGCCACCGCGCAGGCGCCCAGGGGGGCCAGGGCATGCTCCAGAAGCGACGCCGCGACGGTCTGCGTGTCCGTGGCGGCCAGGGCGCCGCTCTCGGCGGTGCGCAGGCGCACTCCGGGCGGGGAGCCGCAGGCGTCGGCCGGATCCGCGACGGGCCCGCCCGCGGCGACGTCGCCGACCGCGTCGGTGATGCCGTCGCGCGCCGCGTCGTTGACCACGTCGGCCGCCAGTTCCAGGCGGGGGACACCCGCCGCGTCGGCGAGTCGGGTCAGTTGCCGGGCCGCCTCGGCGGGGCCGCAGCCCAGCCGTGCCACCAGCACCCCTTTGGCCAGTTCGATCAGGGCGCGGCCATCCGCCACGGCCTGCGCCTCCTGGAGTTGCTGTCGCAGGTGCTCCACGGTGACGGCGAGCCGCCCGACGACGGCCGCGGACGGCGCCGCGTCGGGGAAAGGGCGTTCCGGGTCCGGGCGGGCCGGTCCCGGGGGGCCGGAGGCGGTCACGGCGGCGGCTGTCGCCGGGACGGTTCGGGCCGCGTCATGGGGCCAGCCAGTAGCGCACCCGGGCGATCAGGTCGTCGGCGTCGAAGGGCTTGGTGACGTAGTCGCTCGCCCCGGCGGCCAGGTTCTTCTCGCGGTCGCCCGGCATCGCCTTGGCGGTGACCGCGATGATGGGCAGCCCGGCGTACTCGGGCCTGCCGCGGATCTCGGCGGTCGCCGCGTAGCCGTCCAGCTCCGGCATCATCACGTCCATCAGGACGAGGTCGACCTCGGGGTGCGCGAGCAGCGTCTCGATGCCGCTGCGGCCGTTGTCCGCGCGCAGCACGCGGATGCGCTGGAGTTCCAGGATGCCGGTGATGGCGAACATGTTGCGGGCGTCGTCGTCCACCACCAGGACCGTCCGCCCGGCCAGGGACGGCGCGGCGGGCTCGTCGTCCGCCGCCGGCCGCGGCGCCTCCCGCGGCCGGGGCGCGGAAGGCGCGCCGGCGGGCAGCCCGGCGGAGAGGTGCCCGGTGATGCGTTCGCGCAGTTCGTCGAGACCGGTCAGCAGTTCCACGTGCTGTGCACCGGCCTGGGCGCGCAGAACCGCGCCCGGTTCCTCGTCGCCCGAACCGCCGCGGTAGGCCAGGACGGGGACGGACGCCAGCGCGGAGTCCTGCCGCATGTCCCGCACGATGCGTGAGGCCTCGCCCTGTGGCAGTGCGAGGTCGAGCACGACGCACTCGACGGGCCCGGCGGGTCCGGCGGAGAGCACGGCGGCCGCCTCCGGCGCGCCCACGGCCGTGACGATGCCGACGGCCTCTTCCGGTCGCGGTGCGCCCGGGCCGGTCATCAAGTCGGCCAGGGCACTCTCGGCGACCAGCGACAGCAGCCCACGGGGCCGTGGTTCGACCACCAGCAGCCGGCGTTCGTGCCGGGGACGTGTGTCCCTGGCGGCCGCGTCGGTGGTCGCGCCGTCGTCGCAGCAGGGCTCCATGGCGGCGGCGCGGCCCAGGGCCGGTTCCGGCTCGGGCACCGGTTCCTGTGCGGCGCGGGGTGCGCGGGCGACGGGCAGATAGAGGGTGAAGGTGCTGCCGCCGCCGAGGGTGCTCCGTGCCGTGACGGCGCCGCCGAGCAGGTGGGCGATCTCCCGGCTGATGGACAGGCCGAGGCCCGTGCCGCCGTACTTGCGGCTGGTCGTGCCGTCCGCCTGCTGGAAGGCGCCGAAGATCGTCTCCAGCTGCCGGTCGGCGATGCCGATCCCGGTGTCCATGACGCGGAACGCGATCGCCCCGTCCTCCGCTTCGACGGCGGGGGGCAGTTCGCCGGCCGTCGCCGCTTCGACGCGCAGCCCCACCTGCCCCTCCTCGGTGAACTTCACCGCGTTGGAGAGCAGGTTGCGCAGCACCTGCCGCAGCCGGGCCTCGTCGGTGCGCAGCTCGCCCGGTACGTCCGGCCCCGCGGCGACGTCGAACGCGAGCCCCTTCTCGGTGGTCATCGGCTGGAAGGTCGCCTCGATGTACTCCACGATCCGCCGCAGCGGGATCGGTTCGACGTTGACGTCCATCTTCCCCGCCTCGATCTTGGACAGGTCGAGGATGTCGTTGATCAGCTCCAGCAGGTCCGAGCCGGCCGAGTGGATGATGCCGGCGTACTCGACCTGCTTGGGCGTCAGATTGCGGGTCGCGTTCTGCGCCAGCAACTGGGCGAGGACGAGCAGGCTGTTGAGCGGCGTGCGCAGTTCGTGGCTCATGTTGGCCAGGAACTCCGACTTGTAGGTCGAGGCGAGGTCCAGCTCGCGGGCCCGGGTCTCCAGTTCCTGGCGGGCCTGCTCGATCTCCAGGTTCTTGATCTCGATGTCGCGGTTCTGCGCGGCCAGGAGCGTGGCCTTCTCCTCCAGCTCGGCGTTGGACCGCTGCAACTCGTCCTGCTGCAACTGGAGTTCCTCGGAGCGGGCGCGCAGTTCCCCGGCCAGGCGCTGGGACTCCTCCAGCAGTTCGTCGGTGCGGGCGTTGGCCAGGATGGTGCTGACGTTGACGCCGATGGTCTCCCTCAGCTGCTCGAGGAAGTCGCGGTGCACGGCCGTGAAGGCCGCGAAGGAGGCCAGTTCGATCACGCCGAGCACCTGGTCCTCGGCCACGACCGGCAGCACGATGAGCCCGGCGGGGGCCGCCGCCCCCAGTCCGGAGGAGACGACGTAGCCTGCAGGCACCTCGTCGACGGCGATCGTCCGGCGACTGCGCGCGACCTGGCCGACCAGGGACTCGCCGAGCGCGAAGCGGTCGCCCGCGCCGGCTCCGGCGGGCCGCCCGTAGGAGCCCACCAGCCGCAGGACGGTGCCGTCGCCGGTCTCCTCGGCGAGGTAGAAGGCGCCGTACTGGGCGTCGACGAGGGGCGTCAGCTCGTCCATGACGAGCTCAGCCACCAGGTCCAGCTCCCGGTGGCCCTGGAGCAGACCGGAGATACGGGCCAGGTTCGACTTCAGCCAGTCCTGCTCCCGGTTGGCGCGGGTGCTCTCGCGCAGGGAGCCGACCATCGCGTTGATGTTGTCCTTGAGCTCGGCGACCTCTCCGGAGGCGTCCACGGTGATCGAGCGGGTCAGGTCGCCCTCGGCGACCGCGCTGGCGACCTCGGCGATCGCCCTGACCTGCCGGGTCAGGTTGCCCGCGAGTTCGTTGACGTTCTCCGTCAGTCGCTTCCAGGTGCCGGACACGCCCTCCACCTCGGCCTGCCCGCCGAGCCGGCCCTCGCTGCCGACCTCGCGGGCGACCCGGGTGACCTCCGCGGCGAAGGCGGAGAGCTGGTCGACCATCGTGTTGATGGTGGTCTTCAGCTCCAGGATCTCGCCCCGGGCATCGACGTCGATCTTGCGTGAGAGGTCGCCCCTGGCGACCGCGGTGGTGACCTGCGCGATGTTCCTGACCTGACCGGTCAGGTTGTTGGCCATGGAGTTGACGTTGTCGGTCAGGTCCTTCCAGGTACCGGCCACGGCGGGCACCCGGGCCTGGCCGCCGAGCCGGCCCTCGGTCCCGACCTCGCGAGCCACGCGGGTCACTTCGTCGGCGAACGCCGAGAGGGTGTCGACCATGGTGTTGATGACCCCTGCCAGGGCCGCCACCTCGCCCTTCGCCTCGACCGTGATCTTCTGCGAGAGGTCGCCACGGGCCACCGCGGTGGCCACCTGGGCGATGGAGCGGACCTGGCCGGTGAGGTTGGAGGCCATCACATTGACGTTGTCGGTGAGGTCCTTCCAGGTTCCGGAGACGCCGCGCACGGTGGCCTGGCCGCCGAGGTTGCCCTCGGTGCCCACCTCCCGGGCGACCCGCGTCACCTCGTCCGCGAAGGCCGACAACTGGTCGACCATCGTGTTGACCGTCTCCTTCAGCTCCAGGATCTCGCCGCGCGCGTCCACCCTGATCTTCTGCGACAGATCGCCCCCCGCGACCGCCGTGGCGACCTGGGCGATGTTCCTGACCTGCGCGGTCAGATTGCCCGCCATGGAGTTCACGGAGTCCGTCAGGTCCGCCCACGTCCCCGACACGCCGGGCACGTCCGCCTGGCCCCCGAGAGCGCCCTCGGTGCCCACCTCCCGGGCCACCCGCGTCACCTCGTCCGCGAACGAGGAGAGCTGGTCGACCATCGTGTTGACGGTCTCCTTCAGCTCCAGGATCTCGCCACGCGCGTCGACGTCGATCTTCTGGGAGAGGTCGCCCCCTGCGACCGCGGTGGTGACCTGGGCGATGTTCCTGACCTGCGCGGTCAGATTGCCCGCCATCGCGTTGACGGAGTCCGTCAGGTCCGCCCACGTCCCCGACACGCCGGGCACGTCCGCCTGGCCCCCGAGAGCGCCCTCGGTGCCCACCTCCCGGGCCACCCGCGTCACCTCGGAGGTGAAGAGCGACAGCTGGTCGACCATGCCGTTGAACACGGTGGCGATCTCGGCGAGCAGGCCGTCCCCGCCGTCGGGCAGCCGCGTGCCGAAGTCGCCGTCGCGCACCGCGGTCAGACCCGCGAGCAGTTGCCGCAGTTCCGGCTCCTCCACCGACATGCCGCCTCGTTCCCGTCGACTGCTGGGTGCGTATGGCACATGAGCGGCACATGACGTCACCGCCCCCGCCCGGTCGGTGCGGGGCGGACGATCGGCAAGGCCACTTCCCAGTAGACCGCCGGGACGGCGCGAGTGCCAGATCGGCCCCGGGGAACGGAGGAGGACGGCACCGGCAAGCGGCGCCGCCCTCCTCCGTTCCCCGTCCGGCGGTCCGGGAGACCGCCCGGCAGGCGTCCTGCCGATGTCGCTCAGACGCGCCGGCCCGGCTTGGGGTCGGGCATCTCGCTGCGCATGCGGCTCACGCCGGGACGCATCGTCGCCGCCGCCGCCGCGAGGGCGAGCATGATCACGCCGACGATCACATTGTTGATGATCGTGCGGGTCGTGGCGACGCCTCCGGCGATGCACCACGGCGAGATGATCGTCCACAGACCGATGATCGCCGCGGCCCACGCCATGGAGTGCGTGCGCTCGAACGCCCGCCCCACGCCGCCCATCAGCATGGCGTACGCGACGCCGGCGATCAGGTTGGCGACCGCGATCGTCGACAGGCCGTTGAAGCCGACGATCCATGGAGACGCGGCCAGGTAGGTGCCTGTGACCAGGCCCATGGCCTCGATCGCCTGCCCCCGGTTGGTCGCCGTCGTCCGCTCGTACTCGGCGCGGAGCTCAAGAAGGTCCGGGTGCTCCTCGATGCTCGGTCGCGTGTAGGCCATCGAAACCATCTCCGCTCATTTCGGGCTTTTCGACCATCAAATACCCCTGTTGGGGCAATTGAGTCGTCCGAATCGAGATGGATTGGCGTGGGCACGGCGGCACGGAGTGAAGCGCGGGACAACGGTCACGGAAGGTCGTTGAGTCATCGCGCATGGTCACGGGTTCCGGCGGTGGGACCCGGCGGACGGCGCCCGTCGCGCGGACGCCCGCAACAGGTCCCACATATGCCAATATTCCGTACGTCCGGGATAAAAGATTCATCATGCACGTTTCCGGGGCGGGGGGCCGGGCAGGCACCGTTCGTCCAGGCAGCCGCCCCACGGCACTCGTGAAAGGCACCACCATGGCCGACAACCCCCTCAGTGGTCACCGCGTCCTGGCGATCGCGACCAACTACGGCGTGGAGCAGGACGAACTCGTCGTCCCGACCGAGCACGTACGTGACGAAGGCGCCGACGTCACCATCGCCGCCGCCATGGACGAGCCCATCGTGACCCTCGTCGGGGACAAGGATCCGGGCAGGACCGTGCAACCGACCACCACCCTCGCCAAGGTGGACCCGTCCGACTTCGACCTGCTCCTCATCCCCGGCGGCACGATCAACGCCGACGCGCTCCGCCAGAGCGAGGACGCGATCGGCATCGTCCGCTCGTTCGTCTCCTCCGGCCGGCCCGTCGCCGCGATCTGCCACGGCCCCTGGGCGCTGGTGGAGGCCGACGCCGTACGGGGCAAGACCCTCACCTCGTACGCGTCGCTGCGCACCGACATCGGCAACGCGGGCGCCGCGTCCTGGGTCGACGAACCGGTGGTCAGCGACAGAACCGGTGGGTGGACCCTCGTCACCTCCCGTACGCCGGACGACCTCGACGCCTTCGTGACGGAGATCGACAAGGCCCTCACCGGCCGCTGAACCGGCACCTTCGCACCCCGGCCCCCGGCCCCCCGGCCCCCCGGCCCCCCGGCGCGGATGGAACGATGGGCGCACAGCGCTCGCCGAGGGAAAGGCCGCACAGGCAATGTCCTTGATTCACCACACCACACTGTCGCCCACCAAACTGGAACTGCTCACCCAGTGGCTCCCCGGGCAGCCGTGGTACGCGGGCGCGGACAGGCAGCCGGAACTGACCAAGGCGGGGGGCTTCCGTCTGGACGACCCCCAGAACGAGGTCGGCATGGAGTTCATGGTGGTCACCGACGCCAGTGGTGACGGGGCGGCGTACCACGTGCCGCTCACCTACCGCGGGGCCCCGCTGGCCGGGGCCGAACACGCGCTGATCGGCACGACGGAGCACGGCGTACTGGGCACGCGCTGGGTCTACGACGGCACCCACGACCCGGTGCTCGTGGGCCAGTTGGCGGCCCTCGTCCGCGGTGAGGCGCAGGCCCAGGCGCAGAGCCTGAGCGACACCCCCGATCCCACCGTCGGCCGCTCCTGGTCCGGGCCCGCGCAGGCCCCTGCCTCCGGCTCCGGCTCCGTGGTGGACGGCCCCGACGGCACCACGGACGTCGTCCTGGAGGGCGGCCGGGCCGGGCGGCTGGTCCTGCGGGTGGTCCGCGCGCTGCGCCCGGACGCGGACGCCGCGGCGGTGGGCAGCGACGGGCTCGGCCACATCGACGCCCGCTGGCAACGGCCCGACGGCGCCGAGGCCCGCGCCGTCTTCGTCACCGTCCACCACGGGACACCCGCCGCATAGCCGAGGAAACCAGTGCACGGCGGTTCACCGTGGTCCGCACCGGCCCATGCGCACGCCCGGATCGGACCGCCGGCCGCACTGCGCCCGGCGCCGAGGTCGTGGTCGTGGTCGCCAGGTGTGACCCGCACCGGTCACGGGAGGCCGCCGTCGTGTTCTGCTGCACCGGCGCCACCGGCCCGGTGATCCGCCGCGCGTGGCTCGCGCCCGGCCCGCACCTCAGTTCCGTCGGCGCCTCCCACGGCCCGGAGGCCGAAGCCGACAGCGCGCGGGACGCGTTGCCCTTCGCCGAACGGCCCGGCGCCGCCGCCTCCCCTCCACCGGCAGGCCCGTCGGCCTGCTCGGGTCCGTCCTGTCCGGCGACCACCGCGGCACCGGCACCGGCACCGGGCTGACCCTCTTCAAGTCCACCGGCCACGCGCCCCTGGACGTCGCGGCGGCCCACGTGGTCCACGCCGTCGCCCGCTCCGCGGGGTGGGGCGCGACCGTGCACCTGTGACCCCCGGGGCGGACGACAGGCGGCCGCCCGGCAGTTGAACAGCGGGCGGCCCCCTCCACAGATCCACGGCGACGGCGCACAATGCGGATCGAACGACGTTCCGCGGGGCAGGGATGTCCCGACACGGCGACGCAACCGGGAGGCGCCCGTGAAGGTGGCCCTGCTCACTCGTGAATACCCGCCGGACGTGTACGGCGGCGCCGGCGTCCATGTCGAGTTCCTCGCCCGCGAGCTGCGGACCCTGACGGACCTTCAGGTCCACTGCTGGGCGGGGGCGGGCGCGGACGACCCGGCCGGGGTGTTCCGGCACGCCGCGGACGGCGGCCTCGCCGGGGCCAACGAGGCGCTGCGGAGCCTGTCGGTCGACCTGTCGATGGCCGCCGCCCTGACCGATCGCGACCTGGTGCACTCGCATACCTGGTACGCCAACCTCGGCGGCCACCTCGGCAAGCTCCTGCACGGCATCCCGCATGTGATGACCGCCCACTCGCTCGAACCGCTGCGCCCCTGGAAGGCCGAGCAACTCGGCGGCGGTTACGCCCTGTCCGGCTGGGCGGAGCGCACCGCGATCGAGGCGGCCGACGCCGTCGTCGCCGTCTCGCACGGTATGCGCACGGACATCCTGGAGTCCTATCCGGCCCTGGACCCGTCCCGCGTGCACGTCGTGCACAACGGCATCGACACGCGGCTGTACCGGCCCGACCCGGACAAGGCCGTCCTGCACGCCCAGGGCATCGACCCCGGCCGCCCGTACGCCCTGTTCGTCGGGCGCATCACCCGGCAGAAGGGCGTCCCGCATCTGCTGCGCGCCGCCCGCCGCCTGGACCCGGACATCCAGCTCGTGCTGGCCGCGGGGGCCCCCGACACGGCCGCCATCGACGCGGAGTTCCGCGACCTGGTGGAACAGCTGGGCCAGGCGCGCAGCGGCGTCATCTGGATCCCCGGCATGCTGCCGCGCCCCGAGGTGGTGCAACTCCTCACGCACGCAGCGGTGTTCGTGTGCCCGTCGGTCTACGAGCCGCTGGGCATCGTCAATCTGGAGGCGATGGCCTGCGGGACCGCGGTCGTCGCCTCGGCTGTCGGCGGCATCCCCGAGGTGGTGCGGGACGGCGTCACCGGGGTACTCGTGCCGTACGAGGAGAAGGACCCGGCCGCCTTCGAGGAGGGCCTGGCGGCCGCCGTCAACGCGGTCGTCGGCGACCCCGCCACGGCCGCCCGGATGGGTGCGGCGGGCCGGGACCGCGCGGTGGCCGAGTTCGGGTGGGACGCGGTGGCCCGCCGCACGGTGGACGTGTACGAGCGGACCCTCGGGTGAGCGGGCAGGCGAGGAACCCGGGAACAGCGACGGACCAGGGGTAGGGGGAAGCGATGCGCGGCGGACCTTCAGTGCTCGGAATCGTTCTCGCGGGCGGGGAGGGGAAGCGGCTCATGCCGCTCACCGCCGACCGCGCCAAACCGGCCGTGCCCTTCGGCGGCGCCTACCGGCTGGTGGACTTCGTACTGTCCAATCTCGTCAACGGCGACATCATGCGCATCTGCGTGCTGACGCAGTACAAGTCGCACTCCCTGGACCGGCACATCACCACCACCTGGCGGATGTCCAACCTGCTGGGCAACTACGTCACCCCGGTCCCGGCGCAGCAACGCCTGGGCCCGCGCTGGTTCCTCGGCAGCGCGGACGCCATCTTCCAGTCGCTGAACCTCGTGTACGACGAGCAGCCGGACTACATCGTCGTCTTCGGCGCCGACCACGTGTACCGGATGGATCCCCGTCAGATGCTGCGCCAGCACATCGAGAACGGCGCGGGCGCCACCGTCGCCGGGATACGCGTCCCCCGTGACCAGGCGTCGTCCTTCGGCATCATCACCCCGGCCGCGGGCGGCATCCGCGTCGAGGAGTTCCTGGAGAAGCCGACCGACCCGCCGGGCCTGCCGGGAGACCCCGACCACGTCTACGCCTCCATGGGCAACTACATCTTCACCACGAAGGTGCTGCTGGACGCCCTCCACCAGGACGCCGAGGACGACGACTCGGTGCACGACATGGGCGGCAGCATCATCCCCCTGCTCACGGGCAAGGGCCAGGTGCAGGTCTACGACTTCGACGACAACCACGTCCCCGGCGAGACCGCCCGCGACCACGGCTACTGGCGGGACGTCGGCACCCTGGACGCCTACTACGACTCCCACCTGGACCTGATCTCGATCAACCCGGTCTTCAACCTGTACAACAACCAGTGGCCGCTGTACACCCACTCCCTGCGGCTGCCGCCCGCCAAGTTCGTCGCCGGGGGCATCGCGAGCGAGTCCATGGTCAGCCCGGGCTGCATCATCTCGGGCCAGGTCACCCAGTCCGTCCTGTCACCGGGCGTGGTGGTCGAGGAGGGCGCCGTCGTCCAGGGGTCGGTCCTCCACGACAACGTCCGCATCGGCCGCGGAGCGGTGGTCCGCCGGGCCATCCTCGACAAGAACATCACGGTGCCGCCGGGCGCCGCCATCGGCGTCAATCCCGGCCGGGACCGCGAGCTGTACCACGCCTCGGCCAACGGGATCATCGCGCTCGGCAAGGGGCAGCGCGTCCTCTGACCGGGCTCCGGCCGGCTTCGGATCCGCGCGCGGCGGCCGACGCGTCGCGCGCGTGCCGGACGGACGTCACCGATTAGTTTGGTATCGGCGTGGGAGGTGAGGCGAAGGAGATTCCCGGGTGCAGACCGTCCTTGCCGTGCTGTTCGCGCTCCTCGCGGCCGCCAGCAACGCGCTGGCCACCGTGCTCCAGCGCTACGCCGCACGCACGGTGCCGCTCGCGGAGGGGCTGAAGCTCGCCCTGATCGCGGAGCTGCTGCGCAAGCCCGTGTGGCTCGTCGGCTTCGGCGCGGTGATCGCCGCGGCCGCCTTCCAGGCCCTGGCCCTGCTCAACGGCGAGCTGACCCTCGTCCAGCCGCTCTTCGTGCTGGAACTGCCCTTCGCGCTGTTCCTCGCCGGAATCGTGCTGCGCCGGTGGCTGCCGCCGCGCGGATGGGCAGCCGTCGGCTGCATGGTCGTGGGGCTGGGCATGGGACTGTGGGCGGCGTCGCCCAGCGGCGGGGTGAACCAGCCGCGTCCGGCCCTGTGGGCCGCGGCGCTGCCGGCCTGCGCCGCCGCCGTCCTGGTCCTCGTCGCGGTCGCCGTCCGCCGCCCGGAAGGGCGGGTGCGCGCCACGTGCTTCGGGTTGAGCGCGGCGGTCTGCTACGCGCTGACCGCGGGGCTGCTGAAGGACGCCACGCAGGTCTGGAGCGACAAGGGCGCCGCGGCGTTCTTCACCGCCTGGCAGACCTACGGCTTCGCCCTCGTCGGTGTCGCCGCCGTCTTCCTCCTGGAGAACGCCATGCAGTCGGGGCCCCTGGTCGCCTCGCAGCCCGCGCTCACCCTGGGGGACGCGACGGTGAGCCTCGCGCTGGGCGTCACCGTGTTCGAGGAGCGGCTGCGGGGCGGCTGGTACGCCGTTCCGATGCTGCTCGGCGCACTCCTGGTGGTGTGCGGCGCGCTGGTCCTCGTCCGCGTCCCGCTCGTCCACACACTCGTCGGACCGGACGGCTCCGGCGGAGGGAAGGACGGCGAGGACGGACAGGCCACCGAGGACGCCCGCTGAGAGCCGACAGGACGTTCCGCTCACCGTGCATCAAAATGGGACTGACATCCACACCCCCGCCGGTCGCCCCACCGGGCGACGCGCAGGAGGGAGCACCATGTCCGTGGCGAACCGTCCCCCCGTCCGGCCCCTGGTGGAGCCCCACTACAACGCGTCGATCGTCGACATCCGCGACTCGCTGCTCACCGTTCCGCTGCTGCTGATCGGCGGATGGCTCTTCGCGGCGGGCTGGCCCCTGGCCTACCCCAACACCCCCATCGCCAACGGCGCGCGCATGGTGGATCTGGTCTTCGCCACCATCGTGATCCTCAACGGGCTCTCCCGTATCTCGAGGACACGCGGCGAGGCCGGCGACATCGTCACCATCGTGTGCGGAGCCTGTCTGGTCGCCTCACCCTTCGTGTTCGGCTACTTCGGCGAAGGCTCGGGAGCAGGGCTCGCGTACCTCAGCCAGATCGTGACGGGCGCCGCGCTCATGGTCCTCGGACTCGCCAGCCTGGCCCTCTTCCGGCGTGGCCGGTCCGTGGCCCGGCGCGCCGAAGCGGACGCGGCACGCACCGGCGACAGGACCGCGGTCCGGACCGGGGCCCGCTGACCGGACCGGTCCGTGAGCCAGCCGTGACCTGCGCAGGTGGCCTCCGGAGAGCGTCCCGGAGCGGCAGCGGACATCTCGAGGTGTGATCCCGCCTCATCGGGGCACACGCATCTGAGCAGATGTGCAAGGGCGGCACGAAGGCGGATCCGGATGTACGAGGCTGTGCAGGGTGGTGACCGGACGTATCCGGGCACACGACCGATTGCGGTGACCGCCGCGTACGAGGGCAGTGAGCAGATCGCCGAGGCGCGCGACCTCGCGCGCGACTTCCTCACCGATGTGCAGGCGGTCCACGGTCTGCCGGTCTCGGACCGGGTGATGGTCACGGTGCAGCTCGTGGTCAGCGAGCTGGTGACCAACGCCCGCAAGTACGCACCCGGACCGTGTCTGCTGACCCTCCAGATCAGCGACGGCACCGTCGAGGTGACCGTCTGGGACAGCGACACGACGCTTCCGGTGGCCCGGGCCGCCGATGCCGACCGGGTCGGCCAGCACGGCCTGGAGATCATCATGGCCGTCTGCCAGAGCTTCGAGGTCCACCGGCAGCCCGTGGGCAAGCGCATCACCGCCCGCGTCGTGCTGGCCGACGACCCGGACGGGGACATCGCGGGCCGCAACCCCTGACCGGCACATACCGGTACAGACCGGCCCGCGGAGCGTCTCCGGCGCGTAAATGACTCAGCCGGACGGCCCGGGGGTAGGCGAGCCGTCGAGAAGTCATCGGCACGTACGCGGTCGCGCGTCTCCGGGGAAGCGCGGCGGGCGGCAGCCGTTACGACGGCCGGACTCCGGCCCGCGGCGGCCGCTCGGGTGGGGCGAAAGGAGAAGCCCACGATGAGCGAAGTGGATCGCCAGCCGCTCGACGTGGGCCGCCCCGAAGCCGCCGCGCTGGGGCCGAGCGGGCTCATGGACATCCTCGGCGTCGCGGCAGTCCTGCTGGAGGCCGACGGCCGCATCGACATGTGGAGCCCGCAGGCCGAGCAGCTGTTCGGCTACCCGGCGGACGAGGCGGTCGGGCAGTACGCCGCCCTGCTGCTCGTGGACCCCCGGCACCATGACGCGGCGATCCAGCTGTTCACAGAAGTGATGGAGACCGGCCGCAGCTGGGCCGGCGCGTTCCCGATCCGCTGCAAGGACGGCAGCACACGGCTGGTGGAGTTCCGCAACGTACGGCTGACGGACAGCATCGGCGGCTGCCACGCGCTGGGGCTGGCCACCGACCGGCCGCGCCTGCAGACGATGGAGCGGGGCCTCGCCCTGGCATACCAGCTGGTCGCGCAGTCGCCGATCGGCCTGGCGGTCATGGACACCGGCCTGCGGTACCTGTCGGTCAACCCGGCGCTGGCCCGGATGCACGGCCTTCCGGAGGACGACCACATCGGCCGCCCCTTCCGGGAGGTGCTGCCGCGGCCCGAGTTCCGCCAGGCCGAGGAGACCCTGTGGGAGGTCCTGGACACCGGCGTCCCCGTGGTCGACCGGTACGTGGTCGGCCGCACCGCCGCGGACCCGGACAACGACCACGCCTGGGCCGTCTCGTTCTACCGGCTGGAGGACCAGAACACACTCGTGCTGGGCGTCGCGTGCTCGGTGGTCGACGTCACCGACCGGCACAGCGCCTCGCTGGAGGCCGACCGGGCCCGCCGCCGCCTCGCGCTGATCGCGGACGGCTCGGCCCGTCTCGGCACCACTTTGGACGTGGAGCAGACCGCGCGGGAACTGGCGGACGTCGTCGTGCCGGAGCCGGCCGACATGGCCGCGGTGGACGTCCTCGACGCCGTTCTCGACGCCGTTCTCCAGGACCAGGACACAGAGCCCGGGGAGGACGCCCCCGTCTTCAGGACCCTGGCGTCCAAGACCACGCAGTCGACGCGGGCGGCACGCCTGGTCGTGGAACCGGAGGTCCTCGTGACCTACCCGCCCGGCCATCTGGCGGCGCTCTGCGTACGTACCGGCCGTGCGCAGTTCATCACGCACGTCGGCGACGGGGACCTGGTGCGCATCAGCCACAACGAGGACGAGGCGGCGAACCTCGCCGAGGCCGGGGTGCACACGGCCATGGCGGTGCCCCTCATCGCCCGCGGCCGCGTCCTCGGGGTCCTCGGGCTGGGGCGTGCGCGCGATCCCCAGCCCTTCGACGAGGACGACGTGACCGTCGCCTGGGAACTGGCCTCCCGCGCCGCGGTGTGCATCGACAACGCCCGCCTGCACCAGCGCCTGCGCAGTACCGCGGAGACCTTGCAGCGCAGCCTCCTGCCGCAGCTGCGCCCCTGCCACCCCTGTCTGGAAGTCGCCGCCCGCTACCGTCCGGCACAGGCCAGCAGCGAGGTCGGCGGCGACTGGTACGACGTCATCGCCCTGGAGGACGGCAAGGCCGTGCTCGTCGTCGGTGATGTCATGGGCAGCGGGGTCCCGGCGGCCACGACCATGGGCCGGCTGCGGGCCGCCGCCTCGACGCTCGCCGTACTCAACCTCGAACCGGCGCAGATCCTACGAGAGCTGGACAAGATCATCCAGGGGCGGGAGCACGCCGACCACTCCATCGCCACGTGCGTGCTGGCGGTCTACGACCCGGACCGGGGCGAGTGCCGTGTCGCCAACGCCGGCCACCTCCCGCCGATCGTCGTACGCGCCGGCGAACGGCCCGAACTGCTCGACCTGCCGACCGGCACCCCCCTGGGCGTGGGCGGTGTGCCGTTCCAGAACACCGTGGTCCGCCTGGGCCTCGGCGACGCCCTCGTCCTGTACACCGACGGACTCGTCGAGACGCGCGACCAACCCATCGACGAACGCCTTGCCGTGCTGGTCGACCTCCTCCGCGCCGAGGACCGTTCCGTGGAGGAAACCTGCGACCGTCTGCTCGCAGAACTGCGCCGGCCCGGGTGCCGCGACGACGTCGCTCTCCTGATCGCGCGCTCGCGGCCCCGCATGCCGGCCGCGGCACCGGCGGGCTGACGACGACCGCACGCCGCGCCGCGGGCGACCGAATCCGGTCAATCGCGCCGTCGGCCCGCTCACCGGGCGTTCCGGGGGTAGAAGCGAGCCGGGTGGCCGGACGGTCCGGACCCCGTGGCACCGCCGTGGAGGCGTCGATGCGGGAGGACTGCGCGCTCAGCGTCGAGGAAGTCCGGGCACTGAACGGGATCGAGGGCCTGCTGCGGCGCGACCGCGAACTCGCCCGGTGCCTGCGGACGATGCGCCCGCACACCCGGCGGCGGGACGCGGCGGCGCGTTTCGCCCGGTGGCCGCGTGCACTGCTGGTGACCTTCCTGGGCGGGAGCAGCCTCGCCCTGCTGCTGGCGGCCGCGATGACCAAGGACGGTCCGCTGCTGTGGGCCTTCGCCGTCGCGTGGGTGGCCACCCTGCTGTCCGCGACCTGGCCGGCCGCCTCTTGGTGGAGCCGGTGGGTACGCCTGCGGATGCCGCGCCCTCGGTGGGGGATGCGGCGCGGAATGCGGCGCGCCTGAGCGTCCGTGCGGCGGGGTTCCCCGGCGGGCGCCATCCGATGTGCGGGCATCGCGTGGTGGCGGCGTGCGGGAACTGTGCCCATCCGCCGGAGGAGGTGCGACGTCCGGCGTACCCGGCGTGCCGGTGAACCCGCAGGCGGGGGGCGTTCGGGCGGTCCGTCCCCGGCGGGCGGGCGGCTGTTCTCCGCTGACCACGGCCCTGGCCTGCCCGTTCCCGTTGTGCAACGGTAAGGGGACATCAGCCTGGTTTGGTACTCGTTCCGCGCCGTCCTCCCGGCCGCCCTTCGGCCGGCGGAAAGGTACGGGCCTCCTACTGGATTCCGCGTGCGCCGTATGCGCGCGGATGGCGGCAGTCGAACCCGACAGATGCCGCGATGGGCTCCGGCTCCCCCGAAGGAGCAGGAACCATGACCACCGCCCTGACCGTGGCACCCGAGCGTCACGCCGATCGCCTCACCCTCTGCCTGACCGGCGAGATGGACATCGACAACTGCTCGCGCGTCAACGAAGCACTCCGCCTCGACGGCTGCACCTCCGTCGTCCTGGATCTGGCCGGACTGACCTTCATGGACTCGTCCGGCGTCAATCTCGTCCTCCGGCTGCGGCACCGGCTCGGCCCCGAGGGCGTCCACCTGGCCCTGCAAGGGGTCCAGGGCCAGCCCCGCCGCCTCGTGACCCTCGTCGGCCTGCAAGATGTCGTCGAGATCGAGCCCGCGGCCCAGGCCGCTCCCGCCGCCGCGCTCTGAGGGTTCCGTCCGGGTGCCGTGATCCCCCGCGCGCAGGCGTGCGCTCCCCATGACCGGGCAGCCGTCCGAAGACGGATCATCAACCCGGAAGGAGAACGTGATGGGACACGGCGGCAACATCATCGCGGAGCTCATGGCCGACCACCACGAGGTCGAGGAGTACTTCGCCCGCCTTCAGGCCCTGCCGGTCGGCGACAAGCAGCGCAGGAACGTGACGGACGAGGTCACCATCGAGTTGGTGCGGCACTCGGTGGCCGAGGAGATGTACCTGTATCCGGCCGTCCGCGAGCACGTGGCCGGCGGGGACGCGCTGGCCGACAAGGAGATCCGGGAGCACGCCGAGATGGAGCGGGACCTCAAGGAACTGGAGAACGTCGAGGTCGGCGATCCCCGTTTCGACGAGCTCGCGCGGAAGCTGATCGTCGACGTCACCGAGCACCTGCGGGAGGAGGAACAGCAGTTGTTCCCCGCCCTCGCGCAGGCCTGCACCCCCGACGAGCTGTTCGCGCTCGGCGAGAAGGTGCGCCGGGCCAAGCACGTCGCGCCGACGCGCCCGCACCCGAGTGCGCCGGACACCCCTCCGGCCAACAAGATCCTGGCCCCCGGCACGGGCCTGGTGGACCGGGTCCGCGACTTCGTCACCGGGCGCGGGCGGTCCTGAGGCGCGGAGTCACTGCCCGGGGGCATGGGCGGAGCGGTCTCGACCGGCGGTGGGTTTCTCCCACCCACCGCCGGTCGCGTTCACCCGATCGGCGTATGCGGAGGTGCCCCCGGACGGGCGAGGCCGGATGGTGTGGAGAGGCTTCCACCACGTGTGACCGGTATCCGCCCGACGGGAGGAGATCGAATGACACACCCTTCCGCGTTTCCCGGGAACCACCCCGGCGTCCCGCCGGGCACCGGCCCGGCCGCCACCGGCAGTACCGCTCGCCGTCCGCAAGCGGTTCGGCCGTGACCAGCCGCTTCGGCACCTGGAACACTTACGGACCCCCGCTCCCCTGTCCAGGGCCGTGGCTGTTCCCGGGAGCCGTGTCCGCGGAGCCGCCGGTGGGGTTCCCGCAGGCGGTGCTCTTCGATCGCGACGGGACCCTCGTCGTGGACGTGCCCTACAACGGCGATCCGGCACGGGTGGTCCCCATGCCGTCCGCCCGCGAGGCCGTCGCGGCCGTACGCGCCCAGGGGATTCCGGTGGGCGTGGTGAGCGACCAGTCGGGCGTGGGACGGGGCGTGCTGACATGGCGTCAGGTCGTCGCGGTGCAACGGCGCGTGGAGGACCTGCTCGGGCCCTTCGCCCTGTGGGCGGTCTGCCCGCACTGGGACGAGGTCTGCGACTGCCGCAAGCCCGCGCCGGGCCTGGTGCTCGCCGCCTGCGACTGGCTCGGCGTGCCCCCCACGCAGGCCGCCGTCATCGGCGACATCGGCGCCGACACGGCCGCCGCCCGGGCCGCCGGGGCGCGCGGGGTGCTCGTCCCCACCCCGGTCACCCTGCCCGAGGAGGTCAGGGAGGCCGAGATCCTCGCCTCCGACCTGCTCCAGGCGGTACGCCTGGTGCTGCCGGAGCCCGCCCGGTGAGCGCGCCCGGGCGGCCGGACACCGCGGCCACGGCCTGCAGCGCTTCCCGTACGACCGGGGACGCCCGACGATGGGAGGTTCGCCCATGAACGGCCGCAGCACCGCCGACTCCATGGCGATCGCGCTCGTCTCCGAGCGCGCGAGCCCGCCGGCCGCGCCGTGCGGACCGGACGGCGACGGGTCCCACCTCCACGTCGTGCGGCTCGCCGTGGCTCTGGCCGGACGGGGCCACCGGGTCACCGTGCACATCCGGCGTGACGCGCCCGGTCTGCCCGACGTGGTGCCGTTGTGCGAGGGCGTCGAGGTCCACCACGTACCCGCCGGGCCGGCGCGCCCGTTGACCGGGGACGCACTGCTGCCCCACATGGCGGAGTTCGGGCGCCATCTGGCCCGGGTGTGGCGCATCCGGCAGCCGGACATCGTGCACACGCACTTCTGGATGTCGGGCCTGGCCTCGCTGCGGGCGGCCGGTCAACTGGCGATTCCGCTGGTGCACACCTTCCACGCCCTCGGCACGGTCACCCGGCGGTACGAGGCCACGGCCGGCGGCGCGGGCCCGGCAGGCCTCGTCGTCCGCGAGACCGAAGTCGGCCTGGCCTGCGACCGGGTGATCGCCGTCAGCCGTGACGAGGTCGGGGAACTGGCGCTGATGGGCATTCCGGCGCACAAGATCAGCGTCGTCCCCCGCGGTGTGGACACCGACCGGTTCACCCCGATCGGCCTCGCCGCGCAGCGCGGCCCGGCACCGTACCGGCTGCTCCAGGTGGGCCCCATAGCGGGGCGCAAGGGCATCGCGGTCTCCATCGCCGCGCTGACCCGGCTTCCCGAGACCGAACTCGTCGTCGTCGGCGGTCCCGCCGCGGGGCGTCTCGATGACGACCCCGAGGTGCGCCGACTGCTGGACCTGGCACGGGACATGGGAGTCGCCGACCGGCTCCGGTTCACCGGCGCGGTGCCGGGCACCGCGGTGGCACCGCTGATCCGCAGCGCGGACGTCGTGGTCTGCCCCGCCGACTACGAGCCGTTCGGCAGCGTGCCGCTGGAAGCCATGGCCTGCGGCAGGCCCGTGGTGGCCAGCGCGGTGGGCGGGCACCTGGACACGGTGGCCGACCCCGCCACCGGACGGCTCGTGGCGCCGCACTCCCACGCCGCACTGGCGCACGCGGTCGGCGGTCTGCTCGCGTCCCCCGGCACCCGCAGGCTCTGCGGGGTCAACGGGCGCCGCCGCGCGCTGACCCGATTCGCCTGGCCGCGCGTGGCGGCGATGACCGAGCAGGTCTACGAGGGTGTCCTGGTCCCCGACGAGGCGGCCCTCGCCGTGACGCCCGCCTGACCGGCGGGACCCGCACGGCACGGCGTGGTCCCGATCCGGCCGCGCCCGTCGAACCTCCTCCCTCGGCAGGGCCGGCAACCGGCGGTTGCCGAGTACGACCTCGACGGCCGGCTCTCCCCCGACCTGATCGGCCCTGACGACGTCACCGTCATCGGCAACGCCTGATCCCCCGGCTCCAGGCGCCCCGGACACGGTCCGGGGCGCCGCCGCCCGGTCAGGCGCCCTGTGCCGCGAAGCCCGTGCGCCAGGTCGCGTGCCCGGGCCGCCACCCCCGGGCGCGGGCCAGCCCGTTGGAGGCGCCGCGGGCCCAGCCCTGCCGTCCGGAACCGGCCTGCGGTGCGGGCACGCCGAGAGCGGCCGCCAGGACCGGCACCCACGCGCGGCCCTGCGCCGGCTCGTCGTCCACGATGTTGACCGGCCCGGCCGGCCAGTCGAGGGCGGCGACGCCGGCCCGCGCGGCATCGGCGACATGCAGGAACGAACTCACGGACAGATCCGCCTCGATGCTCCCGAGGAACCGCGCGGACGGATCGCCGGCCAGGGCCGCGGCCACGGCGCCTCCCGGCGCGTACCAGGTGCCCGGGCCGTACAGGATGCCGTACCGCAGCAGCACCGCGGTGTCCATTTCGGCCGCCGTGTCCTCCAGCGCCCGCAGCCCGTCGACCAGCGCTCCGCGCGGCTGCGCCGCGCCGATGTCGAGCGGTGCGGCTTCGTCGGCCGGCCCCTCTCCCGGCACATAGGCCCAGGAGATCGACTGGGCCACGATCCTCGGGACACCGGCGGACCTGGCCGCGTCCACCAAGTGGCGCGTACCCTCCCGGCGGAGCCGGTTGGTCGCCTCCCCGTCGGCGCCGGACAGATCCGTGAGCTGGTGGATCACCGCGTCGGGCGCGGCCGCCGCCACGATCCGCCGCAGACCGTCCTCGTCGAACACATCGCCCTGGACGGCCGACGCGCCTTGGCGCCGTACGCGCTCGGTGCCCGCGGACGTGCGGGAGATTCCCGTGACCTGGTGCCCCGCCTCCAGCAGCAGCGGAACGAGCAGCCGGCCGACTGCCCCGGTGGCACCCGCGACCAAGACGCGCATGACGGATCAGTCCTTTTCACGGTCGGGAAACCCGCCTGGCGACGGACAGGGCGAGGCTAGCAGGGAAAGGTGCATACTTCCCGAAACGGGACGTTGTGACGGTGCGGGACCCACGGCCCGCGCCAAGCGTCGCGGGAACCGGCCTTGGCCGACTTCGCCCATGGAGAGCCCTCTTGGGCGGACGCGGCGCCCCGCGCGAGCGGGAGGTCCCGGCGCTGATCGCGGAGGGCAGGTCGAACGGGGCGATCGCCCGCGCCCTGGTCGTCTCCGAGGCGGCCGTGGGCAAGCACATCGGCAGCATCCTCACCCAGCTCGACCTCTCCCCGGCCGACAAGACCCACCGCCGGGTCCTGGCCGTCCTGGCCTACCTGCGGGCCTGAGCGCGTCCCCGGGCCCTGCCCCCCGGGTCCGCCTCGTCCGGACGGGTTCCCCGTCGCGTCGGGCGGCCCGACGAGCCGGTGGGTGCGGCGGCGCCGGACGAGCAGGCGGTGGCCCCAGGCGCCGAGAGCGGCCCCGAGGACCGGCGCGACCAGGTAGATCCACAGGTCGGCGGTCTGCCCGGAGAGCGCGGCGGGGCCGAACTGGCGGGCGGGGTTGATCGATCCGCCGCTGCGGGGACCGAGGAGGGCGATCACCAGAGCGACAAACAGCCCGATGACGTAGGGCACCCGGCGAACACGGCCGGGACGGGCCATGAAGAACCCGACGACGAGGATCAGGACCGTCATGCTTCCCGCCTCGGCGAGGAAGACGGAGGCGGGCTGCCAGCCGGCCGCGGGCCTGATCGCGGCGTGGGCGACCGACGGGAGGGAGACCGCCCGGCCCCAGACCAGGCGCGCCAGCCCCGTCCCCGCGGCGGAGCCGGCGAGCTGGGCGACCACGTAGGGCAGCACACCGCGACCGGGGAAGGCGCCCATCAGCCACAGGGCGACCGTCACCGCCGGATTGGTGTGTCCCCCGCTGCGCCGGCCCGGCGGGCTGAGGATCAGTGCGGTGAGGATGAGCCCGCTGACGGCGCCGATGCCGGCGAGTGCGGCGTCCAGGTCGGCGATGCAGAGGGCGGAGCCCGGATCGCGCAGCCACCGCACGACCGTCACCGCCAGGAACAGCAGGACGGTGGTGAGCGCGAACTCGTCGGCGGCCCGCGCCAGGAGCGGTCGCAGGGAAGGGGCAGAAGTGCTGGTCACCATGGTCTCCGTGGTCACGTGGTCTCCGTGGGCTTCTCGTGCCGGCGCGGCGGAGGGGGCCCGGCCGGCGCCTGGCCCTCCTCCGCCCCGATCGCCGGGTCTCAGACGCCGGGCGTGTAGTGGCCGGGGACCAGCCGGGTGGAGACCCCGAAGCGGTTCCACGCGTTGATCGTCGTGATGGCGACGATGAGGCGCGCCAGCTCCGTCTCGTCGAACGCGTTCGCGGCCCTGGCGTACACCTCGTCCGGGACGAATCCGTCCGTGAGCACGGTGATCGCCTCGGTCAGCTCGAGGGCCGCGACCTCCTTCGCCGTGTAGAAGTGCTTCGACTCCGTCCACGCGTCGAGCTGGATGACGCGCTCCGCCGACTCACCGGCCGCGAGCGCGTCCTTGCTGTGCATGTCGAGGCAGAAGGCGCAGTGGTTGATCTGGGAGGCGCGGATCTTGACGAGATTGAGCAGGGCGGGCTCGACGCCCTGCCGCGCCGCGGTGTCGAGCCGGATCATGGCCTTGTAGGCCTCGGGGGCGAGCTTCGCCCAGTCCAGACGAGGTGTGTGCGCCGGGAGCCGTTCGTCGGTCGCGTGTACTGCGTTCGTTGTCATACCCGCCACGCTACGTACGCAGTGGCTCTGGAGTATGGTCCACTTCCATGAGGGAAAACCGGACCAATTCCGCGGCCGACCCGGCTTCCGCGTCCGGTACGGACCTGCACCTCGAACTGCGCGGGACCCGGCTGCGCGCCGGGCTCACCGACGCCCTGCGGGAGGCCGTGCGCACGGGACGTCTGGCGCCCGGCAGCCGGTTGCCGGCGTCCCGGTCGCTCGCCGTGGATCTCGGCGTCTCCCGCAACACCGTGACCGAGGCGTACGCCGAACTGGTCGCCGAGGGCTGGCTCACCGCCCGGCAGGGCTCCGGGACCCGGGTCGCCGAGCGGCCGGGACAGGCGGGCAGGACAGCGCCCGCCGCCGCCCCCACGACGCCCGCCCGGCCCCGACCCCGCCCCAGGTACGAGCTGCTGCCGGGTTCCCCGAACCTCGCGGATTTCCCCCGGACGCAGTGGCTCGCCGCGGCCCGCCGCGCCCTGACCGCGGCGCCGAACGACGCCTTCGGATACGGGGACGCCCGCGGCCGGGTCGAGTTGCGGACCGCCCTGGCCGGCTATCTGGCGCGGGCCCGTGGCGTGTACGCCGAACCGCGGCGGATCGTCATCTGCTCCGGTTTCCACCACGGTCTGATGCTGATGGCCCGGGCGCTCAGGGCGCGCCGCGTGACGGCGGTGGCCGTCGAGGCGTACGGCCTCGATCTCTACCGGGACCTGCTGACCCACGCCGGTCTGCGCACTCCGCCCCTGGCCGTCGACGAACACGGTGTGCGCACGGACGACTTGGTGCGACTGCGCGGGGTCGGCGCGGTGCTGATGACTCCGGCACACCAGTACCCGACCGGAGTCGCCCTGCGCCCGGACCGGCGCACTGCGGCCGCCGACTGGGCGCGGGCCACCGGCGGCCTGATCCTGGAGGACGACTACGACGGGGAGTTCCGGTACGACCGTCAGCCGGTCGGCGCCCTGCAGGGCCTCGATCCCGAGCGGGTGGTCTACTTCGGTTCGGCGAGCAAGTCGCTGGCGCCCGGGGTGCGGATCGGCTGGATGGTGCTGCCGGAGGACCTGGTCCCGGAGATCGTGGCGGCCAAGGGGTACGGCGACTACATGTCCAGCGCGCTGGAGCAGTTGACGTTCGCGGAGTTCATCGCGTCGGGCGCGTACGACCGGCACGTGCGGTCGATGCGGCTGCGCTACCGGCGCCGTCGCGACCAGCTGGTCGCGGCCCTGGCGCGCAGGGCCCCCGCCGTCCATGTGACCGGCATGGACGCAGGGCTCCAGGCGGTCCTCGAACTCCCGCGCGGGACGGAGCGCTCGGTCGTCGAGGCGGCGGCGCGGCAGGGCCTGGCCGTCAGCGGGCTCGCGGAGTTCCGCTACGAAGTCGCCGGATACGAAGCGCGGTTGCCGGAGCGGGACGGGCTGGTCGTCAACTACGCAGCCCCCTCCGAGAGCGCGTGGACGGGCGCGCTGGACACGCTCTGCGACGTCCTGCCGTGAAAACCGGCGACCCCCGGGCACGAAGCTGTCACCGGGCCGGGAACCCGCCCGCGGACCGCTCCAGCAGGCCCAGCACACCGGCGGCGTCGTCAGCCAGGGCCACCGGCAGGAACCCCTCCGCCTCCATCCTGCGCAGCTGGACCGCGAACCCGTCGTAGAAGCCCGCCGTGTTCAGCAGCACCACCGGCTTGAAGTGCAGTCCGTGCGTTCTCAGCTCGAGGACCTCGGTCACCTCGTCCAGCGTTCCCGGCCACCGGGCAGCACCACCACCGCGTCGGACCGGGCGAGCAGCATCGCCTTGCGTTCGGCGAGATTCTCGGCGATCACCATCTCGTCGGCGTCCGGTCTGGCCCACTGCCGGCGAAGGCCGGCCGAATCCCGACGAGCCGCCCTCCGCTCCCCCGTACCGCGTCGGCGACGGCCTTCATCAGTCCGGTGTCGGACCCTCCCCACTCCAGCGTGTGCCCGCGCTCGCCGACGAGCCCCCCGAACTCGCGGGCCGGCCCGGTGTAACGCTCGTCGAGGTCATGCGCCCGACCCCAGGCAGACGGCAGCCCTCCGGCGTGGGCCATTTCGGCGGCGGAACTCCGGACCATTGCGCCCCCCGTGGACGGCGGAGCCCCTCGGACGGGTCGGAAGACCTGTCCGAGGGGCCCGGTACCGCGAGGAACCGCGTCAGCGGCCCGCGGACTTCACGACGTGCAGGGCGACCGGGATCGGCGGCACCCAGTACGGCGTGTCACTGCGCAGGATCACCGACGCCGTCCAGTCGCCGGGGCGCCGGATGTCGCGGGCGTCGAGCGTGACCGTGAACGTCGTACTCCCGCCCGGGCGCAGCGTCAGGCGGCCGGGGCTCTCCGACAGCCAGGCCACGTCCGTCTCCGTCCGGTCCCAGCCCGGCAGTTGCCGCGCGGTGGCCACGGGGACGGGGAAGCGGCTCTGGTTGCTGCCGCCGACCTGGAACATCCCCGGGGCACCGCCGCCGCGGTAGACCGCGGTCGGGGCGTCCGGCAGACGGGTCCAGGTGTCGGTGCCCGGGTCGTAGGCGTAGCCCTCGGGGGTGAGGACGCGGTTGATGCCGACCCGCTTGAAGCCGCCGGAGACCAGGAGCCGTCCGTTGGCCGCGGCGTAGGACGCGGTCGCCAGGCCGGCGGGCATGGCGGCGACGGGCTGCCAGCTGTCGGAGGCCGGGTCGTAGACGTAGGCCGCGCCCGTCTCGACGTACTCGTGGTTGCCGCCGGCGCAGTACAGCTTGCCGTTGATGGCGCCGCAGGACTCCCAGCTGATGGTCTGCGGGTAGTCGGCCGCCCGGGACCACGTGCCGGTGGCCGTGTCCAGCACGGAGACGGTGCTGGAGCAGTCCGTGTTGGTGCATCCGCCGACGACGTAGAGCCGGCCGCCGAGCACGGCGCCCGCCGCGCCGTAGCGGCCCTCGGGAATGCTCGGGCCCGCCGACCACGTGTCGCGCGCCGCGTCGTAGACCTGGGTGGTCGAGCTGACCTGCTCGCCGGGTCCCCAGCCGCCCACGGTCCAGAGGCGGTCGCCGACGAAGCCGTGCGCGGTGGCCTGGCGGGGTTCGGGCGCGGTCGCGCCGCGGTTCCAGGTGCCTGCCGCCGGGTCGAGGACGTACAGGTCGCCGGTCGGCGTGTCGCCGTCACCCGTACCGAGCGCGGAGTACAGCCGTCCCGCGTGGCTCTCCACCGCGTTGTCCATCACCGGGACCGGCAGGTCGGGCAGGGAGCGCCAGGCGGTGCCGGGTGCGGAGGAGTCCGGCCCGGTGCCGGTGCGCTCACCGAGCCGGAGGGTGAGCGGAGCCGTGCCCGTGTTGCGCACGGTGACCTTCCGGGTGACCTTGCCGCCCGGCGTCGTGGTGGCGTCGATGCGCGTGTCCCGCGTCGACAGCCGCCCGGCCTTCAGCGCGAACGAGGCCTGCGACGTGCGGTCCGCGGGGACCGCGACGGTGCGGGACGACGTGCTGTACGAGGGCTTGCCCGCGGCCACCTTGTGGCTGCCGCTGCCGGGGACGAACAACCGGTACAGGCCGTCGCCGACGCGCGGGTCGCCCGCGGTGGCCAGGGTGGGCGCCACCGTTCCGTCGCCGGAGCCGGCCCGCACCTGGGCACCGATCAGCCCACGCCGGGTGTTGGCGTCGGTGACGACGCCGGTGAGCATCCCGCCCCGGACCGGGGTCAGGACGCGCTCGGCGACCGTCACGTCGTCCACCGCCCACAACTGGCCGGGACCGGTGAAGTGGAAGCGCATCTGCACCGCCCGCTTCCCGGCCCAGTCGCTGAGCGGGATCTCCACCCGCCCGCTGCCCCACCCCTGGTCCTGGTGCCACACCGTGGTCCAGGTCCTGCCGCCGTCGGCGGTGACCTCCACGTCGCCGCTCTGCTCCGCGGAGCCCTCGTAGTCGGTGCTGAACGCCAGTTCCGGGTCACCGGCGCGGCCGAAGTCCCAGACCGGGCCGGTCAGTACGGTGTCCATGGCCACGTCCCAGCCGGCGTGGTCGTTGTCCGCGACGGCGAAGCCTCCGGCGCCGCCGGTGTTGTTGCCGCGGCCGGCCGGGTCGTCGAACGACCAGCCGTGCCCGGTGCCCGCGAGGTCCGTCACGCTCCAGCCCTCGGGCGGGCCGGACGGCGCGTCGAAGGGCTCGGTGCCCAGGGTGTCCACCCGCAGCCGGTACGCCGGGTTGCCGGTGGCCCAGGTGTCGGCGGGCAGCCCGAGCCCCACCTTCAGGTCCGCGCCGCGCACAGCCACCTTCCGGGTCAGGGAGCGGTAGTCCGGGTCGTCGCCGACCACGTGCAGGGTGTACGTGTGGTTCTCGGGCAGGTCGAGGCGGTAGGCGCCGGTGACGGCGTCGGACCACACCGGGGCCCCAGGTACGCCGTCGACGGTGATCTTCGCGTGCAACGGCCAGCCGTGCCCGGAGGCGTCGGTCACCGTGCCCGACACGCGGTGGGTGGCGAGCTTGCGCAGCGCGAGGTCCCGCGTCGCCGTGGCACCGTCGGTGACGTCGACCTGCGCGGCCGCGCCCGGCGCGTAGCCGTAGGCCGTGATGTCGAGTGCGTGGCGGCCGACGGGCAGCGCGAGGGTGTAGCGGCCCGCGCTGTCGGTGGTCGTGGTGAACAGGCCCGCCGTCACCGTCGCGGAGGCGACGGGTGCGTGCGAGGCCCGGTCGGTGACGGTGCCCGAGAGCGTGCCGTGCGGCCCCATGCGAAAGGCGGTCAGGCCGTTGGGGGTGCCGAGGCCGGTGGGGCCGTCGTAGCCGGGACCGGCGGTGCACAGGTAGGCGGGCGCGCAGCGGCCGTTGCTGCCCTCGGTGACGTCGTTCAGGCCGCCGGCGGCGTACGGGTAGACATTGGGGTGGGTGCCCGCGACCGGGGCGCCGGCGGTCGCGTAGACGCCGGCGATGAGGGGCGCGGAGGCGCTGGTGCCGCCGGCCACACCCCAGCCGCCGGAGCCGTAGCTGTCGTACACCGCGACGCCCGTGGCCGGATCGGCCACGGCCGCGACGTCGGCGACGGTGCGCCCGGGGCATCCGGTGTCGTGCTGGAAGGCGGGCTTGGGCTCGTGGAGGGAGCAACCGGAGCCGGCGCCGCCGCCGTCGTGGTCCCACACCGACTCGCTCCAGCCGCGGGACGTAGCGGCGTCCTTGGTGAGCGAAGTGCCGCCGACCGCCGTGACGTACGGGGAGGCCGCGGGGTAGGCGACGCCGTAGCGGGAGTCGCCGGACGAGGCGATGATCGCGACGCCCGGGTGGTCGTAGTGGACGTCGAGGGCGGACTCGGCCGGGTCCTCCGGGTAGAAGGCGTAGTTGGAACCGTAGGAGTTGGAGACGTACTGCGCACCGAGCGCCACGGCCTGGTCCACGGCGGCGCCGAGGTCGTCGCTGGTCGGGGTGTCGGCCTCGACCAGCACGATGCGGGCGTTCGGGGCGACGGCGGAGACCATGTCGAGGTCAAGGGAGATCTCGGTGGCCCAGCCCGGGTCGGGGTCGGGGTAGTCGGTGCCGCCGCGCTGGTCGGCCTTGGTGAAGCAGCCGTTGGCGGTGGTGCACGCGGGCAGGCCGTACTGGGCGCGGTAGACGGCGAGGTCGGCCTCGGCGTCGGGGTTGTCGTAGGCGTCGACGATCGCGATGGTGCGTCCCGCGCCGCCGTTCGCGGGCAGGGCGTAGGCGCTGAGCAGATCGGCGGGCCCGAAGCCGTCGGGAGCGGCCTGACCGGCGGTCCGCAGCCCCTTCCGGGCCGGGACGTCGGTGCGCCGCAGACCGAAACAGGTGAATTCATGCGGTTTCGCTGGTCCGCAGAGCGGCTCGACATGGCCCGGCTGGGTGCGGGCGGAGGCCTTCGGCGCGGTGACGGCGTTCTCGGCGGCGGTGGCCGCGGGCGGTGCCGCGGCCCCTAGCGCGGCCAGCGCGGCGAGCACCGTCGCGCTCGCCATCCCCGCGCCAAGGACCGGCCGTCTCCTCCGACGCGGCATGATCCAGGTCAATATGGACAAATCACAACTCCTGTGAACATCCTGCGGCGGCGGCAGACACCGCCCCTGGATAAGTGAGTTGCATGTCGCACCGGAAAAGTTCACGGAACGATCGACATTTCTTTGCGGAGTCATTCCCGGGCTCTCAGCCGGGGTCCACCAGCCAGTGCCGCACCTGCCGGCGCGCATTGTGCAGCCGGGACTTCACCGTGCCCATGGGGATGCCGAGCTGTTCCTCGATCTCCCGGTACTCCATCTGACAGATGTCGCGGTACACCAGGGGCGCGACGAGTTCCGGGCTGACACGCTCCAGGCGCTCCAGCGCCTCCAGCAGGTCGACGCGCGTGCCGGCGATCATGCTCGTCCGGCGCGGGTCGGGCGCCTCGGTGTCCACCGCGGACAGCGGCTGCTCGCCGCGCCGGCGCTTGAGTTCCCGGTACTTCTGCCGGCAGCAGTTGGCGACCACCGTGTACAGCCAGGTGTGGAACTGGCTGCGCCCCTCGAAAGTGCCGATCTTGCGGGCGACTTGGAACAGCACGTCCTGCGCCGCCTCCTCGGCGTCCTCCCGGTGCACCAGGAAGCGGCCGCAACGCCGCAGCACCTCCGGCCGGATCCCGCCGAGCAACAGGTCCAGGGCCGCCGAGTCGCCGGCAGCCGCACGTGCCGCGAGCTCCTCTGTCTCCTGGGCGGGCGTCACGGGGGTCCTCCTCGGATGGGTGGGTGGCCGGTGCATGATATGCCTATGCCCCCTCCTGAACAGATCGGCCGCTATCGGCTCGTACGGCCGCTCGGAGCCGGTGCGTTCGCGATGGTGTGGCTCGCGCACGACGACTCCCTCGAAGCCCCCGTCGCGGTGAAGGTGATGGCGGAGAACTGGGCGTACCGCCTGGATCTGCGGGAGCGCTTCCTCGCCGAGGCCCGGCTGCTGCGCAAGGCCGCCTCCAGCCGTCTGGTGCAGGTCTTCGACATGGGCGAACTACCGGACGATCGCCCCTATTTCGTCATGGAGTACGCGGACCGGGGCACTTTGGAGGATCTGCTCGCCGACGGTCCGCTGCCCCTGCAGGACGCGCTGCGGCTGACCGCGGAGGCCGCCCGCGGTGTCGCGGCCCTGCACGAGGCGGGCGTGGTGCACCGGGACATCAAGCCGTCCAACGTCCTGATCGGCACCTCGCGTGACGGCGCGGAGCGGGTCCTGGTGGCCGACCTGGGTCTCGCCAAGGCGCTCGCCCAGGCCTCGGGCCTGACGATGATCGCCGGGTCGGCCGGCTACATGGCGCCCGAACAGGCCAGGCCGGACGGAGGCGTCGACGTACGGGCCGACGTGTACGGGCTCGGGGCGGTCCTCTACCACCTGCTCACCGGGACGGTGCCCGGCCCCGCCGGGCGGATCACCCGGCCCGACCGGCTCCGCCCCGGCCTGCCGGCCGACGTGCGGCGGGCGGTGCTGCGCGCCCTCCAGGCGGACCGCAGGAAGCGCTGGCCCGACGCCGGGCGCCTCGCCGCCGAACTGGAGGCACTGGCCGCGCGTCATGGCCGCCCCGCCGAGGACGGGGCACCGCGGCGGCTCCGGGGGCACCGGCGCGCGTGGGTGCTCGCGCTGTGCGCCGTGCTGGCGGCAGCGGGGACCGGCGGTCTGTTCGCCACCCGGATGACCCGGCCCCGGACCCCGGCGACGAACACGGTGAGCGACGCCACCGGGCGGATCACGGTGACGGTGCCCGCCGCGTGGAGCCGCGAACTGGTCGGCGGCGGGTGGAGTCCCGGGGCGCTGGGGCTGCCCGGCGCCCAGGAGCCCGCGCTCGTCGTGGCCGGCGACGCCTCCCGCTGGCCGGACCTGAACGCCGGGGTCGACGGCGTCTTCGTGGGCCTGGTCGAGCACGGCGACCTCGCCGCCCGCGTCGGGGCCATCCGGCACGACGTCTGCCGCGGCCAGGAGTCCCGCGGCTACCGCGGCACCGAGTGGAGCGGCCGGATCCGGCACTGGACGGGGTGCGGAACCGCCGGCGGGTCGATCGACGAGATCAGCCTGGGGCGCGACGGGACCGCCCTGCCGCAGGTGTACGTCCAGGTCAGGCAGCACGGCGGCGGCGACCTGACCGACACCGTCCTCGGCGGTCTCGCCATCACTTTTTGATCCATTCCGGGAAAGATCGTGAACTTCTGCCCCCCGGGTGGCATCCCACTATGAGGAGGGTTGCCCTCCACCGCGATCCCGCCGACCGAGCGGGACGTCGCGGCCGCACCACAGGACGAAGAGAGGCACAGACGTGGCGAACCACCTCCACGACGCAGTCCCGACGCAGCAGCACGGCGGCAGCCGGACCGCGATGCCCGGCCGCCGCACCCGCCGGGCCGCCGTCCCCGTGCTTGTGGGCGCGGCCCTCGCCATGGCGGTCCTCACCGGCTGCGGCAAGGGCGGCAGCAGCGCGAGCGCCCCGCAGAACCTGCCCGGCTCCGCGAGCCCGGTCGGCGGCGACGCGACCGCCTCCGCCCCGGCGTCCTCCACCTCCGCCGCCTCGGGCGACACCGCGCCGACGCCGACGACCGCGGCCTCCGGGACCACCCCGCAGAGCGGCGGCACCGGCACGACGGCGGCCGCGACCGACCGCTGCCACACCGCGGACCTGCGTGCCTCCATCGGGGCGAACGACCCGGGCGCGGGCCAGGAGAACTTCCCGGTCGTGCTCACCAACCGGTCCTCCCGCACCTGCACCGTCTACGGGTTCCCGGGCCTGGCGTTCGTCAACAGCGCGGGACAGCAGGTGACCGTGGACCCCGAGCGGGAGACCGGCCGGACGAAGCAGCGGGTCACCCTGGCGCCGGGCGCGAGCGCCTGGTCGCCGATGACCTTCAGCAACCCGGACATCTCCGGGGTGACCACGGTGGTCCCGGCCGCCGTGCTCGTCACGCCGCCGGACGAGCGCACGTCCCTGCGCGTGCCGTGGGCCGGCGGCAAGGTCTCCAACACCGGCAAGGCCTCGGTCCCGCGCCTCGGCCCGCTCCAGGCCGGCACGGGCGCCTGATCCCGCCGGGCCGCGCGTGACGGCCCTGCGGCACCTCTGACTCCCGCCCGGCGCCCTCGACCAGCCGGGCGAGGTTGTCCAGGGCCATCCGCGTTCCCGTCTCGTTGTCCTCGCGGGGCACGACGTCGGGGATGCCCTCGTGCACGATGACGACGTCGGTCCCGCCCTCCACCGCGGTGAGCGACGTCGTCATCGTCATGGTGCCGCGCAACGCGTCGTCGCCGGTCTCGAACTCCATGACCTCGACGACCAGTTCATTCGGGACGAGGCGCGCGAAGTGCCCGTGGTAGGTGTCGGTGCGCGCCGGACTTCCCCTCGCCCCGCTGCCCGTCGTACGTCAGGGACACCCGGAAGCGGCCGCCCTCGCGGGCGTCGAAGGCGTGGACGTGCCCCCTCATGCCGGCCGGGACGCGCCACCGCGCCACCGCCCGCGGGTCCAGGAGCGCCCGGTACACGGCGGCGGGGGCCGCCCGCACGCGCCGCGAGACCTGCGTGGAGTACATGCGGGCCACCCTAGAGGTCAGCCCGGCCGGGGCGGGAGTGGTCCGTCGAAGGCGAGGGGCCTTCCGGGCAGCCGGACCGTGACGAGCAGACCGCCGGCGGGGCGGGCGACAAGGTCCAGGGTCCCGTCGTGGGCGCGCACGATGCTCCGCACGATGGCCAGGCCGAGTCCGACGCCGGCGTGCTCATCGGTGCGCACGCGTTCCGTTCCACGCCGGAAGGGCTCGGTGAGCGTCGGCACCAGGTCCGCCGGGAGACGACGGCCCGTGTTCTCGACCCGCAGCACGCTCGTGTCGCCGTACGCCTCGGTGCGGACCGTCACGGTGCCGCCGGCGGGGAGGTTGTGGACGACGGCGTTCTGGACGAGGTTCGTCACCACCCGCAGCAGGAGCTCCGCGGAGCCGCTCGTCAGGGCCGCTCCGCCGGTGGCGTCGAGCGTGATCCGGCGCTGTTCGGCGAGGGGAAGCAGCGTTTCCGCGGCCTCCTCGGCGACGAGGGAGAGGTCGACGCTCTCGCGGGGGAAGTTGCCGCGGTCGCCGCGGCCGAGCAGCAGGAGGGCCTCGGTGAGGTCGATCGCCCGCGTGTTGACGGCGTGCAGGCGTTCGATGAGTTCGCCGCGGTCCCGCGTGGGGTCCTTGCGGGCGACGTCGAGGAGCGTCCGCGAGATCGCCAGCGGGGTGCGCAGTTCGTGGGAGGCGTTCGCGGCGAACCTCTGCTGCTCGGCGACATGGGACTCGAGCTGTTCGAGCATGGTGTCGAACACGTCCGAGAGTTCGCGGAATTCGTCCTGGCGGCCCTTCATACGGATCCGGTGGGACAGCGCCCCGTGCCCCGCCGACCGTGCCGCGTCCGTGATCTGCGTCAGTGGGGCGAGCATCCGGCCGGCGAGGAGCCATCCTCCCAGCAGGCCGAAGACGAGCAGGAAGACCATCGCCACGGCCGCGGCGGGGGCGAAGGTGTGCACAAGGAGGTAGCGGTTGGGCGAGATCCCGAGAAGGCCCCTGGAGTTGTCGGGCACGTAGCGCAGCAGGAACACCCACACCACGGTCAGCAGGAGAGCGCCGGCGACGGCGAGGAACCCGGCGTAGCTGAGGGTGAGTTTCAGCCGGGCACTCAGCCCTGGACGTCTACGCACGCGTGCTGCCGGGGACGAGGGTGTCGTCCGCACGGGTGTCGACGCGGTAGCCGACACCCGGCACCGTGGCGATGAGCCATGGTTCGCCGAGCCGTTTGCGCAGTGCGGAGACGGTGATGCGCACGGCGTTGGTCAGGGGGTCCGCGTTCTCGTCCCAGGCCCGTTCCAGCAGCTCCTCGGCGCTGACGACCCCGCCACCGGCGGCGACGAGGACCTCCAGCACGGCGAACTGCTTGCGGGTGAGCGCGACATAGCGTCCGTCGCGGAAGACCTCCCGGCGGAACGGGTCGAGCCGCAGGCCCGCGATCTCGTGGACCGGGGGCCGGGTGTACGCGCGCCGGCGGTCGAGCGCCCTCAGCCGCAGGACGAGCTCCCGCAGCTCGAACGGTTTGGTGAGGTAGTCGTCGGCGCCGAGCCCGAACCCGGAAGCCTTGTCGTCGATCCGGTCGGCGGCGGTGAGCATGAGGATCGGGATGCCGCTGCCGGAGGCCACGATGCGCCGGGCGACCTCGTCACCGGACGGGCCCGGGATGTCGCGGTCGAGGACCGCCAGGTCGTAGGAGTTGACGCTGAGCAGTTCCAGGGCGGAGTCGCCGTCGCCGGCGATGTCGGCGGCGATCGCCTCCAGCCGGAGACCGTCACGGACGGCTTCCGCCAGGTAGGGCTCGTCCTCCACGATCAGTACACGCATGCCCGAAGCCTAGGCAGCACACCATATCGCCGACGTATGCGGAGAGCCGTGCGGAGACGCGTGCCCACCGGACACACGGGTCAGCCGGCCGTCGCCGGCACGGGACGGGGCCGGTCCGACGGCGCTCGCGCCGTGGTGCGCCACCAGCGGCGCGACGCCAGCCCGGCCAGCACGGCGCCGGCGGCGTTGACCAGGACGTCGTCCACGGAGGACACCCGGTCCAGCCACAGGACGTACTGTGCGGTCTCGACCAGGACCGAGCAGCCCGCCGCGAGCGCCAGGATCCGCGGCAGGGACGCCGCCCCCGCGAAGCGCACCGGGACGAAGAACCCCAGCGCCGCGAAGACCAGCAGGTTGCCGACGATCCCGCCCGGCCCCATCGTGACCAGGTCCCGCAGCGGCACCAGGCTCACCCGGCGGGGAGCGACGCCGGGCCCGGCACCCGGCATCATGGTCAGCCACAGGAACGGCACCGTCCCGTGGACGATGCCCACCTCGGCCAGCGACGTGCGCCACGCCCACGCCGGTGCGACGCCGACGGCACGCCGGACGCGCGCCAGAACCCACACCGCCAGAGCGGCCAACGGCAGCGTGACCAACGTCATGAGCACCACACCGTTGAACGTGTCGTAGCAGCCGTGCCACCGCCCGGCCATGCACCTCGGAGCGGACATCATGAGCGGCCGCCGCACGACGAACACGGCACTCGCCGAGCCGAGCATCGCCAGGCCGAGGAGCACGATCCCGCGGGCGCGGCGCAGGGGTGCCGGCGGGGCTGCGTTCTGGTTCATGCCCCCATGGGAGACCGAGGGCCGTTGCCGTGGCGTATGCGGTTCTCGATACGCCCGCGATATCCGGGCACCGCCTGAGGTCCCGCCGCTTGCCGGCAGGGGGAGCCCGCAGTCGGCGAACCCGGCGCGTCGCCGCGTCGTCGTCCGGTACGGCAGTCCCTTTCTCCCGCCGGGTCATGTTCGACGAGCGGGAAACCCCGGGAACCGTGGGCTTCGCCTTCCACTTCGGCGACCACACCTTCGGCCGCGTCGAGCGGAACGGCGACCGCCCTCCCGTATGGCGGCCCCTCCCCAGTACGGTCCTCGGCCCCCCGCCCCGCGACCTCCGACCGAGGACGATCGCGAGCCCGGCAGCCGCCCGGGAGTTCACCGCGAGCGGCGACCAGGCCCCGCTGTCGTGGCGCCCGGTCGGTGAGATGCGCGGCCGGCGGTTGGAAGGCCAGCGCCAGGAGCATGAACTTCCGTGCCACACTCCCCAGAAGCCCTCCGAATTCCGCGGCCCGCTCGGCCACCCGGAAACCGTGGGGTCCCCACGGCGAGCGGAAATGGAACCGCTCATCAAACGGGCATTCAAAAGCCGGGCCTTCGGGGCCGATCGCCGATTCATGCGTCGGCCATCGAATACGCTCGCCGCGCCATGCGTACCGGGTGGAGATCTCGTCGGCAGCCGTGCACTACAACGTCTTCGCACATACCGCGTTCGGGCTCTCGAGGTGACCTCGCTCGCTCGCCGACAGACCGCACCAGCGCTGCGATCGTGTTGTCCGTGTGCTTCTGCCGACGGCGGAGCGTCGCCGGCCCAGGGCACATGACGAGGCGCCGGGGAGACGGCGTCGCCGGACCGAACCGCGGGACTCCGGAGAATACGTGCCGGGTGGCACCGCTGGACGATCTTCTTGGATCCCGGCCCAAATATTCGGGACATTCCAAGTGCCGGGGAAGTCGCGCAGGATTCCACCACGCCTCTCATTCCCCGTCACTGACGCAGAAGATCATGGTCAAGGAAAAAAGCCCTGCCTCACGCCGCCCCCTCTCGGTTTTGGTCCGCCGACGGCTCTTTCAGCGCGGCCTCCAAGCGGCCGTTCGGTCCGGTGGTGTGTCCCTATGCTCTCGATCGCAAGATCAGCAAGCAACGGGAGGCGCTTTTCATGTTCATACCCCGCACACCCGCCCGCGCAAGGCGGGGACGGGTGCGTGCCGGCGTTGCCGCGCTGGCGATGGCCGGACTCGCGGCGGTTCTGCCCGCCGCCGCGGCGACGGCCGCACCGTCCGCGACCGTCACGACCCCCGTCGCGCCGACGGCCGCCGCGACCGACTGGCCGTACGCGGGTGGCGACCTCGGCGACACGCACAACGCGGCCGCCGAGCGCACCATCGGCGCGGGCAACGTGGCCGGCCTCACGACCAAGTGGACCTTCACCACGGGGGACAGCGTCTCGGCGACGCCGACCGTGGTGGGCGGTTACGTGTACGCGCCGGACTGGGCAGGCAACCTCTACAAGGTGCAGTCGACGACCGGTCAGAAGATCTGGAGCCACCAGATCAGCGAATACACCGGAATCACGGGCGACATCTCGCGGCTCAGCCCCGCGTACTGGAACGGCACGATCGTCACGGGCTCGGGCGAGCAGCGCAACAACAGCACGGACGGCGCGTTCCTCTTCGGGGTCGACGCCCTGACCGGCACCCGGCTCTGGAAGACCCAGATCGACGCGGACCCGGCCGCCATCGTGACGTCGTCGCCCGTCGTCGCCGACGGTGTCGTCTATGTCGGCGTGTCCTCCAAGGCCGAGAAGTACGCGCCGCCGTACACGTTCCGCGGCAGCGTCGTCGCCTTGGACGCCGTCACCGGCGAGAAGCTGTGGAAGACCTACGTGGTCCCCGAGGGCTACACCGGCGGCGCCGTGTGGGGCAGCAACCCGGTGGTCGACGCGAAGACCGGGCTGGTGTACGTCGGAACGGGCAACAACTACACCGTGCCGCCCGGTGTCTGCACCTCCCCCGACGAAACCGGCTGCGCTCCCGGGGCGGCCGACAACTACCAGGACTCCATCGTCGCCTTCGACCTGCACACCGGCGAGATCGCCTGGGCCACCAGGACCCTGACCGCCGACACCTGGACCGTCGGCCAGCGGTTCGGTGACGACTTCGATTTCGGCTCCGCGCCCAACCTCTTCACCACCACGGTCAACGGCAAGGCCACCGACCTGCTCGGCATCGGCCAGAAGAGCGGCGTCTACTGGACGCTCGACCCTGTCACGGGGAAGATCGTCTGGGCCACGGCGGTCGGCCCCGGCGGCAACCTCGGCGGCCTCCAGTGGGGCTCGGCCGTGGACGGCAAGCGCATCTACGTCGCCAACACCAACACCAACCACCTGCCCATCACGCTCACGTCCGCGACCGGGCAGAAGTCGACCACCACGGGCGGTTTCTGGGCCGCCCTCGACCCGGCCACCGGGAACATCCTGTGGGAGACCGCGACGCCCGGCTCGGCCTCTCCCATGTCCTTCGTGTCCAGCGCGAACGGCGTCGTCTACGGCGGATCGACGAATCCGGCCGGCAACAACATGTACGCCCTGGACGCCGCGACCGGAGCCGTCAAGTGGGGCTTCCCCAGCGGGGGTGCGGTCCTCGGCGGTGCGTCGATCGTGGACGGCTCGGTGTACTGGGGCTCCGGCTACCACACACAGAACATGGGCCCGTTCTTCCCGGCCAAGGGTGACAACAACAAGCTCTACGCGTTCTCCCTGCCGCGGACCCTCCCGCAGACGGTCTACGTCTCGCCGACCGCCGTCGCCTCCGCGGCGGACACCAGTTGCAGCACTCCCGCCTTCAGCTCGATCAACGCGGGTGTCAAGGCGGTGGCCGCCGGCGGCCGGGTCGTCGTCTGCAACGGCACGTTCCACGAGAACGTCGCGGTCACCAAGCCGCTCGCCCTCGAAGCGCGTTCGAACGTCACCATCGACGCCACCGGCCTGATCAACGGCATCGAGATCAGCGCGCCCGACGTCACGGTGACCGGGTTCACGGTGAAGAACGCCGTCGGCGAGGGGATCCTCGTCAACAGTGTGAAGAACGCGACCATCGCGAACACCATCGTCTCGGGCAACAACACCGGTACGGGCCCGAACGCCGTCGCCAACTCCTACGCCTCGTGCCGGCGGACACCGGGCACGCCCGGTGACTGCGGAGGAGGCATCCACCTGCTCGGCAGCTCCCACGCGTCGGTGCTGGCCGGCACCGTCAGCGGCAACGGCGCCGGGATCGTCATCAGCGACGAGACCGGTCCCGCGTCGGGCAACACCTTCAGCTCGAACTCCGTGCACGGCAATGCCTCGGGATCCGGCTTCACCCTGGTGTCCCGCAACGGCGCCGCGGCTCCCGGCGGCGTACGCGCCCCCGGCGCGGGAGGCGTGTTCGGCAACAGCATCACCGGCAACAACATCTTCGACAACGGACTCAAGGCGGGCGGAGCCGGCGTCACCCTCGCGTCGGCCGTGGCCGGAGGCGCGGTCTACAGCAACACCGTGCAGAGCAACGTCATGACCGGCAACGGCTGGGCGGCCGTGGCGGTGCACGGCGGCACGTCCGGGGTCGATCTGGGCGGCAACATCGTCAGCAACAACCAGATCGGCACCAACAACACCGTCGGGGACACCGAAACGGGTACCACCGACGATCTGCAGACCACGGGCCTCCTCGTGAGCACCGTGGACCCGGTGTCCCTCGAGATCACCGGAAACACGATCGCAAGCAACTCCTTCGGCATCTGGACGCACGGCCCGGTCACGGCGGCCAACGCCGCCGGCGCCAACACCTTCAGCAACGTCATCACCCCGGTGTCGGCCCACTAGCCGGCCCACTAAGCCCCGCCCCGCCCACCGGGCCGGGTCCTGCCGATGACCGACTCGGCAGGACCCGGCCCCGAGCGGGAGATCCGCTCCTTCACGGCATCAGGGGGAGAGCGAGCCCGGTGTCTCGCCGAACTGCCGCTTGAAGGCCCGGCTGAAATGACTCACATCGGCGAAGTGCCATCGAGCTGCCACGGCGGAAACGGTGTACTTCCCGCCCAGTGCGACGAGTTCTTCGCGGGCCCGCTCCAGACGACGCCGCCGCACGAATGCCATCAGGGATTCATCGACCTCGGCAAACGCCCGGTGCAATGTACGCACGGAGACCGACAGCGTCCTTGCTATCTCGGCGGGAGAAAGGTGAGGGTCGAGGAGGCGGGCTTCCACGCAGTTGCGGGCGGCTGCGCGGAGCGAAGGGCGGAAGGCGCCGTCGGCGGAAACCCCACGAGCCATCAGTGCCCCGGCCAGCAACTGCAGCACGGATTGCTGGGCGGCGCGGACGCCTGCCGGACTCAAATCGGCTCGTGTCTCGCGCACCAGATGAAGCTGCCCCAGCAACAGTCGCGCCTCGGGGGAGTTCTGGGAGATGAGTGTGAGCGTCGGCAGCCGATCGAGCACTGTGTCGGCCAGTGCCTCGGACGGCAGCAGAAGCACCCGCGCCCGTGTGCCGGGCCGGTAGGAGAACTCCCAAGGGATCTGTGCATCCCGTACGCAGAGCGTGCCCGGCGGGACCTGAACGGTGCTACCTGCGTCGGTGAGGCTCAGCCCGCCGCTTCGCACGATGTGAACCACCGTACGGCGCTCCGTGGCGTGCTTCATGCCCACGATGCCTTCCACCGCGTCGCCGTATTGGTCACTGACCGCGATATCCCCGATCGTGGAGGAATCCACCCAGCACCGGTAATACCCAGTCGTGTACTGCCTGGGAATTCGCAACGAATGCACATGCCAAGGACGATCGTCGTTCAGGGTCCGCCATCGCTGTCTCAGCAACTCGTCGCGTTGCGCTTGCGCCAGTGCAACCTGAATGTGCATGCGAGGTGAACTGGAATAAGACGGCGAGCCGGCGCAAGAGTTGCCTGACATAGTCACGTCGAAAGTGTATACGATCCACTGTCCGAGATTGCGTGCCACGAAGGCGAGGACGGCTCTCCCTCAACGCCGCATCTCGAATCACGGACGCCGAACCTTTTGACGCCGACGACGGTGGGGCGATTCCTGGACAGCTCGAATACGCGGCAGCACCTGCGTCGCGCGCTCACGCGGGGATGCAACCCGGCCACCAGGGCGGGACATCGTCCGGGCACCAGGGGTCGGGGCAGGAGTCCGGCATGCCGAGCCATGTCACGAGGAACCAGGTGAACCACACGGTGAAGACGAGCCCCGCGGCCAGTGCCGCCCCTTGACGGCTTCTTCCGAGGGTGCCCCGCAACACCACCCACGGAACCGCGGCAGCGACCCCTGCGGGAGCAGCGAGCACCAGCAACGTCATGCCGTTGGCCGCCGCGTTGCCGCCGATGTCGCACGCAGCCCACGCCCGCCCGATCGCGGCGACGGACACCATTGCGGTCAGCGCCCCGAAGAGGACGCCGAACCGGATCCCTCTGGACGAGGGTCCCGGAGGACCGGACGGCCCCTCGCCCACGATCGCCCCTTCACGCCGCAGACGCGGAGCCCACCAACGTTCCGGCCCGGCGCCCTGGCCACCCGGCTCGCTGTCTGTGCGACGCTGCTGAGCATGGCTGATGCGGACGGCGGTATGCGGTACGTCTTCTTGGACCCTGATGGCTCCGGCTCGGGTCAGGGCTGGATGTTCGTCATCGTGGCGGCGCCAACCGGTGTGATCTACCAGAACCAGGGCGGCGGATACGGTTGCGTCCAGTACCAGCAGGAGGGCTATCTGATCCCCGTGCTGGGGCGGGACCCGGACGACGACCTGAAGGCGATCTTCGTCGGGGAGTTGAAAGGGCACGGATCAAGGCGGCTGGATTGGCCCGCGGACCTTCTGGACCGGCTGCGGGCTGCGGTCGCCTTCTGCATCTACGGCTCCGCGAACCGCGGCAACGTGTTCCCTGCGCCCCTGGCGCTCGACGAAACCCGTCTGTCCGAGGCCGATGAGGCATGGGTTCCGGTGGTGACGCCTGATGGTCCCGGGGTTCTCGTCTGGGAGAACTCCGACTAAAGGCACGGCTTTTAGGCACCGCTTTCGGATCAACGGCGGCCCGCCGACGGACGGTCGGCCGGAAGGGACCCGCCGGACAGCATCCTGCGCCGATCAGTCGGCGATCTCGTCGTCGGTCAGACGAAGATGCCCCGCGGAAGGGTCATCGACACGAGCCATTTCGGGAGATCCACGATCTCGTTGATCTTCAGGTCTCCGGCCACGCTGCACAGCACATACGCTTCGTGCAGGCTCAACTGCTGGTCGCTCACCAGCCAGTCGACCATCTCCCGGACCGCCGTCTTCACGTTCTCCATGAGATCGAGCCCCGTACCCACCGTCTGGTACCAGCCCCGCGCAAGCATCTCGGGGGGCATGGCCCGCTGGGTGGGGTCCGCGTAGGGAACGACGGCCCGCGGAGAGGCGATCACCGTGTTCTTCAGCAGTGCGAAACGCAGCGTGACCGCCATCAGCGTCTCGACGGCCGTTCCGCTCACCTCCCCGTCGCCTTGCGCCATGTGCCCGTCCCCGGCGGAGAACATGGCGCCCGGCACGTACACGGGCAGTCGGAACCGCGCCCCCGCGACGAGTTGCCGGATGTCCGCGTTGCCGCCCATGGCGCCACTGACGTCAGGCGAGAAGGTGCGGTACATGCCTTTGCGCAGCGGGGCCACCCCCATGATCCCCATGAAGGGCGCGACCGGGATCCGCGCCCGCCGGCCGGTGTCCGCACCGGTGAACTCGGCGTATCCGTCGCTCCGCCCCCGTTCGAAGGTGAACATCTGCAGGAACGGGGCACCGCTGTTGTACGGCTGGTCCTCGGGGATGGCGCCGGCCGCCGGGCCCGCGCTGGGGTCGCTGAGCTGCGAGGCCTCGCTCCAGGCGGCGAGTGGAGCCGGCAACTCGGGGCGTAGGGAACCGAAAAGGCCCAGTGTCGGGCTGACGACGACATAGCCGAAGTCCACCAGCGGACCGACGTCGAGGACCTCGACCTCCAGGACGTCGCCGGGCTCGGCACCCACCACCTCCACCGGACCGGTGAGAGGATGCACCAGGCCCAGATCGATGGTGAGCGTTCCGTCCGGCGTCATCGTCCTGGCCGCCTCGCCGATGTCCAGGGCGTCCCGGCACATCAGCTGGACGACCTCACCCGGCCGTACCGTCACCACCGGTGGCAGATCCCTGTTCCAGCGGTTGTGAAGCACCCTGCCGTACCCGTCCACAACGGTGTCCCCGCCCGGCCCGGCCAGTACGTCAGGACTGCCGGAGCCGGCGACGTCCCTTGCGCCGGCGCGTTCCTCCCCAGTGGCCAGATCCGACAGCGCGGCCGCGCCCGGTCCGGCCGAAGCCCGCTGCACCAGCCCGGCGGCATTCCCGGCGGTCCCGGAATGAACGAAGCACATGACGGCCTCCCGTGATCCGCCCGCCCGAGGACGCGGGATGCCGTCGTTACGCTTCCGTCCTGTACCGGCGCCCTGAGCCGCGGCGTCCGGGACCGCGCGACACGCAGCCCGCATGGCCCTGGGGCGAGGAGGGCCCGTTGCCTCCGCGGGGCTCGCCCTCCCTGTCAGGATCACCCGGCGTTTGGGTCACGGCAAGCCCGGCGGAGACCGCCGGCTCTCACCGGGTCCGCTTCCGGGAGTGATGCGAACCCACGGCATGCCGGGCAGTCTGGAGGGGGGCGCGCGGTGCGGCCGCGAGCGGCACGGCCGGCACCAGCGGCGTCACAGCCGAGGTCAGGCAGGATGGGAAGAGGCCCCATGGACGAGCATCCGCTCATCGGAGACCACGGACTGATCGGTGATCTGCAGACGGCCGCGCTGGTCTCCACCGAGGGAACGATCGACTGGTTCTGCAGCCCGCGTTTCGACTCACCGAGCATCTTCGGAGCACTGCTCGACAGCGAGAAGGGCGGTCACTGGACGATCACGCCCCAGGCGCCGACGCACGCGACGAAGCAGCTCTACTATCCGGACACCTGTGTGCTGCTCACCAGATTCATGACCGAGCAAGGCGTCGGAGCGGTCGTGGATTTCATGCTGCCTGCCTCGCCACACCATCCGACCGGCCATCACCGGCTGGTCCGTATGCTGCGGTGCACACGCGGCGAGATCTCGTTCGACATCGAGATCGCCCCTCGGTTCGACTACGCGCGGCAACCGCACGAGGTCACCTCGTCCGCGGGCGGCTGGCATTTCGCCGGCCGGGACGCGGACATGACCCTTCATGTGGTGGACGCTCCCGGCGACGAGTGCGTGGGCGACCGCATGATTCGCGCCGACGACGTGTGCATGACGGTCGGGCTGCGCGCCGGGATGACCCGCGGCCTGGTGCTGGAGACATCCGCCGACGGCCCGCCACGCGTCATCCCGCCCGAGGAGTGCGAGCGGCTCCTGGAGGACACCATCGCCTTCTGGCACAACTGGCTGGCGCGGTCGCGCTACACCGGGCGGTGGCGGGAGATGGTCAACCGCTCCGCCCTGACGCTCAAGCTCATGACGTACGCCCCGTCCGGGGCGATGGTCGCGGCACCGACCACGAGCCTGCCGGAACAGGTCGGGGGCGAGCGCAACTGGGACTACCGCTACGCGTGGATACGCGATGCCTCCCTGTCCCTGCACGCCCTGCTGGGGCTGGGGTTCACCGAGGAAGCCGTGGCGTTCACCGAATGGCTGGGCGACCGCGTCCAGGAGTACCCGGGTCCTGGCGAGCACCCCCTGAAGGTCATGTACCGCGTCGACGGTTCCTCCGACCTCGCCGAGCAGACCCTCGGGCACTGGGCGGGCCACCGGGGCTCGGCTCCGGTACGGGTCGGCAACGGCGCCGCCGACCAGTTGCAGCTCGACATCTACGGATCGGCCCTGGAGTGCCTTCAGTTCGCCGACCTGCAGGGACTGCCCGCGACCTGCCGCGTCTGGCAGGCGTTGATCGACACCGTGGACTGGGTGTGCGAGAACTGGGACCGTCCCGAGGCCGGGATCTGGGAGACGCGGGGCGGTGACAAGGAGTTCACCTACGGACGGCTGATGAGCTGGATCGCGCTGGACCGGGCCATCCGCATGTCCCTGCGGAGCGGCCGCCCGGCCGAGGTGCAGCGCTGGACGAAGGAACGCGACGCCCTCTACTGGCAGATCCAGCGGCGGGGTTGGAATCCGCGGCGCGCCGCGTTCACGCAGTACCTGGGCAGCGACGTGCTGGACTCCGCGCTCCTGCGGATGCCGGCGGTGGGGTTCATCCCCGCGCAGGATCCGCGGTGGCTCTCGACCCTGGAAGCGATCACCGAAGACCTCGTGTCCGACGGCCTCGTGTACCGGTACGACCCCTCCGCCTCCCCCGACGGACTGCAAGGCTCCGAGGGCACGTTCTCGGCGTGCACGTTCTGGTACGTCGAAGCCCTCACCCGCGCGGGCCATCTGCACGAAGCCCGGCTCGTCTTCGAGAAGATGCTCACCTATGCCAATCATCTCGGCCTGTACTCCGAGGAGATCGGGCTGACCGGTGAGCAACTCGGCAATTTTCCCCAGGCATTGACCCACCTGGCCCTCATCAGTGCCGCACTCAGTCTGGATGCCCACCTCGACGCCGCCAGGCCGGGCTTCCCTCCCACCTCGCTGGTTCCCGTTCCCTTTCTCCACACCCGGCCGATGACGACCCCGGCCGAGGGGCCGCCTGTCACGCCGACCACCCCCTATCCCGCGAACCACGTCACCCGCAGGTGACGGCGGCGTGCCGCCCTGCGGAGGGAGCGCACATGAAGATCGGCATCGGACCAACCAGGCGCGCGACGTACCGCCCGCCCTGGTGCCCGCGTGGGCGGCGCAGGCCGAGCGGGCGGGCTTCTCCTCGCTCGGATCGGTGGGACGGATCAGCTATCCCGGCGTGATGGACACCGTCGCCCTGGCCTCGGCCGCGGGCGCGACCGCCTCGATCGGCCTGATCAGCGCCATTCTGATCGGTTCGGCCTGGCCCCCGGTCCTGCTGGCCAAGGAGGTCGTTCGGCATCGACGGCGTCTCGGGCGGCCACGCTGGGGCTCGGCCTCGGGGGCCGCACGGACGACTTCCTGAGCGAGGACTCGAACCCGCGCGGCCGGGCGGAGCGCATGGAGCACGACATCGAGGAGTACCGCAGGATCTGGCGCGGCGAGAAGCCGTCAGGGGCCGAGAACCCCCTCGTGCCCGTCTTGCACCCGCGAGGACATCCGTCCTGCTCGGCGGTCTGAAGCCCCGGGGGTACCGGCGCGCGGCCCGCATCGCCGACGGCTTCATCGGGGCCTCGACGGGTCCAGTGGCGGTGGCCGAGGCCTTCGAGGCGGTCCGGACGGCCTGGCAGGACGCCGGACGCGCGGGCTCGCCCCGGCTCGTCGCCCTCGCGTATTTCGCCCTCGGTGACCCGGATGCGGGGCGTGCCCATGTGCACGACTACTACAGCTCCGCGGGCGAGGAGATGGCCTCGGCCATCTCCTCGCCGGAATCAGTTGCGGGACCGACGCGGTCGGATCGGCCGTGCGGGCCTTCGCCGGCACCGGCGCCGGCGAACTGCTCCTCGTCCCCACCGTCGCCGATCCGGACGCGATCACGCGCCTCGCGGACGCCGTGCTGTGAGCGGGCCACGCCCCCGGGGCCGCGGTGCCGCGGACCCCGGCAGGCGGTGGTCAGCCGATCTGGTCGTTGTCCTTCTGCTCGCCCCAGCCGTGCCAGCGGTCGATCTCGATCCAGGCGCTGACCCGGCCGCGGTCCCGGACCCGGTACGACGTGCCCAGGTACTGCTGCGCCAGCCGGTCGATGTCGCTGAGGTCCTTGTCCTCACGCATCTCGGCCACGTGGCCGATGATCGTGACGTGGGTGTACCAGTCGTCCTTGTCCAGCACCGTCAGCGAGACGCGGGGGTCGTTGCGGAGGTGGTCGAGCCGCTTGCGGCCCTCGTCCATGTTGATCAGGATCCGGCCGTCGTCCCACAGGTACCAGGTCGCGGTGGACACCGGCTGGCCGTCTGCCCGCAGCGTCGCGAGCACCGCGTGATGGGGCTTCCTCAGCAGGGCGATCGCGGCTTCGGGAAGCGGTGGTTTGGACACGGGGGCTCCTCCTGGGTGATGTGCCGGTCTGCCCGCCCACCGTGCCACACGCGGGGCCGCCGGACCGCGCATGAGCCGCTGTGTCGTGGCGGGGAGGCGCTGCCCGCCACGGGAGAGCTCCGCGGTGGTCAGCCCGCCGTCCAGCCGGCATCGAGGCAGGCCTCGGCGAAGGCGTCGGCACCCATCTGCCACGTCTGTGGGTCATTCGTGGCGCCCCGGACGAGTGCGCCGGCCCTGTCCCTGACGGAGCCGACGCCCGACCGCTTCGCCGCCGCGGGCACGCGCGTGGCCAGCTTCGACCGGGCGTCGACGGTCCCGGTCTCCTTGTAGCCGTGCGCGAAGAAATCGCAGGCCTGCTGCGCGGGCCCGCCCAGTCGGTGCGCGGGCCGGGCGCCGTCGTCTCCGCATGCGGAGACGGTCAGGAGCGCGGCGGCCGCGGCGGCCAGGGCGGTGGCCGCGGGGCGTGTACGCATCTGGGCATGATGACGCCGGAACCGCGTGGTCTGTCGGATGTACGGGGTGCGCGACGCGTCGGGGCACCGGGCGCGGTGCCGCGCTGCCATGGGGCCGCCGGGGTGCCGTCCCACCGGGGCGGACATAGGGTCCGAATGTGAGTCATGGCCGGTGCGAGGGCCGCGGTGCCCCAGGACCGGACTCCGCTGCGCGGGGCCGCCGGTGCCGCTTCGCCGCGTGTCCGCGCGCGGTGCCCCGCGTACGGTCGGCGCCGGCGCGGGCGGGCGAGCGCCGCGGGCGCGTACCGGTGCCCTCACCGGGTGCCACCGGGAGCGGGTGACGCCGTGGCAGCCGCGCGCGACTGCGGGGAGGCCGCGGACCGCGGCCCGGACGCGGTCGTCCCCGGTCTGATCGAGGTCGTGCGGGAGACCCGGGCGTCCGTGGGGGCGGTGTACCTGCTCGAGCAGGGTGAGTGCGTGCTGCGCCTGGCGGCGCTCACCGGACTGTCCTGGCGGATCGCGGCACCGTGGGCGAGGCTCGCGCTGACGGACCGTGCCCCGGTCGCCGACGCGGTCCGCGAGCGGCGTGTGGTGTGGCTGGGCAGCCCGCAGGAGCTGGCACGCCATTACCCGAGGCTCGCGCTCGTGCTGCCGCACCGCTTCCTGCTCGCGGCCGCACCGGTCACCTGCGGCGGCACCGCGTGGGGCGGGCTGGTGCTCCAGTGGCCCGGCTCCCACCCGCCGCGGCTGAGCTCGCACGAGACCGGGGCGATCGACCGCGCCTGCCGCCTGCTGGGCGGGCTGATGCGGCAGGCCGCGGCGGACGGCCACCCGGTGCGGGCCGGGGCCAACCCGCGGGTGCTGCCGCCCCCGCGCCCGCGGGTCGTCTGGCCCGCGGAGGCGCAGGCCGCCGCCGACTTCGCCGAGCGGCTGCCCGGCGGCTGCTGCACGCTGGACGTGGACGGGCGCATCGCGTTCGTCACCACCGCCGCCGCCGAACTCCTCGGCACCGGCGTCCCCGAACTGCTGGGCGCCAGTCTCTGGCAGGCGCTGCCGTGGCTCGACGGCCCGGCTGTCGAGGACCACTACCGCCGCGCGCTCATCAGCCGGCAGGCCACGTCCTTCACGGCGCTGCGGCCGCCGGACCGGCGGCTGGACTTCCATCTCTACGCCGACGGCTGGGGCGTCAGCATCCGCATCGTGCCCGCCGATGTCGCCTCGAACCCGTCGGGGGTGCTGCGGCCCGCGCCCCCGGCCGAGCCCGGACGGGCGGACGGCCTCTACCCGTTGATGCACCTGGCCGCCACGCTGACTGAGGCCGTCGGGGTGCAGGACGTGGTGGAGCAGGCCGCCGACCAGTTGCTGCCCGCCCTGGGAGCGCAGGCCCTCGCGTTGATGACCGCGGAGGGGGGCCGGCTGAGGATCATGGGCCATCGCGGCTACCCCGCCGCGCTGGTGGACCGCCTCGACGGGGCCCCGCTGGTCTCGCCGACACCCGCCGCACGGGTCCTGGCCACCGGCATCCCCTGCTTCTTCGTGGACCGGGCGGAACTGGAGCGGGCACATCCGCAGACGGACGTCCGGGACGGCATGAGCGCATGGGCCTTCCTGCCGCTGATCACCACCGGCCGCCCCGTCGGCTCGCTGGTGCTCGGCTACGACCGGCCCCGCCTCTTCTCCGAGGAGGAGCGGACCCTGCTGACCTCCGTGGCCGGGCTCGTCGCCCAGGCGCTGGACCGCGCCCGCCTCTACGACGCCAAGGACCGGCTGGCCCATGCGCTGCAGGCCGGCCTGCTGCCCCAGGCGCTGCCCCGTGTCGCGGGCCTGGACGTCGCCGCGCGCTATCTGCCGGCCGGCCGCGGCATGGGGATCGGCGGCGACTTCTACGACCTCATACGCCTGGACGACCGCTCCGCCGCCGCGGCGATCGGCGACGTCCAGGGCCACAATGTGAACGCCGCCGTGCTGATGGGGCAGGTCCGCACCGCCGTCCACGCGACCGCGGGCGCGCCTCCCGGTGAGGTCCTGGCCCGCACCAACCGGGTCCTCACCGATCTGGACTCGGGTCTGTTCACCAGTTGCCTGTACGTCCACCTGGACCTGGCGCGGTGCCGGGCCCGTCTGGCCACGGCGGGCCACCCTCCCCCGCTGCTGCGCCATCCCTGCGGCCGGACCGAGGTGCTCGATCTACCGCCGGGACTGCTGCTCGGCATCGATCCGGCGGCCGACTACCCGTCCACCGAGATCGCGTTGCCGCCGGGGGCGGTGCTCGCCCTGTACACCGACGGCCTCGTGGAGTCGCCTGGCGTGGACCTCGGGCAGGCCATCGCGCGGCTCGGGGACCGGCTGGCGGCCGCGGGAAACGCCGCGGGCGGGGGCATCGACATCCTCGCCGACGCTCTCGTCCGGCCGGCGGCACGGTCCACCGCCCGCAGTGACGACATCGCCCTGCTGCTCATCCACCCGCACGGGGACGGCTGACGACGGCACCCCCTGCCACCCGAGTCCCGGCGGCGGGGGCCTTGCGGGGCGGTGCGGTCAGCCGGTGTGCGGTACGGCCGGGACGGCGCCGCGACGACGGGCGACCAGCGAGTCCAGGATCTCCCCGGCCCGTACGGCGGTGGTGGACAGCAGCGTCGAGGCCAGCCCGTGCGTGTGCTCGGTGCCGCCCTGGAGATAGATCCCCGCGGTCACCTCGGGCGCGACCGCCACGCGGTGGTCCCGGCCGACCCGGACGGCGTCGCCGTCGTCGCGCAGGCAGATCTTCGCGGACTCCCCGAGGAGGGTGGAGATGTCCTTGGAGCGGTAGCCGGTCGCGTGGACGAGGATGTCGGCCGGCAGGGTGCTGTGCTCCCCCGTCGGCAGGAACTCCACGCCGATGTCGAGGCGTTCGCCCCGGACGTCCACCGACCGGATGCGGGAGACGTTCAGGAAGCGGAGCCGTTCACGGCCCTGGACCTTCTCGCGGTAGGAGGTCGCGTACAGGGCCTCGATGAGGTCCATGTCGACCACCGAGTAGTTGGTGCTGCGGTGGTAGTCGAACAGCGACTGCTTCACCTCGGAGGGGGCGTCGTAGTAGACGTCGACCGCCTCGGGGTCGAAGATCCGGTTGGCGAAGGGGCTGTCGTCGGCGGGCGTGTAGCCGTACTTGGCGAAGACCGCGCAGACCTCCGCGTCGGGGAAGGTGCGGTGCAGGTAGTCGACCGCCTCGGCGGCGCTCTGGCCGGCGCCGAGGACGACGGCACGGCGCACCGGCTCACCGCTCGCGGCGAGCTCGGCGACGCGCGGCAGCAACTGGCTGTTGTGCCAGACGCGCTCGGACAGTTCGGTGCCCGGCGGCAGGTGAGGTTCGAGGCCGACGGCCACGCTGATGTTGCGGGCCCGGTGGGTCACGGTGCGTCCGGGGTCCCGGGGGTCCTGGCACACCACGTCGAGATGGTCGATCTCGCCGTCGGCGCCGCGGACCGGAGTGACCGACAGCACCTCGGAGGAGTAGTCGACCAGGTGGGCGACGCGGGCGGCGGCCCACTCGAAGTACGCGTGGAACTCCACGCGGAGCGGGAAGAGCGTCTTCTGGTTCAGGAAGTCGACCAGCCGCCCCTTCTCGCGCAGGTAGCACAGGAAGCTGAAGTCACTGGTCGGGTTCCGCATGGTGACCAGGTCCTTGAGGAAGGACACCTGCATCGTCGCGTCGTCGATCAGCATGCCGCGGTGCCATCCGAAGCGCGGCTGCCGCTCCAGGAAGCCGGCCTCGATCCGCTGGGAAGCCGGACGTTGCGCGTTGTGCTCCTCGATGGCTATGGCCAGAGCCAGATTTGACGGCCCGAAACCGATTCCCAGGACGTCGTGAATGATGTCCGGCTCATTGCGCGGTGCTGTCACCGTTGCATCGCCTCCCTCAGCGCGCCACATACTAGATAAGGTAAGGCTTACCTTGCAATATTGCTTCCCTCGGAGGAGAGACCATGCGGGTCGTCATGTTCGGCTATCAGACCTGGGGACACCGGACGCTGCAGGCCCTGCTGGAGTCGGATCACGAGGTGGCGCTCGTCGTGACCCACCCCAGCAGCGAGCACGCGTACGAGAAGATCTGGGACGACTCGGTGGCCGAACTGGCCGATAAGCACGGCGTGCCCGTGCTGCTCCGCAACCGTCCGGACGACGCGGAACTGCTGGAAGCGGTCCGTGCCGCGGCGCCCGACGTCATCGTCGCCAACAACTGGCGCACCTGGCTGCCGCCGGAGATCTTCGACCTCCCCCCGCACGGCACGCTCAATGTGCACGACTCGCTGCTCCCCGCCTACGCGGGCTTCTCCCCGATCATCTGGGCGCTCATCAACGGCGAGGACCGCGTCGGCGTCACCGCGCACCGCATGGACGCCGAACTGGACGCCGGCGACATCCTGTTGCAGCGCTCGACACCGGTGGGCCCGCAGGACACCGCGACCGACCTCTTCCACCGCACCGTCGACATGATCTCCCCGCTCGTGCGCGAATCCCTGGACCTGATGGCGTCCGGCCGCGCCCGCTGGCAACCGCAGGACCGCTCCCGTGCGAGCTTCTTCCACAAGCGGTCGGTCGAGGACGGCCGCATCGACTGGAACTGGCCCGCCGAGGACCTGGAACGCCTCGTCAGGGCCCTGTCGGACCCGTACCCCAACGCCTTCGCCTACCATCGCGGCGAGCGCGTCAGGATCGTGTCCGCCGGCGTGTCCAAGGCCCGCTACGGCGGGACGCCCGGCCGGATCTTCATCCGTGAGGGCGGCGGGGTCGTGATCGTCGCCGGCGCCGACGCGCGCGGCGGGCACCGCCCGGGGCTGCTGGTCCGCACGATCCGCACGGACGACGGGACCGAGCACGCGGCGACCGACTGGTTCCGCACCATGGGCGGCTACCTGACGTCCCGTCCTTGACATCCTCCCGGCCCTGAAGGACCCCGTTGCTGATCTTTCCTTTTGTCCTGGCGCTGCCGGGCGATCTTCCTGGACACCTTCGCGGCGGCCCGGCGAGCCCTGCGGTACCCGCCCGTGTCGGGCTTGTTCCGCGGGGTGCGGCGCCGCGCCATCGCCCTCTGGTAGCGGGCCAGTTTCGCCGCGGCGGTCCTGCCGTGCTGGGCGTGGGGCAGGTCATAGGCGTCGCTGGTCGTGGTCGCGGTCTCGCGGACGCCCCAGTCGATCCCGATCACCGCCCGGGTGGCCGGCAGCGGCTCTGGGACAGTAGCCATGACGAAACTGGTGCCGCCGCTTGTCGCCGCAGTCCTGGGCCAGGGCGGCAACCGAGTGGGCCGACGTGTTCACCAGGCAGGGCGGCAGCGTTCCGCCTCACCATCACGAGATCAACTACTCCGCTGCAACACCAGCCCGCACGACGGCCGGAAACCGTGCGTGGAGGCTCCGCCGATCCCGGAGTGGTTCAGGCAGACCTCATCAAGCGAATTTCGCTGCGCCCGTCGAGAATCCCGCCACGTCTTCGAAGACAAGCCGGGACCCTAGTGCTGTTGAAGTGGCTTGTCGAACGGCAGCGAGTTCCAGGTGGGCCTGTCCCGGTTGACTGTCGGCCTCCGCCGCGCCATGGGCACTCCCTGGACCAGATCCATAGGACGGGTCGGGTGGGTCGAGCGTTTGCACCTCGCCTTGTGGGAGATGTTCGACAGTGTGCGGCACGGGCAATGACTGGGTGTGTTCGTCTGAGATTCGGTTCTGCCATCCGTTCACAGCTGGGTCGCCCTCCTGCACCTTTGCGCGAAAACAGCTGTTGAATCAGCGTCAGTGCATCAACTGGCGCGCCAGGCCCCATTCCGTGACCGCCTGGGCCATTTCCCCCAGGGAATGGCTGACCGCTGTCCACCACGCTCGTTCTGCGCCTGCGGTGCGATGGCCGGCCTGGACGGCGGTCCGCCCCACCACGGGTGGGTAGCAGGGCGGACACGTCGCAGGGCCTACTTCAGGAAGCCGATGTTCTCGTAGCTCAGGTCCTGGAAGCCGGAAGCGCCAATGTTGGCCAGGTTGCTCTGAACCGCGTAGATTTCGGGGCGCTGGTACAGCGGCAGCAGGTTGGCCTGCTGCCAGATCAGCACGTCCGCGGCGTTGGCGTCGGCGATCCCCTGGGCCGGGTCGGCGTCGGCGATGGCCTTGTCCATGGCCGCGTCGAGCTCGTCGCTACCGAGGCCGGTGTAATTCTGCTGGATGTTGTCACCGACGGGCTTGGCGTAGATCGACTTGGCCGACGACACCGGGAACGGCGTGCCGATCCAGGAGAAGGCCGTCAGGTCGAAGCTGCCGACGTTGACGTACTTCTTGAAGAAATCGTCCCCCGGGACAGTCTTGATGTTGAGCTTGATGCCGACCGCCTTGAGCATGGGCTGCAGCAACTTGCCCTCGTTGGCGGAGACAGCGACTGCTGCCGGGATGACGAAGTCCAGCTCGAGCGTCTTGCCGCCCTTGGTGCGGAACTCGCCGTCCTGCTTCCAGCCGGCCTCGTCCAGCAGGCTCTTGGCCTTGGCCTGGTCGAAGGCGCCGATGCCGGCGGCGTTGTCCTTGTACCCCTTCTGGTTGGTGACGAAGATGTGGTTGTTCAGGGGCTTGGGGTCCCAGTCCAGTCCCTGGAGGTCGGACTGGGCGATGGCGTCGCGGTTGAGGGCGGACATGATGGCCTGCCGCACCTTGACGTCCTTCAGGGCGCCGTGCGTGGCGTTGAAGGTGACGTGGCGGAACTGGGGGCCGGCCGCCTTGCGGATCTCGGCGCCCTTGACCTCCTTGGCCTGCTTGTACGCGGCCGAGTCGGGACCCACGCTGAAGAAGTCGACCTCGCCGTTGGCGAAGGCGCCGGCCTGGGCGTCGGTGTCCAGGGCACGGAAGACGATCTTGTCGAGTACGGCCTTGTTGCCCCACCACTTGTCGTCGCGCACGACGGTGAGCGTCTTGGTGGTCTTGTCGATGCCCTGGAACTTGAACGGGCCGGCGGTGACCGGGATCTTGCCGACGTAGCCGGTGTTGAAGCCGTCCGGGGTGCCGATGACCGAGGCCGGGTAGAGCGGGCTGAACAGGCTCTTCCAGTCACCGAAGGAGCTGTCGAAGGTGACCACGACCTCCTGGTCGGTCTTGCCCCTGGTGACGCTGCCGATCAGCTCGTAGCCGGTGCTGGAGGCGATCTTGTACTTGGCGTCCTTGCCGTTCAGCGCCTTCCAGCTGGCCTCGAAGTCCTTCCAGGACATGGCCGTGCCGTCGGACCACTTGGCCTTGGGGTTGATCTCGTAGGTGACGACCTGCTTGCCCGAGCTGTCGTCCACCTTCGCCGAGGTCAGGAAGTCGGGGTTGGGCGTCACCGTGCCCGCCGCGTCCGACAGCATGACAACGGGTATCAAGGCACGCTCGACGCTGTAGCCGTCCGCGAGCGCGCCGTCGAGCTCGTTGTAGTTGAAGTTGTCGGCGATCTGGCCCACCGGATACTTGAGAGTGCCGCCCTCCTTCAGCTGATCGCGGTCGGTGGCCTTGATGTTGTTGACATCCGACTTGGGCACCGAGTTGCTCTTGGAGCCGGTGTCCTTCTTTCCACTGTCGTCGCCGCCGCAGGCGGTGAGGACCAGCGCGCCGGCGGTGGCCAGCGCGACCATGACCGCGGAGGTACGGGTTCTGTTCAACGGATTCTCTCTTCTGACGGGTTGAGACAAGCACGACTGCGTCGGCACGCGAGGTCGCACGGTTCTTTTCAGGGTGGGAATCAGACGACGGTGACCGCGGCGGCGTAGTGGCATGCCGCGTTGTGATCGCCCGCCAGGGCGGAGGGTGACGGGTCCTCGTCGCGGCAGCGGCCGCGCTGGACTTCGTCGAGGGCGGCGAACTTCGGGCACCGGTTGCGGAAGCGGCAGCCGGTGGGCACATCTGTGGGGCTGGGCAGGTCGCCGGTGAGCAGGACGCGCTTGCGCATCCGCTCCCTGCGGGGGTCGGGCAGCGGGACGGCGGACAGCAGGGCCTGGGTGTACGGGTGCGAAGGGGCGCCGAAGACGGCCTCCGCGGAGCCGATCTCGACGATCCGGCCCAGGTACATCACGGCGATGCGGTCGGCGATGTGCCGTACGACGGAGAGGTCGTGCGCCACGAACAGGTAGCTGAGCCCCAGCCGGGACTTGAGTTCGTCGAGCAGGTTGAGCACACCGGCCTGGATGGAGACGTCCAGGGCGGAGACGGGTTCGTCCAGGACGACCAGTTTGGGTTCCAGGGCCAGGGCGCGGGCGATGCTGATGCGCTGCCGCTGGCCGCCGGAGAACTCGGCGGGGAAGCGGTCCACGTGGTCCGGGTCGAGGCCGACCTGGGACAGCAGTTCCGGCACCCGGTCGGCGATGCGGTCCCGGGACCAGCCGTGGGTCTTCATCGGCTCGGCGAGGATGTCGCCGACCGGCATGCGCGGGTCGAGGGCCGCCATCGGGTCCTGGAAGACCACTTGGAGGTCGCGGCGCAGGGCCTTGCGGTCGGCGCCCTTCAGCCCCCGGATGTCCTTCCCGAAGACCGTGACGGCCCCGGACTGGCCCGAGGGCAGGTCGAGGATCTCCAGCAGGGTGGTGGTCTTGCCGCAGCCGGACTCGCCGACCAGGCCGAGGGTCTCGCCCTCGCGGATGTCGAAGGTGATGCCGTCGACCGCCCGCACCTCTCCCACCCGGCGCTTGATGACGGCGCCGTGGGTCAGCGGGAAGTGCTTGACCAGCCCGCGCACCTCCAGCACGGTCTCGCGCAGATCGCGGGGCACGTCCGCGGCGGGGGCCGGTGGCAGTTCCGGCACCGGGTAGACGGTGGCCGGGTCGAGGGAGCCGCCTTCTTCGAGTTCGTGGCTGCGGTGGCAGGCGGTGGGATGGCTGCCGCCCTCGCGGACCGTCAGTTCCGGCTCGATGCGGTGGCAGACGTCGATCGCGACGGGGCAGCGTGCGGCGAAGGGGCAACCGGGCGGCAGGGCGACCAGCGAGGGCGGGTTGCCGTCGATGGGGGTCAGGGCGTGCCGGCCGCCGTCGTCCAGCCGCGGGATCGAGCCGAGCAGGCCGATGGTGTAGGGCATGCGGGGCGCGTAGTAGACGTCGTCGACGGGGCCGGTCTCCACCGGGCGGCCCGCGTACATCACCTGGACCCGGTCGGCGAAGCCGGCCACCACGCCGAGGTCGTGGGTGATGATGACGATGGCGGCGCCGGTGACCTCCTGGGCCTTCTTCAGGACGTCCAGGATCTGCGCCTGGATGGTGACGTCCAGGGCGGTGGTCGGCTCGTCGGCGATGATCACCTCGGGGTCGTTGGCGATCGCCATCGCGATCATCGCCCGCTGGCGCATGCCGCCGGAGAACTCGTGCGGGAAGGCGTCGGCGCGCCGGTCCGGGTCGGGGATGCCGACCAGGTCCAGCAGTTCGACCGCGCGCTTGCGGGCGGCGGCCTTGTCCAGGTCCTGGTGGATGCGCAGGGCCTCGATGATCTGGTCGCCGACGGAGTAGACCGGGGTCAGCGCGGACAGCGGGTCCTGGAAGACCATCGCGATGTCCTTGCCGCGGATCTTCGTCATCTCCCGGTCGGCCAGCCCCAGCAGCTCACGGCCGTGCAGCTTCACCGAGCCCTTGACGTCCGCGGTGTCCGGCAGGAGGCCGAGGACCGCGAGGGAGGAGACGGACTTGCCGGAACCCGACTCGCCGACGATGCCGAGGACTTCGCCGCGCCGCACCGAGAAGGAGACGCCGCGCACGGCCCCGACCGGCCCGGCCTCGCTCGGGAAGGAGACGTGGAGGTCGGTGACCTCCAGGGCGGGGATCTCGGTCACGACGTGCGTCCTTCCTTGGCGGTGCTCTTGGGCTTGCGGGGGGCGCGGGCCTTGGCGCCACTGGAGTTGGGGTCGAGGGCGTCGCGCAGGCCGTCGCCGATGAAGGCGACGGCATCGGCGCGCCGTACCCGGTCCACGAGGGCCACCGCGTTCCGTGGCCCACCCGGGCGCATGCGAATGCCGGCCCGGCCCGCGGCCGCACTGTGGAGGACCGTCGCGATGTCCTTGCGGCAGAACCGGGTCACGCCCTCGTCGTCCCGATCCGGTACATGGAGGTCGGTGACCTCCAGGGCGGGGATCTCGGTCACGACGTGCGTCCTTCCTCGGCGGTGCTCTTGGGCTTGCGGGGGGCGCGGGCCTTGGCGCCGGTGGAGTTGGGGTCGAGGGCGTCGCGCAGGCCGTCGCCGATGAAGGCGATCGACAGGCAGATCAGCACCAGGCAGCCGGCCGGGAAGTAGAACAGCCACGGGAAGGCCGGGGCGGCCGGGGTGCCGGTGGCGATGAGGGTGCCGAGCGAGACGTCGGGGGCCTGCACGCCGAAGCCGAAGTAGGACAGGCTGCTCTCGCCGATGATCGCGGCGCCGACCTGGATCGTTCCGTCGATGATGAGCATCGAGGCCATCGAGGGCACGATGTGCCGGAAGATGATGACCGGTGCCGGGACGCCCATGTACTTCGCGGCCTTGACGAATTCACGGTCCTTCAGAGTGAGCGTCATGCTGCGGACCACCCGGCCGGTGATCATCCAGCTGAAGAGCGCCAGAAGGAACACGAACACCAGCCAGGTGCTGCCCTGGAACAGCGGCGAGAGCACCGCGATGATCAGGAAGCTGGGCATGACGAGCAGCAGGTCGACCACCCACATCAAGGAACGGTCGACCCAGCCGCCGAAGTAGCCGGCGCTCGCCCCGACCGAGGCGGCGACGACCGTGCAGATGATGCCCGCCAGGATGCCGATGACCAGGGACTTCTGCATACCGCGCATGGTCATGGCGAACAGGTCGGTACCGGTCTGGTCGGTGCCGAACCAGTGGGTCCCCGAGGGCGGCTTCTGGAAGGCGGTGAAGTCCAGGTCCGTGTAGCTCCACTTGTAGAACAGCGGGGAGCCGTAGGCCATGACGAAGAGCAGGAAGAGCACGACCAGCCCGAACAGCGCCAGGCGGTTGCGGGCGAAGCGGACGGCGGTGAGCCGGGCCCGTCCGCTGCGCCGGCGCCGGGCCGGCGGGGCGGTGAGGGTGGCAGGCTGGACGGAGGGGGTCTGGACAGCCATCGGTGAGGGCTCCTGAGGACGCGGGATCGGGGCTGCGGCAGGGGGCGTAGGTGCTCAGCGCACCCGTACGCGCGGATCGAGCGCCGCGTAGAGCAGATCGGAGAGGATGCCCGCGACGAGGACCACCAAGGCCGTGAACATGCCCACGGCGGCAACCGCGTTGACGTCGTTGGTGTGGATGGAGTCGACCAGCCACTCGCCCATGCCGTGCCAGCCGTAGATCTTCTCGGTGAAGGTGGCGCCGGTGAACAGCAGCACGATGTTGTAGACCAGCAGCGGGACGACCGGCAGGACGGCGGTGCGCAGCCCGTGCTTCATCAGCGCCGCCCGCCGTGACAGGCCCTTGGCCCGCGCGGTGCGCAGGAAGTCGCTGCCCAGCACGTCCAGCATGGTGCTGCGCTGGTAGCGGCTGTAGAGCGACACCTGGATGAGGATCAGGGTGAGGCTGGGCAGCAGCAGGTGCTGCAGCCGGCTCAGCAGGATCTCGCCAGTGCCGGTCAGACCCGGGTCGTACTCGTTGGTGTACTCGATGACCTTGTGTCCCACAGCGTCGTTGACGTCGATCGACCACAGTTTGAGCGTCACGGCGATCACCGGCACCGGCATCGCCAGGATGAAGAAGGAGCCCAGCGTGGCGACCCGGTCCGACGCGCGGTACTGCCTGATGGCACCCCAGGCGCCCACCATGACGCCGCCGATCGAGCCCAGGATCGTGGCGATCAGCAGCAGCCGGGTACTCACCCCCACCCGCCGGGCGAACTCGTCATTGACCTGGCCGCCCGTGACGGTCCGTCCGAGGTCACCGTGGGCCACACCGTCGGCCCAGTGGCCGAAGCGCACCACAAAGGGGGTGTCCGGGTTCAGGTTGTACTCGTTCAGCGTGGCCGACACGGAGGTGGCCGCGACCGGGGGATTCCGGCCGAGGAAGTTGGACCTCGGATCGAGGCTCAACGCCGCCAGGGTGTAGGTGAGGGAGGCCGCGATGAGGACCAGCGCCAGATAGTTGACGAGTCGGCGCAGCAGATAACGGCCCACGAGTCACACACTCTCACTCGGTTGAAGACAATGAAAAAAATCGGCGTTACGTTTAAGCCGGCTCTGGCATAGTGATGCAACGCGGCTGAAACATTGGGGGACGCACCCGTCTTCGCAGGTCGTGCGAGCAGGGTGCGCGGCCCTTGCGGGTTGAGTGGGACTTTCGCAATGGAATTACATCCGCGTCAATGAACGCCGGGGGTTCGTTGCACATTCTTTATCTTGATTCAGGAGTCGCTCGCTTCCGGCGTTCTTCAATAATGCCAGAAATGGCCGCCGGCCCTTCAGCACATCACTCGAGCGCATCTCACCGATAGATCGAGCGCGCCAAATAAATAGAATATGAATGCCTTGCGCGGACGATTGGCGTGCGTATCGCCCGTAAAGGAGGCTGAGCGGTACCACCGGCTCAAGCGGGTGCGAGGCCGTTCAGCGGCGGCCGGCGCACACCGGCCGCCGCTCTGTTGGCCGAACGCGGCTGTCGCGCCGGGCGTTCGAGCTCACCGGCGCGGCTCCCGCTCATGTCGCCTTTGCGGCCGGACGTGTCTTCTCCGCGTCCGCGTTGCCTGCCCGCGTGGTCGCCTCGACCAGCAGGGGACGCGAGGGGACGGCGTCCTTGACGACGCTGCCCTCGGGCTGTTCGGCGAACGTCGCATGCACGGACGACGTGGGCGCCCCGGTGATCGACACGAGGAGGCGGGTGGTCTCCGCCGCCGATGCGGCCTTCTGCCCGGCCGGGGGGACTGGCATGAACCGCTCCGATGACCCGCGCGAGGAGCCCGGACCCGCAGCGTGGGCGGCCGTCACCGGCACGGCGGGCCGACCGTGCCGGCCCGCCGCCGGGTCACTCGGCGGCGACGGTGACCGCTTCGTGGTGGCGGCCCATCGGGATCACCAGCGGGGTCCCGCTCACCGGGTCGGTCGTGATCTGGCAGCGCAGGTCGAAGACGTCCTCGACGGTGGCGGCGGTGACGACCTCGGCGGGCGGCCCCTCGGCGGCGATCCGCCCCGACTTCATGGCGATGACGTGGTCGGCGTACCGGCAGGCCTGGTTGAGGTCGTGCAGGACCATGACCACCGTGCGGCCCTCGCGGCGGTTGAGATCCGTGATGAGGTCGAGGACGTCGATCTGGTGGGCCAGGTCGAGGTAGGTGGTGGGCTCGTCCAGCAGGAGCACGGGGGTGCCCTGGGCGACCGCCATGGCGATCCAGGCGCGCTGCCGCTGACCGCCGGACAGTTCGTCGACCGCGCGGTCCGCGAGGTCGGTCATGCCGGTCGCCGCCAGCGCCTCGTGGACGGCCAGCTCATCGGCCTTGGACCACTGCCGCCACCAGTTCTGGTGCGGTGAACGGCCGCGGCTGACCAGGTCGAAGACGGTCAGCCCCTCGGGCGCGACCGGGGTCTGCGGCAGGATGCCCAGGCGCTGCGCCAGTTCGCGGGTGGGCAGGGAGCGCAGGGCGCGGCCGTCGAGTTCGACGGTGCCCTGGCGGGGGGCGAGCAGGCGGGCGAGGGCGCGCAGCAGGGTTGACTTGCCGCAGGCGTTGGCACCGACGATCGCGGTGACGCGGCCGGAGGGTATGACGAGGTCGAGGTCCTCGACGACGAGCCGCTGGTCGTAGGCCAGGTGCAGCCCGCGTGCCCGCAGTTCGGGCTCCGGAGCGGGGGCCGCGGCCGGGTCGGTGGTCGCCATGTGTTCAGCCTCCTGAGCCCGCGCGGTTGGCGCGGATGAGCAGCCAGAGCAGGACCGGCGCGCCGATGACGCCGGTGACGATCCCGACCGGGAGTTCCGTGCCGGGGATCGCTTCACGCGCGATGAGGTCGGAGCCCAGCACGACCAGGGCCCCGGTGAGTCCGGAGGCGACCAGGGGCGGCCATGCCGTGCCGGCCATCCGCTGGGCGATCTGCGGGGCGGCCAGCGCGACGAAGGCGACCGGGCCGGCCGCGGCCGTGCCGAAGGCGATCAGTCCGACACCGACGAGCAGCAGGGCGAGCCGTACCGGCTGCACCGGGGTGCCGAGCCCCGCCGCCACGTCGTCGCCGAGTTGGAGGGTGCGCATCCAGCGGCCCATGCCGAGGGCGAGCGGCACGAGGACGGCCATGGCGACGGCGAGCAGGTCGACCTGGTCCCAGGTGCGGCCGTTGAGGTTGCCGACCAGCCAGCCGAGGGCGGCCTGGGCCTCGAACCGCTCGCCGTGGGCGACGAGGTAGTCGGTGGCACTGGTGCAGATCCAGGAGACGCCGATGCCGACGAGGATGATGCGGTATCCGGTCGCGCCGCCCTTCCAGGCCAGCGCGTACACCACGAGCGCGGTGACCAGTGCGCCGAGCAGACCGAGGCCCTGGGTGCCCAGTCCGCCGTCCCAGCCGAGTACGATGCCGGCCACCACAGCGGTACCGGCGCCCTCGGTGAGGCCGATCATGTCGGGGCTGGCCAGCGGGTTGCGGGTCATGGTCTGGTACAACGCGCCGGAGATGCCGAAGGCGATGCCGACCAGCAGTCCGGTCAGCGCGCGCGGCAGCCGCAACTCCCGGACGACCAGGACCGTTCCGGGGTCGCCGGCGCCGGTGAGGGCCTTGACCACGTCGGGGAGCCCGATCGGGTAGTCGCCGAGGGACACGCCCCAGCAGAAGAGCAGGAACACCGCCGCGGCCAGGGCGGCGCACAGGACGACCAGGCGGGGCCGCAGCACGCCGGAGACCGGCGGGGCCGTGAGGCGGTAGGGCCTGCGGCCGCGGAGGGGGGCGAGGGCGGTCATGCTCAGACCTCCGCGAGTTTGCGCCGGCGGACCAGGGCGATGAAGAACGGGCCGCCGATGAAGGCGACGAGCACCCCGGCCTGGATCTCGGTGGGCCGCGCGACGACCCGGCCGAGGATGTCGGCGGTGAGCAGCAGGCACGGCGCGAGTGCCGCAGACAGCGGCAGCAGCCAGCGGTGGTCGGGCCCGATGCCCGCGGACTGGGCGAGCACCCGGGCGACATGCGGCACCACGAGGCCGAGGAAGACCACGGGGCCGATCACGGCGACCGCGGCGCCGGTCAGCAGCATGACGGCGGTGAGGCCTTGCATTCGCATCAGGCCGAGGCGGCGGCCGAGCGAGGCCGCAACGTCGTCGCCGAGGGCGAGGCTGTTGAGCGCGGGGGCGGCGGCGAGCGCGAGCAGCGCCCCGATGGCGAGGAACGGCAGGATGGCGCGGACGACGGCCCCGTCCTGGTCGGCGAGGCTGCCCGCGGACCAGAAGCGGTAGCGGTCCAGGGCGTCGGGGTCGGTCAGGACGATCGCGTTGGTGAGCGAGAACAGCAGGAAGGTGACGGCCACTCCGGCCAGCGCCAGTTTCACCGGGGTCGCGCCGGACCGTCCCGTCCTGCCGAGCAGGAAGACCAGGACGCTGGTGACAAGGGCGCCCGCGAGGGCGAACCAGATGTAGCCGTAGAGCGATCCGGCCCCGAAGAGGGCGACGGCGACGACGATCCCGAAGGAGGCGCCGGCGCTGACGCCGAGGACTCCGGGGTCGGCGAGCGGGTTGCGGGTGAGGGCCTGCATGAGCGCGCCGGACAGCCCGAGCGCGGCGCCCGCGGTCAGGCCGAGGACGGTGCGCGGGACGCGGACGGTCCAGACGATGTTGTCCACGAGCCGGCTCGGGGGGTGGCCGGACAGCGACCGGACCACTTGGCCCGGCGGGATGTCCACGGCCCCGAGACCGATCGACAGCAGGCAGAGCCCGGTCAGTACGGCGACGAGCAGAACGACGAGCAGGACGGGACGCAGTCCTCTGCGCGCGGTCACCGGCCAGGCTCCACAGCCACCATCCTTAGGTTAGGCATGCCTTAACTCTACCCCTGGGAGCCGTGCGGGTCCGCCACGCAGGCAGGGCTATCAAGTTAGGTAATGCTTACCTTAATATGGCGACCGTTCGCGACTCGGCCGAGTCGGTTCCGCAGGTAAGGGGAGGCACGGGCACCAGTGTCGGGTATCGAAGAACTGACGGCGACGGCAAGGGATTTCTGGCGGGCGCGGCTCGTTCCGCTCGCACAGGAGACCGTTCTCCCCGTCGATTTCCCGTATCCGCAGCGGCCCTGCGGCCCCGCCCTGGTCCGCTCCCGCGCCCTGCCCGACGCCGTACCGGGCGAGGCGGGCCCGCTCGCCGCGTACGCCGCCCTCCTGCACCACTACGGGAGCGGCGCCGGCGACATCGTCCTCGCCCACGACGGGCTGCCGTTGCGGTTCGCCCTCGCCGCGGACACCACCTTCGCCGAACTCACCGCGCGGGTCGCCGACGCCGCGGCACAGGCCCGCGCCCACCGCGTGCCCGTCCCGGCCCTGGTATCGGAACTGGGCGCCGAGGCGACCCGCGGCGGTGGCCTGGTCTGCAACACCGGCTTCGCCGCGGGCGACTGGGCCGGCGGCCCGCTCGACCTGGAACTGCGGGTGACACCGGGCGAGGTCCACGCCGCGTACCGGCCCGACCTGTTCGAGGCCGCCACCGTCGACCGGATCCTCGGCCACTACGCGACGCTGCTCGCGGACGCCGGCGCGCACCCGGACCGGGCCGTCGGCGAACTGGAGCTGCTGGACGGGACGGAACGCCACCGCCTCCTCCACGAGTGGAACGACACCGCCCACGACGTGCCGCTCGCGACCTGGCCCGCGATGTTCGCCGAGCAGGTCCGCACCCGGCCCGGCGAGACCGCCCTGGTCTTCGAGGACGTACGCCTGACCTACGCCGAACTCGACGCGCGCGCCAACCGCCTGGCGCACGCCCTGATCGCCCGGGGCGCGGGGCCCGAGGCCGTGGTCGCGCTGGCCGTGCCGCGCTCGGCGGAGCTGATCGTCGCCGAGGTCGCGGTGCTCAAGTCGGGCGCCGCCTACCTGCCGGTCGACACCGACTACCCCGCCGACCGCGTCGCCTACATGCTCGCCGACGCCGCGCCGGTCTGTCTCGTCACCACCTCCGGGATGACCGGGGAACTGCAGGACGCGCTCGACGGCGTATCCGCACTCGTGCTGGACCACCCGGCCACCGTGGCCGAGCTCGCCGGACTGCCGACCCGCGACCCCGGCCTCGGCGGGCGGCTGTCCCTCGGGAGCGCCGCGTACGTCATCTACACGTCCGGCTCCACGGGCCGTCCCAAGGGCGTCGTGCTCTCGCACGCGGGCGTCGCCAAACTCGTCGCCACCCAGAGCGAGCGCTTCGGCATCGGCCCCCACAGCCGGGTGCTCCAGTTCGCCTCCCCCAGCTTCGACGTCGCCTTCTGGGACCTGTGCCTCGGCCTGCTCTCCGGCGGGCAGTTGGTCGTCGTCCCGTCGCAGCTGCGGGTGCCGGGCGCGCCACTGGCCGACTACGCGAACGCCCACGGCATCACCTTCATGATCCTTCCGCCGGCGCTGCTCGCCGCCATGCCGGAGGACGTCCACCTGCCCGCGGAGGCGACGCTGCTCGCCGGTACCGAGCGCGTCTCCCCCGAGCTCGTCGGCCGCTACGCGCGCGGCCGCATGATGTTCAACGCCTACGGCCCGACCGAGGCGACCACCAACTCCACGCTGGGCCTGTGCGACCCCGACACCCCGCCCGGGACGATCGTGCCCATCGGCGTGCCCGACCCGGGCACCCTGGCGTACGTGCTCGACGGCAGGCTGCGGCCCGTACCTGCCGGTGTCGCGGGAGAGCTCTACCTCGGCGGCGCGGGACTCGCCCGCGGCTACCTGGGGCGGCCCGGCCTGACCGCCGAGCGCTTCGTCGCCGACCCCTTCGGCGCGCCGGGCGAACGGCTCTACCGCACCGGCGACCTGGTGCGCTGGAAGGCCGACGGGCGGCTGGAGTTCCTCGGCCGCGTCGACAGCCAGGTCAAGATCCGCGGCTTCCGCATCGAGCCGGGCGAGATCGAGTCCGTGCTGCGCTCCCACCCCGCCGTCGCGCAGGCCGCCGTCGTCGTCCGCGAGGACCGGCCCGGCGACCGGCGGCTGGCCGCCTACGTCGTGCCGTCGCTGGACGGCGACGCCGAGGTCGCCGAGTGGAAGGACCTGCACGAACTGCTCTACTCCGCCGCGGGCTCCGAGGGCTTCCAGGAGAACTTCGCGGGCTGGAACAGCATGTACGACGGCCTGCCCATCCCCCTCGCCGACATGCGCGAGTGGCGGTCAGCCACGGTCGAGCGCATCGCCGCGCTCAAGCCGCGGCGTGTCCTGGAGATCGGCGTCGGCAGCGGCCTGCTGCTCTCCCGGCTGGCGCCCGGCTGCGAGGCCTACTGGGGCACCGATGTCTCCGAGGAGGCGGTCGCCGCCCTGCGCGGGCAGATCGGCGACGTGCCCGGACTCGCCGGGCGCGTCGAGCTGTCGGCCCGCCCCGCGCACGACACCGCGGGGCTGCCCGAGGGGTACTTCGACACCGTCGTCGTCAACTCCGTGGCCCAGTACTTCCCGGGCGCGGACTATCTGGAGGACGCGCTCCGCAAGGCCGCGACGCTGCTCGCGCCCGGCGGCGCCCTCTTCGTCGGTGACGTCCGCAACCTGCGGCTGCTGCGCACCCTGCGGGCCGCCGTGGAGAGCCGCCGCGGAACCGGCACGGGGACGGCCGCCGCCGAGGGCGGCGCCGGCGGCGCCGACGAGGAGGAGGCGCTGCGCGCCGCCGTGGACCGAGCGGTGGCATGGGAGGGCGAACTCCTCGTCGATCCCGACTGGTTCGCGGGCCTCGACGGCTTTTCCGCCGATGTGCGGATCAAGCGCGGCAGCCACCACAACGAGCTGACCCGCTACCGCTACGACGTCGTGCTGCGCCCGGCGGCGGACGCGGCCCCCGACGCGGCCGAGGAGATCGCGTGGTCCGCCCTGGACGGCCTCGGCGGCCTCGGCGCCCTCGACGCACGTCTCGCCGCGCGCCCGGAGCGGCTGCGTGTGACCGCCGTGCCCAACGCCCGGCTCACCGAGGACCTCGACGCCCTCGCCCTCCTCGGCGACAGCAGCCGCCCCGGCGCCTGTGGCGTGGGCGGTGTCGATCCTGAAGCGCTGCACGAACTCGCCGCGCGGCACGGCCTGTCCGCCGCCCTCACCTGGACCGGCGACGCCGACGACGGCAGCCTCGACGCCGTCTTCACCTCCGGCGACGCGGCCCCGGGAGCGCTGTACCGGCCCGGTGGCGGCCGGCCGCTCGCCAACCGTCCCGCCCCCTTCCGCGATGTCTCCGCGCTGATGCGGACGCTGCGCGCGCACGCCGCGGAGTTCCTGCCGGAGTACATGGTCCCCGCGGCCCTCGTGCCGCTGGACCGGCTGCCGGTGACGCCGAGCGGCAAGCTCGACGGCGCCGCCCTGCCCGTCCCCGACTACACCGCACTCAGCTCCGGCCGCGCCCCGCGCGACGCGCGCGAGGAGTTGCTGTGCGGGCTGTACGCGCGGGCCCTCGGGGTGCGCTCGGTCACCGTCGACGACGACTTCTTCGCCCTGGGCGGCGACAGCATCGTGGCGATCCAACTGCTCGTGCTCGCTCGTGAGGCGGGTCTGCGGCTCACCCCCCGGGACGTCTTCCGGCACCGCACGGTCGCGGCGCTCGCGCGGATCGCCGAGAGCGCCGACGGGGACGGCGCCGGGCAGGACATCCCGCTCGTGGAGCTGACGGACGCCGAACTCGCCGCCCTGCGGGACGGCCTGCCGACCGCCGTCGAGGAGGTGCTGCCGCTCGGCCCCCTTCAAGAAGGCTTCTTCTTCCATGCGCTCGTCGACGGCGACGACCATGACGCCTATGTCGTCCAGCAGGCCGTCGAGCTGTCAGGACCCGTCGACGGCGCGGCACTGCGCCGCGCCGCGCAGCGGCTGCTGGAGCGGCACGCGCCCCTGCGCGCCTGCTTCCGCCGGCTCGCCGACGGGCGACCGGTCCAGGTCGTCACCCGGGCCCCCGAACTGCCCTGGCGCGAGGTGGACCTGTCCGCGCAGGAGGACGGCATCCGCCGGGGTCTCGCCGACGCCGTCGCCGCCGACGAGCGGGGCCGTCCCTTCGACCTCGCCCGCCCGCCGCTGCTGCGCTGCGCGCTGGTCCGGCTCGGCGAGGGCCGCAGCCGACTGCTGCTGACGTTCCATCACATCGTCGCGGACGGCTGGTCGCTGCCCGTACTGCACCGCGAGTTGATGGCCCTGTACGCGCCCGACCCGGCGCCCCTGCCCGATGTGCCCGCCTACCGGGCCTACCTGCGCCGGATCGCCGCCGCCGACCGGGACGCCGCTCGCGCCGCGTGGCGTTCGGCCCTTGCCGGGCTCGACGGGCCGACGCGCCTGGTGGACGTGCCCGCCGACGGCGGACCGATCGAGCCCGCGCAGATCCGCCTGGAGCTGTCCGAGCGGGTCACCGCGCGCCTCGCCGCCCGCGCCCGTGAACTCGGGGTGACCCTCGGCACCGTCGTACAGGGCGCCTGGGGTCTGCTGCTGGGCCGGCTGACCGGGCAGCAGGACGTCGTCTTCGGCACCACCGTCTCCGGGCGCGACGTCGCCGTCGACGGCATCGCCTCCATGGTCGGCCTGTTCATCAACACCCTGCCGACGCGCTTCACGTGGGAGCCGTCCGCCGGTCTCGGCACGCTGCTGCGCCGTCTGCAGGACGAGCAGAGCGCCCTGCTGGACCACCAGCACCTGGGTCTCGCGGAGATCCAGCGGGCCGCCGGGCACGCGGGAGGCGGCGAACTCTTCGACACCCTCGTCGTCTTCGAGAACTACCCGGCCGAGACCGGACTCGCCGATCCCTCGGGCGCCGTCCGTGTCACCGGCCACGCCTTCCACGACACCGTCCACTATCCGCTCGCGCTGATCGTGAAGCCGGGCCGCCGCCTGGACCTGCGGCTCAAGCACCATGCGCGGCGCATCGACGCGGACGCCGTCCGCGCCCTCGGCGGCCGGCTCGCGCTGCTGCTGGAGGCCGTCGCCGACGACCCCGGCCGCCCGGTGGCCTCCGTCGGGCTGCTCACCGCGCACGAGCGGGAGGCGGCCCATCTCGCAGGCCCGGTCCGCGAGGTGGCCGCCACCACACTGCCCGCCGCCGTCGCGGCCCAGGCCGCCCGCACGCCCGGCGCCACCGCCGTCGTGTACGGCGACACGACCCTGACGTACGCCGAACTCGACGCGCGCGCCGAGGCGCTGGCCGCACGGCTGCGCGCCCGCGGCGCCGGGCCGGAGCGCTTTGTCGCCGTCGCCGTCCCGCGCTCGGCGGAGCTGATGGTGGCGCTGCTCGGCGTCCTCAAGTCCGGCGCGGCCTACCTGCCCCTCGACCCGGACTACCCGGCCGAGCGCGTCGCCTACATGCTCGCGGACTCCGGCGCGGCCACCGTCGTCACCACGGCGGCCGACGCCGCGCGGCTGCCGGAGGCGGAGGGCCTGACGCGGCTCCTCGTCGACGCCGCCGAGGAGGGCACGGAGACCGTCGCGGCCGGGAAGGAGGCCGGGCCCGACGACCCGGCGTACCTGATCTACACCTCCGGCTCCACCGGCCGCCCCAAGGGCGTCGTCGTCACCCACCGCGCCATCGTCAACCGCCTCGCCTGGACGCAGGGCGAGTACGCCCTCACCGCCGACGACCGGGTGCTGCAGAAGACCCCGTCCAGTTTCGACGTCAGTGTGTGGGAGTTCTTCTGGCCGCTGTGCGAGGGCGCCGCCGTCGTCCTCGCCCGTCCGGACGGACACCGCGACCCGGCCTACCTCGCCGGGCTCGTCCGCGAGCAGCGCATCACCACCCTGCACTTCGTGCCCTCCATGCTGGAGGCGTTCCTCAGCACCCCGGAGGTGACCGCCGACGCCTCGTGGGCGGCGAGCCTGCGCCGCGTCCTCAGCAGCGGCGAGGCCCTGCCGGGCGGGGCCGCCGCGCGCTGGCAGGCGCTCACCGGGGTTCCGCTGCACAACCTGTACGGGCCGACCGAGGCCGCCGTCGACGTGACGCACCATCCGTTCGACGGCGCCGCCGGCACCACCGTGCCCATCGGACGGCCCGTGTGGAACACGGGACTTCGCGTGCTGGACACCTGTCTGCGCCCGGTGCCGGACGGCGTGCCGGGCGAGCTCTATCTGACCGGTGCGCAGCTCGCCCGCGGCTACCACGGCCGCTCCGCGCTCACCGCGGAACGCTTCGTCGCCGACCCGTTCGGCGCGCCCGGCGAGCGGATGTACCGCACCGGCGATCTCGTGCGCCTCAGGACCGGCGGAGTCGTGGAGTACCTGGGCCGCACCGACCGCCAGGTCAAGCTGCGCGGCAACCGCATCGAACCCGGCGAGACCGAGGCCGCCCTCGTACGCCTCCCGGAGGTCGCCCAGGCCGCGGTGACGGTGCGCGAACAGCGCCTCGTCGCGTACGTCGTGCCGTCCCGCGGCACCCGCCCGGACACCGCCGCGCTGCGCGCCGCCGTCGCCGGGGTGCTCCCGGCGCCGCTCGTCCCGGACGCCTTCGTCGTGCTGGACGGGCTGCCGCTCACCCCCAGCGGCAAGCTGGACCGGGCCGCGCTCCCCGCGCCCGAGGTGGAACGCGCCGCCGCCCGCGCGCCGCGCACCGACCGGGAACGCACGCTGACAGAGGTGTTCGCGGCCGTCCTCGGCCTGCCCGACGCCGGCCCGGAGGACGACTTCTTCCTGCTCGGCGGCGACAGCATCAGCTCGATCGGAGTGGCCGGCCGCGCCCGTGCGGCCGGCCTGGAGCTGACCCCGCGCGATGTCTTCGAGCACCGCACGCCCGCGGCGCTCGCCCTGGCCGCCCGCACCGGCGCCGTGGCCGCCGAGCGCACCGGGCCCCTCCGCCCCGAGCTGGCACCCGAGGAGACCGCGCGCGTGCACGGGCTCGCAGGCGGGGCGCCGGCCGAGATCTGGCCGCTCGCCCCGCTGCAAGAAGGCCTGTTCTTCCACTCCGCGTACGACGACGACGCCTTGGACGTCTACACCGTCCACGAGTCCTTCGACTTCGCCGAGCGCCTGGACGAGGGCCGGCTGCGCGCCGCCGCCCGCACGCTGCTCGCCCGCAACCCCGGGCTGCGCGCCGGGTTCACCAGCGACGGGCTGCGCCAGCCGGTGCAGTTCATCGTGGCGGCGCCCGAGGTGCCGCTGGAGACGGTGGACCTGTCCGCGCTGCCCGAGGCCGAGCAGGAGACGCGGCTGCGCGAACTGATGGACGCCGAGCGGACCCGCCGCTTCGACCTGTCCGCGCCGCCGCTGTTCCGCATGCTGCTCGTGCGCCGCGGCGCCGAGCGCGGTGACCGCCTCGTCATCGGCCGTCACCTGATCCTGTGGGACGGCTGGTCCGCGTGGCTCTTCCTCGACCAGCTCTTCGCCCTGTACGCGACGGGCGGCGACGACACCGGGCTGCCGCGCCCCGGCTCCTACGGCGACTACCTGGCCTGGCTGGGCACCCAGGACGACGCCGCCGCGACCGCCGCCTGGCGTGCCGCGCTGGCGGGCCTGGAGGAGCCCACGCTGCTCGCCCCGGCCGTCGCCGACGCGGGACTCGAACCCGTCATTCCCGAGCAACTGGACACGCTGCTCACGGCGGAGCTCGGCGACTCGCTGCGCGAGCGGGCCCGGGCCCACGGCCTCACCCTCAACACGGTGCTCAACGCCGCCTGGGGCCTGACCCTGGCCTCCGCGACGGGCCGCGCGGACGTCGTCTTCGGCACCACCGTCGCGGGCCGCCCGACCGAGGTGCCGGACGTCGAGCACGTCATCGGCATGTTCCTCAACACCGTCCCCGCCCGCGTCGCCCTCGACCCGGCGGAGACCGTGCTCGACCTGCTGCGGCGCATCCAGGGCGAACGGCTGGAGCTGATGCCGTACGAGTACCTGGGGCTCGGCGTCCTGCAGTCCGAGACCGGGCACCGCCGGTTGTTCGACACACTCTTCGTGCTGCGCGACAACGACACCGAGGAGCGGCTGGAGCGGCTGCGCACCGAGCACGGCGCCACCGCCGTCGCCAACGTCGACGCCACCCACTACCCCGTCAACCTCATCGTCACCCCGGGCCGGCGTGTCCTGGTCACCCTCGCGCACCGGCCCGACGTCGTGGCCCACGAGGCCGCCCGCGCGCTGCTGGACCGCTTCACCCTCCTGCTGGAGGGCATGGCCCGGGACCTGACCGCGCCCGTCGGCCGTCTCGATGGGCTGCTGCCCGCGGAACACGCCGCGCTGGAACGGGAGTGGGCCGGCAGCCGGGTGCCGGAGCCGACCGAGACGATCGCGGACCTGCTCGCCGCGCAGGCCGCCCGCACCCCCGGCGCCACCGCCCTGGTCTTCGGCGAGCGCACCCTCGACTACGCCGCGCTGGACGCCGCCGTGAACCGCACGGCCCGTCTGCTGCTCGCCCGCGGCGCGGGTCCCGAGAAGGTCGTGGCGCTGGGCCTGCCGCGCTCCCTGGACACGGTCGTGGCCCTGTTCGCGGTGCTGCGCACCGGCGCCGCCTACCTGCCGCTGGAGCTGGACCACCCGGCCGACCGGCTCTCCCTGATGCTGGGGGACGCCCGTCCGCTCCTGCTGCTCAGCAACGCCGCCGTCTCCGCGACCCTCGACGCGGACACCCCGCGGGTGCTCCTCGACGATCCCGCCGTGGCCGCCGAGCTCGCCGCGCTGTCCGACGCCCCGGTGACCGCGCGCTTCAGCCTGGAGCACCCCGCGTATGTCATCTACACCTCGGGCTCCACCGGCCGCCCCAAGGGCGTCGTCACCCCCTACCGGGGTCTGACCAACATGCAGCTCAACCACCAGAAGGAGATCTTCGCCCCGGCGATCGCGTCGGCGGGCGGACGGCGGCTGCGCGTCGCGCACACCGTCTCCTTCGCCTTCGACATGTCGTGGGAGGAACTGCTGTGGCTCGTGGAGGGCCACGAAGTGCACATCTGCGACGAGGAGTTGCGCCGGGACGCGCACGCCCTGACCGCCTACTGCGAGCGACACCGCATCGACGTCGTCAACGTCACCCCCACCTACGCCCGCCTCCTCATCGAGGAAGGGCTGCTCGACGGACATGTCCCGCCGCTCGTGCTGCTCGGCGGCGAGGCCGTTCCCGAGACGGTGTGGGCGCGGCTGCGCGACACCGAGGGGAGTTACGGCTACAACCTGTACGGACCGACCGAGTACACCATCAACACCCTTGGCGGCGGCACCCGCGACAGCGCCACCCCGACCGTCGGCCGCCCCATCCGGGGCACCCGCGCGCACATCCTCGACGCCTGGCTGCGGCCGGTGCCGGACGGCGTGCCCGGGGAGCTGTACATCGCGGGCGTCGGCCTGGCCCGCGGCTATCTGGACCGGCCGGGCCTGACCGCCGAGCGGTTCGTGGCCGATCCCTTCGGGGAACCGGGCGAGCGGATGTACCGCACCGGCGACCTGGTGCGGCGGAACGCGGAGGGCGACCTGGACTTCCTCGGGCGCACCGACGACCAGGTGAAGATCCGCGGCTACCGCGTCGAGCCGGGCGAGATCGAGACCGCCCTCAGCCGCCACCCGCGCGTCTCCCAGGCCGCCGTCGTCGTCCGCGACGACCGGCTGATCGGCTACGTCGTGCCCGCCCCCGCCGACCCCGCCGAACGGGAGTCCGCCGAGCGCGCCCAGGTCGGCGAGTGGCAGGAGATCTACTCCGACGAGTACGAGGAGATCTCCACCGCGGTCTTCACCGAGGAGTACGCGGGCTGGGACAGCTCGTACGACGGGCAGCCGATCCCCTTCGAGGACATGCACGAGTGGCGCGAGGCCACCCTCGCCCGCATCCGCGAGCTGCGGCCCCGGCGCATCCTGGAGATCGGCGTCGGCTCCGGCCTGCTGCTGTCCCGGCTGGCCCCGGACGCCGAGGCGTACTGGGCCACGGACTTCGCCGCGCCCGTCATCCGCAAGATCGGCGAGGAGTTGCGGCGCGACCCGGAGCTGGCGGCCAGGGTGGAACTGCGCTGCCGGCCCGCCGACGACCTGGAGGGCCTGCCCGCCGGCTACTTCGACACGATCGTCATCAACTCGGTCGTCCAGTACTTCCCGAGCGTGGCCTATCTGGAGTCGGTCGTCCGCGGCGCCATGGAGTTGCTGGCGCCCGGCGGCGCGCTCTTCGTCGGCGATGTGCGCAATCCGCGGCTCGCCCGCACCTTCCACACCGAGATCCAGCGCGCACGCGGCACGGACCCGGCCGAGTTCGAGCGGGCCGTGGACCGCGCCCTGCGACTGGAGAAGGAACTCCTGGTCGACCCCGACTTCTTCGCGGGCCTCGGCTACGGTCTCGACCTGCGCACCAAGCGCGGCCTGCACCACAACGAGCTGTCCCGGCACCGCTACGACGCCGTCCTGTACCGGGGGGAGCCCGCGGTGCGGCTGGGCGACGAACCCATGACCGCGTGGTCGCGGGACCTCGCCGGGCACCTGCGCGAGCAGCGCCCTGAGCGGCTGCGCGTCACCGCCGTCCCGGACGGGCGGGTCACACCTGACGGTGTCGATCCCGAGACGCTGCACGACCTGGGCGCAGGCCTCGGCTACCGCGTGCTGACCACGTGGGCCGGGGAAGCGGGCTCCTACGAGGCGGTGTTCGTGCCCGCGGACACCGCCGGTACGACCGCCGGGCTGTACCGGCCGGGCGGCGGCAGCGCCCCCTACGCCAACGACCCGGCGGCGGGCCGCGACGCGAGCGCCCTGGTGAGGGTGCTGCGCGAGGACCTGAAGCGGGAACTGCCCGAGTACATGGTCCCGGCGGCCTTCGTGACGCTCGACCGGCTGCCGATGAACGCCAACGGCAAGCTGGACGTGCGGGCGCTGCCGGACGCCGAGCCGGCCGTGGCGCTCGGCGGCGGGCGCGGGCCGCGCACCCCGCGGGAAGAGGTGCTGTGCCGGCTCTTCGCCGAGGTGCTGAGCCTGCCGTCGGTGGGCGCCGAGGACAACTTCTTCGACCTGGGCGGCCATTCGCTGCTCGCCACGCGCCTGGTGAGCCGGGCCCGCACCGAACTGGGCGCGGAGCTGGCCATCCGCGACCTCTTCGAGGCCCCCACGCCCGCGCAGCTCGCGGGCCGGGCGGACGCCGGCCGGCCCGCGCGCCCCGCGCTCACCGCGGCGTCCGAACGGCCCGTGCGGGTCCCGTTGTCCGCCGCGCAGCGCCGGCTGTGGCTGGTGGAGCGCCTCACCGGCGGCGGCGCTGCGTACAACTTCCCGCTGGTCTTCCGGCTGCGCGGCGCCCTGGACACCGCCGCGCTCCGGCAGGCGCTGCGCGACGTCGCGGCCCGGCACGAGGCGCTGCGCACCCTCGTGGACGAGCAGGACGGTGAGCCGTACCAGCGGATCGTGCCCGCGGACGACGCCCGGCCCGAGGTCACCGTGGCCGGTGCCGCCGAGGCCGAACTGCCCGGGCTGATCGAGGCGGCCCAGCGCCGCCCCTTCGACCTTGCCGGGCAACTGCCGCTGCGCTGCGAGGTGTTCCGAGTCGGCGAGGACGACCACGTGGTGGCCGTCGTACTGCACCACATCACCACGGACGAGTGGTCCGACCGCCCGTTCATGGCCGACCTGACGGCCGCCTACACCGCTCGCGCCGCGGGCTCGGCTCCTTCCTGGCAGCCGCTGCCCGTGCAGTACGCGGACTACACGCTGTGGCAGGAGCAACTGCTCGACACCGTCGGCGCGTCGCAGTCCGGGTACTGGACGGAGCGGCTGCGCGATCTGCCCGAGGAGCTGACGCTGCCCCTGGACCGGCCGCGCCCGGCCGCGCCCACCGGCGCCGGCGCGATCGTGCGGGGCGAGGTGCCCGCCGGCCTCGGCGGTGAGCTGCGGGCGCTGTCCGCCGCCACGGGCACCAGTATGTTCATGCTGTTCCAGGCCGCGACCGCGGCGCTGCTGCACCGGCTCGGCGCGGGCGAGGACGTGCCGCTGGGCGCGCCCATCGCGGGCCGCACCGACAGCGGTCTCGACGACCTCGTCGGCTTCTTCGTCAACACGCTGGTCCTGCGGACCGACCTGTCCGGTGACGGCCTGACCTTCCGTCAGCTGCTGGGCAGGGTGCGCGCGTCCGCACTGGAGGCGTTCGAGCACCAGGACGTGCCCTTCGACCGGGTCGTGGAGGCGGTGAACCCGCCGCGCGCGGCGGGCCGCAACCCGCTGTTCCAGGTGATGCTGGGCTACCACCACCGCCCGGAGGGCGACCCCGACGTGTTCGGCCTGGCCACCGAGTGGTTCGACATGGACACCGGCACGGCCAAGTTCGACCTCGACTTCACCGTCGTCGACCACGGCGAGGCGCGCCCGCTGCCGCTGCTGCTGGAGTACGCGACCGACCTCGCCGACGAGGCCACGGCCGCGCTGCTCGTCGCACGCCTGGTGCTGCTGCTGCGGCAGGCCTGCGCCCACCCCGACCGGCCGCTGGCGGAGTTCGACCTGCTGACGAGCGCCGAGCACGAGGCCTCCGCAGGAGCCTGGAACGACACGGCGCGGCATCCGTCCGAGGTCCGCGCGATCCCCGGGATCCTCGCCGACACCGTGCGGGCGCACCCGGACAGGACCGCGCTGGTGACCTCCGAGGGCGCGCTGACCTTCGGTGAACTGGGCGACCGGGTCGACGCCCTCGCCGCCCTCCTGCGCCGGCACGGTGCGGCCGAGGGCGCCGTGGTGGGCCTGGCCCTCCCGCGGCACGCCATGGTCCCGGCGATCCTCGGCGTGCTGGCCTCCGGCGCCGCCTACCTGCCGCTCGATCCGGCGCTCCCCGCCGAACGCCTGGAGTTCATGCTCCGGGACGCGGGCCCGGTGTGCCTGCTGACCACCGACGAGCTGGGCGACCGGTTGCCTGCGGCGCCGGGCGTCGAACGGCTGCTGGTGGACGGCCCCCTGCCCGAGGCGCGGGAGTTCGTACGCCCGGCCGGTCACCCGGCGCTCAGTGCCGCGTACACGATCTACACCTCGGGCTCCACCGGCACCCCGAAGGGTGTCGTCGGCACCCACCGGGGCCTGTCCAACCTCTTCGGCGCGCATCGGCGGGACATGATCGAGCCGGCGGTCCTGGCCGCCGGCCGGGAGGTCCTGAAGGCCGCGCACACAGCCTCGTTCAGCTTCGACGCCTCCTGGGACCCGCTGCTGTGGCTCTTGGCGGGCCACGAACTGCACGTCGTGGACGAGCCGACGATGACCGACCCCGCAGCGCTGCTCGCCCACCTGGACGCACAGGCCGCCGACTACGTCGACCTCACCCCGACCTACCTGGTCGAACTGATGCACCACGGCTTCCTCGCCGCCCCCGGCGGCCACACGCCCGCCGTCCTCACCGTCGGCGGCGAGGCCACCCCGCCCGCGCTGTGGCGTCAGCTGTCCGGGCTCCCCGGCACCGAGGTGCACGACCTCTACGGCCCCACCGAGGCCTCCGTCGACGCCTACGGACGCCACAGCGGGCCCCCTGAGTGGGCGGCGCCGCTGGACAACGTGCGCACCTACGTCCTCGATGCGCGCCTGCGCCCGACGCCTCTCGGCGTACCCGGTGAGCTGTATCTCGCCGGTGCGGGCCTGGCCCGCGGTTACCTGGGGCTGCCCGGCCTGACGGCCGAGCGATTCGTCGCCGACCCCTTCGGGGAGCCCGGCGAGCGCATGTACCGCACCGGCGACCTCGCACGCCGTCGTGCCTGGGGCTCCGCCCGGCCTGAGGCCGGCGGAGGAGGTCTGCAGTACCTCGGGCGCGCCGACGACCAGGTCAAGATCCGCGGCTTCCGCGTGGAACCCGGCGAGATCGAGTCCGTGCTCGCCGCCGGGCCGGGCGTGTCGGCGGCGGCCGTCGTCGTCCGCGAGGACACCCCCGGCGTACCGCGCCTCGTCGCGTACCTCGTGCCCGCCCCGGGACAGGGCGTCGACCCGGCAGCGCTGCGCGCCCACGCCGCCGCCACGCTGCCCGAGCACATGGTGCCCGCCGCCTTCGTCGGCCTCACGGCCCTGCCCCGCACCGTCAACGGCAAGCTGGACCGCGCCGCGCTGCCCGCCCCCGACCTGTCGCCGGCCGTCGGCGGCCGCCTGCCGCGCGCGCCGCGCGAAGAGGTCCTGTGCGAGCAGTTCGCCGCCGTGCTGGGCCTGGAACGGGTCGGCATCGACGACGACTTCTTCGTCCTGGGCGGCCACTCGCTGCTCGCGATGCGCCTGATCAGCCGTATCCGTACCGTGTTCGGCGCCGAGGTGCCGCTGCGCGCCGTCTTCGACGCGCCGACCGTCGCCGGGCTCGCCGCCCTGCTCGACGGTCCGCGCGCCGCGGCCCGCCCGGCCCTGACCGCGGGCCGGACGCTCCCGGAGCGGCTGCCGCTGTCCTCCGCCCAGCGGCGGCTGTGGCTGCTGCACCAGGTCGACACGGCCGACCCCTCCTACAACCTCCCCGCCGCCTGGCGCCTCACCGGCGCCCTGGACCGCGCCGCGCTGGAGGCGGCGCTGAACGACCTCGTCGCCCGCCACACCACCTTGCGCACGGTCTTCCCGGCCGTGGACGGTGTGCCCCACCAGCGGGTGCTGGAGCCCGGGCAGGCGCGGGTGACGCTCGGCACGGCACCGTACGACACGCTCGCTGCGGTCGCCGCGCGCCCCTTCGACCTGGAACGCGAACTCCCCCTGCGTGCGGCGCTCTTCGGGACCGGACAGGACGAACACGTGCTGCTCCTCGTCCTGCACCACATCGCGACCGACGAGTGGTCGGACCGGGCCCTGCTCGCCGACCTCGGCGCGGCCTACGCCGCGCGCGCCGCAGGGCGCGCCCCCGACTGGGCACCGTTGCGGGTCGAATACGCCGACTACACCCTGTGGCAGCGTGAGGTGCTGGAGCGGTCCGGCGAGGATCTGCTCGCCTACTGGACCGAGGCGCTGCGCGACCTGCCCGAGGAACTGGCGCTGCCCACGGACCGGCCGCGCCCCCAGGAGTCCACGCACGCCGGCGGCACCGTCGGCTTCACGATCGGGCCCGGGCCGGAACACGCCCTGCGCGCACTCGCCCGCCGCGAGGGCGCCAGCATGTTCATGGTCTCCCAGGCCGCCGTCGCGGCCCTCCTGCACCGCCTCGGCGCCGGCGACGACATCCCGCTCGGCGCGCCCGTCTCCGGTCGCGCGGACGAGCGGCTGGAGGACCTGGTCGGCTTCTTCGTCAACTCCCTGGTGCTACGGACCGATCTGTCCGGCGACCCGGACTTCGCGGAGCTGCTGCGCCGTGTCCGGGCGACCGACCTGGCCGCGTACGAGCACCAGGACCTGCCCTTCGAACGGCTGGTGGAGGCCCTCGACCCGGCCCGCTCGCTCGCCAGGCACCCGCTCTTCCAGGTGATGGTCGTCCACCTCGCCGAGCGCGGCGGCACGCCCGTGCTGCCGGGCCTCACGGTCCGGCCGGAGCCGGCCGGCCAGGACACCGCCAAGTTCGACCTCAGCTTCGACTTCGTCGAGCAGGGTGAGGGCAACGGCATCCAGGGCTGGATCGAGTACAGCACCGACCTCTTCGACCGCCCGACCGCCGAACTGCTCGCCCGGCGGATGGAACGGCTGCTGGAGCAGGTCGCGGCGGACCCCGGGCGGCCGGTCGGCCTCCTCGACGTCCTGGACGGCGCGGAGCGCGCCCGGGTGCTGGAAAAGTGGAACGCCACCGGTCACCCTGTACCCGGCCTGACCCTCCCCGAACTGTTCCGCGCCCAGGCCGTGGCCACCCCCTCCGCGACCGCCCTGCTGGTCGAGGACATCGCGGTGACCTACACGGAACTGGACGCGCGCGTCGAACGCCTCGCCCACGCCCTCGCCGGCGCGGGCGTCGGCCCGGAGTCCACGGTGGCCGTCGCGCTGCCGCGCTCGGCGGCCCTTGTCGTCACCCTGCTCGCGGTGCACCGCGCGGGCGGCGCCTATCTGCCGCTCGACACCGACTACCCGGCGGAGCGGCTGGCGTTCATGCTCGCCGACGCCCGCCCGGTGTGCGTGGTGACGGCGGACGGAGTGGCCCTGCCGGACACCGACGCGCCGCGCCTGCCGGTCGACGCCGACGGCATCCCCGCCGCCGACGCCGCCACCGGCCCGCTGCCTCCGGCCCTCAACACGCGCCACCCCGCGTACGTCATCTACACCTCCGGCTCGACCGGCCGCCCCAAGGGCGTCGTCGTATCGCAGGAGGGCATCGTCAACCGCCTGCTGTGGATGCAGGACGCCTACGGCCTGACCCCGGACGACCGCGTGCTGCAGAAGACGCCGTCGAGCTTCGACGTCTCGGTCTGGGAGTTCTTCTGGCCGCTGATCACCGGCGCGACGCTCGTCGTGGCGCGCCCCGAGGGCCACAAGGACCCGGCCTACCTGGCCGGGCTGATCCAGCGCCGCGGCGTCACGACGGCGCACTTCGTGCCGTCGATGCTGCAGGCCTTCCTCGACGAACCGGCCGCGGCGGGGTCCACGGGCCTGCGCCGCGTGATGTGCAGCGGCGAGGCACTGCCCGCGTCGCTCGCGGCCCGCTTCCACGCGGTGCTGGGCACGGCCGAGTTGCACAACCTCTACGGCCCCACGGAGGCGTCGGTCGACGTCACCGCCCACGAGGTCCCCGCCGGCGCGGCCGCCGTTCCGATCGGCCGGCCGGTGTGGAACACCCGTACCTACGTGCTGGACGCCGCGCTGCGCCCGGTGCCGCCCGGCGTGCCCGGCGAGCTGTATCTCGCCGGTGTCCAGCTGGCCCGCGGCTACCTCGGCCGGACGGGCCTGACCGCCGAGCGCTTCGTCGCCGACCCGTACGGTCCGGCCGGGAGCCGCATGTACCGCACCGGCGACCTGGCGCGCTGGACGGGCGCCGGGGAACTGGAGTACCTGGGCCGCGTCGACGACCAGGTCAAACTGCGCGGCTTCCGCGTCGAACCCGGCGAGATCGAGACCGTGCTGTCCCACCGGCCGGACCTCGCCCGGGTGGTCGTCGTGCTGCGCGACGAGCGCCTGGTGGCGTACGTCGTGCCCGCCCCGGGACAGGCGGCGGACACGGCGGCCCTGCACGCCCATGCGGCCGCCGCGCTGCCGGAGCACATGGTGCCCGCCGCCTTCGTCGTCCTGGACGCCCTGCCGCTGACGCCGAACGGCAAGCTCGACCGCGCGGCGCTGCCCGCGCCGGACTTCGCCGCCGAGGTCACCGCGACGACACCGCGCACCCCGCGCGAGGCGCGGATGTGCGAGCTCGTCGCAGACGTCCTCGGGCTCGAACGCGTGGGCCCCGAGGACGACTTCTTCCGGCTGGGCGGGGACAGCATCATCGCGATGCAGCTCGTCGTCCGGGTCCGTGCCGCGGGCCTGACGATCACCCCGCGGGACGTCTTCCGGCACAAGACGCCGGCCGGTCTCGCGGCCGTCGCCGTCGACACCGTCCGCGAGGACACCGCGGACGACGCCGCGCTCCTGCCCGCCCTCGCCGACGCCGAACGCGCCGAACTCACCGGCATGGGGGCGGCCGAGGTGCTGCCGCTCTCCCCGCTCCAGGCCGGACTGCTCTTCCACGCCTCCTTCGACTCCGGCGACCAGGGCCCGGACGTCTACACCGTCCAGGTGTCGTACGACATCGAGGGCCCGGTCGACGCCGAGCGGCTGCGCGCCGCCGGGCAGGCGCTGCTCGACCGGCACGAGAGCCTGCGTGCGGGCTTCCGCTACCTCTCCTCCGGCCGCCCGGTGGCCGTCGTGCCGCGCTCGGTGCCGCTGCCGTGGCGCCAGGTGAACGTCCCCGCCGACGAGACCGAGTGGGAGCGCCTGCTGCTCCAGGAACGGCGCCGCTTCGATCCGGCCGAACCGCCGCTGCTGCGGCTGCTGCTGGCCCGGACCCACGACGGCCGCCACCGCCTCGTGCTGTCGCACCAGCACCTGCTGCTCGACGGCTGGTCGGTGCCCCGGCTGATGGCGGAACTGACCGCCCTCTACGACGGGGGCGCCCCGCCCGCCGCCGCCCCCTACCGCGACTACCTGCGCTGGCTGGCCCGGCAGGACACTGCGGCCTCCACCGCCGCCTGGGCCGCGGCCCTGGACGGGCTGGAGGAGCCCACGCATCTGGTGCCCGCCGACGCCAACCGGGCGCCGGTCGTGCCCCGCACCCACACCGTCGAGGCCGACGAGCGGCTGACGGAGGCGCTCGGTGCGCTCGCCCGCCGCCGCGGACTGACCGTCAACACCCTGGTGCAGGCCGCCTGGGCCATCGTTCTGTCCCGGCTCACCGGCCGCGACGACGTGGTGTTCGGCGCGACGGTGGCCGGCCGGCCGCCGGAGCTGGACGGCGTAGAGTCGATGATCGGCCTGTTCATCAACACGGTGCCCGTCCGCGTCCGGCTGCGCCCGCAGGAGCCGGTCGGCGCCCTCCTGGACCGCCTCCAGGACGAGCAGTCACGGCTGCTCCCCCACCAGTACCTGGGGCTGGCCGACATCCAGCGCGGCGCCGGGCTCGGGGACCTCTTCGACACGCTGATGGTCTTCGAGTCCTACCCGGTCGCGGACGAGGCGGCGGACGCGAGCCTGCGCCTGTCGGTGCGCGAGCACGAGGACGCCACGCACTATCCGTTCGCCTGGGCCGTCGAACCCGACGAACGCCTGCGCCTGACGGCGGAGTTCCGGCCCGATCTGTTCACCCCGGCCGCGGCCGGGCGCATGGCGTCGGCCATGGTCTCGGTCCTGGAGGCGATGGCGGGCGACCCGGACACCGCCGTCGGACGCCTCGGCATCCTCGGCGACACCGACCGGCGCACGCTGCTGGAGACCTGGAACGACACGGCCCTGCTCGCGCAGACGGCGGACGCCACCGTCCCCGCCCTGTTCGCGGCGCAGGCCGCGGCGTCCCCGGACGCGGTCGCCGTCACCGACGCGACCGTGACGTGGACGTTCGCCGAACTCGCCGCCCGCACGGACCGGCTGGCCCGCGTGCTGGCCGGAGCGGGCGCGGGCCCGGAGGGGATCGTGGCACTGGCGCTCCCGCGCACCGCCGACCACATCACGGCGATCCTGGCCGTGATGACCGCGGGCGCCGCCTATCTGCCGCTCGACCCCGGCCTGCCCGCCGACCGCGTGCTCGACATGCTGACCGACGCCCGCCCGCGGCTGATCCTCACCACGGACGCCCTGGCCGGCTCCCTGCCGGACACCGACGTCCCGGTGCTGCGAGTGGACGCCCTCGACGGCCTCCCGGAAGCGGCACCGCGGGCCCCCTCGCCCGGCCACCCGGCGTACGTCCTCTACACCTCCGGCTCGACGGGCCGCCCCAAGGGTGTCGTGGTCACCCAGCGCAGCCTGGCCAACCTGTTCCACAGCCACCGCCACGACCTGCACGACCGCGCCAAGGAACTGACCGGCCGCCGCCATCTGCGGGTCGGCCACGTCTGGTCGTTCTCGTTCGACGCCTCGTGGCAGCCGCAGCTGTGGCTGCTGGACGGGCACGCGCTGCACATCGTGGACGACGAGACGCGCCGCGACGCGGAGCTGCTGGCCGCGCAGATCCGCGCCGAGGGGCTGGACTTCATCGAGGTCACCCCGTCGCTGCTGGCACAGATGGCGGACGCGGGCCTGATCCGCGACGGTCACTGCCCGCTGGCGGTGGTCGGCGTCGGCGGCGAGGCCGTACCGGACGCCCTCTGGTCGCGCCTGGCCACGCTGGAGTCCACCGAGGCGTTCAACCTGTACGGGCCCACCGAGGCCACCGTCGACGCCCTCGTCGGCAGGGTCGCGGAGAGCGACCGCCCGGTCGTCGGCCGCCCGGTGCACAACACGCGGGCGTACGTCCTGGACGGCTCGCTGCGCCTCGTACCGCCGGGCGTCACCGGCGAGCTCTATCTGTCCGGCGCCGGACTCGCCCGCGGCTACCTGGGGCGCCCCGGCCTGACGGCCGAGCGCTTCCTCGCCGACCCGTACGGTCCGCCCGGCGCGCGCATGTACCGCACCGGGGACCTCGCGCGGTGGACCGAGGAGGGGCAGCTCGCCTACGCCGGCCGCTCCGACGACCAGGTCAAGATCCGCGGCTACCGGGTCGAACTCGCCGAGGTCGAGAGCGCCCTGGCCGGACACGAGTCGGTCGCCCAGGTCGTCGTCACCGCCCGCGAGGACCGCCCGCGCGTCCGGCAGCTGGTCGGCTACGTCGTCCCCGCCGAGGGCCGTGACGCCGATCCGGCCGCCCTGCGGGCCCACGTGGCGGCGGCGCTGCCCGAGTACATGGTCCCGGCGGCCGTGGTCGTCCTGGACGCGCTGCCGCTGCTGTCCAACGGCAAGCTGAACCGCAAGGCGCTGCCCGCCCCGGACTTCACCACCGGAACGGGCGGCCGCAAGCCCACGAGCGGCACCGAACGCGCCCTGTGCGGGATCGTCGCCGAGGTGCTGGGCCTGCCCGCCGGGGCCGTCGGCACCGACGACGACTTCTTCGCCCTGGGCGGCGACAGCATCGTCGCCATGCAGTTCGTCAGCCGGGCCCGCGCGGCCGGGCTGCGGCTCACCCCGCGCCAGGTCTTCCAGCTCCGCGACGTGGCCTCGCTGGCGGAAGCCGCGATCCCGCTCGCCGGCGACGACTTGATCCGTACGCACGACGACGGCACGGGCCTCGTCCCGCTCACCCCGATCATGCACGCCCTGCGCGAGCGCGGCGGCCCGATCTGGGCCTACCACCAGGCCGCCCTGCTGCGGACCCCGGCGGACATGGACGAGAAGGGACTGCTGGCCGTCCTGGGGGCCGTCGCCGATCGGCACGACATGCTGCGCGCCCGCCTGGAGCGCACACGCACCGAGCCGTGCTCCACCGGCGAGGCCGGTGAGCGGTGGGCGCTGCGCGTGCCCGCCCCCGGCACCGTGGACGTGGCGTCCTGGCTCGCCCGCGCCGACGTGGCCGGAGCGGACGACGCGGGGCTGCGCGAGGCCGTCTCCGCCCACGCGGTCACCGCCCGGGCCGGACTCGACCCGGACACCGGTGACATGGTGCGCGCGGTGTGGTTCGACGCGGGGCCGGGACAACCGGGACGCCTGCTGCTGCTCGTCCACCACCTCGTGGTCGACGGTGTGACCTGGCGCATCCTGCTCCCCGACCTGGAGGCCGCCTGGGAGGCGGTGTCGGCGGGCCGCACCCCCGCGCTGCCGCCGGTGGACATCTCCTTCCGCCGCTGGTCCGAGCTGCTGGCCGCCCGTGCCCAGGACCCGTCCCGCGAGGACGAACTGCCCTGGTGGACCTCGGTCCTCGCGGACGGCGCGGGGCTGCCGCTGGCCCGGCCGCTGGACACGGCACGCGACACGGTGGAGAGCACCCGCTACCTGTCCCTGACCCTGCCCACCGAGATCACCGAACCCCTGCTCGGCCGGGTGCCGGCCGCGTACGGGGCGAGCGTCAACGACGTGCTGCTGACCGCGTTCGCGCAGGCCGTGGCGGACTGGCGGACGCGGATGCTGGGCGCGGAACCCGGCAGCGCGGTCCTGGTCGACCTCGAGGGCCACGGCCGCGAGGAGGAGCTGACCGGCAACGCCGACCTGTCCCGCACCATCGGCTGGTTCACCAGCGTCGTCCCGGTCCGCCTCGACCCGGGCGCCGGAGGACTCGACGCGGAGGAGGCCGTCTCCCGCGTCCGCGAGCACCTGACCGCCCTCCCGGCGGCGGGCGTCGGTCACGGCCTGCTGCGGCATCTCAACCCCGTGACGGGTCCGGAGCTGGCGCGACTGGCCGAGCCCCGGATCGAGTTCAACTACATGGGCCGCTTCGACGTCCCCGAGGCCGCCGACTGGTCGTACGCGCCCGAAGGCGACGCCGCCGACCTCGACGCCGACCCCGGGATGCCCATGTCCCACGCCCTCACCCTCAACGCCCTGACCGAGGACCGCCCCGGCGGCCCCGAGCTGGGCGCCCACTGGGCCTACGCCGGCGAACTCCTCACCGAGGAGGCCGTCCGGGATCTGGCACAGACCTGGTTCCGGGCCCTTGAGGCCCTGGTCACACGGAAGGAATCCACCCGATGAGCAGCAACCCCTTCGAGAACCCCGACGGCGTCTACTCCGTCCTGGTCAACACCGAGGGCCAGCACAGCCTGTGGCCCGATTTCGCCGACGTGCCCGCGGGCTGGACGGTCGCCCACGGCCCGGCCGGCCGCCAGGAGTGCCTGGACTACGTCGAGACCCACTGGAGGGACCTCCGCCCGAAGAGCCTCGTCGAGGGAGCCTGACCGCAGACGCCCGGAACGCAAGGGGGCCGGCCCGCACTGCGCGGGCCGGCCCCTCCGAGGGAACGCGGTCCCGGCCCTCTCTGGCAGGAGTTCGCGAGAACGGCAACGACCTGTGGTTCAGCCAGAAACACAAGGCGTTCGGCGGGAACGTACAGTTCCTGTCCGCCCCGGACGGCACCCCGCTATGGGTCTCCGATGTTGAGCCCGGCTCCACTCCCGACATCACCGCAGCACGCATCCACGCCCTTCCCGCTCTGTACAAAGCCACGGCCGACGGCCTGCCCACCCTGGCCGACAAGGGCTACATCGGCGCCGGCATCGGCATCCACGTCCCCGTCCGACGCCCCAAAGGCCGCTCCGAACGGGCGCTGCACGCAGACACACAAACCACAAACAGCCTCATCAGAGGCATCCGTGCGCTCGGCGAACGCGCCCCCGCCGAACTCAAGCAGCGCTGGCGCACCCTCCAGCACATCACCCTCAGCCCCAGCAGGATCGGCGACATCGCCCGCGCCGCCCTCGTCCTCAACGGAAACTGGAAATGATCACCGTTGAGAAAACGTCACTGTGAGATGTCGGGGAAGGCGGTGACCATGGGCCGGGAACCTCGTACCGCCAGCCCTCGACCAGCCGTCGCTACCAGACGGCACGGGACGAGAACCTGCCGGTCTCCTGGAAGTCGCCGAGTCCGCGGAACCCCACGACAGACTGCGCGTGGCAGTGTCGTGCCACATCGGACGGTCAGCCACGGTCGGCATCGGTTCGTCGCGGGCGAGCCGCGCGGCTGAGCCGAGGACCCGCCAAAGCTGCCGTGACCTGCGTATCCCGGGCGCACGGATTCCCGCCCCGCCCGCCGCAACCGCGCTGACGCTGCATCAAGTGCGTGTACCCCCAGGTCGGATGGCCGCCAGTGAGGCGCGCGAAAACCAGTGGAACGGCGCCGCCGTGTGCCATTACCGTGCTGGCGGACCGAGTCACCGAGGCAAGGACGTCCCGTTGTACACCGTGTGAGACCTCCCGAGCGCTGTTTTGTCGCGCGTCGCGCTCGCTGCGCGCCGCGCTGCTTCTTGCTGCGGACTTCTCACTGAAACCGGTGTACTTCTGTGCTCCACACCTGGGTGGTCATGCCCACCTGCCTGCCTCTTGTTCTCCGCCGTTGCCACACGTGCGCGTCCGAGCGCTTCCGGGCAAACGGCAAATTCCGCGTCAACGCGAACCACAAGGTCATCGACGCCTGGCTGCTCGTGCTGTGTACCTCTTGCGGGGACACCGCGAAGCTCACGGTCCTGGAACGCATGAATGTGCGCTCCGTGCGGCCCGAGCTGCTGGACCGGCTCCACGGCAACGACCTCGCCCTGGCAGCCGAGTTGCTCCAGGATCCGGTCCTGCGGCACCGCAATCGCATCGCACTCGACTGGGACGACGCCTGGCGCCTCGACACCGGCGGATCGGATCATCAGGACCGCGAGGTGATCGACGTCGCGGTCCGATTCGCGGCGCGGATCCCCGTCCGGCCGGCGCGGCTGGTCGCCGAAGGCTGCGGCCTGTCGCGGGCCGAGGTCGGAAGACTGATCGCGGAGGGGAATCTCGTCTCGGCGGTCCGGCTGAACGGCAAGCTCTCCGGCGACTTCACCTTCACCCTCAAGCGCCCCGGCGGCCGAACTGCGGGTCCCGTTCCCGAGGAGGACTGCTGATGCGCAGCGTGACCTGTTCCATGGGCGCCTCACGCGACGGCTGCATCCTCGGGCCGGACGGCGGCTTCGACCGGACGGCGCCCGACGAGGAGGTCTTCCGCTTCGTCACCGACGAGATCCGCGGGGTCGGCTTCCACCTGCTGAGACGTCGGCTGTACGTGACGATGCTGTACGGGGAGACCATCGACCGGGATCCCTCGCTCGGGGACTCGATGCTCGAGCAGGCCGCACTCCGGAAGGCGCTCCCGAACGTGGTGTTCTCCACCCGCCGGTGGCGGAGCGGGGCCGTGCCCGCCTGGCCCCCGGCGGTCCGGTGGAGGAGATCGAACGGTTGCGTGCCGAGCCGGGGGACGGCGACTTGGCGATCCGCGGCGCGACGCTCGCCACCGAAGTGGCGGCGTCGGGTCTGATCGGCGAGTACCGGGCCGGGGTCGACCCGGTGCTGGTCGGCGGTGGCGTTCCGTTCCTCCCCCGGCACGAGCACCGGGTCGACCCCGAGCCCGTCGGGACCCGTACCTTCGGCCCGGGGGTCGCGTACCTGCGCCACCGCGTGGCGCGCTGGCCGTCGTCAGGCGGTGTGCGCCTTCGCGCACACCGCCTGACGGGCACTCAGGAGCTGGGCTGCTCCACCTTCGTGGCCGGGTCGCCGTCCACCGCGGCCGCTAGCTGCGGGACGAGGCGGTCGAGGACGTAGGGGATGCTGAGCACGGTGGAGAGGGACACCGCGTTGCCGTAGTCGCCGCTCTCCTTGACGAAGACCTCGCGGCCCTCCTTCACGACCTTCAGGTCGGCGTACAGCTTGTCCTGGTGCAGCTTGGTGACGGCCGCGGTGGTGTCGGGCACGATCCACACGGCGACGCCCTGGTCGAGGAGGTCGGTGCGCTCCTTGCTGATGTTGGCACCGAACTGGTCGCCGATCACCTTGTCCAGGTCGGCGGGGAGCTTCAGGCCGAGGTCGGCCAGCAGACGGGAGCGGGCGTCCTGGCTGCCGTAGACGAAGGTGCCCTCGTACGGGGTGGCCATCACCGCGGTGGCCTTGGCGAAGGCCGGGTTGGCCGTCTTGGCCGCGGTGAACTTCGCCTCGATGCCCTCGACGAGCTTCTTGGCCTCGTCGGGCTTGCCGAGGGCCGTGCCGATGGTCTCGGTCTGCCGCTGCCACGGAATGCCGTAGTCGTTGTACTCCTTGGGCTGGGCCACGACCGGCGCGAACTTCGACAGCGTGTCGTACTGGGCCTTGGTCAGCCCGGAGTACAGCGCGAGAATCAGGTCGGGCTTCAGGGCGGCGATCTTCTCGACCTGCGGCCCGGTGCCGGTGTCCTTCAGAACCGTCGGCGCGGCGGCGGAGCCGAGCTTGTCCTGCGCCCAGGGGCCGACGGCGCCCTTGTAGCCACCGATCCACTCGGTGGTGCCGACGGGAACGGTGCCGAGCGCGAGGACGGCGTCCTGGTCGGTGAGGCCCACGGTGACCACGCGCTCGGGCTCGGCCTTGATCGTGGTGCTGCCGTACTTGTGGGCGATGGTGACGGGGAACGCGGTGCTCGCCGACGCCTTGGTGGAACCGGAGCCCGGCTTGGACGCGTCGGCGGGGGAATCGGAGGAGCCGCAGGCGGCTACCGCGCCGACAAGTATCAGTACGGAGGCGAGCAGTCCGGCGACCCGGGTGGCTCTGGTGGCGCGGGGCATCGAGTGATCCTTCTGTTCGTGTCGGTGGGGGACGGGTGTGTTCTGAGGGGGGCAGCCGGCTACGGCCGGGCGTCGCTGCGGTTCTCGGCCCACGCCCGCCACAGGGCGGCGTACGGCCCCCCGGCGGACAGCAGTTCGTCATGGGTGCCGCTCTCGGCGATGCGGCCCTCCTCCATCACCACGACCCGGTCGGCCGAGGCGGCCTGGCTGAGCCGGTGGGCGACGACCAAGGCGGTGCGGCCTTCCAGGGCGCGTTCTGCGCCCTCCTCCAGGCGCCCGGCGCCGGCGCTGCCGGCCTCCGCGGTGGCCTCGTCGAGGACGGCGACCGGCGGGTCGGCCAGCACCAGGCGGGCGAGGGCGAGTTGCTGCGCGCGGTCCGCGGTCAGCCGGTGACCGCCCTCGCCGACGACCGTGCCGAGGCCTTCGGGCAGCGCCTCGGCCCAGCCGAGCGCGCCGACCCGTTGCAGGGCCTCCCGCAGTTCCTCGTCGCCGGCGTCCGGCCGTGCCAGGCGCAGGTCCTCGGTGAGGGGGCCGGAGAAGACGTGCACCTCCTGCGTGACCAGGGCCACCGTGCGCCCGGTCTCGGCGGGTTCCCTACCGCCGACGTCGACCCGGCCGGACGACGGCCGGTGGATGCCGACGACGATCTTGGCGAGCGTGGTCTTGCCCGCGCCGCTGGCACCGACGAGGGCGACCTTCTCTTTGGGGTGCAGCACGAGGTCCACGTCGCTCAGCACCGGCCGGCCCGGGACGTAGGCGTGGCCGACGCCGTCCACCGTGACGGTGGGGACGATGGGAACGCCTGCGGTGTCCGCGGGCAGTCCTCGCTCGGCGACCGGGGGCACCGGCTCGTCGACGACGCCGACCAGCCGGGCGAGGCCCGCGGTGGCCGACTGGGCGTCGTCCAGGAGTACCAGGGCGGTGTTCACCGGGCCGAAGAGGCTGTGGAAGTACAGGGCCGCCGCCGTCGCCGTGCCGATCGACACGGAACCGCCGCGCACCAGCAGGAATCCGGTGACCAGCACGGCGGCGAGTCCGGTGTACTCGGCCACGTGCAACCGGCTGTAGAAGCGCAGCACGAGTTGCACCCCGCGCAGCGTCAGGTCGACGGCCGCGTTGGAGCGTTCCGTGACACGCGCGGTGTGGGCGGCCTCGGCCCGGTAGGCGCGGACCGTGGCCGCGCCGCCGATCGTGTCGAGCAACTGCTGCTGCTGGGCGCCGGTGGCGATGCGCTCCGTGGCGTACAGCGGGCCGGCGTTGCGGACGTACCAGCGCGCCGTGTACGCCTGTACGGGCGCCGCCAGCAGCGCCGCCGGCAGGAACCGCCAGTCCAGTACGGCCAGCGCCGCCAGGGTCAGCACGATCGCCAGTCCTGAGCGGACCAGTTCGGGCAGCGCCGTGCGGACGGCGTCGGCGACCCGTGACACATCGCGCGTGACGCGGGCGTTGAGGTCGCCGGAGCCGGCCCGCTCCAGCCGGTCCAGCGGCAGCGACAGCGCCCGTTCGACGAAGCGTTCCCGCAGCTCGGCCAGTACGGTCTCGCCGAGCCGCGACACCAGCGACATCCCGAGGGCGGTGGCCACGCCCTGCGCAACGGCGACCACCACCAGCAGGACCACGGGCACTGTCAGAGCGCCCGCCGGGCTCCGGTCCGTCACCAGGTCGATGATGTGGCCCAGCAGGGGTTGCGTCAGCAGTCCCACCGCCGTGGCCGCCACCATCACCGCGGCGCCGCCCGCGGCCAGTGCCCGGTGCGGACGCAGCAGTTCGCGCACCGCGGCCCGGGTCCTGGCGGGCGTCGCCGTGGGCAGAAGTTCGCGTCCCGGGGTGTGCGATGCCGACGTCATGCCAGGACCGCCGTCCGGTAGGTCGCGTCGTCGTGCACGAGGTCTCGGTGCGCGCCGTCGGCGGTCACCCGGCCCCCGTCCAGGAGCACGACGCGGTCGGTGACGGACAGCAGCGCCGGGCTGTTGGTGACCAGCAGCGTCGTGCGGCCGCGGCGGTGCTCGCGCAGCCCGGCGGCGATGCGGGCCTCGGTGACCGCGTCGACGGCCGTGGTGGGGTCGTGGACGACGAGCACCGGCCGCTCCGCGGCGAGGGCGCGGGCGAGGACGACGCGCTGGCGCTGTCCGCCGGAGAGCGAGCGGCCGCCCTCGGTGATCTCGGTCGCGGTGCCCAGCGGGAGGGCCCGGGCCACTTCGTCGGCACGGGCGGCGGCCATCGCGCGGTCGCTCTGCCCGGTGCCGCCCAGGTTGTCGTCGAGGGTGCCCTCGAAGAGGTCGGCGTCGTGCGCCGCGACGAGGACCGCGGTGCGCAGAAGGGCCGGGTCGAGGTCCGGCAGGGGCACGCCGTCCAGTTCCACGACGCCGGTCCCGGGGTCCGCGGTGCGGCCGAGGCAGTCGAGCAGCGCTTGGGCGGCAGCGGGGTCGGTGGCGGCGACGCCGAGCAGTTCGCCGGGACGGACGTCGAGGTCCGCCTCGCGGAGCGCGCCGAGGCTGACGCCGCGCAGGCGCAGTCCGCCGCGCACGGGGTCCGGCAGGGCGGCCCTGCCGGCCGGCACACCGGGCTCGGCGGCGAGCACGGCCGCGATGCGCGCCGCGGAGGCCCGGCCCTGGGCGAACTCGGCGTTGACCCAGGCGAACACCTCCAGCGGCCCGAGGAGGAAGAGCGCCAGCCCGACGGCGGAGACGAGCTGACCGAGAGTGATGTCGCCGGAGATGGCGAGCCGTCCGCCGATCAGCGCGACCACCGCGATGAAGACGCCGGTGAGGGTGAGCACCACCCCGTTCTGCCACGCCTCCGCGCGTGTCGCGCGTACTGTCGCGCCCAGCGACGCACGGCTGGTGCGCCGGTACCGTTCGACCGCGGCGGCCTGGGCCCCGATCCCCTTGAGCACCCGCAGTCCCGCGACCATGTCGGCGGCGACCCCGGAGGCGTGCGCTGCCTGTTCCTGTTCGGCTTCGCTGCGCCGCTCCAGGGGCTTGCCGAGCAGGTGCCCGAGCCATAGCAGCAGCGGTGTGCCGAGGAGCACGACCAGGCCGAGCGGGACGGAGATGCGCAGCAGCGCCACGGCGCTCACGAGGAGTCCGGTGAGCGCGGAAATGCCGGTCATCACCGCCATGTTGACGGCGCCGACCCGCTTGGCGTCCTCGGTCGCGATGTTCGCGAGTTCACCGGGCAGCCGGCCCTGCTCGGCACCGCCGCCGGGGTCGAGGACCCGCCGTACGAGGGCGATCCGGAGCTCGTGCGCGGCCTGTTCGGCGGCGCGCTCCCCGGCGCGGGCGCCGAAGCGGAAACTGAAGGAGAGCCCGACGTACACCACGGCCAGCACCGCGAGCCAGAGCAGCAACGCCCCGCCGTCGCCCCCGGCGACGGCCCGGTCGATGACGAGGCCGATCAGGACGGGTACCAGTGCCTCCCCGAACTGGTGCCCGGCCCCGAGCACGGCGCCGGTGGCGACGTCCCGTCCGCGGCTCCTGACGGTCCGCAGCAGGACGTCACGCCCCGGTGGCACCTTCGATCCCACTGCGTGTACCCCTCCGGAAACCCGGCCGGTCCCCGACCGGCCACCCACCCAACAATTTAGGTAAGGCTAGTCTAACTAAGAGGGCTCAGGTCAAGCGTGAGAGACGCCTCCCCCGCGGATCCGGGAGGGACGCGGGGCTGCTACGGCACGCGCGCGGTCCACTCAGGCGTACCGAACTTCGTCGCGGCGAGCCCCTCGGCGCGGGCGAGTTCCTCCGCGGTGACCTGACCGGCGGTGAGACCGTAGCGGGCGCGGAAGGAGTCGACCATGCGGTCGATGACGGTCTCGCGGGCCAGGCCGGTCTGCCGGCGCAGCGGGTCGACGCGCTTCTTCGCGCTGCCGATGCCCTTGTCGGAGAGCTTCTCGCGGCCGATGCGCAGTACTTCGAGCATCTTGTCCGCGTCGATGTCGTAGGACATCGTCACGTGGTGCAGCACCGCGCCGGCGCCGCCCTCGGGTCCCACCACACGCTTCTGCGCGGCGCCGGCGATCTTCCCGGCGTCCGTGGCGATGTCGTTCAGCGGCTGGTACCACGCCTTGATGCCCATGTCGCCGAGCGCCTCCAGCACCCAGTCGTCCAGGTAGGCGTAGGAGTCGGCGAAGGACAGTCCCGACACCAGTGACGCGGGCACCGACAGGGAGTACGTGATGGTGTTGCCGGGCTCCACGAACATGGCGCCGCCGCCCGAGATGCGCCTCACCACGGTGATGCCGTGCCGCTCCGCGCCCTCGGGGTCGACCTCGTTGCGCAGCGACTGGAAGCTGCCGATGATGACCGCCGGGGCTCCCCACTCCCAGACGCGCAGGGTCGGCGGACGCCTGCCGGCGGCGACCTCGGCGGTGATGACCTCGTCCAGCGCCATGTGGAGCTCCGGCGACTGCGGGGCCTCGCGGATCAGCTGCCAGTCGTAGTCGGTCCAGTCCGTCGCCTGCGCGACCGCCCGGCGTACCGCGACGGCGATGCCCTCGGCCGTAAGGCCGTACATCACGGTGCCCTCGGGAAGCGCGGCCTCGACGCGCGCGGCGAGCCCGGCGGCGTCGGTGCTCACGGGCGTCCCCTCCAGAGCCCGGTCGATCGCGAGGATCGCCTCGTCCGGCTCCAGGAAGAAGTCCCCCGCGACCCGGACGTCCCTCAGGACTCCGTCCCGCTCTTCGAGGTCGACCACCACCAGCTTGCCACCGGGCACTTTGTACTCGCCGTGCATGACATTCCGCCTTGATCATCCGTAGTCCGCTCTCACGGTACCGCCAAGGCGGACCGCCCCCCTCCTGACCGGAAACGCTTCCGGCGCCGGACGGATTCCTGCCCCGCCGGAGGCCGCCGGGGCCTCAGGACCGCGTGGCAGGTGCCACGCCGGGGCCCGCCCCCGCGCCCGGCGGGCCCGGGGGCCGGTCCAGCCAGCCGCGCTCCGCGGCCAGCAGGGCGATCTGGAAGCGGGTCCGCGCACCGAGAGCGGTACCGGCCTCGCTCACGTGCTTCTGGACGGTGCGGCGGCTGACGCCGAGCACCCGCGCGATGGCGTCGTCCTTCATTCCGGTGGCCATGAGGTGCAGGATCTCGCGGGTGCGCTCGTCGATGTCCGCCTCACGCGCCTGGCGCGGGACCGGCCAGTCCTGGCGGCTCTCCAACGACATGGGCACGGCCCGCTCCCACAGGCGCTCGAACAGCGCGACGAGCACGGCGACCATGGCCGGGGCGTGGATCACCAGCGATCCGGCCGAGGGGTGGTCGCTGTCGACCGGCAGCAGGGCGGTGGTGCGGTCGAAGACCACGAGTTTGACGGGGAGGCCGGAGCTGAGCCGGAGTTCGCCACCGCCCGCCGTGCCCCGCAGCGCGGTCTCCAGGGACATCTCGTCGGTGAAGCCCTCGGTGTCGTAGACGGATCTCATCCGCACCCCGTCGTGGACGGCGGCCTCCCCCGCGGCCCGTTCGCGGCCTTCCCCGTAGGCGGTCTCCGTACCGGTCACATAGGGCGGCTTCGCCAGGTGCAGCACCTCGCGGCGGCTGGCCTTGAGGAGATGGGCGTAGCGTGCGGCGACCTCCTCTGCGCGCTCCAGGACCTCGACGAGGTGCGGTGCGTGCGGGCCCGAGACGGATCGGTAGACCTCGTGGAGCTGCTCCATGTACAGCTCCGCCTGAGCGAGTTCGCTGCGCCTGCGGGCGAGCAGCGACCCCAGGGACGAACGCGGCGGGCCGGCCCGCCAGCGCGTCGGGCGGCCGGCGACGCGGATGGCCAGCAGCTCGTCCTCCAGCGTCCGCAGGGCGCGTTCGGCGTCCTCGGCCGGTACGCCGGTGGCCTCCGCCACCGCGTCGGCGCCGGCCGCGGGGTGGCCCACCAGGAACTCCAGGACGCGGCCGCTGAGCGGGTCCAGGCCGGTCCCGGTCCACGGGCCGCCTGAGGTGACATCCATCTGGCCTGCCCATCTGCTGATCGGGAAACGCAGGTTGATCGTACGCCCCGCCCTTGTCCACTGATCGTCCGCACGTCGCCCGCCCGTCGCCTGCGGTTCGCCACGGCGCGCATCTGCGCAACTGCACGAACCCGCGCCCGCGGAAGCTTGTCCGCGCTGACGGGCCACCGTCAAGGTGATCACCACCCCGCCAGTCCCGAAGACGCAGCTGGCCCTGCAGACACCCAGAAGGGCGTTGCATGTCCTCACGCCTCAGACGTACGCGGTTGACGACGCTCGCCGCCGTCCTCCTCACCCTCACCGCGACGCCGCTCGCCCACGCCGCCCCCGACACCCCGGTACCCCCGCGGGATGCAGCCCCGGCCGCGCACTCCCTCACCCTCGCCGACGGATCGGTGGTGCACTGGTCCGACGACGGGACGGGCACCCTGACCCGGAAGGACGGCACCACCCGGGCCTTCCCCGTGCCGCAGCCCCGGGGCCGCACCGGGCTCGGCGAGCGGCTCGCCCCGTCCGCCGCGATCCTCCAGCGCCGTGCGGACACCGCCGCGTTGACGCCCTACACCCTGGGGGCCGCCTCCGGGGGAGCCCGCTCGGCGGTCCGGCCGCAGACCATGAACTCCGGTGCCGTCACGCTTCCGGACACCGTCCTCGCCTCGATCGACGGCCTCGGCTCCGGCCGCGGTGCCCGCGCGGCGGCACCCGCGGCCGCCGGGAGTCTGCCCGCCAACGAGGGCCTGACGACGTCCTTCCAGTCCTACCTCAACTCCGGTGGCGTGAACGTCGTCGGGGCCTTCCAGGACTCCGCGGACCTCCTGCACGCGCTCCCCGGCGCGGGCCAGATCGTCACCAACGTCTCGCTGGGCGACCTGACCGACCAGTCCATGGCCGACGCCGGCGACGACTACGTGGCCGGCTACGGTCCCACCACCGTGGTCAAGGACGGCCAGCGCTACCTGGACTACCCCTCGCTGCCGCTCATCCCGACGTACACCAGCGACAACGCGGGCCGGCTCGACCCGACCGGGTCCATCGAGGGCCAGGACCCCAACCTCGGCGAAGTGCTGCTCGACTTCTCGATGATGGCGCCGCTGCCCCACGACCGGCAGCGCCCGGAGGCCACCGGGAGCGGCGCCACCGACCTCCTGGGCATCGCCCCCGGGGCGCAGTACCGGCTCGTCGTGCCCGAGGAGCCCTCCGCGGAGGGCATCGCGACGGCACTGCGCGCCGCCGCCGCGCAGAAGCCGCGACCGACCGTGATCACCGCCAGCCTCGGCTTCGGCACGGACGGGTCGATCGGCTTCCCGTCGCGGTGGCTGGAGGACGACCCGGCGATCCGGGACACACTGCGTTCCATCGTGGACTCGGGCATCGTGGTGGTCGTCTCCTCCAACGACGGCACGCGGCTCGGCCTGCCGGTGTCGGTCGGCCCGGACGGCGGCAGCACGCCGACCGACCTGACGTCGAGCACGCACGCGCAGACCAGCATCGACGACGTCGCCCCGACCACGACCCCGTCGCTGGTGCGTGACACCGGGGTGATCGGCGCGGGCGGCACCACCGTCGACGACACCCTCAGCTCGGACGACGTCCGCACCGCCGTCTACCCGACGACCCGCTACAACGGCTCGGCCGGCTACTCGTCGGGCTTCGGCACCCGGATCGACCTGGCCGCACCGGGCGACAACCTGCCCTCGCTGTTCCACACTTCGGACGGCCCGCAGGTGGTGCTCAACGGCGGCACCTCGGCGTCGGCGCCGATGATCGCCGCCGCGGCGGCCGACGTCCTGGCGGCGGCCGAGGCGACCGGGCAGAAGCTCACTCCTGGCAAGGTGCGCGACCTGCTGGTCGCCACCGGACGCCCGATCGCCCAGCCCCCGCAGGCCGACCAGGAACTGCACATGGGCACGCAGCTGGACGTCACCGCCGCCGTGGAGAAGGTGCTCTCCAAGCGCCACGATCTCGCCCCGTCGGCGGTGCGCCTGTCCGTCGCGCAGCGCCAGGTCATGTCGGTCACGCCCAGCGTCTCGTTCGTCGAGGCCACCAACCCGTCCGCCATCGATCTGGCCGGGCCGGCCGGCGGCTGGGGCGACGTGCCGACCGGCGAGAACGCGTTCGCCCCGCTCACCTTCGGGCTTGACCTCACCGGCGCGCAGAAGGATCTGACGTACCGTCTGCGTGTCGGCGAGCACGGGGTGATCCCCTCCTCCGGTCCGAGCCTGCGGGTCCTGCCGCGTGAGCTGCTGGGCGCCGCGGGCCTGCCGCTCGTGTCGTCCGAGGCACGCAGTCTCCAGGTGACGTTCGAGGCCCTCGACGGCGCAAAGGTCGTCGCCTCGGCCTCCCGCAAGCTCACCCTGAGCGCGACCGACGGTACCCACCTGCAGCCGCAGGCGCCCACCGCACCCGGCGCGAGCCCGCTCGGGAAGCCGGTCACCGTGCATTACGACCTGACGGGTCTGCGCGACACCACGGACCCGGAGCTGGTGCTGTCCTCGGTCGGTCACTGGACGCCGTTCACCGCCAGCGACAAGTGGCGTGCCCAGTGGCGCACCCCGCTCACCGGCACGAAGGGTTCGGTGACGATCCCGGCCTCCGCCTTCGCGGCGGGCGGCGCGGGTCTGTACGGCGTCGGGATCACGCTCTACGACGGCCAGGTCTTCGGTGACTTCCGGGCGCTGCGCGTCGGCCCCGGCGCCGATCAGCGGCCGGAGGCGCCCCTGCTGACCCATGGGACGACGGAGAAGGCGCACGCGGCCGACCTGACCCGTTCCGACGCCAAGCTGACCGTGCACTGGGACGCCTCCTCGACCGACGGCGCCGACGGCGCGGCGATCGAGTTCCTGACCCCGGCGCCGACCCTGTACGGCGCGCTCAACACCGCCACGAACCAGAACGGCAGCGGCCGGGACGACAACGGCGTCGACCACGCGTCCACGCTGTTCCGCCCCCTGCCCTCGGTGAAGGGCAAGACGGTGCTGGACCTGAAGGCGCTCGGCCTGCCGACCGGGCTGCAGTACCCGGTCCGGATCATCGCCACCCACGCCGGCGAGCCCGTCGGCCAGGCCTCGCCCACCTCGTTCGTCCAGTACCTCGACGGCGAGACGATCTCGGGCACCCTGGAGAACTTCGAGGTCAGCGGCGACACCGCGCTGCTGTCCACCGACGACTTCGCGGACGGCGACGACGGCTGGATCCACCTGCGCGGCTCGGACACGACCGCGTACTCCCTGACCGACGGCACCCTCGGGACCGTCGTGGCACACGACACCGGCAAGGGCATGATGTCCGAGGTCGTGGGGGCCGACCGTGCGACGGGCCACACCCTGATCGCCTTCCAGCCCTTCGACGGCGGCACGATCCCGGAGGTCGCCCTGCGGGACACCTCCACCGGCGCCGAGGTGCGGACGACCGTTCTGGACCCGGAGGGCGACTCCACGTCGATCTCCTTCATGGGCGGGGCCGTCGACACGGCCCGGCACCGGGCGGCCGTGGTGACGTACGACGGGGTGTCCGGGGTCGACAGCCTCTGGACGGTCGACATGACCACCGGCCGCGTCTCCGACCCGCTGCCGCTCAACGCCTCCCAGCCGGGTCGGGCATTGGGCAATGTCTCGGTGGACTCCTCGACGGGCATCTTCTTCGTGGCCACCTCCGGCACCATGGGGCCCTGCCTGTCCGGGCGCGTCCCGTACTACGCGGTCTCGGTCGACCTCACCGCGCGCACGGTGTCGCCCCTGGCCACGCTGCCCGCCTGCGTCGCCGGGCTGCTGCCGGACGGCAAGGGTGACAAGGTGTACGTCGCCGCCGGGCCCGTCACGCCCAACTACAGCACCGGCGAGTTCCCGACCAGCACCTGGCGCTCCGCCTCCCAGTCCACCCTGGCCACTTCGGCGCCCGCGGACCTCGGTACGAGGGGCGTCATGTGGCCGACCCTCGACGCCGAGCACGGAGTCGCCCTCGTGGCGCACCTCTACGAGGAGGCCACCACGGACGACAACAACGCCCTGAGCGAGGTCACCGTCCTGGACCCGGACACCGGGAAGGTTCTCGCCCGGCACCCTGTCGCCAATCTCGTCAGCTCCACGATCTCCACGTCCAACTTCGACTTCACCGGCCGCCGGGGCCTGTTCCTCGACCCGGCCCACCGCACGGCGTACCTCGTGAATCCCTGGGCGAACGGCCTGGAGCGGTTCACCTACTAGACCAGGACCGGAAGGATCCCGCCGAGGGGCGGGCCGGCAGCCACAGGGCTGCCGGCCCGCCCCTCGGCGTTACGGCGCCGCCCGACTGCCCGTGCACTCCGCGCCGTTCGTGTGGTTGACGTGGCCCCGTCACCCTGTCATGGTCTAGACCTGATAGGGCGTCGTAACCGGACCCTGCCCGGCCGCGGCGCCCTCCCCCGCAAGCTCCCTCCCCCACCGTCACGGCCGCGAGCCGTGTAAGGAGCGATGCCTCCATGTCCTGGTCCACCAGACTTGCCAGACGCTTCTCCTTCCGACGGACCGCCGTGGGACGTTCCCTGGTCACGGCCGTTCTCACCGCGATCCTCTCGGCGCTGTTCGTGGCCGCGCCGCCCGCCCACGCGGCCGACGGCCAGATCTCGGGACTGGCCGGCAAGTGCGTCGACGTGGCCGCCGCGAACAGTGCCAACGGCACCGCGGTGCAGCTCTACGACTGCAACGGGACCAATGCGCAGCGCTGGTCGAACTCCGGCGACGGCACCCTGCGGGCGCTCGGCAAGTGCCTGGACGTCGTGGACCGCAGCACCGCCGACGGCGCGGCTGTCCAGTTGTGGGACTGCGCCGGCGGCGCCAACCAGCAGTGGGTGGTCACCGCGGCCCACGACATCGTCAACCCGGCGGCCAACAAGTGCCTGGACGTCCGTGAGAACAACTCCGCCAACGGCACCCGGCTGCAGATCTGGACCTGCACCGGCGGGGCCAACCAGAAGTGGAACGCCCCCGCGAGCGGCGGTGGCGGCACGAACCCGTCCGGATTCGTGGTCAGCGAGGCCCAGTTCAACCAGATGTTCCCGGGCCGGAACTCCTTCTACACCTACAGCGGCCTGGTCGCGGCCCTCTCGGCGTACCCCGGCTTCGCCAACAGCGGCAGCGACACCGTGAAGAAGCAGGAGGCCGCGGCCTTCCTCGCCAATGTCAACCACGAGACCGGCGGCCTGGTCTACGTGGTGGAGCAGAACACCGCCAACTACTCGCACTACTGCGACTGGGGCCAGCCTTACGGCTGCCCGGCGGGACAGTCCGCGTACTACGGCCGCGGCCCGATCCAGCTCAGCTGGAACTTCAACTACAAGGCCGCCGGCGACGCGCTGGGCATCGACCTGCTGGGCAACCCCTGGCGCGTCGAGCAGGACTCGGCCGTCGCCTGGAAGACCGGCCTGTGGTACTGGAACACCCAGAACGGTCCCGGCAGCATGACGCCGCACAACGCGATGGTGAACCAGGCCGGCTTCGGCCAGACGATCCGCTCCATCAACGGCTCCCTGGAATGCGACGGCCGCAACCCCGCGCAGGTCCAGAGCCGGGTGAGCGCCTACCAGCAGTTCACGGGGATCCTCGGGGTCAGCCCGGGCAGCAACCTCTACTGCTGACCGGCGCCGCGCCCTTCCGCCCGTGGGCGGCCCGGTGGGACCGGGCCGCCCACGGGCAAAGTCATGCGACGGAAGGACGGCCCAGCGCCGGCCCCAGACGGGTGGCGATGTCGGTGAGGATCTGGACGTAGTCCTCGTGCCCGAAGCTGAACGGCAGCGCGAACGCCACCTCGTCGACCTCGCGGAAGGCGGCGTGCGCCGTCAGCCGCTCGGCGATCTCCTCCGCGCTGCCCACGAGGTCCGGTGCGAACATCAGGCCCGCCGGACCCTGCGGCGTGGCCGTGCGCGGCAGTCGCGCCGCGGCATAGGCCGCGTATCTGGCGCGCTGCTCCGCCGTGGCACTGTCGGTGGGGATGACGACCAGCCCCTGCGAGACGCGGGCAGCCTCACCGTCGGGGTGGTGGTCCCGGTAGGCGCGGATGTGCGAGAGCTGGACCGCGGCGAAGTCGCCGGCCTGCCCCGGCTCCTCGGCCTTCACGACGCTGCTGGTCAGGAAGTTCATGCCGTGCTCACCGGCCCACCGGGCCGACCGCAGGCTCCCGCCGCCGTACCACATGCGGCGGCCGAGCCCCGGGGAGTGCGGCTGGACCCGGTCCGAGAAGACTTCGATGCCCTCGACACCACTGAAGTCGGTGGCCGGCTTGCCGCGGACGAAGTCCAGCAGGCGTTCCACGCGGGTGTAGCCGAAGTCCTCCTGGTCGGCGGTGTCGGGGTACAGCGCGTGCTTGACCTCGTCGTAGTGCATCGGCGGGCCCACGCTCACACCCGGGTTGAGCCGGCCGCCGGACAGCAGGTCCACCGTGGCCAGGTCCTCGGCCAGCCGCAGGGGGTTCTCCCAGCCCAGCGGGATGACAGCGGTGCCGAGTTCGATGCGGCTGGTCCGCTGGGAGGCCGCCGCGAGGACCGCGACGGGCGAGGAGATGCCGTACTGGAGGTGGCGGTGGCGTACCCAGGCGCTGTCGAATCCCAGCCGCTCCCCCAGTTCGATGATCTCCAGTGTGGACTGGTGCCCGCGGCGGGGATCCGCCTCGTCGAACAGCCCGATGGTCAGGAAGCCCAGCTTGCGCAGCGGCCTCGACGTCGGCGGCACGGCGTTTCCTCCCTCGTAGGCGGCGTCCGCGGCACCCGTGCCCGCGGCCCTCCGATTGTCCCAGCCGCCCGGCGCACGCGGACGGTCACCCCGGTGCGGACGGCGCCACGATCTCGAACTCGGCGGACCCGACGCCGAGCACGCCGTCGGTCAGCGGCGTGCACCGCACACCGCCCTTGCCGCGCAGGGCGCGTTGCGCGCCCGGGCCGATGACGGCATCCATCCACGCGCACGGCCGGGCGGGGCGCCGGACGGCCAGCAGGACCGGTCCGGCGCCGGTGTCGAGCGACACCGTCGCGCCCACGAGCGCGTCGATGTCGACGCCCCGCAGCAGGACGTTGCGGCGCAGCCGGCGGAGATCGATCGCCGGGTCGATGTCCACGGGGAGGTTCTCCGCGGCCATGAGTGTGACCGCGGCGTCGTGGTGGGCGGGACGGCCGTAGTAGCGGTCCCCCACGAGGCCGAGGTTCGCCCGGACCTCGGCGCGGACGACGAGTTCGCCGTCGTGCGCCGGGGACGGCCCGTCGGACGGCCGCCCCATGTACCGGTGCACGGGCGAGACCAGGAGCTGGACGACTTCGACCGCGGACATGATGGCCACCAGCCTACGGCCGTCCGGGCCCGGACGGTACGGCGATGGGTACAGGCCTTGACGCGGCCACGCCACGGCCCTACCGTCTCGACGTGCCAAGCGTTCACGTCCACATACGTCGTTCATGTAAGTGAACGATCGGATCCGACAGGAGGTCCCCCATGCGCGTGCGTACGCTGTTCGCCTCCCTGACCGTCGCGACCGTCGTCCTCGGCACCGGCCCTGCCTTCGCCGCCGACCCCAAGGTCGCCCCCGGCGGCAACTTCGACCTCTCGGTGTGGCAGCTCCAGGAGCCGGTCGGCTCCCCGGGCTCGCCGACCACCATCTCCTCGTCCCGGCTCCAGGGGGCGAACGGCTACCAGGACGCGTACTTCTCCACCGACACCCGCGACGGTGCGATGACCTTCTGGGCGCCGGAGAAGGGCGTCACCACGCCCAACTCCGACTACGCCCGCTCCGAGCTGCGCGAGATGAACCGCAGCGGCAGCGCCGCAGACTGGCCGCTCAGCGGCACCCACCGCATGAGCGCGACCCTGCGCGTGGTCTCGGTGACCTCCAACGTCTGCGTCGGTCAGATCCACCTCGGCTCGGGGGGCTCGTCCACCAAGCCGCTGCTGGAGCTGTACTACCGCTCCAGTGGCGACATCGTGCTCGGCACGGAGAACTCGCCCTCGGGCGGCCAGACGCCGCACCCCGTCGGCCATGTGTCCGTCGGCAAGACGTGGACGTACACCATCGGCGTCTCGGGCGGCCACACCATCGACCTGACGGTCAACGGCAGCACGACGCACTACGCGATCCCGTCGTCGTTCAACCCGTACAAGCAGTACTTCAAGGCCGGCTCGTACAACCAGTCGTCCTCCGACAGCACCACCAGGGGCGCGCGCGTCGCCTTCTACGGCCTCACCGTCTCCCACAGCTGAACTCCCGCTCCCGCCGCGGGCCGCACGCCCGCGGCGGGACGCTCACCCCTGCGGGCAGCGCTCGCGCAGGACCGCGACCCCGTCGCCGGCGAGGTCGTCGCAGTACGCCGCGCGCCCGGTCATGGCCATCACGAGGGAGACCGTCGGGCCGGAGACCAGCGCCCCGGAACCGCTGGTGAAGGGGCCGTCGTCGGCGACGAGCCGCAGGCCGCCGATACGCCCCTTGGCGAGCACCACCAGGTCCGAGCCCTGGTAGTAGCCGGCGACGTGGGTGAGCGTCCCGATCGGATGCTCGCGACGCAGCCCCAGGGGGCGCCGGATGTCCTCCCCGTGCACGATCACCTCACCGAGCAGGGCCACCACGGGCACCGGGGGCTTGATCCTGCTCGGCACCGCCCTCCGGAACCGCTCCAGCGTCTCCGTCGGGGTCGCGCCCAACTGCTCCGCGAGTCGCATGGCGACCATCCGGTCGAAGTCGAAGCGGCAGCGGATCACCCCGGCCATCCAGCGGGCCGGCGTGAGACGCGCGGACGCGGTGAGGTGCGCCAGCACCTCGCGCACTGACAGCCCCTCGCACAGGGACGACGTCGCCCACCCCACGTCGTCCAGTCCCGCCAGATCGGCGGCCAGTGCCGCGCGTTCGGCCTCGACCAGAGGCCACAGCCCGGCGCCCCCGGCCCGGTCCACGATCGCGTCCTTGCCGGTCATCGCGTGAAGGTCTCCCGTCGGGCGGCCGCTTGCCGTGACCGGCCGGACGCCGGACACCGTACGAGAGGAGGACCGCCGGCACCCGGCGAACTCATCGCGCCGCGGGGCACGACACGCCGCGAGACCGGACGCCCCCGGTCGGGGGGCAGGCCGGTAGCCGGGTGGCCACCCCGCAGGGCGGATGCCGCGGCCACGTCGACCAGGCCGTCCCTCTCGAAGCGAGGGGTCGTCGAGCCACGCGTTGACGGCGCCGGCGAAGCTGTGAACCGTGAACCGGGCGCCCACACCCTGGCCCGGAGCCGGGAGGCGACGGGCGATCGCGCTGCGCCTTGACGCCGGGGCGGGGTACCCGCCGAGGCCGTCTCCGCGCCGGGCGCCGCCCGTCGACCATCCCGGCGGCCGGTGAATCCCGGGCCGCCGGGGCCTTCACCACGCCGGGGGTCGTCACCGTCGCACGGTCAGGGCCGGGCCCCGGACCTCGGCGGTGCTCGCCGTGACCGCGGCGGGCCCGGAGCCTCCGGTGAATCCCGCACCTCGCGGAGATGTCTGCTTTGCGAACCGCGGACGCTGGCGCAAAGGTGCCATGGCCATGAAGTGACAACCCGGAACCGCCATCTCGAACCCGGCCTGGCCGATCATCAGGTGCCTGATTCTTCAGTACCCATGAGGAGTAGCTGTGCCCAGGATTCCCATACCCAGACCGGGCCCCGTCGCACTCGCCGCCATCGCCGCCCTGACGTTGGGGGTCATACCGGCCACCGCCGTGACACCCGCCGGCCAGGCCGCTCCGCGGCTGCCTGCCCGCGCGGCACATCAGCCGGGCTCGCAGACCGTCACCCTGATCACCGGTGACAAGGTGACGGTGACCACCGATGCCCACGGCAGGGTGACCCGTTCCGTACAGGGCGCGGACGGCCGGCTCACCGGCGCCACGACCTTCAAGGTCGGCAACGACATCTACATGTACCCGGACGCGGCCCTTGGTTACGTCGCCGCCGGAAAGCTGGACCGTGAACTGTTCAATGTCACCAGGCTCCTGGCGGACGGTTACGGCGACGACCAGCGCAGCAGCCTGCCCCTGATCGTCACCTACACCGACGCCGCCGTCCGTGCGCGGACCCAGGCGGTACCGGCCGGCGCCGCCAAGACCCTCACCCTGAGCAGCATCCAGGGGGCGGCGCTCTCCCAGTCGCGGTCGAAGGCCGGCGACTTCTGGCAGGCGCTCACCGGTGGCACCACGGCGGCGAGCGGTCGCAGCTCCGCCGCCAAGCCCCAACTACGCGGCGGTATCGCGAAGGTCTGGCTCGACGGAAAGGTCAAGGCCGCTCTGGCCGACACCACCGCGCAGATCGGCGCGCCGCAGGTGTGGGCGGGCGGTGACACCGGCCAGGGTGTGGATGTGGCCGTGCTGGACACCGGCGTCGACACACAGCACCCCGACCTGGTCGGTCAGGTGGCCGCGAGCACGAGCTTCGTACCCGACCAAGACGTCGAGGACCGCAACGGCCACGGCACCCACGTCGCCTCGACCATCGCAGGCACGGGCGCCGCCTCCGACGGCAAGGAGAAGGGCGTCGCTCCGGGCGCGCGCCTCCACATCGGCAAGGTGCTGGACAACGAGGGCAGCGGCCAGGACTCCTGGGTTCTGGCCGGTATGGAGTGGGCCGCCCGCGACGAGCACGCCAAGGTCATCAGCATGAGCCTCGGCGCCGGGCCCACCGACGGGCACGACCCGCTGAGTGAGGCCGTCGACGAGCTCAGCGCCGAGACCGGTGCCCTGTTCACCATCGCGGCCGGCAACGACGGCCCGCACACCGTCTCGACGCCCAGCGTCGCGGACGCCGCGCTGTCCGTCGGCGCGGTCGACACCTCGGACACCCTCGCCGAGTTCTCCAGCACCGGCCCCCGTCAGGGCGATGCCGGTCTGAAGCCGGAACTGACGGCGCCCGGCGTCGATGTACTGGCGGCCCGCTCGCAGTACGCCGAGGACGGCAGCGGCTACTACCAGACGCTGAGCGGGACCTCGATGGCCACGCCGCACGTCGCCGGCGCCGCCGCGCTGCTCGCTCAGGTGCACCCGGACTGGACCGGTCAGCAGCTCAAGGACGGCCTGGTCAGCAGCACCAAGGCAACTCCCCAGTACACCCCGTACGAGGGCGGCAGCGGCCGGCTCGACGTCGCCGCCGCCGTCAAGGGCACCGTGTTCGCCACCGGCACCGTGTTCGGCGGCTACCGCGCCTCCTCGGCGCCGGCCGGCGGAAAGACCGAGAAGGAGGTCACCTACACCAACACCGCCGATGCCCCGGTCACCCTCGACCTGGCCGTCCAGGTCCCCGGTGCCCCAGTAGGCGCCTTCTCGCTCTCCGCGCAGCAGGTGACCGTCCCCGCTCACGGCAGCAGCAAGGTCACTCTCACCACGAACTTCGACCTGGTGAAGCCCGACACCACGACCCCGGGCCGGATCGTCGCCTCCGACGCGTCCGGCACGCCGCTGGCCCACACCGTGATCGGCGCCTACGTGCAGGCCCCGCGCTTCACCCTCACGATCAAGGGCAAGGACCGCAGCGGGCACCCGATGGGCGGCGAGGTGTTCCTGATGAGCGACAAGGTCTCCATGGGCCCGCTGCTCCTGGACGCCTCGGGCACCGGCACGGTCGACGTGCCTGCCGGCAAGTACCTCGTGAACCTGGAGAGCGATGTCCGGGGCACTCACGGGTCGCACTCCAAGGGCAAGGCGATGCTGGCCGCTCCGGAGGTCGTCGTCGGCAAGAACACCACGGTGTCCCTGGACGCGTCCAAGGCCAAGCCGGTCTCCGTTCGGACGCCGCAGGAGAGCACCCTTGCCGACCTCCGCACCGACCTGTACCGCGGGTTCGACAACGGGAACTGGCTTCTGATGCAGCGCTGGCCCGCCAGTGAGTACGACAGCATCTGGGCCCTGCCCACCAAGCCGGTCACCACGGGCACGTTCGGGTTCGGCGGCGACTGGCGCCTGACGGCGCCGGCCCTGAAGGTCGCGTCCGGCACGCGCGGCTTCGACGATCTGATCGTCATGCGCGGACGGACCCCGCTCAAGAAGGGGACGGGCCAGTACACGGCCGTCAACGCCGGGCAGGGCGACGCCCCCGCATACGTCGGACTCAAGGCCGCGGGCAAGGTCGTCGTGGTCCGGCGCAGCGATGCCGTCGGGCCCGCCAAGCAGGCCAAGTACGCCGCCAAGGCCGGTGCGAAGCTGCTGCTGATCGTCAACGACCGTGACGGCCGGCTGAACCCGTGGGACAACGACCTCGACAACCCGTACACCGAGGCCGGGAACCCGCCTCCCCTGACGGTGGCCTCGCTCACCGCGGACGAGGGCAATGAACTGATCGCCAAGATCAAGAAGAGCCGGAGCACGGCGCTCAAGGTGACCTCGCGCCCGACCACGGACTACCTCTACGACATCTCCAGGCACTGGGCCGCGATCCCGGCGGACCCGACCTACCGGCCGCGGATCAGTGACCTCAACCGGGTGCAGGTCTCCTTCCGCAGCAACCGGCCCGCGCGGGCCCTGGAAACCCGTTCCGCGGTGTGGCAGACGTTCTACGGATCGAACCCGCTGCCCACCCCCGCCCAGGCCGAGCGCACCGACTGGGTGTCGCGCAACACGGACTGGGTGGAAGAGGCCCAGATCAACCAGCAGTTGCAGATCAGCAGCGACTCCGTGAAGCGGTACCCGAGCGGCACGACCTCGCACCTGGCCTACTTCGGGCCGATCCAGCGTCCCCGGTCGAACAGCAACTTCGTGCCGGTCCGGGTGGGCAACCAGGTGCTGGCGGTCATCCCGGGCTGGGCCGACTCCGAACCGGGGCACGTCGGCAGGACCCTGAACAACACCGGTGTCCGCAACAGCGTGAAGATGTACCAGATGCTCCCCGACGGCGATCCGCTGCTGCTCAGGGACTCCACCACCGACACCCTCGGCAGCCCGCGGTACCCCCTCACCCTGGACAGTTCCGAGAAGCTGCCGTACCGCCTGGTCTCGGAGAACGCCCGCGCCTTCTGGGAGAACGACTACTCGGTCACGACCAGGACCGAGTGGGGCTTCATCTCCGGGCAGCCCGCCGCCGGCACCTATGCCGTTCTGCCGCTGATCCAGCTCGACTACACGGTCAAGGGCATGAACAGCGCCGGCAGGACGGACCGCCGCGCCGCCGTCACCGTCACTCCCTCGCACCTGGCGGGCGGTCCCCGCTCCGACACCATCAAAACGGTCCGCCTCGACATCTCCTACGACGACGGCGCCACCTGGAAGCACGCAGCTCTCACCCGCACCTCGGCCGGCTGGAGCACGCACCTCAACGCTCCCGCCAAGGCGCAGTTCGTGACCCTGCGCACCAGCGCCGCCGACAGCAAGGGCGACACCGTCACGCAGCGGATCAGCCGGGCCTTCGGCCTGAGGTGAGTCCGCATCGGATCAGCCCTGGCTGACCGATCCCGGGGTGGGGCCGCATCCAGCGGTCCCGCCCCGCTTCCGTTCCCGGCAGCGGGGCGGGACCGTCACGGGCGCGCCGGTCCGCCTCCGCGGCGTGTCGACGAACGCGTCACGTCGCGCGGCGGCGTGCCGGTCAGTGCACGATCGCGGCGACATCGGCCGTCATCCAGATCAGGCGCTCGCCGTTGTGCTCGAACCCGTGCCGGGCGACCATGCCCATCCGCTGGTAGAAGCCCTCGGCGCGGGGCTCCGCGCCGACGCCGAGCACGCGTGCGCCCTGCGCGGCGGCCCGCCGGACCAGGTCGCCCCAGAGCAGGCGCCCGACACCGGTGCCGATGAAGGGCCGGTCGACGAAGAACAGGCCGATCCCGAGGTAGTCCGCGTGCTCGTTTAGGGTGTAGAAGCCGACGGGGTCGCCGCCCCTCTCGGCGACCGTGGCGTGCCGGGTCGTGATGTCGGCCACCGTGAGCTTCGGCGTCAGGGCCGGAACGTCCTCCGCACGGCCGCCCGTCCAGTGCGCCTTCGACCGCAGGACCAGCGCGTCGCGGAGCGGCAGTTCCGCCGGCCGGGCGGGGCGGATCAGGACACCTTCCACACGACGAGGGTGGCACGCACCGGTCGTGACGTCATCCTGGCCACCCCCTCCCCCTGGGGGCGCGTCACGCGGCGCGGCGTTGCCGGCGACTGCCGAACGCCCGTAATTGGTACGAACCTTGGGCTGCACGAACGTAGCGCGAGGACCGATTCGCCCAGTAGAAACTTCAAGCACGCTTGGCTTGCCGCAAGCGGGGCGGTCCGGGGTCCCCGGGCCCGCGGTGTCCGGTCGGGCTCCCACGAGGAGGCGGATCGCGATGACAGGGGGTCAGTCGTCCCCGCCAAGAGAGCGCTCTCGCATCCCGGGAGGCACGCCCCGTGCACCAACGGCCCCATATCGGCCGTCCGTTCCTACCACCTCGCTCCGCGCCCAACGGAAAGGACGAACTCCATGACGACCCTGCCTCCTGGCAGAGCGGGTCACCCGTACCAGCGCCCGGCCCGCCGACGTTTCGGCCGGGTTCTCGCGCTCGCCGCCGTACTGGCCACGTGCGTGATGACGACGGGAACGGCCGCCAGTGCCGACCCGCCGGGCCCCGGCGCGGCGGACGCCGGCGCCACGGCCCTCGGGGCGAACGTCACCGTCTTCGATCCGAGCATGCCCGTTGGCGACATCCAGGCGACCCTCGACGCCGCGAACGCGGCGCAGGTCGACAACGAGATGGGCACGACGCGCCACGCGTACCTCTTCAAACCCGGCACGTACGGCACCGCGCAGCACCCGCTCCAGGTCAAGGTCGGCTACTACACCGAGATCGCCGGCCTGGGTGCCTCACCCACCGATGTGGTCATCAACGGCAAGGTCGAGGTCTACAACCGCTGCCTGGAGGGCGGCGGGACGAGCAACTGCCTCGCGCTGGTGAACTTCTGGCGGACCCTGTCCAATCTGTCGATCAAGATCAACGCGGCCGGCCAGGGCGGCTGCCAGGCATCGGCCGACTTCTGGGCGGTCTCCCAGGCCGTGTCCATGCGCCGTCTGGACATCAGCGGTGGCAACCTCTCGCTGATGGACTACTGCAGCGCCGGTCCGCAGTACGCCAGCGGCGGCTTCATCGCAGATTCCAAGCTGCCCTCCGTCACCAGCGGATCGCAGCAGCAGTGGCTCACCCGCAACTCCGAGGTCGCCGGCTGGTCCAACGGCGTGTGGAACCAGGTCTTCTCGGGTGTCGTCGGCGCCCCGGCCGAAACCGGGTTCCCGAACCCGCCCTACACCACGCTCGACACCACTCCGGTGAGCCGCGAGAAGCCGTACCTGTTCGTCGGGACGGACGGGACGTACAACGTCCGCGTGCCGTCCGCCCAGCGGAACAGCCGGGGCGTCTCGTGGGCCGACGGCATCACACCGGGCCGCACCATACCGATCGGCGACTTCTTCGTCGCGACCCCGTCGGACTCGGTGCACGACATGAACAAGGCGCTGTCGCAGGGCAGGAACCTGCTGCTCACACCCGGCGTGTACGACATCGCCTCGACCATCAGGATCAAGCGCGCCGACACGGTGGTCCTCGGTATCGGGCACGCGACGCTCACCGCCGTCAACGGCTCGACCCCGATCGAGGTCTCCGACGTCCCCGGAACCGTCATCGCCGGTCTCACGATCGACGCGGGCCCGAAGGAGTCGCCGGTTCTCCTCCAGGTGGGCAAGAAGCCCGGCAACAACCACAAGAGCTCGCCGGACGACCCCACGACCCTGTCCGACGTGTACTTCCGCGTCGGCGGACCGCACGTCGGCAAGGCCGACGTCGCGCTCCAGGTCAACAGCGACGACGTGATCATCGACCACACCTGGGTGTGGCGGGCGGACCACGGAGTGGACGGCCTGACCGACACCGAACGCTGGAACACCAATACCGGCCGCAACGGCGTCGTCGTCAACGGTGACCACGTGACCGCGACGGGCCTGTTCGTCGAGCACTTCCAGCAGTACAACACGGTCTGGAACGGCAACGACGGTACGACGATCCTCTACCAGAACGAGTTGCCGTACGACCCGCCGACGCAGGCCGACTGGATGAACGGCCCTGTCGAGGGCTGGGCGGCCTACAAGGTCGACGACGGCGTGACGACGCACCGCCTGTACGGCGGCGGCGCCTACGTCTTCAACCAGAACAACCCGGCCATCCACACCGAGAACGGCTTCGAGGTCCCCCAGAAGCCGGGGGTCAGGCTGCACCACATCATGACCGTCAACCTCGCCGCCGGAACGCTCGACCACGTCGTCAACGGCGTGGGCGGTCCGGCGGACACGACGAGGATCGGTTCGCCGGTGTACGTGACGGACTATCCCGCCCCGTAGGGCACCGCAACGAGGGCTGCTCAAGAACCGCGAGGTATCACGTCCCGCACGGGACAGGGGACGCCGACGGTGCCGTCCGGAGCTGCGCGATGCCCATGTCGAGCGCGGCCTCCAGGTGCGTGAGCGAACCGGTCGCCATGAGGATGGCGACCCCGCCCTGGACGCCGGCGAGCAGGGCCGCGCCCGCCCTGTCGGCATCCAGCGAGGCCGGGATCTCGCCCTGGTCCTGCATGCTCCGGATGCCGGCGGTGATGTCGGCCTGCCAGGCCGCGAGCAGTTCGCGGGTCACGGCCTGGGCGCCCGGCGTGGTGCGGCTCAGTTCGGACGTGAGCACTCCCAGCGGGCAGCGCGGACCCTGCTCGCGGTAGCGCTCGACGACGGCGTCACGCCACCGCTGCCAGGCCTGCCACGAACCGAGGTCGCCCAGGTGCGGCTGCTGGTCGGACAGCACCCGCGCCGCCTCGTGGGAGGCCACCGCGAGCAGCAGGTCCTCCCTGCCGCCGGGGAAGTAGTGGAAGAGCTGGCTCTTGCTCGTGGCGGTGCGGCCCCGGATGTCGTCGAGGGTCGTGTCGCCGAGGCCCCGCTCGCGGATCACCGTTGCCGCACCCTCGATGATCCGCTGCCGGGTGGCGGCGCCCTTGGCCGTGAGTCGTGACGTCATGGCGTCATTCTCCGCCCGGGTTTTTGGACACGCCAGTCCAATCCTCGGCCGGGGTTCACTGCGCGGGCAGGGCCCTGACCGGGTGCTTGCTCATGATGGACACGCGGTTGAACGCGTTGATGGTGATGGCCACCCAGATCACCGCGGAGATCTCGTCGTCGGTCAGTACCTCGCGGGCGCCGGCGTAGGCCTCGTCCGCGACGGCGGTGTCCGCAGGGGTGGTGGTCGCCTCGGCCAGCGCGAGCGCGGCGCGCTCGCGGGGGGTGAAGACCTCCGTGTCCCGCCAGGCGGGCAGCACGCCCAGCCGCTGCGGGTCCTCGCCGGCGCGCAGTGCGGCCCTGGTGTGGACGTGCAGGCAGTAGGCGCAGGCGTTGATCTGGGAGACGCGCAGATTGACCAATTCCACGAGAGCGCGCTCGAGCCCGGCGTCCGCCGCGGCCTCCCGGATCGTGTCGGCGGCGTCACGTATGGCGCGGTAGGACCGCGGTGTCTGCTTGTCGATGAATATCCGCCGGCTCGTCGTGGCCTGCGTCACCTCGCTCACCTGGGCTCCTTCGGCGCGCCGTGTGCGTTGTCCCCTACGATCGAGGATGATAGTTGAACGCGGAACTTAACGCTGAGAGGGGCGTCACACGATGAGCACCACCGAGGTCGACCCCAGCGCGCCGCACGGTGAGCCCGGCGCGGAGGGGAACGGCCGGCCCGCCTCGCCGGTCGACGTCTTCACCCCCAGGGACGTCCCCCTCGGCGGCCCGCGCGCGATGACCGTGCGCCGGACGCTTCCGCAGCGGGCCCGGTCGCTGATCGGCGCCTGGTGCTTCGCCGACCACTACGGTCCCGACAACGTCGCCGACAGCGGCGGCATGGACGTGGCACCGCACCCCCACACTGGTCTGCAGACGGTGAGCTGGCTCTTCAGCGGCGAGATCGAGCACCGGGACAGCCTGGGCACGCTCGCTTACGTGCGCCCGGGCGAGCTCAATCTGATGACCGGCGGGTACGGGATCTGCCACTCCGAGGTCTCCACGCCGGGGACCACCGTCCTGCACGGCGTCCAGCTGTGGGTGGCGCTGCCCGAGGCCCACCGGAACGCACCCAGCGCCTTCCAGCACCACGTCCCGCGTCCCGTCGCCCTCGACGGCGGCGAGGTGAGGGTCTTCCTCGGCTCCCTGGCCGGCGACACCTCGCCCGTTCCCACCCACACCCCGCTGCTCGGCGCCGAACTCACGCTCCGGCCGCACACGACCGTCACCCTCGCCGTCGACCCCGCCTTCGAGCACGGGGTGCTCGTGGACCACGGCGAGGTGCGAATGGCCGGGACGGCGCTGCGCCCGGCCGAACTCGGCTACCTCGAGCCCGGGCACGCGACGCTCACGCTCGCCAACACCGGCGACACCCCCGCCCGGACGGTCCTGCTCGGCGGGACGCCGTTCGAGGAGCAGATCGTGATGTGGTGGAACTTCATCGGCCGATCCAGTGAGGAGATCGTACAGGCGCGAGAAGACTGGGAGAAAGGCTCCTCGCGATTCGGTCAGGTGCACGGGTACGACGGAGACCGCCTCCCCGCCCCGGAGCTCCCCTCAGTCCCTCTGAAGCCCCGCGGACGGGCGCGCTGACCTGTGAAAACGTCCCGTGAGAGGCGCGCGCGTCATCACTGATCCGGATCGTTTGGATGCCCTGTCCCGCTCCTTGGACGGGGGCGGTTCATGGTCACGTCGGCCATCTGGAGAGCGGCCCGCGACGTCTCGCTGAGTCTCATTGTTCGGACGTGTGTGTCAGGGTCCGATCGGATCGATGCTGACCTTTTGCTGACTGTCCTGATGCAATGTCAGTAAATCTTTTCTTGATCAGTTGACTTGCCGACCGTCGGTGAAAAGGGCCGCGCACCAACTCCAGGACGGCGAGCAGCGAAGCGGGTACGACCGGGGGCGCTTACGCCGACAGGGCGCTGCAGCTGATCAGTGCCCGGGCATCCGCGAGGTTGTCGGCGTCCATTAGGTGGCCGACCACTGCGAGGACGACCCCCTTGGGCCGGCTCCCAACCTTCCGGAGGAGGGCGTCCGCAGCCTCCGTGAGGCCCCGGCTGCGGCACGCCTGAATCGCGGCGGCGGACTCCACCGCAGGCGCCTCGTCGCCGGCGTAGGCCAGCATGCCTACAGCGTGCTCGTACCGGCCGCTGTCCAGGTGTAGCGCCAACTCGTCCACCGGCCATTGCAGGTCCGCGACCGAGCCGTTGCGCCGGTCCCCCTCGGTACGCGTGACCGGCGCAGCGGACGACACGCCGGTCCCGTCCACCAGGGGCGCCGGTGCCCCACCGCGCGTGCTCGCAACGATGTCCGCGGCCGGCCCGGCAGCTTCGGCGCTGCCGTTGTCGGCGGCAGCGGACTCACGCTCGGCCGAGAGCCGCTGCAGGAGGCTCTGCAGGTCTCCGATGGCCACTACCCCGGTGCGGGCCTTGTGCTCCGCAAGTCGGTGGAGCTTGAAAACCGTCTCCGCGTCGGGGAACAGAAACTCCCCCGCCGCGAGGCGGTTGAGGACGGATCGGGAGCTGTGGATCTGACATGCGACGCTGCGCAGCGACCCGCCCGTCGCGTGCAGCAGAGTGCGTACCGCCTGGGCGAGTGCGCGCTGTGTCGGGGGAAGGGAGGGCGGAAGGGCCTTCATCTGCCCGCGTGGAGGCAAAGGAAACTCCCCAGAGGTAAGTGATTGACGCGGTGTCATCTCATCTTGGCGGATACCTGTGACAGTTGAGGCGGTCCTGTGGCGCGGTAGGGACACTCCGGGACACCGGGGCGAGGAGGGACACCGAGGGACAGAGAAGCCTTCCCGTGCCTCTGGGGCGTGCGCTTGGCTTGAGGAGCAGGCGGAACCGGCCCGCTGACGGCCCACAGGGGCCGTCACTGCGCTGTTCACGAGAGGGGATCCGAGGAGAATGGTGGCAATGCCGTCCTGGACGGACGAGGGACTCGGCACCAAGAAGCGCGTTGCGCTGTGGCTGGTGCAGGAGGTCGGAACCGGCAGCGTGTTCACCAAGGAACAGCTGCGGACCGCGTTCGAGGGGGTCAGCCAGGTCGACCGCCGCATGCGGGAACTGCGCGACCACGAGTGGCAGATCGACACCAACCGGGAGGACCCGGCCCTCGACCCCAGCGAGCACCGGTTCGTGCGGCAGGGCGTACCGGTGTGGGAGCCCGGCATGGCAAGCCGCAAGGCTACTGAGTCCGTGGGGGCGGTACAGCGCCGCGCCGTGCTCCTGAAGGACAACTACTTGTGCCGTACCTGCGGCATCGGCAACGGCGAGGCGTACGCCGACGGCCACGGCGCCACCTCCCACCTGGACATCGCGCGGCGCCCGGTCACCCTGCCCGGCGGCGGCATCGAGGTGCAGCTGGTGACCGAGTGCAACCGGTGCCGCGTCGGCGGGCGCGATGCCGGCGTCGATCTGGGCGCCTTCGCGTCAGCGCTGGCACAGCTGTCGGCCTACGAGCGCAAGATGCTGTCCGCCTGGATGGAGCAGGACGCCCGCGGCTTCAACGAGGTCGACAAGCTCTGGGGTGTCTACCGCACCCTGCCGGCGGCGGCGCGCGCCGAGGTCCGCGACTTGCTCCTGTAGTCCACTCCCCGTGGCGGGGTCGGCGCCGGAACCCCTGCGCCGACCCCGCCGCGGCCCTAGCAGTTTCTCCACCGCTTTCACTCATACGAAGGAGCACACACATGCCGATCGACTTCGGCCAGCCCCGCGAGGCCGCCGGCAACCGCGAGCTCGTGGCTCACCGGCTGAAGGAACTGCGCAACGGGAGCGGGGTCCCGGAGACGCTGACAATCGAGTGGCGCGGAAAGCCCGCCCACGTCGAGGTCATCGACATGCCAGTCGAGGTCCTGCGCTACAACCCCGGCACGCACCGCATCCGCGCCCAGCGCGCCTACGATCCGGCACGGGACCAGGCTCTGGCCGAGGACCCCTGGAGCTCGGAGAGCCAGGACTACCTCCACCACCTGCTGAAGGCACTGCCGGCCGACCCCTCCAGGACCGACAAGGCCTTCGAGGACCTGACGGAAAACCTGCGTGAGTACCAGCAGAACGAACCCGGGCTGATCACCCGCGAGGGCATCCTCGTCAACGGCAACACCCGCCGTGCCGCCCTCAAGGAGCTCGGGCGGACCAGCATGCGGGTCGGCGTCCTGCCCGAGAGCTGCGAGTGGAGCGATGTCCACGCCGTCGAACTCTCCCTCCAGCTGCGCCCGGACACTCGGCGAGACTACTCCTACATCAACCACCTGCTCGCCCTAGAGGAGCAGGTGGCGCTCGGCAAGCCGCTGGCGGAGATCGCCCGGAACTTCCACACCACGACGCCGGCCTGCGACCGCGACCTGTGGATCCTGGCCCAGCTTCGGGACCTCATCAGCCGTAGCGCCACCGGAACCGCCTCACTGCGGCTCATGGACTTCGAAGAGGCCAAAGAGCGGTTCTTCGAGCTCTACCGCGCCTACAACACGGAGTCTGCGCGCAACCGGGAGCGTGCGGACCTGCTGAAGGAGGGCCGACTCGCGGCTATCGTGCTCGATTTCGCCAAGACGGACGTCCGGTTCATCCAGCCCGACTTCCAGGAGCGCTTCCTGGACCAGCGGTTGCCCGCAGACCTCAGGGCCGCCCCCGCCCAGCCAGCCCCGTCGGTGGCCATCCCCGGCCTCGGCCGCACCGTCCAGGCTGCCGGCGCGAGCGTCGCCGCCGCCAAGGCGCTCACAGATTCCCTCCTGCAGGCCAAGGCCGTCAAGGCGGCCGATGCCGCCGCAACCCCCGAGGAACAGACAGCGGCAGCAGCGGTCTTCGACCGCACCCGCGATGCCTTCAATGAAGCGTTGGAGTTCGCCGGCAAGGACTTCCGGTACCGCAAGAAGCGCCTCGCCGCCCCCGACCGCGTCGCCGACGCCTGTAAGGACCTGGAGCAGTGCGTCACCGACCTCGTCATCGCCCGCGGTAACGGGAGCCTGGACGAAGGGGCGTTCGACGACGCCCTGCTGCAGCTGCGCACCATCATGGAGCGCGTTGCCGTCGAGGCCGACAAGAGCGTCCCGCTCCCGGGCGCGGGCCAGGTCTGGCTCAACAGTGCTGTGGGAAGGCAGCAGTGACACAGGCCCAGGCTGGATCGTCGCTACGGATCGCATTCGACGTCTCGCGGACCCGCGTGGTCCTGCGCACCACCCCCGGATTCGAGCAGGACTTCGCGGACCTCGCCGCGCGCATCGGTCCAGGCGGCCAACGCGGCCCGCTGGTAGGGGAGTTCGATCTTGATGACTTTCTCGACCGCCTGATCGAGCTCGGCTCATGGCGCCATGACGGCGTCGAGTGGGAGGACGCGCTCGTCCGGCTTGTCACCGGCGTCCTCGACGACGCCGAACGGGCTGAGCAGACCCTCCGCAGCGGCGCGGACGTCGGCCAGGACGCGGTCTCGCCGGACGACGTTCTGGGTCTCCTCGGCGACGGCTGGACTGGGGAACTCACCCCGTTCCAGCTCCGCGACGCCGCACAGCTGCTGTCGCTCGGGCACGGCGCGAACTTCAGTGTGCCCGGGGCCGGCAAGACCCGGGTCTCACTAGCCGTCTACGCCGCCATGCGCGCACAGGGCCTGGCCAAGCGGCTCCTAGTTGTCGGGCCCAAGTCCGCCTACGAGGCCTGGCTGACCGAAAGTCAGCTCTGCTTCCGCACGCCGCCGCGCACCGCCGTCATGGGCCGCGCCCCCGACTACGGCGCCGAGGTCCTGCTGGTCAACTACGAGCGCCTGTCGCGGGCCGTACCCGGGCTCACGTCCTGGCTCGGCGCCGCCCCGTCGATGCTGGTGCTCGACGAGGCCCACCGCATGAAGCTCGGCGCCAACGGGACCTACGGCTCCGCCTGTCTCGCACTCGGGCCTACTGCCGCCCGGCGGCTCATCCTCACCGGCACTCCGGCCCCCAACGGGGCTCGGGACCTGGAGAACCTGCTGTCCTTCGTCTGGCCCGGTCGCGGCAAGCGCGTCGTCTCCGACGCCGTACGCGGCGGCGACCTCGCCTACGCCAGCACCGTGCTGCGGCCGCTGTTCACCCGCACCACCAAGCGCGAACTGGGCCTGCCCCCGTTCGAGCCGAAGGTCCGGTACGTCAGCCTTCCGCCGATCCACCGGGAGGTGTATGAGGCCCTCAAGGGCAACTTCTCCGCACGGGCCGAGGCGTCCCGCGGCGACATCGAAGTCCTCGGGCGGGCAGCACTGCGCCTGCTCATGGCCGCAACAAGCCCGGCGCTCCTGGTCGAGGGCAGCAGCCGGTACGAGCCGCTCGCCTACCGGGTGCCGCCGCTAGAGGCCGACCCGGGCGGATCTCTCTACGAGCTGCTGCGCGACCTGCCCCGCTACGAGCTCTCCCCCAAGTTCCAGGAGGCCGTCCGGATCGTCGCCGCCAACGCGGCAGCGGGCCGCAAGACGATCGTGTGGACGACCTTCGTACGCAACATCACCACCCTGGCCGAGTTCCTCTCCCCCTACTCCCCGGCCGTCGTCCACGGCGGCACGGCCGACCGGGACGAGGAGATCCGACGGTTCCGGGAGGACTCCGACTGCATGGTGCTCCTATCCAACCCGGCTACCCTCGGCGAGGGCATCAGCCTGCACCAGGTCTGCCACGACGCGGTCTACGTCGACCGCGACTTCATGGCTGGCCGATTCCTGCAAAGCCTCGACCGTATCCACCGCTTGGGCCTCGCCCCCGGAACGGAGACCAGGGTCACCGTCCTCGTCGCGGAAGGCACCCTCGACGAGGTGGTCCAGCTGCGTCTCGAAGCGAAGCTGGAGTTTATGGGCAGCATCCTGGACGACCCGGAGGTGCGCCAGCTCGCCGACCTTGTCGAGGAGCCCGTCAGCAGCGCAGGCCTGGACCTGTCAGACATCCGCGAATTCCTGCGCCACCTCGAGTCCCCGGCCCCGCTCGACGAGCACCCACGGGGCGGGGCCCAAGACCCGCGGCCGTGACGGCGCCTCCGGTGCCAGTCGGCTCCTGGGGAGAACGGGAGACCGCGTCTCCCCATGAGGCCTTGGGCCGGTGCCCCGGGCTGCGGCGGTGGCGGTTTGCGTCGGGGCCGAGATGAAACGGCACCGCCTACGGCTGAACCAATTCGTCTCGGCCACTCGTACCTCAGAACAGGGTTGCAGCAGCCTCTGCGGGCTCAATCACTCCAGGCAGTGCGTCCTGCCAGGCGAACGCTTCGGACAGTGCCCTCTGCAGCATGCTCCCTTCGCACAGGCTGAGTGAGCGCCGGTTCTTCTTGTGGTCGTGGACGACGCCGTAGCCGACTCGGCGCGTCGGGACGAGCGCTACGGTGCGGCCGCAAGTCGGGCACGGGATTCTGGGGGCGCGCATACATGCCAGGGTGCCAGAGGACACTGACAGGCAGCGGCTGCGCCGGTGCATCGACGGTCCTGAGGCAGCGGGCGGCACCCCTGGAGCCCGCAACCGGGCCTCCGGGGACCCGCGCACCGCATATCGACGCTTCACGCTCGGGCAGGTGCTGCAGGACGACGCGCCGCATCCGGAAGGGAAACGAGCCATCGCCGCCAGTATGGACACCGCCTACCTTCAGGTATCCCTCCGCCGCGCGCGAGGAGTGACGGGCAGGGACAGCTGATCCCCTGCCGGGACTGGAGATCAGAGCATGCCCTCTCGGAGGAGCCGCTCCAGCGCGTCAGCCTCGCGCTGAAGCACGATACGGCCATCGCCGTCGCTGAAGGCGAGGACCCTGGTCCCTGTGTCGAGGCCCGCTTCGGCCAGCAGGCCCAAGGGCAAGGCGACTCGGCCGTCTGCGTCGATGGCCGTCTCGGCGGGTTCGCGGATCATGGCACCGAGTCTTCCACGCCGGCCGTGATTCCCGCTCCCCCAGCGGCCTACTAGACGGATAGGGTCCCGTCCGTGGATGAAGGTGTTGAGGCGGTACAGGCACCCCTCTGGGGGCAGCAGCCGGTGCGAGATGAGGATCTGGAGGCCGTAACTGCAGCCATCCTGGGGCAGGACCCGGACGGAGCGCGCTTCGCGGGTGCTATCCGGAGGAGCATCGACATGCTCCTCGACGGCCAGCACACCGGCCGCTTCCGCTGGGATCAGCTGTACAAGACCGAGAAGGCCCACGCGGGGACGCTGATCGAGATCAACTTGCAGCGCGAGTTCGGCTTCGATGACGGTCTGAAGATGGACTACCGCATTGCAGGCATCGATGTGGACTGCAAGTTCTCCCAGACCCGCGGCGCCTGGATGATCCCCCCGGAGGCCCTCGGCCACCTGCTTCTCGTCGTCTGGGCCAGTGACGCCGGCTCGGTATGGTGCGCGGGCTTGGTGCGCGCCCGCCCCGATCTGCTGAACAGCGGCGGCAACCGTGACGCAAAGAAGACCCTGAGCAGCGCTGGCCGGGCCGCCATCCGCTGGCTCTTCTACGACGCCCCCCTGAAGGAGAACATGCTGCTCCGGCTCTCGCCGGAGGACGTGGCAGCGGTCTTCGCCCACAAGTCCGGCCAGCGCCGCGTCGACGAGCTCTTCCTGCGCGCCCAGGCTCAGCGGGTCAGCCGGACCGTGGTCGCCACCGTGGCCATGCAGGAGGATTATATGAAGCGGGTCCGCTATAACGGCGGCTCGCGCTCGCGGCTCCAGCCCCGCGGCATCGTCATCCTCGGCCATTATGCGAGCCATGCGCGCATAGCTCGCATGCTCGATCTGCCCGTTCCGCAGTCAGGCGACTCGGTGAGTGTGCGGCTCGCCCGTCTGCAGCCGCACCACGGCAACGCGCCGTACCTTGAATTGAGCGGAGAGCATTGGACTGTCGCCCTGCCATCGGACCCTGAAGAGACCGTTCCGAAACTGCCCGAAATATGAGTAAAAACTCCCAGGATGCCGATTCTCCCGAGACGTGGAAAGCGCCCGAGGGTTCATGGGCTTCGTCGGCCGCAAACCGGCGCAGCATGTTGGGAAACCGGGCGCGGGACACCGCCCCGGAACTGGCGCTCCGCTCGATGGTCCACGCGGCCGGCCTGCGCTACCGGGTCGCGGCCAAGCCGATTCCGGGCATGCGCAGGACAGCCGACATGGTCTTCCGGCCGGTACGGGTGGCAGTGTTCGTCGACGGGTGTTTCTGGCATGGCTGCGATCAGCACTTCGTTCCTCCGAAGACCAATCCCGACTACTGGCGGGAGAAGATCGCCGGCAACATGCGCCGTGACCGTGAGACGGATGCCCGCCTGGCGGACGCCGGGTGGCTGGTACTGCGCTTCTGGGAGCACCAGCCGGTCGGCGAGTGTGCGGAGGCCGTCGTCGCGGCGGTGAGGGGGCGGAAAGCGGCGCGCATGTATCGGAGCCCTTCGTAAGCGGCGTCCGGGCCAGGGGCGGCGTTTCGCCTGCGCCCCAGCCCGGCACCGCCTAACTGATCTTGGCCTTGTTCACCGCGAACAGCTCGTGCCGCTCGTGGCCTGCTTGCCCGACGAATGCCTTGAACTCGCCGAGGGTGTAGGCGTAGGCGCCACCCGACCGCTTCGCCCGCTCGATCACGAAGTCCCGTTCGAGATGGGCCAGGTGTCGCTCCACCTCTGGCTCGGTCAGCTGCACCCCGTCCTTCTGGAGCTTGGTGATGATCTGCTCCATGCCGACCGGGCGGGTGGCGCCGCGCAGGAGCTTGTAGACCGGGTCTTGGATCACCTCAGTGGCCTCCACCAGCTCGACCCGCCCGCCCTGCTGCTTGAGAGCGCGATGGATCGACCGGCCCACTGCCTCGGCCACAGGGGGCGGAAAGGCGTTGCCGATCTGCCGGTACCGGGTGGTCTTGCCCCCGGTAAAGACCCAGTCCCCCTCCTTCCAACCCTGGATGCGGGCGACCATCTCGCAGGTCAGCTTCGGACCCGGCTTGCCGTGCGGTACCGTCCAACCCGCCTCGGGCGGTGCGTTGTCTACGCCCATGGCGTCCACGCCAAGTTTCGCCCAGGCGGTTTTCGCCCTGGTGGGGCCGAGGTCGGCGCCACCATGCTTCTTTGAGCCTCCGACGATCGTGGGGGCGATGGTGTCGGCGCCCTTGGCCCAGGCCTCCGCACCCTCCCAGCCATTGGAGCCCATGAGGCCCGCCAGGGTCTCGCCCACGGTCGGCGCGGGCCCTTCGAGCGGCTCCGGCCAGGTGAAGTACTCGGCGAACTCACGTTGCAGTGCGACCAGGACGAAGCGGGGCCGCAGCTGCGGGACGCCGAAGTCTGCGGCGTGGAGCAGCCGCCACGTGGCGACGTAGCCGTGGCGCCGCAGCTCGTCGAGCACATGCTGGCGGTACGCCGCGAAGCGGTTGGCGCTGAGGCCGCGCACGTTCTCCAGCATGAGGGCCTTCGGCTGAACGGTCTCCACTAGGCGGACGGCCCAGGCGAACAGGTCGCGCTCGTCAGTGGCCCCCAGTTGCTTGCCGGCGATGGTAAAGGGCGGGCAGGGCACTCCGCCTGCCAGCAGGTCGATGCCCTTGTGCTCCTCGGGGCGCCAGACATCCCGGCTGGCTACGTCGCCTAGCTCGACCCGCCAGTCCTTCCGGTTGTGCTGCAGCGTGGCCACCGCATTGGGGTCGAGTTCCACCGCCAGCTCGTGCTCGAAGCCCGCGCGCTCCAGGCCTAGGGCCTGTCCTCCCGCTCCAGCACAGATCTCGACCACACGAAGCTCCGACATTCGCCCTCCATCACGTGCACACCGCTGGGCCGCCAGGCCGCGTTCGGCCCCTCGCGCTCACTCCGCGCATCCGACTTTATTCGAACGCGCTAGCGACCCCTTCTTTGCGGACGAACATTCCCAGCTTCTCTCCGGACAGTCCAGCGAGTCGGCGAAGTACAGCTCACCGCGAACGCGGACTCCGGGACGCCAGTGTAATTGCAGGTGGAGGTGCAGCTGGGGAAGAAGCGTCTATCGCGGCGGTGTGCGGCACAGGGGAGGGCGCTTCTCAGCCGCTCCGACCTGCAATGAAGCCGCCGCGCTCCCCGCAGGGCGCCTACCGGTCGGGCAGGGTGCCCCGCTTCCGGGGGAGCCTGCCGCACCCGCGCCGGCCTTCCCGCACCCAGCGCCAGACCAGCTCGCAAAGGATCTCCGGCAGAACGGCAACACACTCGCTGCCGCCCACGACAGAACCGCCGCGGGCGGGGCCTCGCCTGCCCTCGTGGCCGACGGCGGCCTTTGCGGAGCCTCGGCTCCGCCTCCAGCCGGGCCTCCGGGCGAAGCCACCCGCCGCTGTTGTCATACCCACCGCTTATCCTCCGGGCGTGATCGAACCCTCCTCGGCCGCTGTGTCGTTCTCTGCACTGGCCGATGCCGACCTGACAGTCGATGCCGTGTACGCCGGCGGATCAGCGGGGAACACCGCCGACGATCCCATCAGCAAGATCTTCCAGGGGGTGGGCAACCAGGGCGGCTTCCGGTACGCCGGGTCGCCGCAGCAGCGCGCGGTGAGACTGGCGATCCTTTACACGACAGGCACGAACCCCGACTGGCCGGACGAGCTGGACATCCAGACGGGGCGGTTCGTCTACTACGGAGACAACCGCCGACCCGGGCACGAGCTCCACGACACGAGCCGTCGCGGCAATCAGCTGCTGCGGGACGTTTTTGCGTCGGCCCACGGGACTGCCGAGGACCGCGCCGCTGTCCCTCCGTTCCTGCTTTTCGAGAAGGACGGTCCCAGGGGCCGCGATGTGCGCTTCCGAGGCCTCCTGGCCCCGGGCGCCGAAGGCGTCGCCGCAGACGAGGACCTGGTGGCAATCTGGCGGAGCACCGGGGGCCACCGGTTCCAGAACTACCGGGCCGTCTTCACCGTCCTTGACATCGGGACCATAAAGCGCGACTGGATCAACGGGCTGCTCAAGGGCGAGCCCGCTGGCGCCGGGGCGCCGCAGCCCTGGCAGGACTGGGTTGCGGGCCGCAGGTATACCGCGCTTGCGGCTCCAGCCACCACCATCATCCGCACTCCGGCGGAGCAGGCGCCAGACGCCGCGGGCCAGGCAATCCTGCAGGAGGTCACCGGCTTCTTCAACGGGCGCTACCACGATTTCGAGGCCTGCGCCCTGGAGCTATGGCGCATGCAGGCGCCGGCGACAGGACACACGGAGCTCACGCCCCCCAGCCGCGACGGCGGCCGGGATGCCGTAGGCGAATACCTTCTGGGACCCCAGTCCGACCCAGTGGCCGTTGAATTCGCCCTGGAAGCAAAGTGTTATGGCCCGGGCAACTCCGTAGGGGTGCGGGAGATGTCCCGCCTGATCTCCAGGCTGAAGAACCGCCAGTTCGGGGTCTTCGTCACCACTTCGTTCTTCAATCGGCAGGTCTACCAGGAGGTACGCGAGGACCGGCACCCTGTGGTGCTGATGTGCGGGAAGGACATCGTGGCCCTGCTCCGGTCTCGGGGATACGCCTCACCCGAATCGGTGCGGTCGTGGCTCCAGGCGTCGTTCAGCTGAGAGGCTGCGGCACCCGCGCGCATGGCATGGCCAATCAGCAGGCGCTGTGGCCACCGGCTGACGTCCACGGCCTCTCCTACCCTCTGGGTACTCGCGTCCCCTGTACCTGTGAGGGGTGAAAAGTAGTGAGAGAAATCCGGAGTTAACGGCGCTCGGCGTCTGGCCACGCTGCATAATTGGCCACCAGGGAAACTCGTTTGACCAATCTCCCAGAACACTGAGTTGACTTTGAAGTCGCACCGATCCCCCCTTCCGGGCGGGACGGACAGGGGGGGCTTTGACCAGCAAACTGAGCGTAGGCGGTCGCAGTGTCGGGTTGGACACGGCCGCAGGGTGGATACGCTCGTACTTCGACGAGGCCGCGAACCGGGACCCGTCTGCGACGAGGAACAAGCCGTACGCCTACCCGGTGTACGACCAGATGGCAACGGGCAGCGGCCCGAACGAGCTGAACGATGGCGACCTCCTCGCCCCTCTCCTCCTGAACGCAGGCCCCTCGATTCGCGGGGTGTTCTCGCTTCAAGCCGTCAGGGCCGCCCTCCAGGACGGCCTCGCAGCCATCCCGCTCGGGCTCACCCTCCAAGAGGCAGTAGCGGACGACAGCCACAAGAAGCTGCTCGAGCCGCTGATCGCAGTCCTGGACGCCCCTGGCAAGGTCCCCGGCGTGCAGCTGACCATGCTGACCAAGGTCCTCCATCGGAAGCGGCCGCTGTTCATCCCGCTCTTCGACAGCCAGGTCAAGGCCTGCTACTGGAGCACCGACGACCACTTCCCGATGCAGCCCGACCCCACGCGGCCTGACGCGGAGTTCTTCTCCTCGCTCGCCGCATGCATCGCCGCCGACCTCGATGGCCAGCTGGATGTGTGGCAGGCCTTGCGCACCGAGGCCCCGGACAGCGTCCCGCTGCTGCGCATCCTCGATGTCGTTGCGTGGAACCTCGGCCGGAAGCAATAGCCAGCCCCTGCACGGTCCGCTGAAGCCTCTGCCTCGGCCACGCGACGCGGCGGCGGCAGAGGCTCCGGCGGCTCAGGGCTATCCGATCAACAGCACTTCTATGCTCGAACGAGGACCCGCTCACTCATGTCCCACTCTGCCTCACTCACTGCCAGCTGGCAGTACGACGTGCCCACCACCGACAGCACCCGCCTCCCACCGGATGCCGGATACGCCAAGGCTCTGACGAACCAGGGGTATAGCTTCGAGACCGCCGTAGCGGACCTCGTCGACAATTCGATCGATGCCGGCGCTGATTCAGTCGTGGTGCACTTCCTGCGCGACGCCGACCGCATCGTCTCGCTGCTGGTGCTCGACAACGGCCAGGGCATGGACCACGCAGGCCTCGACAGCGCGATGACCGTCGGCCGCCGCCGCAACTACGGAGGCCGTGCACTAGGGATGTACGGCACCGGGCTCAAGGCCGCCTCCCTGTCGCACGCCCGCTCCCTCACAGTCATCAGCCGCACCAAGCGCAGCCCTGCAGCGGGTCGCAAACTCACCGCGGAAGGCATCGAGGACAGCTTCCGCTGCGACACAGTCGACCCCGAGTTCGCACAGCAGCAGATCGACGTGTACGACGGGCTGATCGAATGGCACGGCACGATCGTGCGCTGGGACCGGGTCCGTGCCTTCGAGACTGTCGCCACCGGCCAGAGCGAGCAGTTCCTGTCGGAGGCGATATCCCGGCTGGAGATCCACCTCGGCCTCTATCTGCACCGATTCCTCAGCAGCGGGCTCAGGCTGGACATCGCTGTATGGGACGTGGAGACCGGCGAGGAGACGGACCACATCAGCGTGGATCCACTGGACCCGTTCGGCTACAAGGTGCCGGGCAAGGCCGGCTACCCGAAGACGTTCACCGCGCCAGTCGAAGGCGCGGGCGACGTCCGGCTGGAGGCGCACATCTGGCCCGCCAAGTCGAAGCAGGCCGGCTTCCGCCAGATCGGGCCGCTCAACGAGCGGCAGGGCTTCTACTTCTACCACAACGACCGGCTCGTACAGGCCGGCGGCTGGAACAACCTGAGGAGCCCCGAGGGGCACCTGGCGCTGGCACGCATCGCGGTGGACCTCCCCGCCGACGGAGACAAGGTTTTCAGCCTCGCCGTGAAGAAGGACGGGGTCCAGGTCACGCCGGCCTTCACCCGTGGCGTGGAAAAGGCGGCCGATGCCGCAGGCACCGTATTCGGCACCTACCTCGCGGACGCTGAGGCTGCATACCGGGAGGGCGCCTCGCGCTCTGCCGTCGAGCGGCCATCGGTCATCGCCCCTGGCAAGGGCTTCGACCCGAAGGTCAAGCGGTCGGTAGCCGAGGAGCTCCCGCTCAAGGGCGGCGAGGAGCCCATCAGCATGGAGTGGGCGGCGCTGCCCGAAGACCAGTTCTTCGACCTTGACCGGGACAACCACGCAATCCTCCTCAACAAGGCGTTCAGGGAGGACTTCAACGACGGCAGGCGCGGCGGCTCCAACGATGCGCCCGTCACCAAGACGCTGATGTACCTGCTGCTCCAGGACTGCTTCGGACTCGGCCGCTGGGAGAAGAAGCGGGCCGACCGTATCGAGTACTGGAACAGCATCCTGCTGGCGTCGGTGCACGCCCAGCGCGAGCGCCGCCTGCGCAACTCCTCCTGACACACCGCGATCCGGCCGCCCCCTCCCGTGGGCAGGCCGACCCCTCCCCGAGAAGAGAACCGCAGTGAGCGACGCGCTTCTGGAAATCCACACCTCTGCATTGGCCGCCATGGAGGTGAAACCCCGGCCCTTCGACAAGCTGGCCGCGGCCCTCGCCGATGAGGACCTCCCCCACGCCGACCTCAGCGAGGAGGCGTTCTGCTCCCGGCTTGCTGAGGGCGAGGCAGGAGGCGGAGCGCTGGCCGCAGCCTGGGCCAAGGCCCTCACGAACTGGGACTTCGTGGAGGACGCCGACTGGGCGACGGACACAGGGGCGAGAACCGATGAGCGCCGCGCCGCGGTCTACGACCGCCTCCAGTTCGGGGACGCTGTGCGCAAGGCCCTCGATACGGCCGTGCCGGTCGCCAAGATGGCGGGTGCCACTGTCATCGCCCGCGAGCACATCCCTTGGTACACCCCCGAGCGCGCGGCGGCCCGCTCCTTCTACTGGCGGGCCTACGAGGCCAAGCTCCGCAGCAAGGGCTGGTCCGAGGCGGCCATCGCGAGCCTGCACGAGGCCAGCCGCGCGGTTGTCGAGCGCCTCACCGATCCCGAGCAGGCAGCCCGCCGTCAGGCGAAAGGCCTGGTCGTCGGTTACGTGCAGTCCGGAAAGACGGCGAACTTCACCGGCGTCACGGCAAAAGCACTCGATGCTGGCTACCGCCTGGTCATCGTCCTCGGCGGCACGCTCAACCTCCTGCGCACCCAGACGCAGCGCCGCCTCGACATGGAGCTGATCGGCCAGGAGAACATCCTGCGCGGCGCCGACCCCGCTGATCCGGACACCCTCGTCGGCATCGACTACGTAGGCGATGACGCGGACTGGGACGAGTTCGTGTGCCACGGAGGACGCCCCTCGGCCCTGCAGGCCTTCGACATCGAGCGGCTCACTACGCGCGACAAGGATTACATGAGCCTTGCACAGGGCATCAAGGCGCTGGAGTTCGAGAAGCGCACCCCGACGCTACCGCTGTACGACCCGGCTAACCTGCACTGGGCTGCGGCGCGCGTGATGGTTGTGAAGAAGAACAAGGCTGTGCTGACGAAGCTGGTCAAGGACCTCAAGCAGATCCACGGCATCCTCGGCGAGCTGCCTGCCCTGATCATCGACGACGAGTCCGACCAGGCCTCCGTGAACACCTCCGACCCGAAGAAGTGGGAGAAGGACGCCACGGAGCGCACCGCCATCAACGGCCTCCTCTCGCAGCTACTGAGTCTGCTCCCCCGCGCCCAGTACGTCGGCTACACAGCGACGCCGTTCGCAAACGTCTTCGTCGACCCCGGGGACGCCGAGGACATCTTCCCAAGCGACTTCCTCATCTCCCTACCGCGCCCCGAGGGCTATATGGGAGTCCAGGACTTCCACGACCTTGACTCCGCATTGGAGCCCGGGGAGCGCACGGTCGCCAACTCGCAGGAGGAGGCGCATGTGCGGGGCATCTCCAACGGAAGCAGTGATCGCCTGCAGGAGGCGATGGACGCCTTCGTGCTCAGCGGCGCCCTGAAGCTCTACCGTGCAGACCGCGGGGTATCCCAAAAGCCGTTCCGCCACCACACGATGCTGGTCCACGAGTCCGTGAAAATGGATGACCACGCCGCCCTTGCGCTGCGCATCAACACCATGTGGCACCAGGCCGGCTACGCCTCCGCGGACGGGCACAACCGCCTTGCTGCCCTCTGGGCCGCCGACTTCGCCCCGGTCTCCCAGGCCCGCGCCGCAGACCTTCCCAACCCCGCCTCCTATGAGGAACTGCGTCAGTACGTCAGCCGTGCCCGCCAGCTGATCGGTAAGGGCGGCAACCCCGTCATCATCGTCAATGGCGACTCCGACAAGTACTTCCAGCAGCTCGACCTCGACTTCGACCGCACGCCGAACATCTGGAAGATCCTGGTCGGCGGTACCAAGCTGTCCCGTGGATTCACCGTCGAGGGGCTGACTACCACCTACTACCGCCGGACGACCCGCCAGGCGGACACCCTGATGCAAATGGGCCGCTGGTTCGGCTTCCGGCCGGGCTACCGCGATCTCGTACGCCTGTACATCGGGCGGGAGGAGCCGCTGACGAAGACGGCATCGGCTGACCTCTACGAGGCGTTCGAGGCGGTCTGCCGAGATGAGGAGCTCTTCCGGCAGCAGCTGGCACAGTACGCGGTGACGGTCGACGGCAAGCCCCAGCTCACGCCCGCCCAGGTCCCGCCGCTGGTCGCCCAGCACCTCTCCTGGGTCATGCCCTCCGCGCGGAACAAGATGTTCAACGCAGAGCTCGTCGAGGTGCGCTCCCCGGGCAGGCCCATCGAGCCCGCCGCCTACCCGATGGACCCCGAGGCCCTGCGGCGGAACACTGAGCGGTGGCGCCCTCTGCTCGGCGCCCTGTCAGCGCAGCCTGCCTCCTTCACCAGCCCGCCGAAGGCTGACGGCGCACCGGGCACGGCCTTCTCGGCACTGACGGCCCGGGTCGGCCACCCCGAGCTGATCTCGGTGCTCAGCCAGCTCGAGTGGGAGCGGGACGGCATCTTCCAGCCGCACCTGAGCTACCTGGCACAGCTGGACGGCACCCTCGCGAAGGTCGACGACTGGCTGCTGATCGCTCCGCAGCTTGCAGGCAAGGACCGGGTCGAGGCGTACGTGCTGGACTCGGTGCCGCTCTCGCTCGTACGGCGGAGTCGCCAGCCTGACAAGCCCTCCTTCGGGCGGATCGCAGGCCTCGAGCACCGCGCGGCAGCCCAATGGCTGATCGATGCGGCTGCCAGTCCGGCCTCGATGTCCGCTCCGGGGGCTCCTGTCGGACGGAACACCGGCGTCGTCCTGCTCTACCCGGTCGTGGAAGGGATGGGCATCGCAGACGTCGAGGCCGCGGTCTCGCGGGACAAGAAGGCCGATCCGGCCAAGCTGGTTATGGCCTTCACATTGATCCCGCCGAAGGCAGCCAACGACTCGTCCCGCCGTCTCGTCCGCTTCCAGGCGAAAGACTCCAGCCACCTCGACGCCGCGATCGTCGAGGCGCCTGCGCAGTGACACATTGAGCTCTTTCCAACTTCAGGCTGAGGCGAGTGGGAGTGTGAGGACGGCTTGTACGAGTGCGGTGATCCGGGTGGTGGAGCAGCGCAACTTCCAAAGCAGGCGCCAGGACTTGAGGGCGGCCGTGGCCTGCTCGCCGATTGCCCGGATCTTCGCGTGGGCAAGTGCCGTACGCGCCGTGCGCCAGGTGCCGAAGATAGACTTCGGGGTACACATCTGGCAGCAGCTGCCAACCCTGCCTGCGCACGCTGTCGGGTGTTGCGTATCCTGCACCCACTGTTCGAACACATCTCCCGGGCCGCGATCCGCGCCATTTCCTCGGCGTGCCGCGGTGGGTCAGCCGCCGCTCGGGCGTCTGCCGCGCCCCAGCACCTGGCAACCGCTCCAAGAGGCCTCCCGCCCCCTCACAGCCGGCCAAGCGCCGCTCCAGCGGCCGGATCTCCACGCTCGCCGTCAGCGGGTGGGGTGCGGATCGTGGGCGTTCGGTGCAGCGGTGCCCGCGGTCGTCCTCATCCGCGGTGTGCCCATGCGGCGTCCCTTCCGGTCAGCCGGGCCTGGGAGGCGGCGCGGGCCAGCGGCTGGGTTCCCCCGCGAAAACCAAGGCGTAGTGCCGACGCAGCGGTCCGGTGATCAGGCGGGCGGTCGTCTTCGTGGTGTGCAAGACATCCAGGGAACGCCAGGCCGGAGACAGACAGTTGGGGCAGGCAGCAGCGCTCGGGTTCCTGCTGGAGCCCGCCTTCTTCGCAGCGGGAATCCGGGGCTTGACTCGAGTAAGTTGAGGTGGATCACGCGGCGAGGGTGTCGTCTCGTTCGACGAGGTGACCGTTCTCGAAGCGGGCGCCGGCTCGGACGAGGGCGACGAGGTGGGGTGCGGTGACCGCTCGCCAGCGGGCCTGGGCGGACTCAACGAGTTTGAACACCATCGCGAGGGCTGCGGCCGGGCTGCCGGCGCCGCGGGTGACCTTGGTCCGTAGCTTCACGGTGGAGAAGGTCGACTCGATCGGATTCGTCGTCCTGAGATGGACCCAGTGCTCGGCGGGGAAGTCGTAGAACGCCAGCAGCTCGTCGACCTCGCCGGTGATCTTCTTGACGGCCTTGGGGAACTTCGCGCCGTACGCCTTCTCGGCGTGCGCACGGTCCTCGGCGTTGTAGATCTCCTGCAAAGCCTTCTTCGCGCCGGGCTGCGCGGACTTCGGCAGCGCGTTCGAGACGTTCCTTGTTTTGTGAACCCAACACCTCTGGTGCCTGGCCTGCGGAAACACTTCTGCCAGCGCCCTCCACAATCCCATCGCGCCGTCGCCGACCACGAGCATCGGGTCGCGCATCCCGCGACGTCGGCAGTCGCGCAGCAGGTCCGCCCAGGACTCGGCCGACTCGCGCAGGCCCTCGGTGATCGCGATGAGTTCCTTGGTGCCGTCGACGCGGACGCCCATCAGGACCAGGAGGCAGGAGTGCGTCTGGGACAAGCGGATCTTGGGATGGACGCCGTCGGCCCAGACGTAGACGTAGTCGGATTCGGCCAGGTCACGGCGCTGGAAGGCGGCGTGGTCGGCGGTCCACTGCTGCGTCAGCCGGGTCACCGTGGCCGGCGACAGCCCGGCCGAGGAGCCCAGGAACTGTTCCATCGCGGGCACGAAGTCGCCCGACGACAGGCCGTGGAGATAGAGCAGCGGCAGCACCTCGCTGATCTTCGGGGACTTCCGGCACCACGGCGCCAGGATCTTCGAGGAGAACCGCTGACGTTCACCCGTCGTCTCGTCGACCCGCTTGTCGTTCACGCGCGGGGCGGCCACCTCGACCGGCCCAGCAGCCGTGGTAACGGTCCGCGGCCGGTGCCGGCCGTTGCGGACCACCAGGCGGCGACCGGCCTCGTCACGCTGCCCGGCGAGCTCGGCTATGTACTGGTCTACCTCCGCCTCCAGAGCGGCGGCCAGCATCCGCCGAGCACCCTCGCGGACGATCTCGTCGATCAGGGAACCGGCCTCGGTGGTGCCGTCTTCATTGACTACGCTGAGCACGGGCGTGCCCTCCCGACCCGCGTTCGCAGCGCGGGCCTACTCGGTGACTTGACGATCACTCACTCGGGAAGGTATGCCCTTCGCGCGTCCTCCAGAGGAGCTGATCCACAAGTCCTGAGCATTGCTCGGCTTGACTCCGGCAGAGGCACCCTGGGGCACGTGACGCCTAGCGCTTCCGCGCCGCCGATTGGCAGAGACCGCCATCGGCTTCCGCGACGGCAGCGCGTCCTGCGTCGTCACAGTCTCTGCTGCGCAACCCCATTCACCGAGAGATCAGCGTCGGGCCCCGGCGCCAGGGCTGTGTCAGCCCCGATGCCCAGGACAATGCCTGTGGGATGAGTGGTCGCTGGCTCGTGCGGCGTGCCTGTAAAGGGTGAATCCATATGGTCCATCAGGCGGGCGAGTTCACTGTCGAGACCGGATTGGAGGGGTGTGCCGTCGGCGCCAAAGGAGTCGATCTCGCCTTCTGCAAGGGGTTTCTGCGTAGCCTCGTGGGTGACCTTCACGGCGAGGATGCCGCTGTGGTCGTAGCGGAACTGTACGAGTACCGCGTTGTCCTCCGGGTCCCGTTCGGGCTTGGGAAGGCGGACGTCGAGACGGCCGAGTGGGAATGAGCGGTCACTGTCCGCGGGGTAGCCGGCCTCGCCTTCAATGATCTCGACTTGTACTGATGCAGCGTTCGGCCGGGATGGGGAGAAGCGCTTCTGCCCCTTTGCGATAAGTGTACGGTTTCGGCGGATGATGGGCTGGAAACCCTTGCGTGGCCCTGCGGCGAACGCGGCCCCCAGGTCGTAGTTGGTCACTAGGCTGAAGTGATTCCGGCGTTCGGGGTCGTCCAGGGCTGCCGAGTAGATAGCGGCACCGCGCGCGACGGCAGTCATCGGGTGGCAGATCTCCGGAGGCATGATCTTGTCGGCTCCCAGAATGCTTGCCACGGCTTGCCTGGCCTCCGGAATCTGTGAAGTGCCGCCGATCATCAGTACGGTGTCGATGCCGTCTGGGCTGATGCCGGCGTCCTTGAGGCACTGCTGCAGCGGCTCCATGGCCTTCTCGATCAGAGGTGCCACGGCAGTGATGTACTCCTCGCGCGACACTGTCAAGGACGCTCCGGCCGACGGGATATCGATGGGGACCGACGTGATGTCCGTACGGGAGAAGGCGACCTTGGCGAGCTCGACGTCCCTGCGCCAGCGGTTGCGCTCCCAGACGCTCAACTTCTCGGGTATGTGGCCGAGCTTCTCAAGGACGATTCTGGCCAGGGCCTCGTCGAACTCCAGACCGCCGAGGGCAGCGATGCCGCGGGACGAGAGCTCCTCGAGGTACCCGTCCTCGTACTTGAGGACGGTCACGTCGATGGTGCCGCCGCCCCAGTCGAAGACCAGGAACTTACCCGCGGTATCGATGGCGACAGTGTCGAGGTACGAGATGGCAGCCGCGGTCGGCTCGTTGAGCAGGGCGCGGACCTTGATACCGGCCAGCCGCGCCGCGGCACGCGTCCGGTAGCGCGCGCCGCCCGTCGCGTTGGCCGGCACGGTGACTACCGCTTCCGAGAGGTCGAAGAAGCTCTGCTCCGCCGCCGCCTTCATGCGCGAGAACAGGGATGACGCGGCTGCGGTGCTCCGGAACGGCTCCCCGCCGAGCCACACATGGTGCTCCTCGAGTGCGGGGGCTCCGGCGATGCTCTGCTCCGTGGCCGCCGACCGGGTCCCCAGCATGCGCTTGACTGCATCGACCGGCTCTCCCCGCGTGGTCTTGGCCTCCCACCCGAAGCACAGCGTGCGCTGCGGTTCCCGAACGGAAAGCACCGAGGGGAAGAGCTCTTCGAACTCCGGTTGGCGCCACTGCGCGGGAACGTTGCCGCTGTCCACAGGCACGGTCTCCGTGCGCTCGCCGTCGGACCAGGCGACCACGGAGTTGCTGGTGCCGAAGTCAATACCGAACGTCAACTCGTCCTCCACGGTGCCTCATCGTTCTTTTCCTGCGGTTTGGCAAGGAGCTTCCGGGAATAGGCGGCACCCGATAGGCGCACGTCGCCGATGGCGCCTGGTGCGCGCACTCTACGTGGGCTTTCACCGTGGAGACCTGTCCCGCTTCCTCGGCTTTCTTGGTCTTCGTCCCAAGCTGCGGCGCATGCGGGCTTCGCTTCGCCTTTCTCCGCCACGTGCTGGCTCCTGGGGTCGGATGCGCTGGTGTCCGAAACCTGCGGTCCAGAGTGATTGCCGTGGCGCGACTCTGCTACTGGCGCGTCCTCGTCCTGTACCAGTGGAAGGGACTTGTCTTCCGCGAGACCTTGTTCGCGGCTCTCAAGTGCCCGGGCCGTCCCTGCCTCCCGATCGGCTGAAGTGGGCGAGAGCAGCGGGCCCGAACTATCCTCGAGCGGGGCCTCGTTACCCTCGCGGTGCGGGCGCGAGCTCCTGCCGTGGCGCTTTCCTCCAGGCTCCTCGGTCTGTCCCCGCGGGGAGCGACGGATCCATCCGCGTTCCACGGTCCGTCCAGTATGGGCATCCATATAGGCAGGGCTGACTAGTTCGTACGCATCGCCTTCCGGAAGCGCCGCAACCTGCGAACCGGTCGCTTCCACAAGATTGAATGCTGACAGGTCCGAAAGATCGGAGATGCGGCGGAGGCCGACGAGCTCCAGTTCGCTGCCGATCCGCCCCTGGAGGTTCTTCAAGTTCTCGGCCTGGGCTGCCGCGCGGTCGATGACAGCCAACTGCGCAAGGTGCCGGTCACGGACCCTCATCCCTTCCACGACCCCGGCGCGCACCGCATCAGCGATCTGGCGTCCTGCCGTCCGCGCAGTCTCCGCCGTTGACGCAGGGTCACCGATGCCCGCCAGCGCCTCCTCCAGTACGCGGAACCCCTCTTCAAGCCGCACTTCAACCACGGCCAGGACAGAGGAGAGGAGGGCCTCCGCGTCGAAAGTTCCTGGCCCCACTCGCGGATGGCCGGCACCGATACGGTCGACCCCGCCAGATCGTCGGGCGCCACCCTCTCCTTGCGGCCGCGCCGACTCGTTGGGACGTGCGCCCTGAGATCTGGCCTTCTCGCGTGCGCGACGACCTTTGGCCTTACCGTTCGTACCGCCGGGAGAACCATCCTGGCCCTTGCCGTATGCCCGCGCCCTCGCGCCTTTGCCGCTGGGGGAACCCATATGCGTCTTCCTTCACTTGCTAGTCGAACGGGAGCGGGCTGCTTCCTGCAGCCATCGGGATACCGGCAGCCCGGCAAGCCGCCCGGACGATGTCGCGGGCCGCCTCCGTGCGCGCGAAGTCCCGCTCGTCCGGGGTCGGCGACTGGGTGTGCCGCGGCATCGGTTCGGCACCATGGATGCCGCGCGAGGTACCTGCCTCCGGCGCAGCCCATTTTTGCGGCATCAGAGCAAGCGTGAAAACGGGAACGGCGGCATGGCCCCGTTCCTGGGCCTGGATGGCGTCCTTGGCCTGGTTGACCGCAGCCTCGCCGTCCTCATCGAGCTCGGCTCTAAGTTTCCGCCACTGCCCCTTCCACACCGCTTCCGGCGCATGGTCGCGTACACCGAGAACGACGTACGGATTCAGGACATGGTCGTCTTCCCAGCGCTGCTGGAGCTGCCGGAGGACAGCACGGTTACTCTCGAGGTTAGCCCGGCCACTGCTGGAGAGCGCATCCTCCCGCACGCCCCGGACGTGCGCGGGACTCAGCGTTTCAAGGGCCTCGTCGTAGCGGGGGCCGCCTTCGCCGTTGATCACTAGGAGGTACGCCAGGACATTCTTGGCTTCCCAGCTGGCCACACTCCACACGCGCTCGAGGGCAGTGGCTTCTTCCCAAGCCCGCCGGAGGAGCGCGCCTGCCTTACCGGTCTGCTGGAGCTCAGCGCGGTGTGCAGCAAGCAGAGTGCGGTGGAGGCGCCGCACCATGAACCATCCCGTGAACCTCTTGCTGCGCCGAAGGTCGACTTGGGCCTGGGGGGCCAGCCTCTCCAAAGCACACCACAGCCACTCCCGCCCGGCAAAGTCGTCGGGGATCACTCCTGACGCACCGATCTGGCGCAGCTCTGCAGCGAGTGCGCGCTCGTCCGTACCGCGGAAGCCCGGCTCGTCAAGGACCGCGATGTCTCCTCGGGCGAGCCTCAGCCAGAACGCCCTGCGCTCTTTCTCGCTGTCCCAGCCCAGGGCGTCCAGTCCCGCGTCGTCCACTCGGGCGGGCGTCAGCCGAGCCTGGAGGTAGAGGGACCGCGGCCCGTCGTGCGGCACGGCCTTGCTGGTGATGCCTCCGGTGTCGATGAGGTCGTCGACCACCGGCAGGGGCAGTCGGACGAGGAGCTGCTCCTGCGCCTCGGCTGGGAGGGCGCCATGCTGACTGAGCCGCTCGTAGTCGGTGTAGAGCTGCCAAGTCGAGTCGGCCGCGGCACTCCAGTCACCGTGACCCTCTTCCACGCCTCGCGCAGGCAGAAGGAAGGGCTGCCGGTCGAGAAGGGTGCGGGCTCGCTGGGCGAGCAGCGAGGTCAGGACCTCCGGCAGCACCTCTCGGGCGGTGACGAGCGCCTCGACAGCCGTGACGGGCGGCAGCAGGGGCACGGTGGACAGGACCTGCCTGGTCATCTCCTCGGCACTGACGGTCTCCACCCGGTGCTCGAGCTGAGGGGAAGGGCAGCCGGCGGCTTCAGCAACCGCCTGAACCGCAGCTGCAGCTGCCTTCCAAGACTCCACGCTGGCGAAGCCCTGGGGGACGGCGCTGTGCTGCACCGCGGCGGGAGCGCCGCTGGGCTTCGGGACCGCCCCTTCCGGTATCCGCGCAGCCGGGCTGGCTGCCAGACCAGCACCCGTCTGGGAGCGATTCTCGGCTGCCCGCTGGGCTGCCAGGTCTATCCGGCGCTGCCGTTCCCGTGCGATGAGCTCTTCACGGGACGGCCGCCCTGCGGCGCTTCCCGGGGCGGGTGAGGACATTCCCGTCGTCACTCATCCCCCTCAGCGAAGCGCTTGAGGCTGCCGGTCACCGCCGCAGGCGTGCGGTCGAGGCAGAACGCGTCGACAAAGGCGATGCCGTCCGCGATCCCTTCGTTCTCCACGCAGTCCGCGTACTCCTGGAGGCGGGGCGCCATGGCATCCTCGTCTGCCGATTCGAGGGGGTGCTTGACGATTACGGCGAAGGGCTTTTCTTCAAACTCCGACTCCGCTACGACCAGGGGGCCAGCAGAGGTCTCGACGTAGCTGGCGTCGAGGTCGCTGCTGTCGTCAGCCCAGCGGCGCAGCAGCCGCTCATGGCGGGCGAGGTCGACACCGAGCGGGTGGCCTTGCAGGACAGTGAGAAGGTCTTCGGCGAGCCGCCAGTCGAGCAGCGGGTGGATCCGCATGTTCGAGTAGTCGCGCAGGCACTTGTAGCAGGAGCCCGCGCAGAACTCTGCGTGACCTTCGCGCGAGTCGAGTTCAGGCAGGTAGCCGGCGACGTAGTCCAGGAAGTGGTCGATTTGGTCTGCGCCCCCGAGATGGGTGCTGAAGCCCGCGCCGTTCTCCAGGCTGTCGGCCAGGTAGGCCATGACGGGCGAGGCCGCAAGCGAGGAGCCGTGAATACCTGACAGGAGCTCCTCAGGCTGCACGTCCAGGTATGGTGCGGCGGCCTTCCGCAGGAGGGCCGACAAGGAGTACCAGGCGGCGCGGCGGCCGTGGTAGGTGTCGGCAAAGCCGCCGAGCTGCGGAGTGGCTGCCAGGTCGAAGCGCAGGCCCCGCTTCGGGTCGATGGCCTTCTTGGCTCCGATGAAGAGCATGTCGGTGTGCTCGGTGGCGCCCAGGGCTGTCTCCAGGTCCGCTTCAGCACGCGGGTTCGAGACCCAGAAGTAACCTCCCCAGTCGCTGTGCGACTTCTTGAATCGGTGCAGGCGGCCGTTGTTGCTGTTGACCGAGTAGCGGTTGCCGCTACCGCAGTGGGCGATGAGCCAGTCGTCGGCAGCCCGCCCTACTCGGGGTGCCTCCTTTTCGAGGTCGGCTGCGGTGCGTGCGCTGGCTCCGCCCTGCCCCCACTCACGCGTGCCGTCGTAGTCGCGCGGCTCTCCGGCACGGAAGCCCTTCGGCTCGCGCATCGGGATAGGCGTGAAGCCGTCGGCACCGCAGGCGGGGCACGTGCCGCCCCCGTTGTCCTCGCCCTTGACGGGCTGGATGTGGGCGCAGCGGCGGCACATCACGACGTACTGCTCGGGACCGAAGGGGTTGTCTTCAGCCCACGGTCGGCTGCCGGGGCGGCCGCCACCGGGCTTGAAGGAAACGACGCCCATGGACTGGTAGAGGCGGCCGTCTCGGGGCGTCTCCGCGCCTGGTGCGAACTTGCTCAGGGCCAAGGCGAGGTCGCGGTCGATCGCGCCTGCCGGGGGCCAGGGGTAGTTCCGCTTGGGCCGCTCGGTGTAGAGGTAGCGGACGCGCGTGGGGAATCCGAACATGGGGAGGAGGCCGGCTTCGGCGAGCCGTTGGCTCAGGTCGGTGTGGCCGGTCTCGGCGGTTGCGACACGGTCGACGTCCGCCAGGAGTTCGTTGACGCATTCGACGGCGTCGATGTTCGCCACGTCGTCCGGAGTGGCAGCCTGCAAGGCGCTGGCCGCGGAGATGATCTTGGCGGGGTACTTCGCGACCCAGTGCCGAACTTTGGCGCTGTACCTGCCCCACTCGTGCGCGAGTCCGAACTGACCGTGGACGTTCCGCGTCAGGTCGTCCTTCTTGTCCACGTCGATCGACGCGAAGGCCTGCCGCAGTACCTCGCCGAGCAGCACCCGCTTGAAGATGCCGGGCATGCCAAGCGCGAGGTACGGCTTCGGGGTGGGCGCGTTGGTGATCTCCTCGGGGTGGGAGAAGTAGTGGTCGTCGTGGCTGCGGCCTCGGCACACCGTCAGGGCGATGGCCGTGGGGCTGCCGCGGCGGCCGGCGCGGCCGACGCGCTGCTGGTAGTTGAAGCGGGTCGGCGGCATGTTCGCCAGCATCACGGTGTTGAGGGAGCCGACGTCGACACCGGCCTCCATGGTCGTCGTCACGGAGAGGACGTCGATGCTGTCAGTTGCCTCGACGTCGTCTTCGCCGAGGAAAACGTCTTGGAAGCGCGCCTGGCGGGACTGGGCCTCGATGCGGTCGGTCTGGCCGGTCAGCTCGGCTGCGCGCAGGGGGAAGCCGCCGGTGCGGGTCTGCGCCTTCCATGCGTAGTAGTCGTCGTTGAGTGTGCCGGTGAACTTCTGCGGCGCCGTGGGGAGTTCCGAGCGGCATTTGGTGCAGATCCCGGCCCCGGGGTGGAGATGCGGGCGGCGGCAGCCGCCGCAGATCCACACCTGGCCGCCGCCCTGCCGGAGGGAGACCTTGGAAGGGTCGATGGTGTAGTCGGAGACGGCCTTGCCCCAGATTTGCAGCACGTCGTCCTTGACGGCCCCGAAGTCGCTTCCTGTGCGGGACGCGACTTCCTCCCAGTAGCGCTTGAGCAGGGCCGGCGGATTGACGAGCCCGCCTCGGTGCTCGGCGAAGCGGCGCAGCAGTCCGAGGATGCGAAGGCTGCCGCGGGCGACAGCCTTCGCCGAGTCGGCGGTCAGCTCGACGGGGTCGCGGTCGTCGGAGAGGCACAGCCAGCCGAGTCCAAGGGATTCAAAGTCGCGCCCTGCGCCGGAGAAAAGTCCCACGAGGAACTCGCGGCCCAGGTTGTCGTCGAGCCTCCCGAGGAACTCCTCCAGCTGGCCGGTCAGGCCGGCCCTGCGGCCGCGGTCCCCGTCCCAGTCGAACAGACTCGTCCACCGCGCGCCCGCGCCATTGTCCTGGAGGGACGCCGCGGGCCCACCGGGGTTGGCGCCGAGGTCGAGGAGGCGGCCGCGGAGGTCGTAGCGGAGGTCCTGCAGGGACGGGAGCCGCCCCAGGACTGCTTCGAGCTCAGGCTGCTTCGACGGGTCCGCGCCGAGATCGTCGGTGAGGATTGCCTTGAGGTCGGCTAGATCACGCGGATAGCGGCTCTGAAGGCGGGCGTGCGCAGCCTGCGCCTCCTGCCTGTCCACATTCTGCTCCCTGGCGTAGAACGACTTCACCAGCTGGAGATCGGCGAACGGGCTTCCCTGTGCCTCCACTACGTCGGCTGCCATGAGCCGGAGCAAGTCCTGGTAGTGACGCAGTGAGAGGCCGCTGGCGAGTTCCGCGGCATCGTCACGGCTGTCGGAGAACGCGATGATCTTGCGCTCGGTATCGGGCAGCTGGCCCAGCGCCTCCGTAGTGAGGACCTGGTTGAGCTTGTCGAAACCGGTGCGCATGCGCCGCACGGGTGCGCTGCGCAGGCGCTTCGGGTTCTCCAGGCCGATGGGCTTGAATACGCCCTTAGCATCGCGGGCCCGCTTGGTCTCCCAGTCGTCGCCGCACGCGGGACAGCGCGTCGGGAAAGCGCGCAGACCGCGCAGATCCACAGGCTTGCCGCCGTCGGGCGCCTTGTCGGGGACGACGTGGAAGGACCAGCCGGTGTAGCCGACCTTGGCATTGGCAAGCCGTCCGGTTCCCGGCTGGTACTTGCTGGACCGGAATTCGAAGACGGCCCTGGCCTTCCCGGACTCCGACGCCGTCCACTGCGCGCTGTCGGTGCCCAGCGACGATGGCCGCGGCCAGTACACGACGTAGTTATTGGCGTTGGGGGCGCCGTCGGCGTCGTCGGGCAGCAGATCGAAGTCGGGGAAGTCCGCGTGCAGGGAGCCGCGGAAGAGCTTCCTTCCGAGGCCCTCGGGGTTGGCGTAGCCGCCCAGCATGAGGTCGCCGCAGTTCTGGCAGTAGAGCAGTTCGAGGACCCGGGCACCGCATGAGCACCTGGGGGTGGGGTTGGCATAGAGCCGTCCGACGCGGCGGTCGGGGTCCTTCTGGTCGGCGTCCGGCACATCGGGGCACTCTGGGTCGGAGCAGGCCCAGATGCCGTCGATGTTGCGGAAGAAGAGGTGCGCGCGCAGTTTCGGCAGCCCGTCCAGGTCTGAGGCAGAGACGGCGCGGAGCAGCCCGTGCAGCGCCTTGCTCCGCTCCTCTTCTTCCTCGACCGCCGGGAACAGCTTTTCTGCCGCCCCGGAGAGGTTCAGTGCCTGCGGATTTCCTCCGGGGGCAAGAGCGGTGGCGAGGGCATCGGCCGCCCCGTCCTTCAGCAAGCGGTCGGCTTGCTCCGCGTCCAGGTCGCCCTCGGCCCACGCGGCCAGGTCCGCCGCACGCGCCGTCAGATCCGTCGGACGGGACGCCGGAAGCTGCAGGTAGCCCGGAATGACCTTGTGGCGACCCTTCGGGAGCGCGAAGAAGGACTCGACGAAGTCAGCATCCCGGTCAGCATCGAGGGAGGCAGAGGCGGCGAGGACGCGGAGCTTCTCCGGCGCCTTGTCCAACCCGAGCCGGTGGCGCAGCTTGCGCAGAAGATACGCCACTTCGGTGCCCGCGGTGCCGCGGTACATGTGAAGTTCGTCCAGGACGAGGGTGAACCGCGCGCCTGGGGTGTCGTGCAGCCATCGGCGTGTGTCATCGAAGATCGCGTTTTCCTGCTGGCGCAGGAGCATGATGTTGAGCATCGAGTAGTTGGTGACGAGGATGTCCGGCGCCGCGTGCTGCATGTCCCAGCGGGCGTGCATCTCCGCCCCGCCAGTCCGCGGGATGAAGTCGTGGACGTCCTCACCCATCCGCTGCTCGCGCTCGCTCAAGCTCTTCATGTACTCGCGCAGCTGGTCGAGTGCAGGGCGGGAGTCCTGGCTGCCGGGCACCGGGGTCGCGCCGGTGTAGCGGCCGAAGTAGAAGCGGTGGCCATTGCGGCGGGCGTCGAACCACTGGCGGGCGCGGTTGCTGTCGAGGGCGTGGCGCAGACGCGCCAGCTGGTCGTCGGCAAGGGCGTTGGTCGGGTAGAGGATCAGCGCCCTCATGGCGGCCGGGTGCCCGGACTCGCCGCGCCGACTCGGCGTGTACTCGCTGCTTCCCCGCCACCACTTCGCCTGGGCGCTGCCCTGCCCAACCCACTCCGCGGACTCCGCAACCAGGTCGGCGATGATGGGCAGCATGAACGCCTCGGTCTTGCCGGAACCGGTGCCGGCAGTCACCACAAAGTCTCGCCGCTCGCCGCAGGCGGTGACCAGTGCCTCGTGCTGGTGGCGGTAAAGCTGCTCGACACCGTCGGGGAGGACGAAGGTGGAGAACTCCGCGGCATCCCTGTGGGCACCGGCGGCCTTGAAGGACTCGGCAAGAGACCGGCCCGAGGACTGGTACTGCGGCCGGAGCTCGAGAAGAGGCTCGCGCCAGGCGCCGCCGTCCGCGTCGAGGAGCTTCCGGCGCTCACGCATCACGGAGCGGTCGTCGACGCTGAAAGGCGTGTCGTAATAGCGCATGAGTGTCTCGCGCAGCGCCTTGAAGGTGCCGGGGATGTCAGCTCCCCGCTGCGCGGCCGTCTCGCCATTGGTGCCCGCTGTCATCGTGCGGTCTTCTCCCCAGCCGCCCCCGCGGGCTTCTCGATCCCAAGTTCCTGCTTCAAGGACTGCGCAAGCCGCTGCGCGGCGGCCAGCGGGACATTGTCGTAGCGGGCGGTCTCGGCCACCTCGCTGAAACGCGGCTGCAGGCCGGTGCACAGGACCGCGGCGCGTGCGTGCAGCGGCGGGAGCGGTGCGCCCCAATCGACGGCCAGGCGGCCGAGCCGTTCGCGTCCCGTCCCGCCCTCAGCCATCCACCGCATCACGCTCGCCCCGAGACGGGCGTGCTCCAGGTAGACACCGTATTCGTGGTCGACTCTAAACCAGTTGCTGCCGCGGCGGACTTGGACGAGCCGCGCCCAGTCAGCGCTGCGCCATCGGTAAAGGCCGTCCTCCCGGTAGTCCACAACAGGGATGTACTCCCGCATGTCCGGGTCATAGCGCTCCACGGTGTGAATGTTCCCCGGGGCGGGAGGCGCGGCGAGGGCTCCCTCCGCGATGTCCGGCAGCACGGAGAACAACTGCAGTGCAGCGCACGGCACATAGGTGCAGCCGAGCCGCTCCGCGTCTTCGGGCAGCTCCTCGACCTCGTTGTACTCGAGGTAGAGCGTGTCCGGGACGTCGAGGTCCCGCGGCATCGTCTCGTTGCGTGTGCGGTGCAGCTCGGCCCACTCGTCGACCGCCGCTGCGAGAGCCTCCTCAAAGGCCGCTGTACGGCGTCCTGTGATGACGGCGAGCCCGTTGGAGAAGGGCACGCGCGTGAGGACCGGCGGCGCCACCGACCAGCGCCCCGCTCGCCAGTCGACGTCGAGGTAGCCGAGGGCTGAGACGTCCCGCAGCCACCGGCCGTCTGCGCCTTCGGCCGGGCGCATGCCATGCACCCGCGCCGTCCGGACGATGCCGGCCCGGAGGTCCGCAACTGTCCCGCTGCCGAGCTCGCTGGCCCAGCGGAGCAGAAGGTTCCCGATCCTGTTCACTAAGCGACCTCCCTGGCCTTGTCGACGAAGGCCTCCCAAAGCGGTCCACTTCCGGCTCCACCAGCTTCCAGGACGGCTTCTGCCCAGTTGCGGTGCTGCGGCCCAGGCGTGAACGACGGGGCCTCGGGCTGGGCCGCCTCCGCCTGCCACTTGCCCTGCCGCAGCTGAAGGAGCCAGCCGCCGACCCGCAGGTCGACTTCGAAGCGGTATCCCGACGGCGCCTGCTCCAGGCGCTGCCACCACGCCGGGGTATCCGGCTCCTCGATACGCCACACCCGCCCATCCGACGAGACGAACAGCGTCTCCTCCGCGCCCTTGCGGCACAGCAGCACCCGCGGCACGGCACGTTCGCCTGCGCCGCCCGCCGCGGCTCCGCGAATCAGGTCCCCGGAGGTCGGCGCTGACGCGAAGGCCTCAGCGCGCGTGCCGTCCGTGGGGAAGCCGAAGGACTCCTGCGCCTCGGGAAGGTCGGGTGCCCGGTCGGACGTCCGGAAGGTGAGGATCTGGTCCTCCACCTCCAGAACATGCGCGCCGTGCTCGAGGCCGCACGGCCAGAGCGGAATGGGCAGGCCCCTGGGGCGGAACGGCGGATCCTGAGGCTTTCCGTCGAGCGCCGCTTGACCGGACGCACCATCAGGAAGAACAAGTTCGGGCTCGCCGCCACCAGCGAGGTAGAGGTTCTTCGACAGCGTGGGGGCCAGCCGCAGCCCGCCCTCCAAGTACGCCTGATACTGAGGAGGCGGCTGCACCGCGAGAACCGCGCCCTGCACATCACGGATTGCCCGCCGCAGCGTTATCGCGTCATCGAAAACGACGTTGCGGTGGAGCGCCCACCCCTGCGGCATCCACGTCAGCCGTCCGGCCTCTCGGCTGCTTCCAGGCGAAGCAGCCTTGCGGAGGATCTTCTCCACATCGTCAACAGCATCGGGAGCAGCGAAGATCATGTGCTGCTCGCCGGGCACGAAGCGGTCCACGCTCGTCATGCAGTCCAGGGACTCGTTCTGGCGCAGCAGTACAAGCGACGACGCTGCACGGCTGACGGCTACGCCGTCCCCCAGCATCTGGATACCGCTGCGCAGCGCACGGTCGGACGGAAGCTCCAGCCCGTCCACCGAGTAGTATTCGGTGTCGCCGAGCTGCCTCAACACAACTCCAGAGCTCAGCCGGTACTGCGCAGCGCCCGGGTGGCCGAACTTCGCGAGCCAGCCCAGGCGGCGGTTCTCGTAGCGGACAAGGAGCTGGCCCCGCGGTGTTCCACTCGGCACATAGTCCGGCGAGCCGTCCCATACGTTTGCGAGTCCTCCCAGCAGGCGCGCGACCAGGGGCCGCAGATCCCTGTGGTGCAGTGCTTTCTGGAAGGCAGGGGAGAACTGCCGCGCGTGGTCCCAGAGCTCGACACCGTTCGCCAGTACTTCACCGGGCAGGGGCCACGCCGCGGGGTTGCGGTTGCGCATGACCTCGAAGTACTGCGGCAGCAGCTGTCGGTCCGTGCCACGGACGACCGCCTGCGAGAGAGCGAAGCCGATGCGTGCCTGATGGTGCGGTATATCGGCGGGAGAGGGAATCGTGCAAAGGCCCTTGAACGTGTCCGACTCGTGCTGCCACGTAGCCAGCTGCTGCCACATCGCGGCGACAGGCTTGTAGTGCGACGAGTTGAGGACGTCTGCCTGGTCGGTGAGCAGCTCGGAGAAGTGGTCGTGGTAATTGTTCGCACGGCGGTACCCGTCGTTCGCCATGCGGGTAGCCGCGATAACCGAGCAGGCAAGGAGCGGGAGGAGAGCAGGGACCGCCCAGCCCGATGCGCGGTCGGTCGCGTACTCCTCGATGGCGGCATAGGGGCGACCCTCGTGCCGGAGAAGCAGGCTGCGCACAGCGTCAGGGAGCGGCACCACCAACCCGGCGCGCCCCCGTAGCACTTCGGCCTCTTTGTCGTCGACGTACAGGACGACAGGATGCCCGTCCGTCTCCGGTCCGAAGAACTCCCCCTCCAGAACCTTCTGCCAGTCAGCATATGCCGTGAAGTCCACACCCCGCCTCATTGTCGTCCAGCCACCCGTACTCATCCCCCCACCGCAAACGGCCTTATCGTCTGGTCGGCTTGCGCACGCCAGGCACTGCCACAGTACGAGCTACCACTGACAGCGAATGGTTCCGCAAGTCAGGACAGATATAACAGCGGCTGGGAGCCGCTGTTACCGCTGCTTTGCTCACGTAGCACGCTCACCCCCATCGGCACTTGACCCAGCCCCGGTCGGGAGCGCCCGGATGGGCGACACCGGGACTCATGAGCAAGCCCTGCATACTTTCACAAAATACACACATGGCGAAGTGTCAGCTCTGGCTATGGACACCGCGGGGCTCTGCCCAACTCTGGACGGCGCGGACCACATCACGATCGGTCGTGCTGCTGCGGCCGACTCACCCAGCCGTGACAAACACGTTCGACATTGGCCACCTCGGGACGGGCGACTCAGAGCTCCGGATCGCCCCGGCGCCCGACTTGGAGTAGACGGGACCGCTGATCCTGCAGGCGTTCGAGGCGGCTGACGCAAGAGGAAGGGCGGCTGGCACATCGGTTTCTCGATGCTCCAGCCGCCCTCTGCATCTGCGGTCCGTCGGCCCAGCCCTGGCCGCTCTCACGCTCACGCCTCCGGTCCTGCGAGGCCGAAGTCATCCTGGGTGAACACCGATCGGAGCCTTTGCTCGGCGACGTCGGCATAGTGGGAAGACAACTCGACTCCCACGAACTGCCGGCCTTCGCGTAGTGCGGCGACGCCCGTGGAGCCACTGCCCGTGAACGGGTCGAGGACAGTGCCGCCTTCGGGGCAGATCCGCACGAGCTGCTGCATGATCTCGACCGGCTTCTGGGTGATGTGCACCCTGTCCTTGCGGGGCTGGGAGGCGGTGAAGTGGCCTGGCAGGTAAAGGTCCCGGTCCTTGTCGAGGCTGCCCTTAACGCCCCAGATGATGAACTCGGCCGACTGCTTGAACCCGCCCTTGCGGGGCCGGCTCGCGGGCTTGATCCAGGGGATCGTGCCGCTCCAGGTCCAGCCCGCCATCTGCAAGGCGTCGGACGTGGTCGGTTCCTGGCGCCAGTCGGAGAAGACCATGGCGACGGAGTGCTCCGTCGAGGCCCGGTAGGCCTCGGTGAGCAGGGCAGTCAGCCAGCTTCGATAGCTCCTCTGGTCGCGGTTCTCGCCGGGGAAGTTCTGCAGGTCATGCGCTGATCCGGCCGTTACGTACTTGGCGCGGGCGGTGCGGCCGGTGCGGTCCGAGCTGGTGCGTCCGCCGGAGTTGTACGGCGGGTCGGTGATGACGGCGTTGACGCTCTCGTCCGGGAGGGTCTTCAGCACGGTGAGGGCGTCACCTCGGTACAGCGTGTAACTCATGTGCGGGGCCTCTTTCAGGGCACGACGGGACTGGGCCCGCTCCCGACGGCGGTCAACAACAGACGGCCAGAGCTGGGTTGCGCCGGAGGTTAACCGCGATTTCCGGCCGCACCTAGCGAGCCCGTGTCGCGCTCGGCCCGGATTCGGCAGCCGTTTGGTGCGGCCGGATACCCGGTCTACTGTCTCGCCACATCACCGAGGCGGAGCCCGGCCCCACCTCTGCTGACCTGTGCTCCCGCGTCCAAAGAGTTGGACCGGCAGGCACGTTGACCCCCCGTTCCCGAAGCCGTGAGGAGACCCAGTGCACCGCCTGAGATTACGAGCGCGGTCGGCTGCCGCGCATGGCCTGAACCCGGCGTCCGGGAGCTACCAACTCCCCTGGCCCGGGCCCGCCCTGGGAGGCGGATTTACATCGGCGCGGTGTCGGCGGCTTTGCACGAGAAGTCGGCACCGCGCCTCCTACGAACCGCGAGGAGCCGCTGCGATGCAGCACGCCCGAATACGCCCACGCCCTGACCCAACACCGTTGCCCGGCTGGGCTGTCCGCCCCCGCGAACGGCGGTGGCGATGATGAAGGTCACCGGAGCGGTCATCTGTCTCTTCGCCTCCGGTCCGCTGCTGCTGGCCGTTCCGATCCTCGGTATCGCGGCCGGGAGTGCCTCGGCCTCCTGCTCGACCGGCGGCCCACAGGCTGTGGTTACCTCAGCCGTTGCCGCTCAGGTGAAGGCGATCCTGGACGGCGGCGTCAAGGGCACGGTCTCTGTGCCGGGCCTGGACGACCCAGCCGAGCAGATCCCCAACGCCAAGACCATCCAGGCCACCGGCGTCGCGATGAACATCCCAGCCCGGGGCCAGATCGTGGCTCTGGCGACGGCCCTGCAGGAGAGCCGCCTGCGGAATCTGACCTACGGCGACCGCGATTCATTGGGCTTGTTCCAGCAGCGACCGTCGCAGGGATGGGGCACCGCGAACGAGATCCTCGACCCGGTGCACGCCTCGACGATGTTCTACGAGGCGCTGGAGAGGGTCCCGGGCTGGCAGTCCCTGTCTGTCGCCCAGGCCGCCCAGGCGGTGCAGAAGTCCGGGGTCCCCGACGGTTACGCGAAGTGGGAGCCTCTGGCCACCGCCCTGCAGCAGGCGACTGAGCCGCTGTTGTCGAGGGCCGGCGGCACGTCGCCCAGTTCCTCGCCGTCCGGCTCGGGCAGCACGGCCGGTGCTCCGCCGAGTCCCGCGGGCAGCTGTACGGCCGGCGGGGACGGCACCGGCTTCGGGGCCATCCCGCCCGGTGCGGTACCGGCCGGATACCAGATTCCGGCCGATGCTCCGCCAAAGGTCCAGACGGCGATCCGCTGGGCGCTCGGCCAGCTCGGCACCCCGTACCAGTGGGGCGGGAGCTGCACCGACTCCCACGGGCTCGATCCCATGGGGCGCTGCGACTGCTCTTCCCTGATGCAGCAGTCGTACAAGGCCGCGAGGGTCGCCCTCACGCGGACGACGTACACGCAGGTCAAGGACGGCAAGCCGGTACCGGTCGGCGCTCTCCGACCCGGTGACCTCGTCTTCACCGAGGGGACTGCCGAAGTCCCGGAACATGTCGGGATGGTCGTCGGCCAGGGCTTGATCGTGAACGCCCCGCACACCGGCGACGTGGTTCGCCTGGCGACGCTCGCGTCCTGGAAGCCGCGGATTCTCGCGGCCCGCCGAGTCGTCTGACCCGGCGTTTCTCTCCCCCCCTTCCTGCACTGACGCTTCGCCTCCTCGGGCTTTGGCGTGCACTGAATCGAACTGGAGTTCACAATCATGTATTTGGCCGACAAGCTCGTCCAGCTCGCCTACGACCCCGGGATCAAGCCGAACGAAGGTGGTCTGCCGGGTCTCGCGGTCCTCAAACAGGTGATGGGCTCGATCAACCTCTTCGGGATCATCGCCGTGGTCGGTGCGCTCGCCGTCAGCGCGGGCGTGTGGGCCTGGGGCCACCACTCCGGCGGCCACCAGGCCGAGGCCAACGGCAAGAAGGGCGTGCTGGTCAGCGCTGGCGCGGCCCTTCTGCTGGGTGCCGCGAACGGTGTGGTGGCATTCTTCAGCACGCTGGGGAGCCAGGTCCACTGATGTTGCCCCGTTCCACGAACCCTGGCGGCGGATCCCGCGTGCGCCGCCGGGTGCTGCTCGGCACCGCCGTCCTGGTGGTGCTCGTCACCCTCGCCGGCCTGGCCGCCTACCTCACCCGCGACAGCAGGTCCGCCTCCAAGGCAACAGCATCGCAGGCGAGCGCGGCTTATCCCTCCTCCCCGACCGCTGCTGCCTCCGCTTCGTCACCCTCGCGCGGGAGCCGCGGCGTCCTTCCCGGTCCCCCGTCGACGCACGACCCGATCGCCTTCGGGAAGGCGGCGGCCGCAGCACTGTGGTCCTACGACACCCGTGCCTACTCCCAGCCCGAGTGGATGGTCGCCCTGCACGGGTGGATGACCAGCGAGACGAAGTACGCCGACACCACGTCGGTCGACACGCTGGTCCCCTCGCGCGCGATGTGGAAGCAGATGGCCGCAGGCGGCCAGTTCGCCACCGCCAAGGTGAGCGAGGCGCACTTCCCCGACGCGTTCACCCGGGCCCTGCAGGCGGACCCGGGGGCGCTCACCACCGCGTACGTCTACGCCGTGACGGTCTCCGGCAAACAGTCGATCGCCTGGAACGGCTCGCCCCACGGTGGCGCCGAGAGCCGCGTCACCACCCTCGCGGTCCAGTGCCGCCCCTCCCGACCCTGCGCCCTGGCCGGTGTCCTGCCGGCCGTCGCGCCCTGACCCCTATCCAGGAAGGGAGTTATTGCCATGGGAGTCTGTGACCTTCCGCTGATGGACGCTGTCTGCGACGCCGTGGATTTCGCGTCCAACCCCGCGGGTACTGTCACCGACGGCGTCGGGGCCTGGATCGCGAAGTCATCGGGCGAGCTGGCCGCCAGCGCGGCCGCTCTCGCGGCTAAAGCCGTCAACGAGACCACCGCCATCGATCTCAACGCTGACTGGTTCCAGGACAATTACGAGCTGCTGCTGCCCATCGGGCTCGCCCTGACCGTCGGCACGTTCTGCCTCCAGTTGATGTTCGCGGCCTGGCGTCGCGACGAACGAGCGCTCGCCCGAGCCGCGATCGGCACCATGACCGGCGTCCTCTTCTCGTTCTGCGCTGTCGCGTTCACCTCCGTGGCCGTCACGGTGGTCGACGCCCTGTCCGACGGCCTGTTCCAAGCGGCCAACAGCTCCGTGGACGACGCGATCCGCCGCATCATCAAGGTCAACCAACTGGGGGCGATGTACGGGCTCGGCTGGGCCGTTCCAGCCCTGGTCGCCCTCGGCTGCGCGATCGGCGCGTTCCTGTACTGGGGCGTGATGGTCGCCCGCAAGGTCGGCGTCCTGGTCATGGTGACGCTCGCGATCTTCGCCGGGGCCGGAGGCGGCTGGGAGGCCGCCAGCAGGTGGCGGCGTGGTTGGTCCGAGGCCACCGCCACCCTGATCGCCTCCAAGCTCCTGATGACCGTTGTCCTCCTCACGGGAGTCTCGGCGGTGGGCCAGTCCGACGCCAAGGACGGCCTGTCCGCCCTCGCGGACGCGATGGCCGGCCTCGTCATCGTCGCCCTGGTTCTGCTGTGCCCCTTCGTCACCTACAAGTTCGTCCACTGGGCCAGCGACGGCGGCGCCCACGGCGACCTGCACCGCAGCGGCATCGCCGGCCTGGCAGTCGCCGCTGGGGCCGCGAAAACCGCAGGCAGCCTCGCGATACAAGCCGGTACCGGAGCGCCGGCTCCGCAGGGGCCGACCCAGGTTCCCGGCGCGGGCAGCGACGGCGTCGCCTCCGGCATCGACCCCACCGGCGGCACCCTGAGCAAGGACGGCATCGACGCCGGCCCTCCGAAGCCGCGAACCGGCTTCCGCTACGGTGAGGCCCCGAACGCCGCTGGCGACCAGGGCCGCGCCTTGATCCAGCACCCCGGCATCCCCGCGCTGATCACCCGGCCTGCCGTCGCCGAAGCAGCAGGATCCGACGGCAACGGTCCCTCCACTGCCGAGCCCGCTGCTGTGTCGGTTCCGGGCGGCAGCCTGACCCGCGTGGGTGCCGTGCCACCCGCTGGTCCTGTCGCACCGCCGCCCTCTACAGGGCCGTCGGCGACCGGCTCCCCGGCCCCGACAGCCTGGGTCTACCCCGACCAGCCGCCGTCCGGTTCCTGACCCACCACCACCCGGGGGGCGGGCTGTTTCCTTCCAGCCCGCCCCCCTTCCCCGGCTCCACGGGACGGAGTCCTGCGTCGGCCTCCACAAGAGCGCCACGCCTCCTATTTTTCCCGCCCGCTCCCACTGTCTGGAACCGCCATGTCTGACAACCTCCAGGCCGAAGCCACCACGGCCACCGTGAAGTTCCCGCACCGCAGCAGGCGCGGCATCCTGCTCGGCCTCACTGCCCCGCAACTGATCGCGGTGGGCCTGGCCGGCCTGCTCCTGCTCGCCGCGATCCTGGCCCGTGGCGTGGTCGGCGCTGTCGAACTCATCCCGCTGTGGGCCGCCATCGCGGCGCTCGTCTTCGTCCGCCACCGAGGCCGGGCCCTGGCCGACTGGGCTCCGATCCTCACCCGCTACGCGCTCCGCCGGATGCGGGGCCAGTTGATCTGGCTCGCCCGGCCGTCCCGTCGCCCGGTCCGCGAAGGACTCCTCCACCTGCCCGGGACCGCCGCCAGCCTGCGCGTGGTCACCGCACCCGACCGCCGCTACGGCGCGGTCCACAACCCCCACACCGGCACGCTGACCGCCGCGGTCAAGGTGTCCTCCCGCGCCTACGCGCTGCTCGACCCGGGCACCCAGAACGCCAACGTCAGCGGCTGGGGTCGCGCGCTGGCCGCACTGGCCCGCACCGGTCAGGTCGCCCGGATACAGGTGATCGAGCGCACCGTGCCGGACTCCGGCGACGCCCTTCGCCGGCACTGGGAAGAGCACGGCCAGCCCGACGCCCCGGTGGCCGGCCAGGTCTACAGCGAGCTGATCCGCAGCGCGGGCCCGGCTGCGGCTCCGCACGAGGCGTACGTCGCGATCTCGCTGGACGCCAAAGCCGCCAGGCGCCTGATCAACCAGGCCGGAGGCGGCCTGACCGGGTCCTTCAGCGTCCTGGGGCAGTTGACCTCGACCTTCGACCAGGCCGCGCGCACCGCCGGGCTCAACCCCACCGGATGGCTCACCGCCCGCGAGATAGCGGCCGTCGTCCGAACGGCATACGACCCCAAGGCCTCCGCCTCCCTCGACCGTTGGTCCCCCGCCGGGCGCCCCGAGGCCGACCCGGCCGCCGCCGGCCCGGTCGTGGTCGTCGAGAAGGCGGACCACATCGCGACCGACTCCGCCGTCCACCGAACGTATTGGGTGGAGAACTGGCCCCGCACCGAGACATCGGCAGGCTTCCTGCACCAGGTGTTGTTCACCGCCGGGGTGCGGCGGACACTGTCGCTGTCGTACGAGCCGCAGGGACTGGACGCCGCCCTGCGTGATGTCCAGCGCAAGAAGGCCAGCGTGATCGCGGACGCAGCCGAGCGGGCGCGGCGCGGCCGGGTCGACTCCGAAGCGGACTCCATCGAGTACCAGGGCATCAAGTCCCGGGAGCGCCAGCTCATCGCGGGCCACGCGGATGTCGCCCTGACCGGCCTGCTGACCGTGTCGGCCGACTCCGAGGAGGAGCTTCGTTCCGCCTGCGCGGTCGTGGAAACCTCGGCGGTCGGCGCGCAGATCGACCTTCGGCCGCTGACCTGGCAGCAGGCCGAAGCGTTCACCGCCGCCGCCATGCCACTCGCCCTCGCCGCCTGATGCCGGCCCTCCTCCCTTCCGAAAGAGCACCCCCATGTCCCGTACCGCCAGCCCGACCACGCAGGACTTCGTGCCTTTCGCCACCGCAGCGCTCGACTTCCACCGCGCGCTCAACGTGCCGGGCGGGCCTCTCGTCACCACCCGGGCCGAGCTGGACACCCTGCACGCCCACCTCGTCTCGCTGCACGGCCTGCTCGACGCCCACGCCGCCCGCACCGGCCAACTCGTGCCGATCGAGGGCGACCAGCTCCGCGCCGCCCGCACACGAGTCTGGCAAGCCGCCGACCATGTCCATGCCGCCTACCACGCGGCCCCCCGGCCCGGCTCCGGCGAGGTCCCCGACCGCGAAACGTGCCAGGCCGGCCTGCCGGAAGGCGCACCAAAGCTGACTATCTGTCAGCGCCACCAGCGCACCGCCTATCTGGTCCGACGCCGCACGACCCCGGCCGACCTGCACACGCCGTTCACCGGCCTCGTCCGCTACTGACCCAGCCTCCGCCCCTGGAGATTCATTCATGCCCCGCACCCGCGCCAGCGCCTCCCACCTGTTCGTCCCCCGTAAGACGTCACGTGCCGAGCAGCACGCCGCCCGCGCCGGTTTCGCCGAGGCCCACCGCCGGGCCCGTCTTGCCGGAGCCACGCCCAAGCGCCGCAACGAGGAGGCATTCGACCCGGAGCTGCGGCCGACCTACCCACCGTCCGGGCGCCCCGGCTCATCCTCAGCACGCGGCGGCAAGCTCAGCCTGCCCGACCACCGGATGACCACCGCCATCGTCGCCGGGGCCTATCCCTTCCTCGCCGAGGGCGGCCTGGGCGCGGAGGGCATCTTCATCGGCCGCGACGTCCACGCGGAGGCCGCCTTCTGCTACGACCCGTTCACGCTGTACAGCAGCGGCCGGATCGAGGGCTTCACCAACCCCAACGCGGTCCTGGCCGGGATCATCGGCATGGGCAAGTCCGCACTGGCCAAGTCCATCGCCACCCGGGCGATCGCCCACGGCTACCGCGTCTACGTGCCCTGCGACCCCAAGGGAGAGTGGACGGCCGTCGCTCACGCTCTCGGCGGCTACACCATCGCGCTGGGGCCAGGACTCCCGGGCAGGGTGAACCCCCTGGACGCCCCGGCCCGGCCCTCCTCGGTGAGCAAGGACGACTGGTCGACCGAGGTCCGAAAGCGCCGCCTCCTGCTCCTGGCCGGCCTCGCCCGCACCGTGCTGAAGCGCGATCTCCAGCCTATGGAACACACCGCTTTGGACCTCGCACTCGACCTGGTCGTCAAGGAAGCCGAGGCAGGCGGCACCGTGCCCTTGCTCGGCGAGATCGCGCACACCCTCGGCTCACCCGAGCGCCTTGACCGGGCTCTCGGCGACCAGGTCGGGCGGATGGGGGCCGCAGCGCAGGACCTCGCGCATGCCCTGCGCCGTCTGATCCACGGCGACTTGAGCGGCATGTTCGACGCGCCGTCGACCGCGGCCTTCGACCCGACCACCCCGATGCTGTCCATCGACCTCTCCCGCCTGGGCGGCTCGGGTGACGACACCGCGCTGGTCCTCGCGATGACCTGCGCGAGCGCCTGGATGGAGTCGGCGCTCGCCGATCCGGCCGGCGGCCGACGCTGGGTGATCTACGACGAGGCATGGCGCGTGATGAGGCATGTCGGCCTGCTGGAACGCATGCAGAGCCAGTGGAAGCTCAGCCGAGGTCTCGGCATCGCCAACCTGATGGTCATCCACCGCCTCAGCGATCTGCTGAGTGCGGGCGACGCCGGCTCGCGCGGCCGGGTGCTGGCCGAGGGCCTCCTCGCCGACTGCTCCACCCGCATCATCTACCGCCAGGAGCCCGACCAACTCGCCGCTGCCGCTTCGCTCCTCGGCCTGACGGGCGTCGAGACCCAGGCTGTCGCCGCTCTCACAAAGGGCCGAGGCTTGTGGAAGGTCGCAGGTCGGAGCTTCATCACCCAGCACATCCTGCACCCTGCCGAGCGCGAGCTGTTCGACACCGACGCCCGCATGACGAACAAGATCAACTAGTGATCGCAAAAGGGAGTTGTGACAGCTCATGCACCCCGACCAGCCCCCGGTCCCTCTCCAGTCAGAGGGCACACGCATCACCGCACGCACCAGCGATCCTCTCCCCCGGCAAGCAACTGCTGGCACCTCGGAACAGGAGCACGGGTACGGCTACCTCGCCGCGCTCCTTCGGCAGCGCGGACTGGAGTGCACCGTCGAGTACGGACTCAGCGACTACATCGTCCGCGCCGAGCTCCCCGACGGCAGCTCGTTGATCATCGCACCACCCCAGGAACCGCCGACCGACCACCCACCCGGGCATCCCGAGAGCTGGTTGGTGACCCGCGGGCATCCCGACGACTCCGCGATCCACGAAGTGATCTACGACTCGGAACCCGACGGCCTCCACGCCCGGCACGGCGGCTGTCTCCCCAGTCTGCTCGTCGCCATCGACGCCCGTCTTGATCAGCTCGGCGTGCCGTCCGTCGATCCGTACTCCGTCCCGGGGATGATCAACCGGCTCACCGAGACCGCAACACCCCATGAGATCGCCGGAATCATTGAGGAGGTCAGCGGAGCCCTCCCCCAGCTGACCGAACTCGTCGCCGCAGCAGCCGCCTGGACCCGAGCCCGCCTGACCTTCGAGAACCCGCACAACAACCCGACCTTCGAGACGTGGACACGGCTGGCCACCGCTACCCGCCTGCTGCATGACGTCCACAAGGAGCTGGGGGCCACCGAGGACATCATCGCCGCGTGCCCTGTGGAACCCAGCGACCCCAGGTACCGCGACCAGGTGCCTTCCCCGCGGACCGGGGCACTGCTCAGCAACGTCCGCGGCAGCGACGCGATCACAGACACAAAGCCGTCCGCCGCCCATAGCCCGGAAGCAGAGCGGCAGCGGGCCGCCCGCGGCTCCTCCCCACACGCCGTCAGCCATCGGACCTCGCCCTCCGCCGACCACGACGTCCCACCAGCGGCCAGCGCCCCGCCACCCCGATACCGCGCACTCGATGACTTCGGTCTGGCCTCGACCGCCGACCCCTTCCCGGAACAGAAGCTGCCCCGATGGCCAGCAGAAGAGCGCCGCGCGCCCCACCTCGCCCCTGCCCGCTCTCCTCCTTGGATCCGCCATGCCCGCCCCTCGTACCAGCGCGCCCTCGACCACCACCGGCTCCGATGCTTTCCCCTACCTCCTGTTCGGAGTCCTCGGCGCCGCCATCGCCCTCGGCTCCCTCGCCTGGCTGACCGGCAACCTCACCAACACTCTGGTCGGCGCCGGCCCCTGGGCGCCGTTCAAAGCCACCGACGCGCTGCTGCGCCCTGAGGCGCTGTGGCCGCAGCTAAGCCCGACCGCGCTGCAGGTCGGCGCGCGGCTTGTTCCTGGGCTGCTCTCCGTCTGCCTCACCGTCACCGGCCTGGTTGTGAGGCTGCGGCTGTGCGGGGATGCGAAGAACGGCCTCGCCCGCAAGCAGGATCTCGCTCCGCTGCTGGACAGGGAGATCACCGCCAAAGCAAAGAGCCTGCGGCCGAGCCTGTTCGATCTCAAACCGAAGGAGGTCGCTCCCGCCGACCGCGGGATTCTGCTCGGCACGCTCTCCCCGAGCCGGGCCGAGGTCCGCGCCTCCTGGGAGGACGTGATCGTCGCGATCATGGCCCCTCGCTCTGGCAAAACGTCCGGACTGGCGATCCCCGCGATCCTCGCCGCTCCCGGCCCGGTACTGCTGACCTCGAACAAGGCGGCGAACGACGCCTTCACCGCAACGGTGGACGCCCGCGCCAAGGGCGGCACGATCTGGACGCTCGACCCGCAGCAGATCGCCCACCACCCGCGCGAGATGTGGTGGGACATCCTGGCCGACGCCCGCGACCTGGCCGGGGCGAAACGCCTGGCTGGGCACTTCGTCGCCGCCAGCGTGGACGAATCCAGCGGCTCCGATTTCTGGTCCACCGCCGCGAGCAACACGCTGGGCGCACTGTTCCTGGCCGCCGCCAGCCACCGCCGCCCGATCACCGAGGCCCTGGCCTGGCTCGCCTCCCCCGCCGACCGCACGCCGGTGGACCTGCTCACCGATGCCGGCCACGAGGCGGTCGCCGCCCAGCTCCAGGGCACCGTCAGCGGGGCCACGGAAACGCGGGACGGCATCTATGAGACCGCGCGGCAGTACGCGAGCTGCCTGCTCGACCCGGACGTCGCCGCCTGGGTCACCCCCAGCAAGCACCTTCCCGAGTTCAAACCGTTCGCGTTCGCCACCTCCCGCGACACGTTGTACCTGCTCAGCAAGGATGGCGGCGGCTCGGCATCGGCGATCATCGCGGCGGCGGCCGACGCGGTGATGCGCGCGGCCGTGGTCGTCGCCGAGCGCTCCGGCGGGCGGCTCGACCCGCCCGCCCTGTGCGTCCTCGACGAGGCCGCCAACGTCTGCAAGATCTCCGATCTCCCCGACCTGTACAGCCACCTGGGCTCACGGGGTGTGATCCCGATCACGATCCTGCAGTCCTACCGACAGGGCCAGCGGTGCTGGGGCGAAGCAGGCATGGACGCGCTCTGGTCCGCCGCCACGATCAAGATCATAGGAAGCGGCATCGACGACGCCGACTTCGCCGACCGTCTGAGCAGGCAAGTCGGCGACCACGACGTGCAGACCACATCGGTGTCGACCAGCGACAGCGGCAAGTCAACCTCCGTGAGCCTGCGCACCGAACGGATCCTGCCCCCCGACGCGATCCGCGCGCTCCCCAAGGGCAAGGCGCTGCTACTCGCCACCGGCATCCGGGTGGCAATGTTCGACCTACGGCCCTGGTACAAGGAGCCCGCCGCCAAGGTGGTCGGTCCGGCGTCGGCCCACGCGACGAAGGCCATCACCAAGCGAGCCATTGCCAAGTCCCTGGGTCGCGACGGTTTCGGACTGTCGGCATGAGCGCCCCAACTCTTCAGGTGTCTCGCTCGGTACCGGGATCCAGTCGCCGCATCCGCTGCTCATGCCCGCCGAGGCCCATCTACCCGGCGGTGCCAGACCACGGCAACGCCCAGTGGCGATCACTGCGCGACAGCTCGCCCACGAGTGGCGCGATGCCGTGGAGTTCGATGCCGCGATCCGTTCGGGCGAAGCCCGAACGACCCCGGAGGGCACCCCGCTGCTCGGCCAGGCGTATCTGCACCGCAGTCGCGGGCCTCTGGACCAGACACCGATCGACCAGGTCACCGCCCACGAGTGGTCGGGATGTCAGGGCGACATCGTCGACGCGCTCGCGGACGCCGAACTGGAACATGCGACCCGGAGTGCAGCTCCCCCTGGTCCTGCCGCTCCGGCGCCCCAGACCAGGCCTATCAACCTCACGGCCTGACCCTCCCCATCTACCTGCTCAGGAGTCCCCTCGTGTCCTCTCCAAGTCCGTCCTCCGCTCTGGCGCGGTCCGAACGCCTCGCCTGGTCACCGGCCGTCCGATGTGGCGGCCAATGGTGGCTAGTCACCGGTTCAGGGTCGGTCCTCACCGCCGATCCGACGTTCACCGGCAAGCTGGACCGCTTCGCCAACGCGATAGCCGCCGCCGACCAGGCTGTCGCCGATCTCCGCTCCCAGCAGGACGATCCGCCGACCCCCGGCCCCGGGCGGCAGTGATGAACCCGCTGCTGAGTGCCGAGCAGGCAGTGCTCGGCTCGGTACTGCTCGACCCCGATCAGCTCACGCACCTGGATTGGCTCGCGCCGGACCACTTCTACCAGCCGGTCCACCAGGCGCTGTTCGCCGCCTTGCGCAAGCTCCAAACCGAGGGCCACCCCTCCGTGTCGGCCAAGGAACCTGTGCCCCTGTCCTGGGTGACCGGCGCGGTCGACGAGGCCAGCCACCACGTCCGAGGGCTGACCGCCTCATACCCCCACATCCTGATTGCGGCCTGCCCGCGCCCCGCGCACGCCCCTGTGTACGGCCGGATGGTGCTGGAGGGGGCGATCCACCGCACCGTGACCGAGCACGCGATCCGCCTCCACCAGGCGGCCCGCGCTGACGCCCTCCAAGGCGAGGTAGAAGGAGCGCTGCACCATGCGGACGTCCTGACCGGGATGCTCAGGGACCTCGCGCGCCGCTGGGGGTCCGAACCACGCCCGGTCGCCCCGCCCGCACCGCCCCCCTCAGCTCCCGTCGCGCCGCCGGTACGAGCCGGCCGGGCCGCCGAGGACGAGCAGTTCCTGCTGGCGGTCCTGGTCGAACGGCCGAAGGCGATGGCCGATGTCGTCGGCTGGCTGCGACCGGGCGACTTCGCCGTCCCCGCCCACCGCCAGCTCTACCGCTGCCTTGGTGCGCTGCACCACCGCGGCGAGCCCATCGACCGGATCACGGTTCTGTGGGAGGCCCAGCGGCGCGGTCTGCTAGCCGGCGGCACACTGACCGCCGAACAGCTCACCGCCATCTGCGACGGCGTCGGCGCCGGCAGCGCCGAGTGGCTCGGCGAGCAGATCATGCGCTCCTCCGTCGCCCGTACTGCGGCGGCCTCGGCCCGTGCCATACGAGCCCTGGCTGAGGACGAGGCCCTGGCCCCCGGGAGGCTCATCAGCCACGCCCTGCACGCGCTCGGGCCGCTCGACGAGATGCGCGTCCGCTGGCAGGCCGTGAACGGCCACCCCGCTCCGCCACCACCCGTCGTGCCTCCGACCGAGGGACCCCCGACGGCACGGGTCCACGCCGCCCTGGCCCGCAGCACACCACCGGCCGCGCGGCCCCCGGAATGCCCAGGCCCTGCCTTCACGCCCTCAGCTGTACGACCGCCCTCGCGCACCCACCGCTGAACCGTCCACACCCACCAACCCAACCCATCCGACTATTTCCCCCCAATTTGGAGCCCCCGTGAACAACACCTCGCGCTCTGACGCCCTGGCCCTGCGTGCCACGGCCTCCGAGTTCGACGCCCAGCGCGGCAAACTGCCAGTGTCGGCAGACCCCCACCGCTCACCCAATGTCGTCGCCGTCGCACGCCAAATCTCCGAATTCGGACAGCTGGTCACCGATCTGGGCGATGAGGTCCTCATCCGTGCCGCCAACCAGGACAAGGCGCCCCACACAGCCCGGGTGATCACCAGCTTCGCCGCCGCCCTCGAGCCCGCAGGCGAGGCGGCTTCCGCCCTGGGAGCAGTGGCCCACCAGCTCGCCTTCCTGAACCAGACCAAGCATCTGCGCGACCAGCCCGACGCCAGGGATGCCCGAGAAGCCGCGGTACGGGTGATCGAGGAGGCACTCACCACCGCCGACGCAGCCCTGCACAACGTGGCCAACTCCCTGTACTCCGCATCAGCAACGCTCTCTCCCCCGCCTGTTCGGCTCCATGCCGCCCGCAGCCGGTCCGCGACCACCACGCACTCTCCGGCGCCTGGCGCCACCAGGGCGGTGGCGGCGCCCTCGGACCGAATCGCACGCGGCCGGTGACGTGGAAGCCACCGCGTGAATGCCGTTGATCGGCTTGCTCTGTTCGGGGTACGGAGGTCTGGACCTCGGGGTCCAAGCGTTCGGCGGCGTTCTGGCCTGGCATGCCTAGACCAACGCCGACGCCGCGCGCATCTTGGGCCGACGTGGCGGTGCAGGTGCTGGCACCGCCTTGTCCGGGTGTCCCAGCTGCGCTGTGCCGTAGCACCTCACTACCCGGGTATCCCCGGCCGCGGAAAATCGTGGAATCTCCGCATCCTCCTGCCCATGCCGACCCGCGAAGGGAGCCCCGCCGTGGCCTCCAAAAGAGCGCGCCGCACTTCGCCCCCGCCCTGCTCGCTCACTCCCTTGGATCCGTCATGCCCGACCCCAGCAAGGCCACCCCCGAGCCCGAGCCGCTCCGCGTTCCCGACGGCGACCTCGACGATCTCGCCAGCACCCTCGCCAAGACCATCGCGGAGGTGCGCCAGCACGGCGTCATCCTGGATCGTCTCGGCTCCGAGCCCGTCTCTACCCCTCAGCCCCCCGCGGACACCTCCACGGCAGGCGCTGCCGGCGCCGACAAGGCCGACGTCCCGGCCTCGGTGTTCATCCTCGCTCTGGGCGGCGAGGCGTACGCCGTCGAGTTGGCCGCGCTCCGCGACTGGGTGAACTACCTGTTCCTGCCCGTCTACGGACGGGAGATCAGCACCACCCGACCGTGGTGCGACCAGTGGCACGAGCACCCCGAGGCCGTTGCCCGTCTGCACGCGCTCTGGCTCGCGTGGCAGCAGCTCACCGACGCCGAGGCCGGCCTCTCCGGTCCCTCGACGTGGCACCGCGACCACCTCGACCCGGCCCTGGTTCATCTCCGCGGCCCTGACGGCCCCTTCGCCGCCTGCACGACGAGCCCGACCCGGCCCAACCATCGTGTGCTGGCCACCCCGGCGCCTGAGCCGACGGGAGCCACCCGGTGACCGCCGAACCTGACTTCCGCCTCGACGAATTTGGTCCTGCCGATGCCGCCTCCGATCTCGCCGAGAGCAGTTTCTGGGCCGGAGACCTGACCGTACTGGCCCAGCACCACACCACCCCGGAGGGGTCGCACAGCTACTTCGTCGCCCACGACGGGTCGATGACCTGGGGTGTCCCCGGTGAACCACAGCTCGTTGCCATCAAGATCACGCGGGACCTGCGCGTGCGCACGTTCACCTTCGAGACCGCGAACCACGCGGGTCTGGCTTTCGCCCAGAACTGGTTGATCGAGCGTGGCTGCCCGCCCGAGCGAATCGCCCAGGCCAGCGGAGACCCCATGAAGTCCGCCGACGATCTCACCCTCTGGATCGAGCAGCAGATCCGGGAGTCAGGATCTCGCTACAAGGTCCTCGACAGCTGGACCTCGGACTTCGCCCCGTACGAGGCCTGGACGTTGACCCGTGACTCCAGCGCCGCTCAGGCACCGATTCGTGTCTTCCTCGAACAGGGGGACGACGACGCCCACACGTACACGATGCGCGAGGGCGCCTTCGCCGACGAGGCCGCCGCCCGCCACTGGCTCGAAGAGCGCGGCAGTCCGCTGCCGCAGCCCCCGGACTACCGCGGTGAGGCCGCAGCCCGGCTGACCCGCGCCGCGCTCATCCGGTCATCGGGTGCCTCCGCGGCCCCGAAAGCCGGCCTCGACACGGGCAACACGCCGTCGGCAGGAACGGTTCAGCGCCCGAACCCTCGAAGGCCGATGTGAGCCGCGCCCGCTTCGCCTTCGCCGCCCACCCGGACGCCATCGCGGACCTGCGTCAACTCCCTGACAAAATCCGCGACCTGGCGCTGCTGGAACTGCAGAACCTCGTCCACGGCAGCGGCGACTGCCTGCCGCTGACTGGCCGCCTCGCGGGCTACCACAAGGTCTACGTCGACCCGGCCGTCTCCTACCGGATGGTCATCCAGTTCCGCCCGGCCCTGCCCGCCGCGGCCCACAAACGCGAGATCTACCTCGTCGCGGCCGGTGCCCGGGAGGACTACGCGGTCTACCGCAAGGCCCAGCTCCGCACCAACCGGCCCGCCGACACCGACGCGACGGCCGAGGCCCGCGTACAGGCGGCCCGGTCCCGATCCCCCCCGCACGTTGGACCAGACCCCGTCCGTCCCGGCCACCGCACCGGCGGCAGCCAGCCCCACCGCGCCCGCCGCCTCCCGAAAGGCCTCCATGCGATGACCGCCGTCCGTACGCCCCTGGCCTGCACCGAACTGGCCGGGCTGCTCACCGACGCCGCGCGGAGCGTCTCGGAGGTCCTGACGACCAAGTACCCCACCTCCGCCAGCCGCTCCTACCCGCATCCCGTCCTCGGCGCGCTGTCCGCCGGCCCCCGGGTGGTCTGCGAACTGAACAACCGGCTTGCAGAGTTCGTCGTCGAGGAGCCGCTTCCCTCCACCCCCGCCGGTCTGTTCACCCTGGCGTCCTACGCCTCCGCGCTCGGCTGGCTCACCGAGTCTCTCGCAGGAGCTGACCGCCTCCGTGGGCCAGATCTGCACGCGCGTCGGCATCCCCGCCGAGCCGCAGGACCCGGCCTTCGCCGCGCCCTCGCCAACGGACCACAACGACGAGTTCGACTTCGCGTTCAGCACGCTGGAGCTGGCCGCCATCCGCGCAGCCGCTGAGACTGCCAGCCTCAGCACCGGCGACTACGTCGAAGTGCCCTCGCGGTCCCTGCTCGCCGCCTCCCGAATCACCGATGCCTGCTTGGAGATCTCCAGCGGCCTGCTCGAAGACGCCGCGTACGTCCTCGGCGAGGCAACCGATCACGTCTGGATCGGCGAGGGTCCCGACCAGCCTGCCCACGTTGGTGCGCTCCCTGCTTGTCCGGATGAAGGCAGCCGATTGAACCCCCATGACATGGCGAAGCGGCCCGGCGCGCACCACGGGTCCGCAGATCGAGTTGCTCTCTGCCCGCCAGAATGCGGCTTACGAGCGACTGACCCGGGCCGTGTACACATATCACCGCCTTCTGCCCGACTCCGACGCCGAGCCGGCCTCGAAGGCACCGCTTCACGGCCTGGGGACTGACCCCCAGAGCAGGCGCCAGGGTGGGACGACGACTGGGCCATCGCGAATGGTCGCCAGCTCGCGGCCCTTGAGGCGGTTGAGGCGGGCGGCCTGCGCTTCCACCAGAGCGCGGTCTACGGCCACACCTGGCTCTCCGACGGGGACGGCAACCGGCCGAAGGTGCTGGCCAGACCACCGAGCGGCTGTTCGCGGACGGACTGTTGGAGAAGGACACCAGCACGTCGCTGTATCGCCCGGGGCAGCTCCTGTCGCTCACGCCACGAGGCGAGGAGGCGCTCCAGGTCTCCCGGATGACAACGCCGCGTGTCTCCGCTGCCCTCAGCCGCAGCCATCTCGCCTCGGCTCCGGGCAGTGCGGTAACCGATCCCACGCCGGCTTCCCCCTCCGGCACGACCGCCAAGTCCTCTCGCTCTCGCTGAAGTCCCCGGAAGGAAGACCCTCATGTCCACCGTGATCGACACCCGCCGCCTGGTCGAGCACCGGTACGGCCGCCCGCTGGAGGACCTCCAGCGCGACGGCGCGCACGGCGGTTCGGGCGATCCCGTTCTGCCGATCGTGCTGAGGCGGCTCGGCAACCTTGCCGAGACGAACGCCCGTGCCCGTGCTGCCCGCCGCAACCTTGACGCGGCCTGGCCGGCGCTGCCGCTCCGGCGAGCACGCCGTCGACCACCTCGTGCTGCGGTAGGCGGCGGAAGTCGTGGACCTCGAACGCCAGGAGCAGTCGGAAGCCGAGGCGGTCTAGGACCTGCTGGACCAGCCTGCCGCCCGCCGGCCTGCGGTCCGGCGAACCGGATCCGCGCGATGAGGAGGACCTCATGGCCGTCGCCCGCCAGGTCGCCGCTCATCTGCCCCGTCACAGCCGCGAAGCCCTGCGTCAGGGCCTGCGCGTCCGCAGCATCCACGTCAGCAACCGCCGCCTCGGCACGGCGCTCCAGCGTCTGCCCGCCGAGCGCAACCCTCACTGATCCGCGCGCCCCGAAGCCCGATTCCACCCTCGTCATAACGGAGTTACGCCATGTCCACCCCTGTACAAGCCGCAACCTCGGATCCAGGTCCTCGACGCGGGCGAGCCCATGCGGTTCGTCCACATCGCCGAACAGGGCGGGCTGGACAACGGCTTCACCCGACAGCAGCTGAACCGGCTTCAGCTTCGACGGCCTGGTCACTCGCACCGGACCGCGCCACGGCGCTCCGTACGTCCTGACCGACACAGGGCGGGCGGCGCTGGGCCCCGTCTACGCAGCCGTCGAGCACCGGAGCAACCCCATCGCCGCACCGCGTCCCGCAGCTGCCCCGGTCGCGGCGGCCACCCGCACCCACAACAGCATCCCGCTGGGGTCGGACGGCATCCGTACCGCAGTGGCCTTGCGTCGGAGCACTGCCGCGCCGAGCGCCCCGTTCAGCCACGCTCCGCAGCCACAACCGCGGGTGTCGGCCGTGTGGACGATCACGTTATTCGGCTCTGGCGCTGATCTTGTGATCGAGCGGACGCTGACGGTGGTGCCTGGCATCCTGTCCCGCGTGTTCTACGCCGAGTTTCGAGGCGCTTCTGCCTCATCTGTCCGGTGTCCTGGTGGAGTTGGTCGAGCGATCGGCCGGCGGGATCACGATGCATGCCCGTGTCCGTGCGGTCGATGCGCCGTGTCCGCACTGCCGGAGCCCGTCGGGACGTGTGCACGGGCGATACCTGCGACGGCTGTCCGATGCGGCGATCAGCGGCACCCGGGTGGTCATCGAGCTGCTGATACGCCGGTTTCGGTGCCTCAATGCCGCCTGCGCGGCCGTGACGTTCGCCGAGCAGGTGACAGGGTTGACCAGCCCGCATGCCCGCTACACTCCGCTGATGCGCGGGACGCTGACCTCGATCGCGCTGGCGTTGGCCGGGCGGGCCGGCGGCCGGCTCGCGGTCGCGCTGGGGGTCCCGGTGGCGAAGGACACCCTGTTACGCCTGCTCAGAGCCTTCCCCGAGGAGCCCGTCGGGCAGGTCCGGGTGCTGGGCGTCGACGATTTCGCACTACGCAAGGGCGACTCGTACGCGACCGTCCTGGTCGACCTGGAGCGGCGACGCCCCGTCGACGTGCTGCCGGGACGCGAGGCAGCACCGCTGGCCGCCTGGCTCCGTGACCACCCCGAGGTGGAGGTGATCTGCCGGGACCGGGCCGGCTCCTACGCCGAAGGTGCCCGCGCCGGCGCCCCGCAAGCGGTGCAGGTAGCCGACGCGTGGCACCTGTGGAAGAACGTCGGCGAGGCGGTGGAGAAAACGGTCGGTGCCCATTTCGCCTGCGTGCGGGCCGTTTTCGAGAAGATGCCGACCCCCGTACCCACCGACGCGCCCACTGATGACGAAGGCCCAGTGGCGGCACCGGTGGGGACCCTGGACGTCTGCGGGCGCGAGCGCCGCCTGGTGGTCCGGACCCGGGAACGGTTCACCCTGGTCCAGGACCTGCTGGGCCAGGGTGCCTCGCTGGAGTCGATCTGCCACCGGCTCCAGCTGGACCGTTCTACCGTCCGCCGCTTCGCCCGCGCGACCAGCATCGACGAGCTCCTGGTCAAGGCGGTCAACCGGTCGACGATCCTGGACGAGTACCGGCCCTACCTCCACCAGCGGTGGAACGAGGGCTGCCACGACACCGCCCAACTGCACCGCGACATCACCGCCCTCGGTTTCACCGGCAGCATCCAGGCCGTCCGCCGCTACCTGCGAACCTTCACGCCCTCAGCTCCCGCACCGGCGCCCAGGCCCGCGCCACGGCCCCGCCGCGTCGTCCGGTGGATCATGACCAACCCGGGCAACCTCACCGACGAGGACGCCCTCACTCTCAAGGAGATCCGCGCCGGCTGCCCCGAACTCGACGCCGTCACCGACCACGTCCGCGACTTCGCCGAGATGATGCGCGACCTGCGCGGCGACCAGCTGCCCGACTGGATGGAGCGCCTCGAGCAAGACCCCCTGCCCGCGCTGCACTCCCTGATCAACGGGCTCCGCCGGGACCAGGACGCCGTCATTGCCGGACTGTCCACTCCCTGGAGCTCCGGCCAGGTCGAGGGACAGAACACGAGAGTCAAGCTCATCAAGCGGACCGGATACGGCCGCGCCAACTTCGACCTTCTACGCAAGCGGATCCTGCATAGAACCTGATGACCAGCCACAAGATCAGCGCTGAGACGAATTACGTGATCACCGACAAGGGCCCGCGCGGAGACCAACCGGACCAGCGCTGGCAGTCCCCCATGCAACGATCGCCGCTGGTCCCGCACCCCATTGCCTGCGGGCACCAACCGGACCGGCCGACCACATCTACTTGCACCAGGACCGGTGTCCGGCCGGACCACCGGCCCGAACTGTCAACGCTCTCTGAACCTTCACGAAGCAGCGACACGAACACACAGCCCCGCAAGTGCCGATCAAGAAATCGCGACGGCAGCCGCGACCGGGCCCCAGCTTCCCTTTCCGGCTCCTCCAAGCCGGGCGTGCGCCAGTGCTGGACGGGCCTGGTCGCGCTGGCCAGCGGCGAGCCCACGGCTCGACAGCGAGAATGGCGGGATGGACGGACTGGGTGGGGCGCTGGCGCGGGCAGCTGCGGATGGCGATGTGGTGGACGGCTGGCTCCAGGGGCTGGCGAGCAATCAGGCGCTGCCGGTGGAGGCGCTGGCCCGGCTGTTGGAGTTCGACGAGCTGCCGATACCGGGCATCTGGCTCCGGTACAGGACCTTGGATGCCGCAGCGACGGAGCTGCTGGTGGCTTCGCCGCAGGTCCAGCACCGGCTGGACGTGACGGAGAACGCGACGGCCGACGGCGACGTTCTGGCCCGGCTCGCGCGGGATCCGGAGCCCCGGGTCCGGTTCGTATACGCAGTGATGCTTTTCGAGTACAAGCGCCGTATCCCTGCCGAGGTGCTGGAGATCCTTGCGCAGGACCCGGACCCGAAGATCCGGCGGATCGTCAGCTGGAGTGAGAAGCCGCCCGTCGCGGTGCGGGAGCCGCCGTCCGTGCTGACGGCGGAGCAGCGGGTGGCGCACCCGGATCCGGCGGTGCGGATGAAGGCCGCCGCTGATCCCGCGGTACCGACCGTCCTGGCCCTGCGACTGGCGGAGGATCCCGAGAACGACGTCCGGCTCGCGGTGTCGATGCGGGAGGAGCTGACGGAGAAACAGCGCACGGCCATCCCTTGCACGGTGTGGCAGGACTTCTGGTCTCCGCCACCCTGGATCGCACGGCATGCGACGGACCCGGAGGCGGCCCGCCGGATCGCGAGGTCGGCGCACGTGGGGCTGCGGCGGGTGCTCGCGGCTCAGCCGCACCTGGCGCCGGACGTGGCGGCCCTACTTGCCGCGGACGAGGACGAGTGGGTACGGCGCAGATTGGCCGAGTCGTGCGAGGACGCGCCGCACGACCTGCTGGTGGAGCTGTACGCCACCGTGCAGGACCGGTACTGGTCGGGGTACCGCTACCACCGCAACTTCTCCCGGCCCGGGTTGGCCCGGTTCGCCGACGACCCCAACCCACGGCTGCGGCACGCCTCGTTGGACGACCCGGAGGCCGGGCCAGAGCTGGTGCTGCGGCTAGCCGACGACCCCGAGGTGGGCCACTGGGCGATCCGCGACCCCAGACTGCCTACCAACGAACTGCTCCGGCGGCTCACCCTGCCGGCACATGCTGCGGCTGCCGCAGGCAATCCGGCACTGCCGGTGGCGGTCATGCACCACCTGCTGGACCTCGCCCGGGCACGCTGACCTTGGGCGAGCGGCTGATGCATGGCCTGCAGGGCGATCAGCCCGTCGTCCAGCTAGAGGTACCCGACCACTTCGGCCAGCACCGCCAAGGCCGTCAGGCCGACGCAGCGTCACAAGATCAGCGCCAGAGCCGAATTGTGTGATCGCTGACAGGCCGCCGTCACTACCTGGTCCGCCCCCGCTCGGGGCCGGTGATCCGCATGGCATTCAGCGCCAGATCCGTGTCACCGCCACCCTCGTGCCCGCGTGCAGCCGGGCAGTCCGCTCCCGGCCGCGCGGGCCCGTTCCCTACCTCCTCCAGGAGCCGCCCCGTGATAACGACCTCTCCTACGGGCGACCTCGCGCCCGACACCGATCTGCTGGCCCGCCCCGTCTATCCGCCCGAGGCTGGGGCTAGGCGATCACCACCCTGATGTTCACCGGCCCGCGCCAAGACACGCAGGTGACCTAATCCTCCAGTTATGACGGGCCCGGGCGGGATAGAAGACCCCGGACTGTTCGATTGGTGCTCGTGGGCGCCGAGCGGATGCCCCTGCCTCCATCCGCCGTACCGGCTCTCGGGATTCCGTGCCTACACCCGGCACGGAAGGCGACCGTGACCTGCGACGCCGACTCAATAGCGCATTTATTAACAAGACTGCGGTAGTTGGCTACGCCGCGGGGTGAACTCCTGCCACTCGCGCGCCGTCAAGCCACCGCCCACGATCCGGCACAGGGCGGTGCGCCAGTGCTCGGGATTCAGATCCCATAGGGTCGTTCCCTCGGATGTGACGACGGCCGCTTGATCTCCGGATCGGCTGCCGGCAACCGCCAGAGGGGTCCCGTTCTCCCAGGGAGATGTCCACGTGGGTGCGGGCCCGCCGCGGTCGACGTAATGGAAGGTGACGCTCTCGGCGGCGAACGACACCAACCGGGTAGCCGCGCCATCCGCCACCCAGCCCTGGGAGCTGGCTGGCCAGTTGCCTCGAATGACCGACTTTTGCCGCCCAGTCCGGGGATCCCACAACTCCATTCCCCTGGACTTCTCACCGTCCCTCTCTGTGCCATCGGCCGTGAACTTCCAGTGGACCACGTAGAGAATCAGTGTCGAACCGTCAGGACTCATCGCAATGCCTTCGACGAAGGCGCCGGGAAGGCGCAGCCGGACCGGTGCGGAGAGTTGCCCCTTCTTGCCAGGCTGCCGGACCTCGACCAAGGCCTCGGGGGTCCTGGGGGCCTCGTAGCCGCTGACGGTCAGGGTTGCCAGGCGACGGCCGTAAGGATCTGCCGCGAGCGTCCCTTCGCCCTTGAGGAACGATCCCGGTCGGCCGTCCCGGCTGACCAGCCGCACTCCCTTGTCCGTGACTACCGCCAGCGTGCCGGAAGACAACGCGGCGACGCTGTACAGCTCCCGGGCCCCGAGCCCCTCGGCCGTCGTCTGCCACACCGGAGTCAGGGGCTCGCGGCGCCAGTGGACGAGGCGGTATGCATCTCCTGACACCCCGATGGTCGTCAGGCGGTGCCCGTCCGGAGAGAAGGCCAGGTCCAGCCAGTCAGTGCCCTGTCCATCGGCAGGTGAAGAACGGTCGACAGGTTTCAGACCCTTCGGGTCGTAGACGGCGATGCGGTCCTGTTCAAGGACGCCGAGTCGGCCCGCGTCGTCCCACTCCGCCTGGGAGGCAGATGCGCCCCAGGAGAGTCGGCGAAACCTGTTGTCGTGGCCGGGAGTCGTCAGAGCAAGCTGCTGTTCGTCTGTGGACAGCACCCGCCTGCCGTCGCTGCCGACGGCCAGCGCACGGATGCTCTCCGCGTGTCGGAACAGCTCAGTGCGCGAACCGGACCTCAGATCCAGGGCGAACACCCGGCCGTCGGCGCAGCCGACAACCGCAGTACGGCCGTCGGCTGCGGCCTTCAGGTCGTAGACGTCGCATTCGGCAGGCAGAGACGCTCTGCCGTGACTCGACCCGTTCCTGGTGTCGACGAATTCCACACGGGAGTCTCGTACGGCCGCGATACGGCTCCCGTCCGGGGAGAACGCGGTCGGCGTGCCAGGGAGAGCGATCGCCTCGCCCTTCGGCAACCACTGCCGACGTCGAAGATCCCACGCGCGGAGGGTCGCGCGGTCACTGTCGATGTTCGTCGCCAGGGCAAGCACCCGTCGGCCATCGGCGGAGAATGCGACGTCGTCGATCCTCAGCCGAGGGTCGAGAGGCGGCGTCGTGGTGACCGACCCTCGCTCGGGATCCCACAATTCCAGGCCGTTGCCGCCGACGGGCTCCGCCAACACGGGGCCTTCGTCTCCTGTATCGATGCCGCCAGGCGCCGCAATCAGGGACGTGTCCGATGCGATGGCGAAGGTGGACCCGATCCTGTCGGTGTGCGGTCCTTCCCGGCCGCCCTCGGCGAGGTTCCAGCTCCGCATTCCGTGGCCTATCTGCGAGGCGAACAGCCATCGCCCGTCGGGGCTGAAGACCAGCTGGTCGATGTCGCCCCAGCCTTCCCCGCCGGCCCCCGGTGGGGCGTCCTCGGAAACCGGTGCGGTTAGCAGGTACGCTCGACGCGACGGGGCCGCGTCCCAGACCTCGATGGTCGAGCCGCCACGCCCGCTGAATGCGAAGAGGTTGTCCGGGCCGACCGCTGTGGCGATGAAGGACACCGTCCCGTCCACTTGGTGGTCCCGGATCAACTGGACGTGCCGCATCTGGTCCATGCGCTGGATCATGGCGGTCGTGGACTCTGGAGTCGGCTCCATGGCGTAGGCGGCGACAGCGAGCCGGGCCGCCAGCACGGGGTCCTCTACGGCCTCTTCGGTCGAGCGCTTCGACAATGCCTCGGCAAGTTTCAGGCGTTCCTGTGCATTCGCGTCACTCCGCGCCTCCCCCCAGGCCAGCAGGCTCCACGTCAGTGCCAGAACCAGGCCAAAGGCGACGGTGAGCTTTCCACGGCGTCGCCATCGCTCTTCCCTGAGTAGGACCTCGGGCCTCTCGTCATACAGAGGCGCCGCCAGCTGGCAGACGGCGACGCGGCCGGACCACCAGCGGAGAGCGAGCGCGGGGTGGAGGCGCCACCAGCGCTTAAAGCGTCGCAGGTCGACCCATTTCGGTTCCTTCTTGTAGAACCCCTTCAGAGCGGGCGGTACGGCATTGGAACCGACGCGGAAGTCCCCAGCTTCCACATCCCATGTCAACCGCCCACCGGTCTGGGCGATCAGGATGTGACGGCTGGCGTCGTGCTCACGCCACCACTCAATCTCCTGGTTCGGCCATGGCTGGGTGGCTGCCTGAGGAGAGGCAAGCAGGATCAAATACCGAGACCTGTCCAGAGCCCGCTTCACTTCATTGGGAAGCTCTCCGGTAGCCGGCAGGGACCGCTGGTCGAGGTAGACGCGGAGCTGCGGCCGCTTACGGCGTCGGCCGACCCTGATCACCCCAGCGCCGACACTTCGTAGCCTGCCGCGTAGCGACGGCGCGAGGCGGCGGTCCGCCTTGTTGGCGTATGAGATAAAGGCGTCGTAATGCTCGTGGTCGTCGTGGTCCTCGGGCCGTTCGGACCTCCTGAGCCCCACACGCCATCTCACGCAATCCCCCTCCGACGCCCGAAATCCGGTTCTTCCCGACCTTATTGTCCGCCACATGGAGATCCCCTCGGATGCTTCGAGCACAGGTAACTACGGATGAGAACGAGGGACGGGTGATTGGGACGCGGTCAGGCGGTGGCGGAGCGTTGTGCTGTGTCCTGGCCGGGGACGCCTTCCGAGTTGCGGGCCTCGTGCCAGGCGGATCTACGCAGATGACGTTCGGGGTCGCGGACGCCCGCGATCTCACCCAGGCCGATGATGTACGGCCGCAGATTGCACTGGAGTTCGCGCAATGCCTGCCGGAATTCCGCATTGCCGGGCCAGGCCGACTCGTCTTCGTCGGGGTGGGCCTCCTCGAAGGCACGTAGCCGGGGATGCCAGGTGGCCAGGAAGGGCGCGAGTTCGAAGTTGAGGATGTCCAAGACTAGTTCGTGGACGGAGTCGCCGTTCGCGGGGGGAGGCGTAGCGCTGCCGGACTCCAGCGGCTCGCGGTACATGTCGAACAGCAGCTTGAGGGACGTGAGAGCTTCGCGCAGATTGCCGCTTCCATCGTCCAATGGACGGGTTGCCACACGTGTCGCGGCCTGAAAGAACATGCGCAGCGCCGCCTGCCGCATGTCCGTGTTCGCCTTGAACGTCATCTCGCTGCCCGGGAGGACGAGCCGCACCTCGGTCAACTGGACCGACCTGCGGTAGACATCGGTGCCGAGTACCAGGGCGACGCCAACCACACCGCCGACCACGACGGAGAGCCACTGGCCTCCCGTCTGGCTGATGGAGTACGCGGCGACGCCGATGACTGCCCCGACTGCCGCGGCCAGCACCGCCCGCCCCACCGTGCGTATCGCAGCAGCGATGGTCCACCCCCGACGCACCGTCACCTCTTGTGTCCTTTCCCCGGATGGCTCGTTGGACGGACACCCGTCCGTACTGGTGGGGAACCTACCGGGTCAGGTGCTCTGGCGCAGGCGCCCCAGCCCGCGGCTTGCCAGGGCGGCGATCTCCTGGGGGTAGTGGGAACCCGCCAGCTGCTGGTTCTCCTCGTCGGTCAGGCCGTTGTACAGGCCCGTCCACGCGGGAGCGTTAGTGAGTGCCCGAAGCCGCTCCAGGCCCTCGAGGAAGCGGGGATCGGGCGGGGTGGCGTCCGAGGGATGGGGTACCTCCGGTGCACCGGTGAGGCCGAGCGTCTTGGCGATCTCGGAAGTGACTCCGCCGTAGCCAGCCGCGAGATAGACGGGCAGCCCGGCTTCCAAGGCCAGCAGGGCTTCTTCCACGAGCCCCGGCATGGTCCCGAGGAACCCTCCTCGCTTGCCACCGAGGAGCAGATGCCCGTCCACATGGCGCATGAGGTAGCCACGCATGCCGGTGAGCGCGCGGTGCCTGATCTCGGGGTCGGTCTCGGGCACAGGGGCCTCGCCCCGGTCGGCGGCGGGGTCGACCGGTTCGCCGTCTATACTCAGGCAGACGATCTCGCCATAGCGTCCGAACTGTTCTCGATGGCGATCGATTTCCGACAGTGGCAGCCTGCGGTGCTCGGTCCAGGCGAGGCAGTTGAGCAACGGGCGGGACGAGGGCGCGTACGTCCGCATTTGCTCGATCAAGAAGAGGGTGTAGCCGTCTTGCCGCAGGTTTCCTCCGTAGGCCAGCTTGCCGCCCGCCGTCACGACGAGCTGCGCGAGTTCACCGAGGACCGTGCGGAACTGGGTTTCGGCCAGGCCCAGCCTGTCCAGGTCTGCACTAGTCGCGACCGAGATACCGATCCGCATTCCCTTCAGGGCATCGGTCGGCAGTACGTCGGACATGTACGTCCCTCCGTTCTCGCGCATACGGTCCCGATCCAGGGCGACGAACTGCTGAGGGGTCATAGACTCGAAGACCAGCCCTCTCAATGACGCGACATCCTTCAGCTGCGCGGCCTCGGTCGGACGGACAGGGGCGCCGGCGTGCAGGACGCTGAATCGGTGGGTCGTAGACCGGGATGTGGCGGTCTGCGCGTGTCTCTTCAGTTCCGCCGTGAGCGTTTCCGCTTCCGGCGCGTGAAAACTCATCCGGGTCGTCGATTCATCTACGTACCGGCGCAAGGACGTGCTCTGGTGCCGCCACAGAGCGTACGACAGGTAGTCGTCCACCAGGAGGTTCACTCCACGGAAGACGTCCGCCTCCGACCACCCATCTTCGAGCATGCGCACGCGCACCCGGCGCGCGTTCCCGGCGAGCGACGAGGCTCTCTCCTCGCCGTGGGTGAGGGCGTCGAGCATGACGATGGGAACCCCCTCCCGTTTCGCGGTCCACAGCTCCTCCAGACACCAGTGCCGCGTGGAGTACAGGTCGGTGACGACGGCCAGGAAGGCGCCGCGCCCTGCGTTCTCGTAGAGCCGCTGGGCGAAGTCCTCACCCGGCTGGAGGGAGACGGCGTCCAGGAAGCCCTGCACACGTGTGCGTCCGATTACGGACATGACGAGGTCGGCGAGGGCGCCGGGGCCGACTGGGTCGTCGGGGGTTCGTGTCTGTCGGGTGTGGCTGACGAACACCTGGAGCCGGCCGTCCTGATCCGCAGCGACGAGCCGTGCGATGCCCTGCGCGAGCTCGCGGCAGAGCGCCTGCAACCACGGTTCGGGCGCAGCTCCCTCCGGCGTGCGTGGCACGCCGATCCGCTGCTGAGGGAAGAGGCTTTCGAGCGTCGTGGGTCTGCCCCCCGGCTTGACCGTGGACACAGGGAACACGCCCACCTGACCTGGGCAGTCTGCCCACGCGTCCGCAATGGCCCGGGCGTATGCGCACCACGGGCCCGACGTGTCCTCCGCGGCGACGATCCACTCGTCGTCGAGCACCGGGACGACCGCGGTGAAGTGTCCCTGCTCGGGTCTTCGGGAGCCCGGCCCTCCCGGGAACGGTATCGGCCGGGGGGTGTCACCCGGCCCGCAGAACCCCGCCGACCGGATGTACGTCTCCATGGGGTTGCTGATCAGGCCGGTGCCGACTCCGCCGCGGAAGTGCGCGCTCACCCGTTCCGCGATCTTCGGGCCCGACCGGTCTCCCGGATGCCACACGACGTAGATCTCGACGACGGGCGCGAGCATCTATGTCCCCTTCCTGTCAGGCCGTACGGCAACGATGCCTGGTGCGGGGCGAGTTGGCCAACAAGACGCCCGCTCCGGCTCCGCCCGATCGCCGTGGCCGCCAGGTTTCCCTCACCCGGATAAGGGAACAGGACGTGAAACATGTGGCGATGGCCACTTGGGACGGACGCGGCGGGGAAGCGGATGAGCAGACAATTGGGTCGCCCTGCCTTGCCCTCGGACGCCACTGCCACCACGTCGTCGGACGGCCCCGAGGTCGTCGGACCGGCGCCGGCGGATCTGCACGATGTGGACTGGGCGAACGCCCCAGCCTCGGGCGCGTTCTGTGGCGTGCCGGGGCTCATGCGGTTCGATACCAAGGGCGAAGCCAGGGCCACATCCCCAGTACGGGGACCGGTGCGTATCCGTAGCGGGACGGAAGTCCTCTACGGCGACACCCGCGACGAGGCCGTCGTCTACGTCGGCTGCGACGACAACGGCCGTACCCAGAACACCCAGATCGCTGCCGGTTACGTGGGGTACGGGCACGCGGGGAAGAACCTCGTCGTCATCGGTTCGATCACCCCGCGGCAGAAGGGGGGGACGTCCCCCACGGCACTCGCGGGGGCGGAGCTCGCGCCGGGCCGAATCATCGTGCACGAGAAGTGCTACCGCCCTATCGACCCGCACTGCTGCCCCACCGGTGACGCCACCACCGTCTGGACCTGTGAGGGCAACGGGCTGATCACGGGCGATCCCCGCATTACCTCATGAGGGCAGGACGTGAGGAGACAGAGGGCCACTACGACGTCTTCATCTCGTACAGCCAGAATCTGGACCGCGAGGTCGCGACCGTCTTCCAGCGGGGCATGGAGAACTTCGGGCGCCCGTGGTACCGGCCGGTGCAGTTGCGGGTGTTCCGTGACACGACACATCTCAGCGCCAGCCGCAATCTGCAGGAGGAGATTGAGAAGGCCCTGGCCCGTTCGAGCTGGCTCATCGTGATGGCCTCTCCGCTGGCCGCGGAATCCCCCTGGGTCCGTGCCGAGGTCGACTGGTGGGTGGCGAACAAGCGCGGCGAGCGGATGCTCCTCGCATGGACCGACGGCACGCTGGAGTGGAGCCGGGAGGCGGAGGACTTCGACTGGTCCCGGACGGACGCCCTGCCGCGTGAACAGATGCAGACGGCTCTGGCCGCCACGCCTGGATGCCCTCGGTGGGTGGACCTCCGGTGGCTTCGCGCCCAGATCGACGAGCACGGCTCGGTGCCAGTCAACGACCCCCGGCTGGTGGCAGACGTCGCGGAGTTCGTTGCCCCGGTCCAGGGCCGGTCGAAGGCCGAGCTGATCGGACACCACCTCCGACTCAAGCGCCGCAGGAACCGGCTGGTCGCGGCCACGGTCGCCGTGCTCTGCGCGCTGCTGGCGACGGCCACGGCCCTCGGCCTGGTGGCCAATCAGCAGCGCAACGTCGCAACCAAACGCCAACTGGACGCTGAGTCACGACAGCTGGTCGCCGAGGCCGCCTCCATCCAGAACACCCGGCCCGATCTGGCCCGGCAACTCCTCGTCGAGTCCTATCGTCTGTCACACACCGAGCAGGCGGTCGGGGCGCTGCTGAGCAGCGGGGCCATCCCCCGCGTCCTGAGCGGCGACGGCTTTTCCCGTGCTGTCGCCTTCAGTCCGAGCGGCCAGATGATGGCCGTGGGCTTCGACGGCGGGGTGACGCTCTACGACAGGGGGACGGGGGAAGACGTCTCCACGCTGCCCGGGCATAGTGTGAGGGCAGTCGCGTTCCACGCGGACGGCAGGCTTCTCGCCGAGGGAGACTTCGACGGGCGGGTACGCCTGTGGGACCTGACGAGCATGACCGAGCCGAGGCTCCTAGGGACCGTCAAGCCCGACGACAGGGTACAGAACCTGGCGTTCGCAGAACCGGCACCCCTGCTTGTGGTGGGCACCGGATCGCAGGTCGTCCTCTTCGACATCCGTGACCCGAGCCACCCCAAGGCGGCCAAGACCTCGTTCGATATGGGGGTGGGTCTCGGGTGGGGGGCCGACGTGAGTCCGGACGCAGAACTGATTGCGACAGGTGCGGGAAGTGACCGGGTACGGCTCATGCGGCTGTCCCGGTCCGGAAGAATAACGCCCCTCAGCTCCTTCGCGACACCTGTCTCCCTGCTAGCCTTCAGCCCCGGCGGCCACCTCCTTGCCACCATCGGTAGTGACTACACCGCACGCCTGTGGGACGTCGCCGATCCCCGGCGCCCAGAACTTCGCTCGGTACTCAACGGCCACAACGAGGACATCTGGTCGATGGCCTTCGCGCACGACGGGAAAACACTGGCCACCGGGGCGATGGACGGCACCATCCAGCTCTGGGACATCTCCGACCCCGTCCGCCCCAGGCAGGGCACACGTCTGTCCGGCCACACGGCGTACGTCGGCTCCCTCGCGTTCGCACCGGACGGCCGCACCCTCGCGTCCGCGGCACCGGACGGCGCCGTACGTCTGTGGAACGTCCATGGCCCGCAGACCTCGTCGGCCTACGTGTCCCTCCCTTCCGGCGACCTGTCCCCCCAGCCCTTCGATCCGAAGGGCCGGTTCGTCGTCGCCGGTCGGCCCAGCACCATCTGGCAGGTGCGCGAGGTTCCGGAACCGCGGCGCCTGGCCACGCTTCCCACCTACAACCGCGGTGGCCAGCGTGTCTCCTTCAGCCCCGACGGCCACACCCTCGCGACCGGTGTCCCGCTCCGCTTCTGGGAGGTGAGCGACCTCGCACGACCACGCGAAAGAGGCGGCTCCCAAGAGGTGGAGGACTCAACGACCGTGGTGTACGGGCCCAACGGCTCGGTGCTCGCCGCCGTCGAGCCGCTCGGGCCGGTTCGCCTGTGGGAGGTGAGCGACCCGGCGCACCCCCGGATCCTGGGCACACTGTCCGGTTCTGGGGCTATCTCGACGATGTTCACGGGGACCGCGCCCATCGCCTTCGCTGGGAAGCGTGGCCTCTTGGCCGCCGTCCGCAAGGACGGCGAGGCCGTCCAACTGTGGGACGTTAGTCGCCCGGACCGGTTTGTAAACACTGATGTGATCCCGATGGAGTCGGCAACAGTCGCTTCCCTCGCCACGACCTCCGACGGTCGCACACTCTTCGTTGGGGATTCACAGGGAACGGTGACGGTCTGGAACATCATGGACCCGCACCGGCCGAGGAGACTCGGCGAGACAGAGCGGCACTCGGGCGAGGTGACTCATCTCGCGGTGCACCCTACGCGGGACCTGCTGGCCAGCGCGGACCAGTACGGGGCCGTCAGGCTGTGGGACGTGAGCGAGCCTGCCGTCCCCCGGGAGACGGCCCTGCTCGCAGCCATCGGTTCCTTTACCCCGACCGGACTCGCGTTCAGCCCTGACGGAGGGCTGATCGCAGTCTCGACGGACGACACCACGTTGATATGGCACACGGACATCGACGCTCTCCTCCGGCAACTGTGCGCCGAGTCCGCCCCCATCACCGAATCTCAGTGGAAGCAGTACCTCCCTGACCGCTCCTACGACCCCCCATGCGCCTAACCCCAATTCCAGACGACTGGCAGTACTGCCGGGAGGACCCCATGCAGCGCTCTTCGGCCGCCTTGTGTACAGCAGCACTCGTTCTCGCACTCGGCGCGGGGTGCTCGTCTCCCACCCCCGATCCCCGAGTCCCCAAGGCCTCCCTGCCCTCACGCAGCGAGGCTCCCGAGCCCTCGCCCGCCCCGCCTACCTCGCCCACGCCCACCGAGCCCGCCGGGCTGGGCAGCGCACCCGAGGACCTGCGCGATCTGGAGTGGGAGCGGGTCGCGGTACCTGGCGACTTCTGCGATGTACAGGGTCTCATCAGCTTCACGGCTGGCGAGGCGTGGGCGCGGTCCGGCACGTGGGGCAAGGTCCATGCCGAGAACCGCCCTGAGGACGTCGTCTACGGGGACGTCCTCGGTGACGCCCGCGTCGAGGCGGCGCTGCTGGTGGGATGTGACACCGGGGGCGAGACCGCGAGCGGCCGACTCGCCTGGGCCTACCTGGCCTTCACCAGTGAGGCCGGCGAGCTCCGCCTCGTTGGCACCATCACTCCGCAGCAGTACCTGGGCGGACAGGCCAGCGCGTTCGACGGAATCGAACTGGCCTCCGACCGGATTACCGCCCACGAAAGCTGGTACCGGGAGAGCGACGCCGTCTGCTGCCCTACGGGTAGGGCCATCACCAGGTGGAACGTGCGCGACGACGGGACCCTGGAGGCGGAATCCCCGCGTATCACCGCCTGACCTACGGCCGCTCCGCTGCACTGCTATCCTTTCACCGCGCCTTGTCGGCCTCGCCGGATGCGTCCGGGGGCCGACAGTATGCGACGCAAGCAGTGTTCACTGCTCGTGCATGGAGCGCAACCGCGCTGCTCTACTCCAGATAGGTGCCTACAAACGCGCCGTCGAAGCCGAGTGCGGCCAGGCCCTGCTCGACGCTGGGGTAGGTCGTCCCGTCCGGGATCGCGATCATGGCGTCGAAGTCGGCCCGACTGATCTCGGGCTCGAGCCACTGATTGCTGCAGCGGCAGCGGACCCAGACGTTACGGCCGCGGTTGATAAGCAGCCAGTCGCGCCGGGCGCGGCAGGCCGAGCACATCATGGGGATCCCGCGCAGGGACAGCTCCGGCGGGTGACTGAGGCAGCGCGTCGCGCCGGGGCCGCTGGGCAGCTGCGTCTCGTACTGGAGCTGCAGCAGAGGATCACTTTCGGCGGAAACGGCGGGCAGGACGGGGGTCGACTCTACGTGGTGGTCGGTCGTTCTGAGCACGAGCGTCATCTCCGGTCGAGGGCCTTCTCTGTTCATCCGTAACAGCCGGTGGAGCCGGTTGTCCATAGGTTTCGCGCAGTCCGGCAGGCCGGCGGTGGTCTTGCCACACTGCTGGTCAGCGACGCGGCCAGCGGTTGCGCCGGTCCGGTTCGGCGGGATGGGTCGCTGTCGGAGGTGCGGTCTGGGCGCCGGTTCGGTTGGGCGCAGGCTTGGCTCGGCCAGTGCCGGCCTGCGGGCGGCGGGCGGTGTCGCCGGGTTGCGCGGGGAGCTGGGCAAGGCGGCGCAGTCGCCAGACCAGGACGTCGTTCACGTCCTCGGCCGTGTCGAGTTCGCGCATGGCGATGGCCTTCTGCAGGAGGGCTTCCGGGTCGTGGCCTGCCTGCTCGGCCTCGGCCAGTGTGGCGACCAAGGCGTCGTTCTGCGTGTTCGTGTCGGGTCGGGTGCGGTTCTCGGGCAAGGCGGCACGGATAGTGGTCTCGTAGGTGCGGCGCTGCGCGTCGGGCAAGGCTCGGCCCTGGTCGCGCAGGGCCTGCATAGGTGCGGCGGCGGCCTGGTGGTAAGCGGCACGAAGGTGCTCGGCGGCCTGCTGGGAGGCTTCGGCTTGCTGGGCGTGGCCACGTGCGGAGTGCCAGCGTGCTGCGGCCAGCGCCACCAGGAGCAGGGTGGAGACGAGCATGGCGGTGGTGCTACCGTCCTCGCCACGGCCGAGCGCGCCGCCGGCCTGGATGATGCCCCGGGCCGCAGAGCGGATCGCCCGGGTGTCCGCGCGTTCGGCCCGGACGTGGCTGCGGGTGGCACGTTCGAAGGATCGAGCGGCGGCGCCGAGTTCGGCGCGGGTGGCGGCCGGGGAGGTCTGGGCGACGGCGTCCAGGAGTTCGCCGACTCCGACGAGTTGGGATGCGGCTTCGTCGTCGCCGCCGTCCAGGAGGATCGCGGCTCGCTCGGCGATCCCGGTCGCGGCGCGTCGCCAATGTGCGGGAGGCGACCAGTCCGAGCGTCCGCTGTCTGCTTCCGGCAGCGTGCCCGTCTCGGAGGTTCCGTTGGCAAGGCGGCGCTGGATCTTCGGATAGGAGAGGTCGGGGGCCAGGGTCGAGCCAGCGAACCAGACCGGCTCGCGGTCACGGTTGCGGTCCCCGGGCAGCGCAACCGTGTAGCCGAGGACGTCGCCGGATGGGGCGTGCCGGAGCTGGACGCGCAGGCCCGCCTCGCGCAGGCGGGTGAAGAACTCGGCTTCGCTGGCGGCTCCGGCGACGGCCTGGCGGACGGCTTCGCGCAGCGTCTCGCGCGGTGTCTCGGGTCGGCCGGTCCGCTCCGCTTTGAAGCGCTCGGCGCTGGTGGGTGTCTTGGCTCCGGTGCCGTCGCCAGGCTTGAGTCGACGCAGGCCCATCTCCTGTTCGATGCGGCGGCATTCGGCCTGGGCCTTCTTGAAGTCGTAGTTCATCCTCGGGCGGCGCAGGTCGCCTCGAACCATGGTGGCGAGGATGTGGATGTGGTCGTCCGCGTGGCGCACCGCGACCCAGCGGCAGCCATCGGGATCACCTTCGGGAGCGAGGTTGACCGCGTGGACGAGGCGGCGGGCGACGGTGTTCCACTCGTCGTCGGTCAAGGTCCGGTCGCCGGGGTCGGTACGGACCGAGCAGTGCCAGACGTGCTGGGCCGGCGCCTTGTCGCCGGCCTGCTTGACCCGCAGGTCCAGCACGGCGGTGAGCCGGGCCAGGGTGGCCTTGGGGTCGGGTTCGGGGCTGGTGTCGCGGCCTGGATCAGGGGCGAAGCCGTCCCAACTGCCCACCAGGCGGGGGTCGGTGTGCTCGTCGCGCTTGCCGGGGCCGTACAGGTAGACGAGCAGGCCGTGGGTGCGCGAGCCGCGTCGGATCTTGGGGACCATCACAGACGCTTCTTCACCAGGGTGTCGGCCGCGTCGTCCACGCGGGTCAGGACGCGGTTCACGGTCGTCAGGGCGCGGTCGAGTTCGCCGGGGAGGGGCTGTCCTCCGGCGTTGTAGACGTAGGCGATCTGGTTGATGTTGTTGCCGACACGGGAGATGGCGGTGCGCAGAGCGACCAGCTCGTCGATGGCGGCGTCGAGTTGTTCGTTGGTGTGCACGGCGGTCGAACCGCGGGCGACAGCGAGGCCGGCGGCGGCGAGGAATCGGGCAACGGTGACGGCGCGCTGCTTGGCGGCGGCGGTGATCTCGGTCTTCTCGGTGTCGGACAGGCGGGTGGTCGTCTTGTGGGTGCGCTGGCTCGGGTTGCGGGTACGTCGGCGCGGCTTGCGGTCGGGGAACGCGGGTCGGCTCGGGCTCTGGTGCTCGCGCGGGGCGCGGTCGTCTGCTTCTCCTCCCACGACCGGCGCCCCCTGGTGCCGGGAGTCCGGCTGGTCCCTGCGCGCCCTCGCTCGGGGACCAGCTGGACTTCCCCCGCTCCCCTGGGCGGGGGCAAGTGCGTACGACGGGCCGTAGGACCGTCGTACGCGACAACTTGCTCCGCCGGAGGCCGTCGTGGAGCCACGTTCCTCTCCGGACGTACCGTCCACCGGGCCAGGGTCGGTCACCGGCTCGCCTCGGGGTTCTGCTGGTGGACCTTGCGGAGGACATCCTCGATCCAGTCCATCGCAAGGACTGGATGGTGCAAGGTCCAGGGGCGGTCGAGGCGATGGCGATACACCGTCCAGGTGCCCTCGGGTTCGCGTTCGACACGGTGGAGGTGGCCGCGCCGGTGCAGGACGGTCAGCCAGGAGTCGACTTCGGCCGGTGTCGCGGGATTCGTACGCATGGTGGAGTTGTCTCCGGTCGGCTGCTCGGTTCGGTGGATGCCGGGGCCGTGACTGGCCGATCATTCGGATCGGTCAGCGTCCCGTTTACGTGGGTGGTCAGTTCGGAGAGGCGGTGGCCGCGTGTCGGTGCTGCTGGCGTAGTTGGACCATCAGGGCGGTCAGGGTGTCGTTGGACAGCGGAATCTGCTGACCGCGGATCGCCTGGGCCACGACCTTGCGGGTCAGCTTGTCCTCCGCCTTGACCGCTTCTCGGGCAATCTTGAGCAGCTCCTGCGTGTCCGGGTCAGGCCGTCGGATGGCAGTCACGGGTGCCCTCGGGTCAGGGACCGGGCTCGTGGTGACCGACCCGCTGCCCACCACGGAGCTCGTGACCGGCTGTCCGGGCAGGTCAGCGCCCGTCCCCGTGCCACTCCGGCGAGCGGTGTCCGACGGACTTCGGCGAGGTGGGTCACCAGCTTGGGTCTGTGCCCCGCTCTCAGAGTGTCCCTGGTCCAGGGACGGGCGCTGGCGGTCGGTCAGGGCACCGACCGGTTCATCGCTGGTGACCTGCCCGGCCGGCGGCTTCCGCTGACCGCTGCGGCCACTCCGGGCTCCCTCCCCTGAGCGGCCGGCCTGACCCACTCGGTCACTTCGGTCGGTGGTCCTGACAGCCCCCCGGGCGATGAGGATGTACAAATGGACGGCCCCGGCCAAGGCGAGCGGGGCAATCGTGGACAGGACGGCGACGACCGTGTCTCCGAGCCTCAGCCCGTCGGCCATGGGGCTCTTCCCGTTGAGTCTGACCGCGTGCAGTGCGTTGGCCCAGATGCTGGCGGCGGTGGCGGTGCCGAAGAGAGTCCAGACGTACAGGCGGGCGCGCAGCGGTGCGTCCCGGAGGACCAGGAGGGCCCGGACCCCGTACGCGATGAAGCCGTCGATCACGAGCGGGAAGAGGTAGGTCAGCAAACCGCGGACATGGATGGCGACGGCCATCTGCTGGAGGGCGTCGTAGGACAGGGCGCATCCGGCGCCACCGAGGGCGATGACGACCGCGCGGTCCCATCTGGTGGTGTGCGTCGTCTCGGGTGCGGTGGAGATGCTCACGCCGCCGTCCCGAAGGCGTCGCGGCCGATGCGGTCGTCGTTGGGCTCGTTCGGCGGGGCGGGCTTCGTGGTTTGCTCCAGGTTTCGGTTGCGCAGGGCTCGCCGGGTCTCGCGGTACAGCTTTTGGGCGTGCTCCTCGGTGATCTTCAGGAGCCACGCCAAGCGCTGCTCGGTGAGCCCCTGATGGAAGGCGGCGTGAACGACAGCCCGGCGCTCAGAAGCCATCCGTAAACCGTGCGTGATGTATGGGTTTCCGCTGGTCAGGCATGGTCTGGTTGTTCGTGCGGCAGGGTTTCGGTGTCGGGTTGTCGAGGTCGGGAACGGAGTGTGTGATGCCACCGTCGCCGCTGGGGTTGCTGGAAGCGCGTCGGGAGTCCGCCCGGGCGCGGGTCGAGGGCCTGGAGTCTCGGATGGCGCTTGTCGAGAAGGAGTTGGAGGAGGCCCGGGTGGTGCTGGAGCGGAGGGTCGTGGCGGTGGAGGAGCTGACGGCGGCGCTGGCCCCTGCCGAGGAGCCGGCGCCGGCCGTCCCGGCCGCGGCCGGGAGGGTGGGGCGGGTGCCGCCGAAGGGGGCGGTGGTCCCGCGGTGGCGGGATGGCCTGGACCCGGCGGCGGCGCTGGCTCCGGACTACCGGCGGCTGGTGGAGGCGGTCGAGACGGCGGCTGCGGGTGGCGGCGGCCTGAGCGCGCGGGAGGTGGCCGAGGTGATGGAACCGGAGCGGAAGGTCGACACCCTGCTGCAGGAAAACCTGCGGACGAAGGCGAAGAGGCTGGTGGAACGCGGATGGCTGGCGGTCGACGGCTCCGGCTCCCGCTTCATGCCGCGGCGATTGTTGCCCGATCCTGAGCCCATGCCGGCGTCGGCGGGGTGAGGCGTGCGGCGCGTCGGCGGGCAAGGCGCCTGCTCATGACCACGGTCATGGACCACAAGATCATCGCCTCGGCGCTGTCGGGACGGGTCTCGTGGTCACGTGCGAGGCGGCGTGAGCGCATCAGCCAGCCGAACGTCCTTTCCACGACCCAGCGGCGGGGGACGACACGGAACCCGGACAGGTCGTCGGTGCGCTTGACGATCTCGACGGCCAGTTGGAACCTTTCCTTGGCCCAGGCGGCGAGGCCACCGGTGTAGCCGCTGTCGCCCCAGAGTCTGCGCAGGCGGCGGCACTTGGCCATGAGCGCGGGAAGTATGCCGGCGGCGGTGGCACGGTCGCCCGCGTCTGCCGGGGTGACCAGCACCGCCAGGACGAGGCCGATCGTGTCAACGACCAGGTGCCGTTTCCTTCCGTTGATCTTCTTGCCGCCGTCGTAGCCGCGGCTTGCACTCCTCACGTTGGCAGCGGCCTTGACCGACTGCGAGTCGATGACCGCGGCGGTCGGCTCCGCGTTACGGCCCTCTGACTCGCGGACCGAGCCGCGCAGCCGGTCGTGGAACTCGGCCAGCAGGCCGGTGTCACGCCAGCGGGTGAAGAAGGCGTGGACCCGTTTGAACGGCGGGTAGTCCGCGGGCAGCGCGGCCCACTTCACCCCGTTGTCCACTACGTACCGGACTGCGTCGAGTATCTGGCGGTGGCAGTAACCCTCCGGCCGCCCGCCGCGGCCATCCATCCACGCCGGCGTCGGCAGCAGGTCCCGTACCGCCGCCCACTCCGCATCGCTCAGATCGCTCGGGTAGCGCCGAACACGCTCCCCGCCGTCGCGCGCGTTCCCGAATCGATGCGCCAGGCAGTCACACTCCCGTGGAGCCCGATTGCCCCCGACCCCCGCGAAGGCGTAGAAATACGGCAACAGGGCCTCCAGGCAACTTTTCGGTCTCGACAACCTCCAAGTTGCGCAGGGGCCCTGTCTTCATGCCGTAGCCAAGGCGGGATCACTCGAACCAGGAACCAAGGGCGAACGCACGTCCAACTTCCAAACGCAGGCCACGGTTTGCGGACCGCTTCTTGAGGCGAAGAAGTGGCGGAGGCCGTAGACGACCATGCCTTCGGGGATGTCGACTTCGCCTGCCTTCTTGATCCGCTGCCACCGGTTTTGCAGGTAGTAGTACGGGAAGGGCTTGCTGATGTTCTGGGGGTCCCGGAGAAGATAGCCGTCCACGGTGCCGTGCTTGTCCGCGTACAACTCGAGGGTGGACTTGACTCGGGCCGGGAGTGGAACGTCACGGTAGTCGCCGGCCTTGCGGTGCTTGAGCGGCGCATAGGCCTTGGTGGTCTGGTTAACCTGTTCGGTGACCCGGTAGACATCGTCAGCGACGACGTTGTTGATGTTGACCGCGGCGGCTTCGCCGTTTCGCAGGCCACAGCCGCTCATAAGATCGACAATGAGATGGAAGGCGTCGTCGCCGACCGTGCGTATGCCTTGCAGCTGTGCGACGGAGGGGATGACAGCGCGCCTCGGGTCGTACTGCGGTGGCTTGACGCCGTCGAAAGGGTTCTCGTCGTAGAGGCCGAGTCGGTGCGCGTCGAGAAGGATCGCCCTCAGCTTGTCGAAGGCGTTGGACTGCGTGGCCAGACCGACCCCGTTGCGTTCCATGGTCTGGATGAATGTCTCCACGACCTTGTGGTCGAACGTGCCCATCCGACGGCTCCGGAACGCGGGGTAAAGGTGGTGTTCCAGCAGTGAGTGGAGGTGCCGCAGAGAGGCCGCGCTCAGGTCGCGCTGGCCCGCCTTCCAATCGGCGACGTACTCCCCGAACGGCATGGCCGCATATTTCTGGATCCGCTCGGCCTTGCGCTGGCTCTGCGGGGAGTTCTTCCGATCCTGGTAGACCTCGGCGAGCCGGGCTTTCGCCTTCTCCTGGGTGGTGAATCCGGATTCCTGGCTCTGCTTCCCGGCCGCGTTGCGGTACCTGATCTTGTATGTGTGCGGGCACCTGGTCCAGCGGGACTCGGGGTGCTCGCAGTCCTTGAACACGGTGCCCATGCCGCGGATGAGGCTCATGGTTGCCATTGCCGGTCTGACTCCTGGGTGTCATGCTGACGGTTTGCTGACACCGGATGATCGATCAAGTCCCTGACCTGGGACGAAACGCCGAAGCTGTGATATGTGGTGGAACTTCATCGGCCGCTCCCACCAGGACATCGCCGAGGCCCGTGAGGCGTGGCAGAGCGCCGACGGCCGCTTCGGCGCAGTCGAGGGCTATCCCGGGGACCGCCTCCCGGCCCCCGCCCTCCCCAACGCCACCCTGGCTCCGCGCGGCAACCCGGTCCGCCGGCACCGCGCCTGATCCGGCGTCACGCGACGCGCCGGTGCCCGGCGGGCACCGGCGAGTGCGCTCCGCCGCGACTTCAGGCGGTGGCCTCGTCGAGGAGTTCCAGCACATGCCGGTAGGGGCGGCCGGTGGCCCGGCTCATGCCCATCTCGCAGGTGCGGTTGCAGGAGGCGTACGCGTCGTACGTGCCCGCGGTGATCTCGGCCGCCTGGGCCGCGGTGGCCGACGCGGTGATCTCCGGATGGAGCAGGCCGCGGTCGCCCGCGAACGCGCAACAGCCCCAGTCGTCAGGCACCGTGACCTCCACGCTGACGGCCGCCGCGACAGTGCGCAGGGCGCCGTCGATGCCCAGGTGCGCGGTGGAGCAGGTCGGATGCAGGGCGAGGGTGCCCATGCGACGCGGCTCGGGCAGGGCGGGCAGCAGGTGCTCGGCGGTGAAGGCCACGCTGTCCACAAAGCGCAGCGCGGCGTAGCGGGCACGGTCCGGTTCCTGTAGGGCGCCGGGCAGTTGCTCCAGTCCGTGCGTGCAGGACGAGGCGTCGCTGACCACGGGCAGCCGCCCGTGATCGCTCGCCTCCCAGAGCACGTCCAGGGTCCGCTCGGCCATGGTGCGGTGCCCGTCGGTGTAGCCCTTGGACTGCCAGGGGGTGCCGCAGCACAGGCCCGCGAGCCGGTCGGGGACGGTCACGGCGACGCCCGCACGCTCGCACAGCCGCAGGAAGGCGGCCGCGGAGCCCTCCGACCCGTCGGAGGCACCCTCCGGGGCGAACACGCTCCCGATGCACGCGGCGAAGAACACCGCCCGGGAGCCTTCGGGCCGCCGCGCCGCGGGCCGGGCCGGTCCGCCCTTCGGGATGTCGCCTGCCCAGGCGGGGACGAGCTCCCCCGCACCGAGCCGCCGGATCGCGCCGGTGGCGACGCGCAGGGCCGGGTCGGGCAGGACGTGGGCGGTGTTCAGCGCCACCCGCACGCCCTTGACCGCGGTCCCCCAGTGCCGGGCCGCGGCGTCCGCGGCCCGCTGCGCGGCCGGCCCGTGGCGTTCGGAGCGCAGCCGCTTCATGACGGCGCCGGTGTCGATGGTGACGGGGCAGGCGGTGACGCAGAGGCTGTCGGCGGCGCAGCTGTCGACGGCCGCGTAGGCGTAGTCCGCCTCCAGGGCGCGGCGGCGCTCCTCGTCCCCGGCCGCGGCGGCGAGCGCGATCTCCCGGCTCAGCGCGATGCGTTGGCGGGGCGTCGTGGTCGCGTCGGCGGTGGGGCAGACGGGCTCGCAGTAGCCGCACTCCACGCAGGCGTCCACGGCCGGGTCGACCTGCGGGACGCTCTTGAGGCTGCGCAGGTGCGCGGCCGGGTCGTCCTCCAGGAGCACGCCGGGGTTGAGCACGTGGTGCGGGTCGCACAGGTCCTTGAGTTCGCGCATGACGCCGTACAGTTCGTCGCCGTACTGGCGGCGTACGAAGGGCGCCATCGCGCGGCCGGTGCCGTGCTCGGCCTTGAGGGTGCCGCCGGCGTCCAGGACGAGGTCGACCATGGCGTCGGTGAACCGGGCGTAGCGCTCGGTCTCCGCAACGGAGTCGAAGTCCTGGGTGAGCATGAAGTGCAGGTTGCCGTCGCGGGCGTGGCCGAAGATCACCGCGTCCTGGTAGCCGTGCCGGTCGAACAGGCCGATCAGTCCCTCGCAGGTCCCGGTCAGCCGCTCCATGGGCACCGCGATGTCCTCCAGCAGCGCCGTGGTGCCGGGGCGGCGCGCGCCCGCGACGGCGGTGTACAGGCCCTTGCGCAGGTGCCAGAGCCGGGCCCTGACCCGCGGGTCGCGGACGAGCGCGGTCCCGGTGACGGCGGGCAGGCGGTCCAGGACCGGCTGCGCGGTCGCCACCCGCGCGTCCAGGAGTTCCGCGCTGTCCTCGGCGAACTCGACGAGCAGGGCGGCGTGCCGCTCCACTCGCAGTCCGCGCAGTTCGTCCACGGGTTCGGCGGCCTGCTGGGCCACGCGCAGCGAAGCGGCGTCGAGGAGTTCGGCGGTGCGGGCGCCGGCGGCCAGCAGCGCGGGCAGGGCGTCGGTGGCCTCGGCGAGGCCGGGCAGCACCAGCAGACCGGTGGCGGTGTGCGGCAGGAGGGGCACGGTGCGGAAGACCGCCTCCCCGACGAAGCCGAGGGTGCCCTCGCTGCCGATCATGAGGTGGGCGAGGATGTCGGCCGCGCCGGAGTGGTCGAGGAACGAGTTGAGCCCGTAGCCCATGGTGTTCTTCATGGCGAACAGCCGCTCGACGGTGGCGCGCGAGGCGGCCGAGGCACGTACGCGGTCGCGCAGCCGGAGCAGTCCCGCGTGGAGTTCGGGCTCGCGGGCCCGCAGCGCCTCGTCCGCGTCGGGGGCCGCGGTGTCGACCACGGTGCCGGAGGGCAGCACGAACTGGAGGGACTCCATGGTGCGGTAGGCGTTGTCCTGCGTACCGCAGTTCATGCCGCTGGAGTTGTTGGCGACGAGTCCGCCGATGGTGCAGGCGCTCTCGCTGGCCGGGTCGGGGCCGAGCCGGCGTCCGTGGCGGGCGAGCCGCGCATTGGCCTGACGGACCGTCAAACCCGGTTGCAGCCGGATGCGTCGCCCCTCGTCCAGCACCTCGGCGGAACGCCAGTGGCTGCGGACGTCCACCAGGATCCCGTCGCCGCCCGCCTGCCCCGCCAGGCTGGTGCCACCCGAGCGCAGCGTCAGCGGCAGGCCCGCCGCGCGGGCCCCGGCCATCAGGGCGCCCACCTCGGCGGCGGACGCGGCCCGGACGACGGCCTGCGGGGTGAACACATACGGCGACGCGTCGTGGGCGGCCGCGACCCTGCGGGGCATGTCGGTGGTCACCCTGGCCGGGTCGCTGACGCACGAGGCCAGCAGCCCGGCCAGATCGGGGACCCGGTAGCCGGTGGACGGCGCGGTGGAGGGTGCGGCGGCGGAGTGGCTCATGGGTCCTCGGGTGCTCGGGTCCTCAGGTGCGGGGACGGACGCGGTGGTGGCGCGACGGGGCGGTCAGTGGGCGGGTCCGGTGATGCGCATCAGGCGGGGTGCCTGCTCCGCGGGCTCGGGCAGACGCAGCGGCGACAGACCGGGGGTGATGCTGCCGAGGAGCGTGGCCCGGCGGGCGCCGGTGCCCGAGGGCAGGGCGCCGGGCAGTCCGTTGACGGTCAGGAAGCCCAGCACCGCGAAAGCCAGGGCCTCCTTGGCGTCCGACGGTATGCCCAGGTCGTCACTGGGGCGCAGGGGCACGCCCGGCAACTCCCCGGCGATCATGTCCATCAGCACGGGGTTGCGGACCCCGCCACCGGAGACCACGAGTTCGGTGACGCCGAGGGCACGGCAGGCGTCGGCCACGGTGACGGCGGTGAGCCGGGTCAAGGTGGCCAGCACGTCGTCGGGCGCGGGTCCGGGGGCGGAGCCGGTTCGGGAGCCGGAGGCGGACAGCGCGTCGAGGGCCCGCAGCAGATAGGGCAGGTGGAAGAGTTCCTTGCCGGTGCTCTTCGGGGCGGGCCTGCGGTAGTAGGGGTCGTCCAGGAGCAGCGCGAGCAGTTCGGGGCTGGTGCGGCCGGCGGCGGCCCGGCGTCCGCCCTCGTCGTAGGCGGCCGCCCCGTCGGTGAAGTGCCGCACGGCGGCGTCCAGCAGGGCGTTGGCGGGGCCGGTGTCGAAGGCCAGCGGTTCGGCGCCGGGGGCGACAACGGTCACATTGGCGATCCCGCCCAGGTTCAGTGCCGCCGGAGTACCGGGCAGACCGCGCAGCAGCAGGGTGTCCGTCATACCCACCAGCGGGGCGCCCTGGCCGCCCGCGGCGACGTCCCGGCTGCGCAGGTCGGAGACGACCGGGAGCCCGGTGGCCTCGGCGATCCAGGCGGGCTGGCCGAGCTGGAGGGTGCCGCGGACGGTGCCGTCCTCGACCCAGTGGTGCATGGTCTGGCCGTGCGAGACCACGAAGTCGGCGGCGCCGTCGCACAGTTCGCTCAGGGCGCGGCCGGCGGCGCCGGCGAAGGCCTGGCCGATGCCGGCGTCGAGGGTGCACACGTCCTGCGTGGTCGTGGCCGCCGGGGGCAGAGTGGCGGCGATGAGGTCGCGCAAGTCGTCGGGGTAGGGAGCAGAGAGGTGGCCGAGCGGCCGCAGGAGCAGGGTGTCGCCGTCCAGGGTGAGGTCGGCGGCGGCCGCCTCGATGGCGTCGTAGGAGGTGCCTGACATGAGGCCGATCACACGCACGGTGCCTCCTGACGCGGGTGCCGCGGGCCGGGCCGGTTCGGCATGACTGACTTCTCCCTCTGCTGGTCCTGAACGGGGGCGGTGCGGGGCCGCCGCGGTGGGCGGCCCCGCACCTCACGGGTGGTACGTGATCACTCCCGGCCGGCGACCGCCGCGACGCGGTCGGGGCCCTGGTCCGGCTCGCCCTCGCCCGCGGCGACCGCGGCGGTCTCGGGGGCCCGGTGGAACAGACTCATCACGCCGCCGACCACCAGGGTGATCACCACGCCGATGGGCACCAGCCACTGGGCGGCGATCGCCGTCGGCACGGTGGCGCCGGCCACGGTGACGTCGATCTTCACGCTGCGCACGATGTAGGTCATGACACCCACCGTGACCAGGAACGCCACGATGGAGTCGATCTCGTTGGCCCGCCGGATGAGCCGTCCGAGCAGGAACGCTCCGAGCAGGGCGCCATAGGTGTAGCCCGCGATGGTCAGACCGGTGAGGTAGACGTTGCCGGTGTTCGCGCTGAAGGCGCAGGCGAAGACGGCCATGAGGACCGCCCACACCAGCGTCATCACCCGGGCGAGCTTGAGCAGGTTCTCCTCGGAGGGCGTGCTGCGGAAGAAGCTGTGGATGATGTCGGACACCGTCGAGTTCGACATGGAGTTCAGCGCGGAGGACAGCGAGCCCATCGCGGCGCCGAGGATGCCGGCCACGAGCAGGCCCGAGATCACCACGGGCAGGCCGTGCAGGATGAAGTTCGGGTAGAGGTTGTCGGAGCTGGCCAGACCCAGGTCCGCGAAGCCCTTGCCCTTGTTGTAGGACCACAGGAGCGCGCCGACCAGCGAGAAGGCCGCGAACTGCACGGTGACGAAGATGCCGGAGGCGATCATGGCCTTCTGGCCGTCGCGCAGCGTGCGGGTGGTCAGGATGCGCTGGACGATCAGCTGGTCGGAACCGTGGCTGGCCATCGCGAAGATCGCGCCGCCGATGATCGCGGTGGGCAGGGCGAACGGGCTGGTGGCGATGTGCGCGAGGTCGAAGTTGGTGTCGAAGAGCTTGAAGTGGCCCGAGTGCAGGGCGCTCGAGAAGCCGTCACCGCCGACGTGGCCGGAGAGCACGGCGATGGCGAGGATCGCACCGCCCAGGTACAGGCCCATCTGGATGGCGTCGGTCCAGATGACGGCCTTGATGCCGCCGAGGTAGGTGTAGACGACGGTGATCACCGTGAGCACGATGATGATGACGCGGTAGTCGGCGTGCACACCGAACTCGTCGAGCAGCAGCTTGATCGGGATCGCGGAGGCGAACAGCCGGACGCCCTCGGCCAGGAGCCGGGTGAAGACGAACGTCACCGAGGCGAGGCCCTGCAGCTTCAACCCGAATCTGCTGCCCAGGTACTGGTAGGCGCTGACAAATCCGCCGCGCTTGTACAGCGGGATCAGCACGGTGGCCACGATGACGCGGCCGATCACATAGCCGAGAGCGAGTTCGACGTTGCCGAAGCCCTGGCCGCTGTAGGCGCCACCGGGCACGCTGATGACGGTGAGCACGCTGGTCTCGGTCGCCACGACGGAGAACGAGACGGTCCACCACGGCATGTGGCCTTCGCCGACGAAGTAGTCCTTCGCCGTTTTCTGCCGTCCGGCCTTGCGCAGTCCGATCACGGCGATCGCGATCAGATAGACGACGACCACCACGAGGTCGAGTTGGCGCACGCTCACTCCTGAATAACGGCCGGCGAGGTTACCGGCGGGGTGGGGACAGTGGGGAGGGCCGTCGTCCGCCGCAGGCGGGCGACGTGGGGTTCGTGCGGTGCCGAGGCGTCGAGCGCCAGCAGGCGCGCGCCGTCCAGCGGGTCCCCGAGCGGGGGGCGCACGTGGAGGGGGCGTGAGGAACCGGTGATCGCCGCGGTGAGCGGCCCGGTGAGCGGTTCGCCGAGACCGGTGAGACCGCCGGTGACGGTGACCGGCAGGGCGTCGCCGCCGCCGATGCGGTGTGCGGCCGTCAGCACGGCCTCACCGAGCGCGGCGGCTGCTTCCCTGATGATCGTGGTGGCGACGGCGTCCCCCGCGGCCGCGGCGCGGGCCACCTGTGGGGCGAAGGACGCCGCGGTGCGGGCGGGATTGCCGTCCAGGCCCAGGGCCGAGGGCAGCCGGTCGGGGTCGCCGAAGCACTCGACGGCGGCGGCGAGCAGTGCGGTGCGCGGTCCCCGTCCGTCGTGGTCGCGGAGCGCGGCCCGCAGCCCGGCGGCGCCGATCCAGGCGCCGCTGCCCTCGTCGCCGAGCCAGGGACCCCAGCCGTCGACCCGGGCGAACGATCCGTCGTCCCCGATGCCGATGGCGACGGAGCCGGTACCGATCGCCAGCACCACGCCGGTGCGGCCGCCCAGGGCGCCGGCGTGAGCGGTGACGGCGTCGCTGGTGACGGCCACCTCGTCGGTGGGCAGGTCGTCGAGCAGCAGTCCGGCCAGAGCGCGGGCCGCCTCCGGGGCGGTGGCCGCCCCCGCGGCGCCGACGCAGACCGCGTCCAGCCGGCCACCGTGCCCAGCCCGAAGGAGCGGGAGGAGCGGGAGGACGGCGGCACACACCGCCGCGCGGGCCGCGGCCACGCCGTTGCCGGCGGCGAGCCCAGGGGCACCCGGTACCTCGTGGACGTCGTGGGCGGGGCCGTCGCTGCCGGTCCACAACACGGCACGGCAGCCGGTCTTGCCCAGGTCCACCGCCACTGCTGCTGTCATTCGGCACGCCTTCGTGTCTGCAGGGATCCGACGCGTCGGGCGGTCACGGGACAGCCGGAGAGCCGGGGTTACCGGCGCGGATCGCGGTGCAGCGAGTATCGGAAGGTCGACCTCCGTATGTCAATAAGTAACTTCGTGTAATGCGTTTCGTAAGTTTTTGACGCACCGCTGATGCATGGTTAATGTGGCGCCCACCCCACAGGAGGGACCCGTCCATGGCCCGCCAGGAACCACCCCGTACACCGGCTCAGCCGGCGGACGACGTCCCCGCCGCCGGCACCCTGGCGCGCATCCGTGCGGCTCTGCCGTCCCTGGCTCCCTCGGAACGCCGGGTGGCCGACGCCGTCCTGGCCGAACCGGCACAGGCGAGCAAGCTGTCCATCAGCGCCCTGGGCGAGCGGGCGGACACCTCGGTCGCCACGGTGATGCGCTTCTGCCGGGCGATAGGGATCACCAACTACCCGCAGCTGCGGCTCGCGCTGGCCGCGGCCGCCGCCCGCGAGGACGCGCTCGGCGGCGAGCGCCCGGCACCGGGCACCGACATCAGCGCCACCGACACGCTCGACCAGATCGTCAGCAAGATCGTCTACAACGAGATCCGCGCCCTGGAGGACTCCGGTGCGGGGCTCGACCTCGAGGCGCTGGGCCGCGCGATCGACGCCGTGGCGGGCGCCCGGCGCGTCGACATCTTCGGTATCGGCGCCAGCGCCTTCGTCGGCCAGGACCTGCACCAGAAGCTGCACCGCATCGGGCACATGGCCTTCATATGGAACGAGCGGCACGCGGCCCTCACCGCGACCGCCCTCCTCGGCCCCGGGGACGTGGCCGTGGCCATCTCCCACTCCGGGGAGACCGAGGACACCGTCGAACCGCTCCAGGCCGCCGCCGAACGCGGCGCGACCACCATCGCCCTCACCAACGTCGCGCGCTCCACCCTCGCGGAGAGCGCCGACCTCGTGCTGACGACCTGCGCCCGGGAGACCCCCTTCCGGTCCGGCGCGACCGTCAGCCGCATCGCCCAGCTCGCAGTCATCGACTGCCTGTTCGTCGGCGTGGCCCAGCGTTCCTACGACGCCACGACCGCCGCGCTCCAGAAGACCTACGGGGCTGTCCAGCGCCGCAAACGCCCTCAGCCGCCGCGCCGCACCCCGGCCGCCGACTGACCGCCGGCCCTCCCCGAGCACCACCTCTGAGCACCACCCCTGAAAGGACGACCGCGCCGTGGACCTCAGCACACTCGGCACTCTCGGTACCGAGATCCGCAACGACCGGACCGCCGAACTGGACCGCATGCCGGTCTCCGAACTGCTCTCGGTCATGAACGCCGAGGACCGGACCGTCGCCCTCGCGGTACGCGACGCGCTCTCGCAGATCGGTGACGCCGTCGAGGCGATCACGCACTCCCTGCGGCGCGGCGGCCGGCTGATCTACGTCGGCGCCGGCACCAGCGGCCGCATCGGCCTGCTCGACGCCGTCGAGTGCCCGCCCACGTTCGGCACCCCGCCCGAGCAGGTCGTGGGTCTGCTCGCCGGTGGCCCGGGGGCGTTCATCGTCGCCGTCGAAGGCGCCGAGGACGAGCCCGCGCGGGCGGTCGCGGACCTCGACGAGATCGGCGTGAACGAGCGGGACACGGTCGTCGGCCTCGCGGCCAGCGGCCGTACCCCCTACGTCGTCGGCGGCCTCCAGCACGCCGCCGCCGCCGGTGCCGTCACGGTGTCGGTGGCCTGCAACCGCGACGCCCTCGTCAGCCGCTACGCCGACATCCCCATCGAGGTCATCACCGGCCCCGAGGTCCTCACCGGCTCGACTCGCCTCAAGGGCGGCACCGCCGAGAAGATGGTCTGCAACATGCTCTCGACCGCCTCGATGGTGCGCCTGGGCAAGGTCTACGGCAACCTCATGGTCGACATGCGGGCTACCAACGACAAGCTCGTCGACCGGGCCCGCCGCATGGTGTCCCAGGCCACCGGCGCCGACGCGGACACCGTCGCCCAGGCCCTCGACGCGGCGGGCGGCCACGCCAAGACCGCCATCGTCATGCTCCTCGCCGGCTTCACCGCCGAGGAGGCCACCCAGCGTCTCGCCCATGCCCAGGGCGACACGCGGACGGCCGTTGCCGGCTCCTGACGTACCTGACACGCCAGGAGCAGCGGGCCGTGCGGGCGCCCCCGGAGACGGGGGCGCCCCGCGGTCGTGCCCCCGGTGAGGAACATCGCCCCCTCACACGGACGCGCGGGCGCACGACCGGCACCCGGGCGGACGCGAGGATCGGGCCGGCGGTCGCGGGGGCAGTTCGCGGACCAGGTCGTCCTCCGGCGCAGGTCGCCGAATGTCCCGTACCGGCACGCGACGGACCCGCGCCCGGTGGCGTGGGCGGAGTGCGGGCGGCGTGATGCGGACAGGGGCCACGGCCCGGCGCCCCCGCCCGACCGGAGGCAGGGGAGCGACAGGCCGAGGTCAGCGTGCGTGCGGCTCCCGAGTGATGCGTGCGCCGCGCCCGGATCAGTACGGGGAGGGAGCCGATGCCCGCAGGTTCGTGACGGCCCGCAGGATTTCGGGGCGCCTGGCGTGTGCGCGTTCGTACCCCTCGACCCAGGCCAGTTCCGTCGGCGACAGGCCGCGCAACCTTCCGGCGATCTCCCCCGTGGTCAACCGGCCGTAGCGGGCGATGGGCAGGGTCTCCTCGCGGCTCGCGGCGCCCTGCGCGTTGTCGGCCACCTGACGGACTCCGGCGATGCCCGCGGCCACCCACTCCCCTGTCGCGCGGTTCCACAGGGTCACGGCCCCGCGGGCGACCGCGCCGAGAACGCCTCCGAACGCCGCCCGGCCGCCGCTGCGGGCCAGGGCCGCGGCGTGTTCGGTCAGACTCGCCTCCAGGACCTGCAGGACCTGCTGGTCCTCACGGCGCAGGGAGGCGAACAGCTCGAGTGCGACGTCGTCGTGGGCCTGGGAGGCGACGGTCTCCCCCGCCTGGCTGCTGGCCAGAGCACGGGCGGTGATGCCGTACTCGTCGGCCGCGTTTTTCAGCAGCCGCTTCTCGCCGGCCGGCCCGCGCCCGCGCAGCGCCGCCGCCCCCATCCGCGTCGCCATGACCAGCGGCATGCGTCCCACCAGGGCGGCATCCTGGGCGATCCGGCGGGCGGGGCCGAGCAGGTCCGCCCGCACGCGGCGCCCCCGCAGCCGCTGGAGGCAGCCGTCCATCAACGCCATGCAGGCCTGCGCGTAGGCCACGTGGTCCTCCAGCACCTGCCGGTGCGGCCCCTCCGGCGTGACGGCCAGATCCGCCACGAAGCGCTCGATCACCGCGGAATGGGCCCGCCTGGCATCCTCCAGCACGGACGTGAGGGCATCGGTCGTTGCAGCCATCGCAGGGTCCTCGAATGCGTCGTGAGGCGGACCGTCGGCACGTCGGCCACCGCCCCGAAAGGCACGCGTGCCGACTGCGCTCCATCCTGCGGGCAGCCATGGCAATCCGCGCGGTGAGCACAGCGGGCTGGCCATGCCCGGCGCCCGGCCCCCCGGACCGCTCTGGGGATCAGCCGGCGGACATGCCGTCCCGCAGCCGGGGAAGCACCTCGGCGCGGTAGAAGTCGAAGAACTGCTTCTGGTCGGGGCCGATCTGTTGGACGTAGACCTCGTCGAACCCGGCCTCGGAATAGGCGCTGACCGCCCTGAAGTGGTCGTCGGTGGCGTCACCGCAGACGAGCGCGCCGGCGACCATGTCCTCGGTGACCAGGGTGGCCGCCTGCTCGAAGTGCTCCGGGGTGGGGAGGATCTGGGCCAGCTCGCCGGGAAGCTGCTCGCTGGGCCACAGCCGGTGCGCGGTTTTCACCGCGCGCTCCCGGTCGGTGTCCCAGCAGACCTTCAGTCCGCCGATGACCGGTTTGCCTCCCCCGCCGGCCCGCCGGAACTGCTCCACCAGGGTCGCGTCGGGCTTCATTGTCACGAAGCCGTCCCCGATACGGCCGGCCAGCGCCGCTGCCTCCGGCCCGAAGCCGGAGACGTACAGCGGAACCGGTTCCGCCGGAACGGTGTAGAGGCGGGCGTTCTGCACGGTGTAGTGGGTGCCGTGGTGGGTGACCCGTTCTCCGGTGGAGAGTTTCCTGATGACCTGCACGGCCTCTTCCAGCATCTGCAGGCGCTCCGCGGCCTCGGGCCAGGCGTCGCCGTGGATGTGCTCGTTGAGGGCTTCACCGCTTCCCAGGCCGAAGCGGAACCGGCCGCCGGTCAGCACGGCCGCCGTCGCGGCGGCCTGGGCGTTGATCGCCGGGTGCATGCGCACCGTGGGACAGGTGACCAACGTGGTGACAGGCAGCGATGTCACCTGGGACAACGCTCCGATCATGGTCCAGACGAACGGGCTCTCGCCCTGCTCGTCGTTCCACGGATGGAAGTGGTCGGAGATGGCCAGTGCCTCGAATCCGGCCTGCTCGGCCATGCGGGCCTGCTCCAGCAGTTCCGCGGGGGTGAACTCCTCCGAGGACAGGAAGTATCCGTAGGTGGTCATGCACATCCCTTCCAGCAGATCGACGATCTCGGACAAGAGACCGGGAGGGCGAGAGTGCGTCCTCGGGCCCCTGGTTGCGGCGCTTCCGTGGTCCCCTCCCGATTCTCCCCACAGTGCGAGTTCCCGGGCGCAGGCACGCTACGAGCGCGGTCCGGTTACGCCGCAGGGGTCAGGCGCCGGGTTCTCCGCGGTTTCACGGGACCGGTGTTCACCCCGCCCCGTGAACGCGGGTGGGGGCCCGGCCGAGTTCGGCCGGGCCCCCACGACGCGTCATCCACCCGTGGCGCGTCTACCAGCGGTACCAACGGCCCCTGCGGCCGCCGCTCCCGGAAGACCGCATGACAAAGCCGAGCAACCACAGAACGAGAACGATCACTGCGATCCACCACAGTGCCTTCAGGGCGAATCCCGCACCGAACAGCACCAGAGCCAGAAGAAGAACCAGAATCAGGGGAACCATCGTTATCAACCTCCTGACCGGCGCTTGCCCTCGACCCGGCCGCACAAGCACACAAAGATCCCGTTACTTTCACGGAATCAGGGGCACACGCGCGTGCCCGCCGCATCCCCCATGTCCTTGACGCCATGCGCTCGCACAGCGACGTGGCGCCCTGCGGATCTCGCTCCATCTCCCCGTGTTTGCCGCGCCTTTCGGCGGTCAGACGAATCCACAGCACACGACGTCACGCCAGGGAAGGTGAACAGCATGGCCGACAACGAGAAGGCCAAGGCCAAGACCGAGCAGACCGTCGGCAAGGTCAAGAAGACCGCCGGAGAGGCCGTGGGCAACGAACGGCTGACGGCTGAGGGCCACGCCGAGGAGGCCATCGGCGACGCTCGTGAGGCCAAGGAGAAGATCAAGGACATCGGCCGGCACTGACCGCCGGCACACGGGAGTTCAGCGCGTGGGGGCGGCCCCGGCAAGGGGCCGCCCCCACGCGTGCCCGGAATCGCGGGCCCAGCCGGCATGAGCGTGCCTCCGATGGGGTGAAAGCACGCGGTCGCCCGCCGCGTCACAGGGACACGCCCCCCTCGGTCGACTTCAGTGGACGGAGCGCACCGGTGTCATCGTCGCTGCCGTTGCGCACCGCGGAGCCCCTCAGGCCGTCACAAACCCGAGCGGGCTCCGCGTCTTCCCGCCGCTCTCCGTTGTGTGCGCCACCGGACGCCCGGCTGAGGCGGCGAAGCCGACCGGATGCGAACCGGCGTCCTCGCGATGGTGGAGACCGCGCGCGACCGCCTTTGCGATACGCCTTCCCCCGGCCGGAATCCAGCGACAGGGAAGTCGGCCACTGGACCGCATCCCGCCGGGAAACCCCGCGGTGACTGTCAGCCGTGCGCTGCGCGCGTCGTCATTTCCGCCGGCCGGCAAAAGCAAAGGCAAGGAGAGATCTCTCCTTGCCACTCTCAACCTATAGCGCAGTGGGGGGCTTGCCGCAAGACCCGGGGCACGGCGCACAATCGTCGGCCTGTGCCCACACCATGCGGAGATGGCGGGGTGACGGCGGCCGGGCCGTGGGACCGGCAGGCGCGTCACACAGAAGGCAAGCGGGGATGGGGACGTGCTCGACAAGAGGTTCGACGACGTGGGAGCCGCCGGTGATCCGGCCGGCCACCGCAGTGCAACGGAGCACGACAGCCTCAAAGGGGAAGCAGTGATCGAGCAGTACGTGCTGGATCTTCAAGAGGTCGACGAGACGCGGGTCGCGGTCGTCGGCGGCAAGGGCGCGCACCTGGGCGGGCTGTCGCGGATCGACGGCATCGATGTGCCTGCCGGCTTCTGTGTGACGACGGACGCCTTCCGCCGGATCATGGCGGCGGCACCGTCGATCGACGATCGGCTCGAGCGGTTGGCGCGCGTCGACCCGGACGACCGGGAGGCGATCCGCACGCTCAGCGCGCAGATCCGCCGGACCATCGAAGCGGTCGCCGTCCCGGACGATATCGCGGCGTCGGTCACGCGCGCGCTCGCCCGCCTCGGCGAGGACGCCGCCTGCGCCGTCCGGTCGAGCGCGACGGCGGAGGACCTGCCGACGGCCTCCTTCGCCGGCCAGCAGGACACGTACCTGAACGTCGTGGGGCCCGCGGCGATCCTCCGGCACGTCAGCCGGTGCTGGGCCTCGCTGTTCACGGAGCGGGCCGTGACCTACCGCCGGCGTAACGGCATCGACCACCGTACGGTCCGGATGGCCGTGGTCGTGCAGCGGATGGTCTTCCCGGATGCGTCGGGCATCCTGTTCACGGCCGATCCCGTCACGGGCAACCGGAAGACCGCCACCGTGGACGCCGGCTTCGGCCTCGGCGAAGCCCTGGTCTCCGGCCTGGTGAACCCGGACGTCTTCACCGTGCGGGACGGCGGAGTCGTCGCCAAGTCGATCGCCGCCAAGCAACGTGCCGTACAGGCCCTGCCGGCCGGCGGCACCCAGGAAGTGGCGATCGACGCGCACCGGCAGGAGCAGCCGGCGCTGACGGATGCGCAGGTCGTACGACTGGTGGAGCTCGGGCGGCGGATCGAGGCGCACTTCGGCCGCCCGCAGGACATCGAATGGTGCCTGGTCGAGGACGGCTTCCGGATCGTCCAGAGCAGGCCGATCACGACGCTGTTCCCCGTTCCCGAGGCCGGGGACCAGAAGAACCACATCTACGTCTCCGTCGGCCATCAGCAGATGATGACCGACCCCATGAAGCCCCTGGGGCTCTCCATGTGGCAGCTGACGGCGATGGTACCGATGCACGAGGCCGGCGGGAGGCTGTTCGTCGACGCCACCCGTCGGCTGGCCTCGCCCGCGAGCCGTGCCGCCCTCCTGGACGTCATGGGCAGAGGGGATCCGCTGGTCAGGGACGCTCTGGAGACCGTCCTCGATCGCGACGACTTCCTGCCGCCGGTCCCGGACGCGGGTCCCGGCGGGCCGCCGGCCGGCGGTGCGCCCGCCCCGATCGGGACCGATCCGGCCGTCGTCACCGAGCTGATCGAGCGCAGCGAGGTGTCCGTCGCCGCCCTGGAACGCGGCATCCGGACGAAGAGCGGGCCGGCGCTGTTCGACTTCCTGCTGGAGGCCTTCGAGGAGCACAAGCGAGCCCTTGGTGATCCGCTGAACATGCAGGCGATCATGGCGGGGATGGAGGCCACGTGGTGGCTCAACGACAAGCTCCAGGAGTGGCTCGGCGAGAAGAACGCGGCTGACACGCTCACGCTGTCCGCCCCCGGCAACATCACGTCGGAGATGGGACTGGACCTGCTCGACGTCGCGGACGTGATCCGCCCGCATCCGGAAGTGGTGGCGTTCCTCCAGGGCGTCGAGTACGCGGAGGGCGACGCCTTCCTGGACGAGCTGCCGAAGTTCACGGGCGGTACCGAAGCGCGCGATGCCATCGAGGCCTACCTCGACCGGTACGGCATGCGCTGCGTCGGTGAGATCGACATCACCAGGCCGCGCTGGCGCGAGCGCCCCGCCACGCTCGTGCCGGTGATCCTCGACAACGTCCGGAACTTCGAACCGGGGGCCGCCGAGCGGCGCTTCGAGCAAGGGCGGCAGAGGGCGCAGGAGAAGGAGCGGGACGTGCTGGCACGCCTGCGGGCCCTGCCGGACGGGGAGCGCATGGCCGACGAGGCCAAGCGCAAGATCGACCGGGTCAGAACCTTCATCGGGTACCGGGAGTACCCGAAGTACGGCATCGTCAGCCGCTACTTCGTCTACAAGCGGGCCCTGTTGGCGGAGGCCGAACGCCTGGTGCAGGCCGGCGTGCTTCCCGAGAAGGAGGACGTCTTCTACCTCACGTTCCAGGAACTGCGCGAGGTCGTGCGCACGCATCAGGCGGACGGCCGGCTCGTCCAGGAGCGCAAGGACGCGTTCCGGTCGTACCAGGCGCTCACGCCACCCCGGGTGCTCACATCGGACGGTGAGGCCCTCACCGGGGCGTACCGGCGCGACGACGTGCCGGCCGGCGCCCTGATCGGCCTGCCGGTGTCCACCGGGACGGTCGAGGGGCGGGCCCGCGTCGTCCTCGACATGGCGGAGGCCGATCTCGAAGCGGGCGACATCCTGGTCACGGCCTTCACGGACCCCAGCTGGTCGCCGCTGTTCGTCGGCATCGCCGGTCTGGTGACGGAGGTGGGCGGCCTGATGACCCATGGCGCGGTGATCGCCCGTGAGTACGGGCTGCCGGCTGTGGTGGGCGTGGACCAGGCGACCCGGCTGATCCGGGACGGACAGCGGATCCGCGTGCACGGGACCGACGGCTACGTGGAGATCCTCTCCTGACCGACCGCGCCTGACGGAGTGCCTCTGCCGCTACCGCGTTCAGGACCCGCAGAGCGTCCTGTCGTGGCAGCGCGGAGGCACTTTCCCGGTCCCCGGTCGCCCGCCCGGCATGCGGGCCCCCGGGGGGTCAGACGGCGACGGCCTCGCCGATCTCCTCCTCGGCCTCCCGCTCCACCGTCGGCGACGGGGCGGGCGGCGCACCGGCCGGGCGGGCGCGTCGTTCCGCGGCGTCCGCCGCGGCGAGCGCCACGAGGCCGGCGCCGAGCCAGATGACCAGGGAGGTGACCCGGCCGGCCAGGCCCGCGCCGGAGGAGAAGTAGAGGATGCTGCGGACGCCCTCGACGAAGCCCGCGCCATTCCAGAAGGCGTGGAGCGCGCCGAAGAAGCCGTTCTGGAGCTCGGGACGGAAGATGCCGCCCGAGGTGGTGAAGTTGAGCATCACGAAGAGCATCATCATCGTCAGCGTGGTCCACCGCTTGAGGAAGGTGTGCAGGCCGACGCCGATGGCGATGATGCCCGCCGAGTACAGCCACTCCATACCCCACACGGCGGCAAGGTCGTGATCGACGATGTGGAACACCGGTCCCGCCAGCACGGTGCCGATGATGCTCACCACGAATGAGGTCGCCAAGCCGATGGCTGCCCGGGTCCACAGCCGCAGTGCGGCGCCGGCCGCGCCGATGGCGGCGACGCTGGCGTAGGAACCGATGCTGATGGTGACCAGGAGGAAGAAGAGGCCCTGTCCTGTGGGGTCGCCCTGCGAGGTCGGCGCGACGTCCTTGACGTCGAGGGCGGTCCCCTTGCGGTCGGCCACCAGGCGGAAGACGGTCTCGGCGGCCGTTGCGGTCGTGTCGGAGTTGGCCTTGGCGACCAGCAGTCGCGGATGCTCCGTGGACGGGAGGTAGGCGCCGGCCAGGTCGCGGTCCATCAGTTCGTGCACGGCGGCGGCCCGCGCGGGAACGGTGGTGACGTCCAGCGCGTCGCCGGCCTTGTCCTTGAGGGTCTGCGCGAGGACCTGCGCGCGCGGCCCGGTCCCGACGACGGCCACCTTCAGCCCGTGCGGCTCGGGGGCGTGAAAGGCGCCCAGGTAGGCAAGGCCCATGCCCAGGCACATCAGCAGCGGAGTCACCAGGTGGAGAACGATGTGTCCCACGCTGTGGCCCGGATGGGGAGCCGCGTGCGCGTGCGCCCCTCCCGGAGCGGTGGCGGCCGAGGATGCGGTCATGGGGAACGTACCTCTCGATGTGATTGGTAAATACAACCTTCTTTCTTGTATAGTACATCTATCCGAAGGAGGTCCAGATGCCGGCCCGAGAGACAGCCATCGACACGATCCAGCGCGAACTCACCGCGTTCGCCCGCCGCGCCCGGACGCGCGCCACGCAGATCCACCCCGAGCTGTCCCTCGTGGCGTACGGCATGCTCGACTACATGCAGGAGCGCGGCGGCTGCCGCGGCACCGACCTGGCCACGCACTTCCTGCTCGACAAATCCACAGTCAGCCGCCAGATCGCGGTACTGGAGCGCGGCGGACTGCTCGTGCGCGCATCCGACCCGCACGACCAGCGCGGGCAGATCCTCCGACCGTCCGACCAGGGCCTGCGGCTGCTGGCGGAGGCCAACGAGCGACGCCGGCGCGCCTTCGCAGGGCGGTTCGCCGACTGGGAGGACGCGGACGTGCAGCAGCTGGCCGACCACCTCCAGCGCTACAACGCGGCCGACTGAGCCGCGGCCCGCCAGGCCCGGCGCAGCGGGGGTGCGGGCGCCGCCGGGCCGGCCCGGCCGACCGCATGAGGCGCATGGCCTGCGCGGCACCGACCGCCGGCCCCTGCACGGCGACGACACGGCAGCAGACATCCGACCTACTCCGACCAGGAACCCTGAATTCGGCCCTACCGATGCCGAAATCTGGGACTAAATAGGCACAATCCCAGCCACGCCCGCGAGAAAGGTCGGGTTAATTCAGCCCCAGGCGTTGACGTGCCCGAGACAAGTTGATTATTTATGAATACTTCTTGTGGGCTTCCGCAACCCTGGAAAGGACCCCTTGCTGTGTCCGCTTCCTCCCGCCGTGACTTCCTCCGCATCGCCGGCGTCACCAGCGGAGGTATCGCCCTGTCGGGCGGCCTCTCCCCCTTCACCGCGCACGCCGCTCCCGTCCGTCCCTCCAGCGTGGACATCGTCCCCGAGGGCCGGGCCACGACGATCTGGTACCGCACGCCCGCCCACGAGGCGCGCATCATCCAAGAGGCCCTCCCGGTCGGCAACGGACGGCTGGGCGCGCTGGTCGGTTGCGACCCGGCCGACGACTTCGTCTACCTCACCGACGGCGCGTTCTGGACGGGCGGCGCCAACGACACCCCGACCGACGACGGTCAGCTCCCTTACGGCCCGGACGACTTCGGCAGCTTCGGTCTCCTTGCCAAGCTCCGGATCGCGCTGCCCGGCCACTCCGGCGACGCGGTGGGCAAGTACCGTCGGCAGCTCGACCTGAGCAACGGCGTGGTCTCGGCGACGTATCTGCACGACGGCAGCCTCCACCGCCGCGAGGTCTACGCCAGCCACCCGGACGACGTGGTCGTCATCCGGCTCACCGGCGGCCCGCACACCGGCAGCATCTCGCTGGCCGGCACCCACGGCGAGACCACCGCGGGCGGAGGCGGGCAGCTCTCGTTCGACGGGACGCTGAAGAACGGCCTGCGCTATGCCGCCGCGGTGACCGCGGTCAGTTCCACGGGCCGGGTCGGCGTGGAGGGCGACACGCTGTCCTTCGCCGGCTGCCGTGAGCTGTTGATCGTGGTGTGCGGCGGCACCGACTACTCGCCCGACGCCGCGAAGAACTTCCGCGAGCCCGCCACCGATCCCCTCGCCGTGGCCCGCGCCAAGGTCACGGCCGCGGCCAAGGTGTCCGGCAATGTGCTGCTGAAGACCCATGTCTCCGACTACCAGCGGCTCTACAACCGGTTCTCCATCGACCTGGGTGAGTCGTCGGCGCTCCAGCGCTCCCTGGACTCGTGGTCGCGCATCGCCGTCCGGTACACCGACACCTCCACGCCGGACCCGGAACTGGAGGCCGCGTACGTCCAGTACGGCCGCTACCTGACCATCACCGGCTCGCGCGACTGGCTGCCGATGAACCTCCAGGGCATCTGGGTGCACAACAACAATCCCGACTGGTACGCGGACTACCACACCGACATCAACGTCCAGATGAACTACTGGCTGGCCGACCCCGCCGGCCTGGGCGAGAACTCGTACGCCCTCGCCAGATACTGCGTGTCCCAGTTGCCGGTCTGGACCGACGTCACCAAGCGGCTCTACAACAACGAGCGCAACCGGTTCCGCAACAGCACCGGCAAGATCGCCGGCTGGGCGGTCGCCTTCTCCACCAACATCCACGGCGGCAGCGGCTGGGCCTGGCACCCGTCCGGAAACGCCTGGCTGTGCAACTCACTGTGGCGGCACTACGAGTACAGCCAGGACCGCGCATACCTGGAACTGATCTACCCCGTCCTCAAGGGCGCGGCGGAGTTCTGGCGGGCGCGCCTGATCAGCACCACCGTCACGGACCCTGACGGGGCATCGCACGACGTCCTGATCGACGACACCTCGTGGTCGCCGGAGCACGGCCCGGACGGCAAGGGCAACACCTACGGGCAGGAACTGGCGTGGGAGCTGTTCGAAGAGTTCAGGACCGCCTCCCGCGTACTCCACCGGGACACCGAACTCGCCGCCGAGCTGGGCGCGATGCAGGCCAGGCTCTACCTGCCCCGGGTCAGCCCGAAGACCGGCTGGCTCGAGGAGTGGATGAGCCCCGACAACCTCGGCGAGGTCACCCACCGGCACCTGTCCCCGCTGATCGGCTTCTACCCGGGTGACCGGATCGCCGCCGACACCAGCCCGCAGCCGCTGCTCGACGGGGTACGGGCGCTGCTCACCGCGCGCGGAATGGACAGCTTCGGCTGGGCGTGCGCGTGGCGGTCGCTGTGCTGGTCCCGGCTGAAGGACGCGGAGAAGGCCTACCAGCTCTACCTGACGGTCCTGCGGCCGTCCATCAGCAACGGCAACGGGACCTCGGCCAACTGGTTCGACATGTACAGCCAGGGCAGCTACACGATCTTCCAGATCGATGCGAACCTCGGCGGTGCCACGGCCGCGCTCGAGATGATCCTCTACTCGCGGCCGGGCGTCATCGAACTGCTGCCCGCCCTTCCCGACGCCTGGGCGGCCAAGGGTTCCGTGACCGGCATCGGCGCCCGCGGCGGGTTCGAGGTGGACCTGTCCTGGCGCAACGGCAAGGTGAGCGAGGCGACCGTCCGCAGCACCGGCGGCACGTCGACCGAGCTGCGCGCCGGCGCCTTCCGCAAGCAACTCACCCTCAAGCCGGGCAAGTCCGTGACGGTGAGGATCCCGTAGCGTCGCCCCGGCTTCGGCCGGAGATCCGGCGGGGGTGTGCTCCAGGCTCCTGGAGCACACCCCCCGTGCGGCCGCCGGGGCAGGGGAGACGGGCCGCCGACGGGTGAGCCGCCCAGGCGGTGAAAATCGCTGTCCGAAGACGGGAGCGCGGTGATAGACATCCGCCGTGGAAAAGACTCTGGACTTCCCCGAATTGCTGCGGCTGATCGACGAGCGGGCAACCGCCTTCCGCGCCGCGGTCGCCTCCGCACCCAGCCTCCATGTGCAGGTACCGACCTGCCCCGAGTGGACGCTGCTCGATCTGGTGCAGCACATGGGCGACGGGCGCCTCGCCTGGGCCGCCACCGTCGCCGCGGGGCCCGACGCCCCGGAGAAGTCCGCAGCGGAGGGTGCCCCGGCCATGCCCCAGGAACGCGAGGCCCAGCTTGCCTGGCTGGCCGCGTCGACGCAGGAGTTGCTGGAGGCACTGCGAGACGCCGGCCCGGATCGCGGCTGCTGGACGTGGTGGGGTGACTCGCAGTCGCCGCAGACCTGCGGTGCGGTCGCCCGGCACCAGCTCCAGCAGTTCGCGGTGCACACCTACGACGCCCAGCTCACCCTGGGGGCCCCCAAGCCGCTGCCGGACGAGGTGGCACTCGACGGTGTCGACGAGTTCCTGTCCACCTGCTGCGCCACGACGGCCCCCTGGCCGCACGAGCCCGCCACCGTCGACTACCACGCCACCGAGGGCCGCTCCTGGCGCCTCCGGCTCTCCGCGGACGGGGCGCAGACCGCCCGTATCCCCACGCCCGGCGCCACGTCCGCCACCGCTGCCGGCGAACACCCGGACTCGGCCGGCGTCTCCGCCTGGGGCACGGCCCATGAGCTGGTCCTGGCCATGTACGGCCGGATTCCGCTGGACGCCCTCAAGCTCGAGGGCGACCGACGCATCCTCGACCTGCTCGTGGAATGGGACCCGGACGCCTAGAACTGACGATACGTCACTCCGGACGCCCGAGGACATCGCCTCCCGCCGTCGTGTCAGGGCCGCCGATCGGCGCTCCTCCCGGTTCACGCATGCCTCGGGCTTCCCGGCCCTCCACGACGCAGTGAGGCAGCAGGTCGCACGGTCCGCCGGCATGCGGCCGGCGTCTTCCCGACAGCGCGGCAGCGGCAGCGGCAGACGACCCGGGCACCCCACGCACACCAGGGTTGTTCGACCCATGCGGTGCAGCCGGAACCGTTGACAGAGTGACGCCGGCACGGTGAAGAAGGACCTGCCGCTCGTCATCGGGATGGCGATGTACGAGGGCGACCCGGCCGTGGTCAAAGCCGCCCACGCCAGGCAGGTCCACGGCACGGTCACGCCCTTTCGCGTCGGCCCCTGACACACCGGGTCACCGAACCCGGACGTCGCCGGGTGCGGACGGCGGTGGCCTGTCACCACGGATTCCGGTCCGTGAGCGGCCCCCTTCCGCCGCCCGGACTCCGACGGAGTCGATCGCAAAGCGCGGCCAGTCGAGTTCGGGCCGGGTACCGGGCTCGTCGAGGATGACCTCGTGGAGTCGCGCCCAGACCCGGTCCCGGCTCCACTGGGCGAAACGTCGGTAGACCGTGGGCCAGGCCGGGCCGAACACCGGCGGAAGCTGCCGCCATGTGCACCCGGACGTGGCCACGAAGACGACGGCGGCCAGAGCCTCACGGTCTTCCGTCCGCCGCCGGCCCCCGCCCTGCGAGCGCTCCACCTCGGTCGGCGGCACGACTTGCCGGAAAAGTACCCACAACTCGTCGGGTACCAGTCGCGTCACCAGATCCGCCATCGCCTACTCAACGCCATCACAGCACCGGCCAGGGCCCCAAGACGCGTCATCACCACGGCCACCGCTCCCGCGGTGACCAGCGGTGTGGCGCAGTGGGTGCCGCCCGGGATCACGCACAGTGCGCACACCGCGCAGACGGCCAGGGCACCCAGGACAGCCGGACGACCGCACGGCCGCTCGTCGTCCCACGCCTCTTCCATTTCTTCCGTATCCGGCATCGGCGTCGCTCCTTCACGGTGGTTCCGGGCACACGCCCCCACCGTAGGTGCGATTCCTGCCGACTTCCTTGCCTCACCGTGCACCGCCCCTTGCCTCTCCGTGCGCTGTGCCCAGCCGGAATGGCACGGCTGAACAGCACCAAAGAAAACAAGCCCACAGGGCTTTCCGCAGGGTAGACGCGGAAGACCGATGGGCAACATGAAGATAGGCCGGCCGTCGGTTTTGACGACTCCCAAGATAAGGCGGAGCACACCGCATCGGGCCGAAATACGGGCTGCCTTGCGGCGCCCTTCACGAGCGGCAGGCCTTGAGCGGCACCTCGCTCAGCTCAACCCGATTCATTAAACACAGCAATTACCTTGGCTACTTGAACCATACACGAGTCTATCACGGTCAGCACCTCGATACCGGCGACACCGCATACGGAGGCTGCGAACATGGCAATCCATCAGACAACCGCACTCAAAGGCACTCCACACATCCTCCGGGAGGCGTCAAGAATTCTGGACTGCTTTTCCGTCGACACTCCCTGCCTGCATACCTCGGAGATCGTCCGTATGACCGGCATGCCGTCATCGACACTGAGCGGGATCCTGCACGCACTGGTCGAGGAGAACGTGCTCCAGCACGAGGGTGTCTTCTTCAGTGTCGGTCTGCGGGTGATCCGGTGGTCGGCGTCGGCAGACGTGGCCTCGGACCTCATGACAGCGGCCAGGCCGGCGGTAGCGGCCCTCCGGGACAGGACCGGCGAATGCTGCGCCCTCAGCATCCGCCGGCACGTCACTCTTGTCACGGTGGTGTGGGCGAATTCCACGCACCCGCTCACTCCGCACGGCTACGTCGGCCAGGTGAGGCCCCTGTGCGGCAGTGCGGCCGGCAAGGTCTTCATGGCCTATGAACCGCATGCCCTCCGGCTCGTACTGGACGAGGGACTGACCGCCTTCACACGAAGAACGGTCGTCCAGCCGATGGCCCTGCACAAGGAACTGCACGAGGCGAGGCTGCGGGGCTGGACATTGGCCTGCGAAGAGCAGGAGTTGGGCACGAGCGCTGTGGCCGCCCCTGTCTACGCCATGGATGGCACCGTGACGGCTGCGGTCGCGCTCGGAGGGCCCACGCAGAGATTGACCCCCGACCGGGTGGAGGAACTCGCCAGGCAAGTGACGGACTGCGCACTGGACATATCGCGCTTCCTGGCGACGAGCCGATGGTCGGGGTGAATCCGTCCACCAGGCCCGGCCGGCGGTCGCCCGTCCGGGGCCGCAGGCCGGCGTCCTGCGGGAGGGAACATCCCCGCAGGACGCCGGCTCACCCCCCACCACCAGGTCGGTGGCCGGTCAGTCCGTCTGCAACTGCCCCGTCCCGCCGCGGCAGGCACCGCCGGCCGGCCGGGCGAGCGCGGCGCCGTCCGGTTTATCGACCCGCGTCAGTGCGACCATCGCGAGGTCGTCCTCCGGGAGCGCCCCGGCATGAGCGACAAGATCCTGGAGAATCTCCGAGAGCGCATCAGGCAGGCACACATGACGGGCCGTGCTCTGCCGGACCCACTCCCATGCCGTCGCGCGCTCCAGCAGCGGATAGCAGCGCCCGGCGGCGTCGCGGGCCTCGATCAGACCATCGGTGTAGAGCAACAGCGCGTCCCCTGAGGCCAGCTCGAAGCACTCCTCGATGGCGCCGACGTCCTGAAGACCGTGCAGGCCCAGCGGAGGCGAGCAGCAGCCCGAGACGAGGGCGACGGAACCTCCGTGAGCCCGCACCGGCGGCGGATGGCCGCGGTTGACCAGGCGGACCTGCCGTTCGCCGTCCGGGACTTCCAGGAGGAGAGCCGTCACAAAGCGTTCCTCCCTGGCGCGGGGGCCGTCGTCGGTCTCCGCCAGGTGGCGCAGGAAGCTCTCCTCCAGGCGCCCCGAGAGATCGGTCAACGTGTCGGCGCGCGGGGCCCATTCGCGGAAGGCCCCGAGCACGGCGGCGACGTCCTCGAACGTGGGCAGGCCCTTGCCGCACACGTCACCGATGATCAGCCGAGTCGCACCGGCCGTCCGGGCGACCGCGTACAGGTCGCCGCCGACCTCGTCCCGCCCACCGCACGCACGGTAGACGGACGCGATGCCCAGAGCACCGATACGCCTCGGAAGCGGCCGCAACAGGACCCGCTGGACGGTGTCGGACACCGCACGAGCCCGCGTCGCACGGGAACGGTATCGGTTCTTCAGGCGCGCCAGCACCAGTGCCACCGCCCCGGCGGTGACCACCGGCGCGATGCCGCACGCGAAGCTCGGATGATGCAGTGGCAGGATCGCGCACAGCGCACTCACCCCGCAGACGGCCAGGGCCCCCAGGATCCCCGCCACAGCCAAATGGTGACCCGGCTGCCCGTCGCCCCGCTCCTGGTCGAACTCGTCCTTGCCCGTCATCGGCGTCACTCCTTCACAGTCGTCGCAGGTCCACTGAGGGTGGGCCACTGCCGACCGTAAGTGCGCTACCGGTTTCGCCCCTTGCTCCGTGGCGCACGGTCCCTTGCCCGTCCGTGCAGTCCTCCGGACCGCCGAGGACGATCCTGCGTGGCGGCATCGGCCGTCGACGTGTGCGGCCAGGGCCTGTCGAGATCGAGCAGGGCGTCGCGGAGTGCCGCGCGGGAGGTGATCGCGAGTTCGGGGAAGATCCTGCCCAGGTGGCCCCCCACGGTGCGTGGGGAGCGGTAGAGCCGCACGGCGATCTGCTCGCTGGTCAGGCCGGACGCCGCGAGATGGGCGATCTCCAGCTCCTGCGGGGTGAGCACGACGGGCTCCTGCCCCGTCAGCGCCCGCTGACCGAGCATGTTGAGCATGTCCTCACCACGACCCAGCGCCGGAGGGCTGCCTACGTCGGCCGTCTACACCATGGGCTGCATCGGATGATGCTTGCTCCCTGCGTCAGGAGGGCGGTTCCGATCCTGGACGCCCGGCGTCCGGAGGGATCGAGAACGTCACCTCCTCACCATGATCCGTACCAGAAAGCGTTGCATGACATGAGGAAAGTACTCATGCGGGCAATGAGTTGTTTCGTCCGCCTTGCGCGGTGCTCTCGGCACTACGTGACGGAGATGCGTCAGCGCCGGCGGCCGGGCGGGCGTTGATGAGTGGTGTGAGCCGGTGGGCGGCGTTGTCGACGAGTTCGAGGTCGGCCTTGGTGTGCGTGATGGCGGCGTCGATGAGCAGGGCCACGAGGGGATCGTCGGTGTGGGTGCGGCGCAGGCGTGTGAGTCCGGCGAGTTCGGAGAGGTAGGTCTGCCGCTGGGCCGTGACGAGGGTGTCCAGTGCCTCGGGGCCGAGGGAGGCCGCGCCGAGGAGTTTCAGGAACAGTTCGTCACGGAAGCCGCCGGTGCGGGTCCATGCGGTGGTGGCCCAGGAGGTCAACTCGTCCTGGCCGCTGGGGGTGAGGTGGTAGCGCGTCTTGTCGGGGCGGTCGGTCTGGGCGATTTGGGACCGCGTGACGTGCCCGTCGCGGACGAGGCGGTCGAGGATCTGGTAGAGGTGGCCGATGTTGAGGCCGCCCCACTGTGGGCCGATGGCCTGCTCGAAGCGGCTCTTGAGTTCGTAGCCGTGGCTGGGACCTTCGGACAGCAACGCGAGCACCGCGTGATGCAGTGGCATTTTACACCCCCTATGTATTGTGACAATGTACCGCTGCATTGTGGCAATGCATGAGGGTGGGAGGGGTTCATGGGTGTGACCTTGCGGGGGGTGACCCGCAGCTATCCGGGGATCACCGCGCTGGACGGTGTCGACTTGGTGATCGCCGACGGTGTGTCGGTCGCGCTGACCGGCCCGTCGGGCGCGGGTAAGTCCACCGTGCTGCATGTGATCGGCGGTATGGACCGGCCGGACTCCGGCACGGTGGAGGTCGACGGAGTCGAACTCACCCCGGCCCGGCTGGACGCGCACCGCCGCCGGATCGGATTCGTCTTCCAGCGCTTCCATTTGCTGCCCGCACTGACCGCCCTGGACAACGTCCTGGTGCCGGTACTGCCACGCCGGGTCGACTTCGACCGGCGGGCCCGCGCCATGGAACTGCTGGACGCCGTCGGCCTGGCGCATCGTGCCGACGCGCTCCCCTCGCAGTTGTCCGGCGGTCAGCAGCAACGGGTGGCGGTGGCCCGGGCGTTGATCAACCGTCCGGGACTGCTGCTCGCGGACGAGCCGACGGGCAATCTCGACAGTGCCACCGGACGGGAGATCATCGACCTGCTGCTGTCGCTCAGCGAGCAGTACGGCACCACGATGCTGATCGCCACCCACGACGCCGAGGTGGCCGCGAACTGCGACCGGATCGTGCGGCTCCAGGACGGCAAGATCACCTCCGACGAACAGGTGACACCGGCCGCCGACGTACTGGACCGGCTCGGAGGTCTGCGTCCGTGATAGCCATGATCCTCTCCCAGTTGCGGCGGCACCGCGGCCGCGCGCTGGCGCTCGCCGCCGGCATCCTGGTGGCCGCCACCAGCTTCACCCTGCTGACGTCGACGGTGACGACCAGTCAGGCCCGCACCACCGACACCGTCCGCAAGAACGCCCGCTCCGCCTACGACGTCCTGGTCCGCCCCCACGGCAGTCAGAGCGCCGTGGAGCGGGCCGACGGCCTGGTCGAGGCCAACTTCCTGTCCGGGATCTTCGGCGGCATCACCCTGGACCAGTACGACGCGATCAAGGACATGCCCGGCGTGCAGATCGCCGCGCCGGTCGCCAATCTCGGCTACCTCATGGTGCAGGGCACCATGAAGATCGACGTCTCCGGCTTCCTCGACACCGACGCACCCGCCCAGATGCTGCGGATCCGGCCGACCCTGACCACCGGCCTGAACCACTACCGAAGCGCCGACCAGTACCTTTACCTCAGCCACAACCCGATCAGGCAGCCCAGAAAACTTCCGCATGAGTGGTCTCCGGGCGACCTCGTCCAGGAGGAAACCGGGCACGGCGCGTACTCGGTCTGCTGGTACTACAACTACAACAAGACCGACATGCACGTACAACGTGCCGACGACGGGGGTTACGAGCCGCTGGAACCCGTTTTCATCCGGGAGGACCGCCGTGAGGAGTCGCCGTTCGACCCCGACATGAACGCGTGGCTGACGTGCCGGACGGGCCACGACAAGGCGACGGTCGAATTCCCGGTGTCCTATCCGGTGCTCCTGTCGGCGGTGGACCCCACCGCCGAGAACCGACTCGTCGGCCTGGGCAAGGCGATCACTTCCGGCCGCATGCTCACCGCACAGGACAAGCCGGTCTGGAACCGCAAGGAGGACTGGTCGGACAAGCCCTACTGGAAGGTCCCGGTCGTGCTCAACGACCGGACACTGACCGCCGGCACCCTCGACGCCCGCGTCGAACGCCTCCAGATCGGCGACCCGGCCGCCCTGCCCGCGAAACTCGGCAGCCCCGCCGCCCACGACTTCGTCAACAGCCTGCACGGGACACCTGTCGGACACGTCTCCGCCGAGATCGAGAAGGGGTTCCCCAAGGAGGTCGTGCTTCCCCCCTTGGCGTTGACGCCCAGCTACTGGACGGTCGGTCCGGTCGACTACCGCCGCACGGCGGAGGGCCTGGCACCCCGGCCCCGTGCCGGCCAGTCGCCCGAACTCTGGCGGACCAACGAGGACCGGCAGTTCATCGACCTCGTCCCGGAGGAGAACACCGGTACCCAGTTCCGCAAGGTCACCAGCCACCCCGGCACCTTCTGCTGGGGCACCCTGACCTGCGAACGCGAGGACTTCGGGCGGACCCCGGTCCCCTTCCTGGTCCCGGTCGGGCGTTACGACGCCGCCCGGCTGCCCGGCTTCTCCTCGCTGTCGCAGGTGCCCCTGGAGACCTACCGCTCCCCGCAGGTCACCGGCGCCGACAAGGCAGCGCGGACCGCGCTGCACGACCGGCCGCTCGCACCCGACCGCAACCTCGGCGGCTACCTCACAGCACCGCCCACTATGCTCACCACCATCGACTCGATCACCACCCTCACCAAGAGCCGCCGACTGCCGGGCATCCAGGACAAGGCACCGGTCAGTGCCGTCCGCATCCGCGTGACCGGAGTCACCGGAGTCGACCCCGCCTCCCAAGCGCGCGTCAACGCCGTGGCCGGACACATCCGCACCGCATTCCCCGGTCTCCAGGTCGACATCACCATCGGCAGCTCCCCCGCGCCCCAGACCATCGCCCTGTCCGGCGTCAACGTCCGCGAGTACTGGACCGCCAAGGGCGTGGCGCTGCACATCCTCAAGGCCGTCGACACCAAGAGCGCCATCCTCTTCGTCCTGGTCCTGGTGGTCTGCGGGCTCTTCCTCGCGCAGGCCGCACTCGCCTCCGTCCGCTCCCGCCGCACCGAGATCGGCACCCTGCGCTGCGTCGGCTGGACCTCACCGGACATCCTCCGGCTGATCCTCGGCGAACTCTCCGTCATCGGCCTCGCCGCGGGTGCCGCGGGCTCGCTCCTCGCGTTCCTGCTCGGCACCCTGCTCGGACTCCCCGACGCGGCAGTCAAGGCCGCCCTCGTGCTGCCCGTCGCTCTGCTCCTCGCGGTCACCGCCGGCGCGGTGCCCGCGTGGCGGGCCACCCGGCTGCGCCCCCTGGACGCCATCAGACCCCCCGTCACAGCCGGCGGCCGGGCCGCGCCCGTCCGCACCCTCCTCGGCCTGGCCGCACGCAACCTCCTGCGGGTCCGCGGGCGCACCCTGCTCGGCGCGGCCGGACTCGCGCTCGGCGTCGCCGCCTTCACCGTCCTGCTCGCCCTCACCCTCGCCTTCCGCGGCGAGGTCGCAGGCTCCCTGCTCGGCAACGCCGTGGTGGCCCAGGCACGCACCGCCGACTACCTCAGTGTCGCCCTGTCCCTGCTGCTCGGCGCCGCCGGCGCCGTCGACGTCCTCGTCCTGTCCCAGCGCGAACGCGCCTCCGACCTCGCCGTCCTGCGCGCCACCGGATGGACCACCCGCGAACTCGCCCGCCTCACCATCTACGAAGGCATCCTTCTCGCCCTTCTCGGCGGACTCACCGGCGCGGTCGCCGGGCTCGCCGCGGTGGTGGCCCTCGGCCGGGGCGTGCTGGAAGGCCACCTGCTCACGGTGGCCGGCGCCGCTCTCCTCGCCACCCTCGCCGCCATCACCCTCGTCAGCGCCGCCCTCGCCTTCCCCATCCGCGCCCACTCCCGCATCGCCCCTGCCCACCTCCTTGCGGCCGACTGACCAGCCGTGACGCGGGACCATCACTTGTCAGCCAGCACGAAGGAGCGGCCATGACGGTCGGGGAAAACGACCGGACCGACACCGAGGGGACCGAAGACGGCGCCCTGGGGGCGGCGCGCCGGAAGCGGCCGCCCAGGGTACGCAAGCAGCGCCCCTGGTGGCAGGAGCTGCCGATCCTGATCGTGGTGGCGCTGGTCCTGGCCCTGGGGATCAAGACGTTCTTCGTGCAGGCCTTCTCCATCCCCTCGGGTTCGATGGAGAACACCCTTCAGGTCGGCGACCGGGTCCTGGTCGACAAGTTCACCCCGTGGTTCGGCGCGGAGCCCGAGCGTGGCGAGGTCGTGGTCTTCCGGGATCCCGGTGGCTGGCTGGACGACCAGCCGGCGCAGCAGAGCGGCAGCGGCCCGAACGCGCTCACCAAGGCCCTGGCCTTCGTCGGTCTGATGCCCTCGGCCAACGAGCGGGACCTCATCAAGCGCGTGATCGCGGTCGGCGGCGACACCGTGACGTGCGAGAGCGGCAAACCCGTGGCGGTCAACGGGAAATCCCTGGACGAGCCCTACATCTACCCCGGCGCCACGCCGTGCGACGATTTCCCCGTCGGCACCGTCAAGGTCCCGAAGGACCATCTGTGGGTGATGGGCGACCACCGCAACGGCTCCCGGGACTCCCGGGCCCACCTCCAGGACCCGGGCGGCCCCTTCGTGCCCGTGGACAATGTCATCGGCCGGGCCTTCGTCGTCGCCTGGCCGGTGCCACGGTGGTCCACGCTCCCGGTGCCCGCCACCTTCGACCAGCCGTGAGGCCCGGCGGCCCGGCGCACGTCATGTGCCGGGTGTCACTTCCTGCTCGGCCCACACGATCTTCCCCTCCCCCCGCGTGTAGCGGGTACCACGTCGTCGGGAGAGCCGGTTGACGAGGAGCAGGCCGCGGCCGCCCTCGTCGGTGGGGCGGGCGTGGCGCAGCCGCGGAAGACTGTTGCTGGTGTCGGAGACCTCGCAGGTCATGACCCGGTCGCGGATCAGGCGCAGACCGACGGGTCCCTTCCCGTGGCGTATGGCGTTGGTGACCAGTTCACTGACGATGAGTTCCGTGGACGCCACCAGATCCTCCAGCCCCCATCGAGTCAGCTGCCGGGCGGTCAGGGACCGTGCGCTGCTCACCGCGGCGGGCTTGGGGGGGAGGTCCCAGGAGACGACTTGGTGAGGGCTCAGTACGCGCGTCTGGGCCAGGAGCAACGTGACGTCGTCGTCCGGCGGCTGTGCCGACAGCGCGTCGACGACGTCGGAGCACTGATTCTCCAGTGAGCGGCCGCGCTGCGCCAGGACCGTCCTGAGGCGGTCCATCCCGGCGTCGATGTCCCGGGTCCGGGACTCGACCAGGCCGTCGGTGTAGAGGGCGAGCACGCTGTCCTCGGGCACTTCCAGCTCCACCGCTTCGAACGAGGACTCCCCTGCCCCGAGGGGCGTTCCGGGGGGCAGGTCCGGGAAGGTGATGCGGCCCTGGGGGTCGATGATCGCGGGGGGCGGGTGACCGGCTCGTGCCATCGTGCACCGTCGTGTGACGGGGTCGTAGACCATGTACAGGCAGGTGGCCCAGAGGACTTGGGCCGAGGATCCCTGGACGTTGTCATGCTCCTGGGTGATGCGGGTGATCAGGTCGTCGAGATGGGTGAGCAGCTCGTCGGGCAGCAGGTCCAGGTAGGCGAGGGCCCGCACCGCGGTGCGGAGTCTGCCCATGGTCGCGGCGGCTTCGATGCCGTGCCCTGCCACATCCCCCACCACCAGCGCCACCCTGGCACCGGACAGCGGGATCACGTCGAACCAGTCACCGCCGACGCCCGCGACGATGTCGGCGGGCAGATAACGCGAGGCCACCTCGACGGCGGATCCGCCGGTCGGACGGTGGGGGAGCAGGTTGCGTTGCAGGGCCAGGGCGACCGCACGCTCGCGGGAGTAGCGGCCGGCGTTCTCCAGACTCGGCGCGGCCCGGGCCACAAGCTCCTGGGCCAGGAGCAGATCGCCCTCCTCGAACGGCGCCGGATTCCGCGACCGGGCGAAGGCCGCCACGCCCAGCACCTCGCCGCGCGCTCGTATCGGCACCGCCATGAAGGCATGGATCCCGTATTTGCGGATCTTCTCGGCCCAGGGGTCTCCCGGATCGAGGCGGGAGGGCCGCAGGACTGTCCTCGCCGGTTTCCCGGTGGACAGGACCCCGCCGTAGGTCGAGTCGGGAGGCGCGAGGATCACCTCCCCCGGTGTCCACAAGGGCTCCGCGAGTCCCTGGTGGATCGACGTCAGGGCCACGCGACGGAACACGGGGACCGGCCCGTCCACCGAGGCCGGGTGGAGCAGCGCATCCGGGCCGAGGAGGCCCCAGTCCGCCAGGTCGACGATCGCGAAGTCGGCCAGGGCCGGCACCGCGAGGCCGGTCAGCTCCTGCCCGGTCCGCGCGACGTCCAAGGTCGTCCCGATACGGCTGTCGGCGTCGCTCAGGATCGCCCGGCGTTCGCGGGCCCGGTCCCTGTCGGCGACGACCACCCACATGGAGCACACACCCACTGCGCTGCCGTCGGCACCGTCGAGGCGGAAGTAGGAGCCCTCGAAGGGGCCGCAGGCGCCGCCTGCCGAGAGCCACTGCGGGTACTCGAGGTCGAGCGCCGGGGTCCCGCTGTCCAGCACCTTCCTCATCACCGTCTCCAGCGCGTCGGATTCGGCGCTGGGCCGCACTTCCGACAACCGCCGGCCGAACCGCGCCGCGGGGGCTATGCCGTCCAGGGCTTCCGCGGTGTCGTTCACCCAGGCGCAGCGCAATGTCGTGTCACGGATACAGATCGCCACCGGTGCACTGCCCAGGAGCGACGACAACGGGAGTGCGGTCATCGCCGGCGGGTCCACCGCCCCGTCCACGCGGGTGGCCGAGACGAGCCAGCGGGGGTCGTCCTCCGGCCCGGACAACCGCGAGAGGCGCAGCCCCACTTCGAGTGCGCGTCCGTCGAGGTGGCGAACCTCGACCGGGCCGGCCCACGCTCCCGGTGGGCAGGAGCGCCGGGCCAGCGCGCGGGCCGTCGCCCAGTGCCCGGCCGACGCCACCATGGTCGCGGCGGATCGACCCACCGCCTCCCCCGCGGAGTAGCCGAGAAGGTGCCGGGCGGACCCGGCCCACCCCGACACCGTGCCGTCCGCACCGATCATCGCGATCGGTGTGCCGACGACCTCCGAGACCCCCCAAGTTGCGGCGGTGATCCGCCCTTTGCGTGCTGTCATCGGATGATTCCTGACTGATGTGGATCCTCGACAAGCCAGGGCGTAGGTGTGCTCGCCGAATCTGCTTGCGGACATGCGCAGGAGGTCACGGGTGTGCCGCGGTGCAGCGGGCGCTGCCCGGTGCGCGCTGCCGAGACTGCCCGGCAACTCCGATGCGGTCCCCCATTCCGTCTGCGTCGACAGAAAGGACTGAGAATCGAATTACAGTCTGCACCTGCGCGGACGGTGGCGCGGACGCTTTCCACGCCACTGGCCGGGCGTTGCGTTGAGGAGCAAAGGACCGCGCGCTCACAGGCAAAAGCGCGTCTCGGTCATCAGCCCGTCAGTGCCCTCCCGGGAGACAGCGCGTCGGCGGCAGCGTCGAACGACCCGCGCAGCAGAGGTCGTCACGGCCGTCGCGGCGACGGCCCGGCTCCCCGTCCGGCTGGTCGTCCCCACTCCGGGACGCCGGCCGGTACGCGTCCCACGCCGCGGCCCGTCGCGCCTGAGGGACCCGCCTGCCGCGGAGCCGTCGTACGGCTCACGGCCTTCTCGCCGATCACATCCGACCGCGGGCGGATCGCGGAGGTCGTCAGAAGGGGTGGAACGGCACTGGGGTCCCGTCGCCGGCCGGACGACCTCACAGGGCGGTTTCCTGGGTTTCCCGCAGTCTCCGCGTCGCATCCCTGCGGGTGTCCCGCACCCTCGGCCGGCAGGCCGCCCGTGGCCACGCCAGGACCTTACGGTGGCAGAGTAAGGGGTTTTCCCATGGCGTGTGATGCGCGGACGCGCTGCGCAGGCCCCAGGAACCCACTGCCTCCTGGCCCATCGCGAGGACACCGTGATCCAGGCATTCTCTACGGACATCCAGCCGCCCGAGGAAAGGACCGAGTACTGGACGGACGCCATACGCAGGGCGTTCATCCAGTTGGAGGTCCGCACACGGGCAGAGACCAAGATCCATGGCGCCATACGGCGGGCATGCGTCGCGGGCGTCCAGGTCGGCTCCCTCGAGGCAAGCCCGCAACGGATGGCGCGGACAGCGCCGCTCATCGCCGCGGACGGCGACGACTCACTGGTCGTGAGCCTGCAAAGGACAGGAGCCGGCGTCGCGACCCAGGACGGCCGGGAAACCCCGGTGGCCGCCGGCGAGCTCGTCATCCTCGACACCCGCAGGCCCTATGTCCTGGACTTCGCCGGCCCGGTGCGCCAGCACGTCGCCACCGTGCCGCGCGAACTGGTGGATCTCCCCGACTCGGCACTGCGCCTGGTCACCGGCCGGGCCTACTCCCCCGGCCAGGGAATCAGCGGAATCCTCGCGTCGTACGTGAACGGGCTCGTCACGATCACGGACCACTGCATCTGCGCGCCGGCCCCGAAGGAGTTCCTCAGGCAGGGGATCGTCGACGTGCTGACGGCGTTGGTCGCCCTGGAGGGGAACGTCCAGGAGGAGGCCACACCCGCCGTGGAGGCGGCCCTGCTGCTGCGCCTGCGCACCTACATCCGCGCCCACCTCAACGACCCGTCGCTCTCCCCTGCCGCCGTCGCGGCGGCGCACCACATCTCCGTCCGCTATCTGTACCAGCTCTTCCAAGGCGAGCCCATGACCGTCGGCCGGTGGATCCAGCGCCTCAGGCTCGAGGCCTGCCGCAGGGACCTCGTACGCCCCGAACTCCTGGGGCAGACCGTGGCGGCCATCGCGCACCGCTGGGGCTTCGCGAGCCACGCGCACTTCAGCCGTACCTTCCGGTCGGTCTACGGCGCGTCACCCGCGGAGTGGCGTCAGGCCGGCCTCCCGCAGGCCGGCGCGGTCCAAGACGTCGCCGCCCTCCGCTGACGGAACGTCAGGCCGAGCGCGGGCGGCAGCGGTCGACCCTGCCGAGCGCGTGGCGGCCGGCCCGCGCGGCGAGCACCGTCGCCGCGTATGCGGCGTCGGGCACCTCGGTGAGCAGGTGGTCGGCACCCGCAACACCCTGACCGACCGCGTCACCCTCGTCGCCGGCACCGGCACCGATCTCCCGCCCGTCACCCCGCGGCATAGCACCGGATGGCCACCGTCTGCCTGGGGCCCCACTCCTGCTCCACCACGGACAGCAACTCCCACCCGAGGCGCTCGTACAACGCGACCGCCGCCGTGTCGGAGGCCACGACGTCGAGCACCGGATGCAGACCGAGCAGCCGGGCCTCCGCCACGGCCCGGCCGATCAGCAGCGTGCCGATCCCGTGCCCCCTGGCCCCCGGATCGACGAACAGCCGGCTCAGCACCGCGGTCTTCTGCGGGCCGGCACCGTTCCGGTCACCCCACAGCGCGGGGGCCGCGTCTCCCTCCGTACTGCGGGAGAGGCCGACGTGACCGGCGAGGCGACCGTCGAGTACCGCGACCCAGGCCCCCAGCGCGGAGGCCCGTGTGACCCAGTCGCTCGGCCGGTCCGGCCAGTTGACCGGGTAACCGTCACGCTGGTGCACCCGCGCGAGGACGCGTACGCACTCTTCGACGTCGTCCTCGGTCCTGGGCCGTACCGCGGGGTCCCGCTCGCCGCCCCGCCCTGCGGAGTACTCGATGGTCATGCCGGAATGGAATCACGAGACGCACGAGCGTACGTGGCCCCGCGACGGCCCGCGGATCAGGTCCGGCTCGGCTCCGGCTCCGGCGCGGCGAGACGCCCTGCCGTCCGGCGCGGGAGCAGCAGGGGGGTTACCAGCAGGAGCACACCGGCCAGGCCGACGGCCGTTCGCGGCCCGAGCAGGCCGCCCAGCACGCCCCAGACAGCGGTCAGCAGCGCGGTCGAGGCCTTTGTCGTCACCGCCCAGGCCGACAGTGTGCGGGCGACCCGGTCGGCCGCGGTGCGTTCGAGGCGGTAGGTGGCGCAGACGGGGTTGAAGACCCCGCAGCAGAAGATGAGCCCGAGTTCGACCCCGATCACCAGCAGCAGCCCTCCGGTGCCCGGCCCCAAAAAGGCCAGCCCGACGGGCCAGAGAACGCGCAACGCCCCGGACGCGACCAGCACTTGGTGCTGCCCGAACCGGGTGACGAGCGGCCGGGCCAGCCGCGAGCCGAGCAGGCCGCCGATCGAGGGCGCGGCGAAGGCGAGGCCGTACTGCCACGGCGCGAACCCGAGTCGGCCGAGCATCAGAACGGCGAGCAGCGGCTGAGTGGCCATCACCAGACCGTTGAAGACAGCGGTGTTGAAGAACAGGGGGCGCAGCGTCGCGTCGGCGAGGATGTACCGCCAGCCGTCGAGCAGGTCACGCGCCCGCATCCGCGTGTTTGCCTGCCGCTCGGGCCGCGGTTCGTGCCCGCCCGTCGCGCGGATGCCCAGGGCGGAGAGCAGGTAGCTGGCCGCGTCGGCCACCACCGTCGCCATCGGACCGAGGAAGCCGATCGCGGCGCCGCCCAGCGGAGGCCCGATGATCGTGGTCGTCCAGGCCGTGGACTCGAACCGGCTGTTGGCGACGAGCAGGTCCTGGGCCGGCAGCAGCGTCTTCAGGTACGCACCGGAGGCGGCGCGGAAGCTGATGTCGGCCGCGGCGACGACGACCGACACCAGCAGGAGCTGAAGGAACGTGAGCACGCCGAGCGCGAACGCGGCGGGGATCGTCAGCAGGGCCGCACATCGCACCAGATCCGCCGCGATCAGCACCGGCCGCTTGCGGCGGAACTCCACCCACGGGCCGAGCGGCACCGCCACGGCGGCGCCCACCGCGGCACCCACGGACGCGAGCGCGGCGACCTCGGCCGGTCCCGCGTGCAGTACCTGGACGGCGATCAGCGGGAACGCGCCGAAGGCGAGCCACGTGCCGAGCGCGCTGGTCCCGTACGCGCCCCACAGCCACCCGAACTGCCGCCCGAGCCGATGCCCGCTCCTCATGCCCGACGCCCTCCGCCACTCACCCCGCACGACCGGTCCGTGATCGCAAGCATCAAAGCGAACGCCGTACCCGGGGATCAAACAACCGCGGGAGCAGCAACCACAACCAATGGTTGTGGCCATAGGGTGTCGGCATGGACCTCGACACCGTCCGGACCTTCGTCGCCGCCGCCGACGCGGGGCAGTTCCAGGAGGCCGCCGCCGAGCTCGCGGTCACCCAGCAGGCCGTCTCCAAGCGCATCGCCGCGCTGGAGCGCGACCTCGGCGTGCGGCTGTTCACCCGCACCGCGCGGGGTGTCGAGCTCACCATCGACGGGCAGGCGTTCCTCCCCCACGCGCGCGAGCTGCTGCGCCTGGCCGAGCGCGCGGTCGCGTCCGTGCGCGCGGGCCGCCGCCCGCTGCGCGTCGACATCATCGCCTCACGCGGCGCGGCGTCGGGCCTGATGCGCGGCTTCCACCGCGCGCAGCCCGAGATCGAGCTCGACGTGGTGATGCTGTTCGACATCGAGACGGCCATCGCCGCCATCCGGTCCGGTGAGATCGACGCGTCCTTCCGCGCCGTCGCCGCGCCCGGCCGGCCCCTCCCCGAGGACATCGAGTCCGTGCGGGTGCTCGACGAGCCTCTCGACCTCCTGACCGGCCCCGCCCACGCACTGGCGGGCGCACGGTCGGTGACCGTCGCCCGGCTCGCCGGGCACCGGATCTGGATGCCCGGCATCGTGCCCGGTACCGAGTGGGCCGCCTACTACGACGACCTCGTCGCCGAGTTCGGCCTGACCATCGAGGCGACCGGCCCCAACTTCGGCTCCGACGCGCTCCTCGACACCGTCGCCGACACCCCCGCACTGGCCACCTTCATCGGCGCGCACATGCTCCCCCGGCTACCGCTGGGGGGAACCCCCACGGGCTGGCCCGCCGGCCACGGCCTGCGCCGCATCCCGGTGACCGATCCGACGCCCGTCTACCCGCACTCCCTCCTCTGGCACCGGGACAACCCCCACCCGGCGCTGGCCACCCTCCGCGCCCACCTGGCCACCGCGGCCGGCGGCCACGACGCCCCCGGGACCTGGAGACCGGGCTGGGTACTCCCGCGCTGAACGCCGCCGCGGTCACGCATCGCCCTGGAGGAACGCGTCGACCCGGATGTTCAGCCACGCGAGGCACACCCATGTCAGTGCCACCAGCGTGACCGCGGCCGCCCCGCCCGGCAGCGCGGCCCGCGCACTCGTCCCGGCACCGCGACCGAGCACACCACGCGCCGCCGCCCAGACCGCCAGCGTGACCGCCGGCACTCCGAGCAGCATGAAAGGCAGTTCCACATACAGCAGGCTCCAGTCCCGTTGGCCTTCGAAACTTCCCCGAAGAGCCGGACGGGCGCCCTGAAGCCAGACCCCGAACCCGACACACGCACTGACAGCCGCCACGAGGCAGCCCACGGCGCCCGTGGGTTCTCCACGCTCTCTCATGCCCCTACCGACGCACCTCGCACGATGCGCAGTTCCCGGTGCGGCGGCAGCGCTCCGGCCGCCGGCCCTCCTCGGTCGCCGTCCGGATCCGCCACAGCACGGAATTCCATCGCGAACCCCCGGAGTCGCGCTTGTCCTCTCTCGCCACGGCCTCGGGGACTAAGGTCGCGACCATGGCCGATGCCGACACCCTCAGCGCCACCCGCGAGGCCTACGACGCCGTGGCCGCCCTGTATACGGAACGGTTCAGCGACGAACTGCGTGACCGGCCACTGGACCGGGCCATGCTCAGTGCCTTCGCCGAGGCCGTACGCGCGAGCGGCGACGGCCAGGTCGCCGACCTGGGGTGCGGTCCCGGTCATGTCACCGCCCATCTGGGCGAGTTGGGACTTGCCGCGTTCGGCGTCGATGCCTCGTCCGAGATGATCGCGTTGGCGCGACAGGCCCATCCTGGTCTGCGGTTCGACGTGGGCTCGATGACAGCTGTGAACGTCGGCGAGGGCGCGCTGGACGGCGTGCTCTCACGCTGGTCCATCATCCACACTCCGCCGCGAGAACTCGCCGCCGTCCTCTCGGAGTTCCACCGCGTGCTGGCCCCGGGCGGCCATCTTCTGCTGGGTTTCTCGGCCGCCGATGACGGGTCCCAGCCGACGCAGCTCTTCGACCACGCGGTCGCTCCGGCCTATCGCTGGTGGCCGGATCACCTGGCCGCGCTGCTGCGCCGGTCCGGATTGACCGAGGTGGCCCGCATGGTTCGTGAGCCGCAGCCCACCGACCGGCGCCAGTTCCGTGAGGTCCACCTGCTCGCCCGGAAGGCCCCGGTGGGGACCTCCTGACCGGCTGCCGGCGCTCCACCGCGGAGTCGTTGCCGTATCGCAACCACATGCGCCCGTGGCGATCTCATTCCGACCGCAGCCTGGGTGTCCTGTCCAGCCATGAGGTCCATGACGCCCGCCATCGGCGGCGGCCGCTGCCCCCGGGAGCGGTGCGGCGTTCGGCGCGCGAACGCACCTCGTCACGCCTGACACCGGAGATTCCCCGGACCGTCCCGAACGAATCGATCGTACAGTTGTCCGATGCGTGAACCGCACTCGCGCCATGCCGCCCTCCGCAGCCGGCAGCGGCGCCGCAGACAGACCGCGCTGGGCGCCGCAGTGGTCGTCGTGACAGCCGCGGCGGCCGCGTACCTGGTGTCCGGGCACAACGGTGCTCCCACCGACGCCGATGCCCCGGCGCACACCAAAGCGTCGGCACCGGCCGCCTCCCCTTCCACCACAGCCTCCGCCCGACACCGCGAACCCGCCGGCACGGTCACCCTCGCCTTCGCCGGCGACGTGCACTTCACGCAGCGCACAGCGGTACGGCTGGGGGTCGATCCCGCCCTCGGCCCGCTGTCCCCGTTCCTGTCGGCCGCCGACTTCGCCATGGTCAACCTGGAGTCGGCGATCACCACCCGCGGGACACCGGAGCCGAAGCTGTACCACTTCCGGACACCGCCGCAGGCACTGGACGCACTGCGCCGCTCGGGCATCGACGCGGTCACCATGGCCAACAACCACGCCGTCGACTACGGTCCCCAGGGTCTTGCCGACAGCATCGCCGCCGCACACACCTCACCGATACCCGTCGTAGGTATCGGCGCGAACGACACCGAGGCCTACCGGCCGTACATCACCAAGGTCAACGGTGTGCGCCTCGCCGTGCTCGCCGCGAGCCAGATCCAAGACCTCACCAACGCCCAATTCCGGGCGGGTCCCGGGAGACCGGGAATCGCCTCGGCCCTGGACCCGGCGCGACTCGTGAACGCCGTGCGCGCCGCGCGGGCGCGGGCCGACGTCGTCGTGGTCTACCTGCACTGGGGCACCGAGGGGCAGAGTTGTCCCGGGCCCGAGCAACGGTCCATCGCCGCGCAGTTGTCCGCCGCCGGCGCCACGGCCGTGGTCGGCACCCACGCCCACGTCATGCTCGGCTCCGGCATGCTCGGGCCGACCTACGTCGCCTACGGCCTCGGCAACTTCCTCTGGTACGGATCCTCCCCCTACCCGCACTCCGACGAGACCGGCGTGACGACCCTGACCGTGACGCACGGCGCGGTGACCGCGGCCGCCTTCACGCCCGCGCTCGTGGACGGACACGGCGTACCGGAACCGCAGACCAGCGCGGCGGAGCGGCGCATCAGCACCCGCTACGAGCAGCTGCGCCAGTGCACGGGGCTGACGCCCGCCCCCCAGTAGTGCTCCCCGACGCCTGCCGAGGCCCTGCGCAGCATCCCGGCCGAATGGGGTCGGTGGCTGGAGGGGGAGCGGAGTGCCCGGCAGTCACCATGGCTGCTCCGGGCGCGTCGGAAGGTCACGTTCACGCCGTATCGGGCTCATGGCGAGGATGAGCCAGCAAGGCGCAACGATGCCGGTCATGATCCACATGGCCGGTCGGTACCCGACCGCGTCTCCGAGCAGGCCGCCGAGCAGGGATCCGAGCGGGATGGTGCTGTGGTTGGTCATCATGGCCGTCGCCGCGACCCGGCCGAGCAGGCGGTGTTGAAGCACACCGCCGCGGTGCCGCAGATCACCGCGACGACGAGCAAGTACCGAAAGGTGAGCGCATCGAGCCACGCCGCCAGCGGAATACTCACCAGCGCCGCGGCGGCCACCAGGTCGCACGCCACCATCAGGGGGCGTTTGCGTATCCGGTCCACCCAGGCACCCATCGGCAGACCCACCAGCAGCCACGGGATCCAGACCGCGCCGGCGAGCACACCCACGGCAGTGGAACTGGCGCCCAACCCCACCACCGCGATCAGTGGGAGAGCTACCGCGCTGACACTGTTGCCCAGCGCGCTGACGGTCTCCCCCAGCCACAGCATGCGAAAGTCGCGCCGGGCGAACACGCCCCAGCGGGTGGGGGGCCGGTCCAGCACCTCATTGTCAACGTCCACCCGGGTGATCATGCCGTGCCTTGTGGCCGGACCACCGTCGAGGCCCTCCCGACGGTAGCCGGGATGCGTGCGGTCGGCTCGAACTCGGCCGTGGCGGCGGCCCGGCCGTTCCCGCCCGGCCGTTCCCGCCCGGTCAGGACGTCCGGGAGGTCCCGGTGCCGAACGAGGTGCGGGCGAACCAGGTCCGTGCCTCGTCCGCGGGCAGGACGCGGGTCAGCTCGGCTGCTCCCGGGAGCAGCGGGAAGAACCGGTCGGCGTTCCAACTGCGCTGGTACATCGGCTCGTCCAGCACGAGCAGGCGGCGTCCCTCCACCACCGGGACGTCGTCGGGCAGGCCCTCGTTCCAGATCCGCTCACCGTCCGGGGCGAGGAGTTCGAAGGCGCCGGTCGCGACGGTCTCGGTGCGTCCCCGGCCGGGCCGGGGGTCCGTGGCGAGGCGGACGCTCTCCGCCGAAGGCGCTGTGCCCCGCACGTGGCCACCGCCGATCAGGACGTGGGCGAGCAGCGTGTGCAACTGGAAGTTGTCCCCGATACCCCCGATGCGGACCTCGAAGCCGGTCCCGGTCGGCTTGTGCAGCACCAGCAGAGGCTCGTCGTCCAGGACGGCCAGCGCATAGGCCAGGCACTTGAGGTCGTGCCGCTTCAGGGCCGCGACATCGCGGCAGGCGGGGAGCAGCGCGGACCCGTGCCGGCGGCGCGTCTCGGCGCTCCGGCAGAGCACGGCCAGCGCGGGCGGCTGCCACTCCTCGACCGAGCACCAGGCCAATGCGAGCCTCGTGGCTTCGAGTTCGTCGCCGCCCAGGCGGGTCAGCAGAGCGTCGTCGATGATCTTCACGTCCGGCTGCGGCAGTTCGTCCTCGGCCTGACCGGTGGCGGTCCACCGGCGGGCGAACTCCCTCGCATCGCGCAGGTCCTGATGGACACCGCTGAGGATCGGCTCCGCGCAGACCACCGGATCGGCCCCGCTCTCGACGCAGAAGCCGGCTGCCGTCGCCAGCATCGGACGCGGTCCAGTAGGCGGGAAAGCCGGCAGCAGCGCCGCCAACCGGGGCCCGGCCAGGACGCGTTCAGCGTCCTTCGCCGACTGCAGCGCGTTCATCGTGGCCATGAAGGCACGCTCGGTGCGGGCACCGTCGCGGACGGCAACGCCCTGCTCCAGCTCGGACACCACAGCGGCGAGGCCGGAGGCGCCCGGCTTCCTCTTGAAGATCACGGGCACACCTTAGCCGCGCGCTGTCGGCATCATCATGCCCAGGTCGCCGGAATCCGCGGAGTACGCCGCCCGCGCGGCAAAGGAGCCTGGTCGACCCGTCAGCGGCGGCCGGCTCCTGGCGCAGGCGGCCCGGCAATCCGCCTGCGCCAGGGCGCCTCAGTGGTGGTGACCGAGCCGGCCGAGGGTCTCCACGGGGGTCGCGCCGGGCCGGGCCCACTGCGGCACGGGGCGGCTCGTCGGGCCCCAGGTGGCCTTCCCGTCCGCGTCCGAACGCCAGGTCCAGCACGCGTTGTTCCCCTCGGGCCAGCCCTCGGGGTTGTCCTCCCACGTCTCACCACGGCCGTAGGGCGTCATGTCGAGCAGGCCGAGGGACCCACTCACCCGCTCATTGCCACGGCCCGTCGTGGAGTACGTGAGGAACACCCGGTCCCCGTCCCGCAGGAAACAGGTGAGGTACCCCATCGGGCCGCCCACGGGCGCGTCCACGTCGCGCACCGAGTACCAGGGCTGGGTGTAGCCCATGAACCCGACGTAGGGCGCCACCTCGTCCCACCGGCCCGTGGTCAAGACGGCGTACGAGACGCCGCGCGCGTTGAGGTAGACGGCGTCCTTCAGGTGCCAGGCCGTGGTGGTGCAGCCCTCGCACTGCCCCTGGTGCGGCGCGCCGTCGTGCCACATGTGCTTGTAGACCACGAGTTCGTCGCGTCCCTGGAACAGGTCCAGGAACGGTACGGGGCCGTCGGCTCCGACGACCTCGGCCGTCCCGTCGAACTCCACCATCGGCAGCCCGCGGCGGGCCGCGGCGATGGCGTCGCCCTCGTGGGTGTGGGCCTTCTCCCGGACCAGCAGCTCGTCGCGCGCGGCCTGCCAGGTGGCCAGGTCCACGACCGGCGGGCGGCCGGGAAGGGCGGTGGCCGGGTCACTCGGCATGGTCGTCATGGTGTCCTCCGTGGTGTCTCGTGCGGGCAGCGTCCCGCGCCGGTCATCACAAGAGACTCGCCTCCCTCCCGGAACTCATCGCACCGGGGACACTCTCGGCCGAAACTGCACGAACCCCGTCGGCGGACCCGCGGAGCGGCCCCCGCGACGGTGGTGTCCCGTGGGCGTCACGGTTGGGCAACCAGCGCGTCGGCGAGGACGGGAACCGGGCCGGCAGAGCCGCATCATGGATGCCGGGTGGGCTGCCAACGGGGGGACGGGGCAATGGAATTCAGTGTGGAGGGGACACTCGGACGACGCGGGCGGCGGCTGTTCGCGTCGGGGGCCGCCGTGTCGGCGGCCGCCCTGGCGTGGATGGTCGCGGGCATCATGAACGGCGATGCGACTGCCGGTGGTGACAGAGGCGACAACGTCGCGATACCGCTGATGATTTTGTTCCTGTCCGCGTTGGCGACCGTCGCCGGGCGTCACGACCTGCGCAAGGCGAGACGGCCGTTCCGGCTGCGGATCGACGGATTCGGGATCGCGCTGCACGACGCGGAGCTCGCCTGGGAACAGATCGACGCGGTCGCCCTGCTGCACGACCCGGTCACCGACGACAGCACCACACCGCCCAAGCCGCGGCTGACACTGTGGCCGGCACCGGACGTGACGCTCCCCCGGAAGGCGGACCGCACCGGGGACGGCAGGACCCGCTACACCGTCGTGGACTGCGAGGACCTGGACCAGGGCGTCACAGCGCTGACGACCGCCCTCATCGAGCACGCCGGCGCCCTCTTCGAGACGGCTCCGCGGACGATGCGCCCGCCGATCCCGGTGACCGTGTCCGGGCCCGAACGGAACGTACCGGGCGGGGAACAGGTCTTCATCGGCAGCCGGCGGGCCGGCACCTGGACCCTGGTCTGGGCGACGGCGGCCGCCGCTCTCACTTGCTCGCTCGGGGAGCTGGTGCGCGACACCCCGGGCCTCGAACTCCTCAAGACCTTCTGTCTGCTGGGCGCCTTGGCCCTCTGGCTCCTCGCCGGCCGCTCCTACCACCGCTGGCGCAAGCCGCTGCGGCTGCGGATCGGCCCCACCGGAATCGGCATGCGCGAGGTCACCGAGGCCGAGCAGTACTTCGCCTGGACACAGATCTCGGCCGTCACGGTCAGCCGCCGCGTCGCCTCGCTCAGGGAGCCGCAGCCCTGGCTCGTGGTGTGGCCCCTGCCGGGCGCGGGTGCGAATCTCCCGCACGGCTACCTCGTCGACGGCCACAGGGCCCACGCCCTGGTCCGGCTGGACCGCCTGCCCGGCGGCGCGGCGGCCGTCGTCCCTGTTCTGCGGGCGTACGCGGGGGAGCGCTACGGCGAAACGGCCTGAGGGGTACGGCGCGTGCACGGTGGCCATCTGAGCCCCACGAGCCGTGGCCCCCCTCCCGGCCGTTCGGCCTCCCGTCCGGCCGTGGGCCTCGCGGTGTGCCGCCGGCCGTAGGGGTGTGGCCGAGACCTCGGCCACACCCCGTCCAGTCGTGCGCGGACGGCCGCCGCAGCCGTGGCGGCAATCGCTCGGGGAGGGGGTGTCCCCCAATCGAACGAGTTTGGGAACCGCGTGCCGCGGACCTCACCCCCGAGCGGCCCCACCGGAACATACGTTCAGGAACTGCCCCCGGGAGCAGCCGTAACGGGACCCGATCCGGCGCGTTTTTAGAGCACCAGTGCCACATCGCCGCCCCGATGGAGGACGCCATGCATCCCGTACCCGCCCCCGCGTCTCAGCCCTCAGGATTCGAACAGCGGCGGCAGCCGGCCGCGGGCGCGCACGCCCTCGGGCCGGCACGGGCGGATACGGGGTGGGCGGCATGAGCGGGCCCACCGAGGCGGCAGCCGGACACGTCCCGGGACCGCGGACCGACCCGCTCCCCCTGCCGTCCGCATCCACGACAGCCACCGGCGGGCAGGGCGGCGACCACGACGGCGACATGACCGAGGAGCTGGAGGGTACTGGTCGGTGCACGACGGCGCCGCCGCCGGCGCCAGCGTGCGCCAGGTCCTCGTCCGGCTGCCGAAGATCACCGCTCTGATCGGGCGGCTCGCCTGGCAGGCCGACCGCGCCGCCACCACGACGGTCGTCGTCTGCCAGCTCGCATCCGCCGCCATGAGCGCTGGACGCCTCACGCGCCTCCGGCGCCGACACCGTCATCGCCGACCTGCCCCGCCAATGGCACACACTGCTGTCCAAGCGGTTCAAGGGCGGCCAGGAGCTGTCCGGCGGGCAGTGGGCGAAAGTCGCGGTGGGCCGCGGCCTGTACAAGAAGGCCCCGCTGCTGCTCCTGGACGAGCCGACGGCCAGCATGGACCCGCCCTCAGAACACGCGGTGTACGAGGCGGTGTTGCGCGGACGGCTGCGCGAGGACCAGATCACCGTGCTCATCTCGCACCGGCTCGCCAGCGTCGTCGACTGCGACCAGATCTACGTCTTCGACGCCGGTCGCATCGTCGAGTCCGGCTCCCACGACGAACTCATGACCGTCGGCGGCGTCTACGCCGGCATGTTCACCCTCCAGGCCGGCGGCTACCAGCCCCGCGCCGCTGCGGTGCCCCCCGAGAAGGTGACGCCATGACGGACCCTCGCGGCGTCAACTCCCCGGATCCGGCCCACCGGTCGCTCCTGTCGATCGGCGACAGACCGTGAAAGCCGCGCCATACGGGCCCGTCGAGCTGCGGTAAGGCACCGCGCGCCCTCCGGGCCCCGCGCCGGTGGGGGGCCGCGGAACGGCGGCGGTCATGGGGCGCCGCGCGCCGCGGGAAGCGCGTTCACTTCGACCTTCGAGGAGCGATCCGTGGAGTACACCCGGGCCCAGTGGTCCCAGCACTACGACAGCGGCCGTGGTTTCAGGTCTCTGGGGAACGAGGAGAAACGCCTGCTCGTCGAGCATGCCCCGGCCCTGGCCCCGGCGGACGGCGGGCGAGCGCTGGACATGGGCTGCGGCACCGGCGAACTCGCCGTGTTCCTGGGCTCGCTGGGCTACCGCGTCGATGCGGCCGACTTCGCCGAGGGCGCCCTCGCCCGGGCCCGGGCGGAACACGCCGGGGTGGACGCGGTGCGCTGGTTGTGCCTGGACGTCGAGCGCGGCGGCCTGGCCGGCCTGGCTGAGGACTACGACCTGATCACCGTGCGGCTGGCCGTCGCCTTCATCCGCGATCGGACCCGTGTGCTGCGCCGTCTGGCGGCCCGCCTGAGGGTGGGCGGTGTCCTCGTGGTCATCACCCCGGTCGCGGAACGCACCCCCGCGGAGCGGCGTCACATCGCGCTGGACGAGGACGAGCTGGCGCTGCTCGCGGAGGGCTTCGAGGAGGCCCGGCGGCACGACGCCGGGGCGCTGGCGGTGCTCGTACTGCGGGGCCCGACCGGGTCGTTCAGCGCGGTGGAGAAGGGCCGGCCAGGCCCGCAGACCGTGTTCGGCGCCGCGGCGGTGGTCACCGACGATGCCGGTCGGGTGCTCCTGGGGCGTTCGACTCGGGGCATGTGGGAGCTGCCCGGGGGCCGGATCGAGACGAGGGAGTCCGCGTCTGCCGCGGCCGTACGGGAACTGGCGGAGGAGACCGCGCTTCTCGCGCGCGAGGAGAACGCGTACTTGCTGACGTTCCTCCACGACGACGTGGAGGATGTACGCCGCGTCACCGCCGTCGTCCGCGTGACCGGCTGGGAGGGCACGCTCGCCCTGCCGGAACCGCACCGGTTCCTGCGCTGGGAATGGCACGACCTCCACGCCCTGGCCGGCATCGGCCCCCTTTTCGCTCCGTCCGCCCAGGTTCTGAACGCGGTCTGGCCCGGCGTGCTGCCCGGGCTCCCGGCCGTCCGCTCCTACGCGCTGGCCGCCACTCCCCCGCCGGTGCCCAAAGAACCCGCCGAGGCCGCGCGGCTGCGCGAGCAGATGGCTTCGCCTGCACGCGACGCCGAACTGCCGACCGCCTGATCGTGCCGTCGCCCACGACGCGGCAGGCCCTACCCTCCAGGAGCAGACGTGAGCGGAACCTGGCTCCCGCCGGTGCAGTACGTTGCCCAACTCCCCAAAGCCACGGTGTACGGCTGCTTCTTCGTCACCGACCAGGAGGACCGGCCGATCCAGCTGCGCTCCGTCCGGAACCGGACGACGTGGCAGTGGCCCGGCGGCAACATGGACCCGGGCGAGACCCCCTGGGAGTGCGCGGTCCGCGAGGGCCTGGAGGAGACCGGGCTGGAGATCGCGCGGACACCACGCCTGCTGGGCATCCATTTCCTGATGCCGCGCCCCGACTGGCCCGCCCACAAGATCGGGTTCATCTTCGACGGCGGCAGGCTCACCGAGGAGCAGATCGCCGGCATCGTGCTGGATCCGGCCGAGCACATCGAGGTCCGTGTGCGGTCGTTGGAGGAGTGGCGGAGGGAGATGACCGACGCCGCCTTCCGGCATCTGGCCGCCGTCGTCCGGGCACGTCGGGACGGCATCCCCTGCTACCTCGAACAGACCGGGTCCTGATGTGCGTCGTTCCGCGCCGGGGACATCGCGCATCGCCTGATGCGGCCCCTCCCGACGCAGGCACGCATCGCGGCGACCGAGGAGCCGGTACGGACGCGCCGCGCCCGCAGCCCCGGTGGGTGCTTGCGGGCGCAGCGGTGAATCCGTGACGCTGCCCGGTCGGCTACGTCCTGGAGACAGGTCCGGCCGGGGATGCGCGGCGGGCGCCGCCCTGGGGCGACGCGTCGGACGGCCGGGACACCGGTACGTGCTGGCAGTGCGGGCACAGTTCGTGGCGGCCCAGGTCGGTGATGATGGTTCCCCATCCGCGACAGTGGGTGCAGTCGCGGGCCAGAGCGGGATCGGCGTGGGGAGCGGGGCTGGCCCCGTCGGTCATACGGCGCTTCCTCCGATGCGTCTCTTCTGTCGCCTTCACATCATGCGCAGGCGGTCGTCCGCACCGCACCCGCCAGATACGCGCCCGACAGTCACGCGTCGATCGGTATCCGGTCGGCCGCGAGCGCAGCGCGGCGGCGCGGGAAGTCTGCCACGAACGACCGCCATTTGTCCGGGGTGTGGACGGCAAGACACTGACCGCCGATGCCGCGGTCCGGCGGCGGACGCGCCGCGAGGCACCCGCGCGACGCGGCGCGGACGGCAGTACCCGCAGGTGACGGCGCGGGGAGGAAGACGGTCCTGGCCCCATCACGCCGGAGCCAGGGCCGCTGCGTACCCGGCGCGTACCCGTGGCAGGCACGGGTACGCGCCGGGCCGTGGGCTCAGTGCGACTTCGTCGCCGGTTCCAGGACGAAGACCGGGATCTCACGGTCGGTCTTCGTCTGGTACTCCGCGTAGTCGGGCCACGCCCCGATCGCGCGCTCCCACCACTCCGCCTTCTCCTGGCCCGTGACCTCCCGCGCCGTCATGTCCTGGCGCAGCGGTCCGTCCTGGAGCTCGGCCCGGGGGTCGGCCATCAGGTTGTGGTACCACACCGGGTGCTTCGGGGCGCCGCCCTGCGACGCCACGACGGCATAGCGTCCGTCGTGCTCCACGCGCATCAACGGGGTCTTGCGGATCTTGCCTGACTTCGCGCCGAGCGTCGTCAGGATGATCACGGGCCTGCCGCGGAGCGTCGTCCCCTCGGCACCGTCGGAACCCTCGTACAACTCGACCTGATCGCGGACCCACTGCTCCGGGCTCGGCTGGTACTCACCCACCAAAGGCACGCCGTTCTCCATTCTCCGTATGTCACTGTCGACCCACCAACACCATGAGCCGCTCCGCGCATTCCCCGTCGAACCCGCCGCCACACGCCGTTCGTGCCGCCGGTCAGCCGGACGGCGGCAGGACGGCACCGCGGCGGCGGGCACGATCCGGCCCCGGTCGCGCCCGCACTCCGGTCGGGCTCCTCAGCCCGCGGGCGCCGGAGCCGCGGGGCCGACGAGTTCCTCCAGGACGTCCTCCATGGTCACGTAGCCGAGGAGCGTGCCGTCCGCGTCGGTCACGGCGGCGAGGTGGGTGCCGGCAGAACGCAGGGCGCTGAGGGTGTCGTCCAGCGGTGTTGTGGACCGCAGCCGGATGACGGGCCGGATCGCGGCACGGGGGAAGGGCCGGTCGCGGTCGGTGACGCCGAGGGTGTCCTTGATGTGCAGGAAGCCCAGGGCGTCGCCGTCGGGCCCGGTGACCGGCAGGCGGGAGTAGCCGGAGGCGGCCGCCAGCCGTTCCAGTCCGTCCGGGGTGACCGCGGCATCGACGGTGACCATGCGGCCGGCGGGCACGAGGATGTCGCCGACCGGCCGCGTGCCGAGTTCCAGGGCGTCGCGCAGCCGTTCGGTACCGGAGGCGTCGAGCAGCCCGGCGGCGTTGGAGTCCTGCACCAGACGGGCGAGTTCGTCGTCGGTGAAGGCGGCGGTGACCTCGTTCCGCGGCTCGACGCGCAGCAGTCTCAGCAGTGTGTTGGCGAAGGCGTTGATGCCGAAGATCACCGGCCGCAGCGCACGGGTCAGGCCGACCAGCGGCGGCCCGAGGAGCAGCGCGGCGCGCTCGGGAGCGGCCAGCGCGACGTTCTTGGGGACCATCTCGCCGAAGAGCATGTGCAGGTACGTGGCCGCGGCGAGGGCGATCACGAACGCGATCGGATGGACGAGCCCGTGCGGGACGTGTGCGGCCTCGAAGCCGGGCTCCAGCAGATGCGCGATGGCGGGCTCCGCGACCGCGCCCAGGACCAGCGAGGAGACGGTGATGCCCAGCTGGGCCGTGGCCAGGAGCGCGGACAGGTGCTCCAGGCCCCACACGACGGTGCGGGCCCGCTTGTCACCGGCCTCGGCACGCGGCTCGACCTGGCTGCGCCGCACCGAGATCAGGGCGAACTCGCCGCCCACGAAGAAGGCGTTGGTCAGCAGGGTCAGGGCGCCGATGGCGAGTTGCAGTACGGTCATCGGACGTCCTCCGGAATGCGCGCGACACGGACCCGCTCGGCCACGTGGTGGTCGACGCTGAGGACGCTGATGCGCCAGCCGTCGACCTCCGTCTGGTCGCCGCGGGCGGGTATGCGGCCGAGTGAAGTGGCCATCAGTCCGGCCACGGTCTCGTAGGGGCCGTCGGCGACGGTGAGGCCGATCTCGGCGAGCTGGTCGATACGGACGTTGCCGTCGGCCTCCCAGGCGCCGTCGCCGGAGGGTGCCAGGTCGGGGCTTTCGTGCGGGTCGTGCTCGTCGCGGACGTCGCCCACGACCTCCTCCACGACGTCCTCCACGGTGACGACGCCGGCCGTGCCGCCGTACTCGTCGATGACCACCGCCATGGTGCGCCGGCTGCGCAGGCGTTCCAGGAGGCGGTCGACGGGCAGGCTGTCGGGCACCAGCAGCGGCGCGGTGGCCAGGGCGGTGACGGGTGTGCGGCCCCGTGCGGCGGCGGGGAGGGCGAGGACGTCGCGGATGTGCACGGTGCCGACGACCTCGTCGATGCTGTCCCGGTAGACCGGGAAGCGGGACAGACCGGTGGCCAGGGTGAGGTTCGCGGCGTCGGCGGCGGTGGCGCGGGCCTCCAGGGCCCGTACGTCCACACGCGGGGTCATGACGTTCTCCGCGGTCAGCGCGCTCAAGTGCAGGGTGCGCACGAACAGCTCCGCGGAGTCCGGTTCCAGCAGGCCCGCGGCCGCCGAGTGACGGGCCAGCGCCATCAGCTCTTCGGGGGTGCGGGCGGAGGCCAGTTCCTCGGCGGGTTCGAGACCGAAGCGGCGCACAAGGCGGTTCGCCGCCTCGTTGAGGTGCCGGATGAACGGGCCGAAGACGGCGGTGAAGCCGCGCTGCGGACCGGCCACGGTCTTGGCGACGGCCAGGGGGCGGGAGATCGCCCAGTTCTTCGGCACGAGCTCGCCGATCACCATCAGCACGATCGTGGACAGGCCCACGCCGAGCACGGTCGCCAGCGAGGAGGCCGCGCCCCCGGGCAGGCCCATGGCCCGCAGCGGGCCGGTCAGCAGGACGGCGAGGGACGGCTCGGCGAGCATGCCGATGACCAGCGACGTCACGGTGATGCCCAGCTGCGCACCGGACAGCTGGAGGGTCAGCCGGCGTACCGCCTCGAGCGCGCCGCCTGCGCCGCGCTCGCCGGCGGCCGCGGCCCGCTCCAGCTCGCCGCGCTCGACCGTGGTCAGCGAGAACTCCGCCGCGACGAACACCGCACACGCCAGGGTCAGCAGCAGCGCCAGCAGCAGGAGGAGGACTTCGGTCACCGTGTCACCCCCGCTCCCCCGCTTCGGCGGATCTCAGGGGGGATGACACGGTCGGTACTGGGAGGGTGGTCCATCGCGGGAACCGCGGCTCCTTCTCGGGCTCGGAACGGTGACGTCTCCACCAGGGTAAAGGACGGGCAAAGGTACCCGGTAGCGGCCACCCTGAGCCGCCGGCCGGGCTCTGGCCACCCGTTCGCCCCGCCCGGGAACTCCCCGGCCCGGCAGCGCAGTTCAGATTCCGTTCCCCCCGACGGCTTCGGGCACCGCGGCAGCGGGGGGGAAGCGGCGGGAGTGACACAGAGGCCCGGGCCAAGTGGCCCGGGCCTGTGTGTGCCGTGTCCGGAGACGAAGATCAGCGAGGCGCCTTCGCACGGTCCAGGGCGGCGACGCCCACCGCGGCCAGCGCTATCTGGATGAGCCACTCGACCCAGTCGACGCCCTTGGTGTCGGCGACGCCCACGCCGGCCGCGATGGCCGAGCCGATCAGCGCCGCGACGATGCCGATCAGAATGGTCCAGATCACGCCGATGTGCTGACGTCCCGGGACCAGCAGACGTCCCAGAATGCCGATGATCACGCCGATGATGATGGCACTGATGATGCCCGAGATCTCCATGGCCGCCTCCCTGTGAACAAGCTCGTCGCCCGTCATGTGCCCCCGATCGCCCCCCGCATGCCGACGACTTCGGGCAGTCCGGGTAACAGTTCGCGCGGGGTTGTGCCGTGGGCCTTCCGGGCGGAGCCCAGGGCGACACGGACGATGTGCCGCGGCGTCGGCGGAGGTGGTGTTGTGATCGGTCCGATCGGACCGATGCGACCGGCCGGCCCGATCAGCCGATCCGTACCGAGGAGCGCCATGGCCGCCGCCGCACAGGACTTCGCCGGGCTCGGCGGGGCGATCGACGTCCACGCCCACTACATCACCCCGTCCTACCGCAGGGCGCTGACCGACGCCGGGCACGCGCACCCCGACGGGATGCCCGCGATCCCCGAGTGGAGTCCGGAGGGGGCCCTTGCGCTGATGGACGAGACCGGTGTCGCGACCGCGGTGCTGTCCGTCTCCTCCCCCGGTGTGTCGCTCGGGGACACGACCGCCCGCGCTGCGCTGGCCCGCACCGTCAACACGGAGGGCGCGGCCGTCGTCGGGGAGCATCCGCGGCGGTTCGGCCTGCTGGCGTCGCTTCCGCTGCCCGACGTCCGGGCCGCGCTGGCGGAACTGGGGCACGCCCTGGACGTGCTCGGCGCGGACGGAGTGATCCTGCTGACCCACTATGACGGGGTGTATCTCGGGGACAGCCACTTCGAGCCCTTGATGGCGGAGTTGCACAGCCGCGGGACCGTGGTGCTCCTGCACCCGACGTCCCCCGCGTGCGGTGAGCGGACCGCCCTCGGATTCCCGCGTCCGATGGCCGAGTTCCTCTTCGACACGACACGCGCGGTCGCCGCACTCGTCCTGCGGCGCGTGCTCGAGCGGTATCCGGGCATCCGGTTCGTCGTGCCGCACGCGGGAGCGGCGCTTCCGGTGACGGCGGACCGGATCGCCACGTTCGCGCGGATGTCCGGGACCGACGTCGACGTCGTGGCGACCCTGCGCGGGCTGCACTACGACGTGGCGGGCGCCGCCCTGCCCCGCGCGCTGCCGGCGCTGCTCGCTCTCGTCGCCCCCGACAGGCTGGTGTACGGCAGCGACTATCCGTTCACCTCCGCACCGGCCGTCAAGGCCTTGGCCGCCGCGCTGGCCGCCACGGACGCGCTCGACGCCACCGGGAAGCACATGATGACCTCGGGCAACGCCCGCAGTCTGTTCCCCCGTCTGACCGGATGACCGCCTGCCGGTCCGTCAGGAACGACGCGGGCCCGGTCCCCGGACGGGCCGCGGGTCAGCGGAAGACGCCCGGCGGGGTGGCGGTGCCGTGGACCCGCATGGCGTGCTTGGCGTACAGCCGCGGCGCGAGGAACGGCATGATCAGCCGGGCGGGCCCGGGGGCACCGGCGAGAACCGCCTTGATCACCTCGGGGTCCCCCTCGTACATCGCCATGCCGAAGGCGAGGGGCAGCACGCTCCTCGGCATCTCGCCCATGCCGTGCTCACCGAGCTGCCGCCACTCGGCCGCGGTGACGTACTTCTCGGCCAGGGGAAGGATCCGGTGCTCCTCCATCGTCATGTGCTCGAGCAGCGCGGCGAGCAGCCGGTCGAACACCTCGGCGAGGTCATGGCCGCCGCGCGCGGTGGACCGCCACTTGGGGAGCAGGCGGAGCGCTTCGGTGTTCGCGGCGTCGATGGCGTGGTGCTGCTCCTCCATCATCGGCACGATGGCCTCGGCCTCCTCCCGGCCCCGCTCCTGGAGCAGCGGCCACAGGATCAGGTCCTCGCCCTCGTGGTGGAAGTGCAGGATCCTGCAGACGAATTCGGCGTGGGCGCCGACGACTTCGGAGCGCTTGGTGTCGTGCGGCGTCACGTCCCGCACGAGCTGCGGGAGCAGACCGAATTCACGGCGGATCATGGTGTGGGTCATGTACATGTCTCGCACATCGGCCATGGGTTCGTCGGTGGTCGAACGCACTGGTTCCTCTTTCGGTGGTCGCGGGCCGCTGCCGTCGGTACCGGCCACGGGCCCACTGACCTGGTGGCAGCCCACGTGCGCAACCGCAGGGACCGGCGAATGATCGGCTGCGGGCTTCCGTGTCTCGATGGCGGGAAGTCCACTGTCACGCCATGTGGGGCACTAGTGGAGCAGTAGGGAGCGGCCGCTCGGCTCCGACTCCCGGCGGCCGAGAACCACTCCGGGGCCGAAAACGCCGCGTCGCACGGGCAGCCCGAGCCGCAAGAACAGTGGTAGAAGTTGAATTCTATACCAAACATTGCGCACTATAGCTCCCCATGTCACGGGGAGCGGACCGCTGTCCACATCCCGGAACGAAGGGCCGCGACCGGTGCTCCGGCCTGCCCTTTCCGCTGGTTCGCGGGCGTGGCGCGAACGCGGCGTCCTTCGTCATCGACTCTCGCGGAAGGAAGGCCTGCCAGGCAGTACCCCGGTGTTCCTGGGACTCGCGTTCCCTGGATCGCGCCGCAGGTGGCCGCGCCGACATGGGGGAGCGCCCCGTGCCGAGACCCCCGACAGGCTCCGCACGGGGCGCTCCCGTATTCCCGGCGCAGGTCTCCCCACAGATCCACACCGGGAGTCTTCTGTGCGGCCCGTCCACAGGGGACCGCCGCGAGGATCACCGCCACAACGGTGATGTGATTCCGTCGGTCTGCCCGACCGACGCGAGTGACACCGTAGCAAACCAAAACGTCTCGCAAACACTGTCTTCGCGCCGGCGCCCCGACGAAGAGGGCATTCCAGGACCATCGACCCAGCACCGTCATGCGACGCGCGCCCAGGAATACACCGTGTCACGATGGACCGTGTGATGTGCTCCGGGCGCCCATCAGGACGGGCTCTGCACGACTGTGCGGCCCGCCGTACTCGGCCGAAACGCCGTGGCATGGACGGTGACGGTGTCACCGCGCGCCGTACTAATCTGTCTATCAGGCGGGCCGATGTGTCACGTACCTTACGCGCGCCCCTCGAGGATGCGGCGACGGGGACGTTCGGCCCGTACGACACCACGCCGGAGCCCGGGGCCGGGGATGGAGGGCGCATGGTCTTCATCACGCACACTGCTCGTGACATCGAGGCCACCGCTCGGGCGCTCCAGGACGAACTCCAGCGCCTCGAGGCGCAACGCTACGGCCTGGAGCGGGAGTTGGCCGCCGTCGTCGCCCACCTCGGCTCTGTACGCAGGGCCCTGGGCGCGCTCCAGAAGCTGATGCCCACCGTTCCCCTCGACGGGGTCACCGATGACTCCGTCGACGAGGGGCAGCGGTTCCCTGCCGCTGCCGGCGAGCCGGCGGCGACGGCCGAGGCCGCGTCCGTGACCTTTCCGGAGGACCGGCCCGGCGCCGGGGCCGCACAGGGCAACTACGGCAGGCTGACCGAGCAGATCCTGGAGTACCTGGCCACCATCGGCGGGACCGAGGTGCGCGCACGCGACGTCGCCGCCGCTCTGGGCCGCGACACGAACACGGGCAGCATCAACGCGGTGCGCAGCACGCTGGACCGGCTTGTCGGCGCCTCCCGGGTGCGGCGCACGGGGCGCGGCCTCTACCGAGCGGCTTCCTGACCGGCCCTCTGCACGGTGCCGGCCGGCCTCTGACGCGGAGATCGACGTCCTGGTCAACAACGCCGGCAGCGCGCTGTTCGGCCCCCTGCCCACGGCGGACCCGGACCGGCTGGAGTCGCTGATCACGCTGCGATGTGACCTCCGCCACCCGGATCGCGGCGGCCCCGGCGAAGACCTTCGCCGGGCGCGGCGCGGGCTCGATCGTCAACATCTCGTCCGCGTTCGCGCTGAACACCCCGCCGGTCGCCGCGGTGTACGGCGCGGCCGAGGCGCACGTGATCGCGTTCACCCAGGCACCGGCGCAGGAGTTCGCCGACTGCCCGGCGCGGGTGCGGGTCGTGGTCCCGGGCGTGCTGGAGACTGCGATCTGGGACGGTTCGGACATCGCGCTGCGCCAGCTGCCCAAGGAGGCGGTCATGTCCCCGCGGGACTCCGCCCGAGCCGCACTCGCCGGTCTCGACGCGGGCGAACCGGTGACGATCCCCTCTCTGCCGGAGTACGAGACCTGGAAGGCCTACGACGAGGCCCGGCTCGCGCTCGCTCCGCTGATCTCGCTGTCGCAGCGGGCGAGGCGCTACGCCGGTCAGGGGTACACCGCGGGCCCCGTCCCTCCTCGGTGAGGAGCGACGGGGCCCGCGGCACGCGTGAGCGGTCAGGCGCCTTCGGCGGCGCGGTGGGGGTGCCCCGGGTACACCCCCATGAAGCGCACCTCGGAGGAGAAGAAGCGCAGCTCCTCCAGGGCCAGGGCGACCCTGCTCTCGTCCGGGTGGCCCTCGATCTCGATGTAGAAGCGGCTGGCCGCGAGACCGGCGCCGACCTGGTAGCTCTCGATCTTGGTGATGTTCACGGCGTTGCTGGAGAAGCCGCCCAGGGCCTTGTACAGCGCGCTCGGGATGTTGCGCACGGAGAAGAAGAGACTGGTCATCATCGGCTCGCCGGTGACCGCCGGGAGCTGCGCCTCCCGGGACAGGACGACGAAGCGGGTGGTGTTGTCGTGGGTGTCCTCGACGCCGCCCCGCAGCACCTTCAGCCCGTAGAGGGCGGCGGCGCCGGGCGGGGCGAGCGCCGCGTGCCGTGCGTCGCCGAGCTCGGCGATCTCGCGGGCGGCGCCGGCCGTGTCGTCGCTCACCTGGGTCTGCCAGCCGCCCTCGCGGATGATCTTCCGGCACTGGCCCAGGGCGTGCACGTGGCTGCGGACGCACTCCACGTCCTCCAGCGACCCGCCGGGAACGCCCATCAGGTCGAAGCGGATGGGCAGGAAGTACTCGGCGATGATCGACAGGCCGGAGTCCGGCAGCAGGTGGTGGACGTCGGCGACGCGGCCGGCGGCGGAGTTGTCCATGGGGATCACCGCGAAGTCCGCGGTGCCCAGCGTCACCGCCTCAAGGGCCTGCTCGAAGGTCGTGCAGGGCAGGTCGCGGCTTCCGGGGTACAGGTCACGGGCCGCGGCGGCCGAGTTCGACCCCGGTTCTCCCTGGTAGGCGATGGTCACCATGTGCGTGTCGCTATCTCCGGCTCGGGGCTGGCCGCGACCGTCGGTCGGCGGTGCGTACGGGACCGGCACGGGCATGCGCCGCTCGGACCCACTCCAGGCATGTTACTGGGATCACCTGCGAAAGCGTGCGGACGGACCGTCTCCGGCGGGCCCAGGCGGCACACCGGCCGGGGCCCGCCGGGGCGGGAGATCACCAGGGCAACGGCCCGGTGCGGTCGGTGAAAGTGCCGGTGGGGCCGTCCTGGGCGATCGTGGCGAGCATCACGATCGCCTCGGCGCCCTCCTCGGGGCTCTGGATGCCTTCGCCGCTCGGACCGTGCAGGTCGGTCGCGCTGAAGCCCGGCTCGACGGTCGGGCCGGCGGAGTCGGTGCCCGAGCACTACGAGGAGCGTTCCCCGGCTTTCCGCACGGCCGAGGTGACCGTCCCGTTCGTCCTCCTCCATGGCGCGGACGACGTCATCTGCCCGCCCGGCCGGAGCGCGGCGTTCCTGCGCGGCATGGAGGCACGGTCCGTCCCGTACTCCCCCATCGTCTTCGAGGGGGAGGGCCACGGCGTCCGGCGGCAGGACACCATGGTCAGCTCGCTCGAGGCGGAACTGTCCCTGTACGGAAGCGTTTTCGGATGCACGCCGTCGGGAGCCGAGGGCCCGGGGCGGGCGGCCCGCACCGCCGTGCGGTGACGGCCGCCGGCTCGCTATTGGCGCGTCGCCTGCGTCGTGGCCTCGCGCACGGCCTGGAGGATCTCCTCGGAGAGGGGGGATCCCGCGGTCGCCCGGGAGAGGAGGATGCCTCCCACGAGCGTGGCCAGGGCCGCCATCCCCGCCTTTCCGGGAGCGATCCAGTCGGCCATGTCGCGGACGCCCGCCGCGTAGGCGGGGCGCCACTCGGGTTCCCGTGCGACGTCGCCGCCGAAGCCGGCCGCCGGGCACCCGGTACCGAGGGCGTCGCGGTGGTCGCTGGAGAGGTACGTGTCGCACAGGGCGGAGACGGCCGCATCGTGGCCGCCGGAGTCCGCGTCCAGTTCCGCCAGGTGCTGGAGCATGCCCCCAAAGCCCTTGGCCTCGGCCTCCGCGACCAGAGCGTCCTTGGAGGCGAACTGCTTGTAGAAGCCGCCCTGGGTCAGACCGACCGCCCGCATGACGTCCACGACACTGACGTTCGCCACACCCCGCTGGCGGAACAGCCGCGAGGCGGCCTCGACCACGCGCTCCCTGTTGGCCCGTGCCTCGGCCTGCGAGACCCTGCTCATGTCCGGTCCCCCTCTTGTTCCGCCTCCGGTGAACCACCGCATGGCCGGCCGGTGGTTCTGCCCCCGCACGGACCGGCCGTCACCCGGCCGCTCGTTCAATGGTACTCGACATCTATCCGTCCCGGCGGAGTCCCGGCCCGGCATCGGGCCCCTCCCCCGCGCGGTGGGCGCTAGGCTCGACGTACGGCATCGCGTGCCGGTCACCGGCCGGGTGAGGCATGGAGGTGCCCGTGAGATTGCCCACGGAGGCATTCCACACATGCCCGTCGAGTTGAACCACACCATCGTCCACGCCCGGGACAACCGGGAGTCCGCCGCTTTCCTCGCCCACATCCTGGGCCTCGAAGTCGGCGCCGAGTGGGGGCCGTTCGTCCCGGTCGCCACGAGCAACGGGGTCACCCTCGACTTCGCCACCCTGCCCGCGGAGTCGATCGTCATGCAGCACTACGCCTTCCTCGTCCCCGACGAGGAGTTCGACGCCGCCTTCGCCCGCATCAAGGAGGGCGGCCTCACGTACTACGCGGATCCGCGCCTGAAGCAGCCGGGCGAGATCAACCACCACCACGGCGGCCGCGGCCTGTACTTCCTGGACCCCGCGGGGCACGGCATGGAGATCATCACCCGCCCCTACGGCAGTCACGAGCAGGTGGACGGCGCCTGACCAACGCGCCCTGCGGGCGGCCCGGCCGGGCCGCCCGCAGGGCTCCGGCTCAGCCGCGCGTGACGAAGGCCGCGACGGCGGCCGCGAACTCCCCGGGCTGCTCCATGTGCCCGAAGTGCCCGCTGTCCTCCAGGATCAGCAGCTCGGCGCCGGGGATCAGCTTCCGCAGTTCCTCCGCCCACCGCACACCGCAGATCACGTCGTACCGCCCGACGACGACCAGCGCCGGCACCGTCAGCGAACCCAGTGACCCGCGGTCGTCGATCAGGTCCGGGGAGAGGTCGGCGTCCAGGCCCGAGATGTACCACCCGGTGACCGATTCCCGCAGCGGGGCGAACTCGCTCTCCCTGCCCCAGTAGTCGGCGAAGTACGCGGGCAGCAACCCCTGTATCGCGGCCACCACGTCCTCGTCACTCGCCATGGAGGACACCGACTGCAACGCGTTGAGGACCCCCGGCAGACCGGGGTTCTCCGCGTGCCGGGCGGCGAACTCCTCGACCTTGCGCATCGCCTCGGCGCCGTGCTCGGGACCGGTGACGGGCGCACTGTCGTACAGGACGATCCCGGCGATCCGGCCGGGCCGGTGCAGTGCGTGGTACTGCGCGACGAAGCCGCCGTGGGAGTGGCCCAGCAGGTGAACCGTGGGCACACCGAGGTCGTCGATGACGGCGTCGAGGTACCGGCTGTAGAGCTCGCGCGTGTAGCCGTGCGGGTGCGAGGGCAGACGGCCGGAGCCCCCGGTGCCGACCGGTTCGACGTAGACCATCGTGAGGTGCCGCTCCAGCTCGGGCATCCGCAGGTACTCCCACGAGATGCCGGGCCCGCCCGAGTGCGCGATGCACACCGGGCCGGTGCCGTGTACGTGGTAACGCTGGTCGACACCGTTCACGGTGATCGTGTGAGTGCCGGGCGCAGGCTGAGCGGCGGTAGGTGCGTTCATCGCGGTTCCCATCGGTGAAGGGGCGGGGACACCGACAGGACGCGGACGGGAGGAACGAGTTCGATCGCGGCGACGTGACCTCGGTCACGCCGCGGTGGCCGGAAGCGGCACCCGCGCCTGGTGGTAGAGGCTCAAGCGCTCCACCCGGCCGGCGTCGAGCGTCATGATCCAGGCCACCGCGGGCGGGCAGTGGTCAGGGTTGTCCGGGGGATTGATCAGGTCCATCTCCCAGACGGTGAGCCCCTTGCCGGCGGCCACGTGGACGGGCCGCTGCCGGACCCCGGCGATCAGGTCGCACTCCATCCCGAGCAGGAGTGCGTCCGTGCCGCCCAGCCGGGTGCCGCCCCGCATCAGCGCGGCGCCGGGACTCCACCGCTCGGCGAGCACCTTGCCGAAGTCGCCGCGCTCGGCGGCCGCCAGCGTGTCGTGGGCCTCTTCCCAACTGGCCGACGTGCGCCGCGCGGCGTCGCTGTGGGCGCCGGCCGCCGTCGCGGCCAGCGCCTCGGCGAGCTTGGCCCGGCCCTGGCTGAGCCGGCTGCGGATCGTGCCCACAGGCACCGCGCAGGCCCGGGCGATCTCCTCGTAGGAGGTGACACGCGAGCTGAAATGCCGCAGGACCAGCGGTACGCGCAGCGTCGGGGACAGTTCCTCCATCGCCTCCCAGACCCAGTCGCGCAGCGCGTGGCGCTCCAGGACCTCCTCGGGGCCGGGGCCCGCGGCGATACGGGTGAGGTCGTCGAGGGGCACGGTGTGCGGGGACGTGCGCAGGAAACTCCGGCAGGCGTTGCGCACGATCATGCGCAGCCACGAGCCCACGGCCTCCGGGTCGCGCACGTCGCCGATCCGGCGCAGGGCGGTCAGCGCCGCGTTCTGGACGGCGTCGTCGGCGTCGGCCCCGGGGCCCAGGATGCTGAGCGCGACCGCGCGCATGCGGGGCTGGTGGGCCTCCAGCAGCAGCCCGAGCGCCACGACGTCACCGGCTTGTGCGGCACGGGTCAGGGCCACGTCGCCGCCGGGGTCAGCCACCGGGGAGGGGTCACGCCACATGCCGTACCTTCCTGTACCCGGGGGCGGAATGTGTCATGACTTCCGTCCCACAGGCATCTCTCACACCAAGGTCACCACGCCGGGTCCGCGTCGGGGAACCACTCGCGCACGCGTCCCGGGAACCGGGGAAGGGCGCGGGCCGCGGGGCACCGCCGGGTGCTGCACCGCGGCCATCGACGGTAACACGCCCCGCGCGGCAGGAGATCGGGGAGATCCTCCCCCCACGCCCGTGTTCGTCACCCTGCGCGCAGGGTGACGAACACGGCGCTGCTTGCCCGGTGCCGGGGACCCTGCCGTCGCCTGCGCGGCCCGCGAGGGCGAATACTGGGAGACGACCGGCGGCGGGCCGGGACCCGTGACCGGCGGCCGGCGGCCGGCGGCGAGGAGAGCGCGCACAGGCACGACGGGAATCCCCGGCGGCCGCGCGCCGTTGACCGCGTAGCGGGAAACGGACACGACGAGAGGGAAGGACCGACCATGACCGCGCCGACGAACAACAAGGCCATCCTGGCGGGCGGCTGTTTCTGGGGCATGCAGGACTTGATCCGGAAGCTGCCCGGCGTGATTTCGACGCGGGTCGGATACACCGGCGGCGACGTGCCCAACGCCACCTACCGCAACCACGGCACGCACGCCGAGGCCATCGAGATCACCTATGACCCCGCGGGGACCGACTACCGGGCACTCCTGGAGTTCTTCTTCCAGATCCACGACCCGACGACGAAGAACCGCCAGGGCAACGACATCGGTGTGAGCTACCGGTCGGCGATCTACTACACCGACGACGAGCAGAAGCGGGTCGCCGAGGACACGATCGCGGACGTCGAGGCGTCCGGGCTGTGGCCGGGCAAGGTCGTCACCGAGGTCGAGCCCGTGGGCCCGTTCTGGGAGGCCGAGCCCGAGCACCAGGACTACCTGGAGCGCTACCCCGAGGGTTACACCTGCCACTTCCCGCGCCCGAACTGGAAGCTTCCGGCCCGCGCCCGGGACTGACCCCGGTAGGACGGCGCGGCATCCCGGCGGCCACGGCCCTTCCCCTTCGGGGGCGGGGCCGTTCCCGTACGGTCCTGCGCCACGCGTACCGGCACGACGACGAGCACGAGGAGGACGGATGACGGACACACCCGCCACCACCGCGGCACCCGGGGCACCCGGGGCACCGGCTGGAGCGGGCCGGCTGTCGGACCTGATCGCCGACGACCTGCCGCTGCTGCTCGTGGGCATCAACCCCGGCCTGTCCTCGGCCAGGGCGGGGCACCATTTCGCCACCCCGGGCAGCCGGCTGTGGCCGGCGCTGCACCGGGCCGGCTTCACCCCGAGGCGGCTCACCGGCCAGGAGGACTCCGAACTGCTGCGGTACGGCATCGGCATCACGTGCATCGTGCGCCGGCCGACCGTCCGGGCGGCGGAGCTGTCCAAGGCCGAGCTGGTGGCCGGCGGACGGACGCTGCGCCGCCGGGTGCGCGCCCGCCGCCCGGTGTGGCTGGCGCTGCTGGGCGTCACCGGTTACCGCGCGGCATTCGGCGTGCCCGACGCGGTGGTGGGCCCCCAGGAGGAGACGATCGGCGGGACACGGATCTGGGTGCTGCCCAACCCCAGCGGGCTGAACGCCCATTACCCGCCCGCCGCGCTGGCCCGGGAGTTCACCCGCCTGCGCGTGGCGACCGGGATGCCGGACCGGTCCGGCATCCCGGTCGACGCCATGTGAGGAACGTGCCGGTCAGAGGCGGGTGGCGACCGTACGCGCCAGGTCCGTCAGCGGCCTGTCGTTCTGCTGGGAGTCCTCGGTGCGCACCAGCCGGATCGAGACCCACTCCTCGCCCACGCGGAGGAAGACGGACCCGTCCTCCAGGTACGCCTCGTCGCCGACGTCCTTGAGCGGCTTCAGCCTGTCGCCGTGGATCTGGTGCTCGGCGTCGTAGTAGTTGGCGCCGGACTCCCCCGCGAACACCTCGACCTGCCCGGTCGGGCCGCTGGGCGGCGCGGTGTAGGTGCAGGTGTCCGCGATGACCTTTCCGGGCCCCAGCGACATGCCCGCGAGCTGGTCGGCCTCCGTCTGGTTCACCAGCGCACACGGGTTGTCCGCCGCCGAGGTGGCCGAGGAAGTGGCCGAGGACGACGCGGGCGCGGACGACTGCCCGTCCGACTGCGACGTGCCCGGGGCCGCCGCGCCCCCGGCGGTGGCACTCCCGGCGGGCGCACTCGCCTTGTCGCCGGCGTCCGACCCCGGGTCCTGGCATCCCGCGAGCGCGAGGACCAGCAGCGCCGCCACGGGCGCCACGGGCGCCCCGAGCAGCGCCCTCCGGCGCCTGCCGCCCGGCGTTCCGGTCCGCGCTCGACCGCGGTCACGGATACGGGTGTTCACCATCGATGCGATCCCCCCAAGCTTTCGTCGTACGTCCCCGCCCGGCACCTTGCCCCGCGCAGGTGAACCTACAGACGTACCGAATCGGCCATCTGGTTTCGGCCGAATTGAAAGCGCGCATCGGAAGCACACGGGCGGCGCACGGAGTGCCGTTCCCGCCCCGCAGGGCGGAGAAGCCGCGCGGGGACCCCGCGCGGCCTCTCACCCGCGGCGCTCAGTCCTCGTCCACCGCCGCGAAGCTGACGTCCGCCGTGTCGACCGTCCCACCACGGCGGCCGGGGGCGCTCTGCCACTTCCAGTAGAGGTTGGTGTGCGCGACGACCTGCTCCGGGGTGGGTGCTCCGTAGGCGGAGAGGTCCTCCGTGGTGTGCGCGTCGCCGACCAGGGTCACGTCGTACCCGCGGACGAGGCCGCCGTGGAGGGTCGAGCGGATGCAGGCGTCGGTCTGGGCACCGGTGACGACGAGCCGGCCGACCCCGCGCTCGGCGAGCAGTGCCTCAAGCTCCGTCTCCTCGAAGGAGTCGCCGTACCTCTTGTGGACGAGGGGCTCGGCCTCCGCGCGGACGAGTTCCGGCACGTACTGCCACGCCTCGCTGTCCCGCTTCAGGCCGTCGTCCGAGTGCTGCACCCAGATGACGGGCACGTCCTGCGAGCGCGCCGTGCCGACCAGGGTGTTGATGTTGGCGATCACCTCGTCGCGCCGGTGCGAACCGTCCACCACGCCGTTCTGGACGTCGATGACGAGGAGCGCGCTGTTCGGCCGATCGGGCAGGGTCGTCATGAGGGGACCTCGGTTTCTCGTCGCGGACCTGTGTCGCCCCTCACACTAGGACGGGCCACTGACAACGACCCCGGATCGCGCGCCTGGAGCCCGCGACCGCGCGCGATCGGCGCGGAGGGCAAATCGGCACCCGCTGCCGCCCCTTGACGGAGCGACTGCCCGGTGCGCGGCGCGGTCCGCGAGGCCCCGGGGGCCGGTCGCGATCCGCCCCGGGACCGGAGGCGACCCGATCCGGCTACCGGTACTGCCCGGACCCTCTCCAGTGGCGGGGGTTCATAACCCTCCATAGCGTCTCTTTTCGACGGCTCACCCAGGTCAGCGGAAAGCAGGTACGCGTCATGAAGCATCCTCGGTCTCACCGAGCCGTCGTGGTCACGGCGACCGCGGCGACGCTCGCCGTGGGCGCGGTCGGCTGCGGAAGCAGCACCGAAAGCAGCAGCGCCATGCAGAAGGTGAGCGCCCACACCGTCCATCCGGGGGAATCGATCCAGTCGGCGGTGGATCACGCGGCGCCCGGGGACGTCATCGACATCGAGGCGGGCACCTACAACGGGAGCGTGCAGATCTCCACGCCGCGGCTGACGCTGCGCGGCGCCGGCACGGCCACCGTGATCATGCCGAGCAAGAACGGCAAGGAGAACGCCTGCGCCAAGGCCGGCGAGGGCATCTGCGTCACCGGCACGACGCACAAGAAGGCCACCGACGTGCGGCTGGAGTCGCTGACGGTGACCGGCTTCAAGACCAACGGCGTCCACGCGACACTGGCCGACGGCCTCGAGGTGGTGAAGGTGACCTCCCGGGACAACAAGCAGCAGGGCATCCTGCTCGAGAAGTCCGTCCGCGGGCAGTTCACCGGCAACACCGCGACGAACAACGGCGAGTCCGGGATCTTCCTCGCCAACTCCATGAACACCGAGGGCGGCGCCCTCGACACCAAGGGCGCGCTCGTGAAGGACAACACCCTCAACGGGAACCGGTTCGGTCTCACACTGCGCCGGGTCCGCAATCTCTCCGTCGAGAAGAACCGGATCGGCGCCAACTGCGGCGGCATCTTCGTGGTGGGCGACGAGGGGGTGCCGCGCGGCGGCGCTCTTACCGTCAGCCACAACACCGTCACCAAGAACAACAAGTACTGCGCGGCAAGCGCCCGCCTCCCCTTCATCCAGGGCACCGGCATCCTGCTCACCGGCGTGGAGAAGACCGTCGTGACCGACAACGACGTGCGCGGGAACACCGGCAAGTCGCCCATGTCCGGAGGCATCGTGCTCTTCAAGAGCGTGGTGGGCAAGGCCAACACCGGCAACGCCATCCACGACAACGTCGTGCGCGGCAACCAGCCGGCCGACCTGGCCAACCGCGACACGGCGGGGACCGGCAACACCTTCGCCGACAACCAGTCCGAGACCACCGAGCCGCGGGAACTGCAGGCGATGCACTGACCCGCGACCGCTCCGGCGGCACGGCCGGCGGCCACGGCCCGAAACAGCGGAACACGGACGGCGCGCGACCCCGCGGTGACGGGGCGCGCGCCGTCGCCATCCGCCCCGTAAGGGCATCGCCGGTAATGTCCATGTCGGTGTACCCTGGCGCCATGCCGACCAGGACGCCGCGCGCCGCCACCCGGGAAGACTCCGTGCCCGGGACCGCCGCCGCCCTGGTCGACCTGCTGAACTCGCGCCCCTACGCCGGCATGCCCGACAAGCTCGACACACCCGGGTCCGCCGCGACCGTGCTGCGCCCCTTCGGGCAGGAGGACGACGCCCCCCCGGCGCGGCGCGTGGAACTGGTCCGCGCGGTGCGCGACCACCTGCTCGCCCTGACCGAGCACGACGATCCCGACGACTCCGGCGGCGACTGGGCGGCCTTCTCCGGGCGCGTGTCCTCCGTCACCTTCCAGCAGGACTTCTCCACCCCCGGCGCCGTCTCCATGCGGCAGACCTCCGGCGACCCCGTGGTCGGCCGGATCACTCTGGCCGTCGCCGAACTCGTCGACGCCGGCACGTGGTCGCGGCTGCGCCTGTGCGCCAGCGAGATCTGCCGCGAGGTGTTCTACGACACCAGCCGCAGCCGCACGCGGCGCTGGCACTCGTACGAGGTGTGCGGGAACCGCGCCAATGTCGCCGCGTACCGGGCGCGCAGCAGCACATCGGCCACGGCGGGCGACAGCGGTCACTGACCGCAGGTCCCGGTCCGGCTCCACCACCCCGCTCCCCCGCGCGCCGCGCCCGGCCGCTCCTGGCTCCCGCGCTTGATGGAACATGGGCTATTCCATATAGACCTTTACGCCCCTCGCTTCGCCGTGTTAGCGTCGTAAGCATCAAGAGCCGTAAGACGCTTACGCAACGACAAGGCTGGAGCGCATCCCCATGAGTCACTTCAGCCGGACCGGAAACGGCGCCCCCGCCGGTCCGGTCCGGCAGGAGCAGGACTCCCGCGCGACGACCGGCTCTCAGGCGCCGTGACCCCACCGCGCCCCTCCTACCACGCCCCGCCCCCCACCCGTAAGGAAGAACATGTCCGTGTATCGAGCCGTCCAGGTGTCCGGATCCGGCGACTTCGCCCTCGTCGAGCGGGAGTTGACAGAACCGCTGCCCGGGCAGGTCCGCCTGCGCGTGGAGGCCTGCGGTGTCTGCCACTCCGACAACCTCGCCGTCGTGGGGGCGCTGCGGCCGGACCCCTCCGTGCCGATCGTCCCCGGCCACGAGATCGTCGGCGTGATCGACGCCGTCGGCGCGGGCGTCACCGCCTGGCAGGCCGGCGACCGGGTCGGCGTCGGCTTCCTCAGCGGCCCCTGCCACACGTGCGACTCCTGCCGCCGGGGCGACTTCGTCAACTGCGCCGCCCAGCCCACGACCGGCACGACGACGGACGGCGGCTACGCCGAGGTCGCGTACGCCCGGGCCAGCGGTCTCGTGCGCATCCCGGACGGCCTGTCCTCGACCGACGCCGCCCCGCTGCTGTGCGCCGGCCTGACCGTCTTCAAGGCGCTCCAGCAGACCGGCGCCCGGCCCGGGGACCTGGTCGCGGTGCAGGGCATCGGCGGCCTCGGCCACCTCGGCGTGCAGTACGCGCGCAGCCTCGGCTACCGGGTCGCCGCCATCGCCCGCGGCGCGGAGAAGGCCCCGCTCGCGGCGGAGCTGGGCGCGGAGCACTACATCGACAGCCTCGCCACGGACCCGGCCCAGGCCCTGCAGGCCCTCGGCGGAGCCGCCGCGATCATCGCCACGGCGTCCGACAGCGCCTCCATGGGCCCGCTGGTGGGCGGCCTGTCATCGCGCGGCCGCCTGATCATCGTGGGCGCGGGCAGCGAGCCCGTCCCCGTCGACCCGGTCGCGATGATCTTCGGCACCCGCACCGTCACCGGCAGCCTGACCGGCTCGTCGATCGAGAACGAGGACAACCTGAGCTTCGCCCTTCGCCAGGAGATCCGGTCGATGAACGAGGTCATGCCCCTGTCGGAGGCACCCAAGGCCTTCGCGCACATGATGTCCGGCCGCGCCCGCTTCCGCGTCGTCCTGGACACGCGCGGCTGACGGACGGCCACGGCACCGCCGCCCGGCCCACACGCCGGGCGGCCCACCGGATGCGCGGGCCCGTGGCGGCGATGATGCTGGACCTGGATCCGTTGACTCCCCGCAGACAAGGACTGGTCCCCATGAAGGTCGGCATCGTCGGAGCGGGCTCCGTGGGAGCCGCCACCGCGCTCTGCCTGGTCGAGCGGGGCGGCATGTGCCGCGAGATCGTCCTCATCGACCGCGACACCCGACGGGCGGACGGCGTCGTGGCCGACCTGCGCTACGCCGCGCCGCTCTCCCCCACCGTGCGGGTGCGCGCGGGAGGCTACCCGGACCTCTCCGGCGCCGCCCTCGTGGCGATCACGGCGGGGGTGAACGAACGCGGCGGCGGTGCGACCGACCGCTCCGACCCGGAGGGGCGGCTGCGACTGCTGGACACCAACACCAAGGTGTTCGCCGACGTCGTGCCGCAGGTCGTCGCCGCGGCGCCGGACGCGGTCCTCATGGTCGTCACCGACCCGCCCGAACCCCTCGCCGAGGTGACACGCCGGCTCGCCGGGCACGACCGCGTCTTCTCCACGGGCACCCTCATCGACAGCCTCCGCTTCCGCGTCCACCTCGCCGACCGGCTGCGGGTGAAACCGGCCGACGTGCAGGCGATGGTCGTCGGCGAGCACGGCACCTCGGAGGTGCTGCTGTGGTCCTCGGCCACGGCCGGCGGGATCCCCGTCGCGGAGATGCTGCGGCGGTCCGGCACCTCGGTGGCGGACGCACGCGCGCGGATCGAGGACGCCATCCGGTACGCGAACATCACCATCATCGAGGGCACGGGCGCCAGCCAGTACGGCATCGGCGCGGTCTCCGCGCGCCTCGTCGAGGCGGTGCTGCGCGACGAGGGCGCGGTCCTCCCCGTCGCCGCGCACTCCCCCGCGTACGGCACGACGCTCTCGCTCGTGGCGGTGCTGGGTGCCGAAGGGGTGCGCGAGGCGTTCGAGCCCGCCATGGACGACCAGGAGCGGGACGAGCTGATCCTCAGCGCCGCCGTCCTCCGCAAGGCTGCCGACCGGGCGCTCAGCCTGCTGTAACCGCCCGCGCTGCCGCGCCACTCGGAGAAGTGACCGCGGGGCCCTCCGTCCGGAGGGCCCCGCGGTCATCCGTAAGAGCGTCAGCCGAGCGCCTCCTCGAAGCTGCCGGAACCGGTGGCGCCCACGACCGACTCCCTGAGTTCCGGGCAGCCTTGCTGTGCCGCGTCGTCGAGGTCCGAGGCCGTCCGCGGCTTCTGATCGGGGTGCTCGCCGACCCATCCGGCCAGGGCGATGGCCAGCTGCGCCTGCGCGCCGACGTCCGATCCGACGCCCTTGATGTCCGGCTCCACGTCCTTGAGGAACGCGCAGAACGCCGCGCTGTCGACCGGATTCCCGTCCTTCTCCGGGGCCTTGGACACTCCGCTGTCCGGCGCGCCGTCACCCGCCCGTGATGCGCCGGATGACGGCGCGTCCGCCGTTTCGGACCCCCCATTGCCCCCACAGCCGGTGACCAATAGCAGCAACAGGGCTGCGGACACTGCGTACTTCATGACTCCCCCTCCCGCCGACGCCCCCACGGCATCCGGCTGCCGCAGCCTAGTGAGCGGCCGGTGCCGGCGTCCCGCCTTGGGCGCAAGCGTTCCGTACGGTGACACACCCGTGGTCGCCGGGTGACGCACGGCAGGTCATGGCGGGCGTCCCGGCTATTGGCTGACCCTTCATCACGGTGACACCTGGCAACTCTCGATGCGTCAACACGGTTCGACAAAGCTGATCCGGGCATGTCAATCGGGCCGCGCTCCCCCCGCCGCGGCCGATCAGGAGGACGCAGTGAAGAACAGCCCCCGGATCCGCAGAGTCTCCGTCGTCTTCGGCGGCGCCGCCGCGCTGGTGCTCGCCCTGCCGGGCGTGGCTTTCGCCGCCCCGCCCCCCGCCCTCCCCGCCAACGCGGACAGCTTCGAGCAGAGCTTCGAGCCCGCCTTCGACTACGACACTGACGGCTGCTACTCCTCGCCCGCCATCGGCCGCGACGGCACGATCAACCCGGGCCTCAACCCGACCGGCGCCCTCAACGGCAACTGCCGCGACGCCGCGGACCTCGACAACACCAACGGCTACTCGCGCTACAAGTGCAACAACGGCTGGTGCGCGATCATTTACGGTCTCTACTTCGAGAAGGACCAGGCCATCCCGGGCATCAGCCTCGGCGGACACCGCAACGACTGGGAGCACGTCGTCGTCTGGGTGCAGGACAACCAGGCGAAGTACGTGGCCACATCCGCGCACGGCAACTTCAATGTCTACAGCGCCGACCAGGTCCGCTGGGACGGGACCCACCCCAAGGTCGTCTACCACAAGGACGGCGTCGGCACCCACTGCTTCCGGCTCGCCAACACCAACGACGAGCCGCCGGAGAACCACTACCACACCTGGCAGTACCCGACCCTCGTCGGCTGGAACGGCTACCCCGCGGGCCTGCGCGACAAGCTCAGCGCGTACGACTTCGGCAGCGCCGTCTTCGGACTGAAGGACGGCAACTTCAACGCGCACCTCGCCAAGGCCGTACCGGCCGGTGTGCCGTTCGACCCCAACGCCTGATGACGAACGCCGGGGACGGAAGGGCGCTCACACCGGCCGCCGTCCCGTCCCCGGCCCCTCACCACGGGGGTCACACCACGTCGAGTGCGGCGAACTCCTCGGCGGTCAGGACGAGTTCGGCGGCGGCCACCGAGTCGCGGATGGTCTCCGGCCGGCTGGACCCCGGGATCGGGACCACGACCGGGGACTTGGCGAGCATCCAGGCGAGGCACACGCGCTGCGGGCTGACGCCGTGCGCCTCGGCGACCTGGGCGAACCGCGCGTAGGCGGAACCCAGTTCGCGGGCCTGGGCGATGCCGCCGAGCGGGCTCCAGGGCAGGAACGCGATCCCGAGCTCGTCGCACAGGCGCAGCTCAGGCTCGCTGGAGCGGAAGGCCGGGGAGAACTGGTTCTGCACCGAGACCAGCCGGCCGCCGAGGATCTCGTTCGCCAGCCGGATCTGCTCCGGGTTCGCGTTGGAGATGCCGGCCATGCGGATCTTGCCCTCGTCGAGCAGGTCGCGCACCGCGCCGACCGAGTCGGCGTAGGGCACCTTCGGGTCGGGGCGGTGGAACTGGTACAGCCCGATCGCCTCCACACCCAGGCGGCGCAGGGAGTCCTCGCACGCCTGCTTGATGTGCGCGGGCGAACCGTCCTGCGTCCAGCTGCCGTCGCCGGGGCGCAGGTGACCGCCCTTGGTGGCGACCAGCACCTCGGAGCCGCGGCCGTGCGAGGTCAGGGCCTTGGCGATGAGCGTCTCGTTGTGGCCGACCTCGTCGGCGTGGAGGTGGTACGCGTCCGCGGTGTCGATCAGCGTCACGCCGGCGTCGAGCGCCGCGTGGATGGTGTCGATGGACCGTGCCTCGTCCGGCCGCCCCTCGATCGACATGGGCATCCCGCCCAGGCCGATCGCGCTGACCTCGATGTCACCGATGCGGCGAGTCTGCATGTGTCCGTGACCTCTTTCGACGTGCGTCCCAGCCGGGATGCCCGGCTGGTCGTGCCGGCACGACCGGAGGTGATCCGCGGCCGGGCCGGCACCCTCACAGCCTGACCGCATCCCGGCCCACACGTCCAACAGGAGAAAACGAACACATTCAGGAGTTACGCTTCTGAATCATGGAGCTACGGCATCTCGAGCACTTCGTCGCGGTGGCGGAGGAACACCACTTCACCCGCGCCGCCGAACGGCTGATGATCTCCCAGTCGGGTCTGTCCGCTTCGGTGCGCGCCCTGGAGCAGGAGCTGGGCGCACCGCTGTTCGTACGCAGCACCCGCAGTGTGGAACTGACCGCAGCGGGCGAGGCGCTGCTCGCCGAGGCCTCCCGCGCTCTGTCCAGCGTGCGCGCCGCCAGGGAGGCGGTGGACGCGGTGCAGGGCCTGATGCGCGGCGTTCTCACGATCGGGACCGAGCAGTGCGTGGCGGGAGTGGACCTTCCCGCCCTGCTCGCCCGCTTCCGCTCGCGGCATCCCGGTGTGGAGATCCGGCTGCGGCAGGCCGGTTCCGCGGCGCTGGTCCAGGACATCACCACGGGCCGGCTCGATGTGGCGTTCACCGCCCTGTGCGGGGAGGCCCCGGAGGGCGTCCGCTTCCAGCCGCTGACACGCGCCCCGATGGTGGTGCTCTGCCACCCGGATCACCCGCTGGCCACAGCGGGGAAGGTGGCCTGGGACGAGTTGGGCGGCGAGGTGTTCGTGGACTTCCACCCCGACTGGGGAGCGCGCGGCCTGAGCGACCGGGCGTTCGCGGCCAACCTCGTGCACCGCCGGGTGGCCCTGGAGGTCAACGACGTGCACAGCCTGATCGACCTGGTGCACCACGGGCTCGGCATCGCCGTCGTGCCGCTGCCGATCGCCCGCAAGGAACACGCGGCGGGCCTGTGCACCGTCGACCTGGTGGGCGCCGAGGACCACCAGTGGGAGGTCTCGGCAGCCCTGCCCAAGGAGGACCGGGTCAGCCCGGCGGCCCGCACCCTGCTGTCGTACCTTCCCTGAACTCCCCTGAACTCCCCTGAACTCCCCTGAACCGCCCTGACCCGCCCTGACCCGCTCGCGGAGACGAGGACGGAGCCACCCATGGTCCCTCCGGAAGCACAAGGGGGTTCCGGCCCGCCGGCCGTGACCGCCGAGGACCGCCAGCACGTACGCGAAGTGCTCACCGCCGCGGCCGGCGCCGCCCGGGCCGGTCTCGCGGACGCCGCACGCGACCACGCGGCGCTCTCCGACGACTGCGTTCTGGACGCCGCCGACGAGGCCGAGCGGACGACGCGGTCCCAGGGAATCGCCGACCGCGCGGAACACGCCCGTGAGGAGCTGCACCTGGCCGGCGAGGCACTGGGCCGGCTCGACGGCGGCGACTACGGAATCTGCGCCTCCTGCGGCCGGCCGATCGACCGGGAACGCGTCCTGGCCCTGCCCCTCGTCCGGCACTGCATCGACTGCGCGGCGTCCGCCGGGCGCTGAGGTGCGGGGCGGGGACGCCTGCGACACGCCGTCCTCACCAGCGCCGACGTAGGCTGGCAGAGCCCGCCCGGCCGGTGTGCGGCCTTCGGACCGCATGACGGCGCCGGCTGGGCGAGCTCAGGGAGGGCGGCCTGCCCCGCGCAGATCAGCCGCGGTCGGCGGTCCCGCCCCCGGCCGGCGCCGCGGTGTGCTGGACGCCGCCGGGGCGGGCGGGACGCCGCGTGTCGTCGGCGCTCTTCCGCGCGGCCTCGGCGACGGCCTCGGGCGTGATCCCGAACTCCTGGTAGATCCGCTTGTAGTCGGCCGAGGCCCCGAAGTGCTCCAGGCTCACGATCCGCCCCGCGTCGCCCACGACCTCACGCCAGCCCTGGCCGACCGCGGCCTCGACGCTCACCCGCGCCCGGACGGCCGGCGGCAAAACCTCGTCCTGGTACGCCCGGTCCTGGGCGGAGAACCACTCCCTGCACGGCATCGACACCACCCGCACGGTGCGGCCCTCGGCGGCCAGCAGTCCGCACGCCTCCAGCGCGATCTGCACCTCGGAGCCGGTGGCCACCAGGATGATCTCCGGTTCCGGTCCCGGTCCCCGTTCGGCCAGGACGTAGCCGCCCCTGGCGGCGCCGCGTGCCGGGGCGAATCCCCCGCCGGAACCGCGGTCCAGGACGGGGAGGTTCTGCCGCGTGAGGATCAGGGCCGCCGGCCGGTCCTTGTGCTCCAGGACGGTGCGCCAGCACACGGCCGTCTCGTTGGCGTCGGCGGGCCGCACCACGTCGAGGCCGGGGATGGCGCGCAGCGCGGCCAGGTGCTCGACGGGCTGGTGCGTGGGACCGTCCTCGCCCAGGCCGATGGAGTCGTGGGTCCACACGTAGATCGTGGGCAGCTTCATCAGGGCGGCCAGCCGCACGGCCGGGCGCATGTAGTCGCTGAAGGTCAGGAAGGTGCCGCCGTAGGGGCGGGTGAGGCTCTGCAGGGCGATGCCGTTGAGGATCGCGCCCATGGCGTGCTCGCGGATGCCGAAGTGCAGGGTGCGGCCGTAGGGGCCGCCCTTCCACATATCGGTCTGGTGCTCGGGAGGCAGGAACGAGGGCTCCCCCTCCATCGTGGTGTTGTTGCTCCCGGCGAGGTCGGCCGAACCTCCCCACAGCTCGGGCAGCACCCCGGCGAGCGCGGTGAGCACCTTCCCGGACGCCTTGCGGGTCGCCATGCCCTTCTCGTCGGCCGGGAACTCCGGGATCGCGTCGGCCCACCCCTTCGGGAACTCCTCGGCCCGCAGCCTGCCCAGCAGGCGGTCGTTGTCCGGGTTGGCCGCGCGCCAGGCCTCGAAGCGCTCCTCCCACCGCGCGTGCTCCTCGCGGCCGCGCTCGCGGACCGCCCGGGCCCGCTCCAGGACGGCGTCCTCGACCACGAAGTCCCGGACGGGGTCGAAGCCCAGGACCTTCTTGGTGGCCGCGACCTCCTCGTCGCCCAGGGCGGAGCCGTGTGCCTTGCCCGAGTTCTGCTTGGTGGGCGCCGGCCAGCCGATGACGGTGCGCAGCACGATCAGTGACGGGCGCCCTGTCTCCTGCTGCGCCGCGCCGACGGCCGCGAGCAGCGCGTCGACATCCTCGACGTATGCGACGTCCTCGCCGGTCCGGATCCAGTCGACGGTCTGGACATGCCATCCGTACGCGGCGTAGCGGGCGGCCACGTCCTCGCTGAAGGAGACGTTGGTGTCGTCCTCGATGGAGATCCGGTTGGAGTCGTAGAAGACCACGAGGTTGCCGAGCCGCTGATGGCCGGCGAGCGAACTGGCCTCGGAGGTGACGCCCTCCATGATGTCGCCGTCCGAGGCGATCACGTACACGTGGTGATCGAACGGGCTGGTGCCGGGGGCCGCGTCGGGGTCCAGCAGCCCGCGCTCGCGGCGGGCGCCCATCGCCATGCCGACGGCGCTGGCCAGGCCCTGGCCCAGGGGGCCGGTGGTGATCTCCACGCCCCGGGTGTGCCGGTGCTCCGGGTGGCCGGGGGTCGCCGAGCCCCAGGTCCGGTACGCCTCCAGGTCGGAGAGCTCGAGCCCGTAGCCGGACAGGTACAGCTGGATGTAGAGGGTCAGGCTGGAGTGCCCGCACGACAGCACGAACCGGTCCCGGCCGAGCCACTGGTCGTCGGCGGGGTCGTGGCGCATGATCCGCTGGAAGAGCAGATAGGCCAGCGGGGCCAGGCTCATGGCCGTGCCGGGGTGGCCGTTGCCCACCTTCTGCACCGCGTCCGCGGCGAGCACCCGGATCGTGTCGACCGCCCGTACGTCCGTCGCGTCCCACCCCGCCTCTGCCGCCACCGGGGCGGGCAGGTCCCGGTCCCGCTCGAAGACCGTTCCCTCGGACTGCCGGCTGGTCATACCATCACTCCCTCGCTCACTGACGGACCCGCGCGGGCGGCGCTGCGCACCGCCGCCACCTGGACGACGCGTACCCCCGCATCGCGGCCGAAACGTCGGCTCCCTCCATATGACGTGAGGATCACTGCTCGCGCGACCGCGTGTTCCCACTGGCACCGGTCTGCGGGCGGGCGGCCGCGGGCGCACACTGGGGGTCGCGAGCAGCCGGACAGCGCCGGACGAGATCCCCGGAGGGGCATGGACAGCACGGCCCACGACCCGTACATCCGTGTGCGCGGCGCCCGTGAGCACAACCTGCGGAACGTCGACGTGGACATCCCCCGCGACGTCCTGGCCGTCTTCACCGGGGTCTCCGGTTCCGGCAAGTCCTCGCTGGCCTTCGGCACGATCTACGCGGAGGCGCAGCGGCGCTACTTCGAGTCGGTCGCCCCGTACGCCCGGCGGCTGATCCACCAGGTGGGCGCCCCGGCGGTCGACGACATCCTGGGGCTGCCGCCGGCCGTCGCACTGGAGCAGCGGCGCGGCTCGGCGACCTCGCGCTCCTATGTCGGCACCGTGACCACGCTGTCGAACACGCTGCGGATGCTCTTCTCCCGCGCGGGCCGCTATCCCGAGGGCGCGCCGGAGGTGGACTCCGACGCCTTCTCCCCCAACACCGCGGCAGGTGCCTGCCCGGTCTGCCACGGCCTGGGCCGCGTGCACCGGGCCACCGAGGAACTGATGGTGCCGGACCCGTCGCTGAGCATCCGGGAGGGCGCGATCGCCGCCTGGCCGGGCGCCTGGCACGGCAAGAACCTGCTGGACGTGACGCGCACCCTGGGCCACGACGTCGACCGGCCCTGGCGCGACCTGCCGCGCGCGGACCGGGACTGGCTCCTGTTCACCGACGAGCAGCCCGTGGTGACGGTGCATCCGGTGCGCGAGGCGGGCCGTATCCAGCGTCCGTACCAGGGCACCTTCCAGAGCGCCCGGCGGTACGTGATGCACACGTTCGCCGACTCCAGGAGCCAGACGCTGCGGGCCCGCGCGGAACGCTTCCTGGAGAGTTCGGTGTGCCCGGCCTGCGGGGGCAGCCGGCTGCGCCCCGAGTCGCTGGCCGTCACCTTCGCCGGACGGACCATCGCCGAGCTCAACGCCCTGCCGCTGGCGGGCCTCGCCGAGGCGCTGCGGCCCGCGGCACGCGGCCGGGTGGACGACCTTCCCGAAGGTCCCGGGCGGCAGATCGCCACGACCCTGTGCGCCGATCTCGTGGCCCGCGTGGAGGTGATCACGGAACTCGGCCTGGGCTATCTGAGCCTGGACCGGACGACCCCCACGCTGTCTCCCGGCGAACTGCAACGACTGCGCCTCGCCACGCAGTTGAGATCGGGCCTGTTCGGTGTCGTGTACGTCCTGGACGAACCGTCGGCCGGTCTGCACCCGGTGGACACCGAAGCCCTGCTGACGGTGCTGGTGCGGCTGCGCGAGGCGGGGAACACCGTGTACGTCGTCGAGCACGACATGGACGTGGTGCGCCGCGCGGACTGGATCGTCGACGTCGGGCCGCTGGCCGGCGAGCACGGCGGCCGGGTCCTGCACAGCGGACCGGTGGAGACTCTGGCGTCCGTCGAGGAGTCCGCGACCCGCCGTTTCCTGTTCGCGGACGGCCCCGACGCGGCGGCCGGGCGCACGCCGCGCGAGCCCGCGGCGTGGCTGCGCCTGGACGGCGTCACCCGGCACAATCTGCGCGGTCTGGACGTGGCGCTGCCCCTGGGGGTGTTCACGGCGATCACGGGGGTGTCGGGGTCGGGCAAATCGACGCTGGTCGGCGTGCTCGGCGCGGTCCTGACCGAGCACCTGGGCCCGGGCGGAGGCGCCGCGGAGGACAAGGGCGACGATGACGACGAGGCGGAGGGCGCTCCCGCCGATCCCGTCACCGGCGTCACGGCCCACGGCATGGAGGCGGTGGACCGCCTGGTGCAGGTCGACCAGAAGCCGATCGGCCGCACCCCGCGCTCCAACCTGGCCACCTACACGGGGCTGTTCGACGCCGTGCGCAAGCTCTTCGTGGGCACCGAGGACGCGCGGCGGCGCGGCTGGAGGGCGGGCCGCTTCTCGTTCAACGTCGCCGGCGGGCGCTGCGAGACCTGCCAGGGCGAGGGCTTCGTCGCCGTGGAACTGCTCTTCCTGCCCGGCACGTACGCGCCCTGCCCGGTCTGCCACGGGGACCGCTACAACCAGGAGACGCTGGAGGTCCGCTACCGGGGGCGGAACGTCGCCGAGGTCCTGGGCATGACCGTCGACACGGCGGCGGAGTTCTTCGCCGACGTCCCCCCGGTGGCGCGCAGCCTGCGCACCCTGCGCGAGGTCGGCCTGGGCTACCTGCGGCTGGGGCAGCCCGCGACCGAGCTGTCGGGTGGCGAGGCGCAGCGCATCAAGCTCGCCTCGGAGTTGCAGCGCGGCCGCCGCGGTCACACCGTCTACCTGCTGGACGAGCCCACGACGGGGCTGCACCCCGCCGATGTGGAGCTGCTGATGCGGCAGTTGCACGGACTCGTCGACGCGGGCCACTCCGTGTTCGTGGTCGAGCACGAGATGGGTGTGGTCGCGGGCGCCGACTGGGTGGTCGACCTGGGCCCCGGTGGCGGTGCCGCGGGCGGCCGCGTCGTCGCCGCAGGACGGCCGGCGGAGGTGGCGAAGGCGGCCGGGAGCCGGACGGCGGCGTACCTGGCGCGCCGGATCACGGGCTGAGGCGCACGGGGCGGCGGGGTCTGTGGACGGCGTTGCGCGGCACCGTGTCGCATACCTGCACATGATCCGACATGGCACAGAATGTCCCGGTGTCCCGCGGGCGACCCCGACGTCCGCCGACCCCCTTGGAGGACCGGCATGGGTACCACCGTCGCGGACATCATGGTCACCACCCTGGCGGCCTCCGGGGTGCGGCGCGTCTACGGCCTGCCGGGGGACTCCCTCAACGGGTTCACCGACGCACTGCGCCGCAACAGCTCCGTCGACTGGGCGCACGTGCGCCACGAGGAGGCCGCCGCCTTCGCCGCCGCGGGCGAGGCGGGCGTCACCGGCCGGCTCGCGGTGGCCGCCGGAAGCTGCGGACCGGGCAATCTGCACCTGATCAACGGCCTGTTCGACGCGCAGCGCAGCCGCGTCCCGGTACTGGCGATCGCCGCACAGATCCCGCGCGCCGAGATCGGCGGCGGGTACTTCCAGGAGACCCACCCGCAGGATCTGTTCCGTGAGTGCAGCGTCTACTGCGAGATGGCCTCCACGCCCGAGCAGGTGCCCCGGCTGCTGCGCATCGCGATGCGCACCGCGCTGGAGCGCGAAGGCGTCGCGGTCCTCGTCGTCCCCGGTGAGCTCTTCCTCGCCGACGGCTCCCTGCCGGGAGCCCCGCGCCCGGTGATCGGCACGCACTCGCACGTACGCCCCGACGACGCGGCCCTGGGGCGCGCCGCCGAGGTGCTCAACGCGGCGGACCGGCCCGCGATCCTGGGAGGCGCCGGCTGCCGGGACGCCCACGACGAGGCGGTCGCGCTGGCCGACGCGCTCAAGGCGCCCATGGTGCACTCGCTGCGCGGCAAGGAGTACCTGGAGTACGGCAACCCCTACAACGTCGGGCTGACCGGCCTCATCGGCTACAGCTCCGGCTACCGCGCGATGGAGCACTGCGACGCGCTGCTCATGCTCGGCACCGACTTCCCGTACCGGCAGTTCTACCCGGGCGCCGGCGTGCCGGTCGTCCAGGTCGACGTGCGCGGGGAGCACATCGGGCGGCGCACCGAGGTGGACGTGCCTCTCGTCGGCACCGTCAAGGACACCGCCGCCGCCCTGCTGCCACTGCTCCGGCCCAGGAGCGACCGCTCCTTCGCGGACCGGATGACCGGCCACTACCGCGACGTACGCGCCCACCTCGGCCACCTCGCCGAGGGCGGTTCGGCGGACGGGCCCATGCATCCGCAGCACGTCGCGGCCGCCGTGGACCGGATCGCGGGCCATGACACGGTCTTCACGGCGGACGTCGGCACCCCCACGGTCTGGGCGGCCCGCTACCTGACGATGAACGGGCAGCGCCGGCTCGTCGGCTCGTTCAACCACGGCTCCATGGCCAACGCCCTCCCGCACGCGATCGGCATCCAGGCGTCCCACCCCGGCCGCCAGGTCGTCGCCTTCTGCGGGGACGGCGGTCTGACGATGCTCCTCGGCGAGCTGATCACCCTGCGCCAACTGGACCTGCCGGTCAAGGCCGTCGTCTTCAACAACAGCGCCCTCGCCTTCGTGGAACTGGAGATGAAGGCCGCCGGCATCGTCAACTACGGCACCGGGCTCGCCGACGCCGACCTCGCCGGCATCGCCCGCGCGGCCGGCCTCTTCGGTGCCCGCGTCGACCGCGCCGACCAGCTCGGCGACGCCCTGGCCGCGGCCTTCGCGCACGACGGACCCGCTGTGATCGACGCGCGGACGGCCCGCCACGAGCTGTCCATGCCGCCCAAGATCACCCTCGAGCAGCTCAAGGGGTTCACCCTCTTCGCCACCCGCACGATCCTGTCCGGCCGCGCCGACGAGATCGTGGAGCTCGCCAGGACCAACCTCCGCGAACTGAGGATCGGCTAGAGACGGGCCCGAGGGCGAAGAGGCCTCCACCGGCACCGGCGCGTTCACCGGCGGCGGGGAGGAGGCGGTCGTGGGCGCGCCGGCGTGCGCCGCCGCCTACCTCACGGCGTCACGCAGGGCCGTCCCCTCCATCGTCGCGGGCTACCGCGCCTCGGCCGGGATCGACGTCGCGCACGAAAGGGCCGACCGCGAGGCCGGCCACGGACTGGAGAGGCCGGTGACCGTGTTCCAGCAGGACTGGGGCGCCGCCCTCGGCTTCGACGCCGCCGCGCTGTGGGCCGCGTCAGCAGCCGATCTGCGTCATCTGACGGTTGGCTGCGGCCACTTCATGGCCGAGGAGGCCTCGGGAGAGGTCGTGAAGGCGCTCCGCGAGTTACTGGCCCGGCGACCGCGCGTGACGGCGTGGGGACCGGCCATGACCGGCCATGGCCGCCCGCGCCCGGGGCCGTCGGTCAGTGGGCGTGGATCGAGTCCCAGGCGAAGTTCTGCCCGAACCCGGTGCCCGAACCACCCGTGTACACCTGGTCCGTGGCGGAGTAGGTCGCCTTCACGTCCGCGGTGCTGTTGTACTGCGTCCTGGTCAGCGCGGAGCCCCAAGTGCTCCATATCACCCACGGGCTGCGGGTCAGGGCGTTCGAACCCCCCGCCGTGATCGGCACGTTGTACGTCTCCGCGAGCATCCGCGGCTTCGCGTAGCGGGCCAGCCCCTTGTGGTACACGTTCGTGAGGTCCGAGTCGGCAAAGCGGTAGTCGTCGACGGCGACGATGTCGACGAGGGCGTCACCGGGGTAGTGGTCCCACGGCACGTCGCTCCCCCTCGGGTTCCAGGCGTTCGGCGCCCAGACGAAGATCAGATGGTGCAGGCCCCTCGTCCTCACCAGGTAGTCGTACGTGATCCGCCACAGCTTCCGGTAGGAGGCCGGGGTCCGCCCTCCCCACCAGGACCAGCCGCTGTTCATCTCGTGGTACGGCCGCAGCAGTACGGGAACGTCCCATGCGGCGAAGTACGAGAGCGCGGCCGCGAGGAAGCCCAGGTCGGCGAGGAGCGCCCGGTACTCCGGGGTGTCCGACTCCCAGTCGACCACGCGGTCGAACCATGCCTGGTCGGTGGTGAGCGTGGCCACCGGATAGGACACGTCACCGCCAGGGTGCCGCCCCTCGGCCTGGGTGAGGACGCTGCTCCAGGACTTCCGCGGGGAACCGGGGTACGGCTGGTGGAAGCTCATGCCCACGATCCCGGAAGCCGCGCCGCCGTTGGTGAGGGTCGCGGTACCCCCGTCGTGCCGGGCCACGGCCCCGTCCGGGTTGTAGGTCCCGTCCGCCGGGCGTGGCAGACCCTTCCACACACCGAAGGCGAGGTCGACGGCGTCGTCCGCGTACCGCCACTGCTGCCGTCCCGTCGGCAGCCCCAGTGGCCGGTTGTAGGAACGGTCCCCGTATGTCCCCCAGCCGGTCGCGCCGTACCCGGGCCCGAGGTCGATCTCGACGAAGCCGGAGAGCTTGCCCGTGAGGTCCCGCGCCTTTTTGTAGTAGTAACCGGAGAACGTCGTGCCGCCCGTGTCCCCGTAGCTCGCGTTGTAGAGCTCCTGCTGGGTCTCGATGTGCTGCCCGATGATCGTCATCGGGTGGGTCCCGGAGCGCGCGGCGTTCTCCAGCGACACCAGGTGGTCGTACACCGACCGCGCGTTCGTCGACGCGGCCCGGTCCCGGGCCGTCAGCGTGGGTGCGATGACCGGCTCGGCGGGGCGCAGCACTCCCGGGACGACGGACGCGGCGGCTGTCGCGCCGAGGGCGGCCACGAACGTACGTCTGCGCAAGATTCAACCTCGGATAAGGGACGGATCTTCACCAGCCTACGCCCGGGGGGTGCCGGGCCGCCCCGGCCCTCCGCCCGGCCGTCAGCGCGCCCACGTCGATGCCGGGTCCGAGCGCCGTTCGCCGCGCAGGAGGGCGATGAACACGTCGGCGAACGCCGGCATCGGGCCGATGCCGAGATCACCCGTGAACACCGGCCCCTCACCGCCGGTGCCGGTGCCGTTCACGACGTCCCCGGGGATCGCGGGCGTCCAGCCCAGCAGCCGTTCCCGAGCGCGTCGCGACAGGGCGAGCACGATGGGCACGCGGTCGGCGCCGCTGTCCAAGTGCCGGTCCAGGGACGCGGATACACAGCCCGTGCATCCGGCGACGACCTGGATCTGCCAGTCCTGGCGCGCCTCCTCCCGTCACGCGGCGCGCCCCGGGAACTCCCCGGCCTCCCGCGCCGGCAGGTACAGCCACACCTATGCCCTGGGAGTCCCGGGCCCGGAAGCCGCGGCCGCGGAACTGCGTGTGCGAACTCCCCGTCCGCGCAGGGAGACACGGGGCCGGACGCCCCGTCCCGGCCACCCCCTCGCGGCCCAAGTCCGCGCTCTTTCATGGGGGTTCGACGGGCGTAAACCTGTTCGACGCCGTTGTGCGGGTGGGAAAGATCACCACGCAAGGGCTGCCCCCTGCGCCGGGGTTTCGCGCCAGGATGCGGTGCCTCCCCACCGGGTGGTCTCGACATGCCGGAGGGGCTACCGGCCCCCCCTGGAGAACCGCAAGGAACGCACCTTGAGATCATCACCGAGACGCTGGAGCGTGCTCGCCGTCGCCGGCGCCGCCGTTCTGTCGCTGGCACACCCCGCCACCGCGTCCCCTGATACCCCCGCCACCACGGCCCAGAACAACGTGCCGCCCGGCACCCACTCCGTCACGCTGATCACCGGCGACGTGGTCACGACCCGTCAGGCTTCCGGCAGGGGCGGCACGGTCGACGTGCGCTCCGCGGCGGGCGGTCCCGCCGAGGCGCACGTCATGGAGTCCGGTGGCGACCTGTACGTCTTCCCCGAGGCCGCGCTGCCCTACGTGGCGGCCGGCACGCTCGACCGCCGCCTGTTCAACGTCAGCGAACTGGTCGCCGACGGGTACGACGACGCCCACCGCGACCGGCTGCCGCTGATCGTCTCGTACACCACGCCCACCGCGGGCCTGCGCGCCACCGCGCCCACCGGCGCGGCCCGCGTCAGGGACCTCAGCAGCGTGCAGGGTGCCGCCCTGACCGAGGACCGCGATCGCTCGGCCGACTTCTGGAAGGCCGTCACCGCGGCGCCCGCGAACGGTGCGAGGTCGGCGGCCAAGAGCGGTGGGCCGGCCTTCGGCGCCGGCATCGCCCGTATCTGGCTGGACGGCGTCGTGAAGGCGGACCTCGCCGACACCACCGCCCAGATCGGCGCACCCACCGCGTGGGCGGGCGGGAACACCGGGCAGGGCGTGGACGTCGCCGTCCTGGACACCGGCATCGACGCCGAACACCCCGACTTCGGCGGGCGCATAGCCGCCACCGACAGCTTCGTCCCCGATGAGTCCGTCACCGACCGCAACGGCCACGGAACGCACGTGGCGTCCACCATCGCCGGCACCGGAGCGGCCTCGGGCGGCAAGGAGCGGGGTGTCGCCCCCGGGGCGTCGCTCCACATCGGCAAGGTGCTGTCCGACTCGGGCCAGGGCCAGGACTCCTGGGTGCTGGCCGGGATGGAGTGGGCCGCGGTCGACCAGCACGCCGACGTCGTCAGCATGAGCCTGGGCAGCGACACCCCGTCGGACGGCACGGACCCGATGAGTGAGGCGGTGAACCGCCTGAGCGCCCGGACCGGCGCCCTGTTCGTCATCGCCGCCGGCAACTCCGGCGCGCCCGACACGATCAGCGCGCCCGGCGCGGCGGACGCCGCGTTGACCGTGGGCGCGGTGGACTCCTCCGACGCCCTCGCGTGGTTCTCCAGCCAGGGCCCGCGGGTCGGCGACGGCGGCCTCAAGCCGGAGATCACCGCCCCCGGCGTGGACGTGCTCGCCGCACGTTCGCAGTACGCCACCGAGGGCGAGGGCAGCTACCAGACGCTGAGCGGTACCTCGATGGCCACCCCGCACGTCGCCGGAGCCGCGGCCCTGCTCGCCGCCGCGCGGCCCGGTCTCACCGGCGCCCAGCTCAAGGACCTCCTGGTCAGCAGCTCGAAGCAGACCCCGCAGTACGACGCCTTCCAGGCCGGCAGCGGCCGGGTCGACGTGCCCGCCGCGCTGCGTGCGGGCGTCTTCGCCTCGGCGACCGCGTTCGCCGGCCAGGTGGCGCAGGGCGGCACCGGCGCGGTGCAGCGCCCGGTGACGTACACCAACACCGGTGGCTCCGCCGTCACGCTCGGCCTTTCGGTGCAGGCCCCGAACGCCCCGGCGGGCCTGTTCCGGCTCTCGGCCTCTCAGGTCGTCGTCCCGGCACACGGCACCGCAGAGGTGACGCTCACCATCGACGCGTCCAAGGCCTCGGGCAACGGCCACTGGACGGGTCAGATCCTGGCGGCCGACGCTTCCGGAGCCGTCGCCGCGCACACCGCGGTGTCCCTCGGCGACGCGGCGCACAAGCTGACCGTGGTCCTCAAGGACGGTCATGGAAACCCGATGTCCGGCGTCGTCGAACTGCTCAGGTCCGGTGAGTTCGGCCCCGAGTTCTGGATCGTCGACGAGTCCGGCGTGCTGACGACCTACCTGCCCGACGACGTGTACTCGGTGCTGTCGTTCAAGGCCGTGGAAGGCGTGCACGGCCCGCACTCGATGGGCATGGCACTGCTGGGCGACCCCGAGGTCGTCATGGACCACGACACCACGGTGACGATGGACGCGCGCAAGCTCCGCCGCGTCGACATGACGACTCCGCGGTCGACCGAGACGACATACCAGCGCCTGGAGTACAACCGCTCGATGGGCGGCGGCACTTGGCGCGACTACATGGAGACCCAGACCAGCTACGACAGCCTCTGGGCCCAGCCGACCACCCACGACGTCAAGCACGGCGACTTCTGGCTCGGCGCCCGCTGGCGCAAGGAGCAGCCGGTGCTCGCCGTCTCCACCGCCGCCGGCGCCTTCACCGACGTCCTGCGGCAGGACGGGGTCACCCCGCTGGCCAAGGGGCACTACCGGCTCCCGCTGGTCGCGGCGGGGAACGGCGCGGCCGCCGACTGGGCGAGGATCGACGCGCGCGGCAAGGCGGTGGTCGTACGCCGTGACGACGCCGTCGGCGACGCCGAGCAGGCGGCGGCCGCGACGAAGGCCGGTGCCAGGCTGCTGCTCGTCGTCAACAACGAACCCGGCCGCCGGCTCCGCAGCTACAGCCCCGACTGGCAGACGCCCGCAGGCCTCGACGTGGCGCTGCTGAGCACGGACGAGGGCGAGCGGCTGCTGCGCCAGGCGTCCGGGCGAGGCGCCGTGCTCACGGTGGACTCCCAGCCCAACAGCCCCTATGTGTACGACCTGATGTGGACGTGGCACAACCGCGTCCCGGCCGACCTGGTCGTCAAGGGTTCCTCGAAGAACCTGGCCCGCGTCGACGTCGCCTTCGACAGTCCCGACCCGTCGCCGGGCGGCGGCGAGTGGCGCTACGACTGGCCCGAGTACTCGAACTGGGGCATCGGCCTGACCATGCGGGAGGACATGACCAGCCACCGCGTGGACTGGGTCTCCACCGGCAGCGGCAACTCCTGGGGCCAGGAGGCGTACGTCGACGGCCTGATCTACGAGATCGAGCCGCGCACCACCTACCGGCCCGGCAGCTCGCACACGCAGGAGTGGTTCAAACCCGTCGAGCGGCCGCACCTGAACGACAACTACAAACTGCCCACTCGCAGCGGGAGCCGGCTCAACCTCGACGTGCCCGCGTGGGGCGGCTCCGATCACGTCGGCATGTCGATGGACTACGACCGCATGCGGCAGTCCCTCACCCTCTACCAGGGCAGCACCCGCCTGGCGGTGGGCTCGTACACCACGGTCGCGGCCGACGCCCCGGGCACCGGCCGGCTGCCGTACCGCCTGGTGCTGGACGGCAGCCGGGACGCCTCGGTGAGCCCGTACTCCGCCACCACGCACACCGAGTGGGGCTTCGACTCCGCCGCCCCCGCCGGGGACGAGTCCGCCGTCCTGCCGCTGATCCAGCTCGACTACGCGATCGCCACGGACCCCGACGGCCGGGCCGCCCGGCACGCCGAGGTCGCCGTCTCCGCCGCGCACCTGCCAGGTGCGGCGGGCGCGGGAACCATCGCCCCCGTCACCGTGGAGTTCTCCTACGACGACGGGCGCACATGGCGGAAGGCGGACCGTGCCCATGACGGCCGCTACGCGGTGGCGCCGCCGAAGCACGCCGGCTTCGTCTCACTGCGGGCCACCGCCCGCGACTCGGCCGGCAACACCGTCACCCAGTCGGTGATCCGCGCCTTCGGTCTGCGCTGACGGCCTCGCCCGTACGGGCGTCCGAACGCCAAGTCGCCTGTATTCAGGCGTACTTGGTCGACGCCCGTACGGCGGCCGACCCCGAGCGGTACCGTGACGGCGGGTCGGCAGATGCGCGCTCCCCCGTCCGTATCTGCCGGCCCGCCTTGCGCTGTCACCTGCGCGCGGAACGCACTCCTCGCGGCGAATCCGCACGCCGTGCCCGGGCCCGGCGGCCTCGTCTACGCGACAGTCGCGGGGACCCATCGGCTCCAGGCGGGAATGTCCTCCCTCGCCTCGAGCCAGGCGGCCGGGAGACCCGAGGTTCCGGTGCGGGCCGCGACGACGCCCCCGGCGATGGCACACGTGGTGTCGCGGTCGCCCCACCCGGCGACCGTCTGCCACAGCGCCTCGGGCAGGTCGTCCAGGTGTCCCGCGGCGGCCCACAGGGCGAACGGCACCGTGTCCGGCCCCGACATCCGCATGCCCGAGCCCAGCACGGACGCCGCGTGGCGGACCGACGTGTGCTCGGGGAAGTACGCGGCCACCAGCAGGCCGGAGCGCACATCGCTGTCGGGCAGATGCGAGGCGACCTCCCGCAGGAACTCGGCGCGCGGCGGGGCCCCTTGATCGTCCCCCGCGGCCGCCAGCGCGGCGGCCACCGCCACGGCCACGGCACCGGCCACCGCCTCGGGGTGGGCGTGCGTGGTCAGCGCGGACAGCCGGGCCTGCCGGCCGGCCGCCGCCAGGTCGTCCCGGAACCACGCACCCAGGGGGGCGACCCGCATCGCGGCACCGTTGCCGTAGGAGCCCTGCCCGCCGAACTGCGCCGTGGTGACGGCCCTGAAGTCCTCGCCCTCGCCGATCCGCCGCAGCACCCCGTGCATGGACCCGCCGTACTTGCGTGCCGGATCCCGCTCGTACTCGGCGGCGAACTCCCGCGCCAGGTCGTCCGGCCGGACCTCACCATGGGCCGTCAGGTGCGCGAACAGCACGAAAGCGGTGGCGGAGTCGTCCGTCCACAGCCACGGCTCCGGACGCAGGTCCCGCGCGGCCCACTCCTCCTCGGGGGACTCGTCTGAGCGCGTGAACCAGCTGTCGCCGAAGGCGTCGCCCATCACCAGACCGTCCAGACTGGCGCGAGCATGCCGCGAACCGCGCATCACAAAAACCCTTCGAACGACTGCCGGACCACGGCATTCTCACCGAGGGCCGCCCGCAGACGCCAACGGATTCCCGGGGCTCCGCCGCCGCCCGGCGGGTCGGGACCGGATGTCCTCGCCGGTGACGCACGCGACGCGGGCGCGCCCGTGTGAACCCCTCCGGACCATGTGATGGGTGCCGTGGTCACCACGCGTTCCGCGACACGCTTCTTGCCCGACGGCAGCCGCGTCATCCTGGTGGGAAGCATCGCCCACCGCATTCCCACGCCCGGCGTCGCCGAATACGCGGCGAGCAACGCGGCGATCGACCAGCTCGCCCGCGGCTGGGCGCGCGATTTCGGCCCGCGCGGCATCACCGTCAATGTCGTACAGCCCGGGGCGATGGAAGGGGGCTCGCGACAGGCGGCGGACGCCACTTGGGGGGACCTGTCATGGACAGCGGCGAGCCCTCAGCCACCATCGCCCTGCGCGCTACGACGTGCACCCCCGGTGGCCGGTCCGGGTGATCGCGCGGCCGGGACCGTCGCCGCCGGCTGTGTCCCCCGTTCGGCCCATGCGCCACGTACCCCGTCATCGGTACAGCGAAGGCGGAGGGCCCCTTCGCCCCCGGGTGCGCACGCCCCGCGAGCCGTCCGCGCGGGCTCCCCGGCAGGTCACCACCCTCGATGCCCACCCTCGCCGCTGCCGCACCACATCACCCGCCGGGGCAGTGACGGGCGCGGCGAACCCGGCGGGCACCCGACGCCGTTCCAGGTCCGGGGCCTTCCCCCTCCGACCGGTCACCGTCCGCGACGCCACAGCCGGGAACGCGGCGCCGGGGCCGTTGACGTCAGCCGGACGGCCGACAGCCGCGGGTGACGCATGGACCAAACGGGGGATACACGGGCATATAACGGTATGTCACAAGAAGCGGTTTTCATCCCGTAATGGTTTGCTGCCCATGACAGCGGACCGGCCCTGACCCACGTCCGCTCCGCTGCCGCGTTTTCCCTCTCCCACACATCTCCCAAGGAGGAGTTTGATGTCGGTCTACACCCCCCAGCAGTTCGGGCAGCAGCAGCCGTACGCCCAGCAGTTCGGCCAGCAGCAGCCGTGGGCGTCCCAGCAGGGCCAGGGCCAGCAGGCCTGGGGCCAGCAGCACGGGGCGTTCCAGCAGTACGGCCAGTACGGCAACGGGCAGGGTCAGCAGCAGCTGCCGCTCCTGGTGACGGAGGTGGCGCTTCGTTCCGCCGCCACCGCCGTGTCCGCGGTCGTCGAGCAGCTGCGCATCGACCCGCAGATCGCGATGGGTATCCAGGCCCAGGGCCAGATCCCCCCGCACGCCTGGAGCGCCGTCGTGACCGAGTGTGCCCGCCGGGTCGCCCCCGTCGTGCACGCCGTTCTTGCGCAGAACTGCCAGGGCCAGCAGGGCCAGTACGGCCAGTTCGGCCAGCAGGGCCAGCAGGGCCAGCAGGGCCAGTACGGCCAGTTCGGCCAGGGCAACCAGGCCGCGTACGGCCAGCAGCACTACGGCCAGCCGCAGTACGGCTACGCGCAGATGTCCCCCATGGGCATCTGATCGGCTTCCCGGCCGGGCGGGGACACTCGGTGTTCCCGCCCGGCCGGGGCCGTCACCACGGCTCGGCGCGTCCGGCACCGGACCGCACGGCCGGTTGTTGAGGGTGGACATGCAGGAGCGACAAGGGTGAAGGCGGAGTGATGAGCGAGCAGCACGGCAACGGCGCCGCGGCGAAGGGGACCGGCGGCTCGAGGAACGGCGGCCGCAAGACGGGCCCCGCGCCCGAGACCGGCGGCCCGCGGGAGCCGCAGACCAGCGGGCAGACGAACGCCCGGCAGGAGCAGGACCAGGACCAGAACCGGGGCACCGGACAGCCGTTCCGGCAGACCCCTGGGCGTGACAGCACCCGGCAGACCCGCAGTGGCTGGGGGCGCTACCTCGTCGCGCCGAAGCCCGTCTCCTGGCTGCCCGGCGGTGTGCCGCCGATCGAGGCGTCAGCCCTGTTCGAGCTGCTGGAGGAGGACCCGGACGTCGAGCCGCTGCGCCAGGTGCGGCCGTCGCGGGCCCGCGGGCTCGGGGCCATCGCGGGCCCGCTGCCGATGTGTCCCGCGGTCGCGGTCGTCGCCATGCCCCACGAGCGGGCCCAGGCACTGGCCGCCAACCCGCAGATCGTGGTGGAGGCCGACCAGCCGCTGTCGTACCCGTCCGCCCCGGCCCCCGCGGCCCTCGCGGCACCGGCCGCCGACCCGGCGATCGGCGTCACGCTGGACGAGCCCCAGCAGTTGATCGTGCGCGTCACCGGCAGCGACGGCCAGTCCGTCGGCGGCGCCGAGGTCTGGGCCACGGGCCAGAGCATGACCTCGTACGCGGTCACCGGTGCCGACGGGCGCGCGCGGCTGACGCTGCCCGCCGACACCCCCGCCACGCTTCGCTCCCTGTTCGTCCGCCCGGCCGGCGGCTACTGGCCGACGCGCACCGGACGCCCGCAACTGCTGGAGGACGCCGCGCAGTCCACCGAGCTGGCGGTCGAGGTCGTGGCGCTGGCGGACACCTTCGAGGGTTTCCCCGACCAGCCGCTGATCGGCTGGGGCACCCAGGCGATGCGCCTGCACCAGATCCCGCCGACGTACCGCGGGCACGGCGTCCGCATCGCCCTGCTGGACTCCGGCATCGACGCCAACCACCCCGACCTGAAGGACACCGTCTCGCACGGTGCCGACTTCACCCCGGGCGCCGAGGACGGCGGGTGGCAGTCCGACGCGACCGGGCACGGCACGCGCTGCGCCGGGGTCGTGGCCGCGGCGGACAACCGCTCCGGTATGACGGGCATCGCGGCCGACGCCGAACTGCACGCCCTCAAGCTGTTCCCGGGCGGCCGGGTCAGCGACCTGCTCGACGCGATCGACCGCTGCGTCACCCACGACATCGACCTGGCGCAGATCAACCTGTCGTTCGGTCAGCCCTCGCAGCTCGTGGCGTGGAAGCTGCTGGACGCCCACGCGGCCGGCATCGCCGTCGTCGCGCCCGCTGGCGACACCAACGCGGCGATCTCGCCGCTGGCGGCCCTGCCCACCGTGCTCGCGGTCGGCGCGCTGGCGCACACCGGCACCTACCCGCCCGGCAGCCCCGTGGCCGCGGTCCAGCCGCCGTGGCCCGGCCCCTTTCCGGCCCCCTTCACTCCGGTCGGGCCGGGGGTCGACCTGATCGCCCCCGGCGCGGCGATCGTCACGACGGTGCCGGGCAACGGCTACTCCGTCGCGGACGGCACCGCGCTGGCCGCCGCCCACCTCACCGGTCTGGCGGCGCTGCTGCTCGCCCACCACGACCAGCTGCGCAGCTCCCCGCACCCCCGGACCGCGGAACGCGCCGACCACCTCATGGCGCTGCTCCGCACGGCCAGCAGGCCCGTGCCGGGCACGGACGCCATGCGCCAGGGCGCCGGTCTCCCCGACGCCCCGATCGCCCTCGGCCTGCCGACGGTGCCCCCGGTCTACGACGGGCAGGAGTACATGCCGTCCGGGCCGGCCTCGCAGAACTGACGCCGGCCGACTCGACGGACGTCGATCGACCGACACCGCCCGGCCGCGCCGGGGCGGGGGCCGCGTGCCCTCCGCCCCGGCGCTGTCCGTTGCGCCCCAAGAGCCGCTCCACGCCACCCCGGTTGAGCCGCCGGGGGTGCCGAGCGGGCACGATCAGGCGGCGCAGGGCGCGTGCCGACCTCGCACGCCGTGGCCATCGCCGGCCACGTGGAATATTCCTCCTGCATGTGCACAGGCCGGGTGTACGAACGGACGGCGTGGGCAAGGACAGAGGATGCCTGCACGTGAAGCTGTCGCCGCGCTGCTCAAGCGCGGCAGGGACCCCGTCGTCACGCTGACGCTGCGCGCCACCGTGGCGGCGACCATCTCCTATGTCATCGCGCTCCGCGTCAGCACCGAGGCCGCGCCGCTCACCGCGCCCCTCACCGCGCTGCTCGTCGTCCAGGTCACCCTCTACTCGACGATCACCACCGGGATCCGGCGCGTGAACTCCGTCGTGGTGGGGGTGCTGCTGGCCGTCGGATTCAGCGCGCTGGTGGGTCTGACCTGGTGGAGCCTCGGCCTCATCGTCCTCGCGGCCCTGGTGGTCGGCCAGTTCGTACGGGTCGACGAGTTCGTCAACGAGGTGGCGATCAGCGCCATGCTGGTCCTCGGGGTGACCCAACTGGCGCACCAGGCCTGGGACCGGGTGCTGGAGACGCTGATCGGGGCGGGGGTGGGCCTGCTGCTCAACTTCCTGTTCGCCCCGCCGGTGTGGGTCGGCAGCGCAGGCGAGTCCATCGAGGACCTGGCCCGCCGGATGCGGCACCTGCTGCTGCGTGTCTCGGAGGAACTGGACGTGCCCACCGCCGTGGAGCACGCCGAGGCCCGGCTGCACGAGGCACGCCGACTGGACCAGGATGTCTCCGGGGTCGACATCGCGCTGCGCCGGGCCGAGGACAGCCTGCGTCTCAACCCAAGGGTCAAGGAGGGGCTGCTGTCCCGCGTAGTGCTGCGGACCGGGCTGGACACCCTGGAGATCTGCGTGGTCGTGCTGCGCGTCCTGACGCGGTCGCTGACGGACCTGGCCAGACGGCGGGGCAAGGACGAGCCGCTGTTCGCCCGCGACGTGGCGGTGGTCATGGAGCAGCTCTTCGCCCACCTCGGCGGTGCGCTGGTGAGCTTCGCGGTCCTGGTGACCACACAGGTGAGCCGGAACGCCGAGGAGGCCGAGGAGCGGCTGGCGGCCGAACTCAGCGCCGCCCGCGCGAGCCGCGACAACGTCGCCCAGCTGCTGCTGGACCGGGTGCGCGAGCATCCGCACGCCTGGCAGTTGCACGGGGCCGTCCTGGCGGAGGTCGACCGCATCCTGGACGAGCTGACCCCGGAACACCGCTCCCAGCGCCTGATGGAGGAGCTGGACCGGGCCACGCTCGAACGCCGTCAGCGGTTCGCCGCGCTGTCGCGCATCCGTGACGTCCTGCGGGGCGGGGCGGGCGGCCCGCGGCCGGCCCCGCGCGGCGGGGGGCTGCTCCTGCGCCGGTTGCAGCGGGGGGTGTGGCCGCGCGAATGAGGCGGATGCCCGCCGGGCCGCGGGGGAAGGCCGTGCGACAGGTGACGGCGGGGCACACCTTATAAATTGGAGGAGTGAGCCTGCCAGGCACGGACAACGGCCGGAGGACGGCGCCGGCGGCGGACATCGACTATGCGGCGCTGTTCGCGGCAACACCGAGCCCCTACCTGGTCCTGGACCCAGGCCTCATGATCGTCGGCGTCAATCAGGCCTACCTGGAGGCGACCGGGCGGACCCGCGACGGCCTGATCGGCCAGTACCTCTTCGACGCGTTCCCCGACAATCCCGCCGATCCCCAGGCGGACGGAGTGCGCAACCTCAGCGCCTCGCTGGAGCGGGTCCTGGCCTTCCGCACGTCCGACACCATGGCGCCGCAGAAGTACGACATCCCCGTGGTGTCACGGCCCGGCGTGTTCGAGGAGCGCTGGTGGAGCCCGATCAACACCCCGGTCCTCGCGCCGGACGGCAGGGTGTCCTGGATCATCCACCGCGTGGAGGACGTGACCGCGTTCGTGCAGGCCCGCCGCCACCGCCACACGCCGGAGGGCGGGCGTCGGAGCGCCCGGGAGCAGGTGATGGAGGCCGAGCTCTACGCGCGCGCCCGCGAACTGCAACTGCTCAACGAGGAGCTGCGCCAGGCGCACGCCCGGGAACGCCAGGTCGCGCTGACACTGCAGGACGCCATGCTCCACTCCCCCGACCTCGCCCAGCACGAGGACGTCGCCGTGCGCTACCTTCCGGCCGCGGGCTCGCTGAACGTGTGCGGGGACTGGTACGACGTGGTCGACCTGCCCGACGACCGCTTCGCCGTCGCGGTCGGGGACGTCGTCGGCCACGGGCTGCAGGCGGCGAGCGTCATGGGCATGCTGCGCAGCGCCCTCAGCGCGGCGATGCGTACCGTCCCCGAACCGGCGCAGGCCCTGGAGATCCTCGGGCAGTACGCCCGCAGCGTCGAGGGTGCCCTGGCCACCACCTCCGTGAGCGTGCTGATCACGCGGACGCGCCGGAGGATCACCTACAGCAGCGCCGGTCATCCGCCGCCGGTCCTGCTACGGGCCGATGGGAGCTTCGTCCTCCTCGACCAGGCCACCGACCCGCCCCTCGGGGCCCGGCCGGCCCATGCGGCACGGCCGCAGGCGAGCGTGACGTACACGCCGGGCGATGTGCTCGTGCTCTACACCGACGGGCTCATCGAGCGCCGCGGCGAGGACATCGACGTCGGTCTGGCCCGCCTGACCGGCGCCCTCGCCGAGGAGGCCCACCTCGGTGCGGAACCCCTCGCGGACACGGTGCTCCGCCGCCTCGGCCTCAGCCACGGCGGCGCCGACGACATCGCCCTGATCACCGTGCGGCTGTGACGGCGCGGACGGGGGCGGGCCGGGCCGTACGGCGGTGGGCTCCGCTGTCGCCGGGATCCCGGCGTTTGCGTTCAAGCGCTTGAGGTCTGTGACGCTGTCCGTATGACGACTTTCGGCATCCAGGACGCGTCCCGGCGCAGCGGGCTGAGTGAGCCCACGCTGCGGTACTACGAGGACGTCGGGCTGGTCGGCCCGATCGTCCGGGACCGGCACAACGGTCACCGGCGTTATCGCCCCGAGGACCTTGACGTGCTCGAGGCGCTGGCCTGTCTGCGCGCGGTCGGCGTGGGCATCGAGGACATGCGCACGTACCAGGCCAATCGGGCGCGCGGCCGGGCCGCGGCGGGTGAGCAGCGTGATCTGCTGCTCCGCCACGCCGAGCGCATCGAGGCGGAGATCGCCGCCCAGCACTCACGGCTCGAATACCTGCGCGAGAAGGCGGCGCTGTGGGACACGCGGGACCGCGGCGACATCGCCGCGGAGGCCGAGACGACGCAGCGTGTGGTGGACGCCGCAGGGCGGCTGGGGGTGCTTCGATGAGCCGGGTTCTGGTCACGGGCGGGTCCGGCTATCTGGGGACGTGGATCATCGCGGCGCTGCTCCGGGCCGGACGCCCCGTGCGGGCCGCGGTGCGCTCGGCGGCCCGCGAGACCGACCTGCGCGCGGCAGTGCGCCGGGGTGGGGCCGACGACGCCGGCTTGGAGATCGTCGCCGTGGACCTGACGGCCGACGACGGGTGGCCCGAGGCGGTGGCCGGCTGCGAGGAGATCCATCACGTCGCCTCGCCGTTTCCCGCCGTCCAGCCCGAGGATCCCGACGAATTGATCGTCCCCGCCCGCGACGGCACGCTGCGGCTGCTGCGGGCCGCGCGGGCCGCGGGCGCTCGGCGCACCGTTCTGACCTCGTCGTTCGCGGCGATCGGCTACACCCCCAAGCCGGGTTCCGAGTTCACGGAAGAGGACTGGACCGATCCCGGCACCCCGGGACTCGCGCCCTATCCGCGTTCCAAGGCGATCGCCGAACGCGCCGCGTGGGACCTGATGGAACGCGACGGCGGAGACACCGAACTGACCGTGGTCAACCCGACGTTCATCCTCGGGCCCACGCTCACGACCGATCTGCGCTCCTCGCTGCAACTGATCAAGGCGATGCTCGACGGAACAATGGGCATCGCTCCCCGCGCCCGCTTCGGTGTCGTCGACGTACGCGACGTCGCCGACCTGCACATCCGGGCGATGGCTGCCCCCGAGGCCGCGGGCAAACGATTCCTTGCCGTCGCCGACGGCCCGACGCTGAGTTTCCTCGAGGTGGCCGAGGTCCTGCGCCGGCGGCTCGGCGCTTCGGCGGCTCGCGTGCCCACGCAGGAGGCGCCGGGGGACGATCTTCCGCGGCCGGTCATCCACAACGACCGGGCCCGCAGGGAACTCGGATGGCGTCCACGTCCCACCAGCACAACGATCGTGGAGTCGGCCGAGAGCCTGCACGACCTCGGTCTCCTGGGAACCGAGCGCTAGCGGGTTCCTCACACGATCCGCCCCATGGCCCATGACGCGCTCACGGGCGATGGCCGGCGCGGCGCTCGCGACCGGATGCGCCTGGTGATCGTGACCCGTGCGCGCCCGCCAACCGCCGTATGACACGCGGGCAGTGGACAGGTGAAGGCCGGTGAGACCCACGGCTCACCTGCATTTTTCTGCCAGGGGATCTTTCGTGGCGTAGCGCGAGCAAGCACTGAGGTCGGGATAAAAGCTCGTTGACGCGACAATGCCGCGGCCGCTCTGATGTTCGGACGCAATGGGGTGACTGGGGAGGGAACATCCATGGGCGGAGAACACACGGGGACCAGGGATCCCGAGGCGGCACCGGCGGGCGGCGATCCCGCCCCGCCGCCGACCGAACTGCCCTCCTTCGAGGCGGCGCAGGAGACTGCCCGGGCCGCGGTGAAGGCCGCTTCCGAGGCCACGGCGCCGGCGGCCGCGGCGGGAGCGTCCGCACCGACCCCCGCCGGGGCCCCGCCGCAGGTTCCCTGGATGCCCCGGCCCACCGACGCCCCGGTGCCCGAGCCGCCCAAGTCCCGCCGTGCGCTCTTCCTCGCCCTGGGCCTGCTGGCGGGCTTCGGCGTCGGCGCCTTCACGGCTGCCGGCCCCTGGGCCCACGACACCGTCACCGCGCACTTGCCGTGGGCCGCCACGTACCAGCTGGTGCCCCGTGCGGAGTTCCGGGGCATGGAGCAGATGGCCGAGGACGACCCGGAGATCCAGCAGGTCCTGGACGATTGGAACGACGACACCGGCGAGTTCAAGGACCTCATCGAGTCGATCCCGGAGACCACGACGGTCGTGACCAGCTACCGGGATCCGGAGAAGCGACGCGACGTGTCCTTCTTCGGCTTCCAGGCGCGCGATCACATCGCCCTCGACCCCGACGAGGTTCTCGACACCGCGTTCGGCGAGGCGGAACGCAAGAACACCGAGAAGGACCTGGCCACAATGGTCGGCGGAAAGACCGAGGTGAAGGTCACCTACAGCGCGCGGCGGCAGGTCGACAGCGATGTCTTCGAAGGTCGCATGCACTGTGTGGTGGTCACGATGACCGGCAAGGGCACCGCCAGACTCGGCTACTGCGTGTGGGCCGACCGGAGCACCATCGGCACCGTCACCTCGACGGGGCGCAACGGCCAGATCGACCTCGACTCCCTCGCCGCCGACGCCCGGGCCCTGCGGCTGGCGACAGAGGTCCCCCGCTAGCGGCGTCCGCCACCGGCACGGGCGGCGCAGGCGTCGCGGGTTTCACGGCCCCCTGGGCTGTCTGTCCCATTCGGCATCGGTGAGGAGCGCCGGAGCCGGGGGCGGGGGGACGAGCCTGATCTGCTGGTCCCGAAGCCGGCGAGTACGGTCCGTGCATGGCTGTAGCGCTGCACATCCCCGAGTATCCGGAGCACTGCGAACTGGTGGCGGGTGAGGAACTCGCACGAGAGCCCGCCTTCTGGCTCGCTCACCTCTTTCTGACCATAGGCGACCCGAGCGACGATCCCGAACGCTACGGGGTGGACACATCGCTGCACGAGGAGATGGTGGAGCGCCTCGGTGACACCGCACTGCCTTGGCCCGTCCTACGGGTGCCCTTCGACGGTGGGCATACGGCCTACGTGGTCTACGCCAACTTCGAGGACATGGGCAGCGTGGACTTCTTCGTCCGCCACCCCGAGTGGGGACGGCTCGGCCACTTCGGCGCCTGCGGCGCGGAGGGAGCCGGCCCCGGGCTGTCCTGGACCGAGCTCGTCGCGCTCGCCACGTCCTCACCCCGCGGCGGTGCGGGTCTGACCGATGTGTCTCAGCGCCTTCTGCTGCTGCTTCCGATGCTCGGCGACGCCAACATGCCTGGTGAGGCTCGCGACGCTGTGGCCAAAGCGCTGTCTCACTGTGGCATGCGATCCGATACGGCCGCCGAATTGGCCTCGACCCTCCTGGGCGAGGATTTGCTCGATGACGAGCCCCACTGGACAGTGACCGATGACAGCCCGATAGCGGTGTGTTCGTCGCCGTACAGCCCTCGCCGCATTCCGCTGGCCCTCGGGATCACGCCGGACCAGGCCCGGGCCCTGGCCGACGCCCTCGGCGGAAAAACCGCGCTGCCCCACCAAGCGGTGCGGGCTTCAGAGGAGTAGGACCGCCCGGGATCGGAAGCAGGTGCCCCCCCTCACAGCAGCACACCGACAGGGGACGCGAGGACGGGCGGCTACCGCCGATCCGCCGCGCCGGCAACGGCGTTGGAGGGCTCCCGGTGATGCCCCGGCACGACGGTCTGCCCCATGGTTTGAATTCCAGCTGCGGGCTGACTGGCGGCGGGGATGGTGTCTTGTTCGGAGAGTAGCTCGTGCTCGATCGGGGTGCGCCAGCCCCCAGTGTCTCTCCGTCGACCTCGTGCCTCAGCCGCCTGCACATGCTGACCCGCAACCTTGACTGGACGTAGTCAAGGCCGGGATACGATCACGCCTGACGCGTACGAGATGAGGATTGGGACCCAGTGAAGCGGCAGCAGATGTGGATGGCCTGCAGTGGAACGGCGGCTCTGGTGATGCTGGCAGGTTGCAGTAACTCCCACGCTGAGCCGAGCCCGGACCGCGCTGTCCCGCCGGCTGCGTCCGTAGGCCAGACGGAGACCCCCCAGTCGTCCAAGGCAGCAATTGCCATTCACGTCAAGTCGGCCTTGGAGAACCGCCTCAATCCCAATGAGGCACGGTTCGGTACGGGCGCTGGATCGCCCTGCTCAACCTCGTCAGCGAGGATGTTTACCGCCGAGTGCGGCTCCGCAGCAGAAGCTACAGGGGCGGATGCATCGTTTGCTCTGGAGCAGATCGAGCACCACGAGGGCTTTGCGACGCTGCGTTCCGTTGCCAAGAGACTCCGGACCGCTGTCGCTGGGTACCAGCGGCTTGGCTGCGCCAACAACCCGACCGAAGCATCGACTCGTCACGCCTGCCTTGAGCCGGCGGCCCTCATTGCTCAAGGCTTCCAAGATCTTCGCGATGGCGCCAACCTCGGCCTGGGGGGTCTATAGGTCAAGGTACGACCTGGGCCGCCTCCCCCTGAGTGGTGGACACGCTGATACTGGATCTGCTTGATCCGGAGGAAGCGAGAAGACCGCCGATGGCGATGAAGGACTACTCGGACGAGTTCAAGGCCGATGCCGTGGCCCTGTACGAGTCCACACCAGGGGCGACCTACAAGTGCATCGCCGCCGACCTGGGCATCAACCGGGCGAGGTGAAGCGGCTCTGTCAGGTTTTGGACCTGAGCCGGTCCAGCTACTACAAGTGGCTCGCCAGAGGGACGCCTCTCAGGTGCCCTCACCCATGTCCATGCAGGTCAGACCTCAAATTCGTGACTCTAGGCCGCTGAATTACGCGGAACGTAGGTCGGTGGATGGAGCGGGCGCCGACACGATCTTTAGCCACCTCCCCGGTCCGGGACCCGACGTCGAGCAAGACCAGGGGGCCGATCGGGCTTGTTGCGGGCAGGCAGGAGCCAGCCCGATTCGCGGCCAGCGTACGGCCCCCTGGCCATGCCCGACCCCAGCCCGGGCAGGCCACCGGCCAAAGATCGCGCCAACGCCCGCGCGCTTCAGCTACCGCCGAGTGCGGGCCAGATAGAGATGCGTACTCGTTTCGATCTCAAACGACCGCTCGTGGCCGTCGACCACCCGAGCGACCTCCGCGAAGAGCGCCCCGCGCTGAGTCTCTGGCAGCATCCGATAGGCCGAGATCGATGCCAGGAGGTCTGTGTAACGGGTGCTGGTGAAGGAGTACCTAGTCCGGTAGGTCTGGTTCTGGATATCGCGGAACCGATCATCGGACTGCAGGTCTGACAACGGCCAGGCCGGCAGCGATGGCGCTTCCAAAGGCTCGTTTGACCCAAGCGTCGCTGAGGCCAACGCGTCGACGCCGTGGCGAGCGTGGACATCAGTGAGGGCGGACAGCAGAACGGTGTCCGGCAAGCTGAACTGATTCCAGAACAAGGCGATCGCCCCGCCAGGACGCAACGCATCGAATGCCAGCGTCCATCGCGAAGCCGGATCTATCCAATGCCAAGCTTGCGCCGAAACAAGCAGACCGAACCTCCCATCAGGAGGACTCCACTGCTCGAATCCGCTCACCACGACAGTTGTGCGAGGGTAGGGCTCACAGCGGCCCCTCAGAGCAGCGGCCATCCGCGCGTCCGGCTCGACGCACGTCAAGGTGATTCCTCGCTCTGCAAAGGCAACGCTCGCTTTGCCCGTACCAGCGCCGACCTCAAGCACAGGAGACGCATTGAGCCCCGCGTACCCGAGGACGTCATCGACGAGGCTCTCCGGGTAACTCGGCCGAGCCGAATCGTATGCATCTACTGCCTCGCCGAAGACCCCACGCTGCTCACGTATTTCGGTCATCATCACCTCAAGGTTCGCTGGGTGCAGCAACCCTATCGACGGCCTCGCCGGGGCAAAGGTAGATCCACTCAGGACCGTCGCTGGCGATGCACCGCATGAGCGTGTGCCACACGCGTGCCAGGTGAGGCGGTGCCGAACGGGGAGCCACGGGGAACAAGGGGACGGGATCGCGTTGCCGCAGGTCAGCGTCCGCCCAGGTGAGGCGCGGTCCGCAGCCTCAGTCTTCCAAACTGGTGCTCCACAACCGCCACCAGCGACAGCCACGGGTGATCCCGGGACGTAAAAGCTGGGGTGAGTGGGCGTGTGAGGCTGTGGTTCAGACAAGTCGCGGTTGATCCATAATGCGATCGTCGTGCACAAGGTCGAGGAGAGCGCGGTGGCGGAAGCCCAAGGCGATAGATGGTGGCTGCAAGGTCTGGGGCTCACGGCCGGAGCGATCTGGTTCGGAGCCCGCGCGCTGAGCGGTGGTCGGCCGCTGCTGCTGCGGTTGGGTCTCGGAGTAGGCGCGGTCTGCTTCCTTGTTGCACTCGGGGGACTTGTGGTCGACCGGGTCCGCGCTACCAGGAACGACGGCGGGACATCTGTCGGTGATGTCAGCGGCCACGAGTAGCGGGCCCGGCGCGCCGCGCGAGTGCCGGCGTCAGAGACTTCGCATCATCAGTTGCGCCTGAACTTCATGGTCCCGTACAGCAGCGAAGTACAGCAACCGCGACGGCCGTCGATGACCTTCCTTGCCCTCTACCGCCATCCTGATCGGGCCGGGAGACCTCAGCGACCGCCGTGCCCATAGTTCACATCCAGGGCACGCGGTGGGCACCGGAATCAGGCAAGATGCCGCCGTGGAGCCATTCGTCAATGTGTACGGTAAGCCCGAGGAGGGCCCTCACCGTTGTCCCTGCTGCGGCTTTGTCACGCTCGGCGAGCGCGGGGTCTACGAGATCTGCGACGTGTGTTTCTGGGAAGACGACGGCCAGGACGACCACGACGCGGACCGGATTCGCGGAGGCCCGAACGGCCGGCTCAGCCTCACTGCAGCACGGCGAAACTTCGACGCCATGGGCGCCTGCAATGAGCGCTGCACCCAGTTCGTCAGGGATCCGCTGCCCGAGGAATACCCGCCCCTCTGACATCACCAAGTGACATCAACGCCGTCGAATGCCGATGGACGCGCACGAACCACCTTGGACCCGGAGCCGGCACGGCGCCAAAGTTCCACCAGCGCGGGGCACGGCGCGATCGAACTTGTAAGGCGGTGGTCCCGGGTTCCTGGAAGAGCCAAGATCTATCCATGGACGAGTACGCGTTCCCCGCAGGTCCCGGAGTGCCGACACCGGATGCAGTTCGGGGGGCTGGACGGCAACTGTCGCAGCACTGCCCGTCGGTTCCCGAGTCCCCGGAGAGGTCAACGGACGCCAGCCCTTCGGCGTCTTCATCAGTCTCGACGGGTTCCCGGAGGAAGTGGCACTGGCCGAGATCACGGCGATGCCACATGAGATGGAACTGCCGGCTGTTAGGGCCCGCGTCGTGGGTGAGGTTCTCTGGCATGCCGAACACAACCATCAGGTGAAGGTCACGCTTGACGAGTGGACGCGGCTTGCCGAGTGATCGCTCTCGGGCCGCCCGGTTGAGCGCCGACAACAGTCCCATCGGCAATCTCCGCCGGCACCCCGCTCATGAGGTCAACGAAGAGCACCTGCGCTACCACCGAGCACTCTGTGGGGAGAACCACGGATCAGAAGGTGCGGCACGGCGGACGACCCGGCTCCCCGGGCCGTCTGTGGGCCGTGCGAGGGTGGTCACGGCCCACGGACAACGACAGACGATGCCCTACGGCAACCAGGCGGGCCTGGTGCAGCCGCGAGTCGATCGTCCCAGGTCAGATCCAGGAGTCCAGCCACATTCGGGCGTGCCAGGAGGAGTAGGGGATCGTCTGCCCTGTGTAGATCGGGAAGAAGTAGATGAAGTTCCACACGATGAGCAGGCCGAGAGTGCCTACGGCGACCGTTCCCCAGACGCGGCGTCGTTCGTCCGTGCCGCCCGGTTTGCCCAGGAGCGCGCCCATGGCCATCGCTACGGCCAGGCACAGGTACGGGACGAAGGCGACGGCGTAGAAGGTGAAGATCGTGCGGTTCTGGTAGTTGAACCAGGGCAGGTAGCCGGCCGCCACCGCGCAGAGGACGGCGCCTGCGCGCCAGTCGCGGCGCAGGGCCCAGCGGTAGAGGAGGTAGGCCAGTGCGAAACAGCCCGCCCACCACAGCGCGGGGGTGCCGAGGGCGAGGATCGCCCGGGAGCAGCCTTCGGCGGCGCTGCAGCCGTCCTGGCCGAGCTTCGGGGACTGGTAGTAGAACGAGGTGGGGCGGCCGAGGACGAGCCAGCTCCAGGGGTTGGACTGGTACGGGTGCGGGGTGTGCAGGCCCACGTTGAACTGGTAGACCGCGTGCTCGTAGTGCCACAGGCTCCGCAGCGGGGCCGGGATCCACGACCAGGTGCCGCCGCGGCCGTCCGCCCAGTGGCGTCCGTAGCCGTCGTCGGTCGCGAACCAGCCCGTCCAGGTCACCAGGTAGGTCACGACGGCCACCGGCAGCAGGGACAGCACGGAGGTGACGAAGTCCCTGCGCAGTACGGCGCCGTAGGGGCGGCGGGACCCGGCCAGGCGGCGGGCGCCGACGTCCCAGAGCAACGTCAGGATCATGAAGAAGGCCAGGAAGTACAGGCCGTTCCACTTGACGGCGGAGGCGAGGCCGAGGAAGACGCCCGCCGCGAGCCGCCACGGGCGTGCGCCCAGGCCCGTGCGGTGCCCTGTTGCGGCGTCAGGCCCGGCGAAGCCGTCGGCGTCCACCGGCAGTGCGCCGGCCAACCGGGCTCGCGCCCGGTCGCGGTCGATCAGCAGGGACCCGAAGGCCGCCAGGACGAAGATCATGACGAACACGTCGAGCAGGGCGACCCGGCTCATCACGAAGTGCAGGCCGTCCACCGCCATGAGAGCGCCCGCGAGGCAGCCCAGGACCGTCGATCGGAACAGGCGCCGGCCTATTCGGCACAGCATCAGAACCGACACCGTGCCGACGAGCGCCGACATGAAGCGCCAGCCGAACGGGTCCAGGCCGAAGCCCCATTCGCCGAGGGCGATCATCCACTTGCCCATCGGCGGGTGCGCGACGAACGTCCCGGGGTCGGTGAGCGGCAGGTTGGCGGAATGGCCGAGGATGTCCGGGTCTGCGATCTTGCGGTCGGGCCAGGTGCCCTCGTAGCCCAGCCGGAGCATCGACCAGGAGTCCTTGGCGTAGAACGTCTCGTCGAAGACCACGTCGTGCGGCCGGCCGAGGTTCCAGAAGCGGAGCACCCCGGCGAACACGGCGACGAGCAGCGGCCCGAGCCAGCCTGCGCGCGGCGCGGCGAACGGCGGCACCAGCCGCTCCCGGATGTCGGTCCACGGGCGCGCTTCGTAGCCGAACGGCCTCAGCCCCCGCAGCCAGGGGCCGGGCCACCCGCCTGCGGGAGGGCCCTGGCCGGCGTGGGTCTGTGTCGCTGTGTGCGTCGTCACTCGGCCATCGTAGGGATCAGGGACGACACGGACGCCGCCACCCCCGGGCACCGGGGGCGTGACGGGTCACCAGACCTGGGCGAAACAGCCGATCATCGTCGCCACGGCGACGAGACCTACGACTACGGCGGCGAAGGTACGGGGCATGGCCATGGGGGACTCCTTCGATGGTGGGGGCTCCGGGCCGCTACAGCGCCTCGGACGAGGGGCGCCGTGTCGCCTCCCCGCGCACCGCCGATCACGGCGGATCGCGGCTTCGGGGCGGCCCACAGACCACTCTCATAACCATTTGGACTGGTGACGATGCTGCGTCACACCCGGGTTCCCTGTCAAGCGATCGATGCGGGAGGATGTCGGTCGGCGCACGGTGCTTGCCCGGAGAAGCGTCACCTGTCAGAATGGTGACATGGTACACGCCTTCCCGTGCGGGACTCCGGCTCTCGATTTCGTCGGCACACTGCGTGCCCGCCGCAACCCGGAACCCCGCGAGATGCTCACGACGCCGGAGAGCCTCGACGCCTGGTTCCGTGAGTCCGGGATGGTGCACGCCGACACCCAGTGCGATCAAACGGACCTGGACGCCGCGACGGGCCTGCGCGAAGCGGTGTACACCCTGGTCCGGGCCGGCCTGCTGGGCCAGGACCGCGACGCCTCCGCGGTCGCCCTCGTCAACGATCACGCGCGTACGCCCTCCGCGGTCCCGCAGCTCACGGCGGAGGGGCGGCGCGTCGAGGCGACCCCGCGGCAGGCACTCTCCTCGCTGGCCCGCCAGGTCATCGACATCCTCAGCGGCCCGGAGGGCTCCCTGCTCAAGGAGTGCGGCCGGCCCGAGTGCACGCAGGTCTACATCGACCGCTCCCGCGGCTCGCGGCGCGAGTGGTGCGCCATGGAGACCTGCGGCAACAGGGTCAAGGCCGCCGCCTACCGCGCCCGCAAGAAGGCGTCGGGCGACCCGGTCGCGGCCGGCGCCGGGCGCTAGGCCGACAGCAGGCCGCTGATGCAGGCGTCCCAGTCGATGCGATCCGACTCGGCGCCCAGGGGGACGAGAGCGATGGCGGCCGCCAGGAACGCGGCCAGCACCCCCGTCTCCACCCGCAGCACGGCCGTCCCCGACTCCCCGCCCAGCCCGATCAGGGTGTCCCCGTCGGCCCCCTGGCGGACGTGGACGTCGCCCGCCCCGGAGGGTCCGCGCAGTCCCGCGAGCAGCAGCTCGCGGGAGACCACCCACACCGCGTCGCCCGTACCGGAGACCCGGCCGAAGCGCATGCGCACCGCATAGGGCTCGTCGACGCCGTACCGGCACTCGACGGACAGCTGCAGCGTCGGCCCGGGGCCCGCCCTCAGGCGCATGGGCAGCCGTTCGACGATCGATTCCGTTGCTTCCATGGGATGCCCCGTCTCCCGTGCCGGCACCGGCCGACGTCCACCACGACGATGGAATGCGTCTGCCCCCGCCGCCCGGCAACCGCGATGGAGGAACCGCGGGGATCATGGGGAGGAACGGCGTGTGCCGTCCGGCACGGGGGGTAGGTGCCCCACTCCCCGGAACGGATAAGACCGGCGAAAGCGGAGGAGGCGGTCATGACCGACGACCCGATGGCGGACGACGTGTACCAGCCCACCGGCGGCAACGAGGAGCAGGACGACACGGCGCCCCCCGACCTCGAGGACGCGCTCGACGAACGCGACTACGACGACGTCCTGGACGAGGGCTACTCCCCGCCCGAGCGGCCGCTGGGCCTGGACAAGGGGGTCACCGCCGCGGAGCAACGTGCCGGGGAGAGCCTCGACGAGCGCCTTGCCGAGGAGGTCCCCGACGACACGGCCTACCCCGGGGACGACATCGGCGACCTGGCCGGAGGGGACGGCGAACCGGTCGACCCGCAGGCCGGGACGCAGCGGCCGGGACGCCTCGTCGCGTCGCACACGGGCGACGACCCGGATGCCGACCTCATCGCCGAGGACGTCGGCATCGACGGCGGTGCGGCGGGCGCCGAGGAGGCGGCCGTGCACATCGTCCCGGAGGACACCCCCTGGGAGTGAGCGGGGTGGGCGGGGTGAGAGCGGGGCGAGACGGCCTCCGGTGCCGGCCGGGACCGGAGGCCGCCCCTCAGGGCTTGGCGCCGTCGCCGGGCATGTCGGCACGACCGCCGGGACCCAGCAGACCGGTCGCCCGGAACGGCGTCCGTTCGGCCAGCCGCGGCAGCTCCCGGCGCGAGAACCGCACGACGACCGACGGCAGCAGTGCGCGCACCGGTTGCGCCGCCCGCAGCCACGGCGGGGCGTAGACCGCCGGGACGCGGCGCTCCACCGCGGTGGCCAGGCGGACGGCCACCGACTCGACCGAGTACACCTTCCGTGCCGGTGGCGGCATGTGGGCGCGCAGTTCGCGCAGCACCGGGTGCTCGTCCGCGTCGCGGATCATGTCGGTGTCCGTCCAGTTCAGGTACGCGATGCCGACCGCCACGCCGTCGTGGGCGACTTCGGACCGCAGTGACTGCGCGAAGGACTCCACGCCCGCCTTGGAGGCGCAGTACGCGCTCATCATGGGCGCCGCGCCGATGGAGGCGAGTGACGCGACCTGGAGGAAGTAGCCCCGCGTGCGCAGCAGCGACGGCAGGAAGACACGGGCTGTGGTGGCACTGCCGACGAGGTTGACCTCGATGACACGCCGCCACACGGCGGGGTCGGACTCCACGAACGGACCGCCTTCGGCGATACCGGCGTTCGCGATCACCACCGACGGGTCCCCCATGCGGGCCGACACTTCGCCGGCGACACGGCTCATGGTGGCGTCGTCGGTGACATCGGCCTCCCAGCACAGGGCCTGGGTCGGCAGCGAACGGGCGACGGCCGCAAGGGCCTGCTCCTCGCGGCCGAGCAGGGCGATCCGGGCTCCGCGGCGGGCCAGCTCCCTGGCCAGGCCGGCCCCGAGGCCGCGGGCGGCACCCGTCACCACGGCCACACGGTCCTGCAGGACGGACTGCTTCACCGGTACTCCCCCGTCCTCGCCGTCCCCGCCAGGCTCGCCGCCGGGCCGGGTCACCCGCGCCGTACGGCCCGCGCGGGCGTCGTCGGTCGGTCCCCTCCCACGATCCGCCCCCGGGCCGCGCTCCGCATCACGGCCCCGCCACGGGCCTTGTGCGGCGGCGAAAGCGGGGTAGACGGGAGAAACGGGCCTTCGAAGGGAGACGCGCGGTGGCCGACACATCGATGAAAGCCGTGGGCTGGGCGCGGTCCTTCCCCGTGTCCGGCGGGGTACGCGCGGGCCGGCGCTGGACCCGCGAGCACCTGGACACGCTGGAGTGGACCGAGGACGCCCCGGGGACAGTCGACGACATCCTGCTCACGGTGTCCGAGCTGATCACCAACGCCCATGTGCACGCCCGCAGCGACGCCGAGCTCGTGCTCACCTGGGACAGCCGGTGCCTGCACGTCAGCGTCCACGACTCCGGCGGCGAGATGCCCGCCCCGCGCCAGGCCGACGCGACCGCGACCGGTGGCCGCGGGCTCGCCCTGGTCGATGCCGTGGCCGACCACTGGCACACCCACACCCGGCGGGACGGCAAGACGGTGACGGCCTGCTTCACCCCGCCGGGCAGGCCGGAGGATCCTCGCTCCTGAGTCCGTCCACCGGCTCAGCGGCGCGGTCGGCGTAGCGGCGGACGACCGGTTCCAGGTAGTCCACCGCGCGGGCGCCGAGGGCGGCCACGTCGGCCGGGGACCCGACGAACACGATCCGGTCGAACTCCGGCTCCAGACCCCGCGCGGTCTCCGCGGCCACGAGGGCCGCGAAGCGTTCGCGCAGCTCGGCCTCGGGCCGTGGCGGGGCGAGGAACAGGACGCCGACCGTGCCGTTGGCGGCATGAGTGACGAGCCAGAACTTCAGGTCACCGGGCGGGAGGACGGCGCCGGTCTCCTCGGCCAGTTCGCGGGCGGCGTGCCGGCGCAGCGCGTCCAGGTCCAACGCCTCGTAATCCTCGGGGGGTTCGGCGGATCCGCCGGGCAGTTGCATCCGGCTGAGGGTGGCGGTCCAGGGTGCCATCCGGCCGACGAGAAGACGCCCGTCCTCGTCGGGTTGCAGTACGGCGACGAACAGCGCCGGGAGCCAGCCGGTCGACCCGGGGAACCGGCGCAGGACGTGCCGCCGGTACGTCGTCCTCGCCCAGGACAGCACGAGGGAGTCCGGCTCGTCGCGGTCCAGCCCGACGCAGGCCGCCACCGGACCGTCGAAGAGGGCCGGCGCCGCCGCGACGGCCGCGTCCCAGGCCCGGTCCATGGCCGGCCGCACGCCCGCCGGCAGCTCCGGGGTGCCGACTTCGACCAGACGGATCCGGCGGGCCTCCACGAGGGCGACGCCGCCGGTGGGCGGTCGCACCGGCCCGGTCACGGGGCGGCCGCGGGAGCCCGGACCGGCACCGGCCCGGCGAAGCCGGTGAACGTCATGACGCTCTGGTAGCGGCTGCCGTCGGGATGGACGAGGTCCTCCTCGAAGCGGGTGACACGTCCTTGGGCGTCCACCCAGGCCGTGCACGAGACGCCCTTCGTCCCCGGGACGTCCTCGCGGGGCACGAGCATGGCGTAGGTGCGCGGGTCGATGTCCTCGAACGCCGCGGTGGCGATCCGGCCGGAGAGCCGGTACAGCGGTGGGCCACCGGCGTCCTCGCGGAGCCGCTGATGGGCGTTGGCGGGCCGGCGGGCGAGCAGCTGGGCGACGGCGTGGACCTGCATGATCTGGTTGCCCGGCGGTGCCTTGGAGAGCGGGTCGTGCCACCAGCCGCGTACGGTCCGCCCGTTGGCGTCGACCTCGCGCACCCAGGCGCCGGTGGGCGTCAGCACTTCCTGCGCCTCCTTGTACCGGTCGGGTTCCACGGACGACACGGAGAACTCGCCGGTCGTGTGGGCGCCGAGGTTCAAGGTCCCCTCGATCCGCTGTACCGGCGAGGACGTCGAGCCGGGCGTCCTTTCCGTGCGGAAGCGGGCCGAGTAGGGATGCGCGGCACGCTCGGCCAGGGCCTGCCCCACCGCGGAGTCCGGCAGCGGCGCCACGGTACGGAGCGGGCGCGGGTCCGTCGTGTCCGGCGGGCCGTCGCAGCCGGCCAGGGCGATCAGTACGGCCAGGGCCGCGGTACCGGTGAGGCGCGGGGCCGGGGGTCTCATGCGCGCAGTATGACGCGCGCGGGTGTGCGGGAGGTGAGCCGCGGGCAACGGTTCCGGACGCGGGGCGGGCCCGGGGCGCCCGGAGCGGCACGTGGTCCGGCGGCTCGGGCAGCAGCGGTCGCAGCAGCACGGCGGCCCGCGCGGCGCGGTCCCCGCCCGTGGACAGCGGCGCCCGGCCGTGCGCCGCCGGCGCGCCGCGTCACGCCACTGGGCGTGACGGGACGCGGGGGACGAGCAGACCCAAGAGCGTGATCGCGATCAGCATGGCCGCGGCGAGGACGAGGGGGGCCCGCCGTCGCAGACCGGACCCGAGTGCTCTGAACCCCGGTTGCCGTGGCGCGACGGACCGGCCGTGGCTCGTCGCGAGTCGCGTCTGACCCGAACTCGTCATGGGGACCTCCGACCGCACAAGTGAGGCGGTGTCCCTTGGTCAGCACGGCGGAATGCCGGAAATATTTCCTTCGGGAGGTTTCACGCCCCGCATGGTGACCCTGAGGTCCGCGCCGGGGCCCCGGTGGCGGTAGTACCGCGGTACCACCGGGCCGCCCCCGAATGACCACCGCGGTACCACGGATCACCGCGATCGCGTACCTAACGTTGCAGGTGAGGCACCGGACAGCCCGGCACCACGACGCAAGGGCGGCACGATGATCGAGGCACACCAGCTGACCAAGCGGTACGGGGAGCGGACGGCGGTGGACCATCTGGACTTCACCGTCCGGCCCGGTTCCGTCACCGGCTTCCTCGGGCCCAACGGCGCCGGCAAGTCGACCACGATGCGCATGGTCATCGGCCTGGACGCCCCCACCGCCGGCACCGTGTCCGTCAACGGGCGCCGGTACGCCGGGCACGCGGCCCCACTCCAGGAGGTCGGGGCGCTGCTGGAGGCCAGGTCGATCCACCCGGGCCGGTCGGCCTTCGACCACCTGATGGCCCAGGCGTACACGCACGGCATCCCGCGCCGCCGCGTCGAGGAGGTCATCGAGCTGACGGGCCTGCGGTCGGTGGCCCGGAAGCGCGCCGGGGCGTTCTCGCTGGGCATGGGCCAGCGCCTGGGCATCGCGGCGGCACTGCTCGGCGACCCCGGCACGATCATGCTCGACGAACCGGTCAACGGCCTCGACCCCGAGGGCGTGCTGTGGATCCGCACCCTCCTGACCGGGCTGGCCGCGGAGGGCCGCACCGTCTTCGTCTCCTCGCACCTCATGAGCGAGATGGCGCTCGTCGCCGACCATCTGATCGTCGTCGGCCGCGGGCGGCTGCTCGCCGACACCACCGTGCGGGACCTCGTGCGGCAGGCCGGCGGCGACACCGTGCTGGTGGCCACCGCCGACCCGGCCCGCCTGCGGGAGGCACTGGCGGGGCCGGGCGTCGAGGTATCCGGACGCGCCGGCTCGCCGGAGCTCCAGGTGACCGGCGTGTCCGCCCGGGACGTCGGCCTGCGGGCCGCCGAGCTCGGGATCGCGCTGTTCGCGCTCGCCACGGCGTCCGTGTCACTGGAGGACGCCTTCATGGACCTGACCAAGGACTCCGTCGAGTACCACGGCGGCACCGGCACGGCCACCGCCGCGGGCACGGCCACCGCCGCCACCCACGCCACCCACGCCACCGAGCTTCCCGGGAGGGCGGCATGAGTACCCTCACCCCCGATCACGCGCCCGCAGCGGCGGAGGCCGCCGCGGACGTCGCCCGTCCCGCGTACAAGGTGACCGGGCGGCGGGTCCTGCGCTCGGAGTGGGCGAAGCTGTGGTCCCTGCGCTCCACCTGGATCACCCTCGGCCTCGGCCTGCTGTTCCTGGTGGCCTTCGGTCTGATCGCCGCGGCGCAGTACCGCTCCCGGATCACCTCCGGCCGCCCCATGGACCCGGACTTCGCCGCCGCGAGCGCGGAGAGCCTGTCGCTGTTCGGCACGAATTTCGCCCAACTGGCCCTCGGGGTGCTCGGTGTGCTGGTCACCGCGGGCGAGTACTCGACGGGCATGATCCGTTCCACGCTGGCGGCGGTCCCGCGCCGCCTGCCCGTGCTGTGGTCGAAGGCGGCGGTGTTCGGCGCGGTCGCCCTGACCGTGGGGACCGCCGGGGCGTTCGTGGCCTTCTTCTTCGCCAGGGACATCGTCGCGGGCACCCGGGCGGCCATGACGTTCTCGGATCCGGGCGTGGTCCGCGGCCTGTTCGGCGCGGGCCTGTACCTCGCGCTGGTGGCCGTGATCGGCACCGCCCTGGGCGCCTTGCTGCGCTCCGTCGCCGGCGGCATATCGGTGCTCGTGGGCGCGCTGATGCTCGTACCGGGCCTGGTGTCGCTGCTGCCGGCCTCCTGGCAGGACGACATCGGCCCCTACCTGCCGAGCAACGCGGGCCAGGCGATGTTCGCCCTTCAGCACGACGCGGCCACCCTCGCGCCGGGCACGGGACTTGCCGTCTTCCTCGGCTGGACGCTGCTGGCGCTGGCGGCGGCCGCTCACCGCCTGGTGCGGAGCGACGCCTGACCACCCGCAGCCGGCCCGCGGCACCCGGATCGGTCCGGGTGCCGCGTCCGTGCCTCCCGACCACCATGGCAAGGTGACCCCCATGACCCTCATCCGCGGCGGCGTCGTGGAAGAGCCCCGTCCGCTGTCCCCGGCCGGCCCGGACCCGTTGTGGAGCCATCCCCTGGTCGGCCGGCTGACCCGCCTCGGGCAGCGCCTGCGCCGCGCGGACCGGGCCAGGCCGTGGGCGCTGGACGCGGTCGTCGCGGGCCTGGTCTTCCTGCTGTTCGGAGTGGCGGACCTGGTGCACGCGGGCGACGCCCCGCCCGGACTCGCCGCCGCGTTCACGCCCGTGCCGGTCCCGCTGGTCCTCGGGCTGCAGGCGGGACTCGTACTGCCCCTGCTGTGGCGGCGCCGCACCCCGTCCGCGGCGTTCGGCGTCGTCGCCGCGGTCTTCGTGCTGGAGTGGTCGCTGGGGGTGTGGCTGCGCGCCGGCATCGCCCTGCTGGTCGCCCTGTACAGCCTGACGCTGCACGGGCGGCTGCGGCACCTGCCCTGGGCCTGTGCGGTGACGGCGGGAGCACTCGTGCTCGTCGCGGCACGGGTCGCCGCCGTCGTCTCCGTCGGCGACGTGCTGTTCTTCCTGTGCAGTTCCGCGACGGCGGCCGTTGCCCTCGGCCTCGCCGTCCGCGTCCGGCGGGCCCAGCTCGACGTCCTGCGGGACCGCGCCACCCGCCTGGAGATCGAGCGCGACCAGCGCACCCGGCTGGCCGCCGCGACCGAACGGGCCCGGGTGGCGCGCGAGATGCACGACATCGTCGGCCACAACCTGTCCGTCATGATCACCCTTGCCGACGGGGGCGCGTACGCCGCCGACCGCACCCCCGAACGCGGCAAGGAGGCGTTGCAGCTGATCGGCGAGACCGGACGGCAGGCACTGGGCGAACTGCGGCGCATGATCGGCGTGCTGCGCGACCACACCCTGGCACCCGAGCTCAGCCCGCAGCCCGGCATCGCGGACGTCGACGGCCTGTGCGCCCGCATCCGCGCCGCCGGCCCCGAGGTCCGCTACCGCACCACCGGCGCGGTGGACTCCCTCGACCGGGGCATCCAGCTGACGGTCTACCGCATCGCGCAGGAGGCGCTGACCAACGCCATCAAGCACGCCGGGCCCGGCACCCGGATCGACCTCGCGCTCGCCGTCGAGGCGACCGCCCTGCACCTCCGCGTCCAGGACAGCGGGCCGTCCGAAGCCCCGGCCGGGCCACGCCCGGTGCCCGGGGAGGGACACGGCCTGGCGGGCATGACCGAGCGCGCCGCGCTGTACGGCGGCACCGTGAGCGCGGGCCCCGGGCCCGGTCCGGGATGGACCGTGCACGCCGCCTTGGACCTCACCCCGGCGCCGGGCCCGGACGGAGCCGCCCCGTGACCACGGTGCTCGTCGTCGACGACCAGCCGTTGCAGCGGTACGGATTCCGGATGCTGCTGGAGAGTTCGCCGGACACCGTCGTCGCGGGGGAGGCCGGCCACGGGGCGGAGGCCGTGCGCCTGACCGCCGAACTCCGCCCCGACGTGGTCCTCATGGACGTGCGGATGCCCGGCATGGACGGCATCGAGGCGACCCGCCGCATCGTCGCCACCGGCGGCCGCTCCCGGATCCTCGTCCTGACCACCTTCGACCTGGACGAGTACGCGCACACCGCGCTGCGCGCCGGCGCCAGCGGCTTCCTGCTCAAGGACGCGCGCCCCGAGGAACTGCTCTCGGGCGTCCGCGCCATCGCCCGCGGCGACGCCGTCATCGCCCCGGCGCTGACCCGGCGTCTGCTGGACGCGTACGCCCGGCATCTGCCCGTGGCCCCCGACGGCCGCGCCATGCGCGCCCACCCCCGGCTCGGCGCGCTCACCGAACGGGAGCACGAGATCCTGGTCGCCGTCGGCCGGGGGTGGACCAACGGCGAGATCGCGGAGCGGCTGGTGCTGTCCGAGTCGACGGTCAAGACCCATGTCGGCCGGGTCATGGGGAAGATCGGTGCCCGCGACCGCATCCAGGCCGTCATCCTCGCCTACGACCTCGGACTCACCCACCCCAAGCCCGGGGAGTGACGGGCCGCGAGCGCCATGTGTGCTCCTCCGGCGCCGGGCCGGCCGGACCGCCGCGGGTCGCACGGCGAACGGCACCACGGGCCGCCGGGCCGGTACCGTACCGACTGGACGGTACACAGCCTGGCGGTCCACCGAAGACCCGACCGACCCGACCGAGGAGCCCCGCATGCCGCGTGCGAAAGCCAACGGGATGGAGATCGAGTACGACACCTTCGGCAGCCCGGGGCATCCCGCCCTGCTGCTCGTCATGGGTCTCGGCGCGCAGATGACCGCATGGCGCCCGGAGTTCTGCACCGCCCTGGCGGAGCGCGGCTTCTTCGTCGTCCGCTTCGACAACCGCGACAGCGGCCTGTCGAGCGGGCTCGACGGACACGCCGTGCCCGACATCGGCACGGTCCTTCGCGGCGACACCTCCGGGGTGCCGTATCTGCTGGCCGACATGGCGCAGGACACCGCCGACCTGCTCGGCGCCCTCGGCATCCCCGCCGCACACGTCGTCGGGGCGTCGATGGGCGGCATGATCGCCCAGCAGCTGGTGATCGACCACCCCGGGCGTGTGCTGTCGCTGTGCTCGATCATGTCCACCACGGGGGACCGGTCCGTGGGCCGCGCCTCGGAGCGGGCCCGCGCCGTCATGCCCGGCCCGGGCGCCGCGTCCCTGGACCGCGAAGGGGTCATCGCCGCCGGCGTCCGGCGCTCCGAGGTGATCGGCTCCCCCGGTTACCCCGTCGCGGAGGGCACGCTCCGCGAACGCGTCACCGCCGCCCATGACCGCGCGCACCGTCCCGAGGGCTACACCCGCCAGTACGCCGCCATCCTGGCCTCCCCCGACCGCACGGCGGCGCTCCGCTCGGTCGCCGTCCCCACCCTGGTCGTCCACGGCGAGGACGACTGCCTGGTCGACCGCAGCGGGGGTGAGGCGACGGCCGCCGCCGTCCCCCGCAGCGAGCTCCTCCTCGTCCCCGGCATGGGCCACGACCTGCCCGAGGCGGTCTGGCCGTCGGTCACCGCCGCGATCGCGCGCAACGCCGCCCGAACGGTGTGACGGCGCGGCAGCCCGGGGGATGCCGCAAGGGGGTCCGGCAGTACCCCTTTGCCGCCCGGGCGGCCGGGAGGCGCGGCGTAGCGTGGGGTCCATGGACGACCAGGCGGACCCCCGCGGGGGCGGACTCGGCGAGTTCCTGCGCTCCCGGCGGGCGAAGATCTCCCCCGAGCAGGCGGGACTGACGCCGGCACCGACGTCACGGCGGGTGCCGGGACTGCGCCGCGAGGAGGTCGCCCAGCTGGCGGGGGTCAGCGTCGACTACTACGTACGGCTGGAGCGCGGCCGTGCCGTCAACGTCTCCGAGAGCGTGCTCGACGCGATCGCCCGCGCGCTGCACCTGACCAGCGACGAGCGCGGCCACCTGTTCAGCATCGCCAAGCCGGTGCGGAGCCGTCCGCGTCCCGTACCCGCGCAGCGGGTGCGCCCGGGGCTGTACCGGATCCTCGACACGCTGACGGAGGTCCCCGCCCTGGTCGTGGGGCGCCGCACCGACGTGCTCGCCACCAACCGGCTGGCCCGTGCCCTCTACACCGACTTCGACGCGCTGCCGCAGCGCGAGCGCAACATGGCGCGGTTCATCTTCCTGCACGACGAGGCACGGACGCTGTACGAGGACTGGGAGGGCGTCGCCCGCACCACCGTCGCCGCCCTCCACCTCTACGCGGGCGAGCACCCCCACGACGCCCGCCTCACCGAACTCGTCGGTGAACTCTCCTTGCGGGACCGGGACTTCCGTACCTGGTGGGCCGCCCACGACGTGGAGCGCCGCACCTTCGGCAGGAAGCTGTTCCATCACCCGGTGGTGGGCGACCTCACCCTCGACTACGAGGCGCTGGCGGTCACCGGGGACGCGGAACAGGTCCTCGGTATCTACACCGCCGAGCCCGGTTCCCCCTCCGAGCAGGCGCTCGCCCTCCTCGCCTCCTGGAGCGGCGACCCCGCCCCGCGGCCCCGCTTCACGGGTTCCTGAGCGCGGCTCCCCGCACGCGCGCGCCGGGGGCCGGAGCGCGCCCCCGTCTCATAGGGTCGGCACCGACGGCGGAAGCCGAGGTCCCGTACCGGCAGGGGGCGAGGGGACGATGCCGCAGCACCGCGACAACGAGAGCGACGACGAGAGCGCCGACGAGGTGGCCGCCCGCCACGGGCTGGAGCCGCTGCCGTTCGAGGGCGGCCGGTTCCGCCGTACGTGGGCCGGGCCGCCGGACGGAACGGGCCGCCCGGCGGGCTCCGCGATCCTGTTCCTGCTCAGCGCCGACGGGGACGGCTCCTCCGCGCCGCACCGGCTGCCCGCCGACGAGGTGTGGCACTTCTACCGGGGCGACCCGGCCGAACTCCTGCTGCTCGAACCGGACGGCCACTCGCACGTTCTGCTGCTCGGCGACGACGCCGACCGCAGGGTGCAGTGGACGGTGCCGGCCGGTACGTGGATGGCGGCACGGGTCGCGCCCGGCGGACGCTGGTCGCTGTGCGGGACGACCATGGCGCCCGGCTTCGTCGCCGCGGACTTCGAGGGCGGCGACCCCGACGCGTTGGCCGCCCGTTATCCGGCGCATGCGGCGCTGATCCGCTCCCTGAGCCGTCCGCAGAGCGCGGCAACCGACGGCACGCACAGGGAGCGGAAATGACGGGCACCCCCGGCTTCGGCCTCACCGGACAGGTCGCGCTCGTCACCGGGGCCGGCGGCGGCATCGGGACGGGGGTCGCCCGGAGCCTCGCGGACGCGGGGGCGGCGGTCGTACTCCACGCCCGCCGCGGGACCGACGCCGTCGAGGAACTCGCCGCCGGGATCGCCGCCGCGGGCGGCAGCGCCCACGCCCTGAGCGCGGACCTGACGCGGCCGGACGAATCCCGCGACCTCGTCGGGGCCGCGGCCGCGTGGGGCGGGCGACTCGACACGGTCGTCCACTGCGCGGGCGTCCAGCCGGTGCGGGAACTCGCCGGGATGGACGACGCGGCCTGGCGCGAGGTGATCGACGCGAACCTCCACGCGGCCTTCGGGGTGGTGCAGGCCGCCGCCGTGCACATGTCCCGGCAGGGCGGCGGTTCGATCACCGCCATCGCCTCCGTCGAGGGCAGCCGTCCCGCCCACGGGCATGCCCACTACAGCGCCGCCAAGGCCGCGCTGATCATGTTCGCCCGGGCGGCCGCCGGCGAGTACGGACCCGCGGGCATCCGCGTCAACACCGTCTCCCCCGGCCTGGTCGACCGTCCGGGCCTGGCCGGCGACTGGCCCGACGGGGTGCGCCGCTGGACCGCGGCCGCGCCCCTGAACCGCCTCGGCAGCCCGGCGGACATCGGCGCCGCCTGCGTCTTCCTCGCCTCCCCCGCCGCCTCCTGGATCACCGGCCACGACCTCGTGGTCGACGGCGGGGTCAGCACGCGCCCCGGATGGTGACCGGCCGGCGTGGGGCCGGGCCGCCCAGGACCACCGGTCCTGGGCGGCCCGTCATCAGGCCGTGGCGGCCGGGACCGGCTTCGAGGCGGGCGCCGCGGGTGTCGTGGGTTTCGCCGGGGTCGCGGGGGACGCCGACGGCTCGTCGCGGTAGAAGATGTCGATGTCGACCTCCTCGCCGCCGACGATCAGCGTGTCCCAGGGTCCGCTGTCGATCAGGGTGCGCAGGGTCTCGCTCCTGAGCGTCTCCAGGTGCGCCCGCAGGGTCTCGTCGTCGGGCATGCCCGGGATGCGGGGCGCGAGGCGGTCGCGGATCGCGCGGAGCTGCTCCATGAGGCCGTCGATGTCCGACTCGCGGTCCGGTTCCCCGTCCAGGGCCGCGGACTCGGCGATGCTCTGGGCGATGACCTCCTTGATGGCACGGCTGACGCCGTTCTCATCCGTGGTGATCATGGCGTTCCACGCGCGGCTCTTGTGCCGGTACTGGAGCATCGACATGGCCGCCTCGTGCCGGACGAAGTCGGCGTCGCGCAGCGGCCGCCCGCGCCATGTGCCACTGAGCGTACGGGCGAGTGAAATGGCCGAGCCCAGGCCGCTGTTGAGGCCGCGCCCGGGCCAGAAGTGGATGGCGTTGGCGGCGTCGCCGAGCAGGAAGCCGTAGGTGCCCGGGGTGGAGGAGGTGCCCGGGTAGAGGCGGGCGGTGAAGCGGGGGCGCTGCACCATGTCCAGCCGGAAGGCGGTGACCGCGCTCAGGTCGTCCTCGGGGACGCCGAAGAGCGCGAGTCCCTCCTTGACCCGCTTCCACAGGGCCGAGCCCCGGATGAGCGCGGGCAGGAAGAGGGTGCTGTGGGTGGAGCAGTGGAAGTCGCCGTGCTCGTCGCGTCCCATCACGCAGGGGCGGGAGGCGATGCACTCCTCGAAGACCTGCCGGACGGGGTCGATGCCGACGACCTCCTTGGCCTCGGCGTCGGTGAGGCGCATGTTGAGGAAGCCCTCGCCGCGCAGCGCGTTGAGCAGGAAACGATTCTGCGCGACGGTCAGCAGCACGGTCATCGGGTCGGAGAGGCCGGACTTGACGCGCAGTCCGAGAACGACGTCCTGGATGTGCTCGCCGGCCAGGGAATAGATCGACTTGTCGGCGGTGCCGAACTTCTCGGTGAAGTACTCGCGGGTGCGGGAGCGGCCGCCCTCGCAGATGGCCAGCACGTGGTCCTTGGCGACCGTCCCGTGGTGCTCGACCGCGTCGAAACGCGCGGGCACCAGGCGGATGCGCTCCCGCTTCTCGTTGGCGAGGGCGAGCAGGGTGTCCTCGATGTAGGCGATGCGTATGTTGCGGGGGCTGAAGCCGCGGATGGAGTCGGGGCCGGCCGGCCACATCTCGGTGTACGAGCCCTCGGTGAACAGCCGGGCCTGGACCTCCTCGGGGAGGTTCAGGTACTGGCGGCTCTGCACGGTGACGACCTGCTGCCGGCGGACGTTGCCCTGCGCCTCGCTCTTCCACACGACCCGGTCGCCGTCCTGCGTCCAGCGGCCGTCGTAGACGGTGACGGAGACCCGGCGCCCCATCAGGTGCTCGATCAGCAGGGCGAACGACAGGCCCACCGGACCGCCGCCCGCCACCGTGACGTTCAGCACCGGACCTGGCTCCTCGGGCTCGGCCGGCGCCATCAGCGACTGCAGGAGGGAGAGATCGAGGATCGTCTCCATCGGGTCGGCCGCCTCGAAGCAGAAGGTCTCCTCACCGATGGCGATGAGGTCGCCGGGCTGCAGTACGTGTGAGGTCACGCGTTCCCCGTTGACCCGCGTCCCGTTGCTGCTGCCCCGGTCGTACAGGACGAACCCGTGGTTCTCGCGACGCACCTCCGCGTGGAACCGCGAGGCGCTCACACTGGCGATCACCACCGTGTTCTCGCCCTTGCGGCCGAAGGTGAGGGGCTTCTCGCCGATGCCGAACCTCTCCCCGGCCAGAGAGCCTTGACGCCCAACAATCTCAGGAGGCATAGGTCACTCATTTCCACGTCAAAGTACCGATGAGAACAACGCGAACACCGGCCGCCCTACCGCTGCGCGTCGCATCACGCCACAAGCCGGCCACCCCTCGTCCACTGCGTCCACGTGCGCAGGCCACCGATCGGTTCACCGGCTCCCGTGCCCCCGGACCCGCCCTGATCATCCCGTACCGCGGAAGTCCTGCCCACCTCCGCGGCACCGCCACCCGTCAGCCCTGGGCGCCAGTTTCCTCCGAAGTGGCGCCAAATCGACTTATCAAAGTCCCAGTTGTCCGAAAGTCGACAAGGGTGGTGCCCGGAACCCGTCGTCCGGCCTCCGCCAAGTGGCGTGTGGTACGGGCGGCATGGATACGCCGGAGGACGTCCGGACTCCCGGGGATCCGGTGGGGCGTCGTCACACCGGAGGCGGTGCCACGGTCACGTGGCGAAGGCGGAAGAGCCGCACCGACGACCGGGGGGGTGGGTAGTCGTCGGTGCGGCTCTGGGGAGCGTCTGCCCCGGCTCCGGCGTTCCACTCCGGCGTTCTGCTCCGACGTTCGCCACGACGTTCCAGTCCGGGATCCCGCCGGTAGGCCCGCGCCTCAGCGGGCGGCGGCGGCGTCCAGCAGCGGGGCGAGTTCGGCGGCGACCGTGGTGAGGGCGCGTACGTCCTGTTCGGCGCGGGCGATCACCAGGGCCCCCTCGATGGCACTGATCATCAAGGTGGCCAGCGGTTCCGCCCGCTCCGCCGGCACCCCCAGGTCGCGCAGGGCCGCGGCGACCGGTCCCGCCCAGGTCGCGAAGGCGGCGGCGGCCGCACGCACAGAGTCGCCGGCGCCGGCGCAGTCGACCGTGGCGGCGGCGACCGGGGGCGCCGTACCGACGGCGGTACGGCGCCCCCGGTCACGAACCGGCCGCCCGTATCACCGGCCCCGAGGGGCGTCGGCCCCCAGCAGGAGGCACTGCCCGCCGCCCGGAGTGACTGGCCCGGCTCGGCCTCCCGGTCCTGGACCGGGAGCACGTACCGAACCGGGCGCACGCGCGAAAGGGGCGGGGTGGGGACGGCCGCGGCCGTCCCCACCCCGCCCCCCGTCGCGGGATCAGGCCGTGGCCACCGCGAACACGTGGATGACGCCGCCGTCGGTCGCGCCCGGCAGGGTCACGCTCGCCAGCCGCTTGCCCGCCTGCAAGGAGATCGGCGCCGTGGCGAAGACGTCGGTACCCACCCGGTCCACCCCGCTGCCCGACTTGTCGCGGTACGGGGTGTGGAGCGCCACGACGTTGCCGAAGGACGGCTGCTGGGTGCCGCCGCCCAGCGTCCAGTCGCTGAACCCGATCGAGGCCTCCTGGGTCGTGCCGTCGGTGTACGTGAGCGTCACCGTGCCCGTCGTCGTGCCATTGATGGCGCTGCCCAGCAGGCTCAGCTTTGTCGCGTCCGGGGAGCCGGCCGACAGGTCGAGGACCTGCGGCGCGCCACCGCCCACCACCTCGATGTTGTCCGGGTCACCCGGGTTCACCGCGGGCCACGTGAAGTCGAAGCCACCCGCGGAGACCGTGCCACCGGGCTTCGCACCCGCTTCGGCGAGGGCCTTCGCCGAGTAACTCCACCCCTGGGCGTCGAAGTTGGCCTGCGGGTTGGCGTCGTCAGCCGAGATGCCGGTGTTGTTGAGGTTCCACATGACGCTGTCCCGCGCGGCGACGGTCACCGCAAGCGACGTGCTCGGCACTGGCGTGCCGGACGCCGAGGTCAGCGTCACCGGCACGGTGTAGAAGCCGGGCCGGGTGCCGGCCGCGGCCGTGACGGTGAACTTCTCACTGCCCGAACTCCCGCCGGGCACCTTGAAGTCACCCTCGGACGGCGTCACGGTGATGCCCTGAGGCGGTGTCGCCTTCCAGTGCACGGTGGTGGCCGTGTCCTCGATCGTCTGCACCTTGACCTGGGAAGCGGTCCCCGTGCTTCCCGGCTCGACCTTCACCGAACTGGGCGCGGTCCCGGTGAAGAACGGCACCCCGCCCTCGCGGAAGGACGGCGGGGCGTCGGCGGGAGCACTGCCCCAGGACTTGTCCGGTGTGCTGCCCAGGGTGTAGTCCAGGGTGCCGCCGTGCGTGACGAAGGATGCGGGCACCCACGGCTTGTCGGACTTCTTGCCGTCGGTCCGCAGACCCCGTATGTACCGGTTCTCCGCCGAGGCGCCCGGTGCGTTGACCGTGATCTTCTTGCCGTGTCCGGTACGGATCACCGCGCGCGGGAACAGCGGCGCGGAGAGCACCAGGTCGGCCCGGCTGGGCACCTGCGGGTACATGCCGAGCGCGGAGAAGACGTACCAGGACGACATCGTGCCCGCGTCGTCGTTACCGGGAATGCCGCCGGGCTGGTCGCTCCACAGCTGGTCCAGCACCGCGCGAACGGTTTCCTGGGTCTTCCAGGGCGCCCCCAAGTAGTCGTACACGTAGGGGGCGTTGATGTCGGGCTCGTTGGTGGCGTCGAAGCGCGTGCGGTCCTGCGCCGAGAAGTCGAAAGCGCCGTCCGGTGTACGGAAGAACGCGTCCAGCCGCTTCACCGCGGCCTCGTTGCCGCCCATCGCGCGGGCGAGGCCCGCCACGTCCGAGTAGACCATCCAGGTGTACTGGGCGCTGGTGCCCTCGACGAAGCCGCTCTCGGTGCTCGGGGAGAACGAACCGCCGACCCAGGTCCCGTCCGCCTTCCTGTCCCGCATGTAGCCGCCCTGCGGGGTCGCGTTCGCGTCGAAGACGTACCTCCAGGCGCCCGAACGCTCCAGGAACTTCTTCTGGTCGGCGCGGTCGCCGATGGCTCCGGCCAGTTCCGACAGCCCGTGGTCGGCCGCCGCGTCCTCCAGTGTCTCGGCCGCGCCGCCCCAGCAGTGGCAGCCGTCCGCCGGTACGTAACCGAGCTTCAGGTACTTGTCGAGCGCCGGGCGCTGCCCGACACACTCCACGTTGCAGCCCGCGCTGTCCGAGTCGTTCGCCGTCGGCACGGTCGCCGCGGTGATCAGGGAGCGCAGCGCGCCCTTGACGTCGAAGTCACGTCCTCCGAAGGCGTAAATCCCGGCGAGCGCGGCGGCGGACGGGTCGCCGGACATCACACTGGTCTTGCCGTTCTCCAGCAGCCAGCGGTCCCACTCGCCGTCGCGCTGGCCCGCGTAGTTGAAGAGGGACTGGGCGTAGTCGCTGCCCGCCTTCGGGTTGAGCAGGGTCATCAACTGCACCTGTGCGCGGTACTGGTCCCAGCCCGAGAAGGTGCCGTACTGCGCCTTCTGGCCCTTCGCCAGCTTGTGCGGCTTGCGGTCCGCGCCGAGGTACCGCCCGTCGACGTCGCTGGTCAGCGTCGGTTCCAGCATCGAGTGGTACAGCGCGGTGTAGAAGGTGGTGCGCTGGGCGTCGGAGCCGCCGCTCACCTTCACCTTGTCCAGCTCGTGCCGCCACGCGGACTCCGCCTGCGACCGCACCGAGGCGAACGTCTTGCGGGGCGGGTTCTCGGCCTTGAGGTTGGCTTCCGCGTTGGCCGCGCTGACGTACGAGATCGCCACCTTGGCCTGGACCTGCGTCGTGCCCTGAGCGAACGTCACGTACGCGCCCGAGCCCTTGCCCGCCGCCTGGATGCCGTTCGTGCCGTAACCGGTGCCACCGGAGGCCGAGGTCGATCCCGGGTTCAGAGCGGTGTCGGTCCAGGTGCCGACCTTCGCGAACGGCTGGTCGAAGTGTGCGGTGAAGTAAAGGGTGTAGAGGTCGTGGGCGTTGTTCGTGTTCATCGGGCCGCAGAAGTTGCCGGCAGTGACCGAGCCGGTCACGGTCCGCGCCGCCTTGTCCACCCGCACGGTCGCGTCGCCGCTGCCCGTCTCGGAGTTGGACGTACGGAACAGCATGCTCGCGGGCTTGTCGGCGGGGAAGCCGAAGCGTCCCGAGCCGGTACGAGGGGTCGTGGTCAGTTCCGCGGACGCGCCACTGGCCAGACCCACCTTGTAATAGCCCGCCTCCGCCGTCTCGTCCGCGTGGGAGAACGAGCTGGCGTACTTGGCGTCGGTGGCGTCGGCCGAGGGGGAGGAGTCGACGTCGCCGACGTACGGCATCACGGGGATGTCGCCGTTGGCCCCGTAACAGCCGACACCGTTGAGGTGGGTGAGGCTGAAACCGCGGATCTTCGTCGCGCCGTACTCGTACCCGCCGGGAGCGGGGGTCGGGATCTGGCCCCGGGTGTTCTGGGGACTCCAGGCGAGCATGCCGAAGGGCTGCACGGCGCCGGGGTACGTGTTGCCCGCGTGGGTCGAGCCGATCAGCGGGTCGACGTACGCCGCGGTGTCCCGCACCTGGTCCCGGGCCGAGGTGGCCGTCGCGGCCGTCGCGGGGACGGCGGCGGCGAGGGAGAGGACGGTACCGAGTGCCGCCACGAGGGCGACCGCCGCGCCGCGAGGGGTCCGGCGCCGCGGGGAGCGCGGCGTCGGCCGGAGCCGCCCCGCGCGAGATCGACCTGACGGTGTGTCTGACATCGTTGTCTGCCCTTCATTTAGTCCTGACAACGCCTCGTCAGACAACGTTGTCAGGGTGCGGACAGGATGGTCCTCCGGTTGATCGCCAGGTGTCAAGGGTGCGCGTGCGGCGAGATGCACCCGGCGCCGCACGGAAGGCGGGACGCCCTCAGCGGGCGACGGCGGCGTCCAGCAGCGGGGCGAGTTCGGCGGCGACGGTCGTGAGGGCGCGTACGTCCTGTTCGGCGCGGGCGATCACCAGGGCCCCCTCGATGGCACTGGGTCCCGCCGGCCCGGCACCGGTCACCGCCGCCTTCTTCTCCTTCACCCCGGGCATGGTGGCCCGCGCCCTGCCGGGCGTGTGGCAACTGGCTTCGCTGGAAGCGGCGTTGGCGGCCCGCGCGCGGGGCGCCGGCGCCGCGCTGCGCCGGCTGATCGCCGGGCACGAGGCGGTGGCCGAGGAGGCGGCGGACCTGCTGCGGCCGGTCACCGGCGCACTCGACATGGCCGGCCGGGTCCTGGCCGCCGCCAACGCGGCACTGCCGTTGCCTGCCGACCCGATCGACGAGCTCTGGCACCACGCGACCCTGATCCGCGAACACCGCGGTGACGGCCATGTCGCCGCCCTGGTGGCGGCGGCCTTCGACGGCTGCGAAGCCCTGGTCCTGCGCTCCGGCATCGACCTGCCGCGCGGCGAACTCCAGCCCCACCGCGGCTGGACCGACGACCAGTGGACCGCCGCCCGCACCCGCCTCACCGCCCGCGGCCTGCTCGACACCGACGGCTCGGCCACCGACGCCGGCCGGGCCGCCCACCGTTTCCTCGAAACCGCCACCGACCTGGCCGCCGCCCGCCCCTGGTCCGCACTCCCCCCGGCCGCCCTCGACCGTCGCCTGGCCGTCCTCTCCGCCCCGGCCCACGCCTGTGCCGCGGCGCTCCCCTACCCCAACCCCACGGGCGCACCAGCACCTTGAGCCCGCAGGAAGACGCGGCCGGGCCGGCGGCGTCCCCGACTCAGGGACGCCCTGGGACGAGAACACGCGCGGCCTCTGGAGGGGCGGCCACTTCCTGGACCGACGGGCACGGCACCGTTCACCCGGTGGTCGTGAACGGCGAGTTCGACGTGCTTGTCGACCTGGTCGAGCTCCCCGGGCACGGGCCCCGCGACCCGCGTGTCGAGCATGTGGTCGCCGAACTCCCGGACGCACCCCTCACGGCCGGGCAGATCGCCACAGTCACGCGGCTCGCCCGGACGGCCGCCACGGCCGTGGGGGACGGCCGCACCACCCTGGTCCGGTGCCGCGCCGGGTACAACCGCTCGGACTGGTCGTGGCGCACACGCTCGTCGAGGTCGGCCACGACGCGGCCTCGGCGATCGCCCTCGTAAGGCGGCGCCGCTTGCTCCCGTGCGGCCGCCAGGATCCGTTCGGAGAGTTCCGGGTCGGCGGCCGCCACGGCCCGCGACAGGATCACGGCGCCGACCATGGTCGACGGGGTCGCAAAGTCGGGGCCGGCTCGGCCGTCTCCCCTTCGTCGCCCACGGCATCCTGACCCTGGAGTTCACCGAGGTCAGCCCCTTGTGACGAGCGCCGCCCCGGGACCGGCACGGGAGGGGCGGGACCGCCGCAATTCGGTCCCGCCCCGCCCATCCGCCGTCCGGGGGCCGGCCCGGACGGTCAGTGGGAGGCGCCGGTGCGCTCCTCGATGCGGCGCAGCGCCTGCTTGAGGTACCCGGCGAAGCGCGGGTAGTTCTCGCTCATCGGGAAGTGCCCGATCTCCTTCATCTCGATGAACTCCGCCCCGCGGATGCGCTGCGCGGTGCGGGCGCCGTCCTCGGGCGTGGTGAGATAGTCGTACTCGCCGGTCATCATGATCACCGGGCAGCGTTCGCCGTCGATCTCCCCCAGCCGGCCGCGCAGGTCGTGGTCGACGGAGTAGAAGTACAGGTCGCCCTTGAACGCCTCCGCGCCCTGGCTGTAGTAGAACCAGGTCGCCCACCGGTCCTTGTCGGGCGACTGAGGGGCCATCAGGTCCCATACGCCGCTGGCGCACACCTGGGCGGCGTTGGCGTGCGGGTGCTGCCACCAGTCGAGGTAGAAGCCCGGCGAGTAGTCCGCCCCCTCGACCGGGATGACGGCCTTGAAGCGGTCGGGGTGGCGCAGGGCCAGTTGCAGCGCGACGTTGCCCCCGAAGGAGGAACCCATGAAGATCGGATCCTCCAGGCCGAGCGCGTCGCAGAAGGCGGTGATGAAGGCCACGTAGTGGTCGGCGGAGAGTTTGTACTCCTCCTTCCACCACTCCTTGTTCAGCGGCGGGTCGGTCTTGCCGTGCCGGGCGAGGTCGTAGGCGATCACGCGGTGGTTCGCGGTGATCTCCTCGTCCTCCAGGAGACCCATCCACTGGTGGTTGTGGCATCCGGCGGTGTGCTGGCAGACCAGCGGCTGGCCTTGACCGCTCTCCAGGTAGAACACCTTGTACTGGACGTCCTCCACGTCGATCGTGACGTAATGGCCGGTCACCGGCGAGATGCGGGACGGAGTGCTCATCGGGGGTCCTCTCGGCAGGTGGCGGGTCAGCCCAGCGGCCCGGTGACGCGGAGCAGTTCGAGCTGCCGGGTCAGGCAGCGCAGGTTCTGCATCAGGACCAGCAGGTCGCCCTCGAGGCGCATGTCCCGCTGGAAGGTCGCCGCCCAGATGCCGTGGTACATGGGCTTCGGCACCGGCTTGCAGAACTCCCCCCAGGTCCCGGTGCTCGCCCTGATGGCGAAGTCGTACGCCGTCAGGGGTTCGGGGTCCGTGACCAGTTCCTCCACCCGGCCGCGGTGCATGCGCACCAGGAAACTGTGCCGCTCCATGTCGAGCAGGTAGGTGCAGGAGAAGTAGCCGCCGTGGGCCTGTACCTCGGCGTCGCCGTCGCTCAGCCGGCGGAACTCCGCCACCGGGTCGCTCTCCGTCGCTGTCGTCATCAGTCCGCTCCTTGGTCGCACCGCGTCGCTTCCCGCCCAGCCAATACCGCCCGCGGGGACATCGGCCGCGACCACGCCGCACCGTCCTCCCGAGCCCACCCGGCGGGGCGAACCAGGACGGCCCGGCGGTCGGGGCCGTGCCGGTCCAGGGGGTGGCCGGTCACCGTGGGTGAGCTGTGCCGGTCCATCCGCGTCGCCTCCGCAGGAAGGGAAAGTGCGTCCCAGCTTTCTCCGTCGCCGGGCCGCGGGGCTCACCGAAAGCGAGAATTCCGCGGCCGGCACCCTGTGGAATACGCAAAGGCGCAGGCCACAGCACGTGAACAAGGCCGTGGGCGGGCTTATGGTGGGAAGGCGCCTGTTCGCGGAAAGAGCGGTGAGCCGCCATGACGACTGCATCCCTGCCCTCGGGCCCCGTGCGGGAGGACTGGCGGGCCCTCGCCGATCTGTGCGCGTCCGTCCGGGCCGAACTGCCCCGGCTGACCGCGGGCATCGTCGACCATATCCGTGCCGAGATCCCGGATTACCACATCGTGCCGCGCGACGAGCACGAGGCGGACGTCACCGAGCAGTTCGCCGGACTGCTCACCGGGCTGGTCACCAGGCGCGGCCCCTCTCCCGAGGAAAGCGACCACGCCCGCGCCCTGGGACGCGACCGCGCCCGCGAGGGCCTGCCGCTGCAAGCACTCATCGGCGCCTTCCACGTGGGCTACCGGGAGATCTGGAACGTCCTGCTCACCCGTGCCGACGAGCGCGGCGGGGACCTGAGCCGGCAGCTGGTGCGTCTGGTCGGCACCGTGTGGACCTGGGTCGAGCAGGCCACGGGCGCCGCGGCCGAGGCCTACAACGACACGATCCGGGCCCAGGAAGCGGCCCAAATCGGCCTGACGTACCGCTTCTTCGAGGCCCTGTACACCACGTCCCCCGCCGGGACGGACGTGGCCAGGCTCGCGCACTCCCTCGGCTTCGACCCGGCCGGGCCCTTCCAGGCGGTGTGCGCCCCGTCCGCGGCCTGGGCCGACGAGCAACTCGCCGAGCTGCGCGGACGCGTCGGGCGCCGCACGGGCAACATGCGGTGCGCCAACCGTGGCGCGACCATGGTGGCGGTCGCGCAGTCCATGCCCGTCGACGTCCTGATCGAGGCCATGCGCCGCCACGACCCAGCCCTGCGGATCGGCACCGGCCTGGTGCGCCACGGGCTGGCCGGAGCGGCCGCCAGCATCGTCGACGCCCAGGAGGCGCTCGCGCTCGCGGCCGCCGACGGCGAGGTTGTGACGTTCGGCAGCACCTGGCTCACCGCGGCGCTGCTCCCGCAGGCCGACCGGCTCAGGCCGCTCCTCGAAGCCGCCGCGGAACCCGCCGCGTCCCATCCCGACCTCGCCGTGACGGTGCGGGGCTTCGCCGACTGCGGCTTCTCCCTCACCGCGACGGGCCGGGCACTTCACCTGCACCCCAACACCGTGAAATACCGCCTGGAACGCTGGCGGGAGCTCACCGGCTGGGATGTGCACACCTGGCCCGGCCTGTCGGCGAGCCTGCTCGGGCTCGGCTTGGTGGAGGCCGGGGCCTTCGAAGGCGGCGGCCACGACCGGCCCGCCTGGATTTGACCCGGTCCATTCTGGATCGTACGTTCGCCATACCGCCGCAAAGGCGCATCCCCGCAGCCGGTCGCCTCGCCCCAGACCCCCACGGAGCCGATGTTGAAGTGCTACGACTGCCTCCAGGAAGCCCGTCCGGACGCCGAGGGAATCGGCATCTGCTGCCACTGCAACCTGTTCGTCTGCGCGGACCACGCCCATGTGCTCCGGCAGCTCCTCCACCAGCCGAACGGCCTGGGGCGCGCCACGAGCCGCCTTCCGGCGCGCAGGCTCGTCTGCATCACCTGCCGCGCGGCCGAGACGTCCGCCACCAGCGGCGACTTCGCCGGGACGCGTCCAAGCTGACGTCCTCCAGGCCCGCACGGGTCCCGCCCGGTCCGGCTCGGGAACCCTCTGCCAGGGCCGGGCCTCTGCAGCGTGTCCGACGATCCGACGCGGGAGCGGCTGACCCGCCGCATCGAGCCTGCCGGCTCGCCCGCGCGGTACGCACTGCGCGTGGAGGTCGAGAGCTCTGTCGCCGACGGGGCCGGGATCGTCCGGCGGGGCCCTTGCGCAGCGTGCCGGCGGACGATCACCACCGATCCCCGACGCTTCCCTTCAGGCCTCAGTGCTCCCGCTCACGCGCCGACCTGCGCAGCTTGGCGGGGGTGATGCCGGTCGCCACCCGGAAGGCCCGGCCGAAGGCCGACACCGAGCCGTATCCGACGTCCGCGGCGACCGCGCCGACCGGGCGGTCGGTGCCGGTGAGCAGGTCGGCCGCGAGCAGCATGCGCAGTCGCGTGACGAACTCCCCGGCGTTCATGCCCGTTTCGCGGGCGAAGTGCCGGATGAAGGTCGCACGGGACATCGCGTTGAGTGCGGCAAGCCGCTCGATGCCCCAGTCGTCCGCGGGGTCGCCGAGCACCGCCTCGGTGACCGTCCGCACGACGTCATGGGCCGATGCGAGCCACACCGCGGCGCCGAGACCCGGGGTCCCGCGCAGCGCCATCGTCAGCAGCACGTCGCACAGCCCGTCCAGAATGGCCTCGGTTCCCGGCCCCGCCGCGCCCGCCTCGCCCCGCATGAACGCGCTCAGCGGCCCGAGGGGCCCGCCGGGCGCGGCGCCCAGGGGTACGTGGACGACCTCCGGCAGCATGCCCATCAGGATCTGTCCCGGGCCGGGTCCCCACACGTAGTGGCCGCAGAACAGGTCCACCGTCCCGTCCTCGCCCGGGGGCTCGTTGCCCAGCAGCTCGTACGGGCCGGCGTCCCGGCGCTCGACGTCCGTGGCGTCCCGGGCACCGCGCACCCGCATGCGGTGCGCCGTCCCGTGCGGGAGCAGCACCATGTCGCCGGCGCGCAGCTCGACCCGCCGGTCCGGCAGTTCCAGGGTGCACTCCCCGTTCAGCAGCAGGTGGAACGGCGACCGGCCGGTCCCTTCCACGGGGTTGTCCAGCGTGTACCGGCCCGCGATCAGACAGCGGATGTCGACGCTGCCCCGCAACCGGGCCAGCCGGATCAGGCGGCTCAGAGCGTCCATGAGACTTTCTCGACAGGAAATGCGACTTCTTCAGCTTGGCATCTCGCCCCGCAGGCGGCAAGGTCGCAGCCATGGACACCATGCACGTCGATCTCCTGGTCATCGGATTCGGTAAGGGCGGCAAGACCCTCGCCGCACGGCTGGGCGCCCTCGGGCAGCGCGTCGCCGTCGTCGAGCAGTCGTCGCAGATGTTCGGCGGCACCTGCATCAACGTCGGCTGCGTACCGACGAAGTCGCTGATCCACCGGGCGGAGCAGCGCCGCCCCGGCGACCGGCCCGAGGACACCTTCCGCGAGGCCGTGGCCGGCACGGAGTCGCTGACCACCCTGCTCAGGGCGAAGAACTTCGAGATGCTCGACACCCTCGACACGGTCACGGTGATCACGGGCCACGCACGCTTCCTCGACGCGGAGTCGGTGGAGGTGAGCGCGGGCACCGACCGCATGGTCGTCACCGCTCCGACGATCGTCGTCAACACCGGCGCGGAACCGGTGTTCCCTGACGTCCCCGGCCTGCGCGACAGCGCGTACACCCGGACCAGCACCGACCTCGTCCGCGGCACGGTTCTCCCCTCCCGCCTGGTCGTGCTCGGCGCCGGATACCTGGGGCTGGAATTCGCGGGCATGTACCGGGGCTTCGGTTCCGAGGTGACCGTGCTCGAAGCCGGACCGCGGGTCATGCCCCGTGAGGACGCCGACGTGGCCGAGGCGGTCGTGCGGATCCTCCAGGACGACGGCGTCACCTTCGTCACGGGGGCCCAGGTCACCCGGGTCGCCGACGGGCCGGGCCACGCCACGGTGCACTACCGGGCCGGCGGCGAGGAACGCACCGTCGCCGCGGACGCCGTGCTCGTCGCCACCGGGCGCAGGCCCGCCACCGAAGGGCTCGGACTCGAAGCCGCGGGGATCCGCACCACCCCCTCCGGCGCCATCGAGGTCGACGAGCACCTGCGCACGAGCCGCCCGCACATCTACGCCGTCGGGGACGTCAACGGCGGCCCGCAGTTCACCTACATCTCCCTGGACGACAGCCGGATCGTCGCCGACCACCTCCTCGGCTCCGGAGAACGCACCACGGCCGACCGCGTCGCCGTCCCGTACACCGTCTTCACGACCCCCGCGCTGTCCCGGGTCGGCCTCGGCGAACGCGAGGCCCGCGACCGCGGCCACGATGTGCGCGTCGCGGCGAAGCCCGTGGCGCAGATCGCCTCGATGCCCCGGGCGAAGATCGTCGGCGAGATCCGCGGCCTCATGAAGTTCGTGATCGACGCGGCCACCGACCAGGTCCTCGGCGCGGCACTGCTCAGTGTCGACTCGCAGGAGCTGATCAACACCGTCGCCCTGGCGATCCGCCACGGCGTCACCGCAGGCGAACTGCGCGACGCCGTCTACACCCACCCCAGCTCCACCGAGGCGTTCAACGAGGTCCTCGCCGCCCGCTGACCGGCCCCACCCCCGCGCCGGGCCGCCCGGGCCCGCTGCCCCGGATGCCCACGGGCGGGTGGCGGGGATATCGTCCCGGTATGGGAGACCCCCGGCCGCGCCGGTCCGGCGCTCCCCGACGACGAGCGCCCGTGGCCTCGCCGCCAGGGGCGGGTGGATGATGGGCGGGCGCGCCGCGGGACCGGCGGCGCACGCGCCGCTGCCGAGCTGGACCGGGCACTCACCGAGGTGGTGCGGACCACGGGGTCGCACGCGGCCGCCGTGTTCCTGCTGGTCCGCGAGGAGCAGGCGCTGCGCATGGAAGTGGTGACCGGTCTGTCGTCCCGCGTGGTCGGACCGTGGACCCGCCTCGCGCTGGCCGCCCCCGTGCCGGTGGCCACGGCGGTCCGGGAGGGGCGCCCGGTGTGGGTGCTCGGCCACGCCGAACTCGCGCGGCGGTTCGCGCGCACGGCGTACGCCCTGCCCTACGAGATAGCCATGATCGTCATGCCGCTGGCGACGGACGGCACGAAGTGGGGCGCTCTGCAGATGCTCTGGCCCGGCACCCGGGCCGAGCGCCTCACAGGCGCGGAGCACCGACCAGGGCCGGGACGACATCGCCCTCCTGCTGGTCGGCCCCGAGGACAGGGGCCGGTGACGGGTCCGGCCGGGCGTGCCCCCGGGGCACTCCTCAGCGGGGGCGGCGGCGCAGGCGGCGGCCGACGAGGACGGCACCCGCACCGGCCACCAGGGACACGCCGGCGATGCCTCCGAGGCCGGTGAGCTCACGCCGGGGCGTGACGGCACCGGTGGCGGCCAGCGAGGGGCCGGCGGACCCGGACGCGGCGGCGGTCGCGGCCCGCAGGATCAGGTCGGTCACGGCGTCGGGGTGGGCGATCAGCGAGACATGGCAGGAGTTGATCTCCACCGTGTGCGAGTGGGCACGACGGGCCTGGAAGCGCTCCTGCTCGGGGTTGATGGCCATGTCCTGGCGGCCGACCATGGCCCAGGACGGGATGGTCTTCCAGGCCGCGACCTTGGCCGTCTCGGAGAACGCCGTGGTGGCCGCGGGCCGTTGGGTGACGCCCAGCAGGTCGGCCTGGCTCTGCGGCAGGCAGGCGGCGAAGACCGGGTACACCTTGTCGCGCTTGAGGTAGAGGTCGGTGCCGCTCCGGCCGTCGCCCTCCCGGTACGGGACGGACCTGGTCGCGGTGGAGAGGGCGCTGGGGAACCTGGCGGACAGCGACGCGCCGCTCTCGCCCACGTCCGGCATCAGGGCGTCGATGTAGACCAGGGCCTTCACCTGGGAATGACCGGCAGCGGCCGAGCTGATCACGGCGCCGCCGTAGGAGTGGCCGGCCAGCACGACGGGACCCTTGATCGAGTCCAGCACCGACGAGATGTAGGTGGCGTCGTTGTACAGGCCGCGCAGCGGGTTGGCGGGCGCCATGACCGTGTAGCCGCGGCGTTCGAGCCGCTCCGCTACCCCGTTCCAGCTGGAGGCGTCGGCGAACGCCCCGTGGATGAGGACCACGGTGGGCCTGGTGCCGCTCGTGTCGCCGTCGGCGGCGGCCGGGGCCGCGGCCAGGGCGCACAAAACGGCGGCGCATGCCGCCGCGGTGAGGTGGGGGCGCCGTGCACGCCGCCGCGAGCCGAGGACCGGAGATGCCGTCATACCGTTCTCGCTTCCCTTGAGGCCTATGGCACACCAGCGTTCAGGCAGTGGCGTGGCCGGGCCCGCCCGCGCTGTCCGACCGGGTGAAAACGGTGCGGCATCAGGGTGATTGCGGCGCGTCGGGAGGCCCGGGGAAGGGGCCGGTGAGCTCGACGTGCCCGAGGAGATCCCGCCGCAGGCGCCGTACCTCGGTCCAGGAGGCGTCGACCAGCGCGTCGCGCCACCGCTCGAACTCCACGAGCCGGGACGCCCGCAGCCGGGCCCGGAACACCGCCTGCACGGCGGTGACGTCACCGGTGACGAGGAAGGAGACCCGGATCAGCCGGTCGTGGGGGCGCCGCAGAAGGAGCCCGACGAGCCACGGCGCGCCGTGCTCCCCGGGCCGCGGGGGCGGACAGGCGGCGTACGGTGCGGCCTCACTGCCGGCCATCCACCTCACTCCCCGACGGGGATCCCACCCGAAGGAACCACGGTGCCTCCGCACGGTCCGCGGCGGTCCTCCGTATCGGGCCGAGGTCCCCTCGGATCCGGTCACCGGATCCGGAGCCTCGCCGGCGGGTCAGGGCCGGTAGACGGCGCCGGGAGCCGGGGTGCCGGGGGCGAGCAGCTGCGGGACGGTGACGAAGGTGTAACCGCGGCGCTTGAGCTCGTCGATGATGCCGGGCACGGCGGGCACGGTGCCCCGGTAGCCGGGGGAACCGGCGGCGGGGACCATGTCGTGGAGCAGGATGATGCCGTCGCGGCCGGACTGCTCCAGGACGCGCTTGGTGATCAGGGCGGAATCGCTGGTCGCGAAGTCCTTGGCGGTGACGCTCCACAGCACCTCGGAGAGCCCCATCTCGCGGGCGACCCCCTGGACGGTGTCGTTGGTGCGGCCCTGCGGCGGGCGCACCAGGGTGGGACGGTGACCGGTGAGCCGCTCGATGGCGTCGTCGGGGCGGCTGAACTCCTCGCGTATCCCGTCGGCGTCGAGGTCCGTGAGGATCTTGTGGTCCCACGTGTGGCTGGCCACCTCGTGGCCCTCGGCGGCCATCCGCTTGACCATCTCGGGGTACCGCTCGATGTGCTTCTTGCCCAGGAGGAAGAAGGTGGCGTGCACCTGCTTCTCCTTGAGGATGTCCAGCAGCCGCCCGCTGTTCCGGCTCGGTCCGGCGTCGAAGGTCAGGGCGATGCACTTGGCCTTGCGGCAGTCGACGCTCCCGAAGTGCCCGGTGCCGTGGGTTCCCGCCGCGTTGCGCGCCTCGCTCGGGGAGGTGGTCTCCACCCGTGTGCATCCGGTCAACGTCAGGGTCAGGGCCACCGCGGCTGCGGAAAGGGCTGTCGCGGCGCGGCGCACCGTCGCCGAGGCGGGTTGCGGACTCGCGGACGGCCGTCGGCGCAGGCTGGAGAAGTGCATGCCGGGGACTATACACAGACCGTATACGTGATATTCATACCGGGGTCCCCCTATGGCCTCCTTCCATCGGGGCAACCCGGTCTACACAAGGTGTATACCGCGTTTGTACAGTGACGCCCATGTCCATCGGTCACGCCCTCCTGGGCCTCCTCGAATCCGGCCCGCGCCACGGTTACGACCTCAAGCGCGCTTTCGACGAACGGTTCGGCCACGACCGCCCGTTGCACTACGGGCAGGTGTACTCGACGATGTCGCGCCTGCTCAAGAACGGCCTGGTCGAGGTGGACGCCATAGAGCCCGGCGAGGGCCCCGAGCGCAAGCGCTACGCCATCACCGAGGCCGGGGTCACCGACGTCCGGCACTGGCTGGAGACTCCCGAGAAGCCCGAGCCGTACCTGCAGTCGACGCTCTACACCAAGGTCGTCCTCGCCCTGCTCACCGAACGCGACGCCGCGGGCGTTCTCGATGTGCAGCGGTCCGAGCACCTGCGGCTCATGCGGACGCTCACCGAGCGCAAGCGCACCGGGGACTTCGCCGACCAACTCATCTGCGACCATGCCCTGTTCCACCTGGAGGCCGACCTGCGCTGGCTGGAACTGACCGCCGAGCGCCTGGACCGGCTGGCCCGGGAGGTCCGTCCGTGACCGCCGATCAGCCCCTGCTCACCGCCACGGACCTGCACAAGACCTACGGGAGCACGCCGGCGCTCGCCGGGGCGGACTTCTCCCTGCGGCCCGGCGAGGTCGTCGCCGTGCTGGGCCCGTCGGGCTCCGGCAAGTCCACGCTGCTGCACTGCCTGGCCGGCATCGTGCCGCCGGACTCCGGCACGATCACGTACGACGGACGCGAGGTGTCCGCGATGAACGACGCGGCGCGCAGCGCGCTGCGACGCGCCGACTTCGGCTTCGTCTTCCAGTTCGGGCAGTTGGTGCCCGAGCTGACCTGCGCCGAGAACGTGGCGCTGCCGCTCCGCCTGGGCGGCACCCCGCGCAAGGAGGCCGTGCACGCGGCCATGGAGTGGTTGCGCCGCCTGGAGGTCGACGACGTCGCGGGACGGCGGCCCGGCGCGATATCCGGCGGCCAGGGGCAACGCGTTGCGGTCGCCCGCGCGCTGGTCACCGGCCCGCGCGTGCTGTTCGCCGACGAACCGACAGGCGCGCTGGACTCCCTCAACGGCGAACGCGTGATGGAGGCGCTGACGGGGGCGGCCCGCGACACGGGGGCCGGCGTCGTGCTGGTCACCCACGAGGCGCGGGTGGCGGCCTGGTCCGACCGCGAGATCGTCGTGCGCGACGGCCGGGCCCGGGACACGGAGCGCGCGGCGTGACGGCCGCCACCACCGGCCGCCTCGCCGGCCGCGCGCGGGGCCTCGCCCGCGACCTGACCATGGGGATCCGCTTCGCCGTGACCGGCGGGCGCGAGGGCTGGGCGCGCACCCTGCTCACCACCGTCGGGGTGGGCCTCGGGGTGACACTGCTGCTGCTCACCACCGCGGTGCCGAACGCGCTGGCCCACCGGCACGACCGTGAGCGCGCCCGCAACGACATGACGTCCCGTTCGCTGACCGGCGACCGGGCCGCCGACACGATGCTGATCGCCATCACCGACACCAGCTACCGCGGAGAGCCCGTCCGGGGCCGGCTGGTGCAGCCCGAGGGCCCGCGCGCCCCGCTTCCGCCGGGCGTGACGCGACTGCCCGGCCGCGGCACGATGCTGGTCTCCCCCGCGCTGCGCCGGCTGCTGGACTCCCCCGGCGGCGCGCTTCTGCGCGAGCGGCTGCCGTACCGCGTCAGCGGGACCATCGGCGAGGGCGGGCTGGTCGGGCCGGGCGAACTCGTCTACTACGCGAGCGCGTCGGGCCTGCGCGCCGGCTCCGGGCCCGGGCGGGTCGAGCGGATCCACGCCTTCGGCTCCCGCGACCCCGGTCTCGGCCCGGACCCGGTCCTGGTGCTCCTCGTGCTGATCGTCTCCGTCGTCCTGCTGGTGCCGGTCGGAGTGTTCATCGCGTCCGCCGTGCGCTTCGGCGGGGAACGGCGCGATCGCCGCCTCGCCGCGCTGCGCCTGGTCGGCGCCGACGCGCGCACGACGCGGCTGGTCGCGGCAGGTGAGGCGCTGGCCGGCGCGGTGGGCGGACTCGCCGTCGGCGGCGTGCTGTTCGGGATCGGCCGCTCCGTGGCCGACCGGTTCACGGTCTTCGGCGTCGACGTCTTCTCCGGCGACCTCGAACCCGTACCCGCGCTTGCCACCCTGGTGGTGGTCGCTGTGCCCGCGGCCGCGGTCATGGTGACGCTGCTTGCCCTGCGCGGCGTCGTGGTGGAACCCCTGGGTGTCGTCCGCACCGCGAAACCGCTCAGCCGCCGCTTGTGGTGGCGGCTGCTGCTGCCGCTGGGCGGTCTCGGCCTGCTCGCCCCGATGACGGGCCAGGGCAGGAACAACGGGAACTTCAACCAGGGCATGGTCATCGGCGGCACCGTGCTGCTGCTGGTCGGCATCACGGCTTTGTTGCCGTGGATCGTCGAGGCCGTCGTGTCCCGTCTGGGCGCGGGCTCGCTGTCGTGGCAACTGGCCGTCCGCAGGCTTCAGTTGAGCAGCGGTACCGCCGCGCGCACGGTCAACGGCATCGCGGTCGCGGTCGCCGGAGCCATCGCGCTCCAGATGCTGTTCGCGGGCGTCCAGGCCGACTACACCCGCCACACCGGCAAGGACCTGACGCGCGCCCAGATGGCGGTCGCCCTGCCCGCGGCCGTCCCCGTGGCCGACGCGGCGCGCGACCTGAAGGCCACCCGCGGCGTACGCGGCGTCACCGGACTCTCCGAGGGCGTACTCGGCGAACGGGCCACCACCCCGCAGCGCTACGCCGAACTGACGGTGGGCGGCTGCGACGCGCTGCGCGAGGTCGCCACGCTGCCCTCCTGCCGGGACGGCGACACCTTCGTGATCGGGGACCGCCCGTACGACCAGGACACCTCCGCACTCGCCCGCCCCGGCAGGACGGTGTACGTGGACCCCGGCTACGACGAGGACACCGCCGCACTGCGCGTGCCCTGGCACCTGCCGCGCACCCTGAAGTCGGCGGCCCTGCGCAGCGACCCCTCGGGGTACGAGCGCGGCGGCGTCCTCGTCACCCCGGGCGCCTTCCCGGCCACGGCCGCGGCGGCGCTCACCGGCAAGGTGTTCGTCTCCCTCGACCCGGCCGTGCCCGACGCCCGGGAACTGCTGCGCAACGCCGCGGCCAGGCTCGACCCCCTGGCCTCCCCGACGGCCTTCGCCGCCACCGAGCAGTCCCGGCACTTCGCCGCCATCCGCAGCGGCCTGATGGTCGGCGCCACGTGCGTGCTCGTGATGATCGGGGCCAGTCTGCTCGTCTCCCAGCTGGAGCAACTGCGCGAGCGCCGCAGGCTGCTGTCCACCCTGGTCGCCTTCGGCACCCGGCGCAGCACGCTGAGTCTGTCGGTCCTCTGGCAGACGGCCCTGCCCGTCGCCCTCGGTCTCGCGCTCGCCTCCGCGGTGGGCATCGGCCTGGGCGCGGTCCTGCTCCGCATGGTCGACACCGCGGTCGGCGTGGACTGGCCGGGCGTCGCCGCGATGGCCGGCATCGCGGCGGGCGTCGTCCTGCTGGTGACCGCGCTCAGCCTGCCTCCGCTGGTCCGCATGATGCGGCCGGACGGATTGCGTACGGAGTAGCCTCACCGATCCGCGCCAGAACCCGGTGGCCGTCCGTCCGCGCGATCCCTCGCGCGGACGGACGGCCCCGCCGCCGGTCGGCGGTGGCGGCTACTTCTGCAGGAAGGACTGCAGCAGGTTCGTCACGTCCTGGGGCTTCTCCTCGGTCACCCAGTGGCCCGAACCCTTGATGACCCGGCCCTCGACGTTCGTCGCGTAGGTGCGCCACTGGTCACCGATCCTGCCGCCGAACGACGCCTGGCCGCCGACCGCCAGGACCGGCATCCTCAGCCTGCCCTGCGCCAGGAACTTCTTGTTCTGCTCGACGTCCCCGCGCAGCTCGCGGTACATCTTCATCCAGGCCACCGTGCGGCCCGGTTCCTTCAGGTAGTGGGCGTAGAAGTCGTAGTCGGCCGGCGAGAACGCGGACGTGTTCTCCAGGAGCTCCCCGATGAAGCCCTGGACGAAGACACGCTCGTGACCGGAGATCAGATGCTCGGCGAGAGGCAGCTGGAAGAGGCCGAAGTGCCACATCGACGGGACCTTCGGGTTGGCGTTCAGAGCCGGGAAGCTGTACATGCTGTCGTCCGGGACGGGCGCTTCCATCACGGCCAGCCGCCGCACCTCCCGCGGCCACTGGGCCGCGTAGGCGTAGCTGACCCACAGGCCGACGTCGTGCCCGACGACCTGGACGCCGTTGTTCAGCTTCAGCTGCTTCAGCAGCTCGTGCACGTCCCGGGCCATCTGCGCCTTCGCGTAACCGCCCTTGGTGACCTCGGAGTTGCCGGCTCCGCGGAGGTCGACCGCGATCACCGTGTGGTTCTTGGAGAGCGGGCCCATCTGGTCCCGCCACTCGGCCCAGGACTGGGGGAACCCGTGGATCAGCACGACCGGTGATCCCTTGCCGCCTCGCAGGTAGTGCATGCGGAAGCCGTTCACTTCCGCGTACTTGGACGTGAAACCGGACGGAGGTTCCCCTTGCGGGAAGGACGACGGAGACGGCTCCGCCGCCTCGGTGCCCCGCCCACGGCTGTCACCCCTGGCTCCGGCGCTCGCGCCGAGGGAAACCAGCAGGACAACCGCCAGCGCCGCGAAGAGCGCGATGAGCCTGTCGGTCTTTCTTGTGAATATGTCCATGATTCACCTGTCCAGTGCACATGGCCACGGCGAAGCGACCCACCGGATCCGGAACGCCACACACTGACGCATTCAGCCCGCGTGCCCTTGATCTCCCCCACGTGCCGCGTCCGCGCTCCCACCTCCGGCCCAGCAGGCCGGGCGACACTGGACATCGGCCCTACCGAACCATGATGAGCACAGCACGCGGGGATACGCCATCGGAAGGACGGCCCTCACGCCGGCTCCACGGTCGGCTCAAGAACCGGCGGCACCTGGGCGGTGTCCGCAGGTGCGGCTGGGGTGCGGTGCTCACGGCGGCGGTGCCGAAGCCGGCATTGTCAGTGGCCCCGCATACGGTCCTCCCATGGATGATCAGAGGTCGTCGCTTCCTCGCACGGACAACCCTCCCGCGAGCCAGACGCCGCTGCACGGGACCGGAGACGTACGGGAAGCGTGGGGCCGGGTGACCGCGTGGCTCGAGCGGCACAACCCCGGAGGTTTTGCCGCCCTCGGCGGTCCCGGGAGCGAGGCGGCCATCGGCCGGGCCGAACTGCGCATGGGCCTGGAGCTGCCGAGGGAGCTGCGGCAGTGGCTTCTGGCGAACGACCTCGATGCCGGCAGGCAACCCGCTGCGCACTCGTGCCTGGTGGCGCTCGGGTGCGACGCGGTCTTCCCCGACGGCCACTTCCTTCTCGGCCTGACGGACATTCAATGGATCTACGGGAGCCGGATGGACATGGCGGACGCGTGCCCGTCCGAGGGTCCCGACGACCAACTGTGGCGTCGAGAGTGGGTGCCGGTCGCCGCGGAGAGCGACGGTCTCCACGGCACGTTTCTGGACACGATCAACGGAACCATCGGCACGTGGGCCGATGCAGAATTCCCTCAGGAAGGCGAGTACGCCTCGTTGTCCGCCTTCTTCCAGGATGCGGCGGACCGGCTGGAAGGGGTCTCGTCCGGAGAGTGGAGAGGCCCTGGCGGCCTCGCCCGGGCCCGCGCGCTCGAACCCCGTCCGGAGGACGAGCCGGTACGCCTCTGGGCCCGTGCCAACGGCTATGAGGTGAACGATCGCGGCCGTGTCCCCAGCGCCTTCCGCGAGGCCTACGAGGCATCACTGAGGTAGTCGCGCAGTTCGGCGCGCCTGGTCGGGATCTTCCACCGGCGCATGGCGTCCTCGACTCCGAGTGGCCAGGCGTCGTCGTCCCGGTCGGTGACGAAGCGCACGACACGCTGCTGCGCGTCGGTCAGGTCGCCGAAGGCCGGCGGCGGGTCGGCGGGATCGCCCGGGAAAGCCACTCTGCCCAAGGCTCGCGCCAGGTGGTTCCGGTCCCAGGACCCTTTGACGCCCTCAAGGCCGGCCAGTCCGGCGAGCAGGGCCTCGACCGTCCGGAGCGTCGCGGCTTCGGATGTCTCCTCCAGGGCCATCGCCGCGAGGCCGCCGTAGGAGCCGCTCAGGAACGTCATGGTCCCTGTCGCCTCCGGCGGCCGGGCGGCGACCCGGGTCAGCGCATCGACGACGGCCGGGCCGGCGATGCCGAACCGTGTCAACGCGAAGGCGGAGGCCCAGCGAAGCTCGACGACGGGGCCGTCCAGGTAGCGCTCGATGAAGGGAACGGTCACCGGTTCGCCGAGCAGACCGAGGGCGACCAGTCCCGTCGCCGCCGCGCCGGGAGAGTCCTCGCCGGCGATGAACGCCTTCAGAAGCGGAATCGACGTCGCCGCGCACTCGGGGAACCACCCCAGCAGGTTCGCGGTCTCGGCCCGCAGCTCGGGGCTGTCCGAGGTCAGCAGGACGGCGAGTGCGGGAAGTGCTTCCCGCACGGCCTCGTAGGAACGCACCACCGCTTCGGCGGCGATGAGCACGTGCTCCCAGGTCTCCTCGCGGTCCTTGCGCTGCTCGTCGTCCGCCGACTCGCCGATCCACCGGGCCCAACTGTCGGCTTCGCCGCGCAGATTCGCCAGGTTGGTGCGGTCTTCCGAAGGGTCGTAGCCGTTCGGCAGGTAGTTGTTGTCCAGCCCGATCGCGATGGCGCCCAGCAGACCGACGATCCGGTGCCTGTTGACCAGTCCTGGGTCGAGTGCCATCCGCACGAGGAACGGAACGGTGTACACCGCGGCCTGCGATCGCGTGCCCTGGTGCACGATGTGGTCCGCGAGCTGCGTGATCGGCGGGTACCGGCCCTCCCACACCCCGGCCCGCATCGCCCGGAGGTGTCCGGGGACGTCCTCGGCCGTGCCGTAGGAGTGCCGCAACCGGGCCCAGGGCACATCGTCCAGGCCGGCGAGAGGGTCGTTGTCCGTCACAGCAGCAGATCCTGGCACACCACAACTCCGTTGATCACGACGGGCGGTGGGGCTACCCGGCCGGCGGCGGCGCCGTGGTGGCGCGGGCGGTGAGGCGGGCCGGGAGGACCGTGGTCTCGGGGACGTCCTCGTCGGCGAGCTTGGCGATGAGCAGGCCCACGGCGCGCGTGCCGATCTCGGCCGTCGGGAGGGCGACGGACGTGATCGGCAGCGGGGTCTGCTCGGCGATCTCGTCGGGGCAGATCGCGGTGACCGAGATGTCCTGCGGCACCCGCAGCCCCATGGCGGTGAAGGCGTCGATGAGGGGCTGGGTGATCGGTTCGTTGTGGACCACGACCCCCGTCAACGACGGCTGCTCCCGGAGCAGTTGCTCGGCCATCGCCCGGGCCTCGGCCGGTGTCTCCGGGCACGGGTGGACGTAGGAGCGCAGGCCCAGCCGGTCGGCGGCGGCCGTGAAGCCGGCCGCGACCCGGCGGGCGAAGCCGGTGCCGCGGACGTAGACCTCGGGGGGCGAGCCGACGAGGGCCACCGTGCGGTGGCCGAGCGAGGCCAGGTGCTCCACGCAGGCCTCGCCGGCCCCCGCGAAGTCCAGGTCGACGCAGGTGAGTCCGGCCGGGTCGGACGGGAAGCCGATGAGCACCGACGGGCGGTCCAGGCCTCGCAGCAGCGGGAGCCTGCGGTCCTCCAGCTCGACGTCCATGATGATGAACGCGTCCGCCATGGCGCTCTCCGCGACCCGGATGATCCCCTCCTCACCCTCGCTCTGGGTGAGGAGGAGGACATCGTGGTCGTGCTCGCGGGCCGCGGTCAGCACGGAGGTGGCGAACTGCATCACCACGGGCACGTGGATGCCCTTGCGCAGGGGCAGGACGAGACCCAGCACCCGTGACCTGCTGCTGGCCAGCGACCGGGCACCGGCGTGCGGCCGGTAGCCCAGTTCACGGATGCTGTTCTCGATGCGCTCCCGGGTCTCCGGAGAGATCGGCCGCTTGCCGCTCAGCGCGTAGCTGACGGTGCTCGGGGACACCCTCGCGTGCCGCGCGACATCGGTGATCTTGACCATGCGACTCCCCTGTCCCCTTGCCCCCTCGCTCCTTGTCCCCGCCTAGACGGACAGGTCCAGCGTGAGCACCGCCGTACCCGCGACCGCGCGGGCGGCCGGTCCGCCCGCGACCTCGACGCCCCACGGGAAGCGGGCGTCGGAGGTCTCGGCCCGCAGGGTGGCGCCGTCGCGCACGATCGTGATCTCCGCCGCGGCTGAGCCGTCCTCGCCGGGGATCCGGACGGTGGTCCGGGAGCCGTCGGCGGGCTCGAAGACCCGGACGGTCACGTCGTCCGCCCACACGTAGTCGGGGCGGTCGGTGACCGCGCCGACGGCGATGGCGGAGCCGGGCCGGGCCAGCAGCGGCACGCTGAGGTAGCCGTGCGTCTCGCGCAGCCACCGCGGGCCGGCGACCTGCTCGCCGGTCGTGAAGTGCGTCCAGGTGCCCTCGGGCACGTAGTACGACACCTCGCCGTCCTCGGAGAACACCGGCGCCACCAGCAGGTCGCCGCCGAGCATGTACTGGCGGTCCAGCGGCGCGCAGCCCGGGTCGCCGGGGAACTCCAGCACCATGGCGCGCATCATCGGGATGCCCTCGGTGTGCGCCTGGTGGGCGGCGCCGTAGAGGTAGGGCATGAGGCTCAGCTTGAGCTTGGTGAAGTGACGGAGGACGTCCACCGCCTCCTCGTCGAACAGCCACGGCACGCGATAGGACGAGGAGCCGTGCAGCCGGCTGTGCGAGGAGAGCATGCCGAAGGCGGACCAGCGCTTGAACAGCCCCGCATCGGGCAGGCCCTCGAAGCCGCCGATGTCGTGGCTCCAGTAGCCGAAGCCGGACAGGCCGAGCGACAGGCCGCCGCGCAGCGACTCGGCCATCGACTCGTACGTGGACTCGCAGTCGCCGCCCCAGTGCACCGGGAACTGCTGGCCGCCGGCCGTGGCCGAGCGGGCGAAGAGCACGGCCTCGCCCTCGCCGCGGTGCTTGCGCAGCACGTCGAAGACGGTCTTGTTGTACAGCTGCGTGTAGTAGTTGTGCATGCGCTCGGGGTCGGAACCGTCGAAGTACGCGACGTCGGTGGGCACGCGCTCGCCGAAGTCGGTCTTGAAGCAGTCCACTCCCATGTCGAGGAGCGCTTCGAGCTTGGCGGCGTACCAGGCGCAGGCGTCGGGGTTGGTGAAGTCGACCAGGGCCATGCCGGGCTGCCACAGGTCCCACTGCCAGACGCCGCCGTCGGGGCGCTTGAGCAGGTAGCCGGCGGCCTTGCCCTCGGCGAACAACGGGGAGCGCTGGGCGATGTAGGGGTTGATCCACACGCAGATGTGCAGGTCGCGCTCCTTGAGCCGGCGCAGCATCCCCTCGGGGTCGGGGAAGACCCGCGGGTCCCACTCGAAGTCGCACCAGTTGAACTCGCGCATCCAGAAGCAGTCGAAGTGGAAGGCCGACAGCGGCAGGTCCCGCTCGGCCATGCCCTCGACGAATCCGGTGACGGTCTGCTCGTCGTAGGAGGTGGTGAACGACGTGGTCAGCCACAGCCCGAAGGACCATGCGGGCGGCAGGGCCGGCCGGCCGGTGAGCGCGGTGTACTTGCGCAGGATCTCCTTGGGCGAGGGGCCGTGGATGACGTAGTACTGCAACTGCTGGCGTTCGGCGCTGAACTGGACGCGCGAGACCTGCTCGGAGGCGACCTCGAAGGAGACCTTGCCGGGGTCGTCGACGAAGACGCCGTAGCCGGCGTCGGTCAGGTAGAACGGGACGTTCTTGTAGCTCTGCTCGCTGCTGGTGCCGCCGTCTGCGTTCCAGATGTCCACGGTCTGGCCGTTCTTGACCAGCGGCCCGAAGCGCTCGCCGAGACCGTAGACGGAGGTGCCGACGCCCAGGCGCAGCTGCTCGCGGACGTGGTGGCCGCCGTCGGCGGTGCTCATCAGCGCCATGGCCTTGACGTCGCTGCTGGTGATCGTGCGGCCGTCTGCGTCGCGGAACTCCATCCGCCACTCGCCGTCGCGGGCGAAGCGCACGCTCAGCTCGCCGGAGGTGAGGACGGCTTCCTTGTCGTCGACGGTCACGACGGGTTCGTGCGGCTGCTCGTGCAGCTCGAAGTGCGGGCCGGTCTCGACGCCGCCCTCGAAGTGGGTGACGCGCACACCGATCACGCCGGGCATCGGCGCGGTGCACTCGACGGTGACGACCGGGCCCTTGAGGGTGTCGCCGCGGTGCTGGATGTTCTGGGTGGGTGCGTAGATCCGGAGCGTGCCGTTTCCGGGGACGGCATCGAGGACCTCTGCCGGATACGCCGCCGTGACGCCTTCGCGCAGCAGCCAGTACCCGTCGGTGAACTTCATGGCGATGCCTTTCCCGGTGGATGCCCACCGGCGTTCTCGGTACGTGTGGGAAGCATGGGGCCCTGCCTCCCGCCCGGGGAGGGAGGGCGGGAGGCAGAGCGGCGGGGCCCGCGGGACGGTCAGCCGCCCCGCGGGCGGGCGGTGGGAGTCGCGGCCCTCGGCCGGGTCACTTCACCGCGCCCACGGCGATGCCGCGGGTCAGGGTCCGCTGGAAGACCAGGAAGAAGACGATGGCGGGCAGCGCGCCGAGCAGGCCGGCCGCGTTGGTCATCGTCGCGTCCATCAGCCGCTGGCCCTGAAGGACGCCGAGCGCGACCGAGACGGTCTGGTTGTCGTTCGACGGCAGCATGACCAGGGGCAGCAGGAACTCGTTCCAGGTCCAGATGAAGAAGAACACCATCAGGACGCCGAGGGTGGGCCGGCTGATCGGGACCACCATCCGCCACAGGATCTGCCAGCTGTTCGCGCCGTCGATCCGGGCGGCCTCGATGACCTCCTTGGGGAAGGCCCCCAGCACCGAGGAGAGCAGATAGGTGCCGAACGCCGCCTGGATGACGCTGAAGACGATGATCAGGCTGACCCGGGTGTCGTACAGCCCGGCCTCCTTGGCCAGGTAGTACAGCGGGTAGACCAGGGCCTCCTGCGGCAGCACGTTGGCCAGCACGAAGAAGGCGAGGATCCACGCGCGTCCCTTGATCCGGCCGATGCCGATCGCGTACGCGTTGAGCACGGACAGGACCACGCCGAACACGGCCACCAGGCCGGAGATCAGCACCGAGTTCATCAGCATCTGCCCGAAATTGACACGCGTCCAGAAGTCGGTGAGCGCGTCGAAGTGGAGGCCATGGGGCAGGGCGAGCGGGCCGTGCGCGGAGTAGTCGGCGGGCGACTTCAGCGCATTGTTGAGCACGATCAGGAGCGGCAGCACCATGAAGATCGCGCCGAGGATGATCGCCACCAGTACGGGGTAGCGCTTTGCCGCGGTCACTGGGCGTCCTCCGCGCGGGTCTGGAAGCGCAGGCCGACCATGGTCAGCGCCAGGATGATCAGGGTGAGCACCGTCGCGATCGTCGAGCCGTAGCCGACGTCGGTCTTCTCGAAGAACGTGGCGAACGAGAAGTACGACGGCACGATGGTCGCGTCGGCCGGTCCGCCCTTGGTGAGGACGTACACGGCGCCGAAGACCTTGAGGGCGGCGATGGTGCACCAGAGCATCACCACGTAGATCTCGGGGCGGATCTGGGGCAGCGTCACGTGCCAGAAACGCTGCCACCAGTTCGTCCCGTCCAGCTCGGCCGCCTCGTACAGCGCCGGGTCGGCCCGCTGCAGCCCCGCCATGAAGATCACGACGGGGAAGCCCAGCTGCACCCACACCATCACGGCCATCACGCTCCAGAGCGCGAACTTCGGGTCGCCCAGCCAGTCCTGCTGGAGCGAGCCCAGGCCCACCGCCTTGAGCACCTCGTTGAGCGAGCCGTTCTCGGGGGCGAGGATCCAGCTCCACACGATGCCGGCGACCGTGATGGGCAGGACCTGGGGCAGGTAGAAGCAGGCACGCAGCACGCTGGCCAGCTTCGATCCGAAGTGCTTGCCGATGAAGTCGAACAGGGCCGCGGCGACGACGAGACCGACGGCGGTCGGGACCACCGCCATCGCCACGACCATGGCGAGGCTGTGCCGGAAGGACTCCCAGAAGCGCGAGTCCTTCATGAGTTCCCGGTAGTTGTCCAGTCCCGCCCATGCCGGGGACCCGACGCCCTGCCAGTGCGTGAAGCTGAAGTAGATGTTCATCACGAACGGCACGACGATGACCGCCAGGAAGGCGATGACACCGGGGATCAGGTACAGCGCGTACGGGTTGCGCAGCCGGAGGGGTCGGGCACTCATGACGTGGGCGCACCCGCGTCATAGGCCTTCTGGAGCTCGTCGAGGACCGCGTCGGGGCTCGCGCTGCCGGTGATCAGCTTCTGGGTGGCGGAGACCAGCACGTCGTAGAAGCCGGGGACCGGCCAGTCCGGGTAGAAGGCCAGACCGTCCTGGGACGAGACCTTGTTGAAGTTCTCGATCAGTTCCTTGGAGCTGGGGTCGGTGATCGCCGTGGGCTCGGCCGCGACGGGGACGCCGCCGTTGTTTCCGAGGGTGTTCTGGATCCCCTTCTTCATCGTGATGTCGATGAAGTCGTACGCCAGCTGCTTGTTCTTGGCGTTCTTCGGGACGACCCAGAGGTTGCCGCCGGAGCCGAGGGTGAGCTTGGTTCCGGGGAAGAGGAACGAGCCCCACTGGAACTTGTTCTCGTCACGGAAGCGCCCGTACCACCAGCTGCCGGAGAAGAAGATCGGGGACTTGCCGCTGATGAAGGAGACACCGGCGTCCTCGGCCTTGGCGCCGCTGCTCGTCTTGGCGATGTAGCCCTTCTTCACCCAGTCCGAGAGGGTGTTGGCCGCGTACGTCCACGCGGCGTCGTGGAAGTCGGTCTTGCCCTTGTAGAGCTCGAAGGAGTCGACCCAGCTGCGGTCCGCCTTGGTCAGCGCCAGCTGGTACAGGTACTGGTGGGCCGGGTACTCCGCGCCTCCGTTGGCGAGCGGGGTGATGCCCTTGGCCTTGAAGGCGGCCAGCGCCTGCTCGAATCCCTCGAACGTGGTGGGGACCTGCACGCCGTTCCTCTGGAACAGGTCCTTGTTGTAGTACACCATCGTGTACTCGCCGAAGTTGGGGACGCCGTACCAGTTCCCGGAGCCCATGACGCCCTTGGCGTCGTAGCGGCTGGTGGTGGTCACACTGGGGCTGAGCAGCTTGTCCCAGCCGTGCTCGGTGACCTCGGGGGTGAGGTCGGTGAGCAGGCCCTGCTTGGCCAGCAGGCCGGCGGTGGCGTTGCCCTTGTTGTACTCCATGAGGTCAGGGGCGTTGCTGGAGTTGAGCACCATCGAGGCGGTCTTCTGGACCTGCTCGAAGCCCTTGGCCTCGAACTCCACCTTGACGCCGGGGTGCGACTTCTTGAACTCCGCTATCGCCTGGTCCCAGGCGACACCCATGGCACTGTTCGGGGCCTCGTAGTGCCAGAGCTTGAGGGTCTTGCCGTCGCCTTCCTCACTGCCGCCGGAACTGCCGCACGACGTGATGAGCAGGACGCCCGCCAGGGCAGCTGCCGCGAGAGCTGCCGGTCTGCGCACCTTCAACATTGAAGTGACCTCCACCTGGGCTGTACGAACGGAGCGACGCCCATCGAATGGATTCGATGCGGCGCGTCGAAGCGCTTCGACGCAGGACCGTATGCAGGGTGGAGTCGTATGTCAATGGTGTTAACAAATCACCGACCGGCGATTTCCAGCGGGCGGCCAGGAGCAGGTGAGCGGCACCGCCGCCGCCCCGGCCGCCGGTGCGGACTCCCTGTGGAGCGCCCCCGCGCCGGTGGCGAAGCGCTTGCCGCCGCGCGGTCCGGTCGGCGGGGCCGTCGAACCGCTCCAAAGCGCGGGCCCGGACGGCCACTTGGCACCGCCCGTCCCGCCGGCACAACCGAGGACGTGACGTCCGGCGCGCCGGACGGAGCACGCACGAGGGGCGGAGCGCGTCCGGCGCTCCGCCCCTCGTACCGTGTCTTCCGGTGCCGTCCTACGCTCGGTGGTACTGCGGCGGCGTGGCGATCTCGCCGCCGAGCTTCCGCGCCGCGTGGCGGGCCCAGTACGGGTCGCGCAGCAACTCCCGGGCGAGCAGCACCGCGTCCGCGCTGCCCGAGGCCACGATCGCCTGCGCCTGCTCGGGTTCGGTGATCAGGCCGACGGCCGCGACCGGCATGCCGGTCGCGCTGCGCACGCCCTCGGCGTAGGGCACCTGGTACCCGGGGACGGCCTCGATCCTGGCGTCCGGTACGTTGCCACCCGTGGAGACGTCCAGCAGGTCCACTCCACGAGCGTGCAGTTCCTTGGCGAGGCGGACGGTGTCCTCGGCGGTCCAGCCGTCCCGGTCGTCGTCCTCGTTCTCGGCGAGCCAGTCGGTCGCGGAGGTCCGGAAGAAGAGCGGCAGTTCCTCCGGCCACACGGCGCGGACCGCGTCGACGACCTCGAGGGCGAAGCGGGTGCGGCCCTCGAAAGAGCCGCCGTACGCGTCGGTGCGCCGGTTGCTGTAGGGCGAGAGGAACTGGTGGATCAGATAGCCGTGGGCGCCGTGGATCTCGGCGACCTGGAAGCCGGCCGCCAGTGCCCTGCGGGCCGCGTCGGCGAACTGCCGGACGATCTCCGCGATGCCCTCGGCGGTCAGCTCCACCGGGGTCGTCGAGCGCTCGGCGAACGGAACGGGGCTCGGGCCCACCGGGGTCCAGCCGTGCGGCTCGCCGGGCGGGATCGGCGCGCCGCGGTCGACCCAGGTGCGCTCGGTCGAGGCCTTGCGGCCCGCGTGGGCGAGCTGGATGCCGGGGACGGTGCCCTGGGACCTCAGGAACGCCGTGATGCGCCGGAACGCGGCGGCCTGGGTGTCGTTCCAGATGCCGAGGTCGTAGGGGCTGATCCGGCCGTCGGCGCTGACGGCGGTGGCCTCCGTGATGATCAGGCCCGTTCCGCCGGCCGCGCGGGCCGACAGATGGGCGAAGTGCCAGTCGTTCGGCACGCCGGCGTCGGGGCCGTCCGGTGCCGCGCTGTACTGGCACATGGCCGCCATCCAGATGCGGTTGGGGACGGTCAGGGACCTGAGGGTGTACGGCTCGAACAGGGTGGTCACGCGGGGTGTCTCCTCTGATGGCGTCGGGAGGCCCGGGGCGACGGCGCGGGCACCCGGGGGCCACCACATCAGTGCAACAGCGCCTTACGAGCAGCAACAATAATTGCAGACGCTTATAAATGCAAGCGCATAATGTCCGCCCGTGCGGCCACGGCCCGCCGACCGCTCGCCACCGGCCACGCCACCGGCCGCGGCGACCGGTCAGTAGAGCGTCGCGACGGCAGTGCGGTGCAGCATGTCCTCGGCCCGCCCCCAGGGCCAGCCGTTCTCGACGACGAGCGTGCGCCAGCCGGTGGGACCGAACCAGAACCACAGCAGGTCGGCCGTCTCCTCGACGGCGCAATGGCGCGGCGGCTCGTCGAGCGCGTGCAGATGGCCGGCGACGGTGCGCAGCGCCCCGCGGTACGCGGTGGTGGCCCGCTCCCACAGCGCCTCGCCGTTCTCGTGGACCGGCAGCGCCTTGTGGACGGCCTCGTGGACCCGGAACTGGCTCTCGTTCCCGGCCCGCGTGCCATGCGCGACGGCGCGCAGCGCATCGGCCGGGGTACGCAGCGTGAGCACGTGCGCGACGGCGTCCCCGTACCCGGACTCCACGACGGCGGTGTCCACGATCCGGTCGAGGATGTCGCCCTTGCTCCCCGCGCTGGCGAACACCGTCTTCGCCGCCACCCCGGCCGCCGCGGCGATGTCCGCCACGGTCACGCGCCCGTAGCCGCGCTCGGCGAAGAGCTCGGCGGCACGCTCGAGGATCAGCGCGCGGGTGCGGGCCGCGGCCTGCTCGCGGAGCGGTGAGACGTATACGCGCTTCTGGGTCACCGGATCATCCTAGTCAAAATGACCTCCGCTTTGACCTATTCATTCGGTGCTCAGTAACCTCAATGTGCGCGGCACCCGATCACCCGCGCCACACGGACCCACCCGACGCGGGCGAAAGGCACACAACGATGGCGATGGACGCCGTGGAACTGGCACACGGGCTCTTCCGGATACTCGAGACGGGCGATCCCGCCCTGGCCGCCGAGGTCGTCGGCGCCGGCAACCACAACCGCGAGGCCGCGGTCGCCCCCGCCGCCTGTGCGATCCCGGGTCCCGCCGGGACCCTGGCCTCGGGCGTGTGGCTGCGTTCGGCCTTCGAAGGCCTGCGCTTCCCGTTCCTCGGGGTGGCGGCCAACGACCATCAGGTCTGGGTGCGACTGCGCATGCAGGGGCGGCACACGGGCCCGTTCGTGCGCTTCAAGGACGGGGCGCTCGACCAGGCCGTCCCGCCCACCGGGCGGGAGGTCGACTTCGAGCAGGTGCACCTTCTCGACATCCGCGACGGCAAGGTGGTCGGGCACGAGGCCCTGCGCGACGACCTGACGATGCTCGGCCAGCTCGGGGTCTTCCCGCCCTCGCCGGCCGTCGCGCTGCGCGTCGCCGCGTGGAAGATCTCGGGGCGCGCCGCGCGCGCCGCAGCGGAGGTCACGGCCGCGGCGGAGCAGGCGGCCCGCACCCTGGACGCCCTCGGCGCCGGCGGCCGGCACGGCTGACCAGGATGCTTGCGTCACAGCAGTTCGGCGTCCACAATACTTGCAGACGATAACTATTGCAGATGTAGATCATCGGGAGGCGGCGATGACCGCGACGGATCCGGCCCTGACCGGGCTTTCGCAGAGCTGGTACGCCCTCTCGGCCCTGCACGGCAGGATCGAGGCGCGCATCGAGCGCGCCCTGCAGGCGGGACATGAGCTGAGCGTGCGCGAGTACTCTCTGCTGGAGGTCCTGAGCCGCCAGCACGACGGACCGGGCGGCCACCTCCAGATGAAGCAGGTGGCCGAGGCGGTCGTGCTCAGCCAGAGCGCGACGACCCGCCTGGTGACCCGGCTGGAGGACCGGGGGCTGCTCAGCCGCTACCTGTGCGTCACCGACCGCCGCGGGATCTACACCGACGTCACCGAGCCCGGCCTGGCGCTGCTCGCCAAGGCCCGGCCGACCAATGACGCGGCGCTGCGCGACGCGCTGGACGAGGCGGCGAAGAACCCGAACCTGGCCCCGCTGGTCAGGACGGTCGAGGGGCTGCACCTCCCGGCCGCCGTCTGAGCATCCGCGGCGCATGAGGCCGGTCGCGTTGCGCGACCGGCCTCAACTCACCGTGAGAAGTGCCGCCGTTCGAGGCGGCGTCGACGTGAAGTCCCTTTTGCGATCGTTTGTTCTGTCGTGTCAGGCTGGACTGTCCGGACATCGCTGAAGGGACCCGTCATGAGGCTCGCCTCGATCCTTCCCGACCGCATCGGCTTCGGCACCGCCCCTGTGGGCAACATGTTCCGCGCCGTGCCGGACGAGGAGGCACACGCGACCCTCCGGGCGGCCTGGGACCAGGGCATCCGCTACTACGACACGGCCCCGTTCTACGGAGCCGGCCTGGCGGAACTGCGCCTCGGCGAACTCCTGTCCCGGCAGCCCTCGGACACCTACGTGCTGTCCACCAAGGTCGGACGCGTCGTGTTCGACGAAAGGGAGGATCCGGGTGCGCGCGAACACGAACTGGGCGACAAGGAGGGCCTGTTCGAACACGGACGGCCCTTGACGATGGTGACCGAGTACACCGCCGAGGCCACCGAGCGCTCGCTGGACGACAGCCTCAAGCGGCTCGGCACCGACCGCATCGACATCGTGTGGGTGCACGACATCGCACAGGACTTCCACGGCGACGCCTGGCTGGGGAAATTCGAGGAGGCCCGCACCGGCGCGTTCCGCGTGCTCACCCGCCTCCGCGACGACGGTGTCATCAAGGCCTGGGGCATCGGCACCAATCGTGTCGAACCCATCGAGCTGGCGCTGGAGTTGGACGAGCCGAAGCCCGACGGCTTCCTGCTCGCGGGCCGTTACACACTCCTGGACCACGAGCGCGCCCTCCAGCGGCTGCTGCCCACCGCCGCGGACCAGGGCCTCGGCATGGTCGTCGGCGGACCCTACAGCTCCGGGGTGCTGGCCGGCGGCGACCACTTCGAGTACCGGCCCGCGTCCGCCGAAGTGCTCGACAAGGTCCGCCGGATCAAGAAGATCGCCGACCGGCACGGCGTGGCGATGAAGGCGGCCGCGCTGCAGTTCTCGCTCGCCCACCCGGTCGCCTGCGCCGTCGTGCCCGGGGCGACCCGTCCGGGCCGCATCGCCGAGGACATCGCCGCGGCGCGGGAGGAGATCCCGGCCGCGTTCTGGCACGACCTGCGCGAGGCGGGACTCGTCAGCCCCGCCGCGCCACTCCCCGGCGGCGCCTGAACCCGCGCCCTCCGGCCGACCCGTTCCCGTGCACCAGCCGACGACACCAGGAGAACCCCATGGCTTCGACTTCGGTGAGCCAGGTCGTCCCCGCCGCTCCCGAGCGCGTGTGGCAGTTGATCGGCGGCTTCGGCTCGCTGTCCGACTGGATCCCCTCCATCCCCGAGACCGTCCTCCTGGAGGGCGGCCGGGTCCGCCGCCTCCGTACCGCCGACGGCGAGGTCGTCGTGGAGCGGCTGATGTCCTTCGACGAACAGCAGCGGAGCTACTCCTACACCTTCATGGAGACGCCCTTCCCGGCCACGGGCTACCTGGCCACGCTGCGGGTGCACGCGGTCCCCGGCGACAAGGACGCGGCCGAGGTCCAGTGGTCCGGCCGGTTCGTCCCGCAGGGGGTCGGCGACGACGACGTGATCGCCCTCTTCACCGGGATCTACCGCGACGGCGTGGACGCCCTCCTGAAGGCACTCGCGGGCTGACACGCCGCGGACCGGCACTTCGCCGCACACGGACCACCACGGACCACCACGAAGCGGGGCGGGCACCGGCGGTGTGTGCCCGCCGGTGCCCGCCCCGCCGTACGCCGGTGGTCAGCGGCGGGCCCGCCCCGTACAGCGGCGCGGTGTCGTAGTAGCGAATGCCCTGGTCCCAGGCCGCCTGCACGGTGGCGGCGGCCTCGCCCTCGGGGATGGCCCGGAACATGTTGCCCAGCGGCGCGGTGCCGAAGCCGATCTTGTCGGGGAGGATGCGGGTGACGTTCACGAGGGGTCCTCCTCGGATGCCGGGGTCGCGGGTTCGCGGGCGCGGCGCCCGTGGCGGTCGGGGTCAGTGCCGGCCGGCGAGCGAGGGCTGCTCGCGGCCCGTGGAGTCGGCGACGACGCGGCTGCGGCCGCCCCGGCCCTGGCCCCTCCGCCGGTCGAGGCCGGCGGAGACCACCGCCAGCACCAGGGCGGAGCCGGTGAGCGCCGCACCGACCACGTTGGGCGCGGTGTAACCGAATCCCGCGGCGATGACGATGCCGCCCAGCCACGCGGACAGGGCGTTGCCGAGGTTGAAGGCTCCGATGTTCACGGCCGAGGCCAGGGTCGGCGCCCCGGACGCCTGGTCGAGGACGCGCTTTTGGAGCGGCGGTACGGTCGCGAAGCCCAGGGCGCCGATCAGGAAGATCGTCACTGCGGCGGCGGGCCGGCTGTGCGCGGTGAGGGTGAACAGGGCGAGCACGGCGGCCAGGGAGCCGAGTGCCGTGAAGAGCATCGGCATCAGGGCCCGGTCCGCGTACCTGCCGCCGATCAGGTTGCCGACGACCATGCCGGCGCCGAACAGGACGAGCAGCCAGGTGATCGAGGAGTCCGCGAAGCCGGCCACGTCGGTCATCATCGGCGCGATGTAGGTGATGGCCGCGAAGACGCCGCCGAAGCCCAGCACGGTCATCGCCATGGCCAGCACGACCTGCACATTGCGGAAGGCGCCCAGTTCGTGCCGCAGGCTCACCCCTTCGGGCTTGGGCAGGTCGGGGACCAGTTTGGCGACGCCGGCCAGGCCGAGGACGCCGAGGGCCGCGACGAGCACGAAGGTCACCCGCCACCCGGCGCTCTGGCCGATGAACGTTCCCAGGGGCACGCCGACCACGTTCGCGACGGTCAGCCCGGTGAACATCAGCGCGATGGCGCGGGCCTTCTTCTCGGGCGCGACGAGTTCGGCGGCGACCACCGAGCCGATGCCGAAGAAGGCACCGTGGGTGAAGGAGGCCAGGATGCGTCCGGCCAGCATGACCCCGAAGGCCGGGGCGAAGGCGGACACCAGGTTGCCGAGGACGAACAGCACCATGAGCAGCATGAGCATGTCCTTGCGCGACATCTTGGTGCCCACCAGCGTCATGATCGGCGCGCCGATCATGACGCCGAGGCCGTAGCCCGTCACCAGGAGGCCGGCGGTGGGCACGGACACCCCGAAGTCGGAGGCGACCTGCGGCAGCAGGCCCATGATCACGAATTCGGTGGTTCCGATCCCGAAGGCCCCGATGGCGAGGGCCAGGAGCGCGATGGGCATGGTGAGGACCTCTCGGAGATTGCAAGGACACCTAACTGGCGTCCACAATATTTGCACGCGCTGCATAACGTCAAACGCGGCCCATTTCGGGGCCGGCCGAGCGGCCGGGCAGGCCTGCACGCCGATATACGGTGTACGCGCCCTGTCCGCTGTCCCGCATATGCCGCGCTTGCAAATACCGGGGGACGCAAATAGCGTGACGGCAGGAAGCGCGGAAGGTTCCCTCCTCCGCCCGGACGTTCACCCGTCCGCACCCGCCCCACGGCCCCGGCAGGCCGTGACGCGAAAGGATCGGCGCCATGACCACACCCCTCCCCCACCTCACGCTGAACAACGGCGTGACCATGCCGCAGCTCGGTTTCGGCGTCTTCCAGGTACCCGACGCGGAGACGGCCGCCGCCGTCACCACCGCCCTGGAGAGCGGCTACCGCAGCATCGACACCGCCGCGATCTACGGCAACGAGGCCGGCGTCGGCCAGGCCCTGACCGCCTCCGGCATCCCCCGCGACGAGCTGTTCGTCACCACCAAGCTGTGGAACGCAGACCAGGGGTACGACACCACCCTGGCCGCCTTCGACACCTCCCTCGCGCGACTGGGCCTCGACCACGTGGACCTCTACCTGATCCACTGGCCCGCGCCCGCCCACGACCGCTACAAGGACACCTGGCGCGCCTTCGAGAAGATCCACTCCGAGGGGCGGGCCCGTGCGATCGGCGTCTCCAACTTCCAGCCCGCGCATCTGCAGCGCCTGATGGACGACAGCGGTGTCGTCCCGGCGGTCAACCAGGTCGAACTGCACCCGCGGCTGCAGCAGCGCGAACTGCGCGCCTTCCACGCGCGGCACGGGATCGCGACCGAGGCGTGGAGCCCGCTCGCGCAGGGCGCGCTGCTCGGCGACCCGGCCGTCACCTCCATCGCCGGACGCCTCGGCCGGACGCCGGCCCAGGTGATCCTGCGCTGGCACCTCCAGCTCGGCAACGTCGTCATCCCGAAGTCCGTGACGCCCGAGCGCATCCGCCAGAACCTCGACGTGTTCGGCTTCGAACTCACCGACGCCGACATCGCGGCGATCGACGCCCTCGACGACGGCGGCCGCATCGGGCCGGACCCCGACACCTTCAACTGACCACCGGGCGGCCGCGCCGGCCGCCGCCGGCCCCCGTCGGCGGCCGGCCGCCGTCCGGCGCCGTTCGGTACGGTCACCAGCTCAGCGCGTCCTGCCCGCCGACGTGTCCGCCGCGGCGCTGGTGCGGGATCTGGTCCGGACGCCGGGCGCGGCGCGCAGGGCTCGAAGGGGCCGAAGGGGCCGAAGGGAACACACCCGCGATCGCGGTCGCGGCGCACAGCAGCGCGGCGGAGGCGGTGTTGACCAGGCCTCCCGCCAACACGGCGCCTATGAGGGCACCGAGCGCGCCGCCGGCCAGTCCCGCGCCGAAAACGATCCCGCGAGTCTTCAATTCCACGAAGAATCACTCCCTTTCGCCTTCCTCACCACATTTGCCCCGCTGCGACACCGGTTATTCCAGGGATCGTCTCCCTGGGTGAACCTGCGGGCGACGCCGGCCGAACCGGCGAAACGGCGCATGTCACACCCCCGCCCGGGCAGACGCGTCACGCGGGACGGGCCCGCCCGGTGCACGGCAACGACCGGACGGAGACGCACGGGAGCGGACGGGAACACCATGGCGGAGCAGCGGACTGTGACGGGCGGGTTCCACGGGACCGGCGGCCCGCGGACCCCGGACCGCCGGTACAGGGCGGCGGAGTTGCTGATCGTCGCGCGCCGCACCGCCGTGGCGCTCTGGGACGAGGACGCCTCGGAGAGGGCCGCCGCCCTCACGTACTACGGGGTGCTGACGCTCTTCCCCGGCATGCTGCTGACGGTGTCGGTCATCGGCCTGGCCGACGCCTCGGCCACCGGTGACCTCATCGCACGGGTGAGCGCCCTCGCCCCCGCCGGATCCGGGGAGATGCTGGCGCGCACGATGCGGGCGGTGGCGCGGGAACGATCGGCCGCCTGGGTGCTGGCGGTCACCAGCGCGACGGCCGCATTGTGGTCGGCGGTGAGCTATCTGGCCGTGTTCCGGCGGGCGTTGCACGCGATGAACCGGGTGCGGGACCACCGGCCGTCCTGGCGCACGGCACCGCGCATCGCGGCGACGGCCTCGGTGCTGCTGACCCTGCTGGCGCTCGGCCCTCTGACGCTGATGCTCACGGGCCGGCTGGCCCGGCGGTCCGGCGCCCTGCTCGGCGTGTCAGGGGTGGCGGTGACCGCGTGGAACGTCGTCAAGTGGCCGCTGCTGCTGAGCCTGACGACGCTGCTGGTGCTGGTCCTGTTCCGTTCCGGGCCGCCGCAGGTACGCCCGGTGCGGGTGATGCTGCCCGGCGGCGTGCTCGCGGTGCTGCTGTGGCTCGCGTCGACTCCCGTGCTGACGCTGTACGTCTCGCACGTGGGGACGTACAGCCGGCTGTACGGGCCGCTGGCAGGCACTGTGGTCTTCCTGATGTGGCTGTGGGTGTCCAACCTCGCGCTGCTGAGCGGTGCGCATTTCAACGCGGAGCTGCGGCGCCACCGGACGGCCGGAGTTGCGTCCGGCGACGGCCGCCCGGACGCGGCGCGATCACGTCGGCCCTGATCTGCCGCATCGGGCTGCTGACCACCCGGTAGCGGCCGTTGGGCAACGGGGCGGCACCGGTGATGTGCACGGTGAGCGGGCCCGCCCATTCGTAGTCCCGGCGTTCGGCGTGGCGCTGGAGCGCGTCGGTGAGCGCCTCCCCCACACGGCCGCGGTCCTCGCCCAGCTCCTCGAGGAGGGGCACGGCCAGTTCGACGGTGTAGACGTTGGGCACCACCACCCGGCTGGCACTGCACACCACGGCGTGGTCGTCGCACTCGCGCCGCAGCGCGTGGAGGAGTTCCACCGGCTCGTGGCCGAAGACCCTGGCGTACAGCGCGTGCTCCCAGCGCTCGATCGCCCTTTCCCAGCGTCGCAGCATGCCCATGTCGTCGCGCCTGCCCGGCAGGCCGCGCCTGATGCCGCCGGCCCGCGACCGCGGCCGGAAACGGGCGGTGGGACGGGACGAACAGCCGGAACTGCGACCCGACGGGAGGTGTGCTGCGACGGAAGTGACGGAAGCGACGGAACCTGCCGTCGGCGACATTAACCGCCACGCCCCGCTGACCCACCAGGGCACGTACCAGGCCCGCATCGCGGGGGCCGCGATCGGCGCCCTGGCGGCCGCCGCGAGCTGGACACGGCGGCAGGGGGCCCGCACGCGGCCACCGCCGACGTGCACGCCGTGCCGCAGGTGTTCTTCTGCGACCCCGAGGCGGGCGCGGTGGGCCTTTCCGCGGCGGAGGCGGAGCGTGCCGGTCACCGGGTGCGCGCGGTGGACGTCGACCCGGGCCGCTCGGTGCAGGGGGCGAATCTGTACGCCGACGGCTGCACGGGCCGGGCCCGCATGGTCGTGGACGTGGACAGCGGCAGGCTGCTGGGCGTGACCTTCGTCGGGCCCGACGTCAGCGAACTGCTGTACTCCGCCACGGTGGCCGTCGCCGGGCAGATCCCGGTCGACCGGCCGTGGCACGCCGCCCGGGCGGGCGCCGCGCGGGCGGGCGCCGCGCGGGCGGGCGCCGCGCGGGTGTCAGTGCTCGCGCTGGAGGGCGACGACGGCCATGTCGTCGCCCAGCGGCCCATGGGTATGGCCCAGCAGGTCCCGGGTGACCGCCCGCACCAGGGTGGCCGGGCCCGCGCAGGTCAGTCCGGCTGCGCGTTCCAGCAGCGGGTAGAAGCCGCCCTCGGCGTCGCGGGCCTCGGTGAGGCCGTCGGTGTAGAGCAGCAACTGGTCGCCGCCGACGAAGGGGAAGGTGCTGGGGGCGTAGGTGCTCTCGGCCAGGGCGCCGAGGCCGAGCGGCGGGGCGGGCTCGGCCACGTCGAGGAGGGTCGCCCGGCCCCCGTGCAGCAGGAGCGGGGGCAGGTGACCGCAGCTGACCACGTGGACGTACGGCTCGTCGTCCGGGATCTCGACGACCGCGGCGGTCACGAACCGCTCCCCCACGTCGGCCTCGGCCGACGCGTCGCAGAACTCCGCCAGACCCCAGCGCACGCTGCCCTCCAGCGAGGCGACGAGTTCCGGCAGCGGTTCCTGGCGGTGGGCCGCGGCGCGGAAGGCGCCGAGGACGGTCTCGGTCTCCCCGAGCAGGTCCACCCCCTTGCCGCGTACGTCACCGATGAGCAGGCGCGTGGCGTTCGCGGTGCGGGCGACCGCGTACAGGTCGCCGCCGACGAGGACGCCGTCGTCGGCCGAGCGGTAGGCGGACGCGATCGTCAGCGGTCCCGAGCGGCCGGGCAGGGGCCGCAGGACGACCCGCTGGGCCGCCTCCGAGACACGGCGCTCGCCGGCGAGCTCGTGCCGTCTCCGCTCGCTCGCCAGGGCGAAGACCACCAGCAGCACCGACACCAGCACCAGGGATGCCAACTGCACCAGGACGTTCTCCGAGGTCAGGGCAGAGCGTTCGGCGCCGGCGGCGATCAGCGCCAGCACGGCGAGCAGCGCGGTCAGAGCGCCGCGCAGAGGCCCCGCGAAGGCGGCGACCAGCGCCACGGGAACGACCAGGACGTGCGCTATGTGAATGTTCATCGGCAGAAACAGATCCGCCACCGGCACGGCCACGATCAGCATCACGGCCATGATGGTGATCACGCAGTCACCAGCACATGCCGCGGCGGCTTCCCGGTGCCCCGCAGCACGGGGACCGTCACGCCACCACGCGTCCATCCCGGCTCCTCTCCCGCGGCCCGCCCGCGGGCCTGCACGACGGCACCAACCATCGTGCAGCGCATCCAACAAATAGACCAAACATTCTTTTCTCTACCAAAAACACCATAACTGGCAGCGCTCGGGTCGGTGCGGGGTAGGGATCCAGCGTGATCCGGGTACTGGTCGTGGACGACGAGGCGCTGATCCGCACGGGCTTCCAGCACATCCTCGACGCGGCGGACGACATCGAGACGGTCGCCGCGGTGGCGGGGGGACGGGCCTTGCGGGCGGTGGACGAGCTGCGTCCGGACGTCGTGCTCCTCGACATCCGCATGCCCGACGTGGACGGACTCACGATTCTGTCCGAGATCCGCAGGATGCCCGCGCCCCCGGTGGTGGCGATGCTGACCACCTTCGACACCGACGAGTACGTCACCGCCGCCCTCCGGGCCGGGGCGGCGGGCTTCCTGCTCAAGGACACCGACCCCGAGCAGCTGGCGTACCTGGTGCGGAACCTGGCGGCGGGCGGGGTCGTGCTCGCCTCCGCGGTCACCCGCACCGTCGTGGACGGCTACCTGGAGGGCGAGGAGCAGGCCACCGCTGCCCACGCGGTGGCCGGGCTGACCCACCGGGAGCGGGACGTGCTCGTGCTGGTCGCCGAGGGACTGTCCAATGCCGACATCGGCACACGGGTGCATCTGAGCACCGGCACGGTGAAGGACCACGTCAGCGCCATCCTCACCAAGCTGGGGGTCGGCAGCCGGGTGCAGGCCGCGCTGCTGGCCGAGCGCGCCGGGCTGCTGCGCCACAGGCACGGGGACGAGGACGGCGCCGGGGCCGCCGGGCGGGCGCCGTGAGCGAGGCCGGGAATCAGGCCACGTAGCGGCTGAGGCGGGTCGCCTTGTTCAGGGCGTACTCCAAGGGACCCCGCCGGAAGAAGGACAACCACACGACGGCCGCCAGTATGGCGGCCGCGACGAACGCGAGCAGGATCGCCGCCGGCGGGCCGGGCAGGTCGTCGAGGTTCAGGCCCAGTGCCTCGACGGCAAGGATGTGCCCCACGTAGACCGTCAGGGACATCGTGCCGACCGCGATCACCGGCATCGCGATCCGCCGGACCGTGCGCCGGCGGGTGACGGCGTCCGTGCAGCCGACGAGCACCAGCAGGGCGACACCCGTACCGGCGATCACCGAGAGCGTGGTCTCGCTGTGCGGAGAGGCCGCCCACAGCCAGGACGTGCTGTCCCCGTCTCCGCTCGGGAAGCCCGCGGCGTCCGACCACCAGGCCGACCGCGCGCCACCGCGCTCCGCGTCGGCCCCGAACATGGAGATTCCCGGCACAACGCCGGGAATCAGGTGCAGCGCCAGCCATGATCCGCCGTAGCCGACCAGGGCCAGCGCCCCACCTGTCATCGCCAGCCGCGCACGAACGGTTGCCGACCGGAGGTCGAGACGGGCAACCGCCATGCCGGCGATGAGGAACGGCACCCACGCGAGGACGGGATAGTCACCGGTGAACATCAGCCCGATGACACCGTCCGTGCCGCTGACATGGGCCAGGGGGTCGTACCGCGTGACCACCTCGGCCCACGAGCCTTGATCGATCGAGCGCTGCACCACGAACAGCGCCTGTGGCAGCACCAGCACACTGACCGCCGCGATCGCGGCGAGGACGGCCGGGCGCAGCCGGTAGAGCGGGAGAACGAGCAGGAAGCACACGCCGTAGTACGCGAGGATGACCTCGATCGAGGTGCCCGACATCGTGAGCGCGGTGCCCAGGGCCACCAGGATGACCGCGCGGATCATGACCCGGACGACCGCCTGCCGGCCCGCGCGACCGGTCAGAGGGGCCTGCCGCCCGGTGATGAGAACCACCGAGAAACCGGCCAGGAAAGCGAAGAGGGCCGCGGACCGGCCCTGCGCGAGTTCCATCATCCAGCCCCGGAACCCGCCGATCGCGGGGTCGGGGCCCACATGGGCCGCAAACATTCCGAACACCGCGATTCCACGCGCGAGATCCACACCCACCATGCGCCCCACCGGGGCTTGTCCGGTGGTGCCTACCGGGGCGCCGGTGGGAGCCGCCCGCTCCGCTACCGGTCGCCCCGGGGCCGACACGGTGAAGAGAACATCGTGCGCCATGTCTCGATACTCCCCGGGCGGGACCGCCGACGGGTATCCGGCAGGCGTCCGGTCCTGCCCCGCCGGGCGGAGGGTGCCCGCCCCCCGCCGCCTGGCGGGACCATGCGGCCGGGTCCCCGCGGACGCCGGGCACAATGGCCGTGCATGAGCTCCTGGTTCCAGCAACAGCGGTACGGGGACGGCCTGATCCGCCTCACCGAGCCGCACGTCCACGAGATCCTCAAGGCGAACATGTGGTGGCTGCGGGGCACGGACCGCGACGTCGTCGTCGACGCCGGCCTGGGCGTGGTCGGCCTGCGCGGGGAACTGCCCGCGCTCTTCGCGCGCGATCCGCTGGTCGTCCTCAGCCACGCGCACCTGGACCACGTCGGCGGGGCGCACGAGTTCCGGGAGCGGGCGGGGCACCCCGCCGACGCCGCCGTCCTGGCCGCGGGCGTCCCGGCGAGCCTGGGCGGGCCCGAACTCGCCCGTCTGCTCGGCGCCGGCGACATGGGGGCGGACTTCCCCGGTGTGATGATCGACGCCCTGCCCGAGCCGGGGTACGACCCGGCGACGTACCGTGTCGCTCCGGTGACGCTGACCCGCCCGGTGGAGGACGGGGACCGCATCGAACTCGGCGGCCGGACGCTCACCGTCCTGCATCTGCCGGGGCACACCCCCGGGTGCCTCGCGCTGCTGGAGGAGCACACCGGGGCGCTCTGGTCAGGGGACGTCGTCTACGACGGGCACCTGGTGGACGATCTGCCCGGGTCCGACGTGGCCGCCTACCGGCGCAGCCTGGAGTTCCTGTGCGGCCTTGACATGTCCGTCGTGCACCCGGGGCACGGGCGCAGCTTCGACCGGGCGCGGCTGCGCCACATCGCGGGGCAGTACCTGCGCAGGACGGCCGGGGACGGCCGGTAGCGCGGCCCCGCGCCCGGGTTGTCACCCCGGCCAGGTACCCGTCAGCCGCCGCACGCCGACCGCGCCGCCCCGGTCGACGGCGGCCTTGACAGCGGCAAAGATCGCGCCGCGCAGGGCGGCGGCGATCAGGATCTCCCGCCACGCGCGGTCCTCGTCGGTGGCCTTGGGTGCTTCGCCCTCCCGTCCGAGGAGCTTCCAGGCCCTGGTGAACAGCGCGCCTGCCACGGCGCCGCCGGCCGCGCCGAGGGCCAGTCCCACCGGCCGGTACAGAATCCTGGACTTCCTCATGGCCGGCCGCTCACCGCTTGGTGCGGCGCACGGCCAGGTAGATCAGGACGACCCCTGAGACGACGGCCAGGATCTGGTCACGGTTGCGGCCCGCCGTCACGGCGGCCTCCCGGGCCCGCGACCGGACGCGCTCCGGGGTGCGCTCGTGCACGCGCTTGAGCGCCCGGGCGGCCTTGTCCCTGGCCCGCGCCGTCCGTTCGTCGATCTGCTGCCGCGCGGCCGCCACGCGTTCCCGCGCGTGAGCGCTGCCCTCGGCGTGGGCCGCGGACTCCGCCACGGTGCCGCCGGGTTCCTCCCGGGCGCGCGCCGCGTCCTCGCGCCACTGCCCGGGTGCCGGGGCCGACGCCGCCCCGTGCCCCTCTTCCTTGTCCGACATCGTTCCGCCCTTTCCGTGATCCCGGCCGAACCGGCCCTCGCACCGCGGGCTCCGCGGTGCTGATGGATCGTCAGCGGAATGTTCCCCGCCCCTCGGCCCTCACTGGGCGGCTACCCCTGGCCGCGCACTGCATGCCGGGGGGCGCAGGCGCCGGCTACGGGCGCAGCTGCGGCGGCTCCTTGTCGCGGCCGAGGCCGGTCTCCACGTCGTGGCCGACCTGCCCGTGCCCCGCGCCGGGGTGGGCGATGTCCGCTCCGAGGTCGAACGCCGCCTGGTCGACCGCCTCCGTCACCTCCTCCTCCTCGTGCCGTCGCACGGCCTGCCAGTGGTGCTCGGCGATCCGCGCGACGAGGCCGCGGACCCCCTCGTGGTGTCCGTCTGCGGGGAGTTCGTCAGGGCTCATGCCCCCATGTTCCGTTGCCGGGCCGGGGCGGGACAACCAACCAAGGGTGAACCTCCGGCCCGCGCCGGGTCTCTGGCGCGCCGGGTGTCCTCGTCGTCCCCTACGCTCACCCCGCCAGAGGTGATCAAGGGGAGGGGCAGGGGTGGGGAACGAGATGCGCGGGCGGTGCCCGCAGTGCGAGGCGGAACTGCCGTCGGACGCCCGGTTCGTCGTGTGGTGCGTGGAGTGCGCGTGGAACGTGCGGGGCGGCGCCGACGACGAGGACGGCGACGCGGGCGGCCGCGTCGACCGGTTCCGGCGGCGGCTCTCGCGGGCCTACGGCGAGGAGTTGTTCGGCAGGATGACGTCGGCGCGGCCGCCGCGCCCGGGACGCGGCGCCGCGTACGGCGCGGCACTCGCGCTCGCCACCTTCATCCATCTGCTCACACTGGCCATCGCGGTGAGCGGCGTGTGGCTCGCGGTGTGGGGCTGGGAAGCGGGCGTCCCGGTGGTCCTGGGGGCCCTGCTGCTGGGCCTGGCGTGGCTGATGCGCCCGCGCCTCACACGGATGCCGCACGGCATGCCGGTGCGCCGTGCGGACGCGCCCGCGCTGTACGCGCTGCTGGACGAGGTCGCCGACGACCTGGGAGCACCGCGTGCGGACGTGGTCCTGGTGGATCCGGAGGTGAACGCCTCGGTGATGGTCGTGGGAGTGCGGCGCCGTACGGTCCTCACGATCGGGCTCGGGCTGTGGGACCCGCTGACCCCGCAGCAGCGGGTGGCCCTGCTCGGCCACGAGTTCGGGCACCTGGTCAACGGGGACTTCCGGGACGGGCTGTTCGTGGGCTCCGCGTGCAAGGCCCTCGCCCAGTGGTACTACCTGCTGCGCCCCAGCCGCGACACCAGGGGCATGGGACCGGTCGAGTCCGTCTCACGGCTGTTGCTGTTCCCTCCCGCCTACGCCGCGCTGCTGCTCCTGTACGTCCTGGACCACCTGACGCTGCGCACCTCCCAGCAGGCCGAGTACCTCGCGGACGACCTCGCCGCACGGGCCGGCTCATCGGCGGCGGCGATGGAGCTGATGGACCGCCTGTTGCTTGCCGACGCCGTCCAGTTCTGGCTCCACCGGCAGAGCGTCTCGGCCAGGACGACGCACCGGGGCACCCGCGGCCCCGGGGAACCCGACGAGGCTGTCTGGGAAAGGCTGGCCGCATACGTGGCCTCGATCCCCTCGCACGAGGTGGAGCGGCGGCGACGGGTGTCGGTCCTGACCGCCCACGCCAAGGACGGCACCCATCCGCCGACTCACCTGCGCCGGGCCGCCCTGGCCTCCAGGGAGCACCGGGAGGCCGCCATCGTGCTGGATGTCGCACGGGCCAAGGAGGTCGATACGGCGCTCGACACCGCGCGCCGGACGTTCGGCCGGAAGGTGCTGCGCGGCTGAGAACGCGGCGTACGCCGCCGGACCGCGTGCCATGATGCGAGGCGGACAGGCACAGGGACGGCCCTGTGCGCGGGCGCGGCGCGGGGTGCGGGAACGATGACTGGACGGCGGCACCCCCTGGCGGCCCCGGACGCGGCGCCGCCGCCCGCTGCCGCACCGGAGCACGGGCGGGCGGAGCGCGCCCGGGACCGGCGACGGCGCGGGCGGTGGCTGTTCGGCCTCGCCGTGGTCGCGCTGCTGGCGCAGATGGCGTTCGCGATGGTGACCACCGCCGTGCAGCAGACCCCCACGATCGACGAGCCCGTGTACGTGGGCACGGCGGAGGTCTACCTGCGCGAGCACAGCCTGCGCTTCAACCCCGAGCACCCGCCGCTCGGCAAGCTGGTCGTCGCGAGCGGGCTGGCGTTCGCCGACGTGCGTCTGGACCCCGGCTTCACCGGGGACCAGACGCAGTTGGGGCGCCGCGTCCTGTACGAGTCGGGCAACGACCCGTGGCGGGTGATGCTCGCGGCGCGCCTGCCGGTGATCGTGCTGACGCTGCTGTTCGGGCTGGTGGTCCTGGCCTTCGCACGGGACCTGTTCGGTCCGGCGGGGGCGCTGGTGGCGCTGGCGCTGTACGCCTTCTCGCCCGACGTCGTCGCGCACGGGTCACTGGCCACCCTGGACGTGCCCGCCGCCGGTTTCGCGCTGACCGCGGTGTGGTGCCTGTGGCGGGCCCGAGGACGGCCGCGCCTGTGGCTGCCGCTCGCCGGCGCGGCGCTCGGGGCGGCCCTGGCCACCAAGATGAACATGCTGGTGGCGGTGCCCGTGGTACTGCTCCTGGTCGCCGTGGACCGGGGAAGGCACCGGCGTTGGGCGCGCGGCCTCGCCGCGGCGGCAGGCGTGGGGCTGGTCGCGGTGGCGGTGGTCTGGGCCGTCTATCTCGCGGTGGACCCGCGGCTGCGGTGGACGGCACCGCAGGGGGTGCCGGCGGTGCACGGACTGCGCGGGACGGCGACGTCGCTGCTGCCGTTCCCGGAGGCCTACCGGGACGGGATGCGCCTGCAGTTCGGCTTCGAGAACGCCACGTGGGACGGCTTCCTCTTCGGCCGGCACTATCGCGGGGCGCTGTGGTACTACCTGCCGGCGGCGCTGCTGGTGAAGACCCCGCTCGGCATGCTGGCCCTGTGGGCGGCAGGGGCGGCCGCGCTGCTCGCCGTGCCCCGGCTGCGGCCCGCGGCGGCGTACGTGCTGCTGCCGCCACTGGTGCTGCTGGCCGCGGCGATGACCGGGTCGCGGGACCTGGGCGTCCGGTACGCGGTGTTCATGCCGGTGTTCGGGGCGGTCGCGGCCGCGGGGGTCACGGCCGTGCGGCGTCGGTGGGTCCAGGTGACGGCCGCCGCGCTGGTCGCCTTCTCCGCGGTCAGCTCGCTGCTGACGTTCCCCTACTATCTCCCGTACTCCAACGAGGCGTTCGGCGGTCCCGCGCAGACGCATCTGCGCCTGCACGACTCCAATGTCGACTGGGGCCAGGACCTGGGGCGGCTCGCCGACCGCCTGAGGGAGCGTCACCCCGGAGAACCGGTCTGGCTGGTGTACAAGGGCAGCGGCGTGCCGTCGTCCTACGGCATCGCGTCACGGAACCCGCTGACCGTGCCCCCGGATCAGGTGCACGGCCTGCTCGTCGTCTCGGACTCCTCGGTCGCCAAGGCCGAGGGCCGGCTCGCCGCGCTCCTGAAGGGGGCCGCACCGGTCGACGAGGTCGGGCACTCCATCACGATCTACCGGCGCTGAACGCCGGGCCGCGCGCGCAGCGTTCGGCGACAGGACTGTCGGCGCCGCTCAGGGGCGCTCAGGGCTTGCGGGCCACATGCCGTAGACGTTGATGTCGGCGTCCGTCACGTCGTTGATGTCGTTGTAGTGGATCTTGTCGATGTCGTCGAGGCCGTCGATGAACGCCGGGTCCATGTCCGCGGTGGAGGCGCCGGTGTCCGGGGAGTGGTCGGGACGCCAGTGGTGGACGGGAACGAGGCCCGGCTCGACCAGTTCGAGGCCGTTGCCGCTCGCGAAGCGCAGGACCTCGTCGTGCGGACGGAGCACGAAGGAGAAGCCCCGGTCCTGGCACGTCCTGGCCACCTCGGCGATCTGCTCGGCGTTCAGGTCGGAGGTGAGGTGGGTCAGGACGACGTGGCTGCCCGGGGGTGAGTTGGTGCCTCCCCTCCCCCACGGGTCACGGTGGTGCCCGGGGGGCCCTCGGGACCCGCGGCGCCGGCGCGACGAGCCGCCAGGGCCCGCAGCGACCAGGTCAGTCCCGGGGCGGCGGACTCCGGTGCCGGCCAGCCGTTGACCGTCGCCAGCAGTGCGGCGTACCGCTCCCGGCGCGGGTCGTCGACGGCCGCCAGCAGGGCAGGCAGCCGGCTGCTCGAGGCGTCGTCGTCCGCCGTGCCCAGCGCTTCGGCGCAGCCGGCGGTCAGCGCCGCCACGACGGGCGCTGCCCGCGGGGACAGCGGATCGACGCCGGCCGCGACCGCCGGGCCGGCCACGTCCCGGACCACCGCGACCAGGTCGCGGCGCGGCAGCCCCCCGCCGCCGCGGGCGCGCCGGGCCGTCAGGTCCTCGGCGACGGCGCGCAGACGCAGGCGGAAGCCGTCGTCCTGGGCGAGTTCGGCCAGCTCCACCCACGCGCGGAGCTGCTCGGGGGCGGGGTCCTCGGGCAGTTCGGGCGTCAGCGTCCGGCGGATCCCGGCGACCGCCGGGTCGTCGAGGCCGCCGAGGACGGCGTCCAGGAAGTCCTCGATCACCCGGCGCCGCTCCTGCTCGGTCAGCCTGGCCAGTCGGTTCATGCGGTCCATCTCCTCGGGTGTGGAGCCACGTTCGGCCACCGCCGTCAGTACGGCACGCCGCAGGTGCAGGACGCGGATCTGCGCCGCCAGTGCCTCGGCATGGGCCGCGGCCACCTCGGGCAGGGTGAGTTCGCGGTCCACGACCTTGCGGATCGTGGCGAGATCCAGCCCGAGGTCGCGCAGGGTCCGCACCAGCTCCAGGCGCGCGAGTGCCCGCGCGCCGTACAGCCGGTAGCCGGCCGCGCTGCGGCCGGTGGGGACCACGATGCCGCGGTCGGACCAGAACCGGACGGTCTTGACCGTCAGTCCCGTGCGCCGGGCCAGTTCGCCGATCGAATGGAGCGTGCCGTCGTCCATGGCCCCACTCTCGCGTCTCCCCCCGGGGGAGACTCAAGCGGTTTCCGGGATGCCCTCCGGCACATCGCGCTGCCAGCGGCGCTCCCCGTCCTGCAGGTGACCGGTCGGGGTGAGGCCGCAGGCCCGGGCGACGGAGGCGGAGGCGTGGTGGTCCGGGTGGATGTGCGCGACGACCGTGCGGACGCCGCGGGAGTCCAGCCAGCCGGTCAGCGCGCGGGCGGCTTCCCCGGCGAGGCCGCGGCCCTTCCAGGGGGTGCCGACGACCCAGGCGATCTCGGCCTCGGGGCCCGCGGCTCCGGGGGAGATCGTCGCCTGGACGTAACCGGTCAGGCACCCCTCGTCGCGCAGCCGGAGCACCCAGTTGAGCCAGGAGACGGCCGGGTCGGGGGAACCGGCGAGCACGCGCGTGTAGCGGGCGCGCAGTTCGCCGGCGGTGTCGGGCCGGCCGCCGGTGAAGGCGTGCAGGGCGGGGTCGGCCAGGACGCGGGCCATCTCGTCGGCGTGGCCCGCGCGCAGCGGAAGCAGGTCGAGGCGGGCGGAGCGCGGGGCGCCGTCGACGGCGACGCACACACCGAAGACCCGCTCGCCGCCCGTCCAGTCACCGGCGCCGAACCGTACGCGGTGGCCGTCCCGGTCCACGGCCGTCACCTGGTGCAGACCGGGCGCGCCTCCGTCCCGGGCGAGGACGATGTCCCCGGCCGCGATCCGCGCCGGGCCGGCCGGGGCCACGACGACCCGCCTGCCGCCGCGCAGCGGCGGCGCACCGGCCCCGTCCGGGCAGGCGAACTCCACGGTGTGCCCGGCGGCCACCCGTTCCACGACGTCCTCCATGATGCCCATGGCCACGATCATGCCCGGTCACGGGAAGCGCGCCACACCGGTCACGCGTGCGCGGCCCGCGTCGCCAGCTCCCGCGCCGCGGCGGCGACGGCACCGCCCTGGGCCCGCCCGGTGAGCGGGTTGCTCGGGGTGTAGTTCAGCGCGACGCCCGACTGGGCGCAGCGGGCCGCGATCGCCGGGCAGGCGCGTTCGGCGAGTGCGGCGATGGTGAGGGAGGGGTTGACGGTCAGGGAGGTCGGCACGGCGGAGCCGTCGGTGACGAAGATGCCGGGATGGGAACGGAGTTCGTGGAGGTCGTCGAGCGCGGACAGGGCGGCCGAGTCGCCGGTGCGGCACGACGCGAGGGGGTGCGCGGTCACCGTCCCCGTGACGTGCTCGTCCCAGGGGCGCACGGTCGCCAGGCCGTCTTTCTCCAGCACGGACCGCAGGTGGGCGTCGGCCGCGTCCCAGCCGCGGCGCGTACCGGCGCCGGGGGCGAAGCTCATCGTCCCCAGCCCGATCCCGTTGGCCAGGCGGGTGAAGCTGCCGGTGAGCGGCGGCGCTCCGAAGCGGCCCTCGGTCTCGTCCTCCGTCATGGCGAGCACGGTCAGCCACGAGCGCCAGCGCGCGCGCATCCGCTTCTTGTCGACGCCGGACCAGAGCCCCGCCGCGGTCTGCGCGATGGTGTTGGTGACGGTCGGGAAGTAGATCTGCTGGAGGGTGAAGCGGGAGAACTCGGGTGCCGCGGCGTCCAGTCGGTCGTAGGAGGCGGAGGTGATCGGCATGCCGATCGGCAGGCCCTCGTACGCGACGGAGGAGCTGCGCGCCAGCCCGAGCAGCGAGCGGACCTTGCCCTCGTCGAGTTCGGCGACGCTGACGCGGTCGCCGTTGCCGGAGAACCACCCGCCGACGGCGGCCGGAACGCCGCCGAGGAGCAGTGCCGAGCGCTGCAGCAGGACCGGGGTGCCCACGGCGCCCGCGGCCAGGACCAGTGTCCTGGCGTGGATGGTGCCCACCCCGGTGGGGCACGTGTAGTCACCGGCGTCGAGGGTGGTGTAGTCGACGGCGTAGCGGTAGCCGGGCTCGGTGGACGGCCGGACCAGCTGGACCTCGTGCAGCGGCCTGATCTGCGCGCCGTGCGCCTCGGCCGCGGGCAGGTAGTTCAGCAGCATGGAGCGCTTGGCGCCGAAGCGGCAGCCGGACAGCATCCAGTTGCAGTCGGTGCAGCGCGCGCGGTCGACGGCGACCGGCACCGGGTTGCAGGTGTGCCCGGCGCGGTCGCAGGCGGCGGCCAGCACACCGCCCGCGTAGGAGACGTCCGGCCAGTCCAGCCGGGTCACCGGCAGGGCCTGCTCCACCTGGTCGTACCAGGGGTCCAGCGTGGACCGGGTGATCGTCGCGGGCCACAGCCTGCGCCCGGCGGGGTCGCGCCGCCCGAAGACGAACGACGGCGCGCGCAGCGACGCGGCGAAGTACACGACGCTGCCCCCGCCGACGCAGTTGCCCGCCACGACCGAGATGCCGTCGCCCTTGATGACGTCGACGATGCGGGGGTAGGCGCCGAGGTTGAGGTCGTGGGTGAAGTCCTCGGTGGCCAGGCGGGGTCCGCGTTCCAGCACGGTGACGCGGGCGCCGGCGGCGGCCAGGTGGTAGGCGGGGATGGCGCCGCCGAAGCCGCTGCCGACGACGAGGACATCGGTGGTCTGCGGGCTCATGCGGGGCTCCCGGAGGGCGTGGTGGCGGGGTGCGGTGCGGCCAGGGCCCTGCCGTACGAGTGGTCGGGGAAGCGCCACAGGCCGTCCGGATCGGGGGACGGGAAGCCGATCCAGGTCAGGCCGGGGTGGCCGTCGGCCAGGGCCTGCGCGGTGTGCAGGTGGGCGGCGGTGTCGAAGGCGAGCCCGACGAGGAAGGACAGCAACTGCCAGATGGGCCGGTCGGGGTCGTCCGCCTGGAACAGCCCGGCGGTCACGGCCGTGCGGTGGGTGAAGGACAGCCCCACGAAGGGCGGCCGGTCCAGGGGCAGCAGGATCAGATGCGTGACGGCGTAGCCGGTGGCCCGCGCGTCCAGCAGCGTGGCGATGCCCGGCAGCAGCGGGGCCAGGGGGAGTTCGGGCGCCGTCAGCAGCGCGATGGCGCCCGCCTGCACGGCGCCGGGGCCCGCGGCGGCACCGGCGACGGCCCGGTCGGATGGACCGCGTCGCTCCCCCGGCACCAGGGTGTCGGCGAACGCCTCCAGCGTGGAGACCGGCCAGGCGCCGTACGACGCCGTCGCGGCGGCCGCCGGCGCCGCCCCGGTGCCCAGAACGGGCAGGGCGGCGACGGCGGCGGCCAGTCCGCGCAGCACGGCGCGGCGGTCGATACCCGCGTCCACGGCTACCGCGCCGGGCAGAACAGGCTGTACGGCAGCGTGATGGACAGACCGGTCTCGCCGGCCTCGTCGCCGTAGGCGGAAAGGACGTCCGCGACCTCGGGCAGATCGGGGCGCAGCGCGGCCACCACATCCCCGATGCCGACGCCGGCGCCGTTGACGCGGAAGTCCGTCAGGCGCATCGCGGCCCGCCGGGCCCGCTTGTCGAACCAGTAGCGGCCGTTCCATGTCACGTACGGGACCGCGCCGGTCGTGGCCTGCACGCTCCAGTGGTCGCGCTGGTAGTAGCGGCAGACGGGCAGGGCGAGGGCGAAGCGGGAGGGCTCGGCGAGCAGGAAGCGGATGGCGCCGCCGTTGTCGAGGGTGATGTCGCGCTTGGAGTACTCGACGCACACCGGGTCGGTGAGCCACAGCCAGGGGTCGGGCGTCTCCCCCTCGCCGTAGGAGTGCCAGGCGCAGGAACCGGCGAACCCGGGCTCGGTGTACGGCTCCGTGGCGGCGGCCGGGCCGGCGGCGACGGTGAGGGCGACGAGGGCGGCGGCGACCGCCGTCAGCAGGCGGGCGGGGCGGGGAAACGGGGACACGAGCACACTCCGGTGGTCAGTGGGGACGGGCCGGGGGCACCACCGAAGGATGCTCCTGACGTGACGTCAGGGCAAGAGGTTGTACAGAGACTCATTGAATGAGTGGCTCAGCCACTGCCCCTGTGTGTTGACTCAGCGCCCCCGGGGCGGCTGGGCTGGGACCGCACACCCGTACCTTCGGTACGCCTGCTCGAGAGGACGGCCCCGGTGGACCCACTGACCCGCGAGACCCTCGTCGACGTCCTGGAGCGCCGCCTCCAGGACGACATCCTGGACGGAGTGCACCCCGCAGGCGCCCTCCTGCCGCCCGAGCAGCGCCTCGCCGAGGGCTACGGCGTCACCCGCACCACCGTGAAGCACGCCTTCGGGCGGCTCACCCAAGCCGGTCTGCTGGAGACCCGGCACGGTGTGGGCACCCGCGTGCGCGACTACCTGCGCCTGGGCGGCGCCGACCTGCTGCCGATGCTCGTCCGCCACAATCCCGGCTGGCTGGCGGACATCTTCGAGGTACGCGCCGGCGTGGGCGTGCTCATCGCCGAGCGCGCCGCCGTCGCCGCGACGACGGGCCAACGGGCCCGGTTGCGCGAACTGCTGGCCGCCGTCGCGGACGCCCCCGGCCCGGACGCGGCCCAACTCGCCGACGCCGAGGTGCACCGGGCCCTGGCCCACGCCACCGGCAACCGCGTCTACGTACTGCTCACCAACACCCTCTTCGCGGCCTATCTCCCCCTGCGCGCGCGGCTCGTCGCACCCTTCCGCGACCCGGCTGAGGCCGCCGCCCGGCTCGAACCCCTGGTCAGCGCCGTGCAGTCGGGGGACGGCGCGGCCGCGCGGACTGCCGCACAGGCGTATCTGGACGAGACCCGCGCGATCATGGTGGAAGCGCTCGACACGGCCTGACCGCCCGCCGCCGCGCCCCGGTCCGCCCTCCGAAAACCCCGGTGCGGCCCCGTCCCGCACCCGGGCCACTGTGGCGATGGACGCCAGTGCCCCCGCCCGCACACCGCAGGAGCACGCCCTGCGCCACGTGGCCGCCCGCTCGTCGGGCGGCCCGCTCGACCCGCGCCTTCGCGTCACGCTGAACTTCCACCCCGACCGGGACGCGGGCGGCCTGCCGACACTGGCGAGGATCGCGAAGGACGGCGCCTACCGCTCCCAGTTCGTGACGGGCACCAGCAACGGGGGCCTGACCGCCCACCCGGGCGGCGACCGCCGGCGCTGGGAGAGCCGCATCTTCGGCGGCGCCTACGACCGCGCCGCGGCTCACGAGCGTCCGGTGTACGGGGCGGTCAACCACCGGCGCGACCCGGCCGGCGGGGCGCCGCGTTTCGGCTCCTGCCACTTCCGGCTCGCCCCGCGGACACTGCCGCGGACCACGTTCTGCTACCCGGACAGCGCCACCGAACCGGAGCTCTTCGCGGTGGCGGCCCGCTTCTCGCTGCTGGAGCCGGCGGCGGCCGACGGGCTGGACACCCTGGACGGCCACATCGAGGCCCAGGTCCACGGCCCGGTCGTACTGGACGGGGACGTGGAGGCGCTGGTGCTGGACCCCTCCTTCCGCGGCACCGCCGTGGAGGCCGCGGCCCGGCGACTGCCCTGCCCGGTCGAGTGGCACGGCGGCTTCCGGCTCAGCACGGAGCACCTGCTGCGCCACGCGGACTACCGCGGCCGGGAGTACACCGACCTCGGCGCCGCCGTTTCCGCCGGCGGGCTCCTCGTCCCGCGCATGATCGGGGACGCGGCCCGCACCGGCCGCCACGACCCGCAGGCGCTCAAGCGGGTGTGGCACGTGCTCGCGCGCTTCGGGGCCCCGGAGGATCCCTGCGGCGAGGCTCCGTCCCCGTGCTGCCGGGCGGCCTGAGCACCCTGGAACACCTGCGCGGGGAGCGACCCGGCGCGGGGGCGGATAGCGTGGAAAGCGCACCGGCCGCGGTCCCGCGACCGGCCGCCGTTCCGTATGGGCCGTTGAGACGGGAGCCCCGATGACGCCTTCGTCGCCGCACACGGGCACCCCCGCGCCCGCCGGGAGCCAGGACCCCGCGGACGACCGGCCGCGGCTGTCCGCGCTGGTGATCTACGTACGCGACCTGGACCAGTCGGCCGCGTTCTACGGCGACCTGCTGCGGATGGAGATCGCCACCCGGGACACGACGGCCCTGCTGCTGACGGATGCCGTGGGCTCCATGGTGGTGCTGCGGGCGATGCCGCGCGGAGAGCACTCGCTCGGCGGCGTCGGCGTCCAGGCGACGGTGTGGACCGCGCGGGACGCCGAGGACCTGGACCGGTGCGAGCGCCTGCTGAGAGAGCGCGACGCGCATGTGGAGACGACCTCGGTCGACGGCCGCACCGTGGTGGAGGGACGCGACCCCAACGGCCTCACGGTGATGGTGGCCCATCCGCGGCTCGAACCCGTCGTCGCCCAGTTGATCATGAACCGCGCCTACGCGTGGTGACGCCCCCCGCCGGGGTGCCTCGGCGTACGCAGGCGTGACCGAAGGACACGGCCCCGGCGCGGCGGGCGCACACTGGGTGCACGACGACGCGCCGGGGGGCGGTCACGAACCGGCTCCCGCCGACCGCGCCTTCGCGGCGACCACCGAACGCCAAGCCCCGGCCCGGTCCGCGCACGCGAACGGACAGCCCCACCGACGCCGTACCCGCCACACACAAACGCCGACCACCCGCCACGCCCGAACGCGGCACGCGGCCTCACCATCGGCACGGCACCGCAGCCGACCTGACCCACCATCGGCCGGCGAAAGCCGGCCACGCCCCGCCCTCGCGGCGACCATCGAACGCCAAGCCCCGGCCCGGTCCGCGCACGCGAACGGACAGCCCCACCGACGCCGTACCCGCCACGCGCAAGCGCCCACCACCCGCCGCGGCACGCGGCTTCCCCATCGGCGGTGGGTGGGAGCCGATCTGACACCCCGTCGGTCATGAAAGTCCCTCAGGGGGGCAGGCGGTCATCAGACGACCACGTCACGTTCCGTACTGTCCTGAGGAGTGCTCGCATGCCCTTGAACTTCCGGAAGTCGTTCCGGATCTTTCCCGGCGTCCGTCTCAACATCAACAAGAAGTCGCTGTCGATCACGACCGGCGGCCCGCACGCGCACCACACCGTGAACACGCGCGGCGACCGCACCGAGTCCGTCGACCTGCCGGGTCCGTTCTCCTGGCGGCGCACCACGCGCCGCAAGCGGCGGTGACCGCGGCTACTCGAGGATCCACCCGGACATCCACCGCTCCTTGACCGCCGGCCACTCGGCCGCGACGAGGGAGTAGTAGACGGTGTCGCGCCACGTGCCGTCGACGCGCCGGCAGTGGCGGCGCAGCACTCCCTCGCGGATGCCGCCGATCCTGCTGACGGCGTCCTGCGTGGGCCGGTCGAGGTGGTCCAGCCGCCATTGCACGCGCCCGAAGCCGAGGTCCTCGAAGGCGTAGTAGACCAGCATGAAGTGGGTCTCCAGATGGACCGGGGTGCCCCAGAGCGCGGGGTCGAGCCAGCTCCAGCCGATGTCGACGCGCTCGTCGGCGGCCGCGATGCGCACGTACGCCGCCCAGCCCGAGGGGCGGTCGGTCGCGCGGGGCACCACGGAGAACGCGACCGCCTCGCCGGCCGCCGCCTGGGCGAGCCGCTGGTCGACGACGGCGCCCATCTCCGCGGTCGAGCGCGGCGGCGTCGTCGACAGCCAGCGCCACACCTCCTCGTCGCCGCGGGCCGCCTGGTACAGGTCGGGGACGTGGCTGCGCGACAGCGGTACCAGCCGTGCGTACCGGCCGTCGATGGTGACGGAAGCAGGGAAGCGGACTGCCATGCCCGAACGCTAATCCGATCGGCCCCGCGGCGGCACCCGGTCGCCGATTCCCGCACGGTCTTCCGGCGGTACGGCCGACCGGCGCTCCCGCGTCCGGCTGGTAGAAGGCCATGGCAGGCATGCCGGGGCGCCCGGGCGGGGAGGCGGGTTGCATGACGAAGACCGGTCTCCCGGAGGGCATCCGGGCCTGCCTTTTCGATCTCGACGGTGTGCTGACCAAGACCGCGCTGGTCCACGCCGCCGCTTGGAAAGAGACGTTCGACGACTTCCTGCGACGCCGTGACGGCGCGGACTTCCGCCCCTTCGACAAGGTGGCCGACTACGACGAGTACGTCGACGGCCGCCCGCGCGCCGACGGCGTGCGCACCTTCCTCGCCTCCCGGGGCATCGAGCTGCCCGAGGGGACGCCCGACGACCCGCCGGAGCGGGACACGGTGAACGGGGTCGGCAACCGCAAGAACACCATCCTCCTGGAGAAGATCCGCACGGACGGCGTGGAGGCCTACGAGGGCTCCGTCCGCTATGTGCACGCCGTGCGCGCCGCGGGGCTCCGTACCGCCGTGGTCTCCTCCAGCGCCAACTGCCGCGACGTGCTGGTCGCCGTCGGGATCGAGGACCTCTTCGACGTCCGGATCGACGGCGTCGTGGCCGCCCGGCGCAAACTGCCCGGCAAGCCGCACCCCGACACCTTCCTGGAGGCGGCCCGCGACCTCGCTGTCGAGCCGGGCGCCGCGGTCGTCTACGAGGACGCGCTGGCCGGTATGGACGCGGGCCGCGCCGGGCGGTTCGGGTACGTGGTGGGAGTGGACCGGGTCGGCCAGGCGGACGCGCTGCGTGAACACGGGGCCGACATCGTGGTGCAGGACCTCGCCGAACTGCTGGAGGACAACGCGTGATCACCCATTCCGCGTTCTCGGTCGAGCCGTGGACGCTGCGCGAGACCGAGCTCGACTTCGACGTGCTGGCGCAGAGCGAATCCGTCTTCGCCCTGTCCAACGGACATGTCGGCTGGCGCGGCAACCTCGACGAGGGCGAGCCGCACGGGCTGCCCGGTTCCTACCTCAACGGCGTCCACGAACGGCATCCGCTGCCGTACGCCGAAGCCGGCTACGGCTACCCGGAGGCCGGGCAGACCGTCATCAACGTGACCAACGGCAAGCTCATCCGGCTGCTGGTCAACGACGAACCCTTCGACGTCCGCTACGGGCGGCTGCGCTCCCACGAACGCGAGCTCGACCTGCGCACCGGACTGCTGAAACGTACCTGCGAGTGGACCTCGCCGGCCGGCTGCACGGTGCGGGTCCGCTCCACGCGGATGGTCTCCCTGACCCAGCGGGCCATCGCCGCGGTGCTGTACGAGGTGGAGGCCGTCGAGTCCACGGTCCGGCTCGTCGTCCAGTCCGAGCTGGTGGCCAACGAGCAACTGCCGCAGATCTCCGGCGACCCCCGCGTCTCCGCAGTGCTGGAGTCCCCGCTCGTGCCCGAGGAGAACGTGGCGGTCGGCACCCGGCTGCGGCTGGTGCACCGCACCGCCGTCACCGGACTGCGGGTCGCGGCCGCCGCCGACCACCGGGTGGACGGACCGGAGTCCACGGAGAGTTTCAGCGAGAGCAACGAGGAGACCAGCCGGCTCACCATCACCTGCGACCTGTCCCCCGGCGAGACGCTGCGCATGGAGAAGATCGTCTCCTACGGCTGGTCCGCGGTGCGCTCGCTGCCGGCGGTCAGGGACCAGGTGGAGGCCGCCCTCGCCGGCGCCCGCAGCACCGGCTGGCAGGGCCTGGTCGACGAACAGCGCGCGTACCTGGACTCCTTCTGGGCCCGGGCCGACGTCGAGATCGACGGCGACGCCGAGATCCAGCAGGCCGTGCGCTTCGCCCTCTTCCACGTACTGCAGGCCGGCGCCCGTGCCGAGCAGCGCGCGATCCCCTCCAAGGGCCTGACCGGTTCGGGGTACGACGGCCACTCGTTCTGGGACACCGAGAGCTTCGTGCTGCCGCTGCTCACCTACACCTCCCCGAACGCGGTCGCCGAGGCGCTGCGATGGCGGCAGGCGACCCTGCCCGCCGCCCGGGAGCGGGCCGCGCAGCTGGGTCTCAAGGGTGCCGCGTTCCCCTGGCGGACCATCGACGGCTCCGAGGGGTCGAGCTACTGGCCGGCCGGCACCGCGGCCTTCCACATCAACGCGGACATCGCCGACGCCGTGGTGCGCTATGTCGCCGTCACAGGCGACGAGGTCTTCGAGCGCGAGACCGGTGTGGAACTGCTGGTCGAGACGGCCCGGTTGTGGCTCTCGCTGGGCCACCACGACCACCACGGCCGGTTCCACATCGACGGGGTCACCGGGCCCGACGAGTACAGCGCGATCGCGGACGACAACACGTACACCAACCTCATGGCCCAGTCGAACCTGCGCCACGCCGCGGACACGGTCGAGCGCCACGCCGAGCAGGGCACGGCCCTCGGCGTCGACGACGAGGAGACCGCCGCCTGGCGGGACGCCGCCGAGGCCATGACCGTGCCCTACGAGAGCTCCCTGGGCGTCCACGAACAGTCGTCCGGGTTCACCCGGCACCAGGTATGGGACTTCTCGGCGACCCGCCCCGACCAGTACCCGCTGATGCTCCACTTCCCGTACTTCGACCTCTACCGCAAGCAGGTCATCAAACAGGCGGACCTGGTGCTGGCGATGTTCCTGCGGGGCGACTGCTTCGACGAGCGGCAGAAGGCCCGCAACTTCGCCTACTACGAACCGCTCACCGTCCGGGACTCCTCCCTGTCGGCGTGCGTCCAGGCGATCATCGCCGCCGAGGTGGGCCATCTGCGCCTGGCGTACGACTACCTGGGCGAGGCCGCGCTGATGGACCTCAAGGACCTGGAGAACAACACGCGCGACGGGCTGCACATCGCCTCGCTCGCCGGCACGTGGATGGCACTGGTCGCGGGCTTCGGCGGGATGCGGCGCAGCGCGAGCGGGGTCGGCTTCGCCCCGCGGCTGCCGGAGAAGGTGCGCCGGCTGGCCTTCACGGTGCAGGTGCTCGGGCGGCGCCTGCACGTCGCCATCACCGACTCGGTCGCCACGTACGCGCTGCTGGAAGGTGACCCGCTGGAGATCCGGCATTTCGACGAGCTGCTGACCGTGTCCACCGACGGTCCGGAGAGCCGTTCCGTGCCGGCCGTCACCGCACGACCCGAGCCGGAGCAGCCGCCGGGCCGCCGGCCGGCGCGGCGCTGAGGGGCTGGTTCACAGCGCGGTGAGGATGCGCGGGCCCTCCTCGGTGATGGCGACGGTGTGCTCGATGTGGGCGGCCCGGCTGCCGTCGTCGGTGCGCAGGGTCCAGCCGTCGGCGGCGGCGTGGTAGCCGTCGTGACCGCCGGCCATCAGCATCGGCTCGATGGCCAGGGTCAGGCCGTGGCGCAGGGGGAAGCCACGGCCCGGCCGCCCGTGATTGGGGAGGTGGGGGTCCTCGTGCATGCGGCGGCCGATGCCGTGGCCGCCGAAGTCCTGGGGCATGCCGCAACGGGCTTCGCGGACCACGCCGCTGATGGCGTGCGAGATGTCGCCGATGCGGTTGCCCACGGTGGCCGCGGCGATCCCGGCGTCCAGCGCGCGCCGTGTGGCGTCGATCAGCTCCAGGTCGCCGGGGCGCGGGGTGCCGACGGTGAAGCTGATCGCGGCGTCCCCGGTCCAGCCGTCGAGTTCCGCGCCGCAGTCGATGCTGACCAGGTCGCCGTCGCGCAGGCGGTAGCCGTCCGGGATGCCGTGCACGATGGCGTCGTTCACGGATGCGCAGATCACCGCGGGGAACGGCGTCGGCGCGAACGACGGGCGGTACCCGAGGAACGGGGACCGGGCGCCCGCGTCGTCCAGGACGGCGCGCGCCGCCTCGTCCAGCTCGCGCAGCGACACGCCGACGCGGGCCGCCCCGCGTACGGCGGCCAGCGCGTGGGCCACCACGCGGCCCGCTTCCCTCATGGCCTCCAGGGCCGCATCGGTCTTGATCTCCACCATGTGCCGTGTCCTCTTCTCCGGGGTTCTCGAGGGTCGACGTGACCCAATACTTATACCGGTATTAGTATCACGGTCATGGTGAGAACTCCCCTGACCCCGTGGGAACGCGAACGCGGCGAGCGCTTCGGCGCGCTGCTGCGGGAGGCCCGCGGCGACCGCAGCATGGTGGACGTCGCCGCGGCGGCGGGGGTCTCCGCGGAGACCCTGCGCAAGATCGAGACCGGCCGCGCCCCGACCCCGGCCTTCTTCACGGTCGCGGCCCTGGCCGCGGCCCTCGACATCTCCCTGGACGTCCTGGTCGCGGCCTGCGCGGCCGCGGAGCCGGGCGCGGGGGAGGCGGGGGAGGCACTGTCGGCTTGAGGCCCCCCGCGGGCCCGGTGGGCGCGTCCGCTTCGACGTCCCGCCGCCGCGCACTTCGGCTTGCGCAGCGTGCGGCACTTCCGTCCGTAAGATCCGAAACATGGCGAGCACAGCGGATCCCGAGTTCCCGGCGGACGGATCCGGCGGCGACGACCTGCGACTGCCGGACACCGGCCGGGTCGAGGCCTTCAGCGACGGCGTCTTCGCCATCGTGATCACGCTGCTCGTCCTCGACCTCTACGACCACGACTTCCGGCCCGGTGAGCTCGCGTCGGCCCTGGTCGCACAGTGGCCCACCTACCTGGCGTTCGTCGTCTCGTTCCTCTACGTCGGCGTGATCTGGCTCAACCACCACGCGCTCTTCCGCCGTATCCGCAGGATGGACAGCGGCCTGCTGTGGATCAACCTCGCGATCCTGTTCAGCACCGTGATCGTGCCCTTTCCCACGGCGGTCCTCGGCGATGCCCTGGCCGAGGGCGCAGGGACCGACGACCAGCGGGTCGCCGTCGTCCTGTACGCCCTGGTCGCCGCCGTCATGTCGTTCAGGTACCTGTGCCACCACCCGGACCTGCGGGAGCCCGGCGTCCCGCCCCGCTACCTCGAGGCGCAGAGGATGCGGCCGCTGACCGGCCTCGTGCTGTACGTGGTCTGCGGAGTGGGCGGGTGGTTCGTCGGCCCGGTCGTGGGGATGGTCTGCATCGCCGTGGTGATCCTCTATCACGCCCTCACCAGCGAGGGCCTTCGGGAAGGACCGGCCGGCCGGCTCTTGCGGGCCTTCCGACGCTGAGCTGCGGACGCGCCCGATGGGTCAGGCGTCCGGGGTCAGCACGACGCGCTGTCCGGGGGCCGCCGGGGCGGTCCAGGCGTGCTCGACCTGCGAAAGCGGGACGGGGAGGGTGTCGAGGGCGAGGCCGCCGGAGTCGATGAGGCCCGCGAGGGAGGGCAGTTCGGCGAGGATGCCCGCGGTGGTGACGGAGCCCTGACCGCTGCCCATGAGCCGAAGGTTCGCGCCGCGCAGGAACGCCGAGGGCAGGGTGATGTCCGGTCCGGCGACGGAGCCGATCTGGACCCAGGCAAGGGGCTTGGCGCGATCGGTGCGAGCGGTCAGCGCGGCGCGCAGCGCGTGCTCGGTGGCGGGCCCCCACAGGTAGTCCAGGACGATGTCGGCGTCTCCGGCGGCGCGCCCGAGGTGGTCGGCGGTCTGCTCCGGGTCACCGAGCAGGGGGACGGTCTCGTCCGCGCCGAGACCGGCCAGGAGCGCCAGGCGTTCGGGGTCGCGCCCGGCGGCGACGACACGGGCGGCGCCGAGGTGTCGGGCGATCTGGACGGCGAGCCGGCCGGCGCTGCCGGTGGCGCCCAGGACCAGGACGGAAGCGCCGGGGCGGAGGAGGGCGCGGCAGCGCAGGGCGATCCAGGAGGACATCGCGGGGTTCATCGCGGCTGCCACCGCGACCGGGTCGGTGCCGGCGGGCAGGGTGACGGCGCGGCGGCGGTCGACGACGGCCCGCTCGGCCATGGTGCCCGTCGCACCGTCCGGGGCCACGAAGTAGAGCAGTTCGCCCTGTGGAGTGCGGCCGACCGCGTCGATGCCCGGAACCAGCGGCAGGACGCCGTCCGAGGTGTAGTGGGTGCCGTCGGCGCCGGAGCGCACCCGGGGATGGAGCCCGGCGGCCAGGACGTCGACGAGGATCTCGTGCTCCCCGCGCGGTTCGGGGGTGGTGACGGTGCCGTAGCGGGGCGGTGCGTCGAAGGAGTGGACGACGGCGGCGTGCATGGCGGCCTCCAGGGAGGTGGGAGGGGCGGACGCATATAGTTTGCATCGCGTACCAATGTGAAAATAGTTTGTGTCACGTACCACGTCAAGCGGAGGCAGCCATGACCGAGCAGCGCGACCCGGACCTCACCGAAGGCCCCCGGAACACGACGGACGCGCTCGCCCAACTGTCGTTCCTGGTCCACGGAACGCTGGCGCGCGTCGCGGCAACGCACGACCTGTCCCTCATCCAGATCCGCCTGCTCGGCATCCTGCGCGACCGCCGGCCCGGCATGCTCGAACTGGCCCGGCACCTGGAGCTGGACAAGTCCTCGATGACGGGCCTGGTCGGCCGCGCCGAGAAGCGCGGGCTGGTGGAGCGGCTGCCCTCGCCCCACGACGGACGCGGCATCCTGGTCGCCCTCACCCCGCTCGGGCGGCAGCTCGCCCAGCGGTGCACCGACGAGATGGACGAGCACGTCGCGGCGCTGACCGCACCCCTGACGCCGGCCGAACGCTCCGCGATCCGCGCCGTCACCGAAAAGCTCCTGCGCGCTGCCGGAAAGTGACCGCGCCCCGCAGGTCGGCGGGGCTTCGCTCCACGGTCATCCGCCCGCCATCATCCGGTCGCATCACCCTGTGACGGTCGGGGAAGTTGGCTATACAACTTTTGCCGAGGAGTGAGCATGACCCCCCTGACCGCCTTCCCGGTCGCCGAGCTGCCCGCGATGTGGCTGCGCGACAACTGCCCCTGCACGGACTGCCGCGACCCGCGGTCGGGCCAGAAGCTCTTCCAGATCGGCGCGCTGCCCGACGGGCTCCGGGCCGAGACGGCGACCGAGGTCACCGGCGCGGCCGGGGAGCCCGCGATCGAGGTCGTCTGGGCGCCCGACGGGCACCGCTCCGCATATCCCGTGGCCTGGCTCACGGCCCACCGGCCCGGCGGCACCTCGTACGGCGACCGGCGCACCGAGGACGGCAAGGAGCTGTGGCGGGCCCGCGACCTGGCCGGGCGGCTGCCCGAGGCCGGCTGGGACGCCTACATGGCCGACCCAGGGGTGCGGGCGCGCCTGCTGGAGTCGGTCCTGCGGCTCGGCTTCATGCTGCTGCACGGGGTGCCCGAGCGCGACGAGCAGGTGCTCGCCGTGGCCGAGACCTTCGGCTTCGTCCGCGAGACCAACTACGGCAAGCTCTTCGACGTGCGCGTCGAGCCCGACCCGAACAACCTCGCCTTCACCTCGGTCGCCATCACGCCGCACACCGACAACCCGTACCGCGACCCCGTCCCGACCATCCAGCTGCTGCACTGCCTGGTCAACGACGCCGAGGGCGGCGACTCCGGCCTCGTCGACGGCTTCGCCGCGGCCGCGCTGCTGCGCCGGGAGGACCCCGAGGCGTTCGCCGTCCTCAGCCGGACGCCCGTGCCGTTCGTCTTCCGCGACGCGGGGACCCAATTGCGCGCCGACCACCCCCTGATCGGCACCGACGCGCTCGGCCGGGTGCGCGAGGTGCGCTTCAACAACCGCTCGATCGGCGCGCTGCGGTTGCCGGCCGCCGAGCTCGACGCCTTCTACGCGGCGTACCGCACCTTCGCGGAGCTGCTGCTCCGGCCGGAACTGCAGCTGAACTTCCGCCTGTCGCCGGGCGACTGCCTCGTCTTCGACAACACCCGCCTGCTGCACGCCCGCACGGCCTTCGCCCAGGACGGGTCGCGCCACCTCCAGGGCTGCTACGCCGACCTCGACGGACTCGCGAGCAGCCTGGCCGTGCTGCGACGCGCGGACACCGTGGAGCCGCTGGCCGAACTGTTCGCCGGGGCGGGCTCCGCGGAGTACCTGGGCGAGGCGGTCTCCATGGCGCAGCACATGCTCCAGGCGGGCGCCCTGGCCGAGGCCGCCGGCGCCCCGCCGCACCTGGTGGCGGCCGCGATGCTGCACGACGTCGGGCACTTCGCCGGCGAGGTCACCGGGCAGGATCTGATGGACGGCACCGACAACCGGCACAGCCACACCGGCGCGGACCTGCTGGCCCGCTGGTTCGGGCCCGAGGTCACCGAGCCGGTGCGGCTGCACGTCGCGGCGAAGCGCTACCTGTGCGCGGTGGAGCCGGAGTACTACGACCGGCTGTCGGAAGCGTCGAAGCACACGCTGGCGGTCCAGGGCGGGCCGATGAGCCCGGAGCAGGCGGCCGTTTTCGCCGCCCTTCCGGGCGCGGCCGACGCGGTCGCCGTGCGCCGCTGGGACGAGGCCGCGAAGGACCCCGAGGCCTTCACGCCGCCGTTCGAGCACTTCGTCCCGCTGCTCACCGCGCTGGTGCGCGGCTAGACCCCGACGACGTCGCTTCCGGATACGGGTCCGCGGGGGCTGACCGCGCAGTTCCCCGCGCTGACCCTTTCACTGCGCAGCAGAATCCGCGGACGGCCAGGAGCTTGCGGGCCACCTTGCACATCAGCGAAACGATCACGCGAGCCTGGCGGCAGCCGAGCCTGCTCTACCGCTGCCACCTGCAACGATGACGTTCCGATCCCGACAGCGACAGACTCCGGGCAAGGCCTCCTGTTTTAGTGGGTTTGAACAACGAACTGACGGACGTATGCTGAAATCCGGGCATGGATGTCCGGGTGGTGTGATGGTTGCGCTCGGCGGGAGGCAGTGTCCGGCAAGGAGACTCAAAGCGGACGAGGAGCGTGCTGATGTCGACGATCGGGAAAGCAGGCCGGTTGCTGGACCTCTTCAGTGCCGCGACGCCGGAGTGGGGAGTCAGCGAGGCCGCCGCTTCACTCGGCATCCCTCGCTCCACGGCACACTTCTTGCTCACGAGCCTCACCGAGACGGGACTCCTGGAGGTGCGGCGGCGAGGCCGTTACGTGCTTGGATGGCGCGTATTCGAACTCGGCGAAGTCCAACGCTCCTCGACGGCCCTCGCCCCCGCGGCAAGGCCTGTTATGGAGGCCTTTGTCCGGCGGTTCAGCCAGACAGTCTGCCTCGGCGTGTTCCTGCGTGAGTCTGTGCTCTTCATCCACAAGGTAGTCGGGGATACACCACTGTCGGTGCTGGGACCGCGCGTGGGCGCGCGCTACGAGGCCCACGGCTTCGCTTCGGGCCGCGCGCTGCTTGCTGCGCTTCCTCGACAAACGGCGGAAGGGCGTCTGCGCGGACGCGAACTCCGTACCCCCACCGGCAACTCGCGCGTCGACCCCGATGAACTACTGCGCGAGCTGGAAACGATTCGTCGCGCTGGGGTCGCATTCGACCACGGTGAGGCTGTGCCGGATGTGGGGTGTGTGGCCACGGGGATCAGGGGACCCCAGGGAGATGTTGTCGCGTCACTCAGCCTCAGCGCTCCCTTGCGCCGCTTCTCCCGTCGCGAGAGGGAATTCGCCGCGGCGGTGCATGGGGCTGCGGCCAAGGTGACGGAGCGGTTGTGTTCGTCCGACTGGCCGGCTTGACAGAGCGCCGGAAGAACCGACGATTTCGAGATTACCGGGAGTGGAGTTCAGAAACGTGCAACTCTCAGCTCAGAGAACGGATCGCCCGCCGTCGATCAGGAGAGTCTGGCCTGTGATGTAAGAACCGGCGGGGGAGGCGAAGAGCAATACGGCGCCCACGACTTCGTCAGGCTCGGCGATACGGCCCAATGCGGTCTTGCGACTGACGGCTGCTTCGCGACGGGGGTCGGACCACAGAATCTCGGAGAAGCGGGTTCGCACCGTGGCCGGAGCCATCAGATTCGCTCGCACGCCGCGGTCGCCCCACTCGGCGGCGATGTTCCTCACGAGCGAGTTCAAGGCTGCCTTGGCCGCACCGTAAACGCCCAGAATCAGTGAGGCCTGCACAGGGGCGATACTGGAGGTGACGACGATACTCCCGCCTCCGGCGCCGGCCATTCGCGGCAGGAAATTCTGGACGAGTTCCAGGTTGTTGAAGACCGTGGTGGAGAAGGCCCGTTCGACATCGTGCCGGCCGGCTTCTGCAAGCGGGCCGGTCGGGGTGAACCCGCCCGCATGCACGATCAGACTGTGGATCGCGCCGAACTGCTCGAAGGCACGCTCGGCGAGTGAGCGGGCGCTGGCGGCATCGCTGATGTCGCACACGATGCCTCCGACGTCGACGCCCTCCGACCGCAGCCGCGCGTGGGCGGCTTCAAGATCCGCACCGTCATTGCTGGAGATCACCGTTCGTGCGCCCGACTGCACGAGCCCACGGGCGATCTCCAGACCCATGCCGGCTGTCGAGCCGGTGACCAGCGCGGTCTGCCCCGTCATGTCGAAGGGGCCATTCATGACGCCGCTCCCTCATCTGCCCGGTCGAGGAACTCGTTGACGCGTGCGGCGAAGATCTCAGCGTACTGGAAGAGGAATCCGTGCCCGGAGTCCGGGTAGATGACCAGCTCGGCGTTGGGCAGACGTTGCGACATGATGAACGAGTTGATCGTAGGGACCATCACATCGTCGTGGCCGTTGGCAACCAGGACAGGGTGGCACAGCCGGTCCAGCTCCGGGTAGGCGGCATCGCCACCGCTCGTCGACCAGTGCTTGATGGCTTCGATCTGCTGCTCGTACGAGTCCGGGCTCACCTCAGGCTCCCGATCTGCCCGGCGGTGCGTCCGTTCCCAGAGACCGTCGCCGGCGCGCATCCCCGCAGCGGACCCGGTGAAGAACAGGACACGCAGCGCGGCCAGATCCATGTGCGGCGCCGATCGCAGCGGCCCGACCTGGGGCTTCGAAGGCAGAATGCCTTCTCCCGCGCCCGGCCCCGTTCCCGCGAGAACCACGCGGCGCACCATCTCGGGATACCCCAGGGCCAGACGCTGAGCGACGTAGCCGCCCAGCGAGAACCCGATCAGGTCCACCGGCCCCTGGGCGACGGCGGTGACGAAGGCTGCAGCAGCCTGTGCCATCTCGGTGACTGTGCCCTGGGTCCTGTCGCTGGATCGCCCGATGCCGGCGTTGTCGAACAGGATCACCGGCCGCTCCTCGGCGAGGGCGTCAACAAGCAGCGGGTCCCAATCGTCCATCGTGCCGCGGAACCGGTTCAGGAAGACGAGCGGAGTTCCGGTTGCCGCGCCGAACCTGCGATAGGCGAAACGGATACCGTCCACGTCCACGAATGCGTCGGGGACGTCGAGGGAGAAGGGTGTCATGACGACTTCCTGTCCGAGGAGTTGGTAAGGGGGCACCGCCCGGAGGCGTCGGGCTGAGAGTCCATGGCGTACATGGACGCACGGCACGCCTGCGAGCCGGCACGGTCACACGTCGCGGAGGTCCACGCCCTTGCTTGGTGTGTTCACCGCACTGTCCCGCATGCCGAGCGTGCGGACCGGCTCCATTCAACGATTTCGTATCATTCAGCTCAAAAGGGTGATCGGATTCGGATATGTTGAATCATTGCGGGTGCGTCCGGCGGCCCTCGCCGTCTCCCGGCCGCTGATTGACCCCCTTGGGCACGGAACCGCCACCGCCACGCAGGATTCGCCTCAGGCATCACCGCGCTGTGAGGCGACGGCGTGTGGGTGGTTCGGGGATTACGCCTGCACCTGGTCCGCACCCTGTGGACCTGCCCGGCCGCCGGACGGCGAGCCCACGGGCATGGCCCGCGGCGCAGGCGCGGCTCCGCTCGATGCCGGGGCGGGGCGGGGCAGGGCGGGCTCGGTACCGAGGTGCGCTCTTCGGGACCTCCGGGCCTTCAGGCCCGATCCGTGCGCGGGCTGTGCTGGCGGCCCAAGGAGGAGGCGGCCACCGAGTTGTGCACCGTGAAAGCGATGGTGCCGGGCAGGTAGCGGTCCTCGGACCACTCCACCGGCGCCCCCGCGGGATCGGTCGTACGGCGCCGCTCGCGCAGCAGGACCTGGCCCGGCGGGCACTCCAGGAGCCGGACGTCGTCCTCGTCGGCCCACGCGATGTCGATGGTGTGGTCGGCGTCCGTGAAGAGCACCCCGTGCCCCACCAAAGCCTCGGTGTGCGACACGACGTCGGGCGCCAGTTCGGCCACCAACGCGCCCACCCGCGCGGAGTAGAGGGACCGCTCGACCATGACCGGTTCGCCGGACAGGGTCCGCACCCGCAGGACCAGGTAGACCTCCGTCCCTGCCTCCAGGCCCAGTTGCGCGGCCTCCGCCGGTTCGGCCGGCCGCCGCACGACGCGGTCGACGCGCCCGCCCGGCGTCTCGCCGAGGGAGCGGGCCCAGTTGGTGAAACTCAGCAGTTCGGAGAAGCTCTGCGAGCGCGGGCCGCCGAGCACCGTGCGCGGGGTGCCGCGCCGCGAGGTGACCAGGCCGTCCGACCGCAGCACCGCCAGGGCGTGCCGCACCGTGCCGCGGGAGACCCCGTAGCGTTCGGCCAGCGTGGCCTCCGGGGGCAGCTTGGCACCGGAGGCGTACTCGCCGGCGATGATCGCCGCGCGGAGTTCGGCGGCGACCCTGCGGTACCGCAGGTCGCTGTCGCCGCTGCCGTGGTCCTCACGCAACGTGTCTCCCGGCCGCTCTCGTGTCCACCGGGCCGGCGGTCCGGCCGGCCACGGACAGACCCTATCCGGCCGGGCCCGGCGGTTCAGGCGCAGGTGGGGCACATCGCGGGGCCGGGCCGGGGCGACTGCCCCGGCCCGGACCCCTCGGAACGTCCGTCACACGGCGTGGACGGTGCCCGCGTACCGCTGGACGAAGCGGGTGCCGGTGCCGGCCGTGACGGTCACGTCGTACCGGCCGTCGTCGGTGCGCCACTTCACGGTGTCCTGGTGCCCGGCGCGGACCCAGACGATCTCCTCCTCACCGTCGAAGTCGTTCGGCGTGAGGGTGAACGCCACGTCGGAGCCGCCTTCGTTGCTCAGCTCCAGCTCGACCGTGGCGTGGCCGGGGTCGTCGGCGCGGCGCAGCGTCGCCCCGACGAGCGGCGCGGCCACGTCGTCCTGGCCGTCGCGCACGACCGTCCCCGCGAAGCGGCGGACGAAGCCGTCGGCGCCGTGCACGGAGAAGTCGTAGCGGCCGTCGGTGGCCGCCGCGTCCCACACGTACGTGCGCGACGAGTGCGGCTGCACCGTGAACGGGGTGCCGACGCGGGGCAGGGCGATGTTGGGCAGCACGGTGAAGTGGTAGCCCACGGTTCCGTCGTTGGTCAGCGTGCAGGTGACCTTGCCGGTGGCCCGGTCGACCGTCACGTCGGCCCACGGCAGGTACGGCAGCGGGCGGTGCGGCCGCTCGCCCTCCTCCTGCGCCGGCATCGACTGCGCGGTGGGGATCTTGACGCCGGGCAAGGAGTTGCCGGCGTCCGCCTTCGCCATCAGCGCGACCGTGTCCGGCAGGGCCGGGATGCTGTAGTCGGGCTTGGTGAAGTCGAAGGCGCTGGTGAGGTCGCCGCAGACAGTGCGCCGCCACTCGGAGATGTTGGGCTCCCGCACACCGGTCACGCGCTCCAGGAAGCGCACCACCGACGTGTGGTCGAAGACCTGGGAGTTGACCCAGCCGCCGCGCGACCACGGCGACACGACCCACAGCGGCACCCGGCTGCCCAGGCCGATCGGCTTGCCGTTCGCGAACTCGTCCTTGGTGCCCGGCTCGGGCATCGGCGGGATCACGTGGTCGAAGTAGCCGTCGTTCTCGTCGTACATGACCAGGAAGACGGTGTGCTTCCAGACCTCGGGGTTGGAGAACAGCGACTGGAGCGCTGTGTTGACCCAGTGCGCTCCGTAGTCGGGGCCGGCCGACGGGTGCTCACTGAACAGGTAGGGCGCCACCAGCCAGGAGACGGTGGGCAGGGTGCCGTCCTTGCAGTGCTTGTCGAACGCCGTGGGGTCGAACTTGGTCATGGCGTTGATGTAGCGCGGGTCGTCCTTGGGGAACGCGTGGAACTGCTTGAAGTACGACAGCGCGTTGTCGTCGTAGTCGCCGTAGCGGTCGTCCGAGCCGTCCGGGTTGTGGTAGACGCGCCAGCTGACGCCGGCCTCTTCCAGCCGCTCCGCGTACGTCGTCCAGTCGGCCACCGGGTTGTCGGTGACCGGGGTGTTGTCGGTCCACGGGCCCGTGGTGCCGTCGACGCCGGGGCCGGCGGTGCCGGTCCACAGGTAGAGGCGGTTGGGGTCGGTGGGGCCGTTCAGGGAGCAGAAGTAGCCGTCGCAGAGGGTGAAGGCGTCGGCGAGGGCGTACTGGTAGGGGATGTCCTCGCGGTTGAAGTAGCCCATGGTGCGCTCGCCCTTGGCGGAGACCCACTTGTCCATGGAGCCGTTGTTGACCGCGGAGTGGCCGGTGTCCCAGTCGTGCGGGAGGCCGCCCGCGTTCTGGGCGTTGTACTTGGTGGTGTCCATCCGGAAGGGCAGCAGGTAGCCCTCGGAGCGGCTGCGGTCGGGCTGGCGGAAGACGGAGTCGCCGTTCGGCAGCACGACGGACTGACGGTCGCCGAAGCCCCGCACGCCGTTGAGGGTGCCGAAGTAGTGGTCGAAGCTGCGGTTCTCCTGCATCAGGATGACGACGTGCTTGACGTCGGCGATGCTGCCGTCCCGGTCGTCGTGGCTCGCGGCCTCGGCCGTGCCGGGCAGCCCGACGGCTGCGGCGGCAGCCCCGGCGGCGGCGGTGCCGATGAAGGCGCGGCGGCTGAACTGGGTCATGAGGTGGTCCTTCGGGTCGTTCGGGTCAGCCGCGGGCGGACAGGGAGAAGGTGACGACGGCGGCGGCGTGGTCGGAGGGCCAGCCGTTGGCCGCCGTGCTGGGCACGGGCGCGGGCCAGCCGGTGACGAGGCTGTGCGCCTCGACGACGCGCAGCGGTCCCGCGTACTGGATCTGGTCGACGCGGTCCTGCGGCTCGGCACCGCTGCCGCTGTCACGCTGCGGCCTGACGGGCGACCAGGTGGTGCCGGGCACCGCGGCCGGGTCGGTGTGCACGGCGCGGAAGGCGTCGGTGAGGCCGGCCTGCTCCAGGGTTCCGGTGACGGGCCAGCGCAGGCGGCCCACTCCCCCGTGCTGGTCGGCCGTCTTGGCCGTCCAGTCCAGGTGCGAGGGCGAGGCCAGGCCGGCGGCCAGGACGACCGGGCCGCGGGAGGCGATGTCCGCCCGCATCGCGGCGACCAGCGCCACGGCCTGCCGGTAGCGGAGCGTCTGCTCCTCCGCCGCCTCGACCTGGGCGGCGCTGCTGCCCGCGAGGAGCGCGTACGGCCCGTAGGCCGCCTCGTCCAGCTGGGCGGCCCACAGCCGCACCGCGGGGCCGCCCGACGGCTGCAGCGTGGCGGCCGCGGCCGGCAGGTCCGCGGTGGGGGCGACGACGTCGGTGAGCGCGTAGCGGCTGACGATGCCGAGCCCGCCGGCCTGGTGGACGTTCCAGCCGAGCGCCCGGGCCAGGTCGCCGGCCGCGGTGCCGCCGGACTCCTGGAGGACGACGACGTCGAGGCCCTGGGTGAGCACCAGGCTCAGCAGCTTCTCCGCGAAGCCGTCGATGTGGGTGCCGGCGTCCCAGAGGTTCAGCGAGGCGACCTTGAGCGGGATGCGGTCGCGGTTGTCGCGGACCGGCACCTGGACGGTGATCGTGTCGCTGCCCGCCGCGCTGTCGGTGACGGAGACGGCCACGCGCCCAGGATTCTTCGGCGTGGTGGCCGGCGCCTTGCCGGTGACGGTGCCGTCCGCGGCCACCGACAGCCAGGAGTCGCCCCCGGTGCGCCGGAACGTCGCGCTGCCGGCCGGGTTGCCCTCGGGGCGCGCCCACAGGCCCGCCAGCGGCACGGAGAACTCGGTGCCGGTCAGCTGGGGGGCGGTCGTGAGCGCGTCCACCACCGCGTGCGGGCGCGGGATGACGGGCCGGGGCACGAAGCTGAACGGGGACGTCTTGGCGAGGATGCCGTAGCCGTCCTTGGCCAGCAGGTAGCCGGTGTAGGGCCCGCCGGTCAGACCGGAGGTGTCGATGGTGATGTCGCCGGAGGCGGCGGGCGTGTACTCCCAGGCCAGCGACGACCCGGTGCCGGGCTGCCGGTCGCCGTCGTAGACACCGATCCAGTTCGTGCTGTACGGCGTGTCGGTGGTCCAGTGGAAGACGACCTGGTCGCCCTCGTAGGGGCTGGCGGTCTTGAGCGTGATCGAGTCGCCGGTGGGGGCACCGGCGAAGCTGAACGGCGCGGTCTGCGCGAGGATGCCGTAGCCGTCCTTCGCCAGGAGGTAGACGGTGTACGGGCCGCCGCTGAGGCCCGAGGTGTCGAGCGTCACCTTGCCGGAGGCACCGGGGGCGTACGTCCACACCAGGGAGCCGCTGCCGCTGGCGGGCTTGCGGTTGCCGTCGTAGACGCCGATCCAGTTCTTCGAGTCGGGGGCGTCCGTCGTCCAGGTGAAGGTCAGCTTGTCGCCCCGCTGCGGGGACGTCGGGGAGCTGAGCGCGATGGTGCTCCCGGACGCGGCGTCACGAGTGAGAGGTGGCACGGTGATGGGTCCTCTCCGCCCGGGGACCGCCACGGCGGGACCCGGGTGAGCAAAGTTGTCTATATAACTTCGTTCCAGCAAGCCGTCCCGTGGCGACGTCCCGGTGAACGAGGGATTGCCGCAGACGGGGCGGAAAACGGAATTCTCGCTTCGCGCCGCGCGAGCGCCGCCGAGCACGAGAAGCGGTGAAACACCAGGCCAACGGCGCCTGTCGGGCCGGAGGCGGCGCCTCCGAGAGGTACGGAGGCGGGCGGCGCGCCCGCGTCCGGGGCGCGCCACCCGGTCACGGGGCGAGCGGGGCCGGCGTGGGAAACTGTGCGCAGCGGAGGGGTTCCGGAGGCCGGACGCCGCGAGCCGCGTCAGGCCCGCCCGTGTGGACTCGCCCGGCGCGCCCCCGCCGATCACCGTCATGCGTGGGTCCCGTTCGTATGATCGCCAGGCTCAGGACGACGTCGGCACCGAGGCGGTCTGGACGTGACACAACCGGGAATCGACTACGCGGCGGTCTTCCGGGGACTGCCCAGCGCGGTGGCGCTCCTGACACCGCAGCTGCTGTTCGTCGACGCCAACGAGGAGTACCTCTCCCTCTCGGGCCGGCCGGCCGCGGAGGTGATCGGGCACTTCCTCTTCGACGTGTTCCCCGACAACCCCGTCCACCGCGAGGCGTCCGGCATGCGCGACCTCGGAGCGTCGCTGCGGCGCGTGGCGTCGACGGGCGAGCGGGACGCCATGGCGCTGCAGCGGTACGACGTCGAGGACCCCGAGCACCCGGGGCAGTGGGAGGAGCGGTACTGGAGCCCGGTCAACACACCGGTGTTCGGGGACGACGGGCACGTGGCGCTGGTGGTGCACCGGGTGGAGGAGGTCACCGAGCTCCTCCGTGCCCGGGGCGGCCCCGACCAGGGCCGCGCCCGGGTGCTGGAGGCCGAGCTGTACGGCAGGGCCCGCGAGCTCCAGGAGCTCAACGAGCGGCTGCGGCGCGCCCACGCCCGCGAGCGGGAGGTGGCACTCGCCCTCCAGGCCGCGATGCTGCCCGCCCCGCAGCCGCTGCGGCAGCACCGCGTGGCGGTGCGCTACCGGCCGGCCACGGGCGCGCTGAACGTGTGCGGCGACTGGTACGACCTGGTGGTCCTGCCCGGCGAGGGCGACCGGATCGCGGTCTCGGTCGGCGACGTCGTGGGGCACGGCCTGTCCGCGGCGTGCGTGATGGGGCAGTTGCGCAGTGCGCTGAGCGCGGCCTCCCGGGTCGCGGAGGGCCCGGCCGGCGCCCTGGAGGTGCTGGGGCTTTACGCGCGCTCGGTGCCCGGAGCCGAGTCGACGACGGCGGTGAGCACCTTCGTGGACTGGGACGAGCGGACCGTCACCTACAGCAGTGCCGGGCATTTGCCGCCGGTCCTCCTCCACGCAGACGGCACCGCGAACTTCCTCGACCAGGCCACCGATCCGCCGCTGGGAGCCCGCCCGGCGCATGTGACCAGGCCGCAGACCGTGGTCCCGTTCAACGAGGACGACACGCTCGTGCTGTACACCGACGGCCTGGTCGAGCGGCGCGGCGAGGACATCGACGCCGGTCTCACCCGGCTCACCGACGCCCTGGCCCGGCACCGCGGTGCCGGGCCGGAGCGGCTCGCCGACGCGGTGCTCGGCGAGCTGCTGCCGCCCGGCGGGATCACCGACGACACCGCACTGGTCGTGGTCCGCCTGTGAGCGGTGCGGTGACGATGACGGTCCGTCAGCGGAAGCCGACGACGGAGTGCGGCCGGTACGGCTCCTCCAGCGCCTTGAGCTCCGCCTCGTCCAGGTGCAGGTCGAGCGAGGCGACGGCGTCGAGCAGGTGCTGCTCCTTGCCGACGCCGACGATGGGGGCGGTCACGCCCGGCTGCCGCAGCAGCCAGGCCAGGGCCACCTGGGCCCGCGGCACCCGGCGCCGGGCGGCGATGGCCGACACCGCGTCGACGATGACGCTGTCCTGCTCGCCGTAGAGGTCCCGCCCGAACTCGTCGGTCTCCTGACGGGCGCTGCCGGCGTCCCAGTCACGGGTGAGCCGGCCGCGGGCCAGCGGGCTCCAGGGCGTGACCCCGACGCCTTGGTCGGCGCAGAGCGGCAGCATCTCGCGCTCCTCCTCGCGGTAGAGGAGGTTGTAGTGGTTCTGCATGCTGACGTACTTCGTCCAGCCGCCCCGCTCCGCGGTGTGCTGGGCCTTGGCGAACTGCCAGGCGTACATCGAGGACGCCCCGATGTAGCGGGCCTTGCCGGCCTTGACCACGTCGTGGAGCGCCTCCATCGTTTCCTCGATGGGCGTGTCGTAGTCCCAGCGGTGGGTGATGTAGAGGTCCACGTGGTCGGTGCCGAGGCGGCGCAGGCTCGCGTCGATCTCGGTGTGGATCGCCTTGCGCGACAGTCCCGCGCCGTTGGGCCCGGGGCGCATGCGGCCGTGCACCTTGGTGGCCAGAACGATCTCGTCGCGGTTGGCGTGCTCGGCGAGCACCCGCCCCACGATCTCCTCGCTCGTGCCGTCGGAGTAGACGTTGGCGGTGTCGAAGAAGGTGACGCCCGCTTCGAGAGCGGCACGGATCAGCGGGCGCGCGGCGTCCTCGTCGAGCGTCCAGGAGTGGCCTCCGCGCTCCGGCACGCCGTAGCTCATGCAGCCGAGGCATATGCGCGAGACGTCCAGACCGGTGGAGCCGAGTTTCGTGTACTGCATGTTCCTGCCTATCTCTGCGAATGGGTGTCCGGGGGCGGCGCGACAGGGCACGTACCCGCCCTCCCGACCAGCACAGCACAGCACAGCACCCCCGATCATGCCCTCCCGACCGGCACCGCACCCCCGGTCATGCCCCGCGCCGGGCCTCAGCACACGGACTCCAGGATCTCCGGCACCTCCGCCTCGGTGACGCGCCGCGGGTTGCTGCGCGTGACGGCGTCGCCGACCGCGCCGGAGATCTCACGGACGGCGGCGATGAGCGCGCGGGCGGCCTGCTCGTACGCCTCTCCGGCGGAAGGCGACTTCCTCGCCCCGGCGGCCCGGGTCGCGCAGACCGCCCGCGACCGAGGGCGGCCGCACCCCACCGCGAGACGCCGGCCAGGCGGGGAAGTCCTGGCCGGCGCCCGCGTGCCGGGGTCCACGGCGGGAGCGGACGGGGCCGCCGCGGCGGCCCGGTGTCAATAGCCTGCGGGACCGTGCACGGCGGTGACGGACAGCGTGCTGACGCCGGTCGCGGCGCAGCCCGCCAGTGTGTCGTCCGAAAGGAAGATCGCGTCGCGCTCGTCGGGCGGATAGACCCGCAGACCCCGCGCCTTCTGCGGCACGCACGTCTTCTGGTCGTACTTCTCGACCCGGGCCATGAGCAGCCCGGCCTCGGCGGATCCGCCCTGCGGCAGCAGGACGGCCTTGCCGGCGGTACCGGTGCGCTCGGCGGGATTGCCGACCTGCGGGCCCCTGGCGCCGCCGACGAGGGAGACCCCGGGGAAGCCGTACAGGGTGCAGGAACGCGGTCCGGAGTTGACGAAGACCAGCACGCGCTCCACCGAGCCCGCGGCGCCCCGGGAGTCACCCAGGGTGATCTTGAGCTGCGCGGACCGGCAGGCGGAGACCTGGGCCACGGGCGTGGAAGGCGATGAGCTGGTGGGCCCTACCACGGGCGACGGCGACGTCTTGGACGGCACGGGTGCGGCGGTGTCGCTGCCCGCGGAGGGCAGTCCGCTCACCGACGGCGCGGCGGGCCGCACGCCCGTGCCGCCGCTGCCGCCCGGCAACGGCACCAGGAACACCGCCGCCGCCAGGCAGCCGGTCAGTGCGGTGCCGAGCGCGAACACCCGCCGCCGTCGCACGGACCGGGCCCGGCGCTGGACGGTGGCGAAGGCCCCGGGAGGCGGGGCCAGGAGGACGACGGGTTGCCGGAACACCTCGGCGATCTCGCTCGGCACGTCCTGTCCGCGCCCCGCGCCGGCCTCGGGGAGGTCGCCCGGGTCGCCCAGGTCAGACGGTCGTTTCATGAAGCCCCCTGAGAGAGGCCCGCAGGTGCTGCCGGGCTGCGTAAAGATCGCTCTTGATCGTGCCGGGGCGGCGGTGCAGGGCCGCCGCGATGTCGTTCACCGACAGGTCGGCGTAGTAGTGCAGCAGGACCGGGACGCGCAGCCGTCCGGGCAGAGCCTCCACCAGGGCGCGGATGTCGGTGCCGTGGTCAGCGGCCGGGGCGTGCTCCACCGTGACGACCTCGAGCTGCCGTACGGTGACCTTCTCCCGCTCCTGCCGGCGCCAGTGGTCCTTCACGAGGTTCGCCGCTATGGAGAAGAGGTAGGGGGCGGGTTCCCGGACCGTCGTCCACCGTGACCACAGTCTCGTGAACGACTCGGACGCGATCTCGTGCGCGATGGAGTCGCTCTCCACGAGCTTGCGGCACCAGCCCGCCAGGCGCGGATAGAAGGACTCGAAGAACTCCTCCGCCTCCTCCGCTGCGCTGCTCACACCGAACCCGCCATTCCTGTCTCGCTCCCCCTCGCGCGCGCGACGGCACCGCCGTCAGACGGTGACGACGCTGTTCCAGCCGCCGACGGGCCGTTCCCCCAGGTTAAGGCCCTGCAGATTGCGGACCACCGTGGGGTGCTGTGCCTCCAGCCAGTCACAGAACTGGCGGAACGACACCATGCGGACGTCGTCCTTCTCGGCCATCTCGTGGATCACCTGCTCGACGGCGTCCATGTAGATCCCGCCGTTCCACTGCTCGAAGTGGTTGCCGATGAAGAACGGGGCGCGGTTGGTGCTGTACGCGCGCTCGAAGCCGGCCAGGTAGGCGCCGCGGGCCTGGTCGCGCCACGCGGGGCGGCGTGCCGGGTCCCCGTTGGTGGTCCCGGACTGGTTGGCGAGCATGTTGTAGTCCATGGACAGCACTTCGAAGCTGTGCCCGGGGAACGGCACGGACTGCAGCGGGAAGTCCCATATGCCGAGCTTGCAGCGCGGCCAGACCTGGAGCCCGCCCGGCGAGCTGGCGTCGTACCGCCAGCCGAGGGAGGCCGCGGTGGACAGCAGGTTGAACTGGCCCATCAGGCAGGGTGTGCGGCCGCCGACGAGTTCCTTGGTGTAGTCGAAGGGCAGCGGCTCCATGTCGTCGAAGCCGGTGTTCGTCCGCCACTCCCGCACGAAACGCGTGGCCTGCTCGATCTCGCTGCGCCAGTCCGCGGACGACCACCGCTTCACCGAACCGTAGCCGCCGCAGAAGTGGCCGTTGAAGTGGGTGCCTATCTCGTGGCCTTCGAGCCACCCGGCCCTCAACTGCTCCAGCGTCAGACGTATATGGGCGTCCGTCAGGTACCCGATGTCGGAGGCTCCCACCGGGTTGCGGGGCGGGTCGTACAGGTGCTTCTTGGACTCGGGCAGCAGATACAGCCCGGAGAGGAAGAAGGTCATGGCCGCGCCCGCTTCCTCGGCGATCTTCCGGAACCGGGCGAAGAGGCCGTTGTCCAGTTCGCCGGCCCCGTCCCAGGAGATCACGACGAACTGCGGCGGCCGCTCCCCCTTCTCCAGCCTGCGTACGGCGGGCTGCCGCGGCTGTATGCCGGTGTAGGCCGTCGAACCGTCCCCTATCAGCCGGGGGTTGGTGACACTCGGGGGCTGGGGGCGCGGCGGTGCCGAGGACACCGGGGCGGAGGGCGCCGAAGCCGACGGCGGCGAGGAAGGGTTGCCACGTGCGAAGGCCTCTCCGCCCACGCCGCGGTACAGCGCGTAGCCACCGGCCGACAGCAGGCCCCCGGCACCCAGTCCCATGAACACCCTGCGGGGCAGCCGGGACGGTTGCTCGTGCGAAGGACGTGACGCGCTCATTCTCGCTCACTCACTGTTGACGGCCGGAAACCGGGTGTCGCCGCGTTCCGTGCGGCGACACCTCTATAGAGACCGGAACGGCACCCTTGGTTGTGACAGAACGGCAACAGAGCACCCCGGGCCGGTCCCTTCCCGCCCCGGGCACCGGCGTTCCGAGCCGGCGCACAGCCGATTCCGGCGTGGACAACAGGTTCCCCGGCCGGGGTGACTCCGCGGCGGACGCAGGGCGAACGGAAGGCATGTGCGCGGCGCCGGCTCCCTCACCGCCGGCCCACCCGCGCGAAGCGGCGCGGAGCCACCGCCGCATCCGAGCCCGCTGCAGGGCCTGTTCACCCCGTGGCGCGCAGCCAGTCCCGTGCCGCCCGGGGGCTGTGCAGGCGTACGACGCGCAGGGGCGCGAAGCGCCGGTCGAGGGAGCGCCGTTCGATCTCGGCACGACGGGCCGCGTGCTGGGACCAGGCCCACCACACCGGGTGGTCGGCACGGAACCAGGAGGACACCGTCTCCACGTTCCCGCCGAAGATCCGCTCGCGCAGCACGGTCCTCCGCAGCGATCTGCGCAGGATCCGGGGCATGACGACCGTCTTCGGGTAGTCGAGCCAGACGACGGTGTCGGCGTGCGTCCACACCAGGTCCCGGACCTCCGGGTAACCGAAGGAGTCGAAGACCCACCGCGGACCGGCGGCGATCTCCGCCACTCGCGCGGGGAACGCCGGGTCGGTGGCCCATCCGGGCCCGGTGAACTTCAGGGAGTCCATCTCGTGGAAGGCGAGGTCCAGGCGCGCGGCGAGCGCACGGGCCATGGTGGTCTTGCCCGCCCCGCTGATGCCGGCGACCAGGATGCGTCTCATCGGCGCAGGCTGTCCGGGCCCCTCACCGGCGCCCGGCCGACGGTCCCCGGCGGCCGCGCCGAGGGTGCCGCCGCACGGGCGGCGGCACCCTTTCGACCCGGAGGTCAGCTGTTGCCCTGCTCGTCACCGGCGGGCAGTGCGTTCTTCCGGATCACGTCCGAGTACCAGTGGGCACTCGCCTTCGGGATGCGGCGCTGGGTCGCGTAGTCGACGTAGACCGTGCCGAAACGCTTCGAGTAGCCGTAGGACCACTCGAAATTGTCCAGGAGGGACCACAGGAAGTAGCCGCGCACGTCCGCGCCGTCGGCGACGGCCTGACGCACCGCGTCCAGGTGGGCGTGGAGGTAGGCGATCCGCTGCGGGTCGTTGACCACGCCTTCGGGCGAGACGTAGTCGTCGAACGCGGCACCGTTCTCCGTGACCATCAGCGGCAGTTCCGGGTGCGACGCCGCCAGGTCGGTGAGCAGCGTGTGCAGTCCGCTGGGGTCGATGGCCCAGTTCATCGCCGTGAGATTGTCGTTGGCGAGGTGGAAGGCGATGTGCTCCGAGCCGCTCCACGGCGAGTGGTCGCTGGCGCCGTGGCCGTCGTTCTTGGTGGTGCCGGCGCCGTCGACGGGCAGCGAGACCACCGTCGGGGAGTAGTAGTTGACGCCGAGTACGTCGATCGGACGCGAGATCTCCACCAGGTCGCCGTCGTGCACCAGGCGGTCCCAGTCGACGAGGTGCCGGGTGTCCTGGCGCAGGTCCTCGGGGTAGACGCCGTCGAGGATCGGGGCGGTGAAGATCCGGTTCCCGACGGCGTCGATGCGGCGTGCGGCATCGATGTCGCCGGCGCTGTCGGTGAGCGGGCGCACCTGGTGCAGGTTGAGCGTGATGGAGGTCTGCGCGGACGTCGGCAGCGCGGCGCGCAGTGCCCCGATCGCGAGGCCGTGGCCCAGGTTGAGGTGGTGGGCGGCGCGCAGGGTGGCGGCCGGGTCGGTGCGGCCCGGCGCGTGCACACCGGAGCCGTAGCCGAGGAACGCCGAGCACCACGGCTCGTTGAGGGTGGTCCAGACGCCGACCCGGTCACCGAGGGCCTTGGCCATGATGTCCGCGTACTCGGCGAAGCGGTGGGCGGTGTCGCGGTGCGGCCAGCCGCCCGCGTCCTCCAGCTCCTGCGGCAGGTCCCAGTGGTAAAGGGTGGCGACGGGGGTGATGCCCGCCTCCAGCAGCTCGTCGGTGAGCCGGCGGTAGAAGTCCAGACCCCGCTCGACGGCGGGCCCGCGGCCGGTGGGCTGCACGCGCGACCAGGAGACGGAGAACCGGTACGCCTGGAGGCCGAGGTCCTTCATGAGCGCGACGTCGTCGCGGTAGCGGTGGTAGTGGTCGGCGGCGATGTCCCCCGTGTCGCCGTTGCGGACCTTGCCGCTGGTGTGGCTGAAGGTGTCCCAGATGGAGGGGGTCCGGCCGTCCTCGGCCGCGGCGCCCTCGACCTGGTAGGCGGCGGTGGCGGCTCCCCAGATGAAGCCCTGCGGGAAGGAGGAGGCCGAGGCCTGCCGGGGGCTCGCCTCGGGTCGTACGGCGGTCATCGTGAGAACGCTCCCAAAGTATCGGGTGAACGGCCGGACAGCGGGGTCCGGCTCGAGGGAAGTGCAGAAGGGAAGCGGGCGTGAGCGCCCGCCTGGTGCGGCCCGCCCGAGGGGCGGGCCGCACGGAACGGCGGACGGGGCGAGCACAGGGGCTGCCGCGGGCTCCGGCCCGGTGTGCGGTGGTGTCAGCCCTTCACGGCGCCCGCCATGATGCCTCCGACGATCTGCTTGCCGAAGATCACGAACACCAGGAGCAGCGGCAGGGTGCTGATCAGGGCACCGGCCATGACGATGCTCTGGTCGGGGGTGTAGGAGGCGCTGAGCTGGCCGAGGGCGACCTGGATGGTGGGGTTCTGCTGGTTCAGCGCGAGGAAGGGCCAGAAGAAGTCGTTCCACGCCTGGACGAAGGTGAGCATGCCCAGCACCATCATCGCGGGGCGCGCCACGGGGAGGACCACGCTCCGGACGATCCTCAGGTTGTTCGCACCGTCCACCTTGGCGGCTTCGATCAGCTCGTAGGGCAGGGCCTCGATGAGGTACTGGCGCATGAAGAAGACACCGAAGGCGCCGACGAGCGTCGGGAAGATCACCGACTCGAGCTTTCCGCCCCAGCCGATGTCCGACATCATCATGAACAGCGGGACGACGCTGAGCTGCGGCGGGATGGTCAGGGTGGCGATGACCCCTGTCATCAGGAAACCACGCCCGCGGAAGCGCATCTTGGCGAAGGCGTAACCGGCGAGGGTGCAGAAGAACAGCGTGGCGAGCGTGATGCAGCCGGACACGATGATGCTGTTGACGATCGCCTTGCCCAGGTTCGCCTGTTCCCAGGCCGCCTGGAGGTTGTTCCACAGACGGCCGCCCGGCAGGAACGGCGGCGGGGTGTCGAGAACGCGCTGCTGATCGTGCGAGGCGGCGACCAGGGTCCAGTACAGGGGGAAGATCGAGCCCAGGCCGACGATGACGAGAGCGGTGTAGGTCAGCGGGCCGGCCTTGAGTTGCTGGCCGGCGCCGAGCTTGAGGCGGTTGCGGCGCTTGCCCTGGACCTGGGGCGGCTCTGCCGGAGCGAGATTCGGTGCGGTGCTGGTGGGGCTGGTCGTGGTCATCGAATTCGCTCCCGTCAGGCCGCGCTCTTGTGCACGAGCCGGCCGACGATCCAGTTGATCAGGGCTATGAGCAGCAGCAGGACGAGCATCGCCCAGGCGACGGCGGCAGCCGGGCCCAAGTGCCCCAGCTTCCAGCCGTAATTGAAGAGATAGATGCTGAGGGTCTCGTACTGGTGCTCGCTGCCGCCGATGGATCCGAGGGTTCCGCCTTGCAGCAGCAGCGGCTCACCGAAGAGCTGCATCGAGCCGATGGTGGAGATGACGATCGTGAAGAGGATCGTCGGCCGCAGCGAGGGGATGGTCACCTTGCGGAACTGCTGCCACCGCGACGCGCCGTCGATCGCCGCCGCCTCGAACAGGTCGGCGGGCACCGCCTGCATGGCCGCGAGGTAGATCAGCGTGTTGTAGCCGGTCCAGCGCCAGATCACGATCACCGAGATGGCGATCTTGGACGTCCACTCCCCGTTGCCCCAGTCGATGTTGTGGAAGCCGACGAAGTGCAGCACCCAGTTGAGCAGTCCGCCGTCGGCCCGGAAGACCAGGGCGAACACCAGGGCCGCCGTCGCGACCGAGGTCGCGTACGGGGTGAGGATGACGGTCCGCCACACGGTGCTGGCGCGCAGCTTGTAGTTGAGGAGGTGGGCGAGGCCCAGCGCCACCAGCAACTGCGGAACGGTCGAGATGACACCGATCACGAAGGTGTTGCCTACGGCCGTCCAGAACTCGGAGTCCTGGAGGATCTTGGCGAAGTTGTCGAAGCCCACCCACTGGGACTGGTCCAGGCTCGTCATCTCCACCCGGTGCAGGGCGATCCACCCGGTATAGAGGAGCGGGTAGAGCCCGAAGGCGCCGAAGATGAGGAAGAAGGGCGCGATGTACGCGTAGGGGGAAGCCAGGTCGTCGAAGCGCCACAGCCGGCTGCGCCACGCCTGCCTGCTGCCCGACGGGGCACCGGAGCCGCCGGGCGGCGGGCTGACGGCGTCCGGGGTGGTGGTCGTTGTTGCCACGGAGGAGGTCCTTCTCTGGGGTTCGGCCGGATACGTTCGGAACCGAAGTCGCGTCCTTGGGCCGGGCGCCGGTCCCCTCATCCCCCGAAGCGGGTCGGTACGGTACCGGGCGCGGCACGGCCGGCACGGCACCGGAGCCGCACGGCGGGCGCCGCGACGCCCTCGCGCTCACGGGTCCGGGTGCCCCGCCGCCGCGGCAGGCCCTGGCCTGCCGTGCGGCCCGGGCACCCGGACCCGGTGCGGGCGGCTGCCAGAGCCGCCCGCGCCGGAGTGCGTCAGCCGATGGCCTTGTCGATCGTGTCGGTCGCGGCCTTCCATGCGTCGTCGGGCTTGGTGCCCCGCTGCTCCATGTTGTTGATCTGCGTGGAGATCGTGTCCTTGATCACGCCGTCCTTCGGGCCGAGCACGGCCTCGGGGATGGTCTTGGCCTCCTCGGCGTAGATCTGACCGATCGGCGCGTCATTGAAGTACGGGAGCGTCGCGTTCTTCACATCGGGGAGCTCGTAGGCGCCCTGGTTCGACGGGAAGATGCCGGCGGCCTTGAAGACGGCTGCCTGCTGCTCGGGGGCCGTCAGCCACTTGACCAGGTCGGTGGCCTCCTTGACGTGCTTGCCGCCCTTGGGGACCGCCAGGAAGGAACCGCCCCAGTTGGCCGCGGTGGTACCGGGCGCGCGGGAGATGTCCCACTTGCCCTTGTAGGCGTCACCGGAGTTGTTGGAGATCTGGTTGGCCATCCACGCGGGGCACGCCACGGTGGCCACAGAACCCTTGCGCAGCGCCGCCGTCCAGGCGTCGGTGAACTGCGGCAGACCCTGGGTCAGCTTCTTCTGGGCGGCCTCGGCGGCCAGGTCCCAGCCCTGCTTCACGGCCGGGCTGTCCTTGTAGACCGGGTTGCCGTCGGCGTCGTAGTACTGCTTGGCGTCCGAGCTGACGACCGCGTTGTACATGGCGCTCGCGGAGTCCATGAAGAAGGTCCCGGCCGGGGCCTTCGCCTTGTACTTCTCACCGAGCTTGAGGTAGTCCTCCCAGCCGCCGGCAACCGCCTTGGCGACCTCCGCGCGGTCGGTCGGCAGGCCCGCCTGCTGGAAGAGGTCCTTGCGGTAGCACAGCGACATCGGGCCGATGTCGGTGCCGGCGCCGATGACCGCTCCGTCCTTCGTGGTGGCCTGCTTCTCCTTCCAGGACACCCAGTCGCTCACGTTGATCGACTTGCTCAGGTCGACGAACTTGTCGGCCTGGGTGTCGACGACCTCCTTGATGCGGCCGACCTCGATGCCGGTGACGTCCCCCAGACCGCTGCCCGTGTTCAGCTGCTGAAGGAGCTTCGGGTAGTAGTCCTGCTCGTTCGCAGTGACTTCTTCCTTCACCGTGATGTTCGGGTGGAGCTGGTGGTACTTGGCGAACAGGTCGGCCTCCTTGTAGCCGAACTGTCCGAAGTCAGCGACCGTGAGGGTGAGGCCGCTGTCGGAGCCGGACGCGTCCGAGTCGCCGTCGTCACTGCTGCTGCATCCCGTGAGCAGCAGCGCCGAGGCTGCCAGGACCGACGTGGTCAGGACCGCCACTTTGCGGCCGCGACCGCCGCCGGTGCCAGTTATGCGCATTTCCACTACTCCTTGTTCCAGGGGGGAACGGACCTCAGGATTCGGGCCGTCAGCGGTCGACGGTCCTGACCAGTCCCTCGCGGGCCGAGCAGTGGCCGGCGCAACAGCACGGCGTGCAGTGCAAGTGCGCTGGTCATACGGCATTCGATGCGCGATCGGAGGGAAAGGCCTTCGGTTCTTCGGAGCCGCGTGAGAAGCCCCCGACGATCCGTGGGACCGCTCCCACGCGGCATGCCGGAAGACTCCTTCTTGACGGGCCGGATGTCAAGAGTTGAAAACGTCGTCGTTGCGTAAGCGTGTCCAACGCGTCACATGGATGTGTCGCGCCCCGGCCGCGTGGTGCACAATCCTCGCAGGTCACGGCGGAGTGGCTACCGAACAGGGCGGCCGGTGGACCACCCGGGGTCAGCTCTCGTGGTTCCGGGGTCACAATGAAGCAGCCCATGCAGAAAGCCGGAAGGTGAAAGATGAGTCCCGCCTCACAGCCACCCGCGACCACGCGCGCCAGACGCCCCACTCTGGACGCTGTGGCCGCTCGTGCCGGTGTTGGACGCGGCACGGTCTCCCGGGTGATCAACGGCTCTCCCAAGGTGAGTCCCCAGGCCCGCGCCGCCGTCGAGCAGGCCATCGCCGAACTCGGCTACGTCCCCAACCGCGCGGCCCGTTCGCTGGTCACCAGCCGCACCGATTCCGTCGCCCTGGTCGTCCCCGAGTCCGAGACCCGGCTCTTCTCCGAGCCGTACTTCTCGGCCATCATCCGGGGAGTCAGCTCCGGCCTCGAGGGCGCCGACATGCAGTTGCTGCTCGTGCTCGTGCGCGACGAGAGCGAGCGGGCCCGGCTCGCCACGTATCTGACCGAACAGCGCGTGGACGGCGTGCTGATGGTGGCCGTCCACCGCGACGACACGCTCCCCGACCTGCTGGCCGAACGCGCCATTCCCACGGTGCTGGCCGGACGCCGCGGAGCCGGGGAGCCCCTCGGGCACGTCCGGGCCGACAACGAGGGCGGCGCGCGTGCCGCGGTCCGGCACCTGCTGGACAGAGGCCGCCGTACCATCGCGACCGTCACGGGACCGCTGGACATGGAGGTCGCCCGGGCACGTCTCGACGGCTACCGGGAGGCCCTGCACAACGCGGGCATCGGGGCCGACGAGGAGTTGGTCGCGGTCGGTGACTTCACCGAGGAGGGCGGGCGTGCCGCCATGCGCGAACTGCTGCGACGGCGCCCCGCTCTCGACGCCGTCTTCGCCGCCTCCGACGTGACGGCGTCGGGCGCCATGCTCGAACTGCGCGCGGCGGGGCGCCGGATACCCGACGACGTCGCCGTCATCGGCTTCGACGACTCGATCGTGGCCCGGCACACCGATCCCCCGCTGACCAGCGTGCGCCAGCCGATCGAGGAGATGGGCCACACCATGGCGAGCCTGCTGCTGGACGAGATCGCCCAGCGCGGCAAGGGCCGGCAGGCGGTCGTCCTGCCGACGGAACTGGTGGTGCGGCAGTCGGCATGAGCGGTCCCGGTGCACATATCCGGGCGCGCCGGGGCCGGTCCGCGCTCCGGACCACCGGCGCGGCTCCGGCGCACTGCGGCGTTCCCGGTCGCCGGCGTCGCGTCCCCGGCCGGGGTGACGGGAGCCGCCCCGACCCGCTGAGTTCCGCCGGCGCGGGTGGGACCGGAGACCCGCTGCCGCCGTGGTGCTCCAGGACGGACGGCGGGTCGGCCCCGGGAGGGGAACCGCGCCTCAGCACAGCACCTTGAGCGCTCCCGGCCGGATCCGCGCGGTGACCGGGAGGACGGCGTCGACCTCGCCGTCCGCACCGTAGGGGACGTCGCGGTCGGCCTCGATGCGGATCTCCCTGCCGCGTACGATCTCGACCTCGGGCCGGTTCACGTGCGCGCCGGTCTTGAGTTCGTTCATCAGGGCGAAGAACAGCCGGCGCGGCGCGTCGTGGATCATGACGACGTCGAGCAGTCCGTCATCCACGCGGGCGCCGGGCGCGATCGCCCGACCGGAGCCGTAGAATCCCGAGTTGGCGGCCACGACCGTGTATCCGCGGCGCTCGTGTACGATCCCGTCGACGGTGACGCGGTAGGCGGCCGCGCGCCAGCCGGCGACCGCGCGCAGCCCGCCCGCGTAGTACGAGGCGGCGCCGCTCAGCAGCCGGGAGGCGTTGGCGTGGCGGTTGGCGAGCGCGTCGACGCCCGCGTAGACACTGCCCAGCACCACCGTCCGGTGGTGCACCGCGGAGTCGACCTCGATCGTGTCGACGGGGCGCGGGTCGTGGTGGAGCAGGACACGGGCGAGCTCGTCCGGTCCCGGCGGCAGGCCGAGGGCGCGGGCGAAGTCGTTGCCGCGGCCGGTGGGCACGAGCCCGAGGACGGTGTCCGTGCCGCTGAGGGCACCGCCGATGCCGCCGACGATGCCGTCCCCGCCGACGGCGAGCACCACTCGGCCCGACTCGCCCGCCCGGCGGGCGAGTTCCTGTGCGTGCGTCAGGCTGGTGCTGTACTCCGTCTCCAGTCCCGCACCGGCCTCGCGCAACAGCCGGGCGAGCGGAAGGAGGGCGGCGGCCCCGGTGGAGCCCCCGGCGGTGGGGTTGACGACGGCGGTGAACTGTCGCATGCGCGTGCCTCCGGGGACGGGGGTGGGGCTCAGCGGGACGGCAGGAGGATGCCGGGGTTGAGCAACCCGGCGGGGTCGAGCGCGTCCTTGACGGCCCGCAGCGCGGCGATACCCAGCGGGCCGGCCTCGCGGACGTACCAGTCGCGGTGGTCGCCGCCCACGCCGTGGTGGTGGCTGATGGTGCCGCCCGCGGCGATGATCGCCTCGTTCGCGGCGGTCTTGGCGGGCGCCCAGTGGGCGACGGGGTCCTCCCCCTGCGCCGAGACGACCGTGAAGTAGAGCGAGGCGCCGTTCTCGTACACGTGCGAGATGTGGCACATCACCAGCGGCGGGGTGCCGGCGCCCGCGAGCGTGGCGGTCAGTGCGTGGCGCACGGAGTCGTACAGCTCCGGAAGGCGCGACCAGAACGTCGCGGTCTCCAGGGTCTCGGCGAAGGCGCCCGCGTCCAGGAGGGCGTCCCGCAGATAGGGCGCGGAGTAACGCCCGTGCGCCCAGCGCTGCCCGGGCTCCTCGCCGAGGTACTCGCCGCCGCAGTCGCGCAGCACCGCCGCGGCCCGGGCGCGGCGGTAGGCGGTGTCCTCCTCGGTGCCCTCGTAGCCGGTGATCGCGACGCAACCCGCCGCAGAGGGGCCGCCGGAGGCGCCGATGGCGTCGGGCTGGGCCAGCCCGATCATCGTCTCCGTCTCGTCCGACAGCCGCAGCACCGTCGGGCGGGGACCGTCCTGGGCGAGCCGGCGCAGCGCGGCGGCGCCCTCGGTGAACCCGGGGAAGCGCCAGCCCTCGTAGACCGTGACCTGCGGGACCGGGCGGATACGCACGGTGACGGAGGTGATGACGCCGAGCGCCCCCTCGGAGCCGAGGACGAGCTGACGCAGGTCGGGGCCGGCGGCCGAGCGCGGTGCGCGGCCGGCGTCGAGGGTGCCGCGCGGGGTGGCGACCGTCAGGCCCAGCACCATCTCGTCGAAGCGTCCGTATCCGGCGGACGCCTGGCCGCTGGAGCGTGCCGCGGCGAACCCTCCGATGGTGGCCCACTCGTAGGACTGCGGGAAGTGGCCCAGGGTGAAGCCCTGTTCGGCCAGCAGCGCCTCGGCCTCGGGGGCGCGCAGACCGGGCTGGAGGATCGCGGTCCGTGACACCGGGTCCAGGGACAGCATCCGGTCCATGCGGCGCAGGTCGAGGGCGATGAAGGCGCGGCCGCCCTGCGGGGCCAGGCCGCCGACGACGGAGGTGCCGCCGCCGAACGGCACGACGGCCAGGTCGTGTTCGGCGCACACGGCCAGTACGGCGAGTACCTCGTCATGGCCTGCGGGCAGCACGACGGCGGCCGGGACATCGGCGATGTCGCCGGACCTGATGCGCAGGAGGTCGGGGGTGGACTTGCCGCGGGTGTGCCGGATCCGGCTCTCGGCGTCGGTGCGGACGTACGACGTGCCGCCGACGGCGTCGGCGAGTGCGTCGTGGGCCTCGTCCCCGAGCGGGCTCTCCGGGACCTCGATGTCGGCCAGGCCGGCCGAGGCGGCTTCACGGGGTTTGACCCCGAGGAGGTCGCGCAGCAGGCCGATCACGGTGTCGGGCAGCGGGGCCGCCTTGGCCGGGTCACCCCAGCCGCTCCACAACATGTCCATGTTGCCGTCCTCACCGGTCGGGGTCGGGGAGCCAGCTCCTGCGGCCCCCACAGGCGTTACACTGTGACACATGACGCCTATTCGTCACAACACTCGGACGGCGGTGGATCCGGTGCTCGACGCGGTCCGCGACTGCGTCCTGGCCGTCGGCGTCCGCCGTACGACCCTCACCGACGTGGCCCGCCGGGCCGGCGTCTCGCGCATGACCCTGTACCGGCGCTGGCCCGATGTGCGCACCCTGGTCGGGGATCTGATGACCCGTGAGTGGGTGGGCGTCGCGATGGACACGATTCCCGCGCACACCCAGGACCCCGACATCCGGACACAGCTGGTCGGCGGGCTGGTGGACGGCGTCCGCGCGTTCCGGACGCACCCGTTGTTCGTCAAGATCGTCGACGTCGATCCCGAACTGCTGCTCCCCTACGTACTCGACCGCCGCGGCGCCAGCCAGGACGCGCTGCTGCAACTGATCACGACCGCACTGGAGGAGGGCCACGCCGACGGCTCGGTCCGCCGCGCCCACCCCGCCCGGCAGGCGCGGGCCGTGCTGCTGCTCGTGCAGTCGTTCACGCTCTCGCTGCGCACCATGACCGACGAGGACGACCCCGACCTGAACTCGGCCGCGTTCCTCGAGGAACTGCGGACCATGCTGGAGAGGACCCTGACGCCATGAGCCCCACGAGCAACCCGGCACCGTCCGCCCCGTCCGCGTCCCCCGCCGCTCCCGGGTCGTCGCTGTCCGCGGCCCGGCGCGCCCGCGAACTGGCCGAACTCGCCGGTGGCGGCGGCATCGTGGACGTCCTCGTCGTCGGCCTCGGCGCGACCGGCGCGGGGGCGGCGCTCGACGCCGCCTCTCGCGGCCTGTCGGTCGCCGCCGTCGACGCCCACGACCTGGCCTTCGGCACCTCCCGCTGGAGCTCCAAGCTCATCCACGGCGGTCTGCGCTACCTCGCCTCCGGCCAGTTGGACGTCGCACACGAGAGTGCCGTCGAACGCGGCGTGCTGATGGAGCGCACCGCCCCCCACCTCGTCCGGGCGCAACCCTTCGTGCTCCCGCTCACCCCGCTGGTCTCGCGCGGCCAGGCGGCCCTGGCCTGGACCGGCTTCCGGGCCGGCGACGTGCTGCGGCTGGCCGCCCGCACCTCGCGCGCCACGCTGCCGGCACCGCGCCGGCTCTCCGCCGTGGAGACCCGGCACTTCGCCCCCGCGCTGCGCCTGTCCGGGCTGCGCGGCGGCCTCCTGTCCTGGGACGGCCAACTCACCGACGACGCCCGCCTGGTGACGGCGATCGCCCGCACCGCCGCGGCGCACGGCGCACGCGTCCTGACCCGGGTCCGCGCGGTGGCGCTCACCGGCTCCGGTGCCCTGATACGCGACGAACTCACCGGCGAGGAGACCGAGATCCGTGCCCGCGCCGTGATCAACGCCGCCGGGGTGTGGGCCGGCGGACTGGTGGACGGCATCCGCCTGCGGCCCTCGCGCGGCACCCACCTCGTCCTGCGCTCGGCACCCCTGGGCGACGTCCCCGCGGGCCTGCACATCCCGATCCCGGGCCAGACCAACCGCTTTGTGCTCGTGCTGCCGCAGGGCGACGGGCGGGTCTACGTCGGACTCACCGACGAGCCCGTCGACGGCGACATCCCCGACGTGCCCGAGGTCCCCGAGACCGACATCGGCTTCCTCCTCGACGTCCTCGGCACCGCGCTGGACACCACGGTGGGGCGCGAGGACGTCGTCGGCGCCTTCGCCGGACTGCGGCCGCTCCTGGACAGCACGACGGACGGCGCCGGGCACACGTCCGACATCTCCCGCAAGCACGCGGTCCTGACCTCGGGCGACGGCGTCGTCACCGTGGTCGGCGGCAAGCTGACCACGTACCGGCGGATGGCGCAGGACGCGGTCGACGCCGCGGTGTCCGCCCGCGGCCTCACCGCCGGGCCGTCCCGCACGACGTCCCTGCCGCTGGTGGGCGCGGCCCCGGTCGCGGAGTTGACCGGACTCGCGGCACCGCGCCGACTGGTGCGGCGGTACGGCACCGAGGCCCCGGCGGTCCACGCGCTGGGCGCCACCGAACCGGCCCTGCGCGAGCCCGTGGTGCCAGGGCATCCGGTGACCCGGGCCGAACTCGTGTGGGCGGTGCGCCACGAGGGCGCCCTCGACGCCGCCGACCTCCTCGACCGGCGCAGCCGCATCGGCCTGGTCCCCGCGGACCGCGACGGGGCCGTCAAGGCGGCGGAGGAAGCGCTGGCCCGCGCGGCCGAGGGCTGAGGGCTGAGGGCTCAGGGCTGAAGGCCGAGGGCACTGTCTGGATGGGCCGGGGAAGGAGTGCGCCCGGCGCGGTCGCCGGATTTCCCGGGAACGCGCTCACTCCGGGCAGTTTCGGCGGTGCCGCCGCCTGGGCGTATTCCCGCCCGTCGACGCTGGACATCACGGTCCGGAATTCCGCGCAGGCAAGCGACCGGTGCCGTCCGGAAAGGCCGGCGGAGGCGCGGAGTGCGGTCCGCGCAAAAGGGCGTCGGCACCGCGGCGCGCATCCTCATCGCTCTGGACAGGTGAAACAGCGCGGAACGGGGGGTGTTTGGGGACCGACATCCGGGGCACCCGAAAAACGCGGTGAGCGGCGCAGTCGGGTGCCGGACACCTCTCCGGCCGGCCACCCGACTGCGCAACCGAATTCCCGTCGTCAGGCATTCGTTCTCGGGAGGCACACGTGGTTCCCCTTTTGCTGGTTCTGCTTCTGGCCGTCATCCTGTTCGGGGCCGGTTTCGCCCTCAAGGCCCTGTGGTGGGTCGCCCTGATCATCCTGGTGCTGTGGCTGCTCGGGTTCGTCATGCGCGGCACCTCCTCGGGAGGCGGCCGGTCGCGCTGGTACCGGTGGTGACCTCACTCTGACCCCCTGCGGACGGCGGCGGCCCTCGGGCCGCCGCCGTCCGCATGCCCTCATGCCCGCGTGCCCGCACCCGGCGCACGGCCGTCCTGCGTGACACCCCGAAGCGGGGGTAAGCGGCTCATACATACCGTCCGGCCCGTGCCGCGGACTGTCGAGGAGAGACCCATGCTCATGGCCCATCCCGCTGTGCTGAACGACCTCGTCGACCGCTACGAGACGCTGCGCGTGCTCGACCCGGCGGACCCCGAGGTCCGGCGCCGGATGGAGGACGTCTCGTACACGCTGTGCGTGGCGACCGGCACCAGCGAGGTGGACGCCGCCCTCATCGCCGCACGGCTGCGCCTGCCGGGTGCGACGCGCCTGGACGATTCGGCCGTCGCATGACGGCCGTCCGCACCGTCGGTGTCGAGGAGGAACTGCTGCTGCTGGACGCCGAGTCCGGCGAACCCCGCGCGCTGTCGACCGCCGTACTGGCCTCGGCACGCCGCGACCCGGCGGCCGCGGACGAGGTGTTCGAGCCGGAACTCCAGCGCCAGCAGCTGGAGTTCGCCACCCGGCCGCAATTCCGGATGGAGGACCTGAGCGCCGAGATCACCCGCTGGCGGGGCGAGGCGGCCCGGCACGCCGAGGACCTGGGAGCCCGCGTCGCCGCACTCGCCACCTCGCCGCTGCCGGTGGATCCCGCCCTCAGCACCGGCGAGCGCTACCGGTGGCTGGGTGAGCAGTACGGGCTGACCACGCAGGAACAGCTCACCTGCGGCTGCCACGTCCATGTGTCCGTGGAGTCCGACGATGAGGGCGTCGCGGTCCTGGACCGGATCCGCCCGTGGCTGCCCGTCCTGCTCGCGCTCAGCGCCAACTCCCCGTTTTGGCAGGGCCAGGACAGCGGGTACGCCAGCTATCGCAACCGGGTGTGGGGCCGCTGGCCCTCGGCGGGCCCGGTCGAGGTCTTCGGTTCCGCCGACCGCTACCACGAACTGGTCGCATCGATGGTGGGCACGGGCGCGCTGCGCGACGAGGGCATGGTCTACTTCGACGCCCGGCTGTCCCGCGCGTATCCGACGGTGGAGATCAGGGTGGCCGACGTCTGCCTCGAGGCATGGCACACGGCCCTGCTCGCCACCCTCGTACGGGCCCTGGTGGAGACCGCGACCCGGCAGTGGAACGACGGCGAGCCGCCGGCGCGCCACAGTGTCGCGCTGCTGCGGCTGGCGACATGGCGGGCGGCCCGCGAGGGGCTGGGCGGACGGCTCCTCCATCCCCTCGGCATGGAGCCCGTTCCCGCCGAGGCGGCGGTGCGCGCCCTGTTCGAGCACGTACGCGACGCCCTGGAGGACAACGGCGACCTCGTCCCTGCCCAGGAAGCCCTCGCCGGCCTGCTGAAGGCGGGCAACGGCGCCTGCTTCCAGCGGAACCTGCTGGAGCGGGGCGGCGACCTGCGGGCCGTCGTCGCCGCCTGTGTCCGGCGTACCCGGGGATGATCCGGGACGCCGTCCCGCGGCGGCTACTCGCGCGGCAGTTTGGTGGCGGTGTCGAGGTAGAAGGCGTCGATGCTCTGCACCGCGCGGTTGAAGTCGTCGAGGTTGACCGGCTTGGTCACGTAGGCGTTGGCGTGCCGCTGGTAGGCACCGGCGACGTCGTCGGGCGCGGCGGACGTCGTCAGGACGACGACCGGGATGGCGCGCAGATCGTCGTCGGCCTTGAGGATCGCCAGCAGCTCCCGGCCGTTCATACGGGGCATGTTGAGGTCGAGCACGATGAGGTCGGGGCGCGCGTTGCTCTCGTCGCGCAAGTAGTCCAGGGCGGCGACGCCGTCCTCGACCTGGGTGAGGTTGCGGGCGCCGCGCTCGGACAGGGCGTCCCCGATGAGCATGGCGTCGGCGAGGTCGTCCTCGACCAGCAGCACGTCGTAGGGGCGGGGTGAGGCGATCATCATCATCGGCTCCGGGTCCATTCGGTGCCTCGCACGAGGCGGTGGGGGGATTCGGTGGTCACGAGGCCGGGCCGGCGCCGACGGCCACCTTGGCGGCGGATGGCGGGCCCGGCCGGTCCGCGGACGGCCCGCGCCGGCTGCCGCCGGTGGGCCGGCACAGGGTGATCGGCCGGCGCCTCCGCGGCGACTCCCTGCACGGTGGGGCGCAGGAGGGAGTCGATGCCGGGCATGGGCCCCACCCTAGGGGGTCGCGATCACATAGGACAACAGACGTTGTCGCGAGGACGGCTACAGTGAGTGCCTGCCGCACGAAGTCACGAGCGGCCGCGGCGGCGGGCAAAGACACCGATTCGGCATCAGAAGGGGCTGCGACGTGGTGGACGAGACGGGCCGGCTTGCGCGGTGGACGACCCGCCGCTGGCTCCGGGTGGGGGTGAGCGCGGCCCTCGCGGTGCTCGCCGTCCTCGGTGCGCTGGGCATATGGTCGCTGGACCGGAGCACGACGCTCACCCGCCAGCTGGTCGACACGCGCTCCCCCGCTCTGGTCAACGCGATCCGGCTGGAAGCCGCCCTGGTCAACCAGGAGACCGGAATCCGCGGTTACGGCCTCACCGGGCAGCAGGACTTCCTCACCCCGTACACCGAGGGTCTGGCGAACGAGACGACCGCGCTGGAGCGGCTGCGCCCCCTGGTCCGCGATGACGTGAGGGCGAGGACGGACCTGGCCGAAGTGGTGAGCGCTGCGGAGTCCTGGCAGCGGACCGTCGCCCGTCCCATCGCCGGCGCCCCGTCCGACGAGGCAGTCCGGCTGGCCACCGACCGCGCGGACACGGGCAGGTCGGCCTTCGACTCCGTCCGCAGGGCCATGACCCGCCAGCAGAACCACCTGCGGGACGCGCGGCTGGAGGCCGGGGACAAGCTCGACCGGTCCATCGTCCTGCGGAACTGGGTGTTCGCCGCGGCCGCCGTCCTGATCGTGGTGCTGGCGGCACTCGTCTTCGAGGGCCTGCGGCGCGGCATCACCGACCCGCTGACCCGGCTGAGCGACGACGCCCGGAAGGTCGCACGGGGGGAGTTCGAGCACCCCATCACCCCGACCGGTCCGGCCGACCTGCGGCGACTGGCCGGCGACGTGGAGGCGATGCGGCGGCGCCTGGTGGACGAGCTCGCGTTCGCCGAGCGGGCCCGGCAGATGCTGGACGAGCAGGCCGCGGAACTCAAGCGCTCCAACGCCGAGCTGGAGCAGTTCGCGTACGTGGCCTCGCACGACCTCCAGGAGCCGCTGCGCAAGGTGTCGAGCTTCACGCAGCTGCTCCAGCGCCGCTATGGCGGGCAACTGGACGACCGGGCCGACCAGTACATCGGCTTCGCCGTGGACGGCGCGAACCGCATGCAGACCCTCATCAACGACCTGCTGGCCTTCTCCCGGGTCGGGCGGATCCACAACGAGCACAGCACCGTGGACCTGGACGCCGTCGTCGACCGCACCCTGGACTCGCTGAGCGTGGTCCTCGAGGAGTCCGGCGCCGAGGTCACCAGGGACCCGCTGCCCAGCGTCGTCGGGGACACCACCCAACTCGGCATGCTCTGGCAGAACCTGGTCTCCAACGCCGTCAAGTTCCGCCGTCCCGAGGTGCCGTCGGGGATCCATCTGGAGGCGGTCCGCGACGGTGACATGTGGCACTTCGCGGTGACCGACAACGGAATCGGCATCGACCCGGAGTTCGCCGAGCGGGTCTTCGTGATCTTCCAGCGCCTGCACACCAAGGACGCCTATCCGGGCAACGGTATCGGCCTGGCGATGTGCAAGAAGATCGTGGAGTTCCACGGCGGGACGATCGGCGTGGACCCGGAGCACACGCCCGGCACCCGCATCGCCTTCACCCTGCCCGTCGCGGTCGCCGCAGCGGACACCGCCGCGGACACGACCGCGGACAGCACCGCGGAGCCCGGCTCCAGATGATCCCCGCCCCCGCACCCGTGCAGGAACCGCCGTACCGCATCCTGCTCGTGGAGGACGACCCCGGCGACGCGCTGCTGGTCACCGAACTCCTCGCCGACACCGGACTGAGGTACGAGCTGACCTGGCACAAGACGCTGGCCGAGGCGCGCTCCGAGCTCGCCGCGCAGGCCGCCGACTGCGTGCTGCTCGACCTGCACCTGCCCGACGCCAGCGGGCCCGCGGGCGTTTCGGCGGTCCAGGGAGCCGCACCCGACGCCGCGGTCATCGTTTTCACCGGCCTCGCCGAGTCCCAGGCCGGTCGCGGGGCCATGGCGGCGGGTGCCCAGGACTACCTGGTCAAGGGCAAGGTCGAGCCCGACCTGCTGCAACGCGCCGTGCGCTACGCGGTCCAGCGCAAGCACGCCGAACGCGCGGCGGCCGCGCTGCAGGCCGGCGCCCTGCGCGCCGAGGAGAACTCCCGCCTGGAGCGCGGGCTGCTCCCCCAGCCCCTGCTGACCACGGACGAGGTCACCGCCACCACCCGCTACATCCCCGGCCGTGAACGCGCCCTGCTCGGCGGCGACTTCCTGGATGTCGTGCAGACCGGCGACGGGCTCGTGCACTCCGTCATCGGGGACGTCAGCGGCCACGGCCCCTACGCCGCGGCTCTGGGGGTCTGCCTGCGCATCACCTGGCGGGCACTCACCCTCGGCGGCCACCGAGGGCACGACCTGCTGCGCCTGCTGGAACGGATCCTGGTCGCCGAGCGCGCACAGCCGGACCTCTTCGCCACCTGCACCCTGCTCACGCTCGACCTGTCCTCACGGACGGCCACCATGCACCTCGCCGGGCATCACGAACCCCTGCTCACCACGGCGGGCGTCACCCACCCGGTCGAGGCCGGGCACGGTATCGCGCTGGGCATCATGCCCGATCTGGCGCACTGGCCGGCCACCACGTTCGCCCTTCCCGCGCGGGGGGCGCTCACCCTCTACACCGACGGCCTCGTCGAGGGCCACACCGGCGGCGACGGCGAGCGGCTGGGTCCGGAGGGTCTGCTGGACCTGATCGGCCAGTTCTCCCAGGCCGACCCGGACGACCATCTCGACCGGCTGATCGCGCGGATCCGCGATCTCGACGCCGACCGCCACACCGACGACCTGGCCGTGCTGCGACTGGACTGGAGCGCCCCATGACCCCCCCGCGGACGACGACCTTGTGGCGTCCCACCGGCCCGGTGGAACTGGACCTGGTCCGCGCTCGGCTGGCGCGCCTGGCCGCCCCGGCTTCCGGAGCAGCCGATCTTCTACCCGGTCCTCAACGAGGACTACGCGATCAGGATCGCCCGGGACTGGAACGTCAAGCACGACGGAGCCGGTTTCGTCACCCGCTTCGAGGTCGGCACCGAATTCCTGGAGCGCTACCCCGTCCAGCAGGCCGGCGGGCGCACGATCCTGGAGCTGTGGGTGCCGGCCGAGGAGCTGGCGGAGTTCAACGCGCACATCGTCGGGGAGATCCAGGTCGTCCACGAGTTCCGCTGACCGCCGCGGCGGCCGGGAGCGGGACCGTAGCCTTGCCCGCCGGCCACGGGCACTGATCTACTGGCCGCACTGGCCTACCGGTGAGTAGTCTTCGTGTCGTCCCCGGACAGGAGAAGCGTCGTGACCGTCCCGTCCAGCAGTGCCGAGGCCTTCTTCGAGCGGATCGCCGAGGAACGCTTCGCCCCCACCGAGTACACCCGGGGCCCCTGGGACGCGCACAGCCAGCACGCCGGGCCGCCGGCCGCGCTGCTGGGCCGCGCGGTGCGCGAGCGCCCGGGAGCGCGGGAGGACATGCGGCTGACGCGGATCACCTTCGAGATCCACCGTCCCGTGCCACTGCTGCCCCTGACCGTGAGCACCCGTGTGCTGCGCGAGGGACGCAGCGTGGAACTGGTGGAGGCGTCGCTCGCGGCGGACGACGGCAAGGAGATCATGCGGGCCAGGGCGCTGCGTATCCGGACGGAGCCGGGGTCGGTGCCCGACGTCGCGCCGGGCCCCTCGGTGCCCGGGCCGCAGGAGTCGCGGACGGTGCCGTTCTTCCCGGTGCCGTGGGACGTCGGCTACCACACGGCGATGGAGTCGCGTTTCGCCGCGGGCTCCTACCTGGAGCCGGGTCCGGCGACCTGCTGGCTGCGGATGCGGGTGCCCCTGGTCGCCGGGGAGAAGACGGCCCCGCTGGACCGGGTGCTGGTGGCGGCGGACTCGGGGAACGGGGTGAGCAATGTGCTGGACTTCTCGGCCCACCTGTTCGTCAACCCCGACTTGACGGTGCACCTGCACCGCCACCCGGCCGGCGAGTGGGTCTGCCTCGACGCCCGCACCGTGGTCGACGGCGCGGGGATCGGCATGGCCGAGGCCGCGCTCCACGACGAGCGGGGGCCGATCGGCCGCGGGGTCCAGAGCCTCTTCGTGGCCCCGCGCGGCTGAGCGGGCGGGCGGGCCTGCCCCGTCAGAGGCCGGTCAGGGGTCGGTCGCGGTCAGAGGTCGGTCGCGTCCTCGGCGTGGCCCTCGGAGAACTCCCACCACGCGAGCGGAAGCCAGTCACCGTCCACGAAGGCGTCGACCGACGACCCGCGCCCGTTGATGATCACGGACGTGCCCACCGGGTAGGTCGCGCCGGACAACCCCGGCACGGGGACCAGGAGGGTTCCCAAACGTTGCGCCACTGTTCCCGCCTTCCTTGGAAATCAAACCGAAATCGCCCGATACGAGGTAAAGATTAGCTGGCTTGTCCCATTCCTCCCATGGGGGCAGCATGAGAAATAGGTCACGCGAGGCGAACGACCGCGTCCCCTCACCGTCCGTTCTCACCGCGGCACGCCGGGCCGACGGCCCCGTTCGCCATCCGGAACGTACGAGAGCACGACACCAACGGAGGTGTCAGGTGAAGGCCGTCGTCTACAAAGCACCCTTCGAAGTAGCAGTGGAGGAAGTCGAGAAACCCCGGATACAGCACCCCAACGACGTGGTCGTACGGGTGACGTCCACCGCCATCTGCGGGTCCGACCTGCACATGTACGAGGGCCGCACCGCGGCCGAGGCGGGCATCGTCTTCGGGCACGAGAACATGGGGATCATCGAGGATCTCGGTCAGGGCGTCACGACCCTCAAGAAGGGCGACCGCGTGGTCATGCCCTTCAACGTCGCCTGCGGATTCTGCAAGAACTGCTCGGCCGGCTTCACCGGGTACTGCCTCACGGTGAATCCGGGATTCGCCGGCGGAGCCTACGGATATGTCGCCATGGGCCCCTGGCCCGGCGGCCAGGCGGAATACCTGCGGGTGCCGTACGCGGACTTCAACTGCCTGAAGCTGCCCGCCGGCTCCGAGCACGAGACGGATTTCATCCTGCTCGCCGACATCTTCCCGACCGGATACCACGGCAACGAACTCGCCGACGTCAAACCCGGTGAGAGCGTCGCGGTGTACGGCGGTGGACCGGTCGGGCTCATGTCGGCGTACTCGGCCCTCATCCGCGGCGCTTCCAAGGTGTTCGTGGTCGACCGGGTGACCGAGCGGCTGCACAAGGCCGAGGAGATCGGCGCTGTCCCGATCAACTTCGCCGAGGGCAACCCGGTGGAGCAGATCAAGGAACACATGAACGGTGCGGGCACCGACAAGGGCATCGACGCCGTGGGATACCAGGCCCAGGCGAAGAGCCAGGACCGCGAGGAGCCCGCGGCCGTCCTCAACTCGCTGATCGACACCGTGCGCGCGACCGGGGCGCTCGGCATCCCGGGCCTGTACGTGCCCTCCGACCCCGGCGGCCCGGACGAGCAGGCCAAGAGCGGCAGGCTGCTGGTCGCCATCGGCCGGCTCTTCGAGAAGGGGCTGCGGCTGGGCACCGGGCAGTGCAACGTCAAGCGGTACAACCGGCAGTTGCGCGACCTCATCATCGAGGGCCGGGCCAAGCCGAGCTTCGTGGTCTCCCACGAACTGCCGCTGACCGACGCACCCTCGGCGTACGAGAAGTTCGACAAGCGCGTCGAGGGCTACACCAAGGTGGTCCTGCACCCGGATCAGAAGTAGCCGCGGAGCACGATCGTCACGGCCGGGGCCGCCACCCGGCGAAGGGTGGCGGCCCCGGCCCGTGCGCGCGTCAGGACAGTTCGGGACCCGTCGCGTCGATGAGCCCGAACACGGCGCCCTGCGGGTCCTGGACGACCGAGAGGCGGCCCGCCGACATGTCGAAGGGTGCGGCGAGCACATTGCCGCCCGCGCGGACGAGGGCGTCCACGGTGCTGTCGGTGTTGTCCACGGAGAAGTACGCCAGCCAGTGCGGCGGCGTCTGCGGCGGCAGGTTGTCCAGCCCCTGCGCACCCCCGACGACCCGGCCGTTCACCGTGAGGGAGAAGTAGTCGGAGGCGCCCTCCATCGGCTCGGTCGCCAGGCCCAGGGCGCCGGAGTAGAACGCCGAGGCGGCCTTGAGGTCGCCGGAGGCGAGCTCGCTCCACACCAGCGAGCCGGGCTCGTTGACGACCTGGGCGCCCAGGAAATCACCGGCCTGCCACAGGCCGAAGACCGCGCCGGTGGGGTCGGCGGCGATCGCCATGCGGCCGAGGGTCATGACGTCCATACCGGGGGAGAGCACCGTGCCGCCGTGCTTGGTGATCGCGTCCACCGCGGAGTCGGCGTCCGCCGTGGCGAGATAGGTGGTCCACGCCGTGGGCGGGGTGGGAGCGCCGTCGGGCGCCATCGTCGCCATGATGCCCGCGACGGGCTTGTCCTTGAGGGTGCAGACCGCGTAGCCGCCGGTCTCGGGCGGTCCCACCTCTCCCTGCCAGCCGAAGAGGTCGCGGTAGAAGTCGAGTGCCGCCTGCTGGTCGGGGACCATGAGGTCGATCCAGCACGGCGTGCCGGGCGGATAGGGGGACGTGGCGTAGGGCATGAGGGGCCTCCAGCGCATCGGGGTCAACGGTCCCGCCGTTGCGGTCATTCTGCGCCGCCCGGCACGGTTCGGGGGTGCGCCCCGCCGGATTCGTCCACTCCCGGCCACGCGGCCGGAGGCCGCGGGCGCTCAGGCCGCGGCGGTCCGGCCGCGGCGGTCCGGGCGTCGGCGCGCCTGCGCCCGGGCGGTCTCCGCGCCGATCCCCGAGGCGCCGCCGGTGACCACGGCACGGCGTCCGGCGAGGTCCACGCCGTCGATCACGTCCTGGGCCGTGGAGGCGAGACCGACGGGGGTCGTGATGCGGGTCATGCGGCTCCTTGGCTGAGCGGACGGCGCGGTGCCGCCGTCCACGACGAGCCCGCGGCCGGGCGCGGGGCGCAGCCAGGTCCGTGCGGAGGCCGGTCGCGGCGGGGACGCGCTGCGGAGAGGTTGGACGCCGCCGGGCCGAAAATCTCACAGGCCACCTCTGCAACCTCGGGCGGCGGCACACGTCTGTGGGAGTGAAGGCGCCTTCGACCCAGCTCTCCCCCTGATGATTCGAGGAACGGAATGACCGCACGTCACGCCATCGCGGGCCTGACCCGCCGGCACCGGGCACGTCTCGTGGTCGGTACGTCCACGGTCGCGGCGGCCCTGGCCCTCGGCGGCGCCGCCATGACCGCGCACGCCGCCACGCCGAAGCCGGCGCCGGCCCACGCCGCGCAGGCGGACACGGACACCGGGGCACCCGCACCCTCCGCTGTCCCGGCCCCGGCCCCGGCCCGCGGAGCGCACTCGGCTCCGGCGACCGCACCGGTACCGGCCCAGGCCCGCGGAGCGGCCCCCGCACCCGCGAAGGGCGAACCGACGCCCGTACCGGAGCAGGCCCTGACCGGCACCGCGCCCGCGCCCGTACCGGCCCGTTGATCCGAGGCGGCCGCCGGCCCGCCCCGGCCTGGCGGCCGCCTCCCGAACCGCTACCCAGGAGATCCATGAGCACTGCGGCTGTGGGGTCGCGCCCCTCCCTCCCGGCAACCCCGCTCCGGCATGTCTGGGTGCGGCTGCGCAGTGTCGTGTCCAAAGACGCCCGGCGGCCCGAGGCGCGAGCGGTCCCCCCGCCGTCGCGGGCGCGTACCGGACGGGCCGGACACACCTCGCCGCCGGAGATCGACGAGCTCTACCACCACCGCCGTCTCGACCTCGTACGGCTGGCGCTGTTCCTGGTCGACGACCTGCCCACCGCGGAGGACGTCGTGCAGGACGCCTTCGCCGCGCTCTACCGCCGGCACGGCGAACGGCTGGCGGGCGTGGACGACCCCGAGGCGTACGTGCGCACCAGCGTGGTCAACGGGGCCCGGTCCGTGCTGCGCCGGCGCAGGACGATGCGGGCCCACGTCCCGGAGCGCGAGGGGCACGCGCCCCCGCCGGAGGAGTATGTGCTGCTGCGCGAGGAGCACCAGGAGGTGCTGACCGCGCTCGGGCGGCTGACGCGCAGGCAGCGTGAGGTGCTCGTCCTGCGCTACTGGTCGAACCTCACCGAGGCCCAGATCGCGGACACCCTGCGGCTGTCGCGCGGCACGGTGAAGTCCACCGCGAGCCGGGCGCTGGACGCCCTGGCCCGCCGCTTGGAGGCATCGTCATGACCGCTGTCGTCCACCGGCCCGACCGGGCCCGGACCGAGGGACTGCTGCGCGCCGCACTGGACGCGAAGGCCCGCACCGTGGGGCAGGACAGCCTGCGCCGGGCGGCACCGCCGTCTGCCGTACCCCGCCCGCGGGTGCGGATGCGTGCCACCGCGGCGGCCGTGATGGGGCTCGCGGCGGCAGTGGCGTGCGTGCTGCTCGCCGTGTCCGCCGCGCAGCGGGAGGACGGCCGTCCCGTGCCGCCGGCCAGTCCCACCCACTCCCCCACGGCGCCGGAGCAGCGGCGTGGCGAACCGTTTCCCTCGCCGGTGCCGGACGCCACGGCGCCGGCCGGCACGGTACCGGGCCCGAACGTCGAGCCGCGCCCCGGGGCGAGCGGGCCGGGACCGGCCGCCGTGGCACGGTGAGCCGGAGGGCTCAGCCCGGGGTTCAGCAGAACCAGCCGTCCTGGACCCCGCCGGGGCGGTTGATGTCGCCGTGGGCGAACCCGTAGGCCCGGCCGCTCTGCTCGCTCTCCCTGGTGAAGGTCCGGCCGGTGCAGAGGGTCGCCGTCCAGGCGCCGCCAGGGGCGGTGCGCACGTGCGGGTCCTGGCCCGCAGACGGTCTCGCGCTGTCCGATGGCGCCGTTGGCCGCCTGGGCGGGCCCCGCGGTCATCAGCAGGCCCGCGGCCAGGGCGACGGCAACCGCGGCGGCGCGCGCGATCCGGACAGTGCGGAGCACGAGTACGGGCACGGTGCTTCCTTCCTGGGTCGCGGTGCGGTGGCGGACCGGCGGGCGGATCACCACGAGCCGTATCCGCCGAGGCACTCGTCGCGGACACGACCCCGGTCGCCCTTGCCGATGTCGAGGGTGGCGGCCCGGCCGTTGCGGACGGGGTGGGCGCCGCGGGTGTGGCCGACCTTGTTGCCGTAGCCCAGGACGCGGATCAGGCCGCTGGGTCAGGAGGAACTGTCGTCGGCGTGGAAACCGGCGCTCTGGCACACGATGATCGCGTGCTCGGGCGGCACCACCGCGTGCGCCGGCCGGGCCACGACCGTGACGGCCACATCGGCGGCCGTCGCGGCCGGCGCCTTCGTCGGGGTTGCTTTCGCGCGGCTGACATTCATCCCGCTCACGAGCCGCCGGTGCGCTCCGGAGGTGCCTCAGCCGCCGGGCGACGTTCGGTGTGCGCACCGTCGGCCCGCTCCTCGGCGCGGCTGAGGGCGGCGGCGCGGGTGTCCGGCATGAGGACGTAGACGACGAGCGAGACCAGCGCGCAGGCGGACACGTACCAGAAGAACGCGCTCTCGTGGCCCGCGTTCTTGAACCACAGGGCCACGTACTCGGCCGTCCCGCCGAACAGCGCGTTGGCGAGCGCGTACGGCAGCGCGACGCCCAGCGCCCGTACCCGGGTCGGGAACAACTCGGCCTTCACCGCGGCGTTGATGGAGGTGTAGCCGGTGACGACCGTGAGGGCGATCAGGGACAGCCCCAGAGCGGGCCAGTAGGACGTCGCCGAGCCGAGCGCGGTCATGACGGGGTACGTGCAGACCGTGCAGCCGACGCCGAAGGCGATCAGCAGGGGACGCCGGCCGATGCGGTCGGACAGCGCGCCCGCGAGCGGCTGGAGCAGCGCGAAGACGGCCAGGGCCGTGAAACTCACCAGCGTTGCCGTGGTCCTGGCCATCCCGGCGCTGCCGATGAGGTACTTCGTCAGATAGGTGGTGTACGTGTAGTAGGCGACCGTCCCACCGAGGGTGAGCGCCATGACGAGCAGCGCCTGCCGCCGGTGCTGCCACAGCAGGGCCAGCGATCCCCGCGCGTCTGCGGGCTCGGCGGCCTCCTCCGCGAAGGCGTCGGTCTCCTCCAGGCGGCGCCGGATCCACAGCACCACGACCGCGAGAGCCGCGCCCAGCACGAAGGGGATGCGCCAGCCCCAGTCCGTCAACTGCGCTTCCGTCAGGATGTGCTGAAGGGTGATCAGGACCGCGAGTCCCAGCAACTGGCCGCAGGTCATGGACACGTACTGGAAGGAGGAGCCCAGCCCGCGCCGGTCGCGCGCCGAGACCTCCGTCAGGTAGGTGGCGCTGGCCGCGTACTCGCCGCCGATGCTCAGCCCCTGCAACAGCCGGGCGACGAGCAGGACGAGCGCGCCGAGCGGGCCCGCTTCCGCATGGGCCGGGGCGACCGCGATCAGCAGCGCCGCGACCGACATCATGGTGACGGTGAGCGCCAGCGCGCTCTTGCGGCCGTGCCGGTCGGCGGCCCTGCCGAGCACCCAGCCGCCGACCGGGCGCATCAGGAAGCCGACGGCGAAGATCCCGGCGGTGTTCATCAGCCGCGTGGTCGGGTTGCCGCCGGGGAAGAAGGACTCGGCGAAGTAGACGGCGAAGCTCGCGTAGACGAACCAGTCGTACCACTCGACGAGATTGCCCAGCGATCCGCCCGCCAGGGCGAGGCGGCGCCGGCCGCGCTCGTCCCCGGGCGGCCGTGCCGCCTTGGCGGGAGGCTGCGGCGTGGCGGCGTTCGAGGACATGGCGGCTCCAGGGGAAGGCCCGGCGGGGGACGGGGTCCGGCGCCGAGGTCCAACGTGCCGCGCCGCGCCGCGGTTACGGGACGCCGAGCTCGAAGAGCGCGTACCCCGCGTACGAGCCCGAGGCCAGGGCCGCCATCCCCAGCAGCGCGACCCGGTGCGGGGCCTTGAGCCGGGCGAGGGCCAGGGCGAGCGGGATGAACAGCGGGAAGCCCGGCAGCAGGTAACGCGAGACATTGCAGAAGATCTGCTGGGTGCCGAGCACCGTGACCACGGTGAGCACCGTGTAGACGACCAGCTCGACGGGCGGCCGCAGGCGGATCAGCAGCGGGATCAGCGCGATGTCCAACAGGACCACGGCGACGCCGATCAGATCGGCGAACGGGAACGCCGACAGGTAGTCGAAGCGGCCCACCGGCACGGAGGTGAACACGTCCACCGTGTACCGCCCCCAGTCGAAGGTGTGCGCCCAGGCGCCTTCCTGGAGCTTGAAGTAGCCGCCGTAGTCGCCCATGCGGTACCCCACCCAGACGAGGTAGCCGAACAACCCGAGCGGCGCGACCGCGATCGCGGTCAGCGGGCGCAGCACGCCGGAGCGCCGCCGGTCGCGCACCATGGCGAGCAGCGCGGCGACGGTGAGGGCGGCGATCAGCGCGGTGGCGGTGGGCCGGGCCAGACCGGCGGTGGCGGTCAGCAGTCCCGCCGTGATCCAGCGGCGGCTCATGACGGCGTGGCAGGCCCAGACCGCGAGGGCGACGTAGAGCGACTCGGAGTACCCCGTCCACTCCATGCCGGAGCCCGGCCACACGGCCCACAGCCCCGCTGCGGCGAGGCCCGCCCGGTGCCCGCCGAAACGCGCGGTGAGGGCGTACACCCCGAGTGCGGCGACGAACGAGCAGACGATCGAGACGAGCATCCCGGCGCCGTACAGGCCGAGGCCGGTGCACTCGGCGACCAGCCGCATCACCGCGGGGTAGAGCGGGAAGAAGGCCGCGGAGTTGCCTTCGAGCGTGATCAGGCCGGTGGCCCCGGGCACGGGGACCAGGGCGGGGTGGTAGCCGTGGGCGGCGATCTGCTGGTACCACCAGCCGTCCCAGCTGGCGAGGACGTCCCAGGGGCGTGCGCCACCCCCGAAGCGCGGGTTCTTCGCGCGGTAGTCACCCGCCCACTGCAGCAGCAGGAGGAAGACCGCGAAGCCGGCGAGCTTCAGCGTCCCGTACGTCGCGAGGACGCGGCCCCAGCGGGCGGCGCGGGAGGGTTCCGGGCGCGGATCCCCGACCGGGGGGCAGGCGTCGGCGGGCACGTCGAGGGTGCCGGGCACGAGGGTCATCGGGAGCCGGCTTCCGTCCGGGGGGTGTGCCGGCCGGGGAAGACCCAGGACCGCAGCAGCAGGAAGCGCAGGAGCGTGGCGGCGAGGTTGGCGGCCACCAGCGCACCGGTCTCGACGCGGTGTCCGGCGCCGGGTGCCGCGTGGTGCAGCGCGGCCAGGGCCCCGCTGGTGAGCGCCAGCCCGATCAGGAACGCCGCCAGCCCGCGGGCGTGGTGGCGGGCGGCGCCCTCGCGGCCGCGCACGCCGAAGGTGAGCCGGCGGTTCGCCGCGGTGTTGGCGACCGCGCAGACCAGCAGGGCGAGAGCGTTGGCGGCCTGCGGGCCGGCGGCGGGGCGGAGGGCCGCGTACAGCAGGAGGTAACCGGCGGTGCTGACCGCGCCGACGGCGGCGAAGCGCAGCAGTTGGGGGAGCAGACCGCCCGGCGGCCCGGTGTCCACGGCGCTGCGGCGCAGTTCGGCGAGCGGGAGCCGGCCGGCGGCCAGGGCACGGCCGATGCGCGCGACGCCGCGCAGGTCGGCGACGGCGGTGGACACGATGTGCACCCGGCTGTCGGGGTCGTCCACCCAGTCGACGGGCACTTCGTGGATGCGCAGGCCGGCGCGCTCGGCGATCACCAGCAGCTCGGTGTCGAAGAACCAGCCGCCGTCCTCCACCATCGGCAGCAGCCGTTCGGCGACGTCCCGGCGCACGCCCTTGAAAACGCACTGCGCGTCGGTGAAGCGGACGGCGAGGGTGGAGCGCAGGATCGCGTTGTAGCAGCGGGAGACGACCTCCCGTTTGGGCCCGCGCACCACGCGGGAGCCGCGGGCGAGACGGGTGCCGATGGCGATGTCGGAGTGCCCGGATATGAGCGGGGCGACGAGCGGGAGCAGCGCGGCCAGATCGGTCGACAGGTCCACGTCCAGGTAGGCCAGCACCGGCGCCGTCGAGTGGGACCACGCGGTGCGCAGCGCCAGGCCCCGCCCCTTCTCGGCCAGGTGCAGCCACCGCGCCTCCGGGAGTTCCTCGGCGAGGCGGGCAGCGATCAGCGGGGTCCGGTCGGTGCTGGCGTTGTCGGCGACGGTGATCCGGAACGGGTAGGGGAACGTCTCCCGCAGATGGGCGTGGAGGCGCCGCACGGACCGCTCCAGGTCGCCCTCCTCGTTGTGGACGGGCACAACCACGTCCAGGACGGGTTCCTGGTGCCGGGCCGGCAGCGGGACGCGTTCCCTCAGGGCACCGGGGGGTTCGTTTCTCATGGTCTGTCCGCATCTGCTCTCTGACCCGGGGCGCGCGGGAGCGCGCCGGGACATGCCGGGACGGTGCCGGGGCGGCCTGATGGGCGCGCCGACGGCACTACGGGCGTTCGAAGGGGTGGTGGCGCCGGGGCGCCCGGGTGCTATCCCGTGCCGGTGGAGTTCCCGTAGGGGCTGACCGGAGGGGAGGTCGTGGAGTGCGCCCCGCCCGACGCGCTGTCGGTGGAGGTGTCGGTGGCACTGGATGTGCCGGTGCCGGTCGCGGTGGCGGTCGACGGGTTCGCGGGGAGATCCGCGCCACCGGCGGGCCCGGTCGAGGTCCCGCCCGTGGCCGGGCCGCTCGGCGAGAACGTCGGGGTCGAGCTCGCGCTGCCGCTGGGGCTCGGGCTACCGGGCGAGGAGGTGCTCGGGTACGCCGTGCCGGACGTGGCCGCACCGCCGGGGCCGGCCGGCACCACCTGCCCGGACGAGGAACCGGGCAGCAGGACGAGGGCGCAGGCGATGGCGGTCACCGCGACCGCCGAACTGCCGGCCTGCCAGGCCGTACGCACCCGGCGGCGGACGGCGACACCGCCGCGCAGCCGCTCCCGGTGCCGCGGCTCGAAAGGGGTGTGCTCCTCGGAGGCGTGCATCATCCGCGCCAGCTGCCGCTCGAAGTCGTCCATGGAGTCCATCCCCTCTCCCTCCTCCCTCATGTCCCTCATCCCACCGGCTCGATGGCATCGGCCAGGAGCTGCCGAAGCCGCGCGATGCCGCGCGACGCGTGCGACCGGGCGGTGCCCAGCGGGCAGCCCAGCGCCTCGGCGACCTGCGCCTCCGGCAGATCCTGGTAGTAGCGCAGCACCACCGCGGCACGCTGCGGTGACGGCAGTTGCGCCAGGGCCGCCTCCAGTCTCGAGCGTTCGGCGACGGTGGCGGACACGTCACCGGCCGCGGCCCGTTCCGGCACCTCCCCCACCGGCCGCTCCCCCCACCAGCGCCGCCGTGCGGAGCGCGCCGCCGCCCGGGCCAGCACCTTGCGCACATACGGCTCGGGTGCCTGGGAGCCGACCCTCGGCCATGCGAACCACAGCTTGACCAGCGCCTCCTGGAGCAGGTCTTCGGCCCGGTGCCGGTCGCCACCGGTCAGCAACCGTGCAAGGTGGAACAAAGCGGACCAACGGGCTGCCACGAACTCATCGAACTCGTCCGTCCGCGTCGAACCCATCAGCACCGCCCCTGCCCTTCACAGCCTCTTGCACCTCTTGAAAGACGCCGGACCCCGCGCCACTATGCGCCCGGGGGCCGTGATCCCCGTCACACGCCTGCGCCCCCCGGTCCGGCAGGACGGGGGGCACGGGACGGACCGGGAGCGCGGGCGCTACGGGAGGGGGTGGCGGTGCGCGAGGGCGACGGAGACGAACTCCTGGACCAGCGCGTCGTGGCGGCTGCCGTCCCAGGCCAGGCACACGCGGTTCGGGCCGATGTCGGACAGCTCCACGTGGGTGACATCGGGGCGGGTGTAGTAGGAGGCGGTGGACAGCGGCAGGACGACCACTCCGCGCCCGGCCGCCACGCTCTCCAGCTTCTCCTCGACCGTACGGAACGCCGGGACCGGGGCCGGGGCGCCGGCGCGCAGCTCCTCGGCGATGTCGCGCCACTCGGGGACCGCGTCGGGGTGCTGGAGCAGGTGCTCCCCGGCGAGGTCGGCGATGGCGAGGGAGGGCTTGCCGGCACAGCGGTGGTCTGCGGGCAGGACCGCGACCCGGGCCTCGGTCATCAGCTCGCACATGTTCAGGCCCCGGGCGTCGAGCGGCATCCTGACGTACCCGACGTCGACCCGGCCGTCACGGATGGCCTCGGCCTGGTCGTCATAGCCGGTCCTGACGACCTCGACGGACAGTCCCTGATGGCGCCCGGAGAACTCCCGGACCGCGCCGGTGACGATCAGGCCCGGCATGAAGCCGACGGTGAAGGTCCCGGGACCGCCCAGCGCGGCGCGGGCCACCCGGCGCCGCGCGGCCCCGGCCGACGCCAGCAGGGGCCTGGCGTCGGCGAGCAGCTGCTCCCCCGCCGCCGTCAGGCCGGTGCTGCGCCGGTCGCGGGAGAACAGCTGTGCCTTGAGTTCGTGCTCCAGCGACCGGATCTGCCGCGACAGCACCGGCTGCGCGATGTGCAGCCGCTCGGCGGCCCGGCCGAAGTGCAGTTCCTCGGCCACCGCGACGAAGTACCGCAGCTTGCGCAGATCGAGGTCCACGGGCACCTCCCTAGCGGCCGGACTCCTCCCGACCGAGCCTATGCGCCTTCGCGCGGCCGGACGAAGCGCCCGGCTCCTGAACCGGCGCCGGGCGCCGGTTCAGGACCCGTCCACGAGGGCGGCCAGGGGGTCCAGCCGGGTCGGGGCCCAGCCCAGCTCGCGGCGGGCACGGGCGCCGGTGATCCGCTGGTCGAGCGCGAAGGCCTGGGCGATCGGGCCCATCCGCTCCTCGGCCTCGTCGAGCGACAGGCGGCGGACGTCGCCGGGGCGGCCGATCGCCCGGCTGACCGCCTCGCTGATCTCCGCGGCCGTGGGATACACGTCGATGGTGCCCGCGTAGACGGAGCCCGCAGGAGCGCCCAGGGCGAGCGCATAGAGCTCGGCGACGTCGTCGACGTGCACGACGGACCAGTGGTTGGCACCGTCGCCGATGCACGGCACGGCGCCGTCGGCGCGCCCCGGCTCCGCGTAGAACATCTCGACCAGACCGGCCGAGTGGCCGAGCACCACACCCGGCATCACCACCACGGGACGCTCGCCGGTCGCGGCGCGGGCCAGGACCCGCTTCTCGTTCTCCAGCCGCCAGGCGGTGAGCCGCGGCGGGGTGAGCGGCGCGTCCTCGTCGACGACGCCGTCGGTGTCGCCGTAGACCCAGACCCCGCCGGTGTGCACGTACGGGCGGGGGCCGGCCCCGTCCTGGAGCGCCTCGGCGGCCGCCCGGTCGACATCGGCGCTGTCGGGACCGGCGTGCTGGCCCAGATGGACCACCCCGTCCGCGGCCCGGGCCGCCTCGGTGAGCAGGGCGGTGTCGGTCAGCGCGCCGTGGACGGCGGCCGCCCCGAGCCCGTTCACGACCGCCGCCGACTCCGAGCTGCGGACCAGAGCGCTCACCTGGACATCCCGACGCACCAGCGCCTTGATCGTCGCCTGCCCGATGTACCCGGATCCTCCGGTGACGAAGACCTTCATGCCGCTCGCCTCTCTCGTTGCCCCGCCGACTCCTGACGGATGCGATGTCGTCGAGTCTTGCCGCGAGACGCCGGGACGGTCCAAGACCTGTCGCGGCCTCTGTGATGCCCGGCGGGTATCACCCCTGACCGGCGGGGGTGAGGAAGAGCGGCGTGACCGAGACCGGTACGCGGGCTCGGTACCCTGCCGATCATGGCGGACTGGGAGATGCGACCCGCTTCGGCCGCGGACGTCGAAACGGTGGCCGCGTTGCGGGCCGTGGTGCTGCGGGCGGATCTGGAACGGCTCGGGCGGTACGACGAGCAGCGGGTACGGCAGCGGCTGCGCGACGGCTTCACGGCGGCGCACAGCCGGGTGATCGAGGTGGGCGGCGTGTTCGCCGGCTGCGTGTCGCTGCGGCCGGCCGCCGGCACCCGGTGGCTGGAGCACTTCTACCTCGCTCCGCACCTCCAGGGCGGCGGCATCGGCACGGCGGTACTGCGCGCCCTGCTGGAACAGTGCGACCGCGACGGCACCCCGGTACGGCTCAACGTGCTCCAGGGCAGCCCGGCGCGGCGGTTGTACGAGCGGCACGGCTTCACTCTCGACACCGAGGACACGGTGGACGTCTTCATGGTGCGCGAACCGGCCGCGTCGGCAGGTGACGTGCCGCAGCCGTAGCTCACGGCGGCCCGCCGCGGCGAAGCGAGTGACGCCGGTACCGGGAGTCCGGTGATCCGAAGCCCAGTCCGTTCTCGTCAAGGGCGTTGTAGACGGTGAGCCGGCCACGCGGCAAGCGGAAGCAGACAGCGACCATTCCCTGTGCCATGTCCTCGCCGGTCCATTCGAGAAGCTCGACGTCCTGAAGGACCTCGCCCTGCAGGGCGAGCAGTTCGGGACTCGTGTCGTGGCGCCACAGCAGATCGAAGCCGGGCCACACGACCGGCTGCCGGGGATCGACCGTGTTCCAGGTGATCGAGAGGTCGTCGAACTTCTCGTGGTTGATCCCCACCTGCTCCCCGGCGAAGTCGAGCAGGACGGGGCAGTCGGAGAACCACGCGTCGCCCTCGACCTCCCGGACCAGCCAGGAACAGGTCAGCGGCCGGCCGGCCGGCGCGCGCAGCCGGTGACCGTGACCTGCCGCGACGGCGGAGAGACCGTTCAGCCACTGCGGCCGGTGGCCCTCGATCCCGAAGTCGGACATGCGCGGGATTCTCCCGGAACCGGGTCCGCCCGCGTGGGGGCGGGGGCATACCCGCCCCCGCGGCTCAGGTGCGGCCGGCGCTGTGCTCCTTGCGGGCACGCCGTTCCAGGGTGCGGCGCCGGCGCTCCGCGGCGGCCGCCTTCAGCCCCTCCTCGCGGCGCTTGTTGTACCCGGGGGGCTCCACGGTGAACAGGCACAGGCCGCAGACGTAACCGCCCTCGGGGCCTTCGATGACGGGTTCGAGGCAGCGCTCACAGTCCATGGCGACCTGTCCTTACTCCTCAGCCGGATGCGCCGCGGTTGTTGCGGGACCAGCGCCCTCCGGGGCCCTGGAGCACGGACGCGCCACGGTTCGTACGGTTCACTCGTGCAGTCGTACCGTACAGGGCGCCCGTGTGCCAGCGGTTCCGGTGAGTTCACCGAACGTCACGCGCTGTTCGGGACCCGGTCCGAGAAGCCGTGGATCCATCCCGGGTACTCCACCGGGAGGCGGCTGGCGGCGTCCAGCTCCTCCAGGTCCTGCGCGGAGAGCGTCAGGTCCAGGGCGGACAGGTTGTCGGTGAGCTGCTCGGGACGGCGGGCACCGACGATGGCGCTCGTGACGCCGGGCCGGCCGAGGACCCACGCCAGGGCGACGCTCGCGACGGAGGCATCGTGGCGGGCGGCCACCACGCGCAGGACGTCGACGACGTCGTGGACGCGCTCGCGGTCCACGGGCGGGAAGTCCAGCTTGGCGCGGCGGGCGGCCGCGTCGCTCGCGCCGCTGCGGTCGAACTTGCCGGTGAGCATGCCGCCGGCGAGCGGGCTCCAGACGAGCATGCCCAGCTTCTGGTCGCGGACCAGCGGCAGGATCTCGCGCTCGATGTCGCGTCCGGCCAGGGAGTAGTACGACTGGAGCGAGCAGTAGCGGGCCAGGCCGCGCCGGTCGGAGGCGCCGAGGGCCTTCATCATGTGCCAGGCGGCGAGATTGGAGGCGCCGATGTAGCGGATCTTGCCCTGGCGTACAGCGTCGTCGAGGGCGCCGAGGGTCTCCTCGACGGGCGTGACCGGGTCGATGTTGTGGATCTGGTAGAGGTCGATGTGGTCGGTGCGCAGACGGCGCAGGCTGTCCTCCAGTGCCTGCATGATGTGCAGCCGCGACTGGCCGACCTCGTTGGGGCCGGGGCCCACGCGGGCGGTCATCTTCGTGGCGAGGACCACGTCGCGGCGGCGCTTGCCGAGCACCTCGCCGAGCAGTTCCTCGGACTCGCCCGCGGCGTAGACGTTCGCGGTGTCGATCAGGTTGATGCCGCTGTCGAGGGCGAGGCCCACGATCTCGTCGGTCTGCCGGACGTCCAGCCCGCCGACCGAGTCGTAGGGCGGGGTGTTTCCCCCGCCGAAGGTCATCGCGCCGAGGGCGATCCTGGACACGAAGACTCCGGTGCTGCCCAGCTGCTCGTACTGCATTGCTGTCTCACTGCCTCTTCTGGTGCGTGCGGAACGTCATCTGCCGGAGGCCCGCGGTGCCTCCGTATCTGCACGCTAGGACCGCGGCGATGGACAATCCATAAGAGAAAGTCCTTCGAAGTTGCGCAATCGTCCGGAGTGACCATGGATCCGCTGTCCGACGTCCTGAACCTGCTCCACCTCCGCGGAGCCTCGCCCTCCCGGATGGAGGCGGGCGGGCCATGGGCGCTGCGCTTCCGCGCCTACCCGTACGTCAAGGTCGGCGCCGTCCTCACCGGCTCCTGTGTGCTCGCCCCGGACGGCACTCCCCCACTGCGGCTGGAGGCGGGCGACTGCTACCTGCTCACGGGCGACCGGCCCTACCAGGTGGGCAGCGATCCGCTGCAGGAGCCGGTCGACGGGCACGCCGTCTACCAGGCGGCGCGGGCCCGGGCCCGGAGCAGCTCGATGACCGTGCGGTACGGCGATCCCGAGGCGCCGGACCGCGCCGTCGTCGTCGGCGGCAGCATCGAGTTCGACGACGTCACCGCGGGGCTGCTGCTCAGCAGCCTGCCGCCGACCGCCCGCATCGCCGCGGACAGCCCGCAGGCACACGTGCTGCGGCCCACGCTGCAACTGCTGGCCGACGAGACCGCGGAGGACCGCCCCGGTTCGGCGGTCATGGCGGCCAGCCTCACGCAGATCCTCTTCCTCCAGGCGCTGCGCGCCTACCTCGAACTGACCGCCGAGGCGGGCGAGTCCGGCACCGGCTGGCTCGGCGGCCTCAGCGACCCCCAGATCGGCGCCGCGCTCGGGCACATGCACCAGCGGCCCGCGCACCCCTGGACGGTCGGCGAACTCGCCTCCGCCGTCGGCATGTCGCGCTCCGCCTTCGCGCTGCGCTTCAGGACGCTCGTCGGCCGGCCGCCCCTGGACTACCTCCTGCGCTGGCGCATCCAGCGCGCGGCGGCCGCCCTCCGCGGCGGCGACCGCACCGTCGCCTCCGTCGCCGCCGAGTGGGGCTACGCCTCCGAGAGCGCCTTCAGCAACGCTTTCAAGCGCGTCACCGGCCAGCCGCCCGCCCGCCACCGGATCCTGGCGCTGCGCCGGGGGGAACGGGGCGCGGCGCAGGCGACCGGGTGAGGCGCCGTCGGATCAGCGCGGCGTCCGGCCGGTGCGTGCGCCGTCGAGGAGGACCAGCGCCGCGCCGGTCACCGCGGCGGCCGTCGCCGCGGTGAGGATGGTGCGGGAGGAGCGCCATGACAGGACGGACCAGCGGGACTGGGCGGACAGCAGCGAGCCGACGCTGAGCCAGGAACCGGCGGAGAGCAGGGAGAGGCTGGAGCCGAGGGAGGCGGCGGACAGCGCGCTGCCGACCGAACCCACGGACAGCACCGAGCCGACGGAGCCGATCGAGAGGACGGAGTCCACGGATCCGATGGACAGGACGGAGCCCTTCGACCACAGGGAGAGCGAGGACCTCTCGGGGATGGCAGTCATGGATGCCATCCTGCCGGACTCCGCCACGCGCCGCCGGTGCTCCGTACGTACCCCGGGGCATCGACGGCGTACGACGGCCCCGGCACCGAGCCACGGTGCCCGGACCGTCGCCCCGGTTACTTCCGGCCCAGCCAGATCGGATTGGTGATCGCCAGGGCCGGTCCCGCCCGATAGCCGGGGGTCGCCACCTCGGCGCTGATCGCGAACTCCGTCCGCGCGCCGCCCGACCAGCCGCGGAAGCCGCACCCGCCGACGTCCGTACCGTGCTGGTCGAAAATGCCGATGTCGCAGGCGTTCCCCTGCGTCCCGGGGGGCACGGCCGGCCTGTCGTAGCTGTACGACACCGCGATCTGCCTGACCCCGCGCGGCACTTCGACGGGCAGGTGGACGAAGTCGGCGGCGCCGGCCGGCAGATGCCCGGTGACCACCCGGCTCTGCACGGTCCCCTCCGGCGGGAGTCCGCCGGTGCCGCCGGGGTGACCGCAGGCCCGGCCGGCGTCGGATGCGGCCGCGAAACTCATGGGGCCGGCTTCAGCACGCCGGTCGCGCCCGCGAGCGCGGAAAGCCTCAACACATCGCGTCTCTCGATCTTTTCAGTCTCACGCGTCCGGGTAACGGGAGCATGGCGGCCTTCTGTGCGCCGGGCTTCCGGACGCCGGCTCCCCAGTGGCCGTGAGCAGGCGCCTGACGGGCCTGCCGGCCGGTCAGGCGCCTGTCCGCCCGTTCCTAGAAGAAGCCGAGCTTCTTCGGCGAGTAGCTGACCAGGAGGTTCTTGGTCTGCTGGTAGTGGTCGAGCATCATCTTGTGGTTCTCGCGTCCGATGCCGGACTGCTTGTAGCCGCCGAAGGCGGCGTGCGCCGGGTAGGCGTGGTAGCAGTTGGTCCACACCCGGCCGGCCTGGATCGCGCGGCCCGCGCGGTAGGCGGTGCTGCCGTCACGGGTCCAGACGCCGGCACCGAGGCCGTAGAGGGTGTCGTTGGCGATGGAGATGGCGTCCTCGAAGTCGTTGAACGACGTGACGGCGACGACCGGGCCGAAGATCTCCTCCTGGAAGACCCGCATGCGGTTGTCGCCCTCCAGGATGGTGGGCTGGACGTAGTAGCCGCCCGCCAGTTCGCCGCTGAGCTGGGCGCGCTCGCCGCCGGTGAGGACCTTGGCGCCCTCCTGCTGGCCGATGTCGAAGTAGGAGAGGATCTTCTCCAGCTGGTCGTTGGACGCCTGGGCGCCGATCATCGTGGCCGTGTCGAGCGGGTGGCCCTGGACGATCTTCTCCGTGCGGGTGACGGCCGCCTCCAGGAAGGGGCTGTAGTGGCCGCGCTGGATCAGGGCGCGGGACGGGCAGGTGCAGACCTCGCCCTGGTTGAGGGCGAACATCGTGAAGCCCTCGAGCGCCTTGTCGTAGAAGTCGTCCTCGGCGGACGAGATGTCCTCGAAGAAGATGTTGGGGCTCTTGCCGCCGAGTTCGAGCGTCACGGGCTTCAGGTTCTGCGACGCGTACTGCATGATCAGCCGGCCCGTGGTGGTCTCGCCGGTGAAGGCGACCTTGGCCACGCGCGGGCTGGCGGCGAGCGGCTTGCCGGCCTCGACGCCGAAGCCGTTGACGATGTTGACGACACCGGGCGGCAGGATGTCGGCGATCAGGCTCATCCAGAAGTGGATGGAGGCCGGGGTCTGCTCGGCGGGCTTGATGACGACGGCGTTGCCCGCGGCCAGGGCCGGGGCGAGCTTCCAGGTCGCCATCAGGATCGGGAAGTTCCACGGGATGATCTGGGCGACGACGCCCAGCGGCTCGTGGAAGTGGTACGCGACCGTGTCGTCGTCGATCTCGGCGAGGCTGCCCTCCTGTGCCCGCACGGCGCCCGCGAAGTACCGGAAGTGGTCGATGGCCAGCGGGATGTCGGCGGCCAGCGTCTCGCGGACCGGCTTGCCGTTCTCCCAGCTCTCGGCGACGGCCAGTTCCTCCAGGTGCTGCTCCATGCGGTCGGCGATCCGGTTGAGGATGTTCGCGCGGTCGCTCACCGAGGTGCGGCCCCAGGCCGGTGCCGCCGCGTGCGCGGCGTCCAGGGCCCGCTCGACGTCCTCGGCGGTGCCGCGGGCGATCTCGGTGAAGGGCTGACCGGTGATCGGGGTCGGGTTCTCGAAGTACTCGCCGCGCGCGGGAGGGACGTACTCGCCGCCGATCCAGTGGTCGTAGCGGGGCTGGTAGCTGACGATGGAGCCCTCGGAACCGGGGTTGGCGTAGCGGGTCATGGGGCGGCCTCCCATGGATGGGCCGCCCGCTCCGTTGCGGACGGCGGTGGTGCGACCGTAGAACGCGGAAGGTTGCAGGAGGGTTGCGACGCGGCGTACCAGCGGAACTACACTCGGCAGCAACCGGCCGGTGCCGCCGGGCGCCGGCCCACCCCCGACCCAGGGGCGACCATGACTGCCTCGTACGCGGCCTCCTACACGGCCTGGCCACCCGGGACCGATCCGCAGTCGCTGCGCCGGGACGTGGCACGTGCCCACGAGGAGTTCCTCAGCACCGGGCGGGCGCCGCGGCCCGTGCGCGACGTGGTGCGGGACTCGTGGCAGCGCTCGCGCAGCCGCGGTGTCGACCCGGAGGGGGCGGGGCCCAGCGTCCCGGCCCTGTCGGGGCCGGAGTTGCGCGCCTACCGCGAGAGCCACCCGCTGGCGGCGGTGCTGCCCGTGGTCCGCCGGCTGCTGGTCGAATCGGCGCAGGAGAGCGACGAGTTGGTGGCCATCGGCGACGAGCACGGCCGCCTGCTGTGGGTCGAGGGCGCGCCGGGCCTGGCGGCGCGCGCGGAGCGGATCGGTTTCGTCGAGGGTGCCGTGTGGGCCGAGGAGGCCGCCGGTACGAACGCGCCGGGCACGGCGCTCGCCCTCGGCCGGCCGTTGCAGATCTACGCGGGGGAGCACTTCGTGCGCCCGGTGCACCCCTGGAGCTGCTCGGCGGCGCCGCTGCGGGACCCGGACACCGGGCGGGTCATCGGCGTGCTCGACCTGACCGGGGGCGACCACATCGCGGCGCCGCACGCGCTGGCGCTGGTACGGGCCACGGTCGCGGCGGCGGAGGCGGAACTGAGGGTGCTCCGGCTGCGCGGGGAGATCCCGGCGGCTGCTCCGGGGGCCGGGCCGGCGGTGGGGGCGAGCGCCGCTCCGGCATGCCGGCTGGAGGTGCTCTCGCGGGACCGGGCGCGGTTCGTCTCACCGGACGGGAGCGTCGAGCTGAGCCCCCGTCACTCCGAGATCGTGTTCGTCCTCGCCCTGCATCCGCGCGGGCTCGGCGCCGACGCGCTCGCCGTCCGGCTGCACGAGCACGAGGCGGCCCGGGTCACCATGCGCGCCGAGATGTCCAGACTGCGGCGTCTGCTGGGCCCGCACGTCCTCGGCTCGCGCCCGTACCGGCTGTTGCTGCCCGCCGCCAGCGATGCCGAGGAGGTGCACGCCCTCCTGGCCCGCGGCGCGTACCGAGAGGCGCTCGCCGCCTATCCGGGCGCGCTGCTGCCCGGGTCCGCCGCCCCCGCCGTGGCCGAGGCCCGCGACGAACTCGACTGCGAGATGCGCCGGGCGCTGCGCCACCGCGGCGACGCCCGGCTGCTGCTCGCCTGGCTGGAGCGCCCCGAGAACCATGTCGACACCGAGATGCTCGAAGCGGCGATCAGCGCGCTTCCGCAGGAGTCGCCGCGCCGGCTGATGCTGCGGACACTGCTGGAGCGTGCCTGAGCGCTCCCCTCCCGGCGTTACGACGTCGCGTCGCCCGGCGCCCTGACCAGGAGGAACAGCGGGCGGCGGCGGAGTGCGAAGCCCATGGACTCGTAGAGCCGGATCGCGTTGGTGTTCCTGGGGTCGGCGTGCAGGAACGGCGTCTCCCCGCGGTCGGCGATGCCCGCGGCGACCGCGCGGATCAGCCGGCTCGCCAGGCCGCGGCCGCGGTGGTCAGGGTCGGTGCACACGGCGCTGATCTCCGTGCCGCCCGGCGGGCGCATGCGCTCGCCGGCCATGGCGATGAGGCGCCCGTTCTCCCGCACGCCGAGGTAGGTGCCGAGTTCGATGGTGCGCGGCGCGAACGGGCCGGGCTTCGTGCGGGCGATCAGGTCCATGATCTCGGGGACGTCGTCGGCGCCCAGCGGCACGGCCTGCGGATCGTACGCGACACGCAGATCCGTGCCGACGAGCTGCACGCCCTCGCCGCCCTCCAGGACCTGCCAGTCCCCGGGCACCTCCGGCGAGCCCGTCACCAGCGCGGTTGCGCCGGGGCCGAGCAGTTCGGCCAGGTCCGCCCAGGCCGCCGGGTCGGCTTGGTCCTCCAGGGACGCGAACGGCGACATGTCGCCGGGGTAGCGCACGGCCCGGCCGTGCCGTTCGGCGAATCGCGCGTGCGCGCCGGTCAGGGCGAACCATACGGGGTTGTCCAGCGGATGCGGCGCTCCGGCCGCGAGCGGCTCCGCACCGGAGTCGGACGGGTGGGCGGGGTGGACGCTGGTCGACATGGCGGGGCGGTTCTCCGATCCGTGGGGTCGTGCGGGCCACTGGGTGCAACGGCCACGGAGCCGCATCCCTTCCTGCCCTGACGAGCGTCTTCCACCCTACGGCCCGGCCCCGCGCCCGCCGGGCGCGGGCCGGGGGGCGACTCGCCGCCTCACACGCGCAGGACGAGTTTGCCCCGCACGTCGCCGCCGCGCAGCCGGCGAACCGCCTCGGGGGTGTCGGCGAGCGCGGCGTACACACGGTCCACGGCGGGGGTGACCGCGCCCGCGTCGATGAGTCCGGCGAGGCTTTCGAGGTCGGCGGCCGGCTGCGTCCCGACGAGGGTGCGTATCCGGTGCCGGACGAAACCCGACAGCAGCAGTCCGCGCAGTTGCCGGCCGATGCCCCCGGTGAAGCGGCCACCGTGCTCGCCCCCGACGATGACGAGGGTGCCGCGCGGGGTCAGGACGCGGCGGAGCCGGGAGAGCGGGCGATTGCCCGCGATGTCGAGGACGAGGTCGTAGCGGCGGGCGCCGTCGGCGGGGTCCTCGCGGGTGTGGTCGAGGACCTCGTCGGCGCCGAGGGAGCGGACGAAGGCGGTCTTGGCCGTACTGCACACGCCGGTGACGTGGGCCGCGCCGAGCGCCCTGGCCAGTTGCACGGCGTACGAGCCGACGCCGCCGGACGCGCCGATGACGAGGACGTGCTGCCCGGCCCGCAGGCGCCCGCTGTCGCGCAGTGCCTGCAGTGCCGTGCACGCGGAGACGGGGACGGCGGCCGCCTCCTCGAAGCCGAGGCGGTCCGGCTTCGGCGCGAGGTGCGCCTCCTTGGCGCAGGCGTATTCGGCGTACGTGCCGGCGCCACTGCCGTACACCGCGTCCCCCGGGGCGAAGCGCACGACCCCGGGGCCGACGGCTTCCACGCGGCCCGCGAGGTCCGTGCCGCGCACCCGGTTCCTCGGCGCCCGCAGGCCGAAGCCGAGGGCGCGCAGGAGGTAGGGCATGCCCGCCATGACGTGCCAGACGCCCTGGTCCACACCCGCGGCGTGGACGCGTACGAGCACCTCGCCCGGGCCGGGCACGGGCCGGGCGGTCTCCTCGACCCGCAGGACGGACGGCGGTCCGTAGCTGTCCTGGACGACGGCCTTCACCGGGGCTCCTCGGGGGACGCGGGGGCGGACTCGGGGTACTGGAACACGGCGTCGATGGGCACGCCGAAGACATGGGCTATCTGGAAGGCCATCTCCAGGGACGGCGAGTAGCGGCCCTGCTCGATGGCGATCACGGTCTGCCGGGTCACGCCGATGCGCCGCGCGAGTTCGGCCTGTGTCATCTCGTCCTTGGCGAAGCGCAGGGCCCGGATCTCGTTGGTGACCCTGGTCGGCCTCACCACGGGTGGAAGCCCAGCCGGTAGGAGACGATCTTCGCCGCGGAACCGGCGACCGCCGACAGGACGAAGGCGAGGTATATCGCGTTGGCGATCCAGAACCGGTCCGATCCGGCCATCGCGAGGACGAGTCCGGCCACCGCGCCGACGACCACGAACGCGTGGCCGACGTACTCGCCGAAGCGGTGGATCTCCCGGTCGCGCTGGTCCTTGACGTTCGCCTCCCGGGGCGAGGCCACCGACACCGCGATGTGCAGCAGGACCGACGCCGCGATCGCGGCACCCACCGACCACACCAGCGCCGGCACATAGGGCACGCCGGCCGGCGACGCGCCTCCCGCCCGGCCGAGGACGACGGTCAGATACACCGCGTACGAGGCGATCGTGACCACGACCATGATCCAGGCGCGTTTTTCCTCGACAGCCATCACAGAGCCCCCATGTAAAGAAAACCTGACATCGAGCAGTGTCAAGCACTCTTGACTCCATGTCAAGAATGTTTGACACTGTCGGAACCCGGAACCCGGAACCCGGAACCCGGAACCCGGAACCCGGACGTCAGATGTGACGTACCGTCACTCACCCTCCGCCGGGGCCAGGATCACGGACCGGGTGAGGTGCCGCGGGGAGTCCGGGTCCAGTCCGCGGGCGGCTCCCAGGGCGGCCGCGAGGCGCTGGACGAGGACGAGGTCGGCGAGCGGGTCGCGGCCGGCCGCGACCAGGCGACCGCCGGTACGGGCGATCTGCCCCGGCAGGCCCGGCGGCAGATCGGCCGGGTCCCCGAACCACCAGGCGACCCGGCCGGGCCCGGTGATGCTGATCGGGCCGTGGCGGTACTCCATGACGGGGTAGGCCTCGGTCCAGGCGCCCGCCGCCTCGCGCATCTTGAGAGCGGCCTCCTGGGCCACACCGTACGCCCAGCCCTTACCGAGGAACGTGAACTGCTCCGTCTCCAGCAGTTCGCCGGGCAGCGGGTCGGCGAGGGCCGACTCGCCCTGCGCGGCCAGCCCGCCCAGGTCCTCGCCGAGCAGCGCCCGCAGGAGCACGAGTTCGGTGGTGGCGAAGCGCGTCTGCACGACCGACGTCTCGTCGGCGAAGTCCAGGACCACGGCCGCGTCGGCGAGTTCCATGACGGGGGTCGCCGGGTCGGCGGTGACCGCGACCGTGGGGGTCGTGCCGCGCAGGCGGCCGAGCACGTCGAGCACTTCGGTCGTGGTGCCGGACCGGGTCAGGGCGAGGACGCGGTCGTAGGCGCGTCCGGCCGGCATCTCGGAGGCCGCGAACGCGTCCGTCTCGCCCAGGCCCGCGGACTCGCGCAGCACGGCGTAGGCGTGGGCCATGAACCAGGAGGTGCCGCACCCGACGACCGCCACACGCTCGCCCGGGCGGGGCATCGCGGCCCGCCTGGAGGTGTTCGCGTCGGCGGCCAGGGCGACCGCCCGGCGCCAGCAGTCGGGCTGGGTCGCGATCTCGATCTCGGTCTGGCTCATGGGACTCCGTCCGCTCGATTCGATCCGGTTCTGCCAGTGCTGCCGGTCTTGACACGCCGCACGTTCGATCCAGCATGATGAGCGATGTTGCTCGACTCCTGCAATATTCGCGCACAAACGCGCACGGCGGAAGGAGGTGGCGGTCCCCGTGGACGAAGGCCGGCGCGGCGCGCGGTCAGGCGCGGACGACCTGCACACCGGCCGCCGTGAACGGCTCGGTGAGCGCGGGTGGGGCGTCCTCGTCCGTCACCAGGACGTGCACGTCCTCGACCGGGCAGATCCGGGCGAACGCCCGCCGGCCGAGCTTCGAGGCGTCGGCGACGACCACAACCCGCGCGGCGCGATGGGCGAGCTCGCGGTTGACGGCCGCCTCGCCCTCGTGGCGTGCCGTGGCGCCATGGGCGACATCGAGGGCGTCGACCCCGAGGAAGACCAGGTCGAGCGTGATCTGCGCGAGCAGGTCGGCCGCCAGGGGGCCGATCAGCTCGTACGAGGCCGGACGGGCGACCCCGCCGGTGACGACGAGCTTCACATGCCGGCGCACGGCCAACTCCCCCGCGATGTTGAGCGCGTTGGTGACCACGGTCAGCGTGGGCTCGCCGGCGTCCTCGGCCAGGTCGCCCCGCTCGGCCAGCGCGCGGGCGACCGCCGTCGTCGTGGTCCCGCCGTTCAGGCCCACGACGGCGCCGGGCTTCACCAGGTCCGCGGCGGCGCGCGCGATGCGCTCCTTCTCGGCCGCGCGGCGGGCGGACTTGTAGCGCAGCGGCAGGTCGTAGGCGATGGCGTTGATCGTGGCGCCGCCATGGGTGCGCGTGACCATGTTCTGGCGGGCCAGCTCATCCAGGTCGCGGCGGATCGTGGCGGCGGAGACGGCCAGTTCGGCGGCCGCGGCCTCGACCTCGATCCGGCCGTCGCGGGTCAGCATCTCCAGCAGCGCGCTCCATCGGGCCTGCGGTGCCGCCATCGTCTCGCCCCTTGTCGCCGGACCTGGCGGCCATGAAACCACAGGCCATCGCCCCGTCGAGAGGAAGAACGACCTCATGCCGCTGATCGGGACCGCCGCACTCGTCCGCTCCGCCCGCGCCGAGGGCCGCGGCGCGGGGGCCTTCAACGTCATCACCCTGGAGCACGCGGAGGCGATCGTCGCCGGGGCCGAGGCCGCGGGGCGTCCGGTGATCTGCCAGATCAGCGAGAACGCCGTGCGCTTCCACGGCGGCGCCCTCGCGCCCATAGCCCGGGCGACCGCGGCCGTGGCCGAGTCCGCGCGGGTCCCCGTCGCCCTGCACCTCGACCACGTCACCGACGACACGCTGCTGCGGCAGGCCGCCGACTGCGGTTTCGGCTCGGTCATGTACGACGCCTCCGCGCTGCCGCACGAGCGGAATGTGGCCGCCACGCGCGCCGCGGCCGAGTGGGCGCACGGCGCGGGCCTGTGGCTGGAGGCCGAACTCGGCGAGATCGGCGGCAAGGACGGCGTCCACGCCCCCGGCGCCCGTACCGACCCCGACGGCGCCCGCGCCTACGTGGCCGCGACCGGGGTCGACGCGCTCGCCGTCGCGGTCGGCAGTTCGCACGCGATGACCACGCGCACCGCCCGCCTCGACCACGGCCTGATCGCCCTCCTGCACGCGGCCGTCGCCGTCCCGCTCGTCCTGCACGGCTCGACCGGGGTCCCCGAGGACGAGCTGCGGCGCGCCGTCGCCGGCGGCATGGCCAAGATCAACATCGGCACCGCCCTCAACATCGCCTTCACCGGCGCGGTCCGCGGCTTCCTCGCGGCGGACGGCGCCACGGTCGATCCTCGCCGCTATCTCGCACCCGCCCGCACGGACATGGCGGCGGCGGTGGAGCGGGCCCTGCGCGTCCTGGGGTGATCCGGCCGCGCCCGCTCACACCGCACCGTCCTCCGCCGGCAGGGCGCGCAGCGCGTCGCGGCCGGTCGGCAGGCCGGCCGCGACGCAGCCGGCGATGACGCCCCAGCATGCGTTCCGCTCCACCAGGCCGGTCAGGAGGGCGTGTTGAGCGCGCGTGAGGGCCCTCCCCTGCCGGTGGCCGCAGGGGAAGGCGCAGGCGAGCAACGGCCCCCCGTCGTGGTCCACCGTGGAAGCGGCGCACAGCGGCACCCCGGCGAGGGCGACCGGCAGCACCTCCTCGAAGCGTTCGGTACGGTCCAGCAGACCGGCCAGCAGCGTGTAGCGGAACGGGCCCTCGGCCAGCGGCGGGGGCTCCTCGAACCAGGCGTCGACGGCGGCCGGATCGGCCGGCACGCCGAGCAGGACGGGCACCGCCTCCGGATCGCCGGTGCCCAGCGCGGCGCAGGCCCTCACGGCGGGGTCCGGGTCCGCGAGCAGCTCCCGCGTGTCCCTGCCCAGCGCGGCGAGGGCGAGGAGAGCCGCCGCCCGCTCCCGGCGCGCACCGGCTCCTCGCGCCATGCGCTCCAGAGAATCGGCCGCCTCCGGACGCAGCGCGACAAGGCCGGGCGCCCGGAGCGGATGGGTCACGGCACCGAGCGCGGCCCTGGTGATCCTCGAGGCCGGCGACATGTCCGCGCCGCCCGTCGCCACGATCCACCTGCCGCGCCGGGTCCCCGAGGGCTTCCACGGCAACTGAAGCGACGCGACCGTGCGACGCCGGGGGCGGTTCGTGCCGGGCCGCCGCGGCGGCCCCTCCCGCGAGCGCTGCGGCGACGACCCCGCACGACCGACGAGCCCGCGGATCGGCGCAGGCGGCGCGCGGCCGGGACGCCCGGATGCCGCTGTGAACGCCCGGGACGGTGACGAAGCCCCACAGTTGAGCCCGCTGGATCCTGGGGACGCTGTGGGGGCGGCCCGCGCTCTAGCGCGCGTGCGGCCCGGTCACCGCTCCCGATCCTGCCAGGCTGCCGGATTGTGGCGCTGCGCCGACGCGTCGGGCTGCTGGTTCCGGCGGCCGAGGCGGACGACGGCGAAGATTCCGAGAATGCCGGCGAGTACGACGAACATCACGAGAATGAGGATCAGTTCCGTCGGCCCGATTCTGCCGAACATGCGTGCCTCCGGATCGCGTTCTGATCATGCGGCGCTGACTGCGCAGCGCGATGCTGTCACTTGCCGCCGAGCACGCGCAAGACGCGTTCCCACGGCGCCCCGTCCCCGTGCACTCCGAACCCGCACGTGAACGGGCAGGCCGGACGCTCCCGGGCAATGCCGCGCCCGGCTCTGCGATGCTGGCTGTGTGCTCGCCCCGGAACCGATAACGGCCGACCCGCCCGGCGCCACGGCGAATCCGCTGCTGACGCAGTCGTGGCTCGACCTGGCGTTCCTGCACTGGGCCGCCGATCCCGCGGACGTGGCGCCCCTGCTGCCGGCATGGGCACGGCGCCCGACACCCTCGACGGGGTCACCTATGTGGGGCTCGTCGCCTTCCGGATGCACCGCGTCGGCTGGTTCCGGCTCCCCGGCGTCCCGTATCTGGGCACCTTCCCCGAGACCAACGTCCGCCTCTACTCGCTGGACGAACACGGCCGGCGCGGTGTGGTCTTCCGGTCCCTCGACGCGTCCCGGCTGATCCCGGTCGCTGTGGCGCGGGCCGCGTTCCGGCTGCCGTACCAGTGGGCGCGCATGGACATCCGCCGCGACGGCGACACCCTCACGTACACCAGCCGGCGGCGCGGACCCGGGGCGGGCGGGGCGCACGCACGGATCACCGTGCGGGTGGGCGAGCCGGTCGCCGAACCCAGTGAGCTGGAGCACTTCCTCACGGCGCGCTGGGGTCTGCACAACACGTTCTTCGAGCGGCCCCTGTACCTGCCCAACACACATCCGCGCTGGCCCCTGCACCGCGCCGAGCTCCTGGCCTGCGAGGAGAACCTCGTCGCCGCCGCCGGTCTGCCCGCGCCCACGGGCCCGCCGGTCAGCGTTCTGTACTCCTCCGGCGTCCCCGTCCGCTTCGGCCGCCCCGCCCGTCCGGCCGGTATCCCGACGCCCTGAAGCGGCCGCGTCACCCGTCGTGCGGACCCTTGCGCAATCTTTAACGTACGATCGTTCCATAATGTGTTAACGTCAATGACCAGCTAGAAACCCGCTCCCGCATCCCATTCAGGACGGCGGCGATCCCACAGGCGACGCCCAATACCGCCGAGTCATTCCAGAAACAGTCTCTCGACCCCTGAGGGGAAACCCATGAAAACGATCGGCGTAGGCATCATCGGCGGCAGCACCACGGGCTGGGCCTCGATCTCGCACATCCCCGCCATCGCGGCGTCCCCGGCATTCGAGCTGCGTGCCGTCAGCACCTCCCGGCGCGGCTCGGCGGAGGCTGCGGCGGCACGGCACGGGGTGGCCGCCTACGACAACCACCGGGAACTCCTCGCGCACCCCGGTATCGATCTGGTCGTGGTGGCGGTGAAGGTCAGCGAGCACCTGGAACTGCTCTCGGCCGCCATAGAGGCGGGCAAGCACGTCTACAGCGAGTGGCCGCTGGGCAACGGGCTGGCCGAGGCCCAGCACCTTACGGAATTGGCGGAGAAGGCCGGGGTGCGCACCGTCATCGGCACGCAGGGCCGCTACGCCCCGCAGGTGCGGTACGCCCACGACCTGATCGCCGACGGCTACGTCGGCCGGGTGATCGGCACCACCATGGTCGGCTCGGGCATGGCCTGGGGCCCTGAGGCAACCACCCGCCAGGCGGCCTACTTCTACGACAACGCCAACGCCGCGACCCCGCTGACCTCGGCCTTCTCGCACGCCGTCGACCCGCTGAACCACATACTGGGGGACTTCGCGACGCTGAGCGCCAACCTCGTGGTCGGCCGCACGGAAGCGCGGATCACCGAGGACGGCGGCACGGCCCCCATCACCGCGCCGGACCAGGTCGCCGTGATCGGAACCCTCACCAGCGGCGCAGCCGCCTCGGTGTTCTACCGCGGCGGAGCCTCCCGGGGCGACAACTTCCGCTGGGAGATCAACGGCACAGAAGGCGATCTGATCCTCTCGGCGGACTGGGGCAACATGCAGGTCGCCGATCTCTCCCTGGCCGGTGGCCGCGGCGCGGACGCCACGGCCCAGCCCCTGCAGATCCCCGCGTCGTACTTCGGCGACGGCCTGCCCGTCGACCTCTCCCGCTCCATGGCCGGCAACGTCGCCCGCCTGTACGCCGAGTTCGCCCGCGACCTCACCGAGGACAGCCGCACCGTCCCCGACTTCCGCCACGCCCTTGACCGGCACCGACTCATCGACGCCATCGAGCGCGCCTCCGCCACCGGCACGGCGCAGACGCCCCGCTGAGCGGCGGGGGCCGGCCGGGCCCCGCCGCGGGCGCCCCCCACCATGGAGTTGCTGCTAATATCGAAGTAACTTGCTTCTGATTTAGCAGCAACCCATGCACCCGCGCCCCCTGCTCCCCGAGGAACGACGCCATGACTGCGCAGCCCATCGTCCCCGCCGACCTGCCCGGGGCCGTCACGCGCTACCTCCGGGCCCACATCGCCCGCGACACCGCGACGGCGGTCGCCGCCTTCACCCCCGACGCCACCGTGACCGACGACGGCCGCGCATACGAAGGCCTCGCCGCGATCGAGCGGTGGCTCGACCGGGCGGCGAGCGAGTACACCTACACGACGGAACTGACCGCCGCCGAACGCGCCGACGCGGAGCACTGGACCGTGACCAACCACCTGGAGGGGGACTTCCCGGGCGGCGTGGTCGACCTGCGCTACCGCTTCGCGCTCCGGGACGGCCTGATCGAGCGGCTCGACATCGCGCCGTGAGGCATGCTTCCCCCATGACGAGCGCACCGGTCGAACCCCCCTCCCCCGCCTCCACCCTCGCCCTCGACGGGACGACCACCATCCCGCGCCTGGGCTTCGGCGCGATGCAACTGCCCGGCCGGTGGAACGGGACCGCCGCCGACCGGGCCACGTCGGTGGCGGTCGCGCGCCGGGCCGTCGATCTCGGCGCGCGTCACATCGACACCGCCGCCTTCTACTTCTCCGGCGGCAACCGGGCCAACGAGATCCTGCGCGAAGCCCTCCACCCGTACCCGGCGGACGTCACCATCGCCACCAAGGTAGGCCCGCTGCGCGACGCGAAGGGGCTGATGCACGGACAGGCGGGGCCCGGGCAGTTGCGCGCCCTGGTCGAGGAGAACCTGCGGGAACTCGGCGTCGACGTCCTGGACCTGGTCTACCTGCGGGTCGGCCGCCTCGGCGCCGACGCGGCCGACTCCCTCGGCGAACGCTTCGCCGTACTCGCCGGCTTGCGGGAGGAGGGACTCGTCCGGCACCTGGGCGTGAGCAATGTGACGCGCAGTCAACTGGACGAGGCCCGCGCCATCGCGCCGGTCGCCGCGGTGCAGAACCAGTTCGGCGTCCTGGACCAGCGGGACGGCGAACTGGTCGACTTCTGCGCGACCGTGGACATCGCCTACATGCCGTTCTTCGCCCTCGGCGGCGGCCACTCCCCGCTCGACGGCGACGCCCTCGCCAAGGTGGCGGAACGGCACGGCGCGACGCCGTTCCAGATCGCCGTGGCCTGGGGTCTGGCCCGTTCCCCCTCGATCGTCCAGATCCCCGGCACGGCCTCGCTGTCCCACCTGGAGGAGAACATGGCCGCCGCCGCGATCGTCCTCGACGCCGACGACCTGTCCCTGCTCGACGGCGGCCGGTCCGCGACGGCGTGACCGGCCGCCCCGCGGCCGTCAGCCGGCGCCGAGCAGGCGCCGCACCTTGACCACGTTGTCCTGACGCGTCGTGGGCCGGCCCTCCGGGTCGTTCTGCACGCGCTCGTGCTCGTCGCTCAGCAGCACCTCCCACTCGCCCTCGGCGAGTTCGAGATCGCGTACGACCTCGTCCGGGGTCGGGAAGTGCACCTCCGGGTGGTGGTTGTGCTCCCAGGCGGGGAATCCGCCGTGGCCGGTGACGAGCAGGATGCCCCCGGGGGCGACGGCGGCCGCGGCGGAACGCAGGATGCGCTCGCGCGGCATGTAGCCGACGGTGTGCAGGAAGTGCGCCGAGACCAGGTCGAAGGAGCCCTCGGGGAAGGACTCGCCGAGGTCGTGGCGCTCCCAGGTGATCAGCTCGCCCACGCCGGCGTCGGCCGCGTGCCCCGCCCCGCGCCGCAGGGCGACGCCGGAGATGTCCACGGCGGTGACGCGCCAGCCGCGCCGGGCCAGCCAGATCACGTCGCCGCCCTCACCGCAGCCCAGGTCGAGGGCGCTGCCCGGCTTCAGGTCGGAGGTCTCGCGGACCAGGATGTCGTTGGGGTTTCCGCTCCACACGCGCTCGGTCGAGGCGTAGCGGTCGTCCCAGTAGTCCTCCTGCGAGGCGATGTCGTCGGTCATCGGTGGATCGGGTCCCTTCGAACGTGCGCGGCGCGGCGCCGTCGCGGGCGCCGCCTCGGTGCCGACGATGCGCCCGGTCCCCGCGCCCGGGCAAGATTCCTTGCCGGTTCGGCAACATCCCGTGCCGGGGCGGGGCCCGGGGGGCGCTCGCGTGCCGCCCGGCCGATGATGGGGGGACGGCAGGACGTCGCGCGTGGAGGCTTGCCATGGCCGTGTGGCACGTACGTGATTTCACCCCGGACGATCTCGAGGCCGTGGTGCGGCTGGACAGCGAGAGCGGCACCACCGACCAGCCCGCCGTCTTCCGCCTCTCCGAGGCGGTCGCCGCCCTCCAGGCGCAGCACCCCAGTGTGGTGGCGATCGCCGACGGCCACCTCATCGGTGCCGCGATCGGCCGGGTCGACGGCGACCGGGCGTGGGTACTGCGGATCAGCCTCCATCCGTCGTGGCGGAACCTGGGCCTGGGCACCGCGCTGCTGTCCGCGGTGGAGCACCGCCTCCAGGTGGCCGGGGCGCGGACGCTCGCGGCCGTGCTGCCCGAGGACGAGACGGGCACCGCCGCGCTGTGCAATTCCGGGTTCACCCGGCGCCAGGGCCTGACCTACTTCGAGAAGACCGAGGCGGTGACGGCCCAGGACCCGGCGGTGCTGGCCTCGCTCGGCGCGCTCGTGCCGCCCGCGGGCCTGTGGGAGAAGCTCGCCGGAATGGGCCGGGAGAAGTCGCTGATCGAGCGCCGTATCGTGCTGCCGCTGGCCAATGCCGAGCTCGCCGACGAGCACGGGGTGGAACCGCCGCAGGCCGTCGTACTGTTCGGGCCGCCGGGCACGGGCAAGAGCACCTTCGCGCAGGCGGTGGCGAGCCGGCTGGGCTGGCCCTTCGTGGAGCTGTTCCCCTCCCGGCTGGCCCTGGAGGGCGGCATCGCCACCGGGCTCGGCCGGCGCTTCGACGAGATCGCGCAGCTCGACCATGTACTGGTCTTCATCGACGAGGTGGAGGAGGTGGCGGGCCGCCGCAATCTCGCCGACCCCGCCTCGGTGGGCGTGGTCAACGAACTCCTCAAGTCCATCGTGCGGTTCCGCGACCGCGACGGCCGGCTGCTGATCTGTGCGACGAACACCGTCGCGGCCCTCGATCCGGCGTTCCTGCGGCACGGCCGCTTCGACTACGTGCTGCCGGTGGGCCCGCCCGACCACGAGGCCCGGCGCGCGCTGTGGGGAAGCTACCTCGCCAAGGCGGGAGCCGACGCGGACACCACGGTGCTCGCCGACGCCAGCGAGGGTTTCACACCCGCCGACATCAAGCAGGCCGCGCGCGCCGTCGCGCAGACCACGTTCGAACGCACTGTGGACACCGGGAGGAAGACGCAGGCCACCACGGACGACTACCTGCGCACCATCCGTTCCACCCGCCCCACGGTCACCAGCGACATGGCGCTGGAGTTCGCGGAGCACAGCGTCCGCTACGGCCGCACATGAGCGTCGCGAGGGGTCGTGCGGACGCGGTTCCGCCCTATGTTGATGTCATGGACACGATTTCTCCCGCATCCGCACCCGCGTCCGCGTCCGCGCCCGGCCCGCTGCACCGGCTCACGCTCGATCAGCTCCGGCGCCGTACGAGCATGAAATGGCGGTCCTATCCGGCCGACGTGCTGCCGCTGTGGGTGGCCGAGATGGACGTCCCCCTGGCCGAGCCGGTGGCGCGGGCACTCACCGAGGCCATCGCGATCGGCGACACCGGCTACCCGGCGGGCACCGGGTACGCCGACGCGCTGGCGGGCTTCGCGCGTGAACGCTGGGGCTGGGACGGCGTGCGCCGCGAGCACGCCGCGATCGTCCCGGACGTGATGCTCGGCGTCGTCGAGATGCTGAAGCTCGTGACCGCGCCCGGTGACCCGGTGATCGTCAACTGCCCGGTGTACCCGCCGTTCTACCAGTTCGTTGCGCACATGGACCGGCGCGTGGTGGAGGCACCGCTCGGCGCAGATCTGCGGCTGGACCTCGCCGCCCTGGAGGATGCGTTCGCCCGTTGCGCGGCGGGCGGCAGGCGGGCCGCGTATCTGCTGTGCAGCCCGCACAACCCGACCGGCACGGTGCACACCGCCGCCGAGCTGGCCGCCGTGGCGGCGCTGGCGGGCGCGTACGGGGTGCGGGTCGTGGCCGACGAGATCCACGCCCCTGTGGTGGCCCCGGGCACCGTCTTCGTGCCGTACTTGAGCGTGCCCGGCGCGGAGAGCGGGCTGTCGCTCATGTCGGCGTCCAAGGCCTGGAACCTGGCCGGGCTGAAGGCGGCGCTCGCCCTCGCAGGACCCGCCTCGGCCGAGGACCTGGCACGGATGCCGGAAGAGGTCGGCCACGGCCCGAGCCACCTGGGCGTCATCGCGCACACCGCGGCGCTGCGGGAGGGCGGCGACTGGCTGGACGCCGTCCTGGCGGACCTGGACCACAATCGCCGGCTGCTCGGTTCCCTGCTGGCCGAACACCTGCCGTCCGTCGGCTACCGGCCCGCCCCGGGCACCTATCTGGCCTGGCTGGACTGCCGCGCGCTGGGCCTCGGCGCGAACCCGTCGGAGGCGTTTGTGGAACGCGGCAGGGTGGCGTTCAGTCCGGGCCCCGACTTCGGCACGGGCGGCACCGGTCATGTGCGGCTGAACCTGGCGACCGGCCCGGAGGTGATCACGGAGGCGGTACGCCGCATGGCGGCCGCCGTGGCCGGCCCGACCGCCTGAATCCGGTGAATCCGGTGAATCCGCCGCACACGGGTAGCCGCCCCAAGAACGCGAACCGAGGAGCAGCGAGGAGGCGAGCGCCGTGACCAGCACTCCGGCACACGGACCCCGCGACGGGCTGCACGTCGTCGTCGTGGGTGCGACGGGCAATGTCGGCACCAGCCTGCTGCGGGTGCTCGGCGAGGACCCGGCGGTCGCCCGCATCACCGGAATCGCCCGCCGGGTGCCCTCGGACTGGCGGCCGGCGAGGACCACGTGGGTCAGTGCCGACATCACCGGCGACGACACCCGGCTGGCGGACCTCTTCCGCGGCGCCGACGCCGTCGTCCACCTCGCCTGGCTGCTTCAGCCCACCCACGACCCGGCGATCACCTGGCGCACCAACGTCCTGGGCGGCATGCGGGTCTTCGACGCCGTGGCGGCGGCCGGCGTCCCGGCGCTGGTGCACGCCTCGTCGGTGGCCGCGTACTCCCCCGGCCCGAAGGACCGTCCCGTCGACGAGTCCTGGCCCACGCACGGCTGGCCGGGGGCCGCGTACTGCCGCGAGAAGGCGTACATCGAGCGGTACCTCGACGGGTACGAGACCGACCATCCGCGGGTGCGGGTGGTGCGCATGCGTCCTGCCTTCATCTTCAAGAAGGAGGCCGCCGCGCAGCAACGCCGTCTGTTCGCCGGTCCGTTCCTGCCAGGACGGCTGGTCCGGCCGCGGCTCGTGCCGGTGGTGCCCGACATGCCGGGCCTGCGCTTCCAGGCCCTCCACACCGACGACGCCGCCGAGGCCTACCGGAAAGCGGTCCTGCGACCGGTGCGGGGTGCCTTCAACCTGGCCGCGGAGCCGCCGCTGGACGCGGTGGAACTGGCCTCGATATTCGGCGCCCAGGTCGTACGGATGCCCCGCGCCGCCGTGCGCGCCGCCCTGGCGGGCGCCTGGCGGCTGCACCTTGTGCCGTCCTCGCCGGGGCTCTTCGACGCGGTGCTGCGGCTGCCGCTGCTCGACACCGGCCGGGCCCGGCGCGAACTCGACTGGCGTCCCCTGCACAGCGCGACCGGGGCGGTCGAGGAGTTCCTCGAGGGGTTGCGCGAGGGCAGCGGCGCGTCCACCGCGGTGCTGGCGCCGAGCGGGGCGGTCGGACGGCTCCACGAGGTCGCGACAGGTGTCGGCTCACGGCCCTGAACAGCCGGGGGGGAGAGACAGCGGACACGGATCGGAAAAGCGAGGTGACGGTCACGTCGGCGGGTTCCGGCCCCAAGCGCGAGCGGCAGTACGAACACATCAGGGAGAGCGCCGAGGAGCGCGGCGTGACGGAGGAGATCGCCGCCCGCACCGTCGACAAGGAACGCGCCCGCGCGGGCGAGTCGAAGACCGCGAGGCGGAGTTCTCCGCACGACATCTCCTCGGGTCGCCGCGGCGGCCTGCGCTCGGGCCACGGCGCGCAGAGCCCCACGTACGACCAGCTGTACGCGGAGGCACGACGGCGCGGTGCCGACGGCCGCTCGCACACGGGCAAGGCCGAGCTCGAGCGGGCTCTGGGCGAGAGCTGACCCGTAGGGTCAGGGCTCCGGCGGCGCGGACCCGCCAAAGCGGCGGCACGTCACGCGGCGTCGTACCAGGGCTTGCCCGCAGCCCAGTGCCGGACCCAGCCGGCGAAGCCGGATTCCCCCGTGGTGAAGCCGAACTCCGCCCCGAAGGGAGCGGCACCGACGTCGGTGACGAGCCAGACGTGCCCTCGGTGCGGGCCCGTGACGACGAGGTGCCAGTCCATCGCGCATCCGTCGGTGCCCAGCACGATCGAGCCGTGGTGGTCGATCTGGTCGAGGACCTCGTCCAAGTCATCGGACGGATCCGGGTCCTCCTCCCACGTCCATGCCTCCGTCAAGGGGAACGGCTTGCTCAGGAAACGCTCCCGCTCATCGCCGCCCCAGTCGCTCGGCACATCCGCCACCGACAGCAGTCCGTAGTCCGGGGGCCCGGAGGACGAACCGTCCGTCTCCTCGGCGACGAAGGTCCGATAAGGCTCGGGCAGCACGATCCCGTGCTGTGCCTCAAAGGCACGGACCGCCTCCCAGCCGAGAGCCGACTCACCGCCGTCGTCGACGCCGAACGCCGCTCGTAGCCCGGCCAGTTCGGCGGGGTCGGCCTGATCACCGTTCATGCGGTACGAATATCGCCCGGCTCCGACATCTCGCCCCGCCCGGGGGTGTCCTCGAACCCCACGGACGCCTCTCGCCAGGTCGCCTCGTCCGCGTCGAGCAGGGCGGCGATGACCTCCGGGGGCGGCAGCGGGCCGTGGTCGGCGGCCACGCGCAGGGCCGAGGCGGCGGTCAGATGGCCCAGGCGGAGCGCGCGCCCGACGGGGAGGCCGCGGTGCAGGCCCGCGAGGAAGCCGGCGGCGAACGCGTCGCCCGCGCCCACGGGTTCGGCCACGCGGACGGTCAGCGCGGGCACCGTGCGGGCGTCGGGGCCGACGAAGGCGGTCGCGGCCCGCGCGCCGTCCTTCACCACCAGGACCCGCGGCGCGGGCAGCAGCGCCCGGACCGAACGGACGTCGGTGACGGCGTCCCCCCACAGCTCCTGCGCCTCGTCCAGCCCGACGAGCACGATGTCGGCCCGGTCGGCGAGGGTGCGCAGCACCTCCGCGGCGGCGGCGCGGTCGCTCCACAGGGCGGGGCGGTAGTTCACGTCGAAGCTGACGGGGCACGGCCGTTCGGGGCGCAGCGCGCGCTCGACCAGGGCGCGGCAACCGCTCGACAGCGCGGGCGTGATCCCGCTGAGGTGGAGCAACGCGGCGCCGTGCAGCGCCGGGTCGTCGAGCAGGGCCTCGGTGAGCGCCGACGCCGCCGAGTCGCGGCGGCGATAGTGCACGCGTGTGCCGTGCTCCCCCGGGTCCTTGAACAGCAGCCCGGTCGGGCGGTCCTGGTCGACGCGCACACCGCTCACGTCCACACCGCCCGCGGCGATCCGCTCGAGGACGCGGCGGCCGAACGGGTCGTCGCCGACGGCCGACACCCAGCGCGCGGGCACGTCGTGGTCGGCGAGGTAGAGGGCGACGTTGGACTCGGCGCCCGCGACCTCGACCCCGAGCCGGTCCGCGCTCTCCAGCGGCCCGAGGGGATCAGGGACGAGCGCGGCCATGGTCTCCCCGACGCAGACCACGGGGCCGGGGCCGAGCTGCGGCGCGGGGTGGGTCACGAGCCGTCCTCCGGCTCGGGGCCGTCCGGGCGGTAGGGCGCGGCGGGGGTGCCGGGGACGTCGACGCGCACGGCGAAGACGGCGCCGTCGAGCGGGCCCGGGGCGTCGAGGCCGATGGTGGCGCTCGTGACGTGGAGGGTGCGGCCGTCGGGACCGCCGAGGCAGAGGCCGGCCGGCTGGACGGCGGGGAGTTCCACGACGCGGTCGAGGGTGCCGTCGGGGAGATGGCGACGGACCTGGCCGATGCCCCAGACCGCGGTCCACAGAGCGCCCTCGGCGTCGACGGTCATGCCGTCCGGGCTGCCGGAGTCCAGGGTCACGAAGGGCTCGGGCGCGCCGAGTTCACCGGTGGCCACGTCCACCGGGTAGCGCCGGACGACACCGCGGGCGCTGTCGGCGAGGTACATCGTGCGGCCGTCGGCGGTGAAGGCGGGCCCGTTGGGCACCGTGATGCCGCGCAGCGCGCGCGTGACGCGGCCGTCGCGGTCGACGCGGTACAGGGAACCCGCGTCCTCGGTCGCGGCGTAGGCCATGCTGCCCGCCCAGAAGCGGCCGTGCGGGTCGGCGACGCCGTCGTTCATACGCATGGGCTCGGGGGCGTCGACCTCGGGCCGGGCGAGCCAGCGCACCCGCCCGGCGGGGTCGATACGGCAGATACCCGTACCGGCCGCGGCGATCCAGTGACCGGGGCGCCCCTCGACGGGGGCCACCGCGCCCAGCGGGACGGACAGCCGGGCCACGGTACCGAAGGCGGGGGCGGTCAGCAGACGGCCCGTCAGGATGTCGGTGAGCACGACGCGGCCGTCCGTCCAGCGGATGCCCTCGCCCAGTTCGAGCCGTTCTCCGCCGACGACCTCGTACGCGGTGCCGGCGGCCGTCACGGCGCGGGCTCCGCGCGGACGACGTCGAGGAACTCCCGCGCCCGCACCCGCAGTGCGGCGAGGCTGCCCCCGGCCGCCGCGTCCGCCACCAGCGGCGAGCCCACGCCGACCGCGACGGCACCGGCGGCAAGGTAGGCGGCGGCAGCGGCCGCGTCCACGCCGCCGACCGGCACGAACGGCAGGCCGGGGAAGGGCGCCCGCAGGTCACGGAGGTAGCCGGGGCCGCCCGCGCTGCCGGCGGGGAACAGCTTGAGCGCCTGGGCGCCCAGCTTCAGGGCCTGGAGGACGTCGGTCGGGGTCATCACACCGGCCAGGACGGGCAGTCCGAGTTCGCGGCCGGTGGCGACGCCGTCACCGAGTGCGGGGGTGACGAGGAAGGCGGCGCCGGCGCGGTGGGCGGCGTGCGCGTCGTCGGCGCTCAGCACGGTGCCCGCGCCGAGGGTCGCCTCCGGCCCGAGCGCGGCGCGGGCCTGCGCGATCACGTCGAGCGCGCCGTGCCCGGTGAGGGAGACCTCGATGAGGGTGACGCCCTCCTCGGCGAGGGTCAGGACGGTCTTGAGTGCGGCGTCCGGGTCGTTGCCCCGGACGATGGCGAGCAGCCGGTGGGCGCGCAGCGCGGCGAGCAGGTCCATCCGACATCCCTTCTGCTGGTGGGTGGTTCGGGTACGGCGGCGTCAGACGCGGCGGGTCGCGGCGACGGTGAGCCGCCAGGAGACCTCGCCGGAGGCGGGCACGACGGCCGTGTCGCCCTCGTCCGCGCCCGCGCGGTCGAAGACGCGGCCGAGCATCGGCTCGACGCCGGTGGAGCGGTACGGCGCGCCGGTCGGGAATCCGCCGAGGTTGCGCCACAGGGCGAGGGCGACCGGTTGTCCCTCCGCCTCGACCGCCAGGTGCAGCGTGTCGGGGCCGTCGGTCACCGTCACCCGGGCCGTGTCGACGACGGCGCCGACGGCGGTGCCGTCGTCCGGCCCGAGCACGTCGAGCGGGACACCGCCCACGGAGGGCCAGGTGCCGTGGACCCGGGTCGTGCCCTCGTCCGGGTAGAGCCGGCAGGCCGCGGGCCCGTCGACGCCGAGGCGGGCGGCGGGCGACAGGTCCAGCAGGGCGTGCGCGGCCCACACGAAGCGGTAGCCGGGCTCGGCGCGGAGCGTGTACGCGGCGACGACGGCACCTGCCTCGGCGGTGACGCGCCGGGTCAGCCGGAAGTCGGGGCACTCGACGGCGTACCCGTCGCCCTCCGTCCGCCACGGCCGCGACCAGGCGTCCCCGTGGTCGGGGAGCCCGCGCACGGTCGGCAGGCACTCCTCCAGTCCCCCGGCGTCGGCGAAGGCGTCGCCGGGCACGACGCCCGCGCGGCGCGGCTCCTCGCGGTGCCAGAGCCATTCGCGGCCCCCGCCGGCGAGCGAGGTCCAGCGGCCGCCGTGCGCCGGGTCGGTGGCGACGGTGAGCGGCACCGCCCGGGGCGCGGTCACCATTCGGCGAAGGAGCCGTCGGCGTGCCGCCAGACGGGGTTGCGCCAGGCGTGCCCGGCGCGGTCGGCGGCGCGCACGGCCTCCTCGTCGACGTCGATGCCGAGACCGGGCGCCTCGGAGCGGCGGGCCTGGCCGTCGACGAAGCGGAACGGCTCGGTGTCGACGATGTACGACAGCAGGTCGGCGTCCTTGTTGTAGTGGATGCCCCGGCTCTGCTCCTGGATCAGGAAGTTGGGCGTGGCGAAGGCGACCTGGAGGCTCGCCGCGAGCGCGATGGGCCCGAGCGGGCAGTGCGGCGCGAGGTGGGCGCCGAAGGTCTCCGCGAGCGCGGCGATCCGGGTGACCTCGGAGATGCCGCCCGCGTGGGAGAGGTCGGGCTGCACGACCGCGACGCCCGCGTTGAGCACGGTGAGGAAGTCGGCCCGCCCGTAGAGCCGTTCACCGGTGGCGAGCGGCACGGAGGAGGAGCCGACGAGGCCGGGCAGCAGGTGCGCCTGGTCCGGCAGCACGGGCTCCTCGACGAAGAGCGGGTGCAGCGGGGCTATCTCGTGCAGCACGCGGCGCGCGTTGGCCGCGCTGAACCGGCCGTGGAAGTCGACGGCGACGTCGCGGTGGGGGCCCAGCGCCTCACGGGCGACGGCGACGCGCTCGACGACGGCGGCCGTCTCCGCGGGGCTGGTGAGCGGCGGGGTGGCGCCCGCGGCGTTCATCTTGACGGCGGTGAAACCGGCCTCGACCTGGGCGGTGATCTCGTCCTTCAGCCGGTCCGGTTCATCGCCCCCGACCCAGGCGTACACGCGGACGGTGTCGCGCACCGGCCCGCCGAGCAGGGTGTGCACGGGGACGCCGAGGGTGCGGCCCGCGATGTCCCACAGCGCCTGGTCGATGCCCGCGACAGCGCTGGAGAGCACGGGCCCGCCGCGGTAGAAGCCGCCCTTGGTCAGCACCTGCCAGTGGTCCTGGATGCGCAGCGGGTCCTTGCCGATGAGCTGTTCCGCCAGCACCTCGACGGCGGCCCGCACCACCTCGGCGCGGCCCTCGACTACGGGTTCGCCCCAGCCGACGACGCCGTCATCGGTCTCGATGCGGCAGAACAGCCAACGGGGCGGCACGAGGAACGTCTCGATGCGCGCGATCTTCACTTTGCGGGGTCGTCCTTCTCTTCGGTGGGGGGCTGCTCGGAGTCGTGCGGTCCGCTGACCTTGTCGAGGTCGCGCATCGCCTGGTCGAGCAGGGCACGCATGGCGTGCTCGGCCGCGTCCGCGTCCCGGTCGCGCACGGCGTCCAGGACGGCGCGGTGGCTCGGCACGGGGTCCTCGCTGTGGGGGGCGCTGTGCACGATCTGGTCACGCTGGGCGAGACCGGACTCGATGACCATCTCCATGCGTTCGAGCAGTTCGTTGTGGGTGGCCACCAGCAGCGCGCGGTGGAAGGCGAGGTCGGCCTCGACGGCGTGGCTCGCGCTGCCCTCCTCGCCCATGGCGGCCAGGGCCGCGTCCAGCGACGCGAGGTCCTCGTCGGTGCGGCGGTTCGCGGCCAGCCGTACGGCGGCGGGTTCGATGATGCCGCGGACCTCGCCGAGGTTGCGCAGCAGCGCCTGGTCGGCGCCGGAACCGTTGCTCTCGGAGAACTGCCAGCGCAGGACGTCGGCGTCGAGCAGGTTCCAGTCGGCGCGCGGCCGCACGAAGGTGCCGCGCTTCTGCCGGGCGTCGACCATGCCCTTGGCCGCGAGAACCTTCAGCGATTCACGCAGGGCCGTCAGGCTGACGTCCAGTTCGCTCTGCAGGGCCGCCATGTCGAGCGTCGCTCCCTCGGGGATCTCGCCGCTGAGCACTCGGCGGGCGAGGGTCTCCACGGTCTGTCCGTGCACTCCGCGGCGCGCGTATGGCGTCATGTGTATGCCTTTCTTGCTGGTCGGTCGGGGCGGGACCCCGTCGTCTGCGTCGTCTCCGTCGTGCCTCAGGCGGAGGACTTGACGACGCTCCAGCCGCCGTCGACGACCAGGCTCGTTCCGGTGATGTACGAGGCTTCCTCGGCGGCGAGGAAGGCGACGGCGGCGGCGGCTTCCTCGGGGGTGCCGAAGCGGCCGGCGGCGGTCTCGGCGACGCTCTGTTCGCGTTCGTCCTGCGGTACCCGGTCCCAGGCTGCGGTCAGGATCGGCCCGGGGAGCACGGCGTTGACCCGCACCTGCGGTCCGTACTCGACGGCGAGCTGTGCGCACAACGACAGCAGCGCGCCCTTGCTCGCCGCGTAGGCCGGGTGGCCGGGGATGCCGTGGTGGGCGTGGACGGACGAGGTGAGGACCACCGCGCCGCGCTCCTCGCGCAGGTCGGGCAGCACCGCCTTGAAGCCGAGGAAGGCACCGGTGAGGTTGACCGACAGCTGCCGTTCCCAGGAGGCCAGGCTCGTCTCGTGGGCGGGGGCGACCCGCACCGTGTACGCGTTGCTGACCAGGACGCCGACGGGACCGAAGCCGTGGGCCGCGTCGGTGACCCGCCGCCAGTCGTCCTCGCTCGCCACGTCGGCGGCGACGAAGACGGCGCGCGCGCCGTCCTTGCGCAGCCGCACGGCGACTTCCTCCCCGCGGTCGGCGGCGATGTCGACGAGGACGACGGCAGCGCCCTCGGCGGCCAGACGCACCGCGGTGGCGGCGCCGATGCCCGAGGCGGCGCCGGTGACGACGGCGACGCGGTTGGTGAAGCGGGCCGCTGGGTTCATGGGGCTGGTCGTCTCCTGTTCGTTCCGTGCCATGGGTGCAGATTGTCGCCCGGCTGTCACTGGCGTGCCAGGACGACGAGCTCCGCGTCGTACTGCGCCGTCCACGCGAACGGCAGTCCCGAGTGCAGCAGATGGGCGCCGCTGTAGCGGGTACCGGTGGCCGTGTCGGTCCAGACGGAGTCCCGCGGCACGTCGCGCAGCCGGAGCCGGGCGGCCCGGCCGGGCACCAGGGGCGCGCCGTCGAGTGTTCCGGTGTTCCAGGCCGTCACCACCAGGCGGGCGCCGCCCGGTTCCTCGAACTGGATGCCGCACGTCGGGTCGGCGGGGCTGCCCAGCAGGTGGACCTCGCCGTGGTGGACCACGTCGCGGATCTCCTTGTAGCGGGCGATCCACCGCGCGGCCTCGGAGCGCTGCTCCGGCGTCCAGTGCCGGATGTCGGCGCCGATGCCGAGCACGCCGGCGGCGGAGTTGACGAACCGGAAGGCCAGTGAGCGGGGCCGCGGGTCGAAGACGCCGGGGGCGTCGGTGACCCAGGAGCTCATGGTGTGCGGTGCGTGCGCGTGGAGGTAGCCGTACTGGATGCGCAGCCGGTCCATGGGCGCGGTGTTGTCGCTGGGCCACACCACGTCGGTGCGCGCGATGGTGGCGTGCTCGACGCGTCCGCCGCCGCCCGCGCAGCCCTCGACGGTGACGTGCGGGTGGGCGGTGCGCAGGTGGTCCAGGACCCGCAGGTAGCCGGCGATGTGCGCGGCGTCGAGGTCCTGGAGCTCGGGGTCGGCGCCCGCCGGGTGGCCGGGGCGGCCGCGCTCGGTGGGGGGCCGGTTCATGTCCCACTTGAGGTAGCTGATGGCGTGGGAGCCGAGCAGCCGGTCGAGCGTGCCGATGACGAAGTCCTGGACGTCGCCCCGGCCGAGGTCGAGCAGCAGTTGGTTGCGCACGAGCGTCGCGGGCCGGCCGTCGATGCGGTACACCCACTCGGGGTGCTCGGCGTACAGCTTCGAACGGGGGCTGATGCCCTCGGGCTCGACCCACAGGCCGAAGTCCATGCCGAGGGCGCGCACGTCCTCGACGAACCGGTCGAACCCGCCGGGGAACTCGGCCGGGTCCGGGTCCCAGTCGCCGAGGCCGCCGGTGTCGTCGGGCCGTCCGGTGAACCAGCCGTCGTCGACGACGAAGAGTTCGGCGCCGAGCTCGGCCGCGACCTTGGCGAGCTCCAGTTGCCCGGCGGCGTCGACGTCGAAGCCGGTCGCCTCCCAGGAGTTGTAGAGCACCTGGCGGGGCCGGTCGATGCGCTCGCCGGTCAGGTGCCGCTCGTAGCGGTGCCAGACGCGGGCCAGTCCGTCGAGCCCGTCCGGGCTGAACGCGCAGGCCAGCCGGGGCGTGACAAGCGTGGCGCCGGGGGCGAGGCGGACCGCGCCCTCGTGGGGCACCCGGCCGGCGCGCACCCGCACCGCGCCGCCGGGCTCGGCGTCCGCGGTGATCCGCCAGTTGCCGGACCACTCCAGGGCGATGCCGTAGGTGGGGGTGGCGCCCTCGGCGGGGGCGGCGGCGTCCTGGACCGCGAGCCAGGGGTGGTACGCGTGTCCGGCCGAGCCCTGGGTGCTCTCCATCTCGAAGCGCCCGCGCTCCAGCGTGACGTCCCTCAGCTGGAACTCCTGCGACCACTGGCCGGCCAGGTAGGTCAGCCGCGCACCGCCCTGGACGGGGACGTTGACGGCGGCGGAGTCGAAGCGCTCCAGCCGCACGTCGCTGTTCCCGGTGCAGGTCAGCTCGGTCCAGCGCAGAACGACATCGGTGCCGGGCACGGTCTCGTAGCACAGCGTCGTGCGCAGGCCGAGCACGTCGTCGGCGAAGTCCAGGCGCAGCGCGCGGTCGCCGTCCGGGGTGGCGCCCTCGAAGCGCCACCAGCTGCCGCGGTCGCCGCCGGGGCGGGAGGCGACCAGGTCGGCGCCGGTGAACGGCCGCAGCCCGTACGGGATGTACTCGGCCGGCGCGGCGTCCGCGGGCGTGATGAAGTGGGTGCGCCGCGACCAGTCCATGGGCGACGGGCCGTCCTCGGCGCCGTGCGGCCCCCAGGCGGCGAGCTCGGCCCAGCGGCCCTCGCCGCCGAGGGTGACGGCGTAGGTGGTGGTGTCGGTGCGCAGCAGCCACCGGTCGTGCGCGGTCACTTGACGGCTCCGAGGTTGAGTCCGGCCACGAAGTGGCGCTGGAAGCGGAGGAAGACGGCCACCGTCGGGGCGGCGGCGATCACCGAGCCGGCCGCGATGACGTTCCACATCGACACGTACTGTCCCTGGAGTCCGATGAGGGACGCCGTGATGGGCATCTGCGTGTCGGTGCGCAGCACCGTGATGGCCCACAGCAGGTCGTTGAAGATCCAGGTGAACGACAGCGCGCAGAGCGCCGCCAGCGCGGGCCTGGCCAGCGGCAGGATGATCCGCCAGTAGATCTGCCAGGGGTTCGCGCCGTCGACGACGGCGGCCTGCTGGATCTCGCCGGGGATCGACCGCATGAAGCCGTGCAGGACGAACACGTAGAAGCCGACGCCGAAGCCGACCTGCACACCGATCAAGGCATACAACTGGTCGTAGATGCCGAGCACTTCGCTCAGCTTGGAGACCGGGATCAGCAGGATCTGCGGGGGCAGCAGGTTGCCGCCGAGCATGAGCAGCAGCAGGGCGCGCCGGAAGGGCAGGTCGTAGCGGCTGAGTGCGAAGGCCGCCATCGAGGCGAGGCCGAGCGAGAGCAGCACGGTGGGAAGGGTGACCAGCATGCTGTTGATGAGGGCGCGCTGCTGGCCGCCGTCGACCCAGGCCTGCCGGAAGCTGTCGAAGGTGAACGAGTGCGGCCAGCTGCCGACACCGTGCGCGGCGATGTCGTCGAACGTCCGCGTGCTGGTGACCAGGACGAGGGCGATCGGCAGCAGCCACACCGCGGACAGCAGTCCCGCGGAGAGGTGGAAGCCGGCGGTGCGCAGTGCGGGGCCGCGCCACAGGGACCGGCGGGGCCGCGCGGCCGGGACCTCGCCGGCCCGGTCCGCCGGACCCTCGGGGTCCTTGACGCGCGTGGCGGCGTGGGTGGCGGTCATCAGTCGGCCTCCCTGAAGGCACGCACGAGGTAGCTCGCGATGACGCCGAAGGCCAGCACGAAGATGACGACGGCGAGCGCGGAGCCGTATCCCAGCCGCAGGGACTGGAACGCGGTGGAGTACATGTAGGTGCTCAGCACTTCGGAGGAGTGGTAGGGGCCGCCGCGGGTGAGCGCCCACACGACGTCGAAGGAGCGCAGCGAGTCGATGACGATGACCGACAGGACGACCGCGTTGACGCTGCGCAGCTGCGGCAGGGTGATGTGCCGGAACTGCTGCCGGCGGGTGGCGCCGTCGACCTTCGCCGCCTCGTACAGCGCCGGGTCGACGCCCTTGAGCCCGGCCAGGTACAGCACCATGACGTAGCCGACCTGGCGCCACAGCGCCGGTACGATCACCGCGTAGAAGGCGGTGTCCTGGTCGGCCAGCCAGGCGTGCTTCCAGCTGCCGAGGCCGATCGCCTCGAGGACGTTGTTGATCAGGCCGTCCGGCTGGTACATCGCCTGCCACACCAGGGCGGTGGCGACCAGCGAGAAGACCACCGGCAGGAAGAGCGCCGCCCGGTAGAACGCGATGCCGCGCCGCTCCTGCTGGAGCAGCAGCGCGGCACCGAGTCCGAGGGCGGCGGACAGCCCGCCGAAGAGCAGCAGCCACAGCACCGTGTTGATCGCGGCGGTGCGGAAGACCGCGTCGTGCACCATCTCACTGAAGTTGCCGAGGCCGACGAACTTCGGGGCGCCCAGGCCGTCCCAGGAGGTCAGGGAGAGATAGAACCCCTGGAGGGCCGGCCAGAAGACCCAGAACGCCTCGACGAGCAGCGGGATGAGAACGAAGGCCAGGACCACCGGGGGCACCCGAGTGGCCCTGGACCGTCGTGCTGAGCCGATCAGCGCCATTGTCACTGGCTCCAGATCTTCTGCGCGCTGCGCTGCCACGTGGTGAGGATGGAGCCGATCTCCTTGGGCTTCGCCAGGTAGTGCACCAGCGCCGTGTCGGCGGTCGGCTGGAGCGCGTCGCTGGAGTCCCGGTTGAAGAACTGGGTGAGGTCGGCGGCGCCCTCGATGAGCTTGCGGCCCTTGAGGACCAGCGGGGTACCGCTGTCCTTGGCGTCCGGGTGGGTGGGCAGCGTGGTGCCGGACGAGCTCTTGAGGTACAGCTCCTGCGCCTCGGCGGTGGCGAGGTAGCGCAGCAGCTCCTTGACACCGTCGGCGCGCTGGGTGCGGGCGCTGGCGAAGTAACCGTCGGTGGGCGCCTCCTCGGCGACCGGCACCTTGGGGTCGATGATCGGGAACTGGAAGAAGTCCAGGTCCCCGAGGGCGTCCTTGGGCGCGGCGTCGGCGAAGAAGGTGCCGATCAGCATCATGCCGGTGCGGCCCTGGAGGAGCGCGGTGGTGGCGTCCTGGAAGGGGATCGCCGTGCCGTTCGGGTCGAAGAACGGGCGCGCCTGGTCCCACGTGTCGAAGACCTTGCGCACCTCGGGGTCGTCGAAGCGGTGCTTGCCGGCGAGGAGTTCGCGGTGGTACGTGGCGCCGTTGACCCGGATGTTCAGGTAGTCGAACCACGCGGAGGCGACCCACGGGGTGTCGCCGCCGGCGCCGAGGCCGATGGGGGCGACGCCCTTGCTCTTGAGCTTGTCGCACAGGTCCAGGAACTCGTCCCAGGTCTTGGGCTCCTGCACGCCCCACTTCTCGAAGTTGGACTTCCGGTAGAACATGCCCCACCAGTAGTAGCTGGTGGGCACGAAGACCTTCTTGCCGCTGGAGGCCGAGGTGCACAGCTTCTTCAGGGCGTCGGAGTACCCGGCGAGCTCGGGCTTCTCCCAGACGTCGCTGATGTCGAGGAGCAGGTCCTTCTTGGCGTACGACTCGGCGACGGAGCCGGGGTACCAGGTGTAGGCGTCCGGCGGGTTGGCGGACGTGAGGTAGGTCGGCAGCTGCGTACGGAAGGTCTCGGACGCGACCGTGTTGAGCTGCGCCTTGGTCTCACCGTGCTTGTCGAACGCGGCGACGATCTCCTGCATCGCGGCCTTGGCCTGCGGGGAGGAGAGGTTGGACTGCAGGGTCACCGGGCCGCCGGACTTTCCTCCGGATGCGGCCGGGCTCTGGGTGACGCAGCTGCTCAGCAGTGCGCCGGCGCCGACTGCGCCCGCTCCCACGAGGAACCGGCGGCGGCTGGCGTTGATGGCGGTCATCTGTGTACTCCTAATGTGCCCACGGAACGGAGCTGAGGCCCCCTGACGGCCCGGCTCTGGGTGCGGCAGGAACAGACTGTCGCAGGGCTCAGCGCGCCGTCAAGATTAATTACTAATTTATTTCTGGGGTGGTGCACCTCGGGCCGAACAAGGCCCGGGGGCACGCCTGATGGAGCGAACGAGCTGGTGGAACGAGGTGAGCCGGAGGTGTGACAGACCAGCGGAACGACCCTCAGAGCCCCGGGAAGGCGGCGAGTAAGCCGTCGCGGACGCGGCCCACCCCTGCACGATGCGAAGCCACTTGTCACTCCCGGGAGTTGGGGTACACGCACACCCCGCCTCGGTCGTGCCGGGCGTCGGTGCCACGGCGGAAACTGTGGCCGGGCGTCCGGGGCCTGTCAATATTAATTGCTAATTAACTTAAAAACGGGGTGGCGGGACCACGGTCGTGCCCACGTCAGAACAGCCGAACGCCCCCGTCCGCGGCACGCGGGCGGGGGCGTTCGTGAAGCGGCGGTGAGGCGGTCAGGACTTCGGCTGGGCCGCCCGGAACTGGGCGCTGAGGTCGGCGGTGTCCGACGCCGGAGGCGGCGTCACGGTCTTGGCGTCGCCGAACTTCAGGAAGTCGATGGTGGCCTTGGCCTTCCCCATCACCTGGATGATCCGGACCGGCAGGTCCTTGCCGTCGACCCAGATGTCCCTGTCGATGCTGTCGACGGAACTCGCTCCAGGCGTTCAACGGGTCGGTCGCGCTGACCGCACTCCTGCTGGCCGCGACCATCACCGAACGGGACCGTTCGCGCCAGGAGACCGAGCAGGTGTGCCGGCGGCTGAGCGCGGCGCTCGACCGCCTCGCCGCGGGCGGCATCGCCCCGTGGACGCCCGCGCCGACCCGCCGCCGGGAACCTTCGTAGGACACGGGGGTGCCGAGCGTGCCGGGCCGCCCGGTACGCTCCGGGCATGGCCGACGAGGAGACCGCCGGAGCCGGTCCCGTGCCGTACGGGGCCTGGGATCTCGCCGCCGCCGCGGTCGTGCACCTGCTCATCTGTCTCGTCCCCCTGGCGGTCCTCGGACTCATCGCCTGGGCGTTCGGGCTGCTGCCCGGCACCGCCCTCCCGGGCCTGTGGCTCACCGTCTTCGCCGGTGGCGTTCCGGTGGCCGAGCTGTACCGGACCAGGCCGCCGGGCCGGCGTTCCGCCGCGGTCGCCGCCCTGGCCACGCTGCTGGCACTGATCCTGCTGGGAGACGCCGTGGAGGGGTGGATCTCCCCGGACTCCTTCGGCGTGGGCTCCGCACTCGGGGGGCTCGTCGGCCTCCCCCTCGGTGCGGCGGTGTTCGGGTGGCGGATCCGCCGCGCCGCCCGGGCGGCCGGCACCTGACCCGGCGCACCACCACGGAACACTGCGTCCGATTTCCGCCGGTGTTCGCGTGCGGGATGCCGCACAGTGGAGGGGTGACGAGGGAAGACCGCCGGTACGAGGCGGTGCGCAGCCGGGACGCCAGGTTCGACGGGGAGTTCTTCTTCGCGGTGACGACGACGGGGATCTACTGCCGTCCCAGCTGCCCCGCCGTGACGCCCCGGCAGCGCAATGTGCGCTTCTTCCCGACCGCGGCCGCGGCGCAGGGCTCCGGTTTCCGGGCCTGCCGGCGGTGCCGCCCCGACGCCGTGCCCGGCTCCGCCGCGTGGAACGTGCGGGCCGACGTCGTCGGCCGGGCGATGCGGCTGATCGGCGACGGCATCGTGGACCGCGAGGGCGTGGCCGGCCTCGCCGCGCGGCTCGGATACAGCGCCCGCCAGGTGCAACGGCAGCTCAACGCGGAACTCGGCGCGGGCCCGATCGCCCTGGCGCGGGCGCAGCGGGCGCACACCGCGCGCATCCTCCTCCAGACGACCGGGATGCAGGCGGCCGGAATCGCGTTCGCCGCCGGTTTCGCGAGTGTGCGCCAGTTCAACGACACGATCCGCGAGATCTACGGCATGACGCCCACCGAACTGCGCGCGGCCCGGCCCGGCAACGGGCGTTCCGCGGCCGGCGCCGCCGGGGCCGGCGAGAGCGCCTCCCCCGCCGCCGGGGTGCCGCTGCGGCTCGCCTACCGGGGCCCCTACGACACCCGGCAGGTCTTCGACCACCTGGAGCTCCGCGCCCTCCGGGGCATCGAGGAGGTCACCGGTCTCCCCGGCAGCCGTACGTACCGCCGCACACTGCGCCTGCCGGGCGGCCACGCCGTCGTCGAGGTGCGCGAGTCCGCGGGCAAGGGCGGCGGCTGGCTGGAGTGCCGTATGCACCTGAGCGAGCTGCGCGACCTGACGACCGCCACCCAGCGCATCCGGCGCCTGTTCGACCTGGACGCGGACCCGTACGCGGTGGCCGAACGGCTCGCCGCCGACCCGGCGATGGGGGCGCTGGCCGCGCTCCGCCCCGGCACGCGCGCACCCGGCACCGCCGATCCGCACGAGACGGCGGTGCGCGCCGTGCTGGGCCAGCAGGTCACCCTGGCCGCGGGGCGGCATCTGGGCGCCGCGCTCGTGACGGCGTACGGGACGCCGCTGCCCGCGCCGAGCGGCGGCCTCACCCATCTGTTCCCCGCGGCGGACACCCTCGCGGGGGCGTCGCTGGAGGCACTCGGCATGCCCGGTGCCCGCCGGGACACACTCCGCGGCCTCGCCGCCGCGCTCGCCGACGGCACCGTCGTCCTCGACCCGGGGGTCGACCGGGACGCCGCGGAGAAGGCGCTGCTCGCCCTGCGCGGCATCGGTCCCTGGACAGCCGGCTACCTGCGCATGCGCGCCCTGGGCGACCCCGACGTCCTGCTGGAGGACGACGTGGCGGTGCGCGCGGGCGCCGCGCGGGCGGGCGTCTCGCTGGAGGAGGCCGAGGCCTGGCGCCCCTGGCGCACCTACGCCGCGCACCATCTCTGGAACGCCGGGCAGACCGTGTCCTGAGGGGCCCGGAAGGCACTTCGGGCAGCGGGAATGCGACGTCCGAATCCCGCCAGCAGCGCCCTCGCCGAAGGGCAAGAATCGTAGCTGTACCGCACGAACGACGGAAGGACCGGACCGATGACGGTCTACACCACGACGCCGAGCCCCCTCGGTGAACTCCTGCTCGTCGGCGAGGAGTCGACGACCGCCAGGGGCGGCACGGCACTCACCTCGCTGTCCGTTCCCGGGCAGAAGGGCGGCGTCACGGCCCCCGAGGCCGGCTGGCGCGAGGACCGGGCGGCGTTCGCCGGGATCCTCGGCCAGCTCACGGCGTACTTCGCGGGCGAACTGACCCGCTTCGACATCGAGTTCACCCCGGCCGGAACCCCGTTCCAGCAGCAGGTGTGGAAGACGCTGGAGTCCATCGACTACGGCACGACCCTCTCGTACGCCGACGTCGCGGAGCGGTGCGGCATCCCGCGCAGCTCCTCGCGCGCGGTGGGCGCCGCGATCGGCCGCAACCCCCTGCTGGTCGTCCGGCCCTGCCACCGCGTGGTCGCTTCCAGCGGCGCCCTGACCGGCTACGCCGGGGGCATGCCGCGCAAGGAGCACCTGCTGACGCTGGAATCCGGCCACCGCACCGCCTGACCCGGAGGACCGCATGACCCCCACCACCCACGCCCCGGCGGCGGTCCCCGCGCGGGTCGCCGCCGCCGACTGGCCCGCGCTGGCGGGCGAGCTCGACGCGTACGGCAGTGCCCTGACCGCCCACCGCGTCCTCACCCCCGCCGAATGCGGTGCGGTGGCCGGCCTGTACGACGAGCCGGCGCGCTTCCGCTCGACCGTCGACATGGCCCGGCACCGCTTCGGCTCCGGCCAGTACCGCTACTTCGCCCATCCGCTCCCGGACCTCATGCGCGAGTTGCGGGAGGCGTTCTACCCCCGGCTGCTGCCCGTCGCGCGCGACTGGGCGGCGCGGCTGGGCCGCCCCGCGCCCTGGCCGGACACCCTGGAGGAGTGGCTGGGGATGTGTCACGCCGCGGGCCAGCGGCGGCCGACGCCGATCCTGCTGCGCTACGGCCCGGGCGACTGGAACGCGCTGCACCAGGACCTCTACGGGGACCTGGTCTTCCCGCTCCAGGTCGTGATCGGCCTGGACGTGCCCGGCGACGACTACACCGGCGGCGAGTTCCTGATGACCGAGCAGCGGGCGCGTGCCCAGTCCCGGGGCTCGGCCGTCGCACTCCCCCAGGGCCACGCGCTGGTGTTCACCACCCGCGACCGCCCCGTCCGCTCCGCGCGCGGCTGGTCGGCCGGCCCCATGCGGCACGGCGTGAGCACCGTCCGTTCCGGCCGCCGGCACACGCTGGGGCTGGTACTCCACGACGCGGCGTGACGCGTCCCCGCCCCGCCCGGACGTACACGCTGACCGGACCGGACGGACTGCCGTACCCCAGCGCGGCGCCCGGCACCCTCGGAGGGCACCGGCGCGGCCGCCTCTACGGCAGGCTCGACTGCCCGAGCGCGCTGCGGGCGCTGGCCCGCGGCGGCTACGTCCGGGAGCGGGTGTTCTTCGCCGACGAGGCCACGGCGGTTGCGGCGGGCCACCGGCCGTGCGCGCGATGCCTGCCGCGGCGGTACGCACAATGGAAGGCGAGCCGAGCGAACCAGGACCCCGACACCATGGCACTGCCGAATCTCCCCGGCAACGGGACAGCATCGCCCCTCCTCGCTGCCGGCGACCTGACCGCCCTGGGGAAAGCGCCCGCGCCCGCGGCCCACACGGCGGCGGAACTGGCCGCTCTCCTCAGGCTGCTGGACGGCGCGCGGGTCGTGGCGATCGGGCACGGCCGCGACGCGGCCTCCCGTGACGCCGCGGCGGCCCTCGCCGCCGCTTGGCACACGGCGGGCCGCGAGGTCGCCGCCGTCGTGGACTGGCCCGAGAGCGCCGCCTCCTGGCTGCGGCCGGCCCTGCGGCTGACCGCGGATCCGCCCGACGCCTGGGTGATCGCGGCGGCGCCCCGCGGTGGGGCTCAGCTCGTCCGCCGGCTGCGGCACAGCACCGGCTGGGACCCCGCCCGCACCGTCGGCTTCGCCGCGCTCGGCGATCCCCGCATCGCGGCCGCGACCGGCGCGTCGGCACTCCAGGGACTGCGCGGGGCGGCGCCCGACGGCGGCGTCTGGCGCTTCGACCGCGGCTGGGTCGTCCGGGAGACCGCCGGAGGCGCCCTATGAGCGCGCTGATCCCGCGCCCCCGGCTGGAGGTCGCGCCGGGCGCGGTGCATGTGCCGGGCTGGCTCGGTCCCGGCGAACAGCGGCGGCTCGTGACCGCCTGCCGCGCATGGGCCACCGGGCCGGTTCCCATGCGCCGCACAAGGCTGCCGCGCGGCGGCGTGATGTCGGTGCAGACCGTCTGCGTCGGCTGGCACTGGCAGCCGTACCGCTATACGCGGACCGCGGATGACGTGAACGGTGCCCGGGTCGCGGATTTCCCGGGCTGGCTGACCGACATGGGCCGCCGGGCGCTGGTGGACGCCTACCAGGACCCGGCGGCGGGCGACGGATACGCACCGGACACCGCCCTGATCAACTTCTATGACGCGGACGCCCGGATGGGCATGCACCAGGACAAGGACGAACGCTCCGGCGCCCCCGTGGTGTCGCTCACCATCGGCGACAGCGGTCTCTTCCGCTTCGGCAACACTGAGACCCGCAACCGCCCCTGGACCGATCTGGAACTGGCCTCCGGCGACCTGTTCGTCTTCGGCGGCCCGTCGCGCTTCGCCTACCACGGGGTCACGGGAATCCTGCCCGGGACCGGCGACCCGGCCACCGGTCTCACGGCCGGGCGGCTGAACATCACCCTGCGGGTCACCGGACTGACGGATCCGCCCGGTCAGTGACCGGGCGGATCGCGGTTGAACAGCCGTACCCGGCCGCGGGCGACCGGGGCGCCGGCCTCGTCCGCGATCTCCACGGGTCACAGGGGGAGGCTGCGTCCTGCTGTATGGGAGTGCCGACCACGTCCAGGCGCCCGGTGACCTGCGAGCGCGGGAAGTCGGTCTGGCTGCCGGCACCGACCGCGAACCGACCCCGGGACTGCACCGCGACCGACGCGCCCACGCCGGCGACGCTCTCGGTGACCGTGGTGCAGTCCACGTGACCGCGTACCTCGGCCGGGCACGCCGCTTCGGGCGCGGCGGGGTCCTGACGCGCGGGCGACGAGGCGGCGGGATCAGTGCTGCTGCGGGGTGGGACGGTTGCGCACCAGTGTGACGGCCGCGACGGCCGCCACGGCGATGGCGACACCCGGGATGAGCACGGCCAGGTGCAGTGCGCCGGAGAAGGCGTCGCCGACCGCGGAGTCCACGGTGGCCCGCAGCCCCGCGGGCAGGCCCGCGCCCGAGGAACCGCTGCCGACCGCCTTGACCACCTGGCCGGTGACCGCGGACGGGGTGCCGCGCTCGGCGAGCGCGTCCGGCAGCCGGGAAGCGAGGCCGCTGGTGAGGACGGTGCCGGTGACGGTCGCACCGAGGGTGCCGCCGACCTGACGGAAGAGGTTGACCGTGCCGCTGGCCATGCCGCCGTCGGTGTGCGGCACGCTGATGACCGCCGCGGCCGTGCCCGGCGGCAGGATGAGCCCGGCGCCGGCCCCGAACAGGGCCATCAGCACCCCGATGACGGCGATCGACGTGGTGGGGGTCTGCGCGGTCATCAGCAGCGCGGCCACCGCGGCGAGCACATTTCCGGTGACGAGGGTCGTCTTGAAGCCGACGCGCCGGGCTATCCCGGCGGCGACATAGCTGACCAGGACGTACGCGATCATCACCGGCAGGAGCAGCAGTCCCGCGTGGAGGATCGACTCGTGCCGGACGCGCTCGAAGTAGAGCACCTGGGCGAAGGCGACGGCCACGAACGCGTACTGGCCGATCATGGCGACGACGTTGGCCGTGGCGAAGGTGCGGTTGTGGAACAGCCGCAGGTTGAGCATCGGCGTGCGGGTACGGGACTCCTGCGTGACGAAGGCGGCCAGCGCGACGGCGGCGAGGACGAACGCCCCGGTCGCGTGCCAGGTGCCGTATCCGCTGTGACCGCCCTCGACCAGGCCGTAGTTGAGCGCCGCGATGGCGATCACGGCCAGTACCAGGCCCGGCGGGTCGAGGTGGCGGCCGGGCTGCCGGCTCTCGGTGACGAAACGAGGAGTCAGGATCAGCACGACCACCGCGAGCACCACGTTGACCAGGAACACCGCGTTCCAGGAGAAGCGCTCAAGGATCAGCCCGGCCGCCACGGGACCGAAGGCGAGCCCGATGCCGGACACGGCGACCCAGATGCCGACCGCCCGGGTGCGCTCGTGCGGGTCCGGGAACATGTGGGTGACCAGGGAAAGGCTGTTGGGCAGGATCGCCGCGCCGCCGATGCCCATGAGCGCCTGGCCCACGATGACCGTCCCGGCACCGGACGCCAGAAAGACGACGAGGCTTCCGGCCCCCAGGAGCACCATGCCGAGCGCGAAGACGCGGCGGCGTCCCAGGATGTCGCCGACCGTGCCGGCGGAGAGCACGAAGCTCGCGACCATCATCGAGTAGATGCCGGCGATCCAGACGAGCGCGGAGCCCGATACGTGCAGGTCCTGCTGGAGGGGCGCGAGGACCGCCGTGGTCTGGGTGATGTTCACGAACATCGCCATCTGACCGAGGCTCGCGACGACGAACCCGATCCATTGCCTGCGGCTCTGCCGAACGGCTGGCGGCTGCGTGCGGGGCGGTGCGACGGACGCGCCGGCGGCGGTCGGGGGTGTCATGAGTGGTGTCCCTCCTGGGCTGAGTCCGGCCGTCAAACTCAGCCGGGGTGCCGCACGCTACCATGCCTGAGTTCTTCAGTAGAACTCAGATAGGATCGGCCGCATGGACTACCTCGACCAGGACACCTCCAACTGCTCCGTGGGACGCGCCGTCGACCTTCTCGGCCAGCCGTGGGTGCTGCTGATCCTGCGCGAGGTCTCGCGCGGGATCCGGCGGTTCAGCGACATCCAGACCCACCTGGGCGTGTCCCGCTCGGTCCTCAGCGACCGGCTGAACGGCCTGGTCGATCGGGGTCTGCTGGAACTGCGCGACTACCAGGAGCCGGGCGCGCGCCGGCGCTCGGAATATGCGCTCACCACGATGGGCAAGGACCTCTACCCGCTGATCACCGCGCTGCGCAACTGGGGCGACACGTACCTCGCGGACCCCGAGGGTCCGTCGCTGCTGGCGACCCACCACGCGTGCGGGGCGCCCGTCCGGGTCGCGCTGATGTGCGAAGACGGCCACCTCGTCGCCTCCGGCGACGAGGTCGATCGCCGGCCCGGCCCGGGTGCGCGTGCGCGCACCTGACGCGTAGGTCTTTTTCCCCGCCCGCCCTCCCCCGGCCGAAGGTCGGGGGAGGGCGGGCGGGCGGGCGGGGTAAGAACCTGGTTACCCCGGAGGGGGTCCCGTGCTCGCGCGCACGCAAAGCTCAGGCGTGGGGACCTGTGACCGGCGCGCAGCGCCCCCGTCCAGAAGTGCCAGCAACTCCGCCGCGACATGGCGGCCCACCGCCGGCGTGTCGCGCACCAGCGCGGTCAGCGGAGGGTGCGTCGCCCGGCACAGCGGCGAGTCGTCGAAGGCGACGAGCGACAGGTCACCCGGTACGGACAGCCCGCTCCGGGCGGCGACAGCCGCCCCCGCCACCGCCATCACGTCGTTGTCGTAGACGATCGCCGTGGGTGGATCGGCGTCGGCCAGCACCCGGAGGGTGGCCTCCGCGCCCTGGTCGCTGGAGTAGTCCGTGGTGACCGAGCGGGCCGAGGCCACCTTGAGGCGGGCGGTCTCGGCGCGCAGTGAGGCGATGCGGCGCGCGGTGTGCGCCAGGTGCGGCATCCCGGCCACGTGCACGACACGGCGGTGGCCGAGGGCGTGGAGGTGGCGGGCGATGGCGGCCATCGCGGCGGTGTCGTCGGCCCATACGGTGGAGATCCCAGGGTACGCGGCAGCGCCGTCCGGCGTGGTGCCGATGACGACGGCGGGCAGGCCCAGGGAGTCCAGGAGTGCCGGTCGCGGGTCGCCGGCGTGCGGGTCGACCACGACGACCCCGTCGACCCGCTGCTCGGCCCACCATCTGCGGTAGACGGCGCACTCCTCCGCACCGTCCTCCACCACGCGGAAGAGCAGGCCCAGTTGACGTGCCGACAGCACCTCCTGGAGGCCCGAGACGAGTTGCAGGAAGAACGACTCGACGCCGAGGGTGTTCGCGGGCCGGGCCAGGATCAGGCCGACCGTGGCCGCGCCCTCCCCCGACAGCGCGCGGGCGGCGGTGCTGGCCTGCCAGCCCAGTTGCTCGGCGACGGCGCGGACCCGGCGGCGCGTGGCATCGGACACGCCGGGCCGGTCGTTGAGGGCGAAGGAGACCGCGCTCTCGGACACCCCCGCCCGGCGGGCGACGTCCTTCATGGTGGGGCGGCGTGCCGGGTGGCGCCGCTCGGCGCGGCCCGCGGACGCCGGTTCCGCCGGCCCCTCGTGCGCCGCCATCAGGCCCCTCTCACCGTTCGCCGCCACGGGTCCCCGCGGTGGGGTGCCAGTATCCACCAGCGGAACACCACCACGGGCTATAGCGCTTGAGCGAGGTATTCCTAAAGCGCATTAGCAACCTCTCCCCACCTTCTTCACCAAGGCTGTGACCTGCGAATTCTCACGCTCAAAAAGCCTTTACCCGGCTTGAGTTGACTTCACCGGGGGCGCGATGCGAGTTTGGCGTGGGCGCCGGCGGCCGGCTCCCCCGGCCGAAGCCGGTCGCGGCACGGCCCCTCCCCTCCCCGGCCCGCCCGACAGCCCCGGCGTGCCGCCGCGCGCCCGCCCCTCTCCCCCTGGACCTGCCATGACCCCGCGCCTAGGCGTCAACTACACCCCGAGCCAGGGCTGGTTCCACCACTGGCTCGACTTCGATCTCGACGCGGTGCGCGCCGATCTCGACTCCATCGCCGGCCTGGGCCTCGACCACATCCGGGTCTTCCCGCTGTGGCCGCTGTTCCAGCCCAACCGCGCGCTGATCCGGCCGCGGGCGGTCGAGCAACTGGTGGCCCTCACCGACGCCGCCGCCGAGCGCGGCCTGGACGTCAACGTCGACGGCCTGCAGGGCCATCTGTCCAGTTTCGACTTCCTTCCCGCATGGACGGGCACCTGGCACCGGCGGAACATCTTCACCGACCCCGACGTCGTCGCGGCGGAGGCCGAGTACCTGCGCACCCTGGCGGCGGCACTCGCCGACCGGCCCAACTTCCTCGGTATGACGGTCGGCAACGAGATCAACCAGTTCTCCGGACCGCCCCACCCGGACCCGGACCGCATCGGCCCCGCGCAGGCAGAGGCGTGGCTGCGCCTGATGCTGGACGCGTGCGAGCGCGGCGCCCCCGGCAAGCTGCACCTGCACGCCGAGTACGACGCGGCCTGGTACCAGGACGACCACGCCTTCACGCCCGGCCAGGCCGCCCGCCTCGGCTTCGCCACCGCCGTCCACTCCTGGGTCTTCAACGGCACCGCGCAGCGCCACGGCCGGACGGGTGTCGCCACCGAGCACCATGCCGCCTACCTCATCGAACTCTCCAAGGCGTGGGCCACCGACCCGCACCGTCCCGTCTGGCTCCAGGAGGTCGGCGCCCCCGCGCCGCTGATCCCCCCGGACCACGCGGCGGCCTTCGCGTCCGCCACCCTCGTCAACGCGCTGGACTGCACGGACCTGTGGGGCATCACCTGGTGGTGCTCCCACGATGTCGCGCGGAGCCTCGCGGACTTCCCGGAGCTGGAGTACACGCTCGGCCTGCTCACCAACGACCGCCAGGTGAAACCGGCCGGCGCCGCTGTCGCCCGAGCGGCAGCGGAGCTGCGTTCGGGACCCGCGCCCGCACCGCTCCCCCGCACGACCGCGCTCGTGGTGGACGTCGGCGACCCCGAGGCGGCGCCGCGGCGCGCCACCTGCGCCCCCGGAGGTGAGGTGTTCGAGGCCTGGGCGGCCCTCACCGCTCGCGGCGTCCGCCCGGCCCTCGTCCTGGCCGGGCGCGCGCAGGATCCCGCGCATCTCGCCGCGCGCGGCATCACCGAGGTCGTCACCCCCGCCGAGGCCCGCTGAAGTCATCCGGCGGGGGCGGAGCGCGGGCGGAACGGCGCGCGCCGTCGCCGACCCGGGACCTCTCTTTCCCCGGGGCATCACCCCCTGTCAGACTCGGCCCGTGACCGAATTCGACCTGCTCGTCATCGGATCCGGCCCGGGCGGCCAGAAGGCCGCCATCGCCGCGGCCAAGCTCGGCCGCCGGGTCGCCATCATCGACCGCCCCGACATGCTGGGCGGCGTCTCCATCCACACCGGCACCATTCCGTCCAAGACCCTGCGCGAGGCGGTGCTGTATCTCACCGGCCTGACCCAGCGCGACATGTACGGGCAGAGCTACCGCCTCAAGGAGGACATCACCGTCGCCGACCTCACCGCGCGCACCCAGCACGTGGTGAGCCGTGAGGTGGACGTGATCCGCAGCCAACTGGCCCGCAACCGCGTCACGATGCTGCCGGGCACCGGCCGCTTCGTGGACGAGCACACCGTCGCGGTGCGCGACGCCGCCGGCCAGGACTCGCTGGTGACGGCGGGGCACGTCGTGATCGCGACGGGCACCCGGCCGGCCCGCCCGGCGAGCGTGGAGTTCGACGACCGCACGGTCATGGACTCCGACAGCGTGCTGAACCTGGAGCGGGTCCCCCGCTCGATGGTGATCGTCGGCGCCGGGGTCATCGGCATCGAGTACGCCTCGATGTTCGCCGCGCTCGGCACCAAGGTGACGGTGGTCGAGCAGCGCGACGGCATGCTGGACTTCTGCGACGTCGAGGTCGTCGAGGCGCTCAAGTACCACCTGCGGGACCTGGCGGTGACCTTCCGCTTCGGCGAGACCGTGGCGGCCGTCGAGCGGCACGCCACCGGTGCGCTGACCCTGCTGGCGAGCGGCAAGAAGATCCCCGCGGACACCGTGATGTACTCGGCGGGCCGGCAGGGGCTCACCGAGGAACTCGACCTCGGCAAGGCGGGGCTGACCGCGGACAAGCGCGGCCGCATAACCGTCGACGAGCACTACCGGACCGCGGTGCCGCACATCTACGCGGTCGGCGATGTGATCGGCTTCCCCGCGCTGGCCGCCACCTCGATGGAGCAGGGCAGGGCCGCCGCGTACCACGCGTGCGAGGAGCCGGTGAACGCCATGCGCGGCCTGCAGCCGATCGGCATCTACACCATCCCCGAGATCAGCTTCGTCGGCCGTACCGAGGACCAGCTGACCGAGGACAACGTGCCGTTCGAGGTCGGTATCTCGCGCTACCGGGAGCTGGCCCGCGGCCAGATCATCGGCGACTCCCACGGCATGCTCAAGCTGCTGGTGTCGCCCGAGGACCGCACGCTGCTCGGCGTGCACTGCTTCGGCTCGGGAGCGACCGAACTCCTGCACATCGGGCAGGCCGTCATGGGCTGCGGCGGCACGGTCGACTACCTGGTGGACGCCGTGTTCAACTACCCGACACTCGCCGAGTCCTACAAGGTGGCCGCGCTCGACGCGACCAACAAGATCCGCCAGATCGACCGGCTCACCGGCTGAGCCCGCGCGGCGGCCGCGGCCCGGGCGCCTCCCCCGGCCACCGCTGGGAGAGGTGCCCCCGGGGCCCGCGGCCGTTGTGGCCGCGGGCGCCCCGTGCGACCTGCGGTTAGCCTGGGACGACGCATGCGCCGCACCGCCTGACGGCGGCCAGGAGGTCGTGATGAGCGATCCCGCACGGGTTCCGGTCGTCGAGGGGGCGATCGTCCGCAAGGGCGACGCCGGCTACGAGGACGTCCGGGCGAGCCGCTTGTGGAACGGGTACCAGCCGCGACGCCACCCCGATGTGATCGTCCGCGCCGCCTCCGTGCGCGACGTCCCGGCTGCCGTCGCACTGGCCCGGGCCGAGGGCCTGCGGATCGCGGTCCGCACCGGCGGCCACAGCTGGTGCGGCGCGCCTTTGCGCGAGGGCGGCATGCTGCTGGACCTGTCGGCCCTGCGGCGCTGCACCATCGACCCCGGGCAGTCCACCGCGACCGTGGAACCCGGGATCCGGTCTGCGGAACTCTCGCGCATCCTGGCCGGCTCCGGCTTCGCCTTCCCCACCGGCCACTGCCCCACGGTCGCCCTCGGCGGCTACCTGCTCAGCGGTGGCCTCGGCTGGAACTCCGGTGAGTGGGGCCCGGCGTGCGCGAGCGTGCGCGCGATCGAGGTCGTCACCGCGGAGGGCGAGGTCGTGCGGTGCGACGAGCGCGAGAACACCGACCTGTTCTGGGCGGCGCGGGGCGCGGGACCGGGATTCTTCGCGGTGGTGACCGCGTTCCGGCTGGCACTGCGGCCCCGCCCGGCGGCGATCGCCACGACCTCCTACGTGTGCCACCTCGGCGAGATCGAGAGCCTCGCCGACTGGGTCACCGACACCGCGGGAGAGCTACGGCCGAACGTGGAGGTCGCGTTCGTCCTCCTGACCGATCCCGGGTCGGGGGAGGTCGTCGTCTCGTTGTCGGGCACCGCGTTCGCCGGTTCCCATGACGAGGCGGCCCGCGCGCTGGCGCCGCTGGCCGGGGCGCCGCTCACCTCAGCCCCGCTGCACCGGGCCGTCGCGGAGCCCACGTCCATGGAAGCCCTTTACGCACGGGCGGCCGAGGCCTGGCCGGAGGGGCACCGCTACGCGGCCGACGCCATGTGGTCCCAGGCCGACCTGGGCACACTGCTGACGCGTCTCGGCGACGCCCTCGGTCGCGCGCCCTCGGCGAAGTCCCTCGTCCTGGCGCCGCTCGCCCCGGCCTCGCGGAACGAGGAACTGCTGCGGGACATGGCGTTCTCCGTCCTGGGCGATGCCGAAGTCGTGCCGTACGCGGTCTGGGACGATGCCTCGCAGGACGAGGCCAACGTCCGGTGGCTGCGCGAGGCGACGGCTTCGGTCGCCCCGTTCGGGACCGGGCACTACATCGCCGAGGCCGATCTGTCCGCGGACGACTCGCATGCCCGCAGGTCCTACACGGCGGCGAGCTGGGCGCGACTCGGCGCGCTGCGCGCGAGGTACGACCCCGACGGGGTCTTTCACGCGTTCCCGTAGCCGGCCCGATAGCGGTTCGCCGCGAAAACGACGACGCTCTCCGGACGTGGCGGGGCCGCCACCTCGTTCGAGGTGGCGGCCCTGTCGTACTGTCACTGCTTTTCTCGGTTGGTCAGACCTCAGCGGTAGAAGCCGTAGCCGCCCCAGCCGCCGTAGCCGCCGTAGCCGTGGCCCCAGCCACCGCCCCAGCCGTTGCCCCAGCCGCCGTGGCCCCAGCCGCCGTAGCCGCCCCAGCCGCCCCAGCCGCCGTGGCCCCAGCCACCGCCGCCCCAGCCGCCGCCCCAGCCGCCGTGGGCGACGACTGCCTGCTGCGTGGCTGACTCGTGCGGGGTCGCCGCACTTGCCGCAGATGCTCCGGCGAATGCCAGCAGCGGAGCAACAAAGGCCGCTGCGACAATCCTGCGAGTGGTGTTCTTGTTCGCGCGCATGTCGTTCCCTTTGGGGTGTGAACGTTTGAAGGTGCGACCAATAGAACTGGTCGCCGCCGCACCGGTTTCGTGCGCGTGACCCCGGTGCGACCGGGATGTGCCCGGGTCCTTGGGACGGGGCACACCATCACTGGTACGGAACGCCGTATCCGATGTGCCTAGTTGAAGGCGTCCCACGAGAACCGTAGGCACGTTAGTGGCCCAGAGTCAAAGGTTTCCGACAAATTACGCGAACTCGGACAAATAAACATGCTTCCCCCGGGGTGGGAACCGCGTCTTCTGACGTGTCGTCCGCAGCCCAAATCCCGTGCTCGGCAGGGGATTTGACCACCGCGTCAACACCGCCGGACGCACACGGTTCGCACCGGCTACGCGGCGTGTGCGACTACCGAGAGTACGTGATCAGCCTGAGGAGAGTTGCTCGGAGAGCTTCTCCGAGACGGTGTCGACGAGGTCGCCCACCGTCCCCATCCGCTCCACCTCGTCGGCCAGCAGCATCACGCCCACCTTGCGCTCGACGGCGTCGGCCGCCCGCTGCTTGCCCCGGTCCCCCAGTCGGAGCCCGCCGAAGGTCGACTCGGGCCTCACCTCGTCCACCGCCACGCCCGCACATTCGGCGACGACCCTGCGGACGATCTGCGCGACGTCATGCGTCATGTCCCTGTGCCCTCTTCTTCATGTCCCTGTGCCCTCTTCTTCGCATCGGCTGCTGCGGGATACCTGTACCCCGGCGGTCGCACGGCCACTACCCCGGGAATCGCGGGGAACGCACCCGCGGCGGTCACGAAACGGAGGCAGGCGGGCGCGTCCCGTACGCGCGCAGGTGCGCACGGGAGCGCCGAACCGCGGAACCACACAGGGGGGAGAAGGGGCGGAGAAGAGAAGGGGAAGAGGAAGGCGAAGGGGCCGGCTCACGCCGGCGGGCAGCCCGATCCGCGACCGGGCCGCGGGACCGGCGGAGCCGGCCGCCGCACCGACGGCCGGAACGGATCAGTGGGACGCGTCCGGATGCAGATTCTTGATCTTGATCCAGTCACGGCTGCGCCGCCCCGGCAGATAGGGGCTGGTCAGCCGTTTCGCCACGATCCCGTCATAACCCTCCTGGCGGATGTGCTGCAGCGCTTCCTCCGCCATGGCCGGCCAGTAGGGCGGGACGGCGACGAACGGGCCGGACATGCCCAGGTCGTCCAGCAGGGCGCGGCGCGCGGTGTACGGGGAGTGCAGCACCGGCTCCCCCAGGTGGAGGATGTCGTAGACCATCAGCCGGGCAGGCATGTCCGCGGCCGCCTGTTCCACGGCCGCCGGGTGCCGCAGGCTCATCCGCCGCTGGAGCCGTTCCATGGACGGACCGCCGTGCTTGCCGAGGGTGATGATCTCGCCGTCGAGTACGGCGACCATCCCCGGTGGCAGCACGTCGGGCAGTTGTCGTAGTTCGGGATAGACGCTCGTGACGTCCTGGCCGATCCCGGAGATCAGCCGAACCCGGCCGTCCCCCGGCAGATGGACCAGAACTCGGGCACCGTTGAAGAGCGGCTCGAACCCGTACTGCGCCTCGTCCTCCGGCCCGGGCAGCGGACCGGCCACCGCCAGCATGGGCGACCAGGACGGCAGGGCAGCCTGCTCCACGGAACCCGCTGGTAGGCGGGTACTCATGGTTCAAGCCTCCCACCAACCGGCCGGGTCCGCGACGAGGGCGGGAAGCCTTGGCCAACGGTAACGGCCCACGGCCCGCCGCCGGCCGGCTGCCCACGCCGGCCCGCACGGGCTCCCCCCGCGCCCGGCCGGCCCGCCCGGTCCCGCGCCGGACGGCGGCACCCCACGAACCGACGATCCGTCAGATCGCCTGGCCGCGACGCGACTCAGAGCCAGCCGCGGCGAGCGGCCTGCCAGGCGAGTTGCATGCGCGTGTCGGCGCCTGCGAGCGTCATCATGTGCTGGATGTGGCGCTGCACGGTGCGCCTGCTCAGTCCCATCTGACTGGCGATGGCTTTGTCGGCGACACCCGCCACGAGCAGCGAGAGCAGCCGGCGGTCGGTCTCGGTGAGCGGGTCGGAGTCGACGACCCCGTCGCCTCCCTCGACCCCGCCGGAGGCGCTGACCTTCAGCGGGACCGCGGTCTCCCAGTAGCGCTCGAAGAGCGAGATGAGCGCCTCCAGCAGGCTGCTGCCGCGCACGAGGGCTGCCGTGGCCTCGCCGGCACTGCCCTGCGGCCCCCCGGGGACCAACGGGCAGATGGCGATGGCGCGGTCGGCGACGGCCAGACGCAGCGGCAGGTGCGGGACCGAGCGGGCGACCTCACCGGCGCGTACGCCCTCGACGACATTGTCGATGGCGCCCTCGTCGTCGAAGAAGGCCTGCTCGTACAGGACGCGGTAGCGCACCCCACGGCCCAGGGCGTCGTACTCGGCGCGGTTGCTGCCCGAGGGCATCGCCACGTACTGGGCCTTGCAGAACCAGAGCATCTCGTGGCGGGCGTTGTCCTGCATCTGGCGCAGGTGCTGGCGCAGTGCCTCCGCGCCGGTGATGACCTCGATGAGCTGACCGGGGTCGTGCCTGCGGCGGGTGCTGCGGTAGCTGTCGAGCAGGTCGGTGACGGCGGTACGGGCCTTGTCGAGCGCGTCGGCGTTGCGCTGCAACCGCGGCAGCAGCGCCACGTCGGGCGGTACGGCGGCGTAGTGCAGCGGGTCGCGGTCGGTGGGGCTGGCGAGTCCCTTGCCGCGCAGGGCCGCGAGGACGGCCTCGACGGAGTCGCGCGGGAGGCCGGTCTGGTCGGCGACCTCCTGGGCCGACGCGGTCGCGGTCCCGACCAGGAGCCGGTACACCGTCTCCTCGATCCCCGTCAGGCCTGCCGCCTCCAGCATGCCGTGCCCTCCCTCGTGCAGGCCGGCCCCGTGAAGCGGAACGGCCCGTCGAAGTTTGCACTGCAAGTCCCCTCCGGGCAAGCGAACGGCGGGTGCCGGGACTCCCGCCCCGGCACCCGCCGTCCTTCAGCCGTTCCGCCGGACCGGCGTCACCGCCCCGAGGAGGGGCCGTGGTGCAGGTAGGCGCGGTCGACCGTCTGCCGCACGGTGTTGCCCGCGGCGTCCACCGCGGTCACCCGCAGGCTCACGTACGCGTCCCCGCGCACGCCGGCCGGCCGCTCGACCGCGGCGGTGAAGTGCGTGCCGCCGTGCCGCGCGGTGCGGGCGGCGCGCCACGTCCGCCCGTTGTCGTACGAGGCGTCGACGCGCAGCGCCACCACGCGGGGCGCGGCCATCCCGTCCTGCATGCGCACGTCCAGGCCGAGGGTGTGCGTGCGCTGCGCGCCCACGGCGTTGCTCAGGTCCACCGGCACCGACCAGTCGGCCTGGAGCAGCGGCAGCAGCGTGGTGGTCGCCGCGGTGTCCGAACGGAACGTCCAGGACGTGCTGGTGGAGGTGGAGAAGCGCCAGTCGTCGGAGGTGCGGGCGGTCGTCAGGTCCAGCCGGTAGCCGGCCTTGCCCGCGGGCACCTCGAAGTCGCCCCACGCGCCGAGGTCGGACTGCGCGATGCGCTCCCCGTTGCGGAACAGCTCCGCGTGGGCCACGTCGCTCAGGTCCGCGACCCGGGTGCCGACGCCGCCGCCGCTGCTGACGACCTCCGCGAAGGACCAGTGGCCGGCGGTGGAGTCGGCGAACTCCGGGACGGAGAAGGACAAAGTGTCGCCGTGGCGCACCGACGCGGGCCAGCCGCCGACGCCGCGCGGGATCGACGGCCGCACCGGGGCCGCGAACCAGCGCTCCCTGACGCGCTGTCCTGGCCGGTAGGTGTGCGACGCGTCCCGCATGCCGGCCTGGAGCTCGAAGTCACGGTCCTGGACGAGGTTGTGGTGCACCGTGTGGTTCCACAGCGTGTCCCCGGCCGTCACGTACTCGATGCGCTGCCGTCCCACCGGTACGTCGCGGGTGTACTGGTTCCAGGCGAACTCCTGGTAGGGCCGCCAGCCGAAACGCTGCTCGCTCGCCCAGGCGGAGGCGCCGGTGCGGGTGTAGTCGGCGCGCACGACGGCGCTGTCGTGATCGGAGACGGTGTACACGAGGTGCTCGGGGACCCGCTGCTTCGACACCTGCATGACGTCGTAGAGGTACGGGCTGCGCACCGTGCCCGAGAAGTCCACCGTCGTGGTGCGCTTACCGGTCCGCTTCAGCAGGTCGGTACCCTCCACCGACCCGGCGCGCATGATCGGCAGGGCCATCCGCTCGCCGTCCGGGTACCACCGCGTCCAGGGGAAGAACCCCGCGGGCATGACGAGCATCAGCGCCTTGGCCCCGGCGTCCGCGGCGGCCTGCGCCAGCGCGGCGTCGTTGCCGAAGTCGTAGCGGATGACGGCCAGTTTGCCGCGCACGTGGGCGGCCTTGAGGTCGGCGGCCGTGCCGGCGCCCGCGTCCACCGCGGTCAGCCTGACGCCCTTGTCGTCGAAGACCCGCGAGGCGGGCAGGTAGTACGGGGTGAAGGCCGACGAGGTGCCGGAGACCTTCGCCCGCAACTGGGGCGCCGTCATCTGCCAGCGCGAGGCGAACTCGAAGGTGCCGTCGGTGACCTGGGCGGTCGGGCTGACGTAGACGCGCTTGGCGACGTCGAAGAACATCACGCCCTGGATCAGCCCGTGCCCCTCGATGCGCCGGTAGGTCTGATAGCTGATAATCCCGTGCTGCTCGGCGGGCTTGGGCGTACGGATCCGCACCTCGGTGGTCTTGGAGGCGTCCAGCGTCACCGTCGTGTCCTTGGTGACCTTCACCTGCGGGTTGACCACCTCGCGCAGTTCCTGGCCGTCCGCGGCGGTGTCCAGGGTGCTGAAGCTGACCTGGTAGGTGCCCTCCTCCACGACGGCGACCGAGGGCTCGAAACTGGTGTAGGCGGCGAAGCCGTCGGCGCCCCAGATGGTCGGCGCGGCCCCCGGGATCACCTTGCCGTCGTGGTCGCGGGCGACCACGGTGAGCTTGTGCAGCGGTGCGTGCACGGCCAGCGAGACCGTGGTGTGGGCGACCACGGCGCCGTCCGCGCCGGTCGCGGTGGCGTAGCCGTAGTAGGTGCCGCGGACCGCGTGCGCCGCGTCCGTGCGCAGCGGCACGTCGGCCGAGGCGCCGGGGGCGAGGTGCACGGTGCCCGAACCGGGCGTGACCACGCCGGCCGGCAGGGCGATCCCGTCGGCGTTGGCGAGGGAGACGGCCAGCTTCAGGTCGACCGCCTTGTCACCGGTGTTGGTGTAGTGCAAGGCGGCCGCCTGCTGCTGCCCGCCGGTGCCGTCGGTCTGCAGCGGCGGCAGCATGACGGTGCCGGTCGCCGTGACCGGGCCCGTGGCGGTGGCCAGGTCGATACGGCCGCCGCCCTGCGCGGTCACCTTGGTGCCGGGGACGGTGTGCGCGGTGCTGATGAGCGCGTCCTTCAGCGCCTGCGCGTTCCAGTCCGGGTGCTCCTGGGCGAGCAGCGCGGCGGCGCCCGCGACATGGGGGGTGGCCATCGAGGTGCCGGACGCCGCGGTGTAGTTCGCGTCGACCGGGTCGCCCATGGTGGTGCCGGAGGCGCGGGCGGCGACGATGCCGACCCCGGGCGCGGTCACGTCGGGCTTGACGGCCTTGTCACCGAGGCGCGGACCGCGACTGGAGAAGGAGGCGAGGGAGTCGTCGCGGTCGACGGCTCCCACGGTGAGCGCGGCGTCGGCCGCGCCGGGCGAGCCGATGGTGGAGTCGCCCTGCTCGCCGGCGTTGCCCGCGGCGACGACGAAGAGCGTGCCGCCCGGCGCCGACAGGGTGTTGACCGCCTCGCTCATCGGGTCGGTGCCGTCGGTCGGCTCGTCCGAGCCCAGGCTCATGTTGACGACCTTGGCGTGCTCGCCGGCCGCCCACTCCATGCCGTCGATGACGGCCGACTCCGTGCCGAAGCCGTCGTCGCCCAGCACCTTGCCGATCAGGAGGTCGGCGTGGGGGGCGACACCGCGGCGGGTCCCCGACGACGCGGCGCCGCTGCCGCCCACGATCGAGGCGACGTGCGTGCCGTGACCGAAGTGGTCATCGGTGTTCCCGCTGTCGGAGAAGTCCTTGGACTCCGAGATCCGCCCCGCCAGGTCCGGGTGGTGGGCGTCGACGCCGGTGTCCAGCACGGCCACCTTCACGCCCTGGCCCTCGTAGCCGGCCTTCCAGGCGGTGGGCGCGTTGATCTGTGCGGTGCTCCGGTCCAGTACCGGCGCCACCTTGCCGTCCAGCCAGACGCGGGGGGTCGCCGCGACCCGGGCGCCGCCCGAGGCGTCGCCGGGGCGCAGGGTCTTCCAGAACGCACCGAGATCGTCGCCGGCCACGCTCAACGACCGTGCGCCGATGCTGTCCAGGCGGTGCTCGGGGGCCGACGGCACGCCGAACGCGGCGATCCGGCCGGCGACGGCCGCCGCCGCCTTCGCACTCGCCTCCGTCACCCTGGCCACGCCCGGCAGCGGGGCGGCCGAGACGATGAGCGGCAGGGCCGCGGTCCTTGTCTCGTCGTAGCCCTGGGCGATGAGGGTCGTCACGTCGAAGAGCCGGCGGTCCAGCGTTCCCGCGGCCACCAGGTCGGCGGCGTCCGAGGGCAGTACGGTCAGGGAGCCGTCGTCCTTCTCGAAGGTCCGGAAGACGATGCCCTCACGGCCGGGTCCGGGCTCCACCGAGGCGGCGCGGTGCCCGTCGGCGCCCGGCGTCACCGTCACACGGTCGCCGGTCACCAGTCGTACGGTCACGGACGGCACGCCCTCGCCGCCGGCGGGTCGCGCCGCGGTGTCCTCGGGTGTCCGGGCGGAGGCGGACGGTACGCCTCCGGCGGTCAGCAACAATCCTGTCGATATTGCCGCCGTCAGGCGGATCCATGCCATCAGCCAAGCACCTTTCGTACAGCTGGGGGTCACGCGCTGTCCGACAGAATCTGCTGTGGCGATGGGCATGTCACTGGCCTCAGGTGGCACAGCTGCGACATGTCCCAACGGCGCCACGGGGTGCGGCCACGGCGTCGGTAAGGTGTCAACGCGGCACTCTGCCGTGGGGGGCCGGCCCCAAGGAGCGGGAGAGGCCCGCTCAGGCGGCGGCGCCGCGGATGCCGAGCCGCGCGAGTTCCGCCCGCAGGGCTCGGACGCCGTGGTGGGTGCGGGACTTGACCGTCCCGCGCGGGACGCCCAGCTGTGCGGCGACGTCCTCGCCCGCCTGGCCCATGACATGGACGCGGACCACCGCTTCACGGTGCGCGGGAGCGAGCGCACGCAGGGCGCCGACCAGGACGGAGCGGTCCTCGACGGCACCGGCGTGGTCGTGGACGGGCGCGAGCGCGGTGCCCGCGAAGTCGGCGGCGGTGACCCCGACGGGTACGGAGCGGTCGCGGCGGCGGTGGTCGACGGCGAGGTTGCGGGCGACCCGGAAGAGCCACATGCGGATCGGCCGGTCGTCGAAGTCGAGGCGCCCGGCGCTCTGCCAGGCCCGCAGCAGGGTCTCCTGCAGGACGTCCTCGGCGGCATGCACATCGCCGCCCATCAGGCCCCCGACGTAGCGTCGCAGGCCCTCGGTCTCGGAAAGGAGGCGGGCCGCGAGGTCCGGCCGCCCCCCTTCCGCGTCATGTTCTGTGGGGGTCACGCCGCCGGCTCCCGGAGGGTCTGATCGGCCCTGGCGAACGGCCTCGTTCAAGCGCACGGGGTGAACGATATTGGCCGCCAGGGCGTGCTGTACTTACGAGGCTGGCGAACAGTCGATCATTTGGCGAGGCTCTTAAGACGACGTTCGCCCAATGTGCATGTTCCGGCAAAAGTCGCGCGGACCTGCGCCTTCATGCTTCCCGGCAGCCTCACCGATACGACAGGAGACGATGTGCCGTCCCCATCCGAGCCACGGCACCCCGAGGTGCTCGAAGGAGCACCCGACCGCTTCACCGAGCAGTTCGCCCGGCGCCCCGCGCTCCCCCGCCGGGGGCTGCTGCCGGGCAAGCGGGTATGGGCCGCCGCCGCCACCGCGACCGCCGTCGTCGGCTGCGCGGTGCTGGTGGTTCCCCTACTCGCACAGATAGATGTGTTTCCCGATCGCGGGGGCGACGGCCCGGCGGCCCTCGCCGCCCCGGCCGCCTCCGTGTCCGCCGGTACGCCCGGGGAGACGGGATCGGACCCCTCGGCGTCCACCACGTCATCCAGGACCGGCACCCACACCGGCCCGCAGAACTCCGGCCCGCACGGCCAGGTGAACGGCACGGGCGGCGGCACCGGGACGGTTGTCACCGGCGGCGACTCCACCGGCACCGTCCACAGCGGCGGCACCGGAGGCGGCAGCGGCAGCGGCACGACCGGCGGCGGCAGCACGGGAGCGGGCACGGGCAGCACCGGCAGCACGGGCTCGTCCGGTTCCGGCACCGGTTCGGGCTCCGGCACGGGCACGGGCACCGGCACCGGCACCGGCACCGGCACCGTTTCGGGCGGTTCGCCCACCAAGCCCACCTCCACGCCCACCAAGACGCAGCAGAATGTGACGGTCCCCGGCGTACGCGTCCGCAGCTCCGCCACCGGGCGGTGCATCGACATCACCAACTCCGCGGACGGTATCGGCCGCGACGGCAGCCGCCTGCGGATCTGGGACTGCGGTGGCAGCGCCTCGCAGAAGTGGGACTTCCGTTCCGACGGTTCGGTCCGCTCCCTCGGCCTGTGCATGGACCTGGCCTGGGCGTCCACCGACAGCGGCACAGCCGTCCAGCTCGCCAAGTGCAACGGCGGCTGGGCCCAGAAATTCGTGCTCAACAGCTCCGGCGACCTGGTGAACCCACACGCCGACAAGTGCGTCGACGTCGTCGACAAGGGCACCGCCAACGGCACGAAGCTCCAGCTGTGGACCTGCTACGGCACCCCCAACCAGAAGTGGTACCGCAACTGACGGAGCGTCATGCCGAGTCGTGCCCGCCGGCGCCCCCGCCGCCCCTGAGGCGACGGGGGCGCCGGCGGTCCCAACTGCCGTGGCGGACGGCACACCTGGAGCGCACGTGCTCCGGAAACCGCTGCCGGACCAGGGAATCCTCCGGTGCTTCCGGGGTATCCGTCGAGGGCGGGGTCACGACCGGAGGAGGGGCTCAGTGGTGCGGTCAGTGTTGCGTCGGAGATCACCGGAGGCGTCGGAGGCAACCCGGCCGAGGCGCCGTTCGGTGCTGGCGACGGTGGGCCGGTGGGCCGCGATGGCGGTGGCGTTCGTCGCCATGGTGGCCTTCGGGGCGGTGCTCGCCCGCGCGACGCTCTCCCCCTCGTACGCCTCCGCGGGCCTGGCGCACGCCAATCTGCACCCGGGGGCCTCGCTCCGGCAGTACTACGAGCGCTACACGGTGGCGGGCGCGGTCCGTCAGGTCGGCGGAAACGTGCTGCTGGGCATGCCCTTCGGTGTGCTGCTGCCGGTGCTGGCGCCCAAGGCGCGCGGCGCCCTGCGGGTCGTGGTGACCACCGGGCTGGTCATGATCCTCGTCGAGCTCGCACAGGGCGCGGTCGTGCAGGGCCGGGCCTTCGACGTCGACGACGTGATCATGAACACCACCGGCGCCCTGCTCGGCTACCTGCTCATCGGCCGCCGGCTCGGCCGGGTCGTGCACGCGACCCCCGAGCCGGTTGCCGAGGCCCCCGCCCCGGCGGCCAAGAGCGCGCCGCGCAAGGCGGCTCCCGCCAAGACCGCCCGTACCGGGACCACCCCCGGCGCCCCCGCACCACGCAAGCCCTTCCGGCCCTTCGCGACCATCCGCCGCGGACCGGCCAAACGCTCCTGACCAGCATGGAATGCGTCACATTCGGGGCTTGAACACTTCCCGGCGAGTCCGGCATTTTGATACACACAGGTGATCCACCCCCGAGTGCCGCGGAAGCGGGCGAGCGACCATGAACCATAACGATTCCCCGGACGAGCTCCACACCTTCGAGCTCGACTTCACCGAGCACGAGACGGCCCGTCGCGCCGAGGTCGTCGCCGCCCTCGGCGACGGCTGGGATCCCGTCGAGGTCCTGCGCGGCGAGGACGAGGCGCACCGGCTGCTCTACTCAGGACTGGACGAGGAGCAGGAGGCGGTGCACCGCATGCTCGTCGCGGCCGGCGTCCTGCCGGCCCGCGAGGAGACCGGGAAGGACGACGGTGCTGCTTCCGATTGATCCCTCCGCGGACCCGGGCCGCCGGGCCTGGATCCCGTGCCCCCGCTGCGAGGACCACGTGGACTGCGCCACATGCGCCGCGGGCCGCAACTGCCCCGACCACTGGCGCTACTTGCTCTCCAACCAGGGTCCCGTGGTGCATCTGCAGTGCCCGTCGTGCACGCACATGTGGTCCTGGGACAGCGGCTTCGGCGCCCACCACCGCACGGCCGGCTGAACCCGCGCCGGACCGGGTCCGTCCCGGCAGGCGGCCCGGCGCGGGGTGTGAAAAGCTCGTGAGGTGGGCTGCCCCCGTCCGCGGGGAGCAACCGTGGACCTCAGGGAGGCGACCATGGAAACCGACGCCCTCACGGCCGGAACGCTGCGGGAGCTCCGTGCGACCAGGCCGTACCCAGCGGTGTCGCTGACCATGCCCACGCACCGGCGTCCGGACAACGCCCAGGACGCGGTGCGGCTGCGCAATCTGATCGCCGAGGCCGAACGCCGGGTCGAGAACGACCCGGACGCGTCCCGCCGGGCCCGGATGAACATCAAGGGCCAGCTCCAGCGGGTCGCGTCCGAGGTGGACCTACGGCATTCCCTCGACGGGCTGGTCATGTACGCCACAGAGAAAGACCATCAGTTGTGGGTGCTGCCGCGTCCGGTGCCCGAGCGCGTCATCATCAGCGACAGCTTCCTCACCCGGAACCTGGTCGCCGCCAAGGCCCGTGCCCGCCCGTACTGGGTGCTCGGCGTCGCCGCCGACCGCGCGGCGCTGTGGAGCGGCAGCGGGCAGTCGCTCCAGCCCCACGAGGGCGGCGGCTTCCCCGCGGAGCCGGAACACCTGGAGTGGGACCCCGAGCGGCTCGAGCGGATCGGCGACCACCCGAGCACCTTCAGCAACGAGGAGACCCGGCGCTTCCTGCGCACCGTCGACAGCGCGCTGGCCGCGCTGCTGGGCGCGGACTCCCGCCCGCTGTACCTGGTCGGGCTCCCCGACGCGGTCGGGCTGCTCAAGGAGGTCGGCACGGCCTCCGACGCCGCCGTGGCCACCGTCCTCAAGGGCGGTCTCGTGGACGCCCCCGAACCGACACTGCTGGGGGAACTCGCCCCGGCACAGGAGGAGTTCGCACGTCAGGAGACCGAACGGGTCGGCGGGCGGCTCGAGGAGGCCCGCAGTCGCCGCACCTTTGCCGCCGGACTGGACGAGGTCTGGGAGTCGGTGTGCGGGGGCCGCGCCGAGCTGGTCGCGGTCGAGGAGGACTACCAGCGCCTCGTGCGGCTGTCGGAGGGCCACCTGATCCCGGTCGACGGCGACGGCGGGCAGGCGGGCGGCTTCGAGGGCGGCGTGCGGGAGGACATCGTGGACGAGGTCGTGGAGACCGCGCTCGACAAGGGCGCCGAGGTCGCCTTCCTGCCCCCGGACACCCTGGCCGAGCACGAGCGCATCGCCGCGGTGCTGCGCTACTGACGCGGTCCCGGCCGCGCTCCCCGGTGACCCGGGGAGCGCGGCCGGGCCTGTCGCCCGGCGTCGTCCGTCGCAGGTCAGGAGGTTTCGACGGCCGCCTTGATGCGCTGCGCGAAGGCGGGCGCGTCCTTGCGGGCCGCGCTCAGGGCCAGCCCCGCGAGCAGCTTGCCAATGCCGTGCCCCTCCAGCTCGTTGAAGATGCGCACCCGCGTCACACGCTCGCCGACCGGCTCCAGGTCGTAACCGCCCTGCGTGGCGGTGACCAGATTCTTGGACTGCTCCGCCCAACGGATCCGGTTGGGCGCGTCCAGCTTGGTGATCCGGAACTCCCGCCGGGTCTTCATGCCGGCGTCCTTGACCACGCTGGTGAAGATCGTGCCGACGGTGGTCGGGCCGGCCGGGCTCTTCCTGATCTCCTGCACCCGGGGGCTGAACTCGGGGTCGTGCGTCCCCTCGGCGAGGTAGGCGAAGACCTCGCCCACGGACCGGTCGATCTCGACCACTGCCTCGAACTGTCCGCCCATCCCGACTCCTTGATGGCTCACCCCCGCGGCGCGGACGCGCCGTCGCGGGCGGCGCCCGCATGGCGCCTCTCCGTCACGATAGGTCCTCGCCCGGACCCGGGCACCCGGGACGCCCGCGCGGGCTCCGCGGAGAGGGTCGCCGCGGCGGTGAGCACTCGGCGCGTACCGCACGTATGGAGGGTGGGCCCGGGTCGCGGGTTCGCGTACGGATGCGGAAGTAGGGGTCTGGGTGAGGCGCACACGGCGTCACGTGCAGCGCGCGATACGGCTCGTGGCCGTCGCGGGAGTCGTCTGCGGCGGGGTGATGGTGTCGCAGTCCGGGGCGAACGCGTCACAGGACGGCGGCGGCGGCCGCCGGGTCCTGGACGCCCCGTCCGACGGTGCGCAGAGCGTGGGGAGCGCGGCCACCCTGGCCAGACAGCTGGAGAGCCGGCTCGGTGACTCCCGCACCGCGGGCAGCTGGGTGGACGCCCAGGGCCGCCCGGTGGTCGCCGTCACCGATGACGCGTCCGCGGCCGAGGTGACCAAGGCGGGCGCGCAGGCGAAGGTCGTGCGGTACAGCATGCGCGAGCTGAGCTCGGCCGGCGAGACGCTCCGCGAGGCACCGCGGGTGGCGGGCACCGCGTGGTCGGTCGACCCGAAGACGAACACGGTGGTGGTCCTGGCGGACAGCACCGTCTCGGCCGCCGACTGGTCGCGGATGAAGGACGTGGCCGACGGCATCGGCGGCGCGGTCCGCATGGAGCGGACGACGGACACGTTCACCATCCGCACCGCCGGCGCCGCGCCCATCTTCACCCGGGGCAGCCGCTGTTCGGCCGGCTTCAACGTCACCGACGGCAAGGGGACGTTCCTGCTGACCGCGGGGCACTGCGGCCCGGTCGGCACCACCTGGTTCGGCGACAATCGCGGAGCCACCGGGGTCGGTACGACGGTCGCGAGCTCCTTTCCCGGCGGGGACTTCTCCCTGATCCGCTACGGCGACCCCGTCGGCGCCGACGACGACCGCACGAGCGCGGTGAACCTCGGCGACGGCCGGGCGGTGCGGATCAACGGGGCCGCCGAGGCCCTGGTGGGCCAGCAGGTCTTCCGCAGCGGCAGCACCTCGGGCCTGCACTCGGGCCAGGTCACCGGTCTGAACGCGACGGTCAACTACCCCGAGGGGCAGGTCGGCGGCCTGATCCAGACGACGGTGTGCGCCGAGCCCGGGGACAGCGGCGGCCCGCTGTTCGCCCAGAGCCTCGCACTCGGCGTCACTTCGGGCGGCAGCGGCGACTGCACCGCCGGTGGCATCACCTTCTTCCAGCCCGTGACGACCGCGCTGGCCGCGCTGGGCGTGGGCATCCCCCGTGCCACGGACAGCGACGGCGCGCCTCCCGGCGACCAGGACGGCGTCGCGACCCCGGTCTCCTCCGCACCCGCCGGGGCCCCGGGCACCGGCACGGGCGCGAGCGGCACCACTCCGGGCGACGGCGGCGCGCAGGGCGCCCCCAACGGACAGGCGACGCCCGCGGCCCCGGCCGCACCCGCCGCCCCGGGGGCGCAGAACGGGCAGAACACCCCGGCGGTTCCGGGGGCCGGCGGCTATCCGGGCACCGCCGCCGACACATCGGCCTTCGCCGCCATCAGCAGCGGCCGCGGTATCGGCCCGGGTGTGCTGGTCATCGCCATCAGCTTCCTGGGGCTACTGGCCACGCTGTGGATCCGGCCCGCGGGCGGCGGAGGGGGGCACGCCTACCGCCGCCAGTGGAATTGACCACGGAAGGGCAAAGCTTTCGCCCGTCGGGCGCGCGGCGACGCAGGATGGAGGCATGACGATCATTTCCCGCGCCCGTTCCTTCGACAAGGCGGCCGCCCTGTACGCGGCGAACCGCCCCTCCTACCCCGTGGCCCTGCTCGACGCCCTGGAGGAGGTCGCGGGACGGCCGCTGGCCGGTGCCCGCGTGGCGGACGTCGGGGCGGGGACCGGTATCGCCACGGCGCTGCTGCACGCCCGCGGCGCGCGTGTGGTGGCCGTCGAGCCGGGGGACGGCATGGCCGCCCAGTTCCGCCGCTCGCTGCCGGGCGTGCCCGTCGTACGCGGTGAGGGCGACCGGCTGCCCCTCGCGACCGGGGCCATGGACTTCGTCACGTATGCGCAGGCCTGGCACTGGACGGACCCGGCGTCCTCGGTGCCGGAGGCGCTGCGGGTGCTGCGTCCCGGTGGCGCCTTCGCCGTGTGGCGCAACGACTTCGACCGCTCGGCGCCGTGGCTGGCGGACCAGGAGGCGCGGCTGCGGGCGTACTTCGGGCACGGGGGCGGGGCCCTGGGCGGCGGGGCCGAGGACCGGGTGCCGGAGGGGCCGCGGTTCACCGTGCGCAAGGTGGCCTGGACCCGCCGGGTGCCGCTGGACGTCCACCTGGGCAGCCTCGGCAGCCACTCCGCGTTCCTCGTGCTCGGCGAAGAACGGGCCCGGGAGTTCCTCGCGGCCGAACGGGAACGGCTGACCGCGCTCTTCCCCGACGGCACGGTCGAAGAACCCTACGTCGTCACCCTGGCCGTCACGCTCCGCTGAGCCCCCGCACTCCGAACGACCCCGGCCCGAGGCCGCCGCCGGTTGATCAGGACGACCCCGGCGATCCCGAGCACGCCGCCGGCCAGTTCGATCCAGTGCGGCGCCTCGCCGAGCCACACGAAGGCGACGGCGATGGCGACCGGCGGGACCAGGTAGAGCGCCGCGGTCGAGACGGCGAGCGTCGTCCGGGCGACCGCGTACCCCCAGATCACGAAGCCCAGCGCGGAGGGGAGCAGGCCGAGGTAGACGGCCGCCCCGATGGCGGCGGTGGGCGCGTGGGCCGACGCCGTCACCGTCCCCGGTGCGAGCGGAAGCAGCAGCGCCGTCCCGGCCCACATGGCGTAGCAGGCGACCTCCAGGCCCTGCCTCGCCGGGGAGAACTGGCTGATGCCGGGACCCGAGACCTCCTGCCACGAGCTGACCCGGCGGGCCTGCGGCGCCGCCGGATTCGTCCCCCGGCACGGTGGCACTGGCGAGCGACTTCTCCGTGCTCACCGCCCTCGTCGGGGCCGGGGCGGGCGTCGCCCTCGTGCCGCGGATGGCCCTCCCGGCGGCCGTGGACGGGGTCAGCCTCCACCCGGCGGCCCGCCCGGTGACCCGTACCCTCTCCGCCCTGCTCGCCGCCGGCACCGCGCAGCAGCCCGCGCTGCGCAGGGCTCTGGAGTGTCTCGTGGCCGCCGCGGGGGAGGCCGCCCAGCGTGGAGCGCAGCCCCGGCCCCCCCACCGATCGCAAGGAGTACCGTTGAATCCTCCCCCAGTCAAAGCAGGGGGATTCCCGGCTCACGTGGGCTGGGGACCTGCGGTCCGTCAGCTCTTGCACGATCAGCACCAGCCGGGTTGAGACCAGCCCGGTTTGATGAAGCGAATCTCAGAGGTGCATGTGCTGTCTTGGCTCTCGATCAGCGCGGTGTACGCGCTACTTGGTTCTCGCAACGCACGGCGATCACTTCACCCGACCGTGTGGGCGGTCTTTCGCCCTGACGGCGAAACCCCGTTCCCTGCCCTGCTCCGCAGGGGTCCGATTTCTCCCCGGCCTGTAGGCCGGGGCATCCTCGGAAGTTCCCGGTGAAGAGCGCCCAATTGCTGGTCGACGCCTTCGGCCGGATCCAGGAGGTCGTCCATGAGGCCGTCGACGGTCTGTCCCCCGGCGAACTGCACGCCCGGCTGGAGGACCGCTCCAACTCCATCGCCTGGCTGGTCTGGCACCTCACGCGGATCCAGGACGACCATGTCGCCGACGCCGCCGGGACCGAGCAGCTGTGGACCGCCGACGGCTGGGCGAGCCGCTTCGGCCTGGACCTGCCGCCGTACGACACGGGGTACGGGCATGTCCGCAAGGAGGTCGACGCGGTACGGGTGCCCTCGGGCGAGCTGCTGACCGGCTACCACGACGCCGTCCACGACCACACCGTCGGCTATCTGCGCACGCTGCACGAGGCCGACTTCGAGCGGGTCGTCGACGAGAGCTGGGACCCGCCCGTGACGCTCGCCGTCCGGCTGGTCAGCGTCGTCTCCGACGACCTCCAGCACGCCGGCCAGGCCGCGTTCCTGCGCGGCCTGGCCGCCCGTCGCGCCCGCTGACCGAAGGCACCGGACGGGTTCAGCCCTTCGCGGCGGCGGTCCGCCCGGACTCGTCGACGGCACTGAGCGGCGAGGCAAGCGACTCCAGGCTGCGGCGCTCGGCGCGCACGCCGATGGCCGCCTCCACACACCCGGCGACGATCATCAGCACCGCGCCGATGCAGAAGGCGAGCGTGGTGTCGGACGGCTTGCCACTGCTGACCAGTCCGTTGAAGATCAGCGGTCCGGAGATGCCGCCGAGGGCCGTGCCGACCGCGTAGAAGAACGCGATGCACAGCGCCCGGGTCTCCAGCGGGAAGATCTCGCTGACCGTGAGGTACGCGGCGCTGGCACCCGCCGAGGCCAGGAAGAGCACGGCGGTCCAGCAGGCCGTCATCGTGAACGCGCTCAGCACGCCCTGCTGGAAGAGCCAGGCGGTGCCCAGCAGCAGCACGCCCGAGCCGATGTAGGTGCCGGAGATCATCGGTTTGCGGCCGACCGAGTCGAAGAGGTGGCCGAGCAGCAGCGGCCCCATGAAGTTGCCGACCGCGATCACGGCGAAGTAGTAGCCGGTGTCCCCGTTGGGGACGTCGAAGAACGTGGTCAGGATGACGGCGTAGCCGAAGGTGACGGAGTTGTAGAGGAAGGCCTGGCCCACGAAGAGAGCCAGGCCGAGCACCGTGCGCCGGGGGTAGGTGCGGGTCACCGTGCGGGCGATGGTGAGGAAGCCGATGTCGCCGCGCGGGGTGATCAGGATGCTGCCCTCGGGCGCCGGGAGGGGCCGGCCGGTCTGCTCATGGACCTCGCGCTCGACGTCCGCGACGATGCGTTCGGCCTCCTCGGCCCTGCCGTGGACGAACAGCCAGCGCGGGCTCTCCGGCACATGGCGGCGCACGAGGAGGATCACCAGGCCCAGGACGACTCCGATGGCGAAAGCGAGGCGCCAGCCGACGTCGGTGGCGAACAGAGCCGTGTTCAGCAGGGCGATGGACGCGAAGGCGCCCACCGCCGCGCCGACCCAGAAGCTGCCGTTGATGATCAGGTCCACCCGGCCGCGGACCCGGGCCGGGATCAGCTCGTCGATCGCGGAGTTGATGGCCGCGTACTCGCCGCCGATGCCGAAGCCGGTGAAGAAGCGGCACAGGATGAAGAACCAGGCGGTCCACGAGAACGCGGTGACCGCGGTCGCCGCGAGATAGACGGCCAGGGTGACCATGAACAGCTTCTTGCGGCCGAGCCGGTCGGTGAGGCGGCCGAAGTACAGCGCCCCCAGGCACGCCCCCGCCACGTACACCGCCGCCGCGAGGGTGGTGACCTGGGTGGTGCTGATGTCGATGCCGCTGCCGGACTCCGCGAGGCGGCCGGCGATGTTGCCGACGATCGTCACTTCCAGGCCGTCGAGGATCCAGACCGTGCCGAGGCCGATCACGATGCGCCAGTGCCAGCGGGTCCAGGGCAGCCGGTCCAGGCGTGCGGGCACGTCCGTACGGATTGCTCCCGGTGGATCGGCGTGAGCGGTCGACCCTGCCATGGGGCCACCTCCTGGCGTTCTGCGTGCGGGGCGGGTTCCGCAGGCGCGCCTTCCCGCCGGTGGGACCGTTCATGCCAGGGGCAGGCCTGGTGGGGGCCCGGGCGGGGCGGCCGGAGCCGGCCCGCCTCCGAAGTCAACCGCCCGGATGACAAGGAGAGTTGGAGCGGTAGCAACAGGAGAATCACCGGTTGACAGTTTTCACGGAAGCCCCGCGGAAACCACCCGGTCTCGCTAATCTCGCCGATCACGGAAGGCGTCCGTCCGGCAGCCGGATACCGCCGTCCGTCCCTCCGGCCCGACAGCGACGGAGCACTCCACGTGACAGCCGCAGAGCCCGAGGGCCCCGAGGGCCCCGGCGGCCTTGACGACGACGAGCTCGACGTCTTCCAGCCGCGCCCCGCCGCCCCCGGCCCGCGCCACTCGTACCCGGGCTTCGACGACGAAGCGTGGACGCGGTCGGCGCGGCGCGCGCCGTTACGCGTCGCCCTCACCGCGCCGGGCCGGGCGGAACCGCCGCCCCGGCGCCCGACGCGGGCGCTGCGGCTGGTCACGGGCACCGCGGTGGTCGCGGTGTGCGCCCTGCTCACGCCCGTGGTGTTCCACGACGCGGCTCCCGCGCCCGGCGGAACGGCCGCCGAGCACGCCGCGCTCGCCCAGCCGCCGGGCGGCCTGACGGCAGGGTCCGCAACGGCCACGGCGGCCGCGGCGAAGGCGTCGCCCGCACACTCGCCCTCACCCTCCGCCCCGCGGATCCAGCCGGTCACCACCCGGCTCCCGGCCATCAGCACACCCCCCGCGAGCGGCGCCTCCGGACCGTCCCGCGGTGCGCCCGCCACGCCCAGGGCGACCGCGACCCGTCACCGGGCGGGCGGCGGCGACTCCCGTGCAGCCCGGGGACACAGCCTGTCCGTGCAGTCCGTGAACTTCCCCGACCGCTTCTGGAGCGCCCCGGAGGGCACCGGCCGCCTCGACCCACTCGACGCGGCCTCCTCCCGCGCGGCACGCCGGGCCGCCACCTTCGTCCTCGTCCCCGGCCTGGCCGACACGCACTGCGCCTCCTTCGCCACACCGGACGGCCGCTACCTGCGGCACGAGCACTTCCGCGTCCGCCTCGACCGGCCGGACGGCTCCGCGCTCTTCCGCGAGGACGCGACCTTCTGCGTCCGGCCCGGTGCCTGGCGGGGCACCGTCTCCTTCGCGTCGTACAACCACCCGGGGTACCTCCTGCGGCACCGCGACTTCCGGCTGTGCATCGACCCCTACCGGCGCGAATCCGGATACCGCGCGGACAGTTCCTTCCGGGTCGCACCGCCCTGGGCCGGCTGACGGGCGTCGTCCGCCCACCGGGCGGCGCATAGCGCAGTGCGGCGCCGGGTGGGGCGGGTTCGCGGATTCCCGGCGGGGGCATGGCAGTTCGGTCCTAACGTGGGCGAACCAGCAGGGCCGAGGGGGGAGACAAGGGGTACCGCAGTGCCGAACCCGTCCGCCGGAGGGCCGCCACGGCGCCGCATGATCGAGCCGACGCGGGTCATCCCCGCGCGCGAGTCCACCGCCGCGGGCAGTTCCTGGGAGGAGTCCCTCGACCTCTTCCGTCCCGCCGACGACGCCGCTCCCCCGCGTGCGGGCGGTCCCGGCCCGGGCCCCGACACCCAGCCCCTGCCGCCGCCCGCGGCACCGACCCCTGGCCGGCGTCCCGCCCCGGCACCGCCTCCGGCTCCCCACGTCCGCGGCGGCACCCGGCGGCACCGCTCGTCCCGCGCCGTCCGGCTGACCGGTCTCGGCGCCCTCGTCGCGGGAGCCGGCGCGGCCGGCTTCGGCCTCGCTCTCGCGCTGTCCAGTCCCGGTGCCACCCTCACGCCCCCGGCTCCCGCCGTGCCCGCCACCACGGCGCCGCCCGCCGCGGGAACCGCCTCCGGCGTGCTCCGGGAAGGCGACAGCGGGCCCGCCGTCAGCGACCTCCAGACCCGGCTGCTGCGCATCCCCGACGTCTACACCGGCGGGGCGGTCGACGGCCGCTTCGACCGACGCCTCGCGGCCGCTGTCGCCCGCTTCCAGGTCTGGTACGGCATCCGCGGCGACGAGAACGGCGAGTACGGCGACGCCACCCGCCGCGACCTGGAGTCCCGCACCCCCGGCTGACCCCGCGCCGCCACCCGCCGGCCATTCCGCCCCCGCCGTCGGCCGGCCTGCCCACCGCGAGCCTTCGAGGCCGGGGAGCCGCGACCGCGGTCACTCGCCCCGCGTCGCCGCCGCAGCCCGGCACCGGCAACAGCCGGCGCCCACCCTCAGCCCCACGATCAGGAGCACTCGCCCCGTGGCGGCGCTCCGGCAACCAGCCGTGCACCGCCCCTCGAACCCGCGGTCCCGGCGGCGCCGCCGCCCCGAAGCGGCCGGCCCGCCCGACCGCGGCCCCCCGCGGCCCGTTGCCGCGCGCGGGCCGCGCGCCGCGGTGGCCCGGCGTCAGCGGGCGGCCTACCGTTTGACGATGGGAGTGGCGCGGCGGAGCGGACTGGAGTGGCTGCGGGCCCGCGATCCCGGTCTGGCGGCGGTGCGGCGATCGGCACGGGTGACCGTGGTCGCCTGCGCGGGCTTCTACGCCGCGCGGTACGGCCTCGGCGACCGGACGGTGGCCATCTACGCCCTGTTCGGCGCTGTCGCGGCCGGCGGGCTGTCCTCCGTCCCCGGAACGCCGCGCGAGCGGGCGCGCACACTGCTGGCGGCACTGCCGATCGGCATGGTGCTGGTGACGCTGGGCACGGTGCTGGCGGCACACGCCTGGACGGCGGCCCTGGGGATGCTGGTCGTGGGCTTCCTCGTCACGTTCAGCGGGGTCGGCGGGCCGAAGTTGGTGGGCCTCGCGAACGGGCTCCAGTTGTTCTACATCCTTCCGTGCTTCCCGCCGTACGCGCCGTCGACGCTGGGACACCGGCTGGCGGGCCTGGTCGCCGGCGTGGTGCTGGTCTGCGTCGCGGAGCGCTTCCTGTGGCCCGCGCCGTGCCCCGGCCGGTACGAGCACCGGCTCGCGCGGGCCGCGCGGACGGCGGCCGACGCGCTGTACGGGCTGGCGGCGGACCCGCCCCGCCCGCCGGACCCGGAGACGCTGCTGAAGGCGTCGCAGCAACTGCGGATGAGCCATGTGCCGGTGGACGAGCGCCCGGCCTCGGCGTCCGCGCGGGACCGGGCGTTGTCCGAGGCGGCCTCGCATATGCGTCATCTGCTCGCGCAGACATGGCAGCTGACGGAGTCGGCCGAGGAGGGGGCGGCACCGCCGGAACCGGCCGCCATGGGGCTGCTGCTGACGTCGGCGGCAGCGTGCGAGGACGTGGACCGCGCCCTGACGGGCCGGGCCCCGCCGCCCCTCCAGGCCGTCTGCGGTGCCGCCGCGAGCACCTTCGAGTCGCACCGCGTGCGGCCGCGCGGGACGGGCACCGACTCGGCCACGATGGTGCGCAACGGCGCGATCGTCCTGGACATCACACACACGGCGGACTTCGTCGTCACGGCGGCCCGGATCGTGCTCGGCGCCCGAGTGCCTGCCGACGGCACACCGCCGGAGGCCCGTCCCGGGGCCTTCTGGTACGCCGGGCGCCCCACCGCCGAGCTGTACTACCACCGGCTGCGCGCCCATCTCACGCCGCGGTCGGTGTACTTCCAGAACGCGGTGCGTATCGCCGTCGCCCTCGCCGCGGTCCGGCTGGTCGTCGGCGCGCTCGGCCTGGAGCACGGCTTCTGGGCGCTGCTGACCACGCTGACGGTGATGCGCACCAGCGCCGTCGACACACGGACCGCGCTGTGGCCCGCGCTGCGCGGGACGCTCGCCGGCGCCGTGGTCGCTGCGCTGATCCTGTACCTGGCCGCGGGGACGCCGCTGGTGTTCGCCGCGATGCTGCCGCCGTGCATGCTGCTGGCCTTCGCGGCGGGCTCGGTGCTCGGGCCCGGCTGGGGCCAGGCGTTCTTCACGCTGACCGTCGCCGCCGCGTTCACCCAGATCGCCCGCAGCGGGCCCGAACTGGCCGCCGCCCGCCTACTGGACGTGCTCACCGGGGCCGTCACGGGCGCCGTCGTCGGCCTGCTCGCCTGGCCGCACGGCGGAACCGGCGAACTGCGGCGCGCCTGTGCCCGCGTCCTGGACCAGGGGACCCGCGCGGTCGCCGACATCACCGACAGGATCACCGACGGGGCGCGGGCCACCGACGCCCTTCCGCAGGCCCGGCTCGCCCAGCTGATCGTCGAGGCGACCTACGCCCAGTACGCCACCGAGCGGCACGACCCCCGGCACGCGTCGTCCGGGGACATCGACTTCCAGGTGATCATGCTGGCCGGCAACCGTGTCATCACGATGGGGCAGGTCCTGCTGGACAACTGCCCGCCGGGCGCGCTGTCCGCCTGGCCGCTGAGCGCCGCGCACCTGCGCGACGCCGCCCACCGTCTGCGGGGCGTGGCGCTGCCGTTCAGCTACGACCTGCGCCTGGACCGCGAACGCCCCCTCCCCGAGAACCCGCACCCGGGCGACCCGCCGACGGACCGCACGGTCATCAAGGACGTCTGCACGGCCTCCGCGGGCCGGGCCCCGGACCCGCTGCTCTACTACGCCGTCGACGCCGCGATCTGGCTGGCCAGCCTCCAGGCCGCGATCACCGCCGCCCGCCCCGCGCGGCGGCACCCGGCGGCCGCCGCCCCGGACTGAGCACGGTGCTCAGGGCGCGCCGTGGTCCGCCGGCAGTTCGGCGAGCAGGTCCGGGTTGACGATGGCGAGGATCGCCGCGATGTCCTCGCGGGACGCGGCCGGCCACAGGACGGCGCGGGCGGCCCGGTACTTGGCGGCGAGGCGTTCGCGCGCGGCGGGGTCGAGGCGGGCGGCGCGGTCGGCCCGGCTGTTGTGGGCGTTGTCGGCGATCTTGACCAGGGTGGCGTCCCGGCCCGTGGCGATGCGCCGCAGCTTGTCCGCGTAGGCGACGCCGGGCTGGTTGGTGACCTGCTCGACGACGGCGACGACGCGCTCGGGAACGCCCGCGGCGCGCAACCGCCGCGCCGTCCAGGAGGTGTCCTCGATGACGTCGTGGAGCAGGCCGGCCATCTGGAGTTCGGGCCCGAAGGGCGCGAGCCCGGCGGCGACGGCGCGGACGTGCTCGACGTACGCCACGCCGATGCGGTCGGTCTGGCCCTCGTGCGCGCTGCTCGCCAGCGCGTCGGCGTCGGCGACGCTGTTCACCTTCACGGCACACCATCCTGCGGGGGCGCCGCCCGGTTCGTCCAGCGCCTCCGGCGACCGGCTCCGCCGGCGGAGGGGGGATTGTGCCCGGCGGCCGGTCGCGACGCGGGGAGCCGGGCGGACGACGACGCGGCCCGTCCGGGAGCGGCCGGCCCATGCCGGCGAACCGGCGTGGCCGTCTCCGGCGTTGACGGCGGCGGGACGGTACACGGCGGAAGCCGTGGACGCCGGTGGGCACCCGAGGTCCTCCATGGGACCCTGCCCGCCGGACGGCAGCGGTACAGCCGCCGGGATCGGCCTCGTCCGTCGTGGCCGGGCGCCGGAACCCGGCCGTGCGCCCCGGCCCCGCGGCGACCGCGCCCCGTGGACGGCCGACCCGGCGCCACCGGGGCGGCGGCGAGCACGGAGCCGGGCGGGCGGGCCCTCCCCGGACGCGGTCCCCCCGCCCGGCTCCCGCCGGCACCGCCGGGCGGCTACCGCAGCCCCTCCGCGACCGGCCCGAGGGAGAGGGCCGGCAGGAAGTTGAGCAGCGCCAGGACGAGTGCGGCGCCGGTGGCGAGGACGACGAAGTTGACGCCGTACGGCCGCAGGGTGCCGACCGTGACCACGCCGGGGCGCTGCCGGGCCAGGCGCCCCGCGAGGGCGAGCACGAACACGATCGGCAGGTAGCGGCCGATCAGCATGGCGGCCACCATGAGCAGGTTGTGGAAGTCGGTGGCCCCGTTGAACCCGGCCATCGCGCTGCCGTTGCTCGCCGTGTTGCTCGTGTAGGCGTAGATCAGTTCCGTGAGCCCGTGCGGGCCGGCGTTGCCCATGGACGAGCGCCCGTCGGGCAGGGCGACCGCGATCGCGGAGCAGACGAGGATCGCGGTGGGGGCGACGAGGGCGTAGAGCACGACGTGCCGCATCTCGCCGAAACCGATCCGCTTGCGCAGGTACTCGGGTGTGCGGCCGACCATCAACCCGCCGATGAAGACGGCGACCAGGACCGCCATGAGCAGGCCGTACAGCCCGCTGCCGGTGCCGCCGGGCGCGATCTCGCCGAGCATCATGCCCGCGAGGAGCACGCCTCCGCCGAGGCTGGAGAAGCTGTCGTACGAGGCGTTGGCCGCGCCGTCGGCGGACGCGGTGGCCGAGACGCCGAACAGGGTGCTCGCGGGGACGCCGAAACGGGTCTCGGTGCCCTCGGTCTGGCCGCCGACGGCCGCCGTGACGGTGCCGGTGTGCATGCTCTGCGCCAGGTTGCCCGCGACCAGCAGCAGGCAGAACAGGATGCCCACGACCGTGAGGAGGGTCCAGCTCTGGCGGAGACTGCCGGCCATGCGGCCGTAGGTGCGGATGAGCGCGGTCGGGATCAGCAGCATCAGCACGATCTCGACGGTGTTGGTCCAGGCGGAGGGGTTCTCCAGTGGGTGGGCGCTGTTGGCGTTGAAGAAGCCGCCGCCGTCGCCCGCCATCAGCTTGATGGGCTCCCAGGAGCCGACCGGGCCCGCCAGCTGGTCGACGCCGGACAGGTGCTGCGTCACGCCCAATGCCATAAGCAGCAGACCGAAGACGACGGACAGCGGCAGGAACACCCGGAGGACCGAGCGGATCAGGTCGACCCAGAAGTTGCCGAGTTCGTCGGTGCCGCCCCGCACCAGGCCGCGGACCAGGGCCAGAGCGGCGCAGATGCCGACGGCCCCGGAGGCGAAGGCCTGGGTGCCCAGGCCCGCCATCACGGCGAGGTGGCCGGTGGTGGACTCGCCCGCGTAGTTCTGCCAGCTGGTGTTGGTGGTGAAGCTGACCGCGGTGTGCAGCGCGAGCGGCCAGGGCATGCCGTCACGGCCGAGCGACCAGGGCAGCCGGTCCTGGAGGGTGAACAGCGCGAAGAGGGCGGCGATGCTCGCGGCGGAGAAGGCCAGGAGCGCGAACAGGTAGTGCCGCCAGTTCTGTTCGCGGTCGGGGTCGATGCCGCAGACGCGGTACAGCACGCGTTCGGGGGCGAGGTGGCGCCCGCCGTCGAGGGCACGGGCGAAGTAGTCGCCGAGCGGCACGTGCAGGCCCACGACGACGGCGATGACGAGGGTGGCCTGGAGCCAGCCGAAGACGGTCATGCTCAGGCTCCCTGGAGCGGACGGGCGCGGTCGAGCGCGCTGTTGAGGCCGGCGACGTCGACGGCCGGCTCGCCGAGCACACCGAGTGCGCGGCCGGTGGTGCACCGGGCGACGAGTGCGCTCACCGCGCTCTCGGGCAGGCCGCGTTCACGGGCGACACGGGGGATCTGAAGGCGCGCGTAGGCGGGGCTGATGTCGGGGTCGAGGCCGCTGCCGCTCGCGGTCACGGCGTCCGCGGGCACCACGGGACGGGCCGGGGCGCCGCCCCGCACGGGGACGACGACGGCCTTGGACCAGTCCTCGTCCGGTGCGGCGCACACGACGGCCACGCCCTCGTACGAGGCGGTGAACGGCCGTGCGGGGCACGGCTGGTTGACGCTGATCACGCGCTCCACGTCGCCCGTGGTGCCGCCCGCACGGAAGACGCCCAGCACGGCGCCGACACCGTCGGCCGTGCAGTAGGGGCGCGAGCCGTCGACGTGCTCCAGCTCGCCGACCGCCTTGCTGCGCGAGCAGACCTGGGTGAGCAGGCTCGGCTTGTCCGGGGTGTCGACGACGCTCTCGGGGCCGAGGTTGCCGGCCGCCGAGGCGGCCGGGTCGTAGCCTGCGCCGGCGTTGGAGGGCCGGGACTGGAAGTAGCCGGGCAGCGGACGGCCCTTGGCGTCGGTCCACGCCTTGCCGAGGGCGGTGCCGTGGGCGGTGTGGCGGAGTCCCGGCAGCTGTCCCAGCGCGGTCATGCCGAGCGGGTAGGCCAGGCCGACGAGGAGGGTGAGCGCCACGACGACCCGCACGGCGGCCAGCTGGTGGGCCGCCCAGTGCGGGAGGCGGGTGAGGGGAGGCATGGTTCAGATCCCGGGGACGAACTGGACGAGGACGAGGTCGATCAGCTTGATGGCGAGGAAGGGGACGATGACGCCGCCGAGGCCGTACAGCCACAGGTTGCGGGTGAGCAGGGCGGACGCCGAGGACGGCCGGTAGCGCACGCCCCGCAGGGCGAGCGGGATCAGCGCGACGATGACGACGGCGTTGAAGACGACGGCGGACAGGATCGCGGAGGCCGGAGAGTGCAGCCGCATGATGTTGACGGCGTCGAGCGCGGGGTAGACCCCGCCGAACATGGCGGGGAGGATCGCGAAGTACTTGGCGATGTCGTTGGCGATCGAGAAGGCCGTCAGCGCCCCGCGGGTGATGAGGAGTTGCTTGCCGATCTCGACGATCTCCACGATCTTCGTGGGATCGGAGTCGAGGTCGACCATGTTCCCGGCCTCCTTGGCGGCCGAGGTACCGGTGTTCATGGCCACGCCGACATCGGCCTGCGCCAGCGCCGGGGCGTCGTTCGTCCCGTCACCGGTCATCGCGACCAGATTGCCGCCCTCCTGCTCCCGCTTGATCAGCGCGAGTTTGTCCTCCGGAGTGGCCTCGGCGAGGAAGTCGTCGACCCCCGCCTCCTCGGCGATGGTGCGGGCCGTCACCGGGTTGTCGCCGGTGACCATGACGGTGCGGATGCCCATGCGGCGCATCTCTTCGAAGCGTTCGCGCAGGCCGGGCTTGACGACGTCCTTGAGGTGGATGACACCGAGCAGGCGGGCCGGTCCGCCGGCCGTGCGTTCGGCGACCGCCAGCGGGGTGCCGCCGGAGGCCGACACCTGCTCCACGTACACGTCCAGGCCGGCCGGCACCGTCCCGCCGTTCTCGCGCACCCAGCCGGCGATGGCGGCCGCGGCGCCCTTGCGCAACTGCCGCCCGCCCCGGGGCAGATCCACGCCGGACATGCGGGTGACGGCGCTGAAGGGCACCCACGCGGCCTCGGGCAGGTCGAGTTCGTCGGCGCGGTGGTGGGTCAGCGCGAAGTGCTCCCGGGCGTGAGCGACGATCGAGCGGCCCTCGGGGGTCTCGTCGGCGAGGCTGGACAGCAGTGCGGCCTGGGCGAGTTGCTCCGGCTCGATGCCGCCGATCGACAGGAACCCGCTTGCCTGCCGGTTGCCGTAGGTGATGGTGCCGGTCTTGTCGAGCAGCAGGGTGTTCACGTCGCCCGCCGCTTCCACGGCGCGTCCCGACGCGGCGAGCACGTTGCGCTGCACGAGCCGGTCCATGCCCGCGATGCCGATCGCCGACAGCAGGGCCCCGATGGTGGTCGGGATGAGGCAGACCAGCAGGGAGACCAGGACGATGCCGGTCACGCCGTCGGCGGTCAGCGCGGTGCTGTCGGGGGACGCGCCCATGATGCCCTTGGAGAAGATCGCCATGGGCTGGAGGGTGACGACGGCGATCAGGAAGACGAAGGTCAGCATGACCAGGAGCAGGTTCAGGGCCAGCTCGTTGGGGGTCTTCTGCCGGTTGGCGCCCTCGACGAGGGCGATCATCCGGTCCAGGAAGCTCTCGCCGGGTTCCTGCGTGATGCGCACGACGATGCGGTCCGACAGCACCTTGGTGCCGCCGGTCACGGCCGACCGGTCGCCGCCGGACTCGCGGATGACGGGTGCGGACTCCCCCGTGATCGCGGACTCGTCGACGCTGGCGACGCCCTCGACGACATCTCCGTCGCCGGGTATCAGCTCGCCGGCCGCCACGACCACCCTGTCGCCGCGGCGCAGTGCCATCGCGGGGACGGTCTTCTCCCCTGTCGCCGTCAGGCGGCGGGCGGTGGTCTGCCGGCGCGTCCGGCGCAGCGAGTCCGCCTGTGCCTTGCCACGGCTCTCGGCCACGGCCTCGGCGAGGTTACCGAAGACCACGGTGAGCCAGAGCCACACGGTGATCAGCCACGCGAACAGCGAGGAGTGGGCGATCGCGAGCCCGGTGGTCAGCGCCGCGCCGATCTCGGTGACGAACATGACCGGGTTGCGGAAGAGCGTCACGGGGTTGAGCTTGCGCAGCGCCTCCGGCAGGGCGAGCCACAGCTGCCGAGGATCGAGCAGGCCCCCGCCGACACGGCGGTTCCGGCCGGGACCGGGTGCGCCGGCCTCGCTCTCCGGGGCCGGTTTGACGAGGGTTGGGGCTGTGGTCATCTGAGGTGCTCCGAGGGAATCAGGCGGTGGTGCGGTAGCGAGGGGGCACCTCCGGGCAGGGCAACGCGGGGACGGCACCTGCCCGGAGGGCGAAGGTAGGGCCCCTTGGGGGGCCGGGTTGCCGCGGACCCGTCAGTGGATCCACAGACAGAGGGCGTCGACCAGGGCGAACGCACCGGTCACCCGCAGGACGCCCATGATCTGGGAGCCGAACCGGTCGGACGACGCGTCGGGGTCGTCCTTGACGGCGGGGGCGGCGAACCGGGGGTCCACCGTGAGAGCGGTGACACCGAGTGGCCTGGCCAGCGAGCGCAGCGCGGATTCCGACAGGCTGATCCACGCCTGTTCCGCGCCGAGGGTCGCGGTGAGGAGTTCCGGCGTGGTGAAGGCGACCGCCGTGCGGTCGCCCAGCGGCGTGCGGAACATCCGCGCGACGCAGCCGGCGGGTCCCGGCCGGACGGGGACGCAGAGCGTTCCGCCGTCTGCGGCCGGGGTGCGTTCGCAAGGCTCGGGGTCGTCCTCGGACGCGGACTCGGTCATGGATTCCTCCAAGAGGGAAGGCAGGGCCCCGGTCCGGGCACGTCGGACCGGGGCGCACCAGGAAGCTACGCCCGGGGTAAGGGGGGTGACGGCCTTCCCTGACGGGACGTTGACGGCGTGCGCCGATATGTTGACGCCGCGATCGCGGGTGGGTCAGGGGCGCGTCAGGCCCGGGGGAGGCGGCGTCAGGATCGCGACAAGGGCACGCCACCGGCCGGTGGCACGGCGTTTGCATGGAGTCATGCGTGAGTCCCGCGAAGACCGTGTCGTGGTCGGTGTCAGCGGTTCCCTGGGCAGCCTGGCGGCACTCCACAGGGCCGTCGAGGAGGCACGCCGCCGGTCGGCGGCGCTGACGGTGGTGATCGCCTGGGAGAACGTCGGTGTCGACTTCGGTTCCAGTCGGCCGCCGTCGCCGCCCCTGCTCGACCGCTGGCACTCCCTCGCGCGCCGGCAGTTGTTCGCCGCCCTGGACACGGCCTTCGGCGGCAGCATCCCCCTGGACCCTCCGCTGCGCCCCGTCATCGCGCTCGGCCTGCCCGGCCCCACGCTGGTGCGGGTGGCCGACCAGGAGTCCGACCTGCTGGTGGTGGGCACCGGCTCGCACGGCCCGCTGCGCCGCCTGCTGTCGCCGTCGGTCGCCCGGCACTGCCTGAACCACGCCCGCTGCCCCGTGCTCGCCGTACCGCCGTCGCCCCTGCTGTCGCAGCTCGTGGAGGCCGAGCGTCGCGGGTCACGCGCGCGATTCGGCCTCGGGCGCGGGGCGCACGACTCCTTCACGCCCTGAATCACCCGCTGAGCCCGGCCTCCTCCAGGTCCAGGGCCCGCTGGACGGCGCGCAGGGTGGCGTCGCTCACCCGGCCGGTCTCGTACAGCCGCCGTAGTTCGCCGCTCTGTACGCCGATCAACGCCCGGCGCAGGTCCCGGTGGGCGGTGACGGCCTCGGCCGAGACGGCGGCGCGATCCGCCCCGGAGCCCTCGTCCCCCTCGTCGAGTCCGGCCTCCAAGTGGCGGCGCAGCTGCATGACCACGGAAGCCGGAGCGGCCTCGAGGTCGGCGAGCTGGTCGAGGTAGCGCAGCCCCGCGCGCGACAGGGCGTCCCGGGCCCGCGCCTCCTCGCGGGCGGTGTGCTCCGGCTCCAGGGCGATGCCCGAGCGCCGCACCACCGGGGCGAGGGTGAACCCCTGGACGACGACGGTCAGGACCACCACGCCGGTCGTGAGGGTGAGTACCAGCGAGCGGTGCGGCAGCGGCGCCCCTCCGGAGGTCACCAGGGGCACCGACAGCGCGGCGGCCAGCGGCATGACCCCACGCGTACCGGCCCATGAGGTCACCAGCGGCACCCGCCAGGAGACCGGGCCGTCCTTGCGGCGGTGCTGCATGACGGCCGAGAGCGGGAAGACCCACACGAGCCGCAGGACGACGACGGTGGCGGCCACCGCGAGCACGCCCACCACCAGCGGCAGGCCCCGCTCCGACGGATCGAGTTCGCGCACGAGCGTCGGCAGCTGGAGGCCGATGAGCGCGAAGACGACGTTCTCCAGGAGGAAGACGACGGTGGCGTAGACGGCGTGGATCTGCAGCCGGATCGGTGCGTTTGTGACCCGGTGCCCGGCGCTGCCCAGCACCACGCCCGCCAGGACGACCGCCGTGACCCCGGAGGTGTGCAGGTCCTCGGCGAGCACGTAGACGCCGTACGGTGTGACCAGGGAGACCACCGTCTCCAGGACCGGGTCCTCGGTGCGCCGGCGGATGAGCACGACGAGCCCCGCCACGGCGGCGCCGACCAGCGCTCCGCCACCGCCCAGTTCGAGGAAGCGGCCCGCGGCCCCCGGAGTCAGGAGGGAGCCCGAGGCGACCGCGGCGCCGACGGCGACCTTGAAGAGCACCAGGCTCGTGGCGTCGTTGAAGAGGCTCTCGGACTGCACCAGCACCTTCACCCGGGGCGGCAGGGACAGCCTGCGCCCGAGGGCCGTCACGGCGACGGGATCGGTGCTTGCCAGCACGGCGCCGAGGACCAGCGCCATCGGCCCGCCGAGCGGGGTCAGGGTGGCCGCCACGGCGGCCACGGCCGCGGCCGAGGTCACCACGAGCCCGAAGGCGAGGACCGTGACCGGGCGCCACACGCGGCGCAGTTCGCGCCAGGAGATCTCCTCGGCGGAGGCGTACAGCAGCGGGGGCAGCACGACGACGCTGATCACCTCGGGCGCGACGTGCACCGCGGGCACCCACGGCAGCAGTCCGACCAGCAGCCCCGCCACGACCAGGAGCGAGGGAGCGGGGACCCGCCAGTGCCGGGCTCCCGTGGCCACCGTGGTCGCCAGTGCCACAAGCAGGAGGACGGCGGTCAGGATGGTCATGCGAGGTTCCCCCGGAAAGATCTATTGCGGCTGCTGCGTCTTTACGCCGACCAGACTTCCCGGCACCCCACAGGAGAATTTACCCGACCCTGACACCCCTCCCGGGCCTGCGGGGACCTTGGGCGTTAAGAACGCGTCAGGATTGCGCGTCAGCCGTATGGAGCTCGTCAAGGGAACGCCCCGACGACCCGCGTGGCAGCGCCGCCGTCGGTCCCGGCGCGCCCGCTCCCCCGGTCCGCGCCCACCCCCCGCCCCGACCTGCGGAGTTGATCTCCGGACGGACGGCTCCCGCACCCCGCGACGCAGCCCGGGGCCGGCCCCGGACCGTCACACGGGGACGGCCGCCTGGGCACCGCGGTGCCGTCGCGCCGCCGCGGCGCGCGCCGACGGCCCCGGCCGGGCTGCGTACGCTGACGTGGCCGTCCGCCGACGGCGGAGGCTTGACTGTTGTCGACGGGAGTGCAAGTGGCCATGTCCGCTCATCCGAATCGGCTGCGCGCGTGGATGCTGGAGGGCCTGTCCGACATGGCCCGGCACCAGCAGGGCGGGCAGCCGGTACCCGAGAGCGCCCATCGCGGGCAGCGGTGGTGGCGGGTCATGTGCCTGACGGGTGTGGACTACTTCTCCACCCTGGGCTACCAGCCGGGCATCGCGGCCCTGGCCGCCGGCCTCCTGTCGCCCGTCGCCACGATCGTCCTGGTGATCGTGACGCTCGCGGGCGCGCTGCCGGTGTACCGGCGGGTGGCCGAGGAGAGCCCGCGCGGCGAGGGCTCGATCGCGATGCTGGAACGGCTGCTGTCGTTCTGGCAGGGCAAGCTCTTCGTGCTGACGCTGCTGGGCTTCGCGGCCACGGACTTCCTGATCACGATCACGTTGTCGGCGGCGGACGCCTCCACCCACCTGGTGGAGAACCCGCACTTGACGAGCGTGCTGCACGGCCACGAGATGGTCATCACCCTGTTCCTGGTGGCCCTGCTCGGCGCGGTGTTCCTCAAGGGCTTCCTGGAGGCGATCGGCGTCGCCGTGGTCCTGGTCGGGCTCTACCTCGCGCTCAACGCGGTGGTGGTCGTCGTCGGGCTGTGGCATGTGGCGACCGCCTCGCACGTCGTCACCGACTGGTCCAGCGCGCTGACCGCGCAGCACGGCAACGTGATCGCGATGGTGGGCGTGGCCCTGCTGGTCTTCCCCAAACTGGCGCTCGGCCTCTCCGGCTTCGAGACCGGTGTCGCCGTCATGCCCCACGTCCAGGGCGATGCCGACGACACGGAGGAGAATCCCGCCGGACGGATCCGCGGGACGAAGAAGCTGCTGACCACGGCCGCGGTCGTCATGAGCGTCTTCCTCATCGCCACCAGCTTCATCACCACGCTCCTCATCCCCGCCCAGGAGTTCAAGTCCGGCGGACAGGCCAACGGCCGCGCCCTGGCGTACCTGTCGCACGAGTACCTGGGCAACGCCTTCGGCACCGTCTACGACGTGTCCACCATCTGCATCCTGTGGTTCGCCGGCGCCTCGGCCATGGCGGGCCTGCTCAACCTCATGCCGCGCTACCTGCCCCGCTACGGCATGGCGCCGCACTGGGCGCGCGCGGTGCGGCCGATGGTGCTGGTCTTCACGCTGATCGCGTTCCTGGTCACCTGGATCTTCGACGCCGACGTGGACGCCCAGGGCGGCGCGTACGCCACCGGTGTGCTGGTGCTGATCAGCTCCGCGGCGATCGCGGTGACCATCGCCGCCCGCAAGGCCCGGCAGCGCGGCTGGACCATCGGCTTCGCGGTGATCTCGGCGGTCTTCCTCTACACCACGGTCGTCAACGTCATCGAGCGCCCGGACGGTGTGAAGATCGGTGCCTGCTTCATCGCCGGCATCATCCTCATCTCCCTGCTGTCCCGGCTGGCCCGCGCCTTCGAACTCCGCGTCACCAGCGTGACGCTGGACGACATGGCCCAGCGCTTCGTCCGCGACATGTCCCACCGCAGGATCCGCTTCATCGCCAACGAGCCGGACCGCCGGGACATGGCGGAGTACCGCGACAAGATCCAGCAGATCCGCGCCGACAACGACATCCCCGCGGAGGACGACTTCGTCTTCGTCGAGGTCACCGTCTCCGACCCCTCGGAGTTCGAGTCCGGGCTCACCGTGCGCGGCGACGTGCTGCACGGCCGCTACCGGGTGCTCACGCTGGAGTCGTCGTCCATCCCCAACGCGCTGGCGGCGCTGCTCCTGCACGTGCGCGACGCCAGCGGGCAGCGCCCGCACATCTACTTCGAGTGGACCGAGGGCACCCCCTTCGCGAACTTCCTGCGCTTCTTCCTCTTCGGGCAGGGCGAGGTCGCCCCCGTCACCCGCGAGGTGCTCCGCGAGGCCGAGCCGGACCGCACCCGCCGCCCCCGCGTGCACGTCGGCTGACCCGCCGGCCGTCAAGGCCGCGCCAGGATCGCGCGGCCGGCCGTCAGGAACGCGTCAGCCGAGGTCCTCGCGGGGGCGCCCGCTCCTACGGTCGGCCGCATGAAACGGACCACCACCGGCCGCACCGACCGGCGCTGGGCGGGGGACGCGCGGTCCGCGGCGGGGTGCGCGCTCGGCTTCCTCGCCCTCGCCCTGGCCCTCGACACGGCCGCGGGGAGCCTCAGCGCGGCGCGCGCCGGACTCTGGGCGGGCCTGGCGGTCCTGGTCCTGGCGGTGCTGGTGCCCCCGCGCGTGACGGCGGGCGACGGCTGGCTCTCGGTGCGCGGCGCGCTGCGGACCCGTACGGTGCGCACCGACACGCTGGTGGCGGTGCGGCAGCACCAGGGCCCCGGGGCGCACCTGCTGCTGTACGACGCCTTCGGTCACCGCGTGCAGGTCGATCCCCGGACGCTGATCGCCAACCCGTTGCTGTGGCATCTGCTGGAGGCCGGCGCCCACCGCTCCCGCGAACGCGGCGTCCTGCGCCACGGTTCCCAGGTGCTGGCGCACCTCGGCGACGCCGTCGACGGGCCGCGGGCCCGGGCGGTGTTCCGCGTGTCGGGTATGGCGTAGGACGCCGCCGGTCAGCCGAGGCCCGGCACGAACTGGACGACGGCCATGTCGATCAGCTTGATGCCGAGGAACGGCAGCACCAGCCCGCCCACCCCGTACACCAGCAGGTTGCGCCGCAGCAGGTCGGCGGCGGACGACGGCGTGTAGCGGACGCCGCGCAGGGCCAGCGGGATCAGCGCGACGATGATCAGGGCGTTGAAGACGATCGCCGAGGTGATCGCCGACTGCGGGCTGTGCAGCTCCATGATGTTGAGCTTGTCCAGGCCCGGGTAGGCACCGGCGAACATCGCGGGGATGATCGCGAAGTACTTCGCGACGTCGTTGACGATGGAGAACGTCGTCAGCGCGCCGCGGGTGATCAGCAACTGCTTGCCGACCTCGACGATCTCGATCAGCTTGGTCGGGTTGGAGTCCAGGTCCACCATGTTCCCGGCCTCCTTGGCGGCCGAGGTACCGGTGTTCATGGCCACGCCGACATCGGCCTGCGCCAGCGCCGGGGCGTCGTTCGTCCCGTCACCGGTCATCGCGACCAGATTGCCGCCCTCCTGCTCCCGCTTGATCAGCGCGAGTTTGTCCTCCGGAGTGGCCTCGGCGAGGAAGTCGTCGACCCCCGCCTCCTCGGCGATCGCCCTCGCGGTCAGCGGGTTGTCACCCGTGACCATCACGGTGCGGATGCCCATCCGCCGCAGTTCGGCGAAGCGTTCGCGGATGCCGTTCTTCACCACGTCCTTGAGGTGGATCACGCCGAGGATCTGGGCCTCGTTCCCGTCGTCGAGTGCGACCAGGAGCGGGGTGCCGCCCGAAGCGCCGATCCGGTCCACGACCGCCGCCACCTCCTCGGGCACCTGCCCGCCGCGGCCCGTGACCCAGGCGGCCACGGTCGCCGCGGCGCCCTTGCGCACGGCGACTCCGGCGCCGTCCTCCCAGCGCAGGTCGACCCCGCTCATGCGGCTGCGGGCGGAGAACGGCACGAAGCGGGTCTGCCCCAGCTCGCCGGGGGCCGGTGCGCGCAGCCCGTAGCGCTCCTTGGCCAGGACGACGATCGACCGGCCCTCGGGGGTCTCGTCGGCGAGGCTGGACGCCTGGGCGGCCTGCGCGAGTTGCATGTCGTCCACGCCGGACAGCGGGACGAAGGCGGCGGCGCGGCGGTTGCCGAAGGTGATGGTGCCGGTCTTGTCCAGCAGCAGGACCGACACGTCGCCCGCCGCCTCGACGGCGCGCCCGGACATCGCCAGCACGTTGCGCTGCACGAGCCGGTCCATGCCCGCGATGCCGATGGCCGACAGCAGCGCGCCGATGGTGGTGGGGATCAACGTGACGAGCAGGGCCACCAGGACGACCGTGCCCTGGGCGGCACCGGCGTAGGAGGCCATCGGCTCGAGGGTGACGACGACGAGGATGAAGACGACGGTCAGGGACGCCAGCAGGATGTTCAGCGCGATCTCGTTGGGCGTCTTCTGCCGGGAGGCGCCCTCGACCAGGGCGATCATCCGGTCCAGGAAGGTTCTGCCGGGCCGCGACGTGACGCGGACGACGATCCGGTCCGACAGCACCTTCGTGCCACCGGTCACCCCGGAGCGGTCGCCGCCCGCTTCGCGGATGACCGGGGCCGACTCCCCCGTGATCGCCGACTCGTCGACTGCCGCGATGCCCTCGACGACCTCCCCGTCGCCGGGGATGGTCCCGCCCGCCTCGACGACCACCACGTCGAACCGCCGCAGTTCGCCGGCCGGGACCGGCTCCTCCGTGAACTCCCGGCCGTACGGGCGCCAGCCGCGCAGCCGCCGGGCCACGGTGCCGGTCCGGGCCCGGCGCAGGCTCTCGGCCTGGGCCTTCCCGCGGCCCTCCGCGACGGCCTCGGCCAGGTTGGCGAAGACCACCGTCAGCCACAGCCAGGCGGTGATCACCCAGGCGAAGACACTGGGGTGCAGCAGCGCCGACAGGGTCGTGAGCACTGCACCGGCCTCGACGACGAACAGCACCGGTTTGCGCACCATGCCGCGCGGGTCGAGCTTGCGCAGCGCCTCCGGGAACGCGGTCCACAACTGCCGGTGGTCGAGCAGTCCGGCGGACACCTTCCGGCGGCGGCCGGGCCTGCGCCCGGGGGCCGGTGGGTGAGGGGCGGTGCGGTCCGTCACGGGGGCGGGGGCCAGGGGCTGCATGGAAGGGGGCCTTCTGAGAGGTACGGGGACACGGAGACACGGGGATACGGGGATACGGGGCCAGCACATCGCGGCCGCGGGTCCCCGACGGGCTTCCCTGACAGGACCTTTGCGCCCGTGGGCCGCCCTTCTGACGGCACCTTGACGCCGCGCCGGCCGCGCCGTCAGGTCGGTGTCAGGAACGGGCGGCGGATCTTGCCGCCCGCGGCGGCGGACGATGGGATGGCGACGTGAACAGCGGTCGGCTCCATGACGATCGGCCACCCCGTCCGGTGCCGCCGGTCTCGCGCGCTGTTCTCCTGCCGGCTCCCTGACGAGCCGGTGTTCCGCGGCCACGCCCTGCGGCCGCGTTTCTTCGCGTGCGGCGCGCGCCCCCCACGACCCCCACGACCTGTGGCCCGGGCGCGCGCCGACGCGTCCTTCCCCCGGAGGGATGACCCCATGTCCGCATCCGCCCTTCCCGCCGTTTCCCCCAGGACCGCCATGGTCACGGGGGCGACCTCCGGCATCGGGTGGGAGACCGCCCGTATGCTCGCCGCACGCGGGCACACGGTCATCGTCCACGGCCCCGACACCGAGTCCGCCCACCACGCCGTGGAGCGGCTGGTGGCCGCCGGCGCCGACCGGGCGCGGCTGCGCCTGGCCGTCGCGGACTTCCGCCGGCTCGCGCAGGTCAAGGCGATGGCGGCGGAGCTGTCGGCCGTCCATCCCGTCCTGGACGTCCTGGTCAACAACGCCGCGGTCGCGGCCCCGGAGGAGCACACGCTCACCGAGGACGGCAACGAGCTCTCCTTCCAGGTCAACTTCCTGGCCGCGTACCTGCTCACCCGGGAGCTGAGGCGTCCGCTGACGGCGCGTCCGGGCAGCCGGGTCGTCAACATCTCGTCGACCACGTACCGGTCGGCGTCGCTGGCCTGGAACGACCTCAACCGGGCGCACCACTACTCCCGGTACTCCGCGTACGCGCAGTCGCAGCTGGCCCTGACCGTGTTCGCCGGCGCGGCGGCGCCCGCGGGCTGCACGGTCGTCAGCGTCGACCCGGGGGTCGGCACGACCGCCCTACTGCCGCTGTCCGCGCACGAGGGCGCGTCGCCGGCCGAGGGCGCCGCCCGCGTGGTGCGGCTCTGCGACCCGCGGGCCCCGCTGGTCCCAGGCGCCCACTACGACGCCGCCGGCCCCTCCACCGCCGGCCACGGGGAGCGCACCGCACGCCGCCTGTGCAAGGTCGCCGACCTGCTCGTCATCGTCTGAGAGCCCGTCACCGCATCGAGGAGGAACACATGTCCAAGCGCGCCCGCAAGAAGAGGGCCCGTCGCAAGCACGGGGCCAACCACGGCAAGAAGGCCAATCAGGGCTGAACCCCCACGGCGGTGCGGACCACCCGGGCGATCCGGTGGTCCGCACCGCCGTCGGCGTACCGACACGTGAAGAGGGACACAGATGATCGAGTGCACGGGACTCCCCCTCCCCGGCGGCTGGTTCCCGTCCGATGTCCCGGGCCTGTCGCGCTCGCGGAGCACGTCCGCGCCACCGGCCACGGCCGATGGTGGGCGGACCGGCCCGTCGGGCCGCGCGTGGTCGCCGTGGCCTGCGCCGGCCACGTCCTGATGGAGGGAGATCCTCGCCATGTGGACCCGCGCGCCCTGGCTCCGCTCGGTGACGGCCGTGTCCTGGCCCGGCCGCGATTCCTGCCGGTCCTCGCGGCGGCGTTCGGCCGGGTCGTCCCCGGGGAGCGGATGATCTGGCTGCGGCCCCGTCCGGTGCCGCGACGCCGCCTTCCCCACGACGTGGTGGTACGCAGACCGACGGCCGCTGACGGCGCGGCTCTCGCGGCAACGAGCCCGGACACCGCCTGGCTCCGCGGCAGTTGGGGCGGACCTACGGCACTCGCCGGCTCGGGGCACTGCTGGGGCGCCTTCCGGGGCAGCCGTCCGGTGTCGCTGGCCTGCGCGTACTTCCTGGGCGCCGCGTACGAGGATGTCACCGTCATGGCCCTGCACGGACACCGCCGCCAGGGCCTCGCGCTCGCCTGCCTCGCGGGCCTGTGCGCGGACGTCGCGGCCCGCGGCCGCGCTCCGAGCTGGACCGGCTCGCGGGACAACCGGCCGAGCCGGCTGTCGGCCAGGGCGGCAGGCTTCCGGCTGTTCGGCGAGTACGCCCACTTCGCCGTGGGCCGCCCCGCCCGGCACGTGGTCCGGGCGGGGTGACCCCGGCGGCGCCGGGTCAGGGCTCGAAGCGGTAGCCCAGGCCGGGGACGGTGATCAGGTGGCGGGGGTGGGCGGGGTCCGGTTCCAGCTTGTGCCGGAGGGTGGCGAGGTAGACGCGCAGGTAGTTGGTGCGCTTCTCGTTGCCCGGTCCCCAGACCTCGCGCAGCAGCTGACGGCCGGTGACCAGCCGCCCCGGGTTGCGCAGCAGCGGCATCAGCAGCCGCCACTCGGTGGGGGTCAGGTGCGGTGCCGTGCCCCGGCCCCAGCGGGGGCCGACGGTGAACGCGGCCAGGTCCAGACGGTATCCGCCGACGTCGACCGTCTGCGGCTCCTCCACGGCCGCCGGGCGGCGGAACACGGCCCGCAGCCGGGCCGCGAGTTCGTCCATGGAGAACGGCTTGGTGAGGTAGTCGTCGGCGCCCGCGTCCAGCGCCGGTACCTTGTCGGCCGGGTCCGAGCGCCCGGACACCACGATGATCGGCAGCGGGCTCCACGCCCGGACGCCGAGGATCACGTCGATCCCGGCCATGTCCGGCAGCCCGAGGTCGAGGACGATCGCGTCGGGCGGGTTGAGGGACACCAGCGTCAGCGCGGTGGCCCCGTCGGGCGCCGTGGTCACGGTGTAGTGGCGGGCGGTGAGGTCGATGTCGAGGGCCTTGCGGAAGCCCGACTCGTCGTCGACGACCAGAACGCGCCTCATGTCAGGGCCTCCTCGCCCCCGAGGGCGGGGTCGGGGTCGGTGGATGCGGCGCCTTCGAAGGCGTCCGCGACGGGCAGCGACAGCACCATGGTCAGTCCGCCGCCGGGCGTGTCCTCGGGGGTGAGGGTGCCGCCCATCGCCTCGGTCAGACCGCGGGAGAGCGCGAGCCCCAGACCGAGCCCGGTGGTGTTGTCGGTGTCGCCGAGCCGCTGGAACGGCGCGAAGACCCGCTCGAGGTCGGCGGGCGTGAGCCCGGGCCCGCGGTCGGCGACACGCAGTTCGACGCGCCCGCCGAGCGCGCTCGCGCCGATCAGGACCGCGGTGCCCTCCGGCGCGTGCCGTTGCGCGTTGGTCACGAGATTGGCCACGACCCGCTCCACCAGGGGTGGGTCGGCCAGCGCGAGCGGTGCCTCGTCCAGCCCCTGGGTGACCACCCGTGCGCCGGCGTCGGCGAGGCTGTCCAGGGCGAGGGGCACCATCTCGGCGAACGCGGTCGGCCGCAGCGTCAGTTTGAGCGCGCCGGCCTGGAGTCTGCTCATGTCGAGCAGGTTGTCCACGAGACGGCTGAGACGGGCCAGCGACTCCTCGGCCGTCGTCAGCAGTTCCTCGCGGTCCTCGGCCGAGAACTCCACCTCGCGGCTGCGCAGGGAGCTGATCGCCGCCCAGGCGCCGGCCAGGGGGGTGCGCAGGTCGTGGCCGACCGCGGCCAGCAGTGCGGTCCGCATGCGGTCCGCCGCCTTGACGGGTTCGACCTCGGCGGCGGCCTCGGCGAGCCGGGCCCGTTCCAGCGCGGAGGCCACATGGCCCGCGAAGGCGACGAGGACCCGCCGCTCGGACGCGGCCAGGCGGCGTCCGCGCAGGACGAGGGTGTCCTGCGGCCCGACGGCGACCGCGACGGTGTCGCCCGCCTCGCTGTCCCGTTCGGTGACCACCGGACTGCGGTGGTCGGAGGGCCCGTGGACGAGTACCGCGGATTCCAGCCCGAAGGCCTCCCGCGTCCGTTGCAGCAGTACCTCCACGGCCTGGTCGCCGCGGAGGATGTTCCCGGCCAGTGACGACAGCGTCTCGGCCTCGGCCGTCGCTCCGGCCGCGCGCCGGGACAGCCGCAGGGAGCGGTCCACGATCGTGGCGACCGTGACGGCGACGACCGCGAAGACGGCCAGGGCGAGCACGTTGTTGGTCTCGCCGATGGTGAACCGGCCGATGGGCGGGATGAAGAAGTAGTTGAGCAGCAGGGACGCCGTGACCGACGCGAGCAGCGCGGAGACCACTCCGCCGATGCAGGCGACGCCGACGACGGTGAGCAGGAAGAGCAGGGCCTCGCTGGTGAGGTTGAGGTGCCCGCGGGTGTTCGCGAGGACGACGGTCAGCAGCGCCGGAAGGACGAATCCCGCCACCGGCCCGGCAACCTTGCGCACGAGGGGCAGGTCGCTGCTGGGGGCGGGGAGGAGGCGCCCGCGGCCCGCACGTTCGTGGGTGACCATGTGGACGTCGATGTCACCGGAGCGTTCCACGATGGTCTCGCCGGCCCCGCGCCCGGTGACGAAGCGCGCCAGCCGGCCGCGCCGGCTGGTGCCGACCACCAGCTGGGTGGCGTTCTCGGCCCGGGCGAATTCCAGGAGCGCGGTCGGGACATGGTCGCCGACGACGGAGTGGAAGCTGCCGCCCAGGCTCTCCACCAGGGCGCGCTGCCGGGACAGCGCGGCGGGTGAGACATCCGCCAGGCCGTCGCTGCGGGCGACATGGACGGCCAGCAGGTCGCGTGTGCCGCCCGCGCCGGACGCACCCCCGCCGTGGGAGCGTTCGGCGATGCGCGCGGCCCGGCGGATCAGCGTCTCGCCCTCCGGCCCGCCGGTGAGCGCCACCACGACGCGCTCGCGGGTCTCCCAGACCCGGCCGATGCCGTGTTCGGTGCGGTACTTCTGGAGGGCCTCGTCGACCCGCCCGGCGACCCACAGCAGGGCCAGTTCGCGCAGGGCGGTGAGATTGCCGACCCGGAAGTAGTTCGACAGGGCGGCGTCGACCTTCTCCGGGGCGTAGACGTTGCCGTGGGCCATCCGCCGGCGCAGCGCCTCGGCGGGCATGTCCACGAGCTCGATCTCGTCGGCGCGCCGGACGACCTCGTCGGGCAGGGTCTCGCGCTGGGGTACGCCCGTGATCTTCTCGACGACGTCGTTGAGCGATTCCAGGTGCTGGATGTTGACGGCGGTGACCACGTCGATCCCGGCCGCGAGCAGCGTCTCGATGTCCTGCCACCGCTTGGCGTGCGCACCGCCGGGGATGTTGGTGTGGGCCATCTCGTCGACCAGGGCGACCTGGGGGGCGCGCGCGAGGACCGCGTCGAGGTCCATCTCGGTGAAGTCGGCGCCGCGGTAGCTCCGTTCGGCGCGCGGGACGATCTCCAGGCCCTCGAGTTGCGCCTCGGTGTGCGGCCGCTTGTGGCACTCGACGTAGCCCACGACGACATCCGTGCCGCGGGCGGCCCGCCGGCGGCCCTCGTCCAGCATCCGGTAGGTCTTCCCCACTCCGGGTGCGGCTCCGAGGAAGACCTTCAGTTTGCCGGGCCGCCCGTGGCGGGCGCCGGCCGGGGCTGTGACGACTGGCTGCGTCACCGGGAGTCCTTCCTTGCGGGATGTCACGGCGGGATGTCACGCCGCCCGGCGCCGCAGAATGCCTGCGGCGCCGGGCGGCGTGGTCCGTGCGATACGGAGGGAACGCGACGTCACCCGAGCTGGGCGAGTGCGAGGTTGAGCTCGACCACGTTGACGCGTTCCGCGCCGAGGAAGCCGATGACGCGGCTCTGCACGTGGTCCGCGACCAGCTTGTGCACCTCGGTCTTGTCCAGGCCGCGGGCCATGGCGACACGGTCGGCCTGCTCGTAGGCGTAGGCCGTCGAGATGTTCGGGTCGAGGCCGGAGCCGGAGGCCGTGATGGCGTCGACCGGGACGTCGCCGGGGGCCACGTCGTCGAACTCGGCCACGGCCGCGCGGCGTTCCTTGATCGTCTTGATCAGGTCCTCGTTGTTGGGACCGAGGTTGGAGGCACCGGTGGCGAGCGGGTCGTACCCGCCGGGCCGCGGCTGGAACCACTTCGGGTCCGGCAGGGCGACCTCGTCGGCGTCGTCCGGGTTCTTCTTCGGGAGGTTGAAGCTCTGGCCGATGAGGCTGGAGCCGACGGTCTTGCCGTCCTGGGTGACCTTGGAGCCGTTGGCCTGGTCGGAGAAGACCGCCTGGGCGACCCCGGTGACGGCCAGCGGGTACACGATGCCCGCGACGACCGTGAACACCAGCAGCATACGCAGGGCGGCCAGATGGTTCCGGACCACGGCGGGAAGGGAGCTGAACATGTCGGATTGCCTTCTTCGGTCAGCTGAGTCCGGGGATGAACTGGATGATCATGTCGATCACCTTGATGCCGGCGAACGGCAGCACCAGCCCGCCCAGACCGTAGATCCAGATGTTGCGGGTCAGCAGGGCGGACGCCGAGGACGGCCGGTAGCGGACGCCGCGCAGCGCGAGCGGGATCAGCACCACGATGATGAGGGCGTTGAAGACGATCGCCGAGGTGATCGCCGACTGCGGGCTGTGCAGCTGCATGATGTTGAGCTTGTCCAGGCCCGGGTAGGCGATCGCGAACATGGCGGGGATGATCGCGAAGTACTTCGCCACGTCGTTGGCGATGGAGAAGGTCGTCAGCGCGCCGCGGGTGATCAGCAACTGCTTGCCGATCTCCACGATCTCGATCAGCTTGGTCGGGTTGGAGTCCAGGTCCACCATGTTCCCGGCCTCCTTGGCGGCCGAGGTACCGGTGTTCATGGCCACGCCGACATCGGCCTGCGCCAGCGCCGGAGCGTCGTTGGTGCCGTCACCGGTCATCGCGACGAGCTTGCCGCCCGCCTGCTCCCGCTTGATCAGCGCCATCTTGTCCTCGGGCGTCGCCTCCGCGAGGAAGTCGTCGACACCCGCCTCTTCGGCGATCGCCTTCGCGGTCAGCGGGTTGTCACCCGTGATCATCACCGTGCGGATGCCCATCCGCCGCAGCTCGTCGAACCGCTCCCGCATGCCGTCCTTGACGACATCCTTCAGGTGGATGACGCCCAGGACGCTGGCCGCGCCGTTGTCCTTGACCGCGACGACCAGCGGCGTGCCGCCCGACTGCGAGATGCGGTCGACCTGCGACTGCACCTCCTCGCCGGCCTGGCCGCCGTTCTCGGCGACCCACGCGGTGACCGCGGACGCGGCGCCCTTGCGGACCTGCCGGCCGTCGACGTCGACGCCGGACATCCGGGTCTGGGCGGTGAAGGGCACGAACTCGGCGTGGCTGAGCTCGCCCTGGTGGCGCTCGCGGAGCCCGTACTTCTCCTTGGCCAGGATGACGACGGAACGGCCCTCGGGCGTCTCGTCGGCCAGCGACGACAGCTGCGCCGCGTCCGCCAGCTCAGCCGCAGTGGTGCCGCCGACCGGCAGGAACTCAGAGGCCTGACGGTTGCCGAAGGTGATGGTGCCCGTCTTGTCCAGCAGCAGCGTGTTGACGTCACCGGCTGCCTCGACGGCACGGCCCGACATGGCCAGCACGTTGCGCTGCACCAGGCGGTCCATGCCCGCGATGCCGATCGCCGACAGCAGACCTCCGATGGTCGTCGGGATGAGCGCGACGACGAGGGCCACGAGGATGACGATGCTCTGCTCGGCGCCCGCGAAGATCGCGAACGGCTGGAGGGTGACGACCGCCAGCAGGAAGACGATGGTCAGCGAGGCCAGCAGGATGTTGAGCGCGATCTCGTTCGGCGTCTTCTGCCGGGAGGCGCCCTCGACGAGCGCGATCATCCGGTCGATGAACGTCTCGCCCGGCTTGGAGGTGATCCGGACGACGATGCGGTCCGACAGCACCTTGGTGCCGCCCGTGACCGCTGAGCGGTCGCCGCCGGACTCCCGGATGACCGGGGCCGACTCGCCGGTGATCGCCGACTCGTCCACCGAGGCCACGCCCTCGACGACGTCACCGTCGCCGGGGATGATCTGGCCGGCCTCGACGACCACGTGGTCGCCCAGCCGCAGCCCGGAGGCGGGCACCTCCTCCTCGCGGAGCGATGTGGCCCCCGGCCGCCAGTCGGCCACACGGCGCGCGACGGTGTCGGTCTTGGTACGCCGCAGGGTCTCGGCCTGCGCCTTGCCGCGGCCCTCGGCGACGGCCTCGGACAGGTTGGCGAAGACGGCGGTCAGCCACAGCCAGACGGTGATGACCCAGGCGAAGACGCTCGGGTCCTTGATCGCCGACAGGGTGGTCAGGACGGCGCCGACCTCGACCACGAACATGACCGGGTTCTTGACCATCACCCGGGGGTCGAGCTTCTTCAGCGCGTCGGGAAGCGAGGTGAGCATCTGCTTGGGGTCCAGCATGCCGCCGGAAACGCGATGGGGCTGCTGCGGCCCGGGCGATGCCGCCCCCGGCGCGGTGGGGGGTTCGAGGGTGGTCAGGGACATCAGGACAGACCTTCCGCGAGCGGACCCAGCGCGAGGGCGGGGAAATAGGTGAGGCCGACGACGATGAGGATCACGGCCGTCAGCAGGCCGACGAACTGCGGCCGGTGGGTGGGCAGGGTGCCCGCCGTGGCCGGGACCGGCTGCTGCTTCGCCAGCGATCCCGCCAGCGCCAGGACGAACACGATCGGCAGGAGGCGCCCGAAGAGCATCGCCAGGCCGAGAGCCGTGTTGTACCAGTCGGTGTTGACGGTGATGCCGGCGAACGCCGAGCCGTTGTTGTTGGCGGCCGAGGTGAAGGCGTACAGCACCTCCGAGAAGCCGTGGGCGCCCGAGTTGAGCATGCCCGCCCGCTCACCAGGCAGGGCCATGGCGATGCCCGCGCCGACCAGCACGATCGCCGGGGTGGTGAGGATGTAGAGCGAGGCGAACTTCATCTCGCGGCCGCCGAGCTTCTTCCCCAGGTACTCCGGGGTGCGGCCGACCATCAGGCCGGCGATGAAGACCGTGATGATCGCGAGGACGAGGATGCCGTAGAGGCCGGATCCGGTACCACCGGGGGCGATCTCGCCGAGCATCATGTTGAAGATCGTCATCCCGCCGCCGACGGGTGAGAACGAGTCGTGGAAGGAGTTGACCGCGCCGGTGGAGGTCAGCGTCGTCGACACCGCGAAGAGCGCCGAGCCCCACACGCCGAAGCGCTGTTCCTTGCCCTCCATCATGCCGCCCGCCAAGTGGCCGGCCTGGCTGCTGACGCTGTGCAGCTCGTTGACGGTGACGATGGCGACCGAGGCCGCCCAGATCACGCCCATCACGGCGATGATCGCGTAGCCCTGGCGGTTGTCGCCGACCATGCGGCCGAAGGTGCGCGGCAGGGAGGTGGCGATCACCAGCAGGAGGTAGATCTCCAGCCAGTTGGTGAAGGCGTTGGGGTTCTCGAAGGGGTGGGCGGAGTTGGCGTTGTAGAAACCGCCGCCGTTGGTGCCCAGCTCCTTGATGGCTTCCTGCGAGGCGACCGGTCCGCCGGTCAGGCTCTGGTGGTCACCGACGAGGGTCGAGATCGACTCGACGCCGTGGAAGTTCTGGATGGCGCCGCCCGCGACGAGCACGATCGCGAAGACGAAGGCGAGCGGGAGCAGCACGCGGATGACGATCCGGGTGAGGTCCACCCAGAAGTTGCCGATGCGGTCGGTCCTCTTGCGCGTGAAGCCCCGGATCAGGGTTGCCACGACAGCGATGCCGACGGCCGCCGACACGAAGTTCTGCACGGCGAGACCGGACATCTGCACCAGGTGGCCCATGGTGGACTCACCCGAGTACGACTGCCAGTTGGTGTTGGTCACGAAGGACACGGCCGTGTTGAAGGCGACGCCCGGCGTGACGGCCGGCATGCCGATGTCCAGCAGCAGGTGGTTCTGCAGCCGCATCAGCCCGTAGAGGAAGAAGACGGAGACGGCGGAGAATGCGAGCACGCTCCGCAGGTACACCGACCACTTCTGGTCGGCGTCCCCGTCCACCCCGCCCAGCCGGTACACGAAGCGCTCGACGCGCAGGTGCTTGACCGAGGTCAGGGTGTGGGCCATGTAGTCGCCCAGCGGTCGGTAGGAAAGGGCCAGCGCGCCGACCAGCGCGAGAATCTGGAGCCAGCCCGCGAGGGTGTCGTTCACTAGAACTTCTCCGGGTGGATCAGCGCCAGCACCAGGTACCCGACCAGGGCGACGGCGACGACAAGGCCGACGATGTTGTCAACGCTCACAGCCGCTCGACCCCCTTGGCGACGAGGCCGATGAGGGCGAAGGCGACGACGGCGATGACGAGGAACGCTAGGTCTGGCATGCGAGTGCACCCCGGGAGATGTATGGCACAGAGACCGCCCGCCCTCGGGGGCGAACGGTGCCGGCGAGAACCGGCCTCAGGTAGAAAAGCGCCCCTGATGGCCCCGACCGGGTTTGTTGGCGGCTTCCATACGGGTGCTCGCGGCGGCTTAACGTTGTTTTTACGCCCCGCCGCCGTTATGCCCCGCCGCCCCTGTGCCTCCAGGCGCCCTCTCCTGCGCCGGGGGCCTGGAGGGCGGATGCGTGGCAGGCTCGGGCTCCCCGTCGCGGACCGGGCCGGGCGCGGGCGCGGCCGGGATCGACCCCGGTTCCGCCGGCGCCCGCCCGGTGGTCGAGGAACTGGTGGCCGCCTACCCGCGGCCGGCCGGCCGCCGCGACGGCGCGGAGTTCCGCGCCTGGCTGCTGGAGCGCCTGGAGCTCGGCCACGATGCGCGCTACGAGCGGTAGTGGCAGCTCGTCGCGGCGGGCAGCAGGCGCCGCCCGCCCTGGACCCGGCCGTCAGGTGGTTCAGCTCTGCTCTGCGGGCCGGCTGAGCAGCTCGCGGTAGAAGGCGAGGGTGGCGTCCAGGGCCTCGCCCAGCGGCGTCGGACGGATGCCGAAGGTGTTCTCGAAGGCCGACGAGTCCATGATCTGCGGTTCGGTGTGCTGGTAGAACATCTCGGCGTACTCACCCACGAACACCTCGTCGAACGGCCCGACGGGCCGCGGCTCGTCCACCACGAGGACCTTCAGCGGCCGCCCGAGCCGCTCCTCGACCATGCGGTGCACCTCGCGCGTCGTGACGGCGGGCGCGGTCGGCAGGTGCCAGACCCGCCCGTCGCCCCCGGGGCGCTCGCCCAGGGTGGCGAGGCCCACCGCGAGGTCGCCGATGAAGGTGTAGCTGTGCGGCAGGTCGATGTCGCCGAGGCCGAGCGCCTCGCCGCCGGTCAGGGCGGCGGGGAAGAACGCGCCGCCCAGGGAGGAGTTGAACACGCCCGGCCCGACGAAGTCGGCGGACCGGGCGAGCACGACGCGGGCCCGGTCCTCGCGGTGCGCGGCCAGGTATCGCTCGTCCAGCTCCGCGCGCATGCGGCCCTTGCGGGAGGTGGCACGCCACGGCGTCTCCTCGGTCATGACCTCGCCGTGCGTCTCGCCGTACGGGTAGAGCGTGTCCAGCACGACCAGCCGGGCCCCGGTGGCCTCGACGGCACCGAGGACCGCCTCCTGGACCCGGGGCATGACCTCGACCTGGAGGTGGTAGCCGACGTTCACGGCGTGGTACACCACCGCCGCTCCCTCGATCGCGGCCAGCGCGCCCTCGAGCGTGCTCACGTCCGCCGCACGGCGTTCCACCCCCTCGTGGGCGGGGCCCTCGCCCTTGCGGTCGACCAGGCGGACGGCGTGTCCCCGACGCGCGAGCTCCGTCGCGACGGCGGTACCGGCGGGACCGGAGCCGAGAACGGTGTGCAGGGTGCGTGCGGTGCTGGGCATGGCGATTCCCTTTCGTTGACGCTCTGCATAATGCGCTTTGCTCTCACGTTCGTTAGATACTGTAACTATCAGGATCGGCACTAGCAAGGCCCCGTGCGGGACGGGGGAGCCGACGGCCGGCGGACACACGACAGCCCGGGGTCACGCCGCCGGACGGCGGCGTGACCCCGGGCTGTGAGCGGGCTCAGCCCGAGCGCGTGCCCGTGGAGCGGCGGCGGCGCAGCGCGAGGGCGAGCAGGCCGGTGACGGCGAGGCCGGCGGCGCTCCCGATCGCCAGGGCGGTGGGGCCGGAACCGGAACCGCCGCCCTCGGCGGCGACGGGCTGCGCGTCCGGGGACTCGACCGCCGGGACGGCGGCGGACGGCGACGCGGGGGACGGGGTGGCGGACTGCTCGACGGGCGTGGCGGAGACCCGCCGCTCGGCGGGGGCGCTCGCGCGGCCGGGCCGCGGCGTCGGCTTCACGGACGCGGCGGGCTTCGCCGGCGTCCTGCCGGCCGGTTTCGCCGCGGCGGGGAAGACCACGTCGGAGCAGGAGTAATAGGTGTCCGGGGTCGAGGAGTTCTGCCAGATCGCGAAGAGCACGTGCCTGCCGGTGCGGTCGGCGGGCAGCCGTCCGCTGATCCGGTAGGCACCCCCCGTGACCGGCGGGTCGGTGGCGGTCAGGAAGGGGCTGGAGGCCAGCTCGGACCAGGTGAGCGGGCGGGTCGGATCGTAGCCCTGCTTCGTCAAGTAGAGCCGGAACGTGCCTTCGTGAGGGATCGTCGTGCCGTATCGCATCGTGAAGGCGGCGCCGGGCACGAGCCGCGTGGCCGGCCAGTCGGCGCGCGCGAGGTCCAGGCCCCGGAACGCGGACAGGCCGCCGCTGCACAACTTGCCGTCCGGGATGACCTGTCGGTCGCGGCCCGCGACACCGGCGACGCGCAGGTTGTCCCAGTCGGCGAAGGCCGCGCCGCCCCCGTTGGCCGCCGCGGCGGCGCGGCAGGCCGGCGTGCCGGTGAACCGCCCGCTGCCGGCCGCGCACGCCGCGGCCCTGCTGACGGGGTCGACGGGCGCCCCGTGCGCGGCGGCCGGTCCCGCCGACGCCAGCAGGGGCAGCAGCGCGGCGGTCCCCGCGACGACGGTTCTGAGCACGTGGCGCGATGGGGCCATGCCGGGCGCCTCCCCTTTGCCGGTTCGGAGTCGAGTAGACGGGTCGCCCGTTACTACGGACCGTCCGCGTCCGGCGTTCAGCGGCAGGACGCCGGGAACCGGCGGTGGGGGAAATGTGTCTGTGAGGGGGACAGCGGGTGCGGGCGGGGGTACCGTGCGACGCCGAGGGGGGCGAGGGGATGAGCGGCTGGAACGCTCCGGGCTACACGGAGTCCGTGGAACTGGGTTCGGGCGGCAGCGGCCGTGTCGTCCTGGCTCTGCATGACGCCACGTCAACTCCCGTGGCGATCAAGTACCTCAGCGACGAGCTGCGCGCCGACGCCGGATTCCTGCGGGAATTCCGCGCCGAGGCGCAGCTCCTCGGCGCCCTGGACACCCCGTACGTGGTGAGTCTGTACGAGTACGTCGAGGGCCCGCACGGCGCGGCGATCGTCATGGAACTCGTCGACGGCATCGCGCTGCGCGCGCTGCTGCGGCAGGAGGGCGCGACGGGGCCCGAAGCGGCGCTGGTGGTCCTGAAGGGCTCACTGCTCGGCCTGGCCGCCGCGCACCGCACGGGCGTCGTGCACCGCGACTACAAACCGGAGAACGTGCTCGTCGCGGCCGACGGCTCGTCCAAGCTGGTCGACTTCGGCATCGCGGCCCGCAGCGGCGAGACCCCGGACGTGGCCGGCACGCCCGCCTACATGGCACCGGAGCAGTGGACCGGGCGGTCCGCTTCCCCCGCGACCGACGTGTACGCGGCGACGGCGACCTTCTACGAGTGCCTGACCGGCCGCAAGCCGTTCCAGGGCCAGAACTTCGCCGAGCTGGCGGTGCAGCACATCGAGGGCCCGGTGCCCGAGGACGGCACACCGGAGGAGTTACGCCCGCTGCTGCGCCGCGGGATGGCCAAGCACCCCGCGGACCGGCCCACCGACGCCGCGGCCTTCGTCGCGGAGTTGGAGGATGTCGCGGGAGCCGCTTACGGCCCGGAGTGGGAGGAACGCGGTCAGCGCAGGCTGGCCGCCCTGGCCGCACTGCTGCCGCTGCTGTTCCCCTCGGCGAGGGCTCAGGGCTCGCAGACCGCGCTCGCCACCACGGTGCTGGGGCAGGGCGGCAGGCGGCTCGGCCGGCAGGGACTCCTGGCCGCGGTGGGCGGCCTTGCCCTGGCGGGCCTGCTGACCTTCGCCGCGGTGGCCTCGGGCGAGGGCCCCCGGCAGACGACCGCCAACTGGTCCGGGTCGACCACCACCGCCACCCCGGACGACGGCTCGGGCGCACCCGGCGGAACGGTCGCGCCGTCCGGCAGCCCGTCCCCCAATTCCCCGGCGTCGGCGTCGGCGTCGACCTCCGCGTCCGCGAGCGCGTCCGCCACGGCCAGTGCCACCGCTTCCGCCAGTTCCGCGCCGCCGGTGACCGGCGGTACGACCACCACACCCACCGGCGGGACGGCCACCGCGTCACCGCCCGCGTCACCGACGACCGCTTCGCCGTCCGCCTCGACGTCGCCCACGCCGCCTGTGACGGTCGAGTCGGTGTCCGTGGCCTCGCTGTCCCAGACGGGGCCGTTCGACGTGTCGGCGAGCGTCCGGGTGACGACGAGCGACGCGCGACCGGTGACCTTGACCATCGCCTGGTACCAGGGCACCGCGAAGGGTGATCCCGGCACGCCGGACGGTACGTCGGTCTTTCCGCTGAGCGGCCGGACCTCGTACACGATCACGGAACCGCACTCGTTCCCGCGCACGTCGGGCTGCTGGTTCGGCGCCGTCGCGACGACCTCCCCGGCGGCGGGCAACGGGCAGTCCACGCAGCAGATCCTCTCCGGCGCACAGCAGTGCGTACGCATCTCATGAGCGAGCCGCGCGACCTCACGCCGGAGGACACGAAGCACACCTGGCGGCTCGGCCGGGAACCCCAGGACGCCGTGCCTCCGCCCGAGGACGCCGTCCCGCCGGCCGCCGAGCGCCCGGAGCCCGCCCCGGACTACAGCGCGACCGTCCTCGCCGAGCACTGGGCGCCCGCCACCACGGCACCCGGGACGCCCGCGCCGCGCGAGGCCGCGCCCGCGGGGCCGGCACGCGGCGCGACCCGCACGGAGCCGTCCGTCACCCTTCCGGACCGGGTGGACGGCGAGGTCATGCGCTTCGGCCCCGGCGTGACCCCGGCGACCGCCGCCCGCGCGAGCGTCGCGGCGCAGGTGTGGCACGGCACCCTGCGCCCGCCCCCCGTGCCCGATCCCGGCGCCGCGCGCCGGAGCCGCGGGCCGCGCCGGTACCTCCTGGCGGGTGCCGTCCTGCTCGCCGTGCTGGCCTACCTGCTGTGGCAGCGGTTCGGTCCGGAGCTCTCGGTGCGGGAGGTGACGGTCACCGCGGTGCCCTCGGCACCGTCCTGCGACACCCGGGTGGACGTGGTCGCCACCGTCCGCACCAACGGCCGCGCCGGAACGATCACTTACCGTTGGCTGCGCAACGACGGAACGTCGTCGGACACGCTGTACGAGAAGGTGCCGCGCGGCCGGGAGACGACCCGGCTGCACCTGCTGTGGACCTTTCACGGTCACGGCACCTATGACGCGCGGGCCGAACTGCGGGTGAGCGGGCCCGGCAGCCGCTCGGCGACGGCCGTGTTCACTTACGCGTGCGCCTGACACGAACGGTGACGGCACATCAGCTCCCGGTGTTCCCCGACTCACAACCGGACCCGGCAAGAACACGTTGAGTGACCGCATCCCGCGCGCCCTCCCACTTGCTCGCACATCGTGAATCCGTGGCCTAGGGCGCCCTCGGGAACGGTATCGGTGGCCGCCCCCGCTTTCACTGCGGATCTGCACGGCGGAATCCGGCGCGAGCCGCGGCGGTCACGTTCGAGTGGCAACCCGGAGAAGATCAGCGGAGACTACGAGGAGCGACATATGGTTGTATTGCTTAAGAAGAGCTCATTAACCGATGTATTTGGGATTTTTTGCCCCGGGCTTTACCGGGGCGCGAGGACACCGGCGGTCGGCGGAGCCGACGGCCGGCGGGGCGACATCTCCTCAAGGAGCTCAGATCGTGGACGAATCCGTCGAACTCCTGGCGCACGATACGGGTGAATCTTCAACCACCCAGCGCGCGAGTCCCGGCCCTGCGGCCGGGATCGAGGCGACCCTCGCCGGCCTGCTGGCCGGCCTGCTGGGAGTCGAGCAGGTACCGGCCGACGGCCACTTCTTCGAGGAACTCGGCGCCGACTCCCTGGTGATGGCGCATTTCTGCGCACGGGTCAGGAAGCACGCCGACCTGCCCGCCGTGTCGATGCGGGAGATCTACCGCCACCCCACGGTGCGCAGCCTCGCGGCGGCCCTCACCGAGACCGCGGGGGCGCCCCCCGGCGCCCCTGCCGACACCCCGGCCGCGGCAGCGCCCCCGGCCCTCCCGGAGCCCGCCGGCACCCCCCACCACGTGCTGTGCGGCGCCCTCCAGGTGCTGTTCTTCCTCGGCTACGCCTACGTGGTGGCGCTGATCGCGACCACCGGCGCGGAGTGGACGGCCGCCGGGCACGGCCTGCTCGACACCTACGTGCGCGCGGTGGTCTTCGGCGGCGGCGGCTTCCTGTCCCTGTGCGTGCTGCCCGTGCTCGGCAAGTGGCTGATCGTGGGGCGCTGGAAGCCGCAGCAGATCCGCATCTGGAGCCTGGGGTACTTCCGTTTCTGGTGCGTCAAGACGCTCATCCGCATGAATCCGCTGATCCTCTTCGTGGGCTCACCGCTCTACTCCCTCTATCTGCGGGCCCTGGGGGCACGGATCGGCCGCGGTGTCACCGTCCTGTCGCGGCATCTGCCCGTCTGCACGGACCTGCTGACCATCGGCGACGGCACGGTGATCCGCAAGGACTCCTATCTGAGCTGCTACCGGGCGCACGCCGGAGTGATCCAGACCGGCCCGGTCACCCTCGGGAAGGGCGCCTTCGTCGGCGAGGTCACCGTGCTCGACATCGGCGTCTCGATGGGCGACGGCGCCCAGCTCGCCCACGCCTCCTCCCTCCACCGCGGCCAGGCCGTGCCGGACGGCGAGCGCTGGCACGGCTCACCGGCGCAGCCCGGGGCCGGTGCGGACTTCATGACGGTCCCCGCCGCCGCCTGCGGCGGGGCGCGCAAGGCCGTGTACGGCCTGTCCCAGCTGCTGATGGCGGTGATGCTGTACGTGCCCGCCGCCGTCGGCGGCGTGGCCCTGCTGCTGGCCGTGGTCCCGCAGTTCGCCACCCTGCTCGACCCGGGGACCGTGGCGCTGAGCTCGTGGACGTTCTACGCCGACGCGCTGGCCGCCTCCCTCGTCTTCTTCTTCGGCGCCGTGCTGCTCGGGCTGCTCCTCGTCGTCACGCTGCCACGGCTGCTCAACCTGCTGGTCAGGCCGGACACCGTGTACCCCCTCTACGGCTTCCGCTACGGCGTGCACCGGACCATCGGCCTGATGACCAACCGGCGGTTCTACCGGACGCTGTTCGGCGACAGCTCGGCCATCGTCCACTACCTGCGCCGGCTCGGGTACGACCTGTCGGAGGTCGAGCAGACCGGTTCCAACTTCGGCACCGAGGTCAAGCACGAGAACCCGTACCTGAGTTCCGTCGGCAGCGGCACGATGGTCGCCGACGGGCTGTCCCTGCTCAATGGCGAGTACTCCGGCACGTCGTTCCGCCTGACCCGGGTAGCCATCGGCGCCCACAACTTCCTCGGCAACCACATCGCCTACCCCGCACACGGCAGGACGGGCGAGAACTGCCTGCTGGCCACGAAGGTCATGGTCCCGCTCGACGGCGAGATCCGGGAGAACGTCGGCCTGCTGGGCTCGCCGAGCTTCGAGATCCCGCGCACCGTCCTGCGGGACAGCCGCTTCGACGACCTCAAGAGCGGCGAGGAGTTCCGCGCCCGCCTCACGGCGAAGAACCGGCACAACACCGTCACCATGGGCCTGCACCTGCTGATGCGGTGGCTGTTCTTCTTCGGCGTGGCCCTGATCGCGTCCTTCGCCGCCGACCTGTACGACCTGTACCCCGCGTACGGCGTCGCGGTGGTCGCCCTCGCCAATGTGGTGACGCTGGCGTTCACCGCCGCCTACCTGGTCCTGGCCGAGCACGCGGCCACCGGCTTCCGGGGACTGGAACCGCTCTACTGCTCGATCTACGACCGGGCCTTCTGGCGGCACGAGCGCTACTGGAAGGTGACCGCGGCGTCGCTGTTCGTCATGTTCTTCAACGGCACACCGCTCAAGAGCGTGCTGTGGCGGCTGATGGGCGTGCGCATCGGCAAGCGGGTCTACGACGACGGCTGCTTCCTGCCCGAGCGCTCCCTCACCACCATCGGCGACGACTGCACGCTCAACGAGGGCACCGTCGTCCAGTGCCACTCCCAGGAGGACGGCACCTTCAAGTCCGACCGCATCACCCTGGGGGCCGGCTGCACGCTCGGCGTGGGCGCCCTCGTCCACTACGGCGTGACGATGCACGACGGGGCCGAACTGGCCCCCGACTCCTTCCTGATGAAGGGCGAGGAAATGCCCCCGCAGGCCCGCTGGGGCGGCAACCCCGCGCGGGAGATGCCGGAAGGCGCCCCCGCCCCGCAGCCCGCCGCCCCCAAGGGAGTTCACGACGGCGTCCCCGCCTGCGGCAGCACCCTGATCGGCCGAGAGTAGCGCCGCGTCAGCGGTGAGTGGAGGAACGCTCCGATGAACACAGCAGCGGACACCGGCCGGGAGTTCTGGCGCGGTGTGCTCACAGCAGGCGGCTTCACCGCGATCCCCCGCTGGACCGCGGATCCGTCGCCCGGCCTCGGCACGCACGAGGAGGCCTTCCCCGCCGACCTGGTCACCGCACTGGGCCGGCTCACCACCGAACTGGGCGTGCCGCCCGGCTCGGTGCTGCTCGCCGCGCACGCCAAGGTGCTGGCCGCGCTCTCCGGCGAGCCGGAGGTGACCACCGGCTACGTCGCCGCCGAGGACACCCCGCCGCTGCCCTGCCGGCTGACCACCCGGCCCGCGACGTGGCGGGACCTGGCGCACGACGCGCACCGCGCCGCGTCCGAGGTGGCCGCGCACAAGGACGTCGACCTCGACGCCCTGCGCCGTGAACTCGGGGCCACCGGGCCCGCGTACGAGACCGTCCTCGACCCGACCGGTGACGGGACGGGGACCGTCCTCCCCGGGACCACCGTGCTGTGGGTCGGTGTCGCCGGGGCGGGCCCGTCCGCCGGGCTGCGGCTGCGCTACCGCAACGATGTGCTGGACGCGGACAGCGCCGCCCGGATCGCCGGCTACCACCTGGCCGCGCTGCGGCTGATGGCCGACGGGCCCGCCGCCGAGCACGGCCGGCAGAGCCTGCTGTCCCCCGGCGAACTCCACCTGCAACTGGAGGAGATGGCCGGACCGCGCCGGGAGCTGCCCCGCCGCCCTTTCCACGAGCTGTTCGAGGAGCGGGTCCGCACGCACCCGGACGCCGTCGCCGCCGTCCACGGCGACCGGCAGTGGACCTACCGCGAACTCAACGCCCGGGCCAACCGGCTGGGCCGGGCCCTGCTCGCGCGCGGCCTGCGCCGCGAGGGCGTCGTCGCCGTGGTGACGACACGGAACCTGGACTGGATGGCCACCGTCCTCGCGGTCCTCAAGACCGGTGGTGTCTACCTCCCCGTCGAGCCGCACTTCCCCGCGGAGCGCATCGCCGCCGTGCTCTCCCGCGCCGGCTGCGCGCTCGTGGTGACCGAGCCCGGCAGCACCGACGCGCTCGACCAGGCGCTGCCTGCCCTGCCCGGGGTCCGCAAGATGCTCGTCGGCACCGCGTACGAGGAGGACCACTCCGGCACCGACCTCGGTATCCCGGTCACGCCGGACCAGCTCGCGTACATCTACTTCACCTCCGGCTCCACCGGTGAGCCCAAGGGCGCGATGTGCGAGCACGCCGGCTTCCTGAACCACCTGCTGGCCAAGATCGAGGACCTGGGGATCACCGAGGGGCAGACGGTCGCCCAGACCGCGCCGCAGTGCTTCGACATCTCGCTGTGGCAACTGGTCTCCGCCCTGCTGGCCGGCGGCCGCACCCTCGTCGTCGAGCAGGACGTGATCCTCGACGTGGACCGGTTCCTCGACCGGATCGCGGAGGGCCGGGTCGCGGTGCTCCAGGTCGTTCCGTCGTACCTGGAGGTCGTGCTGTCCGCGCTCGAACGCCGGCCGCGCGACCTGCCGGACCTGCGCTGTGTGTCGGTCACCGGCGAGGCCCTGAAGAGGGAGCTGACGCAGCGCTGGTTCGCGGCCCGGCCCGGGGTCACGCTGGTCAACGCGTACGGCCTGACGGAGACCTCGGACGACACCAATCACGCGGTCATGCACCGGCCGCCGGACACCGACTGGGTGCCCCTCGGCCCGCCCGTCCGCAATGTGGCCGTGTACGTCGTCGACGAGCACCTGTCCCCGGTGCCGCTCGGCGCCCCCGGCATGATCGTCTTCTCCGGGGTCTGCGTGGGCCGCGGCTACGTCAACGACCCGGAGCGCACCCGGCAGGCGTTCGATGAGGACCCGCACCACCCGGGCAGCCGGCTCTACCGGGCAGGCGACCACGGCCGCTGGCACCCGGGCGGCACCCTGGAGTTCCTGGGACGCCAGGACAGCCAGGTCAAGGTGCGCGGCTTCCGCATCGAGATCGGCGAGATCGAGAACACCCTGGTACGGGTGCCCGGCGTCCACGACGGCGCGGTGGTGGTCGTGGACGGGGCGGACGGCGGCGGCGGCGCACGGCTGGTGGCGTTCCACTGCGGACCGCAGCCGGTCGAGCCGGCCACGCTGCGGGAGCGGATGGGCAGGTCCCTGCCCGCGTACATGATCCCCTCGGCCTTCCACTGGCGCGAGATCCTGCCGCTCACGGCGAACAGCAAGATCGACCGCAAGGCGCTCACCGCGCTCGCCGGGGAACTGGACGTGGCCGAGGACGAACGGCATCCGCCGCGCACCCCGGCCGAGCGGCGGCTCGCGGCCGCCTGGGCGCAGGTGCTCGGCATCCCCGAGGACCGCGTCGACCGGCGCGACGACTTCTTCGAGCGCGGCGGCACCTCGCTGGCCGCGGTGCGCATGGCGATCCTGCTCGACCGCGCCGTCTCGCTGAAGGACGTCACCCGCCACCCCGTGCTCGCCGACCTGGCCGGGCTCCTGGGCGCCGGGGCCACCGGAGGCTCGGTCCGGCGCTCCGGCCTCGTGCAGCAGCTGAATCCGGGCGACCCGGCACACGCCGGTGTGCTGGTCTGCTTCCCGTACGCCGGCGGCAACGCGGTCAACTTCCAGCCGATGGCCAAGGCGCTGGGGAACGGGGGTCCCGCCGTCCTCGCGGTGGAGCTGCCCGGCCACGACCCGGCGGCCGACGGCGAGCCGTTCGCCCCGATGACCCAGGTCGTCGAGCAGGTGGCCGCGGAGGTCGCGGGAAGCGGGGCGGGTCCGGTCATGCTGTGGGGCCACTCCTCCGGCGCCGCCTACGCCCTGGAGACCGCGCGGCGGTTGCTGGAGCGCGGAGTGGAGGTCCGCCGGGTGTTCCTGGCCGCGCAGCTGCTGGGTGACGCCGCCGGCCGCCGGGCCGGGATCGCCGAGCTGACCGCGCTCGGCGACGCCGAGATCGCGACGAGGCTCGGCGGGTACGACGGCCACCCCGAACTCGGCGCACTGGATCCCGCGCGGGCGGGGCACGTCGCCGCCGCCTACCGCCACGACTGCGTCTCGGCGCACCGCTATCTCGCCCACGCCCTGGAGAAGCCGTGGGCCGCCCGGCTCGCGGTGCCGGTCACCGTGGTCGTCGCCGCCGACGACCCGCACACGGCCGGCCACCAACGCCGCTACCCCGAATGGCGCCTGCTGGCCGCGCACGTGGACCTGCACGAGATCGCGGGCGGCGGCCACTACTTCCTGCGCACCTGTCCCGAGGCGGCCGCGGCCGCCGTCCTGCGCGCCGTCCCCCTGCCGGCCACGTCATGACCGGCATCCGAGAGGAGACCGACTTGTCGACCTCACCGTCCCCGCCCTCCCTTCTGGACCTGGAGCTGCGCCCGACGGCGCCGCCCCTGCTCCAGGCACGTCCCATCGGTGACGCCGCCGCCTGGGCGGCCGGGCACCGCGACGCGCTGCGCGGCGTCGTCGCCGAGCACGGCGCGGTCCTCGTCCGGGGCCTCGCACTGCGCGACGCGGCCGGAACGGGAGCGGTGTTCGCCGGGCTCTCCGGCGGCCTGATGACCGAACGGGAGTCCTTCGCCCCCCGGCATTCCCACCCGGGCGGCGTGTACTCCTCGACGAAGTGGCCGCAGAACCAGCCGATGTGCATGCACCACGAACTCAGCTACACGCTGGAGTTCCCCGGCCTGATGATGTTCGCCTGCCTCCAGGCGCCTGCCGAGGGCGGTGCCACCGCGGTGGCCGACGCCCCGGCCGTACTGGACGCGCTGCCGGCCGAGCTGGTCCAGCGGTTCGAACGCGAGGGCTGGCTGCTCACCCGCAGCTACAACGACGAGATCGGCGCGACCGTCGCCGAGGCGTTCGGCACCGACGACCGCGCCGCGGTGGAGGCCTACTGCCACGCCAACGCGATCGCGTTCGAGTGGCAGCCCGACGGCACGCTCCGCACCCGCCAGCGCCGCAGCGCGGTGGTGCGGCACCCGCTCACCGGACGGCGCTGCTGGTTCAACCAGATCGCTTTCCTCAACGAGTGGACGCTCGACCCCGAGGTGCGCGAGTACCTCGTCGACGTCTACGGCGCCGACGGCCTGCCGTTCAACACCCGCTTCGGCGGCGGCGACCCGGTCGGCGAGGACGTCGTACGGCTGCTCAACGGCGTGTACGAGGCGCACACCGTGCGTGAGCCCTGGCAGGCCGGCGATCTGCTGATCGTCGACAACATCCGTACGGCGCACAGCAGGGAATCCTTCTCGGGTCCGCGCGAGGTGCTGGTCGGCATGGCCGACGCGGTGAACCTCGGCGACTGCGCGCCGACCGTGGAGGTGGGTGCCGGATGACCGCCCTCGACTCCGTCGCCCCCGCGCCGGGAGCGGCCGTGCCCCACGGACCGGCAGCAGTGCCGTCGTTCGCGGTGATCCCCGGCGGCCAGGTGCAACGGGCCCTTCAGGGCCGCGAGAACGAGATCATGGAGCTGGTCGGCGCCGCCTACCGGCTGCACGGTGCCGGCGACTCGGTGAACCCGCCCTCGTACTTCCTGCGCTTCCCCGACCGGCCGAGCTCCCGGATCATCGCGCTGCCCGCCTCGATCGGCGGCGACCTGCGGGTGGACGGCCTGAAGTGGATCTCCAGCTTCCCGGAGAACGTGTCCGCGGGCATCCCCCGGGCATCGGCCGTGCTGATCCTCAACGACCACGCTACCGGCTACCCGTTCGCCTGCCTGGAGAGCTCGATCATCAGCGCCACCCGGACCGCCGCACTGGCGGCCCTGGCCGCCGACCGGCTCAGCCGGGGCCGGACGCGTCCGGCGCGCGTGGGGTTCATCGGCACGGGACTGATCGCCCGTTACGTCCACACCTATCTGACCGGCACCGGCTGGACGTTCGACGAGGTCGGCGTGCACGACCTGTCCGCCGACAGTGCGGCGGGCTTCCAGGGCTACCTGGAGCAGTCGGGCGCGGCGGGACGCGTCACCCGGTACGACAGCGCGGAACAGGTGATCCGCTCCAGCGACCTGGTGGTGTTCGCCACCGTCGCCGGCCGGCCGCATGTGTCCGAGCGGTCCTGGTTCGCGCACCACCCCGTGGTGCTGCACGTGTCGCTGCGCGACCTCGCGCCGGAGATCGTGCTCGACTCCTTCAACATCGTCGACGACGTCGAGCACTGCCTGAAGGCCGACACCTCTCCGCACCTGGCCGAACAGCTCACCGGTGGCCGGGACTTCCTGCAGGGCACCCTGGACGACGTCCTGGCCGGACGGGTCGCGGTGCCGGCGGACCGCACGGTCGTCTTCTCGCCCTTCGGCCTCGGCGTGCTCGACCTCGCGGTCGGCAAGTTCGTCTACGACGAGGTCGTCCGCTCCGGGGAACTGACCGTCGTCGACGACTTCTTCCATGAGCTCAGGCGGTACGGATGAGGCGACTCGCCCAGTGAGGAGGTCGATGCGTCACCCCGCAGAGAAAAGATCAACGTGCAGATGAGGAGGCCGTCGTGCCGATCATTTCCGCCCCCCACGCCTTCAACGAGGCCGAACTCTATGTCGACCTGCGCTCCATCTTCGGGCGTTCGCTGTACCTGAAGTGCGAGGGTTTCAACTTCGCCGGCTCGATCAAGCTCAAAGCGGCCATCGAGATGGTGGAGACGGCAGAGCGCGACGGTCTTCTCACCCCGGAAACGATCCTGGTCGAATCGTCGTCCGGAAATCTGGGCGTGGCGCTCAGCATGATCGCGGCGAGCAAGGGCTACCGGTTCCTGTGCGTCACCGACTCCCGCTGCAACCTGTCGACCAGGTTGCTGATGGAGGCGCTGGGCAGCCAGGTGCACGTCATCGCCGGGCAGGACGGCAACGGCGGCTTCCTCGGGGCACGGCTGGACTACGTCCGCGCGCTGTGCGCCTCCGACGACCGGTACGTCTGGCTCAGCCAGTACACCAATCCGGGTAACTGGAGGGCTCATTACCGCACGACGGCGCCGCAGATCGCCCGGCAGTTCCCCGAGCTGGACGTGCTGTTCGTCGGGGCCGGCACCACCGGCACCCTGATGGGCTGCGCGCGCTGGTTCCGGGAGTGGCACCGACCGGTGCGCATCGTCGCGCTGGACAGCGTCGGTTCCGTCACGTTCGGCGGTCCTCCGGGACGCCGGATGATCCCCGGTCTGGGGATGGGGGTCCGGCCGCCGCTGCTCGACGAGTCCTTCGTCGACGAGGTCGTCCTCGTCGAGGAGGCCGACACGATCCGCACCTGCCACCGCATGGCGAGGAGCGGTTTCCTGTTCGGCGGCTCGACCGGGACGGTGGTCAGCGGCGCGATGGAGTGGTTCGCCCGGCAGGACGCGCCCGACGACCTGACCGCCGTCGCCATCGCCCCCGACCTCGGGGAGCGTTACCTCGACACGGTGTACCACACCAACTGGCTCCAGGCGCTCTACGGCGAGGACGTGCTCGACTCCGAGGAGTCGGCCGCCGGCGCCTGGATGGCCCCCCAGCCACCTCCGCTGTCCCCCGCCCCCGACCGCCGTCGTTACAACGGGGCCGGCCGGCGGAGCACCGACGAGCAGCGTCAGCCCGAGAACCGCGAGGCCGAGGCGTAGGCCCCGGCGGCGCGGTCTGCTCCCTCCTCCGCCCAGCCCTCGCCCCAAGGGTGTGCGTACGCGCGCTGCCTGAGACGGACGGCAGTCGGGGGGCCTCTCCCGACGACGGGACGCAGGACACGGACCTTATAGGACCGAGGCGGCCGGCCTCGGTCCCCGGCCCGGACGGCACGGTCGGCGCACGGCACACCTGGTCCGTCGGGGCGGCGCAGACCCCGGACGCGGACCGCCTTCGTCATCGCGCCTGTGCGACCTCGGTACCCGTCGAAGGCCGCCCGGGGCGGGCCGTCCTGGCGCCGCCGCCCGGACGGCCAGTCCGCAGGCCGCTCCTCGCGGACCTCGGAGACCTGGGACTCCGGCGCCCGCAAGGCGGCCTGCCCCGACGGCCAGCGACTGGTGGGGGTGGCCCACACCGGCAACCGCGGGCTGTGCACCGACAACGGCGCGGGCGACCTGTGGGCCGCCTCCGGCGCGTACGAGGTCGTCACCGACGAACGGTACGTCGCGGCCGGCGGCGACTGGGCCTCCGGGTACACCAAGTACCAATGCCCGCAGGGCGACTTCATGGTGGGCTACGCCGTGCGCGGCGCCGCCGTCTCCAGCGTGCTGTGCGCCGTCGCCCGTACCTCTCTCGGCCCGGGCGGCCGCACGGTGTGGTTCGATCGCGGCGACAACCGCCCCGCCTCCGCCAAGGGCGGCGACTTCGCGTACGGGAACTACAAGGGCCAGTGCGCGGACGGCGAGGACGCGGCCGGCCTCGCCTTCACCGGCCGTATCGGCTCCTCCCGCACACCCGACGCGCTCTATTGCCGGCCTTTGACATAGCCCTGACCAGGGGGGTCCCGGACCGCGTGCGGTCCGGGACCCCCAACTCGTCGGCACGCAGGGCGATCAGACCCTATGATCACTCCGCCCCGTGTCCGCTGCCTCCGCGCACGCCCCTTGAGAAGCAGGCCCCCCGACCATGACAGCACCTCCCCGCAAGGCACCCCGGCTGCTCGCCCGGGCCGCACAGACGGCGATAGCCGCGGCCGCCGTCGCGGACGTCTTCCGCGCCCTGGAGTTCCGGGAACACACCGTGCCCCACCTGGTGTCCCAGCAGGACGAGGCGCCGCAGGACTCGGTCCTCGGCACTCAGATCTTCATCTGGCTGATGACGTTGTCGACCGTGCTCTTCCTGGTGTGGCTCGCCAGGGCCCGGCGCAACGCGCGGGAATCGTCCCCCGAGGCGCAGTTGCCCACCGGCGGCCGGCTGATCGGCGCGTGGTTCGTCCCCGTGGTCAACCTCTTCGTCCCGTTGCGGCACGTCCTCTCCATCGGACGCGCGAGTTCGGCGGCGTGGGATCGCATGCGCGACACGACGCTGGTGAGCCTCTGGTGGGCGGCCTGGCTGGGGCACGGCATCGCACTCACCACGGCCTTCAAGGTCGCCCCGGAGTCCATGGCCGGCCTCGTGGTCGCCGAGGTGCTCATGGCGGCCGCGGCCGTGCTGCTGATCCTGGTGATCGAGCGCGTCACGACGCTCCAGTCCGCCGCGCTCGACCGCCCGGCTCCCGTCCTGTCGCCCGCCGAGGTCTGAGCCATGCACTCCGGATATGACATAGTCCGCGTCTTCTGCGCCCCCGACGGCGGCCTCGGCAACCGCGTCGCCGTCGTCCGCGACGAGGACGCCGCCGCCAACGAGGCCGAACGCGCCACCTTCGCCCGGCAGTCGGGGCTGCCCGAGACGGTCTTCGTGAACGACTCCGAGCGCGGGGTCGTCGACCTCCGCATCCCCGGCCGGCAGCTGCCCTTCGCGGGCTCGGCGTCGCTCGCCGCCGCCTGGCTGCTCGACGCGCCCGAACTGATCACCCCCGCGGGTGTGCTGGGCGTGCGGCTCGCCGGCGAGTTCAACTGGGTCGAGGCCCGTCCCGAATGGGCCAGGGACCGCACGCTGCGCCAGTACGCCTCGCCCCGCGAGGTCGACACGCTTCCCGTACCGCCGCCCGGCGAATGGCTCTACGCCTGGGCCTGGGAGGACGAGGCCGCCGGCCGCGTCCGCGCGCGCGGCTTCCCGGGCCGCCCCGCGGGCCCTGCGGAGGTCGAGGCCTCCGGCTCCGCGGCCCTGCTGCTCACCGACCGGCTGAACCGCTCGCTCAACATCACGCAGGGCCGCGGCTCCCAGATCCTGACCGCCCCCGCCCCGCACGGAATGGTCGAACTCGGCGGCCGTGTCCGCCTCGACCGCGCCGTCCCCGGCACCCGCCCCCGTCCGGCCATCACCCTCGGCACCTCCTCGTCCTCCCGGCGCCGCATCCACCTGCTCGACCTGTGACCGCGCCCCAGCCCTCCACCGCGACGCGGCGGGCCCGCTGGGCCACGACCTGCTCCCCCGGGCGCGTCGGTGGGATCCCGCATCACCTGCCGGCGGATCCCCGGGCCGCGGTCCAGCGGCCGGTCGACGGCGTTCACCCGCCCGCACGTCCTCCGGGAGGAACGTGGAGGCGGCATGGGTGACGTGTGCCGCCGATCGCTGGACGCGGGCTCGTTGGCGGGTCGTGACCCGGTCCGGAGGGGCCGGTCGCCTCACCCCTGGTGTCGGCGCGGCGGGGATAGCCTCTGGCCATGCCGAGCTTCGAGATCACACCGATAGGTACGGTCCGGAACCACCGGACGGACGTCCAGCACACGGACAACTGGGGTGCCGTCCGCAGCACGATCACCCTCGACGAGCGCTTCGGCGAAGCGTGCCTCCAGGGGCTGGAGGGCTTCTCCCACGTGGAAGTCCTCTTCGTCTTCGACCAGTTCCCGGAAAGCGACGACCACCGCGAACCCCGCCCCTACCGCGGCCGCTCCGACCTCCCGCCCGTCGGCGTCTTCGCCGGTCGCGGCCCTCGCCGGCCGAACCGCATCGGGGTGACGTGCTGCGCCATCGAATCCGTCCACGCGCGCGAACTGACGGTGGTGGGCCTCGACGCGGTCTCGGGCACACCGGTCATCGATCTGAAGCCGGCGATGGAGGAATTCCGCCCGGTGGACATCAGGCAGCCGGAATGGGTCAGCCGCCTGATGTCGGAGTACTTCCGGCCGTGAGCGCGGTCCGGTGGCGAGGCCCCAGGTGTGAGCCGGGTGGGGGCTTCGTACCCGGCCACGCGCCGGACGCCCTCGACCTCCCGCTGGAGTTCGGTGCCGTGGGCCGACAGGTGGGACCACTCCGATCTTCCCGAGCTCCCCACGGGGGCCCTTGAACGCCGTCGCGCCCTGGGCGGAGGCGCGTCGGGGACGACCGTGCACGGCCGGGGCGGCATCAGGAAGCCTGCCGGCTCAGGCGATGTCCGCGCTGCCCTCGCGGTAGACCTTCGCGGAGGCGATGCGCCCGTCGCGGAGCACATAGAAGGCGGCGATCGGATAGGACCGCGTCTCGCCACCGTACGTCAGGGTCTCGGTCATCTGGCAGGCCGCGCGGGCGCCTTCGGCGATCACGTCGCGTACCTCCAGCGTGGGCAGGAGCCCGCGCATCGCCTCGTCGAAGAGCTCGGTCAGCGCAGCGCGGCCGCGCACGGTCGTGCTTCCGGTGATCCACACGGCGTCCTCGGTGAATCCCGCCAGGAGCGCGTCCAGATCACGGGCGTTGAAGGCCCCTACGTGCCGGTGTACGGCCGCCGCCGCGTCGGTCGTCGTCACGCGGCCAGTGTGCCAGATCCCGCCGCGCCGGCCTGGAGTCGAGACGTCGGACATCCCGCTCAACCGTCGAGGAGCCTCGTCCGTTCCGCATCGATCTCCAACCAGTGGGCCGCCACCTGATCGGTGACCCCGCCGACATGGCCGACCGTGCCGGCGTCGGCTGAGGGCGCCTGCGCGGGAGACTGGTTCTCAGCCCACTGCCCCAGGTGTCGATGCGTTTGCGAAGGTCGATGTGGGCAGGCAGGGAGGCCACTTACTGATGCGGCACCAGTTATGCACCGGGTTCCGCCGCCGTGGAGAGCCGCTCCCGGTCGGGCACGGCCAGATGGTTGAACGCGTAGTACACGGCCACCAGCCCGTGTACGGCGAGCATGGCGGCCGGAGAGACCAGGGCCAGGGCGACGGTCCCCGGATACGCCAACCCGCCGAGGCTGAAACGGATCCGAGTGGCACGCGCCGCCTCCCGGTCGACCTCTGGATGCAGGAGGTGCCCGCGGTGGGTGACGTACCACCAGATGGCCGCATAGCACACTGCGTGCATCACCATGACGCCGCTGTAGATCAGCCCGGCCACCCGGGCGTCGTCGGTGTCCCCCAGGTGCTCGGCGAGCAGCGCCGTCGGCCAGGGCAGCACCGCCACCACCATCAGCAGCAACAGGTTGAGGAAGACCAGCGTGCGATCGACCCGGGCCAGGTGGCCGAAGAGGGCGTGGTGATTGACCCACATCACCCCGATGACCAGGAAGCTGACCACGTAGGCAGCGTAGGACGGCCACTGGTGCGTGAGCGCCTCGGTCAGTGCGTGGCCATGCTCGGATGGCACGTGGATCTCCAGGACCAGCAGGGTGGTGGCGATGGCGAAGACGCCGTCGCTGAACGCCTCGACGCGTCCGGTCTCCCTCACACCAGCCCGTCCCAGCCCCAGCGGGGTGTCGGCCCCGGTTCGCCGAGGTCCTGGCCGACCGGTCCGGCCGAGACGTCACGGGCGATCCTGGTGCCCCAGTCGAAGTACTCCAGCACCCGGCGGCGCAGCGTCTCGTCCTTGGGGAGTTCCCTGCTGACGGCGTCGGTCATCAGCTCCATCCACCGGGTCCGCTGCTCCTCGGTGATCGACAGGCCGAGGTGGGCACGGAGCAGGGCGTGGTGGCCGCCGTGTTCGGCGGTGAAGCCCGCGGGCCCGCCGAAGACCTCGGCGAGCCAGACGGCGACGTGCTCGACATGGGCTCGGGTGAACTGCGCGAAGACCGGGGCGAGCAGCGGGTCCGCGAGTACGCCGTCGTAGAAGGTGTTGCTCAGCCGGCGGAGGGCGTCCATGCCGCCCACGGCCTCATACAGGTTGGCGGCACGTTCGGTCACAGCGTCCGACCGCCCGCCACGTCGCCGGCGGCCGCGGACACGACCGCTGTCCGTGCGTAGTGCTTCATCTCCACGATGTCCCCCACGTAGGTACGGATGGCGGCGAGGAAGGGCGGGAAGTGCGGGCCTGTGCGGAAGCCCTGCTCGTGGTCCGCCACGGAGGCCCACTCGATCCGCAGGATGTACCGGTCGGGCTCCTCGGTTCCGTGCGAGAGCTCGTACCCGAGACACTGCGGAGCCAGCTCCAGCTGCTCGGCGGCAGTTGCGTACGCGTTCTCGAATTCGGCTCGGCGTTCCGGATCGGCGATGCGGTACCGGATGTACTCCACGATCACGTCGGTCCTCCGGGGCGTCGGTTCTCTGCAATGATCGGAAATGCCGAGCGGGAAAACGAGGATGTTCGCTTCCAGCACATGAAACGGAGATGCGGATTCCCGGGATGCGGCCGGGCGCCGAGGACGGGACAGGAAGCCGAGAGGCGGTCGCGGTGGCGGTCGCGGTCGCGGTCGATCAACTCTGGCCTGGATTCGTCGGGGAACCATCGATGATGGCGCTCGCCGAATTCGGGCCGGGCCGCAGAGCGGCGCGGTCTCGCGCTGCCACGCCCCGCTACCGCCCGGGTACGCCCGCGTCCTTCCCGAACGCCCCGTGCCGCCCCGCGCCTGCCGTGAAGCGGGCCGCGCCCTCGGCCGCCTCCGCGAGCGAGATCCGGCCGTGCCGCAGTTCCACGGCGAGTGCCGCCCCCTCCTGGAGGCCCTCGGCCTCCAGCACGGCCAGCCGGTCGTGGCGTACGCAGGTCTGCGGGAACGCCGCGATCTCCGCCGCCAGCCGCTCCGCCGCCTCGCGCGCCCCGCCCGCCGGGACCACCCGGTTGACCAGTCCCATCGCGTGCGCCTCGGCCGCGCCGACCGGACGGCCCGTCAGGATGAGGTCCATCGCCCGGGAGGTCCCGATGAGGCGCGGCAGCCGGACGGTGCCGCCGTCGATGAGCGGCACGCCCCAGCGCCGGCAGAACACCCCCAGCACCGCGTCCTCCTCGGCGACCCGCAGGTCGCACCAGAGGGCGAGTTCCAGGCCGCCGGCCACCGCGTGACCGGAGATCGCCGCGATGACCGGCTTGCCCAGCCGCATCCGGGTCGGGCCCATCGGGCCGTCCCCCTCGTCCCTCACCTCGGTCACCTCGTTGCCGCGCGGGGTGCCGATGGCCTTGAGGTCGGCACCCGCGCAGAAGGTGCCGCCCTCGCCCCACAGCACGGCGACCGAGGCGCCGGGATCGGCGTCGAACTCACGGAAGGAAGCGGCCAGTTCGCGTGCGGTCGGACCGTCGACGGCGTTGCGCGCCCCGGGGCGCGAGAGAACCACCGTCGTGACGGGTCCGCTGCGCTCCACACGTACGGCCATGGCCTGTCCCTTCCGCCGCCGACCACCTCTGCCGGTTCAAGAGAGGTTATCCCCGTGGGTGAGCGTCTCCCAGGCGACGAACAGGTTGTTGCTGCCGGCGGGGCGCTGGGACTCGGTCAGTGCCTGGGTGTTGGTCATGGCGATGCCGAGGCGGTTGTGCATCGCGTTGTAGCCGACCTCGGTCACCGGCCCGAGCCCCAGGTTGAGGTGGCCGCCGCACAGCCAGGACGGCACGGCCTCGCCCCGCTGGTACTTGGACTGGAAGCCGAGCGCCTGCCGCAGCCGCTCCCCGACCTGCGGATAGAGGTCCTGGCCCTGGATGCGGCTGGTCTCGGCGACGTGGGAGATCGCGGAGATGCCGTAGCCGGTGTGGGTGAAGTCGCGGCAGGTCTCCTGGGTCAGTCCGGTCACGAAGGTGGACTGGCCCTGCCAGTAGCCGACGATCTCGTCACGGGTGTCGAGCCCGCTGCCGGGGACGGTCTTCGGCAGCGCTCCGTCGGTGTCGAGGTAGACGTAGGCCGCGACGCGATTGAGGTAGCGGGTGACCGCCTTGTCGTAGGAGGCCTTGTCGTCGAGGAAGACGGAGATGCCGACGGCGGCCTCCATCATGCTCAGCTCCCAGTTGCCGTTGCTCTTGGAGCCGTTGATGACCTCCGGGAGGTACACGTTGCGCAGCATGGTGGCGAAGCGGTTCACGTTCGGCCAGTTGCCGTACGAGGAGCGGATGATCTCCGCGGCCCGCGGCCACACCGAGCCGGCCCAGCCGGTCTGCAGCGGTGCGTTGCTGTTGGTGTGGTCGGTGATGGTGGCCGACCAGGCGTCCATGAGCTGGATCGCCTTCTGCGCGTACCTGCTGTCGCGGGTGATGTACCACGCCAGCGCGTTGGTGTACGCCGCGATCGCGTCCTCGCGCTCGTCGGTGCAGCCGTAGTTGGGGTTGGAGTACGAGCCGCACTCGACCACCGCGCGCGGCTTGGGGGTCCGCGACTGCGACGCGTAGGGCGACGCCATCATCTGGTCGTACGCGGCCTTCCACGGCTGGGCGCCGGCCTGGACCTTGCCGCGGACGAAGTCGAGTTGGGACTGGCTGACCAGGACGCCGGGGTGGGTGAAGGCCGCCGGGGCCGCCGAGGCGCGACCGGTGCCGGGGACCGCTGACAGCATGGCGGCCACGAGGGCCGCGCTGAGGGCGAGAACTCCTTTGGACAGGAGGCCGCGTGATCTGTGGGACATGTGGGGGACGCCTTCCCAGGAGACGGCACGTTCACAAGAGTGAACAGAGGACTCACCCGTGAACGCTGCGATTGACGGATGACGGTAGGACTAGACCAATGCCGCGTCAAGCCCCCGTGAAACAGCGGGGGTTGCCGCGGCGTCGCCGTGACATGGCCGCGCGACTCCTGGGTCCGCACGGAAAGAATCAGGGGCGGCCGACTCCGTCCCACGAGTCGGCCGCCCCTCACAGGGTTCTCCCCCACGGTGAACCCCGTGGCTTTCGGGTCACACCTTCGCCGTCACCGCCTGCTCGACGGCCGGTCAGAAGGCGAAGACACCGTGCGTGTCACTGCCGCGCAACATGCACGCGTTGCCGAAGGCACGGCTGAAGGTGACACGCCGGCCCTCCCAGACCCCGTCCGCGGTGACGACGACCGGGTCCCAGATGCGGGTACAGCTCGCATTCGCCGGACCGGTGGTCAGCGCCGCGAAGTCGCCCTGCACCGACCTGAGTTCCGCACAGGCGGACACCGGGTCCGGGTGGTCGCCGTAAGGGGTCGGACTGCACCGCAGGACCACCGTGCGCTGCATCGTCGCCGTGGCCGGATCCTCGCCCTTGCCCACGGACAGCACCACGGCGGAAGGTGCGTACAGGCTCGTCGGGCCCGCGGGCCGCGCCTCGGCGGTGCCGGCCGCCACTCCCGCCGAACCCACCGCCGCCACCAGGGCCAGACAGGTACTCACCGCACTGAACCGCATAGCGAACACTCCTTCGGCTCTCGCTCCGGTTATCGGACGTCCCGGAGTCTTGTACATCGGACGCGTCCGCGTCACATCGCTCCGCGACTTTCGGTCACCGGTTGTTCACACTGTGCACTATCCGTTGTGTCGCACTTGGGGTGGGCTGGGCACCCGGTGAAAGGACTCAGCGGAGCCGCGGACTCCGTGAAAGCGCCTTCACTGCTGGACACAGCATCTCCACATAGGCCGGAAAGCAGCGGGCCGCCATCGCGTTTCGTACGCGATGGCGGCCCGATGGAGCAGTGAACGGTGCGGCCGGCGGCGGCCGCCGGCGCGGCGTCAGCCGCTGTAGCCCGCGAAGATCTTCGAGAACTCGTACGGCGACTGCGCGATGTTCGTGCACATGTAGAGCGCGCCGTTGCACGCGTTGCGGTCCCGCGTCATCTCCCAGAAGGCCAGCATCCCCAAGTGCTTGCCCTGGGCGAAGCCGACCAGCTGGCGCGCGTCGGCCTGGTCGTAGATGTGCCCGTCGTCGTTCTGGCCGAGCATCGGCGTGACGCCGGTCATGGCCCACACCTGAGCGTCGCTCTTGGCCGGGTAGACCGTCTTGAGCTGGGCGAAGGTGCTGTTGGCGGCCTGGACGGCGGCGTCGCCGTAGTCGGTGGAGCGGTAGTAGTCCATCGCCATGATGTTGACGACGTCGAGGGTGACGCCCGCGTCCCGGGCGGAGCGCACGACGGACAGTCCGTCGTCCGTCAGCCCCTCGGGCAGCGCCGGCAGGGTCAGCGAGATCCGCAGCCCGGGGTGGGCCTGCTGGAGGCGGGCCAGCGCCTGGGAGCGGCGGGCGACGGAAGTCGGGTCGGCGGTGGCCGCGCCCTCGATGTCGAAGTCCGCGTAGGTCAGCCCGTAGGCGTTCACCACCGCGTTGTACTCGTTGTAGAGCGCGTCGACCGTCCCGCACGCCTGGGCCAGTTCGATGCCGGAGGCACCGCCGAAGGAGATCTTGACATCACCGCCGGCCGCGCGGATGGCGTCGATCTGGTCCTTGCCCCACGCCGCGCGCGGGTCGTAGGCGTTGAACCACATCGCCTTGCAGGACGAGGCGGTGATGAAGGCCATGGTGAAGCTCTTCAGGCCGCTCGCCGACGACATGGCGGTGAGGCTGGGCGTCGGCCACGCGCCCATGTCGACATAGGGGGCGGTCCGCACGCCGCCGGGCGGCGGGTTGGTGCCGCCGGAGGTGGTCGTCCCGCTGACGGCGGCGCTGTACGCGGAGGTGTTGCCGGCCGCGTCCTTGGCCCGCACCCGGAAGGCGTAGGCGGTGCTCGCCGTGAGCCCGGTGGCGGTGTAGGAGGTGCCGGTCACCGCGACGGGCGTGCCGCCGTCCCGAGAGACCTCGTAGCCGGCGACGCTGCCGGAGTTGTCCGTGGAGGCGGTCCAGCGCACGGTGAGGGACGAACTCGTCGCCGAGCCCGCGGTCACACCGGACGGGACGCTGGGCGCGGTGGTGTCGGAACCCCCGCCACCGCCCGTGCAGGAGCCGCCGTTGAGCTTGCAGCCGGTGGGCGCGCCGGTGCCACCGGAGACCCAGCCGAAGGCGGTGGTGGCGCCGGGGGCCAGAGTGCCGTTGTAGTCGCGGTTCTTGAAGGTGTAGTGACTACCGCTCTGGGTGAGCAGCGCGTCCCAGTACGAGCCGACGGTGGTCCCGGAGGGCAGGTCGAACTCGACGGTCCACCCGCTGAGCGTGGTGGTGCCGCCGTTGGTGATCGTGTACTGCCCCTGGAAGCCGGTGTCCCAGGTCGACGTCTTCACGAAGGCCGCGGTCGGGGTGGCCGCGGCGGCGGGCGGGGCGAGCAGCAGGACGAGCGCTCCGACGAACGCCGTGACCAGGGCCAGAGTTCTTCGCATCCATGCCTCCACAGGCGGGAAAAGGCGCAGAGTTGGTCTGAACCAAAGTATCTGGTATAGACCTATAGACTTGATGCGTCCGCGTCAATAGTTGGTTCTGGCCGATCGGGTGACCATGCGGCCGGGCCGCACCGGGCAGCGGCCGCCCGCCGGGCATCATCGCTCCCAAGAGTCCTGGCGCTCCCCGACCGTGCCGGGCGGCCGGGAGGTCCAAATGCACATCCTGTTGGTGGCTTCGGCGTTCAGCAGCCTGACCCAGCGTGCCCTGGTGGAACTGACGGAACTCGGCCACAGCGTCGCCGTCGAGGTGACAGCGGACGGCGCGGCGCTGCGCGCGGCGGTGGCGCGGTACGAGCCGGAGCTGGTCATCGCGCCGATGCTCAGAACCGCGATCCCGCCGGACGTCTGCTCCACCCGCACCTGCCTGGTCGTGCACCCCGGGCCCCCCGGCGACCGGGGCCCGGCCTCGCTGGACCGGGCGATCCTGGAAGGCGCCACCACGTGGGGCGTGACGGTCCTCCAGGCGGAGGCCGAGATGGACGCCGGGGCGATCTGGGCCTCCGTCGGCTGCGCCGTGCCGCCGGTCGGCAAGAGCGACCTGTACCGGGGCGAGATCTCCGACGCCGCCATGGAGGCTGTCCTGCTGGCGGTCGACCGGGTCGCCTCCGGCACGTACCTCCCGCGTCCGCAGACCGACCCCGCGGTCCGCCCGCACGTCCGCACCCGGCCGGCCGTCACACAGGACGAGCGCCGGATCGACTGGGCCCGCGACACCACCGGCACCGTGCTGCGCAAGCTGCGCGCCGCCGACTCCCGGCCCGGCGTGCTGGACGAACTGCTCGGCGCCCGCTGGTTCCTGCACGGCGGCCACCAAGGGCAGCGGCTGCACGGCGAGCCCGGACAACTGCTGGCCACCCGGGCGGGCGCGGTGTGCCGCGCGACCTCGGACGGCGCGGTGTGGATCCCGCGGCTGCGGGCCCGCCGCTCCCCCGGCGGCCCCCGCACCTTCGCCCTGCCCGCGGTCACCGCGCTCGGCGCACTGCTGCCGGACCTTCCCGAGGTCCCCGCCCGGGACGCGCACGACGACGACTGGACGGACATCCGCTACCGCGAGCAGGGGGCCGCGGGCCTGCTCTCGTTCTCCCTCCCGGGCGGCGCCATGTCCACCGAGGTGTGCCACCGGCTGCTGGCGGCGTACCGGCACGCCTGCACACGGCCCACCACCGTGCTGGTGCTCGGCGGCGGACGGGACGTGTTCTCCAACGGCATCGACCTCAAAACCATCGAGGCCGCCAGCGACCCCGCCGCGGAGTCCTGGGCCAACATCACGGCCATGAACGACCTGGTCGAGGCGGTCCTCACCACCACCGACCGCCTCGTGGTCGCGGCACTCGGCGGCAACGCGGGCGCCGGCGGCGCCATGCTCGCCCTGGCCGCGGACGAGGTCTGGTGCCGCCAGGGCGTCGTGCTCAACCCGCACTACCGCCTGATGGGCCTGTACGGCTCGGAGTACTGGACGTACTCCCTGCCCCGCCGCGTCGGCCCCGACACGGCGCGACGGCTCACCGAACGGGCCCTGCCGGTCGGCGCCACGGAGGCGATGCGGCTGGGCCTGGTCGACCGGCTGCTGATGTGCGGGCCGCAGGACTTCGGCGCCGACGTGACCCGGCTGGCCGCCCGCCTGGCCGGCACCTCCGCCGCGCAGACCCGCGTCGCCGGCAAGAAGGCCGACCTCGAACGCCGCGAAGCGGCCCAGCCCCTGTCCGCCTACCGCGACGCGGAGCTCACCCGCATGCGCGCCACCTTCTCCGACCCCGCGGCCCCCTACCACGCCCTCCGCGCCGCCTTCGTCCGCGGCCGCACCACCCCCTGACCCACCGCGTCCGGGGCAATCCCCGCCGGCCCGTGCTCGGCTGCGGTGTCACCTGGCCCGAGTCATGAGCCGAGCCCACCCGGGCCGGGGTGGCGATCCGGGCGTGTGACCTGCTCCGGCGCCTTGACCCGTTGCCGTGGTCCGTCGACGCCGGCTCGCCTTGGGTGCCACCGGACGGCCCGGAGTCTGCTGTGGGCCCCTGGTCAGCTGGTCAGCTGGTCAGTGCAACGCCCACCGCTGCAACGAGGGACAAAGCGCCAAAGGCCGAGCATGTCCGTCCGCAGATCAGGTAGGCCTTCCGCCCGAAGGCCGTGACCCCTGCCGCCGCTTCGGACTCATCGAGGCGGGGCATTCACCCTTCCACTGACTCACCGTGTGGATGAGGTGGCCACCGGCCGGCAGGAACCCTGCTGCCATGAGGAACACATGGCCCGGCGACGGCGAACCTTGCTGTGCTGCGGCGCAGGAGCGGATCATTTCCCCTCCCGGTGGCGCTGCTATGAGGACGATCACCCCATCTCCCAGGTCGTTCGGTGCCGTCAAACGGCACCTGGGCCCGGGGCGCGGCGAAACCCCCTGCTGGGGCGCCCATGCCCACCATGGTTCACCAACTGCACGGACACGAAGGGGCACGGCCTGCTCCGGGCCCGAGAAACCGGCGCGACGATGTCGCCCCCGGGTCGGTAGGTTGGGCGAATGCCGCGCTCCGAGCTGGTTCTGGTCACCCTGGTCGACGCCCAGTCGGGGCAGGAACTCGCCCGTACCGAATACGCCGCCGCACAGCTGCCGGACTCCTTCGACACGGCGACACGGCTCGACATGGACGGAGCGTCCTGGACCGTCGTCAGGGCCGATCCGCCGACCGCGGCCGAATTCGTAACCGGTGGCAGCCTCGTACTGATGCTGAACCGGCTCACGTACGCGGACCCTCAGGAGATCAAGTACAGCCTGCCGACCTTCTTCGACCCACTGCCGCCGACCGAGCCTGTGACGAGCTTGGAGGGGCACTTCATGCTCCACGAGGACGACTGGCGACAGGTCGAGTTGACAGCCCGAGAGGTCATGGTCGAGGTCGACACCGAACTGCGCGCGATTCAGCAGATCCGCCGGGACCACTCCCGGGTCGTTGGTGCAGGGGCGTCCTCAGTGCGGATCTTCGAGCGGTTGCACATACGCCGGGCGCCCTCCACCCCCCTCCCGGGCGGGCTGCCGCAGCGAAGGCTGTTCGAGCTGCTGCCCGCCGCCACCAAATCGAACGTGGGCATGAATGGCGGGGGCGGCCCGGCCCGGCTGGTCGACTCGTTCGCCGCCGCCTTCGGCCCGCTCACGGTGTACGGCCGGACCGACGGCGACCGGGTCGTCGAGCTGTGCCTCGCCGGCTCGCTCGGCGACTTCCTCCCACCCGACACCACCGCGAAGTCGGTACAGGGCCTTGGCCGGCTGATGAGCGAGTTCGACCTGGTGCTGGTCGACTGGTGCGCCGGCCGACGACTCGACGCCGCCGATCTCGCCGCCTGGCTCGCGAAACCCCGCGACCGCCGGACGCCATAGGAACCGTGCGGCGCCGGCCGGACTCGTGGCGAGGCCGAATGCGCGGTGAGGACCAGGACCGGTTCGTCGCCCAGCGACCGCTGCCGAGCCGGCCCACGCGGCCCGCCGGTCCGGCTTCGCCCCGGTCCTGACGTCCGCCGCGCGAAGACGGATGTCCGAGCGCGCCCACGCCACGTCGCAGCCTCCCCGGGCGCCGAAGAGCCACCCATGGCACGCGCCACGGCGCAACCGCAGCCGGGCCCCTCCCCACACCCCCGGCGCCGCCGCGGACAGCCCCGATCCCGGCCGCACAAGCGTTCGCAAGCGTCACGCCGAAATCCGGGGCGATCAGCAGATCACCGGATTGGCCCTCTTCAACATCCCACTCCGGCGAGCCAGTCGCTATCAAGGGGAGGAGATGCCGTTATCTGGCATTTGACGCTCTCTGAGGAGGCATCCCCATGGATGCGACTGCTTCGACCACGAACGCCGCCGCCCCCACCCCGGCCGACGACGAGGCGCCGATCCACATTCTCTGGATCAACGCCGGGCTCAGCTGCGACGGCGACTCCGTGTCGCTCACCGCCGCGACGCTGCCCAGCATCGAGGAGATCGTCCTCGGCGGGCTTCCGGGCCTGCCGAAGATCGCCGTGCACTGGCCGCTGATCGACTTCGAATGCGGTCCGGTCGAGGGTGCAGACACCTTCATCGAGTGGTTCTTCAAGGCCGAGCGCGGCGAGATCGAGCCCTTCGTGCTGGTCGTCGAGGGATCCGTCCCCAACGAGTCGATCAAGGCCGAGGGCTACTGGTGCGGCTTCGGCGACGACCCGGCGACCGGCCAGCCCATCACCACCAGCGAGTGGATCGACCGCCTGGCACCCAAGGCCCTTGCGGTGGTCGCCATCGGCACCTGCGCCACGTACGGCGGCATCCACGCCATGGAGGGCAACCCGACCGGCGCCATGGGCGTGCCGGACTACCTGGGCTGGGAGTGGAAGTCCAAGGCCGGCATCCCCATCGTCTGCGTGCCCGGGTGCCCGATCCAGCCGGACAACTTCGCGGAGACGCTGACGTACCTGCTCTACCAGGCGGCCGGCTCCGCGCCGATGATCCCGCTGGACGACAAGCTGCGCCCGACGTGGCTGTTCGGCGCGACCGTCCACGAGGGCTGCGACCGGGCCGGCTACTACGAGCAGGGTCAGTTCGCCGACCGCTACGACTCCCCGCAGTGCCTGGTGAAGATCGGCTGCTGGGGCCCGGTGGTCAAGTGCAACGTCCCCAAGCGCGGCTGGATGGACGGCATCGGCGGCTGCCCCAACGTCGGCGGCATCTGCATCGCGTGCACCATGCCGGGCTTCCCGGACATGTTCATGCCGTTCATGGACGAACCGCCCGGTGCGCGGCTGTCCAGCACCGCCAGCGGCGTGTACGGCGCCGCGATCCGCCGGCTGCGCTCCATGACGGCCAAGACCGTCGACAACGAGCCCAAGTGGCGCCACACCGGCCGCAAGCTCACCACCGGCTACAAGGCGCCCTGGTGACCCCGCGGCACCCTACCGGCCACTGACCCCGGCCCACCGACCCCGGCCGCCGACCCCGGCCTCCCCCGCTTGACGAAGGGCACGCAGACACATGGCTCCGAAGACGAAGACGGCCGGAGACGGCAGTGGCCTGATGGAGATGTCCTGGGATCCGATCACCCGGATCGTGGGCAGCCTCGGCATCCACACGAAGATCGACTTCAAGCAGAAGCGGGTCGCCGAGTGCTACAGCACCTCGTCGGTCTTCCGCGGCTACAGCGTCTTCATGCGGGGCAAGGATCCGCGCGACGCGCACTTCATCACCAGCCGCATCTGCGGCATCTGCGGGGACAACCACGCCACCTGCTCGGTGTACGCGCAGAACATGGCGTACGGCGTCAAGCCGCCGCACCTCGGCGAGTGGATCATCAACCTCGGCGAGGCCGCGGAGTTCATGTTCGACCACAACATCTTCCAGGAGAACCTGGTCGGGGTCGACTACTGCGAGAAGATGGTCCGGGAGACCAACCCGGGCGTCCTGGAGCTCGCCGAGCGCACCGAGGCTCCGCACGCCGCGGAGCACGGCTACCGCACCATCGCCGACATCATGCGCTCGCTCAACCCGCTGGAGGGCGAGTTCTACCGCGAGGCGCTCCAAGTGAGCCGCTACACGCGGGAGATGTTCTGCCTGATGGAGGGCCGGCACGTCCACCCCTCCACGCTCTACGCGGGCGGCGTCGGCACCATCGCGTCGGTGCAGCTGTTCACCGACTACCTCACCCGGCTGATGCGGTACGTGGAGTTCATGAAGCGGGTCGTCCCGCTCCACGACGACCTCTTCGACTTCTTCTACGAAGCCCTGCCCGGCTACGAGGAGGTCGGCCGCCGCCGCATCATGCTCGGCTGCTGGGGCGCGTTCAACGACCCCGAGTACTGCGACTTCACGTACGCCAACATGACCGACTGGGGCCGGCGGATGTTCGTCTCCCCCGGCATCGTCGTGGACGGCAAGCTGGTCACCAACGACCTGACGCAGATCAACCTCGGCATCCGCATCCTCCTGGGCAGCTCGTACTACCAGGACTGGGAGGGCCAGGAGCAGTTCGTCACGCACGACCCGCTCGGCAACCCGGTCGACCCGCGCCACCCCTGGAACCAGCACACCATCCCGGCGCCGCAGAAAAGGGACTTCGACGACAAGTACAGCTGGGTCATGTCGCCGCGCTGGTTCGACGGCCAGGAGCACCTGGCCCTCGACACCGGCGGCGGCCCGCTGGCCCGCCTGTGGTCGACGGCGCTCAACGGGCTGGTCGACATCGGCTATGTGAAGGCCACCGGCCACAGCGTGGTCATCAACCTGCCCAAGACGCTGACCAAGCCGGAGACCACCTTCGAGTGGAAGATCCCGCAGTGGAGCAACGCCCTGGAGCGCAACCGGGCACGCACCTACTTCCAGGCGTACGCCGCCGCCTGCGCCCTGCACTTCACCGAGAAGGCGCTGGCGGAGGTCCGCGCGGGCCGCACACAGACCTGGGAGAAGTTCGAGGTGCCCGAGGAGAGCATCGGGGTGGGCTTCACCGAGGCGGTGCGCGGTGTGCTCTCGCACCACATGGTGATCCGCGGCGGCAAGATCGCCAACTACCACCCGTACCCGCCGACCCCGTGGAACGCCAGCGTGCGCGACACCTTCGGCACGCCCGGCCCCTACGAGGACGCGGTGCAGAACACCCCGATCTTCGAGGAGAACTCCCCGGAGAACTTCAAGGGCATCGACATCATGCGCGCCGTCCGCAGCTTCGACCCCTGTCTGCCGTGCGGTGTCCACATGTACGTCGGCGGCGGCCGCACCGTCCAGAAGCTGCACGTCCCCACCGGCCTGAGCGGCATGGCCGGATGAGCGCGGAACGGACCGCGCGGCGGATCGAGGAGATCCTGGACGGCCTCGCCGCCTCCGGCGACGGCGAGGCCGCGGCCGCCGCCGAGGAACTGGTGCGCACGCTCATGGAGTTCTACGGCGCGGGCCTGGCCCGCGCCGTGGAACTCCTGGAGAAGCGCGGCGCCGACCCCATGGCCGCGCTGCTCGCGGACGAGGTGGTGGCGGGCCTTCTCGTCCTGCACGACCTGCACCCGGAGGACACCCTCACGCGGGCCGGACGCGCGGTCCACGCCGCCCGGGCCGGCACCTCGGTGGACATCGAGCGCTTCGATCCCGACAGCGGCACGCTGCGGCTGGCCGCCCGCGAGGGCGGCGGCTGCGGGTGTTCCAGCACCATGGACGCCACGCGGCAGCGCATCGAGGCCGCGCTGTCGTGCTGGGCGCCCGAGGTGACCACGGTCGAGCTGCCGCAGGCCGCTCCGGCCGCCCGGGAACCCGCGCTGCTCCAGATCGGCACGCGCCCGCCGGGGGCGCCGTGAGCCCGCAGTCCCCGCCCGCGGCCGGGCTGCGCCGCTTCGTCGCCCCGCGCCCGGCCGCACCCGAGCGCTGCGAGCTGTGCGGGGTGACGCTGACGGGTCCTCACCGGCACCTGGTGGACATCGACCAACGCGCGCTGGCCTGTGCCTGCACGCCCTGCTCGCTGCTCTTCGACCGGCCCGGCGCGGGCGGCGGGCGCTTCGCCTCGGTGCCCGACCGCTACCTCTCCGACCCCGGCTCGGTACCGGACGCGGTCGCCTGGCAACGGCTGCGCATCCCGGTGTCCGTGGCCTTCTTCTTCCACAACGCCTCCCTCGACCGCCCCGTCGTGCTCTACCCGAGCCCGGCGGGCGCCACCGAGAGCGATGTCGACCCGGGCACCTGGGACGCCGTCTTCGGCGACTCCCCGCTGGCCCGCGCGCTGCGGCCGGACGTGGAGACGCTGCTGGTGCGTCGCGAGGACGACGGCGGCGAGTGCTACCTGACGCCGGTCGACCGGGCGTACGAACTCGTCGGCCGGCTGCGGCTGACCTGGCAGGGCTTCGACGGCGGGCCCGGTGCCCGCGCCGAGCTCGCCGCCTTCTTCGACGACCTACGACAGCGGGCGGCCCGAGCGCCGCGGGAAGGGAACCGGCCGTGACCGAGCTGGGCTTCACGTGCACGGGCGTACGGGCCGATCCGTACGCCGCGGGACCGACGCTCGTCTTCCGGCTGCGGATCACCGCCTCCGGCGGGGAGCGGGTGCACGCGATCGCGCTGCGCTGCCAGTTGCGCATCGAGCCGGCGCAGCGCGCGTACGCGCCGGAGGAGGCCGAGGGCCTGGGCGACCTCTTCGGCGAGCCGGAACGCTGGGGCAGCACCCTGCAACCGCTCCAGTTCGCCCAGGTGTCGGTGATGGTGCCCGGCTTCACCGGCGAGGTCGAGGTCGAACTGCCGGTGCCGTGCACCTACGACATGGACATCGCCTCCGCCAAGTACTTCGACGCGCTGCGGGAGGGGGAGGCGCCGCTGCTCATGCTCTTCTCCGGCACCGCCTTCCTCGGACCCGGCGGATTCCAGGTGCTGCCGGTGCCCTGGCACAAGGAGGCCACGTGCCGCCTGCCGGTGGCGGTGTGGCGGGAGACGATCGACGCGCACTTCCCCGGCTGCGGCTGGATCCGGCTGCCGCGCGGTTCCATGGACGCGTTGCGGTCCTTCCGCAGCCGGCACGCGCTGCCGTCCTGGGAGGCCACCGTCGAGGCCCTGCTCTCCGGAGCGGCACGGTGACGGCGGGCGCCGCGGAGGCGGCCGGCCCGACGCAGACCGCGCAGACGGCGCAGACCGAGGGGGCGGCCGAACGCTTCGACACCGCCCGCAAGGTGGCCGACGCCGTGCTCTTCGAGGGCTACGTCCTGTACCCGTACCGGGCGTCGTCGGCCAAGAACCGCATGCGCTGGCAGTTCGGCGTGCTCGTGCCCCCGGCGTGGGCGGCCGCCTCGGGCGAACCCGCCGCCCAGCGCACGCAGCTCCTCATGGAACCGCGCGCGGACGCCGTGCTCCACGCGGAGGTGCGCTTCCTGCACGCCCAGCGGCGCACCGTCCGGCGCCTGCTGCCGGACGGGTCGTACGAGCCGGTGGAGGAGCTGCAACTGCCCGACCGGGTCCTGGTGCCCTGGGACGAGGGCATCGAGGAACGCGTCGAACTGGCGGTCACGATGCCCGAGTTGACCGACGGCGGCATCACGCTCCCGTTCACCCTGCCCGCGGCCGGGACGACCGAGCCGGTCGAGGACGAGGACGGCGTGCGCGTGGGCGCGGTCGTACGGCGCAGGGAAGCGCTGGAAGGCGTCGTCCGGATCACCGCTGAGGAACTCCCGGGCCCCTACCGGGTCCTGCGGCTGACCGCCGTCGTCGAGAACACCGGCCCGGGCACCGCGGCCAGGCGCGAGGACGCGCTCCCGCACTCGCTGGTGTCGGCGCACCTGATGCTCGGGCTGACCGCGGGCTCCTTCGTCTCCATGACCGATCCGCCGCAGTGGGCGCGCGGGGCCGTCGCGGAGTGCCGCAACGAGCACACCTGGCCGGTGCTGGCCGGCGACGACGGAGCCGCCGACGTGGTGCTGTCCTCCCCCATCATCCTGGAGGACCATCCGCGCATCGCCCCGGAGAGCCTCGGCGCGATGTACGACGCCACCGAGATCGACGAGATCCTGGCCCTGCGCACCGCCGCCCTCACCGACGAGGAGAAGCGGCACGCCCGGGGCACCGACGACCGGGCCGCCGCCGTGATCGACCTGGCGGAGACCATGCCGCCGGAGGTGATGGAGCGTCTGCACGGCGCCGTACGGGCGCTGCGCGAGGTCACCGGGCAGGACCCGGTGCCGGCCGTGACCGCGCCGGACACGCCCTGGTGGGATCCGGGCGCCGACGCCTCGGTGGACCCGGCCCGCGACCGCGTGGTGATCGAGGGCAGGTCCGTCGGCGCGGGAAGCCGGGTCGTGCTGCGCCCCGGCAAGCGGCGCACCGACGCCCAGGACCTGTTCCTGCACGGGCGCGGCGCGCTGGTGGAGGCGGTGCTGCACGACGTGGACGGCGGTGTGCACCTGGCGGTCACCGTCGACGGCGACCCGGGCGCCGAACTCCGGCGGCTGCAGGGCCGGTTCCTGTACTTCCAGCCCGACGAACTGGCCCCGGCGGAGGAGGCGTGAGCGGCGGGGGCGTGCTGGTCGCCGGCATCGGCAACATCTTCCTGGGCGACGACGGCTTCGGCGTCGAGGTCGTACGGCGGCTGGCCGGGCACCCGCTGCCCGAGGGCGCCGAGGTCACCGACACCGGCGTCCGCGGGGTGCACCTGGCGTACCAGCTGCTGGACGGCTACCGCTGCGTGGTCCTGGTGGACGCCGTGCCGGGGGGCGAGCCGCCCGGCACCCTGCGGCTGATCGAAGTGCCGCCGCACCCGGTGGGCGACCCGGCGGAGCCGCCGGTCGTCGACGGCCACCGCATGACGCCGGACGCCGTCCTGGCACTGCTGGACACCCTCAGCGCCGGCACGGGCGCGGGCAGCCGGCCCGCGCGCGTGCTGGTCGTGGGCTGCGAACCGGCATGTCTGGACGAGGGCATCGGGCTGAGCGCACCCGTCGCCGCCGCCGTGGACGAGGCGGTGGGCCTCGTCCTGCGGGTCGTCGGCGAGGAGTGCGCGAGGACCGGCAGCCCGCACGCGGCGACCGCCCCCGCGGCCCGTCCGCAGTGAGCGGAACGGCCGAACAGACCGCACAGCACAAACAGCGGACACAGCGGACACAACGGACACAGCGGACACAACGGAACCACAGAAAGGAGCACCCGCCATGTGGAAGATCGTCCTCGGCGCGGTGGGAGCGGCCGCGGCCGTCCTCGCCATGTCACGCGTCCTGCCCGACGTGAAGCGCTACATGCACATCCGATCCATGTGAGGCCGAACGGGTACCCGCCGCCGGGCCGGCGGCGTGGCGGGCCGGGGGCCCGCCACGACCGGCCTGTAATGGAGCCGCGCGAGCCGGGGGTACCGCCCGGCGGCAGCCGGGGGCCCGGCCGGCACCCCACACCGGAGAAGAGACCGATGCACGAGATGTCCATCGCGATGGCGGTGGTGGAGCAGGTCGAGCAGGCCGCCGCCCGCCTGGCGGCCGACGGCGCCGCCCCGCAGGGCGTGCGGGAGGTCCGGCTGGAGGTGGGCGAACTCGCCGGTGTGCTCCCCGACTCCCTGTCCTTCTGCTTCGACCTCGCCTGCTCCGGCACCGTCCTCGAGGGCTCCTCCCTGTCGGCCGAGACCGTGCCGGGCCGGGCCCGGTGCGGCTCCTGCGACCACGCATGGCCGACCGGGCTGCCGCCGCAGCTGGGCTGTCCCCGCTGCGGCGCGGGCGCGTCGGAACTGCTGTCCGGCCGGGAACTGCGCATCACCGAGGTGCGGTGGGCCGACACCGTCACACCCGCCCCACCGTCCGCATCACTCGCCGAGGAGCGCTGACCGTCATGTGCAAAGTCACCGACCTGCAGCAGGCCGTGCTCGCCAGGAACGACCACGGCGCTCAGCACCTGCGCGAGGACCTGGCCGCGCGCGGGACCGTGATGGTGAACCTCCTGTCCAGCCCCGGCAGCGGCAAGACCGCCCTGCTGGAGGCCGAACTCGGCCTGGCCCGCCTGCGCGGCGTGCCGGTCGCCGCGCTCACCGCCGACCTGGCCACCGAGAACGACGCGGTGCGCCTGGGCCGTTCGGGCGCCCCGGTGCGGCAGGTGCTGACCGACGGGCTGTGCCACCTGGAGTCCGGGATGGTGCGCTCGCACATCGAGGCGTGGCTGCCCGAGGACACCCACCTGCTGTTCGTGGAGAACGTCGGCAACCTGGTGTGCCCTGCTTCCTACGATCTCGGCGAGTCGCTGCGCGTGGTCCTCGCCTCGGTCACCGAGGGCGAGGACAAGCCGCTGAAGTACCCCAGCGCCTTCGGACTGGCACAGCTGGTCGTGATCACCAAGTACGACATCGCGGCGGCCGTCGACTTCGACGAGAAGGCGTTCCTCGCCAACGTCGCCCAGGTGAACCCGGGTGTCGAGGTGGTCCGCACGTCGGTACGCGGCGGCGAGGGCGTGGGCGTGCTGCTGGAGCGGGCGCTCGCGGTGCGTGCCGGGGCCGCGGTCCACCGGCCCGTGATGACGCGTACGGCCGTCGGTCACGCGCACTGATGGCCGGCCGGCGGGCCCCTGCGGCCGACTCGGCCGCGCAGCGACGCAGGGTGCTGGTGCGGGGCGTGGTGCAGGGGGTCGGCTTCCGGCCGTTCGTCTTCGGACTGGCCCGGGAGCTCGGTCTGTCGGGGCACGTCGGCAACACCGGTGAGGGCGTGGTCGCGGAGGTCGAGGGCGCGCCCGCGGCCGTCGCGGCCTTCTGCGTCCGCGTCGGCACCGACGCCCCGCCGCTGGCGGTCGTCGAGTCCGTCTCGCACGCCGCGGTGCCGCTCGCCGGCGGCTCGGGCTTCTCCATCGCCGCCTCGCGGGCGGGCGAGGGCGCCGCGCGGACGCTGGTCTCCCCCGACACCGCGACCTGCGGGGCCTGTCTGGCGGAGCTGCGCGACCGGGGCGACCGCCGCTTCCGCCACCCGTTCATCACGTGCACGCACTGCGGCCCGCGCTTCACGATCGTCACCGCACTGCCCTACGACCGGGCCGGCACGACGATGGCCGGGTTCCCGATGTGCGGTGCCTGCCGGACCGAGTACGAGGACCCCGGCGACCGGCGCTTCCACGCCCAGCCGGTCTCCTGCCACGACTGCGGGCCGCGGCTGCGGCTGCTGGTGCGGCGCGGGCGCGGCACCGTGGAGGCGGCGGCACCCGATCCGCTCGGGGGCGCGCGGCGGCTGCTCGCGGACGGCGCGATCGTCGCCGTGAAGGGGCTCGGCGGCTACCACCTGGCGTGCGACGCGGGGAACGAGACGAGCGTACGGCTGCTGCGGACGCGCAAGAACCGGGGCGACAAGCCGTTCGCCCTGATGGCCGGGGACCTCGCGGACGTGGCGCGGCTGGCCCATGCGGACGCCGCGGAGCGGGAGTTGCTGGCCGGGACACGGCGGCCCATCGTGCTGCTGCGACGCCGGCCCGATGCGGAGGGTGTGGCGCCGGCCGTCGCGCCGCGGGTCGCCGACCTCGGTGTCCTGCTGCCGTACACCCCGGTGCACCATCTGCTGCTGGGGCTGCCCGGGGACCCGCCCGGCCCCCGGCTGCTGGTGATGACCAGCGGAAATCTGGGCGGCGAACCCATCGTCACCGACGACGAGGAGGCGCTGCGGCGGCTGGCGGGGCTCGCCGACGCGTGGCTGACGCACGACCGGCCGATCCATGTGCCCTGCGACGACTCGGTGGTGCGGATCTGCGACGGCGGTGAACTGCCCGTGCGGCGCTCACGGGGTTACGCGCCCTTCCCCGTGCCGCTGCCGGTGTCCGTGGTCCCGGCACTCGCCGTCGGCGGCGACCTGAAGAACACCTTCTGCGTGGGCGAGGGACGGCACGCCTGGATGTCGGCGCACGTCGGGGACATGGACGACCTGGCGACGCTGACCGCCTTCGGCGCCGCGGAGCGGCAGTTGGAGGACATCACCGGGGTGCGGCCGGTGCTGCTGGCCGCCGACCGGCACCCGGGCTACCGGTCGGTGGGCTGGGCGCGGCGCGCGGCCGGGGAGCGTCCGCTGCGGCAGGTGCAGCACCACCACGCGCACGTCGCCGCGGCGATGGCCGAGGCCGGGCTGGACGGGACGGCGCCGGTGCTCGGCGTCGCCTTCGACGGCACCGGTCACGGCGACGACGGCGCCGTCTGGGGCGGGGAGTTCCTGCTCGCCGACTACGACGGCTTCCGGCGCGCGGCCCACCTCGCCTACGTGCCGCTGCCGGGCGGGGACGCCGCGGTGCGCCGGCCCTACCGGATGGCTCTGGCGCATCTGCGGGCGGCGGGACTGCCCTGGGCGGCCGACCTGCCGTGCGTGGCGGCCTGCCCGCAGGACGAACTCCAGCTGCTGGCGACACAGTTGGAGCGTGATCTGCTCTGCGTTCCCACCTCGAGCATGGGCCGGCTCTTCGACGCCGTCTCCGCACTGGCCGGGGTGTGCCAGGAGGCAGGGTACGAGGCGCAGGCCGCCGTGGAACTCGAGGCCGCCGCCGTTGCCGCGGGCGAATTGCCCCGGGAGGGTTACGCGTTCGCGCTGCGTGACGGCGGCGGCGTGGACGGCGCCACCGCCTGCGAACCGGGCCCGGTACTCGCGGCCGTCGTCGCGGACCTGCGCCGCGGCGTTCCGGCGGGCGTCGTCGCGGGCCGTTTCCACCGGGCGGTGGCGGACCTCGTACACCGGGTGTGCGCCGCCGTACGGGACCGCGACGGCATCGGGACGGTCGCGCTGAGCGGCGGCGTCTTCGCCAACGCGCTGCTGTCCACGGCCTGCGCGGGCGCGCTGCGCGCGGACGGCTTCGAGGTACTGCTCCACCGCCTGGTGCCGCCGAACGACGGCGGCCTGGCGCTCGGCCAACTCGTCGCCGCGGCTCGCGGCGACGGCCCCCGGACCCCCCACCCAGAGCGAGGAGACAGCTGATGTGCCTGGCGGTACCCGGCAAGGTGCTGGAGATCGAGGAACGTGACGGGACCAGGATGGCGACCGTCGACTTCGGCGGCGTGATCAAGGAAGTGTGCCTGGAGTACCTGCCCGATCTGGAGGTCGGCGAGTACGCCATCGTCCACGTCGGCTTCGCGCTTCAGCGCCTGGACGAGGAGTCGGCGCGGCAGACGCTCGCCCTCTTCGGGAACCTGGGGCTGCTGGAGGAGGAGTTCGGCGACCCCTGGCAGCAGGCGGCGTCCGAGGCGGGCACCACCCCGGCCGGCACCGCTTCGGCGGAGGCGGACCGGTGAAGTACATCGAGGAGTTCCAGGACCCCGGACTGGCCAAGCGGCTGCTGGACGACATCCGTGCGACCGTGACCCGCCCCTGGGCGCTGATGGAGGTGTGCGGCGGCCAGACCCACACCATCATCCGGCACGGCATCGACCAGTTGCTACCCCCGGAGGTCGAGCTCATCCACGGGCCCGGCTGCCCGGTGTGCGTGACGCCGCTGGAGGTCATCGACAAGGCCCTGGAGATCGCCTCCCGGCCCGACGTGATCTTCTGTTCGTTCGGCGACATGCTGCGCGTGCCCGGCACCGGCCGCGACCTGTTCCGGGTGCGCAGCGAGGGCGGCGACGTGCGCGTGGTCTACTCCCCGCTCGACGCGCTGCGCGTCGCGCGGGAGAACCCGGACCGCCAGGTGGTGTTCTTCGGCATCGGCTTCGAGACCACCGCCCCTCCCAACGCCATGACGGTCCATCAGGCCCGCAGGCTCGGCATCCGCAACTTCAGCCTGCTGGTCTCGCACGTCCGGGTGCCCCCCGCGATCGAGGCGATCATGCGGTCGCCCCAGGTGCGGGTGCAGGCGTTCCTGGCCGCCGGGCACGTGTGCAGCGTGATGGGGACGGAGGAGTACCCGGAGCTGGCGGACGGCTTCGGCGTGCCGATCGTCGTCACCGGTTTCGAACCGCTGGACATCCTGGAGGGGGTGCGCCGCACCGTGCGCCAGCTGGAGCGCGGCGAGCACTCCGTCGAGAACGCCTACCCGCGGGCCGTCCGGCCCGAGGGCAACGCGGCGGCCAAGGCGATGCTCGCGGACGTCTTCGAGGTCACCGATCGCGCGTGGCGCGGTATCGGCGTCATCCCGGACAGCGGCTGGCGGCTCTCCCCGCGGTACCGGGAGTTCGACGCGGAACACCGCTTCGAGGTCACCGGCATCACCACCCGGGAGCCGGCCGCCTGCCGCAGCGGCGAGGTCCTGCAGGGCCTGATCAAGCCGCACGAGTGCGAGGCGTTCGGCACCGCCTGCACCCCCCGCAACCCGCTGGGCGCGACGATGGTCTCCAGCGAGGGGGCCTGCGCCGCCTACTACCTCTACCGCCGGCTCGGCGGCACCAGCGCACCCCTGGAGGCGAGCCCCGTTGGCTGAGATCGCTGACACCCTTGCCACGCCGGACTTCTCCGGCTGGACCTGCCCCGCGCCGCTGCGCGACCAGCCCCGGGTGGTGATGGGGCACGGCGGCGGCGGGGCGCTCTCCGCCGAACTCGTCCGGCACGTCTTCGCCCCGGCCTTCGGCGGTACCGTGCTGGCCCAGCTCGCCGACTCCGCGGTGGTCCCGCTCGGCGGCGCGCGGCTGGCGTTCTCCACGGACTCCTACGTGGTGCGGCCGCTGTTCTTCCCCGGCGGCAGCATCGGCGACCTGGCCGTCAACGGCACGGTCAACGACCTCGCGATGAGCGGCGCCCGGCCGGCCTTCCTGTCCTGCGGGTTCATCCTGGAGGAGGGCGTGGAGATGCCCCTGGTCGCCCGGGTCGCCGAGGCGATCGGTGCGGCCGCCCGTGCCGCCGGGGTCGAGATCGTCACCGGGGACACCAAGGTCGTCGAGTCCGGGCACGGCGACGGGATCTACATCAACACCGCCGGCATCGGGCTGGTACCCGAGGGCGTCGACATCCGGCCGCAACGCGCGGTGCCGGGTGACGTCGTCATCGTCAGCGGGGAGATCGGGGCGCACGGCGTCGCCGTCATGAGCGTGCGCGAGGGGCTGGAGTTCGGCGTCGAGATCGAGAGCGACTGCGCCCCGCTGAACGGCCTCGTCGAGGCGATGCTCGCGGTGACGACCGATCTCCACGTGCTGCGCGACCCCACCCGGGGCGGGCTCGCCGCGGCGCTCAACGAGATCGCCGCCGCCTCGGGGACCGGCGTCGTCATCGACGAGCGCGCGGTGCCCGTGCCCTCCGCCGTCGCCAACGCGTGCGCGGTACTCGGTCTGGACCCGATGTACGCGGCCAACGAGGGCAAACTCGTCGCCTTCGTCCCCCGGGCCCACGCGGACGGGGTGCTGGCAGCCCTGCGCGCGCACCCGCTGGGGGCGCGCGCGGCCGTGATCGGCGAGTGCGTCGAGGACCACGCCGGCATGGTCGTCGCGCGCACCGGGCTCGGCGGGACGAGGGTGGTCGACCTGCCGCTGGGTGAACAACTGCCCCGGATCTGCTGACCGTTCGCGACCGCGGCCGGGTGCGGGCGTCCCGCTCCCGGCCGCGGCCGCCGGCAGGGATGCGCCCGGCCGTCCGGGGCAGCAGGGGAAGGACGGCAGGACACGGCCGTGCCGCAACCGACGCCGCCCGAGGAGAACGCCATGACCTTCCAGCACCCGGTGGAACGCACCGACGAACGCGGCCGCGGCGGCCGTTTCGAGCGGCTGTCCGAGGGAGCCTCGAACTTCACCGCCTCCCCCGCCTTCTACACGGTGTGTGTCGTCATGGTGGCCGCCTTCGTCGTCGTACACGTCCTCGGGCTGCCGCTGAACTGGCAGTTGTTCACCGCGGACCTGATGACGGCCGTCACCTTGCTCCTTCTGGCGCTCCTGAAGAACTCCGAGCGCCGCGCGGAGCACGCCCTCCAGACCAAACTGGACGCGATCGCCGCCGCCCTGCTGGAGCAGGGCGGCAGCTCGCACGCCGCGCGCGACACGCTGCGCAAGGTGATCGGCATCCACGAGGAGGCCTGAGAGCGGGTCAGCCGGTGACGCTCGCGGCGCCGGTCTCCAGGTGACCGGTGAAGCGGCGCGACCAGGACGCGTCGGAGCCGATCGTGACCGTGAAGTCGTACCAGCCGGAGGAGTACGCGACGGCGTTGAAGAAGTCGTCGGTGCTGCCGCCGGCGGGAACGGTGTAGGTCCAGGGGCCGTCGGTGCGGTACTGGTTCGCCCTGATGGTGAAGGTGACGGCGGCGGCCGAGGTGTTGGTCATGCGGAACCGGACCGCCTGCTTGCCCGTGTCGGGGGCGGCCGCGTACGAGGGGACGACCTCGCAGGCCTTGCCCGCGGCCTTGGCGTCGCCGGTGAAGCGGCGCAGGAAGCGGTTGGGGCCGACGAGCGTCAGGTCGTACTTGCCGTCGCCGTAGCCGGAGCCGATGTTGAAGTAGTCGCTGCCGGTCCCGCCCGCGTCGATCGTGTACTGCCAGGGCACGCGGCTGCGGTAGGCGTTGGGGTGGAGGGAGAAGTGCGCGGCGCCGGTGGCCTGGGGGCCCTGGTTGCTCATGGCGATCCAGGCGAGGATCGTGCCTCCGCTGCCGAACTCGAGCCGGTCCAGGTACCCGTTCGGCTGGTAGGGCAGGGCGCGGGCCGGCCGGGTGCCCGCCTCCTGGACGGGCAGCGCGTTGTCGGTGGGCTTGGGGTTGGGCAGCGGCGCGCAGGTGTTGATGCCGATGACGGATGTCGCGGGCAGGGCGGGAAGGCCGCCCACGGGCGCGGTGAAGTCGAAGCAGCGGGTCAGGTCGCCGGTGACCTTGCGGCGCCAGTCGCTGATGTTGGGGCTGGTGGCGGGCGTGCCCAGGGCGGCGGTCCAGCGTTCCATGAAGCGGATCACGGAGGTGTGGTCGTACACCTCGGAGGACACCCAGCCGCCGCGCGTCCAGGGCGAGACGACGATCATCGGGACGCGGAAGCCCAGTCCGTACGGCGTGCCGCTCAGGAACTCCCCGGCCGTGCCGGCCGGCGGAGACGGCGGCGGGACGTGGTCGAAGTAGCCGTCGTTCTCGTCGTAGTTGAGGAAGAGCACGGTCGAGTCGAGGACCGCCGGGTTCGCGCTCAGGGCCTGGAGCACCTGGTGCACGAAGTGGGCGCCGTCTCCGGGCGGGGCGTAGGGGTGCTCGGAGAAGGCCTGGTTGGGGACGATCCAGGAGACCTGGGGCAGCGTGCCGGCCAGCACGTCGGCCTTGATGGCGGCCACGATGTCGTCCGGGGTCGATCCGGTCACCCGCGGGACGGAGGCCATGCCGCGGTCGTGCAGCGGGGTGCCGGCGGCGGCCTGGGTGAACTGCTTGAAGTACGCCAGTCCGTTGTCGCCGTAGTTGTCGTCGGCGTTCTGGTAGACCCGCCAGCTCACCCCGGCGTTCTGCAGGGCCTCGGCGTACGTCTGCCAGGTCAGGCCCGACTCGTCGCCGCCGTCGTGGCTGGAGGAGTCCACCTTCCCGCTCCACAGGTACGTCCGGTTGGGCCCGGTCGCGCTCAGCGTGGAGGAGTAGTAGGCGTCGCAGATGGTGTAGGCGTCCGCGAGGGCGTAGTGGAAGGGGATGTCGGCCCGGTTGAGGTGGCCCAGGGAGCGCACATTGCCGACACCGGAGACCCAGGAGTCCAGGGCGCCCTTGTTCCACGCGGCGTGCTGGGAGGACCAGCTGTGCGGCAGGTCGCCGTTGCACTGGGCGAGCGTCTCGGGGTCGGCGCCCCCGGCGGCCGGTGTGGCACTGAGCCGCCAGGGGTACTGGCGTCCGGTGCCGTTCGGCTGGTTGAAGACCGGCTGGCCCCCGGACAGGGTGATCGTGGCCCGGTCGCCGAAGCCGCGCACGCCCTTGAGCGTCCCGAAGTAGTGGTCGAAACTGCGGTTCTCCTGCATCAGCACGACCACGTGCCGTACATCGGCGATGGTCCCGACGGCGGCTGCCGCCTGCTGTTGCGGCGCCGCGGCCGCCCCGCCCGTCTGCGTGACAGCGGCCCCCGCGGCTGCCCCCGCGGACAGTGCCACGAACTTCCGGCGACTGATACCCGTCATCCCACCGATCCTTGTCGACTCGACGTCAGGTGCGTGTGATCGCAGGCAAGGGTGCCGCCGGACGGCGCGGGGGACCAGGGGTTCGTGGCGGCGGGCACGGGTCCGCCGGGTGAATGTCCGGGGAACACCGCGGCGACCGGGCTTTTTCCCGCCTTCGGGTGGCGTCCGGCGTCCGAACGGAAGAGTCTGGGAGGCAGGGGGGGCACGCGGCCCGCGAGGCGGCGCGCCGACGTCGGTGGTGGCGGCGCGTGAGCGAGGAGACGGACATGAGCGACAACGACATGGGTGATGAGGTCTACCAGCCGGACGGGTCCGAGGTGCAGGACGACGCCGGGTTGCTGGAGCCCGAGGACACGCTGGACTACCACGGCGTCGACCAGGTGCTCGACGAGGGCTACTCACCGCCGGAGCGGCCCTGGGCGGTGAACAAGGCGGCCACCACCGCGGAGGGCCGCCTGCGGGGGGAGACGCTGGACGAGCGACTGGCCGAGGAACTTCCGGAGCTGGCCGTCCCCACCGGTGACGGCATCGGTGACGCCTCGGACACCGACGGTGAGCTGATCGACGACGAGGTCGGCGGGCCGCGCGCCGGCCGGCTGGTCGCCCCCGACGAGGGCGCGCACTACGAGACCGATGGCATGGTCGCCTACGACATCGGTGTCGACGGGGCCGCCGCCTCCGCCGAGGAGGCCGCGATGCACCTGGTGCGGGGCACCGAGGAGTACTGATTTCTTCGGGAACCGGTGCGTGACGCCGGGCGCACGGCCGGACGCCCCCGGGCGCAACGGCGGGCGCTACGAAGCTCTCTCCCCCCGGCCGCCCCCGTCGGACGCGCATCGTGCCCCCCGCCGCGAGCTACGGACCGGCCGCGCAGGGTGACCGGACCGTACGGCGTGCGTCCCTTCAGGATTTCCCCGGGGTGGACGGCGACGACGGGCCCGGCGCTGCGGGCCCGCAGGCCTCCGGGTACGGGCTCTCCGCGTTGCACTGGAGCGGCGGGGCCACGATCGCGCAGTGGTGGTGGAGGGGCGGCAGCTCCTTCGCGGCCGAGTCCGGCTCCTGCGGGCTCTCCTTCAGCACGTCGGAACGGATGAAGGTCCATGCCAGCACCGATCCCACCACGAGCAGCCCGGCGCAGACCATGACGGCGAGGCGGAAACCGTGCCCGAAGGCGGCCGGGTTCTCGTAGTCGTCACCGGACAGCCCCACCACCAGCGGCAGGGCGGCCACGGACAGCAGGCCGGCCGCCCGGGCGACCGCGTTGTTCACGCCGGAGGCGGTGCCCGCGTGCCGCACGTCGGCCGCCCCGAGGACGGTCGCGGTCAGCGGGGCCACCGTGCAGGCGAGGCCGAGCCCGAAGACGCACACCGCCGGGAGGACGTCCGCCACGTACGAGGCGTGGGCGCCAATGCGCAGCATCAGCAGCAGTCCCACGGCGGAGACCGCGGGGCCGACCGTCATGGGGATGCGCGGGCCGATCCGCTCGGCCAGCCGCCCGGAGCGTTCGGACAGCGCGAGCATGATGATCGTGATCGGCAGCAGCGCCGACCCGGACGCCAGCGGGGAGAACCTGGCCTCGGTCTGCAGCTCCAGCACCAGGAAGAAGAAGACGCCGCCGAGCGCGGCGTAGACGGCGAAGGTCACCAGGTTCGCGGCGGTGAACTGGCGGTTGGCGAAGAGGCCGGGCGGCAGCATGGGATGGCTGCTGCGCCGTTCCGTCCACACGAAGCCGGCCAGCGCCGCCAGACCCAGGAAGCCGGAGATCCCGACGGCTGTCAGGTCGGCCCGGTGCCCGCCCGCGCCGATCAGCGCGTACGTGATGCCGGCGAGCCCCACCGCGCCGAGCACGGCTCCCGCCACGTCGAAGTCGCCGGTGGCGGACTCGTCCCGGCTCTCCGGGACATGCCGCGACGACACCGCGAGCACGAGTGCGGCGAGCGGCAGGTTGATGAAGAAGACCCAGCGCCAGCTGACGGAGTCCACCAGCCAGCCGCCCAGCAGCGGCCCGAGCGCCCCGGCGATGCCGCCGAGGCCCGACCACACGCCGATCGCGCGGGCCCGGTCCTCGGAGGCGAAGGACGACTGGATCAGCGCGAGCGATCCCGGCGTCAGCAGCGCGCCGCCGACTCCCTGGAGGGCGCGGGCGGCGATCAGCACGTGGATGTCGGGCGCCAGGCCGCACATCAGGGAGGCCAGCGCGAACCACACCGTGCCGATCAGGAAGATCTTGCGCCGCCCGAAGCGGTCCCCGAGGGAGCCGCCGAGCAGGATGAGCGCGGCCAGGGTGAGGGTGTAGGCGTTGACGGTCCACTGGAGCCCCGCCAGGGAGGCGCCGAGGTCGCGGCCGATGGTGGGGAGCGCGACGTTGACGACGGTGCCGTCGAGGAAGGTCATGCCCGATCCGAGGACGACGGCGACCAGCACCCACCGTCCCGCCGGCTCTCCGAGCGTCAGCCCACCGGCCCGCCCCGTCGCGCGCGCGGCTTCCGTCATCGCAGCCTCCGGCCGTCCCCGCTGGTCTTCCCCGAGGCTACCCCGCGAACGCCGCCCTCGCGTGGCCGATGACGATCTCCGAGCGCGGGAATCCGGGGCCGCGGGGGGCGTTGAAGCCAGGGTGACATCGCCACCGCCGCCCGTGCTTCCGCCGTCCTTCCGGCTCTCGCTCCTCGACCGGTCCCCGGTGCGCGAAGGGCAGGAGCCCGCGCAGGCGTTGCGCGACACCGTGTGGCTGGCGCGGCGGGCCGAGGAACTGGGCTACCACCGCTTCTGGGTGTCCGAGCACCACGGGGTGCCGCGACACCGTGTGGCTGGCGCGGCGGGCCGAGGAACTGGGCTACCACCGCTTCTGGGTGTCCGAGCACCACGGGGTGCCGGGAGTGGCGGGCTCGGCGCCGTCCGTGCTGGCCGCGGCGATCGCGGGGGCGACGTCCCGGATCAGGGTGGGCACGGGCGGGGTGATGCTGCCCAATCACCGGCCCCTGGTGGTCGCGGAGCAGTTCGGGGTGCTGGAGTCGCTGTTCCCCGGGCGGATCGACATGGGGCTGGGCCGCTCGGTGGGCTTCACCGACGGGGTGCGGAAGGCGCTGGGCCGGGACGCGAGCGCGGCGGACGACTTCGCGGGGCTGCTGACCGAGCTGCTGGGCTACTTCACCGGCAGCCCGGGCGGGGGCACCGCCGTGCACGCCCGTCCGCCGGAGGGCCTGCGCGTACCGGTGTTCGTCCTGGCCACCGGCTCGGGGGCGGCGCAGGCCGCGGCCTTCGGGCTGCCGCTGGTGATCGCGGGCCGTGACGAAGGGCGGATGCGCGCGGCGATCGACCGGTACCGCGCCGATTTCCGGCCCTCGGAGTGGGCGGCCCGGCCCTACGTGGTGGTCTCCACGCCGGTCGCGGTCGCGGCGACCACCGAGGCGGCACGCCGGCTGCTGGTCTCCGAGGCATGGTCGGCCGCGTACGCGCGCAGCCACGGGGAGTTCCCGCCGCTGGGGCCGCCGGAGGCGATCCTCGCGGGCCCCATGACCGCGCGCGAACGCGACCACTTCGAGGAGTCGCTGGCGGGCGGCATCCACGGCACGGAGGCCGGGGCCGGAGCGGCGCTGGCAGGGCTGGTCGCCCGCACCGGCGCGGACGAGGTCCTGGTCAGCACGGCCGGGTACGACCGGGACGCCCTGCTGGACTCCCACCGCCGGCTGGCCCGGCTGGCCGGCCTCGGTGCGGACCGGCGGCCCTCGGGCGCGGGCGCGCCGCCGGCCTAGGCGCGTTGCGAAAGTCCCTCTCCGGCTACCGCCGGGAGGTGCACCCGCGCCGCATTGTCGGATCGTCCGGGCAGCCCGCACACGCCGACCACGGGGGCGGCTGTGAGCCGTGCGAGGCACCGCGTCGTCCACCGGGGGGACCCGCCCTCCGGGCGGCCCGCGCTCCTCGCGCAACACGCCCTGGCGGGCGGTCGACAGGCCCGCGGGAGCCGGCCCAGGGGCGTAAGGAAGTCCCTCCCCCGGCTACCGCCGGGAGGTCCACCCGCGCCGCGTTGTCCGGATCACCCGACAGCCCGACCACGCCGACCACGGGGGCGGCAGTGAGCCGTGCGAGGCACCGCGTCGTCCACCGGGGGGACCCGCCCTCCGGGCGGTCAACAGGCCGGGGAATAGCGGCCGTTGCGGGCGTGCCGCGCGTCCGGGCAACCGGCGGGCCCGCCACCGATGAGTTCTCCGTCCCTGGGCGGTCTCCCTTGCCGACCGTACTTTCGCGAAGGTGGACCGATGACCGATCTGCACGACATCCTCAACGCGTACGTCGCCGACGGAACCGTTCCGGGGGCGGTGGGCCTGGTGGCCCGCGGCGACCGGACCGAGGTGGCGGCCGTCGGCTCGGCCGGGATCGCCGGCATCGCCGACACGGCGCCGGCCCCGATGGCCCGGGACTCCGTCTTCCGCATCGCCTCCGTCTCCAAGCCGGTCACGGCCGCGGCCGTCATGACGCTGCTCGACGACGGGCGGCTCGCACTCGACGACCCGGTGGCGAAGTGGCTGCCGGAACTGGCGTCGCCCGTGGTCGTCCGGACCCCGAACAGCCCGGTGGACGACGTGGTCCCGGCCGCACGCGCGATCACCGTGGCCGATCTGCTGGACGCCCGGGCCGGATACGGCTTCCCCTCCGACTTCTCGCTCCCCGCGGTGGCTCCGCTGTTCGCCGAGCTGAAGCAGGGGCCGCCGATGCCCCAGCACGTCGCGGAGCCGGACGCGTGGATGGCCGCGCTGTCGCGCATCCCGCTGTTGCGGCAGCCGGGCGAGGCCTGGCTGTACAACACCACGTCCGACATCCAGGGCGTGCTGATCGCCCGGGTCTCGGGGCGGTCGCTGCCGGAGTTCCTGGCGGAGCGGATCTTCGAGCCGCTCGGCATGGCGGACACCGGCTTCGCGGTGCCCCCGGGCGACCTCGGCCGGTTCACCGGCTACTACCGGGCCGACCACCCGGGCGGGCTGCAGCTCGTCGACGCGCCGGACGGGCAGTGGAGCACCGTGCCCGCGTTCCCCTCGGGCGCAGGAGGACTGGTGTCGACCGCCGACGACCTGCACGCCTTCGCCCGCATGCTGCTCGGCGGCGGCAGCACGGGCAGCCGGCGGGTGCTGTCGCCGGAGTCGGTGCGGCTGATGACGACCGACCGCCTGACACCCGCCCAGCGGGAGGCGAGCCCGCTGTTCCTGGGGGGCCAGAGCTGGGGGTTCGGCGGATCGGTGGACGTCGCGGCCGTCGACCCGTGGAACGTGCCGGGCCGCTACGGCTGGGTCGGCGGCACCGGCACGGCGGCGCACATCGTGCCGTCGACCGGCGCGGTCACCGTGCTCCTCACCCAGCGGGAGCTGGCCGGGCCCACCCCGCCCGCGCTGATGCGCGACTTCTGGCGCTACGCCGCGGGGCACTGAGGCCGCCGCGGCTCCCGCGGTTCAGTTGTCGTACGGGTGGGTGGGGCTCGACTCCAGCGTGTGGGTGAACAGGGCGAACTCCACCAGCCCGTCGGCGTTGGTGGTCACGCTCGGCGGGCGAGTGCCGGGGTAGCGGGAGGCGATGAGATCGGCGACGCGGTGGGCGGTCGCCGCGTCGGCCGCGGCGATGCGCACATAGGCGACGCCGGGTTCGTACAGCGGTCCGAAGTCCTCGGCCATGGTGATACTCCCCTTGTCCCGTCCGTCCGGCGGATCACCGCCGGAGACAGCCCGTTGGTCGCCGCGGTTGCCCGCGCGGGCCGTTTTCACTCGAAGTAGTCATCCGGGAGGCCTCAGGACAGCAGGAAGTCCGCCTGTCCGTCCTTCGCGCCCTGGATGAACATCTTGATCTCGAGGTCCGTGTAGATGAGCGCCGGCCCGTCGGGGTCGGTGGACTGCCGCAGCGCGACTCTGCCGTCCGCCAGTTTCATGGCTTCCACGCAACTTCCCCCGTTGCCGCCGCTCCACGGCTTGTGCCAGCCCTCGGTTCCGAGGTCCTGGGCACGCATGCCGTTGTATATGCGGTCGTCCATGTGTGTCAGATCTCCTTGCGGATGCCATCGAGGATGGCTGCGGTGCTGTGTGCGGGCGAGGCTTGCGCGCACATCCGGTCCAGGGCCTCGAGGAAGAGCGACACGTCGTCCCGGTCGTCCAGGTAGGCGGCGCCGACCAGGCTCTCGGTGAAGACGACGTCCGGCAGTTCCTGGATCTGGAACCGGAAGATGTGGAAGGGCCCGTACATCGCGGGGTGCGGGCCGGCGGTGAAGGGCATGATCTGCAGCCGCACGTAAGGGAGTTCACACGCCGCCACAAGTCGTTCGAGCTGGGCGCGCATGACGTCCGCGCCGCCGATGGGACGCCGCAGCACGGTCTCGTCCATCACCACCCACAGCAGCGGCGCTCCGGGCCGGCACAGCAGCGCCTGGCGCTCCAGCCGCAGGGCGACGGCGCGTTCGGTCTCGGCGGCCGACGCGTGCGGGCTGCCGGCCCGGAGCACGGCGCGGGCGTACTCCTCGGTCTGCAGCAGGCCGGGGACGTAGTGCGGCTCGTAGGCGCGGATCGTGCCGGCTTCGGCCTCGAGACTGACGAACGCGCTGAACCAGGTGGGCAGGACATCGCGGTAGCGGTGCCACCAGCCGGGCCGGTTGCCCTCCCGGGCGAGGTCGGTGAAGGCGTCGGCCTCGGCCTGCGGCACGCCGTAGAGGCCGAGCAGTTTCTCGACGTACGGGATACGGAGGCCGACCTCGGCCTTCTCCATGCGGCGGACGGTGGCGTGCGTGACGTCGAGGGCCCGCGCGGCCTGCTCGTACGAGAGCCCGGCCTTCTCCCGCAGGTGGTGGAGGCGCTTGCCGAGGATGACGCGCAGGACGGTCGGCGCTCCGCCGGCCCTGGCCTCAGCCACGATCCCTCTCTCCCATGGCAGCAGTGTGCCATGTCAGGAATGGAACCGACACCCTGTATTGGCGATTATGCAATTTGCAGAATGGCCCTTGCCTTCTGTGCACGCTCTGGCCATAGTTATCGGTGTGCTTCATGCCCTCAGCGCCCGGGACACCTTCCGGCTTCGCCTTCCGGCGCACGCCTCGTCGGTCGGGATCGCCCGCCGCCAAGTGCGGTCGACGCTGGGCCACTGGGGCCTGGAGGCACTCGGGGACGACGCGGGGCTCGTCGTCACGGAACTGTTCACCAACGCCGTGCTGCACAGCGGGAGCGAGCATGTCGCCTGTGCGCTGTGGACCGCGGGCGGACTGCTGCACGTGGAGATCGTCGACGAGGGGCGCGGTGACGCCGGCCCGCTGAGCCGCCGGGCCGCGGACGCCGACGAGAACGGCCGCGGACTCGCCCTCGTCGCCCATTTGGCCGAAGGCTGGGGTGTCAAACCGCCCACTCGCGGTACAGGCCGCGCGGTGTGGGCGACCCTTGCCTGCGCGCGCGGCGGGGCCTCCCGGCGCACGGGCTGACACCGGGCCGCGACCCGCGCCCCGGGCGCGTCGCGGCCAATTGGATGGTGGCGCCCTCCGGGCGGGCTTACGCTGGGGTTCGACGGAACGGCCCCTGGGCGAGCACCACCCACCCACGGCCTCCGCCCCGGGAGGAGCCCGCCCACCGCGGCCCCCGCCCGGTTCCGCAACCGGCGCCACCGCGTCCGCTCAGCCCATCAGCCCGACCGGGCGTAGGCGTCCGGCAGCGGCCGGGCCCGGCGTCCGGCTCACCCGACACGAAGGAGTGCGCGGTGACACCCGAGAAGTCAAAGCGGAACCAGCTCCCCAAGGAGCCTGACGATCAGCCCAACCCGCAGCGGGAGGTGCGCAATCTGGATGTCTGGGCCAGGTCCGCGCCGATCCGTCTCGCCGGGTACGAGGACGATCTGAACGAGCTGCACATCCTGCGCAGCATCGACTGACTCTTCGTCAGATCTGGTTCCGGGCCGTACGGGCAGCGACGCCCGTGCGGCCCTTCCGTTCGCCGCGAGGCCGGCGTTTCATCCGCCGCCCTGGCCGTTCGGCGGCCTGATGGCGTACAGCTCCAGCACCGCGGGCGGCTCCGCGAGCCCCGGGCCGCCGGCGCGCACCCAGGACGTGATGTCCTCCACGGCACCGGGGTCGTTGACGAGTCCGAGCCAGACGGGACGGCCGCCCGCCGCGCGCCCGCGGGGCGACGGCTGGACGACCACGACGTTGGCCTGCTCGCACACGTCGAGGCAGTCGGTGACCCGCACCCGGCACACCCCGTCGAGCGCGTCCTCGAGACCGGCCAACTGGGCCGCGTGGTCGACGCCGGGGACCTTCTCCGTGCCGCAGCAGCAGTCGCGGCAGACGCTGACCGTGCAGACGCCGTGACGGCCCGGCAAAGCGGAGGGAGTGGACGGGAGGGACCGGGCTCCCCTGGCCGGCGGGGCGCTCACGCGAGCGTGATCCGCACGCCCACCGTGCCCTCGCGGCCCCGGCGCAGTCGGCTGCCGAAGAGGATGATCCGGCCCGCCAGCCCGTACTTGCGGGCGACGAGCGAGCGGTAGCGCTCGGTGTCCTGCGCTCCCACGATCTCGGCGCGGGCGGGCACCTGATCCCCCGTCGGATTACCGCGCGGATCGCACGGGCCGATCAGGACGTCCGCGCGGTTGCGGATCCGCTTGACCTTGCCGGAGTCGGCGGCCGTCCACGCCCCCAGGGCGTCGCCGTCGCGCACCACCCACACCGGGGTCGGCACGGTGCGGCCGTCCCGGCGGTAGGTCGTGACCAGGAGGTACTTTCCGGCCGCGAGGCGGGCGGTCCCGCTGTCCTCGATCATGCCCCCAGATTACGCGGGCAGCGCCGCCGCGGCAGTGGCCGGGCCGACGGAAAGGAGGGACTTGCCGAGGCACACACTGAGCGGACTGTCCTTGTAGTGACCGAACTTGGCGACCGGCGTGTAGCCGCACGAGGTGTAGAGCGCGATCGCCTCGGGCTGCATCGTGCCGGTCTCCAGCACCATGCGGGTGCGGCCGGCGGCGGCCGCGTCGCGCTCCAGTTCCGCGAGCATGCGCCGGGCCAGGCCCTTGCCGCGGGCCTGCGGGACGACGTACATGCGCTTGAGTTCGGCGTCGCCGTCCGCGAAGCCCTCCGGCGAGGCGTCCTGGGCCCGCCAGCCGCCGGTCGCGGCGGGCGCGTCGTCGAGGTAACCGAGCAGGAAGCGGCCGTACGGGGCGTCGAACTGCGTGACGTCCACCGGGGTGTCGTCGGGGCCGCCGTAGCGCTCCACGTACTCCTGCTGGACCTGCGCGGTCAGCAGCACGGCGTCGGGGTGGTCGTAGCCAGTCATCCGGATCTGCACCCGCATATCGTACGTGCGTACGGAACGTGTCCGGCGGGAGCGGACCCGCCGGACGGTATCGTCCCGGTCATGCTCACCGTGACGACCGTGAATGTGAACGGGCTGCGCGCCGCGGCCAAGAAGGGGTTCCTGCCCTGGCTGGAGGCCACCTCCGCCGACGTGGTGTGCCTCCAGGAGGTGCGCGCGGAGCCCGGCCAGCTGCCGGAGGAGGTCCGCGCGCCGCAGGGCTGGCACGTGGTGCACGCCCCCGCGGCGGCCAAGGGGCGGGCCGGGGTCTCGGTGTACTCGCGCCAGGAGCCCGAGGCGGTGCGGATCGGCTTCGGCTCGCAGGAGTTCGACGGGTCCGGCCGCTACACGGAGATCGATCTGCCCGGGATCACGGTCGCCAGCCTCTACCTGCCCTCCGGCGAGGTCGGCACGGAGCGGCAGACGGAGAAGGAACGCTTCATGGAGGAGTTCCTCGCCCACCTGGCCACGCTCCGCGAGAAGAGCGCCGCCGGCGGCCGCGAGGCGCTCGTCTGCGGCGACTGGAACATCGCGCACACCGAGCGCGACCTGCGCAACTGGCGTGCCAACCAGAAGAACGCGGGCTTCCTGCCGGAGGAGCGCGCCTGGCTGTCGCGGCTGTACGACGAGGGCGGCTGGACCGATGTCGTCCGCCGGCTCCACCCCGAGGGCGAGGGCCCGTACAGCTGGTGGTCGTACCGCGGCCGGGCCTTCGACAACGACAGCGGCTGGCGCATCGACCTGCACGTGGCCACCCGCGGGCTCGCCGCCCGCGCCGCCTCGGCCCGCGTCGAGCGCGCGGCCACCCATCCCGAGCGCTGGTCGGACCACGCGCCGGTCACGGTCGTGTACGCCCCCGCGTAGCCGCCCGCGCCCCGGCACCCACGGCGGGCGGGGCGGCATGGCGGGCGGCGGCCGTATCGTCTAGGCATCAGCCGTCGTCTCCGAGGAGTCCGCATGACGCCCCCCGTCGTCCACTCGCTGCGTGAGCAGATCCGCGAGTACATCGTGGAGGGCATCGTCAGCGGGCGCTGGAAGCCGGGCGAGCGGATCGTCGAGCGCGGCATCGCGGTCGAGCTGGAGGTGAGCCAGACGCCGGTGCGCGAGGCGCTGCGCGAGCTGGAGGTCATGCGGCTGATCGAGTCGGCGCCGAACAAGGGCGTACGGGTGCGCAGCATGACGGCGGCCGACCTGGAGGAGATCTACCCGGTGCGGGCCGGCCTGGAGCAGATCGCCGCCGAACTGGCGGCGCCCCGGCTGCGGACGGACCTGTCGCTCCTGGAGGCCGAGGTCGCCCTGCTGCACGCCGCCGACCGGGACGGGGACGGTCAGGCGCAGGTGCGGCACACCGTCGCCTTCCACCGGGAGCTGGTCCGCGCGTCCGGCAACAGCGTGCTGCTGCACACCTGGGAGTCACTGGGCATCGAGGTCTGGACGGCGTTGTCGATCCGCTGGCTCGGAACCCGGCAGCAGGCGTACGCCGAGGAGCACCAGCAGGTCGTGGAGGTCTTCCGGCGCGGCGACCCGCGCGTGGGCGAGCTGGTGAGGGAACACGTGCTCGGGTGTGCGCCACGCACCTAGGCACCATCGGGCGCGTTCCTCCGGATGCATACTTCTGTGACACGCGCCACAACCATTTGATCGATCATCGATCAGAACTATGCTGGAAGCGGCCCCGCCCCGAACCAGTTGGAAGGCGGTCACCGATGACCGACGCCACGCCGAGCACACCCGCTCACCTGCCCGACCCCGACCCCGAGGAGACCGGCGAATGGGCCGCCTCCCTGGACGCGGTCAGTCATGCCGCCGGCCCGCACCGCGCCGCGTACCTGATGCGCCGCACGCTGGACCACGCCCGGGCCTCGGGGCTCGACGTGCCCAGTCCGCTGGAGACGGCGTACGTCAACACCATCGCGACGGCCGATGAGCCGGAACTGCCGGGCGACCCGGAGATGGAACGCCGTATCGCCGGCTGGAACCGGTGGAACGCGGCCGCGATGGTGACCCGCGGCAGCCGGCAGGGACTGGGCGGCCATATCGCCACCTTCGCCTCCGCGGCCTGGCTGTACGAGACCGGCTTCAACCACTTCTTCCACGGCAAGCAGGCGCCGGGCGCCGCGCTGTCCGGCGACTCGCGGCCCGCTTCCGGCGACCAGCTCTACATCCAGGGCCACGCCTCCCCCGGCATCTACGCCCGCGCCTTCCTGGACGGCCGGCTCACCGAGGCCGACCTGGACCACTTCCGGCAGGAAGCGGGCGGCAACGGCCTGCCCTCGTACCCGCACCCGCGCCGGCTGCCGTGGCTGTGGGAGTTCCCCACGGTCTCGATGGGTCTCGGCCCGCTGAGCGCCATCCACCAGGCGCGCTTCAACCGCTACCTGCACCACCGCGGCATCAAGGACACCTCCGCCTCGCACGTGTGGGCGTTCCTCGGCGACGGCGAGATGGACGAGCCCGAGTCGACCGCGGCCCTGGCGCTCGCCGGCCGCGAGGGGCTGGACAACCTCACGTTCGTCATCAACTGCAACCTCCAGCGGCTCGACGGCCCGGTGCGCGCCAACTTCAAGATCGTGCAGGAGCTGGAGGCCCAGTTCCGCGCGGCCGGCTGGAACGTCGTCAAGTCGCTGTGGGGCTCCGCCTGGGACGACCTGTTCGCCCTGGACACCACCGGCGCCCTGGTGCGGCGGCTGCGCGAGGTCCCGGACGGCCAGTTCCAGACGTACGCCACCCGCGACGCCGCGTACATCCGCGAGCACTTCTTCGGCGCCGACCCGGCACTCGTCGAGATGGCCCGCCTGCTGACCGACGCGAAGATCGCCGAGTGCTTCCACACCTCCCGCGGCGGCCACGAGCCGCGCAAGGTGTACGCGGCCTACCGTGCCGCGGTCGAGCACAAGGGCGCGCCCACCGTGATCCTCGCCCAGACGGTCAAGGGCTGGACGCTCGGCCCCGGCTTCGAGTCGCGCAACGCCAACCACCAGATGAAGAAGCTCTCCGGCGAGCAGTTCCGCGCGATGCGGGACCTGCTGGAGCTGCCGATCCCGGACAGCACCCTCGACACCGACCTGGTGCCCTACATCCACCCGGGCCCGAACTCGCCCGAGGTGCGCTACCTCCAGGAGCGCCGCGCAGCCCTCGGCGGCCCCGCCCCGGCCCGTACCGTGCATCCCGTGGCGCTGCCCGAGCCGCCGGCGAAGGCCTTCGAGTCGCTGGCCAAGGGCTCCGGCGGTCAGGAGATCGCCACCACCATGGCGCTGGTCCGGCTGGTGAAGGACCTGATGCGGGACAAGGAGACCGGCCGCCGCTGGGTACCCATCGTCCCCGACGAGGCACGCACGTTCGGCATGGAGTCGCTCTTCCCGAGCGCCGGCATCTACTCGCCGCTCGGCCAGACCTACGACCCGGTCGACCGCGACATGCTGATGTACTACAGGGAGGCCAAGGACGGCCAGGTCCTCAACGAGGGGATCACCGAGGCCGGTTCGATGGCCGAGTTCACAGCCGCGGCGACCGCCTACGCCACGCACGGCGAGCCCATGATCCCGCTGTACATCTTCTACTCGATGTTCGGCTGGCAGCGCACCGCGGACCAGATGTGGGCCCTGGGCGACCAGCTCGGCCGCGGCTTCCTGGTCGGCGCGACCGCCGGGCGCACCACCATGACCGGCGAGGGCCTCCAGCACGCGGACGGGCACTCGCACCTGATCGCCTCCACCAACCCGGCGGCGGTCGCCTACGACCCGGCGTTCGCGTACGAGCTGGGCGTGATCGTCCGCGACGGACTGCGGCGCATGTTCGGGCCGGACGCCGAGGACGTCTTCTACTACCTCACGGTCTACAACGAGACCAAGACGCAGCCGCCGATGCCCGACGCCCCCGGCGTCGAGGAGGGCATCGTCAACGGCCTGTACCGCTTCCGCGAGGCCGGAACCGCCGGGCTGCCCGGCGACGCCCCGCGCCTGCAACTGCTCGCGTCGGGCACCGCGATCCACTGGGCGCTGGAGGCCCAGCGGCTGCTGGCCGCCGAGTGGGGCGTGGCGGCGGACGTCTGGTCGGCCACCTCGTGGACCGAGCTGCGCCGCGGCGGTCTGGCGTACGACGCGGCCCGGCTGCGCGGCGAGGAGCCCGCGCTGCCGCATGTCGCCCGGGTCCTGGAGGGCGCCCCCGGTCCGGTGCTCGCCGTGAGCGACTGGATGCGCGCGGTCCCGGACCAGATCAGCCAGTGGGTGCCGCAGGACTGGTACTCCCTCGGCACCGACGGCTTCGGTCTCTCCGACACCCGCGAGGCGGCGCGGCGCCACTTCGGCGTCGACCCGCAGTCGGTCGTCGTGGCGGCGCTCGCGGCGCTGGCCGCGCGCGGTGAGGTCAAGCGGGAGTCGGTCGAGGAGGCCCGCGAGCGGTACGGACTGTAGGCCGCAGGGGGCCTTTCGCCCCGCCCGAAGCCCCCGTGCGCCCCGGCGCGCACGGGGGCTTCGGCGTAACCGTGGACGCTCCGTGCGCGCTTCCGGCGCGCCGATGCCGCTACCGGCCCGCAAGACCGGGCCGGCCGAGCCGCTGAAGGCGCTGCGCCACCGCGGTCCGCTGACGATGTCGCTCACCGCGCGCTGCTACCGACCGGGCGTTCCTCACCGTGCTCGGCTGCGCCCCGTTCCCGATGGCCTCGGCGCCATCCAGCGCGGCCTGGCCTTCGCCGGCTGGGGCGCCCTCGCCCCGCGCCATCGAAATCCGGTCGAAATCCATCCGAAGCGGACGTATGGTGGCCGGACGGTGCGGTTCGCCGGGGGACGCGGCCACCGTGCTCTTCATGATCGTCACGCAGGCGCGCCGGAGGCGGCCATGGCGGACCCCAAGGGCTTTCTCACCACCCCTCGCCGTACTCCCGAACGGCGCCCGGTGGACGAGCGGGTGCAGGACTGGCAGGAGGTGTACACGGGCCAGAGCCTGCTGCCGATCGTCTCCGCCCAGGCGGGCCGGTGCATGGACTGCGGCATCCCGTTCTGCCACGCCGCCTGCCCGCTGGGGAACATGATCCCGGACTGGAACGACCTGGTCTTCCGCGAGGACTGGGCCGCGGCGTGCGAGCACCTGCACGCCACCAACAACTTCCCCGAGTTCACGGGCCGGCTCTGCCCGGCGCCCTGCGAGAGCGCCTGCGTCCTCACGATCAACGCCGACCCCGTCACGATCAAGAACGTCGAGGTGGCGATCGCCGACCGGGCGTGGGCCGACGGCCTCGCCGTCCCCCTCCCCCCGGAGCGGCACACCGGCCGCACCGTGGCCGTCGTCGGGTCGGGGCCCGCAGGACTGGCCGCCGCGCAGCAGCTCACCCGGGTCGGCCACACGGTCACGGTGTACGAGCGCGACGACCGGCTCGGCGGCCTCCTCCGGTACGGGATCCCGGAGTTCAAGATGGAGAAGCACCATCTGGACCAGCGGCTGTGCCAGATGCGGGCCGAGGGCACCCGCTTCCGCTGCGGCGCCGACGTCGGCGGCGACCTCGACGCGCACCGGGTGATCGCCGAGCACGACGCGGTACTGCTCGCGGTGGGCGCCCGCGCCTGGCGCGAACTTCCGGTACCGGGACGCGAGTTGACGGGCATCCACCAGGCCATGGACTACCTGACGCTGGCCAACCGGGTGTGCGAGGGCGATCTCGCCGTGTCACCGCTCAGCGCGGAGGGCAAGGACGTGGTGATCGTCGGCGGCGGGGACACCGGCGCCGACTGCCTGGGGACCGTGCTGCGCCAGCACGCCGCGTCCGTGGTCCAGCTCGACATCAATCCCCTGCCGGGCGGGGACCGCCCCGAGCACGAACCCTGGCCGGTCTACCCCCGGGTCTTCCGGATCTCCCCCGCCCACGAGGAGGCCCGGGTGCTGGGCCGCCGTGAGCACTGGGACACCGCCGAGCACGGCTGTGTCCCGCTGCCCGGGCCGCAGGGCGACATCCGGGTCTTCTCCGCCTCCACGTTCCGCTTCGAGGGGGACGACGACGGGCAGGTCGCCTCGCTGCACCTCGTCGGTGTGGAGCCCACCGGGCGGCGTCCCCGGGCCGGCACCGAGCGGGTCGTCCCGGCCCAGATGGTGCTGCTCGCCCTGGGCTTCTCCGGCCCCGAGCACGACGCCGGCGTCGTCCCGCAACTGGGCCTGGAACTCGACGCGCGCGGCCGGATCGCCCGCGACGCGGCCTTCGCCACCACCGTGGAGAAGGTCTTCGTCGCGGGCGACGCCGGACGCGGTCAGTCGCTGATCGTCTGGGCCATCGCCGAGGGCCGCTCGGCGGCGGCGGCCGTGGACCGCGCGCTGCGCGGGACGACCTGCCTGCCGGCGCCGATCACGCCGACGGACCAGCCGCTGGTGGTGTGACGGGCGCGAAGCGCGGGCGCGGCTCGAAGCCCGCCGCGCGGTAGACGTCGTCGATCAGGCGCATCGACTCCACCGCGTCGTCGGCGTCGGTGGCCACCCGGGTCCCGCCGCGCACCAGGTCGGCGAAGGCCTCCAGCTGGTACGTGTACGAGGTACGCCGGCCCAGCTCCTCCACCCGCTCGCCCTCCGCCGTCCGCACCGTCAGCCGGTCGTCCAGGTGCGGCAGGACGAAGTTGGCCACGGTCGCCTCGCCCAGGCTGCCGACGACGCGCATGCTCATGTCCTCGGTCGCCGCGTCCATGTTGCAGCGCGCCGTTCCGGTGGCGCCGCCGGGGAAGACCAGGTCGGCCTCGATCCACTCGTCCACGCCGGGCATGCCGGCGCGCTCGCCGCCACGGGCGGCCGCCAGGCGCGGTGCCCCGCCGCCCCAGGGGGCGAGGGCGCGGTGGGCGTGCAGGGCGTAGCAGCCGAGGTCCATCATCGCGCCGCCGGCGAGCTCCAGCGACCAGCGGGGGTCGGTGTCCGGCGGGGCGGGGATGTTCACCGTGGCCTCGACGTGCCGCAGCTCGCCGAGCTCGCCGGTCTCCAGCAGCTCGTGCAGGCGCCGGACCACGGGGTGGTACAGGTTGTGGAACGCCTCCATGAAGGCGACGCCCGCCTTGGCGGCGGCGTCCCGGACCTCGATCGCCTCCTCCAGGTTGCTGGCGGAGGGCTTCTCGGTGAGGACGTGCTTGCCCGCCGCGATGGCGGCGAGGTTCCACGGCCCGTGCAGGCCGTTGGCGAGCGGGTTGTAGATCGCCTCGATCTCGGGGTCGGCGATCAGGTCGGCGTAGGAGTCGTGGACCCGCTCGACGCCGTGGGCGGCGGCGAACTCCTCGGCCCGGCCGCGGTCGCGGGCGGCGACCGCGACCAGGCGGTGGCCGGTGATGCGGGCGGGGTCGACAATGGCGCGCTCGGCGATGCGGGCGGCGCCGAGCACTCCGATGCGCAGGGGTTCGGTGCTCATGCGGTACGTACCTCTTCCATCCGTACGGGTCGGCGGTCGCGCAGTGACAGCGTGCAGGCTTCGGCGATCCAGCCCGCCTCGACCGCGTCCGCGACGCTACACGGCGACGGCCGGCGCCCCGCCACCACCTCGGTGAAAGCGGCGAGCTCGGCCCGGTAGGCGGCGCGGAAGCGGTCCATGAAGAAGTGGTGCGGGGGCCCGGCGGGGAAGCGGGCGCCGGGCTCGACGGAACGCAGCGGCAGCCCGTCCTCGAGGCCCACCGCGATGCTGTCCTTCGTTCCGTGCGGCTCCATCCGGACGTCGTAACCGCGCGGGTTGTGGCGGCTGTTGGAGATCAGGACGAGCGTGCCGTCGTCGAGTGTGAGCACGGCCGCCGTGGTGTCGGCGTCGCCGGCGGCGGCGATGTGATCGGCGCCGCGGTTGCCGCCCGCCGCGTACACCTCGGTGACCTCGCGGCCGGTCACCCAGCGCACGATGTCGAAGTCGTGGACCGAGCAGTCGCGGAAGATGCCGCCGGAGACGGCGACGTAGGCGGCCGGCGGCGGCTCGGGGTCCAGGGTGGTGGAGCGCACGGTGTGCAGGAGCCCCAGCTCACCGGCGGCGACGGCCTCCCGCGCGGCGGCGAAGCCCGCGTCGAAGCGCCGGTTGTAGCCGATCTGGACGGGGACGCCGCTGTCCTGGACGGCGCGCAGCACATCGGCGCTCTCCCCGATCGTGCGGGCGACCGGCTTCTCGCAGAAGACGGGCACACCCGCCTCGACCGCGGCCAGGATGAGCCGGGGGTGCGCGTCCGTCGCGGCCGCGACGACGATCCCGTCGACGCCCGAGGCGAGCACCTCCTCCGGCGAGGCGGCGATCTCGGCGCCGTGCCGGGTGGCGACGGCCTCGGCCGCGGCGGCGAGCGGATCGGTGACGACCAGGGACTCCACGACGGGCAGCGCGGCCAGGGTCTCCGCATGGAGGGCCGCGATCCGGCCGAGGCCCATCAGGCCGATGCGCATGGGTGGTTGCTCCTTGGGACGGCGGACGGCGGACGGCGGACGGCGAGGGCGAGGGCGAGGCGGGGGAAGCGGGGGGAGGCGGCCGGGGTCAGTCCAGGCCGCCGAGGACGTTCTGGTCCCAGTCGAGGACCGATCCGGTGACCACACCGCTGCGGTCGGACAGCAGCAGCACGACGAAGTCGGCGATCTCGTCGGCCCGCCCGAGCCTGCCCATGGGAAGCCGGCGGCCCGCCTCCTCGCGCCCCGGCGCCACCGCCGCCTACCTGGTCGGGCAGTGGCTCGGCGACCGGCCCGGCAATGTGCTGGTGACCATCAGCCGGGGCTTCTTCCGCGGCGAGGAGGAGCGGGAGATGGGGTTCCGCTCCACGCTGCGGGCCCTTCGGCCGCAGCGCGCGCTGGTGGAGATCACGGACAGCGACGGGCTGGACGACACGCTCCGCGAGCTGGTGCTCGACGCGCTGCGCCGCGATCCGGAGATCCGCGCGGTCTACTCGATCGGCGGCGGCAACGTCGCCACCGTGGAGGCCTTCGACGCCCTCGGCCGCGACTGCCGGGTCTTCGTGGCGCACGACCTCGACCAGGACAACACGCGACTGCTGCGCGAGGGCCGCCTGTCGGCGGTGCTCCACCACGACCTGCGCCAGGACATGCGCCATGCCTGCCAGATCGTCATGCAGGCGCACCGCGCGCTGCCGGGCGCCGCGCACGCGTGGCCCTCGCCCATCCAGGTCATCACGCCCCACAACACGCCCATGGCGTTTCCCCGCCCGGACCGCTGACCCGGTCCCCGGCCGGACGGGCCGCGGATCAGGCCCCGGGGGCGACCATGACCCTGGTGTGGAGCATGGGGACGCCCTCGTCCGGGGAGCGGGTGTACGACGTGCGCACCGAGACCACCCGTACGTCGTGGTCGTGCACGGCGATGTCCTGACCGGTCACCGGGATCGGGATCGCCCCGCTGCTCCCCATCACGGCCAGCACCGACTGGCCGGCCCCGTCGGTCCGCTCCCACGCGAACTCCATCGTGTGCCGCACAGGAGTGTCGTGGTAGATGCTCGCCCCGCGGGACAGCTCCTTCTCGCGGTCACTGATGTTCCGCAACGCGGCAGGCATCTGATCCATGGCGTCCGTCCTCTCGTCCCGCGGTCCACCGGTCACTGTCGGCGATTGTCGCCGACCGTGCGGGCGCGCGCCTGCCGAGCCCTCCGGCACCCGGCTCCGCCACTCACCACCGCTGCCACTGCCGGCGACCCGCATCCGGGACGGCGTCCCGGACGGCCGGCGTCTTCTGGACGGCCTGGCGGCTCACCCCGAGGGCGTCGGGCGATGTCGGACCGGGAGACGCCCTGCCTGCCGGACGAGTCCCCGCATCAGCTCGCGCCGTTCGGCGGCGAACCGAGGCGAGACGGGCGTGGTGGACGGCCTGCGCCCGCACCTCCCTGATCCGCTCGAAGGCGCGATCGTGCGCGGAAAGGTCCTTGGTGTCGGCCATGCCGCGATGACGACAACCCCCCGTTGTCACAGGCCCGTCCGTCATGCGTCGCGGAACCGGGGGCGCGGATCCATACTGTACGTATAGTTCATACAGGAGGTTCCTCATGACATCGATCAGCGCGGACACCGGCGCCCGCGATTCCGGCACCTTCGTCATCGGCGGCGACCTGCCGGTGCACCGCCTGGGGTACGGCACCATGCAGCTCACCGGCGAAGGAGTCTGGGGCGACCCGCGGGACCCGGCGGAAGCGGTGCGTGTCCTGCGGCGCGCGGTGGAGCTCGGGGTCACGTTCATCGACACCGCCGACGCCTACGGGCCGTTCACCGCCGACCTGCTGCTGCACAAGGCGCTGCACCCGTACCCCGACGACCTGGCGATCGCCACGAAGGTCGGATTCGTGCGGACCGGGCCGGGCGTGTGGGTCCCGGTCGGCCGGCCGGCGTACCTGCGCCAGCAGGTGGAACTCAGCCTGCGTCACCTCGGGGTGGAGCGGATCGACCTGCTCCAGCTGCACCGCATCGACCCCGAGGTCCCGGTCGCCGACCAGGTCGGCGAGCTCGCCGCGCTCCAGCAGGAGGGCAAGATCCGGCACATCGGGCTCAGCGAGGTGAGCACCGGCGACATCGAGGAGGCCGCGCGGACGGCCCGGATCGTGTCCGTGCAGAACCGCTTCAACCTGGCCGACCGCGCCGCCGAGGACGTGCTCGCGTACGCGGAGCAGCAAGACATGGCCTTCATCCCCTGGTTCCCGCTGGCCACCGGAGAGCTCGCCAAGCCGGGCGGCCCCCTGGAGCGGATCGCCGCCGACCAGGGCGCCTCCCCGTCGCAGCTCGCGCTCGCATGGCTGCTGAAGCGCTCTGCCAACATGCTGCCGATCCCGGGCACGTCCAGCGTCACCCACCTGGAGGACAACATCGCGGCAGCCGGACTCACCCTGACCGACGCGCAGTTCGACGCACTGACCGCGGCCGTCTGACCACCGCGGCCGGAGAGAGCGGGAATCATGAGCAGCTGGTTCATCACCGGCGCCTCACGGGGCCTCGGCGCCGAGATCGCCCGCGCCGCCCTGGAGGCGGGACACGTCGTCGCGGCCACCGCACGTGATCCACAGGCCGTGCGGCGTTTCTTCCCCGACGCGGGCGACGCGCTCCTCGCGCTGCCGCTCGACGTCACCGACGAAGGGCAGGCGCGGGCTGCCGTCGAGGCGGCGGCCACGCGCTTCGGCGGCATCGACGTCCTGGTCAACAACGCCGGCCGGGGCGTGCTCGGCGCGGTCGAGGAGATCTCCGACGCGGCGGCCAAGGCGGTCTACGAGACGAATGTGTTCGGCACCCTCAATGTGCTGCGCGCCGCCCTGCCGGGGATGCGCGCGCGCCGCTCGGGGCACATCCTCAACATCAGTTCCGTGGGCGGCTTCACCGCCACGCCCGGCTGGGGCGTCTACGCCTCCACGAAGTTCGCCGTGGAGGGCCTGTCCGAGGCACTCGCCGGCGAGGTCGGGCCGCTGGGCATCCGGGTGACGATCGTGGAGCCGGGCCGCTTCCGGACCGACTTCCTCGACAGTTCGAGCCTGCACACCGAGTCCCACCTGATCGAGGACTACGCCTCCACCGCCGGCGGCACGCGCGACACGGCCCCGGAGCACAACCACACCCAGCCCGGTGACCCCGTGAAGGCCGCCCGCATCATCGTCGGCCTGGGGGGCAGCGACAAGGCGCCGCTGCGCCTCCAGTTGGGGCCCGACAGCGTCGAACGGATCGAGGCCAAGCTGCACTCGATGGCGGACGAGCTGGAGCGGTGGCGCCCGGTGGCCACCAGTACGGATCACGACGATGTCGCTGCCACCGGCTGAGCCGTACCCCCACCCCGCGGTCCCCGCCCCCTCGGTGCACCCGCGCAGCGTCCGGGCGCGGGAGGCGGTCCTGGCCGCGGCCGCCGACCTGCTCGCCGAGGGCGGGCTGTCGGCGGCCACGGTCGACGCGGTCAGCGCCCGGTCGGGCGTCAGCAAGATGACCATCTACAAGCACTGGCCCTCGCGCACCGCCGTCGCCGCCGAGGCCTTCGGCCGTCGGATGGCGGACGCGATCCCGCTGCCCGACAGCGGGGACGCGACGGCCGATCTGTGCGAACAGGTGCGCCGCGTCAGCGGGTTCTTCTCCGGCGACAGCGGCAGGGTCTTCCGCCAGCTGCTGGCCGCCTGCGCCACCGACCCCGGCGGGGCACCCTATTTCCGCGCCTATTTCCTTCAGGCCCGACGCGAGGCCGTCGCCGCGTTGTGGGAGCGCCTCGTCGCCGAGGGCAGGGCCAGGCCCGGGGTCACCGCGGGCACCGCGACCGATCTGCTCTTCGGACCGCTCGTCTTCCGTCTGATGACCGGTCACGCCCCGCTCGACGCGGAGGAGGCCGAGGCCGTCGCACGTGCCGCGCTGCACGGGCTGCTGGCGGACGGCGCCTGAGGCGGCCGTACAGGCGCGCGCCGGGGGCGTGTCAGCGCGCGGTCAGCGCCCTGTCAGCGGGGAAGGGCAGCCTTCGGGTCATGGACACCATGACCGGGGACCGGATCCGCCTCAGCCGACGCCCCACGTCGGACACCGCCTCCGACGCCACCCCCTCCGCCTCGGACGCCGCGCCGGGCACCATGGGCGCCTTCGCGCGGTTCACCCTGTGCGGCGGCGGTGTGGGGCTGGCGTCCTCTTGGGTGCTGGTCCTGCTGTCCGGGCCGATGCCCTTCGCGGTGGCGAACGCCGTGGTGACGGCGGCCTCGACCGTGCTGACGACGGAGCTGCACGCGCGGCTCACGTTCAGGAGCGGGCGCGCCGGGTGGCGGGCACACGCGCAGTCGGCGCTGACGGTCGTGGTGTGCTGGCTGTTCACCACGGCCGCGTTGCTCGCGCTTGCGGCGGTGTGCACGGCACCCGGCGTGCTCGTGCGGCAGTCCGTCTACTTGGCGGCCTCCGGTGCCGCCGGGGTCGCGCGCTTCGCGGTGCTGCGGGCGGTGGTCTTCGCGCGGCGCGGCGCCGAGGCGTCCTCGGTGTGGCGCAGGGCCGTGGCGTACATCTCGTCCGGGTCGAGGCGCCGCAGTTCCTCGGCGATGAGCTCCGCGGTGGTGCGCACCATCAGCGCCAGGTGCCGGCTGGGCTGTCCGGGGATGGAGAGGGTGGCCAGCGGGCCTTCCGGGCGGTCGATGTGGATGTCGCCGCCGGCGGTGCGCAGCCGTACGGCGGTGACCACCGGGCCGTCGGTGACGACGCGGTCCACCGCCACCCCCAGCCGGTTGCCGAGCCAGCGCGCGAGGAGTTCGGCGCTGGGGTTGTCCGCCTCGCTCTCCACCACGGCGGACGTGACGGTGACGCGTGCCTGGTCGAGCGCGGCGGCCAGCATGGACCGCCAGGGCGTCAGCCGGGTCCAGGACAGGTCGGTGTCGCCGGGCCGGTAGGAGGCGGCACGGGCGTCGATCTGCTCCAGCGGGCGCTCGACCGCGTACGCGTCGGTGATCCGGCGCTGCGCCAGCGCGCCCAGTGCGTCCTCGGCCGGGTGGTCGGGGGCGTCGACCGGCCACCAGACGACGACGGGCGCGTCGGGCAGCAGCAGCGGCAGCACCACGCTGTGGGCGTGGTCGGCGAGTTCGCCGTGCAGCCGCAGCAGGACGGTCTCACCGGTGCCGGTCTCGCCGCCGACGCGCACCTCGGCGTCCAGGCGGGCGCTCTTGCGCTCGCGCGGGGAGCGGCCGGGCCGCTTGATGACCACCAGGATGCGCGAGGGGTGCTCGCGCGAGGCGTCCGAGGCGGCCTTGAGCGCGTCGTAGTGGTTGCCCTCGTCGGTGACGATGACGAGGGTCAGCACCATGCCGACGGCCGGACTGCCCACGCTCCTGCGGGCGCGCACCAGCGCCGAATTGATCTTGGCCGAGGTGGTGTGGGTGAGGTCGATGTTCATGGCCGGCGCCAGCTCCTGCCGTCTCGTGCGAGCATCTCGTCCGCCGCCTTGGGACCCCAGGTCCCTGCGGTGTACTGCTCGGGCTTGCCCTGCGTGTCCCAGTGCTTCTCGACCGGGTCGAGGATGCGCCAGGACTCCTCCACCTCCTGCGGGCGGGGGAAGAGGTTGGCGTCGCCGAGCAGCACATCCAGGATGAGCCGCTCGTACGCCTCCGGGCTGGACTCGGTGAAGGACTCGCCGTAGGCGAAGTCCATCGACACGTCGCGGATCTCCATCGAGGTGCCGGGCACCTTCGAGCCGAAGCGCACGGTCACACCCTCGTCCGGCTGCACGCGGATGACCAGGGCGTTCTGCCCCAGTTCCTGGGTGTCGGTACGGCTGAACGGCAGGTGCGGGGCGCGCTGGAAGACCACCGCGATCTCCGTGACCCGGCGGCCGAGCCGCTTGCCGGTGCGCAGATAGAAGGGGACGCCCGCCCAGCGGCGGTTGTCGACGCCGAGTTTGACGGCGGCGTAGGTGTCGGTCGTCGAGTCGGGGTCGATGCCCTCCTCCTCCAGGTAGCCGGACACCTCCTCGCCGCCCTGCCAGCCGTGCGCGTACTGCCCGCGCACCGTGTGCTTGCCGAGCTCGGCGGGCAGCTTGACCGCCTGGAGGACCTTGAGCTTCTCCTGCACGAGCGAACTCGCCTCGAAGGAGGCGGGCTCCTCCATGGCGGTCAGCGCCAGCAGTTGCAGCAGGTGGTTCTGGATGACGTCCCGCGCCGCGCCGATCCCGTCGTAGTAGCCGGCCCGGCCGCCGATCCCGATGTCCTCGGCCATCGTGATCTGCACGTGGTCGACGTAACTGCGGTTCCACAGCGGCTCGAACATCGTGTTGGCGAAGCGCAGCGCCAGGATGTTCTGGACCGTCTCCTTGCCCAGGTAGTGGTCGATCCGGAACACCTCGGCGGGCGGGAAGACCTCGTGGACGACGCGGTTGAGCTCCTGCGCGCTGACCAGGTCGTGCCCGAACGGCTTCTCGATCACGGCCCGGCGCCACGAGCCCTCGGGGGCCTCGGACAGCCGGTGCTTCTTCAGCTGCTGCACGACCTGCGGGAAGAACTTCGGCGGCACGGAGAGATAGAAGGCGAAGTTGCCGCTCGTGCCCCGGGCCTTGTCCAGGTCCTCGACCGTGACGCGGAGCTTCTCGAACGCCTCGTCGTCGCCGAAGTCGCCGGGCACGAAGCGCATACCGGCCGCGAGTTCCTGCCACACCTCCTCGCGGAAGGGGGTACGCGCGTGCTCCTTGACGGCGTCGTGCACGACCTGGGCGAAGTCCTCGTCCGCCCAGTCGCGGCGGGCGAAGCCGAGGAGCGAGAAGCCCGGCGGCAGCAGCCCCCGGTTGGCCAGGTCGTAGACGGCGGGCATCAGTTTCTTGCGGGACAGGTCACCGGTCACACCGAAGATCACCAGGCCGGAGGGGCCCGCGATGCGGGGCAGCCGCAGGTCGGATGGATCGCGCAGCGGGTTGATCCAGCTGTCGGTTTCCGTCATGGGTCCACTTCTCTTCGCGGTCCGTCGGGTCGTCGCGGCGCGCGGCATCACGCGGCGCCGAAGAGTTCGAGCAGGTCGGTCTTGCCGAACATGCGAGCGGTGTCGATGGCCGAGGGGGTGCCGGCGGCCGGGTCGGCCCCGGCGTCGAGCAGAGCGCGGACCACCTCGTCCTCGCCCTTGAACACGGCACCGGCCAGGGGGGTCTGGCCGCGGTCGTTGGGACGGTCGGGGTCGGCGCCGTGCCGCAGCAGGGCGGCGACGGTCGCGGCGTGGCCGTGGTAGGCGGCGAGCATCACCAGCGTGTCGCCACGGTCGTTGGTGAGGTTGGCGGGCACACCGGCGTCGACGTAGGCCACCAGGGTCTCGGTTCCGCCCTGACGGGCGAGGTCGAAGACCTTGGCCGCCAGCTGCAGCACCTCGGGATCGTGCGCCGGTTCGGCCTGCGGGGTCGGCTCGCTCATCGTTCCTCACTCGAATGGACGGGGGACTGCGCGGGGTCCGTGTGATCCACCTTATGCAGCGTCAACCACCTTCACACCCGCCGCATGCCCGGTTCCGGCACGATCCACCGGCGGGGACGGTACGAGAAGCCATGGCCGAACCCTGACGACGACGATCACTCGTTCGGGGGACTTCACTGCTCCTTCGGCGGGGCCTGCCACATGACACGCCGGGCGACCGGCAAGGATCACGCCGGAGAAACCGCCCTTCAGGGCCGATCGGGCGAATTCTTCCATAAATCACCCATTTGCTGCTTTTCAGATCTTATTACTTTCTGTAATTCTGGAACAACTCATGGTGACAGTCCCCATCACACAGGAGTAGCCCCATGATCCTGTCCATTTCAGGCGTCGTCCTGCTCGGCATCATCGTCTTCCTGTTCTTCCGCAAGGACGGCCTCAAGGCCTCCCACGCACTTGTCTGCGCCCTGTTCGGTTTCTACCTCGCGGGCACCGCCATCGCCCCGAGCATCAAGGCCGGAGGGGCGAGCCTGGCGAGCCTGCTGGGCGGGATCAAGTTCTAGCCGGGCCGTCACCGCACGGTCCACGCACCGGGCCCGGCGCGCCTTCGCACCGGGCCCGCCCCCGTTGTCGTTCCCGTCCCGCAGCGATCCTCTGGAGCTCCTCGTGGCCCGGCGCCCCCTCCCCACTCTGCTGAGCAGCCGCCTCGCGCTCGCCCGCGGGCGCGACATGGCGCGCGGCGTCGCCGACAGCGCCACCGATGTGCTCCATCCGCTGATCGTGATCTCCCGCGGGATGCGCCGCCAGCTCGGCTGGCTGCGGGCCTGGTGGGGCAAGACCCCGCAGGACCGCCGCGGCCCGGCGCTGATGGCCGCGGTGGGGGCGGGCTTCCTGCTCCTGGTGCTCCTGCCGTACGGCGCCTACCTGGCCGTCGCCGCCCTGATGGGCTCGGCGGCGTGGATGGGCCGGGACCGTACTCCGGCGCCGAGCGGTCCCAGCGGCGCGGAGAACGACCGGCTGACCGCGCTGTACGAGTCGCTGGTGCCCTATCTGTCGGACCCGGGCGACCCCAGCCCGCTGTACGCGCACGACGGGAGCTGGGAGAACGTCTTCGGCGACTACGAGTTCGAGGACGGCCGGCTGACCCGGCTGCACCTGAAGTACCCCGCGTACTTCACCGACGGGGAGTCCGTGGCGCGGGCCCGGGTGGAGCATGTCCTGCACGCCAAGGCCGGACGCGGCCGGGAGTACCGCTTCGACTGGAACGAGGAGGAGAACCACCTCACCCTCAGCGCCCTGCCCCCGCTGCCCACCGGCATCGCCGCCCAGCGCTTCGTCACCGCGCCCGGCGAGACCGTGCTCGGCTTCACCGATGCCGAGGCCGTACAGCGCACCGTGCCCGTGACCGACGGCGAGGAGGTCCGCGACGCGCCGCCGGTGGTGTGGCGCACCGGGCCGCGCTCGACCGAACCGCACCTGCTCGCACTCGGCCGCCCCGGCACGGGCACCACCACGCTCCTGCGGTCCATCGCGCTCCAGGCCCTCCCGGACGGCGACCTCGTGGTCATCGACGGCAGCGGGACCGGGGAGTACGCCTGCCTCAACGGACGGCCGGGCGTACTGGCGGTGGAGAGCGGACTCGCCGGCGCGCTGGCCACCCTGGAGTGGGCCGCACACGAGACCGAGCGGCGCCTCATCGCCGTCAACCGGGCCCGGCAGGCCGGCCGGGGCGCGCCGGACGACGTGCGGCGGCCCCTGTGGATCCTGGTCGACGGGCCGACCGCGCTGACCCAGCTCGCGCACGCCGAGGGCCGGCCCGACCCGCAGGAACTGCTGGACGTTCCGCTGCGCCACGGGCGCGGGGCCGGGGTCACCGTGGCCGTCGCCGATCAGCTGGACACCGCCGACTCCCTGTCGCAGGTGGTCGTCGCTCACACCCGCGCACGGGTGCTGCTGGGGGCGGTCAGCACCGACCAGACGCAGGCCGTGCTGGGCGCGCCCCAGGGCACGACCTCCGCCGCGCAGGTCCCCGCGGGACGCGGCTACGCGCGGCTGGGCACCGGTCCGGTGCTGCGCATGCAGGTGCCCGCCACTCCCGACCCGTACGACGAGGAGACCAGCGAGGCCCACCGGCAGGCGGTGCTGTCCCTGCTCCCGGCGGCCGGCGTCGTCCCCGTGGCAAACCCGCCGAAGGTGCCCGACGCCCCCGCCGGGGCGCGCGTGCGGCCGGCCGGCGGGCCGGCGCTGGAGCACTGACGGCCGGCCGCGAGGCATACGACCTCAGGTGCGCGGCGGCAACCGGTGCAGGACGACCTGCGTCAGCGCGCCGCCCGCCACCTCCGCGGTCAGGTAGGTGCAGTGCGGCTGCCGTCTGCGGTCGGTCGGCGAACCGGGGTTGAGCAACCGCATGCCGCCGGGCGCCGTGGAGTCCCAGGGGATGTGACTGTGGCCGAAGACGAGCACGTCCACTCCGGGGAACCGTTCCTCGCAGCGGCGCTCCCGCCCCTGCGCCGGCCCGGTCTCATGGACGACGGCGAAGCGCAGGCCGCCGAGTTCCGCGTGGGCGACCTCGGGCAGCCGGGCGCGCAGGCCGGGGCCGTCGTTGTTCCCGTGGACACCGATCACGCGCCGGGCGCGCGCCTGGAGCAGATCGAGGGTCGCCTCGTCCACCCAGTCGCCGGCGTGGAGGACGACGTCCGCGTGTGCGATCAGGCCCACGAGTTCGGACGGCAGCTCCTTGGCACGTTTGGGCACGTGCGTATCGGACATCACAAGTAGACGCACCTGTCCACGCTAGCCGCCCGGGTCCGCCGGGGCGCGGCACCCGCTCGGCGTGGACGGCGCTTCCCCGCCGTCGTGGGGAACGCGGATCTCATCGCTGAAGGGCCGGGGTCATGTCCGCAGACATCCTCTCCACACAATCGGCGGAACTGGTACAGCCGGCCGAACCGGCCTACGTGAGCACCGCCCGGCACTTCACCTCCGAGATGCTGGTGATGTGGGGGCTGGCCACCGAGGACCGGGACTGCGCCGAGCTGATCGTCGACGAACTCGCCGCCAACGCGGCGCGGCACGGCCGCGCCGAGATGTCGGTGCGCCTCACCATCTGCGGGCGGGGGCTGGTGATCACCGTGACCGACACCGGGGACTCCAGGCCGGGGACGACCGGGCCGGTCGACGGCACCCCGGCGGACGAGCACGGGCGCGGGCTGGACATCGTGCGTCGGCTCGCCGGTTCGACCGCCATCCACGACGACGAGCACACGCACCGGGTGGTGACCACACGGTGCCTGGCGCCGCTCCACCGGCCCGTCGCGCCGACTGGGTCCGCCCAGCCGGTCTGACGGTCACCCCCGTGGGGGCGGTCCGGCCGCCGGGTGATGATGGTCGTGACCCCGCGGTCCGGCACGGCCGGCCCCGGAGCGACCGACGGAGAGGCATTCGGCGTGAACACCGGCACCGCGTCCCCCGGCCGGACGGCACCGCACCGCGTCCTGGTCGTGCTCTTCGACGGGGTGCAGCTGATGGACGTCGCCGGGCCGCTCGAGGTGTACACCGTCGCCAACGAGTACGGCGCGGACTACCTGACGTACACGGCCTCCCTCGACGGCAAGCCGGTGACCAGCACGGCCGGGCTGCCCCTGATGCCCGACATGGCGCTGGACGCGGTCGACTTCCCCCTGGACACCCTCGTCGTCCCCGGGCGGTCCGACTGGTGGGCCGCGGTCTCCGACACCCCGCTCATCGAGGCCGTCACCCGGCTCGCGGAGAACTCCCGCACCGTCGCCGCCGTGTGCGCCGGGGCGTTCCCGCTGGCGGCGACCGGGCTGCTGGACGGACGCCGGGCCGCCACGCACTGGCGGCTCGCCGCCGATCTGGCCGCCCGGTATCCCGCCATCAGGGTGGACTCCGACGCGATCTTCGTACGTGACGGCCGCTTCATCACCTCGGCGGGGATCAGCGCCGGCATCGATCTGGCGCTGGCGCTCGTGGAGTCCGACCACGGGGCGGAGGTCGCCCGCGCCGTCGCGAAGTACCTGGTGGTCTTCATGGCGCGGCCCGGCGGGCAGTCGCAGTTCAGCGTGCGCCAGACGTCGCGGCACGCCGCGCAGTCGGTGCTGCGCGACGTGCTGGACGAGGTGGCGGCCGATCCGGTGGGCGACCACAGCCTGCCGGCGCTCGCGGGGCGTGCGGGGGTGTCCCCCCGTCATCTGACCCGGCTGTTCCGCCACGAGACCGGTGGCACCGCCGCGGAGTACGTCGAGCGCGTCCGTGTGGAGGCCGCTCAGGCGCTGCTGGAGGCGGGCGACGACGCCCTGTCCACCGTCGCCCGGCGCAGCGGCTTCCGGTCGGAGGAGACGATGCGGCGCGCCTTCCGCCGCAGGCTGGGCGTCAGCCCGGGCGCGTACCGCGAGCGCTTCCGCACCACCCACCCCAACGGGTCCTCCCCCGACCGGGGTTGAGCACGGGGAGGCCTTCGCTCACTCGGGCCAGGGCGACTCCAGGATGGTGTCCACGAAGTTGCCGCGGACATAGCCGGGCACGAAGCGCTCCAGCACGTCGGCCTTGACATTGCCGAAGGTGGTGTCAGGGCGGGGCGCGATGCCGTGGGTGAATTCCTTGAGGATGTTGTTCTTGAAGTCCGGCCGCGGGTGGACGGCGACGACCTCCTCCCGCTGCTCCGCCGGGATCTCGTCGTAGCCGATGCCGAGGACGTCCACCTCGACCCCGGAGGTCACCAGGGCGATCTCCGGCGCCATGTGCCAGGGGATCTCCGGCGTGGTGTGCAGGGCGATCCCCTCCCAGACCAGGCGGGCGCGGCTCTTGTCGACGCCGTGCTCCAGCAGGAAGCGGCGGGCCTCGTCGGCGCCGTCGATCTCGAAGCGCTGGTCCGTCCGCGCGAACCGCTCGGTCAGTCCGAGGTCGTGGAAGAGGGCGCCGACGTAGAGCAGTTCGGGGTCGTAGTCCCACCCGCGCAGGCGGCCGCGCATCGAGGCCCAGAAGAAGACCCGGCGCGAGTGGTGGAAGACGACCGGTGACGCCGCGTCCCGCACGAGCTCGGTGGCCTCGTGCACCAGCTTGGTCTCGGGCACCTCGACGTCCGCGATGATCTCGGCCATGGCGTGTCTCCAGGAAGTTCGTGTTGTCGCCCCGGCGGGGCCCGGGGCCGACAGATCCAGTCTGCGTCGCACGGGGCGCGCCGGCCCGGGTCCATGGGGACACGTGACCCACGGATCGGGACATCGCCGCCGCGCCCGCGCCAAACGTCAGTCGCGGTCGGCCAGTTCCGCGATGACCTGGGCATGGCACGGCTCGGGCACGCACCAGCAGCCCAGTCGCCGGCCGCGCAGGCCGGGCAGCATCGCGAGCAGATCGGGCCGCGACAGCAGGTGGTCCCGGTACATCTCCAGGACCTCCTCACGGGTGCCGTCCGGCCCCGGCCGGAAGGGGCTGGCCAGCGGGGACCCCGGCAGATGCCAGCCGCCGCGCTGGGCCGGACGGCCGACGTAGACGACGTCCGCGTAGTCGGGGTCGCCGCGGTGGCCCTTGAGATTGACGACCGTGGTCCTGGCCATGGCCTGCTCCCTCCCTGCGTCCGTGAACGATGGACGGTGGACGGTGGACGAACGGGGCGGCGTCAGGGCAGCTCGGCCGCGAGCACGTCGACCCGGCGGATGTCGGGCGGGGACGCCGGCTTCGACCCGGCCGCCGCCTGAAGGGTTTCGGCGATGCGTCCCTGGAGGTGGGCGGTGCGACCGGTCTCGTCCTCGAAGGAGTCGAAGACCCCGAAGACGGTGGGGCTCTCGCGGAACGAGAACGAGGTGACCGTCCCCGCTTCCGCCCGCGCGAGCTCCAGTGCGTCGCGCAGCATCGTCTCGGCCTCGGCCGCGTGCTCGGGCCTGGCCTCGATGCGGACCAGGAGACCGATCTTCGTCATCACATGCTCCGATTCTGGGCGTTCCCGGGTACCCGGGTTCCGGGGTACCCGGAAGCCCGGGTTCGTCGGCGTGAGCGATCCGTCCGGACACCGAGAACGCTAGGTGCGCCCGGCGTCTCCTCCCAGTGTCGGAAACGGCGTGTCCCATAGCGTTCCCGTCATGGACATAGCCGTGGTGGCGTACGACGGGGTCTTCGACTCGGGGCTCTCCGCGATTCTCGACGTGCTCCAGGCGGCCAACGCCGTGCGCGGGGAGCTGCCGCAGCCCCCCGCCGGAGTGGAACGTGACGACCGTCGGCTTCCGCCGCCGTGTGCGCACCGCCGCCGTGTGCGCACCGGGGCCGGGCACACCGTCGCCGCGGCGCCCTTCGCGGCGGCCGCGGGGGCGGACCTGCTGCTCGTGCCGGCCCTCGCGGAGCGCCGCCCGGACGCCCTGCTGGAGCGTGTGGCGGGGTCCGGGACGGCCCCGGTGCGCCGGCTGGTGGCCCGTACCCGGCAGGAGGGGCAGCCGATCGCCTCGGCGTGCACGGGGACGTTCCTGCTGGCCGAGTCCGGCGTCCTGGACGGGCTGCGCGCGACCACCAGCTGGTGGCTCGCACCGGTCCTCCGGCAGCGCTACCCCGCGGTCACCGTCGACGAGACCCGCGTGGTCACCACGTGCGAGGGCGTGACCACCGCGGGGGCCGCCTTCGGCCACGTCGACCTGGCCCTCGCCGTCGTCCGCATGAGCAGCCCGGCGCTGGCCGACCTGGTCGCCCGCTACCTCGTCGTCGACCACCGGGCGTCCCAGTCCGCGTACATCATCCCCAGCGCGCTGGCCCAGAGCGACCCGACCGTCGCCGCCTTCGAGCGGTGGGTGCGGGACCGGCTCGACGAGCCGATCGGCATCGCGGAGGCCGCACGGGCCGTCGGTGTCGGGGAACGCACGCTCCAGCGCGCGGTGCGCCGCGTCCTCGGCGTCTCCCCCGTCCGCTTCGTCCAGGACCTGCGCGTGGAGCGGGCCTCGCACCTCCTGCGCACCACCGACCTGCCCGTTGAGGCCGTCGCCCGCCGCGTCGGCTACGAGCACGCCAACACCCTGCGCGTTCTTCTGCGCGAGCGCGCGGGCACGACGGCCGGCGCCCTGCGCGGCCGCTGACCGGCGCCGCGCGACATCGCCGCGCGACATCGCCGGGTGCCCGGACGTCCACGGCGGCATCGGGTTCCGGCATCCCGGCGCGGGCACGGACTTCTACGACGGTGAGCCATGGGTCATTGGCCGTGGACCTGTGGCGGCTGGACGACGAGCAGGACTGCCTTCGGCCCGCTGTTCGGCGTGCGCGACTCCGCGGGGTTCCGTCCCCTCGCGGCGGGACGCGGGCTGCCCGACGAGCTGTCCGGCGGCTTGGCGCCCTCCCTGCGTCGGGCGGACGGCCCCGAACTGGAGGACACCACCTGGGTCACGTGGTCCGAGTCGGCCGCTCTGCCAGCCACTGCTGCCCCCGCTCATCTCGCGGGGCGGCTGACCTGGATGCGGACCGCCCTGCCGCACTCGCTCGATCAGTGGCTGGTGCCGTCCGAATGGCCCGCGGACGTCCTCGCCGTCACGGGCCCGGCGCCGCCGGGGCTGCGCGAGGATCGGAGCACCGAGTGGCCGGTTCCGACAGGGACCTGTCACTACGAACCGCTGACCGCGGGTGTGGTACTGGGCGGGGAGACGCACTGGCCGCGTGCCCTCGCCGTGATGCGGGCGATGGCGGGGCGATTCGGCGGCGGCGGGGTACGGCTGGTCGTCGGGTTCTTCTGACCCGCAGGCAGCGGGGCGGACGGCCTACGCTGAGGGTGTGCTCGCGAAGCGGCGCAGGCGTGGCAGCGCGAAGGCCGTCTGCCTGGTGTGGTCGCTGCTCACCGCGCTGCTGCTGGCGGTGGCGGCCTTCACGGCCGCCCATGGGGCGTTCGACGTCGGGGCGCTGGGCCGTGAGGAGCGCGTGGTGCTCCTGGAGTGCGAGAAGCGCACCGGGGAACGGGGGCGGGCGCCGACGGAGTGCACCGGACGGCCGGTCGGCACGGCGGCGCGCCCGGCCGCGTCGCACGATCCGGTGATGGTGCGGTACCCGGGCAGGCCCGGGCAAGTGGTGTCCGTGGTGCGCACCTGGTGGGGTACACGGGTGGCCACCGATCACAGCGTCCTGAACTGGACGATCGGGGTCCTCCTCCCGCTGATCCCGCTCACGGCCGCCGTGCTGTGCGCGTGCGGGGCCACCCGGGAGGCGCGCCGGCGGCGGGCTCAGGGCCGTACGTAGCGCAGGACGCCGAGCATGGCGTCCTCCGGGATCTCGGCCGCAGGAGCGGCCACGCAGGCGTCGAGCCGCTTGCGCAGGCCGTCCGCGTCCAGGCCGGAACCGATCATGACCAGGCGGGTGGCCCGGGACTCCCCGCGGGCCCACGCGGAGGACGTGAAACGCAGGAAGCCGCCCACGGCGTGCAGGGTGAACTTCTGCCGGTGGCCGGGCGCGGCAAAGCGGACGAAGCCCTTCATGCGGAACAGCCCGGCGGGGCGGCTGTCGAGGAACTCCGCCAGGCGGCGCGGGTGCAGAGGCGCCTCGGAGGTGAACTCGACGCTCTCGTAGGAGGCGTGGAGATGTCCCTCGTGGTCGTTGCAGTCGTTGCAGTCGTTGCAGTCGAAGTCATCGGCATGGTCCGCGGACGGTTCCTCGAAGGAGAGCTGACGCGCCGGCGCGTCGTCCGCCGGGCGCGGCCGCGGGTCGAAGAGCAGGCCGGGTTCGACGCGGCCGTGGGCGGCCTCGACGAGCGGGGTCTCCGGGGCGAGCGCGGTCAGGCCCGCGCGGACCCGGCCGAGCGCCGCGGCGTCCACACGGTCGGTCTTGTTGAGGACGACGAGGTCGGCCGCGCGCACATGGCGGTCGAGTTCGGGATGACGGGCCCGGACGGCCTCGAACTCGGCGGCGTCGACGACCTCCACGAGACCGCCGTAGGTGATGGCGGTGTTCGTGCTGGCAAGGAGCAGCCGGATCATGCCCTGCGGTTCGGCGAGCCCGCTGGCCTCGACGACGATGACGTCGATCCGGGCCTGGGGCCGGGAGAGACGGGCGAGCATGTCGTCCATCTCGGTCGCGTCGACCGCGCAGCACAGGCAGCCGTTGTCGAGGGCGACCATCGAGTCCACCTGGCCCGCCACCGACAGGGCGTCGATGTTGATGCTGCCGAAGTCGTTGACGATGGCGCCGATGCGGGTCCCGCCGCTGGTGCGCAGCAGGTGGTTGAGGAGCGTGGTCTTTCCCGAACCCAGGAATCCCGCGAGGACGACGACCGGAATCCGTTGCTTGGCCAAGGCTTCCTCTCCGGGTCCGACTGCGGGCCACTCATCGTAAGCCGCTTGCACCGCGTGGTGCTTCGTGCGGGTGAACGGCAGGCGGCGGCAGAACCGGGGCACCGTCGCCGCTGTCTTCCGACGCGTCCACCGTGACGGCGACAGACCGGGACCGACGGAGGGGACGCATGGCACAGGGAACGGACGCCACGCCCGGGGCAGGAGACGGCACGGTGCTGGTGTGCACAGCGGCGGAGGACGAGGAGGCCGCCTACCGCATCGTCGACCTGATCTCCGGGCACCACCCGGCGACCGAGCCGCAACTGCGGCACACCCCCGACGGGATGGTGGCGTGCGCGCTGCGGGCGCACACACTGCGCGTGATCGGGGACGCGTAGCCGGGCGACGGCACCCGCGGGGAGCAACGGCCCGCGGTGCGACGGAGGTTGACGTCGCGTCGCGGGCCGGTCGCGCCCTGTTGCGAAGCGCCCCGACCGGGCACCATCGAACATGTGGCGGCATCTTGGCGTTGCGATGTCTGCGGACGGGGGGACGACACCGTCCGCGACTGCGGCATCCCGCACCTCCCCCTCGGCGTCTGCGATCCGTGCTTCGCGGACATGACGCGGGCCCGGCGGTCCCCGCAGCCGCGGCCACTGGACGGCCGCGAACTGATGGCCGCGCTGCTCGAGGCGGTGGTTCAGGAGGACATCCGGCGCTCCTCCTGAACGGGGTGCACCGCGAAGGTCGACGGCAGCACGGCACGGCCCCGTGCGGTGGCCCCCGCGGGCACGGGACGTGCGGGCACGGCGCCGGCGCCCGACAGCCCCTCGGCGCGCAGCGCCACCGCACGCACGGGGGCCTGGTGCGCGCCGAGCGCCTCGTGCATCGCATAGGCGGCCTCCGCCAGTTCGCCCGGATCGGAGGTGGCGGCGGGGAAAGTACGGCTGCGGCTGACGGAGGACCCGCCGCCCAGCCGGATGGTGAGGGTGAGGCCGGTCGCCGTGCGGCCCGTGCTCCCCAGCCGGTCCCCGAGGCCGAGGCCGAGTTCGAGGACGGCCCGGCTCAGCGCGCCCCGGTCGGTGGCGTCGGCCGTGAAGAGGCGGTCGGCGGCGAGCGAACCGGGCGGCGACTCGGGGACGAGCGGGCCCGCGTCGACGCCGTGCGCGCGGTCCCACACCGCCCGCCCGGGGCCGGCGCCGAGGATCCGCTGCACCTCGGGCAGCGGAGCGGCGGCCACCCGGCCGACGGTGCCCAGGCCGGCCACGACCAGTGCGCTCACGGCTTCCGCGGTGATCCCGGGGAGGGCCGCGACGGGCTGGGGGCGCAGGAAGTCGGCGACGGCGCCGGGATCGGCGTCCACGGCCCGGATGCGGCCGGCCAGGCTGTCGTGGGCCGCCAGGTACGCCACCGTGCGGCTGCCGGCGACACCGATCGTCAGGCCCACGTCGTACAGCGCGGAGGCCCGGGTGCTGATCATGAGGGCGAGCTGTTCCGGCAGCAGCCCGTAGAAGCCCACCGCGGGGCGCACGTCGGCCACGACCGCGTCCGGCCGCTCGACGCGCACGACCGGCGTGAACTGGCCGACCAGCCCCGCCAGGGCGGCGAGCGTCGCGGGGTCCGTGCCGCCGCAGCGGATGTAGAGCACACAGGGCCCCGGGTCCTGGTCCTGGTAGCGCTCCGGTTCGACCATGGTCGTGCCCGCCTCCGCCCTTCCATTCGAACAGCTGCTCGAATTTCGAGTGTAGGGCATTCCAGGAGCCGGCGCAGGGCACATAGGCTGCGGTTCATGCCCCTGACCGCCGCACAGCGCAGAGCCCTCCTGGAGTCCGACGCGAACACCGGGCTGCTGGGGGCGCGGGAGGCGACCTGCACGGCGCTGGCCAACCAGGGCCTCGCGGTGCGGTACGGACGCACCGGCGGCCACTACCTGACCCCGGAGGGCCTGCGCGTCCGCGCCGAACTGGCCCGCACCGATCTCCCTGCGGCGCGGCCGGCGCCGGAGCCCGGCGGCGACCCGGCGCGCGAGCCGGAGGCCGGCGTGTCAGGGTTCGCGGCCGACGACGGACGGGGCACCGGGGACGGAAGGACCGGCTCCGGCTCCGCTTCCGGCTCGCGCGCCGCCGAGGTCGCGGCGGCCTGGTCCGGCCTGCTGGAGATCCGGCGCGTCCTCCAGGACGGCGACACCGGCCGCCCTGCACCCTGGGAACGCGACCGGTACGTCCACGCCGTCGCCCTCGCCCTGGAGGCCGCGGGCCTCCCGCCGTCCGCCCGCGACGACTCCGGCCGCGCCACCCGGCCCGGCTACACCGTGGCCCCCGCCGCCGCGCAGGACGGCGTCGCCGAGGTCTCCTGGCCCTCGCCCGGGGACGGCCCCGCCGAGGCCGCGCTCGAACGGTGCCGCGCGCTGCTGGAACCCCACGGCTGGCAGTGCACGCTCCACCGCGACCGCGGCGGCCGGGCTGCCTTCCTGCTGGTTTCGCCCCGCCGCGCCTGAAGGAGCACGATGGAGGGGATCCCGCGAAGGAGGAGCACCATGAACTCCAGAGCTTCCGACACCGATCCCCGCGTCTACCTCCAGACCCCCTCCCAGGCGGAGGGCGAGCGGGAGTACGACCCCGCGGAGCGCAGCACCATGGAGATCCACCCCGACGTCCCCCACACCACCCCTTCCCAGGCGGAGGGCGAACGGGTGGAGGAGGACGACCTTCCGCCGACGGCGATGTGAGGCGCGGCAGCGCTTCGGGACGGCAAGGCGTCACGCGAAAGGACACCCAGGGACATCCGTGACCACCCCGCCGGACGGATCGCCGCCGAAGCCGCCTTCACGTCCGACTTCGATCTGCCCGGCGACCTGTCCGTCCAGCAGATCGCCGGCCTGGTGGAGGCCGACCGTCCCGCCATGGACGACCGCCCCGGGATGCACCACAAATACGTGCCCCTGCGAAGGGACGAGCACCTGGGCGTCAACCAGGTCGGCGGCCAACCAGGTCGGCGGCCGCTATGTCTTCGACACCTGGGAGAACGCCGTCGCCTACGTGCGCTTCACCGAACAGCTCGAACTGGAGCCGGGTGTCCCCTTCTGGAACCGGCCGTTCTTCACCCGCGTCGACCGCCGCGTCTGGCGGGTCGCCGGCGCCCACGACCTCACGCCGCTGGCCTCGACACACCACGTCAGCAGGCTGGAGCGCTGGTCCTGCCCGGGGCGGGCGGACGACGCCCGGGTGCTGGAGCACGCGTGGCCGGCCGTCCTCGAGGAGGCCGCGGGGCAGGGGCTGGCCGGCGTCTGGCTGCTGCACCAGCCGGACGAGCGGCAGATCGGCCTGCTCCGCGTCCGCGCCGCGGACTCCGTGTCGGACAGGTCCGCCGTGCAGGACGCCCTCGCCGCGCTGGAACACCTCGACGCCGCCGAGGCGGGCCGCGCCGCCGGTGAGCTCGGCGCGCGCAAGGTGTTCGACCGGACGAGCCTGAACCTCTCCCTGTGGCTGCCGCTGTCACGGAAGGCCGGCGGCGCGGCGTCGAGCGCCCCGTTCACAGCTCTGTACGCCGGGCCGCGGGCACTCCAGTACTCCTCCTGACTCCGCGGACCGGCCCCGCCCTCACCCGTCCCCGCGGGAGAGGACCACCAGGGCCAGGCCGAGCACGCCGAGGCCCGTCCAGGACAGCGGGCCGAGGCGCTCGCCCAGTACGGCGACGCCGAGCAGGGCGGCGACCGCGGGCTCGGCGAGCGTGAGGGTGGTGGCCGCGAAGGCGGACGTACGGCGCAGGCCGTGGCCGAAGAGGCGGTAGGCGAGGAACGTGGTCAGCAGCGCGAGGTGCAGGACGACGGCCGCACCGCGCGCGGTCGGCAGCCACGTCGTCGCCCCCGACGCCAGGACGACCGGCAGTGTGAGAACCCCGGCCGCACCGAAGAGGACGCCCATCACCGCGCCGGGGGCGTGGCCGCCCCCGATGAGCTGGCCGCCGACGAGTGAGTAAAGCGCGTACGACAACCCGGCCAGGGCGGCGAGGGCGACGCCGGTGCCATCCGTGCGGGTGGCCGCGCCACCGCCACCGCCTCCGCCGCCCAGGACGAGCAGGGCACAGCCGAGCACCGCCGTCGCGGTGGCGGCCGTCCATCGCGGGCCCGGACGGTGGAGGCGGACCGCCCAGGCCAGCAGTCCGGTGAAGACCGGCGCGCTCCCGAGCGCGATCACGGTGGCGACGGCCACGCCCGTGCGGGCGACCGCCGGGTGGAACGCGAGCGGGTACCCGGCCACGGCGAGGGCGCCGACGGCGAGCAGCGGACGGCGGCCCCGCCCGGTGGAGCGCAGCAGCGCCGGGACACCCCGGGCGCCGGCCAGCAGGAGCAGGCCGCCGAGGACGAGACCCGCGCCGCCGACCGCTGCGGGCGCCGCACCGGCGGGCGCGAAGGAGGCGGCGGTCCCGGTGGTGCCCCACAGCAGTGCGGCGGTCAGGATCGGCAGGGCGCCCTGGGTGAACCGGGCGCGGCCGCCGGACGGTCGGGCCGCGAGCGGGCGCGCGGGGGCTGCGGGAGAGAGTTCGGGCACGGCGGTGGCCTTTCGTCACGAATCGGAAGGAGCGGATTCGGAACGGGCGCACCGGTGCGGCCCCGGATGGCGCGTGGCCTGCCGGGGGCGCGGGTCCGCGGCGGGCTGTGCCGTCAGTGAGTGCGCCCGGTCAGGCGCACAGCGGCGGCAGAACGACGTGCCAGTAGAGCTTCACCGGGCGATCGTACCGGCCGCGGGTCGCCGGGGCGGGCGTGGCAGGGTGAGGCCATGCCGAATACCGATGCCACGCCCACTGCCACTGCCACTGCCCCTGCCGCTGCCTCCGGAGTCGGCGACGTCGGCGGCGGGGCCCCCGCCCGTGTCCTGGACCTGCGCAGCGACACCGTCACCCGGCCCGGCGAGGCGATGCGCCGGGCGATGGCAGAGGCCCCGGTGGGCGACGACGTCTTCAAGGAGGATCCCACCGTCAACGCCCTGCAGGAGCGGATCGCCGAGCGCCTGGGCTTCGAGGCGGCGCTGTTCGTGTCCTCCGGTACGCAGAGCAATCTGTGCGCTTTGCTGACCCACTGCGGCCGCGGGGACGAGTACATCGCCGGGCAGTCGGCCCATGTCTACCGCTGGGAGGGCGGCGGCGCGGCCGTGCTGGGCGGCATCCAGCCCCATCCGCTGCCGCACCGCGCGGACGGCACGCTGGACCCGGCGGACATCGCGGCGGCGGTCAAGCCGGACGACCCGCACTTCCCGCGCACCCGGCTGCTCTGCCTGGAGAACACCATCGGCGGCCGGCCCGTTTCGCTGGACTACCTGCGCGCGGCCACCGGACTCGCCCGGGAACACGGGCTGGCCACCCACCTGGACGGGGCGCGGCTGTTCAACGCGGCGGTGGCCGCGGGCGGCGACCCGTTCGAGCAGGCGCGGCTGATCGCGGGGAACTTCGACAGCGTCTCGGTCTGCTTCAGCAAGGGCCTCGGCGCCCCGCTCGGTTCCACGCTGCTGGGTTCACGGGACTTCATCGCGCGTGCCCTGCGCTGGCGCAAGGCGCTGGGCGGCGGCATGCGGCAGGCCGGTGTCGTGGCGGCGGGGGCGCTGCACGCCCTGGAGCACCATGTGCCGCGACTGGCCGACGACCACGCGCACGCCGCGCTGTTCGCGGAGGGCCTCAAGGACGTTCCCGGCCTGGTCGTCGAACCCGCGCAGACCAATATGGTCTTCGCCGAGCCGGCGCCGGGGCTGACCGCGGACGAGGTACGCGAACGCCTCGCGGAGCGCGGGGTGCTGTGCGCCGCCTACCCGGGGCGGCTGCGCTTCGTGTTCCACCTGGACATCACCCGCGAGGACACGGAGCGGGCGGTGCGCACGGTGCGGGAGGCACTGGAGGGTTCCTCAACCCACTGACCATGCCGCGTAGTTGACGCGATGCGCCGTCCCGTCACCGCAACCTCCCACGGCTCCCGGATGTCCTAGGGAGTGAGGCCGTCGCACGGCGGTCAGGCGGGGAAGGGGAACCATGGGAGCGGGATTGTCAGCGGGACGGCGCGCGGGGGCGGCCCTCGCGGTGGCCGTGATGGCGGTGACTCCGGTCGTCGCGGGGGGCGGCACGGCGCATGCCGCATCGGCCTGCACAGCGAGCAAGGGGCCGTACCAGAAGCAAGTGGAGAAGTTCCTCGGGCGGCCCGTGGACGGGAAGCAGTCGTCGGCCGACTGCAACGCGATACGCGCCTTCCAGACGAAGAACGGCATCTACCCGAACGCGGGCTACGCGGGACCGGTGACCTGGGGTGTCATGAAGATCATGAACGCCCAGAAGGCGGCCGGCCGCACGCCGAACAAGGCGGGCAAGTGCCCCACGAACAAGGGGCGCATCGCCTGTGTCGACCTGACCCGGCAGCTCAGCTGGATACAGGACGGCAAGACCCTCAAGTTCGGGCCGGTGCCGGTCCGGACGGGCCGCAACGGCTACGAGACGCGGACCGGCCTGAAGAAGATCTACTGGCGGCACATCAACCACTACTCGACGATCTACCACGTCGCGATGCCGTACAGCCAGTTCTTCGACGGCGGCGAGGCGTTCCACTCGATCGCGGGGAGTGTCTGGTCCCCGCCGGGTTCGCACGGCTGCGTGAACATGCGCTCGGCGGACGCGAAGAAGTACTGGAGCATGCTCAAGACCGGTGACGACGTGTACGTGTACGGGCGCAAGCCCGGCACCTGACGGGCAGCCGCCGGGGCACGTGGCGGGACAGCACAGCGGTGCGCGGCGGGCCCGCGCGGGGATTCCCGCGCGGGCCCGCTCTTCTTGGTCCAGACCTCTTGACGGGCTCTTGACCCGGCAGTTCAATCACGGCGTGAACTAAGCCTTGAACAAAGGCGGATGGACCTCCCGCGCCCCCATGCACGACAGCGCCCGGGCCCTCCCGCAGTTGTTCGCATGTCAGGTACATGCCCACCATGAAAGGCAGTGCGCGTGAACACAGTCCCCCCACACCCGCGCCGACGCCCGCGCGTCCGCGGCCTGCTCGCCGCCGGCGTCACCGGCCTCCTCGCCCTCGCCGCCCTCACGACCGCGGGCCCCGCGAGCGGCGTCCCGGCACCGGCCCCCGCCGCCGCGGCGGCCGTCACCACCTTCGCCGACGAGTTCGACGGCCCGGCCGGCAACGGCGTCGACGGCGGCAAGTGGCAGATCGAGACCGGCGACAACGTCAACAACCACGAGCGGCAGTACTACACCGCGGGCAACCGCAACGCCGCCCTCGACGGCCAGGGCCACCTCGTCATCACCGCCCGCAAGGAGAACCCCGCCGGGTACCAGTGCTGGTACGGCAGTTGCCAGTACACCTCGGCCCGGCTGAACACCTCCGGCCGCTTCACCACCACGTACGGGCACGTCGAGACCCGGATGAAACTCCCCCGCGGCCAGGGCATGTGGCCCGCGTTCTGGATGCTGGGCAACAACATCGGCGACGTCGGATGGCCCGCCGGCGGCGAGATCGACATCATGGAGAACGTCGGCTTCGAGCCCGGCTCCGTCCACGGCACGCTCCACGGTCCCGGCTACTCGGGGTCCGGCGGCATCGGCGCCGGCTACACCCTCCCGGGCGGCCAGGCCTTCGCCGACACCTTCCACACCTTCGCCATCGACTGGAGCCCCGACTCCATCAACTGGTCGGTCGACGGCACCGTCTACCAGCGCCGTACCCCCGCCGACCTGGGCGGCCGGCAGTGGGTGTTCAACAAGCCCTTCTTCGTCATCCTCAACCTCGCGGTGGGCGGCTACTGGCCGGGCGACCCGGACGGCAGCACCTCCTTCCCGCAGCAACTCGTCGTCGACTACGTGCGCGTCACCACCTCCGACGGCGGTTCGGGCGGGGGCGGCACCGGGCGCATCACCGGCCTGGCCGGCAAGTGCGTCGACGTCGCCGGCGCCAACCCGGCCAACGGCACCCCCGTCCAGCTCTACGACTGCAACGGCTCGGCCGCCCAGCAGTGGACGGCCGCCGCGGACGGCACCCTGCGCGCCCTGGGCAAGTGCCTGGACGTCAAGGACTTCGGCACCGCCGACGGCTCCCAGCTCCAGCTCTGGGACTGCGCCGGCGGCACCAACCAGAAGTGGACCCTGTCCGCCGCCCACGACATCGTCAACCCGCAGGCGAACAAATGCCTGGACGTCGCGGGCAACAACTCCGCCAACGGCACCCGGCTCCAGCTGTGGACGTGCACCGGCGGCGCGAACCAGAAGTGGACGCTGAGCCCCTGAGCCTGACCTTGTGGACCCCGGACCTGCCGTGCGGAGCGCCGGTCGACGGCGCTCCGCACGGCCGTCCCCCGGGAACGGCAGCGCCGCCGGGCCGCCGAGGGGGGGACCGGCGGGCCCGGCGGCGCGGCCAGGTGGTCAGTACTGCACGTCGGAGCAGGCGTAGAAGGCGTTGCCCGTGTCCGCGACGGTCCACACCGCCAGGATGATGTGGCGCCCGGTGCGACCGGTGGGGATGGCGCCCTGGTGGGTGACGGTCGTCGGGGGCCGGGCTCCGTTGTAGTCGACCGTCAGGAAGGGCGTCGCAGTGAGCGCGGAGCGCGTGAGCGGCCGGCTCGGGTCGAAGCCCTGCTTCGTGATGTAGTACGTGAAGGCGGCGGTCGCGTGTACGGCGGTGAACTGCCGGCGGAAGCTGTAGCTTTGACCGCCCGTCACCTAGGTGGCCGGCCAGCCGGTGCCGCCGCGCGCGTTGTCGAGCTGGGCGAACCGGCTGTTGCCGCCGGCGCAGATGGTGCCGTCGGAGGGTCCGCCGGACAGGAAGCCCTTGGGTCCCTCGGCACTCTGCGGCTCCCACTGGATGTCACCGCAGTTGGTCACCTGCCGTTGGCGCACAGTTTCTGGCGGCTGATCGGGGCGTCCGTGCAGCCATGGCTGTAGGCGCTACCGGTGGACAGGACGGACAGCCCGGCGAGGCCGAGGCCGACAAAGGCCGCACCGGGTTTTCTGGGCGTGCTTCGCTCCTCGGAGAACGTGGGGGAGTTCTGAGAGCAGTTGCGGAGCCTGCAGGACCGGCTTGGTCTGGACCAAACGTGGAGCCACTCCGATGAGTTGTTCATGTCTAGACCAAAAAGGAGAAGCCCCGGCCAGGACGGGGGGATCTGGCCGGGGCAGTCACAGGGGAGCGCAGCGGTAACGATTCTTCACGGTGCGATCCCTAGAAAGTTTAACAGTCAAGGAGAGTGTTTCTCACCATCGAACGCCTCAGCGCTGTGGGGTCGCGCACATCCGCGGGTCGAGCACCCGCTGCAGCCGGTACGCCACGGGGCGGAACCCCACCGCGGGCCAGTTCGCCGCGGACACCGGCGAGCCCGCGGACCAGCTCGCCGTGATGTGCCGGTACCCGTGGTCGTACGCCCACGCCAGCGCGGTGGCCAGCAGGACCCGGCTGATGCCCTCGCCGCGGGCGACATGCGTCACGTACGCCTCGACCAGCTCGACGCACCCCTCCGGCACCACCGGGCCCGGCTCCGCCGGGATCAGCACCACCATGCCGATCTCCTCGCCCCGCCGGAGCGCCACCCATGCACCGCTGCGGGAATCGGCCAGCGCGCCCGCGTAGTGCCTGCGCAGAGCGGCGAGCGCCGGCTCGGACTGCGGGCGGAACACCGCGGAGCCGCGGTCGGCGCGGGCCGCCTCCACCGCCATCCGCCCGATCCGGTCCAGGTCCCCCGGCCCCGCCCGGCGCACCGACAGTGCGTCCACACCGCGCGGCTGGCGGCCCTTGGGCCGCACGGCCATCAGACCGCGGACCCGCTCCAGCCCGAAACCGCACCGGAACCAGGCGAGCGCCGCCTCGTCGTCGGCGGGCAGGTCCACGTAGTGCACATACCGGCGGTCCGCGACCAGCCGCTGCGCCACGGTCGCGTACAGCCCCCGCAGCACGTCGTCCCGCACGTCCACCCGGCCGCCGCGCAGCGCGTGCCCGCCGTACCCCACCAGCGCCGAGCGCGGGTGGGCGCGCAGTGCCGCGCGGTCGTCGTCGGCGAGGTCCAGCGGGGTCGCCGCGAGGTACCCGGTCATGGCGGCGTCGCCACCGCGGGAGGCGACCGCCTCCGTGCGCGGCTCGGCGAGCATCTTCCCGAGCAGTTCCTCGCCGCCCGGCGAGACCGCGGCCCGTCCCGGCTGGAGCGGCAGCCCTCTTCGGGCCTTCCCGTACCAGCGGTCCAGCAGTGCGGCGGCCTCGGGAACGTGCTCGGCGGTCAGCGGAGCTATGGCGACAGTCATGGTGCTCCGGGACGCTAACGGTCGCCGTGGGGCGGCTGCAAGCGGCGCCCGGTCAGCCCGTCCACGCCGGATGCCGGGGGTCGTCGGTATGGACGAGGATGTCCGCGGTCTCCCCCGGCGCGGCCTCCCGCTCGTACCGCTCGTAGGCCGGCAGCGTCCAGCGCTCCTCCTCCGCGGTCCGGCGGGCCAGCGCCGCATGCGACATCCGCAGGTGCACGCTCAGGTCGAACGGGAACCCGTAGCCCTGCAACAGCGCGCCCTCCAGGAGCAGTACGCCGCCCGGCGGCAGTTCCTCGTACGCGGCGCGGGTCGCGCGGTCCGTCTCCGGGTTCCAGCGCGAGGGCAGCACCCGCCCGCTGCCGCCGGGCGCGAGCGGGTCGAACACCTCGCGCCACAGCGCGCCGGTGTCGAGCCAGCGGTCGTAGTAGGCGTCCGGGTCCTGGCGCCCCAGCTCGAAACGCTGCGACGCGGGCCGCCAGTACGTCCGCGCGGTGACCCTCAGCACCGGCCGCCCGCGCAGCCGCAGGGCGTCCGCGAGGCTTTCCGCCAGTGCCTCGGGACGCGCCGCGGGAGCCCCGTCGACGGCCACGCGCGGGCGCTCTCCCCCGTCCTGCGGCCTCAGTTCCACCACGCGGTCGGCCAGCGCTTCGGTCAGCCGTTCCCAGCTCACGGGGGTCAGTCGCACGCCCCCATTGTGCCGGGCCCGCCGGTCCACCCGCCCTCGCGGGGGCGGGTGGACGAGCGGCGGGTGGACGGGCCGCGACTCAGCCGGCGGAGATCTCCGAGCGGTCCCCGCCCCACAGCGTGTGGAACGCGCCCGGCTTGTCGACGCGCCCGTAGGTGTGCGCCCCGAAGAAGTCCCGCAGCCCCTGGACGAGCGCGGCGGGCAGCCGCTCCGCGCGCAGCGCGTCGTAGTACGCGAGCGCGGCGGAGAACCCGGGCGCGGGAACGCCCAGTTGGGTGGCGGTGGTGACGACGCGGCGCCAGGCGTCCTGGGCGGAGCCGAGCGCGTCGGCGAAGTGGGAGTCCGTCAGCAGGGTGGCCCGGCCGGGATCGGAGTCGTACGCCTCCTTGATGCGGTTCAGGAAGCGGGCCCGGATGATGCAACCACCGCGCCAGATGGTGGCCATGGCGCCCGGGTCGACCTCCCAGCCGAACTCCGCGCTGCCGGCCTGGATGAGGTTGAAGCCCTGGGCGTAGGCGACGATCTTCGAGGCGTACAGCGCTTCCTCGACATCGGCGGCGAAGCGGTCGCTCGCCGCGCTGTCCAGCCAGGTCTCACCCGGTCCCGGCAGTCCGCCGCTGGCCTCGCGCAGTTCGGTGCTGCCGGACAGCGAGCGGGCGAACACGGCCTCGGCGATACCGGACGCCGGGACACCGAAGTCGAGCGCGTTCTGCACGGTCCAGCGGCCGGTGCCCTTCTGCTCGGCGCGGTCGAGGACCACGTCGACGAACGGCTTGCCGGTCTCCGCGTCGGTGTGCGCCAGCACCTCGGCCGTGATCTCCACGAGGTACGACTCCAGGCGCCCGGAGTTCCACGTCCGGAAGATGTCCGCGATCTCGCCCGGCCGCTTGCCCGCCGCATGCCGCAGCAGGTCGTACGCCTCGGCGATGAGCTGCATGTCGGCGTACTCGATGCCGTTGTGCACCATCTTCACGAAGTGCCCGGCGCCGTCGGGGCCCACGTGCGTGCAGCACGGGACGCCGTCGACCTTGGCGGCGATGTCCTCCAGGATCGGGCCGAGGGACTCGTAGGACTCGGCCGAACCACCCGGCATGATCGAGGGCCCGTTGAGGGCGCCCTCCTCGCCGCCGGAGATGCCGGTGCCGACGAAGTGCAGGCCCTGCTCGCGCAGTGCCTGCTCCCGGCGGCGGGTGTCGCGGTAGTCGGCGTTGCCGCCGTCGACGACCATGTCGCCCTGTTCGAGCAGCGGCACGAGCTCGTCGATCACGGCGTCGGTGGGGGCACCGGCCTTGACCATGATGATGATGCGCCGGGGACGTTCGAGGGAGTCGACGAACTCCTTGAGGGTCTCCGCGGGGTGGAATTCGCCCTCGCCGCCGAACTCCTCGACCAGGGACCGCGTCCTTGCCGGAGTGCGGTTGTGCAGGGCCACCGGGTGACCGTGCCGCGCGAGGTTCCTGGCCAGGTTGCGGCCCATGACCGCCAGTCCGGTGACGCCGATGCGGGCCTGCTCCGCCATCTGCGGGTCCTCTCTGTTCAGTCGTGCAGGGGTGGGGCACCTACGGCGTCCAGCCTGTCAGCGAAGTACCCGGATCGAGGGAACTTCGGGCGGATCCGTCAGGTGCCCGTGCCTATGCGGTCCTGACCTGCTAGACGAGGCAGTGCGGCCGCCGGGAGCATTGCCGCGGCGGCCGGGGCGCGCGGGGCGCCGGCCCGTACCTGTCCGGCCGGCGGGGGCGGCTGCGGGGGCGCCACCATGGGACTGCCGAGCACCTCGCGGAACCGGCGTGCGTCCTCCGGGAGGTCCCGGCGCCACGCCCAGCCGAGAAAGGGGGCCAGCAGCAGCATGCCCCCGCCGAGCGTGCTGGTGACGCTGAGCTGCACGAACGAGCCCTGTGTGTGGGGCAGCACACGGAAGGCGTACTCGGGGACCTGGGTGCCCAGGGGGCTCCACATCCGCCGCCCCCGGTAGGTGATCCTGCGGCAGGGCTGGTAGACCGAGCAGACCAGCCGGTGTTCGCGGTGGCGGCCCGGGTAGTGGTAGCGGTACACGGCCCGCTCCCCCGGTGGCACGCACTCCGTCGAGACGGCGGCCACGCCCGAACTCCACACCTGAAGGTTGCGGGCGTCGGCCAGGAAGTCGAAGACCTCTTCCACGGTTCGGGTGACGATCACGCTTGTAGACACCGTCGGCATCGCAGACCTCCCCGGTGCCGGCGCGGCCAGCATGTGAGCAGTTCCCTCTTGGCTCCTCACCGACAGCGTGCGGGGGAAATGGCGGCGTGTCGTGGCGGGTGAGCCGTACGGGTGAATGCGAGGCCTGTGACCGGCCGAAACGCCCTTCGGGGGGAACCCAGGCGCGTGCTTTCAGCCGGCCGGGGTACCGGGGGCGGGTTCGCCGGCGGCACTCCGGTCGTGGAACTCGCACCACACGGACTTTCCGGAGCCGTGCGGTTCCACGCCCCAGGCGTCGGCGAGCAGGTCCACCAGCAGCAGCCCGCGGCCGGACAGCTCGCCGTCGCCGGGCCGCCGGCGGCGCGGCCAGTTCGCGGCCAGGTCGTGCACCTCGATGCGCAGCCGCCGGGTGGGACCGGCGCCGTCGTGCGCCGGGGCGGCTGCCGGTGCCGATGCCGGGTCGGGGAGCAGGCGCAGGGTGAGCACGGCGCCGCCGTCGGTGTGCACCAGGGCGTTGGTGATCAGTTCGTCGGCGGCGAGCTCGGCCTCGTCGGCGCGGCCGGGCATGCCCCACGCCGCCATGGCGTCCCGGACCATGGCGCGGGCCCCGGCGAGCGCCCGCGGGTCCCCCGGGGCGACGTGCTGGTGCCGGCGGAGGGCGGGGGCCGACGCGGCGTCACCGTCGCGGCGCAGCAGGAGCAGCGCCATGTCGTCCTCGGTGGCCGGCTCGCCCATGACGGTGGTCAGGTGGTCGGCGAGGTTCTGCAGCCCGCAGGGCCCGTCGCGCAGCGCCCCGGCCAGCAGGCGCACGCCGTCGTCGAGGTCGGCGCCCGGCCGCTCGACGAGTCCGTCACTGAACATCAGAAGCGTTTCGCCCGGGGCGAGTTCGGCCGCGGTCACCGGGTACTCGGGTCGGCCGAACTGCGCGGACAGCCCGAGCGGGAGCCCACCGGAGGTGGGCAGTACGCGGACGGTGCCGTCCGCCTGCCGCACGAGCGGGTCGATGTGCCCGGCCCGGACCACGAGGGTGGCGCCGGTGGCGGGGTCGGCCTGCGCGTACAGGCAGGTGGCGAAGCGGTCGGTGTCCAGCTCGTGCAGGAAGGCGGAGGCGCGGGCCATGACGCTGGCCGGCGGGTGGCCCTCGGCGGCGTAGGCGCGCAGGGCTATCCGCAACTGCCCCATGACGGCGGCGGCGTGCGTGTCGTGTCCCTGGACGTCGCCGATGACGACGGCGACCCGGCCCCCGGGGACCGCCACGACGTCGTACCAGTCGCCGCCGATGTCCCGGGCCAGCCGCGCGGAACGGTAGCGCACGGCTATCTCGGCGCCCGGGACGTCCGGGATCGTGCGGGGCAGCATGGCGGTCTGCAGACCCTGCGCGAGGTCGTGCTCCTGGTCGTACAGGATGGCCCGCTGAAGGCTCTGGGCGATGCTGCCGCCGAGCGCGATCAGCAGATCGCGCTCCTGAGGGGAGAACGTGGTCTTGTGCCGGTAGAGCAGCCCCAGCGCGCCGATCGGCTCGCCCTGCGCGATGAGCGGCAGATAGGCCGCGGCCGAGGCGCCCAGCGGCTCGATGTGCGGCCACAACCTCGGGTAGCGCCGGCCGAATTCCTCGGGCGAGGTGATGAAGCGCGGTGTCCGTGTGCGGACGACCTCGCTCATCGGGTAGTCGTCGTCGATGCGGGTGTACCGGAGCTCCGGGACCCAGCTGGTCTCCTTGGCGTCGCTCACCACATGCACCCGGCCGCCCTCGACCTGGCCGAGGAAGAGGCTGGCGATGCCCAGCCGGTCCATCCTGCGGTTGCCGGTCAGGGCGGCGGTCACGTCGCGGACGGTCACGGCCCGGGCCAGCGACGCGGTCACCTCGACGACGAGGTTGCTCTCGGTGGAGCGGTCCTCCTCCTCGCGCAGGCAGGCGGCGGCCTGGACGAGTTCGTCGGTGGCGTCGATGACGACGCCGATCACGCGGCGGGCCCGGCCCTCGCCGTCGCGCACGATCCGGCCCCGCAGACGCACCCAGCCGCGGCGCCCGTCACGGCGGGTGAGCCGGCTGTAGGCACCCCAGGAGGCCTGGCCCTCGGCGAGCGCCTGCTTGACCGTGCGGTCGACGGCGGCGGCCTCGTCCGGCGTCAGCCGGGACAGCATGGCCCGGGGGTCGCCGTCGAACTCCTCGGGGCCCACGTCGAGAGCGCGCAGCGCGGCGTCGTCCAGATGGACGCGGTCCAGGTCGAGGTCCCAGTCGAAGCCGCCCACGCCGTTGAGCGCCATGTGCGTGGCCGCGGAGGCCGGCCAGCCGGCCGGCACGGGTATCCCGGATGCCGGGGGCGCCCACTCCCGAGACTCAGCCATCACGCCCTCCGGACCTGCCTCCGCCGCGCCGGGCCGCGCCGGAAATGGGGACAGCGTACCCATAGTCCGGTGGGGTGACATGCCATGGACGTCACGCGTGTCGGAAGTGGATGCCGCCGGGGGCCACGGAGGCTCCCCGGCGGCGCCACGGGCCCCGCCGCGGGACCGGTCCGTGCGGCTGACGGGGACTCAGCCGACCGCGGGCGGGGCGTACTTGTAGCCGACCCGCCGCACGGTGACGATGCTGTCGCGGTGATCCGGCCCGAGCTTGCGGCGCAGCCGGGCGACGTGGACGTCGACGGTGCGACCGTCACCCACATGGCCGTATCCCCACACGGTGGTGACGAGCTGGTCCCGGGTGTGCACCCGGTGCGGGTGGGCGACGAGGTGGGCGAGCAGCTCGAACTCCAGGTACGTGAGGTCGAGGGTGCGGCCGTGCACCTGGGCGACACGCCGCTCGGCGTCGACACGCACCAGCGGCGACGGCACGGACGCGACGGGCGGCTCCGGCGCGGGAACCGCCTGCTCCGCGGGGACGAGGACGAGATAGCCGATCATCGGGGGCTGCCCCGCCAGTTCGGGGACCACATGTCCCGGAGCGGGCAGCCAGGTGGCACCGGGCGGCAGGAAGTCGGGAACGGGCGGCGGGACCTCGCCGGGACGCACAGCGCGCAGACGCTGGCGGCCGCCGGCCGGCACGGGGACGGAAGGGGTGAGCGACATGGGGTCTCGGTTCTTTCGCGCGAAGGAGTCGTGGACGACGTCTTGCGCGGGACGACCGGGAAACCGACAGCGGGCGGCAGCCGTGGATCGGTGGCGTCAGCTGTGGGCCGGGGTCCGCGCGGGAACCGCGCGACAACACTCCCGGTCGAACTGGTACTCCTGCCGAGACGGCCAGAACGGCTCGAGGTCGCTGCGACCTGTCGCGGTGTCAGTGAGGCTGGCCATGAAAACCATTGAACCACGGGCCCTGCCCGCCCTGAGCGCGAATGCGCGACCCCGGCCGTCCGGCCCCTTCGGCAGGGCGTGTTTCGAAAGTAGCTCCCCAGCCACCGCTGGGAGGTGCCCCCACCGCCCGGAGAGTGGGTCCCACGGCGTCTGGTGCGGTGCATCGCAAGGCGGGGAGCCGTCCTCGTAGCGGGTTACCCGGACGATTCGAGGACGCAGCGTGGGGGGAGCGCCGTGCCAGGCGTCGCGGGACAGGCGGGACTTTCGAAACACGCTTAGAGCGGCTGCGGTTCCGGCTGCGGTTCGGGCGCGGGATCGGGATCCGGCCGCGAGGGCGGCTCGGGCAGCGGGTCCGGTGCGGGACCGGGAACCGGATGCGGCGAGGGCGGGACCGGATCGGGCGGGAAGGGCGACACGGGGTTCGGGGACGGCACAGGAGGCACGGTCGCGCGGGGAGCGCGGGCAACGGCGGTCATGACGGAAGGTCCTCCTCGGGGCTCGCCGGTACGGATCTTGCGCTGCGCTTACCCGGCCCTTTGGGTCCTATCCTCTGGATCATGAGCTGGTTGCGCGCGGTGGGCCGGGCCGCCCGTGCGGGGCTGCGGCCGGAGCGCGCCAAGCTGGAGCCGCTGGTCGCCCTGCGCGGCGCGGCGGGGGTCGCCGTCATGGTCGGCGTGACGCTGTGGCTGGCCTCCCCGGTGGTCGCCGCGGCGTCCGCCTTCGGAGCCTTCGCCTCCGGCATGGCCACCTTCCAGCGCAGCTGGCGCCCGCGGCCGGTGCTGGCCCTGGTGACCGGGACCGGGCTCGCGGTGAGCACCTTCCTGGGCTATCTCGCGGGCGCGCACTGGGCCCTGTTCGTGGTGCTCCTCGCGGTCTGGGCGTTCCTGGCGGGCACGGCATGGGCGCTGGGCCCGACGGCGGGCCTCGTGTCGTCGCTGACGATCGCGGTGATGCTGGTCGTCGTCACCCTCCCCACGTCGGTGGCGACGGCGCTCGGGCACGCGGCGGTGATCGCGGCCGGCGGCGCGGTGCAGGCCGCGCTGATCGTGATCTTTCCCGTACGGCGCTGGGGGCCGCAACGCGACGCCCTGGCCGACGCCTTCGCGGCGGAGGCGGACTACGCACGCCGGCTGCGGCACGACCCGGTGGCGCCGTTCGATCCCGCGCCCCTGATGGCCGCACGAAGCGCCGCCACGGTGACGCCCCGCCAGGCCCGGCGCCGTCCGCCGGCGCTGCGGGGCAAACGCGTTCTGGCCGAGCGCATCCGCCCGGTCCTGGCCTCGCTGGCGGACCCGGCGGTCGGCGCGGCCGCCGAGGGACCCGAACGCGACCGGGCCCGTCAACTGCTGGCCGCCGCGGCGGATGTGCTGGACGCGGTGGCGCGGGCGGTACGCAAGGCCGAGCCGGTCCGGGTGCCTGCGAAAGCCGAGGACGTGGCGCTGGTCGAGCCCGGGCCCGGGGACCAGCTCACCGGGCCCGCCCGGCGCACCGGCCTGCGGCTGATCGCGCTGCTCGGCGAGGCCGTGTCCTCCGCGACCGGCCGCGAGGGCCCCGCCGGCGTGGACACCGCGCACCTGCGGCGCCCGACGCTGCGGGAACTCGTGCCGCTGACCGTCCGCACGGTGCACCGGGAACTGCGCAAGGACTCCCCCGTCCTCCGGCACGCGATCCGGCTCGCGGCGGTCACCCCGGCGGGCTACGCCCTGGGCACCGCGCTGCCGCTCGGCCACGGCTACTGGGCGCCGCTGACCTCGGTGATGGTGATGCGGCCGGACTTCTCGCAGACATACGCACGCGGCGTGGCGCGCTTCGTCGGCACGCTGGCGGGGGTGACCGTGGCGACCGCCGTCATGCAGGCGTTCTCCCCGGGGCCGTACCCGTGCGCGGCCCTGGCCCTGGTGTCGGTCGGCCTGCTGTACCTGCTGATGCGCACCGGCTACCTGGTCTCCCAGGTGGCCGTCTCCGCGTACGTGGTGTTCCTGCTGGGCATGGCCGGCGCCCAGTGGACGCAGACCGTCCCCGAGCGGGTCCTGCTGACCCTGCTCGGCGGGCTGCTGGCGATGGTGGGGTACGCGGTCTTCCCCGCGTGGGAGACGCCCCGGCTGCGGGACCGGCTCGCGGAGCGCATCGTGGCGACCGGACGCTACGCCGCCACCACCCTCGAGGCGCACGGCGCCCCGGGGAAGGGGCGCCGCGAGGCCGTGCGCTCCGCGCTGCTGGACGCGCGTGCCGCCGCGCTCGCATGGGACCAGGCCGTGGCCCGCGCGAACGCCGAACCGGTCCGCGGCCGCGGGCTGTCGCGCCGCTCGGCGGACGCCGCCGACGCCGCGCTCTCGGCCCTGGGCCGTATCCCGATGCTCATGGAGGCCCACCTCCCCGCACCGGACGCTCCCCCGGTACCGGACGCCGTCCCCTTCGCCGCCGCGCTGCGCGACGCCACGGTCCAGGGCGCCGCCGCGGTCCGCGCCCGGCGCCCGCCGGACTTCTCCGGCGTCCGGGCGACGCTGGGGCACTGGCCGCCGTCGGCGGAGGACCGCGTGGTGCGCCGCAGCGCCGAACTCCTCGTGGAAACGCTCGACGACCTCGAAGCCGCCTTCCGCCCCCTCCCCCGCACCCGCCCCTCCCGCCGCCGCTGACGCGCCCCGGGGGTCGCCGGACCGGGTGGCGGCGGAGCACGGGGGAACGCAGGCCCGGAACCCTCACTGCCGCACGGAGGCGGCCCGACCGCCCGCACCCGGCGCCCGCACCCGGCGCCCGCACCCGGCGCCCGCGCCGGGAGATCCTGCCGAACTGGAGGACCCCGGCGCAGCGCGGCTCGCGGGCCGTGCCTGCGGGAACGCCCCGGACCCGCAAAGCGACCGACCGCCACAGACCGCACCCGCCGCCCGCGCCGGGAGATCCTGCCGCACGGGCGCAGGACCCGGCGCAGCGCGGCTCGCAGGCATTGCCTGCGGGAACGCCCCGGGAATGCCCCGGACCCGATGGACGCGCCGACCGGTGGCGAGCGGACACGGCCTCCTGCAGTCGCTTCGAAGAGACACGCGCCGCGGCGTGTGCACGGGCCGGGCCCGTCGGCGGAACGCGTCCGCACGGCGGTCCGGGCGACGGGTCGGCGCCGCGGTGTTCGGCCCTCCCGCTCCGCCGTGATCGTTTTCGGGGCGAGGGAGCCGGACGATGCGTCGGACCGCGCATGCGGTGGTCGATGCCATCGAGCAGGCCGAGGCGGACGCCCGGCGCCCGCGCCCGCCCCGTGCGCCGTGCGATCCCGGCGACGGGGCGGGCGTCGGCGGAGCCCCCGGTGGGGCCCCGAGCCGCCCCCCGTCAGCGCACGGGAACGCCCGAGAGCGTGCGGGCGATGACGAGGCGCTGAATCTCGCTGGTGCCCTCGAAAATGGTGTAAATGGCCGCGTCACGGTGCATGCGCTCGACCGGGTACTCACGGGTGTAGCCGTTGCCGCCGAGGATCTGGATGGCCTGGCCGGTGACCTTCTTGGCCGTCTCGCTGGCGAAGAGCTTGGACATCGAGCCCTCGGCCGAGGTGAAGGGCTTGCCGGCGATCGCCATCCAGGAGGCCCGCCACACCAGCAGGCGTGCGGCGTCGATCTGCGTGCGCATGTCGGCGAGCTGGAAGGCGACGCCCTGGTTGTCGATGATGGGGCGGCCGAACTGGGTGCGGGTCGTCGCGTAGTCGAGGGCGACCTCGTACGCGGCTCGGGCGGTGCCCACCGCCATCGCGCCGACCGCGGGCCGGGAGGCCTCGAACGTGGCCATGGCGGCGTTCTTGACGCGCTCGCCGCCCAGGGCGCGTTCCCGGGCCCGGGCGAGGCGCTCGTCGAGCCGCTCCTTGCCGCCGAGCAGGCAGTGCCCGGGGACGCGGACGCCGTCGAGGACGACCTCGGCGGTGTGGGAGGCGCGGATGCCGTGCTTCTTGAACTTCTGCCCCTGCGAGAGCCCGGGGGTGCCCGGCGGGATGATGAACGAGGCGTGGCCCTTGGACCCCAGCGCGGGGTCGACGACCGCGACCACGACGTGGACGCCTGCTATGCCGCCGTTGGTCGCCCAGGTCTTGGTGCCGTTGACGATCCACTCGTCCTTGGCCTCGTCGTACACCGCGGTGGTCCGCATGGCGCTGACGTCGGAGCCCGCGTCCGGTTCCGAGGAGCAGAAGGCGGCGACCTTGACGTCGGAGGCGTCGCCGTACATCTGCGGGATCCAGGTGCCGATCTGCTCCTCGGTCCCGTTGGCGAGGACCCCGACCGCGGCGAGGCCGGTGCCGACGATGGACAGGCCGATGCCGGCGTCGCCCCAGAAGAGCTCCTCCATGGCGATCGGGATGCCGAGACCCGTGGGGTCGAAGTACTGCTGGGCGTAGAAGTCCAGGGAGTACAGGCCGATCTTCGCGGCCTCCTGGATCACCGGCCAGGGCGTCTCCTCGCGCTCGTCCCACTCCGCCGCCGCCGGGCGCATGACGTCGGCAGCGAAGCCGTGGATCCAGTCGCGCACCGATTTCTGGTCGTCGTCGAGCTCGAGCGTGAAGCCGCCCATGGTCCCCTCCACGTGCTGGTTACTTACGGTAACGCCAGTGTGTTACTGGCTGGTAAGCGCTGTCAACCGGACCCGGGGTGTTACGTTGCGCAGACGGGAGAAATCGAACGGGCGGGGAGGCTCGGGTGGGTACCAGCCAGCGGCAGGACCAGCGAACGGCGACCGCGGCGGAGGAACGCCGCAGGGAGCTGCTCGAGGCCGCGGACCGCGTCGTGCTGCGGGACGGCCCGGAGGCGTCCATGAACGCGATCGCCGCCGAGGCGGGCATCACCAAGCCCATTCTGTACCGGCACTTCGGCGACAAGAGCGGTCTTTACCGAGCCCTGGCCATCCGTCACACCGACGCGCTGCTCGCCAACCTGCGGGCCGCCCTGGACGCGCCGAACGAGCGCCGCGACCGGGTCGAGGCGACCCTGCACGCGTACCTCTCCGCCATCGAGGCCCGGCCCCAGGTCTACCGCTTCCTGATGCACCCGGCGGAACACCCCTCCGAGGGCGAGCGCGGCTTCGACGTCGGCCGTCACTCGGCCCCGGTGCTGCGCCGCATGGGCGAGGAACTGGCCCGGTTCATCGCCGAACGGCTGGACCTCGGCCCCGACGGCCAGGAGGCGGCCCGGGTCTGGGGCCACGGCATCGTCGGCATGATGCACGCCGCCGGCGACTGGTGGCTCGGCGAACGCCCCTGCTCGCGGGATGTGCTGGTGCGCCACCTGGCGGACCTTCTGTGGGGCCGGCTGGCCGCGGTCGGCGACCGCCCCGGCGCGCCGCTCCGGTAGGCCCGGCGGACGTGTCAGCGGGACACCGCCCACGGAGCGCGGCGGGCGGCGCGCAGGGTCCGCCGGCGGCGCAGGCCGGTGAGCCGGTCGGTGAAGACACCGCCCTCGAGGTGGTCGCACTCGTGCTGGAGGCAGCGGGCGAAGAACCCGGTGCCCTCCACGCGCAGCGGCCGGCCGTGCAGATCGACGCCTTCGACGACGGTCTCGTCGTGGCGGGGGTGGGCGCGTGCACACCCGGGAGCGACAGGCACCCCTCGTGGCCGGTCACGGTGACGCCGCCGATGTGCGTCACCCGCGGATTCACCACATGGCCGAGATGGCGGACCTCTTCGTCGTCCGGGCAGTCCCAGACGAACACGCGCAGGGGGACGCCGATCTGGTTCGCGGCCAGGCCGACCCCGTCGCAGGAGTACATCGTCGCGTACAAGTCCTCGACGAGCGCGGCGAGTTCGGCGTCGAAAGCGGTCACCTCGCGACAGGGCGCGGTGAGCTCGGGGTCTCCCAGCAGCCGCATCGGACGGACGGTCCCGGAGCTGCCGGGGATGGCGACGTGTGGCATGCGGGCCAGCGTACGGGGGCGGCTCGTTTCAGCGCCGGCAGGGGAAGTGGATAGGCTGATCGGCGACCGATGCCTTTTGGCCGGTGCGATGGCCGGGGCACGCGCTCCGGCCGACCGCCGGGGAGGGCGAGCGGGGCCGGACGCGAGGAGGATGGTGGAGACGATGGCAGGCAACGCGGAGCCACTGTCGCCGCGGGCGAAGCTCGCCGTGACGGCGGGCAAGGCCGCGGCGGCGGTGTCACGGGCGGCGGGACGCGGCAGCGGATCGGTGATCGGCGGCCGGGTGGCGCTCAAACTCGACCCGGACCTGCTGGCCCGGCTGGCGACGCACCTCGACGTCGTGCTCGTCTCGGCCACCAACGGCAAGACCACCACCACCCGGCTGCTCGCCGAGGCGCTGCGCGCCAACGGCGAGGTCGTCTCCAACGCGCTCGGCGCCAACATGCCGGCCGGCATCACCTCGGCCCTGGCGGGCGGCTCCGAGGCGCGCTACGGCGTGATCGAGGTCGACGAGAAGTACCTGGCCGGTGTGGCGCGGGACGTGCGCCCCAAGGCCATCGCCCTGCTGAACCTCTCCCGCGACCAGCTGGACCGGGCCGCCGAGACGCGCATGCTGGCCGAGAAGTGGCGCGAGGGGCTGGCCGGCACCGACGCGATCATCATCGCCAACGCCGACGACCCGCTGATCACCTGGGCGGCCTCGTCCTGCCCGACCGTGGTGTGGGTCGCGGCCGGCCAGGAGTGGAAGGACGACGCCTGGTCCTGCCCCTCCTGCGGCGGTGTGCTCCAGCGCCCCTCCGAGGACTGGTTCTGCGGCGAGTGCGGCTTCCGCCGTCCGACCCCGACGTGGGCGCTCTCCGGCGACCACGTGATCGACCCGTACGGCTCCGCCTGGCCGATCCAGCTGCAACTGCCAGGTCGCGCCAACAAGTCCAACGCCACCGTCTCCGCCGCCACGGCCGCCGCCTTCGGCGTGGACCCCAAGGTCGCCCTGGAGCGGATGTACAAGGTCCAGGCGGTGGCCGGACGCTACGACGTGGTGCAGTTCCAGGACCGCGACGTGCGCCTGCTGCTGGCGAAGAACCCGGCCGGCTGGCTGGAGACGTTCTCGCTGATCGACAGGCCGCCCACGCCGGTGATCCTGTCGGTGAACGCCCGCGGCGCCGACGGCACCGACACCTCCTGGCTGTGGGACGTGGACTACACCCGGCTGACCGGGCACCCGATCCGTGTGATCGGTGACCGTAAACTGGACCTGGCGGTCCGCCTGGAGGTCGCCGGGCTGCAGTTCCAGGTGTGCGCGGACTTCGACGAGGCGGTACGCACCTCGCCGCAGGGCCGGATCGAGGCCATCGCGAACTACACCGCGTTCCAGGACCTGCGCCGCCGCGTCGGCAACTGACCCACGACCCGTTTCGACAGGAGAACACGCCATGAGCGACTCCAGCCTGCGCCTGGTGTGGGTCTATCCCGACCTGCTCAGCACCTACGGTGACCAGGGCAACGCCCTGGTCACCGAGCGCCGCGCGCGCCAGCGCCGGGTCCCGGTCACGCGCATCGACGTACGGTCCGACCAGCCGATCCCGACCTCCGGCGACATCTACCTGATCGGCGGCGGCGAGGACCGGCCGCAGCGGCTGGCCGCCGAGCGGCTGCGCCGTGACGGCGGGCTGAACCGCGCGGTCGACAACGGTGCCATCGTCTTCTCGGTCTGCGCCGGCTACCAGATCCTCGGTCACGAGTTCGTCAACGACCTCGGCCGCCCCGAGCCGGGCCTCGGCCTGCTCGACGTGGTCAGCGTCCGCGGCGAGGGCGAGCGGTGCGTCGGCGACGTGCTGGCCGACATCGACCCGGCGCTCGGCCTGCCGCCGCTGACCGGTTTCGAGAACCACCAGGGCATCACGCACGTCGGCAAGCAAGCACGCCCGCTCGCCCGCACCCGCTTCGGCAACGGCAACGGCACGGGCGACGGCACCGAGGGCGCGTACAACGACACCGTCTTCGGCACCTACATGCACGGCCCGGTCATGGCCCGCAATCCGCAGATCGCGGACATGCTGATCAAGCTGGCGATGGACGTCAGGGCACTGCCGCCCGTCGACGACCAGTGGTACGAGGCGCTGCGCGCCGAGCGGATCGCATCCGCCTCGCAGCCTTCCTGAAGCAGCGGTACCGGGAACGGGGCCCGGGCCGGGAGTGTCCGCAGTGCGGGCGGCGTTTCCGTCGTCCGCGCCCGGCTCGATAACGTAGGTATTGCGGCGTGCGCGCCGCGGGTCCATCCGGACGACGGCGTCCGGCGCCCGGATCGATCTTCCAGGAGTAACGAGCAATGCGTATTGGTGTGCTGACGAGCGGCGGCGACTGCCCCGGCCTGAACGCCGTCATCCGGTCGGTCGTGCACCGCGCGGTCGTCGACCACGGGGACGAGGTCATAGGTTTCCACGACGGGTGGAAGGGCCTTCTCGAATGCGACTACCGCAAGCTGGACCTCGACGCGGTGGGCGGCATCCTGGCCCGCGGCGGCACGATCCTCGGTTCCTCCCGGGTCCGCCCCGAGCACCTGCGGGACGGCGTGGAGCGGGCCAAGGGCCACGTCGCCGACCTGGGTCTCGACGCGATCATCCCGATCGGCGGTGAGGGCACCCTCAAGGCCGCCCGCCTGCTGTCGGACAACGGGCTGCCGATCGTGGGCGTGCCCAAGACCATCGACAACGACATCGCCTCCACCGACGTCACCTTCGGCTTCGACACCGCCGTGACCGTCGCCACCGAGGCGCTGGACCGCCTCAAGACCACCGCCGAGTCGCACCAGCGGGTGCTGATCGTCGAGGTCATGGGGCGCCACACGGGCTGGATCGCGCTGCACTCCGGCATGGCGGCCGGCGCGCACGCGATCGTGGTGCCGGAGCGTCCCTTCGACATCGGGGAGCTGACCCGGCGGGTCGGCGAGCGCTTCTCGGCGGGCAAGAAGTTCGCCATCGTGGTGGTCTCCGAGGGCGCCAAGCCCCTGGAGGGCACCATGCCGTTCGAGGCCGGCGTCAAGGACGCCTACGGCCACGAGCGCTTCACCGGCATCGCCACCCGGCTGTCCGTGGAACTGGAGGAGCGGCTGGGCAAGGAGGCCCGTCCGGTGATCCTCGGCCACGTGCAGCGCCGGTGGCACCCCGACCGCGTACGACCGCGTGCTCGCCACCCGTTTCGGCTGGCACGCCGTGGAAGCCGCGCACAACGACGACTTCGGCATGATGACGGCGCTGCGCGGCACCGACATCACCCTGGTCCCGCTGGCCGAGGCCGTCGAGCACCTCAAGACGGTGCCGGTCGAACGCTACGTCGAGGCCGAGTGCGTGCTGTGACGAGCTGATCACCTTCCTGGAACCGCCCCCGGCCGCACCCGCGGCCGGGGGCGGTTCTAGTCTGGTGCGGGCGCACCCGCCCCAACCGGCACATTGCCGACGGCGCGGTGCGTGCGGACGGCACGACAGGAGAGTGACGGATGGACCACGGCGGACACGGCATGATGACGGAGCTCCCGCCGTTCACCCTCGGCCGGGGGCTCGCCTTCAGCGGAGACCCGGTGTTCCTGGCCGGATGTCTTCTGGCGCTGGCCCTGTACGGCGCCGCCGTCGTACGCCTGCGCAGTCGCGGCGACGGCTGGCCGGTCGGACGCATCATCGCCTTCGCCTGCGGTGTGCTGTCGATCGCGCTGGCGATGTGCACCGCGCTGAACACCTACGGCATGGTCATGTTCAGCGTCCACATGGTGCAGCACATGGTCCTGTCCATGGTGGCCCCGATCCTGCTGCTGCTCGGCGCCCCGGTGACGCTGGCGCTGCGCGCGCTGCCCGCCGCCCCGCGCGGCCGCAAGGGGCCGCGGGAGCTGCTGGTCGCGCTGCTGCACAGCCGCTACATGCAGGTGGTCACGCATCCGGCGTTCACCATCCCGCTGTTCATCGCGAGCCTGTACGGGCTCTACTTCACCCCGCTGTTCGACACCCTGATGGGCAGCCGGGCCGGGCACATCGCGATGATGGCGCACTTCCTCGCCGTGGGGCTGGTCTTCTTCTGGCCGATCATGGGCGTCGACCCCGGACCCCACCGGCCGGGGTACGTGATGCGGATGCTGGAGCTGTTCGCGGGCATGCCCTTCCACGCGTTCTTCGGCATCGCGCTGATGATGGCCTCCGAACCCATGATCCGCACCTTCGAGCACCCGTCGGCCTCGCTGGGGATCGACGCCCTCGACGACCAGACCGCTGCCGGCGGCATCGCGTGGGCGTTCAGCGAGATCCCCTCGGTGCTGGTGCTGGTGGCGCTGCTGATCCAGTGGTACACCTCGGAACAGCGGCACGCCCGCCGCAAGGACCGTGCAGCGGACCGCGACGGTGACGCGGAACTGGCCGCGTACAACGCATACTTGGCATCCTTGGAGGCGCGGGGTCGGGGCTGACCGGGGCCACCCGCCGCGAAGGGAGGCCCTCGATGGGCGACCAGGTACGGATATCGGGCGACGCGCTGCTCCTGCCGGGCGGGGTGACGGTGCGCTTCATGCGCACACTGCGTCTGCCCGAGACGGGCACGCACCCCCTGCCACCAGGGCTCGGCACCTTTCCGCTGCGCCGCGTCGCGGACTTCCCCGACCGCGCGCCCGAGCAGTGGCTCGCACGCGGCGGCGTCATGCTGCCGGTCTACCAGCGCGAGGCGATGTGGCTGAGCTTCTCGGCCGCCGCGCCGGCCGCGCTCCAGGTGGGCGTCGGCAAGGTGTGCGCGGTGTCGGGCACACCGTGGAACGACCGGCTCACCCAGAACCCGCAGAACTACGTGGTGCTGCCCCGCCAGCCGTGGCTGGACGGCATCAACTCGGGCTCCGGCACGATCCGGCAGTTCGTCGCCGTGCCGCTGGGCCTCGGCGCGACCGTCGAGGGCCAGGTCACCGGCGAGGAGGTCTGGGGCGGGGTACAGCTCCAGGTCTTCGAGCTCCGCGAGGAACGGCTGGCGGCCTGGCAGGCCGAGCAGCGGCGCGGGGAGGGCCTGAGCCGGGCGGCCTTCGGCGGGTACGGCGGTCCCACGGGCGCCATGCCGACGGCGCCGATGGCGGCACCCGCGCCCGGCGCGGCACCGTCCGGCCGGACGCGCGGGCCGGCGCGGTCCGCCCCCGCGATGGGGCTGGGCGCCGGCGGGCGGATGCGGCAGGAGGTGTACCGCGACGACCGCAAGCCCTCGCACTGGCGGGAGGAGCCCTCGGGCCGGATCTTCGTCCATCTGACGACGGCTCCCGAGTGGCTCCGCATCACCGGCGAGGCTCCCCCGCCGTCCCCGGTGAACCGGGCGGCGTACACGGCGGCCGGGCTGCCGTGGTTCGACTACTACGACGCCGACGCGGAGGACCTGCCGGCTCCTGAGACCCTCACCCAGGTGACGCCGGTCGGGGACTGGCTGGGCGAGGACGAGTCGCCCTGGGTGCCGCCGGCGCCGGGACAGGTGCAGCAGCTCAAGGACGAGGGCACGGTGGCGGACGGCGACTGGTAGCGCTCCAGGGCCCGGCGGGGCGACCATGGTGTCCGGGCCGCCGCCGTACGCCGCCCGGGGAGGAGGGCGTCGATGCCCGCACCTGCGAAGGCGATGATCGCGCTCACGGTTGCCTGCCTGGTGGCCGTGACCGCCTACACGGTGGCCCTCGGGCCGAACGGCTGGCTGTGGTTCGCGTGGGTCGTGCTCGGACTCGCGACGATCGGCATGTTCGCCATCCGCACCCCTCACTGAGGTCGCCGCGGCGGCGTCCGCCACGCCGGCGTCGTCAGCGGCGCGTGCGGACGCCTGGCCCCGTGGTGTGCCCCGCGGGCCACGGGGCGACCACCTGGCAGCTGCTGCCCGCACTGCTGCTGAACGGCTTCGCGATGGGCCTGGTCATGGCGCCGTTCTTCGACATCGCGTGCCGGACGACCCGTACCGCCGCCCCGGTGCCGCGCATGGCTTCGGCTCCACGGGCGTCCACGACGGCGACGACGAGCCGGTCGCTGTCCGCGTCGTGCCAGGAGCCGCCGTACGCGTCGCGGCGGCCTCGTCCCGGAGCCGTTCCCGGGCCTGACCGCGGGTCAGCCCCAGGTCGCGCGCCATGACCCCGACCAGCTCGGCGGAGGTCGGCGCGGCGGCGCCGGCGGAAATGCGGACCGCGGGCGCGGCGGCGGGCGAGAACGAGGCGAACGTGCCGCCCAGGCCGGCCGGCACAAGGAGGGCCGACAGGCCGATACGCGCACTGCCCCTGCGTCTCATCGCAGGTCCCCTCACTGTTGTGGGAGGAAGTCGTCCAGGGGGGTGCAGGGGCGTGCGGGGGGAGCGGATGAGAGCGCTCTCGTCGACGACGTCGCCGTGAGCCCAGGGCTGACGATTGGCCATGTCCATACGGACTTCGCGCCACGTCGGCACGACGGCCGCCCGCGACCGGTGACGGACGGCAAGGCGGGGACCTACACTGGCCGTCCCCGACACGCCTTCCGACGTGGCAGAACGCTGCCCCGAGGCCGAGCCGGACGGTTGGGAGTCGCCCCGTGTTCTACTACGTGCTCAAGTACGTGCTCCTCGGCCCGCTCCTCAGGCTGCTGTTCCGCCCGAGGATCGAGGGCATGGAGAACATCCCGGAGGAGGGGGCGGCGATCGTCGCCGGGAACCACCTGTCGTTCTCGGACCACTTCCTGATGCCGGCGATCCTGCCGCGCCGCATCACCTTCCTCGCGAAGGCGGAGTACTTCACCGGCCCCGGCATCAAGGGCCGCCTGACCGCGGCCTTCTTCCGGGGCGTGGGGCAGATCCCGGTCGACCGCTCCGGCGGCAAGGCGGGCGAATCGGCGATCCGGGAGGGGCTGAAGGTGCTGTCCCAGCAGGAGTTGCTCGGCATCTACCCCGAGGGCACCCGCTCGCACGACGGCCGGCTCTACAAGGGCAAGGTGGGCGTGGCGACGATGGCGCTGCGCGCCAAGGTCAAGGTGATCCCCTGCGCGATGATCGGCACGTACGAGATCCAGCCGGCCGGGCGCCGACTGCCGCGCATCAAGCCGGTGACCATCCGCTTCGGCGAACCGCTGGAGTTCTCGCGCTTCGAGGGGATGGACCACGAGCGCTTCGTGGTGCGCTCCGTGACCGACGAGATCATGTACGCCATCCTGGAGCTGTCCGGTCAGGAGTACGTCGACCGCTACGCCGCGGACGTCAAGGCCGAGGAGCAGGGCCGGGGACCGGGACGCGGAGTCCGCTCCCGGCTGCGGCGCAGCGCCTGAGGCGCGCCGTCCCCGTCGCGCCCCGCCCTTGCGCCGTCAGCGGATCCGCGCAGGGCGAAACGCCCTGGCCGGGACCCCGCGCGGCCGCCTAGCGTCGCCGCATGACGACGGGAAGCGCATTCGTGATCGGGGCGACGGGACAGATCGGGCGGGCGGCGGTGCGCGCGCTCGCGGAGGACGGCTGGGAGGTGCGCGCGGCCTCACGCGGAGGCGGCGGGGATGTGCCCTGGCCCGAAGGCGTGCGGCCCGTCACGGTGGACCGCGAGGACACCGCGGCCCTGGCCGCCGCACTCCGCGAGGGCTGCGACCTGCTGCTGGACTGCGTGGCGTACGGGACGGAGCACGCACGCCAGTTGCTGGGCCTGTCCGGGCGGATCGGCTCGGCCGTCGTCGTCTCCAGCTGCTCGGTGTACGAGGACGACCGGGGCCGCAGCCTGCAGACCCAAGGGGAACCGGACGGCGCCCCGGTCCTGCCCGTCCCGGTCCCCGAGACCCAGTCGCTCGTGCCCGCCGGACCCGACGACTACGCCGGCCGCAAGGTCGCCCTCGAGCGTGAACTCCTCGCCGCGGGCGACCGGTTGCCGACCACCCTGCTGAGGGCGGGCGCGATCCACGGGCCGCACAGCCTGCGCCCGCGTGAGCTGTACTTCGTCAAGCGCGCGAGGGACAAGCGGCCGGTTCTGATCCTGGCCCGCAACGGCGAGAGCCGCTTCCACCCGGTGCACACCGCCAATCTGGCCGAGCTCGTGCGGCTCGCCGCCCGCCGCCCCGGCTCGCGCGTCCTCAACGCCGGTGATCCGTACGCCCCGACGGTCGCGGAGATCGCCACCGCTGTCGGCGGGCTGCTGGGCCATGACGCCGAGACGGTCCTGGTGGACGGGCCGCCGCCGGCCCCGAATGTCGGCGACACCCCGTGGGGTGCCGCGCATCCCTTCGTCCTCGACATGACGGCCGCCGAACGCGAGCTGGGCTACCGTGCCGTGACGGGCTACGCGGAGTCGCTGCCGGAGACCGTGGACGAACTCGTGGCGCGACTCGGCGACCGCGACTGGCGTGCCGCGTTCCCGGTGCTGGCCACGACGTACGACCGCTTCGGCGACCTCTTCGACTACGCGGCCGAGGACCGCTGGCTGGCCGGGGGAAACCCGCTGGCTCCCCGGGTGGGCCCCAACTAGCCTTCGGGCGTGGGAAAGGACCAGTCATGAGCGCCCGGCTGCGGGCGATCGCCCGGGAGACGCAATCCGTCGTCGCCGCGGGCGGCTACCGCACGCCGCGGGGGACCGAGGTGTCGATCGGCGCGGCGGTCGAGCGGGCCGTCGCGGGGACCCGGGTCCTCGGGCCGGAGCCGGTGGAACCCGGCGCGGCCCGCGCGCTGCCGGTGCCGACCGGCTTCGAGGTGACCGGCGAGGACAGCCTCCAGGCGGCCGGACGCCTCGTGCGCGAGGGCGCCGGGCCGGTCGCGGTCCTCACCTTCGCCTCGGCCCGCAATCCCGGCGGCGGCTACCTCAACGGCGCACAGGCCCAGGAGGAGGCGCTGTGCCGCTCCTCGGCGCTGTACACGACCCTGCTCGCCGCACGGGACTTCTACACGTGGCACCGCACCGACGGCAGTCCCTTCTACAGCGACCGTGTCATTCACTCCCCCGCCGTCCCGGTCTTCCGGAACCCGCGCGGGGAGCTGCTGGAGGAACCGTTCGAAGCGGGGTTCTTGACCTGCGCGGCGCCCAATGCCGGGGTCGTCGGGCTCCACGACCCGCCGGCCGCCGTGCGGCTGCCCGCCGTGCTCGGCACGCGGGCCGGCCGGGTGCTGGAGGTCGCGGCCGCGGAGGGATACCGGGCGCTGGTGCTGGGCGCGTGGGGCTGCGGAGTGTTCCGCAACGACCCGGCGCACGTCGCCGCCGCGTTCCGCGGCCTGCTCGTCCCCGGCGGCCGCTTCGCGGAGCGCTTCGACCGGGTCGTCTTCGCCGTTCTGGACCGGCAGCGGGACGCTCCCACGCGCGCGGCCTTCGGCGCCGCGTTCCCCGGGTAGGGAGAGACCATGGAGAGACTCAACATCGACACCGTCATGGACGCCGTGGAGCACAAGTGGCTCCCGCACGTCCTGGCCGAGGTCAACGACTACGACGTCAAGGTCGCCAACGTCGAGGGCGACTTCACCGAGCACACCCACGCCGACACCGACGAGTTCTTCCTCGTCCTGGCCGGCCGGCTGCATCTGGACCTGCCGGACGGCACGGTGACGCTCGGCCCGCACGAGGTGTTCACGGTGCCCAGGGGCGTCCCGCACCGGCCGCGCGCCGAGGAGGGTACCCGCATCCTGATGTTCGAGCCGCGCGGCACGGTCAACACCGGCGACGGCAACGAGGGCACGACGGGCGTGCGCCCGGCCTGACCGGCCACCCGTTCGCTCCCCGCACGAAGGAACGGTCCCGGCCCCCCTCGACCGGGGGCCGGGACCGTTCGCGCGGGGTGTGCCGCCGGGGTCAGCCCGTGGCCGGGACCGGCGCCGCGTGCGGGGCGCACGTGACGTCGTGGCGGTCCAGGGAGCCGTTCACGAAGTAGCCGGTGACCCGGTCGTTGATGCAGGGGTTGACCAGGCCGGTGACGCCGTGCGAACCGGCGCCCTTCTCCGTGATCATGAGCGAACCCTTGAACCGCTGGTGCAGTTCGACGGCCCCGGGGAACGGCGTCGCCGCGTCACGGGTGCTCTGGACGATCATGACGCGCGGCAGGCCGTGGCCGGTCCGCACGTCCACCGGCTTCTTCTGCGGGACGCCCCAGGTGGCGCAGGGCAGGTTCAGCCACGCGTTGGCCCAGGTCAGGAACGGGTACTTGGCGTGCAGCCGGGAGTTGTCGCGGTCCCAGGTGCGCCAGTCGCGCGGCCAGCCGGCGTCGGTGCACTCCACCGCCGTGTACACCGCGTTGCCGTTCTCCGCGGCAATGTTGCCCGCGGTGTCGGACAGGTCCGGGGCCGCCGCGTCCACCAGAGCCTGGGTGTCACCGGCGAGGTACCTGCTCCAGACCCCGGCCACGGTCGCCCACGACGAGTCGTAGTACGGGGCCGTCTGGAAGAGCCCGAGCAGTTCGGACGGGCCGACGGTCCCGCCGATCGGGTGGGCCGTGGCGGCGGCGCGCAGCCGCTCCCACTGCGCCTGGACCTTCGCCGGCGTGCTGCCGATGTGGTAGACGGAGTCGTACTTCGCGACCCACGCCTTCCAGTCGTCCCAGCGGCCCTGGAAGGCCACGTCCTGGTCGAGGTTGTTCTGGTACCAGATCTGGTCGCGGGCCGGGTTGACGACGCTGTCGACGACCATGCGGCGCACGTGCCCCGGGAAGAGCGTCGCGTAGACGGCGCCGAGATAGGTGCCGTAGGAGACGCCCAGGTAGTTGAGCTTCCGCTCGCCGAGCGCGGCCCGGATGACGTCGAGGTCCCGCGCCGTGTTGGGCGTGGTCATCTGGGAGAGCATCGCGGCGCCGGTGCGCTCCTTGCATCCCTGCGCGTACTCCGCGGCGAGCTTGCGCTGCGCGCGCTTGTCGGCCTCGCCGTCCGGGACCGGGTCGGCCTTGGGGGCCTTCACGAACTCCTGCGGGTCGGCGCAGGAGATGGGCGCGGAGTGGCCGACACCGCGCGGGTCGAAGCCCACGAAGTCGTACGCCTTGGCCGTGGCCGTCCAGATGGGGTTCTTGGCGGTGACGCGGAGCGGGAAGCGCATACCGGAGCCGCCGGGGCCGCCGGGGTTGTAGATCAGGGCGCCCTGCCGCTCGGCGGCGGTGCCCGTGTTGCCGATGCGGTCGACAGCGATCCGTATGGTCCTGCCGTGCGGTGTGGCGTAGTCGACCGGCACGGTGACCCAGCCGCACTGGACGGGTGCGGCGATGCCCCAGTCGGCGGGGCAGGACGCCCAGTCGACGCCCGCCCTGGCGGCGCGCGCGGCGGCGACCCGCACGCCGACGTCCTCCGCGTTCACATGGTGTCCGGATCCGTGGGCGACACCCCCGGCGACCGCGGTCTGCGGTGCGGCGGCGACGACGGTGCCGGCTATCAGGACTCCGGCGAGCCCGAGCACGGCTGTGCGTCTCACGATGACGTCCCCCTGCTGTTGAGCCGCTTGTGACGGCGCGAGCACAGAACTTCAGAGGGATCCTTTCGTCCGCATGGCCGTCGGGAGAAGATCGCACGGGCGTATCTTTACCAAGCCGTAAGCATGACGCGGTCGTTGACGGCGCGGTCGACGGCCGACGGCCGCCGCGGCGGAGCCGCGGACCAGCGGGTGCGGCGCCGAGCCGTCCCCCGCCAGTTCGGGCTGAAACGGGGTCGCCACATAGAAGGGCCGGCCCGGGAGTTCGGCGATCCGCGGCTCGCCGTCCGGGTCGTGCCCGGTGAAGGCCGGCCCCGGCCGTCGAGTTCCCCGAGGCGGTCGCGGTCGAGGCCGAAGGAGCCGCCTGGTGGACGGCTCCGCCGCGACGAGCGATCCGCCGGGGTGCCCGATGCCGGCGATCTGCGGGCCGTGCGCTGCGCGGAGGAGAAGCTGGTGGTCGCGCCGGCCGCGGACCACCCGCCTGCGTGCCGGTCAGGACTGCGGCCGGCCGCGGCCGGCGAGGGCTTCCGCACCGGGGTGCGCTGCGAGGGACCGGACGTGCGCGGATGGCGTCCCGCTTCGTGGTGTAGCCGATCAAGTCTGCGGAATCTCCAGGTCGCGGCCCGACTCGCGTTCAATGGGGCTCTGTTCGGAGGGCCACCGAGTTGGACCAGCGGTGATCGCCAAGCGGACTGCAGCGGCACGTACCGGACGGCTCCGAAGCGGAGGCGACGGCCTGTGATCGGCTACACCACGAGAGGGGACACGACCCGTGCGCGGGGTGCTCGACCTGGTGCGCTCCGGGCTCGGCCCGGTGGTGCTGCCCCGGTCGGCCGTGATGGGCAGGCACGGCGTCGTGGCGGTGCCGCCGGCCGCGCCGCGGCTGGTGGTCCACCGCACCGGGCTCCTGCACCACCGCGGCGGTCCCGGGGAGACCGCGGGGGCACTGACCGCGCTGCTGACGGCGGCCGCACCGCCGGGACGGGCGGCCTGACGCCCCAAGGGCTCCCTCACCCGTTCGGCCCATCGGTAATGCGCCGCCCGGGTGAGGGGGCCACAGTCGTGGGACGGCGGCATTCGGGGTGCCCGCGCCCCATGGGAGTCCGCTCATGGGAAACGCGGGGCAGGACACCCCCTCGTCACGTCACCGACCCGCCGGGGAGCCGCGCCTCGCGGTCCCGGCCCGCCGGACCCGCCGCCGTCCCGCATCGTGGCCTGACGGCCCCGCAGAGTGAGCATCCGGCGAAGCAACAGCGTCCTCGTTGTCCCACGGGAGGTCGAGGGTCATGAGCACTTCACCGACGACTTCACCCACGAAAACGCGCGTCGTCCTGCGCATCCAGCTGCACGAGGGGATGGGCGACCAGTATGCGGCGGCATACGACCTCGTGCACCACGACATCGCCAAGGCCGACGGGTACATCAGCTCCCAGCTGTGCAGATCCGTCAAGGACCCCGACTGCTGGATCGTGACCAGCGAATGGGCGTCCATGGAGCAGTACCTCGCGTTCGTCGCGAGCGAGGAGTTCACGGCGCGTCGCGCCGGCATGCGCAAGTGCGTGCTGGAGCACGACTCCTCGCAGTACTCCATCATCGCGGAGTGACCCGCGAACCGGTCCGGTGACCGGTCCGCGGACAGACCGCGCACGCGAAGGCCCCCGGGCGGCACGGCCGCCCGGGGGCCTTCGCCTCGCGTCGCCGGCGGGGCTCAGCGCCAGCGGTACAGCTCCTTGAGCCGGTTCACCACGATGTTGAAGCGGCCGCGGTCGAGCGCGCACGCCTCCCGGCGCATGCCCTCGTCGTGCACCCGCAGAACGCGGTCGACGTTGACCCAGGAGGCGCGGCCGGACTTGTCCCAGGGGCCGGAGCCGATGGGCACCCACTCGCGGTCGTCGTTGTGCTCCTTGCTGGAGAGCTGGACGGCGAGCAGGGTCCCGGCCGGCTCGCGGGCCACGACCAGGACCGGGCGGTCCTTGCCGCGGCCGTCGTTCTCCTCGAACGGCACCCAGGTCCACACGATTTCCCCGGGGTCGGGGTCTCCGTCGTGGTCCGGGGAGTACTCGGTGCGGACGGGACCGACCTGCTCGGGCTCGGCCTCGGTGGTCGCGCCGGGGCCGTACCGGCCCGGGCACTCGTTGTCATCGGTGTCTATCGAACTCACGGACCCACGCTAGCCGACAACAGACCGCGCAGGGACAGCCCGTCCGCCGCGGCGGCGGTGAGCAGCGCGGCCGGCCCGGCCAGCGGGGTGAGCACGGCCTCGCCCCGCTCCGGGTCCTCGCCGAGGATGCGCGCGCTCACCGGCTTCTCCCCGAAGGCCGGGTCCACGACGAGCAGTTGTCCCGACGCCCGGTGCGTGTGCAGCACCGCGGGGCCGGACCAGCCCGGCGCGCCGGGGCCGAAGGCAAGGGCCTGGTCGAGCAGTGGGCGCCCGCCGACCCGTACGACCAGCCGGGAGACCAGCCGTCCCGGGCGTTCGCCCGCCCGGCCGAGGATCTGCTCCTCGCGCAGCACGAGCCGGGCACCGGGGGCGAGTTCGGCCGTGGTGGTCATGCGCAGGTCGCTGCCCTCGGCCGCGATGAGGGGCTCGGGCAGCCAGTGCAGTTCCGCGTCCTCGCCGACGGTGAGCCGCACCTCGTAGTGGGCGGGCTCCCCGGACCGGCCGGGCAGGGACAGCGTCGCCGCCGCGGCGTCCACGCGCAGGGCGGCGCCGGGCAGCACGGTCGCGTGGATCGCGAGACGGTCGCCGCCGAGCGGCGCGCTCATGGCGCCGACGACGGTGACCCGGGCCGTGCCTCCCTCGGACGACCGGGTGCGGCGCAGCGCGAGCGGGCCGTCCCCGACGAGTTCCGGCAGTTCGGTGCCGCCGCGGCCGTCGGGGGCGGCGGTGATCCGGGCGGTGGCACGGACACCCGTCATGCCGGGACCGCGGTCCAGGCGGCGATGCGGGCGCGGATCCACTCGGCCACCGGGGCGATGCCGTCCTCCGCGACGAGGGAGGTGAAGACGACGGGCAGTTCCCCCCGTTGCGCCTTCGCGTCGCGGGCCATCCGGTCCAGGTCGGATCCGACGTAGCGGGCGAGGTCGGTCTTGTTCACCACGAGCAGGTCGGCGGTGGTCACACCCGGTCCTCCCTTGCGTGGGATGTCGTCGCCGCCGGCCACGTCGATGACGAAGATCTGCGCGTCGACCAGGCCCTTGGAGAAGGTCGCGGTGAGGTTGTCGCCGCCGGATTCGAGGAGCACGAGGTCGAGCGGGCCGAGGCGTTCCTCCAGGTCCTCGACCGCTTCGAGGTTGGCGGAGATGTCGTCGCGGATCGCCGTGTGCGGGCAGGCCCCGGTCTCCACGGCCATGATCCGCTCGGGCGCCAGGACGGCGTTGCGGAGCAGGAAGTCGGCGTCCTCACGGGTGTAGATGTCGTTGGTGACGACGGCCAGGGACAGACGGTCGCGCAGTACCCGGCACAGGGCGGCCACCGTGGCGGTCTTGCCGGAACCGACGGGGCCGCCGAGCCCGACGCGCAGCGCGCGGCGGCCGCCGTCGAGGCGGGTGACGGGGGCGGCGGACGCGGAGCGCTCGGGGAACTCGTGGTCGTGGTCGAGATGCATGGCGGCGTCCTAGGAGGCGAAGAGGCGTACGGGCCAGGTGGCGTGCTGCTCGGCGTACACGTCGAGCAGGGGCGCGGACGCGGCGGGCAGCACGCCGGTGCCCTCGGTCAGTGCGTGCCGCGCCGCGGTCCCGGCCTGCCGCGCGACCTCGTCCAGGTCGGGGGCGAGCCGGGCGAGCACGGCGGTCACGGCGAACGGGTCGAGGCTCAGCAGGCGTACGGCGGCGGTCGCCGGTCCGGTCACGGACTCGTAGGCCGCCGCGTGGGCGGCGTCCTGCGGGGTGAGGCCCGCGGCGCGGGCGGTCAGGCCCAGTACGACGGGCTGGTGGGCGCCTCGGGGCCGGACGGCGGCGAGCGCGTCGAGGGCGTCCGACGGCCAGGCCGCGCGGGCGGCACGGGTGAGTTGCCGGCCGAGCCGGCGCGCCGTCGCGCGCAGTGCGGGCGACGGGGTGCGGGCATCGGCCGCGTCGTCCAGATCGAGCGGGTCGAGGCCGGCGGCCGCGGCGGCGGCCAGTGCCGCCGCGACCAGTCCGGTGGTGTGCAGCCGGCCCCGGCAGAAGGACTCCAGCGTGGCGGGGCAGCGGATGCGGCCCGCCTTGACGGCCGCCTCCGCGCCGCCGGAGTGCGCGTGACCGCCGGCGGGGAAGCGGCCGTCGGCCAGCACCAGCAGGGCGGCCCGGGTCGCGGTCGGAACACCATCGGTCGTTGCCGTTGCCGTTGCCGCTGCCGCCGTGGTCCCGGTCACGGCCGTGCTCAGAAGAGGAAGTAGCGCTGGGCCATGGGAAGTTCCGTGGCGGGGGCGGGCTCGACGACATCGCCGTCGATACGGACGGTGAAGGTGTCGGGGTCGACCTCGACCCGGGGCATGGCGTCGTTCTCGCGCATGTCCGCCTTGGTGACCCGGCGGGTATTGCGGATCGCGACGAACTCCTTGGCCAGGCCGAGCCGTTCCGGCAGGCCGTCGTCCAGCGCGGTGCCGGTGACGAAGTTGACGGAGTTGAGTCCTGGCGCCCGGCCGAGCGCGCCGAACATCGGCCGTGGCAGGACCGGTTGGGGCGTCGGGATGGAGGCGTTGGCGTCGCCCATCTGCGCGTAGGCGATCTGGCCGCCCTTGATCACCAGTTGTGGCTTGACGCCGAAGAACGCGGGGTCCCACAGGACGAGGTCCGCGAGCTTGCCGGGTTCCACGGAGCCGATCTCTCCGTCGAGGCCCTGGGCGACCGCCGGGTTGATCGTGTATTTGGCGACATAGCGACGCGCGCGGAGGTTGTCGGCACGCCCGTCACCGGGCAGCGGGCCGCGCCGTCCCTTCATCACGTGCGCGGTCTGCCAGGTCCGCAGCACGACCTCGCCGACCCGGCCCATCGCCTGCGAGTCCGAGGAGATGATCGAGATCGCGCCCAGGTCGTGCAGGAAGTCCTCGGCCGCGATGGTGCCGGGGCGGATCCGGGACTCGGCGAAGGCGAGGTCCTCCGGCACGGCGGGGTTGAGGTGGTGGCAGACCATCAGCATGTCGAGGTGCTCATCGACGGTGTTGACGGTGTGCGGCCGGGTCGGGTTCGTGGACGAGGGCAGGACGTTGGGGTGCGCCACCACCGTCATGATGTCCGGCGCGTGGCCGCCGCCCGCTCCCTCGGTGTGGTACGCGTGGATGCCGCGCCCGGCGATCGCGGCGAGGGTGTCCTCGACGAATCCGGCCTCGTTCAGCGTGTCGGTGTGCAGCGCGAGCTGGGCTCCGGTGGCCTCGCACACCGTGAGGCAGGCGTCGATCGCGGCCGGGGTGGCGCCCCAGTCCTCGTGGATCTTGAAGCCGAGTGCCCCGCCGCGCAGCTGGGAGTGCATCGCCTCGTGCGAGACGGTGTTGCCCTTGCCCAGCAGGCCGATGTTGACCGGGTAGTGCTCCAGCGCGGCGAACATCCGGGCCAGGTGCCAGGGTCCCGGGGTGATGGTGGTGGCCTTGGTGCCCTCGGCCGGGCCGGTGCCGCCGCCGACGAGGGTGGTGATCCCCGACGCGAGGGCCTCGTCGGCGATCGTCGGGGAGATGAAGTGGACGTGCGCGTCGATGGCACCCGCGGTCACGATCTTGCCGTTGCCGGAGATGACCTCGGTCTCCGGGCCGATGACCAGGTCCGGATGCACCCCGTCCATGGTCTCGGGATTGCCCGCCTTGCCGATCGCGGCGATCCGGCCGTCCCGGATGCCGATGTCGGCCTTCACCACGCCCCAGTGGTCGAGGATCACCGCCCCGGTGACGACGGTGTCGGGGGTGCCCTCGGCGCGGGTGGCCCGGGACTGCCCCATCGATTCGCGGATCACCTTTCCGCCGCCGAAGACGACCTCGTCCCCGCAGTTGCCGGGCCCGCCGGACAGGTCCCGCTCCACCTCGACCAGCAGGTCGGTGTCGGCGAGCCGTATACGGTCACCGGTGGTCGGCCCGAACAGGTCCGCGTAGACGGCGCGGGAGAGCTCAGCCATCGAGGGCACCTCCGGTCTCCCCGCGCAGCCCCGCGACCACGCGTGCGCCGCCGATCGGCACGAGGTCCACCTCGACGGGGATGCCCGGCTCGAAGCGGACCGCGGTGCCGGCCGCGACGGCCAGCCGCTTGCCGCGGGCGGCGGCTCGGTCGAAGCGGAGGCCGGGGTTGGCCTCGGCGAAGTGGTAGTGGGAGCCGACCTGGACCGGGCGGTCCGCGGCGTTGAGCACCACCAGCCGCGTGACCGGCCGGCCCGCGTTGAGCTCGACGGGTTCTTCTCCGTGGAGGATCTCTCCGGGGATCACGCGGGCCCCCGGACGATCGGCTCGTGGACGGTGACGAGCTTGGTTCCATCCGGGAAGGTGGCCTCGACCTGGACGTCGTGGATCATCTCGGGCACTCCGTCCATGACGTCGGCACGGGAAAGCACCTTGCGGCCGGAGGCCATGAGGTCGGCGACGGTCCGGCCGTCCCGGGCGCCCTCCAGGATGTGCGAGGTGATGAGCGCGATCGCCTCCGGATGGTTCAGCCTGAGCCCCCGGGCCCGCCTCTTCTCCGCCACGTCCGCGGCGACATGGATGAGCAGGCGTTCCTGCTCATGGGGGGTCAGTTGCATGGCCACACCTCGCAGTCGTCCCGGGTGAGCGGGGCCGCAGGCCGTCCCCGGCCTGTCTCCCGTTCTCCGACAGCAGGAAGTCGCAGGCTAGTTCGGCGGCGTTTCGTCCGCGTTAACTCCCCGCCGCCGGACCCGGGTGCGGGCGGCCCGCTCCGGCAGGGCGTCCCCGGGCAGCATGCCACGACGGCGCAGGTCCGCCGCGTAGGACACGGGCGAGCCCCGCCGATGGCCGCGAGGGCGCTGCGCCGGGCACGGCGCTGCGCGGCCGGGACGCGAGCCGCTCAGGTTCGGTCGTCGCGGGCGTTCGTCGTGCCGCGGTGCTCGGCGGCGATACCGAAGCGGCGCCGTTCGCCCGTGGCGGACACCGTGGGGCGCACCGAGGAGACGGTGCTGACCACAGCCTCGCCCGCGGCCTCGTCGAGCTCCTGGAGTCGTTGCAGGTCAGCGGCGGAAACGAGGGCGACGAGCGGCTTGCCGTGGCGGGTCACGACCACGCGTTCACCGCCGTAGACGACGCGGTTGATGAGCTCGGCGAGCTCCGCTCTCGCTTGTGTCACGGGGACTTCATGGGCCATGCTCCCCATCATAACGGGATGTACGTCCTGTACATTTTTTACAGGGACGGGGACCCGTGCCCTACGGAGGTGCCGCAGTGCTTCGACCGACCGCCCGCTATGTCCTGCCCGAGTTCACCGAGCGCACCAGCGAAGGGGTGCGCTCCATGGATCCGTACTCCAAGCTGCTCCAGGAGCGGATCGTGCTGCTCGGCACCCCCATAGACGACACATCCGCCAACGACGTCATCGCGCAGCTGGTCCACCTGGAGGCCGCGGCTCCGGAGCAGGACATCTCGCTCTACATCAACTCCCCCGGCGGGTCGCTCATCGCCATGACGGCGATCTACGACACCATGCAGTTCGTCAGCTGCGACGTCTCGACCGTGTGCGTCGGCCAGGCCGCGTCGGCCGCGGCCGTGCTGCTGGCGGCCGGGGCGCCGGGCAAGCGGCTGGCGACTCCCCGCTCGCGGGTACTGATCCATCAGCCCTCCTTCGCGGAGGCGGTCCAGGGCACCATCACCGACCTGGAGCTCCAGGCCAGGGAACTGCTGCGCAGCCGCGACCAGTTGGAGGAGCTGCTGGTCCGGCACACCGGCCGGGACCCGGAGCGGATCCGGGCCGACATCGAGCGCGACACCGTCTTCGACGCCCCGTCGGCGCTCGCGTACGGGCTGGTGGACCGGCTCACCGTCAGCCGCAAGGGCGACGGCGGGACCGGCCCGCGCGCCGTGCGGTGACCCGCCGTGGTGCCAGAACTGCCGCCGCTGCCCGCCCTCACCCGCGCCGAGGGTGAGCTCATCGACACGTACCTGGAGGTCGTGGATCTGCTGGGGAGGATCAACCCCGCCCGCGTCCGGGACACCTATGGCGCGCTGCGCGCGGCCCAGGCCCTGGCGGCGCGCGCGGCCGAACTGCGCGACGCACTGACCACGATGCATCTGCGGGGGGAGAGCGAGCTGCACACCACGACGATCGAGCGTGCCCTGCGCATGCTCGACGGAGAGCGGCGCACACGGCTCGTCACCCTGCCTCCCCCGCAGCCGATCTGATGTTTCCTCAGATTGAGTCGTCGTCAGACCGGACCGGTAGCCGGCCTGTCAGACACCACCAGGGGCACGACACGAAGTAACACCGAATGGACTCGCCCGATCGTTGTACCTCACGTCGACACGCGGTCGGTCCCGACTTGCGCTCCTCGGCCGCACACATCCGGAATCTGACGCTCCATCGCAGGTGTTCGACTGGTCTCGAGTCGTCAGACGTGACTCGTGGGACCGGAGTCCACCCGAATAGGTGAGTCGTGAAGAGACTCACATTCGACCGGATGAGCTATGTCCTGACCCGTTCTGTGAGTGACCATCCCTTCGACGACAAGCCCCCGTCATCCGGCGGGGCGGTCCGCGCGGACGCCGAGTCCTGCCGCTGTCGCGGACGTCAGGTCGACACCGAACGCAACGGCAGGAGCGGAGGACCCGAGTACGACGGGACCGGCCCACGGGCCGATTCCTTGGGGTGAAGCCGCAGCAGCGGCCGGGCATCTTCGCCTGCCCGAACCCGACAGGTCATCCTTCGCAGGCGGACGACGAAGGGTTTGCGCATGATCGCGCCATCACCCATGTCCGCGCTTCTCTCCCGGCTCGGGGCGGTCTCCGCCCTCACGGCGGCCGCCGTCGCCGGTCCCGCGGTCCTGCCGGACATGGCCCAGCACGCCGACGCCGCCACGATCCGGACGCAGGCACTGAAGGTCGCGGCGTCGAAGAAGGGCGCTCCCTACCGGTACGGGGCCACCGGCCCCCGCAGCTTCGACTGCTCCGGCCTGACGCTCTACTCGTTCAAGAAGGTGGGCAGGAAACTGCCCCGCACCGCCGCCGCGCAGTACAACAGCACACGACACGTCCACAGTTCCGACCGCACCCGCGGGGACCTGGTGTTCTTCCACTACGGGAGCAGCATCTACCACGTCGGGATATACGCGGGCCACGGGAGAATCTGGCACTCCCCCAAACCCGGCGGCCGGGTACGGCTGGAGAAGATCTGGACCCGCAGCGTCTGGTACGGCCGTGTGAAGTGACCGCCCGCCGCGGGGCCCCGGGCCCGCCCACTCGGGGCCCCGCGGCGTTCCGGCCCGGCTAGCGTTGCGCCCATGACGTTGCCGCAGCTGCTCGCCGATGCCGCCCAGGGCGTCTTCCCGCCCGCCGACGGGTCGGTCACGATCGTGCCCCAGCCCTCGGCACGCGACGCGGGCGTCATCGCCTTCACGGCGCACAGCGTGGTCTTCGCCGACGCCGACCCCGGCCGGGTCCGGGATCTGCTGCCGCCCGGCGATCTGTCGGCGCCGCTCAACCCGCCGTTCCTGGCAGCCCTGTGCGGACTGCTCGGGCGCCGGGTGAACAACGTCGACCTGCTGGCGACGGCCACTGCCCTCCCCGGTCCGCCGACCGGCCCCCCGCTCGCCCTGCGGGAGACCGCCGCCCGCGAGCACCCCCGCGCCGCGCGGGCGCTGTCGCACCGGGACGAGGTACGCGTCTGGACGGTTCCCGGCGGCACGGTGCTCATCGGGCGCGGCGTGGCGGGCCGCTGGGAGATGGCCGTCGAGGTCGAACCCTCGGCGCGCGGCGCCGGGCTCGGACGCCGGCTGGCCCTGGAAGCGCGCCGCCTGGTGCCGGACGGCGGGACGCTGTGGGCCCAGATCGCCCCGGGCAACGCGGCGAGCGTGCGGGCGCTGCTGGCGGCCGGCTTCACACCGGTCGGCGCGGAGGCGCTGCTGGTGCCCGGCCACGGCTGACCGGCGGTCCGGCCGCCGTGCTCACTCCACCGTTGCGGGCGCGGCCACCCACGGCAGGGTGATCCAGACGGTCTTGCCGCCTTCGACGGTGGGCGTGACATGGAGCTGGCCGCCCGCCTCGGCGGTGAGGTGCCGGATGATCACCATGCCGCGGCCGTTGTCCTGCTGGACGGCGGCCGGCAGCCGCTGGGGCCATCGCGGATGGCTGTCGGTGACCCCGATCCGCAACTGCTCGTCGCGGTCGAGCTGGACGTCGAGGGTGAAGGTCGGCGACTGGCCGAGGGTGTGCAGGACCGCGTTGGTGGCCAGTTCGGAGACGATGAGCCGGACGGCGTCGGCGTGCGACGAGTCCTCCACCATCCCCCACTCCACCAACAGGTCGCACACGTAGCGACGGGCCGCGGGTACCGAGGCAGGGTCGCTCGGCAGGGTGACGGATACTTCCTGATGGTCTGCCATGGCGACGCTGTCCCTTTCCCGCCGTGACCGGGACTCCGGCGCGCGCCTGTCCGGGCAGCGCGCCCGGCCGCCGGCGGCCCGCACTTCCCATACGGTGCTCACCGGCTTCCACGCGCCAGAGTGCCACTCATCGTGCCGTTAAACGGGTGCCACCACAGCTATATGCATATATCTGTCGCCCAAAGCGGTGAACTCTGCTACGAGAGAACGTATTTGCGCGGCAGACTTCGCCCGGGGACCGGCGGGGCATGCCGGGATCCAGGAGGTACACAGTCATGCAGCAGGTTCCGGCGGTCCGCCGCCGCAAGATCGGCTCCGAATTGCGCCGTCTCAGGGACACGGCCGGCCTGACGAGCGGCGAGGTCGCCCTTCGGGTGGGCTGGCACCAGTCCAAGGTGAGCCGCATCGAGACGGGCCGCAGTGGCGTGCGCCCGGAGGACGTGACCGCGCTGCTGGACGCGTACGGTGTCCGCGACCAGCGGCTGCGCGACATGCTGGCGGCGCTGGCGGGCGGCGAGGGCGACCGGCGCGGCTGGTGGCACGAGTACCGCGAGGAACTGCCCTCCGCCTACCGGGACTTCATTTCTCTGGAGACCGACGCCTGCCGGGCCCGCACTCTGGAGACGACCGTCGTGCCGGGGCTGCTGCAGACTCCGGACTACGCCCGTGAGCTGACCCGTTCGGTGCTGCCCCAACTGGGTCCCCGGCAGATCGCGACCCTGGTGGACGTGCGCATGGCGCGGCAGGCGGTGCTGCGCGCGTCACCGCCGCTGGAGCTGTGGGCGGTGCTCGACGAGGCGGTACTGCGCCGCCGGGTGGGGGGTCCGGAAGTGATGACGGCGCAATTAAGCCATCTTGCGGAGCTCGGTTCGCTGCCCCATGTGCATCTGCAGGTGCTGCCTTTCTCCGCCGGTGGTCATATCGGCGTCACGGGGCCTTTCGTCATCTTCTCGTTTCCGCGCATTGCTGATCTGGATGTTGTCGTTCTCGACCAGTTGACGAGTAGTCTCTATCTGGATCAGAAAGAGGACATCAGGGCGTACGGTGCTGCCTTCAATCGATTGCGCTCCCACGCCCTGTCGAGTGAACAGTCGCTGTCCTACATCAACGGCATCGGCAAAGGCGCGTAAGGAGGCACACCCCCATGTCCAGCGCACTGCCTCAGTACGTTTCCTCCAGTGCGTCCCTCTTCGGCGTGAATTGGCGACGCAGCAGCTACAGCACGGCGGCGAACAACTGCGTCGAGACGGCCCCCGTCCCCTCCGGGCCGCTCTCGGGACAGCTCGCCGTCCGCGACTCCAAGGATGTGCGCGGCCCGGCCCTGCTCTTCTCCCCCAGCGAGTGGAACGCGTTCCTGGACGCCGTGCGCTCAGGAACCCTCACCGAGCGCCCCTGAGCTCAGCGGCGTGGCGGCGCCGTACGGACGACCGTCCCGACGGCGTCGCCGATCTCCCGGTCCGTCAGGTCGGCGCGCGCGGTGAGCCGCAGACGGGAGATCCCGTCCGGCACCGACGGGGGCCGGAAGCATCCCACGCCGAGCCCCGCCTGCCGGCAGTCCGCGGCCCACTGGACGGCCGCCTCCGGCGAGGGCGCTCGCACGGACACCACGCACGCGTCCGGCGCGGTGGCCTCCAGCCCCGCCGCCGCCAGCCGTTTGTACAGCTCGCGGGCCACCTCACGGGCCCGCTCGGCGCGGTCCGGCTCCCGGCGCAGCAACCGCAGCGCCCCCAGCGCGGCGCCCGTGGCCGCCGGCGCGAGGCCGGTGTCGAAGATGAACGTCCGCGCCGCGTTGACCAGATGCCCGATGACCCGGGCGGGGCCGAGCACCACGCCGCCCTGGCTGCCCAGCGACTTGGACAGCGTGGCCGTGCACACCAGCCCCGGGGCCCCGGCGAGCCCGGCGGCGGCCGCCGCTCCCCGGCCGCCGTCGCCGAGGACGCCGAGCCCGTGCGCGTCGTCCACCAGCAGGGCGGCTCCCGCCTCCGCGCAGGCCGCGGCCAGTTCGCCGAGCGGAGCCGCGTCGCCGTCCACCGAGAAGACGGAGTCGGTGACGGCCACGGCCGGCCCGTCGTGCCCGGACAGCGCCTTGCGCACGGCCGCCGGGTCGGCATGGGCGACGACCTCGGTGGCGGCCCGGGAGAGCCGGCAGCCGTCGATGAGCGAGGCGTGGTTGCCCGCGTCGGAGACGATCAGGGTGCCCGGCTCGGTGGTCAGCGCGGTCACCGCGGCGAGGTTGGCGGCATACCCCGAGGCGAGCACCAGGGCCGACTCGAAACCGCAGAACGCCGCCAGTTCGGCCTCCAGTTCCGCGTGCAGTTCGGTGCTGCCGGTGACGAGCCGGGAGCCGGTGGACCCGGCGCCCCAGCGCAGGCACGCGTCGGCACCCGCACGGGTGACCTCCGGGTGCCGGGCCAGGCCCAGGTAGTCGTTGGAGGCGAGGTCGAGCAGCGGCGACTCCGCGGGCCGGGGCCGCAGGGTGCGCACCAGCCCCGCTGCGCCGCGCCGTGCGGCGTGCGCGTCGATCCAGTCGAACGGGTCGCGGGCCATGGTCGTCCCCGGGGTCGGTGTGAGGTGTCTCCAGCACCGTAGTGTGCCCCGCCGGTTCGCACGGTGTGGTGATCCACACACCCTGCGCGAGCCGTCTTGTCGGGTGCCTCATTGGCTGATGGCCGCCGCGTGCGTCAGGATCGCGGCATGGATCTGCTCAATGGGTTGGTGGAGAAGGGGCTGCGCCGCGAGCTGCCCACGCGCGAGGAAGCCCTCGCCGTGCTGGTCACCTCCGACGACGAACTGCTCGATGTGGTGGCCGCGGCCGGCAAGGTGCGCCGCGCCTGGTTCGGCCGTCGCGTGAAGCTGAACTACCTGGTGAATCTCAAGTCGGGGCTGTGCCCCGAGGACTGCTCGTACTGCTCGCAGCGGCTGGGCTCCGAGGCCGGTGTCCTCAAGTACACCTGGCTGAAGCCCGAGCAGGCGGCGGCCGCGGCGGCGGCGGGGGTCGCCGGCGGTGCCAAGCGGGTGTGCCTGGTGGCCAGCGGACGCGGACCGACCGACCGCGACGTGGACCGGGTCTCGAAGACCATCGAGGCCATCAAGGACCAGAACGAAAGCGTGGAGGTCTGCGCCTGCCTCGGCCTGCTCTCCGAGGGCCAGGCCGGCCGGCTGCGCGGCGCGGGCGCCGACGCGTACAACCACAACCTCAACACCTCCGAGGCGACCTACGGGGACATCACCACCACGCACACCTACGCCGACCGCGTCGACACGGTGCAACAGGCCCAGGCGGCAGGCCTGTCCGCCTGCTCCGGCCTGATCGCGGGCATGGGCGAGAGCGACGAGGACCTGGTCGACGTCGTGTTCGCCCTGCGGGAGCTGGACCCGGACTCGGTGCCCGTCAACTTCCTCATCCCCTTCGAGGGCACGCCGCTGGCCAAGGAGTGGAACCTCACCCCGCAGCGGTGCCTGCGCATCCTGGCGATGGTGCGCTTCGTCTGCCCGGACGTGGAGGTCCGCATCGCCGGCGGCCGCGAGGTCCACCTGCGCACCATGCAGCCGCTGGCGCTGCACCTGGCCAACTCGATCTTCCTGGGCGACTACCTCACCAGTGAGGGCCAGGCCGGCCAGGCCGATCTCGACATGATCGCGGACGCCGGCTTCGAGGTGGAGGGCGCCGGCACGGTCACCCTCCCCGGTCACCGCGCCGACGTCGCGGACGCGGTGGCGGGTGCCGGCTGCGGCTCGCACGGCGCCGCGCAGGGCGGCTGCGGCTCGCACGGCGCCGGGGACGGCGGCGGCTGCGGGCCCTGCGGCGGCCACGCCGAGGCCGCGCCGGTCCCGGCGGGTGCCGCGCGTACGGACCTCGTGGCGGTGCGCCGCCGCGGCACCGGAACGGACCTGCCGCCCAATGCCTGAACCGCTCACCGCGGGCGAGCTCCTGGCGCTGGACCGGGAGCACGTCTGGCACCCGTACGGGCCCATGCCGGGCCGCCAGGAACCACTCGTCGTCGCGTCCGCGGCCGGCGTCCGGCTGCGGCTGGCCGAACCGGCCGAGGGCATGACCGAACTCGTGGACGGCATGTCCTCCTGGTGGTCGGCGATCCACGGATACAACCACCCGGTGCTCAACGAGGCGGCGCGCGGCCAGTTGGACCGCATGAGCCACGTCATGTTCGGCGGGCTCACGCACGAGCCCGCCGTCCGGCTCGCCGCCCGGCTGGTGGAGATCACCCCGGAGCCGCTGCGGCACGTCTTCCTCGCCGACTCGGGTTCCGTGTCGGTCGAGGTCGCCGTCAAAATGTGCCTCCAGTACTGGCGCTCCCTCGGGCGGCCCGCCAAGCAGCGCCTGATGACCTGGCGCGGCGGCTACCACGGCGACACCTGGCAGCCGATGTCCGTCTGCGACCCCGAGGGCGGTATGCACGGGCTGTGGTCCGGGGTGCTGCCCCGTCAGGTCTTCGCCGACGCCCCGCCGGCCGCGTACGAGGACGCGTACGCCGACCACCTGCGGGAGACCGTCGCCCGCCACGCCCACGAGCTCGCCGCGGTCGTCGTGGAGCCCGTCGTGCAGGGCGCGGGCGGCATGACCTTCCACTCCCCCGCCTATCTGCGGGTGCTGCGCGAGGCGTGCGACGAGCACGACGTGCTGCTCGTGTTCGACGAGATCGCCACCGGCTTCGGGCGGACGGGCACGCTCTTCGCCGCCGAGCAGGCGGGCGTCTCCCCCGACGTCATGTGCGTCGGCAAGGCCCTGACGGGCGGCTATCTGACGATGGCCGCGACGCTCTGCACCGCGCGGGTCGCCGACGGCATCTCCCAGGGCGAGGTCCCCGTCCTCGCCCACGGCCCCACCTTCATGGGCAACCCGCTGGCGGCGGCCGTCGCCTGCGCCTCGATCGACCTGCTGCTCGGGCAGGACTGGGCGCAGGAGGTCAAGCGCATCGAGGCCGGACTGCGGGACGGGCTGGCGCCCGCGGCCGCGCTCCCGGGGGTGCGCGACGTACGCGTGCTGGGCGCGATCGGGGTCGTCCAACTCGACAAGTCCCTCGACCCGGCCGCCATGGCGACCGTCTCGCGGGCCGCCGTCCGCGGGGGGGTATGGTTGCGGCCGTTCCGGGACCTGATCTACACGATGCCCCCGTACGTGACGGGGAACGAGGACGTCGCGCGCATCTGCGCGGCGGTGTGCGCGGCGGCGGAGGCGGCATGACGGTGTTGTTCGTGACCGGTACGGGCACGGAGATCGGCAAGACGGTGGTCTCGGCGGCCATCGCGGCGACCGCGCTCGCGGTGGGCTTCAGCGTCGCCTACCTCAAACCCGCCCAGACCGGCGTCGGTCCCGACGAGCCGGGAGACGCCGCCGAGGTGACGCGGCTGGCCGGGCCCGAGCTCACCGGCGTGGAACTCGCCCGCTACCCCGACCCCCTGGCCCCGGCCACGGCGGCCCGGCGCGCCGGCCTGCGGGCCGTGGGCCCCGATGAGATCGCCGAGGCGGCCGCGAAGCTCGCGGCCGTCCACGACATCGTCCTGGTCGAGGGCGCGGGCGGGCTCGTGGTCCGGTTCGACGAGAAGGGCTCGACGCTCGCGGACGCGGCGAAGATGCTGGGCTCACCGGTCCTCGTCGTCGCGCAGGCCGGGCTCGGCACGCTCAACACGGCGGCCCTCACCGCGGAGGCGCTGCGGGCCCGCGCACTGTCCTGCGCCGGCTTCGTCGTCGGCAGTTGGCCCGACGACCCGGACCTGGCGGCCCGCAGCAACCTCGCCGATCTCCCGGCCTGCACCGGCGCCCCGCTGATCGGCGCGGTCCCTGCGGGGGCCGCGACGCTCACGCCGGACGCCTTCCGGCAGGCCGCGCCGGGCTGGCTCGCCCCCCGCATCGGCGGACTGTGGGACGCGGAGGCGTTCACCGCGATCTGGAGTTCCATCATCTGACGGGGCCGCGGCCCCGAGCCGAGGCGTACGCGCGCTGCCGTCCCCCCGGCAGGAACCGCGCGCCAGGAGGCATGGCGGCCCGCTCCGGCGGCACAAGCGCGGGCTGCCGGTGCCCGGCTCGCCGCACGTACTGGCCACGACGCGCCGTCCGGGCTGATCTTGCCGCTGTACCTACTGGTATGTACAGTCTCCGGCGTGGACACCCCCGACCGGTTGATCGAGAGCACCCGCGAGCTGCTGTGGGAGCGCGGATACGTCGGCACCAGCCCCAAGGCCATCCAGCAGCGCTCCGGTGTCGGCCAGGGCAGCATGTACCACCATTTCTCCGGCAAGCCCGACCTGGCACTCGCCGCCGTGCGGCGCACCGCCGCGGAGATGCGGGCGGCGGCAGAGGAGCACTTCTCCGGGCCCGGTACGGCGGTCGAGCGGATCACCCGCTACCTGCGGCGCGAGCGCGAGGTGCTGCGCGGCTGCCCCGTGGGCGGGCTCACCCAGGACCCGGAGATCGTCTCCAGTCCGCGGCTGCGCGCCCCGGTGGACGAGACCTTCGAGTGGCTGCGCGGCCGGATCGCCGACGTCCTGGCCGACGGCCAGGCCCGTGGCGAACTCGCCCCCGGTCTCGACTCCGACGACCTCGCGGCGACCGTGGTCGCCGTGCTCCAGGGCGGCTACGTGCTCGCTCGCGCGGCCGGCTCGGCGGCTCCCTTCGACCAGGCCGTCAGCGGAGTGCTGGCGCTGCTGTCGCACCACTCCTAGGGAGAGCCGTGTACGCGATGCAGTACGAGATCACTCTGCCCGCCGACTACGACATGAAGATCATCGAGGACCGCGTGGCCGGCCGCGGCCATCTCACCGACGCGTACGAGGGCCTCGGCTTCAAGGCCTATCTCGTACGGGAGCGCGGTACCGACGGCTCGCCGGTCAACCAGTACGCGCCGTTCTACCTCTGGGGCGACACCGGCGGGATGAACCGCTTCCTGTGGGGCGGCGGCGGCTTCGGGGGCATCGTCGGCGACTTCGGCCGCCCCACCGTGCACCACTGGACCGGCGCCGCGTTCCGCCCCGGCCCGGCGGACGGCGCCGTGCCCCGGGCGGCGAGCCGCCTGCGCGAGCCCCTGCCGGCGGACGCCGACCCGCGGGAGCCGGTGGCCCGTGCCCTGGAACGCTGGGAGGAGCGTTCCGCGGCACCGGGCGTGCACGCGGCCGTACTCGCGGTCGACCCGCGGCACTGGGAGATCGTCCACTTCACCCTGTGGGCGGACGCGGTGGCGGGCGACGACCCGGACCGCTACGCGCTGCTGCATCTGTCCACGCCGCACTGGGGAGGACTGCCCGTCGGCAGTCGGTGGTCGTGAGGACGACGCCCTTCAGGCGCTCCAGCCGCGCAGTACCCCGGCGATCTCCAGCACGTCGGCCGTGCCCCCCTTGACCAGCCGGGCCAGCTCCCGCACCCGCTCGGGCGAGGTCGCGACCTTCAGCCCGCTCGCGACGAGATACGCGTAGGCCACAGCCGAGGCGAACATGACGTTGGACCGCTCCAGGGCGGGGACGTGCACCAGCAACTGCATGAGGGACGCGGCGCACTCATAGGGGTCGCCGTACACGGGCATGCCGAATATCTCGGCCTGGTGCCGGCTGACGGCGGCGACGAGCGCGCCCCAGTCGGCGACCTGGGGGTCGCCGGGGGTGTTGTGCTCGGCGACCATGAGCAGCCAGGCGAGATCGATCCGCAGGGTCAACGACGGCCTTCGTGCTCCGCGCCGAACTCCTCGGCGAAGACGGACTCGTACTGCTTCATGAAGTCGGCGGCCGCCTCGACGAAGGCGCGGCCGTTCTCGCCCGCGTCCTGCTGGACGAGTTCCTCTATGTAGCGGTTCACACTGATCCCCCGCTCCGCGGCCCGCTCCCGGGCCGTCGCGGCGGTGGTCTCGTCGACCCGCACGTTCAACTGGGTCTTGGCCATACCATCAGGCTAGCGCTCAGGTGCTAGCAGTGACAAGTGCCCCTTACACGGACGATCCCGGAGCGCGACCGCCGGACGATGCACCCGGGCCCGCGACGACCTACCCTCGGCCCATACGACAGCACGCACATCAGCATGATGGGGGACAAGCGTGTCGACACCGGCGACAACAGACACAGAGGGCGCCGTGACGGGCGCCGAGGTGGCGGCCCGGGCGCTGGCGCTCACCAAGGCGTACGGAACGGGCGAGACCCGCGTGGTGGCACTGGACGCGGTGGACGTGGACATCCAGCGGGGACGGTTCACCGCCGTCATGGGGCCGTCGGGCTCCGGCAAGTCCACGCTGATGCACTGCCTGGCGGGCCTGGACTCCGTCACCTCCGGGCAGGTGTGGATCGGCGACACCGAGATCACGCGCCTGGCCGAACGGCAGCTGACGCGTCTGCGCCGGGACCAGGTCGGCTTCGTGTTCCAGGCCTTCAACCTGCTGCCGACGCTGACCGCCGCGGAGAACATCACGCTGCCGATGGACATCGCGGGCCGCAGGCCCGACCAGGAGTGGCTGGACCGCGTCATCGACACCCTGGGCCTGCGCGACCGGCTGCGGCACCGCCCGGCACAGTTGTCCGGCGGACAGCAGCAGCGCGTCGCGTGCGCCCGGGCGCTCGCCTCCCGTCCGCAGCTGATCTTCGCCGACGAGCCCACCGGCAACCTGGACTCCCAGTCGGGCGCGGAGGTACTGCGCTTCCTGCGGGAGGCCGTGGACCGACTGGGCCAGACGGTGGTGATGGTGACCCACGACCCCACCGCGGCCGCGCACTCGGACCTGGTGCTCTTCCTCAACGACGGGCGCATTGTCGACGAACTGTCCCAGCCCTCGGCCGACGGTGTGCTGGAACGGCTCAAGCGCTTCGACGCGCTGCGGAAGCAGGGTTAGGCCTCTCCCGTGCTCCGGGCGACGCTGCGCAGCTTCCTGGCCCACAAGGGCCGGCTGCTGCTGTCCGCGCTCGCCGTGCTGCTGTCGGTGGCGTTCGTCACCGGGAGCATGATCTTCTCCGACACCGTCAACCGCACGTTCGACCGGCTCTTCGCGTCGACGGCGGCCGATGTGACGGTGGGTCCGCCCGAGGCGTTCGCCGAGAACCAGAACTACGCCTCGGGGCAGGTGGGCACCCTTCCCGCGTCGCTGCTGACGCGGGTCAGGGCCGTGCCGGGGGTCGCCGACGCGCGCATCGACGTCACCGTCCGGAACGTCACCGTCGTCGACGCCCGGGACCGCCCCGTCGGCCCGACGACCGGGGCGCCCACCCTGGCCACCAACTGGTCGGGCAACCCCCGCAGTTCGGTACGGCTGACCAGCGGCCACGCGCCGCACGGCGACCACGAGGCGCTGATCGACTCCGACACCGCCGCCAACCGCGGTCTGCGGATCGGCGACACCATGCGCGTGCTCGCCCAGCCGGGCGCGTTCCCCGTGCGGCTCGTCGGCATCGCCACGTTCACCACCACCAACCCCGGCACGGCCCTGCTGTTCGTGGACACACCCACCGCGCAGACCCGCCTGATCGGCCGGGCGGGCACCGCGACCTCGGTACAGGCCGACGCCGCGCCCGGCGTGCCCGACGAGACGCTGAAGCGGCGGATCGCCGCCGAACTGGGTCCCGGCTACACGTACACGACGCAGGCCGAGCAGGCGAAGTCGGCCGCCGAGTCCCTGGCGACATTCCTCGACGTGATCAAGTACGTGATGCTGGGCTTCGCCGGGGTCGCGGTCCTCGTCGGCGTCTTCCTGATCGTCAACACCTTCTCCATGCTCATCGCGCAGCGCACCCGCGAGCTCGGGCTGCTGCGGGCGCTGGGCGCGGACCGGCGGCAGGTGCGGCGCTCGGTGCTGGCGGAGGCGGCGCTCCTCGGCCTGGCCGGCTCCACCCTGGGACTGCTGTGCGGAGTAGGGCTGGCGTCCGGTCTGATCCGGCTGCTGGGGGCGTTCGGCATGAACATCGACGCCTCGCAGATGGTGCTGCGCCCGCTGGTGCCGGCGGCGGCGTACGCGGTCGGGCTGGTGGTGACGCTCGTCGCGGCCTATCTGCCGGCGCGCCGGGCCTCGCGGGTCTACCCCATGGCCGCGCTGGCCGACCTCGAGGTCACGGACGGCGACAGGTCGCTGCGGGGACGGGCGATCGGGGGCGGGCTCCTCACGCTGCCGGCGGCGGGCGCGCTCGCGGGCGCGGCCGCCGCGGGGACGACCGGTACCGCCGCGTCCTTCCTGGGCCTGGGCATCGGACTCTCGCTGATCGCCGCGGTGGTGGCGGGCCCCCTGCTCGTGCGCCCGGTCATCCGCGTGGTGGGCGGGGCGCTGCCGCGGCTGTTCGGGCCGGTGGGACGGATGAGCCAGCGCAACGCGCTGCGCAATCCGCGGCGTACCGGCGCGACGGCCTCGGCGCTGATGATCGGCCTCGCCCTGGTGACCGGCATGTCGATGGCCGGGACCTCGATGGCCACGTCCTTCGACCGCGAGATCGACAAGACGCTCGGTGCCGACTTCGTCGTCCAGGGCGACCATTTCGCGCCCTTCTCGCCCGCCGTCACCCAAGCGGTGCGCAAGGTGCCGGGAGCCGGTCAGGTCGTCCCGATGCGCTACGTGCCCCTCCTCGTCACCCTGCCCGGAGGCCGTACGGCCAGGCTCACCGGCGCCGCCATCGGCCCCGGCGCCGACGACGTGCTCAACCTCGACTACGCCCGGGGCGACACCGCGCGAGCGCTCGCCCCCGACAGCGTCTCGCTCTCCCAGGAGTACGCGGCCCGGCACGAACTGCGGATCGGCAGCAGGCTTCCGGTGCGGTTCGCCGACGCGCGCAGGGCCACGTTCACCCTGCGGGCCCTGACCACCAGCCAGGGCACCCTGTTCGGCGACGACGCCACCTTGACCATGGGACTCGCCACCGCCGAGCGCCATCTGCCCCAGAGCCAGGACGCCGCCCTCTACGTCAACGCGGCACCCGGCACGGCCAAGCCGGCGCTCCGCGCCCAGCTGGAGAGGGCGCTGAAGCCCTATCCGCAGGTCGAGGTCCGCGACCAGGCCGACTACAAGAAGCTGGTGCGCACGCAGATCTCCGTGCTGCTCACCCTCGTCTACGCGCTGCTGGGGCTGGCGATCCTCATCGCGGTCCTCGGCGTCGTCAACACCCTTGCCCTGTCCGTGGTCGAGCGCACGCGAGAGATCGGTCTGCTGCGTGCCATCGGCCTGTCGCGCCTCCAGCTGCGGCGCATGATCCGGCTGGAGTCGGTGGTGATCGCCGTGTTCGGCGCGGTGCTGGGCCTCGGACTCGGTCTGGTGTGGGGAGTGGTGACGCACGAAGTGCTCGCCCTGGAGGGGATCCGGGCACTCACGGTCCCCTGGACGACGGTCGGGGCGGTCATGGCCGGCTCGGTGGTCGTCGGCCTGGTGGCCGCCCTGCTGCCGGCGCTGCGCGCCTCGCGGATGAACGTGCTGGCGGCCATCGCGCACGAATGACGCCCCCCGGTACCGAACGGCGTGCGGGGGCACGGTCGTGGGACCGGACGCCGGCAGGACACAAGGTGTCCGTACGGAGTACTTCGTCAAGGTGATCGCGGAACCGCGCCGGAACGGCACGTCAACCCCCTCGACCGGCGCCGGGACGGCCTGCTTGGGTGGGGCGGTGAAAGATCTGCAGATACGGGGCGCGGCGCCTGCCGACGCCGAAAGCGTGCTGGCGTTCTGGAAGGACGCCGCGGAAGGCACCACCGTCAGTGACGACCTGGCAGGGGTGAGCGGGCTCATCGCCCGGGACCCCGAGGCACTGCTCCTCGCGACATCCGGCGGAGAACTCGTGGGCACCGTCATCGCCGGATTCGACGGCTGGCGCTGTCACCTGTACCGCCTGGCCGTGCACCCGCAACGGCGCCGCCAGGGCGTCGCCACCGCCCTGCTGGCCGCGGCGGAGAGCCGCTTCGCCGCCCTCGGCGGCCGCCGCGGGGACGCCATGGTGCTCGTACGCAACGAGCGCGCCCACCACGCCTGGCGCTCGGCGGGCTACCTGCCGAACGAGGGGTGGCGGCGCTGGACCAAGCCGCTGGCCGGCGGACGCCCGCCCGGCCCTCCGTCCGCCGGGTAGCGCGCCCCGGCGTCGCCGGTCCCCGCCAGGGCACGCGCCCCCTTCACCGACGGCAGCAAAATCGCGCGCGCCACCGTCCGCTGACCGATCATGGGATCGAGGTGTCCCGATGACCGAAGTGCTTCTGCTGGCCGTCGCGCTGCTGCTCACCCTGGCGTGCGCGGTCTTCGTCGCCGCGGAGTTCTCGCTGACCACCGTCGAGCGCGCCGATCTGGAGCGCGCCGCGCGGGCCGGTGAGCGGGGCGCGTCCGCCGCGCTGCGTGCCGTACGCACCCTGACGCTCCAGTTGTCGGGGGCTCAGCTCGGGATCACCGTCACGGGCCTGGTGATCGGCATGCTGGCCGAGGGCTCCATCGCGAAGCTGCTGGCCGGGCCGCTGCGCGCGCTCGGGATGCCGCGGTCGGCGGCGACGTCGCTGGCGCTGGTCCTGGGCACGGCGATCTCGACGGTCGTGCTGATGGTGGTCGGCGAGCTGGTCCCGAAGAACTGGGCGATCTCCCGCCCGTTGCCGGTGGCCCGGGCGGTCGCCCCGGCGCAGCGGGCGTTCACCGCCGCCTTCGGTCCGCTCATCCGGCATCTCAACAACTCCGCGAACCGCATTCTGCGGCGCCTCGGCATGGAGCCCGCCGAGGAGCTCGCGTCCGCCCGCAGCCCGGAGGAGCTGGTGGCGCTGGTCCGGCACTCGGCGCGGGCCGGCGCTCTGGAGGCCGACACGGCGGAACTGTTCGTCCGCACCCTGGGCCTGGCGGAGCTGACCGCCGAGAACGTCATGACGCCCCGCGTCCAGGTCACCTCCCTGGACGAGCGGGCGAGCTGCCAGGACGTCGCCGACGCGACCCGGGCGACCGGCCTGTCCCGCTTCCCCGTGTACCGCGGCGGTCTGGACGACGTCATCGGCATCGTCCACATCAAGGACGTACTGGCCGTACCGGCCGAGCGCCGGCCGGGCCATCCGCTGACCCCGCTGCTGCGCGAGCCGCTGCTGGTGCCCGAGTCGCTGACCGTGGACCGGCTGCTGGACCGGCTCGCCGGGGACACGGGCATGGCGGTGGTCATCGACGAGTACGGGGGCACGGCCGGCGTGGTCACCCTGGAGGACATCGTCGAGGAGGTCGTCGGCGAGGTGCGGGACGAGCACGACCCCCAGGAGACCCCCGACCTCGCCTTCATCCACCAGGACCGCACCGGCCGCCGCGTCTACGACGCCGACGGCGCCGCCCGCACCGACCAGCTGGCCCAGATCGGGCTGCGGGCGCCCGAGGGCCCGTACGAGACGCTGGCCGGCCTGATCGCGCAGCGGCTCGGCCGCATCCCCGTCACCGGGGACACCGCCGAGGCGGCGGGGTGGGTGCTGGAGGTCACCGACGACTCCGGGCACCGGGCCGCCCATGTGCGGCTGGTCTCCCCGCCGCCGGGCGAGGGCGCGCCGACCGGTGCGGCGGCGTCGCAGGACGGGGACGCGCCGAGCCGCGCGGCGGCGTCGCAGGACGGGACCGACGACGGCGCGGCGGAGGCGCGATGACCTTCCTGCAGATCCTCGTCGGCCTGCTGACGCTGGTGGTGAACGCGTTCTTCGTCGGCGCAGAGTTCGCCATGATCTCCGTCCGCCGCAGCCAGATCGAGCCCCGCGCCGAGGCCGGGGAACGCGGCGCGCGCCACGTCCTGTGGGGACTCCAGCACCTGTCGCCGCTGCTGGCCGCCGCGCAGCTGGGGATCACCTTGTGCACCCTGGTGCTCGGCATCGTGGCCGAACCCGCCATCGAGCACCTGCTGTCCCCGCTCTTCCAGGCGCTGCACGTCCCGGAGAACGCGGTCCACGTGGCGTCGTTCGCCATCGCGCTGACCCTGGCCACGTACGCGCACATGCTGCTGGGAGAGATGGTGCCGAAGAACATCGCGCTGGCCGCGCCCGAGCGCACCGCGCTGGCGCTCGGGCCGCCGCTGGTGACGCTGGCACGGGCGCTGCGCCCGGTGATCTTCACGATCAACGCGTTCGCCAACGGCCTGCTGAAGCTGCTGCGGGTGGAGCCGAAGGACGAGGTCGCCGCCGTGTTCTCCGACGACGAGCTGGCACGGATGGTCACCGACGCCGGGGCCGCCGGGCTGCTGGACGAGCGGGCCGCGATCCGCCTCCAGGACGCCCTCGAACTGGGCAGGCGACCGGTGGGCGAGGTCGTGGTGCCCGCCGACCGCGTGGTCACGGCGCACTCGGACATCACTCCCGACGGGCTGGAGCGGCTGAGCGCGCGATCGGGGTTCTCCCGCTTCCCGGTCGCCGAGGATACCGGCCGCATCCTGGGCTACCTCCATGTCAAGGACGCCCTCGCCTGTGGTTCCGAGCGGCGCGACCTGCCGTTCCCGCGCGGCGCGCTGCGGCGCATCACCCGCGTGGGCGCGGCGACCCCGCTGGACGACGTCCTGGCCGCGATGCGGGCCAGCGGCGCGCACCTGGCGGCGGTGGTCGACGACGAGGGGCGCGGTATGGGCCTGGTGACCATGGAGGACGTGCTCAGGGAGCTGATGGGCCACACCCCGGCCGCCTGAGGCGCCCTCGGGACGGCCCGGTAGGATCACGGCCGCCATGGAGATGAATGCCACCCACACCAGCTTCGTCGCGCTCGGCGACTCCTTCACCGAAGGCATGTCGGACGCGCTGCCCGACGGCACCTACCGAGGCTGGGCCGACCTCCTCGCGGGCCGGCTCGCCGCCCACAGCCCCGACTTCCGCTACGCCAATCTGGCCGTGCGCGGCAAGCTGATCCAGCAGATCGTCGACGAGCAGGTGGAGACCGCGGCCTCGATGGGCGCGGACCTGGTGACCCTGGTCGGCGGACTCAACGACGTGCTGAGGCCCAAGTGCGACGTCCCGCGCGTGTGCGCACTGCTCGAGGAGGCCGTCGAGCGGCTGACGCCGAACTGCGGGCAGCTCGTGCTCATGCGCAGCCCCGCCCGCCGGGGTCCGGTCGCGGCGCGCTTCCAACCCCGCATGGAGGAGCTGTTCGACTTCGTCGACAAGCTGGCCGCCCGGCACGGCGCCCTCGTCGTCGACCTGTACGGCGCGCACGTGCTGGGCGACCCGCACCTGTGGGCGGACGACCGGCTGCACCTGGACGAGGAGGGCCACCGCCGGGTCGCCGAGGCGGTCTGGCAGACCCTCGGCCACACCCCGCGGTTCGACTGGACCGAGGCCCTGCCCCTCGGCATCGACCTCCCCTGGACCGCCCGCCGCACGGCCGACCTGCGCTTCACCCGGCAGCACCTGGTGCCGTGGATCGGCCGCCGCCTCACCGGCCGCTCCTCGGGCGACGGCCTGTCCCCCAAGCGCGCGGAACTGCTCCCGCTGCCCCCCGTGGACGCCTGAGCCCGGGCCCCGGACGGGGTCACGCGCTACGCGCATAGACCACGCCGGGGCGCTGACCTGCGCGGACGCGCAGTAGAATCTCGCTACGTGACTTCCAAGCCCCGCATCCCCGACGTCCTGGCCGGCCGCTACGCATCCGTGGAGCTCGCCACCCTGTGGTCCCCCGAGCAGAAGGTGGTGCTGGAGCGCCGCCTGTGGCTGGCGGTGCTGCGGGCGCAGAAGGACCTCGGGATCGAGGTGCCGGACGAGGCGATCGCCGACTACGAGCGGGTGCTCGAGCAGGTGGACCTCGCGTCCATCGCGGAGCGCGAGAAGGTCACGCGGCACGACGTGAAGGCCCGTATCGAGGAGTTCAACGCGCTCGCGGGCCACGAGCAGGTCCACAAGGGCATGACCTCGCGGGACCTCACGGAGAACGTCGAGCAGTTGCAGATCCGGCTGTCGCTGGAGCTCGTGCGCGACCGCTCGGTGGCGGTGCTCGCCCGCCTGGGCCGGCTGGCCGCCGAGTACGGCGAGCTGGTCATGGCCGGGCGCTCCCACAACGTCGCCGCCCAGGCCACCACGCTCGGCAAGCGGTTCGCGACCGCCGCCGACGAGCTGCTGGTCGCGTTCGCCCGTGTCGAGGACCTGCTCGGCCGCTACCCGCTGCGCGGCATCAAGGGCCCGGTCGGCACCGCCCAGGACATGCTGGACCTGCTGGGCGGCGGGCCCGAGGGCGAGGCCCGGCTCGCGGAGCTGGAGCGGCGGGTCGCGCAGCACCTGGGCTTCTCGCGCGAGTTCACCTCGGTGGGCCAGGTCTACCCGCGCTCGCTGGACTACGACGCCGTCACCGCGCTGGTGCAACTGGCCGCCGCGCCCTCGTCGCTGGCCAAGACGATCCGGCTGATGGCCGGCAACGAGCTGGTCACGGAGGGCTTCCAGCCCGGGCAGGTCGGTTCCTCGGCCATGCCGCACAAGATGAACACCCGCTCCTGCGAGCGTGTCAACGGCCTCGCCGTCGTCCTGCGGGGCTACGCCTCTATGGTCGGCGAGCTGGCCGGCGACCAGTGGAACGAGGGCGACGTCTCCTGCTCGGTGGTGCGGCGCGTGGCGCTGCCGGACGCGTTCTTCGCGCTGGACGGCCTGATGGAGACCTTCCTGACCGTGCTGGACGAGTTCGGCGCCTTCCCGGCCGTCATCGCCCGCGAGCTCGACCGCTACCTGCCGTTCCTGGCGACCACGAAGGTCCTCATGGCCTCCGTCCGCGCCGGGGTCGGCCGCGAGGTCGCGCACGAGGTCATCAAGGAGCACGCGGTGGCGTCCGCGCTCGCGATGCGCGAGAAGGGTGCCGACCGCAACGAGCTGCTGGACCGGCTCGCCGAGGACGAGCGCATCCCGTTGGACCGCGCGCGGCTCGACGCCCTCATGGCGGACCGGCTGTCCTTCACCGGCGCCGCGTCCGCGCAGGTCGCGGAGGTCGTCCGGCGCGTCGAGGAGGTCACGTCGCGTCATCCGCTGGCGGCGACGTACCGGCCCGGGGCCATCCTCTGACGGCCCGCCGGCCCACGCAGGACGAACTGGAGGCCGCCCGCGAGCGCATCGTCCCTGATGTGATCGCGGACGGTCTGCGCGTACTCTTCTGCGGCATCAACCCCGGTCTGATGTCCGCCGCCACGGGCCATCACTTCGCCCGCCCCGGGAACAGGTTCTGGCCGGTCCTGCACGGCTCCGGGTTCACGCCGCGCCGCCTGGACCCGTCCGAGCAGGGGGAGTTGCTGTCCTACGGGCTCGGGATCACCAATGTGGCGGCGCGGGCGTCCGCCCGGGCGGACGAGCTCGGCAAGGCCGAACTCGTCGAGGGCGGCGCGCTGTTGACTGAGCGGGTGCTCCGGCGCCGGCCGCGCTGGCTGGCGGTGGTGGGCGTCACGGCGTACCGCGTGGCGTTCGCCGATCCGCGCGCCGCGATCGGGCCGCAGGAGCGGACGATCGGCGGCACGCGGATCTGGGCGCTGCCCAACCCCAGCGGGCTCAACGCCGGGTGGACGACCGCGGCGATGGTGGAGGAGTTCGGGCGGCTGCGGGCCGCGGCCGGTGACTGAGTCCCGGCCTCAGCAGCGCGGCACCGGCTTGCTGTACGTGGTGCCGCTCGGCGTCGCCACGTAGTGGTCCGAGACGTAGCGGCCGTTGTCGAGCCGGTCCCAGATCGCGGTGGTGCCGACCTTGGACCCGCTCGTCTGGCAGACCACCCAGGCCAGGGCCCCGTTCGGCGCCTTGCCCGGTGCGGCGTACGAGGCGCCGGGGCCGCTGCGTTCGGTCAGTCCGCCGCTCGCGGTGATCTGGTAGGGGTGGACGCAGCGCGGGACGGGTGCGCTGTAGCCGGTGGCCGAGGGCGTACTGACGTAGTGGTCCGTCACGTAGGTGCCGTCGCTCAGCTTGTCCCAGACCGCGGTGGACCCGACCTTCGGGCCGGGCGTCTGGCAGACGACCTGGAGCGCGGAGCGGGACGCGTGGGTCCGCACGACGGGATAGCTGCCGGCCGGCCCGGAGCGGGCGTTGAGCGCGCCGGGACTGGTCACCGCGTAGGCGTACGCGACCGTGGCGACCGGGGCGTCGAGGCGGTCGTTGTCGATGTTGACCGTGACGCCTCCGTAGGTCTCGTCGTGGCTGCCGCGGTACTGCTTGGCCCGCTGGTGGACGGCCCACTTGGCGTCCGCCACGCCCGCCCAGCCCTTGAGGGTGTCGGTGCCGTCGTAGCGCGCGACCCACAGGGCGTCGGGGCGGGCGTAGGAGGCGGAGGTGAAGACGTCGGAGAGTTGCCGCGCCCCGAGGTTGAGGTTCATGTAGACGCCCGAGATGTAGCCGAGGCGGTGCAACTCCTTGGTCCAGGCGGACAGATAGCTCAGCACGGCGGTGCGGCAGCCGGCGTCGGCCTGCGTGTAGTTCTCGATGTCGTTGTAGAAGGCGCTGCCGGGCCGCATGCCGAGCGCCTTGGCCGCGGCGACGGCGTCGCCGGCCGCGGCGGTGCCCTGGGCGCGGGCCGTCGCCGCGGTCCGGCTGATCTTCGCGTCGGTGGGGCGGCCGCCGCACGGCGGCTGGAAGCCCTTGTGGACGGGCAGCAGGCGCCACTTCAGCCGGGAGACGGAGGTGACCCAGGAGGCCGTCAGCTCGGGCTGGGCGCAGGTGCGGTTGACGCCGCTGATGTACACGCCGAGCGCACGGTACGGGGAGGCGCCCCACGCCTGCATGGTGGTCAGCGGCGGGGCGGTGCAGGCGTCGAAGGCGAGTCCGGAGTAGCGGGTCGCGGTGGCTCCGGACGGATACCCGGCGCTCGTGGCGGGTTCGGCGACGGCGGCCGGTGCGAGCACCAGGGCGGTGACGACGGCCAGGACGGCCGCGAACAACGCGGCCGGCAGACGCCGGACGCGGTACCGGAGGGCACGGTGCGGCGGGCGGTGAACGATACGGCGCGGGTGCGGCATGGTGGTCCCCCTGGGTGGCGCGACGCGGCGCCGGATCCGGGGAGCGGTCGTCCGTGTCGTCCGGCCGTCCGTCCGTCCGTCCGTCCGTCCGTCCGACGGGACGATCGGTTCGCCGGACGGATTCCGGGTGCTCTCCGGGCACGTGCCGCCGCGCATGATGGCGCGTCAGGCTGTCCTGCACGCAGCGTAGGCGCCCGGTCACCCCACCGTCGAGCACCGAGGGCAAGAAGCCGCCCTAAGGAATGAGGTCCGTGTCGGCGACGGCGGCGAGCAGATGGGGCGCGGCGTCGGCTATCGCTATCCAGTGCCGGCCGACCCGCCAGGTGAAGGCCTCGTCGGCGAGGCCGCTCAGAACCGCAAGCGGCGCCGGGACGGCCTCGCCCAGCGCCGAACGCTCCAGGTGGGGGCGGAGGTCGACCATCACGGCCGGTACGGCGTAGCGGACGCTCAGGGCGGCCACGAGGGACGCGCAGGCCGCCCCCACGTCGTCCTCCCACTGCGGGAGCTGTTCCTCGTCGGAATCGCGGCAGCCGTCCCCGGCAGCGAGGTCCGCGAGGTGGAATCCGGGGTCGCCACCTGCCGCGTCGAGGCGTGCGCGCAGCGCCTCCACGGCGGCGAGATGACGTACGAGATCCATGGGAACAGTAAACCCCCGGGGTCTGACACTTGACGTCATGTCACGGAAGGCTCCGCCGGGCCACTCGCCGCGGACGGCCCGGGCGGGTACGATCCGGCCAACACGCGCGCAGGCTGGGAGGACGTACGTTGGGGCGGCTCACCGGTGGGGATCCGTCCCTGCTCCGGCGGATCAATTCCGCTGTGGTGCTGCACGCGCTGCGTGGTGCCCCCGGGCCGAGCCTGACCGAACTCGTGCACAGCACCGGGTTGTCGCGTCCGACCGTCGAGGGCGTGATCGAGGGCCTGATGGAGTCGGGCCTGGTGGTCGAGGCACCGCAGGAACCGGGCGACGCGCGCAAACAGGGGCGCCCCGCGCGCAGGTTCCGCTTCCATGCCGAGGCGGGGCATCTGCTGGGCATCGAGATCGGGGCCCGCCAAGTGCGGGCGCTGCTGTCGGACCTGAGCGGCCGGGTGCTCGGTTCGCTGGCGCACGACGTGGCCGACGCGACCCCCGCGGAGGAGCGGCTGGAGCGCGTGCGCGGCGCCGTCGCCGAGCTGCTGCGCAAGGCGGGGGTGGCGCGCAGCACCCTGTGGGCGGTCGGCGTCGGCAGCCCGGGGATCGTGGAGACGGACGGCGCGGTTCGGCTGAGCACGGCCCTTCCGGGGTGGACCGGCCTGCCGCTGGGCGAACGCCTGCGCCGCTCGTTCCGCTGCCCGGTGCTGGTGGAGAACGACGCGAACGCGGCGGCCGTGGCGGAGCACTGGAAGGGCGCGGCCGTCGGCACCGACGACCTCGTCTTCGTGCTGGCCGGGCTCAGCCCCGGCGCGGGCTCGCTGATCGGCGGCCGGCTGCACCGGGGGTTCGGCGGGGCGGCGGGCGAGATCGGCGCCCTGCACCTGCTCGGCCGCGAGGCGACCCCTGAGCGCCTGCTGTCCACGACCGGCACACCACTGCACCCGCTGGACGAACCCGCGGTGGCCGAGGTCTTCGCCCTGGCCAGGGCGGGCGACCTGCAGGCCCGCGAGGCCGTCGACCGCTTCCTGCACCGTCTGGTGCACGACGTGGCGGCGCTCGTGCTGGCCATCGACCCCGAACTCGTGGTGATCGGGGGCTGGGCGGCGGGGCTTGACGGCGTGCTGGAGCCGCTGCGCGCCGAGTTGGCCCGTTACTGCCTGCGCCCGCCGGAGGTGGCGTTGTCGGCGCTGGGGCAGGAGGCGGTGGCGACCGGCGCGCTGCGGCTGGCGCTGGACCACGTCGAGGAGCAGCTCTTCGCGGTGGCGCGCACGTCCCTGCTCAACCGCTGAGCGGAGGCCGGGCCGGGGAGACCGGTGAAGCCGCAGGACCCTGCACAGGGGGTTCAGGATGGATCCCGAGGCGATCCCGGGGCGATTCGAGAGCAATTCGGGGGAAATATTACGGTGCATCGGCCTGCCTGTTTTGCCGGTTTGTCCGACCAGCAGACGATCTTTGCCATCGGCAGTTGACGCCGCGCCGCGGTGGCGCGGCCGGTGGAAGGGCGTCCCGCGTGCGGCGAGCTGTGATCCTGGGTGTGTCCGTGGTCCTGGCGGCGGGGGCGCTCACGGCGTCACCCGCCTCGGCCTTCATGCCCGGTCCTGTGGACGACCCGTTGCGGGCGGCGGGTGTCGCCCTGGCCGCCGACGCGGCCGCGGACGCCGGGATCCGCTTCGGCGCCTGCCCCAAGGACAGCGGGCTGGCCGCGCCGGTGCAGTGCGGCAAGGTCGCGGTACCGGTGGACTACGCGGAGCCGGGCGGCCGAAGGATCGAGTTGCTGGTGAGCCGGCTGCGCGCCACCGGCCCGGCCTCCGGCAGGCAGGGCGCGCTGGTGTTCAACCCGGGCGGCCCGGGCGCCCCCGGACTGTGGTTCCCCGCCGTCGGGCTGAAGGGCGTGGGCCCGGTGACCCGCAAGGTGTGGGCGACGGCCGCCAGGACGTACGACCTGATCGGCTTCGACGCGCGCGGGGTCGGCCACTCGGCGCCCCTCTCGTGCGTGCGCCCGGAGAACTACCTCCACGCGCCCTCCCCCGACCCGCGCAGCGCGACCACGGCCGCCAAGGCCCGGCAGCGTGCCGAGGCCCGGGACATCGCGGACGGCTGCCGCCGCCGCTCGGGAGCCCTGCTCGCCCACATGACCAGCGCCGACATGGCACGCGATCTCGACGTCATCCGCGCCGCCCTGCGCGAGAGCCGGCTGAACTACTACGGCGTCTCCTACGGCACCTATCTGGGCGCGGTGTACGCGACGCTCTTCCCCCGCCATGTGCGCCGCATGGTCCTGGACAGCATCGTCGACCCGGACCCGCAGGGCGTCTGGTACGGCACCAACCTCAGTCAGGACGTGGCGTTCGAGGGCCGCTGGGCCGACTGGCGTGCATGGGTGGCCCGTTACGACTCCGTGTACAAGCTCGGCTCCACGCCGAGCCGGGTGCAGGCGTCGTTCGACCTCGCGATGCGCAAGCTGGCCAAGAAGCCCGCCGGCGGCTCGGTCGGCCCCGGTGAGCTGCACGCGGCCGCGGAGAACGCGGCCTACTACGACCAGCGTTGGGTGGTCTTCGCGCACCAGCTCTCGCGCTATCTGCACGGCGACGACACGCCCTTGGTGACCGCGGCGGCGCCCGACCGGTCCGGGTCCAAGGACGCGGAGAACGGCGACGCGGTCTACCTGGCCGTCCAGTGCTCGGACGCCGCCTGGCCGCGCGACTGGAACACCTGGGACCGGGACAACTCCCGGCTGGCTCTCCGGCACCCCTTCGAGACCTGGCCCAACGCCTGGATGAACCTGCCGTGCGCCACCTGGCCCGCGCCGGGCGGCGTACCGGTCGACGTCGGCGCCATGGCCTCCGAACTGCCGCCGGTGCTCCTGACGCAGTCCGAACGGGATGCCGCCACGCCCTACGAGGGCGCGCTGGAACTGCACCGCAGGCTGGAGGGCTCGCGGCTGGTCACCGAGGTGGGACGCGGCTCGCACGGCCTGGTCAGCATCTGGAACCCGTGCCTGATCTCCCGGGTCGACCGCTACCTGACCTCGGGCAGCGTCGGCGACGCGGACGTGCGCTGCGCCGGGCACCCCGTGCCCGTGCCGTCCGGCGCGCAGGGCGCGAAGGACGCCAACACGGGCCGCTACTACTGAGCGGGCGGCACGGGCAGCGCGTCAGGAGGCCGCCGCGTGCCGATCGCCGTCGTGGTGGGTGATCTCCATGGCGCCGCTGTCACCGAAGGTGAGCCGGCAGGTGTCGGCCCGGTAGGTGGCGACCGCGACGGCGGCGACGCGGCCGGCGCAGAAGTAGCGGGTGGTGACGACGAGCACGGGGGCGCCGGGCAGCCGGTCGAGCTGCTTGGCGTCCTCGGCGCGGGCCGAGCCCAGCTCCACGGCGCGGTCGTCGCCGTCGAGTTCGAGGTCGTGCAGGGCGCGCAGCACGGCCGGGGCGTGGCCGGCGGGCGTCAGGTCGTCGGCGAGGCCGGGAACGGAGGCCCGCGGCACGTACAGCAGCTCGGTGGCGACGGACTGGCCGGCCATCGCGCGGACCCGGCGCACGGTGTGGACGGGCTCGTCGGCGGCGGTGCCCAGAGCGGTGGCGACCGCGGCGGGCGCGGCGGCCTCGGCGCAGCCCACGGTGCGCCAGGCGTCACCGGGAGCGCCCGGCCAGGTGCCCTGCGAGGGACCCACGGAGACGCCGACGCGGGGCGGCGCGACCGTGGTGCCGACGCCGCGGCGGCGCTGCAGGCGTCCCTCCAGCTCCAGCTGCTCCAGCGCCTGGCGCAGGGTGGCCCTGGCGACGCCGAAGCGGGCGGCGAGGTCGCGCTCGTTCGGCAGGATCTCCCCCACCGTGAACTCCGAGTCGAGGGCGTCGACGAGCACGGTCTTGAGGTGCCAGTACTTGGGCTCCGGCACATTCTCGAGCTGCGTGGTCCCCACCCTGATCCTCCGCAATCGGCCTGACCCCACCGGGGGTTTGTTCAGCCTTGTTTCCGAACGGCTCTTTATTAAAGGTTCTTGCACTACTGAGGGGACGATAGGGCCGCCCTGCGGCTTGGTCAAGACCAATGCTCGCCGCCCCGGTGGGATCCGGCCGTGGCCGCCGTGCAGCGTTCACACGGTGTTCGCGCCCGTCACGGACCGTTCGCCCGACGTTGACATCCTCACTGCCCTGAAGGACGGCGATTCCCGCCTACCGCGCCGTTGCTTCGCGGCGCGGTGCCGGGACGAGGCCCGGTCCTACCTGCGCCCCACAGGCTGACACAGCCGGTCCGGCCGCCTTGCCGACGTTGACCGCCGCGTCGAGGTCCCGATCCGGATGAAGGTGCGCCCGTACCGGGCGGCCCCGTACTCCGGCATGCTCACGCATGCCGACCATCCGGCGCCGCGGACGGACTCGGCCGAGCGCGAGCGGGCGAGTGCGCTCACCGCCAGGTCCTCCACGGCGACCGCTCGGTTCTCACGGACCCGGTAGCGTTCGCGGTCGTCACCGGCGGCGGGCGGGCACGGGCCGGGCAGAGAGCGGACGAGCGAACGGCGAGGGAGCACGGTCATGGCGGCGGTCACAGTGGTCACCGGCGGTGGGCGCGGCATCGGCGCGGCAGTGGCGCTGCGGCTGGCGCGCGACGGCCACGCCGTGGGCATCGGCTACGAGCGGGCACGCGAGGCCGCGGAGGACGTCGCCCGCAAGGTGCGCGAGGCGGGTGCCGAGTGCGTCGTCGTCCAGGGCGACACCAGCGACGAGGCACAGGTGGAGCGGCTTTTCGACACCGTGCGGGAGCGGCTGGGCGCCATCACCGGGCTGGTCAACAACGCCGGTGTGACCGGGCCGCTCGGCCGCCTCGCCGAGACCCCGGTCGAGGAGATCCGCCGGGTCGTCGACGTCGATGTGATGGGCGCGATCCTCTGCGCCCGCCGGGCCGCCCGGGAGATGTCCACACGGTACGGCGGCGGGGGCGGCGCCATCGTCAACATCTCCTCGGGCGCCGCGACCCTGGGCAGCCCCGGGGAGTACGTGCACTACGCGGCCGCCAAGGCCGCTGTGGACGCCCTCACGGTGGGCCTGGCCAAGGAACTCGCCCCGGAGGGCGTGCGGGTCAACTCCGTGCAGCCCGGGATGATCGTGACCGGGATCCACGCGGCCATGGGCGACGCGGAGCGGCCGTGGCGGAACCCGGACCGCGTGCCCATGCGGCGTCCGGGACAGCCGGAGGAGGTGGCCGCCGCGGTGGCGTGGCTGATGTCGCCCGAGGCGTCGTACACCACCGGCGCGGTGCTGCGGGTCTCGGGCGGGCTGTAGCCGCAGGCGTCAGGCGTCCGCCGGTGCCTCGCCGGTGGCGCCGGCTGCGTCGTTGGCGTTCGCGGACTCGATGGCACGGATCACGTCGGCCGCCAGTGCCGCGACCTCGGGGATGATGTCCGGGGCGGCGAGGGCGAGGTGGCACAGCGACCAAGTCAGCGTCACCACACGGGTCTTGCGGGCCTCCAGGGCGTCCAGGAGACGGCGGGACACCAACTGGGCGGCGTCCTCGCGAGCCGCGGGGTCGACCCAGGCGGTGGCGACGACAGCGAGGGCGGCCGCCTCGCACACCCAGTCCTCGGCGTTGCCCAGCACGTCGGCCAGGAGCTCACGGCGCCGGGACGCCGCCCACGGCTCGTCGGTGCGGTGGTGGGCGAGCCCCAGGCACGCCCAGACCTGCACGGCACGGATCCACAGGTCGGGGGCCTGCGCCGCGAGGGCCCGGCCGAGCTCGTCGTCGCGCGGGGCGGGCGGGTGGACCAGGACGCCCAGCAGGTCCGCCGGGTCGAGGCCGGACAGCACCACCGCGTCGTCGTAGGCGGCGGGCAGGTGCGGCCAGCCGTGCCACGCGACACGGCGCACCGCCTCGGCGGCCTCGGGCGAAGGGGGCCGCACGGCCGGGTGCGCGGTGGTGCCCTCGTACGTCCACAGCGGTGTGGTCACCGGGCGGGGCGGTGTCCGCAGGTCCGGTTCGGGGACGTCCTGGACGTCGAGGACGGCACGGGGGAAGGCCGTACGCAGGGCGAGCAGCGCGCTCGGGGGCTCGAGGGCGGAGACGGTGAGGCCCAGTTCGGCGTCGGCGGCGACCGGCTGCTCCAGGGCCTGGTGGAGCAGGCTGACGATCGCCTCGTTGCCGCCGGGTATCCAGTTCAGCCAGGGGCGGCCGCGGCCGAGCCGGGCCAGGAGCTCGCCTGCGTACGCGTGGTCCGGCGCGTCGCGCAGGTGGTCGGCGAGCGCGACGAGGTGCCGCGTGCCGCCGTCGAGCGCGTGGCGCAGGGCGTGCGCGGCCGGGGCCGCCTTGGGGTGGGCGGGGTCGGCCGCGACGGCGCGTTCCGCCCATTCCAGGCCTTCGGCCGGCCGTCCCAGTGTCTGCAGCAGTTCGGCGATGTCGATGCACAGGTCGAGATCGGAGGGGTCGCGGTGGACCTCGCGGCGCCACACGTCCAGTGCCTGCTCGGGGCGGCCGGCGCTGCGCAGCGCGTACCCCAGCATGACGGCGGCGGGGTGGCAGGGCTCCAGGGCGTACGAGTGCTCGGCCCACGCGACGGCGTCGTCGGCGCGGCCCATGCGGCGGGCGAGCGTGGAGCCGCACCACAGCAGCATGGAGTGGTCGGGGTGGCGGACGACGCTCGCGCGAAGGAGGTCGAGCAGCGGTGCCAGGGGCGCGCGGTGCTCCTCGTCGACCGGGTCGGGCAACCGCGGGGCCACGCCGGCGGCGGCGCGGGCGACGGTGTCCGGGTCGACGAGCTCCGCGATGCCGGGACGGCGCAGCCAGGCGACGTCCAGCCACGGCCGGTCCGGCTCGTGGCCCGCGCACTGGGCGAGCAGGGCCACGGCCTCGTCCCACCGCCCGGCGGCCGCGCACAGGTGCCCGCGCGCGGCGACCGTACCGACGTACGCGCGCTTCTCCGGCTCGAACCAGTCCAGGGCCTTTTCCGCGCCTCCGACGCGGGCGGCGAACTCGGCCAGTGCCTCGTGTGTCTCCGGCAGGCCGGGGTCCCGGGCGAGCGCGTCCTCCAGGTGGCGCGCCGCGTGCGTCAAGTCCCCGTCGGCCAGGGCGATCCGGGCGGTCGCCACCTCCCCCTCGGCCTCCAGCCGCTCAGCGTCCCCGCGCTCTCCGGACCGATCAGCCATGGCAGCTCCCCACCTCGCCCCTCCGCCGACTCCGGCACCCTAACCGAGCCCTTCGTCCCCACCCGTCGCACGGGGGTGGTCACAGGCGGCTGTCGTCGCCCAGGGCGGGGCCGGGTGACGCGACGCCGGTCAGCTTGCCGGGGTTGGTGAGCACGTACACGGTCGTGACCAGGCCGTCGGTGAGTTCGAGGGAGATGACGGTGTGGGGCAGGCCGTGGGAGGTGAGGACGAGGGAGGGGACGCCGTTGACCTCGCGGAGGGTGAACGCCGGGTCGGGAACGGAGGTGGGCGCGATCGCGTGGAGGAAGCGGGCGACCTTGGCCGCGGTCTCGATGACGCGCCGCGGGGCCTTCTGCACGCCGCCGCCGTCGCCGACCAGGCGCACGTCGGGGGCGAGGAGGGCGAGCAGGCCGTCGATGTCGCCGCCGAGGGCGGCGGCGAGGAAGCGCTCGGTGATCCTGGCGGTCTCGGCCGGATCGGCGTCGTAGCGGGCGCGCTTCTCCTCGACGTGGCGGCGGGCCCGTCCGGCCAGCTGGCGCACGGCGGGCTCGGCGCGGTCGAGGACGGCGGCGATCCGGGCGTACGGATAGTCGAAGGCCTCGCGCAGCACGAAGACGGCGCGCTCCAGCGGTGACAGCGACTCCATCAGGACGAGGACCGCGAGGGAGACCGACTCCGCGAGGACGACGCGGTCGGCGGTGTCGGGCACGGTGTGCGCGAAGTCGGTCGCGACGGGCTCGGGCAGCCACGGGCCGACGTAGGCCTCGCGCCGCGTCTGCACCTGCCGCAGGCGGTCGATGGCGAGCCTGGTGGTGACGGTCACCAGGAATCCGCGCGGTTCGCGCACCGCGTCCCGATCGGTGGCGGCCCAGCGCAGCCAGGCCTCCTGCACGACGTCCTCGGCGTCGGCGAAGCGGCCGAGCATGCGGTAGGCCACGCCGGTCAGGACGGGACGGTGCTCCTCGAAGACCGCGGCGGCGGCGGTGTCGTCTCCCACGCCTCCCATTCTTCCGGTCGCCCGCCGGCCGCGGCACGGCGGGGAGGTGCGGCGACGGCGGCGGGCGCGCCGGGCGGCGGTGGCGCACGATGCGGCAGGCCGGGGCACCCGGACCTCAACGCCGGGCTTCGGCACGCTCGTTGAGCGGTACACATTCGTTAGCGCAAGGAAACACTTCCAAAACCCGAACCGACCTCCGGGCGTACACAATCCCCCCACCATCAGCAGGCCGACCGATTGCCGCACCCCGAGGAGCACCATGTCCGCGCAGGCCACCGACGTGGCGAAGAGCTCACCGCCCGCACCGAGCAACCCGCTTGACCGCTACTTCCGCATCGGGGAGCGCGGGTCGACCTTCGGCAGGGAGATCCGCGGTGGCTTCGCCACCTTCTTCACGATGGCATACATCCTCGTCCTCAATCCGATCATCCTGGGGAGCGCGAAGGACAAGTTCGGACACACCCTGTCCACGGGGCAACTGGTCACCGCCACCGCGCTGGTGGCCGCCGTCATGACCGTGATCATGGGTGTCGGCGGCAACCTGCCGCTGGCCATCGCGGCCGGCCTCGGTCTCAACGCGGTCGTGGCCTTCCAGATCGCGCCCCTGATGAGCTGGGACGACGCGATGGGCCTGGTGGTCCTTGAGGGTCTGCTGATCTGCGTCCTGGTGGTCACCGGACTGCGGGAAGCGGTGATGCACGCGATACCCCAGCCGCTCAAACAGGCGATCAGTGTGGGCATCGGCCTGTTCATCGCCTTCATCGGCTTCGTGGACGCCGGTTTCGTCAGCCGCGTCCCGGACGCGGCCCACACCACGGTCCCGGTGCAACTGGGCGGCACCGGCGCGCTGTCGGGCTGGCCGGTGCTGGTCTTCTGCCTCGGCGTGCTGCTGACGGTCGCGCTGCTGGCGCGGAAGGTGAAGGGCGCCATCCTGATCAGCATCGTGACGATGACGGTGGTCGCGATCGTCATCGACGCGGTGGCCGACATCAAGAGCTGGGGCCTGACCACGCCCAAGGTGCCGGACGACGTGTTCGCGGCGCCGGACTTCGGGCTGCTGGGGCACTTCAGCCTCTTCGGGGCCTTCGGCCGGATCAGCGTGATCACCGTTGTGCTGCTGGTCTTCACCCTCATCCTGTCGGACTTCTTCGACACCATGGGCACGGTCGTCGGCATCACCGCCGAGGCGGGCCTGCTGGACGAGGAGGGAAAGGTCCCGAACCTGGGCCGGGTGCTGCTGATCGACGGCGCCGCGGCGGTCGCGGGCGGCGCCGCGTCCGCCTCGTCCAACACCGCCTACATCGAGTCGGCGGCCGGTGTCGGCGAAGGGGCGCGCACGGGCTTCGCCAACCTCGTCACCGGTGGGCTGTTCGCGGTCGCGCTGTTCCTCAGCCCACTGCTGACCATCGTGCCGCTCCAGGCGGCCGCGCCCGCGCTGGTGGCGGTCGGCTTCCTGATGATGACGCAGGTCAAGAACATCGGCTGGGACGAGTTCGAGATCGCCCTCCCGGCCTTCCTCACGATCGCCGTGATGCCCTTCACGTACTCGATCACCAATGGCATCGGCGCCGGGTTCGTCGCCTACGTCGTGCTGAAGGCCGTGCTGGGCAAGGCCAGGCAGGTGCACTGGCTGCTGTGGACGGTCTCGGCGCTCTTCGTGGTGTACTTCGCGATCGATCCGCTGGAGCAGCTGCTCGGCGTGCGGTGATCCGCCCGCGACCGCGGGGCGGCCGTCGCGCGGCGGTGAAGGACCCCGACCGGGACGGGGGCCCCCGGTCGGGGCCGCTGGCCGGGCCGGCGCTTGCGCGACGGCCCGTATCTGTTCGAACTACGGGCGGACCGCCGTAGTTCCCGCCCCGGCCCGGGTGTCCGGTGTGAAGTGCGGCACGCCGCCGCCGGCGGCTCGGACGCGACGGCGGGCGGGCGCCGCCCGAACGGCCCCGGACCCTCGTCGCGGGTTACGGGCAGCTGTCGGGCAGGCGGATGGCGGCTTGCGTCCGTGCAGTCCGCGCGAGCATCTGATCTCAATTCGGCAACGACAGGTTTGGGTTGCCCTTCCCCACTTAACCGCGCCCTTAGGTGCTTGATACATATGGTTGCGCGTTCCTGTCCGTCGACGGTCGCTCCTCCCCCACGCTTGCTCGCCGAGCCCTCGGCCGTCCATCAGGAACGCCCATGTCTTCGCGGACCGCTCCCTCGCGCGCCCTGCTGCCGCTCGTCGCGCTCTTCTGCGCCGGCTACCTCGCCCCGTACCTCATGCCGACCGTCGTCGGGCGGCTCACCACCGGGCTCGGGCTGAGCGGTTCGCAGGCCGGGGCCGTCGGGAGCGCACTGCTGCTGGCCTCCGCCTGCGCCGGGTTCGCCCTGGCCTCGCGGGTCGACCGGATCGGGCGGGCACGGCTGGCGAGGCGCGGTCTGCTGCTGATCGCCGGCGGCTTCGCGACCGCCGCGGCCACGCACCACGTGGCCCTGGTGGTCGCCGGCTGCGTCGCCGGGGGCTTCGGCTCCGGCACGGCCACGGCGGTGGCCGCCGTGGGCATCGCCGGGCAGCGGGAGCCGCACCGGGTCACCGTGCTCGGCCTGCTGGCCACCTCGGCGGTGGCCGGCACGCTCTACCTCGTGCTGCCGGCGCTCGGCGGCGGCCACGCCCTGCCACTGGCGGCCATCGGGGCGACGGCCCTGCTCGTCCTCCCGCTCACCCGGTGGCTCTCCGCCGCCCCCGCCCTGCCGTCGCGGTCCGAGGCCGCGGGAACGCTGCCGAACCGGCGCTCCGGCACGGTGCTTGCGGCGGCGATGCTGTGCTGGTCGCTGGCGCAGAACGCGCTGTGGGGCGTGAGCGGCCGCATCGGCCTGGACCGGGTCGGGCTGTCGGAGGCGGCGCTCGGCGTGGTCTTCGCGGTGGCGCTCGGCGGCGGGCTGCTCGGGGTCACCGCGGCAGGCGCGCTCGGCCCGCGGCTCGGCCGCGCCCTGCCGGTCGGCGTGGGCACCGCGCTGATCGCCGGCTGTGTGGCGGTCAGTTCCTCGGCGCACGACGCGACGGCCTTCGCCACGGGCGAGGTCCTGTGGAACACGTTCTATCCGGTCGTGCTCTCCTACGCGATCGGCCTGGCCGCCACGCTGGACGGCCGCGGACGGTGGGCGGTGTACGCCGGTTCCGCCTCGTCCCTGGGGGTGGCCTGCGGCCCGCTCACCGGTGCCGTGCTCGGCGCGCGGCTCGGCTTCCCCGCCATGGGCGGCGTGCTGGCCGGTCTGCTCCTGGTCGCCGCCGTGCCCCTCACCGCGGTCGCCCTCGGCTCCGCGACGGGTGGCCGCGGGCGCGCGGTGGCGGTGCGCCGGCGCAGGAGCGCCGCCGTCGCGGCCCGCTCGGAACTCGGCCGGGCCGCCTGAGCCCGAAGACCGGTGGCCACGACGGGGCACCTCCGGCGGGGTGCGCCGTCGTGACAGGCACCGACGGGATCCGGATCACCCCACTCGCCGAGCGCCCGGCGCTGATTCCGCGCATCGGCGGTGGGTCCGGCACGCCACGGATCGCGTCAGCCCAGTGCCTTGTCGAGATTGAAGGCCGCGCTGATCAGGGCGAGGTGGGTGAAGGCCTGCGGGAAGTTGCCGCGCTGCTCGCCGGTGCGGTCGATCTCCTCGGCGTACAGGCCCACGTGGTTGGCGTAGGTGAGCATCTTCTCGAAGGCAAGGCGCGCGTCGTCGGCGCGACCGGCCCGGGTGAGGGCCTCCACGTACCAGAACGAGCAGATGGAGAACGTGCCCTCCTCACCGCGCAGTCCGTCCGGGCTGGCCATGGGGTCGTACCGGTAGACCAGGGAGTCCGAGACGAGGTCCTTGCCGAGCGCGTCGAGGGTGGACAGCCACTTGGGGTCGGTCGGCGAGATGAACTTCGCGAGCGGCATCATCAGCACGGACGCGTCGAGCACGTCCTCGCCCTCGCTCTGGGTGAAGGCACCGCGCTTCTCCGACCAGCCCTCGCGCATGATCCGCCGGTAGATCGTGTCCCGCGCCCCGCACCAGCGGGCGTGGTCGGCGGGCAGTCCGCGGTGGTTGGCCATGCGGATGGCCCGCTCGATCGCCACCCAGCACATCACGCGCGAGTAGAGGAAGTTCTTCCGGCCGCCGCGGGTCTCCCAGATGCCCTCGTCGGGCTGGTCCCAGTTCTCCACGACCCAGTCGACGAGGCCGCAGACGGTGTCCCAGTGGGCGCTGGAGATCGGGGCGCCCCACTTGTCGTAGAGGTAGAGCGAGTCGATCAGCTCTCCGTAGATGTCCAGCTGGAGCTGACCGACCGCGCTGTTGCCGACCCGGACCGGCGCCGAGCCCCGGTGACCCTCCAGATGCGGGAGCTCGTGCTCGGGCAGTTCGGTCCGGCCGTCGATGCCATACATGATCTGCAGCGGGCCGTCGCACGTCCCGCCGCCGTCGCAGGCCCCGAGGGCCACCCGCTCGGACAGGAAGCCCATGAAGGCCTCGGCCTCGTCGGTGAACCCCAGCCGCAGCAGGGCGTACACGCAGAACGCGGCGTCGCGGATCCACACGTAGCGGTAGTCCCAGTTGCGCTCGCCGCCGATGCGCTCGGGCAGGCTGGTCGTCGGCGCGGCCACGATGGCCCCGGTGGGCGCGTACGTGAGCAGTTTGAGCGTCAACGCCGAGCGGTGCACCATCTCCCGCCACCGGCCCCGGTAGCGGGACTTGGAAAGCCAGCGCCGCCAGTAGCGGACCGTGGCCTCGAACTCGCCCTCGGCCTCGGTCAGCGGGCAGCCGCGCAGTTCGACGCCCTCGCCGATCTGGTCCAGCGCGAAGACCGCGGTCTCGCCCTCGGCGAGCTTGAACTGCGCCCACACGTCGGTGCCGTCGGTCTCCATCTGCACGCCGGAGGTCAGGGAGAGCGTCTGGACGGCGGATTCGAAGATCGCCTGGACCCCGTGGATGTGCGTGGTGTGCGGCACCGTCCCGTAGACGAAGCGCGGGGCGACCCGCACCCGGAACGGCAGCATCCCGCGGACGCAGACCACCCGGCGGATCAGCCGGTGGCGCCCCTCGTCGTCGGAGTCGTCCACGACCGGCATGAAGTCCTGGACCTCACCCATGCCTTCCTCGGCGAAGAAGCGGGTGATGAGGACGTTGGTGTCCGGGAAGTAGAACTGCTTGGTCAGGGCCGGTACGTCGGCTGCCAGCTCGAAGCTCCCGCCGCGTTCCGCGTCGAGGATCGAGGCGAAGATGCTGGGTGCGTCGAACCGGCCGCAGCAGTACCAGTCGATGGTGCCGTTGGTGCCGACCAGTGCGGCGCTGCGCAGGTCGCCGATGAGTCCGTGGGCGGCGATCGGCAGGTACCGTTCGCCGCCCACGGCTGCGGACGGGGACGCGGGGGCTTCTGCGGTCACGGTGGCCTCCTCGGTCGCCGGGCGATCCGGATGTAGCGACAAAAGCCACCATTCAGACTAGTCCCCCTTGGCGTCCCCGATCTCGCCGTGCTTCGTGCCCGCGACGTTTCCGGCGCTTTCGGTGCTTCCAGCGCTTCCGGCGCTTCCGGCGCTTTCCTGACCCGCTTCCTCGGCCCGGCCGGCGTCCTCGGCGTACTCGACCACCGCGTTCGCCTCGGCGACCCGCCGTTCGGCGATCGCGTCCTCCCGGCCCTCGTAGCCGGCCAGCACCTCCCGGGCACGGGCCAGCGCCCGCCCCGGCAGGCCCAGATCGGCCTCCAGCCAGGCCGCCATGAGCTGGGCGGCGCTGCGGTCGTCGCCCGCTTCGAAGGTCTCGGCGGCGCGCTCGGCGAAGGCCACGCCCTCCTCGTACGCGGCGCGGGCCGAGCCGTCGTCGTCCTCGTCCCCCGGCTCGTGGGGGCAGGCACGGACAGCCAGCTCGCCGCTCTGCCGGTACGTGCCGGCCAGCTCCGCGCGCAGATGGCGCGCCTCGCCCGCGTCACCTGCCGCATTCGCGGCCTCCAGCGCCGCCTCGCCCTCGGCGGCGGCCCGCGCCATGAGGCGGCGGCCCTCGGCGACACCGCCCTGTCCGTCGCGCAGGGTGACCCAGGCACGCGCGCGCCCGCAAGGTCCTGACCACCTGCGCCGGGCGGCCCAGGACCCGCCACAGCTCCTCGGCGCGGGCGTAGGCCCGTACGGCCTCGTCGGCCAGGCCGGCCCGTTCCAGGCAGTCGGCGGCGAGATGGGCGAGCACGGCGTGGTCCTGCTGTTCCTCCCAGCCCTTGGCGATCTCGGCGGCCAGCAGGAACTGCTCGGCGGCCGCGCGCGGCTCGCCCAGATCCTGCAGGCACTCCCCCAGCCACCAGCGGGCCTGGACGACGCGGCCCTCATGGTGCACGGCCTCCAGGTCCGGCAGCGCGGTCTCCAGGACGGCGGCCGCCTCGGCCGTCCGGCCCTGCCGCAGCTGCGCACCGCCCAGCACGAGCCGCGCCCAGGCGCCCAGGCCCTCGGCCTCCCCGCCCACCGGCAAGGCCCCGGGGGGCGGCGCGGGTAGGGCGATCTGGTGATCGCGGCCGCCGAATGCCGCACATCGTACGACTGTGCGATCGGGGACGACCAGGGGTTTCCGTGTGCGCGGGTGACGCGCGGTGCCCGTGAGGGGGCGACGCGGGCCGCCGTGCCCGGCGAGGTGCCGGGCGGTGGTTCACCGGTCGTGGGGCCGACGGCACACGGAACGAGCAGGAACGGCGGCGGAGATTCGACGGCCCCTACGAACAGCACCACCGACCGGAGCCGTGGAACACGGCGCCCACCCGACGCGACAGTCGGGTCCACCGCCTGCCGGCGACCGGCCCGAACACCGAAACGGCCGCAGAATTCGCCATTCGCCAGAACCGGCGGACCGTCACGAAAGGTCGAGGCCGGCGTCCGCGACGAGTCGCCGTCGAACGCGACGGCCTCATCAGCGACCCGACGCTGCGTTCAGGGCCATGACCTCGGGGATCATGTTCGCGTTCCCCGTGCTGCGGACGACCCTGAAGTGCACGGAGACCACCTTCCAGTGTCCGGCGATGCGACGCAGTCCGTGCGTTCCCCGGCCGTAATGCGTCCAGGTGTTGACGTCCGCGCTCTCGCCGAGAGCAGCGTGGTAGTGCAGCGACTCAAGGTAGTACGTCACGGAGGCCTCGTCGCCGTCGACAGTGACGATCTGGCTGCTGACCATGTGCTGAGTGAGATCAAGGGGCCCGAGCTGGCGCTGCCAGGCACTCTGCAGCGCGTCAGCCGTGACCACGCCCTCGGCCTCCGGATTCACACCGCCGTAATCGAGCGTCAAATTGTGAGAGATTTTCGGGACGTGCGCGCGACGAGTCACCGTCACGCCGCTGCTTTTCGGGTCCTCGGTGTCTCCGCCAACCCGGGACCGTTGAATTCAGACTGTGTGAGATATCTGATCCGCACCCCGGCGGGGACACCAAGGCGCTCCGGCCGGGCGGTCCCGGCACGCGCGCACGCCCGGGGCAACGCGCGCACACCGGGGCAAAAGGACGAATTCACCCCGCGCCGGGGCCGTATCCCCGTGTCCTGCGGTAGACATGCGGGTCGTGACGGACGAACTGACCTACGACCACGCCGGCATCACCCGGGACCCCGACGCGGCGCCGCCGCCCGGGTTCCACCGGCTGCGGGAGCGCACGCGGCTCGGCGAGGGCCCGGAGGTCCTGGCGGCGGCCACCCGCGCCCTGTTCGGCTGGCGGATGCACCGCGCGACGGGGCTGCGGGTGCCCGCGGGCACCCCGGACGCCGCGCCGGGGGTGCGGGTGCCGCTGCGGTTCGGCCCCGTGAGCGCTCCGTGCCGGGTGGTGTGGGCCGAACTCGGCCCGGAGCGAGCCGGGTTCGCGTACGGGACGCTCGCCGGGCACCCCGAGCGCGGCGAGGAGTCGTTCGTCGTCGTCCGGGAGCCGGACGGCACCGTGTGGCTTGATGTGACGGCCTTCAGTGGACCCGGCGGGTGGTACGTGCGTCTACTGGGCCCCTTGGGACGCGTCACTCAGCGTGTCGTCGCTCGTCGGTACGGACGATGTCTGCGCCGATTGTCGCAGGACGAAACTATTGAAAAGGGGAGTTAATCGACATGGAACACCCTTTACCCGTCGGTCACAGTGCGTTCGCGATCGCGCAACACGTCTTCGGCATGGTGTTTGCATGCCAGATCTGACGTCCGCCACGACCAACTACCGCCGGCATCGCGATCATTGGCGTCGCGGCGTCGTCGTGGTCGCCGCGCCCTTCGTCGCGGTGGCCACGGCCGGCCTGATCGCCGGCCTCGTCGGGCACGGCCCGGACGGCCCTGTTCTGCTGGGCGCCTCGGCCGCCGCCCTGATCGCCACGGCCGGCTTCCACACACGGTGGGCACGCCGCCACAGCCCCGCACCACCACCGGCCGGCGGCGGCACCAGCACCGGTACCGGAACGGCGGAGCCGGGGGAAAGCTCCGCCGCCACTGGTCAGGACGCCGGGACGGCGCTGTGGCGGATGCGCACCACCGTGCGCGACGCGCCCGGCAGCCTCGCCGCCGTGACCACGGCATTGGCCGCCCGGGACGTGGACATCCTCACCCTCCAGACGCACCCGCTGACCGACGGGACCGTCGACGAGTTCCTGCTGCGCGCCCCGGCGGGCCTGCCCGCCGGGGAGTTGACCCGCGCAGCCGACGCCGCGGGCGGCCGCGACACCTGGACCGAGCGGGCCGACGCCCACGACCTCGTCGACGCCCCGACCCGGATGCTGACCCTGGCCACGCGCACCGCGATGGACGCCGCGGAACTTCCGCTGTCCCTCCGCCAGTTGTTCGGCCGCTGCACCATAAGGTCCACCCCGTCCGGCCGGCCCGGCGGTGACATCGCCGAGGACACGCTGGAGGAGACCGTCATGCGGCTGCGCGACCCCGCCGGAGGGACGATCACCGTGGAACGCGCCTATCTCCCGTTCACCCCGACCGAGTTCGCCCGTGCCCGCGCCCTGGTCGAGCTGGACGACCGGCTGGGCGTCCGGGTCCCGGAGCACCGGGACGTCCTGACCCTGCCCGAGGGCAACGAGATCACCGTCCGCCGGGCCGGCCCCGAGGATCTCGCGGCCGCCCGGGACCTGCACCGGCGCTGCTCGCCGGCCACGCTGGCCCACCGCTACCACGGTCCGGTCCCCGACGTGGACCGCTACCTGACCCACCTGCTCGGCCCGCGGTTCGGCCAGACCCTCGCCGTCGAGACGGTCTCAGGCCGCGTCGTCGCCCTCGCCCACCTGCTGTGGGACGGCGACGAGACCGAGGTCGCGCTGCTCGTCGAGGACGCCTGGCAGCGCCGCGGCATCGGGCTGGAACTGCTCCGCCGGCTGGTCGCCCAGGCCGTGGAGGCCGGGTGCGGATGCGTGTACGCGGTGACCCGGTCGACCAACACCGGGATGATCGCGACGATGCGCCGCCTGGACCTGCCGCTGGACTACCAGGTCGAGGACGGAACCCTGGTCATCACCGCGACGCTGTCGCCGGCCGAGGCGAGCGCTCCGCTGCGCTGAGCGCGCGGTCCAGGTCGTCCCACAGGTCGTCGGCGTCCTCCAGCCCGACCGACAACCGCAGCAGCCGGTCGCTGACGCCCGCGCCGTGCCGGTCGTCCTCGTCCACGATGCGGTGGCTGATCGAGGCCGGGTGCTGGATCAGGGTGTCGACGCTGCCGAGGCTGACCGCCGGGGTGATCAGCCGGACCCCGGCGATCACCTCGTGCGGGTCGCCGTGCACCTCGAAGGCGATCATGGCGCCGCCGATCCGCGGGTAGTGCACCCGTGCCACCCGCGGATCCGCGGCCAGCCGCCCCACCAGCGCCACCGCCGTCGCCGACGCGGCCCGCACCCGTACCGGAAGCGTCGACAGCCCGCGCAGCAGCAGGTATCCGGCGAGCGGGTGGAGCACGCCGCCGGTCGCGAAGCGCACCTTGCGGAGCACGCGGGCGAACTCCTCGTCGCAGGCGACGACCCCGCCCAGTACGTCACCGTGGCCGCCGAGGTACTTGGTGGCGCTGTGCAGCACGATCCGGGCGCCGCTCTCCAGCGGGCGCTGAAGGACGGGCGTGGCGAAGGTGTTGTCGACGAGCAGCGGCACCGTGCCGCAGGAGTGGGCGACCGCGCGCAGGTCGACCTCGGCGAGGGTCGGGTTGGCCGGGGTCTCCACGATCACCAGGCCGGTGTCGGGCCGGATGGCGTCGGCGATGCCGGCGGGGTCGGTCCACGTCACCTCGGTGCCCAGCAGCCCGCCCGACAGCAGGTGGTCGCTGCACCCGTACAGCGGTCGCACGGCCACCACGTGGCGCAGGCCCATGGCGGCGCGGGCCAGGAGGGTGGCGGTGAACGCGGCCATGCCGCTGGCGAAGGCGACGCCGGCCTCGGCGCCCTCCAGCCGGGCCAGCCCGGTCTCGAAGCGGGCGACGGTGGGGTTGTCGAGGCGCGAGTAGACCGGCGCCCCCTGCAACGCGGCACCCGTGGCGGCGAAGTCGTCCAGCCGGGCGGCCTCGGCGCGGCTGTCGCGGGAGGGGTAGGTCGTGGACAGGTCCAGGGGGACCGCGTGCAGGCCGAGATCCGTGAGGTCCTCGCGGCCCGCGTGCACGGCCTCGGTGGTGAGGGCGCGGGGACGGGATGGGTGCTGGGCTGTCGTGTCCATGGCCCGATGCTGAACAGCTACCGGTCCGTTGTGGTGATCGCCCGTGTTAATTTCGGCCGGTGTCCGATTCTGTGCTTCTGGATCCGGTCGACCTCGAGATTCTGCGGCTGCTGCAGAACGATGCCCGGACGACCTACCGGGACCTCGCCGCCGCCTGCGGGGTCGCGCCGTCCACCTGTCTGGACCGGGTCAACCGGCTGCGCCGCACCGGGGTGATCCTCGGCCACGAGCTGCGGGTCGACCCCGCCCGGCTCGGACGCCCCTTGGAGGCACTGCTGTCGGTCCAGGTCCGGCCGCACCGCCGGGAGCTGATCGGCCCGTTCGTGGACCGGGTGCGGGCACTGCCCGAGTCACGGTCGCTCTTCCACCTCACCGGCCCCGACGACTACCTCGTCCACGTCGCCGTCGCGAGCACCGGCGATCTTCAGCGCCTGGTCGTCGACGAGTTCACCTCGCGGCCCGAAGTCGCCCGCGTCGAGACCCGGTTGATCTTCCAGCACTGGGACTGCGGGCCGCTGCTGCCGCCCACGTCAGCAATATGATCCGCAATGGTGATGACGCGGCACGGCGGTCCGTACCAGGATGGCACCATGTCCGACACCACCAGCAGCGCGCTGCCCCGTACGGTCGCTGACGCCTACGTCGACGCGGCCACCGAACTCGACCCCATCACCGCCACGTATCTGGGCGTCCGGACCGGGCAGGACCGGCTCCCCGACTTCTCACCGGCAGGCCTGGAAGCCCAGGCGGACCTCGCCCGCCGCACCCTTGCCGCACTCGACGCCGCCGAGGTGCCGGACGACGACGAGCGCCGCTGCGCCCGGCTGCTGCGCGAGCGGCTCACCGCGGAACTGGCCGTCCACGAGGCGGGCGAAGGTCTGCGCGCCGTCAGCAACCTGCACTCCCCCCTGCACTCCGTCCGCGGCGTCTTCATGCTCATGCCCACCGAGACCGACGAGGACTGGGCCGCCGTCGCCGCCCGGCTGCGCGCGGTCCCGGAGGCCCTGGCGGGCTACCGCACCTCCTTGGAGGAGGGCCTGGACCGCAAGCTGCCGGCCGGTCCCCGCCAGGTCACCACCGTCGTCGTGCAGCTCGGCGAATGGCTGGAGGACGAGGCGGGCAGCTGGTTCACCCAGTTCGTCAAGGACGGCCCGCAGGCGCTGCGTACCGACCTGGACGCAGGCGCCGCCCTGGCGACCGGCGCCGTGGCCGCGCTGCGCGACTGGCTGCGCGACACCTACGCCCCCGCCGTCGAGGGCACCTCCGACGCGGTCGGCCGGGAGCGCTACGCCACCTGGGCACGCTACTGGACCGGCTCCGACCTCGACCTGGACGAGGCGTACGCCTGGGGCTGGGTGGAGTTCCGCCGTATCGAGGCCGAGATGCGGGCCGAGGCGGAGAAGGTGCTGCCCGGGTCCACCCCCATGGAAGCGCTCGCCCACCTCGACGAGCACGGCGAGGCCGTCGAGGGCGTCGACGCCGTACGCGACTGGCTGCAGGCCCTCATGGACGAGGCGATGAGCGCGCTCGACGGCACGCACTTCGACCTGGCCGAGCCGGTGAAGCGGGTCGAGTCCCGCATCGCCCCGCCCGGCAGCGCCGCCGCGCCGTACTACACCGCGCCCTCGCTCGACTTCACCCGGCCGGGCCGCACCTGGCTGCCGACGCTGGGCCGCGAGCGCTTCCCGGTCTGGGACCTGGTCAGCACCTGGTACCACGAGGGCGTCCCCGGCCATCACCTCCAACTCGCCCAGTGGGCCTACGTCGCCGACCGGCTCTCCCGCTACCAGGCCACCCTCGGCCAGGTCAGCGCCAACGCCGAGGGCTGGGCCCTGTACGCCGAGCGCCTCATGGACGAACTCGGCTTCCTCACCGACCCGGGCCGCCGCCTCGGCTACCTCAACGCCCAGATGCTGCGCGCCACCCGCGTCATCCTCGACATCGGCATGCACCTGGAACTGCGCATCCCCGACGACAGCCCGTACCGGCCCGGCGAGACCTGGACCCCGGAACTGGGCCGCGACTTCTTCGGGGCGTACAACGGGCTCAGCGCCGCCATGCTCGACAGCGAGATCATCCGCTACCTGGGCATGCCCGGCCAGGCCATCGGCTACAAGCTCGGCGAGCGTTCCTGGCTCGCGGGCCGGGAGGCCGCCCGCGCGGCCCACGGCGACGCCTTCGACGCCAAGGCCTGGCACATGGCCGCCCTGTCCCAGGGCTCCCTGGGCCTGGACGACCTCGTCGACGAGCTGTCCCGGCTCTGACCGCGCCCGTCCGGCGGCGGTCCCCCACCGCCGCCGGACGGCCGGCGGCAGCGGCGTGGCGGGTTCCGTCGAGTGACTGTCCGGTAACGCCCTGTTGACGGAACGCGGGGCGGATAGGCTGCGCATATGGGGGTGTTGCTCGACGTCTGTACGGATGCACCGGTCCGCCGGTGCCGCCACGCGACCGCCGCGGCGCGGACGGACATCGTCCGGGTGCCCGGGATCCAGGGGGTCCCCGGGACATCGCGGCCGCCCGACCGGTTCGGGCGCCATGAGCCCTCCGGCCGGTGCCCGCACCGCCCGCGCCGCGTCCGCGGCACTCCCGGTCCCCGAAAGAACGGTGCCACCCGATGATCCCGTACGCCTGCCACGACGAGGGCCGCCTGATGCTCACGCACGGCCGCATCGTCCTGCGCGAACAGCTCCCCCGGGAGGCGGCCCGGCTCGCCGACGGCAAACCGGCCGGCCTGTCGTGGATCGACGGCGGCCCCGGCGAGGGCACCATCATCGCCGCGGGGATGATCACGATCGCGGCCGCCGCCGGGGTGTACGCGCCCGGGTGGGGACTGTTCGTGATCCAGCGGTCCGAGGACGGTCTCGCCCTCGGCGGCATAGGTTTCCACGGCCCGCCGTCGGTCGACGACAGGGTCGTCGAGATCGGCTACGACCTCTCGGAGTCGGCGCGCGGAGCCGGCTGGGCCACCGACGCCGTCCGCGTCATCTCGCACTGGGCGCTGACCCGCGCCGACGTACGCACGGTGCTCGCCACGACCGACCCGGGAAACCGGCGCTCACAACGCGTGCTGGAGCGGGCCGGGTTCGGCCGGGTCGCCGACCGCGACGCACAGCGGGCATACGAACTGCGACTGCGCGCCGCCTGAGACGCCGTCCACACCATCCCGCACCGGGGTCGCCGATCCCTGGCCGCCGCCCGCCTCGACCCCGCCGCCCCGCACCTGCTCGCCTGCTCCGCCCCAGCCGCCGCGCGACCTGGAGGCTCGCCGCCCGCCACGTCGGCGGCGCGGTGGAACTCCCCGACAGGACGGGCCGGCCACCGCGCCCTGCCGGGCCGGACCGCCCGCGGCGCGGCCCCGCACGCACGGCACCGCCCTGCGTCCCCGGTCGCGGCCGAGGCCGCCGCGTCCGCGGGCGGCGGACCCGGGCCGCACGCCGCTGCCCCCCGCCCTCCGCCGCACGGGCGGGTCAGCAGCCGCAGTCGCCCGCGCCGACGGGAGCGGTGAGCGGGTCGGCGGGCCGCCGTTCGCCGCCCGTCGCCGTCTCGTAGGCGTAGCCCTCGCGGATCCAGTACTCCACGCCGCCGAGCATCTCCTTGACCCGGTAGCCGAGCCCGGCCAGCGCGAGCGCCGCGCGCGTGGCGCCGTTGCAGCCGGGACCCCAGCAGTGGACGACGACGGGGACGGCCGGGTCGAGGAGGGCGGCCGCCCCGAGCGGGATCCGCGCGGTCGGCAGGTGGACGGCGCCGGGGATGTGCCCCTGTGCCCAGGCCTCTGCCGAGCGGGAGTCGACCAGCGCGAAGCCGGGGTCGCCGCCGGGGGCTGCCAGGGCGGCGGCGACATCGGCGACATCGGCGTGGAAGGCGAGGCTCGCGGCGAAATAGGCGGCGGCGTCGGCGGGCGCGGCGGGCGGTACCCGCAGCACGGGGTTGTCGCCGGCGGTGCCGTCAGGTGCCGCGGAAGGTGCGGAGGTCTGTGTCATGGTCAGGAATCTACGGTCGGGAGACCCCGCCAGGAAGGCGTGTTCCCCGGCACCGCGCGTGTCCTGCCGGGGAATCCCCTGCTAGACACCGCTCATGACCGTGGAATCCCTTGACGCGACCGACTGGCGCATTCTGGACGCCCTGCAGCGCGACGGCCGGGCCAGCTACGCGGAGCTCGCCAGGGCGGTGGCGATGTCGGCCAGTGCCGTGACGGAGCGCGTGCGCCGGCTGGAGGAGGCCGGGGTGATCACCGGCTACTCCGCTGTGGTCGACCTCGACCGGATCGGCCGCCCGATCCTCGCCTTCGTCCGGCTGCGCTATCCGCACGGCAACTACAAACCGTTCCACGACCTGCTGGCCTCGACGCCCGAGGTACTGGAGGCGCACCACGTCACGGGCGACGACTGCTTCATCCTGAAGGTCACCGCCCGCTCGATGCGTCACCTGGAGGAGATCACCGGCCGTGTCTCAGGGCTCGGTTCGGTGACGACGAGCGTCGTCTACTCCTCACCGCTCGCCCGCCGCGCGGTGGCGCAGGGATGAGCCGCCCTGCCCCTTGACCACCTGCAGTTGCGCGGGAATGCGCTGCCGCAGGTCCGCGACATGGCTGACGATGCCGACCGCGCGGTCCCGCTCGCGCAGCCCGTCGAGCACGTCCAGCACCTCGTCGAGGGTCTGCTCGTCGAGGCTGCCGAATCCCTCGTCGATGAAAAGGGTGTCCAGCCGGGCCCCGCCCGCCTCGTCCGTCACGACATCGGCGAGGCCGAGCGCCAGGGCGAGGGAGGCGAAGAAGGTCTCGCCGCCGGACAGGGTGGCGGTGTCGCGTTCAGTGCCCGTCCAGGCGTCGACGGCCATCAGGCCGAGGCCCGACTTGACGCCCCGCGAGGCGCGGGCGTCGGTGTGCACGAGGGTGTACCGGCCGGAGGACATCCGCTGGAGGCGCAGGCTCGCCGCGGCCGCCACCTGCTCCAGACGGGCCGCGAGCACATAGGTCTCCAGCTCCATCCGCAGCGTGTTCTCCCCGGCGCCGGTCGCCAGATCGGCCATGCGGCGCAGCCGCGCGTACCCGGCGCGGGCGGGCGCCAGTTCGCGGGTACGGGTCAGTGCCTCGGCGCCGAGCCGGTCGAGGGCGGCGCAGGTCGTGCGGGCCGCGTCCTGACGGGCCGCGGCGCCGCGCAGCCCGTGTGTGGCGTCCTCGACGGCGCGCCGGGCGCCCTCGGGGTCCGCGGGCGGCATCCCGGCCGCCTCCGCGACGTCCAGCGCGGTCAGTTCCGCGGTGACGGCGGCCTCCTCGCGGCGGCGCTCCTCCGCGCGCTGCCGCAGCCGCTGCACCTCGGCCGGGGGCAGCAGCGCCGCGGCGGCGGCCTCGGGGGTGTCGAACCCGGCGCGGTAGGCGGCGTCGGCGAGGTCCGCGTCGGCGTCCTTGAGCGCGCGGGCGGTGTCCTGCTCGGCGCGGGCGGCCCCGGCCGCGGCACCGATCCGCTCGGCCTGCGCCGCGAGACGGGCACGGCGTTCGGCGACGGTGGCGCATTCACCCCGGGCGCGTGCCAGTTGCCCGACCAGCGCGGCGTGCTCCTGGTCCAGCACCTCGCGGCGGGAGGTGACGGAGGCGACACGGCTCTCGGCCTCGTGCCGCAGCCGCGTACGCCGGCTGTGCTCCGCGACGGCCCGGTCGAGGGCCTGCCGGGCCTCGGGCAGCCCCGCGGCCTCGGCGGACGCCTCGCGGCAGGCGCGCTCCAGTGCCGCGTGGGAGGCGGCGAGTTCGGCCTCGGGTGTCCCTCCCGCCTCGGTGACGGCGGCGTCGCGCGCCGCGGCGATCCGGGCGACCTGGGCCTGGGCGCTCTCGCGGGCGGCTGCGGCGTCCTGCTGGGCGGCCTGGGCGGCCTCCTCCTCGGCGCGGCCGACCTGCCGGTCCGAGGGCCGGGCCGGGTGCGGGTGCTCGGTCGCGCCGCAGACCAGGCAGCCCTGGCCGTCGCGGAGCCGGGCCGCGAGCTCGGCGGCGATGCCGTTGATACGGGCCTCGCGGACGTCCTGCCAGTGGTCGCGGGCATCGGCGGCGGCGTCCCGAGCCGTGCGGAGCCGCTCCTCGGCTCCGCGCAACTCCCGCTCCCGGGCGTCGCGTTCACGGGCCGCCGTCAGCCGGCGGCGGGAGGACTCGAGGGTGCCCGCGAGCTCGGCGGCACGGGTGGTGGCGGCCTGGGCGGTGTCGACGCGGCGCTCGTGGCCGAGCCGCACGCCCTCCCAGTCCTCCAGCCAGGCGCCGGTGTCGGCGATCAGCTGCTCGTCGGCACCGCTCTCGCGCTCCAGCCGGGCGCGCTCGGCGACGAGTCCTGTCGCGCGGTGCTCGGCGCGGCCCGCTTCGGCGAGGCCGCCCAGCTCCTCGCGCAGCCCGTTCCCGTACGCGGTGAGCTGGTCGGCGCCGGCGCCGGCGAGCCCCGCGGGGAGGTCCACGCGGGCGGCGCGCTCCTCCTCGGCCGCGCGGCGGTGCCGGGCGGCGGCGCGGTCCCGCAGTTCCAGCGCGGGCCCGACGGCCTCGGCGCGCCGGGCGGTCTCCAGGACCGCCTCCTCGCGGTCGCGCAGCCCACTCTGCCCGGCCAGGGCCGCGGCGCGGCGGCCCGCCGCTTCGTGCCGCCGCTGGAGCGCGTGCAGTTCGTGCACGGCCTCGGCCGCGCGCTGGGCCTCGGCGTGCGTCGTCTCGGCCGCGGAGGTGGCGAGGTCGGCGACGGCGGCCTGCTCGCGGGCCGCCGACCGCAGGACCGCCGCCCACTGCAGCACGTGCGGGGCGAAGTCGGGGTGCCCCGCGTCGGCGCCCTCGGGCAGCCAGGCCTCCAGGCGTTCGGAGCCGTCCCCGGCGGCCTGCTGCATTCCATGGGCGAGCCGCAGCAACTCGTCGTCGCCGGCCCGCACCCGCGACTGGGCGGCGTTGCGCTGCGCCTTGAGCCATTCCTCGGCCGCCTTGAAGCGCCGGGTGTCGAAGAGCTTCCCGAGCAGGGCGGCACGGTCGGTGGCGGTGGCCCGCAGGAAGGTCGCGAACTCGCCCTGCGGCAGCAGCACGACCTGGCAGAACTGCTCACGGCTCATGCCGATCAGCCGCAGCAGTTCCTCCCCCGCCTCCTGGTGGGATTTGCTGAGCGCCCGCCACTGCCCCGCCGACTGCTCGCGCAGCAGCGTGACGGCCTTCTCCATGGTGTTGCCGCTGCCGCGCTTCTTCGGGCGCGGCTGCTCGGGGCGGCGGGTGACCTCCAGCCGCCGGCCGCCGACGGTGAGGTCGAGGACGACCTCGGTCGGTGTGCCGGGACCCGCGTGGTCGCTGCGGAGGCGGTTGCCCGGCCGGCTGCCGGGGACGCCGCCGTACAGGGCGTAGCAGACGCCGTCCAGCACGGAGGTCTTGCCCGCGCCGGTCGCGCCGTGCAGGAGGAACAGCCCGGCCGAGGACAGCTCGTCGAAGTCGACGGTGTGGCTGCCGGCGAAGGGGCCGAAGGCGGTGAGGGTCAGGCGGTGCAGACGCATCAGTCGGTCTCCGCGCGGGCTGCGTCGGTGCGGACCGCGTCCAGGGCGTCACGCAGGACGGCCCGTTCCGCGGTGTCGGGGGCGGTGCCGCGTACGTGGGCCACGAAGTCCTCGGCGATCTGGCGGTCGGTACGGCCGCGCAGGCGCTCGGCGTACGAGGCGAGCGGGTCCTCGTCCGCGCGCTCGGGCTCGAAGGCGAGCGCGAGCGCGTGCGGGAAGCGCTCACGCAGCCGCGCCATCGCGTCGTGCGGGCGGTACGGGTCGGTCAGGGTGACCTCCACCCAGGCGTCCTCGTGGCGCGCGAGGGCGGGGTCGGCCAGCAGGTCGTCGATACGGCCCCGCAGACGGGCCAGGCGCCGCGGCACCGGGCAGTCGATCCGCTCGGCCGCCACGGAGCCGCCGGGACCGAGGTCCACCAGCCACATGCTCTTGCGGTGGTCGGCCTCGGAGAAGGAGTAGGCCAGCGGGGAGCCGGAGTAGCGCACGCGCTCGGTGATCGTCTGGGAGCCGTGCAGATGACCGAGGGCGACGTAGTCGACGCCGTCGAAGACCCCGCAGGGCACGGCGGCGACGCCGCCGACGGTGATGTCGCGTTCGCTGTCGCTGGGCGCCCCGCCCGCGACGAAGGCGTGCGCCAGGACCACGGAGCGGGTGCCGGCGGGACGGGCGGCGAGATCGGCGCGCACGCGCTCCATGGCGGCCGACAGCACCTCGGTGTGCCCGGCGCGCTCCACGGCGAACTCCTCGCGCACCAGCGCGGGTTCGAGGTAGGGCAGCCCGTACAGCGCGACCGGCCCGTGCGCGTCGGCGAGGACGACGGGGGTGGCGCAGCCCGCGGGATCGGTCCGCAGGTGGATGCCCGCGCGGTCGATGAGCCCGGAGGCGACGCCGAGCCGGCGGCCCGAGTCATGGTTGCCGGAGATCATCACCGTCGGCACGCCCAGGGCCGCGAGCCGGTGCAGGGTGCGGTCGAAGAGCTCGACGGCGGGCAGCGACGGCAGCGCCCGGTCGTACACGTCCCCCGCGACGAGGACGGCGTCGACGCCCTCCGCGCGCACGGTGGCCACGAGATGGTCGACGAACGCGGCCTGGGCGTCCAGCAGTCCGACCCGGTGGAAGGACCGCCCCAGGTGCCAGTCGGAGGTGTGCAGCAGCCTCACCGCGGCTCTCCCGCCCGCATGTTCCGCTCCTCCGGCTCTCGTTCTGCCCGTACCACGCATTCCGCAGGGGACCCGGTGTCCCCACCCTTCCCATGCGCTTCGGAGATCAGGCTATCCGCCGCCTGTGACAACGCGTCGCGGGAGTCCGAATCCGGGCAAGACCGGTCAAGGGGCATCCGCGGAGGCAGGCGCGGCCCGTACGATGACCGCCATGACGGCGAGCGACCCCGACAGACCCCTCGTCCCCCTTGTCGACGGCCGGTTCGAGTTGCTGGAACGCCTCGGCGGCGGGGGTATGGGCCTTGTGTGGCGGGCCCGGGACACCGCGCTGCACCGCGAGGTCGCGCTGAAGGAAGTCCGGCCGCCGGACGCGGACTTGGCGGAGAGCGACCCCGGGGCGGCGGCGAGACTGCGGGAGCGTGTGCTGCGCGAGGCCCGCTCGCTGGCCCGGGTGCACCACCCCAATGTCGTTACGATCCACCACATCGTGGACACAACGGACCTTCCGCACCCATGGCTGGTCATGGAGCTGGTCACCGGCGGCACCTTCCAGGACCTCCTCTCCCGGGGCCCGCTGGCGCCGCGCGAGGCGGCCCGCATCGGGCGCGGCGTCCTCGCCGGATTGCGCGCCGCCCACGCGGTCGGGGTCCAGCACCGCGACGTGAAGCCGGCGAACGTACTGCTGCGGCCCGACGGCACCCCGGTGCTCACGGACTTCGGCATCGCCACGCTGGGCGACGCGCCGCGGCTCACCACCACCGGCGGCCTCATCGGCTCCCCCGAGTACATCGCCCCCGAGAGGATCCGCGGCCAGGAGGGTGATCCCGCGTCCGACCTGTGGTCGCTCGGCATGATGCTGTACGTCGCCGTGGAGGGCACCCATCCGCTGCGCCGCGAGACCAGCATCGCCACGCTCGTCGCGATCCTCGACGAGCCCCTCCGGCCGGCGGCGCGTTCCGGGCCCCTCGCCCCGGTGCTCGACGCGCTGCTCGTACGGGACCCGGGCGCGCGGCCCGACGCGGGGAGCCTCGACCGGATGCTCGCGGAGGCCGAAGCCGAGCACGTCGGGGCACCCGCGCCCCTCCAGTTCCCGGCCCAGGACCCGGCCCCGCCCACGGACGCGGTGCCCGCCGGCTTCGGGCCGCCCCCGGCCACCTACCGGCCGCGCCGGGCCGCCACCCCTTCCCGGCGCCGCGGACGCGCCGTCGTCGGGGCCTGCGCCATCGCGGCGGTCGGCCTCGCGGGCGTCCTGCTCTGGAACCTCCTGCCGGGCCTGCACGACGCCGGCGCGCACGCCTCCGGGAAGCACTCCACCGCGTCCCCCGGCGCACCCTCCGGGTCGGCATCGTCCCCGGAGGCGCCGTCCGCAGGACTGCTCAGTGTGTCGGGCGGACGCTCCATGGCGGGCGTCGTACGGGGGGTCTCGGGCGGCACCGAGGTACTGAAGCTCACCCTGTACCCGGACTTCGCGACCTTCGACGCCCCCACGAAGTCCGACAAGACCATCTACGACGGCTCGCTCTACCGCGACGGCTCGACCGGCCACTGGGGGGCCGACGGCACCATCGACCCCGACGACGCCCTGATCGACCTCGACTCCGTCAATTGGGACGCCCTGCCCGCCCTGATGAAGCGGGCCGAGAAGGACTGCGGAGTGGCGCACCCGGAGTATCTGTACCTGATCGTCGCATCGGGCCTCATCGAGCACGACCGCTACATGTCCCTCTACCGCACGGACGACCACCGCACCTGCTACGTCCAGGCCACGCTTCAGGGCAAGGTCACCCGCGTCATGAAACCTTGATCTCCCGGACGGCGGTACGACGGCGTGTGGAGGTGCCCCGCGGCACCGCGCGCACCACCGTGGGCAGCGTGAACGTACTGACACCCGCGGCCGGCACCGTCGTGATGGCCACCGCCATCATCAGCGTGGGGTTCGGGCTGACCGGCCACCAGGCGCTGTCCGTCGCGGTACTCGCGCTCGCCGGCGTGCTGTGGACAGCGCTCGCGGCGGCCTTCGCGGTACGGCTCGTCCACTGCCCGGAGCGGTGGCGCCGGGAAGCGCTGACGCCTGCCGCGCTGACGGGGGTCGCGGCCACCTGCATCCTGGGCACCTGCCTGTCGCAACAGGGCCTGCAGGCCGCCGCGGCCGCCTCGCTCGTCCTGTCCGCCGCCTTGTGGGCACCGCTGCTCGTGCCGGTGCTGCGGGGCCGGGAGCACGGTCTGCCGGGGGTCGTGTTCCTGGTCTGCGTGGCCACGGAGGCACTGGCCGTGGGCGCCGCCACCCTGGCCCTGGCGCGCCGGATCGGCTGGCTGTGCTGGCCCGCGCTGGCGTTCCTGGTGCTGGGCGGCGTTCTCTACGGCGTGGCGCTCGGGCGCTTCGACCGGCACCAGATCCGTACCGGCGCCGGTGACCACTGGATCGCGGGCGGGGCCCTGTCGATCACCGCGCTCGCCTGTGACCGGCTGACGGTCGCCGCCGACCCGGACGGCCCACTCGGCTGGGCCCCGGCCCTGCACGCCCCGCTGCGCTCCGCCACCATCGCCCTCCTGGCCGCCGCGCTGCTGTGGCTGCCCGTCCTGGTCTACGCCGAACTGCTCTGGCCCCGGCGGCGGTACGACATCCGCCGCTGGGCCACCGTCTTCCCCCTCGGCATGACCGGTGTGACCAGCCTGTCGGCCGCCGCGCCGACCGGCCTCCCCGGGCTCGGTGTTCTCGGGCACGTGCTGCTGTGGGCGGCGGTGGCGACCTGGGCCCTGGCGGCGGCAGGCGCGGTCCGCTCGGCGCGGAGGGATGACGCGACGAGATAATCCACATGACACTCATTTCTGTCATCTCAGTCGGTACTGATATCGTCATCACCGTGCCCCACGACGCCCAGCTGATATTCGCCGACCACGTCGGCCGCTTCTACGCACGCCAGTACGGCTTCCCCCCGATGGCCGGGCGCCTGCTGGGCTACCTGTTCGTCTGCGACCCCGAGCAGCAGACGATCGACGAACTGAGCGACGCGCTCCTGGCGAGCCGCAGCGCGATCACCGGTGCCGTCAAGCTGCTCGAGACCTACCTGATGGCACATCGCACCCGCACCGCCGGCGAGCGGGTGGACCGCGTGGGGATCAACCCGGCGAGTCAGCAACCGCAGAACTTCGACTCGGCGATCCACCGGGAACACGCCGCCCTCTTCCGGGAGGGACTGGCGCTGCTCACCGACGCCCCTCCCGAACGCCGCGCACCGCTCCAGGAGATGGTCGCGCTCGCCGACTTCCTCGGCGAGCGCCTGCCCCTGCTCCTGGACGAGTGGCACACGCACCGCGACGCCCTCCGGGCCGCCGGGGCCCTGCCCGCACCGGACCAAAACCGAGGAGAGACCTCCCCATGACGGACTACCTTCCCACCGGGCTCCGCGCCCTCGCCGACGCCGGCGACAGCGACGCGATCGATCAGGTGCTCGAACTGTGCGTCGAGCACGGCGACATGGATCTGCTCCGCCGCTTCGCCGACGCCGGCAACAGCGACGCCACCGACCAGCTCATCGAACTCGCCACCGAACAAGGTGACATGAACGAACTCCGCCGCCTCGCCGACACCGGCAACAGCGACGCCACCGACCAGCTCATCGAACTCGCCACCGAACAAGGCGACATGAACGAACTCCGCCGCCTCGCCGACACCGGGAACGCCACCGCCGCCGAGCAGCTGAGCGAGCTCACAGCCGAATGAGACCGCGGGCGCGGCGTGTGCCGCCGCCGCGGAGGACGTATACCGGTGGCCGCGGACGTGCCGAAACCGCCACCCTGGCGGCATGACCGTCTTCCATCTGGTGCAGCACGCCGAGAAGGAACACCTGCCCGGTGACCCGGGGTTGACCGAGGCAGGGCGTCGACAGGCCGCGAGGACGGCCGACCGGCTGCGGCCGGCCGGTGTGCGCGAACTTCAGCAGTCCCCTGCGCCGGGCTCGCGAGACCGCCGCGTTCATCGCGTCCCGGACGGGACTGCCCGTCCAGGAGGACGCCCGCTTGCGCGAGCGCATCAACCTGGACACATCCCAGACCGCGGAGGACTTCCTGAGGGACTGGGCCGCCTCGGTGCGGGACCGCGATTTCCTTCCCGCGTCCGGCGACTCCTCCCGTGCCGCAGCCGATCGCCTGCGCGCCTGCCTGCTCGACCTGGCCGGAGCGCCCGGCCCTGTCGCGCTCGTCACGCACGGCGGGGTCACCGTGGACCTGCTGCGCACGTTGACCGGTGACAACGCGGTGCCGGCCGTATTGATGCGCGACGGCGTCCCGTCCTGCGCGATCACCACGCTCGACGGCCTGTCCGTCGTGGACGTCGCCTCGACCGGGCACTTGGCCGCACTCTAAAGGTCCACGTACGCGCTGCCCGAGACCTCCATCCCGGCCGAGCCGGCGGAGGCGTCGGCGAGCCAGGCGCGGAACGACGAGAGTTCCTCCTCCGGCACACCGAGCTCGATGCGGACGTCGGCCGCGTAGGCCACCCCGCGCACGGCGCGGCCGGCGGCGCGCAGGTCGTTCTCGATGCGGCCGGCACGCTGGTGGTCGACGACGACCGTGACCAGCGCGAGCTTCTGCCGCTCGACGGTGCCGAGCTCGTCCAGCGCCGCGGAGACCGCGCCCCCGTACGCCCGCACCAGGCCGCCCGCCCCGAGCTGGATCCCGCCGTAGTAGCGGGTGACGACGGCGACGACGTCGCGGATCTCACGGCGCAGCAGGACCTGGAGCATGGGCGTGCCCGCGGTGCCGCCGGGCTCGCCGTCGTCGCTTGCCCTGTGCACGCGGCCCTCGGCGCCGATGACGTACGCGTAGCAGTTGTGGCTGGCACCGGCATGCTCGCGGCGGACGCGGGCGATGAACTCCTGTGCCGCCGCCTCACTCGCCACGGGCGCCAGGGCGCACAGGAAGCGCGATCGTTTGATCTCGCTCTCGTGGACGCCCGCGCGCCCGATCGTCAGATACCGCTCCACCACCCCGCCACCCTACGGGAATGGCCGGGAGGGCCCTCTGGTTGACTGCTGCGGAGAGTCATCGCAGGCCCGTGGGAGGACGACGTGCACGAAGACGAAGCGGCGGTACGCGAGCTGCTGACCGGTCTCGGGGACACCTGGGCCGTGGTCGGGCTGTCCAACAACACCTCGCGCGCCGCCTATGGCGTCGCCCGGGTGCTGCAGCGCTTCGGCAAGCGTGTGGTGCCCGTGCACCCGAAGGCCGAGACGGTGCACGGGGAGCAGGGCTACGCCTCGCTGGCGGACATCCCCTTCCCGGTCGACGTCGTGGACGTCTTCGTCAATTCCGACCTGGCCGGCGCGGTGGCGGACGAGGCCGTCGCGATCGGCGCCAAGGGCGTCTGGTTCCAGCTGGACGTGATCGACGACGCGGCGTACGCGCGCACCGAGGACGCGGGCCTGGTCATGGTCATGGACCGCTGCCCGGCGATCGAGATCCCCCGCCTCGGATGACCGGGAACGCCGTCGTACGCCCCGCACATCCCGAGGACGCCGCCGAGCTGGTGCGGCTGCGCCGGCTGATGTTCCTGGCCATGAGCGGCCGGGACGAGCCGGGGGCGTGGGAGGCGGCCGCCGAGAAGCAGGCGCGGGAGCAGCTCGCCGGCGGCGCCGGGAGTGAGCTCGGGGCGTTCGTGGTCGACGGCGACCCCGGCAGCGGCGCGCCGCACCTGGCGGCGTGCGCCGTGGGGCGGCTCGAGCAGCGACTGGCCGCGCCCTCCCACCCCGACGGGCGCTTCGGCTTCGTCTTCAATGTCTGCACCGATCCCCGCTACCGGGGCCTGGGCCACGCCCGGGCGACCACGGGGGCGCTGCTCGCGTGGTTCGCCGAGCGGGGCGTCACCCGGGTCGACCTGCACGCAACGCCCGATGCCGAGGCCCTGTACCGCAGCCTCGGCTTCGCCGAGCACTCGATACCGCTGTCGCTGGACCTCAGCCGGCCGCGGGTTCCGCGATGAGCGCCGTCCCCACCCGCCGGAAACCGATGCGGCCGTAGATACGGGCCACGTCCTCGTCGCCCGCCGACAGGAACACTGTGCCCAGTCCCCGCGCCCGGGCGTGCTCCACCAGCACGGAGGTCACCGCGAGCGCGAGGCCGCGGCGGCGGGCGCTGGGCAGCGTGCCGACGGCGACGATCTCGCACACCTCACCGACCGGGTTGTACTGCCCCGCGCACAGCGCGGTCGTACCGGCCACGGCCGCCGCGTGGACGGTGAGGCCGTCCTTGACCCGGGCCTCGGCCGCCGCGAGGGCGGCCGGGGCGGCGTGCAGCACCCTGACGATGTCCAGCTCGGACGTCCCGGCCGCACCGATCGAGGTGCCGGGATGCGCGAACGCCAGGTGCGGCACCGTGATGGCGCTCGGGAACGCCGGGTCGCCGGGCGCCAGTACACGCACGTCCACGCCGACCACGGGCGCGGGAACGGCTCCGGCCGCCGCGGGGTCGAGCACCATCAGCGGGTGTGCGTGCACTTGGAGGCCCGAGGCCTCCGCCGCTTCCCGCAGGCCGGGCGTCGTCTCCGCCACCCACTCGAAGCACTCCGGTACGCCGAGACCCCGCTGCCGCTCCCGTACCCGGTCCACGTCCGCGCGGCCGACGCGCCCGTCCACGCCGAGCGTCGGCCGGGCGTAGTACGGCCAGCCGAGTCCCTCACGGACGAAGAGGGTCAGCGGGCCGAAGTCCTCGGCGTGGGCGGCCGCCCGCGGCACCGCGTCGTAGTAGCGCTCCAGACGCGCCAGCACCTCGGTCACGCCGTGACGCCCAGTCCCTCGACGACCTGCACGCCGGGCAGCTCCGCCAGCGCCTTGCCCGGCAGGAGCAGCTTGCCGCGGCGCCTGCCGCTGCCGATGATCACGTACGGGGTGTCCGTGACCGCCGCGTCCACCAGCAGCGGCCACGCCGCGGGCAGCCCGATGGGGGTGATGCCGCCGTACTCCATGCCGCTCTCGCCGACCGCGGTGTCCATCGGCGCGAACGAGGCCTTCCGCACGCCGAGATGACGCCGGACGAAGCCGTTCACATCGGCCCGGGTGGTCGCGAGGACCACGCACGCGGCCAGCGTGACGTCCTGGCCGCGCTTGCCGGCCACGACCACGCAGTTGGCCGACTGGTCCATACCGACGCCGTAGGCCTCGGCGAAGACCGCCGTGTCCGCCTTCTCGGGGTCGGTGTCGACGAGGAGCACCTCCTCGGCGGATACCTCCCCGTGCCAGGCCGTGAGTGCCGCGGCCACGGGCCCGGGCAGCAGGTCGAGCCGCTCGACGGCGGGGTGAACGTCGGTGAAGGTGCCGATGGGTGCGCGCATGTCCAGCACGCTAACAAACGTGCCGAGTTGACCGCGTCACCGATCCGCAGGACGGACGGCCCCCGCCGGCCCCGCCCCCGGCCCGGAGCGGTCGCCGCCCGGCGTCACCCCTCCGGTTCGAGCTCGACGAGCGCGGCCAGCGCCGCGAGTTGCTGGTGCGTCGCGCCCGCGGGCACGGGCACCGGGGCGGGCGTCCGCAGCGGGGGTTCCCAGCCGCGTTCGGGGTCCCAGCGCCGCACGACGCGCGCCGGGGCGCCTGCCACCACCGAGTGGTCGGGGACCTCGCCCCGGACGATGGCGCCCGCCGCGACCACCACGTTCCGCCCGATCCTGGCTCCCGGCAGGATCACCGCGCCCGCACCCAGCCAGCTTCCGGAGCCGATCTCGACCGGCGCGGAGCGCGGCCACTGCCGCCCGATGGGCTCGTGCGGGTCGTCGTAGGAGTGATTGTCGCTGGTGACGTAGACGTACGGGCCGCAGTAGACGTCGTTGCCGAACACCACCGGCCGGGAGGCGATGACATGGCTCCCGCGCCCGAGTACGACGCCGTTGCCGAGCCGGACGACGGGTTCGGGGCCGAGGTCGAGACCGGGCATCATGCCGGCGGTGAGGGTGACCTGTTCGCCGATGATGCAGTAGTCGCCGAGGTGGATCCAGCGCTCGCCGAAGATCGTGCCCTGCGGGAACGCCAGCCGGGTCCCGGTGCCGATGCGGCCGAAGCGCAGCGGCCCGGGGCGCTCGGCGGACACCGCGCCCGCGCCCTGCACCCATCGCCAGCCCCGGTGCACCAGGCGGGAGGTGGCACGGCGGCGCCAGGCCCCCAGCGGGGAGAACACGTTCTCGTTTGTCGGCACCCGCTCACCGTACCGAGGGCCGTCGTGCGCGGCCGGTCGATCAGGTGTGATGTGTGCCGCGTTCGGACCAGGCGACGGCGAGCCGTGCGGCCAGGCGCACATTGCCGCGCACCGCGGCGAGGTTGGCCTCCAGACTGGCCCCCTCGGTGCCCTCGACGAGCCGGCCGAGGAGGAAGGGCGTGACGGCCTGGCCGGTCACGCCCTCGTCCTCGGCGGCGGCCAGTGCCTGCCTCAGCACGCGGTCGTGGAGCTCCGGGTCGAGCTGCTCCCGCTCGGGCACCGGGTTGGCGACGACGATCGCGGCGGGCGGTCCGCACAGTTCGTCCTGGGCGGCCATGACCGCCGCGACCTCCTCGGGCGTGCTGACCGTCCAGTCGACCGGCTGCCCGGAACCGCTCAGGTAGAAGCCGGGGAATTCCCCGGTCCCGTAGCCCACGACGGTGACGCCGAGGGTCTCCAGGCGTTGCAGGGTGGCGGCGACGTCGAGGATGGACTTGACCCCGGCGCAGACGACGGTGATCCGCGTCTCGGCGAGCAGCCGCAGGTCGGCCGACTCGTCCTGCTCATGGGTCCAGCCGCGGTGCACCCCGCCGAGCCCGCCGGTGGCGAAGAAGCGCAGGCCGGCGCGGGCGGCGAGGAACGCCGTGGCGGAGACGGTGGTGGCCCCGCTGGCACCGGTGGCGAGGGCGACGGGCAGATCGCGGTGGCCGAGCTTGCGCATCCGCTCGTCGTGGGCGACGCGCTCCAGCTCCTTGTCCTCCAGGCCGACGCGCGGCACGCCGTCGAGGACGGCGACGGTCGCCGGTACGGCTCCGGCGTCCCGGACGGCGGCCTCCAGCTCCCGGGCGACCTGGAGGTTGCGGGGGCGGGGCAGCCCGTGGGAGATGATCGTCGACTCCAGGGCGACGACGGGGGCACCCGACTCCAGCGCGGCGATCACATCATCGGAGAACTTCAGCACGCTGTAGGCGCTACCCGCCCCGCGATCACCGCAATCGCGGGGCTACGGTGATCTCCATGACGGAGAGAGCCCTGATCGCCGCCGTGGGCGGGCACACACCCCGGGTGGACCCGGACGCCTTCGCCGCGCCGACCTCGGTGGTGCTGGGTGAGGTGACGATGGCGGCGGGCGCCAGCGCCTGGTACCACGCGGTGCTCCGCGGCGACTGCGCGCCGATCAGCCTCGGCGAGGGCAGCAATGTGCAGGACAACGCGACGGTCCACGCCGACCCGGGCTTCCCCGCGGTGATCGGCGCGGGCGTCACGATCGGCCACAACGCGGTGGTGCACGGCTGCGTCGTGGAGGACCACGTACTGGTCGGCATGGGCGCGACGGTGCTCAACGGCGCGCACATCGGCACCGGTTCGCTGGTGGCCGCGGGCGCCCTCGTACCGCAGGGGATGCGCGTACCTCCGGGTTCGCTGGTGGCCGGGGTCCCCGCCAAGGTGCGGCGCGAACTGACGGCCGAGGAGCGGGAGATGATCCGGCTGAACGCGGAGCACTATGTGCAGTTGGCCGGTGCGCACCGTGCCGCTTTCGCAGAGGGCGCGGGGGGCGCGGCGGACACCGCGGGCTGAGCCCCCCGCCTCAGTCGGCCGTCGCGGCGACCGTCTCCTCTTCGGGTTCGGGCTCCAGGGCGGCCGCGGCTGCCTTGGCCCGGCGGCGTACGACGAGGAAGGACGCGAGGCCGATCAGCACGGCCGCGCCCAGGCCGACCCAGGAGAAGCGCTTGAGCCAGGGCTCGGCGACGATGCCCACGTAGTAGATGACGGCAGTCGTGCCGCCCGCCCAGACGACGCCGCCGAGGACGTTCGCGACGAGGAACTTCCAGTACGGCATGCGCAGCACACCGGACAGCGGCCCGGCGAAGATCCGCAGCAGTGCGACGAAGCGCCCGAAGAACACCGCCCACATGCCCCAGCGCTCGAAGGACGCCTCGGCGGTCGCGATGTGGCCGGGGGAGAAGTGCTTGGGGAAGCGCCGGCCGAGCCGGTCCATCAGCGGACGTCCGCCGCGGCGGCCGATCGCGTAGCCGATGGAGTCGCCCACGATCGCCCCGGCGGTGGCGCAGATGCCGACCACCCACGGGTTGACGTGCCCCTGAGACGCGAGCAGTGAGGCGCTCACGAGGATGATCTCGCCGGGCAGGGGTATGCCCAGGCTCTCCACACCGATCACAAGGCCCACCAGCAGATAGATGCTGACGGGCGGGATCGTCCCGAGCCACTCCTGGACGTGCAAGGCCGCTTCCTTCCCCTGGGGCGGTCGGGTACCGGTCGGTGCTCGGTGCGCCGGGCGCGCACGTCGTTGCAGCGTATCCGACGTACGGCCCGGCGCGGCGCGGGTCACCGCGGGGTGAGCCCCCGGAGGGCTGCCGGCACGCCCGCCGTCCGCCTCCGCGACACCCGTACGGCAGCACCACGGCGCCGTGCGTCCCGCGGTGGCACGGCGAACCCGGCACCGCCGTGCACGGCTCCGATGTCCCGGATGGGTAACTATGCCCACTGCCATGTCGGCATATGACGTGTACACCCCTACGGTCGATCCATGCCGAACAGCGGAAACGCCCAAAACGCCGAAGGACGCTACGACTTGAGGCGAGGGGCGGCCTCCTACGCGCCGATCATCGGGGCGTTCGGAGCGCTGTCCCTGCCCACCGTGACGGTCCTGTTCACCGCCAGGAGACCCCCCGGGCAGGACACCCTGATCGCGATGGCCTGCGGGCTCCTGGTGGTCGCCATGATCGCGAGCCTGACCGGTTCGATCGCGCTCGCCGCGATCGGGGCCGAGCGCGACCAGACGGCCAACCTGCCGGCTGCCGTCATGTTCGCGGCCGTCCCGGTCGTGATCTCCCTGCTCTCGATCCTGGCGTCCTTCCAGGCGCTCGCAGCGGTGTACCTGCCGCACGAGAAGACGCTGTTCGCCATCACCACGGGCATCGGCGGACTCGCCGGTACGTACTTCACCTCGTTCGCCATCGGCGACAGCTGGCAGTCCGGACCACGTGACCCCGCGGTGAGGCAGGGCTGGCGGGCCACACAGTGGATCAAGGGCAAGGACGACGCCTACCGGAAGGCGAACCTGGTCGCGATCACGAGCGCGACACCCGCCGCCGCCGGCATCGTCCTCTACTGTCTGGGACTCCACTTCGAGATCGATTCCACCGGCGTCAACTGGCTCGTGGCTTGCAGCCTCGTCCTGGCCGTGGTGGGGACGTTCCTCGGGGTCCAGAGGACCATGCACGCGATGGAGGACTCGAAGCAGCGGGGGATCCGCTCCTGGGAGGCATATCCGATCTCCGCGACCATGGGGCTCTACACCTTGGCCGTGCTCGTCTGCCTGCCGTGACGAACGAACCGCGGCGGTCCCGCACCTCCGCCCCTCGCCGGGGACGGCCCCGGCGGGAGGGATGAAGGGCCGCCACGCGCGGATCGGCGTCAGGAGTTGGGGCGCAAAGTCCACACGATCGACATCTCGCCCGTCACGGCGCCGTCCTCGCGCCGGATGGCGACGGCGACCGGGAACTCGGGGCGCTCGCCCTTGTCGAGTTCGGCGACGACCTCGGCGGCGGGGCGGCCGAGTTCGGCGGTGGCGGTGACCGGGCCCATGGCGAGCTTCTTGTACGAGATCTCGGCGCGGACGGCGAGGGGCACCGCGCGGGAGAGCTGGTCGGCGAAGGCGGCGAGCACGATGGCACCGCTCGCCGACTCGGCGAGGGTGAACATGGCGCCGGCGTGGGGGCCGCCGACGTGGTTGTGGTAGTCGGCCTGGTCGGGGAGACGGAGCACCGCGCGCTCGGCGGTGGTCTCCAGGTACTCGAGGTTCAGGGTGCGCACCATGGGCACGGTGGCCGTCAGAAGCTCGGCGATCTGAGGCTGGTTCTCGGACATGGCCGAATGTTACCAGCTGGTAATGACGGGATCCATGGATCCGTGAGGCGCCAGCCCCTAGTGTTTCGAGCCATGTGGCCAGGAGAACAGCAGCCCGGGGGACAGCAGTATCCGCAGCAACCCGGGGGACATCCGCAGCAGCCCCCGCAGCAGTTCCCGTCGCCGTACGCACCGCAGCAGCACCCGGCCTACCAGCCGCCGCCCCCGCCGTGGGGCGCGCAGACGATGCCCGGCGGGCCCGGGGCGCCGAAGCCGCCCGGCAACCGGCGGGGCGTGGCCGTCGCGGTGTCCGTGGTCGCCGCGGCCGCCGTCGCCGCGGCCGGTGTGCTGATCGCCGTGAAACTCACCGGCGACGACTCCGGCGGCCCCGAGGCCGGCCCCTCCGCGAGCGGCAACCCGACAGCCTCGGCGAGCCCGCCAGACGCGGCGTCCTCCGCCCCCGCGGCCCCCTCCTCCCCCGCGTCCGCCGGCGCCTCCGACGACGGCCCCGGCGCCGACGACGCGCGCGGCAACCCCGGCGACAGCGCGATCAAGCCCGTGGTCGCCGGGTGGCAGACCGTCGTCCGCGGCGACATGGGCGTCGCCTACGACGTCCCCAGGAACTGGACCGTGAAGTCGGCGGGCCTGCTGATCGGATACGAGTGGGACAAGAACCGCATCGTCACCGGCGGCGCCGCCACGCTCGGCGAGGACTGGTGCGGCACCGACCAGCGCGGCCTGGCCGGGGTGAAGGGCGGCAAGGGCGCCAAGAGCCTGCAGTCCGAGGCCGCCAACGAGGCCTACAACTGGGCGTACGCCAAGTACAACCAGGAGGGCGGGACCAAGCTGACGCAGTCCGCGACCCGCGCGTACAAGAACGGCCAGGGGGTCGGCGGCTGGATCTCCAGCACCCGCGCGACCGGCATGAAGGGCACGTGCGCGGCCGACGGCACCGCCTACAGCTTCACCTTCCTCGGCAAGGACAAGGAGGTCCGCTCCTGGATCCTGGTCGTGGACGGATTCAAGGGGGCTCCGGACGCCGGGACCGTCGCCAAGGTGCGCGACAGCGTCCGCCTGATCGGCTGACCGCCGATCGCCGGCGGTCGGCGGAGGCGTCGGTGCCGGCGGTCGTGCGCAAATGGTTTGGCAGACGGTGGCCCGGGCGCCCATAGTCCCCGGGTGACCACCACAGCCTCCCGTCTTCCCCTCCCCCGCTTCCCCGACTGGGCCGGGCGCAACTTCCGGTTGCTGGCCGCGGCCGCCTTCGTGACCAACCTCGGGACCTCCGGCGCCGTGGTCGCCTCGGCCTTCGCCGTGCTGCGGGCGGGCGGCGACGGCACGGACGTCGGCCTGGTCGCGGCGGCACGCACGGTGCCGCTGGTGGTCTTCCTGCTCATCGGCGGCGCGGTCGCGGACCGGCTGCCCCGGCACCGCGTCATGGTCGCCGCGAACTGCCTGAACGCGGTCTCCCAGGGCGTGTTCGCCCTCCTGGTGATCTCCGGGGACGCCCGGATCTGGCACATGGCGGCCCTGTCCGCCCTGGGCGGCACCGGCACCGCGTTCTTCGCGCCCGCGAACGAGGGCATGCTGCTGTCCACCGTCGACGGCGCCCACGCCGGCCGCGCCTTCGCCGTCTTCCGGCTCGGGGTGAACGGGGCCACCGTCGGCGGCGCCGCGCTCGCGGGGGCGCTCATCGCGCTCGTGGGGCCGGGGTGGGTCATGGCCGTGGACGCGGCCTGCTTCGCGTTCGCCGCGTCGCTGCGCGCGCTGCTGCGGGTGACGCGGACGGCGGCCGCGGCAGCGCCCGGCGGCGGCCTCCTGCGCGATCTGCACGACGGATGGCGGGAGTTCGCGTCCCGGCGCTGGCTGTGGGGCATCGTCGTGCAGTTCTCGGTCGTCAACGCGGTCATGGTCGCCTCCGAGGCGGTCTACGGCCCCCTGGTCTCGCAGGACCGGCTCGGCGGCGCGGGCCCCTGGGGCGCGGCACTGGCCGCGTTCGGCGTGGGGAACATCGCGGGCGGCTTCCTCATGCTGCGCTGGCGTCCGCAGCGCATCCTGCTCGCGGGCACGCTGTGCGTCTTCCCGTTCGCCCTGCCCGCCGTGGCGCTCGCGCTGGTCCTGCCGGTGCCGCTGCTGGCGGCGACGATGCTCGTGGCCGGGCTCTCCGTCGAGGTCTTCGGCGTGACGTGGATGCTGGCGCTGCGCCAGGAGATCCCGGAGGACAAGCTGTCCCGGGTCGCCGCCTACGACTGGTTCGGGTCGGTGTCCATGGTCCCCCTCGGCACCGCGCTCGCGGGACCCGCGGCCGGCGCGTTCGGGCTGACCGGTGCCCTGTGGGGATGCGCGGGGCTCGCCGTTCTCCTCACCGGCGCCGTCCTGCTCGCCCCCGAGGTGCGCAACCTGCGGCGCAAGGACACCACCGCCGAAGTGGCCGCCGGCGGACCCGCGCGCGTGGTTCAGCCCACCCCGAACGTCCCCCCGGGCGGCTCGGGAGAGGGCACCGCGTCCTTGTCGTGAACGGGACGCGCCCGGCGGAGGAAGACCGCGAGGGCGTCACCGTGGACGACCCGGGCCGGGAAGGCGTCCGCCACGGTGCGCCGGGTGAGCCGGTCGACGGGCAACGGCCGCCGGGAAGCGGCGAGCACGGTGTTGCCGAAGCGGCGGCCCCGCAGCACGCCGGGCTCCGCGATCAGGCAGACCTCGCCGAACAGGGCGCGCAGACCGGCGATCTGGGGCCGCAGGAAGTCGAAGGGCGCGGAGTCGGCGAGATTCGCCAGGTAGACGCCGTCCGGGCGCAGCACGCGCGCCGCCTCGGTGAGGAACTCGTACGACGTGAGGTGCGCGGGCACCCGCGAGCCGCCGAAGACATCGGCGACCACGACGTCCGCCGAGGCGTCCGGCGCCGCCTCCAGCCAGCCGCGGGCGTCCTCCGCGGCCACGGTCAGCCCGTCGCCGCCCGCCGGCAACGGCAGCCATCGGGCGACCAGTTCGGCGAGCGCCCGGTCGGCCTCGACCACGCGCTGGCGGGAGCCGGGCCGGGTCGCTGCGGTATAGCGCGGCAGCGTGAGGGCGCCGCCCCCGAGGTGGACGACGTCCAGCGGCTGCCCGGCGGGGGCCGACTCGTCCAGGACGTACGCCAGGCGCCGGGTGTACTCGAACTCCAGATACGTCGGGTCGTCGAGGTCGACGTACGACTGCGGGGCCCCGTCGACGGTCAGCAGCCAGCCGGCGGGCCGGTCCACGTCGGGCAGCAGTTTCGCCGCGCCGAAGTCCACGGCCTCGCTCACCGGGATGCGTGCGTCGTCGTCCTCCATCCGGCCATTGTCCCAGCGCGGAACGGCACCGTACCCCGGGGGGCGGAAGGGGCCAGGGCCGGACCCGGGCCCCTTCGTCTCTGTCGGTCGAGCGGCGCGGTGACGGTGCCCGCGCCGACCGTGCGCCCGCCCTCGCGGATGGCGAAGCCGAGACCGGCCTCCAGCGGCACCGCCCGGCCCAGCTCGACCGTCATCTCCGCCCGCGCCCCGGGGAGCGCGATCCCGGCGCCGCCGAGGTCCACGTCACCGACGACGTCCGCCGTCCGCCGTCCGCACGGAGAACCGGGGGCGGTAGCCGGTCGTGATCCCCGGCGCCGCCCGCCCTCGGCGGCCGGCAGCAGGTAGACCCCGGCGCGGAACCGGCGGCTGGGCGTGACGCTCCCTCACGTCACGTCACGTCACACCGCGTGCCGCGCCAGTATGTAGGCGCGGCGGGATTCGGCCTCGTGCGGGTAGTGCGTCCGCTCCAGGACCGCCCGCACGGTGAATCCGCTGTCCTCCATGGCCGCGCGGACGTCCGCGGCGGCGAGGAAACGGAAGTCCACGTCGACCTCGTGGCCCCACCACTGCGCCATGTGCCGGGTCTCGGCGCCGAGATGGAAGGCGACGAGCAGCGGCGCGGCGGGCCGCATCACGCGCCGCATCTCGGCGAAGGCGGGCCGCAGTTCGTCCGGAGCGAGGTGGATCACGCTGTAGAGCGCGACGGCGGCGCCGAACTCGCCGTCGGCGGCGGGCAGACGGCGGAGGTCGCCCACCCGGAACTCGGCGCCGGGGTGGTCGGCGCGGGCGAGCTCGACCATCCGCGGCGACAGGTCGACCCCCACCGCCCGCACGCCCCGCCCGGCGAGCCAGCCGGTCACATGGCCCGGACCGCAGCCCAGGTCGGCGACGGGCGCGCCGTCGGCCGTCTCCTCGACGAGGGCCGTCAGCAGGGCGCGATCGAGCGGCTTGTGCGCGAGTTCGCCACCGATACGCGTCCGGTACTCCCCCGCCACGGCGTCGTAGCTGCGGCGCACACGATCCTGGTCGTGCTCTCCGGCGCTGGGCATGCGCCCAGCATGGCAGTCACAAGCGCTTGGTGGCCTCGCGCACCGAAAGCGGCGACAGCCGGTCGGCCGCCGACACGAAGAACTCCCGTACGGCGTCCGGGTCGGTGCGGGCGTACTCGCGCAGTGCCCAGCCGATCGCCTTGCGGACGAAGAAGTCGCGATGTCCGGACTGGAGCATGCAGGAGCGGAACAGCCGCTCGGCATCGGTGCCGTCCTTGTACGCGAGCCGGTGCAGGAGCGCGGTGCGCACGATCCACGAGTCGTCGTCGGTGATCCACGCGTCCATGACCGCCACCAGTGCGGGATCGGCGGCGACCAGGGGCCCGACCACATGCGCCGCGAGCAGGTCGACCGTGTCCCACCACGGCTCGGTCGCCACGAGGTGCCGGGCCGTGCCGAGGAAGGCGGACGAGCACCGCCCGATGTGGCGTCGCAGGAAGTCGACCGCGAAGTAGCGGTACTCCCGCTCCGGCAGTGCCCGGCAGCGCAGGGCCAGGGCCGCGCAGTCGTCCTCGCCGGGGCGGGGCGTGCCCGCCAGGACCTCCCGGGACAGCACCCGCCGGGCAGGAGTGGCGATGCCGAGAAAGGGGAAGGCTCCGCGCATGTAAGCCGCCGCGGAGGCGGCCCGGTCCGGGTCGGCCGCCGCGGCGTACACCGTGGTCAGGCGGGCAGCACCAGATCGGCGAGAGTGCTGTCCGGTACGACCGGGACATGGGATGTCATACGCGCACCGTACGCGGGACCACTGACGGTCTCCGGACGGACATCCTCCTGGGCTAGGCTCGCGGGATGTCCGACGCCCCTGCCCTGTCCGGTTCCCGCTCACGCCTGCGCGTGTGGCCATGGGCCCGACTGGCGCTGCTCGTCGCGCTCCTCGTGGGCGCCGGGGTCTGCGTGGTGTTCTGGGAACCGCAGCGGTTCCTCGCCGACGGCTGGCCCCAGCAGTTCACCGGGTTCGCGGCGATCGTGCTGTTCACGGCCGGCTACGGCATCTGCGCCACGGCCTTCGTCCCCCGCCCGCTGCTGAGCATGGGCGCCGGCGCGCTCTTCGGTTCGCTGTGGGGACTGACCGCGGCCATCGGCGGCACGGTGATCTCCGCGGCGATCTGCTTCGTCCTGGGCCGCGTCCTGGGCCGGGACGCCCTGCGCCCGCTGCTGCGGGGCCGCGTACTGCGCTCCGCAGACCGGCAGTTGAGCCGGCACGGCTTCCGCACGATGCTCCTGATGCGGCTCTTCCCCGGCATCCCCTTCGCGGCGGCCAACTATGCCGCGGCGGTGTCGGAGACGCGCATCATGCCGTATCTGATCGCAACGGCACTCGGCACGATCCCGAACACGGCCGCCTACGTCGTCGCGGGCAGCCGTGCCGCCACCCCCACCTCGCCGGTGTTCCTGCTGGCGATGGGCTTCCTGGCCGTGACGGGACTCGGGGCACTGGTCTTCACGGCCTGGGCGCGCCGCCGCAGGCGCCGCTGACCACGCGGGCCGGGCGCCCGCGACGCCCTCACGGGTCCTTTCAGTCGCACCAGAAGGCGTGCTCGGGCAGGCCCTCGTAGACCGGGGCCCGCAGAAACTCAGGACGGCCGAAGTTCTCGGCCTCACCCCGGTGGACCGCCACCCGCGAGTCAGGTCCTCGCCGCCATGTGTCGGCCACGCCTGCCACCAGCGGCACCGGATCAAGACCGTCGAGGCCCAGGCTCTGCACGGCGTCTCCGGACACCTCGACCCACCCCTCGACATGGGCGTGCGGCGGGGTCCACCGGTCGCTGCGGATCCCGAACGCGCCATCGGTGCCGATCATGAAGCTGAACGGAAGAGAGCAGCGCTGATCGCCCGCCGCGAACCACCAGCCATCCTCCGGCGTGCCGTCAGGAAGGTCCGCACCGAGCACATGAGGCCCGCCGTCGTCACAGGGCGCCGGTGGCGACATGAACCCGCCCCATCGCGCCTCGTACGCCACCGCCCGGTCGATGGCAACGGCGGGGATGCCGAGTGCGAGCCACTTCTCCCGGCACCGCTCCACGGGCAGCGGCTCGAGGCGGACGGCGTGGGTGCCGAGGAAGGCGGCCGCCGTCCGGCTCAGCCCGTCGGGCACATGGCTGACGTGGTGGTTCACACGCCGCAGCCCGAGCGGCGCGCCAGGGACCGGCGACGCCCGGCCCAGCGCCGTATCGCCCGCCGTCCGCCGCCGGCTGCCCGCCGCAGCCTCGGCCGGCACGACCGGCGCCTACGCCGGTCAGCCCTGGCGTGCGCCGGGCCAGTCGGCGTAGCGGATGCGGGAGATCTCCAGGATCTCGCCCGTCGTACTCCACTCGTCCTTGCCGAGGCGCGCGAGCGGGCGCAGCTTGCGGACGTCCGGACTGCCGTCGGCCATGACGGCCTCGGAGACCGCGGCGTGCACCACGCGGCCGAAGACCACCGTCGAGTCGCCGAGGGTCACCGTGCTGTGCAGCTCGCACTCCAGGGCCACCGGGGAGGCCGCCACGCGCGGCGGCTTGACCGCGTGGCTGGGCTCGCGGGCGATGCCGACCTCGTCGAACTCGCTGACGCCGCGCGGGAAGTCGGTCCCGGTCGCGTTGATCTGCTCGAAGAGGTGCTCCGGGGCGAGGTTGACCACGAACTGCCGGGTCTCCTCGATGTTGCGCAGGGAGTCCTTCCGGCCGACCGACGTGAACTGCACGACCGGCGGGCTGACGCACGCGACCGTGAAGAAGGAGTGCGGGGCGAGATTCGCCGTCCCCGACTCGCTCAGGGTCGACACCCACGCGATGGGCCGCGGCACGACCACGGAGGTCAGCAGCTTGTAGAACGGGGTGCGGCCCATGGCCTCGGGATCGAAGTCGATTCGCATGGGTGCCAGTATCCGCCTTCGGCGGGTGCGGATCACAACCGGCCTCCGCACCCCGGCCGGTCCGATGCGCACGTCGTGGGACGACGTACTCGTCCCACCGCGGGCCCGCCGCGGCAGTCGACCGCCGGGGGGGACCACAAGGCCGTGCGGGGCGGGCGTACGCCCGCCCCGCACGGCCGGACAGCGGTACCTGTTACATCGTCGCGGCCTGGAAGGAGGCGAAGTCGAACTGGTTGATCGCTGACTGGGTGGTGTCGTGCGACGTGGAGAAGATGCCCGCGTCCTGCGCCGCCGCGGCCGCGGCCAACGTCACGGGCTGACCGATCGGGACGTAGTTGGCGCCGTCGTAGGAGTACGAGGCGCTGAACGAGGTACCCGACCGGGTGAGCTTCACCCAGATCGGGCGGTAGATGTCGGCCCCGGCGCGGGCGTCCGTGTCCAGATAGCCGTCACCGTTGGCGTCCCACTCGAACACGACGCCGTTGCGGGCGGTCACCGCGACGACGGCGTACCCGGCCGACTGTCCCGCCTTGGCCATGTCGTTGCGGACCATGACCCCGGACTTGGCCCAGGCGTTGGCGTCGTTGACCGACACCACCCGGGTGGACACGCTCGAGTCGGCCTTGAACGCGCCGGACCGGTAGATCGAGCCGAACTGGTCGTCGTGCTGACCGCCGGCGCCCCACACGTCGGCTCCGGCCGCCGCGATCCCGAACGCCTCGCCGCTCTGGCCGAAGTACGAGCTGACGGCCGAGGCTCCCGCAGTGCGGAAGCCGGGCGCGACCGGCGGGCCGACCGGGCACCCGCTGAAGCCGAACTGGTTCGCGTTGAGCGACGTGCGGTACTGCGGCGCGACACCCGCCTGGCAGATCACGTCCCGTGCGCCCGCGGGCCAGTTGGCGCCGGTGACCTTCACGTTGTTGATCAGCTTGTTGTTGTGCGCCGCGGCGTTCGGCGTCGAGGCTCCACCCGAGTTGTACCAGTTGTTCTGGATGACGTTGTCACTGGTGTTGTTGCGGAGGCTGGACGCGTTGGTGAAGAGGAAGGAACCGCCTTGGACCACGTTGTTCTCGTAGGTCATCGAGCGGCTGCCCTCGTCGAGGTAGAGGCCGACTCCCGAGATGTTGAACAGGTAGTTGTCGGAGACCACGCTTCCCGGGCTCGCGGAGAGGTTGTAGACCGATCCGCCGTCGGCGAAGCGCGCCTTCGTGTTGTGCACGAGGTTGCCCTCGACCTGGTTGTCCTTCAGCGTCGTCGGCGTCGTGTACTGGGTGTTCCACTTGTAGTAGCCGCGGTCGACGTAGTCGTTCGAGCCCCCGGCGTCGTTGATGCCCCAGCCGTAGCCGGTGTCGATGCCGTCGTAGGGGACGTTGGAGACCTCGTTGTGCAGGATGCGCGCACCTGTGACGTAGGTGCTGAGGATGCCGCTGTTGTCCTTATAGTCCACCGACACGCGGTTGATCGTGTTGTCGGATATAAGGATGTTCTGGTTGGTCATCCTCGGGTCGCTCGGGTGGTGCGCGTCGGGCAGTACGCCGCCGACCGCGACGCCGTGCCCGCTGTCCTCCGTGAACCGGTTGCCGACCACGTCGATGTCGCTGGCGCCCAGCCCGACACCGGTCGCCATGGCGTTCGCGTCGTTTCCGATGCCCAGCGCCGACTGGCCGAGGTTGGTGAACGTGTTGCCGGTGAACGAGATACGGCTGGCGGCGGAGACCTGCACGGCGGCCGGCTCCTGGTACCAGCTGGTGCGCGCCCGCTCGAACATCTCACAGCCGCGGGAGCAGTTGCTGAAGGCGTTGGCGGGGCGGTAGTCGTAGGCGCCCTTGATGAAGAGGCCGTTCTGCTGGTCCGCGTACCCGTCGGTCGACGGGCCGAGCCAGGAGGTTCCGGAGAACTGGATGCCCTTGAAGGCAAGTCCGGTCACCGGCTCGGCGTATGTCCCGCCGATGCTGACCAGTGTCTCCAGGCGGGGCAGCTCGACGTCGAGCTGGTTGGGGTCGACCCCGTCCGCCGGCTTGTAGTAGAGCTTCCCGGCGCTCGGGGAGATGTACCACTGGCCGACCTGGGTGAGGAAGCTCAGCGAGTTGTCGAGGTACCAGCTCGGACCGGCCAGGAAGGAGTTCTGGACGGTGTCCCAGCCCCACGTGTTGTTGTCCCACGCGGGCTGCGCCATCGTGATCGCGGTGGGGCTGATGCTCTGGACCGGCGAGTAGCGGTTCGTGAAGTCGCCGAGGGACTCGAACTCGATGCGCCCCTGGTCGGGGAGCGTGGCGAGGTAGCTCAGGGCCGGGTTCTTGATGGTGAGACCGGTCGCAGTGGGAGTGACGTCCGCGTTGGCCAGCCGGATGGCGGCGCGCGGGGCGATCACGCCGTTCACGTAGAGCTGGCGGGTGTCGAGGCCGCTGGGGGTGTCCGCCTCCCAGATACCCGAGCCCGCATCGGACTTGGACCAGCCGTCGACCTTCGCGGCGCCCGTGATGACCGGGTGGGCGCCCGGGGCGGCGGCCCACTCGACGGTGTGGTCGCCGCCACCGTCGCCGGATCCGAACCGCAGGGGCTCGGAAAGGCGGTAGGTGCCGTCGGCAAGCTGAACGCTCACGTCACCATGCTTGACGGCCGGGCCGACAACATGCTGCGCCCGCTCGAGCGAGCACGGCTGCGACTGGCTGCAGTGTCCGGAGTCCTTGCCGTCCGGGGCCGCGAAGTACACCGTCCGGGGCGCGGCTTGCGCCTGCAGGGGAATGAGCGCTGACGCGATGACGGCGCCGGCGCCGAGCGCCGCGAGGGCGCCGACTCTGAGCCTCCGTCGTCTGCTCATCGAGCGGGTCGAGTCTGACGTCGATGTCATGTTCGATCGCTTCCTGTGATAGGGGCGTTGATGCCCGACACAGAGTTAGCATACGTATGATGTTTGCGACAAGATTCATGTGACGTATGACTTGTAATTCCTGATGACTAGCTCGTCCGGACCGGGTCCGGGACGAGCCCTGTGACGTGCAGTTCCTCCCACAGCGCCTCCGGGATCGCCGCCCGGTACCGCGCGGCATTGCCGCGCACGTGCTCCTCGGTGCGCATCCCCGTCACCACCGAGACGACGGCGGGATGGCGCAACGGGTACTGGAGGGCGGCCTCGGGGAGCTCCACGCCGTGCCGCTCGCAGACGGCGGCGATGCGGGCGGCACGTTCGACGACGGCCCGCGGCGCCGCCCCGTAGTCGTAGGGCGCCGAGCCGTCCACGGACCTGGTGCTCAGCAGACCGGAGTTGTAGACCGCCGCGGCGACGACGCCGACACCGCGGGCGGCGGCGACGGGCAGCAGGTCGTCCAGGGCCGACTGATCGAGAAGGGTGAACCGCCCCGCGACCATCACCACATCGACGTCGGTCCGCCGCACGAACTCGGCGAGCATCGCCGCCTGGTTCATGCCGGCGCCGATGGCACCGACGACGCCCTGGTCCCGGAGTTCGGCCAGGGCGGCGATCCCGGTCGACGACGCCGCCCCCCAGTGTTCGTCCGGGTCGTGCAGATAGGCGATGTCGAGCCGGTCCGTCCCGAGCCGCTCCAGCGACTCCTCCACGGAACGGAGGATCCCGTCGCGGCTGAAGTCCCAGACCCGCCTCTTCGCGGCCGGCACGACGAACCCGTCGTCATCGAGCCGGTGACTCGTCTCCGGGCTGTCCACGAGCAGGCGCCCGGCCTTCGAGGAGAGGACCGCACCTCGCGGGACGGCCGCGTGGAGGGCGTCCCCCAAGCGGCGTTCGGACAACCCGAGGCCGTAGTGCGGGGCGGTGTCGAAGTAGCGGATCCCTTCCCCGGCCGCCGCTCTGACGGCGCGACACGACTCGTCGTCGGTCGTCTCGGTGAACAGGTTGCCGAACTGGGCGGCGCCCAGGCCCAGCTCCGTGAGCTGGTGCCCGGTGCGCAGTCCCCGGGTCGGCAGCGTCGGCTCCATGGATGCGTGGTCGCGTGGCGGTGGATTGCTGGTCACGAGGAGGAGTGTAATCACGAGAGCATACGTATGATGTTTCCTGCTAGGCTGCGCGGCGGGCTGTGGGCCGGTGCGGCCCGCGACACAGCGAGGAGGAGCCGATCGGTATGTTGGCGGCAAGTTACACAGGCGCGCGCACAATGGCCGTCGAAGAGCGGGAACCGGCCGAGCCGGGTCCGGGCGAGGTCCGGATCGCCGTGGCCTACGTCGGCATCTGCGGCACGGATCTCCACGTGTTCCACGGGGACATGGACGGCCGGGTCAGCAAGCCGGCGACGATCGGACACGAGATGTCGGGCACGGTCGTCGCCCTCGGCGCCGGCGTGGAGGGCTGGTCGGCGGGTGACGCGGTGACCGTCATGCCGCTGGCCTGGGACGGCACTTGTGCGGCCTGCCGTGCGGGGAACGAGCACATCTGCCAGAACCTGGACTTCATCGGTATCGACAGCCCCGGAGCGCTGCAGGAGTACTGGAACGTGCCGGCGTCGACACTCGTACGGCTGCCCTCGGAAATCCCCCTGCGGGACGCCGCGCTGGTGGAGCCCGTCGCGGTGGCGGTCCACGACGTACGGCGTTCCGAACTGGCCGCGGGCGACAAGGCGGTCGTCATCGGCGCGGGCCCGATCGGTGTTCTGATCGCCACGGTCGCCGCCGCGACCGGTGCCGAGGTCGTGGTCGCCGAGATCGACCCGACCCGGCGGGCCGCCGCCGAGGAGATGGGGCTGACGACGCTGGACCCCTCGTCGGTCGACCAGGTCGCCTGGGTGGCGGAGTGGACGGACGGCGCCGGAGCGGACGTCGTGTTCGAGGTCTCCGGCTCGGCCGCCGCCGTGCTCGGCGCGACCAGTCTGGCCAGGGTCCGCGGCACTCTCGTGGTGGTGGCCATCCACCCGCAACCGCGCCCCGTCGACCTGCACCGCGTGTTCTGGCGGGAACTGAGGTTGCTCGGCGCCCGGGTCTACCAGCGCCACGACTTCGAGCGCGCCATCGAGCTCCTGGCCGAGGGCGCCATCCCGGCCGAGAAGCTCATCACGGGCATCGTGCCGCTGACCGAGGTCCAGTCGGCCTTCGGCGTCCTCGAGGCCGGGCAGGCGATGAAGCTGCTCGTCGAGGTGAGCGCGTCATGAACCCGTTCGACCTGACCGGGCGCCTCGCCGTCGTGACGGGGGCCAAGCGCGGCATCGGGTTCGCCGTCGCCGAGGCCCTGGCCGCCGCCGGTGCCGACATCGTCGGAGTCTCCGCCACCCTCGATCCGGCGGCATCGGCGATCGGCGACCGCGTGCGCGGGCTCGGCCGCGAGTTCTCGGGACACCGCGTCGACTTCGCCGACCGGCAGCAGGTGACCCGGTTCGCCGAGCAACTCGCCGCAGACGAGCGCCCGGTGGACATCCTGGTCAACAACGCCGGGACCATCCGCCGCGCTCCCGCCACCGAGCACCCCGTGGAATGGTTCGACGAAGTGCTCGAAGTCGACCTCACGAGCACGTTCGTGCTCAGCCAGGTTCTCGGGCGGCGGATGCTGGAGGCGCGGCACGGCCGCATCGTCTTCACCGCCTCGCTGCTCTCGTTCCAGGGCGGGATCAACGTGCCCGGCTACGCGGCCGCCAAGTCCGGCGTGGCGGGGCTGATCCGGGCACTGTCGAACGAGTGGGCCGGACACGGTGTGACGGTGAACGGCATCGCCCCGGGCTACATCGCGACGGACAACACCCAGGCCCTGCAGGATGACCCCGACCGGTCCCGCGCGATCCTCGAGCGGATACCGGCGGGGCGGTGGGGAACGGCGGAGGACATCGCGGGAGCCGCCGTCTTCCTGGCGTCGGACGCCGCGCGCTACGTCTCCGGAACGGTTCTGCCCGTCGACGGAGGCTGGCTCGGCCGATGAGTGCGGTCTGACGGACGGGCACGTGCCGATCCCCTGGATACGACGGGACCGGTTCGCGACGCGGGCATCGTCGACCTCCACGAGGCGGCCGGCGCCCGCGGCACGACCGGTGCACGGACAGCACCGTTGACATGGGCCCCGGGCCGCCTCGGTATCGTGGCGGCCCGGGGCAGGACGAGTCGGAGCCGACGGCCCCCGGTCGGCGACTCGTTGCACGCCTCACACCACGAGAGCGTGGTTCCAAGGGGCCGCCGGTGCCCGCGCGGGTCGCTGCGCGCACCCCGGTCGTGAAACTCCTCGACCCCCCGGTGGCCTCGCCGCGGAGGAACACTCGGACCCGGTCGCACGGCCGAAAGTCGCCGGGGGCCGCCCGCACTTGATGCCGCCGCACGGATCGCGCCCGGCATCGGCCGAGGCCAGTACGCCGCCGGCTGCCCCGCCCCGACCGTGCAACCGGGCGGACACCGGCCGGTCCCCCGCCCGTCGGTCCGAGGTGGGCCGCCGCACGCGGTCCGGAGACCGGGGCCGCGTCCCGGATCAGGTGGGCGACTGAATACCCCTTCGGCGCCGCCGAATCGGGCTCCACCGCTGTGACCACGCACGACGCGGCGGCAGGGTCTCCGGGACCTCGGCGGATCACGTCCCCCGACCGTCGAAGGGCCGCGCCTTCACGCCCGCGGACGACGGCAACCCCCCCTCGCAGGACCGCCGTTCGACGTACCCGTCAAAATCGGAACAACAACGGGCTACTCAAGGTGATGACAAACATCATACGTATGCCCTACAGTCCTGGCGCGGAGTCGTCAACGAAGTCGACAAGACAAGGACATCTCATGGCCGAAATCCATACTGCGGTGCGCTCGCGCCGCAAAACGTCGACCGCCGCCGTCATATGCGCCGCAACGGCGCTCCTCAGCCTCGCCGGTTGTGGCGGCGGGGGCACCGCGGCGAACGGCGCGTACGGCTTCCCCGAGGCCAAGCAGGAGGCCTCCTCGACGATCACCGTATGGGTGGACGCGGACCGGCAGGCCGCCGCGAAGGCGTTCCAGGCGAAGAACCCGGACACCAAGATCAAGGTCGTCACCTACGACGGGTCGGCCAACGGGTCCAACTCCTTCCGGACGAAGATGCAGCTCTTCGACCGCGCCGGCAGCGGCTGGCCCGATGTCGTCTTCTCCAGCCAGAACAACGACGCTTCGTGGGCCAGCCAGAAGAACGGCGGCAAGCAGGCGTTCGCGGCCGTGCTGGACAAGGGCCTGGTCCCGAAGGACACGCTCGGCAACTTCACCAAGGGCTCGCTCAACCCCTGCACGGTGGAAGGCCGCGTCTACTGCCTGCGCAACGACCTCGCCCAGGCGGTGCTCTGGTACGACAAGACCCAGCTGGACAAGTTCGGCTACGCCGTCCCCACCACGTGGGAGGAGTACCAGGCGCTCGGCGAGAAGGTCGCCAAGGAGCACCCCGGCTACATCGTCGGGACGGCCGGGGACGCTTGGACGCCCGAGGTGTTCATGTGGGGGAGCAAGTGCCAGGCCAATGACGTGACAGGCCCCAAGTCCGTCACCGTGAAGACGGACTCGACCGAGTGCAAGCGGGCGGCCTCGATGCTCGACACCCTCCGCGGCAACGGAACGGTGCCGGTGGTCAGCGTGTTCACTCCCGAGTTCCTGAAGAAGTACACGGGCAAGGTCCTGATGATGCCGGGTCCGGCCTGGTACGCCGGCGCGATCTTCAACAACCCCCAGTCGCTCAATGTGAAGGCCGGGCAGCTCGGCGTCGCCGCGCCGCTGCCGTGGAAGGGCGAGAGCGAGGCCGCGACGGGCAACGTGGGCGGCGGAACCTGGTTCGTCTCCAGCCACTCCAAGAACCTGAAGGCCGCCGAGAAGTTCGTCGAGTTCGCCACCACGGCCGACGACTACCAGGTCGATGTCGCACCGGGTTACCCGGCGTACGCGCCCGCCGCGCAGAAGTGGGTCGCCAAGCAGGAGGCGAGCAAGTACTACGCCACCCCGCTGGAGCCGGTGGTCACCGCGGCGTCGCGCGTCTGGGACGGCTGGGGCTACCCGACCTTCAGCCAGGAGGCGATCTGGGCGAAGACGATCACCCCGGGAGTCACGGGCGGCAAGTCGATCGTGGACCTGCTGCCGGACTGGCAGACGGCCATCGCGAACCAGGCCAAGGTCAACGGATACAAGGTGAACTGACATGACCCTGGCCCCTCCGAGTGGCCGGTCGGCCGTCGACGCCTCGGGGCGTCGGCGGCCGGGCCGGGGCGACGGCCGGGCGGCCGGGCGCGCCTTCGCCCGCAGTCCGATCGGCTATCTCTTCGTCTCGCCCTACGCGTTGCTCACCATCGCCTTCGGGATCGTCCCTTCGCTCTACGCGGTAGTCCTGGCCTTCACGAACACCGATGGCGGATTCGCGGGCTTCGACAACTTCACCAAGGTCGTCGGGGACTTCCGGTTCTGGCCGGCCGTGTTCCACGTGACCGCCTATCTCGTCATCTGGCTCCTCGGGCTGGTCGTGTTCGTCGTCGGCCTGGCGCTGGTGGTCCACGCCATCGGCGTGCGGTGGGTGAGCACGACCCTGCGCTTCGTCTACTACCTGCCCGGCGCGCTCGCGGGCGCGTCCAGCGTCCTGTTGTGGCTCTTCGTCCTCGATCCGACCGCGAGCCCCGTCAGCGGTCTGCTCAAGGCGATGGGGTTCGAGAGCTTCGTGCAGGTGATCCAGCCCGGCCACCTCCCGGCGATCTTCGCGATCATCGCGTTCTGGACCGGAGCCGGCGGATGGATCCTCATCATGTACGGCGCGCTCAACAACATCAGCACCGAGGTGATCGAGGCCGCACGCATCGACGGTGCGAACGCCTTCCAGATCGCGCTGCGGATCCAGCTTCCGATGCTGCGCAAGTGGGTGGCCTACATGGGCGTCATGTCGCTCGCGGCCGGCACCCAGCTGTTCGTCGAGCCGCAGTTGCTCAGCCAGGCCAGCAACGCGGTGGTGCCGAACGACTACTCGCTCAACCAGCTGGCCTACCAGTACGCCTTCCAGCAGAACGACTTCAACGGCGCGGCCGCGATCTCGCTGATCCTGCTGGTCGTCGCACTCCTGCTGTCCTGGGTGTTCGTGACCCGCGGCGGCCTGTTCGAGAAGGAATGACCATGGCAGCACTCTCCGCCGCACGCCGCCGGCCGAGCCTCAGCGGGTGGAGCGGGCGGTCCATCACCGGCGTACTGCTCGTCGTCTTCGTCCTGTTCTTCGCCGTCCCGATCGTCTGGCTGCTGCTGGCGGTGACGAAGTCCTCGAAGACGCTCGTCGTCGCGGACCCGTTCTCGATCGGGTCGTGGTCGGATCTCGTCGCCAACTGGCACCAGTTGTTCGACTTCCAGGACGGTGCGGTGACGACCTGGATCGGGAACTCCGCGCTGTACGCGATCGGCGCTCTGGTGATCACGGTTCTCGTGAGCATCCCCGCCGGCTACGCGCTCGCGCTCACGGAGTTCAGGCTCCGGCAGGCGCTGCTGGTGCTGACGCTCGTCGTCATGCTGATCCCCAACACCGCACTGGTGCTGCCCATCTTCCTCGAACTGAACAGCGTCGGCCTGATCGGGAGCCCGCTGTCGGTGATCCTGCCCATGTCGTTCTTCCCGTTCGGCGTCTATCTCACCTACATCTACTTCTCGACCAGCATTCCTCGTGACATCCTCGCCGCCGCGCGCATCGACGGCTGCAACGGGTTCCAGGTCTTCTCGCGGGTCGCGCTTCCGCTGGCCGCCCCGATCGTCGCCCTGGTGGCGTTCTTCAGCTTCGTACAGAACTGGAACAACTTCTTCCTCCCGTTCGTGATGCTGCCCTCGAGCGACGGCTATCCGATCCAGGTCGGGCTCACCTCGCTCCTGGCGTCGACCCCGGCTTTCAATCCCAGCTCCGCGGGATCCGACTCCGTCCAGCTGCCCACCTTGGCGCTGGGGACGATCGTGTCGATCCTGCCCGTCCTGGTCGTCTTCCTGTTCTCCCAGCGATTCCTGGTCGCAGGCATGACAGCTGGAGGAACCAAGGAATGACCATTCGCACCTGCAAGGAGAACCACCGCCGATGAAGATCACCGGGTACCGCAGTCTGAGCACCGTTCACGACTGGGGCAGAATCACCGGGGACGTCAACGGTGTCCAGCCCGGCCACGCCACGCCGGTCCCCGTCCTCATCATCGAGACCGACAGCGGCATCGAGGGAGTGGGCCTCGGGGCCCACGCCGACATCGCCCGCGTCTTCCCCGCGATCGAGGGCGACGACCCGCGGTCGGTCACGGCGCTCTACGACCGCATGCTCGACTGGGTGTTCAAGGCCGGTCACTCGGGATCCACCTTCGGCACCATCGGCGCCGTCGACATGGCCCTCTGGGACATCAAGGCCAAGGCCGCCGACGAGCCGCTCTGGCGGACCCTCGGCGCCCGGGAGCGCTTCGTCCCCGGCTATGCGTCCGGTCTCGAGTACGGCCTGACCGACGAGGAACTCGTCGTCCTCTACGGCAGTTTCGCGGACCGCGGGTTCAAGGCCGGCAAGCTCAAGGGCGGCCGCGACCTCGACCGCGACCTGCCCCGGCTGGAGATCATGCGCGACGTCCTCAGCCGCAACTCCCGCCGGCCGGCGCTCATGTTCGACGCCAACGAGTCGTGGAACCACGCCCAGGCGGCCCGGTACGTCGCGGCCATCGAAGAGCGCATGGACCTCACCTGGGTGGAGGAACCGCTGCGCCGATGGGATGCGGCCGGCATGGCCTCGCTGCGCGGGAAGGTACGCGCGGCGATCGCCAGCGGCGAGAACCTGACCGGGCTGGAGCAGTACCGCCCTCTGCTCGACGCCAACGCCGTGGACATCGTGCAGGTCGGCAACGTGTGGGGGATCACCCACTTCCTCCGCGTCGCGACGCTCGCGCACGCCCACGACCTGCCGGTGAGTCCCGTCGCGTACAACGCGAACCCGGTGGCGCACGCCGCCGCCGCCGTGCCGAACCTGCTGACCTTCGAAGTCCAGGACCTTCACTTCCCCGTCGGTCTCGACGTAGACCAGCAGTTCGACGACGGAGGCATCGTCCTGGGCGATCGCCCGGGCATCGGGATCGTCGTCGACGAGTCCCGGATGTCACCGGCCGACGCCGCTCCGCCCCTGCCCGCGGCGACCGGCCCGCACATCCGGCCCGAACGCGCCGCCCTGCGGCTGGTGGCCGAACCCGACGTGATCGACATCCCGACGCACACCGGAGGCCGAACCCGATGACCCGTCGACCTGAGCGCAGGGCCTTCGTCGTGGGTGTGCGGCCCGAGAAGCGCGAGGAGTACCTGGCGCTGCACCGTGCCGTGTGGCCGAGCGTCGAGCGAAAGCTCACCGAATGCAACGTGCGCAACTACAGCATCTTCGTCTTCGGCGACATCCTGTTCGCCTACTACGAGTACGTCGGCGAGGACCACGAGGCGGACATGCGAAGGATCGCCGAGGACCCGGCTTCGCAGGAATGGTGGACGCACACCGACCCGTGCCAGGTGAGGATCGCCGAGGAGCGTGATCCCGGGGCGCTGTGGCAGCCCGTCGAGGAAGTGTGGCATCTCGCATGACGGCCGGCATCGACGCCCACGTGCACCTGTGGGACCGAGCGCTGGACCCGCAGGACTGGATCGACGCGGAGACCATGGCGCCGATCGCCCGCGACTTCGGCGCCGCCGATCTGGGCGAGATGTTGGCCTCGACCGGACTCGACGGTGCCGTGGTCGTGCAGTCGAGCAACAGCCTCGATGAGAGCATCCGGCTCGCCGAGCTGGACTCATCAGCCGTCGCCGGCCTCGTCGCGTGGGTCGACCTCGCGGCGGAGGTCGGACCCCAGCTCGACCGGATCCGCGAGAACGCCGCCGTCCCCGTCGTCGGGGTGCGGCATCTGGCCCACATCGACCCGGACCCGGAGTGGATGATGCGCGAGGAGGTCGGCGCGGGCCTCGCCGTCCTCGATCGGGAGGGCCTCTGCTTCGACCTCGTCGTGCGTGAGTGGCAGCTCCCTCAGGCGACCCGCCTGGCCGCGCGCCACGGCGGACTCCGCTTCGTGCTCGATCACCTGGGCGGTCCGCCCGGGCCGGGGCAGGACAGGAGCATGTGGGCGGCGCGGCTGCGGGAGCTCGCGCGGCAGCCGAACGTCGTCGCGAAGGTCTCGGGACTCACGTCGGGCCTCGCCCCCGGATCATGGCGCGCGGACGATCTCGCCGCACCGGTGATGCTCGCTCTGGGATACTTCGGCGCCGACCGTCTGCTCTACGGCTCCGACTGGCCGTTGGCCGAACTCGGCGGCGGAGCGGCGCCCTGGAAGTCCGCTCTGGAGACGCTGCTGGAGGGGCTCTCCCCCTCGGAACGCGCGCGGGTGTTCGGCGGCAACGCCGCCGACGTCTACTCGCTGTCCTGATCGAGCGCCCGGCCGCGCGCCCTCGGCGCGTGGTCGGGCAGCCGGCGGCGCTCCCACGAGACGTGGATGTGATCGTGCATCGCCTTCTGGGCCGCGGCGACGTCCTTCCTGGAGATGGCATCCAGGATCGCCGCGTGTTCCTGCAGCGTCAGCTCGACCGCGTCGGGGGGGTTGATGCCCTGGTAGCGGCTGGACTCCACGGCCCGCTTGTACAGATGCTTGGCGATGTTCTCCGCCAGCCGGTTGCCGGAGATCTCCATCAGGGCGTAGTGGAACACCACGTCGGCCTGCCGGAAGGAGTCCGTCTCGGACACGCTTTCACGCATCGTGACCAGCGCGTTCTCCAGCCTCCTCAGGCCGTCCGCGCTGCGGGAGGCGGCCACCGCGCCCGCCATCGCCGATTCGAGGCTCGCCCGCACGATCGTCAGCTCGTCGAGGACGCCGAGCGTCGCGTCGTTGTCGATCAGCGCGGACAGCACCACCGGATCGAGCGTGTTCCAGTAGCCCGGCGCCCGCACCTGGGTGCCGCGTCCCTGGGAAACGATCACCAGGCCCTTCTCCTCGAGCCGCTTCACCGATTCACGCAGCACCGTGCGACTCACGCCGAAGTGTTCGCTCAGCGGACCCTCCGGCGGCAGCAGCTCGCCTTCCTTCAACCGGCCTGTCACGATGAGGTCGACAAGCTCGGAAACGACCGCGACACCCAAGCGGCCGGCGGGCAGGCGTCGCGGGAACAGACGGGCTGCGGGCTGCGACTCGGTTGGCATACGTATGACCTTATCGCGCAATCAATCGTCGGTCGAAGAGGTCACCGGCAACGGTAGGCCGAGCCAGGGCCGGGGACCGCGGCGGCCGTCGAAGGCACCGGCCGCCAGGGGCGGGCTCCGGTCCACGCGGCACGCCCCCGGCGATGTGCCCGGATCGTCTCGGCAAGGTGCCGCGTTCGTTCCTCCATCGGACGCTGCCGCTGTGCCTCTGCCTCCTGCGCCCTGCCGGGAGGCCCTCGGCGAGGGCACCGCCGAGGACCGACTCCGCGGTTCGATGGCCGCGTTCAGGCCGGTCACCGATCCGGGAGGGGCTTGCGGAGTGCGCTACCGGCTCTCCTGCCTGCCGGTCCCGGCGGTCCGCGTGATGACACCCGCCGGCCGCGATCCGGTCACCCGCTCCTCGGCGGCTGCCGGGTGCCGAGCGAAAAGACTCCGCGCGGCGTTCTGCGGAGGCTCGCTCCCGGCGAGGTCGGCGCGGCCGCCGACGAACACGCTTCGGCCTTCGGCATCAAGCGATCACGACGCCCGGGACAGGCCCCAGGTCTGCAGGGCGAAGGGACGCCCCTTCTCCTCCCCCTCGACCAGCGGCACGTCGAGCAGGCGGAAACCCGACTTGGTGGCCACGGCGACACTCGCGGCGTTCTCGGCCTCCAGCTCCAGGACCACTTGCCGCACGCCCAGTTGCTCGAAGGCGTACGCGGTCATCACCCGGACCGCCCGTACCGCCAGCCCCTGCCCGCGGTGCGTGGGACCGATGACATAGCCGATCTCGGCGCCCTCCGGGGCGCGGCGCAGCATCACCTCGCCGAGCGGCGCGCCGCCGTCGACGGTGACGGCGAGCAGGATCGCCGTGCCGTCCGCCCGCAGGAGCCGGTCCCGGTCCAGCCGCGTGCGGGCGGCCGCTTCGTCGAAGGGCGAGGCGATCGGCGTCCAGTACGCGACGTCGGGATGGTCGAAGAGATCCGGCATCGCGGCCAGGTCCGCTTCCGTCCAGTCACGCAGGACGAGGCCTTCCCTGGCGAGTTCGATCCGCGGGGGAAAGGGCGACGTCGCGCTGGTCATGGTTCGGATCCTCCCTGGCATGTCGGACGAGGCAGCATAACCGGCGCCGTCCGCCGGCCCAGCGGATTCTCCCTGGGCTCCCGGCCGGTGGTGCCCTCACAACTCGCCGTCACTATGTGCGAAATGTGTGCAGACGAGGAGTACATGAGAACGACTTTATTTCGTAAGGGATTTGATCCGATCACAAGATGGTCACTAAGGTCATGCCTCGAACCTCTGTGCAGCGATCACCCAATCGGGGTGGCGGCGGAGGTCCCGCCGATCCGAAGTGGCGTGCGTACGACGGGGGACGCCGACGCTCGGGGCCGGGGAACCGTGGTTCCCGATGCACGCGGCAGGCGGCTGGAAGAAGAAGGAGCTCGCCCGAGTGGCGTCCCACCGTCGTCCCAAGCAGACCAGTCGCGCACGCATCACCGTGCTCACCGCGACCGCCGCCGCAGCCGTGGCGCTCTCCGCCCAGGCCGCCCAGGCCGCTCCGGCGAAGCAGTCCGTCAAGAGCGTCAAGGCCAAGGTCGACGCTCTGTACGAGCAGACCGAGCAGGCGACCGAGAAGCTCAACGGCGCGACGGAGAAGCAGGACAAGCTGCAGAAGCAGGTCGAGGTCATCCAGGACGAGGTCGCCCGCCAGCAGGGCGAGCTGAACGACCTGCAGGACGACCTCGGTACCCTCGCCAGCGCCCAGTACCGCAGCGGCGGCATCGACCCGACGCTGCAGCTCTTCCTCTCCGCGGACCCGGACAGCTACCTCGACAAGGCGTCCACCCTCGAAGCGCTGAGCACCAAGCAGGCCGAAGCGCTGCGGCAGATCGCGGAGAAGAAGCGCACCCTCGACCAGCAGAAAGCGGAGGCGGCGGGCAAGCTCTCCGAGCTCGACCGGACCCGCAGCGAACTGAGCAGGAAGAAGAAGGAAGTCCAGGGCAAGCTGGCGGAGACGCAGCGGGTGCTGAACTCGCTGACGGCCGCTCAGCGCGCCGCGGTCGCCGCTGCGGACGCCGGCGCCACCGGCGCTGCCGGCAATCAGCACGTCAACCTGGGCAACGACACCCCGGCGTCCGGCCGCGCCGCCGCCGCCCTCGCGGCCGCCCAGACCCGGATCGACATGCCGTACGTCTTCTCCCACACGGGTCCGACGTCCTTCGACTGCTCGGGCCTCACCATGTGGGCGTACGCCCAGGCCGATGTGAAGATCCCCCGGATCTCACAGGACCAGGCCAACGCCGGCACCCGCCTGGCGATGAGTCAGCTCAAGCCCGGCGACCTGGTCATCTTCTACGCCGACCAGCACCACGTCGGCCTCTACGCCGGCAACGGCATGGTCCTGCACGCACCCCACTCCGGGGCGCTCGTCCGCTACGAGTCGATCAACAACATGCCGTTCCAGTTCGGCGTCCGCATCTGACGGACTCCGAAGGCCCCGCGCTCACCGAGCCGGGGTCTTGGCCGTGTCACAGCCCGGGCACCGCCGGGTCACAGGCCGCTTGCGCGGTGTCACCGCGGCGCATGGTGTTCCCGTAGCCATCACCATGGGGGGAACCACGCGCTCACGTACCGCCGCACTCGCGACCGCCGTCGTCTTCGCGGCCGCCCTGCTGCTCACCGCCTGCGGCAGCGACGCCACGTCCGACACCGCCTCGTGCAAGGGCGCCGTGACCGAGATGTTCGACGACATCAAGCACAACTCCACCGACTTCAGCCGCCCCGGGGCCTGCAAGGACCTCGACGAGGCCACCGTCCAGCGCATCGTGGCCGAGGTCGGCCGGGAGCAGATGCAGGCGGCCACCGAGGCTCCCTGATGCGACAAGAAGGCGCCCGTGGCCGGGACAACCGGCCACGGGCGCCTCTGCGTCACGCCAGCGGCGGTGTCGCCGCCTTCGCCTGCTCCAGTGGCGCGTGGCGGCGCGGAGTACCCAGGGGAACGGGAAGTCCGTGGACGGCTATCGGAACGCTCCCCGCCGGCCGGGAGGCGTCCCTTTCGGCCTCGTAGGCAGGCGTGACCTGCCAGCCGCCGTCCGTGGAGACGAGTGAGACCGATGACAGCGGCCGTACGTCGAGGTGCCAGAAAGTCCTCGCCGGCGCGGAGAGCGCGTGCACGAGCAGGGCGCGGACGACGGAGGGTTCGACGACGGCCAGGGTGGGCCGGGTACCACGCGGCAGTTTGATGAGCCAGTCCGCGGCCCGGTCGCAGAGCTGCCGTACGGACTCACCGCCGTGCGGTGCGGCATCCGGATCGGTCAGCCACAGGGACAGGCCGTACGGGTCCATGGCCGCGATCTCCCCGCGTGTGTGCCCCTTCCAGCGCCCGTAGTCCAGGTCCCGCAGCGCGGGCTCGACCGTCGGTTCGAGGCCGAAAGCCCCGGCGGTCCGTGCGCAGCGGGCCGAGGGAGCCCGGATGGTCAGCGGATGGGCGACGAATGCCGGCAGGGCCATGCTGCCTGGCAGCCGCTTTCCCACGGGCTCGTCGCCGAAGACCGCTTCACGTCCGCTGGTCTCAGTGGCCGCGCACAGAAAGGTGAGGTGGATCGCCATACGGTGGCCTCCTTCCTTTCCCGGTCGGGTGCCGGGGCGTGCTGTGAGGCTCCGGCAACCGTTCTCCCACACGGTCCGTGGGCTGTCTGCCGCCACTCGGGTGACGAGGCGACGTACGAGCACCGCAGGCGCCGACCGCTGGTGCTGCGGTTCGTGCATTGCGTGGACAGGTTTTCCCTGGTTACAGCATCGCGCCAGGCGTCCCCGGGATCCATCCACCGATCGGCGGCCGTTACCTCCACCGACCGGCGGGACGGCATCCGCCATCCGGCCGGTACGGCGGCGGGCGGAAGGCGCGCGGCCCCGAACGGGGTAGGCATCGGATCATGGCCCCATGCCGTACGGCGCGCACGATTCCGCCGGCCCCGGCCGCCCGGGGACGCGTGACGGGTGCCCGGCGCGTCCGCCGCGCCGGTACGTGCCACGGTGTGTGCGGGCGGGTCGCCGAATGAGGTTCCGCTGCCCCCAGCCCCTGCTGCTGGACGTGCTGCTCGTCTTCTTCGCGCTGCTCGACGTCCGCGTCAACGTCCATTTCAACGATTCCGCCAGCCTCGCCTGGGGCCTGACAGCCGCGCTCTCGCTGATGCTGCGGCGCCACCGCCCGCTGATCACCTTCCTGCTGACCCTGCCCGCCGTGCTCGTCTCGTCCGCGGTCTTCGCGTCGCTGGCCGCCCTGTACACGCTCGCCACCTTCACACGGCGCCGAACGCTGCTGGCGTTCTGCGGCGTGGCCTTCACGCTCTGCGACGTGCCACCGTGGCCGTCCCCGAGATTCGACCTCACGGAGACGGCGACGTTCATCACCCTCGGCTACACCGCGACGACGGCAGCCGCCCCCCTCTTCCTCGGACAGCTCGTGCAGGCCCGCCGCGACCTGTCCCTGCGGCTCCGCGAGATCTCCGAGGCACGCGACCACGAGCGCCTGCTCACCGACCAGACGGTGCTGGCCACGGAGCGTGCCCAGCTGGCGAGGGAGATGCACGACGTCGTCTCCCATCAGGTCAGCCTCATCGCCGTGCAGGCCGGTGCTCTGCAGGTCGGCGCTCCGGACGCGGCCGTCAAGGAGACCGCGGGGACGATCAGACGGCTGAGCGTGCAGACCCTGGACGAGTTGCGGCACATGGTGGACGTCCTGCGAGCGGCCGGCAGCCGTCCGACCGAGCTGACTCCGCAGCCGTCGGTGTCCGACCTCGAGCGGCTGGTCGGCGGCAGCGGCATCGAGGCCGACCTCGACATGGACCTGCCGGAGGGGCTTCCGGCGCCCGTGCAGCGCGCCGTCTACCGCACGGTCCAGGAGGCGCTGACCAATGTGCGCAAGCACGCGCCCGGTGCCAGGGCCTCCGTGCGGATCCGGCGCGAGGACGGCGTCGTCCGGGCCACGGTCACCAACGGTCAGCCCACCCGCCGGCCCCTTCCGCTGCCGAGTGCGCGGTACGGCCTGGTGGGTCTGCGGGAGCGCGCCGCCCTCCTGAACGGCACGTTCAGCTCGGGCCCCACGGCCGAGGGGGGCTACGAGGTCCGCCTGGAGCTGCCGGTCGAGGGGCCGACCTGACGGCACCCGTACGGCGTATGTGCGGTGACCGCGCCGTGCCGATGGTCCGGCAGTGCACGCACGGCGCCGACGAGCCCGAGCCGCACGCCCTACCGCGGCCCCCCGGGACGTCCCCTGAGCAGCGCGCAGCCGCCCGCACCGGAATCCGCCGCCGAGGCGCGCCCTTTACTGCTGCGGGTCCTCGACGAGTGGTGCGCACGCGGGCTCCTGCGATCGGACCAGCGCAGGGGGGACCGGTGACGGAACGCGACCGCGCGGCCCGTCAGGCCGGAAGCGAGGACCGCTGTTCCAGGATGGCCAGCGCCCGTTCGGCCCAGCTGATGTTCTCCTTCTCGAAGGCGCGGCCCCGCATCAGCGTCAGATACGGGCCGACCCGTTCGCTCTCGGCGAGGAACCGCTCCTCGGTGCGTCCGGCGAGCAGGCGTGCGCGGTCCAGGTCGTAGCGGGCCAGCTTGGCCCGCGCCGATTCCAGATGTTCCGCGATCGCGGCGCGGACGGCCGCCGCGTCTCCCCCGTCCACCGCCTGCACCTTGACCAGCAGCTCATCACGGATGGCGGTCGGCCGGGGAGGTTCCGCGGTGAAGTCGTGCAACGCCTGCTGCCCGGCCCCGGTCAGTGAGTACAGGCGCTTGTTGGGCCTGCGCTCCTGCTGGACGACCCGCGCCTCGATCAGCCCCTGGGACTCCATCCGCTCCAGCTCCTTGTACAGCTGCTGGGGCGTGGCCATCCAGAAGTTGGCCACCGACGCGTCGAACCTCTTGGACAGGTCGTAGCCGGACGCTTCCCCCTCCAGGAGGGCCGCCAGAACCGCGTTGCGCAATGCCATACCCGGATATTACGCCTTCTTGAATAGACAAGAAGGCCACTAGCAAAGCATTTGGCCTGAGCGGGATGGCGAGGAAACGTCAGCAGATCACCCGTCATGGGCCCGTTGCGGGCCCCTTCTTCCCCCGCAGCCGTGGACGCAGATTCTTGCGCAAAAAAGTTACTTTCTCACGAGGATGAGCGTGGATATTGCGCGGGTGTATCCGCGACATTACGGTGCCCCTTGCGTTGGCGCTCCACCCCCCTGGCACAGAACAGACATTCTGTGCCGAAAGGAGCATGTGATGTTTCGTATACCCCCCCTCCTCCGAGGCCGGAGACGGCCGTCCCTGAGGCGAGCCGTCGCCGTCGTGGCCGGCACGACCCTGCTGACCACCGGCGGCGCGCTCGCACTGGGCGCCGCTCCGGCCTTCGCCGCCGCCGCCACCGGCGGCAGCGGCGCGAACCTGCCCTACGTCGAGGTGCAGGCGGAGAACTCCACCACCAACGGCACCGTGATCGGGCCGAGTTGGACCTACGGCGAGCTCGCTGGCGAGGCGTCGTACCGCAAGGCGGTGACCCTCCAGGGCAGTGGCAAGTTCGTCACCTTCACCACCCCCGTGGCGACCAACTCGATCGACTTCCGGTACAGCATCCCGGACACCGCCGGCGGTTCGGCCTACACCGCCCCGCTGTCCTTCGCCATCAACGGTGCCGCACAGCCCGACTTCACGCTCACCAACGCCTACAGCTGGTACTACGGCAGCTACCCGTTCACCAACACCCCCGGCAGCAACCGGCACCACTTCTACGACGAGGCCCACCGGCTGCTGCCGCAGACGTATCCGGCGGGCACCACCTTCACCCTCCAGGTGGGCGCCGGCGGCACCACCACCACCCTCGACTTCGCCGACTTCGAGCAGGTCGGCGCGCCCCTTTCACAGCCCGCCGGCTCGGTGTCGGTCACCGGCAAGGGCGCCGACCCCACCGGCGGCAGCGACGCCACGGCGGCCTTCAACGCGGCGATCAGCGCGGCCGGGGCCGGCGGCACGGTGTGGATACCGTCGGGCACGTTCAAGATCCCCGGCCACATCACGGTCAACAACGTCACCGTGGCCGGTGCGGGCATGTGGTACTCGACGGTGACGGGGGCGGCGCCCGGCTTCTACGGCCTCGGCGAGCCCGACAGCTGTGGGGTCGGCGGCAACCGCGGGGTCAGCAGCGGTGTCCATCTGTCCGATTTCGCGATCTTCGGCCAAGTCGGCACCCGCAACGACTGCGACCAGGTCAACGGCATCGGCGGCGCGATGAGCAACTCCTCCGCGTCGAACATCTGGATCGACCACATGAAGGTCGGCGCCTGGATGGACGGCCCGATGGACAAGCTGACCCTCAGCGGGATGCGGATCCGGAACACCACCGCCGACGGCGTCAACTTCCACGGCGGCGTGACCAATTCGACCGTCACCAACAGCGACATCCGCAATACCGGTGACGACGGTCTGGCCACCTGGGCGGACTCCGCTCTCGGCGCCGACGTCAACGACACCTTCTCCAACAACACCGTGCAGTTGCAGATCCTCGCCAACGGCATCGCGATCTACGGCGGTCACGACAACACGGTGAGCGGCAACCTGGTGGTGGACTCCGGCCTGGCGCAGGGCGGCGGCATCCACGTCGGCCAGCGCTTCACCTCCACGCCGGTCGGCACCACCAACATCACCAACAACACGATGATCCGGGACGGCAGCCTCGATCCGAACTGGCAGTTCGGCGTCGGCGCGCTGTGGTTCGACGGCAGCCAGGGCGCGATCACGGGTCCGATCAACGTGACCAACGCGCTCATCCAGCAGAGCCCCTACGAGGCCGTCCAGTGGGTCGAGGGCACGGTCAGCGGCGTCCACCTCAGCAATGTGACGATCGCCGGCACGGGCACGTTCGCGCTCCAGGAACAGACCGGCGGCGCGGCCACGTTCACCAACGTCACGGCGACCGGCGTCGGCGCCTCCTCGCCGGTCTACAGCTGCGAGGGCCCCAACTTCACCGTCACCGACGGCGGCGGCAACTCCGGGATCTCCGGGACACCCTTCTGCGGCGGCTTCCCGGCCCCGGTCTTCCCGCCCTACCCGGTCACCGGTGTCACGGCCTCCCCGGGGGCACTCAACTTCGGTTCCGCCGCCACCGGTTCGACCAGCCCCGCACAGACCGTCACGGTGACCAACCCGACCGGCACCGTCGCCGCCGTGTCCGCGCTGGCCACCTCGGGCGACTTCGCGCAGACCAACAATTGCGGTACGTCGGTGCCGGCGAACGGCTCCTGCACCGTCAGCGTCACCTTCAGGCCGACCGCGACCGGGGAGCGCACCGGCACCCTGGCCGTCACCGCGGGCGGCAACACCAGTACCGTCTCCCTGACCGGCACCGGCATCGCCCCGGGCCCGGTGCTCAACACCAACCCGGCGAATCTCTCCTTCGCCAGTACGGTCGTCGGCTCGACGGCTGCCCCGCAGACGGTGACCGTCACCAACGCCGGGACGAGCGCGGCCACCGTCTCGTCCGTGGCGGCGACCGGTGACTTCAGCGAGACCGACAACTGCGGCTCCCTGCCGGTCGGTTCCTCGTGCGTGGTGACCGTGGCCTTCAAACCCACCGCGGGCGGCACCCGTAGCGGCACCCTGACGGTGACCAGCAACGCCAACAACAGCCCGACCAAGGTCGCCCTCGGCGGCACCGGCATCGACGGCGGCACGAACATCGCCGCCGGGCGGCCCGCGTCGGCGAGTTCCACCAACGGCGCCTTCGCCGCGGGCAATGTCACCGACACGGACGCCTCCACCTACTGGGAGAGCGCCAACGGCTCGTTCCCGCAGTGGGTGCAGGTCGACCTCGGCCAGAACTACAGCGTCGGCAAGGCCACCCTGAGGCTCCCGCCGTCCACCGCGTGGGCGGCCCGTACCGAGACCCTCTCCGTGCAGGGCTCCACCAACGGCACCAGCTTCGACACCCTCGCGGCCTCCGCCGCGCAGACCTTCGACCCGAACGCCAACAACAACACGGTGACCATCACCTTCCCGGCGGCCACGGCCCGCTACGTGCGGATCAATGTGACCGCCAACACCGGCTGGAGCGCGGCGCAGTTGTCCGACCTCCAGGTCTTCCCTGGCGGCGGCACCGGCAACCCGTCGGCGACCCTGTCGGTCAGCCCCGCCTCGCTCACCTTCGCCGCCCAGACACCGGGCACCACCAGCGCCGCGCGGAACGTCACGGTGACCAACACCGGTACGGCCGCCGCGTCGATCTCCTCGGTCACCGCCTCGGGCGACTTCGCGCAGAGCAACACCTGCGGCACGTCCCTCGCGGCGGGCGCCGGCTGCACGGTCGCCGTGACCTTCACCCCGACCGCGTCCGGCACCCGCACCGGCACCCTGACCATCAACAGCAACGCCACCGGCAACCCGGTCGCCGTCGCCCTCTCCGGCACCGGCAGCGGCACGTCGGCGACCAACCTGGCGGCCGGCCGGCCGACCAGCGAGTCCAGCCACGCCGACGTCTATCCGTCGTCCAACCTGACCGACGGCAACCAGGCCACCTACTGGGAGAGCGCCAACAACGCCTTCCCGCAGTGGGCACAGGTCGACCTCGGCTCCGGGCAGAGCGTGAGCAAGGTCGTCCTGAAACTCCCGACCGGCTGGGGCGCCCGCAACGAGACGCTGTCACTCACCGGCAGCACCGACGGCTCCGCCTTCAGCACGCTCAAGTCGTCCGCGTCCTACAGCTTCACCCCGGGCGCGGACAACACCGTCACGATCACCTTCACCGCGTCCACCCAGCGCTACGTCCGGGTGACGGTCACCGCCAACGACGGCTGGCCCGCGGGCCAGCTCTCGGAGTTCCAGGTGTGGAACGTCTGACCTGACACGGACCACCGGACACCGTTGCCGCCGGGTGCGCCTGCACCCGGCGGCACCGTACGTCCTGGGCGCCGTCCGCAGCGCCGTGAAGGACGCGGTGAAGCCTCGCGGGCGGCGGACGCGGACAAGAGGGCGGACGACGCGAAGCCCGCGGCAAGCGCCGCCGAGCGGGCGGTCGAGTCGACCGGGGCGTCCCCGCGTCCCGTCAGGCGCGGCGACGGCGTCGCGCCGCACGCGGACGCCAGGCTCTTCTCCACCCGGCTGACCGCCGCCGGTTCCGCGGGCGGCACCGGCGCCGACACGTATACCGTGGCGGCCGGCAGGACCCTGCGCCTCACGGACCTCGTCCTGGAGAACCCTCAGGGCGACTCGGGTGCCGCCACCCTCACGGTCGGCGGCAAGAACCTCTTCGCCCCGGCCCTGGAGGACTTCCGCGAGCAGGGCGGCGCCCACTGGACCCGGCGATCCTGGTGCCCGAGAAGCAGCAGGCCACCGTCATGGTCGCCTGCCACAAGGCCGGCACCCCGCCCGACACCGCCCCGGCTCCGACAGCCTGCAGCGCCGCGGCGCTGATCAGCGGAACGCCGGAGCAGCGCCGGGCGCGCCGCGCCCCGGCCGTTTCGCCGCCGCCGGTCCCGCCCGGTCCCCCCCCGTCCCGCAAGGCCGGGTGGGCCTCCCGGCCCCACCGGGTTACCCCTTCGGCCCATGCCCGAGCGCCGCCGTCGCCCCACAGTGGAGGAGTGAAAGCGCACGGACAGGCAGGTGATCGTCATGGCTGACGGTATGCGTGAGTGCCTGCGGGAACACACCGTGGCCGGGGCCGATGTGGTGTCCCTGCACGGCGAGATCGACCTGATCAGCGCCCCCTTGGTGGCCGCACGCCTGGACGCGCTGACTGCCGCGCCCTGCCCTGACCTCGTGGTCGATCTGCGCGAGGTGGGCTTCATCGACTGCTCCGGGCTGCGCGTGCTGTGCCGGACCCTGCGCCGCGTGCGGCAACGCGGCGGAACGCTGCGCCTGGTCGTCGTCGACGGCCCGGTGCCGGGGGCGCTGCGACTGGCCGGCCTGGAGCACGCCTTCGACGTGCGCCACGGCCTGACGGAGGGAGTCACACGACATGAAGGCATGGGTCTTCCAGGGACCGGGACAGGCGGCTTGGCAGGATGTGCCTGATCCGCGGCTCATGGACGCGGCGGACGCGATCGTCCGCGTCGACACGGCCGGCGTCTGCGGCACCGACCTGCACATCATGCGCGGCGACGTGCCGGGTGTCGCTCCCGGGACGGTGCTGGGGCACGAGGCCGTCGGCGAGGTCGTCGAGACGGGCTCCGCGGTGCGCACCGTACGCCCCGGCGACCGGGTCCTGGTCTCCTGCGTGAGCGGCTGCGGCCAATGCCGCTACTGCCGCGAGCAGGCGTACGGGCAGTGCCGCGGGGGCGGCGGCTGGGTGCTGGGGCATCGGATCGACGGCACGCAGGCCGAGTACGTACGCGTCCCGTTCGCGGACGTCGGTCTGCACGCCCTGTCGCACGTGGTGAGCAGCGAGGTCGCCGTACTGCTGGCGGACATCTTCCCCACCGGCTACGAGGTGGGCGTCCTCAACGGAGGCGTACGCCCCGGGGACACGGTCGTCGTGGTCGGCAGCGGCCCGGTGGGGCTGGCCGCCATCGCCACCGCGCATCTGTTCTCCCCCCACGCCGTCATCGCCGTCGACCTCGTCCCGGCCCGGCTGGACGCGGCCAAGCACCTGGGCGCCGACGCGGTGGTCCGCGCCGACGAGGGGCCCGAGCAACTGGTCGACGACCTCACCGACGGACTCGGCGCCGACGTGGTGATCGAGGCGGTCGGCAGTCCCGAGAGCTTCGGGCTGTGCACGCGCATGGTGCGGCCCGGCGGCCACGTGGCGAACATCGGCGTGCACGGGCGGCCGGTCACCTTCCACCTGGAAGCCCTGTGGAGCCGGAACCTGACGGTGACCACCGGCCTGGTCGACACGTACTCCACGCCGACGCTGCTGCGGATGATGGAGGCGGGCCGGCTGCCCGCCGCGTCCCTGGTCACGCACGCCTTCGAGTTGCAGGACGCTGCGGCGGCCTACGACGTCTTCTCCTCGGCGACCGACACCGGGGCCCTGAAGGTCGTGCTGGGCGGACCGCACCACGACGTCGTCGCGATCCCCGCCTGACCCCGGGCCCGGGCAGGATCCGCCCGCCGTTCCTTCCGACCGACGAGGGAGACCGCCGTGACCATCACCACGAGGGGCCTGCTCGGCGCGCTGCCGCCGGAGGCACGGGACCGCCTGACGGAACTCGGCCGCGATGTCTCGTTCCCGGCGGGGACCCGGATCTTCGAGGAGGGCCGCCGGGCCGACCGTTTCTGGGTGATCCGCTCCGGATCGGTCGCGCTCGACCTGCACGTGCCCGGCCGCCGGGCGGCCCAGGTGGAGACGCTGGGCCCCGGCGACCTGCTCGGCTGCTCCTGGCTGTTCGCGCCCTACACCTGGCATCTGGGGGCGCAGACCCGCAACCCGGTCACCGCCGAGGAGTACGACGCGGCTGCCGTACGGGCTCTGTGCGAGGCGGATCCGGCACTTGGGTACGCGGTCGCCCGCCGGGTGGCGGAGATCGTCACGCACCGTCTCCAGGGCACCCGTACCCGACTGCTCGACCTCTACGGGCCCCAGGGCAGCGGTGACCGACGGTGACCCGTTCGGCGCTATGCCGACCGGGGCGCATCGGCGACGATCGAGGGGACGGCCGGGCACACGAGGCGGCAGCCGGGAGCGCGTATGACCGAGGTGCGGGAGTTCTCACCGCAGGCGCCGATCAAGGTCTTCCTGGTCGACGACCACGAGGTCGTCCGGCGCGGGCTGCACGACATGATCGACGCGGAGACCGACATGGAGGTGGTCGGCGAGGCCGGCTCGGTCGACCACGCGGTCGCCCGCGGCCCGGCGCTGCGCCCCCATGTGGCCATCCTGGACGTGCGGCTCCCCGACGGCGACGGCATCACGGTCTGCCGCGAACTGCGCTCGGTCATGCCCGGCCTCGCCTGCCTGATGCTGACCTCGTTCGACGACGACGACGCGCTGCTGGACGCCATCATGGCCGGTGCCGCCGGCTACGTCCTGAAGCAGATCAAGGGGTCCGACCTGCTGGCCGCGGTGCGCACGGTGGCCTCCGGCCAGTCGATGCTGGACCCGGCGACGACGGCCAGGCTGATGGAGAGCCTTCGGGCCCACGAGGAACCGCCGCCGGCCGCGCAGGACAACGCGCTGGCCGCGCTCTCCCCACGGGAACTGGAGATCCTGGACCTGGTCGGTGAGGGCCTGACCAATCGCGAGATCGCGCAGCGGCTCTTCCTGTCCGAGAAGACCGTGAAGAACCACATCTCACGGCTACTCGGCAAGCTCGGCGTCGAACGTCGCATCCAGGCCGCCGTCCTCGCCACACAGCACCACCCCGAGGGCTCGCCCCCCGAACCGCGCCACTGACCGCCGGACCCGCGAGGGGTCCGGTCGGGCACGCCCAATGGGGCCGAACGGACCCCCGCAGAGCCCGGCGGCCCCTCCCCCGGCGCCGTACAGGAGCGCAGCATGGGTGAAGGCGCCTGGCCGGGAGGTGCAGCACGATGACGACCGACACACTCGACGGCACGACCCTGGAGAAGCTGATCTCCGCCGCGGTCGCGGCGCCCTCTTGCCAGGCACGGCGGCCCTGGCGGTACCGCCTCGACCCGGACACGGCCACCCTGCACGTGCGCGCCATCGGCGAGGAGGGCGTGCCGGCCGCACCCGGCGACCACGCCGGGCGGGCGCTGCACGTCTCCATCGGTGCGGCACTGTTCAACCTGCGGGTCGCCGTCACCCACTTCGGCTGGGAGCCGAAGGTCCGCCTGCTGCCCTCCCCCGAGGACCCCGGCCTGTACGCCAGCGTGCGGCTGACCGCCCCGGCGCGCGCCCCCCAGCCGTGCCGCGCCGATCTGTACGGCGCCCTGTGGCGCCGTCGCGACGGCGTGACCTCGTACCCGGTGCACCGTCCGCCGGGAGCGGTCGTGCTGGGGCTGGTCGACGCCGCCCACACCGAGGGCGCCGCGCTGAGCCTGCCGCACGCCGCGGAGACCCGGCGGCTGCTGCAGCTGACGGAGGACGCCGGCCGGCGCGGCGCGCCGGACGGGCCGGTGGTCCGGTTGCCGCCGGATCCGGCGGACGGATCTCCGCGCGCGCTCGGGCCGGCGCCCGGCGACGACCGGTTCCCGCTCGTCGCCGTCCTGACCACGCCCCTCGACGGCCCCGCCGACTGGCTGCGCGCGGGGCAGGCGCTGGAACACGTGCTGCTCGTGGCCACGGCGCAGCGGGTGCGCGTCTCGCTGCTGCACCAGGCACTGGACTACCCCGACCTGCGCCGGGCCCTGCGCAGCCCGGAGTCGGGCCCGGGGCACGTGCAGATGCTGGTGCGGCTGGGCTACGGGCCGCTGCGGCCGGGGACCGCGGCGCGCGCTCCGGGTCACACCGTGACCGCGGTGAACTGACGCCCGCGGCGGTGGCGCGGGGCGGGGAGGGCCCGGGTCAGCCCAGGGCCAGCGGGACCCGCCAGACCAGGCGGGTGCCTCCCTGCGCGGGAACGTCCAGGACCAGCGAGCCGCCGAACTTCTCCGCCCGCTCCGCGAGGTTGACCAGACCGCTGCGGCAGGCGCCCTCGCGGATGCCCACGCCGTCGTCGGCCACCGTCAGTGTCAGCGCGCCGTCGCCGACGACCAGGCACACCTCCGCGGAGCGTGCTTTGGCGTGCCGGGCCACGTTCGACAGCGCCTCCCCCAGCACGGCGACGACGTTCTCGGCGACCGGGACCGGCACATCGGTGTCGATCAGGCCCTCCATGCGGAGCGCCGGGGTGAACCCGAGCGCGGGCACCGCCCGCTCCACCGCACCCGCGACCCGCACCCGCAGGCCCTTGCGGCCCGGACCGGCATCGTGCGTGCGCAGGCCGAAGATCGTCGACCGGATGATCTTGATCGTCTCGTCCAGGTCGTCCACCGCGCGCAGCAACCGCTCGCTGGCCTGCGGGTGGTCGACGAAGCGCACCGCGCTCTGGAGCGTCATCCCCGTCGCGAACAGCCGCTGGATGGCCAGGTCGTGCAGGTCGCGGGCGATACGGTCGCGGTCCTCCAGCCGGGCCAACTGCTCGGCGGAGCGGCGCCGCTCCGCCAGTTCCATGGCGAGCGCGGCGGAACCCGCGAAGTCCGTCAGCGGAGCCGTCTCGATCTCGGTGAAGTCCGGCTCGCCCTTGGCCCGGGCCAGCAGCAGCGCGCCGCGCACGCCCTCGCTGGTGCTCATCGGTACGGCGACGGCCGGTCCCAGCCCGGCGAAGCGGGGCGGCCCGGTCGTGATCCGCGGGTCCTGGCCGACCTCGGAGCTGATGATCGGTTCCCCCGCCGCCATCGCGGCACCGACGAAGGAACCCCGGCGCGGCAGCACCAGACCGGAGTGCGCGGCCGCGTCGATGCCCGTGGCGATGGCCATCCGGACGTCGCCGGTCCCCTCGACCGGTAGGGCCATCACGCCCAGGTCCGCGGCCAGGATGCGCCGGCCGTGCTCGACGATCAGCTCCAGCACCCGGGATTCCTCGGCGCCGGACAGCAGGCTGGCGGTGATCTCGGCGTTCGCCTCCAGCCAGCGCTGCCGGGACCGGGCCTCCTCGTACAGCCGGGCGTTGTCGATGGCGACACCGGCCGCGACCGCCAGGGTCGACAGCACGGCCTCGTCCTCGCCGTCGAACTCCTTGCCCCCGCGTTTCTCGGTCAGGTAGAGGTTGCCGAACACCTCCTCGCGGACCCGGATGGGAACGCCGAGGAAGGAGTGCATCGGCGGGTGGTTCGCCGGGAAGCCGTACGAGACGGGGGGCTCGGAGATCTCCTCCAGCCGCAGCGGCTCCGGATGGCGGATGAGTTCGCCCAGGATGCCGTGACCGGACGGCAGCGGGCCGATCTTCTCGATGTCCGCGTCCGCGACACCCACCGGGAGGAACTGCGACAGGCGGTCGTCGCTCCCGATGACGCCGAGTGCGCCGTACTCCGCGTCCACGAGCACCACCGCTGCCTCCACGATCCGGCGCAGCGCCTGCGACAGATCGAGCTCGCGTCCCACCGACAGCACGGCCTGCAGCAGACTGTGCACGCGGTCCCGCGTCCCGCGCACGGCATCGATCCGGATCTGCAACTCATCCAGCAGATCGTCCAGCTGCATCCGCGGCAGGCGCTCCTGACCCTTGTCGGGCTCCATCCCCATGGATTCCTCCATCAGGCACGGGGGCTCCCCACAGCCATTGTCCTCACCTTGGCGTCAGGCGGCGCGGCGTCCGCCCCTGGCCCCGGGCGGGGCGGTACGGGCAGACTCACCCCATGAATGATCACCGTGCGATCGGCTGGGACGAGGCCGCGTGGCTCAACCCGCCGTCGGAGGCCCGATCAGACGCCCAGGGACTGCTGGTCACCACGCGTGACCGCAGCGACTTCTGGCGCACCACGAGCTACGGCTTCGTCCGCGACGACGGACACGCGCTGCTGGCCCCCTTCGCCGGCCCCGGCGCGGTCGAGGTCGGCTTCGTCGCGGACTTCGACACGCTGTACGACCAGGCCGGCCTCATGATCCGCGTCGACGCGGAGACCTGGATCAAGGCCGGCGTGGAGATGTCGGACGGCGTGCCGCACCTGGGCGCCGTGGTCACCCACGGACGGTCGGACTGGTCCCTGGCCCCGGTACCCGAGTGGAAGGACCGCGAGGTCACCGTGCGGGCCAGCCGGGTCGGCGACGCCGTGACGATCAGGGCGCGCTGCGACGAGGAGCCGTGGCGCATGGTGCGGCTCGCACCGCTCGCGCCCGGGGCCGAGGCTTCGGCGGGCCCCTTCTGCTGTTCGCCCGAGAGGGCCGGACTGCGCGTGCGGTTCACCCGGTTCGCGCAGGGGCCCGCGGACGCCTCGCTGCACGGCGCCGTGGAGGGTTGAGCACGGTGGGCGGCTGGGGCGCGGGAACTTCGACGAGGACACCGCGGCGGACCATCTGGGCCTGCTCACCGGCCGCTTGACCGCGGAGGTCGCCCGGGCCATGCGGGGCGACGCCTCAGACCTGGAACCGGACGAGTACAGGGGTGTGGCGGTGCCCTGCAACCTCGAAGTGCTGCACCTGCTCGCCACGCAGGGCTGGGCGGGGGTGACGCTTCCCGTGGCGGCGGAGGTCCGGGCGTGGAAGGCACGGTACCTCGCCGTGCCGGACGCCACGATCGACGGGCTGGAGCCGCGTACGGACCACCGCGCACGGCGGCGCGAGGTACTGGTGCGCACCTTCGACGGGCTCGCGGAGGTGGCGGAGCGCCGGGCAGCACTGGGCATGTGTCGGAACGTCAGCGACGGGCCTCGTCGTACTCCGGTTCCTCGTCGTCCTCGTACTCGTCCTCGGCGCCCTCGGCGTCCTCCTCGCCCTCGTCCTCGTCGCCGCCCTCGTCCTCGGCTTCGGCGTCCTCGGCTTCGGCGTCCTCGTCGTACTCCTCGTCGTCCTCCGGGTACTCGGCGTCGGCGTCCTCGTCGGCGTCCTCGTCGTACTCGTCGGACTCCGCCTCCTCGTCCTCCAGCGCCTCCTCGTGCGTGCGCACGACCTCGCCGTCGCGGATCTCGCCGCGCCAGCCCTCGGGTTCCTCGTCGGTGAGGGTGACGTACCGCTGGAAGTGCTTGAAGTCCAGCCGGAGACGGCGGCCTTGGGCCCGCCAGATGTTGCCGGTCTTCTCGAAGAAGCCGGAGGGGTAGTACTCGACGACGAGCACGATGCGGGTCAGCGTGGGCGTGACCTCGTGGAAGCTGACGCATCCGCGCGTGGTGCCCTTGGCGCCCTCGGAGCTCCAGATGATGCGCTCGTCGGGGATCTGCTCCTGGACGGTGGCCTTCCAGCCACGCGTGGACGGGCCCACCTTGACCTTCCAGTCACTGCTGGCGTCCTCGCCCTTGGAGACACTCCGGACGCCCTTGGTGAAGGTGCTGAACTTCTCGTACTGGGTCCAGTGGTCGTAGGCGAAGCGGAGCGGCACGCCGACGTCGAGGGACTCGATGATGTTCATCACCTTCGTCGTCCCCGACTTGCGCCCCTTGCCCATGCCCATCGCCTGCTTGGCCTTGTCGAGCATGCCTCCGCCGATGCTCTTGGCCTTCTCGCCCAAGAAGGCCTTCAACGGCGACTCGCCCTGGAGGATGCGCAGCCCCGCCTTCGGCAGGGCACCGTTGTTCTCGACCACGTCGCGCAACTGGCCGGTGAGGCCCGCGACTTTGTCGCCCGCCTTCTCCGCCAGGTTCTCCACCTGGGCGCCCAGGAAATGGACCATCTCGTCACGCAACTGGTCCAGGCCCGAGGCCTGTCCGTTCGGGCTGTGCTGTGCCGTCCTGGCCATGGCCTACCTCCGCCGTGTGGACGACGCCTTCTTGGCCGACGCCTTCTTCGCCGCCACCTTCTTGGCGCCGCCGCGACTCGGTGCGGTCTTCTTCGTGGCGGCCTTCTTGGCTGCCGGCTTCTTCGCCGCCTGCTTGCGCGGGGGCGGCGCGGCCTTCTTGGCGCTGGACTTCCTCGCTGGTTGCGCCTTCTTCGCCGCGGGCTTCTCGGCCGGTGCGTCCTTCGCCGCCGGTCGCTTCGCGGGACGGCGGTGGCGGGCACGCCCGGGCGCGCGCTTGGCCGCAGGCCGCTTGGCGGGCTCCTCCTCGTCCTCCGGCTCCTCCTCGTCCTCGGGCTCTTCTTCCTCGTCCTCCGGTTCCTGGTCCTCGGCTTCCTCCTCGTCCTCGGCTTCCTCCTCGTCCTCCGGTGGTTCCTGGTCCTCGGCTTCCTCCTCGCCCTCCGGCTCCTCCTCGTCGCCCTCGTCGCCCTCGGGCTCGTACTCGTCCTCCGCTTCCTCGTCCTCGTCGCGCCCGCTCTTGCCGGCCTTCCCGCCTATGCGCGAGGTGCGGTCGTGCAGCGACTCCGCCAGACCGGCCAGACGGCGGTCCGCGGCCGCGGACAGCGCCTGGCGGCCGGCGTCCATCAGTTCACCGCGCAGTTGGTCGTTCAGGTCCTCGAACTGCGGCAGTTCCTTGAGTCTGCGAACACCCTCGGTGAGCAGCTGTTGCGGTTCGAGACCGAAGCGGCGGCCCGCGAGATACGTCGCCAGACCGAAGGCGAGCCGGCCCTTCTTGGTCCGGCCGAGCACATAGCCACCGGCCATCCCTGCGGCGAGGGCCATCTTGGTCGAATCCTTCATCAGTCGTTCCCTTCCGATCGGCGATCGTGTCGCCACGCACGACTGTAGGTATATATGCTGAAATAGTACGTTTGCTTGCCGGGGTGGCGCCGCTCGAAAGCACGGCGGCGGCAACGACCGAAGGGGACGACATGACCCGACGGCCCCGCAAGCCCTCCGCCGCGTGGGCCATGCGCTCGGCGGCCGACCAGCTCACCGAACTCCTCGGGCGCCAGCCCGAGTCGGTGTCCGCGGTGAAACCGACCGAGGACGGCTGGGAGGCCGACGTGGAGGTCCTGGAACTGGAACGTGTTCCGCCGACCACCAGCGTCATGGCGACCTATCACGTGAGTCTTGACGAGGAGGGCGGGCTCGTCTCGTACGAGCGGACACGGCGTTACACCCGTGGGCAGATCGACCGACGCGTCTGAGGGGGCGCTGAAGGGAGGAGGCACCATGACCGTGGTGCCACAGGGCGCCGGCGGTGGGTCGGGCGGCGGCTCGGGCAGTCTGTACGACGTCCTGGAGCTGATCCTCGACCGCGGCCTCGTCATCGACGTCTTCGTCCGGGTGTCGATCGTCGGCATCGAGATCCTCAAGATCGACGCCCGCATCGTCGTCGCCAGCGTGGACACGTATCTGCGCTTCGCGGAGGCCTGCAACCGCCTCGACCTGGAGTCCGGCCGCAAGCAGCCCACCCAGCTCCCCGACCTCGTGGGCGAGATCACCGAGGGCGGCGCGAAGGGCAAGTCCAAAGGCGCGCTGACCGGCGCCGTCGAAGCCGTCACCGACACCTTGAAGGGCGGCGACGACGAGGAGGAAGAGGGCCAGGAGGAGGCCGAGTACGAGGAGGAGCCCCGAGCGAGGCGGCGCCGCCCGGCCAAGCGGAGCGCCCGGCGGGAGAGGGAATGACATGTCCGTCTACGTCTACTCCATCATCTCGAAGGCGCACCCGGCGGACCTCGACGGCCTCCACGGCGTCGGCAAGCCCCCCGGCGCCCTGCGCACCGTGACCGCCGGCTCACTGAGCGCCGTCGTCAGCGACGCGCCCGAGGACCTGCGGCCGCGGCGGCGCGACGTCATGGCCCACCAGGAGGTCCAGGAGCGGCTGATGGCCGAAGGCCCTGTGCTGCCGCTGCGGTTCGGCCTCACCGCCCCGGACGACGACACCGTGCGCGCCACGCTGGACGAACGCGCCGACGACTACCTCAGCCGGCTGCGGGCTCTCGAGGGATGCGCCGAGTACCACCTGAAGGTCTCCTGGGAGGAGGACGCGCTGCTGCGCCGCATCCTCGTCGAGTCGGAGGAGGCGGCCCGGCTCAACAAGCAGATCCGGGACGGCTCCGGCACCCCCGAGATGCCGCTCGCCCTCGGCGAACTGATCGGCCGCGAGGTCGAGGCGCGCCAGCGCGCGCTCGGCGCGGGCATCGTCGAGGCACTGCGCCCGTTCGCCAGGGAGGACGACTCCACGCCGCCCACCGGGCAGGACTTCCTCAGCGTGTCCTTCCTGGTGGAGGAAGGCCAGGAGGAGATGTTCCTCGCCACCCAGCTCAGCCTCGCCAATCAGCTCGGCGACGAGTGCGACTTCCGCCTACGCGGACCGCTGCCGCCGTACAGCTTCGTATGAGAATCCGTATGAGAGGGGAGTGCCGTGGGACTCGTCACCGGACTCCTCACCTTGCCCTTGGCGCCCGTGCGCGGCGTGATCTGGGTCGTGGAACGCGTCAAGGACGAGGCCGAGGAGAAGTACTACGACCCCGGGCCGGTGGAACAGGAACTCGCCGCGCTGGAGAGGGAGCTGCTCGCCGGACGGATCGACGAGGAGACCTTCGAGGAGCGCGAGGACAAACTGCTCGACCGCCTCGAGGAGATCACCGAACACCGCCGGAGCACCGGCAGCTGAGCGGGAATCAGAGGTGACCGCGTGACGGACCCCGCCGACAAACTCAGCTCGTACCCCACCCGGGGACAGTCGCCCTACTCCCCCTACGGCCAGGGCGGCGGCTCCTCTGCGAACCTCGCCGACATCCTGGAACGCGTCCTCGACAAAGGCATCGTCATTGCGGGGGACATCAAGATCAACCTACTGGACATCGAACTGCTCACCATCAAGCTCCGGTTGATCGTCGCCTCGGTAGACAAGGCCAAGGAGATGGGGATCGACTGGTGGGAGCACGATCCTTCGCTGTCCTCCCGTGCGGGCGGGGATCGTGCGCTCGCGGACGAGAACAAGCGCCTTCGCGCGGAGATCGAGGCGCTTCGGGAGGAGCGGGAACTTCCCGCCGCGCCCGCGGCACACGCACGGAAGCCCGCCCCTCGCCCGCGCCGGGCGGCCGCGCGGCCGCCGGCCGCCCGCCGCAGGAGAGAGCCGGACGATGAGTGACGCAGGGCCCGACCGTGTGACCTATGCGTACGCCGTCCTTCACGGGGGCGGCGCCGCGCCACCGGTCGGTCTGCCGGCGGACCTGACCGGGGTGGCCGGTGCCCCGGTGCGCCTGGTGTCCGGGCCGCCCGGCGCCGGACTGGCCGCGGCGGTCAGCGCGGTGCCCGCAGCCGACTTCCAGGAGGCCGCGCTGCGGCGGCACTTGGAGGACCTGGGGTGGCTGGAGGTCGTCGCCCGCGCCCACCACACCGTGATCGAGGAGCTGTCCGCGAAGGCGACCGTGCTCCCCCTGCGGCTGGCCACGGTGTACCTCGACGACGCCCGCGTCCGGGACATGCTGGGGAACGGGCGCGCGATGTTCACGGCGTGCCTGGACCGGCTCGACGGGCACCTGGAGTGGGGCGTCAAGATCTACGTCGAGGACGCCCCGCGCGAGGCACCCGCCGCCCCTTCCGCGCAGGACCTGAGCCCCGGACGCGCCTATCTGCGGGCCCGCGGGGTGCAGCGGCACTCGCGCGAGGACGCCCACCACGACGCCCGCGGGGCTGCGGAGCGCGTGGCGGCGATCGGTCGCGAACTCGCCGTCGATCACGCGCGGCACCGCGTCCAGCAGGGCGAACTCGCCGGTGACGCCGGGGAGAACGTCGTCAACGACGCCTATCTGGTCGCCCGCGAACATGCGGAGACCTTCCGCGTCCGCGTCCAGGACGCCGCCGCCGGGCTGTCGGGGGTGCGGGTCGAGGTGACCGGGCCCTGGGCCCCGTACTCCTTCGCCGCCGTTCCCGAGGGCGCGCCGTCATGAGCGTTCCCGCGCGGGGCGGCGACCCGCTGCCGCAGCGGCAGGTGGCGCTGATCGACCTGCTGGACCGCCTGCTGAGCGGGGGCGTCGTGCTCACCGGGGACGTGGTGCTGTCCATCGCCGACATCGACCTGGTGCGGGTCTCGCTGCGCGCGCTGGTCGTCTCCATCAGCGCCCAGAACCCGTCCCCGTGGGACACCGCAGCGCCGCCGCCTTCCGCGGAGCGGCCGTGAGCGCCGGGCCCTCCGACCGGCTCGGCGAGGTCGCCGACGCGGCGGCCCGGGCCTTCCGTCTGCTGCCCGCGCTGCCGGAGGACACTCCCCCGCCGCCCGCGCCGGGCACGCCGCCGCGCCCCGCCCGGCGGGTGCGCGCCGACCCCGACACCGTCGAACGGGACCTGGTACGTCTCGTGCTCACCCTCGTCGAGCTGCTGCGCCAGCTCATGGAGCGCCAGGCGCTGCGCCGGGTCGACGCGGGCGACCTCACCGAGGACGAGGAGGAGCGCCTCGGCGCCACGTTGATGATCCTCCACGACCGCATGACCGGTCTGTGCGCCGAGTACGGCCTGACCATGCGCGACCTGAACCTGGACCTCGGTCCGCTCGGCACGCTGCTGCCGCCGGACGCCGAGGAGTGATCAGCCGGAGCGCCGCGCCAGGTCCGCCAGCAACGCGACCGCCTCGTCCAGCCGCTCGTAGGGCACGAAGAGGTGGTCGTGGTGGAAGCCCGCGACGACGTTGCAGCTCATGCCCGCGTCGGCGAGCTCCCGGGCGACGGCCGCCGTCAGGCCGACGGCCGCCAGGGCGGAGTGCACGCGCAGGGTGATCCGGCCCGCCACGTAGTCGTGGCCCAGGCCCGCCGCGTCCGCCTGCTCCTGCGGCAGTACGAGGGTCGTGCCCTCCTCCTCGGCGACGGTGACGACCGGCGCCAGGCCGTCCGGCACGGCGCTGCCGACGGGGAGGGTGGTGAAGACATACCGTTCCCGGCCGGCCTCGGGGCGCATGCCGCTCAGCAGTGTCCGCAGATCCGTCTCTCCGCTCATGATCACACCTTATGCCGGACGGGTGATCGCACCGGCCGGTCCGCGTGCCGCGCCCCCGGACCCGGGCGCCGCGCGGGTTTGGATGAGGGGGGCCGCCGCCCGGCGGCCGGACGAACGCCGTGGAGGGCCGCTGTGCGCAGAAGCCGGGTCGCTGGGACTGTCGTGTCGGTCGTGTCGTCGGTGCTGCTGGCGCTGGCGCCGGCCGCCGGGGCCGCCGACGGATGGCAGCCGCGGTCGGGCGGCGGGGGCACCGCGCGCCTGGAGCTGACCGAGCCGGACCGGGTCGGGTTCGCCACGATCACGGTCCGCCCGCAGGGGACCGGCTGGGACGTGGACGCCCTGGTCACGAAGACGACGGACGAGCCGGGATGTGTGTTCCTCCAGGCCGACGACGCCCCGTCCGGAACCCGGGAGACGACGCTGGCTCCGGGGCAGCAGATCGGCGCGCAGTGCGGCTCGGCCTGGACGCGCACGCAGATGCTGACGCACACCGAGTACCGGCGCCTGGTGCTGGGCTGGACGGACGGGGACGGGGTGCCGGTCTCCTGGCGCAGCATCACGGTGTAGCCCGCCGCGCCCCGGCCGCCACGAGGGGCGCGGTCACGCCTGACGGGTCGCCGGGGTTCCCGCTGCCGATCGGACCGGGAGTCGCCATGCTGGTACCGGTGCACGGACAGTCGAGAGAGATCCGAGCCAGCCGAAGGAGCGCGGAATGCCGGTGAGCCGGGTCGGCATGATCGTCCACGAGGGGCGTCCGGAGGCCGTCGACGCGGCCGCCACAGTGCACCGCTGGTGTGCGGAGCGCGACATCCCCGCCGTCGAGATCGACATCTGGCGGCAGGACCTTCCGCGCCACAGCGGCCGGGCGGAAGCGGAGTCGGCGGGCTATCCGGACCTCATCGTCACGCTCGGCGGCGACGGCACCTTCCTGCGCGGCGCCCGGGTCGCGGCGGCCTGCGGCGCGCCCGTGCTCGGCGTGGACCTGGGCCGGGTCGGCTTCCTCACCGAGGTCTGCGTGGAGGATGTCACCAAGGCGCTGGACGCGGTCAGCGAGGACCGGGCCGGCGTCGAGGACCGGATGACGCTCACGCTCCGCGCGTCACGCCCGCTGGAGGTCCCCGAGGGCATCGAGTCGCTGCTGCGGTACGGCCGCGGGCCGGCGCTCCCCGCGCCGAGCGTGCGGCCGGGCGACCCCGTGGACGTCGGGTGGGGCGTGCCCATGAACGTCAACGCGGTCAATGACATCGTCTTCGAGAAGCTCGCCCGCGACCGGCAGGCGAGCGTGGCGGTGTACCTGGCCGGGCGGTTGTTCGCCTCGTACTCCGCGGACGCGATCATCGCGGCGACGCCCACCGGATCCACCGCGTACAGCTTCGCCGCCGGGGGGCCCGTCGTCTCCCCGCACATGGACGCCGTGGTCTTCACGCCGGTGGCGCCCCACATGGCCTTCGACCGCACGATGGTGGCGGCACCGGACGAGCCCGTCGCCATCCGGGTGCTTCCCCATTCGGGGCGCGTCGCGGTCAGCATCGACGGCCAGTTGCGCGGTGTCCTGGACCCCGGCGACTGGGTCGCCGTCTACCGCGGCCGGCACCGGCTGCGGCTGATCCGGCTCGGCCCCACCGACTTCTACCGCCGGGTCCGCGACCGCTTCCGGCTCAGTGACGCGCCCGCCGCGGTCGCCGACGGCATGGCGGCGCCCCTGATCCGGCCCGACTCCCCCGTCCCCCCGGATCTGGCCGGGCTGCGTCTGCCCCCGCCCGCGGACACCGACACCGACGCCGACGCCGACGGGGCGCGCTGACGGCCTCCCGGATCGTCCGGCGGGCGCGCCACTCAGGCGGCCTATCCCCGGTTGTCCGCCACAGCGGGCCTCCGCAGGCTGACCTGGGGGACGCGACCACAACCGGGAGACCGACATGACCTGTCCTCGAGACCCGTCCACGGCGCGTCGGAGCCGCTGGGCCCTGGCCGCCGCGCTCGTGGTGGCCACCGCGCTCAGCGGCGGCTGCGCGGGCCGGGCCGGCCGCTCCGCCGACGTCCGCGACGCGGCGGCCACGAGGGTGGCGGTGGCCGACGGGGCGCCCGCGAAGTACGGGCCCTGCGGCGATCCACCGGTGAAGCTCGAGAAGATCGACCAGGACTTCCTCGACGGGCTCGCGGCGGCCGGCGGCCCGCCGTTGTACAAGATGTCGTACAGCGACGCCCGCGAGGTGCTGAACAAGCTCCAGGCCGGGCCGGTGGACATGCTGCCCGCCACGGTCACCCGGAGGGACGTGCCGGGCGGTCCGACCGGGCCGGTCTCCATCCACGTCGTGCGGCCCGAGGGGGCCGAGGGCGCGCTGCCCGGCATCGTCTACATCCACGGCGGCGGCTGGGTGCTGGGCAACTTCAAGACCCACGAGCGCCTGATCCGCGAAATCGCCGACGGGGCGAAGGCCGCCGTGGTGTTCGTCGACTACACCCCGTCCCCCGAGGCCCAGTTCCCCGTTCCCATCGAGCAGGCGTACGCCGTGGCCAAGTGGGTCGCGGCCAACGGCGCCGAGATCGGCGTGGACTCCTCCCGCCTCGCCGTCGCCGGCGACTCGGTGGGCGGTGACATGACCGCCGCCGTCACCATGATGGCCAAGCAGCGCGGCGGCCCGCACTTCCGCCAGCAGGTCATGCTCTACCCGGTGACCGACGCCGACTTCGACACGCCGTCCTACCACCGCTTCGCGGAGAACTGCTGGCTCACCCGGCCCGCCATGCAGTGGTTCTGGGACGCGTACGCCCCCCACGTCAACGACCGGGCGAACCCGCTTGCGGCACCGCTGCGCGCCACCACCGCGCAATTGCGCGGCCTGCCCCCGGCGTTGGTGATCACGGACTCCGACGTGCTCTTCTCCGAGGCCACCGCCTACGCGCAGAAGCTGCGCGGCGCCGGGGTCCCGGTGACCCTGTCGCACTACGAGAAGATCACCCACGACTTCATGATGCTCAACGCCCTGAAGGACACCGCGTCCAACAAGGCGGCCGTCGCGGAGGCGACCGCCGCACTGCGCGACGCCCTGCACGGCTCGGGCGAGGGCGGGGCCGGCAAGTAGCCCACGCACCGGAACGAGGGGGCGGCCGCGTTCCGGCCGCCCCCTCAGCGCAGCGTGGGCACGGCACCGCCGTCGACGTGGGTGAGCGTCACACCGGGGACGACGCGGAGCCAGCGCCCGGCGATGCGGTCGAGCGCGCCGGCGTCGGGCGGGGTGCGGCCGAGGCCGATGGCCCACCGCGCCTGCTCATGGTCCGCCATGAAGGGGCGCGGCCACGCGTGGACGTCCACGGCGCCCGCGTCCTCCAGCGCGGTCAGCAGGGCGCGCACGCGGCCGCGGAAACGGCCCACCGACCGGTCGAGGTCCTCGCCCGGGGCGGGTCGCACCGTGGCGACGGCCCACGCGGCGTGCCGCCGGTGCAGTGGCGGGGGCGCGAGCAGCGCGGCCGCGTCGGCGCCGTCGTCCAGCAACTCCCAGGCACGGTAGAGCTCCTGGGTCAGCAGGTCGCGGAAGCCGGGGCCGGCCTGCTCGGTGCACAGGCGGACGGGGGCGCTCGGGGTGGCGACGGACACGGCCGGGGCGGACAGTGCCCCGCCGCCGACCGGAGTGCGCCAGTCCCACGCGGCCCAGGTCGCGAAGAACTCCCGTGCCAGACCGGACGCGGGCATGCCCGGGTGCTCGCCCACCGTGCGGGCCGCCAGCACCGCCCATGCCAGGCCGGGCAGTCCGCCGAAGGGTGCCGCGTCCAGCCCGCGTGCCCGGGCCCAGGCCTTCACCCGGCGGGCCAGCGCGGTGAACCGGTCGTGCGCGCCGCCGGCCAGCGCGAGCACGGCGTCCGCGTCGCTGACCGCGCTCAGCGCGACGGCGGCGGCCCCGCCGAGTTCCATGCGGCGGTCCACCGCCTCGCCGGGGGCGAGCGGGCCGGTGGCCACGACCACCAGGTCGACGTCCAGGCCGCCCACGGTGAAGCGCAGTCCCGGCATCCGGACCCCGGTGACCTGGCGCAGCCGTACGGCGTCGGGCACGGCGGCCGCCACGCGGGCCGCCACGTCCTCCATGCGGACCGTGCCGGGCAGCGCGGCCACCACGTCGAGATCGGCGCCGGGCAGATGGCACCCCATACGGCGGGACCCGGCCAGGTGCACCGCTCCGGGCCGGAGCGCCACCGTCAACTGCCGCAGCACACGGTTCGCTTCGGCGTCCCCGGCGGCCGGTGTGTGGCTGCCGTCCGGCGGGGGCTCGTCGTCCAGCCAGCGCAATGTGCCCGTGCCGAGGGTGACCTCGGCGCGCGGACGCATCGGCTCGTCGCCGCGCCGCGACAGCAGGACGATCGTCCCGACGCGGGCCGTCATCGGGCCGAGGCGGGCCGCCGTGGCGGCCGCGACGGGCAGCGGATCGGGGGTCCGGCCCAGGGTGAGGTGCGGGGTGCAGCCCTCGGCGCGGCCCCGGCAGCGCGGGAACCGTTCGGCGAGGGCGTGGTGGAGGGCAGCCCAGGGAGCCGCGCCGGCACCGGCCGGGTCGAGCCGGACGGTGGCGTCCTCGCGGTGGCCGAAGGTGTGGATCCCGTCCAGCCGCGCCGTGAACCCCGGCGTGGCCGCCGCCGCGGCGGCGAGCAGGGGCGCGGCGCGCTCGAAGGCGTGCTCGGGGACGAAGCCGAAGAGCAGGTTGACGTGCGGGGGCCGGTGGTGGACCTGCGGGTCGTGCTCCCGGCGGACCTCCTGGAGCGCGGGGAGCGGTTCCCCGGGCGGGAGCCAGGCCACGGCGGTGCGGGCGGTGGGCGCCACGTCCAGGGTCTCCGCGCCCGCGGCGCCCGCCGGGGTCAGCACGGCCTCCACCCCGTAGTGGTCGGACGCGAACAGCCCGTCGGGGGCGGGGGTTTCACCCCGCAGCCGGGCGGCGGTGGCACGGAGTCCTCCGGCGTCGCGCAGCAGTACGCGGTCCAGGCGGGAGGCGCGGCCGGTGAGCGAGGACACGGCGGCGAGCGGGTTCGCCACGGGGTCGAAGGTGGGGGTCGCGTCGGCGGCGCCGTGGACGTCGGTCCAGGCGTCGCGGAGCCCGAGGGCGCGGGCCGGCGCGTCGCCGCCGTCGTTGAAGTCGCCGAGCACGACCAGGCCGGGGGCGTCGACACCGGCCAGTCCCTCGGCCAGCCGGGCCAGTTCCGCCTCGCGCCGGGCCGCGCCGTCCTCGGAGTGATTGCTGGTCAGATGGGTGGCGGCGACGACGAGCGGGCCCTGGGCGGTCTCCACGGTGATCGCGGCGACGGCCTTGTGCGGACCGAGGGCGTGCACCGCGGACTCGCGCACGGGCAGCCGGCTGAGCAGCAGCAGCCCGTGCTCAGCCACCTCGCGCGTCCCGGTGCCGTCCGGCGCGGTGCACAGGACGTAGTGCTCGCGCACCCACGGCTCCGCGGAGATCATCGCGAGCAGGCGCGGTTCGGTCTCCTGGAGCGCGATGACGTCGGCGCCCGACCGCTCCAGCGCACGCAGCAGCAGGGGGCGGCGGCGGGCAGTGTCGATGAGGTGCCCGTCGTAGCGGTCCCACAGGGTGTTCCAGGTCAGGACCCGCACCTCGCCGCCGCAGGCCGTCGCGCCGGGCGCCGTGCCGCCGGGGCGCCAGCCGGCCGCCGGATCCCAGCTGTGCGGGGTCCGGGCGGTGAAGAACGGGGCGCGCAGCAGCCGGGGTTCGCGAACCCTGCCCGCGTCGGTGGCGTCGATGCGGTCGACGCCGGTGGCACGGTCCCAGACGAGCTCGCCGTCGGCCTCGACGAACAGCACGCGGTGCCAGGGGATCTCCCCTCCGGGCACGAAGGCCGGCAGCGGGACGCGCTCGGGGGCCGCGCCGCGCTGGAGGACGCCGAGCACGAAGCGGGCCGGGTCGAAGCGGGCGTCCCAGCGGACCCGGTGGTAGATCTCCTCGCTGGTGCGCATCTCACGCCTCCTGTCCGGCGGTCGGGGTACCGAGCGTGCCGTCGGTGTCCTCGACCGTGCCGCCCGCGCCCAGGTACCAGGTGCGGTGCGCGTGGCCCGGGTACGGCGGGTCGAAGCGGCGGGCCTGCGCGGTGCGCACGGCGTCCGGGACCGGGTGGTCGCGGACCGCGTTGCGGCGCGTCAGCTCGTCCTCCCCGACCAGCGCGACCACATGGGTGACGAGGGCGTCGCGGCGGCGGGCCACCGTCTGCACCAGGGACCGCTGGTGCGGGTTGAGGGACGTGGCGTCCCACACCACCGTCGCACGTCCGGTCAGGGCGCCGTCCAGCCGTCGAAGGCCCTCGCGCAGCACCTCCTGGTTGGCCCGCTGGTCGGCCCGGGATCCGCGGGAGCCCCGCAGTTCGTCCAGGGAGACCCGGGCGTCGGCGCCGTCCAGGCCGGTGGCGAAGGTGCTCTTGCCGCTGCCCGCCGGGCCCACGAGGTGGATCAGCCGGGGGAAGTCGCCCGAGCGGTGCCGCCAGGTCGCCGCGACGGCCTCCTCGGCGGAGCCGAGGCGCCCGCCGGCGTACGCATGGCGGGCCTCGGTCCAGCAGCGGTCGGCGGCGTCGTCGCCCAGGCCGGCGAGAGCGTCGCGCAGCCCGCCGCGCAGCGGCTCGAACGGCTCCTCGGCCAGCAGTCCCGCCTCGTCCGCGTGCAGCGCCGACCACTCGGCCTGTTCGCGGGCCGCGCCACCGGTCGCGACCGCGCCCGCGACCGCGTGCAGGACGCCCAGGTCGGCGGCGAGGGAGAGACGGCCGAGCCCTGCGCGGCGGTCCTGGTCCGGGTACGGCAGGTGGAGCGCGGAGTGCAGCCCGACCAGGTCGGCGACCCGCCGGGCCGTGGCCATTCCCAGCGGTCCCGCGAGCCGGGGCGCGAGCGGTGCGCGGCGCTCGCCGTGCAGCAGGGCGGCGAGCACGCCCGCGAGCCGGGCGTCCCCGGTCCGTCCCAGTACGTCGAGCCGGGCGGCCGCGTCCGCCGCGGCGCCGGCCGCGTGCGCGCCCTGCCCGGGCAGGGCGAGCGCCGCTTCCAGGGCCGCAGGATCGGGGGCCGCGCCCGAACGGACCGCCCACAGCGCGGCGGCCGGGCCGAGACCGTTCTCCACGACGGCGGCGTGCATCCAGTGCGTGTCGGTCCGCACGTGGTCCGGGCGCACCCATTTGGCCACGCGCCGCCCGAACTCCTCGCGGTCGAAGCCCTCGGCGGTGCGGACGACCCATCCCTCCTGGCGGGTGGTGTCCACGCGCAGCGCCCGCAGCGCCCGCTCGTCGAAGGTGCCGCGCCACAGCACGGGCGGCACGGGGACGCCGACGCGCCGCAGGAAGCGCGTCGTGGCGTTCCAGTCCAGGCAGTGGTCGCCGTCCCAGACGGAGAATCCGTAGAACCAGCTGTCCAGGGCGTCGTACGCGATCGAGTGCCGGGCGAACAGGTTCTCCCCGCACACCCGCCGGCCGGCCGGAATGGCGGGCCCGATCCGGCCCTGGAGGGCCTTCACCCAGGCCCGTGAGGGGTGGTGTGCCGAGTCCGGCGACCGTGCGTGCAGGCCGTCGGCGCAGAGCGTGGTGTTCTCGCCGTCGAGCTTCTCGGTGACGACGACCTCGCGCCCGCGCAGCCCGTCCAGGTCCCGGGCGCGTACGTCGTCCGACGCGGCCCCGGGCGACCAGGGCAGATGCGGGGTGCGCGGATAGTGCGTACGCATGATGGCGGTACTCCCCCGTGATCCTTTGGTGCCCGGCCACTGTAGGAGCCGCCTGGACGCCGGTTCCACGCATTAATCGGCGGTGACCGCGGTCGCGTCGGACCCGCCGGGGACTGCCGGCGGGGGGCCTGTGGGCGCGGGAGGATCCGGCGGAGCACGATTCGACATTTCTGGTTGCATGCCAAAAATGAACATTCGGATACATCGCGAAGTCGTCCCGGTGACGCAATTCCCTGGCGATATCGTCGTATTACACGGCTGGTATGTTCAACCGCGTGAATGATTCGGGCTATCTCACTCTCAGCAAGCTGCTGCCACTGCCGACACGGCGCCGCGGCCTGCGGCCGGCGCTCTGGGGCGGAGCGCTCGCGGCGTGTGCGCTCCTGTGCTACTCCGTGGCCACGGCAGGGCTGAACGGTGACAGCAAATACGTGCTGGCCTGCCTGCGAAGTGCGCGGGCCGCCGGCTTCTCGCCCTCCGAGACATTCACTCACCGCCCCTTGTTCTACCGCTGGTTCATTGCCGCACTGGACTCCGTCTCGTGGGGGTCCACGGACACCCGTGAGTCGGTGATCCGGTTCGCCGCCGTGCTGCTGTGCGTCGCGACGGGTCTGGGGCTGCGCGCGGCGCTGGCGCGGCGGATGCCACTGCGTGACGCCACGCTGACGGCGGCGGTGGTCGCGATGGCGCTGGCCTTCGCCCCGGGAGTCGAGTTCCTGGAGCCCGAATGGGCCGCAGCGCTTTTCGCCGTGGTCGCGGTCGCCGTGGCGTTCGCTTTCGAAAGCCGGTGGGTCGGCGCGCTGACGGCTGCATTGCCTCTCGGCGTGGCGATCATGATGAAGTACTCCACCGCGGCCACGGCCGCGATGGCGCTGATCGTGCTCTTCGCCGCCGACCGGCTGCGTGCGGTGCTGCTCGCCATCGCCACGGGGGTCGCAGCGGCGGCTCTGTTCGGGCTGTCGACGCTGTCCGGGTCCCACGAGTGGCAGTGGGCGCGGGACATGCCCAAGCTCAACGCGAACGCGGTGACCTCCGACAACCTGCACCTGGGCTTCGTGCTCGACCGGTCGCTGACCTATCTGGCCGACCGCATGTACCTCAGCCCGCTGGTCGCGCTGGCACCCGCCGCTCTGCTGCTGTTCCTGTCGCGGGTCGACGGGCGTCTGCGCCGACTGGAACTGACGCTGCTGGCGGCCGCGTTCGTCCTGGTCTGCATGGCGGCCGTGGCGGTGCAGGGCAACTGGTTCCTGTACCACAGCGCCGCGCTCCCGGTAGCCGCCGCGGGCCTGTGGGCCGTCGCCATCGCCACCTGGTACGGCGCTCACGGACGGCCGCCGGTGTTCCTCACCGCGCTCACCGCGCTGTACGCCGCGGGAGCACCCTTCATCGTGGACGCCCCGGGTGTGCTGCTGAACGTTGGGACTGCCTGGTCCGGCGTCGTGCTGGCGTTGCTCGCGGGACTCGCGGACCTGTTGACGGTGCGAACGCGGCGCGCCTCCGGCGAGCAGCTGCGGGCTTCCCGTCACCGGTGGCCCGCCGCCGTCGCGGTGGCGCTCACCGCCGTCACCGGGGTGGCCTGCCTGACGGCACCGGTGTGGCCGCAGACGCCCCGCCAGATGGGCCACGGCAAGGTCCTGATCACGAACGCCGACGAGCACCGGCGCAGTGCCGCCGTCGCCGCCGGGGCGGCCGTGGTGAACCGGGAGATTCCGCCCGGTGCTCCCGTCCTGTACCTGGCATTCGGCGATGTCGCCTACTACGTAGGGCACCCTGTGAATTGCCGCTACCCGATCGCGACCGTCCTGCAGCGCACCAAGTTCGCGCCGGAGGTGAACCAGCTGCCGTCCTACGCCGAGAACGAGGCCTGCATCACCGAGCACCCGGCGCCGTACGCCGTACTGCAACGGTCGTGGTTCGTCCTCAACCGCGTGGACGCCGCGCTCACCGCCCGCATCAAGGACGTGTACGACTGTCCGCCGCTGAACGGCGGCGACCCGACCCTGCCCGTGGTCTGCCGCCGCCGTTAGGAATCGCTCTGAGCACGGCCGGCCTCGGTCGCCCGTTGTCCCTGATCGTCACGCCGGGACAGCGGGCTGACCGGCCCCGGTGCGCGCGGGTGCGGGAGAAGATGCGTCGCGGCAGCCAGGGCCTGCCGCACAGGTCCCTGCCGCGAGCACCTGAGACGTCGCGAACTCCGGCACACGAACACGTGGAAGGTCGACGGCCGGCCGGCTCGCGCAAGGGATCACGTGGCGGAGGGGCTGCCGGGCTTCGGCCGAGGACCGGTACACGAAGCGCGACGCCGCCGAGCGGGCCATCAGCTCGATCAACCGATCCGGGTCGAGCCGCACCTCTCCGCGCCTTGTCGGGCTCGCCGGCGGCGCCCGGACCGCAGGCACGACATGGCGTCGGTCGTGAGGCACGGGCCATACCGTGATCGATCACAGGCCAGGAGCGTGTGGCCGATGAACGGCCGGACGGCTGCTGATCGCAGAGCCGGGGGCCCCGCGGGACATCTGTCCCGCGGGGCCCGTCGCTCTGCCGCGATCGCGTGCGGTCAGCTCGCGCCGATGAGGCGGGTGACCTTGCGGGCGAGGGCGACGGCGTAGTTCTGACCGCGGTCGTGGGGGTAGATCTGCGCCATGGTGGCCAGGGTGACCCGGCTCATGTGGGTGCGGTGGTCCGGGATGCCGGCACGGTATTCGGGCGTGACCACGGGCTGGGCGAAGGGGGCACGGGAGAAGTGCCACTCCTGGATCCAGGTGCGGTCGAAGTCCGGGTTGAGCCGCTGCAGGTACGGGATGTACCGGTCCAGCAGCTCGGCCGGTGCGGTGGTGAAACGCCAGTCGTCGCGCGGCACGTAGTTCCCGACGTACAGAACGTGCCGGCCGCCGTACTCCGCCCGGTCGACCATCTGCGTGTGCTCGACGACGGCCAGGAACGGGAAGTCCGGGTCGTTGATGTTGAGCCAGTAGTAGGGGATGGCGCTGCGGTCGAGTTCGAGGACGAAACAGGTGGCACCGAGGTACTGGTTGCGCCACACCGCGGCGTCCGCGGGGACGTCCGCGGCCTTGGCGAAGACCGGTTGCGGGGTGGTCACGATCAGCTGGTCGAAGTCGTACCGCGCCCCGTCGCCCGTGGTCACGGTGACCTGCTCGGCGCCCTCGGGCTGGCGGATGGTCTCCACCTGCTTGCCGAACTCGACCTTGCCGCCGCGAGCGCTGACCGCGTCGCGCAGTGCCACGTAGACGCGCTCGAACCCACCGTGCATGTAGCCGAGCTCGAAGGTCCGGCAATGCACGCGCGCCCACAGCCAGGCCATCGACACCTCGTCGGCGCGGTCGCCGAACTTGCCGCGCAGCAGCGGCTCCCAGACCGACTCGGTGGCGCCGCGGCCGGCCCATCGGCGCAGCCAGGAGAGCGCGGTGCGGTCGTTGAACCGCTCGCCGTTGCGCACGATCTTCAGCGCAGCGGAAGAGGCTCCGAAGCGCACACCGTCCAGCAGTGAGAAGGACGGGAAGCGCAGCATCTCCAGCGGGGTGCTGAAGGGGTGCAACTGCCCGTCCCGGAGCACGCCGGTGGTGGGCTTGTGGAAGCGCAGCTCGCTGCCGAGACCGAGCTCCTCGATGAGGGTGATCATCTCCCGGTCGCTGCGGAAGATGTGGTGGTAGTAACGCTCGAGCGGTGTTCCGCCGACCGGTATGGACGCCGCCAGCCCGCCCAGTTCGTCCGCGGCCTCCAGGACGGTCACCTGGTGGCCCGCCTTGACCGCGTCGTAGGCCGCGGTCAGACCGGTGGCACCGGCGCCGATGATGCCGAGATTCACGCGAAACTCCACTTTCTGTTGAGCACGAACTGCATGGCCAGCACCAGCGGCAGCGAGCCCGCCTTGACGAGGTTCGGGTCGACACCCAGCCCGTCGGAGAAGATCCGGAACAGCACGTAGGTCAGGACGATGCCCGTCAGACCGACCGCGTAGAAGCGCAGGAAGCGCACGAGCAGCCGGTCGCGCTTGTCGAAGGTGAACAGCGCGTTCAGGACGAAATTGTTCGTGATGCCGAGGCTGGTACTGATGACGTTGGCCACCTGCTCGTTGAGGCCGAGCACGTTGTACAGCAGCATGAACACCACGATGTCGAGCACGACACCGCTGCCGCCGACCAGCCCGTAGCGGATGAGCTGCCGCAGGTCCGCACGCCGGTCGGCGCGACCGTCCGCGGCGGTGGCCCCTGCGGCACTGCTCGTCTCAGTTGCCGTCATGGCGGATGACCTCGCGGACGATGTACAGGGGCCTGCCCTGTGCCTCGCTGTATATACGCCCTATGTAGCTGCCGAGCACCCCGATGGCGAGCATCTGCGTGCCGCCGAGGAAGAGGATGACGACCATGATCATCGTCCAGCCGGACACCGTGATGTCGGGACGGAAGATTCTCATGCCGACGGCGTAGAGGATGCCCACCATCGACATCGCCAGTACGAAGAAGCCGAGCCGGGTGATCAGCCGCAGCGGCACGGTCGAGAAGCTCGTCACGCCGTCGGTGGCCAGGCGCGCCATCTTTCGCAGCGGGTACTTGGTCTCGCCCGCGAACCGCTCGTCGCGGTCGAAGTAGACCTCGGTCTGCCGGAAGCCCATCGAGGCGACGATGCCCCGCACGAAGCGGCTGCGCTCGCGGAAACGCCGCAGCTCGTCGGCGGCGCGGCGGTCGAGCAGCCGAAAGTCCCCGGTGTCCAGCGGAATGTCCACCTCTGCGCAGCTGCGCAGCACGCGGTAGTAGGCGTGCGCGGTAGTGCGCTTGAAGAAGGTGTCCTGCCGTGTCCGGCGCCGCGCATGGACGATCTCGGATCCGTCGCGCCACGCGTCGATCAGCTCCAGGCTGACCTTGGGCGGGTCCTGCAGATCGGTGTCCATGATGATGACGGCATCGCCGCCCGCCTCGTCGACGCCGGCGGTGACGGCGATCTGGTGCCCGAAGTTACGGGCGAAGTCCACCACCCGCACCCGCTCGTCGTTCTTGGCCAGATCACGCAGGATCTCCGCCGAGGCGTCGGAGGAGCCGTCGTTGACGTAGATGAGTTCGTATCGGAACTCCCCACGCCCGTCGAGTGCGGAGACGAGCTCTTTGTGGAAGGTCCGGATGCCCTCTTCCTCGTTGTAGACCGGCAGGACATAGGAGATCAACGGGGCGGAACCGGACTCCTGTGCTGGGCGCCGGGTCACTTGACCCGCGGCTTCGGCGGTCTGGGTGCTCACCGTCGGGCCTCCGCAACGCGCGCGGGGCGCTCATACGATTTCCTGTACATCCGCCAAATCTACGGAGCGCACATTAATTAACGGCGAACATCGGATTTCCTGACGTTCTCGTGCAGTTGACCACGCGGCGACGCTCCGGCCATCGTTCGCCCATGCGCCGGCGAGAACCTCGTCGCACCCCGGGCTTCGCCCAGCAAACACCCGAACGGACCGTTCCATTCCGGCCCGGACGGAAGCCGCGGTGAGCTGGACCGTCCGCCCTCGCCCTCAGGCGCCGCCCCGGCACGGACTCCCGACAGTCGCGCGGGCACCGTCCAGCCGGTCCGCCACCCCCGCGGATCACTCCGACGGCCGCATCGGTCGCGCCCCGTGACCGCCCTCCGCGCAGACTCTTCACCAACCGTCCTGCCTGCCTCTAGGCGCCCCGAGGCGAAGAGAGTGACGATGCCTGCGAATCCGATCGCGATATCCCGCCGCGCACGCTGCCTGGCCCTGCTCGTGCCGGTGGCCGCCCTCGCGGTCTCCTGCCCGGTGGCGGCCTCCCCCGCGGGCGGGAGCGGCGGCGGGCGCGGCACCAGACCGACGATCGTGCTGGTGCACGGGGCGTGGTCGGACGCGTCGGGCTGGCTCCCGGTCATCCGCGGACTGCAGAAGAACGGCTACACGGTCCTGGCACCCTCGAACCCGCTGCGCGGGCTGAGCGCGGACACCGCGTACCTGACGGCGGTCCTCAAGACGATCAAGGGCCCCATCGTGCTGGTCGGTCACTCCTACGGCGGCGCGGTGATCACCAACGCCGCGGCGGGCAACCCGAACGTGAAGTCGCTGGTCTACATAGCGGCCTTCGCGCCGGACGCGGGGGAGAACACCCGCCGGCTCATCGCGAAGTACCCCGGCAGCCATCTCGCGGACGCATCCGCGCTGCTGCCCGCCGCGCTGCGCACGGTCGCGGTGCCCGGCGGGGACGACGGTGCCGGCGGCCTCGAACTGTGGCTCAGGCCCGAGCGGTACAACGAGATCATGCTGAGCGACCGTGTCCCGGCCGCCACCGCGGCCTCGCTCGCGGCGGCACAGCGCCCCGCCGCCACGGGGATCGTGACCGAGGCGGCCCGGGTCGCGGCATGGCGCACCATCCCGTCCTGGTACCTGGTCGCCGGCGCCGACCAGGCCATCGGCGCCGCCAACGAGCGCTTCATGGCCCTCCGGGCCGGCGCCCACGTCGTCGAGGTGGACGCGCCGCACGCCGTTCACGTCACCGCGCCCCGGGCCGTGACCGACCTGATCCTCGAGGCGGCCCGCGCGGCCGGTCCCCGGTTCGCCCCCTCCGCGAACTCCCGCCCCGTCGCGATGATGGCCGCGGCGGCGAGCATCTCCGTGGCGACCGGCACGGCCCTGTACGCCCTCACCCGCAGGCGCGAGACCCGCGGCCGCTGACCGCGCGCCGGGCTCTCAGCCGGCGGGGCGGGCGAGCACGGTGGCGAAGGTCACGTCGAGGAAGCCGTCGAGCGGCTGCCGGTCGCGGACGAGTCTGGCCCGGGACATCGCCCCCTCGAAGCCGCTCACCAGGTAGTCCGCCAGCGCTTCGGCCGACACCGTCCGGCCGACCTCCCCCGCTTCCTGCGCCTCCCGCAGCGTCCGGGCGAGCGCCGTCTGCCAGGACTGAAGCTGCGCGCGCACCGCCTCGCTCAGAGCGGGGCTGTGCGCCGGGATCTCGGCGGCCAGATTGGCGAGCAGGCAGCCGCGCGCGAAGTCGTTGCGCGCCGCCAGCGCCACGCGGTGGCGCAGGTTGCCCTCGATCCGGGCGATCGGCGAGACCTTGACCGGACCGGCTGGACCGGCTGGACCGGCCAAAGTCTCCAGGTCCAGGGAACCGGAGAAGCGCGCGACGGCATCGAGGCCGAGCGTCTCCTTGCTGCTGAAGTGGTTGTAGAAGGACCCCTTGGGCACTCCGGCCTCGGCCACGATGTCCTGCACGCTGGTGCCGTTGTAGCCGCGCTCGTGGAACAGCCTGAGCCCGGCCTCGGCGATCCGCTCTTTGGTCGTCACGCGCTCAGTATGACCGGTCGTCTCAGGTCCGGGTCCGGGAATGTTCAGGGAGGACATGCGCTTATCCTGTCCAAGACGACCGGTCACATTAGGCCGTCTCGTCCAATCCCGGCAGCGCCGCCGGTCCACGACCTCACCGCCCCGGAACCTGGAGACCATTCGTGCACCCCACCCCTCACGAGGCCGCGCACCGCAGGAGCGCCGTTCCGGTCAGGGCGTGGCTGCAGCCCGCCCTGATCGGCCTCGTCATCGTCGCGGCCTTCATCAGCTGTTACATCGGAGTGCAGCGCGACCCCCAGCCGCACCGGTTGCCCATCTCGGTCGCCGGCTCCCAGTTGCCCCACCAGCTGCAGCAGGCACTCGGCGACGCGGTCGACGTCCGCCCGGCCGCCTCGTCGGGCGACGCCCGCCTGGCGCTGGAGCGGCACGACGTCGTCGCGGCGCTCAGCGCCACCCATCACGGCGACGACCTGCGGCTCGACGTCGCCGGCGCGAACGGCCTGTCGACCACGACCTCGGTGAAGAACCTGGTCTCGGCCTACGGCCACGGGGCCGGAAGGGACGTCGCCGTGCACGACGCCGTGCCGCTCAACGCGTACGACGCGCGCGGCCTCGCGGGCTTCTACGTGTCCTTCGGCGTGTCGCTCGCGGGCTTCGTCCTCGCCCAGAACGCGCTGGGGCTCGGCCAGCTCCTGCACCTGCGGCACCGGCTGACCCTCATCGCCGGCTTCTCCGCCGTCTCGGGCCTGCTAGCCGCCTTCATCGCCGGCCCCGTCCTGGGCGCCGTCCCCGCGCCCTTCCTGCCGCTGGCCTTCACCCTGGCCCTGCTGTCGGCGGCCGCGGCGTTCACCACGAAGCTGCTGGGCACGTACCTCGGGCCGCTGGGCGTGCCGGTCGCTACGCTCCTGCTGCTCACCATCGGCAACTCCACCAGCGGCGCGACGATCGGCGCCGACCTGCTGCCCGGTGCGGGACGGGCCATCTCGGCGGTCCTGCCCCCGGGCGCCGCGGTACGGGCGGTCACCGACCTCACGTACTTCGACGGGGCGCACGCGCTCACCCCGCTCGCCACGCTCGCCCTGTGGGCGGGCGGCGCCGCGGTGCTGGTGGCCGTGCGGCCCCGCTTGCGGGATGCGGTCCGGCGGTTGCCGTGGGGGCGGACGGCCCCAGCGGTCTGAGCTTGCGCCGCGGCCCGTCTTTCCCCCCCCAACCTTCGGCCGAGGGTGCCCCCAGCCCTGTGAAGTCAGTGACCCCGGCGCCCGTTTCCGTGGGTGTCGGGGTCTGGGCCTCCGGGGCTATGCATTCTGGACAGCACATTGAGGTGACTCAGGCGTCTGCGTTGATCACCCCGGGTCATGCACCCACATATGCTCCAGTGTCCAGAACGCCCACCCTCCCCCAGCCTCCGGCCGGGGACACACCCAACACCACAGCCCCCTAAGCAAGTTGTCGCGCCTGATCCCCGGTAGGGGGTGTGGAGCCGGTCCGGGGCGGCCGCGGTTGCCTGGACGCGGCCCCGCAGTGGCGATCGTGGGCCGAAAGGGTTGCCCGGCGTCCTCTCCCGCTGTGTGTGCGGCGCCGGGACGGCCGGTGGGGCGTGGAGGGCGGTCATGGCTCGTGCCATCGTCGGCGCCCAGCAGCGAAGGGGACGTTGACCGGCGCGTGCGGTGTGACGGCGGTGGTCGACCTTGCCGGCCGCACCGGAGTCGATCCCTGCGACGCTGCAGGGGGCGGCCCCGCTGTACGGGCTGCGGTCGTCGGCCGCGCAGTGGGCGCGGTCCGATCGGCGCTGCGCCAACGGGCGGCCCCGAGCACGGTGCCGTTTCTACCCCCATCGGGGATCAGACCGCGGAGACCACGGAGGGGGCGGGGAGTTGGCGGCACCCCCGGCCGGAGCCAGGCGAAAGCACGGGAGACGCACGTGAATGTCCAGTCCAGGACGTGCAGCCCCGGAGGCCCCGTACCGGGCCTACCCGCGACGCGCGCCCGGGTGCCCTGACTCCACAGGGCACCCGGGCGGGAAGGCGGGGGAAAGGCCGTCCTAGTCGCGGTCGAAGACCGACTTCGACCAGAAGTAGCCCAGCACGGCCAGGGCGACACACCAGCCGACCGCGAGCCACCCGTTGTTGCCGATCTCCGTGCCGAGCAGCAGGCCGCGCAGGGTCTCGATGGCCGGCGTGAACGGCTGGTACTGGGCGATCGGCTGGAACCAGCCCGGCATCGCGTCGATCGGGACGAAGGCGCTGGAGATCAGGGGCAGGACGATCAGCGGCAGCGCGTTGTTGCTGGCGGCCTCGGCGTTGGGGCTGACCATGCCCATCCCGACCGCGATCCAGGTGAGGGCCAGCGCGACCAGCGCCATGAGCCCCAGTGCGGCCAGCCATTCCAGGGCCGTGGCGTCGGTGGAGCGGAAGCCGATCGCGACGGCGACGGCGCCGACGAGGACCACGCTGGCGATCGACTGCAGGACGCTGCCGACGACGTGCCCGATGAGGACGGAGCCGCGGTGGATCGCCATCGTGCGGAAGCGGGCGATGATCCCCTCGGTCATGTCGTTGGAGACCGACACCGCGGTCCCGACGACGGTGCCGCCGATGGTCATCATCAAGATGCCCGGCACGAGGTAGGCGATGTACTCGGAGCGGTCGGCTCCGCCGTCGCCGATGCCCGCGCTCATCACGTCGCCGAAGATGTAGACGAAGAGCAGCAGCAGGACGATCGGTGTGAGCAGCAGGTTCAGGGTGAGGGACGGGTAGCGCCGGGCGTGCAGGAGGTTGCGGCGCAGCATCGTGGTGGAGTCGCGGACGGCGAGGGACGGGGAACTCATCGGACGGTCTCCTTGGGCTGGCCGGGGATGCCGGCGGTGTCGGTGAGGGCGAAGAACACGTCGTCGAGGTCGGGGGTGTGCACGGTCAGTTCGTCGGCTTCGACGCCGGCCGTGTCGAGTTCGTCGAGGAGGGTGCGCAGGGCGCGCTGGCTGCCGTCGCTGGGGATCTGGAGCGTGAGGGCTTCGTCGTCCCGGGTGGCCCCGCCCAGTGCGGAGGCGGCGCCGAAGTAGGCGGCGGGGTCGGTGAAGCGGAGCCGGACGTGTCCGCCGGGGATGAGGCGCTTGAGTTCTTCGGCGGTGCCCTCGGCGGCGATCTTGCCGTTGTGCAGAACGGCGATGCGGTCGGCGAGTTCGTCGGCCTCCTCGAGGTACTGGGTGGTCAGGAGGACGGTGACGCCGCCGGTGACCAGTTCGCGGATGATCTGCCACATGTTGTGCCGGGAGCGGGGATCCAGGCCGGTGGTCGGCTCGTCGAGGAAGATGATCCGGGGGTCGCCGACCAAAGTCATGGCGAGGTCGAGGCGGCGCTTCATGCCGCCGGAGTAGGTGGAGGCCGGCCGCTTCGCCGCCTCGGTGAGGTCGAAGCGCTCCAGCAGTTCGGCGGCGGTGCGGCGGCCCTCCTGCTTCGGCAGGTGGTGCAGGTCGGCCATGAGCAGCATGTTCTCCTCGCCGGTGATCAGGCCGTCGACGGCGGAGAACTGCCCGGTGACACCGATCGCGGCGCGCACGCCCTGCGGGTCGCCGGCCAGGTCGTGGCCCGCGACCCGGGCCTGCCCGCCGTCGGCGGAGATGAGGGTGGAGAGGATCTGCACGGTGGTCGTCTTGCCGGCGCCGTTCGGGCCGAGCAGCGCGAACACGGACCCGGCAGGGATCCGCAGATCGATGCCGTCCAGGACGGTCTTGTCGCCGTAGGACTTGCGCAGACCGACGACCGAGACGGCGGCGGGCGGCCGCAGATCCTCATTTTTAGACGTGGGCATGACAGATGAAGGCATGGAGCCCTCCCATTCGAAGGGTGAACTGACGGGGGGAGCCGGGCGGGTTGGGCGATCAGACCTGGGCGCGGCGCACGTCGATGTTGCCCCAGCGGGTCCTGGCGCGGACCTCGACGGTGTCCTCGGTCTGCTGCGGGGGTTCGGCGTCGGCGAGCGTGTTGCGCACCCGCCCGCGCTCGGAGCCGGCGTCGAGCCAGGCGGCGGTGCCCTTGCGGATACCGACCTCGATGGCGCCGTAGGAGGTCTCCAACTGGACCGTTCCGCGGGCGACCTCGGCGACGCGCAGGGTGCCGTGGGCGGTGGTGGCGGTGACCGAGCCCTCGGCGCGCGTGATGTCGATGTTGCCGTTGGCGCCGCTCACCCGCAGATCACCGGTCACGGTGCCGACGGTCGTGGTGCCGTGCGAGTTCTTCAGAACGGCGGACCCGTCGACGGTGCCGACGCGCAGGCTGCCGGAGCTGGTGGTGATCTCGGCCGCGCCCTCGATCCGGTCGACGGTGATCGAGCCGTGGGAGGCGGTCAGCTGGAGCGGTCCGGTCGTGTCGAGGCGGACGTCACCGGACGAGGACTTCACCCGGACCTCGCCGAGCCGGCCCTCGCCGAGCACCTGGGTCCACAGTCCGGTGATGTCGACGCGCGAACCCGCGGGGAGGTCGACCGTCACGTCGACGGCGCCGCTGGGCCCGATGAGGCGGCGCTCCTTCGTCCGCACGGTCAGGACGCCGCCCGCGTACGTGACCTCGGTCTGCTCGGCGGCCCGCACGTCCTTGTCCCGCTCGGGGTTGAGGGGCCGCACCTCGACCACGGTGTCCGGGCGGTCGCCCGCGGTGAACAGGATGGAGCCGGCGCCGACGTGGGCGCTGACCGAAATCGGTTCGGGAGTGTCGAAAGAAGGCATGGCTGTACCGTCCTCTTGAGTCCTCGGGTCATCCCCGCCGGTGGGAGGGGGTGTGTACGTGAAGCGGTGCGGGCGCGGCGCGGCTAGCGCACCCAGCCCGTGAAGCTCTGACCGACGGTCCGGGTCTTCTCCGCCGGACGCGGCCGCGTGCCGCCGTCGACCGCGGCCGACACCGCGCGGACCAGCCACGCGTTGACCGACAGGCCCTCGCGGCTCGCGGCCTCCTCGGCGCGCAGCTTCAGGTGTGCCGGCAGACGCAGATTGACGCGGGCCGTCGCGCCCTCGTCGGCGTCACCCGGTGCCGGGGGCGGCGCCATGAGCGGCTCGGCAGGCCCGCTCCTGTCCTCGAAGGCCTCGTCGCGCGGCGGCAGCGTCACCACGAAGTCGGGGTCGAGCCCGCGCAGCCGCACGTCGACCGAGCCGGGGGCGAGCTCGCGGGTGATCTCGTCCATCGCGGCGGAGAGCACATTGAGCATGGTCAGCCGGGTCGCCGACTCCAGGGGAGCGGTGAGCCGCTCGGCCAGCTCGCGGGCTTCTTCACCACCGGCTTCGGCGGCCACCGCGAGTTCACGGCGGAGGTTGTCGACATAGGGCGTGAGGTCCATGACGCCATAATGGCACCATCGTGGCGCCACACGCAAGGCCAGAGGCGGCACGACCGCGGGCGCCGCGTACACCTACGGCGCTGACCTGCGTAAACAGCCTGACATCACGGTGCACCAATGCGGTGCCACGCAGGAATCCGAGCCCCCTGGCACACCTAATGGCGCCATCGTGGTGCCATCACGGCGCGGCCGGACACCACCACGACCGCTCCGGGCAGGCGTTCCGCGGGGCGTGCGACGCCATCCCGCATCCATCGGGCGCTCGTTCGGTCGGCCCGCACGGCCCGCCGGCGCACACACCCGGCGACGGCGACCCGCGGGTCGACACGGGGTGCCACGCCAACCCGGTCTTCGTGGACGTGACACGCTGACGGACCGTCAGGTGTGGTCCTGGGCCTCGCCGTCCGTCCGGGCGGCGGGGCTCTGGTCCTCCCGGGGCCGCAGCACACGGATGGGCGCGCCGAACGCGGCGCGATCCGTCGCGGAGCGCAGTGCGGCCAGCAGTCGGGGCCCGGCCAGCAGCACCAGCAGGGCGTTGAGGACTCCGCGCGGCAGGTCCCAGCCGAGCGAGGTGGTGAGGTAGAAGCCCGCGTAGCGGCGCAGGTTGTCCAGTGCGCCGGCGTGCGGGTCGTACGCGGTCGCGGCGGCCGGGTCGACGAGTCCGGCCGGCCAGAACCACAGGTTCATCACGACCCCGTAGAGGAGGCCCGCGACCATCGCGTAGCAGACCAGCAGGGCGATCTCCGGGCGGCCGGCGACCCGGCGCGGGAGCAGCCCGGCGCCCAGGCCCACCCAGGAGGCGGCGAGCATCTGGAACGGCAGCCAGGGCCCGATGCCCGCGGTGAGCAGGGCCGAGGCGAACATGGCCGTGCTGCCGAGGGCGAAGCCGAAGGCGGGGCCCATCACCCGGCCGCCCAGCAGGAAGACGACGAACATCGGCTCCAGGCCCGCGGTGCCCGCGCCGAGCGGGCGCAGCGCGGCGCCCACCGCGGACAGCACGCCCAGCAGCGCCACGGACTTCGCGTCGGCGGTGCCGTCCAGCAGGGCGCTGACGACCACGCCGAGGATCAGCAGGGTGAGCGCGGCGAACACCCAGGGGGCGTCCTGGCCGTGGGCCACCGGGGAGGACGCGTCGGCGAGGAAGGGCCAGCCGAAGCCGGCGAGGCCGACGAGCGAGACCAGGACGAGGGCGACCGCGGAGCGCGGGCCGATGCGCGGAAGGCCCGGGGTGCGGGCGGCCAGGTGCAGAACGTGCCCGTCGTCGGCGGGCGTTGGTGCGCCGCTCATGCCGGGGTCCCCTGCGCCGTGCCGAGCGCCTGGAGCGCGACGCGGGCCTCGTCGACGGTGAGCAGCGGCGCCGGTGCGAGGACCTTGGCGGTCTGCGGGGCGAACGCGGGTGAGGCGGCCAGTGCCGCGACGGCGTCCTCGTCGGCGACGATCTCGCCGTCGGCGAGGACCGCGACGCGGTCGGCCGCCGCGGCGGCGAGTTCCACGTCGTGGGTGACCAGCAGCACCGCGTGCCCCTCGGCGGCCAGTTGCCGCAGGATCTCGGTGGCGCGGGCCTTGGCGGGATAGTCCAGGCCGCGCGTCGGCTCGTCCAGCAGCAGCAGTTTCGGGCGGCGGGCGAGGAGCACGGCCAGGGCCAGGGCGAGCCGCTGGCCGCTGGAGAGGGCGCGCGGGTGGGCCTGCGGATCGATCCCCGGAACCAGTCGTTCCAGCAGCGCGGCCGTGGTCCCGGGCGCGGCTCCGGCCTCGCGGTCGGCGCCCGCGCACTCGCGGTCGACCCGGTCGGCGAGCAGCAGGTCACCGGGGTCCGAGGGCACCATGCCGACGGCCGCCGCGATCTGACGGCGCTTCAGCTTGAGGGGGTTCTCACCGGCCACGCGCACCTCGCCGGCGGTGGGGCGGTGCAGTCCTGCCAGGCACGCCAGAAGGGTCGACTTGCCGGCGCCGTTGCGGCCCATGAGCGCGGTGACCCGTCCCTCGTGGAGCGTGAGGTCGACCCCGCGCAGCGCGGGCACCGGTCCGTGGTGCGCCACCAGCCCGCGCAGTGAGGCGACCGCCTCGCCCTGCGCCGGCGTGTCACGCGCCACCGGCGCCGCTCCGAGCAGCGGATGGCCGGCTGCCCTGCGGCGGGCGTCGCGCACGCTCAGCGCCACGGGCCGCCAGCCCAGCAGCCGGGACAGTTCCACGACCGGCGGTGCCACCGGCGCGTCGGCCAGGACGTCGGCCGTCGCGCCGTAGCGCACGGGTTCGCCGCCGCCGGGCACCAGCAGGGCGGCGTCCGCGTACTGCGCCACCCGCTCCAGCCGGTGCTCGGCGAGCAGCACCGTCGTGCCGAGGTCGTGCACGAGCCGGGTCAGGGCCGCGAGCACTTCCTCGGCGGCCGGCGGGTCGAGGGCGCTGGTCGGCTCGTCCAGCACCAGCAGTCCGGGCTGCGCCGCGAACGCGGCGGCCAGCGCGACCCGTTGCTGCTGGCCGGCCGAGAGTGCCTGGAGGGACCGGGACCGCAGGTCGGCCAGCCCCAGCAGGTCGAGGGTCTCCTCCACCCGGCGGCGCATCGCCTCGGGCCGCAGCGCCAGGCACTCGAGTCCGTAGGCGATCTCCTCCTCGACGGTGTCGGCCACGAAGGCGTCCGCCGGGCGCTGCGGCACCACGCCGACGGCGTCCGCGAGGTCGCGCGGGGCGTGCGCGGCGGTGTCCCGGCCCGCGGTGGTCACGGTGCCGTACAGCGTGCCTCCGGTCGCGTGCGGGACGGCCCCGTTGACGGTGCGCAGAAGCGTGGACTTGCCGCTGCCCGTGGCACCCACGACCAGCACGAGTTCCCCGTCGGGCACGGCCAGGTCGACCCCGGCGAGCACCGGCGCGGTCGCGCGCGGATAGCGGAAGGAGACCTGCTCCCAGTGGACGGCGTTCACGGATGTTTCCTCGGCTGGTCGGTGGGCCGCCCCGGTCCGCGGGAGGCGGGGGCCCGGTCGTGGTCGCCCGGCGGTGGCGGGGTGAGGTGGGCGGGCAGCAGGGCGCAGAGCACTCCGGCGGCCGCGAGCAGCGGCAGGCCCGGCGGCTGGAGGGACCACGGGTCCGGGGCGAGCGCGGTCGCGGGTGAGGTGAGGACGAAGCAGAGCGCGGCGAGGGCGCCGCTCGCGACGGTCGCCCCTTCGGGAAGCGCCCACGGATCGGGGCGGTAGCGGGTGCGCTGGACGGCGGCGCCGCCCAGGCGCATTCCGGTGACGCAGCCGAGCAGCCCGATGGCCAGCAGGACAGGACCGGCGTGGCCCGTGGTCACCGCACCCAGCGGGCCGACGGGGACGGTGGTCGAGGAGTCCAGGAGGCCGTAGACACCGACGACGACGGAGGCCAGGCCGCCCAGCAGCAGCGCGTGGACGGCGGCGCGCCGCCCGGCCGGCACGGCCGCACGCCGCCCGTACCCGCGCGCGTCGAGGGCGGCGGCGGTGGCGAGCGCGCGGTCCAGGGCCTCTTCGAGCACGGGGGCGGCGATGGAGAGCGTGCCGCGCAGTCCGCGGACCGGCAGCGCCCGCAGCCGCCGGGCACGGCGTACCCGGCCGACCGCGGCGACCAGTTGCGGCGCCGCGCTGAGCGCCACGGTGACGGCGACGCCGAGTTCGTGCAGTGCGCGCGGCAGCGCCCGCAGCAGCCGGGCGGGACTGGCCAGCGCGTTGGCGGCGCCGAAGCACAGCAGCATGACGCCCAGGCGTACGCCGTCGCACAACGCCGAGTACACCGCTTCCGCGGTCACCGGGCCGCCGAGCCTGACGCCGCTCATCCACGACGGCAGCGGTATCGCGGGCAGGTCGAGCAGCACGGTGGTGCCGCCGTAGCCGACGAGCAGGGACTGGAGCACCAGCCGCAGCAGCACCACCGCGACGGCCAGTTTCAGGAAGACGCCGTAGGCGGCCGCCCAGGGCGCGCGGGTGCGGCGGGCGGCCACCACATAGCCGGCCGCGGCGCCCAGGAGGGCCAGCAGCAGGATGTTGGTGGTGCGGCTCGCGGCGGTGGCGAGCCCGAGGGCCCAGGCCCACCAGGCGAACGGATGGAGTTGGCGGGGCAGCAGCAGCCGCGCGCCGGGGCGCGGCATCAGCCCGACACCTCCGGGGTCCTGCGGTCGCGCCGGCGGGCCCGGACGACGGCGGCGCCGGCCAGGGCCGCGACCGCGAGGGTGCCGGCCACCAGCGGCCAGCCGTTCCAGCGCTGTTCGCCGGAGGCGGCGCCGGCCGACGGCACCCCGCGTACGGTCGCGGCCGCGCCGGGAGTGCTCGTGGTGCCGGCCGGTCCGGTGCGGGAGCCGGCGGACGGGCTCGGGTCGGGGCTCTGGGAGGCTGCGGCGCTCCGGCTCGCGGAGGGACGGGGCGTCGCGCCCTTGCCACTCGCACGCGCGCTCACGGCCGGGTGCGAGGCAGCGCCGCCGGACCCGCCGTTGCCGGATCCGCCCGCGCCGTTACCTGACGATTCGCCAGTCCCGCTGCCCGACGTACCTCCGCCGGGCTTCGCGGTGGTATGAGCCGGACGGGGCGTCGGCTTCGGCGTCGGCGTGACCGCGCTGCGCGGCGACGGAGGTTCGTTGGCACCGGAGTCCTGCCACACCCACGCGTCGATGCCGCCCTTGACCGGGGTGCGGCCGGCCGGTCCGGCCGCGCCGTACACCCAGTCGCTGGTCCCGGGGAGCATGTACCAGTACGACCAGTACGTGTCCTTGTCCACCGCCGCGCATCCCGTGCCGGGTGCGCCGTCCAGCGCGCAGACGAAGCCGCCGCCGTAGGGACCGGAGCCCAGCCGCACCGAGAAGCCAGCCTGTTGCAGTGCCTGGATGCCGCTCTGCGGTGACGGCGCGCATCCGGTCCGGCTCGGGTACGGGGCGTCCGGGACCCCACGGTCCTCCACGACGACCAGCACGCCGGAGCAGCCGCCTGCCGCACCGGCCGGGGCGGCGGCGGGCCACAGCAGCGCCGCGGCCGCGGTGGCGCAGACCGCCAGCGCCGCCGAGCCCTGCCGGATCACGCCCGGGTTCCCGCGGAGCGGCGCCGCCGCACGGCGACCACGATCGCGGCGCCGGCTGCCACGAGTGCCGCCGAACCCGCCGCCTGCGGCAGCACGGAGGTGCCGGTGCTGGCCAGCGTGCCTCCCGTACCGCCCGAGGTCGTCGAACCGGCGGGGGCCTGCGCCGTGGCGCTCGGCGTGGCCGATGCGGAGGCGGAGGCGGAGGGGGTCGCCGTGCCGGTGGGGGTCGCGGAACCGCCCGGCGCGGTGGGCTCACCGGTGGCGGTGGGTGAGGCGGTGGCGGAGTCACTGGCCGTAGGGCTCGGTGACGAACAGTCCAGGGTCGCCAGTCCGTCCGTCGCGCCCGCGCCGTCCACGGTCGCGTACGAGATCCCGGACAGTGCCGTCACCGCCTGCACGGTGGCGCGCAGCGCGCTGCCGTCGGCCTTGGCCTCCTGGTAGCCCACCGCGCCGCGGTCCTTGGCCGCGCCGCCGCAGCCGACCTGACGTTCGCGCAGCCAGTCCGCGCCCTTGCCGGCGGCCGCGCCGCGCCCGCCGGCCCGCAGGGCCTGGGTCGCCAGGGCGGTGGAGTTGGCGTTCACGACCGCGGTCGGACCCGTGCCGGCGAATCCACCGTCCTTGCCCTGCTTCTTCACCAGCCAGTCCAGCGCCTTGCCCGCGGCAGCGTCCTGGTGGCCCGCGGCGAGCAGGGCCTGCACGACCATCCCGGTGCCGTCCGCGTCGGAGGCGCAGTCCGCGGCGGCGTCCGGGAAGAAGACCGGGAAGCCGCCGTCGGCGCACTGGTTGGCGAGCAGGAAGTCCACGGCCTCGACGGGCACGGCGGCGCCGTCCCGCTTCAGCGCGATCAGGGCCAGCGACTGCGTCAGCGTGTTGGAGTAGTCGTTGACCTCGGTGCCGCCGAAGGTGGCGTGGTCGGTGAAGCGGCCGCTGGGCTGCATACGGGAGTTGAGCTGCGCGATCAGGTCGCGGCCCGCGAACGCTCCCGGGTCGCGGTGGCCCGCCTCGGCCACCAGCGCGAGCTTCGCGAGCGACCCCGCGTAGATGTCGCCGGGCGTGTCACCGGTGAGGTAGGACTCGGCGTGCGCGGCCAGCCAGTCGGTCGCGGCGGTGGTCTCGCCCTTGCCCGTACGCGTGGCCGACAGGGCCAGTACGACGTCGGCCGTGAGGCCGGGGTCGGCGCCGAAGTCGCCCTCGACGTGGTCGCCGTCCTTCAGCTGGCGGCCCGCCCATCCGGCCGCGGCCGCGGCATCCGACGGCACGGCCGGGGCGGCCGCTGCGGGCGTCGCCGGCAGGGCGACAAGGGCGGCGGTGATGAGCGCGGGAGCGACCGTGCGGCCGGATATGCGCAACGAAGCCTCCTGAACGGTGGCCTTCGGGACGCACCCCGCGAGTGCGGCCGCGCGGTAGGCGGGCGGCCGTGCCCAGGGGCCTCGTCCCGTGACCGCGACGGATGAGAACCAGCGCCGCCGACGGGTCATCGGGCTCGCCGCGGACGGCATCACGGATGCCGCGCGGCCCACCGTTGCGGGCCAGCGCCGGAATTCGACCGGCTTCCCCCACCAGAGGCGGAGGGAAGGTTATGTCCCGGGGACGCGCCGCTTCAAGGCGGCACCCGCGAGTGTGACAACACCCACGCGCCCATCACCTGCGGCAACGTCCGTCCGCCCCGCCCGCGGAAGCCGAACTCCCCCGCCCCTCGGCCGCGTTCCCGGCAAGACAGGAGCCGACTCCCCCGGGACCCCTGGGACCCGCGGTGCGGGTCAGCGGCGCAGCAGGTAGGTGTCCATGATCCAGCCCTTGCGCGCCCGCGCCTCGGCCCGCAGCTCGCGGATGCGCCCGGCGGTCTCCGCGAGCGGGCCGGAGACGAGGATCTCGTCGTCGGTGCCCAGGTAGGCGCCGTAGTGGATCTCGACACCCTCGGGATCGATCCCGGCGAAGGCCGCTTCGCCGTCGAGCATGACGACGACGTCGTCGACACCCTCGGGGATGCCGCCCTCGGCGAGCCGGCGGCCGGTGGTGATCTGGAGGGGGCGGCCGACGCGGGTGAGCGTCGTGCGGTGGCGGGCGGCCAGGACGGAGACGCTGCTGATGCCGGCGATCACCTCGTAGGTGAAGGCGGTCGCGTCCGTGCGGGCGCGGACGTCGTCGAGGACGGCGATGACGCTGTCGTACAGCCCGGGGTCGCCCCAGACGAGGAAGGCCGCGGTCTCCTCCGGGCCGACCCGCTCCGCGAGGAGGTGCTCCACCACGTCGGCCCGGCGGCGGCGCCAGTCCTCGACGGCCGCCGGGTAGCCGGGGGCGGTGCGGTCGCGCTCGGCGTCGGGAACCTCCACGACGCGGTGGCCCGGGCGGGCGTGCTCCTCCAGCATGCGGTGGCGCAGCCGGACGAGTTCCTGGCGTTCGCCGGTCTTGCCCAGGACGAGGAAGACGTCGGTCCCGGCGATCGCCTTGACTGCCTGGAGGGTGAGGTGGTCGGGGTCGCCGGCGCCGATACCGATCACGCGTATGTGTCGCATGGGGCGATTGTGCCGCGTGTTGGCCCTCGTACGCCGCCCTGCCCGACCTGTTCCCGAGCCCCCTGTGAACTCCGTCACCCCGGACGGGGCGATTACGGCACCGCATAGTAGACGGCCCCGAACGGCATATGCGAGCCATCCCTACCGCACCGGACATTTCACGCACAGGAGGACGGACCGTCTGCGATCCGCGTGTCGCTTCCGGCCGTCCGCCCGACGCGGACGGCATCCTGAAGGGACGTCAGATTTTCACAACAAGGCGCCGAACGGGCACACGCATGCCTCGCTTCGCAGCGCAAGGATCGTCTTCGCTACGACTCGGCGTAGTAACGATCTTCCATTGCCCCGCTCTCGGGACCGTCCGCACAATGGCCGAGCCCGCACGGCGTCATCGCAGCTCAGGCGGGATGTGAATACGGACGCCGAACCACCGAGTGAGGTCACGCAATGACGAACCACCGCCGGAAGACGCGCCATCGCAAGATCGTCGTCGCCGCTCTCGCCGTCGCCGCCGTGGGAGTGCCCTCGGTCGCCATGGCATCCATCGACAGCCCTCAGCAGAACGCGCGGCACGGCGCGTGGTCCCACGGGCACTGGCAGGACGCGCGCTGGGGCGGCCAGTGGTCGCACGGCGGCGGGGCCGGCGCCCCCTCCTCCGCCCCCGAGGCTCCCGCACCTCCGGCTTCCGCCCCCTCGCAGGCGCCCGGCACGGCACCGTCCGGCGCCCTGACCGGGAACGTCGCCACGGTGGTGAAGCTGGTGAACCAGGAACGCGCCAAGGCCGGCTGCTCCGCGGTGAAGCTCAACGGCAGACTCACCGACGCCGCCCAGGAGCACAGCGCGGACATGGCCGAGCACGAGAACATGTCGCACACGGGCTCGGACGGCTCCACCCCCTCGGACCGCATCAGCGCCGCCGGCTACAACTGGCGGTCCTACGGCGAGAACGTGGCGTACGGCTACTCCTCCCCCTCGTCCGTGATGAAGGGCTGGATGGACAGCCCCGGTCACCGGCGGAACATGCTGGACTGCTCCTTCAAGGAAATAGGAGTCGGCCTGGCGCAGCCGGGCAGCTACTGGACCCAGGACTTCGGCGCATCCCGCTGAGGTGACGCCCGCGGGGCCCGGCCGCGATCGCGGCCGGGCCCCTCGGCGTGTGCGCGGGGTACGGAGTGCCGGTCAGCGCAGCCCGCGCCCCAGGGCCGTGATCAGCTCGCCGTCGGAGGTGTCCCCGCTCAGCTCCCAGAAGAAGGCACCGCCGAGCCCCTGGTCCTTGGCCCAGGCGGCCTTGCCCCGCAGGGTGCGCGGTGTGTCGTAGCTCCACCACTCGTCGCCGCAGCGGGCGTACGCGGTGCCCGCGACCGTACTGGTGGCCGGGCAGCGGGTCTTGAGCACCTTGTAGTCCTCACTGCCCGCCTCCCATGTGCCGGGGGCCGGGCCGGTGGCGCTGCCGCCGGGCGCCGACTGCGTCACCCCGGTCCAGCCGCGGCCGTAGAAGCCCACCCCGAGGAGCAGCTTGCGGGCCGGGACGCCGAGCCTGCGGAGCTTCTGCACGGTCGCCTCGGCGTTGAAGGTCTTCTCGGGGATGCCCCGGTACGCGGTGAGCGGGGAGTGCGGGGCGGTCGGGCCGGTGGCCGACCAGGTGCCGAAGTAGTCGTAGGTCATCGGGTTGTACCAGTCGACGTACTTCGCGGCGCGCCCGTAGTCGGCCGTCTCGAGCTTGCCGCCCGGCGAGGCGTCGGCGGTGACGGCGGCGGTGAGCAGGTTCTTGCGCCCGAAGCGGTCGCGGAGCGCGCGCATCAGGTCCGGGTACGCGGAACGGGCGCTGGTGTCGCAGGTCATGCCGCAGGCGCCCGGGTACTCCCAGTCGATGTCGATGCCGTCGAAGACGTCGGCCCAGCGCGGGTCCTCGACGAGCCGGTAGCAGGAGTCGGCGAAGGCCTTGGGGTCGGCGGCGGCCTGGGCGAACCCGCCGGACCAGCTGTAGCCGCCGAAGGACCAGAGGATCTTGAGGTCCGGGTACTGCTTCTTCAGCTTCCGCAGCTGGCCGAAGTTGCCGTGCAGCGTGCCGTCGGCGGTGCTGTCGGCGACGCCGTCGACACTGCCCGCCGCGTCGTACGGCTGCTCGTAGTCGGCCCAGGAGTCGCCGACGGCGCACTTGCCGTCCGTCACATTGCCGAAGGCGTAGTTGATGTGCGTCAGCCGGGCCGCGGAGCCGGAGGTGGCGACGTCCTTGACGTGGTAGTTGCGGGCGTACACGCCCCAGTCGATGAAGTACCCGACGACCTTGGACCGGGCGTGGCTGTCGTGATGGCCGTGTCCCTGGCCCTGGCCCTGCCCGTGTCGCTGTGCGTGTCCCTGTGCGTGTGCGGAGCCGTGGGATGCCCCGGCGGCGGTCACGGGCTGGGCCGCGGCCGGGCCGGTGACCAGGCCCGCCGTGAGCAGCGCGGTGCCTGCGGCGACGAGGCCGACGAGGGTTCTGCGGACGCGTGATCCCTGCTGTCTGGGCATGCGGTTACCTCGGGTCGGAGACGGGTGGAGGCGCGCGAGAGTCGGGGACACCCTAGGAGGACTAGACCAATGGGGTCAATGGTCTGCACCATTACGGAATCCCGCGCTCCGTGACCGGGCATCAGCCCCGCCGCGCACCGCCCGACGTGCCGTCAGTCCCGCAGATATCCGAGCCCGGGCGCCTGGTCGAGGTAGCCCCGCAGCAGACGCCGCGCGACGGCGACGGAGTCGACGAGCGGATGCAGGGCGAAGGCCCGCAGTGCCGCGGCGCGGTCACCGGTGCCCGCGGCCAGGATGACGTCCCGCTCCACGGACTTGACGGCGGTCACCAGGGCGGCCGCGTGGCCGGGCAGCGGGTCGCCCGCGATCGGGCGGGCGCCGTTGGCGTCCACGAAGCAGGGCACCTCGACGACCGCGTCGGCGTCCAGGGCCTCCAGGACACCGCGGTTGCGGACGTTGAGGATCAGCGACGTACGCTCGTCCCGAGCGATGGCCCGCATCAGGGCCAGTGCCACGCGCTCGTAGCCGCCCGACTCCAGGTCGGCGGCGTCCCGTTCGCCCGCGCCCGCCGCCTCGCGGACGTCCGCCCCGTAGGTGGTCTCGCGCTCCAGGCGCGTCGCGTCCCAGGTCGCGAAGGGCGGGGTGCCGGGCACCCGCATCCGGTCGTAGAAGCTCCGCTGCTGGTCGAGGAGGAAGGCGCCGCGGGTCTGCTCCGCGGCTCTGGCGGCGGCGACGGCCTCGCGCGCGAAGTAGTAGTAGTGCAGATACTCGTTGGGGACCGCGCCGAGGGTGCGCAGCCAGTCGGCGCCGAAGAGCCTGCCCTCCTCGAAGGAGGCGAGCGCCCGGTCGTCGGCGAGCAGGCGGGGCAGCACATCCACGCCGTCGACACGGACGGCGCTCAGCCACCCCAGGTGGTTCAGGCCGGCGTACTCCAGCCGGGCCCGCGCGGGATCGACACCGAGCGCGTGCGTGACACGTCGGCCGAGGCCCACCGGGGAGTCGCAGATGCCGATGACGCGGTCGCCCAAGTGGTGGGACATGGCCTCGGTGACCATGCCCGCGGGGTTGGTGAAGTTGATGACCCAGGCCTCGGGCGCGAGCCGCGCGACGCGGCGGGCGATGTCGACCGCGACGGGGATCGTCCGCAGGCCGTAGGCGATGCCGCCGGGACCCACGGTCTCCTGGCCGAGCACACCTTCGTCCAATGCGACCCGCTCGTCGACGACACGGCCGGCGAGTCCGCCGACGCGGATGGCGGAGAAGACGAAGTCCGCCCCGGTCACGGCCTCGTCCAGGTCGGTGGTGACGGTGAGGACGGGCGCGTCGCCCCCGCGGGCCTCGTCCTCGGACATCTGGCGCAGCACCCGCACGACGGCGTCGAGGCGGTCGGCGTCGAGGTCGTGCAGGGTGACGTGCGTGACCCGGCCCTCGGCGCGGTCCCGCAGCAGGGCCCGGTGCACCAGCGGCACGCGGAACCCACCGCCGCCGAGAATCGTGAGCTTCATACCTCGACATCCTCCACCCCGGCCCCGCGCGGCGAGGTCCGGGTCGTCACGCGGGCTGCGGCACCGGCCTGCGGCCGCCCCGGCCCCGGCCCCGGCCCCCGGCCCCGGGGAGCCCGACCCTACCCGGACCGTCCCGCGAAACGCGGAAGCCGGACGGCGTCGCGCCGCGTAACGTGACATGCCGTCAAGGGGGGCTGTCGTGGGCGTGTACGTGAGCGTGCGGGGATTCGTCGCGTGCGACACCGAACAGCTCGCCGGGCTGAAGCGGATCATCGCGTCACCCGAGGTGGACCGCACGTACATCGGCGGCTGGGGGTTCCCCTCCGTCCACCACAACGGGACCTCCTACGCCTTCTACGGTGCCGACGTCCGCGCGAGCGCCCTCGACGACGTCCTGGAGATGATGCGCGCCGTCGCGCGGATCCCGCCCGACGAGGACGGGTGCCAGGTCACCGGCCTGTTCCTGGTCAGCCATGAGACCGCCGGCATGGAGGAGTGGCAGATCCGCGCCGGCGAGGTGCACGTCCGACCGGCCGGCGCCGACCACCGCTACCTCGACGCCTGATGCCACCGCGCGCACGCGCCGGCATCACCGGGCCGCGGCCGGGTAGGCGCGAGCCAACCCGGTGCGGCGAACGGGTGGCAGCGCCCGCGCGGGCGGCGCGCGGCGCTGCGGGGAACAGCCGGGCCGGTAGACCTGGCTGGCGGTGCGGTCGGACGGGGAGGCAGCGATGGGGCGCAGGGCGGCCGGGATGGCGGTGTGGCTGCTGGTGCTTCTGACCGTGTACGTGGTGCTGATCGGCCCGGTGACCGTGCTGGAGGTCGTGGTCGGTGCGGCCGGGGCGCTGCCGGCGGCGATCGCGGCCGACGCCGTGCGCGTGGCGTCGGGCGCGGCGCCCGGAGGCGCCCGGTACGTGGTGCGGGCGGCGCTGGCGTGGCCGGGCGCGCTGCTCGCGGAGACATGGCAGTTGGCGCGGGCGGTCCTCGGCGCGCGGCGCGCGCGGGGCGGATTCGAGCAGGTGCGGCTGCCGGACGGTGTCGGGACGGCGTGGGCGGCAGCGGTGCTGTCGTCGACGCCGGGAGCGTACGTCGTGGCCTTCGGCGAGCGGGACGAGCGGGTGCTGACGGTGCACCGCCTCGGTGACACCACGTCAGGTCTGGAGCATGCGCTGGCCGTCGAGGAGGCGAGGGCGTGAACGCGTGGCTCGTCGCGGCCGGGCTGCTGCTGGTGGTGGGCCTGGGACCGTGCGCCTGGCTGGCGCTGCGCGGGGCCGCGCACACCGGGCTGGCCGGGGTGAGTCTGGCGACGACACTGGTCGCGGTCGAGTTCCTGCTGCTGGCCGAGGGCTTCGGACGCGGCTCCTACGTCGACCTGGCGCTGGTGCTCGCGGTGCTCGGCCCCGTCGGGACGCTGGTCTTCACCCGCTTCCTCGCGGGCGAGCCGCACGAGGGCGGCGGGCCCGCGACATGACGGCCCGTCATGACGTCGCGCTCGCGCTGCTGGCCGCCGGCAGTGCGGTGCTGCTGCTCTCCGCCGTGGCGCTGATCCTGCTGCCCGGCCCCCATGCCCGCCTGCACGCCCTGTCGCCCGCGGCGTCCCTGGGCGCCCCGCTGATCGCGCTCGCGGCCGCCGTGGAGACCGGACCGGGCCGGGCGGCGCTGAAACTGCTGCTGATCGGCGCCCTGCTGGCGGCCGCGGGACCCGTGACCACGATGGCGATCGGCCGACTGACGACACGGCTCGAGGGGCTGGACGGGCTGGACGGGACAGACGAGGGAAGGGACCCGCGCACATGACGGGCACGACCGCCGGCGACACCCTGATCACGATCGCGCTGCTGCTGGTGGCGGTCACGGCGACCGCCGCCGTGCTGACCCGCGATCCGGTGCGGCAATGCGTCGTGCTGGCCATGCTCGGACTGGAGTTCGCGCTGCTGTTCACCCTCCTCCAGGCGCCTGACGTGGCCCTGTCGCAGCTCGGCGTGGGCTCGGCGCTGACACCGCTGCTGATCCTGCTGACAGTGCGCCGGGTGCGGCGGCGGCCGGCCCGAGAGGAGCGGGACACGGCCAAGGGGCGGCGCCGGTGAGCCGCACCGTCCGCGTCCGCCTGTTCCTGGTGGCCGCGGCCGTCGTCTTCGCCGGCTTCGCCCTCGCCTGCATCCGACTGCCCGCGTTCGGCGGCGCCTCGCACCCGTACGGGACGCGCGCCGTTGCCGCCGCACTGGAGCACCGCACCGCCAACGTGATCTCGTCGGTCAACTTCGACCAGCGCGCCTTCGACACGCTCGGCGAGGAGTCGGTGCTCTTCGCCGCGGTGCTCGGCGCGACCGTACTGCTCCGGCCGGCCAGGGACGAGCACAAGGCGGCCCCCGCGGCGCGGCGCGTCCTGCCGACGACACGCCTGTTCGGGGCACTGCTGCTGCCGCTGACGATGCTGACGGGCTGGTACGTCGTCGCCCACGGCCAGCTCAGCCCCGGCGGCGGCTTCCAGGGCGGCGTGATCCTCGCGGCGGGACTCCATCTCGCCTACGTGGCGGCCGACTACCGGGTGCTGGGGCGGGTCCGTCCGCTGGCCGTGCTCGACGTGACGGACGCGCTGGCGGCCGCCGCCTTCACCGCCCTGGGCCTGGTCGGCCTGGCCGTGACAGGCGCGTACCTGGAGAACGTGCTGCCCCTGGGCACCTTCCGTGACCTGGCCTCCGGGGGCCTGGTGCCGCTGATCAACGCCGCCGTGGGGATCGAGGTCGGCTCGGGCGTCGTCGTGCTGCTGGCCGCGTTCCTCGACCAGGCCGTGGAGGTGACCGAGAATTGAGCCTGCTGCCCTACCTCGTGGCCGGCTGGGTCTTCCTGGCCGGCGTGTACGGCCTGGTGACCAGCCGCGACCTCATCCAGGCCGTCGGCTGCCTGAGCGTCGCGCAGTCCGGCACCTATGTGCTGCTGCTCGCCGTCGGCTACCGGCGCGGCGGGACCGCGCCGGTGTTCTCCGACGTCCCCGTCCGCGCACCCGTCGTCGACCCCGTCGTACAGGCGCTGACGCTCACCGACATCGTGGTGGGCGCCGTCGTGACGGCCCTGCTGCTCAGCCTCGTCATCCAGCTCCGCAAACGGCACGGGACCCTCGACCCCGAGTCGCTGACCGGGCTGAAGGGCTGAGGCGCGCGTGGGCGCGGGCACGGACGTCGCGGGGGCGCACGTCCTGCTGCCGCTGGCCGTCGCCGTCCCGCTGCTCGGGGCGGTGCTGCTGGCCGTCGCCGGCCGCCGGCTGCCGCGACTGGGCTGCGACGTCCTGGCCACGGTCTGCGCGACCGCCGAGGTCGCGTGCGTGGCGACGCTGTGGGCACGCACCGGCGACGGCCGGGCCGTGACCTGGCTGGGCGGCTGGCGGCCCGGGGGTCCCGGCGGGCACGGCGTCGGCATCGTGCTGGAGGCGGACCGCGTGGGCGGCGGCATGGCGCTGCTGGTCGCCGTACTCGTGCTGGCCGTACTCGCCTACTCCTGGCGGTACTTCGAGGAGCCGGGCGGCGGCAACGCGGGCAGCTTCCCCGCGCTGCTGCTGCTCTTCGAGGCGGGCATGTGCGGCTTCGCGCTCACCGGCGACCTCTTCAACGCCTTCGTCTTCTTCGAGCTGATGGGCGTGGTCGCGTACTCGCTCACCGGCCACCGGATCGAGGACGGCCGCCCGCTGCAGGGTGCGCTGGCCTTCGGGCTGGTCAACTCGCTGGGCGCGTACGCCTCGTTGATGGGCATCGCCCTGCTCTACGCCCGCACCGGCGAACTGGGCTTCGCGGCCATCGCGCGCGAACTGGCCCGGGACGGCGGTCCGGACGCACTCGTGGTGTGCGGCTTCGTCCTGGTGATGACCGGGCTGCTGGTGAAGGCCGCCGTGGTCCCCTTCCACCTGTGGCTGCCGGACGCGCACGCGGTCGCGCCGACCCCGGTGTGCATGCTGCTGTCCGGGGTGATGGTGGAGCTCGGCGTGTACGGCGTGGCCCGCGTCTACTGGGCGGTCTTCGCCGGTCCGGGCGGCATCCCGCACCCCGCGCTGCGGGACACGCTCACGGCGGCGGGCGTGCTGACCGCCCTGCTGGGCGCGGTGATGTGCTGGCAGCAACGCCACCTGAAACGGCTGCTGGCGTTCTCCACGATCTCGCACGTCGGCCTGTTCCTGGTGGGCCTGGCCACCCTGACACCGCTCGGCACCGCCGGTACCGCCGTGTACGTCGCCGCACACGCGGGCGCCAAGGCCGCGCTGTTCGGCCTGACCGGTGTGCTGCTGGACCGCTACGGCTCCGTCGACGAGTACGGGCTGCACGGTCGGGCCCGCGGGCTCGTCGTGCCCGGGGCGCTCTACGCCCTCGGCGCGCTGGTGCTGGCGGGGCTGCCACCGTTCGGGACGGGTCTTGGCAAAGCACTGGCCGAGGAGGCCGCCGGGCACTGGCAGGGCTGGCTGCCGGCCGTCTTCGTGACGGCATCCGCGCTGACCGGCGGCGCCGTCCTGCGGGCCGCGCTGCGCGTCTTCCGCGGCGCCGGCCCGCGGCCGCGGCCCCGGCCGTGGGAGCCGGAGACGAGCGGCGAGGGCGAGGAGCCCGAGATCCACGACCCGCGGCGGCGGCTCCCGGCCGCCATGGTCGCGGTGCCCGCGCTGCTGCTGCTCGGCAGCCTCGCGGTCGGCACCGTCCCGTCCGTGGGCGCCGCACTGGCGTCAGCCGCGGCGGTCTTCACCGACCACCCGGGCTATCTGAGCGCCGCGTTCGGCCCCGCGTCCGCCGCGGTGCCCGCCGTGCCGGCGCCGCCCGCCCACTGGAACACGGCCGGGGTGCTGCTCGGCCTGCTCTCCACGGGGCTGGCCGTCGCGGTCGCCGTGGCGGCCGTGTGGGGCCCGGGTCTCACGGGCGCACTGCCCGGTCGGGCCCGTTCCGTGGCGACGGCGGTCACGCGCCGGGCCGTCGTGCCGCTGCGCCGGCTGCACTCCGGACTGCCCGGTGACTACGTCGCCTGGCTCACGGTCGGGGTGGCCGCGCTGATGCTGGCGTTCGGCGCGCAGTCCGGCATCGGCTGACGCGTGGCGGTCCCGCGGCGCGGGCCCGGCGGGCGGCTACGGTCCGTGCATGGGACCGGGAATCGTCTTCGCGCTGTGTGCCGCCGTGCTCATGGGAACGGCGACGGTCCTCCAGGCCATGGGCGCGCGGCGGGCCGTCGCCGCGACGCCCGGCGCGGCGGGATCGGGCGCGCGCACGCTCGTGGCGGCGCTGCGTCGATGGCCGTTCGTGGCCGGTGTCGCGATGGACATGGCGGGCTTCGCGGCGGAGTTGGTGGCGCTGCGGTCGGTACCGCTGTTCGTGGTGGAGGCGGCGCTGGCGTCCTCCCTTGCCGTGACGGCGGTGGTCGCGGCCCTCCTGCTGGGAGTGCGGTTGCGGCGCCAGGAGTGGGCCGCCGTGGCGGCCGTGTGCCTGGGCCTGGTCGTCCTCGCGGTCTCTGCCGGACGCGACGGCCACGGCGAGGGCACCGAGCGGCTGCGGTTCGCGGTCCTCGTCGTGGCGCTGGTGCTCGCCGCCGCCGGCCGGTTCACCGAACGCGCCGCGCCCCGCAACCGGGCGGCCGCCCTCGGCGCGGGCGCCGGGCTGAGCTTCGGCGTGGTGGCGGTGGCCGTGCGGATGCTCGTGGGCTTCGGGGCGGAGGAACTCCTGACCGACCCCGCTGCGTACGCGGTGGCCGTGGCCGGCGTCACGGGGTTCGTCCTCCTGGTCGACGCCCTGCAGTCCGGTTCGGTGACCGCTGCCACGGCGGCCATGGTCATCACCGAGTCGCTGTGGCCGGCGGTCTTCGGCGTCGTCTGGCTGGGCGACACCACCCGCCACGACCGGGCTCCGCTGGCCGTCCTCGGTTTCGCCCTCTCCATCGCGGGCGCCCTGGCCCTGGCCCGCTTCGGGGAGGCGGAGCAGACCGCCCCGCCTCCCTGAGCACGGATCACGGAACGGCCAGGATCGGGGGTGTGGGGGGGCCCGGGGGATGTCCTCGTCCACCCCCGGCCCCTGGCGGTCCCGCGCGCGAGTGCGACACGGCCCCGGCCACGAGTCGTCCGGAAGCAGCCCGCGCGCTCGGGCGCGGCGGGTCATCCGGTGGCGACCGGCTGCCGGAACGACATCGGAGACCGTCGATTGAGCAGTTCCGTGCGAACAGGACCGCTTTCGGCTCATCACCGGCAGCCGCGCTCCGACAGGCCCTAACGTCCCGGCAACGGCCCTGTACGGACCGCGCGAGGGACAGGGGAGAGCACGATGCACACGACCGGGGACCAGCGGGCGGCCGTGCGCCCCGCCGAGGGCGACAGCGCCGCCGAGGAGATGTTCCGCGCCCTGCTGGAGTCGGCTCCCGACGCCATGGTCATCGTGGACGACACCGGCACCATACGGCTGGTCAACGCCCAGACGGAGTCGCTGTTCGGGCACACCCGCGACGAGCTGCTGGGACGCCCCGTGGAGGTGCTGGTCCCCCGGCGCTTCCACGGCCACCACCCGGCGTACCGTCACGGCTACGCCGGCAATCAGCAGGTGCGGCCCATGGGCGCCGGGCTCGATCTGTACGGGCTGCGCAAGGACGGCCGCGAGTTCCCCGTCGAGATCAGCCTGAGCCCGTTGCAGACCGCCGACGGCCTGCTCATCTCCGCGGCCGTACGCGACGTCAGCGAGCGCAAGGCGGCCGAGGAGCGCATCAACGAACTGGCCGTGCTGGTGGAGTCCTCCCAGGACGCGATCCTGGCCAAGACACTCGACGGCCGGATCACGTACTGGAACGCGGCGGCGCAGCGGCTGTACGGCTACGCGGCGGACGAGGCGATCGGGCAGCACGTGTCGATGCTCGCCCCGGTGGAGCTCAAGGAGGAGATCACCGCCCTGCTCGGCCGGCTGGCGCGGGGCGAGCGGATCGAGCACTTCGAGACGCTGCGGGTCACCAGCTCCGGGCGGATGCTCGACGTCGACGTCACCCTCTGGCCGATCCGCGGGCGGGACGGCGCCATCGTCGGCGCCTGCTCCATCGTCCGCGACATCGCCGACCTGCGGCGCGCCGAGGAGGAGCTGACGGAGCTGTACCGGCAGCAGCAGCACATCGCGCTCACCCTTCAGCGCAGCCTCATGGGCTCCCCCGCCGAGCCGCCCGGCATGCGCACGGCCAGCCGCTACTTCCCCGCCACGCAGGGCGCGGGGGTGGGCGGCGACTGGTTCGACCTGATCCCACTGGGCGGCGGCCAGGTCGGCGTCCTCATCGGCGACGTGATGGGGCGTGGGCTGGAAGCCGCAGCCGTGATGGGGCAGTTGCGCTCGGCCGCGCGGGCCCTGGCCAAGACCGGCATCCCGCCACGCCAGTTGATCCAGGCGCTGGACGCCTTCGTCCAGGACCTGCCCGACCAGCTCGTCACGTGCTGCTACCTCGTCGTCGACCCGGACGCGGGCGAGGTGACGGTGTGCTCCGCGGGGCATCTGCCGGTGCTGCTGGTCGGCCCCGGACCGGAGGCGCCGGTGCGGCCGCTGCCCGCGCCGATCAGCGTGCCGCTCGGCGTCGGCGACGTGCCGCACCAGCAGGTCTGTGTGCCGGTGGCGGCCGGTTCCACGCTGGTGCTGTACACCGACGGGCTGGTGGAGACCCCGCGTTCCGATATCGACGAGCAACTGGCATGCCTCAGCGCCGAGTTGAGCGGCGCCTTCGCGCGCTCCGCCGGGCTTGAGGAGGCCGCCGACCTGGTGCTCGCCTCGCTGCGCCCGGACGCCGACGGACACGCGGACGACGTCACGCTGCTGCTGGCCCGGCTGCCCGAGGCCCCGCTCGCGGCCACCGCGACGGAGGTCGACGCGGTGCCGTCGGCCGTCGCCGACGGCCGACGGTTCGTCCACGAGACCCTGCACGCCTGGGAGTGCGGCCACGTGTCGGACGCGGCATGCCTGCTGGCCTCCGAGGTCCTCACCAACGCCGTGCGCCACGCTCAGGGACCACTGGGCCTGCGCCTGCACCGCACCGCGCTGGACGTGACCGTCGAGGTCTCCGACCACAGCACGCACATCCCGCAGCGCCGGCCCGCCGACCTCGGCGACGAGTCCGGCCGCGGCCTGCTGCTGGTCGAAGCCCTCGCCGCCGGGTGGGGCACCCGTCCCTCCAGCGACGGCAAGACCGTCTGGTTCACCCTCCGCCTGCGCCCGGGCGCCGCCCACGACGACCCCGAGGGGGCACCGGACCCGCGCTGAACCCCGACCCCCGCCCCCTGGGCCCCGAAGGGGCGCGGGAACCGCCCGGCCGGCCCGCCACCCGGCAGCGGCGACCCCTCAGAACCCCGCAAGCCCTAGCCGGACCCCGCGCCGCTGCCCCGAACGACACCGCATCCTCCTGCGCCCCGAAGGGCCGCGGGAAACCGCGCGACCAACCACCACCGACCCGCACCCAACACACGACCCGCCAACCGAACCCCCGGCGACCGCCACGAGGCAGGGCCTTCACCGCCGCAACGGCCGGCCGCTGATCAAACCGCCCACACCCCGCCCCAAAGGGGCACGGGAAACCGCGCGACCAACCACCACCGACCCGCACCCAACACACGACCCGCCAACCGAACCCCCGGCGACCGCCACGAGGCAGGGCCTTCACCGCCGCAACGGCCGGCCGCTGATCGAACCGCCCACACCCCGCCCCAAAGGGGCACGGGAATCCGCGCGACCAACCACAACCGACCCGCACCGAACGCAGACGGGACCGGACGCGAAGACGCCTCAGTGGCCCGCCAGGGTCTTCACCGCCGCGACGGCCGTGCCGATGGCCGCGTCCACGACGCCCGCGATCAGGGCAGTCGGCAGGCCGCCGCCCATGCGCAGGCCGCCGAGGCAGCCCCAGCCGAAGAGTGCCGCGATGTCGACGGCGGCCGAGGTCAGCAGCGCGGTCGTCAGCGGCATCGCCCCGAGCGCGGCCACGCCGACGAGGACGAGCGGCCCCACCGCGGCGAGCAGCAGCGGGCTGCTGACGTGCAGGAGGCGGCGCAGTTCGCGCCCCGTGGCGAGGCGGCCGGCCACCGTGTGGTGCGCCTGCTGGTCGGCGACCACGGCGGCCAGCCACACACCGAGCGCGGCGGTGACGATCGTGGCCGCCGCACCAGCCGCGTCGACCTCGTCGCTCGCGGAGAGGCCGACGACGACGGAGATCATGGTGATGGTGGCGTAGATCCGCTCCTTGAGCCGCTCCGTCGCGGCCTCCACGTCCTCCGGCACCCCACCGGTCTACCCGCTCGGCGGTCCCGCCTGCCGTCGGCTTCCGCGATCTTCAGCCCTTCGGCCCCGCCGTCTCCCGCGCCGGTCCACCCGCTGACAACGCATCCGGACCGAGGTCGGCCGGGCGGCGGTGCCCGGAGAGCGCGAGGGTGAGGTCGAACTCCGCCAGGAGGCAGCGGATGACGTGCTCGACTCCGCTCTGGCCGCCGAGGCCGAGCCCGTACGCGTAGGGGCGGCCGAGCAGGACGGCGCGGGCGCCGAGGGCGAGGGCCTTGAAGACGTCGTCGCCGGTGCGGACACCGCTGTCGAAGAGGACGTCGAGGCGGTCGCCGACGGCCCGGACGACGGCGGGCAGGGCGTCGGCCGCGCCGATCGCTCCGTTGACCTGGCGGCCGCCGTGGTTGGAGACGACGACACCGTCCATGCCGGCGTCGGCGGCCATGCGCGCGTCGTCGGGGTGCTGGATGCCCTTGAGGACGATGGGGCCGGCCCAGTTCTCGCGCAGGAATGCCAGGTCGGGCCAGCTCTTGCCGGGGTCGGCGAACATGCCGACGAAGTGCAGCACCGCGGCGTTCAGGTCCTCCTCCACCGGCTTGGCGAGCCCCGCCCTGAACGCGGGGTCGGTGAAGTAGTTGGCGGTCCCGATGCCCTGGAGGAACGGCAGGTACGCCTGGTCGAGGTCGCGCGGACGCCAGGCGAGCAGCGGGGTGTCGAGGGTGACGAACAGGGCGGTATAGCCCGACGCCTGGGCCCGCCTCAGGAAACTGGCCGTCACCTCGCGGTCCTTGGCCCAGTACAGCTGGAACCAGCGCTCCGCGTCGCCCATCGCCGCGGCGACCTCCTCCATGGGCGTGCTCGACGCCGAGGACGCCACGAAGGGCACACCCTGCGCGGCCGCGGCCCGCGCGGCGGCGGGTTCGGCGTCCGGGTGGACGATCGAGAGCACGCCGACCGGGGCGAGTGCGAGCGGCGCCGTTGTCCGGCGCCCCAGCACCTCGGTCGTCAGATCGCGCCCGGTGACGTCGCGCAGCATGCGCGGGACGATCCGCGTCCGGTCCAGCGCCTCGCGATTGGCGCGCGCGGTGCGTCCGCTGCCGGCGCTGCCGGCGACGTAGCCGAAGGCCTCGGGACCGAGCCGCTCCGCGGCCAGCTCCTCCAGCCGCGTCAGGTCCGTGGGGAGCGACGGCCGCAGTCCCGCCATCCCCTTGAGGTAGATCTCGTACTGGTAGTCCGCCCGGTCGGCCATGCGTGGTCCCGTCTCTCGTCCGCGAGAGGGACTGTGTCAGGGCCGCGCCGCCGCGTCCACCGTCCGGTCAGGCCTCGGGCAGCTCGCGGGCCATCCGGCCGCGCACGACGGCGTTGCGCCGGGTGATCACCGTCGCCGCGGCGACCGCGCTGCCGAGGAAGCAGACGGCCCTCGTCCAGGGGCGGTTGAGGACGTGCCCGGTCGCGTGGTCGAGCGAGTAGCGGCCGGGGCCCGCGACGGCGAGGCACGCGGCGGTGTAGCCGAGGAAGCACGGGTACTCGAAGCCGCCGGAGACGGCGAAGAATCCGGCGGGCACGTGGACGGAGACGGCGCCCGCCATCGCTCCGGCCGCCGCCGCCCCGGCCGCAGGGGTGGCGAGGCCCAGGGCCAGCAGGGTGCCGCCGCCCGCCTCTCCGAGCCCGGAGGCCAGGGCGCTGGCCCTGCCCGGCTCGAAGCCCATGGACTCCATGAATCCCGTGGAGCCCTCGAGACCCTGGCCGCCGAACCAGCCGAAGAGCTTCTGCGAGCCGTGGGCGACGAGCACCCCGCCGAGCCCCAGACGCAGCGCGAGCAGGGCGAGGTCCTTGCGGTGCTTCAACGGCATGGCCGGCTCCTGTTCGCCACGGTGACGCGCTCCGGCGGGCCGGAGCGGGGCTCCTCCCCAGTCTCGGGGGGCGCCGGGCGGACTGCCGTCCGCGCTGGGCCGTCCGGACGTCGTACGTCGTCAGGACGTGATGGCCACGGCCCGGCGCACGCAGTCCTCGGAGGCCGCCGCGCGGAGCATGAAGTCGGCGACGTCCGCGCGGCTGACCCGGGAGGCCAGTCCGAGCCGCAGGTCGGTGCCGGTCCGGTAGACGCCGGAGTAGCGGCCGCCGGTGAGGATCGCCGGCTGCACGATCGTCCAGAGGTCGCCCTCGGCGCGGACCAGGGCGTCCTGGTCGTCCTTGTCCCGCATGATCGCGGGGATCGCCAGGGACATCACCGCGCGGTAGGCGCCGCGGTGGCCCTGTCCGGTGCCGTACGCGCCGACCACGACGAGCCGCCGGACACCGTGTCCTCGCATCGCGGGCAGGATCCGCCGCATGGCCTCGGCGCAGATGGTGTCGCCGCGCGGCGACCGTGTCCCGAGGGCGCTGAGCACCGCGTCGGCGCCCTCGACGACCCGGTCGACGGCGCGGGCGTCGCGTACGTCCCCGGGGAGGATCCGCAGTCCCTCGCGCCCGGACAGGCCGACGGGGTTCCGCACGAGGACGGTGACCTCGTGGCCGGCGGCCAGCGCCGGCGGGACGAGCCGGCGTCCTACATGTCCGGTGGCTCCGAAGACGGCGAGGCGCATGTCAGCGGCGCTCCCGGGTCGCGCGCCCGGGCATGCGGGCGAGGGGGAAGGCGCTCGGCCCGTCGTGGGCCCGGCCGCCGGCGGCGTCGGGCATGGTGGCCCCTTTCGGTGTCCGGTCACCGTCATCCTCGGACACCGCGCGGGGCGGGGCTACTTCGGCGGCTACTTCAGCAGCCGCGACATCCGGCGGTCGGCGAGCGGCTTGCCGCCGGTCTGGCAGGTGGGGCAGTACTGCAGGGAGGAGTCGCTGAAGGAGACCTCGCGGATGGTGTCGCCGCAGACGGGGCAGGGCTCGCCTGCCCGCCCGTGCACACGCAGACCGGTCTTCTTCTCGCCCTTCAGCGCGCCGGCGGCCAGGCCGCGGGAGCGTTCGACCGCGTCCTCCAAAGTCGTGCGCAGGGCTTGGTACAAACGGCTCACGTCCTCCTCGGAGAGGGTGGCGGCGAGCGCGTACGGCGACATCTCGGCCGCGTGCAGCACCTCGTCCGAGTACGCGTTGCCCACCCCGGCGATGACGCCCTGGTCCCGCAGGACGCCCTTGATACGGCGGCGCTCGCCCGCGAGCAGGGCGGCGAAGGCGTCCCGGGTGAAGGCCGCGTCGAGGGGGTCGGGGCCGAGCCGGGCGATGCCGGGGACGTCCTGCGGGTCGCGGACGCAGTACACGGCCAGACGCTTCTGGGTCCCGGCCTCCGTGAGGTCGAAGCCGGCGCCCTCGGGCTCGGCGAGGAGCAGCCGCAGGGCGAGCGGCCCCTTGCCGGGGCGCGGCGGGAGTGCGGGCAGGTCGTCCTTCCAGCGCAGCCAGCCGCCGCGGGCGAGGTGGACGGCGAGGTACGGCCCGTCGCCGTCGTCGGTGGTGCACACGAGGAACTTGCCGCGCCGCCCTACCGCGGTGACGGTGCGTCCCACGAGGGCGTCCAGCGGCGGGTCGTACGTCTTGAGGACGCTGACCGCGACCGGCATGACCCGGCCGACGGCGTGCCCGGTCATCCGGCCGGTGAGGAATCCGGCCAGGGCCTCCACTTCCGGCAGTTCCGGCATGCGACCAGTGTGCCGCGGCCGGTAACGGCATGCGACCGGCGTCCGCCCTGCTCTGTCCGGTTTACAGCCCAATACCGCGACGTGAACACACAGTTGGATGATCGGAACAACTGGACAGCGAGGGGTCTTGTATGAATGATCGGGTTCCATGGCCGAATCTCTCCCCATGCCCCCTGAGGTGCCGCTCCCGGACACCATGGCGCTGGACCCCACCGAGGTGTTCCCGCGTCCGCAGCCGGTCGAGGCGGGTGAGGCCGATACGGTCAGGATCATCAGCGGAGAGGTCGTCGGCGGCCGCCACCGGGGCTCCCGCCGCGGCCCCGGCCGGGCTTCACTGGGCACCGCGGTGCTGTCGGCGACCGGCGCCGTCGCCGGACTGTCGCTGCTGATGCCGCACGGTGCCGCGACCACCGTCGCCGGCGGAGCTCAGGAGCCGGCGGTCGCACTGCCGGACACCGAGGTCAAGGACGCCACCCTGCCCCCGGCCGCCGGGGCCACCGCCTCCGCCCGCGCGACGGAAACGGACGCGGACACGGGCACCACCGTGACCACGGCCGCGGTGACGAGCACCGGCACGACCGGCACCACCACCGTGCACGACGCCGTGCAGCACACCGCCGGCGAGTCGGACGACCCGAAGGACATCCCCCGGCACGCGCGCCCCGACGGCAGCTGGGACAGCCAGGACTGGGAAGAGGCGGTCAAACGCACCGCCTCCGCCCACCACCGCGCCGGCAACGGCGAGCACCCGGGCCGGCACCGCATGGGCGGCCACCAGCACCACGGGGACCGGCACCCCGCGGGTTTCGGCCAGGGCCAGGGGAACGGCCAGGGCTTCGGGCCCGGCGAGCGCCTGGGCGGCCAGAGCGGCGACCGCGCCTGAGAACGCCGGAACCCCCGCGAACACCCGGCACACCGACCGCACCCGCGGCATCCGTCATTCGCTGACGGCCGCCCAGAACCGCGCGCGGCGGCGGCTGTCCTGCCCTGGTCGTCCTCCCGGCGGCGAGCGCCGCGGCCCGGCTTCCGAGGACGGCCCTCCACCCCGCGCTGCCGAACCGCGTACGAGCGGATCGTTCCACCAGGTGAACGCCGTGCCGCCCCCTGTCCAAGGCGGGGTACACGGCTGAGACTGGGGGCAGACGACCATGAGGAGCGCAGGTGACGGTGAAGGTCGACAGCCCGCCGGTCCCGTCCGCCCGGCGTGCCTCGCCCTGGGGCAGGGGCGCGATCGCCGCCGCGGCGGGAGCGCTGCCCGCACTCGCCTTCCCGGCACCGTCGCTGTGGTGGCTGGCGTACGGTGCGCTGGTGCCGTGGATGCTGCTCGCCCGGTCGGCCCCTACGGGACGGCGGGCGGCGCTGGACGGCTGGCTCGGCGGAGCCGGGTTCATGGTGGCGGTGCACCACTGGCTCGTGCCGAGCCTGCATGTGTTCATCGTGCTGCTCGCGCTGCTGCTCGGGGCGCTGTGGGCGCCGTGGGGATGGCTGGTGCGGCGGCTGCTCGGCGGGAGCCCCGGCGCGCGCTCCGTCGTGGCGGCGACGGTGCTGGTGCCGTGCGCGTGGCTGCTGGTCGAGCTGGTGCGCTCCTGGGAGTCCCTGGGCGGCCCCTGGGGGCTGCTCGGGGCGAGTCAGTGGCAGGTCGCGCCGGCGCTGCGCCTGGCGTCGGTCGGCGGCGTGTGGCTGGTCAGCTTCCTGCTGGTGGCCGTGAACACGGCGCTGACGGCACTCGTCGCCGTGCCCCGGTGGCGGGCCCGGGCGGGGGCGGCGCTCGCCGTCTGCGCCGTGGCGACGGCGGCGGTGTGGCTGTGGGCGCCGGTGCCCTCGCGCACCGGGGTGGCCGTACGGGTGGCGGTGGTGCAGCCCGGGGTGGTCGTGGGGGCGCAGGAGCGCTTCGACCAGGGGGAGCGGCTGACCCGTACGCTCGCCGGCCAGGACGTGGACCTGGTGGTGTGGGGGGAGAGCAGCGTCGGCTACGACCTGTCGGCGCGGCCCGATCTCGCCGGCCGGCTGGCCGCGCTCTCCTCGCTGGTCGGCGCGGATGTGCTGGTCAATGTGGACGCGCGCCGCGCGGACGGCCACGGCATCTCCAAGACCTCGCTGCTGATCGGCCCGGACGGGCCGGTCGGCGAGGCGTACGACAAGATGCGGCTGGTGCCCTTCGGCGAGTACGTACCGGCCCGCGGACTGCTGGGCTGGGCCACTTCGGTGGGAAAGGCGGCGGGCGAGGACCGCGTCCGGGGCGACCATCAGGTGGTCATGGACGCGGGCCCCGTACGGCTGGGCCCGCTGGTGTGCTTCGAGTCGGCGTTCCCCGACATGAGCCGCCGTCTCGCCGACGACGGGGCGCAGTTGCTGGTGGCCCAGTCCTCGACCTCGTCGTTCCAGAACAGCTGGGCCCCGGCGCAGCACGCTTCGCTCGCGGCGCTGCGGGCGGCCGAGACCGGACGGCCGATGGTGCACGCCACGCTGACCGGGATCAGCGCGGGCTACGACGCCGAGGGGCGGCGGACCGGACCGTGGCTGGGCACATCGCGCAGCGCCACCCAGGTCTACGAGGTGCCGCTGGCCGCCGGGCGCACCCTGTACGACCGGCTGGGCGACTGGGTGCCCCGGCTGGCGGTGCTGCTGCTGGCCGGGGCGGGCGTGTACACGCTCAGGAGGTCTGCTCGGCCACCGCGGTGACGATGCGTTCGCACAGTTCGTGGGTGCGCAGCGCGTCGCGGGCGTCGAGCGGCTTGCCGTGCCGTACGGCGTCGAGGAAGGCCAGGGTGATCTGCTCGATGCCGCGCTGACGGGCGACCGGCACCCAGTCGCCGCGCCGGCGCACTGTGGGCTGGCCCTTGTGGTCGACGACCTCGGCGAGGTTGACCACCTGCCGCTTGGCGTCCTGGCCCATGACCTCCAGGACCTCCTCCGTCGAACCGTTCATGCGGTTCATGACGCCGATCGCGGTGAAGCCGTCGCCGGACAGCTGGAGCAGCACGTGGTGCAGCAGTCCGTCACGGACCCGGGCGCGCACATCGGTGTGCTCGATCGTGCCGGGGACGAGGAAGCGCAGGGTGTCCACGACATGGATGAAGTCGTCGAAGACCACGCCGCGCGGTTCCTCCGCCAGGCCGATGCGGTTCTTCTGGAGCACGATCAGGTCGCGCGGGTGCTCCAGGCACTGCGCGTAACCGGGCGCGTAGCGGCGGTTGAAACCGGCCATGAGGCCGGTGCCGCGCGCTTCGGCCAGGCGGACGAGGTGCTCGGCGCCCGCGAGGTCGGGGGCGAACGGCTTGTCGACGTACGCGGGCACCCCGGCCTCGATCAGCCGCTCGGTGATGGCGACGTGGCTGACGGTGGGAGCGTGCACGAAGGCGGCGTCCAGGCCCTGGTCGAGAAGCGCGTCGAGGGTGCTGTGGCGGTGCGGCAGGCGGTAGCGGTCGCCGACCTCGTCGAGCGTGGCGGGGGTGCGGGTGTGGAGGTGGAGTTCCAGTCCCGGCTGCGCCGCGAGCACCGGCAGATACGCCTTGCGCGCTATGTCACCGAGTCCGATGACCCCGATCTTCAGGGGTTCCATGTGCCTCTCCCGCCTGCGGTGCCCGGTCGTTTCCGCTGGCAGCATACGGGGCCTGCGGGGGCCTCCAGGGCCGGGCGCGGAGCGAAGCGGCCGACGGTGGCGCGCACGGCGACAGCGTCACCGGGACGACCAAGTGGCGAACCGCCCCATCGAGCGGGAGCCGCGCACCACCCCGCTGAGGCCGGGCAGCCGCTGCACGCTGTACGTCCCCGCCGCCCCCGGCAGAATGGACGAGGACGACCGCACCCCCGATCACCCGGCGTGCGCCGCAGCGACCAGCAGGGCGATCCGGCCGCGGTGGAAGGGGGGCAGGAACGCCTGCGACCGGGATACCGGGGGCACGGATGGTGCCGTTCCGGCGGGTAGGTTGCCATCATGAGCAGTGCGCCGATCTCCCGCCCCGAACTCATCGCCGACACCGCACTCGCCCTGCTCGCGGAGCGCGGCATGCGCGGCCTGACCCACCGCGCCGTCGACGAGGCGGCCGGACTGCCGCTGGGCTCGACGTCCAACCACGCACGGACCCGTGCCGCCCTCCTGGAGGCGGCGGTCCTGCGGCTGGCCGCCCTAGACGCGCAGACGATCTCCGAGGTGGAGACACCTGCCTCCGGACCCGGGGCCGAGGGACTCGCGGCGCTGCTCGCGCCGGCGCTGCACCGCTCCGTCACCCAGGCCCGCGGCCTGACCCTCGCCCGGCTCGAACTCGCCCTGGAGGCCACCCGCCGCCCCGAACTGCGCGCGGTCCACGACGCCGCCGGGCACGCCTTCCGCGACCGGCTGGAGCTGATGCTGCGTGCCGTCGGCTCCGCCGAGCCCGAGCGTCACGCGCGGTCGCTCCTCGCCTGGTGCGACGGCGTGCACTTCCACGCCGTCGCGGGCGCGGGATCCGCGTCACCGCCGTCCGAGGCGGAGTTGCGGGCCGACGTGCTGGACGTGCTGCGAGGGATACTCGGGAGCTGATTCGGCGGATAAATGCGTCGACGCCGGTGAGGGTCCCCGCCATCATGGCCGCCATGACGACGACACCCGAACGCACCGATCCGCCCCACATCGCCGACGAGCGCACGATGCTCGACACCTGGCTGGACTTCCACCGCGACACCCTCGCACTCAAGTGCGCGGGCCTCGACGACGAGCAGTTGCGCACCGCCAGCGTCCCGCCGTCCGGACTCACCCTCCTCGGCCTGGTCCGCCACATGGCCGAGGTGGAGCGCGGCTGGTTCCGCAACGCCCTCGCCGGCGAGGGGGTGCCACCGCTCTACTACACCGAGCAGGACCCGGACGGGGACTTCCACGACCTCGACAAGGCCGACACCGCCGAGGCGTTCGCCGCCTGGCGCGCCGAGATCGCGCACGCCCGCGAGCTGGTCCTCGGCCGCTCCCTGGACGACATCGGCCTGGGCCGCCGCAGGCACGAGGTCTCGCTGCGGTGGATCTACGTCCACATGATCGAGGAGTACGCCCGCCACAACGGGCACGCCGACCTCATCCGCGAGCGCATCGACGGCGTGACCGGCGACTGACCCGCGACCGGCCGGCTGATCACTCCTGCGGGGAATGGGCAACGACGCACCAGTGCACGAGAGTTGTGCGGGTGCGTCGATATGCAGCGGCAGCGGTGGCCCTGGCGGCGATGGCCGCCGTCCCGGGATGTGTGACCGTCTCCGAAGGGCAGCCGGGTACGCCGCTCCCGGCGCCCGCCCCGTCACGGCCGCCGGCGGCCGTCCGCGAGGTGCCCGTGGTCCAGGCGCCCGCGCTGGAGGCCCTGACCACCGTGCCCCCCGCGCCCTCCCCCTCCTCCCCGGCATCGGCGTCGGCGTCGACGCCGCGCATCCGCCGCCCTGTTGCCCCCGCGGACCCCGCCGCGCCGGCGCACCACCGCACGCCCGCGGCGCCGCCCCGCACCGCGGTCCCCGCCGCCCCGCGGACCGGGGGAGCGAACGTGTGCGCCTGGGGCGAGCGGTACGGCGGCTGGGCGGCGGGCGGCGACGCGTCGCGCATCTGCCGGGAGACCTACGGCCGTTGAGCCGGCCCGGCGGGGCGGATCAGTTCGTGCCGAGGTCCGGGATGCGCCAGTCGACGGGGTCGTGGCCCTGGGCCTTGAGCGCCTCGTCGATCTGGGTGAAGGGCCGGCTGCCCAGGAAGAGCTTGGCCGACAGGGGCGAGGGGTGCGCGCCCTGCACGACGGCGTGCCGTCCCGTGTCGATCAGGGGGAGCTTCTTCTTGGCGTAGTTGCCCCACAGGACGAACACCGCCGGGTCGGGACGGGACGCCACGGCCTTGATGACGGCGTCGGTGAACTTCTCCCAGCCCTTGCCCTTGTGCGAGTTGGCCTCGCCCTCGCGCACGGTCAGCACCGCGTTGAGCAGCAGGACGCCCTGCTCGGCCCACGGCATCAGGTAGCCGTTGTCCGGGACGGGGTGGCCGTACTCGTCCTTCAGCTCCTTGAAGATGTTCCGCAGGGAGGGCGGGGTCTTCACCCCCGGCCGCACCGAGAAGCACAGTCCGTGCCCCTGCCCCTCGCCGTGGTACGGGTCCTGGCCGAGGACCAGGACCTTGACCTTGTCGTACGGCGTGGCCTCCAGCGCGGCGAAGACCTGCTCCTGCGGCGGGTAGATCCGGTGGCTCCCGCGCTCCTCGTCGACGAACTCGGTGAGTTGGCCGAAGTAGGGCTTCGCCAACTCCTCGCCGAGGACGGCCTGCCAGGACTCGGGCAGCGTGATGGGCACGTCAGGAACCTCCGGTACGCGATCCGTTACTGGGACGAACGTACCGTTCCCCTCCGACAATCGCCCCGGGCGGGCCCACCGCGACACCGCGACACCGCGCCTCGGCGGACGACGACGTCCGGAAACGTGACCTCCCCGGTGCCGGCCGCCCTTTCGGGGGCCGGCACCGGGGAGGTCGCACGCCGGAGCGCGGCTCAGTGGCCGACGCTGGCGTTGAGGAAGATGCCGCCGTCCACGACGAGGGTCTGGCCGGTGATCCAGGCCGCCGCGTCGGAGAGCAGGAAGGCCGCGGCGCCGCCGATGTCCTCGGGCACGCCGAGGCGCTTCAGCGGGTACGCGGACGCCGCTTCCTCCTCGCGGCCCTCGTAGAGGGCGGCGGCGAACCTGGTCTTGACGACCGCGGGTGCGATGGCGTTGGCGCGGATGCCGGGGGCCATCTCGGAGGCGAGCTGCAGCGTGAGGTTGACCATGGCGGCCTTGCTCATGCCGTAGGCGCCGATGAACGGCGAGGCGCTGATGCCCGCGACGGAGGCGATGTTGACGATCGCGCCGCCGTTGTCCTTCATCCACGCCCTGTAGGTCTGCTGGGCGAAGCCGAGCGCGGAGATCACATTGGTCTCGAAGACCTTGCGGGCGACACCGAGGTCGAGGTCGGAGAGCGGACCGAAGACCGGGTTGGTGCCGGCGTTGTTGGCGAGGTAGTCGACGCGGCCGAAGGCCTCCATCGTGCGCTCCACGACCTCGGCCTGGTGCGCCTCGTCGTGGGCCTTGCCGGCGACGCCGAGCGCGCGGTCGGCGCCGAGCCGTTCGACGGCCTCCTTCAGCGCCTCCTCGTTGCGGCCGGTGACGACGACGCGGTCGCCGCGCGCGACCAGGGCCTCGGCGATGCCGTAGCCGATGCCGCGGCTGGCGCCGGTGACGATCGCGACACGGCCGCTGTCGGGCTGGGTGCTCATGGGTGAGGGTCTCCTGTCGCGGGTCAGTTGAGCGGGCCGCCGGCCACGTACAGCACCTGGCCGGACACAAAGCCCGCGGCGTCGGCGGTGAAGAAGGCGATGGCGTTGGCGACGTCGTCCGGGTTGCCGACGCGCTGGACCGGGATCTGGGTGGCGGCGGCGGCCTGGAACTCCTCGAAGCCCATGCCGATGCGGGCGGCGGTCGCTGCCGTCATGTCGGTGACGATGAAGCCGGGGGCCACGGCGTTGGCGGTGACGCCGAACTTGCCGAGCTCGTGCGCGAGGGTCTTGGTGAGGCCCTGGAGGCCGGCCTTGGCGGCGGAGTAGTTGGCCTGGCCGCGGTTGCCGAGCGCGGAGGACGAGGACAGGTTGACCACGCGGCCGAACTTCGCGTCCACCATGTGCTTCTGGACGGCGCGGGCCATCAGGAAGGCGCCGCGCAGGTGGACGTTCATGACCGTGTCCCAGTCGGACGCGCTCATCTTGAAGAGCAGGTTGTCGCGGAGCACACCGGCGTTGTTGACCAGGATCGTCGGCGCACCGAGTTCCTCGGCGACGCGCGCGACCGCGGCCTCGACCTGCTCCTCGTCGGAGACGTCGGCGCCGACGGCGATGGCCCGGCCGCCGGCCTTGGTGATCTGCTCGACGGTGTCCTTGCAGGCGACCTCGTCGAGGTCCAGCACGGCCACGGCACGGCCCTCGGCGGCCAGGCGCACGGCGGTGGCGGCGCCGATGCCGCGTGCCGCCCCGGTGACGATCGCTACACGCTGCTCGGTGGTCGACATCTGTTCTCCTCAGCCCTGTGGGTCCGGTCGCGCAGGTGAGCGACCGCTTAGTACGTCCCGCTGCCGAAACCGTAGGAGCGCAGTGACCCTGTGTCAACGCCCACCGCGCCGATGTGGCTCAGCGCACCAGAAGATCGAGCAGGCGCTCCACCTCTGCCTGCGGATCGAAGGTCAGCCCGGTGTGGATCGGACCGGGCTGCACGATGGTGCTGCGCGGCGCCGTCAGCCACCGGAAGCGGCGGCCCGGATCGTCCTCGGCCGCCTGCCCTGCCCGGTCGCCGCCCGCGCAGATGCCCTCGTAGCCGCGCAGCGCGGCCCGCACGCCCGCCATGTCGACGTCCGGGTCCAGGCAGCGCAGCCGGGTCTCGTCCAGATGGATCCGGGCCCCGACGAAGGACTTGGCGCGGCAGTACACCAGCACGCCGGCGTTGATCAGTTCCCCGCGCTCGATCCTCGGCATCACGCGCACCAGCGCGTACTCGAAGACATCGCGCCCGTTCGCCGTGCTCACTTCGCGGCCTTCCCCTCGACCCAGGTGCGCAGCCACTCCGGCGGCGCCTGCTTCTCCTGCTGCTTCGGGGCGAGGTTGATGCGCTCCCCCACCGTCCCGGCGCGGGCCAGCAGCACCCGCTCGTACGCGCGCCGCACGTCGTCGGGGCTGTCGAAGCCGGGCTCGTCCACCAGCCACTCGTCGGGGATCTGCGCCGTGACCTCGCGCAGCAGTGCCTCGTCCACGCGCGGTGCGAGGTCGCGCGCGGCGGCCCCGATGTCGGGGGTGAACCGGGCGAGGGCGTGGTCGGCGGCGTCGTAGGGCTTGTCGGCGGCCTGGTCGGCGCCCTTCCAGTTGTGGTGGAAGATCAGCGAGGCGCCGTGGTCGATCAGCCAGAGGTCCTGGTGCCAGACCAGCAGGTTCGGGTTGCGCCACGAGCGGTCGACGTTGCCGATGAGCGCGTCGAACCACACGATCCGGCCGGCCTCCCCGGGATCCACGTCGAAGGCCAGCGGGTCGAAGCCGAGCGCGCCCGGCAGGAAGTCCATGCCGAGGTTGAGGCCGCCGCTGGCCTTGAGCAGGTCCTGGATCTCCTGGTCCGGCTCGCCGAGCCCGATCACCGGGTCGAACTGGAACCGCACCAGTAGCGGCATCCGCAGCCCCAGGCGGCGGGCCAGATCCCCGGCGATCACCTCGGCGACGAGCGCCTTGCGGCCCTGCGCGGCGCCGACGAACTTCACAACGTAGGTGCCGAGGTCGTCGGCCTCGACGACCCCTGGCACCGATCCGCCCTCGCGCAGCGGCGTCACGTACCGTATCCCGGTCACTTCCTCCATGACCGCATCCTAAGAGGCCGCGCGGACCGGCACGGACACGGCGCGTACCGCGTACCGCGTACCGGCCATGATCGGTTCCGGGGCCGTGCTCTCCGCCGGTGCGGTCGCCGCCGTCACCGTCGCCCTCCGGCACGACGCCGCCACGCGGGGCGGGAAGGTCACGGAAGAATAATGTCGTCGCGCATTGAACCACCGTCGCGACCTGTCCGTATGCCTGTGCAGGGCGTGATCTCACGCCGCCGGGCGGGCGCGACGCCGGCCCGGAACGGACGAGGCAACAGGATGTGTGAGGCATGGCCGAGACGACTGGCATCGCAGGAGCTCCCACCCGCCGCGCCGTGGTCGCCGGAGTGGGTGCGGCGGGCCTGACGGCCGCGCTGGCCGCGTGCGGCGACTCGAACGACTCCGCCGGCGCGTACAACCCCGCCGCGCCCCCGCAGAGCGGCGCCGCCACCGGCGGGCAGGGGGGCGCGGACGGAGCGGCTCAGGCACTGGCGAAGACGACCGACATCCCGGTCGGCGGCGGCACGGTCTTCGCGGACAAGAAGGTGGTCGTGTGCCAGCCGACGGCAGGCCAGTTCAAGGCCTTCTCGGCGATCTGCACGCACCAGGGCTGCGCGGTCAAGGACGTCACGGACGGCACGATCAACTGCCCGTGCCACGGCAGCAAGTTCAACGTCGCCGACGGCAGCGTGGCCGCCGGCCCCGCGACCCAGCCCCTCCCCGCCGCCAACGTCAAGGTGCAGGGCGACTCGATCGTCCTCGCCTGATCCTCATCGCGTACATCTCACGCGGGTGTGCCGGACGCCGTCCGGCACACCCGCGACGGCGCGGTGCCCACGCCGTACGGCGTACGCGACCGCCCCCTCACCCGCCGGACCGGCGCCGCCTGCTGAACTCCCGCCGCCTCGGCGGCGCCTGCCAGTCCCAGACGAGGAGCCCGTTCTCGGCCACCCGCGGCGTGTGGTGGTTCAGCGGCGTGCCGTTCTCCAGCGACGCGGCAAGCTGTTCCACAGAGGCGGTCAGGGTGGGCCACAGGGGCCGGCCGCCGGACTCCATGAAGAAGTACCCCACGGCACCACGACCCGGCCCGGGCCGGGCATCGAGATAGAGCCTGCTCCACTCGTCGTGGTTGGCGGCGAAGGGGATCCACTGCGGATGCCACCAGGTGCCCACGAGGTCCTCGGCGTCGAGAAGGGAGCACATGACCTGGTGCATCGACACGATCTCCCGGAGCGACAGCAGTCGCAGCCCCCTCAGGAACCACCCGGCTTCCGTGGCCTCCGCCCCATCGTGCATGCGCAGCAGTAGCACCAGTTCATCGGGGAGTTCCACCCCCGAACCCGCGCACGCCTCGTCGAGTGCCGCCTGCGTCACGGCGGGCCGCAACGACCCTCGGACCAGGGGAGCCCTCGTTTCCAGCCAGTCCTCCACGCGCCCCCATGCCGCGTTCAACGGCTGCATCGCGTTCGCCCCCTCCGTCCGGTGGGAGGAGACGATGGCAGCGGCCACCGACAATCGTCCCTGGGGCCGTCGGCCTCAGACATCCGTCGCCGCAAGGTCCGCCCCCGACGCGCGCAGGGCCTCGACGGCGGCGCGGATGGCGGGGCGGCGGTCGGCGTCGGCGCGCCAGACGGCGTAGATGTGGCGGCGCATGGTGTGCCGGACGGGCAGGGCGCGGACGCCGACGGGCAGGAGGCCGCGGCCGAGGCGGGGGACGACGGCGACCCCGAGGCCGGCCCCGACGAGGGCGAGCACGGTGGGGTGCTCCTCGGCGTGGTGGGCGATGCGCGGTTCGACGCCCTTGCCGCGCAGCGTGAACAGCAGCCACTCGTGGCAGAAACCGCCGTCGGGCCAGGCGATCCAGTCGTCGTCGGCGAACTCGGCGAGGTCCACCTCCGCGCGCCCGGCGAGCGGGTGCCCCGCCGGGACGACGACGTCGGCGATGTCGTCGAGCAGCGGCTCCTTCGCCAGCCCCCCGGGCAGCGAGAGCGGCTTGTTGTACCAGTCGAGGACGACCGCGAGGTCGATGTCGCCGCGCACCAGGCGGCCGAGCGCGGGCTCCGGCTCCATCTCCTGGACCATGGCCCGCAGCGTGGGGAAGTCGCTCCGCAGCGACATCATCGCCTGCGGGAAGAGGCCGCGGACGGCGGTGGGGAAGGAGCCCATGCGCAGCTCGCCGACCGGCGCCCCGCGGTGCGCCTCCAGGTCGGATTGGGCGAGCTCGACCAGCGACAGGATGCGGTCGGCGTGCCCCGACAGCAGCCGGCCGGCGTCGGTGAGCCGCACCCCCCGGCCGTTCTTGACCAGCAGGGCCTGCCCGGTCTCCCGCTCCAGCTTGGTCATCTGCTGCGAGACCGCCGAGGTCGTGACGTGCAGGACGTCGGCCGCCGCGCTCACCGAGCCGTAGGCGGAGATCGCGTGCAGGATGCGCAGCCGCTCCAGGTTCAACATGTAAGCGATGCTACGGGATGCCTCGGAGCGAATCTCCCTTGTGCTAAGAGGTTGCTTCCGTCATCGTGTGGGCCATGAGCGCAACCGCCCGCCCGGCCGATGCCGGCCTCACCCCCGCCGGCTCCCCCTCCCCCGCCGCCCCGGCCCGCCGCCCCGCGCTCGACTGGCGGGTCAGCTGGGCGGTCCTCGCCCTCATCTGGGGCTTCAGCTTCCTGTTCATCAAGGTCGGCACGGAGGCCTACGCCCCGCTCCAGGTGGCGCTGGGCCGCATGGTCTTCGGCACGGTCGTGCTGGCCGTGGCCTTCGCGGTCAGGCGGCAGCGGCTGCCGCGCGGCGCACGCGCCTGGGGCCACATGGCCGTCGCCGCGCTGCTCCTCAACACGCTGCCGTTCTCGCTGTTCGCGTACGCGGAGCTGACCATCCCCTCGACGCTGGCCGGCATCTGCAACGCCACCACCCCGCTGTGGAGCATGCTGCTCTCCGTGGTGGCCCTGTCCGACGACAAGCCCACGCGGCAGCGCGTCGCGGGCGTCGGCATCGGCTTCGCCGGCGTGCTGACCGTGCTCGGCGCGTGGCAGGGCTTCTCGGGGACGGACCCGTCGGGCACCGCGATGGCGCTGGGCGCGTCGGCGAGCTACGCGGTCGGCTGGATCTACGTACGCCGCACGCTCAGCGGCAGCGGCAACTCGGCGCTGTCCATGTCCTTCTCGCAGCTGCTGCTCGGCACCGTCCAACTGGCGGTGCTGACGCCGCTGTTCACCTCCACACCGGACGGCTGGCCGCTGTGGCCGACGCTGTCGGTCGTGGCGCTCGGCGCCCTGGGTACGGGCATAGCGTTCCTGCTGCAGTACGGGATCGTCGCGGAGAAGGGCCCGACGATCGCCACCATGGTCACGTACCTCATCCCGGTCATCGCCACCGCGGCCGGCGTGGCGCTGCTCGACGAGCGGCTGAGCTGGAACGAGCCGGTCGGTGCGGTCGTCGTGCTGGCCGGGGCCGCGCTCACCCAGCGCCGCCCGAAGGCATGACGGCCGGGCCGGGGCGCGCTCAGCCGTAGCGGCCGGTCCGGCGCGGGCGTACCCCGGCGGCGACGGCGTCGGCCAGGGCCGGCACCTCCGCCGCCGTGACCGGTGAGACCGTGATCCGGATGCCGGGCGGGGAGGCGAGGCGGAAGCGGGCGCCGGGTGCGACCGCCCAGCCGGCGTGGAGCAGGCGGGTGACGGCCCCGGTCTCGTCGGGCACCGGCACCCAGACGTTCATGCCGCTGCGGCCGTGCGCGGTCAGTCCGTGGCCGGCGAGCGCGCCGACCAGCGCATCGCGCCGCGCCGCATAGGCGGCCGAGACGGCGGGGACGTCGACCGCGCCGGTGCGCCAGAGGTGGGCGACGGTGTGCTGGAGCAGATGGCTGACCCAGCCGGGGCCCAGCCGGAGGCGGCCGCGCACCCGGTCCACGGTGACCGGGTCGCCGGTGAGCACGGCGAGCCGCAGGTCGGGCCCGTAGGCCTTGGCGGTGGAGCGGACCAGCATCCAGTGCCGGGTGCTGCCGGCCAGCGGGTGCAGCGGAAGCTCCGTCAGGCCGTGGACGTGGTCGTCGTCCACCACCAGCACTTCGGGGTGCGCCGCGAGGACGGTCCGCAGCTCCCGCGCGCGTCCGGCGGAGATCGTCGCGCCGGTGGGGTTCTGCCCCCGGTCGGTGACGATCAGGGCCCGCGCGCCCTGCCGCAGCGCGCGGTCCACGTCCTCCGGGCGCGGTCCTTCGTCGTCGACGCCGACCGGCACCGCGCGCATCCCGAGCGCCGGGACGATGTCGAAGACGCTGCCCCAGCCCGGGTCCTCCACCGCGACGGTGTCGCCGGGCCGCAGGTGGCCCACGAGCGCGCGCTCGATCGCGTCGAGCGACCCGGAGGTCACCGCGACCGGCCCGTCGGGCACCCCTTCGGCGTCGAAGGCGGCGCGGGCCAGCGCCTCCAGTTCCTCGTCCACGGGCGCGGCGCCGTAGAGCGTCGGCCGTTCGGCGTGCCGGGCGGCGGCCGCGGCCAGCGCCGGGCCGAGCGGGGGCAGCAGCGCGACGTCCGGGTTGCCGGTGGACAGGTCCCGTACGCCGGCCGGCACAGCCGGGCGGATCTCGTCGCGCGCCGTGGTCACCGGCCGGGGCCGGACCCGGCTGCCGCGCCGTCCGGCGGTCTCGATCACTCCGCGGTCGCGCAGCAGCCGGTAGGCGGCGGCGACCGTGTTGGGGTTCACCCCGAGCCTGGCGGCCAGTTCCCGCAGCGGCGGCAGGGCCGCCCCGGGTGCCAACGCACCCTGTCCGACGGCCCGTTCGACGTCGGCCGCGATCTCGGCTGCACCCTGCCCAGTGAACATGTACTCTCCTAGCACAAACGCCATTATGCACTAGTGCAAAGGATCGCGCCATGTCCGCCCCGCCGCCGTCCTCCGCCCCCTCGCCCGAGGCCGCCTCCTACACCGCCACGGACCGGACGGTCCCGACCCGCAGCCGCGAGCGGGCCTCGTACGACCGCGACGCCGTGCACGCGATCCTCGACGCGGGCTACGTCTGCCACCTGGGCTTCGTCCGGGACGGCGCGCCGGTCGTCCTGCCCACGCTGTACGCGCGCGTGGGCGAGCGGTTGTACGTGCACGGCTCCACCGGATCGCGGCCGCTGCGCGGCGCGGGCGAGGACCCGGGCCTCGCGGTGTGCCTGACCGTGACGCACGTGGACGGGCTGGTCCTGGCCCGGTCCGCCTTCCACCACTCCCTCAACTACCGCTCCGTGATGGTGCACGGCACCGCGCGCCAGGTCACCGACCCCGCCGAGCGCGCCGCCGCCCTGGACGCCGTGGTCGACCACGTCCTGCCGGGCCGAGCCGCCGACTGCCGCCCCGCGAACGCCAAGGAGCTGGCCGCCACCGCGGTCGTCGCCCTCGACCTGGACGAGGTCTCCGCGAAGATCCGTACCGGCGGCCCTTCCGACGACCCCGAGGATCTGGCCCTCCCCCACTGGACCGGCGTCCTGCCCGTCTCCCCCGGCTACGGCACGCCCGTCCCCGCCGACGACCTCGACCCGTCGATCGGCCTCCCCGGCTACCTCGCCGCTCACTGAACGGAGGCAACGCCGTGCTCATCCACCCCTGGGACGCCGCCCGTGACGACGCCGAGTGGCAGGACTGGCTCGCCGACCACGACTTCGGGCAGCTCGCCGTCAACGGCCTCCCCGGCGAACCGCCCTTCGTGCAGCCGCTGCACTTCGCGTACGACGCGGAGCGGCGCGAGGCCGTCGCCCACCTCGCCCGGCCCAACCCGCTGTGGCCCGCACTGGAGGCGCGCCCGGAGGCGGTCCTCAGCGTCGTCGACGACTACACCTTCATCCCCGCCCCCTGGCACGCCCCCGACGACGTCCCGCCCGAACACGGCACCCCCACCAGCTACTACGCCGCCGTCCAGCTGATCTGCCGCGCCCATATCGTGGACGACCCGCAGCAGAAGGCGGACCTCCTGCTGCGCCAGCTCGCCCACTTCCAGCCGGCGGGCGACCACGCCCACGTCGCCCCGGGCGAGGCGCCCTACGGCCGGCAGCTGCCCGGCATCCGCGGTCTGCGGCTCGAAGTCACTGGCGTACGGGCCAAGTTCAAGTTCGGCGGCAACAAGCCGCGTGCCACGCGGCAGAACGTGAGCGACCTCCTGACCGCCCGCGGCGCTCCGGGCGACGCCGCCGCCCGCGTCCAGCAACTGCGGCGCCTCGCGGCGACCGAGGACTAGCCGGACGCGGCTCCCGACCGCATCCGGGCGGCGGTGCGCGCCGGGTCGTACCCCGGGCCCACGCCCTCGACCAGGACCACCTCCCCGGGGACGTGGCGGGTGCGCAGCGGCAGGATCTCCTGGTACGTGGGTGAGCCGTACCAGGCGTGGGCCTCGGCCATGCCCGGGAACTCGATCATCACGACCGTCCCCGGCCACGGGCCCCCCAGCACCTCCACGGCGGCGCCGTGCACGAGGAAGCGGCCGCCGTACGGATCGAGGGTGGCCTGAATGCGCTCGATGTAGGTGAGGGCCTCCTCGTCGGCCTGTCCCGGACGGAGGTGGCCCACGGCGTAGGCGGTCATGGCGGCTCCCAGGGTCGGTGCGGCGCGCTGCCACCCCTCGATCCTCCGCGCCGGCCGCCCGGGCGTCGATGACCCCGGAGGTAAGGGGAGCGGGGCCGCCGCCCGGGGAGGGTCAGGAGGGCCCGGCATGATCAGGCGACTGGCGCGGCCCGGCCTGCCTATCATCGGGCGTCGCCCACCCGTCCCTCCTGTCCCTGATCGGCCCCCGCGTGAAATCCCTGGTCCCCGCCGTGCTGCGTGACGAGCGGCAGTTCGCCCGCCTGTTCGTGGGGCAGTCCCTGTCGGTGCTGGGCGACCGTGTGTCGTTCGTGGCCGTGCCCTTCGCCGTGCTCTCGGTGGGCGGTTCCGCCTCCGACGTCGGGCTGGTGGCCGCCGCTGGTCTGCTCCCCATGCTGCTGTTCACGCTGGTGGGAGGCGTGTGGGCGGACCGCTTCCGGCGGCACCGCATCATGCTGGTCTCCGACGCCGTGCGGTTCGCCGTGCAAGGGCTCATCGCCGTGCTCCTGCTCACCGGAGTCGCCGAAGTACACCATCTCGTCCTGCTGATGATCGTGTTCGGCACGGCGGACGCGTTCTTCATGCCTGCCTCGACGGGGCTGCTGCCCCTGGTCGTCGCGGCCGACCGGCTGCGGGAGGCGAACGCGCTGCGCGGCTTCGTCCAGTCGTCGGGGCTCGTGCTCGGCCCTGCCCTGGCCGGTGGGCTGATCGCCCTGGCCGGGCCCGGGGGCGCCCTGGCCGTGGACGCCCTGACGTTCGCGGTCAGCGCCGCGTTCCTGGCCCGGCTGAGGCCTCGTGCGACGGCCACGGAGACGGCCGGGCCCGACGCCGGAGGGACCTTCCTCGGGGAACTGCGGGCCGGCTGGGTGCAGGTGCGCGGCACGACATGGGTGTGGGCGGGGATGGCGGCCATGGGGGTCTACCACGTCGTCGTGCTGCCCTCGGTGTTCGTGCTGGGACCGGTCCTGGCCGCACGCGAGTGGGGCGGTGTGGCGAGCTGGTCGGTCGTGGTCGCGGCCTTCGGTGCCGGTGCCGTCGTCGGCGACGTGTGCGCCTACCGGCTCCGGGTCGAGCGCCCCATGGCCGTGGCCGCGGCGGCGCTCGCCGTGGCGTCCTGCCAGGCCGTCATCATCGGATCCGGTGGATCGCTCACCCTTATCGCGGTGCTCGAGGCGGTGACCGGCGTCGCCGTCTCCGTCTTCTTCACCCTGTGGGAGACCGCGCTGCAGACGCATGTGCCCGAAGCGGTGCTGTCCCGGGTGAGTTCGTACGACTTCCTGCTGTCGTCGGGACTCATGCCGCTGGGCCTGGCGCTCGCCGGGCCGGTCTCGGCGTCGCTCGGCGTACGGCCCACCCTGCTCGCGATGACCGTCGTCGGAGTCCCCGCCTCCCTCGCGCTTTTGTGCGTCCCCGCCGTACGGCGCCTGCCCGCGCGCCCAACGGCCGCGCTCACCGGTCCCGCCGGGGCGTAGGCGCCTTCGGGATTCACCCGTCCAAACCGGCGGACGGGGTCACTCCACCGGCGCGTTCGCATCCGCGCTTCCTCCATGATCCTCGATCAAGAGGTTTGCACCCTTTACGCCTGAAAGCAACCCCTTCACGCACTTCTCGTACGTCCTGGGGTGCTGTTGGCTGGTGTGGCCGCAGGTGCCGCCCGGCGTCAGTGGTGACGCCGGTGCTCCGCCTGTCCCTCCGCAACCGCTGACTCCTCTGGAGGCCTCGTGCCCGTACCCGACAGCGCCGCCGGTCCCGGCACCGACGGATCCGTTCTCGACCCGCCCACGGACCGCGTGCCCAGCAGCCTCAGCACCCGGGCCGCGCGTCAACTGGCGGACACCACCAAGTCCGAGCCCCAGATGCAGGCCATCTCCTCGCGATGGCTGCTGAAGATGCTGCCGTGGGTGGATGTCAAGGGCGGCGCCTACCGGGTCAACCGGCGTCTGCAACTGCGCACAGGGCGCGGCCGTGTCGACTTCGAGCACAACGGCGCGGACGACATCAGGGTGGTTCCCAGGACCCTGACCGAACTGCCCGCGCTGCGCGGCTACGGGGACCTCGACGTCCTACAGGAGCTCGCCGGCCGGTTCCGTCCCCGGGAGGTCCGGGCCGGACAGGTCCTCGCCGAGGCAGGGCAGCCCGTCACCGAGGTGTACCTGGTCGTCCGCGGCCGCTTCACCCGGTTCGCCGCGGGGCGGTACGGGGGGCAGGAGGTGCTCGGTGTCGTCGCGGACGGCGCCCAGTTGGGGGACGAGGCGATCACGCGGCCCGATCCGCTGTGGCCGGTCTCGGTGCGGGCCGAGACATCGGGGGTGGTGCTGGCCCTGCCCTCGCCCGTGGTCCGGGAGCTCGCCGGCCGTGTGCCGTCGCTGGCCGCCCATCTGACCGCGTACGCGGAGCGTCAGCGGCTGCCGGTGAACCGCAGGGGCGAGGCGGACGTTCCGGTGCGGGCCGGCCACACCGGTGAGCCGGCGCTGCCGGGCGGCTTCGTCGACTACGAACTGAGGCCGCGCGAGTACGAACTCTCCCTCACCCAGAGCGTGCTGCGGGTGCACACCCGGGTCGCGGATCTCTACAACGACCCCATGGACCAGACCCGGCAGCAGATCCGGCTCACGGTGGAGGAGATCCGCGAGCGGCAGGAGTGGGAGCTGGTCAACAACCGGGAGTTCGGTCTGCTGCACAACGTCGACCACGGGCAGCGCGTCAGCACCTTCACCGGGCCGCCGACCCCCGACGACATGGACGAGCTGCTGTCGATGCGCCGCAAGACGCGGCTGTTCCTCGCCCATCCGAAAGCGATCACCGCGTTCTTCCGGCAGTGCAACAGACGCGGTCTCACGCCGGGGACCGCGAACGTGAACGGGCACGAGGTCCCGGCCTGGCGCGGCGTCCCGTTCTTCCCGTGCGGCAAGATCCCCGTCGCCGACGACCACACCAGCAGCATCATCGCGCTGCGCACCGGTGAGGCGGACCAGGGAGTGGTCGGCCTGTACCAGACCGGCATCCCCGAGGAGTACCAGCCGGGCCTGAACGTGCGGTTCATGGGCATCGACGAGGCCGCCGTCTCCAAGTACCTGCTCACCGCCTACTACTCGATGGCCATCCTCGTCCCCGACGCGGCCGGGATCCTGGAGAACGTCCAGCTCGGCCGTACCGCGGACTGACCCGACCGACCCGGTGGAGCACACAACGATGAGCACGTCCGCGAACACCGCCACCGGCTTCACCATGCCGGGCCCGCCCCACCCCGTCCCGGCCGCGCGCGCCCGGCGCCACGGCGCCGTCCCCGGGCTGCGATACCGTCCGGCCGTCCCCGCCGACCCGGAGAAGGCCGCGGAGATCGACCGGAGGGTGGAGACCTGGGCCCGCGGTCTGGAGCTCTTCCCTCCCGAATGGAGCGGGGACTTCGCGCAGTTCCAGTGCGGCCGGGCGGTGACCCTCCAGCACCCCGCGGCGGCCGACCTGGAACGGCTCACCGTCGCCGGGAAGCTGCTGCTCGCCGAGAACATCGTCGACAGCTGCTACTGCGAGGAGGACGAGGGCAAGGGCGCGTCCCGGCGCGACCTGGGCGGCAGGCTGATCGTGGCGCAGTCCGCCCTCGACCCCCTCCACAGCACCCCGGAGCACGAGGCGCGGTGGCGCGGCGCCGTCGAGGCCGGAAGCCCGCTGCGCGCCTACCACTGCGCGCTGCGGGACTACGCGGCGCTCGCCACCCCCAGCCAGACCAACAGGTTCGTGCACGATGCCGCGAGGCTGCACCTGGGCTATCTCGCCGAGGCCTCCTGGGCGCAGACGCGGCACATGCCCGAGGTCTGGGAGTACCTGGTGATGCGGCAGTTCAACAACTTCCGCCCCTGCCTGTCGATCGTCGACGCCGTCGACGGCTACGAACTCCCCGAGGCGGTCCACTCCCGTCCCGAGATCCAGCGGATCACGGCACTGGCCTGCAACGCCACGACGATCGTCAACGACCTGTACTCCTTCACCAAGGAGCTGGCCAGCGATCCCGACCATCTCAATCTGCCCCAGGTGGTCGCCGCGAACGAGAAGTGCGGTCTCAAGGCCGCCTATCTCGAGAGCGTCGAGATCCACAACCAGATCATGGAGGCGTTCGAGACGGAGTCCGCGGTGGCGTCCGCCGCCTCGCCGCTGATCGAGCGCTATGCCCAGGGTCTGGCCGACTGGGTGTCCGGCAACCACGAGTGGCATGCCACCAACACCCACCGCTACCACCTGCCGCACTACTGGTAGGCCCCCATGACCGCCCGACCACTGCCTGACCATCGGATGTCCCACAACAAGGAGTCACCGTTGACCACTGTGCACGCCGGCGCCACGTCCGTCTCGCTTCCGACGCAGTCCACCTACCAGAGCCGCGTCGCGGACTACTGGAACGCCGAGGAGAACCCGGTCAATCTCGAACTCGGCAAGCTCGACGACCTGTACCACCATCACTACGGCGTCGGTGACGCCGACAGGTCGGTACTGGACGAGACGGACCCGGACCTGCGCCGCCGGCTGATCACCCACGAACTGCACCGGCTGGAACAGGCTCAGGCGGAACTCCTCGCCTCCCACCTCGGACCGCTGGCACCGGACGACCGGGCCTTCGACGCCGGATGCGGACGGGGCGGCGGCAGCGTGGTCGCGCACCAGCGGTACGGGTGCCACACCGACGGGGTGACCATCTCGGCCAAGCAGGCGGACTTCGCCAACAACCAGGCCCGGCAGCGCGGTATCGACGCCAAGGTGCGCTACCACCACCGCAACATGCTCGACACCGGTCTCACGACGGGCGCGTACGCGGCGTCCTGGAACAACGAGTCCACCATGTACGTCGAGTTGGACCTGCTCTTCGCCGAGCACGCCCGGCTGCTGCGCCGCGGCGGACGCTATGTGGTGATCACCGGCTGCTACAACGACACTTACGGGCGCGCCTCGCGCGAGGTGTCCCTCATCAACGCCCACTACATCTGCGACATCCACCCCCGCTCGGAGTACTTCCGGGCCATGGCCCGCAACCGCCTGGTCCCCGTCCACGTCGAGGACCTGACCCCCGCCACCCTCCCGTACTGGGAACTGCGCAGTGAGGCCGACCACTTGGTCACGGGCATCGAGGACGCCTTCGTGACGGCCTACAAGAACGGCAGCTTCCAGTACCTGATGATCGTGGCCGACCGCGTCTGACCCCTCGGCCGGCCGGACGACCGGCCGTCGCTGACCCCCCGCGGCGCGGGGGGTCAGCGACGGCCGCGGCGACGCGCGCCGCGGATGAGCTGCTGGGCCGCGAGGTGCCCCGAGCCGCCGCCGAGGCCGGGGCCGGGGTGGGTGGAGGATCCGATGTGCCACAGCCCGGGTACGGGCGTGGCGTGCCGGGGCGCACTGGGCAGCGGGCGCCACAGCAGGCTCTGGTCGAGTTCCGCCGAGCCCCCGTAGGGGTCGCCCGCCACCGCGTTGGGGTTGTACGCGGCCAGGTCGGAGGGGGTGACGGCGTCCCAGGCGAGCACCTTGCCGGGCAGATCGGGCGCGTGCCGGGCCACGCGGGCCAGCACCCGGTCCACGTAGCCCTCGGTCAGGGCCTTCGTCCAGCCGCCGGTGACGTCCAGTTCGCCGGCCGCGTCGCCGACGGGCGCGTAGGGCACCTCCTGGAGCTGGATCCACAGGGCCGCGGCCCCCTCCGGCACCCGTGACGGGTCCAGGACGTACTGCTGGCCGACGACCACCGTGGGCCTGCGCGGCAGCAGGCCGGCCTCGGCCTCCGCGCACGCGATCCCGGTGCTCGCGGACCCGTCGCTCAGGTGCAGCAGCGGCAGCCCGGCCAGGCGTTCGTCGTGCCAGCCGGGCGGGGCGGAGAGCGCGACGTGGATCTGCATCGCGGCCCGGCCGTAGCGGTAGCGCCGCGCCTGGCCGCGGACCGCGGGCGGAAGGGGGACATCCTGCGGCAGCAGTTCCCCGTACAGCGCGGTGGGGGTCACCGAGGCGAGGACCGCGCGGCGCGCGCGGATGGTCTCGTCGCCGCAGATCACACCGGTGACCCTGCCGCCGGTGACGGGCAGCCGCCGCACCGGCTGCCCGGTGCGGACGTCCACGCCCATGTCGCCGAGCAGCGCCTCGAAGGCGCGGACGAGATTGCCGGCACCCCCCGCCACCACCGGCAGTCCGAAGCCGTGCAGGGAGGCGGCCAGCACGGGCAGGAGAAGACCGCCGCCGGCATGGTCCGGGGACAGACCCGTGTGCAGCAGCCACGGCGCCCACAGCAGGTCCGCCTCGTCGCCGCGGAAGGTGCCGCGGCAGTACGAACGGCCGCTGGTGAGCGCGGCGCGCAGCCAGGCCTCGGTGCCGGTGAACCGCTCCCGGTGCACCAGCTTCGCGATGTTCCTCACCATGCCCGGCGAGCGAGGCTCACCGCCCAGCATGCCGCCGATGGCGTCGGCGTTGTCGAGGAACCGCCGCAGCATGGCGAGGTAGGCGGCGCTGTCCTCGGCGTGGGCGAAGGCCTTCGCCGTCACGCCGGCATCGCGGTGGGCGAGAACGACGCGGCCGTCGTCGGCGACCGTGCCGGTGACGAATCCGTCGGTGTTGCGGTACTCCAGGCCGTGCCGGTGCAGATCCTCGCCGAGGGCGGCATAGGCCGCTCCGGACACGAAGAGCGGCTGCCACGACGCATAGGTGTCGTGCAGGAAGCCGGGCAGGGTCCGCTCCTCCGTGGCGAGGAAACCGCCCAGCCGCTCGCCCCGTTCGACGACGGCCACCGACCAGCCGTCCTTGGCCAGCTCCGCGGCGGCGACGAGCCCGTTCACACCGGAACCGACGACGACGGCATCAACCGTGCGTGGCATCAGTGCTCCTCGGGTCCGTCGCTCGGGGCGAGGTCTCCAGCGTGCACGCCGCGCTGCGGGGCCGCACCCGGAAAGCGGGCCCGGAACGCCCGGACACGCCCAGGACGTCGGCCCAGGACGTCCGCACAGGAAGCGCGGACAGACGAGCATGGTCCGCCTGCCCGTGGCACCCGTAACGTCGGCGGCGTAGCGGGGCGCGCGACGCCCCGCTCCGCCGCGTCCGGCCTCCGGGCGCGTCACACTCGCCGACATCCCCGTTCCCGAAAGCCGATCGATGACCACTGAAGACCTCAGCAAGCCCACGATCCTCCTGGTCCACGGCGCCTGGCACGGCGCCTGGTGCTGGGAGGCGCTCGTTCCCGAGCTCATCGCGCTGGGATGGCGCGTGGCCACCGTGGACCTGCCGAGCGCGTCCGCCGACCCCGCGGACAACGCCGGGATGTACGACGACGCGCGCGCCGTCCGCGAACAGCTCGCGGCCCTCGACGGCCCGGTGACCGTACTGGCGCACTCCTACGGCGGCCTCCCCGCCACCGAGGCCGTCGCGGAGGCGTCCCATGTCTCCCGCCTGGTGTACCTGGCCGCCTTCCAGCTCGACGAGGGCGATTCGCTCGCCGGGCAGAGCGGGGGGCATCTCCCCGTCGCCGACACCGGCACGATGCCCGTGCAGGAGAACACAAGCGAGCAGTACTACGGCGGCGTCGCCCCGGAGGACGCCGAGCGCGCCGTCGCCCGCCTGGTGCCGCAGACCCTGAAGTCCTTCGGCGAGCCGCTCACAAGGGCCGGGTGGCGGACGGTGCCCTCCAGCTACATCGTCTGCACCGACGACGCCGCCCTCGCGCCGGCCTTCCAGGAGACGATGGCCCTGCGCGCCGAGCGGACCTACCGGCGCGCCTGGAGTCACTCCCCCTTCCTCTCGGCACCCGCCGAACTGGCCGCGCTGATCACCTCCGACGCCGGCCGCTGACCGGCGGCCGACGGCCTCCTGGTCTCGGCCGCGCCGAGGCCGGCGACCGCGCCCAGCAGGATCGCGGTTCCCAGCACGGTCGTGGGCGCGGGCCGCTCGCCGAGGACCGCGATGGCGACCACGGCCGCCGAGACGGGCTCGATGAGCGCGATCACTGAGACCGTGGCCGAGCGCACGACGGCCGCACCCGCGAAGTACAGCCCGTACGCGAGCGCGGTCGGCACCGCGGCGACGTACAGCAGCAGCGGCAGCGCGACGGTGAGCGCGTCATGGCGCGGCAGCGGCCCCTCGGCCATCGCGAGCGGCAGCACCACCGCGGCGCACACCGCGAAGGACCACAGCGATGCCGACGCGGGGTCCTCGGCCTCCCCGCGGCGGGCGGCATGGCGGGTCAGCAGGGTGACGACGGCGTAGCCCGCTCCGGAGGCCAGCGCGAGGGCGACGCCCGCCGGGCGCACCGTCGCGCTGTCACCTCCGCCGAGAACGATGACGGCGAGCCCGGCCAGGGCCGCGATGACGCCCCACGCCCCGCCGCGGCCGAGGCGTTCGCCGGTCCACAGCCGCCCGCCGAGGGCGATGAGCACGGGCCCGGAACCGAGGGTGACGACCGTGGCGACCGCGAGGCCGGTGGCGAGGACGGCCACGAAGTACGCGGTCTGAAAGGCCGTCAGCCCGAGAGCGATGAGCAGCGTACGCGCGCCAGGGCGGCGCAGCGGAGCCGCACCCCGGGCCGCGCGGCCGGCGAGCAGCAGCGCGCAACCGCCGGCCGAGCGCCAGAAAGTGAGGGCGAAGGGGCCGAGCCCGGTGCTGTCGTGGAGCACGGAGGCGGCGGCGCCGGCGGTGCCCCATGCGGTGGCGGCGAGGGTGACGTAGAGCAGGCCCCGCCGGACCGGCAGGGCAGGGGACATGAACACGATGTGCTCCCGCGGGAAGGGGAAAGTGGTCGCGTGCTCCCGTGTGCGGGCAGCGGCGGCCTGCCCGGGGACATGCCCGGGCCTCGTCTTCCGTGGGTGCGCCGCCCGCGTTAAGCGGCAGGCGGCGGGGAGAGAACGGTGTGTCGCATGGCGCCGACCCTATACGAGCCGCGCCTCGCCCTGGGGGTCGGCGTCGGCGGCGTCCGCGTCGACCGGCACCGCGGTGGCGACCACGGTGGCCGTCCCCCGCTTCTTCGCGGTCTGTGCGACAAAGGCACCCGCCAGGACGAGGACGCCCCCGAGGATCTGCGGCACGCCCAGGTGCTCGTCGAGCAGGAACCAGGCGAGGATCGTGCCGACGACCGCCTCCAGGCAGGCGACGACGCCGGCGACCTGCGGCGACAGCCGCCGCACGGCGAGCACGCCGGTGAGGTAGGCGACGACGGTCGCCACCAGCACGATCCAGCCGACGAGCAGCAGCGCGGGCACGGACACCTCGCCCATGTCGGCGCGGTGGGTGAGCACGGTCCAGTCCATCTCCCAGGGGCGGGAGGTGACGGTCAGTACGAGGGCGCCGATGAGCAGTCCGAACGCGATGACGGCGACCGGATCGGGCGCGTCCTCGCTGTCGCTGCCGTGGTCGGCCAGGACGAAGTAGCTGACCTGGCAGCACGCGGCCCCGAAGGCCAGCGCGAGTCCCAGCGGGTCGAAGGCGAGCCCCGACCACACCTCGACCACGGCCGCCATGCCGCCGACGGCGAGCACCACGCCCACGGCCGCGGCCCTGCTGACCGCCTTGCGCTGCACGAAGCGCACCCAGCCGAGCAGCAGCGCGGGGCCCAGGAACTCCACCAGGATCGCGACGCCGACGGGGATGCGCGATATGGCCGCGAAGTAGAAGGCCTGCACACCGGCGACGCCGAGCAGCCCGAAGCCGGCCAGCACCGCGGGGCGGCGAAGCAGCAGGGTACGGTGGCGCAGGACGACGGGCAGCATGATGAGCGCGGCGCCCGCCACCCGCAGCCAGACCACGTGCAGCGGGTCCAGCCCCGCCTCGATCAGCGGCTTGGCCGCGACCCCCGAACCACCGAACGCGAACGCCGAGACGAGCGCGAGTCCAAGCCCGGTGTTCCTCCCCTGAGACACATGCATCGGGCCATGATGTCAGCTCGCGACAGGACCGTCACCCCAGTAGCGGCTGTCATCGGCGCCGCGCGGGCCCGGCGGGCACACGGGCAGCCGCGCGGGGTCCACCCCGGCGGCCCGCAGCACCTCCACGGCCCGGCACGCCGGATCGGCCAGAAGTGCCGCCAGCAGGTCGCTGCCGTCGGCCTGCGCCACGCCCCGCTCGTGGGCACGGGCGACCGCGGTGCCGATCGCCGTCGCGGCCGCCGGGCTCCAGCCGGGCGCACCGAGGGAGGCGAGCACGGACAGGGCCCCGGAGTCCTCGACCGCGCCGCGCCATCGCATTCCGTACCCGATGCTGCGCTGCACGAGGTACCCCAGGACGCGGGCCGTCTGCGCGCCTCCCGCGCCGCCGTCGACCGCCTCGCGGACCCGCGGGTCGTTCTCCAGCAGGGAGTGCAGCAGATGCGCGGTGTCGACGCGCTCGTCGCCGTCCCGCACGGCGCGCCGCCGCGCCCCGGCGGTCACCGAGCGCAGCTCCACCGTGAGCCGCCCGTCGTCCCTGAGCACGGTCTCCACCCCATCAGTTCTGCCGTCGCACGGCATCGGCGCGCGGAGCCATTCGTCGCTACTCCTCGGGGTGGGCACGTGCGGGCGACCGGTCCTCCTGAGGGATGACGGCGGACGGACGGCGTCTCAGGGCCGGAGCGCCTCAGGGCCAGAGCAGACCCCGCGTCCAGCCCCCGGGCGCCGCCGGGTCGCGCAGGTAGCGCAGCCGGAGGTGGCCTCGGTCGGGGTCGGCCTGCCAGAACTCGGCCTCGTCGGCGACGAGCCGGTAGACGGTGTGCCCCTCCGGGACGTCCTCCGGGGTGGCGGCGACATGCGCGACGGCCCGTCGCCGCGCCTGCTCGTACGCGGCCCGGCCGTCGAGCGGAGCGCTCATGACGCCGGTGAAACCGGCGGCCCGTGAGGCCTCGCGGCGGCCGAGGAAGTCACGGCGGGCGGTGTCCCGGTCCAGGATCTCCACCGCCCCGGCCATCCTGATCTGCCGGCCGTGGCGGGGCCAGTACCAGGTGAGGGAGGCGTACGGACGCTCCGCCAGGTCACGTCCCTTCCTGCTGGCCGCCTCGGAGGCGAAGTCGAGGGCGCAGCGCTCGATGTCGACGCCGCGCAGCATGAGCACCCGGGCCGAAGGGCGGCCGTCGGCGCCGGCCGTGGCGAGGGTCATGACGTGCGGCTCCGGCACCCCGTCGTCGAGGGCACGCGCCAGCCAGCGGGCGAACACCGGTCCGGGCGCCGGCCCGGCGGCGGCCGGGTCGAAGCCGGGCAGCGGGCCGGCCAGCACGGGGGCGGAACGCATGCGCTCACGGAGGGAGTCGGCGGTCACGGGGTCCTGGGCGGTTTCGCCGCAGACGCCGGGCTTGTCGTCGGTCACGTCACGATCCTCACACGCCGCCGCCCGGCGCACACACGGTGCACCGGGCGGCCGCGCGCCTGTCCCCCTGTCAGGCCGGAAGGTGGAACTGCTGGTTGGTGCCGCCGGCGCAGGTCCAGATCTGCAGCCGGGCCGCGTTGGCCGTCGACTTGTCGGTGACGTCGAGGCACTTGCCCGACGCGGGGTTCAGCAGGGTGTCGCCGCTGGCGCGCTGCCAGACCTGGGCTCCGGTGCCGTTGCAGTCGTACAGCTGCACCTTGGTGCCGTTGGCGGTGCCGGCGGCGGTCAGGTCCATGCACTTGCCGAGAGCGCGGACGGTGCCGTCGGTGCCCACGGTCCACTGCTGGGCGGTGGTGCCGTTGCAGTCGTACATCTGGACGGCGGTGCCGTTGGCGCTGCTCGCGGCGGCCACGTCGATGCACTTGCCGCCGAGGCCGGTGATCTGGCCGGTGGAACCGGTGGGCGGCGGGGTGGTTCCGCCGCCGGTGATGGTGTTGGCGATACTGGAGAACTGCCAGGCGCTCTGCGATGTGCCGCTACAGGTGTCCGAGAGCTGGCCGTTGGTGGCGCAGGCCTTGTCGCGACCGAGCGACCAGAAGGCGAGCTCCTGGATGCCCTTGGACTTGGCGAAGTTGGCGAGCGTGGTGGCGTTGCCGGTGGTGAAGGTCTCGGCGGTAGTGTCGTTGACCCCGATCATCGGGGTGTTGCCCTCCATCGCCCACAGCTGCGCGTCGGTCTTGGTGGTCCAGATCGCGCCGAGCTGGCTGCGCAGAGCGGTGGCGGCGTCGGTGGCCGCCTTGCCCATGTCCATGGCCGGTCCGTAGTCCATCGTCATGATGTTGACGAGGTTGACGTTCAGCCCGTTGCTCTTGGCGTTGTTCAGCAGGCTGATCGAGTTGGACTCCAGGCCGGTCGGGTTGACCGGGAGGGTGTACTGCACGTCGAGCTTGCGGCCGGCGGCCGCGTACTCCTGCTGGAGCTGGGCCAGCGCCTTGTTGCGGCGGTCGTTGGCGGCGGTGTTGTCGAGCTGGCCGCCCTCGACGTCGAGGTCGATGCGGGTGAGGTTGAGGGCGTCGACGACCTTCTTGTACTGCGCCTTCAGCGAGGAGACGCTCGTACAGGAGACGCCGATCTCGGTGCCGGAGGCGCCGCCGAAGGAGGCGATGACATCGCCGCCCGCGGCCCGCAGGGAGTTGATCGCGGAGGTCCAGCCGGCGTCGGTGACGGGCGTGTCGCCGTTGAACATGGCGTTGCAGCCGCCGCCGTCGATGACAAAGGCCAGCGTGAAGTACTTCAGGCCGGTGGCGTTGCGGGCATTGGTCATCGCCGAGGGCGAGTTCCAGGTCTCGACGTACGGCGCGGCGTACTGGGCGGGGAAGCCGGGGCCGGGGTTGGCCGCGGCGCTGGCGGAGCCGCCGGTGGCGACGACGGCGGTGGCGGCCATGGCGAGGACGGCGGGGGCGGTGGCAAGGGCTCTGACGGCGTTTTTCAGCACAGGACGACTCCTGTCGTGGGCACGGTGAGGTGCGCGCTGTGGGGGTGGTGCGCCGCGGGGACGGCGTGGGGGGCCTTGATCAGCTGTTCATGTAGGTGAACACCACACCACTACATGAACAGCTGATGGCCGATGACGGTATGGACTAGACCAGCTCCGCGTCAACCCCCTGCGCCGTGGGAATCCACGGACCGTCAGGGCACCGCCAGGTGGACGCGGGCGTACCGGGGAGCGGGGCCGCCGTCGCCGTGTGAACGGCGGCCCCGCCTCGGCCGGGTCCCCTTGGCTAGGGACCCGAGACCAGGTTGGCCACGTTGCTGGAGGAGTTGGACGGTCCTCCGGTGTTGTTGATCACGTGGCTGATGGTGCCGGTGCCGCCGAGCGAGACGGTCACCATGTCGTGGAAGCGGACCCCGCCCACCGCCGGCGCCTCGAAGGCGCGGTCGGCGACCACGGACGGGTTGACGTTGAAGTAGCAGTAGCTGCCCAGGCCCCACGCCTCATGGCTGGTGACCGACGGGCTGACCTTGTAGGCGTCGTAGCCGCGCACCGAACCGTTCATCCAGGAGGCCTGGTTGGGCGGGTCGTACGGCATCTCGTTCTGGAAGAAGTACGTGCGGCCGCCGTTGCCGTTCCAGAGCACCTGGTGCTGCTGGTAGTGCTCCACGAACAGGCCGTACATCGTCACATCGGTGCCGTTGACGATCAGGCCGTTGGCGGCCGTGTTGCTGGTCCAGCCGACGCCGCTGCCGTGGTCGGCGCGCCACAGCCACATGTGGTCACCGATGACGTCGGAGCTGTTGACCACCAGGCTCTGCGTGGCCTTGCCGACGCCCGCGCCGCCGATGCGGAAGAAGACGTCGTGCAGCGAGGTCGGATCGGCGGTGTGCCGCGTGCCCGAGCCGGCCGGGCCGACCTGCATCAGCGTCTGCGAGTTGGTCGTGCCGGCGTCGATGAGCAGGCCGGCGATCTTCACACCGTCCACGTCGGCCACGTTGACCGCCGTGATCCCGTTGTCCGGGACGATGGTCGCCAGGCCCAGGCCCAGCACCACGGTGTCGGCGCGGTTGATGTTGAGCGTCTGGTTGAGGTGGTAGACGCCGGGCGTGAACAGCAGGTTCTTGCCCTGGGCGAGCGCGCCGTTGATCTCGGTCGCCGTGGCGCCGGGCTTGACGATGAAGAACTGGTCGATCGGCAGCGAGCTGCCCGCCGGGCTGCCGCCCGCCCAGCTCGTGCCCTGGCTGTTGGTGCGCAGCGCCGGGACGAAGACCTTGTAGGCGCCGGCCGAGTCCACGTACAGGAACGGCTTCTCGCGGGTCACCGGGGACTGCGGGACCGTGGTGTACGGCGGGTTCGGGAAGGTGTTCGCGGGCGCGTTGACGTCACCGACGAAGACCATGTTCCAGTTGGAGCCGGTCCAGCTGCCCCACTGGCTGTTGCGCGACAGCCACTGCTGCTGCGAGCCGGAGCGCACCTGGCCGTCGATCTTGGAGTCGGCGATGAGACCGCCGCTGGACCAGCCGCCGTCGTCCAGCTGGAGGTTGCCGCGGACGTGCATGCGCCGGTACGGGGCCGCCTGCGAGACCGCCCATCGGTCGGTGCCGCCGGTCGGGTTGACGGAGAGGTTCTCCGCGGAGCGCCAGAAGTTCTGGGTGGCGTTGCCCTGGAACCAGTCGGCCTCGGCGTGGACCGCGCCGTTGATGGTCACGTCGTCCGGCGACAGGCCGAGGCCCGCGACCTGGGTGTAGAAGCCGACGTTGGCGTCCACGCTGTAGCTGCCCGGCTTGAACAGCAGGGCGTAGCGCTGCGCGCCGAACTGGTTGGACTCCTGCTGGCCGAAGACCTGGTTGAGCCGGCCCTGGATGGAGGCCGAGGACATCGACGGGTCGAAGACGGAGACGTTGGGACCGAAGTCGGGGGTGCCGGGCGGGTTCTGCGGCGCGTCGGTGGAGCCGAGGCTGAAGGACTGGGCCGCGGTTCCGTTGCAGGTGTACTGCTGCATGCGCGCGGCGTCGGCGGTGGACGCCGACGGCACGTCGAGGCACTTGCCGCTGTTGCGGTTGACGAAGTGGTAGGTGCCGCCGGTCTCCTCCACCGGCAGCCACTGCTGGTTGGCGCCGGACGAGTACGACCACAGCTGCACCGGTGCGCCGTCGGCGGTGGAGACGTCGGTGATGTCCCACGACTTGGTGGCGTCGTTGCGGTTGTTGACCCGTACGTATCCGTCGCTGGTCGCCTGGAACTGCCACTGCTGCGCGGTGGCAGTTCCACTGCTGCGCGGTGGTCCCGTTGCAGGCGTACTGCTGGACTGCGGTGCCGTTGGCGGTGGCCGCGGCGGCGGCGTCGACGCACTTCCCGCTGTGCTTGGCGGCGACCGTCACCCAGCCGGTGGGAACGGCGGCCTGGGCCTGGGGGGCGAGCACGACGGTGGACAGGCCCGAGGCGAACAGCGCGCCGAGGGCGAACGGCAGGACGCGGCGCCGGATCCGACTGCGGCCGGGGGCGTCCGGAGACGGTGTTCCGAGGATTGTCATGGATGCTCCTGTGCCGCGCGGGGCGCGGCGCCGTGGGGGGCGGGCATGCCGGATCGAGCGTCGGCATGCAGGAGTGTGAAGAGGTGCTACGAGGTTCACCGGACAGGCGGCGTCCGGTTGCGACAGCGGCTGAAAGGTCTGGACAACCTTTCTTCACGGCGTGAAGTTAGGCTCATGGAGGGGACACGTCAAGGGGTGGCGCTACGGATGCCGAACTCCCGCCGATTCGTGGTAAAGACTCAACTCGCCCCAGGCATGCGGTGTTTGAGCAGCCCAAACACCGGGCATCCAGGCGGCCCCGGCGGCGGCCGCCGTCAGCGGTCAATGATCAACACTTGAACGCGGGCCTTCTCACCGGCACAGCGTGCCACTCCGGCCCTCACGGCCGGTACCGCTCCGACTGGTCTGTACCAAAGCCTTGACGGCGACCTTCCTTCACTCCTTAAATCACAACGTTGACAAAGGTCTCCCCACGGATTCCCCCCACCGCTCCACCGTTCAACGCCGTTCACCACCCTTCACCCTCACCGGCGCCCCCACCCGCGCACGCCGACACGGGAAGGACCCCCCATGACCGCTCTCTCCACCGCCGCCCGGCGCGCCGCCGGCCGCCTCTTACTGCTGTTCGCCGTACTCCTCGGCATCACCGCCGCCCCCGCCGTCACCGGCCCCGGCGCCGCGGCCGCCACGCCCTTCAAGGTGATCGCCTTCTACAACGGCACCTACGACGCGGCCCACATCAACTTCGTCGGGGAAGCCAACCGGTGGTTCCCGCAGCAGGCTGCGGCAGGCGGCTTCACGTACACCTCGACGAACAACTGGAACCTGCTGGCCGACAGCGCCGCGCTGAAGCAGTACCAGGTCGTCCTCTTCCTCGACGACGCCCCGCAGACCGCCGCCCAGCGCTCCGGCTTCGAGACCTACATGCGCGGCGGCGGCGGCTGGATGGGCTTCCACGTCTCCGCGTTCACGAGCAGCGCGTCCAGCTGGCCCTGGTACTACAACCAGTTCCTGGGCAGCGGGAACTTCGCCACCAACACCTGGGGCCCCACCTCCGCCGTACTGCGCGTCGAGGACCGCACCCACCCCTCGACCAGCCGGCTGCCCGCGACGTTCACCTCGGCCGTCAGCGAGTGGTACAGCTGGAGCAACGACCTGCGGAACAACCCCGACATCGACATCCTGGCGTCCGTCGACCCGGTCAGCTTCCCGCTGGGCACCGACCCCAACCAGTCCTGGTACAGCGGCTACTACCCGATCCTGTGGACCAACACCAAGTACCGGATGCTGTACGCCAACTTCGGCCACAACGCGATGAACTACGACACCAACACCGGCCTGTCGTCGACCTTCGCGAGCGCGACCCAGAACACCTTCCTGCTCGACGGCCTCAAGTGGCTCGGCACCGGCTCCACGGGCGACCCCAACCCGCCCACCGGTACCGTGCCCAGCGGCTGGGCGACGGTCGCCGCCAAGCACAGCGGCAAGTGCGTCGACGCCGCCGCCGCGGCCACCGCCAACGGCACGGCGGTGCAGCAGTACACCTGCAACGGCACCACCGCGCAGAACTGGCAGTTCCAGCCCACCAGTGACGGCTACTACCGCGTCAACAACCGGAACGACGCGACCAAGTCGTGGGACGTCACCGACGTCTCCACCGCCGACGCCGCCAAGATCCAGCTCTGGTCGTACTCGTCCGGCGCCAACCAGCAGTGGCTGCCGGTCGCCGAGACCGGTGGGACGTTCCACTTCGTCAACCGCAACAGCGGCAAGTGCCTCGACGTGCCGTCGGCGTCCACCGCCGACGCCGCGCGCCTGCAGCAGTACACCTGCAACGGCACCGCCGCCCAGTCCTTCCAGCTGACCGCCCGGCCCTGACACCGGACGGCCCCGTCAGGCCGTCCGTACCCCGTAACCGGGTACGGACGGCCAACGCACCGTCAGCACGACGGACTCCTCCTCCGCATGCCAGGAGTGGTCCACCCCGCGCCCCCACACCACGTAGTCGCCCTGCTCCGCGAGGACCACGCTGCGCCCCGGCAACTCGACCCGGAAGCGGCCGCTGATCAGCACCAGCACCGCCGTGCGCGCCTCCCCCCGCACCCACGCCGCGCGCTCGTCGCCCTTCGGGTGCACCCCCCACTTGATCTCCACATCCGTGCTGTGCCGGGGGTCGCCGGCCTCCTTGAAGTGGCCCAGGAGCCAGCCCCGGTCCAGTGCCGCGTCCCGGCCCGCGTTGCCCACGTACACGCTGTCGTCCATGGCCGGACGCTAACACCTTGCTGGTCGGGGGCCTGTTCCCGCACACCGCCTCAGCGGAAGGCGGCGGCGTTGCGCGCCGCCCAGGCGGCGAACGGCTGTGCGGGACGGCCGAGCAGCCCCTCGGTGTCGGGACTGACACGCCGCTCCTCGGCGAGCGGCTCCCCCAGGATGTCCAGGGTGCCGTCCGCGACGGCCTCCGGCATGAAGCGCAGCATGCCCGACCGCGCCTCCTCCCGGCTCAGTTCGACGAAACGCAGCGGCGCGCCCAGCGCCTCGCCGATGGCCGCCGCCTGCTCGCGCGGCGAGACGGGCACGGGGCCCGTCACCTCGTAGGTGCGTCCGGCGTGGACGTCGTCGCGCAGGACGACGGCCGCGACCCCGGCGATGTCGGCGGGGTCGACGACGGGAAGCGCGACGTCCGGGAAGGGGGCGGCCACCGTGCGCGCCGTGCGCACCGACTCCGCCCAGGCGAAGGCGTTGGAGGCGAAACCGCCGCCCCGCAGGACCGTCCAGTCGGTGCCGGACTCGCGCACCGCCGCCTCGAAGGCCCGCAGCGGCTCATGGGAGACCGCCTCCGGGCGGGTGCCCGCGGCCTGTGAGGAGAGCAGCACGACGCGCCGCACCCCGGCCGCCTTGGCTGCGCCGACGAGGTCGTACGGCCGGCCGCCGGGCGCGAGAAGGTCCCCGGCCGGGAGCAGGAACAGCGTCTCGGCGCCGTCCAGCGCCGCGCGCAGCTCCTCCGGGGCCGTCAGGTCGATCCGGCGATGGCGTACACCGGCGGGGAGTCGGCCCTGCGCCGGGGTCCTGCGGGAGAGCGCGGTCACCTGTTCCCCCGCCGCGGCGAGTGCCCGGACGAGCGGCTGTCCGACGTTCCCGGTGGCACCTGTTACTGCGATCATGTTCGGCTCCGTTTCGGCCCGTTGACTGCGACTCGACGAAGCTAACAGCGCAGGTATAGTAGGTACCTAGAGGATAGTGACTATGCCGAACCCCGCCGACCATCGACCAAGGGGCCCCGATGAGCAGTCCCTCCGCCCGCACTGTCCCGTCCCCGGCCGCCGAACCCGCGCTGGCCTGCCCGATCAGCCCGGTCGTCGACATGGTGTTCAGCCGCTGGACCACCCCGATCCTGTGGACCCTGCACGCCCACGGCCGGCAGCGTTTCGTGGAACTCCAGCGCAGGATCGGCGCGGTCACCCCGAAGGTCCTGACGCAGCGTCTGCGCCAGCTGGAGCGCGACGGCCTGGTGATCCGTACGTACCACCCCGAGGTGCCGCCCCGCGTCGAGTACGAGATCAGCGAGCTGGGCGGCAGCCTGGCGCCGCTGTTCGCGTCGCTCGCGCACTGGTCGCAGGAGCACCTGGGCGAGGTGGACCGGGCGCGGACGCGCTACGACGACGAGCAATGACGTACCCGGCCCGGCCGGTACGGTCCCGCAACGCCGGACGCCGGGGACCACGGGCCCGGTGCGGCCCGCGGTCCCCGGCGCGCCGCGCCTAACGCAGCACCACGTCGGCGGTCTTGTCCCCCGCGGTGAAGGTGTACGTGCCCCGCTCGACCCGCGGCGTCCCCGAGCCGTCGATGTCCCCGGGCGTCACCGCGAGCGCGCTCTTGGCGAAGTCCAGCCGTACGGTCCTGTGCTCGCCGGCCCTGAGGTGGACCTTCGTGAACGCCACCAGCTTGCGCGCGGGTGCGAGCACATCGCTGACCGGCCGCGACGCGTAGACCGGGACCACCAGGTCCCCGTCCCGGCCACCGGTGTTGGAGACCGTCACCTTGACGCCCTTGGTGTCCGCGGTGAGGGCGTCGAAACTGTACGTCGTGTACGACAGGCCCGCGCCGAAGGCGTAGAGCGGGTCGTAGGAGGACTCCGGGCCGCCGTTGGTGCCCGGCAGCTGCTGGTAGTACATCGGCTCGTCGCCGATGTTCTTCGGCCAGGACACCGGCATCCGGCCGCTCGGGTTCACCTTGCCGAAGAGCACGTCGGCGACGGCATGGCCGCCCTCGGTGCCCGGCAGCCAGGACATCAGCAGGCCCTGCGTGCCCTCGGCGTCACCCAGCACCAGGGGGCGCCCGGCCACGACGACGGTGACGACCGGCTTGCCGCTCGCCTTCAAGGACTTCACCAGCGCCTGCTGATCGGCCGTCAGTTCCGGGCGGGGGCTGTCCGCGGCGCCCTCGGCGGCGGCCTTCTCGCCGACGACGACGACCGTCAGGTCCGCGTTCCCCGCCTGGGCGACGGCGTCCTCGGCGGTCTTGGCCTGCACCACCTCGGTCCCGGCGGGCGCGGCCTCACGGATGCCCTTCAGGATGGTCGTACCGGGGAGCGTCACCCCGTCGGGCACGCCCTGCCAGCCGATGGTCCAGCCGCCCGCCTGGTCGTTGATGTCGTCCGCGTAGGAGCCCGCGACGACGATCCGCTTGGCGGAGGGGCTCACCGGCAGCACGCCGCCCTCGTTGCGCAGCAGCACCTGGGACTCTGCGGCGGCGGTACGCGCCAGGCCGGCGTCGGCACCGTTCACCGCGGCGTCGGCCTTGGCGGCGTCGACGTACGGGTGCTCGAAGAGGCCGAGTTCGAACTTCATCCGCAGGATGCGGCCGACTGCCTCGTCGATCCGCCGCTGCGGGACCAGGTGGCGGTTCACCGCGGTCTTCAGGCCCTCGCTCCACTCCTTGGCGAAGTACGGCTCCATCGCCATGTCGAGGCCCGCGTTGACGGCCAGCGCGATCGCCTCGGGGTAGTCGGCGGCGATCTTGTAGCGGGTCTGCAGGGCGCGGACGTCCTCCCAGTCGCTGACGGTCACGCCCTTGAATCCCCACTGCTGCCGCAGCACCTTCGTGAGCAGGTACGTCGACGCGGTGGCCGGAACGCCGTTGACGGCACCGGAGTTGACCATGACGGACTTGGCGCCCGACTGCACGGCCTGCTTGTACGAGGGCAGGATGGTGTCCTGGAGATAGCGGATCGAGACGTCGGCGGGCACGCGGTCATGGCCGTTGGCCGGCTCGGAGTAGCCGCCGAAGTGCTTGACGGTGGCGGCCACCCGCTTGGCGCCCTTGGCGTGCTCGGCACCGTCGACCGCGGCGGCGGCCAGGGTCCCGGCGAGCAGCGGGTCCTCGCCGTACGTCTCGTAGTAGCGGCCCCACCGCTGGTCGCGGGCGAGGTCGGCGACCGGGGCGAAGTTCCAGTCGATGCCGGTGGCGGCGACGGCGCGGGCCGTGGCGGCGGAGGAGTCGTGCACGGTGCCCGGGTCCCAGGTGGCGCCCAGACCGATCTGGTGCGGGAAGATCGTGGCGCCGAGCACGTTGTTGTGCCCGTGCACCCCGTCCACGCCGTACACGATCGGAATGTGCAGCCGCGAGTTGGTGATGGCGTACTTCTGCACGGCGTTGACCATCGTGGCCCAGTCCTTCGGGGTGTTCTTGGCGGGGGCCATGCCGCCGCCGGAGATCACCGAGCCGACCGGGTAGTCGGCGAGGACGGTCTTCATACAGCTCTCGTTGAGCTCGCCGCCGCTCCATTCGCAGTCGCCCTGGATCCGGGCGACGGCGATCTGGTCCATCTGGCCGATCTTCTCGTCCAGCGTCATGCGCTTGAGGAGGTCCTTCACGCGCAGGTCCACCGGCGCCCCGGCCCGCGTGTAGACGGGGCCGTCGGCCTGGGCGGGCACCGACGCGACGGCGGCGGCGCAGGCGGCGGCCGTGGCGAGGACGACGAGGTTTCTCAGGCGTGAGCGAGTGAGGCGTGTGCGCGGTTCTTTCGCAGGCATCGCAGGCATCCCGTTCCTGTCCGGCCCCGTTGGGGGCGCTGGCCGTAAACGTTTCCGGCTGCTGTCGCCCCTAGAGCCTGACGCTGACATGACATATCGTCAAGACGGTGAGCGTGCCGCGAACTTCCGGAGACCAGACCCCCGTCCCCCCGCCCCAGGGCGCCACCGCCGTCACCCTGCGCGAACTGGCCCGGCGCAGCGGAGTGTCCACCGCGACGGTCTCACGGGCGCTCAACGACCGGGCCGACGTCAGCGAGGCCACCCGTGAACGCATCCGCCGGCTCGCCGGCGAACTCGGCTACGCCCCCAACGAACCGGCCCGCACCCTGGTCCGCCGCCGCTCGGACACCATCGGCCTGCTGTGGGACACCTGGCACGAGTCGCAGGGGCTGCACCACCCCTTCCTCCAGGGCCTGCTGAGCTCGGTGCGCACCGCGCTGTCCGACGCCGGATACCACCTCATGCTGCTGACGACGGCCGGCCCCGGCGACCCGGACGGGGTGTACGTCCAGGCGGTGCGCCGGCACAGCCTGGAGGGCGTCATCGTCATGGGGCGCCCGGCCGACGACCGCGCCCTGCGCGTGCTCGCCGCCTCCGGGACCCCCTGCGCCGGCCTCGACGTCACCCTCGACGGCCCGCGCACGGCGAGCGTCACCTCCGACAACGCCGCGGGCGCCGGGACGGCGGTGTCCCATCTGCACGCGCTCGGCCACCGCAGGATCGCCACCGTCACCGGCCCTCCCGAACTCCCGCCCGCCGCCGGGCGGCTGGCGGGCTTCCACGCCGCGTGCGATCGCCTCGGGGTCCCCGCGCGGGAGGAGTACGTGGTCACCGGTGACTTCTTCCTCGAGAGCGGCCGCCGGGCCGTGCACCGCCTGCTCGCCCTGCCGGAGCCCCCGACCGCACTGTTCGCGGCGGGCGACCTCATGGCCGTCGGCGCCCTGCGCGCCGCCGCCGAAGCCGGCCGGTCCGTGCCGCACGACCTGGCCGTGGTCGGCTTCGACGACATCGACGCCGCGACCCTCGTCAGCCCCGCCCTCACCACCGTCGCGCAGGACCGCCGCGCCCTCGGCGCCGCCGCCGTGGCCGCCCTGCGCGACCTGCTCGGCCCGGGTCCTGCCGGGCGCCGCGCCCCCTCGGTGGTGCCGACCCGGCTGGTCGTCCGCGGCACCTGCGGGGCCGCACCGTCCTGACCGCACGTCACCTTCCGGCGGGTTGCGGCATTCACGTGATGTGTCCGGGTACGTATCCGGTTATGCGCATGACCCGCCCCGCCGCCCGCACCCTGGTCGCAACCCTCGCCGTCATCGCCGCGGCCGCCCTCGCCGCGTGCGACCCGGCGGACGACGGCACCAGCGACCGGCCCTCCGGCGGCCGCACCACGGCCACCGCCACCGCCACCGCCACGGCAGCCGACCTGCCCGACCTCCACGGAATGGGGTTGCAGGCCGCCCAGGACCGGGCCCGGTCGCTCGGCTTCCACCGGCTGGACTCGCACGACTCCCTGGGCCGGGGGCGCGAGCAGATCTGGGACCGCGACTGGAAGGTCTGCTTCCAGAGCCCCGCCCCGGGACGCCGTTCCACCGGGGCCACCGTCGACCTCGGAACGGTCAAGCTCGCCGAGACCTGCCCCACGAGCGACGCGACCGCACCCCCGACGGCCCGCACCACCATGCCCGACCTCACGGGCACATCCCTGAAACTGGCGCGACAGGCCCTCCCCTCCGCGACGAGCATCACCGCCGAGGACGCGACGAAGAAGGATCGCTTCATCCTCCTGGAGAGCAATTGGCGGGTGTGCTCGCAGACCCCTTCGCCCGGCGCCGCACTGCACGGGCAGCCGGTGTCCTTCAAGGCCGTGAAATTCGGCGAACGCTGCCCCTGACGCGGCGGTACGCTCACGGCCACCTCGGCCATAACCACCTTGACAGGTGACTTGACCTCATGCGAAGGTCGTCACTCTTCCAGCGGGTGATGGGCGAGGAGAGGCTTCGTGAGGCATGGCTGAACGACGGAATCGCGCGGCCGACGGCACGCCGGTGGCCCGGCGGACGATGCTCGCCATGCTCGGCGCGGGAGCCGCGGGCGTCGCCACCGCTCCCTGGGCACAGCGCGGGTGGGAGAAGTTCCTCGGCGCCGCCTCCCAGGTCGACCCCATCGGGATCACCGGAGTACTGCCCAACCCGGGGGGCTTTCGCTACTACAGCGTCGTGGGTTCCGTGCCGCGCAAGGACGCGACGAACTACCGGCTGGGGATCGGCGGCCTCGTCGACCGCCCGAGGACGTACACCCTCGACGACCTGCGCGCCCTGCCGCAGACCCGGATCGTCCACGACGTCCAGTGCACGGACGGATGGCGGGTGGCCGACACCCCGTTCACCGGAGTGCGGCTGTCGGACCTCCTCGACGCGTCCGGCGTACGGCCCGACGGCACCGCCGTCCACTTCACCTGCTTCGACGGCGTCTACACCGAGAGCCTCACCCTCGACCAGGCCCGCCGCTCCGACGTCATGGTGGCGCTGACCATGCAGGGCAAGCCCATCAGCCACGAGCACGGCGGGCCCGTCCGGCTCTACGTGGCGCCCATGTACTTCTACAAATCGGCCAAGTGGCTGTCCGGAATCACCGTGACCGACCAGGTCATACCCGGCTACTGGGAGGAGTACGGCTATGCCGTCGACGGCTGGCTCGACGGAGCCGACAAGCACGGCGGCGCCGCGGCATGAACACCAGGGAGCGATCGCCCGGTTCACCCGTGCGGAACGCCTGATCCACCGGGCCACCGGCTGGTTGATGCTGCTCTGCCTGACAACCGCGGCCTGCCTGTACCTGTCCCCGCTGGCCCAGTTGGTGGGCCGCCGCCACTTGGTCGCCACGGTCCACGAGTGGTCGGGGATCCTGCTGCCGCTGCCCTTCCTGCTCGGCCTGGCCTCACCCGCGTTCCGCGCCGACCTGCGGAAGCTGAACCGCTTCACCGAGTACGACAGGCAGTGGCTGCGCGCGGTCGGAAAGCGCCTGACCTCACCGGACGCCCGGCCGGCCGGCAAGTTCAACGCGGGACAGAAGATCTACGCGGGCTGGATCGCAGGAGCCGTCCTGACCATGATGGCCACCGGCCTCCTGATGTGGTTCACCGGCGTGCTGCCGTCGGTCTCCCGCACCAGCGCGATCTTCGTGCACGACATCTTGGCCTGGGCCATCGCCGCCGTCCTGTTCGGCCACCTGCGCATGGCGTTCCGCGACCCGCAGGCCCGGCTCGGGATGCGCACGGGGTATGTGGAGCGGAAGTGGGCACGCCGGCTGCATCCCCGCTGGCTGGACGATGAGCCGCCCCCCGAACAGCGCTCCGGCCCGGCCGGCCGGTGACAACCGCCACACCTGCCCGGCCAGGTACCGGGATGCGCAACCGAATCGCCGTCCCCGTGGCGGTCGTCGCCACGCCAGCGTCCGACCTGCGGTGACGCATCCCGATCCAGCCGTTCCGTGTCCCGACGTCGTGATGCGGGGCACCCTGGCCGCGGCGATCCGGGCGCAGGCACAGGAAGGCGGCTTCTCTGTCCACGCTGCAGCACCGCGTCGGCCTGGCCGTCACCCCGTGGCGGTTCGAGCGGCGGGAGTCGATCCGCGACGAGGATCCGCTCATCGGCATGCGGCTCATCCCGGGTGACACTGGCGATGTGATCGCCACTGAGTGACGCCCCCCTGGCCGCGCCGTTCGTGTGCCTGACGGCCCCCCCTTCCGCGTCGGCTTCCTCGACGAGAGCGGCCAGGAAGTCCCCGGCACGGATGTGACCCTGCTCGGCAACATGAGCGCCGGAGTCCGACACAGAGCCTCTGCGCGCCGGCCGCTCGCCCTCCGGGGCGATCCGAGCCGCCACGGGCCGCCACGGGCCGCTTGCTGCCGCGGCGTGGACACCACGACGTCACGCACCGGCGCCGACCTGCGCTTCCGCCCTATGAGGCACCCCCTCCCCGGCACCGCACCCACCCCTTTGACAGTTGTCGACCGGTCGTCTACTTTGCAATAGCCGACCGGTCCACTATTTCGGTCGCCGTCATCTACCCCCACACACAAACGGAGCACCCCTGTGGCCACCCCCGTGAAGATCGCCATCGTCTACTACTCCTCCACCGGCACCATCACCGGGATCGCCAGGGAGTTGCACGACGCCGCACTGAAGTCCGGCGCCGAGGTCCGCCTCGTCAAGGCCGCCGAGCTGGCCCCGCAGGCCGCGATCGACAGCAATCCCGCCTGGGCCGCCAACCACGCGGCCACCGCCGGCGTCCCCCACGCCACCCCCGAGGACATCGAGTGGGCCGACGCCGTGATCTTCGGTACCCCGACCCGCTTCGGCAACGTCTCCGCGCAGCTCAAGCAGTTCATCGACACGCTCGGCGGCCTGTGGGCCCAGGGCAAGCTGGCCGACAAGGTCTACAGCGGCTTCGTCTCCAGCGCGACCGCCCACGCCGGTCAGGAGTCGACGCTGCTGGCGCTCTACAACTCCATCCACCACTTCGGCGGCATCACGGTCACCCCCGGCTTCACCGACCCGACCAAGTTCGTCGACGGCAACCCCTACGGCACCTCCCACGTGGACGGCCAGGGCAACAACCCCATCGACGACATCACCCGCACCGCCGCCCGCGTCCAGGCCGAGCGCGTCGTGCGGCTGGCCGCGCGGATCAAGACGGCCTGACGCCCCGGCACAACCACGCCTGGAGGTTCCGTGGGCCGACGCCGCCATGGGCGGCGCCGGCCCACAGGCATCTAACTTGCATTATTCAAGTCAGACGCTAACCTGGGTCCATCAGGCGCGTTGGTGCCTGTGACCGAGCCTTCGGGATTTCCGGGCGGCCTCGATGCCACCCCGATCGCGCCGGGTGGCGCGGCAGCGGCCGTGGAACCGCCGCCCGCCCCGCGCACGGTCGTACAGGGCTCCGCCCCGGGCGCCCGTCACAAAGGAAGCCCCCATGAACATCGAAGGTTCGGTCGCCCTGGTGACCGGCGCGAATCGCGGAATCGGCCGGGCGTTCGCCCGCGCACTGCTCGACCGCGGCGCGGCCAAGGTCTACGCCGGTGTCCGCGATCCGGCGAGCGTGGCCGATCAGGACTTCGTCCCGCTGCGCCTGGACGTCACCGACCCCGACCAGGTCGCGGCGGCCGCCGCCGTCGCCGGTGACGTCAGTGTCCTGATCAACAACGCGGGGGTCGGCGGAGCGACCGCCGGCCTCCTCGAAGGCCCCTTGGACGGCCCGCGCCAGGCGATGGAGGTCAACTACTTCGGCACCTGGAGCGTCTCCCGCGCGTTCGCGCCGATCCTGGCCCGCAACGGCGGAGGGGCCGTGGTGAACATGCTGTCGCTGGCCTCCTGGGTCGGGCAGCCGGCGTTCCCCGGCTACGCGGCCTCCAAGGCGGCGCAGTGGTCGTTGACGGACGCCCTGCGGCAGGGGCTTGCCGCGCAAGGGACCCTGGTCGTCGGCGTGCACTCGGGTTTCGTGGACACCGACCTCAGCGCCTGGACGGACGCGCCGAAGATCAGTGCCGCCACCGTGGCCGAACTGACCATGGACGCCCTGGCCGCGGGCCTGCCCGAGGTCCTCACCGATGAGGACACCCGGCGCGTCAAGGCCATGCTGTCGCAGCCCGTGGGCCCCGCCCCCGGCAACTGACGCGCATCGCGCGGCTGGATACACGTGAACTCCACCGAACCCAAGGGCCGGTGGAGTTCACGTGTATCCCCCGCGGGGCGCTGTCCGCTCCCCCATCGCGGACAGCGGGGCCCCGTTCGCTCAGTGACCGGCGTTCTGGCCGCCGTCGACGTAGAGGATGTTGCCGGTGACGAACGGAGCGTTCTCCAGGTAGATCACCGCGTCGACGATGTCGTCCACCTCGCCCATCCGGCCCACGGGGTGCAGGGCGGCCAGGGCCTCGTGGTGCTCCTCGGCGTGCATCGGGGTCTTGATGGTGCCGAGGGACACCGCGTTGCTGCGGATGCCGCGCGTGGCGTACTCGATGGCCAGGGACTTGGTGGCGGACTGCAGGCCGCCCTTGGTGAGGGAGGCGAGCACCGAGGGCACGTGGGAGTTGGCGGCGTCGGCCAGCGCGCTCGTGATCTGCACGACGTGGCCGCCGCCCTGCTCCAGCATGCGCGCGATGGCGAGCTGGGTGATCCGGAAGAAGCCGTTCACGTTGACGCCGAGCACCGCGTCGTACTCGTCCTGGGTGTACTCGTGGAAGGGCTTGGCGACGAAGATCCCCGCGTTGTTGACCAGGGTGTCGACGCGGCCGAAGCGCTCCATGGCGGCGGCGATGACGCGGTCGGCGGTGTCGCGGACGGCGATGTCGCCCTGGACGGCGAGTATCTCCGGGTCGTGCGACTCGGAGATGTTCCGCGAGGTGGCAACGACGGCGTAGCCGAGCTTGCGGTAACCGGCGACGAGGCCGGCACCGATCCCCTGCGAGGCGCCGGTGATGACCGCGACCTTCTGGCCCTGATTGCTCATGATGACCCTCTCGAACAGTGCGAAACACGGTGGAACCGGCATTAATCGACCGGTCATCCACAAAGTAGACGACCGGTCCACAAACGTCAAAGGGCACAGGCACCCGGCCCGGACCGGCCCTGCCTCAGCGGCCCTGCCGCTACCCGCGCTCGGCCGCCGCGCCACCGGCACCCGCCACCGGCTCGCGGCGCGGGCCGGGCCCGGCTCCGGGACGGCCGTCGGTACCGGGCTCGTGCGGGAACCCGATACGGAGCACGAGGGCCGCGACGGCGGCCGCCAGCACCACGACGGCCGCCAGGATCAGCGCCTGGTGGTACCCGTGGTGCAGCAGGGGTGCGGCGGCCAGCGGCCCGATGATCTGGCCGACCGAGTACCCCGCGGTGAGCAGCGCCACAGCACGGGGGAACCGCAGATGCGTCCCGGTCGCCAGCGCGAGCGAGCTGACGCCGAGGAAGGTCGCCCCGAAGAGCAGCGCCGAGACGAGGACCGCCGCCACACCGCCGACCAGCGCGGGCAGCGCGATCCCGACGGCCTGGACGATCAGCGCGGCGAGCAGGAGTCCCGGGCGCGACCAGCGCCGCCCGAGCCTCGCCCAGAACGCCGAGGACGGAACGGCCGCCAGGCCCACCAGGACCCAGGCACCGCTGCCGAGCCAGCCGGGCCCGTCCTGGCCGACGGCCGCCACCAGGAAGGTGCCGGCGATGATGTAGCCGATGCCCTCCAGCGTGTAGGAGGCGAAAAGGGCGGCGAACCAGCGGTGTCCGCGCGCACCCGCCGCTTGCCCCGGTGTCCCGGAAGCGGTCACGGGTCCGGGTCCGGCGCCTGCCCCGGATGGCTCGGGTGCGGGCTCCGGCCGCATCGTCCACGCAGGCACCGAGAGCGCCGCCGCCAGAGCGGCGGACACCCACCACGCGGCCCGCCAGTCACCGAGGCCGCCGAGCCCGCGCAGGGCGAGGACGAGCAGCCCGGAGAGCGCGATACCGGCACCGACGCCGCCGAAGGCCCACCCGGGCAGGTGCGCGGGGTGCCCGCGCAGATGGCCGAGCAGGGAGTTGACGGCGATGACGAAGACCAGCGCACTGGCGACGCCCGCCACGAGCCGCAGCGCCAGCCACACCTCGGTGGTGTGCGTCGCCGGCATCAGGGCGAGGCTCGCGACGAGGACCGTCAGGCATCCGCGCAGCACGGCCGAGGAGCGCAGCAACCACGGCAGGCAGATGCCAGCGAGGGCGCCCACGAGGTATCCGATGTAGTTCGCGGTGGCCGCGTGAGCGCCATCGGTGGCGGTCAGACCCGCCTGGGCCTGCATCAGGGGAAGGATCGGGGTGTAGACGAAGCGCCCGACGCCCATGGCCGCGGCCAGCGCCGCCGCCACGGCCAGCACGTGGGTCCAGGGTGAGCGGAACGCCTCGCCACGTGTCGCGGCCGGCCGGCGGATGGACTCGTACATGACAGGGGTCCTCGGGTGGTCCTGCTCCGGGGCATGCCGGCCATCGCCCCCCGCGCCGGCCATGACGGGACGGACATGGCCGGCACGGGACGCGGCGGCGTGGAGCGACGGGTGGGGGGACGGAACGCGTGATCAGCCCGCCTCGGCGGTCCGGCCCGGGTCGTTGGGGTGCGCCTGCAGTGCGGTGATCACCGGCGTCATCCAGGGCGCGAGCGGCAGTGTGCCGAGGACGTTCTCGCGGAGGTCGGCCTCGTCGTCCGCACACCACAGTCCGATGCTGCGCAGTTCGCCCACCGGGCGCCACAGTCTGACCAGGTGGCCGGTCGCGGCGAGCTCCGCGGCGCGTACGGCCTCGGCCGCGCGCCGCCGGTCCACCTCGGCCGGGTCCGTTCCCTCGGGAACGGTGGTGGTGAGCTCGACCAGGAACTCCTTCATGGTCCTGCCTCTCATGAGTGCTGATGAGGGTCTTGTGGGGTCTCAGTGATCGGTGGCGACCCGGGAGACGTGGTACTGACGGATGCGCCAGTCGCCGCCCTCGCGCTGCAGGACCAGCGAGAGGTGCACCGCGGCCGCCCAGCCGTCCGGGTCCTGGAACGTGACGTCGGCGAACCCGCCGGCCATCTCCTCGCCGATCCCGTACACGTGGACCTTCCCCACGTGGGCCGTGCGCTCCTCCGGCACGGCCTCGTAGTAGCCGCGCACGGCCTCACGGCCGGCCAGCACCTCGGGCCCGAACCCCTGGAAGAGGGCCGTCGGAGGTGAACAGGCCGGCCATGACGTCGTTCTGGTGGGTGTCGAAGGCGGCCTTCCAGCGGCTCAGGACGTCGTGCATGGGGTGGGTCTCGGTGTCGGCACTCACGATGCGGGTCTCCTCGGTGACAGCGGAACGGTGGCCGCGCCCGTGGGCGAACACGGCCTGGAACGCGATCGGACGTCGGCTTGACGGTGTCGCATTGCCCGGACCGCCGCACCGGAGCCTGTCGGTCCGGTACGGGTCAACGACAGTAGCCGACCGGTCTAGTAAACCGTAGTCGAGCGGTCGTATACTGGCAAACATGGGACGGACCAGTGACGCCAGAGAGAAGATCCTCACCGCAGCGCAATCGCTCATAGAGCTGCGCGGCTACTCGGCCCTGGGTGTGGCCGAGATCTGCAAGACGGCCGGGGTACCCAAGGGCAGTTTCTACTACTTCTTCGAATCCAAAGAGGCGCTGGCCCTCGCCGTCATCGACGAGCACTGGGCGATCGAGCGCGCCGACTGGACCCGCATCATGAACAGCGACGCACCGCCGCTGGAGCGGCTGCGGCAGCTCTTCGAGGAGACGGAAGCGGAGCAGCGCGCCGGACAGCAGAGTTGCGGGACCGTTTCCGGCTGTATGTTCGGGAACCTCACCCTGGAGATGAGCAACCAGACCGAGGCCATCCGCGAGCGACTGCAGGGCATCTTCGACGCCCAGGTCGCGATGGTCGAAGCGGTTGCCGTCGAGGCCCGCGCACGAGGCGAGGTGACCGCCACCGACCTCCACGAGGCCGCCCGTTCCGTGGTCGCACAACTCGAGGGCCAGGTGCTGTTCGCCAAGCTCTACAACAACACGTCCCCGATCGGCATGCTCTGGACGAACTGCCTGGCACTTCTCGGCGCCCACGCGCCGCAGGTGCCCGCCACGGTCTGAGGACGGCGGCCGCGCGCCGTCCCCGCCGTGCCCACCTTGGCGCCGGTGCCGTCCACAGCACCGCGCCGACCCCGGCACCGCAGCGTCCCCGCAGGAGGAAAGGAAGCATGAGCAACTCCCCGTTGTCCGCCCTGGGCGCGAGCATCCCCGTCCTCGCCGCACCCATGGCCGGCGGCCCCACCACGCCCGCGCTGGTCGTCGCGGCAGCCAGGGCCGGCGGCCTCGGCTTCCTCCCCGGCGGTTACCGCACCGCGGAGGCCCTTGCCGGGCAGATCGCCGAGGTCCGCTCGACGGGCGTGGCCTTCGGGGTCAATCTCTTCGCGCCGAATCCCGTCCCGGTCGACGCGGAGGCGTATCGCCACTACGCCCGGGCGGTCGCCCCCGACGCCCTGGCCCACGGGGTCGACGTCCTGGCGACCGGGGTCGTCGAGGACGACGACCAGTGGACGGAGAAGATCCGCCTGCTGCTGTCCGACCCCGTGCCGGTCGTCAGCTTCACGTTCGGCGTACCGGAGGCGACGGTGATGGCGGCGCTGCGCGCCGCCGGAATCCTGGTCGTGCAGACGGTCACCTCGCCGCGGAGGCCCGCCTGGCGGCCGAGGCCGGCGCGGACATGCTGGCCGTACAGGCCTCGGCCGCGGGGGGCCACTCCGGCACCCTCACCCCCGAGCGCATCCCGGAGCCCGTCCCTCTGCCCGAACTGGTCGGGCAGGTGCGGCACGCGGTGTCCCTGCCGCTCGTCGCCGCGGGCGGCGTGTCGACCCCGCAGGCCGCGGCCGAGGCCCTGCGGGCCGGAGCGGAGGCGGTCATGGTCGGCACCGCTCTGCTGCTGGCCGACGAGGCCGGCACCTCGCGCCCGCACAGGGCGGCACTCACGGACCCGGCGCGCGAAGGGACCGTGGTGACACGGGCCTTCACGGGACGTCCGGCCCGCGCGCTGCGCAACGGGTTCACCGAACGCCACAGCGCCACCGCCCCTGCGGGCTATCCCGCGCTGCACCACCTGACGAGCCCGATGCGCAAGGCCGCGTCCGCCGCGAACGATCCCGAGTCGATCAACCTGTGGGCCGGCACGGGTTACCGCGAGGCCGTGGCCGAACCGGCCGGGCAGATCCTGCGCCGACTCGCCTCGGGGATCTGAGCGGGACTTCGGCCCCGGCCCTGGGCCGCCGCAGTCCCCGACGGGTCGCCAGCAACCGTTCCCCCCAGCGCATCCGATCCGGGATTCCGCCCCGGGCCGGCACACCACACCCTCAAGTCGTCACCATCTTGACCGGTGACGTTTGCTCGTGCAAGGGTGATGCCGAGGCAGGGCAGCAGCGGCAGCGCGGCGCATCTCGCCGTCTCGCCGTCGTCGCGGCGCGCGAACTTCCGCGGCACGCGGACGCGAAGGAAGGTTCCACATGATCGACAGGCGCACTTTCGGCAAGGTCCTCGGGACGGGAGCGGCAGCGGTCTCACTGACCGGCGTGCCCGGACTCCCCACAGCGGCGGCCTCCGCCGCGACGCCCGGACAGCCGGAAGCCGCGACCCGTACCGGGCCGGGCAGCCGCACGTCCTTCGGCCCGCTGAAGCAGATCCGCGCGGGCGTCCTGAACATCGGATACGCCGAGGCCGGTCCGGCCGACGGCCCCGCGGTGGTCCTCCTGCACGGCTGGCCGTACGACATCCACAGCTACGTCGACGTCGCACCCCTGCTCGCGGCGGAGGGCTACCGGGTGATCGTCCCGCACCTGCGCGGCCACGGCACGACCCGCTTCCTCTCCGGGCGCACGTTCCGCAACGCCGAACAGGCCGCCATCGCCCAGGACATCATCGCCCTCATGGACGCGCTGAGGATCGAGAAGGCCGTCCTCGCCGGCTACGACTGGGGGTCGCGCACCGCGGACATCATTGCGGCCCTCCGGCCCGACCGCTGCAAGGCACTGGTCTCCGTCACCGGCTACCTGATCACCAACCGCGAGGCCAACAAGACCCCGCTCCCGCCGAAGGCGGAATGGGCCTGGTGGTACCAGTACTACTTCGCCACCGAGCGCGGCCGGCTCGGCCTCGAGGAGAACCGGCACGACCTGGCGCGGCAGATCTGGCAGTTCAACTCCCCGGCGTGGGCGTTCGACGACGCCACATTCGCGCGCACCGCAACGTCCTTCGAGAACCCGGACTACGTGGCCATCGTGATCCACAACTACCGCTGGCGCCTGGGCCTGGCGAGGGGCGAGAGCCGGTACGAACTCATCGAGCGGCGGCTCGCCGCGGGTCCCGTCATCACGGTGCCCACGATCACCCTCGACGGGGAGACGGACCCCTTCACCCCGGCCGGCGACGGCGCGTCCTACCGGGGCAAGTTCGCCGGCCCGTACGCCCACCGCACCTTGAAGGGGATCGGCCACAACGTGCCGCAGGAGGCGCCGGAGGCTTTCGCGCAGGCCGTCGTGGACGTCGACGGCTTCTGACCGGACGAAGGACGAAGGCGGCCCGGGACATCGCGTCCCGGGCCGCCTCCGCGGTGCGTCCGTCTGCCCTCAGTCCTCGTCGGCGAGGATCAGATAGAGCTTCTTCCGGGCCTCGTTGACCACGGCCAGCGCCTTGTCCCGCTGCTCGGGCGTACCGGTCGCCCAGACCTGCCGGAAGGCGTCGACCAGGCCGCCGCCCGCCTTGCGGATCTCGTTCATCGCATCCCAGTCGATGCCGCGCCCGGCTTCCTCCCAGGGGGCGTCCGGCCCCTCCGCGGCCTCGGCACGGCCCGCTTCGGTGAGCGTGAAGAGCTTCTTGCCGCCCTCCGACTCACTGCTGATCAGGCCCTCGTCCTCCAGCAACTGCAGCGTCGGGTAGACCGAGCCGGGGCTCGGCTTCCACGCACCGCCACTGCGCTCGGCGATCTCCCTGATCATCTCGTAGCCGTGCATCGGCCGGTCGGCGAGCAGGGCGAGGATCGACGCACGGACATCCCCGCGCCGCGCCCTCCCGCGAGGCCCGCCCCGTCCGCCCCGCCCTCCGTGCCACGGCCCGGGACCCCAGGGCCCCGGCCCCCCGAACGGCGGCCCGAACGGGCCGAACGCGGCCCGCCGCCCCTCGTCCTCCTGGCCGCCGCGCCCGTGATGGCCGGGCCCAAAGTGTCCATGTCCATGGGAACGCATGATGATGCTTCCTTCCATCGTCGAACGATCGCGATGCTTCAACGATATATCGGAACCTGTCGCCTGACAAGGCCCGTGGAAAGTCACCCATTGTCCCGTCCCACTCCATGGGTCTGATGCAGGTTTGGGTGACAGGTTGACCTGACCTGCCACACCTCTCAGGTTCCAGGTTCGGTCACGCGGCCTGGAGGGCCGGCGTGGCAAGTGACGCGGACCTCGTCCCCGCCGCCGCCCGGCAAGCGGCGACCAGGCACAGCGCGGGTGCGGATGCCCGGTGAACCACGAAGTACGCACGGCATTTCCCGAGCGTCTTCCGGCGAGGCTCCGGCGCCCGCGAGCGCCGCACGCCGCACCCGTTGCGACGACGGGGCGCGGCCCGGCGAGTGCGGCACCCGGGTACGGCATAAGCTCGGCAGATGGCGAAGTACTTCGACGTGCACCCCGAGAACCCCCAGCCGCGCAGCATCGCCCAGGTCGCCGACGCGGTGCGGTCGGGAGCGCTCATCGCATACCCCACCGACTCCTGTTACGCGCTGGGCTGCCGGCTGGGCAGCAGGGACGGCATGGACCGGATCCGTTCGATCCGCCACCTCGACGACCGGCACCACTTCACGCTGATGTGCCGGGACTTCGCGCAGCTGGGCCAGTTCGTGCAGGTGGACAACGACGTGTTCCGGGCCGTGAAGGCGTCCACGCCCGGCAGCTACACCTTCATCCTCCCGGCCACCCGTGAGGTGCCGCGCAAGCTGCTGCACCCGAAGAAGAAGACCGTGGGTGTGCGCATCCCGGACCATGTGGTCACCCAGGCGCTGCTGGCCGAAATGGGCGAGCCGCTGCTGTCCAGCACACTGCTGCTGCCGGACGAGGAGGAGCCGATGACCCAGGGCTGGGAGATCAAGGATCGGCTCGATCACGTGGTGGACGCCGTGGTCGACTCCGGGGACTGCGGCACCGAGCCGACGACGGTGGTCGACTTCTCCGGCGGCGTGGCAGAGATCGTACGGCGGGGCGCGGGAGACACCTCGCGGTTCGAGTGAGGCCGCGAGGCCGGTCACGGAGGTGTGGATCTTGCGTGGCAGCATGAGACGTACATGCAGCGCCGAGGGCACCAGCCTCCCGCCGCTGATTCCTCAGGAGGCTTCTCAGCATGACCGCCGTGAAGGGGACAGCCGTCGACATCACGACCGAGGACGGCACCGCCGACTCTTACCTCGCCCACCCCGCGGACGGCAAGCCGCGTCCGGGCGTGCTCTTCTAGCCGCGCCACGAGATGGGGCAGGCTCAGGACTTGCGGTCCGTCTCGACGAACTGAGTCCACGCGTCTCATCCAACCCAGTCCATCCAGGTCAGCAGCACACGGACGACTCACTTCGTTGAGACAAGACAGTCACCCATTGTCCCGTCCCACTCAATCGAGTCGTCTCTCAACGAACCGAGTCGTTCGCGCTTCTGTCTCAACGAACCCAGTCGCGCGGTTGAACGCGCTGGGGGTCCTGGATGGCTGTACCGGCTGGGGTGAAGCAGGCGGAGGCGGGGCCGGGCGTCGAGTTGTCGCACGTGGACGCGGTGCACGGACGCCGTCGGCGTCCGCTGCGGGACTGTGTGACGGGGAGGTCCGAGGATGTGATGTCGATCCTGTACGTACGTTTCGCTGGTCGCGCGGTGAGCGTCACTTCCCGGGCTGGTACTGGGCGGCGACGACCGGGCGGCACTTCGGCTTCGAGTCGTGGCTGGAGCGGGACCGACTGCTGCTGATGGACTTCGATCCGAACGTGGTGGGGATCGGCGCGCAGCCGTTCTGGCTGCACCGGCCCACCGCACCGCCCCTCTTAAGCGATCTCGATGCTGAGTTGGGAGCCCAGTTCCTCGAAGCCCAATGCGGCCGCAACCCGCCGGGAGGCGGGAGGGCGCGCGCGCCACTGCGGCAGCAGGCCGTCGGCAAGGGCATGAGCGACCGCAGCTGAGCCCGTCACTCGTGCCAGTCCTCGCCCTCGCACTTCTGGCGCCGTCAGTACGCTGATATGGGCCGTCCGCCTCGGCCAGGTCAGATATCCCGCAGCAGCAACCACCTGGTTATGCTCGCGAACCACGAAGGCGGGCGACGTTATCTCGTCCAGGGCAGCCTCATCAGCGTCCTCATGACCAGCCACCTGCTCCAGGATCCGCAGGTCCGGGTGATCGGTCGGCAGTTGCTCCACCGTCAAGGCGCCAGCTTCCACTGGCCGGAAACTGGCTGGGGACACATATGACAGCGCCGCCGGCCCGAGCACCCGAGCCACCGGAAGGGCTTCCCGGACCAACGCGCCATCCACGACGGCCTCAACCGGCAGTCTCCCGAGTGCGCCACGAACGATCACGGCGGCACTGTCACTCGGCGCGGTCACGATCGCTGATCCGCCCAGAGCTACCACCCCGACCCAGCCCACCGGGCACAGCCCGGACCGGGGGGAGACCACGACGTTCACACCGCCCGGCGGGGCGAACGACACCGGCACCTGGGCCAGGTCTTCCCAGAGCTCACGGGCTCGGACCACTAACGCATCCGTCGACATGGCGCCGATCCTGCCAGTCGAAGCAAGCTGCTGACATGGGAATTGACCAGCGGCGTCGGCGGATACGGCACGGCGTCACTCCATCGACGTCGTCTCAGGCGCCCGATCTGTCCTTTGACAGCGGAGACAGTCGGTCAGGGGTGACCTGACCTGGGCCGACCAACTTGCGTGTCAACGAGGCGGACGTCGAGGCCCGGACAACTGCCCGGTCCCCGCTCAGCTCTTGCGCTCACTCAGGACGCAGAACTCGTTGCCCTCCGGGTCGAGGAGGGTCACCCAATGCTGCCCGTCCTGCACGGCGTCGACGCGCCGGGCGCCGAGGGAGAGCAGCCGGGCGACCTCGGTCTCCTGGTCGTCGGGGCGGAAGTCGGGGTGGAGCCTGTTCTTCGACGTCTTGCCCTCGGGGACAGGCACGAAGAGCAGGCCCGGCATCCGGTCCGGCTCAGGCCGGATCTCGATGATCTCCTCGGATTCGTCGACCACAACCCAGCCGAGAGCCTCGGCCCACCAGCGCCCGAGAGCGACGGGGTCGGCGGAGGCGACGATGATCTGTTCCCATTCCAGTGCCATGGGCCTGAGCATAGGCGGACCGGCGACCCACCCCGCAAAGCCGCCACTCTTCCCACCCCACCCCCCAAGCGCTTCTGCCTCGCATGGCTAGGTCCACTGGCAAAGAGGGCGCTGACGACTGGCTTCGCCGTCAAACGCCTCGATCAGAACATCGTTCCAGCCATGCCGCCTGGTTCCGGAAATCCCGAACTCACGACTGTCGAATCAGCCAAGGTGCAGTGGTCGGCATGAGCGTCAGCAAGATCAGCGTGGATTTCCGGCTCGTGCTGGTCCTCGACTCGGGCTGGGAAGTCGCCTTGGAGACACCCGTCAGCCTCTCGCACGGGACAGGCCACGCCACTACGCCCGTGTTCCTGACTCCGGAATCGCAGGACGTCGCAGCAGGGTCGGCTCTCTTCGGAGCACGTGTCATGTCAGCGGTCGCGTTCAAGTCCGGGATGCTGCGGCTCGTTTTCGACACCGGCCACCACCTGACCTGCTCGTCCGATCCGTCCTTCGAAGCGTGGCAGGTCACCGGCCCGACAGGATGGCGCCTCGTATCGCTGCCCGGAGGCGAACTCGCAGTCTGGTCGGGCTCAGGAAGGAACGAGTCCTAGCCGCGGCTGTCCCGTCCCGCCTCAAAGGATCTGGCCTGCGGCGACCGGATCCGTTTCGACAGGGCGGGAACCGGAACCCGTCGGGTCGGCCGGTCTCGGCCCGGACCCCCGTCAGCAGGCCGGCCGCGAGCGGTCGAAGTTGCGTGGGATCGGTCAAGGTTCAGACAGGGGGAACCACCGTCACCTCGCAGCAACCCCGCCCCCGACCGAGTTGGCCGCGGCCGCCCGGCTACAGGCATCCGGAATGGTCAGAGGTCTCCAGGCTCACCATGAGGTCGCCGGTGTGGAGACTCATGAACGACTGGCTGCTGCGCCAACCCTTGAACTGCTTGTCGATATTCAGGGCGAAATAGCCCTCGCCCGCATCGTCCCACGACCTGGCGTTCCATCCTGCGAACCGCGCGGTCCGTGCCACTTCGGTGCGAACGGACTCGGTGACGGCCACCTTGTAGTGAATCTCCACGGACGGCGTCTCCTCGCCCGCGCAGGTTCGGTAGCGGTGGCGCGACGCGTGGGGGCCCACCGTCGCGTCCAACGCAGCAGTGATCCGGTCCGCCTGCAACTGCTCGAGCCTCGCGTCGATCGCGGCGAACTCGCGGTGCTTGTGCATCTCGTGAACCGAGAAGCCACTTGCCACAGCTCCCGCGGCAGTCACCACGGCGATCCAGCGCCACACCGTGCCGCGACGGAAAGACAGCATATTTCGCGCTCCTCCTGGATGCTCCGACCCGCCCCGCCGCCCGGCGATTCGGAGTCCGCCGTGATCCGGACAGCATGCTGCCCTCCGACCAGCGCGTGATCAAGGTGCCCTGCCACAGCCACATCACGCCCCCGGTCAGTACGCCGCCCAGGCTCCCGCTCGGGGAAGGGAACTCGACCAGGCCTGGCCATCCGTGCTCGTCGATCCAGATTCGGGACCGGCCTTGCTGCCGGACACCGAGAGGGCGCAGCCGCTTGCGGGCCGCTGCGGTGGTCAGCCGCAAGGCGGTGGAGACAGTTGCCATGCCGCCATCACCGCGGGGTGTCGCCGGGGGCTCCCCACCCCCTGCTGCGTCGTCGGCCGTGCGGCTTGTTTGCCCCTTCCAGAATAGGAGCATATGCTCACATCTGTCCGCCGAGGCCGCGCTCGTGGCCGACACATCGGAAACACACCCACTGATCATCCGGTCACCGCCGGATCTTCGAAGGAGACCCGGCATGCCGAACCCGGAAAGCGAAAAGGCCTCCGCCCAGGGACTGAGCTACTACCCGTGGTGGCTCGACAACCTGGCCGCCGACGCCACCCTCGAAGGCGCGGCGATGAACGGCACCGCGCGTGGCGCGGAGGCCGTCCGCGCCATCGTGGTCAGGGCCCGCGAGCTGTACGAGTTCCAGGACTTCGGCTTCACCGGCGATTTCGGCGACGACGGCTTCCTCGAGATCTACGACACCGCGGTGCAGGGCGAGCCGCTGAAGGTCGTCGTCACGGTGGTCCGCAACGCCGCCGGACAGGCCCAGGACCTCGCGGTTCTCCACCGGCCGCGCAGTGCGCTGCTGCGCTTCTCCCGCTTGATGCACGAGAAGTTCGCCGGCACCCCCCTCGCCGAGCACTTCCTCGCCGACGAGGCCTGAGCCAACGGCGCCGCACTCGCACCATCAATCACTAGGGAATCAACTGATGACTGCCAGCAATCGTGTTCTCATCTCCGGCGCCGGCGGCGTGGGCCGCGCGGTCTTCGAGTATGTGCGTGCCCAGGACATACCGGTGCGTGTCATGGTCCGTCGCGAGGACGAACGTGCGGCCGGGTTGCGGGAGCTCGGGGCGGAGGTCGTCATCGGCGATCTGACCCGGCCCGAGACGGTGGCGGCCGCGCTGGAGGGTGTGTCGCGGATGTACTTCGCGATGCGGGTGTCGCCCGATCACCTCCTGGCGGCCACCGTGGTGGCCTCGGTCGCGCGGGAGCACGGGGAGCTGGACGCCCTTGTCGATCTGTCACAGATGACGGTGTCGCAGATGACGGCCACCAGCACCGACGAGTCCCACCAGCAGCGGCTGCACTGGCTGGCGGAGCAGGTGCTGAACTGGTCCGGCCTGCCGGTGGTCCACATCCGGCCGACGTCGTTCCTGGACAACCCGCTCTTCACCGCGCTCGCGGCGCGGACGATCCAGGAGAACGGCACGATCGCGCTGCCGTTCGGCGCCGGGCGCACCTCGCCGGTGGCCGTGGACGACGTCGCCCGGGTCGTGGCGACCGTGCTGCGCGATCCGACCCCCCACATCGGGCAGGTCTACGAACTGACCGGGCCGCGCTCGGTCGACATGAACGAGATGGCCGCGGAGTTCTCGCGTGCGCTGGGCCGCGAGGTGTCCTACGTGGACGTTCCGCTGGAGCAGTGGCAGACCGAAGTGCTGGCCAAGGTGGGCCTGCCGCCGCACATCGAGCGTCACATCGCCGTCATGGGACGACTGCACCAGGAGAACCGCTACGACCGCACGTCCGACGGTGTCGAGCGCGTGACCGGCGTCGCTCCCCAGTCGATCGAGTCATTCGTGGCCGCCCGCAAGGACTTCTACCTGGGCTGAGCGGCTTCGGCCCCGGCCGCACCGACACGTCGCACACGGACGACATCCGGCCTGCTTCCAGCATCTTGAAGCAGGCTGGACGGCTGTCGGCGTACGGCCGCGGGCTCGCCACTACGCCCGCCCGGAACTCCTCAGCCTCCAGAACGACCGCACACCGATGGCCCCCCTGCCCGAACGCGGCACCCACGCGGCCCCGGCCGTCACGGTGGACGAGAACGTCCCACCGGCGGCCGGTGAGCGGTCCCCCGAACTCCGGCCGGCACCGGCTCCGGCACCCACCGACACCCGGCCTGCGGGACCGGTGGGAACGTCGCGGCGGATGCGGGCTCCCGGTCGGGGACCGGCGGGCATGCGCCACGGCAACGGATGATCGACCGCCCTCAGCGCGGTCCGCGCGAGCCGCGCTCGGCGCGGAGATGCCGCAACCCTTGTCCCTACTCGGCCCAGGGGGTGAAACCGGTGTGGAGGACGGCTTCGAGCGATGTGCGCAGCTCGGCCGCCTCGGCGTCGCCGAAGCTGTCCTCGAAGCGGGTCTGTACCGCTTTCCACAACGGCAGCGCCGCCCTCATGCGGGACAGCCCGTCGGGCGTGAGTGTGACGATCCGCGCCCGGCGGTCGGCCGGCGAGGGCTCGACGGTCACCAGGCCCTCCCGGGCCAGCGGCTTGAGGTTCGAGGCCATCGTCGTGCGGTCCATCGCGATCACCTCGGCGAGGCCGGTGATCGTTGTCTCTCCGAGCACGCTGAGCTTCTGCAGGATGCTGAACTGCGTGCCCCGCAGACCGGCCGGCGCCAGGGCCTTGTCATACGTCGCACCGAGGTATCGCGCCGCCTTGCGCAGGGCCAGGCTGTTGCACGGGGTCCCGTCACCCGTCGGTGTCGTGCTCATCGTCCCCTCCGAACTCTCCCCTCCCACGATACGAGCAAATGCTCGCACATGCGACATGGCCGGGCGGCGCCTCTTCCCGGGCTTCCCGGGCGAACCGCCCGGCGCCCGTGCTCAGAGGCCGGCGGGTGCGGGGGTGTCCGTGCTCCCCGTGCCGGGCGGGGGACCCGGGAGCGGTGAGAAGCCGGCGGCTCGCATGCCGTCGAAGACCAGGCGCAGATACCGGCGCCACAGGTGCGGCTGGGTCGCGTGCAGGCGTGACGTGGTCTGAGGGATCCCGCTCATCATCAGCATGACGTCCTGCCCGGTGATGTCCTGACGGATGGCCCCGTCCCGGCGGGCACGGTCCGTCAGCGCGTCGGTGACGGCGCTCACCCTCTCCTGGCTCGTGCGGACTTCGGCGTGATCGCGGGCCACACCGTCGACGACCTGGCAGAAGGCACGGTCCTCGACCTGAAGCTCGATGGCGGCGCTCATGAACTCGCACAGTCCGCGAGCCGGGTCCTCGGCCTGCGTCAGCCGCTCACCGGTCGCGGCGAGGGCGTACATCTTCTCGCAGACGATCGCGGCGAGAAGGTCGCCCTTCGTGGGGAAGTGCCGGAACACGGTCCCCTTGCCGATCCCGGCCAGGTGGGCGATCTCGGAGACGGACACCTCGGCGCCCCGCTCGGCGAACGCCTTGGACGCCGCATCCACCAGCAGTTTCCGTGTCCGCACGGCATCGCTGCGCATCGGCCTGACCGCTGCCGGCTCCGTCATGGCGCCTCCCTCACACCGGGCGAGTGTAGCCCAACCGGACCCACGGGTCAGTTTCGCGGAAAGGCCGCGACCGACCGGGCTCCCGCACGCGCAGCCGAACATGACCATCTGGTCCGGTTCGGTGGCGCAGTTAACATGACCGCCCGGTCCGCTTGCGTGTTAACGTCAACATGACCACGCGGTCCGCTTGTGCCGGGCCCGCCCAAGCGCCGAAGCCGCGTCTTCCGACGATGTCGCCTCCCGAAGCCCTTCTCCAGGTCGACGTCTCCTACTGCACGAGAGAACGCCTTTTCCATGTCTGCAACCAGTCATCCGAATCCGCGCCGCTGGGCGGCGCTGCTGTTCATCTCGATCGCCCAGCTGATGGTGTTCCTGGACAGCGCGGTCATGAACATCGCGCTGCCCTCCGCCCAGCAGGCACTGCACTTCTCCGACGGGGGCCGCCAGTGGGTCATCACCGCGTACGGCCTGGCCTTCGGCGGTCTGCTCATCCTGGGCGGCCGCCTGGGAGACCTGCTCGGCCGCAAGCGCGCGTTCACCATCGGGCTGATCGGCTTCGCCCTGGCCTCCGCGCTGGGCGGAGCCGCGGGCGGCCTGGGCGTTCTGCTGGTCGCCCGGGCCGGCCAGGGCGTCTTCGGCGCGCTGCTCGCCCCTGCCGCGCTCGCTCTGATCTCGCTGACCTTCACCGACGCCAAGGAGCGGGCCAAGGCGTTCGGTATCTACGGCGCCATCGCCACCGCGGGCGGCGTCCTCGGCCTGGTCCTGGGCGGTGTGCTCACCGAGTACCTGAACTGGCGCTGGTCGATGTTCGTCAACATCCCGTTCGCCGTCATCGGCATCATCGGCGCGCTCACCGTGGTGCACGACATCCCCGGCGGGGAAAAGCGCAGCCGCATCGACGTGCCGGGCGCCATCCTGGCCACCCTGGGACTGGTGGCCCTGGTCTTCGGCTTCTCCGAGGCCGAGAGTCGCGGTTGGGGCTCCGGCCTCACCGTAGCGATGCTCATAGGGAGCGTGGTGCTGCTGCTGGCCTTCCTGGTCACCCAGGGCAGGATCACCTCGCCGCTGCTCCCCCTGCACGTGCTGACCGAACGCAACCGGGCCGGCGCCTACGTCTCGGTGGCCTTCGGTGTGATGAGCATGTTCAGCATGTTCCTCTTCCTCAGCTACTACCTGCAGCTGGTCAAGGGCTACTCCCCGATCGCGGCCGGATTCGCGTTCGTGCCGCTGGGGATCGCCCAGGGCACCGGATCCATGGTCCTGGGCACCCGGCTGTCCGCCAGGATGCGCCCCGGCGTGCTCATGGCCGGCGGCTACCTCGTCAGCGGAGTCGGCGTGCTCCTGCTCGCCCTCCTGCACAAGGACAGCTCCTACGGCCTTCTCGCCGTCGCCGAGATCATCACCGGCCTCGGCATAGGCACCGCCTTCATGCCCGCCATGAGCCTGGGCACCCACGGAGTTGCCCCCCAGGACGCGGGCGTCGCCTCCGCCATGGTCGGCACCTCCCAGCAGGTCGGCGGCTCGGTCGGCACCGCGCTGCTGAACACCGTCGCCGCCAGTTCCACCGCCGCCTACCTCGCCTCCCACCTCGGACACGGCAAGGCGGCGACCGACACCGCACTCGTCCACGGATTCAGCGTGGGCTTCTGGTGGGCGGCCGGATTCCTGGCCCTGGCCGCGCTGTTCGCCTTCTTCGCGGTGAACGCCCCTCGCCCGGACCACAGTTCCTCCCCCGCGACAGCGGAAGCCCTGGACACACCGGCCCCGGTCCACTGACGGCCGTCACGCAGCACCCGGCGCGGTCCCGCGCCACATCCACCCACACCCGCACATCCCGGCGGACCGCGGCTTCCGCCATGCCGGGCAACGAAAGGAAAAGCATGTCCGACCGCCTGCAGTCCAAGGTCATCATCGTCACCGGAGGCACCTCCGGCATGGGCGCCGCGTTCGCGAGGCGCGCCGCCTCCGAGGGGGCGACCGTGCTCATCGGCGCCCGCGACAAGGCGCGCGGCGCGGCGACCGCGGCGGAGATCGCCCGTGAGGGCGGGAAGGCCCTGTTCGTCCCGGCCGATGTGACGGTCGAGGAGGAGGTCGCCCACCTGGTCGACGTCGCCGTCACGGAATTCGGCGGCCTGCACGGAGCCTTCAACAACGCGGGCGGCGGCAACAGCCAGGGAGCGCTCCGGGACATCGACGCGTCCTTCTGGAACCGTGTCATCGCCCTCAACCTGACCAGCGTCTTCTACAGCCTCAAGTACGAGATTCCGGCGATCGTGGCCAGCGGCGGCGGCTCCGTCGTCAACAACGCCTCCGTCGTCGGTGTGGTCGGGGACCCGGCGGCCGCCGCCTACGCGGCCGCCAAGCACGGTGTCGTGGGCCTCACCCGTTCCGCGGCGCTCGACGCCGCCAAGGAAGGCGTACGGGTCAACGCCCTGGTGACGGGCCTGGTGAACACCCCGCTGTGGCAGGGCTTCATCGCGAGCAACCCGGAAGCCGCGAACGCCCTCCTCGCCCAGCAGCCGACCGGGCGCGCCGCCGACGAGTCGGAGGTCGCCGCGTTCGCCGCGTTCCTGCTCAGCGACGAGAGCCCGTTCATCACCGGCGCGGCTCTCGCCATCGACGGCGCCCTGACCGCCGGCTACTGAGCCCCTGCGGGCGTCGCACGCATACCCACCGCGCGCGACGCCCGCCGAGGCCCAGGGCGTACCGAGAGGCACGGCGCGCAAGGCCGGCCCGTCCCCCCGGAGCTTTCGCCCGTCTCAGGAGCGCAGGGCGTCGACGGGCTCCATGCGGGACGCCCGCAGTGACGGGTAGAGGCCGGCCAGGAGTCCGACGACGGCTCCGACGACGGGGGCTCCGCAAGCGAGGCGGACGTCCAGCACCGGGGTCCAGTCCCTGACGGCGGAGACGGCCACCACGACGACCATGCCCAGGACGGAGCCGATCACGCCGCCGAGGAGGCCGATGGTCGTCGACTCCACCAGGAACTGGCCGGCGATCTGCCGCCGCGCGGCACCGAGGGCGCGGCGCAGTTTGATCTCGCCGGTCCGCTCCATCACCGTCACCGGTGTCACGTTGGCGATTCCGATGGCCCCGACCACCAGTGAGACCGGTCCGAGGACCAGGAACAGGCCGTTGACGTCGCCCTCTACCCCCTTGCGTGCCTTGGCCGGGTCGGGCGGCGCCGTGACGGTGAGGGCGTCCTCGGATCCGGGGCCGGCGCGATCGCTGCCTGGTGCGCGACCTGCTTCGCCGCGCCGAGCACGGTGTTGATCAGGACCCGGGCCACCACGCTTAGACCCAGCTGGTCCTCGGCCGTCGTGGGCGGCAGGATCACCGCCGCGGCGAGTTGCTGCTCGCGCTCGGGGGCGGGATGGAGATCTGCACCGCTACGGGAGCCGAGGCGTCTTTGCCCCCGCCGCCCGGAGCTCCCGCCTGGCCCTGGCCGTCCCCCGCCTCGTTCTTCGGCACGCCGTCGCCCAGGGCCACCAGCTCCCCCGCCACTCGCGGAGTTGAAGAGTGGCGTCCCCAGGTGATGGGCGGCGGCCCGGACGATGACCAAGCGGTAACGCCGGTCCGGCCCCGGCGGACGGGCCGGTCGCCGCCGGTTCACGGCACGTGCGGCCCGGAGACGTACTGGCCGTTCTTGTCGTAGGGCCAGGCGTTGGCGACGCATCCGTGCAGTCCCTTGATCTGCTGCATCATGACGGGGGCCAGTTGGCCGGGACCGCCGCAGGTCATGTGCGTGAGGCCCAGGGAGTGCCCCATCTCGTGGTTGATGATCAGCGCCCGGTACTCATGGATCGGTCCGGTGAACGTGGGCGAGCCCTCGACCCAGCGCTTGAGGTTCACCACCACTCCGCCGGGGATCTCGCAGTTGTACTCACCATGGGTGCTCTGGTGGATCCCCTCCCAGCACAGGGCGTCCGCGGTCCCCGGTGTCGCGATCTTGATCACGAGGTCGGACGGCTCCCCCGCACCCGCCAGCCGGAACGAGTTGTTCCCACTGTGCGTCCAGCCGCGGGGGCCGGCGAGTATGTCGGCGATCTCGTGCGCCGCCTGGTCCGGTGAGACGTCGAGCCCCGTCTCGACCTGCACCGCGTAGCGGATCAGATGCGCACCGCGACCGACCTTGGCCCCGCCGGCACGCGCGGTGGTGAACGTACCGCTGCCCGTCGCGGGGACGTCGATCTCGGTGGGCGTCGGTGTCGGGGTGGGCGTGGGGGTCGGTGTCGCGGAGGGCGTGGGCGAGTGGGTGATGTGCGCCACGCCCCGCGGGGGCGGCGCACTGCTCGACGCGTCGCTTCGTCCGCCGTCCAGGAAGAACGTCGCGGAGCCGAGCAGGCCGGCGGCCGCCAGCACCATGATCAGATAGCGCCCGCCGCGGCTGCGCGGACGGCCCCGGTGGTGGGAGGTCCCGTGGCGCCCACCGCGCCGGGATTCGCTCTGCCGACGACTGCGGTGGGCGGCCGCACCATCGGTGGGCGGTGCGGATTCCCGCTCTCGTACCGAATACATGGCAGCTCAAACTGGTCATTTCAGATGATCGCCATAGGTTCGGAAAGTCACAAGAAGATAACGAACAGCTCTCCTTATGACCCTTCTGTAACAGGCCCCGGGAGGGGCTCTTTCCGGGGCGGTCGCCAAATACCGTCTGCGTACACTGTCGAGGTGTCGAGAGTCCTTATTGTCGAAGACGACCCGGATGTCCGCAATGCCGTCGAATTGGCGCTGCGGCATCAGGGCCACAACGTCATTGCCGCCGGGTCGGGTGAAGAGGGGCTGGAACAGCTCCGCCCCTTCCGTCCCGACGTGGTCGTGCTCGACCTCATGCTTCCCGGCATGTCCGGCCTCGACGTCTGCCGGCGGATCAGGGACCGCGACCAGGTGCCGATCATCATGGTGACCGCCAAGGGTGACGACATCGACGTGGTCGTGGGGCTGGAGGCAGGCGCGGACGACTACGTGGTCAAGCCCGTGCAGGCCCGGGTGCTCGACGCGCGAATACGGGCCGTACTGCGCAGGCAGGACGCGTCGGTATCCGACGGCGTCCGGCCCAGGGCGGAGTCGCACGGCGCGCTGGTCATCGACCGGGCCGGGCTCGTGGTGACACACCACGGTGCACCCGTCGCGCTCGCCCCCTCCGAACTCCGGCTGCTGCTGACGCTGTCGGCCTCGCCCGGCCAGGTCTTCAGCCGCCAGCAACTGCTGGAAGCGGTCTGGGAGCACAGCTACCACGGCGACATACGCCTCGTGGACGCCTGTGTGAAGCGACTGCGCAACAAGCTCGGTGAGCTGGGCGGGGATCCCCAGTACATCCAGACCGTACGCGGCTTCGGCTACCGGTTCGTCTCCCCGTGAGCGGCAGGAGATCCGTAGGGCCACGCAGAGCCGCACGGAAACGCCGGACCGGCGCGACCGGAGCCGGGCAGGGCCCGCCGCCGGTGCGGTTCCTGCGCTCCGTCCTGGCGAGGACACCCCTTCCGCTGCGGGGTCTGCGCGCCCGCCTGGTGGTGGCGTTCGCCCTGGTGGCCGTGGCCAGCGCCCTGAGCACCGGGGCCCTCGCCTTCCGGGAGGCGCGCACGGGGGTGCTCCAGCAGAGCCAGGACTCCGTGATCCAGCAGTTCCGGAAAAGCGTCGACAACGTGGCGCAGTACACCCCGCCGGCGCCGGACCAGGGGAGCCTGCAGACGGCCGTGAACAATGTGGCCCATGACAACGCGCAGCAGAAGTGGTCGGTGCTGGCCACCTACGGCAGCCTCCGCGCCTGGTCGACGAGTCCGGACTTCGGCAGGCTGAGCCCCGAACTGCTGCGGTCCGTCAACACCACGCGCGCCGCGGTGTTCCAGCGGGTGAACGTCGACGGGGAGCCCTGGCTCGTGGTCGGCATGCCGGTCACCTACACCACCGGCGAGCTCTCGGGGCTGGTGATGTACCTGGTGGTACCGCAGAGCACCGAAGAGGCCTACGTCCAGGCGATGGTCAGCGGCATCGAGCGCGCCACACTGGTGGCCCTGTGCCTCGCGGTCGTCCTGGCGCTGCTGGCCGCGAGCGGCGTACTCCGTCCCGTGCGCGCATTGCGCCGGGCGACGCGGCGGATGGCCGAGGGCCATCTCGACGTCCGGCTGGCCGTCAACGGATCCGACGAACTGGCGGACCTCTCGCGGTCCTTCAACGACACGGCGGCCGCGCTGGAGCGCTCGGTCGCGGAGTTGCGCCGTCTGGAGGCCCAGGCGCGCCGCTTCGCCGCGGACGTCTCCCACGAACTGCGGACACCGCTGACAGCGATGGCGGCGCTCACCGACGTGCTGGACGAGAACGCGCTGCGCTACGACCGGGAGACCGGCGACGCGCTGCGGCTCATCAGCGAGGGAACCATCCGGCTGAGCACGCTGGTGGAGGACCTGATGGAGATCTCCCGCTTCGACGCGGGCGCGATCCGGCTCAACCTGGACGAGGTCGACCTGGCCGAGTCCGTACGGCGCACCCTCGCCTCCCGGGGGTGGCAGGACCAGGTGGAGACCCACCTGCCGGAACCCGGCGTGCTCAGGACGCGCGTGGATCCGCGCCGGCTCGACGTCGTCATGGCCAATCTGGTCGGCAACGCGTTGCGGCACGGGGCGCCGCCTGTGCGGCTGACCATGAGTGTGCGGGAGGAGCCGAACGACGTGACGTGGGCCGTCATCGAGGTGACCGACAGCGGACCCGGGATCGCCGAGGAGGCGATGCCGCACATCTTCGAGCGTTTCTACAAGGCCAGTACCTCGCGGACCAGGAGCGAGAGCAGCGGGCTCGGCCTGGCCATCACGGCGGAGAACGTGTACCTGCACGGCGGACGTATCAGTGCGGCGAACCTGCCCTGGGGCGGGGCGGCGTTCACGGTCGAACTCCCCCTGCACCGCGAGTCCTCGACCTCCGACGACGCCGCCGCGGGTGCCCGGTGAAGCGCTTCCGTGTGTCGGCGCTGCTCCTCGGGCTCACGGCTGCGCTCACACTGGCGGCGTGCGGAGTCCCCCCGTCCGACGTCATCCAGGCCGGCGAACCGGCGAGCGGCATCTTCTCCCCCAGCCCGGATCCTCCGGCGCCGGCCGACGTGTACTTCCTGGTCGACGGCGCTCCGACGGCCTACCTCCGCAAGGTCGGCTTCCCCGGGGGCCTCACCGCCGTCCTGACTCAGCTCTTCGACGGACCGGCCAAGAACGAGGCCGCGGTGGCCACCACGGAGCTGCCCCGGCTGACCACGGCACCGGAGGTGACCTTCGGCAGTGACAACACCGTCTCCATTCGGCTGCCGAAGAATCTCCCCCTCTTCAGCCACGCGGCCATGCTTCAGGTGGCGTGCACGGTGGCCGATGCGACCGCACCGCCCGACTCGCCCACGAAGGGGAACGGGGATTCCTCGGATCCCTCCGGTCAGGGTCTGAGCAAGCCCGCGATCAAAAGCGTCCAGGTGCTCGGGAACGGATGGACGAGGACGCAGCAGACCGACGCGTGTCCCGACCCGCTGCGCCCGTAGGAGGCGACCACACCGGCCGGCCCCGGAGGGCGCGGCCGCGGTCACGGTCGGTCAGCGACGCCGGCGGGTGTTGAGCCGGGCGGCCTGGCGCGTGAGGTGATCGCGCTCGGCGAGGTCGGGTGCCGTCCGGGCCGCCTCGGCGTACAGCCGTGCCGCCGTCTCGATGTCACCGTCCCGTTCGTGGAGATACGCCGCCACCGCGGTACGGCGGGGAATGCGTTCGTCCCTGCCCGATGTGCCCGGGGAGGAGTCGTCCAGCGCCGCGAGCGCCGCCAGCCCCGCGCGCGGTCCATCGGCCTCGCCGACGGCAACCGCGCGGTTGAGCCGGACGACGGGGCTGTCGGTCAGACGGGCGAGCTCGTCGTACCACTCGACGATCTGCACCCAGTCGGTCTCCTCGGCGGTTCGCGCGTCGGCGTGGAGCGCCGCGATGGCGGCCTGCGCCTGGAACTCGCCCAGCCGGTCGCGGACGAGCGCCGCCTGCAGGATCGTGATGCCCTCGGCGATCGACGCGGTGTCCCACCGGCCGCGGTCCTGCTGGGCGAGCGGCACCAGGCTGCCGTCCGGCGCGGTCCGGCCGGCGCGCCGGGCGTGGTGCAGCAGCATGAGCGCGAGCAGCCCCGCCACTTCGGGGTGGTCGATCGTGGCGGCCAGCAGGCGGGTGAGACGGATCGCCTCGGCGGCGAGGTCGACGTCGCCGGAGTAGCCCTCGTTGAAGACCAGGTAGAGGACGCGCAGCACGGTGGCGACGTCGCCGGGCCGGTCGAAGCGCACACCGGAGACCGTGCGCTTGGCGCGGCTGATCCGCTGCGCCATGGTCGCCTCGGGCACCAGGTAGGCCCGGGCGATCTGCCGTGTGGTCAGCCCGCCGACGGCGCGCAGCGTGAGCGCGACCGCGGAGGAGGGCGACAACGACGGGTGGGCGCACAGGAAGTAGAGCCGGAGCGTGTCGTCCACCGCGGGCGCGGGCCCGGGCGTCGGCTCGTCGTCCACGAGGTCCTCGCGCCGGCGTCGGGCGGCGTCCGCCCGGGTCGCGTCGAGAAACCGGCGCCAGGCGACGGTGACCAGCCACCCCTTCGGATCGCGCGGAGAGTCGGCCGGCCAGACGCGCACCGCCTCGATCAGCGCGTCCTGCACGGCGTCCTCGGCCGCCGCGAAGTCCGCTCCGCGGCGGACGAGGATCCCGAGCACGCTCGGCGTGAGGCTCCGGAGCAGGGCCTCGTCCATCGGAGAGGTCACTCCGTGATGGTGTGGGCCGCGGTCAGGAACGGGCGCAGCTCCAGCCATTCGTGGATCGGCTTGCCGCCCGCTCCCGGGGCGGCCGACAGTTCCCCGGCCAGTTCGACGGCGCGCTCGTGGCTGTCGACGTCGATCACCATCCATCCGGCGATGAGGTCCTTGGTCTCGGCGAACGGGCCGTCCGTGACGGGCGGGCGACCCTCACCGTCGTACCGCACCCAGGTCCCCTCGGGGGCGAGCGCCTGGCCGTCGACGAACTCACCGCTCTTCTCGAGCCTGGCCGCGAAGTCGTTCATGTACTGCACGTGCGCCGAGATCTCCTCCGGCGTCCATTCGGTCATGGGCACGTCGTTGACCGCGGCCGGAGCGCCTCGGTAGTGCTTGAGCAGCAAGTACTTGGCCATGGTGGTTCTCCTCGATGCTGGTGCGACCCATTGTGGTCACCTTCACCGCTGGGACGGAGCCGACCGCCGGTTCTCGACACGGCGAGGCCGCCGGAATCAGCACCGGGGCGAACGCAGTCCCGCGACGAGGAGTCCGACCAGCTGCCGCGGGTCGTAGCGGGGATCGCTCTCCGCACCGATGCAGAGGTTCCCGACGCCGCGCATGAGCTGGTAGGCGTCGATGCCGGTGCGGATCTCGCCGGCGCCGGCCGCGGCGTCGAGCAGGCGGGTGCACACGGGAAGGAGCCGGTCGAGGAAGTAGGCGTGCAGGGCCTCGAAGTCGGCGTTGTCGGACTGGAGCACCGCGGCCAGTCCGTGCTTGGTCACCAGGAAGTCGACAAAGAGATCGATCCACTCCGCCAGCGCGGAGTACGGACTCGCGCCACCCGCCAGCAGGGCAGGACCGGCCTCGGCACACGCCTCGACCTGGTGCCGGTAGACGGCGATGATGAGGTCCGCCCGCGTGGGGAAGTGGCGGTAGATCGTGCCCGTCCCCACCCCGGCCCTGGCCGCGATGTCGCGTACCGGCGCTTCGACGCCCGCCGTGACGAAGAGCGCGGCGGCCGCTTCGAGCAGGGTGTCCTTGTTGCGCCGGGCGTCCGCCCGCCTGGGCCGGGCCGCGCCCCCCGCGTTCTCGTCGCTGCCGTCCACCGCACTGTCCTTCCGCCGCCGAACCGGGCTTGCTAAGCGGAACATCGTTCCGTATCGTTAACGGAACAAGGTTCCGCTTGCTTATGATGTCAGAGCAGGGGGCCACGGCCAAGCTGTTCCAAAGGAGACACGGTCATGCAGTACCGCACCTTGGGCCGCACCGGTGTGCAGGTCAGCTCCCTCGCGCTCGGCGCGATGAACTTCGGCGCGATCGGGCGCACCACCCAGGAGGAGGCCACAGCGATCGTCGACGCCGCCCTCGAGGGCGGGATCAATGTCATCGACACCGCCGACAGGTACAGCGACGGCCAGTCGGAGGAGATGGTCGGCAAGGCCATCGCCGGCCGACGTGACGACATCGTGCTGGCGACGAAGGCGACCATGCCGATGGGCGACGAGCGCAACCACCGGGGCAGTTCACGCCGCTGGCTGGTCACCGAGCTGGACAACAGCCTGCGCCGCCTCGGTGTCGATCACGTCGATCTCTACCAGATCCACCGGTGGGACCCGGCCACCAGCGACGAGGAGACCCTGTCGGCCCTGACCGACCTGCAACGCGCGGGAAAAATCCGCTACTTCGGCTCCTCCACGTTCCCGGCCCACCGTCTCGTGCAGGCACAATGGGCCGCCCGGGAGCACCATGTGAGCCGCTACGTCACCGAGCAGCCCAGCTACTCGATCCTGCAGCGCGGCATCGAGGCGCACGTCCTGCCCGTGACCGAGGAGTACGGCCTCGGCGTGCTGGTGTGGAGCCCGCTGGCCTCCGGATGGCTGTCGGGTGCGGTCCGCGAGGGCCGGGAGATCACCACCAGCCGCTCGGCGCTCCTGCCGCAGCGTTTCGATCTCTCCGTCCCGTCCAACCGGGCCCGGCTCGACGCGGTGGAGCGACTCGCCGGGGTCGCAGAGGAGGCCGGTCTGACCATGATCCAGCTCGCGCTCGGATTCGTGACCGCGCACCCCGCCGTGACCAGCGCGATCATCGGCCCCCGCACGCTGGACCACGCGCACACGCAGCTCGCCGCCGCGGACACCACGCTCTCCGCCGACGTGCTCGATGCGATCGACGCGATCGTCCCGCCCGGCGTCGACCTCGCCGCACACGAGAAGTTCGACACGCCGCCCGCCCTGCTCGACCCGTCGCTGCGGCGCCGCTGACGCCCCGTCATATCAGGCGGATCCGCGAGGCATCAGCGAGGCATCAGCGACCGAGGACTCGCCACCAGCCACCGGACCGCCGGCGCGGGCGCCTCTTCGACGGAACGCGGCGAGAAACCCCTCCGTCGCGGGCAGAGCGCCACGGATCGTCGGGCGCCATCACGGGCATCGTGCGCTCCGCCTGCGCCAGGATCTCGTAGTGCGCGTCATGGGCCGTCACCTGGAAGGCCTCCTCGTAGGAGGCCATGGCCGCCCGGACGGCCGAACCGGCCACCCCCCGGCGGCGGATCACCGTCGCCAGCCACGCGAAGAGGCCCATGATCGCGGCCAGGCAGGCCGCGAGGACCAGGTACGGCAGGAGCGGTCCCATGAGCGTCAGCCTATCCCCGGCGATCCCGGAGCGGACGAACTCCCTGGACGCCCCCGGCGTCCGGGCCACCCCGATGGGGCCGGCCCGGACGCCGGGGCATCACACGGCAGGACGCTCAGACGAGGTCGAACCGGTCGAGGTCCATGACCTTGGACCACGCCGCGACGAAGTCGCCCACGAACTTCTCCTTCGCGTCGTCGCTCGCGTAGACCTCCGCGAGCGCGCGCAGCTCGGAGTTCGAGCCGAAGACCAGGTCGGCACGAGTGCCGGTCCACTTGACCTCGCCCGTGGCGGTGTCGCGGCCCTCGAAGGTGTTCGCGTCCTCCGACGTCGCCTTCCACACCGTGCCCATGTCGAGCAGGTTGACGAAGAAGTCGTTGGTCAGCGACCCGGGGGTCGTGGTGAGGACACCGAGGGACGACTGCTTGTAGTTGGCGCCCAGGACGCGCAGACCGCCGACGAGGACGGTCAGCTCGGGGGCGCTCAGGGTCAGCAGGTTCGCCCGGTCGATCAGCAGGTACTCGGCCGGCAGCCGGTTGCCCTTGCCGAGGTAGTTGCGGAACCCGTCGGCGACGGGCTCCAGCGCGGCGAAGGACTCCGTGTCGGTCTGCTCCTGCGTGGCGTCCGCTCGGCCCGGCGTGAAGGGGACCTCGACCTCGAAGCCCGCCTCCTTGGCGGCCTGCTCGACACCCACGCCGCCGGCGAGGACGACCAGGTCGGCGAACGAGAGCTCCTTGCCGTCGGTCCGGCCCGAGTTGAAGGACCGCTGGACACCCTCCAGGGTGCGCAGCACCGTCGCGAGCTCGTCCGGCTCGTTGACCTCCCAGCCGCTCTGCGGCTGAAGGCGGATGCGCGCGCCGTTGGCGCCGCCACGCTTGTCGCTGCCGCGGAAGGACGAGGCCGACGCCCACGCGGTGGACACGAGCTGCGAGACCGTCAGACCCGAGTCGCGGATCAGGCCCTTGAGGGCGGCGACGTCGCCGGCCCCGACGAGCGGGTGCGTCACGGCGGGCAGCGGGTCCTGCCAGAGCAGGACCTCGTCCGGGACCTCGGAGCCGAGGTAGCGGACGACCGGGCCCATGTCACGGTGCGTCAGCTTGTACCAGGCACGCGCGAAGGCGTCCGCGAACTCGGCGGGGTTCTCCAGGAAGCGCCGCGAGATCTGCTCGTAGGCCGGGTCCACGCGCAGCGACAGGTCGGTCGTCAGCATCGTGGGCGCGTGCGACTTCGACGCGTCGTGCGCGTCCGGGACGGTGCCCACGCCCGCCCCGTCCTTCGGCCGCCACTGGTTGGCGCCGGCGGGGCTCTGGAACAGCTCCCACTCGTAGCCGAAGAGGATCTCGAAGAAGGTGTTGTCCCAGGTGATCGGGGTGTTGGTCCAGATACCCTCGAGACCGCTGGTGATGGCGTCGCCGCCCTTGCCGGTGCCGAAGGTGTTCTTCCAGCCGAGGCCCTGCTCCTCCAGCGCCGCGGCCTCCGGGTCGGCGCCGACGCTGTCCGCCGGGCCGGCGCCGTGGGTCTTGCCGAAGGTGTGACCGCCCGCGATCAGGGCGACGGTCTCCTCGTCGTTCATCGCCATCCGGCGGAACGTCTCGCGGATGTCGCGGGCCGCGGCGATCGGGTCCGGGGTGCCGTTGGGGCCCTCGGGGTTGACGTAGATGAGGCCCATCTGCACGGCGCCGAGAGGGTTCTCCAGCTCCCGGTCACCGGTGTAGCGCTGGTCGCCGAGCCAGGTGGTCTCGGGACCCCAGTAGACGTCCTCGTCGGCCTCCCAGACGTCGGCGCGGCCGCCGGCGAAGCCGAAGGTCTCGAAGCCCATCGTCTCCAGGGCGACGTTGCCGGCGAGGATCATGAGGTCGGCCCACGAGAGGTTCTGGCCGTACTTCTTCTTGACCGGCCACAGCAGACGGCGGGCCTTGTCGAGGTTGCCGTTGTCCGGCCAGCTGTTGAGCGGCGCGAAGCGCTGCTGGCCGGCGCCGGCGCCGCCCCGGCCGTCGCTGATGCGGTACGTGCCGGCGCTGTGCCACGCCATGCGGATGATGAACGGGCCGTAGTGGCCGAAGTCCGCGGGCCACCAGTCCTGCGAGGTCGTCAGGACCTCGGCGAGGTCGCGCTTCACCGCGGGGAGGTCCAGACTCTGGAACGCCGCCGCATAGTCGAAGTCGCCGCCGAGGGGGTTGGCCACGGCGGGGTTCTTGGCGAGGATCTTCAGGTTGAGCCGCTCCGGCCACCACTGGCGGTTGCCGCCGCCCTGCGTCGGGTGCGGAGCACGCCCGTGGGCGACCGGGCAGCCACCTCCGCCCTCCGTCTTGGCGTCTACGACGATTGCGTCATGGTTCTCAGACATGCGAATCCTTCCGGACCAGGCGGATCACGGTGCTCAGGCACTGCGGGTGGCAGGACAGCGGGGGCAGGGGGCCTCGTGGGCCGTACGGCAGGGGCCGGGCGCGACGCACGGAACGCGCCGCGGTGAACGCGGAGGAGGCCTCAGCCACGAGTCGGCAGGACGGCACGACCCGCTCCGGTACCGGGAAGGCCACCGTTCCGGGCGGTCCTCGCCGTCGGGCACGGCCGGGCCGGCAGCGCGCAGATCGCCGGCGGTGATCCCGTCACGTCCCTGTCTCCTGCCGTGCTGGGGGCTTCCAGTCCCTTGGCTATTGCCGGAACCGATCCTACGATGGACGCAGTCCAAGTCAAGAAGCGAGCCAACCCCCACCGCCGAACGCACCGGCCCCGGGACGTCCACTGGTAAATTTCGGGTATCCCATCGAACCTGAACAGGTGAACCGACATGAGTGACCTTCTGGAGCGACTGCGAGGGCGTGGCTGGCGGATGACCTCCCAGCGGCGTGTCGTTGCGGAGGTCCTCGACGGCGACCACGTACATCTCACGGCCGACGAGGTGCACGCCCGCGCGTCGCGGCGGCTGCCCGAGATCTCCCGCGCGACCGTCTACAACACCCTGGGCGAACTGGTCTCCCTCGGCGAGGTCATAGAGGTCGCCACGGACGGCCGCGCGAAGCGCTACGACCCCAACGCGCACCGCCCGCACCAGCACCTGGTGTGCTCCCGCTGCGGCACCGTCCGCGACGTCCACCCGGCCGGCGACCCGCTCGCCGACCTCCCCGCGCAGGAACGGTTCGGTTTCGTGGTGTCCGACGTCGAGGTCACCTACCGCGGGCTCTGCCCGTCCTGCGCCTGACACGTCGTGCGCCCGTCCGCGCCGGGCCTCGGGGCGATCGTCGCGCCGGCAGCCCGGCGTTGACCCCTCGCACGCCGAACGGCGCGCCGATGGCGCGCCGTTCGCGTTTTCTCCCGGGTCGCCTAGTAGTAGTGGCGGCGGCCGCCGATGGCGTGCCCCAGTGCGCCCAGCACCCAGAGCACGAGCCCGATGACCACGAGGATGATCCCGATGGTCCACAGGATCGATATGCCTGCCAGGAATCCGATGATCAGCAGGATGACGCCGAGTACGATCATGATGTCCTCCGTTGCCCGATGTCACGACGCCCGGTTCCGCACGGCGCGAGCGGCGTTCGCTCCGTTGCGCCACCGGCACTCGCCCGACTTCTGTGCACCTCGCCGAGGTGCCTGTCCCGCCGTTCCGGCGTGCTGCGCGACCGTGCGGTCATCGAAATCACCTCATTCGCCATAATCCGTTCCTTTCGGGCGGCTACCCCCGTTTGCGCGGATCATCCCTGTTCCGACTCGTGCACTTCCAGGGGCCCGCGTTCGCCGGACGCCCGGCCTCGAAAAGCCCGCACCGGACCGGTGCGAGCGGGCCGGTCGGCCGACAGCACGCACCACGCGTCTCCGGGACCGCCCATCACCGGACTCGCCCGCCGCATCGCCGGGTGCGGTCCGCACTTCGCACCGCTCCACATCCCGCCCAGCCGGGACGACGTGGCACTGTCCCCGCACAACGCCGCCCGCCGCGACCACGCGGTTCCGGCGAGCGCGCGTCGACGGTCCTCGTCCTGCGGGACGGCAAGGCCCACCGCGTCAAGAGCCTCCGGTCCGACGTCGAGTACATGAACGCCCTCTTCGCCCGACGCCCGGCCGATCCCCGGGTCCACGACCGCCGGATTGGCCCTGGCCTGCGGCTTCACACCCCGCCTAGGCTCACCTTCATGCGGATTCGAATCGTCGACGCCTTCACCGACCGCCCCTTCGGGGGCAATCCGGCCGGCGTGCTGCTGCTGCCCGACACGGACACCTTCCCCGCGGACGAGTGGCTCCAGTCCGTCGCCGCGGAGCTCAACCTCTCCGAGACCGCCTTCGCGCACCCCACGCCCGGTGCCGCCGACGCCGACTGGGCACTGCGCTGGTTCACCCCGGCGGCGGAGGTGAACATGTGCGGGCACGCCACACTGGCGACGGCCCACGCCCTGCAGACCAGCGGCGCCGCCGGCGGCACCGTACGGTTCAGCGCCCGGTGCGGAGTGCTGACGACGAGCACGGCCGCGGACGGCACGATCACCATGGACTTCCCGGCCGCGCCGCTGACACCCGTCGAGGTGCCCGCCGGCGTGACTCCGGCGATCGGCGCCGGCGTGCTGTCGGCCCACGGGACCGGTGAGGACGTGGGCGACCTCCTGGTCGAGGTGGCCGACGAGCAGACGGTACGGGCCCTCGCCCCCGACCTGGCGCAGGTGGCCGCGCTGCCGTCGGGCCGCGGGCTGATCGTCACGGCACCGGCCGAATCCCCCGGGACGGCGGGCTACGACTTCGTCTCGCGGTGCTTCTTCCCCGCCCTCGGCATCCCCGAGGACCCGGTGACGGGCAGCGCGCACACCGCACTCGCCCCGTTCTGGGCGGCGCGACTGGGCCGCGGCGAGCTGACCGGGCTCCAGGCCTCCGCCCGTGGCGGCCTGGTACGGACGGTGCTCCGCGGGGACCGCGTACTGCTCACCGGCCGGGCGGTGACGGTGGTCGACGGCGAACTGCACGCCCGCCCCTGACCCGCCGCGCGCTCACGCGGTGGGCAGCCAGCCGACCTTGCCCGCCAGCACCGCATACCCGACGAACGCCACGATGTCGATGAGCGAGTGGGCCGCCACCAGCGGGCCCACCCGCCCCCAGCGGCGGTAGAGCAGCACGAAGACGACGCCCATCGCCATGTTGCCGAGCAGGCCGCCGATGCCCTGGTACAGGTGGTACGAACCGCGCAGCACGCTGCTCGCCACCAGCGCCCCCATCGGCGTCCAGCCCAACTGGCCGAGCCGGCGCAGCAGATAGCCGACGACGATCACTTCTTCGAGCACGGCGTTCTGCATCGCGGAGGCGATGAGGACCGGGATCTTCCACCACACGTCCGGCAGGGACTCCGGCACGACCGTCAGGTTGGCCCCCGAGGCCCTGGCCCCCAGGTAGAACAGCAGCCCCGTACCACCGATGACGGCGGCGACGACCGCCCCGCGCAGCACATCGGAGCGCGGCCGCCGCAGGTCGAACCCGATCACCGGCATGCCCGTGCCCTCCCGCGCAAGCAGGTGGGCCACGAGCGCCACCGGGACCAGCGCGGTGGCGATCCCGAACAGCTGCCAGGCCAGATCCAGCCACGGCCGCCCGGGCGCCTGCGTACCCACCAGGGTGGCGGCCTGGTCCTTCAGCCCGCCCGGCTTGGTGAGGGAGCCGATGAAGCTGATGAGCGCCGAGAGCGCGCTGGCGCCGAGCGACAGCGCGAGCACCAGCAAGGTCTCGCTGCGCAGCGTGCGCGGCTCAAGTGCGCCGGCGCCGCTGCCCCCGGCGCCGCCCGCGTCGATCGTCCTGCCGTCCTCCGTGGCGTCCACGCGCGCCATCCTGCCTCATCGGCTCGGCGGGCAGCGCGCGCGGGGCCCGGCTCAGCGCCCCACGGGCCATTCGTGGACGGGCGCCCCGTCCTGCATCAGCTCGCAGTAGCGCACGGTCATCGCGGCCAGGGCGCGCTGCCGGTCCAGGCCGCGGTCCAGCTCCCGGTGGAAGACCGCGGCCTGCCACTCGGCGCCGTTCGTGCGCCTGCGGCAGCGGCCCTCGATGATCCCCAGGTAGTGGTCCCGGTCCACCGGGTCGATGCCCCAGCCGTCCAGGCCCGCGGCGGCCATCGGCAGCAGTTCCTCCAGCACGAGTTCCACGACGGGCACTTCGATGGTCCCGCTGCCACGCGAAGACCTGGGCCAGCGCAGCACGGCCTCGATGCCGTGGCGGCAGGCCTCGTCGAAGTTCGCCGCCGCGGCGGCGAACGGCAGCCGCGTCCAGACCGGGCGCGGCGCCTCCGCCAGGGCCCGCACGAGGCCGTAGTAGAAGGCCGTGTTGGCGACGACGTCGGCGACGGTGGGACCGGCGGGCATGACCCGGTTCTCCACCCGCAGATGGGGGACGCCGTCGACGACCGCGTAGACCGGCCGGTTCCACCGGTAGATCGTGCCGTTGTGCAGGGTGAGTTCCCTCAGCTGCGGTACCCCGCCCTCGTCGAGGACGTGCAGCGGGTCCTCGTCCTCGCAGATCGGCAGCAGGGAGGGGAAGTAGCGCACGTTCTCGGCGAACAGGTCGTAGGCGGAGTCGATCCAGCGCTCGCCGAACCAGGTCAACGGGCGTACGCCCTGGGCGCGGTGCTCCTCGGGACGCGTGTCCGTGGCCTGCTGGAAGAGCGTCGGCCGGGTCTCCCGCCACAGCTCACGGCCGAACAGGAACGGGGAGTTGGCACCGAGGGCGACCTGCGGCCCGGCGACCACCTGCGCGGCGTTCCATACGGCGGCGAAGCGGGCCGGGGTGACCTGGAGGTGCATCTGCATCGAGGTGCAGGCCGCCTCGGGCGCGATGGAGCCGGACGTGCTCGTCAGGCGCTCCACGCCGGCGATGTCGAGGGTGATGTCCTCGCCGCGGGCGGCCAGGATGCGGTCGTTGAGCAGGGTGTAGCGGTCGACGCGGGAAAGATTGGCGCCCACCAGGTCCTGCGCCCCGAGCGTGGGAAGGATTCCCACCATCACGATCTGGGCGCCGACCTCCCTGGCTTTTCTGTCGGCATATCCCAGTGCCATGCGCAACTCTTCGGCGAGACGGTCCAGGACCCGTCCGGAAAGCCGGTGCGGAGCGATGTTCACTTCGATGTTGAACTGTGCGAGCTCGGTCTGGAAATCACGGCTCGCGATGCGCTCCAGCACCTCTTCGTTCATCATGCGCGGCAGACCGTCCCGGTCCGTGAGATTGAGTTCGATCTCCAGCCCCATGAGATTCCGGGGCTTGTCGAAACGTTTCTCCTCCAGCAGCCGCTCCAGCCCCAGCAGGCACTGCTTCAGCTTCCTGCGGTAGCGCTGGCGGTCGGAGAGGTCGAACCCCGTCGCTGCGACCTTTTCCCCCATCGAAGGTCCCTCCTCGCGTGGGCCGTGATCACATCATGCCCACGGTTGAGATCGATAACGCCCCCTGTGACGCACACGACCCGGTAAGCTGGCCGCAGCACCGTCTTCCGGCACATTCCGATGGCATGGCACATCATTCATTTGCCATCGGCGGCGCCCTCGTGAAAAACGCCGACGAGATTCAGCCATCCGTGTCCACGGAGAATGCGCAGTTCGTCGAGCGGGAGACGGCCAGAATGCGGAACATTCGGCCGTTCAGGGTGACCGGGATCCGCCTTGCGGTTAATATCGCTGACGGCTAGGTGAAACACTGCCCGAACACACCTCGTATATCCTCAGTTCACAGGCAGAGCCTCCGCGATCCGCAGCGCGCCCGCGACGCTCCGGCCACGGGAAAGGGATCCGCATGCCCCCGCTGATTCCGAACGCCGCCACCCACCGGCGCCCCATGTGTTCGGCCTGCCCTGGCCTGCCGTTTCATCGCTGACAGCGCTGTTAGCACCCCATTGAGCATCCCGTGTCTCCCCATGAGAGGCCGCCCACCATGCCGCTGCAGGTAGCTCCAGCCCCCGCACCCGCTCTGCGAAGCGTTCTCGCCGCACTCAGCTCGCCCACCGCCGTCCGCGAGGCCCGCACACCCTCACTGCGTTCCGCGAACAGGCTGCTCGTCGCCGAGAACCCGCTGCCACTGCACGTGCTCGACCCCGTGGCCGCCGGGCCCGACGGACTGCCGAGGGCGCGGCTGACCGGCTGGCGCTTCCACATCCACTCCGGGGAGCGGAACGAGGCGGCGGTCCCGCCGTCGGACGGCCGGGACCGGGTGGTCGCCGCCGGGGAGACCGTCCACACGCCGGACGGATGGGCGTTCTCACACTTCTGCGAAGGGCCTTACCTGGCCTCGACCGAGCGCGCGCTGCTCCAGGCCGACGCCTTGGTCGCGCCCTACCAGCCGCACCTGCTCTCGGTGCCGGGCCTTTACATGCTGACCCTGTGGCTGCACGGTGACACCGGTGCCGACGCCGGAACGGCCCAGCCGGCCGCCACGGACCTGCTGATCCCCCTCGCGCCGGCGCCTCCCGGCATCGCGGCCCACCGCATGCACCGGCTCTCCGATCTGGTGCCCGTGCTCACCCTGCGGCTGGCACCGCCACCCCTGCTCGGCACCATCGCTTGACGGTTCCTCCCGGGGCGATGCTCGAACGCCTCCGTGACCGACCGGTCACGGAGGCGTTGCATTGTCCGGGCAACCGCCCGCCAGAGTGAAAGCGTCACCAACTATCGAGGGCAGCTCGCGCGAAATCCCTGCGGAAAACCGTCAGTAGAGCAACACTGGGACCGACCGACTGAACGGGGGAACGGCCATGACTGAGGTTCCTACCCAATCAAGCCGTATGTCACACCACTCGCAGCGAAAGACATCGTCCATGTGCTCGCACCAGCCGCATTGCCCGTCCGCCGCCAACTCCGACCGGGAGGCCGCGCACATCGTCGCCAGCCACCCCGAGCAGGGCTGGAGTCTGCTGTGCAACGGCGTCCTGCTCTTCGAGGACACCGGTGAACTGCTCCCCGACGGACAGATCATCGCCCCGCACCGCCCGCTCGGCAGCGAGCACGTCGTCACCGCCGCATGACCCGCGGCACCGACGACACACGAACGACGCGACAGACTTGAAAAGGGCCGACCCCGCCGACGAACAGCGGGGCCGACCCTGGTGACTCCCCGGCCCGCTCCCCCGGGCCCGGTCGTGACTACACGTCGTACTCGTCCAGCGGCGGGCAGGAGCAGACCAGGTTGCGGTCGCCGAAGGCGCCGTCGATACGGCGCACCGGCGGCCAGTACTTGTCCGCAGCCGACACGCCCGCCGGGAACACCGCCTCCTCGCGCGTGTAGGAGTGCTTCCACTCCCCACCCAGCGCCGCCGCCGTGTGCGGGGCGTTACGCAGCGGGTTGTCGTCCTTGGGCCATGCTCCCGAGCCGACCCGCTCGATCTCCGCGCGGATGGCGATCATCGTGTCGCAGAAGCGGTCCAGCTCCGCGAGGTTCTCGCTCTCCGTCGGCTCGATCATCAGCGTCCCGGCGACCGGGAACGACATCGTCGGAGCGTGGAAGCCGTAGTCGATCAGGCGCTTGGCGACGTCGTCGACGGTGACGCCCGTCTCCTTGGTCAGTTCGCGCAGATCGATGATGCACTCGTGCGCGACCAGCCCGCCGGGGCCGGTGTAGAGCACCGGGTAGTGCGGCTCCAGACGCTTGGCGATGTAGTTGGCGCCGAGCACCGCGACCTGGGTGGCGCGCTTGAGGCCCTCGCCGCCCATCAGCCGCACGTACGCCCAGGAGATCGGCAGGATGCCGGCCGAGCCCCACGGGGCCGCCGAGATCGGGCCCACGCCGGTCTCCGGACCGGCCGCGGGCTGCAGCGGGTGGTTCGGCAGGTACGGCGCGAGGTGCGCGCGGACCGCGACCGGGCCGACGCCGGGACCGCCGCCGCCGTGCGGGATGCAGAAGGTCTTGTGCAGGTTCAGGTGCGAGACATCGCCGCCGAAGTGACCGGGCTTGGCCAGGCCGACCAGGGCGTTGAGGTTGGCACCGTCGACGTAGACCTGGCCGCCGGCGTCGTGGACCGTCGCGCAGATGTCGGCGATGTGCTCCTCGAAGACACCGTGCGTGGACGGGTAGGTGACCATGAGCACGGCGAGTTCGTCGCGGTACTGCTCGATCTTGGCCCGCAGGTCCTCGACGTCGACCTCGCCGTCGCCGGCGGTCTTGACGACGACGACCTTCATGCCGGCCATCACGGCGCTGGCGGCGTTCGTGCCGTGCGCGGAGGACGGGATGAGGCAGATCGTGCGCTGGGTGTCGCCGTTGGCACGGTGGTACGCGCGGACGGCGAGCAGACCGGCCAGTTCGCCCTGGGAACCGGCGTTGGGCTGAAGGCTGACCTTGTCGTAGCCGGTGACCTCGGCGAGACGCTCCTCCAGCTCACGGATGAGCGTGAGGTAGCCCTCGGCCTGCTCGGCGGGCGCGAAGGGGTGCAGCTGGCCGAACTCGGGCCAGGTGACCGGCTCCATCTCGGTGGTCGCGTTCAGCTTCATCGTGCAGGAACCGAGCGGGATCATGCCGCGGTCCAGCGCGTAGTCGCGGTCGGCGAGGCGGCGCAGGTAGCGCAGCATCGCGGTCTCCGAGCGGTGCTGGTGGAAGACCGGGTGGGTCAGGTAGTCCACGTCGCGCAGCAGCCCCGCGGGCAGCGCGTCCTCGGTGGCTGCGTCCAGCGCCTCGATGTCGGCGTTGTCGCCGGTGACACCGAAGGCGGCCCAGACGGCGGCCAGGTCGGCACGGCCGGTGGTCTCGTCGCAGGCGATGCTCACCAGGTCGGCGTCGACCTTGCGCAGGTTCACACCGGCCTCACGGGCGGCGGACACGACCTCGGCGGCGCGGCCCGGCACGCGGGCGGTGACGGTGTCGAAGAAGGCACCGGTGGTCACCTCGACGCCGCCGGCGCGCAGGCCCCCGGCGAGGACGGCGGCATAGCGGTGGGTGCGGCGGGCGATCTGCGCCAGGCCGTCCGGGCCGTGGTAGACCGCGTACATACCGGCCATCACGGCGAGCAGCACCTGGGCGGTGCAGATGTTGCTGGTGGCCTTCTCGCGACGGATGTGCTGCTCGCGGGTCTGCAGCGCCAGGCGGTAGGCCTTGTCGCCGTCGGCGTCGACGGAGACGCCGACCAGGCGGCCGGGCAGGCTGCGGGCGTGGGCGTCGCGGACCGCCATGTAACCGGCGTGCGGACCGCCGAAGCCCATCGGCACGCCGAAGCGCTGCGTGGTGCCGATCGCGATGTCGGCGCCGAGCTCGCCCGGGGAGGTGAGCAGCGTCAGGGCGAGCAGGTCGGCGGCGACGGTGACGATCGCGCCCAGCCCGTGGGCCTGCTCGATGACGGGCTTCAGGTCGCGCACCGCACCGGAGGCACCCGGGTACTGCAGGAGTATGCCGAAGACACCGCGCTCGGCGATCTCGGCGGGGATGCCGTCGGTGAGGTCGGCGACGACGACCTCGACGCCGGTGGGCTCGGCGCGGGTCTCGATCACGGCGACGGTCTGCGGGAAGGTCTCGGCGTCGATCAGGAAGACGCCCTGCTTGACCTTGCCGACCCGGCGGGCCAGCGCCATCGCCTCGGCGGCCGCGGTGCCCTCGTCGAGCAGCGAGGCGCCGGAGGTCGGCAGACCGGTCAGGTCCGCGACGACCGTCTGGAAGTTGAGGAGGGCCTCGAGGCGGCCCTGGGAGATCTCGGGCTGGTACGGGGTGTACGCCGTGTACCAGGCGGGGTTCTCCATGACATTGCGCAGGATGACCGGCGGCGTGAAGGTGCCGTGGTACCCCAGGCCGATCATCGGCCGCAGCACCTGGTTGCGGTCCGCGAGCGCGCGCAGTTCGGACAGCACCTCGGGCTCGGTGCGGGCGGCCGGGAGGCCGAGGGCCTCGGCGCTCTTGATGGTGTCCGGTACGGCTGCGGCGGTGAGCTCGTCCAGCGAACCGTAGCCGACATGCGCGAGCATCTTCGCCTGCGCGGCGGCATCGGGTCCGATGTGACGCTGCTCGAACGGGATGCCGCGCTCCAGCTCGGCGAGAGGGATGCGGTGGGCGGTCATCTGCGGAGGCCTCCTGGTCTGACGCGACACGGCCTCCCCCTCTGTCATCTGAACCTGAGAGTTTCACCGTCCCGCGCGCGGGACGGCTTTCACCGTCGGTGAGGAACGGGCTGCCACGGACGGGCGTCCCTTCCTGCTTTCCAGAGTGACCTCACCCATGCGGTACGGATGCCTGAGAGATTCCGGGGAGGGTTTGCTCCTTCGGCGCCCGGCGGCCGGTGCTGAGCACCGCCAGGGCTCTCCCGCATGGGGTCGCCAGCCGATGCCAGCCTACCAGCGGGGTTCGTTGAACGGTCATGTGACAGCGGACACCTTTCGTGCCTAAATGGGAGTAATCGCGACCAGTTGGAGGGACCGTGCAGACCGGTATCGATCCGCGGAGCCTGATCGGGCGCAGGGCCTTCGACCGCAACGGAATGAAGATCGGAACCGTCGACGAGGTGTACCTCGACGACGCCACCGGCGAGCCCGAGTGGGCCGCGGTGCGCACCGGCCTGTTCAGTCGCGACGCCTTCGTTCCGCTGGAACCGAGCGAGTTCGGCGAGGACGGGCTGCGCGTCCCCTTCGACAAGTCACTGATCAAGGACGCCCCGGACTTCGGGGTGGGCCGGCATCTCTCCCCGGAGCAGGAGCTGCAGCTCTACCACCACTACGGGATGAACGGCCCCAGCGCCGTCACCGGGCCGGACGACGAGCCGCCGCCCGACCGGGACTTCGGCAAACTGGCCGGCGACGGCTGACCGTCCGCTTCCGCCTCCCTCACCCGCCCGCGGACAACACCAGCGGCAGCGGCTCGGACGGCTCCAGATCGGGGTCGGCCACCGCGAAGGTCCGCACCCTCCCCGGCAATGCCGAATGGGGCTCCTCGAAACGCACGGTGACCCGGCCCACGCCGCTGCCCTGCACCCAGCCTGCGCCGTACTCGGCGTGCCGGACGTCCTGACCCGGCGTCCAGCGCCGTTCCGCGGCGGTCGGCGTCCCCGCGGCGGCGGTGGGCTGATCCGCCCCCGCGTCCGCCCCGGCGGCGCCTTCCTCGTCGGGGGCCTCCTCCTCACGCTCGGCCGCCTGGGCGAAGAGGTCCTCCTGTGTGAAATCCGCCAGCCCCGCCACGCCGACGCCGAGCAGCCGGACGCCGCCCGAGAGGTCGACGGCCTCCAGCAGCCGCTCCGCCGTCTCCCGAACCACCGTGGGGTCGTCGGTCGGGGCGCGCAGCGTCTCGGACCGGGTGAGCGTCGTGAAGTCGTACCGGCGCACCTTCAGCACGACGGTGCGGCCGGAGCGCCCTGCCTCGCGCAGCCTCCGTACGCAGCGGTCGGCGATCCGGTCCACCTCCAGCCGGATCCGGACGCGGTCGGTGAGGTCCACGTCGAAGGTGTCCTCGACCGAGATCGACTTGTGCTCGCGGTCGGGGACCACGGGCCGTTCGTCCACCCCCAGGGCCATGCCGTGCACATGCGCGCCGTGCGCCCTGCCCAGCAGGCGCACGAGCTCGGCCTCCCCCGCCTCCACGACGTCCCCGACCGTGGTGATGCCGCCCCTGCGCAGGTGCTCGGCCGTGGCGGGTCCCACCCCCGGCAGTGTGCGCACCGGCATGGGCGCCAGCAGTTCGCGCTCGGTGCCCGGCTGGATGACGACCATGCCGTCCGGCTTGGCCTGCTCCGAGGCGATCTTGGCGAGCAGCTTCGACCCGGCGAGCCCGACCGAGCCCGCGAGCCCCGTGGCCGCCCTGATGTCGGCCCGCAGCCGCTCCCCCACCCGCAGTGGCTCGTCAGCGATGCCGCCGGCCTCCAGGTCCACGAACGCCTCGTCCAGGCTCAGCGGCTCCACCAGCGGCGACAGCCGGGCCAGGATCTCCATGACGACGTCGCTCACCTGCCGGTACACCCCGAAGCGCGGCACGAGGTACGCCGCGTTCGGGCAGAGCCGGCGGGCGTACGCCATCGCCATCGCCGAATGGACGCCGTGCACACGGGCCTCGTACGACGCGGTCGCCACCACGCCCCGCGGGCCCAGCCCCCCGACGATGACCGGCTTCCCCCGCAGACTCGGCTTCGCGGCCTGCTCGACGGCAGCGAAGAACGCGTCCATGTCCAGATGGAGGATGGTCGGCGCGCTTCTCACGTCACCGATGGTGCCCTATGGCACCGACACCCGCCGTACGCCCGTACGGCAGCCGGTTGGTGCGACGGTCCGGCCCGGCGGTCCGCAGGTCAGACCGCGCGATGGCGGCGGCGGGCGAGTTCGTCGCCGGGGTTGCGGCCCACCAGCGTCTCGCCGGTGTCGACCCGCTCGCCGTGCAGCTGCGACAGCCCGCTCTCCACATCCCGCCACACGACGCCCACCGCGATCCCGAAGATGCCCTGGCCGCCCTGGAGCAGGTCCACGACCTCGTCGGGCGACGTGCACTCGTAGACGGTCGCGCCGTCGCTCATCAGGGTCATCCGGGCCAGCTCGGCGGGGCTGGTGGAGCGCAGGTGCTGCACCGCGGTGCGGATGTTCTGCAGCGCCACCCCCGTGTCGAGCAGCCGCTTGACGATCTTGAGGACGACGACGTCCTTGAAGCTGTACAGCCGCTGGGTGCCCGAACCGTAGGCCGGCCGGATGCTGGGCTCCACGAGTCCCGTACGGGCCCAGTAGTCCAGTTGGCGGTAGGTGATCCCGGTCGCCGCGCAGGCCGTGGGCCCGCGGTAGCCGACACTCTCGCCCGACCCTTCCGGCTCCCGACCGGAGACCTCGCCCGTGCCCCCGCCGGAGGCCACGGCCGCGTTGCGGGCCAGGGCCGCGCGCATCGGGTACGGGCCGCCAGCGGCCATACCGTCGCCGGTGCTTCTCACGCCGACCTCCCGTCCCTTCGCACCCCTGAGGGCACGCGCACGTGCCATCGGGACTTTCCATCTCGACGGTAGGCAGTCACTCCGGGTGCGTCAACGATCGCCACGCTCGGCACGCCGAGTGATATCAACCCCTGGAGTGGTTTCGCGTATCCGCTCAGGGGGTACGGCTCGTCGAATGGCCGGCGCCGGACCTCACTGGCTGCTGGATCCGAAGTCCTCGGGCGAGATCTGATCGAGGAATTCGCGGAACTTCTCGACCTCGTCCTCCTGCTCGTCGGGGATGGCGATGCCGGCATCGTCCAGCACACCGTCGCTCCCGTAGATGGGGGTTCCGGTCCGCAGTGCGAGCGCTATGGCATCGGAGGGACGGGCGCTCACCTCCACGCCGCTGGCGAACACCAGCTCGGCGTAGAAGACGCCCTCGCGCAGGTCGGTGATCCGGACCTCGGTCAGCGTCTGGCCGACGGCCTCGAGCACGTCCTTGAAAAGATCATGGGTCAGCGGCCGCGCAGGCGTCATGCCCTGCTGCGCGAAAGCGATGGCGGTGGCCTCCCCCGGCCCGATCCAGATGGGCAGGTAGCGGTCGCCTCCCACTTCCCGCAGGAGCACAATCGGCTGGTTGGAGGGCATTTCGACCCGGACACCCACGACGTCGAGCTCGTTCACACAGCAACCCTAGGACGTGCCCGGCAGGTTTGGGTAGTCGGGACGGGCCCGGCCGGTCACCGGCCGGGCCGAGTCCCGGTCACTCAGCGTCAGAAGAGCCGGATCCTGAGAGCCGACTGGACCAGCGCGGCGTGCAGGCGCACCGACAGGGCCGCCAGCTCCTTGGCGGTGGCCTCGGCGTGCGTCCTGGTCTGCGGATTGCGGTGCAGCCGCAGCGGGGCGACGACCTGCTCCACCAGGCCCGCCTCGCGTTCGGCGGCGGCCTTCACAGCGCGTAGATGGCGCGGCTCCAGGCCGAATCGTCCCAGATCCGCGACGAGCTTGGCGATGTTCACCGTTTCGGCGTCGTAGTCGCCGTCAGCACCGGCCTCCACCAGCCCGTACGCCTCCCACTGCACCAGCTCGGCCTCGTCGGCGCCCGTGGCGGCCATCAGCTCGTCCCGGCCGATCCGCAGACCCCGGCCCACGTCCGGCTCCATGGCACCGGTCTCCAGCAGCTCCCGGGGCTCCGCGGGGGCGGGCAGCGGCAGCGGCTCGCCCCGGTCCAGGGCGTCCAGGTGCTCACGGATCACTTTCAGCGGAAGATAGTGGTCCCGCTGCATCCGCAGTACGTGACCGAGCCGCTCGACGTCCCTGACCGAGAACTTCCGGTAGCCGGACGGGGTGCGGTGCGGTTCCACCAGCCCCTCCGCCTCGAGGAAGCGGATCTTGGAGATGGTGACCTCGGGAAACTCCTCACGCAAGTCGTTCAGCACCGCTCCGATGCTCAGCGGTCGGTCGTCCGCGGTGGCGGTGCCGTTGCCGGCACCGCCCGACGGTGTACGAAGCATGAACCTTCCCTCGCGGGGTCAGGCGCCCCACTGGCTCGCGTAGAAGACCAGCCGGTACTTGCCGATCTGAACCTCGTCACCACTGGCCAGGGTCACCGAGTCGATGCGCTCCCGGTTGACGTAGGTGCCGTTGAGGCTGCCGACGTCGGAGACCGTGAAGCTGCCGTCCTGGCCGCGCCGGAACTCGACGTGGCGGCGGGAGACGGTGACGTCGTCCAGGAAGATGTCACCTTCCGGGTGGCGCCCGGCCGTCGTCAGCTCACCGTCCAGCAGGAAGCGGCTGCCCGAGTTGGGCCCACGACGCACGACCAGCAGCGCCGACCCCGGGGGCAGCGCGTCGACCGCCGCCTGGGCCTCCGGGGACAGCGCGGGAAGCACGGTCTGCCCGGTGACCTCGGCCTCGTAGGCCTCCAGGCCGGAGATCGAGATCGTGGACGTGGTCTCGGAGGGACGTTCCGACGGCACTCCGGCACGCAGCGGCGCACCACAGTTGGAGCAGAAACGGCTCGCTTCCGCGTTCTGGAAACCGCACCGCGTACAGACCGGCAAGGACCCTCCACCCGTGCTGGAGCCTGATGGTTGCTCGAAACCTATGCGCCCCGATGCGGCAGGGTCAACAGAAACCGCACCATGACCGCCCGAAATGTCGCCACCTGGAGCAGCGCCCTGATCCCGGAACAGCGGGCGATCCTCGCCCATGGACTCATCTTGCGCGTGCCGGGGCGCCCGGTGACGTGCCGTAGGGCTGTCACCGGCCGGACGCGCACTCTTGCCGAACCACTTACCGAACAACTTCACGGGCGATTCCCCTTGAACGACACAGACCCGCCCGTGGGGCAGGACGAACCCTCAGTCACGACCAACACACAGTTTCCCTCACGCACCACCCCAACGGTGCGGCGACCCCCCGCATTCTCCTGCCCTCCCCCGTACACCCACACTCGTACCGGACTCACCGGGATGACGACTGAGCGTAGTCAGGCTGCTCCGGCGGCCGCAAGGCATCCACGACGATCTTCTGCGAACGCGTCACATCGACCGTGGCCTGCTCCTTCTCCAAAGTCTGTACCACGCCTCCCGGGATGTTCAGGGCGGGTTCGAGATCCTGTGGATTACCGATGACCTTGAAGCGGTACGGCTGGGCGACCTTGTGGCCGTCGATCTCCACGGCGCCGTCGGCACCCTGTGTGAAGTACGTGTCGGCGACCACCCGGATGTCGTTGATCTGGATCGCCTCGGCCCCGGCGGCGCGGAGTTCCTGCAGCGTGTCCAGCAGCATGTCGGACTCGACCCCGCCCTTGGTGTCGGTGATCGTCAGCGTGATGCCCGGGCCCTGCGCCGCGACCGTGCCTGCCAGCACGCCGAGTTGGGCGGCCTTCTGCTCGGTCTGCTTCCGGGCCTCCTCGGCCTGGTCGGAGCTGTTCTCCAGCTCCCGGCGCTGGTCCTCCAGCCGCTGCTTCTCGTCCTCGAGACGCTGCGTGCGGTTGTCGAGCTCGTCGAGGATCCGCACGAGGTCCTCCTGGCGGGCACCGCGCAACGCGCTGGTGTCGCTGGTCGAACTGACCTGGATCGCCAGGCCCAGTCCGAGCACGAACAGCAGCAGCGCGACGATGAGCTGAGCACGGCTGGCCCGCGGCGGCCAGAGACCGGCCTTGAGCCGCTGACGGCCGGTCGACACAGCGGTGGACGGCGCGGGCGCCTGCTCGTGAGGTTCCCGCGGCCCGGGGCCGGAATCGGAAGCGGAGCCGGGCAGTGCCGCCGACGCGGGCGGGACCACGGGGGACGGCTCCGACTCCCGGGCGGGCGGCGCCGCTTCGGGCTCCCCGGGGCCGTCATCCGGCACGGCCGCGGACGGCTGCTCCGGGGACACCGGCCGGGCGGGCCGCTCCGGCGTGCCGTCGGGCGCTCCTCCGGGCAGGCCCGACTCCGGCCCGGGCACCGGCTCCTGCGGTCCCCGGCCGTGCTCGTCGCGCCGGCCGTGCTCGTCGTGCCGGTCGTGCTCGTCCGTCATCGTGCTGTCACGCCCGGAAGACATGGCGGCGGATGGCCGCCGCGTTGGAGAAGATGCGGATACCGAGGACGACCACCACACCTGTGGAGAGCTGAGCCCCGACCCCCAGCTTGTCACCGAGGAACACGATCAGGGCCGCCACCACGACGTTGGACAGGAAGGAAACCACGAAGACCTTGTCGTCGAAGATCCCGTCGAGCATGGCGCGCAGGCCGCCGAAGACGGCGTCGAGCGCGGCCACCACGGCGATGGGCAGGTAGGGCTCGACCACCGTCGGCACCACGGGACGGACCACCAGGCCCACCACGACTCCGACGATCAGGCCCAGTACGGCGATCAATTCGTGCCCTTCCCAGTTCCGTTTGCGTCCGGCGAACCGGCCGAGGGGACCGGCGTCGCATAGCGGATGATCAGACTCGGCGCCGCCGGCAGACTCAGCTTCTCCTCCTGGGAGATGCTCACGCGGATCCCGTAGTTCTCGTGCAGGACGTGCAGGTACTGTCCGTCCGCACTGTCCTGGAAAGACGTGTTGAGGTGCTGCGGGTTCCCGATCGCCGAAATCGTGTAGGGCGGCACCAGGGGCCTGTTGTCCACCAGTATGGCGTCTCCGGCGGCACGGATCGCCGACAGGGCGGTGAGGCGCTGCCCGTTGACGGAGATCGCCTCCGCTCCGGAGGCCCACAGTCCGTTGACGACCCGCTGCATGTCGCGGTCGCGGACCCGACCCGTGTCCGAGAAGCCACTGGTGGTCCGCGGATTGCCGCCGCCCCCCGAAGACGCCTCCTTGGCGTCGTCGACCTCCACGTTGATGCCGGGCCCGGTCACCGCAGTGGCGCCCGCCAGCAACGCCACCTGCTCGGCGCCGCCGCCCTGTTCCTTGAGCGCCTGGCGCTGCCTCGCCGCCACGTCGTCGCGCAGAGTGTCCACGCTGCCCTGCAGTTCGTCGGCGGCGGCCGTCTCCGACTGGATGCGGTCGATGAGCTTCTGCCGCTCCTTGGCCAGCGTCGGCGCCGCGACCCGTGTCTGCGCGGCTCCCACCGTGACCACGACGGCCGCGAGCACCAGCCCGAGCGCGAGCACCAGTTTGCCCCGCAGGGACCCCGGCAGCCGGGAGCGGCCGGTCTCGCCCCTGCGTGCCGCGGCCTCGGCATATCCGTCGTCGAGGCTGTGCTCCATGACGTTGGTCAGCAGCGACATGGACGCGTCGGGGCGCCGGTTCACCGCCCTGTCACTGGGGCTGCTCCGATCGGGGTGCTGCTGCGGCATGCCGCACATCGTCGCACGTCGCCGCGTCCTACCTCGAACGGGCTCTTCCCGGCGCGCCGTTGCGCGCGCCGGGAAGAGCCCGTGAGCCGTACGCGGAGTGTGATCAGCGGCCGGCGCTGTCCACGATCGCGGCCCATTCGTCGAGCAGGGACTGCGCGGACGCGTCGTCCGGGCCCTCCGCCCACACATGGGTGACCGCCTCGGCCGGGTCGGGCAGCACCATCACCCAGCGTCCGTCGGGCTCGACCACGCGCACCCCGTCCGTGGTGTCGACGAAGCGGTCCCCCGCCTCCTCAACGACACGGCGCATGACCATGCCCTTGACCGCCCACGGCGTCGCCAAGTCCCGCTTGAGGACGTGGGCGCGCGGGATGCGGGCGTCGATCTGGCTCAGAGTGAGCTGAGTGCGGGCCACCAGGCCGATCAGCCGCACGAACGCGGCGGAGGCGTCGAAGACACTGCTGAACTCGGGCACGATGAAGCCGCCCCTGCCGTCGCCGCCGAAGATCGTCGACTCCTGGCGGCAGACCCGGGTCAGGTCGTCGGGCGACGTCGTCGTCCACTCCACCTGCGTGCCGTGGTAGGCCGCCACCTGCTCGGCGATACGCGTCGTGGTCACCGGCAGCGCCACCCGGCCGCTGCGGCGCTCCGCGGCGACCAGATCGAGCATGACCAGCAGTGCGCGGTCGTCCTCGATGATCTTGCCGCGCTCGTCCACCAGCGACAGCCGCTCGCCGACCGGGTCGAACCGCACGCCGAACGCCGCTCGCGAGGAGGCCACGATCTCCCCGAGCCGCACCAGGCCCGCCCTGCGACCGTCGGAGGTCTCGGTGGGCCGTGCCTCGTTCAGGCCGGGGTTGATGGTGAGGGAGTCCACGCCGAGCCGGCCGAGCAGGCTCGGCAGAACCAGGCCCGCACTGCCGTTCGCGGCGTCCACGACCACCTTCAGGCCCGCCTCGGCGATCCCGGAGGTGTCCACGGCCCGCAGCAGCGCACCGGTGTAGGAGTCGAAGACGCTCGAGGGGAAGTTCAGGTCACCGATCTCGCCCGGGAACGCACGGCGGTACTCCTGACGCGCGAAGACCCGGTCCAGCTTCCGCTGACCGGCGGCCGACAGGTCCGCGCCCCGCTCGTCGAAGAACATGATGTCGACCGAGTCCGGGATCCCCGGGCTGGTACGGATCATGATGCCGCCGGCGCTGCCCCGCGCGGTCTGCTGCCGGGCCACGGGCATCGGCACGTTCTCCAGGTCCCGCACGTCTATGGCGCTGGCCTGCAGTGCCGAGATCATCGCCCGCTTGAGCGCGCGGGCACCGCGGGAGTGGTCACGGGCCGTGGTGACGGTCGAGCCCTTCTTGAGCGTCGTCGCGTACGCGCCCGCCAGCCGAACGGCGAGCTCGGGGGTGATCTCGACGTTCAGAATGCCGGAGACACCGCGCGCGCCGAAGAGATTGGCCTGCCCACGGGACTCCCAGATGACCGAGGTGTTGACGAACGCGCCGGCCTCGATCGTCTTGAAGGGGTAGACACGGACATTGCCCGCGATGATCGACTCCTCGCCGATCAGGCACTCGTCGCCGATGACCGCGCCGTCGTCGATCCGCGCCGCTCGCATGACATCGGTGTTCTTGCCGATGACGCAGCCCCGCAGATTCGTCTGCGGTCCGATGTACACGTTGTCGTGCACAACGGCCTTGTGCAGGAAGGAACCGGACTTGACGACCACATTGGAGCCGACCACGGAGTGCTCGCGGATCTCGGCGCCGGCTTCGACCTTCGCGTAGTCGCCGATGAACAGCGGCCCGCGCAGCACCGCGTCCGGGTGGACCTCGGCGCCTTCGGCGACCCACACTCCGGGCGAGATCTCGAAGCCCTCCAGGTCGACATCGACCTTGCCCTCGAGTACATCGGCCTGCGCCTTGATGTAGCTCTCGTGCGTGCCGACGTCCTCCCAGTAGCCCTCGGCGATGTAGCCGTAGACCGGCTTCCCTTCCTTCATCAACTGCGGGAAGACATCGCCGGACCAGTCGACGGAGACATCGGCCTCGACGTAGTCGAAGACCTCCGGCTCCATGACGTAGATGCCGGTGTTCACCGTGTCCGAGAAGACCTGGCCCCAGGTCGGCTTCTCGAGGAAGCGCTCGACCTTCCCTTCCTCGTCGACGATGGTGATGCCGAATTCCAGGGGATTGGGCACCCGCGTCAGACAGACCGTGACGAGCGCACCCTTTTCCTTGTGGAAATTGATGAGCTCGGTCAGGTCGAAGTCGGTCAGTGCGTCACCTGAGATCACCAGGAACGAATCGTCCCTGAGGGCGTCCTCGGCGTTTTTGACGCTGCCGGCGGTGCCGAGTGGCTTTTCCTCGTTCGCGTAGGTGAGCTCCATGCCGAGCTCTTCGCCGTCGCCGAAGTAGTTCTTGACGAGTGAGGCGAGGAACTGCACGGTCACCACGGTCTCGGTCAGACCATGCCGCTTGAGCAGCTTGAGCACATGTTGCATGATCGGCTGATTCACGACCGGCAGCAGCGGCTTGGGCATGCTCGAGGTCATCGGGCGAAGGCGTGTGCCCTCGCCGCCGGCCATCACGACGGCCTTCATGTCGGAAGCGTCCTCCTTGGCGAGACGACTGGCTTGCCGACCTCACCCGCGCTTCGGACCTCCGAGGTCCGGCGGACCACCTGGTCACACGTCGGGTACCCGACGGGAGGCCAGTCCTGCCGGGGATCGCGGGCTCAATCGGCCGTGGCGTCCGCTCTCACGAGTCGGCGGACCTGGACCACGTACAAGATTCCTGCCCACCAGTAGAGGGTTGTACCCCATCCGGCGAACGCCCATCCGAAAATAGCAGCGAGCGTGTTCAGCCACCCGTCACCGTCGCTGAGCAGCAAGAGCGGGAAGGCGTACATGAGGTTGAAGGTCGCGGCCTTGCCCATGAAGTTGACCTGCGGCGGACCCCAGCCGCGCTTCCTCATGACCAGGATCATCACCCCGAGGACGACGTCCCGGGCCACCAGGATGGCCGTCAGCCACCAGGGGAGGATGCCGCGCCACGTCAGGCCGACGAGCGTCGACACGATGTACAGCCGGTCCGCGGCCGGGTCCAGCACCCTGCCGAGGTTGCTGATCTGGTTCCAGCGGCGCGCGAGCTTGCCGTCGAGGTAGTCGCTGATGCCGCTGAGAGCGAGGATGAGGAGAGCCCAGCCGTCGGCCTTCGGGCCGCCGAACTCCGGCCACAGGATCAGCCACAGGAAAACCGGCACGCCGGCCAGCCGTGCCATGCTCAGGATGTTGGGGATCGTCAAGACCCGATCCGTCTGCACCCGTGTCTCCTGGACCTCCACCGGGGGCCCCTCCTGTTTGTACGTACGCTCCGATGATTCCACCCGACCCTACCCCAGGGCATAAAAAAGCCTGTCCCCGGGGATCGTGATCGATCTCCGGGGACAGGCTGAAGAATTGTTCGGCGGCGTCCTACTCTCCCACAGGGTCCCCCCTGCAGTACCATCGGCGCTGAAAGGCTTAGCTTCCGGGTTCGAAATGTAACCGGGCGTTTCCCTAACGCTATGACCACCGAAACACTATGAAACTGTCGAACCGGCACCGGCACAAAAAAGCCGGGGTTCGTTGTTTCAGAACTACACAGTGGACGCGAGCAACCTACGGACAAGCCCTCGGCTTATTAGTACCGGTCAGCTCCACCCATTACTGGGCTTCCACATCCGGCCTATCAACCCAGTCGTCTACTGGGAGCCTTAACCCCTCAAGGGGGTGGGAGTCCTCATCTCGAAGCAGGCTTCCCGCTTAGATGCTTTCAGCGGTTATCCCTCCCGAACGTAGCCAACCAGCCATGCCCTTGGCAGGACAACTGGCACACCAGAGGTTCGTCCGTCCCGGTCCTCTCGTACTAGGGACAGCCCTTCTCAAGACTCCTACGCGCACAGCGGATAGGGACCGAACTGTCTCACGACGTTCTAAACCCAGCTCGCGTACCGCTTTAATGGGCGAACAGCCCAACCCTTGGGACCGACTCCAGCCCCAGGATGCGACGAGCCGACATCGAGGTGCCAAACCATCCCGTCGATATGGACTCTTGGGGAAGATCAGCCTGTTATCCCCGGGGTACCTTTTATCCGTTGAGCGACGGCGCTTCCACAAGCCACCGCCGGATCACTAGTCCCTACTTTCGTACCTGCTCGACCCGTCAGTCTCACAGTCAAGCTCCCTTGTGCACTTACACTCAACACCTGATTGCCAACCAGGCTGAGGGAACCTTTGGGCGCCTCCGTTACACTTTAGGAGGCAACCGCCCCAGTTAAACTACCCACCAGACACTGTCCCTGATCCGGATCACGGACCGAGGTTAGACATCCAGCACGACCAGAGTGGTATTTCAACGTTGACTCCCCCAAGCTGGCGCTTGGAGTTCACAGTCTCCCACCTATCCTACACAAGCCGAACCGAACACCAATATCAAGCTATAGTAAAGGTCCCGGGGTCTTTCCGTCCTGCTGCGCGAAACGAGCATCTTTACTCGTAGTGCAATTTCACCGGGCCTGTGGTTGAGACAGTCGAGAAGTCGTTACGCCATTCGTGCAGGTCGGAACTTACCCGACAAGGAATTTCGCTACCTTAGGATGGTTATAGTTACCACCGCCGTTTACTGGCGCTTAAGTTCTCAGCTTCGCCCCGACGAATCAGAGCTAACCGGTCCCCTTAACGTTCCAGCACCGGGCAGGCGTCAGTCCGTATACATCGCCTTACGGCTTCGCACGGACCTGTGTTTTTAGTAAACAGTCGCTTCTCGCTGGTCTCTGCGGCCACCACCAGCTCGGGAAGCAAGTCCCCTCACCAGCAATGGCCCCCCTTCTCCCGAAGTTACGGGGGCATTTTGCCGAGTTCCTTAACCACAGTTCACCCGAACGCCTCGGTATTCTCTACCTGACCACCTGAGTCGGTTTAGGGTACGGGCCGCCATGAAACTCGCTAGAGGCTTTTCTCGACAGCATAGGATCATCCACTTCACCACAATCGGCTCGGCATCAGGTCTCAGCCTTAATGAGTGGCGGATTTGCCTACCACTCGGCCTACACCCTTACCCCGGGACAACCACCGCCCGGGCTGGACTACCTTCCTGCGTCACCCCATCGCTCACCTACTACCACCTTGGGTCACCGGCTCCACCACTCCGACATCATCCGAAGATTCAGCCGGCGGCTTCACGGGCTTAGCATCAGAGGGTTCGACGTTGGCGCTTCAAAGCGGGTACCGGAATATCAACCGGTTGTCCATCGACTACGCCTGTCGGCCTCGCCTTAGGTCCCGACTTACCCTGGGCAGATCAGCTTGACCCAGGAACCCTTAGTCAATCGGCGCAAGAGTTTCCCACTCTTGTATCGCTACTCATGCCTGCATTCTCACTCGTGAACCGTCCACGACTCCCTTACAGGGCCGCTTCACCCGGCACACGACGCTCCCCTACCCATCACAGCCTCCGTTGGGAGTATTGCTGCAATGACACGACTTCGGCGGTACGCTTGAGCCCCGCTACATTGTCGGCGCGGAATCACTTGACCAGTGAGCTATTACGCACTCTTTCAAGGGTGGCTGCTTCTAAGCCAACCTCCTGGTTGTCTGTGCGACTCCACATCCTTTCCCACTTAGCGTACGCTTAGGGGCCTTAGTCGATGCTCTGGGCTGTTTCCCTCTCGACCACGGAGCTTATCCCCCGCAGTCTCACTGCCGCGCTCTCACTTACCGGCATTCGGAGTTTGGCTAAGGTCAGTAACCCGGTAGGGCCCATCGCCTATCCAGTGCTCTACCTCCGGCAAGAAACACGCGACGCTGCACCTAAATGCATTTCGGGGAGAACCAGCTATCACGGAGTTTGATTGGCCTTTCACCCCTAACCACAGGTCATCCCCCAGGTTTTCAACCCTGGTGGGTTCGGTCCTCCACGCGGTCTTACCCACGCTTCAACCTGCCCATGGCTAGATCACTCCGCTTCGGGTCTTGGGCGTGCGACTAAAGTCGCCCTATTCGGACTCGCTTTCGCTACGGCTACCCCACACGGGTTAACCTCGCCACACACCGCAAACTCGCAGGCTCATTCTTCAAAAGGCACGCAGTCACGACATACAAGCAAGCTTGCATGCGACGCTCCCACGGCTTGTAGGCACACGGTTTCAGGTACTATTTCACTCCGCTCCCGCGGTACTTTTCACCATTCCCTCACGGTACTATCCGCTATCGGTCACCAGGGAATATTTAGGCTTAGCGGGTGGTCCCGCCAGATTCACACGGGATTTCTCGGGCCCCGTGCTACTTGGGAGTTGTACAAGCAAGCCGTTGATGTTTCAGCTACGGGGGTCTTACCCTCTACGCCGGACCTTTCGCATGTCCTTCGCCTACATCAACGGTTTCTGACTCGCCCAGCCGCCGGCAGACGACTGAAGTACAATCCCACAACCCCGCATGCGCAACCCCTGCCGGGTATCACACACATACGGTTTGGCCTCATCCGGTTTCGCTCGCCACTACTCCCGGAATCACGGTTGTTTTCTCTTCCTGCGGGTACTGAGATGTTTCACTTCCCCGCGTTCCCTCCACATACCCTATGTGTTCAGGTATGGGTGACAGCCCATGACGACTGCCGGGTTTCCCCATTCGGACACCCCCGGATCAAAGCTTGGTTGACAGCTCCCCGGGGCCTATCGTGGCCTCCCACGTCCTTCATCGGTTCCTGGTGCCAAGGCATCCACCGTGCGCCCTTAAAAACTTGGCCATAGATGCTCGCGTCCACTATGCAGTTCTCAAACAACGACCCGTCACCCAGATCCCCCCACCAACGCGAGGCTCTCCGAGTCCGGTCCACAACCGAGAACACTTCCGTGCCCTCAGGACCCAACAGCGCGCCCGACCCGGCCCCATCAGATTCACATTCCACGCCGAAGCAGTACTAGTGAACCCTCAAGACCGTGCCGAATAGTCAACGTTCCACCCATG
>NZ_JBWDOR010000003.1:6110000-6700000 GCF_056270165.1 Streptomyces sp. RLA123 | reverse complement strand
ACGCCGACGTGATCGCCGGAGCCACCCTCTTCTCCTGGACGTAGCCTTTTCGGCAAGGCCACTCCCGACGCAGTGACACAAAGAACGCGGTCGCGTGCGTCCGCGACAACCGGAGACGGGTGAGATGGAGACAACGCTGCGAGGCGTCGGTGTCAGCCACGGTGTGGCGATCGGCGAGGTACGGCACATGGGCACCGCGGTGCTGGAGCCCCCGGCCAAGCAGATTCCGGCCGAGGAGGCACCGCGGGAACAGGCGCGGGCGCGGCAGGCCGTCGAGGCGGTTGCCAATGACCTGATCGCGCGCGGCAATCTGGCCGGCGGCGAGGCGCAGGCGGTACTGGAGGCCCAGGCGCTGATGGCGCAGGACCCCGAGCTGATGGCCGACGTGGAGCGGCGCATCGCAGTGGGGAGTTCGGCGGAACGCGCGGTGTACGACGCCTTCGCGTCGTACCGGGCGCTGCTGGCCAACGCGGGCGAGTACCTGGCGGGCCGGGTCGCGGATCTGGACGATGTGCGGAATCGGATCGTGGCGCGGCTGCTCGGGGTGCCCATGCCGGGTGTGCCGGACAGCGACGAGCCGTATGTGCTGATCGCGCGGGACCTGGCGCCGGCGGACACGGCGCTGCTGGACCCGTCGCTGGTGCTGGGGTTCGTGACCGAGGAGGGCGGCCCCACCAGTCACAGCGCCATCCTGGCCCGGGCCCTCGGGGTGCCCGCCGTGGTGGCACTGCCGGGCGCGACGGAGCTGACCGAGGGCACGGTCATCGCCGTGGACGGCAGTACCGGCGACATCTTCGTCGAGCCGGGGAAGGAGCGGCGGGCGGAACTGGCGAAGGCGGCGGCCGAGCGCAGGGCGGCGCTCGCGGCGTCGTCGGGGCCGGGCGCGACCTCGGACGGGCACATGGTGCCGCTGCTGGCGAACATCGGGGGGCCGGCCGACGTCCCCGCCGCGGTCGCGGCCGGTGCCGAGGGCGTGGGTCTGTTCCGTACGGAATTCCTGTTCCTGGACGATTCCAAGAAGGCTCCTTCCGAGGAGAAGCAGTTCGAGGCGTATCGGCAGGTGCTGGAGGCCTTTCCCGAGGGCCGGGTCGTGGTGCGCGTCCTGGACGCGGGCGCGGACAAGCCGCTGGATTTCCTGACGCCGGCGGACGAGCCGAACCCGGCGCTCGGGGTGCGGGGCCTGCGCACGCTGCTGGCGCACCCGGACGTACTGCGGACGCAGTTGCGCGCGCTGGCCGCGGCCGCCGAGGGACTTCCGGTGTACCTGGAGGTCATGGCCCCGATGGTGGCGGACCGCATCGACGCCAAGGCGTTCGCGGACGCGTGCCGGGAGGCCGGGCTGCGGGCGAAGTTCGGTGCGATGGTCGAGATCCCGTCGGCGGCGCTGCGGGCGCGGTCGATCCTGCAGGAGGTCGAGTTCATCTCGCTGGGGACCAATGACCTGGCGCAGTACACCTTCGCGGCGGACCGCCAGGTCGGGTCGGTCTCGCGGCTGCAGGACCCGTGGCAGCCGGCGCTGCTGGACCTGGTGGCGGCGGCCGCCGAGGCGGCGCGCGCGGAGGGCAAGAGTTGCGGTGTGTGCGGCGAGGCGGCCTCCGATCCGCTGCTGGCCTGCGTGTTGACGGGTCTGGGTGTGACCAGCCTGTCGATGGGCGCGGCATCGCTGCCCTACGTCCGGGCGACGCTGGCGAAGTACACGCTGGCGCAGTGCGAGCGTGCCGCGGCGGCGGCGCGGGCGACGGACACGGCCGACGAGGCGCGCCGGGCGGCGCAGGCGGTGCTGTCCGGCGAGTGAGGTGCGCGCGGTTCCCACGAGGGGCGTCCCGCCGGTGTGCGGGGCGCCCCTCGGCGCGTCGGCTGCACCGTGCGGTCAGTCCTCCGGGGGCGGCAGTGGAAAGCCCGGGCGATGGACGACACCGGGCTCGGGCGGGACGGGCTCGCCGGTCTCGGCGTCCGTGCAGTAGGCGTTGAAGACCTCGGCCTCGCTGAGCGGGCGGAGCCAGCCGTCGCGCAGCGTCCAGCCGCGGACCTCGTCGGGAGGCCCCGCGCCGGGGCCGCCGCGTCCCGTGGCTGGGGCGGTGCTGCGCACGACGAGGCCTCCGGGGCTGTCCGTCGCCAGGCCGGCGGCGAGCACGGTGCAGCATACGAGGGCCTCTGCCTCGGCGAGGTGGACCATGCCCTGCTCGTCGCAGCGGGCGTGCATCGCCGCGAGGAGGGTGGTGTCCTCGGTGGGGACGCTGCACACCACGTGGTGACTGCCGGGGCCCGCGGCTTCGAGGAGCCGGGTCAGTGCCTGGGAGGCACGGTCGAAGGAGGTCCGGGCGAGGTCGTCGCCGCAGCACGCGCAGTCCCCGGCGCGCGCGAGGATGTCGCCGGCGAGCTCCCAGGTGGCCTGGCGGGTCGTCTCGTACTCGATCTGCGTGATGAGGTGTTCCAGCGCCTGACCCGCGTACGGGACGGTGGGTCCTGAGGCGGTGACGTCCGCCGCGTAGCGCGCCCGTGCGCGGGAGGTGTCGGGGTCGCCGCCGGTGTCCACGCAGTATTGGGCGTACTCCCCCGGGTCGAAGACCCCGACGCGGACGTGGATGCCGCGGGAGGTCAGGGAGCGCAGAAGCCCCTCCATGCGGCGCAGGTAGTCGGCGTGGTCGTGGAACCGGAAGCTGCGGTAACCGCGCATGGCGTCGAAGTCCGCGGCCGCGGTCAGGAGCGCGACGGTGGTCGGGGCCTCGCGGCGCAGTGCGCGCCGGCCGGTCCTGACGGTGGGTCGGGCGGTCTTCGTGCGATTCCTGGTGTGTGTCATGGCTCCCCCTGAGTGCGACGGTCAATGCTCACTCACCGTAACCGGGGGCACTGACAGTGACGGCCCCGTCTGCCTCAGGGTGGGCGGGGTGGGAGGGGCTGCCCGCGGCGGGCAGCCCCTCAGGACCCTCAGGCCCCAGTCGCTCAGCTGTGGGTGCGGGCCAGTTGCTCGTAGAACGCCAGGAGCCCGATGTCGTCGACGGATCCGGGGTTGACCGCCTTGGCGAGTGGGGTTCCCTGGAGGAGCTTCTTGACGGGGACCTCGATGCGCTTGCCGGTGAGGGTGTGCGGGATGCCGGGGACCGGGATGATCTCGTCGGGCACGTGCCGGGGGGAGAGCTGCTCGCGGATGGTGCGCTTGACCTTGTCGCGCAGGACGTCGTCGAGTTCGGCGCCCTCGGCGAGCTGGACGAACAGCGGCATCCAGTAGCCGCCGTCGCTCTGTTCGACGCCGATGACGAGGGACTCGCGGATCTCGGGGAGCCGTTCGACGACCTCGTAGATGTCGGCAGAACCCATGCGGACGCCCTGGCGGTTCAGGGTGGAGTCGGAGCGGCCGTGGATGATCACCGTGCCGCGGGCGGTGAGGGTGATCCAGTCGCCGTGCCGCCAGACACCGGGGAACATCTCGAAGTAACTGTCGCGGTACCGGGCGCCGTCGGGGTCGTTCCAGAAGTGGATCGGCATGGACGGCATGGGGTTGGTGACGATCAGCTCGCCGACCTCGTCGATGACGGGTTTGCCGTACGCGTCCCAGGCCTGCAGGTCGGTGCCGAGGCAGGGCGCCTGGAGTTCCCCGATGTACACCGGGAGGGTCGGCACGCCGCCCGCGAAACAGCTGCAGACGTCGGTGCCGCCGCTGACGGAGGCGATCCAGAGGTCCTCCTTGACCTCGTCGTGGATCCAGCGGAAGCCGTCCGGCGGCAGCGGGGAACCCGTGGTGGCCACGCACTTGACGCCCGAGAGGTCGTGGTCGCGGCCGGGGCGCACGCCGGCCTTGCGGCAGGCGATGACGTACGCGGCGGAGGTGCCGAAGACGGTGGTGCCGGTGCGTTCGGCGACGCCCCACTGGGCTCCGGTGTCCGGGAAGCCGGGGCTGCCGTCGTACAGGACGATCGTGGCGCCCGCGAGCAGACCGCCGACGAGGAAGTTCCACATCATCCAGCCGGTGGAGGTGTACCAGAAGAAGCGGTCCTGCGGCCCGAGGTCCATGTGGAGCCCGGTCTGCTTCAGGTGCTCCAGCAGGATGCCGCCCTGGGACTGGACGATCGCCTTGGGCAGGCCGGTGGTGCCGGAGGAGTACAGCACCCACAGCGGGTGGTCGAAGGGGACCTGCTCGTAGACCGGTTCCCGGTCGCCGGAGACCAGGGCGTCCCACTCCAGCGTGCCCTCGGGGGCGGCGGTGCCCAGCAGCGGGATGTGGACGACGGCGCGCAGCGAGGGCAGTTCGGCGCGCAGTTCCGCCACGACCGCGGTGCGGTCGTGCTCCTTGCCGCCGTAGCGGTAGCCGTCGACGGTGAACAGGACGACCGGCTCGACCTGCTGGAAACGGTCGAGGACGCCGCGGGCGCCGAAGTCGGGGGCGCAGGAGGTCCACACGCCGCCGACCGCGGCGGTGGCCAGCAGGGCGACGACCGCCTGCGGGATGTTGGGCAGGTAGCCGCTGACCCGGTCGCCGGGGCGGACCCCGAGGGCGCGCAGTTCGTGGGCGAGTGAGGCGACCTGACGGCGCAGTGCCGCCCAGCTCGTCTCGCCGATGTCGTGGCGCTCGTCGAGGTGGAGCAGGGCGGGCGCGTCGGCGCGTGCGGGGTCGCCGGCCGGACGCAGCGCGTGCTCGGCGTAGTTGAGGCGGGCACCGGGGAACCACCGCGCGCCCGGCATGGCGGGGTCGGCGAGCACCGTCTCGTACGGGGTGGAGAAGCGCACGTCGAACCACTCGACGACGGACCGCCAGAAGGCCTCGGGCTCGCGCACCGACCAGGCGTGCAGCGCCGCGTAGCCGGCGACGGGGTCGGCGAGGTCGGCCGCGGGCGCGCCGTGGTGTCCGGCGGCCCAGTTCTGGAAGCGCGTCACCTGGGCGCCGGCGACGCGGTCGGGGCCGGGCTGCCACAGCGGCCGCGTGGTCTCCGCGGGGGTGGCGGGCTCGGATGTGGTGCTCATGGGGCGGCTCCCGGACGGTACGCGGCGCTGCGTGGTGTGCGGTCGGACCGCGGCGGGCGGAATGTCCCGGCGCGCGGATGGGCAGGACGATGCCACGTGATCGTCTTCGGCGCCAGGGCCCACCCCACACATGCGAGGGGTGTCACCATGTGCCGGGCCCCCGGTGAACAGGGGCTCTGCGGGCGGCGGGGCGGCCGGGAACGGTGAAAGGGTGGGGCTCATGGATGCTGGGGACCTGGTGCGGCAGGTGCGGGCGGTCGGTTCCGCGAACGGGCTGCGTTCGGTGCGCGCCGCGTGGCGCCGGCAGCGGACGGACGCGCGGGACCTGCCGCGACGGGGCCCCGAGCGGGCGCGGGTGCCGGGGACGGCCGAGGGCGCGGACCCGCTGCCGGGCGGCGGGCTGGTCCGGTTCGCCCGGTCGAGCCTGCGGGTGCGGGTCACGGCGGGCGGCGCGGTCTTCTGCGGCTGGGACGGGGCGGAGCCCGAGCCGTCGTACGCCCTGGCGGGAGGCTGCCCGGACGCGGACGTGCGGGCGGTGATGGAGCCGGACAAGGACGGCTGGCGGGTGGTGTCGGAGCGGGTCACCGTGACGGTGTCGCGGCACGGCGCGGTGGAGTTCCGCACGCCCGGGGGGCTGCTGCTGCGCAAGGACCTGCCGCCCCGCTGGTGGGACCCGCTCGGCTCCCGGGAGGGGACCGAGGCGCGCTGGGTACAGCGTTCGGAGACGGCGGCGGACGCGGCGGTGTTCGGGCTCGGCGGCCGCGGGTCGGGGCCGCGGCTGGGCGAGGGCTCGTACCGGCTGTGGAACACCGATCCGGACGGGACCTTCGAGCCGGAGACCGATCCGCTGTACATCACCATGCCGGTGCAGCTGGTGGTGGCGGACGCGGGCAGCCACCTGGTGTTCCACGACAACACCTGGGACGGCCGGGTGACGCTCCGCGACGGCGAGGAGGGCGCGGGGTCGGGGCACGACCGCCCCGGCGGCTGCGAAGTGCGCGTGGACGGCGGTCCGCTGCGCTACTGGGTGATCCCCGGCACGCCGTCGCGCGTCCTGACCGCGTGGACGGCGCTGACCGGACGTCCCGCGCTGCCGCCCCGCTGGGCCCTGGGGTACCAGCACTCGCGGTGGGGCTTCGGCTCGGGGGCCGAGGTGCGCCGGGTCGCGGCGGGGTACCGGGATCGCGGGCTGCCGCTGTCGGCGATCCACCTGGACATCGACCACTACGACGGCCACCGGGTCTTCACCGTCGACCGCGAGCGCTTCCCCGATCTTCCGGGATTGGCGCAGGAGTTGCGGACCGAGGGCGTGCGCCTGGTGTCGATCGTCGACCCGGCGGTCAAGGAGGAGCCCGGCAATCCCGTCCACGACAGCGGGACGGCCGCGGACGCCTTCGTGCGCGACGCCCAGGGCGGGACCGTCCGGGGTGTGGTGTGGCCGGGCGAGGCGCTGTACCCCGACTTCACCGACCCGCGCGTGCGCAAGTGGTGGGGCGGGCTGTACGCGGAACGTCTGGCGCAGGGCTTCGCCGGGGTGTGGCACGACATGAACGAGCCGGTGTCCTTCTCGGCGTTCGGCGACGCCACACTCCCCCGCTCGGCCCGGCATGCCCTCGAGGGCCGCGGCGGCGACCACCGCGAGGCGCACAACGTCTACGGCCTGACGATGGCACGGGCCGGCTACGAGGGCCTGCGGGAACTGCGCCCCGACAACCGGCCGTTCCTCTTCTCCCGCTCGGGCTGGGCGGGCATGCAGCGGTACGGCGGCACGTGGTCGGGCGATGTCTCGACGGGCTGGCCGGGGCTGCGGGCCTCGCTGGCGCTCGTGCTGGGCCTGGGGCTGTGCGGGGTGCCGTACTCGGGGCCGGACGTCGGCGGGTTCACCGGCAGCCCGTCGCCGGAGCTGTATCTGCGCTGGTTCCAGATGGCCGCCTACTTCCCGTTCTTCCGCACGCACTCGGCGATCACCGCGGGCCGTCGCGAGCCGTGGGAGTTCGGGCCGCGGGTGCTGGAGGGCGCGCGGGTGGCGCTGCGCGAGCGGGAGCGGCTGATGCCGTACCTGTACACGCTGGCGCACGGGGCGCGGCAGTCGGGCGCCCCCTATGTGCGACCGGTGTGGTGGGGCGACCCGGAGGACCGCAAACTGCGCTCGTGCGCGGACGCGTTCCTGCTGGGCGACGCGCTGCTGGTGGCCCCGGTGATGGAGCAGGGCGCGACGGAGCGGGCGGTGCGGCTGCCGCGCGGCGTCTGGTACGACACGGCGACCGGTGAGGCGTACCAGGGGCCCGGACAGGTGCTGCTGCCCGCGCCGCAGGAGCGCATCCCGGTGCTGGCCCGCGCCGGGTCGGTGGTGCCGGTGGCGGAGGACGACGGGGCGGTGGCCCTGGAGGCGTGGGCGCCGGCGGCCGGGCGCACGGGCGGGGGCCTGCTGGTCACCGACGCGGGCGACGGCTGGGCGGAGCCGCGCACGGAACGTTTCACCTCCCGCCTCGCGGACGGCGGGGTGGTCGTGGCCCGCGAGGGGCACGACGAGGTGGGCCACGCCGTGCGGGTGCGGGGCGCCTCCGCTCAGTAGCGGCCGGCGAACCAGTTCCGCACGGCCTCCGTGTGCAGCGGGAAGGCCAGTTCGGCGGGCGCGGTGAGGATCTGCCGGGAGTCGGTCTCGTCCGTGGGGACGTCCGGCGGCAGATCCTCCTCGGCCCACTCGGGCAGCAGTCCGAAGAGCAGCACATGGCCGGTGTCGCCGCTGAGGGCGTCCGCGAGCCGGACGTCGGAGACGGAGGCCTTGATGCCGGTCTCCTCGTCGAGTTCGCGGACCACGGCCTGCTGCCAGGTCTCGCCGTGGTCGACGAATCCGCCGGGGAGGCCGAACCGGCCGCGCGCCGGCTCGATGGTGCGGCGGACGACGACCAGCCCGGTCGTGCCGGCGGTCCGCACGGGCAGCAGCGCGATCGCGACCGGCAGCGGGTTGCGGTAGGTGACGTTCCCGCACACGGGGCAGGTCCGGGGCCATCCGGCGCCGGGACCGAACTCCGCCCCGCAGTAGGAGCAGTGGCTGTCCTTCTGGCGACTGGTCACCCGCGGACTGTATCCGAGACGGCACGGCCGGCGGGTGTCGGCTGCCGATACCTGTCCGACACGGCGGGTGACAGGGCAGACTGACCTGCGTGACACCCGAATCCCTGCGAAAGGGCGCCAATCTCCCGGTGCCCGTGCCCGCCGTGCGGGCCGTACTGGACTGGTCGCCGGGCCCCGGCGTGCCCGACGTCGACGCCTCGGCCCTGCTGCTGACCGCCGAGGGGCGGGTACGTTCCGACGGCGATCTGGTCTTCTACAACCAGCCCGTGCACGGCTCCGAAGCCGTACGGCACGTCGGGAAGCAGGCGGGTCCCGCGCAGGCGACGGACGCCCTCGACGTGGACCTCGCACGCGTGGAGCCGGCCGTCGAGCGGATCGTGCTCTGCGCGTCCGCGGACGGCGGGACCTTCGGGCAGGTGCCGGGGCTCCGGCTGCGCCTGCTGGACGCCCGCAACGGGGCGGAGATCGCGCGCTTCGACATGCGGGCGGAGACGGAGACGGCGTTCGTCGCCGGGGAGCTGTACCGGCGCGGGGGCGTCTGGAAGTTCCGGGCGGTGGGCCAGGGCTGGGCGTCCGGTCTCGCCGGGCTGGCCACCGACTTCGGCATCACCGTCGACGCGCCGGCGCCCGAGCCCCCGGTCGCCCCGTCCCCGCCGCCTCCTCCGTTCCCGGGGACCGCAGCCGCGCCGGTCCCGGCTGCCGGGGCTCCCCCGGCGCCGGTCACGCGGCTCACGAAGGGCGAGGAGCATCTGCCGCCCGACATGCGCAAGCGCCTCAGCCTCCGCAAGGAGCAGGTGGCCGTCAGCCTGCGCAAGCACGGCGCGGCGGACGTCGTGGCGCGGGTGATCCTCGTGCTCGACGCGTCCGGGTCGATGAGCGGCCTGTACGCGCGCGGCGTCGTCGCCGGCGTGGTGGAGCGCATGGCGGCGGTCGCGGCGCAGATGGACGACGACGGCGAGATGCAGGCGTGGACCTTCGCCTCGTACCCGGCGCGCCTGCCGGACCTGCGTCTGGCGGAGCTGCCGGAGTGGCTGCGGCTGCACGTGCGGGTCGGCGAGCTCAGCCTCTTCGGCCGGCCCAAGAAGCCGCGTCACGGTATGCAGCCGGGCCAGGTCGACATGCGGCTCGTCGGCATCCAGAACGAGGAGCAGAAGGTCATCGCGGAGGTCCGGGCGTTCGTGCGGGCGAACCCGGCGGCCGCGCCGACCCTTGTGCTGTTCTTCTCCGACGGCGGCGTCTACCGCAACGCGCAGATCGAGCAGCAGCTGCGGGAGGCGGTGGAGGAGCCGCTGTTCTGGCAGTTCGTCGGACTGGGCCGGGCCAACTTCGGTGTGCTGGAGCGCTTCGACACCCTGCCGGGCCGGCGCGTCGACAACGTGGGGTTCTTCGCCGTGGACGACATCGCGACCGTGCCGGACGCCGAGCTCTACGACCGGATCCTCTCCGAGTTCCCCTCCTGGCTGACCGCCGCGCGGCGGGCGGGCATCCTCCGCTGAACCTCCCGCTTGTCGGCGGCCGTAGGCCCGTACGACTCCAGGACGACGGGGGCGGCCAGCGCCTCCCCCACGGCCCGCGACCAGGCGGCCGGGTCGGCGCCGGGGATGTCCCAGCGCGCCGGCCGGGCCGTCGCCAGACGGTCGGTGAGCACGGCCTGGACGGTCAGGTCACCGGGGCGGCGGACGGGCAGCCGGCTCTCCCCGGTGTCGTAGCCGCGGACGAGGCGGAGCGCGGGGCAGCGCGCGGGGGCGTCGAGGTGGGTGAGCGCGAGGGCGTCCACGCCGCCGCACACCTCGACGGCGTAGGCGTGCGCCACGGCGTCGAAGTGGCCGACGCGGAAGGCTCCCTGCCAGGCGCCCGTGCCGTTGTGGGGTTCGGGCAGCAGCGCGGCGAGCTCGCGGTCCTCGGTCATGTGCGGCCCGGGGCCGTGCCGCGTGGTGTAGGCGCGGACGACCCCGAGGCGCCTGGCCGGACATGACCGGCCCGACTCGGCCAGCAGCGCCTCGGCGTTGGCGAAGGTGGTCGTCGACCACGTGGTGTACGGATGGAAGCCGTGCCACTCGTCGAGGAGAACGCCCTGGGCGCCTTCGAAGACCACGGACCCGGTGCGCAGGACGCGGGCCAGGTGCGCGCCGTCGGTGAGGGTCACGGCGCGGGCGAACGCGGTGAAGGCGTCGGCGCAGTGCTCGGGCGGCGGGGCGGGCAGGGCGCGCCCGAGCTCGTCGGCCAGGCGGTCGTGCAGGAGGCGGAGCTTGCGCAGCAGGCGGGCGCGGGAGACGCAGTCGCCGGCGGTCGGCGCGTCCTCGGGGTGCGCGAGGGCGTAGGCCGCGGTCTCCCCGATGCCCATGCCGCACGAGCCGTGCCGCCCCGCCCCGCGCGCCCGCTCGCGCAGGCGGTTGGCGGCGGCGTGGTACGGCGTGGTCAGCCGTGCCTCGCGGTCGACGGTCAGCAGGGCGTACGGCGCCGCGACGCCGAGAGCGATGAGATGGTCGGCCTCGGCGGCCAGCGCGAGCGGGTCGACGAGCATGAAGCGCGACAGGTGCGTCGGCACCCCGTGCAGAGTGCCGGAGCCGAACTGGGCGAAGGTGTGGTGGCGTCCGTCGGCGGTGACGACGTTGTGGGCCGCCTGGGCTCCGCCGTTGAAGCGGACCACGGCGTGGACCGGCCCGGTGGCGCAGAGCCGGTCCACGACGGTGCCCTTGCCGGCGTCGCCGTAGCCGAGGTCGACGACGATGGTGTGCACGGTTCGGGGTCCCTCCGGTGGGGTTGGCGTGACGGTGCCGGGCAACGCCGCTACAGGCGCGTGGTGCCCGAGGGGGTCTGCCCGCCGTCCGCGTCGTTCGCGTCGTCGAGAAGGGACGTGTCCGTCACCGCCACGGCCGAGCGGTCGCGGCCGAGGGCGGCGAGGGCCTTGCTCACGGAGGCGGTGGCGGCGGAGCCGACGTCGGCGAGGTCGTCCAGCCCCTCGGCGAGGTCGATGGCCTCCTCGCCGAGACCGACGGTGAGGGCGATCGTCTCGCAGACGGCGTCGAGGTCGTCCAGCTCGATGACGTTCTGGCCGAGCAGCTTGCGCCAGGCGCCGAGGACCTCGGCGTTGCCGACGTACGAGGAGCCCGCCGGCAGGATGTAGTAGATGTCGAACCTCTGCCGGAGTTCGGCGACGATCTGTGTGACGGGGATGTCCTCCGGCAGGTCGTCACCGAGCACCTCGTACACCTCGTCGGCCTTGACCCTGCCGTAGGGCAGCTCGTCGCCGACCAGGAAGAGGTAGCCGCGGCGGCCGCGCTTCTCGTGGCAGTCGAGCGAGGTGTGGCGGGCCATGGCGTAGAGGGCGAGCTCGTAGGACTCGGTCATCTGGCCGCCGCCCCCGCCCTCCAGCAGGATGTTGCCGAGGTCGTCGTCCATGCGGTTGTCGGACTCGAACTGGCCGAGCTGGAGCGGGACCCGGTCGCAGGTGGCGTCGCCGATCGCGCCGAAGAGGATCTGCGGATGCTCGGTGTAGCCCTTGCGCAGCAGCAGGCCGAACAGCTCGGGGAGCTTGGTCTGCAGCACCTGCGGGACGGTCCGCATGGAGCCGGTGACGTCGAACAGGACGGCGATGGCGAGCGAGGTGGGGTGCTCGTCGGAGTCGCGGCTCTCGCGGACGCCCATGCCCTTCGGGTCGAGCGAGGGGTGCGCCGCCCAGGAACCGCGCGGCGCGGACGAGGTGACGCGGTCGCTGTAGGCGAAGGCGCCGGTGCCGGAGGCGGCGCGGTAGCGCGCGGCGGCGTCGTAGACGTTGGTGGACCAGCTTCCGCTGCCCATGGTGTTTCCCCCTTGGTGCGTCAGGTGTGCGTGCGGGTGCCCGGCATGGTGAACGGGCGGAAGGCGCGGGGGCCGTAGAGGCGTTCTTGTGCCTCGTCGAGCTCCGCGAGCAGCCGCCACGCGTCGTGCGGACGGCGGGCCTCGGAAGGGAGCGTGCAACCGCGGAGGAAGGCGCGCAGCGGCGTGGGCGCGCGGTCCCCCATCAGTTGCTCGACGCACCGCGAGGCGAGGTGGATGTCGGTGGCCTCGGTGGCGGGACGCCGGCCGGTGACCTCCGGCGGATAGACCGCGCGATGCCGCTCGACGAGGGCGGGGACCGTCTCGCCGCGTCCGGTGGAGTAGCACCAGTCGATCAGGACGAGGCCGTGCAGGGCGGGGTGGATCAGGACGTGTTCGGGCAGGACGGCACCGTGGACGATCCCGGCGCGGTGCGCCCAGCCGAGGGCGACCAGCAGCCGGCGCCACATCCAGGCGGCGTCGCGCGGGTCGAGGCCGCCCGGGTGGTGGTCACGGACCTCGGCGAGGGTGTGGAAGCCGCGCAGCCGCTGGAGGGCGTTGACGCGGCGCTCGGTGCCGTCGGGGCCGCGGTGGCGGAACGACTCGACGAGGCGGGGGGCGTAGGCGCGGTGCCGGGCGTCGGCCACGGTGTGCAGCCGGGTGAGGGCGTCGGCCTCACGCTCCATCAGGTCGTTGTCCGCGGGGCGGCGCGGGATCTTCAGCACGGTGTCCTCGCCGCCGGCGCGCAGCACCGCCAGGTCGCCGGCGGCGAGGACGCGGCCCAGCGGGTACGTGCCGCGGGCGGTGGTGATCACGGGGCCGTCGCCCGTGTGCAGCCGCCACTGGGCGGTGAGCCGGACGAAGGCCGCCCCCGCCTCGGCCGCGCGGCCGGCCGGTGCCGTGTCGGGGTGGAGCAGACGGGCGAGCCTGCGGTAGTGGCGGGCGGCGTCGGCGGCGTCGGAGGGGAACGGACGGCCGAGGGCGGCCAGGGCCTCGTCGAAGGTGCGCGGGCGGCGGGTCGTCGTGGGGCGCGTGCTCGTGGGGCCGGCCGTGGCGGTCATCGGACGCTCTCTTCCCGGTCGGGGCGGAGCAGTGCGGGATGCAGCAGGCGGGCGTCGCCCGCGCGGTAGAGACGGGCGCGGGGGCCGCCCTTGGAACCGCCGCGTGCGGCGGTGGCGCCGGTGGACTCCACGAATCCGGGGACGGACAGGATCTTGCGGTGGAAGTTCCCCGCGTGCAGGCTCCGGCCCCACACCGCCTCGTAGACCGAGCGGAGTTCGGTGACGGTGAACTCCTCGCCCAGGAAGGCGGTGGCCAGCAGGCTGTACTCGATCTTGGACCGGGCGCGTTCGAGTCCGTCGGCGAGGATCGTGCCGTGGTCGAAGGCGAGCGGCGTGCCCGTGCCTGTGCCCGTGACGGACGGGACGTCCCCGGCGGACCGGCGGCCGGAACCACCCCCGTGGATCCCGGCCGGCCGGTCCTGCTCCATGGGACGCGGCAGCGCCGCGTCAGGGTTCCCCTCCAGGGCGAGGGACGCCACCGGGACCCACTCGGCCGCGGCGGCGTCGCTGCCGGCGCGTGCCTCGGGGAGGTCCGGGGCGAAGGCGAGATAGGCCACCGAGACGACGTGCATGCGCGGGTCGCGGGCGGGCGCGCCATACGAGCCGAGCTGTTCGAGGTGGACGCGGCCGAGGCCGTGCTCCTCGTCCAGCCCGGTCTCCTCGGCGAGTTCACGGGCGGCCGCCCGGTCCAGGGATTCACGACCGGCCCGCACGAAGCCGCCGGGCAGCGCCCAGGCACCCTCGAAGGGCGGCGCACCGCGCCGCACGAGCAGCACGTGGAGGCTTCCCTGACGCAGGGTCAGTGCGACGACGTCGACCGTCACGGCGATGGGGTCGAAGGCGCGCGGGTCATAGGCGGCGAGGAAGTCGTCCTCGCCCTGCCGGTCTGCCATCCCCCGTCACCCCTCGGGCAGTTGTTCTCACTTCGAGTATTTCTCGCTTCGAGAAGAACTTAGCAGCCGGCTCCGCCACCGTCCAGCCTGTTTCCGTCACGAACCCCGCCGGGCCCCGCCGCTGACCAGGCGTCACGACCGAGCAACCCCCGGGCGCCCACCGTGAACGCCGGTGCGGGAGCCGGGGGCGGATTCCGGTCAATCCCGGCGGAGGCCCCGCCCGGTCCGCGGCGGCGGCAGCCCTTCGCACGTTCACCCGGACGCACGAGCCGAGCTGCCGGCCGTGGGGCGGACGGACGCACGGCAGGTCACGGGTGCCCGCGTGGGGGTGACGGCCACGCCGGGCCGGTTCGGGCACGGCTCGTCGGTGGTCGTAATCAGGTGATCTGTCCGATAGCTTGACGCTTCATCACCCCAGGACAACACTGCCGGGTGGCGCGGAAGCCGGGCGGGAGGCGGGACCCTCCGCCCCCGTGTCTCCGTGCGATTCTCTGGCCGGCGCATGCCCGACACGTGCGCCCGCAGAAGGAGCCGCCATGTATTCCAACGGAGACGTCTTCGTCGGCGAGATCATCGGAACGGCGATCCTGGTCCTCTTCGGCGCCGGAGTGGTCGCGGGCGTGCTGCTCCACCACTCGAAAGCGAGGGCGTCGGGCTGGATCGTCATCTCCTTCGGCTGGGGCCTCGCCGTTCTGGCCGGGGCCTACACCGCGGGACCGCTGTCCGGCGGCCAGCTCAACCCCGCCGTGACCTTCGGGGTCGCCATCAGCTCGGGCAAGTGGGGCCAGGTGCCGTACTACCTGGCCGGGCAGTTCATCGGCGCGATGCTCGGCGCCGTGCTGTGCTGGCTCGTCTACTACGGCCAGTTCCGGGCCAACGTCGAGGAGGAGGCGCGGCAGCCCACGCTCGCGGTGTTCTCCACCATCCCCGAGATCCGCGTCTGGTGGCAGAACCTGATCACCGAGGCCATCGCCACCATGGGCCTGGTCCTGCCGATCCTGGCCTTCGGACTGAGCAAGGGCCTCGGCGAGACCGGCACCGGCACCCTCATCGTGGCCCTTCTCGTCACCGGTATCGGCCTGTCGCTCGGCGGACCCACCGGCTACGCCATCAACCCCGCGCGTGACCTCGGCCCGCGCATCGTCCACTCCGTCCTGCCCATCCCGTTCAAGGGCACCTCGGACTGGACGTACGCGTGGATCCCGGTGGCCGGCCCGCTGCTCGGCGGCGCCCTGTCAGGTCTCATCTACAACGCAGCGTTCAAGTGAGGCGGTCATGACCGAAACGTCCGACCAGGCCACGCGATACGTGGCCGCCATCGACCAGGGCACGACCTCCAGCCGGTGCATCGTCTTCGACTCCCACGGGTCGGTCGTCGCGCTCGACCAGCGCGAGCACCGCCAGATCTTCCCCAAGCCGGGCTGGGTGGAGCACGACGCGACGGAGATCTGGTCCAAGGTGCAGGCGGTGGTGGCGGGCGCGCTCGCCAAGGCACGGCTGCGCCCCGACCAGCTCAGCGCCCTCGGCATCACCAACCAACGCGAGACGACCGTGCTGTGGGACCGCGCCACCGGCCGCCCGGTGCACAACGCGATCGTGTGGCAGGACACCCGGACCGCCGCGCTGTGCGCCCGGCTCGGCGGCACCGACGGCCAGGACCGCTTCCGCGAGTCCACCGGGCTACCGCTGGCCAGCTACTTCTCCGGGCCCAAAGCCGCCTGGCTGCTGGACAACGTACCGGGGCTGCGGCGCCGGGCGGAGAACGGCGAGATCGCCTTCGGCACCATCGACTCCTGGCTGATCTGGAACCTCACCGGGGGCACCGAGGGCGGCGTGCACGTCACGGACGTCACCAACGCCAGCCGGACGATGCTGATGAACCTGGAGACGCTCCAGTGGGACCCGGCGATCCTCGCCGCGATGAACGTCCCCGAGGCGGTCCTCCCGGAGATCCGCTCCTCCTCCGAGGTCTACGGCACGGCGGTCGGGGGGCTCGCCGGGGTACCGGTCGCCTCGGCGCTCGGCGACCAGCAGGCGGCCGTCTTCGGCCAGGCCTGCTACGCGACGGGCGACGCGAAGAACACCTACGGCACGGGCAGCTTCCTGCTGCTCAACACCGGCGACCGCCCGGTACCGTCCAAGAACGGGCTGCTCACCACGATGGGCTACCGGTTGGGCAGCGAGCCGCCCGTCTACTGCCTGGAGGGGTCGATCGCCATCACCCGGCGCCCTCGTGCAGTGGTTCCGCGACAGCCTCGGCATCATCAGGTCCGCCGACGAGATCGAAACGCTGGCGGCGAGCGTCACGGACAACGGCGGCGCCTACATCGTGCCGGCCTTCTCCGGCCTCTACGCGCCCTACTGGCGCTCCGACGCGCGCGGCGTGATCACCGGGCTCACCCGGTACGTCACCAAGGCGCACCTGGCACGGGCCGTGCTGGAGGCGACGAGCTGGCAGACCCGCGAGGTCGTGGACGCGATGTACCAGGACTCCGGGGTGCAGCTGACCGCCCTCAAGGTGGACGGCGGCATGACCGCCAACGGCCTGCTGATGCAGCATCAGGCGGACGTCCTGGGCGTCCCGGTGGTCCGGCCCAGGATCTCCGAGACCACGGCGCTCGGCGCGGCCTACGCGGCGGGGCTGGCCACGGGTGTGTGGGACGGCCTGGACACGCTCAAGGCGCACTGGCAGCAGGACGCGCAGTGGCAGCCGCGGATGGACGGGAAGACCCGTGAGCAGGAGTACCGCCGCTGGAAGAAGGCGGTCGAGCGCAGCTTCGGCTGGGAGGACGACACGACCGGGGCGACCGCGGCAGCCGAGGCCACCGGCGACGACCGGGACGACCGGGACGACCGGGACGACCGCGAGGACGGAGTCCCCGTGCCGGCCGTCTGACCGGACCGCCCGGAACCGCCGTCCGGGCCGCGCGGCTCAGTTGGCGGCGGCCGCCCGCCGGACGCCCGCCAGCTGGGCCGCGTGCTCGACGACGGTGATGAGCACCTTCTTCGCCGAGGCGCGGTCCCGCGCGTCGCACATCACCAGCGGCACCTCGGGGTCGAGGTCGAGCGCGTCGCGGACGATCTCGGCCCCGTGCTGCTCGGCGCCGTCGAAGCAGTTCACGGCGACGGCGAAGGGGATGCCGCGCCGCTCGAAGTAGTCGATCGCGGAGAAGCAGTCCTCCAGACGCCGGGTGTCGGCCAGCACGACCGCGCCCAGGGCGCCCTGCGCCAGCTCGTCCCAGAGGAACCAGAAGCGGTCCTGGCCGGGGGTGCCGAAGAGGTAGAGGACCAGGTCCTCGCGCAGGGTGATGCGGCCGAAGTCCATCGCCACGGTGGTGGTCCGCTTGGCCTCGACGCCGGCGATGTCGTCCACCGGGCGGCCGGCCTCGCTCAGCGTCTCCTCGGTGCGCAGCGGCCGGATCTCGCTGACCGCTCCGACGAGCGTGGTCTTGCCGACGCCGAAGCCGCCCGCCACCAGGATCTTGAGGGTGACCGGCTCGACAACGGAAGGACGGCGGTCAGAGCGCCCGAAGACCATCGATCACTCCTGGAATTGTCGGACGGTCGGCTCACGGCAGGGGAACCCTACTACGATCCGACCATCCAACTTGCCATGGGCCCGGCGCCGTTGCCGGGGCCGTCGCTGCTCCCGCCGTTCCCGCCCTGCCGTTCCCGCGGGCCGCCCGACGGGCCGTCACAGGGCGCGCAGGCCCTCGATGACCTCGCGCAGCAGCCCCTCGTCGGGCAGTTCGGCGGGCGGGACCGGGCGGGTCACGTGCACCAGCCCGGCCTGCAGCACGTCGCCGACGAGCACCCGGACGACGCCGACCGGCAGATCGAGGTCGGCCGCGAGTTCCGCGACCGACGTCGGCTGCTCCCGGCACCGTTCCACGATGTCGACGTGCTCGGGCGACAACGTGCGGTCGGTGTCCTCCTCGGCGTCCCCGGAACGGGACTCGGAGATCACCAGTGCGATCAGGTCGAGCCGGCTCTCGGCGGCATGGCTGGTCCGCCCACGCGTCATGGCGTAGGGCCGCACCACGGGTCCCGCGTCGTCGTCGTACCAGCGGTCCGCTTCGGAAGTCATGGCGCGCCCGTCACACCACCGGGGCGTCTTCGTCGCGCGGCGCGGTGGCCAGGTGCACGCCCACCCGCTTCACCATCAGCGCCATCTCGTACGCGACCTGGCCGACGTCGGAGTCGGCGTCGGCGAGGACCGCCAGGCAGCTGCCGTCGCCGGCCGCCGTGACGAACAGGAAGGCCTCGTCCAGCTCCACGAGGGTCTGCCGGACCTGCCCGGCCTCGAAGTGCCGTCCGACGCCCTTGGCGAGGCTGTGGAAGCCGGAGGCGACGGCGGCGAGGTGTTCCGCGTCCTCGCGCGACAGCCCTTCGGACGCGCCCGTGGCCAGGCCGTCGCCGGACAGCACGAGGGCCTTGCGGATGCTGGCGACGCGGCCGACCAGCTCGTCGAGGAGCCAGCTCAGCTCGCGGGTCGGGCTCGATGGTGCGGTCATGGACCGTTCCCCTCCGTGGTGGTTCTGGTTGCGCTGTCTTCCCCCGGCTCCGCCGGGGGAACCCCCGTGCGGGCGGGACGGGGGGTGTCTGGTTCGTCGAGGTGGTCCGCCCGGCCGCGTTCCCAGCCGCGCTGGAGGGAGGCCATGCGGTCGCGCACCTCCTCGGGGGTCCGCTCGCGGCCCCCGTCGTCCCCGGTCGGACGGACGGCCGGCGTACGCGTCTGCGTGGTCCCGTCCGTGCGCAGTTGCGGGGCGAGGCTGGCCTGCCGCACCCTGCGCGGGAGCCCGCCGGATGCGCCCGCCTCCGGCGTCTCGGGAACCTCGGGCGTCTCGGGCGTCTCGGGCGTCTCGGGCGTCTCCGCGGCGGGCCCGGGGCGCTCCTTCATGACCGCGCCGACCGGCCGGCCGTTCTCGGCGACCAGTACCGGGGGCCGGCGGCGGCGCGGCAGGGCTCCCGGCGCGGCCGGTTCCGGCGCGGCCTGCGGGGTCGCCGGCCGGATCGCCGACAGCGGCGCGGCCCCGGACTCCGCGTCGTGCCCGCGGTGCTCGCGCGGCTCCTCGTCCGGCTCGGGGTTCAGGCCCCAGGTGCGGAAGCCGTGCTCGGTGGCGGCCAGCCGGGCGTCGTCGGGTCCGTTGAGGTCGCCGTCCCCGGCACGGCCCCCCGCAGCGGCGTCTCCGCTGTCGGTCAGCAGCGCCGTGGGGACGAGGACGACCGCCGTGGTGCCGCCGTACGGGGACTGGCGCAGCGAGACGCGCACACCCTGTCGCCTGGCGAGGCGGCTGACCACGAAGAGGCCGAGCCGGTCGGTGTCGGAGAGCTCGAACTCGGGGGTCTCGGCGAGCCGGAGGTTGGCCTCCAGCATGGCGTCGGGGGTGAGCCCGAGGCCGCGGTCGTCGATCTCCAGGGTGAAGCCGTTGGCGACGGCCTCGCCGTGCACCTGGACGCCGGTGTGCGGGGGCGAGAACACCGTGGCGTTCTCGATGAGTTCGGCGATCAGGTGGGTCAGGTCGGCGACGGCCGTACCGGCGACCGCGAGCCGGGGCAGCCGGCGCACCTCGACGCGCTCGTAGTCCTCGACCTCGGCGATGGCCGCGCGGACCACGTCCATCAGCTGGACCGGCTTGCGCCACTGCCGCGACGGCACCGCGCCGGAGAGGATGACCAGGCCCTCGGCGTGCCGGCGCATGCGGGTGGTCATGTGGTCCAGCCGGAAGAGGTCCGCGAGCTCCAGGGCGTCCTCGGTACGGCGCTCCATGGCGTCCAGCAGCGTCAGCTGGCGGTGCAGCAGGACCTGGCTGCGGCGCGCGAGGTTGACGAAGACCTCGGAGACGCCGCGGCGCATCTCGGACTGGCGCACGGCGGCCTCGACGGCGGCCCGCTGAAGGGTGTTGACGGCCTTGCCCACCTGGCCGACCTCGTCGTCGGCGTAGTCCAGGCGGGGGGCCTCGGTCTCCACGTCGACCTCCTCGCCCGCGGCGAGCCGGCGCATGACGCGGGGCAGCCGGACACCGGAGACCTCCTGGGCCTCCTTGCGCAGCCGCGACAGGTCGCGGATGAGGGCGCGGCCGATACGGATGGAGACGATGACGGAGGCGATCACGGCGACGAGGCCGAGCCCGCCGGCGATCGCGGCGCCGGCCAGCAGCCGCATGGCGATCGGCTCCGCGCTCTTCTTGTACAGATCGCCGGCCTCGGTGCCGGTACGGTCCAGGTCGCCGAGCGCGGTGGTCGCCGTGTCCTGCCACGAGGCGCGGTCGGCGGCCCGGGGTGCGCCGCCGGCGCCGGCGGCGATCACGGCGTCCTCGGCCTTACGCAGGGCACGTCCTGACCCGCCGTCCCAGTAGTCCTGGTAGACGGCGCGCTCGGCCTCCGTCAACAGGCCGAGGTTGTCGGCGAAGTAGGCACGCTGCTCGGCCACGGCGAAGGTGAACGAGCGCATCTCCTGCGGGCTCATGTGGCCGGCCGTGATGGCGGCGGCCATGAGGGCGTCCTCCTGGCTGACCGCCTCGCGGGCCCGGACGAGCTGGATCAGGGCGCGGCTCTGCTTGTCGATCGCCGCGTTGTTGAGCGGGTTGAGCGTGTCGAGGAAGTCGTAGCAGGGGCCGAACAGCGCGCTGTAGGCGGCGAAGGCCCCATTGCGGCTCACGGTGCCCTTGACGATCTTGTCGCGCAGCGCGTCGACGGCACCGAAACCGCTGACGACGAGATCGAGTCGGCGGCGCGCGTCCTCGGTGAGCGGGGCCCGGTTGCCGGGGGACGCGGCGTTGGAGCGCAGTTGCACAAGCAGATCGTCGGTCCGGCGCTCGAGGCGCAGCAGGACGCCGCGGGCGTCGGACCGGCGAGGATCGGCCAAGTACACCAGGGCGGCGCGGCGTTCCTGCTGGAGCGCCTGAACGGTGTCCTCGACGGGATAGCGGAGTTCGTTGACCGTGCGCTCCACACCGAACAGGCCCCACACTTGACGACCCGTCAGGGTGGCGGCGAAGGCCCAGATGACCGTGAGGGACACCAGCGGAATGAGCAGCAGTGCCACGATCTTCCGCCGGATCGTCGTACCGCGAAAGCGCATGGCCTCCCCAACGTCGGACCCGGTCACGGGACGTCCTGTTCCGGCAATAAACGGCGCGAGCCTACTACTGCAACCTGCCCCATCCGAAAGCCCACCTTGCTCCCTTGTCCCGGGAAGACCCGTTTCGTACCGATGAACGGTGGCCGTCCCTGGCCGAAATGCAGCGCACCGGGAACCACCGGCACCCTTTGTTCGTGATCCCGGCGGGAGGGGCGCTCCGGAATGCGGGGGCATTCATCGGCGGATACCGGGCAGCCACTCTGGAGTCGGACATCGGGGGTCCGGCACCGCACCACCCGGATCCCGCGAGGGAGCAGATTTCATGGACGACCTTGTCGAGGACGCATTGGATCGCGACATTCCGGAGCGGCGGAAGCGGCGCTCCCTGTGGGCCGAGGAGCCGGTCGGACGCCCGCGCATGCCCGATCCGGTCCGCGTCTCGGCCGTGCGGGCGGTGCTCATCGTGTCCCTCAGCCTCATCGCGGCGGTGGTCGCGACACTGGCGGCGGCCGGCGACTCCTGGATCGCCGCGCCCGCGACGGTCGCCGCCATAGGCAGCACCGTGGTGGCGACCTGGGCGGTGCTGGACGTGTGGATCACCCGCCAGGTGTGGAACCAGCGCAACGGCGTGCTCTCCAGCCCCAGCAGCGCCGCCCGCGCGCTGCGCCGTGAACGGCGGCGGGAGCGGCGCCGTGCGCGCCGCGGCGCGGGCGGCGCGCGGAGGCTGCCCGGGCACAGCGCGCGGGTGGCCTCGTAGGGCGGCCTCCGGGCGGCGGTTCCCACGGCACGGCGGGACGGCCCGGTCAGCCGCCGTCCTGCACGGCGGCCTGAACGGCGGACTGGACAGCGGCCTGCGCGGCGGACTGCTCCGCCGGGCGGCGGAACATCCGGGTCGCGGTGATCTCGCCGTGCACCGGCTCGGACTCCGGGTCGCGCTGCGGCAGTCCGGGACGCAGGTGCTCCTCCACACTGATGTACTTCAGCCCCGCCCGCAGATCGGCGTCATTGCGCAGCCGCACCACCAGCGGGAACTCCGCGAGGGCCGTGGTGTCGAACAGACCGGTGGTGTAGATCAGCTGGACGCCGAGCGCGTCGGCGACGGCACGCTGCAACTCCAGCAGGTACGTGGCGTTGGCGCGGCCGATGGGATTGTCCAGGAAGAGCGTGCCCGCGTGCCGGTGCCGGTCGCGGCCCCGGTCGTTGCTCCGCAGCGCCGCCATGGTGCAGTAGAGCGCGATGGCGGCGGTGAGCAACTGGCCGCCGGAGAAGACGTCGCCCATCTGCCCGACGGGGACGCGCTCGGCCCGCAGCACGGCGTCCGGCTTCAGGATCTCCACGGCCACGCCCTTGGGCTCCAGCGCCGCGGCCACCGCCCGCAGCAGCAGGGACATCCCGTCGCGCCGCAGATCGGAGTTCTTGCGGACGGCGGCGCGGGTGGCCTCGTCGATCACTTCTCCGAGCCGTTCACCGAGGACGGCGTGGTCCGGGTCCTCGAAGCGGATGCGCAGGAACTCCTGCCCGGACCACTCCCCCAGCCCCTCCGGCAGACGGGACAGCCGCTGCGCGGAGCGCAGGGTCGCCAGCGAGGACTCCACGAGGCCCCGCATCCGGTCCACGATGCTGTCGCGGTTGCGTTCCAACTGCGCCAGCTCGTCGGTGAGTACGCGCAGCCGGGGCTCGAACGCCAGGTGCCACGCCGCCGCGTGCTCCGGCAGCGCCGAAGCCGGCAGTTCCCGGATCTGCTGCCGGGCGGGGGTCCTGACCTGCTCGTAGCGGGCGGCGTTGGCGTGCCGCACGAGGACGTCGCTCGCCTCGCGCAGCTGCGCCTCGGCGCCCGACAGGTCGGCGGCGCAGCCGCGCAGGCCGCGGCGGGCCTCTGCGGCGGCCGTCCTGGCCTCCTCCAGGGAGCCGGGGTGCGGTTCGGGCTCGTCCTCCTCCTCGTCCGCCTGCCGGTCGCCGTCGCGGAGCAGGTCGCGCAGGAGCGCGGCGAGTTCGTCGAAGCCGCTCGCCGCGTCCTCGGCGCCGCGGTGCGCGCGGACGAGGTCGCCGTGGGCGGCGCGTGCGATGTCGAGCGCGTCCGTGCGGGCGGCGAGTTCGACGTTGGCACCGCGCAGCAGCTCCTGGGCGTGCTCGGCATCGCGGGGCACCAGTTCCCCGGGCAGCCCGGTGTGCGCCTCGCCGTCCGCGGGGGCGTGCCGCTCCGCCTCGCCCCGCAGCCGGCCCAGCCGTTCGCTCGCCGTGGCGGCACGCGAGTCCAGGGTGCCCACGAGCTGTTCGGCACGGGCGGCGGCGGCCTGCCGCGACGGGCCGTCGGCGCCGTCCGGTCCCTCCAGCAACCGGGCCGCACGGGTGCGGACCTTGTTGGTCAGGCGCTCCAGCTCGGTGAGGGCCGACTGCTCGCTGCTCTCGGCCCGTGCCTGCTCGGCGCGCAGGTCCGCGCCGACGCCGACCTTCTCGTACAGCTGTGAGGCCGCCCGGTACGCCTCGCGCAGCGCGGGCAGCGCCCCGGCGGGGCCCCCGGCGTCCTGCGCGGTGTCGGCGGGCGGCTCATCGGGGGCGCCGGTGATCTCGGCCCGCTCGGCGCGCAGGACGCGGGCGGTACGGCGGGCGTCGTCCGCGGCGCGCTGGGCGGCGCGGCGGTCCTCGTCGGCGGCGCGGGCCAGCTGCAGGCACGCCTCGGCGCGGGTCTCCGCCTCGGCGGCGTCCTCGGCCAGTTCGCGGGTCCTGCGCTGCCAGGTGGCACGTTCGCGCAGCCGGAACGCGAGGCCGGCCAGGGCGTCGGCGGCGCGGCGGGCCAGCTGGGCCGCCTCCTGCCGCTCGTCGCGCAGCCCGGTCGCCTCGGCTGCGGCCTCATCGGCCTCCACGCGCCGGCCGCGGGCCTCGGTGAGCTCGTCGCGGGCGGTCCCGGCGGCCGTCCGGGCGGTCTCGATCACCGTGGCAAGCTCGCCGAGTCGGCCCGGCGGGCAGCCGTCCCGCCATGACGACAGCCGGGCCGCGAGCGTGCGGTCCTCGGCCAGCCGGGCGGCCAAGCCCCGGATGTCCTCCTCGCGGGCGCCGGCCCGCGCGCGCAGCGCCTGGCGCTCGCCGTCGGCGGCCAACTCGTCGTGCATCGCCGGGTTCGGCGGCACGAGGAAGACCTCCGGCCCGGGACCTGCCGGGGCGGGCGGCGCCAGCAGGGCGGCGGAGGTGCCGACCGCCACCGTGGACCGGGGCAGCAGCGCCGCCTGGGCCAGTACCTCGCGGGCCCTTGCGTGGGCGCCGGGGTCCGTGACGACGACGCCGTCCACCAGTTCCGGCCGGGCGGCCAGCACCGCGGCGTGGTCGACCGGGTCGACGGCCTGCGCGAGGTACCGCCAGCCCGGGAGCGCCGGGATGCCGTGCTCCCCCAGGTACTCGACGGTGGCCAGCACGTCCGGACCGGGCGGCAGGAGGCCGCCGTCGCCGAGGGCGGCCAGGATGCGGGCGTCGTCGGCGGCGGCGGTGCGCAGGTCGAACAGCTGGCGCTCGGCGGACGCGACGGCGCCCTCCAGCATCTCCCCCAACGACTCGGCGAAGCCGTCGAGTTCTGCGGCGCTCAGCGGGCCGTCCGCGGGGTCGCGGGGGGCGGTGTCCTCCGTCGGAACGGCACGACGTGCGCCCGTGGCCTGCGGAGGGATGGCGGCGCCCGGCTCACCGGTGGGGCGGCCGCCGTCCGGTGCAGGGGCAGGCGGCAGGCTCAGCAGTTCCGCGAGGCGCGGCTCGGCGGCCAGGGCGTCGGCGGCCCGCGTCTCGGCGGCGTGGGCCGTCCCGGCCGCCGCGAGGGCGTCCGCGGCACGGGCGGCGGCGAGTTCGGCACGGGACTCCGCCGCGGCGGCCACGCGGGCGAGGTCGCCGGTGCGGCGAGCGGCCTCGCGGGCCGCCTCGGCGGCGTTCGCGGCGGCCTTCTCGGCGTCGGAGGCCTCCAGTGCCGCGCGGGCCGGATCGGCGTCCGGGGAGGAGTCGTCGAGCCATCCGGCACGGACCGCCTCGGTGGTCTCCTGCTCCACCTCGGCGAGGCGCTGCGCCAGGTGGCCGGACTCGCTGCGGGCGCGCTGGGCGGCGGTGGCCGCGTCGGTGGCGTCACGATGGGCCGCCTCGGACCGCGCCTGCAACTCCGCCGACCGCTCCTCCTCCGCGTCGGCGCGCTCGTCGGCGATGTCGGCGGCGGCGTGCAGGGCGCGCACCAGGTCCCCCGCGGCCTTGGTGCGGGCGGCGAGCGCGGGTGCGGCGTCGCGTTCGGCCTCGCGGATGGCGGCGGTGACGCGTGCGAGGCGATCGGCGGCGGCGCGGTGCCGCAGGACGATCTCGGCTGCCTGCCAGGCGGACTGGAACGTACGGGCGTCGTTGAGCTCACGACGCAGGGCCGCGGCGCTCTTCTCGCCCACGGCCAGTGCCAGCGAGGCGTGCCGGTAGGCGAGTTCGGCGGCGATCAGGGAACCGCGGCTCCGGGCGGCGTCGGCGTCGGTGACGGTGTGCGCGGCCCGGGCCACGTCCTCGGCGAGGTCGGCGGCCCGGCCGCGTTCCTCGTGGGCACGGGCCGACAGCCGCCGGGCGAGGCCCCGCGTACGGCGCTCGGACTGGGCGTGCACGGCGCGGGCCCGGTCGCGGGCGGCCGTGGCGTCCACGATGCGGCCGAGCAGTTCGAGGGAACCCGCGGTGAAGTCGCGTTCGGCGGTGAGTTCGGCCCGGCGGCCCAGCTTCCCGGCGAAGCCGTGGACGAGGTCGGCGAGGCCGTCGGTGTCCCGGGTGTCGGTGACCGCCCGCAGCAGCAGATCGGTGAAGTCGGAGTCCTTCTTGACCGCGAAGAGACCGGCCGCCTCGCCCTCGTCGGCGTTCATCTCCCGCTGGTAGCGGAAGAGTTCGGGGTCGAGGCCGAGCAGCCCCAGGTGCTCGTTCCAGCGGTCGTGGATCTCCTCCCACACCACGTCCAGGTGCGGGTAGAAGCGGCCGGCGTCGGTGAGGGCGTCGCGGAAGCCCTTCATCGTGCGGCGGCGGCCCCGGGCGCCCGAGGTGCCCTCGGCGGACGGCGGCACGGCGGTGGACTCGGCGACGGGCAGGGAGTCCAGGCTGAGCCCGGGGCCGGGCCGGAAGGAGTACCAGGCCTCGGCGAACCGCCGCGGGTCGGAGGAGACCTGGCGCCCCCGCCACTCGCTGACCTTGCCGACCACGACCAGTTCGCCGGTGACCGTGTGCTGCCACTCCAGCGCGACGTGCCCGCAGTCGTCCGCGAGCAGGAACTTGCGGAGGACACCGGAACTCGCACCGCCGAGAGTGTTGCGGTGGCCGGGCAGCATGACCGAGAAGATCAGCTTCAGCAGGACGGACTTGCCGCCGCCGTTCTCCAGGAAGAGCACACCCGCGGGCGCCGGGCGGCGCGGCGGGCCGGCCGGCTCCTCCGCGAAGAACTCCGCCTGGGCGGGCGCCGGCTGCGGCACGGGCTCGCCCACTCCGCGCAGGTCCAGCACGGTGTCGGCGTAGCGTGCGCCGGCCGGCCCGATGGAGTAGAGGCGGACCCGGGACAGCTCGTACATGGCGGACTCTCGTGGTGGTGGTCAGGGATCGGGGGACAGGATCGGGGAGGCGGGCCGGGGCTCAGGAGTGGAAGGGCAGGCCCGCGCCGGCGACCAGATCCAGGTCCTCGCCGTCCTCGGGCGGCAGCAGCGCGGCCGAGTCGTCGGCCACCGGGACGATGCCCAGGTCCAGCAGCTCCGCCATGGCGGCACTGCCGGCCATGTCGCGGACCTGCAACTGGTAGCGGGCGGTCGTACGGAACGTGCCGCCCGACTCGTCGCCCGTGCGCTGAAGGAAGCCGGAGTCGACGAGGAACGCCACCGCCTTGCCGACGATGCCGGTCGTGGAACCGGCCAGCCGGCGGGCGTCCTTGGTGGCGCCGGCCGAGCTGCGGCGTACATACACGCGCCAGGCGACCTCCATCCCGGGCGCGTCGCTGGCCGGGTCGGTGTTCTCGCCCTGCTCCTCGGCGCGTTCCTCCAGTCGCCGGCAGGCCTGGCGCAGGAACCCGTCGATGCCGTTGACGGTGACGCGGCCGATGTAGGCGTCGTCGGCGAGGTCCTCCGGGCGGGGGAAGGCCATGGCGGCGGTGGCCAGATGGGCCAGACCGTGCAGGAAGCGGTCACCGGCGTCGGATGCGGCGCGGCGCGAGTAGTCGCCTATGCGGACGGCGAAGACCGAGTCCTCGCCGGCGGCCATCGCCATGCCCGCACGGGGCGAGACCTCGAGCACGACGAGGCCGAGCCCGGTCGCGACGGCGTCGGCGAGCCGGGCGAAGGAGGGGTCCTCGCGGTAGCGGCGGATCAGCTCGGCGTACTCGGCGTCACGGGCGGGCAGCAGCTTCGGCTGGAGCCCGCAGGCCACCAGACGGGCGGCGTCCGCGGCGTCGGCGGGGGTGACGCCCGCCGTGCCGGCGGAGGGTGCGGGCTGGGGCGCGCTCTCGCCTTCGCGGTGGTCGCTCACGGGGTGGTCTCCTGGGGACGGACGGTGGTGCGGTGTGCGGTCGTTCGGGCGCCGGTGCGGCGCGCGGTGGTGGCCGTCGTCACGCCACCTCCGTGCGTTCCGCCGCCATCCCGGCAGCGTCCAGGCGGGCGGTGCCGACGATGAGGTCGGCGCCGCCGAACTCGGGGTCCTCCAGCTCGGTGCCGTCGTCGACGGCGAACAGCAGGCGCTCCTCGCCCTGGCGGTAGGCGGTGCCGACCGGCGGACTGGCGGCGTGCACGGCGAGCAGGGCGACCAGGTAGGGCAGTTCGGGATCACGGCGGCGGGCCTCGGCCAGCAGGCCGGACAGCCGGCGCGGGGCGTCGTGCGGCAGATCGAGCAGATCGAGGGCGGACTCCAGCTGCGCGTCGCTGAAGCGGCTGTCGTCCGGGGTGGCGATGAGGTCCGGCTCGGGCATCTCGGCGCCCAGGTGCTCGCGTTCCACCGGCGGGGTCAGCAGCGCGTCCACGAGGTCGGTGACCCGCACGGAGGCGGCCGTGCGGAAGCCCGTGCCCTTGGCGAACCAGGCGTCCGTGACGCGGAGCGCCCGTTCCACGGGGAGCGGGAGGACGGGGGCTACCAGTTGCCCGTACAGGTCGAGCACGCCGACAAGGGCACTGCCGCGCGGGGCGGCGAAGGCCTGGCGGTCCTGCTCGGCGCGGAAGATGGGGCCGGCTTCCAGCAGCCGTGACTGGAGCTGGGTATGGCGGCGGATGCAGTCCTTGACGATGTCGACGAGTTCGGCGGCACGGCGCTTGTTGTCGGGATCCTCGGCCTCGTCGCGGGCCTTGCGGATGTTGGTGAGGATCGCGTTCTCGTGCCGGTAGCGGTCGGCGACGTGGTCCAGCGCCTCGTCGATCATGTCGGGCACGGTGCGCAGCCAGTCGACGGCGCGGACGTTGCGCCGGGTGGCGTCCAGGGCGCGGCGCAGCGACTCGGCGTACTGCACGGTGCGGTAGCGGGCCTGCTCGGCGGCGAGCTGGGCGTCCGCGAGACGGCCGCGGTTGACCAGCACCTCCAGCTTGACCTCGGCCGCGATCTGGGCGCTGGTGACGTCGGTGTCCAGGGCGCCGACAAGGACGTTGACGGCCTCGTCCGTGGCGCGCAGATAGACCGTGCCGTCGCGGCCGGGGACCTCCTCGACGAGCTTGAAGTCGTAATCCCGGCGGACATAGGACCCATCGGGCCCGAAAGTGCCGTAAACGGCACGGAAGCCGCGGTCGACGCTGCCGACGTTGATCAGGTTCTCCAGCACCCAGCGGGCCACCCGCTCGTGCTCGACGGCGGAGCGGCCGGGGGCCTGGGCGGCGACGCGGGGCAGCAGCCGGGAGATTATCTGGTCGTGGTCGGCACCGGTGTCGAAGTCCATGTTGAGCGTGACCAGGTCGATGGCGGCCAGGGCGACCTCCGCCATCGCGTACACCGAGTACTCGCCCGCGAGGTTGGCCTTGCGCACGTCGAGATCGTGCAGCGGCGCGGTGCAGGCCAGGGCCTTGAGCCGACGGGCCAGGCCCTCGTCGGCGGCGGGTCCCGGCGCGGGCCGGACACCGCCGCTGAACTGGTGCGGAACGGTGGTGGTCACGACGACAGACTAGGCGGTCCCACCGACATCGGACGAAACGACGCGGACCGGCCGGTCTGTCCCCATGCCGCCCTCCCCCGCCTTCCCAGGTCCCCGCCGTCCTCCCCTGCCGTCCCCCGTCCTTGCCGGCCTTGCCGTCCTGGTTGTCCGTGCTGCCCGTGCTGCCCGTGCGGCCCTTGCTGTCCGTGCTGTCCGTGCGGCCCTTGCTGTGCTTGCTGTGCTTGCCGGATCCGCGGACCGGCCCGCGCCCGCCCGGACAGGGGGCGCGGTCCCGGGTCACGTCGTCGTCGGCGCCACGCAGGAAAGGCGTGCGAGCGCCAGCTCGGTGGCGTGCCGGGACCGCAGGTCCAGCAGGCCGTCGGTGCCCGCGAGGCGGTGCCGGGCCTCCTGGCCGGCCAGCCGCATGAGGTCGGGCAGCAGGTCCGTGCAGCGGGCCGCCACCCAGCGCGTGCCCTTGGTCGCCATCCACAGCACGCTCGCCGCGGCGCCGGGCCCGGGGCCTCCGGGGACCGTGGACGGTGGATCGCCGACCGGCAGTCCCTGCGCGACCAGCAGGTTGTGGAACTCGCGGGCCAGCAGGCGGTGTCCCAGCTCGCTGGGGTGCAGCCGGTCCGCGCTCCACGACGTGCGGTCGGCGACCCAGGAGTGCCGGGCGGCGTGCAGGTGCACCGCCCCGTACCGCTCCGACAGGGCGTGGACGACCGCGTTCAGCGCGGCCATGCGGCGTCCCAGCGGGCGGGCCAGCGGCCACGGCAGTCCGAGCATGCGCCCGGGGTCGGGCAGGCAGGCGGTGAGCACCACCGTGCCGTGGGCGCGCAGTTGGCTCACGACCGCGTCGAGCCGCCGGGCGACGGTGACGATGTCGAAGGAGCCGCGGAGGGTGTCGTTGGCGCCGACCACCACGGACGCGATGTGCGGGCGGTGGCTGAGCGCCTCCTTCAGCTGCTCCTCGGCGACGTCCTTGGTGAGTGCGCCGCTGCGGGAGCAGTTGATCATCCGTACGTCCGAGGGCTCCGCCGCGAGTCCGGCGGCCAGCAGCGCGGCCCAGCCGCGCCATCCGCCCGCGACGGGGTCGCCGAGCCCGGCGGTGAGGGAGTCGCCGAGCGCGACGAAGCGCACCTCGCGCGCGCCCAGCTTCGACACCAGGGACGGCACGGACGTCCCTGCCGGCGCCGCCGGCGCGACGGGGGTGACCGGCGCGACGGGGGTGACCGGCGCGGCGGTCACGGACGCCACAGAGGCCACCGGGGCCCCGGGCGCGGGCAGCTCCGCGGCGACGGGTGCGTCGGTGCCCGCCGTGGTCATGTCGCGACCTCCGGGCTGTACACGGGAGCGGCGTCGTGGGCGGCGAGGAAGGCGTTGACCGCGGTGGGCCAGCCGTACCGCTCGGCCTGGGCACGGGCGACGGCGCGCCGGATGTGCTCCGGCCGGGACAGCAGATGGCCGACCGCGTCGGCGAAGGCGGGGCCGTCGTCCGTGGCGGCGGCACCGGCCGGGCCGAGGATGTCGGGCAGGGCGGACAGGGCACTGGCGACGACCGGGGTGCCGCAGGCCAGGGCCTCCAGAGCGGACAGCCCGAAGGTCTCCACGGGGCCGGGCGCCAGGACCACGTCGGCGGTGGCCTGGAGCGCGGACAGCGAGTGGCGGCCCGCGACATGGCCGAGGAAGGACACCGGCAGCCGGGCCTCGCGGGCGCGCGCCTCCAGCCGTGCCCGCATCGGGCCCTCGCCGGCGACGACGAGCACCGCGTCGACGCCCTGGCTGCGCATGTGGGCGAGTGCCTCCAGCGCGCGGCCGGGGCGCTTCTCCGGCGACAGCCGCGAGCACATCACCATCAGGATCTCCGCGCCGCCCGCGTACCGGGCCCGCAACTCCGGGTCGTGGTGCGAGGGGTGGCAGTTCTCCAGGTCGACGCCGAGCGGTGCGCGCACCACGTTGCGGGCGCCGATCCGCTCGAACTCGGCGGCGGCCCATCCGGTCGTGCACACGATCCGCGAGTAGTGGTGCGCGCTGCGCCGGTTGAGGCGGTCGGCGGAGCTCTGTGCCATGGCGTTGGGCATGCCCCAGGTGCGCAGAACACCGTCGACGCTCTCGTGGCTCACCATGACGGCGCGCACCCGGCGGCGGCGGGCCCACTCGCCGGTCCAGCGCAGCGTCGTGCGGTCGGAGACCTCCAGGCGGTCCGGGCGCAGCGAGCCCAGGAGCTGCTCCAGGCGCGGGCGTCCGGTCAGCACGCGGTAGCCGCCGGTGCCGGCGACCAGCGGGCCCGGGAGAGTGATGACGCGGCCCTGGGAGGTCATCTCGTCGGAGCCGGTGGCCCCGGGGACGATCAGGATCGATTCGTGGCCGGCGGCGACGTAGCCCTCCCCGAGGTGGCGCAGCGCGGTGCGCAGGCCGCCGGAGGTGGGGGTGACGAAGTTGGCCAGCCGGACGATGCGCAGGGGGCGGTTCACGCGGCCACCGCCGTACGGGAGTCGATCACCTGGGTGTAGTGGTCGAGCAGCAGGTCGCCGACGGCCTCCCAGGTGCGGGCGGCGACGTCGGCACGGCCGGCGGCACCGAACTGGTCGCGCACCGCGGGCGCGGAGGCGAGCGTCCGTACGGCCTCGGTGACGGCGTCCACGTCGCCGGGCGGCACCAGCAGGCCGGTGCGGCCGTGCGTGACCAGGTCCAGCGGACCGCCCACGGCGGGGGCGACCACCGGCAGGCCGCTGGCCATGGCCTCCTGCACCGTCTGGCAGAACGTCTCGAACGGGCCGGTGTGGGCGAAGACGTCCAGCGACGCGTAGATCCGCGCCAGGTCGTGGCCGGTGCGGCGGCCGAGGAAGACCGCGCCGGGCAGTGCCTCCCGCAGGCTCGGGGCGCTCGGGCCGTCGCCGACGATGATCACCTTGACGCCCGGCAGCCGGCAGGCGCCGGCCAGCAGCTCCACGTGCTTCTCCTGGGCGAGGCGGCCGATGTAGCCGACCAGTACCTCCCCGTTCGGAGCGAGCTCGCGGCGCAGTGCCTCGTCGCGGTGCGACGGGTCGAAGCGCGAGGAGTCCACACCGCGCGGCCACAGGTGGACCCGCGGCACCCCGTGCTCCTCCAGGTCGCGCAGCGACGCGCTCGACGGGGCCAGCGTGCGGTCCGCCGCGGAGTGCACGGCGCGGATGCGGCGCCACGCGGTGTTCTCGCCGAGGCTCAGGTACGTACGGGCGTAGCCCGCCAGGTCCGTCTGGTAGACGGCCACGGCCGGGATGCGCTGCCGGGTGGCGGCGGCCATGCCGCGCACCCCCAGGATGAACGGGCTGGCCAGGTGGACCAGTTCCGCGCGGTGCGCGGCGATCGCCGCGGCGGTCCGGCGGCTCGGCAGCGCCACCCGCACCTGCGGGTAGCCGGGCAGCGGCAGCGACGGCACGCGGACGACGGGGCACGGGTCGTCTCCGGGTGATGCGTCGAGCGGTCCTGCTGGTGCGATCACCAGCGGTTCATGGCCCTTTCGGACCAGGTGCTCGGCCGTACGCAGGGCGCAGTGGGCCACTCCGTTGACGTCGGGAGGGAAGGACTCGGTGACGATGGCTACTCGCATACGGACGTTGTCGGCTCTCTGGGCGTGTTCCCGGCCACGTGGATCTTTCACCTTGGGGAACGGGCCGTGAGCGTTGGCCCCTCACTGGGCCTTCCGCCCGAAGCGCCGGTCCCAGGGCGAACCGGGCCCAAACGATCGACTGCCCCGGAATACGCCGTCCTGCGGCTGCCAAGGGGCGCTGCGAGTGCCATCCGTGGAAAGAGAACGCCGCCGGTTCCCGGCGAGTTCCCACGACCCGCGAATGTGTCCGAAAACCGGTGCGTGCCACGCCTGTTGCCGCGCCGCGGACACGGCCGCCGGGAGTCCACCGGGGGACCCGCCCCCGGGATCCGGTCGGCCGGATGCGGTCAGCGGGCGGGTTCGCCGGAGCTGAGGCGGCCGCGCACGGCGGTCTGGACCTCGGCCTCCTCCGCCGGGTCGGCGGCGAGCCTGCGGAGCTGCGCGAGCACGCGGACGTCGGCGGTGGTGGCCGCACCCGCGGCGAGCTCGCGGGTGGTCTCCTCGCAGTCCCAGAGGCACTCGACGGCCAGACCGGCGCCGAAGGAGGGGTCGGTGGACGCGAGGGCGTGGGCGGCGACGCCACGCAACTGCGAGGAGGAGGTCTCGCGGTAGATGTGGCGCAGCACGGGGGCGGCGCAGTCGATCCTCAGGCGGCCGGTGCCCTCGACGAGTTCGGCCAGTCCGTCGGCGTCGGCCCCCTCGTGCTGGACGAGGCGGCGCAGGGCACCGAGGACGCGGTCGGCGTCCTGTGCGGCGCCGCGGCAGGCGAGCATGCGGCCGGCGGCGGCACCGAGCGCGTCCTCCCGGGCGGACCAGGCACGGGCGCGCGTGACCGCGGCGACGCTGCGCATGCGGGCGAACGACTCGAGCGCGGCACGGGCGACGATGCCGGAGGGATCGGCGGCGGCCGCCTCCACGAGGTCGAGGGCGGCGCTGTCCTGGCGGTCTGCGAGGTGCCTCAGGGCCGCGGCGCGGGCCGCGTCGGGACCTGCGCTGGCGGCCTCGATGAGCGTGTCGCGGTCCTCCGGTCCTGCGACGGCGGCGAGACACCGGGCGGCGGGCGCGTCGCGGTGTTGCGGCGGGTTGGCGGACAGGCCCTCCTCGGCCCAGTCCAGCACGGCGCGCACGCTCCACCCCGGGGTCGGGCCGGCCGGCCGCAGCTGGCGCTGCCAGCGGTCGAAGGCGGTCTGCTCCGAGGCTTTGCGCACGCGTTCGGAGACCTCGGGGTCGGTGTCCTCGGCCCACAGCCGCCAGGGCCGGGGCTCGTACGCCTCACGCAGCGCGGCAGCCAGTCGCGCGTCCCCCTCGGGGGTGCGCGGGAAGCGGGCGAGGACGGAGGGACCGAGCGCCCTCAGCGCGTCGTCGTCGTCACGCACCGCGAGTTCGTCCAGCGCCCATTCCCAGGTGCCGCCCTCGGCGGCGTAGCGGCGGAGCAGCAACACGGCGTCGCGGCGGCCGTAGCCGGCGAGGTGGCCGAGCACGGACAGGGCGAGGCCGCAGCGGTGCTCGTCGGGGCCGGCCGTCGAGTCGGCGCCGCCGGGGCCGTCGGTCCCGCCGAGGTCGTCCGGGGCGAAGAGGTGCTGTTCGATGCCGTCGAGCGGGCCCTCGAGCTCGGAGTACAGGCGTGCGTAATAAAGGGAGCGTGACTCCACGCGCCAGTCGTGGCGTGGGTCGCGCAGGACGCACTGCTCCAGCGCGGCGAGCGCGTCGGCTCGCTGCGCCGCGAGGGCATGCAGGGTCCCGTCTCCGCGTCCTCGCTGGAGGAGGCCGAGAAGGGTACCGCTGGGCGCTATGTCGGGGTCGAACATGAGGTCAGCATCCGGTGCGGGGGGTAGGTTGGCAACGGGATTTTCCGTTGCCGACTGCGAGGTATCTTCGCAGATCGTCCCGGGTTCAAACCCTTCACCCAGGGCCGGGGCGGCCCGCGGGGCCCCCGCGGTCGACGTGCCGCAGCTTACCCGGACCGGGCGATTCCGCGGAGGGTGAACACGTCCCGCGCCGCAAGGCTCCCGGCATATGCCGGGAGCACCACCGGATCGGGTATCGCCGAAACCCTTACAGGCCCTCACGCCGTGTGCAACAGTCGTGACCGGAGCATCCGTACGGCCCCAGTTCGGCCGGCGTCCGCATCGGAGACATGTTCGGAGAGCGTCATGCCGCCCCCTTTGCATGAGGATCGTGCCACCGCGAAACCGGAACCCGGTGCTGTGGACGCGCTCATCTCTCAGGCACGTCAGTTGCGCGGCAGGGTGGACGCGGTGCGCCGCGACGCTGCCGACGACATCGAGGACCCGCGGCAGCGCTGGCAGCGCGCGCTGTGCGACCTGGCCGTGCACCAGCTGGACGACCTGGGCGAGCACCTCGGCCAGCTCCGCGAGGGGCTCCCCGACTCCGACTCCGACACCGCTGCCGCCGCCGCCGAGGGAGCGCGGGACCGTGACGCCGCGGCCTTCGCGCCGCCCGGGTCCTTCCTCTCCGTCCCCGCTCCCGGCCGCGCCGCCGTGCGGGCCCTGGGGCGGGCCGGCAGCGCGGAGTGGGATCTGGTCACGGACGGTGTCGAGTGGTCCGAGGAGCTGTACCGCATCTTCGGGCGCCAACGGCACGACGGACCGCTGACCCTGGACGAGTTGCCCACGTTCCTGTTCGCCGAGGACCAGGCGGTCCTCAGCACGGCCGTCACCGGCTGCCTCGTGGACGCCCGGCCGATCGACTGCGAGTTCCGCATCGTCCGCCCGGACGGAGCGGTGCGCACCGTGCACATGGTGGGCGAGCCGGTGCTCGACGCCGCGGGCGCCACCGCCTCGATGTGGGCGGTACTCCGCGACGTCAGCGAACTGCGCCGCAGCCAGCGAACGCTGCGCGAGACCCGTGACTCGCTGCAGCGCGACCGGCAGATCGCGCAGACCGAGCACCGGCTGGCGGTTGAGCTGCAGGAGGCCGTGCTGCCGCCGTGGCGGGGCTCCCTGCGGTTCCCGCAGGACGGCGGCCCGCCGGCGGTCGACCTGGCCGCGCACTATCTGCCCTCCGCGACCAGCGCCCTCATCGGCGGCGACTGGTACGACGCGCTGCAACTGCCCAACGGCTCGGCGCTGCTGACCGTGGGCGATCTCACCGGGCACGGGGTGTCCGCCACTTCCGGTATGGCTATGCTGCTCGGCGCGCTGCGCGGCATGGCCGTGGCCGGGCTGGAGCCCGGCCCACTGATGGGGTGGCTCAACCAGATGCTCGACAGTTCCGCACAGCCCGCCCTGGGCAGCGCGCTGTGCTGCCGCTACGACCCCGCCGACCGGAGCCTGGTGTGGTCGCAGGCCGGCCACCCCGCCCCGTTGCTCTTCCGCGACGGGGCAGGGCGGCAGTTGGAGGCGCCGGAGGGCGTGCTGCTCGGCGCCACCGCCGGCGCGCAGTACGGCCAGGCGAGCCTGCGGATGTTGCCCGGCGATCTGCTGGTGCTGCACACCGACGGGCTGACGCCGCGCCGCCCGGGTCGCGGGTCGGCCGCTGACGCCCCTGCCGGGGTGCGCCGGTTGCTGGAGCTCGGCCCGAGGTTCGCCCGGGCCCGTACTCCTCAGGAGTGTGTGCGGATCGTGGTGGAGGAACTCGGCGCCCCCGAGCGCGAGGACGACGCCTGCGTGCTCATCGCCAAGTTCCACTGACCGACGCGGCCACGCGGGCGTCCGGTGGGGACGTTCACGGGACCTGGTCACCGCCTCCTCAGGTGCGGTGCCTCATGTTCGCCACTGCCTCCTACGCTCGCGTCCGATCCGAAGGGGTGTCCGGAACGCTCGGGAGAGCCGGCTCGTTCGGCGTCGAGTCGGCTGGACCCGGTTCGGGGCACCCGGTCGGACGCTGCGGGCGGCACGGTCGGATCAGACGGCGGTGCCACGGCGCTTCGCGGCGGGCAGTGAGTTCTCGATCTCCTCGCGCAGGTCCTGGATCTTGGTGAAGTCGGCGTAGCGCGCCGTGAGCCGGTACATCTCCCGCAGCCGGTCCCACGTGCGCACCGAGGAGTTCTGCTGGATGCTGAGCAGCGCGAGTCGCGCGTAGCGGTCTGCCTGCTCCGGGTCGTCGGCGATGAACAAGGCCGAGGCGAGCGAGATGTAGTCGAAGATGTTGGAGCGCTCACGGCCCTTGCCGCGCAACTCCAGTGCCCGTCCGGCGTGCATCTGCGCCTGCCGCGCCGCGAGCGGCTCGTGCTCGGCGAGGGTGCGGAACGCCAGCGCCTGCATGCCGTGCAGGTCGGCCTCGTCGAACATCTGCATCCAGCTGGGTGGCGGGACGTCGCCCCGGTCGGAGGCGAAGAGGTCCTCCGCCTCTCCGAGCGTGCGGCGCATCGCCTGGCCCCGGCCCATGGAGGCCTGTGCCCAGGCCTCGATGGTGCACAGCATGGCGCGGGTGCGGGGCAGGGTCTGCTCCCCCGAGCCCGACTGCGCCAGCTTCATCAGGTCCAGCGCGTCGTCGGGACGGCCCAGGTGCACCATCTGCCGGGCGGCACGGGACAGCGCCTCGCCGGCCCGCGGCCGGTCGCCCCCCTCGCGGGCGGCGTGCGCCGCGATCACGAAGTACTTCTGGGCGGTGGGCTCCAGGCCCACGTCGTGCGACATCCACCCGGCCAGTACCGCCAGGTTGGCGGCCACGCCCCACAAGCGGCGTGTGAGGTGCGTGGGGTGTTCGTAGGCGAGCATGCCGCCCACCTCGTTGAGCTGGCCCACGACCGCTTTGCGCTGCAGCCCGCCGCCGCGGGCCGCGTCCCAGGCGCGGAACACCTCGACCGAGCGCTCCAGCGCCTCGATCTCCTGGGAGCCGATGGGGGCCGCCTCGTACCGGTCGTAGGAGGCGGCGTCGGCGGTGAAGGGGTCACCGGTGGTCCGCGGCCCGGCGGTGAGCGCCGGATCGGTGTGGAGCCAGTCGTGCATGGCGTTGCTGATTGCGGAGCCCGCGGCGAGCGCGGCGCCCGCGCCCACCAGACCGCGTCGGTTGAGCATGAGGTCCATTCCCGTGAATTCGGTGAGGACCGCGGCTGTTCGCTCCGGTGGCCAGGGCAGTCCGTCGGCGCTGACGGACTCCTTCTTCCCCGTAAGCCGATGCCGGCCGAACCCGAGATCCTCGATGGTTACGACACGGCCGAGGCGCTCGGTGAACAGTGCGGCCAGCACGCTCGGGACGGGTTCGCGCGGGGATTCCCCGGTGTCGATCCAACGGCGCACGCGCGACGTGTCGGTCGCCAGCTGCGGGTGACCCATGGCCGCCGCCTGCCGGTTGACCAACCGCGCGAGCTCCCCTTTGGACCATCCGGTGAGTGCGAACAGGTCCGCGAGCCGTGTGTTGGCTTCCTTGTCCATTCAAGCCCCCAGGTTCCTCGGCACTCTTGACACTAATGGCCGGTCACAGCCGCCGCGAGCATTCGCCAGGGTTCGCCAGGGTTCGCCAGATGGTCTGCCACCCGCAATCAGTGGTCAAGTAAGAACGCGCCACCCGGCCCGGCAACAGTCGGCTCGCGAACGGTCGCAATCGAGCATCTTTCGAAAAACGCCGATCAGCGTTGAACACCTTGAGATGCCGGTGCGTACTTGTCCGCGAGGGGCGCACGGCGCGTGGAGGGAACGGACCTCCGGCCCGGAACCGCATTCCCCAGGATGCGGGACCGGACCCGGTTCGGATCCGGCTCCGCTCCACGCGCCGGCCCGCCACCTCGTCAGGAGCTCGTTGGCACACGAAGGGATCTGTCTCCCCCTCATGTATTCAGCATCGTCCTCCGTGTCCGCACCGCCCCGGCCGACTCAGCTCCCGGGGTTCCCCGGGACAGGGACCGCCGTACGTCCGCGACCCGTGCTTCCCGCCCCTCGACGGGGCGCCCCGGGCGGTGTCTCCCATCCGCTCAGCGGGAGGCTCGACTTGACCGGCCCACAGGGCGCGCAGCTGCGCTCGGCCATTGCCTCTGTGCAGCGCATCGCCCCTGAGTTCACCCCCGTCCAGATGCTGCGCCGCAGCAGCCGCTCGGTGCTGCTCGTCGGCACCTCCGGGCGGGCACCGGCCGTCGCCAAGTGCCTGCTCGACCACTCCCCCGGCTGGGTGGAGCGGTACCGGCACGAGATCGCCGCGTACCGGGCGTTCGTGCGGCACCGTCCGCCGGTCCGGGTGCCGCGGCTGATCGCCGCCGATCCCGAGAGCTGCACGCTGGTCCTGGAGCGCATGCCCGGACGCGTCGCAGCCCTCCAGCGACACCCCTCCGAAGCCCCTCCGCGCGCCGACGTGCGGATGGCGCTCGGGGCGATCTCCCGCCTCAACATGTGGCGGCCGCCGGCCGGCGTCTTCGACGCCCCCGTCGACTACGCGGCCCGGCTGTCCCGCTACCACGAGCTGGGTCTGCTCACCGACCGCGACATGGGCGACCTGCAGAAGATGCTGCACGGCCTGGCCCACGTCCAGGGGCAGTTCAACCACGGCGACGCGCTGCTCTCGAACGTCCTGCTCTCCCCGGTCGGCCCGGTGCTGGTCGACTGGGAGCACGCCGGCTGGTACCTGCCCGGCTACGACCTCGCGGTGCTGTGGATGATACTGGGCGACGACCCGATGACCCGGCGTCAGATCAGCCAGATGGCGCAGGCCGCGGGACCGATCACGCGTGACGCCTTTCTGGTGAATCTGATGCTGGTGATCACCCGGGAGATCCGCACCTACGAGACCGCCATGCAGCGCACCATGCGCAGCACCGTCCCGGCCGGCCCGGGCGCGTCGGAGGCCGGTGAGGAGCAGCGGCTGCTGCTGCGCCGGCTGCACGACGACGCGGGGCTCGCCCGACGGGCCGTACGGGCCGCCGTCGGCACGAGGTGATCCGCGGGTCGGTCAGGGGCCGTTTCGCCGCCGCCCGGTCGCCGCGTGCCGCCGTGCGAGGGGGCACGCGGCCCGTCAGCCGGGACCGAACGGGCGACAGCGGCCCCGTCCTCTGACGCACCGCGGGCCACGGCGCCCGTGTCAGGAAGAACGTCGACACGGGCGCTGACATGCACAAACGCGCTACCCCTCCGATAGTTGACGGATGATCGGACGCGGGATACCTCTGTGGTTCCCGATCGGCCCCGTGCGTCACACAGGAGGCTGCAGTGCGAGGAGTCACCCCCCACCCCGCGAGACGCCGGCATCGGAGGGCCGTCACCACGGCCACGGCGAGCGTCGCTGTGGGCGCCTTGTTGTCGGCGCTCTCGCCCGCCCCCGCCGCAGAGGCGACGCCGTCCGATCCCCGGGCCCCGCTGCAACACGCCTTCGCGGCGGCGGCCGAGCGTTACCACGTGCCCGAGAGTGTGCTGCTGGGCGTCTCCTACCTGGAGTCGCGCTGGGACACCCATCGCGGGCTGCCCAGCGTCACCGCCGGCTACGGGCCCATGCACCTGACCGACGCCCGCACCGCGCTCGCCGGCTTCCCCCAGCGAGGTGACGGCGGGGAGGACCCGCGCGGCGACGAGCAACGACCGCTCGAGGACGTCGGGCCTGCGGCCCGGGCGACGCGTTCGCTGCCCGCGACGCTGACCACGCTCGACCGCGCCGCCCGGCTCACCGGCCTGCGCGCCGCCGATCTGCGCGGGCGCGCCGCGGCCAACGTCGAGGGCGGCGCGGCCCTGCTCGCGCAGGCGCAGAAGTCCCTGGGCGTGCCGCTGAGTTCGAACCCCGCCCAGTGGTACGGCGCGGTCGCCCGCTACTCGGGCGCCGATGACATCGAGACCGCGGCGTCCTTCGCCGACGACGTCTTCCAGGTGATCCGGGACGGCGCCCGGCGCACGACCGACGACGGCCAGAACGTGGCCCTGGAGGCACACCCAGGGCTGGCCCCGGCCCATGCCCAGGTCCAGACACTGGGACTGCACGACGTCGGCCGGGACGGGACCGAGTGCCCGCGGACGGTGGCGTGCGAGTGGCTGCCCGCGCCCTATGCGGAGTACGGCGACAAGAACTACGGCAACCACGACCTCGCCGACCGGCCCCACGACCAGTCGATCGACTACATCGTGGTGCACGACACCGAGGCCACCTGGGACACCTCCCTCCAGCTGGTGCGGAAGCCCGACTACCTGGCCTGGCACTACACGATCCGCTCGGCGGACGGCCACATCGACCAGCATGTGCGGACCAAGGACGTCGGCTGGCACGCCGGCAACTGGTACGTCAACGCCACGTCGATCGGCGTCGAGCACGAGGGCTTCCTGACCGACCCGGGCACCTGGTACACCGAGGCGATGTACCGGGCGTCGGCGCGCCTCGTGCGCTATCTCGCGCGGCGGTACGACATTCCGCTCGACCGGCAGCACATCCTCGGGCACGACAACGTCCCGGGGACCACGTCGGCCTACGTCGCCGGCATGCACACCGACCCCGGGCCCTACTGGGACTGGGCGCACTACTTCCGGCTGATCGGCGCGCCCTTCCACGCCACCGCGGGCCCCGCGGGCGGCCTGGTGACGATCGCCCCCGACTACGACGGCAACCGAGCCGTCTACACCGGATGCGCGGCCGCGGGCGACACGTGCCCCGTCCGCGGCTCCGAGGCCGTCCGGCTGTACACCGAGCCGCGCGAGGACGCTCCTCTGGTGAAGGACATCGGCCTGCACCCGACCGGCGATTCGACGACGGGGGTCAACGACACGGGCGCCCGGGCGTCCACCGGGCAGCAGTACGCCGTCGCCGAGCGCCGGGGCGACTGGACGGCGATCTGGTACCTCGGGCAGGAGGCGTGGTTCCTCGACCCGCGCACCGAGCCGACCGCGCTCTACGGACGCGGCTGGGTGGTCACCCCGAAGGACGGGCGGACCGACGTGCCGGTGTACGGACGTGCCTACCCGGAGGCGGCCGCCTACCCGGCCGGGGTGCCGGTCCAGCCGGACTCACCGCTGCCGTACAAGCTGCCCGCGGGCCAGCGGTACGTGGTCGGGCAGGTGGCGCGCAGCGCGTACTTCCGGGCGGTCACCTTCGACGCCTCGCGGCATGTGGTGGTGCGGGGCCGACAGGTCTACTACGAGATCCAGTTCGGCCACCGGGTGGCCTATGTGAAGGCCGAGGACGTGACCGTGCTGCCGTCCGAGGCCGGGTTCATCCCTGCTGGAACATTTCCGCCGGCAGGGGCTTGAGCAACTGGTAGAGGTCGTCGGTGATCGGCCGGTCCCATGTGGCGATGGTGACCAGCACACCGTCGCTGCGGTCGAATTGGGTGCAGGACACACGCCCCTCGGAGAGCTTGATCCTGCGGACGATCAGCAGATTGTCGCCGTGCATGACCGGGGTGTCCTCGGTACCGACGACCTCGACCGGCTCCTCGTTGCCGAGCGCGTCGAGCAGCTGGGCGACCTCGAAGGGGGGCTGGCCCTCCTCGAGGTCGCGGGCCGGCGAGCCCTCGGGGAGGTTGCCGATCAGCATGGCGGGACCGCGGCCGCCGAACAGGTCGTAGCGCAGGAAGATGCCCTGGCAGCTGCCGTCCTCCCCGGGCAGCAGCCCGGCGCCCAGTTCCCCCGGCCAGTCGCCCGGGTCCATGGCCAGGACGTCGAATTCCGGCCCTGTGGGCGTTGCGGCACTGCGGCGGCGGAGGAACGACATGGGGCCATCGTACGGTCCCCGGGCCGCGTACGTGCCCGGGGCCGCAGTCCTACACCGACAGGGCCCGCGACAGGCCCGCCCGGTCGGTGCCGATCTTGCGGTAGACGGCGGAGAGCAGGCGGGTGACGGTGTCGGTGTCGACGTCGAGGGCCGCCGCGACACCGTCCTCGTCCATGCCCTGGGCGGCGTGGGCGGCGGCCGCCCGTTCCTGGGCGGTCAGGGTGTCGGTCTCCGTGGCGCGCAGCCGGCGCGGTCGCAGTCCGGCGGCGGCCAGTTCGTCGCGGGCGCGCTCGGCGAGGGCGTCGGCGCCGCAGTGGACGGCCGTCTCCAGCCCGCGGTAAAGCTGCTCCGCCGCTTCCTGGAGGTGGGCCTCCCGGCGCAGGGCGGTGCCGTGGTCGACCAGGGCCCTGGCCAGTTCGTAGCCCGCGGGCGAACGCTCCAGATGGCTGACGGCCTCTTGCAGAAGCTTGATCCGTTCGGGCTCGGGGGCCACCTCGGCGGCCACCCGCAGCGCCTGGCCGATGGCGGAGGCGGTGCCGTACTGGCGGGCGCGGTCGACGGCCTTTGCGGCGGTGGCGCGGGCCCGGTCGGGGGTGTCGTGGGCCTCGGCGACGGCGAGGTGGAGCTGCCACGGGCTCCACGCGGGATTGCGCATGCCGCGTGGGTCGAGGCGCCTGCCGACCGTACCGAGCTGGGTGATGGCGTCCTTGACCAGGCCGCGGGCGAGCAGCAGCTCGCCGTACACGGTCTGGGCGTCGGGGAAGGTCACGGCCGCCGGGAACGGCTCGCCGAACTCGTACTCCTCCGCGAGGGCGGTGGCCTCCGTCACCCGGCCGCGGGCCACCAGGATGGTGATGAGAATGGCGACGGTGTACCAGAGCACGGGGGTGCCCCGGCCGACGCGGTCGGCCAGGCGCAGGCCGTCGCGGGCGAAGTCCTCGGCCTCGGCGAGGCGGCCGCGGCGGTAGCGGACGTAGCCGAGCAGCGAGTAGCCGAAGGCGAGGTGGGCGCCGCGCCAGCCCTGGCGCTCGTAGTCGCCGATCCCGATGGCGAACAGTTCCTCCGCCCGGCCCGGGCGGTCGGCGTACATGTAGGTCATCGCGACGAGGACGGGGACCTCGAATCCGAAGTCCTCGCTGGCCCAGGGAAGGATGCCGGTCAGCGCGCGGTCGGAGTGGGCCAGGGCGGTCTCGGCGGGCTCGCCGCGCAGGGTGGCGTCCCACGCGCGCAGGCCGATGATGTACCGCTCGGTGAGATCGCGGCCGGTGAGCCGGTCGGCGAGGCGGGCCAGCCGGCGGGAACGGGCGGGCGAGTCCTGCTCGTCGCTGCGGAAGGCGTCCCACATGAACTGCTCTTCCTGCATCCGCAGGCGGGAGCGGGCGTTGCCCGCCGTACGGGCGGCCTGTCCCACGGTGTCGGCGGCCTCGCCCAGCCGGTCGGAGTGGGCGAGGGCCTGGGAGAGCCGGTAGATGATCGCGGCGCGCAGCCCGGCGTCGGCGATGGGCTCCTCCAGTGCCGCGCGGAGGTGGTTGACGGTGGTGGCGGGCTCGCTCAGCAGTGAGGAGCAGCCGAGTTCGAAGAGGACCGCGGCCCGGTCGTCGTAGGCGGGGGGCTCCCGCAGAGCGCGGGCCAGGTAGCGGCGGGCGGCGTCCGGGGCGCCGGCGCGCGTGGTGTCGCGGGCGGCCTGGCGGAGCTGCGCGACGACCCAGGGGTCGCCCTCGGGGTGGGTCTCCAGCAGGTGCCGTGCGGCGACGGAGGGCCCGAGGCCGGCGTCGACGACCGACCAGGCGGCCTGTCCGTGCAGGGCGACGCGGATCGCGTCCGGGATCGCCCGGTAGACGGCGGTGGCGATCAGCGGGTGGACGAACTCCAGGATGTCGCTGCCGGTGAGTATGCGGGCCTTGCGCAGCCGGTCCGCCGCGTCGGCGGCCTCCTCGCCGCCGAGGCCCGCCACGCTGGCGGCGATCGCCGGGGAGATGGACGTGCCCAGGACGGCGGCGGCCCAGGCCATGCGCACGGTGGAGGCACCGAGCCGCTCCAGCCGGGCGATGAGTCCGCTGCCCTTGGCGGCGGCGGCCAGGTCGCGCAGCAGGTGCGCGCTGGACTCCTCCGGGTTCAGCCGCCGGTCGACGACCTTGGCGGTGAGTTCGACGGCCTCGAAGGGGTTGCCGGCGGTGACGGCCCAGCACTCGCGGCAGAAGGCGTCGTCGGCGTGGTCGCCGACGGTGGCCCGCACCAACTGCCCGATGGCCGCGGCGCTCAACGGCTCCAGACCGAGCGGGCGGCTGCCGGAGCGGTCGGGCAGACCCCGGAACGCCTCGGCGGTGGCGGGGAGTTCGTCGGGCCGGTAGGCGACGACGACGAGCATCGGCAGTTCCTCGGCGCGGGGCGCGAAGGAGGCCAGCCAGCGCAGGGATTCGGGGTCGGCCCAGTGGGCGTCGTCGAGGACGAGGACCACCGGGGCGCGCCGCACGGCGATGTGGGTGAGGACCCAGTCGAGTCCGTCGCCGATGCCCTGGGGGTCCGGGGTCGCGCCGCCCTCGGCGGTGCACAGGCCGAGCGCGGGGCCGATGATGCTGTACCAACTGCCCAGCGTGTTGCGGAGTTCCGCCTCACCGGCGCCGGCGAGCTGGGGCTGCAGCAACTGACGGGCGACGTGGAAGGCGACGCCCTGCTCCTGGTCGCCGCCCCGCGCGAAGAGCACGGTGCAGCCGAGTGCGGAGGCCCGGCGGCGGGTCTCGGTGAGCAGGGTCGTCTTGCCGAGTCCGGCCGGGGCGGCGACGGCGAGCAGCCCGCCGCGGCGCGGGCCCGCGTGCTGCGGGGACCCGTCGTCGGCCCTGATGCCGGTGAGTTCGGCCAGTGCCTCGTCGACGGCAACCAGTTCCGCTTCGCGTTCCAGCAGTGGCCGCCGGGACTTCGGCGTGCGCTGTGTCATGTGTGCACCCCCTGGCCCAAATGGCCTTGACCCGGCGCGCGCCGGAGCGCGCCGCAGACGTCCGGACGCCTGTCCGGTGACGTCTCAGCGTACGCCCACGGAGACGCTGGGTGAGGGGATACATGTGAACTGATGTCCACTGTTCACAAACGTTCACGCCGTGATCGACTTCGTTCGGCAACGTTCGGCATCGTACGGAGGGCCGGCTTCGGCGATCCGTCGGAGCGGGCGCACAGGCGGGATACGCCACGCCGCACTCAAGGATGCTCCATAACGGCGGCAGTTCAGGCGGAACGCGACGTTGTGAGCGTACCGATGATGTGACGGTCCGTCAAGAATGATCGGGGCTCGGGCCGTCCGGGCCGGCGGCGCGCCGGCCCGGACGTTGGCACACACTCGGGTTCCCGGGAACTGCCGCTGACGGCCGCTCGGGCCATGGGGACCGGCGTTCGGCCAGGGCTCCGGAGGACCCTGGGGGCGGACGGCCGCGGTACGCGCGCCGTATTCACCCGGATGACGCGGGAGCGGCCCGCTACGTCAGGTCGAACTCGCCGTCGCGGGCGCCGAGAACGAAGGCGCGCCACTCCGCGGGCGTGAAGACCAGGGAGGGCCCCTCGGGGTTGCGGCCGTCCCTCATTGCGATGTAGCCCTCGACGAAGGCGATCTGGACATCGCCCGTTCCCTGGCTGCTCGACTGCCACTCGGCGTTCACCAGATCCAGCTGCGGCTTCGTTCCGCCCGCCAACGGCGATCCGATCGTGCTCTCGGCCACGTCCGTGCTCCTCCCGACTGCGTCGTCCGGGCCAGCCTAGCGAGGGTGCCCGGGCCCGGACAGGTCATGGGAGAACCTGCCCGGCCCCGGTACGGGTTCATGCCCGCGTCACCCTCCGGGGTGGCCGGATCCGACCAGTCACGCGCAAAAGAAGCGCGATCCGCCGCCATATGCGTGACCCGGGGTCCGTCCCACTCGTGCACGTGGTGCTCCCCGGCCCCGCCGTGCACCAGGCGGGCGAGACGCCCCGCTCGCGCGGAGGGGCATACGGCTCGTCGGCGCGGCCGGCGACCGGGTGAGCGAGGGCGGGGCTGGGGCTGCGGGCCCGCGACCACGGAATATGTGCCTCCGGCCGCCGATTTCCGCTTCCCCGGGGCATGCCCGGGCGCGGGTGCCTAGGGTGTGCCCCATGACGCGTCTCGACCCGCAGCGCACGGCACTTGTCGTGATCGACCTGATGGACCGCATCGTGGGGCTGCCGTTGGCCCCGCACTCCGGGCAGGAGGTCGTCGCCGCGTCCTCCGCGCTGGCCGCGGCGTTCCGCAAGGCGGGGGCCCCGGTCTTCCTCGTGCGGGTCGAGCGCCCGGGCGTCGACGAGCAGCCGCCCGGCAGCGACCTGGTCGCCGGCCTCGCCGAGGAGGGCGACACCGTGGTGGTCAAGCGGTCGGTCGGCGCCTTCCACCGCACCGGCCTGGACGATCTGCTGCGCGGACAGGGCATCGACACCTTGGTGCTGTGCGGCGTCGCGACCAACATGGGCGTGGAGTCCACCGCGCGGGCCGCCGCCGACCACGACTACGAACTCCACTTCGCCGAGGACGCGATGGCCGCCCTGACCGCCGAGGAGCACAGCGCCGCCGTCGCCCAGGACCTCCCGCGCTTCGGCAAGGTCGCCACGGCCGCCGGGCTCGCCGCCGCGCTGTGGAACTGATCGGCCGGGGCCGGGACGCGGACGTCTTCGCCCTGGACGGTTCCCGCGTGCTGCGCCGCTACCGGGACGGCGGCCCCGCCCGGGAGGAGGCCCGCCTCATGGCCTACCTCGCCACGCAGGGGTGCCCCGTGCCGCGCGTGCACGACGTGACGGACACCGACATGGTCATGGACCGGCTCACCGGCCCCACCATGGCGCAGGATCTCGGGCGCCGCCCCTGGCGTGCGTACGCGCACGGGCGCGCGCTGGGCCGTCTGCAGGCCGCACTGCACCGCGTCCCCGCCCCCGGCTGGCTGCCGCCGCGCTTCCCCACCGGCCGCGAGGGCGGCGACCGCGTGCTCCACCTCGACCTGCACCCCGAGAACGTGGTCCTCACCCCCGGCGGACCGGTGCTCATCGACTGGCGTACCGCCGCGGCCGGCGATCCGGCCGCCGACGCCGCGCTGACCGTGGCTGTACTGCGCGGGGTCGTGCTCGGCCCGACGCAGCGCGCCGGGGTCCGGGTCCTCCTGCGCGGATTCCTCGAGGACTGCGCCGTGGATCCGGCCCCGCGCATGGCCGAGGCGGTCGCCGCCAGGCTCGCCGATCCCAACCTGCGGCCGGAGGAGGCGGAACGGCTGCGCCGGCTCTCCCGCAGGGCGCCGGGCGGCAATTGAGTCGCCCCGCGCGGCGGCGGACACCTAGCCTGGCACCATGGCCCCCCGCGTGATCGTGCTCAACGGCGGTTCCAGCTCCGGCAAGTCCGGCATCGCGCGGTGCCTCCAGGCGCTGCTTCTCCCGGACATCTGGCTCACCTTCGGCGTCGACACCCTGATCGGCGGAATGCCGGCGGCGCTGCGCGCCTCGGACTCGGGACTCGGCATCGCCTTCGGCGCGGACGGCGAGATCACGGTCGGACCGGGGTTCCGGGCCCTGGACGAGGCTTGGGCGCGGGGCATCGGGGAGATGGCACGCGCGGGGGCCCGGGTGATCGTGGACGAGGTGTTCCTCGGCGGCGCGGCATCGCAGGACCGCTGGCGGCGGGCCCTGGACGGGCTGCACGTCCTGTGGGTCGGGGTGCGCTGCACCGCCGAGGTGGCCCAGGGACGCGAGACCGCGCGCGGCGACCGCGTGCCGGGAATGGCGGTCGCGCAGGCCGGCCCGGTGCACCGCGGAGTGATCTACGACCTCGAAGTGGACACGACACAAACGGAGTCCATCGACTGCGCGCGGACCATCGCCGGTCGTGTCTCGCCCCTGTGACGAGTACGGCCGGGGGGCGACGCGGGAGGCCTCCTGTGGTTTCATGGGCTCATGCGCACGAACATCTGGAACCTGGGGCCGCTGTGGCCCGGTCGTCGTGCGCATCACTTCGACCAGAGCTGTCGCCGGGGCTGACGTCCGCCTCGTCCATACCGGCCCCCACGACGCCACCCCGTCGTCTCCGGGGCGCCGGGCGATCATTGCTCTGGAGCGAATCCCATGGCCCTGCACGACAGGGCGGGCGGTCCCACCCCGCTCGTCCTCCCCCAGTTGCGCGCCCTTGTGCGCGGCTACGCGGAAGCCGTCGAGGACGGCACGCACCAGCCCGTCCACCTGGCGGAGGGCCGCTGGTACACGCGACTGCACCAAGACCCCTACGTCGACGTCTGGCTGATCACCTGGCCGCGCGACACCTCCACCGAACTCCACGACCACGCGGGGTCGCTCGGGGCGCTCACCGTGGTCAGCGGCGTCCTGACCGAGCACCGCTGGACGTACGACCGCGAGGGGCACGGCCGGATCACCGGCCGCGAGCTGGCGGCCGGACGCGGCGCGGGCTTCCCTCTCGGGCATGTGCACGACGTCGTCAACTCCTCCGCCGCACCCGCGGTGAGCGTGCACGCCTACTCGCCGCCGCTGACGGCGATGGCCTACTACGCGGTCGACGACACCGGCTCGCTGCGCCGTACGCGTACGGTGCTGACCGACGCGCCGGAACCGGCCGCCGTGCCGGCCCCGCCCGCGCCGCCCCCGCCCGCGCCCGCGCCCGCAGTCCTCCGGGAGGTCGCCCGATGACCGGATCCGCCGAAGCCCCCGTCCCGTCCGGCATCGACCGGATGCTCGCCCGCGCCAGGGACCGCCTGCGCAGGATCGGCCCCCAGGAGGCGGCGGCCGAACTCGCGGCCGGCGAGGCGCTGCTCGTCGACATCCGGCCGGCCGCGCAGCGGGCCCGGGAGGGCGAGTTCACCGGGGCGCTGGTCATCGAGCGCAATGTGCTGGAGTGGCGGCTCGACCCGCTCAGTGACGCACGCATCCCCGAGGCGACCGGGCACGAGGTGCGCTGGATCGTGGCCTGCTCCGAGGGCTACACCTCCAGCCTCGCGGCCGCTTCCCTCCACGACATCGGGCTGCCGCGCGCCACCGACCTCGAAGGCGGCTTCCAGGCCTGGCGGGCCGCGGGACTGCCGGTCACGGGCGGCGAGGACCCGGCAGGAACGAGCTGACCTCGGCAAGGAAGCGTTCCGGGTCGGCCTCGTGGACCAGGTGCCCGGCTCCGGTCGCCGCCAGGAGCGCGCCGGGAATGCGTGCGGCGATCCGCCCGATCCCGTCCTGGGAGACGTGGCTGGCCGGGCCGCCGGCGATCACGAGTGTGGGGCAGGTGATGCCGCCCAGCAGGTCCCACCAGGCGGGATCGGGCGCGTTGATCCACCGGTTGACGGCCGCGACGACCCGCCAGTCGAAGGTCTCCCCGCCCTCCGGCCCGGTGGGCACGGCCCGCGGCGGCACCGCCGGGTCCGGCGGCACGGGCTCCTCCAGGACGAGCGCGGTCAGCCGCTCCGGCCGGGCGGCGGCCAGCAGATAGGCCACCACCGCGCCCATGGAGTGCCCGGCCAGGGTCACCTGTCCGGGGCCGAGCGCGTCCAGGAGGCCCGCGACGTCGTCGCGCATGGCCTCGAAGGCGTACTCCCCCGGCCAATCGCTCGCGCCGTGCCCGCGCAGATCGGGCGCGTACACCCGGTACGTCCGCGCCAGCGCGGGGACGACCGGCGCCCAGTCCGCGCCGTCCGACCCGCGCCCGTGCAGCAGGACCAAGGGCGGGGCGCCGGGATCGCCCCAGGTGCGATAGGCCAGCCGGATCCCGTTCACGTGTGCCGTACGAAGATCGTCCACGCGCCCGACGCTACCCCGGGCCCGCGGGCGTCATTCGTACGGGACCAGGGCCACCGGGCAGAGCGCGTGGTGCAGCACGGCGTGCGCGGTCGGCCCGAGGCAGGCGGGCTGGTGGCTGCGGCGGCCGATGACCAGCAGGCTCGCACCGGCGGCGGCGTCGACGAGCGCCTGCGCGGCGTTGCCCGCGACGACCTCCGACGTGATCTCCACACCCGGCGCCTTCTCCCGCCAGGGGTCCAGCGCGGCCGCGACGGCGTGCTTCTCGCCCGCCCCGATCTCCGCGCCGCAGGCCGGGTCCATCGCCGCGGGGGCGTACCGGTACATCGGCGGGTACGACCAGGTGTGGACCGCCCGCAGCGGCGTGCCGCCGCGCTGCGCGGCCTCCACGGCGAAGGCGGTCACATCGGCGGCGCCCTGCCGCAGGGCCAGGCCCAGCGCGACCGGCCGGGGGTCCCGTACCTCGGGCGCGCCGCCGTCACGGACGACCACGACGGGGCGCGTCGCCCGGGCCAGTGTGGCCTGGCCGACCGAACCGACGAGGTAGCCGGACAGCCCGCTCAGTCCCTGCGAGCCGAGCGCCAGCAGTTCGCTGCGCCCGGCCTCCGCCACCAGCAGCTCCACCGGCGGGGCGTCCGCCACGTCCGTGGTCACCGCCAGCCCGGGATGGGTGACCGTCAGCTCCTCCGCCGCCTCGCGCAGCATCCCGTCCCCGTAGGGATGGCCGCCCGCGTGCACCACCCGCAGCGGCACGTTCCGCCGCACCGCCTCGCACGCCGCCCAGCGCACCGCCGCACGGCTCTCCGGCGACCTGTCCAGGCCCACGGTCACGGGTCGGATCATCGGACGCGCCTCCCTCCACCCACCCCCACAGTAGGCGCCCCCGCCCCGCGGGGCGCCCTGGCGACCCCCCGATCAGGTCACCCGCGGGCTCCCCGACCGGCGGCGAGGCGATCGCGGCCACGCCGCGCCTCGTGTGCTGCCAGCACTCCGCCGCGCCTGCCGCGCCACCGTACGCACCGTCCGCGGGGGACTCGCCCGCCCCCTGGGGCGCCCGTGTCCGTCGGCACGGGGCCGCGAGACGGCGTTCGCGCACCGGGCGTCGCCGCTCCCCCGGCTGCGCTGCCCGCATCTCCCATGACGAGGACAGCACCCGATGTCGCCCGAGCCGGGACCGCCGCATGCACTCGGGCCGGCGTCCTGACGTTCCGTCAGCCGCTCTGGGCGGCCGTGGCACCGGCCGCAGAACGGGCGGGGCGCCCGAGGCGCTCCCGGCACTGCTCCTCGTCGGCGCGGCTGGCCTGCGTGTCGGGGTGGCGCACGCCCAGGGCGCGTTCGCGCGCCGTCGCCACCTCGCCGTGCAGGGCCAGGGCCTCGTCCCACCGCCCGAGCCAGCCGAGGGCGACGGCGGCCTCGCGGCGGCTGACGAGCGTGTCCCGGTGGTCGCCGCCCAGCACGCGGGCGCGGGCCTCCGCGACCGCGCGGGCCTCGGTCAGCGCGTCCTGCCAGCGCCCGAGACGGCCCAGGTTGACGCCGAGGCCGTGCCGGGCGCGGAGGGTCTCGGGGTGGTCGGGGCCGCTGACCCGGGCGCGGATCTCCGCCAGGTCGGCGTACAGCGCGCACGCCTCGGCGTACATGCCCATCCGGCCGAGGCAGGCGCCCAGTTCGTGCCGCGCGGCCAGGGTCTCGGGATGCTCAGGGCCGAACGCGCGGGCACGCTTGGCGGCGATCCGGTCGTACTCCAGGCGGGCCTCGGACCAACGGCCCAGCAGGTCGAGCAGATGCGCCGTCTCGCCGCAGGTGGTGAGCGTGTCGGGGTGGTCAGGGCCCAGCACGCGGGCGCGGGAGGCCGCCACCTCGGCCGCCAGCGTGTGGGCGTCGGCGGTACGGCCCAGGCGGCCCAGTGTCACGGCGAGGTTGTGCCGGCAGTGCAGGGTGTCGGGGTGGTCGGTGCCCTGCCGGCGCTCGCGGGCGGCCAGCACGGTGGCGTACGCGGCGTGCGCCTCGGTGTGGCGGCCCAGCCTGCCGAGGGTGTACGCCGCCTCCTGGAGCGCGGCCAGTGTGTCGGGGTGGTCAGGGCCGAGGCTGCCGGCGCGCGCGGCGGCGACGTCCTCGTAGGTGCGCAGCGCCTCGGCGGCGCTCGCCGGCGGCCGGGCCTCCGCGACCCGCAGGCCGGGCGGGCCCGGCTGCAGCCCGGCCCGCCGCGCCCACGGCGGCAGGTCCTTCCATGCCTCCGGTGCGGGGGCGGGAGCGTCCCGCAGCGGTGCCAGGCGCCCCACGACGTCGGCCGCGCTCTGCGGACGGTGCGCGGGCTCCTTGGCGAGCAGGTCGAGGATGAGCCGGTCCAGCCCGGCGGGGAGGTCGCCGCGGTGCTCACGCGGCGGCACGGGCGGGGTGTCGCGGTGGCCGACGAGCACGGCCCAGGCGTCGTCGAAGTCGAACGGCGGGATGCCGGTCGCCAGTTCGTAGAGCACGCAGCCGAGCGAGTACAGATCGCTGCGGTGGTCGATCGACTCGTCGGCGCCGATCTGCTCCGGCGACATGTAGTGCGGGGTGCCCATGGCGACGCCGGTCCCGGTCAGCCGGGAGGTGAAGCCGATGTCGTGGCCGAGGCGCGCGATGCCGAAGTCGCAGATCTTGACGACGCCGTCGGTGAGCCGCACGACGTTCGCCGGCTTCAGGTCGCGGTGCACGATGCCCCGGGCGTGCGTGTACGCGAGGGCGTCGGCGATCTGCGCGGCGATGTCGGTGATGTCCCGTACGGGCAGCGGCTCGCCGCCGTTGTCCTCCAGCAGCCGGCGCAGGTCCCGCCCCTCCAGCAGCTCCATGACGAGGAAGAGCACGCCCTCGTGCTCGCCGAAGTCGTGCACGACGGTGATCCCGCGGTGCGGCAGCGCCGCGGCGACCCGCGCCTCACGGCGGAACCGCTCCTGGAGGATCCGGCCCACCGACGGGTCCATCGTCGGGCTGAGCTGCTTCAGGCACTTGACGGCGACCTCCCGCCCCAGCGCCTCGTCCTCTGCCCGCCAGACCTCGCCCATGCCGCCCCGGCCGATGCGTTCCAGCAGCCGGTACCGTCCCTGCAGCAAGGTGTCGCCCTCGTGTACCGCCTTCATGCCGCGCGCCGCCCCCGTTGTTCCCCGACTCTCCCCTCCCCCAGTATGGCCGCGCGGGCAGCCGATGGGCATATCGACGACGGGCGTATCGACGGCGGGCCCGGTCAGATCCCGGCGCGCGCCCGCTCACGCAGCCGGTACGCCGACGGATGCGTCCCGGGGCCCAGCCGGCCCACCGCCTTCAGGATGTGGCCGGGCGGCAACTGCCAGCGCAGATACGACGGGACCGCCCGCAGCAGGTGCCCCGTGGCGCGCAGCCGCCGCAGCGTCACGGGCACCGACGGCGCGGGCCGTCCGTACAGCTCGTGGGCGAAGGGCGGCAGCGCGGCGTACGCCAGGGCGGCCGCCTGCCCCCACAGGGCCTCGCGCACCGGCAGCAGCGCCGTCGGGACGGGAGGTCTGCGCAGGAAGGCGTACACCTCCAGGGCCTCGGGTGTGAGGGCCAGTTCGGGCCGGATCTTCTCGAAGTACGCCGACAGCTCCGCGGTGTCGGCCGGGACGCCCGCCGGGTCCAGGCCCACCAGGCGTGCCGCCTCGCGCTGTTCATCGACGTAGGCGTCGGCCTGTGCGTCGCTCAGCTGGTAGCCGGAGCCGCGGGCGACGGACAGATAGGAGTCGATCTCCGCGCAGTGCACCCACAGCAGCAGTGCCGGCTCGTCGACCCCGAACCGGGCGCCGCTGTCCGGGTCCCGCGCGCTGAGCCTGCGGTGGATGCCGCGCACACGCGCGCCGGCCCGCTCGGCCTGCAGGGTCGTCCCGTAGGTGATGGTGCCGACGAAGTCCGCCGTCCGCAGCAGCCGGCCCCAGGCGTCCTCGCGGAAGTCCGAGTTCTGCGTGACCCCCCGTACGGCCCGGGGGTGCAGGGCCTGGAGATACAACGCCCTGACTCCGGCGACCCACATCATGGGGTCCCCGTGCATCTGCCAGGTGACCGATGCGGGCCCGAAGAGCCCGGGGTCCGTGTCGCGCATGGCGCTCTCCCCCTTCCGGATGGGCCCCAGCATAGGACCGCGCCGTGCGATCGGTGCGCTCCCGCACCGGACCGCGCGCGCCGTCGCCCCGAGCGGGGTTTGTCCTTTGCGTCACGAGGGATCGGCTCTCCGTGACGTACCGCTTGTCCGGCTGCTCGCGGTGCCTTCGCACCACCTGACCCGCGCCGCTCCCGGGGGATGCGGCGCAAGAAGGAAAGAGACCTCCCCATGCCCAGCACGGTGATCGAGCACGTCCCCGGCGACTACGCGTTCCCGGTCAACGACGCCATCGCCCAGCATCCGGACATCCGGCGGATCGGCAGCCGCGACGAGCTCGACGCCGCCTACAGCGCCGACGGGTACGCCCGGATCCACGGCGTCGGAGCGGTCTGCACCACGTACGGGGTCGGCGAGCTCAGCGCCATCAACGGCATCGCCGGCGCCTACGCCGAGCACCTCCCGCTGTTCGCCCGATCGTCCACCACACTCCGGGCCACGGCGAGTTGGCCGCTACGGGCTGCTGCGTCGAGGTCATGACCGGCACCTACGCCGCACCGCCCCCGGCCCACCAGCTCCACGACAACCTCGGGACGCTCTACTCCGCGTGAACCGCGTGAACCGCGCCGGCTGAGCGCCCTCCCGCGGACGCCGGGGCCCAGGAGGCGGGAGTCTGTCCCCCTCCTGGGCCTTCGGCGTACGGCGGTCCCTCGCCGTCCCCTCAGTCAGCGTACGAGGGTGAACCGCACGGGCAGACCGGGTGCGGCCTGGGCCGCGGCGGCCAGGTGACGTCCGGGGACGACGCCGATCACGGGATAGCCCCCGGTGGTCGGGGAGTCGGCGAGGAAGAGCACCGGTTTGCCGTCCGGGGGCACCTGGACCGCGCCGACGACCATGCCCTCACTGGGCAGTTCGCGCTCGACGGCCCGCTCCAGCGCGGGACCGGTCATCCGCAGCGCGATGCGGTTGCTCCGCGGGGAGACGGCGTAGTGGCCCGCGGTGAGCGTGCGCAGCGCGGCGGGGGTGAACCAGTCGTCGCGCGGGCCGAGGAGGACCGGCAGCACCAGCTCCCCCGGCGGGCCCTGCCAGGGCGGCAGATCGGTGTGGACGGGCGGCCCGGCCGGCTCGCCGAGCGGCAGTACGTCGCCGTCCTCGAGCGGCGCGGGGCCGAGTCCGGACAGCAGGTCGGCGGAGCGGCTGCCCAGCACCTCGGGCACGGCGACACCCCCGGCGACGGCGAGGTAGCTGCGCACGCCGCTCGCGGCGGGGCCGATGTCCAGCACCGCGCCCGCCGGGACGAGCACCGGCTCGGCCCACGCCGCCGGGCGGCCGTCCACGCGGACGGCCGCGGGGGCCCCGGTGACCACGGCCGTGAGGGCGCGGCCGGCCCGGACGGCGACCCCGGTGAGGGTGGTCTCCAGGGTGGCCGCTCCGGCGGGGTTGCCGGCCAGCCGGTTGGCCAGCCGGTGCGCGGGCGCGTCCAGGGCCCCGGAGCGGGCGACGCCGAGCGCGGCGTGCCCGTACCGCCCCAGGTCCTGCACGGTGGTGAGGGCCCCGGCGCGCACGACGAGGAGGGTGCCGTGGCTCACGCGTGCCCCTCCTCGTCCCGTACCGGCGTGAAACGCACCCGCGTCCCCGGTACGAGCAGGGCCGCAGGCTCCCGGCCGAGGTCCCACAGCCGGACGTCCGTCGTGCCGATCACCTGCCAGCCGCCGGGTGAGGCCCGCGGGTAGATGCCGGTGTAGTGGCCCGCGAGCGCGACGGAACCGGCGGGGACGGCGGTACGGGGCTCGGCGCGCCGGGGGACGACACGGCGCTCGTCCATGCCCGTCATGTAGGCGAAGCCGGGCGCGAACCCGCAGAAGGCGACGCGGTGTTCGGTGGCCGCGTGCAGGCGCACGACCTCGTCCCGCGACACCCCCCACGCCTCGGCGACCACGCCGAGGTCCGCGCCGTCGTACCGGACGGGGACGTCCACCAGGGGGCCGCTGTCCGCCGGCAGGGGCGGCACCGACCAGTCCCGCAACGCGGCGCGCACGGCGGGGAGATCGGGGACGCCGGCCAGCAGTACGGTGCGGTCCCCCGGCACGATCTCGCGGACGGGCGCGAGGGCGCCCTCGCCGCGGCGGCGCAGGAGTTCGGCGTGCCAGGCCTGGGCCTGCTCGGAGGAGTCGAGGTCGAGCAGGAGCGCGTCCTCGCCGACCGGGAGGAGCCTCATGCGAAGGCCTCCAGCCCGAGGCCGGCCTCGCCGAGTGCGGCGCGGACCTGGCGGGCGAGTCCGACGGCCCCGGGGGTGTCCCCGTGCAGGCACAGGGACCGGGCGCGGACCGTGACGGTCTCGCCGGTGATCGCCGTGACCTGGCCGTCGCGGGCCAGGGCGACGGCCTGCCGGACGACGTGCGCGGGGTCGGTGAGGACCGCGCCGGGCGTGCGGCGCGGTACGAGGGTGCCCTCCGCCGTATAGGCGCGGTCGGCGAAGGCCTCCGCGACCGTGGGCAGCCCGAGTTCCGCCGCCGCCTGATGCAGGGCGGACCCCGGAAGGCACAGCACGGGGAGCGCGGGGGCGGCGAGCCGGGTGCCCCGGGCGACCGCGAGGGCCTGCCCGGCGTCGGCGACCACGCGGTTGTAGAGCGCGCCGTGCGGTTTGACGTACGCGACGCCCGTGCCCGCGGCGCGCGCGAACACCTCCAGCGCGCCGATCTGGTAGCTGATCTCGTCGGCCAGTTCCTCCGGCGGCACCTCCATCGCCCGGCGCCCGAATCCGGCGAGGTCCCGGTAGGAGACCTGGGCGCCGATCCGGACACCGGCGGCCGCGGCGCGGTCGCACACGCGGCGCATGATGGACGGGTCGCCCGCGTGGAATCCGCAGGCGACGTTGGCGCTGGTCACCACGGAGAGCAGGGCCTCGTCGTCGGTCAGGGACCAGCGTCCGAAGCCCTCGCCGAGGTCCGCGTTGAGGTCGATCACGGTGGATGTCATGGGTGGTGCCGTTCTCCTCGCAACGGTGCGGGCGCCGTCTCACGCGACCCGCTGGTCGATGTCCCGTACATCGGTGATGAACATGTACCCCGGCGCGTGGGTGATGGCGAACGGCGGGCGCGAGACCATCGACGCGGCCTGCGGCGTGACGCCGCAGGCTCAGAGGACGGGCACGTCGCCGGGCTCGGCACTCACGGGGTCGCCGTGGTCGGGGCGGTCCAGGTCGGCGATGCCCGGGACGGCCGGGTTGCCGAGGTGGACGGGCCGACGTGGACGCCGGGCATCCGCTCCGTTGGGCCGTCCCGGGCATCGCGTCTGCTCGGCCGTGACGCTGGAGCGCTGGAGCGCTGAGGCACCGGAGCCGCTGAGGTCAGGCCAGGCCCGCCGAGATGGCGCGGCGCACGGCGTCGGCCCGGTCCCGGATCCCCGCCTTGGCGAAGAGGTTGTTGATGTGGGTCTTGACCGTGGCCTCGCTGATGAACAGCTGCTCCGCGATGGCCCGGTTCGGCAGGCCCTGACCGATGAGGGTGAGTACCTCGCGCTCACGGGGTGTGATGTCCCCGGGCAGCGGCTGCGCCGACTCCGGCGGCTTGGTCCGCGCCGTGGCGAGCAGCCGGTTCTGGACCTCGCGGTCGAGCACGGACTGCCCGGCGGCGGCCGCCCCGATCGCGCGGACGATGTCCTGCCGCCCGGCGTTCTTGGTCAGATAGCCCCGGGCCCCGGCGCTCAGCGCGGCCAGGATCGAGTCGTCGTCGGCGAGGGTGGTCAGCACGACCACGGCCACCTGCGGGTACTCCTCGGTGAGCCGGCGGGTCGTCTCGGTCCCGTCCATCACGGGCATGCGCAGGTCCATCAGCACCACGTCGACCGGCCCTGCGGCGACAGCGGTCAGCACCTCGGCCCCGTTCGCCGCGGCCGCGACGACGTCGATGTCCTCGGACAGGGCGAGCACGGCCGCGAGCGGCTCGCGGACGGCGGCCTGGTCGTCGGCGACGACCACTCTCAACGGCCTGCGGTTACCGGTCTGCTCACTCATCGGGGATCACTGCCTCCACCTGCCAGCCGCCCTGGTCCGGTCCCTCGGTGATCGGGCCCGCGGTGATGGTTCCGCCCAGCAGGGCGACGCGTTCCCGCATCCCGATCAGTCCCATCCCGCTCCCGGGACCCGGGGTCACCGTACGGGTCGCGGGACGATTGCGGATGCTCAGCGCGGTCGCGGACGCAGCGAACGTCAGCTCCACACGGACCTCGCCGCCGGGAGCGTGCCGGGCGGCGTTGGTGAGGGCCTCCTGGGCGATCCGCAGCAGATTCTGCGCCACCGGGGCCGGTACCTCCCGGACGGTGCCGGTGATGCGGAGGGCGTCGCGCCGGCCGGACGATTCGAGCATCGCGGTCAGGCTCCCGACCAGCGGCAGGGCGTCCTCGCGCAGCGCGTGCACGGTCCACTGCGCCTGCTGCAGGCTGTCCTTGACCATGCTGTGCGCCTTGGCCGTGGCCGCGCGGACCTTGTTCAGATCCCCGGTGTCGAGCAGCGCGTCGGCCAGTTCCAGCTGCATGTTGATGCCCGCCAGCGAGTGCGCCAGCACGTCGTGCACGTCCCGGGCGATCCGGCTGCGCTCGGTCAGCACGGCGGCCTGCGCCTCGGCCCTGGCGGCGCGTTCCGCGAACTCGGCCGCCGAGAGCGCGGACCGCACGGCCTGGTGGTGGCTGCGGTTGAGTATCCCCGCCAGAACCGGGGCGCCTGTGGCGAGCCCGACGGCCCAGGGCAGTACGTCATGGCCCTGCCCGACGCGGTAGTACAGGACACCGCCGCACAGCAGACTGCAGACGAGCGCGAGGCCCAGAGCCCACTTGGTCTCCAGCCGGTATCCGAGGTGACCGCTGATGAAGAAGGCGAAGAGGTAGGTCGTTCCGCCGTCACCGGCACCGATCAGTGCGGCCGCCGCGACGACGCCGAGCGTGAACCAGGGCAGGACGGCCCGCCGGGGCATCCTCGTCTCGGGCACGATCCGGATCAGCAGCGCCGCGCAGTTGACCACGAAGAGGGCGAGCACCACCAGACCGCGGCCGCCGAAGCCCATGGGCCGGATGGTCAGCGCTCCCGCGACGACGACCGCGGCCGGGATGACCCATTGCACCCGAGGGTCCCGCCCGGGAACCGGCCGCGAGCCGCCCCCCGAGGACGGGGCCGGCCCCGGCGGCGGGGGCGTGGCTGCGGGCATGGCCCGACCATAGCCCACCGGCGTTCCGGATGAGCTCGCCGTCACACGACGTGGTCGAGCGCGGGCGTGACCGGCACGGTCTGCCGGATGCGGCTCACCATCCGGCTCCGGACGAAGATCGTGGCCAGCCGAGTCACCACCTCGGTGAGTGCCATGAGGACGAAGGCCGCGACCCATGCCTGACTGCTGGTGATGTGGTGGGCCATGCTGAACCGGGCGACGTCGTCAGCGCCGCCGCCGTGCTCCACCCACATCTGGAAGCCCATCCGCGCGCCCATGCCGAACACCCACAGGACCGCCGCGACCGCGCCGGCCTTGACCAGGATGTGCTCACCGGAGGCCCGGACCCGGGTGTACACGCCGCCGGCGACACCCAGCGCGGCGCCCACGCCCATCAGGGCGCCGATCAGGACCAGGTCGTTGCCCGCGGTGGGGATCGAGTCGAGATACGTGTGGGCCACGTAGGCCACGATCCCGAGCGGAAGGAGGTACGACAGGGGGCGCAGACGGTCTTCCCGCAGTTGCCGGAAGACAACGAGGATGAGAGCGATGTCGGTGATCCACTCGGTTGCTGTCATGCCCCCAAGCGTGCTGCGGCAGGGCCCGCGGCACCTGGACCCAGAGGTGGAAGCGAGGGTGGAGATCGGCTAGGACTCCCCCTCCACCGCCCGGCGGATGGCCGCCGCGAGGGGCCCCGGATACTCCACCGGCGCGAAGTGGCCCACCCCGTCGACGAGTTCGAGAGTGACGTCGGCGAAGAACTCCTCCAGCCGGTCGGACCACTCGCGGGGGAAGAGCGGGTCGAACTCGGGCCAGAGCACCGTGGTCGGCACGGCGATCCGCTCGCCTGCCGGAGGCGCTGCCTCCGCGAGCGCGTTCGCCACCGGTCCCGCGCCCGCCCGGTACCAGGCGAGGGACGCGGCGAAGGAGCCCGGCGGACCGTAGGAGCCGACCAGCCGGTGCAGCCGCCCCTCGTCGGGTGCGAAGGACGGCCCGGACCAGTGCGTCCAGAAGTGCCGCAGGTAGGTGCGCACCGCCACCGGGTCCCCGTCGATCAGCTCCTCCGAGAGCGGCAGCCGGTGGAACCACTGGTACCAGAACTCCCGCTGCGCGCCCGGGTCGAGGATGCGCCGCCCGGTGCCCGGCAGCGGCGGGGCGACGACGAGCGCGCGCACCTCGTCGGGATGGTCGCGAGCCACGGTCTGCGCGACGCGGCTGCCGATGTCGTAGCCGGCCAGCACCGGCCGCTCCAGCCCGAGTTCGCGGACCAGTCCGAGGACGCTGCGCGCCTGGGCGGCCGTGCCGTACTGCTCCGCGGGCTCGGCGGCGTGCTTGTCCGAGCCGCCGAAACCCCGCAGGTCGGGGACGATCACATCGCAGGAGCCCACCAGCAGGGGGACCAGATCGTGGTAGTCGCTGCGGTCGCCCGGCCACCCGTGCAGGAGCACGACCGGCGCGCCCGCACCCCAGCGGTCGTAGGCGAGCCGGAATCCGTCCACCGGTGCGCTGTGGGGCATGCCTGACCTCCCGGGCCGAGTCGATCACCGGGTGTCACGCTACCCCCCGGCGCATTACCTCCGGTAAATCTGCACACCGCACACGCCGAGGACATATCGCGCCCGACCGGCCGTCCGGTCCCCCCTCCCACACGCGACCTTTGATCCGGAGTGCCCGGTTCCGCCAGCGGCGGGCCCCCACCTCCGCGTGAAGGATTTGACACCAAGCCGTGGGAATTCGGGACCACACGTGAAGTCGAGAATCCGAACCACATTCGAACACGCGCACCGTCAATTCGCTGGGCCACGCGGCCCCGTGCTTGGATCCTCAGCGGTGGCGGGAGGTCCTCCCTGATTCGCCACTCAATATCTGCCAGCACGAAGGGAAGCACCATCATGAACTTCACCCCGCAGGTCGAGACCGCCGAGATTTCCGACGCCGACCTCGACAACGTCTCCGGCGGCCTGGTGGGCGGCCTGGTCAGCAACGCGACCGGCACCGTCGACTCCGTCGCCCCGGTCTCGGGCACCGTCGCCGGCGTGGTCGGCACGGTCGAGGGCCTCACGGGCCTCAACACCGGAGCGGTCACCGGCCTGGCCACCGGCCTCGTCTCCGGTCTCTGAGACGGCACCGCAACCGTGGGCCCCGGCAACCTCCCTTCCGGGGCCCACGGCCGTGCCCGCACTCCGTGTCCAGATAGTCCTCGATAGCGCCCGATACCGAGGAATGCGGCTGAGGGAAGAGTCCCGTGCAGTTCCGACAAAAAGCCCTCACCAAGCTGCAATCGCCCGAGGATCTCGATCTCCCGGTGCGTTTCGCAAAACCACGAGGCGTGCTCGTGATGTCCGTCACGATTGTCGTGGCGGCCGCCGCCGCATTTTGGGCGGTCACCGGTTCCGTCGCATCGAAAATGGACGCCCCCGGAATTCTCACGCACGGCCAGGGCAGTTATGTACTGCAGAGTCCGGTGGCCGGACAGGTCACCCGCGTGTTCGCCGAGGAAGGCGGGCGGCTGGCCGCCGACGCGCCCCTGCTGAAGGTGCGCACCCCGGACGGCGACATCCTGATCCGTACCGTGGCCGCGGGCCGCGTGACCGCACTGGCGGCCACCATCGGCACGGTCGTCACCGTGGGTACGGACGTCGCGGCCGTGGAGCGCGTCGCCCATGCCGACGACCCGCTGACGGCCACGTTGTACGTGCCCGCCGGCAGCGCCTCCTCCGTGCCGGTCGGCGCCGCCGTCGACCTGACCGTCGAATCCGTCTCCCAGCAGCGCTACGGGGTACTGCGCGGCCACGTGCGGGCCGTCGGCCGGACGGTGCAGACCGGCCGGCAGATCTCCGCCTACCTCGGTGACAGCCAGCTCGCACAGGCCTTCGCGCGCGGCGGGCGCCCGGTCGCGGTCCAGGTGCGGCTGGACACCACGCGCCGCACCGAGTCCGGCTACGCGTGGTCCTCCTCCGACGGCCCGCCGTACGCGCTCGACTCCATGACCCTGGCCGGCGGCGCCGTTCACCTCGCCGCCCAGCGCCCCCTCGATTGGCTGCTCCCGTGACCGCGACCGCTCCCCCGCCCCAGGTCGGCCACCGGCGGGGGGACACCCGCCCCCGGCCCAAGCCGCGCAAGCCGCGCCGGTACCCGTCGGTGCGCACGCCCACCGTGCTCCAGATGGAGGCGGTGGAGTGCGGCGCCGCCTCCCTCGCCATGGTGCTGGCCCACTACGGCCGGCACGTCCCGCTGGAGGAGCTGCGGATCGCCTGCGGCGTCTCCCGCGACGGCTCCCGGGCCAGCAACCTGCTCAAGGCCGCCCGCGGATACGGACTCCGCGCCAAGGGCATGCAGATGGAGACGGCGGCGCTGACCGGGGTACGCGCCCCGGCCATCCTGTTCTGGGAGTTCAACCACTACGTCGTCCACGACGGCATGGGCCGCCGCCTCGGCCGGCGCGGCGTGCACGTCAACGACCCAGGCAAGGGCCGCCGTTTCGTGCCCCTGGAGGACTTCGACACCAGCTTCACCGGCGTCGTCCTCACCTTCGAGCCCGGACTGGACTTCCAGCGCGGCGGACGCAGACCCGGCGTGCTGGCCGCGCTGCCCACCCGCCTGCGCGGCACCGGCGGCACCCTGCTGACGGCGCTGCTGGCCAGCCTGCTGCTCGTCGGGGTCGGCGCCGCGCTGCCCGCGCTCAGCCGCACCTACATCGACCTGTTCCTGATCGGCGAGCAGACCTCGCTGCTGGGCGTGCTGTTCGCCGCGATGGCCACCATGATCGCGCTCACCGCCGCCCTCACGTCGGTGCAGCAGTCGAACCTGCTGCGCGGCCGCGTCATCTCCTCCACGCTGGGCAGCGCCCGCTTCCTGCGCCATCTGCTCCGGCTGCCGGTCGCCTTCTTCACCCAGCGCAGTCCCGCCGACCTGGTGCAGCGCCTGCAGTCCAACGACGCCGTCGCCGAGACCCTGGCCCGCGACCTGGCCTCCGCGGCGGTGGACGGGATCGTGGTCGTCCTGTACGCCCTGCTGCTGTGGAGCTACGACCCCCAACTGACGGTACTCGGCGTGGGGATCGCCCTGCTCAACGTCGTCGCCATGCGGGTGGTGGTACGGCTGCGGGCCACAGGGACGCAGAAGCTGCGGGCCGACAACGCCCGGCTGACCAACACCGCCTACACCGGCCTTCAGTCCATCGAGACCATGAAGGCCACCGGCGGCGAGAACGGCTACTTCCGCCGCTGGGCCGGTCAGCACGCGGTCACCCTGGAGGAGCAGCAGCGCCTCGGCGTGCCGAGCGCCTGGCTGTCGGTGGTCGCGCCCACGCTCGCCACGCTCAACAGCGCCCTGATCCTGTGGATCGGCGGTCTGCGGGCGGTGGAGGGCCACATCTCCATCGGCCTGCTCGTCGCCTTCCAGGCGCTGGTCACCCGTTTCACCGCGCCCGTGACCCGGCTCAACGGCGTCGCGGGACGCATCCAGGACTTCGCCGCGGACGTCGCCCGGCTCAAGGACGTGGAGAACTTCCCCGTGGACGCGCTCTATTCACGGCCCGAGGCCGAGGCGGGCACCCGCCGGCTCAAGGGCCATGTGACGCTGGAGGACATCACCTTCGGCTACAGCCCGCTCGACAAGCCCCTGCTGACCGGATTCTCGCTCTCGGTCGCCCCCGGGCAGCAGGTGGCGCTGGTCGGCGGCTCCGGCAGTGGCAAGTCGACGGTCTCCCGCCTCGTCTCGGGTCTGTACAGCCCCTGGAAGGGCGTGATCCGCATCGACGGGCAGCGCCTGGAGGACATCCCCCGCAGCGTGCTCGCCGCCTCCGTCTCCTTCGTCGACCAGGACGTCTTCCTCTTCGAGGGCACGGTGCGCGACAACGTGGTGTTGTGGGACCCGTCCATCCCCGACGAGGACGTGGTGACCGCGCTGCGCGACGCCGCCCTGTACGACGATGTGATCGCCCGCCGTCCCGGCGGCATCCACAGCCGTGTCGAGCAGGACGGCCGCAACTTCTCCGGCGGGCAGCGGCAGCGGCTGGAGATCGCGCGGGCGCTGGTGCGGCGCCCCAGCATCCTGGTGCTCGACGAGGTGACCAGCGCCCTGGACGCGACGACCGAGCAGCTCATCATCGACAATCTGCGGCGGCGCGGCTGCGCGTGCGTGGTGATCGCGCACCGGCTCAGCACGGTGCGCGACAGCGACGAGATCGTGGTGCTCGACCACGGCTCCGTCGTGGAGCGCGGGCGGCACGAGGACCTCGTCGCCGCGAGCGGGGCCTACGCCCATCTGGTCAAGGAGCACTGAGTTGATCCCCGTACAACCCGCCGACGCCGCCGACACCACCGGCGACCCGGTGATCGCGGCCCTCGGCGGCCTCGGCGTGCCGGTGGACTGCGCGGGGCTGCGCAGCCTGTCCCTGGAGGGACCGCACGTCCTGTGGCTGATCGTGGCCGGCTCCCTCGACCTGTTCGCCGTCGACGCCGCCCAGCAGGGCCACTGGCACTTCCTCGGCCGGCTGGAGGCGGGCACCCTGCTGCTGGGTCCCGTCGAGGGCCCGCAGCACACGCTCGTCGGCCGGCCGCTCCCGTCCTGCGTCCTGCACCGCATCACGCTGCGCGAACTGCACCGCCCGGCACAGGACGCCGCCTGGGCGTACGACACCCAGGAGCAGGCCCTCAGCCTGCTGGAGCACGCGTTCGCGCTCGGCGTGGGGCGCAGCCAGCGCGTGCTGTACGAGGCCCCGCTGGACGGCCGCACCACCGCGGACGAGGCCGTGGCGGACGACGACATCCTGTGGCTGCCCGTCGCCCCCGGCAGCGTGCAGTACGGCGCCGCCTACAGCACCGACGCCGCGGGCGACCTGCTGCTCGACGGCGCGATGTGGCAGGGCATGGTCAACCAGCAGTACCGCCTGCTGTCGACGCTGGACCGCTGGATCGAGCGGCTGGAGCAGGCCCACGAGGACCGCACCGCCGCCGGCATCCGGGCCGGCGAGGCCGTCCGCGAGCAGGCCGACCAGGCGCTTCTGGCGTCCATCGCCCGTTCCCGGAAGGCGCCGTCGCGCGCGCCGGCGGCCTCGGACGACGCGACCTGGGCCGTCTGCCGGGTGGTCGCGCGCGCCGCCGGGATCACACTCGCCTCCTCCTCCACGAGCGGCGCGGTCAGCGACCGCGTCGACCCGGTCGAACGCATCGCGGTCGGGTCGCGGGTCCGCACCCGCCCGGTACGGCTCGACGGCCGCTGGTGGCGGGAGAACGCCGGCCCCCTGGTCGCCCGGCGGGCCGCGTCGGGGATGCCGGTCGCGCTGCTGTGGCGGCGGGGCGGCTACGACGCGGTCAACCCCGCCAGTGGCAGCCGCATCCGCGTCACTTCCGGCAACGCAGCGGAGTTCGCCCGGCAGGCGGTGATGTTCTACCGGCCGCTGCCAGAACAGCCACTGCGCCCTTGGCGGTTGCTGCGCTTCAGCATGCGCGGCACCGGCTCCGACCTGCGCGCACTCATCATCAGCGGGCTGATCACCGTGCTGCTCGGCGCGCTGGTGCCGATCGCCACCGGGCAGGTGCTCGGCCGTTACGTGCCCGGCGCGGAGACCGGGCTGATCGTGCAGGTCTCCTGCGCGATCATCGTCAGCAGCGTGGTCTCGGCTGCCTTCATGCTGCTGCAGAACCTCACCCTGCTGCGGGTGGAGGGCCGCATCGAGGCCACCTTGCAGCCCGCGATCTGGGACCGGCTGCTGCGGCTGCCGACGTCCTTCTTCGCCGAGCGCTCCACCGGCGAACTGGCGAGCGCCGCGATGGGCGTGAGCGCCATCCGCCGCGTCCTCGCCGGCGTCGGCCCGGTCGCCGTCCAGTCCGGCACGGTCGGCGCGATGAACCTCGTGCTGCTGCTGGTCTACAGCGTCCCGCTGGCCCTTGTCGCGATCGGCATGCTGATCGTGATCGGCGCCGTCTTCCTCGGCCTCGGACTGTGGCAACTGCGCTGGCAACGGCAGCTGGTGGAACTCGGCAACAGGCTCAACAACCAGGCGTTCCAGACCCTGCGCGGGCTGCCCAAGCTGCGCGTCGCGGCCGCCGAGAGCTTCGCCTACGCGGCCTGGGCCCGCGAGTTCGCGCGCAGCCGGGACCTCCAGCAGCGCACCGGGCGGATCAAGAACCTCACGGGCGTGCTCAACGCCGTCTACCTCCCGCTGTGCTCGCTGCTGCTGTTCGTACTGCTGGCGGGACCGGCCCGCGGCTCGCTGTCCGCGAGCGGCTTCCTCACCTTCAGCACCTCGGTGACGATGCTGCTCACCGCGGTCACCCAGCTCACCGGGGCGCTGGTGTCGGCCGCCGCCGCGCTGCCGATGTACGAGCACATCAAGCCGGTGCTCGACCAGGCCCCCGAGGTGCGCGGCGCCAGCACCCAGCCCGGCGAGCTGTCCGGGGCGATCGAGGCCCGCAAGCTCTCCTTCCGCTACTCCGAGGACGGCCCGCTGGTCCTGGACGACGTGTCGCTGGACGTGCGGCCCGGCGAGTTCGTGGCCGTCGTCGGCCCCAGCGGCTGTGGCAAGTCCACCCTGCTGCGCCTGCTCATCGGCTTCGACCGGCCCGTCGCGGGCAGCGTGCTGTACGACGGCCAGGACCTCGCCGCCCTCGACCAGGCCGCGGTCCGCCGGCAGTGCGGCGTCGTCCTCCAGAACGCCCAGCCCCTCACCGGCTCCATCCTGGACTGCATCTGCGGCGCCGAGACCTTCACGCAGGAGGAGGCGTGGGAGGCGGCGGCGATGGCCGGTCTCGCGGAGGACATCAAGCGGATGCCGATGGGCCTGCACACCATGATCTCGGGCGGCGCCACCGTCTCCGGCGGCCAGCGACAGCGCCTCATGATCGCCCAGGCCCTCGTCCGCCGTCCGCGCATCCTCTTCTTCGACGAGGCCACCAGCGCGCTCGACAACGAGACCCAGCGCGTCGTCATCGAGAGCACCCGCGCCCTGCGCGCCAGCCGTGTCGTCATCGCGCACCGCCTCACCACGGTCATGGACGCCGACCGCGTCGTCGTCATGTCCGACGGCCGCGTCGTCGAACAGGGCCGCCCCGCGGACCTCTTGGCGAACCCCGAGGGCCGCCTCCACGAACTCGTGCGTCGTCAACTGGCATGACGACGCCGGTCGACGACGGCTGCCGCTCCGCACAGGGCGAGCAGCAGTTCGGCCGCGGTTGCCTCCACGGCGGCTGCCGCGGGCCCGGCGCCCAGTGGCCGGGCCCGCGGGATGTCGCCCGGCCGGATGAGCCCGGGCGTGCCCGGTGTACGTGCCGCGCAGCGCCCCTCGTCCACGCCGTCGGCCGCGCTCGGCCCCCGTGGCGAGCCGTGCGTCGACCAGGTGCACCGCCGAGTCCAGGTCGCGCGACGGTTCCCCAACGTCCTCCACCCGGATCCCACAGCAAAAGTTCGTAGCGCCGAGGCCGTCCGGGACATTCCGACGGCGCGAGGACTGACGGGTACCGCCCCGCAGAGGGCGGCCACCCCGCAGTGATCGACCGCGAACGGACAATCACCGGCCGGGCCGTCCGGCCGGTGAGCGAACACCTACCTCCGACCGCGAGGGAAGTTGCCCTCATGCGCCACAAGCGCACCGCCCGCCTGCTGGTGGGCCATCGGGTCGTCCCGCTGCTGCTGTGCCTCGGCATGGGCCTGGCCTACCCCGGCGCCTGCCACGCGCCGCAGGCAGCCCGCGCCCCGGCCTCGCGAGAGGGCCGACGACGGTCGCACGGGGAGTAATCACCCGGCTGCGGAAGGTGATTCCGTCGAGGCGGGTGGGGGCCCGGGTCCTTCCGGCAGGCTGTCGCCGAACGGGCACCGGAGTCACGGAAGCCGGAAGGGGCCACAGCGGGCACACCGATACGCCTGCTCATGGTGCGGCAAGTTCGTACGCTTGTCAGAGCAACCTCAGACGGAGGGTCCCCCATGAAGATGCTGATCAATGTCCCCGAGACCGTGGTGGCCGATGCGCTGCGGGGAGTGGCCGCCGCGCATCCGGAGTTGACGGTCGACGTCGACAACAGGGTGGTCATCCGCAGGGACGCGCCGGTCGCCGGGAAGGTCGCCCTGGTGTCCGGCGGCGGGGCCGGGCACGAACCGCTGCACGTGGGCTTCGTGGGACACGGGATGCTGGACGGGGCCTGTCCCGGGGAGGTCTTCACCTCACCGGTGCCCGACCAGATGGTGCGGGCGGCGGCGGCCGTCGACAGCGGCGCGGGCGTACTGTTCATCGTGAAGAACTACACGGGTGACGTGCTGAACTTCGACATGGCCGCGGAACTGGCCGAGGACGAGGGCATCCAGGTCGCCAAGGTGCTGGTCAACGACGATGTGGCGGTGACCGACAGCCTCTACACGGCCGGACGCCGCGGCACGGGCGGCACGCTGTTCGTGGAGAAGATCGCCGGGGCGCTGGCCGAGGAGGGCGCGCCGCTGGAGCGCGTGGAGTCCGTCGCACGGCAGGTGAACGAGATGACCCGGAGCTTCGGAGTGGCGCTGACCGCGGTCAGCACGCCCGCCAAGGGCAGCCCCACGTTCGATCTGCCCGCCGGGGAGCTGGAACTCGGCATCGGCATCCACGGGGAACCCGGCCGGGAGCGGCGGGCGATGATGACCTCCGGCGAGATCGCGGAGTTCGCGGTCGACGCGATCCTGGACGACCTGCGCCCGAGCGGGCCGGTGCTGCTGCTGGTCAACGGCATGGGCGCGACGCCGCTGCTGGAGCTGTACGGATTCAACGCCGAGGTGCACCGGGTGCTGGCGGCCCGCAACGTCGCGGTGGCCCGCACGCTGGTCGGCAACTACGTCACGTCGCTGGACGCGGCGGGCGCCTCGGTGACGCTGTGCCAGGTGGACGACGAGCTGCTGCGCCTGTGGGACGCGCCGGTGAGCACACCGGGCCTGCGCTGGGGCGCCTGAGAAGCAGGAGGAGCACGACAGATGAGCGAGGGACCGTCCACGGGACCGGCGGCGATCGACGCGGCTTTCGTACGCCGCTGGCTCGCCTCAGCGGCCTCGGTGATCGAGCGGGAGGCCGAGCGGCTGACCGAGCTCGACTCCCCCATCGGTGACGCCGACCACGGCGCCAACATGCGGCGCGGCTTCATCGCGGCGCGCACGGCCGTCGAGAAGGAGCCACCGGACACCCCCGGCGGTGTCCTGGTGCTGGTCGGCCGGCAACTGATCAGCACGGTCGGCGGCGCGTCGGGTCCGCTCTACGGCACCCTCCTGCGCAAGGCCGGCAAGGCGCTCGGGGACGCCGAGCACGTCACCCCCGAGCAGTTCGCCGAGGCGTTGCGGGCCGGGGTCGACGCGGTCGCGACGCTGGGCGGGGCCGCGCCGGGCGACAAGACGATGGTGGACGCGCTGGCCCCGGCCGTCGAGGCGCTGTCCTTCGCGCTCGACAAGGGCGCAGGCCTGGCCGAGGCGCTGTCGGCGGCCGCCATGGCCGCCGAGGAGGGCGCCGTCGCCACCACGCCTCTGGTGGCGCACAAGGGTCGGGCGAGCTACCTCGGCGAGCGCAGCGTGGGTCACCAGGACCCGGGGGCGACGTCCTCGGCGCTGCTGCTCGGCGTGCTGGCCATGACGTCGCGGGAGGACGCGGAATGACCGTGGGCGTGGTGCTGGTGTCACACAGTGCGACCGTCGCACAGTCGGTCGCGCACATGGCGACCGGACTGAACGGCGGCGGTGCGAAGGTGCCGGTGGCCGCCGCGGGCGGCACCCCCGACGGCGGGCTCGGCACCGACGCGGAGAAGATCACCGCGGCGGCGCACTCTGTCGACCGCGGCGAGGGCGTGGCCGTCATCGCCGACCTGGGGAGCGCCGTGCTGACGGTCAAGACCCTGCTGGCGGACGAGGACGAGCTGCCGCCGAACACCCGCCTGGTGGACGCGCCCTTCGTGGAGGGCGCGGTGGCCGCGGTGGTCACGGCCTCGGCGGGTGCGGACCTGGAGGCCGTGGTGGCGGCGGCCCAGGAGGCGTACACCTTCCGCAAGACCTGAATCCCCAAAGTGCCCCGGGCACGGCGACGGCCGCCGCGGTGTGTGCCGCGGCGGCCGTCCGTGCTCCGTGCTTTCCTTGCCCCGATCCTCTGCGTCAGCCGCGCGCGGCGGCGCGTCCGTAGCGGCGCTCGAAGCGCTCGACGCGGCCGGCGGTGTCCATGACGCGGGCGTTGCCGGTGTAGAACGGGTGGCTCGCCGAGGAGATCTCCACGTCGAACACGGGGTAGGTGTTGCCGTCCTCCCAGACGACGGTCCGGTCGCTGGTCAGCGTGGACCGGGTGAGGAAGGCCTGGTCCGCGCCGCGGTCGCGGAAGACGACCGGGCGGTAGGCGGGGTGGATCGCGTGCTGCATGACGCTCCTCCAGTCGGTGCGGTGGGACGGACGGCTACGAACGGCGCCGGTTCAGCGCTCCTCGCGGAACGGCACGTGGCGGCCGACGGCCGGGTCGTACTTGCTGAGGACCATGCGGTCCGGGTCGTTGCGCCGGTTCTTCCGGGTCACGTACGTGGTGCCGGTGCCGGCGGTCGACCGGAGCCTGATCACCGGGCGCTGCTCGCTGCGGGCCATGAGCGGGTCCTTTCTGTCATCGCAATGGTTTTCATTTCCATCGGATGTACCCCTCAACGCGGGGCACCCCCCGCTCATTCCCGCACTCCCGGCCCGGTGCGGCAAAAATGAAAGGAGGCGCCGCCGGCACCCGCCGGCGGCGGTGACAGGAGGGCTGACACCCATGGCACGCGGCCCCGGCCACCAGCGCCCCGCCCCCTCCCGCTGCCCCGGTGGGCCCGGTGGTTCCTGGCCGCCTCCTACGCGCTCATCGCGGCGTGCGTCGCCTCGACGTCGCCAGCGGCCCGGAGACGACCCTCGCGCCGGTACTGGCGGCGCTGCCGGTGCCGGCGGGGGTCAGGGCCCGCCGGGCCCGCGTACCGCTGCTGGCGGGCGTCCTGGCGATCGGCCTGGTCTTCCTCCTGGCCGCGGCCAACAGCGGGGTCCCCGCCCTGGTGCACGTCACCTCCGCGGTCTCCGTCCTGGCCGTGACGTTCACCATCACCGGAGCCGTCGTCCTCGTCACGGCCAGGGAACGGGAGCTGGCCCAGGTCCGGGGTGTCGCCGAGGCCGCCCAGGGAGCGCTGCTGCGCCCGCCGCCGCCCCGGGTGGGCGGGCTCCAGGTGGCCGTGCGCTACGTGGCGGCGGAGGCCGAGGCACGGATCGGCGGGGATCTGTACAAGGTCGTGGAGACCGACTTCGGCGTGCGGGTCCTGCTGGGCGACGTACGCGGCAAGGGCCTGGAGGCCGTCAAGACCGCCGCCGACGTGCTCGGGGTCTTTCGGGACGCCGCCCGCGCGGAGCCCGGCCTCGACGCGGTGGCGGCCCGGCTGGACGGCGCGCTGGTACGCCGCGGCGGAGGAGAGGAGTTCGTCACCGCCGTACTGCTGACCGCGCCCCCCGCCGCCGACGCGGCCGTCCTGGTCAACTGCGGCCACCCTCCGCCGCTGCTGTGCCACGACGGCGCCGTGTCGGAGGTGACACCCGAGGGGTACGCGCCGCCGCTCGGGCTCCTGGCGCTCACCGGCGGCCGCTACCGACCGCAGTCGGTGCCCTACCGCCGGGGCGACCTGCTGCTCTTCCACACCGACGGTGTCTCCGAGGCGCGCGACCGGCGCGGCCGCTTCCACCCGCTGGCCGAACGGGTCGCGGACATCACCGAGCAGGACCCGGAAGCGCTGCTCGACAAGGTCCTGCTCGACCTGCACGCGTGGACCGGCGGCGGGCTGGGGGACGACGCGGCACTGCTGACGGTACGCCGCACGGGCCGGCCCTGAGGCTCGGACCCGATCACGAGGCGATCCGCACGGCCGCCGCCCGGCGATCCGGCGAGGGGACACCGCCCGGCAGGCCGCGGACGTGACGGCGGGTGCGCGGGCCCGAGGTCGCGCTTCGGGCGAGCGCCTTCCCGAACAGCCCGGTGACTTCGAGGCCGACGAGCCGACCGCCCGGGCCCGGACAGCCCAGTCAGCCCGGTCAGCCCGGTCGGGTCAAGCCGGGTCCATGGTCCCGACCTCGGCCAGCGCCTCGCGGAGCCACTGCGTCCAGAACGACTCCAGCTCGATGCCGGCGCGCAGCACGAGATGCCGCAGCCGGTCCTCGTCGGCCACGCGACCGGGCGGGAAGTCGCGCCGCTCGATGTCCGTGTACTCGGCCAACTGGGCCTCGTGCAGCGTCAGGTGCCTGCGCAGTTCCGCGGTGAGGCCGCGGCCCCCGACCACCGCCGCCGCACGCATGCGCAGCAGCAGCGGGTCGCGGATGGGCCGGGGGTCCTCGCCCGCGGCGACCCAGCCCGCCAGTTCCGCCCGGCCGCCGGGCAGCACCTCGTACTCCTTCTTCTGCCCGCGGGCGGGTTGCTCCGCGGGCAGGGCGCGGATCAGGCCGGCCTCCTCCAGCCGCCCGAGTTCGCGGTAGATCTGCTGGTGCGTCGCGGACCAGAAGTAGCGGATGGAGCGGTCGAAGCGGCGCGCCAGCTCCAGCCCCGAGGACGGCTTCTCCAGGAGGGCGGTGAGGATGGCGTGCGGGAGGGACATGCCCGCATCCTACGGACGGGGCGCGGTCACAGCGCCGCGGCCAGTTCGGTGCCCTGGCGGACGGCCCGCTTGGCGTCGAGTTCGGCGGCCACGTCGGCGCCCCCGATGAGGTGGACCTCGTACCCGGCAGCGCACAGGGCGTCGTACAGGTCGCGGCGCGGTTCCTGCCCGGCGCACAGGACCACGGTGTCGACCGGGAGCGTGCGGCTCTCGCCGTCGACGGTGACGTGCAGCCCGGCGTCGTCGATCCGGTCGTACGCGGCGCCCGCGACCATGGTGACGCCCCGGTGCTTGAGCTCGGTGCGGTGGATCCACCCGGTGGTCTTGCCCAGGCCCGCACCGACCTTGGTGGCCTTGCGCTGCAGCAGGTGCACGGTACGCGGCGGCGCCGGCCGCTCGGGGGTCCGCAGCCCGCCCCGGTTCGCGTAGCCGGTGTCGACTCCCCATTGCCGGAAGTACGTCTCCGGGTCACGGCTCGCGCCCGCGCCGCCGTCGGTGAGGAACTCGGCCACGTCGAAGCCGATCCCGCCCGCGCCGACGATCGCGACCCGCTCGCCCACCGGGGCGTCGTCGCGCAGGACGTCGAGGTAGCTGAGCACGCTGGGGTGGTCGACGCCGTCGATCTCCGGCGTGCGCGGCGCGACGCCGGTGGCGAGGACGACCTCGTCGAAGCCGGGGTCCTGCGCGGCCAGCGCCTCGGGCGTGACAAAGGTGTTCAGCCGCAGCTCCACGCCCTCCTCGGTCAGCCGGGTGCGGAAGTAGCGCAGCGTCTCGTCGAACTCCTCCTTGCCGGGGACCTTGCGGGCCATGTTGAGCTGCCCGCCGATCCGGTCGGCGGCGTCGAAGAGCGTGACGGCGTGGCCGCGTTCCGCCGCGGTGACCGCGCAGGCCAGTCCGGCGGGACCGGCGCCGACGACGGCGACGCGCTTGCGCAACCGGGTGGGCATGAGGACGAGTTCGGTCTCGTGGCAGGCTCGCGGGTTGACCAGGCAGGAGGTCAGCCGGCCGCTGAAGGTGTGGTCGAGGCAGGCCTGATTGCAGCCGATACAGGTGTTGATGGCCTCGGCGCGGCCCTGTTCCGCCTTGGCGACGAACTCGGGGTCGGCCAGCATCGGGCGGGCCAGGGAGACCATGTCGGCGTGCCCGTCGGCGAGCAACCGCTCGGCGACGTCGGGGGTGTTGACACGGTTGCCGGTCACCAGAGGTACCGAGACCGCGCCCATGAGCCGCTTCGTCACCCAGGTGTACGCGCCGCGCGGCACGGAGGTGGCGATGGTGGGGATGCGGGCCTCGTGCCAGCCGATGCCGGTGTTGATGATCGTGGCGCCGGCCGCCTCGATCTCCTTGGCGAGGGCGACAACCTCCTCCAGGGACGAACCTCCGGGGACCAGGTCGAGCATCGACAGGCGGTAGATGATCACGAAGTCCGTGCCGAGCCGTTCGCGGGTGCGGCGGACGATCTCCAGCGGGAAACGGGTGCGGTTCTCGAACGACCCGCCCCAGCGGTCCTCGCGGTGGTTGGTGGCGGGCGCGACGAACTCGTTGATCAGGTAGCCCTCGGACCCCATGATCTCGACGCCGTCGTAGCCGGCGGTGCGGGCGAGTTCGGCGGCCCGTACGAAGTCCTCGATCGTCTCCTCGACCTCGTCGCCGGTGAGGGCGTGCGGGACGTAGAGGCTGATCGGCGCCTGGAGCGCACTCGGGGCTACCAGTTCGGGGTGGTACGCGTACCGGCCGAAGTGCAGGATCTGCATCGCGATGCGGCCGCCCTCGTGGTGCACGGCCCGAGTGACGACGGCGTGCTGCCCGGCCTCCTCCTCGGTGGTCATCCGGGCGCCGCCCGGGTAGGGGCGCCCGCGGTCGTTGGGGGCGATGCCCCCGGTGACGATCAGCCCGACGCCGCCCCGGGCCCGCTCGGCGTAGAAGGCGGCCATGCGCTCGAAGCCGCGCTCGGCCTCCTCCAGTCCCACGTGCATCGAGCCCATGAGGACACGGTTGGGGAGCGTGAGGAATCCCAGATCGAGCGGGCGCAGCAGGTGCGGGTAGCGACTCATCGGGGTCTCCTCGGGCGTCGGTGCGGCGGCTTGTCGTCAGTCCTTTGTAGACCGCCCGGAGACACTTGTGCAACTAGTTGCATAAGAGCGGGCGCCCACGCCCGTCGCGCGGGATCGTGCGCGGGGGCCGGTACGGATCAGCCGGCGTCGAGGCCGTCGATCAGGCGGTTCAGGAACCGTGTGAACGTCGCATCGGCGGTGAGCGGGCGCCCCGGCGCGGCAAGGGCCTCGGCGAGCTCGGGATGCCGGCCGTCCGCGGCGACGGCCGCGAGGTAGCGGGCCTCGGCCGCGGCCCGCGCGGACGACCGCGCGGCCGCGCTCTGCGTGATCTCGAAGGCGACATGCCCGGCGACGAACGCCGTGACCTGGGCGAAGACTTCGAGCCTCGCCGCGCCGTCCAGCCGGGCGGGCCGGAGGGCAGCCAGCGCCCGTTCCACGAAGGCCAGCGCGCGGGGACCGGGCGTCCGGCGGGAGGACAGGGCGGAGGGCAGCCACGGGTGCCGGAGCATGAGAGCGCGCTGAAGCCGGGCCATGGCCTTCACGTCCGCACGCCAGTCGCCGGTCAAGGGGGCGTCCAACGGGAGTTCGCCGCTGACGTGGTCCACCATCAGCTCCAGCAGCGTCTCCTTGTCGGGGGCGTAGCTGTAGAGCGACATGACGCCGGCGCCCACCTTCGCGGCCACCCGGCGCATGGTGACCGCGTCCAGGCCCTCGGCATCCGCCAGTTCGACGGCGGCCGCCGTGATCGCCGCACGGCTGAACGCGGGCTTGCGCCCTCTGCGGGGCCGGTCGTGACCCAGCCACAGTTCCGCGGGGTCGACCCCCGAGGCGCCGGACCCGTCAGGGATCACCCGTGCCCACCTCCCCTGCCCGCCGCGCCGCCGTCTTGCGGGAGCCATTCAAGCACCTCTATTCTCGTACGTCGTACGAGAATAGAGGAGGGGACCTCGATGACATCTGCGACACGCGACGCCGCACCGCGGTCGGCCCGGACCGCGCCCGCCGGGAGGCCGCCGCTGTCCGCCCGGCTGCTGAGGGCCACATGGCGCGGCCTTCCGGCCCGAAGGCACCGCGCCGGCTGGGAACCGGGGCTGGTGGTGCCGGCCGCCGAGGGCAGTCCGCTGATCAGCGACCACTGGTTCCCGCTCGCGGAGGGCGACTTCCCCACCCTGCTCGTGCGTTCGCCGTACGGCAGGGGCCTGCCCTGGTCGCCCATGTACGGCATGCTCTTCGCCGAGCAGGGCTTCCATGTGATCGTGCAGAGCTGCCGCGGCACCGGCGGCTCAGGCGGCGAGTTCGATCTGTGGCGCAACGAGGCCGCCGACGGCCTGGCCACCGTGGCCTGGCTCCGCGAGCAGCCCTGGTTCACCGGAACCCTGGGCACCGTGGGCCCCAGCTACCTGGGCTATGTGCAGTGGGCGCTCGCGCTGGACCCACCGCCCGAGCTCCGCGCCATGGTGGTGCAGGTCGGTCTGCACGACCCCCACGCCCTGTTCCACGCGGGCGGCACGCCCCTGCTGGAGAACGCCCTCGCCGTCGGCGTCGGCATGACGCACCAGCACCGCGGGGTGGTCCCGTTCCTGAGGGCGACGCTGCGTCTTCGGCGACGGCTGGACCGGGTCACCACCGGGTGGCCGCTGCGCGAGGCGTACCTCTCCGCCCTCGGGGACGAAGTGCCCTGGCTGGACGGCGTGATGACGCACCCCGACGCCGACGACCCGTTCTGGCACGGCGCCTCCGCCGCGGGGGCCGCGGAGCGACTGCGCGTCCCCACGTGCCTCATCACCGGCTGGCACGACGTGCTCGCCGACCAGACCTTCGAGCAGTACGAACGGCTGCGCCGAGCCGGATGCGAGACCGCCCTGCTCGTCGGCCCGTGGACCCATGCCTCCGCGCTCCGGCAAGGATGGCCGGAGGTGTTCGCGGAGAGCCTCGCGTGGCTTCGCGCGCACCTGGGCGACGACGACTCCGGCCTGCGGGCCGCCTCGGTGCGCGTGCACGTCGGTGGCGAGGACGCGTGGCGGGACCTCGAGGACTGGCCGCCGCCGGCCGACGCGACGTCGTGGTTCCCCTCCCCCGACGGGTCTCTCGCGCTGGAGGCGCCCTCCGACGCCGTGCCGTTGGCGTCGTTCCGGTACGACCCGGCCGACCCCACCCCGTCCGTCGGGGGCCCTTTGCTGTCCGGCGCCGCCGGACCTCGCGACAACGGCGCGCTGGAGGCCCGGGAGGACGTCCTGACGTTCACCGGGCCGCCGCTGGCCGAGGCCATGGACATCGTCGGCCCGGTGTACGCGCGGCTGAGCGTCTCCACGGACACCGGGCACGCCGACATCTTCACGCGACTGTGCGACGTGGACCCGCAGGGGCGTTCCACCAACGTCTGCGACGGACTGGCCCGGCTCACGACCGAGGGCGGGAAGCCGTCGGAGGTCACCGTGCCGATGAGCCGCGCGGCCCACCGCTTCGCGGCCGGCCACCGCGTCCGCTGGCAGATCAGCGGGGGTGCCCACCCGCGGTTCGCCCGCCATCCCGGCGTCGGCGCGTCCTCGCTCGAGGCCGTCCGTCCCGTACCGGTGCGCATCACGCTCCACACGGACTCGGCCCTGGTGCTTCCCCGCAGCCCGCGCTGAGGCGGACGCGCGCCCGCCGGCACGCGGTTCGGGGTGCAGGCGGGCCGAGGCGGGGTCCATCGCGGGTCGCGGCCCGTCGCGGCGAGCAGCCTTCCGATGCGGGAAGTCCCCGGCGGCAAGGGCACCGGCTCGCCGAAGACCTTCATGGCGCGCCGTCGGACCCATCTCGTCGACCAGGGCCGCCGGCACCCGCACCGCGTACTCCCCGGGCGCGAACGCGCGGTCCGTGGAGCGTGCCAGATCCCAGGCGAGGACGGTGAGGTCGAGCAGCACCATGCCGCCGAGGGTGCGCGCCGGGAGGTTCATCGAGCCGGCCACGCCCTCGCCGGCGCCGGGCACGGCCCACGCCTCCGCCAGCGGCGCGGTGTCCTCCGCGAAGCGGTCGCGCCATCCGTCGCCGAGGGCGGCGAGGGCGGCGAGGCGGTCGGGCGTGGAAGAGGTGGTTCAGCAGCTCCCGCACGTCGCACGTCGCACTCCGCGCACGGCGTCGGCGCCGCCGGCCGGTCGTCCGGCACTTCTGTCACCACGGGCAGGGCCCGGTCGCGGACGGCTCCCGGCAGTTCACCGATCGTGTCCGTCATGACGCGAGGCCCCGGCGGGCCGCGGGCGCACTGCCTGAAGATATGCGACACCCTGCCGCCGTACCATCGCCCTCATGGCCGGTCAGGACACACCGCGGCGCGACACCCGGGGCATCGTCGGCGCCCCGGGACTCTTCGCACGCGTGCGGTTCCGGCGGCGGGCCCCCGCGCCGGCGCTGCGGCCGTACCTGGAGCACTACTGGCTGATCGACTGGGACCTGACCGAGCCGTACGCCTCGCACGTCGTGCCGCACCCGTGCGTCAACGTCGTCTTCCAGCGCTTCGCCGGCACGCCGGACCTCGGAGAGGTCGCCGGCGTCGGACTCGAGCTGTTCACGCAGAAGCTGGAGGGGGCCGGCCGGGTGTGCGGCGCGCAGTTCCGCCCGGGCGGGTTCCGGCCCTTCGCACCCGCGGCGGCAGTTTCCCACTGGACCGGACGCCGGGTCCCGCTGGACGAGGCGCTGCCCGGTCTCGCCGGTACGCCGGGCGCCGTGCTCGGACCGGACGAGGAGGACGACCGGGTCGCCGCCCTGGACGCCTTCCTGCTGTCGCTCGCTCCCGCTCCCGATCCCCAGGCCGGCCTGGCGATGGCGCTCGCCGAGCGGATCCGGCGCGACCGCGGCATCCTGCGCGTGGCCGAGTTCGCGCGCGCCGAGGGGCTGTCGATGCGCTCGCTGCAACGCCTGTTCGCCGCCTACGTCGGCGTCAGTCCCAAGTGGGTCATCCTCCGCTACCGCATCCACGAGGCCCTGGAGCGCGCCGAGTCCGCGGAAGCCGTCGACTGGGCGGGGCTGGCGGCCGAACTCGGCTACAGCGACCAGGCCCATCTGGTCCGGGACTTCACGGCGACCGTGGGGGTTCCCCCGACGGCCTACGCGGGCTGAGGCCGACAGCGGGAGTGACGCGGAGCGCACCCAAAGAGGGCGATTCCCCCTTGCCTGACGTAGTCGATGAATTTACGCTCATGTCAACGGCAGGTTTTTCGGACCACGGGAGAGCGAACACCAAGGCGTCCCAGGGAGGCCACGGTGATCATCGACTCCGCTGCTCCTGATCCGCATCGATCTCCGCGGACGGCGTTCCCCCTCTGGCCCCGCTTCCACGAACCGGAACACCCGGAACGCACAAAAGGAGGTTCTTCGAATGCTGGAACGCCAGGATGTCGAGTTCGAGGCCGAGGGCGGCGTGCTGCTGCGCGGATGGCTGTTCGTGCCCGACGGGCCCGGCCCCCACCCGGCCATCACGATGGCGCACGGCTACGCGGGCACCAGGGGCCACGGCCTCGAACCGTTCGCCCGGGCCTTCGCGGACGACGGTTTCGCCGTCCTCCTGCACGACCACCGCGGCTTCGGCGCGAGCGAAGGCGAGCCCCGTCATGACATCGACCCCTGGCGCCAGATCGCCGACTGGCGGCGCGCGATCTCGTTCCTCGAAAGCCTGCCCGAGGTCGATCCGCTGCGCATCGGCCTGTGGGGCACCAGCTACGCCGGCGGGCACGCCATCGTCCTGGGGGCGACCGACCGCCGGCTGCGCTGCGTCGTGTCCCAGGTACCGACCATCAGCGGCTACGAGCAGGGACTGCGCCGCGTTGCCCCGGAGGCGGTCACCGCACTCGAGGACTCGTTCACCGAGGACGAACGCGCGCGGTTCCGCGGGGAGCCGCCCCGGCGGACGGCGATCGTGAGCGACGACCCCGCCGTTCCCGCCTCGTACCGCACGCAGGAAGCGATCGACTTCTACCTCCAGCCCCTGCCCGAGGGGATCTGGACCAATGAGGCGACCGTCCGCTCGGGACGCGCCTCACGCATGTACGAACCCGGGGCGTGGGTCCCCCGCGTCTCGCCGACGCCGCTGCTGATGGTGGTCGCGCTGAGCGACACCGTCACCGTGACCGATCTGGCGCTCGCCGCCTACGAGCGGGCCCTGGAGCCGAAGAAGCTCGTGACGATCTCCGGCGGCCACTTCGATCCTTACGTCACCCGGTTCGCGGAGGCGAGCGGCGCCGCCAGGGCCTGGTTCCGCGACCATCTGGCCTGAGGCCGCCGCGACTGCCAGGGGCGTAGTTCACTCACTTCTGTCACACAGGGGAAGAACGGGTACGGTGGTGACATGTCGTGGTCGGCGAGTGAGCGCTTCGAGGTGCAGTCGGCACCGGGCGGGCTCGTCCTGGTGCAGGAACTGCTGAACACCTCGCCCGCCGGCCGGCCCCGGCAGCCGGACCTGCTGGACACCGTGGCCTCGGCGCAAGGCTGGCTCGACGGCGTCATGGACGAGTGGGCGGCGGCCCCGGGCCGCGGGCGTGGCCGCGTGGCACTGATCGACCGCGACCTGGACGAGCTCAAGCGGCTGCGCACGCGGCTGCGGCAGGCGCTGGCCGTCCGCGGCGGCAGCGGATCGCCCGGCGCGGCGGGAGACACCCTGCTGGCCGCGGAACCGGTGACGCTCCGGCTGGCCGCGGATTCCACCGTCACCGTGGAGCCCCAGGGCGACGGCGCCCGCCGCGTCACCAGCGCGGTGCTGGCGGAATGCCTCATCTCCCAGACGCTCGGCACATGGCACCGTCTGAAGATCTGCGGTTACGACCGCTGCGCCGTCGCCTTCTACGACCACTCGCGCAACAGCAGCGCCGTCTGGCACAACGCCCGCACCTGCGGCAACACCGTGAACCTGCGGGCCTCCCGCGAACGCCGCCGCGCCCGGCGGTAGCACCGGGCCCGCCGGGCCCGGCGGGCCCGGCGGGCCCGGCGGGCCCGGCGGTTACCAACTCCTGACCTCCGAACGCGCGTCGGGGGCACCCTTGAGCGGGCACACCCCTGTGGAGGGCGCGAATACGCCCGTACCCGCAGAGGTACGCATGTGTCGTTGCATCCTGCGACAAGGGAGCCGAGCCCCGTGGCAGAGCATCCGATCACCCCACGACTGACCCCGATCCCCATCGACGGAACGACTCCGTGCGGGCGCCTGGAGACAGGGGCCACGCGGCCCTGCGGCGGCCCGGCCGTGTGGCATGTCCAATGGCGGCCAGGACACGGGTCGTTCGCGTGCGATCCGCACATGGCGGAGGCCCGGCGGCTGTTCGCCTGGATCGACCGGCATCGCGTCGGCCCGGACTGCAACATGCCGGGCGCGCTGTGGGCGACGGGGCGCTGCGCGGTGCCCCGGAGCCAGGCGAAGGCGGCCTGACCCCGGGGCCGTGCGTCAGCCGGAGAAGGCGTCGAGGATGCGTCCGGCCGCCGAGGTGGCCGTCAACGTGCCGTCGCGGACCTGGCGTTCGATCTCGGGCGCCAGGCGGCGGACTCCGGGGTGGTCCCGCAGCCGGCCGAGCAGTTCGTCGCGGACCATGCTCCAGGCCCACTCCATCTGCTGGTCACGGCGCTTGGCCTCCAGCCGGCCGTCGGAGTCGAGGAGCGCCCGGTGCTGCTCGAGCCGTTCCCAGACCACGTCGAGGCCGGTGTCCTCGCGGGCGCTGCAGGTGAGTACCGGGGGGGTCCAGGCGGCATCGACGGACTGCATCAGCCGCAGGGCGCCGGACAGTTCGCGGGCGGCGGCTCGCGCGTCGCGCTCGTGCGGGCCGTCGGCCTTGTTGACGGCGATGACGTCGGCGAGCTCCAGGACGCCCTTCTTGATGCCCTGGAGCTGGTCGCCCGTGCGGGCCAGTGTGAGCAGCAGGAAGGAGTCGACCATGCCGGAGACCGCGGTCTCGGACTGGCCGACGCCGACGGTCTCGACGAGGACCGCGTCGTAGCCGGCGGCCTCCACCACGACCATCGACTCACGGGTCGCCTTGGCGACGCCGCCGAGCGTCCCGGCCGACGGCGACGGCCGCACGAAGGCCGCGGGGTCCACCGACAGCCGTTCCATCCGGGTCTTGTCGCCGAGGATGGAGCCGCCGGTCAGCGTGGACGACGGGTCGACGGCGAGCACCGCGACCCGGTGGCCGAGACCGGTGAGCAGCGTGCCGAAGGCGTCGATGAAGGTGGACTTGCCCACCCCGGGGACTCCGCTGATGCCGATCCTGCGGGCCTTGCCCGCGTGCGGCAGCAGCTCGGTCAGAAGTCGCTGGGCGAGCTCCCGGTGGTCCGGCCGCGTCGACTCCACCAAGGTGATGGCGCGCGCGATCCAGGCCCGGGAGCCGTCCAGGACACCTTTGACGTAGACGTCCGGATCGATTGGCTGGGGCATGGGCTCACAGTTCGTGGCCGAGCGCGGCGGCGAGCCGCGTGACCAGGTCGTGTGCGGAGTCGGGGATGACCGTGCCGGGCGGGAAGACGGCGGCCGCGCCGGCCTCCAGCAGTTCGGGCACGTCCTGCGGCGGAATGACACCGCCGACCACGATCATGATGTCCTCGCGCCCCTCGGCGGCCAGTTCCTCGCGCAACGCGGGAACCAGGGTGAGGTGTCCGGCCGCGAGCGAGGAGACGCCGACGATGTGCACATCGGCCTCCACCGCCTGCCGGGCCACCTCCGCCGGGGTCTGGAAGAGCGGGCCGACGTCCACGGTGAAGCCCAGGTCGGCGAACGCGGTGGCGATCACCTTCTGGCCGCGGTCGTGGCCGTCCTGGCCCATCTTGGCGACGAGGATGCGCGGGCGGCGGCCCTCGGCCTCCTCGAAGCGGCCGACCAGCGCGCGGGTGCGGTCCACGGACGGCGACTCCCCTGCCTCGTTGCGGTACACACCGGAGATCGTACGGATCTGCCCGGCGTGCCGGCCGTACACCTTCTCCAGGGCGTCGGAGATCTCGCCGACGGTCGCCTTGGCGCGGGCGGCGTTCACCGCGAGCTCCAGCAGGTTGCCGCTGCCGCCGGCGGCGGCGGTCAGCGCGCTCAGCGCGTCCTGGCAGGCGGTCTCGTCGCGCTCCTCGCGCAGCCGGCGCAGCTTGGCGATCTGCTGGGTGCGCACGGAGGAGTTGTCGACCTTGAGGACCTCGATCTTCTCGTCGCTGTCCACCCGGTACTTGTTGACGCCGATCACCGGCTGGCGGCCGGAGTCGATGCGGGCCTGAGTGCGGGCCGCGGCCTCCTCGACGCGCATCTTGGGGATGCCCGCGTCGATGGCCTGGGCCATGCCGCCCGCGGCCTCGACCTCCTGGATGTGCTGCCAGGCGCGGCGCGCCAGGTCGTACGTCAGCTTCTCCACGTACGCCGACCCGCCCCACGGGTCGATGGCCCGGTTGGTGCCCGCTTCCTGCTGGAGCAGGAGCTGGGTGTTGCGGGCGATGCGCGCGGAGAAGTCGGTGGGCAGCGCCAGCGCCTCGTCGAGGGCGTTGGTGTGCAGCGACTGGGTGTGGCCCTGGGTGGCGGCCATGGCCTCCACGCACGTGCGCGTGACGTTGTTGAAGACGTCCTGCGCGGTGAGCGACCAGCCGGAGGTCTGCGAATGGGTGCGCAGGGACAGCGATTTGACGCTCCGGGGCTCGAACTGCTTGACCAGCTTGGCCCACAGCAGGCGGGCCGCGCGCAGCTTGGCGACCTCCATGAAGAAGTTCATGCCGATCGCCCAGAAGAACGACAGGCGCGGCGCGAAGGCGTCCACGTCCAGGCCCGTGCCGAGACCGGCCCGCAGGTACTCCACGCCGTCGGCGAGGGTGTAGGCCAGCTCCAGGTCGGCCGTGGCCCCGGCCTCCTGGATGTGGTAGCCGGAGATGGAGATCGAGTTGTAGCGCGGCATCTTCTGCGAGGTGTACGCGAAGATGTCGGAGATGATCCGCATCGAGGGCTTCGGCGGATAGATGTAGGTGTTGCGGACCATGAACTCCTTGAGGATGTCGTTCTGAATGGTCCCGGCCAGCTTCTCGGGCGGTACGCCCTGCTCCTCCGCGGCGACGATGTAGAGCGCGAGCACCGGCAGGACGGCGCCGTTCATGGTCATCGAGACGGTCATCCGGTCCAGCGGGATGCCGTCGAAGAGCTGCCGCATGTCGTAGATGGAGTCGATGGCGACGCCCGCCATGCCGACGTCGCCCGTGACGCGTGGGTGGTCGCTGTCGTAGCCGCGGTGGGTCGGCAGGTCGAAGGCGACCGACAGGCCCTTCTGTCCCGCGGCGAGGTTGCGCCGGTAGAACGCGTTGGACTCCTCGGCGGTGGAGAAACCCGCATACTGGCGGATCGTCCAGGGCTGGTTGACGTACATCGTGGGGTACGGGCCGCGCAGGTACGGCGCGATGCCCGGGTAGGTACCCAGGAAGTCCAGGCCCTCCAGGTCGCGGCCGGTGTACAGCGGCTTGACGCCGATGCCCTCGGGCGTCTCCCACAGCAGGTCCTCGACGGCGCGGCCGGTGGTCTCCTTGACCGCCGCGCGCCACCGGTCCTCGGTGGCACCGCCGCCGGTGCCCGGTCCCAGCTCGATCTCGGAGAAGTCCGGGATCCGCATCACGCCACTCCCATCCGGTCGAGAACCGAGGTCAGGACGGCGACCGCGTCGCCGCCCGCGAAGACGAACGCGTCGACGCCGGCCTGGGTGAAGGCCTGCTCCTGCGGGCCCGGGCGTCCGGCCAGGAAAACCGTGCTCGCGCCCGCGGCCTTGAGGGCGGCGGCCGCGGCGGCGGCCTGCTCCTCGTACAGCGCGTCACTGGAGCACAGGCACGCCGCCTGGGCGCCGCTGCGGGCGAAGGCCCCGGCGACGGAGCCGGCGTCGCTGCAGCCGGCGGGCGCCGGGTCGTGGACGGGTTCGATGCCCCCGGCCTGGAAGAGGTTGGCGGCGAAGGTGACCCGGCCGGTGTGCGCGGCGGCGGGGCCGAGTGCGGCGAGGAACACCTTCGGGCGGGCGCCGGTGGCGGCCAGATGTGCGTCCGAGCGGGCGCGCAGCGCCTCGTACGCCTCGTCGCGGCGGACCCTCGGCAGGCCGCCGGAGGGGGCGCCGGGGGCCGGGTCGCGCTCGACCGGTGTCTCGGAGAGCAGCGGGAACTCGCTGACGCCCGTGATGGGCTCGCGGCGCCTGGCCAGCGCCGTGGCCCGCACCTGCCAGGTGGCGGCCAGTCGCTCGCCGACCATGCCGGAGGCCAGCGCCGCGGCCTGACCACCCGCGCGCTCCAGTTCCTGGAACCACGACCAGGCGGCCTCGGCGAGTTCCGCGGTGAGCCGCTCCACGTACCAGGAGCCGCCGGCCGGATCGACGACCCGGGACAGGTGGGACTCCTCCATCAGGATGGTCGAGGTGTTGCGGGCGATACGCCGGGCGAAGGCGTCGGGCAGGCCGAGCGCGTGGTCGAAGGGCAGCACCGTGACCGAGTCCGCGCCGCCGACACCGGCGGCGAGCGTCGCGACGGTGGTGCGGAGCATGTTCACCCAAGGGTCGCGACGGCTCATCATCACCGGCGAGGTGACGGCGTGCTGGCGCTGCGCCGCGACGGTCGCGGTCGCCCCGCACACCTCGGCGACACGCGACCACAGGCGGCGGGCGGCGCGCAGCTTGGCGATCGTCAGGAACTGGTCGGCGGTGGCGGCGTAGCGGAACTCCAGCTGACCGCAGGCCGCGTCGACCGGCAGCCCGGCCTCGGTGAGCGCGCGCAGGTAGGCCACGCCGGTGGCGAGGGAGGCGCCGAGTTCCTGGGCCGCCGAACCGCCGGCCTCGTGGTACGGCAGGGCGTCCACGGTCAGCGCACGCAGCCCCGGGTACTCCTCGTGGGCGCGCCGGGCGAGCCGCGCGGCCGCGGCGGTGTGCGTGTCGAGGGCTCCGGGGTCCCCGGTGCGGGCGACATGGCCCAGCGGGTCGGCGCCGAGGTTGCCGCGGGCGGCCTCGCGGGGCACACCGCGCTCCTCGTACAGCGCGAACAGCGCGTCCGCCGCCGCCTCGGTGTCCGGGCCGGCGTCGAGCACCACGGGCGCGAGGTCGAGGAAGACCCCCTGGAGCGCGGTGCCGAGCGCGGCGGCCGGAACGCCGGATGCGTCGCCGACGGCGAGCCAGAGGGAGGTGACCCCGTTCTCCAGGTCGGCGAGCACCGCCTCGTTCGTGCGGACCGCGTCGGGCCGCGTATGGCGCTGCCGCACGTCCCAGCCGCCGGCCACGGCCCCCGCGGGCGCGGCGCCCCGGGTGAAGGGGGCGAAGCCGGGGAGTCCGACCGCGTCGCCGAAGGCTCCGGGCGCGTCGGGCGCGGTGTACAGCGGGCGCGTGGTGAGCCCGTCTTCGAGGATGGTGGACAGCGCGTCCTCCACCGCCTCTCCCGAGACGTCCTTGCCCGCCTTGCGCAGCACGCCCTCCACGAGGGACTGCCATTGCGCACGGCTCGCATCCGGGAATTCGGCGGCCAGAGAAAGCCCGTCGTCAGGCAGGACCGTCATGCTCGAAGGTTAGTGGGCGTTAGCAGGTGAGCAGCAGGGGCAACGCCTGTGACCTAGCCCATTCCGGGCCGTCTTGATCGGTTCCACTCCGATGCCCTATCCGGTGCCCTGTCCGCGGGCCGGCTCGCGGGGTTCACGGTCCGGTTCACGGGCCCGCCCGGGCGGGGCGACGGCCGTCCCGCCGAGCACGGCGACCTCGCGCCGCAGTTCCCTGACCTCCCGCAGCAGTTCCTCGGTCAGCTCCTGGAGGATCCGGCCCTCCTCCTCGTCCTCCTGGAAACGGGCCAGGAACCAGGCCGCGATGTTGGCGGTGACCACACCGAGCAGGGCGATCCCGGACAGCATCAGGCCGACGGCGATGAGCCGGCCGACGCCGGTGGTGGGGGCGTGGTCGCCGTAGCCCACGGTCGTCATCGTCGTGAACGACCACCACAGCGCGTCGCCGATCGTGCGGATGTTCCCGTGCGGCGAGTGCCGCTCGGCCTCCAGGACGGCGACCGAACCGAACCCGAGCAGCCCCAGCACCGCGCCCACCACATAGGTCGTCAGCCGTACCTGCGCCGCCAGTCGCACCCGCTGGCCGACCAGGAACAGCGCGGAGACCAGCCGCAGCAGGCGCAGCGGCTGGAGCAGTGGCAGCACGACCACGGCCAGGCTCAGCGGCTGGCGCTTGATGAACTCCCACCGCCGCTCGCTCAGCCCCAGCCGGACCGCGTAGTCGCCCGCGAAGAGCGCCCACACGCTGCGCTCGGTCCAGTGGGCGGTGGTGATGAGCGCCGGATCGGCGTCCGGCACCAGGATCGGCAACGCGTAAGCCGCGCCGAACACCATCGCCAGAGCGAGCAGCGGCGCCCTGGTCTGCTGCTCCCAGCGGTCGAGACGGTTCATGGGGGCAGTATCCCGTGCGCTCCCGGCGGGGCGGACGTCCCGGCGCCCGGCGGGGTGTCCGTCGCTGACCTGCGACGACGCCCGGTCCACGGGGATCCACGGGACGCCGGACGGCTCCAGGACGCCGGGGCCGGGAGCGGCTCCGGGCGGGCGGCGGTGCGACGTTCAACTGCGCCTTCTCGTACACCCTTTGGGCCAAGGCCGTGAAGTTAGGGGCTGATCGTTGGCGTCAAGATGTTGATGCTGAGGGTTGCTTTGTAGGTGCGTCGGTCGACGCGGAGGCTTTTGTATGCGTATCGGGACAGGGGGCGTTTCACGGCGCGGGGGCTGATGCGGAGGCGGCGGGCGGGCATGAGGTGGTCCAGGACAGCCCGGCCGATCGCCCCGACGAGGTCGATCGTGGTGTCTGCGATGATGCCCGCGGCCTGGATGACCTGGTCGCGGGCCGTTTGAAGAGCGATGCTGAAGCTGGCCCGGTCCGGATCGACGCCGGGCGTGGCCTCGGTGGCGTCGGCGATCGCGATTCGCAGGATCTGGTAGGCGCTGAGCAGGGCGTAGACCTCCTGGGCGATGCCGGCCCAGGTCCTGGAGCGCAGGACCCTGCGGCTGAGCATCGATTTCTTGATTGCGAAATAGGCGGACTCGATCTCCCACCGCTCGTGGTAGAGGCTGACCAGGCTGGATGCTGGGTAGCGGTGGTGGTCGAGGAGGTTGGTGGCCAGTCGGTAGAGACCGGTTTGGCGACCCTGGCTGGTGGTGATGGTGATCTCGCACTCGATGATGCGGACCTCGGTGCTGCCGAAGCGGGAGAGGTAGGAGCCGTCGTCGAAGTGGTCGAGGACCGGCGGCTTGCGGGCTGCCGTGACGCGGGCGAGGAAAGCGGCCTCTGTGGCGGCAACGGCGGCCAGGAACGTGTTTCCCGAGAAGCCTCGGTCGAGCAGGACGATCATTCCGGCGTGGAGGGAGCGCATCAGCCGTTTGCCGTGGACGGTCTCGCCGCTGGAGCGGGGGCCGAAGGCGGCGTCCAGGACCGCGCGGGTTCCACACGCCACGAGCGTGGCCAGGCAGATCTGCGGGTAGCCGGAGGTCGCGTACTGATTCGTGGTCTTGTCCAGGCGGGCCCGGTGCAACGGGCTGTCGGGGACGTCGAGGTAGGTTCCGTCGATCGCGACGGTCAGCAGGCCCTTGAAGCGGGCACCGTCGGTGCGAATCGCCGTGGCCGGCCCCCGCAGCAGGTCGAACAGGGCCCGCATCGGACGGACCCCCAGACGGGTCCTGGCGTCCCAGAGCGCCGTGCCTGTGACCTTCGCGACCGGTATCGCCTCCAGCGCGGCGGTGAGCTTGCGCCAAACAGCCAGATACCCGCAGTCCTCGAACAGGGCTGCGGCCAGCAACAGATAGACCACCACCCGGGCGGGGATCTTCCGCAGTCGTTGCTGGACGGCGCCGGTCTCCTCCAAGGCCTCGTCGACCATCTCGAACGGGACGATCTGGGTGAGTTCTCCGAGGTGTCCGGGCGCGAACAGGCCCTTGGCTACCGTGATTTCACGCGTGATGACACACTGATCGGACAGCGGAGCCTCCGGTCCTGTGAACGGCTGTCTTGGTCGACTGCCAGTTCTACCGGGGCTCCGCTTCTCACATCCCGAGTAACCACAGATCAGGGCACACTTGTCAGCGCTCTCAAAGACGTAACTTCACGGCCTTGCCCTTTGGGCGGGGACAACGGTGTCCGGCAGGCAGCGGGTTGGCACAGGCTTCGCGGGTGCTTCTCCTCTCCGCCAACAGGAGTTCGCGTGGGCCTGGTGACACTGGCCACCCCTGTTACGGCCGCGGACATCCCGGGAGACAGGCCTTACATGAACGCCATCGACCGCAGACGCTTCATGCAACTGGCGGGCGGGACCGCCGCCTTGTCGGTGCTTTCCACCAGCATCGCCCGAGCGGCGGAGATCCCGGCGAACCGCAGGACGCGTTCGCTCCAGGACGTCGAGCACATCGTCGTCCTGATGCAGGAGAACCGCTCCTTCGACCACTACTTCGGCACGCTGCGCGGTGTCCGCGGCTTCGGCGACCCCCACCCCGTGACGCAGCCCAACGGCAAGCCGGTGTGGTACCAGTCCGACGGCACGAAGGACGTGCTGCCGTTCCGGCCGGACCACGACGACCTCGGGCTGGCGTTCCTCCAGGACCTGCCGCACAGCTGGAACGACGGCCACGCCGCCGTCAACCAGGGCAAGTACGACAAGTGGGTGCCCGCCAAGTCCGCCACCACCATGGCGCACCTGACCCGCAAGGACATCCCGTTCCACTTCGCGCTCGCCGAGGCCTTCACGATCTGCGACGCGTACCACTGCTCGTTCATCGGCTCGACCGACCCGAACCGCTACTACATGTGGACGGGTTACACGGGCAACGACGGCAAGGGCGGCGGCCCGGTCCTCGGCAACGAGGAGGCGGGCTACGCCTGGACGACGTACCCGGAACGCCTGGAGCAGGCGGGCGTGTCGTGGAAGATCTACCAGGACGTCGGCGACGGCCTCGACGCGGCCGGCGGCTGGGGTTGGATCGAGGACGCCTACCGCGGCAACTACGGCGACAACTCGTTGCTGTACTTCGACCAGTACCGCAACGCCAAGCCCGGCGACCCGCTGTACGACAAGGCCCGCACCGGCACCGACGCCAAGAACGGCGAGGGCTTCTTCGACACCCTGCGCGCCGATGTCACCGCCGGGAAGCTCCCCCAGGTCTCCTGGATCGTGGCGCCCGAGGCGTTCACCGAGCACCCCAACTGGCCCGTCAACTACGGCGCCTGGTACATCGCGCAGGTCCTGGACGCCCTGACCTCCGACCCGGAGGTGTGGAGCAGGACGGCGCTGCTGATCACCTACGACGAGAACGACGGCTTCTTCGACCACGTCGTGCCGCCCTTCCCGGCGGCTTCCGCCGCGCAGGGCAAGTCCACCGTGGACGTCTCCGGCGACCTGTACAAGGGCTCCGGCTCGCGCCCGGCGGGCCCGTACGGGCTCGGTCAGCGCGTGCCCATGTTCGTGGTGTCGCCGTGGAGCAAGGGCGGCTACGTCTGCTCGCAGACCTTCGACCACACCTCGATCCTCCAGCTGATGGAGCGCCGCTTCGGGGTGACCGAGCCCAATATCTCCCCCTGGCGGCGCGCGGTGTGCGGCGACCTGACCTCCGCGTTCGACTTCCGCCACACCGACACCGACGCGGCGGAACTGCCCGACACCAGCGGCTACCTCCCGCCGGACAACGACCGCCACCCCGACTACGTGCCGACCCCGCCGGTCAAGGGTGCGCTGCCCCGCCAGGAGGGCGGCATGCGCGCGGCGCGGGCCCTGCCGTACGACCTGTCGGCCGACGGCCGGGTCAGCACCGCCACCGGAACACTGCGGATCGACTTCGCCTCGCACGGCACCGCGGGGGCCGGCTTCCTGGTGACGTCGGCGTCGCACACCACCGGACCGTGGACGTACACCGTCGAGTCGGGGCGCTCGCTGTCCGACTCCTGGAGCGTCGCCGAGGACGCGCAGGGCGGCTACGACTTCACCGTCCACGGCCCCAACGGCTTCCTGCGCCGCTTCGCCGGCCGGGTCACCGGCGCGGGCCCGGAGGTCAGCGCCCGCCACGACGGAGACCTCGGCATCGCACGGCTGGTCCTGACCAACGACGGCCCCAGCACGGTGCAGTTCACGGTGGCGGACGGCTACGGCAAGGAGAAGGCGGCCGGCTACACGCTGCGTCCCGGTGCCCGCGTCGTGCACTCCGCGGAGACCAAGCGCAGCCAGGGCTGGTACGACCTGACCGTCACCGCTGACCACGACGGCACCTTCGTGCGCCGGCTGGCCGCGCACGTGGAGAGCGGCTACACGAGCACCAGCGACCCGGCCATCGCCGCCCGCTGACCGCGCGCAGCGCACGCCCGGCCGCCGCCCGGCATCCCGCCGGGCCGCGGTCGGGCGCTGTCACACCGGCTCGACCCGGCACGCCCGCCACAAAGGGCGCGGACCGCTGACCGGGCTCGACCGGTGGCCGCGGTCGACGGCGACGATGTTCGCCCTGCCGGCGAGGCGCCCACGGCTCACGGCTCACCGATCACCGGCCACCGGCCACCGGCCACAGGCCACTGCGCGACGGTGTCCCCGGCAGCCGGTCCGGTCCGGTCCGGCGCCTTGGTCCCGGCCCTGTCACTCCGCCTCGGGGGCCGGGCCGCCCGGCCCCCGGTACGGGAGGGTCTGCCGGTAGACCACGCTGGTGGTCGTGCTGCCGAAGCCGGCCAGTTCGTCCATGACCTTCTCCAGATGGGCCATGGACGTGGCGGCGACCTTGAGCACGTAGCAGTCGTCGCCCGTGGTCCGCAGGCACTCCAGGATCTCCCGCCGTTCGCCGAGCAGCCGGTGCATCGGCTCGTGCCGGCTGCCGGGGTACTTCAGCCGGACGACGGCGAGCACCGGGAACCCCGCCCTGTCCAGGTCGACCTCGGCCCGGTAGCCCGTGACCACGCCCAGCGCCTCCAGCCGGCGGACCCGCTCGGTCGTCGCCGAGGCGCTGAGGCTGACCCGGCGCGCGAGTTCGGTGAAGGGGACTCGTCCGTCGCGCTGCAACTCATTCAGGATCGCCCAGTCGGTCGCGTCAAGAGTCTCGGCCATGGGCGCAGAATACCGTTGGATCCACGGCGACTTGGCCTTCAGACCGTGGAGAATGCCTTACGGACGGCCGCCTGCGCTGGATAGCCTGACCGTCATGCGCTTTGGTGTGAACGTCCCGAATTTTGGGCCGGGTACCGATCCCGGTGTGCTGCGCGACTGGGCGCGAACGGTGGAGGGGCTCGGCTTCGACCTGCTGATGGTCTCCGACCACCTCGCGGTGACACCCGATGTGGCCGAGCAGTACCCGGCTCCGTTCTACGAGCCGTTCACCGCGCTCTCGTGGCTGGCCGGGGTCACCGAAGGGGTGAGCCTCGGGACCACGGTGCTGATCGTCCCGTACCGGCACCCGCTGGCCGTGGCCCGGATGGCCGCCAACCTCAACGCGCTGAGCGGCGGGCGGCTGGTACTGGGAGTGGGCGTCGGCTGGGCGCGGCAGGAGTTCGAGGCGCTCGGCGTTCCCTTCGAGCGGCGCGGCCGGCTGACGGACGAGTATCTGGGGGTGATCCGGGCGGCCTGGCGGGACGGAGCCGACTACGCCGGCGGGCCGGTCCCGCTGTGGGTCGGCGGCAACAGCGACGCGGGCATCCGCAGGGCGGTCCGGCTGGGCGACGCCTGGCATCCGCTGCGCGCCACCATGCCCTGGCTGCGCGAGGCACTCGGCAGGCTCGCGTCGGCGGCGCGGGAGGCGGACTGGCCCGTACCGGCGTTCACCCCCCGGATCCTCCTGCGGCTCACCGACGCCCCGGTCACCGCGCCCGGCCGCCGGGCCGGTGAGGGCACCCTCGACCAGGTCATGGACGACCTTCGGGAACTGCGCCTGATGGGCGCCGAGTCGGTCGTCCTCGACCCCTTCGGCGGCGACCCCCGCGAGACGCTGCACCCGCAGCGCGCATGGCACGCGCTCGCGGCGGTGGCCGCCCGGCGCACGGAGACCGACAAGGACACGGACACGGACACGGAGAAGGAGAAGGAGTGACGATGGACGACGAGACCACACGCCTGCTGCTCAGGGCCGTCGCACTGGCCGCCGAGGCCCGCGCGTCGGGCAATCCGCCCTTCGGATCGCTGCTGGCCGGCCCGGACGGCACGGTGCTCGCGGAGGAGCGCAACAGCAGCGTCACCGACGACGACATCACGGCCCATCCCGAACTGAAACTGGCCCGGTGGGCGGCGCGGGAACTGGACCCGGCAACCGCGGCCGCCACGACGATGTACACCAGCTGCCAGCCCTGCGGCATGTGCGCGGGTGCCCTGGAGCGGTCCGGCCTCGGCCGGGTGGTGTACGCCCTGTCCGGCGAGCAGCTCACGGGCCTGAAGTCGCCCGCCGCGAAGGCCGGGTTCCCGCGCGTTCCGCAGGAGGGCCCGGCCCTCTACGACGAGGCCCGCGTCCCGGTCGAGGGCTACTACTGACCGGGAGCCGGCCGGCGTTACTCCTGCTTCTCCCCGGAGGCGAAGCGGGAGATGACCAGGGCGACGATGATGATGGCGCCGTTGAGGAACTGGTTCCACAGCGGCGGCACGCCCGCCAGCGTCATGACGTTGACGACGAGTTGCAGGGTGAGCACACCGGTCAGCGCCCCGAACAGCGTGCCGCGCCCGCCGTTGAGGCTGACGCCGCCGATGACGGTCGCGGCGAAGACCTGGAAGATCCAGCCGCTGCCCTGGTCGGCGGAGATCGACCCGTAGTGCCCGCTGTACAGGACGCCCGCGAAGGCCGCGAGCACCCCGCCGACGATCAGCACGACCCAGGTGATCCGGTCGACGCGGATGCCCGCGGTGCGGGCGGCCTCGGGGTTGCCGCCGATCGCGTACAGCGCCCTGCCGTGGCGCAGCCAGGCCAGCGCGCAACCGCCGACGGCGAAGAGCACGGCGCAGACCCAGATCGCGGCGGGCACGCCGAGCCAGGAGGCGTGACCCAGATAGGTGAACGAGCCGGGCAGTTCGACGATGGACCGCCCCTCGGAGATGGCGATCTGCAGACCGCGCAGCATGGTGAGGGCGCCCAGGGTGACGATGAACCCGTTCAGGCGCAGCTTGAGGATCAGGAAGCCGTTCACCGCGCCGATCACCGCGCCGACCAGCAGGCACAGCGGGATCGCCGTCCACACGGGAAGGAGTTCCAGGCCGGTGAAACGGCCGCCGGAGGAGGGCAGGACGAGCCACACGGCGATCACCGGGGCGACGCCGATGGTGGACTCCAGCGACAGGTCCATGCGCCCGGCGATGAGGATCAGCGCCTCGGCGAGCACCAGCAGGCTCAGCTCGGTGGACTGCTGGGCCACACCGATCAGGTTGTCGGAGGTCAGGAAGGCGGGCGAGACGATGAACCCGATGATCCCGAGCACGAAGATGGCCGGCACGAGGGAGAGTTCACGGAAGCGCGCGAGGCCGCCGGGCCCGCGGCGCGGCTCGTCCGCCGCGGAGTTCTTCGCGGCGGGCACCTGGGGTTCGGTGACGTCGGTGGTGGCGGACATGACTACCTTTCCTGCTCTGAGGGGCCGGGGACACCGGCGGTGTCGGTCGCTCCGGCGGACGGGGCGCGGGACACACCCTCCATGGCGGCGACCAGTTCCTCGTCCCGCCAGCCCCGGCCGAACTCCGCGACGACCCGGCCGTGGAACATCGCCACGATCCGGTCGCAGGCCCTCAGGTCGTCCAGTTCGTCGGAGATGATCAGTGCTGCCCGGCCCGCGCCGGCGACCTGGCGGATCCTGCCGAGCAGGAACTCCTTGGACCGCACGTCCACGCCGTTGGTCGGGCGGACCGCCACCAGGACGTGCGGGTCGGTGGCGAGGGCGCGGGCGACCACGACCTTCTGCTGGTTGCCGCCGGACAGTGCCGCGACGGGAGTGGCGAAGCCCGGCGTCCTGATGTCCAGGTCCTCGATCATCCGCTCGGCGAAGTCCCTTGTGCGCGAGGGGAGTACGGTGCCGAACGGCCCGAGCTGGTCGGTGACCGTCAAGGTGGCGTTCTCGGCCACGCTGCGGTTGCCGACCAGTCCCTGGTGGTGCCGGTCCTCGGGCACCAGGCCCACGCCCGCCGCGAGGGCGTCGGGGACCCCGCCGGCCCGTACCGGGCGCCCGGCGACGGCGATCCGCCCGGTGTCGGCGCGGTGCAGCCCCGCGATCGTCTCGCCGAGCCGCACATTGCCGCTGGCGGTGGCTCCCGCGAGACCCACCACCTCGCCTGCGCGCACCGAGAGGCTGACGTCCCGGTACGCCCCGTCGAGCGTCAGTCCGGAGACGGAGAGAAGTTCGGGCCCCTCCGCCGCCACCGCGGCCGCGGCCGCCGTCCCCCGCGGCTGCCCCGACCCGGCGGACTCCCCCGTCATCGCCTCCACCAGGGCGTCGTGGTCGATCTCGGCCACGGGCGCGGTGACGATGTGGCGGGCGTCCCGGTAGACGGTGACGGTGCTGCAGAGATCGTAGACCTCTTGCAGATGGTGGGAGATGAACAGGAAGGCGACGCCCTGGCGCTGCAGGTCGCGGAGCTTGTCGAACAGACGCGAGATGCCGCGGGCGTCCAGGCGTGCGGTGGGCTCGTCGAGGATGATGAAGCGCGCGCCGAAGGAGAGCGCGCGCGCGATCTCGACGAACTGCCGCTGTTCGACGGTGAGGTCGCGGGCCCGTGCGGCGGGGTCGATATCGACCCCGTACTCGGCCAGCAGGTCCGTGGCCCGCCGCCGCAGGGTCCTCCAGCGGATGGGCCGCAGGGCGGTGGCGCTCTGCCGGTTGAGGAAGAGGTTCTCGGCCACCGACAGTTCACCGATGACCGTGGAGCGCTGGTAGACGCACGCCACGCGGGCGCGCCAGGCATCGGTGTCCCCGAACGAGGGAGCCGGCTCGCCGGAGAAGCGCAGGCTCCCCGCGTCGGGGTGGTGCAGGCCGGTGAGGATGTTGACGAGGGTGGACTTGCCCGCGCCGTTGCGGCCGACGAGTGCGTGCGACTCGCCGGCGGCGACCGAGATGCGGGCGTCGCGCAGCGCCACGGTGGCGCCGAAGCGTTTGCCGATCCCGGTCGCCTCGGCCACGGGGGGCGGAGCGGTGGCGGGGTCCGCCATGGTGGATTCCGTTCTGCGGATGCGGTGCGGGCGGGTGCGGTGCGGTGCGGGCGTGCGGGTGCGGGTGCGGTACGACCCGGCCGGGCCGGGTTCGGCCCCGGGCCGCGGATCAGCCGATGTTGTTGCCCCACAGGCCCTTGTCGTCGACGTTGTCCTTGGTCACCAGGGGCGCCGGGAGCTGGTCCTCCAGGCCGTTGGGGATGGTGATGATGGTGGAGTCGTGGTCGGTCGGGCCGGCCTGGAAGGTCTTGCCCTCGGCGGCGGCCTTGGCGTAGAAGAGCGCGTACTTGGCGTACAGGTCGGCGGGCTGGGAGACGGTGGCGTCGATCTCGCCCTTGCGGATCGCGTCGAGCTCCTGCGGGATGCCGTCGTTGGAGACGATGAAGATGTGGCCCTTCTCCCCGGCAGGCTTGAGCAGACCCTTCTGCTTCAGCAGGGCGAGGGTGGGCTGCAGGAAGACGCCGCCGGCCTGCATGTAGACGCCGCCGAGGTCGGGGTGCTGGGCGAGCAGGCTCTGGAGCTTGGCCGACGCCACGTCACCCTTCCAGTCGGTCGGCAGCTCGAAGACCTGGATCTTGGGGAACTTCTCCTTCATACAGGCCGCGAACGCCTCGGAGCGGTCGCGTCCGTTGATGGAGTCCAGGGCACCCTGGAACTCGGCGACCTTGCCCTTGCCGCCCATCTGCTCGCCGAGGAACTCGCACGCCTTGGTGCCGTACGCCTTGTTGTCGGCGCGGACGACCATGTAGACGTCGCCCTTGTCGGGACGGGTGTCCACGCTGACGACCGGGATCTTCTTGCCGGCCAGGGTGTCGAGCGTGGAGGCGATCGCGCCGGTGTCCTGCGGGGCCATCACGACGGACTTCGCACCGGTGTTCTCGAAGACCTGGACGTTGGCGACGAGCTTGGTGACGTCGTTCTGGGAGTTGCTGCGCGGCAGGGCGTTCAGGCCGTCGTCCTTGATGCCCTTCTCGATGTACTGCGCGTAGGAGTTCCAGAAGTCGGAGTCGGAGCGCGGCAGGTCGATGCCGATGGCCGGCTTGTCCCCACCTGCCCCGGCGGCACTGTCGCTGCCGCGGTTGCAGGCGGTGGCGAGGGCGGCCATCGCGAGAGCGGCCGCGGCAATCGCGGCGGTGGAGCGCGTACGGGCGAGCTTCATGGCCGTGTTCTCTCCTTGCCCAGGGCGGGGCGATTCATCCGAGGTATCGCGGACGAGAAGGAAAGTAAGTCCGTCGTGCGGCCATGACAACCCCCTGTACGGACACGATCGGACGAATCCGTTGCCCAGGGGGCGGGGTACGCGCATCCGCCACAGACATCCGAGGAATGGATTGCCAGCCCCGGCCGATGGCGCTTACAGTCACCCTGGCGCGAGACCTCCGATGTCTCGCCCATGGCCGAGCGTGAAAGGCAGCCAGTTGTCCGCGACCTCCGCCTGTATCACCGCGATCGACACCCACGACATCCGCTTCCCCACCTCACGGGAACTGGACGGGTCGGACGCGATGAACCCGGATCCCGACTATTCCGCCGCGTACGTGGTGCTGCGCACCGACGCCGGCGACGGCCTGGAGGGGCACGGCTTCGTTTTCACCATCGGGCGCGGCAACGACGTCCAGGTGGCGGCGATCGAGGCGCTTCGCCCGCATCTGATCGGCCGCCCGGTGGACGAGGTGTGCGCCGACCCCGGCTCGGTCGCCCGCGACCTGACCGGCGACAGCCAGCTGCGCTGGCTGGGCCCCGAGAAGGGCGTGATGCACATGGCGATCGGCGCCGTCGTCAACGCCGTGTGGGACCTGGCCGCCAAGCGCGCCGACAAGCCGCTGTGGCGCCTGCTGGCCGACGCGGAGCCCGAATGGCTGGTCTCCCAGGTCGACTTCCGCTACATCGCCGACGCCCTCACCCCCGAACGCGCCCTGGAACTGCTGCGGCGCGGCAAGGAGGGCGCGGCCGGCCGCGCCGCCACGCTGGGGGAACGGGGCTACCCCGGCTACACCACCTCGCCCGGCTGGCTCGGCTACTCCGACGAGAAGCTGACCCGGCTCGCCAAGCAGGCGGTCGCCGACGGCTTCGCCCAGATCAAGCTGAAGGTCGGCGCCGACCTGGACGACGATGTCCGCCGGCTGCGCGCCGCCCGCGCCGCCGTCGGCCCCGACGTGCGCATCGCGATCGACGCCAACCAGCGCTGGAACGTCGGCGAGGCCGTGGCCTGGGTGCACGCGCTCGGCGAGTTCGATCCGTACTGGATCGAGGAGCCGACCTCGCCGGACGACGTCCTCGGCCACGCCGCCATCCGCCAGGCCGTGGCCCCGGTGCGGGTCGCCACCGGCGAGCACGTGCAGAACCGCATCGTCTTCAAGCAGTTGCTCCAGGCCGGGGCGATCGACGTGCTGCAGATCGACGCGGCCCGCGTCGGCGGCGTCAACGAGAATCTGGCCATCCTGCTGCTCGCCGCCGCCTTCGGGGTGCCGGTCTGCCCGCACGCGGGCGGCGTGGGGCTGTGCGAGCTGGTGCAGCACCTGTCGATGTTCGACTACGTGGCGCTGTCCGGCACCACCGAGGACCGCGCCATCGAGTACGTGGACCATCTCCACGAGCACTTCGTGACCCCGGTCGTCATCCGGCACGGCCACTACACCGCACCGGTGGAACCCGGCTTCTCGGCGCAGATGAGACCGGAATCGATCGACGAATTCCGCTACCCGGACGGTACGTTCTGGGTGGCCGACCGGGCACCGCAGGAGGGACAGAAGGCATGAGCGAACTGGACGGGCTGAGCGGACTGGCGGCCCTGGTGACCGGCGGCGCCTCCGGGATCGGACTGGCCACCGCGCGGCTGCTCGCGGAGCGCGGCGCCCGGGTCGCCGTGCTCGATCTCGCGCCCGGCGCGCTGCCGGAACCGCTGCTGGCCTTCAAGGCGGACGTCTCGGACGACGCCTCCACACGGGCCGCGGTCGACGCGGCGGCGCAGGAGCTGGGCGGTCTCGACATCGTCGTCAACAACGCCGGGATCGGCGCCGAGGGCACCGTCGAGGACAACCCGGACGAGCAGTGGCACCGCGTCCTCGACGTCAACGTCCTCGGCATGGTCCGCACCACCCGCGCGGCCCTCCCCCACCTGCGGCACTCCGCCCACGCGGCGGTCGTCAACACCTGCTCGATCGCCGCGACAGCGGGTCTGCCCCAGCGCGCCCTGTACAGCGCGAGCAAGGGCGCGGTGCTGTCGCTGACGCTGGCGATGGCGGCCGACCACGTCCGCGAGGGCATCCGCGTCAACTGCGTCAACCCCGGTACCGCCGACACCCCTTGGGTGGCCCGGCTGCTGGACGCCGCCGACGACCCCGAGGCCGAGCGCGCGGCGCTGCGGGCCCGGCAGCCCATGGGCCGCCTGGTGACCGCCGACGAGGTGGCCGCGGCCATCGTGTACCTGGCGAGCCCCGCCGCCGCCTCGGTCACCGGCACCGCGCTCGCGGTCGACGGCGGCATGGCCGGGCTGCGCGTGCGCCCGGCCGGGCAGTGATGGGAGCGGCCGGGATGCGACGCAACACCCTGGGCCGCAGCGGCGTCCCGGTGACGGCGGTGGGCTTCGGCGCCGCCGCCCTCGGCAACCTCTTCACGCCCGTCACCGACGAGTCGGCGGCGCAGGCCGTGGACGCCGCTTGGGATGCGGGCATCCGCTACTTCGACACCGCCCCGCATTACGGGCTGGGGCTGTCCGAGCGCCGGCTCGGCGCGGCGCTGCGCGACCGTCCGCGTGTGCAGTACACCGTCTCGACCAAGGTGGGGCGCCTCCTGGAGCCCGTCGGGGACGGGGGCGCGGCAGGCGACGACCTGGCGAACGGCTTCGCCGTCCCCGCCGGCCACCGCCGGGTCTGGGACTTCAGCGCCGACGGTGTGCGCCGCAGCGTCGAGGACAGCCTGGAACGCCTCGGCCTCGACCGCGTCGACGTCGTCTTTCTGCACGATCCCGACGAGCACGCGGACGAGGCCTTCGGACAGGGCTACCCCGCCCTGGAGAAGCTGCGGTCCGAGGGCGTCGTGGACGCCATCGGCGCCGGAATGAACCAGACGGCCATGCTCGCGCGCTTCCTGCGCGACACCGACGTGGACGTGGTGCTGATGGCCGGCCGCTACACGCTGCTGGAGCAGGAGGGCCTCGCCGAGGTGCTGCCGGAGGCGGCCGCACGGGGGAAGAGCGTGGTCGTCGGCGGCGTCTTCAACTCCGGCCTGCTGATCGACCCGCGCCCGGACGCCCGGTACGAGTACGGGCCGGTGCCCGCCCCCGTCCTGGCGCGTGCCCGCCGTCTCCAGACCGTCACCGGACGCCACGGCGTCCCGCTGCGCGCGGCGGCCCAGCGCTTCCCGGCCGCGCATCCGGCCGTGTCGAGCGTGCTGCTGGGACTCCGCTCGCCCGCGGAGGTGCGGGACGCCGAGGAGATGTACCGGCACCCGCTCCCGGCGGCGCTCTGGGACGACCTGCGCGCCGAGGGACTGCTCGGCGCCGATGTGCCCGTCCCCGCCGGGGAGGCGCCGTGAGGGTCGCACTGCACACCAGGGTCCGCACGGACCGGATCGAGGAGTACGAGACGGCGCACCGCGAAGTGCCAGGGGAGCTCACCGCCGCGACCCGCGCCGCCGGCGTGCGCGAGTGGACGATCCGGCGCAGCGGCACCGGCCTGTTCCCTCCCCTGGACGTGGACGACTACCCGGCGATGATCGCCGCACTGGAGCGGTTGCCCGTCAACATCGCCTGGCAGGCGCGGACGGCCGAGCCTCTGGAGGTCGCACACGACTACTCGGCGGACGGTGCCGGGGCGGGCCTGCCCGTGGAGTGGCGACTGTGACCGTGCCGCACGGCGTCGTGGACGCCCACCACCACATCTGGGACCTGGCCGTCCGCGACCAGGACTGGATCACCGGCGAGCGGCTGGCCCCGCTGCGCCGCTCGTTCTCCGTCGCCGACCTCGAACCGGAGGCGCGGGCGGCCGGCGTCACCGCCACCGTCCTCGTCCAGACGGTCACCGTCGCCGAGGAGACGCCGGAGTTCCTGGCCCTCGCCGCGCGGGGCGGTCTCGTCGCGGGGGTCGTCGGCTGGACCGACCTCACGGACCCGGCTGTCGCCGACCGGCTGGCTTCCCTGCGCGAACTGCCCGGCGGGGAGCGCCTGGTGGGCATCCGTCACCAGGTGCAGGGCGAGGCCGACCCGGAGTGGCTGCTCCGCCCGGACGTGCAGCGCGGGCTGCGCGCCGTGGCCGAAGCCGGCCTGGTGTACGACCTGGTGGTGCTCGCCGAGCAGTTGCCGGCGGCCGCCAAGGCCGCGGCGCTCCTGCCGGACCTGGTGTTCGTCCTGGACCACTTGGGCAAACCCCCCATCGCCGCGGGCACGTTGCGGCCGTGGGCGGACGACGTGCGGGCGCTTGCGACGCTGCCCAATGCCGTCTGCAAGCTGTCCGGCATGGTCACCGAGGCCGACTGGGACTCCTGGACGACCGCCGCCCTCGCGCCCTACGCCGCGACCGTGCTGGAGGCCTTCGGCCCGGACCGCCTGATGTTCGGCTCCGACTGGCCGGTCTCGCGGCTCGCCGCCTCGTACGCCGAGGTCGTCGACGCCGCCCGCACCCTGACCGACGGCCTCGCACCGGCCGAACGGGACGCGGTGTTCTCCGCAACCGCGCGCCGCGTCTACGGACTCCGGCCGAGCGGGTCCGGCAGCCCGGGGTCCGCGGCCGCCGCACCCGCTCGGCCGCCGCAACGGTGACTAGACTCCCACCCCTGGCAGGACGAGGGACGGGCGTGATCGCGTGGGCGACGACAGACCGGACGCACCCCCGCCGCACACGGCGGGTCGGCTGACCGTGCGCGACGTCCTGGACCTGGACCTCGTCACACCCTGGGGGCCCGAGGTCGTCGCGGGCTCCGCGCATCTCCATCGCGCCGTGCGCTGGCTGCACGTGGCCGAGGCGCTGGACGTCGGGGTCATGCTCAGCGGCGGCGAGATGGTGCTCACCACCGGCCTGCTGCTGGCGGGCGACGAACGGGCGCAGCGCGAGTACATCGAGTCGATGCAGCGCGCCGACGTCGCCGCCGTGGTCCTGGGCCTCGGCCGCGCCTTCCGCACCACGCCGGAGCCCATGCGCCGGGCCGCGGAGCGCTGCGGGGTGCCGCTGATCGTGCTGCACCGGCCGGCGCCGTTCGCCCGGCTGACCGAGGAGGTGCACGCGCGCCTGGTGCACGGCCGCTTCGCGGCCCTCGACCTGTCGGAGCGGATACGGTCCTCGCTGACCGTGCTCAATCTCTCCGGGGTGACACTGCAACGGGTGCTGGACGAGATCGCCGCGCTCAGCGGCTGCCCGGCCCTCGTGGTGAACCTCGCGCAGCGCGTGCTGGCCTCGGCCGGCGACCAGGGGTCGCTCAACGGCCTCCTGCGCGACTGGGAGCGGGTCTCCCGGCAGGTGGCCGAACTCGCGGGGAGCGGGGCGGTGACGGTCGGCCCGGACGGCTGGATCGTGGCACCGCTGGAGGCCAGGGGGCAGCAGTGGGGCCGGCTGGTGCTCGTCGGCCACCAGGGCACGGAGGAGTCGGGTCATGTGCTCGGGGCCCGCGCCGCCGAGGCGCTGGCCGTGCACCGCCTGCTGGGCGACCGCGACCGGGGCTGGGAGGACCAGGCCGCCGAGTCGCTGCTGCTCGACCTGGCCTCGGGCACCGCCCGCCCGGAGCAGTTGCTGACCCGGGTGCGCGCGGCCGGGCTGCCGGTCAACCGGCGCGTCCTCGTGCCCGTGGTCGTACGTCCCCTCGGCCCGGCACCGGACGGCCGGGACGACCTGCCCGAGCTGATCGAACACGCGTTGGTGGAGCATCCCGACGTCGCGGGCCTGGTGGCCCGGATCGGCCCGGCCGGGACGGCGGTCCTGCTCAGCGTCCCCTACGGGCAGGACACCGACGCCGCCGTGCGGCGGGTCGCCGTCCGGGTGCACGAGGAACTGGCGGTCCGGGGCCGGACGGCGGTCGCGGGGGCGGGCTTCGGCTGCCGGGAACTGGACGAGGTCCGGCGCTCCTTCGTCGAGGCGGTGCACGTCGCGGACGCGGCGGTGGCCGGGCCCCCGGCGGCGCCGGTGGCAAGGCTGCGGGACGTACGGCTGCGCGGCCTGGTCCGCCTGATGCGGGACGAACCGGAGCTCCAGGCCTTCATCGGCCGGGAGTTGGGGCCGTTGCTGCGGAACCCGGCACTGCTGGACGTGCTGCGCACCTACCTGGACACCGGCCGCAACAAGTCGGCGGCGGCGCAGATGCAGCACGTCAGCCGCCCGGCGTTCTACCGGCGGCTGCAGAGCATCGAGACACTGCTCGGCATCGACCTGGACGACTGGGAGCAGCTGACCTCCCTGTACGTCGCGCTCCTCGCGCACGAGGCGCAGCGCGCCGCGGGGCCCGGGGCCGACCGCTGAGGCGGCCGGGCCAGGACCCCGCGTGCGGGGCGGCCGGGGTCAGGTCCTGCGGTCCGGGGCGAGCCGGGTCAGCAGGAGGTAGACGACCAGGGACGCGGCGAGGCCGACGGCCCAGCCGTAGTCGGCGAGCGGCTTGAGGAAGGGGATCATCCCGTCGACCGGGAACGGCCCCTGCTTGACGCCCTTGGCGTCGAGCCCGGAGTGCGAGCCGCCGATGGCGAGGAGGCCGCCGGCCACGAACGCCACCACCGCTCGCCAGTTCCAGCCGCCGTCGTACCAGTAGCGGCCCTCCGCCCGGTAGAGGTCGGCGAGTTCGAGCCGGGTGCGACGGACGATCCAGTAGTCGGCGATGAGGATGCCGGCCACGGTGCCGAGCAGACCGCCGACCGTGCCGAGCCAGGTGAAGATGTACGCCTGCGGGCTCGCCAGCAGCTTCCAGGGGAAGATGACGACGCCCACGACGGCGGTGATCAGCGCGCCGGCGCGGAAGCTGATCCGGCGCGGCGCGATGTTGGACAGGTCGAAGGCGGGCGAGACCACGTTGGCCGCGATGTTCACCGACAAGGTGGCCACCAGGACGGTGATCAGCGCGAAGAGCACCCCGGCCCAGTTGTCCAGCTTGGCGGCCAGCGCCACCGGGTCCCAGATGGGCTCCCCGTAGACGGCCTGCGAGCCCGAGGTGACCAGCACCGAGAGCAGCGCGAACAGCGTCATCGTGGTCGGCAGCCCCAGCGACTGGCCCCACAGCTGGGCGCGCTGGCCTGCGGCGTAGCGGGTGAAGTCGGGGATGTTGAGGGAGAGCGTCGACCAGAAGCCGATCATGCCCATGAGCGCGGGGAAGAAGACCTTCCAGAAGCCGGATCCCCAGCCGAGCGAGGAGGGCTGGTCGAGCAGCGGGCCCAAGCCCCCGGCCTTGACGCTCATCCAGACCAGCAGGGCGATGGCGCCCACGATCACGAAGGGCGCCGCCCAGTTCTCGAACCGCCGGACCGTCTCCATGCCGCGCACGATGATCGCGACCTGCAGGATCCAGAAGATCACGAACGACAGCCACTGCGTCCACGGGTAGCCGCCGATCTGGCCGGCGCTCGCCCAGTCGTCGCCGAACAGCTTCCCGGCGAGCAGGAAGATGCCGGAGCCGCCGATCCACGTCTGGATGCCGAACCAGACGCAGGCCACCGCCGCGCGCACCAGGGCCGGCAGGTTCGCGCCGCGCACACCGAACGAGGCACGCGCGAAGACGGGGAACGGGATGCCGTACTTGGGCCCGGCGTGGCCGGTGAGCAGCATCGGCACCAGGACGACGAGGTTGGCCAGGGCGATGGTGAACACCGCCTGTTTCCAGTCCATGCCGAGCGCGACCAGGCCGGAAGCGAGCGTCCAGGAAGCGACGTTGTGGGCCATGCCGACCCACAGCGCGGCGAAGTTGTACGTGGTCCACTTGCGTTGGGCCAGGGGGACCGGGAGCAGGTCCTCGTTGGCGTAGCGGCCGGTAGGGATCGCGTCGGGCGCGAGCTCGACGCGGCCTTCGGCCCCGGTTCTTCCTGCGGGTGGTGGAGCGGTGGCTGTCATGGCAGCAGCCCCTTTGTTCGAGACGCGGACGGGGATCGAACGCTTGCCGTACGGGTAGCGGGGGGATGCGGGTGGCCGGGGTCGGCCGGGGCGGCAGAATCAGCCGCTGACGGCGGGGATCACGGTCGTGCCGTAGACGTCTATGACCGATTCCTTGGTGTCCTGCATGTTGTAGAGCGCGAACTGGTCGACGCCCAGGGCCTTGAGGGCGGTGAGCTTCTCGATGTGCTGTTCCGCGGTGCCGATCAGGCAGAAGCGGTCGACGATCTCGTCCGGGACGAAAGCCGTGTCGGGATTGCCGGTGCGGCCGTGGTGGGCATAGTCGTACCCCTGACGGGCCGCGATGTAATCCGTCAGCTCCTGCGGAATCGCGCCGGACTGGTGGCCGTACTTGGTGACGAGGTCGGCGACATGGTTGCCGACCATGCCGCCGAACCAGCGGCACTGCTCGCGGGCGTGGGCCAGCGCCTGCGGTGAGTCGTCCTCGGTGACGTACGCCGGGGCGGCGACGCAGATCCTCACCTCGTCCGGATTGCGACCGGCCCGCTCCGCGGCATCCTTGACCGCCTTGACCATCCACTCGGTCAGGTAGACGTCGGCGAGCTGGAGGATGAAGCCGTCGGCCTTCTCGCCGGTCAGCGCCAGCGCCTTCGGCCCGTACGCCGCCATCCACACGGGCAGGCTCGCACCCTCCTTCACCCACGGGATGCGCACGCAGGCCCCGCCGAGGTCCGCCTCGCGGCCCTCGGCGAGCTCGCGGATGACGTGCATGGCCTCCTCGATGCGGGCGAGGGTGTTGGGCTTGCGCCCGGCCACCCGCATCGCCGAGTCACCGCGGCCGATGCCGCAGATCACCCGGTTGCCGAACATGTCCGCGAGCGTCGCGAAGATGGACGCGGTCACCTCCCACGTCCGCGTACCCGGATTGGTGACCATCGGCCCCACGATCAGCCGCTCCGTCTGCGCCAGGATCTGGCTGTAGATGACGAACGGCTCCTGCCACAACACCGCCGAGTCGAAGGTCCAGCCGTGACTGAACCCGTTGCGCTCCGCACGCCTCATCAGCTCCACGACGCCCGAGGCGGGCGGGTCCGTCTGCAGGACGAGACCGAATTCCATTGCTCTGCTCCCCTGGTGGCTGGGCGTGGCTAGACGAGGTACTGGCAGGTCGCACGGGTCTGGTAGCGGCCGTGACCGGCCCGGCCCAGATAGCGGTCCTGGTCGACGACCACGGTGCCGCGGGACAGGACGGTGCGGGCCTTTCCGCGCACACGCTTGCCCTCGTAGGCCGAGTAGTCGACGTTCATGTGATGGGTCGCGGCGGACATGACCTGCTCGGCGGCCGGATCGTAGATCACGATGTCCGCGTCCGCCCCCGGCGCGATCGTCCCCTTGCGCGGATACAGACCGAACATCCGCGCCGGAGCGGCACACGCGATCTCGATCCACCGCCGCCGCGAGATATGACCGTCCACCACCGCCTGATGCAGCAGATCCATACGGTTCTCCACCCCCGGCAGACCATTGGGAATCTTCGAGAAATCCCCCCGGCCCAGATCTTTCTGCCCCACGAAACAGAACGGGCAGTGGTCCGTGGACACCACCTGGAGATCATTGGTCCGCAGAGCGCGCCACAACGAAGCCTGGTGCTCCCTCGGCCGCAACGGCGTGGAGCACACGTACTTCGCCCCCTCGAAGTCCGGCTCCGCGAGTTGGTCCGTCGACAGGAACAGATACTGCGGACAGGTCTCACCGAAGACATTCAGGCCGCGGTCGCGTGCCTCCGCCAGTTCGGCGACCGCCGACTCGGCCGACACGTGCACCACGTACAGCGGCGAACCCGCCACCTCCGCCAGCTTGATGGCACGGTGGGTGGCCTCGGCTTCCAGCAACTCCCTGCGCACCTCGCCGTGGTAGCGGGGGTCGGTCCTCCCGGCGGCCAGCGCCTGCTCGACCAGGACGTCGATGGCGATGCCGTTCTCCGCGTGCATCATGATCAGGCCGCCATTGTCGGCGCCGCGCTGCATGGCCCGCAGGATGCGGCCGTCGTCGCTGTAGAACACGCCCGGATAGGCCATGAACAGCTTGAAGGACGTGACGCCCTCGTCCACGAGGAGGTCCATCTCCTTGAGGCTGTCCTCGGTGACGTCGGACATGATCATGTGGAACGCGTAGTCGACGGCGCAGTTGCCCTCGGCCTTGGCGTGCCAGGTGTCGAGCCCGGCCCGCAGCGACTCGCCGACGGACTGCACGGCGAAGTCCACGATCGTCGTGGTGCCGCCCCAGGCGGCGGCCCGCGTGCCGGTCTCGAAGGTGTCCGAGGCATGGGTGCCGCCGAAGGGCAGCTCCATGTGCGTGTGCGCGTCGACACCGCCGGGGATGACGTACGTCCCGGTCGCGTCGATCACGGTGTCCGCCGTCCAGCCCTCGGCCACGGTGCTGCCGGTGGCGGCCAGGGCGACGATCCGCTCGTCCTCGACGAGCACGTCGGCGTGGGTCTCCTCGGCGGCGGTGACGACCAGTCCGCCGCGGATCAGAATCCTGCTCACGTGTTCCGTCCCTCCCCTCAGGCCTCGGTCAGCGGGCCGTAGGCGTCGGGACGGCGGTCCCGGTAGAAGGCCCACTGCTGACGGACCTCCTCGATCCGCCCGAAGTCCAGGTCGCGCACGACCAGTTCCTCCTCCTTGTCCGAGGCCACGTCGCCAACGAACTGGCCGCGCGGGTCGACGAAGTACGAGGTGCCGTAGAAGTCGTTGTCGCCGTACTCCTCCTGGCCCACGCGGTTGATGGCCGCGATGAAGTACTCGTTGGCGACGGCGGCCGCCGGCTGCTCCAGCTGCCAGAGGTAGGCCGACAGGCCGCGGGAGGTCGCGGAGGGGTTGTAGACCAGTTCCGCCCCGGCGAGGCCGAGGGCGCGCCAGCCCTCGGGGAAGTGCCGGTCGTAGCAGATGTAGACGCCGACCTTGCCGACCGCGGTGTCGAAGACGGGCCAGCCCAGGTTGCCCGGCTTGAAGTAGAACTTCTCCCAGAAGCCCTTGACCTGCGGGATGTGGTGCTTGCGGTACTTGCCGAGGTACGAACCGTCGGCGTCGATCACGGCCGCGGTGTTGTAGTAGAACCCCGCCTGCTCGACCTCGTACACCGGCACGACCATGACCAGGTTGAGTTCCTTCGCCAGCGCCTGCATACGGCGCACGGTCGGGCCGTCCGGCACGGGCTCGGCCCAGCGGTAGTGCTCCGGCTCCTGGACCTGGCAGAAGTACGGGGCGTTGAACACCTCCTGGAAACCGATCACCTGCGCCCCCTGGGCGGCGGCCTCGCGGGCATACCGCTCGTGCAGGTCGATCATCGATTCCTTGTCGCCGGTCCACCTGGTCTGCACGAGCGCTGCGCGCACAACTCGACTCATCGGTCTTCCCTCCGAAATCGCGGCGGTGAGCGGGCCCCGGAGACCGGCTCCGGGCCGCTTGTCGGCTGACACTAGGAGCCGGGGAGCGCGGGGTGGAGTACCACGCTGTAACGCGATGCGGGCCCCGGCGTTCCGTCGCGTCACCTGCGCGGATGGCGATCAGGGCAATGTCAGGGCTGATCGCCCGCCCGGTGAAATCGGCGTTTCGTCCCGGCCTCGGGGATGACGGTGCGATGCCGTGGCGCCACCGACAAGACCATGAGTCTGGACAAAAATATTCGTCGGTGAGACGCTGGGGCCATGTTGGACGTGACCGTGATCGAGGACTCCGCGGCGGCCGCCGCCTCCCTGGACCCCGTACGGGCCCGGCTCCTGTCCGAGCTGGCCGGGGGCCCCGCGTCGGCGACGATGCTCGCCGCCCGGGTCGGGCTGCCCCGGCAGAAGGTGAACTACCACCTCAGGGCCCTGGAATCGCACGGCCTGGTCGAGCTGGCCGGGGAGCGCCGCAAGGGCAACGTCACCGAGCGGCTGATGCAGGCGACCGCCGCCTCGTACGTCATCTCGCCGCTCGCGCTGGCCGCCGTGCAGCCCGACCCCGGCCGCTTCCGGGACCAGTTGTCCGCCCGCTGGCTGCTGGCCGTGGCCGCCCGCCTGGTGCGCGACGTCGGCACGTTGATCACCGGCGCGGCCAAGGCCCGCAAGCGGCTGGCGACCTACGCCCTGGACGGCGAGGTGCGCTTCGCCTCCGCCGCCGACCGGGCCGCCTTCGTGGAGGAACTGACCCGCGGCGTCGGCGCGCTGATCGCCCGGTACCACGACGCGAACGCCGAAGGCGGACGCGAGCACCGCATCGTCGTCGCGCTCCATCCCACCGTCAAGGACCCGGTGCCCGAGCAGGAGTCCACGCCCGAGTCCACGCGGCAGGCCACGCCGGCCATCGGGGAGTCGCCGTAAAGCGCCGTGCCCACACCGCATCGCACCGCACCGCACCGCACCGGCGTCCGGACCGGACGTCCGCCCCGCACACCACATCCGCCCCGCGCGGCAACGGGCACGAGGAGAGAGCACCACCATGGGCAAGGAATTCGAGATCGTCCGCGAGTTCGAGGTCGAGGCGGCACCGGAGGAGGTCTGGGAGGCCGTCACCACCGGTTCGGCGGGCTGGCTGTGGCCCCAGGAGTTCGAGCCCCGTCAAGGTGGCGCCGCGCCCTTCGGCGGTGTCCTCACCGTCTGGGACCCGCCGCACCACCTGACCGCCCGCGCGGAGTTCACCGACGCCGTCGACAACCAGGCCTTCAACCAGCTCGAGCATGTCATCGAGGCGCGCGAGGGCGGCGGTTCCCGTGTGCGCTACGTACACAGCGGCATCTTCGTGGACGACTGGGACAACCAGTACGACGGCGCGAGCAAGCACACCGACTTCTACCTGCACACCCTTGGCCAGTACCTGGCGCACTTCGCGGGCCGCCCCGCCGCCTTCGCCACCGTGAACGGCCCCGCCGCCTCCACCGCCCCGGACGCACTGGAAGCCGTCAGCCGCGCGCTCGGCGTGCCCGACGACGCCGCCGAGGGCACCGTGCTCCGTCTGCGACTGCCCGGCGCGGCGGCCCCCGTGGACGCCGTCGTGGACTTCCGCAACCCGTACTTCGTCGGTGTGCGCACCGCCGACGCCATGTACCGGGTCTTCGGCCGCAACCACTTCGGCGCGCCGGTGGGCATCAGCGTGCACGACTTCTCCGCGGGCGCCGACGGCAAGGACGCCGGGGAGCGCTGGCAGCGCTGGCTCGACGGCGTCTTCGCCTGACACGCCTTGGAGCCGTCGCGCAGAGACGACGCGAACCGCCCCGGCTGGACTTCAGCCGGGGCGGTTCGCGTCGTACGGGCCTCGGGCCGGTCAGCCGAGGATCGCCAGAGCCTCGTTGAGGGTGGCCGACGGACGCATGACGGCCGCGGCCTTCACGGCGTCGGGCCGGTAGTAGCCGCCGATGTCGACCGGGGAGCCCTGGACGGCGATGAGCTCGCCGACGATGGTCTCCTCCTGCTCGGCCAGCGTCTGGGCGAGCGGGGCGAAGGCCTTGGCCAGCTCCGGGTCGTCCGTCTGCCCCGCCAGCTCCTGGGCCCAGTACAGGGCCAGGTAGAAGTGGCTGCCGCGGTTGTCGATGCCGCCGAGCTTGCGGCTGGGCGACTTGTCCTCGTTGAGGAAGGTGCCCGTGGCGCGGTCCAGGGTGTCGGCCAGGACCTGGGCGCGGGCGTTGCCCGTGGTGGTCGCCAGGTGCTCGAAGCTGACGGCGAGGGCCAGGAACTCGCCCAGGCTGTCCCAGCGCAGGTAGTTCTCCTTGACCAGCTGCTGCACGTGCTTGGGCGCGGAGCCGCCGGCGCCGGTCTCGAACAGGCCGCCGCCGTTCATCAGCGGGACGACCGACAGCATCTTGGCGCTGGTGCCCAGCTCCAGGATCGGGAAGAGGTCGGTCAGGTAGTCGCGCAGCACATTGCCGGTGACGGAGATCGTGTTCTCGCCGCGGCGGATGCGCTCGAGCGAGAACGTGATCGCCTCGACCGGGGACTTGATCTCGATCTGCAGGCCCTCGGTGTCGTGCTCCGTGAGGTACTGCTTCACCTTGGCGATGAGGTTCGCGTCGTGGGCGCGCTCCTCGTCCAGCCAGAACACCGCCGGGTCGCCGGTCGCGCGGGCGCGGGTGACCGCGAGCTTGACCCAGTCCTTGATCGGCGCGTCCTTGGTCTGGCAGGCGCGGAAGATGTCGCCCGCCGAGACGGCTTGTTCCAGCACGACGTTGCCGGCCTGGTCGACCAGGCGGACGGTGCCGGTGTGCTGGATCTCGAAGGTCTTGTCGTGGCTGCCGTACTCCTCGGCCTTCTGCGCCATCAGGCCGACGTTGGGCACCGAGCCCATGGTGGCCGGGTCGAAGGCGCCGTGCGCGCGGCAGTCGTCGATGACGGCCTGGTAGATGCCGGCGTAGCTGCTGTCCGGGAGCACCGCAAGGGTGTCGGCCTCCTGGCCGTCCGGGCCCCACATGTGGCCGGAGGTGCGGATCATGGCCGGCATGGAGGCGTCGACGATGACGTCGCTCGGGACGTGCAGGTTGGTGATGCCGCGGTCGGAGTCGACCATCGCCAGGGCCGGGCCCTCGGCGAGCTCGGCGTCGAAGGACGCCTTGATCGCCGCGCCCTCGGGCAGCGCCTCGACACCCTTGAGGATGCCGCCGAGACCGTCGTTCGGGGTCAGGCCGGCGGCGGCGAAGGCCTCGCCGTACTGCGCGAAGGTCTTGGGGAAGAACGCACGCACCACGTGGCCGAAGACGATCGGGTCGGAGACCTTCATCATCGTGGCCTTCAGGTGCACGGAGAACAGCACGTCCTCGGCCTTGGCGCGGGCGAGCTGCTCGCCCAGGAACTCGCGGAGCACCGCGACGCGCAGGACGGACGCGTCCACGACCTCGCCGGCGAGCACCGGCACCGACTCGCGCAGCACCGTCGTGGTGCCGTCGTCGCCGAGCAGCTCGATGCGCAGGGAGCCGTCCTCGGCGATGACCGCGGACTTCTCGGTGGACCGGAAGTCGTCACCGGTCATGTGCGCGACATTGGTCTTGGAGTCGGCCGACCAGGCGCCCATGCGGTGCGGGTGCGCCTTGGCGTAGTTCTTGACCGACGCGGGGGCACGGCGGTCGGAGTTGCCCTCGCGCAGGACCGGGTTGACCGCGCTGCCCTTGATCTTGTCGTAACGGGCGCGGACGTCCTTGTCCTCGTCGGACTTCGCGTCGTCCGGGTAGCCCGGCAGCGCGTAGCCCTGCTCCTGCAGCTCCGCGATCGCGGCCTTCAGCTGCGGGATCGAGGCCGAGACGTTCGGCAGCTTGATGATGTTGGCCGCGGGGGTCTTGGCCAGCTCACCGAGCTCTGCGAGGGCGTCGGGGATGCGCTGGCCCTCCTCCAGGTACTCGGGGAAGCTGGCGATGATCCGGCCGGCCAGGGAGATGTCGCGGGTCTCCACGGCGACTCCGGCCGTGGAGGCGTACGCCTGGATCACGGGCAGGAACGAGTACGTCGCCAGGGCCGGCGCCTCGTCGGTGTGCGTATAGATGATGGTCGAGTCAGTCACCGGGTGCTCCGCTCCACGTCTGCCACATTGCCACATTGCTCGACATCAAGATATCTCGTGACCGCACCCCTCTCGACGGGACCCTGCCCGCAGCGGTGACGCCCGCCGCCCATATGCCGCTCATATGTCGCCCACGACCTCGGGCGACCCCTTGCCGACCCCCAGCCGACGCCCTTCCGGCTTCCGGCCGCCGCCCTGCCGTGGTGGCCGCGCGCATATCAGGCACGTTAACTATGGTGTCCCACCACATGGGCCGGTGACCTGCGTCTTTCTACGTTGTGCCGACACGGAAACGTCCCCGACAACCGCCTGGAAGTGGTGCACATGGCTTCCCCCGCAACCGCTCCCCCACCGCCGGCCGGCCTCCGGCGGATCGTCGCCGCGAGCCTGATCGGCACGACCATCGAGTGGTACGACTTCTTCCTCTACGGGTCCGCCGCCGCCCTCGTCTTCAACAAGCTGTTCTTCCCCGGCTCGGATCCGCTGGTCGGCACCCTCCTGTCGTTCCTCACCTATGCGGTGGGCTTCGCCGCGCGGCCCATCGGCGCGCTGGTCTTCGGGCACTACGGGGACCGCCTCGGGCGCAAACGCCTCCTGGTGCTCAGCCTGCTGCTCATGGGCGGCGCCACCTTCTGCATCGGCCTGCTGCCGACCCACGCCACCCTGGGCGCGGCCGCTCCCGTGCTGCTCACCGCGCTGCGCCTGGTGCAGGGATTCGCGCTCGGCGGCGAGTGGGGCGGCGCGGTGCTGCTGGTGTCGGAGCACGGGGACGCCCGGCAGCGCGGCTTCTGGGCATCCTGGCCGCAGACCGGGGCGCCCGCGGGACAGCTCCTGGCCACCGGTGTGCTGTCCGCACTGACCGCCCTGCTGTCGGATGCCGCCTTCACCTCCTGGGGCTGGCGCGTGCCCTTCCTGCTGTCCGGCGTCCTGGTCGTGGTCGGACTGTGGATCCGCCTCTCCGTGGACGAGTCGCCGGTCTTCAAGGAGGCCCTCGCGCGGGCCGAGGCCCGGAAGACCGAGACCGCCACGGTGGAGCGGATGCCGCTGGTCGCCGTGCTGCGCGACCACTGGCGCGACGTGCTGGTGGCGATGGGCGCGCGCATGGCCGAGAACATCAGCTACTACGTGATCACGGCCTTCGTCCTGGTGTACGCGACCACCCAGGCGGGCCTGGGCAAGCAGACCGCGCTCAACGCCGTGCTCATCGCCTCCGCCGTGCACTTCGCGGTGATCCCGGCCTGGGGCGCGCTCTCGGACCGGATCGGCCGCAAGCCGGTCTACCTGCTGGGCGCGGCCGGGGTCGGCCTGTGGGCGTTCCCCTTCTTCGCTCTCATCGACACCAAGAGCTTCCCGGCGCTGCTGCTGGCCGTCACCGTCGGTCTGGTCCTGCACGGCGCCATGTACGCGCCCCAGGCCGCCTTCTTCTCGGAGATGTTCGCGACCCGGATGCGCTACTCGGGCGCCTCGATCGGCGCGCAGTTCGCCTCCGTCGCGGCCGGGGCCCCGGCACCGCTCATCGCGACGGCGCTGCTCGCCGACTACGACAGCGCCACACCGATCGCCCTGTACGTCATCCTCGCCGCCGTCATCACCCTGGTCGCGGTCTCCGTGGCCAAGGAGACCCGCGGCCGCGACCTGGCGGCCGTCGAACCGGAGGCCGCGGACGAGGCGCCCCTGGCCCGGTCGGCCCCGGCGAACTGAGGCCGCCCGACCCGGACGTACACGGTCCGGCACGGACCCCGCCACCTTTGTCGGTGGCGGGGTCTACTGTCATGACCGTGAGTAACGGCGTGTGACACGGAGGACGGACCGGGGTGCTGCACCATGTGGAGTTGTGGGTGCCCGACATCGGGCGGGCGAGCGCCGAATGGGGCTGGCTGCTGGGAGAGATGGGTTACCGGCCCTACCAGGAGTGGCCGGCGGGCCGCAGTTGGCGGCTCGGACCCACCTATGTCGTCGTCGAGCAGTCGCCTGATCTCGTCCCCGGCCCGTACGAACGGCGCCGGACGGGGCTCAACCACCTGGCGTTCCACGTCGCGGACCGGGTCGCGCTGGACGCACTGGTGGAGGGCGCCGCGGGCCACGGCTGGCGGCTGCTGTTCCCCGATCGCCACCCGTACGCGGGCGGGGAGGGACACTGCGCCGCGTATCTGGAGAACGACGACGGCTTTGAGGTGGAACTGGTCGTGGCCGCGGATCAGTCCTGAACCGCGGAGAGGCGGTGCAGGCGCAACGCGAGCTGGATCTCCAAAGCGCGGTCCGGCGACTGCCAGTCGGGCCCGAGGAGATGGGATATCCGCTCCAAGCGCTGGGCGACGGTGTTGACGTGCACGTGGAGGGCGTCCTTGGTGCGCACCGGGCTCATGCTGCTGGAGAAGTACGCGTCAAGGGTGCGCACGAGCTCGGTGCCGCGGCGGACGTCGTAGTCGGCGACGGTCCCGATGGTCCGGCGGACGAAGCCGTCGACGTCCCGGGCGTCGGTGAGCAGCAGGCCGAGGAATCCGAAGTCGGCCCCCGCGGCGCCGTCTCCGGCGCGGCCGAGTGCCCGCAGGGCGTCGCCGCATCGCTGGGCCTCCGCATAGGCCAGTGCCACGGATCCGGGGCGGCCGACCGGCGCGGCGACCGGGTGGGACGCTCCCACGGTGACGGCGGCCTGGACCGCGCCGCCGAGCTGGCGGGCGATGCGGCGCGCCGTGGACGAGGCGTCGGCGTCCCGTTCGAGAGGGAGCAGCAGCACCGTACCGCCGTCCCTCGCCGCCGCGAGGCCCCGGTGCGTGGCCGCGATGTGGGAGGCGGCGGACCACAGGCGGAGCCGGTCGGAGCCGCCGTCGGTCTCGTCGTCGATGCGGGCGGCCAGCACAATGTGCGGGGCGTCCAGGTCGGCGTGGAGCCGTCCGGCGCGTTCCCGCAGCAGCCGGGGGTCGCGGTGCGGGGCGTCCAGCAGGTCGTCCAGCAGTTCGCCGCGGAAGCGCTGTTCGGCCTCGGCGGCGTTGCGGCGGGCGAGCAGCAGCAGGGAGGTGACCATCGCGGCCCGCTCCAGGGTGCGTTGGTCGACGGGACCGAGTTCCGGATGGCCCCGCAGGAGCAGCGCACCGAGGAGTTCGCCGCCCGCGGTGACGGCGGCGGCCCAGGTGCCGCCCTGGCGGACGGCGCGGCCGTCCTTGCGGGAGCGGGCGATGGCGTCGACCAGTTCGCCGGGGATGGCCTCGTGGTCGTGGCCCACCACGCGGACGGTTCCGGCGAGCACCTGGGCGACCGCGTGGGCGACGTCGTCGACGTCACCGCCGCGCAGTACGAGTTCGGTCAGACGGTCGTGCACCTCGGAGGCCCGCTCCAGCGCCGCACTGTGGGTGCGGATGGTCTCGTTCGCCGCGCCAAGGTCGGCGAGGGCCGAGCGGGTCTCCTCCAGGAGGTTGGCCGTGTCGATGGCGACCGCGGCGAGCGACGCGAGCGAGGCCAGCAGGGCGATCTGCTCCCGTTCGAAGACCCGGGCCCGCCGGTCCGCCGCGTACAGCACGCCGATGACCCCGGTCCCGAGCACAAGGGGCACGCCGAGGATCGCGACCAGGCCCTCGTCGCGCACCGCCGAGTCGATCGGGGAGGTGTGGCGGAAGCGCTCGTCGTCGAAGTAGGACTCGGTCACGTAGGGCATGGCGGTCTGGGCGACCAGTCCGCCGAGCCCTTCCCCCATGCCGAGCCGCACACGCTGGAAGCGTGCGGAGACCGAGCCCTCGGTGACGCGCATGTAGGTGTCGCCGGCCTTGCGGTCGATCAGGCTCAGGTAGGCCACCTCTGTGCCGAGCAGGGAGCGGGCCCTGTGCACGATGGCCTGCAGTACGGAGTCCAGGTCGCGCAGCCCTGCGAGGTCGCCGGCCGTCTCGAAGAGCGCCGAGAGCTCGGCCTCGCGCCGCCGTCGGCCCTCCAGTTCGGCCCGCACCCGCAGCGCCAGCATCTTGGCCTGCTCCAGCTCGGCGAGCACGGTGGGCGCGGCGCCCTCGGCCCGGGCGGCCAGTACCGGGCGCTCGTACTCCTCCGCGGGCGCACCCCGGGCCAGCAGCCGCAGGTAGGGCGCGTCGGCGGGTCCGTACGGAGGCATGGGTCCGCTGGTGTCCTCGTGGTCGTCGCGCTCGGATGGGTCGTCGTGGTCGGGCACGCTGTCAGGCATACCGGTTGATCAATGTGCCGTCCATCCGCCGTCCATGGTCAGGGACGCGCCGGTGACGAAGGACGCCTGCGGGGAGCAGAGATAGGCGGCCATCTCGGCGACCTCCTCGGGCTCCACCAGCCGCTTCACGGCCGAGTCCGCGAGCAGGATCTCGCCGACCACCCGCTCGGGGGCGATGCCGTGCGCGGCCGCCTGGTCGGCGATCTGCCGCTCGACCAGTGGGGTGCGCACATAGCCGGGGCACACACAGTTGGAGGTGACGCCGTGCGCGGCGCCTTCGAGCGCGGCAGTCTTCGAGAGTCCTTCGAGGCCGTGCTTGGCGGCGACATAGGCGCTCTTGTACGGCGAGGCGCGCAACCCGTGCACCGAGGAGATGTTCACGACGCGGCCCCAGCCCTGGCCGTACATGTGCGGCAGCGCGCCGCGCAGGAGTCGGAACGGGGCCTCCAGCATCACCCGCAGCACCGTGGAGAAGACCTCCGGCGGGAAGTCCTCGATGGGCCGCACCAGTTGGAGCCCGGCGTTGTTGACCAGGATGTCGGTGCCGGCCGCTGCGTGCTCGGCGGCGTCGAGGTCGGTGAGGTCCAGCGTGAGCGCCTCGACCGTGCCGGGGCGGCCGTCGGCCGTGGCCCGTTCCACGAGGGCGGCCAGGCCCTCGGCGTCGCGGTCCACGGCGCGCACCTTGGCGCCCGCCGCGGCCAGGCGCAGCACGCACGCCCGGCCGATGCCGCCCGCGGCGCCGGTGACAAGAGCGGTGCGGCCGCCCAGGTCGGGGACGCCGGGCTGGGGGGTGGAGTCCGTCATGGCCACGAGGCTAGGCAACGACGGCGCCCGCACCGATGTGGGCAATGCCCACAGTCGCGTACGAGCTGGTGGGCGCCGCCCACACTCACTCTTCCGGCGGCCCCGCCGGCTCGAACCAGGTGGGCCCGTCGGCGCGCGCGTGCTTGAGCCGCAGCCGGCCGTGCCCGCCGAGCTCGGGCAGACCGTCCACGTCGAACCAGGCGACTTCCAGCGACTCGTCGTCCGCCACATGGGCCTCGCCGCCCACGGCACGGCAGCGCAGGGTGATGTCCACGTACTGGCAGCGGTCGCCGTTGGGGTAGCGCACCGGCTTGATCGTCTGCACCAGGACGACGCGTTCGGCCACCACCCGGACCCCGGTCTCCTCCAGCACCTCCCGGACGGCGGTCTCCGCGGGCTGCTCACCTGGTTCGCCGATACCGCCGATCAGGGACCAGAGTCCGTTGTCGGCACGGCGGTTGAGCAGGACGCGGTTGTCGTCGTCGAAGACGACGGCGGTGACACCTGGCAGCAGCAGCTCCCGGTGGCCGACGAGGGCGCGAAGCTCACGGAGGAATTCGGGAATCGGCACTCCCTGAGCCTACGGGGTCACTTGGATCATGTCCGCCGTACCGGACGGACGCCGCGAGTGCCACGGTGTTACCGCACGACATATCCACACCACCACGCCACAGCGGTTACCGTGAGCCCGGGGGATCCCCGCCCGCGCGGGGTGGCGTCAGGGGGTTCGGGGATGAACACGACAACGGGCGACGCGGCCGGCATCGCCGGCGACGAGGCCCCGCCCGACAACCCGCGATCGGGCCGGACCGACGCCGTCGGGGCGGCGCTCCTGGTCACGAGCGCGGTGTGGGCGCTGGTCTCGGCGGTCGGCCGTCCCGCGCGGCCCGAGGGCTTCCTGCTCGCGGTGCTCGCGGTTGCCGCCGGATTCGCCGCCGGGAGGATCGGCGGGGCCTTGCGGCCCGTCGCGGTGCCCGCGACCGCAGCCCTGGGCGCGATCGCGCTCACACTGCTCCTGCCCGGACGTCTGTCGGGCGGACCGCAGACCCCGCCGCTGGGGTACGCCAACGCCGACGCCGCCCTCATGGTGCTCGCCACCGGCGCCGCGTGCTGCGCCGCATGGGCCTGCCGCCTGGGCCCCGTGCGGCTCGGACTGCGACTGCTCGGCGCCCTGACGGCGCTGCTCGCTCTCGGCCTCGGCTCGGCGGCGGGCTTCGCCGCGTCGCTCGGCGTGCTCCTGTGCTCCCTCGCCGCCGACCGCACGCCACGGGTGATCGGGCTCGCCGGACTGGCACTGGCGACCGCCGTGGCGGTCGGCGGCACGTACGCGGTCGCCGTGGACGCCCTGCCGCCAGGACTGTCCGCGTCCCTGTCCGGCCAGCTCACGCCCGCGCGTGTCAGGCTCTGGCACGAGGCCCTGCACACCGCGGGAGCCGGCCCGCTGCGCGGTATCGGACCCGGACGGTTCGCGGAGGTGGAGGACGCCGGGCAGGCGCCGGAGGCCGACACCCCTTCCGGCGACGGGAGGCCCCAGTCCGCCCCGCTCCAGCTCGCCGCCGAGCAGGGTGTCCCCGGCGTCGCCCTCCTCGCCGCCTCCTACGCCTGGCTCCTGTGCGCCCTGCGCCGCTCGCCCCGCACCACACCGGTCGTCCTCACGGCCGCGGCCGCGCTGACCGGCCTCGCCATGCAGTCGGCCGTCGATCACGTCCTCAGCTATGCCGCCGTCACCGCCGGTGCGGGCCTCCTCGCGGGCCTCACCACCTCGCGCCCCACCCGCGACGGCCCCCCGCCGGTCCGCTGAACGTCGCCTGCCGCGCGAAGGCCTGTTCAGGCCGCCGACGGGCCCGGCGGCGCGCCGAAGAGGATGACGCGGATCTCCTGCGCCTCCAGATTGCCGCTGAGCCGCAGCTCCGCGCGCAGTGCCGCGACGAGTTCGGACAGGCGGCGCTGGGCCACGGGATCGGAGCCGACGAACCCGCCGTCCCGCTCGATCGCGGCGAGTATCCGGCCGGCCTCGGCGTTGCCGTAGGTCGCCAGGCGGGCCTTCGCCGAGGAGACGAGCACGAGGGACTCGGTGATCCGGTCCTCCAGTGCGGCCGCTCGTTCCGCCGTCACGGCCTGTCCGGCGCCATAGAGGCGTCCGCGGTACTGGGCGTTCTCCGCGATGCCGCGCATGAAGTCGACCAGGGCGTCGCCCGCGCGTTCGGCACGCTGGCGGCGGCTCTCATTGCGGCGGGCATGGAGCGCGTTGACGGAGGCGAGCACCACACCCGCGGCGAAGCCGATCACCGCGATGACCGATTCCCCCGCGAGGGACGTGTCCCCGGCCGCCGACCACATCATGATCCCACCCCCGTGACCCGAGACATTCCACACTAGGCGGACGGCGGCCCCGTGGGGAGGCACTTGCCGCAGGTCAGGAGGGCGGCTTACCATCATGGGGTTGTCGAATCGATTCGACAACCGCTGCGCCGCCGCATACCCCCGCCCCGAGAGGAGCCGCATGGCCACGATCAAGGATGTCGCGGAGCGCGCGGGGGTCGCACCGAGCACCGTGTCGTACGTCCTGAGCGGGTCCCGCAAGATCTCCGAGGACACGCGCCGCGCCGTGCGCCAGGCGATCGACGAACTGGGGTACCACCCGCGGGCGAGCGCGCGGACGCTGCGCAGCACGCGGACACAGGTGCTGGCCCTCGCGCTGCCGCGGGTCGCCGGGGGCTACCGGGCCGTCGACGGTCGTTTCGCCATCGGCATCAGCGACGCGGCCCGCGCACACGGCTACGACGTCCTGCTGACGACCGCGCGGGAGGGCGTCCCTGGGCTGCGCCGGATCGCGGGCGGCCGGCAGGCCGATGCCGCGATCCTCATGGCGGTCGAGATGGAGGACCCCCGCATCGAGGCGCTGCGCGAACTCTCGTTCCCCACCGCCCTGCTGGGACGGCCGGCCGACGACTCGCAGCCGTGGACCGATCTGGACTGGGAGGCCGCGACCGCCCTGGCGGTGCGTACCGTCGTGGCGGCCGGGCACCGCGACGTGGCGTTCCTCGCCACTACCGACCACGAACTCCGGTCCCGGCGCGGCTACGCGGTGCGCGGGGTCGCCGGTGCCCGCCGGGCAGCGGCGGAGACCGGCGCGGACGTCGCGGTCCGCGAGTCGACCGGCGACATGCCGCGACTGCCGCACCTGCTCCGCGCCCTGCTCTGCGGCGAACGGCCGCCGACCGCGTTGGTCGTGCAGCACGTCGCCGCGCTGCCGCACATCCTGGCCGCCCTCACCGCCGAGGGGCTGCGCGTCCCGGAGGACCTGTCGGTCGTGGCGGTCGGCAACCTCCCGGACGACGTCGTCGGCAGTGAACTGCCGCGCGTCGAACTGCCCGTGGAGGAGATGTCCGCCGAGGTCGTGCGCCTGGCCGTGGAGGCGATCGGCTCCCGTGCGCAGGGCTTCCCGCCCGGGGCCGCGACGTCCCGGCTGATCGCCCCCGTCCTGCTGGCGCGGGACTGCGTCGCGCCGCCCCGTCCGCGCCCCGGCCGGCGGTCAACTTGACCCGGCCCTGAAGGACCGGGCTTGGAGGTAGTGCCCAGCTGGCTGCTGGGGTGGACTCCTCCGTCCAGACACCCCTATGGGGTGGCAGGGACGCGTGACTCACCCCCCGCATTCCACGCGCTCTCGCCACGGATGGCGATGTCGTGGGAAGCATTCCGGTCGGCGTGGGCAACGCCCCCGCACCCCCGGCAGATGAAAAGCCCCTGGTCGACACGGTTTCGCTTGTCGACGTGGCCGCACTCGGCGCACGTCTGCGACGTGTACGCGGGATCAACGAAGACCAGGGGCACCCCGGCCCGCTTGGTCTTGTAGACGATGAAGTCTGCGAGCTGGGCGAAGGCCCAGGAGTGGAGTGCGACCCGTTGGGGCTTGCGGAGCCGTACCCGGTTGCGGATGCCCTTGAGTTCTTCGAGGGACAGGCCGCGTCCGGTGCGTTCAGCCTCGGTCACGATCGTCTTGGAGATGATGTGATTGATGTTCGCGGCGTACCGCGCTTCCTTGCGGGCACGGGACTTCAGCCGCCGCTTGGCGCTCTTGGTGCGCTTCTTCTGGAGCTTGGCCCGCAGGGCAAGCTGTCGCTTGCGGTACCGGTTGAGCCCCCGCCCGGCGGCGAGGTAGCCGGTGGAGGCGGTGGCGATGTTCTCGATCCCGAGGTCCACGCCGATGAAGCCGTCCGGCTCGTACTGCGCGGCCTCGGGCACGTCACAGGTGGCGACGAGGTAGAACACGCCGTCGCGCTCGATCAGGTCGGACTCGCCCTGCCGGTGCGCCTGGAGCATCTTGAACGCGTCCGGGGAGCACAAGCCTGAACCGCCTGCCCGTACCCCACCGAACTCCCCGTCCTTCCCGGCCGGATTCTCCTTCGGCGCCGCGACCGGGGCCCACCAGATCGAGGGCGCCCACGACGAGGACGGCGGCGGGCCGTCCGTCCAAGACACCTTCGGCCACACCCCAGGCACACGGTGGACGGCGCCACCGGCGACATCGCGTGCGACCACTACCACCGCCGCACCGAGGACGTCGCGCTCCTCGAAGGGCCACCTCCACGCGCCGGCCGCCGCTATCGACGCGGGCGTGGACGTACGCGGTTACTCCGTCTGGTCGCTGCTGGACGACTTCGCGTGGGCCCGCGGGTACGGGCATCGCTTCGGCATCGTCCACGTCGACCACGACCACGGGGCCGAGCGGATCACGAAGACGGGCTACGCCTGGTACCGCGACCTGATCGCCGCCCACCGCGCACGGACCGGAACGCGGTCCTGACGAGCCGCGGGGCGCGCTGGGCCACCTGGGTGAACCCGTGGGCGGGCGGCAGTCCGCCTACGGGCGCAGGCCCAGCCGGGTGCGGATGGCCGTGACGGCGCCCTCGGCGTCGTCCACGGTGACGGTGAAGTGCCGCCCGTTCCCCAGGTCGAGCACGACCCCGGGTCCGCGCCGGACGACCACCGCCGTGCCCTGCTCGGGGCGCCAGCGGTAGCCCCAGCCGCCCCAGTGCCGCGGGCTCACCAGGGGTGCGAGGTGGGCGTCGTTGATCTCGTCCCACGGGATGCTGCGGCGTGGCACGCCGATGTGGCCGCAGCGCACCTGGAGTCCGTCCCGGTCCACCTTCACGCGCACATGCGTGAACGCCACGGTGCCGAACAGCACCAGGAGCCCGGCTGCGATGCAGCCCACCACCGACATGATCAGCGGCGCGACGCCCGAGGTGTAGGCGGAGTCCACGGCGAGTTCGATGCCCAGCGCCATGCAGGCAGCACCCACGCCCGCCAGCAGCCACTGGAATCGGTTGCTGGCGTGGCCCGTCCACACCTGGGGCGTACGCGCGTCGTCACGCTGCGCGTCCGTCATGTGAGCAGGGTACTCATCCGCGGGGCGGATGGCAGCCGTGCGAACGCGACCGGGAGCCGTGGACCGTCAGAGGACGGGCGCCGTACGGGACGCGGCGGAGGCGGACTCCGCGAGATACCGTCCCTCCGCGTAGGCCAGGGCCTGCGGCGTCATCGCGCCCGGCCGGCCGCTGAGGATGACCGCGAGGCCGCCGGTCGGTGCATTCGCCGGGGCGGGCGCGGCCCCGATCCGGCGCAGCGTCTGCGCCGCGACGGCGTCGGCGGAGCCGAGCAGCGGGGCCGTGGTGTCCAGGGCGGCCCGGATGCGGTCGGCGACCAGTTCGTAGTGCGTGCAGCCGAGCACGACGGCCTCGGCGTCGGAGGGGGTGAGCGCCGCCGCGGCGGCGATCGCGGCCGCGGCGGCCGCCTCGTCGGCCCGGTCCACGGCGTCCGCGAGACCAGGGCAGGGCACCTCGGTGACGGACGCCCCGTTGCCGAAGTCCCGGATCAGGTCGCGCTGGTAGCGGCTGCCGGTGGTCGCCGGGGTCGCCCAGATCGCGACGGTGCGGGACCCGGCGGCGGCGGGCTTGATCGCGGGCACGGTGCCGATGACCGGGATCGAGGGCTCCAGCTCGGCGCGGAGCGCGGGCAGCGCGTGGACGGTCGCGGTGTTGCAGGCGACGATCAGGGCGTCGGGGCCGTGCGCCGCGGCCGCGCGTGCGCAGGCCAGCGCGTGCTCGGTGACGTCCTCGGGGGTGCGCGGGCCCCAGGGCATGCCGTCGGGGTCGCTCGACAGCACGAGGTCCGCGTCGGGCCGCATCCGGCGGAGCGCGGCGGCCGCTGCGAGCAGCCCGATTCCGGAGTCCATCAGCGCGATCTTCACGGGGCACCACTTTACGTGATCCGATTGTCGGCCCGGCGGCCCGGCGGCCCGGCGGCTTCCGGCGTGCGCCGGGGAAATGCCGCGCGGGTGGGGGCCCTGGCGGCAGACTGCCGGGGTGACGTGGCTGACGTGGGCGACCGTGATGTCGTTGCTGGCATGGCTCTGGCTGCTGCTGGCGCAGGGGATGTTCTGGCGAACCGACGTACGGCTGCCTCCGCTCCCCCCGAGCGACGCCGACGGGCCCGGGGCGTGGCCCGACGTGACCGTCGTCGTACCGGCGCGGGACGAGGCCGGGGTGCTGCCGCTCAGCCTGCCCAGCGTGCTGGCGCAGCGGTATCCGGGCCGCGCCGAGGTGGTGCTCGTGGACGACGGCAGCACGGACGGCACCGGTGAACTGGCGAAGCACCTGGCGGAGAAGACGGGCGGACTGCCGCTGCGGGTGGTCTCGCCCGGGCCGCCGCCTCCCGGGTGGACGGGCAAGCTGTGGGCGGTCCGGCACGGCATCGAGGTGGCCGGGCAGCCGGCCGTGGCGCCGGAGTTCCTGCTGCTCACGGACGCCGACATCGCCCATGCCCCGGATTCGCTGCGCCACTTGACGACCGCGGCACGGACCCACGGGCTCGACATGGTCTCGCAGATGGCGCGACTGCGGGTGGCCACGCCGTGGGAGCGGCTGATCGTGCCCGCCTTCGTCTACTTCTTCGCGCAGTTGTACCCGTTCCGCAGGGTCAACCGCGATCGCTCCCGGACCGCGGCGGCGGCGGGCGGCTGCGTGCTGATCCGCCGGACGGCCGTCGAGCGGGCCGGCGTCCCGGAGTCGATCCGGCACGCGGTGATCGACGACGTGGCGCTGGCCAGGGCGGTGAAAGGCGGTGGCGGCCGGATCTGGCTCGGGCTGGCCGACGAGGTGGACAGCGTCCGCCCCTACCCCGGGCTGTCCGAGCTGTGGCGGATGGTCTCGCGGAGCGCGTACGCCCAACTGCGGCACAGCACGGCCTTGCTCGCGGGCACGGTGCTGGGACTGCTGCTGATCTACGTCCTGCCCCCGGTCGCCGCCGTCGGCGGGGCACTGGCGGGAGCGTGGTGGCTGTGTGCCGCGGGGGCGGCGGCATGGGCGGTGATGTGCGGCACCTATGTGCCGATGCTGCGCTATTACCGGCAGCCGCTGTGGCTCGTGCCGCTGCTGCCGTTCACTGCGGTGCTCTATCTGCTGATGACGGTCGACTCCGCCGTGCAGCACTACCGCGGCCGCGGGGCGGCCTGGAAAGGCCGCACCTATGCGCGGCCGGACGCCTCGGCGTAGGCGACGGCAAGGCGGGCGCCGACCGCGGCGGTGCCGAACCGGCGCAAGGTGCGGTCCGCGAGGGCGGCGGGCTGGTGCCGGGGCAGCGCCGCGGCGGCTTCCACCAAGGCGTGGGCAAAGGCCGCGGGGTCCCCGGGGGGCGCGAGGAATCCCCCGTCGTGGCCGACGAGTTCGGGCAGGGCGCCGGTCCTTGTGCCCACCACCAGCGTGCCGCAGCCCAGGGCGTCCAGGGCCCGCAGGCAGAAGCTCTCGGCATCGCCGGCGACCGCGTAGAGATCGGCGTGGGCGACCGCGTGCAGCGCCTCGGCACGCCCGCGTGTCCGCCGCACGGTGACCGCGGAGGCCGCGCCGCATCGGCGCAGGAGACCGCGCATATCGGTGGGGACCTCGGCGTTCCCTTCCGCGATGATGTCCAGCCGTAGCCGCGGGTCCTTAAGCCGGGCGGCGGCGAAGGCGTGGACGAGCGTCTCCCATCCCTCGTGCGGCCCGAAGCTCCCCGCGGCGGCTACGCGCACCGGGTCCTGGCTGATCCGGGCGCGGGCCGGGACGCGGGGCAGGGTGTCGGGGCCGACGGGGTGCGGCACGACACGGTGGCGCCCCGGCATCCGCTGTTCGCCCAGCCGCAGGAGGAGGGCGTCGCTGACCGCGAGCACCGAGGCGGCCTCGCGGTAGGCGCGGGCCCGGCCGCGGCGCATCCGCGAGGGGTTGTCGAACCAGCGGACGTCGTCCTCGCTGAGGACGTAGGGCAGCCCCACGGCGCGCGCGACCCACGGCAAGAGGTCGTCGGCTCCGGGGACATGACCGTGGAGGACGTCGACGCGGCCGCACTCCGCCGCCTCGTACCGCAGTACGCTCCCGATCCGCCCGACGGTGACACGCCGCGCGGCGAAGCCACCGAGGGGAAGAGCGACTTGGTAGTGGTGGGGCCGTTCCGGATCGCGGCCGGCGAAAGGGAGCCCTGGCAGGGTGGGCAGGGTCAGCTCCCGGACCGCGACCACGTCCACGACCTCGGCGACGGTGGCCGCGGCCTTGCGCCACTCCTCCGGCCTGACGGGACGTGCCTGCCCGAAGAACATGGCGACGCGCATGGCCCACTGTGGCACACCGGGCGTGGGGTCCGAGGGAGTTCGCCGGAGTCACCCCAAGGGCTTGACAGCTCCCTCGTGCGGGTGACCTGTTGGACCGAATGAGTGGCCGTTCGGTCACACAGGGCAACGGGCGGAAAGGCTTCCGGAAATGCCGCGGAGGCCCGCCCGCACCGCCCCACGGACAACCGGCAACACCCCAGGCCCGGGGCTTTGACGCGATCGAAACGGAGACCGTGGCCCGTTTTTCTCCCTTTCGCTCACAATCGGCTTCACCCGTCACTCGCTGCACATGAAATGACCCGCTAATCGGTCTCCCCAACCAGCACATCGTGGGCTTAACTTATGGGCTATGACCTCCCCCCGCGGTTCTTACGGCGGTGGCTACTACACGTCGCCGTTCTTTCCCGACACGCCCATCTACGACAGCCTTGTCGCGGAGCGGGGCACCCCCCAGATCGCGCCGATCCGCGTTCCGTCCGCGTACGACGTCGGCAGCAGCGTCGGCAGCAATCTCCCGGCCCTGCCCGCGGCGCCCCTGGCACTGCCCGCCGGACCGTCCTCGTACAACCAGGCCCCGAGCGCGCCGCCCCAGAGCACGTACTCGGGCTACCAGGCGCCCGGCGGCTACCAGCAGCAGCCTCCGCTGCAGCAGGCGCCTGCCCCCTACATCCCGCAGCAGGCCAGCGCTCCGCGGCCCGCGGCGTTCAACGGCGGCTACCAGCAGCAGCAGCCGGCCCCGCAGCAGTACCAGGGCCCGGCCGGCTACGAGCAGGCCCGCCCCGTGGCGCCCCGCCCCGTGCCCCCGCGCCAGATGGCGCCGGGCGGCTACGACGAGCAGCAGCCCTACCAGCAGCGACGCAATCTCGGCCAGGGCTACTACCCGGGCTGAGCATGACGCCGGACGGCCGGTTTCCCCCCGACGGGTGACCGCGCCGGCTGGCACGATGGCGGCATGACGACGCCGACGCCGCCACCACGCCTCAGCGCACTGCACGTCTACCCGGTCAAAGCGACCGCGGGCGTGCGGCTGTCCGAGGCGATGGTGGAGCCGTGGGGGCTCGCCGGGGACCGCCGGTGGATGCTCGTGGACGCTGCGGGGAAGTTCATCACGCAGCGGGAGCAGCCCCGGCTGGCGCTGGCACGCGCGGCGTCGCTGCCGCACGGCGGGTTGCTGCTGCACGCCCCGGGGCAGGACCCGTTGATCGTGGACGTGCCCGGTCCGGGGGCGACCGCGCCGGTGACGATCTGGCGCGACAAGGTGGAGGCCGTGACCGCGGGGGTCGCGGCAGCCGCCTGGTTCGGCGCGTACCTGGGCATGGAGGTCACCCTTGTCCACCTCGACGACCCGGCCCGCCGGCGCCCGGTCGACCCGGACTTCGGCCACCCCGGGGAAACGGTGAGTTTCGCGGACGGGTTTCCGCTGCTGCTGACCACCGAGGCGTCACTGGACGCCCTCAACATGCTGATCGCCGCGGGCGATCACGCGGATGAGGGGCCGGTCCCGATGAACCGATTCCGCCCCAACGCCGTCCTTGCGGGTACGGCGGCATGGGCGGAGGACACATGGCGGCGTATCCGAATCGGGGAAGTCGAATTCCGCGTCGCGAAACCATGCGGGCGCTGTGTGGTCACGACAACCGACCAGGGGACCGCCGAGCGCGGCAAAGAGCCCCTGCGGTCGCTCGCCCGGCACCGCCGGATCGGCGGCGGCCTGGTCTTCGGACAGAATGTCGTGCCCTTCGGGACCGGAACACTGCGGGTCGGCGACGCGTTGTCCATTATGGAGTGATGCGCGTCACGTGGCCGCGGCGCGGTCCGGGCATCCCAGTGGACCGGCCGAGGGTGAGATGGCTCTCTCCGGCCCGGTCGGTGCCGCGCATGTCCCGTGCCGTGTGCGGTACTTGTACGGTGAAGGGGGTGCGGTGCAATGGCCGGGAGCGTGCTGGCATGGCGTTGGCGGCGTAATGCGCTGCGCCGCCGGTCCGATCTCTTCGAGGCCTGGGCGGCGCTCACCACCGCGTGCGTGATCGGCTTGGGCGCGCCTGCCGCGGGCTGGGCCGCGGGCGCAGCCGTCGGGAGCTCCTTGAGGAACACCGTGCGCGCCGAGCACGCGCAGCGCACCCAGCTTCCCGCGGTGGTGCTCACGGTCGGCCCCCGCGCGGTGTCCGACAGCGACCCGGAGTCCGGCCAGGTGCGCGAGGAGCGCCGCCCGGCTGTCGTCCGCTGGACAGCCGCCGACGGCCGCGCCCACACCGCGCACGTGCTGATCTCGGCCGACCGGGGCAAGGGCGACCGCATCGCCCTGTGGACCGACCGGGCCGGGCAGGCACCCGCTCCCGCCCCGCTGGACGCCGGGACCGCGGACACCCACGCGACGCTCGCCGGGATCGGCACCTTCATCGCCGCGTGCGTCCTGGGGCTCATGGGGCGCCAGGTACTCATGTGGCACCTGATGCGCCGGCGTCTCGCGGAGTGGGAACGGGAGTGGGCCGCCGCGGGGCAGAGCTGGGGCCGGGCCGGCGCCGGCGGCTGACGTATCCGGCAGGTGATCGATCCCCGTCTCGGTGCTGGCGGGCACCCGGCGCACGCTACCGTGGAGGCCCCCAGGTCGGCGCAGCGCAAGAGGACGGGGCACAGCATCTCCATGGCACAAGGCGTGGTTCAGGTGACGCATACCAGCAGCTCACGGTGGCGCCGCCGCACGGGAGAGTACGAAAGCCTGGCTGCCGCCCTGGAAGCGGCCGCCGACGGTGACGTGCTGTCGATCAACCCCGGCACCTACCGGGAAAACCTCGTCGTGGAGAAGGCCATAACGCTGCGCGGAGCCGAGGGTGCCGGGTCGGTGCGCATCGCCCCGCCCTCGGGTGTCGCGCTCACCGTGTGCGCGTCGGCGACCGTCCAGGACCTGTCCGTCGAGGGCCAGGACATCTCAGCGGCCGCCCTGCTGATCGAGGGTTCCGCCACTCCCGAACTCTCCGGACTGCGCGTCAGCACCCGCTCCGCGGTGGGCATAGAGGTGCGCGGCGGCGCGCGCCCCACGGTGCGCCGCTGCACGGTGGACAACCCCGCCGGACTCGGCATCAGCATCCTGGAGGCCTCGGGCGGTCTCTTCGAGGACTGCGAGGTCGTCGCGGCCGGCCAGAGCGGAGTCTCCGTGCGCGGTGGGGCGTCACCCCGGCTGGAGCGCTGCAGGATCCGCAACACCTCCGGCGCCGGGCTGGCCCTCACCGGTGAGGGGACCACTGCTGAGGCGATCGGCTGCGAGATTTACGAGGTCAAGGGCACGGGCGTGCAGGTGGCCTCCCGCGCGGCCGGGCACCTCACCGACTGCCAGGTGCACCGCACCACGGGCGACGGCATCACCCTGGACACCGACGCCGTACTGACCCTCTCCGACTGCGACATCCACGACATCCCCGAGAACGCGATCGACCTGCGCTCGCGCTCGGTGCTCACACTCACCCGCACCACGGTGCGCCGCTTCGGCCGCAACGGCCTGTCCGTCTGGGACCCCGGCACCCGCGCCGACGCCAACCAGTGCGAGATCCACGACAGTCAGGGCGACTACCCGGCGGTCTGGGTCAGTGACGGCGCCGCGGCCGTCCTCGAGTCCTGCCGCGTCCACGACGTGCCCGACGCCCTGTTCGTCCTGGACCGGGGCTCGCGCGCCGATGTCGTCGACAGCGACATCACCCAGGTCCGCAACACGGCCGTCTCGGTCAGCGACGGCGCCCTCGTGCAGCTCGACGACTGCCGCATCCGCGAGGCCTCCACCGGCGCCTGGTTCCGCGACCACGGCAGCGGCGGCACACTCTCCGGCTGCACCATCGACGACACCGCCACGGGCGTCATCGTCACCAAGGGCGCCGACCCCTCCATCGACCGGTGTGTCGTTACCAACCCCGGCGAGGCCGGCTTCTACGTCTCTGCCGGCGGACGCGGCACCTTCACCGCGTGTCGCGTCACGGGCAGCCGCGGCTACGGCTTCCACATCATCGACGGTTGCCGCTCGTCGCTCACCCGCTGCCGCACCGAGCGCTGCGCGCGCGGCGGTTACGAGTTCGCCGAGCCCGGCCCGGTCACCGAGGACTGCACGGGCGACCAGAGCGGCGAGTTCGGGAGCGCCGGAGAGACCCCCTCCGGTGGCTCTCCCTCGGCTGAACGGCAGCCCGCGACGCAGTCCTTCGGGCTGCTCGGCGGTGTGCCGGTACAGCCCACGTTCACCGCCCCCGCGTCCTCGGCACCCACGCCACCGGCTCCCGACAGCCGGCCCTCGGAGGAGGTGCTGGGCGAACTCGACGCCCTGGTAGGCCTGGACAGCGTCAAGCGCGAGGTGCGCTCGCTCATCGACCTGATCGCCGTGGGCCGTCGCCGCCAGAAGGCCGGGCTCAAGGCGCCCTCGCCGCGCCGCCACCTGGTCTTCACCGGCTCCCCCGGCACCGGCAAGACCACCGTCGCCCGCCTCTACGGGGAGATCCTGGCCGCGCTCGGCGTCCTGGAACGCGGCCACCTGGTCGAGGTCGCCCGTGTCGACCTGGTCGGCGAGCACATCGGCTCCACCGCGATCCGCACGCAGGAGGCCTTCGACCGGGCGCGCGGCGGTGTGCTGTTCATCGACGAGGCCTACGCGCTGGCCCCCGAGGACTCCGGGCGTGACTTCGGGCGCGAGGCGATCGACACCCTGGTCAAGCTGATGGAGGACCACCGGGATGCCGTGGTGGTGATCGTGGCCGGTTACACGGCGGAGATGGAGCACTTCCTGTCCGCCAACCCCGGTGTCGCCTCCCGCTTCTCCCGCACCATCACCTTCGACGACTACACACCCGTCGAACTCCTGCGCATCGTCCGGTCGCAGGCCGACGAACACGAGTACCAGCTCGCCGACGACGCCGCCGAGGCGCTGTACAAGTACTTCACGGCCATCCCCAAGGGCCCGGCGTTCGGCAACGGACGCACCGCCCGGCAGACCTTCGAGGCCATGGTGGAGCGCCACGCGGGGCGTCTCGCCCAGGTGAGCGAGCCGAGCCACGAGGAGCTTCAGCTCCTCTATCCGGAGGATCTGCCGCCGCTGCCCTGAGCCTGCGCGGGCACCACCTCCTTCTGATGCTCCGACACCCACGCGAGCAGGGCGCCGCGCTCGGCGGCGAAGGCGGGGTCGGCCTGGTAGTCGAAGTGCGTCAGCAGCGGTGCGGGCAGCGGATGTTGCTCCGTGCGCCCGTACGCCGCCGGGTCCGCCAGCGGCCCGCGGTCGACCGGCGGCCCGGGTTCGTCGATGTGGACCGGGCCCCCGATCGGGTCGGTACTGCGCCACAGGTTCCGCCACGCCTGGAGTTCCCGGTGGAGGGCCGCCAGCGCTTCGGGGCCGAAGTACGCGGGGAACCACCGACCGTACAGCCGGGACAGGGGCGAGCCGTAGGTCAGCAGGGCTATCCGTCCCCTGGTCGCCGGATCGAGCTGCCACACCGCTGCCGCGGCCAGCACGCTGCCCTGGGAGTGCCCGGAGAGGATGATCGGGCCGCGGTGCGCCTCGGTCCAGGTCGTCATGCGCCACGTGAGATCGGGGACGGCCCGCTCGGCGTAGCAGGGCGGTGAGAAGGGGTGCGCCGCACGTGGCCAGAAGGTGCCGACGTCCCACAGGATGCCGATCGTCCGGCGCGCCCCCGCGTCACGGTAGGCCCTGCGCCCCAGCGCGATGAGGGCGACCACGCCCGCGCCCACCAGCCAGGAGCCCAGGGCTTGGGCTGTCTGCGCGGCCGTACGCACCACGTCGGGAGCTCCGAGGCTCGCCTCGCCCGGCACCGTGTCGCTCAGCCACGCCCCGGCGAGGGCGCCCGCGCCGAGCAGGAAGGACACCACTCCGGTGACCCCGATGAAGACCGAGGCCTGATCGGTGAGTTCGGCCCGGGCCCTGGCCATGGCGATCTGCCGGGTGCGCGCCGGCTCGTGCTCCTCGTCCGGGTAGTCGGCCTCGACACGCGGCATCAGTTCCCGCCCACGGTGCAACAGACGCCGTGCCCGCAGCACGACGACCGCGGCCAGTACCAGGAGCAGCGCCGGGATGACGGCCGCCTGCCAGGACAGCAGCACCGGCGGCCCGGCCACCGTGCCGCCCGCGGCACCGGGCATTCCGTCCCGGTCGAGCCAGTCCGCCACGCGCTGGGCGATGCCGCCGCTGAGCACGCCGCCGAGGGCGCAGGCCAGAAGCGCCACCACGGGGCCAGCGAGCCCGCTCAGTTCTCCTGGCCCGCCCCCGGCCCGGTGCATCCGGTGGGAGACGGTGCCGAGAACGGCCAGCAGCAGCATCTGGAGCAGCGCGAGCCAGGCGAAAGCGTCCCCGACGGGAAGTCTGCCCGTGGAGATCCAGCCCGGGCGGTGCCAGCAGGCGTACAGGGCCGCGGTCAGGAGTGCCGCAGCCGTGCCGCCCAGCATCGCGCGGGCCAGTCGGGGGTCCAGCGCCTCGTCCGGCGCGTGCTCGCTGCGTCCCATCCCACAGGTCACCGCGACCACGGCGACCGTCAGCCCGGCCAGGCTCCCGGTGAGCAGCCACCCCAGGGAGGCCGCCACCGGGCCGCCCTGCGGCGCCATGTCGTACTGGAGCGGCGGCACCACGAGCGCGACCGCCACCGTGAGCAGTCCCGCCGCGGTGTGTGCGGCCCGCAGCCGGGCCACCAGCCGCCGCCCGTACCAGAAACCGCGCCGGGACAGCGGGGTGACGTCTGCGGTCGCCGGCAGGGCCTGGGCCGTCGGCGGGAGCGGCAGCGGGCGCTGGGACTCGTACGCGTACCAGGTGTGCCGGGAGAGCCACCAGAGCAGCAGTGTGAGGCCGACCGGCAGCGCGGCGCCCGCGGCGATGCGACGCCCCGGCTCACCGCCCGCGAGGAAGCTCAGCCAGCTCTTCCCTCGCACGCAGGCCGCGTTGCCCGCACACTGCCAGGCGACCAGATCCATCGCGACCTCGCAGGCGGCGGCCACGAGCAGCACGGTGAGCGAGAGGGCGAGCAGCCGCACCAGCACGTCGTAGGCCCGGTCCAGCCGGCCGCGGTCGACCGGCGGGCGCATCCAGTGCGCGAGATTGGCCACCATGAAGGGGAGCAGCAGCAGCCACAGAGCGCGACTGCCGTCCCCTGAGGTCAGATTGCACCACGAGTACGCGTCGGGCACCGGGGCGTCGGCGTAGTCGCCCGGGCGGCTCTCGGCGTCGGCGTCGTCGGCGCGGCGGTAAATCCCGGCGGTGTCGTCACCGCAGACCCGTGTGATCCGTGGGTCGTTGAGCATCGTCTGCGGGGTCGTACCCCCGACCCCGTGCACCAGCAGTTCGAGCGAGAACTCGGCTTTTACCGCATCCGACCGCATGGCGATCGCCTCCCCGTACTTTCACGTACTTTCCCGTACTTTCCCCGTCATGCGTGTACGGCAACGCGCGTACTCAGAATCGGGCACGCGTACGCGAATTGGACAGGGGTATGCCCCGATCCCACCCGATCGAGTTACGCGCGTTTGGTGTGTGACCCGTCACGCCGAGCGACCCGCCGCTACTTGCCGGTACGCGGGCGTGGAAGGATGGCGAGCCCGCCGGTGCCTGGACAGGACAGGTACAGGACGGCGCGGGACCTCGGAGGATGGGACGGGACCTCGGGTGAGCGACAACCAGAACCTGCTCGCGGAACAGCGGCGCGCGCTGATCCTGGACGAGGTCCGGCGGCGCGGTGGGGTCCGGGTCAATGAACTGACCCGGAAGCTCAATGTCTCCGACATGACCGTCCGCCGCGACCTCGACGCCCTCGCCCGCCAGGGCGTGGTGGAGAAGGTGCACGGAGGCGCCGTCCCCGTCGCGCCCGCCAGCAGCCATGAGCCGGGCTTCGAGGTCAAGGCCGGGCTGGAGCTCGGGGCCAAGGAAGCCATCGCGCGCGCGGCGGCGCGGCTGGTCGTGCCCGGCAGCGCGATCGCGCTCTCCGGCGGTACGACCACGTACGCACTGGCCCATCATCTGCTCGACGTGCCCGACCTCACCGTCGTCACCAACTCGGTGCGGGTCGCCGATGTGTTCCACTCCGCCGCCCGCGGCAACGGGACGGCCGGCGGCGCGGGCCGCGAGGGCGCCGCGACGGTCGTGCTCACCGGAGGCGTGCGCACGCCCTCCGACTCACTGGTCGGCCCGGTCGCCGACCAGGCGATCGGCTCGCTCCACTTCGACCTGCTCTTCCTCGGGGTGCACGGCCTCTCCGTCGAGGCCGGCCTGTCGACGCCCAACCTCGCCGAGGCCGAGACCAACCGCCGCTTCGTGCGCTCCGCGCGTCGCGTGGTCGTGATCGCCGACCACACCAAGTGGGGCACGGTGGGCCTGAGCTCGTTCGCCGCCCTGGAGGACGTGGACACCCTCGTCACCGACGCGGGCATCCCCGAGGTGCTGCGCGCCGAGATCTCCGAGCATCTGTCGCATCTGATCGTCGCCGGGGACCCGGAGGGTTCCGACCGTCCGGCGACAGACGGTCAGACAGCAGAAGGCTGACGGGTCCCTCAGGTCCGTGAGCTCCTGAGGCAGCCCTCGCCCGCCCCCGACCCTGACGCGATGTCCCTGCTGCGGTCGTACGGGTCGACGGCCGTGCCGGTCCCCCGCGCGCCGGCGGTGGCATCCGAAGAAAAATGCGGGTGCAGGAAGCCGTCGTCCACGAAGCAGGCCGAATTGGACAGCTCCTGGTTGTACCCGATGATGTACAACTTCCCCTTCGTGACCCGGTACCGCGCGGGATCCGGGACCTCGAAGTCGATCACGCGCCGCACGATGGTCCGGGCCACCTCGCGCGAACCGCCGTCCGCTTTCGTCAACGGGTAGACGAACGTGTAGTCGGCGTGGACCGCCAGCGCCCGGTTCTCGCCCTCCTCGAAGGTCATGCGGCCGCGGGTCCGCACGGCGTTCGCCACGATCCGCACCTCCGAGGGGTCGAAGCGGGAAGCGAGCCAGCGCGGGTCGTGCTTCTTGTCCGGATTCTTGAAGGCCCGGGCGTACAGCGAGTGGATGTCGGTCTGCCGCGGGTCCACGAGTGCGAGGGCGGCCCCAGGACGTGCTCCGCGCAGTGTGGCCGGGTCGATGTTGGCGCTGACCAGAAACGCCTTCGCCTGCTGCAGAGACGCCGCGACCTGCTCGCTCGTCATCCAGCCGACCGCCTTGGCCGCAGGAGGCACGATGCCCGCCGCGCCCTGCGCATAGCGCTCGGCAGGAGATCCCGCGAACGGCGCGTCGACCGTCGGCATGCCCAGGGACGGGCGTTCGGACGGCGGAGCCGTGGGTCGTGCGGTCTCCAACGGCAACGGTCCCTGTCCGGAGGAATCCGCACGGTCGCCACGGAGCCATGACAGCGCGGCGCCCGGATTGAGCAGGACGAGCAGCGCGGCCACCGAGAGCAGGACGCCGAGTATGCCGAGTCCCCTGCGCCGCCTGGGCCTGCGCACCTGCTCCGCGAACGGATCGGGACCGGCCCGCCACGCTTCGGGCTTCGCCTGTCGTGCGGCGGCCTTCGAGGCGCGGCTGCGGCGCTTGGCCTGTGCGACCAGGGCGTCCTGCTGCCGCAGGCGCTCCGTGACCATCCGGGCGCGGGCGGACGGCTCCTTGGGCGCGGAGGCCCGGATGGAGGCCTCCGTGTCGCCGACGAACCGGTCCCACACGTCATCGGGAACGGAAGGAACTTCGTCAGGTTGCGGAGGCGTGGCGGTCACTGGTGCTCTTCCATGAAAAGAATTCGAAACGGTCAGCACTTTGTACCGACGAACACGCGTTCCCCACAAGCGACGGTGGCGATGTTCGCCTGCGCTTTACCTGTACTCCGCCAGCCGCGGACGGACGCCCACCAGCACGAGCACCGCGGCGAGTCCCAGTGCTCCCACCGGGATCGCGGGCCAGCCGTCCAACTCCGAACGGGCCTCGGACGCCCGGGCGACGAAGTCGGCCTGCTGCACCTGCGCGAGCCGCTCGAGGGTCGTGGCGAAGTCCCAGAAGTCGAAGCCCACCGTGTTCCCACCGACGTTGGTCAGGACTTCCACGGCACGAGGGAGGTCTTTTCTGCCCATCAAGTTCCGCAGTTCCCCGTCGTCGGCCCGGAAGTGGCCGTACCGGGTGGCGACGTCGGCGTAGGCGGGCCGTTCCGCGGCGGAGGCGTACGTGCCCGGTGCCAGCAGACCGTCCAGGCTCCTCATGAGGGAGTCCAGTTCGGCGCGCCGCACGGGATCGGCGTCGTTGACCACCCAGCGGCTCTGCGCTGCGGCGGACTCGGCCGCGACAGCGCGCGCCTCGGCCAGCCGGGACCACGGGCGGAGACCTTCGGACACACCTGCCTCCAGCTCGCCGGAGGCCGACGTGAAGGACACCACCCCGGCGACGGTGGCGGCCAGGGCCGCGGCGGTGGCGACCAGGAGTGCCGGGTTGAGCAGGCGACGGTGGCGGCGGGCCAAGTCCTGCTGCCACCACAGCAGGACGAGCACGGTGAGCAGGCCCAGCCCGCCGACGGTGAGCGCGGAGCGCAACGCCGTGTCCTTGGCCGCGCGCGTGGCATCGGCGGCACGCTCGCCGTAGGCCTTCGCCAGCGTGGACGCCTCGGGCAGCAGCTGACTGTGCATGATCTCACCGGCCTCCGCCGAGAAGTCCAGGGCGTCCGGTGGCGGGTAGCCCGCCTGGCGATCGGGCTTCCTCTCGTCCAGGTAGGCGGCACGACCGCTGGCGTCGTCGTAGCGACCGAGCGCGTCCAGGAGGTCGCGCACCTGGTCGGCGTGCGCGTCGTCGCCGCCGAGCTGCCGCAACAGGTCGCTGATCTCGGCGCGGCGCTCATGGGCGGTGATGAGGGCCACCAGTCGGTTGCCGACCACAGCGTTCCTGTCGGTGGGGTCGTAGCCGGGCACCAACTGGTTGGCCCGCTGCGCGTCCAGGTCGGCCAGCGAGAAGCGCAGTTCGGCAGCGGCGGCCGCGCGCTGGGCCGAGGAGTCCCGCAACTGCTCCGCGTCGGACCGCACGGCGAGGGCGCCGACCACCGTGGCCACGCAGAGCGCGACGAGGGCGGCCAGCGTCACGCTGGCCTGCACCACGAGGCGCACCGGCGGCGGCATGCGACGCCGCCCGTTGCGGATGGCCGGAACGGGAGCCGCCGGCTCGGGAACGGAAGGCGTGGCGACGACCGCCGGAGGTGCCGCCTGAGAGATCGTCATACTCGAAAACTAGGAGCGCACGAGGAAGGGAATACGGAACTCCGGCGGCGTCCAGGTGACCACGACGTCACAGAACGGAACGGACGCAGGCCTCAGCCCCGCCAGACGCCCGTGGCGAGGAACGCTTCCATAGTGGCGGAGTAGGGCGCGATGTCGAGTCCCTGTTCGGCCAACCACGCGTCGGAATAGTACTTGTCCAGATAGCGGTCGCCCGGGTCGCAGATGAGGGTGACGACGCTTCCTGTGCGCCCCGAGGCGACCATCTCGGAAACGATCTTGAAGGCGCTCCAGAGTCCGGTACCGGTGGAGCCCCCCGCCTTGCGCCCGATCGCCGCCTCCAGGGTGCGCACCGCCGCGACCGACGCGGCGTCGGGCACCTTCATCATCCGGTCGATGGCACCTGGCACGAAACTGGGCTCCACCCTGGGACGGCCGATGCCCTCGATGCGCGAACCGCGTTCACAGGCAACGGAGTCGTCACCGCTCACCCAGCCGTCGAAGAAGACCGAGTCCTCGGGGTCGGCGACGCACACAAGGGTGTCCAACTGCATGTAGTGGACGTACCGCGCGATGGTCGCGGAGGTGCCCCCGGTGCCGGCCGTGGCCACGATCCAGGCCGGGCAGGGGTTCCGTTCCAGCCGCAGCTGCTGGTAGATCGACTCCGCGATGTTGTTGTTGCCGCGCCAGTCCGTGGCTCGTTCGGCGTAGGTGAACTGGTCCATGTAGTGGCCACCGGTCTCCCGCGCCAAGCGGGCGGACACCTCGTACACCGTGCGCGGATCGTCGACCAGGTGGCACTGCCCGCCGTGGAACTCGATGAGCCGCTGCTTCTCCCAACTCGTGGTGCGCGGGATGACCGCGATGAACGGCACACCGATCAGCCCCGCGAAGTATGCCTCGGACACGGCGGTCGAGCCGCTGGACGCCTCGATGACCGGCTTGCCCGGCCGGATCCAGCCGTTGCACAAACCGTAGAGGAACAGCGAACGGGCGAGCCGGTGCTTGAGGCTGCCGGTCGGGTGGGTCGACTCGTCCTTGAGGTACAGGTCGATGCCCCATGCCTCGGGCAGCGGGAAACGCAGCAGGTGCGTGTCGGCGGAGCGGTTGGCGTCGGCCTGCACCTTGCGCACGGCGTCTTTCAGCCACGCCCGGTACGCGGGATCGGTGCGATCCACATCGAGCGTGGACGCCACCGGCATGCCCGCTCCCGTGCCCATACCCGCCCCGTCGTCGCCCGTCTCCATGGTGCTCACCCGCTCGCCTTCCCTCGGTCCCCGTCTGCTGATCATAGGCAGCCCCTGGTGCGCGGCAGCCCGGGCCGGGCAGACTGCGATCGGACCGAGGAGGGGATCACCGTGGCCGAGGCGGAGTTCACCGCGACAGGAGTGCGCATCGGGCGGCGGCTGCGCTCGCTGACCCGCGGCGGGCAGGTCCTGATCCGCGACGGCCGGCTGGTGCTGCTCACCAGCCGCGGCCGGGAGATCGACAGTGCCCCGGTAGAGGACGTGCGAGCTCTGACCACGCGCTTCGCCGTGAAGCGCCGCACCCTGGCCAGACTCAACGGGACGGGGTACCTGCTCACTCTGCGCCAGCAGGGCACCACTTCGGCCGGCCGCTTCATGGAAGCACTGCACACGGCCAGGCAAAAGGTGACCAATCGGCGCTGAACGGGAACGGAATGGGACTCTCCGCGTACACGGAGTTGCGGACCGCATCCATCGGGGTGACCCTGTAGGGGCATCACGGAGTCACTGCAGCAGTCACTCACAGCAATCCCGCAAAGGTCTTCCCATTCCATGCGGGGCGGGGCACGGCCCCGGTCAAAGGGGCCGCGCTCTCCCGCGGAGGGAGTCGCAGCCGTGATCAGCACCGAAGGAAACCACCGGCAGTGTGCTCTGGAGCTGGATGCACTGCCATCCCGAATCCAGCAGGTCCGCCGTATCGTGGCCGCTCAGCTGCGGTACTGGCGATTGCATCCCCTGATAGACCCCACTCTGGTGGGCATCACCGAACTGCTCGCGAACGTCCACCGGCACGCCCGGCCGGACAAGCGCTGTTCCGTCGAGTTGAGCTTTGCGTCGGGGTGGCTCACCGTCGCCGTCTCGGACAATGATCCGCGCCTGCCGCGGGTCCGTGACTTCGAGCCGCTGGCCACCTGTGGCCGCGGCCTGGCGATGGTCGTCTCGATGAGTGACAGTTGGGGGACCGAGTCGCTGCCCGGCGGCGGCAAGGTTGTGTGGTTCACACTGCGCGCGGAGGCCACGGTCCCGGCACGGCAGCTCGCCGAGCCGTCGGCAGTGGCCGCGCGCAAGCTCTCGCCGCGTGCGGAGACGGCCCTGCCGGAGCCGTCCGAGCGCTGGACCCCCGAGGCCGAGCGCGAGGCCGCGGACGCCGTGCCGCTGCTGGTTTGACCCACACGGCCGCCGCACCCCGGGTGGGGCACGGCGGCCGTGGACCACGAGGCTGTCGCCCGCGGAATCACTCCGCGGCGATGGCCCGGAGCACGTCCAGGCGGGCGGCCCGGCGGGCCGGACGCCAGCCGGCCAGAACGCCGGCCACCAGCCCGACCAGCAGGACGACGGCGAGCTGCACCGGGGGCACCGCATAGGCCCCGGTGCCGGCGCTGTCGGAGGCCCGCACCAGGGCCCAGCCGAGGAAGGCGCCGAGGCCCAGTCCGCCCGCGGTGCCGAAGGCGGCGACCAGCACGCTCTCCCAGCGCACCATGGCGCGCAGTTGTGCCCGCGTCTGGCCAACCGCCCGCAACAGCCCGAGCTCACGCGTACGTTCGTGGACCGCGAGGGTGAGCGTATTGGCGATGCCGAGCAGGGCGATCAGCACGGCCAGCGCCAGCAGGGCGTAGACCAGGGTGAGCATGATGTCGACCCCTGAAGCTGCGGAGTCGGCATACTCGGCGCGGGTCTGCACCCGCGGGCTGCCGTAGCGGCCGGCGACCTCCGCGACCGCGGCCTTGCCCTCGTCCGTGGTGACGCCGTCCTTGAAGGCGACCGCGACGAGGTCGTCAGAATCCTGCGCCCTGTGGGGCGCCCAGGCGGCGCGCGTGATGACGTAGTCGCCGGTGAGTCCCGCCTCCTCGTAGACCGCCCGCACGGTGAACGTCTGCCGGTCGCCGTCGGCGAAGGCGAGCACTGTGGTGCTGCCCCGCACCCAGCCGCGGCTGTCGGCCTCGTGGCGGGAGACGGCGATGCCGTCGCGTCCCAGGGTGCGGAGCGAGCCGTCCACGGCGCCGAGGTCGAGGACGCGGGAGAGCACGCCCGGGTCGGTGACGGTCAGCTGCCGTCCACCGCCGTCGACTTCGGCGACACCCTTGCCGAGCCCGACCGCGGCCGCCACTTCGGGGAGCGCGGCCACCGCCGGGGCGAGTCCGGGGCTCAGCCCGTTGGCCCCCGCCCCGAAGCCGGACGCCGTCACCGCGACATCGCCCGCGAAGGTGCGGGAGACGGTCTGGTCCATGGTCGCCTTGAGCGAGGCGCCGAACACCGTGAAGAGCGACACCACGGCGACGCCGATCATCAGCGCGGTCGCGGTGGCCGCCGTGCGCTTCGGGCTGCGCAGGGCGTTGCGTCGTGCCAGGGCGCCGGTCACGCCCCGCAACCGGGCGACCGGCGCTCCCAGAACCCGTGCGGCGCAGGAGGACGCGACCGGGCCGAGCACCACGAACGCGATGACGACAGAGGCCGCTCCCACGGCTGTGAGCCACACGTTCGGCACTCCCGTCGCCCCTGCCGCCGTCAGGGCGACACCGGAGGCGCCGAGGAATGCGCCCAGCACGGCCCGGCCCCGCGACGCGCCCGAGTGGTCCACGGTGGTCTCCCGCAGTGCTGCGAGCGGGGCGGTACGGCCCGCGCGAACGGCCGGCACCAGCGCCGAACCGGTGCAGACGACCAGCCCCACGGCGAACGGCACGGCCAGCGCGGCGGCGCGCACGACCAGCCCTCCATCGGGGAACGGGAAACCGACCGCGGGGAACAGCCTCTGCAGTCCGGCGGCGATGCCGATCCCACCGAGCAGCCCGGCAAGGGATGAGGCACCGGCGACGGCGACGGCTTCCGTGAGCGTCGCGCCGACCACTTGGCGGCGGGAGGCCCCGAGCGCCCGCAGGAGCGCGTTCTCACGGGTGCGCTGGGCCACGACGATCGCGAAAGTGTTGTGGATGCTGAAGGTCGCCACCAGCAGCGCGATGCCGGCGAACACCGTGAGCAGCGTGGTGAACAGCGACAGGAAGCGGCCGGAGACCTGGTCGAGGTTCTCGTCGGTCGCCTGCTGTCCCGTGATCGCCTCCACGCCGGCGGGCAGCATGCGCGTCACCCGCTCGGCGAGTTGCTGCTGACCGACCCCGGGCCCGGCACGCACCTTGATGGCGGACGCCTCGCCCGGCCTGGGCATCAGATGTCTCTCGGCATCGGCGCGGGCGAGACCGGTGAAGGTGGTCTGCCCCATGCCGTCCTCACCGCCGAACGTCACCAGGCCCACGATCCTCACCCGCAGGGGGTCCGGTGTACGCAGCACCGTGGTGTCGCCGACGTGCAGACCGCCCGTCCTGGCGGCTCCACGGTTGACCACCGCCTCCCCGGCCGCTCTGGGGGCGCGGCCCTCGGCCAGGGCGTACGGGTTGAGTCCCGGGTCGTCGATCCAGTTCCCGGCCAGGGTCGGCGGCCCCTGTCCCCCGATCGGCTCCCCGTCGCTGCCGACGAGCTGACCCGCGCCCTCGATGTCGGGAGCGGCGGCGGCCACACCGGGAACACCGCGCAACCGGTCGGCGAGCGCCATGTCGACGGGCTCCCGTGTACCCAGGCCCTGCCCCGGGACGGTCACGACGTCCGCGCTGCGCACGACCACCGCCGTGCCGGTGTTGGCATGTGCGAACAGGGTGTCGAAGCTCGCCCTCAAGGTGTCGCCCATGACCATGGTGCCCGCGAGGAAGGCGACCCCCAGGAACACCGCCGCGAAGGTGCCGGCGAAGCGCCGCCTGTGGGCCCGCAGGGACGACAGGCTCAGGCGCACCGACACGCGTGCGGTACCGCTCACGACGCCGCCCCCTGGACCAGGGGCCGGCGGGAGACCACGTCTCTGGTGCCGTCGAAGGCCTTCATCCGGTCCAGGACCTTCTGCGCGGTGGGGTCGGGCATCCGGTCCACCAGCCGTCCGTCCGCGAGGAAGACCACCTCGTCGGCGTGGCCTGCGGCGACCGGGTCATGGGTGACCATGACGACCGTGCGGCCCATCTCGTGGACGGCGCGGCCCAGCAGCCCCAGCACCTCCTCCCCTGAGCGCGAGTCGAGGTTCCCGGTCGGCTCGTCGGCGAAGACGGCATCGGGGCGGCCGGCGAGTGCCCTGGCCACGGCGACCCGCTGCTGCTGGCCGCCGGAGAGCTCGGCCGGGCGGTGACGCAGGCGGTCACCCAGGCCCACGACGTCGATCAGCGCGTCCACCCAGGGGCGGTCGGGCCGCGCACCGGCCAAGTCCAGGGGGAGAGTGATGTTCTCCGTGACGTCGAGCGTCGGCACGAGGTTGAACGCTTGGAAGACAAATCCGATCCGTTCGCGGCGCAGCAGTGTCAACTGACGGTCGCCCAAGGTCCCGAGTTCCGTGTCACCGATGAAGGCGCTGCCGGAGCTGAGGCTGTCGAGCCCTGCCGCGCAATGCATGAGCGTGGATTTTCCGGAGCCGGACGGTCCCATGATCGCGGTGAAGCGCCCGGCGGGGAAGTCGACGGTGACGCCGTCGAGGGCGCGGACGCACGCGTCGCCCGTTCCGTACGTCTTGACCGCGTCGACGACGCGGGCGGCGGTCATCGGTCGCCCTTGGTGTTGCGGCCGAACTGCTCGTCCAGGACGGACAGGCGGCGCCAGTACTCGTCCTCGTCGATCTCCCCGGCGGCGAAGCGGCGGCCCAGGATCGCGATGGGCGAGTGCTCGGTGAGCGCGGCACGGGTGTGCCACGGGCCGCCCCCACGGCCGGACGCACGCCAGAGGGTCCTGCGCAGCAGGATGACGCCCGCGATGACGGCCGCCCAGATCAGCGGAAAGAACAGGATCCAGGGGCCGGGACCGCCGCCGTCCCAGTGGTCGGCGAGCGGGATCAGTGCGGTGGTGTCCATGCGGACTCATCTCCTTGGTGACGACGGGATCGTGTGCCATCACCGAGCCTGGTCCGCGGGAGGCTCGGGGTCGTCGTACGGCCAGCGGCACCGCGGCTACCCCGTGGGGAGTACGCGGACTGTCAGTGGCTGCGCCTAGCATGCGGATCATGTGGCGGTGCACAGGTCTGCGATGGCGGTCCGGGGGCCCGGCCTGGGCCTGGTGGCATCCCGGGCACGGCGACCGGAGCAGTCCGGTGCGCTTGGGCGACCCACTGGCCCTCGCCGTGGAACCGGGTGCGGAACGGGTTTGCCTCGGGGTGTGGCGGTCCGGCCGGTGGACGCCGTGCCCGCGGGCGCGAACGCTGCCGCCGCAAGCCCGGCGCGACCAGTGCGAGGAGTGCGCGGCGCTGGACCGCTCGCGGTCGGTGGCGGCCGACACCGCGCTGGACGACCCGCGGCCCTATGCGCTGTATCTGGCCTGGTTCGGCCCCGGATTGTGCAAGGTCGGCATCACCGCCGCCGAGCGCGGCTCCGCCCGTTTGCTCGAACAGGCCGCCATTTGCTTCTCGTTCCTCGGCCGGGGACCGCTCATGGCGGCCCGGCGAGCGGAGTCCGTTCTCGGTACGGCCCTGGGTGTGCCCGACCGGGTGGCCACCGCCACCAAGCGCGCGGCCCGTGCCGTACCGTCACCGCTGGACGTGCGGCACGCGGAGTTGCGCGCAGTGCGCGACGCGGCCTTCGCCGTGCCCGACTGGCGTGACACGCTGACTCCCTGCCCGTTCGAAGTGGTCGACCACGCCGCCGTGTTCGGGCTGGAACCCCGTCCGCCGCGGGCCACGGCCGCGGTGACCAGCCTCCGGCCCGGCACCGCCCTCGGCGGCACTGTGGAAGCGGTGGCGGGCGCCGACCTCTACGTCCGGCCGGCCGGAGCACCTGGTGATGTGGTGCTCCTGGACGCCCATTTGGTCTCGGGCTGGCCTCTCACGGCGGCGGCCCAGGGCCGGGCCGCCCCGCCGATGCGGCCGCTCAGCCGGACGGATGATCCGCCGGAGCCGCTCTTCTGACCCCTGACCGCTGTTCCATCGGTTCTAGACGCCGAGGGCTGTCAGCGGATCATCGAGAACCGGCTGCCAGGCCAGTTCCGCCGCGCCGACCAGGCTGTTGTGGTCCAGGGCGCAGGCCAGCACCGGCACGCTGCCGCTGCGTCCCCAGAGGCTGCGGTCGGCGATGACGGCCCGCAGCCGTTCGGGATCGGCGTCGAGCAGCGAGCGGTGGAGACCGCCGAGCAGGATCCGGTCGGGGTTGAGGACGTTGACCAGTCCCGCCAAGCCGAGGCCCAGACGGTCGATCAGAATGCGCGTGGCACGGCAGACGGCCGGGTCGTCGTACTCCTCACGGATCAGGGTGACCGACTGCTCGAGCAGCGAGACCTCCGGCCCGGGCACTCGGCCGGCCTCCTCCAGGAAGGCCAGCGGGTCGACCTCGACGTCAAGGCAGCCACGACTGCCGCAATGGCACGCGCGCCCCTCGGGGTTGACGGTGAGGTGACCGACCTCGAGAGCCAGCCCTGAACTGCCGGTGTGCAGTTTGCCGTGCAGCACCAGGGCGCCGCCGACACCGCGGTGACCGGTGGCGACGACCAGGAGGTGCTCGGCGCCGCTCCCCGCGCCATGGCGGTGCTCGGCCAGCGCGGCGACGTTGACGTCGTTGCCGACGAAGCACAGCAGCGGCGTGCCCGCGGGTGCCGTGATGCCGGCGCGGGCGACCTGTTCCCGGAAGATGTCCAATACCGGCGCTCCGGCCGGCCACTCCAGGTGCAGCGGGTTGAGCGCCGTGCCCTCGGGCTCGGCGACCGCCGAGGGAACGGCGAGGCCGGCCCCGGCACAGATCCGCCCGTGCTCGCTCAACAGCCGTACGCCGGCCGCGACCACGTCGGCGAGCACGTGTGCGGGGTCGGCGGGCACGGCCATGCTGACCGGCGCCGTCGCGACGATGTGACCGCCCAGCCCGACGAGTGCGGCCCGGAAGCCGTCGGTGTGGATCTGGGCCGCGAGCACGACCGGACCTTCGGGGTTGACCGCGAGCCGATGCGAGGGACGCCCTTGGGCACCCACCGGGCCGCCCGGCCGGGTGTCGACCTGAATCAGCCGCAGTGCCTCCAGTTCAGAGGCGACGGCACCCGCGGTCGCGCGCGTCACGCCGAGTTCGGCGGTGAGCACTGCGCGGGTGGGTGCGCGTCCCGTGTGCACGAGCGACAGCGCGGGACCGAGCGCGCCCCGGCCTCTCTCCAACCTTGTCCGAGTCTGGGTCACAGTCCTATTCTCACTTTGTGCCGAGCGTAAACAAAAATACGGAGCGTACTCGCCGGGCAAGATCACATGTCCACCCCGGCCCCTCTTCGGCGCCTGCGAATCGCGCTGACGGCCTTCTTCGCCCTCGACGGTTTCGTCTTCGCCGGCTGGGTGGTGCGCATCCCTGCGGTCAAGGAGCAGGTGGGCGCTTCCGCTGGGGCGCTCGGCCTGGCGCTGCTCGGCGTGTCGGCGGGCGCCCTTGGAACGATGATCCCGAGCGGGTGGTTGTGCCGACGCTTCGGCGCCGGTCCGGTCACGATCGCCACGGCCGTGGTCCTGTCACTGAGCGTGGCGCTGCCCCCGATGACCCACTCCCCTCTGGCACTGGGCCTGGTGCTGCTGCTCCTCGGCGCGGGCTTCGGCGGCATGAATGTGGCGATGAACAGCCTCGCGGTCGACGTGGTGGCCGCGTTGCGGCGCCCCATCATGCCGGGTTTCCACGCGGCGTACAGCCTCGGCGGGTTGATCGGCGCCTCCGTGGGCGGCTCGCTGGCCGCGCGTCTGACGCCCGCGCAGCACCTCTTCGCAGTGGCGGCGTTCGGCTTGGTGGCGACAACCCTCCTCGGGCGGGCACTGCTCGCCTACACCTTGGCGCGGCCCGCGGACGTTCCGGCCGGCGGCACCAGGACGGGTGCGAGCGACACGGGTGACACCGGGCGGTCCCGCACACACACGGAGTGGCCCGTCGCGGTGTTCGGCCTGATCGCCCTCTGCACGGCTTACGGCGAAGGCGCCCTCGCCGAGTGGGGACCGCTGCACTTGCAGGACGATCTGCACACCGGACCCGCCCTGGCCGCGGCAGGCTACGCCGCGGTGGCGCTCGCCATGACGATCGGCCGCCTGTCGGGAACGGCCCTGCTGATGCGGCTGGGACCGACCCGCGCGGTGATCCTGGGCGGGCTGACGGCCTGCGCCGGGATGCTGGTGGCGGCGCTCGCACCGGCGGTGGGGCTGGTGGTGGCGGGCTTCGCGCTGACCGGCCTCGGCCTGGCCAACATCTTCCCCGTGGCGATCGCCCGGGCCGGCGCTCTGGGCGGCCCTAGCGGCGTGGCCACGGCCTCGACTCTGGGGTACGGCGGTTTCCTGCTGGGCCCGCCTGCGATCGGCTTCCTCACCGACGCCTTCGGTCTGCCCGTCGCGCTCACCACGGTCGCCGCGCTCGCCGCGACGGCCGCCGCCATCGCATGTGCGGCACGGCACCTCGCGGGATCCGACGCAAACTGACGCGTCATCTCCACCCATGGGACGGCAGGGAGCGACAAGGTGGTCTCCAGCTCTGTGGATCGCACACAGCCGCCGGAGGAGACATGCCGATTCCTCACCGGCTCCGGGCAGCGGCCCGGTCGGTGTACCGAGAGCGCGTCTCGCGCGTGTACCTGGGCCTGGTGACCGCGGCCCTGGTGTTCCTGCTGGTCGACACCGCCTTCGTCTCGCACGAGGACGCGACGCTGTCCGGGGTCTGGCTCGTGCTGCTGACCCTGCCGTGGATGCCCATGTTCTGGCGGTTGTTCGCCGCCGCCGGTGGACAGGACGCGGCTCATGCCGCGTACGGCTGGGGCGGTTGGTGGACGGCCGTCCTCGCGGCACTGCTGGCTGCCGTGCTGAACGCCGCGGTTCTGGGAATCTTCGCCCGGGCCAGGAAGCGACGTCCGCAGACGCACTGAGCACCGCGAAGCGGCCTCGTTGTCCGACCCCGATGCCACAATCACGCCATGGAGACTGCCGAGTTCATCGAGACGCTCCGCCAGGACGGCACGCTGCTGGCGGACGCCGCGCAGCGGGCCGGCCTTGACGGCGCTGTACCGCCGTGCCCGGACTGGCGTGTGCGCGATCTGGTCCGCCATCAGGGGACCGTGCACCGCTGGGCCACTCGGTTCGTCGCCGAGGGACGGATACAGCCGGAGCCGATCACCGCCAGGACACCGGCGGACGATGCGGAGTTGCTCGCCTGGTTCAGGGACGGGCATGAACGGCTCGTGTCGGCGCTGGAGACGGCCCCACCGGACCTGGAGTGCTGGTACTTCCTGCGGGCCGATTCCCCGCTGGGCTTCTGGGCGCGGAGGCAGGCGCACGAGACCGCCGTGCACCGCGTCGACGCGGAGATCGCGGCGGGCCGCGCGCCCTCCCCCGTCGACCCTGCCTTCGCGGCCGACGGCATCGACGAACTGCTGACGGGCTTCCACACGCGGTCGAAGAGCCGCGTACGCAACGAGGCTCCGGGGAAACTCCGCCTGCGCGCCGTCGACCTGCCCGCCGGGCGCGGGGACTGGCTTGCCCATGTCTCGGCGGATCCCCTGGTGGTCGAGTACGCGGGCGAAGGCGAAGCCGACTGCACGGTGAGCGGCACCGCCGCCGACCTGTACCTCGCCCTGTGGAACCGGGCCACGTACGAGAAACTCGAGGTCAGCGGCGACACCTCGCTGGTGGCGCTGTGGCAGCGCACCGGGGCCATCACCTGACGGACATCGGCACCCCAAGCATTACCGGCGAGTAACTTAGCGTGCTACCGTCACCTCCATGGCACGACGCTCCCTCGCACCCACAGCCCTTCGGCGCGCGATCAACTGGTGGCCGCCCTACCTCTTCGCGGGCATCCGGGTGCTCGACATCGCCGACGACTGGAGCTCGGCCCGGGTGCGCCTGCGTCTGCACGGGTTCAACCGCAACTACATGGGCACCCACTTCGGCGGCTCGCTCTTCTCGATGGCCGACCCGTTCTGGATGCTGTTGACGATGAACCGCCTCGGCCGCGACTACCTGGCGTGGGACCGCGCCGCCGAGATCGAGTTCGTCTCGCCCGGCCGCGGCGACGTGTTCGCCGATTTCAAGCTCACCGAGGCCCGGCTGGACGAGATGCGCACCCTCGCCGCGGACGGCGACAAGGCGCTGGTGTGGTTCGAGAACAACGTCGTCGCCGACGACGGCACGATCGTCGCGAAGGTGCGAAAGCAGCTCCATGTGCGGCGCAAGCCACAGGCCCACTGAACGCCGGCAAACAGCCGCAGCGAACCCGGCCGAAGGTCAGACCTCGCCGAGGATCCGCTCCAGGACAGCACGCTGGACGGGCCTGGCCTCTTCGTGACGTGCACGCCCGGCGTCCGTCAGCCCCACCCGGACCCCCCGCCGGTCCTCACTGCAGATCCCCCGGCTGACCAGCCCTTCCTTCTCCAGTCGGCCGACCAGGCGGGACAGTGCGCTCTGACTCAGGTGCACGCGGTCGGCGAGCTCCTGGACACGGAAGGTGCAGCCCTCGTCCAGGCTGCCCTCCGCGAGGATGTCGAGCACCTCGAAGTCGCTCGCGCCGAGGCCGAGCTGGTGCAGTTCGCGGTCGAGCTCGCACGCGGTGCGCGCGTGCAGGGCAAGGACCTCCCGCCACCGCTCCACGAGCGCATGTTCACTCTTCACGCCGGTCATGGGCGCAGGATAGCAGAATTCCGCCATTTTATGTACGCACATTAAATGCATTTGCATTTGATGCATGCGCATGTAGTGTCCTCCGCATGACCTCTCCCGACACCACCGTCCCCGGTACGGAAGGCCGCTGGAGCGCGCGCCAGTGGGGCACCCTGCTCGTGCTCTGCGCCGCACTCTTCCTCGACGCCCTGGACGTCTCGATGGTCGGCGTGGCCCTGCCGTCGATCGCCCGCGACCTCGACCTGACCACCTCGTCCCTGCAATGGGTCGTCAGCGGCTACATCCTCGGCTACGGAGGCCTGCTGCTGCTCGGCGGCCGCGCCGCCGACCTGCTCGGCCGGCGCAGGGTCTTCCTGATCGCGCTCGGCGTCTTCGCCGCCGCCTCCCTGCTGGGCGGCCTCGTCGACTCCGGTGAACTGCTCATCGCCACCCGGTTCATCAAGGGTCTGAGCGCGGCGTTCACCGCCCCCGCCGGACTGTCGATCATCACCACGACGTTCCGCGAGGGCCCTGTCCGCAACCGGGCCCTCAGCATCTACACCACCTGCGGTGCGACCGGGTTCTCGATGGGCCTGGTGCTCTCCGGGCTGCTCACCGAGGTGGGCTGGCGCTGGACCATGCTGCTCCCCGCCCCCGTCGCGATCCTGGCGCTGGTCGCGGGACTGCGCCTGATTCCGTCGAGTCCGCGCGAGAAGGGCGAGGGCCGCGGCTACGACCTGCCCGGCGCCCTCACCGGCACCACCTCGATGCTGCTGCTGGTCTACACGGTCGTGTCCGCCCCCGAGGCGGGCTGGAGTTCGGCGCGCACACTGCTGTCCTTCGCCGCCGTCGCGGTCCTGCTCACCGCGTTCGGCGTCATCGAGCACCGCAGCAGTCACCCGCTGATCCGGCTGGGCGTGCTGCGCTCCCCGCAGCAGATCCGCGCCAACCTCGGCGGTGCCGCGTTCTTCGGCTCCTACGTGGGCTTCCAGTTCCTGGTCACCCAGTACATGCAGTCCCTGCTCGGCTGGTCCGCGCTGCAGACGGCGCTCGCGTTCCTTCCCGCGGGCGGGCTCGTGGCTCTCACCTCGACACGCATCGGACCGCTGGTGGACCGCTTCGGCACGCCCCGTGTGATCGCCTCCGGGTTCACCCTGCTGTTCATCGGCTACGTGCTCTTCCTGCGGATCGACCTGTCCCCGAACTACGCCGCAGTCATCCTGCCCTCCATGCTGCTGCTCGGCGCGGCCTGCGCGCTGGTCTTCCCATCGCTCAACATCCAGGCCACCAACGGCGTACGCGACGAGGAGCAGGGCATGGTCTCCGGGCTCCTCAACACCTCGTTCCAGGTGGGCGGCGCGATCTTCCTGGCCGTCGTGACGGCCGCGATCACCGCGGGCGGCGGGCACGACAACGCCGACCCGCAGGCGGTGCTCGACAGCTTCCGGCCCGGACTGGTCGTCGTCAGCGTCATCGCGCTCGCCGGACTGTTGATCACGCTGACCGGGCTGCGCCGCCGGACGTCGTACGGATTCGTCGTCGCCTCGTCCGACGGCTCGCGCAGGACCGCCGAGGCCGAGCGGGTCTCCATGGGCGACTGATCCTGGACCGCCGTCCGGACCCGCGCGACGAACGCGGCGCGGGTCCGGACGGGTCAGCCGAGCCAGCCGGGCCTCACCAGGCCGGACTCGTAGGCCAGGACCACCAGTTGGGCCCGGTCGCGGGCGCCGAGCTTGACCATGGTCCGGCTGACGTGCGTCTTGGCGGTGAGCGGGCTGACCACCAGGCGCCGGGCGATCTCCTCGTTCGACAGCCCGATCCCGACCAGGGCCATCACCTCGCGCTCGCGCTCGGTGAGCCGTTCCAGCTCCGTCACGACCGCGGGTGCCTTGGAGCGGGCCGCGAACTCCGCGATCAGGCGCCGGGTCACCCCAGGTGAGAGCAGCGCGTCGCCGTCCACGACCGCCCTGACCGCGCGCACCAGTTCCTCGGGCTCGGTGTCCTTGACCAGGAAGCCCGAGGCGCCGGCACGGATGGCCTCGAAGACGTACTCGTCCAGTTCGAAGGTGGTGAGGATGACCACCCTGACCTCCGCGAGCGCCTGGTCCTCGGTGATCCGGCGGGTGGCCTCCAGGCCGTCCATGACCGGCATGCGGATGTCCATCAGCACGGCGTCCGGGGCCAGTTCACGGACCAGGCGCAGGGCCTGCGAGCCGTCGGGAGCCTCCCCGACCACCTCGATGTCGGGCTGGGCGTCCAGCAGCGCCGCGAATCCGGCGCGCACCAGCACCTGGTCGTCGGCGAGCACCACCCGGATCATCGGATCTCCTTGTCGAGGACGGCCGTCGCCGCGACGGCGTCGAAGGGCAGCCGGGCCAGTACGCGGAAGCCCCCGTCCGGACGGGGTCCGGCAGCCACGTCGCCGCCGAGCGCGGCAGCGCGTTCCCGCATGCCGAGCAGCCCGTTGCCACCGCCGGTCTCCGCTGACTTCCCTGCGCCGGCCGTGGCGGGACCGTCGTCGTCGACGCACACCTCGATCTCCCGCGCACGGTGGACGATCTTGAGGGTCGCGGTGCGCGACCCCGAGTGCCGGATGATGTTGGTCAGTGCCTCCTGCACGATCCGGAACGCCGCGAGGTCGACGCCGGGAGGCAGGGGGACGGCGGTTCCCTCACGGTTCACGTCGACGCCGAGTCCGGCGCCGGCGGCCTGTTCGAGCAGTTCCGGCAGGCGGTCCAGGCCCGGCGCCGGGGAACGGGGCGCCTCGCCCGGAGCACGGAGCGTACCGAGCACCTGGCGGACCTCGCCAAGAGCCCCCTTGCTGGCGGCCTTGATGGTCGTGAGGGCCTGACGGGCCTGCTCGGGGCGTTCGTCCATGAGGGCGAGGGCGACACCGGCCTGCACGTTGATCACGGAGATGCTGTGCGCGAGGACGTCGTGGAGTTCACGTGCGATCCGCAACCGCTCCTCGTCGGCCCGGCGGCGCTCGTCCTCGGCACGCTCCCGCCGCTCGCGCACATAGCTCTCGCGGCGCAGCCGCCACAGCTCGGCCACGGCGAGGATGGCCAGCAGCCACGCCGCGGCGCCGGAGATCTGCGCCCATGAGGCCCGGTGGCCCCCAGTGGGCGGCAGGTAGCGGTAGAGCCACAGCGTGACGAGCACGTACGCCGTGTACAGGCACGCCGCCACGGCGAAGACCGACCGGCGCCGACCGGCGGCCACCGCGGAGAAGTAGGCGGCGACGACGCTGAGGAAGATCGGGCCGTAGGCATACCCCGCGGCGAGGTAGACGAGAGTCACCGTGGACACGACGGCGGCGACCACGACGGGCGCGCGCCGGCGCCACAGCAGGGCGAAGGGGCCCGCGAGCAGCAGCGCGTAGCCGAAGTGGTCGAGCGGGACATGCCCGGTGCCGTTGTGTGAGGCGGCGGTCGTGCCGACCACCTGGACGAACGCGAGGACGATCGACGCGATCCAGGGCCGGCGCGGCAGGCCGTCCCCGCCGCCGTACCCCGGGGCGCCGTGGCGTGCCCACGGCGGAGACCGGCGGGGGCCGCCGGGCGGCGCGTATCCGGCTTCGTCGTCGCTCATCCCGCCACGCTAGAACGGCGGACCGGTGATCGGCGTCCGATCACGGCGGTGACCTTGTCTACTCCCCCGGGAGTACGGGGTCGCGGCGGAGACCGGCCTGGTGCGCCAGACCTGTCATGGCGTGGTCGAAGAACTCGTCCCGGGCCTCGACCACGTTGTTGAACTGACCGAAGAGCTCGAAGCCGATCACGCCGAAGATCTGGGCCCATACGGCGATCAACGCCGGAAGCGCCTGCGGCGGCAGTTCCTGGTCCAGGTCCTTGACGAGCCGCCAGGCGTCGGCGTGCACCCCCTCGCTGAGCGGTGCGTCCGGCGCGGGCAGGGCCAGGCGGCCGGCGGCGTGGGCCCTTTCCGCCACCGTGAGCAGCACGAGCGCGACGCGGGAGGCCGGGCCGATGGTGTCGAGCGGTGCGCTGTAGCCGGGCACCGGAGAGCCGTAGATCAGGGCGTACTCGTGGGGATGTTCCAGCGCCCAGCCGCGCACGGCCCGGCAGACGACGATCCAGCTCGTGACGGGGTCGGTGCCCCCCACCCCCTCGAACGCGTTCTCGGCGGCGGCGCCGACGGCGTCGTAGGCGTCGACGATCAGTGCGGTGAGCAGCACGTCCCGATTAGGGAAGTAGCGATAGAGGGCCGAGGAGACCATGCCGAGCTCCCGGGCCACCGAGCGCAGCGAGAGGCGCGCGGCCCCCTCGTCCGCGAGCTGCCGGCGCGCCTCTTCCTTGATGGCGGCGGTCACTTCGCCGCGCGCCCGTTCCCTGGCCGTCCTGATCACACTCATGGAGATCAGTGTAAGCGGACCGGAGAGATCGACCAAGATTCGGAGCAGTGCTCTTGCTTTTGCCCCACCGACCGGTGCACACTGTTCTCAGGCGAGAGCACCGCTCACACTTCTCGAAGGAGTCCCCGTGTCCGAGCACGTCATGAAGCCCGGCTGGTTCACCGTCAACGTCTTCAACCGCTTCGTCGCCTGGATCACCCGGCGCGGTGTGAGCGTGTGGGGTTCGCGCGTGCTGGCCGTCAAGGGACGCAAGAGCGGAGAGTGGCGCCGCACACCGGTCAACCTGCTCACCGTGGGCGGGGAGCGCTTCCTTGTCGCTCCCCGCGGCCACGTCCAGTGGACCCACAACATGCGGGCCGCCGGCGGCGGTCAACTCCTGCTGGGAAAGCGCGTCGAGGAGTTCACCGCCACCGAGGTGGCGGACGACGCCAAACCCGAGTTGCTGCGTGCCTACCTCAAGCGCTGGAAGGCGGAGGTCGGCGTGTTCTTCGGAGGTGTCGGCCCCGATTCCACGGACGAGGAGCTGCGCGCGATAGCCCCCAAGCACCCCGTCTTCCGGATCACGGCCGTCAGCTGAACCGCACCTCCACGCGCTCGAAGCCGAGCGAGATCAGCAGACGCTCCAGCATCGCGCGGGTGTTGGTCTCCGCCCGCTTCGCCAGCTCCGTCTTCTTGGCCGCGTCCTGGATCTTCTTCGCGGCCAGCTGCTGGATCTGCTGCTCGTCGTTGGGATGCGAGGAGAAGAAGTCGCCGAGCCGGTCGAAGAAGCCCCGCTCCTCGGCGACGATGTACGAGCGGTCCGGGTCGAGCGAGGTGCGCTCCAGCTGGGCGTGCGGCAGGGTGAGCACCGCCGACTTGCGGTCTTCGGTGACCTCGACGCCCTTCGGGCCCACGTCACCGAGGTCCACATAGGCGTCGACGCTGCCGGCGCCGACGTAGAGGGTGCGCCGGCCGCGCACGGCGTCGGGGAGGAACTTGGCGTCCTTCTCCAGGTCGACGACGACCTGGAAGTCGCCGCTGGCGCCCTCGAAGCGGCTCATGTCCTGGATCGCCTTGAGCACCACGGGACCGGTGCGGTCGCGGGTCTCCTCGGCGAAGGGGTTGGGCAGGCCGGGTATCAGGTCGGCTTTGGCGACCAGCAGCAGCAGGCCCGCCAGCACTATGAGCCCGGTCAACCACCGGGCCCACCAGGGCAGTCGGCCTTCTTCATTTCTCAACGGCATGTCAGCGCTACCTCCAAGAAGGTGTCTGCCCCTCAACACCCTCTTTAAGGCAGGCAGTAGATGGACAGATGAAGATCAGGAGCGGTCGAATGACTCTAGCGCACGACGGGCCAGCGGATGGGTGCGAACGATCTCGGCGAGCGAGGTCGAACCGCGCGTGATGCGGGCGAAGGTGTTCCACGCCGGCGGGAGGGTGGTGAGGACGGCGTGCAGCAGACCGGGGCGCTTCTCGAAGAGGCCGAGCATCCGGCGGCCCACCCCCATCTCCACCCCGAGACCGGCCTTGACCGCGAAGGCGTAGTTGAGCGCCTGACGGCGGGCATCGACCGCGTCGTGCGACTCGGAGATCCGCACCGCCCACTCCCCCGCGAGACGGCCCGAGCGCAGGGCGAAGGAAATGCCCTCGCGGGTCCACGGCTCCAGCAGGCCCGCGGCATCCCCGCAGACCACCACCCGGCCGCGGGACAGCGGGGAGTCGTCGGCGCGGCAACGCGTCAAGTGCCCCGAGGAGATGCTCGGTTCGAACCCGGCCAGACCGAGTCGGCCGATGAAGTCCTCCAGGTAGCGCTTGGTGGCGCCACCGTCGCCGCGCGCGGAGATCACACCGACCGTCAGGGTCTCGCCCTTCGGGAAGACCCAGCCGTAACTGCCGGGCAGCGGGCCCCAGTCGATCAGGACCCGGCCCGCCCAGTCCTCGGCCACCTCCGGCGGGACCGGGATCTCGGCCTCGAGGCCCAGGTCGACCTGATCCATCTTGACCCCGACATGGGCCCCTATGCGGCTGGCGGAGCCGTCGGCGCCGACGACGGCCCGCGCGAGCACGGTCTCACCGTTGTTGAGCACCACCGCGACCGTGCGCCGGTCGGGAACGGAGGTGCCGTGCTGCTCGACCCGCGAGACGGCGGCACCGGTGCGCAGCTCAGCGCCCGCGGCGACGGCCGCGTCGACGAGCTGGGCGTCGAACTCGGGCCGGTTGATCAGCCCGAAGAGCATGTGCCGGGACCGGCGGGTCCGGGTGAGGCGCCCGTTGAGGCTGAAAGTAACCGCGTGCACGCGGTCGCGCAGCGGAAGTTCGAAGCCCGGCGGGAGGGCATCGCGGGAGGGCCCGATGATGCCGCCACCGCACGTCTTGTAGCGGGGCAGTTCGGCCTTCTCCAACAGCAGGACGCGGCGTCCGGCCGCGGCCGCGGCATAAGCCGCCGACGCCCCGGCGGGCCCCGCCCCGACCACGACGACGTCCCACACCGATGCGTCCTCGACGCCGTCCGCCGAACCGCCGTCCTGCGCCTGGTACTCGCTGCTCACGTGCTCCCGCTCCCGTCCGACCCGCAGACCGCTGTCACCCCTGCTCAGCCGCATACTAATCCGCGGGGGCGCCGACTCGACTGTGGCACCATCGATCACGAGCACCAGAACACGACCATGCGTTCGACCGAACACGCACCCACCAGGAGCGCCCATGTCCGCCGCACCACTCGCCGCAACCGTCGCCGCCCTGATGCCGCGGGCCCGGACCGAGCTGGCCGAGCTGGTGTCGTTCCGCTCGGTCGCGGACCCGAGGCAGTTCCCGAAGAGCGAGTGCGAGAAGGCCGCGCAATGGGTCGCGAACGCACTGACCGGGGAGGGCTTCCAGGACGTCGCCCTGCTCGACACCCCGGACGGCACGCAGTCGGTCTACGGATACCTGCCCGGCCCCGAGGGCGCGCCCACGGTACTGCTCTACGCGCACTACGACGTGCAGCCGCCGCTGGACGAGGCCGGCTGGCTGTCCCCGCCATTCGAGCTGACCGAGCGCGACGGCCGGTGGTACGGGCGTGGCGCGGCCGACTGCAAGGGCGGCCTGATCATGCACCTCACGGCCCTGCGCGCGCTGCGTGACAACGGCGGCGTACCGGTGGGCGTGAAGATCATCGCCGAGGGGTCCGAGGAGCAGGGCACGGGCGGCCTCGAACGCTACGCGGAGGAGCACCCCGAGCTGCTCACCGCCGACGCGATCGTCATCGGTGACACGGGCAACTTCCGCTGCGGGTTGCCCACCGTGACGGCCACGCTGCGCGGCATGGCGCTGGTCGAGGTCAAGGTGAGCACGCTCCAGGGCAACCTGCACTCCGGTCAGTTCGGCGGCGCCGCGCCCGACGCGCTCAGCGCCCTGATCCGCATGTTGAACACTCTGCACGACGAGAACGGGGCCGCCACGGTCCAGGGGCTCGCCATGGACGCCTCGTGGGAGGGACTCCAGTACCCGGAGGAGGACTTCCGCGGCGACGCCAAGGTGCTGGACGGTGTCTCCCTCGTCGGCGGCGGCACGGTCGCCGACCGCGTCTGGGCCCGCCCTTCGGTCACCGTGCTCGGCATCGACGCCCCGCCCGTCGTAGGCGCCACTCCGTCCGTCCAGGCCACCGCGGGCGCCAAGGTCAGCCTGCGGGTCCCGCCGGGTGTGGACGCCCAGGAAGCCGCCGATCTCCTCATCGCGCACCTCAAGGCCTCCGCCCCCTGGGGCGCCCACGTCGAGGTGACCCAGACCGGCAGCGGGCAGGCGTTCCGCGCCGACACCTCCAGCCCGGCCTACTCGGCCATGACCGAGGCCATGCGCGCCGCCTACGGCAAGGACCTCGAGATCGCCGGCATGGGAGGCTCCATCCCGCTGTGCAACACCCTTGCCACGCTCTACCCCGAGGCGGAGATGCTCCTCATCGGGCTCAGCGAGCCCGAGGCGCAGATCCATGCGGTCAACGAGAGCGTCTCCCCGGAGGAACTGGAGAAGCTCTCCCTCGCGGAGGCACTGTTCCTCCGCGGCTACGCAGAGAGCAAGGCCGTCTGACACCCGTCCCGGTCCAGGACCGGCCGGGCCCCGGCGCACCGTCGCGTCGGGCTGCCCGGCCGGCCTGCCGGACAGCCCGCACGCCGTCCCGGTCAGCCGCCCACGGGCACACCCGCCTCGAGGTTGAGGACCGTGGCGCGCTCGCGGGCGCGCAGGGCCCAACGCAGGCGTGTCAGACGGACGGGCGGGAGCATGGCGGCCGCCTCGTCCTCGGTGGCGAATCGCCAGCCGCGCAGTTCGGCCCCCGGCAGAAGGAGCCGTTCGGCCTCGGCGGCGGCGAGACGGCCGCCGTCGAAGAGCAGCCGCAGGCCCCCGTAGCCGGGCGGCAGGGGCGGTTCCCAGTCGACGACGAGCAGACGGGGAACGGTGGCCAGGTGCAGCCCGAGTTCCTCGGCGACCTCGCGCATCCCGGCCCGGGCAGGTGCCTCACCGGGCTCGACGACCCCGCCGGGGAACTCCCATCCGGGCTTGTAGGTGGGGTCGACCAGAAGCACGCGGTCCTCCTCGTCGAAGAGGAGCACGCCCGCGGCGAGCGTCTCCGACGTGGGCTCCGGGGTCTGCACGATGTCGCAGACTCCCGCGCCCTCGCGTATCGCCTCGGCGACGCGCTCCGCGGTGGCTCTCGGGTCCAGGCCGGTCGTGTCGATGGCGTGGGCGTCGGCGCTGAGCCAGGGCAGCGCCTCGCGGTAGGCGGCGAGCTGGTCCAAGCACCAGCCGCGGACCTCCGCGCTCGCCCCGGGGTCGCCGAGGATTTCCGCGCGCTGCTCGATACGCTCCCGCAGAACCGTTTCCTCAGCGTCGAGCACGAAGTGCCGCACCGCGATTCTGCGAGCCGCCATGCCCCCGAAGATCTCGTCCCGGTATTCCTGCCGCAGCAGTGTCATCGGGACGACCAGCGGCCCGCCGCCGATCTCGTTCAGGAGCGCGGCCGCCGTGTCGACGACCAGCCGGCGCCAGCAGGGCAGGTCCTGATAGTCGGAGACCTCGCCCAACCGCTTCTCGGGGAGCATGAGCCGCAGCCCGGTGCCGATGAGTTCCGGGTCGTAGAGCACGCTTCCCGGCAGCAGATCGAGCAGTTCGCGTGCCGCAGTGGTCTTGCCCGCGCCGAACGTGCCGTTGAGCCAGACGATCACGGTGCCCCCTCTTCCGTAGCCCGGTAGCCCCCTACGAATTGCCCGGATCATCGGCGTCGGCAAACGCACAGACCCGGCCATCGGCGCATACCGGTGGCTTCAGAACCCGCGTACCCCGAGCTCAGCCCTTCTTGGCCTCCAGAGGGATGCGGCCCACGAACGGTCGGCACGGCAGCAGGAGGACCGGTGTCGCCGGCAGCGCCACGAGCAAGGGTCCGGCCGCGAGCGGAAGCCGGCGGAGACATCGAATCAGAAGCGCTCCTGATGACCCGGGAACGCGCACACCTCCAGGCCATGGCGAACCACGCACAGCCCAAATGCGGAGAAATTACGCACCCCGGCGGACCTGCCCGGAGAACCTGGCGGCGCGTCACGTCAGCGCACCCTCCGCGGCGGTCGGCCCGTCGCCGTCTTTTGGGGCTGCGAGCCCGCCGCCGGTCCGATGGGCGAGCGCCGCGCCGGGCAGGCGGGCGATGCCGGCGCGCGCCCCTCAGGCCCGACGGAAGACGGGGTTCGCGGCCGCCCCGCCCTCGGCCCACCGCGACCGGGCCAGCGCGTCCAGCACCCCGCTACCGCCCCGCTAGCGCACCGCTAGCGCACCGCGCCGAACGCCTCAAGCCCCAGCGCCTCCCCGGCCGCCGCGGCAGCGCCGACCAGGCCCGCGTCCGTGCCGAGCACCGCCGGGACGACCTTGACCCCGGCCGCGAACGACAGCGTCGCGTAGCGGCGCAGATGGGTCCGCAGGGGATCGAACAGCAGCGCGCCCGAACCGGCCACACCGCCGCCGATCACGGCGATGTCGATCTCCACCAGCGTCGCCGTCGCGGCGATGCCCGCCGCCAGTGCCTGTGCGGCGCGGTCGAAGGACGCCAGGGCCACCGCGTCCCCGGCACGGGCGGCACGGGCCACGGCGGCGGCGTCGGCCGCCTCTCCCGGCGCGGGGAGCCAGCCCGCCTCCTGCGCACGGCGCACGATGTTGGGTCCGCTCGCCAGCCGCTCGACACAGCCGCGGCCGCCACAGGGGCACAGATCGCCGTCGAGATCCACGCTGATGTGGCCGATGTGGCCCGCGTTGCCGGTCGGTCCGGGGTGCAGCGCCCCGCCGAGGACCAGGCCGCCGCCGACCCCGGTCGAGACCACCATGCACAGTGCGTTGTCATGGCCGCGCGCGGCACCCTGCCAGTGCTCGGCGGCGGTGATCGCCATGCCGTCGCCGGTCAGCACCACGGGCAGTCCGTCCACGCGTGAGGCGACCTCCGCCACCAGCGGGTAGTCGCGCCAGGCGCCGATGTTGACCGGGCTGACCGTTCCGCGCGAGGCGTCGATCGGGCCGGCACTGCCGATGCCGACCGCGACGACGCGCGGCCACTCGGCCGCCGCACGCAGCTCGTCCAGCACCTCGGCGACCGAGCCCATGACGGTCGCCGCGTCCCGGTCGGCTCTCGTCGGACGCAGGGCGCGCAGCAGCAGCCGCCCGTGGGGATCCACCAGGGCGCCCGCGATCTTCGTGCCCCCGACGTCCACGGCGGCGACCAGCGGACCCCGGTCGGCGGCGTGCAACGGCGGTGCGGTGGGTTCAGCTGTGCTCTCGAACGGCATGGGCGTAGTGTCGCCCTTTGTTGACAACGTTGTCCAGCCCATAGGATCCGGGCGTGACCGATATTCCGCGTACCGCCCGGCCCACCATGAAGGACGTCGCCGCTCGGGCCGGTGTCGGCCTGAAGACCGTCTCCCGCGTCGTCAATGAGGAGGCGGGGGTCACCGACGACACGATCGCCCGCGTACAGGCCGCCATCGACGCCCTCGGCTTCCGCCGCAACGACAGCGCCCGCCTGCTGCGCAAGGGCCGGACCGCCAGCATCGGGCTCGTCCTGGAGGACCTCGCGGACCCCTTCTACTCCCCGCTCAGCCGCGCCGTCGAGGACCTCGCCCGGGCGCACGGCACGCTGCTGTTCACAGGATCCAGCGCGGAGGACGCCGACCGCGAGCAGGAACTGGTGCTGGCGTTCTGCGCCCGGCGCGTCGACGGACTGGTCATCGTCCCGGCGAGCGAGGACCACCGCTACCTGGAGCCGGAGATAGCGGCAGGGGTCGCCACGGTCTTCGTGGACCGTCCCGCCGGGGGCATCAACGCGGACGTGGTCGTCAGCGACAACGCCGGAGGCACCCGCGAAGGCGTCGCCCACCTCATCGCGCACGGGCACCGGCGCATCGGCTTCATCGGCGACCTCCCCCGGATCCACACGGCCGCGGAGCGCCTGCGCGGCTACCGCGAGGCCATGGCCGACGCCGGGCTCCCCGTCCACGACGGCTGGGTCTCCTGCGGTACGACGGCGCCGGACCACGTGCGCTCGGAGCTCGACCGGATGCTGGGTGGGCCGGAGCCCGTCACGGCGATCTTCACGGGCAACAACCGGATCACCGTGACCGCGGTGCGCGTGCTGGCCGACCGTCCGCAGTTCGTCGCGCTCGTCGGCTTCGACGACTTCGAGCTCGCGGACCTCCTCCGGCCGGCGATCACCGTCGTCGCCCAGGATCCGGCACAACTCGGCCGCACGGCGGCGCGGTTGCTCTTCCAGCGACTCGACGGCGCCGCGGGGGCCCCCGACCGCCTCGAACTCCCCTGCCGCCTCGTCGCGCGCGGCTCGGGCGAACTCCCGCCCATGGTCTGACGGTCCCGCAGTGCCCGGCGGGCCGAAGGCACGCGCAGGGCCCCACCGCTCCGGGCCGTTGGCACCTGAAGTGCCGAGCGGTTCGATGGCCGCCGATCAAGGAGGGACGTACCGTCATGCCGCTCACTGACCTGCCGCTGGACGAACTGCGGGCCTACGCACCCGAGACGGCGGAGCCGGAGGACTTCGACGCCTTCTGGGCCACGACGATCGCCACCGCCCGGGAGACCGCGGGCGGCGGCGCCGAGTACCGGCCCGTCGCGGATTCGCCGCTGAGGACGGTGGACGTCTTCGACGTGCGCTTCCCCGGCTGGGGCGGCCAGCCGATCGCCGCGTGGCTGCTGCTGCCCCGCGGGGCGAAGGAACCGCTGCCCGGCGGCGTCACTGACATCGGCTACAGCGGTGGACGCGGCCTCCATCACGAGCACTTGCTGTGGAGTGCCGCCGGGTACGCCCACCTCGTCGTGGACAGCCGCGGCCAGGGGCACGACACGCCGGATCCGGACGCGATGCCCGGGCCCCAGTACGTCGGGGGCTTCATGACGCGGGGCATCGAGCACCCGGAGCACTACTACTGCCGGCGTCTGATGACGGACTGCGTGCGCGCGGTCGACGCCCTGCGCGAGCACCCGCGCGTCGACCGGCGGCGCGTGGTCGTCTCCGGTGCCAGCCAGGGCGGGGGGCTCGCACTGGCGGTCGCCGGGCTGGCGGGGGACGCGGTCGCGGCGGCGCTCGTGGACGTGCCGTTCCTGTGCCACTTCCGGCGCGGGGCGGACACGGCCGCCGACGGGCCCTACCCGGAACTCGCCCAGTATCTCGGGGTACACCGGCGGGTGGACCCCGAGGAGTGTTCGGCACGCTGTCCTACTTCGACGGCGTCCACTTCGCGCCCCGCGCGACCGCCCCGGCGCTCTTCAGCGTGGGCCTCATGGACCCGATCTGCCCGCCCTCGACCGTGTACGCCGCGTACAACCGCTACGCAGGCGAGAAGGACATCCGGGTCTGGCAGTTCGGCGACCACGCCGGCGGCCGTGGTTCGCAGCCCCTGGAGCAGGTGCGCTGGCTGAGCGGGCTCGGCCTCTCGCCGGACGGCCCGGCCCGGTAGTCGCCCACGCGCCGCCCGCAGCACGTGCGTCCCGCGGCGACGTGATGCGACAAGCGCGGGGCCGCAGCCGATCGGGGCCACACCGCCCGCTACCATCCCGTCGCATGGCGAGGCGGGGGTGGCGGCGGGGTGCCGCGGCGGGGGCAGCGGTGCTGGCGGCGATCTGTGCCTCCGGTCCTGAACACCCGGAGTCCATCAGCACGGCGTCGGACCTCGGCCCCCTCCCGGCCGACCGCTACGCCTACACGCAGGAGGACTACCAGCGGTCCGAACGGGCATCGGCATTGCTGGTCCGGCAGTGCATGGCGGACCGCGGCCACCCGGACTTCCCGCTCGACCCCCGCTACCCCCGCGACCCGATCGTCGCCACAGCGGTCGGCACCGACTACGGCGTCCTCGATCTCGACGCCGCCCGCCGCTGGGGCTACGGCTGGGACCCCGTAAAGCAGGCGGATTCCCAGCCGAAGGGCCGCCGGATGACCAATGCCGAGTACGCGGATCTTCCGGCCTGCACCACCGAGGCGGGCCGCCGGCTGATGCGCGGCATCAACGTCGAACGGGACTGGCTCTACGCGGGCCGACGGGCGCTCGAGGTCGACAAGGCGCTCAAGCGCGACCCGGGTCTCCGCGCGGCCTGGGACGTGTGGTCCCGCTGTGTGTCAGGAGAAGGATTCACCCGCTACCCCGACCCCGCCGCGGCTTACACGGACGACGCCTGGGAGCGGGGCAGCGACGGCAACACCCGGCATACGCAGCGGGAGCGGGCCACTGCCGTCGCGGACGTCACCTGCAAGCGCCGGCACCGTACGGCAGAGGTCTGGCACGCCCTGCAGGCGCGGAAGCAGGCCGCGGACATCGCTGTGCACCGCGACCGCTACGCCGCCGGTCTGCGGGCGCTGCAGACGTACCGGGCCAACATCACCGGGGTCCTGCGGAGATCCGGCCGGTGAGGCGCGGGCGCCGTCCCGGCGGGCGGACGAGGACTACCCCCGGTCGGGCACACCCGCCAGCACGCCGAGGTCCCTTCGCGACAATCCCGAGGCGGCGGTGACCTCGTCCGGGTCGACGGCGCCGCAGTCGAGGCCGCGGCGGAGATAGCCGCTCAGCGCCCTGGCGGTGGCGGGCTCGTCCATGACGGCGCCACCGACTTGGGCGACGTACGCCGCGAGGCGGGCGGCGGCCGCGGGGAGGCCTTCGCGATAGAAGGCGTAGACGGCGGCGTAGCGGGTGGGCAAGTGGCCGGGGTGCATGTCCCAGCCCTGGTAGTAGGCGCGGGCGAGGGAGCGCCGGACGAGGCCGTAGTGCAGACGCCAGGCGTCGTGGACCTGTGCGGTGGGCCCGACCGGGAGGACATTCGTCGCGCCGTCGGACAGCCGCACTCCGGTGCCGGCGGCGGCCACCTGCATGACGGCCTTGGCGTGGTCCGCGACGGGGTGGTCCATCGACTGGTACGCCGCGCTGACCCCGCAGGCGGCGCTGTAGTCGAAGGTCCCGTAGTGCAGTCCGGTGACCCGGCCCTCGGCAGCGTCGATGAACCGGGCGACGGTGGCGGTGCCGTCGGGGCCCAGGACGGACTGCGTCGTCTCGATCTGGATCTCGAAGCCGATCCGCCCCGCCGCCAGCCCGCGGGCCTTCTCGAACTCCTCGGCCAACCGCACCATCGCCGTGACCTGCTGAGCGAACGTCACCTTCGGCAGGGTGAGCACGAGTCCCCGCGGCAGTTCCCCGGCGTCCATGAGGCCGGTGAGGAAGACGTCCAGGGTACGGATGCCCCGGTCCCGGACGGCCGCCTCCAGGCACTTCATGCGGATGCCCACGTACGGGGGCGCGCTCCCGTCCGCCACGGCGGCGTTGACGAGGCGTGCCGCGGCTGCCGCGGCGGCGTCCTCCTCCGCATCGGGCCGGGGACCGTAGCCGTCCTCGAAGTCGATGCGCAGGTCCTCGACGGGCTCGCGCCGCAACTTGTCGCGGACGCGGTCGTGGACCGCCGCCGCGGACCCGGGCGGCAGGCCGAGGACCGCGGCCAGGGACGCGGCGTCGGGCGCGTGCTCGTCGAGTGCGGCGAGGGCACGGTCGCCCCAGGTCCGCACGGTGCCGGCGGCGAAGGCGTCGGCGGGGACGTAGACGGTGTGCACGGGCTGCCGGGTCCCGGGGTCCCCGGGGTAGCGGCGGGCGAGTTCGGCGTCGACACCGGCCAGGGACGCGCCGATGTCCTGGCGCACCGCGTCGCCGAGTGAAGTGCGGACCGCCCCGTCCTGCGCCATCTGCCACCCTCCAACGCTTCAGTGCCTCAGTGCTTCAACAAATCGTTGAAACAACGCTAGGGCCGCCCAGCCGGGCCGTCAATGACGAGTGGAGCCCCGTGGTGCCGTGTGGCATCGCGGGGCTCCATCGCAGCGGCCGTGGGGGCCGGCGGGGTCGAGCGGGAGGTCAGCCCTTGCGGGCGGTGACCTCCTCGGTCAGCTGCGGCACGACCTGGAACAGGTCACCGACCACCCCGTAGTCCACCAACTCGAAGATCGGCGCCTCCGGGTCCTTGTTGATCGCCACAATCGTCTTCGACGTCTGCATACCGGCCCGGTGCTGAATCGCACCCGAAATACCCGCCGCGACATACAACTGCGGCGACACCGACTTACCCGTCTGACCCACCTGATTCGTGTGCGGATACCAACCCGCATCCACCGCCGCACGCGACGCACCCACCGCCGCACCCAACGAATCAGCCAACGCCTCGATCACCGCGAAATTCTCCGCACCATTGACACCCCGCCCACCGGAAACAACAATCGCCGCCTCCGTCAGATCCGGACGACCCGTCGACTCCCGCGCCGTACGCGCCACCACCCGCGTACCCCGGGCCAGCGCGCCGAACTCCACCTCCAACGCCTCCACCGCACCCGCCGCCACAGACGCCTCCACCGGCGCCGAGTTCGGCTTCACCGTGATCACCGGCACCCCACTCGTCACCCGCGACGTCGTCGTGAACGACGCCGCGAACACCGACTGCCTCACCACCGGCCCCTCCGCCCCCGCCACCACATCCACCGCGTCAGTGATCAGGCCCGAACCCAGACGCAACGCCAACCGCGCCGCGACCTCCTTACCCTCACCCGACGACGCCACCAAAACCGCCACCGGATTCACCACCTTGGCAGCCGCCTCCAGCGCATCCACCTTCGGCACCACCAAAAACTCCGCGAACTCCGACGCCTCACACGTCAGCACCCGCACCGCACCATGCCCGGCCAACACACCCGCGGTCGCCCCCGCGCCCGCACCCAACGCCACCGCCACCGGCTCACCCAGCCGACGCGCAATCGTCAGCAACTCCAGCGTCGGCTTACGAACCGCACCATCCACATGGTCCACAAAGACCAGGACTTCACCCATGGAAACTCAAACTCCTCGCAGAACGGACGGACAAGCGCATCAGATGAACTTCTGGCCCACAAGGAACTCCGCGAGCTGCTTGCCGCCCTCACCCTCGTCCTTCACGATCACACCAGCAGTCCGCGCCGGACGCGCCACCGCCTCATCCACCACCGTCCACGCACCCGCCAGACCGACCAGCCCCGCATCGATCCCCAGATCCGACAAACCCAAAGACACCACCGGCTTCTTCTTCGCCGCCATGATCCCCTTGAACGACGGATACCGCGCCTCACCCGACTGATCCGTCACCGACACCAACGCCGGCAACGACGCCTCAAGCCGCTCACTGGCACTGTCACCATCCCGGCGACCCGACACCACACCGCCCTCGACACCCACCTCGGACAGCAACGTCACCTGCGGCACACCCAAACGCTCCGCCACCAACGCCGGCACCACACCCGCCGTACCATCCGTCGACGCCATCCCCGTCACGACCAGATCAAAACCCGCATGCTCGATCGCCTTCGCCAGCACCAACGACGTCCCCATCACGTCACTGCCGTGCAACCCGCCGTCCTCGACATGCACCGCCTTGTCCGCACCCATCGACAACGCCTTGCGCAACGCGTCCTTCGCATCCTCAGGACCCACCGTCACCACCGTCACCTCAGCGCCCTCCGACGCCTCCGCGATCTGCAGCGCCTGCTCCACCGCATACTCATCCAACTCCGACAACAGACCGTCCACCGCCTCACGATCCGTCGTCAGATCCCCCGCAAAGTGACGATCACCCGTAGCGTCAGGCACGTACTTCACCGCTACAACAATCCTCAAGCTCACGTGTGCTCTCCTACTACTGTGTCGGGGTACGTCAACTGCCCGGTAAAGGGCAGCATAGGCGCCGTGCACGGCCGCTCCCCGTCGGGACGCCGCGGCGCTCCGGCAGAAATATTACTCGCCAGTACAGTCCGCTGCCTCCCCGTTCGCAAGGGCGGTGAACTGTGACGTTCCCGACGAGGCCGGGCAGCCCCGCACCAGCGCTCAGTGGCGCAAGGCGTTGAATCGGCCCTGGTGGTAGAGGAGTGGACGGGCGGGGCCATCCGGGGCGCCGGCGACGGCCTGCGCGATGACGACGCGGTGGTCGCCGGCGGGTATGCGGGACACCACGCGGGCGACGAGCCACGCCGAGACGTCTTCCAGGAGGGGTACGCCGTACGGACCAGGGGTCCACGCCGTCGGCGGGGCGAAGCGGTCGGCGCCGCTGCGGGCGAAGGTGGCCGCGAGGTCTTCCTGGTGCTCACCGAGGATGTGGATGCCGAGGTACGCGACGTCCGCGACCGTCCGCCAGGCCGAGCCCGCGGTGCTGATGCCGAACGACACCAGCGGGGGCTCAGCCGAGACCGAGGTGAGCGAGGTGGCGGTGAAGCCGACAGGGTGCGCGCCCAGCGCGGTGATGACGGCGACGCCCGCGGCGTGGCGGCGGAAGACCGACCGGAAAGCGGTGGAGTCGAAGGCGTCGGAGACGGGAGCCGCGCAGGAGGCGGTCGACGCCGGGAGGCCGAAGTCGGGGGACGCGGTCATGGAGTTGTCCTCTTGGTGCTGTCGAGCCGGAGGGCGTGCGGATTTCTGGACGCTCAGCGGCAGTGACAACGGGCGCTCGCATGTCGACCGAGGTCGACATCGAAACGGGCGAATAGAAAGAGGTCTCGCGACATAACGTCAGACTGACGATCAGGGTGCCGCACCGTCAAGGGCGCAGGACCGGGTGGGACCGGCGTCATACCGCCGCGCCGAGCGCCGCGATGACGTCGGCCTTGCGGGGCTGCCCCGCCGCGCGCCGGACGATCGCACCGTTCGCGTCGAGCACCAGGACGGTCGGGGTCTTGAGGATGCCGAGCCGCCGGACCAGGTCCAGCCGCGCCTCCGCGTCGATCTCGACGTGCGCGACGCCGTCGACCATCCGGACGACCTCCTCCAAGGTGCGCCGCGTCGCACGGCAGGGTGCGCAGAAGGCGCTGGAGAACTGGACGAGCGTGGCCCGCTCCCCGAGCGCCGCGCCGATCTCACCTGCCGTCAGCAGTTCGGCCGTGTCCTTGTCCCGCACACGTATCCTTCCGTCGCGCCGTCGGTGCACCAGTCCGAAGACCGCCGCCGCGGCAAGCACCGCGACGCATACCACCCAACCGGTCATCTTCGCCCTCCCGGCGATTGCAGCGTTCACAGGACTGCCATGATTCCCGGGGGTCCGGCCGGGCCGGTGTCCGGAATCATGACTGCCATGAGCACTCACGCCATTGATGCCCGAGGACCGCGGTTCGCCGCAAGCCTGACGACGGTCGTGCTGGCCGTCGTCCTCATCACCGGCAGCGGCTGGCTGCTCGCCGTCCAGGCGCTCGTGTTCGCGGTGGGCGCCGCGGTGGGCGTGCAGCACTCACCCTATGGGCTGCTGTTCCGCGCGGTGGTACGTCCCCGGCTGGGGCCGCCGGCCGAGACCGAGGACCCGGCGCCTCCGCGCTTCGCGCAGGCGGTGGGGCTGGTGTTCGCGCTGATCGGGCTGGTCGGCTGGTTCGCCGGCCCTCAGTGGCTGGGGCTGGCGGCGACCGGCTGCGCGTTGGCGGCGGCGTTCCTCAACGCGGTGTTCGCCTACTGCCTCGGCTGCGAAATGTACCTGCTGATGCGTCGTACGACCGGGTGACGTGATGAGAATCTCGCCCGGGCACGGGCACGCGGGATGACACGGCACCCGTTTACGGTGCACGATCAGCCCGCGGTCGCAAACCTACGGCCGCGTAACTTCCACCGGGGGCCACCCCCTACGAAGAAAAGGGGCCCCACGCATGGCCGAACTCGTCTACCCACCCGTCATCGGCATCGCGCGCACGATGTTCCGGGCGCAGGGTCTGCGCTTCGACATCTCCGGTACGGAGCACGTGCCACGCAATGGCGGCGCGTTGCTCGTCAGCAACCACATCGGCTACCTGGACTTCGTCTTCGCGGGTCTCACCGCGCTCCCGGCCAAGCGCCTGGTGCGCTTCATGGCCAAGGAGTCGGTGTTCCGGCACAAGGTGTCCGGGCCGCTGATGCGGGCGATGAAACACATCCCGGTGGACCGCTCGGAAGGCATGCACGCGTACAAGCACGCCCTGTCCGCGCTGCGCTCGGGCGAGATCATCGGCGTCTTCCCCGAGGCGACGATCTCGCAGTCGTTCACGCTCAAGTCCTTCAAGTCGGGTGCGGCGCGCCTGGCGATGGAGGCCGGGGTGCCGCTGCTGCCGGTCGCCCTGTGGGGCACCCAGCGCATGTGGACCAAGGGGCAGCCGCGCCAGCTCGGCCGCAGCCGCTTCCCGATCTCGATCCGCGTGGGCGAGCCGATGGAGCCGGGCGAGAACGAGAAGGCCGGTGCGCTCACCCGCCGTCTGCGCCTGCGCATCCAGGAGTTGCTGGAGGACGCGCAGCGCACCTACACCGGCCGTCCGTCCGGTCCCGACGACCACTGGTGGCTGCCCGCGCACCTCGGCGGTTCGGCGCCCACCCCGGAGGCCGTGGCCGCCCAGGAGCGGTCCGCCACGGAGGACTGACCTCCGTTCACAGTTCGGTGGGCAGCAGCCGCCACAGGTGAACCCGGTCGGTCGCGGCGCGCAGGGCACGAAGCACGGCCGGCGGCGGTGCGGCGTAGAGCCCCGGGTAGTCGCACTCGCCCCGTTCCGGGCGCGGCACCCAGGCGAGCCGTTCCTCCCGGAGCGAGAAGCGGGCGTCGACGCCGGGCTTGTTGCCGCGCGGGTCCTGTCGGGCCCAGCGGTCGTGGCCGGGGAGCCGGAGCGCGACGAGACCGTGCACGAGCGGGTTGTTCCCGTCGTCGTCGGTGAGCCGCTGGTAGCACAGACCCGCCGGGATGCCCTCGGCGCGCAACAGACCGACGAGGGCGTGGGACTTGGCGTGGCAGATGCCGGTGCGCAGCTCCAGGACGTCGGAGGCGCGCCAGGTGACGCGCGGATCCCCCGAGTCGGCGGAGTGCGGGATGGTGTCCCGCACGAAGGCGTAGGCGGCCCCGGCATAGTCATGCGGAGCCGGGGCCGCCGCCCGTAGCCGGGCGGCGGTCGCGCGCACGAGCGGGTGATCGTGGTCGATCACCTCGTCCGACGCCAGGTAGTCGGCCGACGCGGCGCTCTGGGGTACGGGCTCCATGTGACGGATACTAGGAAGACGCAAGGCAGTTCGGCAATTGATTCTCCTGTAGCGGTATATCTATGCAGTCCGAGAGGTGGCTGTGGTGGACCGTGGAGGAAGACGCGCCACGAACGCGGCGATGGTGGCCGCACTGACCGTGCTGGCCGTGCTGGCCGGGGTACTGCTCCTCGCGCGGCAGAGCGATTCCGACCGCACCTCGAACGCGCCCCGCCGCAGCTCTCCCCCGGCGGCCGCACCGGTCACACCATCGGCGTCCCCCCTGCCGTCCGCCTCGCCCGTGGGCGAGCGCTCGCCCTTCACCGGACTGCCGCAGGACCGGCCGCACCCCGTGCTCGCCGTGAAGATCGACAACGTCGGCCCGGCCCGGCCGCAGACCGGGATCGACCAGGCCGACCTGGTCTACGTCGAGCAGGTCGAGGCGGGGCTCACCCGCATACTGGCCGTGTATTCGTCGTCCCTCTCGTCCTCGTCGTCGTTCCCGGCCCGTCTGCCCGATCGCGTCGGCCCGGTGCGCAGCGCGCGCGAGTCGGATGTGGAGTTGCTGCGCCAGTTCGGCCGGCCCGCGCTCGCCTTCTCCGGCGCACAGAGCAGACTGCTGCCGGTGATCGCGGCCGCGCCCGTGCAGGACGTCTCTCCGGCCCGTGCCGACGAGGCGTACACGCGGGACCGCTCCCGTCCCGCGCCCCACAATCTGTACGCCTCGCCGTCGCGGCTGCTCGCCGCCGCCCCCGACGCCTCGACCGCCCATGACATCGGCTTCCGTTTCGGCCCCGCGCCCTCCGGGGGCACCGCGGCGGCCACCCGCACCGTCCGCTTCCCCTCCGCCTCGGTCGGTCTGCGCTGGTCGGCCCAAGGCCGGCGCTGGCTGGTCTCGTTCGACGGCAGACCCGCCACCGCGACGGGCACGGGGCGGCTCGGCGCGCCGACGGTCGTGATCCAGTACGTGACCGTGCGCGCCTCGCGCTACCACGACCGATGGGGCAGCACCTCGCCGTACAGCGAGACCGTAGGGTCGGGCGACGCGGAGGTGCTGCGCGACGGCACGGCGTACCGGGCGCACTGGTCGCGCCCCGACGCGGACGGCGGAACGGAGTTCACCACCGGGCAGGGCGCGCCGATGACCTTCGCGCCCGGACAGGTGTGGATCGTGCTGGCGTCCCGTCCTTCGTAGACCTCAGGCGATCGCGCCGTCGGTGGCGGCCGGCGGGCCGGGGGTGCCGCGCGCGGCGAGCGCCGAGGCCAGGTCGCCATGCACGGCGAAGACCCCGGTGGTGCGGGTCAGCCGTAACAGCCGCAGCACGGGAGGGTTGTCGGCGACGAGGCCGAAACGGCCGCCGCGCTCCAGGGCGCGCCGGCGGGCGCGGATCAGCACGGACAGACCGCTGCAGTCGAGAAAGTCGAGGCCGCGCAGGTCGACCACCACGTCGGGGTGCGGTCCGGCGCATGCCTCGTCCAGTCGTGCGACGACGCTCTCACCGGCGTACAGGTCGAGCTCCCCCCGCATCTCCACCACGGTGGTACCGCCCACCACCCATTGACGCACCCCGAAGTCGTGCACGTTGTCGAACAAAGCCGGCCCCCCGACTCCCGCACCCTGCTGGGCCCCTGACGCTCCGGCGTACGCCGCGCGCGTTTCGGCGCGCCGCGTACACCCCCGTGCCTCCGGAATACCCCCCAGCGGTACCCGGCGTCAACACATCGGGACTAACCCGGCAGGACGACCAGTTCCCGGGCGGTCTGGTTGAGTCGCTCCCCGCCCTCGGCGGTGCACACCGCGATGTCCTCGATGCGGGCGCCGAAGCGGCCGGGCAGATAGATCCCGGGCTCGATGGAGAAGGCCATACCGGGCTCCAGCGGGCGCGCGCTGCCCGCCACGATGTACGGCTCCTCGTGGGTCTCCAGGCCGATACCGTGCCCCGTGCGGTGGATGAAGTGCTCCCCGTACCCGGCCGCGGCGATGATGTCCCGCCCGACCGCGTCGAGTTCCTCCGCCGTGACGCCCGGGCGCACGGCCTGCGTCTGGGCGTGCTGTGCGCTGAGCAGCACCTCGTACATCTCCCGGAACTCCGCGGGAGGCTCGCCCACGGCGTAGGTGCGGGTGGAGTCGGAGCAGTAGCCCTCCTGCGTGGTGCCGCCGATGTCGACCACGACGGGGTCGCCGGTGCGGATGACACGGTCGGAGACCTCGTGGTGCGGGCTCGCCCCGTTGGGACCGGACGCCACGATGACGAAGTCGACCGTGGCGTGGCCCGCTTCGAGTACGGCCTCGGCGATGTCGCGGGCGGCCTCCCGCTCGGTGCGCCCGGCCACGACCCACTCGCCGATGCGCCGGTGCACCCGGTCGATGGCGGCGGCGGCCCGGCGCAGCGCGTCGATCTCGGCGGGTGTCTTGCGCATCCGCAGCTCGCGCAGCACCTCGCCGGCCAGGCTCTGCTCGGCGCCGGGCAGAGCGGCGCGCAGGGCGAGCACCTTCTCCGCCCACATGTGGTTGTCGACCGCGACCCGCGCGACCGCCGGCGGCAGAAGGCGGGCGACGAGCGCGTACGGATCCTCGGTCTCGGACCAGCCCACGATCTCGACGCCGAGCCCGCCGAGCGGCGAGAGCTCCGCGCCCGGCCTCTCCAGATCGGGCACGACGAGGAAGGGCTCGCCGAGCACGGGCAGCGCAAGGCAGACCAGGCGCTCGGTGAGATGCGCGTGGTAACCGGTCAGGTAGCGCAGATCGGGCCCGGGGGACACGAGGAGGGCGTCGAGGCCGGCGTCGGCGGCGGCCTTGCGGGCCAGTTCGAGGCGTTCGGCCGGGTAGAGGGGTGCCGGGGGGGCACCAGGGCCGGGAGCAAGGGGGGTGTCGGTCACGGCTCTCACCGTAGACGCCCCTGGCGCCCGGCGCAGGACGCCCGCGTCGGCCAAGGTCGTAGGCTTGCCACGATGGACGACCACACCGCCCCCGATCCGCTCCCGGCACTCGCCGCCCTGCTGCGCTCGCTGCCGCCCTCCTGCGGACCGGTGCGGCTGGTCGCGGTCGACGGGCACGCCGGGGCGGGGAAGACGACCTTCTCCGCCGCGCTGGCCCGGGCGCTCGGCGGGGCGCCCGTGGTGCACGTGGACGATCTGGCCACCCATGACGAGCTGTTCGCCTGGACGGGCCGGCTCCGCGAGCAGGTACTGGAGCCGCTGAGCCGGGGCGGGACGGCGCGGCCCGCGAAGTACGACTGGGTGGCGCGGCGCTTCGGCCCCCTCCTGGAGGTGCCCCCGGCGCCGGTGGTCCTGATCGAGGGCGTGGGCGCGGGACGGCGGGCGGTACGGCCGTGGCTGACGCGCACCCTGTGGCTGGACGTCCCCCGCGACACGGCCCGGGAGCGCGGAGAACGGCGGGACGGCCTGCACCTCGCCGACTTCTGGGCCGGGTGGATGCGCGCGCAGGACGCCCATTTCGCCGCCGACCCCACCCGCCCCTTCGCCGAACTGCTGGTGCGGCAGGTGCCGAACGGGTACGAGGTACGCGAATTACCCACCGGTACACCCTTGGCGCACACGACCGCTCACCCAGTGTGACCGTCCACGGCCGGTGCGCTCGCCCCCTCCGCACACCCCCGGACAGGGCTCCGGGGTGGCTTGACCAGGGGGCCGTACAGGACTTACGTTCTGAATACGCGGCCCTGTACGACCGCCCCTCGACGCGAAGCCCCCGGTTGTTCCCCCGTGACCGGGGGTTTCGTTCTGCCCTGGACGGGTGATCCGGCCCCGTACGGCAGCGAATTGCTCACCCAACGTCACGGCCCGCGTGGCTCTACGGCCCACCCCGCCTGCACGGGTACCATGCGATCGGGGTGCGAGGAGATGCGTTCGCGGTGCGCACCCCGATTCAACTCCCGCTTCGGGGCGTGTGGTTGGGGCGGCGAGCGACACCGGGGGGAACGGTTGGTGGGGACCTGATGGATTTCGGCACGGAACATCCCGGCTCCCCTGCCGATCTCGCCTGGGTGCGGGCGGTGGACGCCTACACCATGGGCGCGTACACCCAGGCCGAGGAGGAGTTCCGGGTGGCGGTGCGCCTCGACCCGGGCATGGCCGACGCCTGGCTCGGACTGCACGCCCTGCGTGCGGACACCGCGACCGCGCTGCTGCAGATGTACCGGCACCGGGACCGCTTCGGCGAGCAGCGCCGGGCCCGCCGGCGTTCCATGAACTCCTGGTACTGGCTGGGCTGGTGGGTGCAGCCGGTCCTGGAGACCCGCCGCGACCTGCTGCTGGCGCACGCCTCGCACTGGCTCGACGGACGCCATATCGCGGAGCTGGACCGGGCGTTGGCCGAGTGCCCGCCCGTCGACACCGACCCGCACGTCCGTTTTCTGCACGCCTGCCGGGCCTACCTGGTCAAGGACTGGGACCAACTGGTGCGGCACACCGAGCCCCTGCTCGGCGACCCCGTGCTCGGCATCGAGGCGGGCCTGTTCGGCGGCATGGCCCGGGTGCGTCTGGAGCTGTACGGGCAGGCCGAACCGCTGCTGGTCACCGCCCTGATGCGGTGCCGCAGCGAGCAGCCGCAGCGCAAGGAGCTGCGCTACTGGCTGGCACGCGCGTACGAGGGCACCGGCCGCACCGCGGCCGCGCTGCCGCTGTACCGGGCCGTGCACCGCGTCGACCCCGGGTTCATGGACACCGCCGCACGCCTCACCGCCATCGACGAGGCGGACGGCCTGGGCGACGAGGCCGTCGACTACGCCTCCGTGGCCATGCCGGGCTTCGGGCAGACCGCCCCCGAGGGACTGTCGCCCGACCCCGACCCCCTGGACACACGAGGGGGCGCGATGGGCGGCGGTACGGGCGGTTCCGTGCTGGACGACCCGCTCGGCGGCGCCGGCCCGATCGACGACGACATCCGGGAGAAGGCGGTCCTGCCCGTCTCCCCCGTCGCGCCCCAGGTGCCGGTCATCGCGCCGGACCCGGTGCTGCTCGCCCAGGCGCTGGCGGAGCTGGACCGCATGGTGGGGCTCGAACCGGTGAAGCGCCAGGTCCGCGCCCTGTCGGCGCAGTTGCGCATGGCCCGGCTGCGGGCCGGCCAGGGTCTTCCGGTACAGCCCCCGAAGCGGCACTTCGTCTTCTCGGGACCGTCGGGCACGGGCAAGACGACGGTCGCCCGCATTCTCGGCCGGGTCTTCTACGCCCTGGGGCTGCTCGGCGGCGATCATCTGGTGGAGGCCCAACGGGCGGACCTGGTCGGGGAGTTCCTGGGTCAGACCGCGGTGAAGGCCAATGAGCTGATCGACTCCGCCCTCGGCGGGGTGCTGTTCGTGGACGAGGCGTACGCCCTGTCCAACTCCGGCTACAGCAAGGGCGACGCCTACGGCGACGAGGCCCTTCAGGTACTCCTCAAGCGCGCCGAGGACAACCGCGACCGGCTCGTGGTGATCCTGGCCGGCTACCCCGAGGGCATGGACCGCCTGCTGGCGGCCAACCCCGGACTCGGTTCCCGCTTCACCACCCGCGTCGACTTCCCCAGCTACCGCCCGCAGGAGCTCACGGACATCGGCGAGGTCCTGGCCGGCGACAACGGCGACCGATGGGACGAGGAGGCGCTGGAGGAGCTGCTGGCGATCAGCGGCCATGTCGTCGACCAGGGCTGGATCGACGAACTCGGCAACGGGCGCTTCCTGCGCACGCTCTACGAGAAGAGCTGCGCCTACCGGGATCTGCGTCTGTCCGGCTACGCGGGCCCGCCGTCACGCGACGACTTGTCGACATTGCGACTGCCCGACCTGATGCAGGCGTACGGCGAGGTCCTGTCGGGCCGCGGTCCGGGGCTGTCACCGCCGGAACCCCTGGACTGACGGGACCGAGGGAACCGGGGCCGGGGCGGTGCCGCTCCGGGGGCCGGCGCAGCCCGCACGGCCGCGCACGAAGAAGGGGCCCGGGCGATCGCCCGGACCCCTTCCACGTCAGCTCGCCAGCACCTGCGGCGCGTGGACGCTCTCCCGCTCGGGAACCTGCTCGCGGTGGGCCGGGTCGCGGACCTCGCCCACCAGCATCTCCAGCACGTCCTCCAGGGCGACCAGCCCCAGCACCCGCCCGCCCGCGTCCGCGACCGCCGCCAGGTGCGACGCGGCGCGCCGCATCTGCGTCAGTGCGTCGTCCAGCGGCAGCTCGGCCCGCAGGGTGGCCATCGGCCGCCAGAGCCGGGAGGGCACCGGCCGGTCCGGGTCGTCCAGGTCGAGGACGTCCTTGACGTGCAGGTAGCCGAGGTAGACACCGTCCGGCCCGGCCACCGGGTAACGGGAGTAGCCGGTACGGACGGTCAGTTCCTCGATCTCCGCGGAGGTGACGGACGCGTCGACCGTCACCAGTTCCTCGGGGGCGAGCAGGACGTCGGTGACCGGGCGGGTGCCCAGCTCGAGCGCGTCCTCCAGGCGCTCCTGCGCGTCGTCGTCCAGGAGTCCGGCCTGCCGGGCGTCCTCGACGAGCACGGTGAGCTGCTCGCTGGTGAAGACCGCGTCGATCGCGTCCTTGGGCTCGACCCGGAACAGCCGCAGGATGATCCGGGCGCTCCAGCCGAGCACCGCGATGACGGGCCGGAACACCCGGGCGAAGCCCACGAGTCCCGGGCTCAGCCAGAGCGCGGTCTTCTCGGGCGCGGCCATGGCCAGGTTCTTCGGGACCATCTCGCCGATGACCAGGTGGAGAAAGACCACGACGGCCAGGGCGATCACATATCCCGCCGGATGGACCAGGCCGTCCGGGAGGTGGACGGCCACGAAGAGCGGCTCCAGCAGATGCGCCACGGTCGGCTCGGCGACCGCGCCCAGCGTCAGGGAGCACACCGTGATGCCGAACTGGGCCGCGGCCATCATCTGCGGCAGATTCTCCAGGCCGTGCAGCACGGTTCTGGCCCGCCGGTGGGTATTGGCCAGGGGCTCGATCTGGCTGCGGCGTACGGAGACCAGCGCGAACTCGGCACCGACGAAGAAGCCGTTGCCCAGCACCAGCAGGGCGGCGAAGAACAGTTGCAGGAAGCTCATCGGTCGCGCTCCTGCCCCGTCTGCGGCTCGTCGAACCCGACGCGCACCAGGCGAACCCTTTCGGCACGGTGGTGCGCCACTTCGCGCACCCGCAGCTCCCACCCGGGCAGCACTGCCGTGTCGCCCGGTTCGGGGATGCGTTCCAGCAGGTCGGCGACGAGGCCGGCCACGGTCTCGTAGGGGCCCTCGGGCGCCTCGAGTCCTATGCGCTCCAGCAGGTCGATGCGGCAGCCGCCGTCGGCGTCCCAAGCCGGCCGGCCGCCCTCGGCGGCCACCTGGGCCAGCTCGGGCAGGTCGGCCGAGTCGTGCTCGTCGCGGACCTCGCCGACGAGTTCCTCGACGATGTCCTCCAGGGTCACCACGCCGGCCGTGCCACCGTACTCGTCGACCACGACGGCGATGGGCTGCTCGCGCCGCAGCCGCTCCAGCAGCGGCTGGACGGGCAGCGTCTCGGGGACGAGCAGCGGGGCCACCGTGATCCGCCCGACCGGGGTCCGGTCGCGCTCGTGCGCGGGGACGGCGAGGGCGTCCTTGAGGCTCGCCATGCCGACGATGTCGTCCAGCCGCTCCCGGTAGACCGGGAAGCGGGACAGCCCGGTGGCCCGGGTGAGGTTGAGTACGTCGGCGGCGGTGGCGGTGTCCTGGAGGGCACTGACCCGCACGCGCGGGGTCATCACGTTCTCCGTCGTGAGTTCGCCGAGCGAGATCGTGCGGACGAAGAGGTCCGCGGTGTCCTGCTCGATCACGCCGGCCTGCGCGGAGTGCCGGGCGAGCGAGACCAGCTCGGTCGGGGTGCGGGCGGAGGCGAGCTCCTCCGTCGGCTCGACGCCGAGGGCGCGCACCAGGCGGTTGGCAGCGGTGTTGAGCAGCTCGATCACCGGGCGGAAGGCGGCGGAGAAGACCCGCTGCGGTCCGGCCACGAACCGGGCCACCTGGAGCGGGCGGGAGACCGCCCAGTTCTTGGGGACCAGCTCGCCGACGACCATCTGGACGGCCGCGGCGAGGATCATGCCGATGACCACGGCGATGGCGGGCGCGGCCCCCGAGGGCACGCCGGTCGCGGTGACGGGGCCGGACAGCAGATGGGCGAGTGCGGGCTCGGCGAGCATGCCCACGACCAGCGAGGTGATCGTGATGCCGAGCTGGGTGCCGGAGAGCTGGAAGGAGAGCTTGCGCAGCGACTCGACGACGCTTTGTGCCCGGCGATCGCCCTCGGCGGCCGCACGTTCGGCAGCCGGCCGCTCCACGGTCACCAGGCCGAATTCGGCGGCGACGAAGAAGCCGTTCGCGAGGATCAGGACAAAGGCTGCCCCGAGGAGCAGCAACGAGGTGTTCATGCCGCCGCTCCGCGATGTCGGTGCGGAGGGGCGGCGCAGGTACTACCGGACGATCCGTCCATCGTGGCTTGGGTGTCACTCCTCGGGTCGTTGCGAGATTCCAGAGTAATGAAGAAACGGGGCGAGGCGGCAGGTCTACTGTCCCGCGGTCCTGCCCGAGCCGTGGACCTCGGCCAGCGCGCGCAGTCCCCGCGCGTCGCGGAGCGCGCCGGCGCGGCCGATGCCGGGCTGAATGCCCATGGCGGCCAGGCTCGTTCCGTCGGCCAGATCGAGGTAGACCCAGGGATCGCCGGGGCGCAGATTCACCCGGATCACCTGCGCCCATTCCAGGCGGCGCTTGGTGGTGAGATTGACCACGGTGACGCCGTCCCGGTCGGCGACGACCTTCGGACGGCTGAGCAGCACGAGCACCGCGGTGATGAGCGCACCGGTGAGGACCATCCAGACACGGTCCGAGGTGTGCCAGGGCCGGGCCCCGTCGGAGGGCAGCAGGACGGCGATCGCGACGAAGGCCGCGAGCAGCCCGGCACCCAGGGTCAGCAGCACCGCGCGCGTGCGCGTGGGCCGGAAGGTGACGGGCAGCGCGGGGAGGTCCGTGGACACGGCGGCAGCGGCCGGCGGGGCGGGATGGGCGGGGTTCACAGGCGGCAGGCGTGGATGCCGGTGGTGAGGATCGCCCGGGCACCCAGGTCGTAGAGCTCGTCCATGATCCGCTGGGCGTCCTTGCTGGGGACCATGGCGCGCACGGCGACCCACCCCTCGTGGTGCAGCGGGGAGACGGTGGGCGACTCCAGACCGGGCGTCAGGGCGATGGCCCGCTCGACGTGCTCGACCCGGATGTCGTAGTCCATCATCACGTAGCGCCGGGCTACCAGGACGCCCTGGAGGCGGCGCAGGAACTGCTGGACCTTCGGCTCGGCCGTCGCGTCGGTCTCCCCCGTGCGGCGGATGACGACGGCCTCGGAGTCCAGGATCGGCTCGCCGACGACCTCAAGGCCGGCGTTGCGCAGCGACGTGCCGGTCTCCACGACGTCGGCGATGACCTGCGCGACACCGAGCTGGATGGCGGTCTCGACCGCGCCTTCCAGGCGGACGACGGAGGCGTCGACCGAGTGGTCGGCCAGGTGCCGCTGAACGACCGTCGGATAGGACGTGGCGATCGTCAGGCCCCCGAACTCCTTCACGTCCGTCACCGTGCCCGGCACGGTGGCGTAGCGGAAGGTGGAACGGGCGAAGCCGAGCTGGAGGATCTCCTCGGCGTTGGCGGCGGAGTCCAGCAGCAGGTCGCGGCCCGTGATGCCGATGTCCAGGCGGCCGGATCCGACGTAGACCGCGATGTCGCGCGGGCGCAGGTAGAAGAACTCGACGTCGTTCTCGCCGTCGACGAGGACGAGTTCCTTGGTGTCCTTGCGCTGGCGGTAGCCGGCCTCATGCAGCATCGCCGACGCAGGTCCGGACAGTGAACCCTTGTTGGGGACGGCGATGCGCAGCATGAGCGAGTTCCTTTGCAGCTCGGCGTAGGGCAGGGAAAGGAAGGGACTGAGCGGGAGCGGACGCGTAGGGTGGCGCTGCTCACAGATGAGCGTATACGTCGTCCAGGGCGATGCCCCGGGCGACCATCATCACCTGCAGGTGGTACAGCAGCTGGGAGATCTCCTCCGCGGTGCGGTCGGCGCCCTCGTACTCGGCGGCCATCCACACCTCGGCGGCCTCCTCGACCACCTTCTTGCCGATCGCATGCACGCCCTTGCCCACCAGTTCGGCGGTGCGGGACGTGCTCGGGTCGCCGGTGGCGGCCTTCTGCTGGAGCTCGGTGAAGAGCTCCTCGAATGTCTTCTTGGCCATGGTGGTCCCACCCTACGCGGAAGAGCCCCTACCTCACCGCCACGGCTCGGACACCGAACGCAGGATGGTCGCGGTGGCGACCGCGGCGGTGACCGCCTCGTGCCCCTTGTCCTCGTTGGAACCGGGCAGTCCCGCCCGGTCCAGCGCCTGTTCCTCGGTGTCGCACGTCAGCACGCCGAAGCCGATGGGCACGCCCGTGTCGACCGAGACCTGTGTCAGCCCCTGGGTGACGCCCTGGCAGACGTACTCGAAGTGCGGGGTGCCGCCGCGGATCACGACGCCGAGCGCGACGATCGCGTCGTAGCCGCGGTCGGCCATCGCCTTCGCGGCGACCGGCAGTTCGAAACTGCCGGGTACCCGCAGCAGGGTGGGCTCGTCGATGCCCAGGTCGCTCAGCGCGCGCACGGCGCCGTCGACCAGCCCGTCCATCACCTGCTCGTGCCACTGGGCCGCGATGACGGCCACACGCAGGTCTCCGCAGTTCTTCACGGACAGTTCGGGGGCGCCCTTACCGCTCACGTGCTTCTTCTCCTTGCTCGTTACTCATGGGTTTTCGGTGGTGCTGTGTTGCCGGTGTTGCCGGTGGTGCTGAGCGCCGCCGTACCGGGACAGGACTACTGGTTGTGGTAGGCGGTGCTCGAGGCCGGGTCGAGCCACGGCAGGTCGTGGCCCATCCGGTCCCGCTTGGTGCGCAGGTAGCGCAGGTTGTGCTCGCCGGCCGCAATCGGCATGGCCACCCGTTCGGTGACCTTCAGGCCATGGCGCGTCAGCGCCTCGGTCTTGTCGGGGTTGTTGGTCATCAGGCGCAGGGAGACCACGCCGAGGTCGGCGAGCATCTCGGCGGCGGCGCCGTAGTCGCGGGCGTCGGCGGGCAGGCCGAGCTCCAGGTTGGCGTCGAGGGTGTCGCGTCCGCGCTCCTGGAGTTCGTACGCGCGCAGCTTGGACAGCAGTCCGATGCCCCGGCCCTCGTGGCCACGGAGGTAGACCACGACGCCGCGCCCCTCGGACGCCACTCGTTCGAGTGAGCCCTGGAGCTGCGGACCGCAGTCACACCGCTGGGAGTTGAACACGTCGCCGGTCAGGCACTCGGAGTGGACGCGGGTCAGCACGTCCTCCCCGTCGCCGATGTCGCCCGCCACGAGCGCGATGTGCTCGATGCCGTCGGCGGTGTTGCGGTAGCCGTAGACCCGGAAGTCACCGTAGGCGGTGGGCAGCCGGGTCTCCGCCTCGCGGCGGACGGTGGGCTCGGCGGAGCGGCGGTGGTCGATGAGGTCCTCGATCGAGATGATGGCAAGACCGTGCTTGCGGGCGAACGTCATCAGGTCGGGAAGACGGGCCATGGTGCCGTCCTCGTTGGCGATCTCCACGATCGCGGCGGCGGGGCGCAGACCGGCCAGCCGGGCCAGGTCCACACCGGCCTCGGTGTGGCCGTTGCGGGTGAGCACACCGCCGGCCCGGGCGCGCAGCGGGAAGACATGGCCGGGCCGGACGAAGTCGCCGGGCGCGGTGCCCTCGGTGGCGAGCAGCCGGATCGTGGTCGCGCGGTCGGCGGCCGAGATGCCGGTGGTGACGCCGTGGGCGCCGCTCGCGTCGACGGAGACGGTGAAGGCGGTCTTCATGGACTCGGTGTTGGACGCCACCATCTGCGGCAGCTCCAGGCGGTCCAGGTCGGTCTCCTCCATCGGCACGCAGATCAGTCCGCGGCACTCGGACATCATGAAGGCGATGATCTCGGGCGTGGCCTTCTCGGCCGCGATGACGAGGTCGCCCTCGTTCTCGCGGTCCTCGTCGTCGACGACGACGACCGGGCGGCCGGCCGCGATGTCGGCGATGGCGCGCTCGACGGAGTCGAGGACGATCGGCTCGTCCTTCACCTCGTACAGGCTGTGCAGTGCGGTGCTCATGCTGCTGCCGCTCCTTCCAGGGCGGGCGCCTTGGGGCGCGGGACGCGGGTCTGCTGCCACCAGGCGTGCATGCCGGCGATCACCAGGACGAAGTAGAGGACATAGACGAAGGCGGAGAACTTCAGGCCGCTGTTCCAGGCCAGCGGGACGCCGACGACGTCGACCGCGAGCCAGGCGAACCAGAACTCCACCCAGCCGCGGGCCATCGCGACCGTCGCGGCGACGGTGCCGACGAAGATGTACGCGTCGGGCCAGGGATTCCAGGACAGCGAGGGGTAGAGGGTGAACAGCCCCACGACCGCGAACAGGCCGGCCACGGTTCCGCCGGCGAGCAGGCCCCGCTCCCGCCAGGTAGCGAAGCGGATCGCGATCCCGCCGGAGCCGCGGGCACCGCGCCGCCACTGGGCCCAGCCCCAGACTGCGACGCCGATCACCAGGAGCTGCTTGCCGACGCCGCCGGTGAGGTGCGCGGACCAGTTGGCCGCCACCAGAACGACGCCTGACAGCAGCTGGACGGGCCACGCCCACACCGATCGCCGCCAGCCGAACGCGAGCCCGGCCAGGCCGAGGCCGTTGCCCACCACGTCGGTCCACAGGAACTGCTGGCCGAACGCGGAGAACGCGGACCCGTTCAGGGCGTCGAGGGCACTCACTCCGCCGCCGCCCTCGGTGTCGTGACACGGTCCCCGTACAGCCGCTCGACGTACTTGGCGATGACGTCGACTTCGAGGTTCACCGGGTCGCCGGACTGCTTGAAGCCCAGCGTGGTGAGACCGAGGGTGGTGGGGATGAGGCTGACCGTGAAGAAGTCGGTGCCGGCCTCGACGACGGTCAGGCTGATGCCGTCGACGGTGATGGAGCCCTTCTCGACCACGTAACGGGACAGTTCCGCGGGCAGCGAGATCCGGACGATCTCCCAGTGCTCGGCGGGGATGCGCTCCACGATCGCGCCGGTGCCGTCCACGTGGCCCTGGACGAGGTGGCCGCCGAGGCGGCCGCCGAGGGCCATGGGACGCTCCAGGTTGACCTTGCCGCCGGCGTTCAGCGCTCCGAGACTGGACCGCTTGAGCGTCTCGGCCATCACGTCGGCGGTGAACTCGCCCTCGCCGGTCTCGACGACGGTGAGGCACACGCCGTTGACCGCGATGGAGTCGCCGTGCTTGGCGCCCTCGGTGACGAGCGGGCCGCGCAGGCGGAAACGGGAGGCGTCGCCCAGGTCTTCGATGGCGACGACGTCGCCCAGCTCTTCGACGATTCCGGTGAACACTCAGTTCTCCTCAATTCGGCTCGGGTATGCGGTAATACGCAGGTCGGGGCCGATGTGTTCGGTCTCGGCGACGTCGAGCCGCAACGCCTGCGAGATGGTCGTGATTCCCGCGTCGCCCAGAGCGGCCGCTCCGGCGCCGAGCAGGACGGGCGCGAGGTAGCCCACGACCTTGTCGATCGCCCCCGCGGCGAGGAACGCGCCGGCCATCGTGGGGCCGCCCTCGAGGAGTACGGAGCGGACGCCGCGGCCGTACAGCTCGCCGAGCAGCGCGTGCACCGCGACGCCGTTGCCGGTGCGCGGGAGCCGCGCGATGTCGACACCGGGCAGGTGCTCGGTGTCGGCGTCCTCGGCGACGGCGACCAGGGTCGGGGCGGCGTCGTCCAGCACGCGGGCGCCGGGCCGGATCTTGGCGTTGGTGTCGACCACGACGCGCAGCGGCTGCGTGAAGGATCCCGCGACGCCGCGTACGGCCAGATGGGGGTCATCGGCACGCAGGGTGCCGGAACCGACGACGACGGCGTCGGACCCGGCGCGCAGCCGGTGCACGTCGGCACGGGAGGCCGCGGAGCTGATCCAGCGGCTCGTGCCGTCGGCGGCGGCGATCCGGCCGTCGAGGGTGCTCGCGTACTTCCACATCACGAAGGGGCGCCGTTCACGGGCGGCGGTGAGCCAGACCTCGTTGCCCCGGGCGGCCTCGGCGGCCAGCAGGCCGCTCTCCACGTCGACCCCGGCGGCGGTCAGGGTGACACCGCCGCCGGTGGCCGCGGGGGTGGGGTCTCCGACGGCGTAGACGACGCGGGAGACCCCGGCGGCGATGAGCGCCTGGGCGCAGGGGCCGGTGCGGCCGGTGTGGTTGCACGGTTCCAGGGTGACGACGGCGGTGCCTCCGCGGGCGGCTTCCCCGGCGGCGCGGAGTGCGTGGACCTCCGCGTGCGGGCCTCCGGCCTGCTGGTGCCAGCCTTCTCCCACCACCTGTCCGGCGGCGTCGAGGATCACGGCGCCGACGACGGGGTTGGGGCTGGTGGAGCCCAGGCCGCGGGCGGCGAGCTCGATGGCCCGGCGCATCGCGTCGACTTCACCTGGTGTGGCCACCGGGTCCTCCTGCCTCTTCGGGCACGGACTCCGGGGCTGCGCGGGAATCAGAGCGGACGTACGGTTCCGGGAAACGCCGGAGTCGGAGGGGTGGCCGCGCCAGTCCGTATCGTCGTATCCGGGGATACGTACTCGCGCTGCCGCCGACGGCGGCGTACCGGTTCCTGCCCGCCGCGCACTGCCTCCCATCCGGACTTTAACCGTCGGTCCAGGAATCTCACCTGGTCAACCGGCCGCTGGATGCGGACGGGTCGCGGACTGTAACCGCCGGTTCGGATTTTCACCGACCCCGGAGTGCGCTGAACGTCACTGGTACTGCACTCAGTCTGCCACGGACGATCGATGCATATGCAATGGCTTGCTGTGGGGTCTCTCACACGCCGGTGACCCGCGCCCATTGACGCCACTGGTCTAGTCCTTTTAGTCTGCCGCCAACGCCCTTGCCGGGCAGGCCCTTTCGGAGGCCCGACGTGCCCCCACGCACCCGAGCCGCCACGGTCCGGCACCAGGGCGATCCCGACCGGACACGCCAACTCCGCCCCGACCGCGGGAACCCCGGCCCACGACGGGCCGTGTCCCCGCGGACCGCCGACACCTCCCCCCACAAACGCCCGGCGGCGGAAGGGCGTCTCCCCCGCCGTCGGGCCGGACGTCAGACGTCCGGCGTGAACAACGCGTCCTGCGCGGCGTCCATCGCCGACAGCAGGGCGCCGCGGAGCACGGCACTGCCCGTGACCGTCCCCGCCCGCACCTCCGTGGGCAGTGGGGACATGCGCGCGAGCCGCTCGGCGACCCGGGCGGCCAGGTCCCCGGCCCCGGCCCGGCCGACCTCACCGCCCAGTACGACGCAGCCGGGGTCGAGCACCGCGCAGACCGCCGCCACTCCCATCGCCACCCGGTCCGCCAGCGCGTCGAGGAACAGCTCGCCCCGCTCGCCGCCCTCCCTGGCCCTCGCGACCGCCGCCTCCGCCGCCGGCGCGTCGTCCTCGGTCCCCGGGACCGGCAGTCCGTGCGCGCGGGCCAGGGCGCAGACGGCCGCGCTCCCCGCGAGCGAGTGGAAACCGCCCCCGCACCCGCTCGCCGTGGGCAGTTGGAGGGTCCCCGGTACCGGCAGGAAGCCGATCTCCCCCGTGCCGCCCGAGGCGCCCCGGCGCAGTATCCCGCCCAGCACCACCGCGGCACCGACGCCATGGCCGAGCCACAGCAGCACGAACGTCTCGCGATCGCGCACCGAGCCGAGACGCTGCTCGGCGACGGCGGCGAGATTGACCTCGTTCTCCAGCAGGACCGGCGCGTCGATCCGCTGACGCAATTCGGCCACCAGGGCGGAGTGCCAGGCCGGCAACTGGCCGGTGGCGCGCAGTTCGCCGGTGGCCGGGTCGACCAGGCCGGGTGCACCGACCGCGATCGTGTGCAGCGCCGTGGCACCCGCTCGCCGCGCGGTGCGCTCCAGCAGGGCGACCGAGCGGGTGACCGTCCGATGGGGGTCGCCCAGCGGGTCGACGGGCAGCACGGCGCTGCCGATCGTGACGCCCAGCAGGTCGGCGACCTCGATGGCGACGCTGTGCGTGCGCACGTCGAACGCGGCCAGATGGGCCCGGTCGGCCACGATGCCGTACAACCGCGCGTTGGGGCCGCGCCGGTCGGCGCCGGTCTCCCCGACGACCGTCACCAGGCCCGCCTCCTGCAGTCGTTCGACGAGGTCGGCGACGCTCGGGCGGGACAGCCCCGTGAGTTCCTTCAACTGGGACGCGGTCAACGGACCCTGGCCCTGGAGCAGTTCGAGCGCCAGCCGGTCGTTGATCGCGCGGGCCGTACGGGGGGACGCGGTACGGCCGACAGGCGGGCGAAGGGCACTCATGACGGGGATCCTTCCAGAAGCCCGGGCCCGTGGGCCGGGAGCGGCTGCATTCCGGCTATCTTTCAGGAAGCCTGCCTGTTAATTTACAGAAGCGACACTACGGGGCGGCACACTGGGAGGGATCACACATGGCGACGACCACGACGAGGAAGACCGAGCCGCGGCTGCGACGCGCCCATCTGGCCGTCGCCGCCATCTTCGCCGTGCACGGCGCGGTCACCGGAAGCTTCGCCACCCGCATCCCCTGGATCCAGGAGCACGCCGGCCTCAGCGCGGGACAGCTCGGGTTCGCCCTCGTCTTCGCCGCCCTCGGCGCCTCCGCGGCCATGCCGCTCGCGGCGCGCATCGCCCACGTGCTCGGCATGCGCGCCGCGCTGCGCGTCCTGGTCGGCCTGTGGTGCGCCTCGCTGGCGCTGCCCGCCCTCTCCCCCGGGCTGCCCTGGCTGTGCGGGGCGATGCTGCTCTACGGGGCGTCGGCGGGCATGGCGGACGTCGTCATGAACGCGCAGGGCGTCGAGGTCGAGGAACGCCTCGGCCGGTCGATCATGTCCGGGCTGCACGGAATGTGGAGCGCCGGCGCGCTGCTCGGCTCCCTGGTCGGCGTCGCCGCGGCCCATGCGGCACTCGACGCGCGCATCCACCTCGCGACCGCCGCCGCCGTACTCGTCGTGATCGGGCTGCTGGTCTGCGGCGGCGTCCTGGACCTGCGACCCGCCCAGCACGACGAGGCCCCCGCCCGCTTCGCGCTGCCGCCGCGCTCCGCCCTGGTCATCGGCGCGATCGGCTTCTGCGCGGTCTTCGCCGAGGGCGCCAGCATGGACTGGAGCGCGGTCTACCTGCGCGACATCACCGACGCCTCCCCCGGTGTCGCCGCCGCCTCCTACACCGCCTTCGCCTGCACCATGGCCGTCTCCCGCCTCCTCGGCGACCTCGTCGTACGCCGCTTCGGGCCGGTCCGCACGGTCCGCGTCGGCGGCGTCCTGGCCACCGCGGGCGGCGTCCTGGTGGCCACCGCCGCCAACCAGATCGCGGCCATCGCCGGCTTCGCCCTCCTCGGCGTCGGCATCGCCGTCGTCGTGCCGCTCTGCTTCGCCGCGGCCGGGCGCAGCGGGCCCAACCCGAGCCAGGCCATCGCGGGCGTCGCCACCGTCACCTACACCTCAGGACTCGTCGCGCCCGCCGCCATCGGATCCATCGCGCAGGCCAGCTCCCTCCAGGCCTCCTTCGGCCTGGTCACCCTGCTGGCCGCCGGGCTCACCCTCGGCGCGGGCGTGCTGCGCTCGGCCGGCACGTCGGCGGCCCAACCCGCCGACGCACCCGTCGCGGCGGCCGCGCCCCATGTCTAGCCTGCACCGCATGCGGATCTTCCTGGAGACGGAGCGGCTGCGCCTGCGCCACTTCACCGACAGCGACGCGGACGCCGGCCACCTCATCGGGCTCGACAGCGACCCCGAGGTCATGCGCTACCTCGGGCGCCCCACCCCCGCCGACGTCATCCGGCACGACGTGCTCCCGCGCTTCGCGCGCTCCCAGGTCTGGGCCGCGGAGGAGCGGCCCACCGGGCACTTCATCGGCTGGTTCGCCCTCACCCCGCGCGACGGCGGCCCCGCGGACGACCTCGAACTCGGCTACCGGCTGCGGCGCACCGCATGGGGCCGCGGCTACGCCACGGAGGGCGCCCGCGCGCTCGTCGCCAAGGCGTTCACGGACATGGGAGCGCGCCGCGTGTACGCGGAGACGATGTTCGTCAACGCCCGCTCCCGGCGCGTGATGGAGAATGTTGGACTCTCCTTGGTCCGGGTCTTTCACGAGCAGTGGGAAGCGCCGCTGCCGGGCGCCGAACACGGCGAGGTCGAATACGCCCTCCTGCGCTCCGACTGGGCCTCCCCCTGGACGAGTTGCTCCGAATGCCGGCGCGGTTACAGCCTGGGCAGAGTCTCAGTGGGACCCGGAGAGCGGCGTTCTTCGAGCCAGTAGAGGTAGAGCCGCAGATCGGTTTCGAGTTCGCCGTCGAGGTAGGCGAGGAGGTCGTTCAGTCCTGTGGCCGCCTCTTGGATGTGCTCATCAGTGTGGGCTGACCAGGCGGTCCTGAGATCGGTGGCCCATTCGTGCAGGCGGGCTCGTTCGTGCCACCAGGTGCGAACGGTGCCGGCAGTCCAGTGCTGGTCTCCGTCCCAGCCGTAGCCCCTGAAGGGATCGTTCCACGCGGCGAAGAGCAGGCGATCGACCTCGACAGCGTTCTTGGGCTGGCGGTAGACGAACTCCTGACCCGTCGCATCGTCGTAGAGGACGTGGCTGGGTGCCGCCATCCGCCCGGTCCAGCAGGTGTCGGTGTCGGCGCCGTAGAACGGTCCGGGTACGTTAAGCCAGTTGCGTTCCACCCAACGGCCCGTCAGGTACGTCTCGGAGTGCGGCAGTGCCAGCACCAGGTTGGGCACCGCTTCGGGCACTGGAGTGTTGGCAGCAGTCCGTGCCACGGGTGCGGCTGTATCTGGTCTGCACCCCGACCGGGATGCCGATCAGCTGGCCAATCCGAAGATCGGCCGCCGCGATCTGGCACAACAACCACACGAGCGCACCAGTCACCCTCTCGCTGACCGCATACGGCCTTTGATCACTTCGGCCGGGGGAGGGTGGGTGTTCTGGACACTGGAGCATATGTGGGTGCACCACCCCAGTGCGCAGATCAAGGCCCTGAGGCACCGAAATGTGCTGTCCAGAATGGCCAGCCCCGGAGGCCCCGAACCCGACCCCCGGACACGCGTCGGGGCGCCCAGACCGCGCCGGGCACACGGGCGGGAGGGCGGGGAAAAAACCCGGCTCCGCGAAGCGCAGCGCCCCTCAGCCGACCGCCAGATCCTGGAGGCCCACGACCTTCAGCAGCCGCAACCGCTCGTACGACTCCGTCCCCGGCCGCGCGGTGTACAGGATGAGCCGCTGATCGCGCTCCGCACTGACCAGCACCTCGCAGTCCAGTTCCAGCGTGCCCACGACCGGGTGCCGGAACCGCTTGGTCGCGGAGCGCCGGACGGCGACCTCGTGGGTGGCCCACAGGGAGGCGAACTCCGTGCTCGCGGAGTGGAGTTCCGCGACCAGGGCGGCCGCGGCCGCGTCGTGGGGGCGGGCGGCGAGAACGGCGCGGAGGTGGGCGACATGGGCCCGTCCGAGGTCGTGGTGGTCCTCGTGCGGGAAGAGTTCACGCGCCCCGGGGTCGGTGAAGAAGCGCCGGACGACGTTGCGTTGCGCCGGCGGCCGGGCGGAGACGTCGCCCACGAGGGCGGCGGCCATGACGTTCTGGGCGAGCACGTCGCCGAGGTCGCCGACCACTTGCGCGGGCGTGTCGTCGAGGCGGTCCAGGACGAGCAGGAGTCCGGGCCGGACGTGACCGGAGCCGTGTGCGCCGCGGGGCGGTTCCTCGCCGCCGAGGTGGAAGAGGTGGTCCCGCTCGTCGTCGGACAGCCGCAGCGCCCGGGCGAGGGCGCCGAGGATCTGCCGGGAGGGCCGGGGTCCGCGGCTCTGTTCCAGCCGTGTGTAGTAGTCGGCGGACATGCCTGCCAGTTGGGCGACCTCCTCCCGGCGCAGTCCCGGCGTGCGGCGCCGTGTACCGGCCGACAGGCCCACGTCGGAGGGGGCCAGGCGGGCGCGGCGGCGGCGCAGGAAGTCGGCGAGTCCTGCGCGGTCCAGGCCGAGGGTGAGGTCGGGGTGCGGGTCCACGGTTCCAGCATCGCTCCCGGACGCGGCCGTATCCAGGGAGTGCCGGTCCCCGGATCAGGAGGTCTCTCCCCTCCCGGTACGGGGCGGCGCAGGCTGGACCCGTCGCGAGAGGAGACGACGATGCTGACATTGGTGACGGGCGCCACGGGACGGGTGGGCAGCCGTCTCGTGCCGAGGCTGCTGCAATGGCGGCGCCCGGGTGACGAGGTACGGGTGCTGGTGCGGGACGCCGAGCGCGGCGAACCGTTCGCACGGCGGGGAGCGCAGGTGGTGACGGGCGACCTGCGGGACGAGGGGGACGTGCGGAAGGCGCTGGCGGGGGCGGACGCCGTGCTGCACCTGGCCGCCGTGTTCCGTGGCGACGCCGGGGACGGGGCGTGGGCGGTCAACCGGGACGCGACCTTGGCGCTGGCCCGGCTGGCGGCCGGGTCCGGGGCGGTGCGCTTCGTGCACGTCGGCACGAATCTGGTGTACGGGCCCGGCCGGGGCCGCCCGTCGCATGAGGACGACGAGCCGCAGCCGGGCGGCTCGATCCCGGGCGCGTACCCGCAGTCGAAGGCGGAGGCCGAGCGGGGTCTGCTGGAGCTGCACGGCACGGTGGGCCTGGACGTGCGGATCGGACGTCTGGCGTTCGTGTATGGCGACGGCGATCCGCATCTGGCCGAGTCGCTGCGCTGGGCGGCCGGCTGGGCAGCGCACCAGCGGCTGCACATGGTGCACCACGCCGACGTCGCGCAGGGCCTGCTGCGGCTGCTGCGCACGCCTGGCATCGGCGGCCGGGTCTACAACATCGCCGACGACGCCCCGGTGACGGCGGTGGAGCTGCACTGGCTGAACGGCCTTGAGCCCCCGGCGGATATGGCGGAGCGGGCGCTGCCCGACCCGTGGGGCGGGGTGATGTCGACGGTGCGCGTCCGGGACGAGCTGGGGTTCCGTCCGCAGTATCCGTCGGTGTGGACGGCGCGCGACGCGGGCGTGCTCTGACTCACCCGATCCGGGGACGTGGCGGCCGCCGCTCCCCGCGTGCCGCGCGACCTGCTGCGACGCTGGGCTCATGACGACGGCACAGTGGACCGCGCCCGCGGGCGTGGAGCAGATGGTGGCGCGGATGCGGGCGCTGGGCGCGTCGCTGCCGCCGGGTGACGGGGTGGCGGTGTTCAACCGTGTCTATCTGTCGGTCACCGAGGAGCTGGTCCGGCGGCTGGCCGCGGGCGCGTTCGGCGACCCGCCGGCCGCCGCCGAGCTGGGCGGCCGTTTCGCCGGCCGGTACCTGACGGCGGTCGACGGCGGCCTGGACGGGCGCTCGGTTCCGGCCTGCTGGCGGCCCTTGCTCCTGCTGCGCGGGCACCCGGGTGTGCGTCCGGTCCAGTTCGCGCTCGCGGGCATCAACGCCCATGTGGGGCACGATCTCGCACTGTCGGTGGTGGACACCTGCGTGGCGCTGGAGCGCGAGCCCGCCTCGTTGGAGGCGGATTTCGACCGGGTCGGGGATCTGCTGACAGCGGTCGAGGAGCGGGTCCGCGAGGAGCTGATGCCGGGCCCCGACCTGCTGGACCTCGCCGATCCGCTGACCCATCTGGCCGGGTCCTGGAGTCTGGACCGCGCGCGGGACGCGGCGTGGGCCGCGTCCCGCGTGCTGTGGTCGCTGCGTGGACTGCCGGAGGTGTACGAGGAGTTCACCGACAAGCTCGACGCGGGCGTCGGGCTCGTCGGACGCTTTCTGCTCACCCCGCTGGCCCGTTGAGCGCGGCCGGGCTCAGTCCTCGTCGAGCATGACCGGCGCGAGCTCGTCGTAGCGGTCGCCGGGGCCCGGGTTGGTCTCGTCGGTGGCGCCGCCGAGCTGGTGCATGACGCCCCACACCGCGTTCAGCGCGGTCTGCACGGCGCCTTCGGCCCAGCCCGCCGTCCAGGAGATGTCGTCGCCGGCGAGGAAGATGCCGCGCTTGTCCTCGGGCAGGGTGTCCTGCACGAAGTGGGTGAACAGGCGCCGCTGGTAGCGGTAGTGGCCGGGCAGGTTGGCCTTGAACGCGCCCATGAAGTAGGGCTCGTTCTCCCAGGAGACGGTCACCGGGTTGCCGATGATGTGCCGGCGGATGTCGACCTTCGGGTAGATCTCGCGGAGCGACTTGAGCATGACCTCCATCCGCTCGGACGCGCTCAGCGGCAGCCACTTGAGGCTGTCGTCGCACCAGGTGTACGACAGGCAGATCACGGCCGGCTGGTCGGGGCCGTTGTCCAGCAGGTAGGTGCCGCGGGTCATCCGGTCGGTGAGCGTCATGCTCATCACGTCGCGCCCGGTCTCCTCGTCCTTGTCCAGCCAGAAGGGCCGGTCGACGGGGACGAACAGCTTGCTGGACTCCATGTAGTGCGTGCGCTCGATCGCCGTCCAGTGGTCGATCGGGAAGAGCGAGTCATCACAGTCGATCTTGCTGAGCAGCATCCAGCTCTGCGCGGTGAAGATCGCCGCCTGGTAGGTGCGGATGGCGCCGTCTGCGTCCGTGACCGTGATGCGGTTGCCGGCGGTGCGGTGCAGCCGGGTGACTGCTGGGCGCGGGGCGCCGCCGTGCAGCGACTTCAGCGAGGTGCCGTACGGCCAGTGCACGATCTTCTCCGGCTCACGCTCCCACAGCCGCACCGGGAGCTGCTGGCTGCCGCCGACGATGCCGCGGTGGTGGTCGTCGGCCTCGGTGTAGACGACGCGCAGGATCTCCAGGATGGAGTTGGGGAAGTCGGTGTCCCAGCCGCCGGTACCGAAGCCGACCTGGCCGAAGATCTCGCGGTGGCGGAAGGACTTGAAGGCCTCTGAGTCGCAGAGGAAGCCGTAGAAGGTCTGGTTGTCGAGCCTCTCGACCAGCTTCGACCAGATCTCGCGGATGCGCGGGACGTCGCGCTCGCGCATGGCGCGGTTCATGTCGGTGAAGTCCGCGCCCTCCTCCAGGCAGGCGTTCCAGGCGTGCGCGACGTCGCGGTAGACCTGCGGCAGGTCGTCGACGGTCTCCGCGTAGTGCGACTCGCCCTTGAGGTCGACGACGGTCGACGGGGTCTCGGGCGCGAGCGGGTTGGGGAACGGCGTGGTCTCCAGGTCCACGAGGTCGATGTAGTGCTGGAGCGCCGTGGACGACGGCGGGAAGCGCATCGCGCCCATCTCCGCGGTCAGGTTCTCGTCGCAGCCCTCGAAGCCGACGGTGCGCAGCCGGCCGCCGATCGCGTCGGCCTCGTAGACGACGGGCTTGAGGCCCATCTTCATCAGCTCGTACGCCGCGACGATGCCGGACAGGCCGCCGCCGATGACCGCGACCTCGGTGCCGTGGGCGGTCGCCGGTATGGAGCCCAGGCCGGCCGGGTTCGCCAGGAAGTCGTCGTACGCGAAGGGGAAGTCGGGGCCGAACATGGTGATGGGCGGGGCCGAGGGCACCTCGGGGTGCTGCTCGTCGTGGACCGCGGTGGGCACCGTGGACGTCATGGGGTGACTCTCCTGGCAAGTGGAACGGGGGCGGGGCGGCGGGGCGGGGTTCAGCCCAGCGAGCGGTACAGCTCGGGGCGGCGGTCGGCGAGGTAGGGCGTCTCCTCGCGGACGGCGCGCAGGACGGCGGGGTCGGCGTCGGCGACGACCAGTTCCTCCCCGGCGCCGGCCCGGGCGCGCACCGCGCCGTCGGGACCGGCGAGGCAGCTGAGCCCGGCGAAGTCGAACTCGCCCTCGGGCCCGCAGCGGTTGGCGTAGGCCACGTGCAGCTGGCTCTCGTAGGCACGGGCCGGCACGAGGGTCTGGGCGACGAACTCGTACGGCCGCATGAGGGCGGTCGGCACGGCGAGCAGGTCGGTGCCGGCCAGGGCGTGGGCCCGCACGTTCTCCGGGAACTCGACGTCGTAGCAGATCAGGATGCCGATCCGGGACCCGTCGAGTTCGGCCTGGACGACGGCCTCGTCGCCGGGGGTGAACCAGGTGCGCTCGAAGTCACCGAAGAGATGCGTCTTGCGGTAGTTGGCCAGGCGTGCGCCGTCCGGGCCGATCAGCTGGGCGGCGTTGAAGACATCGTCGCCGTCGCGCTCGGGGTACCCGTAGACGATGCCCAGGCCGTGCCCGGCAGCGATGCGCGCGATGCGGGCGGCCGTGGGGCCGTCGGCGGCCTCGGCGAGGGACGGGATCGCCTCGCCGATGGCGTAGCCGGTCGCGAACATCTCGGAGGTGACGAGCAGGCGGGCCCCCGCGGCGGCGGCCCGGCGCGCGGCCGCGTCGAGCGCGGCCACACTGTCGTCGACGGATGAGGGGACGCCGCTCGGGCCTTGGTACAGCGCGGTGCGCAGCGGCGCCATGGAGCCTCTTTCGCCTGGTGGGGTGCCAGTTCTGGGTCTTACTCGACCGTACGATTCCGCCCACCGCGGCGACAAGACGCGTCCGTTGCGCACCAACCGTCGAAACGTTGCGCTCTTGTGCGTCTTTCCGGCGATTCGTTGCGTGGGGACCTGCCGGGCTAGGCCGGCGAGCCCGAGGTGTAGCGCCGCAGCAGCGGCGAGAGCACCAGGACCGACTTGGTGCGCTCCACAAAGGGCTCGCCCGCGATCCGCTCCAGGACGCGTTCGAAGTGGCGCACATCGGAGGCGTAGATCTGCACGACGGCGTCCGCCTCGCCGGTGACGGTCGAGGCGGAGGCCACCTCCGGGTAGCGCGACAGGCCGCGCCGGATGTCCTCCGGCGAGGTGTTGTGGCGGCAGTAGAGCTCGACGAAGGCCTCGGTCTCCCAGCCCAGCGCCGAGGGCTCGACCCGGACGGTGAATCCGGTGATGGCGCCCTCGGCCAGCAGACGGTCCACCCGGCGCTTGACGGCGGGGGCGGAGAGGCCGACCACGCTGCCGATGTCGGTGTACGAGCGGCGGGCGTCCTCGGCGAGGGCGTGGACGATGCGTTCGTCGAGTTCGTTCAGGCGCACGGGGGGTGGGTCACTTCTCTTCGCGAGCGAGCTGGGAACGGCGCATGCCGTACCGGGAACAGAGTACGAGCCCGATCGCCCGCCACCGCGGAGCGCCCCGGGCACGCTCCGCGCGGCTCGATCACCGCGCCCGGTCGTGCCGCGGAGCGGCGTCCCCATGCGCCGCTCCCCGCTCCCCCCGCGCACCGGGGCGAGGGGGGAGCGGGGCAGCGGAGCCGGTCACTGCCAGCTGGCGTGCAGGGGCTTGCCCTCGGCGTAGCCGGCCGCGCTCTGGATGCCGACGACGGCCTTCTCGGCGAACTCGGCGAGGCCGGCGGCGCCCGCGTAGGTGCAGGAGCTGCGGACGCCCGCGATGATCGAGTCGATCAGGTCCTCGACACCGGGGCGGACCGGGTCGAGAAACATCCGCGAGGTGGAGATGCCCTCCTCGAACAGCGCCTTGCGGGCCCGGTCGTACGCGGAGTCCTCGCTGGTCCGGTTGGCCACGGCGCGGGCAGAGGCCATGCCGAAGCTCTCCTTGTAGAACCGCCCGTCGGCGGTCTGCTGGAGGTCCCCCGGCGACTCGTAGGTGCCTGCGAACCAGGACCCCACCATGACATTGGACGCGCCGGCGGCCAGCGCCATGGCCACGTCGCGCGGGTGGCGCACTCCCCCGTCGGCCCAGACGTGCTTGCCGTGCTTCGCGGCCTCGGCGGCACACTCCAGCACCGCGGAGAACTGCGGGCGGCCCACACCGGTCATCATGCGGGTGGTGCACATGGCACCGGGGCCCACGCCGACCTTGACGATGTCGGCACCGGCCTCGATCAGATCGCGCACGCCCTCGGCGGAGACCACGTTGCCGGCCACGACCGGCACCTGCGGGTCGAGCGCCCGGACGGCCCTGACGGCCTGGAGCATCGTCTCCTGGTGGCCGTGCGCGGTGTCCACGACAAGGGTGTCGACACCCGCGTCGAGCAGCAGCTTGGCCCTGCCCGCCACGTCACCGTTGATGCCGACGGCGGCCGCGACGCGCAGTCTGCCCTGCGCGTCGGTGGCGGGCGTGTAGAGGGTGGCGCGCAGGGCGCCCTTGCGGGTGATGACACCTTCGAGCCTTCCGTCCGCGCCGACGGCGGGGGCCAGCTTGCGGTTGGCCTCCTCCAGGCGGTTGAAGGCCTCGCGCGGGTCGATGTCCGCGGGCAGCAGCAGGAGGTCCTTGGACATGACCACGGACACCTGGGTGAAGCGGTCGACGCCCGTCAGGTCGTGCTCGGTGACGACGCCGACCGGGCGGCCGTCCTCCACGACGACGGCGGCGCCGTGCGCGCGCTTGGGCAGCAGGGCCAGCGCGTCGGCGACGGTGGCGTGCCGTCCCAGGGAGATGGGCGTGTCGAGCACGAGGTGGCGCTGCTTGACCCAGCCGATCACCTCGGTGACCACGTCGATCGGGATGTCCTGCGGAATGACGACGAGACCCCCGCGGCGGGCGACGGTCTCGGCCATGCGGCGGCCGGCGATGGCGGTCATGTTGGCGACCACCAAGGGGATGGTGGTGCCGGTGCCGTCGGGAGCGGAGAGGTCGACGCCCTGGCGGGAACCCACCGCGGAGCGGCTGGGGACCATGAACACGTCGTCGTACGTCAGGTCGTACGGAGGCTTTACATCATTGAGGAAACGCACGTACTTGATTTTTGCATGGCCTGGGCGCTCGCGGCCACGGACGAAAGTCCGGTGCTCAGGAGGGTTATTTGGATGTTCCTCCAAAACACGGGGCCGGCGGGCGCCGTGGGACCACCGGGACGGGCCGGGTTGGCCGCGCGGAAGGGCCCGCGCCGCGCGGCCCTTCGCGGGCTCAGTGCGTCCCGTCGTGCCGTTCCCGGCTGGCGGAGAGCGGGAGTTCCTGCTCCACCCACACGAGCTTGCCCTCCGGCGCCAGCCGGGTCCCCCAGCGGCGGCCCAGCCGGGCGACGAGGCTGAGGCCGCGACCGCCCTCGCCGCTGACACCGGCACGGCGGATACGCGGGACGTTGTTGTCGCGGTCGCCGACCTCCACGGCCAGGACCTGGGGGCGGATCAGGCGCGGCCGGACCGGACCGGGCGTGTGGACCGCCGCGTTGGTGACCAGTTCGCTGACGATCATCTGCGTGGTCTCCGCCACGCTCTCCAGGCCCGAGGTGGTCAGTTGCCGCGCCGTGGCGAGCCGGGCCGGCGCACTGCGCGAAGCGCTGCGCGATCCGGGCACCACGGCTTTGACGGCGGGCGAACGCTCACTGCTGACCGAGTGGCTCGACTGCATGGCGGACGCTCCCGAGAACCTGCCGGGGGCGTGAACCGCCGGGCGTCTACAGGCCGGCGGGGTCGGCGCGGTCCAGCGCCGGGCGGGGCAAGGACGCGGTGGACTCCAGCAGGTAGTCGGCCGCCGACGTGTCGGTGACGATGCTGGTGACCAGACCGGAGCGGAGGACCGCGTCCACGGCGAGCGCCTTGCGCCGCCCGCCGGCGATCGCCAGCACCTCGGGGATGCGGCGCAGCCGGTCCGCCTCGATGGTGATGCAGCGTTCCCCGAGGTCGCGTCCGACGAGGCGGCCCTCGGTGTCGAAGAGGTGCGAGGACATCTCGGCGGCCACGCCCAGCGACGCGTAGTGCTCGCGCTCGGCGTCGGTGAGTGCGTCGTGCACCGTGGAGATGCCGGCCGCCCACGACCCGATGGAGACGACGGCCACGGTGACCTTGTCGAAGTAGCTCATGGCGGCCGCGATGCCGCTCTGGGCACGCAGGGCGGCGGCGGTGGCCGGGTCGGCCAGCACCATGGGGGCGTACATGGGGTGGGCCTCGCCCCCGGAGACGGCCGCGGCGGTGCGCACCGCCTCGACGGACCCGCGGTCGGCGGTGCCCGCGTCGTACACGCCGGTCAGCTGGACGACCGTGCAGGGCGGGAGCCGGTCGAGGGCGTTGGCCATGGTGATGATGGAGCGGCCCCAGGCGAGGCCGAGCACGTCGCCCTCGCTGACCAGTTCACCGAGCAGCTGCGCGGCGACCGCGCCCAGGTTCTCCGGGTCGGGGCCGTCGGTCTCGTCGGCGGGGGATTCGACGACGACCGCGTGCCGCAGGCCGTAACGGGCGCGCAGGGCGTCGGAGCGCTCGGCGTCGAGCTCGGCGGGGACCCTGATCTCGATGCGCACCAGATCGCGTTCGAGGGCGGTCTCCAGGACACGGGCCACCTTGAAACGGCTCACGCCGAACTCCTCGGCGATCTGGATCTTGGACTTCCCCTCCAAGTAGAAGCGGCGTGCCATCGCGGCCGCCTGGACCATCTCGCCAGGGCCCATGCGCACCCCTGTGCGGCCTGTGGTCACGTTCTCTCCCCAGTTGCCCATCTGATCGGCTCCGCGCTCATCCTCGCACGTACTACCGGGTACTGGAGCACGCCGACCAAGGAGTGGTCAGTGCGCGCAGGCGGCCGCTGCCTGCTTGCGCAGCGCGCGTACGGCCTCGGCCGGATCCTCCGCTCCGTAGACCGCGGAACCGGCGACGAAGACATCGGCGCCGGCCTCCGCGCAGCGCTCGATCGTGGACGCGGACACGCCGCCGTCCACCTGGAGCCACAGCTCCAGGCCGTGCCGGTCGATCAGCTGACGGGTCCGGCGGATCTTGGGGAGCATGATGTCGAGGAAGGCCTGACCGCCGAAACCCGGCTCCACGGTCATGATCAGCAGCATGTCGAGCTCGGGCAGCAGGTCCTCGTAGGGCTCGACCGGGGTGGCGGGCTTGAGCGCCATCGACGCCCGGGCGCCCATGGCGCGGATCTCGCGGGCGAGGCGTACGGGGGCCGCGGCGGCTTCGACATGGAAGGTGACGGAGCCGGCGCCCGCCTCGACGTAGGCCGGAGCCCAGCGGTCCGGGTCCTCGATCATCAGATGGCAGTCGAGCGGGGTCTCCGTCGCCTTGCGCAGCGACTCGACGACCGGCACACCGAGCGTGAGGTTGGGGACGAAGTGATTGTCCATCACGTCGACATGGAGCCAGTCGGCTCCCTCGACCGCACGGGCTTCGTCGGCCAGCCGGGCGAAGTCGGCGGAGAGGATGCTGGGGTTGATCTGCACGGCCATGGTCCCAGTATGGCGGTGGGGGCGCCCCGGCCGCGCACCCGGGCACCGCGCCTGTGGAAAACTCCGGGCCCGTACGGCACGGCGCCTCCGGCGCCGTCGTGGGCTCCCCTCAGGGAACGCTCCGTCACATCACCTCGCCCCGGCGCCGCGTGGGCGGCCACGGCGACACGGAGTGCGGGCCGCGCGGAACGCATGGCCCGCGCGGGCCGGTCGCACGGGCCGGTCGCACGGGCCCGGAACGGCCGTGACCGCCCGCGCGGCGACGCGGGCGGTCACGGCCGGGACGGGACGTCCCCGGTGGGCCGGGCGGCGATGCGCCCGGGCCTCACGTGTTGGGACGCTTGCCGTGGTTGGCGCCCTTCTTCTTCCGGGCGCGCCTCTTGTTTCCGCGCTTCGACATGATGCCCAAACCTCTCATCGAGGACATTTCGACCAGGCCCAGTCTAGAAGCGGGGCACCCGGCGGGCACGTTCCCCGCGCTCAGCCGGTGCGTCGCAGGAGCGCAAGGTACATCGCGTCCGTGCCGTGCAGATGCGGCCACAGCTGGACGTCGGGGCCGTCGCCGAGGTCCGCCACACCGGCCATCAGCGGCCGTGCGTCGACCCACTCGACGGGGACGGCGCCGGGGGCGCCCAGCACGTCCTCGACGACGGCCCGGGTCTCCGCCGGATGCGGCGAGCAGGTGGCGTAGCCGACCACACCGCCGACGCGCACCGCGCGCAGCGCCGACTCCAGCAGCCCGCGCTGCAACGGGGCGAAGCCCGCAAGGTCCTCGGCACGGCGCCGCCAGCGGGCCTCCGGCCTGCGACGGAGAGCCCCCAGGCCCGTGCAGGGCACGTCGACCAGGACGCGGTCGAAGGCCCCCGGCTGCCATGCCGGACGGGTGCCGTCGGCGACGATCACCCCGTAGGGCCCCGGATTTCCTGCCAGGGTGCGGGCGACGAGACGGGCGCGGTGCAACTGCTTCTCCGAGGCCACCAGGGCCGCCCCGCGCTGCGCCGCGAGCGCGGCGAGGAGCGCCGCCTTGCCGCCGGGACCCGCGCAGCCGTCCAGCCACAGCCGGTCCGGGCCGTCCCCGAGCGGCGCCGCGGCCAGGGCGGCGGCGACGAGCTGACTGCCCTCGTCCTGCACCCCGGCCCGGCCCTCGCGGACCGCCTCGACGGCCGCCGGGTCGCCGCCCTCGGCCAGGCGGACGGCGTACGGCGACCAGCGACCGGGCTCGGTGGCGTCCGCGGGGAGCGCGTCGGCCAGCTCCTGGGGCGTGACGCGGCCCGGCCGGGCGACCAGCGTGACCTCCGGGCGCTCGTTGTCCGCCGCGAGCAGTTCCTCCATGCCGGCGCGGCCGCCGCCGAGGGCGTCCCACAGGGCGGAGACGATCCACCGCGGGTGCGAGTGGACGACGGCGAGGTGGTCCTCCGGGTCCTCGTCGTAGGGCGGGGCGACCTCGTCCAGCCACGCGTCCAGATCCCGCGCGGCGATGCGGCGCAGAACGGCGTTGACGAACTTCGACCGCCCGTCGCCCAGCACGACCCGGGCCAGCTCCACCGTCGCGGAGACGGCGGCGTGCGTCGGGATGCGGGTGCCCAGCAGCTGGTGGGCGCCGAGGGAGAGCACGTCCAGCACCGGCGGGTCCACCTCGCGCAGCGGGCGGTCCACACAGGCCGCGATCACGGCGTCGTAGGTGCCCCGGCGGCGCAGCGTTCCGTAGACCAGCTCGGTGGCCAGCGCGGCGTCCCGCCGGTCGAACTCCCTGCCCTTGCGCGCCGCCTCGGCCTCGGCCTCGCGCAACAGCGAGGGGAGGACGAGATTGGCGTACGCGTCGCGCTCGTCGACGGCCCGCAGTGCCTCGAAGGCCAGGATGCGTACGGGGTCGCGCTGCGGCTTGCGGTAGGGCCGGCCGCCTTGTGGCGGCCCGCCCTGCGAGCGGCCCTGGCGGGCGGCGGGCTGGGATCGGCGGCGTGACGGTTCGCTCACGTGAAAGGTGCTCCGGGAAGGTCGGTGGTACGGCGGGGCGTCGTGCCCCGGTTCCGAGCGTACGTGGGACACGCGGTTACGCGCCCAGCCGCTCCCCGGAGGGAACGCGGACGCCGCGCGCCCAGTCGGCGGCTGCCATCGGCTTCTTGCCCTGGGGGCGCACCTCGCCCAGCTCCACGGCGTGGCTGCCGGTGCCGACGAGGACCGCCCGCTTGGTGACCTCCAGCTCGCCGGGCGCGAGGCCGGCGTGCTCGGGGAGGAGGGTCACGGGGCCGATCTTCAGCCGCTCGCCGGCGAAGAGGGTCCAGGCGCCGGGGGCCGGGGTGCAGCCGCGGACCAGGCGGTCCACCCGCAGCGCGGGCGCCTTCCAGTCGATCCGGGCGTCCTCGACGGTGATCTTGGGTGCCGTCGTGATCCCCTCCGCGGGCTGCGGGCGGGCGACCAGCGAACCGTCCTCGATGCCGTCCATGGTGGCCGCCAGCAGCTTCGCCCCGCTGTGGGCGAGCCGGGTGAGCAGGTCGCCGCTGGTGTCCCGGGACCGCACGTCCTCGGTGACGACGCCGTAGACAGGGCCCGAGTCCAGTCCCTCCTCGATGAGGAAGGTGGACGCGCCGGTGACCTCGTCGCCGGCCATCACCGCGTGCTGGACGGGCGCCGCGCCGCGCCAGGCGGGCAGCAGGGAGAAGTGCAGGTTGACCCACCCCCGGGCGGGCACGTCAAGAGCCACGCGGGGCAGCAGGGCGCCGTAGGCGACGACCGGGCAGCAGTCGGGCGCGATCTCGCGCAGCCGCGCCAGGAAGTCCTCGTCCCGGGGCCGCGCGGGCTTGAGCACCTCGATCCCGGCCTCTTCCGCCCGCTGGGCGACCGGGCTGGCGACGAGCTTGCGCCCGCGGCCGGCGACGGCGTCGGGCCGCGTGACGACGGCGGCGACCTCGTGCCGGCCGGAGGCGATCAGGGCGTCGAGAGCGGGAACGGCTACCTCGGGGGTGCCGGCGAAGACGAGCCTCATGCGGGTGCGGTGCCTTTCTACAGAACGCGGCTCTACAGAGCGCGGCCGAAGGTGCTGTGCGGCGAGACGCGGACCTGGGGCTCGGGCTGCCCGGCCCACTCCGCTTCGCGTATCGCCTTCATGGCGGCCTTGCGCTGCTCGGGATCGAGCCGGTCGATGAAGATGATTCCGTCGAGGTGGTCGGTCTCGTGCTGGATGCAGCGCGCCAGCAACTGGGTGCCCTCGAGGGTGATGGGGTCGCCGTACATGGTGAAGCCTCGGGCCACGACGCCGTGCGCGCGCTTGGTGTCGAAGCGCAGTCCGGGCAGCGAGAGGCAGCCCTCGGGGCCGTCCTGCTCCTCATCGCTCAGGCTCAGGTCGGGGTTGACCAGGTGGCCGACCTCGCCGTCGACGTGGTAGGTGAACACCCGCAGCGACACGCCGATCTGAGGGGCCGCCAGGCCGGCGCCGGGGGCGTCGCGCATCGTCTCCTCGAGGTCCTTGACGAGGGTGCGCAGCTCTTTGTCGAACACGGTCACGGGCTGCGCCTTCACGCGCAGCACGGGGTCGCCGAAGATGCGGATCGGCTGGATGGACACGCGGCGGGCTCCGTGGTGGTCGGCGGGTGGGCAACCGCACCAGTCTATGGGCCGACGAGGTGGGGGCGCGCACAGCTTCACGCGCCCCCTGGCAAGCGGGATGCGCCCCTTCTGCGTGACTCCCCGGGCGGCTGGCGCGTTGATGTCAAAGGAGATTGACCGACACGAGCCGGCTCGAGAGGCCAGTTGATGCCCGAACACGCAACTCACGACGCCCAGGCCAGGGCGAGCCTTCACCTGCTGGTGCGGGACATCGAGCGGGTCCGCCGACAGGTCGACGCGCTGCGCACCCTCACCACCCAGTTGGGCAATGTCTATCGCCCCCGGCGCAGCGGCCCGTCCGCCGGATTCGTCGTCTACGGACGGGCGCCCGCCCCCACCGTGCGGCTCGCCCAGGAACTGCGGGACAGCGTCGAGACCCTGGTGACCGCGGCCGTCGAGTTCGACCGCTCCCTGGGATTCTCCTGGGACGCCGTCGGCTCCGCGCTGGGCGTGACCAAGCAGGCCGTGCACCGCCGCTACGGCACCCGGCGTGCGGCCGCAGCGTCGTCGGTGGAGGCGATCGACGAGCCCGACTCCCCCGCACCGACCGTCGCATCGGTCCCCGCACCGACGCTCCCCGCACCGACCATCCCCGCGGCCCGTGCCATGCCCGCCCCCGCGCCCCGCGACGAGGGCATCCCCGGCGTGGTCCCCGCTCCCCGCACCGGCTGACTCCTCGCTCCCCCTGCCCTCACACGCTTTGCCGCCCCGCCGCCCACCGCGCCTCGACAGGCCGGACGCCGGGGCGGAAGCGTGTCCGCGCCCCTTGCGCGCGGAGCCCGCCCCCCGGGCCCGGGTCTCAGCCGATGTCGGGCGGGTCGATGCGCACCCGGACCGGGTCGGCCTCCTTGCGGGCGATGCGCGCGGTCTGCGCGGCCTTGAGCGCGGCGGCGAGCGCCGCCCCGGTCCCGGGACGTACCCGCAGCAGCACGCGGTCCCACCGCTCACCGGGCGGGGTGTCACCACTGCGGCGCGGACGCGCGGGGTCGACCACGGGCAACGGCACCGGCCCCAGGATGTCGGTGCCCTCCGGGAGGCTGACGGTGTTCAGCAGGTCCGCGACGGCATTTGGCCGCCCGCTCACCGAGGCCATCCGGGAGACCGGGGGGAAGCCCAGTTCTGCGCGTTCCGCCAGCTCCCGCACGGCATGACCGACCGGGTCCCATCGCACGAGGGCCTGCACCGGACGGAGCGTCGGCTCCGCCATGACCACGACGGTGCCGCCCTCGCCGGCCGGTCGCACCAGGGCGGCGGCGTGCGCCCAGCGGCGCAGGGTCTCCTCCCCTGCACGCAGATCCGGCCGGTTGAGCAGGGCCCAGCCGTCGAGCAGCAGCGCGGCCGCGTAACCGCCGTCGGCGACCGGCTCGGCGCCGGGCGTCGAGATCACCAGCGAGGGCGTCTCGGGCACCGAGGCGAGAACCCCGTCGCGACCCGAGGTCCGTACGGGCACCTTGGCGAAGGCGCGGCCGAGTTCGTCGGCGGTGCGGCGGACGCCCACCACCTGGGCACGCAGCCGGAAGCCGCCGCACTCCTTGCAGTGCCAGGCGGCCTCGGGCCGTCCGCACCAGCCGCAGTGCGGCGCGCTGTCGCCGTCGCCGAGCTGGAGCGGCCCGGCACACTGCGCGCAGCGCGCGGGCTCCCGGCAGCGCTCGCAGGCCAGCCGGGGCACATAGCCGCGCCGCGGCACCTGCACGAGCACCGGCCCGTGCCGGAGGGCCTCGCGGGTGACCTGCCACGCCACGCTCGGCAGGCGGGCCGCGCGCGCCGCGGCGTCCCGCGCCTCGTCGCCATCGCCGACGGTGCGCACCAGCGGAGCCGTGGCCCGGACGCGTTCGCGCGCCGCCGTGATGGGCAACGCCCACTGGCTGTCGACGAGCTGGGCACCCTCGACGGTGCAGGTGAGGCCGCCGAGCAGGAATCCGGCCCCTTCCTCGGTGGCCCGCTGCAGCAGAACGTCGCGGGCGTGCGGCTGCGGCGCGTGCGGTTCGGCGTGGCTGGAGTCGCCGTCGTCCCACAGTACGGTCAGCCCGAGGTCCGCCACCGGCGCGAACATGGCCGCCCGGGTGCCCACGACGGCGCGGACGCTCCCCCGGCTCACCGCGAGCCAGCGGCGGTAGCGCTCCTCGGGCCCGGCGTCCGCGGTGAGCAGCACATGGTGTCCCTCGCCGAGCAGCGCGGTCAGCGCGGTGTCGATCCGGGCGGCGGCACGGCCGTCCGGGACGACCGTCAGCGCGCCGCGCGCGGAGGCCAGGGTCGCCGCCATGGCGCGGGCGATCTCCTCGGGCCAGGCCGGTCCCGGGAGCGCCGTCCACACCGCCCGGGGCGTGTCGCCGCGGGCCAGTGCCTGCAGGAAGGCGGAGCCGGTGGCGTACCGCCGCCACGGTCCGGAGTCCACCGGCGCGGGCGCGGGCAGCGGCTCACGGGCCGGTTCGGCCTCGGCCTTCGCCCGCCGCGGCGGCACCGCGAGCTGGACGACGTCGGCGAGCGCTCCCGCGTAGCGGTCGGCGACCGACCGGCACAGCCGCAGCAGCCCGGGGGTCAGCACCTCCTCCGGGGACAGCACCTGGGCGAGCGGCGCGAGCGGCCCCCGGTAGTCGCTCTCGGCCAGCCGGTCGACGATGAAGCCGTCGTGCAGTTCCCCGCCTTCGCGGCGGCCCTTGACCACGCGCGCGCCGAAGCGGACGCGCACCCGGACGCCGGGCCGGGCCTCGGCGTCCATCGCGGCGGGCACGGCGTAGTCGAAGTACTGGTCGAGATGGAGCAGCCCCTTGTCGACCAGGACCCGGGCCACCGGCAGCCCCTCGGCCAGCGCGGCCCCCCGCCAGGTACGCGGCTTGGCCCGGGGCTCCTTGGCCTTGCGCACCGTCTCCCGGATGAGCGCGAGCTGCTCTCCCCCCTGCGGCTCGTCCGCCGGGGGTGTGTCGTGGTGGTCCTCGCTGCTCACAGCCTCAGTGTTACCAGACGGCTCGGACAGCGCGGCGCCCCCGCTGCCCGGCGGCGGTCGCCGCAAAGGGGACGGGGACGAAACGGGGACGGCCCCGGACCGTGCGGTCCGGGGCCGTCCCCGATGCCCTGTGCGCTGTGGTCCTACAGGCCGACGGTCTCGCGCAGTGCCTCGACACGGTCGGTGCGCTCCCAGGTGAAGTCGGGGAGGGCGCGGCCGAAGTGCCCGTACGCCGCGGTCTGGGCGTAGATCGGGCGCAGCAGGTCGAGGTCGCGGATGATCGCGGCGGGGCGCAGGTCGAAGACCTGGCCGATGGCCTGCTCGATCCGCTCGGGTTCCACGGTGTGGGTGCCGAAGGTCTCGACGAAGAGGCCGACGGGCTCCGCCTTGCCGATCGCGTACGCGACCTGGACCTCGCAACGCGAGGCGAGGCCGGCGGCGACGACGTTCTTGGCGACCCAGCGCATCGCGTAGGCGGCGCTGCGGTCGACCTTGGACGGGTCCTTGCCGGAGAACGCGCCGCCACCGTGGCGGGCCATGCCGCCGTACGTGTCGATGATGATCTTGCGGCCGGTGAGTCCGGCGTCGCCCATCGGGCCGCCGATCTCGAAGCGTCCGGTCGGGTTGACCAGCAGGCGGTAGCCCTCGGTGTCGATCTTGATGCCGTCGTCCAGGAGCGCCCTGAGCTCCGGCTCCACGACGAACTCGCGGATGTCGGGCGCGAGCAGCGAGTCCAGGTCGATGTCGCTGGCGTGCTGCGAGGAGACGACGACGGTGTCCAGGCGCACGGCCTTGTCGCCGTTGTACTCGATGGTGACCTGGGTCTTGCCGTCGGGACGCAGGTAGGGGATGGTCCCGTTCTTGCGGACCTCGGTCAGGCGCCGGGAGAGCCGGTGCGCGAGCGTGATCGGGAGCGGCATCAGCTCGGGGGTCTCGTCGCACGCGTAGCCGAACATCAGGCCCTGGTCGCCGGCGCCCTGCTTGTCGAGCTCGTCCACATCCCCGCGGGAGCCCTCCACGCGGCTCTCGTACGCCGTGTCGACGCCCTGGGCGATGTCCGGGGACTGCGCGCCGATGGACACCGAGACGCCGCAGGAGGCGCCGTCGAAGCCCTTCTTCGAGGAGTCGTAGCCGATGTCGAGGATCTTGTTGCGCACCAGGGTCGCGATGTCCGCGTAGCCCTTGGTGGTGACCTCTCCGGCGACGTGCACCAGGCCGGTGGTGATCAACGTCTCGACGGCGACGCGGGAGGTGGGGTCCTCCTTGAGCAGTGCGTCGAGGATCGTGTCGCTGATCTGGTCAGCGATCTTGTCGGGGTGGCCCTCGGTCACGGACTCGGAGGTGAACAGGCGGCGGGACACATCGCTCCCTGGGGTTGCAGCGGCTGCTGGCTGATCATGGGTGGCTCGCGCGGGGCTGCGCCCGGCAGGGCCAGGAGTCAGTTTATCGTTCGTACCACGAAGACGGACACGGCATCTCGTAGGTTGGGAAGGCCGTGACCTGCAACACTGTCCATCACCCCGGGCCCGAACGCCAGTAGCGCGCTCGCACGACACGGAGTGTCGTACCGCGGCCGGGGCGAGGATCAGGCAAGACGCCCGGCGATCAGGTCCCAGACCTGCTCGGACAGGGCCTCCTTGGGGCCGTGCGGCACCAGGGTCTCACTGCCGTCGGCGCCGAGAATCACGGCCTCGTTCTCCTCGGTCCCGAAAGCCTTGTGGTCGCCGACCTCGTTGACGACGAGCAGATCGCAACCCTTGCGCGCGAGTTTGGCGCGGCCGTTGGCGAGCACGTCGTCGGTCTCGGCGGCGAAGCCCACGACGACCTGCCGGGCGTTGGGCCGATCGGCGGAGAGCTCGGCGAGCACATCGGGGTTGCGCACCAGCTCGACCGGTGCGGGCTCCTCGCCGTCCTTCTTCTTGATCTTGCCCTCGGCATAGTGGGCCGGACGGAAGTCGGCGACGGCTGCCGCCATGACCACCGCGTCGGCGTCGGCGGCGGCCTTCAGCACGGCCTCGCGCAGTTGTACGGCGGTGCCCACCCGCACCACGTCGACGCCGGCCGGGTCGGCGAGCGCGGTGTTGGCGGCGATCAGGGTGACCCGGGCCCCTCGCGCGACGGCCGTGCGGGCCAGGGCGTAGCCCTGCTTGCCGGAGGAGCGGTTGCCCAGGTAGCGGACGGGGTCCAGCGGCTCGCGGGTGCCGCCGGCGCTGACCACGACGTGGCGTCCGGCCAGGTCGGCCGCCAGGGCGCGGGGGCCGCGCAGCAGCACCCGGCGGCAGGCCTCGAAGATCTCGGCGGGCTCGGGCAGCCGGCCCTTGCCGGTGTCGGCGCCGGTGAGCCGCCCGACGGCGGGTTCGATCACGATCGCGCCGCGGCGGCGGAGCGTGGCCACGTTCTCCTGGGTGGCCGCGTGCTCCCACATCTCGGTGTGCATGGCGGCCGCGAACACCACGGGGCAGCGCGCGGTCAGCAGCGTGTTCGTCAGCAGGTCGTCGGCGAGCCCATGGGCCGCCTTGGCCAGCACATCGGCAGTGGCGGGGGCGACCACGACCAGGTCGGCGCCCTGCCCGATGCGCACGTGCGGCACCTCGTGGACGGACTCCCAGACCTCCGTCGAGACAGGGTGGCCGGACAGCGCGGACCAGGTGGCCTCGCCGACGAAGTGCAGCGCCGAGGCGGTGGGCACGACCCGTACCTCGTGGCCGGACTCGGTGAACCGGCGCAGCAGCTCGCACGCCTTGTAGGCGGCGATCCCGCCGCTCACGCCCAGGACGACCTGTGGCTTCCCCATCGTCTCTCCCGCGCTGTGTGGACCCGTGTGCGTACCCGCCCATGACACACCACGGGCCCGGCGGCTCGGCCGCCGGGCCCTGTGATGCACGCCTGGGTCGTACTACTGAGCCGGGCCCTCGATGGCCTCGGAGGTCAGCAGACCCGCGTTGATCTCGCGCAGCGCGATCGACAGCGGCTTCTCGTGCACGTGGGTGTCCACGAGGGGGCCGACGTACTCGAGCAGGCCCTCGCCCAGCTGCGAGTAGTACGCGTTGATCTGGCGGGCGCGCTTGGCCGCGTAGATCACGAGGCTGTACTTCGAGTCAGTGGCCTCGAGCAGCTCGTCGATCGGCGGGTTGATGATGCCCTCGGGCGTGGAGATGGAAGAGGACACGCTCTACCTTCCGATTGGATGGACTGGATGAACGTCGACGACCTGCTGTGGCCGGGCGGGTCCGGGGGCCGTACTCCTGGTCGGCTCCCGGTCGCGTCCGGAAAAGGCCACAAAAGATCAGTCTACGGTCATCAAGGCTAGCAGCTCGCGCGCGACGTCCTCGACGGACGTGTTGACCAGGGTGGTGTCGAACTCCGTCTCGGCCGCCAGCTCGACCCGGGCGGCCTCGAGACGGCGCTCGATGACCTCCGGCGGCTCGGTGCCGCGGCCGGTGAGCCGGCGGACCAGCTCGTCCCAGGTCGGCGGTGCGAGGAAGATCAACTGGGCGTCGGGCATCGACTCCCGGACCTGGCGCGCGCCCTGCAGGTCGATCTCGAGCAGGACCGGCTCGCCGGCGTCCAGTCGCTCCAGGACGGCTTGGCGCGGGGTGCCGTACCGGTTGCCGGCGAATTCGGCCCACTCCAGCAGTTCGCCGTTGGCGACGAGCTTGTCGAACTCGTCACTGTCGACGAAGAAGTAGTGCACCCCGTGCTCCTCCCCGGGCCGCGGCCTGCGGGTGGTGGCCGAGACCGAGAGCCAGACCTCGGGGTGGACTGTGCGCATATGAGCGACGACCGTGCTCTTGCCGACCCCCGAGGGGCCGGAGAGCACGGTCAGCCGCGGACGTTCACTCATAGAGCGATTATCCCGGTTCCCGGGGGGTGCTGGGAACGTCAGACAGCGGGGCTGCCGAACTCGCGCTCCAGGGAGGCGATCTGGTTGGACCCGAGCCCACGGACCCGGCGGCTCTCGGAGATGCCGAGCCGCTCCATGATCTGCTTGGCGCGGACCTTGCCCACGCCGGGCAGGGACTCCAGGAGGGCGGAGACCTTCATCTTGCCGATGACGGCGTTCTCCTGTCCCTGCTTGATGACCTCGTGCAGCGAGGCGCCGGAATGCTTGAGCCGATTCTTGACCTCGGCGCGCTCCCGGCGAGCCGCGGCGGCCTTCTCGAGCGCGGCAGCGCGCTGTTCAGGGGTAAGGGGCGGAAGAGCCACGCCTACGTCACCTCGGAAGTAGATCTGTCGGATACGGATCGGTGTGGAACCTAGCTGCCCCCTACCTGCAGGGGCAACGTGAAACGCGCACCTTGCGCGCTCTCGTCGGAGACTAGCGGCCCGAACGCTCACAGTCAGCGCAAACAAGAAGAAAAGTCCTGGTCAGCGTCAGCCGACCAGGACTTTCCGGACAAATCTGAGCAGGTTTCCGGACGTCTTGACTTCTACTTGACGGCTTCGGCGAGTTCTGCGGCCTGCTGCCGGGCCGCATCACGCAGCGCGGAGACGGACGGTCCGTGCCGCAGAACGCCCCGGCTCACGCTGGGTACGACGTTGCGCACCGCGTCGCCGAACACCCTCGGCAGGTCCTGGGCCGTGGCCCCCTGGGCGCCGATTCCGGGGGCGAGGAGAGGGCCGTTCACGGCCAGTTCGACGCCGGCCCGGTCCAAGGTGGCGCCGACGACCGCGCCGACGGAGCCGAGGGGCGCGGCGCCCGCGTTCTCGGCGGCGATGTGGTCCAGCATCACCTGTGCGAGCGACCTGCCGTCCTGCGCGGTTGACCGCTGCACCTCCGCGCCCTCCGGGTTCGAGGTCAGCGCCAGGACGAAAACCCCGCTGCCGCTCGCGCGGGCCGCGTCCAGAGCCGGACGCAGGGAGCCGAAGCCCAGGTAGGGGCTGACGGTGACGGCGTCGGAGAAGAGCGGGGACGCCGGGTCGAGGTAGGTGGCGGCGTACGCGTCCATGGTCGAGCCGATGTCACCGCGCTTGGCGTCCATCAGCACCAGGGCGCCCGCGGCGCGGGCGTCGGCGACCGCCCGCTCCAGGACGGCGATGCCGCGCGAGCCGAAGCGCTCGAAGAAGGCGCTCTGCGGCTTCAGCACCGCCACGCGGTCGGCGAGGGCCTCCACGACGGTGCGGGTGAAGCGCTCCAGGCCCGCGACGTCGTCGCCCAGGCCCCAGTCGGTGAGCAGGGAGGAGTGCGGGTCGATCCCGACGCAGAGCGGGCCGCGGGTGTCCATGGCGCGGCGCAGGCGTGCGCCGAAGGGCTCGGGGCTCATCACGGGGCGACTGCCTTCCGGGTGTCGGCGCCGACGGCGTCGGCAAGGGTGGCGTAGGGGCTTTCCTCGAGGCGGGTCGCCAGGCCGCGGTGGATCGCGCGGCACCAGAAGGGGCCCTGGTAGACGAAGGCGCTGTAGCCCTGGACCAGGGTCGCCCCGGCGAGGATGCGCCGCCAGACGTCGTCGGCGGTCTCGACGCCGCCGACCCCCACCAGCGTGATCCGGTCGCCGACCCGGGCGTACAGGCGGCGCAGCACCTCCAGGGAGCGGGCTCCCAGCGGAGCGCCGGACAGCCCGCCCGTCTCCTTGACCAGGGAGGGGTCGGAACGCAGGCCGAGCCCGTCGCGGGCGATGGTGGTGTTGGTGGCGATGATGCCGTCCAGACCGAGTTCGAGGGCGAGGTCGGCGACGGCGTCCACGTCCTCGTCCGCGAGGTCGGGCGCGATCTTGACGAGCAGCGGGACCCGGCGGTCGGGCACGGTGCGGTCGGCGGCCTCGCGCACGGCGGTGAGCAGCGGCCGCAGGTGGTCGACGGCCTGGAGATTCCGCAGTCCGGGGGTGTTGGGCGACGAGACGTTGACGACCAGGTAGTCGGCGTGCCGGGCCAGGCGCTCCGTCGACGTCACGTAGTCCGCGACCGCCTCGTCCTCGGCGACGACCTTGGTCTTGCCGATGTTGACGCCGACGGTCGTCGGGAAGACCGCCGTGCGGGCGGCCAGGCGCTCGGCCACCGCGGCGGAGCCCTCGTTGTTGAAGCCCATGCGGTTGATGAGCGCCCGGTCCTCGACCAGGCGGAACAGCCGCTGCCGCGGGTTGCCGGGCTGCGGCTGGGCGGTGACGGTGCCGATCTCGACATGGTCGAAGCCGAGCATGCTCAGGCCGTCGATGCCGATCGCGTCTTTGTCGAAGCCCGCGGCGAGCCCGAAGGGACCGTGCATCCGGCGGCCGAGGGCCTCGGTGCGCAGTTCCCGGTACCGGGGTGCGAGGAGCGCGGCGACGAAGGTGCGCAGGACGGGCACGCGGGCGGCGCGGCGGATCCACCCGAAGGCGAGATGGTGGGCCTGCTCGGGGTCGAGGCGTTTGAAGATCAGGCGGAACAGGAGCGAGTACATCGCGTGCATCGGGCCCTTCTGCGGCGAGGCGGCAAAGCGGCGGACCAGGGGGCTGAGAGGGCTCGCGCGGAGGGGGACACCGCTTCCTTGCGGTGTCCCCCTCCGCCGCCTACGCCTCGCGGCCGGCGGTGAGCCGTTCCGCGTGCTCCTGGAGGGAGCGGACCCCTACGTCGCCCCGGGCGAGGGCGTCCAGCCCCTGCACCGCGGCGGCGAGCGCCTGCACGGTGGTCAGGCACGGGACGCCGCGGGCCACGGCGGCGGTGCGGATGTCGTATCCGTCCAGGCGGCCGCCGGTGCCGAACGGGGTGTTGACGATGAGGTCGATCGCGCCGTCGTGGATGAGGTCGACCACGGTCGGCTCGCCGTTCGGGCCGGTGCCCTCGCTCTTCTTGCGGACGATCGTGGCCTCGATGCCGTTGCGCTTGAGCACTTCGGCGGTGCCGGAGGTGGCCAGCAGCTCGAAGCCGTGCTCCACCAGGGCGCGGGCCGGGAAGATCAGCGCACGCTTGTCGCGGTTGGCCACCGAGACGAAGGCGCGGCCCTTGGTCGGCAGCGCGCCATAGGCACCGGCCTGCGACTTGGCGTACGCCGTGCCGAAGACCGAGTCGATGCCCATGACCTCGCCGGTGGAGCGCATCTCCGGGCCGAGGACGGTGTCCACGCCGCGGCCGTGCACGTCGCGGAAGCGGCTCCAGGGCAGCACGGCCTCCTTGACGGAGATCGGCGCGTCGAGCGGCAGGGTGCCGCCGTCGCCGTGGGCCGGCAGCAGGCCCTCCGCGCGCAACTCGGCGACGGTGGCGCCGAGCGAGATGCGGGCGGCGGCCTTGGCCAGCGGCACCGCGGTCGCCTTGGAGGTGAAGGGCACGGTGCGGGAGGCGCGCGGGTTGGCCTCCAGCACGTAGAGGATGTCCCCGGCCAGTGCGAACTGGATGTTGATCAGGCCCTGGACGCCGACGCCCCTGGCGATGGCCTCGGTGGAGGCGCGCAGCCGCTTGATGTCGTGGCCGCCCAGGGTGATCGGAGGCAGGGCGCAGGCGGAGTCGCCGGAGTGGATGCCGGCCTCCTCGATGTGCTCCATGACGCCGCCGAGGTAGAGCTCGTGGCCGTCGTAGAGCGCGTCGACGTCGATCTCGATGGCGTCGTCGAGGAAGCGGTCGACCAGGACGGGGCGGTCCGGGCCGATCTCGGTGGACTCGGCGATGTACGAGGCGAGGCGGATCTCGTCGTAGACGATCTCCATGCCGCGGCCGCCGAGCACGTACGAGGGGCGCGCCAGGACCGGGTAGCCGATCTCGTCGGCGATGGCCTTGGCCTCCTCGAAGGTCGTGGCCGTGCCGTGCTTGGGGGCGGGCAGGCCCGCCTTGGCCAGGACGCGGCCGAAGGCGCCGCGGTCCTCGGCGAGGTGGATGGCCTCGGGCGAGGTGCCGACAACGCGCACACCGTTGTCCTTGAGTGCCTGCGCGAGGCCGAGCGGGGTCTGGCCGCCGAGCTGCACGATGACGCCCGCGACGGGGCCGGCCTGCTGCTCGGCGTGGACGATCTCCAGGACGTCCTCCAGGGTGAGCGGCTCGAAGTAGAGCCGGTCGGAGGTGTCGTAGTCGGTGGAGACGGTCTCCGGGTTGCAGTTGACCATGACGGTCTCGTAGCCCGCGTCGTGCAGCGCGAAGGAGGCGTGCACACAGGAGTAGTCGAACTCGATGCCTTGGCCGATGCGGTTCGGGCCCGAGCCCAGGATGATCACGGCGGGCTTCTCGCGCGGCGCGACCTCGGTCTCCTCGTCGTAGGACGAGTAGAAGTACGGGGTGCGGGCGGCGAACTCGGCGGCGCAGGTGTCGACCGTCTTGTAGACCGGCCGGACACCGAGCGCGTGCCGGACCTCGCGGACGACGTCCTCGCGCAGGCCGCGGACCGCGGCGATCTGGGCGTCGGAGAAGCCGTAGCGCTTGGCCTCGGCCAGCAGCTCGGGGTCGAGCTTGCCCGCGGCGGCCAGCTCGTCGGCGGTCTCCTTGATCAGGAAGAGCTGGTCGACGAACCAGGGGTCGATCCTCGTCGCGTCGAAGACCTCCTGCGGCGTGGCCCCGGCCCGGATGGCCTGCATGACCGTGTTGATCCGGCCGTCGGTGGGACGCCCGGCGGTGAGCAGCAACTCGCCCTTGTCGCCCGGTTCCCCGGTGAAGGCGAACTGGCTGTCCTTCTTCTCCAGCGAGCGCAGCGCCTTCTGCAGCGCCTCGGGGAAGTTGCGGCCGATCGCCATGGCCTCGCCGACCGACTTCATGGTGGTGGTGAGGGTGGCGTCGGCGGCGGGGAACTTCTCGAAGGCGAAGCGCGGCACCTTGACGACGACGTAGTCGAGCGTCGGCTCGAAGGACGCAGGCGTCTGCTCGGTGATGTCGTTGGGGATCTCGTCGAGGGTGTAGCCGACGGCCAGCTTGGCGGCGATCTTGGCGATCGGGAAGCCGGTCGCCTTGGAGGCGAGCGCGGAGGAGCGGGACACGCGGGGGTTCATCTCGATGACGATGACCCGGCCGTCCTCGGGATCGACCGCGAACTGGATGTTGCAGCCGCCGGTGTCGACGCCGACCTCGCGGATCACGGCGATGCCGACGTCGCGCAGGATCTGGTACTCGCGGTCGGTCAGCGTCATCGCGGGCGCGACCGTGATGGAGTCGCCGGTGTGCACGCCCATGGGGTCGAAGTTCTCGATGGAGCAGACGACCACGACGTTGTCGTGCTTGTCGCGCATGAGCTCCAGCTCGTACTCCTTCCAGCCGAGGATGGACTCCTCCAGGAGCACCTCGGTGGTCGGCGAGAGCGTGAGCCCCTGGCCGGCGATGCGGCGCAGCTCCTCCTCGTCGTGGGCGAAACCGGAGCCGGCGCCGCCCATGGTGAAGGAGGGGCGGACGACGACCGGGTAGCCGCCGAGGGTGCCGACCCCGGCGATCACCTCGTCCATGGTGTGGCAGATGACCGAGCGGGCGGACTCGCCGTGCCCGATCTTGTCGTGGACGGCCCTGACGACGCCCTTGAACAGGTCGCGGTCCTCGCCCTTGTTGATGGCCTCGACATTGGCGCCGATCAGCTCGACGCCGTACTTGTCGAGGACGCCCGCCGTGTGGAGCGAGATCGCGGTGTTGAGCGCGGTCTGGCCACCCAGGGTGGGCAGCAGCGCGTCCGGGCGCTCCTTGGCGATGATCTTCTCGACGAACTCCGGGGTGATCGGCTCCACATAGGTGGCGTCGGCGATCTCCGGGTCGGTCATGATCGTGGCCGGGTTGGAATTGACCAGGATCACCCGCAGGCCCTCGGCGCGCAGGACGCGGCAGGCCTGGGTGCCGGAGTAGTCGAACTCGGCGGCCTGGCCAATGACGATCGGGCCGGAGCCGATGACCAGGACGGACTGGATATCGGTGCGCTTAGGCACGCTGGCCCTCCATGAGCTTCACGAAGCGGTCGAACAGGTACGCGGCGTCGTGCGGACCTGCGGCGGCCTCGGGGTGGTACTGGACGCTGAAGGCGGGGGTGTCGAGCAACCGCAGGCCCTCGACCACGTTGTCGTTGAGGCAGACGTGGGAGACCTCCACCCGCCCGTACGGGGTGTCGGTGACCTGGTCGAGCGGCGCGTCCACGGCGAAGCCGTGGTTGTGCGCGGTGACCTCGACCTTGCCGGTGGAACGGTCCTGCACCGGCAGGTTGATGCCGCGGTGGCCGTACTTGAGCTTGTAGGTGCCGAAGCCGACGGCCCGGCCGAGCAGCTGGTTGCCGAAGCAGATGCCGAACAGCGGCGTCCCGCGGTCCAGGACGCCCTGGATGACCGTGAGGTCGGCGGTGGCCGGGTCGCCGGGGCCGTTGGAGAGGAAGACGCCGTCGGGGCGGATCGCGTAGACCTCCTCCAGGGAGGCACCCGCGGGCAGGACGTGCACCTCGATGCCGCGCTCGGCCATCCGCTGCGGCGTCATGCCCTTGATGCCGAGATCCAGGGCGGCGACGGTGAACTTCTTCTCGCCGATGGCAGGGACGACGTACGGCTCCTTGGTGGCGACCTCCGCGGAGAGGTCGGCGCCCGTCATCTGAGGGGCGGCCTGCACCTCGGCCAAAAGGGCGGCCTCGTCGGTGTGCGCCTTGTCGCCGGAGAAGATGCCGACGCGCATGGCGCCGCGCTCGCGCAGGTGGCGGGTCAGAGCGCGGGTGTCGATGCCGCTGATGCCGACGACTCCCTGGCGGGTCAGTTCCTCGTCCAGGGTGCGCCGCGCGCGCCAGTTGGAGGACACGCGGGCGGGGTCGCGGACGACGTACCCGGCCACCCAGATGCGGGAGGACTCCGGGTCCTCGTCGTTGACGCCGGTGTTGCCCACGTGCGGGGCGGTCATCACGACGACCTGGCGGTGGTACGAGGGGTCGGTCAGCGTTTCCTGGTAGCCGGTCATGCCGGTGGAGAAGACGGCCTCACCGAAAGTCTCCCCCACAGCCCCGTAGGCGCGGCCGCGGAAGGTGCGGCCGTCCTCCAGGACGAGTACGGCAGGGACCCTCGCGGGTCGCTGGGCGGAGGTCGTCATCGTGCGCCTTCCTGGTCGTGCGTAAGGGTGTTCAGGGCCTCGACCCACTCGATGTGCTCGGCGGAGCGGTCGGAGCGGAAGCCGGAGTCGATCTCCCGGTCGCCGTGCGCCCAGGTGATCACCAGCAGGCCGCCCTCGGTGAGGACCTTGCCCGCGATGCCCTTGTCCAGGCGGGCGCCGCGCAGGGCCCCGGCCGGGATGAAGAAGTCCGGCGCGCCGGTGCGGACGACGTCCACGCCCCGGTCCGTCAAGGTGAGCTCGGCGCGGCTGCGCACGCCCAGGCCGTGGGCGACGATGCGGTCCAGCCACTGCCCCGCCGTGGTGCTGCCGTGGTAGCGGCCGTCCGTGGTCAGCAGGACCGGCCGTGGCTCGCCGGACTCCTCCGGGGCGGTCGGGAGGGCGGGAACGTCCCCCTGGAGGGTGCCGCGCCACTTCCAGCCCTGGCGCATCAGCCAGTAGACGAGGGCGATGAGGAGCAGCAGGCCGACGACCCAGCCGATGCGGGCGGACCAGTCGGTGACCTGGGCGGAGTGCTGTCCCTCCGCCGCGATGAGTGCCAGAGGTGTCACGAGAGCTTCCCGTCCATGACCGTCGCCTTGCCCCGCAGGAACGTGGCGAACACCTGGCCCGGCAGCTCCAGACCCTCGTAGGGGGTGTTGCGGCTGCGGGAGGCGAAGCCCGCGGGGTTCACCTCACCACGGTATGCCGGATCCACCAGCGTCAGGTTGGCGGGCTCACCAGCCGAGACGGGCCGTCCGTGGCCGCCCAGGCGCCCGATGACCGCGGGCCGGAAGGACATCCGGTCGGCGACGCCGGCCCAGTCCAGCAGCCCGGTGTCGACCATGGCGTGCTGGACGACCGACAGCGCGGTCTCCAGGCCGATCATGCCCATCGCGGCCGCGCCCCACTCGCAGTCCTTGTCCTCGTGCGGGTGCGGGGCGTGGTCGGTGGCCACGCAGTCGATGGTGCCGTCGGCGAGCGCCTCGCGCAGCGCCATGACGTCGGCCTCGGTGCGCAGCGGCGGGTTCACCTTGTAGACGGGGTTGTACGAGCGCACCAGCTCGTCGGTGAGGAGCAGGTGGTGCGGGGTGACCTCGGCGGTGACGTCCCAGCCCTTGGACTTGGCCCAGCGCACGATCTCGACGGAGCCGGCCGTGGACAGGTGGCAGATGTGCACGCGGGAGCCGACATGGGCGGCGAGCAGCACGTCGCGGGCGATGATCGACTCCTCGGCGACGGCAGGCCAGCCGGTCAGCCCGAGCTCGCCGGAGACGACGCCCTCGTTCATCTGGGCGCCCTCGGTCAGCCGCGGCTCCTGGGCGTGCTGGGCGACGACGCCGTCGAAGGCCTTCACGTACTCCAGGGCGCGGCGCATGATGACCGCGTCGTCCACGCACTTGCCGTCGTCGGAGAAGACCCGCACCCCGGCGGCGGAATCGGCCATCGCGCCGAGTTCGGCGAGCTTCTTGCCCTCCAGGCCCACGGTGACGGCACCGACCGGCTGCACGTCGCAGTAGCCGTGCTCGCGGCCGAGCCGCCAGACCTGCTCGACGACGCCCGCGGTGTCGGCGACCGGGAAGGTGTTGGCCATCGCGTGCACGGCCGTGTAGCCGCCCGCGGCTGCGGAGCGCGTGCCGGTGAGGACGGTCTCGGAGTCCTCCCGGCCGGGCTCGCGCAGATGGGTGTGGAGGTCGACCAGGCCCGGCAGGAGGACCTTGCCCGCGGCCTCGACCACGGTGGCGCCGTCGGGGGCGGCCAGGCCCGTGCCGACGGCGGCGATCGTCCCGCCCTCGATCAGGACGTCCTGCGGGTCTCCGCCCAGGATCCTCGCGCCGCGGATCAGCGTCCTCGGGGTCGCGCTCATGTTCACTTGTTCTCCTCAGCGGTGCGGGCGGGGGCGGGACCGGAGACGGCGGGCTCGGCGCCGCCGAGCAGCAGGTACAGGACGGCCATCCGGATGCTGACGCCGTTCCTCACCTGCTCGACGGCGGTGCAGCGCGGCGAGTCCGCGACCTCGGCGGTGATCTCCATGCCGCGGTTCATCGGTCCGGGGTGCATGACGACGGCGTGCTCAGGCAGGGCGGCCATCCGGCTGCCGTCGAGGCCGTAGCGGCGCGAGTACTCGCGCTCGGTCGGGAAGAACGCGGCGTTCATGCGCTCGCGCTGGACGCGCAGCATCATGACGGCGTCGGTCTTGGCGAGCACCGCGTCCAGGTCGTACGAGACCTCGCAGGGCCAGTTCTCGACGCCGATCGGCAGCAGGGTGGGCGGCGCCACCAGGGTGACCTGGGCGCCCAGGGTGTTCAGCAGCAGCACATTGGAGCGCGCCACACGGCTGTGCAGCACGTCGCCGACGACGGTGACGCGCCGGCCCGCCAGGTCGCGGCCGGGGCCCGACAGGTGGCGGCGCATGGTGAAGGCGTCGAGCAGCGCCTGGGTGGGGTGCTCATGGGTGCCGTCACCGGCGTTGACGACGCTGCCGCCGATCCAGTCGGAGTACGCGAGGCGGTGCGGGGCGCCGGACATGTGGTGGCGGATGACGACGGCGTCGGCGCCCATCGCCTCCAAGGTGAGGGCGGTGTCCTTCAACGACTCGCCCTTGGAGACCGAGGACCCCTTGGCGGAGAAGTTGATGACGTCGGCCGACAGCCGCTTGGCGGCGGCCTCGAAGGAGATGCGGGTGCGGGTCGAATCCTCGAAGAAGAGGTTGACCACGGTGCGGCCGCGCAGAGTGGGGAGTTTCTTGATGGGGCGGTCGGCGACGCGGGCCATCTCCTCGGCGGTGTCGAGCACGAGGAGGGCGTCGTCGCGGGTGAGGTCGGCCGCCGAGATCAGGTGGCGCTTCATCGGTCACTCCGGAGGATGCGTGCGGGGGCGGGCGAAGGGGCGGCACGCGGCGTCTCCCGGACGGCTCGTGCCGGGGGACGGGCGGGCATGGCTGTGCCCCGGGAGGCGGGGCGGAGCCGTGCTACTCCTCCGCCGGGGAGCCGTCGCGTACGCCGAGCAGGACGCAGTCGCGCCCGTCCTCCTCGGTCAGATGGACCTTGACGGTCTCGCGCAGCGAGGTGGGGATGTTCTTGCCGACGTAGTCGGCCCGGATGGGCAGCTCGCGGTGGCCGCGGTCGACCAGGACGGCCAGCTGCACCGCGCGCGGGCGGCCGATGTCGTTCAGCCCGTCGAGGGCGGCGCGGATGGTGCGGCCGGAGAAGAGCACGTCGTCCACGAGGACGACCAGGCGGCGGTCCACGCCGTCGGCCGGGATCTCGGTGCGGGCGAGCGCGCGGGCCGGGCCGAGCCGCAGGTCGTCGCGGTACATGGTGATGTCGAGCGAACCGACCGGGACCTTGCCGCCCGTGATGCCGTCGAGCTTGTCGGCGAGTCTGCGGGCCAGGTGGACGCCGCGGGTCGGAATGCCGAGGAGCACCACGTCGTCGGCGCCCTTGGCGCGTTCGACGATCTCGTAGGCGATGCGGGTCAGTACCCGCTCGATGTCCTGCGCCTCCAGCACGGGCCGGGACGGCACCGCTGAGGCCTCGTTGTGTGCGGCCATGAAAAATGGACCTCCTTCCCCGCCTCACGGGACGGGTCTTAAAGGACGCCAAAACGTACATGAGAACCCTACCAGGCCCGCTGACCTGCTCTGTCGCGGGTGACGCGCCGATGACCTCGCTCGTCCGGGGGTACCGGTGTGGACCATTCGGCTTGACGGATTCCAATTACGCTGCGTAACCTCACAGTGAGTTACTGAGTTTCCGTCCGGGGAGCGTTATGTCCAGCGATTACGCCAAACAGCTCGGAGCGAAGCTCCGTGCCATCCGCACACAGCAGGGACTCTCCCTCCACGGCGTCGAGGAGAAGTCCCAGGGGCGCTGGAAGGCCGTCGTGGTCGGCTCGTACGAGCGTGGAGACCGCGCGGTGACGGTACAGCGGCTCGCCGAGCTCGCCGACTTCTACGGCGTGCCGGTCCAGGAGCTCCTGCCCGGTTCCGCACCCGGGGGTGCTGCCGAGCCGCCGCCGAAGCTCGTCCTCGACCTCGAGCGCCTCGGCCAGGTGCCGTCCGACAAGGCCGGCCCGTTGCAGAGGTACGCCGCGACGATCCAGAGCCAGCGCGGTGACTACAACGGCAAGGTGCTGTCGATCCGCCAGGACGACCTGCGCACCCTCGCCGTCATCTACGACCAGTCGCCCTCGGTCCTGACCGAGCAGCTCATCGGCTGGGGCGTCCTCGACGCGGACGCACGGCGCGCGGTGCAGCACGAGGAGGGCTGACACCCTCGGGAAGCAGAAACGTTCACGCCCCTGTGCGGTGGCCTTTTCGGACACCGCACGGGGGCGCTTGTGTTTCACGCCGGACGGCACCGGGGCGTGGCACACGACGGGCCCGGAACGCGATGGCGTTCCGGGCCCGTGGGTCGCTGACGAGCGGCTCAGTCCTTGGGGAGATCCTCGCGCAGGCTCGGCTTGAGCTCCTTCAGACGGGCCAGCAGGCCGTTCACGAACGACGGCGAGTCGTCTGTGGAGAACTCCTTGGCCAGCTGCACGGCCTCGTCCAGGGCGACGGCGTCGGGGACGTCGTCCTCCCAGATCAGCTCGTAGGCGCCGAGACGCAGGATGTTGCGGTCGGCGACCGGCATCCGGTCGAGGGTCCAGCCCACGGCGTACTTCGACAGCAGTTCGTCGATCCGCTTCGCCCGTTCGGCGTAACCCTCGACGAGTTTCATGGTGTATTCGCTGACCGGCGGCTGCCGGTCGTCGGTGCGGGCGAGCCTGATCCAGTCCGCCATGGCGGACTTGGGGTCGACACCCCGCTGCTCCGCCTCGAAGAGGATCTGGAAGGCGCGCTTGCGGGCCTTGTTGCGAGCGGCCACGGTTAGCTGGTCACCCGGCCGAGGTACTCACCCGAGCGGGTGTCGACCTTGATCTTCTCACCGGTGGTGATGAAGAGCGGGACACCGATCTCGTAACCGGTCTCCAGCTTGGCCGGCTTGGTGCCGCCGGTGGAGCGGTCGCCCTGGACGCCCGGCTCCGTGTACTCGATGACCAGCTCGACGGCGGCCGGGAGCTCGATGTACAGGGGCGCGCCCTCGTACATGGCGACGACGGCCTCGAAGCCCTCCAGCAGGAAGTGGGCGGCGTCGCCGACGACCTCGGGGGTGATGTAGATCTGGTCGTACGTGTCCATGTCCATGAACACGAAGCTCTCGCCGTCCTTGTAGGAGAACTGCATCCCGCGCTTGTCGACGTTGGCCGTCTCGACCTTCACGCCGGCGTTGAAGGTCTTGTCGACGACCTTGCCGGAGAGCACGTTCTTGAGCTTCGTACGGACGAAGGCGGGGCCCTTGCCGGGCTTGACGTGCTGGAACTCGACTACGGACCAGAGCTGGCCGCCGTCGAGCTTGAGCACGAGGCCGTTCTTGAGGTCGTTCGTGGTGGCCACGGTTGCGGAATCTCCTGCACTGCTGCTTCGGGAACCAAACAGGTGCCCGCCCGCTACAGGGCGAGCAGCTCCTTGGTCGTGATGGTGAGTAGCTCGGGCCCGCCGTCCGCCGAAGGACGCACGACGAGTGTGTCGTCGATCCGGACACCGCCGCGGCCCGGGAGGTGGACCCCCGGTTCGACGGTGACCGGCACGCAAGCGTCCAGTTTACCCATGGCGGCAGGCGACAACCGCGGGTCCTCACCGATCTCCAGGCCGACCCCGTGTCCCGTGCTCTCCCCGAGTGCGTCGCCGTACCCGCCGGACTCCAGGACATGCCGGGCGGCATGGTCCACGTCGCGGCACGCGGCCCCCGGCGCCAGCGCCTCCCGGCCGGCCCTCTGGGCGGCGAAGACGAGGTCGTACAGCTCGATCTGCCAGTCGGCGGGGGACGTGCCGATGACGAAGGTACGGCCGACCTCGCAGCGGTAGCCGCGGTAGCAGGCGCCGAGTCGCACGGTCAGGAAGTCGCCCTCCTCGACCCGCCGGTCGGTGGGCAGATGACGCGAGGCGCCCGAGTGCGGTCCGGTGCCGACGCAGGTGCGGAAGGCGGGGCCGTCGGCGCCGTGGTCGATGAGGCGGCGCTCCAGCTCGAGGGCGAGATGGCGTTCGGTACGCCCCACCAGGATGGACTCCAGCAGTTCGCTGAGCGCCTGGTCGGCGATCTCGGCGGCGATGCGCAGGGCGGAGATCTCCTGCTCGTCCTTGACCAGCCGGAGCTGCTCCACGGCAGTGCCGAGGTCGGTGAGGCGCACCCCGGGAGCGGCCGCGCCCATCGCGCGGTGGCGGGCGACGGTGAGGTGGTGCTCCTCCACGGCGACCGTCGCGGCCTTCCGCTCGGCGGCCAGGCCCGCGGCGGCGACCGCCGGGTCGGCGTCGGGGGACGGCAGCACGACGGCGCGCACATCGTCGGGGAGACGGCCTTCTGCGAGGTCGCCGGAAGGGTGGCGGCCGTGCACCAGGACGTCCTCGGGACCCGGGGTGATGAGCAGCACCGTGCCGGGCGGGGCGCAGCCGGTCAGATAGCGGACGTTCGCGGGGCGGGAGACCAGCGCCGCCGCCGCTCCGGACGCCGCGCAACGGTCCCGCAGACGTTCCCTGCGGGCAGCGTGCACCTCGGACATGTGGTGAGCGTACGTCGGGTCCCGCCGCTCGGCCTGTCGAGCCGGGCCACCTGGCGGACTACCAGGCGGGCGGGCCCTGAAGGCTGCGGGTGACGACGCTGTCGAGGGCGGCGGCAGCCGCGGGCACGTCCAGGTGCGAGTTGTCGATGATCGGCAGCCCGGACCCGTACCAGCCGGCCATGCGGCCGTGGATGCGGGCGACCTCCTCGTCGGTCAGCCGCCGGTTGCCGGTGCGCTGGGCGTTGCGGGCCAGCACGACGTCGAGGCCGGGGAGCAGCACGACGGGCAGCAGACCCGGGCCGACGTGGCGCTTCCAGCCGCCGAGGCCGACGACGGGGCGGTCGGGGAAGACGGCGTCGTCGATGATGCAGGAGATGCCGTTCGCCAGGAAGTTGCGGGCGGCGAAGCCGCAGGTGCGGCGGGCGAGACGGTACTGCGCCTCGGAGTGGTCGTTCCAGCCCGACTGGGGGTCGGCGAAGCCGGAGCGGACCCATTCGCGCACGTCGTCCAGGCTGACGTGGGCGGTGGGGACACCGCGGTGGTCGGCCCAGTGGCGGGCGATGGTGGTCTTCCCGGCCCCCGCAGCGCCGATCAGCAGGACAGCCACGGGGCCGGGTCCGTATCCGGGGCGCGGGCGGGGGCCGCCGGGGCTCGTACCGGGATTCGCGCCGGGCTGGGCGCCGGGCTGGTGAGGCTGCTCGGGCGGCCGTCCCGGGTGCTGGACGGGGGCTCCTGGCGCCATCGGGAAGTGGCCGGTCGCCGCCGGTGGCTGGGGCGGCGGCCCCGGCTGGCCGGCTGCGGGCTGTCCGCCGTGCGGCGGTGGCAGAGGCGCGCCCACGCCATGCTGCATCGCGGCCACTCCGTCCCGTACAAGTGCTTTCAGGTTCGACCGAACGGTACCGTCAACGGCCGTAGTTGTGTGAACGGCCGGGTCACCCGCAGGGTGCCCGGCCGTTCGGCGACAGTGGTGCCGGTGGCTATTTGGAGATCTCCGCGTAGGCGGCGAGGAGCACCGCCGGATCGGGTGCCTCCAGGACGGTGGGCTTGGCGAGGGCGTCCAGGACGATGAACCGGAGCCGGTCACCGCGGGACTTCTTGTCGACCTTCATGGTCTCCAGCAGCCGCGGCCACTGGTCCCCGCGGTACGTCAGCGGCAGTCCCACGGACTCCAGCACCGCGCGGTGGCGGTCCGCGGTGGCGTCGTCCAGCCGCCCCGCGAGACGGCCGAGCTCGGCGGCGAAGACCATCCCGATGGAGACGGCCGCGCCGTGCCGCCACTCGTACCGCTCGTTCTTCTCGATGGCGTGGCCGAGGGTGTGGCCGTAGTTGAGGATCTCCCGCAGACCCGACTCCTTCAGGTCCGCGGAGACCACCTCGGCCTTGACCCTGATGGCCCGCTCGATCAGCTCGGCCGTATGGGCGCCGTCGGGGGTGCGGGCGGCCGCCGGGTCGCTCTCGATCAGGTCGAGGATGACCGGGTCCGCGATGAAGCCCGCCTTGATGATCTCCGCGAGGCCGCTGACGTAGTCGTTGACCGCGAGCGACTCCAGAGCGGCGAGGTCGCACAGCACGCCGGCGGGCGGATGGAAGGCGCCGACGAGGTTCTTGCCCTCGGCGGTGTTGATGCCGGTCTTGCCGCCCACGGCCGCGTCCACCATGCCCAGCACGGTGGTCGGGACCGCGATCCAGCGGACGCCGCGCAGCCAGGTGGCGGCGATGAAGCCGGCCAGGTCGGTGGTGGCACCGCCGCCGACACCGACGACGACGTCCGTACGGGTGAAGCCGGACTGGCCCAGCGCCCTCCAGCAGTACGCGGCGACCTCGGCGGTCTTGGCCTCCTCCGCGTTCGGCACCTGGATGGCCACGGCCTCGTAGCCCTGCTCGGCCAGATCGTCGCGGAGCGCCTCACCGGTGGCGGAGAGCGCCTCGGGGTGGATGACGGCCACACGCGCCGCCTTGTCGCCGATCAGGCCGGGCAGCTCGCCGAGGAGCTGACGGCCGACCAGGACCTCGTACGGCTCGGTGCCCGCACTGCCCCCGACCGGGATGCGAACGGTGGCGTGGGCGGCGTGCTCGGTCATGCGATCTTCAACTCCAGTGCGTCCAGGACGGCGTCGGCGACGTCCTCGGGGGTGCGGTCCGCGGTGCTGACCACGGCGCGGGCGACCTCGGTGTACAGCGGGCGCCGGGCGTCCATCAGCTCCCGCCACTGCCGCCGCGGGTTGACGGCGAGCAGCGGCCGGGCGGCGTCGAGGCCGACGCGCTTGACGGCCTCGGCCACGTCCATGTCGAGGAAGACCACGGGCAGGCCCGCGAGCAGCCCCCGGGTGTCCTGATCGAGGACGGCGCCGCCGCCGAGCGCGAGCACACCGGGGTGCTCGGCCAGGGCGGTCCGCACCGCCCGGGCCTCCAGGGCCCGGAAGTGCTCCTCGCCGTCCTCCACGAAGATGTCGGAGATCGGCCGGCCCTCGGCCTCGACGATGTCCGCGTCGGTGTCGCGGCAGGTCACGCCGAGGCGTTCGGCCAGCAGCTCGCCGACGGTGCTCTTGCCGACGCCCATCGGTCCGACCAGGACGACGACCGGGGCGCTCATCGGCGCACTCACCGGATCGCCAGGTGGTCGAGGTAGCCGCGCACATTGCGGTGCGTCTCGGTGACGCTGTCGCCGCCGAACTTCTCGGCCACGGCGTCCGCGAGCACCAGGGCGACCATCGCCTCGGCCACGATGCCCGCGGCCGGGACGGCGCAGACATCGGAACGCTGGTGGTGGGCCTGGGTCGCCTCGCCGGTGCTCACGTCCACGGTGGCCAGGGCGCGCGGCACGGTGGCGATGGGCTTCATCGCGGCGCGAACACGCAGCAGTTCACCGGTGGACAGGCCGCCCTCGGTGCCGCCGGAGCGGCCGGAGGAACGGCGGATGCCGTCGGGGGTGGCCAGGATCTCGTCGTGCGCCTTGGAGCCGGGGACGCGGGCCAGGTCGAAGCCGTCGCCGACCTCGACGCCCTTGATGGCCTGAATGCCCATGAGGGCCGCGGCCAGGCGCGCGTCGAGACGCCGGTCCCAATGGACATGGCTGCCGAGACCGACCGGCACGCCGTACGCCAGCACCTCGACGACGCCGCCAAGGGTGTCGCCGTCCTTGTGGGCCTGGTCGATCTCCGCGATCATCCGCTTGCTCGCGTCGGAGTCGAGGCAGCGCACCGGGTCGGCGTCGAGCTTCCCGACATCGGCCGGCGTGGGCAGGACGCCGTACGGGGCCTTGGCCGAGGCGAGTTCCACGACGTGGGAGACGATCTCGATCCCGGCCGTCTCCTTGAGGTAGGAGCGGGCCACGGCGCCCAGCGCGACGCGGGCCGCGGTCTCACGGGCGGAGGCACGCTCGAGGATCGGCCGGGCCTCGTCGAAGCCGTACTTCTGCATGCCGGCGAGGTCGGCGTGACCGGGGCGCGGACGGGTCAGCGGGGCGTTGCGGGCGAGTCCGGCGAGGATCTCGGGGTCGACCGGGTCGGCCGCCATGACCTGCTCCCACTTGGGCCACTCGGTGTTCCCGACCATGATCGCGACCGGCGAGCCCATGGTCAGCCCATGGCGCACACCGCCGAGGAAGGTGATTTGGTCCTGCTCGAACTTCATGCGGGCACCGCGGCCATAGCCCAGCCGCCGCCGCGCGAGGTGGTCCGCCACCATGGCGGTGGTGATCGGCACACCGGAGGGCAGTCCCTCCAGCGTCGCGACGAGTGCGGGACCGTGCGACTCCCCCGCGGTCAGCCAGCGCAACGTGCTCAAGGGTGCTCGCTCCTTCTCCATGGGCCGTCCCGCGGCCAGGCGGGCCGGACCGGCCGTGCGTACTCCGATCCTTGCACGTTCACGCGCGAGGTCCGAGCACGGTCCGCCGAGCGGACACCGGGCGCCGCGGGTCCGGAGCCTCAGGAGCGGTGCAGCGCCGCCTCGCCCGCGGCCCGCATCGCCGCCAGGGGGGCGGGCCGGCGGCCGGTCATCAGCTCCACCTGGAGCACCGCCTGGTGCACGAGCAGGTCGAGCCCGCCCACCAGCGCTCCCCCGCGCGCGGACCACGCGGCGGCCAGTGCCGTCGGCCAGGGGTCGTACAGCACGTCGAACAGCGTGCCGGGCGCCTGCGGCACGGCCGCGGCGAGAGGGTCCGTGGTGCCGGCCGGGGTCGTGGCGACCACAAGGGGCGCGTCGAACGCGCGGTGCGCGTCCTCCCATGCGGCCGTGCGCACGGGCACGGCGAGCCGCTCGCCCCACTGCCGCATCTCGGCCGCGCGGGCCGCACTGCGCACGTAGGCGGTGACCTCGCCGTCGCAGATCTGCGCCAGCGCGGCCAAGGCGGAGGACGCCGTCGCGCCCGCTCCCAGGACCGCGGCCGTCGCCACCCGCTCGACCCCGCGTTCGCGCAGGGCCGCCACCATGCCGGGGATATCGGTGTTGTCGCCCGTGCGACGGCCGTCCTCGGCGAACACCAGCGTGTTCACGGCCTCCACCGACGCCGCCGCGTCGCTGATCCCGTCGAGCAGAGGGATCACGGCGCGCTTCAGCGGCATCGTCAGCGACAGCCCGGCCCAGCGCCCGCCGCCCCGCTCCAGTTCCTTCAGGAATCCGGGCAGGGCCTCCTCACCGACGTCGAACCGGTCGTACGTCCAGTCGTCCAGTCCCAGCGCCGCGTACGCGGCGCGGTGCAGCACGGGCGACAGGGAGTGGGCGATCGGCGATCCGAGGACCGCCGCCCGCTTACCGTCGGTCATCAACCGCCGTGCTCCCGCTGGTACTTGTTGAACTCCTCCACGTTCTTGTCGTGCTCGGCCGCGCTGTTGGTGAAGCGCGTGTCACCGGGCTTGACCGTCACGAAGAAGAGCCAGTTGCCCTTCGTCGGGTGCAGCGCCGCCTCGATCGCCTGGTGCCCGGGGTTGCCGATGGGCCCCGGCGGCAGGCCCTTGTGGTTGTACGTGTTGTACGGCGACGGGTCCTTGGTGTCGGCCGTCGACGTGTTGAGCGTGCTGCGACCCTTGGCGTAGTTGATCGTCGAGTCGAAGCCCAGGAACATGTCCTGGTCGAGGCGGTTGTAGATGACCCGCGAGACCTTGCCGAACTCGTCGTCCTCCTTCGCCTCGGCCTGTACCAGGCTGGCGATGGTGATGACCTCGTGCGGCGACATGCCGACCTTCTTCGCCTGCCCCTGGAGGTCGTCCTTCTCGTACTCCGCCGTCGCCTGCTTGACCATCTGCTTGAGCAGGTCCGCGGGCTTGGTGTCCTTGCCGATGCTGTAGCGGGAGGGGAAGAGGAATCCTTCCAGCGGGTCCTCTATGTCGGCCCCGTCGTCAGCCCACGAGGGCATGCCGAGCTTGTCGGACTCCGCCGCGGCGACCTTCTTGGTGGTGCCCTCGTCCAGTCCCAGCTTGGCGTCGATCGTCGCGTAGATCTGCGCGTCGCGCAGGCCCTCGGCGATGATCAGGACCTTCTGCGAATTGGGGTCGAGCATCATCTTGACGGCGCTGCCGGCGGACATCTCCTTCTTGAGGACGTACACGCCGGCCTGGATGAGCTTGCCCTTGGGGTTCTGGTTCGCGGCGGTGGTGAAGGCGTCGACGCTCTTGACCACGCCGGCCTTCTTGAGGATGTTGCCGATCTCGATGCCGCTGGCGCCCTGCGGGATCTCGACCTGCACCTCCCCGGCGCCCTGGCCCGCGAAGTCGGGGGCCGGCCCGAAATGCGACTGGTAGTACGAGTAGCCGAAGTACGTCACACCGGCCAGGCCGCCGCCGAGCACGACGAGCACGACCATGCAGGCCATGCCGCTGCGGCGCTTCTTGCCGCCGCCCTTGCCGGACTTGCCACCACGGCGGTCGCCGCGGCCGGAGGCCTGGTCGTCGCCGTCCTCGTCGTCGTCACCGCCGCCCGCGAAGAACGCGTGGTCGTCGGCGGCCTCCGTCTCGTCGTCCCACTCGGGACGGGACGGCTCCGGCTGCCGGCGCTGCGGTTGCGGGCGCTGGGGTTGCTGCGGCTGCGGGGCCTGCTGCGGCGGCGCCTGCTCGTACCCCTGCGGGGCCTGCTGCTGCTCCTGGTACCGCTGGTCCGGCGGCTGCGGGGGCGGGTAGCCGTTCTGGCCGTAGTAGTCGGGCTGCGGCTGTGCGCCGTAGGGGTCGCCGCCGTACCCCGCCGGGGTGCCCCAGGAGTCGTACTGCTGCTGGGCGTCGTACGGGTACTGCGGCTGCTGGCCGGTGCCCGCGTAGGGGTCCCAGCCGCCCTGCTGCTGGTACTGGGCCTGTTGCTGCTGTTGCTGTTGCTGCGGGTGGGGTTGTTGCTGCTGTTGCTGGGGATACTGCTGTTGCTGCTGGGAATGCTGCTGCGGGTACTGCTGTTGCTGCTGGGAATGCTGCTGCGGGTACTGCTGTTGCTGCTGCGGGTGGGGATGCTGCTGAGGCTGCTGCTGCTGGCCCCACTGATCACCGAAGAGAGGGTCTTCGGGGTGCCATGCTTCGGAGCCTGAGCTCCGGCCATAGTCAGTCATCGATCCCCTACGGTTCGGTTCGCGAGGCGGCAGCAGGCCGGCGCTTGTGACGCGGCCCAGGTCGGCCGGCCCTGGGCACCTCGGCTCCGCGGTGGAGCCGCTGTGTCGCGCGGAACGTTACCGTACCGCGATCAGATAAAAGGTTCGACGCTCTCTCCGGGAGCTTTCCCGGACACCCGTTCGGTCTCCAGGGCACTCTGCAGGATAACGACAGCGGCGGCCTGATCGACGACCGAACGTCCCTTCTTCGCCGTCACACCCGAAGCACGCAGTCCTTGGGTGGCGGTCACCGTGGTCATCCGCTCGTCCACCAGCCGCACCGGAACCGGCGAGATGATCTTAGCCACATCCTCGGCGAAGCCGCGTGCCTTGGCCGCGGCCGGCCCCTCCCGCCCGCTGAGCGAGCGGGGCAGGCCGACCAGGACTTCGATCGGCTCGTACTCCCCGACGATCTGGACGATGCGCCGGAGAGCGGCCGGGACGTCCCGGCCGGGCACCGTTTCGACCGGGGTGGCGAGGACCCCGTCGGGGTCGCACGAAGCGACCCCGATGCGGGCGTCCCCGACGTCGATCGCGATCCTGCGACCCCTGCGCATGAGCGACATCAGACCGTCTCGGCGACCAGACGCTGCACCGCGGCGACGGCGTCGCCGACGGCGTCGGCGTTCTGGCCACCGCCCTGGGCGACGTCCGGCTTGCCGCCGCCACCGCCGCCGAGGGTCTTGGCGGCGGCGCGGACCAGGTCGCCGGCCTTGAGGCCGCGCTCGCGGGCGGCCTCGTTGGTGGCGATCACGGTCAGCGGGCGGTCGCCTGCGACGGTGAACAGCGCCACGACGGCAGGGCGGCCGCCGGTGATCCGCTGGCGGACGTCCAGGACGAGCCTGCGCAGGTCGTCGGCGCTCGTGCCGTCCGGGACCTGACCGGTCACCACGGCGACACCCTTGACGTCCTGGGCGGACCCGGCGAGCCCGGCGGCGGCCTGAAGGACCTTCTCGGCGCGGAAGCGCTCGATCTCCTTCTCGGCCTCCTTGAGCTTGGCGAGCATGCTGGAGATCTTCTCCGGGAGCTCCTCCGGGCGGCCCTTGACCAGTTGCTGGAGCTGGGCGACTACCGTGTGCTCGCGAGCGAGGAAGTTGTACGCGTCCACGCCGACCAGCGCCTCGACACGGCGCACTCCGGAGCCGATCGAGGACTCGCCGAGCAGCTTCACCAGGCCCAGCTGGGCGGTGTTGCCGACGTGCGTGCCGCCGCACAGCTCCTTGGAGTAGTCGCCGATGGTCACGACGCGCACGCGCTCGCCGTACTTCTCGCCGAACTCGGCGATGGCGCCCGCCTTCTTGGCCTCGTCGATGCTCATGACCTCGGCCGTGACGTCGAGTTCACGGGAGAGCACGGCGTTGATCTTCTGCTCGACGTCCGTGAGCACGCTGCCCGGAACGGCGGCCGGCGAGCCGAAGTCGAAGCGGAAGCGGCCCGGGGAGTTCTCCGAGCCGGCCTGGGCGGCCGTGGGGCCGAGGGCGTCGCGCAGCGCCTGGTGGGTCAGGTGCGTGGCGCTGTGGGCGCGGGCGATGGCGCGGCGGCGACCCAGGTCGATCCTGGCCAGCACACCGGCTCCGACGGTGACCTCGCCGACCTGCACGCTGCCCTTGTGCACGGTGACGCCCGGCACGGGCTGCTGCACGTCGCGGATCTCGATGACGGCGCCGGAGTCGGTGCGGATGCGACCGGTGTCGGCGAGCTGGCCGCCGCCCTCGGCGTAGAAGGGGGTGCGGTCGAGGATGACCTCGACCTCGTCGCCCTCGTTGGCGGCGGGCGACGGCACGCCGTCCACCAGCAGGCCGACGACGGTGGCCTCGCCCTCGTTGTCGGTGTAGCCGGTGAACACGGTCGTGCCGGCGGCGTCGGCGACGGAACGGTAGGCCGACAGGTCGGCGTGGCCGCTCTTCTTCACCAGGGCGTCGGCCTTGGCGCGGTCCCGCTGCTCCTTCATCAGGCGGCGGAAGCCGTCCTCGTCCACCGACAGGCCCTGCTCGGAGGCCATTTCGAGGGTGAGGTCGATCGGGAAGCCCCATGTGTCGTGGAGCAGGAAGGCCTTGTCGCCGGGCAGCACGGAGGAGCCGGTGGCCTTGGTCTCGGTGACGGCCGTGTCAAGGATGTTCGTGCCGGCCTTCAGCGTCTTGAGGAAGGCGTTCTCCTCGGCGACGGCGACCGTCTCGATGCGCTTGCGGTCCTCGGCCAGCTCCGGGTACTGCTGCCCCATCGTCTTGATGACGGCGTCGACCAGCTCGAGGACGACGGGGTCGGTGGCGCCCAGCAGACGCATGTTGCGGATGGCGCGGCGCATGATGCGGCGCAGCACATAGCCGCGGCCCTCGTTGCCGGGGGTGACGCCGTCACCGATGAGCATGACGGACGTGCGCATGTGGTCGGCGACCACGCGCAGCGAGACGTCGGACTCGTGGGCGGCACCATAGGCGACGCCGGTGAGCTCGGTGGCCTTGTCGATGACGACGCGCAAGGTGTCGGTCTCGTACATGTTCCGCACGTCCTGCAGGATCATGGCGAGACGCTCGAGGCCGAGGCCGGTGTCGATGTTCTTGGCGGGCAGGTCGCCGAGGATCGGGAACTCCTCCTTGCCGGTGCCCTCCCCGCGCTCGTACTGCATGAAGACCAGGTTCCAGATCTCCACGTACCGCTCGTCGTTGACGGCCGGGCCGCCCTCGACACCGAACTCGGGACCGCGGTCGTAGTTGATCTCGGAGCAAGGACCGCAGGGACCCGGGACGCCCATGGACCAGAAGTTGTCCTTCATGCCCAGGCGCTGGATGCGCTCGGCGGGCACGCCCACGACGTCGCGCCAGATCTGCTCGGCCTCGTCGTCGTCCTTGTAGACGGTGATCCACAGCCGTTCGGGGTCGAGCCCGTAGCCGCCGTCCGCCACGGAGCCGGTGAGCAGCTCCCAGGCGAACTTGATGGCGCCTTCCTTGAAGTAGTCGCCGAACGAGAAGTTGCCGCACATCTGGAAGAACGTGCCGTGGCGCGTGGTCTTGCCGACCTCTTCGATGTCGGGCGTGCGGACGCACTTCTGCACGCTGGTGGCGCGCGGGAAGGGCGGCTTGACCTCTCCCAGGAAGTACGGCTTGAACGGGACCATGCCCGCGGGCACCAGAAGGAGGGTCGGGTCGTCGGCGATGAGCGACGCCGACGGCACGACGGTGTGACCGCGCTCCTCGAAGAAGCGCAGCCAGCGGCGGCGGATTTCTGCCGACTCCATCAGTGATCGTCCTTCCGGTGGTGGTACGCGATAGCCGGCCGCTGTGCCGGCATATCGAGATCGGGGGCCGTGCGGCCCAGTTGGTCGTTGAGCTGGTCCTCGCGCTCGGCCATGCCGGCGCGGACGTCCTTCGCGAAGGTGCGCAACCGGCCCCCGGCCTCCAGTGCCTTGTCGGCCGCCTTCGCGGCGAGGCTCTCCGGGGTCAGGCCGCGGATCGTGCGGTGGACCTTGGTCGTGGCCCAGACTCCGGCGGCGGCACCGGCGGTGAACCAGAAGGCACGGCGGAACATGGCAGGTCAGCCCCTCGACTTACGGCTACGGGCGGACGGGAGCGTCCGGCCGAGGACCACGGTGCGCTTCTTGGCGGCGCCCTTGGTCTGCAGGTTGACCGCGCGTCGCACCCCGTAGCCGAAGGCCGCGACCTTCACCAGGGGGCCGCCGAACGTGGAGGCGACGGTCGTGGAGAGCGCGGAGGCATTGGCGGTCACCTCGGCGACGTCGGAGGTGATGGTGTCCACGCGGGCCAGCTGCGCGTGCGCGGAGCGCACGGCCTCGGAGGCCTCGCCGAGCAGCGGCACGGCCCGGTCGGTCACGTCCGCGACCAGCCGGGTGGCCTGCCGGAGCGCCTGGGCGAGTCGCACCAGTGCCACGGCGAGGAACGACACCAGGATCGCCCAGAAGACCGCCACGATGAGGCCGGCCACCTCTCCACCGGACACGTTGCTGCTCCCTCGGATCGCCACTCCAACCAGGTAACGACCTTATCGTGACGGGCCCCGCACTCCGTACCGCGTTGCCGTCCGGCGGCACCGCTCAGACTGTACGTTCCGCTTATTTGACGATACCCTCCGTGACCCATGCACCATGAGAGGACGCCCGGCAACCTGCCGGGCGAGCTGAACCACTTCGTCGGCCGGCGGCATGAACTGGGCGAGGTGAACCGCCTGCTGGGCAAGGCCCGGCTGGTGACGCTGACGGGGGTCGGCGGGGTCGGCAAGACCCGTCTCGCGCTGCGCGCGGCGGCGTCGGCGCGGGGTTTCGGCGGAGGCGCCTGGCTGGCGGAACTCGGCGCGGTCCGTGATCCGGGGCTGGTGGACCACGCGGTCGCCGCGGCCCTCGACCTGACCGACCACACGATGCGCGGCCCGCGGGCCGCGCTCGTCGGTTTTCTGGCCGGCCGCGAGCTGCTGCTCGTCCTGGACTGCTGCGAGGGGCAGGTGGAGGCCGCTGCCGACCTCGCCGAGGCGCTGCTGCGGCAGGCGCCGGGTCTGCGGGTGCTGGCCACGAGCCGGCAGCCGCTCGGGGTACAGGGCGAGCACGTGCTGTCCCTGGAACCCCTGGCCGATCCGCACGAGGCGGTGGAGTTGTTCGCGGAGCGGGCGGCCGCCGCGCAGCCGGGGTTCACGGTGGACGCCGGCAACCGCCCCGAGGTCGAGGAACTGTGCCGGCGGCTGGACGGCATCCCGCTCGCGCTCGAACTGGCGGCGGGCCGGTTGCGGGCGCTGTCGGTGCGGCAGATCACCGGACGGCTGGACGACCGCTTCCGATTGCTGACCCGGCGCGGCTTCGGCGGTCCCGAGCGGCACCGCGCGCTGCGCACCGCGATCGGGTGGAGCCACGAGTTGTGCACCCCGCGCGAACGCCTGCTCTGGGCGCGGCTGTCGGTCTTCGCGGGCGACTTCGACCTGGAGGCCGCGGAGTACGTGTGCGCCGGTGCGGAGGTGCCGGCCGAGGCCATGGTCGACGCACTGGCCGACCTGGTGGACAAGTCGGTGGTGCTGCGCCGTGAGGCGGCGGGCGTGGTCCGCTACCTGCTACTGGACACGGTGCGCGAGTACGGGCTCGGGTGGCTGCGCGAACTGGGCGAGGAGCGGCGGCTGCGGGGCCGGCACCGTGACTGGTACCTGGGCTTCGCCACCTGGGGCGAGATGGAGTGGTTCAGCGCCCGGCAGGCGGAGGTGTCGTCGAGCACCGAGCGCGAACTGGCCAATCTGCGGGCCGCGCTGGAGTTCTCGCTGGGGGCCCCGGAGGAGTTCCGCACGGGTCAGTACCTCGCGGCGAGCCTGTGGTTCTTCTGGGTCGGCTGCGGCCGGCTCGCCGAGGGGCGCTACTGGCTGGAGCGCGCGCTGACGGCCGACTCCTCGCCGACCGGGCAGCGCGCGAAGGCGCTGTGGGTGTGCGGCTATGTCTCGATGCTCCAGGGGGACGGGACGGCGGCGCTCGGGATGCTCTACGAGTGCCGCGCACAGGCGCTGGAGACGGGGAACGCGGCCGCGGTCGCGTACGCGGTGCACCGGATGGGCTGCGGGGCGCTGCTCAGCGACGACCTCCCGCGGGCGAAGGCGCTGTTCGAGGAGGCGCTGGGCCACTACCGGACGCTGGGCGAACTCAACAGCAACGTCATCATGGCCGAGGTCGAACTCGCCATGGCGGTGGCCTTCCAGGGCGATCTGGAGGGCGGGATCGAGCTGTGCGAGCGCATCCGGGAGACCTGCGAGGACCACGGGGAGCGCTGGGCGCTGGCGTACGCGCTGTACACGCGGGCCGTCATCGCCTGGTGGCAGGAGGACCCGTGCCTGGCCGCGGAGCTCGCGGCGGAGTGCGTGCGGATCAACCACGCCTTCCGCGACCTGGTCGGCATCGTGCTGGGCATCGAGCTGCTGGCGGCGCTGACGGCCTCGCACGACGCCCAGGAGGCGGCGGTCCTCCAGGGGGCCGCGGGCAGCATCTGGGACGCGGTGGGCCTGCCGGTCTTCGGTTCGCGCTACTTCGGCATCCCGCACAGCCGCTGCGAGGAGCTCAGCCGTGCGGAACTGGGGCGCGCCGGCTACGAACGGGCCTTCACGGAGGGCGGCGCCCTGGATCTGGACTCAGCCGTGTCCCGCGCCCTCGACGGGCGGCCGCCGGCCCGCGCAAACAGCAACCGCCGACCCCGGGGCCCGGCTCCGGTGGGGGACTCCGCCAGGCCGGACGCCCGGCCGGTGAGCGGCTGTCACCGGGGTGCCGCACGCCCGCGCTCGGCGCCTGACTGACGCCGTTCCCGGCGGGCGGCGTCCGCCGGGAACGGCGAAGGCCCGCCGCGCACGCCCCGAGGGGCTGTGCGCGGCGGGCCTTCGTACGCCGTGCCGGAGGCCGGTGTCAGCGCGCGTAGTACTCGACGACGAGCTGCTCGTCGCAGATCACGGGGACCTCACGACGGTTCGGCAGACGGTCGAGACGGAACGCCAGCGCCTGCAGGTTGACCTGCAGGTACTTCGGGGTCTCGCCCTCGCCGGCCCAGCCGCCCTCACGGGCGACCTGGAACGGGGTCTTGGCGCGGGAGCGCTCGCGGACCATGACGACGTCGTCCGGGGTCACGCGGAAGGACGGCTTGTCGACCTTGTGGCCGTTGACCTCGATGTGGCCGTGGACGACCATCTGGCGGGACTGGTAGATGGTGCGGGCCAGGCCGGAGCGCAGGACGAGGGCGTCCAGGCGGCGCTCGAGCTCGACGATCAGGGCCTCACCGGTCTTGCCGCTGACCTTGCGGGCGCGGTCGTAGGCGCGGGCCATCTGGCGCTCGGAGATGTCGTACTGGGCGCGCAGGCGCTGCTTCTCGAGCAGACGGACCTTGTAGTCACTGTTCTGCTTGCGGCCGCGGCCGTGCTCGCCCGGCGGGTAGGGACGGGCCTCGAAGTACTTGACAGCCTTCGGCGTCAGGGCGATGCCGAGGGCACGCGACTTCTTGACCTTGGGACGCGACTGGTTCACGTTTCCCGGACCTCCATGTAAGTTAGGTTAGCCTTACCTTAGCGAAGGAGATCGTATGTCTCGCCCTGGGAACACCACGCGCATCACAGACGTTGCCAACGCCACACAGGGCGCCGTCGACGCCTCAGCAGGCGCCGACTTGACGGAGGTCCGATCAGCTCATGGTCAGCCGCGTCCCAGCGGGCATGAAATCGCCCGGCTGCCGTCAGCAGCCGAACGCACACGAACTCTCGTACAGAGTACCGCCTCCGCGGTACTGGTCGTTCCAGGTCTCCCCGTGGACCGTCCGGAGTCGATGATTCCGCTGGAACGCATCGTGGGCACCGACGGTGACCTCTTCCTGCTGTTCCCCGCCGATTCCCCGGCCGTCCGGGCCGCCATGCACGCCGAGGCCGACGAGCTGACCGCTGTACTGGAGATCACCGACGTGGCTCCCGTGGCGGTGCGCGGACGCCTCCGCGGGCGGGCCAGGATCGCGGGGTGGCTCACGGCGGCCCGCGGCCTGCCGGCCCCCACTGGGCGGGTCCGGCTGCGCCTGGAGGTCGGCGAGGCGTCGCTGGACGACCTGTGGGGCGCGGGACAGGTCGAGCCCGAGGACTTCGCCGCGGCCGAGGCCGACCCGCTGATCACCCACGAGGCGGAACTGCTGCAGCACCTGGCCGCGGCCCACGCCGCCCAGGTGGCCTGGCTGTGCGCGCCGGCCGCGGACGCGTCCGGCTGCCACGGGCGCCCACCGAGGCGGTGCCGCCGGCGCTCGACCGGTTCGGGCTGCGGGTGCGCTTCACCGGGGAGGAGGGCACCTTCGACGCCCGGTTCGAGTTTCCCCGAACCGGTGCGCGGCCACCAGGGGCTGCACCGGGCGATGCACGCGCTGTTCGACGCCGCCGAGAAGGCGGCAGCCAGGCGGCAGGACCGCTGACCGGCCGCCGTCAGCCGCCTCGCCCACCCCTGCTACTCCCCCGCGAGCCGCTCCCGGACCCGGTCCAGGACGTCGGCGTAGCGTGCCTCCGCGCCGTGGCGCGTGGGCTCGTAGTAGTGCGTGCCGTGGATGTCGTCCGGGGCGTACTGCTGGGCGGCGATGCCGCCGGGCAGGTCGTGCGGGTACAGGTAACCCTTTCCGTGGCCGAGTTTGGTGGCGCCCTTGTAGTGGCTGTCGCGCAGATGCGCCGGGATCGGCCCGGTCTTCCCCGCCCGGACGTCCGCGAGCGCCGCGCCTATGGCCGTGGTCGCGGAGTTGGACTTGGGCGCGAGGGCCAGCGCGATGGTGGCGTGGCTGAGGGTCAGCGCCGCCTCGGGGAAGCCGATCATCGCCACCGCCTGGGCGGCGGCGACCGCCGTCTGCAGGGCGGTCGGGTCGGCGAGGCCGATGTCCTCGCTCGCCGAGATCATCAGCCGGCGCGCGATGAACCGCGGGTCCTCCCCCGCCTCGATCATGCGCGCCAGGTAGTGCAGCGCCGCGTCCACGTCGGAGCCGCGGATGGATTTGATCAGGGCGCTGGCCACGTCGTAGTGCTGGTCGCCGTCCCGGTCGTACCGCACCGCGGCACGGTCGACGGACTCTTCCAGCGTGACCAGGGAGATCTCCGCCTCGCCCTTGGCGAGGGCCGCACCCGCGCCGGCCTCCAGCGCGGTCAGCGCCCGGCGCGCGTCGCCGCCGGCGATGCGCAGCAGGTGGGACTCGGCCTCCTCGGACAAGGTGACCGAGCCCCTCAGGCCGCGCTCGTCATCGAGGGCGCGCCGCACGAGGCCGCGCAGGTCGTCGTCGGTGAGGGACTCCAGGGTGAGCAGCAGTGACCGCGACAGCAGCGGCGAGATGATCGAGAAATACGGGTTCTCGGTGGTCGCCGCGATCAGGGTGACCCAGCGGTTCTCGACGGCGGGCAGCAGGGAGTCCTGCTGCGCCTTGCTGAAGCGGTGGATCTCGTCGAGGAACAGGACGGTGTCCCGGCCGTAGCCGCCGGACTCGCGCTTGGCGCTCTCGATGACCGCGCGGACCTCCTTGACGCCCGCGGTGATCGCCGAGAGCTCGACGAAGCGCTTGTTGGTGGCGTGGCTCACCACGTACGCCAGCGTCGTCTTGCCGATGCCGGGCGGCCCCCACAGGATCACCGAGGAGGGGCCCGCCGGGCCGCCGCCGCCCTCGCCGACCAGTCGGCGGAGCGGGGAGCCGGGGCGGAGCAGATGCCCCTGCCCCACGACCTCGTCCAGGGTGCGCGGACGCATCCGTACGGCGAGGGGACTGCCTCCCGGCTCCCTCGACTGACGTTCCTCTGCGGCGGCGGTGAACAGGTCGGGCTCCACGGCAAGGAAGCCTATGTCACCGCACTGACACCCAGGTCAGATCAGGGTGCTCCAGTACGACCACCAGCGGGTCAGGATCAGCAGGATGATCGCGCCGTACCAGAGCACGGGGATGACCCAGTGGAACTCGAGCACGGCGTTGCGCAGTGCCGCGGGCGCCGGGATGATCTCGTTCTTCAGGTTGTGCACGAGGGTGTACCAGAACAGCGCGATCGTGACGACCCAGGCCAGCGAGCACCACAGGCACAGCGAACCGATGTTGTAGAGCGACTGGTACTGCAGCCACGTGACGAAGCCGACACCGAAGAGCGTGCCGGCCTGCAGGCCCAGCCAGAACCAGCGGCCGTAGCGGGCCCCGGCGAGAATGCCCATGCCGATGGCGATGACCACCGGGTAGGCCACCATGCCGATCATCGGGTTGGGGAAGCCGAAGGCGTGCGCCTGCTCGCTCTTCATGATGTTGCCGCAGGAGATGATCGGGTTCAGGCTGCAGCCGGGGACGAAGTTCGGGTCCTCCAGCAGCTTGAACTTGTCGATCGTGATGACCCAGGAGGCGAGCAGGCCGAGGGCGCCGCAGATCACGAGCAGCCAGGTGTACGCCCTGCCTGCTCCGATGCGGTCCTGGCCGGGCTCCTCCAGGTGCCCGCCGTCCGTGCGGGTCGTGTCAACCGCCGAAGTCACCATGTCGCCGTTCCGTTGGTCGGGAATCTGCCGCACTGCCCAACGCGCCTCATGTGCGGGAAGTGCCGGGTTCCATGGTGCCGTGTCCCCCGTACGAGGGACAACGAGACAAAGTGAACGCCGTGTTGACGAGCGCTACGTGTGTGAACGCCTGCGGAGTGTTACCGAGATGCCGGGCGGTGAGCGGGTCCCACTCCTCAGGAAGCAGTCCCAGATCGTTGGCGCTGTCCAGGACGCGGGCGAACAGCACCCGGGCTTCGTCCTCCCGCCCCAGCGCGGCCAGGGCGTCGGCGAGCCAGAAGGAGCACGCCAGGAAGGCCCCCTCCGGTCCCGGGACGCCGTCGGGGCCTGTGTAGCGGCGGACGAAGCCGTGCAGGTCGAGCTCGTCGCGCACGGCGTCGACGGTGCGGGTCACCCGCGGGTCGCCGGGCGGCAGGAAGCCGGTCTTGACGATGAACAGCGTCGCCGCGTCGAGGGCCCGGCCACCGTAGTGCTGGACGAAGACCCCGCGCCGCGCGTCGTAGCCGTTGGCGCAGACGTCGGCGTGGATGGTGTCGCGCAGCTCCCGCCAGCGCTCCACGGGCGCGGGCAGCCCTGTCGCCTCGGCCATGCGCACGGCCCGGTCGGCGGCGACCCAGGACATCACCTTGGAGTGGACGAAGTGCCGGCGGCCGCCGCGCACCTCCCACAGCCCCTCGTCCGGCTCGCGCCAGTGCCCCTCCAGGTGCGTCAGCATCCTGCGCAGGAACGCCCACACCTGGCGCTCCATGGGGATGCCGGCCCGCAGCGCCAGGTGCAGGGTGTCGACGACCTCGCCGTACACGTCGAGCTGGAACTGGCCGACCGCGGCATTGCCGAGCCGGACCGGGCCCGAGCCCTCGTAGCCGGGGAACCAGTCGGCGTGGGTCTCGGGCAGATGGCGCTCCCCCGCCACGCCGTAGAGGCTGCGCAGGTCGCCCGGATCGCCGGCGATCGCCCGCAGCAGCCACTGGCGCCAGGCCGCGGCCTCCTCGCTGAAGCCGCCGCGCAGCAGGGCGGACAGGGTCATGCTGGAGTCGCGCAGCCAGCAGAAGCGGTAGTCCCAGTTGCGGACTCCGCCGATGCGCTCGGGCAGCGAGGTGGTGGGGGCGGCGACGATGCCCCCGGTGGGCTGGTAGGCCAGGGCCTTGAGGGTGATCAGCGAGCGCAGCACGGCGTCGGGGTAGTCGCCCGCGTAGCGGAATCCGGCGGCCCAGTCCTGCCAGCGTGCGGCGGTCCTGCGTAGCGCGGCCTCCGGGTCGGTGCGGTGCGAGGTGCTCAGGTGCGAGGGCTGCCAGGTGAGCACGAAGGGCACGCGCTGCCCGGCCTCCACGGTGACGTCGGAGCGGGTGCAGCCGTCGGAGCCGTACGTGTGCACGCCGGGGGTCGCCCGCAGCCAGGCCGAGTCGGGGCCCGCGACGGCGACACGGTGGTGCCCGGTGCGCCGCACCCAGGGCGCGGTGCGGCCGTAGTTGAAGCGCAGGCGCAGCTCGCTGCGCATGTCCACGGTGCCGCTGAGCCCCTCCACGATGCGGATGAGGTGCGGCGCCCGCTCGCGCTGGGGCATGAAGTCGATCACCTTGGCGGCGCCGTGGGGGGTGCGCCAGAACGTCTCCAGCACCAGGGTGCCGGCGCGGTAGGCGCGTCTCTCGCACTGCCCGCCCTCCACCGGGGCCAGCCGCCAGTTGCCGTGGCGGTCGTCGCCCAGGAGGGCGGCGAAGCAGCTCGGGGAGTCGAATCGGGGCAGGCAGAGCCAGTCGACGGAGCCGTCCCGGCCGACGAGCGCGGCCGTCTGGAGATCCCCGATGAGTCCGTAGTCCTCGATGAGCCCGCTCATAGTGAACCGATCACTGCGAGAATGCGTACATATTAGACATTAAGGATTTTAGGCTGATCCGGGGAGCCGGGGCCTCCCCTCGGCTCGGGAGAGGTGCACGATGCAACGTCCGGAATGGGTGCCGGCCGGGACCGACGTGGAGACTCCCAACGCCGCCCGGGTCTACGACTACTACCTGGGCGGGTCGCACAATTTCGCGGCCGACCGCGACATGGCCCGCGAGGCTCTGGCGCTCTGGCCCGACCTCCCGGAGATCATGCGCGCCAACCGCGCGTTCCTGCGCCGCTCGGTGCAGTTCGTCGCGGCGCAGGGCGTGAGCCGCTTCATCGACCTCGGGTCGGGCATCCCGACCTACGGCGCCGTCCACGAGGTGGCGCGCCCGGTCCGCCCGGACACGCGGGTGGTGTACGTCGACGACGACCCGATCGCCGTGGCGCACAGTCGGCTGATGCTCAAGGGCGACCCGCGCTGCGCCATGGTGGCGGCCGATATGACCGACCCCGTCGACCTGCTGTCCCGGCCCGAGATCGACGACCTGCTGCGGCCGGGCGAACCGGTCGCCGTGCTCCTCGTCGCCGTCCTGCACTTCGTCCCGGACTCGGCCGCCCCCGCCAAGATCGTGGCCACGCTGCGGGAGGCCATGCCCCCCGGCAGCTATCTGGTGCTCTCGCACGCCTCCCAGGAGTCGCGCCCCGAGCAGGCCGCGCCCCTGGAGGCGCTCTACGCCCGGACCCCGACCCCGCTGACCATGCGCACGCGGCAGCAGGTGGCGACGTTCTTCGAGGGCTTCGAGATGGTCGACCCCGGCATCGTGTGGCTGACCGAGTGGCACCCGGACGACCCGGAGTCGGTCGGCCCGCACCCCGAGCGGCTGTCGGGCCTGACCGGAGTGGGGATACGGCCGTGACGGGGCCGCTGACCCCCGTGGGCACCCGCGACTTCACCGAGGCCTGGTACCGGCTGCTCCGCTCCGGCCAGGGACTGGCCCTGCCCCCGGCGACGCTGGCCCATGTGGCCGGCAGCACCGCGGAACTGCTGCGCCGCTCGCTGGCCGGGACCGCCGCGGACACCCCGCTGGCCGAGGAGGCCGCGGCGCTGCTGGTGGACGCCCACTTCACCGATCCCGAGATCCTCGCGCACGCCGTCGCGCTGCTGCACACCCAGCGCGCCGCCCCGGGCCGCGTGGCGGCCGTCTCCGGGGTGTTCGCCGCCGGCTGGGCGACGGCCCTGCGGGAGCGGACGCTGCGCGAGCAGGAGTCGATCCAGCGCGCCGCGTTCGACGCCCGCGAGGAGGCCGAGCGGGCCTGGCGCGCCTCGGAGGCCCGGTTCCGCGCACTGTTCGAGCACGCCGCCATCGGCATCGGCATGGCCGATGTGAACGGCACGATCCTGCAGGTCAACCGGGCGTTGCGGGAGCTGTTCGGGACCCGGTCCGAGGATCTGCGGGGCCGAGCGGGTCACCGACCTGGTGCATCCGGAGGACGCACCAGGGGTGTGGGAGGCGTACGAGGACCTGGTGCAGGGGCGGCGGGACCGCTTCACCTGCGACAAGCCGTACTACCGGCGCGACGGCGAGGTGGTCTGGACGCATCTGACGGTCTCGCTGATCCGCGGTGAGAACGGCGAGCCCCGCTACCAGGTGGCGATGGTGGAGGACATCACCGACCGGTACCGCCTCCAGGAGCGGCTGCGGCACCAGGCGACCCACGATCCGCTCACCGGACTGCCGAACCGGGCGGCCTTCTTCGACCGTCTGGAGGCCCTGTTCGAGGAGCCGCGGCCGGATGCCCGCTTCGGCCTGTGCTACGTCGACCTGGACGGCTTCAAGGTCGTCAACGACAGCCTGGGCCACGAGACCGGGGACCTGCTGCTCTCGGCGGTGGCCGAGCGCCTGGACTCGGCGCTCACCCCGCTGGGGCACCTGGTGGCCCGGCTCGGCGGCGACGAGTTCGTGGTGCTGCTGGAGGACTGCCGGGGCGAGGAGGAGGCGGTGGCCGTCGCCAGGCTCGTCCTGACGACGCTGGCCAGGCCGTTCCTGATCGCCGGTCACAAACTCGCCATCGGCGCCAGTGTGGGCGTCCTGGCGCGCGCGGTGGCGACGACCACGCCGGGCGCCGCGGTGCGCGCGGCCGATCTGACGCTGTACCGGTCGAAGGAGTCCGGCCGCGGACGGTGGACGCTGTTCGACCCGACGCAGAACGCGCGCGCGGTGAGCCGGTACGCGATCTCCGTCCGGCTGCCGGTGGCTCTCGACCGCGGTGAGTTCTTCGTGGACTACCAGCCGTTGTGCGCGCTGTCCGACGGCAGCCTGGCCGCGGTCGAGGCACTGGTGCGCTGGCGCCATCCGCAGTTCGGGGTGCTGGGCCCGGACGAGTTCGTGGCGACGGCCGAGGAGACCGGGCTGATCATGCCGCTGGGACGGTGGATCCTGGAGCGGGCGATCGGCCAGGCCGCGGAGTGGGTGCGCCGGTTCGGGGACGCGGCACCGCAGATCAATGTGAACCTGGCGGTGCGTCAGGCGCGCAACCCGGGCCTGGTGAACGACATCACGCGGATCCTGGACAACAGCGGCCTCGACCCCCGCCGGCTGCAGCTGGAGATCACCGAGAGCGCGGTCATCGGCCCGGAGGACGAGTCGCTGCGGGCCCTGCAGGCACTCGCCGACGCCGGCGTGTCGCTGGCGGTGGACGACTTCGGCACCGGCTGGTCGAACCTCTCCTATCTGCGGAACCTCCCGGTGTCCGGGCTGAAGATCGCGGGTGCCTTCGTGTCGGACACCCACGAGGACGGCTCGGAGGAGCCGCTGGGCTGGCGGATCGTCGGGGGGCTGGTGTCGCTGGCGCACGCGCTGGGCCTGACCGTCACCGCGGAGGGTGTGGAGACCCCGCAGCACGCGCGGTGGCTGCGCTCGCTGGGCTGCGACTGGGGGCAGGGGTGGTACTTCGGCCGGCCCGTGGCGCCGGAGGAAATCGCCCGGAGAATCACCGAAGGTGACTCTGTGTACCCCATCGGCAAAAGCGAGGCAAAGTAAGGGCCGAAATCTTGACTCTGCGTGAGGGCCGCGAGTTAGATGAAGTTCCAGAGGCGATTCATCCGGATCACCAAGGTTCACGGTAGTTCAGCGTGAGATACGGCGATTGCCCTCTCGGTGATTCCGGTGTTCCCGCCTCGTGTCGACGCTCCGGCGTCCTGGATCGCATACACCGCCCACACCCGTCATGGACCCCTCTCATGACAGATCCCGTCACCGGCACCACCGCGCGGACCGCCCGCCTCGCGGAAGTCTCCGCCGGCAGATCCGGGCCCAGCGAACGACGGTTCCCGGCCCTCGCCGGGACACCGAACCAGGAACTTCCCCGCCCGGGCGGACACCCAGGCACCGCCTGGGCATCGCCCACGGCGGGGAAGCGATGAGCGGCGCCGACCGGCGCGCCCGAGCAGCCTGCCCCTGCCCCGTCGCCCGTGACTCGCTCTACACCCCTGCCCGTGTCGTCGAACCGCATCCGACCGTCCCCGGCGAACTCCACTCGCCGGGTGGAACGGGTCCGTTCGGTGCCGCCGTCGCGGACAGACGCGTGTTGGCGTTGGAGCGGCTGCATGGACACCCGCTCGGGACGGTCATCTCCCGCGGTACGCCCGGCGGTGGCGCCGGTCCGTACCGCGCGTCGGCCGGCGCCGCCCGTCGCGAACTCGCCCTTCCCGTACGCGGCGACCGCACGCGGTCCGGCCGGGAGCACCCGGCCGGACCGCGTCGGCGTTCGGATCAGGCCAGCCGCTCGCGCAGCGCGTCGACGATCCCGTCGGCCGGCACCGCGGTCTGCTCGCCGCTCTCCAGGTCCTTCAGCTGCACGACGCCCTCGGCGAGATCGCGCTCACCGGCGACGATCGCGAACCGGGCACCCGAACGGTTGGCGGACTTCATGGCGTTCTTCAGGCCCTTGCCGCCGAAGGCGAAGTCGGTGGCGACACCGGCCCTGCGCAGCTCGGTGACCGCGCCGAAGAGCACCTGGCGCGCCTCCTCGCCCATGGGCACCGCGAACACCTGCGTGGGCGGGGGCAGTTCGAGCTCCACGCCCTCGGCCCTGAGCGCGAGAACCGTACGGTCCACACCGAGCGCCCAGCCCACCGACGGCAGCGCGGGGCCGCCGATCATCTCGGACAGACCGTCGTAGCGGCCGCCGCCGCCCACCGCGGACTGCGAGCCCAGGCCGTCGTGGACGAACTCGAAGGTGGTGCGGGTGTAGTAGTCCAGACCGCGCACCAGCTTGGGGTCGTCCTCGTACTCCACGCCCGCCGCCGTCAGCAGTTCACGCACCTGCTCGTGGTAGGCCTTGCAGGCCTCGCACAGGTGGTCGCGCATCATCGGGGCACCGACGAGTTGCTTCTGCACGGTGTCGCGCTTGTCGTCCAGGACGCGCAGCGGGTTGATCTCGATCCGCCGGCGGGTGTCCTCGTCGAGGTCGAGGGCGCGCAGGAATTCCTGGAGCGCGGCCCGGTAGACCGGACGGCACTCCTTGTCGCCCAGCGAGTTGAGCAGCAGGCGGAAGTTCCGCAGCCCGAGCGAGCGGTAGGCGTCCACGGCCAGGATGATCAGCTCGGCGTCGAGCACCGGGTCCTCGGCGCCGATCGCCTCGGCACCGACCTGGGAGAAGTGGCGGTAACGCCCGGCCTGCGGACGCTCGTAGCGGTAGTAGGAGCCGGAGTACCAGAGCTTGACCGGCAGGTTGCCGGTCTTGTGCAGATTGGCCTCCAGCGCGGCGCGCAGCACCGAGGCGGTGCCCTCGGGGCGCAGCGCCAGCTCGTCGCCGCCCTTGGTGGTGAGGGTGTACATCTCCTTGGTCACGATGTCGGTGGACTCGCCGACGCCGCGGGAGAACAGCTCCACCTGCTCGAAGCCGGGGGTCTCGACATAGCCGTAGCCGGCCCGCCGCAGCGGCGCGGAGATCGCCTCGCGTACCGCCAGGAACACGGCGGAATCTGGCGGCAGGAGGTCGTACGTGCCCTTGGGGGCCTTGAAAGTGCTCACAGGAAGTCTCTCGTCACATTCCTCGTCGCGGAGGCGCCGTCTGACCGGCGTCTCCGAGGCCGCGGGCCAACTCCGCGAGATACGGATTGGAGGCGCGCTCACGGCCGATGGTCGTCTGGGGACCGTGACCGGACAGCACCACGGTCGAGTCGTCGAGCGGCAGGCACACACGGGCCAGCGACGCGTACATCTCGTCCATGTCACCGCCGGGCAGGTCGGTGCGTCCGACGGAGCCGGCGAACAGTAGGTCGCCCGAGAAGAACACCGAGGGGATCTCGGCGGTCTCGGGCAGCCTGAAGGCCACCGACCCCTTGGTATGGCCGGGCGCGTGCGCCACGGTCAGCTCCAGACCGGCCAGCTCCAGGCTGCTGCCGTCGGAGAGCTCCCTCAGGTCGTCCGGCTCTCCGATGGTGAGTTCGCCGAGCAGTTGGGCGCCGATGGAACGTCCGAGGGCCTTCTCCGGGTCGTCCAGCATGTAGCGGTCGCGGGGGTGGATCCAGGCCGGGACGCCGTGCGCCCCGCAGACCGGAACGACCGAGGCCACGTGGTCGATGTGGCCGTGGGTGAGGATGACGGCGACGGGCTTGAGACGGTGTTTGGCGAGCGTGTCCTCGACGCCCTGGGCCGCTTCGTGGCCCGGGTCGATGATCACGCACTCCTCACCGGCGGCGGGGGCCACCACGTAGCAGTTGGTGCCCCAGGCCCCGGCGGGGAACCCGGCAATGAGCACGTTCGTCCTTCTGTCGGCTGTCGTTCGCGGCAGGTCGTGCCGCCCGAGGGCGACGTCCTGAGCCTACCGGCGTGAACGCGGCCATCGCGAACCAGTAACGTCGCTGGACTGTGGGCGTGGCGGAGGCGAAGATCTGCCACGACGCACAAACAGACGCAGACGCATATTCGACAGTTCGAGCAGAGGGCATCGGGAGACGGCTCAGTGGTCACCAAGGATCAGCGGCGGCGCCAGCTCGCCCGGGAGAAGTTCGAGCGGCAGCAGGAACGCCGGGTCGGCGCGCGCAGCCGCGCACGGCAGCGCAATGCGGTGATCGCCGCCGTCGTGGCGGTCGTCCTGGCCGCGGGGGCCACGGCCTGGGCGGTCGGCGCGTTCAGCGGCGACACCAAGCAGGACGAGGCGGCCGCCAAGGCCTCCCCCAGCGCGGCGTCCAGCAGCGCGCCCAGCAAGGCGCCCGACCCGTGCGCAAAGCCCGCGGCGGGCGCCGTCGGCACAGAGCAGTGGAAGAAGGAGCCCGCGGTCACCATCGACACGGCCGCGAAGTACACCTTCGACCTGCAGACCACGTGTGGCGACATCGCCCTGGACCTCGACGCGAAGAACGCACCTCACACGGTGAACTCCTTCGCCTTCCTGGCCGGCAAGGGCTACTTCGACCACACCAAGTGCCACCGGCTCACCACCTCCGGCATCTACGTGCTCCAGTGCGGCGACCCGTCGGGCGCCGGCTCCGGCGGTCCCGGCTACACGATCCCGGACGAGAACCTGAAGGCGAAGTCGGTCGCCAAGGGCACGTACCCGGCGGGCACCGTCGCCATGGCGAACACCGGCCAGGCGCACACCGGCGGCAGCCAGTTCTTCCTGGTCTACCAGGACAGCCCGCTCCCGCCGAGCTACACGCCGTTCGGGACGATCACGGCCGACGGCATGAAGGTCCTCAAGAAGATCGCCGCCGCGGGGGACTCCACGGGGGCCGGCGACGGCGCCCCGAACGCGACCGTGGTGATCAACAAGGCGACGGTCAGCGCGTCCTGAGCCGCGTCCCCGCACCCGCTCGGCGAATTCGCGGGTGCGGGATGCGGACAGCCGGGCCACCGGTCGCCTATGTTGGCGTTGTGTAGGGTGCCTGCGCCGACGGCTGCTCCGCGCGAGTGGGCCCGTCGGGACCGGCCAGGGCACGGCCCGGCCGGATGGAACTGTGGACGATGCCGTGTGCCGTGAAGCGGCCGGGCATCACGTGGAGGAGGCGCTGTGAGCAGCGACCCGTGGGGCCGCGTCGATGAGACGGGGACCGTGTACGTACGTACGGCCGAGGGCGAGCGTGAAGTCGGCTCGTGGCAGGCGGGCTCCCCCGAGGAGGCGCTGGCCTACTTCGAGCGGAAGTACGAGGGTCTCGTCGTCGAGATCGGCCTCCTCGAACGCCGGGTGAAGACCACCGACCTGTCCGCCAAGGACGCGCTGACGGCCATCGAGCACCTGCGGACCGCGGTGACCGAGGCCCATGCCGTGGGCGACCTGGCGGCGCTGGGCGAGCGCCTGGACGGCTTGACCGCGCTGGTCGACTCGCGCCGTGAAGAGCGCAAGGTGGCCAAGGCCAAGGCCTCCGAGGAGGCGAAGACGGCCAAGGAGAGCCTGGTCGTCGAGGCGGAGCAGCTGGCCGAGAGCGAGCAGTGGCGATCCGCCGGCGAGCGCCTGCGCGCCCTGGTCGACATCTGGAAGGGCCTGCCCCGGCTGGACCGCAAGACCGACGACGAGCTGTGGCACCGCTTCAGCCACGCCCGTTCGGTCTTCTCCAAGCGCCGCAAGGGGCACTTCGCGCAGCTCGACTCCCAGCGCGAAGAGGCCAGGCAGCACAAGGAGAAGCTGGTGGAGGAGGCGCAGGCGCTGTCCGGCTCCACCGACTGGGGTCCGACCGCGGCGCGCTACCGCGAGCTGATGACCGAGTGGAAGGCCGCCGGCCGCGCGCAGCGCGAGGCCGAGGACGACCTGTGGAACCGTTTCCGCGGTGCCCAGGACGTCTTCTTCGCGGCCCGCTCCGAGGTCTTCGCGGAGCGGGACACCGAGCAGCGCGAGAACCTCACGCTCAAGGAGGAGCTGGCCATCGAGGCCGAGAAGCTGCTCCCGGTGACCGACCTCAAGGCGGCCCGCGCGGCCTTCCGCGGCATCAACGAGCGCTGGGAGGCGATCGGTCATGTGCCGCGCGACGCCCGGCCCCGGATCGAGGCCCGCATGCACACGGTCGAGCGCGCCATCCACGACACCGAGGAGTCGGAGTGGCGGCGCACCAACCCTGAGGCGCGGGCGCGGGCGGCGGGCCTCACCGGCCAGCTGCAGGCGGCCGTCGACAAGCTGCGCGACCAGATCGAGACGGCCCGCGCGGCAGGGAACACCTCCAGGGCGGACAAGCTCCAGCGGGAGCTGGACGGGCGGCAGTCGCTGCTCGACCAGGCACTGAAGTCCCTCGACGAGTTCAGCGGCTGACACCCGCACCGGCCGACACCGGCCGGAAGGGAAAGCCCGCAGGGCCCGTACGCGACCGCGTACGGGCCCTGCGGGCTTCCGTGGGCCTTCCCGGGCCCGCGTGGTCAGCCGTCAGCGCTGGCGTGCCGAGGTGACCCGGTAGACGTCGTAGACGCCCTCCACGCCGCGGACCGCCTTCAGGACGTGGCCGAGGTGCTTGGGATCGCCCATCTCGAAGGTGAAGCGGGAGGTGGCGACCCGGTCGCGGGAGGTCTGGACGGCCGCGGACAGGATGTTGACGTGCTGATCGGACAGCACGCGCGTGACGTCCGACAACAGGCGCGAGCGGTCCAGTGCCTCGACCTGGATGGCGACCAGGAAGACCGACGACTGTGTCGGCGCCCACTCGACCTCGATGATCCGCTCGGGCTGCTGCGACAGCGCCTCGACGTTGACGCAGTCCGCACGGTGCACGGAGACGCCGTTGCCGCGGGTCACGAAGCCGATGATCGGGTCACCCGGCACCGGGGTGCAGCAGCGCGACAGCTTGACCCACACGTCCCGCTCACCCTTGACGATGACGCCCGGGTCGGCGGCCGACCGCCGCTTGGTGCGGCTCCGCGAGGGCATCGTGATCTCGGCGATGTCCTCGGTCGCGCCCTCTTCGCCGCCCAGCGCCTCGACGAGTTTCTGCACCACCGACTGGGCGGTGATGTGCCCCTCGCCGATCGCCGCGTACAGCGCGGAGATGTCGGGGTAGCGCATCTCGTGCGCCAGGGTGACGAGCGAGTCGCCGGTGAGCACCCGCTGAATCGGCAGGCCCTGCTTGCGCATGGCCCGGGCGATGGCGTCCTTGCCCTGCTCGACGGCCTCCTCGCGGCGCTCCTTGGAGAACCAGGCACGGATCTTGTTGCGCGCCCGCGGGGACTTGACGAAGCCGAGCCAGTCGCGGGACGGGCCCGCCCCGGCGGCCTTGGAGGTGAACACCTCCACGGTGTCGCCGTTGTCGAGGGTCGATTCCAGCGGCACCAGGCGGCCGTTGACGCGCGCGCCGATGGTCCGGTGGCCGACCTCGGTGTGCACCGCGTACGCGAAGTCGACCGGGGTGGCGCCCGCGGGCAGCGCGATGACGTCGCCCTTGGGCGTGAAGACGAAGACCTCGTTGCGCGACAGGTCGAAGCGCAGCGACTCCAGGAACTCGCCCGGGTCCTCCGTCTCCTTCTGCCAGTCCAGCAACTGGCGCAGCCACGCCATGTCGTTGACCGCGTCGTCCTTCTTCGTGGACTTCGGGCTGTCGGTGCGCACCTTGGAGGCGCCGGCGACGGCCTCCTGCTTGTACTTCCAGTGCGCCGCGATGCCGTACTCGGCGCGGCGGTGCATGTCGAAGGTGCGGATCTGGATCTCGACCGGCTTGCCGCTGGGCCCGATGACCGTCGTGTGCAACGACTGGTACATGTTGAACTTGGGCATCGCGATGTAGTCCTTGAAGCGCCCCGGTACCGGGTTCCACCGCGCGTGGATGGTGCCCAGCGCCGCGTAGCAGTCGCGGACGGTGTCGACCAGGACCCGGATGCCCACCAGGTCGTAGATCTCGGCGAAGTCGCGGCCCCGCACGATCATCTTCTGGTACACGCTGTAGTAGTGCTTCGGGCGGCCGGTGACGGTCGCCTTGATGCGGGCGGCGCGCAGGTCCTGCTGCACCTGGTCGGTGACGACCGCCAGGTACTCGTCCCGCTTGGGGGCGCGCTCCGCGACGAGTCGGACGATCTCGTCGTACATCTTGGGGTAGAGGATCGCGAAGGCGAGGTCCTCCAGCTCCCACTTGATGGTGTTCATGCCCAGCCGGTGCGCCAGCGGGGCGTAGATCTCCAGCGTCTCGCGGGCCTTCTTCTCCTGCTTCTCCCGCTTGAGGTACCGCATGGTGCGCATGTTGTGCAGGCGGTCGGCGAGCTTGATGACCAGGACGCGCGGGTCCTTGGCCATCGCCACGACCATCTTGCGGACGGTCTCGGCCTGCGCGGCCTCGCCGAACTTGACCTTGTCCAGCTTGGTGACGCCGTCCACCAGCAGGGCGACGGAGTCGCCGAAGTCGCGGCGCAGCGCGTCCAGGCCGTACTCGGTGTCCTCCACCGTGTCGTGCAGCAGCCCGGCCATCAAGGTGGCCGGGTCCATGCCGAGCTCGGCCAGGATCGTCGTCACCGCGAGCGGATGCGTGATGTACGGGTCGCCGCTCTTGCGCTTCTGGCCACGGTGCCAGCGCTCGGCCACCTGGTAGGCGCGCTCGATCTGGCGCAGCTGCGACGCGTCACCCTTGGGATCGTTGCTGCGCACTATGCGCAGCAGGGGCTCCAGCACCGGGTTGTACGGGCTGGAACGCTGCACGCCCAGCCGGGCGAGCCGGGCGCGGACGCGGTTCGACGAGGTCGCGGGCCGGTTCGGCGCGACGCTGCCGGGCGTCCGCACGGGCCGGGCCCCCGGTGTGGCCTGCGGGGCCTTGGGCGGGGTGCTCTCCGCGGGGGCGGCAGGCGCGGCGGAAGGAGCCGCGGAGACGGAGGACGCCTCACGTCCCTCCGCGGCGTTCATCGGCTGGGTCGACCTGGCCTCGTCTTGCAAGGGCACTCCTTCTGGGCCCCTCCTGTCCGAGAACGGGCAAGGAGGGAGGGTCCGGTACACCATGGTAGCGATGTGACCGGGTGAACCGCGTCCCGTCCCGCCCCTCCCGTCCCGCAGCAGGCGAAAACGGGGCCCCACGGCGGCCTGGGGGCCCGTGCCGGGGCCGGCGGCGAGGGGGGCTCCATCGGAGTGCCGGCGCGCGACACCGCGGCCTGAAACGCCTGTGGTGCCCGGTCGGACGACCGGGCACCACAGGCGACGGAGCGACGCTGCGCTCAGACGGCGATCAGTGCCTCCAGCGGGGCCCCGGCCAGGGACGGGGCGAGCCGCTCGCGGCCGCCGAGGAATCCGAGCTCCAGCAGCACGGCGACGCCGGCGACCTCGGCGCCGGTGCGGCGGATCAGGTCGAGGGAGGCCTCGGCCGTCCCGCCGGTGGCGAGGACGTCATCGATGACGAACACGCGGTCACCGGCTCCGAACGCGTCCTGGTGGACCTCGATCTCGGCCGTGCCGTACTCCAGCTCGTAACTCTGCCCGTGCGTGGCCGCGGGGAGCTTGCCCGCCTTGCGGACGGGGACGAAGCCCAGTCCGGCGCGGGCCGCGGCCGGGGCGGCGAGGATGAACCCGCGCGCCTCCAGTCCGACGACCTTGTCGGCGCCGTGCCGGGTGCAGACCTCGGCGAGGGCGTCGACCAGGGCGCCGAAGGCGGCGGGGTCGGCGAGCAGCGGGGTGATGTCCTTGAACATCACGCCCGGCTTGGGGTAGTCGGGCACGTCCCGTATGCGGCTGAGCAGCAGGCTGCGCAGCTCGCTCCGGGCGGCGTCCGTCGTCGTCATCAGTGGTGATCCTCGGTGCTTCTGCTTCAGTGGCGCTTGCCGGACGGGCGGTTGCGGCCGCGGTTGCGGGACGGCGTCTCGCGCCGGCCGCCGGCCGCTCCCGCGGCGGCGGCATGCGAGTCGTCGTCGCCGTGGTCACCGTGGTCACCGTGATCGCCGTGGTTGCCGTCAGCCGCACCGGTGGAGTCCTGCGGGTCGTCCCCGCCCTGCTCGGCACGGCGGGCGTCGGCGACGCGCTTGGCGAGCACCCGCTTGCGCAGGGCCTTGATCTCCGGGTCGCGCTCCTTGAGGTCCGCGACCAGCGGGGTCGCGATGAAGATCGAGGAGTACGCACCGGCGGTGAGGCCGACGAACAGCGACAGCGCGATGTCGTTGAGCGTGCCCGCGCCGAGCAGACCGCCACCGACGAACAGCAGGCCGGCGACCGGCAGCAGCGCCACGACCGTGGTGTTGATGGACCGCACCAGGGTCTGGTTGAGGCTGCGGTTGGCGAGCTCGCTGTACGTGTAGCGGTTCTGCTTGGTGATGTCCTTGGTGCTCTCCTTCAGACCGTCGAAGACGACGACGGTGTCGTAGAGGGAGTAACCGAGGACGGTGAGCAGACCGATCACCGTGCCGGGCGTGACCTCGAAACCGACGATCGCGTACACGCCGATGGTGATGGTGAGGTCGTGCAACAGCGCGATCAGGGCGGCCACGGCCTTGCGCCACTCGAAGGCGATCGCCATGTAGATCGTCACAAGGACCATGAAGATCACCAGGCCTTCGAAGGCCTTCTTGGAGATCTCATCGCCCCAGCTCGGACCGATGATCTGCGGATCGATGTCGGCGGCCTTGATGTCCAGGTCCTGGGCGATGTCGCCCTGGATCTTCTTGGCCTCGTCGAGCGTGATGTCGCTGATCTGGATACGGACGCTGCCCGTGCCGAGCTTCTGCACGAGGGCCTGGTGGTCGCCGGTGTCGCCGTCGATCCGGTCCTGGACCTGGGACACGGACATCGGGGTCTTGGGCGTGGTGAAGACCGCGCCGCCGGAGAACTCGATACCGAGCTTCAGGCCGTTGAAGACCAGACCCAGGATCGCGGCGACCGTGATCAGGATCGAGACGCTGTACCAGAGCTTGCGCTTGCCCACGAAGTCGTAGGCGATCTCGCCCCGGTGCAGGCGGTGCCCGAGGTTTCCGAGCCGGGACATCAGGCCTCCTTGACGTCGGTACGGCCCGCGGGGCGGCGGGTGCGGCGCAGCGGGGGAGTGACGCCCAGGGCGCGCGGGTCGAGTCCGGACCAGGGATGTCCGTCGGAGTAGAACTTCTTGCGCGCGAGGATCGTCATGAGCGGCTTGGTGAACAGGAAGACCACCGCCACGTCGAGCAGCGTCGTCAGTCCGAGGGTGAAGGCGAAGCCCTGCACCTTGCCGACGGAGACGATGAACAGGACGGCGGCGGACAGGAACGACACGAAGTCCGAGACGAGGATCGTGCGCCGGGCGCGCGGCCATCCGCGGGCCACGGCCGGCTGCAGGGAGCGGCCCTCACGCAGCTCGTCACGGATGCGTTCGAAGAACACGATGAAGGAGTCGGCGGTGATACCGATGGCGACGATGGCACCGCAGACCGCCGGCAGGTTCAGCGCGAAGCCGATGGCCGGGCCGAGCAGCGTCATGATCTCGTAGGTCAGGATCGCCGAGACCACGAGGCTGAGGATCGCGACGAAGCTCAGACCCCGGTAGTACGCGATCAGGTAGAGCATGACCAGCGCGAGGCCGACCGCGCCGGCGATGATTCCGCCGTGCAGCTGCTCGCCGCCGACCGCCGCGGAGACCTTGGTGACGTCGGACTTGTCGAAGGTCAGCGGCAGGGAGCCGTAGGACAGGACGTTGGACAGGTCCTGCGCGCTCTCCTGGGTGAAGCTGCCGTAGATCTCCGCGCTGCCGCTCAGGGTCTGGTTCACCGAGGGGGCCGAGACGACCTCGTTGTCCAGCACGATCGCGAACTGGTTGTTCGGCGGCTGCTGCTGGGAGAGCTGCGAGGTGATCTTCGAGAAGTCCTTGGAGCCGGTGCCGTCGAAGGACAGCGTGACGACCCAGCCGTTGCCGGTCTGGGTGTCGTACTGGGCGGCAGCCTTCTTGACGTTCTTGCCGTCGACCGCGGACGGGCCCAGCGCGTACTTGGCCCTGCCGTCCTGGCTGCACGCGACGATCTTGTCGGTCGGCTTGGCCTTCAGGTTGAGGTTGGCGCGAACTTCCTTGTCGGAGCAGTCCAGCGCCGCGAGCTTCGCCTGCAGATCGGCCGGGATCGCGGTGTCCAGGGTGCTGCCCGGGGCGACCGGCGACGCCGGCGCCGACGGGGGCGCCGAGGCCGGTGCGGAGGCCGGTGCCGAGGCCGGTGCCGAGGCCGGTGCGGACGGCGTCGTGGACGAGCCGGACTTCAGCGCGTCGGTGACGGCGCGGCCCTGCGTCGAGGGGCTCGAGGACGGCGAGTTCACCGCCCCGGTCGTGGCCGTCGAGGAAGGCGAGGCCGGGGACGACGCCTTGCCCGAGGGGCTGGACGAGGGGGAGGGCGAGACGGGCGGGGTGCCGGCCACCTCGGCGAGCACGGGCCGGAAGAACAGCTGGGCGGTGGTGCCCACCTGCTTCTCCGCCTGATCCGCGTTCGTGCCCTTGGGGATGTTGACGATGATGTTGCGATCGCCCTGCGTCTGGACCTCGGCCTCGGACACACCGAGACCGTTGACACGCCGCTCGATGATGCCGACGGCGGTGTCCATGTTGGTCTTGTTGATCGCGTTGGTCTGATCGCTCTTGGCCGTCAACGTGATGCTCGTGCCGCCGGCGAGGTCGATGCCCAGCCGCGGCGTCGTGTGGCCGGAGAGGAACATCCCTCCCGTGAGCGCCACGATGGCCAGCAGGATCACTGCCAGCGCCCGCCCGGGGTATCCCTGGCTCCCCGAGGGCTTGCGGCCCCTCTTCGGTGCTGCCACCTTCTCGATTCTCCCTGTCCAACCGCCCTGCGGACCTGCGCGCGCAGCAGGGCGGCACGATGTGTTGTACGGACGTGCCGACGCGTGAAACGTACCTGCCCCAGGTGTCGTCCCGGGGCGGCGGCGTTACTTGGAGTCGGAGCCGTCCGTCTTGGGGGCGTCTTGTGCCGTGGCCTCGTCCGTGGACTTGGCGAGGTCGACGCGGTCCTCGTCCTCGGCGGAGTCGTCGCCGTGCTCGGCGTCGGTGGCCTCGAACTCCGGCTCGGGCTCCGGCTCGATGCCGTGGACGACGCGGTCGTACTCGGCCTGGTCCAGCACGGCGGCGATGGCGTTCTTCGCGAAGTGCGCGTGCACGCCGTCGGCCAGCTCGAGCAGCACCGTGTCCTCGTTGACCTCCTTGACGACCGCGTACATACCGCCGATGGTGCGGATGCCCGCACCCGGCGCCATCTGGTCACGCATGTTCGTGGCCTGGCGCTGCTTGTTCTTGGCGGAGCGGGTCATCAGCAGCATGACACCGATGATCAGAACGAAAGGCAGAATCTGGATGATGTTCATGGTGTCAGGAGGGTCCTTCGCATGGCCGCGGTGGCCTCGTCTACGGGATTGGGTCGTCGTTCCGGAGGACGACGTCGGCGGAGTCTAAGCGTTCGTTCGCCGCTGGAACAACGCCAAGCATTACACCGTGGTTCCTGCGGCGGCGAGTCTCCCCGCCGTCAAGGGCCGAACAGCCCGTCTTGCCCGGGTCCGGCGCCCTGCGGAGGCACGAGTCCAAGGTGTGCCCACGCGGCGCGAGTGGCCACGCGGCCGCGCGGTGTACGCGCCAACAATCCCTCGCGCACCAGGAACGGCTCGGCCACCTCCTCCACCGTTTCGCGCTCCTCCCCCACAGCCACCGCCAGTGTCGACAGCCCCACGGGCCCGCCGCCGAAGAGCTTCAGCAGGGCCTGCAGAACGGCCCGGTCCAGGCGGTCCAGGCCGCGGCCGTCGACCTCGTAGACATCCAGGGCGCGCGTGGCGATCTCCCGGGTGATCCGGCCGTCGGCCTTGACCTGGGCGAAGTCGCGGACGCGGCGCAGGAGTCGGTTGGCGATGCGCGGGGTGCCGCGGGACCGGCCGGCGATCTCGGCGGCGCCTTCCACCTCGATGTCGACGTCGAGAAGCCGGGCGGAGCGGTGGATGACGCGCTCCAGTTCGGCCGGGGCGTAGAACTCCATGTGCCCGGTGAATCCGAAGCGGTCGCGCAGGGGCGGGGGCAGCAGCCCGGCCCGGGTGGTGGCGCCGACCAGGGTGAACGGGGGCAGTTCCAGGGGAATGGCGGTGGCACCGGGCCCCTTGCCGACGATGACGTCGACGCGGAAGTCCTCCATCGCCATGTAGAGCATCTCTTCGGCGGGCCGGGACATGCGGTGGATCTCGTCGAGGAAGAGCACCTCCCCCTCGGCGAGGGAGGACAGGATCGCGGCCAGGTCGCCCGCGTGCTGGATCGCGGGGCCGGAGGTGATGCGGATGGGAGCGCCCATCTCGGCCGCGATGATCATCGACAGCGTGGTCTTGCCGAGCCCGGGCGCGCCGGAGAGCAGCACATGGTCCGCGGTGCCGCCACGCTGGCGGGCGGCCTTGAGGACCAGGTCCAGTTGTTCGCGGACCCTTTCCTGGCCGACGAACTCCTCCAGCGCCTTGGGCCGCAGTGCTGCTTCGACGGCCTGGTCCTCGCCGTCGGCGGCGCCGCCGACAAGTCGGTCGGCGGTGGTCGGTACGGACTCGTCGTCCCAGTTCACTTCGGTGCGCCTTACGGTCAGCGGACTGCGGTCAGCGGGGCGGGGAGGGTCAGCGGGTCCGGTTCAGGGTCTGCAGGGCGGCCCGCAGCAGCGCGCCGACGTGCGGCTCGGCAGTCGCCTCGGCCTGCGGGGCGACCGCAGCGACGGCCTCCTCGGCCTCCCGGGGCTGGTAGCCGAGGCCGATGAGCGCGGTGTGCAGCTGCTCGCGCCACGAGGCGGGACCTGCGGCCGCTGCGGGCCGGCCGGCCGGGCTGCCCACGGGGGAGCCGAGGCGGTCCTTGAGCTCCAGCAGCAGGCGCTGCGCGCCCTTCTTCCCGATGCCGGGCACCGCGGTGAGGGACTTCTCGTCGCCCGTGGCGACGGCGGCGCGCAGGGCGTCGGGGGTGTGCACGGCCAGCATCGCCTGGGCCAGCCGGGGGCCGACCCCGCTGGCGGTCTGCAGCAGTTCGAAGACCTGGCGTTCGTCGTCGTCGGCGAAGCCGTAGAGCGTGAGGGAGTCCTCGCGGACGACGAGGGAGGTGGCCAGCCGGGCCGGCTCGCCCAGCCGGAGCGCCGCCAGGGTGCCCGGGGCGCACTGCACGGACATGCCGATCCCGCCGACCTCGATCACCGCGGTGTCGGGGGCGAGGGCCGCGACGGGCCCGCTGACGAAGGCGATCATGACGTGCGCTCCTGGATTCGTGCTCGGGCGGCCGCGTGCGCCTGCTGGAGGCGGTTGGTCGCGGTGCCGCGCCAGATGTGACAGATGGCCAAGGCCAGCGCGTCGGCGGCGTCCGCGGGCTTGGGCGGGGCGTCCAGCCGCAGCAGCCGGGTGACCATGGCGCCCACCTGGGACTTGTCGGCCCGGCCGCTGCCGGTGACGGCGGCCTTGACCTCGCTGGGGGTGTGCAGGTGCACCGGCAGGCCGCGGCGCGAGGCGCACAGGATGGCGACCGCGCTCGCCTGCGCCGTGCCCATCACGGTGCGGACGTTGTGCTGGCTGAAGACCCGTTCCACGGCGACCGCTTGGGGCCGGTACTCGTCCAGCCAGGCCTCGATGCCGCGTTCGACGAGGACGAGGCGCTCGCCGATGTCCGCGTCCGCGGGGGTGCGGACCACCCCGACTCCGGCCATCCGCAGGGGTGTTCCTGGGGCGCCGTCCACCACGCCGATGCCGCACCGGGTCAGTCCCGGGTCCACGCCGAGCACACGCACCGCGCCCCTCCCTCCTTCGGTCAGCTGTTCAGCCGTTCCTGGAGGTTATCGGGTGGCACCGACAACGACGGCGGCCCGGTGGGGGTGTGTCCCCACCGGGCCGCCGCCCGAGCCGTGTGCGCCGGGAAGCCTCAGGCGTCGACCTTCTCCATGATCTCGTCGGAGACATCGAAGTTGGCGAAGACGTTCTGCACGTCGTCGCTGTCCTCGAGCGCGTCGATGAGCTTGAAGATCTTCCGGGCGCCCTCCTCGTCCAGATCCACCTGCATGGTGGGGACGAAGTTGGCCTCCGCGGAGTCGTAGTCGATACCCGCCTCCTGCAGCGCGGAGCGGACCGCGACGAGGTCGGTGGCCTCGCTCAGCACCTCGAAGGACTCACCGAGGTCGTTGACCTCCTCGGCGCCCGCCTCCAGGACCGCGCCGAGCACGTCGTCCTCGGAGAGTTCGGCCTTGGGGACGATCACCACGCCCTTGCGGTGGAACAGGTACGACACCGAGCCCGGGTCGGCCATGGAGCCGCCGTTGCGGGTCATCGCGACGCGGACGTCGGAGGCGGCACGGTTGCGGTTGTCGGTGAGGCACTCGATGAGCACCGCGACACCGTTCGGGCCGTAGCCCTCGTACATGATCGTCTCGTAGTCGGCACCGCCCGCCTCGAGACCGGCACCGCGCTTGACCGCGCTGTCGATGTTCTTGTTGGGCACCGAGCTCTTCTTCGCCTTCTGGATGGCGTCGAAAAGGGTCGGGTTGCCGGAGATGTCGGCACCGCCGGCGCGTGCCGCGACTTCGATGTTCTTGATCAGCTTCGCGAAGAGCTTGCCGCGCTTGGCGTCAACCACGGCCTTCTTGTGCTTCGTCGTAGCCCATTTAGAGTGGCCGGACATCAGCCTGTCTCCTTCACGTCACCGATTGCTTCACGAACACTGCGATCCTACCGGGATCGTGTCACGCGGCGGCGCGCACCATGTCGACGAAGTACCGGTGCACCCGGTGGTCCCCGGTCAGTTCGGGATGGAACGAGGTGGCCAGCAGGCTTCCCTGGCGCACGGCGACGACGGTGCCGTCGTCGAGCCGGGCCAGCGTGGCGACCCCGCTGCCGGTCGACTCGACCCAGGGGGCGCGGATGAAGACGCCCTCCACCGGGCCGCCGTCGACGCCCTCGACCTCGACCGCGGTCTCGAAGGACTCGTTCTGCCGTCCGAAGGCGTTGCGCCGCACGGTCATGTCGATCCCGCCGAAGGTCTCCTGGTCGTCCCGCCCGTCCAGGATCTTGTCGGCGAGCATGATCATGCCGGCGCAGCTGCCGTAGACGGGCAGGCCCTCGCGGATGCGGTCGCGCAGCGGCTGCATCATCCCGAAGAGCACGGCCAGCTTGGACATGGTGGTCGACTCGCCGCCGGGAATCACCAGGCCGTCGATCTCGGCGAGTTCCTCGGGCCGGCGCACCGGGCGGGCGAGGGCGTCGGCCTCGGCGAGCGCGACAAGGTGCTCACGGACATCACCCTGGAGGGCGAGGACGCCGATGGTGGGGGTACTGACGGACAGGGGCGACAGGGATGACACGGGTGGGACCTTCCGGACGTCTGGGGCGGGCACGGCCGACGGGCAGGCCGTCACCGGCCCGCCCGTCGCGGGGTGCTCACCAGCCGCGGTTGGCGTAACGCTCGGTCTCGGGGAGGGTGTCGCAGTTGATGCCGACCATGGCCTCACCCAGGTTGCGGGAGGCGTCCGCGATGATCTTCGGGTCGTCGTAGAAGGTGGTGGCCTTCACGATCGCGGCGGCACGCTTGGCCGGGTCGCCGGACTTGAAGATGCCGGAACCGACGAAGACGCCCTCGGCGCCGAGCTGCCGCATCAGCGCGGCGTCGGCCGGGGTGGCCACACCGCCCGCGGAGAACAGCACGACCGGCAGCTTGCCGAGCTCGGCGACCTCCTTGACCAGCTCGTAGGGGGCGCGCAGCTCCTTGGCGGCGGCGTACAGCTCGTTGTTGTCGTAGCCGCGCAGGCGGGCGATCTCGTTCTTGATCTGGCGCAGGTGGCGGACGGCCTCGACGACGTTGCCGGTGCCGGCCTCGCCCTTGGAGCGGATCATGGCCGCGCCCTCGGCGATCCGGCGCAGGGCCTCGCCCAGGTTGGTGGCACCGCAGACGAAGGGGGTGGTGAATGCCCACTTGTCGGAGTGGTTGACCTCGTCGGCCGGGGTGAGGACCTCGGACTCGTCGATGTAGTCGACGCCCAGCGACTGCAGGACCTGGGCCTCGACGAAGTGGCCGATGCGGGACTTGGCCATCACGGGGATCGAGACGGCCTCGATGATTCCCTCGATCATGTCCGGGTCGGACATGCGCGCCACGCCGCCGTCCTTGCGGATGTCGGCCGGGACCCGCTCCAGGGCCATGACGGCCACCGCGCCGGCGTCCTCGGCGATCTTCGCCTGGTCCGGGGTGACGACGTCCATGATCACGCCGCCCTTGAGCTGCTCGGCCATGCCGCGCTTGACGCGCGCGGTGCCGGTCTCAGGGGACTGGGGGGTGCTGGGAAGCGTGCTGGACACGGTGACCTCACTCGGCGACGGGACTTCTGGGTGGTGGCGGCAGTCAGCGGATTCCGGGACGCGAGGCCAAGGAACGAGGAACTGGAGACGCGAAGCGGAAAAACACTGAGTTGTTGCCCTGTATCCCATGGTGGACCGCGCGAAGTGGACCGGAAAAGGGCCAATCGCGCCTCAGTGGCCTGCCGCGCCGTCCGCGGTGAGGACGGCCGGAGGCTCGTCGTCCATTTCGAAGGTCACGGGCCGGGCCGCGTGCCCGGCCAGCCGGAACCAACGCACCTTGCGGTGCGCACGCAGCGCCCTGGCGGCGCGCACGGCGTCGTTGTGGAAGCGGCGGGCCATCGGCACCCGGCGCACGGCCTGGGTGAGCTCACGGGCGGCGTCCTCGCCGCCGGGCGCCTGCCGCACGGCGTCGACAGCGTCGGCCTCGGCGAACACCGCCCGCAGCGCCTGGCTCAGCTCGCTCTCGGCCACCTCGCGCTGTTCATCCTCCGCCTGCCGGGCCGAGTGCGCGGCCTCGTAGAGCACGATGCTGGCGGCCGGGTCCAGTACGCCCGCCGTCGCGAGCTCCTGGGCCACCGAGGCCCTGCGCAGCAACTGTGCGTCCAGCGCGGCGCGGGCCGCGTCGATGCGCGCGTGCAGCCGGTCCAGCCGGCCCGCGGTCCAGCTCAGATAGAGGCCGATGGCGACAACCGCCACGGCCACCCAGATGATGGTGGTCACGGGCGGCAAGGCTACCGGTGCGCCGGGGGCGGCCCGCCGGGCGGCGGACCGTCACCCTTGCGGCGGCTCAGTCGCGGGCGAAGCCGAACCGGGCGCGCAGCCCGACGCGCTCGTCGGCGGCCACCGCCGCCGCGCCCGCGGCGACCGTCTCGTAGACCGCCAGGATGTCCGAGGCCACCCGCGACCAGTCGAAGCGCCGCACGTGCCGCGAGCCCCGTTCGCGCAGTTGCGCCCGGCGCTCGGGGTCGCCCAGCAGCCGTACCGCCGCCGCCGCGAGGGCCTGCGGGTCCTCGTTGCGGAAGACCTCGCCCGCCGCTCCCCCGTCGAGCACCTGGCGGAAGGCGTCCAGGTCGCTGGCGAGCACCGGGGCGCCCGCCGACATCGCCTCGACCAGGATGATCCCGAAGCTCTCGCCGCCGGTGTTCGGCGCGATGTACAGGTCGACGCTGCGCAGCAACCGCGCCTTGTCCTCGTCGCTGACCATGCCGAGGAACTCCACGCGCGAGCGCAGGTCCGCCGGCAGATGCTCCACGGCCTCCACCTCGTCGCCGCGCCCGGCCACCAGCAGCCGGGTCCCCGGGAGCTCCGCGAGGATCCGGGGAAGGGCCTTCATGAGCACGGGCAGCCCCTTGCGGGGCTCGTCGATGCGCCCGATGAAGCCGATCGTGTGCCCCCTGGCTTCGCCGGGGAAACCTCCGCCCTGCCACTCGGACTTGGGCTCCGCTTCGGCGAAGAAGCGCACGTCGACACCGTTGGGGATGACCACGGCGTCCCCGCCCAGGTGCTCGACCAGGGTGCGCCGCGCGTACTCGCTGACCGCGATGCGGGCGCTGATCTTCTCCAGGGCGGCCTGCAGGATCGGGTACGCGGCGATCATCGCCCGCGAGCGCGGGTTCGAGGTGTGGAAGGTGGCGACGATCGGCCCCTGCGCGGCCCAGCACGTGAGCAGCCCCAGTGAGGGCGAGGAGGGCTCGTGGACGTGGATGACGTCGAAGGCGCCCTCGTGCAGCCAGCGCCGCACCCGGGCGGCCGACAGGAAGCCGAAGTTGAGGCGGGCCACGGAGCCGTTGTACGGGACGGGGACGGCCCGGCCGGAGGACACGACGTACGGCGGCAGCGGAGTGTCGTCGTCCGCGGGCGCCAGGACGGAGACCTCGTGGCCGAGCGCGATCAGGTGCTCGGCGAGGTCGCGGATGTGGAACTGGACGCCTCCGGGGACGTCCCAGGAGTACGGGCTGACGATCCCGATCCTCAAGATTTCTCCGTTCCGGAGCGGTCGGAGGCGGTGCCGGACACCGGAGGGGACGCCGCGACGGAGTCCCCGGGTCGGCCGGGCACGGACGTGCCGGCCGGCTCCGGACGGGGTTCGAGGTCCTCGAGCCACAGCCGCTGCAGCATGTGCCAGTCCTCGGGGTGCTCGGCGATCCCGGCGGCGAAGACGTCCGCGAGCCGCTGCGTCATGGCGGCGGTCTTCTCGGTGCGCGTGCCGCTCCCGGGGACCTCCACGGGCGGGTGGAGACATCCCTTGAGGGTCCGCGACGCGTCGTACCAGAGGGTGACCGGCAGCAGGAGCGCGCCGGTCTGCACGGCGAGCAGCGCCGGCCCGGCCGGCATGCGGGCACGGGCGCCGAAGAAGTCCACCGGAACGCCGGAGGCGGACAGGTCGCGGTCGGCCACCAGGCAGACCAGCCCGCCGTCGCGCAGCCGCCGCGCCAGGGTGCCGAAGGCGGCTCCGCCGGTGTGCGGCAGCACCTCCATGCCCAGGCCCTCGCGGTAGGCGACGAAGCGGTCGTACAGCGTCTCGGGCTCGAGCCGCTCGGCGACCGTGGTGAAGGGCACGCCGAGCCTGGTGGTGACCCATGCGCCGGCCAGGTCCCAGTTGGCCATGTGCGGCAGGGCGAGGACGACGCCGCGGCCGGAGGCCAGGCCGTCCACCAGGTGGTGCAGGCCCTCGGGGGCGAAACCCTCGCGGACGCGTTCGGCGCTCCACGAGGGCAGCCGGAAGGACTCCATCCAGTAGCGCAGGTAGGAGCGCATGCCGGCCTTGGACAGCTCGCGCAGGCGGGCCTCGTCGGCGTCCGGCACGACGCGCGCGAGGTTGCCCTCCAGCCGGGTCACGCCCTTGCCGCGCCGGCTCCAGGCCAGGTCGGCCACCGCGCGCCCCAAGCGGTTGGCGACCGGCTCGGGGAGCCGCTTGACCGCGCCCCAGCCCAGTCCGTACAGCGCGTCGGTCAGCCGGTCCTTCACACCGCCCCGCTTCCCTCGTGCGCCGCGGCGTCGGCCTCGAAGGCCTCCCGGCGCACGGTGATCACCCGCTGCACCAGTGTGACCAGGCTGCCGACGGCCACGATCCACAGCGCGATCGGCAGCAGCCACTGGATACCCGGCACCCCGAACTTGTGCAGCCCGGCGAAGCCGCAGGCCACCAGCGAGATCACCAGGCGCTCGGCGCGCTCGACGAGCCCGTTGACGGCGACCGGGAGGCCGATGCTCTCGCCCCGCGCCTTGGTGTACGAGACCACCTGGCCGCTGGCGAGGCAGAAGATCGTCACGGCGCACAGCACGAGATCGTTCCCGCCCCCGGCGTACCAGAGGGCGAGTCCGCCGAAGATGGCCGCGTCGGCGACCCGGTCGAGCGTGGAGTCGAGGAACGCGCCCCACCGGCTGGAGACGCCGGCCTGGCGGGCCATGTTGCCGTCCACCAGGTCGGAGAAGACGAAGAGCGTGATCACGACCGTGCCCCAGAAGAACTCGCCCCTGGGGTAGAAGACCAGCGCTCCCGCGACCACGCCTCCGGTGCCGATCAGCGTGACCGTGTCCGGGCTGACGCCCAGGCGCAGCAGAAACGCGGCGAACGGTGTGAGGACACGCGTGAAGAATGCACGCGCGTACTTGTTCAGCATGGCCTTCCCGGAGGTCGGTGGTGCCCGGCGCGGCTCCGGCGGCCGCCCGGCTGGCCCATCGTAGCCAGAGGGGATGTTCGGGATGCGCCGGGCTCCCGTCCTGCCGGCACACGTACGACGTATGGACGCACCGTGACGCGCGTGGGAAGGTCGAATTACCGCAGGCGCCGCCGAGGCCGCCCTGGTCGGGTGGTCTCCCGTGGCGCGCAGTCCCCATGCCGTGACGGACCGGGAGGCGAGGCACATGGGTGACAGGAGAGACGCAGGCCCAGGAGCCGCCGGAAGGGCATCGGCGGCCGACCGGCCCGCCGATGTACGCAACGTGGTGCTGGTCGGCCACAGTGGCTCCGGGAAGACGACACTGGTCGAGGCGCTGGCCCTGGCCACAGGGTCGGTGAACCGCGCCGGGCACGTCGCCGACGGCGGCACGGTCTCCGACCACGACGAGATCGAGCACCGCCAGCAGCGCTCGGTGCAGTTGTCGCTCGTCCCGGTCGAATGGGACGGAATCAAGATCAATCTGCTCGACACCCCCGGCTATGCCGACTTCGTGGGTGAGCTCAGGGCCGGTCTGCGCGCGGCGGACGCGGCCCTGTTCGTCGTCTCGGCCGCCGACGGCGTGGACGGCGCGACCCGCATGGTCTGGGACGAGTGCGCGGCCGTCGGCATGCCGCGCGCGGTGGTCATCACCCACCTGGAGTCGGCACGCGCCTCCTTCGAGGAGATGACCGAGACCTGCCGCGAGGTCTTCGGCGGCGACTCCCCCGAGTCGGTGCTGCCGCTGTACCTGCCGCTGCACGGCCCGGTGACCCCGGGCACCGACGGGCACCGGCCCGTGACGGGCCTGATCGGGCTGCTGGCACAGCGGATCTACGACTACTGCTCGGGCGACCGCGAGGAGGGCACCCCCGCCCCCGACGACGTCCCGGTGATCGACGAGGCACGCGGCCGCCTCATCGAGGGGATCATCGCCGAGAGCGAGGACGAGACCCTCATGGACCGCTACCTCGGCGGCGAGGAACTGGACCTCAAGACCCTGGTCCAGGACCTCGAACGCGCCGTGGCCCGCGGCTCCTTCCACCCGGTGCTCGCCGCCGCTCCCGCGGCGGAGGGCTGCAAGCAGGGCATCGGCACCGTGGAACTGCTCGAGCTCATCACGGGCGGCTTCCCGACACCGCCGGAACGCGAGGTCCCGCGGGTCAGCACCCCGCAGGGCACGCCGCACGACCAGCTGACCTGCGACCCGCACGGGCCGCTGGCCGCCGAGGTGGTCAAGACCTACTCCGACCCGTACGTGGGGCGGATCAGCCTCGTGCGGGTCTTCTCCGGCACCCTGCGCCCCGACGAGACGGTCCATGTCTCCGGGCACGGGCTGGAGGACCGGGGCCACGAGGACCACGACGTGGACGAGCGGATCGGCGCGCTGACCTCGCCCTTCGGCAAGCAGCAGCGGCCGGTGCCGCACTGCGTCGCGGGCGATCTGGCGTGCGTGGCGAAGCTGACCCGGGCGGAGACCGGCGACACGCTCTCCGCGAAGGACGACCCGCTGCTGATGGAGCCGTGGCTGATGCCCGACCCGCTGCTGCCGGTCGCCATCCAGGCGCACAGCAAGGCCGACGAGGACAAGCTGTCCGTGGGCCTGTCCCGGCTGGTCGCCGAGGATCCGACGATGCGGCTGGAGCAGAACCCGGACACCAACCAGGTCGTCCTGTGGTGCCTGGGCGAGGCCCACGTCGATGTCGCGCTGGAGCGGCTGCGCACCCGGTACGGGGTCCAGGTGGACTCGATCCCGCACAAGGTGGCTCTCCGCGAGACCTTCGGCGAGAAGGTCACGGCGCGCGGACGGCACGTCAAACAGTCCGGCGGGCACGGCCAGTACGCGATCTGCGACATCGAGGTCGAACCGCTGCCGGTCGGTTCCGGCATCGAGTTCGTCGACAAGGTCGTCGGGGGCGCGGTGCCACGGCAGTTCATCCCGTCGGTGGAGAAGGGCGTGCGGGCGCAGGCCGCGCGGGGCGTGGCGCTGGGCTTCCCCGTCGAGGACATCCGGATCACGCTCGTCGACGGCAAGGCGCACTCGGTGGACTCCTCCGACGCCGCCTTCCAGACCGCGGGCGCGCTCGCGTTGCGCGAGGCGGCGTCGCAGTGCCGCATCCACCTTCTGGAGCCGGTGAGCGAGGTCCAGGTGATGGTGCCCGACGAGTACGTCGGGCCGGTCATGAGCGACCTGTCCGGCCGCCGGGGCCGGGTGCTGGGCACCGAACCCGTCGGGCAGGGCCGCACCCTCGTGCGGGCCGAGGTACCGGAGATCGAGATCGGTCGTTATGCGGTCGATCTGCGTTCGCTCTCGCATGGAATGGGCCGCTACGAGCGCAGTCATGCCCGGCACGAACCCATGCCCCCGCAACTGGCCACCCAGTTGAGAGAGCAGCACCTCCAGGAGGCGGGCGGCAAGTAGCCCCAGGACGGCACCAGTCGTGGGCCCGGCGGAACGATCAAGTTCCGTCGGGCCCATGACGCAGGTCACACACCCCGTATACGCTGTGTGGGCAGCCCGGGAGGAATGCCGCGGCTGCGACCGGGGAATGGGCCGGGGAGTGGGCCGGACGGGCTTTCGCCTGCGCGGACGGCACGAGGAGGGGGCGCTAGTGACCAACAGTTACGACTTCCTGAGCCCGGGCGCACAGATCCCGTTGAGCGGCGCCGACGGGCAGACCGCGGCCACCCAGGCGCTGGCCTCGGCCGCCTACCGGGACAGCACGCTGGGCGCCCTGTCCGAGGCGGACGCCGGCATGACTGTCGTCACCCCTCCCAAACTCTCGCTGCTCCAGGCCAACTTGGGCGAGGCCTTCGCCCGCGCCGTGCAGAACCGGATGCTCGGCGCCGCGCGCAACGAACTGGTGCAGTCCTTCGGTGCCGAGCCGCAGACCGTCGTCGAGCACTGCCTGGCCGCCAATCGCATCCGGCAGGAGCGGGACAACCGGCTCACCGGCATCATGGTCGCCTTCGGGCTGGTCTTCCTGCCGGGCGTCCTGCTCTGGCTGGGCGCGTTCCAGCTGCGCAGCACCATAAAGAAGGCCGAGGGTTCGCGCACCGGGCTGCTGGGCTCCGTCGTGCTGCTGGTGGTCGGCTTCTTCGCCGTTCTCTTCGTCATCAACCCGCCGCTGACCGGCCTCTGGTCGCAGTATCTGCGCGTGATGATGGTCGCGCCGGTCCTCGGCTGGTTCTGGGCGAAGCGGATCTGCGAGCGCACCGCCAAGGACCTGCGGGACCGCTGGGCCGGACTGGTCTCCGGCAGCGGCGTGGGCGCCAAGATCCCCGAGGCCGTGCCCCGCAACCCCAACGAGACCCGGGCCGAGCAGCTCCGCCAGAGCCTGGCGAAGCTCTCCGCCGAGCAGCAGAGCAACGTGGTCTTCTACGCCGGCCCCAAGGGCATACTCGGCATGGGCACCCGCTGGGGCGGCTGGCAGATGGCCGAGGAGCTGACCCCGCGGGAAGGGCTCGCCGAGATCCACCCGTTCCGCAGCTGGGACGTCATCAAGGCGGTGCACGGCCGGCTGCGCGAGCTGGAGCGCGGCCCGCTGCACACCGGCGGCTTCCCCAAGCCCGTCATACGCCACTGGGTCGTCGCGCCGATCGGCGAGGGCGCCAAGAAGGTCGCCCGGCCCACCGGGGCGAACGTCGAGGGCTACACCGTCAGGGACTTCGAGATACAGCGGATCTGCAACGAGCAGCAGTTCGGCAAGGGCAACCGCCACTACCTCGGGATCCAGTTCGTCCTGTGGGACGGGCATCTGGTGATAACCCTGCTGGTCACCGTGACCGTCCTGGCGAGCACGCTGCGCGTCGAGGTCACCGGCCACGCCCTGGGCCCCGTGCACTCGCTCTTCACCTCGGCGCCCGACCCCAAGGAGAAGAAGATCAGCCACCCGGTGAAGTTCTGGGAGACCAGGACCGTCGCCATGCCGCTCGTCGAGAGCGACGAGGTGGTGCGGCTCGCCGCCCGTGCGCCGCTGTCCCGCTTCCCCCAGGTGCTGGAGTACCTGGGCGGCAAGATCGTCCTTCCCGAGCCCTTCGGGCTGCGGCACACCTGGGCCTCGGCGCCCTGGACGCACCGCTTCATGGCCGACGACGCCCTGCGTGCGGCGACCCCGGTGCTGCGCGCGGTCCACTCCGCCGCCATCGAGGTCATGAAGGAGAACGGCGTGGACACCGCGAAGTTCACCGACCGCTCGCTCTTCCTGAGCACCTCGGTGCAGAGCGCCACCCCGTCCGAGGCCGACGTCTACTGACGCCGCCTCCGGCGGTGGGGAGCGGCCGGAGCTACGGGGTCAGCCGGTGGGCCAGGCGTCCGCGAGCATCTTGCGGGTGTCCGCGAGAAGCTGCGGCAGCACCTTGGTGTGCCCGACCACCGGCATGAAGTTGGTGTCGCCGCCCCAGCGGGGCACCACGTGCTGATGCAGGTGCGCGGCGATCCCGGCACCGGCCACGGTGCCCTGGTTCATGCCGATGTTGAAGCCGTGGGCGCCCGAGGCCGACCGCAGGGCGACCATGGCCCGCTTGGTGAAGTCCGCCAGTTCGGCGGTCTCCGCCAGGTCGAGGTCGGTGTAGTCGGCGACATGGCGGTACGGGACCACCATCAGGTGGCCGCCGTTGTACGGGTAGAGGTTGAGGACCGCGTACACGACGCCGCCACGGGCGATGACCAGCCCGTCCTCGTCGCTCATCTCCGGAATCGCGCAGAAGGGACAGCCGTCCCCGGCCCCGGGGCCGGTCGGCTTGTTCTCGCCCTGGATGTACGCCATGCGGTGCGGCGTCCACAGGCGCTGGAACGCGTCCTGCGTCCCCACTCCGTTCTGCAGTTCCGGCTCACTCGTCATGCCTTGCAGCATATGGCGTCGGCGCCGCTCAGCGTGTCGCCGGGGGCACTCCCCCGCGCAGCGCAGGATGCTGGCCCCATGCCCTTGCAAGACGAGCGGCGGCTGCGGGAGTGGGAGCGCCGCGGGAGCGTGCCGCTCTCCCTGGCGTCCCTGGTGTTCCTCGTCACTTATGCCGTGCGCGTACTGGCCCACGACCTGCCACGTGCCGTGCGTGACCTGTTGCTCCTGATCACCTTCGTGACCTGGGCCTTCTTCGTCGCCGACTATCTGCTGCGGGTGGCGGTGGCGCCCCATCGCTGGTCGTACGTGCGCCGCCGCTGGCTGGACCTGGTGGTCGTGGTCATGCCCCTGCTGCGCCCCCTGCGCATCCTGCAGAACTACTCCAGCGTGCAGAGCCGCCAGGAGCGTCCCCGGCTCACCCTGGAGGCTCGCGTGATGTCCTACGCCGGGCTCACCACGCTGCTACTGGGCTTCGCGTCGAGCCTCCAGGTGTACGCGATCGAGCGGCACGCGCCCGGCGCCTCCATCCGCACCTACGGCGACGCGGTGTGGTGGGCCTGTTCCGCCGTGACCACGACCGGCTACGGCGACGTGGTGCCCGTCACCGCCAGAGGGCGGCTGATCGGGGCCGGCGTGATGTTCCTGGGCGTCGTCCTGATCGGGGCGGTCGTCGCCTCCTTCGCGTCCTGGCTGACCAAGAGCTTCCGCCGTCCCGAGGAGCGCGGCCAGGACGGACACCAGGAGGCACAAGGGCCCCCGGGGGACGGATAGTCCTCCCGGGGGCCCTTGTCACACCGTGCGGGCGCGTCAGACCTGGACGCGGTCCTCGACGGCCTTGGCGATCTCGGCGAGGGCCTCGTCGCGCGGGATGCCGTTCTTCTGCGAGCCGTCGCGGTAGCGGAAGGAGACCGTGCCCGCGGCCATGTCCTCGTCACCGACGATGACCATGAAGGGCACCTTGCTCTTCTGGGCGTTGCGGATCTTCTTCTGCATGCGGTCCGCCGAGCCGTCCACCTCGACCCGCAGGCCCTTCTTCTTCGCCTCGGCGGCGAAGTCCTCCAGGTACGACACATGGGCGTCGCCGATCGGGATGCCGACCGCCTGCACGGGGGCCAGCCACGCCGGGAACGCACCCGCGTAGTGCTCGAGCAGCACCGCGAAGAAGCGCTCGATCGAACCGAAGAGCGCACGGTGGATCATGACCGGCCGCTGCTTGGAACCGTCGGCGGCCGTGTACTCCAGGTCGAAGCGCTCGGGCAGGTTGAAGTCCAGCTGGATGGTCGACATCTGCCAGGTGCGGCCGATGGCGTCCTTGGTCTGGACGGAGATCTTCGGGCCGTAGAAGGCGGCGCCGCCCGGGTCGGGGACGAGCGGGAGTCCCTGCTTCTCGGCCACCTGGCGCAGGACCTCGGTGGCCTCCTCCCAGGTCTCGTCCGAACCGACGTACTTCACCGGGTCCTTGGTGGACAGCTCCAGGTAGAAGTCGGTCAGGCCGTAGTCGCGCAGCAGGTTGAGGACGAAGGTGAGCGTCTTGTCGAGCTCCTCGGCCATCTGCTCACGGGTGCAGTAGATGTGCGCGTCGTCCTGCGTGAAGCCGCGGGCGCGGGTGAGACCGTGCACGACGCCCGACTTCTCGTACCGGTACACGGTGCCGAACTCGAAGAGCCGCAGCGGCAGTTCACGGTAGGACCGGCCGCGGGCGTCGAAGATCAGGTTGTGCATCGGGCAGTTCATCGGCTTGAGGTAGTAGTCGACGCCCTCGTCCAGCTGCATGGGCGGGTACATGCCGTCGGCGTACCAGTCCAGGTGGCCCGAGGTCTCGAACAGCTTCCCCTTGGTGGCGTGCGGGGTGTAGACGAACTCGTACCCCTCCTCCTCGTGCCGGCGGCGCGAGTAGTCCTCCATGACCCGGCGGATGATGCCGCCCCTGGGGTGGAAGACCGCGAGGCCCGAACCGATCTGCTCCGGAACGGAGAACAGGTCGAGCTCGGCGCCGAGCTTGCGGTGGTCGCGCTTCTCGGCCTCGACGAGGAAGTCCAGGTACTCCTTCAGCTCGTCCCTGGACGGCCAGGCGGTGCCGTAGATGCGCTGGAGCTGCTTGTTCTTCTCGCTGCCGCGCCAGTAGGCGGCGGCGGAGCGCATCAGCTTGAACGCCGGGATGATCCGGGTGGTGGGCAGGTGGGGACCGCGGCAGAGGTCCTTCCAGCACAGCTCGCCGGTCTTGGCGTCCAGGTTGTCGTAGATGGTCAGCTCGCCGGCGCCGACCTCGGCGGAGGCGCCCTCGGCCGCGTCGGCGGCGGACCCCTTGAGGCCGATCAGCTCCAGCTTGTACGGCTCGCCCGCCAGCTCCTCGCGGGCGGCGTCGTCGCTGACGGCACGGCGGGAGAAGCGCTGGCCCCGCTTCACGATCTCCTGCATCTTCTTCTCGATGCGCTTGAGGTCGTCGGGGTGGAAGGGCGTCTCGACGTCGAAGTCGTAGTAGAAGCCGTCCTTGATGGGCGGGCCGATGCCGAGCTTCGCCTCCGGGAAGAGCTCCTGCACGGCCTGCGCCATCACGTGCGCGGTGGAGTGGCGCAGGATGTTGAGGCCGTCCTCGCTGGCGATCTCCACGGGCTCGACCTCGTCGCCGTCGGCGATCTCGTACGCGAGGTCCCTCAGCTGCCCCGCGACGCGCGCGGCGACGACGGTGCGATCGCCCTCGAAGAGATCGGCGGCCGTCGTGCCCGTGGTCACCACGCGATCTTCCCGCTCATCGGAATCGCGTTTGATGGTCACACGGACGTCTGACACCGGTCTCTCCTGACGTATGTCCCAATGGGGCCGGCAGCGGAAGCTGCACCGCTGAATCCTACCGAGCCCCGCGGGTCCGCCGCGAAGTGATTGCTCCCGCGAGGGCGGGTCACCCGCCGAAGGAGTCCTCGAAGGTGTCGACCCCGCCGTGCAGCGCCTTCAGCAGCCGGTCGCGGTCGGCCTCGTCGACGTGGACCGGGGTGAGGGCGGTCGGATGCGTCAGGTGCCGGAAGCCGGTACGGGTCTCCAGCCGGCCCGACAGCCGGATCGGCAGCCCCACCAGATGCGCCTGGGCGGCGATCCGGTACGCGTCCTCCGCCAGACGCGCGCGGATGTGCCGGACGTCCGCCCCCGCCAGGACCCGCAGCCGCACCGTGCCGCTGCCGGAGGGACGCGGCCGGCGCAGCCGGGTGACCGTCCCGGTGACGCTCACGTCCACCGACGGTTCCTCCCGCACATAACGCTCGCTGGCGGCCTCCAGGGCGGGGAGGTCGCCAGGGGAGAACTCGACCGGCTCGGGCACGGCCGCGAATCCGGCGGGTGGGCCGGCCCCCGGGGCCCAGGAGAGCGTGACGACCACGCCCTCGGTCCCACGGATCAGGCGGATCAGGGAATCGGCCAGCTCATGGCAGACGCCCAGGCCGACGGCGGCGTCGAAGGCCTCCATGCCGCCGGTCGTGCGCTGGTAGTCCACCGCGTCCCGGGCGGCCTGCAGCGCGCGCAGCAGCGTGGCGGTGACGGACCGCCCGTCCGGGACCGGGGAGTACGCGGTCAGTTGGTGCCCCGCGGGTGCGGGGCCGACGAGCACCTGCTCCAGGTAGGCGGTGGCGTGGCCGGTGTGCCGCTGGCCGAAGTAGCCGTAGCGGTCCCGCTCGGCGCGGGCCGCGGCCATCAGCATGATCCGGGAGGCGGAGCGCAACTGCTCCGCAGCGGTCCAGGTCACGGCGGCACCGTCGATCAGCGGCACCGAACGCTGCCAGCGGATCTCGTCCCCGGGCACCGCGAGCGCGGTCAGCACCTCGCGCGCCGAGGGCACACCGCAACGGGCGAGGGCGTCCAGCGCCTCGCCGAGCAGTTCCTCGTGGTCCGCGTAACGGGCTTCGCCCCGCCGGTCGGGCACCAGAAGGCTCATACGGGCGGAGGCCCCGGCGTCGCCGGGCGGCGTCCAGCGCGTGTAGCGGCCGGGCGTGCCGCCGCGCAACTGCCAGCCGTGGCGGGCCAGCAGGGCGGTCAGCACACCGGAGTCGACCCGCTCGGGGTCGGGCGGCACGAGTACATCGTCGGCCTGCCGGCTCATCAGGGCCTCCCTCCCGCCCCGACCCGGGTCATGATCTCGCACAGGGCGCGGTCGTCGAAGATCCGCGCGGTGGGTATCCGCACGGTGCTCTTGCGCTTGCCGGTCACGGCATGGCCGGCGAGATTCGTCCAGTAACAGCAGTGTCGCAGTACCAGCCGGTCGTGGCTGGCCCGCAGCCATTCCTCCTGGGTGCGCGGCACGAGCATCACCACCAGGATCTTGTGCACCGACACCGGGGACCGGGCCAGCTTCACCAGATGCTCGTTCTCGAGCGTGAAGGCGAAGGTGGGCCCGGGCGGGCGCGGTGCCACCTGGTAGGTGCACTTGAGCTGCACCTTGATCGTGACCTCGTCGTCGATGCCGTGGCCACGCGAACTGTGACTTATGTGCCAGTCGATCCCGTTGTCCGGAAAGGGCTGGGCGAGCGAACACCCCGCGGCCGCGGCGACCGCGTGCAGATATCCCACCTGCAGGGTTTCCATGCAACTGGTCGTGGCGAGCCCGCCCCGCAGCGGCGCGATCCGCTCCGGCAGCAGCCCGCCCGGTATGGGCTGCTCGAGCGCCATCGCTCTCCGTGCCTCTCCGGGCCGCGGGACTCCTGGTGATTCCCCGCACCCTTTCCATCCCCATCGGCGTCAAGTCGCAAACGAGCCGGGTTCGGTGACATCCGGTCACGGGTAATCATGAGAGTGAGTGTTCCGTCAATTCGTCACCTTTGTACGGGGGGTGCGCCATGCCGCACTGGTACGACGGCCCATTGGCCGCCTTCGACACCGAGACCACCGGCGTGGACGTCGAGCGGGACCGTGTGGTCTCCGCCGCGCTGGTGGTGCAGGACACACCGCACGCGCCGCCGCGCACGACCGGCTGGCTGATCGACCCCGGCGTCCCGGTGCCGGAGGGCGCCCGCGCGGTGCACGGGCTGGACGACGCCTACTTGCAGGCCAACGGCCGCCGGCCGGGGCCGGTCATGGAGGAGATGGCGCGGGCGCTCGCCGACCAGGCCGCCTCGGGCGTGCCCCTGGTGGTGATGAACGCGCCCTTCGACCTCACGCTGCTGGACCGCGAGTTGCGGCGGCACCGCGGCACGGCCCTGGACGGCTACCTGGTGCGCGGGCCGCTGCGGGTGATCGATCCGCGGGTGCTGGACAAGTACGTCGACCGGTACCGCAAGGGCCGCCGCACGCTCACCGACCTGTGCGCGCACTACGGGGTGGCCCTGACCGACGCGCACGACGCCTCCGCGGACGCGCTCGCCGCGATGGCCCTCGTACGCGAGCTGGGACGGCGCTTCGCCGAACGCATAGGCACGATGCCGCCGGCCGAACTGCACGCCCGTCAGGCCCTGTGGCACGCGGGCCAGGCACGGGGGCTCCAGGCGTGGTTCGCCCGCAGCGGCACGGACGAGCGGGTCGACCCGGCCTGGCCGCTGCGCCCCTCGGCCCCGGTCATCGCACCGGAGGAGCCCGCGGCGTAGAACGCGCGCACAACGGCGGAAGGCCGGTCCCTGAGGACCGGCCTTCCGTGGTACGTGGGCGATACTGGGATCGAACCAGTGACCCCTTCGGTGTGAACGAAGTGCTCTCCCGCTGAGCTAATCGCCCGGGAACGTCCTGAACCATACAGGGCCCGGGGCACTGCGTTCAAACCACTTGGCCGCCGTCTGCCGTGTCGCGGTCCAGGCGGGCCGCGAGACCGCGCCTGCCCCGCCGCATCATCAGCGCGTGGTTGGCCCGGAACAGCGGCCGGCACAGCACGGCCAGCCGCCGCATCAGCGGCTTGTTGACGATCACGTCCTCCTCGAACAGCAGGCGCGTACCGCCCCCCGTCCCGTCCGCGCCGACCGTCCAGCGCACCCAGCCCTCCAGGTCGCCGCTCATCGCCGCCTCCAGGACCCGGGCCGACGGGTCCCGCCGGGTCTGCCGCGCGGTCACCAGCAGGTCGTACGGCAGGACCGAGCGGAAACGCAGCATGCCCACGGTCTCGCCGGTCTGCCGCACCTCGCGGATCTGCGGCCACCAGGACGGGTACTGATCCGGCCGCGCCAGGAGGCCGTAGACCGTCTCGGGCGGCGCGGGCAACTCCCACAGGGTGCGGAAGCGGTAGCGGCTCCAGTCCATGGAGCCAGTGTGCGTACTCAAGCCGCATCTGAGTAGCCGCGCGCATGGCGGGGCACCGTGGCGCGGCCCCACACTCCGACGCATGGACCCGAAGCGCCCGCACGCCGACCGCTGTCCCGGCTGCGGCTGGTACCTGCCCGCACCCGTACCGCCGACGGCGCCGGCCCCGGCCTGCCCCCGGTGCGGGACGGTGCTGGTGGGACCGGCCGCCGACGAACTGCGCGACACCGACCGCGCGATCCTGCGCCTGGACGCCGAGCGCGGCCGGCTGCTCATGCGCCGCGCGCAACTGCTGGCGCATCTGAGGCCGGCCGTCCCGTCACCCCCGACTCCCGCGTGGGGCAGGCCGGTTGCGGTGCCCGACGCCTCGCCGCGCACGGTGCAGCATCTGCTGCTCGCCCTGGGCGGCCTGCTGCTCGCGGTCGCGGCGATCGCCTTCACCGTCATCAGTTGGGGCCACCTCGGCATCGCGGGCCGCTCCGCGGTCCTGGGCGCCCTCACGGTGGCCGCCGCGGCCGTCCCCGTACTGCTCCTGCGCCGCTCGCTGACGGCGACAGCGGAGGTCGTGGCATGCCTCGCCCTCGTACTGCTGCTCCTCGACGCCTACGCCCTGCGGCAGGTGGCCATCCCCGGCACGGACGGCCTGCGCTACGCCGCGGTCGCGCTGGCCGTCGTGAGCGCCGCCTGGGCCGGCTACGCCCGGCTGCTGCCGCGCCTCGCGCTGCCCGGCCTCCTCGCGCTCGTCCTTGCCCAACTCCCCCTGTTCCTCTGGGCGTCGGCCACGCGGTCGGCGCACGCGACGGCCGCCGCGCTGCTCGCGACGGCCGCGCTGGACACGGTGGCCGCACTGCGCGCGCGGCGGCCGGGCCCACGGCTGACCGCCGCCGTGTCCGGCACCGCGCTCGGTCTGTGCGGCCTGCTGACCGCGGGCGTCCTGTCCGGCGCCGCGACAGGCGCCGGGGAAGCCCTGCGGGCGAGCGGTCTGCTGCTCGGCGCCGCCGCCCTCACGGGGACGGCCGCGCTGCGGCGCGCACCGGCCCCGCCCGTCGCGGGCATGCTCGCCGGCGTCACCGCGGTGTCCGCGGTCGCGGCGGCCGGCGGGGTCGTGCGCGTCCTGGTGGCGGACGACTGGACCGCCGTGGGGTACCTGCTGTGCGCGATGGCATCCCTGGCCGCGGCGGCGGCTCTGCCCCTGCGGCGGGCGGTGGCCGTCGGCCTGGCGTCCGGCGCGGCGGCCGCGGGCGCCGTGACCGTGCTGTGGGCCCTGCCGCCGCTCACGATCGCCCTCCTCACCCCCGGCGACTTCCACGGGCCGGCCGCGGCGCCAGCGGTCGCCGGGCTCGCCGCCGCGACACTCGCGGCGGCCGCCCGCCGCCTGGACTCCCGCCCCCTCGCCTCCGGCGCGGTCGTGGCAGCCGCGGCCGCGCTCGGCGCGATCGACCTGCCCCTGGGACGCGTGGCCGTCGTCGTGGCGCTCCTGGCGCTGTCGGCCGTCGCCCTCGCGCCGGCCGCGCTGGCCACGGCGGGTGTCCTGGCGGTGACCACGATCGGCTGGGTGCACGAGGACGGCCCGATGACGCTCACCGTGCTGGCGCTGCTGCTCGTGGCGTACGGCGCGCTCTTCGCCGCCGCTCCCCGCACGCGGGCGGTCAGCGCCGCCTGCGCCGTGGCCTGCGCGGCGGGCCTCGCGTGGGACGGGCCCCTCGTCGCGGGGTGGCCGCGGCACGACGCCGCCTTCGCCGTCCTGGGCGTCGCCGCGGCCGCCCAGGCACTCGCCCTGACCAGGACCGCCCGCGCCTTCGAGTACCCCGGACACGCGGCCGCCGCCCTCGCGGTCTGCCTCGCGGTCGGCGAGCCCGCACCGCTCGCCCTCACACTGGCCTGCGCCGGGGCGGTCATGGCCGCGGTCGCCGCGCTCCGGGCCGAACGGCGCCGGCTCCACCACGTCGCGACCGCGCTGTTCGTCGCGGCGCTCTGGGTACGCCTCGCGACGTCCGGCGTCACCACCCCCGAGGCGTACACGGCCCCGGTCAGCGCCGTCGCGATCGCCCTCGGCCTCCTCGCCCGGCGCCGCGACCCCACGGTCTCCTCCTGGCTCGCCTACGGCCCCGGGCTCGCCGTCACGCTCATGCCCTCGCTCGTCACCGCCTGGGGCGACCCGGGGTGGCCCCGGCCCCTCCTGCTCGGCGCCGCCGCCCTCGCGGTCACGCTCCTCGGCGCGGCCCGGCGGCTGGCCGCCCCCCTCCTGCTCGGCGGGGGCGTCCTCGCCCTCGACGCGGTCCACGAGCTCGCGCCCTTCGTCGCGCAGGCGCTGGGGGCGCTCCCCCGGTGGGTCCCGCTGGGAGTGGCGGGTCTGCTGCTGCTCGCGCTGGGCGCGACGTACGAGCGCCGCCTGCGGGAGGTTCGCCGCCTCCGGCGGCAGCTTCTCCGCCTCCGCTGACGCCGCGTAGCGCTGCGCTGTTCCGGGTTTGTCCCCCGCCCGGCCGGAGGCCGGGGTTGCCCCCAGCCCGGCGCGGTAAGTGCGGGCCGCGTTCTGTTCGTAGTGGGGCCGGTGCCGCGCCGGGATCCGTCCTCAGCGCTCGCGGTTGACGACCACATCGTTCAACATCGACCCCGCGGTCGCCGCTCCTCGCTTGCCGGCGGACCCCGCCACACCCCCTCCGGGCTGCTCTGCGCCCTGACAGCCGGTGGGGGGGTGTTGCCCGTGACGGCCCGGGCACCTGGACTGCGCTGCGCCAACGGCTACCCGAGCGCCCGGCAGCCGTCCATCCCCCTACCGGGGATCAGGCGCGAAAACTCACGGAGAGGGTGGGGGGGCTGGGGGCACCCCGGCCGAAGGCTGGGGGAGGGTGGGAAGGCCGAGGGCCCGGAGGCGGAACGCCTTCGGGCCCTTGACGACGGTGGGCGATACTGGGATCGAACCAGTGACCCCTTCGGTGTGAACGAAGTGCTCTCCCGCTGAGCTAATCGCCCGTCGCGGGGACAACATTACCGCATGTCAGCCGGTGGCCCGGACGAGGCCGCCGGGGTCAGCTCATGCCCGCTTTCCAGGGCATGACGAAGCCGAAGCGCCACAGGTAGTAGCCGAGCAGGGCACCGACGATCACCAGGCCGATGGTGGTGAGCATGAGATTGCGACGCCGGACCGCCGGGTCGAGCGCCTTCCGCGTGGCCTCGGTGACCTTGCGCTTGGTCCAGCGCAGCACGAGCTGGGCCCAGACGAACTCGGTCGCCCATACGGCCATACCGGCGAAGATGATCACCCAACCGGGACCGGGCAGCGGGAGCAGGACGATGCCGCCGCCGACGATGGCGAGGCCGAGGACGAAGACCCCGACCTGCCAGCTCACGTGGAGCGCCCGGGACCGCCGGATGAAGAGCGGCGCCCGGGAGCCCAGCGGGCGTTCCGGACCGCCCGGTCCCGGCGTTCCGTCCCCCGTGCCGTCGTTGTCGTCGGTGGCGGGATCCGTGGCCACGACCGTCCTCCGCTCGTCACTCTCCGCAGTCATGTCCTCAAACCTACCCGACCTCGCTTCCTCACCGGAATGGCTCGCCAGGGAGGAAAAGAACTCGGCCGGACGAGGTACCGGAACCCTCACAAACCCGTCAGAGGGGTTTACAACGTCCCCGCAGGTGGCATGTCGATTTCGCCGACGTGCGAATCCCCGAGCGCACACTGAGCGAAAGGCCCTGGCGCTTATGAACACCACGGTCAGCTGCGAGCTGCACCTGCGCCTCGTTGTGTCGAGCGAATCGTCACTGCCCGTGCCCGCGGGCTTGCGGTACGACACGGCCGATCCCTACGCCGTGCACGCCACTTTCCACACCGGTGCCGAGGAGACGGTCGAATGGGTCTTCGCCCGCGACCTGCTCGCCGAAGGCCTGCACCGGCCCACCGGTACCGGCGACGTCCGGGTCTGGCCGTCCCGCAGTCACGGTCAGGGCGTCGTGTGCATCGCCCTCAGCTCTCCCGAGGGGGAGGCGCTGCTGGAAGCCCCGGCACGCGCCCTGGAGTCGTTCCTCAAGCGGACCGACGCCGCGGTGCCGCCCGGTACCGAGCATCGACACTTCGACCTGGACACCGAGCTCTCGCACATCCTCGCCGAGAGCTGAGTCCGCCGATCGTCCGCTGCCGTACGCATCTCGGGGGTACGGCGCGGACCTGACCCGCCGAAGGCCGCCGCCGCGGAGCCGTGCCGCTCCACGACGGCGGCTCTCGCGCTACAGTCACCGGAACGCGCGCCCCACGAGGCCAGGGAGAGAGCGATTCCGTGCTGATCAACCATGACACCAGGTGCGCGCTCGACTGCGTGGTGGACCTGATCAACACCACGGCGGAGAGCGAAGGCCAGGAGGGGCTCCCCGACCTCACAGCCCTGCAGGCCTTCGTGGAGCGCAACCAGATCAGCGACGTGAACACGCTCGACGAGGCGGACCTGCTGGCCGTACGGAGGATACGCGGCCGTTTCGCGCAGACGTTCGCCGCCTCGAGTACGCCCGCGGCGGCCGCGGTGGTCAACGCGCTGGTCGCCGAGGCGGGTACCACTCCGCGCCTGACGGACCACGACGGCTACGACTGGCACGTGCACTACTTCGCCCCGGGCGCGTCGCTGGCGAACCACCTGGCCGCGGACTGCGGCATGGCCCTGGCGTTCCTCCTCGTCGCCGGCGAGCGCGAGCGGCTGCGCCATTGCGACGCGCCCGATTGCCGCCGCGCCTTCGTGGACCTGTCCCGCAACCGTTCCCGCCGCTACTGCGACAGCCGTACCTGCGGCAATCGGCTGCACGTGGCCGCCTACCGTGCCCGGCGCCGCGAGGCGGTAGCGGTACCGGCTCAGAACGGCCAGAGGTCGTAGAGCCCGCCGAGGCCGAGCAGGCCGCCGATGACGGTCAGGAAGAGCATCAGCGGCGGCTGGGAGAGCGCGAAGAGGCAGCCGCGCGGCTCGTCGTTTTCGAGTTCCATGGCCTTACAAGGTCGTGGGACGTTCGGCAGGGGCACGAACTCGCACAACCGTACGCCCCGGGGCACGCCAACTAACGCCCCAGGGGCGGTAGTTGGGATTTGCACCACCGCGATGATGGCGCAGCTCAGCCGACCGCGGCGACCAACACGCCGCTCAGATGCCCCGACGCTTGAGGATCTCCTCGATATCACCGAATTCGGCCAGGTCGGGATCGGTTCTGACCTTCTCCTTGGCCTTCTTCGACTCCGGCAGCGCATCCGGCCGACGCGCCGGGCCGAGCGCCGGAGCGCTCGCGCGGGGAGCGGCCGCCGGCGTCCCGCGCCGCTCGGGCGCGTTCCCGCGCCGTCCGGCGATCCGGCCCACCGCGAACAGCACGACAGCCAGCGCCAGGACGCCGAAACCCGCCCACACCGAGGGGTTGAAGACCAGGCCGGCCGTCCAGTCCCCCACGGCGGTGACCACCTTGCCGCCCAGGGTCGCCAGGCCCGTCATCCAGAACCCGACGGGCAGCAGCGCGACAGCGGCTATGCGCACGGCGCGCGAGAATCTGCGGCGGTACGCGGTGAGCACCGCGATGGCGAGGCCCGCCGCGGACAGCGCCACACACACGGTCGAGGTCAGCATGCGCAGCTCCTCCGAAGGGGACTTATGCGTCCATCGTGCACCCGCGCCGCCCCGCCGGGCCATGGTCCGGGGGCAACGTCAGGGTGATCTCCGGGGCGCCTCCTCCCCCGGTGGGAGACTGACCCCATGAACGAAGCGACCCCCGGCACCACCCTCCTCGAGTTCTGGTGCGAACTCCAGTGCCCCGACTGCGCGACCGCCCTGACCGACCTCCGCACGCTGCGGGCCACGTACGGCGACGCCCTGGAGATCCAGCTCCGCCACTTCCCGCTGGAGAAGCACAAGTACTCCTACGCCGCCGCCCAGGCCGTCGAGGAGGCCTTCGCGCAGGGCCGCGGCTGGGAGTACGCCGAAGCCGTCCTCGCCCGCACGGAGGAGCTCGGCAGCCGGGGGGAGCCCCTGCTCGTGGACATCGCGGCGGAGCTGGGACTGGACGCGGAGGAGTTCGACACGGCGCTCATCGACGGCCGCCACCTGCTGATCGTCGACGCGGACCAGGCGGAGGGCAAGGCGATCGGTGTGACGGGGACCCCCACCTACGTCATCGGCGGGGAGCGGTTCGACGGCGGCAAGAGCCAGGAGGGGCTGCGCGAGCGCGTCGAGGCGGTGGCCGACCGGCTGCTCGGGCGGTAGCAGCGCCGATGCCGGGGCGCCGCGGCTCTCAGAGCAGCGGCTTGGCGAAGTGGACCTGCGTGGTGCGGTAGCCCAGCGACTCGTACAGCCGCAGCGCGGGATCGTTGTCGGCGAAGACGTTGAGGCCGAGCCAGTGCAGCCCGTCGGCGACGCAGGCGCCCTCTGCGGCGAGCATGAGGGCGCGCCCGTGGCCGCGGCCGCGGTGGGCGGCCTCCACATGGACCTCGAAGACATAGCCGGAGGGCTCGCCGTCGTCCGTGGCACGGCGGCCCACCCACAGGTCGCCCACATCCTCGCCGCCGGCCCGCAGGATCCGCAGGACGGTACCCGGGGTGGCCAGGCCCTCCGGCAGCGCGGAGCGGTGGTCGGCCTCGGACTTCGCGCGGGCCTGCGCCTCGGGAACTCCGCGCAGCATCCAGCTGCGCACGTACTCCTCCTGCGTCCGGGCCAGCCACACCGGGAACTCCGCCTCGGTCATCGGCCGCGGCACGCTGCCCTCCGGCAGGGCGGGCGGCGCGTCCGGGAGCGCCTTGAGCATGTTCCGGTTCTGCTCCGTGTACCCGAGCGTCCTGGCCAGCCGGAACGCGGCCGTCCCGCCGGACCGGACGGTGACCTCGACCCGGCGGCAGCCCCAGTCCCGCAGCACCTCCTCGGCGGCGAGGGCGGCGACCGTGCCCCGGCCCCGGCGCTGCTGGCCGTGCTCGATCCGCAGGGCGACGATACGGCCGGTCTCCGGGCCGAACCGGGCGTCCGTGCACAGCGTGGTCTCCCCCACGGGGCGGCCGTTGACGCAGACGTGGTAACGGCGGGCGCGGACGCCGCCGCTCCACGTCGGTTCGGGCTCCGCGGGTCGCAGCGTGGTGGTCATGCTGTGGAGTTCTACTAGGTCAGCGCCCGCACGTCACGGGTTGGCGTTCTCCGCCGCGCGCTCGGCGAACAGGCGCATCGCCTTTGCGGTCACCGGACCCGGTGCACCGGGCAGTTCGCGGGCGTCGGTGCGGTGGACGGCCTGCACGTCGCGCAGGGTGGAGGTCAGGAAGATCTCGTCGGCCTGGTCGAGCACGTCCAGCGGCAGGTCCGCCTCCTCGGCCCCGGCCCAGTCCGCCACGAGCTCGCGGGTGATCCCGGCCAGACAGCCGGAGGACAACGGCGGGGTGAGGAGCTTGCCGCCCACGACGACGAAGACATTGGAGCCCGTTCCCTCGCAGAGCGCCCCCTGCGTGTTGGCGAACAGGGCCTCCGAGGCGCCGCCGCAGTGGGCGCGGGCGAGGGCGACGACGTTCTCGCCGTAGGACGTCGTCTTCAGTCCGGCCAGCGCGCCCTTCTCGTTGCGCGTCCAGGGCACCGTGATGACGGCGGTGCTGTCCGGGCGCGGGTTCGCGGAGCCGAGGGCGACCACGAGGGTCGGGCCGGTGGTCCCGCGCTCGGAGCCGAGCGGCGAGGTGCCGCCGGTGTAGGTGATCCGCAGCCGGCCCAGCGGCACCGCGTCGGCGGCCAGGACCGCCTCGCAGGCGTGCCGCACCGCGTCGAGGTCCGGCTCGGGCAGGCCCATGCCCGCCGCGGAGCGGGCCAGGCGCCGCAGGTGCCGGTCCATGGCGAAGGCCGTGCCGGCCGACGCCTTGAGCGTCTCGAAGACGCCGTCGCCCACGGTCAGTCCGTGGTCCATCACGGACACCAGGGCCTCGTCGGCCTCGCGCAGTGCGCCGTTGACCCAGATCGTCGTGCTCACCGTGTCACTCCGCCTCGTCGTCGCAGTCGTACGTACCCGACGCTACCTCCAGCAGCCGGGACGCCTTCAGCTCGGTCTCGTCCCACTCACGCCCGGGGTCCGAGCCCCAGGTGATGCCGGCGCCGGTGCCGAACCGCAGCAGGGGTGCGCCGGGCGCGGTGCGGTCGATCCAGAAGGTGCGGATGCCCACCGCGAGCTCGCCGGTGCGGCGGTCGGCGTCGACCCAGCCGACGCCGCCGCAGTAGGGGCCGCGGGGGGCCGTCTCCAGTTCCTCGATGATGCGCAGGGCGCTGGACTTGGGGGCGCCGGTCACGGAGCCCGGCGGGAAGGCGGCGGCCAGCAGGTCGGCCCAGCCGGCGCCCTCGCGCAGCTCGCCGCGGACGGTGGAGACCAGATGGACCAGGCCGGGGTGCTTCTCCACGACACACAGGTCCGGGACCGTGACCGTGCCGGTGGCGCAGACCCGGCCGAGGTCGTTGCGGACCAGGTCGACGATCATGACGTTCTCGGCGTGGTCCTTGGGCAGCAGGTCGTCCTCGGTGCGGCCGGTGCCCTTGATCGGGCCGGACTCGACGATGCCGTCGCGGCGGCGCAGGAACAGTTCGGGGGAGGCGGTGGCGACCTCGATGCCGTACCCGGGCAGGCGGATGATGCCCGCGTACGGTGCCGGATTGCCGTGCGCGAGGGCGGAGCCGAGGGCGTCGATGTCCGCGTCCGGGTCGGGCAGTGGCGCGGACAGCACCCGGCAGAGGTTGGCCTGGTAGACCTCGCCGGCCGCGATGTACTCCCGGACGCGGCGCACTCCGGCGGTGTAGGCGGCGCGGTCCAGGGAGGACGTCCAGGCGTCCCTGGCCGGGCCGCGCCAGCCCGCGGCGGCGCGCCGGGGGACCCGACCGGGATCGGGCACGACCGTGCCGAAGCGCGCGCAGACCGTCCCGCCCTCGAAGCCGGCGACGACCGCCCAGAAGCCGGACGAGTCCAGCGCGGCGGGGTCGCTGGTGACATCCCGCAGGTCGGAGGCGAGAAAGCCGCCGATTCTGGCGAGGGGGGCGAGGTCGGGCACGGGGCTTCCCAGGTCGGTCCGGAGGGGTGAATGCGAGTGTAAGTCGGCACCGGCGGGCCAGATGCGCTGGTCACCGACCCGGCACGCTGCGGAAACGCGTTTTGGAGGCGGAGCGGTCTTCCGCTAGAGTTCAACTCGTCGCCGGGACGCGGAAGCGCCCCGGCCGAGGTCCCGCCCGGGTGCGAGCTCCGGGGGAGACGCTGCGGACGTGGCTCAGTTGGTAGAGCATCACCTTGCCAAGGTGAGGGTCGCGAGTTCGAATCTCGTCGTCCGCTCGAAGTGGGGGTTCCCGCCCCCGCGCTGGTGGAGTGGCCGAGAGGCGAGGCAACGGCCTGCAAAGCCGTCTACACGGGTTCAAATCCCGTCTCCACCTCTTCGGACGATTAGCTCAGCGGGAGAGCGCTTCCCTGACACGGAAGAGGTCACTGGTTCAATCCCAGTATCGTCCACTGGGGCTCCGGCTCCCGAGGGTCTTCCCTCACGCGCGATTAGCTCAGCGGGAGAGCGCTTCCCTGACACGGAAGAGGTCACTGGTTCAATCCCAGTATCGCGCACGCGGTATCAGAGGTACCCGTGATTCACGAGGACGATTAGCTCAGCGGGAGAGCGCTTCCCTGACACGGAAGAGGTCACTGGTTCAATCCCAGTATCGTCCACCACCTCAGAGGGCCGGAGCGTTCGCTCCGGCCCTCTGTCGTGTCAGGACGAGAAGAGCATGTGCGCCCAGCTCTGCTTGTGGTGGCCGTGGTGCCCACCGTGATGACCGCCGTGGTGCGGCGCGCCCCAGGCCGGAGCGGCGTGCTGCTGCGGGTAGGCCTGCGGGTAGCCGGCCGGCGGCGGGGCGGGCTGGGTGTACTGCGACTCCACGCGGGTCAGCGCCTCGAGCTCCCCGTAGTCCAGGAAGATCCCCCGGCAGTTGACGCACTGCTCGATCTGGACGCCGCTGCGGTTGAACGTCTGCATTTGGCCATGACACTTGGGACAGAGCATCGTCGGCTCATCTCCTCGCTCGCACCGGCCGGGGGTCCTCCCCCGGCGTAGAACAGAACTTTACTTGCGCGATTCGGCGGCACGTATCGAGGACGGCTTGTTCCGTTCCGTCGAGTACGCGGCCTTCCTGCGCGGCCTTGGCAACCGCGACGGCCGCGGTCTGCACCGCCAACGCCCTTGCTGCCACGTCCAGATAGGGCCACGGGTCACCGTCCGCGGGAACGGCGGGGCCGCCGGCGGCACGGTAGGCGCCGAGGAAGCGGCCCCAGTCGGCGGGGTCCAGCAGCCCGGCGGCGAACCACATCGCCGGCCGGGCCAAGTCCCAGGAGGGCCGGCCGACCCCGAGGTCGTCCACATCGATCAGCCGCCACGGGCCCAGCGGCGCGGGATGGCGCACCAGTTGGCCCAGGTGGAGGTCGCCGTGGCACAGCGCGGCACCCTCCGGCGGCTGCGGCGCCTCGTCGCGTGCCCAGGCGGGCAGCCCGCGCCAGGCCGCCAGGACGGCCGGTTCCGCCGCACCCGCCGCCAGCATCCGGGCCACCCCGCGGGCCGCCTTGGCGGGCCCGCGCATCGGCGGCAGCGGGCCGGGCAGCGCGGCGACCGGCACCGAGTGCAGCCGGGCGAGCAGCCCGCCCGCCTCCTCCCAGGGAGCGGCGTCCGCCTCGTCCGGGTCGACGGGGCGGCCGTACGGCCACACCGTCACCGTGCGGCCGTGCACCGGCGCGCTCAGGGCACCGTCACCGCCGGGCAGCGCGGCCGGGGGCAGCAGGATGCCGTCGAGCAGCGGATGGGCGGCGACCCGCAGCCGTACGGAAAGCGCCTCGGGGTCGGTGTCGCCCGCGTGGGCCTTGGCGACCAGGCCGCCACTGCGGACGACCGTGGACTCGGCACGCTCCGCCAGCACAGCCGGCACTGCGGGCTCCGGCGGGCGCGCTTGCCCGGGAATCTTCGAGGCCGCTGCCGCGACCGCCCCCAGGGCGCGCGTCAGCGGCGGTGCACTGCTGGTCAACGACTCCCCCACTGCTGGTCTCACCGGCCCACTGTGCGACAGCGCGCCGCGTGGTGGCAATGCCGAAGAAGATGCCCGGGTACCGCCACAGGTACCCGGGCACTCGTGCCGTCCGCCGGACCCCCGTCCCCACGGGGTTACTTCACCGGCTGTCGCTGGCCCGGACCGCTCATCCGGGCCCTCGGAGCGATCTGTCAACGCCCCATCAGACCGGCTACGGACGACGCTTGTGTGACGACCGCGTCCCAGCCCCCGAAGACCACCGCGAGCAGTACCGCCAGCGGCAGGGCCATGGCCACCGCCACCAGGGGATGCCGGGTGCCGGACGGACGTATGCCGAAGGCGGCGATCCTGCTGCCGCGTCCCGGCCGTACCGGGCGGCTCACCGTGTTCGCCATGGCCCTCTCCTGGGTCCCGTGGTCGTGCATCCTTATGTTGATGTTCAGGGCGGCGGGCGTTTGACCTCGGGGGACGAGTGCTCCGCCCGCCGCTTGACCTCAACACTAGGCGGGCGGCCGGGGCGGGTCGTCATGCCTTCGTACCCCTTCTCCGGCCTCCCCCAGGATGACTCCACGACCGATGGCGTACTCCCGTGGGTGGAGGTGGCGGCCGGCGACCCCGGGACATCCCCGAGGGGATGTCCCGGGGAGCGGCGCGGCGGGGCGGTCTAGTCCCCGTCGCCCTCCTCGGAGTCGTCCCTGGGTATGGGCTGCTCCACCAGCGCGAGGACCCGCGTCGCCATGAAGCGCGCGGTCCGCACGACCGAGCCGGACCGGGTGACTTCGCTCACTTCCACCACCCCGCGGCGCACTGCCGTCTCGACCCTGCGCCCCGCCCTGGTGGCCACTACTTCGTACGTCCTGGTCGTGTCACCCGCATCCACGACAATCTCCACACGATCACCTTTCATGGCGTCAATCTCCCTTGCACGATGGAATGTTGACGGCATGAAGAAAATCCGGCCCCGAACTCGCCGGACCGTTCCCCACTCTTCAAGGATCCCACCCGGCACTGACAATCCCCCGTCCGGCGCGGGCGCGGCCTCGCGGCGCGACGGTCGGTCAGTCCGTAAGCTGTCGACGTCAGACTGGCCGGGCAGGCAGCGGGGATGGACGACATGACGATGATGCGGCTCCGGCGCGAGGACCCGCGTGTCGTCGGCTCGTTCCGGCTGCACCGGAGACTCGGCGCGGGCGGCATGGGGGTGGTGTACCTGGGCGCCGACAAGCGCGGCCAGCGCGTCGCGCTCAAGGTGATCCGCCCCGAGCTCGCCGAGGACCAGGAGTTCCGCTCCCGCTTCGCCCGTGAGGTCTCCGCCGCCCGCCGCATCCGCGGCGGCTGCACGGCGCGGCTGGTGGCCGCCGACCTGGAGGCCGAACGTCCCTGGTTCGCCACCCAGTACGTGCCCGGCCCCTCCCTCCACGACAAGGTCGCCCGCGACGGGATCCTGCCGGCCGCCGAGGTCGCCTCGGTCGGCGCGGCCCTGGCCGAGGGCCTGGTCGCCGTGCACGAGGCCGGGGTCGTCCACCGCGACCTGAAGCCCTCCAACATCCTGCTGTCGCCCAAGGGTCCGCGCATCATCGACTTCGGCATCGCCTGGTCGACCGGCGCCAGCACGCTCACCCACGTCGGCACGGCGGTCGGCTCGCCGGGCTTCCTCGCCCCGGAGCAGGTCCGCGGGGCCGCGGTCACACCCGCGACGGACGTCTTCGCCTTCGGGGCGACCCTGGCCTACGCCGCCACCGGCGACTCGCCCTTCGGGCAGGGCAGTTCCGAGGTCATGCTCTACCGCGTCGTGCACGAGGAACCGGACCTCGCGGGCGTCCCCGACTCGCTCGCCCCCCTGGTGTACGCCTGCCTGACGAAGGATCCGGAAGCGCGGCCCAGCACGGTGCAACTCTCCGAGCGGCTCGCCGAGATCGCCGCCCGCGAGGCGCGCGGGCACGGCCCGGCCCGGCGGGACATCGTGCCCAAGGCGGCCGGCCCGCGCCCCGAGCGGCCCACGGGCCCGCGCGCGCAGGCGTACGCCGACCAGCAGACGGAGCGGCGCACGGCGCCGGGCACGCCCTCCCCCTCCCCGCGTACCCCGGCCCGTACCCCGGCCCGCACCCCCACCAGAACCCCCGCCAGAACCCCCGCCAGAACCCCTTCCGGCCGCACCCCGGCCCCCCGTACGCCCGCCAAGCGCCGCCCCGCCGGCGCCGACCGCCGGCTGCTACGGCAGCGGCTCGTCGTCTTCGTGACCGTCACACTGCTGGTCGCCCTCGGCATCGCGGCCGCCCAGGGCTGTCAGGGGCCCTCGCGGGGCCTGCAACCCGTTTCGGGCGTTGCGGCCTACCCCCACGCGTAGCGCTGCGCTTCGCTGTACCGGGTTTTTCCCCCGCCCGGCCGGAGGCCGGGGATGCCCCCGGCCCGGCGCGGTAAGTGACCGCCTTGCGCTGCGTGCGCATCGGGGTCGGTGCCGCGCCGGGGTACGTCCTCAGCGCTCGCGGTTTACCCCCACATCAATCGGCATCGACCACGCGGTCGCCGCTCGTCGCTTCCGGGCGCACCCCGCCACACCCCCTCCGGGCCGATCCGCGCCCTGACGGCCGGTGGGGGTGCATGTCGCCAGTGACGGCTACGCCCTTGCACGGTGCGGCGTCAACGGCTGCCCGAGCACGGTGCCGCTCACACCACCCACCGGGGATCAGGCGCATGACGAAGCGGGCGGGGAAAAGACGGGGAACCGCCCTCGGAGGGGGTGACGCACGGGGGCCCGATGGGTTACTTTCCAAGCGCTTGCTTAGTGACCCGCAATCGCGGAGGGACGCACCGCATGACGCTCACCCCGGAGGAGCTGCGCGAACGCGTGCGCGCGCTGCTCGCCTCGTACGATCCCGCGGCGACCGGCCGCCTGGACTTCCTGCGGGCCCGGTTCGACGCCGGGCTGGCGTGGGTGCACTACCCGGAGGGCCTCGGCGGGCTCGGCGCGCCCCGCGCCCTGCAGGGCGCGGTGGACGCGGAACTGTCGGCCGCCGGGGTGCCGGACAACGAACCGCGGCGCATCGGCATCGGCCTGGGCATGGCGGCCCCGACCGTCCTCCGTTACGGCACCGAGGAGCAGAAGTCCCGCTTCCTGCGCCCCCTGTGGACCGGCGAGGAGGTCTGGTGCCAGCTGTTCAGCGAACCGGGCGCCGGGTCGGACCTCGCAAGCCTGCGCACCAGGGCGGTACGCGACGGCGACGACTGGATCGTGACCGGCCAGAAGGTGTGGACGTCCAACGCCCACAACGCGCGCTGGGCGATCCTGATCGCCCGCACGGACCCGGACCTCCCGAAGCACCAGGGCATCACGTACTTCGTGTGCGACATGACCGACCCCGGGGTCGAGGTGCGGCCGCTGCGCCAGATCACGGGCGAGGCGGAGTTCAACGAGGTCTTCCTCACCGATGTCCGCATCCCGGACGCGCACCGGCTCGGGGCCGTCGGCGACGGCTGGCGGGTGGCGCAGACGACGCTGATGAACGAGCGGGTCGCGATCGGCGGCATGGCGCTGCCCCGCGAGGGCGGCATGATCGGCACGGTCGCTACCACCTGGCGGGAGCGGCCGGAGCTGCGCACGCCGGACCTGCACGACCGCCTGCTGCGGCTCTGGGTGGACGCCGAGGTCACCCGCCTCACCGGCGAACGGCTGCGCCAGCAGCTCGCGGTGGGCGCGCCCGGCCCCGAGGGATCGGGCATGAAGCTGGCGTTCGCGACGCTCAACCAGCGCGTCAGCGGCCTGGAGGTCGAGCTGCTGGGCGAGGACGGACTGCGGTACGGCGACTGGACGATGACCCGCCCGGAGGTCGTCGACTTCTACGGTCGCGACGCCGGCTACCGCTACCTGCGGGCCAAGGGCAACTCGATCGAGGGCGGCACGTCCGAGATCCTGCGCAACATCATCTCCGAGCGGGTCATGGGCCTGCCCTCCGAGCCCCGTACGGACAAGGACGTTCCGTGGAAGGACCTGCCGCGATGAGTTCCGATCTGCTGTACTCCGACGTCGAGGACGATCTGCGCTCCGCGGTGCGCGGGCTGCTCACCGACCGGTGTGCTCCCGCGGATGTGCTGGCCCATGTCGGCACCGGTGCGCCCCACGACGCGGCGCTGTGGCGCACGCTCGCGCAGGAGGTGGGGCTCGCGGGGCTGCTGGTCCCCGAGAAGCTGGGCGGCCAGGGTGCCTCGGCGCGGGAGGCCGCGGTGGTACTGGAGGAACTGGGCGGCTTCGTCGCGCCGGTTCCGTTCCTGGGCAGTGCCGTGCTGGCCACGTCCGCCCTGCTCGCCTCGGGCACGGAGGAAGCGGACGAGGTGGCGGCCCGGCTCGCCGGGGGCACGGAGGTGGCGGCGCTCGCGGTGCCCCTGTCCACCGCGCCCGACGCCGCCTTCCCCGCGGCGGTGCGCGCCGACGCGGACGGAGTCCTGACCGGCACGGTGACCAGCGTGGCGGACGGTTCCGGCGCCGGGGTCCTGATCGTGCCGGCGCTCGGCCCCGAAGGCCCGGAGCTGTACGAGGTGCGGACGGACGCCGCGGGGGTCGAGGTCTCCGTGCCCGTGCCGCTCGACCTGACCCGGCCCATCGCCGACATCACGTTGACGGGGGCGGCGGGCCACCGCCTGGCCGGTCCCGGGAGCGCCGCGGCGGCACTGCGCGCCGCCCTGCTCACCGGGGCGGGCCTGCTGGCGTCGGAACAACTGGGCCTGGCCCAGTGGTGCCTGGACGAGACCGTGCGGTACCTCAGGGAGCGGCACCAGTTCGGCCGCGTGGTCGGCTCGTTCCAGGCGCTCAAGCACCGTCTCGCGGACCTGTGGCTCGAACTCGTGCAGGCCCGTGCCGCCGCCCGGAACGCCGCCGACGCGCTCGCACGCGGCCACCGGGAGGCGTCCGTCGCGGTCGCCGTGGCGCAGGCGTTCTGCGCGCCCGTGGCGGTGCGCGCCGCCGAGGAGTGCATCCAGCTGCACGGCGGCATCGGCATGACGTGGGAGCACCCCGCCCACCTCTACCTGAAGCGCGCCAAGGCCGACGAGATCGCGCTGGGCACGCCCGGCCGCCACCGCGCCGCCCTGGCCGCGCTGGTGGACCTGCCTCCGGCGGGCTGACTCCCCCGGCGTGGGGCGGCCAGGGCGCCCGGGCCGCCCCACGCCGTCCCGCGCCGTCCCGCGCCGTCCCGCGGGCGCACAGTGCGGTGGCGTGGCCCGGGGCGTAGCGTCGATGGGGAGAGTGGCGCCAGGCGGCGTCGACACTGCGCTCACGGCGGTACGCGGCGTCGGTGGTCCAACGGGTCCGCCGGCCGACGCTGCCGGCACAGCGGCAGGACGCTGGAGGGCGGTTCCGGCATGAACCTCGCTTCTGAACTGGTGGACACCGCCCGCGCGCACCCGGACCGTACGGCGCTGCGCCTGGGCCCCGGCACCGTCTCGTACCGCGCCCTCGACCAGGGCAGCGCCGGCATCGCCCGGCTGCTTCGCGACCGGGGCGTCGCGCCGGGCGACCGCGTGGCGATCATGCTGCCCAACACCCCGGAATTCGCCCTCGCCTACTTCGGCGCACTCCGGGCCGGCGGCATCGTCGTACCGATGAACCCCCTGCTCAAGTCGCTGGAGGTCGGGTACTACCTGGGCGACTCGGGTGCCCGGCTGCTGTTCGCCTGGCACGCCTTCGCCGACGAGGCGCGGGCCGGTGCGCAGCGGGCGGGGGCCGAGGTGGTCGTGGTGGGTCCCGGCGAGTTCGACGGGCTGCTCGCGTCCGGCTCGCCCGCCGGGGACATGACCGACCGGCACGCGGACGACACCGCGGTGGTGCTCTACACCTCGGGCACGACCGGGCACCCGAAAGGGGCCGAACTGACCCACGCCAACCTCATCCGCAACCGTGACGTGGCCGCCGGTCTGATCTCGCTCGCCCCCGACGACGTGGTCTTCGGCGGCCTGCCGCTGTTCCACGCGTTCGGGCAGACCTGCACACTCAATGCCGCGATCGCCTCCGGCGCGTGCCTCACGCTGCTCGAGCACTTCCGCGCGGAAACGGCTCTGGCCGTTCTCGCCGAGCACGGGGTGACCGTCCTGGCCGGAGTACCGACGATATTCCGCAGGCTGTTGCAGCCGCCCGGCAGGGACGCCTACGACGTCTCCCGGCTGCGGTTGTGCGTCTCCGGCGGCGCGTCGATGCCGGGCCAGGTGCTCCGCGATTTCGAGGCCGCGTTCGGCTGTGTGGTGCTCGAGGGCTACGGGCTGTCGGAGACATCGCCCGTCGCCGCGTTCAACACCCTCCAGGGCAAACGCAAGCCCGGTTCGGTCGGCACCCCGGTCCCGGGCGTCCGGATGCAGGTGGTCGACGACAGCGGCCGGGACGTGCCGCGCGGGGAGACCGGCGAGATCGTGATCAGCGGTCACAACGTGATGAAGGGGTACTGGAGGCGCCCCGACGAGACCGCGGCCGCCATCCGGGACGGCCGGTTCCACACCGGCGACCTCGGCCGTGCCGACGAGGACGGGTACTTCTGGATCGTCGGGCGGAAGAAGGACATGATCATTCGCGGCGGGAACAACGTGTACCCGCGGGAGATCGAGGCCGTGCTGTACCGGCATCCCGCCGTCGCCGAAGCGGCGGTCGTCGGCATACCCGACCCCGATCTCGGTGAGGAGGTCGGCGCGGCGGTCGTCCTCGCGACCGGAGCCCACGCCACGGCAGAAGAGCTGCGTGAGTACGTCAAGGGCCAGGTCGCCGCGTACAAGTACCCGCGCAGGATCTGGATGGTGGACTCGCTGCCGAAGGGGCCCACCGGCAAGATCCTCAAACAGGAGATCGCCCCGCCGGCCGAGGCGGGCAGGCGCTAGGGCGACGACGGCGGAATCTCATGGACATGGCCGGGAACTGCCGAGGCCGCGAAGCAACTCGCCCCGACGGCGGCGAACATGAGGCCGCATCTTGTGGACGTCAGCTGCGACATCCGGGAGCACGTGGTCTCCGGGATACCGCACCTCGGAGGCGACAGCACCGTCCTGAGGCTGCTGCACGCATGCGTCTCCGAGAACGTCGCGACCTTTGCTGGACGTCTTCGGGAACGACATGCCGCCCGACACCGTCGGGGAACCCGCGGCGGCCCAGGAGTACGCAAGGCGGCCGGCCCAGCGGGACACGCCGGTCATCGCGCTGATCAGGGCCTACAGGATCGCGCACGGGCGTTTCGCCCCGGCCGGCTCCCGCCGTGTGCACGAGGCCGATGTCGTGCGCGGCGAGCAGGGGGGCGACGCGAGCGGCCTCCTCCTCACCGTGGGCCGTGAGCGGGAGGCCGGTACGGCTGGTGTGCTGCCGCAACAGGGACCACTCGGTCTCGCCGTGGCCGAGCAGGAGCAGGTCGCCCATGAGCGTTCATCCACTTTCGGCCGTCGTAAGGGGTGGTGTGCTCTCCGGCGTGAGTGGATTGCCGGCGGCGCCGGCCGAACGACCGGCGCCGCCACAAACTCCGACCGTGGGTTACTTGCCGTCGTCCGCGGTCTCGACGGCGTGGCCGCCGAACTGGTTGCGCAGTGCGGCGATCATCTTCATCTGCGGGGAGTCGTCCTGGCGCGAGGCGAAGCGGGCGAAGAGCGACGCGGTGATCGCGGGCAGCGGCACGGCGTTGTCGATGGCCGCCTCGACGGTCCAGCGGCCCTCGCCGGAGTCCTCCGCGAAGCCCTTGAGCTTTTCCAGGTGCTCGTCGTCGTCGAGGGCGTTGACGGCCAGGTCCAGCAGCCAGGAACGGATGACCGTGCCCTCCTGCCAGGAGCGGAAGACCTCGCGCACATCGGTGACGGAGTCGACCTTCTCCAGCAGCTCCCAGCCCTCGGCGTAGGCCTGCATCATGGCGTACTCGATGCCGTTGTGGACCATCTTCGCGAAGTGGCCCGCGCCGACCTTGCCCGCGTGCACGGAGCCGAAGTCGCCCACCGGCTTGAGGGCGTTGAAGACCGGCTGGACCTTCTCGACGTGCTCGGCGTCGCCGCCGTACATCAGCGCGTAGCCGTTCTGCAGGCCCCATACGCCGCCGGAGACACCGCAGTCGACGAAGCCGATGCCCTTGGCCGCGAGCTCCTCGGCGTGCTTCTCGTCGTCCGTCCAGCGGGAGTTGCCGCCGTCGACGACGACGTCCCCGGGGGAGAGCAGCTCGCCCAGTTCGTCGATGGTGGACTGGGTCGCTGCACCGGCCGGCACCATCACCCAGACCACCCGAGGGGCCTCGAGCTTGTCCACGAGTTCGCGCAGGCTGTGGACGTCGGCGAGGTCCGGGTTGCGGTCGTAGCCGATGACCGTGTGTCCGGCCTGGCGGATGCGGGTGCGCATGTTCCCGCCCATCTTGCCGAGACCGATGAGACCGAGTTGCATGTCACGCGTTCCTTCGCTGTTCGTGGGACGGCCGGCTCTTGGGAGCCCCGGCCGCGGGGGGTGCCGTGGCCTCGGCCCGGAGCGCCGCGGCGTACGCCTCGTCGGGGTCGAGGCGGCGGAGTTCCTCCGCGATGAGTTCCGCCGTGGTGCGGACCTTCAGTGCCAGGACGCGCGTGGGCTGCCCGGGGATGGACAGGCCGGCCACGGCGCCCTCCGGACGGTCGACGAGGATGTCGCCGTGCTCGGTGCGCAGCCGGACCGCGGTGACGACGGGCCCGGCGGTGACGACCCGCTCGACCGGCACGCGCAGGCGGTCGGCGAACCAGCCGGCCAGCAGTTCGGCGCTGGGGTTGTCGGCCTCGCTCTCGATGACCGCCGAGGTGACCCGGGCACGGGCCTGGTCGAGTGCGGCGGCGAGCATCGAGCGCCACGGGGTCAGCCGCGTCCAGGCGAGATCGGTGTCGCCGGGCGCGTACGACGCGGCTCGCGCCGCCAGCTCCTCCAGCGGCCGCTCGACGGCGTACGCGTCGGTGATCCTGCGCTGTGCCAGCGCGCCCAGCGGGTCCTTCGCCGGGGCGTCGGGCGCGTCCACGGGCCACCAGACGACGACGGGTGCGTCCGGCAGCAGCAGCGGCAGGACCACGGAGTCGGCGTGCTCGGACACCTCCCCGTACAGCCTGAGCAGCACCGCCTCGCCGGAACCGGCGTCCGAGCCGACGCGGACCTCCGCGTCGATGCGGGAGGCGGTGCGCCGGTGGGGGGCGCGGTCCGGTCGCCTGACGACGACGAGAACGCGGGAGGGGTGCTCCTGCGAGGCCTGCTCGGCCGCCTTCAGGGAGTCGTGCGCGTTCTCCTCGTCGGTCACGATGACCATGGTCAGGACCACGCCCACCGCGGGGGATCCGATGGCGCGGCGGGCCCGTACCAGGGCCTTGTTGATGCGGCTTGCCGTGGTGTCGGTCAGGTCGATCCTCATGGCCTGCGCCAGCTCCGTCCGTCTCGTGCGAGCATCTTGTCGGCTTCCGCGGGGCCCCAGCTGCCCGCCGTGTACTGCGCGGGCCTGCCGTGCCGGTCCCAGTACCGCTCGACCGGGTCGAGGATCCTCCAGGACTCCTCGACCTCCTGGTGCCGCGGGAAGAGGTTCGCGTCGCCGAGCAGCACGTCGAGGATGAGGCGTTCGTAGGCCTCGGGGCTGGACTCGGTGAAGGACTCCCCGTAGGCGAAGTCCATCGTCACGTCCCGGATCTCCATCGAGGTGCCGGGCACCTTGGAGCCGAAGCGCACGGTCACGCCCTCGTCCGGCTGGACCCGGATGACGATCGCGTTCTGGCCGAGTTCCTGTGTCGCCTTCGGGTCGAACGGCGAGTGCGGCGCGCGCTGGAAGACCACCGCGATCTCCGTGACCCGGCGGCCGAGCCGCTTGCCGGCCCGGAGGTAGAAGGGGACGCCCGCCCAGCGGCGGTTGTCGACCTCCAGCTTGATCGCGGCGTAGGTGTCCGTGGTGGACGCGGGGTCGATGCCGGTCTCCTCCAGGTAGCCGGGCACCTCCTCGCCGCCCTGCCAGCCGTGCGCGTACTGGCCGCGCACGGTGTGCCCGCCCAGGTCGGCGGGGAGCTTGACCGCCCGCAGGACCTTCAGCTTCTCCGTGAGGAGCGACTCGGCGTCGAAGGAGGCGGGCTCCTCCATGGCGGTCAGCGCCATCAGCTGGAGCAGGTGGTTCTGGATGACGTCGCGGGCGGCGCCGATCCCGTCGTAGTAGCCCGCGCGTCCGCCGATGCCGATGTCCTCGGCCATGGTGATCTGCACGTGGTCGACGTAACTGCGGTTCCACACGGGCTCGAACATCGTGTTGGCGAAGCGCAGCGCCAGGATGTTCTGGACCGTCTCCTTGCCCAGGTAGTGGTCGATCCGGAACACCTGCTCCGGCGCGAACACCTCGTGGACGAGCCCGTTGAGCTGCTGGGCGCTGTCCAGGTCGCGGCCGAACGGCTTCTCGATGACCGCACGGCGCCACGAGCCCTCGGGGGCATCGGTGAGCCCGTGCTTCTTCAACTGCCGTACGACCGTGGGGAAGAACTTCGGCGGGACGGAGAGGTAGAAGGCGTAGTTGCCGCTCGTCCCGCGCGAGGCGTCCAGTTCGTCGACGGTGGCGCGCAGCTGCTTGAACGCGACGTCGTCGTCGAAGTCCCCCGGGATGAAGCGCATGCCTTCCGCGAGGTGCTGCCAGACCTCCTCGCGGAAGGGAGTACGGGCGTGCTCGCGCACGGAGTCGTGCACGACCTGGGCGAAGTCCTGGTCCTCCCACTCGCGGCGGGCGAAGCCGAGGAGCGAGAAGCCCGGCGGCAGCAGCCCCCGGTTGGCCAGGTCGTACACGGCGGGCATCAGCTTCTTGCGGGACAGGTCACCGGTCACACCGAAGATCACCAGACCGGACGGTCCCGCGATGCGGGGCAGCCGGCGGTCGCCGGGGGCTCGCAGGGGGTTGGTCCACGGTACTTCGGGTGCGGTCTCGGCCTTGCTCATTCCGCGTCGACTCCTTGGTTCAGTGCGGTACCGATCGCCGTCAGCAGGTCGTCCCAGGCGGCCTCGAACTTCGCCACGCCCTCGTCCTCCAGCAGCTTCACGACCTCGTCGTAGGAGATCCCCAGCCGCCCGACCGCCGCGAGGTCGGCGCGGGCGCCGTCGTAGCGGCCCGTGACGGTGTCGCCCTCGACGCGGCCGTGGTCGGCGGTGGCCTCGAGCGTGGCTTCCGGCATGGTGTTGACGACGCCGGGGGCGACCAGCTCGGTCACGTACATGGTGTCCGGGTAGGCGGGGTCCTTGACGCCGGTGGAGGCCCACAGGGGGCGCTGCTTGTGGGCGCCGTCGTGCTCCAGGGCCTTCCAGCGGTCGGAGGAGAAGACCTCCTCGTACGCCTGGTAGGCCAGCCGGGCGTTGGCGATGGCGGCCTTGCCCTTGAGGCCCTTGGCCTCGTCGGTGCCGATCTTCTCCAGGCGCTTGTCGATCTCGCTGTCCACGCGGGAGACGAAGAAGGACGCCACGGAGCGGATCAGGGACAGGTCCAGGCCCGCGGCCTTGGCCGTCTCCAGTCCGGTCAGGTAGGCGTCCATGACCTGGCGGTAGCGGTCCAGCGAGAAGATCAGCGTGACGTTGACGCTGATGCCCTTGCCGATCACCTCGGCGATGGCCGGCAGGCCCGCCTTGGTCGCCGGGATCTTGATCAGGGTGTTCGGGCGGTCCACCAGCCAGGCCAGCTGCTTGGCCTCGGCGATCGTCGCCACGGTGTTGTGGGCGAGCCGCGGGTCGACCTCGATCGACACCCGGCCGTCCTGCCCGCCCGTCGCGTCGTACACCGGACGCAGCACATCGGCCGCGTCACGGACATCGGCGGCGGTCATCATGCGGACGGCTTCGTCGCGGGTGACCCCGCGCTCGGCCAGTTCGGCGAGCTGCTCCCGGTAGTCCTCTCCCGAGCCGATGGCGGCCTGGAAGATGGAGGGGTTCGTGGTGACGCCCACCACCCGCTCCGATGCGACGAGTCCGGCGAGACCGCCGGAGGTGAGCCGGCCGCGCGAGAGGTCGTCCAGCCAGATCGAGACACCCGCGGCGGCCAGGCGCCGCAACGGTTCCGCAGTCGCGGTTGCTGCTTCGTTCACTGTGATCATCTTCTTTCTGCGCTCGCATCAACCGCGGGGGCGTGCGAACGATTCCCGGTTGACCCGGGGGTCTTCCGCGGCGGGCGGACCACCGCGGCCGGAGTGCGGCCGGAGGGCACATCGCCTTGTAAGACCGTACACCTGTAGTTGAGCTTTAAATTAACCGCCCTGCCACCTCGGCGCACGGACGACCGGATCCCCGAACCGGCTCACGGTTGACCTGGAAGGGGCATGACCAGGCGGACAGGGGCGCCGGGAAGGGATTGCGGCAGCGCACGGAAGGAATGATGAATTCCGAAAAAAGAAATCACTCGGCCTGACGGCCGAACTGCCGCAGCGGTCGGCGAAGTGCTGGGGCCAAGAACCTCGAACGACGCCGGAACTCCATACCGCCCTTCTGCCTCCGACACAAGAGCAGTACACGAACTTTCACCCTGCCATGATTCGCCGCGCCTCACCCCGTGCTGTCGACCCGCCACGATCTTGACAAACCCACCGGCCCCACACAATGCGCATCGGCAGATTCACGTACGCCCGCATCGAAGACGCAACCCCTTCCGCCAAGGGCTAGTCAAGTTGACCACCAGCGGCTGTAATCACTCCATGCACCTCTCCGAGATCGAACAAGCCAACACGCGTACGCTGACCCACGCGGCAACCGTCAGGCCTGTCCCCATCGGGGACATCATTCGCACACACCGCAAGAAGTACCCATATCGGGGTTTTGTTGAGATTGACTCTCCACACTGTCCGCCCTTTGTCATGTTCTGTGTCAACGATGACGCGGTCGCCCTCGAAACCCTATGGAACGGTGAATTCCAGTACGAGCCCGGAAGCCTCTCCACTTGGGCTCAGCTGGCCGCGAAGAGCGAAACCATCGCCGACGTCGGAGCCCACGTCGGATATTTCTCGCTGATCGCCGCGCTCGCCAGCCCGGCGGCCAAGGTGCATGCATTCGAGCCGGTAAATGAAATCCACGCCCGGCTCGCAGTGAATGTCCGAGCAAACAATATCCAGAACGTGAAGCGTTACCAGTCGGGTGTGTCAAGCAAGCCCGGTTGGACCGACATCAGCGTGCGCTTCGCGGGGAATCTGCTCTCGACCGGCTCGTCCGTCGAGCGCTCCAAGGACGGCGCCAAGCAGCAGCGCATCCAGCTCGTCTCCCTTGATGAAGCGTTCGCCGACACAAAACTGGATCTTGTGAAGATCGACGTCGAAGGACACGAGCCGGCCGTCCTGCGAGGTGCCCGCAAGGTGCTGAAGCGCGACCGCCCGACCGTGATGCTCGAGGCACTGCGGGACGCGCCGCTGGACCCGCTGCTCGCCCGGTTCTTGGCTACGACTGCCACTGGGTCTCCGAAGAAGACGGGGCGCTGATCCCGTGGGCCGCGCCCAGGCCGCGCGGCACCCGGAACCTCCTGTTCACACCCCTCAGCTAGGCCGTCCGAGGTCGGGGCCGACCGGCCGCCCGCCAAGCCACCCGGTGCGTCGGAGGGCGGCCGGCCTCACCCGCGATCGGACCACCGGGTGGCGTAGAAGGCGACAGCCGAGGCGGCGGCCACGTTCAGCGAGTCGACGCCGGCCTCCATCGGGATGCGCACATGCTCGTCGGCGGCCCGCAGCGACCCGGCCGACAGCCCCTCACCCTCCGTCCCCAGCATCAGGGCCAGCTTCTCGTGCCGGCGGCCGGCGAGCTCGTCGAGTGTGATGGAACTCGCCGACAGGCACAGGGCCGCGAGCACGAAGCCGTGCTCCCGGACGAGACCGGCGTCCTGCGGCCACGACGCGAACCTGGCGTAGGGAACGGCCAGGACGGCCCCCATCGACACCTTCACAGCCCGCCTGTAGAGGGGGTCCGCGCAGCGCGGGGTGAGGAACACCGCGTCCACTCCCAGAGCGGCCGCGTTGCGGAAGGCCGCACCCATGTTGGCGTGATCGACGATGTCCTCGAAGATCGCGATGCGGCGTGGCCCGGAGCGGACGGCGGCCAACAGCTCCCGAGGCTCGGGCAATTGCTTGCGCTGCATCGATGCGAGGGCACCGCGGTGCACGTGGTAGCCGGTCACCCGCTCGGCCACGACGGGGTCGACGGCGTACACCGGCGCGGGAGCCGCGTCGATGACGTCCCGCATGACGTCGACCCACTTGGCCGAGAGCAGCATCGAGCGCATGCCGTAACCGGCCTGCCAGGCGCGCCGGATGACCTTCTCGCCCTCCGCGATGAACAGGCCCTCCGCGGGCTCGCGGCGGCGGCGCAGCTCGACGTCGGTCAGCGAGGTGTAGTCGTGCAGCCGCGGGTCGTCGGGGTCGTCGATGGTGATGAGCTCAGCCACGCGATGTCACCGCGCCCACGGACACGACCTCGCCGATCACGATCACCGCGGGCGGCCGCACGCCCTCGTCCGCGACCTTCTGCCCCACCGTCCCGAGTGTCGCGTCCACACGCCGCTGCGCGGCCGTCGTGCCCTCCTGGACGACCGCGACGGGCGTATCGGCGCCCCGGCCGTGCGCCACGAGCGCGGCGGCGATGGCGGCGATCCGCTCGACCCCCATCAACAGCACCAAAGTGCCGCGCAACCGGGCCAGCGCCTCCCAGTCCACCAGGGAGCGAGGGTCCTCCGGAGCCACGTGGCCGCTCACGACGGTGAACTCGTGCGCCACGCCCCGGTGCGTCACCGGGATGCCCGCGGCGGCCGGCACACTGATCGAACTCGAGATGCCCGGCACCACCGTGCAGGCGATCCCGGCCTCCGCCAGCGCCTGCGCCTCCTCCATGCCCCGGCCGAACACGAACGGATCGCCGCCCTTGAGACGCACGACGGCCTTGCCCGCCCTCGCGTGCTCGATCAGCGCGGCGTTGATCGCCTCCTGCGCCATCGCGCGGCCGTACGGGATCTTCGCGGCGTCGATCACCTCGACGTGCGGCGGCAGTTCGTCCAGCAGATCGCGCGGTCCCAGACGGTCCGCGATCACCACGTCCGCCTCCGCGAGCAGGCCGGCGGCCGCGCACCGTGATCAGGTCCGGGTCGCCCGGCCCGCCGCCCACCAGCGCCACCCCCGGGGTCCGGCCCCGATGCTGGGGCGCGGCAAGCGAACCGTCCCGCAGGCCCTCCACGATCGCGTCCCGCACCGCCGCCGAACGACGCGGATCCCGCCCGGTCAGCACGGCGACCGTCACACCGTCCGTACGCCCGGTCGCGGGCGTCCACGCGGTCGCCGCGTCGGCGTCGTCACTGCGTACGCACCACACGCGCCGCTCCTCCGCCTCCGCGGACGCCGCCTCGTTCGCCTCCGCGTCATCCGTCGCGATCAGCGCGTACCAGGCGTCCGCGAGGTCCCCGGGACGGTAGCGGCGACGCTCCCAGCGCAGTTCGCCGGCGGCGGCCATCGCGTCCACGGACGGCGTCGCCGACGGCGAGACCAGAACGACGTCCGCACCGGCGGCCACCAGCGTCGGCAGCCGGCGCTGGGCGACCTGCCCGCCGCCCAGCACGACCACACGCCGACCCGCGAGCCGCAGTCCGACGGGGTATGCGGGTACGGCGTCGCTGCGCGCGTCGGCGGTCATGGTGGTGCGGCTCCTCGTCGTCGGCGGACGGCGCGCCTACGGCGCGTGTGCGTCAACCCTACGGTCTGGCCGCGGCAGGTTCTTTCCCCGCCCTCCCGCCCGGGTGCCCTGTGAAGTCAGTGACCCCGGCGCCCGTTGTGTGGGAGCCGGGTCCGGGGCCTCCGGGGCCGACCCCGACACCCCACGAAACGCGCGCCGGGGCCACTGACTTCCTGGGGCACACGGGAGGGCGGGCGGGAAAAAACCCGCCCGCACAGACCGCGTCAGCCCTTTTCCGTGACCCCCGCCGAATCGAACGTCGCCACCTCATGCATCGCCCGCGCAGCACTCTGCACCAACGGCAGCGCCAGCAACGCCCCCGTCCCCTCCCCCAGCCGCAGGTCGAGGTCGACCAGCGGCCGCAGCCCCAGCTTGTTGAGGGCCGCACGGTGACCGGGTTCCGCACTGCGGTGCCCCGCGATGCAGGCCGCGAGGACCTCGGGGGCGATCGCGCGAGCGACCAGTGCCGCCGCGCCGGCGCTGACGCCGTCCAGGATGACCGGGGTCCGCAGGGACGCGGCGCCGAGCAACAGGCCGACCATGGCGGCGTGTTCGAGGCCGCCGATGGCCGCGAGGACCTCGATCGGGTCGGAGGGATCGGGCCGGTGGAGCTCCAGGGCCCGCCGGACGACATCGACCTTGCGCGCGTGCATCTCGTCGTTGATGCCCGTGCCCCGCCCGGTGACCTCCGCCGGGTCGACCCCGGTGTAGACGGAGATCAGGGCCGCGGAGACGGTGGTGTTGGCGACGCCCATCTCGCCGGTCAGCAGCGCCTTGTTGCCCGCGGCGACAAGATCGCGCGCGGTCTCGATGCCGACCTCGATCGCCCGCAGGACCTCCTCGCGCGACATCGCGGGGCCGGCGGTGAAATCGGCCGTGCCGGCACGCACCTTGCGCGGCAGCAGACCGGGCGTGCTGGGAAGTTCGGAGGCGACGCCGACGTCGACGACGCAGACCTCTGCGCCCACCTGGTTGGCGAAGGCGTTGCACACGGCCCCGCCGCCCAGGAAGTTGGCGACCATCTGGCTGGTGACCTCCTGCGGCCAGGCGGTGACGCCCTGCGCGTGCACGCCGTGGTCGCCGGCGAAGATGGCGACGGCGGCGGGCTCGGGGATCGGCGGAGGGCACTGGCGGGACAGGCCGCTGAGCTGCGCGGAGATGATCTCCAGCATGCCGAGCGCGCCGGCCGGCTTGGTCATCCGCTTCTGCCGCTCCCACGCCTCGCCGAGCGCCTTGGCGTCGAGCGGACGGATGCCGCGCAGCGTCTCCTCCAGGAGGTCGTGCGGCTCCTCGCCGGGCAGGGCGCGGTTGCCGTACTCCTCCTCGTGGACCACCCAGGCCAGCGGGCGCCGCTTGGACCAGCCGGATTGCACGAGCTCCGGGTCCTCGGGGAACTCGTCGACGTAGCCGACGCACAGGTAGGCGACGACCTCGAGGTGCTCGGGGAGACCGAGTTCGCGGACCATCTCGCGCTCGTCGAAGAAGCTGACCCAGCCGACGCCGAGGCCTTCCGCGCGGGCGGCGAGCCAGAGGTTCTCCACCGCCAGTGCCGACGAGTAGGGCGCCATCTGCGGCTGGGTGTAGCGGCCCAGCGTGTGGCGGCCGCCGCGGGTGGGGTCGGCGGTCACGACGATGTTGACCGGGGTGTCGAGGATCGCCTCGATCTTCAGCTCGCGGAACTGCTTGGCGCGCCCCTTGGGGAGGGACTTGGCGTACGCGTCTCGCTGCTGCATGGCGAGCTCGTGCATGCGCTGCCGGGTCTCGGCGGAGCGGATGACGACGAAGTCCCAGGGCTGGGAATGGCCGACGCTGGGCGCGGTGTGGGCCGCCTCCAGGACGCGGATCAGCACCTCGTGCGGGATCGGGTCGTTCCGGAAGCCGTTGCGGATGTCACGACGTTCGCGGATGACCCGGTGGACGGCATCCCGCACGGCGGGGTCGTAGCCCTCGGCGACGGGGAGCTGCGGCTCCGGGGCGTCCTCGTCCTCCTCGCCCTCGGTACCCTCCGCGGTCTCCGCGGTCTCCGCGTCGACGGACGCGTCGGGCTCGACGGAGTCCGCGGATTCCACGGGAACGGGGATCTCGGGCGCTTCGACGGTGTCGACCGTGTCCGCGACCTCGTGGACCTCGTGGACCTCGTGGACCTCGACGACCTCGACGACCTCGGCAGTCTCGACGGCCTCGGGGACGACGGGCTCGGGCTCGGGCTCGGCCTCCATGCCGAACGGCAGCGGCTCGTCCGGGGATACCGGCGGCTCGTCCTCCGCCACGGCTGCCTCGGTCAGCAGCACTTCCACGATCGGCTCGGCAGCGGGCTCGGCCTCAGGAGCGGGCTCCGGCTCCGGAGCGGACGCCACGGCCTCCTCCGCCTGCGGCGCGGGAGGGGCGGGCGGCGCGACGGGCACCTCCGCGGGCTCCGGCGCCGACCAGGCGGCCCCCGTGGCAAGGACCGCGAGGGACGGCTCGTCGCGCGGGATGTCCAGGTACTCGGGGCCGATCGTCGGCGGTCCGGCGTGACGCAGCGGCGTCTCGGCGGACGGGGGCACCGGCGCGATCGGGGTCACCGCGACGGGCGTCTCGGGTACGGGCGGCACGGCCGCCACCGGCGGCGGCGTGACCGGCACGGGCTGCGGGGCGGGTGTCGCCGGCCCGCGGTCGGCGAGGGACCGTACGACACCGCCGCCGTTGGACGGGTCGGGGATGGGCGGGCCCATGTGCAGCGGCCGCCGGACGGGCGCCGGTGCGGCCGGGACCTGCTCCTGGAACGCCTGCTGCGCCGGTGACACGCCCGCCTCGGTCATCAGCGCCGCCGACTCCTCCGGCGCCAGGATCTCCATCGCGGGGACGGGCGCGGGGGCCGGGACGACCGGCTCCACCGGAACGGCCTGCGGCGGCACTGCCGCCTCCGCACCCGGCACGGGAACGCCGGCGGGCGGCGTCGCCGAGGCCCGCACGGCGGAGTAGTCGAGGGAGACCGAGTCGCGGCCGCCGCTCTCATGGGCGCCGTGCTCGTGAGGGCCACCGGGCACCGGCGCGGAAAGCGCTCCGGGCAGCGGCTCGTGGACCTGTGCGCGGGTCTCGTGCGCCATCGGCGGCGCCGCCGGGGCGGATTCGCCCACGGGCGCGGCCATGGGGGCCGACGCGACCGGGGCCACGGGAACGGCCGCGGACGCGACGGGCTGCGGCGGCACCGGCTGCGGGTCGGCCCACGACCCCTGCAGTCCGGGCATCAGCAGCATCTCCTCGTCCTCGTCGGCGACGGCGGGGCCGGCCGGCTGGTCGAGGTAGGCGTATACGGCGGGCGGGACCGGCGCGTTCAGCGGATCGGTCTCCCAGGTCGGGACGACCGGTTGCTGCGCACCATTGCCGGGAAGGTCGGCGTGCGGCTGCAGAACCGCTTCTCCGCCTGCGTTCTCCGGCAGTCCCTCACCCGGGACCTGGCCGGTGTCAGTCATGCGTGCCCCTCGCCCATCGGTTCGCTCCTTCCAACGCTGCGCCGCACACACTGCCCACACCAAGAACGAGCGTGGGCTGCAAGCGGCACGTCGGCGGGGAGTGACCGATGCTGATCGATACTGATCAGCCCTCAGTCCACGTCAACGCACGACGACGGCACAGCGGTCCGCAAGCCTACCGTGCGTGTGTCCGCGCATGCTCAGGGGGGTTCACCTCAAACCGGTCGCAATACGGGCGCAACCCATCACTCACCTGCGGTGCCCGAGGAGCGAGAACACCACCGTGCGCTCCCGCTCCGACCAGTCGGAGTCCAGTTCGACAGCCTGCAACAACGCGCATTCGACGGCGTATCCGCCCTCTTCGAGAGCAGTTCTGACGGCTTCTGCCTCGTCCCGGTTCGCGGCACTCGCGGCGATCCGTTCCGGACGGCGCGCGGCGCACGCCGCGACGACCTCCGCTCCCCCACCGCCTATGCGCACGATGTCCGGTTCCGGAAGGTCCTCGAGGACCTCCGGCGCCTCGCCCTGCACGACGCGTACCTGCACCCCGAAGTCCCGTGCGGTGGCCTCGACCCGTTCGCAGGCCGCCTCGTCCCGCTCGACCGCGATGACGGCCGCACCGAAGCGCGCCGCCTCCACTGCGACGGCGCCGCCGCCCGCGCCGATGTCCCAGACCAGATCGCCGGTACGCGGTCCGAGTCGGGCCAGTTGCAGGGCGCGCAGCTGCGCCGGGCCGTCCACGGGGGCGTACCGCTCGGTGGGCAGGGCCCAGCCGCGGACCCGGTCCGCGGGGGCGGGGTCGCCCCCGGCCAGCCAGCTCGCCTGCCCGGAGGCGACGGGCGGCCCGCTGGGCGCGGCACCGACGACCAGGACGACATTGGGGTCGCGCCAGGTGTGGTCGGGGACCTTGTCGGAGGTGAGGACGGTGACCTGCTCCTGCTCGGTGCCGAGCGCCTCGCAGATCACGAAGGTGCGCTGCTCGTCGCCGAGCAGCAAAGCGAGTTCGGCGGGGCCGGCGCCCGGCGCGGTCAGCACCGCCACCTTGGGGTGGGCCCGGCAGACGTTGACGGCGCGGCGCAGGGTGCGCGCGTGCGCGACGACGATCCGTGCGTCGTCCCAGGGCATGCCGGCCCGCGCGAAGGCCTGGGCCACCGAGGTCACGCCGGGGACGACCTCCACCTCCAGGCCGTGGTCGGGCGCGCGCAGGGCGCGTACGACGCCGAAGAACCCGGGGTCGCCGTCGGCCAGGACGACCGCGGTGCCGCGGTGCCGGGCGATCCGGCGGGCGGCAAGGTCGATGCTGCCGAGGACGATCCGCTCGGCCTCCTCGGACACGAAGGGCAGTGCCAGGTGGTGCCGTGTTCCGGCCACCAGGGTCGCGGCGGCCAGCGCGGAACGCGCGGCCTCGCCCGGTGGTGAGCCGTCCCACCCGATCACGGTGACACGGTCGGCCATCGTCGTCCTGCCTTCTGGGCGCGTCGCGGTGTGGTTCCCCGGGGTATCTCTTCCCCGGGGTGTGCACAGTACCCCGCCCAGGATCTTGCGCTACGGGGTGCTCACTGCCAGTCGGCGTAGGCCGCGTAGTCGGAGCCGTCGGAGGCGCGTCCGGTGAGGCCGTCGAGGTCCTCGGGGAGCAGGCTCCAGACGATCAGATCGGTGCGGATCTGCTCCCAGTGGCCGTCGCTGTCCCCGTCGGGCCGGGTCCTGACCAGGCCGGCGTTGCGCAGCACTCCCTCGCTGACGCAGCCGATCCGCTGGGCGACCTGCTGGGAGGCGGCGTTGTCGGCGGCGGTGCGCACTTCCAGCCGCTCGAACTTCTGGTCGTCGAAGAGCCATTGCGCGGCGGCCAGCACGGCCTCGGCGGCGTAGCCCTCGCCGCGCGCCCAGGGCGCGATGACGTAGCCCGCCTCGGCGCTGCGGATGCGCCAGTCGGCGCGCTGCAGGTGGACGGTGCCGACCAGCCGCTGGGTGAGGAACTCCGTCACGGCGAAGACGACACCGCGTCCGGCGGCCCGCTCGGCCGGGGCGGTCTCGGTGAGGAAGGCGCGGGAGTCGGCGTCGCTGTAGGGGTGCGGCACGGAGGTCCAGGCGACCACGGACTCGTCGTTCATCATCTCCGTGTGCGCGGGGATGTCCGCCTCCTCGTAGGGGCGCAGCACCAGCCGCTCCGTACTGATGGAGATCTCCGGAAAGCTGGTCATTCGACGCTCCGTAGCAAGGACATGTGTGAAGTGCACAGCATGCAGCATCCATCGGGTCACCCGCAGGACCGGGGCGCCGCGGGGGCCGTGCGGCCGTCGGTCAAGGGTACGGGCAACCACCCCCGCGACGAGCGCAGTTGGCAAGCTGTTCTCCGGCTTTTCCGCAGGTCCGCTCCCCCTGTGGTCACAGGGTCCTGCTAGCGTCTGCCCGCGTGACGGTGCACCACGCAGCAGGAGTCGGATATCAGCGGGCGGCGGGTGTCTACGAGCGGTCGCGGCCCTCGTACCCCATGGCTGCCCTGGCCGAGTTGGCGGACGTGCTGGCCCTTGAGGCCGGGCGCACCGTGGTCGACCTCGGCGCCGGCACCGGCAAGTTCACCCGGCTGCTGGCGCTGACCGGGGCCGAGGTGGTCGCGGTGGAGCCCGTGGCGGAGATGCGGGAGCGGCTGGCGGAGCTGCGGCTGCCGAAGGTGCGGGTGACGGCCGGCACCGCGGAGTCGACGGGACTGCCCGGGGGGTGCGCCGACGTGGTGGTGGCGGCGCAGTCGTGGCACTGGTTCCAGGAGGACGAGGCGCTGGCCGAGGTGGAGCGGCTGCTGCGGCCGGGCGGCTGGCTGGCACTCGTGTGGAACACCTACGACACCTCCGTGCCATGGGTGCGGGACTACCAGGACATCGTCTTCCGGCTCGCGCCGCGCGACCTGCCGAGCCCGCTGGACGGCGGCTGGCGCAAGGCCTTCGGCGACCGGGAGGGCTGGTCGCAGGTGTACGAGCGGCACTGGCCGAACCCGTACTCGACGACGGTGTCGGACGTGGTGGAGCGCATGACCTCCTCCAGCCACATCGCGGTGATGGACCCCGCGGAGCAGGAGCGCGTGCGCGCGGAGGTCGAGGCGGTGCTCGCCGGGCACGACGCGACGCGCGGCAGGGGCGCCATCGAGATGCCGTACACCACGGACGTCTACTGGGTGCGCCGGCACTGAGGCGGCGCGCCCCGGACTGTCGGTGCCGCCCTGTTGAATGGGCGGATGGACAGGGACGGGCTCAGGGACTTCTGCCTCGGCTTCAACGGCGTGAGCGAGGAGAACCCGTTCCCGCGTAACACGGAAGTGACCGTCTTCAAGGTGGGCGGGAAGATCTTCGCGATCAGCGCGCTGGACGGGGAGCCGCTCCAGGTGAGCCTGAAGTGCGATCCCGAACTGGCCGTCCGCCTGCGGGCGGAGCACGCCGCGATCGCCCCTGGGTGGCATCTGAACAAGCGCCACTGGAACACGGTCACCCTGGACGGCTCACTCCCCGACCGGCTGGTGCGGGAGATGGTCGAGGACTCGTTCGACCTGATCGTGTCCCGGCTGCCGCGGGCCGAGCAGCTGCGCCTGGACTGGGCAGGGGTCCACGGTGGGGACGGCGCGCCCTGACGGCGCACCGCCCCCACCGGAGGGCCGGGGTCAGAAGGAGGGGATGACGGATCCGGCGTAGGTGTCCTCGATGAACTTCTTCACCTCGGGCGAGGTGAGCAGCTTCTTGAGCTTGAGCACGCGCGGGTCCTTCTCGTTGCCCTCCTTGACGGCGAGGAAGTTGCCGTAGGGGTTGTTCGTCGCGGACTCCAGGATCAGAGCGTCCTGGGCGGGCTTGAGTCCGGCGGCGATGGCGTAGTTGCCGTTGATGACGGCGGCGTCGACGTCGCCCAGGGAGCGGGGCAGCTGGGCCGCCTCCAGCTCCTTGAACTTCAGGTTCTTCGGGTTGCCGGTGACATCGGCGGGGGTGGCCTCGTTGCCGACGCCGTCCTTGAGGGTGATCAGGCCGTTCGCGGCGAGCAGCTTGAGGCCCCGGGCCTCGTTCACCGCGTCGTTGGCCAGGGCTATCGTCGCACCGCTCTTGATCGCGTCGGCGGACTTCAGCTTGCTGGAGTACAGGCCCAGCGGCTCCAGGTGGACGGTGACGACGGGCACGATGTGGGTGCCCTTCTTCTTGTTGAAGTCGTCCAGGTACGGCTGGTTCTGGAAGTAGTTGGCGTCGACGTCGCCGTCCTCGGTCGCGGTGTTCGGCGTCACGTAGTCGCTGAACTCCTTGACCTCCAGCTTGAGTCCGGCTTTGGCGGCCAGGTTCTTCTTGACGAAGTCCAGGATCTCCGCGTGCGGGACCGGGCTCGCGGCGACGACCAGCGGGTCGCTCGCGCTGTCCTTGGTGGAGCCGGAGTCCGAGCCGCAGGCGGTCAGGCCGAGGGCGAGGCCGGTGGCGGCCAGGACGGCAGTGGTGATCTTGACAGGGGTACGCACGAAAAGTGCCTTTCTGGGGGGTGTCTCTTGCGGGTGTCAGGAGGTCTCGGTGGCGGCTGCCGCGCGCAGCAGGCGCAGCCGCGGGGCCACGGAGGCGCGGCCCCGGCGCGAGACGCCGCGGGCGGTGAGGTCCCCGAGGAACTGGACCCCGGTGACGAGCACGATGAGGACGGCCAGCGTCACGTTCATCAGCCCGGTCTCGAAGCGCTGGTATCCGTAGCGGACGGCGAGGTCGCCGAGGCCGCCGCCGCCGATGAGCCCGGCCATGGCCGAGTAGCCGATCAGGGCGATGACGGTCGTGGTCGCGGCGGAGATCAGCGCGGGCAGCGACTCGGGCAGCAGGGTCTTGCGGACGACGGTCCAGGTGCTGCCGCCCATGGACTGGACGGCCTCGACGAGACCGGAGTCCACTTCGCGGACGGCGATCTCCACCAGCCGGGCGAAGAACGGGATCGCGCCGATCGACAGCGGGACGATCATCGCCTGCGGACCGATCGTGGTGCCGACCAGGGACTTGGTGAACGGCATCAGGTAGATCATGAGGATCACGAACGGCAGCGACCGGATCACGTTGACCACGGCGCCCAGCACTTTGGAGAACACGCCGTTGGCGAGCAGTCCGCCGCGGTCGGTCAGCACGAGCAGCACGCCGAGCGGCAGGCCGCCCGCGACGGATATCAGCGTGGACCAGCCGACCATGACCAGCGTCTCCCCGCAGGCCTGCGACAGCAGCGGCTGCATCTCGGACCAGGTCACTTCGCGGCCCCCTCGACCCGCTCGGCCCGCTCGGCGCCCACGACCGGCGCGATGTCGACCTGGAGGCCCTTCTCGCGCAGGAAGCCGATGGGCACCACGTTGTCCTCGAAGGCTCCGGGGAGTTCGATCCGCATGCGGCCGACCTGGCGGCCCGCGATGGTCTCGAGCGCGGCGCCGAGCACCGAGATGTCGATGTTGTAGGTGCGCGAGAGCTGCGAGATGACCGGCTCGGTCGCGGCCTCCCCGTGGAAGGTGAGGTCCACGACGGTGCGGTCCTGGCCGGACGGTTCGCCGCCGACCGGGAACAGCTCGCGGGCGAGTTCGGAGCCGGGGGTGGCGAGCAGGTCGGTGACCTTGCCGGATTCCACGATCCGGCCTCCCTTCATCAGTGCGGCGGAGTCGCAGACCGCCTTGACGACCTCCATCTCGTGCGTGATCAGCAGAACGGTCAGGCCGAGCTGCCGGTTGAGGTCGCGCAGCAGTTGGAGGATCGAGCGGGTGGTCTCCGGGTCCAGGGCGGAGGTGGCCTCGTCGGAGAGCAGCACCTTCGGGTCGCCGGCCAGCGCGCGGGCGATGCCGACGCGCTGCTTCTGGCCCCCGGAGAGCTGGGCGGGGTAGGCGCGCGCCTTGTCGGTGAGGCCGACGAGCTCGAGCAGCTCACGGGCCTTGGCGGTGCGCTGCCGGCCGGAGACGCCGAGGATCTCCAGGGGGAGTTCGACGTTGTCCTGGACGGTGCGCGAGGCCAGCAGGTTGAAGTGCTGGAAGACCATGCCGATGCGGCCGCGGGCGGCGCGCAGGGCCGAACCGGCGCGCGGCGAGCGGCCGGCGAGCGCGGTCAGGTCCTGCCCGGCGACCTCGACGGTGCCCGAGGTCGGCCGCTCCAGCAGGTTGACGCACCGGATGAGGGTGCTCTTGCCCGCGCCGCTGCGGCCGACGACGCCGTACACCTCGCCTTCGCGGACGTGCAGGTCGACGCCGTCGAGGGCCGCCGTGTCCCGGCCGTGGGAACGGTAGACCTTGGTCAGGCCCGTTGTGGTGATCACTGGGGATTCCGTCACTGTCGAGCGCGCGGCACACAAAAGCCGCACACGGGGGCGAATTCACGATCGGCAGGCATGGCTACGCCCCGAAGGGGGCGTGGGGAGAGTCAGCAGCGCGTGCCGGGCGGCTGGGAGTCGTGCGTCAGCCGGCAGCGGCGAAGGGTCTGCTGCGGTTCCGTTTCCATGGGGGGTGTGCGCGATCCGTGGCAGGAGGGGCGGGTCTCACTTCGGGGCGCGAGACTCAGATGGCGTGGGCCCTCAGCGTGCACACATTCGACACATACGACGAACACCGGGCGTCATCGCCTCGGTCGCGCGGCAGCGGCGGTTCGTCGTGGTCATGCGCACCAGTAAAGCAGACCCCCGAACGGCGTACCAATATCTGGTCCCTGTGTCCGCGATGCGGACAGGCCGGGGGGTGGGATCCGGTGATTCCCGCCCGTAATAGAGTCACGCCATGCTCGACGTCCTCACGATCGTGGTCTCCGCCACGGCGCTGCTGCTGGCCGCCTGGTGCGGTTTCGCTACCTTCCGGGACCAGCCGACCAAGGACTGGCATTTCATCGGCATGGCTGTGGTGGCCGTGCTGGCGCTGGTCCAGCTGGTGATCGGCGTGGTCAAGCTCGGCACCGGCGAGAAGCCGGTCGACGGAACGACGATCTTCGTCGCGTATCTGGTCGGCGCGGCCTGCACGGTCCCGGCGGCGGCCTTCATGTCGCTGACCGAGCGCACCCGCTGGGGCTCGGCGATCGTGGCCGCGGGCGGGGTCATCCTGGCCGTGCTGGAAGTACGGCTGTACGACATCTGGGGAGGCGTCAGTGCCTGAGACCGCCGACGGAACCACGCGGCGGGCCGCGCCGGGCAAGGGGATCGGCCGCGGCCCCGGACGGCTGCTGCTCTCGCTGTACGGGGTCTTCACCGTCGCCGCGCTGTCCCGCGCGATCGTGCAGATCATCCTGCAGTTCGACGAGGCGCCGCTGGCCTACCTGCTCTCCCTGCTCGCCGGGATCGTGTACGCGGTGATCACGGTGGCGCTGTGGCGGGGTGGCGAGAGTGCCCGGAAGGTGGCGCTGGTCAGCTGCGCGCTGGAGCTGATCGGCGTGCTGACCGTGGGCACGCTGACGCTGGTGGACTCCTCCGCCTTTCCCGACCAGACGGTGTGGTCGGACTACGGCATGGGCTATCTGTTCCTGCCCGTGGTCATCCCGGTCAGCGGACTTCTGTGGCTGCGCCGGGCGGCGCAGCCACAGAAGGCGTCCTGAAAGGTGCTCAGGCGCTGGCGGCGTACGTCGGCGCCGCCGGCTTCTCCATGTGCACCAGGCTCAGCCGGCCGCTGACCGGCTCGGCCGAACCCACCTCCGCGTAGCCGAGCTTGCGGTACAGCCGCAGGTTGAACTCGCTGCGGTGGCCGGTGAAGAGGCGGTAGCGCTTGGCTTTCAAATCGTCCGCGAGCCGCTCCTCGATGGCCCGCAGCAGCCGGCCGCCGAGGCCGTGCCGCTGCATGCGGGGGTGGACGATCAGCTTGGCGATGCGGGCGGTGCCGTCCTCGTCGACCGCGCCGCGGACCGAGCCGACCACCTCCTCGCCGAGCCTGGCCACCAGGACTGTGCCCTGCGTGAGCTCCGTGCGCAGCGCGTCGAGGGTCTGCGTCAGCGGTTCGATGCCGTAGTCGCCGTAGAGCTCCGCCTCGCTCTGGTAGCACAGGTATTGCAGTTTGAGGATCTTCTCGGCGTCTTCGCCCATCGCGGTAGAGATGGTCACGCTCATGCCCATGTGCGCTGGCCTCCCCTTCGAGTCGCCCGGGCGCCTGAGGGGTGAGGGGGCGCCCAGGACGTTGCCCTGACTGGAACCGGAACACGGCGCGGCCGCGCACAAGCGCCCTGTCGCCGACTGTTTACGGTGCATTACCCCGTCGTACGGGAGATGCAACCCCGGTTGCGAGGATCGTACGCAGACAACTCAGGCAGCGGGAACGGAGCGGGCCCAGACTGCCCTGTGAGATTCCCAACTCCCGGGAAATTTCCCGGTAAGTGAGGTCGGAACGGGAGATCAGGGCGGATACCAGCTCAGGACAGCGCCCCGGCAGCCGGCCCACCGCGGCCAGCAGGGCGCGGCGCTGCTCGGCGGCGAGCACCTGCTGTTCGGCGGTGGGCGCCTGCGCGGCGGCGTGCCCGACCAGCGCACCCGCAGCCAGCGGCGTCTCACGGCGGGCGTGCCGCCCCGCGAGCCGGGCCTCGGCGCGCACCGCGCGGCGCAGCCACGCCGCGGGGTCGGCGGGCGGTTCCGGAAGCTCCAGCAGCCGCAGCCACACGGACTGCTCGAGGTCGGCGGCCTCGATGGCGCCGGGTACGGATTCGGCCGCGGCCTCGGCGGCGAGCAGTGGCCGGATGCTGGTCAGTTCGTCGTGACGTACGGATGCGCTCATATCCGGCGGGACACCGGTGCCGCGCCGGGCGGTTGCCCCGTGGCGGGGGAACCACCCGTGCGCGGCAGTGACGTCACGCCTTGTTGACGAAGGCCGCGCGGGCCAGCAGCGCGGTGTCGCAGTTGTCGGAGAAGATGCCGTCGATGCCCTGCTCGAAGTAGAGCTGGAAGGCGCCGAAGGCGTCGCCGTAGGCGTTCGGGTCGGTCCCGACGCGGAAGCCGGCGGGCAGGAAGGCGTTCTCGTTGCGCATGGTGTAGGGGTGCAGGATCAGCCCGGCCTTGTGGGCGTCGCGCACCAGCGTGGTGGGCGTGCCGAGGTTGCCGGCCGCGTCCCGCGGGATGATCAGGTTGACGGTGGGCCCGATGCCCTGCGCGAAGCCGGCGATCCACTTGAGGCCGGCCGGGGTGACCAGGTCGGCGACGGTACGCGGGTCGCCCGCCACCACGAGGTCGTACGGGCGGGTGGTGGCCGCGTCCAGCAGGAAGACCTTGGGGTTGCGCAGACCGAGCGCCCCGAGCCGCTGGAGGCTGGTGGGCTCGAAGGACTGCAGGAACAGCGGGGAGTTGCGCCGGTCGCGGCCGTAGCGGCGGAGCAGCTTGGCGACCCGCTCCTCCAGGCCCAGCCCGATGCCGCGGAAGTAGGTGGGGTGCTTGGTCTCGACGTGCAGCCACACCGCCTTGTCGCGCCTGCGACCCTGCTCGTCGGCCCAGCGCAGCACCTCCTCGAAGGTGGGGATCTCCCAGTGGCCGTCGTAGAGGGTGTTGTGCTGGCGCTGTGCGGGCAGCCGCTCGACGGCGCGCAGCGTCTTCAGCTCGGCGAGGGTGAAGTCCTCGGTGAACCAGCCGGTGGTGGCGACGCCGTCGATGGTCTTGGTGGTCCTGCGTGACGCGAACTCCGGGTGCTCGGCGACGTCCGTGGTGCCGCCGATCTCGGGCTCGTGACGGCAGACCAGGTGACCGTCCTTGGTGGGGACGAGGTCCTGCTCGATCACGTCGGCACCGAGGTCCAGCGCGAGCTGGTAGGAGCCGAAGGTGTGCTCGGGGCGGTAGCCGCTGGCGCCGCGGTGGCCGACGACGGTCGGTACGGGAAGGGCTCTCACCGGCCCGTGCGAGGAGCCGTGCGACGTCCCGTGCGAGGACTCGCGCCCGTTCGCCGCCGCGCTCCCCGCGGTGCCGAGGACGGAGGCGCCGGCCCCGAACGCGGCCGCCGCCCCGATCAGTGCCCGGCGGCCAGGACCCCGGCCCTGGTCCTGGACCTGCTGCTCGTGCGTCATGTGCGCTCCCTCGAATCGGCCGAACATCTGTCCGGTCCCTGCCAAGCGACGCGCGCATCGTAGGCGGGTGGCCGTTTCAGCCGGGCGGCCGTCGTCGGAACATGGCGGAAACGCACATCAACAATGCGTGCCGGTCGTGTGAACCCGGTGTGCGTGTCGCGGCGCTGCGGAAGTATCGTCCTCGAGGGGGGAGGCGCACACTGGTGAGCGAGACCCTGCGCAGAGTCCCGCCGGACCCCTGCCGACCACGACCGGAGGACCCGTTGTTCCGCATCATCCTCAAGGCGCTGCTCGGAGTACTGATGCGCGTGCTGTTCCGCCCCAGGGTCGAGGGCGCGGAGCACATCCCGGGAACCGGCCCGGTCATCCTCGCCGGCAACCACGTCACCTTCATCGACTCGATGTTCCTGTCCCTCGTCGTCAAGCGGCAGGTCTTCTTCATCGGCAAGGACGAGTACGTCACCACCCCCGGACTCAAGGGCCGCCTCATGGCGGCCTTCTTCACCTCCGTGGGCATGATCCCCGTGGACCGCGACGGCGGCCACGGCGGCGTCGCCGCCCTGATGACCGGCCGTCGCATCCTCGACGAGGGCAGGGTCTTCGGCATCTACCCGGAGGGCACCCGCTCTCCCGACGGCCGCCTCTACCGCGGCCGTACCGGCGTGTCCCGGCTGGCCCTCATGACCGGGGCCCCCGTCGTCCCGTTCGCCATGGTCGGCACCGACCGCATCCAGCCCGGCGGCGCCGGCGTGCCCCGCGTCCACCGCTTCACCGTGCGCTTCGGCAAGGCCCTGGAGTTCTCCCGCTACGAGGGCATGGACCGCGACCGCTACGTGCTGCGCGCCGTCACCGACGAGGTGATGAGCCACGTCATGCGGCTGGGCGGCCAGGAGTACGTCGACGTCTACGCCACCAAGGCGAAGGCGGCCAAGGCCGCCGACCACGCGACGGCCGCGTAGGCCGTTGCCTCGGCGGGGTCGCTCCGGCCCCCGGGCCTCCAACCCGTCTTGTGCCTGCTCCGTTCCTGCCGGGCCCGGCGCGATCCCACCGCGCGGACCCCGGGAGAAGCTCGGCCGACGCCGCGCCCGGGCCGGTCTTCCTCCGTCCGGGCAGCTTCGATCGGTGCGAGCGCGGTCGCCATCACCCGGGTGACGTACCCTCAGGCCACGCCGCTGACGTGACCCGGTGCACGGCGTGCCGGGGCCGGGAACGGCGCGCCCCGAAGGGCGGGGAACTGCGCGACCGGCCACGGCACACCCGTACGGACCAACGCGCCAGGACCGGCGTGGAGGACTCAACCGCGGGTGGCGCCCGCGAGCCGCTGGCCCCGAAGCAGCCACCAGGCCGCCGCGGCCGCGATCAGCAGGACCCCGCCGCCCACGCCGGAAGCCGCCCGCAGGCCGTCGGTGAAGGCGGCGGGGTCGGCCGAGGCCGGGCCGCCCGCGATGCCGGTGACGATGGAGCCGAGCAGCGCGATGCCGAGGGCGGCACCGAGTTCGTAGGCCGTCTCGGAGACGCCGGAGGCGGCCCCGGCCTGCGACGGCGGCACGCTGGAGAGGATGACGTCGGCGGTGACGGTGTACGAGAGCCCGGCCCCGGCGCCGGTGACGAGCAGGGCGGAGCCGAGCAGGAGATAGCCCGAGCCGGGCCGCAGGGCCAGGAGGGCGACCAGGGCCAGCCCGGTGGCGCCCAGGCCGCCGGTGACGGCGGCCCGCACCGACCAGCGCCGGGCGGCGGCTCCGGCGAGGAGACCGGTGGCCGCGGCGCCGAGGGTGGCGGGCAGTTCGCACAGTCCCGCCTGGAGCGGGGAGCGGCCCTGGACCTCCTGGAGGAACTGGGAGAGGAAGAAGACCGTCCCGGCGAGCCCCAGCACGGTGAGCAGATCGGCCAGCACCGCCCCGGAGAAGCCGCGGTGCCGGAACAGCCGCATGTCCAGCAGCGGCGTGGACAGGGCGAGTTGACGGCGTACGAAGCCGTACAGGCAGGCAGCGCCGAGCAGTCCGGCCCCGAGGGCGGCCGGTCCCGGGCCGTGGACGGCGAGTCGCTTGACGGCGTACACCACCCCGAACATGCCGAGCAGCGACAGCAGGACGCTCACCGGGTCCCACGGTCCGCGACCCGGTTCCCGGGACTCGGGCAGCAGGCGCGCCCCGACGACCAGCAGCACCGCCATCACGGGCAGGTTGATGAGGAACACCGAGCCCCACCAGAAGTGCTCCAGCAGCAGGCCCCCGACGACCGGCCCGAGCGCGGCGCCGGCGGTCGAGACCGCGCCCCACACGCCGATGGCGAAGCTGCGTTCGCGCGCGTCGGGGAAGAGGGTGCGGATCAGGGCCAGGGTGGACGGCATGAGGGTCGCGCCGGCGACGCCCATGAGCGCACGCGCGGTGATGAGCGTCCCTGGCGTGGTGGCGTACGCGGCGAACACCGACAGCACGCCGAAGGCCGCGGTTCCGGTGAGCAGCAGCCGCTTGCGGCCGACGCGGTCGCCGAGGCTGCCCATCGAGACCAGCAGGCCGGCGATGACGAAGGAGTAGACGTCGCCGATCCACAGCAGCTGGGTGGAGGTGGGCCGCAGGTCCTCGGTGAGGAAGGGGATGGCGAGGCCCAGGACGGTGGCGTCGACGGCGACGAGCAGCAGGGCGAGGGTGAGCACGCCGAGCGCGAGCCAGCGGCCGGGGTGGCCGCGGTCGTCGCGGTGCGGGACATGGCCGGGGACGCGGGCGGTGGTGGTCATGACGCGCTCCCGGTACGGCGGCCCTCCCCGGTGCCGGGCACGCGCAGCATGCCTCCCAGCAGCAGATCGCTGACCATGCGGGCAGAGTCCCGCCGTGCCATGCGGCCGTCCAGGACGGACCAGGCGGAGGCGGCGATCAGCGCGTACAGCGCCTCGACGAGCCAGGCGGGGGTCAGGTCGTAGCGGAAGGCCCCGGTCTCCTGGCCGCGGCGGAAGAGCGCGGCGACGCGTGCGTCGATGCGGGCCCAGCCGTCGTTGATCTCGTCCAGGTCGTAGAGCTGGTTCTCGCCGTAGAGGAAGGCGAGGAAGCCGGAGACGGGCATGGCCTCGGTGATGAGCCGGCGGACGGCCTCGGCGGGGTCGCCCTCCTCGATGCGGGCCGCGTCCAGGCACTCCTCGGTCTGCTCGATGCCAAGCGCGCCGAGGGCGCGTACGAGCGCGTCCCGGCCGGGGAAGTGCCGGTGCAGGGTGGCCCGGCTGATGCCCGCGGCCTTGGCGATCTCGTCCATCGAGGCGGTGGCGCGGCGGGACAGCAGGTCGGCCGTGTCCCGCAGGACCTGCTCACGATCGAAGCTCATGAGGCAAGGATAGCCGGAATGAGACATAAACGTCTCATTCAAGAGCGCGATGTAGCCCGGACGGGGTTTCGCGCCCCGGCCGGGCGGATCGCGAGCGGGCCGCAGGTCAGTTCTTGGCCTGCGCCCAGGCCAGCTGGACGGCCAGGTCCCGCTTGATCTCGGCGAGCTGGACGACGACCGCCGAGGGCGCCGTGCCGCCCCGGCCGTTCCTGGCGGCCAGCGCGCCGTGCACGTCGAGCACGGTCCGCACCTCGGGGGTGAGGTGGGGGGAGATCTTGGCGAACTGCTCGTCGGTCAGCTGGTCCAGCTCGATGCCCTCGGCCTCGCAGACCTTCACGCACTCACCGGCGATCTCGTGCGCCACCCGGAACGGGACGCCCTGCTTGACCAGCCACTCCGCGATGTCGGTGGCGAGCGAGAAGCCAGCCGGGGCCAGCTCCTCCATGCGCTTGCGGTTCACGGTGAGGGTGGCCATCATCCCGGTGAACGCCGGGAGCAGGACCTCCAGGGTGTCGCAGGAGTCGAAGACCGGCTCCTTGTCCTCCTGGAGATCGCGGTTGTACGCGAGCGGGAGCGCCTTGAGCGTGGCCAGCAGGCCGGTGAGGTTCCCGATGAGGCGGCCGGACTTGCCGCGCGCCAGCTCGGCGATGTCCGGGTTCTTCTTCTGCGGCATGATCGACGAACCGGTCGAGAAGGCGTCGTGGAGGGTGACGAAGGAGAACTCCTTCGTGTTCCAGATGATGACCTCCTCGGCGATCCGCGAGAGGTCGATGCCGATCATCGCCGTGATGAAGGCGAATTCGGCGACGAAGTCCCGTGAGGCGGTGCCGTCGATGGAGTTGGCCGCCGAGCCGTGCTCGAAGCCGAGGTCCCTCGCGACGGCCTCCGGGTCCAGTCCGAGCGAGGACCCCGCCAGCGCACCGGAGCCGTACGGCGACACGGCCGTCCGCTCGTCCCACTGCCGCAGCCGCTCCGCGTCCCGGGACAGCGCCTGGACATGGGCGAGGACGTGGTGGGCGAAGAGCACCGGCTGCGCGTGCTGGAGGTGGGTGCGGCCCGGCATGGCGACGTCGATGTGCGCCTCGGCCAGACCGACCAGGGCGTGCTGGAGCTCGGCGACCAGGCCGCCGATGACCCGGGCGTGGTCGCGCAGGTACATCCGGAAGAGCGTGGCGACCTGGTCGTTGCGCGACCGGCCGGCGCGCAGCTTGCCGCCGAGGTCGGGGCCGAGCCGCTCCAGCAGGCCGCGCTCCAGGGCGGTGTGGACGTCCTCGTCGGCGATCGTGCCGGTGAAGCTGCCGTCGGCGACGTCGGCCTCCAGCTGGTCGAGGCCGGCCAGCATGCGTGTGAGCTCGTCCTCGCTGAGCAGGCCCGCCTTGGTGAGCACGCGGGCGTGGGCGCGGGAGCCGGCGATGTCGTACGGCGCGAGCCGCCAGTCGAAGTGCACGGACGCCGACAGCCTGGCCAGCGCCTCCGCAGGGCCGTCTGCGAAACGGCCGCCCCAGAGCCGGACGTGACCGGTGTTGCTGCTCAACTCTTCGCTCGCTTCCGTCGGTGGTGCGATGTGCGGCCGCCTCCCCGCCGTGTAACGGACGGGGAGGCGGGCCGCCGTGGCCGAGGCTACCGACTAGGCCTGGTCGCGCTTGGCGGCGATCTTCGACGACATGCCGAAGATCTCGATGAAGCCCTTGGAGAGGGACTGGTCGAACGTGTCGCCGGTGTCGTAGGTCGCCAGGTTGAAGTCGTACAGCGACTCGGCGGACTTGCGGCCGGTGACGACGGCGCGGCCGCCGTGCAGGGTGATCCGGATGTCACCGGAGACGTGCTGGTTGGCCTCGTCGATGAAACCGTCCAGGGCCCGCTTGAGCGGGGAGAACCACAGGCCGTCGTAGACCAGCTCGCCCCAGCGCTGCTCGACCTGCCGCTTGTAGCGGGCGAGTTCACGCTCGACGGTGACGTTCTCCAGCTCCTGGTGGGCGGTGATCAGCGCGATCGCGCCCGGCGCCTCGTACACCTCGCGGGACTTGATGCCGACGAGCCGGTCCTCGACCATGTCGATCCGGCCGATGCCCTGGGCGCCGGCGCGCTCGTTGAGCTGCTGGATCGCCTGGAGGACGGTGACGGGCTTGCCGTCGATGGCGACCGGGACACCCTGCTCGAAGGTGATGATTGCCTCGTCGGCCTCGCGGGGCGTGGCCGGGTTCTGGGTGTACTCGTAGACGTCCTCGATCGGGGCGTTCCAGATGTCCTCCAGGAAGCCGGTCTCGACGGCGCGTCCGAAGACGTTCTGGTCGATCGAGTACGGGGACTTCTTGGTGGTGGCGATCGGGAGGTTCTTCTCCTCGCAGAAGGCGATGGCCTTGTCGCGGGTCATCGCGTAGTCGCGGACCGGCGCGATGCACTTCAGCTCGGGCGCCAGGGAGGAGATGCCGGCCTCGAAGCGGACCTGGTCGTTGCCCTTGCCGGTGCAGCCGTGGGCGACGACGGAGGCGCCGTGCTTCTTCGCGGCGGCCACCAGGTGCTTGACGATGGTGGGCCGCGAGAGGGCGGACACCAGCGGGTAGCGGTCCATGTAGAGGGCGTTGGCCTTGATCGCCGGGAGGCAGTACTCGTCGGCGAACTCGTCCTTGGCGTCGGCGACCTCGGCCTCGACCGCGCCGCAGGCCAGTGCCCGCTTGCGGATGACGTCCAGGTCCTCGCCGCCCTGGCCGACGTCCACGGCCACGGCGATGACCTCGGCGCCGGTCTCCTCGGCGATCCAGCCGATGGCGACGGAGGTGTCCAGTCCGCCCGAGTAGGCGAGTACGACGCGCTCGGTCACGGGTCTCTCCTTTGGTGCGCGAGGTCGAGAGCGTATGGCGGGGCGTGATGATGCATACGCTGATGGGTATAAGTATGCACTCTGCCGTATGTTTCGTCAATCAGCCGTGTCGCCGCGGGTCGCAGCGGTGCCGGCATGACGAGTGCGCACCCCCTGGGGCGCCGGGAATCGGCGATCAGCCCCCACGGACACCGGCCGTGAAGGACCGGGCTCTCCCTCGCGCACCCAGCACAACCGTCCCGCGCACGTCGGACGAAAACGGCTTTGAGTCATCTCGCACTGCCGCTCGTATCCCTGTGCATGGCGGCCACGAACACGATGATCCACAACGGCAGGGCGGGCAGACGGCAGGCCATGCGCCGGATCCGTCCCCGCCGCTCCCCCGCGGTCCCCCTGCTCCTGCTGGCCTGGGCGGGTGCCGCCGCGGTCGTGTGGCTGTGGTGGGGGAACACCCCCTACCTCCGGCCGGTGACGGCGGACCGGCTGATCGCGGCCGGCCGGATCACGGGCCTGCTCGGCGGCTACGCGATCTCCCTGGTCGTCCTCCAGATGGCCAGGGTCCCGGCCCTGGAGCGGCGGGTCGGCTCCGACCGGGTCGCCCGCTGGCACGCGATGACCGGACGCTACGCGATCTCGCTGGTCGTGGCGCATGTCGTGCTCATCCTGTGGGGCTACTCGGCGCAGTCCGGACGGCCGATCACCCGGCAGACGGCGACCGTCGTCCTGGACTACCCCGAGATGATCAAGGCGACGGCCGGCACCGTGCTGCTCCTGCTGATCGGCTTCGTCTCCGCCGGCGCGCTGCGCCGGCGGCTGCGCTACGAGACCTGGTACTACATCCACCTGCTCACCTATGCCGCCGTGTACCTGACCTTCTGGCACCAGCTGGCCACCGGTGCGGAGTTCGCGGGCGACGCGACGGCCCGCGCCGTCTGGTACGCCCTCTACGGCACCGTCACCGCCCTGGTGCTGTGGTACCGGGTGCTGGTCCCCGTACGGCTGAACCTCAAGCACCGGATGCGGGTGGAGGAGACCGTGGAGGAGGCACCCGGCGTGGTGTCCGTGCTGATCAAGGGGCGGCGGCTGCACCGCCTGGGCGCGGAGCCCGGCCAGTTCTTCCGATGGCGGTTCATGGCCGAGGGACTGCGGTGGAGCTCCAACCCGTACTCGCTGTCCGCGCCGCCGCGGCCCGACCTGCTGCGCATCACCGTCAAGGCCGCCGGCGGGCACAGCTCGGCACTGGCCGGGCTGCGGCCCGGCACCCGCGTGTGGGCGGAGGGGCCGTACGGGGCGATGACGGCCTCCCGGCGGCGCGGCGGCAAGGTACTGCTGCTGGCGGGCGGCGCGGGCATCACCCCGCTGCGGGCACTGTTCGAGACGCTGCCGGCCGCGCCCGGCGACCTCACGCTGCTCTACCGCGCGCGCAGGAAGCAGGACCTGGCGCTGTGGGCCGAGCTGCAGGAGATCGCGGCCGATCGGGGCGCCCGCCTGGTCTACGCGGTCAACGGCCCGGGCGGAGCCCGTCCGGAGATCACCGCGGAGGCGCTGCGCAGGATGCTGCCGGACATCAAGGACCACGACGTCTTCCTGTGCGGGCCGCCCGGGCTCGCCGAGGAGTCCCATGCGGCGCTGCGCGAGGCCGGAGTGCCCGAACGCCGCATCCACCACGAGTCCTTCGAGCTGTGAGGTGCCGGTGAAGAAGAACCGTCCGCTGCGCCGGATCGTCCTGGCCGGTGCCACGACCGTCTCCGGCATCGTGCTGCTGCTGGCGCTGAAGCCGACGACCGCGCCCTTCGCCGCCCAGGCGGGGGCCAGGCCGCCGCAGCAGCCGCCAGTGTCGGCGGAGCCCTCCGCGGCGGGCGGCGATCCGTCGGTGCCGGTGCCCTCCGCACCCGCGCGCCGGGCACCGGGCGCGTCCGCGGCGCCCGCCAAGCGCACGGTCACCGGTGACGTGGCGCAGACCAGCTACGGGCCGGTGCAGGTCAGCATCACCGTGGAGGGCCGGCGGATCACCGCCGCGACCGCCGTGCAGGCCCCGAACGGCACCGCGATGAGCGGCCAGCTGACCGCCTCCGCGATCCCGCGGCTCAACCAGGCCGCGGTCACCGCGCAGAGCGCGGCCATCGACACCGTCTCCGGCGCCTCGTTCACCAGCCAGGGCTACCAGCAGTCCCTGCAGAGCGCGCTGGACAAGGCCGGTGTCTGACCGTGTCCGACAACCCCCCTCGATTGCGCCACGTCGAACACTGCATGGGGACGGTGTTCTCCTTCGACGTCCGCGGCGCCCGTGACCCGCGGGTGCGGGCGGCCCTGGAGACCGCGGTCGTCGGGCTCCACGAGGCCGACGCGCTGTTCTCCACCTACCGCCCCGACAGCGAGGTCAGCCGGCTCGGCCGCGGCGAACTCGGCGCCCAGGACTGCTCCCCCGAGGTACGGGAGGTGCTGCGGCGGTGCGCGGAGGCCGAGCTCACCACCGGCGGCTGGTTCACGCTCCGCTACGCGGGGCAGGACGCCGCGCCCGACCCCACCGGTCTGGTGAAGGGCTGGGCGGTGGAACGCGCCGCCCGCGCCATCGCCGCCGCAGGCGCGGAGTCGGTCTGCGTCAACGGCGGCGGGGACGTCCAGCTCACCGGCGGCCCGTGGCGGGTCGGCATCGCCGACCCGCTGCGGCCGGGCGGCCTCGCGACCGTCGTGGAGTGCGCGGACGGCGAACTCGCCGTCGCCACCTCCGGTCCCGCCGAACGCGGCTGCCACATCCTCGACCCGCACACCGGCGCGCCGCCCGCGGACGGGCTCGCCTCGCTCACCGTGGTCTGCCCCGGGCTCACCGAGGCGGACGTGCTGGCCACCGCCGGGTACGCCATGGGCCCGGCCGCGCGCGACTGGCTGGAAGAACACCCGGGCACGGAGGCGTTCGCCGTGAACGCCGACGGCACCACCTGGCAGACACGGGGATTCGGCGGTCTCACCGCGCAGTTGAGCGCTTGACGATCAGCGGTTCCCGGGGGCGAGAATGCGTCCCATGGATCTGCATCTGAGCGACAGGGTCGTGCTGGTCACCGGAGGGTCCGACGGACTCGGCGCGGCCCTCGTCCGGCGGCTGGCCGCCGAGGGCGCCAGGGTGGCGCTGTGCGGCCGCGACGCCGAGCGCATCGAGCACCTGGTCAAGGACCTGGGCACCGCAGGGGCGGACGTCCTCGGCGTCCCCGCCGACGTGACGCGTGCGGAGGACATGGAGCGCTTTGTCTCCGCCGCCGACGGCCGCTGGGGGCGCATCGACGCCGTCGTCAACAACGCCGGCCGCAGCGCGGCCGGATTCTTCGAGCGCCAGGACGACTCGGTGTGGGAGGAGGACCTGGACCTCAAGCTGCACGCCGCGGTCCGGCTCACCCGCCTCGCGCTGCCGCACCTGCGTGCCGCAGGCGGCGGCAGCGTGGTCAACACCCTCGCCGTCTCCGCCAAGGCGCCGGGCGCCGGCAGCACCCCCACCTCGGTGTCCCGGGCCGCGGGCCTGGCCCTGACCAAGGCGCTGTCCAAGGAGCTCGGCCCCGACAACATCCGTGTCAACGCCGTGCTCGTCGGCCTCGTCGAGAGCGGGCAGTGGGACCGCCAGGCCGCCGAGCGGGGCATCACCGTCGAGGAGCTGTACGCCACGATGGGCCGTGAGTCCGGTATCCCGCTCGGCCGCGTGGGGCGCGCCGCGGAGTTCGCGGACCTGGTCGCGTTCCTGCTCTCGGACCGCGCCGCCTATGTGACGGGCACGGGCATCAACCTCGACGGCGGCCTCAGCCCCGTCGCCTGACCCCGGGTCAGGCAGTCGCGCGGCGCCGGGCTCAGCGCTCGGCGCCTCCCCCGGCCAGGCGGAGCAGGTGGTCGGCGACCGCCTGCCCGCCGGACGGGTCGCGGCTGATCAGCATGACGGTGTCGTCGCCCGCGATGGTGCCGAGGATGTCGTACACCTCGGCCTGGTCGATCGCCGAGGCGAAGAACTGCGCGGCGCCCGGAGGTGTGCGCACGACGACGAGATTGGCCGAGGCCTCGGCGGAGATGAGCAGTTCACTGGCCAGGCGGCGCATCCGCTCCTCCTTCACCGACTCGCCCAGCGGGGCCTGCGGAGTGCGGAAACCGCCCTCGCTCGGCACCGCGTAGATCAACTCGCCGTTGTTGGTGCGGATCTTGACGGCGCCGAGCTCGTCGAGGTCCCGGGAGAGCGTCGCCTGGGTGACGGTCAGCCCGTCGTCGGCGAGCAGCTTGGCGAGCTGGCTCTGCGACCGCACCGGCTGCCGGTTGAGGATGTCCACGATCCGCCGGTGGCGTGCCATCCGGGTCTGCGGTACGGCCGCGGCTCCGCCGCCCTGCTGCTGCGCCTCGCTCATCGTCGTGTCATTCTCCGGCTCGCGATCCCTCGTGTTGGGCCTGGACGGCGTCCAGGACCCCCGGCAGTACCCGGAGGAAGGCCGCCACCTCCTCATCACCGAGGATGAGCGGCGGGGCGAGCCGCACCGTGTCGGGTACGGCGGCGTTCACCAGGAGTCCGGCGTCCTGAGCCGCCTTCTGCACCTGGGCGGCGAGCGGCTCGGTGAGCACGATACCCAGCAGCAGGCCCGCACCGCGCACCTGATCGACCAGCGGGTGGCCCAGCGCCTCGATTCCCTGCCGCAGCTTCTCGCCCTGCCGCTTGGTGTTCTCCAGGATGCCGTCCGCGGCGATGGTGTCGAGCACGGCCAGCGCGGCGGCGCAGGCGACCGGGTTGCCGCCGAAGGTGGTGCCGTGCTGACCGGGCGTCAGCAGGTCGGCCGCGGGCCCGAAGGCGAGGACCGCACCGATGGGCAGTCCGCCGCCGAGGCCCTTGGCGAGGGTGACGACATCGGGCTCGATGCCCTGCGCCTGGTGCTCGAACCAGTGGCCGGTGCGGCCGATGCCGGTCTGCACCTCGTCCAGGACGAGCAGGGCGCCGGCGGCGCGGGTGATCTCGCGGGCGGCGGCCAGGTAGCCGGCCGGGGGTACGACGACACCGTTCTCGCCCTGGATCGGCTCCAGGACCACCAGGGCGGTGTCCTGCGTGACGGCGGCGCGCAGCGCCTCGGTGTCCCCGTACGGCACATGCGTCACGTCGCCGGGCAGCGGGCGGAACGCCTCCTGCTTCTTGGGCTGCCCGGTGAGCGCGAGGGCGCCCATGGTGCGCCCGTGGAAACCGCCCTCGGTCGCCACCATGTGCGTGCGGCCGGTCATCCGGCCGATCTTGAAGGCGGCCTCGACGGCCTCGGTGCCGGAGTTGCAGAAGAGCACGCGCCCGGGCCGGCCGGACAGCTGCAGCAGCCGCTCGGCGAGGGCGACGGTGGGCTCGGCGACGAAGAAGTTGGAGACGTGGCCGAGGGTGGCGATCTGCTCGGAGACGGCGCGCACGACGGCGGGGTGCGCGGTGCCCAGGGCGTTGACCGCGATGCCGCCGAGGAAGTCCAGGTACGCGTTGCCGTCGGCGTCCCAGAAGGTGGCGCCCTCGCCGCGGACCAACGGGAGCCGCGGTGTGCCGTAGTTGTCCATCAGGGAGCCCTGCCAGCGCTCGGTGAGCGCCTCGTTGCCCTGGTTGCTCCTGCCGCCCCGGTCAGCGGTCCCTGTCATCTCGTCCCCCTTGGTCCGCGGTTCCGTTCGCGATGCCGTGCGCGGCGTCGGGCACCACCATGGTGCCGATGCCCTCGTCGGTGAAGATCTCCAGCAGGATCGAGTGCTGGACGCGCCCGTCGATGACCCGGGCGGTGTTCACGCCGTTGCGCACGGCGTGCAGGCAGCCCTCCATCTTGGGGGCCATGCCGCTGGACAGCTCGGGCAGCAGCTTCTCCAGCTCGCTCGCGGTGAGCCGGCTGATGACCTCGTCGCTGTTCGGCCAGTCCTCGTAGAGGCCCTCGACGTCGGTGAGGACCATCAGGGTCTCCGCGCCGAGGGCGGCCGCGAGGGCCGCGGCGGCGGTGTCGGCGTTGACGTTGTACACCCCGGCCCCGTCGCCGGTGTCGGCGCTGCGGGCGATGGAGGAGACCACCGGGATGCGGCCGTCGTCGAGCAGGGCCTCGATGGCGCCGGTGTCGATCGCGGTGATCTGGCCGACCCGCCCGATGTCGACGGCCTCGCCGTCGACGACCGGACGGTGCCGGGTGGCGCTGATGGTGTGGGCGTCCTCGCCGGTCATGCCGACCGCGAGGGGGCCGTGCAGGTTGAGGAGGTTGACCAGTTCGCGCTGCACCTGCCCCGCCAGCACCATGCGCACGACGTCCATGGCCTCGGGTGTGGTGACCCGCAGCCCCGCCTTGAACTCGCTGACCAGGCCCTGCTTGTCGAGCTGCGCGCTGATCTGCGGGCCGCCGCCGTGCACGACCACCGGCTTGAGCCCGGCGTGCCGAAGGAAGACGACGTCCTGCGCGAACGCGGCCTTCAGCTCCTCGTCGACCATGGCGTTGCCGCCGAACTTCACGACGACGGTCTTGCCGTGGTGCCGGGTCAGCCAGGGCAGCGCCTCGATGAGGATCTGCGCCTTGGGCAGGGCGGTGTGCTTGCGGGCGCTCATGAGCTGTAGGCGCTGTTCTCGTGGACGTACTCGGCGGTGAGGTCGTTGGTCCAGATCGTCGCGGTCTCGTCGCCCGCGGCGAGGTCCGCCGTGATGTGCACCTCGCGGTAGCGCATGTCGACCAGTTCGCGGTCCTCGCCGACCGAGCCCGCCTTGCAGACCCAGACCCCGTTGATGGCCACGTTCAGGCGGTCGGGCTCGAAGGCGGCGGACGTCGTGCCGATCGCCGAGAGCACCCGGCCCCAGTTGGGGTCCTCGCCGTGGATGGCGCACTTGAGGAGGTTGTTGCGGGCGATGGAACGGCCCACCTCGACCGCGTCGTCCTCGGTCGCGGCGTTGACGACCTCGATCTTGATGTCCTTGGAGGCGCCCTCGGCGTCGCGGATGAGCTGGCGGGCGAGGTCGGCGCAGACCTTCTCGACGCCTGCGGCGAAGTCCTCGTAGCCGGGAGCGACGCCGGAGGCGCCGGAGGCCAGCAGCAGCACGGTGTCGTTGGTCGACATGCAGCCGTCGGAGTCGGCGCGGTCGAAGGTGGTGCGGGTGGCGGCGCGCAGCGCCTTGTCCAGCGTGGCGGAGTCCAGGTCGGCGTCGGTGGTGATCACGACCAGCATGGTGGCGAGGCCGGGGGCGAGCATGCCGGCGCCCTTGGCCATGCCGCCGACGCTCCAGCCGTCACCGTCGTGGACGGCGGTCTTGTGGACGGTGTCGGTGGTCTTGATGGCGATGGCGGCCTTCTCGCCGCCGTGCGGGGACAGCGCCGCGGCGGCCTCGTCCACGCCCGGCAGCAGTCGGTCCATGGGCAGGCGTACGCCGATGAGTCCCGTGGAGCAGACCGCGACCTCGCCGGCGCCGTGCCCGAGGGCGGCGGCGGCGCGTTCTGCGGTGGTGTGGGTGTCCTGGAAGCCCAGCGGGCCCGTGCAGGCGTTGGCGCCACCGGAGTTGAGGACGACCGCCGAGACCTGGCCGCCGCGCAGGACCTGCTCGGACCACAGGACGGGGGCGGCCTTGACGCGGTTGGAGGTGAAGACGCCGGCCGCGGCGAGGCGCGGACCGTTGTTGACCACCAGGGCCAGGTCCGGGTTGCCGTTCTCCTTGATCCCGGCGGCGATGCCCGCCGCCGTGAATCCCTGCGCTGCCGTGACGCTCACGCTGTGGTCTCCTTCTTCGCTTCCGCGGTAACCCACCGGGTGGGGGCGGACTTCGACGTGGTGCCCGGGTGGCCCGGGTACGGCTCGGTGGCCGCGTGGGCCGTGGTGGCGACGGCGCCGCGAGCCGCGTCGCAGGGCACGGCCCGGGTGAGCAGGACGGCGACGGCGCGGCGCGCGCGGGTGGCGGGGCTGAGTGTCGTCGGGGTCACGGCGCGACCCCGACCGTGCTCAGGCCCAGCTCCTCGGGCAGGCCGAGGGCGATGTTCATGCTCTGCACGGCGCCGCCGGCGGTGCCCTTGGTGAGGTTGTCGATGGCGCTGATGGCGATGATCCGGCCGGCCGCCTCGTCGTACGCGACCTGCACCAGCGCGGCGTTGGAGCCGACGACCGACGCGGTGGCGGGCCACTGGCCCTCGGGCAGCAGGTGCACGAAGGGCTCGTCCGCGAACGCCTTCTCGTACGCGGCGCGCACGGCGGACGCGGTGACGCCGGGCCGGGCCGCGGCGGTGCACGTGGCGAGGATGCCGCGCGGCATGGGGGCGAGGGTCGGGGTGAAGGAGACCGACACGCGCTCACCGGCGGCCGCCGTCAGGTTCTGGATCATCTCCGGGGTGTGCCGGTGACCGCCGCCGACGCCGTACGGGGTCATGCTGCCCATGACCTCGCTGCCGAGCAGGTGCGGCTTGGCCGCCTTGCCCGCGCCCGAGGTGCCGGAGGCGGCGACGACGACGGCCTCGGGTTCGGCCAGGCCGGCCGCGTACGCCGGGAAGAGCGCGAGGGAGACGGCGGTGGGGTAGCAGCCGGGCACCGCGATGCGGCGGGACCCGGCGAGCGCGGTGCGTGCGCCGGGCAGTTCGGGCAGGCCGTACGGCCAGGTACCGGCGTGCCGGGAGCCGTAGAAGCGCTCCCAGTCGGCGGGGTCGGCGAGCCGGAAGTCGGCGCCGCAGTCCACGATCAGCGCGGCGTCGCCGAGCTGTTCCGCGACGGCGGCCGACTGGCCGTGCGGCAGGGCGAGGAAGACCACGTCGTGCCCGGCGAGCACCTCGGGGGCGGTGGGCTGGAGGACGCGGTCCGCGAGCGGCAGCAGGTGTGGCTGTACGCCGCCGAGGCGCTGCCCGGCGCTGGAGTTCGCGGTGAGCGCGCCGATCTCGATCTCGGGGTGGTTGAGTAGCAGGCGAAGTACCTCTCCGCCCGCGTAACCGCTCGCGCCCGCCACCGCTGCCCGGAATGCCATGAACCCTCCTCCTTGATGGCATGACTATACGGCTGACGGAACTTTTATGCAAAGCCCCGCGCGAACCCGCCGGTCACGCCCGTTCCGCGCACCGTGCCGGGACTCCGCAGCGGGCAGGCGGCATCGGCTCGACCCCCATGGAAACGCGAAGTGATGATGAGGGGCCGGCACCGGGCCGGTGCGGCGGGGCACGGCGTCCTGATCCGGCATGTGCCCGCTGGCGCCGCTCCGTTGACAGACCGCCGGGCGCCGCCGCAGACTCAGCGGTCAAAAGTTCAATGAACGATGGTTCACTGGGCGAACAACGACGTTCGCCGCAGGACAAGGGGCTGACATGGCCATCACCCGCGAACTGCTGATCGGCGGCAAGGACGTCCCCGCCGCCTCCGGACGCACGACCGCGGACATCGATCCGTACACCGGCGGCGTCTGGGCGACCGTCGCGGCCGCAGGCCCCGAGGACATCACGCGGGCGGTGGACGCGGCGCACGGCGCGTTCCCGGAGTGGGCGGCACTGAGCCCCGTGGAGCGGCGCAGGATCTTCCTCACCGCCGCCGACCTGCTGGACGGCCGTGCCGAGCAGGCCGCCGAGATCATGGCCCACGAGGCGGGCGCGACCCGCCCCTGGGCGTTCTTCAACGTCGGACTCGCCGCCGGCATCCTGCGCGAGGCAGCCGCCGCGACCACCGCCCCGCGCGGCGAGGTGCTCAGCGCGCAGGAGGAGGGCGTGCTCGGCCTGGCGGTGCGCGAGCCGCTCGGCGTCGTCGCCGCCTTCGCGCCCTGGAACGCGCCGCTCATCCTCGGCGTCCGCGCGGTCGCGGCGCCGCTCGCGGCGGGCAACACCGTCGTCGTCAAGCCCAGCGAGGACGCGCCGGTGGCCTGCGGGCTGTTCGTCGCGGACGTCCTGCGCGAGGCGGGGCTGCCGGACGGGGTGCTGAACGTCGTCACCAACGCCCGCGAGGACGCGGCCGAGGTCGCCGAGGCGCTCGTCGCCGACCCGCGGGTGCGCGCCGTCAACTTCACCGGCTCCACCGAGGTCGGCCGCATCGTCGGCATCCTCGCCGCCCGCCACCTCAAGCCCGTCGTCCTGGAGCTCGGCGGCAAGAACTCCGTGATCGTCCTGGAGGACGCGGACCTGGACCACGCGGTCGACGCCGCCGTCTTCGGGGTCTTCATGAACGCCGGGCAGATCTGCATGTCGGCCGACCGCCTCCTGGTCCACGACAGCCTCGTCGAGGAGTTCACGGCCAAGTTCACCGCGAAGGTCGCCTCCCTGCGCGCGGGCGATCCCTCCCACCCGCACACCGTCGTCGGCCCGCTGGTCAGCGCCGCCTCGGCGCGGCGGGTCGCCGCCCTGGTCGAGGACGCCGTCGCCAGGGGCGCCACGCTGCTGACCGGCGGCGGCGAGCCGGATGGCGCGGTCCACCCGGCGACGGTGCTCTCCGGGGTCCCCAGGGACGCGGAGCTCTACCACGCCGAGGCCTTCGGGCCACTCGTCACCATCGCCGCCTTCGCCGACGACGACACCGCCGTCGCCCTGGCCAACGACACCGAGCACGGGCTCACCGCGGGCGTCATCACCGAGAACGCCACCCACGGCCTGGCCGTTGCCCGCCGGCTGCGCACCGGCATCGTCCACGTCAACGACCAGACGGTGGCCGACGAGCCGCAGGCGCCCTTCGGCGGCTTCCAGGCCAGCGGTTACGGCCGGTTCGGCGGGCGCTGGGGCATCGAGGCGTTCTCCCACACCCGCTGGCTGACGGTGGCCACACAGCAGGCCCGCTACCCCTTCTGAGGCGTCCCGCGCAGCGGGTGCGGACCCGGCCGCCGACCCTAGACTGGAGGGGCCAAGCCGTGGACCGCCGAGTTCCCAGGAGGTCGACCGATGCACGCGAACAAGGGTGACCACGTCAGGCAGCACGGCCGTGTCGTGGGCCAGCACGACAAGGTGGCCGAGATCGTCGAGGTCATGGGCAAGAGCGGAGAGCCGCCGTACCGGGTGCGGTTCGAGGACGGGCACGAGTGCATCCTGTCGCCCGGACCGGACTCGACGGTGGAACACGAACGCGGCGCGACCCCCACCCCCCAGCCGTAGCGCCGCGCCCTCCTCCTACCGCACCGGAGGGACCGCGGCCGCCGACGCGCGGCCGCGGTCCTTCTAGCGTGCCCGGACGCGGGTGGGGTAGTGGTCCTGGACGACGCGGCTCATCGCGCCGATGGGATCGGTGACGACCTCCTTGGCGGAGAAGAAGATGTTGCCGCGCACCTCGGGGTAGTCGGCGGTCAAGGTGAGGTGCCGCGACAGCTCCCCCGGGTCCTGCCAGGCCTGGGCCTCGCCGGCGCCGCCGGCCCGGTACAGGGCCTCTCCGATGTAGAGCTGTGTGCCGGTGCCGGCCACGACGTCGGACCACCAGGGCACCAGGGTCGCGTAGTCGGCGATCTCGAAGCCGATGTTCCAGTACACCTGGGGGGCGATGTAGTCGATCCAGCCCTTGCGCACCCAGCCCCGGGTGTCGGCGTACAGGTCGTCGTACGTCTGGACGCCGCCGCGGGTGTCGGAGCCGCGCGGATCGGTGGTGCCGTTGCGCCAGACCGCGAAGGGGCTGATGCCGAACCGGGCCGAGGGCCGCAGGCGCTTGATGCGGGCGGCGGTCTCGCTCACCAGGAGGTCGGTGTTGTGGCGCCGCCAGGCGGCCCTGTCGGCGAAGCCGTCGCCGTACCGCTCGAAGGCCTCGTCGTCGGCGAACGCCTTCCCGGCCGCGGGATACGGATAGAAGTAGTCGTCCCAGTGGACGCCGTCGACCGGGTAGCGGCGCACCGCGTCCAGCATCGCGTCCTGGACGAAGGCGCGGACCTCGGGCAGACCGGGGTTGTAGTAGAGCTTTCCGGCGTACGGGAGTGCCCAGCCGGGGTTGCGCACGGCCGGGTGCTCGCGCGAGAGCCGGGACAGGTCGGCGTGGTTGGCGACCCGGTAGGGGTTGAACCAGGCGTGCAGTTCCAGTCCGCGCGCGTGCGCCTCCTCCACGGCGGTGCCCAGCGGGTCCCACCCGGGGTCGCGGCCCTGGACGCCGGTCAGGTACTCCGACCAGGGCTCGTACGGGGACGGCCAGAACGCGTCCGCGGTGGGCCGGACCTGCATGACCACGGCGTTCAGCCGCCGGTCCACGGCGGTGTCGAGGTAGTCCAGCAGTTCGCCGCGCTGCTCGTCGGGCGTGCCGCCGCGGGCCGACGGCCAGTCGCGGCCCCCGACCGTGGCGAGCCACATGCCGCGGAACTGCGGCAGCCCGGCGGCGCCGCCCGCCGGGCCGGCGGCGGCGGACGCGTCCGCCGCCGTCAGCGCCGCGGAGAGGGCGCCCGCCGCACCGGCGGCGAAGGCCCTGCGTGAGAGGTGAGCCATCCGTTCCCCCTGATGATCCGTCACTTCGGCCGATCATCCGGCGAACCGGCCGCCCCGGGCAAACCGTGCCGGGCTCCGGCGTGTCCCCGGGCGCCCCTGTCCGGCGGCTCCTTCTCGGCCGGACGAGGGGTCTGACGTGCGACCCGGCGGGCGACTTGGCGGCCGCCGTCGCACCGGCGCACCGGAGGCCTCCGGTGGTCCACCCGGGTGTACTGTCGATCGGGCTGGTCCGGTCCGTACCACGGTCCGGGTCTTCGTCTCGCGATCAGGGAGAGGCTGGGCGTTGAACGACGACATCCGTTTTGTCGGTGTGGTGGGCTGTGGCCAGATGGGTGCGGGCATCGCCGAGGTGTGCGCCAGGGCCGGGCTGTACGTCCGGGTCGCCGAGACCACCGGCGAGGCCCTGGAACTGGGCCGCACGCGCCTGACGACGTCGCTCGCCAAGGCCGCCGAGCGCGGCAAGATCACCGAGGAGGAGCGCGACGCGGCGCTGGAGCGCCTCAGCTTCACCACCGACCTCGGCGACTTCGCGGACCGCGACCTCGTCATCGAGGCCGTCGTGGAGAACGAGCAGGTCAAGACCGAGATCTTCCAGGTCCTCGACCAGGTGGTGACCCGCCGCGACGCCATCTTGGCCTCGAACACCTCCTCCATCCCGCTGGTGAAGCTCGCCGTCGCCACCTCGCGCCCCGAGCAGGTGCTCGGCATCCACTTCTTCAATCCGGCCCCGGTGCAGAAGCTCGTCGAGCTGATCCCGGCGCTGACCACCGACGGCCAGACGCTGGTGCGCGCCGAGAAGCTGGTCACCGACGTGCTGGGCAAGCACCCCATCCGCGCCCAGGACCGCGCGGGCTTCGTGGTGAACGCCCTGCTCATCCCGTATCTGCTGTCGTCCGTCCGGATGTTCGAGTCCGGCATCGCCAGCCGTGAGGACATCGACAACGGCATGGAGATGGGCTGCGCCCACCCGATGGGCCCGCTCAAGCTCGCCGACCTGATCGGCCTGGACACCGTGGCCTCGGTCGCCGACTCGATGTACGACGAGTTCAAGGAGCCGCTCTACGCCGCTCCCCCGCTGCTCCAGCGCATGGTCGACGCGGGCCGGCTGGGCCGCAAGAGCGGCCACGGCTTCTACGACTACGCGTAACCCGGGGCTCCCGTCGCCGTCGGGGGGCTCCCGCCCCACCGGGCCAGCTCGGCACGGGCCCTGGCCTCCATCGGGGCCGCGCCCACGGCCGAGCTGATCTCCAGGGCCTCCGTCAGCGCTCCGCGCGCGGCGGCGGCCCGGCGCGGGCGGCGTTCGGCGGCGCCCAGCACGATGAGGGTGCGGGCGAGGTCGATCGGCAGGGACCGCCCGCGCAGCCGCGTGACGGCGGACCGGATGCGGGCGATGCCCCGCTTGTGGTGGCCGAGGGCGGTCTCCCGCAGCCCCTCCGCCCGTTCCAGGGCCGCGACCACACTCACGGGCGGACGTGTCCCGGCGCGGCGGCGCGCGGCGCGCAGCACCTCGGCGGCGGCGTCGGTGTCGCCGAGGATGGCGCTGGCCTCGGCGAGGTCGCCGTACCAGCGCAGCAGGACCGGGTCGCAGATGCCCATCGTCTCCCCCAGCCGCCGTACCTGCCGGAGGGTGTCCACGGCCGCGGCGGTGTTCTCCCGTCCACCGGCGAGCAGTTGGGCCCGGCCGCGCACGCCCAGTGCCCGCAGCAGGAACAGCTGGTCGCCGTCGGTCATGCAGGCGCGCACGGTGCGGTCGGCCAGTTCCAGGGCGCGGTCCAGCCGGCCGCCCGTGGTCTCCGCGAGCGTGGCGGCGTAGAGCACCGGCGGGGAGTCGCTGCCCACGCGGACCGGGAGGACGCCGCAGCGGGCCACGTTGTCCATGGCCTCGCGGCAGCGCCCGGACCTGACCTGGATGCGGACCAGCGCGACGAGGGTGGCGGCGGTCTCCTCCACGGAGACGTACTCGCCCGGCCTGTCGAGGAGCCCGGCCATCTCGTGTTCGGCCTCGTCGATACGGTCGGCGTCGGCGGCCAGCAGCGCCCGGGTGCGCACGAGTTCCCGGGCGCCCGGCTCGTCGGCGGGGCCCAGCAGCGCCATCGCCTCGGCCAGCGCGGACTCCGCGGCGTCGGCCTCGCCGTGCAGGGCGTGCAGCCGGGCGAGCAGGGCCAGGGCGGCCACCCGGGTGTCGGCGGCGACGCCGCCTGTGGCCGGGCCGGTCTCCGGTGCCTGGTGGGCGGCGCGCCGCGCGTGCGCGGCGGCCTGGGCGGGACGGCCGCCGATCAGATGCCGCACCGCGGCCCAGTGGTGCAGACGGGCCTCCAGCTCCGGGTGCCCCTCGGCCTCGACCAGCCCGTCCGAGATGAGCCGCCCGGTGCCGCCGAGGGCCTGTCCGGCGTTGCCGAGCATGATCAGCCGGGCCCTGACGCGCTGCGGGGCGGAGGCCGCCTCGGCGAGTACGGTCTCCGCGGAGCGGTCGGCGTCGGCGCGCAGGCCCGCGTCGCTGGCGTACTCGGCGGCGGCCAGCAGCCGTTCCGCGCGCTCGGCGGGGCGGTCGGCGGGGGTGCGGCGCGCGGCCAGCGCGGCCAGTTCGGCGGCGGTGGCGGGGGCTCCGCGACGGCGGGCGGACCCGGCGGCTGCGGTGAGGGTGGCCGCGGTGGTCTCATCGGCGTGCGGATGGGCCAGGGCCAGGTGGCGGGCGTGCTGGACGGGCTCGGGGACGGCGCGGGCGAGCAGCTTGTGGGCCGCCCGGCGGCCGCGCTCGGGGGCGTCGGCGTAGACCGCCGCACGGATCAGCGGATGGTGGAAGCGAATCGTTTCCTCGGCGTCGGCGACGGCGACGCCGAGCGCTTCCGCGGTGGCCAGGTCGCCCGCCGGGTCCGGGATGCCGGCGGCGGTCAGCAGCGGCAGCGTGGGGCGGGCCGCGGCGGAGGCGACCAGCAGCGTCTGCCGGGCGGAGGCGGGCAGCAGCCGTACCCGGTCCAGGAGCAGGTCGCGCAGCCGGGGCGGCACGGACAGGGTGTCGCCGGCCCCGGCGGGCATGCCGTCGCGCACGGCCGCGACGCCGAGCTCGATCGCGTAGAGCGGATTGCCCGCGGCGGTCTCCTGGATCGCGCGCAGCGCGTGCTCGGGGAGCTGCCGTCCGGTGCGCTCCAGCAGCAGGTCGGCCACCTCGCCGTCGGCGAGCGGGGGCACGGGCACGGTGGTGGTCCCCGGCGGGCAGCAGCGCAGGCCGAGCGGCTCCTCGCCGTCCGTGACACGCTCGGCGGCCAGGAAGCGCACGGGCGCCTTGTCGTACAGGCGCCGCAGGGCGACCGAGAGGACTTCGGCGCTCGGCATGTCGAGCCATTGCAGGTCGTCGACGACGATGAGAACCGGGCCGGCCGCGGACAGCGCCCGCAGGAGGTCGACGGCCGCGTCGCGCACGGCCAGCCGGCTCTGCGGGGAGACCGGCTCACCGCCGCGCAGCAGCGCGGCGCGCAGAGCGGCGCGGGGTCCTTCGGGCAGCCCGTCCACATAGGCGTCCGGGACGCGGGCGAAGAGGTCCATCAGCGCCACGAAGGGGAGCTTGGCGTCCTCCTCGACGGGGGCGCAGCGCAGCACGGTGCCGCCGGCGGACGCCGCCCCGGCCGGAGCGGCGAGCTCGTCAGGAGCGGTCAGGGCGGTCAGGGCGGTCAGCAGCGCGGACTTGCCGATGCCCGCGGATCCGTGGAACAGGACGCCCGGACCGGCGGTCAGCTGTGTCCGGGCATGGTCGAGGATCTCCCGACGCCCGATCAGGGACGGCATATGCACATGACAACGTTTGTTCAACTATCTTGTCAATGGCGGGAGTCGGCCTGGCAGCGAGGTATCGGTCACGCCACCCCGTCGGGATCGGGGAGCAGCACGACACGGTGGGCGTTGGCCTCGGCCGCGACCGTCGCGTCGCACGCGGCGACCACGGTGATGCCCGCGGCCGCGACCCGGCGCAGTTCGTTCCAGGCGCCGTCGCTGATGACGGTGGTCGTCACGGCGGGACCCCGGTGCCAGGGCGCGTCGTTGAGCGCGTGCTGGAGCGCGGAGCGCTGCGGGCCGGGCGGGCCGACGACGGCGATGAGTTCTCCCGCGGGCGCGGACAGCGCGACGTCGGTGGCGGTCGGTGGTGCCATGCCGGCCCCTCTGCTCGGTTCTCCTCGGGTGACACCCCTTGTGCGCGCGTGCGCGACACCTGTGCGACGCATAGACACAAAGCGGGCAATGAGCATTTCGCTCACGGATCGACCAAGGTGTACCAAGGATGGGCACGATCAGACGCGCGGCACTCCGGGACGCCGGGTCACGGTCCGGGCGCCGTACGCCAGTTCGGGTACGCGCGGCGCGTCCCGGTGCAGCACGAGCAGCGCCATGTCGTCGGTGAGACGGCCGCCGGTGTGCCGCATGAACGCGGCGCGCACGGCGTCCACCAGGGCCCGAGCGCACAGGGTGCGGCCGCCCGCCGCGCGTGCGGCCCCCTCCAGTGCGGCCGTCAGCGGGAAGAACGCCCCGCCCGCGTCACGGGCGTCCGCCACGCCGTCGGTGTGCAGGAACAACGCCTGGCCGGGCAGCAGCCGACCGCAGCGCACGGCCTTCGCCCCGGCGGCCGCGTCCACCAGCCCCAGGGGCGGCAGCGGCTCCCCCGCCTCCAGCGGCACCGCCAGGACCCTGCCGGGAAGGTCCGCCGACAGCCGGTACGGTCCGGGGTGGCCGCAGTTGAGGACGTCCACTTGGCCGTCCTCGTCGAACTGGAGCAGCATCAGGGTGACGAACTCCTCTGTGGCGAACGGGCGTTCCCTGATGTTCCGGGCGAGCGCCCGGTCCATCCGCACCAGCAGCCCGCCGAGTTCCGGCTCGTCGTACGCGGCCTCCCGGAAGGTGCCGAGCAGCGCCGCGACGGTGCCGATGGCCTCCAGCCCGTGACCGCGCACGTCGCCGATGACGGCGCGCACGCCGTACGGCGTGGCCAGGACCTCGTACAGATCGCCGCCGACGTCGGCCCCCCGGCTGGCCGACACATGGTCGGCGGCGACCGTCAGGCCGCTCACCCGCTGCGGGAGCGGGCGCAGCAGCACCCGCTGGGCGGCCAGGGCTACCTCCCGGGTGCGTGTCAGTTCGGCCGCGAGCCTGCCCCTGCGGTCGGCCAGCCAGAAGCAGGCCACCAGCACCGCGACCACCGCCACCGCGGCACCGGGCCGCGGCCTGCCCGGCCCCGGTACGAAGAGCGCGGCCACGGCCAGCCCGCCGCTCACCGCGACGCACCGTCGCCGTCCGGTGCCGGCGCAGGCGAGCGCGGGCGCCGCCGCGACGCCGGGGATCCAGTCGTTCCCGCCGGGCAACCCGCAGGCCAGCCCCACCACGGCGGCCACCCACGCTCCCGGCCACACGAGCAGCAGCCAACCCCGCACCCGGCCCGTCATCGCCATGGCCACCCTGGGTCCGATCATGCCGCCGGGCTCCCCCTCGCAGCCGTCGCTCCCGCGTCGAGCGGGGCTGGTTCGCCCATGATTCTGTCGACCACCCGGCCGGGATCCACCCCCTCGCCGGCCAGTTCACCCGATCGTGCGACGTGACCCTTATGTCGCCCGGTCGGGGGTATTGGGGTTGATCGTCCCCGCCCCGTGTGCCCCGCACCGCCCGCATACGCCCGCGGGGCGCCCCCGGTGATCCGGGGGCGCCCCGCGCGCGGGCTCGGGCAGCCTGCTTCTAGGCGCCGCGCAGAGCGGCGCCCGTGCGCTCGGCGGCGACGGCGACCGCGGCGTCGCGGGCCGCGGAGGCCTCCTCCGCGGTCAGCGTGCGGTCGGGGGCCCGGAACCGCAGCGAGTACGCCAGCGACTTCTTCCCGGCGCCGATCTGGTCACCGGTGAAGACGTCGAACAGCCGCAGGGCCTCCAGCAGCCCGCCGGCACCGGACCGCAGGGCGGTCTCGACGTCGGCGGCCGGGACGGAGGCGTCCACGACGAGCGCGACGTCCTGGGTGGCCACCGGGAAGGTGGACACCGTGGGGGCCGCCACGACGCCCGTCGAGGCGCGCTCCAGGCGGTCCAGGTCCAGCTCCATGGCGGCGGTGCCCTCGGGCAGGTGCATCGCCTTGATGACCCGGGGGTGCAGTTCGCCCGCGTTGCCGATGAGCACTTCCTCGCCGTCCACGACGGCCAGCAGCGCCGCGCAGCGGCCCGGGTGGAACGGGGCGTGCCGGTCCTGGCGGACGATCAGCTCGACACCGGCCTCACGGGAGACGATCCGCCCGGCCTCGACGGCCTCGGCCCAGGTCGCGGCACGGCCCTGGCCCCACCAGCCGGCCTGCTCGCGCGCGCCCGACAGGACGACGGCGACCCGGCGGGGCTGCCGCGGAAGGGCGGCGTCGAGCGCGGCGATCTCGGCGTCGGTGGGACGCCGGTCGACCGGCAGCCGCGGCGGCGCGGGCTCCTCGCCGCTGGGGCGGAAGACCAGACCGGTCTCGAAGAGCGCCAGGTCGTGCGCACCGCGCCCCACGTTGCGGCGCAGCGCGCCGAGCAGGCCGGGGAGCATGGTCGTACGGAGCGCGGGCTCCTCGTCCGACAGCGGGTTGGCCAGCCTGACCGTGATGCGGCGCGGGTCGTCCGCGTCCAGGCCGAGCTGGTCGAAGACGCCCTCACCGACGAACGGGTAGTTCTGCACCTCGACGTAGCCCGCCCCGGCAAGCGCCCGGCCCACCCGGCGGCGCAGCTTCTGCGACTCGGTCAGGCCCCGGCCGGACGGCAGGTGCGGCAGCGTGGAGGGCAGGTTCTCGTAGCCCTCCAGCCGGATGACCTCCTCGGCGAGGTCGTTGGGGTCGCGCAGGTCGGGACGCCAGGACGGCACGGTGACGATCAGCTCGTCGGACCCGTACACGTCGCAGCCGACCTGCTGGAGCCGGCGCACGACGGTCTCGCGGCCGTACTCCATGCCCGCCACCTTGTCCGGGTGGTCGGCGGGGATGCCGATGGTGTGCGGCGCGGAGGGCGCGGTGATCTCGGTGACGCCGGCCTCGGCGGTACCGCCCGCGAGCAGCACCAGCAGGTCCACGGTGCGCTGCGCGGCCGCGGACGCGGCCTGCGGGTCCACGCCGCGCTCGAAGCGCTTGGACGCCTCGGAGGACAGCTTGTGGCGGCGCGCGGTACGGGCGATGGCGACCGGGTCGAAGTGCGCGGCCTCGATGACGACGTCCGTCGTCGTGGCGCCCGTCTCGTCGATCTCGGTGTTGGCGCCGCCCATGACACCGGCCAGGCCGATCGGCCCGCGGTTGTCGGTGATGACCAGGTCCTCGGGGTCCAGGACCCGGACCTGACCGTCGAGCGTCGTCAGCTTCTCGCCGGGCTGCGCGCGGCGCACGCCGATCGCGCCCTCGACACGGTGCCGGTCGTACGCATGCAGGGGCTGGCCCAGCTCGAGCATCACGTAGTTGGTGACGTCGACCGCGAGCGAGATCGGCCGCATGCCCGCCTTCTGCAGCCGGCGCTGCAGCCAGACCGGCGAACCGGCCTCCGGGTCCAGCCCGGTGACGGTGCGTGCGGTGAAGCGGTCGCAGCCGACGGGGTCGGCGACGCGCACCTCGTAACCGTACGAGTTGGGGCCCGGCACGTCGAGCAGCGCCGGGTCGCGCAGCGGCCGGCCGTAGGCGATGGCCGCCTCACGGGCGACGCCGCGCATCGACAGGCAGTAGCCGCGGTCGGGGGTGACCGCGATGTCCAGCACCTCGTCGACGAGCTCCAGCAGCTCGATGGCGTCGGAACCGGCCTCGTGCTCCGGTGGCAGCACGATGATGCCGTGCGTACCGTCGTCGCCCATGCCCAGCTCGGCGCCCGAGCAGATCATGCCGTGCGAGGTGCGGCCGTAGGTCTTGCGCGCGGCGATCTCGAAGTTCCCGGGCAGCACACCGCCGGGGAGGATGACGACGACCTTGTCGCCGACGGCGAAGTTGCTCGCCCCGCAGACGATCTCCTGCGGCTCGCCGGTGCCGTTGGCGATGCCGACGTCGACGGTGCAGAAGCGGATCGGCTTCTTGAAGCCGGTCAGCTCCTCGATGGTGAGCACCTTGCCGACCACCAGCGGGCCCTTGAGCCCGGCGCCGAGCTGCTCGACGCTCTCGACCTCGAGGCCGGCGGAAATGAGCTTGGCCTGGACGTCGCGGCCGGACTCGCCGGCGGGCAGGTCGACGTACTCCCGCAGCCAAGAAAGCGGGACCCGCATCAGATCTCCATCCCGAACGGAAGGGTGAAGCGCACGTCACCCTCGACGATGTCTCGCATGTCCTCGACGTTGTGACGGAACATCAGCATGCGCTCGATGCCGAAGCCGAAGGCGAAGCCGCTGTACTTCTGCGGGTCCACGCCGCAGGCGGTGAGTACCCGCGGGTTGACCATGCCGCAGCCGCCGAGCTCGATCCAGCCCTCGCTGCCGCAGGTGCGGCAGGGCCGGTCCGGGTTGCCGACGGACTCGCCGCGGCAGACGTAGCAGACCATGTCCATCTCGGCGGACGGCTCGGTGAACGGGAAGTAGTTCGGGCGGAGCCGGGTCGTGATGTCCGCGCCGAAGAGCGACTGGACCATGTGGTCGAGGGTGCCCTTGAGGTCGGCCATCGTCAGACCCTCGTCGACGGCGAGCAGCTCGACCTGGTTGAAGACCGGGGTGTGCGTCGCGTCGAGCTCGTCGGAGCGGTACACCCGGCCGGGGCAGATCACGTAGACCGGCGCCTCGCGGCCGAGCAGCGAGCGGATCTGCACCGGGGAGGTGTGCGTGCGCAGCACGACACCGCTCTCCTGCGGATCGGCCCCCGCGGGCTTGTCGCCCTCGACGAAGAAGGTGTCCTGCATGGTCCGGGCCGGGTGGTCCGCCCAGATGTTGAGGGCGTCGAAGTTGAACCACTCGGTCTCGACCTCGGGGCCCTCGGCCACCTCGTAGCCCATGGCCACGAAGATGTCCTCGATCCGCTCGGAGAGGGTGGTCAGCGGGTGCCGGGCGCCGCGCGGTGTGCGGTCGTAGGGCAGCGTGACGTCCACCGCCTCCTCGACCAGCACGCGCTCGTCGCGCTCGTTCTCCAGCACCTCCTGGCGGGCCTTGAGCGCCTGGTTGACCGCGCCGCGGGCCTGGCCGACGCGCTTGCCGGCCTCCGCCTTGGCGTGCGGCGGCAGTGCGCCGATCTCACGGTTGGCCAGGGCGAGCGGCGCGCGGTCCCCGGTGTGGGCCACCTTGACCTCGCGCAGCGCGTCGAGGTCGGCGGCTTCGGCGATCGCGGCGAGCGCCTCGTCGCGCCGGCGCTCGATCTGTTCCGGTTTCAGTGCCTCGACCTCGACAGGGTCGTACGACTTGTTCGGTGCCGACATTTCTTCCCGTTCCGATGTGGGTGATGGCGTGGCCGACCTGCCTGCCCGACCGCTGAATGCCAAGGGTCGAGTCTATCGGGGCCACGGGGAAAGGCTGGTCACGCCCGTCGGGGCCGGTGGAGAACCACGCTCGCTCAGGCCATGAAGGCCGGCGCCCCGACGGGCAGGATAAATCGGAACTGGGCGCCCTTGCCGGGCGCACGGCCCACGATGATGGTGCCGCCGTGGGCCTCGACGATGCCCTTGACGATGTACAGCCCCAGGCCCGTGCCGCCGCGCTTGCTGCCCCGCCAGAAGCGGGTGAAGACGCGGTTCATGGATTCCTCCGGGATGCCTGGTCCCTCGTCGCTGACGGTGACCGCCGTGCCGCCCAGGTCCCGCTCGCGCGGTGATTCGGCCGGTCGGGGCGCCGCGAATACGTCAATGGTGACAGTTCCCTCGCCGTGGCGCACGGCGTTTTCCAGCAGGTTCCCGAGGATCTGGTCGACCTTGTCGGGGTCGGCCCACAGTTCCGGGAGCGGTTCCGCCACCCGGACGAGGAAGCGGTCGGGCGACTCCCCGGCGGCGACGATGGCGTCCACATGGCGCCGGATGGCGGCGACCATGTCGACCCGCTGGCGCCGCACCTCCAGTCGGCCGGAGTCGATGCGGGAGATGTCGAGCAGTTCGGCGATCAGCCTCGTGACCCGGTTCGCGTCGGCGTCGACGGTCTCCAGCATCAGCTTCTTCTGGTCCTCGGTGAAGCGTTCCCACTTCGCGAGCAGGGTGGCGGTGAAGCCTTTGACCGAGGTGAGCGGCGAGCGCAGTTCGTGCGCGACGGTGGCGATCAGGTCGGCGTGGCTGCGCTCGGTGCGCCGCCGTGCCTCGGTGCCGCGCAGCGCGACGACCAGCCGGCGCACCGGGCCGGTGGGGTGGTCGCGGACGTAGCGGGCGGAGACCAGCACCTCGCGTCCGCCGGGCAGCAGCAGGTTGCGCTCGGGCTGCCCGGTGCGCGTGGTCAGTCCCCCGTAGGGCTGGGTGAGCTGCCACCAGCGGCGGCCGTCCAGGTCCTCCAGGGGCAGTGCCCGCTCGAGGGGGAGGCCGAGCACCCGGGCGGGGTCGAGCGCGGTGATGCGGGCGGCGGCGGCGTTGAAGCAGACGACCAGCCCGCGCTCGTCGGCGACGACGAGGCCGTCGGGAAGTTCGTCGGTCGTGATGCCGAACTCGGTCAGGACGGCGGTCCAGGCCGGCAGCTCGCGTGGCGCCCTACCGTCGGTCGTCCTGACGTCCATCCGCGCAACCCCCTCGCCGGGCGGTCCCCGGGGCGCCACCCTACTAGCTCAGGGTTACCGTGCGGCACCCTCCGGGAGCACGCTGCGCCCGGGCGGAGGCATAAAGGCACACCGCGGCGGCCGTGGCGAGGTTGAGGCTCTCGGCGCGGCCGTGGATGGGGACGCGTACCACCTCGTCCGCGAGTGCGCGGGTCTCCTCCGGCAGGCCCCACGCCTCGTTGCCGAAGATCCACGCGGTGGGGCCGCCCATCGTGCCCTCGTCCAGTTCGGCGTCGAGGTCGCGCTCCCCCGCGCCGTCGGCGGCCAGCAGCCGCACGCCGGCCCCGCGCAGGCCGCCGACCACGGTCTCCATGGGGACGCCGACCGCCACGGGCAGATGGAAGAGGCTGCCGGCGGAGGCGCGCACGGCCTTGGGGTTGTACAGGTCCACCGAGGCGTCGGTGAGCACGACCGCGTCGGCGCCGGCCGCGTCGGCGCAGCGCAGCACGGTGCCCGCGTTGCCGGGGTCGCGCACGTGGGCCAGGACGGCGACCAGCCGCGGCCGGGCGCGCAGGATCTCCTCGAACGGGGTGTCCAGGAAGCGGCAGAGGCCGATGACGCCCTGCGGGGTGACGGTGTCCGACATCTCGGCGACGACCTCGTCGGTCGCGGTGAACACCGGCACACCGGCGGCCAGGGCGGAGGCGACGATGCCGGCGTGGCGCTCCGCGGCCTCGAGGGTGACGTAGACCTCGACGAGATGGGCCATCGCCTCGCGCACGGCCTGCGGTCCCTCGGCCAGGAAGCGGCGCTCCTTGCCGCGGAAGCTGCGCTTGGCGAGGCGGTGTGCCGCGACGACGCGCGGGGATCGCAGGGATGTCAGCTCGGGGCCGGCCATGGGGGTGCACTCACTTCGGTCGGGTCTGGCGGGCTTGCGGGGGCAGCCCGCGACGGCGCCCCGGAACACACCTCGGACCCGCAGGCACGCGGCCTGCGGGTCCGGAAGAGCGTGGGTCAGGCCGCCTTCGGGGCGTTGACGTCGCTCGGCAGGGCCTTCTGGGCCACCTCGACCAGCGTGGCGAACGCGTTGGCGTCGTTGACGGCCAGCTCCGCGAGGATCTTCCGGTCCACCTCGACGTTGGCGGCCTTCAGACCCTGGATGAAGCGGTTGTAGGTGATGCCGTTGGCGCGGGCAGCGGCGTTGATGCGCTGGATCCACAGCTGACGGAAGTCGCCCTTGCGCTTCTTGCGGTCGTTGTAGTTGTAAACGAGGGAGTGGGTGACCTGCTCCTTCGCCTTGCGGTACAGGCGGGAACGCTGGCCGCGGTAGCCGCTGGCCTGCTCGAGGATCGCCCGGCGCTTCTTGTGGGCGTTGACTGCCCGCTTGACGCGTGCCACTTGATAACTCCTTTTGAGGGACCGCGGAAGTCGTCACACGGTCCGAAAGCGAATGGGTCCCGGTCCAGCAGCGCGCCCCCTGGTCGAAGGGGGCGTGCCGTCACTTGCCGAGAAGCTTCTTGATCTTCTTGGCGTCGGGCTTGGCCAGGACGACCGTGCCGGTGAGGGCGCGGGTCTTCGATGACGGCTTGTGCTCAAGCAGGTGGCGCTTGCCGGCGCGCTCGCGGATCACCTTGCCGGAGCCCGTGATCTTGAATCGCTTGCTCGCACCGCTGTGAGTCTTGTTCTTCGGCATGCGCCGTAGTCTCCTCGTCGCTGGCCCTCCCGCCCGCCCGGGGGCGGACGGAGAGCGTCAGTCCTTCATTCCTTGCCCGGAGCGGTGCTCCGGGCCCTGGCATCGCCGCCGGACACCGGTCCGGAAGCGTCAGCCGGCGTCGGCGGGAGCGTCCTGCTGCTGCTCCTGCTCCTCACCGAGCTCGTCGGCGGGGTCGAACTCGTCGTCCGGGCTGCCCGGCAGGCGACCGGCCTTGCGGGCGGCCTGCGCCTCGCGGGCCTCGGCCATGGCCTCGGTCTTCTTCTTGTGCGGACCGAGGACCATGATCATGTTGCGGCCGTCCTGCTTCGGCGAGGACTCCACGAAGCCCAAGTCCTGGACGTCGTCCGCAAGCCGCTGCAGCAGTCGGAAACCCAGTTCCGGGCGCGACTGCTCACGACCGCGGAACATGATCGTGATCTTGACCTTGTCGCCCTGCTTGAGGAACCGGACGACGTGACCCTTTTTGGTGTCGTAGTCGTGCGGATCGATCTTCGGCCGGAGCTTCATCTCCTTGATGACCGTGTGCGCCTGGTTCTTGCGCGCCTCACGGGCCTTCATGGCCGACTCGTATTTGAACTTGCCGTAGTCCATGAGCTTGCAGACCGGCGGGCGTGCTGTCGCCGCCACCTCGACCAGGTCGAGGTCGTACTCCTGCGCAAGCTCCAGTGCCTTGGCAAGCGGCACGATGCCGACCTGCTCGCCACTGGGACCGACGAGTCGCACCTCGGGGACGCGAATCCGGTCGTTGATGCGGGGCTCGGCGCTGATGGGGCCTCCTCGGTAGCACCACGCGGCTGACTGGCCGACAGCCGCGTAACATCTCTGTCGTTGGTTCCGCCCGGAAGAAGGCGCAAAAAACGCCCCTACCGGGTCACAGGCGGGCTCCTCACAACCGGGAGCACCGCCGCGGAATTCCCCGCGGGGCGCGTCGGGTACCGCGCCCTCGTCGAGGACGCGCCACCTGACCGGTGACCCGCCGACCTCAAGGGCCGGCAAGGTGGGAGATCGGAGCTCCACTTGTGGGCTGGTGTGTCCCCCGCGTCCCTGGGCTCCACTGGGTGGTGCTTCGTGGGCCCGCGTGTCTGCGGAGGGCTGTCCAGCCGGTCAATCGTCAAGCATACCAGCGATCGACCGCAGACCGTAATCGGACGACGGGGGCCTATCGTGTGAGGCATGAGTGACGCCACCTCCCAGCACGAGTCCCCCTCCGCGGACCGCCCCGACTTCGACATGATGACCCGCGACATCGCGGACGTTCCCGCGGTCGAGGTGATCACGACGGTCGCGGTGCACCTGATGAGCGCGGCGGCGGTGAACCTCGGCCTCGCGGAGGAGGGCGACCGGCACAAGGACCTCGACGAGGCGCGCAAGCTGATCACCGCCCTTGCCGGGCTGATCACCGCCGGCGCACCCGAGATCGGCTCCTACCACGCCGCCCCCCTGCGGGACGGCCTGAAGTCCCTGCAGCTCGCGTTCCGCGAGGCGTCCACGGTCCCGGACGCCCCGGGCGAGGGCCCCGGCGAGAAGTTCACCGGTCCGGTCCACGGCTAGGCCCCACGGCCACGCGGCGCCGGCCCTCTCGGGGCGGCGCCGTCAGCGGCTGAAGAGGGGTTCGCCCGGCAGCGTCGCGCCGTCGGGCAGCAGCGCCAGTTCGATGCCGCGCACGAGCGTGGCCCGCAGCACCTCGTCGCCCGCCAGCGCGGCGGAGACGCGCTGCGCGACGCCGCGCACGTCGGCGGCGGAGCCCAGCACGATGCCCAGGGTGCCGTCCGAGCCGGCGGAGGGCACCACGTGGGCACGCAGCACGTCCGGCTCGGTGGCGACGGCCGTGCGCAAGGCCTGGCGGACGGCCGGGTCGGCCAGCGGGTCCCCGGTGCCGCGGCCGGCGGCGACGGCCCGCAGCGCGGCGCCCGTCAGGGCGTAGGGAACGGGGCCGGCCATGTCGATCAGGAGCGTGCCGGCCTTCTCATGGGCCAGCGCCTGCAGGGCCTGGCCCAGGGGCACGGCCACGGGCCGGGCGTCCGCGCGCCAGCGGGCCAGCGACGCGGTCGAGGTGAACGCGGGCAGGGCGCGGCGGCCGTCGGCGGCCTCGATGGTGGGCACGGCCATGTCGCTGGTCTTCTCCCGGCGCAGCCCCCCGGGTCCCTCCTCGACCTCGCCCAGCAGCGCGACGACCGGCACCAGCAGGCGCGCGCCGAGGAGCGCGGCGAGCACCTCGTCCTCCGCCGACGGGTCGGCGCCGTACGCGGCGAGCGCCGCCGCCAGCCGGGGGTCGGCGGAGCCGTCGTCGTCGGGGAATCCGGAGTCCGGGATGTTCGTGAGAGGCACCCCCCGAGCGTAGCCGCAGCACACGGGGCGATTGTTACCGGTCCTTAATGCCTCTCTCATGGCACACGCATGTTCGGTCCTTACCTTCCGGGACATGGCACCCGACTCATCCGCCCCGTGGCGGCGCCGGCTCGCCGGCCGCCGCGACCGCCTGCGCGCTCGTTCCGGCCCCGGGGGCGGACACCCGCACGGTGCGGTGCGCGACGTGGCCGCCGTCGCGGTCCTGACGACCGCGGCGCTGACCGCGGTGATCCACGGGTCCGAGACGCACCGGGACGTGACGGCCGCGTCGGTCTCCGCGCTGCCGGGGAAGGGGAAGGCGACACCGCAGGTGGCGGCGGACGTGGCGTCCGGGGCGCTGGAGAGGGAGCCGCGAGTGGACTTCGACGAGGCCGTCGGCACGGCGCTGGCGGGCGTCACCGGTGGCGACCGGGCGGAGTACTCGGTCGCGATCACGGACACCGCGTCGGGGAGCAGCGCGGTGTACGGCCGGGGGGCGTACGACACGGCGAGCATCGTCAAGGTGGACATCCTCGCGGCACTGCTGCTCCGGGCGCAGGACGCCGGACGGTCGCTGACGGCCTACGAGAGGGCCCGGGCCGAGGTCATGATCGAGAACAGCGACAACGCGGCGGCACTGGAGCTGTGGCAGCGCATCGGCCGGGCCGCCGGTCTCGACGCCGCCAACAAGCGCCTGGGCCTGACGGGGACGACGGGCGGCAGCGGACTGCTGTGGGGACTGACGCAGACCACCGCTGCGGACCAAGTGACCTTGCTGCGGGATGTGTTCGGCTCCGAGGGGGCGCTGAGCGATGCCTCGCGCGGCTGCATACGCCGGCTGATGGGCCGGGTCTCCGCCGGCCAGGACTGGGGGGTGCCGAGTGCGGCCGACGGCGCCTTCGAGGTCAAGAACGGCTGGCTGCAACGGAGTACGACCTCGCTGTGGGACATCAACAGCATCGGCCGGATCGCCTCGGGCGGTCACACCTACCTGGTCGCCGTCGTCTCGCGCGGCAGCGCGACCCAGGCCGGGGGCATCGCCCTCGTCGAGGACGCGGCCAAGGCGGCGGTGGCGGCGTTCACCAAGGCCGCGGGCGGCTCCGCCGCGTCGTGAACCGGGGCCGCAGCCACAGCGCCGCGGCGAGACCGACCAGGGCGACGCCGCCGGCGGCGAAGGCCGCCGCGATCCCGTCCCCGAAGGTGTCCCCGTCCACGGCGGCCGCCGCGCGGGCGGCGTCGGGACCCTGACCGAAGTAGTGCCGCGGATAGGCGGCGGGGCGCGGGGCGAGGCCCTCCGGCGTGAGGTGGGCCGCCGCCGCGAGGGCGGCCGCCGGGTCCACCAGGCCGTAGCCGACGGCGTCGCTGCGCCCGCCGGGCGGTGCGTCCCGGGCGGTGTCCTCCAGCAGCCGCTTGACCTGGGCCGGGCTCAGCTTCGGATGGGCGGAGCGGATGAGCGCCACGGTGCCGGAGACGTAGGCGGATGCGGTACTGGTGCCCCAGCCCTCGTAGTAGCGGCGGTTGGGATCGGCGATGACCACGTCGACACCGGGCGCGGAGACCGCCGCGTACCAGCGCCGGGTGGAGAAGGAGGCGCGGGTGCCGTAGCGGTCGACGGCCGCGACGGCGATGACGCCCGGGTATGCCGCCGGGTACGAGGCACGGTTGCCCTGCTCGCCGCCGTTGCCGGCGGAGGCCACGACGACCACGCCCTTGCGCAGGGCGTACTGGATGGCGTCGTCCTCCTGGGCCTCGGGATGCGCGGTGCGGCTGTCGTCGCCCAAGGAGAGGTTGATGACGTCCGCGCCGTGATCGGCGGCCCAGCGGATGCCCTCGGACAATGCGCCGCCGCGGGTGGTGCGGGCCTTCTTCCGCTGCGGGTCCTTGTCCTCCAGTATCACGCGCACCGGGAGGATCCTGGCTTCGGGCGCGATGCCCATCACGCCGTCCGCGCCGCCGGGACCATGGCCGTGGCCGGCGATGATGCCCGCCATGCCGGTGCCGTGCCGGGCCCACGCGTCGTCCCCGCGACCGTCGCCGAAGCCGATCAGGTCCTTCCCCGGCAGCACCTGTCCCGCCAGGTCGGGGTGGGAGCCGTCCACACCCGTGTCCAGGACGGCGACGGTGACGCCGCGGCCCTTCGTCGTCCGCCACGCGTCCTGCGCGTGCAGGGCGTCCAGCGCCCAGTCCGCGTCCCGTACCGCGTCCGCGTGCGCCGGGGCGACCGGGACCAGCGCGAGTCCGGCGGCCGCCACCACGGAGGCGGCGACGCGCCGCAGCGCACCGGCCCTCATCGCGCACCTCCCGACGGGGACGCCGTCAGCGACTGCGCGGCCTGCCGTGCCCGGGTGCCGACCGTGTCGGCGAGGGTCTTGGCGTCGTGGCCGAGGCCGGCCTGGGCAGGGGCCGCGGTGGCGCCGTCGGTGACCGCGGAGGCGACGGGCTGGGGGACGCCGGTCTCGCGGCCGTCGGCGAAGCCGCTGACCGCGTACACGATCACGGGCAGGTCGGCGGCGACGTCGACCGTCCAGGTGGCGCGCTGCTTGTCCCCGAAGCCGGCCGACACCGTTCCGGGGAAGGCGACCGGACGGGGCATCAGATCGGCACGGGAGCCGAGGTGCTGGGTGGTCCAGCGGTCGTGGAGCCTCCGCATGACCGGGGCGTCGGCCGAGGTGACGAGGAGTCCGACCGTCGTCACCGCGCCGGCCGAGGCGTCGGTGTACGTGGCACGGAGCAGCTTCACGCAGCCGGCCGGTCGCAGCACCTGCGCCAGCAGCGGGTCGAAGGCCTCGGCGCAGCCGCTCGGCGGGGCCACACCGATCCGCGTCCAGCGGCGGTCGGCGCCACCGGGACCGGCGCCGCGGCCGTTGAGCACGGGCGGGAAGAGGGCGTCGACCGGGGTGCTGTGCCACAGGGCACGGGCCTGCGCGAACTGCCGCGCGCCGACCTGTGCGGCGGTGGGCGCGGGGGTCGCGGGCTCATGGTTGATCCACAGGCCGGTCGCCGCTCCGCCGAGCAGTCCGAGGCCGAGCACCAGGCACAGTGCGGCGGCGGCCGCGCGCGGCCGGGTCTGCGCGGCATGGGCCGGGGCGCCGGGCGGGCGCGGGGGCGGGGCGGCCTGGGGGACGGGCGAGGACCACGCGACGGTGGGCGGGTGGCCGGGCTGCGGCGGCACGGCGGCGGTCCCGGGGCAGGCGGCACCGGCGGGCGGGGGCCAGGCCGCCGGGGCCGGTGGCGGCCAGGCGGCGGCGGCGGTGGGGGGTATCGGGCGCGGTGACCAGCTCGGCCGGGGGGTGGTTCCCCCGCTGTCGAAACCGGTGCTCACCCGGTGCCCCCTCACGGCCGGTTCGGACACGGCCTGTTCGCGCATTGGACCTGCGGCGTCACTCTACTGGTCGTGACGGTCCGGCGCGGTGCGAGTCCGGATCACTTGCCCCTACCGCTCGGTAGCGGCATTCTGGCAAGCTGCGCGCATGTCTGATCGCACAGCAGACCGGGCCCGCTACGACCGGGCCACCGCCGACCTCGACGCGCCCGTGGCGGTCGTGGACCTGGAGGCGTTCGACGCCAATGCCGCCGACCTGGTACGACGTGCCGGTGGCAAGCCGATACGGGTGGCCTCCAAGTCCGTGCGCTGCCGCGCGCTGCTGGAGAGGGTGCTCGGCCGCGAGGGCTTCGCCGGGATCATGTCGTACACGCTGGCGGAGTCGGTGTGGCTGGCCCGCTCCGGCTTCGACGACGTCCTGCTCGCCTACCCCTCCGCGGACCGCGCCGGATACGCCGAACTGGCCTCGGACCCGAAGCTGGCGACGGCCGTCACGGTCATGGTCGACGACGTGGCCCAGCTGGACCTGATCGACTCCTCCCGCGCCGGCGGTTCCGAGATCGTGCGGGTCTGCCTGGAACTGGACACCGCGCTGCGGATGCTGGGCGGCCGCATCCGCGTCGGCGCCCTGCGCTCCCCGCTGCACCAGCCCGCTCAACTGGCCGCGCTGGCCCGTGAGGTGACCCGGCGGCCCGGCTTCCGCCTGGTCGGGATCATGGCGTACGAGGGGCACGTGGCCGGGGTGGGCGACGCGATCGCGGGACGTCCGCTGCGCTCGCGGGCGGTACGGCTGATGCAGGCGCGGGCGCGCAGGGAACTGGCGGCGCGACGGGCCGAGGTCGTGCGGGCGGTGCGGGAGGTCGCTCCTGGGCTGGAGTTCGTCAACGGCGGCGGCACGGGCAGTGTGCAGAGCACGGCCGCCGAGGACGCGGTGACGGAGATCGCGGCCGGCTCCGGGCTGTACGTGCCGCGGCTGTTCGACAACTACACCTCGTTCCGTGGCCGCCCGGCGGCGCTCTTCGCCCAGCCGGTCGTGCGGCGCCCGGGGGTCGGCGTGGTGACCGTGCTCGGCGGCGGCTACCCGGCCTCGGGCGCGGCGGGCGCGGACCGGCTGCCGGTCCCCTACCTTCCGGAGGGTCTGCGCTACGACCCGCAGGAGGGGCCCGGCGAGGTGCAGACCCCGCTGATCGGGGCGGCCGCGGACGATCTGCTGATCGGCGACAAGGTGTGGTTCCGGCACGCGAAGGCGGGCGAGCTGTGCGAGCGGTTCGACACACTGCGGCTCATCGAGGGCGACCGGGTCGTGGCGACGGTCCCGACGTACCGCGGCGAGGGGAAGACGTTCCTCTGATGCCGCGGGCGCGCTCCGTGCGCGCCGGGGCACCGGCGCGCACGGAGTCCTGCGACGGGCGGGTCAGATGCCCGTGCCGCCGCCGGTGTCGGCGGCCTTGATGCCCTTGACGATCTCGTCCATGACAGCGAGTCGCGGCGCCTCGTCGTTGATGTCGAAGCCGGAGCGGATCAGCACGAGCTTGGCGGGATCCGACGGCGAGGGGAACACCAGCGACTGGACGTAGCCGTCGTCGCCCTTCTTCGTGACGACCTTCCAGCGCACCAGGTAGCCCTGCTCCCCGGCGACCGTGATCTTCTGCGACAGCAGCTGCTGGTGCGAGGTGATGCCGCCGTAGATCTTGCCGCCGTAGGACTCCTCGGCGTTGCCGGAGATGTCCTCCTTGGCCGCGGCCTCGGCGGTGGTGGACTTCAGCTTCACCGACGCGGCGGGCATGGAGAACACGCCGCCGCGCACACAGGTGTTGGCGGCGTCGCCCGGGCAGGTGTACTCGCCCACCGTGAGCTGCGCGAGCCCGTACCGGCTCATGCCGCCCGTCCAGCCGTCGGGGACGGGGAGGCTGATGCCGTCCACGGCGTCGAGGGCGAAGCCGGGGTCGGACTTGGGCACGTTCGACGGGCCGCCGCCGTCGGGGCCGTTGCCGCCCTCCGGGCCGGCGCCCGGGGCCGTGACCGAGGGGGCGGACCGGGCGGAGTCCGTGCCGGGGTCGCTGCCCTGGCCGAGGGCCACGACGCCGCCGACCACCGCGCCGGCCACCACGACCGCGGCCACGACGGCGATCGCGATGAGGCCCCCGCGCCGCTTGCGCGGAGCGGGGGGGAAGGCGGCGGGGTACTGCGGGTAGCCCGGCGCCCCGGCGCCGAACGCCGGGGCGGGGACCTGAGCGCTGCGGGTGTACTCGGTCCACTCGGACCCGTCCCACCAGCGCTCGAGTGCCGGGCCGTTTCCTGTCTGCCCGGGCTCTGGGTACCAGCCGGGCGGGGTCGTCATGGTCACGGCGTCACCCTAAGGCCACAACCTTAAGATTCCCGTCAGACCACCGGTTACAGGGGGGTCACGTACGCCCCGGCGATTCCTCCGTCGACCAGGAACTCCGAGCCCGTGATGAAGGACGCGTCGTCGCTGGCGAGGAAGGCCACGGCGGCCGCGATCTCCTCCGCCTCGGCGAAGCGCCCGACGGGGATGTGCACCAGGCGGCGGGCGGCGCGCTCCGGGTCCTTGGCGAACAGCTCCCGCAGCAGCGGGGTGTTGACCGGCCCCGGGCACAGGGCGTTGACGCGGATGCCCTCGCGGGCGAACTGCACGCCCAGCTCGCGCGACATCGCCAGCACGCCGCCCTTGGAGGCGGTGTACGAGATCTGGGAGGTCGCCGCGCCCATGACGGCCACGAAGCTCGCGGTGTTGATGATCGAGCCCTTGCCCTGCCGCTGCATGTAGGGCAGCGCCGCCTTGCAGCACAGATAGACCGACGTGAGGTTGACCTCCTGCACCCGGCGCCAGGCGTCGATGCCGGTGGTGAGGATCGAGTCGTCGTCGGGGGGCGAGATGCCCGCGTTGTTGAAGGCGACGTCGACCGAGCCGTAGGTGTCGTACGCCGCCTTGAACAGCGCGTCGACCTGCCCGGCGTCGGTGACGTCGACCTTCACGAAGAGGCCGCCGACCTCCTCGGCGGCCGCCTTGCCCGCGCTCTCGTCGATGTCGCCGCACACGACGTGGGCGCCCTCGGATGCCAGCCGGCGCGCCGAGGCCAGGCCGATGCCGCTGCCGGCGCCGGTGACCACCGCCGTCCGGCCCACCAGGCGGCGGCACACCGCTGCTTCTGCTTGCGTCATTGCCGGGATCACTCCTCCGTGCTGATGAAGACGTTCTTGGTCTCGGTGAAGGCGGCGAGCGCGTCGGGACCGAGCTCGCGCCCGATTCCCGACTGCTTGAAGCCGCCGAACGGTGTCCAGTAGCGCACCGAGCTGTGGGAGTTGACCGACAGGTTGCCGGCCGCGGTGCCCCGGGCGAGCCGCAGGGCGCGGCCGACGTCACGGGTCCAGATCGAGCCCGACAGGCCGTACGGGGTGGCATTGGCCAGCCGCAGCGCGTCGGCCTCGTCCTCGAAGGGCAGGACGACGGCGACCGGGCCGAAGACCTCCTCCACCGCGACGCGCTCCCCCGGGTCCGCGGGCGCGAGCACGGTCGGCGGGTACCAGAAGCCCTTGCCCTCCGGTGCGGTGCCGCGGATCGCCGCGGGCACCTCGGCGGCCACGTACGCCCGGACCCGGTCGCGCTGCACGGCGGAGATCAGCGGTCCCATGCCCGTCGCGGGGTCGGCCGGATCGCCGACGCCTACGGCCAGGACAGCGGGCTCCAGCAGTTCCATGAACCGGTCGTACGCCGTGCGCTGCACGAGGATGCGGGTGCGGGCGCAGCAGTCCTGACCGGCGTTGTCGAGGAAGGACAGGGGAGCGGTCGCCGCCGCCTTCTCGAGGTCGGCGTCGGCGAAGACGATGTTGGGCGACTTGCCGCCGAGTTCGAGGGTGACCCGCTTGAGGGTGTCCGCGCCCCTGGCCATGATCTGCTTGCCGACCCGGGTGGAGCCGGTGAAGACGATCTTCGCCACGCCCGGGTGCTCCACCAGGGCCGCACCCGCGACGGGGCCCTGCCCCGGCAGCACCTGGAAGAGGTGCTCGGGCAGCCCCGCCTCCAGCGCGAGCTCCGCCAGCCGCAGGGCGGTCAGCGGGGTGGTCTCCGCGGGCTTGAGGATCACCGCGTTGCCCGCCGCGAGCGCGGGGGCGGTTCCCCAGGCGGCGATGGGCATGGGGAAGTTCCAGGGCGCGATGACACCGACGACGCCGAGCGGTTCGAGGAACGTGACGTCGATGCCGCCGGGCACCGGGATCTGATGCCCCATCAGGCGCTCCACCCCGCCGGCCGCGTACTCCAGCAGGTCGCGGACGTTGCCGGCCTCCCAGCGCGCGTTGCCGATCGTGTGACCGGCCTGCCGCACCTCCAGGGCGGCCAGCTCCTCCGTACGGGCGTCGACCACCGCCGCGAAGCGGCGCAGCAGCCGGGCCCGGTCCGCGGGGGCGAGGGCCGCCCAGGCGGTCTGGGCCCGGGCGGCACGCGCGACGGCGGCGTCCACGTCCGCCGGACGGGCGGCGGGGACGGTGGCGATCACCTCCTCGGTGGCCGGGTTGAGCACTTCCAGGGCGTCCAGCACATCGGGCACTGCGGGCCTCACATGCGTTCGAAGGAGCGGTAGCGCTCCCAGTCGGTCACGGCGGTGTCGTACGCGTCCTGCTCGACGCGGGCCATGTTCGCGTAGTGCTCGACGACCTCGTCGCCGAACGCCGCCCGCGCGATCGGGCTGTCCTGCCAGAGGCCGGCGGCCTCGCGCAGCGTGGTGGGCACGTGCGCCAGGCCCTCCGCCGCGTAGGCGTTGCCCGTCACGGGCTCCGGGAGGGCGAGCTTGTTCTCCACGCCGTACAGGCCGGCGGCGACCATGCCGGCCACGGCCAGGTACGGGTTCACGTCGCCGCCCGGCACGCGGTTCTCCAGGCGCAGCGCGGCCGGGGAGTGCCCGACGACACGCAGCGCGCAGGTGCGGTTGTCCGGGCCCCACGCGACGGCGGTCGGGGCGAAGGAGCCGGGCCGGAAGCGCTTGTAGGAGTTGATGTTGGGCGCGTAGAGCAGGGAGAAGTCGCGCAGCGCCGCGAGCTGCCCGGCGAGGAAGTGGCGCATCGTCTCCGACATCTCACCGGGCTCCCCGCCCGCGAAGACGGGGTTGCCGTCGTCGTCGCGCAGCGAGAGGTGGATGTGGCAGGAGTTCCCCTCGCGCTCGTTGTACTTGGCCATGAAGGTCAGCGAGTAACCCTCCTGGGCCGCGATCGACTTGGCGCCGGTCTTGTAGACGCTGTGCTGGTCGCAGGTGACCAGGGCCTCGTCGTAGCGGAAGGCGATCTCGTGCTGCCCGAGGTTGCACTCCCCCTTGGCTGACTCCACGCGCATCCCGGCCGCGCCCATCTCGTTGCGGATGCGGCGCAGCAGCGGCTCGACGCGGCCGGTGCCCAGCAGGGAGTAGTCCACGTTGTACTGGTTGGCGGGCGTCAGACCGCGGTAGCCGCTGTTCCAGGCCTGCTCGTAGGTGTCCTTGAAGACGATGAACTCCAGCTCGGTGCCCGTGTACGCGGTCCAGCCGCGCCCGGCGAGCCGCTCCAGCTGGCGGCGCAGGATCTGCCGGGGCGAGGGGCCGACCGGTGCCGCGTCGTGGTCCAGCAGCCGCAGGTCGGCGATGACCAGGGCGGTTCCGGCGTCCCAGGGGGTGCGGCGCAGGGTACCGAGGTCCGGGTGGAGGGCGAAGTCGCCGTAGCCGCGCTCCCAGGAGGACAGGGCGTAGCCGTCGACCGTGTTCATGTCGGCGTCCACGGCCAGCAGGTAGTTGCAGCCCTCGGTGCCGTGCTCCAGGACGTCCTCGAGGAAGTGGCGTGCGGCGCAGCGCTTGCCCTGGAGGCGGCCCTGCATGTCCGTGAACGCGACGACCACGGTGTCGACCTCCCCGGCGTCGACAAGACGCCTCAGGTCGTGGGTACTGAGCGGGGCTGTTCGGTGCTCCACGGGTGGTCACCTCTTCTACCGGCCGACAGGTGATCCAAAAGTACGGGCCGGGAGGGCGGGTTGGGTACGGTGCGGAAAGAAATCCGCGCATCGCCGGGAGGCTCTTGTGGCCCGTCCGCTCATCGGGATCAGCACCTACTGGGTCGGTTCCGCCCGCTGGGGTGCCTGGGACCTGCCCGCCGCCCTGCTGCCGGCCGGGTATCCGCAGCTCGTGCAGCGCGCGGGCGGGCTGGCGGCGATGCTCCCGCCGGACCGGCCGGAGCTCGCCGCGCCGACCGTGTCGCGGCTGGACGGGCTCGTCGTGGCGGGCGGCCCGGACGTCGGCCCGGAGCACTACGGGGCGGAGCGCGACCCCCGCACCGACCCGCCGGCCCGCGAGCGCGACGCCTGGGAACTCGCCCTGATCGGGGCCGCCCTGGCCGGCGGCGTGCCGCTGCTCGGCATCTGCCGCGGCATGCAGCTGCTCAACGTCGCCCTAGGCGGCACACTCGTCCAGCACCTGGACGGCCACCGCGGCCCGGCCGCCGGGGAATTCGGCGGCCATGTCGTCAAGCCGGTGCCCGGCACGCGCTATGCCGCGGCGGTCCCGGAGGCCGTCTCCGTGCCCACTTACCACCACCAGGCGGTCGACGCCCTCGGCCGGGGGCTGCTGGCCGCCGCCCACGCCGAGGACGGCACCCCCGAGGCGGTCGAGCTGCCCGGCGACGCCTTCGTGCTGGGGGTGCAGTGGCACCCGGAGATGGACGACTCGGACGAGCGGGTGATGCGGGCGCTGGTCAGAGCTGCTTCTTGAAGCCGACGTGGGAGCCGGTGAAGCCGAGCCGCTCGTAGAAGCGGTGCGCGTCGGTGCGGGAGACGTCGGAGGTGAGCTGCACCAGCGCGCAGTCCAGCCGACGGGACTCCTCGACCGCCCACTCGATCAACGCCGTCCCCAGGCCCCCGCCGCGGGCTGAGCGGTGCACGCGCACCGCCTCGATGATGGAGCGCGTCGCGCCTTGCCGTGAGAGCCCGGGGATCACCGACAGCTGGAGCACGCCCACGAGCCGGCCGTCCCGCTCCGCGACGACGACATGCTGGCCCGGGTCCGCGGCGACGCGCTCGAACGCCGCGAGGTACGGCGCCATGTCGCCGGGGGTCTCGCGGCTGCTGCCGAGTTCGTCGTCAGCGAACATCGCGACGATCTCGGGCAGGTCGGCGGGCGTCGCGGGGCGCATGTACAGGTCACTCATGCCGCTCACCCTAGGGTCGGCGGCCGCGCGGGCGGAAAGCGGGGTTCGCGGGTGCACGACCGTTGACGGTGAACCGCCGTGCTTCGGCCCTCGCCGTCAGCCGAGCGCCGCCGCCAGGACCGCCGGGGCCTCCGCCAGGGAGGGCCCGTACCAGGTGAGGTGGCGGCCGCTGACCAGCGCCGCGGGGAGGCCGGGGAACGCCTCGGGCCCGTCGTCGGCGGTGAAGCGGTACGGCTCGTCGGGCAGGACCACGAGGTCGGCCCCCGCGGCGTTGAGCTCCTGGACCGGGACCCGCGGATAGCGCTCCTCGTGGTCGCCGTACACGTTCTCGACGCCGAGCCGGGACAGCAGGTCGCCCGCGAAGGTCTCCCGCCCGAGCACCATCCAGGGGCGCCGCCAGACCGGGACGACGGCCCGCCGCGGCCGGGGCACGGGCCGTACGGTCCCCCAGGCCTTCTCCGCCGCGTCCAGCCACGCGGGACGGGGCAGGCCCAGGGCGCCGACCACCACGCGGTGCAGTTCCTCGAAGGCCTGCGGCAGGCTGCGCACTTCCGTGACCAGCACGTCGAGTCCTGCGGACCGGAGCGCGCCCAGGTCGGGCTCGCGGTTCTCCTCCTCGTTGGCGATCACCAGGTCGGGCGCCAGCCGGACGATCTGCTCGATGTCGGGATTCTTGGTCCCCTGGACCCGGGTGACGCGCAGGTCGGGCGGGTGGCTGCACCAGTCGGTCGCTCCCACCAGCAGAGCGGGGGCCGTGGTCGCCACCGCTTCCGTGAGCGAGGGCACGAGGGACACCACACGCCGTGCCGGGCCGGAGTCGCGACGGGTCATATGCCCACCGTATCGAGCCCCGGCGCACGAGGACGGCCGGACGGCGCGGCCGCCGGAACTGAGGGAGGGGGATCCGGGTACCGCGCCGTCCGGGGAATGTGACGGCTGCCCGGTGGGCAGCCGCGCGAGGTCAGCCGACCGGGGCCAGCCGGTCCTCGACGGACGGGTTCGCGGCGAGCCAGTCGCGGACGCCGTCCTGCTCACGCCCCTGGCCGGCGCCGTGCACGGCGCCCTCCAGCCCGGTGAGCTCCCGTTCGCTGAGCGTGAAGTCCTTCAGCCAGCGGGCGACTGCGGGCTCCTTCGCGGCGAAGCCGTCGCGGGCGAGCGTGTGGATGCCGTCCCCCTTGCCCCAGGCGCCGAGCGGGTCCTTCAGCTTCTTCAGCGGGTACTCGCTGTAGGCCCAGTGCGGGGACCAGAGGGTCACCACGACGGGCTCCCGGGCCTTGATGGAGCGGTCGAGCTGCGCCAGCATGCTCGCGGTCGAGCCGGTGGTGACCTTGTACTCGCCCTCCAGTCCGTACTTCCTCAGAACCGTGTCGTTGAGCATCTTCATCATCCCCGCCCCGGGCTCAATGCCGATGATCCGGCCGCCGAACCGCTTGCCCTTCCCCTTGAGGTCGGCGAGCGAGTCCACGCCCTTGACGTAGGAGGGGACGGTGAGCTCCAGGGAGGTGGGGCCGTACCAGGAGCCGTAGTCGTCCAGGTGGTCCTTGTACTTCTCCCAGTACGACTGGTGCGTGACGGGCAGCCAGGAGTCCGTCTCGAGGTCGACCCGCCCGGCGGACATGCCGGTGTAGAGCGCGCCGACGTCGTACTGCGTGACCTTCGGCCGGTAGCCGCGGCGCTCGAGCAGTTCCTTCCACAGGAAGGTGGAGGCGACGCCCTCGTCCCAGGGGATGTAGCCGAGGTCGACCTGCCGGCCCTTGCCGACGTTCTTCGCGCCGGAGACGGCGGGCTTGTCGTCCCCGTCGCCGCCGAGGACGTTCATGCCGCCGGCGACGACGGCGAGGACGACCACACCGACGACGGCCACGGAGCTGTGCGGACGGTAGGTCCACAGCCGGGACCGGCGCGGGGCGGCGGCCGCGGCGAGGGCGCGCCGGCCGAGCGGCGAGACGCGGCTGCCGAGCGCGCCGGTGACGCGGTCGAGGTACATGGCGAGGATGACCACGGACAGGCCCGCCTCGAAGCCGAGGCCGATGTCGACCTGGCTGATGGCGGTGAAGACGGAGGCGCCGAGGCCCCCGCCGCCGACCATGCCGGAGATGACGACCATGGACAGCGCCAGCATGATCACCTGATTGACACCGGCCATGATCGTGGGCAGCGCGAGCGGCAGCTGCACCCGCAGCAGGGTGTTGCGCGGGGTGGTGCCGAACGCCTCGGCGGCCTCGACGAGTTCGCCGTCGACCTGGCGGATGCCGAGCTCCGTCATCCGCACGCCCGGCGGGAGCGAGAAGACGATGGTGGCGATGATGCCGGGCACCTGGCCGACACCGAAGAAGAAGATGCCGGGGATCAGGTAGACGAAGGCGGGCATCGTCTGCATGAAGTCCAGCACCGGCCGCAGCGCGGCGGAGACCGTGCGGTTGCGCGCCGACCAGATGCCCAGCGGCACCGCCAGCACGATCGTGACGACGGTGGCGACGAGCACCAGGGACAGGGTGTCCATGGCCTCCTCCCACTGCTGGACGGAGACCACGACGGCCAGGCCCGCGAAGGACAGCACACCCGCGGTCGCCCCGCGCAGCCACAACGCCAGAACGGCGAGGATCCCGGCGAGCAGCAGCGGCGCGGGTGCCTGCAGAACGGCGTCCAGGCCGTCGTACATGCCGGAGACGACCGTGCTGATGAGATCGAAGAGCGGACCGAAGTGGTCGCGCAGGAAGGTGACGGCGCTGTCCGTCCAGTCGCCGAGGGGCAGCCTAGGCACGCGCCGCCTCCTTCCGGGCCTGCGCCGCTACTTCAGGCGCGGGTACTTCGGGCGCGGGCACGTCGGAGGCGGGCCCGTCAGGGGCGGCCTCGGCGGGCGCCGCCTCGTCGGTGCAGGCGGTGGGCGGGCCGTCGTACGAGCCGAGGCAGGCGAGCAGCCGCTCCTGGGAGATCACGCCGACCACGCCGCCGCTCCTGTCGCGGACGGCCACCGGGTGCGGCACGCGGGCGCTGACGGGGAGGACCTCGACGAGCGGCGTCCGCGGCTCGACGCTCCCGCAGCGGCAGCCGCCGGCGTCCGGGCCGGACGGCGGCTCCATGACCGTGCCGGCCGTGAGCACGCGGGAACGGTCGACGTCGTGCACGAAGGAGGCGACGTAGTCGTCGGCGGGGCGCAGCAGGATGTCCTCCGGGGCGCCGATCTGCACGATGCGGCCGTCGCGCATGACAGCCACGCGATCGCCCAGGCGCATGGCCTCGTTGAGGTCGTGGGTGATGAAGACGATGGTCTTCTTCAGTGCGCGCTGGAGTTCCAGGAGCTGGTCCTGCATGTCGCGGCGGATGAGCGGGTCCAGGGCGCTGAAGGACTCGTCCATCAGGAGCACGTCGGCGTCGGTGGCAAGGGCGCGGGCCAGGCCGACACGCTGCTGCATACCGCCGGACAGCTCGTCGGGCCAGGACTCGCCCCAGCCGGCCAGACCGGTCAGCTCCAGCGCCTGCGCGGCCCGTTCCTCGCGCTCCTTGCGGCCGACGCCCTGCACCTCCAGGCCGTACGCGGCGTTCTCCAGCACGTTGCGGTGCGGGAAGAGCGCGAAGTGCTGGAAGACCATGCTGATGCCGTGCGAGCGCACGCGGCGCAGCTCGCGCGGGGAGAGCGCGGTGAGGTCGCGGCCGTCGAAGAGCACCCGCCCCGAGGTCGGGGGGAGCAGCCCGTTGAGCGTGCGCAGCAGGGTGGACTTGCCGGAGCCCGACAGACCCATGACGACGAAGATCTCACCCTCGTGGACGTCGAAGCCCGCGTCGATCACCGCAGCTGTCATGCCGCTCTCGCGCAGTTGCCCGCGCCCCGCACCCTCTCTCAGACGGCGCACGCCCTCCTCGGGATCGGGGCCGAACACTTTGTACAGATGCTCTGCCTGCAACCGGTACACATACACCTCTGGGGTCGTGCGGAGGACGACCTGCTGCCCCCGCACCCAGGTCGTGGAACGTTCCTGGCCCGCTCCGGGACGGCGGGTGCCCCGACACAAGCGGAGCAAACCGTTCCGTGACGGACGTCACGGTGTCGGCGGCGTGCGGCATCATCGGCGTGTGACTCGACGCCTGATGCTCCTCGACACCGCCAGCCTCTACTTCCGCGCGTACTTCGGGGTGCCCGACTCGGTGCGCGCCCCGGACGGCACGCCGGTCAACGCCGTGCGCGGGCTGCTGGACTTCATCGCCCGCCTGGTCGCCGACCACTCCCCCGGCGACCTGGTGGCCTGCATGGACGCCGACTGGCGTCCGCAGTGGCGGGTGGATCTGATCCCCTCGTACAAGGCGCACCGCGTGGCCGAGGAGGTCCCCGATGGCTCGGACGTGGAGGAGGTGCCGGACACGCTGTCGCCGCAGGTGCCGGTGATCGAGGCGGTGCTGGACGCGCTGGGCATCGCGAGGGTCGGTGTCGCGGGGTACGAGGCGGACGACGTGATCGGGACCCTGGCGGGGGCGGCGGCCGGGCCGGTGGACATCGTCACCGGCGACCGCGACCTGTTCCAGCTCGTGGACGACGCGCGGAAGGTGCGCGTGCTCTACCCCATCAAGGGCGTGGGCGCGCTCGACGTGGTCGACGAGGCGTGGCTGCGCGCCAAGTACGGGGTGGACGGCACCGGTTACGCCGACCTCGCGACGCTGCGCGGCGACCCGAGCGACGGCCTGCCGGGCGTGCCGGGCATCGGCGAGAAGACCGCGGCCAAGCTGCTGGACGCCTACGGCGACCTGGCGGGGATCATGGCCGCCGCACACGACCCCGCCTCGAGGATCACCCCCGCGCAGCGCAAGCGCCTCCAGGAAGCGGCGGACTACGTCGCCGTCGCGCCCAAGGTCGTCCACGTCGCCGGTGACGTGCCGATGCCCGCCTTCGACCCGCGGCTGCCGCACGAGCCGCGCCACCCGCAGGAGTTGTCGGCCCTGGCCGAGCGGTGGGGACTCGGCGGCGCGCTGCAACGGCTGCTCACGGTGCTGGGGGCCGCGCAGGCCGGCTGAGGCGAGGGCCCGCCGGAGGCCCGCCCGATGGCGCGGCCTTTCCGGGAGTCGTGGCATTCCGGGCGAGCGATGGATTAGGCTTGCCTAACCATCGTGAGGAGTGTGTTCATGGCAGACCGTCCGGTGCGCAGGAAGCCGCAGGTCAACCGCGCGCGGGTGCAGCACGTGGAACGGCTGACCCCGCACATGATCCGCGTGGTGCTCGGCGGCGGGTCCCTCCAGGACTTTCCCGTGGGCGACTGCAGCGACCACTACATCAAGCTGCTCTTCCCGGCCGACGGTGTCCGCTACCCGGAACCCTTCGACATCCAGGCGATCCGCGCGGAGTTCCCGCGCGAGCAGTGGCCGCGCACCCGGACGTACACCGTGCGCCGCTGGGACGCCGAGTCGTGCGAGCTGACCGTCGACTTCGTCCTGCACGGCGACGAGGGCCTGGCCGGCCCATGGGCCGCCCGCGTCCGGCCCGGCGAGGAGATCCTCTTCCTCGGCCCCGGCGGCGCGTACGTGCCGGACGCGGCGGCCGACTGGCATCTGCTGGTGGGCGACGAGAGCGCGCTGCCCGCCATCGCCGCGTCGCTGGAACGACTGCCCGAAGGCGCCCGCGCCCATGTGTTCGTGGAGGTCGCCGGGCCTGAGGAGGAGCAGAAGCTCCCCACGCCCGGTGACGCCGAGATCACCTGGGTGCACCGCGGCACCGGCCGCGTCGGCGAGGCACTGCTCCGCGCGGTGCACGCGCTGGAGTTCCCGGCCGGGGAGCTTCAGGCCTTCGTCCACGGGGAGGCCGGCTTCGTCAAGCAGCTGCGCCGGCTGCTGCGCGTCGAGCACGGGGTGCCGCGCGAGCGGCTGTCGATCTCCGGCTACTGGCGTGCCGGCCACGACGAGGACGGCTGGCAGGCCTCCAAGGCGGACTGGAACCGCCGGGTGGAGGAGGAGCAGGAAGCCCCGAAGGCCCTGGCTTCCTGACACTGCCGGTCGCCGGGCGCCCGCCCGCGTACGGACGCACGAGGCGTGACCCCTTCTCGGGGTCACGCCTCGCCGTTGTCCCCGGCGGGCTCAGACCGACTTCTGGTACGAGCGGAAGGTGCGGGTCGACAGCCACACCGCGGCGACGGCGACGACCACCAGCGCGCCGCCCCGGCTGAGCACGTCGCCCCAGTCGGGGGTGTCGGCCATCGCCGAACGCCCAGCGACCAGCGCCCAGTTCACCGGGTTGAAGTCCGCGACGTGCCGCATCCAGGGAGGCATCAGCGCGGGCGCCATGAAGGCGGACGACAGGAACGTCAGCGGCAGCAGCAGGAAGGTGTTGATGCCGATGATGCTCTCGCGCTGCCGCACCAGCATGCCCATGGCGTTGGAGAACGCGCCCACCAAGGTGCCGAGCAGCACCGACGCCGCGAACAGCACCAGCAGTCCGACGACCCCGCCGGGGTAGTCGGCGCCGCCCAGCCTGCCCAGCGCCACGATGACGACCGACTGCAGGGCGGTGCTCAGCCCCTGCGAGACCACGTTGCCGTTGATCAGGGCGGCCCGGCTGACCGGGGTGGTCAGGAAGCGGTTGAGGGTGCCGCGCTCGATCTCCTCCAAAGTGCCCATCCCGGCCCACATGTTGGAGGACAGCGCGCTCATCACGACGACGCCCGGCACGAGGTAGTCCAGGTACGAGGTCCCGCCGAAGCCGGGCAGCTCCACGACGCGGCGGAAGAGCCCGCCGAAGAGGAAGAGCCAGATCACCGGCTGCACCAAGGTGATGAGCAGGTAGGCGGGCTGGCGCCAGACCGCCATCAACTGACGCTGCGTCATGTACCAGGTCTGTGCGAGGCCCGCACTCGTCACGGTCGTCGTGCTCATCGCGCACCTCCGGTGTTCGCGGGGACAGTTGCGGCACCGGTGGCCGCCGGGGAGCCGGCGTCGGCATCGGCGAAACGACGTCCGGCGTAGCGCAGATACACGTCGTCCAGGGAGGGGCGCGCGACGGTGACCGAGGCGACGGCGGCGCCCTCGCGCTCCAGGACCGCGAGCACCCGCGGCACGGCGGCGCCGCCGTCGTCGGCGCGGGCGCTGAGCCGGCGCCCGTCGAGCACCGCCTCCCGCACGCCCGCGAACTCGGCGAGCGCGGTCTCCAGCAGGTGCGCGTCGACCGGGCCGGCCGGCTCACGCAGCTCCACGTGCACGGCGTCGCCGCGCAGTTCGCCCTTGAGGCCGTCGGGCGTGCCCTCCGCGACCACCCGGCCGCGGTCGACGATCGCGATGCGCTCGGCGAGTCGGTCGGCCTCCTCCAGATAGTGGGTGGTGAGCAGGATGGTCAGCCCGTCGTCACCGGCGAGCCGGGTGATCTCGTCCCACATCGCGGTGCGCGCCTCCGGGTCGAGGCCGGTGGTCGGCTCGTCGAGGAAGAGCACCTCCGGCCGGTGGACCAGGCCGAGCGCCACGTCCAGACGCCGCTGCATGCCCCCGGAGTATGTCCTGACCGGGCGCTTGGCGGCGTCGACGAGGTCGAACCGGGCGAGGAGTTCGCCGACCCGGCCGGTGAGGCCTGCGCCCCGCAGGCCGTACAGACGTCCCTGCAGCAGCAGGTTCTCCGCGCCGGTGGCGACCGGGTCCGCGCCGGACTTCTGGGCGACGACGCCGATGGCGCGCCGCACCCGGTCCGGGTGGCGCAGCGCGTCGTGGCCGGCCACGACGGCGGTCCCCGCGTCGGGCCGGGCCAGGGTGGTCAGGATCTTGACGGTGGTGGACTTGCCGGCGCCGTTGGGGCCCAGCAGTCCGAAGACGGTGCCGGGCTCCACGGTGATGCCCATGCCGTCCAGTGCCCGGATGTTCCCGGGATAGGTCTTGACGAGGTCGTGCGCCACGATCGCGGGCGCGCGGGTGCTCATGACAGATTCCTCCGCCTGTCTGTGCCGATGGTTGCCGGTGAATGCCGGTGAATGCCGGTGAATGCCGGCGTGCTGCGACGGACCGGTCGGCGGAAGGAGTGCCGGGCTACCCTGGGTGTGCTGCACCTCGGTCGCCTGGCATCCGTTCCCGCGGTTGTCCGGTCCGGGATCCACCCCCGGTGGACCGCTGTTCCCGCAGCGGCCCACCGGGGGTTCTTCATGACGGGGGTGTGAGCTTGTCCAGTTCCTCCCTGAAGTGACGGGCGGCCGCGCCGTCCCGGGTGAGCTCGTCGATCCCGGTCCAGGTGTCCGGCATCTCGCCGGTCGCCTGCCACTGCCGCCACTCGGCGGCGCCGGAGACGGCACCCTTGTCGAGGTCGCCCAGGAAGCCGCGGATCCAGGCCGCCTCGGCCTCGATCATGTGCACCTGGTACTCGGTCTCCAGCAGGAACACCCGGGGCAGGTCGCGGCGGAGCCGGGCGAGCACGCCGTGGACGGCGGCCGCCTGGACCTCCAGCTTGGCCACCCGCTCGGTGAGCAGCCCGACCACCTCGTCGGCGGGGAGCACGAGCAGCAGCGACAGGGCGGCCTCGAAGGACGGGTACTCGTGGACGGGCACGGCGACCAGGTCGGAGAGCCAGTCGTGCATCTCCTCGCGGCCGGCGTCGGTGAGGCCGTACAGCGTGCGCTCGGGGCGGTTGCCCTGCCGCTGGACGCCGGTGACCTCGACGAATCCGTGCTTCTCCAGGTTCTGCACGACGGTGTAGAGCGAGCCGTAATTGATCTTGATGCTCTGCTCCTTGCCCCGCTGCCGGAGCACCTGCGCGATCTCGTACGGGTGCATGGGCCGCTCGCCGAGCGTCGCCATCACCGCCAGCGCCAAGGGGTTGCCGAGCTTGCGCCGCGTCGCCATGTCCGTACACCTCGCTTCCGTATATCCGTGGCCGAACATATCGCGAGTACCGCGGCCTGACAAGCGCGATACATCGCGAATTTACCGCTGGATCGCGGCGGGGCTCCGAGCCCGCCCGTCGGGCGCCGGCCGCACCGGGCGCCGCCCCACCCTCCGCGGTTGCGGACCGATAGGGACAGGACAAGGGTGGGAATTGAAGATCCGATCGAATATCGAACGGAGTTTCCCATGCAAGCGCGAAAGACGGACCTGTACTCGCGTGACCTGGCGGAAGCACGCTGGGTCAAGAGCAGCAAGAGCCCCTACCGGGAGACCTGTGTCGAGGTGGCAGACCTCGGCGACGGAGCCGTCGCGATCCGCGACTCGAACAACACCGGCCTGACGCCACTGCGGTTCACCGCGGATGAGTGGACGGCATTCCGGGACGGCGTGCGCGACGGCGAGTTCGGCTAGCGACCTCACGTGCCATCGGAGTTTGGCGGACGGTTCGCCGAGGTCGATCCGCCAGGGCCCGCGAACGGGCCGCCAAGCGCTCCCGGCAGCGGGAGACATGACAGCACGTCAGCAGCGCGCGGCAAAGAGCCCCTGGAGGCGACTCCAGGGGCCTTCTCGCGTCTCCGCGGCGACAGCCGCCCGCACCCCGCCGCGAAGTGGCTGCGGAGCGTCGCCCGAGCCGCGCCGTAAGCGCCGCCGCCCGGCACCCCGGGGCCGTGCCGCGCAGCCCCAACACGCCCTCTCCGCAAGGCAATACCCCCATAAGTGGACACATCGCACCCGCCTCGCTACGGTCGAAGGACGGACAGCGCCGACGGTGATCCGGCCACGGAGGGCACGGCTCCGGCCCACCCCTCGACCAAGGTGCACCTCGGCTTCTCCACCGCGTCCGCCCGGCCGGCCGCCGCACAGGCCGCCTCGGCCAGGACGGCGCGTCAACTGCGCGTTCCGGCATCCGGAAGGGGACATCATGCGCGCACAGCAGTTTCTCGCCCTGCTCGTTGCCCCGGTGGCGGCAGGCGCCGTGGCGTTCCTGCCGGCCGCCGCATCACAAGCGGCCGCGGCCACCCCGGCGGCAGCCGTCGCGGCACCGTCCTCCGGCAATCTCGCCCCGCAGCACTCCAACGACAGGTACCGGCGGGGCTTCAGGGACGGCTACGACGACGGGCGTTCGGATTCCCGCCACTCCCGGCCGCGCTGCCGCGACTACCGGGACTCCTACGATCCCCGGCGCGACAACCGCGATTACCGGCAGGGCTACCGCGACGGGTACAACTCGGGCTGGTACCACTACTGCTGACACCTGACCGCCCGCCCCGGCCTGAGTGTTCGTAGGCTGACGGCATGACGGAACGCAGGGAGAGAGCGGCCGGCGCCGTGGTGGGTTCGGCGGTCGGCGACGCACTGGGCGCGCCCTTCGAGTTCGGTCCGGAGGGCGCGTTCAGCGCGCGTTTCCCGCAGGCGGGGGGCGGGGGCGAGATGTGCGGGGGTGGCGGCTGGGACCCCGGCGAGGCCACGGACGACACGCAGATGGCCGTGCTCGTCGCGGACTCCCTGCTGGAACGGGGAGCACTGGATCTGCCCGACCTGTTCGCGCGGTTCCGACGCTGGTCGGCAGCGGATCCCAAGGACATCGGACTGCAGACCGAGGCCGTCCTCACCTCGGGCGATCCCTGGGACCTGGCCGCCGCCCTGTATTCCCAGACCCATGACCGGGCGGCCGGCAACGGCGCCTTGATGCGCGCCGCCCCGGCCGCCGTCCACTTCGCCGGGCAGGGGCGGACGGCCTCGCTCGACGCCGCCCGCCGGATCGCCGCCCTCACCCACGGCGACCGCGCCGCCTGGGAGGGCAGCGCGATCCTCCACGACCTCGTGCGCGTCGCCCTCGACGGCGGCGACCCGGTCGCGCCCGCGGTCGTGGCCGACGCCCTGGCCCACGTGCCGGAGCCCTTCAGGCAACGGTGGGCCGTCGTGCTCGCGCCCAACTGGCACCCCGGGCTGGCCACGGAGTTCAACGGCGCCGTGTGGCCCTGTCTCGGCTCCGCGCTCTGGGCGGTGCGCACGACCGGCACTTACGAGGACGCGGTGCGCGCCGCGATCGACCTCGGCGGCGACACCGACACGGTCGCCGCGGTCACCGGCACCCTGGCCGGTGCGGTCCACGGGCTCGGCGCCGTCCCGGCGCGGTGGACCGAGCCCCTGCACGTGCCGATGCCCGGGTGGCCGGGGCGGGTCCTGGGCCTCGCGGACCTGGTGGACCTGGCCGTACGGCTCACGGGGACAGCAGCGCCTCGCCCTCCCGGTGCAGGCGGGCCGTGACCTCCCCGGGGCACCCGGCGACCCGCAGGGCGGCGTCGGCCGTGGCGGCGGCGAACGCCGCGGCGTCGGGGATCGGAGCCTCGCGCCGGATCAGGATCACGCCCTCGATGAGGCCGAACACCAGGTCGGCGCGGATGGCGAACGCCGCGGGCGGCAGCGCGGCCCCGGCCGTGGTGGCGGCCAGCAACGCGGCGTAGGCGGCCTTGAGCTCGCCCCGCACCGCCCGGAATCCGGCAAAGCGCTCGGCCCGCACCTCGGGAAGCAGGTAGAGCACGCCCAGATTGTGCGGGCCGCCGCACAGCAGTGCCACGTCCGCACGGCACAGCGCCCACAGCCGCACCTCGCCGGGTACGTCGTCACGGCGGATCAGGGCTCCGGCCAGCTCGAGGGAGGGACATACGGTGCCCTCAAGCAGCGCGGCCAGGAGGTCTTCCTTGCCGGCGAAGTAGTGGTACATCGAGGCCTGCCGCATGCCGGCCAGCTCCGCGACCGCACGCGTCGTCGTGGCGGCGTAGCCCCGCGTCGTGAACAGCTCGGCCGCCGCCCCCAGCAGCTCGTCCCGCGGGGACAGCCCGCTCTCCGGCCGCGCCAGCGCGCGTGGCCGACCTACCCGCCGTCCCGTGCCGCTCATCCCCCGATCGTCGCACAGCCCTCCCGGCCGCGGCCCCGCTGCCGGGTGCCGCGGTCAGGCCCACGGTCGTCTCGCGGTCCGCGCGGGCCTCACGGGTGCACGGCAACCGTCCCGTCCGCCCGCAGCCGGGCGAAGGGGGCGGGCGTACCCGGCGGCAGCCCGCCCGCTCGCCACCCGCGCCGACCCGCCGCCCTCGGAGGGCTCAGCCCACCGAGGAGTACGCGACAACTCCGCGCAGCAGCCCGTCGACCGCCTTGCGGGCGTTGCGCCGCACCTGGCCGCCTTCCGGAGCCGCGCCGGCGATCTGGCCGAGCACGTCGATGAGTTGCTTGGTCCACCGCACGAAGTCGCCTGCTGGTATGTCCGCGTCGCGCAGCACCGCGTCGAGGCCATGGCCGGAGGCCCAGCGGTAGGCGGACCAGGCGAAGCCGAGGTCGGGCTCGCGCTGGCCGACGCCCTCGGTCTGGTTGATGCGGTGCTCCTCCTCCAGGGCGTCCAGACGGCCCCAGATGCGGACCATCTCGGCGAGCGCCTGCTTGGCGTTGCCGGACGGCAGCTGCGGCGGCGGCGCGTCGTCGGCGGACCGCGACTCGTAGACCAGAGCCGACGCGCAGGCGGCGAGTTCCGCGGGGTCGAGTCCCTCCCACACGCCGTCGCGCAGGCATTCGCTGGCGAGCAGGTCGAGTTCGCCGTAGAGCCGGCCGAGCCGGCGTCCGTCGGGGGTGACCTGGTCGGCCTCCAGGTAGCCCAGGTCGGTGAGCAGGGCGCAGATGCGGTCGAAGGTGCGGGCGATGGTGTTCGTGCGCCCCTCGATGCGCCGCTCCAGCTGCTTGGTGTCGCGCGCGAGCCGCTGGTAGCGCTCGGACCAGCGGGCGTGGTCCTCGCGCTCGTCGCAGCCGTGGCAGGGGTGGGCGCGGATGGCGGTGCGCAGCCGGGCGATCTCGGTGTCGTCCGCGGCGGCGGACCGCTCGCGGCGCGGCCGCGGCGGCGCGATACCGGCCGTACCGGCCTTGGAGCGCATGGCGGACGCGAGGTCGCGGCGGGACTGCGGGCTGCGCGGGTTGAAGGACTTCGGGATGCGCATCCGGTCCAGCGGTTCGACCGGCACCGGGAAGTCCATCTGCGCGAGCCGCTTGACCTGCCGCTCGGCGGTCAGCACCAGCGGGCGGGGCCCGTCCTGGTGGAGCTGGTCGCCCCGCTGGTGATGGCCGGGGCTGCGGCCGGCCGGCACGCCGGGGTCGAGCACCAGGGCCAGGCCCGCGAACTTGCCGGACGGGACATGGATGATGTCGCCGGGCCGCAGCTTCTCCAGGGCCTCGGCGACGGCCGCCCGGCGCTGGTTGGCCCCGTGGCGGGACAGGTCGGCCTCGCGGTCCTTGAGCTGCCTGCGCAGCGACATGTACTCGTCGAAGTCGCCGAGATGGCAGGTCATGGAGGCCTTGTAGCCCTCCAGTCCCTCTTCGTTGCGCTGCACCTGCCGGGAGATGCCGACCACCGAGCGGTCCGCCTGGAACTGCGCGAAGGAGGTCTCCAGCAGTTCCCGCGAGCGGTGCCCCCCGAACTGGCCGACCAGGTTGACGGCCATGTTGTACGAGGGCTTGAAGGACGACCGCAGCGGATAGGTGCGCGTGCCGGCGAGCCCTGCCAGGTGCGCCGGGTCGAAGGCGCGCTGCCACAACACGACGGCGTGGCCCTCGACATCGATGCCGCGCCGCCCGGCGCGTCCGGTGAGCTGGGTGTACTCGCCGGGGGTGATGTCGGCGTGCGTCTCGCCGTTCCACTTGACGAGCTTCTCCAGGACGACGGAGCGGGCGGGCATGTTGATGCCCAGCGCGAGCGTCTCGGTGGCGAAGACCGCCTTGACCAGGCCCTTGACGAAGAGTTCCTCGACGACCTCCTTGAAGGTCGGCAGCATGCCCGCGTGGTGCGCGGCGATGCCCCGCTCCAGGCCCTCCAGCCACTCGAAGTAGCCGAGGACGTGCAGGTCCTCGTCGGGGATGGACTTCGTGCGCTCCTCGACGATCGCCCGGACCCTGGCCCGGTTCTCCTCGCTGTTGAGCCGCAGCCCGGCGTACAGGCACTGCTGGACGGCGGACTCGCAGCCGGCCCGGCTGAAGATGAACGTGATCGCGGGGAGCAGCCCCTCGGAGTCCAGCCGCTCGATGACCTCGGCCCGGCTGGGCGTCCAGACCCTGCGCTGCTGGCGCCGGTCCCGCTCACGGTCGGCCTCGCGCACATTGCCCCCGCGCCGGTCGCGGCCGTTGAAGGAGCGCTGGTTCTCCATGCGGGCCAGGCGCACCAGGTCGGGGTTGACGGCACGCTGCGGGGCCGGTCCGGTGGCACCGGCCCGTTCCTCGAAGAGGTCGTACATCCGGCGGCCGGCCAGCACGTGCTGCCACAGCGGCACGGGGCGGTGCTCGGAGACGATGACCTCGGTGTCGCCGCGCACGGTGTCCAGCCAGTCGCCGAACTCCTCGGCGTTGGAGACGGTGGCGGAGAGCGACACCAGCGTCACGGACTGCGGGAGGTGGATGATGACCTCCTCCCACACCGCGCCGCGGAAGCGGTCGGAGAGGTAGTGCACCTCGTCCATGACCACGTAACCGAGGCCGTCGAGCGCCTGGGAGCCCGCGTAGAGCATGTTGCGGAGCACCTCGGTGGTCATGACCACGATCGGCGCATCGCCGTTGACGCTGTTGTCACCGGTGAGCAGGCCGACGTGCTCGGCGCCGTAGCGCTTGACCATGTCGGTGAATTTCTGGTTCGACAGCGCCTTGATGGGCGTGGTGTAGAAGCACTTGCGGCCCTCGCGCAGGGCAAGGTGGACCGCGAACTCGCCCACGATGGTCTTGCCCGATCCGGTGGGCGCGGCCACCAGCACGCCCTTGCCCTCCTCCAGCGCCCGGCAGGCGTCGATCTGGAAGGGGTCCAGGGCGAAGTCGTACAGCTCGCGGAAGCCCGCGAGTGCGGTGGCCTGCTCGGCGGCCCGGACCTTGGACGCCGCGTATCGCTCGGCGGGAGACATCTCGTCGTTCATCTTGAAAACGAGACTACCGGGCGCCACTGACACCCGACTGATCTTTTACCGTCCGCGCACCCCCGCTGCTCCGGCGGGCCGCCCCATGTTCGATTTGCGAAGAATCGGCGCGCCGCTAGCGTGGCAGGGACGGGACGCCGCCCCGGCGAGCACACCGACGAGGAAGGGACCTCATGGCCACTCTGGTCTCCGTGAACGTCGGACTGCCCAAGGACGTCGAGTGGCACGGGCGGATCACGCACACCGGTGTCTGGAAGCGGCCCGTCACGGGCCGGCGCACCGTGCGGCGGCTCAATGTGGACGGCGACGGCCAGGGGGACCTCGCCGGGCACGGCGGGGAGATGCGGGCGGTGCTGGTCTACCAGCTCGACTCCTACCGCCACTGGCAGGAGCAGTTGAAGCGGGACGACCTGTCCTACGGCCAGTTCGGCGAGAACTTCACCGTGGACGGACTGCCCGACGACGAGGTGTGCATCGGCGACCGCTACCGCATCGGCAGCGCGGAGTTCGAGGTGACCCAGCCCCGGGTGACCTGCTACCGGGTCGGCCTGCGGATGGAGGAGCCGCAGATGGCGGCGCTGCTGGTCTCCCACGCCCGGCCGGGCTTCTACTTCCGCGTGCTGACCGAGGGCGAGGTGGCGGCGGGCGACGAGATCATCAAGATCGCCGCGGGTCCCGAGGCGATGACGGTCGCGGAGATCGACGCGGTGCTCTACCTGCCGGGCCACGAGCGCTCCCAGGTGGAGCGCGCCCTGCGCATCCCGGCGCTCAGCCCCGGCTGGCAGGGCTCGATGCGGGCCCTGCTCGCAGAGGCGGCCGACGCCGACGAGGGGACGGAGAGCGACCGGCCGCCGGGGGCGGCCAAGGGCAACGCCGGACTGACCGCGGGAAGCGTCGGCCCGCCGCCCGCGTGGCCGGGCTTCCAGGCGCTGCGGGTGGCGGGCATCCGCCCGGAGAGCGACGGCATCTTCTCCGTGACGCTCGCCGCGGCCGACGGCCGGCCCGTGCCGCCGGGGCTGCCCGGGCAGTTCCTCACCGTGCGGATGCGGCCCCGGCCGGACGGGCCGCCGGTGATCCGCAGCTACTCGCTGTCCGGCCGGCCGGGCGCGTCGGCCTACCGGATCAGCGTGAAGCAGGAGCCGCACGGCGTGGCGAGTACCTATGTGCACGAGCAGCTGAAGGTGGACGACGTGCTCGAAGTGGCCGCGCCCCGCGGCGCCTTCACGCTGGCCCAGGGGGACACACCGGTCCTCCTGGTGTCCGCCGGCGTGGGGGCGACGCCGGTGCTGGCGATGCTGCACGCACTGGCCGACGCCGGCACCCGGCGCCCGGTGTGGTGGGTGCACGGCGCCCGGGACGGCCTCCACCATCCCTTCGCGGCGGAGGCGCGCGACCTGCTGGCCGGGCTGCCGGGCAGCCGCGCGTTCGTCGCGTACAGCAGGCCGCGCGCGCAGGACCGCCTCGGGGCCGACTACACCGCGGCGGGGCGGCTGACCGCGGACGTGCTGCGCGAACTGGCACCGCCGGCCGACGCGGCAGCCTACATCTGCGGTCCCGACGCCTTCATGGCGGACATGACCGAGGCCCTGCGCGCCTGCGGGCTCACGCCGGCGAGCATCCGCACGGAGGCCTTCGGGGCGCAGTCCGCGATCACACCGGGAATCGCGCAGGGCCCGGCGAGGGCCCCGCACCAGCCCGCGCACCCGCCGGGCCCGGCCACCGGACCCACGGTGTCCTTCGCCCGCAGCGGCCTGAACGTGCCCTGGGATCCCGGCTACGGGACGCTGCTGGAACTCGCCGAGGCCTGCGACGTGCCCACGCGCTGGTCGTGCCGCACCGGTGTCTGCCACACCTGCGAGACCGCGCTGCTGTCGGGCCGCGTCCGGTACGAGCCCGACCCGGTCGACGCGCCCGCCGAGGGCAATGTCCTGGTCTGCTGCGCGCAGCCGCCCGAGGACCTCGTCCTGGACCTGTGACGCGGCACGCGCGCCCGCCGGTGCGGGACGCTCACGCCCCGGTGAGCAGGCGCGCCGCCCGGGGCACCGTGACCGCGGTCAGCGGCAGCGGTCCGAGACGCTCGCCGTCGGCGTAGCCCGTGAGGTCCGCGGCCGCGAGCGTCACCTTGGCGGCACGGTGCACGGTGACCACGGGGTGCGTGGTGTGGGTGCCCCGGAAGACCCGGGGGAAGACGCGCAGCAGCGTGCCGCGGGAGCAGGGGCCCACCACGCAGATGTCGAAGAGGCCGTCGTCCATCGCGGCGTCCGGGCAGATCCGCATGCCGCCGCCGTACGAGGATCCGTTGCCCACCGCTATCAGCGTCGCCTCGATCTCCCGCTCCGCGCCGTCGTCGAGAGTGATCCGGTACGGGATGGGCCGCAGCGTCGCCAGTTCGGCGAGCATCGCCACGTCGTAGCGCAGCCTGCCCGCCGGGTAGCGCATGCGGTTGCCCCGGTCGTTGACGCGGGAGTCGAAGCCCGAGGCCAGGACGGTGCCGAACCATCGCTCCCCCACCTGCCCGAGGTCGATCTCCCGGGTCCGCCCCTCCTTCAGCGCCCGTGCGATCAGCCGTCCGGCCGCCGCGGGGTCGCCCAGGGGAAGCCCGGCGGCGCGGGCGAAGTCGTTGCCGGTGCCCGCGGGCACCACACCGATGGGGGTGGCGGTCCCGGCCACCGCGCGCAGCGCCAGGGACACCATGCCGTCGCCCCCGGCGGCGACCAGCGCGCCGGTGCCGCCCTCGACCGCCTCACGGGCCTTGAGCAGGGCGTCCGCGGCGTCGGCGCCGGTCACCGTGCGCACGGTGTGGCCCGCCTCCCGCAAGGCGCGGACGGCCGGCGACGCGGCGTGCGCGCCCCGGCCGCGGCCTGCGGTGGGATTGACGATGAGGGTGATCTCGCTGGTCACGCGCGGACCCTACCGCGCGTCACGCCCCGTGTCAGGTGGCGTCGTCGAAGCCGCGTCCGCTCGGCTGGATGTCGTCGTCCACGGGCGACGCCTGCTCGGGCACCGGAGCCCCGACGGGCTCCGGGGTCAGATCGAGCTCGGACGCCTCGTCGTCGTCCAGGTCGGCGTCGGGGTTGGCCCGCTGCTTGCGCCGGTCGTTGAGCAGCGAGACGGCGACGGCCAAGAAGTACAGCACCCAGATCGGGCCCGCCAGCGCCATCATGGTCAACGGGTCGGTGCTGGGGGTGGCGACCGCCGCGAAGACGGTGATGCCGACGATCATCGCGCGCCACCAGCCGAGCATCCGCCGCCCGGTGATCACGCCGCCGAAGTTCAGCAGCACCAGCAGCAGCGGCATCTCGAAGGCGAGGCCGAAGACGATGACCATCCGCGTGACGAGGTCGAGCAGGTCGTCCAGGGGCAGCAGGTTGTCGACGTTGCCGGGCGTGAAGTCGATCAGTACCCGGGCGGTGGTCGGCAGCACCTTGTAGGCGAAGAAGCCGCCGCCGAGGAAGAGCGGGAAGCCCGCGCCGACGAAGGAGAGCGCGTACTTCTTCTCGTGCCGGTGCAGACCCGGCGCCAGGAACGCCCAGAGCTGGTAGAGCCAGACCGGCGCGGCGAGCACCACCCCCGCCGTCAGCGAGACCTTCAGCGCCAGGGTGAACGGCGTCAGCAGACCATTGATGGTGATCCGGGCGCAGTTGCCCTGCGACTGCCTGGCCAGCTCGGTGAACGAGCTGTTGCAGCCGACCGACTCCAGCACCGGCTTGGTGAAGAACTCGATGATCTCGTTGTAGAAGAAGGCGGCGACGACCGTGACGACGATGATCGCGAGCAGCGCTTTGGAAAGCCTGTTGCGCAGTTCACGCAGGTGCTCCACGAGGGGCATGCGCCCGTCGGGGTCCCTCTCCTGCTTGCGGGCGGACTTGAGCAACCCACGTCCTCAATTCGGGCGGTCGCCGCCGTCCCGGTCGGCCACCGCGTACCTGTGCCGTGCGGTCAGCTCTGGGTGTGCTGGGTCTGCTGCTGCGGCGTCTCGTTCACCGGGCGGGCGCTGGCGACATCGCCGGGCGCAGCCTGGATCGTACGCGGCGCGGCCTGCGGGGCGTCCGCAGACTGCTCGGCCGGGGCGTCGTCGTTCTTCATCGCCTTGGCCTCGCTCTTGAGGATGCGCATCGACTTGCCGAGGCCGCGCGCCATGTCCGGCAGCCGCTTGGCGCCGAAGAGCAGCAGGATGACGACGAGAATGAGAATGATCTCGGTGGGGCCGAGCCGTCCGAACATGTGCGTCTACCTTCTCACCGAGGCGGCATGGGTACCTGTCTGTGACCTGCGGGCGCAGTACGCCCACCGACCACTCTGCCAGCGATCGTAACGTGCGGGAGTAAACGTGTGGCAATCACCCGGCATCCGTACAGTTGCTGCCCCCGCCGCGCTCTTGTGGGGCCGCGAAGTGCAGCGTACCTCCCGGGACCGCGGAGAACGAGAGCCCGTCGGACGGTGGTACTGCTGCCCGGCCGACCGGAGTTCACGGCCGGGAGAGGTCGCCGGCTTCCCTGGCCAGCGGAGCCGCCGCCCGCTGCAACTCGTCCGCGGCGCGCGTCAGTTCGGCGCCGCCGCGTCCCACCTGACGGGCGAGACCGAGCACCTCGGCGTACACGCGGATGCCGAGGACGCCGAGCACGAGGATGCCGGCGGTCGCGAGGCCGACGTACAGGTAGAGCCACCACATGGCAGCCGAGCGTAGCGGTTCAGCCGACGTGGAGCCGCATCGTGCGCACACCGCCGTCGGTGAGCAGTTCCACTATGCGGTCGCCCGCGGGCTTGCGGACGGAGATGCCGCAGTCGGGGCAGGTGAAGGAGTAGAACGTCGTCCGGTGGCTGCCCCCGATGGCCAGCCGCAGGTCGCCCGCGGTGAGTTCGAAGCTCGCCCGGCACTCGGTGCAGGAGGCCCGGAAGACCGCACCGGGCGCCGGATCGTCGCCGGGGGCGGGATCGTCCGCACCGGAGGTGCCGGGCGCGTCCGCCCGGTCCGCCGTGTCGGTCATTGCCGCTCCCCGTCACTCACCGTAGGCCTCGAGGGCCTGGGCGGCCGCGTCCCGGGCGCTGGCGACCAGGTCGGCGGGCGAGACGATGCGGCCGTCCCGGCCGAGCCGCAGCGCCAGTCGGCGCAGCGAACCCGGGTCGGGGGTGCGCAGAGTGATCCGCAGGCCCCCGTCGGGCAGTTCCTCGGCGCGGTCGTGCGGGTAGTACTCGGCGACCCAGCGCCCGCCGGGCCCGACCTCGGCCACCACCTCCGGGTCGTCGCCCGCCGGCTGCACCAGCCCCTGGGACAGGTCCCGGGGCTCGATGCGCGGCGGGTCGCTCGCCTCGTCCAGCAGCCGGATCTCGGCGACCCGGTCGAGCCGGAACGTGCGCCGGTCCTCCGACAGCCGGCACCAGCCCTCGAAGTAGGTGTGGCCCACCGCGAACAGCCGGATCGGGTCGACCTCGCGCTCGGTCAGCTCGTCCCGGGCCGGCGAGTAGTAGCGGATCCACAGCCGGCGCCGCTCGGCGATGGCCCGGTCGACGTCGGCGAAGACACTGCCCTCGGACTCGAAGGTCACCGAGAGCCGCGCCGAGGCGCCGGCGGCCTCGCCCGCCGCGCCCTCGATCTTGGCGGTGGCGCGCAGCAGCGCCTGCCGGTCGCTCTCGCGCAGTCCTGGCAGGTTGGCGACGGCGCGGGCGGCCACCAGCAGCGCGGCGGCCTCGTCGGCGGCCAGCCGCAGCGGCTGGGCGACGTCGTCCACGTTGTGCCACCAGATGCGCTCGCCGTCGGTGTCGATGTCGAGCAGGTCGCCGCCGCGGAAACTGGTGCCGCACAGCGGGAGCACGTTGAGGTCGCCGATCAGCTCGGCCTCGGTGACCCCGAACGCGCGGGCCACGTCGCTCACCCGGGCGCCGGGGCGCTCGCGCAGATAGGTGACCAGGGACAGCATCCGGCGCGTCTGGTCGATCGCGTTCGCCATCTCGTCCTTCTCCCCGCTCAGCCCTTGGCGACGGCGCGCAGCCGGTCCACCACGTCGGCCCGCAGCTCGGCGGGCTCCAGTACGACCACGTCCGGGCCGAACTCCACCAGCCAGGCGTCCAGTCCGTGCCCGTACGGGATCTCCAGCTCGTCCCAGTCGGCGTCCACCGGCAGTATCTCCACGGCCCGCGCCCGCAGCGGGTAGCCCGAATCGCGGCGCAGCCGGATCCGGGCGGTCGCGGTCGCGCCCTCTCCGGCCCAGCTGGCGACGGCGGCCCGCACGTCCACGTGGTCGGGCACGTCGGCGGTGAAGGTACCGCTGCGGGTGCGCACCCGGCCGGTGATCCGGGAAAGCCGGAAGACCCGGACGGCGCCGCGGTCGCGGTCCCAGCCGGCCAGGTACCAGTGGCCGCGCCAGCACTCCAGCGCCCAGGGCTCGACCTGGCGGGGTTCGGGGCGGACCGCGTTGGCCTTGCGGTAGTCGAAGGCGACCGGCCGGCGGTCGCGGGTGGCCAGCATCAGCGGCTCGAACGCCGGCTCGGGGGCCGGGATGCGGGGCTCCAGCGCGCTCTGCCCGGAGGCGGCGGGATCACGCGAGCCCGCGTCGGCGTCGGCGTCGTCGAACGGCACGCCGGCGGCGCGCAGCTTCTGCAGGGCACCGCTGGCGGCCTCGGCGAGCCGGGCCTGCTGCCACACCTTGGCGGCCAGGCTCAGCGCGGCGGCCTCCTCGGCGTCCAGGGCGATCTCCGGAAGGCGGTTGCGGTCCCTGCGGGCCAGGTAGCCGATCTCGCCGTCGATGCTCTCCACGGTCTCGATGACCATGCCGAGTTCACGCAGGTCGTCCTTGTCCCGCTCGAACATGCGGTTGAACGCCTCGTCGGAACCGATCTCGTGATAGGCCTCGATGGAAGCGCGCAGCTCCCGCTTGCTGGCCGGGCGCCGGGTGTTCATCAGGCACAGCGCCAGGTTCATCAGCCGCTCGGCCTTGGCAATGGCCACTCGACGCAACCTTCTTCCTCTTCGGCTCTCGATCGAGACCGTACCGCGACGGCGCCGCCCGGCAAAAGCGAATGCGGCCTGCTCGCCGGGGGTCCCCGGCGAACGGGCCGGGACACGGCGGAGCCCCCGTCGCACCGGGGGTGCCGGTGCGACGGGGGCTCCACTGCGCGAAGGACGCCCCACAGTCCGTCAGACGGACAGCAGATCCACCACGAAGATCAGGGTCTCGCCCGGCTTGATCGCCGGGGTCGGGCTCTGGTTGCCGTAGGCGAGGTGCGCCGGGATCGTCAGCTGGCGACGGCCGCCGACCTTCATGCCCTGCACGCCCTGGTCCCAGCCCTTGATGACGCGGCCGCCACCGAGGGGGAAGGTGAAGGGCGAGTTGCGGTTCCAGCTGGCGTCGAACTCCTCGCCGGTGCTGAAGGCGACACCCACGTAGTGGACCGTGACGTTCTGTCCGGACTTGGCCTCGGCGCCGTCGCCCTCCCAGATGTCCTTGATCTCCAGGTCGGCCGGGGGCTCGCCGCCCGGGAAGTCGATCTCGGGCTTGTCGATGCTCACGTACGTGCTCCTCTTGATATTGCGGACAACCTGCACAGTTTTACATCACGGCGAGGATGTCGACGGTGAAGACCAGCGTGGAGTTGGCGGGAATACCGCTCTGCGCCTTGTCGCCGTAACCCTGGGCGGCCGGCACGACGAGCAGCACGCGGCTGCCGGCCTTCTTGCCCACCAAGCCCTCCTGCCAGCCCTTGATGACCTGCTGGAGGGAGAAGGAGGCGAGCTGGCCGCGGGAGTACGTGGAGTCGAACTCCTTGCCGCCGTCCCACAGAACGCCCTTGTACTGCACGAGCAGGTTGTCGGCGGCCTTCACCTCGGGGCCGGTGCCCTCGATGACGTAGTCGGACACCAGCTTGGCCGGCGCTGCGCCCTTGGGAACATCGATCGAGGGTGACTGGCCGTCGGTGTTGGTGCCGACCTTGGGCAGGGCGGCGTCGGTCTGCGGCACGGCCTTGCCCTGCGCGGAGCTCTTCGCGCCGAAGGTGTTCACCACGTCGACAACGAACACGAGCGTGTCGGTGCCCTTGATGCCGGCCTGGGCGTTGCCCTGCGCGCCGTAGCCGAGGGCCGGCGGGATGGCCAGCTCGACGCGGTCGCCGACCTTCTTGCCCACCAGGGCCTTGTCCCAGCCGGGGATGACCTGCCCGACGCCGATGGGGAAGACGGCCGGCGCGCCGCGGTCGTAGGAGTTGTCGAAGACCTTGGCGGTGCTCCAGATCTGGCCGAGATAGTTCGCCTGGAGGTAGTCCCCCTTGGCGACCACGGCGCCGCTGCCCTGGATCAGGGTCTTGACCGCCAGGTCGCTGCTCGGGTCGCCCTGACCCTTGGCGACGGTCGGCTTCTCGCCGAACTTCGTGCCGGCGGTGATGTCCGGCACCGGACCGCTGACGATGTTGACGGTGGCGGAGGGGGCGGAACCGGAACCCGATGGGGAGGCGCCGGGCTTGACCTTGTCGGACTTGTCGTCACCGCAGCCCGCGAGCGTGAGCAGGCCGGCCGGCACGGCGAGGAGGAGAGAACGTCGGCGCACGGGGATCCCCATCAGGTCGATCTTGTGTATCTGGCGTGCGCGCCACTCTACGGCGTGCGCGGGGCCCCGTACGAACACCGACGGGGCCCCGCGCCTGCCTTCACGCTCTTGTGCTACATCCCGGCGATCAGCTTCTCCACCCGGTCGTCGACGGACCGGAAGGGGTCCTTGCACAGCACCGTGCGCTGCGCCTGGTCGTTGAGCTTCAGGTGCACCCAGTCGACCGTGAAGTCGCGCCGCTGCTCCTGGGCGCGGCGGATGAAGTCGCCGCGCAGCCGGGCCCGGGTGGTCTGCGGGGGCACCGACTTGGCCTCGAAGATCTTGAGGTCGTTGCAGATCCGCTTGGCCTGACCTCGCTTCTCCAGCAGGTAGTACAACCCGCGGCGACGGTGGATGTCGTGGTAGGCGAGGTCTATCTGCGCGATGCGCGGGTGCGACATGGTGATGTTGTCGCGGGCCCGGTACCGCTCGATCAGCCGGTACTTCATCACCCAGTCGATCTCGGTGCCGATCCGGTCCAGATCACCGCTGCCGATCGACTCCAGGGCCCGGCCCCACAGTTCGAGGACCTGCTCGATGACCCCGTTGCGGATGCCGCGACGCTCGCAGAAGTCCACCGCCTTGGAGTAATACTCCTCCTGGATCTCCAGCGCGGAGGCCTCCCGGCCGGAGGCGAGGCGCACCTTGCGCTGTCCCGTTATGTCGTGGGAGACCTCGCGGATCGCCCGGATCGGGTTCTCCAGCGTGAGGTCCCGCATGACGGTGCCCGCCTCGATCATGCGCAGCACGAGGTCGGTCGCACCGACCTTCAGCAGCATGGTCGTCTCGGACATGTTGGAGTCGCCGACGATGACGTGCAGGCGCCGGTAGCGCTCGGCGTCCGCGTGCGGCTCGTCCCGGGTGTTGATGATGGGCCGGGAGCGCGTCGTCGCGGAGCTGACGCCCTCCCAGATGTGCTCGGCGCGCTGGCTGACGCAGAAGACCGCGCCGCGCGGGGTCTGCAGCACCTTGCCGGCGCCGCAGATCAGCTGCCGGGTGACCAGGAAGGGGATGAGGATGTCCGCGAGGCGGGAGAACTCCCCGTGGCGGGCGACGAGATAGTTCTCGTGGCAGCCGTAGGAGTTGCCGGCGGAGTCGGTGTTGTTCTTGAAGAGGTAGACATCACCCGCGATGCCCTCCTCGTGCAGGCGCCGTTCGGCGTCCACGAGGAGCCCTTCGAGAATGCGCTCACCCGCCTTGTCGTGGGTGACCAGTTCCGTCACGTTGTCACACTCGGGAGTGGCGTACTCCGGGTGCGACCCCACGTCGAGGTAGAGGCGGGCGCCATTGCGGAGGAAGACGTTGCTGCTACGACCCCATGACACGACACGGCGGAAGAGGTACCGCGCCACCTCGTCCGGGGACAGACGCCGCTGTCCCCGGAACGTGCACGTGACGCCGTACTCGTTCTCCAGCCCGAAAATGCGGCGGTCCATGCTGAGACTTTACGCCTGATGCGTGGACCTCAAACCGTCTTGGGCCGCGGCGATTCGATCTTTTTCTGTCCCGCTTGCCGGGTTTGGAAGGGCCAGCGGGCGACCCCCGGCCAGCAGGACCGCCAGCGCGGCCAGTCCGCCCGCCCCCGCGACCGTGAACGCGGCCACCGCTCCGCCGTACTGGGCGGCGGGTCCCGAGGCCGCGGTGCCGATCGCCGCGCCGACACCGAACCCGGTGACGATCCATGAGAACGCCTCGGTGACCGTGCCCGCCGGGGCGTGCCGGTCCACCACCACGAACGCACAGGCCAGCGACGGCGCCAGGAACAGTCCCGACAGGGCCGCGAGCGCGGCCATGAGGGCCACGCCGGGCACGAGGACGAGCGGGAGATAGCAGACCGCCAGGCCCGCCATCAGCAGTCGCAGCCTGCGCTCGGGCACCCCCGGCCACTGCCGGGCCCCGTACACCACGCCGCCCACCAGCGCGCCGAATCCGGTGCCGGACAGCACGTAGCTGGAGACCATCCCGCCGCCGTGGTCGTCTGCGAAGGCGACGGCGGCCACCGCGATGGAACCGAGCGCCAGGCCGACGAAGAAGAAGGACGCGACCACCACGACGATGCCGCGCGAGCGCAACGGCCCCAGCCAGTCCGGGACCCGTGGCTCCGATCGCCATGTCCGCGACGGCGGCGAGACCACCACGCTGACCGCCCCCGCCACGCCGACGGCCGCGATCCACAGCAGCGCGGCCCTCTCGGAGAAACCGGCCACCAGCAGGGTCACCAGCAGCGGCCCGACCGCGAACATGACCTCCTGCGCGGCGGCGTCCAAGGCGTACGCGGCGTGGACCCGGTCGGCCCTCTTGAGCACCCCGGGCCACAGGGCCCGCAGACCGCCCTCCAGCGGCGGGGTGAAGAAGCCGGCGACGAGCATCGCCGCGTAGGCCAGAGGCAGCGGGCGGAGCCCGGCCAGCGCGAAGAGCGTCATCCCCGCGGCCGAGGCCACCGCGGCGGGCAGCATCACGCGGGGCTGCCCGAGCCGGTCGACGGCCCGGCCCAGCAGCGGCTGGCCGACGGCGTTGGCGATGCCGTAGACCGCGGACAGCGCGCCGGCGAGGGCGAAGTCGCCGCCCTGCGCCCGGGTGAGCAGCACGATCCCGAGCGCGGCCGTGGCGTTGGGGAGGCGGCCGGTCAGGGTGCCGGCCAGCAGCCGCATCGCGTGCGGTGCGCGCAGCAGGTCCGCGTAACCCGTCGCCATGGCCGCCCCTTCGTCTAGTTGTACGTATAACTACCCGGGTCATACGTACCATGGCCGCAGTCCACGGGTCCAGCCGTGGCACAGGTCGAGCACGGCAAGAGGGGCCCCAACGGTGACCGAAACAGCGCGCCCTACCTCCCGGGACGTCGCACGGGCCGCGGGCGTCTCCCAGGCCACGGTCTCGCTCGTGCTCGGCGGCAAGTGGCGCGGCCGGGTGTCCGAGAGCACCGCCGACACCGTCCGCGCACAGGCCCGCGAACTCGGCTACCGGCCCAACATCGCCGCGCGCAACCTGCGCCTGGGCAGGACCCGGACCGCCCTGCTGGTCGTGCCCTCGATCACCAACGAGTACTTCGCCCGCATCTACACCGGCGCCGCCCGCGTGGCCGAGGAGAACGGCTTCGGCGTCGTGCTCTACCCCTCCCCCGAGGGCGTCGGGCCGGCCCGCGACCCCTTCGGCTCGGCACGGGCCGCGCTGGACGGCATCATCGCGTCCTCCATGGCCGCCGACGCACTCGCCGCGATCGGGGAGGGCGGACTGCCCCTGGTGATGCTGGACGCGGACCCCGGCGCACCCGGGCCCGCCGCCACCGTCAACCTCGCCATCGCCGACGGGATGCGGCAGATCGCCCGCCACGTGCGGGCCCTCGGCCACCGCCCGGAGCGGGTCGCCCACCTCGCCGCCGGCATCGACACCTGGACCTTCCGGGTACGCGCCCAGGCCCTCGCCGACGTCCTCGGGACCACCCCCGCCACCGAGCACTCCGCCCTCGATTTCGAGGCCGCCCGGCAGGCCACCGAGCGCCTGCTCGCGCGCCCCGGCCCCCGTCCCACCGTCGTGGTCTGCGACGACGACGTCCTCGCGGTCGGCGCCTGCAAAGCCCTGGGCCGCCTCGGACTGCGGGTCCCCGACGACGTCTCGGTGACCGGCTACGACGACTTCGCGCTCGCCACCGCGATCGAACCTGAACTCACCACCGTCCGGCTGCCCGCCGAGGCCGTCGGCGCCGGCGGCATGACCGCCCTGCTGGACGCCCTGGCGGGCCGCCCGGCGGGCAGCGCCGAACTCCCCGTCCACCTGGTCGTCCGCGGGTCCACCGCCCCGCCACGGGACGCCTGACGGCACGCACGCGAACGCCCCGGCCACCACTGGGGCGGCCGAGGCGTTGGGCGGGATGCGGGAGCGCGCGGACTCACACGTCCTCGTCGAGCTCCGGAAGGTCGTCGTCATCGTCGGCCGCGGTCGCCGGCGCGGCCTTGCCCGCCGTGCCACCGGTGCCCTCGTCCTCCAGCAGCCGCGACAGCTGCCGGCCGAGGATGCGCTTGAACTTGCGCTGCTGCGGCCGCGTGCGGTCCAGCACCGCCACTTCCAGCTGCTCCGCCGTGAGCTGCCGGTCGCTGCCGTTGTTGTCCCGGCTCAGGGACTCCACCGCCAGCTTCAGCGCCTCCGCGAGGGTCATGCCGTCACGGTGCCGCTGGTCCAGATAACTGCCGATCTGGTCGGAGTTGCCGCCGACCGCCACGGCGCCGTGCTCGTCGACGATCGAACCGTCGTGCGGCAGCCGGTAGATCTGGTCCTCGGAGGGGTCGGAACCCACCTCCGCGACGATCAGCTCCACCTCGTACGGCTTCTCGCCGACGCTGGAGAAGATCGTGCCCAGGGTCTGGGCGTACACGTTCGCCAGGCCGCGGGCGGTCACATCGTCACGGTCGTAGGTGTAACCACGCAGGTCGGCGTAGCGAACCCCGCCGATCCGCAGGTTCTCGAACTCGTTGTACTTGCCCACCGCGGCGAAGGCGATGCGGTCGTAGATCTCGCTCACCTTGTGCAGTGCGCGGGACGGGTTCTCGGCGATGAAGACGATGCCGTCGGTGTACTGCAGAACGACGACGCTGCGCCCGCGCGCGATGCCCTTGCGGGCGAACTCGGCGCGGTCGGCCATGGCCTGCTGGGGTGATACATAGAACGGCGTCGACACCGGCTATCCGTCCCTTTCTGTCGTTTGCGGGTGCATCTGAGGACGTCCGGGCTCAGAGCAGCTCGGCGCGCGGGCCGTCGGGCTGCTGCATCCGCCGCTCGTGGATGGCGCGGACGATCTCCTGGCTCTCGGACTCGGTGAGCCTGCGGAAGCCGTCCTCGGTGATGACCGTGACGATCGGGTAGATACGGCGCGCCAGATCGGGACCACCGGTCGCCGAGTCGTCGTCCGCCGCGTCGTAGAGCGCCTGGACGACCAGGGTGGTGGCCTGCTCGCCGGTGAGGTCGGGCCGGTAGAGCTTCTTCAGCGCGCCGCGGGCGAAGACCGAGCCGGAACCGGTGGAGGCGAAGCCGTGCTCCTCGGAGCGGCCGCCCGTCACGTCGTACGAGAAGATCCGGCCCCTCCCGCGGTCGGTGTCGTAACCGGCGAAGAGCGGGACCACGGCCAGACCCTGCAGCGCCATGCCGAGGTTGCTCCGGATCATGGTCGACAGGCGGTTCGCCTTGCCCTCCAGGGACAGGACGTCGCCCTCGATCTTCTCGTAGTGCTCCAGCTCCAGCTGGAAGAGCTTGACCATCTCCACGGCCAGGCCCGCCGTACCCGCGATGCCCACCGCCGAGTACTCGTCGGCGGGGAACACCTTCTCGATGTCGCGCTGCGCGATGATGTTGCCCATCGTGGCCCGCCGGTCACCGGCCAGCACCACGCCGCCGGCGAACGTCGCCGCCACGATCGTGGTGCCGTGCGGCAGTTCGATGGCGCCCTGCACCGCCGGCAGCGGACGGCCGCCCGGGAGCATCTCCGGCGCGTGCGCGCCCAGGAAGTCCACGAACGACGACGAGCCGGGCGTCAGGAAGGCAGCTGGTAGACGCCCGGTGCTACGAGTGTTGGCTTCCACACGTTTCCTTCCACGTAGGCGGCCGCCCGCCGTATGACGTCGGGCCGATCCTTCAACTGCCCCAGCGCGGCATTGCAGCTGAAGCACAGTACGCCACGGACCCTACCCGTCCCGTGGTCGTGATCCACATGTTCCGCCGGGGCTTCCAAACAAATGCAGCAGATACCGAACTGCTCAGTGACCATGGCGTCCCGCTCGGCCTCGGTCATCCCGTACTTCCGCTTCAGGTGACCGGCCCGGCCTTCCACCGCCCGGCACGACTTGCACCGGGTCGACAGGCCGTCCGACGCGCTGCTGTTGCGGTCCCACTCACTGTGCGGCTTGGTCTCCCCGCAACGACGGCAGTGCCTGTGCCCCGGGGGCACAAGCACTCGCGGCCGTACGTTCTTGCCCTTCGCCAACTGCCTCCGCTGGTGGCATTCGGCCCAGCACAGCCGGCAGTAGGCCTGGAGACCGTCGCGCGACGCCCACCTGTTCTTGGCGAACGCCTCACACGGCAGTGCCACCTTGCACCGAGAACACCGCTTCACGCCCCCGTTCATGGATGTGGACTACTGCCCACCCTTCTGAACGAACGAACGTACGAAATCCTCCGCGTTCTCCTCGAGGACGTCATCGATCTCGTCCAGCACGGAGTCCACGTCGTCCGACAGCTTCTCGTGGCGGTCCTTGAGGTCGGAGGTGCCCTGCGCGTCCTGCGCGGTCTCCTCGACCTCCTCGGTCGAACGCGTGGCCTTCTGCTGCCCGCCGCCGGTGTCCTTGGTAGCCATGTGTCCCTCACCCCGCTCGGTTCCATGTCCTACAAGATCAGACCCTACAAGGAGGGCCTGACATCGGCCCCTGGTATTGCGCAACGTCCGGGGGCCACCCCCATGATTCCCAGTTCGGCAGGATTTCAGCCCTGATCAGCCGCCCGACAGGATCCGCACCAGCTCCTCCGCCGTGCGGCAGCGGTCCAGCAGTTCCTTGACGTGGTTGCGCGTACCGCGCAGCGGCTCCAGGGTGGGCACCCGCTGCAGGGAGTCACGGCCGGGCAGGTCGAAGATCACCGAGTCCCAGGAGGCCGCGGCGACGTCGTCCGCGTACTGTTCGAGGCAGCGTCCGCGGAAGTAGGCCCGTGTGTCCTCCGGGGGCTTGCCCACGGCCCGGTCGACCTCTTCGTCGGTCAGCAGCCGCTGGATGCGCCCGCGGGCGACCAGGCGGTTGTACAGGCCCTTCTCGGGGCGCACGTCGGCGTACTGCAGGTCGACCAGGTGCAGGCGCGCCGCGTCCCACTCGAGGTTGTCCCGGCGCCGGTAGCCCTCCATCAGTTCGCGCTTGGCGACCCAGTCCAGTTCGCGCGACAGGCTCATCGGGTCGCTCTCGAGCCGGTTGAGCACGTCCTCCCAGCGTCCGAGTACGTCCTTGGTCTGCTCGTCGGCGTCCGTGCCGAAGCGGTCCTCGACGTACTTGCGGGCGAGCTCGCAGTACTCCATCTGGAGTTGCACCGCGGTGAGGGTGCGGCCGCTGCGCAGCGTGACCAGCCGGTGCAGCGTGGGGTCGTGGCTGACCTGGTGCAGGGTGCGGACGGGCTGGTCGACGGCGAGGTCGACGTTGATGAAGCCGTCCTCGATCATCGACAGCACCAGGGCGGTGGTGCCGAGCTTGAGGTAGGTCGAGAGCTCCGCGAGGTTGGCGTCGCCGATGATCACGTGGAGCCGGCGGTACTTCTCGGCGTCGGCGTGCGGCTCGTCCCGCGTGTTGATGATCGGCCGTTTGAGGGTGGTCTCCAGGCCGACCTCGACCTCGAAGTAGTCGGCGCGCTGGCTGATCTGGAAGCCGTGGTCGTGGCCGTCCTGGCCGATGCCGACCCGTCCGGCCCCGGTGACGACCTGGCGCGAGACGAAGAAGGGCGTCAGATGGCGCACGATGTCCGAGAAGGCGGTCTCCCGCTTCATCAGGTAGTTCTCGTGCGTGCCGTAGGACGCGCCCTTGTTGTCGGTGTTGTTCTTGTACAGGTGGATGGGCTGGGCGCCGGGAAGCTGGGCGGCCCGCTCGGCGGCCTCGGCCATGATGCGCTCGCCGGCCTTGTCCCACAGCACGGCGTCGCGGGGGTTGGTGACCTCCGGCGAGCTGTACTCCGGGTGGGCGTGGTCGACGTACAGCCGGGCACCGTTGGTGAGGATCACGTTGGCCAGGCCGATGTCCTCGTCGGTGAGCTGGCTGGAGTCCGCGACCTCGCGGGCGAGGTCGAAGCCGCGGGCGTCCCGCAGTGGGTTCTCCTCCTCGAAGTCCCAGCGGGCGCGGCGCGCCCGGTGCATCGCCGCCGCGTAGGCGTTGACGACCTGGGACGAGGTGAGCATGGCATTGGCGTTCGGGTGGCCCGGGACGGAGATCCCGTACTCCGTCTCGATGCCCATTACTCGCCGTACGGTCATGCGGCCCTCCTTGCCCGGCTCCGGGCCGTGCCGGCCCGGTCGCTCAAGTACCGCCCCGCAAATGGCCCTCGGGCGGTACCGATGAGCCTAGAACGCGATGACGGTGGTGGGGAGATCATTACGCGCTTTCTTGGGTTATGCCGGGGTGAAACAGTCCGGCTGCGGGTGCCCTGCGTGGGCACCCGCAGCCGGAGGGTGGTCGCGTTACAGGTACTGGCCCGTATTGGCGACGGTGTCGATCGAGCGACCGGTGTCGGCGCCCTGCTTCCCGGTGACGAGCGTGCGGATGAAGACGATCCGCTCGCCCTTCTTTCCGGAGATGCGGGCCCAGTCGTCCGGGTTGGTGGTGTTCGGCAGGTCCTCGTTCTCCTTGAACTCGTCCACGCAGGCGGCGAGCAGGTGGGAGACGCGCAGGCCCCGCTGGTTGTGGTCGAGGAAGGCCTTGATCGCCATCTTCTTGGCCCGGTCCACGATGTTCTGGATCATGGCGCCGGAGTTGAAGTCCTTGAAGTACAGGACCTCCTTGTCACCGTTGGCGTAGGTGACCTCCAGGAAGCGGTTCTCCTCGGACTCCGAGTACATCCGCTCCACCACCGACTGGATCATGGCGTCGACGGTGGCCTCGGCGGACTCGCCGTGCTCGGACAGGTCCTCCCCGTGCAGCGGCAGGGTCGCGACCAGGTACTTGGAGAAGATGTCCTTGGCCGCCTCGGCGTCCGGCCGCTCGATCTTGATCTTCACGTCCAGGCGGCCGGGCCGCAGGATCGCGGGGTCGATCATGTCCTCGCGGTTGGAGGCGCCGATGACGATGACGTTCTCCAGTCCCTCGACGCCGTCGATCTCGGCGAGCAGCTGCGGGACGATGGTGTTCTCCACGTCCGAGCTGACGCCGGACCCACGGGTCCGGAACAGCGACTCCATCTCGTCGAAGAAGACGATGACGGGGGTGCCCTCGCTGGCCTTCTCCCTCGCACGCTGGAAGACCAGGCGGATCTGCCGCTCGGTCTCGCCGACGTACTTGTTCAGCAGCTCGGGGCCCTTGATGTTCAGGAAGTAGCTCTTGCCCTGGGGCTGCCCGGTGACCTCGGCGACCTTCTTGGCAAGGGAGTTGGCGACCGCCTTGGCGATCAGGGTCTTTCCGCAGCCAGGGGGGCCGTAGAGGAGCACACCCTTGGGCGGGCGGAGCTCGTACTCCTTGAACAGCTCGGCGTGCAGATAGGGCAGTTCGACCGCGTCGCGGATCTGCTCGATCTGGTTCCGCAGGCCGCCGATCTGGCGGTAGTCGATGTCGGGCACCTCTTCGAGGACGAGCTCCTCGACCTCGCTCTTGGGCACCCGCTCGTAGACGTATCCCGAGCGCGGTTCGAGCAGCAGCGCGTCGCCGGCGCGGAGCGCGCCGTCCAGCAGCGGTTCGGCGAGCCGCACCACCCGCTCCTCGTCGGTGTGCCCGATGACCAGGGCCCGCTCGCCGTCCTCGAGGATCTCCTTGAGGGTGACGATGTCTCCGATGCGCTCGAACTCCATGGCCTCGACCACGTTGAGCGCCTCGTTGAGCATGAGTTCCTGGCCGCGCCGGAGGTCGTCCAGCTCGACCGACGGACTGACGTTCACCCGCAGCTTGCGGCCGCCGGTGAAGATGTCCGCCGTTCCGTCGTCGTTCGCCTGCAGGAACACGCCGAATCCAGCGGGGGGCTGTGCCAGCCGGTCCACCTCTTCCTTGAGGGCCACGATCTGGTCGCGGGCCTCGCGGAGGGTGTTGGCCAGCCGCTCGTTCTGAGCGGAGACACCCGCAAGATTGGTCTGCAGCTCGACGATCCGCTCTTCGAGAATCCTCGTGTGTCGCGGAGAGTCGGCGAGCTTACGTCGCAGGACGGCGATTTCCTGCTCAAGAAAGGCGACCTGGCTCATGGGATCTTCCGATCCACGAGCGGGTCGGCCGCCACGGTTGATGTCGTCGTCGTGGGCCGCCACGGTCCTCACCTCCTCCAAGGGGAGCTGGACGCTTCCAGACCCTACCTGGGCCAGTAGGGGTTGAAACCCCTAGATCACAAAGACGTCCGGAGTGTGTCCGATCTTCACCCTTGCGCACGTCCTCGTGCCAGGGAGATACCCAGCCATCACCATCCGAAAGCGGCCGGTTGTATCGTCGGTTCGGTCAACGCCCGTCAGGGGCGGTCCCTTCCCGAACGATGAACGGCAGGCGAGATACCCGTGAGCGACGAAGTCGTCGAGGCGCTTGAGGTCTGGATCGATCAGGACCTGTGCACCGGAGACGGCATCTGTGTGCAGTACGCGCCCGAGGTGTTCGAGCTGGACATCGACGGGCTCGCCTATGTGAAGGGTGACGACAACGAGCTGCGTCAGGCCCCTGGGGCCTCCGCCCCGGTACCCCTGCCGTTGCTGACCGATGTGGTGGATTCGGCCAGGGAATGTCCTGGCGAATGTATTCATGTGCGTCGGGTTTCGGACAGTGTAGAGCTGTACGGACCCGCCGCGGAGTGATCTGTCACACGCCGTTCGCGAGCGGTCCCGGGATCTCGTAGTAGGTGCCGGACCGCCACTCCCAGCTGTAGTCCCGCGTCTGGTCGGGGCAGCAGCGCGGGATGTCGTCCGAGGAGTAGCCGAGGACCGTGGCGCGAACCTTTCGGCCCTCGATCCGCAGGTCCTTGAAGGACCGCTGCTCCTTCGGGTCGACCAGGGTCTCCACGATCCGCGGCGCGGCGCCCGGTGCGGCGTCCGCCGAGATCACGTACAGACCGCTGGGCGGGGTGCCCGTCTCGGAGTGGCAGCGCGCGACCGCGACCGTCTCCTGGCGCCCGTCGCCGTCCAGGTCGCCCGAGGCCCGTTCGACCACGTCCACCGGCGCGCCCGCGCAGTTCATCGTGTAGTGGGCGGCCTTCGGGTCCGGCGGGGCCACGGCGGGGACGGCGGCCTTGGCGCCGACGGCCGGCCCTTTCGCGGTGGAGGCCCCGGCGGGCTGCACCAGTGCGGCGCTGCCTATGACCGCGGCGATGACCGCAGCCGTGGTGATCCAGTGCACCGAACGGGCCCGGGTGTGCGGAAGGGCCGGTCCTGCGGTTGGCTGCACGCGCCTGTCTCCTGTGGAGTTGGTCGAGCGGGGTGGCCAGCATGGTGCCACAGCTCACATGGCGCCGGTGCGACCGGGTCCCGTGTGTCGCAAATCTTTTATCGGTACGTCATATGACGTACGTGACAGGAGACACGGAGGGGACGCAAAAGCGCCGCCCCCGGAATCCCGGTGGCGGCGCTCTCGTGGCGTGCGGTCAGTCGGTGGCCTCGGCGCCTTCGGCGGCCTCCGCCGCATCGACGGCCTCGGCCGCTCCGGTCGCCTCGGTGCTCTTGGCGGCCCTGCCCGACGCGCGGCCGGCGCCCGGGCCGGTGTAGTCCTCGCCGTACGCGCCGGGCGCGGGGCGCCTGCGCCGGAGCGGGGGCTCCACTCCGTCCGCCAGCCGGCGGGCGGTCAGCAGGAACCCGGTGTGCCCGATCATCCGGTGGTCGGGACGCACCGCCAGTCCCTCGACGTGCCAGGTGCGCACCATGGTCTCCCACGCCGACGGCTCGTTGAACGTGCCGTGCTCGCGGATCGCCTCGACGGTCCGGGCGAGCTGGGTGGTCGTCGCCACGTAGGCGCACAGGATGCCGCCGGGCACCAGGGCCTTGGAGACCGCCTCCAGGCACTCCCACGGGGCGAGCATGTCCAGGATGACGCGGTCGACGTCGGCATCGCTGAGGTTGTCCTGCAGATCGCCGACAGTGAGCTGCCACGCGGGGTGCGGACCGCCGAAGTAGCGCTCCACGTTCTGCGTCGCGATCTCGGCGAAGTCGGCGCGGCGCTCGTACGAGTGCAGCATGCCCTCGTCGCCGATCGCCCGCAGCAGGAACATGCTGAGCGAGCCCGAGCCCACGCCGGCCTCCACGACGCGCGCGCCGGTGAAGATGTCGGCCATGGACAGGATCTGCCCCGCGTCCTTGGGGTAGACCACGGCGGCGCCGCGGGGCATGGACAGGACGTAGTCGGGGAGCAGGGGGCGCAGCGCAAGGTAGGCGACGTTTCCCGTGGTTCGGACCACACTGCCCTCGGGGGCACCGATCAGCTCGTCATGCGGGAAGGACCCCTTGTGGGTGTGGAAGTTCTTCCCGGCCTCGAGCGTGAACGTGTAGTGGCGTCCCTTGGGATCGGTGAGCTGGACCTGGTCCCCGACCTTGAAGGGCCCGCGACGGCGGGCGGCACCGGTCGGTTCGGACATGCGCCCAGCCTACCCGTCCTTTTTCAGTGCTCGGTTCGCCTCCGGGGCGTCATCCTCATCCTCTTTGAGGCTCGGTTCGCCTGAGCGGTCGTGGTGGGCGCTCGGGCGGCGGCCTCCTGAGGGGGAGGGCCCATGGGACTGCTGACGGGCGAGTGAGCCAAGGGGGCGCGACGGTGCCGAAAGGGGGTGGGGGCACCTCCCAGCGGTAGCTGGGGCAGCGCGGAGGTCGCGAGGAACGAATGACCGGGCACGGCCGACCGCCGACACCGTCTTGAGCGCCCCGGAGGCGAACCGAGCCTCTAGACGGAGGGCCGGGCCATGGCTGCGAGGAAGGCCTTTTCGACGTCCGCCGTGGACAGCACCCCGTAGATCTCGCCGGAGTTCTCCACCACCAGGTACTCCGTGGCCGGCGTCGCCCGCAGCGTGTCCAGCAGGTCCTCTCCCGCGAGTTCCGCGGAAACCTTCATGCCCGGCTTGATGTCCTGCGCGAGACCCGAGACCGCGACCCAGGGGCGCCGGTGCTCGGGCACGCCGACGATCGCGGCCTCGCGGACGACGGCGGTGGGGGTGCCGTGGCCGTCGACGACGACCAGGGCGCGCGCCCCGGCCTCGTTGGCGCGCCGCAGGGCTTCGGAGAGCGGGGTGTCGGAGGCGACGGGCAGGGCGCGCCGGGTGAGGGTCCGTGCCTGGAGCTCGGGGAGGTGCTCGCGCAGCCGGGCCATGCGCAGGGCGTTGCCCGCGCCGGTCCAGATGATCGCGGCCAGGATGGCGGCGAGCAGGGCGTCGGTGAGGGAGTCGAAGCCGGTGGCGTCGCCGGTGCCGTCGCTGAGGCCGCCCGCGTACGACAGCAGGGGCAGGCCGACCAGGACCGCGATGGCCAGGAAGCGGCCGATCCACGCGGCGGCGACGGTCCCGGTCATGGGCTTGCCCGTGATCTTCCAGACCACCGCGCGCAGCATGCGCCCGCCGTCCAGCGGGAGCCCCGGCAGCAGGTTGAACGCCGCCACGAGGAGGTTGCTGATCATCAGCCCGGCGAGCAGGACGCCGGGCACGGTGCCCGGTTCCACGCCCTGCATGCCGAGGTAGAACACCCCGGCCAGGACGAGCGAGAGCAGCGGCCCGATGAAGGCGAGGACGAACTCCCGCCCCGGAGTGTCGGACTCCTTCTCGATCTCGGAGACGCCGCCGAAGAACTGGAGCTGGATGCGGCGCACCGGGAGTCCGAAGCGCAGTGCCGCGACCGTGTGCGCGAGTTCGTGCACCAGGACGGAGGCGTAGAAGGCCACCGCGAAGAAGAGCGAGACCAGGTAGCGCACGGCGCCGAGTTCGGGCAGAACGCGGTCGAGCTGACCGCCGAAGACCCAGGTGATCAGGGCCGCGACCAGGAACCAGCTGGGGGCGACGTACACGGGCACGCCGAAGATGCGGCCCATGAGGATGCCGCCGCCGGGGCCGGCGGGGCGTTTGCCGGTGCCGTCGTCGGCTCCGGGAGTCTGCTGGTCGCCCTCAGGCGACCGCTGGCTCTCGCTCACTGGTTCCCCTCGTTCTGCTGTCGGTCCGACGTCGATGGTATTGCCCGGCCGGCCGGAGCCGACACCGGCTGTCGGTGCTACCCCATAGGGTCCTGCCATGGGCACCAGCATCGAACCCGTTCCGCCGACGCCTCCGAGGCCGCCGGCCGCTCCGTCGTCGTTGTCGCCGTCGCGCGCCGCCGACTTCATGCGGTGTCCCCTGCTGTACCGGCTGCGGGTGATCGACAAGCTGCCGGAGAAGCCGAGCCCGGCCGCCGCGCGGGGCACGGTGGTACACGCGGTGCTGGAGCGGCTCTTCGACACACCGGCCGGTGAGCGGACGACGGAGCGGGCGCGGGCGATGGTGCCCGGGCAGTGGCAGCGGCTGCTGGGGGAGCGTCCGGAGCTGTCCCAGCTGTTCCCCGCCGGGGAGGGGCAGGACCTGGCGGAGTGGCTGGAGGGGGCGGCCGGGCTGGTGGAGCGGTGGTTCTCGCTGGAGGACCCGACGCGGCTCGAGCCCGCGGAGCGCGAGTTGTACGTGGAGACCGAGCTGGATTCGGGGCTCACGCTGCGCGGCTACATCGACCGTCTCGACGTGGCCCCGGCCTCCGGCGACCTGCGCGTGGTGGACTACAAGACCGGCAAGGCCCCGCGTCCGGAGTACGCGGACGAGGCCCTGTTCCAGATGAAGTTCTACGCGCTGGTGCTGTGGCGGCTGCGCGGGGTGGTGCCGCGCCGGCTGCAACTGGTCTACCTCGGCAGCGGCGAGGTGATGACGTACGACCCGTCGGAGGAGGACCTGCTGGCGGTGGGACGCAAGCTGGAGGCGCTGTGGGAGGCGATCCGGCGGGCCACCGAGTCCGGCGACTGGAGGCCGCGTCCGAGCCGGCTGTGCGACTGGTGCGACCACCAGGCGATCTGCCCGTCGTTCGGCGGCACTCCCCCGCCGTATCCGCTGGCGGTGGTGGGGAAGAATGGGGATTCCTGAGCTGAGGAGATCACGTGGCCATTCGCGTTCTGCTGGTCGATGACCAGCCGCTGCTGCGCACCGGTTTCCGGATGATCCTGGAGGCGGAGCCGGAACTCGCGGTGGTGGGTGAGGCGGGGGACGGCCAGCAGGCCCTGGAGCAGGTGCGGGTCTTGCAGCCGGACGTCGTGCTGATGGACATCCGCATGCCGCGGATGGACGGGGTGGAGGCCACCCGGCAGATCACCGGTCCCGGCCGGGACGGTCCGGCGAAGGTGCTGGTGCTGACCACCTTCGACCTGGACGAGTACGTGGTCGAGGCGCTGCGCGCGGGGGCCAGCGGCTTCCTGCTCAAGGACGCCCCGGCGCATGAACTGGTGCAGGCGATCCGGGTGGTCGCCGCGGGCGAGGCGATGCTCGCGCCGAGCATCACACGGCGGCTGCTCGACAAGTACGCGGGGCGGCTGCCGTCGGGCGAGGACCCGGTGCCGCAGGCGCTGCACACCCTGACCGACCGTGAGGTCGAGGTGCTGAAGCTGGTCGCGCGGGGACTGTCGAACGCCGAGATCGCCGCGGAGCTGTTCGTGAGCGAGACGACGGTCAAGACCCATGTGGGACATGTGCTGACGAAGCTGGCGCTGCGCGACCGCGTGCAGGCGGCGGTGTACGCGTACGAGAGCGGTCTGGTGCGCCCGGGGGCGCAGTAGCCGCCCCCCGGTGGGGCGGGGGGACGTCCGGCCGTCGGGGAGGCCGGAGGCGTCGGGGTGGGTCAGCCGGCCTGGTCCACCTTCTGGATCTCCCAGAAGCGGAACACCGTGGACTGGTCGAGGGTCCATTCCAGGCCGTTGACGGTGTCCTTGGCGGCCACGTACTGCTTGCCCTGCCACAGCGGGATGATCGGCACGTCGTCGGCGACCGTGTCCTGCAGCTCCTCGAAGTCCGCGGCGGTGGAGGCGCGGCTGTCCTCGGCGGCGGTGCGCGGGATGAGCGTGCCGCTGATCCGCTGGTTCACGTAGTTGTTGGACAGCACGTTGCCGTCACCGAAGAAGGGGGCGGTGAAGTTGTCGGGGTCGGGGTAGTCGGGGACCCAGCCGCGGACGTAGACCGCGTACTTGCCGGCGGCGATGTCCTTGGCGTACCGGTCGGCGTCGGTGGACTTCACGTCGACGTCGAACAGGCCGCTGGAGTTGAGCTGCTGGGCGATCTCGGTCAGCTCGGCCACGGTGCCGGGGCCGTAGCGGACGGGGGTGGCCCAGAGGGTGAAGCGGACCTTGTCCGTGATGCCCGCCTCGATGAGCGCGGCCTGGGCGCGGGCCGTGTCGCCGCCCTCGCCGTAGCGGTCGAAGAAGGCCGTGTTGTGGCTGGTGATGCCCTGCGGCACGATCGAGTACAGCGGGGTGGCGGTGCGGTCGTAGACGTCGCGGATGATGGCCTTGCGGTCGATCAGGTAGGCGACGGCGCGGCGGACGGCCTTGTTGGCGACCGCGGGGTCGTTGACGTTGAAGACGAGGTGCTGGACCTCGGCACCGGTGCCCTCGACGACCTTCACGCCGCTGTCCCCGGAGGCCGCCTTCTGCTGGAGGGCGGCGATGTCCTTGGCGGCCAGGCCGCGGTAGGCGAGGTCGACGTCGCCGTCCTCGAGGGCCTTTGCCAGGCCGCTCTCCTTGGCGAAGAACTTCATCGTCATGCCGGAGTTGCGGACTTCGGCGGTGCCCTGGTATCGGTCGTTGACCGAGAAGACGGCCCGGTCCCCGGCGGTGTAGGAGTCCAGCCGGTACGGGCCGCTGCCCATCGCCTTGTTGTCGTCGCGAAGTTTGTCCGCCGGGTACTCACGGTGGTCCACGATGGAGCCGGCGCCGGAGGCGATCTTCATGGGGAAGGTCGCGTCGGAGTACTTCAGGTGGAAGACGACGTGGTCGGCGGTGGGGGTGTCGATCGTCTTGATCGAGTCGAGGAGGACCGCGGGGCCGTTCTCGTCGTTGATCTTGATGGTGCGCTCGAAGGAGTACTTGACATCCTGCGAGGTGAGATCGTCGCCGTTGCTGAACTTCAGGCCCGCCCGCAGCGTGCAGTCGAAGATCCGGCTGGCCGAGTCCGTGAACGCGCACTTCTCGGCGGCCTCGGGTTCGGGCTTGGTGGCGCCCCTGGGGAAGCTCATCAGGGACTGGAAGACGTTGTTGAAGACGATCCAGGAACCCACGTCATAACCGGAGGCGGGATCGACGGCCGTCACCTTGTCCGTGATCCCCATCGTGACGGGTTTCCCCCCGCCACCCCCGTCGCCGGTGCCGCTCCCGCACCCGGCGGCCAGTATCGCGGTCGTGGACAACGGGAGAGCCATTAGCTGGACTCTGTTCCTCACGGGGTACCTCACGTCTAGGTCGTGCCGATGGGCCCGGCTGGTACGGATCCGAGCAGAACGCCCGGATCCGTACCAGCCGACGGCTCATCCTGTCACGCCGCGACCGAGCTCCCAGAACTGGGCGGTGGAGGAAGAATTCAGCAGCCACTCGGCCCCGGTGATGTTGTCGCGCGTGGCGACGTACTGCTTGTCCTGGTAAAGCGGGATCACCGGCAGGTCCCTGGCGAGGATGTCCTGCATCTGCAGGAAGTCCTTGTCCGTCTCACCGCGTTCGGCGACCTGGCGGGTGCTGGGCAGCAGCGAGTTCTTGATTTCGCCGCCCGGGTAGTTCAGGTTGAGGAAGCCCTCGGCGAAGAACGGCGCGATGTAGGTGTCCGCGTCGGGGAAGTCGGGGAGCCAGCTCAGGTCGTACAGCGCCCACTGACCCTTGACCGCGCCGGGGAGGAAGGTCTTCCACGGCGAGCCCTTGACGGTCACGTCGAACAGGCCGCTGGCGTTGAGCTGCTTCTGCACAGCCAGCGCCTCCTCCTTGTTCGGTGTGGCCGGCCGGTCCGTCGGGTACGAGAAGGTCAGCTTGACCGGGGTGCTGATGCCGGCGGCGGACAGTGCACTGGCGGCCTTCTCGCGGCTGGGCTCCCCGTAGATGTTGAAGTACGAGTTGCTGTGACCGACGATGCCGGCGGGCACGGCGCCGAACAGCGGCGTCGCGGTGCGGCGGGTGACGTCCCGGGTGAGCGCGTCGCGGTCGATGACGCGGGCTATGGCCTCGCGCACGGCCTTGTCCTTCACCGACGGGTCGTCGATGTTGAAGAACATGTAGCGCACGGAGGGGCTGGAGGCCTCCGTCAGCTTGATGTTCGGCTCCTTGCCCTGCTGGATGCCGGCGATCTGCGCGGAGGTGAACGTGCGGTTCACCATGTCGATCTCGCCGTCGGCGAGCGCCTTCTCCATCGCGTCCGCGGTCTCGAAGAAGCGGACCTCGATCTTGCTGTTGTTGAGCTTGCCGACCAGGCCCTTGTAGCTGGGGTTGGCGCTGAGGACGGCCTTGTCGTCCTCCCACGAGTCCAGCTTGTAGGGACCGGAGCCGACCATCTGCATGCCCTCGAGCGGCTTGTCGGCGGAGTACACCTCGCTGTCGACGATGGCCGCGGCCGGGGTCGCCAGCTTGTACGGGAAGGTGGCGTCGGAGGACTTGAGGTGGAAGACGACGGTCTTCTGGTCCGGGGCCTCGACGGTCTCGATGTTCGACAGGAGGCTGACCGGGCCGTAGTCACTCTTGATCTTGATGACTCGGTCGATGGAGAACTTGACGTCCTCGGAGGTCAGCGCATGCCCGTTGGAGAACGTCAGGCCGTCACGCAGAGTGCAGCGGTACGTCTCGGACTTGGTGTCGGAGAACCCGCAGGACTTGGCGGCGTCCGGAGTCGGCGTCGTCGCGCTGCGCTGGTAACCCAGCAGCATCTGGAAGGTGTTCTGGAAGAACGTGTACGTGCCACCGTCGTACGAGGTGGCCGGGTCCACGGGAGAGGGCAGTTCCTTGGACACCGAGATGTGGTCGGTGGTGCCGACGACGATCGCGTCGCCGCCGCCGCCTCCGGCGTTCGAATCACCGCATCCGGCGAGTACGGGCGCAGCGAGGCCCATCACGGCCGGCAGCACCAGCAGCTTGCGATTCATCCTCGTTGTTCTCCCTCTTCCGGCCCTCGGCCGCGCAGTCTCGAGCGGGGCGACGATACCCGGAATTGCCGGTGCCCGGCATTCCGGCTGACCGCCCCCTGACACCGAGAAGTTGAGCCCGCGTCACAGGCGGATAACAGGGAGTGGTGCACCGATATCCGGACAGCGGAACGAACAGCCCTCCGCGCCCCAATACGGACACAACAGCACTACGCGCACCGTCATTTGACGGTCCAAAGCACGTGTGGAGGGTGTTGTCGACGTCCGTCGACGTGAAAAGTATCACGCGGATCGAGGGTCGCCGGTAAAGAATTCGGCACCTGCGAAACGTCACGGAAAATGAGCGGGCGGACGCCCAGAGTTTCCACTCAATTTATGGCGACGCTCAGTGAACGGCCGTAATCAGAGAGCGCAGAAAAGGCACGTCGACGACTTCGAGTGACGCCACGACGGCCCGCCCGGGCGCGGGCTCGATCGGGGCGATCGAGGGCACCGCCACCACCTGGCACCCGGCCGCCTCCGCGGCGCTGACCCCGGTCGGGGTGTCCTCGACGACCACACAGCGCACGGGGTCGGCGCCGAGGCGCGCGGCGGCGTGCAGATAGGACTCGGGGTGCGGCTTGCCCTGGACCACCTCGTCCCCGGCCACGGAGAACGCGAAGTGCTCGGGCCCGATGGAGAGCATGACGGCGTCGATGATGCGGCGGTGGGAGGCGGAGACCAGGGCGGCGGGCACCCCGTGCGCGGCCAGTTCGGTGAGCAGGCGCCGCGCGCCCGGCATGAGCGGTACTCCCCGTCCGATGAGTTCGACGAAGCGCAGGTTGATCAGCGCGGACAGCTCGGCGAGGGTGGCATCCGTGCCGGTGACCGAGATCAGGTGCCCGAGGCTGCGGGCCATCGGGCCGCCGACGACGACCTCGCGGTGGGTGTCGTCCAGGACGTGGCCGAGCTGCGCGAAGACCTCGACCTCCGCGTTCCACCAGAAGCCTTCGGTGTCGACCAGCGTGCCGTCCATGTCCAGGAGGACGGCCTGCAGGCCTGCGTCCCGGGCCGGCCGGGTCTCGGTGACGGGAATACCGCTGGTCATGCGCCCCACATCCTTCACAGTCCAGGGGGCACAAAGGCCGGTCGCCTCGCGCCCATGGTGGTGGGGGCGTGGGACCGGCCAGGTGCCGTTCGGATCGTCCAGTGTACGACGTATGACCCGTTACCGCGCGTTGAAGTACGTCGCCTGCGGATGATGGATGACGATGGCGTCGGTGGACTGCTCCGGGTGGAGCTGGAACTCCTCCGACAGGCGCACGCCGATCCGCTCGGGCTCCAGCAGCTCCGCGATCTTGGCCCGGTCCTCCAGGTCGGGGCAGGCCCCGTAGCCCAGGGAGAAGCGTGCGCCGCGGTACTTCAGCGCGAACATGTCCTCCATGGCGCCCGGGTCCTCCCCGGAGAAGCCCAGCTCGGCGCGGACACGGGCGTGCCAGTACTCGGCGAGCGCCTCGGCGAGCTGGACGGACAGGCCGTGCAGCTCCAGGTAGTCCCGGTAGGCGTCGGCGGCGAAGAGCTTGTTGGCGGCCTCCGAGACCCGGTTGCCGACCGTGACCACCTGGAGGCCGACCACATCGGTCTCACCGGACTCCTCGGGGCGGAAGAAGTCCGCGAGGCACAGCCGGCGGCCGCGGCGCTGGCGCGGGAAGGTGAAACGGGTCCGCTCCGCGCCGTCCTCCCCGAGGATGATCAGGTCGTCGCCCTTGGAGACGCAGCGGAAGTAGCCGTAGACGACCGCCGCCTCGAGCAGGCCCTCGCTCTGCATGCGGTCCAGCAGCCCGCGCAGTCGCGGCCGGCCCTCGGTCTCCACCAGTTCCTCGTAGTCGGGACCGCCGGTCCGGGACTGCTTCAGGCCCCATTGGCCCTTGAACAGCGCGCCCTCGTCGAGCCAGGACGCGTAGTCCTTGAGCGGGATGCCCTTGACGATCCGCGAGCCCCAGAAGGGAGGGGCGGGGACCGGGTTGTCGGTGGCCACGTCCGAGCGGATCTGGCCGCGGTTCTCCTCGGCCGCCTCCGGCGCGCCCTGGCCCTCCCGGCGGGCCACGCGGCGCTGCCGGAGCTCGGGGAGCGTGGCGCCGGGCACGCCGCGCTTGACCGCGATGAGCGCGTCCATCAGCCGCAGGCCCTCGAAGGCGTCGCGGGCGTAGCGGACTTCGCCCTGGTAGATCTCGTGGAGGTCCTGTTCGACGTAGGCGCGGGTGAGGGCGGCGCCGCCGAGGATGACCGGGAACTGGGCGGCCAGGCCGCGCTGGTTGAGCTCCTCCAGGTTCTCCTTCATGATCACGGTGGACTTCACCAGCAGGCCCGACATGCCGATGACGTCCGCCGCGTGCTCCTGGGCGGCGTCGAGGATCGCCGAGACCGGCTGCTTGATGCCCAGGTTGACGACGTTGTAGCCGTTGTTGGACAGGATGATGTCGACGAGGTTCTTGCCGATGTCGTGCACGTCGCCGCGGACGGTGGCCAGCACGATGGTGCCCTTGCCGGAGGCGTCGGACTTCTCCATGTGCGGCTCGAGGTGGGCGACGGCGGTCTTCATCACCTCGGCGGACTGCAGGACGAAGGGCAGCTGCATCTGCCCGGAACCGAAGAGTTCGCCGACGACCTTCATCCCCTCCAGGAGGGTCTCGTTGACGATGTCGAGGGCCGGACGCGCCTTCAGGGCCTCGTCGAGGTCGGCCTCCAGGCCGTTCTTCTCGCCGTCGATGATGCGCCGTTGCAGCCGCTCGTCGAGCGGCAGCGCGGCGAGTTCCTCGGCGCGGCCGGCCCTGACGGACTTCATGTCGACGCCCTCGAACAGCTCCAGGAAGCGCTGCAGCGGGTCGTAGCCCTCGCGGCGGCGGTCGTGGACGAGATCGAGGGCGACCTCGCGCTGCTCCTCCGGGATGCGGGCGATGGGCACGATCTTGGACGCGTGCACGATCGCCGAGTCGAGGCCGGCCTCCACGCACTCGTGAAGGAAGACCGAGTTGAGCACCATGCGGGCGGCCGGGTTGAGGCCGAAGGAGATGTTGGACAGGCCGAGCGTGGTCTGCACGGCCGGGTGGCGGCGCTTGAGTTCGCGGATCGCCTCGATGGTGGCGATGCCGTCCTTGCGGGACTCCTCCTGGCCGGTGGCGATGGTGAACGTCAGGCAGTCCACGAGGATGTCGCTCTCGGCGATGCCCCAGTTGCCGGTCAGGTCCGCGATGATGCGCTCGGCGACCGCGACCTTGGCCTCGGGCGTGCGGGCCTGCCCCTCCTCGTCGATGGTGAGGGCGATCAGGGCGGCGCCGTGCTCCACGGCGAGCCGGGTGGTGCGCGCGAAGCGGGAGTCGGGGCCGTCGCCGTCCTCGTAGTTGACCGAGTTGATCACGGCGCGGCCGCCGAGCTTCTCCAGTCCCGCCCGGAGCACCTCGGGCTCGGTGGAGTCCAGCACGATCGGCAGGGTGGAGGCGGTGGCGAACCGGCCGGCGATCTCCTTCATGTCGGCGACGCCGTCCCGGCCGACGTAGTCGACGCACAGGTCCAGGAAGTGGGCGCCCTCGCGGATCTGTTCGCGGGCCATCTCCACGCAGTCGTCCCAACGGCCGTCCAGCATGGCCTCGCGGAACTTCTTGGAACCGTTGGCGTTGGTGCGCTCCCCGATGGCGAGGTACGCGGTGTCCTGGCGGAAGGGGACCGTCTGGTAGAGCGAGGACGCACCCGGCTCGGGGCGCGGCTCGCGGGCCGTGACCTCGTGGCCGCGCACCCGCTCGACGACCTGCCGCAGGTGCTCGGGGGTAGTGCCGCAGCAGCCGCCCACCAGGGAGAGCCCGTACTCGCGGACGAAGACCTCCTGCGCGTCGGCGAGTTCACCGGGCGTCAGCGGGTAGTGCGCGCCGTCCTTGCCGAGGATGGGGAGACCGGCGTTGGGCATGCACGACAACTGGATGCCGGCGTGCCGGGCGAGGTAGCGCAGGTGCTCGCTCATCTCGGCGGGGCCGGTGGCGCAGTTGAGGCCGATCATGTCGATGCCGAGCGGCTCCAGCGCGGTCAGCGCGGCGCCGATCTCGGAGCCCAGCAGCATGGTGCCGGTGGTCTCGACGGTGACGGAGCAGATGAGCGGCGCGACGGAGTGGGCCGCGTCCAGGGCCCGCCGGGCGCCGATGAGGGCGGCCTTGGTCTGCAGCAGGTCCTGAGTGGTCTCCACGATCACCGCGTCGGCGCCGCCGGCGAGCAGGCCGGCGGCGCTCTGCTCGTAGGCGTCGCGCAGCGTGCCGTACGCGACGTGGCCGAGGGTGGGGAGCTTGGTGCCCGGGCCCATGGAGCCGAGCACCCAGCGGGGACGGTCGGGAGTGGCGTAGCGGTCGGCGACCTCGCGGGCGACCCGGGCGCCGGCCTCGGCGACCTCGTGGACGCGCTCCTCGATGCCGTACTCCAGGAGGCCGGCGTGGTTGGCGCTGAAGGTGTTGGTCTCCACGCAGTCGACGCCGGCGTCGAAATAGGCCTCGTGCACGGCGCGCACGATGTCGGGGCGGGAGATGTTCAGGATGTCGTTCAGGCCCTCGTGGCCCTGGAAGTCGTCCATGGTCGGGTTCTCCGACTGGAGCATCGTGCCCATGGCCCCGTCGGCGACCACGACCCGTTGGGCGAAGGCCTCCCGGAGCGCCGCTGCGCGGGCGTGTGCCGGGGAGATCCCCTCGGAGGAATCGAAGGAAAACGACGACGGATGGGCCATGGATGTGCTCCCTGAGTGCGACGGCTGTCGGCTTGGCGCGCACCGGCTGTCGCTGGTACGCACCAGGCCAGCGTAGCCGGGACCGCGGAATCCGCCTCCGGCATTCCGAAGGGCGGACCGTGGTGCCACACTCGTCTCTGGGATGATGATGGTCGGCATCGTCTGACAGTGTTCAGCATTGTCGACTCGTTCATGATCGTTCCTGATTGAGGGGTTGTCCATGCCAGGTCCCATCCAGTCGCTCAGCCGCGCGGCCGCGATCCTGCGGCTGCTCGCCGGCGGGGAGCGCAGGCTCGGCCTGTCGGACGTGGCCTCCTCGCTGGGCCTGGCCAAGGGGACGGCACACGGCATCCTGCGCACGCTGCAGCAGGAGGGCTTCGTCGAACAGGACCCGGTCTCCGGCCGCTACCAGCTGGGCGCGGAGCTGCTGCGGCTGGGCAACAGCTACCTGGACGTGCACGAGCTGCGCGCCCGCGCGCTGGTGTGGACCGACGACCTGGCCCGCTCCAGCGGCGAGGCCGTCTACCTGGGCGTCCTCCACCAGCAGGGCGTCCTCATCGTCCACCACGTCTTCCGCCCCGACGACAGCCGCCAGGTGCTGGAGGTCGGCGCCATGCACCCGCTGCACAGCAGCGCGCTGGGCAAGGTGCTCTCCGCCTACGACCCGGTGGCGCACGGCGAGGCGACCGAGATGAAGCGCGAACCGCTGACACCGCGCACGGTCACCGGGGCCGCGGAGTTCGAGGGAGTGCTCGACCTCACACGGGCCCGCGGCTGGGGGGCGGACCTGGAGGAGACCTGGGACGGCGTGGCCTCGATCGCCGCACCCATCCTCGACCGGCACCGCATGCCGGTCGGCGCGGTGGCCGTCACCGGCGCGGTCGAACGGGTCTGCGACGACGAGGGCGACATCAGGGCCCAACTGGTCGCCGCGGTGCGGGACTGCGCCCGCGCGGTCTCCCGCGACCTGGGCGCCGGCCGGTTCTGAGTCCGGCCGGTTCTGAGTCCGGCCGGTTCTGGGCCCGACCGGGAGACCCTTCCGCAACCTGTCGAACTCTTGACGCATCCGGTCACGCAGGAGAACACTCTCGTTCGGCGGTCGACATTGTCGAACAGCAGCCGACGGAGTCGGTACGGTGTACCTGGCCGTGGGACCGCCGGGGGGCCTGGTGACAGGCTCGCGAACCCCTGTACGGGACGAGGGTTCGCCTTCCCCTGGACGAAGGACAAAGGAGTCGCACGTGTCCAGTGAGCACATCTTTCTCGGCGAGACCATCGGTACCGCCATCTTGATCCTCCTCGGCGGCGGCGTCTGCGCGGCTGTCACCCTCAAGAGCTCCAAGGCCCGCAACGCCGGCTGGCTCGCCATCACCTTCGGCTGGGGCTTCGCCGTCCTGACCGGTGCCTACATCTCGGGCAGCCTCTCCGGCGCCCACCTCAACCCGGCCGTGACCATCGGCCTCGCCGTCGACAGCGGCGAGTGGAGCAAGGTCCCGGTCTACCTGGCCGGCCAGATGCTCGGCGCGATGATCGGCGCCGCCCTCGTGTGGGCCGCCTACGCGGGTCAGTTCCAGGCCCACCTGACCGACGGCGAGATCGTCGGCGCCGTCGAAGGCCCCCACGGCGATGCAACCGCTGCGACCGACGCCTCGGGGAAGCGGCCGGCCTCCGCTCCCGGCCCGGTGCTGGGCATCTTCTCCACCGGCCCCGAGATCCGCAACGTGGCCCAGAACCTGGCCACCGAGATCATCGGCACCTTCGTCCTCGTGCTGTTCATCCTGACCCTCGGCCTCACCAAGGGCCTCGCCGTCTCCGGTACCGGCACGCTGATGGTCGCCCTCGTGGTCGTCGGCATAGGCCTCTCACTCGGCGGCCCGACCGGCTACGCCATCAACCCTGCGCGCGACCTCGGCCCGCGCATCGTGCACGCGCTCCTACCGCTGCCGAACAAGGGCGGATCGGACTGGAGCTACGCCTGGATACCGGTTGTCGGCCCGATCGTGGGCGCGGTCCTCGCTGCGGGCCTCCACCGGATCGCATTCTGAGCAGTAGCACCCGACGACCCACTGGACTTGAGGAGCACACCGTGACCAACGCCCACACCGAAGGCCCCTTCATCGCAGCGATCGACCAGGGCACCACGTCCTCGCGCTGCATCATCTTCGACAAGGACGGCCGCATCGTCTCGGTCGGACAGAAGGAGCACGAGCAGATCTTCCCGAAGCCGGGATGGGTCGAGCACAACGCCGCGGAGATCTGGACCAACGTCCAGGAGGTCGTCGCCGAGGCCGTCTCCAAGGCGGGCATCACCTCCGCCGACGTCAAGGCGATCGGCATCACCAACCAGCGCGAGACCACACTGCTGTGGGACAAGGCGACCGGCGAGCCGGTGCACAACGCCCTCGTCTGGCAGGACACCCGCACCGACGCCCTGTGCAGGGAGCTCGGCCGCAACGTCGGCCAGGACCGCTTCCGCCGTGAGACCGGCCTGCCGCTGGCCTCCTACTTCTCCGGCCCGAAGATCCGCTGGCTGCTGGACAACGTCGAAGGGCTGCGCGAGCGCGCCGAGGCCGGCGAGATCCTCTTCGGCACCATGGACAGCTGGGTGATCTGGAACCTCACCGGCGGCGTCAACGGCGGCCGGCACGTCACCGACGTCACCAACGCCTCCCGCACCCTGCTGATGAACCTGCACACCCTGGACTGGGACGACAAGATCGTCTCCTCCCTCAACATCCCGGCCGCGGTGCTCCCGGAGATCCGCTCCTCCGCCGAGGTGTACGGCGAGGCCGCCTCGGGCGCCCTGGCCGGTGTGCCCGTCGCCTCCGCGCTCGGCGACCAGCAGGCCGCGCTGTTCGGCCAGACCTGCTACTCCGAGGGCGAGGCCAAGTCCACCTACGGCACCGGCACCTTCCTGCTGATGAACACCGGCGACAAGCCGATCAACAGCTACAACGGCCTGATCACCACCGTCGGCTACCGCATCGGCGACCAGAAGCCGGTGTACGCCCTGGAGGGCTCCATCGCCGTCACCGGTTCGCTGGTGCAGTGGATGCGCGACCAGATGGGCCTGATCAAGACGGCGGCCGAGATCGAGACGCTGGCCATGTCGGTCGAGGACAACGGCGGCGCCTACTTCGTGCCGGCCTTCTCCGGTCTGTTCGCCCCGTACTGGCGTTCCGACGCGCGCGGTGTGATCGCCGGCCTCACCCGGTACGTGACCAAGGCGCACATCGCCCGCGCGGTGCTGGAGGCGACCGCCTGGCAGACCCGCGAGATCGTCGACGCGATGACCAAGGACTCGGGCGTGGAGCTCACCGCGCTCAAGGTCGACGGCGGCATGACCGCCAACAACCTGCTGATGCAGACCCTCGCCGACTTCCTGGACGCGCCCGTCGTGCGCCCCCTGGTCGCCGAGACCACCTGCCTGGGCGCGGCCTACGCCGCCGGACTGGCGGTGGGCTTCTGGTCGGACACCGACGAACTGCGCGCCAACTGGCGCCGGGCCGCCGAATGGACCCCGCGGATGGACGCCGGCATCCGCGACCGCGAGTACAAGAGCTGGCTCAAGGCCGTCGAGCGGACCATGGGCTGGATCGAAGAGGAGAACTGAACCGATCATGACCACCACCCCGCAGCACGTCCCGGCACTCGGGACGCATCCGATAGCCGGCCGGAACCCGGGCCGCGCCGAGACCCGGGAACTACTGAGCCGCGCCACCTACGACCTGCTGGTCATCGGCGGCGGCATCCTGGGCACCTCGGTGGCCTGGCACGCCGCGCAGTCGGGGCTGCGGGTGGCGATGGTGGACGCCGGCGACTTCGCCGGCGCCACCAGCTCGGCCTCCTCCAAACTCGTCCACGGCGGCCTGCGCTACCTGCAGACCGGCGCGGTCAAGCTGGTGGCGGAGAACCACATGGAGCGCCGGGTGCTGGCCAAGGACGTGGCCCCGCACCTGGTGAACCCGCTCACCTTCTATCTGCCGGTCTACAAGGGCGGCCCGGTCGGGGCCGCCAAACTCGGCGCGGGCGTCTTCGCCTACTCGGCGCTGTCCGCCTTCGGCGACGGGGTGGGCAAAATCATCTCCCCGTCCCGGGCGGCGGCCGCCAACCCGGCGCTGCGCACGGACGGCCTGAAGGCCGTGGCCGTGTACTACGACCACCAGATGAACGACTCGCGCATGGCCGTCATGACCGTGCGCGCGGCCGTCGACGCGGGCGCGGTCGTCCTCAACCACGCCGAGGTGACCGGACTGCGCTTCACCCATGGCCGGGTCACCGGCGCCGACCTCAAGGACCGGCTGGACGGCACCGAGTTCGGCGTCGACGCCCGGCTGGTGCTCAACGCCACCGGCCCGTGGGTCGACCACCTGCGGCAGATGGAGGACAAGGGCGCCGCGCCCAGCATCCGGCTGTCCAAGGGCGCCCACGTCGTCCTGAAGCGGAAGGCGCCGTGGCGTGCGGCCATGGCGACGCCGATCGACAAGTACCGCATCACCTTCGCGCTCCCGTGGGAGGACCAGCTGCTGCTGGGCACCACGGACGAGGAGTACACGGGCGACCCGGCCGACGTACGGGCGACCGAGGCCGACATCCGGCAGATCCTGGACGAGGCCGCCCACTCCGTGCGGGACGAGCACCTGTCCCCCGATCTGATCACCTACGCCTTCGCAGGTCTTCGGGTACTGCCGGGCGGCCCCGGCGGTGTGGAGAAGGCCAAGCGCGAGACGGTCGTGTCCGAGGGCAGCGGCGGCATGCTGTCGGTCGCGGGCGGCAAGTGGACCACGTACCGGCACATCGGGCGCACCGTCATGGCCAAGCTCGCCAAGCTGCCCGGCGGCCCGCTGAACGAGGACATGCAGCCGCTGGACCAGCTGCCGCGCCGGGTGCCGCTGCCGGGGGTCGCCAACCCGAACGCGGTCGCCCACCGGCTGCTCGTGGACCGCGACCCGGGCCACCGCATGGACCCGTTGACGGCCCGTCACCTGGCCACCCACTACGGCGCGCTGTCCTTCGACATCGCCCGCATGGTGAACGAGGACCCCGCGCTCGGTGAGCGCATCCACCCCGACGGCCCGGAGATATGGGCCCAGGTCGTCTACGCCCGCGACCACGAGTGGGCGCAGACCGCGGAGGACGTGCTGCGCCGCCGCACCACCCTGACGGTGCGGGGACTGGACACCGCGGACGTCCGCGCCCGCGTGGAGGCCATGCTGGCCGACCGGCGCGGCTGACACTCCCGCGCCCCGGGCCCGGGTGGGCTGTGCGACCGGCACAGCCCACCCGGGCCCTTTCGCGTTCCCGTCCCGCCAACCCGCCAACCCGCCCCGCGACAGGGCGGGTTGGCGCCGGGTTGACATCGGCGCCTTCTTGAAACACCCTTTAACTACTTGATTAGTTAAAGGGGGGTTGACGCATGGTCGAGTTCCGCATCGACCGGCGCAGCGGGGTCGCCACCTACCTGCAGATCGTCCATCAGACCAAACAGGCCCTGCGGCTCGGGCTGCTCCGGCCCGGTGACCAGCTGCCCACCGCCCGCCAAGTGGTCGAGACGGCCGTCGTCAATCCGAACACCGTGCTGAAGGCCTACCGCGAACTGGAGCGCGAGGGCCTGGTGGTGGCCCGCCGCGGCCTCGGCACCTTCGTGCAGAGGTCACTCGGCGCCGCGCCCGCCGACTCGCCGCTCGCCGCGGAGCTGGCCGGCTGGATGCGCCGGGCACGCGTGAGCGGACTCGACCGCGAGGACGCCTCCGCGCTGTTCCAGTCCGTTCTGGACCAGGAGTTCTCCGAGGAGGAGAAATGAACGAGGAAACGGCCGCCCTCGAGGCGTCCGGGCTCACGGTGCGATACCCGTGGAGCCGCGAACCCGTCCTGCGGGACTGCTCGTTCCGGTTGCCCGTGGGCCGGATCTGCGCACTCGTGGGGCCCAACGGCGCGGGCAAGTCGACGCTCCTCGCGCTGGCCGCGGGGCTGCTCCGGCCGGCCGAGGGGGAGATACGCGTCCTTGGCACGACGCCGGCGACCGCCCGCGCCCGCATCGCGTACGTCGCCCAGGACAAGCCTCTGCACCCGCACCTCACCGTCGCCGAAACACTGCGCCTCGGCGCCGAGCTGAACCCCGGCCGCTGGCACCACGAGACGGCGATGCGGATCGTGGAGGCAGGGGGGCTGTCTCCCAGGGCGCGGATCCGCGCCCTGTCCGGTGGTCAGCGCACCCGCGTCGCCCTCGCCCTGGCGCTCGGCAAACGGTCCGATCTGCTCCTGCTGGACGAGCCGATGTCCGAGCTCGACCCGCAGGCCCGGCACGAACTGACCGGCGCACTGCTGGCCGAGGCGGTGGAGCACGGCACGACCGTCGTGATGTCCTCCCATGTCGTGCAGGAACTCGAGCAGTCCTGCGACCACCTGCTGCTGCTCGGCGGCGGTCAGGTCCGGCTGGCCGGTGGGATCGAGGATCTCCTGGCGGCCCACCGCCTGCTCACCGGGGTCGGCGAGGACTTCGGAGCCCACACGGTCATCGAGGAGCGCGTCTCGGGCCGGGGACGCACCGCGCTGGTCCGCCCCGGCGGGGCGGTCGACAGCAGCCGCTGGCTGGTGGAGAACCCCGGCCTGGAGGAACTGGTCCTCGCCCACCTGCGCAATCCCGGGGCACCCGCCCTCATCACCGGCAGCGCCGTTCCCACGTCCTGGCAGGAGGCCACCGTATGACCGCCCTGACGCTCCCCCCGCACCGCCTGCGGAACGCGCACGGCCTGACCTGGTCGGTGCTGCGGGTGCACCGTACGGCCCTGTGGATCTGGACCGCCCTCGTGGCCGCCGGAGTCGGCGGGCTCCTGTGGTCGTACCGGATGGCCATGGGGAACGGCGGACGTGACCCCCTTCCCGGCGACGACTTCGCCGGCCTCCATCTGGCCGGCAACGCGATCGTCCTCCTCCCGTTCGCCGTCGCCGTCTTCGCGGGCGGCGCGCTGATCGGCCGTGAGCTCGAGAACGGCACCGCCGCACTCGCCTGGACCCAGTCGGTCAGCCCGGCCCGCTGGCTCGCCGCCACCCTGGCGGTGCCCGCCCTGGCGCTCACGGTGGGCATGACTGTCCTGTCGCTGGTCTTCCGCTGGGTCTGGACCTCCGGTACGAGCGACGCGGCACCCGGTTGGTACGAGAAGGACGTCTTCTTCGCGAGCGGCCCGGTCGGGCTCGCGTACGTCCTGCTCGGTCTGGCACTCGGAACGCTGAGCGGCCTGCTGATGCGCCGTACGCTCAGCGGTCTCGGCTTCGCCTTCTTCGCCACCGTCCTCGTCCACCTCACCCTCGTCACGTTCCGGTCCCGTCTGTGGCCGACGACCCGGTGGACCGGCTTCGAAGCGGCGCGGCTGCCCGCCAGTGCCGACCGGATCGAGGTCGGCCTCGTCACGGCCGCCGGGAAACCCCTGTCCGGGGCCCAGTGCAATCTGGACCTGCCGAGGGAGTTCGAGCAGTGCCTGAGGGACATGGGCGCCACGGACGCCTACGCCGTGATCCACCCCGCGTCGCACTACTGGCTGCTCCAGTTCGTCGAGTCGGCGCTCGTCCTGGCCGTGGCCGCCCTCGCCTGCGTCGCGGCCTTCGGGCTGCTCCGTCGCCGGGCCGCCTGAGGCGGCGGGGCGCGTCCGTGTAGCGTCCGGGAGCATCCCAACCGCGCCTGGAGGCACGATGACCACCGATACGCAGCCCATCACCCGCGTCCCCCGATCGGGGCTGCCCGCGTACGCGGTTGTCGTGGGCGACCCGGCGCGGGCGGCGGAGGTCGCCGGGATGCTGGCGGGGGCGCGGGAGGTGGCGCACCACCGCGAGTACCGCACCTTCACCGGGACGTGGAAGGGCACGGCCGTGGTGGTCGCCTCGCACGGGGTGGGCGCCCCGGGGGCGATGCTGCTGTTCCAGGAGCTGGCGGACGCCGGGGTCCGCACGATCCTGCGGCTGGGCACCGCCGGGGCGATCGCGGCCGGGATCGGCGACGGCGACCTGGTGATCGCCGAGGCGGCGGTGCGCGACGACGGGGTGACGCAGCAACTGCTGCCGCCGGAGTACCCGGCGTTCGCGACGCCGGAGGCGGTGCTGGCCCTGGTGCGTGCGGCCCGGGCCCTGGACGCGCCGCACCACCGCGGGGTGGTCTGGACGCGGGCGGCGTTCCAGCCGGGCTTCCTGCCGCTGCCGGGCGAGGCGTACGCGGCCGCCGGCATCGCGGCGATCGAGATGGAGCTGTCGGCGCTGCTGGTGCTCGCCTCCACGCGGGGCCTGGTCGCGGGCGGCGCGCTGGTCGTGGACGGGGCCAACGCGGACGACCTCGTCGACGTCGAGGCGACCGGCGGCTACGACCCGTACCGCTCGGTGGTCGCCGCGGGGGTGGCCCGCGGCAGCCGGGTAACGTTGGACGCCTTGCATCTGCTGGCCACCGAGTACGGAAGCGACGTGAAGTGAGCGTTCAGGACGCCGATCTGCTGGTGCACGGCGGCGATGTGCTGACCGTCGACGCGACGGGCACCGTCGTGCCGGACGGCGCGGTCGCGGTGCGCGACGGCGCGATCGTGGCGGTCGGCCCGGCCGCACAGGTCCGCGCCGCCCACCGGGCGGCCGAGGAGATCGACGCGACGGGCTGCCTGGTGCTGCCCGGCCTGATCAACACCCACACCCACCTCGCGATGACCCTGCTGCGGGGCTGCGCCGACGACGTGGACCTCCAGGAGTTCCTGGCCCGGGTGATCCCCCGCGAGGCCGAACTGCTGTCGCCGACGGCGGTGGCGGCCGGGGTGCGGGTCGCGGTGGCGGAGAGCGTGCGCGCGGGCGTCACCACCGGCCTGGACATGTACTGGTTCCACGAGTCCGCCGAGAAGGCCGCCCGGGAGGCCGGCTGGCGGCTGCTGGCCGGCCCGACGTTCATGGACGTCCCCGGCCCGCCGGACGGCCGCCCTTACGAGGACCGCATGTCCTGGGCCGCCGCCGACCTGGCGGCACGCGCGTCCCACGCACCGGGCACCCGCCCGGTGGTCTTCGCGCACAGCGCCTACACCCTGGACCCCGGGCAGCTGGTGGCGATCAGCGCGCTGGCCCGCGAGCACGGCGCGCTGCTGCACGTTCACGCGGCGGAGAACGCCGCCGAGGTCGCCATGGTCGTCGAACGCCACGGCAAGCGCCCGGTGGAACTGCTGGACTCGCTCGGGGTGCTCGGCCCCGACGTGCTCCTCGCCCACGCGGTGGACCTCACGGACGGCGAGATCACCGCGCTGGCCAGGACCGGCACGGCCGTCGCGCACTGCCCGGTCTCCAATCTGAAGCTGGGCTGCGGCATCGCCCGCGTGCCGGACCTGCTGGCCGCCGGTGTGACGGTCGGCCTCGGCACCGACGGCGTCGTCAGCTCCAACACCCTCGACGTGCTCGGCGCGGTACGGGCCGCCGCGATGGTGCACAAGGCCGGCGGCGACCCCACCGCCGTGGGCGCCGAGCAGGCGGTGCGGATGGCGACGATCGAGTCCGCGCGCGCCCTGGGCCTGGACGCCCACCTCGGCTCCCTGGAACCCGGCAAGCGCGCCGACCTCGTCGTCCTCGATCTGGGCGGGCCGCACCTGGCCCCGCGCCACGACCCGTGGTCGATGCTCGCGTACGCCGCCGCGGCCGCCGATGTGCGCGACACCGTCGTGGACGGCCGCGTCCTCATGCGCGACCGCGCCCTGCTGACCCTGGACGAGCCGGCCGCGCTGCGCGCGCTGGAGGCGCTGGAGCAGGAGCACCCGGCATGACCTCCGCGCTGGAACCCACCCGCGGCTTCACCGGCCGCGCCCGGGCCGCCGACCGCGACCCGCGGCTGCCGCCCGGGCAGTACGACGCGGGCGACGAGTGGCCCGTGCTGTCCGCCGAGGTCACCCCCCGGCTCACGGCGGCGGAGTGGACGTTCCGCGTCGACGGCCTGGTGACGGCGCCGCGCACCTGGACCTGGGACGAGGCGCGGACCCTGCCCTCGTCTACCTACCGCGGCGACATCCACTGCGTGACCGGGTGGTCCAGGTTCGGCGTGCACTTCGGCGGGGTGTCACTGGACGCCTTCCTGGCGGCGGTTCGCCCCTCCCCCGCCGCCACGCACGTCGTGGCGTACGCGCACACCGGCTACGCCGCGAACCTGCCGCTGGCCGACGTCACCGGCGGGCGGGCCTGGATCGCCTTCGAGCACGACGGCGCGCCGCTGGCCCCCGAGCACGGCGGGCCGGCCCGGCTGGTCGTCCCGCACCTGTACTTCTGGAAGAGCGCCAAGTGGATCGCGGGCATCCGCCTGCTCGACCACGACGAGGCCGGCTTCTGGGAGCAGAACGGCTACCACCCCCGCGGCAACCCGTGGCAGGAACAGCGCTACGCCCATGACTGAGCTCGCCGTTCCTCCCTTCGTCCCGCCGACGCGCTTCTCCGTGCCCGGCCGCGTCGCGGTCGGCGAGGCAGCCGCCGCGGTGTGGCGGCGCGCCACACTCACCGAGGTGCGCCGCGAGACCCCGCGCGCCGCGACGTTCCGGTTCGCGGTGCCCGGCTGGGCCGGGCACCTGCCGGGCCAGTACCTCACACTGCGCCTCACGGCGGGCGACGGCTACACCGCCCAGCGCAACTACTCGCTCGCCTCCGCGCCGGACGGCTCCGGCCACATCGAGCTCACCCTCGACCACGTCCCGGACGGCGAGGTCTCCGGGCATCTGCACACCGTCGCCCGGCCCGGCGACACCGTCGAGGTCCGCGGCCCGCACAGCGGCTTCTTCGCCTGGTCGGGCGACCGGCCCGCGCTGCTGCTCGGCGCCGGCTCGGGCGTCGTGCCGCTGATGTCGATGATCCGCCACCGCCGGCTGCGCGGGCTGGACGTGCCGTTGCGGCTGATCGTCTCCGCCCGGACGAGCGAGGACCTGATCTACGCCCGCGAGTACGGCGCCGAGACCACCGTCGTCCTCACCCGCTCCCAGGGCCGGCTGGCCGCCGCGCATCTGGCCCCGTACCTGGCCGATCCGCCGCCGGGCGGCTGGGAGGCGTACGTGTGCGGCGGCAACGGTTTCGCGGAGCACGCCTCCCGCCTCCTGGTGGACGGCGGGCAGCCGTCCGGGCGGATTCGGATCGAGCGATTCGGCTGATCAGCGTCCTTCGGGTATTCTCCTCTTTACGTGATCTTCCGGGGCACCGCCCCGGCCGGTCCGCACCGGGACGTGGCGCAGCTTGGTAGCGCACTTGACTGGGGGTCAAGGGGTCGCAGGTTCAAATCCTGTCGTCCCGACAGCGTTGTGAACGTTGTCGCAGTTCGGGGCCTTGTTCCACTTCGGTGGGACAAGGCCCTTGTTCGTTGGGCGGTCTGATCGACGGGGGCGTCGCGTATCGCGGGGGCCTCCGTAGTCGCCGGGCATGCGGCTGAGGCGGACGCAGCGGGTGGCCCGGTCGGGCGGTATGCCGATCATGGAGGCCCGGCGGCCCCGAGGACGAGGTTTCCCTCCCGGTGTCCGACGGCCTCGCGGTCGTCCGCCTCGCGAAGTACGGCGGCCGACAGCCGCATCCGGGGAATGGCGTTTTTCGCAGGTGTGCCGGCGCAGCAGGTCAGTCGAGGATTATCTGGAGAATGGGCGGAATACCGGCGGCCGCAAGGGCAAGAAGTGCGGAGGAAATGGTCTGCCCATCGATCACTCCGGAAGGGCTTGCGATGACACCGTCCAGGGCGTCCAGCCGCCTCGCAGATTCCTCCGTCATGACAGAATCCGAGACCGGGGCATGCACGGGAAGTCCCCTCCTCAATCTTCGCACTGAAACCAGCCGCGCGCGACTGACCGCGGATGACAGGAACCACTGTGGAGTAAAGGAGATCGCCAAAGTCGCCGCCATGGATATGAACAGCAGTGTCCATTTCGCGACCGAGAGCATACTCGAACCCCGAGCCTCCCCTGACCATGATATCCAGGGGTATATGCAGACCGCCGTTCCGACTGCCGCAAGGAGTGAAGCCCACCTGTAGCAGCGCGACAGCAACTCGATGCCTGGGGTTCGAGCAGGAGACGACCACAGAAGTCGCATGTTTCCGGCCCGCGCGAGGGACCTCGGGAGATAGGCGCACTCCCACAGCCAGTAAACACAGTTGAAGACGCACCCGCCGGTCACGGCGACAACGAGGTACGATCCCACCCCGACAGAGATCACTCGCTGAGTCTCCGGAGCACTGTCCACGGCCATCATTCCGCCCAGGCCGACACTTGCGCCGACAGCGGAGACCACGGCTTGCCGCCATGGGGAGGTCGTACGGGTGATCCAGGCGTGCACTGCGTCGCGCCCCCGCCCCGTGAGCATCTCGTCGAGGTCCTGCGTCAGGGCGTAGAACGCGCGGCATCCCGCCCATTCGAAAGCCACGCACATCAGATCCACCAGAATGAAGTACCCCACCCAGCCGGAGTACCTCGCTTCCGGACTCCCCGACAGCGGGTCAGTGATCCGCGGTGCGAGCGAGATGATTCCGGGGGTCGCCAGGACGACGAAGAACAGCAGACAGGGCCTCCGGGCGAGATAATTGCGCCCTTGCGATGAAACTCGGACACCGAAACACTTGAGCAACAGGACCGCTGCGATGTCACGGGGGTAGCGCGCCTTGAGATCCCCCAATTGATTGACGGGCCCTCCGCCGGCCATTCGTTCCCCTCTCAGAACCGTGCCACGGTGCGGAAAATCAACTTCGCCCCTTCGGCTTTCTGCGGGCCGATCGACGTGAGTGTTCCCACCCCGCTCCCTCCCTGCGAGGCCTTCTGTGGTGCGGATCGCCGACCGGGGTGAGGCCCGCGGCCACCGCACGCAGGCTCCTCGGATCCCCGCCGGCAGGACGGACCCGGTCGGACCCGCCCTGGCAGGACGCACGGTCGTTGGCGTCGACCGGACAAGGCACCGTGCACCCCCTTGCACCGAACTCCCCGTTCACCAGGGACAGTCTGCAGGGTTGTCTGCCCTTCGCTCAGGGAGCCGACACCGGCAATCGGTGCGGGCCGGCGAGCAGAACCCGCGCGCTCGAGCGCGATCCCGTGACACCGCACAGCGAAACGCCATCGTGTTCGCAGCGGTGGACGCGGCCTCTCGGCATTCCGCGGAAGATGGCCACGCACGTCGGTGGACCAGCCTCTCGAGAAGGTTCCGGCGCACGGGCGGTGCGGGCATAATGGCCCGATACATCGGATGTCCTGGAGGCGAGGGCGGTCATGGCAGTCACCGACGAGGCGATCGAGAAGATCAAGGGGATGATCGTCTCCGGTGCGCTGCGCCCTGGCGACCGGCTTCCCAAGGAGAGCGAACTGGCGGCCGACCTCGGCCTGTCGCGCAACTCGCTGCGCGAGGCGGTGCGCGCGCTCTCGCTGATCCGCATCCTGGACGTACGGCAGGGCGACGGCACGTACGTCACCAGCCTCGACCCCCAACTCCTGCTGGAGGCAATGAGCTTCGTGGTGGACTTCCACCGCGACGACACGGTGCTGGAGTTCCTGGCCGTGCGGCGCATACTGGAGCCCGCGGCGACGGCCATGGCGGCCGCGATCATCCCGGAGGCCCAGTTGGAGGCTCTGGAGGCCCAGTTGGCCGCGCTGGGGACCGACCCCTCGGTCGAGGAACTCGTGTCGTGCGACCTGGAGTTCCACCGCGGCATCGTGCAGGCGGCCGGCAACTCGGTGCTCTGCTCGCTGCTCGACGGGCTGTCCGGGCCCACCACGCGGGCGCGGATCTGGCGCGGGCTGACCCAGGAGGACGCGGTCAGCCGCACCCTGCACGAACACCGGGCGATCCTCGGCGCGCTGCGCGACCGCGACGCGGAGGCGGCGCGGTCGTGGGCGACGGTCCATGTCGCCAGCGTCGAGCAGTGGCTGCGCTCGACCCTCTGAGCCGCCGCCCGGCGGGCGAACCGGGGACGGGGTTCCGTGCGTCCGGTCTCTCGAAGGAATGATCGAGGGAAGTCGACAGCAGGGGTCGGATGAATTCGCGCGCACACCCGGACCACCACAGCCCGGACCACCACAGCCCGGACCACCACAGTCGTCCGCCCCGCCTCGCGCTCCGGCTCCGCCGCCCCTCCGTCCGCACGCTGCGGCGTTGCGCCCTCGTGGTCGCTCTCGTCGTGCTGCTGCCGGTACTGGCCGCGGGCGTCGCCCTGCGCCTGGAGTACGTCGGCGACCCCTCCGCCGCGGGCGCCGACCGCGGCCGCAACGCGGTCTGGCTCGGGCACGCCTGGGTCGACGGCCGCCGGGACGCGGCCGACCTGGCAGCGCTCGGCCGGAAACTGCGCGGCAGCGGCACCCGGGACCTGTACGTGCACACCGGCCCGCTGGAGTTCGACGGCAGTCTGGAACCGGCGCTGTACCCGAAGGCCGCGTCGCTGATCCGGGAGGCACACCGCGCGCTGCCCGGGGTGCGCGTGCAGGCATGGCTGGGACAGGTGGTCTCGCACGGCGGCGACGAGGGCCTGCGCCTGGACGACCCGGCCACGCGGTCGCGGATCGAGGCGAGCGCCGGGCAGGCACTGGCGGCGGGGTTCGACGGGGTGCACCTGGATCTGGAGCCGATGTACTCCGGCGACTGCGGATTCCTCGACGTCCTGGACTCCGTGCACGCGCTGACGTCCCGGGGCGGCGCCGTCCTGTCCGTCGCGACACACCAGATCGATCCGCTGCCGTCCCTGCACGTACCGGCGGGCACGCTGTTCCATCACCCGAAGTGGTGGTCGCAGGCCTATCTCGGGGAGGTCGCCCGGAGGGTCGACCAGGTCGCGGTCATGGCCTACGACACCTCCCTGCCGCTGGAGAGCTTCTTCGGCGGCTACGTCGCCCAGCAGACCGCGCTGGCCCTGGGGGTGACCCCGCCGTCCACTGACCTGCTGATCGGGCTGCCCGGGTATCACACGAACAACCTGGGCCACCACGCGTGGGCGGAGACCGTCGCCGCCGCCGCGCGCGGTGCGCGGCTGGGCCTCGCCCGGCACGATCCCGCCCGCGAGCGCTTCGGGCTCGCCCTCTACGTCGACTTCCACGCCACCGACGGCGACTGGGCCGCGTACCGCTCCGCATGGGGACCGGAGGACGACGGGACGCGTACGTCCGGCGACGCTGGGGATCATCCCCCTACGAAGGCGGCGGCACCTGTCCCGTGAAGCCGTAGGCTGGTGCAGCACGCGAAGGAACGGCAGCCGGCGGGGGTGACACCATCCCCCTTCCGGCCGGAAGGAGGCGCTGGGTGATCGAGCTCGAGGGAGTTCCCGAGCTGATCGACCCGGTCATGGTGGCCGCGTTCGAGGGCTGGAACGACGCCGGGGACGCCGCCTCCGCCGCGGTCGGGCATCTGGACCGGGAGTTCAAGGGTGAGGTGTTCGCGGCGCTCGACGCCGAGGACTACTACGACTTCCAGGTCAACCGTCCCACGGTGTGGATGGACGGCGGCGTACGCCAGATCACCTGGCCCACGACCCGGCTGTCCGTCGTCCGCATCGAGACCCCCAAGCCGCGCGACCTGGTCCTGATCCGGGGCATCGAGCCCAGCATGCGCTGGCGCTCGTTCTGCAACGAGATCCTGGGCTTCGCCCACGAGCTCGGCGTCGAGATGGTCGTGGTGATGGGCGCCCTGCTCGGCGACACGCCGCACACCCGTCCGGTCCCGGTCACCGCGGTGACCTCGGACCCGGATCTGGCGACCGCGCTCAGCCTGGAGGAGTCCCGCTACGAGGGCCCCACCGGCATCGTCGGCATTCTCCAGGAGGCCTGTACGCACGCGGGGATCCCGGCGGTGAGCCTGTGGGCCGCCGTACCGCACTACGTGTCGCAGCCGCCCAACCCGAAGGCCACCCTGGCCCTGCTCAACCGGCTCGAGGACCTGCTGGACCTGCGCATCCCGCTGGGCGAGCTCCCCGAGGACGCCCGCGCCTGGCAGGTCGGAGTGGACGAACTCGCGGCCGAGGACAGCGAGGTCTCCGAGTACGTGCAGACCCTGGAGGAGGCACGCGACACGGCCGAGCTGCCGGAGGCCTCGGGCGAGGCCATCGCCCGCGAGTTCGAGCGCTATCTGCGGCGCCGAGACCCGCAGGCGGGCGACCAGGACGCCGGCCCCTACCTGCGGGAAACCTCCCCGAAGCCGGACACCGGCACCGCCGGCGGCGGCACCGTGCCGAGGGCCGACCGGGACGAGGCGGGGAAGGACAGCGCCGCCGACACCAACGGCGGAGACACCGGGAACCCCGAGAGCACCGGGAGCACCGGGAACCCCGAGAGCACCGACAACGACGAGTGAGCCGGACGCGGCCTGCCGGCCGCCCCGGCGAACGGTGAAGGCCGGTGTCCCCCGCGGGGGACACCGGCCTTCACCGTTCGGTCAGGTCAGAGCGCCACGCCGAGCAGGGCGTTCACCGCGCGCGACACGAGCCCCGGGGCCCCGGTGTCGGTGCCGCCCTCGGCGGCCTGGAGCGCCGCCCAGCGGTCCACCGCGGCGAGCGCGGCGGGCGCGTCGAGGTCGTCGGCCAGTGCCTCGCGGATCTCCTCGACCAGCGCGTCGGCGGACGGCCCGTCCGGCCGCGACACGGCCGCGCGCCAGCTGCCGAGCCGCTCCACGGCCCGCTCCAGCACGGCATCCGTCCACTCCCAGTCCGCGCGGTAGTGGTGGGCCAGCAGGCTGAGGCGTATGGCGGCCGGGTCGACGCCGTCCCGCCGCAGCTGCGAGACGAAGACCAGGTTGCCCTTCGACTTGGACATCTTCTCGCCGTGGAGCGCCACCATGCCGGCGTGCACATAGGCCTTGGCCATGGGGAACTCGCCGGTGAGCACCTGGGCGTGCGAGGCGCCCATCTCGTGGTGCGGGAAGGCGAGGTCGGAGCCGCCGCCCTGGACGTCGAAGCCCATGCCGAGGTGGTCCAGCGCGATCGCGACGCACTCGATGTGCCACCCGGGCCGTCCCTGGCCGAGGCTGCCGCCGTCCCAGCTGGGCTCTCCCTCGCGGGCCGAGAGCCACAGGATCGGGTCGAGGGGGTTCTTCTTGCCGGGGCGGTCCGGGTCGCCGCCGCGCTCGGCGGACAGCACGCGCATGGCGGCCGCGTCGAGGTGGGAGACGCTGCCGAAGTGCGGGTCGGCGTCGACGTGGAAGTAGATGTCGCCGTCGACCTCGTAGGCGGCGCCCGCCTCGAGCAGCCGCTCGACCAGGGGGACGATCCCGGGGATGGCCTCGACCGCGCCGATGTAGTGGGCGGGGGGCAGCATCCGCAGGGCGGTCATGTCCTCGCGGAACAGGGTGGTCTCACGCTCGGCGAGGGCCGTCCAGTCCTGGCCGGTGGCCTCGGCCCGCTCCAGCAGCGGGTCGTCGACGTCGGTGACGTTCTGGACGTAGTGGACCTGGCGCTTCGTGTCGAGCCACACGCGCTGCACGAGGTCGAACGCGTTGTAGGTGGCCGCGTGCCCCATGTGGGTGGCGTCGTAGGGGGTGATCCCGCAGACGTAGATACGGGCGACCGGACCGGGGTCCAGGGTTACCGGACCTCCGGTCGCGGTGTCGTGGAGACGAAGGTCGCGTCCTGTGCCCGGGAGGGCGGGGACGTCGGAAGCGGGCCAGGCATGCATGTCATGAGATTAACCGCCCGCGTGATCGGCAAACGACCGCTGGGGTCCCCTGGGACTGTGCCGTCGCCCACTGCGGGGCCGCGGCCGGCCGGCCCGGGCCCGTCCCGAACGCTCAGATGGGCGGCCACGGGATGGCCGGCCACTCCCCGGAGGGCTCCGGATGCCGGCCCGAGCGCAGCAGGTCCGCCACGCGCTCGCGCAGTGCTGCAAGTTCAACGGCGGTGATCAACTCGGCCAGCCGCGCCCCGAGGCCGCCGTCGCCGAGCTCGGTCCCCAGTTTGCCGAGGACCTCCACGGCCTCCTCGGTCAGCGGCTCCCCCGCCCATCCCCACAGCAGCGTCCGCAGCTTGTTCTCCGCGTTGAACGTCACACCGTGGTCGATGGCGTAGAGCCCGCCCCGCGCCGTCGGCAGCAGGTGGCCGCCCTTGCGGTCCGCGTTGTTGATCACGGCGTCGAGCACCGCGAGCCGCCGCAGCCGCTCGTCGTCCGCGTGCACCAGCAGCGCGGTGCGGCCCTCGCCGACCTCCGCGAAGCCGACCGCCTTCCAGCCGGGCGCCGGCTCCTCGGCGTCCACGAGGGCGAGCAGGCCGTCCCCGCCGTCCTCCCCCTCCTCGGGGGTGTCGATCCACAGCTGGCACATGCCCTCGCCGTACGGCCCGTCCCGCAGGACGGTGGGCGGCACCAGGCCCCATCCGGTCGCCTCGGAGACCAGGTACGCGGCCACTTCCCGCTGGGCGAGCGTGCCGTCGGGGAAGTCCCACAGCGGCCGCTCCCCGGCGACCGGCTTGTAGACGCAGTGCGCGGTGACGCCCTCGTGGGCGATCTCGCAGTAGAGCACGGCGTTCGAGGCGTCGCGCAGCCGCCCGAGCACCGCCAGTTCGCCGTGCGTCAGGAGTTCCGCCCCGGCTATGCCGCCGACGGCGTCGCCGTTCAGGCCGTCGCCGATCGCCGGTACCCGTTCTGACGCGGGCATACGTGTCCTTCCGGGTCCAGGGGCAGACTGCACAGGGGGCACGGGGGCCGGCCCGCGGCCACGACGTCCAGCGCGCGCTTGGCGAAGGTACGTGCCTGGGCGCCGGTCAGGCGCACCCGGAGCAGGGGCGGCCCGTTCTCCTCGTCCTGGAGGAGCATCTCCTCCGCGGCCTCGAGGTCCTCCTCGGCGTCCGTCTCGATCTCGACGAGGGCCTGTGCCTCCAGGATCATGCGTTCCTCGGCGCCGTCCCAGGCGAGGGCCATGGTGCCGACCCGGAACTCCTCCTCGACCGGGGCCTGCAGAGGCGCGTTGTCCGCCAGCTCGCCGGGGGCCACGGCGGGCACGGGTGCGGCGCCGCCGGTGCGCCGTACGACCTCGTCCAGGAGTTCGTCGATGCGTTCCGCCAGCGCCTCCACCTGGGTCTTCTCCAGGGCGACACTGGTGGTCCGGCCGGCCGCGCTGGCCTGCAGGAAGAAGGTGCGTTGTCCTGGCTGGCCAACGGTGCCTGCGACAAAGCGATCGGGCTTGTCGTAGAGGAACACCTGACGAGGCACGTCCTGCTCCGTTTGCTCGGTGTCTTCGAGGTCCGGTCCACCCTACTGCGGAAGCTGATCACGGTGCGCCCGCACCACCACCGACCTCCGCGTCCCCCGGCGCGGCCGTGGGCTGCGCGCGCGGACGGAGCCCGTCGAGGCTGCCGGTGTCCCCGAGGCGGAGCAGGAAGGGCCGTTCCGAGGTGTAGCGGATGGCCGTCACCGAGCAGGGGTCGACGGCGATGCGCTGGAAGAGGTCGAGGTGCATGCCGAGGGCGTCCGCCACGACCGACTTGATGACGTCGCCGTGCGAGCACATGACCCACAGCGCCTCGGGGCCGTGGGCCTCCTCCATGCGGGCGTTCCACTCGCGTACGGCGTCGACGGCGCGGATCTGCATGGCGCGCATCGACTCGCCGCCCTCGCCGGGGAAGACGGCGCCCGACGGATAGCGCTGCACGACGCCCCACATGGGCTCGTCGGCGAGCTCCGCGAGCTTGCGGCCGCTCCAGTCGCCGTACGCGCACTCGGAGATCCGCTCCTCCACATGGAGGGGCACGTCGGGCAGCACGTCCAGCAGCGGCTGGACCGTCTCGCGGCACCGCTGGAGCGGACTGGTGACCACGGCGGCGGGCGCCAGGGCGGCGAGCCGCGCGGCGAGGTCCGCCGCCTGGTCGCGGCCGGTCTCGTCGAGGGCGACTCCGGGGAGCCGTCCGGCCAGCACGTTCTCGGAATTGGCGGTGGACCGGCCGTGCCGGACCAGGATCACGGTGGACATGACCGCCACCATACGGCCAGCCCGGGACCGGTGTGTCGGCGGCGATTCGCGGAAAGAGACATACGTGATCGTGGACTGTGCCGTGTACCGCGACGGCGAGCGAACGGCGACCCCCACCGACGTGGCCGAGGCCCTGGAGGCCGCGCGGGCGGTGGACGGCGCCTTCGTGTGGATCGGGCTGTACGAGCCCACGGAGAAGGAGTTCGACCTCGTCAGCCGGGAGTTCACACTCCACCCGCTGGCGGTGGAGGACGCCCTCAGCGCCCACCAGCGCCCCAAGCTGGAGGTCTACGAGGGCTCGCTCTTCCTGGTGCTCAAACCGGTGGCGTACGACGACGCCCTGGACACGGTCACCGCGAGCGAGCTGATGGTCTTCGTCGGGGACGACTTCGTCGTCACCGTGCGCCATGGCGAGGCCATCACCCCCGGGGAGATCCGGCACCGCCTGGAGACCGAGCACGAGGTGCTCAAGCACGGTCCGAGCGCCGTGATGTACGCCATCAGCGACACCGTGGTGGACGACTACATCGTGGTGGCGGCCGATCTCCAGGCCGATCTGGAGGAGCTGGAGACGGAGGTCTTCGCTCCCGAGCTGCGGCGGACCGCCGCCAGGCGCGGCGCGGAGAGCACGGCCAGCCGGATCTACGGGTTCAAGCGCCAGTTGCTGGAGTTCCGGCGGGCGGCCTCGCCGCTGATGCAGCCGATGATCCGGCTGTCCGCGGGCACAGTGCCGCATGTGGCGTCCAGCACCCAGCCGTTCTTCCGGGACGTCGCCGACCACCTCACCCGGGCCAACGAACTGGTGGAAGGGCTCGACCGGCTGCTCAGCGACATCCTCGGCGCCCATCTGACCCAGGTCGGCGTGCGGCAGAACGACGACATGCGCAAGATCTCGGCCTGGGCCGCCATGGCCGCCGTGCCGACCATGCTCACCGGCGTGTACGGCATGAACTTCGAGCACATGCCGGAACTGCGCCAGGTGTGGGGCTATCCCGCGGTCCTGACCGTCATCATGGTGGCTGAGATCCTGCTCTACCGGACGTTCAAGCGGCACGGCTGGCTGTAGCCGGACGGACCCGCGCCTGTCACGGGACGGCCGCCTCGGCCGCGGTGGCCGTCCCGCCGAGGGCGTTGCGGCGCTGCGGCATGGACAGCCGGACCATGCGCCGCCAGCCGCCCAGGCGCTCGTAGGCGTACACGGCGTGGATGCCCGCGCGCAGCAGCGCGGACCGGCCCCGGGACCAGCCGAGGACGCGTCCCATGTGGGCCATGACGGCGAGGCTGACATCCCGGTAGACGCGGATCTCGGCCAGCGCGCACGCGCGCAGGGTGTGCCGGATGGCGCGGCCGTGCCCGGCGGCGGCGAAGCGCAGCAGTTCCTCGTGGCAGTAGGCGAGGTGGTTGTCCTCGTCCTGGGAGATCATGCGGACGGCGCGGCCGATGTCGGGGTGGTCGGCGAAGTGCCTGGCGAGCCGGGCCATCTGCTCGGAGGCGCGCTGCTCGGTGACACGGCTGTGGGCGAGGTAGGTGACGACGTCCCGGACAGTCAGCGGCTCGTCGCGGCGGAGCTTGTCGTGGGCGAGGCCGATGCCGCCGCGCTCCAGCAGCATCGTGTAGTCGGTGTCCGCGGGCACGGGGACGGGGTCCAGGCCGCGCTTGTGCAGCAGGGCGTTGAAGATCCGCCCGTGCTTGTCCTCGTCGGCGCCGTGCCGGGCGATCTTGGGTGCCAGGCCGCGCTCCGGCTCGGGGACCAGGGCGGCGATGCGTCCGTTCTCCCATCCGCCCTGCGCCTCGCCACTGGCGGCGATCGAGCAGAAGAGCCGGAAGGACTCGTCGTGGTCGAGGATCTCCTGGAACAGACTCCGGGCGGAGAGCATGTGGGAACCTCCTGCGCGAACCGGATGGATCACCGGATAACTCAATAAATCAGCCATGCGTAAATGAAGAGTCAAATGCCCCGGAAAGCCTGTGGCAACAGGCCCGCGCGTCAACTCGGCCGAACGGATGAGGTCGATCGGGTGAGGGGTGCGTAACCCTTGGCGCTTCCCGGCGTTGAGTTTGGTGACGGCCGTGGCGGGGAAGACCCCCGAGCCCCCACCACGGCCGCGAAAACCGAGGGGACCCCGCGGCCGGCCCGGGTGCTCGTGATTTCATAGCCCCTCGGAGGGGTTACTACCTAGACATGTTCAGCAAGGCGACGCGGAGCCGCTCGACGGTGCGTCCAGCGGGCCCCGCGGGTTCCGACTGGGCGCCGTACGCGCGCCTGGACGACGCGGCGCACGCCTACTTCCTGCACGCCGACGTGGCCCTGGAGGCGATCGGCGGAGTCATGGGCCGGCGCCGGGTGCGCGGCTTCACCCTCGAACGCGTGGTGGACCTCACGGAGGCCGGGACGTCGGTGTGGCAGGAGGCCGCGGTCTGCGACGGGCGGCGGCTCATCCTCTGGCACAGCGAGGAGGTCGCCGACGAGGACGCCCCCGGCGGCCGCGTCCTGGACTCCTCCGTGCAGGTGCTTCCCCTGGAGACCATCGGCCATGTCGGGATGCGCACCCTGGTGGGCAACGACGAGCAGGGCCGGCGCGTCGACCGCGGTGTGTACGTGGTGCTGGCGACCGCCATACCGCACGAGCTGAGCGCGGTGCGCGGCGACGTCGACGGGGCGATCACCTCGGCCCGGTTCCGGCCGGAGGCCTTCCGGTTCAGCAAGTCCCTCGAGGACGGCGGCCCTGGGCAGATAGCGCGCCTGACCGCCTTCGGACGGCTGCTGGGGCGGCTGGTCCCGGGCTGAGCCGGGACCGGCCGCCGCCGCGCGGTGGTCGCCGCGCCGCGCTCCCGCTCTGCCCGGCCGCTCTACTCGGCCAGCCCCGCCCGCTCCAGGGCCTCGACCCCGGCGCGCAGGGCCGCGATCCGCTCGTCCAGGGTGAAGCCCGCCGGGGCGAGGGTCAGCGTGGTCACACCCGCCGCGGCGTAGGCCTGCATGCGGTCGGCGATGCGCTCCACGGAACCGAGCAGGGTGGTGGAGTCGATCAGCTCGCGGGGGATCGCGGCCGCGGCGCCGTCCTTGTCGCCGGACAGGTACTTGTCCTGGATCTCGGCGGCCTCCTTCTCGTACCCCATGCGCTGCGCGAGCTTGTTGTAGAAGTTCTGCTTACGGCTGCCCATGCCGCCGACGTACAGCGCCGTGTAGGGGCGGAAGATGTCGGCCAGCGCGTCCACGTCCTCGCCGAGGGCGAGCGGGACGGTCGGGCAGACGTCGAAGCCCTCCATCGTCTTCCCGGCCTTCTCGCGGCCCGCCCGGATGTGGCGGAGGGCGGTGTCCTCCAGGTGCTCGGCGGAGGGGAAGATCAGCAGCGCGCCGTCGGCCAGTTCGCCGGTCTGCTCCAGGTTCTTCGGGCCGATGGCGGCGATGTACAGCGGGATGTGCTCGCGGACGGGGTGCACGGTCAGCTTGAGCGCCTTGCCGGGGCCTTCCGGCAGCGGCAGCGTCCAGTGCTCGCCCTCGTGGGTCAGCCGCTCGCGGGACATCGCCTTGCGGACGATCTCCACGTACTCACGGGTGCGGGCCAGCGGCTTGTCGAACCTGACGCCGTACCAGCCCTCGGAGACCTGGGGCCCGGAGACGCCGAGACCGAGGCGGAAGCGGCCGCCGGACAGCGAGTCGAGGGTGGCCGCGGTCATGGCGGTCATCGCGGGCGTGCGGGCCGGGATCTGGAAGATGGCGGAGCCGACGTCGATGCGCTCGGTCTGGGCGGCGACCCAGGACAGGACGGTGGGCGCGTCCGAGCCGTAGGCCTCGGCCGCCCAGCACACCGAGAAGCCGAGACGGTCCGCCTCCTGCGCGACGGCGAGGTTGTCAGAGTCCATCCCGGCGCCCCAGTAGCCGAGGTTGATCCCGAGCCGCATAGCGCTCCCCTTACCAGTGAGTAACGTCTTTGTTCCCCGAACCATATCGCCCTGACGGCGGCACAGCGCCTGTCGGGTACGCCACTCGGGCCCAAATACCGTCGTTGACCAGTAATCTCAGCCCTCATGGAGCAAAGGCACCTCGGCCGTACCGGACTGCGTGTGTCCCGGCTCGGGCTCGGCACGCTGACGTGGGGACGCGACACCGGCGAACTCGACGCCGCGGACCAGCTCAAGGCCTTCTGGGAGGCCGGCGGGACGCTCGTCGACACGGCCGACGTGTACGGGGACGGCGGCGCGGAGTACCTGCTCGGCCGCCTCGTCGAGGACCTGGTGCCGCGCGCGGACCTGGTGATCGCCACCAAGGCCGGCAGCGTCCGCGACCCCGACCGCCGCTTCGACGCCTCCCGCGGCCATCTGCTCGCCGCCCTGGACGCCTCATTGGAGCGGCTCGGGACGGACTACGTGGACCTGTGGCAGGTGCACGCGTACGACCCCACGACGCCCCTCGACGAGACGCTTCAGGCCCTCGACCTCGCCGTCACCTCGGGCCGCGCCCGCTACGTCGGCGTCTCCAACTTCTGCGGCTGGCAGCTCGCCAAGGCCGCCACCTGGCAGCGTGCCGTGCAGACGCGGACGCCGCTGTCGAGTACGCAGATGGAGTACTCGCTGCTCCAGCGCGGCATCGAGCGCGAGGTGCTGCCCGCGGCGCTGGACCTCGGAGTGGGCCTGCTGCCCTCCTCCCCGCTCGGGCGGGGCGTGCTCACCGGCAAGTACCGGCACGGCACCCCGTCGGACTCGCGGGGCGGCTCTGAGGACATGGCGCCCTTCGTCGCGCCCTACCTCGACGAGACGGCCCGGCTCATCGTGGACGCGCTGGCCATAGCGGCCGACGGGCTGGCCTCCTCACCGCTCCAGGTGGCCCTGGCCTGGGTACGGGACCGCCCGGGGGTCGCGGCGCCGATCGTCGGGGCGCGCAACGCCCAGCAGCTGGCGGCGGCTTTGTCAGTGGAGGCCCTTAGTCTTCCCGAAGAGATCTGCCAGGCGCTGGACGACGTTTCGGCGCCGCTGCACCGCTATCCGGACCACGACTGGAGCACGCTGTGAGCGTCCTCCGGCGGTAGTCCGCCCTACTACGGAGGCCACCGTGACCGAGGACCGCGACGACCGCGACCGCGAGGACACCAGCGGAGCCGAGGCGGCACCCGGTGCGGACGCGACGCCGGCACAGTCCGCCGGCGCCGCGGACGACACCGGCGAGGACGCACCGCCGCCCCGGCGCCCGCGCCCGTCCACCGAAGGCGTCGGCTCGCAGCTGCCCGAGGAACTGTCGGACCTGGCGGCCGCGGTGCGGGCCATCGAGCGCGGCGAACGGCCGGCGGCCGTGCCCAGGGGCCGCACCGCCCCCGCGCGCCCCGCCCCGGAACGCCCGGCGGTGGCCGCGCCCTCCCCCGTCCCGGTGGCCCCGGCGCCCCTTCCGACCCTGCTGAGCGGGGACGCGGTGGCCGCCGCGCGCACGGTGCTCGCCGCGGGCGGCGCGCCGGAGGGACTGGCGGAGGCGGCCGTGTCGGCGCTCGGCGAGCGGGCCGGCGAGGCGCTGCGCGAGGACCCGTGGCAGGTGCTGTCCGTGCCCGGCGTCCGGGTGGAGCAGGCCGACGGCTTCGCGAAGGCCCTGCTGGGCGGCTCCGCCGGCCCGGAGGACGAGCGCCGGGTGCGCGCCCTGGTGGTCCGGCTGCTGGAGCAGGCGGCCGAGCAGGGGCACACGGCGGTCGAATGGTCCGTGCTCGGCGCGGCCCTGGGCCGGCACGCGGTCACCGCCGCCGACGACGCGCTCAAGGCGGCCGTCACCGACGGCCTGGCGCTGCTCTTCCACGTCCCCGACGACAGCGCCGGACCCGTGCAGGCCTCGGGCGACGACGACGATGACGAGGGCGACGGGCAGCCGGTGCGGCTGCTGCTCGGCCTGGACCGGTGGGCGATGGCGGAGGAGAGCCTCGCCGACGGCCTCATGCGGCTGCTCAACACCTTCTCGCCCGACGATGGACCGGACTGGGAGGGCGCGGCCGCCGCGGCGCCGTCCTCGTCCGCCGGCGCGCTGGTGCGCGCCGCCGCGGGAAGCGGGCTCGTGATCCACCAGGGCGCCGAGGAGGCCCGTGCCGAACCCGCCGCCCTGGTGGCGGCCGCCCGGGCGCTCGGACTGCGCGCCTACGCCGCGGCGGCCACCGAGGACGGCCGCAGGCGGCTGGCCGAGGCGGGCGCGGACGCGGACGCGGTGGCCACCGTCGCGGGCCTGCTCTCCGGCCACGAGGGGCCCGGACGGGACGAGGACGGGACGCTGGCACTGGACCTGCTGGCGGTCCTGGACGCCCCGCAGTTGGACGTGGAGGCCGCGGCCACCCTCGTCGAGGGCGTTCCCGACGGTGCGCGCCTGGTTCTCTCCGGAGACCCGGGGTCGCTGTGGTCCGCCGGCCCCGGGAGGGTCTTCGCCGACCTGGCGGCGGCCAAGGTGTGCCCGCAGGTCGCCTCGCGCACGCCGGACCCGGGGCCGATCGGCGAACTGGTCTCGGGCATCGGCATCGGTGAGCTCACACAGGTCGAGGCGCCGGAGAAGGAGGTCGTCATCGTCCCGGTGCGCGACCCCGGCGAGGCGGTGCACCGCACGGTGCAGTTGGTCGCGGACTCCGTGCCCCGGGTCATCGGGGTGCCCTCCGCGAGCACCCAGGTCATCACCCCGGGGCACGGCGGCGCCGCCGGTACCCGGGTGCTCAACGCGGCGCTCAAGGAACGGCTGAATCCCGGCCCCGGCCGCTTCGGCGGTTTCGACCCCGGCGACCGGGTGCTCCTGACCCGCGTCCCCGGCGCGACCGTGCCCGGCACCGTCACCGGTGGCGGTGACGAGGGCCTGCGGGTGGACTGCGACGGTGCCGCCGTCGTCGTCGCGCCCGACGCCGTCGCCGGCCAGGTGCGCCACGGCTGGGCGGTCACCGCCCACCAGGCCGCCGGCCGCCGCTGGCCGGCCGCCGTCGTCGTGCTGCCGGGGGACGCGGCGCAGACCCTGACCCGCGCCTGGATCTACACCGCCTTCGGCCGGGGCGAGCGGCATCTGTCCGTCGTCCACGGCGTGGACCAGGCGCTCCCGCGCGCCGTCGCCGAGATCCCGGCCCGGGATCGCACCACGCGGCTGCGCGAGATCCTGCGCGAGCAGGCGGCGTCGGCGCAGTAGCGCACGGCACGGGGGCCCGGGCTTGCCCGGGCCCCCGCGCGGAGCGCGTCACGCCTCGCTGCGGTCCTCGCCGAGCACGTCGCTCTCGTCGTCGAAGACCGCGCTGACGTCGAACCGGCAGATGAGGTGGCGCGGATCGGCGTGCTCGAAGGGGGTGGCCAGCCACTCGCCCGGTTCCGCCGCCTCCACCGCGGTCACCCAGACCGTGGAGTCGCCCTCCTCGAGGCCGAACTCCTTGTGCCGCTCGGCGATCTCGTCGGGCTCGTACTCCCCGAACAGGGCCCCGATCGCGGCCGCGACTTCGGTACCGCCCTCGCGCCCGGCGTCGGTGTCGGCAACACGTTCCGCCTGCTGCACCAGGCGCTGCGGATCGCCCACGGTGTAGTCGCGGCGGATCAGGACGCTGATCGCGCCCGGCTGCTCGGGACCGTCGTACTCGGGCAGCGTGTCCCCGAGCGGCACCTCGAAGGGGGTGACCTCGTCATAGGTGTCGTAGAGCAGCTCGTCGTAGGCCTCGGCCGCCGAGGCCAGGGCCTCGAAGGCCTGGTAGACCGCGGGATCGTCCTCCCCGGTGCGGTGCTCGACCGCGGCCAGGTGGCGGTCCAGAGCGGCCTTCACCGCTTCGACGGCGGCACGTACCTCGGCAACAGTGGGCTGCGCGACATCAGACATGCGGAAGACGCTATCCGTACTGGGGCGCTCCCCGCACAATAGATGCGATGCCTGAATACGAATTCAGAGATGTGTACGTGCCACGGGGCGTCTCCCGCAAGGAGGCCCAGCGGCTGCTGACCGACCATGCGGAGTACGGGCACTGGGAGTTGGACCGTCTCCGCCTCTACCCGGACGGCAGCCGCCGGGTTCGGCTGCGCCGAAGAATCATCCGCCAGGTCCGCGCCACATGGTGACGTACGCCACATGAAGCGGGGCCCCGCGCCAGCGGGGCCCCTTTCCTCACATGCCGCCCCATCGGGGGAGACGGAGGCGTTCAGCGACGCGCCGCGCGAGCGCGGCGGAAGAGCACGGCACCGCCGAGCAGCAGGCCGGCGCTGGTGAGCAGCGCGGTGCCGATGTCCTCGGAACCGGTCTGGGCCAGGCTCGGGCCGCCACCGCCCGGCACGCCGGCCGGCTCCGGGTAGTTGTGCTCCGGGTAGTCGTTGTTGTCGCGCGGGATGTGGCGGTGCGGGCGCGGGTGGTGCCCGTGGCCCTTGCCGCCGCCGTAGTAGCCGCCGCCGCCGGCGTTCACGCACGTGTTGCCGACCGCCGGGTTGAGCAGGCCGATGACGTTGATGGAGTTGCCGCAGGCGTTGACCGGGATGTTCACCGGCGCCTGAATGGCGTTCCCGGAGAGGATGCCGGGCGAGCCGACCGCGGCGGCCTGGGCCGACGCACCGCCGTGCCCGAAGCCGCGCCCGTCGCGGTCGCCGCCGGAACCGCCGCCGAAGCCGCGTCCGTGGTCGCCGCCACCGAAACCGTGGCCGCCGTCGTTGCCGCGGCCGCCGAACGCGGAGTCGACACCGCGGGTGGAACCGCCGCGGCCGCCGCCGTCCTTGTCGGCGTACCCGTCCTTGTCGCGGTAGCCGCCGCCCACGGGCTTGCGGAAGCCCTTCTTGTAGACGCGGACCTCGCGGTGCCCGAAGGACCCGTTGACGCAGGTGTTGCCCGCCGCCGGGTTGAGCAGGCCCACCACGTTGATGGTGTTGCCGCAGACGTTCACCGGGATGTTCACGGGAACCTGGATCGCGTTCCCGGACAGAACGCCCGGCGAGCCGGCGGCGACGCCGGACGCGTTGGAGTCCGCATAGGCGGCCATACCGCCGGTCACGGCGAGCACGCCGCCGGTCGCGACCGCGGTGAGCAGCCCCTTTTTCGCGACTTGTCGCATGGAATGTCCCTGCCTTGCTTTTCCAGATACGGAAACCGGCGGGCAATGCCCGCCGGGGGAATGGTCGCCCCCCCGGACGTCAGAATGTCGCCTCCCCCACCGGGTCGGCCCCGGAAGCGCACAGGGCATTTCCGGGGCCGACCGGTTTCAGGCCGTCAACGAGGCCCTAAGCAACGTCACTTGCCGTCCTTGTCGATGTAGCCGCCACCGATGGGCTTGCGGAAGCCGCCCTCCTTGTGGAAGCCCTTCTTGTAGACGCGGACCTCGCGGTGCCCGAAGGACCCGTTGATGCAGACGTTGCCCGCCGCCGGGTTGAGGAGGCCCACCACGTTGATGGTGTTGCCGCAGAGGTTGATCGGGATGTTGACCGGAACCTGGATCAGGTTCCCGGACAGAACGCCCGGCGAGCCGGCGGCCACGCCGGACGCGTGGGAGTCCGCGTGGGCCATGCCGCCGGTGACGGCGAGCGCACCGCCGGCCGCGACCGCAGTGATCAGCGCCTTCTTTGCAACCTGTCGCATTGTATTTCCTTGCCTTGCTCTTCCGGATACGGAAACCGACGGGCGATGACCCGCCGGGGGAATGGATGACCCCCCCGGACACGAATACCGGCACTCCCCCAGCCGGGGCGGCCCCGAAGCCCGCGCGGGGCTTCACGGGGCCGGCCGGGATCGGGCCTTCGAAGAGGCCCGAAGCGATGTCAGCTGTTGAGGCAGACGTTGCCGACGGCGGGGTTCAGCAGGCCCACGACGTTGATCGTGTTTCCGCACAGGTTGATCGGGATGTTCACCGGAACCTGGATCACGTTGCCCGACAGCACGCCCGGGGAACCGACAGCGGCACCCTGGGCGCCGGAGTCGGCGACGGCCACGCCGGCACCCGCAGCCACGAGCCCACCGGTGACCACGGCAGCAGCGACGACCTTCTTGATCATTCTTCCTCCTCGTTGGCAAAACGGCCCCAACTTCGGACCGCACAGGAACCAACGAGTGGACACAAGGCGCGCTACTGCCGCTGGGATTCATTCACTCTTTTCGGCTAAGCGGCAGGAAATGTCGATAATTGGCGAGTCGTTTCAACTGCTCGCGAGGAAGCGGTCGAGCACCCGCACTCCGAACTTGAGACCGTCCACCGGTACCCGCTCGTCGACGCCGTGGAACATTCCGGCGAAGTCGAGGTCGGGCGGCAACTGGAGCGGCGCGAAGCCGAAGCAGCGGATGCCCAGGTCGTCGAAGGACTTGGCGTCGGTCCCGCCGGACAGGCAGTACGGCACGGCGCGGGCGATCGGGTCCTCGGCCTTCAGGGCGGCCCGCATGGCCTCCACGAGCGCCCCGTCGAACGTCGTCTCCAGCGCCTTGTCGGAGTGCACGTCCTCACGCCTGACCCGGGGACCGAGGATGCGGTCCACGTCGGCCAGGAACTCCCGCTCGTAGCCGGGCAGGAAGCGACCGTCGACGTGCGCGGTGGCCTGGCCGGGGATCACGTTGACCTTGTAGCCGGCGCCCAGCATGGTCGGCGCGGCGGTGTTGCGGAGCGTGGCCCCGATGAGCTTCGCGATGCCGCCCAGCCTGGCCAGCGTCGTCTCCATGTCCTCGGGGTCGAGATCGGTCCCGAGGGCGTCGCCCAGTTCGTCGAGGAAGCCGCGGACGGACTTGGTGACACGCACCGGGAACTGGTGCCGCCCGAGCCGGCCGACCGCCTCGCACAACTCGGTGATCGCGTTGTCGTTGTTGGTCATGGAGCCGTGGCCGGCGGTGCCGTCCACGGTGAGCCGCATCCAGTGCATGCCCTTCTGGGCGGTCTCGATCAGGTAGAGCCGCACGTCCTCGTTGACCGTGAAGGAGAAGCCGCCGACCTCGCCGATCGCCTCCGTGACGCCCTCGAAGAGCTCCGGGTGCTTGTCGACCAGGTAGCGGGCCCCGTACACGCCGCCGGCCTCCTCGTCGGCGAGGAAGGCGAGCACGATGTCGCGCGGCGGGCGGCGCCCGCTGCGCAGCATGTCGCGCACGACCGCCAGGGTCATCGCGTCCATGTCCTTCATGTCGACCGCGCCGCGGCCCCACACGCAGCCGTCGGCGATCTCGCCGGAGAACGGGTGGTGGGTCCAGTCGTCGGCGTTGGCGGGCACGACGTCGGTGTGGCCGTGGATGAGCAGGGCCGGCCGCGACGGGTCCTCGCCGGCGATGCGGGCGACGGTGGAGGCCCTGCCCTGGTGCGACTCGAAGATCTGCGGCTCGAGGCCGACCTCGGCGAGCTTCTCGGCGATGTACTCCGCGGCGGCCCGCTCGCCCGGGCCCGAGTGGTCGCCGTAGTTGCTGGTGTCGATCCGGATGAGGTCACGGCAGAGGCCGGCGACCTCGTCCTCGCCGGTGGTCGTACGGACGGCCGGGCTCGACTCGCTCACGCTGTCTCCTTCGTTGGTCGATCTCCCCATCCTCCCCCGCACCCCCACCGGGCCGCGAGGCCCCCCGGGCCCCTTCGTGCGGCCGTCACGCGGGCCCCGGCGGCCGGGTTGATCGAGGGGCCCCGGATGTTTGCTATTGTTTTCCACGTCGCCGGGCCCAAGCGCCGGGCGGTAGACACCTTGTCCGGGTGGCGGAATGGCAGACGCGCTAGCTTGAGGTGCTAGTGCCCTTTATCGGGCGTGGGGGTTCAAGTCCCCCCTCGGACACCATGTGAAGCCTGTGGGCGGTACGGCCGGAGTACGGCGGTGCCGCCCTTCGGCGTTTCCGGGCCCCGGAACGGCACCCGGGCCGGGCCCTCGCCCGGCCCGACGCGCTCCGCATGCCGTCCGCTGCGGACCGTGGCACGCTGGTTCCGAAGAGTAAGGAGCCCACCATGGCCACTCCACGAACGGACGGCTCCGCGGCTTCCGGATGGATCGTCTTCGCCGCCGTCCTGATGATCTTCGGTGGCATCTCGGCGATCCTCCAGGGCGTCGCCGCGATCGCCAAGGACAACGTCTTCGTCGTGACCAGCAACTACACGTTCCAGTTCGACCTGAGCGCCTGGGGCTGGATCCATCTCGTCCTCGGAGTGCTGATCGTCCTCATCGGACTGCTGCTCCTGCGGGGCGCGCTGTGGGCGCGCATGGCGGGCGTGGCGATCGTCGGCCTCGCGCTGCTGGCGAACTTCATGTGGCTGCCGTACACCCCCTTCTGGGCACTGGCGATGATCCTCCTCGACGGCGTCGTCGTCTGGGCCCTGTGCACCGCTCCGGGGCGCAGGCCCGCGGCGGTGTAGGACCGCCGTCGATTCAGCCGACTGGTCGCGCTGCGGGTGACAGGGGCCGGCGCAGGCGGCAGCGTTGCCCTCAGTACCGGTCCCCCGTACAGACGAGGACGCTCACCATGGCCGCTCTCCGCCGGCCCGGCCTTCACGCCGGCGCCCTGCTCCTGCTCCTCGGCACCGCGGCGTGCTCCGGTATGACCCATCAGGCCGTGGGCAATCTGGTCTACACGACCACCGACGGCAAGGCGCAGCAGATCGAGAGCCCCTCGGTCGACGGGTGCCACCCGCTGACGGCCCCCGGGGCGAAGTCCATCGACAACAACACCGTCAACGACGTGATCCTCTACACCCGCGAGGACTGCCACAACGCCACGGGGACCAGCCAGTTCTACCTGTCCTCGCAGACCAGTGACCCGGGCGTACCAGGCCAGGCCCCATGGAAGAGCTTCACAGTGGTCGGCGGAAGCCACTAGGGACGGCGCCATGACGGACGGGCAGGACGAGCCGGCCGCGGCGGCCGGCGAGCGGGAGCACCTATCGCCGGACGAGCGTGCGGCGCTGGGCAGGGCCGCACGTCGGACCACGCCCCGGTCGGGTCACGCGCAGTGGGAGCCCTCGCCGCTCCGGACCGACCCCGTCGACGTGATCGAGGACCAGTCCGCGCGCCGGGTGCCCGAACTCGTGCCGATCCGGTACGGCCGGATGGCCGAGTCGCCGTTCCGCTTCTACCGCGGCGCGGCCGCCGTCATGGCGGCCGATCTCGCGGGCACGCCGGTGACGGGGCTGCGCACCCAGTTGTGCGGGGACGCGCACATGCTCAACTTCCGGCTGCTCGCCTCGCCCGAGCGGCGGCTGATGTTCGACATCAACGACTTCGACGAGACGCTGCCCGGACCGTGGGAGTGGGACGTCAAGCGCCTGGCCGCCAGTCTCGTCATCGCGGGCCGGGCGGCCGGCTTCTCCGCCAGGGAACGTGCGGCGACCGTCCTGGCCGCCGTCGGGGGGTACCGCGAGCACATGCGCCGCTTCGCCCGGATGGGCAATCTCGACGTCTGGTACACCCACTTCGAGGCGGACCGGCTGCAGGAGCGGTTCGCCCCTCTGCTCGGCTCGCGGGACCGGGCGCGCTGGGAGCGTTCGCAGGAGCGGGCCCGCTCGCACGACACGCTCCAGGCGTTCGTCAAGCTCACGCATGTGGTGGACGGCGAGCGGCGCATCGTGCCCGACCCGCCGCTGCTGACGCCGCTGCGCGATCTGCCGGACACCCGGGACGCCGGGGTGGAGCGCGAGCTGGCGCGGCTGATGGAGCGCTACGGCCACACCCTGCAGTCCGACCGCCGCACGCTGCTGGAGCAGTACCGGGTCGCCGACATCGCCCGCAAAGTCGTCGGGGTGGGCAGTGTGGGGACCCGCTGCTGGATCGTCCTGCTGCTCGGCAAGGACGACGAGGACCCGCTGTTCCTCCAGGCCAAGGAGGCCGACGAGTCGGTGCTGGCCCGGCATGTGGGCGCCTGCCTGCAGCGGACGCAGGGCGAGCGCGTGGTGGCCGGGCAGCGGCTGATGCAGGCGACGAGCGACATCTTCCTGGGCTGGGAACGCGTCCACGGCATCGACGGCCGCCGGCGGGACTTCTATGTGCGCCAGTTGCGCGACTGGAAGGGCATCGTGGTGGCCGAGACGATGTCGCCCCAGGTGATGGGCATCTTCGGCCGGATGTGCGGCGCCACGCTGGCCCGCGCGCACGCGCGCTCGGGGGACCGGATCGCGATCGCCGCCTACCTGGGCCGCGGTGATGTCTTCGACCGGGCGCTGGCGGACTTCGCCGAGCTGTACGCCGACCAGAACGAGCGCGACCACCAGGCACTCCTGGACGCCGTGCGGACCGGCCGGGTCACCGCGCGGGACGCCTGACGCCGGGGGGCTGCCTCCCCGCTCCCCGCTCCCCGCTCAGTCCGTGACGCGGCCGAACGACGGGATGTCCGGTCCCTGGGGCAGCAGTTCGGTGGTGACGAAGGCGACGACCGCCGCCAGTACGACCACCGGCACCGACTCGGCGTTGCCCAGCAGGAGGACGACGAGTACGACCGTGCTGACGGGCAGCCGCATCGCCGCGGCGCACGAGGCGGCCATCCCCGCGGCCATGGCGGGCACGAGGCCGAAGCCCGGCAGCGGGGCCAGGAGCACGCCGCAGGCCCCGCCGAGGAAGAGGGAGGGGAAGATCGGGCCGCCGCGCAGGCTGCCGAGGCAGAGGGCGTAGGCCAGGGACTTGAAGACCAGTACGGCGACCAGGGCGGTGACCGGCCACGCGTGGGGGTCGGCGGCGAGCTGCGGCAGCGTGCTCTGCCCGGACAGCGCCGCCTCGGCCGGTGAACGCCCGGTCAGCAGGGCGTAGGCGGCCACGCAGACGCCCGCGGCCACCGAGCAGGCGACGGTGTTGCGCAGGGGGCGCCGGGAGACGAGGACCGCCGCGTACCGGCCGCCGACGACGATCCAGTGGACGAGGACCCCCACGACCAGGCCCATGAGGACGCCCCACACGACGTCGCCGGTGTCCAGTGCGGACGGCTTCGGCAGGCCGATCTCCAGGCCGCCGGTCTTGAGACCGGTCCAGCGGCCGAACCCGGTGAAGACGAGGTCGCCGACCCCGCTGGACAGCAGGGCGGGCAGCATGACGGCGAACAGCTGCGGACCGCCGACGCCCGCGACTTCCATCAGCAGCACCGCCGCCACGAGCGGACTGCCGAAGATCGTCGCGATGGCGGCCGCGGCACCGGCCGCGCCCAGCAGCACGGTGCCGGTGGGAGTGGGGGATGCGCGGACCATGGTGCGGAAGACCAGCGCGATGCCGCCGCCGAACGCGATCAGCGGCGCCTCGGGGCCGAGGACGGCGCCCAGCGGCAGGCTCGCCACGGCCGCCAGGACGACCCCGGGCACCGCCGCCGCGCCGGCCCCGCCGGAGTGCAGCCCCGACGCCGGGATGTGGCCGCCGCCGCCCGGGAGGCGCTTCGCGACCAGGCCGACGGCCAGACCGGCGATCGCCAGCAGCGGGAGCGGCCACCACCAGGGCGGCTGGTCGTGGCCGAGGTGCCGCGGCCACTCCTGCCAGACCAGCTTCTCCAGTTCGTGGAGGCCGACGAGGAACCAGAACGCGAGGAAGGACACCGGGATGCCGAGCACGGCGGAGGACAACAGCGTCCTGCGGTAGTGCGGCTGACGCAGCAGGGCCCGCAACTGGTCGGCTTCCTGCGGCTGGTTCGCGGTCCCGGAGATCGCCTTCCCCTCTCGTCGCGACGCACCTTTCGCGACAAGTGCGGCTTTTGCGACACTACCGATGCGAGCCGTCCGGCGGTCTCAGCCACGCTGGACGCTAGGGTGGGCCGACCGCGCGAGGAGGCGCGGCGCTGACGCGTATGGAGGTGCCATGGCCGCCCCTACCTGGGTCGCCGTGCCGGACGACTCCCCCTTCGGTGTGCACAACCTGCCGTACGGGGTGTTCACCACCGCGGACCGGCCGGGCGAGCGGCGGATCGGCGTGGCCGTCGGGGAGTACGTGCTCGACGCGGGGGCGGTGGCCGCGGACGAGCCGGCACACGCCGCGGCGGCGCTGCTGGCGGCGCCGTCGCTCAACGCGCTGCTGGCGGCGGGCCGGCCCGCCTGGACGGCGGTCCGTGCGCTGCTCACCGCCTGGCTGACCGACCCGGCGCACCGCCCGGCGGTCGAGCCGCACCTGCTGCCGCGACCGGCGGTCACGCTGCACCTGCCGTTCGAGGTGGCGGACTACGTCGACTTCTACGCCTCCGAGAACCACGCCACCAACGTCGGCCGGATCTTCCGGCCCGACGGCGCGGCGCTGCCGCCCAACTGGAAGCACCTGCCGATCGGTTACCACGGCCGCAGCGGCACGGTGGTGGTCTCCGGCACGCCCGTCGTACGGCCGAGCGGCCAGCGGCGGGCGCCGGGCGAGTCCCTCCCCGACTTCGGGCCGTCGCGGCGGCTGGACGTCGAGGCGGAGATCGGCTTCATCGTCGGGGGCCCGACCGCGCAGGGCTCGCCGGTGGCGCTCGCCGACGCGGAGGACCATGTCTTCGGCGTCTGCCTGGTCAACGACTGGTCCGCCCGTGACATCCAGGCGTGGGAGTACGTGCCGCTGGGCCCGTTCCTCGGCAAGTCCTTCGCGACCTCCGTCTCGCCGTGGATCGTCCCCCTCGACGCGCTCGCCGCGGCCCGCGTCGCCCCGCCGGCCCGCGATGCGGCGCTGCTGCCCTACCTCGACGACCAGGACGATTCCGTTCCGCCGCGCGGCCTGGACATCGCGCTGGAGGTGCGGCTGCGCGGGGAGGTGGTCTCCCGGCCGCCGTTCGCCACGATGTACTGGACGTACGCGCAGATGCTCGCCCACATGACGGTGAACGGCGCCTCGTTGCGGGCCGGGGACCTCTTCGCCTCCGGCACCGTCAGCGGGCCCGAGCGGGCGCAGCGCGGCGCGCTCATCGAGCTGACGTGGAACGGCGAGGAGCCGCTGGTGCTCGCCGACGGGACGCGGCGGACGTTCCTGGAGGACGGCGACGAGGTCGTGATCACGGCGACCGCTCCCGGACCGGACGGAACGCGGATCGGCTTCGGCGAGGTCGCCGGCCGGGTGGCGGCCGCGCGGGCGTAGCGGGAAGCGGCCGGTGGGCGGACGGGAATTGGCCCGTTCCCGGATCTGTCGGTGCGCCGGGCCGTTGTGATCTCCTGACCCTGTCGCTCCGCCGCCCGCACCCCGGCCCGCAGGAAACCCATGCCCGAGACGCCGCCCCGCACCCCTTCCGGGGACCCCGGCCGCGCGCCCGCCGTGCCGCTGCCGCGTGAAGTGCGCATCGGGTACGGCCTGGGGTCGCTGGGCACGGGCGCGTTCGGCACGGTGCCGGGGCTGATCCTGCTCTACTACCTGACGAACGTGCTGGCCGTTCCGGCGGCCGTGGCGGGCGCGGCGGTGTTCCTCCCCAAGGCGTGGGACGTGCTGATCAACCCGCTGGTGGGGGCCGCCGCCGACCGCAGCCGCCTGCAAGGGGGGTCACGGCGGCCGTTCCTGCTGGCCGGCGCGCTGACTCTGCCGCCACTGTTCGCGCTGGTCTTCGCGGCGCCGCCGCTGCGGGGCGCGGCGGCGGCCGGCTACGTGGCCGTGGTCTTCCTGCTGGCCGCGACCGCCTACGCGGTCTTCCAGGTCCCATACGTGACGATGCCCGCCGAGATGACCGAGGACACCGGCGAACGGGCCCGCGTGCTGGGCTGGCGGGTGGGGTTCCTGGGGGTGGCGATCCTGCTGTCGGGCGCGGTGGCCCCCGCGATCGCGCACGGCAGGGGCGACACCCCCGGGAGCTACCGGCTGATGGGCGGCGTCGTGGCGCTGCTGCTCCTGGCCGGGACGCTCGGGGCCTGGCACTTCACCCGGCGGGCCCCTTCCGTCGCCCGCAGTGAGGCGGAGCCTTCCCTGAAGGCGCAGTTGGCGGCCGCCCGGGAGAACCCGGCCTTCCTCTTCCTGGTGGGCATGTGGACGCTCCAGGCGCTCGCCGTCGGGATCATGCTGGCCGGGGTGCAGTACTTCGCCACGTACACCCTCGGCGCCGCGGACGCCGTCACCCCGCTGTTCGCCTGCATGATCGGCCCGTTGGTGCTGGTGATGCCGCTGTGGAACCGGCTGGCCCGGGCACGCGGCCCGAAGTACGCCCAGTGGTGCGCCTCGTCGCTGTTCGTCGCCGCGGCCGCGCTGCTCGCGCTGACCCCGTTCGCGGGCCCGGCGCTGGGCTACCCGGCGGTGGCGGCCGTGGGGATCGCCTACGCGGGGCTTCAGTTGCTGCCGCTGACGATGCTCGCCGACACCCTGGCCGCCGACGCGGCGCGGACCGGGCGGCGCCGGGCCGCGACCTTCACGGGTCTGTGGACCGCCGCCGAGACCCTGGCGCTCGCCCTTGGCGCCGGGATCTTCGCCCTGGTCCTGGCGGTGACCGGCTTCCGTTCCTCCGACGCCGCCCATCACGCCGATCAGCCCGGCGCCGCACTGGCCGGCATCACGTCCGGCATGAGCCTGCTGCCCGCCGTGCTCGCCGCGGCGAGTCTGTGGCTGCTGCACCGCTACCGGGAGGACGTCCCGGTCCCCGCGGCTGCCCCGTCCGGCTCAGGCCCCGGCCCCGTTCGTACCAAACCGTCCGAGGACAGGAACGACCATGCCCACTGAGCCCGTTCCCTCCCCCGCCCTGCCGCCCGGCCGTCCGGGCGGTGAGGTGCTGGCCGAACTGCGGGGTCTGCGCGCGCAGGACGCCCCGACCCGCGGCGGGCGCACCTTCGCCTACGTCTACGACTCCGGGCGGGCCGGGGTGGACGAGCTCGCCGCCGCCGCGTACACGGAGTTCGCGGGCGTCAACGGACTGGACATGACGGTCTTCCCCAGTGTGGCCCGCCTGGAGAACGACGTCGTGGCCGCGGCCGTGGCGCTGCTCGGCACGCCCGGCGCGCAGGGCAGCTTCACCAGCGGCGGCACCGAGTCGATCCTGCTGGCCGTGAAGACCGCCCGCGACCACGCCCGCGCCGCGCGCGGGATGACGGAGCCCCAGCTCCTGCTGCCCTCGACCGCGCACGCCGCCTTCCACAAGGCCGCCTCCTACCTGGGCCTGGAGACGGTGACCGTCCCCGTGGACCGGGAGAGCCTGCGGGCCGACGCGGCGGCCATGGCGGCCGCGATCACCGGCCGTACCGCGCTCGTCGTCGCCTCAGCGCCCTCGTACGCGCACGGGGTGATCGACCCCGTACCGGAGATCGCCGCCGCGGCGGCCGCGCGCGGGGTGCTCTGCCACGTGGACGCCTGTATCGGCGGCTGGCTGCTGCCCCATCTGCGGCGGGCCGGGCGGGAGATACCGCCGTTCGACCTGTCGGTGCCCGGGGTGACCTCACTGTCGGTGGACCTCCACAAGTACGGCTACGCCGACAAGGGCGCCTCCGTGGTGCTGTACCGGGACGCGGAGCTGCGCCGCCACCAGTACTTCGCGCACGCGGGCTGGCCGGGCTACCCGGTGGTCAACCCGACGGTGCAGGGCACCAAGTCGGCCGGGCTGCTGGCCCAGGCGTGGGCGGTGCTGCGGTACATCGGCGGGGACGGCTACCGGGAGCTCGCCGAGCGGACCGCGGAGGCGGCCGGCCGGCTGCTGCCGGGGCTGCGCGCCGTGGAGGGCGTACGGGTGCTGGGCGACCCGGGGGCCGCACTGGTCGCGTTCACGCTGCTCGGGCCGGACGGCACGCCCGATCTGAGCCTGCTGCTGCACCTCGCCGACGAGATGCGCGAACGCGGCTGGTACCTCCAGCCCCAGCTGTCCTTCGACGGGCTGCCGCCGAATCTGCACCTCACCCTGACCCCCGCGTCGGCCGGGCTGGTGGACGACCTGCTCGCCGACCTGGACGCGGCCCTCGAGGCGGCACGGGCCCTGGCGCCGGTGGCCGTGGACCCGGCGCTCGCGCAGTTCGCGGCCGGGCTCGACCCGGACACCCTCGGGCCGGAGGAGGTCGAGGGGGTACTGGCCTTCGCGGGCCTCGGAGGCGGATCGGGACTGCCGCGCCGGATGGCCCCCGTGCTGATGCTGCTCGACGCCCTGCCGGGCCGCCTCAAGGAGCGGCTGCTGACGGAGTTCGTCGGCTCGGTCTTCCGGGTCTGAGGCACCGCACCCGGGGCCCGGGAGCCCGCGTGCGGTGTGTTCGGCGACGTCGGTGACGCGGCCGAACGGGGTTCGGCCGCCGGTCCCGGAGGTGGCCGGTGGTCGCTTCACCCGTCCGGCCGAATGAGGAACGCCCTTTGGCGGCAGACCTGTTCACCCACCCCAGTGCAGCGCCGGCGAGGCACCTGCGTACCGGGCTCGCGGCGATGTCGTCGGCCCGTAGTGGTCGACGAAGCACCAGGCGCCGACCGTGCGGCGGCCCAGGTTGGGCAGCAGGCGGCGCACCTCGCTGCTCTCGCCGAGGGGGACGACGCGGCCGGTCAGCAGGTCGTGCACGGGGGCGGCGGAATCGTCCTCGCGTCCGCCGCGGGCGGCGGGCAGGGGACGTACGTCGAGATTGCTCATGGGGTGGTCAGGCCTCGGTGCGTGGCGCCGGGAGCAGCGCGGCGGGGATGTCGGCCTCCAGGCCGCGCAGTTGCTCCCCGAGCCCCTTGGCCTGCGGGTCGGGACGGGTGGACGCGGCGACGCCCTCGCCGAGCAGGCCGTGGACGACGAAGTTGAGCGCGCGCAGATTGGCCAGTTCCCAGCGGCTCACGCGGAGCTTTGCGGCCTCCGGCACGAGCTCGCGGAGCCGTTCGACGTCGAGCCAGTCCCGCAGCCAGGCATACGCGGCGTCGCTGCGGGCCCACAGGCCGACGTTGGCGTCGCCGCCCTTGTCACCGGAGCGGGCGCCGACGACCAGGCCCAGGGGGGCGCGCACGGTGGGCCCGCCCGGCGCGGGGACGGCGACGGGCACAGGCACGGGCACGGGCACGGCGGCGGACGCCGGGGAGCGCGGCACGGGGACCCGCGTGCCGTCCTGGAGCACGACCTCGTGCCGGACCACGTCGGCCGGGACCAGGGCGGGCCAGTGCACGCCGTACTCGGTGGCCTTCGGCGAGAAGTGCTCCATGTGCAGGCCGGGTGCCGTCGACAGGCCGGTGCCGACCACGGCGGAGAACAGCGCGCGGCCGGCCTTGTCCTTGTCGGCGTCCTTGACGGTCAGGGTGAGCCGGGCGCCGGACGCGGTCGGCTCCAGGCGGACGTCGTAGCTCCCGAACCGCCCGGGCCCGCCGGTGGCGTCCAGCAGTGACGCCTCGGCGAACCGGGCCTTGGCCTCGATGTCGGGACCGGTCAGCACGAAGGTCGCGGTGTTGCGGTAGCCGCCGTGGTGGTTGACGCACACCTTGAGGGTGTCGGGGGCGGGCTCACCGCGGGCGCCGCTGACCAGTACCCGGTCCGGGCCGAGTTGTTCGAGGGTGACGGTGTCGAAGCGGGTGACGACGTCCGGGTTGAGATAGGAGGGCCGGTCGATCTCGTACAGCAGCTGGGCGGTGACGGTCTCGACCGTGACGGCGCCGGCGGTGCCCTCGTGCTTGGTGATGACGGCGGACCCGTCGGGTCGCATCTCGGCGATGGGGAAGCCGGGGTGCACGGGGCGCTCGATCTCGGTGAAGAACGAGTAGTTGCCGCCGGTCGCCTGGGCACCGCACTCGATGATGTGCCCCGCGGTGACGGCTCCCGCGAGGCGGTCCCAGTCGTCGGGCGCCCAGTCGAAGGCCCATGCCGCGGGACCGACCACCAGGGAGGCGTCCGTGACGCGTCCGCAGATCACCACGTCGGCCCCGGCGCGCAGCGCCTCCGCGATGCCCCACGCGCCCAGGTAGGCGTTGGCGGTGACGGGCCGCACGCCGGCGTCGGCGAGGGTGCGGCCGGTGGCGAGGTGCGCGAAGGGGTGCCCCTGCGCCTGGAGTTCGGGCAGCCGCTCGATGAGGTCGTCGCCCTCGACATACGCCACCGACGGGCTCAGCCCGGCGAGCGCGGCCAGTTCGCCGAGTTTGGCCGCGAGCCCGGCCGGGTTGAGCCCGCCCGCGTTGACGACGACCTTGATGCCGCGCTCCAGGCAGGTGCCGAGGACGTCGCCCATCTGGGCGAGGAACGAGACCGCGTACCCGGCGGCCGGGTCCCGCTGCCGGGCCTTCCACAGCAGCAGCATCGTGAGTTCGGCGAGATAGTCGCCGGTCAGCACGTCGATGGGGCCGCCCTGAACCATCTCACGGGCGGCCGCGAGGCGGTCCCCGTAGAAGCCGGAGCAGTTGGCGATCCGCAGGGTGTCTCGTCGCTGGGTCATGTCCCTCGCCGTCGGCGGTGTCGGTCTTCAGATGTGGTGACGCGGTGGTGCGCGGGGCGGGGCCGCCGGGGTCAGGCTGCGGTCGCGCGCAGGGAGTCCACGTGGCGGCGGATCTCCTCCGGCGAGAGGTAGATGTCGGTGACCTCGAAGTCCTTCAGGGCCGCCGGCCTGCGTGCCTGGAAGCCGGTGCGTACGAAGTCGTCGCCGGCGACGGCGTTGAGGAACCAGCCGGCGGCGGCCCGGAAGCGCGCGGGGAAGGTGCGCAGCGCGCCGAGGTGGTAGCCGCGGGCCACGATCTGCGCGGGCAGCCCGCTGAGCGGGATACCGAGCGGTTTGGAGACCGCCTCGATGCCGCCGAGGTCCACGACGAGCCCGAGGTCCTTGTGCCGGTACGGCTCCAGGGGGCGGCCGCGCAGGGCGGCGACCACGTTCTCGGCGACGGCCTTGCCCTGCCGCATGGCGTGCTGGGCGGTGGGCGGGCACACGGCGCCGCCGCCGGTCACGAGGTCCGGGACCGCCGCGGAGTCGCCGAGGGCGAACACGCCGTCGGCGCCGGGGATGCGCATCTCGGCGTCCGTGACGAGACGGCCCTTGACGGTCTCGGTGCCGAGCGTGGTCACCAGTGGGCTGGAGACCACGCCCGCGGTCCAGATCAGGGTGCGGCAGGGGAGTTTGCGGCCGTCGGTGAAGGTGACGGTGTCGGGCGTGACCTCGGCGACGGACACGCCCAGCGACACGTCGACCCCGCGCTCCCGCATGATCTGCAGCGCCTTCAGGCCGAGCTTCTCGCCGAGCTCGGGCATCAGGCGGGGGGCGATGTCGATCAGGTGCCACTTGATGAGCGTCGGGTCCAGGCGCGGGTAGCGCTTGGCGGCGGCCGTGGTGAGCCGCTGCAGGACGGCGGCGGTCTCGGTGCCCGCGTAGCCGCCGCCCACCACCACGAACTGCAGCCGGGACTCGCGCTCGGCCCGGTCGGTGGTGGCGGAGGCCAGGTCCAGCTGGGCGATGACATGGTCGCGGATGTACGCCGCCTCGGCGAGGGTCTTCATGCCCCGGCCGTACTCGGTGAGTCCTGGGATGTCGAAGGTGCGGGTGACGCTGCCGGGGGCCAGGACGAGGTAGTCGTACTGCTCCACGAGCTCCTCGTCGGTGATCTTCTTGACCACCACCGCCTTGGCCGCCGGGTCCACGCCGATCGCCCGCCCGGGAATCACCGTGGTGCGGTGCAGCATGCGGCGCAGCGGGACCGCGACGGCCTGCGGGGTGAGGACACCGGCGGCCACGTGCGGCAGCAGGGGCAGATAGAGCTGGTGGCTCCATGGCGTCACCAGGCTGATGTCGGCCTCGTCCGGCGCCAGCCGGCGTTCCAGACGGTGCGCGCACTCCATGCCCGCGAAGCCACCGCCGACGACCAGGATCCTGGGTCGGTTCATCACTCGCCTCCCGTGAGACCGTTCGGGCCCGATTTCCTACCCGCGGCATGTACGGATACGCCTCCGGCCACGCTCGCACAGGCCCCGTCGTGGCGCGAACGGAACACCGGGGCGCGCGAGCGGCACGCTACCGGCCGTGCCCCGCGGAGCAGAAGAGCCGGGGCGGCACACGCCGCGACGCGGTGGTCAGCGCGCGGTGCGGCGCCAGGTGAGCAGCCGGTGGTAGGCCTCCAGTCCGTCGGGGACCCACGCGCGGCGGGGCAGTTGGTCCTCCAGTTCCCGCTCGGTGAGGAAGGCGTGCCAGGCCACCTCCTCCACCTGCGGCGCGACCGCCAGGTCGCAGCGCACCTCGTAGACCCGGGACCACCAGGTGTGGCCGGCGGCCGCGCCGGTCCCCTCGTACAGGAAGCCGAACAACGGGGTCGGGCGCGGCAGCCCGCTGACGCCGAGTTCCTCCTCGGCCTCGCGCAGAGCCGCGTCGTCGTACGCCTCGCCCGCGCCGACGACACCGCCGACGAACATGTCGTACAGGGAGGGGAACACCAGCTTCTGCGCCGTCCTGCGGTGCACGAACACCCGGTCGCCGGCGTCCCTGGCCAGGATGAACACGCACCGGTGCCGTAGTCCGCGGGCGGTCGCCTCGCCGCGGGTGGCCCGGCCGACGACCCGGTCCTGCTCGTCCACGATGTCCAGCAGCTCGTCCGCCGAACGCGGCGCTCCGTCCATGCTGTCCCTGCCGTCCTTGCCGTCCTTGCCGTCCACGCAGCGCCTCCGCCGTGCCGTCCCCGGTGATCTCCGTACGGTGCCACGCCCGCGGACGTCACGCACCCCTCCCCCGGGCGGCAGCCCGTGGACGCCGGGGGTTGTCCCGGCGTGGGTAGGGTGAAGCGTGTGATCGACGCTGTCCGGAAAACCGCGCGGGCGGTCGGCCTGTGGTTCGCCCCGGAACGGGTGCGGACGGAGGGCCCGACGCCCGACTACCGCTTCTCGCTGGCGAACGAGCGGACCTTCCTGGCCTGGCTGCGCACGGCGCTGGCGCTGGTGGGCGGTGGCTTCGCCGTGGACCAGTTCCTGCGGAACCTGCAGCGTCCGGTCCGGGTGACGCTGGCCGTCGTGCTGGTGGTCGGCGGGGCGATGTGCGCGGTGCGGGCGGTCAACCACTGGGTGCGCTGCGAGCGGGCGATGCGGCGCGGGGATGACCTGCCGGTGTCGCGGTTCCCGGCGCTGCTGGCGGTGGTGGTGGCCGCGATGGCGGTGGCGCTGCTGCTCACCGCCGTGCTCGGGCGGGCCGGCTGATGGACGCCGGTGGCGCCCTGCCGCGCGATCCCGGGCTCCAGCCGGAACGGACCCGGCTGGCGTGGCGGCGGACGACCCTCTCCTTCGCGGTGGCGGCGTTGCTGGCCGGGCGTGAGGCGCTGCTGCACGGGGTGTCGCCGGGCGCGATCGGCGGGGTGGCGCTCTGCGCGCTGATGTGGCTGGCCTTCACCGCGGTCGCGCAGCGCAGGATCGCCGTGCTGGACGACGTCCGGCCCCCGGTGCTGACCGGGCCGTGGGCGGCCGGGGCCGTGCTGTGCGTCCTGGTCCTGGTCCTCCTCGGGTCGGCGCTGCTGTTCCTTTGAGCGGGTCCGGCGCCGGCGTGCTCCTCAGGCCCGGGGGCCGTCGAACAAATGGTTCACAATGTCAAGTATCTGAGTACACTCGCTGCATGAGCGCCCGGAACGCCCCGACCGCCCCGACTTCGCCGAACGTGACCCCGCCCTCCAAGATCCAGCTGCTGGAGCTGCTCGCGGTCATCGGTACCGCCCAGTGGCAGGACTTCGCCGCCGCGGCGGCACGGCACGGGCTGACGTCCATGCAGGCGAAGGTGCTCTCCCAATTGCACGGCCCGGTCCCCATGCGCGGTCTCGCCGAGCGGCTGGTGTGCGACGCGTCCAACATCACCGGCATCGTCGACCGCCTCGAGGCCCACGGGTTCGTGCGCCGCGAGGTGAGCCCGGCCGACCGCCGGGTGAAGAACGTGGTCGCCACCGATCTGGGCCGCGAGACGATGCGCCGGGTGCGCGACGAGATGCAGGCCACCCACGGCGCCCTCGACGTCCTCGACGCCGTGGAGCGGGAGACGCTCTACGGCCTCCTGGAGCGGCTGCGCCCGGTCATGGAGGACCGCGCCCGCGGCTGACGCCGCAGCGGCGCGACCAGCGCCCGGACGTTCCGGTCGGCGAAACCGGGCTCGGCGCCGATGACCCGGATCAGGGCCTCGCGCACGGCGCGGCCGCGGCCCGCCTCGACCAGCGCGAGCGACTCGGCCAGGGCCACCGGCAGCCCCGGGCGGTGCCAGGGCTCGGCGGCCCACTCGTCGAACCACCGCAGCGGCGGGAAGCAGGGTTGCAGCTTGTCCTGGTCGTTGCCGAGGTAGGCCCAGACCCGGCCGTCCAGAGACACGCTCGCGGCGTGCCCGGCCGGCAGGGCACGGGCCCAGCCGCCGTCGGTGTGCTGCTGCCAGCGCCAGGTGTTCGGGCTGGTCCGCTCCCGGATCGTCACGCCGACGAAGCGCAGCTTGCGGCGGATCACCGGCCAGGGCTCTCGGCTCTCGGCCGCCCACCCGGCCAGCGCGCCGTGCAGCACGTCGTACGTCGTGCCCCCGTGCACGACGTCGACGAGCGCGAGCGGCCGCGTGCGGCGGGCCAGGTCGTACGGGGCGAGCCCGGCGGCCGCCAGGTGCTCCCGCAGCCGGCGGGTGTGCGCCGTGCCCCGGCCCGCGCGGGACAGCCGCAGCGACAGTGGGAGGCGCAGCAGCCTCCCGTCCCAGGAGGAACCCTCGAAGGCGCCGCCGAGCAGGTCGTACATGCTGTCCAGGGAACGCCCCACGAAGCACAGGTCGGCCCCGCCGGAGCGGGCGAGCACCTTGCCCGCGCAGTCCGTCAACTCGGGCAGGAACCAGAGCCGGGGCGGTTCGGCCCCGCCGGCGAGCGCGCCGAGGCGGTCCGGGCGGCGTCCGTCGCGGGCGCGCGACAGCGTCCAGCGGTACGGCTGCGGCGGGACGGGACGCGTGCCCGGCGGGGAGGTCATGGCCCCCAGTCGACCACGCCCCGGCCCGGCCGGTCATCTGGATTTCCGGTCGTCCGGTACCAGGGATTCCGCTGCCCCCGCGCACGACCGTAGATTCGCCCCTGACACATCAATGTCCTTGAGAGGAAGGCCTGATGACGATCCGTCATCGGATGCGTGACAGACGGCCCGCCGGTCGCCGGGGGCCGCGGCGGTGCGAGGCATGTTCCTGATCACGGGCATCCCGGCATCGGGCAAGTCCACCGTGGCGCAGGCACTCGCCGAGCGGCTGCCGAGGTCGGCGCACATCCGCGGGGACGCCTTCCGGCGGATGATCGTGGGCGGCCGTGCGGAGCCGGTGCCCGTGGAACACGACGACGAGGGTCCCGGCGAGGAGACGCTGCGGCAGATGCGGCTGCGGCACCTCCTGGCCGCGGCGAGCGCCGACGGGTACGCCGCGGCCGGATTCACACCCGTGCTCCAGGACGTGATCCTCGGCGACGAACTGCCGCGCACGATCGCGCTGCTGCGCACCAGGCCGCTGCACGTCGTCGTCCTCGTCCCGCCTCCCAGGGCGGTCGCCGCGCGGGAGGCCGCTCGCGCCAAGCGGGTCTACGACTCCGTCGTGACGCCCGCCCGGCTGGACCATGCGCTGCGCTCGGGCACGCCCAGGATCGGACTGTGGCTGGACACCGGCGAGCAGACCCCGGAGGAGACCGTCGACACGATCCTGCGTCACGCCGGGCCCACGGGCTGACCGCGGCCCCGGCGGCCGGGCGGTGTCAGGGCGCCAGGATGTCCAGTTCACGCATGGCGCCGACGCAGATCTCCCGCATCAGCCGCTCGGCGGCTGCGGCGTCCCGGGAGCGGACGGCCTCGGCGACCCGGACGTGGAGGGTGACCGCCTCCGGGTCGGGGGCGCTGAACATCAGGTGGTGCTCGGTGCGGCCGGCCAGGACCTCGGCGACCACGTCGCCGAGCCGGGCGAACATCTCGTTGCCCGAGGCCCGGAGCATCACGCGGTGGAACGCGATGTCGTGCACGAGGTACTCGTCCAGGTCCGCCGCCCGGCCGGCCGCCGCCATCTCGGCGGCGAGGACGGTGAGTTCGCGGCACTGGGCCGGGGTGGCGGCCACCGCCGCGAGCCCTGCGGCGACCGGCTCGACGGCGGCGCGCAGCATGGTCAGCGAGCGCAGCTGTCGGGGCCGGTCGGCGCCGGCCAGCCGCCAGCGGATGACGGCGGGGTCGAAGACGTTCCACTCCTCCGTGCGGCGCACCGTGATGCCGACCCGGCGCCGGGTCTCGACCAGGTGCATGGCCTCCAGCACACGGACGGCCTCGCGGACGACGGTGCGGGAGACGCCGAAGTCGCGCTCGAGCTCGTCGATGCGCAGCACCGTGCCGGGCGGGTGGACGCCGGAGGCGATGGCGGGGCCGAGTTCCGCCAGGACCCGGGCGTGCAGGCCGCCGTTCTCTCCCTGCCGATCCATGGCGACAGCCTATGCGGGATGATTCGTATGACGATTCAGTTTCGCCCTCTTGAATAAGTAGTACCTATGGCGTTTCCTGAGGGCCATCACCCGGACGAGGAGGTACCAGCGATGACGGACAACGGCCCGGACGGCCCACGTCTCCCCCTGGTGGTGGTCATGGGGGTCTCCGGATCGGGCAAGTCCACCGTCGGCGGACTGCTCGCCGAGCGGCTCGGCGTCCCCTACGCCGAGGCCGACGACTTCCATCCGCCGGCCAACATCGCCAAGATGTCCGCGGGGCAGCCGCTGAACGACGAGGACCGCGCACCCTGGCTGGACGCGATCGCGGCCTGGATCGCCGGGCGCGGTGAAGCCGGCGGCGTGGTCAGCTGCTCCGCGCTGCGCCGCCGCTACCGCGACCGGCTGCGCAAGGACGGTCCCGGCCTCTTCTTCCTCCACCTCGACGGCTCCGAGGAGCTGATCGCGTCCCGCCTCGCCGCGCGGATGCAGCACTTCATGCCGGCCGGGCTGCTGCACTCGCAGTTCGAGGCGCTGGAACCGCTCGGCCCGGACGAGACCGGAGCGGTCGTGGTGATCGACGGCGGCCCCCAGCAGATCACCGACCGGGCCCTGGCGGCACTCCCCCGCTGAGCCCTTCCCCCACCGCACCCCCCACCCCGCACTCCACATCCCCCCACCGGCGGGCGGCGGCTTCGAGCCGACCCTCATCGATGCCGACGCCGCAACATGATCCTCGACCGGTCGGACGGCCGGCACATCTCGCCGCTGCTGCCGGCCTGGCTGATCGCCGTCCTGATCCGGGTGGCCACCGGCTCCGCCACGGTGGCGACGAGCTTCGCCGCGGGCCTGGTCGCACCGCTCGCCGAGGGCACGACCGCCACCCACGCGGCGCTGCCGGTACTGGCCGTCGGCGCCGGGTCGCTGTTCTTCTCGCACGTCAACGACGCCGGGTTCTGGCTGGTCAAGGAGTACCTCGGGATGAGCGTCCGAAGACCCTCAAGTCCTGGTCGGCGATGGAGACCGTCGTCCCGGTGGTCGCGATCGTCTTCGTCCTGCTGCCGTCGCTGATCCTGTAGCCCTCCGGCAAAGCGGGGCCGCCTCGTCTGACCTGCGCCCTTCCCTGTTAGGTTCCTTGCGGTCCACCAGGGAAGGGCACAGCCATGTCGTCACCGTCGTCCACCGATGCTCCGTACACCTCCCGGCTCGCGCCGGGCGTGCACGCCTACGTCCAGCCGGACGGCGGCTGGTGCCTGAACAACGCCGGATTCGTCAGCGACGGCCGCACGACCCTGCTGGTGGACACCGCCGCGACCGAGCGGCGCGCCCTGCTGCTGCGCGACGCGCTGACCGCCGCGGGGGTGCCGCAGCCCGCGTACGTGGTCAACACCCACCACCACGGCGACCACACGAACGGGAACAGCGTCTTCACCCCGGGCGCCCGGATCGTCGGCCACACGGCGTGCGTCAAGGAGCAGCTGGCCGCCGGGCACCAACTGCACGCCATCTGGCCGGACGTGGACTACGGCGAGGTGCCCGTCACGCCCGCCACCGTCACCTACGAGGAGCAGCTGACCCTGCACGTCGGCGACGAGGAGGTGCGGCTGCTGCACCCCGGGGTCGCCCACACGCTCGGCGACACGGTCGTGTGGCTGCCCGGCCCGCGCGTGGTCTTCACCGGCGACCTGGTGTTCAACGGCGGCGCGCCCTTCGTCCCGATGGGCTCGCTGGCGGGTTCGCTGCGCGGGCTCGACCTGCTGCGGTCGCTGGACGCCGAGGTCGTCGTACCGGGCCACGGGCAGGTCTGCGACCCGTCGGTGTACGACACGACGGAGGGCTACCTGCGCTTCGTCACGGAGCTCGCGGCGGACGGCCACAAGGCGGGACGGAGCCCGCTGGAGGTCGCCCGGGCCGCCGATCCCGGCGAGTTCGCGACGCTGCGCGAGCCGGAGCGGCTGGTCGCCAATCTGCACCGCGCGTACGCGGAGCTGGACGGGCTGCCGCACGGCTCGCCGCTGGACCTGGTGCGGATCATCACCGACATGGCGGCGCTGAACGGCGGCCGGGTCCCGGAGTGCCTGGCCTGAGGCCCGCGGTCACCAGCGCGGCACGGAGGGGGTGACCCAGCCCGGCTCGGCCCGGCGCATGGCCTTGGCGTCGTCGCGGTCGCGCAGGCCGCCGTCGTCGTCGAGCCAGCGGCGGTGCAGGGTCTCCAGGGCCGTCCGGTCCAGCTCCACGCCGAGGCCGGGGGCGTCGGACACCGCCAGGCGGCCGCCGCGGAACTCGTGGCGGCGGGTGATGACGTCCTCGGTCTGCCACGGGTAGTGCGAGTCGCAGGCGTGGTGCAGATTGGGCACCGTGGCGGCGACATGGGTCATCGCGGCGAGGCTGATGCCGAGGTGGGTGTTGGAGTGCATGGACACCCCCACCCCGAACGTGCGGCAGATCGCGGCGAGTTCACGGGTGCTGCGCAACCCGCCCCAGTAGTGGTGGTCGGAGAGCACGACCTGGACGGCCTCCTGGGCGAAGGCCTCGGAGATCTCCTCGAACGTGGTGACGCACATGTTGGTGGCCAGCGGCAGGTCGGTGCCGGCGGCGACCTCGGCCATGCGGGTGGTGGAGGAGGTGGGGTCCTCCAGGTACTCCAGGACCTCGCCGAGCTCGTCGGCGACGCGCAGCGAGGTCTCCACGGACCAGGCGCCGTTGGGGTCCAGGCGCAGCGGCATGCCGGGGAAGGCCGCGGCCAGCGCACGGACGGCGGCGATCTCCTCGTCGGGCGGGAAGACGCCGCCCTTGAGCTTGAACGAGGTGAAGCCGTACTCGCGGACGAAGCGCCGGGCCTGCGCCACGACGCCGTCCGGGTCGAGCGCCGCGTCCCAGTCGTCCTTGAGGCCCTGCCCGTCCGGGTGCTCCGCCCAGCGGTAGAAGAGATAGGCGCTGTAGTCCACGGTGTCGCGCACCTTGCCGCCGAGCAGGGCGTGCACGGGGAGCCCGAGCGCCTTGCCGAGCGCGTCCAGGCAGGCCACCTCGAAGCCGGAGACCACCGACAGCAGCACCTTGCCGGCGGTCTGCACGCCGCGCAGCCCGCCGGCGTCCACGGCGTCGGAGGTCTCCTGGGGCGGCGCGCACACCAGATTGGCGAGCGGTACCAGGTTGTTCAGGTCGCTGACCTCGCATCCGGGCAACGCGTCGGCGAGCTGCCGGGCCGGCTCCAGGTACCGGGCGTCGCCGTAGGTCTCGCCGACACCCGTGATCCCGCTCTCGGTGGTCACTTCAATGATCAACCGTGGAGTGAACGGCTGGTGAACGCCTTGAGTATTGAGAAGTGGGGGGTCGGAGATCAGGACGGGGGTGAGTCGTACGTCCGTAATCGTCAGGTCCCTGCGGTGTGTCATCAACGCCCACCCTCGTCGTTCACATACATGTTTGAAGTGCGTCTACCAGAATCGGACCCTAGGTCCCCTCCCCAAACTCGTCAAGAACGCACAGGTCCGGACATGGATCGCGGCCCGGCCGCACCGGGCGGCGGGGACACCCAGCCGGGCAGCGGTTCGGCCGCGGCGTGCCACGCGGGCGGCAGAGCCGCCACGCCGGTGCGGGCGGTGATGACCCCTCCCGCCATCGCGCAGGTGGAGTCCGTGTCGCCCTGCCCGGCCACGGCGCTCCACAGCCCGCCCGCCAGGTCGTCCGGGTGCGTGGCGGCGCATCACAGGGCGAACGGCACGGTGTCCGGGGCGGACACTCCGTAGCCAGAGCCCAGCACATCGGCGGCGTGCCGGACGGAGGTGCCCTCCGGGAAGCGGCACGCGACACGCAGGCCGCTGCGGACGTCGCCGGGCGCGGGCACCTCGGTGCGCGCCCGCCGGTTCAGGCGGTGGGCTGGACGACATACCGACTGGTCGGCATGATGTCGGGGACAGGGTTGGCAGTGGCGAGGAGCATGATGAGCGGTACGGAGAACCCACCGGGGCTCGACCTGGACCGGCTGCGGCGGTACCTGGACGCGCAGCGGCCCGGCCTGCTGCGCGGCGCGCTCGACGGCGAGCTCATCGAGGGCGGGCGGTCCAACCTGACGTACGCCGTCAGCGACGGCACCGCGCGCTGGGTGGTCCGGCGGCCGCCGCTGGGCCACGTCCTGGCGACCGCGCACGACATGGGCCGCGAGCACCGCGTGATCAGCGCCCTGCGCGACACCCCCGTGCCCGTCCCCGGCACCGTGATCCTCTGCGAGGACCGGGAGGTCGTGGGGGCGCCCTTCTACGTCATGGACTTCGTGGAGGGCACGCCCTACCGCACCGAGAGGCAGCTCACCGAACTCGGCCCCGAGCGCACGCGCGCCATCGTGCTCGCCCTGGTGGACACGCTCGTCGCGCTGCACGCCGTCGATCCCGCCGCTGCCGGGCTCGGGGACTTCGGCCGTCCCGACGGATTCCTGGAGCGCCAGCTGCGCCGCTGGGGCAAGCAGCTCGACGCCTCGCGCAGCCGCGACCTGCCGCGCATCGACGAACTCGCGGCCGCCCTGGGCGCGCGGCTGCCCGCCTCCGGCCCGGCGGCGGTCGTGCACGGCGACTACCGGCTCGACAACGTGCTGGTCGGCCCCGACGACACCGTCAGGGCCGTCCTCGACTGGGAGATGTCCACTCTCGGCGACCCGCTCACCGACCTCGGCCTGCTGCTGATGTACGGCGAGCTGCGCCCGACCCCCGGCACGCCGGTGTCGGTCACCGGCGGCGCCCCGGGCCACCCCTCCGCCGCGGAGCTGCTCGAGCGCTACGCCGCCGGATCGGGACGCGACGTGTCGTCGGTGGCCTGGTACACGGCCTTCGCGTACTTCAAGCTCGCCGTGATCCTGGAGGGCATCCACTACCGCTACACCCTCGGCCAGACCGTCGGCGCCGGCTTCGACCGGATCGGCGCCATCGTCCCGGCCTTCATCGACAACGGCCTGCGCACACTTCAGGAAGGCTGACCATGGATTTCGCGTACGACGCCAGGACCGAGGAACTGCGCGGGCGGCTGCTCGCCTTCATGGACGAGCACGTGTACCCCGCCGAGCCGGTCTTCCACCGGCAGCGCGAGGAGGCCGAGGGCGACGCGGTCTGGTCGGCCCCGCCGGTCGTCGAGGGACTCAAGGCGAAGGCGCGGGAGCTGGGCCTGTGGAACCTCTTCCTGCCCGGTGAGCGCGGCGCGGGCCTGACCAACCTTCAGTACGCGCCGCTGGCCGAGATCACCGGCCGCAGCCCGCACCTGGCGCCGCCCGCCCTCAACTGCGCCGCCCCGGACACCGGGAACATGGAGGTGCTGAACGAGTTCGGCACCGAGGAGCAGCGCAAGACCTGGCTGGAGCCGCTGCTCGCGGGGGAGATCCGCTCGGCCTTCGCGATGACCGAGCCGGACGTGGCCTCCTCCGACGCGGCGAACATCGAGACCCGGATCGCGCGCGACGGCGGCGACTACGTCGTCAACGGCCGCAAGTGGTACATCTCCGGTGCGATGAACCCGCGGTGCGCGATCTTCATCGTCATGGGCAAGACGGATCCCACCGCCGACCGGCACCGCCGGCAGAGCATGATCCTCGTGCCGCGCGACACCCCCGGCCTCGAAGTGCGGCGCGGCATGCGGGTGTTCGGATACGACGACGGGGACCACGGCGGCCACGCCGAGGTGGTCTTCCACGACGTCCGGGTGCCGGCGGAGAACCTGGTGGGCGAGGAGGGCGGTGGCTTCGCCATCGCCCAGGCCCGGCTGGGGCCCGGCCGCATCCACCACTGCATGCGGCTGATCGGCATGGCCGAGCGCGCGGTGGAACTGATGTGCCGGCGTGCCACCGGGCGCGTCGCGTTCGGCAAGCCGCTGGCCGCGCAGGGCGTCGTCCAGGAGTGGATCGCCGAGGCGCGGGTCGAGATCGAGCAACTGCGGCTGCTGGTGCTGAAGACCGCGTGGCTGATGGACACCGTGGGCAACCGCGGGGCGCACACCGAGATCCAGTCCATCAAGATCGCCACCCCGGCGAAGGTGGGCCTGATCCTCGACCGCGCCATCCAGGTGCACGGCGCGGGCGGCGTCAGCCAGGACTTCCCGCTCGCCGAGCTGTACGCGGCGGCCCGCACACTGCGCCTGGCCGACGGGCCCGACGAGGTCCACAAGCGGTCGCTCGCCCGCCGCGAGCTGAAGCGCTACGCCGTCCAGGAGGGCTGAGCGGCACACCGACGGCGAGGCGCCCCCGGGTCGTGTGCCCGGGGGCGCCTTCGTGTGCGGGGGCGCTGCGCCGCCGGTGCGCGGGCGGTCAGCGCGGGCCGCGACGGTGTTCCCACGGACGGGCCGCAGGGGCCCGGCACCGCGGACCGAGGAGACCGGCAAGACGGCCCTGGTGACCGGTGGTTCGCGCGCGGCGATCGGGCCCGGCTACGCGGCCCGGCTGCCCGCGCCGACCGTCTCGGCGTCCGGGATCCGGCGGACCTCCCCGGTGCCGGGGCCGGCGCGGCGGGTGGCCCGGAGCAGGCGGGTCGCCGAGACCACGGCGGCGGCCACCAGCAGCAGGTTGCGCGCGGTCAGCACCCCCACGGCCAGGACGGATCCGTCGAGCAGGTCGCGGAAGAGCAGCGGGAAGTCCAAGGTCGTCAGCACGGTCGCGGCGACCAGGAGGACGGCGACGGGCCGCTGCGAGGTCCCGCGGTGGAGCAGGCAGACGGAGGCCAGCCCGATCAGCCAGATCAGGTACTGCGGGCTCAGGACGCGGCTGGTGACGACGAAGAGCAGCACCGCCGTCAGCGCCGCGTCCGGCAGCACCCAGGGCGCCCGGCGGTCGGCCCGCCGCCACCACCACAGCAGCCAGCAGAAGGCGAGGACCGAGCAGGCCTCGCTGAACCAGACCGCCTCACGGATCCAGGGGCCGACGAACTCCATCGAGCCGTCGCGCGGCATCCACCGTCCCGACCAGCCGAAGTGCCGGGCGACGTGGAACGGCAGCGCCGCCGTCGCCTCGACCTCGATGCCGCGTTCGCGTTGCGCGGCCAGGAAGTCGAAGGCCCCGGGCATGGCGACGGCGAAGCCGAGGGCGACGGCAGCGGCGGTCGCCCCCGCCGTGAGGAGCGCGGTACGGGCCCGCGGACCGGCCCGCAGCCCGCTGAGCAGGAGCAGGGGCCACGCCTTGATCATGGCGCCGAGCCCGACGAGCATCCCGAAGGCGAGGTCGGCCCAGCGGCGCCTGGTACCCGCGGCTGTCAGGGCGCCCATGGCCGTCGCGGTCACGAAGACGTCGAAGCGGCTCCAGGGCAGGGTGATCAGCAGCGGCAGGCCGCCGATCCACATCCACGCGGCGGCCGTGCCCGGCCCCTTGCGGAGCAGCACGGCCGTCACGACGGCGTCGCACAGCGCGCAGCACACGATGAACGCGTGACCGTAGTCCAGCAGCGGCACCAGGCTCGGGGCGAGCAGCGGGAGCGCGGCGCCGGGCGGGTACTGCCAGGTGACGTCGGCGACGGGGAAGACGCCGGTGCGCAGCACCGCGTACCAGCCCGTGTAGACCTCCGAGACCGACGGATCGAGGGCTCCGAGGCCGCGGAACGGGCCGAGGCGCAGCGACGCCCCCACGAGCAGCAGCCGGGTCACCGCCCAGGCCGTCCACTGCCCGCGAGCGTCAAGGCACCACCGCATTGTTCGTTTCTCCCCTGTTCGGCGGTCCGGCCTCTGGAGAAGAGACGATCGAAGCGACGCAGAGGTTGCCCGGAGGTGGTCAGTTGTTGACGACCACCAGTCGTCCCGTCGTCACGCCGTCCGCGACGCGCTGCACGGCGTCCGCGGCGCCGGCGAGCGGGACCCGCTCGCTCACCAGGGGCTTGATCGCGCCCTCGGCGGCCAGCCGGGTCAGCTCCTCGTGGCAGCGCCGGACGGCGGCCGGGTCGTGGGTGTTGTACAGGCCCCAGTGGAGGCCGAGAACGGCGTAGTTCTTCACCAGGGCGTGGTTGAGCCCGGGGCTGGGGATGGTGCCGCTGGTGAACCCGACGACGACGATGCGGCCCTCGAAGGCGATGCACTTGGTGGAGCGGGTGTAGGCGTCGCCGCCGACCGGGTCGTACACCACGTCGGCCCCGCGTCCGCCGGTGGCCTCCTTGACGACGGCCACGAAGTCCTCGCTGTGCCGGTCGACGACGACGTCGGCGCCGAGTTCCCGGGCGGCCTTGGCCTTCTCCGGGCCGCCGACGACACCGATGACCGTGGCGCCCGCCGCCTTGCCGAGCTGTACGGCCGCGCTGCCCACGCCGCCCGCGGCGGCGTGCACGAGCAGGGTCTCGCCGGACCGGAGCGCGGCGCGCCGGTGCAGGCCGAACCAGCCGGTCTGGTAGCCGATGTGGAGGGCTGCGGCCTCCGCGTCGTCCAGCGCCTCCGGCGCGGGGAGCACGCCGGAGGCCGGGACGACGGCCCGCTCGGCGAAGGCGCCGCCGGGCAGCGCCGCGGGGGTGATGACACGGTCGCCGGCGCGGTGTCCCTCGACGCCCTCGCCGACGGCGGCTATCTCGCCGCAGAACTCGACGCCGGGAGTGAACGGCAGCGGCGGGCGGATCTGGTAATGGCCGCGGCACAGCAGCGCGTCGGGGAAGTTGACGGCCGCCGCGCGCACCGTGAGCAGCAGCTCGCCGGGACCGGGCTGCGGGTCGGGTACGTCCTCGAGGCGCATCGCCTCGCGCGGCTCCCCGTTCTCGTGCACTCGCCATGCCTTCATGCGGTCGGCTCCCGGCTCCTGTTCAGGGCTGCCGCACGGAGTGCAGCAGCATGTCGGCGAAATCGGCGGCGACCTGGCCGGCGGACAGCGGACCGTCCTCGCGGTACCAGGTGCCGAGGTGGTGCACCGCGCCGAAGAAGAAGTCGACGACGAGGTCGGGCCGGGCCTCCGCCCGGAACACTCCCTCGCGCTGTCCCTCCTCCACCAGGGCGCGGAACTTCTCGTGGTAGCGGCGGCGGTCGGCTCGTACCGCCTTCTGCTTCTCCGGGCTCAGCTGGTGGATGGACCGGAAGAAGATCTTGGTGTCGTCGAGGTTCTGGATGCTGGTGACGACGACGTCGGCGGCGGCCTCGACCAGGCGCCGCTGCACGGGCTCGTCCGTGTCGGCGATCGACTCCAGGCGTTCCATCTGCAGCCGCAGCACCCGGCCGTAGATCTCGTGCAGGAGGTCGTCCTTGCTGCCGAAGTAGTGGTAGAGCGCGCCCTTGGTCACCCCGGCGGCCTCGACGATCTCCTGCACGGACGTCCGGTCGTATCCGCGCTCGGCGAAGAGCCGGGTCGCCTCGGCGAGCAGCCGCTGCGGGACCGCGGTGGCGGCCGCCTTGGGTGGTGTCGTACTCCGTGCCATGGCCTGCCTTCTCTCCGTACCGGTGCGCGGGACAGCGTACCGAGCGGTATGTGTCAGTCCGCGCGTGCCCGCAACTCCCGGCGCAGGATCTTGCCCGTTGCGGTCTTGGGCAGCTCGGGCAGGACCTCGACGACGCGGGGGTACTTGTACGCCGCCAGCCGGTCCTTGCAGTGGGCGATCAACTCCTCGGGCGACGCGGCGGCGTCCGGGCGCAGGCTGACGTAGGCCTTCACGGACTCGCCGCGGTAGGCGTCGGGGACGCCGACGACGGCCGCCTCGCGCACCGCGGGGTGCGTGTAGAGGACGTCCTCGACCTCGCGCGGCCACACCTTGAAGCCGGAGGCGTTGATCATGTCCTTCTTGCGGTCGACGACGTAGACCCAGCCGTCCTCGTCCATGAAGCCGATGTCGCCGGTGCGCAGTTCGCCGCCGGGCAGGGCCGCGGCCGACGCCGCGGGGAGCCGCCAGTAGCCGGGGACGACCATCGGGCCGCGCACCGCGATCTCCCCGTGCTCGCCGAACGGCACGTCCGCGCCCTGCTCGTCGACGATCCGCACGACGGTGTCCGGGCCGGGGACGCCCACCGAGAGCGTGCCGGAGACCGGGTCGACCGGGGCCTCCAGGCCGGGCGGGGTGCTGGTGGCCGGGGCGGTGCACTCGGTGAGGCCGTAGCCGTTGCGCAGGTAGTGGCCGAAGCGCGCCCGGAAGGCCTCCACCAGGGCCGGCGGCAGCGGCGCGCCGCCGGAGTACAGCAGCTGGAAGGAGGCGAAGTCCTCGGGCGCGGCATCCGGGTGGGCCATCAGCGCCATGTAGGCGGTGGACGGCCCGACCATGTAGGCGGGGCGGTGCTCGCGGAGCGCGTCGAGGACGACGCCCGCCTCGAAGCGGTAGGCGAGGGCGAGCGTGGCGCCCGCGGCGATGCCGGCGGCGAGCTGGCAGACCATGCCGGTGATGTGGAACAGCGGTGCCAGCGCGAAGATCGTCGCACCGTCGGGCAGCACGCTGTGGGCGCGCTGGCGGTCGGCGTTGAAGCTGATGTTGCCGTGGGTGTTCATGGCGCCCTTGGGCACGCCGCTGGTGCCCGAGGTGTAGCTGATGAGCGCGATGTCCTCGCCGGTGAGTCCCGGATCGGGCAGGGCGGGGCCGATCGTGCCGGCGTGCGCGGCGGCGAGCAGGTCCTCGGCGTCCTCGGCCTCCTTCGCGACGGTCCGCTGCCCCGGCAGGACGCGGTGGTCGTCGCGGGTCTGCAGATCGAACTCGCTGGTGGTCAGCGGGATGCGGACCGGGGAGTCCGCGGCCGTCCTGCGGATGTACGCGTCCCAGGCGCGCTCGGAGCACACCAGCGCGTCCACCTCGGCGTCCCGCAGGATGTGGCCGAGCTCGTACTCCTTGTACATCGGGTTGACGGGCACGACGCTGCCGCCGGCCTTCCAGGCGGCGAGCAGGGCGACGGCGAACTGCGGGACGTTCTGCAGGACGATCGCGAGCCGGTCGCCACGCGCGAAGCCGCGACCCACGAGGTGGCGGGCGAGGCCGTCGGAGAGCTCGTCGAGCTCGCGGTAGGCGATCCGGGCGTCGAAGTACGCGAGCGCGGTGCGGTCCGGCACGCGGTCCACGGTGGCGCGGAAGGCGTGCAGCAGGGTCGGCGGCGGGTCGGGGAGGACGCGCAGCTCCTCCCGGAAGTGCTTGAGCCAGGGCTTGCTCTCGTACGAGGTCATGCCGCTCCCCCCTCCTCCAGCTTCCGCTGCACCCGGTTCATGGCGTCGATCCAGTGGTCGGTGTCGCCGGCCCGGGCTGCGTAGTACCCAGCGGCCTCGGGGTGCGGCAGGATCATGAATCGCTCGTCGGCGATGCCCTGGAGCACGGCTTCCACGACGTCCTCCGGCTCGATGGCGCCGGGAGCGAGGACGAGTTCGCCCGCGTGGCCGGCCGCGCGCAGCATGTCGGTGCGCACGCCCTGCGGGCACACGGCGTGGACGCGGATGCCGCGGTGGCGGTAGGTGACGGCCAGCCATTCGGCGAAGGCGAGGGCGCCGTGCTTGGTGACGGAGTAGGGGGCGTCGCCCACCATGGTGAGCAGTCCGGCGGCGGACACGGTGGCGACGAAGCGGCCCTCGCCGCGCTCCAGCCACTCGGGGAGCAGTTCGCGCGCCGCCCGGACGTGCGCCATGACGTTGACGTCCCACACCCGCTGCCAGACCTCGTCGTCGGCCTCGACGCCGGCCATGGAGCCGATGCCGGCGTTGGCGCAGAAGAGGTCGATGCGGCCACCCAGCGCCTCGCGGGCCGGGCCGACCACGTCGGAGGCGTCGCCCGGCACGCAGATGCCGCCGATCTCCTCGGCGACGGCCTCGGCGGCGGCCTTGTTCACATCGTTGACGACGACACGGGCGCCTTCCGAGGCGAACCTGCGGGCGAGGGCCGCGCCGATTCCGCCTCCCGCACCGGTGACGACCACCCGGGCATCGCGCAGCGCTTCCATCGCGTCTCCTTCGACTCGTACGGCTCCCTTGGCATACTAAGCGGTCGGTCACATAGAGGGAAGGTCACACGGGCCGGAGTGCCACGCGGCACGGAGCGGGCCGGGGCCCGGCCGTGACGGCCGGGCCCCGGATCGCGTGCGGGTGGTCGCGACGCTTCAGCGGTGCGACGCGAACTCCACGACCTGCTGGTAGGTCGGGCGGTTCTGCCAGCTGATCTTGCCGTGCTTGATGCCGCCGAGGGGCCGCTGGATCACGGTGTCGGCACACCACTGGTCGCCGGCCGAGCAGTTCTCGTCGCCCGGGTAGACCCGGGCGGCGGTCGTCGCCGCGGCCTGCTTCAAAGTGGCGATCAGGAGGTCCCGGCACGCGCTCAGCGAGCCGCCGCCGCAGTAGTTCCTGGCCAGGCCGCCCTGAACAGGCTCACCGAGGACCGCACGGATGTCCTTGTCGACATAGGACCACCAGCCGTACTGGAAGGCGCTTCCGGCGTGCGCACCGGTCGGGCCGTGCCCCGCCGAAGGGGACTCGTCGACGGTCAGGTTGCCGGTGAGCGCCGTGTACAGCCCGGTGCCGAGGCCCGGTTCGAACTCGGCTTTGACCAGCAGCGGCCACCACGCGTCCATGATGCGCACCGCGTCGGCATTGGCGTAGGTGTGCGAACCCGCCGACGTCTCCTTGCGCTTGGCGCCCGCGGTGACCCAGTCACCCAGCTTCGTGACGGCCGCGGCGGCGGCGGGGTCGGAGACGGCAGTACTGCGGATCACCTTCAGCAGGTTCGGCAGCACGTCCTCGCCGCGCAGATCGGTGAGGGAGGCGTCGGCCATCGCCCGGATGAGCTGCGACCGGGTGACGCCGCCCGCGGCGACGAGTTGCTTCACCCGGTCGTCGAGCAGGTCCCCGCGGTGCACGGAGCCGTTGCCGAAGCCGGCCGCGTCGTACCCCTTGGCCTGCCGGTTGTTCCAGGACACGTAGTAGTCCTGGTCGACGGACTGCGGGTGCTCGGCGGGCGGCGTGTAGTCGGCGGTGTTGTGCACCGGGTCGAAGCCCTGCCACTCGTACGCGGTCTCGGCGCGCACCGGGAACGTCGCGTCGACACCGGCCTGGCGGACGGGGTTGTCGCCGCTGTTGTAGTACGCCGTGTGCTGGGAGTCGGCGTAGAACCAGTTGAAGGTGTAGTTGATGTGCTGCACGGCCTCCTCGAAGGAGGCGGGACCGGTCACCGCGGACGGGTCGTTGAGCATCTGGAAGCCCACCACCGAGTCGGCCTCGTGCATGTAGGAGCTGCGCAGGCCGGTGAACGCCACCTTCTTGCCGTCGACGGTCCCGCGGTACTCCACGGTGCCGTACTTGGTCCGGTAGACCTGCATCCGGTACGAGCCCGCGGCCGTGCCGTCGGCGGTGGTCGGCGTCCAGGAGTTGCTGCGTTCCAGCTTCTCCATGGGCGTGCAGGTGCCGTGGTAGAGGTAGTGGACGTCGTCCTGGCACAGCTCGACGGCGTAGGTGTCCGTGATGTCCTGGGCGGAGGTCGTCGCGCTCCACGCGAAGTCCGGGCCGCGGCCCAGCTCCACGTACATGCTCAGCCCCGCGAAGGAGGCGCCTCGGGCGCTGATCCCGGGGCCCTGGATCTCCTGGAGCATGAGCAGCTGCGGCGCGAAGTAGCCGGTCTGCGGGCCGAAGACGGCGACCGGGTGGCCGCTCGCGGTGTGCGCGCCGCTGACGAGCAGGGCGTTGGACATCCCCCTGGTGTTGGCCGACAGGGACGTGTGTGCCGCGCTCTTGGACGCGGCGGCGGCCTTGGCGGTCGCGCCGGTGCCGGTGCGGTCGTAGACCAGCGGCTCCTCGGTCACCGAGCCGGCGTCGGGCATCGCCGTGCCGCGCGGGGTGTCGGGGCGCACGGCGTACGGGAAGCTCTCGCCGTCGTGGACGGTGAGGGCCGCCTCGGGGTCGTCGCGCTCGCGGAAGGACTCCCAGACCTTGGTGCCCTCCACGACGCCGTACTTCTCCTGGGCCGCCAGCAGCGACAGCGCGTTGCTCACCTCGCCGCCCCCGCCCGTGCCGAACAGGGCGCCGATGACGGCGGCGAGCGCCACCAGGTCGGTGGGCTTGAACTTCTCGATGGTGCCGGCGTTGGTGATCGCGTCCTTGTGGCCGGTCAGCACGTACTCGCCGGGGAAGTAGCGGCCGCTGTCGGAGGCGGCGATGTAGGCGTTGACGCCGTCGACGTACGCGGTGACGTCGGCGTACGCCTGCTGGCCGCGGGCGCCGTTGTGGGAGCCGATCCAGTCGATCTGGGTCTGCAGATCGGCCTCGGTGTAGGGGGCGGCCCGCCAGAACTGCTGCTCGAGGCCCTGGTTGGCGAGGGCGCCGCCGGCGAAGGAGGTCAACTGCCCCCGGCCGACGTGCCGGAACAGGTCCATCATCCACAGGCGGTCCTGCGCCGCCGCGTACCCGGCGCCGAACTCCGTGCCGTAGCGCGTCGTCCCGGAGATGTGCGGGACGCCGGTCTTCTTGTCGCGCGTGATCGTCACGTCGCCGCGGGGCGAGACGGTGGACGCCACCTGGCCCGAGGGGACGCCGAAGGACGCGTCGTTGAAGAAGTTTCCGATCGTGACGTTCGTCAGGCTCTGGTACCCGGTGGCCAGGTTGGCGTAGGGGCCGAGCTGGTCCTCCGCGTGGTCGGGCTGGGTGCCGAAGATCTGGTTGAGCAGGACCTGGGCGAGAGTGGCGTTGCCGTTCTCCCCCGGCGGCAGGATGTCGGAACACTGCCCCTGGCAGTAGTCATTGGGGGTGGCGGCCGCCGCGGGGGCCGCCAGGGGGAGAGGCGCGAGGAGACTCGCCCCCAGAGCGAGCACCGCAGCGGCGGCACTCGTTTTCAGTCTTGACCTGAACCTGTCAATCTGTGCGCGCATGACCGCTCCTCCCGAAGGCCGGTGTGACGCAGATTACTTCGAAGTTGACCCACGAGTAAGATGAACATGCGTCACGTTTTTGAGCACGCGAGATCGGCTGGAATTCACCGCCCCGGGGATGGATCCGGATCGCCGTCCGTTACGTCCATTCGACAGCGATGCGAACCCGATGACGGAGGTGGCATGCCATGGCCGGATTCCGAAGTCTCGCGAGACAGGTGCGCGACCCGCAGTGGTCCCCCACCCAACGCCGCACCTACCTGCGGCGATGCCTGGAGCGCTTCGCGCCGTACGGCCACCGGGCCACCTGGGACCACCTCAGCGCCCGCGCCGGGTTCGCCCCCCAGGACCGCGAACCCGACCCCGCCCGCCTGCTGTCCGCTCTCGCGGAACTGGAGGAGGCACGGACCGTCTGGCTCGCGTACGAGCGGGAGTTCGCCGCCCGCCGCAAGGCGGAGAAGTTCTCCGGCATACGGCAGCCCGGCGCCCTCGACGACTGGCACCGGCGCACCTGGGGCGGCAACGGGGTCGCCTGGTGCGACGATCCGCTCACCCACCCCTCCGACCGGCTCGCGGATGTCCTGCGCCGCATCATCACGGCGATCGACGCGGGAGCGGGGCGCGCCTGCCCCGTCTGCGCGCGGGAACGGCTCCTGTGGCGCGACCGCCTCAACCACTACCCCGGCGCGGGGCCGGTGTGCGCCCACTGCGGGATCGTGGTGCCGCTCCCCGTCCTCACGGGGGCCGCTGTCGCGGCGGCTCGGGGGTTGCTCGTTGCCGTCGGCTGAGGTGCGCTGCGCTTCGCTGCACCGGGTTTTTTTCCCCGCCCGCCCGCCCTCCCCCAACCTTCGGCCGGGGGTGCCCCCAGCCCCGTGAAGTCCGGGCACCCCGGCGCCCGTTGTTGTGGGTGCCGGGTTCGGGGCCTCCGGGGCCGGCCATTCTGGACAGCACATTTAGGTGCCTCAGGCGCCTGCTTTGATTACCCCGGGTTGTGCACCCAAATATGCTCCAGTGTCCAGAACGCCCACCCCTACGACCCCGCCCCCTCCGTTGTGTTCGCGCCTGATCCCCGGTGGGGGGTGTGGAGGCGGTCCGGGGTGGCCGCGGTTGCCTGGACGCGGCCCCGCAGTGGCGGTCGGGGCGTGCAGCCGGCCGTAAGCCCATGAGGCTGCCGTCCCCTTCCGCCGCGTGTGGCGACGCCGGACGCCCGATGGGGAGTGTTGAGCCGCTCCGGGGTGGCCGCGGTTGCCTGGACGCGGCCCCGCAGTGGCGGTCGAGGCGTGCAGCCGGCCGTAAGCCCATGAGGTTGCCATCCCCTTCCGCCGTGTGTGGCGGCGCCGGACGCCCGATGGGGAGTGTTGAGCCGCTCCGGGGTGGCCGCGGTTGCCTGGACGCGGCCCCGCAGTGGCGGTCGAGGCGTGCAGCCGGCCGTAAGCCCATGAGGCTGCCGTCCCCTTCCGCCGCGTGTGGCGACGCCGGACGCCCGATGGGGAGTGGGGAGGGCGGTCGTGGCTCGCATCATCGTCGACGCAGCGCAGTCGGGTTGCGGGAATGATCACCCAGAGGCGCTGAGCTGCGGCGTGGCGGCGGTGGTCGACCTTGCCGGCCACATGGGTCGATCCCCGACGCTGCGATGGATGCCGCGGCCCGACGCAGGTGACGGCCCCGCGGTGCGGGCTGCGGTCGTCGGCCGCGGAGTGGACGGGGTCCGGTCTGTCGAGGGGCTCCCGCGCCGTTGGCGCTGCGCCAACGGCGGCCCCAGGCACGGCGCCGCCCCCACCCCCCACCGGGGATCAGGCGCGAACACAACGGAGGGGGCGGGGTCGTAGGGGTGGGCGTTCTGGACACTGGAGCATATTTGGGTGCACAACCCCGGTGCGCAATGTGAAGGCCCTGAGGCACCTAAATGTGCTGTCCAGAATGGCCAGCCCCGGAGGCCCCGAACCCGGCACCCACCTGAACGCGCGTCGGGGCGCCCTGACTTCACGGGGCTGGGGGCACCCCCGGCCGAAGGTTGGGGGAGGGCTGGCACACGGGATCGCGCGGTGCGACGATGCAGCCACGACCGACGTGGACAGGACGGTACCGGCATGGCCGAACTGCACGATCTGACCGCACTGGAGCAAGCCGCCGCGATCAGGGCCGGCGACGTGTCCCCGGTGGAACTCACCGACCACTACCTGGCCCGCGTCGACCGCCTCAACGACACCGTCGGCGCCTACATCACCGTCACCCCCGAAATCGCCCGCAAGCAGGCCGCCGACGCCGAGTCCAAGGCGCTGGCGGCCCGTCGGGAGGACCGCCGGGAGCGACTGTCGCCGCTGCACGGCGTGCCCGTCCCCGTGAAGGACCTCAACTTCGTGGCGGGCGTGCGCTGCACGCTCGGCTCGCGGGTCTACGCCGACCACGTTCCGGACGTCGACGACCACGTGGCGGCGAGACTGCGTGCCGCGGGAACGGTCCTGCTGGGCAAGACCAACACCCCGGAGTTCGGGCTGCCCTGCTACACCGAGAACGAACTGGTCCCGCCCGCGCGCACCCCGTGGGACCTGGCGCGGTCCGCCGGGGGCTCCAGCGGTGGCGCGGCGGCCGCCGTCTCCGCGGGGCTGGCGCCGATCGCCCAGGGCAGCGACGGCGGCGGTTCCATCCGTATCCCCGCTTCCGTCTGCGGTCTGTTCGGCATCAAGCCGAGCCGCGGGCGGGTCAGCCCCGGGCCGGTGCAGCACGACGTCAGCGGGCTGAGCACGAGCGGTCCGCTCGCGCGCACGGTCGCCGACGCCGCGGCGCTGCTGGACGTGCTCGCGGGCGGGATGCCCGGCGACCCGTACGGCGCGCCGTCGCTGCCGCCGGGCGAGACGTTCGCCTCGTACGCCGCCCGGGAACCGGGGCCGCTGCGCGTGGTGGGGCTGCCGCGGCCGCCCGTGCCGGGGGTCGAACTGCACCCCGACTGCCGTGCGGCGTACGACGGCACGGCGGAGCTGCTGCGCGGGCTGGGCCACCAGGTCGACGAGGTGGAACTGCCCGTCGACGACGCGATCCGGGACGCCTTCACCCGCGTGTGGGGCGTGATGGCCACCGTCTACCCGGTCGCGCCGGAGCAGGAGGAGCTGCTGATGCCGCTCACCCGGCACCTGCGCGCCGAGGGCGCGAAGGTCTCGGGGCCGGACTTCGCGGCGTCGCTGTACGCGTTCCGCGCGCTGGGTCAGTTGATCGCTGACGCGCTGCTGTCCTCGTACGACCTGGTGCTGACCCCGACGCTGGCGCAGCCGCCGGCTCCGGTGGGCCCGGCGGGGCTGCGCCAGGACGCGGACCCTGCCGCGGAGTTCGCGGGGCTGGCGGCCTTCACGCCGTTCACGCCGATCTTCAACGCCACGGGCCAGCCGGCGGTGAACGTGCCGCTGCACTGGACCGAGGAGGGTCTGCCGATCGGGGTGATGTTCGGCGGCCGTTACGGGGACGAGGCGACGCTCATCTCGCTGTCGGCGCAGCTGGAGGCGGCCCGTCCATGGGCCGCGCGCAGGCCGGCGCTCTGGTAGCGGCTGGGGTGCGCGGCGGTTGCTGCCCGGTGAGCAGCCGTCGCGCGCCCGGCCCTTGGTCGCCGAGCACGTCGCCCGGGTTGGACAGGGCGCAGCGGTCCAGGGAGAGGCAGCCGCAGCCGATGCAGTCGTCGAGGCTGTCGCGCAGGCGGGTGAGTTGCTCGATGCGCGCGTCGAGTTCGGACCGCCAGCCCGCGGACAGCCGTGCCCAGTCGGCGCGGTCGGGGGTGCGTCCCGCGGGCAGGCCGTCCAGGGCGTCGCGGATCGCCGCGAGGGGTATGCCGACCCGCTGGGAGGCCCGGATGAAGGCGACCCGGCGCAGCGCGTCGCGGGTGTAGCGGCGCTGGTTGCCCGCGGTGCGGCTGCTGCGGATCAGGCCCTTGGCCTCGTAGAAGTGGAGTGCCGAGACCGCCGCGCCGCTGCGTGCGCTGAGCTGGCCGACGGTCAGTTCGCGTTGTCCGGTGGGAAGGGCGGTCATTCCCCGACTCTACGAGAGCGTCGTGAGCTTTTTGCGGCGTGGGACGCTCGACCGCCACAGCCGGGTGCAGGACACCGCGGCCGCGCCGACGAGCAGGGCGTTGCGGATCGCGACGACCGTGGTGCCCTGCCAGGAGTTGCTGACGACCTCCTCGAAGAACAACGGGTAGTCCACGGTGGTGACGGCGGTGGCGACCAGCAGCAGAACGGTCACCGGTCGCTGCGTCGTCTGGCGCATCGTCAGGCAGACGGCGGCGAGGCCGATCAGCCAGATCAGGTACTGCGGGCTGATGACGCGGCTGGTGACGGTGAAGAGCAGCACGGCGGTCAGCGCGGCGTCGTAGGGGGTGGCCGGAGTCCAGCGGGCCGCCCGCAGCCGCCACAGCAGCAGCCACACCAGGGCGGCGCCGGTGAGCAGGAGCGATGTGGTGGCCACCCAGTTGACGTACGGGCCGATGAACTCCATGGAGCCGTAGTGCGCCCGCACCCGGCCGGACCAGCCGAGCAGCCCCGCGACATGCAGGAAGGTGCCGCCGAGCGATTCGACCTCGACCCCGCGGTGGTGCTGCGCGTCGACGAAGCCGGTGGCACCGCGGAAGAACACGGTCAGCACCGCGAGCAGCGCGGCCGCCGACATGCCGAGCGCGGTCCAGGCCTGGCGGGTCGTGCGGCCGCGCGGTGTGCCGAGGACGGTGATCGCGGGCCAGAGCTTGATCATGGCGGCGAGCCCCACGAGGGCGCCGCCCAGCCGGGGCCGCGCGGGCACCGCGAGCAGGGCGCACACGGCGACGGCGGTGACCATCAGGTCGTAACGGGAGTAGGGCAGATGCATCAGCAGGGGCAGCCCCAGGACCCACATCCAGGCCCCGGCGATGCTGCGGCCCGGCCGGTTCCACCCGGCCCGCAGGAGGGCGGTGAGGACGAGCGCGTCAGCGAGGAGCGAGAGCAGGACGAAGCCCTGGAGATAGCTGAGGCCCGGCAGCAGCGCGGGCAACAGCATCACCAGGGCCGCGCCGGGCGGGTACTGCCATGTGACGTCGCGGACCGGGTACGTTCCGCGTTCGAAGCCGTGACTCCAGTGCTGGTAGAGGTGGTAGACCTCACGGGCGATGTCGCCGTGGCCGGCCCGCAGCAGGGCGAGCATGACCACCCGGCTGGAGAGCCAGTAGGCACCGAGCGCGACCCAGGCCTGCGGCCAGGTGGACGGGCGCAGCAGGACGCGGCGGCCGCCGGGGACGGACGGCCCGCTGCCGTACCGGACCTCCGTCGTGTCCCAGTCGTGCGGGCTGGTCTCCGTCCGGGCCTCGGCCACTGCCGCCTCCTCCATCGCCATAACGCCACATTCGTGGCATATGGCTATGCAAGATAGCCACAAACCAGACTTGTGCTTCGCGATACGCGCCGGAGGACGGGGCGTTGACAGGTATCCGCCCCTCGCAGCATGCTGAGCAAGCGCTTGGACAGTACGGGAGGCATCACATGGGACAGCCCAGGATCTTCACCTCGGTGGACGAACTGAAGACCGCCGTCGGGGAGGAACTCGGCACCACGGAGTGGCTGGAGGTCGACCAGAAGCGGATCGACCTCTTCGCGGACGCCACCGGCGATCACCAGTGGATCCACGTGGATCCGGAGAAGGCGGCCCAGGGCCCCTTCGGCACCACCATCGCGCACGGCTACCTGACGCTGTCGCTGATCCCCTCCTTCACCCCCGAACTGATGCGCGTCGAGGGCGTGACGATGGGCGTCAACTACGGCGTCAACAAGGTGCGCTTCCCCTCACCCGTGCCGGTGGGTTCGCGGCTGCGCGCCACCGGCCAGGTGGCCGAGGTCACCGAAGTGCCGGGCGGGGCGCAGCTCGTCGTCCGCATCACCGTCGAACGCGAGGGCGGCGACAAGCCGGTCTGCGTCGCCGAGACGGTCGTCCGCTTCTACCTCTGACCCTTCCCGGCCGCCCCGGCGTCCGCCGTCACGCGGAGCGGGTCATCCCCTGCCGGAGCCGGCCGGGCCGTACCCGGCCATGCGCAGGGCCAGATCGGCGTAGAGCGCGCCGATCTCGTCCGGCGTGCGCCGCCCGTCCGGATTGAACCAGCGGGCCACGTCGATGCACAGCGACAGCAGCGCGACGGTGGTGCCCGAGACGTCGGGAACGTCGAACTCCCCCGTCCGCACGCCGTCGCGCAGGATCGAGCGGACCGCCGCCTCGCTCTGCCGGCGCAGCTCCACGATCTCGGCGTAGTGCTCGGGACCGAGGGCGCCCAACTCGTACTGCACGACGCGGCCGGTGGTGTGGTGCTCGGCGTGCCAGCGGACGAACGCGCGCACGGCCTCGGCCAGGCGCCCGGACGGGGAGCCCTCGCCGTCCGCGGCGTCCTGGAGCAGCCCGCGCGAGAGCCGGTGGCCGACCACGCTGATCTGGTAGAGCAGCTCTTCCTTGGTCTTGTAGTGGATGTAGAGCGCCGCCGGGCTCATGCCGGCGCGGCCGGCGATGTCCCGCGTGGTCGTCGCGTGGTAGCCGCGCTCCGCGAACGCCTCGACCGCGGCGATCACCAGCCGCCGGGCGGCATCGGGGGTGATGCCGGTCCACGCCTCGGTCCGCTCCGACTGCTCCGCCTCCACGTCCATGGCGGACACCCTACATGCCCACTGAGCAAGCGCTTAGATACCGGACGGTCGGTCGAACGGGGAGGGCCGGCCGGCCGGGCCCGTCAGAAGGCCGAGACGCCGGTCAGGTCGCGGCCGATGAGCAGCTTCTGGATCTGGCTCGTGCCCTCGTAGAGGGTCATCACCCGGGCGTCGCGGACCAGCTTGCCGACCGGGTACTCGTCGATGTAGCCGTAGCCGCCGAACACCTGGAGCGCGTTGTTGGCGCAGCGCACGGCCGCCTCGCTGGCGAAGAGCTTGGCCTTGGACGACTCCGTCGCGAAGGGCTGCCCGCGGTCGATGAGGTCGGCGACACGCCAGGTCAGCAGGCGGGCGGCGTCCACGTCGAGGGCGATGTCGGCGATCAGCTCCTGCACCAGCTGATGCGCGGCGATGGGCCGGCCGAACTGCTCGCGCTCCTTGGCGTAGCCCACGGCGGCGTCCAGAGCCGCCTGGGCGATGCCCACACAGCCGGCGGCCACCGACATCCGGCCCTTGGCCAGCGCCGACATCGCCACCGAGAAGCCCTTGCCCTCGGGCGCGATCATCGCGGCGTCCGGTACCCGCACGTCCTCCAGCACCAGCTCCGCGGTCGCCTGGCCGCGCAGGCCGAGCTTGCCGTGGATCTCGCGGCGGCCGAGGCCAGGGGTGTCGGTGGGCACAAGGAAAGCGCTGACGCCCTTGTGGCCCGGGGTGTCATTGGTGCGGGCGAAGAGCAGGACGACGTCGGCCCAGGTGCCGTTGGTGATGAACATCTTGGTGCCGTTGATCACCCAGTCACCGCCGTCGCGCCTGGCCCGGGTGGTGAGGTGGGCGGCGTCGGAGCCGGTGCCGGGCTCCGTGAGGCCGAAACAGCCCACGGCCTCCCCCGAGGTCAGACGGGGCAGCCAGGCACGCTTCTGCTCCTCGCTGCCCCAGTGGGCGACGGACTTCGCCACCAGGCCGAGGGAGACCGAGACGATGCCGCGCACCGAGGAGTCGCCGCGGCCCAGTTCCTCGGTGACCAGGCAGTACGCGAGGTGGTCGCCGCCCGAGCCGCCGTACTCCTCCGGAACGGTCAGGCCGAGGAAGCCCACCGCGCCCAGTTTCTTCACGATGCCGCGGTCCACGCTCTCGGCGCGGTCCCAGGCCGTCGCGTGCGGCGCGATCTCGCGCTCGGTGAAGTCTGCGGCCAGGCGGCGGACCGCGGCCTGCTCCTCGGACAGCTCAAGATTCACGACACACCTCGGTGGTGATCCACTCGTTAATTAGCAGTGCTAGTTTCTTGCTCGCAGCCCCTACTATGTGCCGCATGGCCCGCCCCCGCAAGCCCCTGCTCAGCCGCGAGCGCATCGTCGCCGCGGCGCTCGCGCTGGTGGACGCGGAGGGCCTGGCGGCCGTCTCGACCCGGCGGCTCGCCGCGGAGCTGGGCGTGAGCGGGCCGAGCCTGTACAACCACTTCCCGACGAAGGACGAGATCCTGGACGCGGTCGCCGACGCCGTCGTCGCGGAGGTCGACCTCGCCATGTTCGAGGACGGCCGCGACTGGCCCGACGCGCTCGTGGCCTGGGCCCGGTCCTACCGCGCCGCCCTTGCCGCGCACCCCCACATCGTGCCGTTCCTCGCCCAGGGACCCGGCCGCCGCCCCGCGGGCCTCCGCATGGCCGACGCCGTCTTCGGCGGCATGACGGCCGCCGGATGGCCGCCGGCCCACGCGACCCGGGTGGGCGCGCTCATGCGGTACTTCGTGGCGGGATCGGCGCTGGGGTCGTTCGCGCGGGGGTTCGTCGACGACCCGACGGCGTACGACCCGGCGGACTACCCGCACCTCGGGCAGGCGCACCTGCTGGCCGAGCGTCAGCAGAGGGTGGACGAGGGCGCGTTCGAGGCGGGACTGCGGGCCCTGGTGGACGGGCTGGCGATGCAGTTCGCCGCGCTGCCGCACTGAGCTGCGGAGTCCGGCTGTCGGTGGCGGGTGCGACGATCGGCCCATGACGGACACGACCTTCGACTGGCGCTCCTTCCTCGTGCGGTGGAGCGAGGAATGGGCCGACGCCCAGGACCCGGAAGACTCCTGCTCCGAGAGCGACGCCCGGGCCCTGCGCGACCGCTGGCTGGGCTTCGCCCCGGCGGACACGGAGCGCATCGCGAAGGCCGAACAGCGGCTGGGCCACCGACTGCCCCCGTCCTACCGGGCGTTCCTTGAGGTGACGGACGGATGGCGGCATGCCGGCGGGTTCGTCTGGTTGCTCGCGGGTACGGAGACGGCTCACTGGCACCAGGACACGGCCGGCCTCGCCGGGATCTGGCAGGAGGCCATCGGCCCCGACCCCTCTCCGCAGGCGGTCAAGGAGGCCGGGATGTGGACCCGGGCCCTCCGGCTCGACGTGGAGTCCGACCTGGCCTATGTGCTGCTGGACCCGCTCGACGTCGACACCGAGGGCGAGTGGGCTCTGTACAGCTACCGGAGCTGGGCCGCAGCACCGCCGCGCCGGTACGCGTCCTTCCAGGCGTTCATGCAGGACATGTACCACGAGTTCCATCAGCTGACCGCGGGCCGGGCTACCCGCGGCGGACGGGAGTTCGCCAACGCGACGACGCGGGCACTGGACGTCGTCGTGGAGGGCGCCCGGCGTGACGCGCTGGCCGGGCGGTACGAGCCGGCCGAGACCGTGCTCACGGACGCCGAGAGGTTCGGCCGACCGCGGGCGAAGGCCCTGGGCGATCAGATACGGCGACTGCGGAGCCCGACGGACAGGGCCGACTTCGCAGGGCACGCCCTCGACCCTGTGTACGCGCCGGAGCTGTTGCCAGTGCTGGCCGCCGAGCACGTTCGGAACAGACGTGACGAGACCTCGTGGGAGTTCCTCGTGCGGGATGCTTCCGGCGAGGTCCGCGCCCTGGGCGAGGAGTTGCTGCGGCGGATGCGGGAGGGCACCTACCGGTACACGGCACCGGGCGCCTTCGGGGAGGCCGTCGACCGGGCGCGCGAGCAGGCGCGGTGGGGCGGAACCGATGCCGCCTGGCGCACATTGCGCGCGGCGCTGCCGGCCTGGGAGCCGTCGGGTCCGGATCTGCTCGCGCCGCTGGGTCTGCTGGCGGACCCGGTCCTCGGGCCGCTGATCACCCCCGACCGCGGACTGGAGTTGCTGGCGACGCCGCGGGCAGGCGAGACGGGTGTGGCACCGGCCCCGACGCCCGACGCCGATCCGGGCGGGCTGGCCTGGATCGCCTCCGGGCCGTCCCACCTCGGGTACCGCTTCGTCCTCGTGGAGGGGGTGACTCCGGACGGGTTGCCCGCATGCCTGGGAGCGGAAGCCGACGAGGCTTCCATGGTGCTCCGGCCACCGAGACCCCGCCCGGGGGACCCCCGCGCGTACTCGTCGTACGACGACAGGGCACGGGTCGCCGTCGGCAGCGCCGGGAAGGGCTGGAGCTTCGCCTTCGACGGGCGGCCGAATCCCTTCAGCGAGCGGCGGTTCGTCTCTCCCGCGGCCGCCGCGTCCGGATCAGGGCGCGCGGTCGTGGTCTGGTGCGCGCCCGAGAGGCCGCACAGACCGTCAACCGACGTCTTCCACTTGTCGGTCGCCGAGAACGGCGAGGAGCGGTACGCGTTCACCGTCCGCGGCGCCGAGGTCCGGCGGAGCGGCAGCCTGCCGCCGGCCCTCGACCCGCGCGATCTCTTCTCACCGGACGACTTTCCCAGGGAGGGTGAACTGCGCGCTCTGCGGGCGATCGCCGCCGAGTTCGGGGTGACGCTGCCGCGCTTCGCCATCACCAGGGGACATCTGCACACGTTCGTCACCCGGTCGTGGACGCGGCCGCCCGAGCCGGGCGAGAGGTACATGACGGTGACCGTGAACCCTGGGTGAGCAGGTCTCAGAAGACCACCAGGGCGCGGCCGCCGCGGCCCGCGAGCATCGCGTCGAAGGCGCCGGGAATGCCCTCCAGGGCGATGCGCTCGGTGACCATGGCGGACAGGTCCAGGCGTCCGGCCCGAATGTGCTCGGCGAGGACCGGCAGGTCGCGGGCGGGGTCGCTGTTGCCGTAGACGCAGCCCGACAGCGTGCGGCCGAAGTGGAAGAGCTCCAGGGCGGAGAAGGAGACCACGTCCTCCTTGCCGCCGATGCCGACGACCGTCGTGCGGCCGCCCCGCCGCGTGGAGGACCAGGCGGCACGGATGGTCTCCGCGCGGCCCACGCACTCGATGGCGACGTCCGCGCCGTGCCCACCGGTCAGGGCGCGGACACGCTTGGCGATGTCGTCGCCGGCGACCAGGAACTCGGTGGCACCGGCGGCCCGCGCCAGATCCTCCTTGGCCGGGGAGACGTCGACGGCCAGGATCGTCCCCGCGCCGGCGATGCGGGCCGCCTGGAGGACGGCGAGGCCGACTCCGCCGACACCGAAGACGACGACGGACTCGCCGGAACGCACGCCGGCGGAGTGGTGGACGGCGCCGTAGCCGGTGAGCACGGCGCAGCCCAGGAGGGCGGCCTCGGTGAGCGGGACGCCGTCGGGCAGCGGGAGGACGGCGGTGGCCGGGACCACGGTCTCCTCGGCGAAGGCGGCGGTGCCCAGGCCCGGGTAGAGCTCGTCGCCCCCGGCGGCGCGCTTGGCGTAGGGTGCGGCGGCCGCCGCGCCCGCGTTGGCGCAGAGCCATGGCTCGCCCAGGGCGCAGTAGTGGCAGGCACCGCAGGAGGGCGCCCAGTTGAGGACCACGCGGTCGCCTGGGGCGAGCCCGGTGACGCCGTCGCCGACGGAGACGACCGTGCCCGCGCCCTCGTGGCCGAGGACGGCGGGCACGGGCTGCCGGAGCGTTCCGTTGGACAGCGAGAGGTCGGAGTGGCACACGCCGGCCGCCGCGAGGCGCACCCGGACCTGGCCGGGGCCGGGTGCGGGCAGCTCGATGTCGGCGATGGCCAGGGGCGCGTTGACGGCTGACAGGACGGCGGCGCGGACCACGGTGTTTTCTCCTGCGCTCAGGGGTTCGGAGGTGCTGGACGGCGGAAAGGGTCAGAACTGGAGGGACTTGGTCTGGAGGTACTCGGCCAGGCCGTGCGGGCCGAGTTCACGGCCGACGCCGGACTGCTTGTAACCGCCGAACGGGGCAAGCGGGTTGAAGCGGCCGCCGTTGATGTCGACCTGACCGGTGTCCATGCGCCGGGCGAAGGCGACGGCCTCGGCGTCGTCGCCCGCCCACACCGCGCCCGCGAGGCCGTAGACGGTGCCGTTGGCGATACGGAGGGCGTCGTCCTCGTCGTCGTACGCCAGGATCGACAGGACCGGGCCGAAGATCTCCTCCTGCGCGATGGTCATGCCGGGGCGCACGTCGGCGAAGATCGTGGGGCTGACCCAGTAGCCCAGCGGGCGGGGCGCGTCCGGGCCGCCGGCGACGAGGCGTGCGCCCTCGGCGAGGCCCTTCTCGATGTAGCCGCGGACCCGGGCCTGCTGCTTGGCGTTGACGACGGGGCCGATGCGCTCACCGGGGACGTACTTCGCGGCGGCGGCCGCGGCGAGGGCGACGGCCTCGTCGTAGCGGTCGCGGTGGACCAGCATGCGGGTCCAGGCGCTGCACGTCTGACCGGTGTTGGACATGACGTTGGCGACGCCGACGTTGACGGCCTTGGCGAGGTCGGCGGTCGGGAGGATGACGTTGGCGGACTTGCCGCCGAGTTCCAGGGCGACCCGCTTGACGGCGGCACCGGCGGTGGCGGCGATCTGCTTGCCGACGGCGGTGGAGCCGGTGAAGGAGACCAGGTCGACGCCCGGGTGCGCGGCGAGTGCCTGCCCGGCGACCGGGCCGAGGCCGGTGACGAGGTTGAACACTCCTGCGGGCAGGCCCGCTTCGTGGACGGCCTCGGCGAAGAGCTGGGCGACCAGCGGCGTGTCCTCGGCGGGCTTGAGCACGACGGCGCAGCCGGCGGCGAGGGCGGGGGCGACCTTGGCGACGATCTGGTGCAGCGGGTAGTTCCAGGGAGTGATCGCGCCGACGACGCCGACCGGCTCGTGGAAGACGGTGGAGTTGCCGATCCGCTCCTCGAAGGCATGGCTCGCGGCGAGTTCGGCGTACGAGCCGGCGACCGTGATGGGGAGGTCGGCGTGGACGGCCTGGGCGAAGGCCAGGGGCGCGCCCAGTTCGGCGGCGACGGTCTCGGCGATCTCTTCGCGGCGGGCGGCGAGCACGTCGCGCAGCGCGGCGATGCGGGCCGCCCGGTCGGCGGGGGCCGTGGCGGCCCAGCCGGGGAAGGCGGCGCGGGCGGCGCGCACCGCGGCGTCCACGTCGGCCTCGGTGCCGGCGGGCACGGTGGCGAACACCTGCTCGTCGGCGGGGTTGACGACGGCGATCGTCTCCGTGCCGGCGGCGGGCCGCCAGTCGCCGTCGATGTACATCCCGTCGTGCGGCATCATCCGTTGTCCTCCCGGGCGGCATTGCCTTGGCCCGCCCAAACTAGCGCCGATAGTTTTCTGGTGCCAGGGCGGCACCCCGTGCAGTGGATCACGCGGGGGTGACCTGCACAGGGAAGCCGTTGAGCACGGCCGTACCCGACAGCGGGTCGAGGAGGCTGCCGTCGAGCAGCTGGTTGAGATTGGCCCCGGGGGTACGTACGGCGACCGTGAGCCGAGTGCCGTCCCGGTCGTGACCCCAGCCGTGCGGCAGGCTCACCACGCCGGGGCGCATCGCGTCCGTGACCTCCACGGGCGCCTCGATCTCGCCGCCGTCGCCCTTGATCCGGGCGGCGGTCGCGTCGGTGAGGCCGAGCCGGGCGGCGTCCTGCGGGTGGACCTGGAGCGTGCAGCGGTTGGTGCCGCCGGTCAGCGCGGGCACGTTGTGCATCCAGCTGTTGTTGGAACGCAGGTGGCGGCGGCCGATGAGGACCAGGCCGTCCCCCGCGCGCCCTGCGACCGACTCCAGCAGCCGGGGGACGTCCGCCGTGACGGCGGCGGGCGCCAGCTCGATCGTGCCGGAGGCGGTGCGCAGGATCTCCGGGACGCGCGGCCGCAGCGGGCCGAGGTCGACGCCGTGCGGCCGCTCCAGCAGCCGCTGGAGCGTGAGGCCCTGCGGGTCGGCGCCGAAGCCCTCGCCGTAGGGGCCGAGGCGCAGCATCATGTCGAGCCGCCGCTCGTAACCGGTGCGGCCGGTCAACTGCGCGGCCATCTCGGCGGGAACGCGCCCGTGGACGGGCGAGTGCGGGTCGGCGGTCTCCTTGCCGAGGCGGTGCGCGATCGCCTGCTCGTCGACGAGGGCGGGGTCCGCGTCCGCCCCGAGGCCGCCTATGACGAGGGTCAGGCGGGCCAGGATCTCCGCCTCGTCCGGGCGGCCGTCCTCCAGCGCCACCGGCGGCGGACTGTAGCGGGCGTTGTTGCGCACGGAGAAGTGGGTGAAGGCGAAGTCGTAGTGCGCGCTGCGCGAGGGCGGGGGCGGGGGCAGGACGACATGGGCGTGGCGGGTGGTCTCGTTCAGGTACGGATCCACGCTGACCATGAAGTCCAGCCCGGCCAGGGCCCGGTCCAGGCGTTCACCGTCAGGGGCGGACAGCACGGGGTTGCCGGCGACGGTGACCAGGGCGCGCACGCGTCCCTCACCGGGGGTGTCGATCTCCTCGGCGAGCGCGGCGGCGGGCAGCTCGGAGGCGACCTCGGGGTGGCCGGTGACCCGGCTGTGCCAGCGGCCGGTCGTGAACCCGCGGCCGGGACGGGGCGGGCGCGGCGCCGGGGAGGTGGGCGGCAGCGGGAACATCGCACCGCCGGGGCGGTCGAGGTTGCCGGTGAGGATGTTGAGGACGTCGATCAGCCAGCTGGCGACGGTGCCGAAGCGGACGGCGGTGCTCCCCAGGCGCCCGTAGACGGCGGCCGTCGGGGCGGCGGCGAGCTCGCGGGCGAGGGCGCGGATCTCCTCGGCGGGGACGTCGCAGTGCGCGGCGACGGTCTCGGGGCTGAAGTCGCGGGCCGACGCGCGGACCTCCTCGACCCCGGTGACGTGGCCGGCGAGCGAGCCGAGGTCGGTCAGGTCCTCGTCGAAGAGCACGTGCACGAGGGCGAAGAGCAGGGCGGCGTCGGTGCCGGGGCGCGGGGCGAGGTGCCGGTCGGCGAGTTCGGCGGTACGGGTGCGCTTGGGGTCGATGACGGTCAGCCTGCCGCCGCGCCGGCGCAGCGCCTTGAGCTTGCCGGGGAAGTCGGCGGCGGTGGCGAGGCTGCCGTTGGAGACCAGGGGGTTGCCGCCGATGACGACCAGGTGGTCGGTGCGGTCCAGGTCGGGGACCGGGACGGCCAGCGCGTCGCCGTACAGGTGGCCGCAGGCGGCCTGCTTGGGCATCTGGTCCAGGGTGCTGGCCGAGAAGACGTTGCGGGTGCCGAGCGCGCGGACGACCATCGGCGGGTAGAGGCCGCCCGCGACGGTGTGCACGTTGGGGTTGCCGAGGTAGACGGCGGAGGCGGCGGCGCCGTGCTCGGCGAGCACGCGGCCGAGTCCCGCGGCGACCGCCTCCCACGCCTCGGTCCAGGTCGCCTCGACGAGGCGGCCGTCGCGGCGCACGAGCGGTGCGGTCAGCCGGTCGGGGTCGCCGTCGAGCTCGCCGAAGGAGGCGCCTTTGGGACAGATGAAGCCCGCGCTGAAGACGTCGTCGCGGTCGCCGCGGGCGCGGGTGACGCGGTCGTCCTCGATCGTCAGCGTCAGGCCGCAGGTGGCCTCGCACAGCGGACAGATGCGCAGAGCGGTACGGCTGCTGGCCATCGGGCCCTCCCGGGAGACCGGAGACATCCTCGTCGGACACACCATACCGACCGGTAGGCATGTGAGGTGGGGAACCCGCGATCCGGGCCTGTACGACGCGCTCTCAGGCGTCCAGGACACGGGCCAGATAGGCCCGCAGCAGTTCCTTGGTCTCGGCGATGAGGACGGCGTCGCCCTCGGGTTCGGTACGGAAGGCGAGCTTCAGCAGCGCGTCGGCCGCCTCGACTCCGACCACGAAGGCGGTGCGCAGCCGCTCCTCGCCCGCCGTGACACCGAGCCGCCCCGCGAGCAGCGAGCGCAGGCCGTCGGCGAGTTGGTGGTTGGCCTCGTCGTTGGCGGCGGCGCCCGGGGCGGGTCCGGCGAAACTGACGAGCGCGAAGCCGGGGACCGTGCGGCGCATGGCGACGTAGTGGTCGACGACCACGTCGATCAGGCGGCGCCAGTCGCCGGTACCGGTACCGGTGCCAGTGCCGGTGCCGGTGCCGGTGCCAGTGCCGGCGACAGGACCGGCGACAGGACCGGCGGCGGCGAGGCGCGCGGTGACACCGGCGAGGTACTTCTCCAGGTTGCGGCGGGCCAGCGCGTCGGCCATCGCGCGCTTGTTGGAGAAGAAGCGGTAGACCGAACCGATCGGGACCCCGGCGCGGGCGGCCACGGCCCGGGTGCTCAGCTCCTCGTAACCGCCCTCGTCGAGGACCGCCGCCGCCACGTCGAGGATGCGGGCGAGGCGTTCGGCGCTGCGCTGCTGGACGGGGACCCGCCTGAGACCGCTGCCGCTGCTCTGCACGGGATTCATCATGCCGGTCACAACGGTTTTCCACAGGTGCCCGACGACCCCTTGCGGGCCGGATTCCTCTGCTCGACCATAGGAATCGTGACCAGCACTGAGATCAAGGACCTGGAGTACCTTCCGGGCTTCGGCAACGAGCACGTCAGCGAGGCCGTGCCGGGCGCCGTCCCGGTGGGCCGCAACTCCCCGCAGCGCGCCCCGCTCGGGTTGTACGCGGAGCAGCTGAGCGGGACCGCGTTCACCGAGCCGCGGCACCACAACCGCCGCTCGTGGCTGTACCGCATCCGCCCCTCGGCCGCGCACCCGCCCTTCCGGCGCATCACGAACGGCGCCCTGCGCAGCGCGCCCTTCCAGGAGGCCGAGGCCGACCCCAACCGGCTGCGCTGGAGTCCGCTGCCGATACCGCAGGGTCCGGCGGACTTCGTCGACGGCCTGGTCACCGTCGGCGGGAACGGCGATGTGCTGCGCCGCGAGGGCATCGGCATCCATTGGTACGCCGCCAACCGCTCGATGGACGCCCGGGTGTTCTCGTCCTCCGACGGCGAGCTGCTGATCGTGCCGGAGCGCGGCGGCCTGCTGCTGCGCACCGAACTCGGTGTGCTGGCCGCCGAACCGGGACACGTCGCGCTGATCCCGCGCGGGGTGCGCTTCCGCGTCGAGCTGCTGGACGCCGACGCGCGCGGCTACGTCTGCGAGAACTACGGGCAGCACTTCCGCCTCCCCGACCTCGGCCCCATCGGGGCGAACGGGCTGGCGCACGCCCGGGACTTCATGGCACCCGTCGCCGCGTACGAGGACCGCGAGGAGCCCGTGGAGGTGGTCAACAAGTTCGGTGGCAACCTCTGGGCCGCCGAGTACGACCACTCGCCGCTGGACGTCGTGGGCTGGCACGGAAACCTGGTGCCGTACGTGTACGACCTGCACCGCTTCAATGTGCTGGGCTCCGTCAGCTGGGACCACCCCGACCCGTCGATCTACACGGTGCTGACCTCGCCCTCCGACACCCCGGGCCTGGCCAACGCCGACTTCGTGGTCTTCGCGCCGCGCTGGCTGGTCGGCGAGGACACCTTCCGGCCGCCGTACTTCCACCGCAATGTGATGAGCGAGTTCATGGGGCTCGTCGAGGGGGCGTACGACGCCAAGGCCGAGGGCTTTGTGCCCGGCGGCGCCTCACTGCACAACATGATGTCGGCGCACGGCCCGGACCGGGCGACGTTCGACAAGGCCAGCGGCGCGGAGTTGGCGCCGCAGAAGATCGACGACGGCCTGGCGTTCATGTTCGAGACGCGCTGGCCGGTCGTGCCCACGGCGCAGGCACTGGGAGCGGAACATCTGCAGCCGGGGTACGACGACGTGTGGCGGGGGCTCGAGCGACACTTCAGACCATGACGACGGGCCCCGGTCTCTTCGCCCCCGACTCGCTGGTCCTGAACCGCAAGCTCCCCTTGTGGTACCAGGTGTCGCAGTCGCTGCGCGCCTCGATACTCGTCCGCCGTCCGGACGCCCCGCTGCGGCTGCCGACCGAGGACGTCCTGGCGGGGCACTACGGCGTGAGCGTGCTCACCATGCGGCAGGCGCTCAAGGAACTGGAGGAGGAGGGGCTGATCAGCCGGCACCGCCGGCGCGGCACGTTCATCGAGCCGGCCGCGCGGCGCGGTGCCCCGGTCCGGCTGCTGGGCTCGGTCGACGCGATCGTGGCCCAGCAGTCCGGGGAGCGCACAAGCGTGCTCGGGCACGGCCCCGAGCCGGTGCCCGCGGAGTACGCCGAGTACTTCCCCGGCGCGGCCGAGACGGTGGCGTACCGCAGGCTGCGGTGCGACGACGGGACGGGTGAGCCGACCAACTGGGCGGAGAACTTCGTACTGCCCGAGCTGGCGGCCCGGATCGACCTGGCGGACCTGGCCCGCTGGCCGATGACGAAGGTGCTGCGCGACGCCCTGGGGGTGCGGATCAGCCGGATCACCGACACCGTGGAGGCCCGCCTCGCCGACCCGGACACCGCGCGGCTGCTGCGGGTGCCGCTGCTCAGCCCGATCCTGCACTACACGGGGGTGACCTACGACGAGTCCGGACGGGTCGTCGATGTCGTACGCATCCACTACCGCGGGGACCGCTTCTCCTTCACCGTCACGATGGAGGCACCCTGAGGGGCCTTAAGTAGCATGCTCACGGTGAGCGATGACGCGCCGACGCTGGCAGAGCTGATGCCGTGGTCCACCCCGCCCCTGCGCCTGGGGCGCTCCTGGGTGCTGGCTCCCGAGGCCGCCACTCTCACCGCCCGATGGGACCGGCTGCTGCGGGCCGAAGGGGCCGAGCGCGCGCGTCTGTTCCACCCGTCACGAGCGCGGACGACGCACACCGGCGTCGCCCAGCTGCCTGGCCACCCCGTGTCCACCGCGCGGCTGGAACGCGAGCACGGGCCGTGCGCCGAGCCGGTGCGGGTGCTCCACGGCCCGTACGACCAGCAATGGCTGCTGCCGGACCAGCGGCTGATCGACGCCGCCCGCCCGGAGCTGTGGCGCGTCGCGGACGACACCCACCAGGTGTACGCGGTCGAACTCGCCCGGCTGCCGCAGATCCCGGGGCCGCCGCTGACCTTCTCCGCGCTGCTTCCCGACGGGCACTCCCCCGCCGGACGGCCCGGCCGCGTGCGTCCGCTCTTCCGCCGCCCCGGCGGGGCCGACCCCAACCTGGCGCCGGGACTGCTCGCCCATCTCGGGGCGCGGCTGGGCGTGCCGGTCCCGGCGGAGGACGTGCTCGCCTGGATCGCCGCGACGGGGACGGCCGGCGGGCCGGTCGGGGTACCGCTGACCGCCGACCCGGAGCTGTGGGCACAGGGCGTCGCGCTCGGCCGCCGGCTGCTCTGGCTGCACACGCGCGGCGCCCGGTACGCCGATCCGGGGGCGGAGCGGCCGGTGGGGCATCCCCGGCTGCCGGGCGGCCGTCGGCCGTACGTGCGGGCCGCTCTGCCGGACGTGCCGCAGGAGCCACCCTCCTGGGACGCGGAGGAGGAGGCGCTGGTGGTCGGGGACGGGCGGATCGCGCCGGTGGCGGAGGCGGCCTGGGAGTTCCACGCGGGCGGCACCCGGGTGCTGGAGACCTGGTTCGCCCGTCGTGCGGAGCCGGGAGCGGCGGGAACGCTGGACGCCGTACGCCCCGCTTCCTGGCCGCGCGCCCGCACGACCGAACTGCTGGAGCTGATCAGCGTCCTCGCACTGCTGGCGGAGGAGCGGCCGCACCGCCGGGCCCTGGCCGCACGGGTGGCCGCGGGACCCCGCATCGGGGCCGGGGAGCTGCGGGCGGCGCGTGTCCTGCCGGTTCCGCAGGCGGCGCGGCGTCCCGCGTCCGTGCTCGACCACCACGAGGAGGGCCCGGACGGGCAGTTCGTCCTGCTTTGACATCCTCCCCGCCCTGAGAGGCGGGGATTCCTGGCCCACGGGGACCCATCGCTCCCCGGCCCGAAGGTCAGCGCATCCAGGGCGAAAACAGCTGACCCGCCCTGGTCACTCGACAGCAGCCATATCCATATGACCATCTGCCCATGTGGCCACAAGTCGACATGACAACAGGCCCGGACGAAACACACCGACACGCCGCATAAGACGGCGCGGTGCCGGGACGGTGTGTTCGCCCGAGCCTGTTCGCGTGCGGAGGCGTCGGGAACGCCCTCGGGTCAGCCGCGGCCCCCGAAGAGCGAACGTCGCAGCCGCCGCAGCGGAGCGAAAAGCGACACTCGGGCTCCACGGTTCGCGTCCGACCGCACGTGGTCACGCGAGGTCAGCTCACGCATCAACAGCGTGGCCTCCTCCGCCTCCCGCTGCGGCACGGCCGGACCGGCCAGCACCGAGAGATGGCGGTCGAGCCGCGCACTGGACGTGCTGCTCCCGCAGGTGATGGCAGGCACTCGCGCCCTGCCTCGCATTGCTATCTGATCCATGACACTCCCCACCCGTTCGAGGGCACCCGGCACCGGGCAGGGTAACCCTATCGTCCCGTGGCGTCACCTACGCATCCGCGTTACCGGATTCACCTGTACGTCAAGGGGGTTGACGGTCATGCGTCGATCCCGAGCGCCAGCAGGGGCAGTTGGGCCACGGGGTCGGCGGTGGGCTGGGGAGATCCGCCACTCGGCTCAATCGTCACGGTGAAGGCGTACGACCGCCCGTCCAGCCCGGAGGCGAGCAGCGGCCCGGGCGTGTCGCCTGTGCCCGGATCGTCCCCGAGCACCCCGATCGAGCGGTATGCCTCCGGGCGCTCGCTGACCAGCCACACCTGGTAGACCCGGCGCTCCGCCGGCCGGGGCAGGCCCTGCACCGTCACCACCGCGCGTCGCAGCGCCCGCGAGTAGACCGCCGTCATTCCGCGGCCGTGGTCGTCATTGGTGTAGGCGGGCCGCGCGTCGGGCGCGGTCAGCACCTCCGTGACCGCCCGCGTCCGCGCCCGCTCCCGGTCCAGCCGCTCCCCGGCGCGGTCGAGCAGGACGCCCAGCACCGCGGCGAGGGCGAGCGCGGCGGCCGCGCCCGCCGCCGCCACGACGACCGCCGAGGGCCTGCCCCGGCGCCACAGGTGGCGCGCTCCGGGGCGCGCGCCCCTTTCCCGCCGCTGAACGCCGGGGTGCTCGACGACCTCCCCCAGCACCGCCCCCGGTGCTGCCGACCGTGCCGCGCCGCCCAGCCACACCGCATCTCCGGCCAGTTCGCCCACCCGGTCCGCGCAGGCCCCGCACCGCGGCAGATGGTCCTCGAACCGGCGCACCTCCCGGGGCCGCAACGCGTCCAGGACGTAGGACTCGGCCAGTTCGTGCACGGAGCGCCTCATCTCGCACCCCTGCTTCCCGATCGGGGCGCCGGGCCGGGACCCGGCACCGGCTCCGGTTCGGCACGGGCCGGCGCCCGCGCCGGGTCCCGGCCCCAACTCCGAGGCCGGGCAGTCCGGTTGCCCCATTATCACGTGACGATTCTGTGACGCAAATTCCTCTCGCTCCGCCAATCCGCCCCGCCCCCCGGTCCCGAACACCTCTCGCAGGACCTCTTCCAAGGGGAAGAGGCCGCACTCGCGAAGGACCGACGCGATGACCGCAGAACTCAGGAACAGGCTCACGGCCCGGATCGGGCGATCCCGTGCGATCGCCCTGATCACGGCGGGCACCCTGGCCGCGGGGGGGCTCGCCGCGGCGGGCGTCACCGTACTGGCACCGGACGCCGCGGAGGCCTCCAGCCACCGGGAGGCGCCGCTGATCTCGGGCCAGCCGCAGTACGACACCACGGACGTGTACGCGTTCGTCAGCCCCGACCGCCCGGACACCACCACGCTGGTGGCGAACTGGATCCCGTTCGAGGACCCGGCCGGCGGCCCGAACTTCTACAAGTTCGCCAACGACGCCCAGTACGACATCCACATCGACAACGACGGGGACGCCCAGGGCGACTACCTCTACCGGTGGACGTTCCAGGACCACGTCCGCAACAAGAAGACGTTCCTCTACAACACCGGCCCGGTCACCAGCCTCGACGACCCGGACCTGAACTTCTTCCAGACGTACGACATCGACCTGTTCCGGCTGCACAACCAGCACGTGACCGGCCGCTACAAGGTCGCGAACGACGTGCCGGTGGCCCCGTCGAACGTCGGCAAGGCGTCGATGCCCGACTACAACGTGCTGCGCGGGCAGGCCGTCAGGGACCTGGGCCGGGGCACGACGGCCTTCGCCGGCCAGTCCGACGACCCCTTCTTCCTGGATCTGCGGGTCTTCGACCTGCTCTACGGGGGCAACCTCTCCGAAGTCGGCGACGACACCCTCAAGGGCTACAACGTCAACACGATCGCCCTCCAGGTGCCGACCGCCGCGATACGCCGGTCCGCGAAGCAGCCGGTCGTCGGCATCTGGTCCACCACCCAGCGGCGCACTGCCGACGGGGACTGGGCGCAGGTCTCCCGGCTCGGCATGCCGCTGGTCAACGAGGTGGTCAACCCCCTCAAGGACAAGGACAAATTCAACGCCTCGTCTCCCTGGAACGACGCGCAGTTCCTCAAGAACGTGACCGAGCCCGAGCTGCCGAAGCTCATCGAGGGCATCTACAAGATCAAGGCTCCGGCCACCCCCCGCAACGACCTCGTCCAGGTCTTCCTCACCGGTGTGCCGGGGCTCAACCAGCCGCCGCACGTCCGGCCGTCGGAGATGCTGCGGCTCAACACCGCCGTCCCGCCCGCCGCGCAGCCCAAGCGGCTCGGCGTCCTCGACGGCGACACCGCCGGCTTCCCGAACGGGCGCCGGCTGACCGACGACGTCGTCGACATCGCGCTCCAGGTGGTCGAGGGCGAACTGCTCGGCGCCAAGAACGACCTCGGCGACGCGGTCGACGCCAACGACCAGGCCTTCGGGGCGAGCTTCCCCTATGTGGCCCTGCCCAACTCCGGATCGGACGGCCCGCTCGCCAAGGCGGCGACGACGGACTCGACCCGGACCGACGGGGTGACCCAGCTCAACGCCGGTGGCCTCATGCCGGGCCCCGGCGGTGACGACAGCACCGCCCTCATCGCCTCCGCGGCCTCCGGCGGCGCGGGTGTGCTGCTCATCGGCGCCGCGCTGGCCTGGTGGCGGATGCGCCGCCGCCCGGTCCGCACGCGGGCCCACCGGGCCTGACCACCGGTCCCGCTCCCGGCCGGGGCGCCGGCTCCCCTCGCCCCGGCCGGGGCTCCCACCCCACCCGAAAGGCAGACAGCCATGGACGCACCGCCCCTGGGCCGGCTGCGCACCGCCGTCCTCTTCACCGCGCTGTCGCTGGGCCTGGCGCTGGCGCTCACCGCGGGTGCGCTGGTGCTCGGCGGCACCTCCGGCCGGCCCGGCGCGGGCGGCGGCCCGGCCGCGGCGGCCGCGCGGGCCGGCGACGCCCCGCTGGACCGGCTCGCGACGGGAGACCTCGCGGGCGGCATCGCGGGACTGCAGGAACACCTGCGCGCGCAGCCGGAGGACTCCTCCGGCTGGGCCACGCTCGGTGCGGCCTATGTCGAGCAGGCCCGCACCTCCGGCGACCCCACCCGCTATCCGCAGGCCGAGGCGGCACTCGCCCGGTCCCTGCGGATCACCCCCGACGGCAATGACGCGGCGCTCGCCGGGCAGGCCGCCCTCGCCGCCGCCCGCCACGACTTCGGCACCGCCCTGAGCGCCGCCGACCGCGCCCTGCGCACCAACGCCTACAACGAACGCGCCCTGGCGGTCCGGGTGGACGCCCTGGTCGAACTCGGCCGGTACGACGCCGCGCGGTCCACCGCCGAGCACGCCGACACGTTGCGCCCGGGCATCCCCGTCTTCACCCGTCTCGCGTACGTGCGCGAGCTGCACGGTGACGCGACCGGCGCCCGCCGCATCCTGACCCGGGCCCTGGACTCCGCGAGCACCCCCGGCGACACCGCCTACGTGGCCACGGCGCTGGGCCAGCTCGCCTGGAGCCAGGGGAGTTACACGCAGGCCCTCGCGCAGTACGCCACCGCGCTGCGCGCGTCGCCCGGCTACCTGCCGGCGATCGAGGGCCGCGGCCGTGCCCACGCCGCACGCGGCGACCGCGCCCGGGCCCTCCAGGACCTGGCCGAGGTCGTCCGCCGCTACCCGCTGCCGGCTCAACTCGCCGAGCTGGGCGAGCTGTACGAGGCGTCCGGCCGGCGGGACAAGGCCCGTGAGCAGTTCGCGGTGGTCGGCACCTGGATCGCGCTCGCCAAGGCGAACGGCGTCGCGACGGACCTCGACGCGGCCCTGGTCGCCGCCGACCACGGCGACCCGCGCGAGGCGCTGCGCGCGGCCCGCGCGGAGTGGGCGCGCCGGCACACCGTGCACACCGCCGACGCCCTCGCCTGGGCCCTGCACGTCAACGGCCGCGACCAGGAAGCGCTGCCGTACGCGGAGCGCTCCTCCGCGCCCGGCTACCGCAACGCGGCCTTCCTCTACCACCGCGGCGTCATCGAGGCCGCCCTCGGCAGGCGACCGGCCGCCCGCGGGTCGCTGGCCGCCGCCCTGCGGCTCAACCCCGGTTTCTCCCCGACCGGCGCCCCCGCCGCACGCGCGGCCCTCGCTCGTATCGAAGGAGACCCGTCATGATCCGGCGCAGGACGGCCGCGGCGGCGGCTGTGGCGGCGGCCGCCGCCGCGCTCGCGATACTGCCCGCCGGCCAGGCGCAGGCGCACCCGCTCGGCAACTTCACCATCAACCGCTACGACGGGCTGGTCGTCGCGCCCGGCACGCTGCGCGTCGACCACGTCGAGGATCTTGCGGAGATCCCCGCCGCCCAGGCCGTCCCGGCCGTCGACCGGGACGGCGACGGCACCCTGGCGAAGCCCGAGCTGGCGGCCTGGGCGCGGCTGCGCTGCGGCGCGGCGGCGGACGGGGCACGGGCCGGGGCGGACGGGCGGAGCACTCCGGTCCGGGTGGCCGCGGCGAGCGCCGCCGTCCGGCCGGGGCAGGCCGGTCTGACGACGTTGCGCGTGGAGTGCCGGCTGACGGCGCCCCTCCCCCGTGCGGAGCCGGTCGTGCTGACGTACCGTCCGGCCGACCTCGGCACGGGGCCCGGCTGGCGGGAGATCACGGCGCGCGGCGACCGTATGACCCTCGCCGCCGCCGACGTACCCGGCGCGTCGGTGTCGCGGCGCCTGACGGCCTACCCGGGGGACCTGCTGTCCTCCCCCGCCGACGAGCGGTCGGCGCGGCTGCGCGTGACGCCCGGCGGGCCGGCGCTCGGCGGCGCGGCGGACCCGGGCAGCGCGGCGGCACCGGGGAGCGGTGTGCTGCCGCGCGGTGCGGACCGCTGGACCCAGGCGCTCACCGGGCTGGTGTCCCGGCACGCGCTCACCCCGGGCTTCGCCGCGCTGGCCCTGCTCACGGCGCTGGCGCTGGGCGCGATGCACGCGCTCGCCCCGGGCCACGGCAAGACTCTGATGGCCGCGGCGGCAGCGGCGGGCGGTCGCCGGTCGCGGCGCGACATGCTCGCCCTGGGCGCGTCGGTGACGGTCACCCACACGCTCGGTGTGTTCGGGCTGGGGCTGCTCGTGACGACGGGGTCGGCGGCCGCGCCCTCGGTCATCGCCTGGCTCGGCATCGCGAGCGGTGTCCTGGTCGCCTTCGCGGGGGCGGCACTGTTCCGCAGGGCGTGGCGGCTGCGCGGGCACGGACACGGGCACGGACACGGGCACGGACACGGGCACGGACACGGACACGGACACGGACACGGACACGACGACGAGCACAGCCACGAGCACCGCCACGCGCAGGGCCACAGCCACGCGCACGCCCCTCACCACCACCCCCGCACGCCCAGCGCCGCCGACCCGTCCGCCGGCCTCTCCCCCGCCACCGTCCTGACCGCCGAACCTCCCGCCCCCGTACCGCACCACCCCCACCCGCACGTCCACCCGCACGTCCACGAGGGCCGCCCCACCCTTCGTGGCACGATCCTGCTCGGCTTCGCGGGCGGCCTGGTCCCGAGCCCGTCCGCCGTCGTCGTGCTCGTCGGCGCGGCGGCGCTCGGCCAGGCCTGGTTCGGCTTCCTGCTGGTGCTGGCGTACGGCGCGGGCCTGGCCGTGACGCTCACGGCGGCCGGATTCGCCGTCGTGCGCCTGGGCCGGCTGGCCGGCCGGGCCTCGCTGCGCCAAGGGCTGCTCCGGGGCCGGGCGTTGACGGCGGCGAGGCGCCTGATGCCGCTGGCGACGGCGTCGGTGGTGCTGGTGCTCGGCTGCGGCCTGGTGCTCAGGGGCGCTGCGGCGACCCTGGGCTGACGGCGGCGAGGGAGGTTCCCGTCGAAAGGGTTCGCACAGGCGGAAGTTCGGTCATGCTGGGCAGCGGTCGCGATGAAGGGGGGAGCCGCCGATGACACGGGTCGTGGCGGAGCGCTACCGGTTGATCGGCGAACTCGGGCGCGGCGGCATGGGCGTGGTCTGGCTCGCCCGTGACGAGCTGCTGGGCCGCGAGGTGGCGATCAAGGAGGTCAAGGCGCCGGCCGGGTTCGACGAGCGCGACACCGCCCGCCTCTACGCGAGGCTGGAGCAGGAGGGCCGCGCCGCCGCCCGGGTGGAGCACCCGAACGTCGTCAAGGTCTACGACGTGGCGATGGCGGACGGCAACCCGTGGATCGTCATGGAACTGATCCGCGGCCTGACGCTGGCCGACGTCCTCGACGCCGAGGGCCCCATGGCACTGCGCAGGGCGGCGGACATCGGGGCGAAGGTGCTGGCCGCGCTGCGGGTGGCGCACACCGCCGGTGTGCTGCACCGCGACGTCAAGCCCGGCAATGTGCTGATCGGCAATGACGGCCGGGTGGTGCTCACCGACTTCGGCATCGCGATGATCGAGGGCACCTCGGCGCTCACCCGCACCGGCGAACTGGTCGGCTCGCCCGAGTACCTGGCGCCGGAGCGCGCGCTGGGTCGCCGCCCCGGCCCGGCGTCCGATCTGTGGTCGCTGGGCGTGCTGCTGTACGTCGCGGTGGAGGGCGGTTCGCCCTTCCGGCGCGACACGGCGCTGAGCACGATGCGCGCCGTGGTGGACGAACCGTTGCCGCCGCCCCGGCGGGCGGGCCCGCTCGGGCCGGTGATCGCGGGGCTGCTGGAGAAGGACCCGGCCGCCCGGCTCCCCGCCGCGGAGGCGCAGCGGCAGCTGGACGCCGTGGCGGCCGGCCGCTCACCGGGACCGGGCCAGGTCGCCGCGGCCTACGCGCCGACCGAGGCCGCCCTGACGGTCACCGCGCCGCAGCCGGTCCGGGACCGGCAGCGGGACCGCACGCCGGTGCGCACGACGCCCCTCGGTCCGCCCCCGCCCGACGAACCGCCGGCCGCCGCTACGCCGGAGCGGCCCCGACGGGCGGCCGTGGCGCTGGCGGCGGGGGTGCTCGCCCTGGCGCTGGGAGCGGGCGGGGCGGCCTACGCGCTCCTGAACGACGAAGGGGGCGGTGCGGCCGGTTCCGGGTCGACCGCGACGGGGACGACAGGGGGTGTCAACGACGCGGACGTGTCCTCCCCCGCGGTGACGACGGACGGCAGTGCCTCCTCGCCGCCCGCCTCCTCCCCGGGCGGCGCCACCGGTCCGGCCTCGCCCACGGACGGCCACGGCCCGGGCTCGGGGACGTCCTCCGGCACATCGCACACGCCGGTCCGGGTGAACGTCCATGTCTCCGTCCACGCGGTACGGGACGGTTACACGGGCGCCTGCCCGCCGCCGGAGGCGCAGGCGCCGGCGTTCTCCGCGGTCGTGACGGTCGACCGGACCCCTGCGACGGTCGGCTACCGCTGGCGGACGGGGAGCGGGACCGGCGGGGACCCAGGATGGCGGACGCTCGACTTCCCGGCGGGCGGGGACACCAGCCGTACGGTCGAGTACGTCGAGCTGTCCAACGAAACGGACGCCACGCACGAGGACTCGATGACGGTGGAGATCGGCAGTCCGGTGGCGGTGGAGTCGGAACGCATCCCGTTCACCGTCACCTGCCGTACGACGTCCCCGTCGCCGTCCCCGTCCCCCACGGGCACAGCCGCCTCTCCGTGAACGCGCGGAGGGGCCGGGCGGGCGCCCGGACCCCTCCGGCATGCGTGCGCCGCGGGTCACGCGGCCGCGGTGAACACCGGGAGGTAGCCGCCGGACTGGCCGGAGGCGGTGGGGTGGTACGACTCGTAGACCGGGATGGTCAGGCTGTGCAGCCACTCCGATCCGGCGCAGAGCTCATGGCCGGTGAAGGCGCCGCGCACATCGGCGAAGGCGAAGCCGTGGTCGGCGGCGCGCTTGGCGGTGACGGTGTCGAGGAGGTCGGCGGCCTCGTTGATGGCCCTGCGCTTGGCCTTGCCGAGGCCGATGCAGGAGGTACCGAGCTTGTAGAAGTGGGGGTACCCGACGACGACCACGCGGGCCGCGGGTGCCCGGGAAACGATGGCGTCGTAGAGAGCGTCCAGCCGGGCCGGGAGCCGGTTCTCGATGTCGTCGCGTGCCTGGTCGATCCGGCTCAGGCACGCGCTGGACACGCTGAGCAGGCAGGTGGTCATGACGTCGACGAATCCCGCGTCGTTGCCGCCGCGGTGATGCTGACCAAGGTCGTGGAGGCATTCAGCGGGCCGAGCTGACGGTTGAGCACATCGGTGATGGTGGCGCCGGAACAGGCGGTGAAAGAGAACCCGGACGGAGTATGGGCGTTGGCCCACAGCCGGGGGTACGCCCTGCCGCTGCGGTAGCAGCCGCCGCTGGAGCCGTCGTATCTCCCGGAGCCGACGCCCGCGGCGTAGGAGTCGCCGAGGGCCACATACACGGGGCCTGCGGCGTCTGCCGGGCCGGCACCGGTCAGAGCGAGTGCGGCGGTGAGGACGAGCGCGGACGCGGCCGACGCGAAACGGGACAGTCTCATGGAAAACCCCTTAGCAGGATCTCCGCCGCATCGCGCGCACGGCGGACATCCCGCCAGGATGCGGGCATGTGACGCACCGCCGGACCGCCGCCGGCGCGGTGCCGCCCGACCGTTCCGAACAAACTACCGCGCCCCGGCGGGCAGTTCGGGGGAAATCGTCCGGCTCTGCCCGGCCCGGGCTGGACGGCCGCTTCTCCCCCCCTCTTCCTTGACGTCCGCGCCCGAATTGAGCGACATTGAACATCTGCATCCGGCGTTTTGGGGGGCAAAGTCGCCAATGCAACCACCGCACACAGACAATGCATCCGGTTACCCGATCGGCAAGGAATCACTTCCCCTGCTCGCGGGCGCCGCCGTGGGAGTCGGCGGGGTCGGCGCGGTGCTCGCGCTCGCGGACATCGCCTCGCCCGTCCGGGCGCCGTTCACCTTCTTCTTCCTGCTCGCCGCACCCGCCGTGGCACTCGCCGCCGGGTTGCGCGGCCTCGACCCGCTCAGCCGGGCGGTCGTCGCCGCCGGGGGCACCGTCGTGATCGACCTGCTCGTGGCGCAAGGCATGCTCGCGCTGCACATGTGGTCGGTGCGCGGCGGAGTCGCCGTCGTCGCGGCGGTGAGTGCCGCGCTGTTCCTGCTGCCGCTCCTGCGGCGGTCCCGAGGCCGGGCCGAGAGAAGGCGGACTCCGTAAAGTGGACATCACCGTTTACCGCCCCGGCGAGCTCACCGCCGCCGACCGGGCGGCGTGGACACGTGTGCAGAGCCAGGCGGTCGCCATGGGCAGCCCGCAACTGGGCAATCCCTTCCTGTCACCCGGCTTCACCTTCGCCGTGGCCCATCACCACCGGGGCGTACGCGTCGCGGTGGCCCGCGAGGACGGCGACCCGGTCGCCTTCTTCCCGTTCCAGCGCTCGGCGGCCGGCGTGGGCCGGGCGATCGGGCTGGGGCTCTCGGACTGTCAGGGGCTCGTGCACCGGCCGGGGTTCCAGTGGGACGCCCGGGAGCTGCTGCGCGCCTGCGGGCTGGCCGTCTGGGAGTTCGACCACCTCGTGGAGGGCCAGAAGCCCTTCGAAGAGGGGGCGACCGGTACGTACGCCTCGCCCGTGATGGACGTCGAACACGGTTACGAGGCGTATCTCGGCCATCTTCGCAGCCACTCGCCCAAGTTCGTGCGCACGACGCTCGCCAAGGAGCGCAAGCTCGGCCGGGACGTAGGCGAGGTGCGCTACGTGCACGACGAGCGCGATGTCGGCGCGCTGCGCACGCTCATGAACTGGAAGTCGGCGCAGTACCGAAGAACCGGGCGCAGCGACCGCTTCGCGCGGCCCTGGATCGTCGACCTGGTGGAGCATCTCTTCCACACCCGCGAGGAGTCCTTCAGCGGCCTGCTGTCGGTGCTGTACGCGGGCGACCGGCCGATCGCCGCCCACTTCGGGATGCGTACGCCGGCGGTGCTGGCGTGCTGGTTCCCGGCGTACGACCCGCAGTTCTCGAAGTACTCGCCGGGGCTGGTGCTCCATCTGCGGATGGCGGAGGGCGCGGCGGCCGACGGGGTGGCCCATCTCGACCTCGGGCGCGGCCACAAGGAGTACAAGGAGTCCCTGAAGACTCGCGACCTGACCGTCTCCGAGGGCTGGGTGACCCGGCCGCACCCGGTGGCGCTCGGCCATCGCGCCCGGCGTGCGCCGGTGCGCGCCCTGCGCAACGCGGTCACGGCACATCCCGTGCTGCGCGAGCCGGCCGACCGATTCCTCAAGCGTGTGGGGCGGTTGCGCGCCGGTGCGCGATAACGGACATTGCGTCACAGGGATGATCAATGGTGTCCAACATCGTGGATCGGTGCCGATCGGGACTGATCAGCATTCACCAGGGCCCATCGGGATTGATCAGGACTCATTAGGACCGACCAGGACGACTATCCGCCAATTCCATGAAACGGTATTCACTCTCACGAGACTTGCCATAGAGTTCCAACCGGCAATACCGTCATACATCCACCCGCATCGACCTGTTATGGGCGGCTGAAGGGGAGGGCCAGACAGTCGCGACAGGAAGATCGCGGGGCGCGGTAGGGGGGTGCCGTGCTCGGTCACCGGGACGTGTGTGCCGAGTCGCGAGCCGCGCGGCCAGTCACGCATGTCCACTCACCCGGCACGCCAGCACATGGGACGCCGTCATGCCCTGCATGCACGGATTCCCGGGCGGGGTGAGACAACCCCCCTTTCGAACCGGCACACCAGAGGGCGCCCGGGACGGGCGACCCACCGGACGAGAGGGAAAACTGACTCATGAGCTCGTCTCTGCGCCCGGCAGTCACCGGGCACGCGCAGACAGCCGCGGTCCTGGCGCCGGACCATTTCACGCCGGTCTCCGCGCACTTGGCGATCGCTCCGCTCGTCAGCGTGGTCATTCCGGCGATGAACGAGGCCGAGAACCTGCCGCACGTCTTCGCCACCCTGCCGTCGTGGATCCACGAAGTGGTCCTCGTCGACGGGAACTCCACGGACGACACCATCGGGGTCGCCCGTGAACTGCGGCCGGACGTGCGGATCGTGCCGCAGACAGGCAAGGGCAAGGGCGATGCCCTGATCAGCGGTTTCGCCGCCTGCACCGGCGAGATCATCGTGATGGTGGACGCCGACGGCTCGGCGGACGGGTCGGAGATCGTCTCCTATGTGTCCGCCCTCGTCGGGGGGGCCGACTTCGCCAAGGGCTCGCGCTTCGCCAACGGCGGCGGCACGGACGACATGACCCCGATCCGCAAGCTCGGCAACCGCGTCCTGTGCGCCGTGGTCAACGCCAAGTTCGGGGCCCGCTACACCGATCTGTGCTACGGCTACAACGCGTTCTGGCGGCACTGCCTGGACAAGATCACGCTGGACTGCACCGGCTTCGAGGTCGAGACCCTGATGAACATCAGAGTCGTGACGGCCGGCCTGAAGGTGCAGGAGATCCCCAGCCACGAGTACGTGCGCATCCACGGCGTCAGCAACCTGCGCGCGGTGCGCGACGGGTTACGGGTGCTGAAGGTCATCGTGCAGGAGAAGAACGAGCGCCGCGCCGCACGCCGCAAGGACGCGCGGTGACCGGACGGACCCCGGTCTCCGTGGTGATCTGCGTCTACACCGAGGACCGCTGGGGCGACATCCTCGCCGCCGTGGCCTCGGTGGGGGCGCAGAGCCTGGCCGCCCACGAGGTGCTGCTGGTCGTCGACCACAACCCCGCGCTCCGGGGGCGGCTGGAGGAGCACTATGCCGGAACCCCGGTGCGGGTGCTCGCCAACGCCGGGCCGCGCGGTCTGTCGGCCGGCCGCAACACCGGGATCGAGGCGTCCACCGGCGAGGCCGTCGCCTTCCTCGACGACGACGCGGTCGCCGAACGGGACTGGCTGCACTGGTTCGCCGACGCACTTGAGGACCCGCAGGTCATGGGCATCGGCGGGCGCACCCGCCCGGTGTGGGCCTCCGGGCGCCGGCCGCGCTGGTTCCCCGAGGAGTTCGACTGGGTGGTGGGCGCCTCCTACCGGGGCCAGCCGCCCGGCCGGGCCCCGGTGCGCAACGTCCTCGGCGGCAACGCCGCGTTCCGCCGCACCGCCTTCGACATCGCGGGCGGCTTCGCGACCGGCATCGGGCGCGACGGCGACAAACGACCGCTGGGCTGCGAGGAGACGGAGTTCTGCATCCGGCTCGCGCAGGCCGAGCCCGGCACGCTGCTGCTCATCGACGACCGCGCCGTGATCTGGCACCGCGTCCCCGCCGCCCGGGAGCGCTTCGCCTACTTCCGCACCCGCTGCTACGCCGAGGGGTTGTCCAAGGCGCTGGTCACCCGCAGCGTCGGCACCGAGGCGGGCCTGGAGACCGAACGACGGTACGCCACACGCGTCCTGCCGGCCGGCGCCGCGCGCGGACTGCGCGACGCCCTGCGCGGCCGCCCCGGCGGCGCCGGGCGGGCCGGCGCCATCGTGACCGGCGTGGCGACGACGGCGGCCGGGTATGCCGTCGCCCGACTGCGCACCCGGGGGGAGGCCATGCCGTGAGACCGGCCGTTCCCCTGCCGTCCGTCCACCGCACACCGGGAGGTGCTCTCGTATGACCGAGTACGACGGACGGCGGGACGGCCCCGTGCCGATCCTGATGTACCACGCCGTCACCGACACGCCTGCCCGGCCGACCCGGGGGCTGTCCGTGACCCCCGCGGCCTTCGCCGCGCAGATGGCGCTGCTCGGGGACCGCGGCTTCACCCCGCTCGGCACGTCCGCCCTGGCGGCCGCCTGGCGCGAGGGGCGGGCGCTGCCGCGCCGCCCGGTGCTGATCACCTTCGACGACGGCTACGAGGGTGTGCACCGGCATGCCCTCCCCGTACTGAAGGGGCTCGGCTTCACCTCGACGCTCTTCGTCTCCACCGGCTGGCTGCGCGGCGCGTACGAGGTGCCGGGCGCGGCGCTGGACACCATGCTCGACTGGGACCAGGTGCGCGAACTGCGCGACGCCGGCACCGAGATCGGCGGGCACAGCCACACCCATCCGCAGCTGGACCAACTCGGCGACAAGCGGCTCTGGTTCGAGCTGCTGCGGTGCCGGGAGATCCTCCACGACGAACTGGGCGCGCCACCGTCCTCGTTCGCCTACCCGTACGGCTACTCCACCCGCCGGGTGCGGCAGGCCGTGCGCACGGCCGGCTTCGGCTCCGCGCTCGCCGTGGGCAACGCCCTCGCCGACCCGCGACGCCAGAGCCCCTATGCGCTGGCCCGGGTGACGGTCCGCCGCGGCACGGGGATCGAGGAGTTCGAGCGGCTGGTCGAAGGGCGCGCCGTCGCCCGTGATCTCGCGGCGGACCGGGTACTGACCCAGGGGTACTCCCTGGTGCGCAGAGCCCGCCGGGGTGTGCGGAAGGTGCGCGAGAGCGGTGTCTGAGACGACCACGACGTCAACCACGCCCGCAGCACCCGGGGAACCGGCTCCCGGGCAGACGCCCGCCGTCGAGGCGCCCGGTGATCCCGGATCCGCGTCCGGCGCCGACAAGCGCGGCGGGAACCAGCTGTTCCGCAACGCCTACGCGCTGATGCTCAACACCGGTGTCTCCGCGGTGCTCGGCCTGGGCTACTGGCTGGTCGCGGCCCGCTACTACACCGAGGACGCGGTCGGTCAGGGCTCGGCGGCGATCGCCGCCATGAAGTTCCTCGCGGGCCTGACCGCGGTGACCCTCACCGGGGCCCTCGCCCGCTTCATCCCGGTCTCGGGGCGGCGCACCGGGCGCCTGATCTTCGGCACGTACACGGGGAGTTCCGCGATCGTCGCCTTCGCCGCGGCGGCCTTCCTGCTCACCCTGGACTTCTGGGGCCCCTCGTACCGCTTCCTGCACGGCACGGCCAACGGGCTCGGTTTCATCGCGGCGGTCGTCGGCTGGTCGCTGCTGACGCTCCAGGACGGGGTGCTGACCGGGCTGCGCCGGGCGGTGTGGGTTCCCGTCGGCAACACCGTCTTCTCCGCGGCGAAACTGGCACTGCTGGTGGGCATCGCGGCGGCTGTCCCGACGGCCGGCGTGTTCGTGTCCTGGGTCGCCGCCATCGGCCTGTCGGTGGTGCCGCTGGGCTGGCTGGTCTTCCGCCGGCTGGTGCCCCGGCACGTCAAGGCCACGGCGGAGACCATCGAGCCGCCGACGGCCCGTCAGATGGGCCGCTTCGTCGCCGGTGACGCCACCGGCTCGTTCTTCGCACTCGCCGTGGTGTATCTCGTCCCGGTCATCGTCGCCTCGCAGATCTCCTCCGCGGACAACGCGTACTTCTACATCACCATGACGATCGGCGGCACGATCGACCTGCTCGCGATCAACATGGGGTCCTCGCTGACCGTCGAGGGCGCCCACGACCCCAGCCGGATCGCCGAGAACTGCCGGGCGGCGCTGCGCCGGATGGCCAAGATCATGGTGCCGATCACGCTCGTCATGGGCGTCTTCGCGCCGCAGATCCTCGGCGTGTTCGGTGACGGCTACGCGCAGGAGGGCGCGCCGCTGCTGCGGCTGCTGGCGCTGTGCTCGCTGACCCGTGTGCTGATCGAGGTCTACTTCGGCATCCTGCGGGCGCAGAGCCGCACCGGCCTGCTGGCCTTCCTTCAGGGGCTGCTGTGCCTGCTGGTGCTGGCGCTCACCCTCGCGCTGCTGGGGCCGCTGGGCATCACCGGGGCCGGGTGGGCCGAGCTGGGCAGCCTGGTGGTGATCGCGGTGGTCGCCGTCTTCGGGCTGCGGCCGCTGGTCACCGCACCCGCTGCTGCCCCGCAGCCGTCCGCCGTGCCCGAGGCCGGGACATACGAGGCGGACACCACCGGGCCCGCGCCCGAGCAGACGGCCGCGGCGGGCGAGGACCTGGAGATCGTCTACGGCACGCGCTGGGCGCGTGCCGCCGCGCTGGACAGCGACACCCTCCAACTGGGCGTCCACCTCGACTTCGACCACCCCGAGCGGCGCCCCTGGGTGACGCCGCCGCAGGGGACCGCGATCCCGGAACTTCCCGCGCCGCGCGCGGAGAAGTCCCTGACGCCCGCGACACCCTCCCCGGCATCCGGACCACCGCAGGAGCCCCCGGCCGAGCCCCCGGCAAAAGCCCCGGTGCCGCCCGAGGTTCCCACCGGCTTCCGGGCCCGACTGCCGGGGCTCGGGGTCTGGGGTCTGCTGGTGACCGCGCTGGCCCTGTACTGGCTTCCGCTCACCGGCATGGACGACGCCTCGCTCGACGCGATGAACGGCCTGGGCCTGATCTCCGTGCTCCCGCCGGCGACCCTGGCCGGGGCGGCGCTGCTGGTGGTGGCCTTCGCGGCCGGCCTGTGGCTGCGCGCGCCGCGCCGGTGGCTGCTGCTGGCGATCCTGCTGGCGACGGTGGTGTCCCTGCACGCCTTGCCCGCGGTACTGGAGGAGCAGCCGCGGTTCGCGACCGCGTGGCAGCACGCGGGCTTCATCGACTACATCGGCCGTACCGGGGACGCCGCGCCCGACATGGACGCCCGCTTCTCCTGGCCCGGCTTCTTCGCCGCGGTCACCTTCGTCACCCGCGCCAGCGGGCTCACCGACCTCACCGAGGTGCTGCGCTGGTGGCCGCTGGCCGTGGAACTGCTGTACCTGGCGCCGCTGATGCTGCTGCTGCGCGCGGTGCGCGCGGGATGGCGCGCGAAGTGGTGCGCGGTGTGGATGTTCGCCCTGTGCGGCTGGGTGGGGCAGGACTACTTCTCCCCGCAGTCCCTCAACTACCTGATCTACCTGCTCTTCGCGGCCGTGCTCCTGGTCTGGTTCCGGTCCCCGGCGGCGCCGCGCGGCAAACTGCTGCCCGGCGAGGCCGAGGTCGCCCCGACGGGCCGGACCGACCGGGCGGTGCTGCTGGCCCTGCTGGTGGCGCTGTTCGCGGCGTCGGTGGTGAGCCACCAGCTCACCCCCTTCGTCATGCTGGGGGTGCTGGCCTTCCTCGTGCTCGTCCGGCGGTCGACACCGCTCGGGCTGCCGGTGCTGTGCGGGGTGCTGCTGATCGGATGGATCTGCTACCTCGCCGAACCGTACTGGTCGGGCCACTTCGACGAGCTGTTCGGCGGCGTGGGCTCGCTCGGCGGCAATGTGTCCTCCAGCGTCTCCGGACGCATCGAAGGCGGCAGCACGGTGCACAAGCTGGTGCTCTACGTGCGGATCGCCCTGGCGGGCGGCGTGATGGCGCTCGCGGCGGCCGGCTGGCTGCGCCGCCGCTGGGCCGGGATCAACGACCTGGCCCTGCTGGTGCTGCTGGTCGTGCCGTTCCTCGGCTTCGGCATGCAGTCCTACGGCGGCGAGATGGCCCTGCGCGTGTTCCTGTTCGCGCTGCCGGGGGCCGCCGTCCTGGGCGCGCTCGCGTTCTTCCCGCGGTCCTCCTCGGACCGCGGGTGGCGCGGGCCGGCCGCGGCGCTGCTGGCCGGCTGGGTGCTGATCGCGGGCTTCCTGGTCGCCCGGTGGGGCAACGAGCCGTTCGAGCGGGTCCGCACAGGCGAGGTCGCGGCAATGGAGTACGTGTACGCGCACGACAAGCCGACCGCCCGCCTGGTGTGGCTCAGCACCGACCCGGTGAACGACGTGACGCCGGCCCTGCCGTGGAACGCCCGGGACATGGAACGGGTGACGTACGTGCCGGTCCTGGCCCCGCGCGACCCGGTACTGGTCGATCCGCTGGTCAAGGCGCTCCAGGACGCGGGACCGAACTCGTACCTGATGGTCTCGCGCGGCCAGGACGCCTATCTCCAGTTGGACGCCGGATTCTCCGGGACCTGGCCCGCCAAGCTGCTGCGCTCCCTCGACGCGCGGACCGAACTGCGGCCGGTGCTGAGCAACGAGGACGCGACCGTCTACGAACTGCGCGAGCAGCCGGCCGGCTGGGAGGCGGCGCAACCGCGGCCCGGCCGGGTCTTCCCCGTTGTGACATGGAACACCTGGACGGCGGCGGGCGTGCTCGCCGGCGTCTCGCTGCTGGTGCTGCTCGGCGCCCGCGAGCTGGCCCGGGTCATCCTGCCGGAGGCCAGGCGACGACGCGGCATGCGCTGGTCGTTGGTGGCGGCCGCGCCGCTGCTGCTGGTGTTCCTGGCGGCGACGGCGGTCCGTTTCCTCACCCTGAGCTGACCGGCCGCCTCCCCGCCCCGGGAACAGCCCCGGGAACACCGCGCCGCCACGCGACGTTCCCGGGGCCAAGGAGGTGCGAGCAATGGCGCACAAGGAGAACGAGACGACCCCGCAGCCGCAGGGCACGGCACCGGACACGGCGGCGCAGGCCCGGCAGGCCCGCTTCGGCCGGCTGCCGGCGCGCGTCCGCCCGCAGGACACGGTCCCCGGGGTCCTGGCCACGGTCCACGACCCGGACCGCGACGCCTACAACCCGGACGAGTGGCTGGTCCGCAACGTCGTCTGACGCCGGCCGCGGCCCCAGCCCGCCCTACCGGTCACGGCCGAGCCAGTGGATGCCGTAGGCGGGCAGGTCGAAGGCCCGGCCGTCCACCTTCGCCCGGATCGGGCGGCCGAGGACGTTGACGACGAGCACCGCCCGGTCGTCGGCGAGCACCCGCACATTGGGCCGGTCGTCCTCGGCGACGGACACGGTGCGAAAGCGCGTTCCCGGCGGGAAGGCGGCGGCGAAGCGGCGCAGCAGGTCCATCATGGGCAGCTGCTCGCCACCGCCGGGCGGACAGTTCGGTGCTGGTCCACAGGCATCCCGGGCACGACCTGCCGCGCTCCTGGGGATTCCAGTAGAACGCCGCGTCGGCGCCGCCGCGGGCGAGCTCCATCATGGCGGCGGCCTGGACGGCGGTGCGGTGCCGTTCGTCCCAGCCGGTCGGCTTCCCGTCCGGCTCGACGTACCACTCGGCCCACCACAGGGGCAGGCCGCCGCTGCGACGCTTCAGCCAGCGGCCGACGGCGGCGAACTTCTCGGTGGCGGCGAACTCGTCGGGTACCAGGGAATCGTCACGGTTGGTGCTGGAGCCGTCGGCGACCAGGAAGTCCGCGCCGGCCTTGTGGCGCAGCCAGTAGTCGACGGCGTCGAGGACCCGCCGGTCGGCCGCGCCCCAGGGGCCCTTGAGGGTGCCGGAGGCGTCGCCGTTGCCGTCGTCGCCGGGGGCGAAGCTGTCCATGACGAGGTAGGGGCCACCGACGAGATTGTCCGGATTCACCTTCTTCACGGCCCGGTACACGCGGTTGTACAGGTCGGTGTAGCCCTCGTAGTCCCAGCGCTGCTCGCCGTCGTTCCAGAAGCCCTTGAACTCGTTCCAGACGATGAAGTGCCGCACGTCCGGATAGCGGCGGGCGACGGTGGCGGCGAGGGCCGCGAAGTCGTCGAAGTGGTCGCGGGTGGGGGCGACCTCCAGCCGTGACCAGTCGGTCCCGGCGCCGGGCGCGCCGCCCTTCATCCAGTCCGGGGCGCAGCACAGCGTGATCACGGGGGTGCCGCCGCTGGCCCGGATGAGGTCGATGCGGTCGTCGAGCTCGCCGAAGTCGTACTTCCCCGGCGATGGTTCGGGGTTGTCGGCGCCCCAGCCCATGATCGCCTGGTCCTGGGGCAGCGACCGCTCGGAGAGCAGTCCGGCAGCCGCCTGCTTGGCCGGGCGTTCGCCGTGGTCGGCGCTGTACTCGGTGTGGGTCAGGCCGAATCCCAGCTCGGCGGCGGGCTTTCCGGTGGGCGTGCCGGACGGGCTGTGCACCCCGGCGTCCGACCCGGCGCTGCCGCGCCCGCCGTCGCCCGTACCGCCCCGTAGGTCGCACGTCGTCAGCAGCAGCGCCAGCGCGACCACACCGATCCCCAGAAGCGCGGTGATGCCTCGCCGCCCCGCCCCCGGTACTTTCGCACGAACGTCCCCATGGCGTCCCATCACCAGCCAGGGTAACCGCCGCGTTGCCCGGATCGGACGGGTTTCACCGGGGGTTCAACGGGATTGCGCCGCTCCGCGAAAACCCTGTGCGCGTGCGGAGCACGTGCCGGATCATGAGCGTCATGCCCGACGCAACGCCCCCGCATCGCGCCCTGTCCATCCGTCTCGGCATGAACGACGACGACTCGCCGTCCGACGCCATCGACGCCCTGTTCCTCAGCCGCTTCGTCACCGGCGAGCAGCCGTACTCGCGCGGCTCCTCCGTGGAGCGGGTCAAGTCGGGGCTGACCCTGCTGCCGGTCGGGGCCGAAGTGCTGCGCGCGGCGCGCGACAAGGACCGCGGCGCCACCCTCGCCGAGGGCGAGGGCTGGACGATCCTGGTCTCCCGCTGGCACCACCGCGCGGACGTGACGGTCACCGCCGTGAGCGAGGAGCTCGCGCAGCGCGTGCTGGCCGAGGCCGTCGAGGACGCCGAGGACCAGCCCGAACCGCAGCCCGACGACGTCACCATGGGCTTCTGGTACGTGGCGCCGCGCCGCGGGCCGCACCGCATCACCCGTCAGATCAGCGCCGCGCCCTGGGACGACGTCCGGGACAACTACACCGCGCCGGTGGCCGAGGCGGTGGACGGGCTGATGAAGCTCACCGCGGACGACATCAGCGGCCGCCTGCTGCTCCTGCACGGCCCGCCGGGCACCGGCAAGACCTCCGCGCTGCGCACCCTGGCCCGCGCGTGGCGGGACTGGTGCCAGGTGGACTGCGTGCTCGACCCCGAGGTGCTCTTCAACGACGTCGGGTACCTGATGGAGATCGCCATCGGCGAGGACGACGCCGAGGGGCCCGGCCGCTGGCGGCTGCTGCTCCTGGAGGACTGCGACGAACTCATCCGCGGCCAGGCCAAGCACCAGACGGGCCAGGCGCTGTCCCGGCTGCTCAACCTGACCGACGGGCTGCTCGGCCAGGGGCGGAACGTCCTGGTCGGCATCACCACCAACGAGGACCTCGAGCGCCTGCACCCGGCGGTGGTCCGTCCCGGGCGCTGCCTGGCCCGTATCGAGGTCGGCCCGCTGACCCGCGCCGAGGCCACCGACTGGCTCGGCACGTCGGAGGGTGTCGGCCGCGAAGGTGCCACGCTGGCCGAGCTGTACGCGCTGCGCCGCGGCGCGGGCTCCGCTGGCGGCCCCGTGCTCCCCGCCCAGACCCCGGCCTCCCCCTCGGGCGGCCTCTACCTCTGATGCCGCGGATGCGGTCCCGCACCGGTGCCGGACTGCGGCGCGGCCGCCGCCCCCGGACGCACGGCTGCCGGGACCACCTCTACGCGGCGCCCCTGCGGCCGCTGCACGGCGCGAACCCGGGCACGCCGCTGCGTACCTGCGACGCGGTCGGGGCGTGCCTGGTCGTGCCGCGCTTCCCCTGGGTGCCGCGGGCGCCGGCCCGCGGCACCACGCTGCGGCGCCCTCCTTGCCTGCACTGGACCGGCGACCCGCTGGACCGGCTCCAGCGGCAGCGCGCCCGCGGGGCGCACATCGTGGGGGCCGACCCGGCCGACGAGGCCCTACGGCCGGACCTGCGGGCCGCGCGGCGCACCGCGGTCGCCGTCCTGGGACACGAGCGGCACGGCATCCCGCCGGAGGCGCTCGACCTGCTCGACCTGCTCGACGAGAACCCGAAGGTGGGGACGGGGGCCGGCCTCGATGTCGCGGTCGCGGGCTGGCCGGCGCTCTACAACTCGCCGGGCTGCTGAGCGGGACGCGCTACGCCTCGTACACGGCGCGCAGCGCGTCCCGCACGGCGGCCTCGGCGGCGGCGCGGTCCAGGCCGAGGCGGTGGGCGCGCTCGGCATAGGCCGTCGCGGCGGTGGCCGCCTCGCGGTCGGCGGCGTCGCCCGCGGCCGCGACGAACGTGCCGTTGCGGCCGCGGGTCTCGATCACGCCGTCCGACTCCAGGGCGCGGTACGCCTTGGCCACGGTGTTGGCGGCCAGGCCGAGTTCGTCGGCGAGCCCGCGCACCGTCGGCAGCCGGTAGCCGACCGGGAGCGTTCCGGAGCGTGCCTGGTCGGCGATCTGGGCGCGCAGTTGCTCGAACGGCGCGGCGGCCGCGTTCGGACGGATGACGATCTTCAGGCTCATCTGTTTTCTCCCAGGAGGCCCGGGCCTTCAGGCCGGGGAGGAATGGGTCCGTTGGTCTGAGCCGCGAAGCGGCGGAGTTCTCTGCGCATCTGTCCTGACCTGCACTCTCATTGGTTGTCAGTGGGGGCTGTTAGGTTCCGGGGCATGACGACGACTGCGACGGCGGAGGAGGAGTCCGGGCCTGCCCGGTACACCTACCGGCTGCGGGTGTCGTCGACAGCGCGTGCCGGCCTGGAAGCGGAGTGGGCGCGGTGCCGGTGGGTGTGGAACGAGTGCGTGGCCGTGTCCCGCAAGGTCCACGCCCTGAACAAGACCGCCCGGCGGAAGATCACGTGCGGCCCGGCGCAGCTCGACAAGATGCTGACCGAGGCCCGGCGGTCGATGGCGTGGCTGCGGGACGGCAGCTCGGTGCCGCAGCAGCAGACGATCCGGGACTTCGCGAAGTCCCGTGCCAAGGCGTTGAAGGACATCGCGGCGCGGCTGCCGATGCCGCAGCGCGCAGGAATGCCCCGCATCAAGCGCAAACGCGAGGCCGACCCGTCGCTGAACTACACCACCCGGGGCTTCCGGATCAAGGACGAGCGCCTGCACCTGGCGGGTGGCATCGTGCTGACGGTGGTGTGGTCCCGTGACCTGCCCGCCGCCCCGACGTCGGTGCGCGTCTAACGGGACAGCTGCGGCCACTGGTACGCCTCCTTCGTCGTCGCCGCCCAGGTGCAGCCGCTGCCCGCCACCGGCGCAGTGATCGGTATCGACTGGGGCGTTGCTGAGACCGCGACCACGACCAGCGACCTCCACGACCTGCCCCACGCCCAGCACGGCAGGACCGCCGCGGCGAAACTCGCCCTCTACCAGAGGATGATGGCCCGCCGGCGAACCCCGAGGGACGCGCCGGACACCGGCGGGTACCGCAGGGCGCGCCAAGCCGCCGCGAAGGTGTCCAGGAAGACCGCCCGCCGGAGGCAGGACACCGCCCGCAAGTGGGCCAAGCGCGTCGTGACCGACCACGACGCCATCGCCGTCGAAGACTTCCGGCCGAAGTTCCTGGCGAAGTCCACGATGGCCCGCAAGGCGGCGGACGCGGCGATCGGCGCCACGAAGACGGCCCTGATCGAGATGGGCCGCAAGCACGGGCGGGACATCCGCCTGGTGCATCCCGCGCACACCACCATGGACTGCGCGGCGTGCGGAGCGAGAACCAAGCACGCACTGCCTCTTTCCGAACGTACCTACACCTGCACCACGTGCAAAGTCGTGTCCCCCAGGGACAAGAACTCCGCCCGCGTGATGCTCGTCCGGGCTGGTCTCAACCCGGCTGGTGCCGATCGTGCAAGCGCTGGCGGACCGCTGGTCCCCAGCCCACGTGAGCCAGGAATCGCCGCCCTATAGGACGGGGAGGATGTCAATGTGGTTCGCTCTCCCGGCGGGTCAGGACACGGCGTTTGTCGCGGCCATTGTGCTGCAGCCGCTCGACGGCAGAGCGACGGCACGGCCGGGGGCCTTCGGGTCGTGGGCGATGGTGTCGCCGGGCTCGTGCAGGTGCAGTACGAACCGCTCCCCCGCGCGGTAGGCGTCCAGCCCGGCCCGGCAGTACGCGACCATGTCGTCCGGCAGCGCGTCCAACGGGAACCAGCCGAGCTCCGAGCACTTGTCGGGCTCGCGGTTGACCGGTTCCCGGCCGGTCCCGTCCGCGACGAAGAACCAGCCGATGCGCGCGTCACCGCCGGGCGCGCGGTGCTGCATGACCAGCGCGACGGAGACGTCCTCGGTGTGCAGCGCGACGCCCACCTCCTCGTACGCCTCGCGGATCAGCGCCTCCCGGACGTCCTCACCGGCCTCGACATGGCCGGACGGCGCGTGCAGCAGGCCGTCGGCGTACCCGGTGTTGAGGCGACGGCCGAGCAGCACACGGTCGCCGCGCCGCAGAATCAGGTGGACGTCGACGATCTCGCTGTGGCGCCGGGGCGGGGCCGGCCGCACCACGGCCGCGTAACGCTCGTCCCGGACCGGACGGCCCCACAGGGCAGTGTCGTGGGCGAGCTGCTCGATCTCCGTGCTGCCGGCCAACGGTGCCACCAGGGCAGCGAGTTCGGCTGCCGTGATGCCCGCCGGCTCCGCCTCGCCCCAGCGTCCCTCGACCAGCACGATGCGCCCGCCGCGCCGCAGCAGCCCCGCCCAGCGGCGCAGCGCCGCCGCCGGGTCGGGCAGCGCCCACAGCATGTGGCGCACCAGCACCACGTCGAACCGCCCTGCCGCCACGGGCGGATGCGCCGCGTCGCCGACGACCGCCCGCGCGCCGGTCCCCGCCAGCTTCGCCCTGGCCAGGGCCACCATGCGCGGTGACCGGTCCACGCCGGTCACCCGGTGGCCCTGCTCCGCCGCCAGCGCCGCGAGGCTGCCCGTCCCGCACCCCAGGTCCAGCACGTCCGCCGGCGCGTCCGGCAGCCAGCCCCGCAGCCGCCCCGCCCATGCCGCCCGGACCTCCGGCTCGCGCAGCCCGTGGTCCGGCTCCTCGTCGAAACGGTCCGCCGCGGCGTCCCAGTACGCGTCCCCGCTCACATCGTCCACCCACCGATCCTGTCACCCCCCACCGACAACGCCCCTGGCAGCGACCGGGACGCCCCCACGGTGCCGTGGCGGCCCCGAGCGACGGGCTCACGATGCGCGCGCCGGTCCAGGACACCGTGCCGCCGGCGCGTGCGGTCCTGCCCGGGAGGCCGCTCCCGGCCACCGGCCCGCCGGCGACCGCACTGCCCTGGCTGCGGCGGCGACTTCGGCACCGCACAAAAGCCTTCCGCCAGCCGCCGCCCACCCCCGCGTACAGGTACGCGACCACTCACCGGACCACCCCACAGGCGCCATGACGGCTTCCACCTCCGAGCCGGCACAACGCGGCACTTTCGACGCCGCACAGAAGCCCTCCGACAGCCGCCGCCCACCCCCGCGTACAGGTACGCGACCGCCCACCGGACCACCCCGAGGGCAAGCGGCGACCGGCACGCGACGCACGGAAGGATCCGGACGCCGTGTCACCGACGCGCGGCACTGCGCGGGCCCGGCGGCGCCTGCTGCCGCCCGCGCCACGCCACGCCGGCAACCTCCCGGGGAGGCCCTCGTCACGGCGGACGGCGTGCGCGCCCGCTCAGTACAGGCCCAGTTCGCGGTAGCGGGCGCGGCGGGCGGCGAGGCGGGCGGCGCGGGGCAGGGTGCGGAGGGTGGCGAGTTCGTCGCCGAGGATCGTGCCGAGGCGGGCGAGGAATGCTTCGGGGGCGTCCGCGGCGTCTCCCGCGCCCGTTCCGCCGGACGCCTCCTCGACGACGCGGTCGACGATGCCGCGCGCGAGCAGGTCGGCGGAGCGTACGCCCTGGCGGGCGGCGACCTCGTCGGCCCGCTCGGTCGTCCGGTACAGGATGGCGGACGCGCCCTCGGGCGGCAGGGGGGACAGCCACGCATGACGGGCGGCCAGTACCCGGTCCGCGGGCAGGAGTGCGAGGGCGCCGCCGCCGGCGCCCTGGCCGAGGAGGAGGCAGAGCGTGGGCGCGGGCAGGGTCACCAGGTCCGCGAGTGAGCGGGCGATCTCGCCGGCGAGGCCGCCCTCCTCGGCCTCCCGGGACAGCGCGGCGCCCGCCGTGTCGACGACGGAGAGCAGCGGCAGGTCCAGTTCGGCCGCGATACGCATGCCGCGGCGGGCCATCCGCAGTCCGGCGGGGCCGAGGGCGGGGGGCCGTCCGTCGCCGGCCCCCCGCCGGTCGTGGCCGAGGACGACGCACGGGGTGCCGCTGATCCGGGCGAGCGCGAGCAGGAGTCCGGGGTCCCGCTCCCCCGCGCCGGTGCCGCTGAGCGGCGTCACGTCCTGGCCGGCCACCGCCAACAGGGCGCGCAGTCCGGGCCGTTCGGGCCGTCGCGAGCGGCGGACCGACTCCGCGGCCGGCACATCCCGCGCGGCGGCGCCCGCGTCGTCCCGCCCGCCGGCGTCACCGGCCGGGGTGGCCGGGGCGGCCGGGGCGGCCGTGTCGCCGCAGAGCACCGCGAGCGCCCGCGCCGTCGCCCCGGCGAGCAGCGTGAGCGGCAGGACGGCGTCCACGATGCCGTTGGCCAGCAGGTTCTCCGCGACCTGCACCCCGGGCGGGAACGGCTCGCCGTACAGGGCCTCGTGCACGCGGGGCCCGAGGAAGCCGATGAGCGCCCCGGGTTCGGCGGCCGTGACGTGGCCGAGCGAGCCCCAGGAGGCGAGGACGCCGCCCGTGGTGGGGTGGCGCAGGTGGACCAGGCAGGGCAGTCCCGCCGCCTTGTGGTCGGTGATGGCCGCGGCGACCTTCACCATCTGGAGGAACGCGATGGTGCCCTCCTGCATGCGCGTCCCGCCGGACGCCGGGGAGGCCAGCAGCGGCAGCCGTTCGCGGGTGGCCCGCTCGATCGCCCGTACCAGCCGCTCCCCGGCGGCCACGCCGATCGATCCGCCGAGGAAGCCGAACTCGCCCGCCACGACGGCCACGCGCCGCCCCCGCACGTCGCCCTCGCCGGTGACCACCGACTCGTCCAGCCCGGTCCGGGCGCGGGCCCTGGCGAGGTCGGCCCGGTACTCCTCGCCGTCCAGGTACGGGGGCAGCGGGGGTGGTGGGGACAGGGGACGGTCCCAGCCGCGCCAGCTCCCGGGGTCGACGAGGGCGTCGATGAGCTGCAGAGAGGCGGGGCGGCGGGGCGGTTCGGTCATGGGGACACCCTGCCATCCCCCGGATGCGTTGGCCCGCAGGTCAACACGCCGGTGTGGAGCGGCACTCGGGGCGGGCGCGAGCGCCGTCCGGCGCGCCGGGGTCACTCGTGTGGCGCAAGTCCATCACGTGCCGGCCGTCGTTGTGGGGATGTGGCTACAGTCAATCCCCAGAGCGCGCCTGAGGCGTCGTCCGGGAGCGCGACCCCCCGGACCGTCCCGGCGTCCGTCCGCCGCACGTACCCCCCGCGCACCTCGCCCGGTTTCCCCCTCGGGGAATGGGTCTTCATCCCGCGGACCGACCACTTCCTCGGCAGCGCCTCGGACGCCTACATCGAGCGCGGCGACGAGCGGGTCCCCCTCGTCCACTGCTCGTCGGAACTGGAGCAGTTCACGAGGGAGATGGCCGGGATCGAAGGGGACTTCACCCGTCGCTGCTCCGGCATCGACCCGGCGGCGCCGTACTGAGGGACCGCACCCTCCCCCTTGCCCGCGTCCCCAGCTCCCGTTGTTCCCACGCCCGGCCCCGACAGGAATGCCTTCATGCCGCCTTTGCAGGACCGTTTCCGCCCTGAGAATGGTCTGCCGTACGAGGATCATCTCCACGGTCCCACCATTTACAGCCCCCGCCAGTCCACCGACGACACCTCGGGACACGGGATCTTCTCCGCCCCGGACTTCGACGTGCTCAACGGGGCGTGGGCGTCCGAGGAGGAGCTGGCGCAGCTGCTCGACCAGACCGGGCCGGAGGACGAGGAGGACGTCTTCCAGCACGCCCCGGACACCGCGACGCACGAACTCCCGCTCACGCGGCGCCGCCACCGCAAGATCCGCCGGGCCGCGCTGCGGCGCCGGCTGACGCGGACCCAGACGCTCAGCTTCATCGCCGCCGCGCTGGCGGCGACCATCGTGGCCATGGTGAGCGTGCTCGGCGGGATGATCGCGCACGACCCGCTGCGGAACATCGCCTCCGCCGACGGGTCCTCGGGCCTGGCCGACTGGTGGCCGCTGCTGGTGTACGGCCCGTGGATGGTGGCCTCGCTGTCGATCCTGCGCGCCGCCCTGCACCAGCGCCGCGCGCCGCACTCGTGGGCGGTCGTGCTGCTCTTCTCGGCGTTCGCCATCCTCTTCTGCATCGCCTGCGCCCCCAGGACGATCACCAACTGGACCGTCGCCGCGCTGCCGGCCATCGCGGCCCTGTCCTGCTTCCACCAGCTCGTCCGGCAGATCACCCTCACCAGGCCGCCGCGGCGCACACCGCGCAGCCGGAGGCATTCCTGAGACGGACGACGAACCACCGCCGTGAGGTGTTTCCGGTCCCGTCCGGGACCGGAAACAGTGGCGGAACGTGCTCGCCGGTGGTTCGGGCGGGGATCAGCTGAAGACGTCCGTGCAGTCGGTCCGGGTGGCGTGCGCCGGGTCGAGGGCGTTGGCCGTCTCGTGGAAGACGATGCGGTCGGTCAGCCCGATGAGGACGTGCTCGGACAGGTCGAGCGCACACAGGTTCTGGAGCACCACGTTGTGGACGTCGGGTCCCGACAGGAACTGTGAGGTGTACGGCGTGACGACCTCGTCGTACTTGGTCGAGATCACCGTGTAGTGAATGCCGGGAAGGGTGTCGCCCCCGGCGTTCAGCTTGGTCAGGAAGGCCGATCCGGCCATCTGGTCGGTGAGGCCCTGGGGCAGGAGTCCGTCGATGACCTCGCCCGCCCCGGGGAAGTAGGGCAGCAGGTTGAGCAGCCCGTTGAGGTCGGTGCCGTGGTTGTCGGCGCCGATCCCGACGAGCGCGTTGACCTTGGCGGCGCCGCCCAGGAACTTCATGTAGTAGCGCGGCATCATGCCGCCCTGGGAGTGCCCGACGATGTCGACCTTGCCCGCGCCGGTGGACGCGAGGACCCGGTCGACGTAGTCGGCGAGCTGCTGGGAGGACGCGGTGATGGAGCCGAGCCCGTAGAACACCGGGACGCCGGGCAGCTGGCCGTAGTCGAGGGAGTAGACGCAGTACCCCCGCGCGACGAGGTACGGCGCGAGGCCGAGCCAGTTGTCGATGGAGTTGCCGAAGGTTCCGTGGACCAGGACGACCGGGCGCGGGTGGGCGGCGGAGGGCTTGCAGGACCAGTTGTTCCAGCCGCTGCCGGGGGCGGAGGCGGCGGTCCGTGCGGAGGCGGCGGCGGTACCGGCCAGGGCCGGCGTGACGGTGAGGGCCGCGGCGAGGGTGAGGGCGGACAGGAGCCGGAGCGTTGTCCGTCTGAAGGGCAGCATCGAGCGATCTCCTCGCAGGTGGGGGAAAGAGCAGGGGGGACCGTTCCCTGACGACCTGTGATCCGGATCACAAGATTGCTGAGCTTCCGTCAATTTACGCACGGGTAACAAAAACCGACCAGCTACTGGTCGGTAAAGAATGTGTCACACCGTCTTCACTGTCCTGTGATAGAGGAGCCCTGCGGCTACGACGCCTTGCGGAACGTGGCGGCCGGGCGCACCGCGCCGAAGCCGAACCGGGCGTTCACCCGGTCCACGGCGGCCTCCGCCGTCAGGTGCACCGCGCGCATCGGGTCCAGCGAGAGCTGCTGGGCCACGCGGTCGGCACCGGTGAGGTCCTCGGCGCGCAGCCCCATACCGGCCAGGCGCGCCCGCTGGAGGCCGGCCGCATCCATCAACCGGTAGGCCAGGGCCCGCAGATCCTCCTCGTGCGCGGACGGCTCCGCGAGTCGCCGGGTCTTCTCCCAGTGCCCGTTGCCGGTGAACCGCAGCGTCAGGGACAGGGACCCGGCGGCCTGCCGGCGGCCGCGCAGCATCGCCCCCAGCCGCACCACCAGGTCGAGGAGCGCGGCCCGGGCGGCAGGGCCGTCGAGCTCGTGCCGGGTGAACCGGTGCGTCACACCGGCCGACGGCGGCAGGTCCCTGGGGGCGACGGGGCGGGGGTCCGTGCCGCGCGCCCGTTCCGCGGCCAGCCGGCCCGCGCGCCGGCCCAGGATCCGTTCGACGACGCCCGGCGACACCGCGGCGACCGCCCCGATGGTGTGCAGCCCGTACGTGCGCAGCACCTCGGCCTGCCGGGGGCCGATGCCGTGCAGCGCCTCGACCGGCAGCGGCGCCAGGAAATCGTCCGCCGCGCCCTCGGGCACGGTCAGGACGCCGCCCGGTCCCGCCACGCGGTCCGAGGCCGTCGCCGCCACCGCCCAGGTCTCCGCGACCCCGATCCGCAGGTCCGTGGCCAGCCAGGCCGACGCACGCAGTCGTATCAGCCCCGCGATCCGCTCGGCGTCCGCGCCGAAGTACCGCTGCGCGCCGCGCACCTGCACCAGAGCCGCCCGGGGCGGAACGGCCTGGACGACCGGGGAGAACGCGCGCAGCAGATCCAGCACCGCCCGATAGCCCTCCTCGGGCAGTTCCGGAGCACAGCGCACATGCAGAATGCCCGCCGTGCCGTCCCGTCGCCGCCCGGCGCCGCCGTCCGTCATCGTCCCGCGCTCCCCGGGCTGGAGTGCCAGAGCTTGCGGCCGGTGGGGACGCCCTCGCCTGCCGGGCGCAGATCGGCCCAGGGGTGCATCTCGTAGCCGGTGGACATCCGGACCCGGCGGCCGTCGGGCGGCGGGACGGGCAGGCCCACGGGCTCGTCCGGAGTCCCGCCCGGGGTCTCGGCCAGCCGGGCCGCGACCGCCTCCAGGCCGCCCTCCTTGCGCAGTTCGACCAGTTCGGCGAGGTTCCAGGCGGCGGCGCCGACGACGGACAGGCTCTGCGGGCCGCGGCGCTGGACCACCCCGCGGACCAGCAGCAGCCAGGAGTGGAAGACGGTGTGCGCGCAGGCCTCGTGGCTGTCGTCGAAGAAGGCGAGGTCGACCAGGCCGGTGCCGTCGTCGAGGGTGGTGAAGATGACCCGGCGCCCGGAGCGGATGGGCGGGGTCTGGGTGGCCGCCTTGGCGCCGGCGACCAGGACGGTCTCGCCGTGCCGCACCTCGCGCAGCCGGTTCGCCGGGATCGCGCCCAGTTCCTCCAGGAAGGCGAGGTGGTCCTCCATCAGATGCCGGGAGGCGTCCATGCCGAGCACGCCGAGCTCGGCGCCGAGCCGTTCACCGGCGTCCATGTCGGGCAGACCGGCCGGCGGGGACGCCGCCGCCTCTCCCCCGGTGAGGGCCAGCTGGCCGTCGTACGCGGAGGCGCGGCCCTGCCGGTGCAGCTCGGCGACCTGGAGCAGCAGGTCGCGGCGGTTGCCGCCGAACAGGTCCAGCGCGCCGACCTGTACCAGCCGTTCGGCCACGGCCCGGCCGGGACGGGCCCGCTCCCACAGGTCCTGGAGCGAGGTGTAGGGCTGCCCGGCGGTGATCCGGGCGACCTCGGCCTCGCTGATGCCGTGCACCTCCGACAGTGCGAGCCGCAGTCCCCACACCCCGGCACCACCCCCCTCGTCAGACACCAGTTCGATTCGATAGCCCGCACCCGACCGGCTGACATCCAGCGGCAGCACCGGCACCCCGCGCCGCCGGGCGTCCGCGAGCAGCAGCCGCTTGGGGTACATGCCCGGGTCGTGGGTGAGCACCCCGGCGTAGAAGGCCGCCGGATGGTGCGCCTTGAGCCAGGCCGACTGGTAGGTGGGCACGGCGAAGGCGACGGCGTGCGCCTTGCAGAAGCCGTACGCGCCGAAGGCCGAGACGATCTCCCAGGTGTGCCGGATGACCTCGCGGGGGTAACCGCGCTCCCGTGCCCGGGCCGCGAACCAGGCCCGCACCCGGCCCTGCCGCGTCTCGTCCGACAGCGCCCGCCGGGCCTCGTCGGCGAACCCCCGGTCGCAGCCGGTCATCACGCGCATGATCTCGATCAACTGCTCGTGGAAGACGACGACTCCATAGGTCTCGCTCAGCACGTCCTCCAGGTCGGGATGCGCATAGTGGACGGGCTTGCGGCCGTGCCGGGCGTCGATGAAGGGCCGCACCATGTCGGCGGCGACCGGGCCCGGACGGAAGAGCGAGATGTCCACGACCAGGTCGTGGAAGGTACTGGGCTGCAGCCGCCCCACCAGGTCGCGCTGGCCGGGCGACTCGATCTGGAAGCAGCCCAGGGTCTCGGCGGAGCGGATCAGTTCATAGGTGGCCGGGTCGCCCGGCGGGACCTGCGCCGGGTCCTCCAGGTCGATCCGGCCGCCGCCGGTCCGTTCCACCTCGTCCAGGGCGTGCGCCATCGCGGACTGCATCCGCACCCCGAGCACGTCGAGCTTGAGCAGCCCGAGGTCCTCGACGTCCTCCTTGTCGAACTGCGACATCGGGAAGCCCTCACCGCTGGTCGGCATCACCGGCGTACGGTCCAGCAGCCCGGCGTCCGACAGCAGCACCCCGCACGGGTGCATGGCGACCCCGCGCGGCAGCGCGTCCAGCGCCTCGACCAGCTCCCACAGCCGGCCGTGGTCCTCCCCCGCCACCTGCCGCAGCTCGGGCAGTTCGGCGAGCGCGGCCCGCGCGTCGCGCGCCCGGATGTGCGGGAAGGCCTTGGCCAGCCGGTCGGTCTGCTCCGGTTCCAGCCCCAGGGCGGCCCCCACGTCACGGACGGCGTGCCGGACCCGGTAGGTCTCGGGCATGGCGACGGTGGCGACCCGCGCGCCGCCGAAACGGTCCAGGATGCGCCGGTAGACCTCCAGCCGGCGGGCGGACTCCACGTCGATGTCGATGTCGGGCAGGGAGGCGCGCCGCCCGGACAGGAAGCGCTCCATGAGCAGGCCGTGCTCGACGGGGTCGGCGGCGGCGATACCCAGCAGGTGGTTGACGAGCGAGCCGGCGCCGGAGCCGCGCGCGGCGACCCGGATGCCCATCTCCCGTACGTCGGCGACCACTTGGCCGACGGTGAGGAAGTACGAGGCGAAGCCGAGCCGCTCGATGATCCGCAGTTCGTCCTCCAGCCGCGCCCAGTAGCCCGGTTCGCGGTCGTGCCCGGTGCGGACCATCCCGGCGGCGCAGCGCGAACGCAGGACGCGGTCGGCCGTGCGGGCGACGGCCCCCACCGTCTCCGGCTCGGGGAAGTGGACCTGCCCGATCCCCAGGTCGTCCGCGGGGTCGACGGCGCAGGCCGCGGCGGTCTCCTCGGTGGTGCGCAGCAGCCGGTGCGCGTCCGTGCGGCGGAGGCCGGCCGCCTCCATGACCCGCTCGGCGGTGCGGGCCATGTCCCCCGCGTCCTTCAGCCAGCGCTCGCCGCCGTCCAGACTCTCCGGCTTGCGGATGTCGACGGGCACGAGCCGGCGTGCCGAGTCCAGCACGTCGGCCACCTCCCCCTGCCCGGGGTCGGCGTAGCGGACGGCGTTGGTCAGCACGGGGATCACCCCCTGCTCGGCGGCGAATCCGACGATGCGCGCGGCCAGCCGCAGCGATCCCGGCCCGGTGCCGGCGCGGCCGTGGTGGGCGGCCTCCAGGCGCAGCGCGTCCCCGTACGCCGCGCGCCAGGGGCGCAGCAGCTTCGCGGCCCGGTCGGGGCGGCCGGCGGCGAGCGCCCGGCCGACCTCGGAGTCCGCGCCCAGCAGCACGAACACCCCCTCCTGACCCAGGTCCGCCCAGCCCAGCCCCGCCTCCCCGGCGTGGGCGGCGCTGATCAGCCGGCACAGCGCGGCCCAGCCGCGCCGGTCCCGGGCGAGGAAGACCGCCCGGTCGGTCGCCTCCGGGACGAAGGAGCCCCCGCGCACCGGGGTGCGCCGCCGGCCGCCGGACGGTCGGGCGGCCTGCCCGTCGTACGCCGCGGGCACCGCGAGCGAGGCCCCGAACAGCGGCCGCACCCCGGCCCGCGCGCAGGCTTTGGCGAAGCGCACCACACCGGCCACGGTGTCCCGGTCGGTCAGCGCCAGCGCGTCCATGCCCCGCTCGGCGGCGCGCTCGGCCAGCCGCTCGGGGTGCGAGGCCCCGTACCGCAGCGAGAAGCCGGAGACGGTGTGCAGATGCGTGAATCCCGGCATACGCACCTCCGACCGCTCACGTCTCCCCCCTTCCGGACCCTCCGGCACCCACCATAGACCACTTCTCGAACGCATGTACGAAGACATGCCGGAGACACGCCGGATCCCTGTCCTCCGCCACCCTTCGCGTGGTTTCCTGCACAGGACGTCACTGCCGGCGCACCCGAGGGGGAAGTCGCCATGCCGATGCTGCTGGTCAAAGGGTCCTTCCAGATAACCGGCACCGAGCCGGACGGCGACACCGTGGGCTTTGTCCCCGCCCGCCACCCGGACTGGAACCGCGTCCCGGGAGCGGCGCGGCTCGACCTCACCAACTCCTGCCGGGGCAAGCTCCGCCTGGACGCCGTCGACGCCCTGGAGACCCACTACGGCCCGGCCCCGGCCCCGGCCCACCAGCCGCTGCCCTTCGCCCACGCGGCCCGGGACGAACTCCTGGCGTGGCTGGGGTTCACCGATGTGCGGCGCGCGCCGGACAGCGAACGGGTCTCCTCCGCCGTCCCCGAGAGCGTGCCCGGGTGGATCCTCACCGGCGGCGTCGACGTGCACGGCCGCTGCATCGCGCTGGCCGGGCGCGGCCCGCTGCCGGAGGGCACGCGGAGCGGCCAGGAGGTGCCGGTCGGTGTGCCGCTGCTGCGCCGGACGGTCAACCACCATCTGATCGCGCAGGGCCTGGCCTACCCGACCTTCTACAGCGACCTCTACGAGGACCTTCGCGAGGAACTGGCCGCGGCCGTCCGGCAGGCCAGGACCGCGGGGGCCGGACTGTGGCCGCAGGACGCGAGCACCGCGGGCGCGAAGGTCACCGGACTCTCCTCGCTCACCGACGAGGCGGTGATCGTCCCCAAGCTCTTCCGGCGCCTCTTCGACCACCTCGCACCCGGCGAGTTCCCCCTCGGTTCCTTCCGCGCCTTCCTCGCGGGGGCGGCCGACGAGTACCGGATCCTGTCCTCGGCCACCCCGCACGCGCGGGTGCGCGGGCTGCACCACGTCGTCGAGGTCACGGACGACGGCACGGTGCGGATGACCCGGCCGATCGAGGACCTGGTCTTCACCGAGGCATGACGGCCGGGGCCAGCTCGACGGCCCGGAGCAGCAGTTCCTCGTCCTCCCCCGGGCGCCCCACGACCTGCAGCCCCAGCGGCAGGCCGTTCGCGGCGTACCCGGCGGGCAGACTCACGGCGGGGAAGCCCGCGTTGCTCCACGGCAGGCACATCACCGAGTCGCCGGTGCTGTCGAGGCCGAACGGGGCCGGACCGGTGGCGGACGGCGCCAGCCACACGTCGATCCGCTCCATCGCGTCCAGCAACCGTCCTCGGACGTCCCGCCGTTCCCGCACGGCCCGCTCGTAGTCCTCACGGGCGATCGCCTGCCCCTCGCGGATGGCGGCGACGGTCTGCTCACGGTAGAGGTGACCGTGGCGGGGGAACCAGTCGGCATGCGTGCGGGCGACCTCGTAGCGGTTCATGGTGAACAACTGCCGTACGACCGCCTCGAACTCGCCGGGGGCGTCCATCACCGGCACCTCGCGCACGGTCCAGCCCGCCGCCGCCAGCCGCGCGGTCTGCGCGGCGAAGGCCGCCCGCGCCTTCGCCCCCGCCCGGTCCAGGTACGGCCCGACCGGGACGCCGAGCACCGGCCGCCGGACGGTCCCCGGCTCCGGCTCGTCCGGTTCCCGCCAGTCGTCGCACAGCACGGACGCGCCGAGCGCCGCGCCCGCGACATCGGCGGCGAGCACCCCGACCGTGTCGAAACTCGGGGCGTTGGCGATCACCCCGTCCACCGGGATCCGCCCGAAGGTCGGCTTGAAGCCCACCACCCCGCAGAAGGCCGCGGGCCGGATCACCGAGCCCACGGTCTGCGTACCGACGGCCAGCGGCACCATGCCCGCGGCCACCGCCGCCGCCGATCCGCTGCTCGAACCACCCGGCGTGTGGGCGGTGTTGTGCGGATTGCGGGTGGGCCCCGGCGCGGTCACCGCGAACTCGGCCGTCACCGTCTTCCCCGCGATCAGCGCCCCCGCCGCGCGCAACCGGTCCACCAGCGGTGCCTGCGGTCCTGCCAGCACCTCCGCCGGCACCCGCGACCCGGCACGGGTCTGCGTCCCGTCGCACCGCACGATGTCCTTGACACCCACCACGACCCCGGACAGCACGCCCGGCGGCGCCGCGGCCGCCTCCGCCGCGAGCCGGCCCCGCCGGTCGGGCTCGGGCACGAACGCCCTCACCCGGGCGTCGAGCCGGTCGATTCGGTCGGTGCAGTCACGCACCACCACAGCGGGATCCACCTGGTCCGTCACGGCGGTTCACGCTACGCCCCGGCCGCCCTGGAGGGGGGCGGACTTGCGGCGATCGGACGCGTGTGGCCGGAAAGCACCGAGGGCGAGCACGTGGTGTGTGCTCGCCCTCGGTCATGTGACGTGGTGGGTCACGTGGTCATTCTCAGCCCTGTGCGGCCGGGAGGACCTGGATGGTCCTGGAGGTCGTGACCGGTGCGAGCGAGGCGGCGTCGGTGTAGGCGCGCATCGAGTCGTTCGTCACCGACACCGTCACCGAGCCGGCCTTCAGCGCGGTCAGGATCCGGGTCTGCGGGTCGAGGATCGCGACCTTGCCCTTGCGGCGGGCGTCATCGACGGCGTCCTGACCGGTACCGATCGCCAGGTTCGACGAACCGGTCCAGTGGACCGACATCGGGTACCGCAGCGGCACCACACGCGAACCCGTGGCCACACCCTGCGGCTGCACGATGCTGCCGGACAACTGCGCGGTGCTGCCGGCCTCGACCGACTCGGGCGTGTTCAGCGTGATCGACTGCGCGAAGGCACGCACATCGGCCTGGAGCCACTGCTGACGCGCGTTGCGGTGCGAGTCCACCGACCAGTCGACCCAGCCGGTGAAGCCACCGCGGTCCGGCGTGCCGTAGGGGTCCTTGCCCGAGGACGGCAGCACCATGTAGGGGACGCCCTCCAGGTGGTGGACGTCGGCGATCTGGGCGTGCGAGCCGACCATGACGGCCCCCTTGCCCGAGTCGTCACGGAAGTCGGTCAGCAGGTTCTCCACCAGCGCGGCCTCGTCGCGGTCGCCGAGCTGGCTGGACTTGGTCTCCGCCGGGTCGTCCACCGGGTGGTGGGCGAACACCGCGACGTTGTCGATCGACTTGTCGTTCTTGGCGTCGGCCAGTGCCTGCTGCAGCATCGGCAGCTGCTCCCACGCGGTGGAGCGCAGCGAACCGACGGAGCTGGCGAGCAGGATGAAGCGGGTGCCCTTGTGGTCGAACGTGCGGTAGGGCTTGCCGAACTCGGCGGTGAAGTTCGTCAGGTCCTGCTGGACGTTGTTCAGGCCGTAGGACTCGTGGTTGCCCGGCACGTAGTAGCACGGGATCGAGCCGGCCGCCGGGTCCGGGGTGCTGTCGGCCGCGGGCTCCTGGCCGACCGGGATCAGGTCGCAGCCGGCGTCGGTGAGGACCTTGCGGGCCAGGGTGAGGTCCTGCGGCAGACCGCGGTCGGTGATGTCACCGTTGAGGACCAGCAGGTCGGGGTGGGTGGTGCGGATCCGCTGGATCGCCGTGGTGGCGACCTGCGTCAGCACCGGGCTGTCCGCGGTGAACTGCACGTCCGACAGCGTCGCGAAATTCCAGGTGCTGCTGCCCTTGAGCAGCGAGCCGTCGTCGGAGACCAGCGCGTCCGGCTTCAGGTCCGCCTGCGCCGGCAGGTCGATGGCGCTGGGGATGTCGGCCTCGATGCGGTCCAGGACGAACGTGCCCGCCTTCTGCTGGGCGACGCTGGTGTTGATGCCCTGGAAACCCGAGATCGCGATCGGGAACTTCGTGTCCGCCGGGACCGGGAAGGTGGCGTACTGCCAGTCACTGCTCGCCGAAAGCCCCGTGCCGTAGATGCCGTTGCTCTTGCCGCTGGAGTCGGTGTAGGCGAGGTAGCTCAGACCGCTGGGCACGCTGATGCTGGACTTGAGCCGCACCCGCAGACGCAGCGGCTGGCCGGGCACCTGCACGCGCTGGGCCGACGAAGCCGAGGTGACACCGACGTTGCGCATCGCGTTGAAGTCGATCCGCAGGCCCTCAGGGGCGGTGGAGAACGTCGTGGCCGCGGTGCTGTTGTTCCGCCAGCGGGCCAGCACATCGTCGTCGAAGTCGTAGACCGTCTTGGTCTGCACACCGATCGTGATCGGCAGCTGGGCCGACACACCGCCGACCGAGATCTTCAGGATCGTGCTGTCGTCGGCCAGCGGGGTGATCCGCAGCTTGCCGCCCACGGCCTTGATGTCCACGACGTCGTGGTCGTAGTCCAGCGACAGGTCCTGCGGGTCGACCGGAGCGGTGTAACCCTCGCCGTCGCGGCCCGTCACCGAGACGGTGGTCGCGTCCTCGGGCGTCGGGGCGGCGATCGACAGGAGCTTGGAGGACGGCTCCACACTGGCCAGCGGGCCCAGGACGGAGACCGTCCCGTGCCCCTGCACACCGTCCGCGGTCGCGTCGACGGTGACCGGGCCGTGCGCCTGCGGCGCCGTCAGCACGTCACCCTGGACCGACGCCTCACGGGAGGACCACTGCACGGAGTTCGGGTCGACCGTCACCGGCGTCTGGTGGCTGTCCACGCCCACCGCGGTCAACGTGCGGTGCAGACCGGGGAAGACCTTCACGTCGCCGTCGGCCGACGCCGCACCGGGCGCCGGCTTCACGAGGAGCTGGCGCAGCTTGCCGTCGCCCTTGGCGACGAACACACCGACACCGTTGGGGTCGTTGCGCTCCTGGCCGTCGGACGGGGTGTTGCGGACGGTCGCGTCGTCGTCGCCGAGCGCGCGGGCGACCATGGTGGACGAGCCGCCGCCGTCGAGGTTGACCGCGGTCTCCACGCCCATCGCGACGAGGTCGCGCGCTTCCTTGTCGATCCCGATGCCGCCCTTGCCGGTGCCGCCCGGGCCGTCCCAGGTGGCGAGGACGAGCGTCTTGCCGCCGTCCTTGAAGCCGAGCGCGGTGCGCGGGGCGATCGAGGGGTCGAGGCCGGGCACGACCTTGCCGCCGGTGACGACGGTGCCGCCGTGGCCGAGCGCGAACTGCATGGTCTTGGCGGCGTTGTCGGCGAGCGTGTGGCTGAGCGTCGCCGGGTCGCCGGGCTGCAGCGCGCGGATCGCGGTCGCGGCGGCGCCGCGCCCGACGAGCACGAAGCTGTCGTCCGGGATCGCCCCGGATCCCGCGGGACCGCTGGGGGTGACCGACACGACCGAGCCGTTCGTGACCAGGGCCTCGGCGATCTGGTCGTTGGCCACACCCGTCAGGCCGTTGTTGCGGCTGTAGGTGCCCCACGCGGGCGTGAACGCGACCATGCCGTCGGCGGGGATGCCGCCGCCGTTCGCGGCGTTGATCGACAGGACCTTGTGGTCCGCGCCCGCGAACTTCGCCGTCGTGTTGACCGTGAGGTCCACGAGCTGGGCGATGCCGTCCTTGCTGACACCGACGTGCTTGCGACCGCCGGAGATGTCGGCGGTCTTGACGAGCTGCCCGTTCTGGACCTCGCCGCCGAGCGCCGCGTTGGAGTTTCCGATGTCGAAGAAGTCGCCGTTCACGCCCGCGACGGCACCGGCCTTGTTGACGGCCGTGCTGAGCGGCCCGCCGGACGCGACCGGTCCGGAGCTCAGCAGGTCCGTGCCGACGGCGCTGTTGGACAGGTCGACGGTCAGGAACTGCGCGTCGTACCAGCCCTTCTGATCGACCGCCTTCACGTGCTGAAGGCCGATCCCCGGACCGATCTTCTCGGACGTGTTGATCAGCGGGATGCCACCGGTGACGGGTGCGGGCCGGCTACTGTCCGCGTACGCCATGGCAGGTGCGGCCGCCAGCGCGGTCGCCGTGGCGAGCACCACGAGCAGTGGCCTTGCAAGCCGACGGTTCAAGACCATCGATGTCATGGAAACCTCGGGTCGGAAGAGGACACGGAGGCAGAACCTCCGCTGCACCCACACCAGTGATGGGTGCGGTTCCGATTAGAGAGATCCAGTGAAGCGTGCACATTACATCTTCACGATCAGCCAGTGAACCCTGGCTGTGACCTTGCCCCTACGGTCGGCAGGTGACGCTCCGTCAACATTTCCCTTGGGCAGCCTCCGTCGCGGAGGGCGAGGCTACGAGCCGCCCGGCGCGCGCCAAACCCGGCGGCCGTGCGAGATGGGTCACGTCCGGACGTCCCGCGCGTATCCGTTCGTCCCGCGCGTCAACACCCGTCACACTCCGGGTGCCCGATGACCCGGAAGGGGTTGCGAAGGTAAGGGGACGGCACGGTTTACTGACCGCCATGACCGCGACCGACACCACACTCAGACCCGCGGCGCACCCCGGGCGGCTGCGCATGCTGAACCATCTGCGCCGCCTCGCGGCCGCGGGCTTCGTGGAGCCGCCGTGTGCACGGCAGCAGCACCGGGCCGGCGAGACCGGGAGCGCCGGGGACGCCGAGGCCGCCGAGATCTGGGACGACTTCCGGCACCGGCTCGCGGCGCTGCTGGTCGGGCTGCACGAGGACGCACGGGCCCCCCGCACGGCGGCACCGCGGACCGTGCACGTCGGCGCCACCGTGATGGCCTTCCCGCTCAACCGCTGAACCGCTGACCCCTCGCAGGATCGCGCGCGGCCGGGCCCGGGGCCTGTCGCCCCGGGCCCGCGCGCATCGCGTGCGCGTCAGCCGAGTTCCGCGCCCACGGCGGCCAGGGCCGTGGTGACCGGCTGGAAGAACGTCTCGCCTCCCGACCGGCAGTCCCCACTGCCGCCGGAGGTGAGCCCGATCGCGCTCCCGTCGCGGGTGAAGAGCGAGCCCCCGCTGTCCCCCGGCTCCGCGCACACGTCGGTCCGGATGAGCCCGGTGACGGTGCCCTCCGGGTAGTTGACCGTGGCGTCGAGGCCGAGGACGGTGCCGTTGTGCAGACCGGTGGTGCTGCCCATGCGGAACACCTCCCGGCCCACCGCGGCGTCCGCAGCCCGGTTGACCGGCAGGGCCCGGCCACCTCCGAGATCGACCTGACCGGGCGCGTCGGTGCCCGGGTCGTCGTACGTCACCAGGGCGAAGTCGCCATTGCCGGGGAAGGTCGCCGCCGCCACCGTCGCGATGGGGGCGCCGCCCTGCGTGCCTGACCAGGCCGGGAAGGCGACTCCGCAGTGACCGGCGGTCAGGAAGGCCGGGGCGCCGTCCTTGACGACGTTGAAACCGAGCGAACAGCGCGCGCCGTCGGCGAAGATCGCGTCACCGCCGGCCACCAACGGCGTGATCGGGCCCGCGGACCTCTCGATCCGGGCCATGCCGCTGCCGAGCGACCGCACGGTGGCCTGGAGCGTGTCCCACTTCCCGCCCGTGACGGTGGGGTCCGCGGTGACCAGGATCTGGTTGGTCCTGGGGTCGATGGCCCAGGCGGTGCCCGGGATGGTGGCGTTCTGCCTCAACGTCCCCGCCGCGCCGGTCAGTTCGGCAGCGGTGTTGCGGACCTGGCGGGGCACGGCGCCGGCCTGCCGGGCCTGGCGGACGGCGTCGGTGTCGTTGCCTGCGACATTGACCACGAGCCGCCGGGCGGCCGGGTCCCAGTAGGTGCCCGTGATCGACGAGCCGAACTGAGCGGTCAGCCGGGAGGTCACTTCCGCCGCCGAACGGGCGTCGGGTGCCTGCGGCGGCGCTGCGTCCCGTGACGGCGCCGGGGACTGCGACGCGTTGGCCCGGGGCAGCAGGACCGCGGCCGCTGCGACCGCGGCGACACCGGCCGTGACCAGCGCGATCTTTCGTTTCGGTAGGTGTTTGTGCTTCAACTCATGACCTCCTGTGGGGGGATACGGGGTCGGTCGTCGACAGCCGAGGCGGCGGCGCTGTGCCGCCGGTCATACGGAGCACCGACGCGTTGTGTTCATGCCGGGTAATTCGGTCGCCTCCGTCCCCGGGATGTGGTGGACTCCGCCCGATGAGCACTCTCGAACCCTCCGCGACGGCGCTGGGATACCGCGCCGCGTACGACGCGCAGCTGCGCGCCCGCGTCCCCGACGGCTTCTCCCGGCACGCGTCGGTGGAACAGGTCGGCCCCCTGCTGCGCAAGATCTACCGCCACGGCGAGGCGGGCTTCCTCGACTACCGCGACCTCGGCGGGCTGGACGGTCCGGAGCTGGACGCCCTGATCGCCGGGGAGCGGGACCACTTCGCGGGGCTCGGTATGGCGGTGGAGTGGAAGTACTTCGCGCACGACCTGCCGCCGGGGCTGCCGGAGCGCCTGACGGCGGCCGGCTTCACGCCCGACGAGCCGGAGACGGTGCTGGTGGGCGAGGCCGCTCCGCTGGCCGGCGAGCCGCGGCCGCCGGAGGGGGTGACGCTGCGCGAGGTCACCTCACGCGCGGACTTCGAGCGCATCCGCGCCATGGAGGAGGAGATCTGGGGCGTCGGCCACGACTGGCTGCCGGACATGCTGGAGAGCGAGGTGGCCGGGCCGGGCGACCCGTGCGTGGTGGTCGTCGCCGAGAGCGGGGACACCGTGGTCTGCGCGGGCTGGGCCCGCTTCCACCGGGGCACGGACTTCGTGTCGCTGTGGGGCGGCTCGACGCTTCCGCAGTGGCGCGGGCGCGGTGTCTACCGGGCGACGGTGGCCCACCGGGCCCGGCTGGCGGTCGCCGCGGGCCACCGCTTCGTGCAGGTCGACGCCTCGGCGGACAGTGCTCCCGTCCTGGGGCGGCTGGGGCTGGTGGCGGTCACGACGACCGTGCCGTACGTCTGGCGGCCGGACGCGGGAACGGCGGACGGTCCCGCCTGAGACCCGCGCGGCGTCGAACGGCGTCGGACGGCTTCAGACGGCGTCGGACGGCCGGGGTCGCCGGACGCTGCTCAGCAGCGGGTCCGCCGGCTCGCCGGGGGCACCGCCTGGGACCGGCTCCGCGGCAGGCGCGGTGGCGGCAGGCGGGGGCGGTGGCACGGACTCGCGCGGCACCGCGGCCGGGGCGGCGGGGGCGGCGGTGCCCGGGCCGGGCTGGGCACGTTCCAGGAAGCGCAGCAGTTCCACCGGGAACGGCAGCACGAGTGTGGAGTTCTTCTCGGCGGCCACCGCGACGACCGTCTGCAAGAGCCGCAACTGCAACGCGGCCGGGGCGTCGCCCATCACGTGCGCGGCCTCGGCCAGCTTCTTGGACGCCTGGAACTCCGCGTCCGCGTTGATGATCCGGGCCCGGCGCTCCCGCTCGGACTCGGCCTGGCGGGCCATCGAGCGCTTCATCGTCTCCGGCAGCGACACGTCCTTGATCTCCACACGGTCGATCTGCACGCCCCAGCCGATGGCGGGGCTGTCGATCATGAGTTCCAGGCCCTGGTTGAGCTTCTCCCGGTTGGACAGCAGGTCGTCCAGATCGCTCTTGCCGATGATCGAGCGCAGCGAGGTCTGGGCCATCTGCGAGACCGCGAAGCGGTAGTCCTCGACGTTGATGATCGCGTCGGCGGCGTTGACGACCTTGAAGTAGACGACCGCGTCGACCCGGACGGTGACGTTGTCCCGGGTGATGCCCTCCTGGGCGGGCACCGGCATCGTCACGATCTGCAGGTTCACCTTCCGCATCCGGTCGACGACCGGGACGACCATCGTGAACCCGGGCCCCCGCACCACGCCCCTGACCCGGCCGAGGCGGAACACCACACCCCGCTCGAATTGCTGCACGACGCGGGCCCCGGCCACGAAGTACAGAACTCCGGCCGAGAGCACGGCGGCTATCAACTCGACGACCATCACGGCCCCCTGCCGTCCGGGATCGCGTACTTCCACGGTACATCGCGGTCGATCCACCCGATACAGGCGAGGATGCCCCGGTTCAGGGGCCGGGACGGGGCCTGAACCGGGGCTGTGCCGCGTCCGGGCCGGTGGCGGGGGCGGACAGGGCGGTGCGCAGCCAGTCGTCGGCGGCGCCGGGGGTGGGCCGCGCCGGGCCCCACAGCTCCGCGGTGAGCTGCCAGTACAGGTCGGCGCGGGGCTCGGCGGCGAGCAGTCCTGCCAGCAGGCGCCGGAAGGCGGGCGTGTCCCGGGCGCCGTGCGCCAGGGCGTAGGCGGACACGAAGCAGTCCAGCGCGTCGCCCCCGCGTGGATCCCGTCCGGCCAGCAGTTCCGCGGCGGCCAGGTCGTACGCCTCCTCGAGTCCCTCATAGAGCCCGGCGGGGCGTCCGCCGGCGCCGGACCAGTACTCCGCGGGCCGCGGGCGCACGTCGTCGGAGCAGTTGCCCGTGGTGAGGGCGTGCAGCCGGGCGAAGGCGAGCACCTGGTCGGGCGTCGGGTCGCCGGGAGGCTCCGGCACCGACAACTCCAGGATCCGGCCGACCAGTCCGGCCGGGAGCCGCGGCGGCAGCCACCGCCGCCAGAAGCGCCTCATCGGGGCGGTGCTGGGTGGGGTGGACAGCGCGCCGACCAGCCGCAGCCGGTCGGCGCGCTCCGCGGCGGTGCAGTCCCGGAGCGCGTACAGGGCGGCCTCCCGCCAGCGCAGCGCGGACAGCTGGGTGCCGAGGTCGCGCAGCCGCCCGGCGACGGCGTCCTCCAGCGCGTCCGTCAGGGCGTCCTCACGGTCCAGCAGTCGTCCCACGTCCGGGAGCGGCAGGTCGAGGCTGCGCAGGGAGCGGATCAGGCGGAGCCGGTCGAGCGCGTCGGGACCGTACCGGCGGTGCCCCCCGGTGCTGCGGCCCGCTTCGGGCAGCAGGCCGCGGTCGGAGTAGAAGCGGACGGTCTTGACGGTGACGCCGGCGTGCGCGGCCAGGTCCCCGATGCTCCACAGGCCGTCAGGCGGCACGGCTTGAACCTCCCTCAGGGGGAGTTCCTACGGTACCGGTGAGCGCGGGGGCCCGGTACGGCGCGGGGCCCCGCGGACCACGGCGTACGGGAGGCGATCATGACGGTGTTCATCCTGGTGTCCGAGGCCCACACGGGCGGCTGGATCTGGCACGACGTGGCGGCGCGGCTGCGGGAGTCGGGGGCGCGGGCCCATCCGGTGACGCTCACCGGCATGGGCATGGGCGAGGGCGAGGGCGCCGTCGCGGGACCGGACACGGACCTGGAGACGCATGTCCGGGACGTGCTGCGCGTCATCGACGAGGAGGACGGCACCGGCGACGCGTGCGAGGTGGTGCTCGTCGGCCACGGATACGGCATCCACGCGGTGGCCGGCGCCGCCGACCGCCGCCCGGAGCGGGTCGCCCGCATCGTCCACCTGGACGCGGGAATCCCCCGGGACGGCGACCCGGCGCTCGCGCTGGTGCCGGATCCGGCGGTCCACGAGCGGCTGCGGCACACCGCCGGGGACGACGGGCTCGTCGCCCCGCCCGGCCGGGACGGATGGCAGCGGTGGGGCAGCCTCGACGGCGTCCCCGAGGAGGCGCTGGCCCGGCTGACCCGGTTCGCCGCGCCGCAGCCCGCGGGCACGCTCACCCAGCCGCTCCGGCTCTCCGGGGCGGTGGCCAAGGTGCCGTCGACCGGTGTCCTGTGCACCGCCGACGGGTCCGGCATCGCCAGGGTCGAGGCCCTGGTCGGCCTCGGGGATCCGCACCTGCGGGCCCTCGTCGATCCGCGGGTCACCTTCTTCGAACTCGCCACCGGGCACTGGCCGATGCTCTCCGCCCCCGGCGAACTGGCCGACGTCCTCCTGCGGGCCGCCGCGGGCGAGGGGTACCGGCTCCGGGGGCCGGGGGACGAACTCCCGCCCCACCTGCGGCCTTTCCTCATGGACCTGCCCGAGCGGCCCCGCGAGCGCCACGGACGGGTCGACCTGTACCTGCCCGACGCCGACGGCCCCCGGCCCGCGGTGGTCCTCGTCCACGGCGGCCCGGTACCCGCGGGCGCGCGGCCTACGCCGCGCGACTGGCCCTCCTTCACCGGGTACGGCCGGTACCTGGCAGGGCTGGGCGCGGTCGGGGCGGCCGTGGACCACCGGCTGCACGGCATGGCCGATTTCGCGCGCGCCGCGGACGACATCGCCGAGGCGGTGGACCTCGTCCGCGACGACCCCCGCGTCGACGGCGACCGTGTCGCGCTGTGGGTCTTCTCGGTCGGCGGGCTGCTCGCGGCCGACTGGCTCGCGGCCCCACCGGCCTGGCTGCGGTGCGTCGCGGCCAGCTACCCCGTGCTCGAGCCCCTGCCGAACTGGGGCACGGTGGAACCCCGTTTCCGGCCCGCGGCCGCGCTGCGCACGGCCGGCTCCCTGCCGGTGGTGCTGACCCGCGTGGGGCGGGAGGCGCCGGACATCGCCGCCACGGTCGCGGACTTCCTCTCCGCCGCCGAGGGGTGCGGCGCCCGCGTCGAGGTGGTCGACGTGCCCCACGGCCGCCACGGCTTCGAGACCCTCGGCCCCACCGCGGAGTCCCGTGCCGCCGTCGCCCGCGCCGCCGGCTCGGTCCTGCGGCACCTGGGCCTCCCCACGCCCTGAGCTACCCGTCGCCGCCCGCGCCGCGGACCAGGCGGGCGGCGACGTCGCGGAGGTGGGCGGCCAGTTCGGGGGGTTCGTGGACCTCGAAGTCGACACCGAGCGTGCCGATGTAGAGGGCGAGGACGTCCAGGTACTCCGCGCCCGTACGCAGGACGCAGCGGTCGGGGCCCGCGGCCTCGATGGTGGCGAAGCCCCAGGAGGCCCGTTCGGCGAGGGACTCGGCGGAGGCGTGCAGGGTCACGACCGCCTGGTGCCGGTAGGCGCGGGAGGTGACGCCCCGGGCGACGTAGGCGGCGGCGTCCATGGGCGGCCGGCGGGGGGCGAAGCGCGGCCCGGCGGGGGACTTGGGGTCCATCCGGTCGACACGGAACGTACGCCAGTCCTGGCGGTCGGTGTCCCAGGCCAGCAGGTACCAGCGGCGCCCGTGGTGGACGAGGTTGTGCGGCTCGACGGTACGGCGGCCGGCCGTCCCGTCGTGCGTGAGGTAGTCGAAGCGCAGGCGTTCGCGGTCGCGGCAGGCCGCACCGATCAGCGCCAGGACGTCCGGGGCCACGGCGTCGGCCGGCGCGGGGGGACGGGAGACGGCGACCGCACCCATCGCCTGGACCCGGTGCCGGAGCCGGGTCGGCAGCACCTGTTCCAGCTTGGCCAGGGCCCGCAGGGACGTCTCCTCGATGCCCTCGACACTGCCGCCCGCGCCCGTGCGCAGGCACAGGGCGACGGCGATCGCCTCCTCGTCGTCGAGCAGGAGCGGGGGCAGGGCGGCACCCGCGCCCAGCCGGTAGCCGCCGGCGGTGCCGGGGGCGGCGTGCACGGGGTAGCCGAGCGCGCGCAGGCGTTCCACGTCGCGGCGCACGGTCCTGACGGTGACCTCGAGGCGCCCGGCCAGTTCGGGACCGGTCCAGTCGCGCCGCGACTGGAGCAGGGAGAGCAGCCGCAGCAAGCGGGCGGAGGTTTCCAGCACGGCCCCAGTCTGGCAGCCCTTGCGGACAGCTTCTGACCGCAACGACGGATACGGTGCCGCCATGGAGACAGAGACCGTTCCCGAGGGCACCACCTTGGACCGCCGCACCCTCAACCGCTCTCTGCTGGCCCGCCAGTTCCTGCTGCGGCGGGCGGACGTGAGTGCGGAACACGTGATCGGGCACCTGGTGGGGCTGCAGGCGCAGGAGCCGCAGGACCCGTATGTGGCGCTGTGGTCGCGGATCGCCGACTTCGAGCCGGGCGAGCTGTCGGGGATGCTGGCGGACCGCCGCGCGGTGCGCATGTCCTTGCTGCGCTGGACCGTTCACCTGGTGACGGCCGAGGACTGCATGGTGCTGCGGCCGGTCGTCCAGGACGTCCTCGAGCGACGGCTGCTCGGGCAGTTCCGGCGGCAGCTGGCCGGTCTTGACCTCACGGAGGTCGCCGCGGCGGGCCGCGTGCTCCTGGCCGGCGGCCCGCTCTCCGGGAGCCGGCTCGGCGACGGCCTGCGGGAGCGGTGGCCGGAGCGCGAACGGCTCCCGTTGAGTCTCGCGGTGACCGCCCGCGTGCCGACGGTCCAGCCGCCTCCGCGCGGGCTGTGGCGGACATCGGGCGCCGCCCTGCAGACCCCGGCCGAGCAGTGGCTCGGCCGCGCCTTCGACTTCGCCGGGGACTCCGCGCCGGAGCGGACGGTGCTGCGCTACCTCGCCGCGTTCGGCCCCGCGGCGGTCAGGGACGTCACCGTGTGGTCCGGGCTCACCGGGGTGCGCGCGGTGGTCGACGGGCTCCGCCCCCGGCTGCGGGTCTACCGCGACGAGAACGGCGCCGAGTTGTACGACGTCCCCGGCGCGCCCTTCCCCGCTCCCGGGACCCCGGCGCCGCCCCGCTTCCTGCCGCAGTACGACAACATCGCGCTGTCGCACGCCGACCGCTCGCGGATCATGCCGCCTGCTCCCTCCCCCGGCACTCCCGTCCCCGCCCTCCCCGGCAGTGGCAGCAACCGCGGCTTCTTCCTCCACGACGGCTTCGTCCACGGGCTGTGGCGGATCGAGTCGTCGCGCGGCGCGGCCGTGCTCCACGTCCTGCCGTACGCGCCGCTCCCCCGCGCCGCGCGCGAGGCGCTCGCGGCGGAGGGCGAGCGCCTGCTGGAGTTCGCGGCGCCGGGGACGACGGAACGGCAGGTGCGTTTCGCCGGTCAGTAGACGGCGACCCGGTACGCCTTCAGCACCTCGGGCAGCGGCTGGTAGAAGGTCGTGCCGCCGCCCGTGCAGTCGCCGCTGCCGCCCGAGGTCAGGCCCAGCGCCTTCGTGCCGTCGTACAACGGGCCGCCGGAGTCGCCGGCCTGCGCGCATATGTCGGTGCGGATGAGTCCGCGGACGATGTCGCCGCCACCGTAGTTGACGGTGAAGCCGAGTCCGGTGACGGTGCCGCCGTGCACGCCGGTGGTGGAGCCCGCGCGCTGGACGGCTTCGCCCACGTACGCCGCGGCGGCCTTCCTGATGTCCTGCCGGCCGACGCTGCCGGGGTGGCCCTTCGCCGTGTCGTAGCGCACGAGGGCGTAGTCGTCGACCGGGTAGCGATGGGCGACGGTGGTCCCGAGCGGGCGGGTCTGTGCGGAGTCGGCGTACCAGCGGTCCGTGGCCGCACCGCAGTGACCGGCCGTCAGGAAGTAGTACACACCCCCGGAGCGGACATTGAAGCCGACGGAGCAGCGGAAGCCCCCGCCGTAGGCCGCGGTGCCGCCCCGGGCGGCGAAGTGGCGGAAGACGCCGGGGGCGCGTTCGAAGCGGACGGCTCCGCCGTACGGGCCGGCCGCGCGGCGCAGCGCGTCGAGCCCGGCACGGGAGACCGTCGCGTCGGCCAGGACGACCAGGGTGCCGCTGCCGGGGTCGACGGACCAGGCGCTGCCGGGCACGTCGGCGGACTCCGCCGCGCGGACCGCCGCGGCGAGACGCGCGGGCGAGGCCCGGCCGCCGGGGGCCGCCTCGGCGGCGGGCAGGACGAGCACGGTGGCCGCGAGCAGCCCGAACACACCGACCACCACGGCGAGGTACCCCGCACATCTGCCGGTACCGCTGTGCGAAGTGGTGTCCCTGCGCCCCTTGTTCCTCATTTGTGCCCCCCTACGAGGTTATGCGGTGCCTCGCGGAGTATTGCGACCATACGGCTTGCGGACAAGAGGGCCATACGGCGATGTGCCCGGCGGCCGAGGCCGCCGGGCACATCAGGATCGGAAATCCGGGTGAATCAGAAGACGCTGACGCCGTAGGCGCTCAGGGCCTCGGTGACCGGCTGGAAGAACGTCGTGCCACCGCTGGAGCAGTTGCCGCTGCCGCCCGAGGTCAGACCGAGCGCGATACCGCCGGAGGTGTACATGGCGCCGCCGGAGTCACCGCCCTCGGCGCAGACGTTGGTGCGGATCATCTGGTAGACCACGTCGCCGCCGCCGTAGTTGACGGTGGCGTTGAGACCGGTCACCGAACCGCTGTGGATACCGGTGGTGGAGCCGTCACGCAGGACGGCCTGGCCCACGAAGGCACTGCCGGCGCTGGTGATGTCGGTGTTGCCGGCCGTGCCGCCCTTGGCCACCGAGGTGTTGGTGTACCGGACCAGCGCGTAGTCGTTGGTCGGGAAGCTGTAGCTGACGTTGGTGCCGAGCACGGTGGACTGGCTCGAGTTGGAGTACCAGGTCGAGGCGACCTCGCCGCAGTGGCCGGCGGTCAGGAAGTAGTTGGTGCTGCCGCTGCGGACGTTGAAGCCGAGGGAGCAGCGGTAGCCGCCGCCGTAGATGGCGTCACCGCCGGCGATCAGCCGCTTGAAGGTGCCCGCCGTGCGCCGGAAGGTGACGGCCGCGCCGTACGGGGCGGTGGCCTTCTGCACCTTGGACAGTTCGGCACCGGTGACCGTGCTGTCGGCGGTGATCTCCAGGCGGTTGCTCTTGGGGTCGATGACCCACGAGGTGCCCGCGACGTCCGCGGCCAGGGCGGCGTCGCCGGCCTTGTTCAGCTGCGCGGTGCTGTGCGCGACGATCTTGGGCACGGCACCGGCGGCACTGACGGCCTGCGCGGCCTTGGTGGTGGTGACGTTGACGACCATGGCCTTGGCCTGGGCGTCGTAGTACGACCCGGCCGTGGAGCCGGTACCCAGCGACGCGGCGAGCGCCGTGGCGGCCTCCGGCGAGGCCTTGGGGGACGGTGCGGCCTGGGCGGCGGGCAGGGTGAGCGCGGTGGCCGCGAGCAGACCGGACGCGATGGCGATCAGCCGTACACGTCTCGGGGCGGGGGTGTGCGTGGTGCGCTTGATCCTCACGCTTGTCCTCCTGTGGGGGAACGGAAGTTGACCCGCGTAGCGCGAGCCGGTGAGGCACAGCGGGGACTCCACCACCGTGGGGGGTGGCGTGCCCCTGTCAAGACGCTGCGCACATCGGAGTATTCAAGACCCGTGCACAATCGCACAAGGGCAGCTTTCAGCCGCGTCACGCCCAACCCGGATCCCAGCCCGAGGCCGTCTTTTTGCCACCCCCCACCGGGGATCAGGCGCATGACGAAACGGAGGGGGCGGGGGTGGAGGGGTGCACCGCCGCGGCCAGTCGCGCGCCCTCACCCATGGCGACCGGCGCGGTCCGCATGGCCCGCAGCGGGCACGGCCCGGCGGTCCTGCGGGACACGGCGGCTCTCCGCGTGCCGCCCGAGCCGTCCGCACCGGTGCCGGTCTGCGCCTCGACCAGCACCGAGATGATCAGGCCGTCGTCATTGGTGGCGGCGCGGGCCAGTTGCCCGTGGTCGTCCCGCAGGGCGAGGCAGAGCCCGCACAGATGGGCCAGCCAGGAGGTGCGCAGAGTCTCCGGCAGCCGATGCCGGCACGGCCTGACGATTCCGAACATCGCCTCCCCCACACGTCTCGTGTCGCGATGGAACACCTCATCAGCCGGTCATGTTGTACGTCAGCCGGTTCGGCTATCCGGCCGTGCGCCGTCACCCTCCCGGGTGCCAAACTTTCCGATGATCCGTCAGATACCCGTATCCCCTGCGTCAAACGGGTACTTCCGGGCAGATTAATGCACCAGGTATGTCACGAATCCCCTCCCTGCCGGGTATCCACTTGGCGCATCCTCCGCATCATGGACGACGATAGGGATGCGGACGGCAAACTGACCGTGTGTGAGAGAGGAGGCGTCCATGGGTTCGGTACGACGCGCGAGCGCCTGGCTGGGCCTCGTCGACGACAACGGCGGCGAGGAGTACTACGACGAGGAGTACGCCGACTACGGCGAGGGCGCCGAGGCGTCCCCGAGCGACTCCTGGGTCACCGACCCCCGTGTGCGCGTGGCCTCCGAGTCGGCGCACGAACAGGGGCGCCGCATCGCCACGGTCACCCCGGACGGTTTCCGGGACGCCCGCGGCATCGGCGAACTCTTCCGGGAGGGCGTCCCGGTCATCGTCAACCTCACGGCCATGGACTCCGCCGACGCCAAGCGCGTCGTCGACTTCGCGGCCGGCCTCACCTTCGGCCTGCGCGGTTCCATCGACCGCGTGGCCAACCGGGTCTTCCTGCTGACCCCGCCCGACTACCTTGTCGTCAACGCCGACAGCAAGCGCGGCGGCGACGGCTTCTTCAACCAGAACTGAGGCCGCTCCGGGGTGCCCCCGCCCCCGGAGCAGGCCCGCCGCGCCGCGGGCCCGTCAGTGGAAGGCGTCGAGGCCCGTGAGCGCCTTGCCCAGCACGAGTTGGTGCATCTCCACCGTGCCCTCGTAGGTGAGCACGGACTCCAGATTGGTGGCGTGCCGCATGACGGGGTACTCCAGCGAGATCCCGTTCGCGCCCAGGATCGTGCGCGCCGTGCGGCAGATCTCGATCGCCTCGCGGACGTTGTTGAGCTTGCCGAAGCTGACCTGCTCGGGCCGCAGCGTGCCCGCGTCCATCCGGCGGCCCAGGTGGTGCGCGAGCAGGATGCCCTTGTGGAGTTCGACCGCCATGTCGGCGAGCTTGGCCTGGGTGAGCTGGAAGCCGCCGATCGGCCGCCCGAACTGCTCGCGCGTCCGCGCGTACGCCAGCGCCGCCTCGAAGCTGCTGCGGGCGGCGCCCATCGCGCCCCAGACGATGCCGTAACGGGCGTGGTTGAGGCAGCTGAGCGGCCCGCGCAGACCGGTGACCCCGGGAAGCACCGCGTCGGCGGGCAGGCGGACGTCGTCCATGACCAGTTCGCTGGTGACCGAGGCGCGCAGCGACCACTTGTGGGTGATCTCCGGTGCCGAGAAGCCGGGGGTGTCGGTGGGGACGGCGAAGCCGCGGATGCCCTCGTCGGTACGCGCCCAGACGACGGCGACCCCGGCGACCGAGCCGTTGGTGATCCACATCTTGCGGCCGGTGAGGATCCAGTCGGAGCCGTCGCGCTTGGCGTACGTGCGCATGCCGGCCGGGTCGGAGCCGTGGTCGGGTTCGGTGAGGCCGAAGCAGCCGATCACCTCGCCCGCCGCCATGCGGGGCAGCCACCGCTGCTTCTGCTCCTCGGAGCCGAAGCGGTGGATGGCGTACATCGCCAGTGAGCCCTGGACCGAGACCAGCGAGCGGATACCGGAGTCGGCGGCCTCCAGTTCCAGGCAGGCCAGGCCGTACTGGACCGCGCTGGCACCGGCGCAGCCGTAGCCGGTCAGCGACATCCCGAGCGCCCCGATCGAGCCGAGCTCACGGGCCAGTTCGCGGATCACCGGCAGTTCGCCGCGCTCGTACCACTGCGCCACGTGCGGCAGCACGCGGTCGGCGGCCCAGGCGCGCACGGTGTCCCGCACGGCGCGCTCCTCGTCGCCGAGCAGGTCGTCGAGACCCAGCGGGTCGTACGGGTCGAACAGCGGCTTTCCAGCGGACATCGTCGTCCCTCCGGTGATCACAGTGCTTCACGCCCGAAGCTACTTGCGCGGCGGGTCCGGGTAAAGACCCCGCTTCTCCCAGGTCAGCGGGACGCCTCCACCGTGGCCATCGCGTGCTCGCGCGGCGCGGGGACCCCGGCGGCGGAGGACGTCGTGTGGCGCGCGGCGCACTCCATGCGGCGCGGCAGCCGCAGCGCGGCCACCGCCCCCAGCAGGAGCAGTGCGGCGCTGACGACGAGAGTGATGTGCATGCCGTGCACGAAGGCGTGCCGCGCCGCGTGCCGCAGAGAGGCGCCCGCGGTCCCGCCGAGGCGGTCGGAGACCTTGTAGGCCTCGCCGAGCGACTTGCCGGCCGCGGCCCCCGCGTCGGCGGGCACCCCGGGGGTCCGGGCGACGTCCGGCGCGTAGGCGGCGTTCATGACGCTGCCGAGCAGGGCGATGCCGAGGCCCGCCCCGAGCTGGTACGAGGTCTCGCCGATCGCGGCGGCGCCGCCGGCCTGCTCGGCGGGGGCCTCGCTCAGCATCGACTCGTACGCCGCGAACAAGGTGGTCTCCAGGCCGAAGCCGAGCAGCACGAAGCAGGTCGTCAACACCCAGGGCCGGTCGTGCTCACCCATGAGGGTGAGACCGAGCACGGCGCCCGCGGTGAGGACGAACCCGCCCGCGACCATGGCCCGCGGGCCGAACCGGGTGAGCATCCGCGAGCCCAGCAGTCCCGCGCCCATGGCGGCGAAGGTCAGCGGCAGCAGCCGCAGCCCGGTCTCCAGGGGGCTGAGAGCCAGAACGAGCTGGAGGTACTGGACGGCGATGAGCTCCAGACCGACCAGGGCGAGCAGCGCGAGGACGATGCAGCCCACGGAGGTGCCGAAGGCGGGGCGGCGGAACATCCCTATGTCGATCAGCGGGTGCTCGCGCCGGTTCTGCCGCCGTACGAAGAGCACCAGCAGCAGGCAGCCGCCCAGCAGCGGCACCAGTACGGAGGGCTCGTACACCGGGGCACCGCCGCCGAGCCGCTTCACGCCGAGGATCGCGCCGAGCACGCCGAACGCCGCCATCAGCGCGCCGACCACGTCCCACGGGCCGTCCTGCTCGCCGCGGGACTCCGGCAGCAGCCAGCGGGCGACCGGAAGGATGACGACCATCAGGGGGATGTTGATGAGGAAGACCGAGCCCCACCAGAAGTTCTCGACGAGGAAGCCGCCGAGGACCGGTCCGACCGCGGCGCCGACGGCGGCGACGGCGCTCCACACGCCGATGGCCGCCGCCCGTTCCCGGCGGTCGGGGAAGACCTGCCGGAGGATCGACAGCGTGGCCGGCATGATCATCGCGCCGCCGACGCCGAGCAGCGCCCGGGCCCCGATCAGGATCTCCGGGGTGGGGGCGAACGCCGCCACCGCGGAGGCGACTGCGAAGATCGCGTACCCCAGCAGCAGGATGCGGCGCCTGCCGACACGGTCGCCTAGGGTGCCGAAGAGGATCAGCAGGGAAGCGGCGACGAGCGGATAGGCGTCGACGATCCACAGCAGGCCTATCGCGCTGGGGCGCAGATCCTCGCTCACGGCGGGGACGGCGACGTGCAGCACGGTCGCGTCGAGTGCGACGAGCAGCAGGCTGACGCAGAGGACGATGAGGACGGTCCAGCGGCTGACCGGCCTGCCGCGCCGGGGGACGGCGGCCGACCCGGGGATGCCGGCCGAGGTCGTCCCTGTCATGTACGTACCTCCCAGCGGTGCGCTCGCGGTGCGGCCGGGCAGGACGAGGGGAACGGTCCCGGGGGAACCCAGCGACGAGGGCGAGTGAATCGACACACTACGCGAGTCGCGGCGGCCGGTGGAGGGCCCGGGTCACGTTCCGACGTGGTCCCCGTCACGCCCGATTCCCGCGCGGCGGACCTGCCGGACATGTCCGGCCGTCCGGACCGCAGCCGACCGGGACCGAACGGTGACCGACCGGCGACCGACCGTGATCATGAACGGGAGGCAAACACCGTGGCAACTCATGGGTAAAGCCTCGGACAGTCGCCGATAAACCGGGCGAGAAAAATCGAACGCGGGGTTTTCCATGATCGGGGCGAGCGTCTTCCAAACAAGAAATCCAGGAGTTCGCGCATTTGGCTCAATGCGCCCCGAGGGAGTACCTCCAATGGGTGTACTGAGACGCAGTCCACATCACATCGTCATTACGAAGGGGGTCTTCAGGCCGAACTCACCCATCACACGCTGTAACGTCGATTGAGTGCGTACCGATGACAAGCTTCGCCGTCCGGCGAAGCCCGAGACAGCCCAGGCGCTCCCGCGCATGAGCCGAACACGCGGACTGCTGTTCGGTTCCACGCTGGTGGCGTATGTGGCCATCGTCGTAGCCGTGCTGACCACGTCCAAGCTCGTGACCTTGGACTGGCAGGTCATGATGTTCCGGCCGTACAAGCAGTGGCCGCAGGTCCACGCCTTCCTCGACTACTTCGTCGTCCTGGGTCAGCGCGGCCCCACCGCCCTGATCGTGGCGGTCTGGCTGGGCTGGCGCGCCTGGCGGCAGCGCACGCTGCACCCGCTGCTCGTGCTGGGCACCTCGCTCCTGCTGCTGAACGTGACCGTGGGATCGGTGAAGTACGGGCTGGGCAGGCTCGGCCCCCACTACGCGACCACCGCCGGATCCGCCGAGCTCTTCGCCGGCGGCGATATATTTCCTTCCGGCCACACCGCCAATGCCGTCGTGACCTGGGGCGTCCTGGCCTATCTGGCCACCACGCCCTGGGTCCGCCGGGTGACCTCGGTCATCGCGGCGCTGCTGGCCCTCGGCGTCGGCATGACCACCATCTACCTGGGCACCCACTGGGTCAGCGACGTGCTGCTCGGCTGGGCGGCCGGCCTGCTGATCCTGCTGGCGCTGCCCTGGTTCGAACCCCTGATGGCCTCCTCGGAGCAGTGGATCACCACCGCCTGGGCCCGCCGCCGGGGCACCGCCGTGCTGCCCGCCACCGTCCGGCCGGTCAGCCCGGCCATGGCGGCCCCGCAGGTCGCGGAGGACTCCGAGGCGGACCGGGACAGCCTGGTGGTCAGCGGCCGCACGCCGAACGCGGCGCCGGGGGTGCCGCACCACGCGGTCCGTCCGCACACCACCCGTCATGAGCGCAGCCCGGTCACCCCGGCGGGCAGCCGCCGGCCGCCTGCCGAGCGCTCCGCCCGGCAGGGCCCGCTCGGGCAGAGCGGCGCGGGCCGCGGCCGCGGCACCGCCGGCTGACCGCGGCCGGCTCCGGCTCATCCGGGAGTCGCCGGTACGCACCCGGCGCCCTCCCCCGGCCCGTACGGCGACGGCCCCGGCACCCCTTCCCAGGGTGCCGGGGCCGTCGCCGTACGGAAGGGCCGGGAGTGTGTCAGCCGGACCAGCAGCGCGTCACCCGGCCGCCGTCGACGGTGAAGTTCAGCCGCCCGGCGCGGTACTCCATGGTGATGATCGCGCCCGGCGGGAGGGAGCGGACGGTGGTCCAGCCACACTCCGTGGCACGGCGCTCGGCCTGGTCCGCCGCGAGGCCGACATAGGCGTCCGGCGGGTCCTGCGGATGCGATGCGTGGGGCGTGCCGCCCGGGTCGGTAGCCATGTGAGCCACGGTAGGCGCATACGAGCCGTGACGGAAGACACGCCGACGCGCCATCGTCACATTTCTGTCACAGGATGCCGAGTCCCGTTTGGCGTGCACCGTTCATGCTCCCGGCATCCGGTTTTCCAATCACCCCACGAATTCACGCCATCCGTCGCCGATAAAACCGCGCCCGGGGGTCCCGGAATTACCGGAAACGGCCCTCACACTTCCCTCACATCACATCCCCAGAGCCGCCAGCTCATCGTCGGTCAGCAACCGCGACCGAATGAGAAACCGGTTGCCGGTGGGCGCCTCGAGCGAGAAGCCGCTGCCGCGGCCCGGCACCACGTCGATCGTCAGATGCGTGTGGCTCCAGTACGCGAACTGATCCCGCGACATCCACACCGGCACCGGGTCGACGCCGGGGACGCCGAGGTCGCCCAGATGCACATCGGAGTCCCCGGTGAGGAACTCCCCCTGCGGATAGCACATCGGCGAACTGCCGTCGCAGCAGCCGCCGGACTGATGGAACATCAACGGGCCGTGCTCGTCCGCCAGGCGCCGCAGCAGCCCCGCGGCGTCCTCGGTGATCGCGACCCGGCCGGCACTCGATACGGTTGAGGTCATGTCGTCAGCGTGCTCCCGCGACGCCCCGGCCGCCAGACCCCCGCAGGACATGTCTGCGCGCCGAGCCCACCGTGGCGGCCGCCTCGCGTTCCGGCAGGCCGGTGCGGACGGCGGCGCCGACCATCTCGGCCGCCACGTCCTCGCCGTGGCCGTTCTCGAAGGCCCGGCAGGCGGCCCAGAACAGCCGCTCGTTGCGCTCCCCCTCCAGCGAGTCCAGGACGAAGCGGATCAGCGGGCCCGCGGTGTCCGGGCCCGCGCCCCGCGGCCTCCCGACTCCGGTGGCCCCCGCGCGCGCCGCCCACGGCTTCGGTGACGGCGTCATGAGCAGCCGCAGCAGCCGCCGCGGCACGGCGGCGGGCGGCATCGACGCCGTGGGCGGGTCCCAGCGGTAGCGGCCCGCGACGGTGACCGAGCCCGGTCCCACCAGATAGCCGCCGCTGCCGCGTACGTCGATGCCGCGGCCGAGCCGGCTCACGGAGTTCGGGACGGCGACCTCGGCCGGGCCGGTGAGCCACAGGTGCCGTCCCCCGCTCGGGGTGAGCACCGTGCGCGTCCACGGCACCGCAAAGCCCTGCCGCGCCGCCAGGTCCACCAGATCCGCGAAGCCGTCGGCGCCGCCCTTGCGGTCCAGGTCGAGCCCGATCAGATAGTGCGGCGGACGGCCGCAGGCGATCCCGTACCCCGAGGCCCAGGGCGCCGCCGTGAACAGCTCCGCGATCCGGACGGGGTCGGTGGCGGCGTCGTGCACCCCGTGGCCGAACCGCCCGCACTGGCCGCGGCACATCCCGCCACCGGTCTCACCGCGGTGCGGCGACCGCAGGGCGGGCAGTTTGGTACGGGACAGCGGGATGACCGGGAAGCCGCGCCGGGCGGCCGCGAGCGCGCAGGCCAGCGCGCGGTGGAAGTCCGGGTGCGTCACGGGGTGCCCCCCCTCGCTGCGCTACGGCATGGCACCTTTATCGTACTTTCGTTCGACCTCGCGCTCAACGGTGCCGCGAAGCCGCCGGAACCGGTCCGGAACCGTCGTCCGCCGGCCTCGGCGCGCCCCAGCGGGCCGTGCCCGGCGCGGTGGGCGAGGCGCGCCACCGACACGCTTACCCCGGGCTACCGTGCACACACCGACAGCAACTCCGATCACGAGGGAGCGCGCGGATGGGGACGTACGCGGCGCCGATCACCGACGAGCGGGTGCGGACGCCACGGCGGCCGGGGCGTCTGGTGGTGGACTGGCTGACCACCACCGACCACAAGAAGATCGGGCACCTCTACCTGATCACCTCGTTCTGCTTCTTCCTCGCGGCCGGCGCCATGGCCCTGCTGATGCGCGCCGAACTCGCCCGCCCGGGGCTGCAGCTGATCACGAACGACCAGTTCAACCAGCTGTTCACGATGCACGGCACGATCATGTTGCTGCTCTTCGCGACGCCGACCTTCGCGGGCTTCGCCAACGAGATCATGCCGCTGCAGATCGGCTCCCCCGATGTCGCCTTCCCCCGGCTGAACATGCTGTCGTACTGGCTGTTCCTGTTCGGCGGGCTGATCGTGGTCGGCGGCCTGCTCACGCCGTCCGGCGGCGCGTCGTTCGGATGGTTCGCCTACGCGCCGCTGAACAGCCTGACCCGCTCGCCAGGGGTCGGTGCCGACATGTGGATCATGGGGCTGGCGCTGGCGGGCTTCGGGACGATCCTGGGCGCCGTGAACTTCGTGGCGACCATCGTCGGGATGCGGGCACCGGGCATGACGATGTTCCGGATGCCGGTGTTCACCTGGAACGTGCTCTTCACCTCGGTCCTGGTGCTGATGGCCTTTCCCGTGCTGGCGGCCTCGCTGCTCGTACTGGAGGCGGACCGGCGCTTCGGGTCGCTGGTCTTCGAGCCCGCGAACGGCGGGGCGCTGCTGTGGCAGCACCTGTTCTGGTTCTTCGGGCACCCGGAGGTCTACATCATCGCGCTGCCGTTCTTCGGCATCATCACCGAGATCCTCCCGGTCTTCTCGCGCAAGCCGGTCTTCGGCTACACCACCCTGATCGGCGCGACGATGGCCATCACCGGGCTGTCGATGGTGGTCTGGGCGCACCACATGTTCGTCACGGGCGCGGTGCTCCTGCCGTTCTTCTCCTTCACCTCGTTCCTGATCGCGGTGCCGACCGGGGTGAAGTTCTTCAACTGGATCGGCACGATGCTGGGCGGTTCGCTCTCCTTCGAGACACCGATGCTGTGGGCGGTGGGCTTCCTCGTGAGCTTCCTGTTCGGCGGGCTGACGGGGGTGATCCTGGCGTCGCCGCCGCTGGACTTCCAGGTCAGCGACTCCTACTTCGTCGTCGCCCACTTCCACTACGTGGTCTTCGGGACCGTGGTGTTCGCGATGTTCGCGGGCTTCTCGTTCTGGTGGCCCAAGTTCACCGGCAAACTGCTGGACGAACGGCTGGGGCGGATCCACTTCTGGACGCTGTTCGTGGGCTTCCACACCACCTTCCTGGTCCAGCACTGGCTGGGGGTGGCCGGGATGCCCCGGCGGTACGCGGACTACCTGGCCGCGGACGGCTTCACCGCGCTCAACACGGTCTCGACGATCGGGGCGTTCCTGCTGGGCATCTCGACGCTGCCGTTCCTCTGCAACGTCTGGCACACCGCGCGGCACGGCACGAAGGTCGAGGAGGACGACCCGTGGGGCTTCGGCCGGTCCCTGGAATGGGCGACCTCCTGCCCGCCGCCGCGGCACAACTTCACGGCGCTCCCGCGGATCCGCTCCGAGTCCCCCGCCTTCGACCTCCACCACCCTCAGGTGTCGGGGCAGGCAGCGCGGCCGGACGCCCTGTGAGCACGGACGACCGCGGCGGGCACGGGTCCGCCGGCCCGAAAGGGACCGGCGGACGCGCGGGCGCCGTGGGCTACTTCGCCGGCGAGCGGGCCCGCCTGACCGCCCGCTTGGCGGCGTCCTTGGCCGCGTAGGCCGTGGCGAGCGCCAGCCCCCCGGCGTACCGGCCCGTGCCGCGCACCCGGCCCGCCGCACCGGCCCGGCGGTCCAGCAGTTCCTGGAAGAGCCCGGTGTACATCTCGGCGATGCGCTGCGGATCGTAGTGGCCGCCCTTGAGCAGGGCGGCCCGGCCCATGCGCTTGCGGGCCTCCTCGTCGTTGATCAGCCGGAGCAGCGCGGAGGCCATGGCGTCGATGTCGCGGGGCGGCACCAGCAGGCCGTCCACCCCGTGCTCGATGATCTCCCCCGGACCGAGCGGGCAGTCGGTGCTGACCACCGGGAGGCCGACCCGCATGGCCTCGACGATGGTCATGCCGAAGGACTCCAGCGCGGAGGAGACGGCGAGGATCGATCCCTTGGCCATCTCGGGCTCGATCGGCGACACCGGTCCCATCAACGTGACGTTGCCGCCCAGTTCCAGTTCCTCGACGAGCCGGGCGAGCGACTCGCGCCGGGCACCGGTGCCGTACAGGCGCAGGCCCCAGTCCGGACGCTCCGCCCTGACCTTGTCGAAGGCGCGGATGAGGTCCTCGTACCGCTTCACCGGGGCGAGCCTGCCCGCCGCGACCACGTACCTGGCCTCCAGGGTGCCGGGCGCGATCCCGGGGTCGGGCACGCTGTTCGGGATGGACCGCACCACCACCCCGGGGAGCCGGAGCCTGCGCCGGTAGGCGTCCGCGTCGGCCTCGGTGGTGGTGATCACGGCGTCCAGGCGCGGGTACAGACGCCGCAGAGCGAGCCGCAGCCGCACGGAGTGGGTCTCCAGCGTCAGATGCTCCTGAGCGACCCGCACCATCCGGCGCGACGCCTGCCGCGCGACATGGGCGTTCAGGCCGGGCCGGGTGCCGATGACCACGTCCGCCCGGAGCCCCGCGAGGTGGGCGGCGATGCGCTCGTCGGTGAGCGCGCTGTACTCCCGGTGGCGGGACTCGGCGGGCGGGAAGACGACGGCGGGCCGCTGGGCGAGCGGGTGTCGACCGTCGTAGGTCCCGCTCGTCCTCCGCAGGTCGACCAGGTGGCGCAACGATACGGCGGGGTCCAGCTGCATCGCCGGCTTCGCCCGGTGCCGGAAGACCGAGACGATCTCCACCTCGTGCTGCCCGGCGAGCGCGGCCGCCAGGTTGAAGGTCGTGCGGATGGTGCCGCCGATGCCGTACCCGTTGTGGATCAGGAATGAGATGCGCATGCGTACCCGTCGTCGTCGCGGCTGCCGCGGACCGTCCGTCCGCTTGTGCAACAAGACCGCGATCCGGAGGGCCGAGTTGCCGGTCATCACATCCTCTCCCCAAGGCTGTGATGAATCTGATAACCGACGCAGCGCAATCTCCCGTTCGCCTCATGTTTCCGCTCCGGAAAGACACGTGCCGGCGAACGCCCGGCTACGGCAGGCGGACCAGCGTCCCCGGGGCGAGCGGGGCCAGCGGGTCGGGGGCGACGGTCGCCTCGTTGAGACGGATCAGCTCGGCGGCGCCGCCGGCGACGGAGAAGCGCTCGGCAACGCCCTGCAAGGTGTCGCCCGGCTGGACGGCGTGGGCGCGGCCGTACAGTCCCAGCCTGCGCGAGCAGGTCGGCCAGGCCTGCCAGCCCTGGCTGCGCAGGATCGCCTCGGCAACGGTGATCTGCTCGTCGGCGGAGGCCAGATCGGCCCGGTCGGCGACGTCCAGTCCACCGAACGAGACCCAGGTGGGCTGGTAGATCTGCAGGCCGCCGTAGAAGCCGTTGCCGCTGTTGGTGTCCCAGCGGCCGCCGGACTCGCACTGCGCCACGTCCTGCCAGACCGGGGCGTGCGCGACCGGATACGCGAAAGCCCGCCCGGACACCAGGGCGGGCCACAGGACGAGCAGGACGAATACGCCGACGCCGACGGCGGCGCGGTGACGGGGGGACGTGGGGGACATGGGGGGCACGCTAGGGACCGTGCGGTGGAGGCCGCCGTCCGCCGCGCCCGGTGGGCACGACGCCCACCCGGTCGGAGCACGACCGGGCGGGCGCGGTGCGGACGGGTTCCGCGGCCTCAGACGGAGAGCCGCTGACCGGGGTAGATCAGGTTCGGATCGGCACCGATCACCGACGCGTTGACCGCGTACAGCTTCTTCCAGCCGGTGCCGTGGTCGGCCGCGATGCGGCTGAGCGTGTCGCCGGGCCGGACACGGTAGTTGCCGTGCCCCTCGGCCCGCTGGTGCCCGCGGTCGCTGTGCCGCGGGACGGAGTGCCCGGGCGCCGCCGGGGCCTTGGGGGCCGCCGGTGCCTTGCGCACCGCCGGTGCCTTGCGTGCCGCCGGGGCCGAACCACCGCCCGGCGCGCTGCCGTACGCCCCCGCACGGGCGGAGCAGGTCGGCCAGGCTCCCCAGCCCTGCGACCGCTGCACCTTGGCGGCGACGGCTATCTGCTGCTCCCGGCTCGCTCCTGCCGCGGTCGCCGCGTAGGCGGTGCCGCCGTAGGCGCGCCAGGTACCGGCCGAGAACTGAAGTCCTCCGTAGTACCCGTTGCCGGTGTTGATGTGCCAGTTCCCGCCGCTCTCGCAACTCGCGATGCGGTCCCAGACCCCGCTGTCGGCGGCCTTGGCGGGCCCCGCGGCGGCCAGAAGGGCCAGCGGGGTCAGCGCGGCGGCGCCGGCGAGCAGTGCGGTCTGTCGGTACTTGGCGTTTACAGCCATGGAATCCCTCTCCACGGACCCGGGGTTCCCCCATGGCGCCGTACGTGCCGTACGGCTCCCAGGCGGACGACAGCCCCGCGCATTGGACGCGGTGCCCCGTCCCCCTCGCTCGCTGAACGGCGGTCTGCTGATCCGCCGTCACCCTCCGTGCGAGCTCTCCCGGGTGGTGCTCTCTGCACACGGCGGGCAAATCTAGGCAGCGCAACCCCCTGTCGCCAAGCAAATCCCCTTCGCCGCAGGCCAGTTGACGGTTACCTGGAGTAAGCCCGCATTCAGGACACCCGATTGATCAGGCTTTATCAGCCCTTGTCAGCACAGGGAATATGCGACATGTGACGTCTTTCACATACACACCTGACCCGGGAAGGGCCATCGTTGGACATGGAGTGACCGGCTACGCACGGCCGTTCACCCTGTGCACGCAGCAAGAGGAGTGCAAGCGAAGAAAGCCGTGACTCCCGCCACAGATCGGCCGTTGTCACTATGTGCCGGGCGATGCCCGGCAGAGGAGCCCGTAGCCGTACATTCCAAGGAGGCTTTCGTGCCGCCCATGCTCGACGTCAGCGACGAGGTACGAGCCGAGATCGGCGATGAGGAGGCGACTCGTCTGCTGGCCGGCGCCAGCGCGCCGGGCACGTATGACTGCACCTCCTGCCGCACACCCGGCGACACCTCGACGGAGCGCACCAGCACCGTGCTCTTCGTCGGGGAGGAGACCGCGGTGCTCGCCTTCGCGCACGCCACCTGCATCCCCTCCCAGGTCGTCCCGGTCTCGGAGGAGCAACTGCAGGGCGCCGTGCAGAGCATCTCCGGCAGCGAGGCACCCGGGGCCGCACAGGCGGACAGCACGCCGCGCCAGGCGGTGCTCGGCATCACCTGCGGCCTGATCCTGGTCAAGGACCAGATCTGCCCGGCCCTGGTCATCGAGCCCACCGGCCCGATCGCCCGGCCCGGCGAGAACGGCCCCGGCGACGACTTCCTGCCGATCCTGATGGAGCAGGGCTTCCTGCCCGTCGGCAACCTCACCACACCGCCCGCCCCACTGCACGGCTGGTCCGTGCTGCTCGCCATGGGCCAGCTGCACGCCATCCTCCAGCCCGGCGCGGCCGGCGCCTGGTGGCAGGCGCACCAGCCGCTCGCGGTGAGCGAGGGCTGGCGCGCGGCCGTCAACAAGTCCAACGCGGTGTACGTCTACGCCGCCCCGCACGGCACCATCGGCCAGCAGCCCCGCGAGGACCTGCTGCGCGAGGCACTGGAACGGGCGTGCGGGCGCGGAGCACTCGTCGCGGCGACGATGCCCCTCTCCGGCACCTGAGCCGACCGGCCCCCGTCAAGGCGCGTACGGAAGTCCGTACGCGCCTTTGGCCTGTGCGGGTGCATATGCGTAATTCATCCGTACGAACCGCATCCCGCGACATTTCCTGATCGTTGGCACGGCGTGCACACCTTTGACGCTTCCTCACGAGCCCCGTACCGCAGCCCGATCCCCCCCATGCGCACGGCGCAGGAAACGTCCACGAGCGAGGGCACGCCGATTTACGACGCGCTCTACTCGGAGTACCGCAGGTTGTTCCGTACCCTCCCCGGCGACCGCACGGGTGAGGAGGAACTGCAGTTCAACGGCTTCGGCCCGCGGCATCTGCCGTCGTCCGCCGCCTACAGGTCAGGGCGGCACCGCACCCATCTGACGGGGCCCGCGGCCCTGCCCCCCGGCCTGCCGAACAACCGCCTCGGGGGCCTGTAACACAGACCCCCGGGGCGGGATGTCACTTCTTGCGGCCGCGCTTCTCGCGGACCCGGACCGACACCTGGATCGGCGTCCCCTCGAAGCCGTACTCCTCGCGCAGCCGCCGCTCGACGAAGCGGCGGTAGCCGGCCTCCAGGAAGCCGGAGGCGAAGAGCACGAACCGCGGGGGCTTGGTGCCGGCCTGGGTGCCGAAGAGGATGCGCGGCTGCTTGCCGCCCCGGATCGGGTGGGGGTGGGCGGCGACCAGTTCGCCCAGGAAGGCGTTGAGGCGGCCGGTGGGAACCCGGGTCTCCCAGCCCGCGAGAGCGGCCTCGATGGCCGGGACGAGCCTCTCCATGTGCCGCCCGGTCTGGGCGGAGACGTTCACACGCGGCGCCCACTGGATCTGGACGAGATCCTTCTCGATCTCGCGCTCCAGGTAGTAGCGGCGCTCCTCCTCCATCAGGTCCCACTTGTTGTAGGCGATGACGATGGCGCGTCCCGCCTCGACGGCCAGCGAGATGATCCGGGTGTCCTGCTCCGCCAGCGACTCGCTGGCGTCGATCAGGACGACGGCGACCTCGGCCTTCTCCAGGGCCGCGGCCGTGCGCAGTGAGGCGTAGTAGTCCGCGCCCTCCTGGAGGTGGACCCGGCGCCGGATACCGGCGGTGTCCACGAACTTCCAGGTCTTCCCGCCGAGCTCGATCAGTTCGTCGACCGGGTCGCGGGTCGTGCCGGCCATCTCGTTGACGACGACGCGCTCCTCGCCCGCCACCTTGTTGAGCAGGGACGACTTGCCGACGTTCGGGCGCCCGATGAGCGCGACCCGGCGCGGGCCGCCCACCAGGTTCCCGAAGGTCTGCATCGGCGCCTCGGGCAGCGCCTCCAAAATGGCGTCCAGCAGATCGCCGGTGCCGCGGCCGTGCAGCGAGGAGACCGCGAACGGCTCGCCGAGGCCCAGGTTCCACAGCAGCGCCGCGTCCGCCTCGGCGGAGGGGCCGTCGACCTTGTTGGCGCACAGCACGACCGGCTTGCCGGCCCGGCGGAGCAGCTTGACGACGGCCTCGTCGGTGTCGGTGGCGCCGACCGTGGAGTCCACGACGAAGACCACCGCGTCGGCGGCCTCGATCGCGAACTCGGCCTGCGCGGCGACGGACGCGTCGATGCCGAGCACGTCCTGCTCCCAGCCGCCGGTGTCGACGACCTTGAAACGGCGGCCGTTCCAGGTGGCTTCGTAGGTGACGCGGTCGCGGGTGACGCCGGGACGGTCCTCGACGACCGCCTCGCGGCGGCCGATGATCCGGTTCACCAGGGTCGACTTGCCGACATTCGGGCGGCCGACGACGGCGAGCACCGGCAGCGGGCCGTGGCCCGCCGCCGCGAGGTCGCCGGCGACGTCGTCGACGTCGAAGCCCTCCTCGGCGGCGAGCTCCATGAACTCGGCGTACTCGGCGTCGCCGAGCGCGCCGACTTCGCCGTACTCGTTCTCGATGTCCATGAAAGCTTCTCCGTCGATCGTCAAATGTGCGGGGCCCGGCAGGGGCCGTCTGCCCCAGTGTGGATCAGGGCGGCGCTACGACACGCGGCCCGTGCTGCGCCGGGCGTGGTCCAGATGGGCGGTCAGGTATTTCTGGATGCGCACGGTGGCCGCGTCCAGCGCGGTGCGGGTGCGGCGTCCGCTGCCGTCCCCGGCCTCGAAGGGCTCGCCGAAGACGATGTCCACCTTGCCGCGGAACGGCGGCAGGCCGCGGACCAGCCGACCCGGCCGGGTCGTGCCGAGCACCGCGACCGGCACTATGGGCGCGCCGGAGCGCACCGCGAAGTAGGCCAGGCCCGCGCGCAGCTCGGCGAAGTCGCCCTCGCCCCGGGTGCCCTCCGGGAAGATCCCGAGCACCCCGCCGCGCTCCAGCACGCCGAGGGCGGCCGTCACGGCGGTGCGGTCGGTGCTGTGCCGGTCCACCGGGAGCTGGCCGATCCCGCGCAGGAACGGGTCCAGCGGCCCGATGAACACCTCCTTCTTGATCAGGAAGTGCACCGGACGCGGGGAGGTGCCCATGAGCACGGGACCGTCCACGTAGTGCGCGTGGTTCACGGCGAGGATCACCGGGCCCGAGGCGGGCACCTGCCAGGCGCCGAGCACGCGCGGGCGCCACAGGCCGTTGATGATCCCGATGCCGAGACGGCGGCCGGCGGCCACCCCCTTCGGCCCCGGAACCCCGGATGTGCCACTCACGAAGCGTCCCGCTTCTCCCCGATCAGGGCGACGATGCGGTCGATCACCTGGTCGAGGGTGAGGTCGCTGGTGTCGACCTCTACGGCGTCCTCCGCCTTCGCCAGCGGGGAGGTCGTGCGGCCGGAGTCGGCGGCGTCCCGGCGGACGAGGGCCGCCTGGGTGACCGCGAGGTCCACGCCGGCGTTGCCGGCGGCGGTCAGCTCGCCGCCGCGGCGGGCGGCGCGGGCCTCCGGCGACGCGGTGAGGAAGATCTTGAGGGTGGCGTCCGGCAGCACCGTGGTGCCGATGTCCCGGCCCTCGACGACGATGCCGGCCGGCGCGCCGGAAGCCGCCGAGCGCTGCAGTTCCACCAGCCGCGTCCGCACCTCCGGCACCGCGCTCACGGAACTCACCGCGCCGGTGACCTCCTGCGTGCGGATCGGGACCGACGCGTCCACGCCGTCCACCGTGATCGTCGGGCCGGACGGGTCCGTCCCGGAGATGATCACCGGCTTCTCGGCGGCCGTGGCCACGGCCGCCCCGTCGCCGACGTCCACACCGTTGCTCAGCATCCACCAGGTCATCGCCCGGTACTGGGCCCCGGTGTCGAGGTAGCTCAGCCCGAGCCGGGCCGCGACCGCCTTCGAGGTGCTGGACTTGCCAGTGCCCGAGGGGCCGTCGATCGCGACGATCACCGGATTCGACACAGTCGGGGGACCTTCCTTGTACGCGGAGCCTTGTGCTGCTGGCGAACGCCATCCCCACAAGGTTACCGGGCCACCCATTCGGCTCCGTACCACGTTTGCCCCACCGCCATACGGAACGCGCGCGGGGCCCGGCTCAGGCCCGCAGGTTCCAGCCCTTCTCGCGGAGGGCGGCGGACAGCCGGGCCGCGGCCGCGGGCTCCACCAGGAGCTGGACGAGGCCGGCCTGCTGGCCGGTGGAGTGCTCGATGCGGACGTCCTCGATGTTGACGCCCGCGTGCCCGGCGTCGGCGAAGAGGCGGGCCAGCTCGCCCGGCTGGTCGCCGATGAGGACGGCCACGACCTCGTAGGCCTTGGGCGCGGAGCCGTGCTTGCCGGGCACCTTGGCCTGGCCCGCGTTGCCGCGGCGCAGCAGGTCCTCGATGCCGCCGGCTCCGGCCCGGCGCTTGGCGTCGTCGGCGGACTGCAGCGCCCGGAGCGACTCGACGGTGTCGGTCAGGTCGGCGGCGATCTCGGCGAGGACGTCGGCGACCGGCCCGGGGTTGGCCGACAGGATGTCGATCCACATGCCGGGCTCGGAGCCCGCGATGCGGGTGACGTCGCGGATGCCCTGGCCGCACAGCCGCACGGCGCTGTCCTCGGCGTTCTGGAGGCGCGCGGCCACCATGTTGGACACCAGGTGCGGGGTGTGCGAGACGAGCGCGACGGCGCGGTCGTGCGCCTCGGCGTCCATGACCACCGGCACGGCGCGGCAGAGCGCGACCAGCTCCAGGGCCAGGTTGAGGACCTCGGTGTCGGTCCCCGGGGTCGGGGTGAGCACCCAGGGGCGGCCCTCGAAGAGGTCCGCGGTGGCGGCGAGCGGGCCGGAGCGCTCGCGGCCGGACATCGGGTGCGTGCCGATGTACGAGGTCAGGTCGCAGCCGAGGGCCTCCAGGTCGCGCCGCGGCCCGGCCTTGACGCTGGCGACGTCGAGGTAGCCGCGGGCCAGCCCGCGGCGCTGAGACTCGGCCACCGTCGTGGCCACATGGGCCGGCGGCACGGCGACGATCGCCAGGTCGACCGGGCCGGCGGGCGGCTCGTCGGTGCCGGCGCCGAGGGCGGCCGCGGTCCGGGCGGCGCGCGGGTCGTGGTCCTCCAGGTGCACCTCCACGCCGCGCGCGGCCAGCGCGAGCGCGGCGGAGGTGCCGATGAGGCCGGTGCCGATGACGAGAGCGGTCCTCACTGGGCGATGTCCTTGCGCAGGGCGGCGGCGGCGCCGAGGTAGACATGGGAGATCTCACCCTTGGTGAGGCCGCTCTCGACGTGCGCGAGGATCCTGACGACCCGGGGCATCGCACCGGTGATGTCGAGTTCCTGCGAGCAGATCAGCGGCACGTCGGTGATGCCGAGCTTGCGCGCGGCGACCGCCGGGAAGTCGCTGTGCAGATCGGGGGTGGCCGTGAACCAGACGCTGATCAGGTCGTCCACCGCGATGTCGTTGCGTTGCAGGATCGCGGTGAGCAGTTCCGCCACCTGACCGTGCATGTGCTCCGCGTCGTCCCGCTCCAGCTGGACAGCTCCGCGGACCGCTCGTACCGCCACGTCCCTGCTCCCTGTGTCCTCGACCCGCACGTACCTGGTCAGCGTAGTCGGGGCGGCCCGGACGTGGTGGACACGCCCGTCCCGCGAGACGGGCGCGGTACAACTTGGGCATGATCTACCACCTCGTTCCCCTGGACGACTGGCTGCGCGACCCGGACCGGCCGTACGCCCCCTCGTCGCTCGCCGAGGACGGCTTCGTCCACTGCTCGCCCGACGAGGACGTGACCCTCGCCGTGGCCGACGCCTTCTACCGGGCCACACCGGGCCCGCTGATGGTGCTGCTGATCGACGAGCAGGCGCTGGAGGCCCGCGTGCTGTGGGAGGAGGCGGAACCGGTGCCGCCGCCCGGCGTTTCGCCGGAGACCCGCTTCCCGCACGTGTACGGACGCATCAACCGCAGCGCGGTGGTCGGGATGCTGGAGGTGCGCCGTGACGGGGACGGCCGCGCGGAGGCGCTCGCGGTGTGGTCCTAGGCGCCGCTTTGCCCGAATACGCCCTGGACGCCGGGCGTGATGTCCGCTTCCATGGTGCCCGGGCCGTACGGCCTCGGGGGAGGCGGACATGCAGCGTTCCGGACCGCTCTACACGCTCCTCGCCGGGCTGGCCCTGGCGCTGGTCATGCTGTCGCTGAACGCGACGACGGGGGACGTGGCCTCCTCGGCGCCCTCCACCTCGTCCTCGCCCGCACCCGCGCCGTCGCCCTCACCGCCCTCATCGCCGTCGACGGCGGTGGCCCCGACGGCACCCACGTCGCCCTCGGCATCGTCGCCTTCGACCCGCAGCGCCGCGCCCGACGCCGACTACGCCGGCCGCACCGCGGACGGCGCGGCGAGCGTCGCCGTCGCGCTACGCAAGGGCAAGGCGGTCGCCTACGTCTGCGACGGACGCACCAAGGAGGCATGGCTGCGCGGCGACGTCCGGGCCGACGGAGCCCTGCGGCTGACCGACGGCCACGGCGCCCGTCTGATCGGCACCCTGAGGGGCACCACGATCAGCGGTGACGTCGAGCTGACCGGCCTGCGGCAGACCTTCGAGGCGCGGAAGGCGGTCAAGCCGTCCGGCCTGTACCGGGCGACGGCCTCCGTGCGCGGCGCCAAGGTGGTCGGCGGCTGGATCGTGCTCCAGGGCGGCGCGCAGATCGGGATCGTCTCGCGCGACGGCGAGCCGTCCGCCGCGCCTCCCGTCGACACCGGCTCCGGCGCGGTGACCGTCGACGGCGAACAGCTCACCGCACGGCCCATCCCCTGATCGTCCCCCTCCGTCCCCGTGCTCGTCCCGCAGGCAGGAGCAGGAGCGTCCCATGAGCGTGGACCCGAACGCCGCCACCACGTCCTTCCCGGTGCCGCCGCGGCGCGGCGGCGGTCTCCGCGCCGCCGCCGTGTACCTCGTGCCCGCTCTCACCGCCGCCGCGGTGGGGGTCGGGCTGGGCGCGTACGGCAGGCTGCACGACCCCGCGGGCACCGCCTTCAACCTCGCGGGCTTCTCCAGCACGGGCGCGGTCAAGTCGTGGCTGGCCACCTCGGCCTTCGCCTTCGCTCTCGTCCAACTCGGCTCCGCGCTCGCGATGTACGGCAAGGTGCCGGGGCTGCGCGCGCCCTCCTGGACCGGGGCGCTGCACCGCTGGTCGGGGCGGATCGCGTTCCTGCTGTCGGTGCCGGTCGCGGTGCACTGCCTGTATGCGCTGGGCTACCAGACCTACAGCGCCCGCGTGCTGTGGCACTCGCTGCTGGGCTGCTTCTTCTTCGGCGCCTTCAGCGCCAAGATGCTGCTGCTGCGCGCCGAACGGCTGCCGGGGTGGCTGCTCCCGGTCGTCGGCGGGCTGGTCTTCACCGTGCTGACCGTGCTGTGGCTGACCTCGGCGCTGTGGTTCTTCCGCACCAAGGGGATCACGACATGAGGCGGCGCGCGCTGCTGCTGTCCCTGACGGCGCTCGCGGGGTGCGCCAAGTACGGCGCCGAGAACGCGCCGCCCGACGCCGGGTCGCCGCCGGCGGGTGCCGTGGGCGAGGCGCTGGTGCGCGCCGACGCGGTGCCGGTCGGCGGCGGCACGGTCCTCGCCGACCGGAAGATCGTGGTGACACAGCCGGCCGCCGGCGAGTTCACGGCGTTCTCGGCGATCTGCACGCACCAGGGCTGCGTGGTCAAGGACGTCTCCGGAGGCACGATCAACTGCCCTTGCCACGGCAGCAGGTTCAGGATCGCCGACGCCTCGGTGGCCGCCGGGCCCGCCCCCCGGCCGCTCGACCCGCGGCCGGTCACCGTGAAAGCAGGTGAGGTCCGGCTGGCCTGACGCGTACGATCGCGCCCCATGCGCGACCACGACCTCGTACGCCACCACACCGTCTACGCCTGCGTCATGGGCTCCCGGGCCTTCGGCCTGGCCACCGACGGCAGCGACACCGACCGCCGCGGGGTCTTCGTCGCGCCCACCGCGCTGTTCTGGCGCTTCGCCAAGCCCCCGACGCACGTGGACGGCCCCGCGCCGGAGCAGTTCTCCTGGGAGCTGGAGCGCTTCTGCGAACTGGCCCTGCGCGCCAACCCCAACATCCTGGAGTGCCTGCACTCCCCGCTCGTCGAGCACGCCGACGCGACCGGCCGGGAACTGCTGGAACTGCGCGGCGCCTTCCTCTCCCGGCACGTCCACGAGACCTTCACCCGCTACGCCCTGGGCCAGCGAGGGAAGCTCGAGGCGGATCTGCGCAACCACGGCGCGCCGCGCTGGAAGCATGTGATGCACCTGCTGCGCCTGCTGGTCTCCGCACGCGACCTGTTGCGCACCGGGGAACTGCGCGTCGACGTGGGCGACTTGCGGACCCGCCTGCTGGAGGTCAAGCGCGGCGAGGTCCCCTGGCCGGAGGCCGAGGCCTGGATGAACCGGCTCCATGAGGAGGCGGCCGCCGCGGCGGCGCGCTCACCGCTCCCGGCCGAGCCCGACCGCGCGCGCGTCGAGGCCTTCCTCGTGCGCGTCCGCCGGGCGTCAGCCGGTGCCGCCGTCCCAGAGGTCGCCGAGGGCCATTAGCTCCTCGCGGTACTCGATCCGCGCCACCCACTCCGCGGGCCACGCCGCCAGGCCGAGGTGGGCGCCCGCGAACGCCCCCGCCAGGCAGGCGATCGAGTCCGAGTCCCCGGAACTGCAGGCCGCCCGGCGCACCGCGGTCAGCGGCTCCTCCGGGAAGAGCAGGAAGCACAGCAGCCCGGTCGCCAGGGCCTCCTCGGCGATCCAGCCCGCCCCTGTGGCCAGGCACGGGTCCGCCTCCGGATCGGGCGCCGCGAGCGCCGCGTCCAGGCGGTCCAGGACCGCCAGGCACTCGTCCCAGCCTCGGCGGGCGAAGTCGGCGGGGCTGTGGTCGTGAGCGAACCGCCACAGGTCGCCGAGCCACCACTCGTGGTAGGTCCCGCGGCTCTCGCGCGCGTACTCCCGCAGCAGCGCGGGCAGTTCGCCGGGCGCCGCGCCCTGCGCGAGCACGTGCACGGCGTGGGCGGTCAGGTCGCTCGCCGCCAGTGCCGTGGGGTGTCCGTGGGTCAGCGCGGCCTGCAACTGCGCTGCGCCGGCCCGGTCCCCGGGCAGCAGTCCCGGGACCAGGCCCGCGGGGGCGACCCGCATGTTGGCACCGCAGCCCTTGGAGCCGGTCTGGCTGGCCTCCTGCCAGCGCGTGCCCTCGTGGTTCAGCTTCTCGCAGGCGACCAGGCACGTGCGGCCGGGCGCGCGGTTGTTGTCGGGCGAGTGGTACCAGTCGACGAACTCCTCCCGCACCGGCCGGGCGAGCCGGGACGGTGTGAGCGGACCGCGTTCCATCGCCGTGCGCAGGCCGCGCCCGAAGGCCAGCGTCATCTGCGTGTCGTCGGTGACGAAGGCCGGGCGCGGCAGTTCCATGGCGCGCCACGGACCGCACTTGGCCAGGATCGAGGGGACGTCGTTGAACTCGGTCGGGAAGCCCAGCGCGTCGCCGATGGCCAGTCCGGCCATCGCCCCGGCGGCCGGCCGCCTCACGCCGCCGCCAGCCGGGTGCGGACCACCAGGTCGTGCAGCGCGTCGTACGCGGTCGGCTCCGCGGGCAGGCGGGAGGCCTGCTCGGCGTCGTCCAGGCCGGCCTGGAGGGCCTCGACGTCGGCGCGCACGCGGCGCGGGTCGAGGTCCATGGCGAGGCCGTGCTCGGCGTGCGCCTTGTCCCGGATGAGGTCGCGGACGTACTCCGGCGCTGCCACCTGGTCCAGCAGGGTCGGCAGGTGGGCCTCGACGGTGCCGGTGCGCATGAGGTGGATGCCCGTGAGCAGGACGCGGAACGTGTAGAGCAGCGGCTTGAGTTCGCCGGTCTTCTCGTACAGCTCCCACTGCGTGCGGCCGAAGCCGCGGTAGTGGTGCGCGTGCCGGTGCGTGAGGACACCGGGCGCGAGGTCGACCAGCTGGGCGTGGACCCCGCTGGTGTGCACCACCAGCGGGGACAGCAGCTGCTCCAGGACGTAGCCGTTGCGGCGCAGCATCAGGCGCGCGAACTTCAGCAGGTCATGGGTGACCAGGTCGAGTTCGAGACCGTCCTGCTCCCACATGCGGGTCTGCGTCTCCTCCCCCTCCCGCAGCCCTATGAGTTCGGCAAGCGGCAGGAGGTGCACACCGCGCACGTCCACGTCCGAGTCGTCGGAGGGGAAGCCGTACAGATGCGCCCCGGAGACGGTGGCGAACAGCAGCTGGTGCCCCTGCCGGGCGAGTACCGGGGTGAGTTCGGGCAGCCCGGCCTCGCGCAGCCGCTCGGCGTGGATGGTCATCGCCCCATCCTTCCCGCTGACGGGGTCCGCGGGAAAGCCTTTATGGGATGAGAAGTCGATCAGAAGATCCGGCCATGCCCCGCGGCTCATGGCCGGGGGCTGGGCTGGGGGCCGGGATCAGAGATCGACCTCGCGCATGAGCATGCCGACCTCGGTGTTGGTCAGCCGCCGCAGCCAGCCGGACTTCTGGTCGCCGAGCGGGATCGGGCCGAAGCTCGTGCGCACCAGCTTGTCCACCGGGAAGCCGGCCTCGGCCAGCATGCGGCGCACGATGTGCTTGCGGCCCTCGTGCAGGGTCACCTCGACGAGGTAGTTCTTGCCGGTCTGCTGCACGACGCGGAAGTTGTCGGCGCGCGCCCAGCCGTCCTCCAGCTCGATGCCGTTCTTCAGCTGCTTGCCGATGTCGCGCGGCAGCACTCCGTTGATCGCCGCGAGGTAGGTCTTCTGCACGCCGTAACGGGGGTGCGTGAGGCGGTGGGCCAGCTCGCCGTGGTTGGTGAGCAGGATGATGCCCTCGGTCTCGGTGTCCAGCCGTCCGACGTGGAAGAGCCGCGTCTCGCGGTTGTTGACGTAGTCGCCGAGGCACTGGCGGCCGTCCGGGTCCTCCATCGTGGAGACGACGCCCGCCGGCTTGTTCAGGGCGAAGAACAGGTACGACTGCGTGGCCACGGTCAGCCCGTCGACGCGCACCTCGTCCCTGTCCGGGTCGACGCGCAGGCCCTGCTCGGTCACGATCGTGCCGTTGACCTCGACCCTGCGCTGTGCGATCAGCTCCTCGCACGCACGGCGCGAGCCCATGCCCGCCCGGGCCAGCACCTTCTGCAGCCGCTCGCCCTCCTGCTCGGCGCCGGGGAAGGTCTTGGGCAGGTTCAGCTTGGGCTTGTCGTGCCGGGCCCGGTTCCGCTCCTCGATCTGCGCGTCGAGCTCCCGCGGGCGCGCCGGAACGGACTTTCGGGGCTTGCCGGAGGCACCGGCGGGCCTGCCCGCGCCCCTGCCCTTCCCGGCTTCGCCGGGGGCCCCGCCGCCGACGTCATAGCGGCGCTGCTCCGGGCGGGGCCGGCGCTCGCGCTTCTGCGGGTCGTCGCGCTCACCGCCGGACCTCGACCCGGGCGTGCCACCACCGGCGCCCCGGTTGTTCCGGTTGCCACCGCTGTTCCTGCCGCTGCCGCTACTGCTTCGCATCAAGTTTCCGTCGTCGAGTCCGGGTCGAATGAGGGGACGCCCTCCAGGGAGTCCGCCTCGACGGCGTCCGCCTCCGGGAGGAAGGGCGCGAGCTCGGGCAACTCGTCCAGGCCGCGCAGGCCCATTCGCTCCAGGAAATAGTTCGTCGTCCTGTACAGGATCGCACCTGTCTCGGGTTCCGTCCCACACTCTTCGACGAGACCCCGCTGCAGCAGGGTGCGCATCACGCCGTCGCAGTTGACGCCGCGCACCGCCGAGACCCGCGAACGGGACACCGGCTGGCGGTAGGCGACGACGGCCAGGGTCTCCAGCGCGGCCTGCGTCAGCCGGGCCTGCTGGCCGTCCAGGACGAACCTCTCCACAGCCGGCGCGAAGGCGGGGCGGGTGTAGAAACGCCAGCCGCCGGCGACGTGCCGCAGGTCGAAGCCGCGGTTCTGGGCCGTGTACTCCTCGGCCAGCTCGCGCAGCGCGGCGGCGACCTCACGGCGCGGGCGGTCCAGCACCTTGGCGAGGGTCTCCTCGGTGGCCGGCTCGTCCACGACCATCAGGACCGCCTCCAGCGCGGGGCGCAGTTCCAGGCCGGCCGTCGGGAGCAGCCCTGCGGGCACCTCCCCGGTCCGCTCCCCGCGGCCCCCTCCGGGGACGGCCGCCTCCGCGGAATCGTCAGTCATCCTTCCCGTCCTTCCTCGCCGCGGGGTCCTGGTCGAATTCATCGGTGACGAGTGGCTGCTCCGGTGCGCTCTCGCCGCCCGTCCAGCGGACCAGGAGGTCCCCCAGGGCCTCCTCCTGGTCCAGCGCGACCGCCTTCTCGCGGTACAGCTCCAGCAGCGCCAGGAAGCGCGCGACGACCGTCAGCGTGTCCGGGGCGTCGAAGGCCAGCTCGCGGAAGGTGGCCTCCCCGCGCTCGCGCAGGATGGCGATCACGTGCTCGGCCTGCTCCCGGACGCTCACCAGCGGCGCGTGGATGTGGTCCACGTACACCTGAGGCTTCGGCTTGGGCTGCATCGCCTTGACGGCGAGCTGCGCGAAGCGCTCCAGGCCGATGCTCAGCACGACCTCGGGGAGCAGTTCCGCATGGTGCGGCTCCAGCCCCACGGTCCGGGGATGGTGCTGCGCCTCCGCCTCCAGGCGGTCCGCGAAGATCGCCGCGATCCGCTTGTACGCGCGGTACTGGAGCAGCCGCGCGAACAGCAGGTCCCGCGCCTCCAGCAGCGCCAGGTCCTCCTCGTCCTCGACCTCCGCGGCGGGCAGCAGGCGCGCCGCCTTCAGGTCCAGCAGCGTCGCGGCGACCACCAGGAACTCCGTCGTCTGGTCCAGGTCCCAGTCCGGCCCCATGGCGCGGATGTGCGCCATGAACTCGTCCGTGACCTTCGACAGCGCCACCTCGGTCACGTCCAGCTTGTGCTTCGAGATCAGCTGGAGCAGCAGGTCGAAGGGCCCCTCGAAGTTCGCCAGCCGCACGGTGAACCTCCCGTCCCCCTCCCCCGTCGCCGGGGACGGGCCCGCCGGGGCGTCCGGTGCGTCCTCGGGGGCCGCGGGTCCTGGCGGGCCGCCCGGCGCCTCGTGAGCGGCTTCGGGGGCCTCGGCGGGTGCGGGGAGCGCCGGTACGGCGGCGGGGGCCTCAGAGGCGCCCTCAGGGGCCTTCGAGGGCGCCGGGAGCGCGAGGGCCGGCTCCACGGGTTCCACGGGAAGCCCGGCGGCCGGCGCGACGGGGGCCGTGCCGTCCGTGCCGGCGGCTTCGGAGGCTGCCGCGGTCGCTGCCGCGATCGTGGTCGCGGGAGCCTCGGGTGCCCCGTCCGGGGACGGAGCGGTACCGGGACCGCGGCCCAGGAGGCGGCGGGAGCGGGAGGAGCTGGCGGAGTCGTCGGAGGGCATTCAGGTCCAGGTCGTGCTGCGGGGCCGTGCGGAGGACGGCACCGTATCGCGCCGGAGGCGTCAGCGGCCTCGGAGGCGGCGGACGAGGATGCTCGCGTCGCCGCGGGACTCCAGGTCGGCGAGGACGACCGCGACGGCCTCGCGGACGATGCGGCCCCGGTCCACGGCGAGGCCGTGCTCGCCGCGCAGGACCAGGCGGGCGTGTTCGAGGTCCATCAGCTCCTCGGCGGAGACGTAGACCGTGATCTTCTCGTCGTGGCGCTCGCGGCCGCTGGGCCGCCGTGGCGCCCGCCCGGACTTGCGGCGCGGCTGCTGGGCCGGCTGCAGGGGCTGCGCGGCGGCCGGCGAGGAGGCCGCCCCGGGGGACCCTGCGGGCGGCTGGAGGGTGCGGCGGCCCGGCTGGCCGGCCGGGGTGGCCTGTTCCGGGACGGGACGCGCGGCCGGGCCGAGGTCGCCGTCCCGGCCGGTGTGCTCGGCGGCCTCGGCGGGGGCCGCGGACTCCTGTACCGGCGCCCCCTCGGCGGCCTCGGGTTCCTCGGCCGCGGACGGGCCTGCGGGGGCCGGGACGGGCCTCAGGGGGCGGTCCGCGCTGTCGCCGGGAGTCTCACCGCCTGCGTGCTGCCGCGGTGTCGAGGGCTGGAGCCCCCGCCCCCCGGTGGTCCGGAACAGTTCGTCGGCCCCCGGGAGACTCACTCGGCGTGACACCGGGCGAGCACCTCCCTGGCGAGTTGACGATAGGCGGCCGCGCCCACCGAGTTGGACGCGTACGTGGTGATCGGCTCACCGGCGACCGTGGTCTCCGGGAAGCGGACGGTCCGCCCGATGACGGTGTGGTAGACGTGATCGTCGAAGGCCTCGACGACGCGCGCCAGCACCTCACGGCTGTGCACGGTCCGTGAGTCGTACATCGTGGCGAGGATGCCGTCCAGCTCCAGCTCGGGGTTGAGCCGCTCCCTGACCTTCTCGATGGTCTCGGTGAGCAGCGCGACACCGCGCAGCGCGAAGAACTCGCACTCGAGCGGCACGATCACCTGGTGCGCGGCGGTCAGCGCGTTGACGGTCAGCAGGCCCAGCGACGGCTGGCAGTCGATGATGACGTAGTCGTAGTCCGGCAGCAGCGGCTTGAGCGCGCGCTGGAGCGAGGACTCGCGGGCCACTTCACTGACCAACTGCACTTCGGCGGCGGACAGGTCGATGTTGCTGGGCAGCAGGTCCATGCCGGGCACCGCGGTCTTCAGCAGCACCTCGTCGGCCGAGAGCCCGCGCTCCATCAGCAGGTTGTAGACCGTGACGTCCAGTTCCATCGGGTTGACGCCGAGACCCACGGAGAGCGCGCCCTGCGGGTCGAAGTCGACCAGCAGCACACGGCGGCCGTATTCGGCCAGTGCGGCACCGAGGTTGATGGTCGACGTCGTCTTGCCGACGCCGCCCTTCTGGTTGCACATGGCGACGATCGTCGCCGGGCCGTGGTCGGTCAGCGGGCCGGGGATCGGGAAGTACGGCAGCGGACGGCCGGTGGGGCCGACGCGCTCGCGCCGCTGACGGGCCGCGTCGGGCGCGAGGGTGGCCGCGTACTCCGGGTCGGGCTCGTACTCGGCGTCGGGGTCGTAGAACTGACCGTCCTGCAACTCTTCTTCGTAGTGCGCCATGGGGATCGGGGTGTGTGCCTCGTTGCCTTGGTTGCCGTGTCCGGGCCGGCGCGCCTCGAAGGTGCGGACGGCCACGGAGCCCACCGCCTCGAGCCTCGAGGAGCCCTCGGCCTGAACGGTCATTCCTGGCTGACCACCCCCGGGAGCAAATGTCGACTCATTCACAAGTCGTCTTACCTCCTTGGTGACCAGGAAACTTCTCAATAGGTCAGCGTTGCAGCATGCCGACGGTTGGCGACTCTATGGCGTGTCGGTGGTTCACAGCAACACAATCCACCGGACACGGCACGATGTGTCGGCAACCGAACGCGCCGCTGTCAAGGGCGTAACGGGGTCGCCGCCGATGTTTCGCCGAGGGACGAATCGGCAAAACGGTATGGTTCCACGCGAACGGCCGGGCCTTGAACTCGCAAGGCCCGGCCGTGAGTACCGCGGGGGCGGCGCGTTGACGCCTGACCAAAAAGTCGATCAATCGACTCAGCCGACGATCACGCGAGCAGCGACGCCAGGTCGACCGACTCCATGCCGTGCGCCTCGGCGACGGGACCGTAAACGACCTGACCCTCATGGGTGTTCAGGCCCCTGGCGAGCGCGGCATCCCGGCGCAGCGCCTCGCGCCAGCCGCGGTTGGCCAGCTCCACGATGTACGGCAGCGTCGCGTTGGTGAGCGCGTACGTCGAGGTGTTGGGCACCGCGCCCGGCATGTTGGCGACGCAGTAGAAGACCGAGTTGTGCACCGGGAAGGTCGGCTCGGCGTGTGTGGTGGGACGCGAGTCCTCGAAGCAGCCGCCCTGGTCGATGGCGATGTCGACGAGCACGGAGCCCGGCTTCATGCGCGAGACCAGCTCGTTGGTGACCAGCTTGGGGGCCTTGGCGCCCGGGATGAGGACGGCGCCGATGACGAGGTCCGCGTCCAGGACCGCCTTTTCCAGCTCGAAGGCGTTGGAGACGATGGTCTGCACCTTGGTGCCGAACACCTTGTCCGCCTCGCGCAGCTTGTTGATGTCGCGGTCGAGCAGCGTGACGTGGAAGCCCATGCCGATGGCGATCTGCGCGGCGTTCCAGCCGGAGACGCCGCCGCCGATGACCACGGCCTTCGCCGGGGCCACGCCGGGCACGCCGCCGGGGAGCACGCCGCGGCCGCCGGCCGAGCGCATCAGGTGGTACGCGCCGACCTGCGGGGCGAGCCGGCCGGCCACCTCGGACATCGGGGCGAGCAGCGGCAGCTGGCGGTTGGCCAGTTCGACCGTCTCGTACGCGATCGCGGTGGTGCCGGACTCCAGGAGTGCCTCGGTGCACTCGCGGGAGGCGGCCAGGTGCAGGTAGGTGAAGAGCGTCTGGTCCTTGCGGAGCCGGTGGTACTCCTCCGCGATCGGCTCCTTGACCTTCAGCACCAGGTCGGCGGTCGCCCACACCTCGTCGGCGGTGGGGAGGATCGTGGCACCGGCGGCCACGTACTCCTCGTTCGGGATGGACGAGCCGAGGCCGGCGTCCTGCTCGACGAAGACCTGGTGGCCGCCTCGGACGAGCTCGTGCACGCCGGCGGGGGTGATGGCCACGCGGAACTCGTTGTTCTTGACCTCGCGGGGGATGCCGACCTTCACGTCGATCACGGTCCTTGTGTGGGGAGCGTCGGGTTTGCCAGTGCACAGGTCTCCGACACCCGGTATGCCGGTCGGATATCAGCCAATACCAGCTGATACCGGCCGCTGTCAGGGTACGTCGGACCTGGCCGCGATGGTCGCGGTGTGAGCAAGTGTAGTGAAGGAAGACTCGCTGTCTAGCCTTACAAAGTGACTACTTTCTTCGAAGGCATTGGCAGTTTCGTAGGTAGCGGCCGGTCAGCCCTTGCCCCCCTTGGCGTCAGCCCTCCCCGGCACCGGGTGTCGGGGGGATCTCGGCGGCCGGGAGCAGCCGCCGGGCGGCCGCCCGCTGCAGCCGCGCGCCCGCCGGATCGCCCAGCCGGTCCAGGGTGTCGGCCATCCGCAGCAGCACCGCGCCCTCCAGCCGCCGCTCCCCCGCCTGCCGGGCCCAGTACAGGGCGTCGCGGCAGGTCCGGAGCGCGTCCTCGGGGTGGCCCGCGTACTCCTGGACCCGGGCCACCTCGGTCAGGGCGCGGGCCTGGGACGGCAGGTCCTTCAGCCGCCGGTACGCCGTCACCGCGGCCCGCCACTCGCGCAGCGCGGCTCCGTACCGGCCGGCGTACGTCTGGAGCGCGCCGAGCCGTCCGTGCAGCCTGGCCGCATGGGTGAGCTCGCCGCGCGCCTGGCGCAGGGCGAGCGCCCTGCCGTACCAGTCGGACGCGCGCTGCGGGTCGTCCAGCTCCAGGTAGGTACCGGCGATCGCCTCCAGGGCACGGCCCTCGGCGTCCCCGTCGAACCCCTCGCGCGCGGCGACGAGCGCGGCCCGGTAGCGGTCGAGGGCGTCGAGCGGTCGGGCGCCCTCCACGTCGAGGTCGCCGATGTTGAGCAGCGCCGCGGCCTTCTCGCGGTGCAGTCCGCGCCGCTCGGCCACGTCCAGGACGAGGTGGTGCAACTGGTAGCGCTCCGCGGCGTTCTCCCCGCCGCCCGGGTCCGCGGCCAGTGCGCGCACGAGCGCGGCCATCAGCCGGCGGGCCAGGGTGTCCAGTTCGCCGTCGGCGACGGCCAGCCGCGCGGCGGCCAGCAGGACCGGCAGCCGCTCGCGCAGCCACGCGGCCGCGGCCGGGCGGTCCGCGAAACGCAGCGGCTTGGGCAGCCCCTCCGGTTCGGTGTCGGCGCCCTCCAGGCCCAGCCGGCACGCGTGCAGCAGCCGTACGGTGCGCTCCAGCATCCGGGCGCGGGCGAGCTGCGTCTCGCCGGGCTTGTCGGTGGTGCGCAGCAGCTCGCGCAGCGACGGGGTCAGCCAGCCCGGCACGCGGTACTGCCGGGGCAGCGGATCCACGGCCGGCTCCGTGTGGAGCAGCCCGCAGCCGGCCAGGTTCTCCAGCGTGCCCTCGGCGTCGCCCACCGAGCAGCCAGCGAGCGCCGAGGCGGTCTGGGCGTCCACCAGGCCCGCGGGGGCGAGTGCCAGCAGCCGCAGCATCCGGGCCACGGCAGGGGCGAGGGCCCCGTACACGAAGCGGAAGGCGCGCAGCAGCTCCGGCGGGGCGGTGGCGCGCGGTGCGGCGGCGGCCCCGGGCGCCGCGGCGGGAGCGGGAGCCGTCGCGGGAGCGGCAGCGGAAGCGGAGGCGCTGCGGGGCACCACCCGGGCCCGCCCGTCGACCGGCAGGGCGTCCGCGGTCCCGCGGCGGCCGACGTCCTCGCGCAGCACCCCGTTACCGGAGGTCGGGGCGCCCGGCGCGGAGTCGCGGGCCGCGGCGGGGGCGGGGGACTCGGCCCGGATGTCGTGCAGGCGGCGGGTCGCGTCGGCGACGGAAGTACGCGGCTGGGTGGCGAGCCACGCGCCGATCAGGCGGAGCGCCGCGGGATGGCCGCCGCATTCGTGGGCCAGCGCCTCGGCGGCCTTGGGATCGTTGGTGATCCGGACCCGTCCGACGGCCTGGGCGAGCAGGTCCACGCAGGCGGCCGGGTCGAGCCCGCCCAGGGTGCACGGCCGTACGTCGGGCACGCCCGGCAGCGGCCCCTCCGAGGTGGCCACGAACAGATTGCCGGAGCCTTTGGGGAGCAGGTCGAGCAACTGCCGGGGATCGACCACGTCGTCCAGCACGAGCACCGCCCGGCGTCCGGCCAGCGCGGTGCGCAGCGCCGCGGACAGCTCCCCGCCCTCCGCTCCCGGCTCCGCGCCGACCCGCAGAGCCCGCAGCAGGGCCCGCGCGGACTGCTCGGACGGCACGGGTTCGCCCTCGTTGTCGCTGAGCCGGACGAAGAACTGACCGTCGGGGTAGCGGTCGGCGATGTCGTAAGCGAGACGCAGCGCCAGCGAGGTGCGGCCGGAGCCGGGCCGGCCGGCCACCAGCAGCACGCGGCTTCCTTCGGGGCTCCGGCCGCGCAGTGTCGCGAGGCCGGGCTTGTCGATGTCGGCCCGCAGTTCCTCGAGCTCACGGCGGCGGCCGACGAAATGGGGCACGTCGGGCGGAAGCGTGCCGGGTGCGGGTGTCTGTACCGACGCCTCCCGGAGGCCGTCGTCGCAAGCCGCCACCGATGCGTCGGCGTCCAGCACGTGATCCGCCACGGCCCACTCCCGTTCTGAATGAGAACGGGATGAGCCTAGTTCACCGGGCGGGTCCGACCCCGTGACGCGACGCGGCCGACGGCATCAATGATCACCCTCCCGGACGATCCGATCGTCCTACCGGGCCCCTGTCGCGGCGAGGCCGGACGGCGGCCTGCGGCCGGCGGAGGGCGTCAGGCCGGTCAGACGGCGTACGGCCGCGCGGGCCACTGCGCGTCAGCCGGCCGCAGCGCGTCCAGACCGTCGCCGGCGAGTGCGGCCTGTACCGCCAGCGCGCTCATCACCAGGCAGTTGTTGTGCAGGCGGCCGGCAAGGGCGCCCCGCACGAGGTCGGCCAGCGCGACCCGCGCCTGCTCCATGTCGGCCTCTTCCTCGGACACCTCGTACCGCTCGCCCTCCACCTCGGACAGACCGCGGGCGAGGAAGACGCGCACCGCTTCGTCGGAGCCGCCGGGCGAGGGGTAGACGTCGACCAGCACCCGCCAGTCCTCGGCCTTGGCGTGCGCCTCCTCGTACAGCTCGCGCTGGGCGGCGTGCACCGGGTTCTCGCCGGGGATGTCCAGCAGACCGGCGGGCAGCTCCCACAGCTTCATCCGCACGGGGTGCCGGTACTGCTTGAGGACCAGCACCCGGTCCTCGTCGTCCAGGGCCAGCACGGCCACCGAGCCCGGGTGGACCTGGTAGTCGCGCTTCGCGACGCCGCCGTCGGGCATGACGACCTCGTCGGTCCGGACACCGGTCTTGTTCCCGGTGAAGGGGGTGGAGGTGGCCGTGGTCCGCCACTCCTCAGGGGTGTCCTGCAGCATGCTGTGCCCTCCGTACGTGATGCCGTGGCGGGCCCGGCTGCGGCCCGCCACGGCCACCGTATCGATCAGCCCTGGCGACGCTTGACGGCGGCCGCGATCAGACCCGCGAACAGGGGGTGCGGACGGGTCGGCCGCGACTTCAGTTCGGGGTGCGCCTGGGTGGCGACGAGGTAGGGATGGACCTCGCGCGGGTACTCGACGTACTCGACCAGCTTGTTGTCCGGCGAGGTGCCGGAGAACTGCAGGCCGGCCTTCTTCTCCAGCTCGCCCCGGTAGCTGTTGTTGACCTCGTAGCGGTGGCGGTGGCGCTCCTCGACGTAGGGCTCGCCGCCGTACACCTCGCGGACGATGGAGCCCTCGGCGAGCTTGGCCGGGTAGAGCCCGAGCCGCATGGTGCCGCCCAGGTCGCCCTGGCCGGCGACGATGTCGAGCTGCTCGGCCATGGTGGAGATCACCGGGTGGGCGGTGGCCGGGTCGAACTCGGTGGAGTTGGCGTCCTCGATGCCGGCGAGGCTGCGGGCCGCCTCGATGACCACGCACTGCAGACCCAGGCACAGCCCCAGCAGCGGGATGCCGTTCTCCCGGGCGTAGGTGATCGCCGAGACCTTGCCCTCCACGCCGCGGTCGCCGAAGCCGCCGGGCACGCAGATCGCGTCGACGTCGCCGAGCTGGCGCGCGGCGCCCGCCGGGGTCTTGCAGTCGTCGGAGGTGACCCACTTGATGTTGACCTTGGCGTTGTTGGCGAACCCGCCGGCGCGCAGCGCCTCGGTCACCGACAGGTACGCGTCGGGCAGGTCGATGTACTTGCCGACCAGCGCGACCTTCAGGTCGTGCTCGGGCTCGTGGACCCGCTTGAGAAGGTCGTCCCACTGCGTCCAGTCCACATCGCGGAACGGCAGGTTCAGCCTGCGGACGACATAGGCGTCCAGGCCCTCGGTGTGCAGCACCTTGGGGATGTCGTAGATCGACGGGGCGTCGATGGCGGCGACCACCGCTTCCTCGTCCACGTCGCACATCAGCGAGATCTTGCGCTTGATGGAGGTCGGCACGTCGCGGTCGGCGCGCAGCACGATCGCGTCGGGCTGGATACCGATGCTGCGCAGCGCGGCAACCGAGTGCTGCGTCGGCTTGGTCTTCAGTTCGCCGGAGGGGCCGATGTACGGCAGCAGCGAGATGTGCATCACGAAGACGTTGTCGCGGCCCACCTCGTGCCGGACCTGGCGGACGGACTCCAGGAAGGGCAGCGACTCGATGTCGCCGACGGTGCCGCCGACCTCGGTGATGACGACGTCCACGTCCTCGGTCGCCATGCGACGGATGCGGGACTTGATCTCGTTGGTGATGTGCGGGATGACCTGCACGGTGTCGCCGAGGTACTCGCCGCGGCGCTCCTTGGCGATCACCGAGGAGTAGACCTGGCCGGTGGTGACGTTGGCCGAGCCCGCGAGGTTCACGTCCAGGAAGCGCTCGTAGTGACCGATGTCCAGGTCCGTCTCGGCGCCGTCGTCCGTGACGAACACCTCACCGTGCTGGAAGGGGTTCATCGTGCCCGGGTCCACGTTGAGGTACGGGTCGAGCTTCTGCATGGTGACCCGCAGGCCCCGGGCCTTGAGCAGCGCTCCCAGGCTGGAGGCCGTCAGGCCCTTGCCGAGCGAGGAGGCGACACCCCCGGTGACGAAGAGGTGCTTGGTCGTCGTGGATTTGGGCGGCTGTGCCAAGAGGGGGCTCCCGTGGTCGCGAGGTGGTGGTCGGGACGGCACCATGGCGGTGAAGAGGGGTGGTGTCGTCGCGGCGGTTCAGTGGTTCAGGCCACCGGCCCACGGGCTACCAGGGTATCAGTGACGCGCACCAGCCGCGGGGGGCGGCTCTCGGATGAAAAGGGAGGTCGTCGGGACATTGGTACGACAAAATGCACCCGACCGGCCCAGCAGGCTCGGTCAGGGCTTCCGCACCGCCCGCGTTGTCGTCGTATCCTGCTCGGACACATCGATTCGATGCGAGTGAACCGGCACGGCACCACCCCGCCTGCTCCCGGGAAAGAGCTCGTCGAAAGATCCACAGACCGCAATCACCGCCCCAGTCCCACGGGGCGCCGCCGTCGTTCGACTGGAGACCTACGTGGCCGGGCGTATCGAGGATTACGCACTCATCGGCGATATGCAGACCGCCGCCCTGGTGTGCCGGGACGGCACGGTCGACTGGCTGTGTCTGCCCCGCTTCGACTCCCCCGCGATCTTCGCGGGCCTGCTCGGCACCGAGGAGCACGGCTACTGGCGCCTCGGCCCCGCCTTCCCGCACGGTTCACAGCCGCCGGCCGCCACCCGGCGCCGCTACCGGGGGGACTCCCTGGTGCTGGAGTCGGAGTGGGACACCCCGCGCGGAACGGTCCGTGTGATCGATTTCATGCCGCCGCGTGACGGCGCCCCCCAGGTGATCCGGATCGTCGAGGGCGTCAGCGGCCGCGTGCCGATGCGCTCGGCGCTGCGCATGCGCTTCAGCTACGGCTGGGTCACGCCGTGGGTGCACAAGGTCGGGGACCGCATCGTCGGCGTCGCCGGCCCGGACTCGGTCTGGATCGACACCGATGTCGAGACCTACGGCGAGCACCTCACCACGTACGCCGACTTCACCGTGGCGCCCGGCGACCGGGTCGCCTTCACGATCAGCTGGCAGCCCTCGCACAAGGAGCCGCCTCCGCTCGCCGACCCCGAGTCCTCGCTCGAGGCCACCGAGGACTTCTGGCGCGAGTGGGTCGCCCAGTGCACCTACCACGGGCCCTACCGGGACGCCGTGGTCCGCTCCCTGATCACGCTCAAGGCGCTGACGTACGGGCCCACCGGCGGCATCGTGGCCGCGCCGACCACCTCACTGCCCGAGGACATCGGCGGCGTCCGCAACTGGGACTACCGCTTCACCTGGCTGCGCGACGCGGCGATCACCCTGTCGTCGCTGCTGCGCACCGGCTACCGGGACGAGGCCCGCGCCTGGCGCGAGTGGCTGCTGCGCGCGGTCGCGGGCGACCCGGAGAACCTGCAGATCATGTACGGCATCGCCGGCGAGCGCGAACTCGGCGAGACCGAGCTGGACTGGCTGCCCGGCTACGAGGGCTCGACCCCGGTCCGGGTGGGCAACGGCGCCGCCCACCAACTCCAGCTCGACGTCTACGGCGAGGTCACCGAGGCGCTCCACCTGGCCCACATGACCGGCCTGGCCCGCAACGACTACGCCTCGCTGCTGCAGATCCGGCTCATCCAGTACCTGGAGGACCACTGGGACGAGCCGGACGAGGGCATCTGGGAGGTCCGCGGCCCGCGCCGGCACTTCGTGCACTCCAAGGTCATGGCCTGGGTCGCCGTCGACCGCACCGTCAAGCTCATCGAGTCCGGCGAGGTCGACGGCCCGCTGGAGCGCTGGCGCGACCTGCGCGACGAGATCCACCGGGACGTGTGCGAGAAGGGGTACGACAAGGAGCGCAACACCTTCACGCAGTCCTACGGCTCGCGTGAGCTCGACGCGTCCCTGCTGCTCATCCCGCAGGTCGGCTTCCTTCCGCCGGACGACAAGCGCGTCATCGGGACCATCGAGGCGATCCAGCGGGAGCTGTCCACCGAGGACGGTTTCGTGCTGCGCTACCCGACCGACGCCCCTCCCGGCGGCGAGAACCTCGACGGCCTCCCCGGCGACGAGGGCGCCTTCCTCGCCTGCTCCTTCTGGCTCGCCGACGACCTCGCCATGATCGGCCGGGTCGACGAGGCGCGCCGGTTGTTCGAAAGGCTGCTGGACCTGCGCAACGACCTCGGCCTGCTGGCGGAGGAGTGGGACCCGCGGCTGCAGCGCCAGGTGGGTAACTTCCCGCAGGCGTTCAGCCATGTCCCGCTGATCGACACCGCGCTGCGGCTGACCGCGAGCGGCGCGTACGGCGGCTGAATGCCGCCGGGCGGCGTTCAGTACGAGGACAACTCGTCGTAGATGCTGAGCACTTGGGCGACCGTGTCATCCTCGGTCGGCCAAGTGGCCGCCTGCGCGGGGCCGGCGGCGGCCAGTGAGGCCCGCCGCGCCGGGTCGCCGAGCAGCCGCACGACGGTGTCGGCAAGCCGCTTCGGATCGCCGTAGGGCACCAACTCGGCGGCTTCGCCCACAAGTTCCTTGGTGCCGCCGACGGCGGTCGCGATCAGCGGTACCCCCGCGTGGAGGGCCTCCTGGGCGATGACCGAGCGGGCCTCCCAACGGGAGGGCAGCACCACCGCGTCAGCGGCGGCCAGCAGTTCGGGCACGTCGTCACGGAGACCCAGCAGCAGCACCGGCAGCTTCCCGGCGTCGATCCGCTGCTGGAGTTCCGGACGCAGCGACCCCTCGCCGGCGATCACCAGCAGCGGCTGCGGATCCAGCCGCGCCCATCCGTGGACGGCGTCGAGCAGCTGGCCGTACCCCTTGTGGGGCTCCAGGCGGCCGACCGCCAGCAGCAACGGGCTTGTCCCGGTGCCGAATTCGTCCCGTGCCTTCTGGCGGCGCCGTTCCGCCTCGGCGGCCGCCTCGGGCGTCGCGGCGGTCCTGGGCGGCAGCGGCACGCCGATCGGTGCCAGCCGGGCGTCCCGGGCGCCGACCGCCCGGGCCCGGTCCACCAGGTCCGAGGACGCGCCCAGCACCACGGACGCGGCCCGCGCCACGCGCCGTTCCAGCAACCGCAGCAACGGCTTGCGGGCACCCTCGGCGAAGACCGCGCCGTGCCAGGTCACCACCAGCGGCGTGCGGCGCCCGCCCATCGCCACGGTGGTCAGCAGGCCGGCCCGCAGGCCGTGCGCGTGCACGACATCCGCTCCGGCGCAGGCCGCCCGCAGAGCCGTCACCACCGCGGCGTCCACGCGTGGCGCGGAGCGCCGCGCGATCTCCACCGGCGCGAACCGCGCCCCGGCCGCGGCGAATCCGTACCGCTCCTCCGCCGCGCCCGGCCCGCACACCGTCACCTGCACACCGCGCGCCACCAACCCGCCCGCGACCGAGGCCACATGGGCCCTCCCCGTCTCACCCAGCACATGGACGGCGTGCAGCTGGCCGTGCAGGGGGCTCGGAGTACTGCTCACGCGCGGTCGGACTCCTGACTCGGCATCGGGCGAAGGGGATTGCAGTGTGCTGCCCTCCAGGATGCCAGGCCAATACGCCATCCAGGGAGCGCTGCGCGGCGCGCGCCCGGTCGCACGTACGCGGGACCACCCTTACGAGTGCGTCAGCATGCTCCACGCCGCGGATCGGCGCCACCACCTCGCCCGGCGCGGCTCAGCCCCGCAGCCCGCGCCCTGGCGCCGGCCGAAGGAGCCCGCGCGAACGACGTGCCCAGCACCGCGGCGGGAAACCGGCCGACGCACCCCGGGTACCGGCGAAACACCCGAAACCGCGACTCCGACGGCCAAGCCCCACCCCCACCACGTCCGCCGACGCGACTCAGCCCAGCCGCACACCCCTGCGCACCGGCTTAAGAAGTACGCGCCAACGACCACCCAGCACAGGGCGACCGCAGTCGAAGAACCACACCCGCACCGGCACCTCCGCACGCCACCCCACGGCCGGAACCGGCCGACGCACCCCAGGTACTGCCAGGAAACCCGAAACGCGGCTCAGGCCGCCAAGCCCCACCCCCACCGCATCGGCCGACGCGACTCAGCCGGGCTCGACAGGACACGCCACCGCTTCGGGCACGCGCGGCTCCGCCCGCCCTTCGCGCGATGACCCCGCGAAGCGGCTCATCACCGCCGCTCCAGGCGGGACGCCGTCCCGCGCACGTCAACGGCCTCGGCCCGAAGCCGGCCGGCACAGGCCGCGCCGCTGATGCCCCGCCCCTGCCGTCTGGTCGGCGGGGCACCGCGTCGCATCGCGGCGGCCCGAGCCCGCACCGGGTCCGGACATCCCGGCCGCAGAACGCTCGGCACCGGTGAAGCGGACACCGGGCCCCGCCCACCGGCCCGCCCCGGGGGACAGGGCCGGGCACGCACTCCCCGCCCGGTCCCGCCGCCAACGCGGTCGGCTCAGCGGGCCTCGCGGGCCGCCGCGAGCAGTTCCTCGGCATGGGCGCGTCCCAGCTCGGAGTCCTCCAGGCCGGCGAGCATGCGCGACAGCTCACGCACGCGCTCCTCGCCCTCCAGCACGCGCACACCACTGCGTGTCACGGAGCCGTCGTTGGTCTTCTCGACCAGCAGCTGCCGGTCGGCGAACGCCGCCACCTGCGGCAGGTGGGTGACGACCACCACCTGCGCGGACCGCGCCAGCTTGGCGAGACGCCGGCCGACCTCGACGGCCGCCTTTCCGCCGACACCCGCGTCGACCTCGTCGAAGAGATACGTGGGCACGGGGTCGGACCCCGCGAAGACCACCTCGACCGCGAGCATCACGCGGGAGAGCTCACCACCGGACGCGCCCTTGGAGATCGCCCGCGGCGGTGCGCCCGGGTGCGGCGCGAGCTGCAGTTCCACCTCGTCGGCGCCGGTGGCGCCGAAGGCGACCGGACGCCCGCCCACCACGACGCCCTCGGGGTCCGGGGTCTGCCGCAGGGCGACCGTGACCCGGGCGTGCGGCATGGCGAGCTGGGCGAGCTCCGCGGTCACGGCCCCGGCGAAACGGTCCGCCGCCTCCGCGCGGGCGTCGCTGAGGGCCTGCGCGAGGTCGCCGAGTTCGGCCCGCAGAGCGTCCCTCTCGACGGTCAGCTCGGTGATCCGGTCGTCGTCGCCCTCCAGCTCGCCCAGGCGCGCGCCGCCGGTGGCCGCCCACTCCAGGACGGCGTCGATGTTCTCGCCGTACTTGCGCGTCAGGTGCACGAGGACGGCGCGCCGTTCCTCGACCGCGGCCAGCCGCCGCGGGTCGGCGTCCAGGTTGTCGGCGTACCCGGCCAGCTCCCCGGCGACGTCGCCCAGCAGGATGCCGATCTCGCCGATCCGGTCGGCCAGCACGGCGAGCTCGGGATCGTGCGAGCGCACGGCGTCCAGCGCCCGCTGGGCGCCCGCGACGAGCATCCCGGCGTCGACGCCCTCGGGGTCCTCGGGATTGCCCGCCAGCGCCGCGTGCGCCTGTGTGGCGGCCGAGGCGAGCGCCTCGGCGTGGCCCAGCCGCTCCGCCTCGGCGGCCAGCTCGGTGTCCTCGCCCGGCAGCGGCTCGGCGCCCGCGACCTCCTCCAGGCCGAAGCGCAGCAGGTCGGCCTCCTGGGCCCGCTCCCGTGCCCGGGTGGTCAGCTCGTCCAGCTCGCCCGCGACCTCGCGCAGCCGCCGGTAGGCGGCGCCGTACTTGGCCAGCGGCACGGCGACGGCGTCGCCCGCGTACCGGTCCAGGGCCGCGCGCTGACGCGCGGGCCGAAGCAGGCCCTGCTGGTCGGTCTGGCCGTGCACGGCCACCAGCTCGTCCGCCAGCTCGCCCAGCAGCCCCACGGGCACGGCACGGCCGCCCACGTACGCCCGGGAGCGGCCCTCCGCCGAGACGGTACGGCTGATGAGCAGTGCGCCGTCGTCCAGCTCGGCACCGGCCTCCTCGGCCCGCACGGCGGCGGGCGCGTCGGCACTCAGCGTGATCCGTCCCTCGACGGACGCCGATTTCGTACCGATCCGGACCAGGCCCGGGTCGGCACGGCCGCCCAGGAGCAGCCCGAGGCTCGTGACGACCATGGTCTTGCCCGCGCCGGTCTCGCCGGTCACCGCGGTGAAGCCGGGCGACAACTCCACCACGGCGTCCTCGATGACTCCCAGCGATCTGATCCGCATTTCCTCCAACACGGATACGACCATACGAGGTTTGCTGCCCGCCGCGCGACGGGCCTCACCCCTCAGTGCGCCGCGCCCCGCCAGCCCGCCACCGGAAGGGCGAACTTCGCGACCAGCCGGTCGGTGAAAGAGGCATGGTGCAGCCGCGCCAGCCGCACCGGCACGGCACCCCGCCGCACCTCGACGCGCGCCCCCGCGGGCAGGTCCACCGACCGCCGCCCGTCGCACCACAGAACCCCGTGCGGCGTCTTGGGCTGCACCTCGACGGCGAGCACCGACCTCGGCGAGGTGACCAGCGGCTTGGCGAACAGCGCGTGCGCGCTGATCGGCACCATGAGCAGCGCCTCGACCTCCGGCCAGACCACCGGGCCGCCCGCCGAGAAGGCGTAGGCCGTCGATCCGGTGGGGGTCGCCATGACCACCCCGTCGCCGCCGAACCGGGAGACCGGACGGCCGTCCACCTCCGTGACGACCTCCAGCAGCCGCTCGCGCGCCTGCTTCTCCACCGACGCCTCGTTGAGCGCCCAGTCGGTGTGCACGACGCGGCCGTCGTTGCGCACCAGGACGTCGATCGTCATGCGCTCCTCGACCTCGTAGTCGCGCGTGACGACCCGGTCGACGACCTTGTCCAGATCGTCCCGCTCCGCCTCCGCGAGGAAGCCGACGCGGCCCAGGTTGACGCCCAGCATCGGCACGCCCGAGGCGCGGGCGAACTCCGCGCCGCGCAGCAGCGTGCCGTCACCGCCGAGGACGATGATCAACTCGCAGTCCTTGACGGTCTCCGGGCCGATCTCCTGCACCCGCTGCACCGCGCCGGCGTCCGGCAGGGTGAGGTCCTCGGCTTCCTCGGCCAGCACCCGCACACCGATGCCGCAGCGCCGCAGGCCCTGCACGACCCGCTCCGCACTGCGAATGGCGGCCGGCCGGCCGGTGTGCGCCAGCAGGAAGACGGTGCGCTCCTGCGCCTGATGTGTCTCGCTCAACGGGGCCCCTCCGCCACGGCGCGGTCGACGTCGGCCGGGTCCAGCTCGGGTGCCCCGGCGCGCAGCCACAGAAAGTACTCCACATTCCCCGACGGTCCCGGCAACGGGCTCGCGGTCACGCCCAGCACCCCCAGTCCCAGTACGGCCGCCTGTCCGGCGACCTGGCGTACGGTTTCGGCGCGCAGCTGAGGGCTGCGTACGACGCCGCCGCTGCCCAGCCGTTCCTTCCCGACCTCGAACTGCGGCTTGACCATGAGGACAAGGTCCGCGTCGGGCGCGGAGCAGCGGACGAGGGCGGGCAGGACGAGCCCGAGCGGAATGAAGGACAGGTCGCCCACGATGATGTCGGCCGGCCGGTCGTCGATCTGCTCGAGCGTCAACTCGCGTACGTTGGTACGGTCCTTGACGGTGACGCGTTCATCGCTCTGCAGGGACCAGGCGAGTTGGCCGTACCCGACGTCCACCGCCACGACGTGCGCGGCGCCGTTGCGGAGCAGCACGTCGGTGAACCCGCCCGTCGACGCCCCGGCGTCCAGGGCCCGGCGGCCCGCCACGCCCAGTCCCAGCGGTACGAACGCTTCCAGTGCCCCGGCGAGCTTGTGGCCGCCGCGGGAGACGTAGTCCGGTTCCGAGCCGTCCTCGGTCACCACCACCGCCGCGCTGGTCTCCACCTGCGTGGCGGACTTGGTCGCGGTCGTCCCGCCCACGGTCACCCGGCCGGCCGCGATCAGCTGCCCGGCGTGCTCCCGTGAGCGGGCGAGGTTCCGGCGCACCAGCTCGGCGTCGAGTCGGCGTCGTGCCACGTGAGGTTCAGCTCCTGTTGTCGTCGAGTCTCGTGAGGGCGTCGCGCAGCCCACGGTGTACATCCTCGTACACCTCGATGTGGTCCTCGGTGGGCAGTATGTCGGCGTCCTCCAGGCGGACAAGCACGCCGTCCACCTCGGTATTCCCCGTCGCCTCCACCACGACCCCCAGCGGCTGCGGCGCCTCCGGCCCGGGCGGCACCTCGGGCGTGAGCCCGGGCGTCACCTCAGGCATCACCTGCGTCGCACCCGCCTCAGTCACGGCTCGCCTCCCGCGTCCCGGTGGTCTTCTTCGCCGCGGTCTTCTTGGCGGTGGTCTTCTTGGCGGTGGTCTTCTTCGCGGTGGCCTTCTTCGCCGCGGTGTTCGCGGTGGCGGACCTCTCAGGGGTGGCCTTCTTGGCCGGCGCCTTGGCCGCAGTGGCCGTCTTGGCGGCGGGCGCGGTCTTCCTGGCGGCGGCCTTCTTCACCGGGGCCGCCGTCCGTGCAGAGGGCGCCGCCTTCGCCGCCTTGCGAGGCGCGGCGGTCTCCTCGGCCGCTGTCGTCTTGGCCGGTGTCCCCTTCGCCGCGGACGCGGTCTTGGTGACGGCGGCACTCTTCTTGGCGGGAGCCGCCTTCTTGGCCGCGGCCTTCTTCGCGGGCGCTGCCGCCGGGGTCTTGGACTTCGGCACGGCGGGCACCGCCCCAGGCGCGGCGTTCTTGCGCGCGGTGGGAGCGGCGACGGGGGTCCTGGACGGAGCGGCCGCCTTCTTGGGGGTGGCCGGCGCCGTCGCGGGGGCCGCGTTCTTGCGCGCGGTGGGAGCGGCGCTCTTGACCGGCGGTTCCCCCTCGACCGGCACGTGCTCGACGGGCGGCTGGGGCGGCACGTACAGCCCGGGCTCGGCCTCCCCGCCCTCGTCCTCCGTGTCCGCCGTTCCGGAGGCGTCAGCGGCCGCCTTGACGCGTCCGTCGCCCTCCAGGTTGCGGATGCGCCGTTCCAGCGCCTCCAGCACCACCCCGACCCGCGTGACGTCGTCCGCGAGCCGGCTGACCCGGGTCATGGCCTTGTCGATCTCCTCGCGGATGAGCCCGACGAGAAGGTCCCTGTTGGCGCGCCCAGCCGTCATCAGCTCGTCGGCGAGCGTCTGGACCTCCGTCGGGATGCGCCGGCCGATCGAACGCTGGACTTCCTCGACGTCTATCCCCGCCTGGTCCAGCAGCTCTCTCGCCGCCCCGACCGCCCGTCGCCGGGTGGCCTCGGTCAGGCCGCCCGCAATCTGCAGGCAGGTCCGCAGCGCGTCCCGCATCGCCCTCACTCCTCACCTTCGGGTTCACCGGTCTTCGTGCCTCTGCTTCTCGTTCGTCATGACGCTACCCCGTAGCGGCCCGCACCTTGCCGAGGGTCGGCTGCGGTACCGTCGATCAGCACACGTCAGCATCCGAACGGGAGACGCACAACCGATGGCGACCATCGAGGAGTGCCGCAGCGCACTCGACCGGCTGTCGGAGAACCTCGCCAAGGCGGAGGGCGACATGCGCAACGCGGCCGCCCTCGACCGCTCGCTGAGCTGCCGCATCACCGACCTCGACATCACCTTCGTCGGCCGGCTCTCCGACGGCTGCATCCAGGATGTCGTCACGGTGCCCGGCACGCCGGACGAGCGCGCGCAGATAAGGCTCACCATGGCCGGTGACGACCTGGTCGCGCTCGTCGAAGGCAGGCTGCACTTCGCGAAGGCGTGGGGCAGCGGCCGGGTGAAGCTGGAGGCGGCCCTGCGCGACCTCCTGCGGCTGCGCAAGCTCCTCTAGCCTCTCCAGCCTCCGGAAGTTCCCCGGCCCGCCCCTGGCCCCGGCCCGGCTAGCTCAGGCCCAGCCGGGCCAGTGCCTTCTCCGCGTCCAGGGTGCACGTCCCGCTGCCCGCCGCCGTCCAGGCCGCCGCACACAGCGCCCGCAGCCCGTCCATGGGCTCGCCCTGCCCGTCCAGCAGCAGCGCGCCCTCACCGGCGAGTGCCGTCCAGCCGCCGCAGCGGTACGCCCCCTCGCCGCCGGCCGCCGCCACCTCGGGCTGCGGCGTCAGCAGTCCGCGCAGGTCCGCGTCCACGTACGTCGGCCGGTGCTCGGGCGGCGCGGCGAGCAACTGCGCGGCCGTGGTGACCCCGGTGAGGACCAGCAGGGAGTCGACGCCACCCGCGTGCGCGCCCTCGATGTCGGTGTCGAGCCGGTCCCCCACCACCAGAGGCCGCTCGGCCCCCGTCCGGATGACGGTCTCACGGTGCATCGGGGGCAGCGGCTTACCGGCGATCTGCGGCGTCGCGCCGGTGGCGATCCGCACGACCTCCACGAGCGCGCCGTTGCCGGGCGCCGTGCCGCGCGCGGTCGGAATCGTCAGGTCGGTGTTGGACGCGAACCAGGGCACGCCCCGGTTGACCGCGTACGCGGCCTCGGCGAGCTGCTCCCAGCCGACCTTGGGCGAGTAGCCCTGGACGACCGCCGCGGGATCGTCGTCGGCGGAGTCCACGGGCCGCAGTCCGCGCTCGCGCAGCGCCTCCACCAGCCCCTCGCCACCGACCGTCAGCACCCGTGCCCCGCTGGGCACCTGGTCGGCGATCAGCCGGGCCACCGCCTGCGCCGAGGTGATGACCTCCGACGCCTCCGCGGGCACGCCCAGCCGGGTCAGGTGCTCCGCGACGGCCTGCGGGGTGCGGGCCGCGTTGTTGGTGACGTACGCCAGATGCATGCCGTGCCCACGCGCCGCGCCGAGCGAGTCGACGGCGTGCGCGATGGCGTCGCCGCCGGCGTACACGACCCCGTCGAGGTCGAGCAGCGCCGTGTCGTACGCCTGGTCCAGGGGCCGTTCGCTGCCGTCCGGCACGATCCGGTGGGTCGTCATCTGGCTGTCGCTCCTCGTATGTTGTCGATCACTCGGCACTCCCCGCGGACATCACCCGCGTAGCATTCCCGGATGAGCATTTCCGGACCCGCTGCACCGGGTGGTCTGCGGCTCGCGCCGTTCCGCGCGCTCCGCTACGTCCCCGAGCGGGTCGGCAGCCTGGCCGCGGTCACCTCGCCACCGTACGACGTCGTCGTCCGGCCCGAGGGACAGCGGCACCTGGAGACCGCCGACCCGCACAATGTCGTGCGGCTCATCCTGCCCAGTGCCGAGCCCCCGGACGGCCGGCACCTGAAGGCGGCCTCGACCCTGTCCCAGTGGCAGAGGGACGGCGTCCTCGCCCTGGACCCCGCCCCCGCGCTGTACGTCTACGAGCAGCGCGACGGCGACCATCTGCAGCGGGGGCTCATCGGCGCCCTGCGGCTGAGCCCGCCCGAGGAGCGCGTCGTCCTCCCCCACGAGGACGTCATGCCCGGGCCGGTCGCCGACCGCGCCGCCCTCATGCGCGCCACGGCCGCGAACCTCGAACCGCTGCTGCTGTCCTACCGCGGCGATGACGGCCCCGCCGGCCGGATCGTCGAACACACCGTCCGGGACGCCCCGCTGCTCGCCACGACCACCGAGGACGGCATCCGGCACCGCCTGTGGGCGATCACCGACGACGACGCCATCGCGGCCGTCGGCGCCGACCTCTCGCGCCACCAGGCGCTCATCGCCGACGGCCACCACCGCTGGGCCACCTACCTGCGGCTCCAGGCCGAACACGACGGCCCGAGCCCCTGGGACTACGGCCTCGTCCTGCTCGTCGACACCGCCCGCTACCCGCTGCGGGTCCGCGCGATCCACCGCGTGCTGCCCCAACTGCCCGTCGCCCTTGCCCTGGAGGCCGCGCGCAAGGCCTTCCGGGTCCGCGAGCTGCCGCACGTCCTCCCCCAGGCCCTGGCCGCCCTGGAGGACGCCACGGCCGAGGGCAACGCCTTCGTCCTGAGCGGCGGCAACAGCTTCCACCTGCTGGACCGGCCCGATCCGGACCTGACCGCACTGACCGTCCCGCACGACCGCCCCGAGGCATGGCGGCGGCTCGACGCGACCGTGCTGCACAGCCTGCTGCTGGACCGCGTCTGGGAGGTTCCCGACAGCCCCGAGCACATCCAGTACATCCACGACACGGAGGCGGCCGTGGCGCACGCGGAACGCCTGGGCGGCACCGCCGTGCTCATCCACCCGGTGCGCGAGAGCGTCGTCCACGAACTCGCCCGCCAGGGCGTCACGATGCCGCGCAAGTCGACCTCGTTCGGGCCCAAGCCGGCCTCCGGTCTGGTCCTGCGCAGCCTGGAGCCGGACGGCACACCGGCCTGACGGAGAACGCCGAAGGGCGGCACCCGCGCGATGCGGGTGCCGCCCTTCTCGTTCGCCGCCGGCTGTCCGCCGCGGGTCAGTCCTCCGTGTCGCGCGAGGGCTCCTTGAACGGGTTCTCGAGGAACGCCGACGGATCGGCCTCGTCGGTCAGGTCGACCTCGGGCTCCTCGACCGGGGCGGCGGGGCGCTCGTCCGTCGTGGACTTCGCCTTCGGCTCGTCGTCGTCCTCGTCGTCCTCGTCACCCTCTTCCGCGTCATCGTCATCGTCATCGTCATCGTCGTCATCGTCGTCCATGTGGGCATCGGACGGCTCGTCCGCGTCGTTCCCGGGGACGACCGAGTCTTCGGTGTCGGTGTCATCGTCCAGTGCGTCCACGAACGCCACGCCGTCCAGTTGCGCCAAGCGGTCGGAGGCGTCCGTGCTGCCGGTGTGGTCCGCCTCCACCGCCTTGGCGAACCACTCGCGGGCCTCGTCCCCCCGCTCCACGGCGAGCAGAGCGTCGGCGTACGCGTAACGCAGCCGGGCCGTCCACGGGTGAACGGCGTGCGACGCCAGCTCGGAGCTCTGGAGCGTGACGACAGCGGCCTCGTTCTGGCCCATGTCGCGCCGGGCACCGGCGGCCACCAGACGCATCTCCACCTGGCCCGCGCGGTCCAGCTTGTTCACCTCGGGGGCGCCCGCCATCTCCAACGCACGCTCCGGGCGGCCCATGCCGCGTTCGCAGTCCGCCATGACCGGCCACAGGTCGACCGTGCCCGTCATCCGGCGGCAGGTGCGGAACTCGGTCAGCGCCTCGGAGTACCGCTCCGTCGCGTACGACGCGAAACCGGCCGCCTCGCGGACAGCGGCGACGCGTGACGCGAGCCGCAGCGCGACACGGGAGTACGCGTAGGCCGCGTCCGGGTCCTCGTCCAGCAGCCGGGCGACCATCACGAGGTTGCGCGCCACGTCGTCCGCCAGCGTCTTCGGCAGGCTCATGAGCTCCTGCCGCACACTCGGGTCGATCTCCTGGCCCGTCACTTCATCCGGGATCGGCAGCCGCTTGATCGGCTCCCGCTCCTCACGGCGGTCGTCACGGCCCCGCGTGTCCGCGAAGCGGCCGCGCCCCTGCACGGACGGACGCCGGCCACCGCGCTCGTCGTCCCTGCGCGGGCCACGAGGGCGGTCGTCGCGCCGGAAGCCACCACGGTCATCACCCGGACGGTCCTCACGGGGCCGGTCCTCACGAGGACGGTCAAAGCGCGGACGCTCATCACGACGGTCGTCACGACGGAAACCACCACGGTCATCGCGCGGACGGTCCTGACTCGGACGGTCGTCGCGACGGAACCCACCACGGTCACCACCGGGACGATCCTGACGCGGACGATCCTCACGGGGCCGGTCCTCACGAGGACGGTCAAAGCGCGGACGGTCCTGACTCGGACGGTCGTCGCGACGGAAACCACCACGGTCACCAGCGGGACGATCCTGACGCGGACGATCCTCACGGGGCCGGTCCTCACGAGGACGGTCAAAGCGCGGACGGTCCTGACTCGGACGGTCATCACGGCGGAAACCACCACGGTCACCACCGGGACGGTCGTCACGACGGAAACCACCACGGTCACCACCGGGACGGTCGTCACGGCGGAAACCACCACGGTCACCACCGGGACGGTCGTCACGGCGGAAACCACCACGGTCACCACCGGGACGGTCGTCGCGACGGAAACCACCACGGTCACCAGCGGGACGATCCTGACGCGGACGATCGTCGCGCGGCCGGTCCTCACGAGGACGGTCAAAGCGCGGACGGTCCTGACTCGGACGGTCGTCCCGACGGAACCCACCACGGTCACCACCGGGACGGTCGTCACGACGGAAACCACCACGGTCACCAGCGGGACGATCCTGACGCGGACGATCGTCGCGCGGCCGGTCCTCACGAGGACGGTCAAAGCGCGGACGGTCCTGACTCGGACGGTCGTCCCGACGGAACCCACCACGGTCACCACCGGGACGGTCGTCGCGACGGAAACCACCACGGTCACCAGCGGGACGATCCTGACGCGGACGATCGTCGCGCGGCCGGTCCTCACGAGGACGGTCAAAGCGCGGACGGTCCTGACTCGGACGGTCGTCCCGACGGAACCCACCGCGGTCATCGCGCGGACGGTCCTCACGGGGCCGGTCCTCACGGGGCCGGTCGTCGCGACGGAAGCCACCTCGATCGTCCCGCCGGTCCTCACGGGGCCGGTCATAACGGGGGCGATCGTCGCGACGGAAACCGCCGCCGGCTCGGTCGCCTTCGCGGCGGGGACCGCTGCTGCGGTTACCACCCCGGTCGCCGCCCTGATGCGGCGCGCGCCGCTCTGGCCGATCCGGCCTTTCCTCGGGCGTGTTGGACATCGACGTGACTCCTGTCGTTCGTACTGCTGTAGTGCCAGTCTCCCGTACCGTCCGCGGACTGCGCACTGCCGTAAAAAACAAAAGGACCCCCGGCCCCAGCGCTTTGGCCAGGACCGAGGGTCCAGAAAGATTGTTCGGCGGCGTCCTACTCTCCCACAGAGTCCCCCCTGCAGTACCATCGGCGCTGAAAGGCTTAGCTTCCGGGTTCGAAATGTAACCGGGCGTTTCCCTAACGCTATGACCACCGAAACACCATCGGGTGTCAGGCGAACAAGCACACTTTTCAGTTAAGTGACTGGTTCAACCGGTGCGACCATTCGCAACCCGGGAACCAAACAGTGGACGCGAGCAATCTACGGACAAGCCCTCGGCTTATTAGTACCGGTCAGCTCCACCCATTACTGGGCTTCCACATCCGGCCTATCAACCCAGTCGTCTACTGGGAGCCTTAACCCCTCAAGGGGGTGGGAGTCCTCATCTCGAAGCAGGCTTCCCGCTTAGATGCTTTCAGCGGTTATCCCTCCCGAACGTAGCCAACCAGCCATGCCCTTGGCAGGACAACTGGCACACCAGAGGTTCGTCCGTCCCGGTCCTCTCGTACTAGGGACAGCCCTTCTCAAGACTCCTACGCGCACAGCGGATAGGGACCGAACTGTCTCACGACGTTCTAAACCCAGCTCGCGTACCGCTTTAATGGGCGAACAGCCCAACCCTTGGGACCGACTCCAGCCCCAGGATGCGACGAGCCGACATCGAGGTGCCAAACCATCCCGTCGATATGGACTCTTGGGGAAGATCAGCCTGTTATCCCCGGGGTACCTTTTATCCGTTGAGCGACGGCGCTTCCACAAGCCACCGCCGGATCACTAGTCCCTACTTTCGTACCTGCTCGACCCGTCAGTCTCACAGTCAAGCTCCCTTGTGCACTTACACTCAACACCTGATTGCCAACCAGGCTGAGGGAACCTTTGGGCGCCTCCGTTACACTTTAGGAGGCAACCGCCCCAGTTAAACTACCCACCAGACACTGTCCCTGATCCGGATCACGGACCGAGGTTAGACATCCAGCACGACCAGAGTGGTATTTCAACGTTGACTCCCCCCAAGCTGGCGCTTGGAGTTCACAGTCTCCCACCTATCCTACACAAGCCGAACCGAACACCAATATCAAGCTATAGTAAAGGTCCCGGGGTCTTTCCGTCCTGCTGCGCGAAACGAGCATCTTTACTCGTAGTGCAATTTCACCGGGCCTGTGGTTGAGACAGTCGAGAAGTCGTTACGCCATTCGTGCAGGTCGGAACTTACCCGACAAGGAATTTCGCTACCTTAGGATGGTTATAGTTACCACCGCCGTTTACTGGCGCTTAAGTTCTCAGCTTCGCCCCGACGAATCAGAGCTAACCGGTCCCCTTAACGTTCCAGCACCGGGCAGGCGTCAGTCCGTATACATCGCCTTACGGCTTCGCACGGACCTGTGTTTTTAGTAAACAGTCGCTTCTCGCTGGTCTCTGCGGCCACCACCAGCTCGGGAAGCAAGTCCCCTCACCAGCAATGGCCCCCCTTCTCCCGAAGTTACGGGGGCATTTTGCCGAGTTCCTTAACCACAGTTCACCCGAACGCCTCGGTATTCTCTACCTGACCACCTGAGTCGGTTTAGGGTACGGGCCGCCATGAAACTCGCTAGAGGCTTTTCTCGACAGCATAGGATCATCCACTTCACCACAATCGGCTCGGCATCAGGTCTCAGCCTTAATGAGTGGCGGATTTGCCTACCACTCGGCCTACACCCTTACCCCGGGACAACCACCGCCCGG
>NZ_JBWDOR010000003.1:4922500-6105000 GCF_056270165.1 Streptomyces sp. RLA123 | reverse complement strand
GCGTCGTTCAGCGTCCGCTCGGCAGTGGGCTTGGGGTCACCGATGAGTCCGGTCGCGCCGCCGACGAGGGCCAGCGGCCGGTTCCCGGCGAGCTGGAGCCGCCGGATGGTGAGGATCTGCACCAGGTTGCCGAGGTGGAGGCTGGGCGCCGTCGGGTCGAAGCCGCAATAGACCGTGACCGGGCCGTCCGTGAACGCCTTGCGCAGTGCGTCCTCGTCGGTGGAAACGGCGATCAGCCCTCGCCACCGCAGCTCGTCGACGATGTCCGTCACGGTTCTCGTGTCTCCTAGAGTCGGTCGGTGCCTCGTACCCGTTGCGTACGGAGTCTTACCGAGACTACGCGTTCCCCTCGACTCCTTTTGCGCCTCCCTGGGCGCGGCGGCGCGGTGTGTGGGCGCGGTAGGGACTGACCGTGGGGTCCCCGTCGATGTAGAAGCGCCAGGGATGGGCCGCACCTTCCCCACCGACGCCGGTGCGCGGGCCCGTGCGCACGGCCGCGCGGCCGGCAGGGGTGCCGGCCAGGACGCGGAAGGGGGAGTCCGCGGGATCGTCCGGGCAGACGTCGGCGCCGTTGAGGGCGCGGTCGACGTCCAGGGCGGTGGCCAGGCGGGCGGGCCCCTGGGCGAGGTCGTGGGGGCGCCTGGAGCTGACCCGGCGGGTGCGGGCGAGTTCGGCTCCCTCGAGGATCTCGCCGCCGCGCAGCAGGATTCCGCTGGGGTTGCCGCCGGGGCCGCAGACGATGTTCAGACAGTGCCACATGCCGTAGGTGAAGTAGACGTATGCGTGACCGGGTGGTCCGAACATCACGGCGTTGCGGTCGGTGCGCCCCCGGTAGGCGTGGGAGCCGGGGTCCGCGGGGCCGGCGTAGGCCTCGACCTCGGTGAGCCGCAGCGCGATGGGACCGTCGTCCGTCGTGCGCACCAGGATTCGCCCCAGGAGGTCGGGGGCGACCTCGAGCACCGGGCGGTCGAAGAAGGACCGGTGCAGGGGGATGCTTTCGGGAGCCGCGATCATGCGGTACGAGAGTAATGGAACCGTTCGGGGTGGGGCCGCGTTCGTAATGACCGAGGCAACCGCCAGTAAAGGGAGAGGGACATCGTGGGCTTCAAGAAGCTGCTTGCGAGCTTGGGTGCCGGGGGCGCGTCGGTCGAGACCGTGCTGGGCGAGCCGAATGTGGTGCCGGGCGGTGTGGTCCAGGGCGAGGTGCGCATCCAGGGCGGCTCGGTCCCGCAGCGGATCGAAGGGCTGTCGGTGGGCCTGCAGGCCCGGGTCGAGGTCGAGGGCCAGGACGCCGAGTACAAGCAGGACATCGAGTTCCACCGGCAGCAGCTGGGTGGCGCGTTCGAGGTGCAGCCGGGTGCGGTGCACGTGGTGCCGTTCGGGCTGGAGATCCCGTGGGAGACCCCCATCACGACCTTCCTCGGCCGTCACCTGACGGGGATGAATGTCGGCGTGACGACGGAGCTGGCGATCGCCCGCGCCCTGGACTCCGGTGACCTGGACCCGATCAACGTGCACCCGGTGCCCGCGCAGCAGGCGCTGCTCGACGCGTTCGGCCGGCTGGGATTCTCCTTCAAGAACGCGGACCTGGAGCGCGGCCACATCCGCGGCACCCGGCAGCGACTGCCCTTCTACCAGGAGATCGAGTTCTTCGCGCCGCAGCAGTACCGCGGGATGAGCCAGGTGGAGCTGAGCTTCGTCGCCGACGGCCACGAGATGGACGTCATCTTGGAGATGGACAAGAAGCCGGGTCTGTTCAGCGAGGGCAGCGACGCCTATCGCTCGTTCACCATGGACCTCAACAACTTCCAGGCCACCGACTGGGCGGCGTACCTCAACCAGTGGCTGGCCGAGGTCGGTGGCAAGCGCAACTGGTTCTAGGATCGGCCGGGGACAGCGCTTTCGCGATCAGGAGGTAACCGTGGTGACCGAGCAGAAGCGGCGACCGCTCCCCCATGACTTCCACCCGCCGGTGCCGTCGTTCACGGTTGTGAGCGACGACATCGAGCCCGGTGGCACCCTGAAGGACGACCAGGTCCACGCCGAGGGGAACCTCTCGCCGCATCTGCGGTGGGAGGGTTTCCCCGAGGCGACCCGCAGCTTCGCGGTGACCTGTTACGACCCGGACGCGCCTACGGGCAGCGGCTTTTGGCACTGGGTGCTCTTCGACATCCCGGCGTCCGTCACGGAGCTGCCCGCCGGAGCCGGCAGCGAGGGCTTCAAGGGGCTGCCCGAGGGCGCGGCGCACGTCCGCAACGACTACGGCACCCGGGACTTCGGCGGCGCCGCCCCGCCGCCCGGGGACGGGTCGCACCGCTATGTGTTCACGGTGTACGCGGTGGACCAGGAGAAGCTGGGCCCGGACGCCGACGTGTCGCCCGCGGTCGTCGGCTTCAACCTGCGCTTCCACGCGCTGGCCCGCGCCCATGTGATCGGCGAGTACGAGAACCCGGGGGCGTAGCCTCCCGCGGCCGGTAATTGCGTTGCGCCCCGGCGCTCCCGCACGCACAGTGGTGTCTGCCTGGTGACCCAACCGTCACCGGGAGTCGGCACCGCAGTGGCGGGGGCGGCGGGGCGTTGCGCTGTGCGGTTCTCGCCGCGCGACATGCCCGCTGTTCGCCGGAGTCCGGTCATGCGCCCGGGCGTCCGCGCCGACTGCCGCGCCCCCGGCGCCCGCGTTCCCCACGGGGGCGGGCACCGCGGGGTGGCGGGCAGGTGTCCGTTTCGCTTCCCGTTTCCTCCTGTTCGCATTCACGTGCGGAAATTGCGTTGTCCGCATGGGTATGGCCCGGTCACAGTGGAGCCACTTCGCCGCACGGCGAGGACGGACCAGAGGGGTGGGCGAAATGCGGGAGACGCTGGTACTGAACGCGACTTTCGAGCCGCTGTCGACGGTGTCGCTGCGGCGCGCGGTAGTGCTCGTGATGCAGGACAAGGCCGTGGTCGAGCAGGCCCACCCCGGACTGCGCATCCGTGCGGCGGCCGTGGAGGTGCCGGTGCCGCAGGTGATCAGGCTCTGCCGGTACGTGCGGGTGCCCTTCCGACAACGGGCCGCCTGGTCGCGGCGGGGGGTGCTGGTGCGGGACCGTCACCGGTGCGCCTACTGCGGCCGGCGGGCGACGACCGTGGACCACGTTCTGCCGCGTTCACGCGGGGGCGGGGACACCTGGCTGAACACCGTGGCCTCCTGCGCCGAGGACAACCACCGCAAGGCGGACCGTACTCCGGAGCAGGCGGGGATGAGGCTGCTGACGCAGCCGTTCGAGCCGACACCGGCGGACGCGCTGCTGCTGGCCCTGGGCCTGAAGGACCGTGGACACGTGCCGGAGTGGCTCGCGCTCCCGGCGTGACCGGCGTGCGCGGCGGTCGTCCGGTTACTTGACGAGCAGCTGGACGATCGCCGCGATGCCGACGACGACGATGACGCCGCGCAGCACGGTCGGCGGCAGCCGGCGGCCGATGCGGGCGCCGATGACGCCGCCGAGGGCGGCGCCGACGGCGATGAGGCCGACCGCGGTCCAGTCGAAGTCGGCGACGAAGAGGAAGAAGACGGCGGCGACGCCGTTGACGATCAGCGCGAGAACGTTCTTGGCCGCGTTGATGCGCTGCCAGCTGTCGTCGAGCAGGACGCCCATGAGGGACAGGTATATGACGCCCTGGGCGGCGCCGAAGTAGCCCCCGTAGACGCTCGCGAGGAGCAGGCCGAGGGGCAGCAGGACACCGCCGTGCTCGGGGGCCTGGGTGCCGTTGCCGGCCCTGCGGGCCTGGAGGGCGCGGGAGAGCCGGGGCTGCACGACGACGAGCACCAGGGCCAGGCCGATGAGGATCGGGACGATGGTGTCGAAGGCCGCCGAGGGCAGGGCCAGCAGCAGCACGGCTCCGGCCAGTCCACCGCACATTGCGGCGGCGCCGAACCGGACCAGGCGGGTCCGCTGGCCGCGCAGCTCGCGCCGGTAGCCGATGGCGCCGCTGAGGGAGCCGGGGACCAGGCCCAGGGTGTTGGACACGTTGGCGGTGACGGGCGGCAGGCCGACGGCGAGCAGGACCGGGAAGGTGATCAGCGTTCCCGATCCCACGACGGTGTTGATCGTGCCGGCGGCGACGCCCGCCGTGAGGACGGCCAGGGCTTCCCAGAGCGACATTGCGGCCTCCATGATCGGTGCGTCTCCTCCCCGCCGTCGAGGTCGAGGGGAGCGCACGGATCATGTCACAGGCGGGGTGGCGCGCCGGACGGCGCTTCAGTCCTTGTCGAGCCGGGGGGCCTCGCGGCGGGGGCCGCCCTCGCTGTTGGTCCCGCCGCCGGCGCCGGGTGCGCCGGGGAGGTTGACGATGCCGCCGAGACCCTTGAGCGCGTCGTTGAGTTCGCTGGGGATGATCCAGAGCTTGTTGGACTCGCCCTCGGCGATCTTGGGGAGCATCTGCAGGTACTGATAGGCCAGCAGCTTCTGGTCGGGGTCGCCCTCGTGGATGGACTCGAAGACCGTGCGGATGGCCTGGGCCTCGCCCTCCGCCCGCAGGGCCGCGGCCTTGGACTCGCCCTCCGCGCGCAGGATCGCGGACTGCTTCTCACCCTCGGCGGTCAGGATCGCGGACTGCCGGATGCCCTCGGCGGTGAGGATCGCGGCGCGCTTGTCGCGGTCGGCGCGCATCTGCTTCTCCATCGAGTCCTGGATGGAGGTGGGCGGCTCGATCGCCTTCAGCTCGACGCGGTTGACGCGGATGCCCCACTTGCCGGTGGCCTCGTCCAGAACGCCGCGCAGGGCCGCGTTGATCTCCTCGCGCGAGGTCAGTGTCCGTTCCAGGTCCATGCCGCCGATGATGTTGCGCAGCGTGGTGACGGTGAGTTGCTCGATGGCCTGGATGTAGCTGGCGACCTCGTACGTGGCGGCCCGCGCGTCGGTCACCTGGTAGTAGATGACCGTGTCGATGTTGACGACCAGGTTGTCCTGGGTGATCACCGGCTGCGGCGGGAAGGGCACGACCTGTTCGCGGAGGTCGATGCGGTTGCGGATGGTGTCGATGAACGGCACCACGATGTTGAGGCCCGCGCTCAGGGTCCGGGTGTAGCGCCCGAAGCGCTCCACGATGGCGGCACTGGCCTGCGGGATGACCTGGACCGTCTTGATGAGCGCGATGAAGACGAGCACCACCAGGATGATCAGGACGATGATGATCGGCTGCACGTCCACTCCCACGCCGTTTGCTGCTGACTGTCAGTACGAAGACATGATCAAGTCTGGCAGACCCCCGCGGGAGGCGGGCCGGGTTCGGCGAATTCCCGTTCCGGATCCGGTGCGGGGCTCGGGCCGGATCAGATCACGACGGCCGTCGCGCCCTCGATCTCGACGACGTCCACACTCTCGCCCGGATCGAAGTGCCGGCCGGAGTCGAGGGCCCGGGCGGACCAGACTTCGCCGTTGAGCTTGATCCTGCCGCCCTGTCCGTCGACCCTTTCGAGGACGACGGCCTGGCGGCCCTTGAGCGCGTCGATGCCGCTGCGCAGCTCGGGCCGTTGCGCGCGACTGCGGTTGGCCAGCGGACGCACCACGGCGATGCCCGCGACCGAGACGATCACGAAGATCAGCACCTGCGGTGTGATGCCCAGGCCGAGCCCCGCCGCCACGGCGGCGGCGACGGCACCGACCGCGAACATCCCGAATTCGGGCATCGCGGTCACCACGAGAGGGATACCCAGCCCCACGGCGGCGATGAGCCACCACAACCAGTCGTCCACACGTCCATCGTAGGGGCCGGAGTGGATCTGTGACAGGGTGCGACCGCTCTCCCCCGAGCCCGGTCCTACTTCAGGGGCAGGCCGTTGGCGGACCAGCGGTCGCCGCGGCGCTCGACGACGAGCGGCAGGCCGAAGCAGAGGGACAGGTTGCGGGAGTTGAGCTCGGTCTCCATGGGGCCGGCCGCCACGACCTTGCCCTGACGGATCATCAGGACGTGGGTGAATCCGGGGGCGATCTCCTCGACATGGTGGGTGACCATGATCATGGAGGGGGCGATCGGGTCGCGCGCGAGCCGGCCGAGCCGGCGCACCAGGTCCTCGCGGCCGCCCAGGTCGAGACCGGCGGCCGGCTCGTCGAGGAGCAGCAGCTCGGGGTCGGTCATCATGGCGCGGGCGATCAGGGTGCGCTTGCGCTCGCCCTCCGAAAGGGTGCCGAACTTGCGATCGAGGTAGTCGCTCATGCCGAGGCGGTCCAGGAAGGCGCGGGCCCGGTCCTCGTCGACCTGCTCGTAGCTCTCCCGCCAGTGGGCGGTCATGCCGTAGGCGGCGGTGAGCACGGTCTCCAGGACGGTCTGCTTGCGGGGCAGCTTCTCGGCCAGGGCGACGCCCGCGATGCCGATGCGGGGCCGCAGTTCGAAGACGTCGACACTGCCCATCTTCTCGCCGAGGATCTGGACCGTGCCCGAGGTGGGGAAGAGGTAGCTGGACGCGATGTTCAGCATGGTCGTCTTGCCGGCGCCGTTCGGGCCGAGGATCACCCAGCGCTCTCCCTCGGCGACCGACCAGGAGACCTGGTCCACCAGAGCCCGGCCGTCTCGGACCACGGTTACGTCCACCAGCTCCAGAACATCGCTCATGAGCGCGTTGTCTCCCAATTCCCGATCGCATGTCTGCCGTCGCGGGCGCCTGTAGGCACCGCCCCCAGGGAAATCTACGCCACGGCCGCCCTGCCCCAGTCCTTAGGCTGGGGGGATGCTCGATGAACCTCGCTCAGGACGGTTGGCGGCTTGGGGGAATGCCCTCATTGCCGGACTTGCCGCACCGGATGACGCCGCTCAGGAAGTGATCGCGGGCGATTCGGCCCACCGGATGGCCGGGCTGCCCGGGGAGTCCGCCCCGGTGGGGCTCACTCTCGGTCTCGGCAGGCTGCGCGCCCTGGGGGTGACCGGGCTGCGTGTCGCGCTGCCGGTACCGGGCCACCCGCTGGGGCTGAGCGGGCCCCCCGAGTTCAACGCCCGCGCGATGGCGGCCGGCGAGGCGGTCGTCGCCGTGGGCGGGCCCCCCATCGGCTTCGTGCCGGAGGTCACAGAGGTCGGCCCGCGCGGGGACGTGCACGTGGGGGTGGAGTGGCAGTGCCTGGAGGTGCGGGACGCGCCCCCGGCGGACGTGCCCTCCCTCGGGGAGGCCGAAAGGGAGCTCGCGGAGGCCCTGCGGGACGCCTCGGCGGCGCTGGCCCGGCTGGACGTGGCCGGGGCCGGTCCGGCGGCCCAGGCGGCGCTGGAGGCTTACCGGGGGCGTGCCGAGCGCGGGCGTGAGGTGCTGGCGCCGGGCTATCCGCCGCGGGCGGTACGGGTGCTGGAGCTGGCGCAGCGGGTCGGCGCGCTGGTGACCATCGCCACGGGCGCGCAGTCGGAGCACGGCGGGGCGGTGAGCGCCTCGGAGATCGCGGCACGGGCGGAACTGCTGCGGCCGGTGGAACGCACGGCGCGGCGGGCGCAGGTAGCGGCCTACAACGCGTTCGTGGAGGAGGCCGAGCGGCGTCGGGGCTGAGGCCCGGCCCCGCCGGGGCGGCACGGAAAGGGCCCCGTGGACGGCATCGTCCACGGGGCCCTCGCGGCATCAGTCGTTGAAGCAGACGTTCCCGATCGCCGGGTTCAGGAGCCCGATGACGTCGATGGTGTTGCCGCAGATGTTGACCGGGATGTTCACCGGCACCTGGATCACGTTGCCGGACAGCACGCCGGGCGAGCCGACGGCCGCGCCGCCCGCGTGGGAGCCGGCGAACGCGGTACCGGCGGTGCCGGCGGCGGCCGTACCGGCGGCGGCGATGACGAGGGCGGCCTTCTTGGCGCTGTTCATGAGAGCTGTTCCTCCTGTGATGACGCGGTCCCAGGTCGCGGGGCCGCACTGTGGCAACGCGGTGACCGGGGCGGTGACACGGCCCCGCCGCAGGAAACCTCCGTACGGCGGAACTCATGGGCGGGAACAGTCAGTAACGGGCGGAAATGAGCGGAAAACGAGACCGGCCCCGGAGGTGGTCCTCCGGGGCCGGTGGTCACTGCCGGACCGCGGCGTGGCCGCGGTCTCATGGTCACTTGTTCAGGCAGAAGTTCCCGATGGCCGGGTTGAGCACACCGATCACGCTGATGGTGTTGCCGCAGACGTTGACGGGGATGTGCACCGGCACCTGGATCGTGTTGCCCGAGACCACGCCGGGCGAGTGCTTCGCGACACCGTCGGCGTGCGCGCCACCACCGCTGTGAGCGGAGGCGGCACCGGCACCGACCAGGGCGATGCTTCCGGCGACCATGGTGACGGCGGCGACCTTGTGCAGGTTCTTCACTTTTCTTGACCCTCCTTGCATGTGGCGCCGCGGCAGTCGCCGCAGCACGCCATGAAGAACGGGGCAGACGCGTCCAGGTTGCGCCATCCGGGCGACATACACCCGACGGTATGAATCTCACTCCGGACGGCGACGATCGGCTTGTCCTACCGCTAGGGCACCGCTCACCACGCCGCGCTCAGGTCCCGATGCCGTGCCGGACGGCCCACAGGGCCGCCTGGGTGCGGTCGGACAGGTCGAGCTTCATCAGGATGTTGGAGACGTGGGTCTTGACGGTCTTCTCCGACAGCACCAGGGCACGGGCGATCTCCCGGTTGGAACGGCCCTCGGCGATCAGGGACAGCACCTCGCGCTCCCGCTCGGTGAGCGTGCCTCCGCGGCCCTGACCGGAACCCGGCTCCTCCTGGGAGAGCAGCACGTCGGCGACCTCCGGCTGCAGCAGCACGTGCCCCGCGTGGACGGAGCGGATGGCGCCCGCCAGCGCTTCGGGGTCCACGTCCTTGTAGACGTAGCCGGCCGCACCGGCGCGCAGGGCGGGGACGACGGTGCGCTGCTCGGTGAAGCTGGTGACCACCAGCACCCGCGCCCTGCTGCCGGCCTCGCGGAGGCGACGCAAGGCCTCGATGCCGTCGGTGCCGGGCATCCTGATGTCCATCAGGATCACGTCGGGCACGAGTTCCTCGGCACGCCGCACGCCCTCGTCACCGTCCGCCGCCTCACCGACGACCTCGATGTCCGGCTGCACCTCGAGGAAGGTCCGCAGGCCGCGCCTGACGACCTGGTGGTCGTCGACCACCAGGACGCGGATCGCCCGCCCCTCCCCCGCGTCCAGGCCTTCCCCGAAGCCCTCCGGGCCGTCGCTCCCCGGGTCACCCACCGGGCACCTCCATCTCGATCACGGTGCCCTTGCCGGGCGCCGACTCCACCGTCAGGGCGCCGCCGACCCCGTCGGCCCGGTCCCGCATCGAGACCAGGCCGAGGTGGCGTCCGGCACGCCGTACCGCCGAGGGGTCGAAGCCCCGGCCGTCGTCGGTGATCCGGAGCACCGCTCCCCTGCCGCGGGCCTCCAGGCGCACGGTCACCGCGCTCGCGTCGGCGTGGCGCAGCGCATTGTGCATGGCCTCCTGGGCGACGCGCAGCACCACCTCCTCCTGCGCCGCGGGCAGGGCCCGCACCTTGCCGTGGCTGAAGGAGACGTGCGCCGTGTGCGCCCGGCCGAGGACCTGGGCCTGGGTACGCAGGGTGGCCAGCAGCCCGTCCTCGTCCAGGGCGGCGGGGCGCAGTTCGACGACGACCGCGCGCAGTTCGTCGGCGGCCTCGGCGGCGAGTGCGGCGACCTGCCGCAACTCCTCGCGGGCGCGGGCCGGGTCGCGGTCCACCAGCGCGGCGGCGGCCTGGGCGGTGAGCCGCAGGGAGAAGAGCTTCTGCGAGACGGCGTCATGCAGCTCGTGGGCGATGCGGGCGCGTTCGCCGGCGAGGGTCAGCTCGCGGCTGCGCTCGTACAGGCGGGCGTTGGTGAGGGCGATGGCTGCGTGCGCGGCCAGGGTGCGCAGCAGTGCCTCGTCCTCGCCGGTGAAGGCGGGCCCGCAGCCGGGGGGCCGTGGGCCGCGCTTGTTGGCGAGGAAGAGGGCGCCGAGGATCTCGTCGCCGTCGACCACGGGCATGCCGAGGAAGTCGCTCATCTCCGGGTGGGCGGAGGGCCAGCCCCCGAAGCGGGGATCCGCGCGCACGTCGGCGAGCCGCTGCGGGCCGGCCTCGTGGAGCATCACGGCGAGGATGCCGTGCTGGCGGGGCAGCGGGCCGATCGCCCGCCACTGCTCGTCGCTGACACCGTCGACGACGAACTGCGCGAAGCCGCCGTGGTCGTCGGGTACGCCGAGCGCCGCGTATTCGGCGTCGAGCAGTTCACGGGCGGAGGCGACGATGGTCTGCAGGACCTCGCGAACCTCCAGGTGCCTGCTCATGGCGAGTACGGCCGCGCTCACCGCCTCGACACCGCGACGGGATGACCGGCTGTGCATGGCTTCACCGTACTGGCGAGGTGGGCATCCGGGATCGGCCGTGGGACCCGGCGGGACCGGTCCCGCGGACCTAGGCCGAAATGCCCTTGCGGCCGCGGTGTGCCGGCCGCGTGCGCACCGCCGGGGCCGGAACGCGCGGAACGTCCGGGAAACGGCGGGAGAGCGATGTACGCACGGTCACCTAGATGCCACACAGCGCCATGCGCTTGTGAGGCACCGCATAGGACGTACGTCACGTACGAAGCGGGCTAGTAGGTCCGAGAGGCGCCGGACCACCCGGAAACGGGGCATGTGCCGGCACGGGGCGGCCCGCCGTCTACGACTTCGGGTAGTAATACCTGACTTTGCCCGGGAATTTCCCGCGGGCTAAGAATGCTCGGGTCGCTCCGCGCCGCGTTGGACACGTGGCGCCTCTCTCTGCCTGTGCAGAGCGGAGCGCAGCCGAATGGAAGAGGTAACTCCCCCATGCAGCTCCCGACGATCCCGTCTCTCGACCGTCTGACCAAGGCCCACAAGTACTCCGCCGCGGGTATCGCCGCGGCCGGTGTGGGCGTCCTGGCGATCACCGGCGTGACCGGGAGTGCCGGTACGGCCCAGGCCGATCAGGCCGCCGCCACCAAGGCCGCCAAGGCTGCCAGGGCCGCGCACGCCTCGCACGTGGCCCACGTGAACGCCGTGACCGAGCAGCACGCCGCCCACGTCGCCCACCAGGCCGTGGTGCTCAAGAAGCACGCTCAGCACATCGCCCAGGTCACCGCCAGGACCAAGGCGCACGCCCGGCACGTCGCCCATGTCGTCGCCCTGCACAAGGCGCACGCGGAGCGGGTCGCCGCCGAGGCCCAGCAGCGCCGCGCGGAGCAGCAGGCCGCCAACCGCAGCCACGAGCGCCGGGCGCTGATACCCCAGCAGAAGCAGGCCTCCCCGCGCGCCGCGCAGGAGAGCACGGCGACCGCCGCGGCGGTGCCGAGCGGCAGCCCGCAGGAGATGGCGCGGCAGATGGTCGGCGACGCGCAGTTCCAGTGCTTCTCCAGCATCGTGACCCGTGAGAGCGGCTGGAACCCGCAGGCGGTCAACGCCTCCTCCGGCGCGTACGGCCTGGTCCAGGCCCTGCCCGGCTCGAAGATGGCGTCCGCGGGTGCCGACTGGCGCACCAATGCGGCCACCCAGATCAGGTGGGGCCTGAGCTACATGAACGAGCGCTACGGCAGCCCGTGCGGCGCGTGGTCGTTCTGGCAGGCGCACAACTGGTACTGATCCCGCGGATCAGGCATCGGACAGCACAAGGGCGGCGGATTCCCGGTCGGGAATCCGCCGCCCTTGTGCGTGCCAGGGAGGCCCGGAGGGTTTGGTGCGCTACTTGCGCATGACCTCCGGCTCGTGGCGCCGCAGCAGTCTCAGGACGAGGAAGCCGCACACCAGGCCGATGCCGAGCAGGATGCCCATGTCGGTGCCCCATTGTGCGGCCGAGTGCTCCCACAGGGGGTCGATGTTGTCCGGCTTGGCCTGGTCCCACGGCGGCATGATGTGTCCCAGGTCCAGTGTGGCGCCGGCGGCGCCGACCGCCCAGCGGGACGGCATCAGCCAGGCGACCTGCTCCAGGCCGACGGTGCCGAAGATCTGGAAGAGCACCCCGGTGAAGACGACCTGGACGATGGCGAACATGACCAGCAGCGGCATGGTCTTCTCCGCGGTCTTCACCAGCGAGGAGATGACCAGGCCGAACATCATCGAGGTGAAGCCCAGTCCGATGATCACCAAGGTGATCTCGGCGGCCGGGAAGCCCTTGACGATCAGGCCCTCGTCGGGGAGCTTGCGGACCGACAGCCCGATCGCGCAGATGATGACGCCCTGGAGGGCGCTGATCAGGCCGAGGACGAACACCTTGGAGAACAGGTACGCCGAGCGTGACAGCCCGGTGGCGCGTTCCCGCTCGTAGATGACGCGCTCCTTGATCAGTTCGCGCACCGAGTTGGCGGCGCCTGAGAAGCAGGCGCCCACGGCCAGGATCAGCAGGATCGTGCCGGCATCGGGGTTGAACTTGTCCGGCTGGTCGGCGGCCGTCAGTCCGAAGTCCGCCGGGATGACCACGCTCACCAGGCCGAGGACCGCCGGAAGGATCACCATCAGGCCCATGAAACCCCTGTCGGAGGCGATCACCGACATGTAGCGCCGGACGAGGGTGACGAACTGCGATCCCCAGCTCTGCGGTTTGGGCGGCTTCGTCTGCTGCGGGGCCACGGCTACGGACTGCGGCGCGACGGCGTCCAGGTCGGCGGCGTACATCTGGTAGTGCTGGGAGCCGCGCCAGCGACCGGACCAGTCGTAGTCGCGGTAGCTCTCGAAGGCGGAGAAGACGTCGGCCCAGGTTTCGTAGCCGAAGAAGTTCAGCGCCTCCTCGGGCGGCCCGAAGTACGCCACGGCGCCGCCCGGCGCCATCACCAGCAGCTTGTCGCACAGGGCCAGTTCGGCCACGGAGTGGGTGACCACGAGCACCGTGCGGCCGTCGTCGGCCAAACCGCGCAGCAGCTTCATCACGTCGCGGTCCATGCCCGGGTCGAGGCCGGAAGTGGGCTCGTCCAGGAAGATCAGCGAAGGCTTGGTGAGCAGCTCCAGGGCGACGGAGACACGCTTGCGCTGGCCTCCGGACAGCGACGTGACGCGCTTGTCGGCGTGCACGTCGAGTTTGAGTTCGCGCAGTACCTCGTCGATGCGGGCCTCGCGCTCGGCGGCCTTGGTGTCGCCGGGGAAGCGGAGCTTGGCCGCGTAGCGCAGGGCTTTGCGGATCGTCAGCTCCTTGTGCAGGATGTCGTCCTGCGGGACCAGCCCGATGCGCTGCCGCAGCTCGGCGAACTGCTTGTACAGGTTGCGGCTGTCGTACAGCACCTCCCCCTCGTCCGCCGGCCGGTAGCCGGTGAGCGCGCGCAGCAGCGTCGACTTGCCGGAGCCGGAGGGGCCGATGACGGCGACCAGCGACTTCTCGGGGACGCCGAAGGAGACGTCGTTGAGGATGTTCTTGGTGCCGCTGCCCTGAGGGACGGTCACGGTGAGCCGGCGCGCGGAGAAGGAGATCTCGCCGGTGTCGACGAACTCCTCCAGTTGGTCGCCGACGAGCCGGAAGGTGGAGTGGCCGACGCCCACGATGTCGTTGGGGCCCAGCAGATGACGCTGGATCGGCTGGCCGTTGACATAGGTGCCGTTGTGGCTGCCGAGGTCGACGATCTCGTAGCGGCCGTCCGGGTGGGCGCGGAACTCCGCGTGGAACCGTGAGACCTGGAGGTCGGAGACGACGAGGTCGTTCTCCAGGGCGCGGCCGATCTTCATCACACGGCCGAGCACAAGGTGGTGGAAGGTGGTCGGGCTGCGGTCGCCGTAGACGGGCGGCGCCGAGCCCATGCCGCCGGAGGGCCCGTGCGGGGCCGGGATGCGCGGCTGCGGCGCCTGTCCGCCGTGGGCGGGCTGCGGCACGTGCGGCTGCGAGCCGTTGCCGTTCCAGCCGTTCTGCGGCGTCGACGCGCCCCGTGCAGGTGCCTTCTGCGCGGCGGGACCCGACTGGCGGGCCTGCTGCGGTCGCGCGAGTGCGGTCTCCGCGCTGTAGATGTCACCGCCCGCGGACCGGCCGCCGCTGAAGACCAGTTGCGGGCCGTCGTTGGCGTTGCCGAGGTTGACGGTGGCACCGGCGGCGACCTCGTGGGCGTGCACACGCTGGCCCTGCACATAGGTGCCGTTCGTGCTGCCGAGGTCCTCCAGGACCCAGCCCCGCTCCCCGTGCCGGATGGTGGCGTGCCGCCAGGAGACCCTGGCGTCGTCTAGGACCACGTCCGACTGCGGGTCCCGGCCGAGGCTGTACGACCGGGACGAATCGAGCGTCCAGGTGCGACCGTTCAGTTCCAGTACGAGTTCAGGCACCCCAAGCCCCACAAAGTTGTCCCCCGGGTTGTCCCCCATGGGGGGAGTCTAGGGATTGCGAGCACCGGGAGGAACTGTTCCAGACACGACCGTCCGGCAGGAATCCCACCAGTCGGAACGATGTGAACGGGCTACCGGGAATCCGTTGACGCCACCCAAACACCACCGGAGAGTGGTAACCGCCCGGGATCCGTGCGGATCATGACGGACCGGGGCATGAGCATCGCAGGCATCACAGGCGGTCCGGACGCGACACCTCGGGGGCGGGCATGACGACGTACACCTCCACACCACCATCCGCCGCGCCCCGGCACCCGCCACGGGCGATCCCCTGGGGCGGCGTCCTGCTGTCCGCGATCGCGGCCGTCAGCTGGGCGTACCTGGCGATGGTGGGCGTGGCGGCGCTCGGGCTCCATCTGCTCGGGGCGGACACCGCGGGCTCCCTCGGGCCGATGACCGCCGCGGTGGTGGCCCTGGCCGTGGGCGGCAAGGTGAGCCCGTCCGGGGACGTCGCGGTGTTCGGGCTCGACGGGGCGGGCGCGGCCGGCGCGATCGACGTCCTTCCGCTGGGGGTGGGGCTGGTCGGGGCGCTGCTCCTGGCCTGGATCTTCCTGCGCTCGCTGCGCGGGGCGGGCATCAGGATCCCGGCCGGCGAACTCGTCGCGCGCGCCGGGACGGTGACGGTCCTTTTCGTGGCGCTGCTCGGTGTCCTGGGCTGGGCGGGCGAGGACACGATCGCCATCGACGGAGCGGCGCTGGGCGCGGGCAAGGGCGCCGGCGGGGGCGGCGGCCTGATCGACCAGTTGCCGGGGATCGGCGACACCGGCGGCGGGCTGGGTGACGGGCTGCGGGACCTGATCGACGCCAAGGCCTCGGTGAGTTTCCATGTGGACACCGGCCGCTCGCTGCTGGGCGGTCTGCTGTGGGTCCTTGCCGTGCTGCTGCTGGCGCTGCTCACCTCGCGGCGCACGCCGCTGCCGCCCGGTCTGGAGGCGGTGCACACGCTGGTCCGCCCGGCGGCCTCCGCGCTGCGCTGGGTGCTGCTGCTGGCCGTGGTCGCGGGGTACGCGGCGGCCGGCTACGCGGCCGCCACCGGGGACGAGCCGAAGCGGATCGCCGGCGCCGCGCTCCTGGGGGCGCCCAACGGGGTCTGGCTGGCGGTGCCGCTGGGGCTGTTCGTCTCCTGGAAGGGCACGGCCACCGGTGAGCTCGCCAAGGTGCTGCCCGACCCTCTCGACCGGTTGCTGACGGGAAAAACCCAGGAACCGGTGACCATGGGACGGCTGTCCGAACTCGACCACCGGGTCTGGCTGCTGACGGTGGCCGTCGCGCTGATGATGCTGGCGGCCGGGGCGCTGGCCGCGGCCCGCACGCCCCTGCGGGGAACGTCGCGGGCAGGGTACGCGGGGAGCTGCGCGCTGAGCCTCGGGGCGGTCACGGCACTCGCCTTCCCCCTGCTGGTGCAGCTCACCGGGGTCTCCGTGGACGCGGGTGTCTCAGTGTTCGGCTTCGACGCCGTGGGGGCCGGGATCGATCTGCACGGCAGCATGCCGCTCGCGCTGCTCCTGGGTGCCGCCTGGGGCGCCGCGGCGGGCGGGCTGGGGGCGCTGCTGGCCCTGGCGACGGGCACGGCCGGGCGCAGGGTGTCGCCGTACGTGCCGACGAGGCCGACCGGTGGCAGCCCCGCCGGGCCGCATCCGCAGCCGCCGCAGGCGGCGGCCCCCGGGTCCGCGGGCCCGCGGGACTCAGGGCGCACCTATCCGGGTATCGCGTACGAGCCCGGCCCCTACCTCCCCAGCCCCGGCTATCAGCCCCACGGGGAAGAACCCAACCCGTACAAGCAGTCGCCTCCCTCCGACCCCCCGCACTCGGCGCGGACCGTCACCGGGATGCCGCTGCCCCCGCCGCCCGGTCCGCCGCCGGGCCGGCCCCCGGGGCCGCCCCCGCAGAATCCGCCGCCACCCGGCGCGCCGGGACGGCGCCGCTGACCACGGGCACTGTCCGGCAGGCGGAACGCGTCTTCGTGCGGGTCCGGCCGCCCGATACGGTGGTCTCACCATGAACGACGCATCACAGGCGACCACTGCCCCCGCCGTCAACGTGCCGACCCTCCTGGTCAAGATCTTCGGCAAGGACCGGCCGGGCCTCACCGCCGGGCTCTTCGAGACCCTCGCAGGGTTCCAGGTGAACGTCGTCGACATCGAGCAGGTCGTCACCCGTGGCCGCATCGTGCTCTGCGCGCTGGTCACCGCACCCACAGGGCCGGGCGTGGAGGGCGCGCTGCGGGCGACGGTGCACTCCTGGGCCGAATCGGTGCGGCTGCAGGCCGAGATCATCTCCGGCATCGGCGACAACCGGCCGCGCGGCGAGGGCCGCTCCCATGTGACCGTGCTCGGGCACCCGCTCACCGCGGAGTCGACGGCGGCCATAGCGACCCGCATCACCGCGGTGGGCGGCAACATCGACCGCATCTTCCGCCTCGCGAAGTACCCCGTGACGGCCGTGGAGTTCGCGGTGTCGGGGGTCGCGACGGACGCGCTGCGCCCACTGCTCGCCCTGGAGGCGCACCAGCGCGGGGTGGACGTGGCCGTGGTGTCGTCCGGGCTGCACCGCAGGGCGCGGCGGCTGGTGGTCATGGACGTGGACTCCACCGTCATCCAGGACGAGGTGATCGAGCTCTTCGCGGCGCACGCAGGCTGCGAGGAGGAGGTCGCCGAGGTGACGGCACGGGCGATGCGGGGCGAGCTGGACTTCGAGCAGTCACTGCACGCGCGGGTGGCGCTGCTGGCGGGGCTCGACGTGTCCGTGGTCGACAAGGTGCGCCAGGAGGTCCGGCTGACGGCCGGCGCCCGCACCCTGATCCGTACGCTCAAGCGCCTGGGCTACCAGGTGGGTGTCGTCTCGGGCGGCTTCACGCAGGTCACCGACGACCTCAAGGAGCGGCTGGGGCTGGACTTCGCGGCCGCCAACACCCTGGAGATCGTCGACGGCCGGCTCACCGGGCGGGTGGTCGGGGAGATCGTGGACCGTGCGGGCAAGGCACGGCTGCTGCGGCGCTTCGCGGCGGAGGCCGGGGTGCCGCTCGACCAGACCGTGGCGATCGGCGACGGGGCGAACGACCTGGACATGCTCAACGCCGCCGGGCTCGGCGTGGCGTTCAACGCCAAGCCGGTGGTGCGGGAGGCGGCCGACGCGGCGGTCAATGTGCCGTTCCTGGACACCGTGCTCTATCTGCTCGGCATCACGCGCGAAGAGGTCGAGGCCGCCGACGCGCTGGACGGCGCGGTGGAGGCGTAGCGGCCCTCGGGGACCGTCGGCCGCGCGGCGGACCCGGTGGGCGGGCGTGCCGCCCCGGGTCCGTCGCCGGCGTACGCGGCCCGGTCAGTCGTGCGGGGACCAGAACTCGACCAGGCGTCCCACGCCGTGCTCGACCGACTTCCAGGGACCGGTGAAGGTGATCACGGCGATCGCCGCGGTGGGGAAGCCCGTGCTGTGGACCCGCGCCATGGCGTCCCCCTCGCTGGTGCCGGCCAGAGCGTCGGCAAGGGCGTGGATACCCGGGTTGTGGCCCACCAGCAGCAGGTCGCCGACGTCCTCGGGGGTCTCGTCGAGCAGCGCGAGCAGGTCGCCCAGGGTCGCGTCGTACAGACGCTCCTCGTAGACGGTCCTGGGGCGGTGGGGGAGTTCGTGGGCGACGAGCTTCCAGGTGTCGCGGGTGCGGACGGCCGAGGAGCAGAGGGTCAGATCGAACGGGATGTCCAGCTCCATGAGCCTGCGGCCGGCGACCGACGCCTCCTTGCGTCCACGGTCGGCCAGGGGCCGCTCGTGATCGGGAACGGCGGGCCAATCGGCCTTGGCGTGCCGGAGCAGGACGATCCGGCGGGGCGATGCAGCTGCGCTCATGACCCTCAGCTTTCCAGAAAACCGCCCGGCAGGCGCGGGAGCGGCCCGGATCGCGGGCGGCGTGCGGAGGTTACAGCAGGTGTTGCAGCAACGCCGGGAGCAGCTCTGCGAGCCGGGTGAACAGGCGCGCGGCGGGTTCGGCGGCCGAGGCGTCCGCGGCGCCGGGTCCGGCCGCGAACGCGAGCAGCGCGGCGAAGGCGAGGGCGGGCAGCGCGACCGCCCACCAGGGCAGGCGCGTCTGCGCGGCACCCTCCGCCGCGGCACGAGCGGTGCGTGGGCGCTGAGCGCGCGAGGGAACAGCCTGCGTGGACACGGGACCGCCTCCGAGGTGCGGGTGCTGATTGACCTTGCACCTCGAAGCTACGGAACCGCGGAGCGCCGGCCCATCGGGTGGCCCACCCACTTGACCCTGACCCTGGCCCCCTAGGGGAGGTGGGGTTGTCCCCACCCCGGGCCCCCGGGTCCGGGCCGGAAGCAGACGTCAGCCGAACTTGGCGCCGATGGTGGCGATCACCGCGACGAGAGCGGGGACGGCGAGCATGAGGCCGAAGATGATCAGGAGCTTCTTCTGCGGCTGCGGGGGGTTGGGCTCGAGCACGGGCATGGACTCAGTCTCGCACCGGTCCGCGGCCGGCCCGCATCCGGGTCGCCCGGGACGCCCGCGTCTCCGGGGCGCCCGGTTCGCCGGATCCGTCAGAGCTCGTCCTCCACGGACCGGTCGCGTCCGGCGACCAGGCCCGCGGCGATCTGCGGCACCAGAAGGGCGAGCATGAAGGCGACGGGCAGGTCCCAGCCGCCGCTGTGCTGGTAGAGGACGCCGACCAGGATCGGGCCCGGGATGGAGATCAGGTAGCCGGTGCACTGCGTGAAGGCCGACAGCCGGACCACTCCGGCGCCGGTGCGCGAGCGCATCCCGATCATGGTGAGAGCGAGCGGGAACGAGCAGTTGGAGATCCCGAGCAGCAGCGCCCACACCCAGGGCGCGGCGGCGGGCGCGAGCCACAGTCCCGCGTAGCCGCACAGTCCGAACAGGCCGAGGCCCACGGCCAGTCCGCCCTGGTGCCGCATCCGCCCCGCGAGCGCGGGCAGCACGAAGGACAGCGGCACACCCATCACCATGGTGACGGCGAGCAGCACCCCGGCGGTGGAGGCCGAGATCCCCGCGTCACGGAAGATCTGCGGAAGCCAGCCCATGGTGATGTAGGCGCCGGTGGCCTGGAGGCCGAAGTACACGGCCAGTGCCCAGGCGGTGCGGCTGTGCGTGATGCGGCCGGCCGCGGCGGGGGCGGGCGCCGCGGCGACGGGCGCGGCACCGGTGCCCGCGCCACTGCGGTCGCGTACAAGGGCGAACCAGGGCACGACGGCCACGACCGCGACCACCGCCCAGACACCGAGGCCGGCGCGCCAGTGGCCGCCCAGGGCGCGGGTCACGGGGACGGTGGCCGCGGCGGCCACGGCCGTGCCCAGGGAGAGCGCCATGGAGTACAGCCCGGTCATGGTGCCGACGCGGTCGGGGAAGTATCGCTTGACGACCACGGGCATCAGGACGTTGCCGACGGCTATGCCGGCCAGCGCCAGGGCGCTGGCGGCGAGGAAGCCGACCGTGCCCCCGGCGAACGGGCGCAGGGCGAGTCCGAGTGCGATGGCGGCCAGTCCCCCGCAGACCACGGCGCCGGGGCCCCGGCGGCGGGCCAGGCGCGGCGCGGCGACGCCGAAGAGGGCGAAGCACAGGGCCGGCACGGAGGTGAGCAGTCCGGCGACGGTCCCGCTCATGCCGAGCCCGTCGCGGACCTCCTCCATGAGCGCGCCGAGGCTCGTGATGGCGGGCCGCAGGTTGAGCGCGGCGAGGACCAGCGCGGCGGCGACGAAGACGCGAGTACGGGCGCGCGCTTGCGTCATGCTCTGCGGAGCGGCGGACGTCTGTACGGGCAGGGCGGCGCCTGCCGTGGCAGGGTCGATCGTTGTGGCTTCGTCGTCACGCATGGGCGCCATCATAGAATGATGGGATGAATATTGAGGAGGGTCCATGCCCTTGACCTCGCCCCGGCGGTCCGCGCTCGCCGACCAGGTGATCACGCAACTGCGCGCCCAGATCACCTCCGGCGAGTGGCCGGTGGGATCGCGCATCCCCACCGAGACGCAGCTGGTGGAGCAGCTCGGAGTGGCGCGCAACACCGTCCGTGAGGCCGTCCGGGCCCTGGCGCACAACGGCCTGCTCGACATCCGCCAGGGATCGGGCACCTATGTGCTGGCGACGAGCGAGATGGCCGGCGTCATGCACCGCCGCTTCGCCGACTCCGATCCCCGGCACGTTGCCGAACTGCGCAGCGCTCTGGAGGCCTCCGCGGCGTCGCTCGCCGCCTCGCGGCGCACCGAGCGGGACCTCAGGCAGCTGGACGCGGCCCTCGCGCGGCGCGAACGGGCCTGGCACGCCGGTCGCGCCGACGTCTTCGTGGACGCCGACGCCGCCCTGCACCTGTCGGTCGTGGCCGCCTCGCACAATGAGGTCATCGCCGAGCTGTACGCCGACCTGGGCGAGGTGCTGCGCGAGTTCCTCCGCGCCGACGTGGGCGACGAGCTGAGCGCCGAGACGTACGTGGACCACACCCGGCTGGTCGAGGCGATCCGGCAGGGCGACCCGATGACGGCCTCGGAGGAGGCCGCGGGCCATGCCTTCAGCTGCCGCTTCCGTCCGGCAGACGGGTGACCCAGACGCTGCCTATCTCCTCCCAGCAGCGGTCGCTCAGCGTCACTGTCTCCGCGGGGCCCACCGGGACCTGCGGGCCGTCCACGTCCGGGTCCCACCACTGGGCGCACTCGATGTGCAGCTGCACATGGTCGAGGTCCGGATCGGGGTTGAAGCACACCGCCACACCCTCGCTGCCCTGCACCGAGGTGCGGCACTCGGTGTCCCCCGGCGCCCCGGAGGCCGCCCTGGCCACCGCGGCGGCCGGGCCCGCGACCACCGAGGCCGCCGCGGCGGCCGCCACCGCGTAGAAGCGCACACGCACGATGCACCCGCCCTCCGCTCGCCCCCGGCTCGTCCCGCTCGCCCCGCTCGCCCCGCACCCCATGGTGGCGGCGCGCACCCGGCCCCACCCGGTCTGCTGGGCCGAACGGGGGACATCGGCCCCGAACGCGCGTACGGCCCCGGCCCGCCCGAAGGCGGCACCGGGGCCGTACGAAGGAACGAACGACGGGAAAGACGCGCCGGCGTCAGGCGCCGACCGCGTGCAGGCCGCCGTCGACGTGCACGATCTCACCCGTGGTCTTGGGGAACCAGTCGCTGAGCAGCGCCACGACGCCGCGGCCGGCCGGCTCGGGGTCGGACACGTCCCACTCCAGGGGGGAACGGTGGTTCCAGACGTCCGCAAGCTCGCTGAAGCCCGGGATGGACTTCGCGGCCATGGAGCCGATCGGGCCCGCCGAGATCAGGTTGCAGCGGATGTTCTGCTTGCCGAGGTCGCGCGCGATGTAGCGCGACGTGGCCTCCAGAGCGGCCTTGGCCGGGCCCATCCAGTCGTACTGCGGCCAGGCGTACTGCGCGTCGAAGGTCAGGCCGACGACCGAGCCGCCCTCCTGCATCAGCGGCAGGCACGCCATGGTGAGCGCCTTCAGCGAGTACGCGGAGACGTGCATGGCCGTGGCGACGGACTCGAACGGCGTGTTGAGGAAGTTGCCGCCGAGCGCGTCCTGCGGCGCGAAGCCGATGGAGTGGACGACGCCGTCCAGGCCGCCGAGCTCCTCGCGCACCACGTCGGCCAGCGAGGCCAGGTGCTCCCCGTTGGTGACGTCGAGCTCGATGACCTTGACGGGCCTGGGCAGCTTCTTGGCGATGCGCTCGGTGAGCGTGGGCCGCGGGAACGCCGTGAGGACGATCTCGGCACCCTGCTCCTGGGCGAGCCTGGCGGTGTGGAATGCGATGGAGGACTCCATCAGCACGCCCGTGATGAGGACGCGCTTGCCGGCGAGGATTCCGCTCATGCTCAGTGACCCATGCCCAATCCGCCGTCCACGGGAATGACGGCTCCAGTGATGTATGCGGCCTCGTCGGAGGCGAGGAAGCGGACCGAGGCGGCGATCTCCTCGGGTTGCGCGTACCGGCCGACCGGGACCTGGCCGACGATGCTCTTGCGCTGCTCGTCGGTGAGCACGCGGGTCATGTCGGTGTCGACGAAGCCGGGGGCGACGACGTTGACGGTGATGTTGCGCGAACCGAGCTCGCGTGCGAGGGAACGGGCGAACCCGACCAGGCCGGCCTTGGACGCGGCGTAGTTCGCCTGGCCCGCCTGGCCCGTCAGTCCCACCACGGAGGAGATCAGCACGACGCGGCCCTTGCGGGCGCGCAGCATCGCCCTCGACGCGCGCTTGACCACGCGGAAGGTGCCGGTGAGGTTGGTGTCGATGACGGAGGCGAAGTCCTCCTCCGACATGCGCAGCAGCAGCTGGTCGCGGGTGACGCCGGCGTTGGCCACCAGCACCTGGACCGGGCCCTGCTTCTCCTCGATCTCCTTGTAGGCCTGCTCGACCTGCTCGGGATCCGTGATGTCGCAGCGGACGGCGAGGAAGCCGGCCGGCGGCTCGCCCGAGCGGTAAGTGATGGCGACCTGGTCACCGGCGTCGGCGAAGGCCCGGGCGATGGCGAGGCCGATGCCCCGGTTTCCTCCGGTGACGAGAACCGAGCGGCTCAACGGATCACCCTTTCCATAGTGGTCTTGTACACCGAAAACTATCTGCCTACGCGGCGGTACGGAGAATCGACCCCCGACAGGGGCACGTGCGCGTCGCTGTCGAGTCCCTACAGAAAACGGCAGGCGGGGGCAGTGTCGGAGGGGCATGATTCACTGCGGAGCACATGACGCACACCGACGTTGACGCATCGGGCAGAAGGGGAGGCCGTCGTGCCCCATGAGGTCGATCAGTCATTTCTGGCGCTGCCGCTGAGGGCGCTGGCCGACGCAGCGCTGGCACGCGCCCGCGCACTGGGCGCGGAACACGCGGACTTCCGCTTCGAGCGGGTGCGCGGCGCCGCCTGGCGGTTGCGCGACGGCAGACCGTCCGGTTCCTCGGACACGACGGACATGGGCTACGCGGTACGCGTGGTGCACGGCGGGGCCTGGGGCTTCGCCTCCGGGGTGGACCTGACGATGGACGCCGCGGCGCGAGTGGCCGGCCAGGCGGTCGCCATGGCGAAGCTGTCGGCGAAGGTGATCGCCGCGGCGGGCTCGGACGAGCGCGTGCAGCTCGCGCCGGAGCCGGTGCACGCGGACAAGGTCTGGGTCTCGGCGTACGACGTCGACCCCTTCGATGTGCCCGATGCCGACAAGACCGCTCTGCTGGCCGAGTGGAGCGGCCGACTGCTCGCCGCCCCGGGCGTGTCGCACGTGGACGCCTCCCTCATGACCGTCCACGAGAACAAGTTCTACGCCGACACGTGGGGCACGACGACGACCCAGCAACGCGTGCGGGTGCACCCTCAGCTGACCGCCGTCGCCGTGGACCCGGCCTCCGGCGAGTTCGACTCCATGCGCACCCTGGCCCCGCCTGCCGGCCGCGGCTGGGAGTACCTGACCGGCACCGGCTGGGACTGGGACGCGGAGCTCGCGGAGATCCCGGGGCTGCTCGCCGAGAAGATGGCGGCCCCCTCGGTCGAGGCGGGCGCGTACGACGTGGTCGTCGACCCGTCCAACCTCTGGCTGACCATCCACGAGTCGATCGGCCACGCCACCGAGCTGGACCGCGCGCTGGGGTATGAGGCCGCCTACGCCGGCACCTCCTTCGCCACCTTCGACCAGTTGGGCAAGCTGCAGTACGGCTCCGCGCACATGAACGTCACCGGCGACCGCACCGCCGAGCACGGCCTGGCGACCGTCGGCTACGACGACGAGGGCGTGGCCGGCCAGTCCTGGGACCTGATCAAGGACGGCGTCCTGGTCGGCTACCAGCTGGACCGCCGCATCGCTCGGCTGACCGGCTTCGAGCGCTCCAACGGCTGTGCCTACGCCGACTCCCCTGGCCATGTGCCGGTGCAGCGGATGGCGAACGTCTCGCTCCGACCCGCGCCGGACGGCCCGTCGACGCAGGAGCTGATCGGCGGCGTGGAGCGCGGCATCTACATCGTCGGCGACCGCTCGTGGTCCATCGACATGCAGCGCTACAACTTCCAGTTCACCGGGCAGCGTTTCTTCAGGATCGAGAACGGCGAGCTGGCCGGTCAGCTGCGCGACGTCGCCTACCAGGCGACCACCACCGACTTCTGGGGCTCCATGGAGGCCGTCGGCGGTCCGCAGACCTATGTCCTCGGCGGCGCCTTCAACTGCGGCAAGGCCCAGCCCGGCCAGGTCGCCGCCGTCTCGCACGGCTGCCCGTCCGCGCTCTTCCGCGGCGTGAACATCCTCAACACCACGCAGGAGGCCGGTCGATGAGCACCCTCTCCAAGCCCCACGAGATCGTCGAGCGGGCCCTGGAGCTGTCCCGTGCGGACGGCTGTGTGGTCATCGCCGACGAGGACTCCTCGGCCAACCTGCGCTGGGCGGGCAACGCCCTGACCACCAACGGCGTGACCCGCGGCCGCACCCTCACGGTGATCGCGACCGTGAACGGCGCGCAGGGCACGGCCTCGGGTGTGGTGTCGCGGGCCGCGGTCACCGCCGGGGACCTGGAGCCGCTGGTGCGGGCGGCGGAGGCGGCGGCCCGCGACGGCGGCCCCGCCGAGGACGCCCAGCCGCTGGTCGAAGGGGTACCCGCGAGCGCCGGCTTCACCGAGCCGCCCGCCGAGACAGGCTCGGGGGTCTTCGCGGCCTTCGCCCCGGCGCTCGGCGAGTCCTTCGCCGTCGCCCGGGCCGGCGGCCGGCGGCTGTACGGCTTCGCCCAGCACAGCGTCACCTCCACCTACCTGGGCACCTCGACGGGCCTGCGACTGCGCCACGACCAGCCCAGCGGCACGCTCGAACTCAACGCCAAATCGCAGGACATGTCCCGCTCGGCGTGGGCCGGCGCGGCCACCCGCGACTTCACCGACGTCGACCCGGCGGCACTCGACGCCGACCTGGCACAGCGGCTGGCCTGGGCCGAGCGCCGGATCGACCTGCCCGCAGGGCGCTACGAGACGCTGCTGCCGCCGTCGGCGGTGGCGGATCTGGTGATCTATCAGCAGTGGAGCTCGGCGGCCCGGGACGCAGCCGAGGGCCGGACGGTCTTCAGCAAGCCCGGCGGGGGCACGCGGATCGGCGAGCGGCTGTCGGAGCTGCCGCTGACCCTGCGCAGCGACCCTCACGAACCCGGCCTGGAGTCGGCGCCGTTCGTCATCGCGCACGCATCGGGGGACGACTCGTCGGTCTTCGACAACGGCCTGCCGGTCGAGCCGACCGACTGGCTGCGCGACGGCGTGCTGCGCCGGCTGTTCACCACCCGGCACAGCGCGGGACTGACCGGCCTCCCGACGGCGCCGGTCGGGGGCAATCTGATCCTGGACGGCGGCGGCAAGCGCTCACTGGACGACATGGTCGCGGACACCGAACGCGGACTGCTGCTGACCTGCCTGTGGTACATCCGCGAGGTGGACCCGGCCACCCTGCTGCTGACCGGGCTGACCCGCGACGGGGTCTACCTGGTCGAGGGCGGCGAGGTGACCGGTGTCGTGAACAACTTCCGGTTCAACGAGTCGCCGGTGGACCTGCTGGGCCGGGTCACCGAGGTGGGCCGCACCGAGCGGACGCTGCCGCGCGAGTGGGGCGACTGGTTCACCCGGGCCGCTTTCCCGGCGATGCGGATCCCGGACTTCAACATGAGTTCGGTCAGCCAGGGGGTCTGACCGGGGACAAGGGGTGGGCGATGGACGAGAAGCAGACGGTCAAGGTCTCGAAGTTCCTGGCCCGCGTGCTGCGGCACGATCCGGGTTCGATCGGGATCGCCCTCGACGAGGGGGGCTGGGTGGGCGTGGACGAACTGATGGCCGCGTCCGCCCGGGCGGGCCGGCGCTTCTCGCGTGCCGACCTCGACCATGTCGTGGCGAGCAACAACAAGAAGCGGTACGCGTACTCGGAGGACGGCCGGCGGATCCGCGCCAGTCAGGGCCACTCGGTGGAGGTCGACCTCGGTCTGGCCGCCGCCGAGCCGCCGGCCGTGCTCTACCACGGCACCGCGAGCACGACCCTGCCGTTCGTGCTGGCCGAGGGGCTGCGCCCGATGACCCGTCAGGATGTGCACCTGTCGGCAGATCTGGAGACGGCCGTACGCGTGGGCGCGCGGCACGGCCGTCCTGTGGTGCTCGAGGTGGACGCCGCGGGGCTGTCCGCGACGGGTCATGTCTTCCGGGTGAGCGCCAACGGCGTGTGGCTCACCGACCGGGTGCCGCCCGCTTTTCTGCGGCAGCACCGTCCCTGAGGCGGCCGGGGCTCAGACGGCCGTGCGTTGCCGTCTGCCGCGGAGCGAGGCCCACAGCGGCGTGACCACGGCCACGATGAGGATGGCACCCAGGATCTGCAGTACGTGCCTGATCCAGTCGATGCCCGAGGTGTGCTTGACGCCGAGCCAGCCGGATACCGCGTTCCCCAGAAACGCGCCGAGGATGCCGCAGATGATGGTGAGCCACCAGGGGATGTCCTGCCTGCCCGGCAGGAGGAGCTTCGCGAGGAAGCCGAGCACGATGCCGACGATGATCGCCCAGACCCAGTTCATGCCGTCAGTCTGTGCGTGGCCGCGGTACGTCGCATGCGGGGCTCCGCCATACGCCGTACGGCGGTCCCGCGGTCTCACCCGGAGACCGCCCCCGCACTCGAATGCGGCGGACCCGCGGCGTAACGTGGAGTGGGCCGGAACCGGGAGCTTCCGGCATTTCGAGCAGGCGGTGGAACGTGATGCGGAAGCACAGTGATCCCGGGGTCTTCACGATCACCGGGACGGCTGCGGGACTCACCGACGACGTCAGGGGCCGGCAGCGCCGTTACATCATCTCGATGTCCGTGCGCACCCTTTCGTTCATCCTGGCCGTCGTCCTGTGGCATGTGTGGACCCCGTTGGCGTGGGTGGCACTCGGCGCCGGGCTGGTGCTGCCGTACATCGCCGTGGTGCTCGCCAACGCGGGTCGTGAGAACGCCCGCAACCTGCCGTCCTCGCACCTCCCGCCGGTCGTCCACCCGGCGCTGGGACCGGGGCGGGAGCGGCTTCCCGCGGAGGCCGAGACGGAAGCGGACGGACGCTCTTCCTCCGGTCACGGCTGAGCCTTTTCCGGTCCCTGGAAGCTCAAGAAAAGCTCAGATCAATCATGGGGATCCACTCCACTGGGGGCCTTTCCGCATGGCATACTGCGTACGCGCTCCGCATCCCCCGTCGGAGCGACGGACCGACGCCGGGCGGCTCCCCCCGTGGCTGCCCGGCGTCGCCATGTTTGGATGGGGTTCGTGACCAACGAATCGCCGATCTGCTCCGCCAAGGGGTGCCGGGCCCCCGCCGTGTGGGTGCTCGCCTGGAACAACCCCAAGCTCCACACTCCGGAACGCCGCAAGACCTGGCTGGCGTGCGAGGAGCACCGCGAGCATCTTTCGTCGTTCCTGGGTGTGCGGGGGTTCCTCAAGGACGTCGTGCGCTTCGAGGAGTGGCAGGAAGCGGCAGACGGGCGGGGCTCAGCCGCCGATCGCTGACATCGGGCGGTCGGGCTGAAGGAACGAGGGGTCGTCGAGGCCGGAGCCGGCCTTCTTGCCCCACATCGCGACCTTCCACGACGCGGCGATCTCCTCGTCGGATCCGCCGGAGCGCAGTGCGCCGCGCAGATCCGACTCCTCCCGGGCGAACAGGCAGTTGCGTATCTGGCCGTCGGCGGTGAGGCGGGTGCGGTCACAGGCGCGGCAGAAGGGGCGGGTCACGGAGGCGATGACGCCGACCCGTGCGGGTCCGCCGTCGACCAGCCAGCGTTCGGCGGGGGCGTGCCCACGTGCCTCGTCGGGCTCGGGGGTGAGGGCGAAGCGGGTGGCCAGGCTCGCCAGGATCTCCTCGGCGGTGACCATGTCTCCCCGCTGCCAGCCGTGCTGGGCGTCGAGCGGCATCTGCTCGATGAAGCGCAGCTCGTAGCCGTTTTCGAGGGCCCAGGCCAGGAGATCGGGGGCCTCGTCGTCGTTGACCCCCCGCATCAGCACGCTGTTGACCTTGACGGGGGTCAGCCCCGCGTCCCGGGCGGCCTCAAGACCGCGCAGGACGTCATGGTGCCGCTTGCGGCGGGTCAGCGCCTGGAAGACCTCGGGGCGCAGGGTGTCCAGGGAGACGTTGGCCCGGTTCAGTCCGGCGGCGTGCAGGGCGGCGGCCGTGCGCTCGAGGCCGACGCCGTTGGTGGTGAGGGAGAGCCTGGGGCGCGGTTCGAGTGCGGCGCAGCGCTCGACGATGCCGACGAGCCCGGGGCGCAAGAGCGGCTCGCCGCCGGTGAAGCGGACGTCCTCGACCCCCAGCAGCGTGACGGCGATGCGCACCAGCCGGACGATCTCGTCGTCGGTGAGCAGCTCGGGCTTCCCGAGCCACTGGAGCCCTTCTTCCGGCATGCAGTACGTGCAGCGCAGATTGCACCGGTCGGTCAGGGAAACCCGCAGGTCAGTGGCGATCCGGCCGTAGGTGTCCAGCAGCACGGCGCGCCTCCCTCCTGCGGTGGGGTCGGTGGTACGGCAGTGCCGTCCCGTTACTTCGCAGCCTACGGGACGGCACTGACGTTCAACAGTCTGTTTAGTGGGCTCCGGCTCCGGTAAGGGAGCGGACCTCCAGCTCCGCGTACTTGCTGTCGGCGTCCGGTTCGGGCTTGGACAGGAGCGTGCCCAGAATGCCGAACAGGAAACCGACGGGGATGGAGACGATGCCCGGGTTGTCCAGCGGGAACCAGTGGAAGTCCTCGCCGGGGAACATGGCGGTCGCCTTGCCGGACACGACCGGCGAGAAGACCACCAGGACCACGGAGGTGATCAGGCCGCCGTAGATGCTCCACAGCGCGCCGCTGGTGTTGAAGCGCTTCCAGAACAGGCTGTAGAGCAGCGTCGGCAGGTTCGCGGAGGCCGCGACGGCGAAGGCCAGGGCGACCAGGAAGGCGATGTTGAGCTTGCCCGCGAAGATGCCGAGCAGGATGGCGACGGCCCCGATGGCCACGGCCGCGATCTTGGCCGCGGCGACCTCCTCCTTCTCGCTCGCCGTCCCCTTGCGGATGACGTTGGCGTACAGGTCGTGCGCGAAGGAGGACGAGGAGGCGAGCGTGAGCCCCGCGACCACGGCCAGGATGGTGGCGAAGGCGACCGCCGAGATCACCGCGAGGAGGATGGCGCCGCCCGTGGAGCCGGCGCCGCCGCCGATCTCCTGGGCCAGCAGCGGTGCCGCGGTGTTGCCCGCCGCGTTGGAGGTGGTGATGGTCTCCGGGGTGAGCAGGGCGGCGGCACCGAAGCCCAGCGCGATGGTCATCAGGTAGAAGCAACCGATGATGCCGATCGCCCAGTTGACCGACGTACGGGCGGCCCGGGCCGTGGGGACGGTGTAGAAGCGGATCAGGATGTGCGGCAGTCCGGCGGTGCCGAGCACGAGGGCCAGGCCCAGCGAGATGAAGTCGATCTTCGAGGTCGCGGTGACGCCGTACTTCAGGCCCGGCTCCAGGAAGGCCGAGCCCTTTCCGCTCTTCTCCGCCGCCGCGCCGAGCAGCGAGGACAGGTTCCAGTGGAACTTGCTGAAGACCAGGATGGTGATCAGCAGGGTGCCGCCGATCAGCAGCACCGCCTTGACCATCTGCACCCAGGTGGTGCCCTTCATGCCGCCGATCGTCACGTACAGCACCATGACGACGCCGACGAGGACGACGATCAGCCGCCGCGGGCCCTCACCGGTGATGCCGAGCAGCAGGGCCACCAGGGCGCCCGCGCCGACCATCTGCGCCAGCAGGTAGAAGATGCTGACGACGATGGTCGAGATGCCCGCCGCGGTGCGCACGGGACGCTGGCGGAGCCGGAAGGCCAGGGCGTCGGCCATGGTGAACCGGCCGGAGTTGCGCAGCGGTTCGGCGACCAGCAGCAGCGCCACCAGCCAGGCGACGAGGAAGCCGATCGAGTAGAGGAAGCCGTCGTAGCCGACGAGGGCTATGGAGCCGGCGATGCCGAGGAACGAGGCCGCCGACATGTAGTCGCCGGAGATGGCGAGGCCGTTCTGGAAGCCGCTGAAGGAGCGGCCGCCGGCGTAGAAGTCGGTGGCGTCCTTGGTCTGGCGGCCGGCCCAGACGGTGATGGCGAGGGTCGCCACGACGAACACCGAGAAGAGGCTGATGATCAGCGTCCGGTGGTCGCTGGCCCCGGCCGCGAGGACCTGGGCTCCCATGGTGTGCGACGCGGTCATGCGGAGGCCTCCGTGCTCTCGGTCTCACCGGTGGTGTCGTGGCTGCCCTCCATGCGCGCCCTGATGGCGTCGGAGTGCGGGTCGAGCTTGGAGTTCGCGTGGCGCGAGTACCAGACGGCGATACCGAAGGTGGTGGCGAACTGGGCGAGCCCGAAGACGAGGGCGACATTGATGTGGCCCACCACCTTGGTGTCCATGAAGCCGCCCGCGTAGTTCGACAGCAGGACGTACAGCAGGTACCAGGTGATGAACGCGATGGTGAGCGGGAAGGCGAACGAGCGGTGCGAGCGGCGCAGTTGGGCGAACTCCGCGCTCGCCTGCACCTCGGCGTACGAGGCCGCTGACGGCGGACCGGAGGTAGCCGACTGTCGTGCGGAATCCACGATGCCTCCTGTGGGGGCGGGGCTGGGCAGACACGAGCACGCGACGCGAGCCGACGTGAGCTACGTCACGCAAAGATCGGACCCGCGCATGGTAAAGGCGTGGCCATGGGCTTCAACAGGGGTCGGTGGTTGAAAATTGTCAGGTCCTTACCAATCAGAATCCGAGCTTTCCTCGCAAACGCATTGAAGGTGTGCTCGGGACGGCGCTAGGTTCCCTCGTCATGTACCCGTCCGGCGGCAACCCGCCGCGGTGACGGGTAGTCGGACGATTGGAGATCCCATGGCTCCCCTGCCAGGTCGGCGCCGCGCTCTCGCGATACCCATCGGCATGGTGCTGGCGGGTGCTCTCGCGTTCCTGCCGAACGCCGCCTCGGCTGCCGCCGCCGTCACCGCCTCGGGCGGCAGCACCGCCCACGCCGACGGCCCGTCGCTGTCGTACGTGGTCAACACCACCCGGACCAACAGCGGAACCATCAAGGACGTCCAGCAGGCGATCGACCGCAACGGCGGTGACATCGTCACGACGTACAAGAAGATCGGCGTGATCGTCGTCCACTCGGCGAATCCCGGCTTCGCCGGCGCCATGCGCAAGGTGCGCGGCGTGGAGTCGGCGGGCGCCACCCGCACCGCGGCGCTCTCCACCGCCTCCACGACCGAACTGGGCGCCCCGGAGAAGCTCACCGCGGCCGAGGCCGCCGAGGCCCGGTCCAAGGCGGCACCCGGTCAGGAGCCGCTGGAGGCGGACCAGTGGGACCTGGCGGCCATCGGCGCCGACAAGGCGGCGAGGATCGACCCCGGGGACCGGCATGTCACCGTCGCCGTCATCGACACCGGCGTCGACGACACCCACCCCGACCTCACGGCCAACTTCTCGGCCAAGCAGTCCGCCAACTGCGTGGGCGGCGTGGCCGACACCAGCCCCGGCGCCTGGCGTCCGTACAGCCCCGACGCCTACCACGGCACCCATGTGGCGGGCGAGATCGCCGCAGCGCGCAACGGCATCGGCGTCGCCGGTGTGGCCCCGGGTGTGCGGGTCGCCTCCATCAAGGTGGCCGACCCCGTCACGCAGCTCTTCTACCCGGAGAGCGTGGTCTGCGCCTTCGTCTTCGCCGCCGAGAACAGCGTCGAGATCACCAACAACAGCTACTACATCGACCCTTGGCTCTACAACTGCCTCGACGACCCCGACCAGCGGGCCATCGTCGACGCGGTCGACCGGGCCGCCCGGTACTCCCATGACAAGGGCGTGCTGAACATCGCCTCCGCGGGCAACTCCAACCACGACCTCGACTCCGACGCCATCGTGGACACCACCAGCCCCGACGACACCACCCCGGTCACCCGGACCGTCGACCCGCACGTCTGCTGGGACATCCCGACCCAACTGCCGGGCGTCGTCACCGTCTCAGCGACCGGCGTGCAGAACCTGAAGTCGTACTACTCCAGTTACGGCCTCGGTGTCGTCGACGTCGCCGCCCCCGGTGGCGACCGCTTCCAGATCCCGAGCACCCCGTCCAAGAACGGCCGCATCCTGTCGACGCTGCCCGGCAACACCTACGGCTACCTCCAGGGAACGTCGATGGCCTCGCCGCACGTGGCGGGCGTCGCCGCGCTGCTGAAGAGCACCCACCGGCACGCCTCACCCGAGCAGTTGCAGTGGATGCTCAAGGCGCAGGCCGACAACCCCGGCTGTCCGACGGGCCTGTACGACCCCGACGGCAACGGCGTGCAGGATGCCACCTGCACCGGCGGGCGGCACGTCAACAGCTTCTACGGCTACGGCATCGTGGACGCCCTGGACGCCGTCACCGAGTGACGGCGCGCCCAAGGCACCGGCGCACCGCTCTCAGGCCTTCACCAGGGCCTTGAGGGCGGTGCGTTCGTCCATCGCCTTGTAGCCGCCGGGGACGCCGTCCAGACCGACCGTCAGGTCGAAGACCGGGGACGGGTCGATCGTGCCGTCCAGCACGTCCGGCAGCAGTTCGGGAATGTAGGTGCGAACGGGGGCGACCCCGCCGCGCAGGGCGATATTGCGGTCGAACATGTCGCTCAGGTCCAGGCCGGTGCCGCTGCCGTGGGGGACGCCGACGTAGCCGATGGCGCCGCCGTCGCGCGTGATCGCGACCGCGGTGCGCATGGACTGCTCGGTGCCGACGGCCTCGATCACCGCGTGCGCGCCCTGGCCGCCGGTGAGTTCGCGGACCGCGGCGACAGCCGCGTCGCCGCGCTCGGCGACCACGTCGGTGGCCCCGAAGGAGCGGGCCACGGCGGTGCGCGCCTCGTGCCGGCCGAGCGCGATGATGCGCTCGGCGCCGAGCCGCCGCGCGGCCAGCACGCCGCACAGGCCCACCGCGCCGTCACCGACGACCGCCACGGTGGAGCCGGGCCGGACCCCCGCCCCGACCGCCGCGTGGTGACCGGTGCCCAGCACGTCGGAGAGGGTCAGCAGACCGGTCAGCAGGCGCTCGTCGGACAGCGCCTCGGCGGGCAGCCGCACCAAGGTGGCGTCCGCGAACGGCACGCGCACGGCCTCGCCCTGGCCGCCGTCCGAGCCGACCTGGCCCCAGAACCCGCCCTCGGTGCACGAGGTGGTGAGGCCGTCGGCGCAGTACGCGCAGACGCCGTCGGACCAGACGAACGGGGAGACCACCAGGTCGCCCCGCTTCAGCCCGGACACCTCGGAGCCGGTCTCCTCGACCACGCCGAGGAACTCGTGCCCGATGCGCTGCCCCGGCTGCCGCGCCGCGACACCGCGGTAGGCCCACAGGTCGCTGCCGCAGATGCAGGCCAGCACCACGCGCACGACGGCGTCCGTGGGCTGCCGGACGACCGGATCGGGCACCTCCTCCACGCGGATGTCGTGGGGGGCGTGGATCACGGTGGCGCGCATACGGAAGTCGTCCTAGCTGTTCGTACGAGTGGAGACGTACCACCGTACAGTCCGGCCGCGAGGAGGAACTGCGCCGCGATGTACGTGAGCATGATCCAGAAACCGGCGGCGGGCGGCTGCGGCAGCCCGGCCAGCCGGGTCGCGATGAGGGTGTCCGAGAGCAGGAACAGCCCGCCGCCGACCGCCGCGGCGGCAGTGCCGAGCCCCGCGCCGCCGGCCGCGACCGCCGTCAGCAGCAGGCTGTAGAGGGCGACGGGGACACGCAGAGCGGACGGCAGACCGGGCCACAGCACGATGATCGCGGCGAGCCACACCAGCGTGTATCCGGCCGCCGCCCACCGTGTCCGGCCGGGGACGGAGAACGCCCCGCGCCGCGCCATGAGTGTGAGGTAGCAGACGTGGCCGGCCGCGAAGCAGCCCATACCGGCGAGGAACGCCGTGTCCCCGCCGAACTGGAGGAGCACATCGCCGGCGCAGCCCAGCAGGAGCGCCGCAACCAATGTGCGGGGGCCGCCCCGCAGCGCAGCCCAGGCCGCCAGCGAGGGCATCAGCAGCGCCTTGGTGACGTCCTCCACGGTGCCCGCCCCCTCCGGCAACACCGACAGCGCCGCCAGATGGGCGGCGGCGACGGCGACGAACGCCGCGAGGGCCGCGCGGGCCGCGCGGGCCGCACCAGGGGCCCGCAAGTCACCAGAAATCCGAGGGGAGGAGCCGTCCGCGGGCACGGCCTCCCGGTGCGCGGTCACGCCGGGCCCTCGGGCCGCGGGGACCAGCCGGGCCCGCGCAGCAGGTGGCCGGCCCGGGCGCGCCAGGTGCGGGCGGCGGCGACATCGCGGGCGATGGCGGCGTACTCGTGGGTGGCCACGCGCAGCGGGTTGAAGGTGGCGATGTTCTTCGTGAGGCCGTACAGCGGCCGCTCGGCCTCGGCGGCGAACGACCCGAAGAACCGGTCCCACAGAATCAGGATGCCGCCGAAGTTGCGGTCCAGGTAGCCGCCCTGCGAGGCGTGGTGCACCCGGTGGTGGGACGGGGTGTTGAGGACGAACTCGACGGGGCGCGGCAGCTTCCCGATGCGCTCGGTGTGGATGCCGAACTGGTAGACGAGGTTGAGGGAGGAGCAGAAGGCGAGTGCCGCCGGATGCACACCGCAAGCGATCAGCGGGATGTAGAACGGCCAGGACGTCAGGCTCGTCCAGGGCTGGCGCAGCGCGGTGGAGAGGTTGAACTTCCGGCTGGAGTGGTGGATGACGTGGCACGCCCACAGGACGCGGATCACGTGGTGCCCGCGGTGCTGCCAGTAGTAGAGGAAGTCCTGGGCCAGCAGCATCAGCGGAATCGTCCACCAGATGACGGGCACGCGGAGCGGGGTGAGGGCGTACACCCCGGTGTAGATCGCGACGATCGGGAACTTCCACAGGAAGTCGAAGAAGAGGCTGCCGAGTCCCATCGACAGACTGGTCGCGGTGTCCTTGGCGCCGTACCCGGCGGAGTCCTCGTCCGGGTGGATCCGGTAGCTGATCACTTCCAGGACGGTGAGCAGCACGAATGCGGGTATCGACCACATCACGGCATCGGGCAGTTGCGGCATGGCGGAACCATAGGGCCGCCCGGCGCCCGGCGAACAGATGTCGTTACCCATCGGTATTGTCCCGGGCCGCCGGTCTCCCGCACCTCGGCCCGCGACGGCATGAGGCTGCCCGTCCCAACAGGCCTGCCGTGCCGTTGGATTGCGCGGCACCCAGCACACGAACTGATGATCCGTCAGTTCCGGGCGGAGTCGCGCCCCCACCGGCGCGATCGCCCCGGGGACACCCGACATACGCCCGCAGCGGGGCCCGCTTCCGGCCCGTCCTGCCGCCATTGACCGGGGCGGGACCGGACGGGGCCGGTCAGGACTGTCGGTGGCCGCCCGTATTGTGTTCCACCATGCACGCGTCCCAGCTTCCGCAGCCACCGTGGCCCGAGGCCTACCCCGACGGGTACGCCGTCGTGGACGTCGAGACCACCGGGCTCGGCCGCGACGACCGGATAGTCTCCGCCGCCGTCTACCGGCTGGACGCGCGCGGCGAGGTGCAGGACCACTGGTACTCCCCCGTCAACCCGCAGCGGGACCCGGGCCCGGTGTGGATCCACGGCCTGACCTCCGACATGCTGGCCGACGCTCCCCTGTTCGGCGAGATCGCGGAGGAACTCGCCGCCCGGCTGGCGGGGCGCGTCTTCGTCGCCCACAACGCGGTCTTCGACTGGTCGATGCTGTCCAGGGAGTTCGCCCGCGCCCGGACCATCGCGCCGGTGGAGCACCGGCTGTGCACCATTGTGCTGTCCAAGGAGCTGGGCCTGCCGCTGCCCAACCACAAACTGGTGTCGCTGGCCGCGCACTACGGCGTCGTGCAGCAGCGCGCCCACCACGCCCTGGACGACGCCCGCGTCCTGGCCGAGGTCTTCCGCCCCAGCCTGCACCAGGCGGCGGCCGGGGGCCTGCGGCTGCCGCTGCACGCCTGCCGCCCGCTCACTGAGTGGATCGACACCGCCGCCGAACCGCGGTCGGTGGCCGCCGGTTACCGCTCCACGTACCGGCCCATGAGCTGGCGGACCAGCCGGAGGCGGCCCGCCTGCCCCTACCCAAATCCCGGGCGGCTGGAGCAGGACGGCCCGCTGATCCAGGGGATGCGGGTCGCCTTTTCGGGGGACACGAACGTCGACCGCGAACTACTGGAGGACCGGGCGACCGAGGCCGGACTGCACGTGTCGTCCAGCGTCAGCAGGCTCACCAGCGTGCTGGTCGCCAACGACCCGGGTTCGCCGACCGGCAAGACGGTGCGGGCCCAGCAGATGGGCACCCCCGTCATCGACGAGCGGCGCTTCGCCGAACTGCTCAGGGACGTCGCCCCGGCGCCCGACGTGCACGGCTGAGGCCGCCCGCGGCAGCCGTTCGGGTGGTGCCGGGCCGACGCACCCGCCCTGCGATTGCCGCTCCCCCGCCCCACCCGCACTCTGGGCCTCATGGCCCGATGTGAAGTCTGCGGCAACGACTACGTCATGAGCTTCGAGGTGCACGCCCAGGGGGCCGTGCACGTCTTCGACAGCTTCGAGTGCGCCATCCACCGGATGGCCCCCATCTGCGAACACTGCCGTGTCCGGATCGTCGGCCACGGCGTGGAGGTGGACGGCCACTGGTACTGCGGCGGGCACTGCGCCAAGGCCGAGGGCCGTACCGGCATCGTCGACCGTGTCGGGTCTGCCGCCTCCCGTAACTGATGGCGGCCGGCGGGCGGCCACGGGCGAGGGCGCCGCGGCGTCCGACCCCTGCGGAAAGCGCCCCACGACCGAGTTGTACGGTCATGGGGTGTACCGCTTCCTGTTGTCCCGCCAGTGGGTGATCCTCACCCTCGTCGGACTGCTGATGATGCCCACCATGGTGCGGCTGGGCTTCTGGCAGTTGCACCGGCACGAGCGCCGGGTGGCGAACAACCACCTGATCTCGCACAACCTCAAGGCGGCCCCCCTCGCCGTGGAGTCGCTGACCGGCCCGGGGGCGGTCGTCCCGAAGAAGGACATCTACCGGACGGTCACCGCGACCGGCCGCTACGACACCGCTCACGAGGTCGTCGCCCGCCAGCGCACCGCCGCCGACGGGGACAGCATCGGGTACCACGTCATCACCCCCCTGGTCATGGCCGACGGCCGCGCGGTGCTGGTCAACCGGGGCTGGATCGCGGCCGGCGGCAACCTCACGAAGCTCCCGAGGATCCCCGCCGCGCCCTCCGGTGAGGTCAGCGTCACGGGACGGCTTCGCCCCGACGAGACCACCTCCGAGACCGGGATCAGGAACAAGGGCGGACTCCCCGACCGCATGATCATGCTGATCAACAGCGGGCTGGTCGCCAAGGACCTGCCGGCCGGCGAGAAGCCGGTAGGCGGTTACATGGAGCTGTCCGCCACCTCGCCGAAGCCCGCGGGGCACCAGCCGGAGCTGATTCCGGAGCCGGACCACAGCAGCATCGGCATGCACATGGGCTACGCCATCCAGTGGTGGCTGTTCACCGCCATGGTGCCGGTCGGCTGGGTCATCCTGGTGCGCCGGGAGCGCAAGGAGCGGCTCGCGGCGCAGGAGACCGTCCAAGAGGTCGCGGGCGGCCCCGGGGAGGGGCCCGGCGCGGAATCCGCCGGCGACTCCCCGGAAGGGGACACGCCCGGCCAGGCCGTCGCTGCGGTCGCGTCCCCGTAGGCCGCGGGGCACTCTCTAAGGGGGGCCGAGCGCGGAGGCGGAACCGTGGCGGGACCTATCGAGGACTACGCGATCATCGGCGACCTGCAGACGGTCGCACTGGTCGGCAAGAACGGCTCCATCGACTGGCTCTGCCTGCCCCGCTTCGACTCCGGCGCCTGCTTCGCCGCCCTCCTCGGCGGCCACGACAACGGCAACTGGCGCATCGCCCCCGCGTCCGCGCCCTCCGACGAGCCCTGCACACGTCGCGCCTACCAGGGCGACACCCTGGTGCTCGAAAGTGTCTGGGAGACCCCTTCCGGCACCGCCAAGGTGATCGACTTCATGCCGCAGCGGGACCGTGCGCCCGATGTGATCCGCATCGTCGAGGGCGTGTCCGGCAGCGTCCCCATGACCAGTGAATTGCGACTGCGCTTCGACTACGGGCACGTCGTGCCGTGGATGCGCCGCAGCGAAGGGCACCGGATCGCCATCGCCGGCCCCGACTCGGTGTGGCTGCGCAGCGAGCCGCCGGTCCACATGTACGGCAGGAACTTCGCGACCCACGCGGACTTCGCCGTCTCCCCGGGCGAGCAGTTCGCCTTCACCCTCACCTGGCACTCCTCGCACGAGCGGCGGCCCCGGGCGATCGACCCCTACGAGGCGCTGCGGCAGAGTGTGCGGGACTGGGAGACCTGGTCGGCCCAGTGCCGGTACGACGGCCCCTGGCGGGATGCCGTGCTGCGCTCGCTGATCACCCTCAAGGCGCTGACGTACGCACCCAGCGGCGGCATCGTCGCGGCGGCCACGACCTCGCTGCCCGAGGAGATCCGGGGCGTGCGCAACTGGGACTACCGCTTCTGCTGGCTGCGCGACGCGACGCTGACCCTCAATGTGCTGGTCGCCACCGGCTACCTCAAGGAGGCGTACCGCTGGCGCGACTGGCTGCTGCGCGCCGTCGCCGGCGACCCCGCGGATCTGCAGATCATGTACGGGATCGCGGGCGAACGGCGGCTGCCCGAGCAGGAACTGGGGTGGCTGGACGGCTACGAGGCGTCGCTGCCGGTGCGCGTCGGCAACGCCGCCGCGACGCAGTTGCAACTGGACGTCTACGGCGAGGTCCTGGACTCGCTCTTCCTCGCCCGCACCCGCGGCATGCAGGACGAGCCGCACGCCTGGGCGGTGCAGCACGCGCTGATGAACTTCCTGGAGTCGGCGTGGCGCCGGCCCGACGAGGGTCTGTGGGAGGTGCGGGGCGAGCGGCAGCACTTCGTCCACTCCAAGGTGATGGCCTGGGTGGCGGCCGACCGTGCGGTCCGCACGCTGGAGGTCCGGCCGCAGCTGTCCGGCAATGCGGCGGCCTGGCGTGCGATGCGCGACGAGGTGCACCGTGAGGTGTGCCGCAAGGGCTTCGACAGGGAGCGCAACACCTTCACGCAGTACTACGGCTCGCAGGAACTGGACGCCGCGACCCTGCTCATCCCCCAGGTGGGTTTCCTCCCGGTGACCGACCACCGGGTGATCGGCACCGTCGAGGCCGTGCGCACGGAGCTGGACCACGGCGGCTTCGTCCGCCGCTACACCCTGGAGGAGAGCAGTGTGGACGGTCTGCCCGGCAGTGAGGGCGCCTTCCTGGCCTGCTCGTTCTGGCTCGCGGACGCCCTGCACCGCACGGGCCGCCGCGACGAGGCCCGCGCACTCTTCGAGCGGCTGCTGGGGCTGTGCAACGACGTGGGCCTGCTCGCGGAGGAGTGGGACCCGGTGGGGAAACGCCAACTGGGCAATTTCCCACAGGCGTTCAGCCACATCGGGCTCGTCAACACGGCACTCACGCTGTCCGGTACGGAAGGGGCACGATAGCGATCATGGACCTTGGGCTGAGGGATCGGGTGTACATCGTCACCGGCGCCAGCCGCGGGCTGGGCTTCGCCGCCGCCCGCGAACTGGTCGCGGACGGCGCGAAGGTGGTCGTGAGCGGTCGCGGCGAGAAGCCGGTGGCGGACGCCGTCGCGGCACTGGGCGGCTTCGGGAACGCGATCGGGGTCATCGCCGACAACGCCGACCCGCAGGCGCCGGAGCGGCTGATCACGGCGGCGCGGCGCGACTTCGGGCGACTGGACGGGATGCTGATCAGCGTCGGCGGGCCGGCCGCGGGCACCGCGGACGTCATCGGCGACGACCAGTGGCGCACGGCCTTCGAGTCGGTCTACCTGGGCGCGGTGCGGCTGGCGCGCGCGGCCGCGGAGGAGCTGGGCGAGGGCGGGGTGATCGGCTTCGTGCTCTCCGGGTCCGTGTACGAGCCGATTCCGGGCCTGGCGATCTCCAACGGCCTGCGGCCGGGCCTGGCGGGCCACGCCAAGGACCTCGCCAACCAGCTCGGCCCGCGCGGCATCCGCGTCGTGGGGCTGCTCCCCGCGCGGATCGACACCGACCGGGTCCGCGAACTCGACGCCCTCACCGACGATCCCGGGGCCGCCCGCGCCCGCCTGAGCGAGCGCATCGCCCTGCGGCGCTACGGCACCCCTGAGGAGTTCGGCCGCACGGCCGCGTTCTTGATGTCGCCCGCTGCCTCGTACCTGACGGGGCTGATGGTGCCGGTCGACGGCGGCGCCCGTGGCGAGTACTGAGCGACGGCCCCCGGTGGTTCAGCTGACCCGGGTGGCGCGGTGGCTGACGGCGCGCAGCCGGGCCTCGGCGGGCAGGGCGGGCAGTCCGGCCGAGGTGCGCGCCCGGCGCAGGACCGCACCGTCGAGCTCGGCCAGCACGGCGCCGGGGACGGCGTGAGGGGCGAGGGCGAGCAGGAGACGGGCCGTTGGGGCGGTGGGGGTACCGGCGATGGTGGCGACGGCGTGGTCGACGCCCGGCAGTTCGGCGGCGTCCGCGGCGATGACCTCCTCCAGGGCGCGGCCGCGCAGGACCGCCCCGCCCTCGTCGTCCGCGTCGACGGCGAGCCGACGCAGCCGTCGCTCCCGCGGCTGGGCGAGCAGCCACCACAGCGCGGCGAGCACGATCAGCGACAGGGCCGTCAGGACGACCGGCCACCACCAGGAGGTGCCGGCGTACCGGGCGCGGTCGCCCGCGGCGAGCAGGACGTCGTGAGGACCCGTCCAGGGCCGGTCCAGCAGGCCGGCCCCGGCGCCCAGCACGGTGACTCCCGCGAGGAGCAGCACCAGGCCGGCGAGGGCGAGCAGGACGCGGTTGACCGTGGAGCGCACCGCGCTCACCCCGTTTCCATGCGGCGTACGTGCAGCGACAGCGCGAGCGGGCGGTGCAGCCCCAGCTCGTCGAGGGCCGCGGCGAGAGCGGTCTCCAGGTCGGCCCGCACCTCCGCGGTCTCCCGGAAGGCCACTTCGGCCCGGACGGCCGCCGCCCGGCGGCCCACGGCGACCTGGGCGAATCGCACCCCAGGCACCTCCACCGCGCGGTCCCGCAGGGCGAGTTCGGCCGCGTGCCGGTCGATTCCGGCCCGGACACCGGCCGTTCCGGGGCGCATCGGCAGCACGTCGCGCATCCCCGGCGTCGTGGCGAGCACGATCAGCCACAGCCCGAGAACGACCGCGACGGAGCCTGCGGCGAGGATCCACGGATCGTCGACGGGGCGGGCGGCGAGGTCGTCCGCGAGCCACTTGCGCCAGGCCATGGCGGACCGTCCGGCGCGGACCGCGGCGACGTCGTAGAGCAGCACACCGGCGAGCGCCAGCACCACGAACGCGATGACGGCGGCGGGCACGCGGCGCGGGGACCAGAAGCGCCGTACCCGGGGGGACGCCGCCACGACCGCCTCGGGCTCGCGCGTCCGCGCGGTGTCACTCATCGCACCCTGCCCTCCTCGGCCGCGTGCGAGGGCTGCGAGTGCAGCCGTTCCACCTCCACGACCACCCCCTGGACCACGATCCCGGTCAACTCCTCGGCCCGTTCCGCGACATGGCGCCGCACCGCACGGCTCACCGCGGCGATGTCGACCGGGTAGCCGAGTTCGACGGACAGGCGCACATGCATCCGGTCGCGGTGGACGGAGACACTGGCCCGCGGGAACGCGCCGCGCGGCACGTGCTCCTGGCCGGGCGCGCCGGCGAGCGTCTCGCGGGCGGCCTGCGCGGCGATCTTCGCCGGGACGCGGTCGGCGATGCGCAACGAGCCGCGCTCGGCGGGGGCGAGGAGCGGAACGGCGGACGTCCGGGCCGGCTCCGCGGTCGTCATGAGGCCGCCTCACCGCCGCCGGTCGCGGGTACGGAAGAACTCACCGGGCTCCAGGTCGCCGTCGAAGTACCGGCCGACCAAAAACCCGACGGCGCCGAGCGCCGCCACCAGCAGGAAGGCGGCGAAGCCGCCGAAGTACCCGGCGAAGCCGAGCGCCATCCCGACGATCAGTCCGATCAGGGCCATGTTCATGGTCCGCTCCCTGTGCTGCGGCCGTTGTCCGGCGCCGATGTCACTGGACCCGCTGCTCCTGGTCGTCGTCGTCCGTGTCGTCGGGCAGTTTGACGTCCCCTACGGCGATGTTGACCTCGACGACCTCCAGGCCGGTCATCCGCTCGACGGCGACGATCACGTTCTCCCGGACGGCGTGGGCGACCAGCACGATGGACACGCCGTAGTCGACGACGATGTCGAGGTCGAGCGCGGCCTGCACCTCGCCGACCTCCGCCCGCACCCCGCGGGTGCCGGACTTTCCTACGGGCACCCGGTCGCGCACCGCGCCGAAGCCGCGCGGGATCCCGGCGCCGAGAGCGTGCACGCCTTCCACGTCGCGGGCCGCGAGACCGGCGATCTTCTCCACCACCCCGTCCGCGATCGTGGTCCGGCCGCGGGTCGCGGGGTCGCCGAGCGGCACCTTGCGGCCGGTCGCCGAAGTGCCCGGGCTGGTGCCCTTCTCCAGTGTCCTTCCCCTGCCCTCGCCCTGCTGCACGGTCTCGGTCATCCCACCTCGTCCCTTCGACCTTCCGATGGCGGGAGCGGTTCGGGCTGCTCCGTGCACCACACTATGTGGGCATGCCCCGTCACGCCGTGAGGATGCGGCGACCGGGCGAGGACGGCGGCGCACCGGCGTACGCCCTGGGGTGGAGGGAGGCGAGGGCCGATGACCGCGGACCGGCTGGCGCAGGCGGTGCGCCGGCAACTCGGGCTCGGCCGGGTCCTGCCGCTGGGGGACGCCGGGGACACACTGTGGGTCACCGAGAGCGCAGCGGCGGCGGTGCTGCGGGCGGCGGCCGCGCGGGTACCGGGGGTACGGCTCGGGCGGCTGCGCATCGGTGCCGCGGGACCGGCCCAAGCGGCGGCGCCCGTACCGGAGTCGGCGCCACCGGGCGCGCTGGCACGGCTGCCGCTGCGGATCGAGGCCGTGTTCGAGGCCACACTCGAACTGCCCCTGCCGGATTCGGTGCGGCGGTTGCGTGACGCGCTGTGGGAGGCCGCGGAGCACGGCGTCGGGCTGGAACCCGCGGCGGTCGATCTGACCGTCAGCGGGCTGCTGGACTCCGACGCACCCCAACCGGCCGGGCAGGAAGCGGTGTCGGCGCCTTCGGCCGCTTCCTCCGCCGAGGCGGACGACACGACGGCGGACGCCACGACGGTCGACGCCACGGCACCGGGAAGCACCACGGCACGAAGGGCGGCCGCCGCGGTGCCCGGGGTCGCCCGGCTCACCGCGCGGCTGGGCGGGCAGGCCCACCCCGCCAGGGTGCAGGTCGCGGTCGGCGCGGGACATCGCGCACGGGACGTCGCGCGTGCGGTCGCCACGGCGGTGACGGCCGTGACAGGGGGCGTCACCACCGTCGTGGTCACCGACATCGCGCCCTGCGGCGGACTGCCGGGGGCGCGCCGGTGACCGGGTCCGGCCGCTACCGGGTCTATTCGCAGTGCATCGGGATTCAGCCCGGTGGTGAAGCGAATCCTTGGCCCGTTCTGACCTCGCCTCTTTCGTCGTCGAGACCGGCCCGGACGATGTGCTGCCGCAGACAACGCCCGCGGTGGGCATCGACCTCGGGCTGGGGCACTTCGCGGTCCTGTCCGACGGCACGAAGATCGACAACCCCCGGTTCCCGCGCCGGGCGGAGAAGCGGCTGAAGAAGGCGCAGCGTGTCCTGTCCCGTAAGGAGAAGGGTTCCAGGAACCGGGACAGGGCCAGGGTTCGTGTCGCGGGGGCGCACGCCCGGGTCGCGGACGCGCGCCGCGAGTTCCCTCACCGGCCCTCCACGAGGCTGATCCGCGAGAACCAAGCGGTCGCGGTGGAGGACCTGGCGGTGAAGGGACTCGCCCGCACGCGCCTGGCCAAGTCCGTCCACGATGCCGGATGGTCGGCGTTCGTGGCCATGCTGGAGTACAAGGCCGCCCGGTACGGGCGGGAACTCATCCGGATCGGCCGCTTCGAACCCACCAGCCAGGTGTGCTCGCAGTGCGGCGTGAAGGACGGCCCCAAGCCGCTGCACATCCGTGTGTGGACGTGCCAGGCGTGCGGGGCCGTCCTGGACCGGGACATCAACGCGGCGGTCAACGTCGCCAAGGCCGCCGGACTGGCGGTGACAGCCTGTGGAGCGCAGATAAGACCGGGACCCGTCCCGGCACCGCGCAGCGAAACAGGAACCCACCCGACACCGCAGCCTTCACCAGCGCGGTAGGCGGGAATCTCCCCCCAAGGGGGGAGAGGATGTCAATCCCCGACGCCCGCGAGGTCTCGCAGCCGGCGGCCCTGCGCGGCCCGTTCGGCGGTGCGCTGCTCCTCGTAGGTGCGGCCGGAAGCCTGGCGGAGCAGAGCCTTGGTCTCGATCACGGCGTCGCGGGGCGCGGCCAGCAGGGCGGCGGCGAGGTCCTGGACGGTGGCGTCGAGGGCGTCGGCCGTGACGGCGATGTTGGCCAGGCCGGTGCGCACGGCCTCCTCGGCGTGGACGAAGCGACCGGTGGCGCAGATCTCCAGGGCCCGTGCGTAGCCGACGAGTTCGGTCAACGGCTTGGTGCCGCCCAGGTCGGGGACCAGGCCCAAGCCGGTCTCGCGCATGGCGAACTGCACGTCGTCGGCGACGACGCGCAGATCGCACGCGAGAGCCAACTGGAAGCCGGCACCGATCGCGTGCCCCTGGACGACGGCGATCGTGACGATGTCATTGCGCCGCCACCAGGTGAACGCCGACTGGTACTCGGCGATCGTGGCTTCGAGTTCGCCCTCGGACGCACGGGCGAGATCGATGAACGACGGCTCGCCGTCGAATCCCTCCGGCGTGAAAGCCTGTCGGTCGAGTCCCGCGGAGAAGGACACGCCTTCCGCGCGGAGCACGACCACCCGCACACTGCCCGGCAGAAGCCGGCCCGCTTCCTCCAGTGCCCGCCACAAAGCGGGCGACTGGGCGTTCCGCTTGGCCGGGTTGCACAACGTCACGGTGGCGACACTGTCGTCCGCCGTGAGCCGTACACCGTCGCGCTCAAGCAGCACTGTGGGGTCAGACATCGGGCACCTCCGAGCGATCCGCAGACTTGATTACCGAAGAGTAACCACCCGGTCGGTCATTTCCGTGACCGGGTGGCCCTGTCATGTCTCCGGACCACTGCATATCGCCGTGCCAGGCGCCGACACCTGTCAGGCGGTGGAAACCTTCTTGCCCCGTGTGGCTCCGCCGCGACCACGCAGGGTCACGCCGGACTCACTGAGCATGCGGTGGACGAAGCCATAGGAGCGGCCGGTTTCCTCGGCCAGCGCTCGGATGCTTGCCCCGCCGTCGTACTTCTTCTTGAGGTCTGCCGCGAGCTTCTCGCGCGCGGCGCCGGTCACCCGGCTGCCCTTCTTCAGAGTCTCGGCCACCCGTGCCTCCTCTAGGGAAGTGCGCTCTGTGACTCTCATGATCACCCCTAGGAGACTTCCTGGCCACCCATTCGGCAAGGTCCGTGCAACAACATTGGGAGCCCTGTTGACGTGGGAGGCGGGCGTCCCAGGAGGCGAAATCGGGCATTCCGCCGCGCGGTCCGCGCGGCCCTCCCGAAGCCGCCCGAGAAAGGGCAGGTCACCAAGGTCGGTAAGGAGTTTCCCCATGTGACGCGGCTGATCGACTCCACCGTTCGACGGATCGCACGTTGGCGCGCCGGAGTACGAGCCGGACTCACACAGATGAAGGATCACCCGTCGGCCGAATGATCCAGTGGATTGATCCACACGGATGATCAGCCGCGCGTCGACGGGCCCCCGGACGGCTCCCCGGAGCCGCGCCGGCGGGTCAGGCGAGGGACACCAGGTCCACGTAGTCCTTGCCCCACAGGTCCTCGACGCCGTCGGGCAGGAGGATGATCCGCTCCGGCTGGAGCGCCTCCACGGCGCCCTCGTCGTGGGTGACGAGGACGACGGCACCGGCGAAGGTGCGCAGCGCGCCGAGGATCTCCTCGCGGCTGGCCGGGTCGAGGTTGTTGGTGGGCTCGTCGAGCAGCAGCACATTGGCGCTGGAGACGACGAGGGTGGCGAGCGCGAGACGGGTCTTCTCGCCGCCGGACAGGACGCCCGCGGGCTTGTCGGCGTCGTCGCCGGAGAAGAGGAACGAGCCGAGGATCTTGCGGACGGCGACCAGGTCCATGTCGGGCGCGGCGGAGCGCATGTTCTCCAGCACGGTGCGGTCCGGGTCGAGGGTCTCGTGCTCCTGGGCGTAGTAGCCGAGCTTCAGGCCGTGGCCGGGGACGACCTCGCCGGTGTCGGGCTGCTCCGTGCCCGCCAGCAGCCGCAGCAGGGTGGTCTTGCCCGCGCCGTTGAGGCCGAGGATGACGACCCGGGAGCCCCTGTCGATGGCCAGGTCGACGTCGGTGAAGATCTCCAGGGAGCCGTACGACTTCGACAGGCCGGTGGCCGTGAGCGGGGTCTTGCCGCAGGGCGCGGGGTCCGGGAAGCGCAGCTTGGCGACCTTGTCGGACTGCCGCACCGCTTCCAGTCCGGACAGCAGCTTGTCGGCGCGGCGCGCCATGTTCTGGGCCGCGACGGTCTTGGTCGCCTTGGCACGCATCTTGTCGGCCTGGGCGTTGAGGGTCGCGGCCTTCTTCTCGGCGTTGGCGCGCTCGCGCTTGCGGCGCTTCTCGTCGGCCTCGCGCTGGGTGAGGTACTGCTTCCAGCCCATGTTGTAGACGTCGATCTGGGAGCGGTTGGCGTCCAGGTAGAAGACCTTGTTGACGACCGTCTCGACCAGGTTGATGTCGTGGGAGATGACGACGAAGCCGCCGCGGTAGGTCTTAAGGAAGTCCCGCAGCCACAGGATCGAGTCGGCGTCGAGGTGGTTGGTCGGCTCGTCCAGCAGAAGGGTGTCCGCGTCGGAGAAGAGGATGCGGGCCAGCTCCACACGGCGCCGCTGACCGCCGGAGAGGGTGTGCAGCGGCTGGGCCAGCACACGGTCGGGCAGGCTCAGGGCGGCGGCGATGGTGGCGGCCTCGGCCTCGGCTGCGTAGCCGCCCTTGGTGAGGAACTCGGTCTCCAGCCGCGCGTACTTCTTCATCGCGTTGTCCCGGGTGGCGCCCTGGCCGGTGGCCATCCGCTCCTCGTTCTCGCGCATCTTGCGCAGCACCGTGTCCAGTCCGCGGGCGGACAGGATGCGGTCGCGGGCGAGGACGTCCAGGTCTCCGGTGCGCGGGTCCTGCGGCAGGTAGCCGACCTCACCGGCGCGGGTGACGGTGCCGCCGGCGGGCATGCCCTCGCCGGCGAGCACCTTGGTGAGGGTGGTCTTGCCGGCGCCGTTGCGGCCGACCAGGCCGACGCGGTCGCCGCGGGCGATACGGAAGGATGCGGACTCGATGAGGACGCGGGCTCCGGCGCGCAGCTCGATGCCAGTGGCAGTGATCACGGGAAAGGCTCCTGGGCGTGGCGGACGGCTGTCTGACGTGCCGCGCCAGCGCGTCGTGGGTGGTGGGTGACGGGCGACGTGCGGGCGGAGGGTCGCGGTGAGCGACGGCCGTCTAATGCGCTTGGAGTACTGCCATGCCTCCAGTCTACCGGGGGCGCCGCAGTGGCCCGGCAAACGGTTTTCGGCCGCCGGCGCCGGAAGCCGCTCCTGCGCAGCGCGGGGCCGCGGCAGTGGCGGGGCCATGCAGTTCGACGACGACGCGCCGCTCGACACCTCCGAGGTCGAGGACCAGCGGGGCGGCTCGTCCGGCGGTGGGCGCGGACGGATGGTGGGCGGCGGGATCGCGGGGCTGCTCGTGGTCGTCGTGGGGCTGATCCTCGGGATCAGCCCGGACCCGCTCGGGCTCTCCGACGACCCGCCGGCCCGCGCGCCGGGGGCCACCTCGGGGCCGAACCTCGCCGCGGGCTGCCGGACGGGGGCGGACGCCAACACCCGGCAGGACTGCCGCATGGTCGCCGTGATCAACAATGTGCAGGACTACTGGACGGCCGAGTTCCGGCGCCGGGGCGCGGTGTACCGGCCCGCGCCGACGGTCTTCTTCGACCAGCCGGTCCGTACGGGCTGCGGGGTCGCCGACCCCTCGTCGGGGCCCTTCTACTGCCCCGAGGACCGCAAGGTCTATCTGGACCTGGACTTCTTCGCCACGCTCAGCCGCCGCTTCGGAGCCGAGGGCGGCCCCTTCGCGGAGAGTTACGTCGTCGCCCACGAGTACGGGCACCATGCGCAGGACCTGGCGGGCACCCTCGCCTCGACGCAGGACCGCCGTACGGGCGCGAACAGCAACTCGGTGCGGGTGGAGCTCCAGGCGGACTGCTACGCGGGCGTGTGGGCGCACCACGCCACCACCACGCGCGACGCGACCACGGGCAGCGCGCCGATCACGGGGCTGACCGACGGCGACATCCGGCAGGGTCTGGACGCGGCCGCGGCGGTCGGGGACGACGCGATCCAGTCCCGGGTGCAGGGCCGGGTCGACCCCGACTCCTGGACGCACGGCTCCTCGGCGCAGCGGCAGCAGTGGTTCGGCACGGGTCTGCGCTCGGGGAACCTGAACGACTGCGACACCTTCCGCTGAGCGGTCGTCCGGCCGGTGCCGCCGGGCCGCTCCGTCGTACCCGGTGGCACGGGCCGGGGGCGCGCACGCGAGGGCCGTTGTCGGACCCGCCTGCCACACTGAGATTCACGTCACACCGGTGGGACACGTTCCGGAAGGGGAGAGTGATCGCCATGGCAGGCAACAAAACCGCGCCCGCAATCTGCCCGACGCTGCGCTACAAGGACGCGAGGGCCGCCATCGCCTTCCTCGAGGACGCCTTCGGCTTCACAGAGGTCGCCGTGCACGAGGGCGCGGACGGCACCGTGCAGCACGCCGAACTGGCCTACGGCGACGGACTGGTGATGCTGGGCAGCGCGCGGTCGGACACCCCGTTCAGCCGGGTCGCCGGGGACCTCGGCACGGCGTCGGTGTACGTGGTGGTCGCCGACACCGACGCCCACCACGCACGGGCGGTCGCGGCGGGAGCGGAGGTCGTACTGCCGCTCACCGACCAGGACTACGGGTCGCGGGACTACACCGCCCGCGACCCCGAGGGCAATCTCTGGTCCTTCGGCACCTACGCGCCGCGGATACCGGCCCGGGGGTGACCGGGCCGGCGCCGGGCGTCACTCCCCGCCGGTGTGGACCTGGAAGGCGGCCCTGCGCATCGCCTTGGCGACCGCGGGGTCCGGGTGGGCGGCGGCGAGGGCGACGAGCACCTGGACGGTGCGCGGGTGCCCGGCGACGCGGAGTTCGTCGAGCAGGCGGGAGACCGAACCCTCGAGGGCGGCGTCGAGGTGGCCCACCAGCAGATGGCTCTCACCGTGGTCGGCGACGGCCGCCGCGGTGTCCACCCACAGCCAGATGGCCTCCTCGCGGGTGAGCAGCGCCGCGGCGTCCTCGGGGTCGGCGCCCTCGTGCTCGGCGAGCCACATGAGGGCGTAGGGGCGCAGCCCCGGCTCGTCCACGACGTGCCGGACAGCGGGCTCGGCAGCGCCGCCGACGACACGCAGCGCCTCGAAGGCGAGCCCGCGCAGCAGGGCGTCGTCGCCGCGGGCCACGTCCAGGAACTCGGCGACGGCCTGGGCGACCGGGCGGGCGGCGAGCCAGGCCTTGTACTCGTCGCGGGCCGCGCCCGGGGCCATGCCGATGCACGCCTTGAGCATCTCCTCGGCGGAGTGCTCGAAGTGCCCGGCCGGACCCTGGGCGGCGACGCAGATCTGCTCCAGCTTGACCCACACCGCCCAGCTGCCGAGCGCGGTGATGGTGACCTCGCCGGGGCGGGCCGGGTCGCGGGGCTCCAGGGCGCCGACGCGGGCCAGCGCGTCCAGGGTCCAGTCCAGGAGAGGGGGCAGGTCGTCACGGCCGCCGCCGGCCGGGGGCTCGTGACGCTCCGCGCGCAGCTCGTCGACCCGCTGGCGCAGCAGGTCGAGCAGGGCCGCCACGGCGACCGGCCCCGAGGAGAGGTGCAGGAGGGAGAGCAACTGGGGGGCGGCTTCGACGACTTCGGCGACGAGCGCGGGGTCGGCGCCGGCGCACGCCGGATCGAGCGCCGCGGGGTGCGCCAGCGACCAGGCGTCGAAGAGCGCGACCCAGCCGCGCAGTACGGCGGTGTCGTCGCGGTCCCAGGCGCGCAGCCGCCATCCGGGGCGCGCGGCACCGCCCTTGTGGAGTTCGATGAGGCCCGCCAGCCGGGCCCGGTCCCAGGCCGCGCGGACCTGATGGACCGTCAAGGCCAGTGCGGCGACGGCCCGTCGGACATCGGCGTCCCGCAGTATTCCGGCCGTGCCGGGGGCGGCGCCGACCGCGGGGTCGGCCCAGTGGGCCAGCCGGACCGCGTCGGCGAGCTCGGTGCGTGCCTTCCTGGCCAGCTCCGGCAGCGCCGGGATGCCCTCCGGCGGCCTCGGCGGGCGGTTTCGGCGCGTCGCGGCGACACGGCGCGCGGCGGCCAGGGGCCTGCGCGGAACGAGACGCAGCGGAGTGTCTCGCGGGATACGGGACGTCACGGGAGCAGTCTTGCGGGTGAGCACCCGGAAACCCAAACGAGCGTCCCCCCTCGCCACCCGAAGGCCTGCGAATTGCCAGTGGATATACCCATTTATCCACTCTCGCACGAGAGAAAACGAGGAGGCTACAGGAGGGGGGTGAGGAAGCGGCGGACGGCCTCCTCGTAGGGTTGCGGGTTCGCGTTCCACATCGCCGCGTGCGAGGCGTCGTCCACCGGGTACAGCATGACCAGATCCGGCCGGAGGCGGGCCAGTTCGCGGGACGGGCCCCAGGGCGCGAGGGTGTCGCCGGGACCGTGGAAGATCAGCGTCGGCACGCCGAGCCGGCCGGGCGCGGCGGCCTCGGCGATACGTTCCGCGTGCAGGCCGGTCCGGCCCTCGGCGGCGCGCACGCCGAGCGGCAGCAGGACGCGCGGCGTACCCCGGGCGGCCGCGGCGGCGCGGACCGTGCGCTGCCAGTTCAGCACCGGGGAGTCCAGCACCATGCCGGCCACCAGGGCCCGCAGCGGGGAGGCGCACGCCGCCCGGAGTGCCATCGTGGCGCCGGCGGACCAGCCGTAGAGCACCAGGCGGCGCGCGCCGTGCCGGACCGCCCAGCGCATGGCGGCGTCCAGGTCGCGCCATTCGGAGTCGCCGAGGTGCCCGATGCCGTCCGGGGAGCGCGGCGCCCCCTGGTCGTTGCGGTAGGCGAGGACCAGCGCCGGCAGCCGCAGGGCGTGCAGTGTGGGCAGCACGACCATGGCGTGTTCGCGGGTGGTGCCGAGACCGTGCACGAGGACGACCCAGGTGTCACGGGCGCCGTCGACGAACCACGCGGGCATCCGGCCGAGTTCGCCGGGGATCTCGACGTCGCGGTACGCCAGGCCGAGCGCCGAGGCGGGATCGCCGTCGTACACCTGCGGGGTGAGCCGGACCCGCTGCCCGGCGGTCAGGGCACCCTGCCCGACCCGCAGCAGGCGCCGGGTCACCGAGCCGGGAGCGGTGGACAGGACGTCGCCGACGGTGGCGTGCACGTCGCGGCCGATGACGCCGTGGATCCCGCGCCGGGTGGCGCCGAGGGTCCTGCTGAGGGTGACCTCGCGGTCGGTCGCCGAGTGCACGGTCAGCGACTCGGGGTCGGGGCCGTCGGTACGCGGCTTCAGGGCAAGCTCCGACACGTGCCGTCCGGCCGCCACCGCGGCCGCACCGGCACCGAACGCTGTCGTGGCGGCCAGGGCCGCGGCGGTCGTGAGGCGCATCCGTTCCAGTGTCGGGGCGGGCGTGCGGCGCGGCCAGTGCTGGGCGCCGTCCGGGGAGCTACTCCGGGACGACCTGCCCGCCGCCGGCGCCGGGCAGGTCGTCCGGGGTCGGCTCGTCCCCCGCGCCGGGCTGCCCGTACTGGCGCAGTTTCTCGGCGACCCTGGCAAGTTCGATCTTCGACAGCAGGGACGGCGAGAAACCGGCGACGGAGCGGGCGGCGAGCCAGACCTGGCACATCCACTCCAGCTGCGCGGTGCGGTCGTAGGCCTGCTCCAGGTCGTCGCCGTAGACGATGGTGCCGTGGTTGCGCAGCAGGCAGCCGGTGCGGTCGCGCAGCGCGCGCAGCACGTTGGCAGCCAGTTCCTCGCTGCCGTAGGTGGCGTAGTCGGCGACCCGGATGCGCCCGCCGAGCGCGGCGGCCATGTAGTGGATGGCGGGCAGCTCGTACAGCAGCGTGGAGACGGCGGTGGCGTGCACGGCGTGGGTGTGGACGACGGCGCCGGCGTCGGTGTTCCGGTAGATCGCCAGGTGCATGGAGAGTTCACTGGTCGGCCGCAGCGTGCCGAGAACCTGCCGGCCGTCGAGGCCGACGCCGACGGTGTCGTCGGGGCCGAGGCGGTGATAGGGCACCCCGCTGGGGGTGACGAGGACGAGGTCGCCGCCCGCCCGGACAGAGACGTTCCCTGACGTGCCGACCACCAGTCCGTCGGTGACCGAGCGGCAGGCCGTGTCCACCAGTTCCGACCAGGCCTTGCCCACCGTGTCCTGCACCGACATCCGTGCCACCTCCGGGCGCTGATCCTGACAGGTCGGGCGTTGCCGCACACTCCCGGGGCACAGTAGCGTCCCGGCACACCATCAGACCGATCACCCTCACGAATTGCAGGGGCACCATGACCACCGTCAACGGCGGCATCTCCTTCTGGTACGCGAAGTCGGGCCTCCCCGTGCCGCGCGAGCCGCTGCCGGGCGACACGACCGCCGACGTGTGCATCGTGGGCGGCGGCTACACCGGCCTGTGGACCGCGTACTACCTGAAGAAGGCCGTGCCCTTCCTGCGGATCGTCGTCCTGGAGCAGCGCTTCTGCGGCTACGGCGCCTCCGGCCGCAACGGGGGCTGGCTCTACAACGGCATCGCCGGCCGCGACCGCTACGCCGCCCTGCACGGGCGGGACTCCGCGATCGCGCTGCAGCGGGCGATGAACGAGACGGTGGACGAGGTGATCCGGGTCGCGGCGGAGGAGGGCATCGACGCGGACGTCCACAAGGGCGGCGTCCTGGAGGTCGCCCACTCCCCCGCCCAACTCGCGCGCCTGCGGGCCTTCCACGAGGCGGAGGTCGCCTTCGGGGAGAAGGACCGGCTGCTGCTGGGCGCCGCCGAGTCCGCCCGGCGGGTGCGGGTCGCGGACACGGCGGGCGGCACGTGGACGCCGCACGGCGCCCGCGTCCACCCGGCCAAGCTGGTGCAGGGCCTGGCGCGGGCGGTGGAGGCGCTCGGTGTGGTGGTCCACGAGTCCACGCCGGTGACGGAGATCAGGCCCAAGCACGCACTGACGCCGTACGGAAGCGTGCGCGCCCCCTATGTGCTGCGCTGCACGGAGGGCTTCACGGCCGCGATCAAGGGCCACAAGCGGTCCTGGCTGCCGATGAACTCCTCGATGATCGTGACCGAGCCGCTGCCCGCCGAGGTGTGGGACACCATCGGCTGGGAGGGCCGCGAGACCCTGGGCGACATGGCGCACGCCTATATGTACGCCCAGCGCACGGCCGACGACCGGATCGCCCTCGGCGGCCGCGGGGTGCCGTACCGCTTCGGCTCGCGCACCGACGACGACGGGCGCACCCGGCCGGAGACGGTCGAGGCGCTGCGCGAGGTCCTGGTGCGCTTCTTCCCCGCAGCGGGACGCGTCGGGATCGACCACGCGTGGTCGGGCGTGCTGGGCGTGCCGCGCGACTGGTGCGCGACGGTGGAGCTGGACCGTTCGACGGGGCTCGGCTGGGCGGGCGGCTATGTCGGCAGCGGTGTGGCCACGGCGAACCTGGCGGCCCGCACACTGCGGGACCTGGTGCAGCTCGACTCCGGACAGGGCCACGGCACGGAGCTGACGGCCCTGCCCTGGGTGCACCACCGCGTCCGCCGCTGGGAGCCCGAACCGTTCCGCTGGATCGGCGTGCGCGGCCTCTACGCGGCCTACCGCGCCGCCGACCGGCGCGAACAGTCCGGCCGCAGTACGGAGACGGACGCCCTCGCCCGGGCGGCCGACCGGATTTCGGGGCGTCAGTAGCGGCCGCGCGGGGACCGGGGAACCCAGCACCCCCAGGATTCCCATCGTTAACTTTCCGTTCACCCGGACTCCGTACGGTCGCCACCGCCACTGTCGGATCGAACGAATGCCTGGGTACATGGAACACATCACGCTCCTGATCGGAATCGTGATTATCACCGCACTCGTGTTCGACTTCACGAACGGTTTCCACGACACCGCCAATGCGATGGCCACCACCATCTCCACTGGCGCACTGGGCCCCCGGACGGCGGTGGCGATGTCCGCCGTCCTGAACCTGGTCGGGGCGTTCCTGTCGGTGGAAGTCGCCAAGACGATCTCCGGAGGGATCCTCGACGAGACCGCGGGGATCAAGCCCGAGGTCATCTTCGCCGGGCTGGTCGGCGCCATCGTCTGGAATCTGCTGACCTGGCTGGCGGGGCTCCCCTCCAGTTCTTCGCACGCCCTGTTCGGCGGTCTGATCGGCGCCTCCGTCGCGTCGGCGGGGTTCGGGGCGGTCAACGGCGACGCGGTCGTCATGAAGGTGCTCGTCCCGGCCGTCTGCGCGCCGGTCGTCGCCGGGGTCGCCGCACTGCTGGCGACCCGCCTGACCTACCGCATCAGCCGCGGCAGCGACCCGGCCGCGACCGCCAAGGGCTACCGGGCCGGCCAGATCGCCTCGGCGGGCCTGGTCTCCCTCGCGCACGGCACGAACGACGCCCAGAAGACCATGGGCGTCATCACCCTCGCCCTCATCGCCGGCAACGTCGTCGCCCCGGACTCCGACCCGCCGCTGTGGGTCATCGTCTCGGCGGGCCTGGCCATCGCGCTCGGCACGTTCATCGGCGGCTGGCGGATCATCCGCACCATGGGCAAGGGCATCACCGACATCCAGCCGCCGCAGGGCTTCGCCGCCCAGACCGGCGCCGCGGCGGTCATCCTGGCCTCCTCCCACCTCGGCTTCTCCCTGTCCACCACGCAGGTCTGCTCCGGTTCCGTGATGGGCGCCGGTCTGGGCCGCAGGGGCGGCGTCGTGCGCTGGAGCACCGCGGGCCGCATGGCCGCCGCATGGGCGCTGACCCTGCCGGCCGCCGGCCTGGTCGCGGCCGGCGCCGCGCTCCTGGCGGACCAGGGTGACGCCGGCGTCACCGCGGTCGCCGTGCTGGGGCTCGCCGTGTGCGCCGCGATCTGGGTGGCCGCGCGCCGCAGGCCGGTCGACCACACCAACGTCAACGACGACGGCGCGGACACGGACGCCGGGCAGTCGGGCATTGTCACCGCGGCCGTCGCCGCCGTGATGCCGCCGCCCGCGGGCGCCCTCACCCCGGCCGGCCCGCCCGCCGACACCGGCCACGCCAAGGCCACCGCCTGACGGCGGGCACCGCCCCACCGGTCCCGGAAGGACACAGCAGCATGCACATCGACTGGGCGGCCCTCGGCTCCGTCTTCGGCGTCAGTCTCGCCGTCACCGTCGGCCTCGTCGGCCTCTTCACCCTCGGCATCGTCGGCCTGTCCCGGCCGGCCGCGGCCGGGGGCGGTCAGGGCGCCGTGTCGCGCGCGGGCGCGTACGCGTGCTTCGCGCTGTGCGCGGCGGCCGTGGCGTACGGGATCTTCCTGATCGTCTCCTGACGCCCCGGAACGCGGTGCGAACTCGGCCTCAGCTCCCGGCCCTTCCGGTCGTGAGCTGGGGTTTCCGCCTTTCCGGGCCGCTTCGGGACGAGTTGACGGGCCGGAGCGGAGCGTGGTGGTATCGGAACCGCCACACGGCGGCAGGAGAGGAAGTCCGGTGAAAATCCGGCGCGGTCCCGCCACTGTCACCGGGGAGCGCGCCTCCACCAGCGGCCACGGCCCGTACCACGGGCTGGAAGGCCGGGGGTGCCGCCGATCCGGGAGCCAGGAGACTCTCACCGCCGGTCACGTCGAGCCAGGGCGCGGACCCTGAGTGAGGACACCTGCGATGGGCGGCAGTCGCCGTACACCCGACGCCGGCTCTGCCGCGCCGTCGGTCTTCGCCGCCGGGGCGGCTCTCGGCTGGCTGGCCGATCTCGCCCTCGCCGACCCGCGACGCGGGCATCCGGTGGCCGCCTTCGGGCGCGCGGCAGGCGCACTGGAGCGCGCGTTGTGGCAGGACCACCGCGGCCGGGGCGCCCTCTACACCGCGTTGTGCGCCGGGGGCGCCGCGGCGGCCGCCGCGGGGGCCGCGGGGGCCGCACGCGCCGTACGCCGCTCCCCCGCCGCGTCCGTGGCGTTGACCGCCGCCTCGACGTGGGCGGTGCTCGGCGGTACGTCGCTGGCGCGTGAGGCACGGACGATCGGCGCCGCCCTGGCCGCCGGGGACACCGCGGCGGCGCGGGCCCGGCTGCCCCACTTGTGCGGGCGGGACCCGCAGGCCCTGGACGAGCGGCAGATGGCCCGGGCGGTCGTCGAGTCGGTCGCCGAGAACACCTCCGACGCCGTCGTCGGCGCCCTGGTGTGGGGCGCGTTGGGCGGCGTGCCGGGGCTCGTGGGCTTCCGCGCGGTCAACACCCTCGACGCGATGGTCGGTCACAGGTCGCCGCGCTTCCGCCGGTTCGGCTGGGCGTCCGCCCGGCTTGACGACGTGGCCGGTTTCCCCGGTGCCCGGCTGACCGCCGCGCTCACCGTACTGGCGGGCCCCGACCGGCGCGGCGCGTGGCGCGCCTGGCACGCGGACGGCGGCCGGCACCCGAGCCCCAACGCCGGGCCCGTGGAGGCTTCGTTCGCGGGGGCTTTGAGCGTACGGCTCGGGGGGACGCTGACGTACGGGGGCCGGATCGAGCACCGGCCCGTACTCGGCGCCGGCAACCGGACGGTGGAGGTGGCGGACATCGAGCGGGCGGTGCGGCTGTCGCGGCGGGTGAGCGCGCTGGCCCTGGTGGCCACGGCCGGGGGCCGGCTGGCCTGGCACCGGTGGACCTCGCACCGGCCGGTCCGGAGGGGGAACGCATGAGCGGCGGAGCGCTGTTGGTGGCCGGCACCACCTCGGACGCGGGCAAGAGCGTCGTCACCGCCGGCATCTGCCGCTGGCTGGCCCGCCGGGGCGTGTCCGTGGCCCCGTTCAAGGCGCAGAACATGTCGCTGAACTCGTATGTGACGCGCGAGGGCGCCGAGATCGGCCGCGCGCAGGCCATGCAGGCTCAGGCCGCGCGCGTGGAGCCCTCCGCGCTGATGAACCCCGTGCTGCTCAAACCGGGCGGCGACCGCACGAGCCAGGTCGTGCTGATGGGCCGCCCGGTGGGCGAGATGAGCGCACGCGGCTACCACAACGGGCGCCGCTCGGAACTGCTGGAGACCGTCACCGCCTGCCTGGAGGAGCTCCGCTCCCGCCACGACGCCGTCATCTGCGAGGGCGCGGGCAGCCCCGCCGAGATCAACCTGCGGCACGGCGACATCGTCAACATGGGCCTGGCCAGGGCGGCGCGGCTGCCGGTGGTCGTCGTCGGCGACATCGACCGGGGCGGGGTCTTCGCGTCCTTCTTCGGCACGACCGCGCTGCTGAGCCCCGAGGACCAGGAGCTGGTCTGCGGCTACCTCGTCAACAAGTTCCGCGGCGACGTCTCGCTGCTGGAACCCGGGCTGGAGATGCTGCGCGGTCTGACCGGACGCCGCTTCTACGGTGTCCTGCCGTTCCGGCACGGCCTCGGGATCGACGAGGAGGACGGGCTGCGCATGTCGCTGCGCGGCACCGTGCGGGAGTCGGACACGGCACCGCCGCACGGCGAGGACGTGCTGCGGGTCGCCGTCGCCGCGGTCCCCCTGATGTCCAACTTCACCGACGTCGACGCCCTCGCGGCCGAACCCGGCGTCCTCGTGCGCTTCGTCGACCGGCCCGAGGAGCTCGCGGACGCCGACCTCGTCGTCCTGCCCGGCACCCGGGGGACCGTCAAGGCGCTGGAATGGCTGCGCCGGCGCGGACTGGCCGACGCCATCGTGCGGCGCGCGGCGCAGGGCCGCCCGGTCCTCGGGATCTGCGGCGGCTTCCAGATGCTGGCCGAGTCGATCGACGACCCGGTCGAGTCGCGGGCCGGCCTCGTACCGGGCCTCGGCCTGCTGCCGGTACGGGTGCGCTTCGCGCCCGGCAAGACCCTGGCCCGGCCGTCCGGCACGGCCTGGGGCGAGACCGTCGAGGGGTACGAGATCCACCACGGCGTCGCCGACGTCCGCGGCGGCGACGAACCGTTTCTCGACGGCTGCCGCACCGGCTCCGTCTGGGGTACCCACTGGCACGGCTCCCTGGAGAGCGACGGCTTCCGCCGCGCCTTCCTGCGCCGCGTCGCCGACGCGGCCGGACGCCGTTTCGTCCCGGCACCGGACACGGCGTTCGCGGCGCTGCGCGAGGAGCAGCTCGACCGTCTCGGCGACCTCGTCGAGGAGCACGCCGACACCGACGCCCTGCTCCGCCTCATCGAATCCGGGCCCCCGCCCGGTCTCCCCTTCGTCCCTCCGGGCGCGCCGTGAACCGCCCGCCCCGCCCGTGCCCTGATGCCCGTACCAACGAGGAGGCAGCCGCGTGAGCACCCCCTATCCCTTCACCGCGATCGTCGGGATGGAGGACCTGCGGCTGGCGCTGCTGCTGAACGCGGTGAGCCCGGCCGTGGGCGGCGTGCTGGTGCGCGGCGAGAAGGGCACGGCGAAGTCCACGGCGGTGCGGGCGCTGGCGGCGCTGATGCCGCGGGTGGACGTGGTCGCGGGCTGCCGCTTCAGCTGTGATCCCGCGGCGCCGGACCCGGCGTGCCCGGACGGCCCGCACCGTTCAGGGGCCGGGCCCGCGTCGCGGCCGGCGCGGATGGTGGAGCTGCCGGTGGGCGCCTCCGAGGACCGCCTGGTCGGGGCGCTGGACATCGAACGGGCGCTGGCGGAGGGCGTGAAGGCCTTCGAGCCGGGCCTGCTGGCCGACGCGCACCGCGGCGTGCTGTACGTGGACGAGGTGAACCTGCTCCACGACCACCTCGTCGACCTGCTGCTGGACGCCGCCGCGATGGGCGCGTCCTATGTCGAGCGGGAGGGCGTCTCCGTGCGCCATGCCGCGCGGTTCCTCCTCGTGGGCACGATGAACCCCGAGGAGGGCGAACTGCGCCCGCAGTTGCTGGACCGCTTCGGGCTGACCGTCGAGGTCCGGGCGTCGCGGGAGACCGACGAGCGGGTGGAGGTCGTGCGCCGCAGGCTGGCGTACGACGAGGACCCGGCGGCGTTCGCCGCCAAGTGGGAGGCCGAGGAGGGCTCGCTGCGGGCGCGGATCGCGTCGGCGCGCGAGCTGCTGCCCTCGGTCCGCCTCGGCGACGGCTCGCTGCGCCAGATAGCGGCGACATGCGCCGCCTTCGAGGTGGACGGCATGCGCGCGGACATCGTCATGGCACGGACGGCGACCGCGCTGGCCGCCTGGGCGGGTCGCACGGAGGTGACCGACCCGGACGTGCGGCAGGCCGCCCTGCTCGCACTGCCGCACCGCAGGCGCCGCAACCCCTTCGACGCGCCGGGCATGGACGAGGACAAGCTCGACGAGACGCTGGAGCAGCACCGCGGCGGGGACGAGGACCCCGATCCGGACCCCGGCCCGGACGGCGGCGACGGCGACGGCGGTGACGGCGACGGTGGCGACGGCGGTCCCGACGGGGGCGGGCAGCCGCCGCAGGACGGCGACGGTACGCCGGACGCCCCTTCGGACACCGGCACCGCCCCGGACAGCACTCCCGGTGCCGCGCCCGGCGCCGCTGCTCCCCGCGAGCAGGCGGCGGTGCCCTCGGCGGAGCCGTTCGCGGCACGCGCCCTGACCGTGCCGGGCCTCGGCGAGGGCGCCGCGGGCCGCCGGTCCCGGGCCCGGACCGCGCACGGCAGGACCACAGGCGCCCGGCAGCCGCGGGGCACGCTGACCAAGCTGCACCTGGCCGCGACCGTGCAGGCCGCCGCGCCGCACCAGCGGGCCCGCGGCCGCGGCGGACCGGGGCTGGTGATCCGCCGGGACGACCTGCGCGAGGCGGTGCGCGAGGGCCGCGAGGGAAACCTCGTCCTGTTCGTGGTGGACGCGTCCGGCTCGATGGCGGCCCGGCGGCGCATGGGCGCCGTGAAGGGCGCGGTGCTCTCGCTGCTGCTGGACGCCTACCAGCGGCGCGACAAGGTCGGGCTGATCACCTTCCGCGGCACCGGCGCCGAACTGGCCCTGCCGCCGACCTCGTCGGTGGACGCGGGCGCGGCACGCCTGGAGAAGCTGCCCACGGGCGGCCGTACCCCGCTGGCGGCCGGGCTCCTCAAGGCACACGACGTGCTGCGCGTGGAGCGGCTGCGGGACCCCTCGCGCCGCCCGCTGCTGGTGGTCGTCACCGACGGCCGGGCGACCGGCGGCCCCGAGCCGCTGCCTTTGGCGTCGCGGGCCGCCCGCCTGCTGGCGGCCGGGGGCGTCGCGTCGGTGGTCGTCGACTGCGAGACCGGGCCGGTGCGGCTGGGGCTCGCGGGTGTGCTGGCGCGCGAACTGCACGGCACCGCGGTGACGTTGGACGAGCTGCGCGCGGACAGCGTCGCGGCACTGGTGCGGGACGTACGGAGGGCCGCGTAATGCCACAGGGACAGCCGAGCGTCGTGCCGGAGGACGGGCTGACCACGCGCCAGCGCCGCAACCGGCCGCTGGTCATGGTGCACACGGGCACCGGCAAGGGGAAGTCGACGGCGGCCTTCGGACTCGCGCTGCGGGCGTGGAACCAGGGCTGGCCGGTCGGGGTGTTCCAGTTCGTCAAGTCGGCGAAGTGGAAGGTCGGCGAGGAGCGGGCGCTGCGCGTGCTCGGCGCGTCCGGTGAGGGCGGCACGGTCGCCTGGCACAAGATGGGCGAGGGCTGGTCCTGGGTGCAGCGGGACATCCACGACATCATGGCGAGCGAGGACGCGGCGCGCGAGGGCTGGGAGCAGGTCAAGCGGGACCTGGCCGCCGAGACCTACCGGCTGTACGTACTGGACGAGTTCGCGTACCCCCTGCACTGGGGGTGGATCGACACCGAGGAGGTGGTGTCGGTGCTGCGCGAGCGGCCCGGCACCCAGCACGTCGTCGTCACCGGCCGCAACGTCCCGCAGCCACTGCTGGACTTCGCGGACCTGGTCACCGAGATGGGCAAGGTCAAGCACCCCATGGACGCGGGCCAGAAGGGCCAGAAGGGCATCGAGTGGTAGCCAGGCTCGTCGTCGCCGCCCCCGCGTCGGGCAGCGGCAAGACCACCGTCGCCACCGGGCTGATGGCCGCCTTCGCGGAGGCCGGACTCGCCGTCTCCCCGCACAAGGTGGGCCCGGACTACATCGACCCCGGCTACCACGCGCTGGCCACCGGCCGCCCGGGCCGCAACCTCGACGCGTACATGTGCGGCCCGGAGCGGATCGCACCGCTGTTCCTGCACGGGGCGCGCGGCGCCGATCTCGCGGTCGTGGAGGGCGTGATGGGCCTCTTCGACGGGGCCTCGGGGATGGGCGAACTGGCGTCCACCGCGCATGTGGCGAAGCTGCTGCGGGCGCCGGTCGTGCTGGTGGTGGACGCCTCCTCGCAGTCCCGGTCGGTGGCCGCGCTGGTGCACGGCTTCGCCTCCTGGGACCCGGAGGTCCGGGTCGCGGGCGTGATCCTCAACAAGGTCGGCTCCGACCGCCACGAGGAGTTGCTGCGCGACGCGCTGGACGGCGCGGGCGTGCCGGTGCTGGGCGCGCTGCGCCGGGACGCCGCGGTCGGCACGCCCTCGCGGCATCTGGGGCTGGTGCCGGTCGCGGAGCGGCGAGCGGACGCCGTGGAGGCCGTGCGGACCCTGGCGGCCCGGGTGCGGGCGGGCTGCGACATGGACGCGCTGCTGGCGCTGGCGCGCAGCGCTCCCCCGCTCGCCGGCGAGGCCTGGGACCCGGAGGCGGCCATCGGTACGGCCGGTTCCGCCGCCCCGGGCAGGCGGCCGGTGGTCGCCGTGGCGGGCGGCGCGGCGTTCACCTTCTCCTACACCGAGCACGTCGAACTGCTCACCGCCGCCGGGGCGGAGGTCGTCACCTTCGACCCGCTGCGCGACGAGCGGCTGCCGCAGGACACCGCGGGACTGGTCGTCGGCGGCGGCTTCCCGGAGATGCACGCGCCCGAGCTGTCCGCCAACGCCCCGCTGCGCGCGGCCGTCGCGGCTTTCCCCGGCCCGCTGACGGCGGAGTGCGCGGGGCTGCTGTACCTGGCGCGCGAGCTCGACGGACGTCCCATGTGCGGGGTCCTGGACGCGACGGCCCGGATGTCGCAGCGGCTGACGCTGGGCTACCGGGAGGCGGTCGCGGTGGCGGACAACGTGCTGGCGGCGGCCGGGACGCGGGTGCGGGGACACGAGTTCCACCGCACGGTCGTCGAACCCGGTGCGGGCGCCGTCCCGGCCTGGGGGTTCACCCGGCCCGAGCGGCGGGTGGAGGGCTTCGTGCGGGGCGGCGTCCACGCGTCGTACCTCCATGTGCACTGGGCCGCCGAGCCCTCCCTGGCGCGGCGGTTCGTCGCGGCCTGCGCGGGCGGGGGCGCGTCCGCGTGACGGTGGTCGTCGGCGCGCGGCGTGGCGCCCTGGACGCGCGGGCACGCGAGCGGGGTACCGCGGTTGCGGCCGAGGCGCTGGGGGCGCCCGGGCCGATGTACGGCGCCGGCACGTGGGCCGGCGCGGCCGAAGTGCCCGTCCGCAAAACGGAGTCCGTCGCCGACGGCGGGGGCGCGGGCCCGCGCCTCGCGCCTCGTGCACCGCGCGGGCAGGAGTGCGCACGCGTGACCGCGGTCGCCGGCCTCAACCCGGCCCGGAGCGCCCAGGAACGGGAGTTCGCCGGGCCCGAGCGGCGCGGGGCGGGCGGCGTCCACGCCTGGTACTCCCACGCACACGGCGCGGGCGGGGGCGCGGCCGCGTGACCGTGGTCGTCGGCGTCGGCGCGAGCCGTGGCGTCCCGGCGGCGGAAGTGCTGGCGCTTGTACGGCGGGTGCTGGCCTCGGCGGGCGCCGGGCGCGCACGCCCGGCGGCGCTGGCCACCTTGGACACCCGGGCACGCGAGCCGGGGATCGTTGCCGCCGCCGAGGCGCTGGGGGTGCCCCTGCTGGTGTACGACGCCGATACGCTGGCCGCCGTGGATGTGCCGACGCCCTCCGGAGCCGCGCTGGCCGCCGTGGGCACGCCGTCCGTGGCCGAGGCGGCGGCGCTCGCCGCGGCACCCGGCGGCGAACTGCTCGTCCCGAAGACGAAGTCCGTCCCCGGCGGCGGGGGCACGGCCCGGGCGACGGCCGCGGTGGCACGCCGCCGTGACCCCGCGGCAGGCACCAGCGAGGAGAGCGCACCGTGACCATCCCGCCCGAGGACGTACTGGAGCGGCGCGTCGACGCGGCGCTGGGCGGCGGACGCCGTACTCCGCAGGACCGGGACGGCACCCTGGTGCTGCTCGTCGCCGCCGGGTCCCCGGAGCCGGTGGACAACGCGGAGGCCGTGCGGGCGGCCCGGCTGCTGTGGGAGGGACGCGGGTACGCGGGCGTGGAGACCGCCTTCGTCTCCGAGGCGGCCCCCGACGTACCCGCCGGGCTGGACCGCTGCCGGCGGCTGGGGGCACGGCGGATCGTCGTGCTGCCCGCCGTCCCCGTGGACGGGGACGCGGCCCGGCGCGCGCGGCAGCAGGCGGAGGGCTGGGCGGAGGCGCACCCCGGGCTCGACGTGCGCTGGGCGGGCGCGCACCCCGCCGAGTCCGCCGCGGCACCCGACGACGGCCACGACCTGCGCCATCACGGCGACGCCGAGGTGCGCGACGACGGCGGCACGCTCACCGACCTGGCCGTCAACGTCCGCGCCGGCACGCCGCCCGCCTGGCTGCGCGAACGTGTCACCGCGTCCCTGAACGGCCTGGCCGCCTACCCCGACGGGCGGGCCGCGCGCCGGGCGGTGGCGGCGCGGCACGGCAGGCCGCCGGAGGAGGTGCTGCTGACCGCGGGGGCCGCGGAGGCGTTCGTCCTGCTGGCCCGGTCGCTCGGGGCACGCCATCCGGCCGTGGTACACCCGCAGTTCACCGAGCCGGAGGCGGCGCTGAGGGACGCCGGGCACAGTGTCCACCGAGTGCTGCTGACCGAGGGGAGCGGGTTCCGGCTGGACGCGGACGCGGTGCCCGCGCGGGCGGATCTCGTGGTGCTGGGCAATCCCACGAACCCCACCTCCGTCCTGCACCCCGCCGAGGAGATCGTGCGCCTGGCGCGTCCCGGCCGCACCCTGGTGGTGGACGAGGCGTTCATGGACGCGGTGCCCGGCGAGTACGAGTCGCTGGCGGGCCGCCGCGATGTGCCGGGGCTGCTGGTGCTGCGCAGCCTCACCAAGACCTGGGGGCTCGCGGGACTGCGGGTGGGCTACGTCCTCGGCGACCGGGAGCGCATCGCGGCGCTGGAGCGGGCGCAGCCGCTGTGGCCGGTGTCCTCACCCGGCCTGGCGGCGATCGAGGCGTGCTGCGCGCCCGTCGCGCTCGCCGAGGCGGAGCGGGCCGCACGGCAGGTCGCCGGCGACCGGGGTCATCTGCTGGCCCGGCTGGCCGAGTTCGAGAGCCTGGAGGTGGCGGGCCCGGCCCTGGGCCCCTTCGTGCTGGTGCGCCTGCCGGGGGCGGCGGCGGTCCGTGAGCGGCTGCGGGAACTGGGCTTCGCGGTGCGCCGTGCGGACACCTTCCCCGGGCTGGGGCAGGAGTGGCTCCGGCTCGCGGTGCGCGACCGGGAGACCACGGACCGCTTCGCGGTGGCGCTGGCGAAGGCGGTCGCGGTCAGCCCCTGACGCCGAGCGCCTGGACGTCGATACCGCCCAGAGCAGGGTGGACGTAGGCGTTGGTCAGGCGCGCGGAGCGGTAGTTGAGCCGCCGGTCGTAGAGGAAGGGCAGCAGGGTGCCGCGGTCCTGGGCGGTGGAGTCGACGGTCCGCCACAGGTTGTCTGCGGCGTTGCGGTCGGTCGCGGTGTCGGCCTCGTCCATCAGGTTGTTGATCTCGCGGTCGTCGAGGGCCGCGTAGTTGCTGGGGCTGCCGGGCAGCAGGAGGGGCCGCAGGAAACCGGCCGGCGACGGCCAGTCGGACTGCCAGGTGATCAGCACGATGCCCCAGCCCTTGGCCTTGAGCTGCTTCTGGTCGGCGAGCACGGGGTAGTAGTCGGCGGCGTCCGGCGCCTCGACGGTGGCCTTGACGCCGATCTTGGCGAGCTGGTCGCGCAGCGACTCTGCGGCCCTGCGGGCGACCGGGTCGCTGCCGGAGGCGGCGATGACGGTGCTGAACCCCTTGGCGTGGCCGCACTCGCCGAGGAAGCGCCGGGCCTGCCCGGGGTAGCTGCCGCCGGCCGCGGTGCCGTAGGTGTCCAGGTGCCGGTCGTAGCCGCCGACGGTCGGCGGCAGCATGCCGCCCGCGATGTCGCCGGCGTTCTCGCCGCCGAGGGCGGTGCGCAGGGCGCGCCGGTCGGTGGCGTACTGGACGGCCCAGCGGCAGCGGTAGTCGTCGAAGGGCGGTACGGCGGTCTGCAGCGAGAAGTAGCGCACGGCGCCGGTCGTGACGAGGTCGGCGCGGGACTTCAGGGCGTCGTCGGCGAGGATCCTGGCGCGGGCGGCCTCCTGGACCCCGGTCTGGGCGGCGTCGAGGTCGGCGGTGCCGTCGAGCAGCGCGGCGTCCACGGCCGCGGCGTCGGGGGCGATCGTCAGCTCGACGGTGTCGGGCAGGGCGGTGCGTATGGAGTCGGTCGACGCGTCCCACCGGTCGTTGCGGACGAGCCTGAGCCCCTTGGCGGCGTCGTAGGAGGCGATCCGGTAGGGGCCGCTGGCGACCGGCTGCTTCTCGTAACTCGCCTTGGTGTCCTTGCCCTTGGGGACCGGCGAGGACATCGGCAGGGCGAGCACGTACGGGAAGTCGGCGAAGGGCGCGTCGAGGTGGAAGACGATCGTGCGGTCGTCGGGGGTCTCGACGCTCTTCAGGCCGAGTCGGTCGGGGTCGGTGTCCTTGTAGGGGCCCGGATAGTCCTGGCCCTGGTCGAGCAGATCGCGCAGATGCGTGGGCCCGCCGGCGTACAGGTCGGTGGCGAAGGTGCGCTCGATGCCGTACTTGACGTCCTCGGAGGTGATGGGCGTGCCGTCCTCGAAGGCGATGTCCCGCTTGAGGGTGTACGTGTACGTGCGGCCGCCGTCCGAGATCCGCCCGGTGGAGGTGGCGAGGTCCGGGGTGAGGCGGGTGCCCTCGGCGCCGGGCTCCGGGGCGAAGTCGACGAGCTTGCGCAGGTAGAGGCGGCCCAGGTTCCACACCAGCGGGGAGTAGGTGCGGGCCGGGTCGAGGGAGTCCGGGGCGTAGGCGGAGACCAGCCGCAAGGTGCCGCCCTTGGCCCCGGAGGGGCTGACGGCCCCGGTGAGCGCCCCGTTGTAGCCGCTGGCGGGCTTCCGGGCGGCGATCAGGTCCTGGGCGACGGGTGTGACGGGGTCCTTCTTCTTGTCGTCGCCGAAGGGGTTCACGACGACGGCGACGGTGATCAGCACGGCGGTGACGGCGGCGACGGCCGCGGCCACGACGCCCCGGCGGCGGCGCGGCACCCGGGGGCCGGAAAGGGGGGTCGTCGCCGCGGAGTTCCAGGCGGGTCGCTGTGCGGGGGCGGCCCAGGGGCCGTACGACGGGGGGTTGTAGGCGGGGTGCTGCGGCACCGGGACCTGTTGCGGCGGCGGGGGCAGGGCGCGCGGTGCGGTCGGCGGGGTGCGGGAGGCGAGCCAGCCGGACAGCCGGTCCTTCATCTGGGCGGCGTTCTGCGGGCGCAGTGCCGGGTTCTTGGACAGCGCGGACAGCACGATCGCGTCGAGCGCGGGCGGCACCATCGGGTTGCGCGCGGAGGGCGGCGGCGGCGTCTGGTGGACGTGCGCGTACATCACGCCCAGCGGTGTGGCGCCCGCGAACGGCACGGTTCCGGTGAGGAGTTCGGTGAGCATGCAGGCGACCGCGTACAGGTCGCTGCGCGCGTCGACGGCGTCGCCCGCACACTGCTCGGGTGCCATGTAGCCGGGGGTGCCGATGGCGGAGCCGGTGCCGGTGAGACCGGTGAGGGAGTGCACGACGCGCGCGATGCCGAAGTCGGCGACCTTGACCGCTCCCCCGGTGGTGATCAGCACGTTGGAGGGCTTCACGTCCCGGTGCACCAGGCCGCGGGCGTGGGCGTGCGCGAGCGCGTCGAGGATGTCGCAGGTGATGCGGACGGCCCGCTCGATCTCCATCGGCGCCTGGTCGCGGGCGAGTTCGGACAGGGTCCGGCCCTCGATGTGCTCCATGACGAGAAACGGGACGACCGCGTCCTGTGTGGTGATCTCGTCCTGGTCGTGGACGGTCACGATGCCCGGGTGGTTGAGACCGGCGGCGGCCCTCGCCTCGCGGGCGAAGCGGCGGCGGGCCTCGGGGTCGCGCGCCAGTTCCGGCAGCAGGGTCTTGAGGGCGACGGTGCGGCCCAGGCGCGTGTCGTACGCGAGATGGACCCGGGCCATCCCCCCGGACCCGAGCAGCGCCCGGATCTCGTACCGTCCCCCGAACATGAGACCCCCCGGCCCCGTCCGCGGCGGGCGCGCGGACACTCCCCATCAGGGTAGTGGAAACATCCCTTTTGGGCCGCCGGCCGTGCCCGCCTGTGGACAACGGTCGTGGAGGGCGGCTGCGGACACGCGGCACACGCCGCCCGCCGCCACCCTCCACGGACCTTCCCCCCCCTGACCCCCGAACCGCCCCCGGGGTCACCCGGATCCGTCAGTCCCGGGTGTTCTGGGTCGCCGTCCTGCGGCGGGTCATGCGGATCACGACGAATCCGGCCGCCAGGAGCAGCACCGAACCGCCCGCGAGGTAGGGCGTCATGCTGCTGCTGCCGGTCTCGGCGAGGTTCCCGGCATCGGCCTGCGCGGACGGCGCGGAACCGGGCGATCCGGTGGCGTTCACCGGCTCGGCGGATGCGCTCGGCTCCGCCGATGTGCTGGGCGGCACGGACTCGTCGCCGGCCGGCTGCGTGGGCGTCGCGGTGTCCTCGTCGTCCCCGCCGGGCTTGCCGCCGCCGTGGCCCCCGTCGTGACCACCGCCGTGACCGCCATCGTGACCACCGTCATGGGCGCCGCCTCCGCCTCGGCCCGGGGTCTCGCAGGTGGCCTGCACCAGCGTGACCGTGCCCTTGACGTCGGCGACGTTCAGCTTGAGCGGGTTGATGGAGACGGTGAGTTCCAGGGCGGTGGCCGCGGCCGTGCGCGAGGTGACGACCCTCTTGGCGAGGTCGAGCCGGACCTCTCCGATGCCGGGCACCCGCACATCGGTCGGACCGCCCGCGGTGACCCGGACGCGCTTGCCGAGCACGGTGACCCAGCCCGGCAGCTCGGTGTCGGCGACGGGACGTTCGCCTGCCTCGCAGGTGGCGCGCGAGGTGATCGCGTCGGCCTTGACGAGCCCGATGAGCGGCAGTCCGGGGACATGGACGCGCGCGTTCACGAGGTTCGCGTACCCCTCCGCCTTGCGGCGGTCGACGGTGGCCCGGGCGGTGGCGACATCCGCCCGCAGGACGCTGAACGGGCGGCCGCGGTCGACGCCGTCGAGGGTCGCGGTGAGCGCGGTCTTGTCGGCGCTCGCGGGCGCCTGGACCTCGTTGAGCGTGAGGTCGAGCGGCACGTCGACGGTCTTGTTGAGCAGGGACACGTCCAAGCCGGTGCGCAGGACGACCGCGCCGGCCTTGCCGGAACCGCCGTGCGATCCCTCGGTGGCCGCGGCCGGGGACGCCGGCCCGAGCGCGAGGGCGCCCGCCGCCAGCGCGACGGCGGCCCCCAGCGAGGCAGCCGAGCGGCGTGCGGGCATGCTGAAGGGAGAGCTGTACAAGGTGGAAACCCCCAACTGGTCATGGAGTCGCCACGGCGCCGCTGAAGGGGACAGCACGCTCGTCGGGCGACCTCGACCCCGTAATGATTTACGTACAGAGAGTGAACCGGCACCGTCCTGACGTCGGTTCACTCCAAAGGGTGGTTTTCGTCCTCGTATTCGAACCTTCAGGCACGTACGTTCCTGTACGTCACACCTGAGCTCTCGCGTATTCGAGCAGTTTCGCGAAGTCCAACGCCCCCGGGTCCCCGTGGGTGTTGTGGCAGAGCAGTCCCGCCGCCACATAGGTGCGGGTCGATGTCGAGAGGGAGGCGATCGGCTGCTCGCCCACGGGCTCCGCCCCCAACACCTCGGCCTCGCCGGTCGCCCCGGCCACGGAAGCGCCCTCCCAGCCGGGCGGCACAAAGGACCCGGCGTGGACGATCCGGTGCTTGCCCGGGGTGAGTTCGCGGCTCGTCGCCCACGCGTCGCCGTGCGGCAGCCGGACCAGCCAGGGGTGGTCGGCCGTCGCGACCACCTCGCCGGCGGAGGTGGTGATCCGCCAGCACTCCTTCCTGGCCGGGCTGTTGCGCGTCACCACCCCCCGCCGCAGCAGCCTGTGCCCGCCCTCCTCGTCGAAGGAGGCGATCTCGTCCCCCACGCGGAGGTCTCCCGCGCGCGTGAGGCCGCCGTCGGCACGCAGCACCGGGGTGTCGGGGTGCACGCAGTTCTCCGGCACGTGCTGGTGCCCGCAGATCCCGTTGAAGGCGTTCCACTGGCGCGCCGTCATCCGCTGGCCGCCCGCGCTGCCGTAGGACCTGGGATACGGCAGCCACACCTTCGGGCCGCTCAGGGGCACGTCGTGCTCGGTGTTCATCCAGGCCAGGAAGCGCGCCAGATCACGCAGCGCCCACTGCGGCGCCTTCGGCCAGTACACGTGGGCGGGGGTGCCGCCCCAGTCCTCGTGGGTCTCGGAGTCGCAGGTGCCGATGAGCTCCACCTGGCAGACGTTGAGGGTGTTGGTCTCCACCCCGCCCGGCCGGTTGACCAGGGCGCGGGAGGAGATGTCGATGTCGAAGTGCTGGTACCAGACCAGCTTCTGGTTCACGAAGTCGGGCTGGGCGGTCAGATTGGGGGCGCTGGAGCCCTCGTCGTAGGAGGGCACCGACCTGCCCTCGGTGGTGTGCAGCACGATGGCGTTGACTTCCATCGCGTCCCCGCCGTAGTCGTCCTGGTACCAGTACCTGCGCGATGCCCCCGGGTACTTCTGCGGTCCCTGCCTGGTCATGGTGCTCCCGTCCCGTCGTGCGGATCCGGCCGGTTGCTCCGATCGCAGCACGCCACAACGGGGCGGACCTGCCGATCCGGGCAGAATCATCCGAATCGGGGTGGAGTGCGGTAAACCCGCGGCCGGGAGCGCCGGCCGCGCGGGATCAGCCGACGACGCGCCCGCGCAGCACCACGCGCCGGGGCGCGGCCAGGACGCGGACGTCGGCGCGGGGATCCGCGTCGTAGACGACGAGGTCGGCGGGGGCGCCCTCGGTGAGACCGTCCCGGCCGAGCCACTCGCGGGCGGACCAGGTCGCGGCCGACAGGGCGTCGAGTGGGGGAATCCCCGCGGTGACCAGTTCCGCGACCTCCCCGCCGACGAGGCCGTGCGCGAGGGAGCCGCCGGCGTCGGTACCCGCGAAGATCCGGATGCCGGCGTCGTGGGCGGCGCGGACGGTGTCGTAACGACGGGCGTGCAGCCGCCGCATATGGTCGGCCCAGCGTGGGAACTTGGCCTGTCCGCCGTCCGCGAGCTGCGGGAACGTCGCGATGTTCACCAGGGTGGGCACGATGGCCACGCCGTGCTCGGCGAAGAGCGGGATGGTCTCCTCGGTCAGGCCGGTGGCGTGCTCGACGCAGTCGATGCCCGCCTCGACGAGGTCGCGCAGGGAGTCCTCCGCGAAGCAGTGCGCGGTGACACGGGCGCCCTCCTCGTGGGCGGCCGCGATGGCGGCCTCGACGGCGCCGCGCGGCCAGCAGGCGGACAGGTCGCCGGTCTCGCGGTCGATCCAGTCGCCGACCAGCTTCACCCAGCCGTCGCCGCGCCGCGCCTCCTGGCGGACGTGGGCGACCAGGTCCTCCGGCTCGACCTCCCAGGCGAAGTTGCGGATGTAGCGCCGGGTCCGCGCGATGTGCCGGCCGGCCCGGATGATCCTCGGCAGGTCCTCGCGGTCGTCGATCCAGCGAGTATCGGAAGGCGAACCCGCGTCGCGGATCAGCAGGGTGCCGGCGTCGCGGTCGGTGAGGGCCTGCTTCTCCGAGGTGTGCGGTTCCACGGGGCCGTGGTGGTCCAGGCCCACGTGGCAGTGCGCGTCGACCAGACCGGGCAGCGCCCAGCCCTGCACGGTGGTGACGTCGCGGACCCCGCCCGGGCGCTCGTAGGTCACGCGTCCGCCGATCACCCACAGCTCGTCCCGGACGTCCTGCGGCCCGGCCAGGATCCGGCCCTTGATGCGGAGCGCCGGCGGCGCCTGGTGATCAGCCATGTCAGCACTCTACGAGGCCGCGAGTACGCTCGGGCCCGTACACCCCTCGAACAACCCGACGAAGGAAGCAGCGCCGCCGTGTCCCACCCCCTCCTCGACCTGCCCCCGCTGACCGCCGCCCGCTTCGCCTCCATCGAGCGGAAGGTCGCGGCGCTGCTGCGGACCGGGAACGACGTGGTGATCACGCAGGGCGAGGCGCTGCTGCCGCTCGAGGGATGCATCCGCTCCGGAGCGCGACCCGGCGGGGCGGCGCTCAACGTGGTGACCGGGCCGTACGGGCAGACCTTCGGCAACTGGCTGCGCGACGCGGGCGCCCGGGTGGTCGACCTGGAGGTGCCCTTCCACGCCGCGGCGACCGCGGAGGGTGTCGCGCGGGCGCTGGCCGAGCACCCGGAGATCGATTTCGTCTCCCTGGTGCACGCGGAGGCGGCGACCGGCAACACCAACCCCGTCGCGGAGATCGGCGAGGCCGTCCGGGCGCACGGCGCGCTGTTCATGGTGGACGCGGTGGCCTCGGTGGCCGCCGAACCGCTGGAGGTCGACGCGTGGGGTGTCGACCTGTGCGTGATCGGCGCCCAGAAGGCGATGGGCGGTCCCGCGGGCGTGTCCGCGGTCTCGGTGAGCGAGCGGGCGTGGCGGCGATTCGCGGAGAACCCGGCGGCGCCGCGGCGCTCGTACCTGTCACTTCTGGACTGGAAGCAGCGCTGGATCGACACCGGCCGCAGGGCACTGCCGCACGCGCCCGCGCAGTTGGAGATGCTCGCGCTGGAAGCCTGCCTCGAGCGCCTCGAGGAGACCGGACTCGGCACGGTCCTCGCCCGGCACCGCGCCGCCGCCGCGGCGACCCGGGCCGGTGCCGCCGCGCTCGGCGCAGCGCTGGAGCCCTATGTGCACCGCGACGCCGACGCCGCACCGGTCGCCACGACGCTGCGCACCCTGGACGGCGTCGCCGCCGACGACCTGGCGGCCCGGGCGCTCACGGCCGATCCCGCCCTGCCCCTGGTGGCGGGGGGCGGCGCGCTCGCCAAGGGGATGGTCCGCGTCAACCACTACGGTCCCGACGCCTCCCTCGACGTCGTCCTGCGCACCCTGCGCGCCCTCGGCACGGCTCTGGGCGTGACGGATCCGGCCGCCGCCCTCGCCGCGGCCGGGACCGCCTGGACGGCCTGACCCTTCCGCGAGCGGAATTCCCGCACCCGCGCAGCAACGTCTTCATCGTGTTCGACAGCGTGGAGAACGCGGCGGTCGAACCGTTCGCGGCGCCGGTACGGAGGCCGGAGTTCATCGGAACGCGCGACTTCACGCCTGTCGGCTGAGCCTGTGGGGGGCGGGTTCTCCCCGCCCGCCACCTCCCCCAACCCTGTGAGGTCTGGGCGCCCCGACGCGCGTGTAAGGGTGGGCCGGGTCCGGGGCCTTCGGGGCTGCGCGTCCTGGACCGGATATTCACGTGCGTTTCCAGCACCCCGTTTCGACCACCCCGGATACCGCACACAGATATGCCGAACGTCCAGCGCCTCCACCCTCCCCAACCTTCGGCCGGGTGTGTCCCCAACGCCCCGCCGCCTCCGTTGTGTTCGCGCCTGATCCCCGGCGGGTGGGCAGGGGCGGCACCGTGCTCGGGCACTCGTTGGCGCAGCGCAGTCCAAGTGCCCGGCCGGCACCGCCAACAGCACCTCCACCGGCCGTCAGCCGCCCCGAGGCGGCCCGGAGGGGGGTGTGGCGGGGTGCCCCCCGCTGGGGGCACCTCCCAGCGGTAGCTGGTGGAGCGACGAGCAGCGACCGCGGTATGGAACCCTGCAGGCCAAAACCGCGAGCGCCGTGGGGGTCCCCCCGGCGCGGCACCGACCCCACTACGCACGCGGGCGCAGGCGGTCACTTACCGCGCCGGGCACCCGGGCGGGCGGGAAAAACCCGGCACGTCCGGCGCAGCGTCAGGCCTCGCGCCGTCCGTTGAAGCGCCGGGGCAGCCCCCGCACATTCGCGTCGCGCAGTTCCGCCGGCAGCAGCCCCTCCGGCGCGTCCTGGTAGACGACCGGCCGCAGCCACCGCTCGATCGCCGTGCCGCCCACCGACGTGGACGTGGACGTCGTGGCGGGGTACGGACCGCCGTGGTGCATGGCAGGGGCCACGGCGACGCCGGTGGGCCAGCCGTTCACCACGACGCGCCCCGCCAGCGGGGTCAGCCTGCGCAGCAGTTCCGCACCGGCGCCGGACGCCTCGGCCTCGCTCAGGTGCGCCGTGGCCGTGAGGTTTCCGGGGAGCCGGCCGAGCACGCCCTCGACCTCCTCCTCGTTCGCGTACCGCGCGATGACCGTCACCGGCCCGAAGTGCTCCTCCAGGAGCGCGTCGTGGGCGCCGCCGCCCTCCGTCAGCCGGGCGGCCGGGACGGAGACGAAGCCGGCCCGCACCAGGTGCTCGCCGCCGTCGCCGGGCTCCACGGGAGACTCCACGTCGGGCAGCGCGGTCAATTCGCCCATGCCCGCGATGAAGTTGTCCCGCATGCGCGCGTCGAGCAGCGTGCCCGGGGTGACGTCGCCGACGGCCGCCGCCAGCGACTTGAGCAGCCGGTCGCCCGCCTCGCCCTGCGGGGCCAGGACGAGGCCCGGCTTGACGCAGAACTGTCCGACGCCGAGCGTCATCGCCCCGGCGAGGCCCGCGCCGATCTGCTCGGCGCGCTCCTCCGCGGCGGCCTCCGTGACGACCACGGGGTTGAGGCTGCCGAGTTCGCCGTGGAACGGGATCGGCACCGGCCGCGCGGCGGCGGCGTCGAACAGGGCGCGCCCGCCCCGTACCGACCCGGTGAAGCCGGCGGCGGCCACGAGCGGGTGCCGGACGAGGTCGATGCCGGCCTGGAATCCGTGCACGACCGAGACGACGTCGGCGGGCAGGCCCACCGCGACGGCGGCGCGCCGCAGGGCGTCCGCGCACAGTTCGCTGGTGGCGGGGTGGTCGGGGTGCGCCTTGACGACGACGGGGCAGCCCGCGGCCAGGGCACTGGCGGTGTCGCCGCCGGGCACGGAGAACGCGAGCGGGAAGTTGCTCGCGGCGTAGACGGCGACGACGCCCAACGGGATCTTCCAGCGCCGCAGGTCGGGGCGGGGCGGGGCGAGCGAGGCGTCGGCATGGTCGATGATGACGTCGAGGTACGCACCCTCGTCGACGATGTCGGCGAAGGCGCGCAACTGATAGGCGGTGCGGCCGAGTTCACCGGTGAGCCGAACGGGCCCGAGGGCGGTCTCGGCGTCCGCGGCCTCCAGGATGCGCGGGCCGGCCTCCTCGAGGAAGTCGGCCGCGGTGCGCAGCAGGCGGGCCCTGACCTCACGGTCGGCCAGTGCCGGGAAGGCGGCGGCCGCGGCGCGCACCACCGCGTCGACCTCCTCGGCCGTGGCCTCGACGGCAACCTGCTCCCGCTGCTTCCCGGTACGGGGATCGACGCTCCACACTGGTACGGCCACCGCGGGTACCTCCAGGCCTTCCGTTCGATATGCTGAACAGCATCCGCAACTGTGAATCTGTTCGGGAGCCTACTTGCGCGGGTCCCGGCCGAACAAGAGGGGTCCACTCCAGATGGCTGCAGGTGAGGGCGGCGCGCAGGTCAAATCCGCGGTGCGGACGGTGGAACTGCTGGAGTTCTTCGCCGGCAAGCCCGGTATGCACAGTCTCGCCGCAGTGCAGGAGGCCGTCGGCTACCCCAAGTCCAGTCTGTACATGCTGCTGCGCACGCTCGTCGAGCTCGGCTGGATCGAGACGGACGGCACCGGCACGCGCTACGGCATCGGGGTGCGCGCCCTGCTGGTCGGCACCTCGTACATCGACGGCGACGAGGTCGTCGCCGCGGCGCGCCCGACCCTGGACCGGCTCTCGGACGACACCAGCGAGACCATCCACCTGGCGCGCCTCGACGGCACGAGTGTGGTGTACCTGGCGACCCGCCAGTCCTCGCACTACCTGCGGCCGTTCACGCGCGTCGGCCGCCGGCTGCCGGCCCACTCGACCTCGCTCGGCAAGGCGCTGCTGGCCACGTACACCGACGAGCAGGTCCGCAAACTGCTGCCGGAGACGCTGGAACCGCTGACCGAGCACACCCACACCGACCGCGAGAAGCTGATCGCGGAACTGCGCCGGATCCGCGAGCAGGGCTACGCGGTGGACCGCGAGGAGAACACCCTCGGCCTGCGCTGCTTCGGTGTCGCGATCCCCTACCGGACGCCCTCCCGGGACGCCATCAGCTGCTCGGTGCCGGTGGCCCGGCTGACCCCGGCGCACGAACAACTGATCAAGGACGCGCTCTTCGACGCGCGCGACCGCCTCACCCTGGCCACGCGCCGCCTGTGACGGCCCCGTTCGTCGTCGGGCGGGGGCGCGGACTCTCCTGCCGCCGGCCCGGCGACGACGGATCCCGTGCGGCGGGAGGCGTCCTGAACATCCCCTAGGATCAAGGGAGTTGGGGCGCCGCAACGCTGCCGTCCCAGGACTTGGAGGACCGGTGCGTCTCCCCCGCTCCCTTTCCGGCTGGACCATGGCCGTCTTCGGTCTGCTCGCCGCCGCGCTCGGCATCGTCGGGATCGTCTCGCCCGCCGTGCAGCTGTCCCTGCTCGGCTTCCACCGGCCGGACGCCCGCGCGAGCGGTGACTACACACTGGTCTTCCTCACGGCCTCCTCCATGGCCGCCCTCAACATGGGCGTCTACTACGTGCTGGCCGCGCTCGCCGACTGGCGCGTCTTCTTCCGCTGGACCGTGCCCTTCCGTCTGCTGACCTTCGCGGTCTTCACCACGGCCGTGGTGATCGGCCGGGCGCCGTCCGGCTTCCTCGGCGTGGGCGTGTGGGAGGGCGTCGGCGCCCTCGTGACCGGCACCGCGCTCTGGTACGAGGGCCGGCGGGAACCGGCCCGCCCCGCGCCGACGGTCTGAGCCGCGCACCCGCCTCAGGACATGACCGGTACTCCTTCTGACGGGTGCGGGCCGGGCCGGTCTCAACCGGCGTACGGCTCCGGCACGTCTCCGGGCCGGGCCAGAAAGCGGAAGTCGCAGCCGGTGTCGGCCTGGGTGACCTGATCCTGGTACAGCGCGCCGTATCCGCGGCCGAAGCGCGGCGGGGGCGCCTGCCACCCGGCCCGGCGGCGCTCCAGTTCGGCGTCGTCGACCTCCAGGCGCAGGGTGCGCGCCCCGACGTCGAGGGTGACCGGGTCCCCGGTGCGGACGAGGGCGAGCGGACCGCCGACGTGCGACTCGGGCGCGACGTGCAGGACGCACGCGCCGTAGCTCGTGCCGCTCATGCGCGCGTCGGAGATCCGCACCATGTCCCGCACGCCCTTCTTCAGCAGCCGCTCGGGGATCGGCAGCATCCCGTACTCCGGCATGCCGGGACCGCCCAGCGGGCCGGAGCCGCGCAGCACCAGGACGCTGTCCTCGGTGATGCCGAGACCGGGGTCGTCGATGGTCCGCTGCAGGGTCCGGTAGTCGTCGAAGACCACGGCCGGGCCGGTGTGCTTCAGCAGGCGCGGCTCGGCGGCGATGTGCTTGATGACGGCGCCGTCCGGGCACAGGTTGCCGCGCAGGACGGCGACGCCGCCCTCCGCCGCGAGCGGGTTGTCCAGCGGCCGGATGACGTCCTCGTCGTGCACGCGGGCACCGGCGAGCTGTTCGCGCAAGGTGGCGTGCGCGACGGTCGGCCGGTCCAGGTGGAGCCGCCCGGCATCCCGCAGCCGGGTCAGGAAGGCGGGCAGGCCGCCGGCGAAGTGGAAGTCCTCCATCAGGTACCGGCCGCCGGGCCGGACGTTCGCCAGCACGGGGACCGTACGCGCGATGCGGTCGAAGTCGTCCAGGGTGAGCCGGACCCCGCAGCGCCCGGCCATCGCGATCAGGTGGATCACGGCGTTGGTCGAGCCGCCCAGGGCCAGCACGGTGGCCACCGCGTCCTCGTACGCCTCGCGCGAGAGGAGCGCCGGCAGCCGCAGGTCCTGCCGCACGAGGTCGACGATGCGCATCCCGGAGGCCGCGGCCATCCGGTCGTGCCCGGAGTCCACGGCGGGTATCGACGAGGCCCCGGGCATCGTCACGCCCAGCGCCTCCGCGGCGGCGGTCAGCGTCGAGGCGGTGCCCATGGTCATGCAGTGGCCCGGCGAGCGGGCCAGGCCGCTCTCCAGCTCGGCCATCTCGCAGTCCCCGATGAGGCCCGCCCGCTTGTCGTCCCAGTACTTCCACATGTCGGTGCCGGAGCCGAGCACTTCGCCCCGCCAGTGGCCGGGCAGCATCGGCCCGGCGGGGACGAAGACGGCCGGCAGGCCTGCGCTGGCGGCGCCCATGAGCAGCGCGGGCGTCGACTTGTCGCAGCCGCCCATCAGGACGGCGCCGTCCACGGGGTAGGAGCGCAGCAGTTCCTCGGTCTCCATGGCGAGCAGGTTGCGGTAGAGCATGGGCGTCGGCTTCTGGTACGTCTCCGACAGCGTCGCCACGGGGAACTCCAGCGGAAAGCCGCCCGCCTGCCACACCCCGCGCTTGACCGCCTGGGCGCGGTCGCGGAGATGGACGTGGCAGGGGTTGATGTCGCTCCAGGTGTTGAGGATCGCGATCACCGGCTTGCCGAGGTGCTCCTCGGGCAGATAGCCCAGCTGCCGGGTGCGGGCCCGGTGGCTGAACGACCGCAGGCCGTCCGTTGCGTACCAGCGGTGGCTGCGGAGCTCCTCGGGCGCCCTCATCGGCCCGCGGTCCCTGCGTGCGGGGCGGCCCGGCTCACAGGTCCCAGCCGGCGATCAGGGCGGCCACCCGCTCGCGCCGGTCCTCGGGCAGCGGATGGCCGGGCGGCCGCACATCGCGGCGGCACAGCCCCAGTACGGCCAGTGCCTCCTTGACCACGGACACATTGCCGGCCGACCGGTCCTCGGCCCGCAGGTCCTCGAACTCCCGCACCTGCTCCCAGACCTTCATGGCGGCCGCGTGGTCGCCGTCGCGCAGCGCGCGCAGCATCTCCAGACAGACCCGCGGCGCCACGTTGACCAGCCCCGAGGTGAAGCCGGTCGCGCCGACCACCCAGTGGGCGGGGGCGTACAGCTCGGCCAGGCCGGTGACCCAGGTGAAGCGGTCCAGCCCGGCGTCCCGTGCGACGGCCGCGAAGCGGGCGGGGTCCGGCACGGCGTACTTCACGCCGATCACGTTCGGGCACAGTGCGCCGAGCCTGCCGATCAGCCCGCCGTCCAGCGCCGCGTCGCGGACGTACGGGACGACACCGAGCCCGGGGACGGCATCGGCGATCGCCCGGTGGTAGTCGACCCAGCCCTCCGGGGAGACGTAGGGGTGGACGGGCTGATGCACCATCACCATCCGGGCCCCCGCGTCGCGTGCGTGGTGGGCGGCGGCCACGGCGGTGGCCACGTCGAGGCCCACGCCGACGACGACCTGGGTTCCGGCGTCGGCCTCCGCCATCGTGAGCTCGACGACCAGGCGGCGCTCGGCCGGGTCCAGCGCGTGGAACTCGCCGGTGTTGCCGTTCGGCGTCACTGTCCGGACCCCGTGGTCGAGCAGCCGGCGCAGCAGCGCGCGGTAGGTGCCGCGCGCCACGCCCCCGTCCGCGTCGAAGGGGGTCACCGGGATCGCGACGAGGCCGGCGAGCGCGGCGGACTGCTCTGCGAATGACATGCGGTTGTCCTTCGGATCGAGGACCTGCCGGTCCGGGGCGCGGACGCGGCTCAGGGGGTGCCGTCGCCGGGGAAGGCCCGCGCGACGAAGCCCGCCATGTGGTCGTGCAGGAGGCGGGCCGCGCCCTCGGCGTCGCCGGCCAGCGCGCGGGCGAGGATCTCCCGGTGCTCGCGCGCCTCCCGCTCCCAGGAGGGGTCCTTCTGCCAGACGACCGCCGACACCAGTGCCGCCTGGTCGCGGACGTCATCGAGCACCCGGGCCAGCAGTGGATTGCCGCAGGGCCCGTACAGCGCACCGTGGAAGTCCCGGTTGGCCAGCGACCGTTCGGCCCGGTCCACGGCGGCGTCCGCCCGCTCCAGTGCCTCGCGGGCGGCGTCGAGCGGGGCGCGGCGGGCGACGGTGCGGCGCAGCGCCTGCGGTTCCAGCAGGAGGCGCACGTCGTAGATCTGCCGTGCCATCTCCGCGTCGACCGCGCGCACGGTCACGCACTTGTACTGGCTCATCACCACCAGGCCGGTACCCGCCAGCGTCTTGAGGGCCTCCCGCACAGGGGTCTTGGACACCCCGAACTGTGCGGCGAGTTCGGTCTCGACCAGGGCCTGCCCCGGCGTCAGCCGTCCGGTCAGGATGCCGCGCCTGATCGCCTCCAGCACCACCTGGGTGCGGGAGGGGATGGGGGTCGGTACCGCGACGGCCAGCAGGTCCATGGAGCGGCTCTCCGTTCTTCTGCACGGCGTCTCATATATGACGTACGACATGACGACCGTAGGACGACGTGCTGGCACCGTCAATGGCCCCGGCGGGTCCGGGAGGTGAGGGGCCGTTCGGGGGAACGGCCGGTGTGGTGGGGCGGGCCGCGCCGGTACGGCTTCTACGTTCGGCCGGCATGACGTACGTATCGGCGGACCGCGCCTCCACCCCCGGCCGGCGCACCGCGCTCACCGCGCCGGCCGGCGGCGCGGGGGCCCTGCTGGCCGCCGGGTGCACACCCATGGGCGCCTCGTCCGCGGCGACTCCCCCGGCGGGTCCCGGGCCGTCGGGCTCCCCCTCGGCGGACGGCCCGACACCCGGTGCGATGACCCTGGTCAAGGACCCGGCCTACAACTTCAACGCTCTGCTCGCGCTGGGCGCGTCGGGGTGGCGCGCCGCCGAGGTGGGCGAGGTGCTGACCGCCGTGCAGGCGATCAACGAGGCCGGTCCGTCCGCGCAGCACTGGACCACCACGTTCGAAGGGCTCGGCGACCGGCTGACGAAGGCGCCCCGCGGTCCCGCACCCGACCGGCAGACCACCCGCTTCCGCGCGCTGCGGGCCGCCCAGTACTACGGCCAGGCGCTGTTCTTCGTCCTCGGCTCCGACGACCCGGGCGGTGAGGAGCGGCTGTACCGGGCCGGGCGGGACGCCTGGGACACCTTTTGCTCGCTGTGCGACCCGGCCCCGGAGACGGCGCGGGTCCCGTACGGGCAGACACCGATGCCGGTGTGGTTCTTCCGTCCGGACACCTCCGCAGGCCGGCGGCCCACCGTGATCCTGACCAACGGCAGCGACGGGCAGAATGTCGATATATGGACCTACGGCGCGGCGGCCGCCCTGGAGCGCGGCTGGAACGCCCTGGTCTACGACGGCCCGGGGCAGGGGCAGTTGCTCTTCGTGGACCAGGTCGTCTTCACCCCGCGCTGGGAGGACGTGGTCACCCCGCTCGTCGACTGGCTGGTCGCCCGGGACGACGTGGACCCCGACAGGATCGCCCTCACCGGGCTCAGCATGGCGGGCAATCTCGCGCCCCGCGCCGCCGCGTTCGAGCCCCGGATCGCCGCCCTGGCCGCGATGCCCGGTGTGCTGCGGCCCTGGCTGGGCTTCCCGGCGGAGATCCGGAGGATCCTCACCCCGGACCCGCGGGAGACCAACAACCTGTGGAACAAGGAGGTCGTCCCCGCGCTCTCCCCCGAGGACGCCGCGACGTTGAGGAAGCGCATGGAACCCTTCTCCGCCCAGGCGATGCGCGACGCGCGGGCGGGTCGGACGTTCAGCGACTTCTCCACTCCCGCGCGGCGCGTCCAGGCGCTGGACATCAGCGGGGTGGTGGGCCGCATCAAGGCGCCCACTCTGGTCCTCGACTACGACTTCGAGCAGTTCTACCCGGGACAGCCGCGCGAACTGTACGACAAGCTCACCGCCCCCAAGGACTACGTGAGGCTGACGGCGGCCACCGGGGCGCAGCTGCACTGCTCCCCGATGGCGCCGCAGCAGCACTGCGAGGTCGTCTTCGACTGGCTGCGGGACACGCTGAAGACGCGCTGAGCCCTGCGCTCAGCCGGGCGCCGACAACGCGGCCAGCGCGTCGCGCACCGCGCCGAGATCCGCGTCCGAGGCCAGCCCCGCGTGGTAAAGCCGCAGTTCGGTCGCGCCGAGCGCGGCGGCCCGGGCGGCGTCCGCGACAAGGGTGTGCGGGCTGCCGCCCATGCCCGCGACGACGGGGAAGTTGGCGGCCAGGACGGTGCCGGGGCGGGTGTGCGGGACGCAGGCGGCGAGGTGGTCGGTGCCCGGCAGGACCAGCCCGTCCGCGAGGGCCAGGATGTGTGCCGGGTCGACGCCCGCGTTGGCGCCGGCCCGGTGCGGATGCGGATCGGCGTGCAGGAGGACCTGGAAGCCGGGCGGGGCAGCCGCCCGCACCGCCTCCACCGCGGCCCGCTGCACCTCCCGGGCGACGCCGGCGCGCCAGTCGAGGGTCAGCGCGGCGAGGTCCGCGCCGAGCAGCTTCTCCACGTCGGCCCACTCGTCGGTGCCCGGCGCCCACGCGCCCGCCCACACGGGCTCCAGCGCCGCCCGCACCGCCGCCCGCAGCTCCCGCGCGTCGGCCCCCAGGCCGGTGTAGCCGGCCTCGCACACCTCGCAGAAGCACAGGGACATCAGGTACTGCGCGGCACCGGGCAGCGGAACGCCGCCGGTCTTGTCGTGCGCGTGCAGATGGGCCAGGCCGTACCAGCCGCAGCTCTCCAGTTCGGTGCCGTCGGTGCCGGGCCGCACGGCGGCCTCCGCCGCGAGCGCGACCAGGTACTCGCGCACCTCGGGCCGGGCCGCGCACGGCGCCCACGGGTAGCGGTCGCCGAAGGCGTTGCGGACGATGATGCCCGGGTGCTCCTCCCCCAGACGGGAGTTGTGGGCCAGCACGACCCAGGAGTGCACGGGCAGCCCGGCCGCCCGCAGGGCCTCGGCGGCCGTCCCGTACGCGTCGGCGGCGCCCGCCCAGTCCTGGGTGTACGGCCGCAGGGCCCGCCCGGCCCAGTGCCCCGGATCGGGCGGGTACAGGACGGCGGCGTGCCGGGCGGTGACGACGCGCCGGGCGGGGTGGCGCGGGGTGAGGGCCCGCGTGGAGTGGTAGGCGGAGGCGAGGGTGACCTGCTGGACGCCGAGGGCGGCCAGGCGCTCGGCGGCGTCCGGGTCACCGACGACGTCCCAGGGGTAGACGAACGTGGAGGCTCTCAACTCGGCTCCCTTGGCGTGAGGTTGGCTGGAGGTCGAGGGCTGCCGTGCACGGGCGGTCAGTCCTCGCCCAGCAGGGCGAGGCCGCGGTCGATGAGCTCGGCCAGTTCCTTCACGTGCGCCGGGGCCGGCTCCGACAGCGGCGGCCGCACCTCGCCCACGTCCAGGCCGCGCAGCCGTACGCCCGCCTTGACCAGGGAGACGGCGTAACCGCGGCCCTGCTGCCGCAGCTCGACCAGGGGCCGGTAGAAGCCGTCGAGGAGCCTGTTCACGGTGGTGTCGTCGCCCGTGGTGAGGGCCCGGTGGAAGGCGAGCGCGATCTCGGGGGCGAAGCAGAAGACGGCGGAGGAGTAGAGGGTGACGCCGATGCCCCGGTAGGCGAGGCCGGTGAGTTCGGCGGTGGGCAGGCCGTTGAAGTAGCGGAAGTCGCGGTCCGGTACGGAGCTGCGGACGGCGCTGACGATGCGCTGCATCAGGTCGAGGTCGCCCACCCCGTCCTTGAGGCCGACGATCCGCGGGATGCGGGCGAGCTCGGTGACGGTGGCCGGGGTGAACACCGCGTTGTCGCGCTGGTAGACGATGACGTCCAGGGAGGTGCCGGCGGCCAGGGCGGCGTAGTGCCGCAGCAGCCCGGCCTGGTCGGCGACGACGAGGTAGGGCGGCATCGCGAGCAGTCCGTCGGCGCCCGCCGCCTCGGCGAGCCGGGCGAACTGCAGGGCGAGGGCGGTGCCGTAGCCGGCGCCCGCCACGACGGGCACCCGGCCCGCGCTCTCCTCGACGGCGGCCGCCACGCAGTCCCGGAACTCCTCGGGCGTCAGCGCGTGGAACTCCCCGGTGCCGCAGCAGGCGAACACCGCCCCCGCGCCCGCCTCGATCCCCGCGCGCACATGCGCGCGGAAGGCCTCCAGGTCCACCGCTCCGTCCGGCGCGAAAGGCGTCACGGGAAAGAACAGCAGTCCGTCGAGGCGCGCGGCGAGTGAGACGGCTTCGGTCATCGCGTTCTCCCTGCAGGCTGGCAGCGACTGTGCGCTCATCTGATCCATGTCCATATTCATGAACGCGTTTACGCTAAAGCAGCACATATGTAGGGGTCAAGGAAGAGAGCCGCTGGTGGTGGTGTCTTGACGCTTCCGCGGGGGCTCTCTACCGTGTCCATACATATGAATGGTGTCCACGGACGTGGACCATGGCGACCGAGGAGACTCGCGCATGCCCGCTCCCCGCACGATCCTGCTCACCGGCGCCGCGGGCGGCCTGGGCACCCTGATGCGCGAACTGCTCCCCGCATACGGTTATGACCTGCGTCTTTTCGATGTCGTACCCGTCGAGGGCGCACCCGACGCCATCATCGCGGACCTCTCCGACCGGGCGGCCCTGCGCGAGGCCGTACGCGGCGTCGACGCGATCGTCCACCTCGCGGCCATCTCCCTGGAGTCCTCCTTCGAGAAGATCCTGCACGCCAACATCGAGGGGACCTACCACCTCTACGAGGCCGCCCGCGAGGAAGGCGTCCGGCGGATCGTCTTCGCCTCCAGCAACCACGCCGTCGGCTTCACCCCCCGCCCGGTCGGGGACGACCCCCTCATCCCGGTCGACACCCCGCGCCGCCCCGACACCTTCTACGGGCTGTCCAAGGGCTTCGGCGAGGACCTCGCCCAGCTCTACTGGGACCTGCACGGACTGGAGACGGTCTCCGTCCGCATCGGCTCCTGCTTCCGCGAACCGACCTCGGTGCGCATGCTCTCGGTCTGGATGAGCCCGGAGGACGGCGCCCGGCTCTTCCACGCCGCCCTCACCGCCGAGGGCGTCGGCCACACCGTCGTCTACGGCAGCTCCGCCAACACCCGCCTGTGGTGGGACCTGTCCGGCGCCCGCGCCCTGGGCTACGAGCCCCGCGACGACTCCGAGCCGTACGCCGCGAAGCTCGTCGCCGAGCAGGGCGAGCTCGACCCCGCCAACCCCGACCACGCACACCTGGGCGGCCACTTCACCACGCACCCGCCGATGTGGCCGCACTGACCGCACGGCGATGCCGGCGCCCCTCGCGGGGGCCGTCCGCGCCGGGTCCTAGCGGCCGCGCTCGGCACCGCCGTTGACCTGGTGGATCTGCGCGGTGATGTGACCCGCGCCCGGGGAGGCCAGCCAGTGCGCGAGGGAGGCGACGTCCTGCGGGACCCCGACCCGGGCGTTCAGCGTCTGGCCGACCAGGACCGCCCGCCGCTCGTCCGTCATGCGGCCGCCGAAGAACCCGGTGTCGTCGACGAAGCCGGGAGCGATGACGTTGACCGTGACACCCCGCCCGCCCAGTTCCGCCGCCAGGTCGTAGGCGTACGGGTGCAGGGCCGCCTTGGCGGCGCCGTAGGAACCCGAGCCGCCGCCCCGGATCGCCGCGATCGAGCTGAGCAGCAGCACCCGGCCGTCGTCGGCGATCAGGTCGCGCAGCGCCTCGGTGAGCAGGACGGCGGTCAGGACGTTCGCCCGGAAGTTGTCCGTCCACACCCCGGCGAGGGTCTGCTCGCCCGCGCCCAGGGCGACGTTGCCGCCCGCGTTGTTGACCAGGACGTCCACCCGCCCGAAGCGTTCGGCGATCGTGTCGCGGACCCGCTGTGCCTCCGACTCGTCGGTGAGGTCCGCGGGCAGGGCCAGCGCCGTGTCCTCGCCCAGCCGGGCGACCGCGGCGTCCAGCACCTCCTTGCGCCGGCCGATGAGCACCACCTGATCACCGTCGCCGGCGAAGGCCTCCGCGACGGCCAGTCCGATGCCCGTACCGCCTCCGCTGATGACCACCATGCGTGACACGTGAAATCTCCGTTCGGTAATGGAACCGTAAACCCGGAACGATCGTTAAGCGGAACATGACCGCTATGACACCCGGCTCGAATGTGCCGCTCTCCACAGCGCGCGTGGCAGTGGAGGTCTCCGCGCCCGTGCGGCTGGACGTGTCGGGCCTGCTGATCGCCGCCAACGGCAAGGTGCGCTCCGACGACGACTTCGTCTTCTACAACCAGCCCTCCGGCCCCGGCGTCACCCACCGGTCCGGTGGTGGCGCCTCCCCCGACGCGATCACGGTCGACACCGTAGCCGTCCCGGCGGACATCGAGAAGATCGTCATCACGGCGAGCCCCGACGCCGCGGGGGCGACCTTCGCGGGCACCGAGCCCACCGCGACGCTCCGCGATGCGGACAGCGGCGCCGTGATCGCCACCTTCACCCCGCCGCAGCTCAGCACGGAGACCGCTCTCGTCGTGGTCGAGATCTACCGCCGCGCCGGGGCCTGGAAGGCCCGCGCGGTCGGCCAGGGGTACGCGAACGGACTGGCCGGCATCGCTACCGACTTCGGCGTCAGCGTGGACGAGGCACCCGCGGCGGCCGCCGCGCCCCAGGCACCGCCGGCTCCCGCCGTGGCGCCCCCGCCCCCAGCTCCCTCCGTGGCCCCGCAGCCGCCCGCTCCGCCGGCACCCCCAGCACCTCCGGCGCCGCCCGCCCCGCCCGGCAGCGGCAAGATCAATCTCGACAAGGGCCGGGTGAACCTCCAGAAGAACCAGACCGTCTCCCTGGTCAAGGGCGGCAAGCCGCTGCTGGCCACGGTCCGCATGGGCCTGGGCTGGGAGCCCGCCTATCGCGGCAAGGACATCGACCTGGACGCCTCGGTCATCGCGTACGGGCCGCAGCGCAACCACATCGAGTCCTGCTACTTCGGCCGGCTCACGATCCTCAACGGCGCGATCCAGCACTCCGGTGACAACCTCACCGGCGAGGGCGCGGGCGACGACGAGGCGATCACCGTCCACCTCGGCGGGCTGCCGCCCGAGGTCACCGGCCTGGTGTTCACCGTGAACTCCTTCTCCGGTCAGAAGTTCAACCAGGTCGCCAAGGCCTACTGCCGGCTGATGGACGCCACCACCGGCGAGGAGCTGGTCCGCTTCGACCTCACCGGCGGCGAGCCGCGCACGGGCGTCATGATGGTCAAATTCATCCGCCAGTTCTCCGGTGAGTGGGAGATGACGGCGCTGGGCGAGTTCGTCGACTCCCGCACGGTGAAGGGCATGGTCAAGCCGGCCGCGCGGGCCCTGTGAGCACACCGGCGCCCGGCGGGCCGTGACCGGCACGGCCCGCCGGGCGCCTTCGGCGCGCGGTGCGAGGGGTCAGCAGGCGCCGCCGCGGCCCTGGCGGCGCCAGGGGCCGGTGATCGCCAGCATGATGCCCGGCACCTGGATGTTGGCGAAGAGCGTTTTGCCGTCGGGCGAGAAGGTCACCCCCGTGAACTCGCTGAACTCCGGCTCCTGCGCGGTTCCGATGTTCAGTTCGTTGCGGGCGATCGGGTACGTACGCCCGTCGCCGAGGGCGCCGAAGAGGTGCTGGACGCCCTCGCCGTCCTCGGCGATGACCAGACCGCCGTAGGGCGAGACCGTGATGTTGTCGGGGCCGTCGAAGGCGCCGTCCACCGACGGGTCCGGGTTCACACCGAGCAGGACCTTCAGGGTCAGGGTGCGGCGCTTGGGGTCGTAGAACCAGACGGCGCCGTCGTGCGCGGTGCCGGGGCTCTCCGCACGGGCGTAGGACGAGACGATGTGGACACCGCCGTCACCCCACCACATGCCCTCCAGCTTCCGGGCGCGCGTGACCGCACCGGCCGCGAACTGCTTGCGCACCGAGGTGACCTTGGCGTCGCGCTCCGGGACCTCGACCCAGTCCACGCCGTAGACGGTGCCGATCCTCGTGGCGCGGGAGAGGTCGTCGACGAACCGGCCGCCGGAGTCGAAGCACTTGAAGGCCTGGAGCACACCGGCCGTGTCGGACAGGCCGTGCAGCCGGCCGCGGCCGTGGTGGAAGCCGGCCGGCGGGGTCCAGCGGTACAGCAGGCCGTTGGGGTTCGAGGCGTCCTCGGTCAGGAAGAGATGGCCGCGCTTGGGGTCGACGACGACCGCCTCGTGCGCGTAGCGGCCCAGCGCCTTGACCGGCTTGGGGTCGCGGTTGGCCCTGCGGTCGTACGGGTCGACCTCGAAGACATAGCCGTGGTCCTTGGAGAACCCGTTCGTGCCGGCCTTGTCCTCGGTCTCCTCACAGGTCAGCCAGGTGCCCCACGGGGTGCTGCCGCCCGCGCAGTTGGTCGCCGTGCCGGCGACGCCCACCCACTCCGCGACGTGGCCGCCGTGCGCCGCGACCTCCACGATGGTCACACCGCCCGCGGCGCCGGAGTCGTAGACCAGGCCCTCGGTCAGCGGCACCGGGTGCGGCCAGTCGGCGCGGGCGCCGGCCAGCTCGTGGTTGTTGGCCAGCAGGGTGGCGCCGCGCAGACCCTCGAAGGTGGCGGTGCCGTCGTGGTTGGAGGGGGTGGACTCGCCGGACTCCAGCGTGGTGACGCCGCTGCGGGTGATGATCCGGTACGAGAAGCCCTTGGGCAGCGCCAGAACGCCCTCGGGGTCGGGGATCAGCTCGCCGTAGCCCAGTTGCCCGTGGTGCCGGGACTCCCCGGCCGCCTCGGCGGTGGCGGGCGCCCCGGCCGCGAGGGCTCCGGGGGCGGTCGCGAGAACGTCGACGGTTCCCGCCAGCGCGACACCGGCACCCGTCATGGCAGTGCGCCTGGCGAAGTCTCTGCGAGTGAGCGGCATCGTTACTCTCCTCGGGCCACAAGGTCTCTTCTCTGCCGCACCTCACGCTCGCGCTCCACGGCCAACGGGAGTTGAACTGCGGGCGACGTTCCGCCGCCCATTCCCCGAGGCGTTCGGGCCGGCGCGCCGGGTTCAGGACGTGCCGGTCCCCGACGAGCGCGCCTTGAAGGCCGCCTTGCGCGCGTCCTTCGCCAGGCGCTTGTCCGGGTGCAGCCGGCCCATCGCCTCCAGGACGTCGGCCGTGGCGGGGTGGTCGACGCGCCAGGCGGCGGAGAAGAAGCCGTCGTGCCGGGCGACCAGGTCGGTGACCAGTTCGCGCAGCAGCTCCGGGTCGTCGTCCGCGTCGAGCTGGGCGGCGATGGTGTCGATGGTCAGCCAGAAGATCATGTCCTCGTCCGGCGCGGGCACGTCCGTGGCGTCCCGCTCCGTGAGCCACACCCGGGCCAGACCGCCGAGCTCGCGGTCGGACAGCACCTCACGTAGGGCGGGCTCGGCCTCGCCCCCCAGCAGGCTCAGCGTCTGCTGGGCCACCAGCCGTCGGCCCGGCGCGTTGCGATCCTCGCCGCGCGCGGCGTCCAGCAGTTCACGGGCCGCCTCGAACGGCTTGCGCCGGGCGAGCCAGTGATCGGCCTCGCGGCGGGCGATGTGGTCCGGGTACCCGAACAGCGCCTCCAGCAGGTCGGACGCCGGCCGCTCCGCCAGGTCGCCGGCGGCGGGGGCGTTCAGACCGGCCTCCAGCATGCGGGCGCGCACGCCGAACACACCGAGCGGGGTCAGCCGCACCAGGCCGTACCGGGAGACCTCCTCGGGCCCGATCTCCTGCGGGTCGTCGGCGCCGACCACGGCGGCGGACTCCTCCTCGGACTCCGCCTCCTCGATCAGCGCCTCGTCCAGCGGCGTGTAGTCGATCAGCCCGGTGGTGGTCAGCAGCCGGAAGTGGTCGTCGAGGCGCATCATCACCTCGGTGACGTCCTCCAGCAGGTCGTCGCTCGGCTCCTCCACGTCCTCCGGGACGACGAGGGAGGCGGCCAGCACGGGCAGCGGGACGGCGTCCTGTCCCTCGCCGCCGCCGTCCTCCATGGCGCCGAAGAGGTAGAGGTTGACCAGTGCCCCGTCCAGGAACTCGGCCTCCTCCTCCGGGTCCCAGTCCAGGGTCTCCGGGTCGACCTCGCCCTCCGGGCCGAGCTCGTCCATCAGGCTCTCCAGGTCGGGGGCCGCCGCCTCGGACAGCGCCGTCTCCACCGCCGCGAGCCAGAGCTCCAGCACGTCGCGCGGGGTCCCCTCGTCCACACCCCGCAGCGCCTCGCCGGGCACCGCGCGACCCGCCGGCTCGTCCAGCGCCGCCACCCGCTCCGCCGCGGGGGCGTCGTCGTCCGGCTCCTCGATGTCCAGGTCCACCAGGCCGGCGTCGACCGCCACGCCCCACGCCTGCGCCGTCTCCGCGGCACCGTCGGGAGCGTCCTCCAGCCCCAGCTCCCGCACCGCTCGTGCGTGGTCCTCCGCGGTCAGCTCTCCCATGGCGTCGACGGGCACGTGCGGCGCGGACCAGCGGGCCAGTCGCACCGCCCGGTCCAGCAGCGGCACGGCGAGCGCGAGCCGCGCCAGCTCGTCCTCGGGCAGCAGCCTCACGGGCGGCAGGTCGAGGCGGTCAGCGGCCATGACGGGGTCTCCAATACAGCGGTTTTCGGGGGGCGCGTTCGCGCGCAGACCCAGCCTAGACTCGTCTGCGCCCCCTGGGCGCGCTTCCCCGGTCCGTCACCCGCCGTTACCGCAACCGCCCCCGCCGAATTGACGCCCCGGGCCCGGTCCGCGGGGCGCTCCTCCGCTCTGGGACGCCTTCCCGGCAGGCTCCTGACGTCGCCTCACCCCGTCCTCCCGGCAGCGGTACCAGGGCGTCCGGGAGGTTGCCCGCCCCTTGTCGCTCCCGCCGCGCAACCGCTCCGCCCCGACGATCCGGCCACCGCCCTCCGATGTCGCTGCCTTGCTCGGTGGCGACGCCCTGCCGAGCGGGGCGGCGGAAGGGTCGGCAGCCGCGTGGCACGCCCCCTCATGGGGCTCGCCGCTCAGCGGCGGCCCGGACTCCCCCACGCCTCTCGCACGCGGCGTCCTCGCAAGCCGGGACATCGCCTGGGCCAGGACCGGCCGCCCGCTACTCCCCGTCGAGGGCGGCCGCAGGATCCCTCAGGACGCCTGTGCATTCCGCGGTCCGGATCCCGGCAGCGAAGACCTCGCCCACGTGGTCACCCTGCCCGAGCAGATGCCCGGGGCGCCGGAACTCGACTGTGATCACCATGTCGTCCCCGTCGTGGAAGAGGAACGCCCGCACATTGTCGGTCGTGGGTCCCCAGGCGTCGAAGAAGACGAACCGTGTGCGCAGCTACCGGTCCGCTTCCTCGTTCCCGGTGCCGGTGCCGGTGCCGGTGCCGGTGCCGGTGCCGGTGACGATGCGCTGACGCGCCTCCACGGCGGAGACACCCGCGAAGGGCAGGCCCGATCCGTGCCCGTCGCGCACCTCGGCGGCTGTCTCCTCCACCGCGCGCCGGAGCCCCGGGACGAAGGCCGTGTTGCCGTCGCAGGTCACCCACTGCCCGGCGACCCACAGGTCCACCCGTCGCAGTCGCGGACCGCGCCACTCGCCGACCTCGGAGGCGAACCTGCGCCTGTCGCCCAGCAGCACGGTCGCGGGGCCGCTCACACCTGCCTGGCACGGGTCATGGCCGGTCCGGCCGCCGCCGGCCGTCGCATGCGCACCGCGCCTGCCCTGATGACGTACGCGGTTACGCAGAGGCCTGCCGCGTCCTCCAGCAGCAGGCCCCCGCCCAGGGACTCGGTCATCGCCCAACGGGCCAGGCAGCAGACATGGAGAACGACCACGACCGAGAGCAGCACCACTCCCGTCCGGCGCGGCAGCCGCGCTGAGGCGCCGGGGCGAGCCCAGGACGACCGCGGCGCACAGCATGAGCGCAAGCGATCAGCACGGCCGCCCCGAACAGCCCGCACTCGTACGGCGTGGGCGAGCAGCTGTCGTGCGTCCCGACCGCCTCCCACACACATCACCCGGCCGACGCCGAACGTCGCGATCCACATGATGCCGACTCCTGCGGCCGCTTCGAGCGCCACCAGGACGGAGGCCGCAAGAAAGAAGGCCCGCTTGTGCCGTTCGCACTCCATGAGTGGATCATGCGGCAGGACGCGGCACCACCGCAGCGAAGTCCCCGGACCACCCGGCGCCGGCGGAGAGCTCAGACGGCTCTCATGTTCGCGTCGTACAGTCGCGGCGCACGAACACGCCACCGCCGGGCCGGTGGGCTGCCACGATGCAACGCGCCGGCCCCGCCGGGGGCAGAGGCCGCGAAGTAAGCCCCGGGGGGCCGACCGAAATGAAGAACCCGTTCCGGCATCTGACCCTGCGGCTGCGGCTGGGACTGTCCACCGCCCTGGCCGTGGCCGTCGCCGTGAGTGCCGTCGCCACGGCGTCCTGGCTCATCACGCGCCAGCAGCTGAGCGACCAGCTCGACTCGAACCTGCAGAACGTGGAGGCCGCGCCGCCGTACGTCCACAGGCTGCTGAGCGTGTGCGGCATGAAACCGGTGGACACGAGTCAGCACACCGAGACACCCACCCCCTACGTGGTGCAGGTCGTCACCGCCGACGGCACGGTGTGCGTGGCCCCCGGCGACAGGAAGTTCGGGGTCGACGCGAATGATCTCGCCGTCGCGCGCGGCGTCCTCGCCTCGTCGATGCATGACACCGTGTCCGAGGACGGGCAGAGAATGCGCGTTTCGACGAAGCGTCCCGACAGTGCGGCCCCGTACGCGGTGTCCATCGCCCAGTCGCTCGCTGTGGTGGACGAACCGCTGAACAGTCTCGCTCTCTTCCTGCTCGGTTTCGCGGGAGTCGGCGTCCTGGCCGCGGCCACGGCGGGGATGGGGATCAGCCGCGCCGGCCTGCGGCCGGTGAAACATCTGACGGACGCCGCCGAGCGGATCGCGCACACGCAGGACCTGACCATTCGCATCGCCGCGGACGGCCACGACGAGATCGCCAGGCTCTCCCGGAGCTTCAACGACATGACCGAGGCGCTGGCGATCTCGCGCGACCGCCAGCAGCAACTCATCGCCGATGCCGGGCACGAGTTGCGCACCCCGCTCACCTCGCTCCGCGCGAACACCCAGCTGTTGATCCGCAGCCATACGACAGGCCGCAAGCTACCCGAGCAGGCGATGAACGACCTGCTCCACTCGGTGGAGTCCCAGGTCGGGGAACTCGCCTCCCTCATCGCGGATTTGCAGGAGCTCTCCCGGCCGGACGTCGGACCGGACGAGAGGTCCGTCCAGGTGGTCGCCCTGCACGACGTGGCGATGCGCGCCATGGAGCGCGCGAGGCTGCGCGGGAGCGGGCTGGAGTTCAGCAGTGACCTGGGCGAGTGGTACGTGCTGTCCGAACCCTCCGCCCTGGAGAGAGCGGTGCTGAACCTGCTCGACAACGCCGTCAAGTTCTCGCCCACGGGTGGCACCGTGAGTCTCCGGCTCAGCGACGGCCGTCTGGTGGTGCGCGACCAGGGGCCGGGCATCCCCGCGGACGAGTTGCCGCACGTGTTCGAACGGTTCTGGCGCTCGCCGGCGGCCCGCAGTCTGCCGGGCAGCGGCCTGGGCCTCGCCATCGTGGCGAAGGCCGTGCAGCAGGCCGGTGGAACGGTGGCCCTGCGGCCTGCCGGAACTCAGGGTACCGAGGCTGTCGTCGACATCCCCGGTACCCGCAACCCCCCGCCGCGCGTGGAGCCGAGCCCCACGGCGGGGGCGTCCTGGGACCGCGGCGCATAGGCAGCGACACGGGCGCCTTCCCGCCGTCCCACAACGGCGGGAAGGCGCCCGACGACGACCGCGTCGGCGGCGACAGCCCCCGCGGGCGTCAGTTGTGGCTGTGCAGGACCGCGTTCAGGCCGCCCCAGGAGCCCTTGCGCTGGAGGACCTCGACGGTGCCGGTCGTGGAGTTGCGGCGGAAGAGGAGGTTGTCCGCGCCGGAGAGTTCCGCGGCCTTGACGATGGTCGCGTCGGGGAGGGTGACCCGGGTGCCCGCGGTGATGTAGAGGCCGGCCTCGACGACGCAGTCGTCGCCGAGGGAGATGCCGATGCCCGCCTCGGCACCGAGGAGGCAGCGCTCGCCGATGGAGATGATCTGCTTGCCGCCACCGGACAGGGTGCCCATGATCGAGGCGCCGCCGCCGATGTCGGAGCCGTCGCCCACGACGACGCCCTGGCTGATGCGGCCCTCGACCATGGAGGTGCCGAGCGTGCCGGCGTTGAAGTTGCAGAAGCCCTCGTGCATGACGGTCGTGCCGGAGGCGAGGTGCGCGCCGAGGCGGACGCGGTCGGCGTCGGCGATGCGGACGCCGGAGGGGATGACGTAGTCGGTCATCCGCGGGAACTTGTCGACCCCGTGGACGGACAGGTGCAGCCCCTCGGCGCGGGCCGCGAGGCGGGCACGCTCGATGTGGCCGGCCGGGACGGGCCCCAGCGACGTCCACGCGACGTTGGCCAGCAGGCCGAAGATGCCGTCCAGGTTCTGGCCGTTGGGCGTCACCAGGCGGTGGCTGAGCAGGTGCAGGCGCAGATACGCGTCGTGCGCGTCCAGCGGCTTGTCGTCGGTCGACGCGATCACCGTGCGGACCGCGACGACCTCCACGCCGCGGCGCGGGTCGGGTCCGAGCGCCTTCGGGGCCGCCTCCCCCAGCAGTTCGGCCGCCCGCTCGGCACTGAGCCGCTCCGTCCCCGCGGGGCCGGGCGCCGCCATGAGCTCGGGCGCGGGGAACCAGGTGTCGAGAACGGTCCCGTCGTCGGCGATCGTGGCGAGGCCCACGGCAACGGCACCGGTGGCACGGGGGGTGGCGGTCGTGTCAGTCATGTGCCGAACGCTAGTCGCTGGTCCCCCCGCCTGCCCAACCGGCCCGTCATCCGGACCGGCGGGCCGCGGGTGCCGGGGCACGGCTCAGGACTGCGTCGTCGCCGTGACCGCTTCCGGCTCCGCGGCGGCGGCCCGTGCCCCCGGCAGCCGGTGCGCGGCGTAGACGACGAGGCCGGCGGCGATGCCCAGCACGGCGCACAGCGGCCACAGTGCGCCCGGGGCGTGCTCGTACAGGACGCCGCCCAGCGGGGCGGCCAGGACGACGCCGCTGATGGAGGCGCCCGCGTACATGCTCTGGAAGCGGCCCTGGAGGTGGTCGGGGGCGTTGTCGGCGACATACGCGGTGGAGGGCGACTTGTAGAGGATGTCCCCGACGGTGAGCAGGATCATCATCACGACCGCGATGGCGATGTACCAGCGCCCGGCCGAGAGCACGCCGAACCCGGCGCCCACGAGCACCATGCCGAGGGCGATGATCGGCAGCGGGGCGCGGCGGCGCAGCGCGACGGTGACGGGCAGCTCGAAGAGGATGACCAGGCCGCCGTTGATGGCGATGAGCGCGCCGTAGACGCTGGTGCCGATGCCGTGGTCGGACAGGAACACCGGCAGGGTGGAGTACTGCTGGCGGTAGATGGTGTCCGCGACCAGGATCGCGACGAGCAGCAGGAGCACGGCGGGCTTGGCGCGCAGCGCCGCCCACAGGCCGGGGGCGTCGGCGGGGGGCCGGGTCTTCTCCCGGTGGTTGCCGTTGGCGGGCAGGATGAAGTGCGCGTAGACGCCGAACGCCAGCATGCCCAGACCGTCGGCGACGAAGAGCCAGCCGTACGAGGTGGTGGTGGCGATCAGCGCGCCGAGCGGGGGGCCGATCGTGACGCCGAGGTTGGCCATGAAGCGCAGCAGGGCGAAGCCCTGGCGGCGGGACCCCTCGGGGACGGAGAAGGCGATGAGCGCCGAGTTGGAGGCGCGGGTGACACCGGTTCCGTACTGGGCCAGCGGGAAGACGATCGCGAGGGCGCCGGTCGGGAGCACGGGCAGCGCGGCGAGGCCGAGACCGGACACGACCATGCCGGTGATCAGGGTGCGCCGGTGGCCGAAGCGGTCGCCGAACCAGCCGCCGCTGAAGTTGCCCGCCACCATGCCGATGCCTCCGGCGCCGGCGATCAGGCCGGCGTGGGAGGTGCTGAGCCCGCGGGGACCCGTCAGGTAGACGAAGAGGTAGACGAAGGTGAAACTCACGGCCGCGACGAAGAACATCCCGGTCGCAAGGAGCCACACCACCCTCGGTATGTCCTTCATCGCCTGTTTCATACTGTCCTCCGATCGACGCTCTACAAGAATCGATCACCTGAAGACATGAATGCCGCAGGGGGCGGTGCCGGATCAGGTCGCGTCCGGTATAGGTCAGCGGGCCGGGTCCGCCGCGCCGATGACCCGTGCGAAGATCGCGCACGCCTCCCCGCGGTCGATGTCCCGGCCGGTGAGCAGGGCCTGGAGGCACATCCCGTCCACGAGCGCGGCGAGCGCACGGGCGGTGACGGGGTCGGTACGGGCCGCCAGCAGGTCCGTCATGAGGTCGACCCACTCGGCGGCGACGGGCCGGACCGCTTCGTGCCGCAGGGCGGCGAGGTAGAGCTCGTACTCCAGTTGTGCCCGCGGGCGGTCACGGGTGACGGTCTCCTCGGTGAACCGGGCGAGTTCGGCGGCCAGGTCGCCCTGGGCGCGGCCGGAGCCGCCGGATCGGCCGGAGCCGCCGTCGCCGTCCGGGCCGCCCGGGTCCTCCATGAGCAGCCCGCGCTCCCGGGTCTCGCGCAGGAACGCCTCGTTGCTCTGCCGCAGCGCGGCGACGAGCAGGTCGTCGAGGGTGGCGAAGTGGTACGTGGTCGAGCCCAGCGGCACATCGGCCTCGGCGGCCACCGCGCGGTGGCTGAGCCCCGCGATGCCGCGTTCGCCGACCACCCGGATCGCGGCGTCGATGATGCGCTGACGGCGCTCCGGGTCGTAGCGGCGGGCCATCAGTGGCTGCCGCCGAGGTTGAGCACGACGACTCCGGCGATGACCAGGACGACCCCGATCAGCTTGGTCGCGGTAGCCGCCTCTCCGAGGAAGACCATGCCGATGGCGGCGACGGCGGCGGTGCCGATGCCGGACCAGATGGCGTAGGCCGTGCCGACGGAGAGGGTCTTGAGGGTCTGCGCGAGGAGCCCGAAGGCGATGAGGTACCCGGCCGCGGTGCCGAGCGAGGGCCACAGCCGGGTGAAACCGTCGCTGTACTTCATCGAGGTCGTCCCGAGCACTTCGGCGAGTATCGCCCCGCCCAGCAATGCGTATGCCATGCGTACGAGCGTACACATCGATGTGTACACCCGTACACACGACCGGGCGGAAACGACTGCGGGCCGCGGCTCCGGAGAGTCGCGGCCCGCAGAGGTGGTGCGTGGGTCAGACGTTGAAGCCGAGCGCCCGCAGCTGCTCGCGGCCGTCGTCGGTGATCTTGTCGGGACCCCACGGCGGCATCCAGACCCAGTTGATCTTGAGGTCGCTGACGATGCCCTCGGTGGCCGACTTGGCCTGGTCCTCGATGACGTCGGTCAGCGGGCAGGCCGCAGACGTGAGCGTCATGTCGAGGGTGACGACATTGGTGTCGTCGATGTGGATGCCGTAGATCAGCCCGAGGTTGACGACGTCGATGCCCAGCTCGGGGTCGACGACGTCGTAGAGGGCCTCACGGACCTCCTCCTCGCTCGCCGGCGTCGTTGTCATGACCTCTACGTTGTCACTCATGCGGACTCCCTCGCCGCGCCATCGCCCAGAGCCTGGGCGGTGGCGTCCTTCCACGCCATCCAGCTCAACAGGGCGCACTTCACGCGCGCCGGGTACTTGGAGACGCCGGCGAACGCGACCGCGTCCTCCAGAACGTCCTCCATCGCGTCGTCGGGCTCCAGCTTGCCCTTGGACTGCATCAGCTCCAGGAAGACCTCCTGGACCTTCACCGCCTCGTCGACCTGCCGGCCGACCAGCAGTTCGTTGAGCACGGAGGCGCTGGCCTGGCTGATCGAGCAGCCCTGGCCCTCGTAGCTGATGTCCTGGATGGACGTGCCGTCCAGCCGCACGCGCAGCGTGATCTCGTCGCCGCACGTCGGATTGACGTGGTGCACCTCGACATCGCCGTCGCGCAGGCCCCGTCCGTGCGGGTTCTTGTAGTGGTCCAGGATGACTTCCTGGTACATCGAATCCAGCTTCACAGGCTCGCCGTCCGTCCTCAGCCGAAGAAGTTCCGTACGTACTCCAGACCCTCGACCAGGGCGTCGACCTCGGCCGGGGTGGAGTACAGATAGAACGACGCTCGCGTGGTCGCGGGAATTCCGTACCGCAGGCAGACCGGCCGCGCGCAGTGGTGGCCGACCCGCACGGCGATGCCGCGCTCGTCCAGGACCTGGCCCACGTCGTGCGGGTGGATGTCACCCAGGGTGAAGGAGATCGCGGAGCCACGGCCCTCGGGGGTGTCCGGGCCGATGATCTTCAGCTCGGGCACCTCCTTCAGCCGCCGCAGGGCGTACTCGGTCAGCGCGTGCTCGTGCGCCTCGACCTTGTCCATGCCCAGGGCCGCCAGGTAGTCCACGGCCGCGCCGAGACCGACCGCCTGCGCGATCGGGGGCGTGCCCGCCTCGAACTTGTGCGGCGCGGGTGCGTACGTCGACGAGTGCATCGAGACGGTCTCGATCATCTCGCCGCCGCCCAGGAACGGCGGGAGGTCCTCCAGCAGTTCCTGGCGGCCCCACAGCACGCCGATGCCGGTCGGGCCGAGCATCTTGTGACCGGTGAAGGCCACGAAGTCGGCCTGGAGCGCCTGCACGTCCAGCACCATGTGCGGCGCGGCCTGCGAGGCGTCGATCAGCACCAGGGCGCCGACCTGCTGGGCGCGGCGCACGATCGCCTCGACCGGGTTGACCGTGCCCAGGATGTTGGAGACCAGCACAAAGGAGACGATCTTCGTCTTCTCGGTGATGACCTGCTCGATGTTGCTCAGGTCGAGCCGGCCGTCGTCGGTCAGGCCGAACCACTTCAGCTTCGCGCCGGTGCGCTGCGAGAGCAGCTGCCACGGGACGATGTTGGAGTGGTGCTCCATCTCCGTGATGACGATCTCGGTGTCGCTGTCCACGCGGTAGGGCTCGTCGGCCCAGCCCAGCATGTTGGCGACCAGGTTCAGCGACTCCGAGGCGTTCTTGGTGAATATGACCTCGTCGCGGCTGGGCGCGTTGATGAAGGCGGCGATCTTGTCGCGCGCGCCCTCGTACAGCGCCGTGGCCTCCTCGGCGAGTGTGTGCACGCCGCGGTGGACGTTGGCGTTGTAGCGCTCGTAGTACTCGCTCAGGGCGTCCAGGACCTGACGCGGCTTCTGGGAGGTCGCCGCGTTGTCCAGGTAGACGAGCTTCTTCCCGTCGTGGACGAGACGGTCGAGCACCGGGAAGTCCTTGCGGATGGCCTCGGTGTCGAGCAGGCCCGGCAGCTGTGGTGTCACGCGGATACGCCTCCCTTCGTATAGGCCTCGTAGCCCTCGGCCTCCAGCTTGTCCGCCAGCTCGGGACCACCGGACTCGGCGATCCGGCCCGCGGCGAAGACGTGGACGCGGTCGGGCTTGATGTAGCGCAGGATGCGCGTGTAGTGAGTGATCAGCAGGGTGCCGACCTCACCGCTCTCGCGCACCCGGTTGACACCCTCGGACACGACGCGCAGGGCGTCGACGTCCAGGCCGGAGTCGGTCTCGTCCAGGATCGCGATCTTCGGCTTGAGCAGTTCGAGCTGAAGGATCTCGTGGCGCTTCTTCTCGCCGCCGGAGAAGCCCTCGTTGACGTTGCGCTCGGCGAAGGAGGTGTCCATGTGCAGGCGCTCCATGGCCTCCCTGACCTCCTTCACCCAGGTGCGCAGCTTGGGGGCCTCGCCGCGGATGGCGGTGGCCGAGGTCCGCAGGAAGTTGGAGACCGAGACGCCGGGCACCTCGACCGGGTACTGCATGGCGAGGAAGACGCCCGCGCGGGCCCGCTGGTCGACGGACATGGCCAGCACGTCCTCGCCGTCGAGGGTGACGGTGCCACCGGTGACGGTGTACTTCGGGTGCCCGGCCAGCGAGTAGGCGAGGGTCGACTTGCCGGAGCCGTTGGGGCCCATGATGGCGTGTGTCTCGCCCTGCTTCACGGTCAGGTCGACGCCGCGAAGGATCTCGCGCGGACCGCCCTCGGCGTCGACGGAGACGTGCAGGTCGTGGATCTCAAGCGTTGCCATGGGTGCCTCAGGACTCCTGGGTGACGGAGACGAGCACATCGTCCCCTTGGATCTGTACGGGGTAAACGGGGACGGGCCGCGTCGCGGGCAGCCCGGACGGCTTGCCGGTGCGCAGGTCGAAGGACGATCCGTGCAGCCAGCACTCGATCTGGCAGTCCTCCACCTCGCCCTCCGACAGCGAGACGTTCGCGTGCGAGCAGATGTCGTTGATCGCGAACACCTCGCCCGCGGTGCGGACGACCGACACCGGGACGCCGTCGAGCTCGACACGCCTGGGCGTGTCCTCCTCCAGCTCGCTCAGCGCGCAGACGCGGACGAAGCCTCCAGCGGTGGTCATACGACGGACGCCTCCAGCTCCGCGTCGATCTTCTCCAGCAGGCGCTCCTCCAGGTCCGCCACGCCGATCTGCTGGATCAGCCCGGCGAAGAAGCCGCGCACGACCAGCCGGCGGGCCTCGTCGGCCGGGATGCCGCGGGCCATCAGGTAGAACAGCTGCTCGTCCTCGAAGCGGCCGGTCGCCGAGGCGTGGCCGGCGCCGACGATCTCGCCGGTCTCGATCTCCAGGTTCGGGACGGAGTCGACCCGGGCGCCGTCGGTGAGCACCAGGTTGCGGTTGAGCTCGTAGGTGTCGGTGCCCTCGGCCTCGGCACGGATGAGCACGTCGCCGATCCACACCGCGTGCGCGTCCTGGCCCTGCAGCGCGCCCTTGTACGCCACGTTGGAGCGGCAGTGCGGGGTGTCGTGGTCGATGAAGAGGCGGTGCTCCTGGTGCTGGCCCCGGTCGGTGAAGTACACGCCGTACAGTTCCGCCTCGCCGCCGGGGGCGCCGTAGACCACGCGCGGGTGCAGCCGTACCAGGTCGCCGCCGAAGGTCACCACGACGGACTTGAAGGTCGCGTCGCGGCCGATCAGCGCCGTGTGCTGGGCGGCGTGCACGGCGGTGTCGTCCCAGTCCTGGATGGAGACGACGGTGAGCTTGGCGCCGTCGCCGATCAGGTACTCGACGTTGGCGGCCACGATGGCGTCACCGGTGTGGTCCAGGACCACGACCGCCTCGGCGAAGGCGCCGACCTCGACGACCTGGTGGCCGTAGGCCACGCCGCCCTCGCCGCGCACCGCGATCCGCACCGGCTCGGTGAGTACCGCGTCCTTGGGGATGGAGACGACGCCGGCCTTCTCGAAGGAGCTGTACGCCTGCGCGGCGACCCGGTCCACCGGCTTGCCCGCCTTGCCGACCCGGGTGTCCTCCCGGCCAACGGTCTCGACGGTGACGCCGTCGGGGGCGCTCACCTCGACCCTGACGCCGCCGCCGGTCGCGACGGCGGTGCCGTCGTGCAGACCGCGCAGCCGCTCCAGCGGGGTGAAGCGCCATTCCTCCTCACGGCCGTTGGGCACGGGGAAGTCGGCCACGTCGTAGGACGCGGGGGCGCTGACCCGGGCGTCCCGGGGCTGGCCGACCTGGATGGCCCCATCGGTGGTGGCACCGGCGGCCGGGATGGTTTCAGCCATGGCTGTAGTACTGCCTCTTTCTGCCTTATTGTGTTCGCTCGCCTCCGGGCGCGTGGGCCCGGTACCGACGCTCCTCGACACTGCGCTCCCTGTGTTCCTCGGTCGCTTGGTCTCGTCGCTTTCGGTACCGGCGCGCCCTTCGGCTCGCTCACGGGCCCTGCACGGGCAACGACTCGTGGGGACGGAGCGGGCGGCGTCAGCCGACCGAGCCCTCCATCTGCAGCTCGATGAGCCGGTTGAGCTCCAACGCGTACTCCATCGGCAGCTCACGCGCGATCGGCTCCACGAAACCGCGGACGATCGTGGCCATCGCCTCGTTCTCCTCCAGACCTCGGCTCATCAGGTAGAAGAGCTGGTCCTCGCTGACCTTGGAGACCGTCGCCTCGTGGCCCATGGACACGTCGTCCTCGCGGACGTCCACGTAGGGGTAGGTGTCCGAGCGGGAGATGGTGTCCACCAGCAGCGCGTCGCACAGCACGTTGGACTTGGAGCCGTGGGCACCTTCGCCGATCTCGATCAGACCGCGGTAGGAGGTGCGGCCACCGCCGCGCGCCACGGACTTGGAGACGATCGACGACGAGGTGTTCGGCGCCATGTGCACCATCTTGGCGCCGGCGTCCTGGTGCTGGCCCTCGCCCGCGAAGGCGATGGACAGGGTCTCGCCCTTGGCGTGCTCGCCCATCAGGTAGACGGCCGGGTACTTCATGGTCACCTTGGAGCCGATGTTGCCGTCGACCCACTCCATGGTGGCGCCCTCGTAGGCGACGGCGCGCTTGGTGACCAGGTTGTAGACGTTGTTCGACCAGTTCTGGATGGTCGTGTAGCGGCAGCGGCCGCCCTTCTTCACGATGATCTCGACGACGGCGCTGTGCAGCGAGTCCGACTTGTAGATCGGGGCGGTGCAGCCCTCGACGTAGTGGACGTAGGCGTCCTCGTCGACGATGATCAGCGTCCGCTCGAACTGGCCCATGTTCTCGGTGTTGATCCGGAAGTAGGCCTGGAGCGGGATCTCTACGTGCACGCCCTTCGGCACGTAGATGAAGGAACCGCCGGACCACACGGCCGTGTTCAGCGACGCGAACTTGTTGTCGCCCGCGGGGATGACCGTGCCGAAGTACTCCTGGAAGAGCTCCGGCTGCTCCTTGAGCGCCGTGTCGGTGTCCAGGAAGATGACGCCCTGCTCCTCCAGGTCCTCACGGATCTGGTGGTAGACGACCTCAGACTCGTACTGGGCGGCGACACCTGCGACCAGGCGCTGCTTCTCCGCCTCGGGGATGCCGAGCCGGTCGTAGGTGTTCTTGATGTCCTCGGGCAGGTCCTCCCAGGACTCCGCCTGCTTCTCGGTGGACCGCACGAAGTACTTGATGTTGTCGAAGTCGATGTCGGAGAGGTCCGAACCCCAGGTGGGCATCGGCTTCTTCCCGAAGAGCTTCAGACCCTTCAGCCGCAGCTTGAGCATCCACTCGGGCTCGTTCTTCTTCGCCGAGATGTCGCGGACGACCTCTTCGCTCAGGCCGCGGCGGGCGGCGGCTCCGGCGGTGTCGGAGTCGGCCCAGCCGTACTCGTAGGTGCCCAGACCCTCGAGTTCAGGGTGAGCCGTCTCCAGGGGGGCAGTCATGCGGGGTTCCTCCCGGCGTTGCTTGCATGGTGGGATTGCGGGCCGGCCTTCGGCACGAAGGTGGTGCACACACCGTCGCCGTGGGCGATGGTGGCCAGCCGTTGTACATGGGTTCCGAGCAGGCGGGAGAAGACCTCGGCCTCCGCCTCGCACAACTGGGGGAACTGCTCGGCGATGTGGGCCACCGGGCAGTGGTGCTGACAGAGCTGCTCCCCGGCGGAGGCGGGCGCGCCGCGCGTCGTGGCAGCGTACCCGTCCTGGCTCAGCGCCCTGGCGAGTGCCTGCGTGCGCTCCTCGGGGTCGGCCGCCTCGACGACCGCACGGTAGCGCTCGGCCTGCGCGGCGACCCGGGCGCGGGCGAAGGCCGACACCGCGGCCTCTCCCTGCGGCCCGCCGCCGGCGGACTCGGCGATCCAGCGCATCGCGTCCGCGGCGAGCTGGTCGTACGCCTGGTCGAAGGTGTCGCGTCCGCAGTCGGTGAGCGCGAAGACCTTCGCGGGGCGGCCCCGGCCGCGGGTACCGTAGACCCGCTTCTCGCGCGGCTCCACCATGTCCTCGGCGACGAGCGCGTCCAGATGGCGCCGCACGGCGGCCTGCGTCAGGCCCAGCCGCTCCGCCACGTCCGCGGCGGTCGACGGCCCGTGGAGCAGGACGGACCTGGCGACCCGGTTGCGGGTGCTCCGCTCCCCGGTCGTCTGCTCCTCCTGAGCCTCGGACACGTTTTTCACAAGTCCAGTGTTGCGTAATTCATCCGGGAGAGGCAAGCGGCGTCCGACGGGCGAACGGTGCGCTGCGTCACTTAGGGAAACCTAACCTGACCTGCGGGAACGATCTTTCCGATCGCGGCGGGCCGGTCCCCCCGCGCAAGGCTCCCACCTGGGGAGCAGGGGCCTTCGTCACCCGTAGGAGTGCTGGCCGGGCCGCCCGGCCCCGCCCGGATCCCGCACCCGCGACAGCCCTCCCGCCCAAGCGCCCCGCCGGGGTTCGTAGACTGCCCGTCATGCGAATGGACCCCGCGGTCGAGGTGACCGGACTGGTCAAGCGGTACGGCGCCAAGACCGCGGTGGACGGGCTCGACCTGTCCGTCGCCCGGGGCACCGTGACCGCCGTGCTCGGCCCGAACGGCGCCGGGAAGACCACCACCGTCGAAACCTGCGAGGGGTACCGCCGTCCGGACGGCGGACACGTGAGCGTGCTGGGCCTGGACCCCGTACGGGAGGCCGCCGCGCTGCGGCCGCGGATCGGGGTGATGCTCCAGTCCGGCGGCGTGTACGCGGGCGCCCGCGCCGAGGAGATGCTGCGGCACACGGCGAAACTGCACGCCGACCCCATCGACCCCGCGCTGCTCATCGAGCGCCTGGGCCTGGGGTCCTGCGGCCGCACCACGTACCGCCGGCTCTCCGGCGGCCAGCAGCAGCGCCTCGCGCTCGCCATGGCGATCGTGGGCCGTCCCGAACTGGTCTTCCTCGACGAGCCGACCGCGGGCCTGGACCCGCAGGCCCGCCGCGTCACCTGGGACCTCGTCGGGGAACTGCGCGCCGACGGCGTCACCGTCGTCCTGACCACGCACTTCATGGACGAGGCCGAGCAGCTCGCCGACGACGTGGCGATCATCGACCAGGGCCGCGTGATAGCGAGCGGCACCCCCGAGCAGCTGTGCCGCGGCGGCGCCGAGAACACGCTCCGCTTCAACGGCCGCCCCGGCCTCGACCTCGCCTCGCTCCTCAAGGCGCTGCCCGCCGACTCGGCCGCGGCCGAGCTCACCCCGGGCAGCTACCGCATCGAGGGCAAGGTCGACCCGCAGATGCTGGCCACCGTCACCTCCTGGTGCGCCCAGCACGGCGTGATGCCCGACCGGCTCGCGGTCGAGCGGCGCACCCTTGAGGACGTCTTTCTGGAGCTGACCGGCAAGGAGCTGCGTTCGTGACCGCCACCGGGACCTTCACCCCCGCCCCCGGCTCCGCGCCGCTGGGCCGCATGATCGGCGCGCAGACCGCCCTGGAGACGCGGATGCTGCTGCGCAACGGCGAGCAGCTGCTGCTCACCGTCGTCATCCCGACCCTGCTGCTGGTCCTCTTCTCCACGGTGGACGTCGTCGACACCGGCGCCGGCAAGGCCGTCGACTTCCTGGCACCGGGCGTCCTGGCCCTGGCCGTGATGTCGACCGCCTTCACCGGACAGGCGATCGCGACCGGCTTCGAGCGCCGCTACGGCGTCCTGAAGCGGCTCGCCGCCTCCCCGCTGCCGCGCTGGGCGCTGATGACCGCCAAGACCGGGTCCGTCATGGTCACCGAGGTGCTGCAGGTCGTCCTGCTGACGGCCATCGCCTTCGCGCTGGGCTGGTCCCCGCACGGCGACCCGCTGTCCGTGCTGCTGCTCCTGGTCCTGGGCACCGCCGCGTTCTCCGGACTCGGCCTGCTCATGGCCGGCACCCTCAAGGCGGAGGCCACGCTGGCCGCCGCCAACCTGGTCTTCCTGCTGCTGCTGGTCTGCGGCGGGGTCGTCGTGCCGCTCGACAGATTCCCCGACGGCGTCCGTTCCGTGCTCGAACTCCTGCCGGTCTCCGCCCTTTCGGACGGACTGCGGGACGTGCTCCAGCACGGCGCCGGCGTGCCCTGGGGCGACCTCGGCATCCTCGCCGTCTGGGCGGTGCTGGGCCTGGGCGCGGCGGCTCGCTGGTTCCGCTGGGAGTAGCATCCGGCGCTGACCGTCCAGAACGGGGGACCCGTCCATGACCACCGACCACCGTGTCGGACCGCCGAGCCTCGGCGGCGAACGCGAGACGCTGCGCGCGTTCCTGGACTACCACCGGGCGACGCTCGCGATGAAGTGCGAGGGCCTCACCGACGAGGAGTTGCGGCAGCGGTCCATGCCCCCGTCCGCACTGTCCCTGCTCGGCCTGGTCCGGCATATGGCGGAAGTGGAACGCGCCTGGTTCCGTCGGGTGTTCGAGGACCACGACGCCCCCATGGTGTGGTCCGACCGGATCGACTTCCAGGCGGCGTACGACGCGAGCGCGTCGACCCGGGCCGAGGCGTTCGGCGCGTGGGAGGCCGAGGTGGAGACCTCGCGCCGCATCGAGCGCGAGGCCGCGTCCCTGGACCTGGCCGGCCATCAGCCCCGCTGGGGCGAGGACGTCTCGCTGCGGATGGTGATGGTGCACGTCCTGCTGGAGTACGGCCGCCACAACGGGCACGCCGACTTCCTCCGCGAGGGCGTCGACGGCACCGTGGGCGCCTGACTCACGCGGGCGTGACGCAGTCCACGAAACGCGCGAAGCCGCTGTCCCGGCCGTCGTCGAGGGCCAGGAAGCCGTCCTCGGGGCCGTGGCTCGCCAGCAGGCACATGTCGTAGCGCACACACACCGGCGGCGGCGCCGCGGCGTCGGTGCGGTAGCGGTGCGCACCGGTGAGCTGGCAGGAGTCGTACCGCACCAGGGGACCGCGCGGGCCGAGCGTGTAGCGGTGGGCGCGCAGCCCGGGGGCGAAGGGCTTGAAGGCGTTGGCGGTGTCGTCGCAGTCGTTGAAGTGGACGGTGCCGCCCGACCATTCGCAGTCGATGACGACGGTGTCCGGGCCGCGCAGCTCGAAGCGGATGTCCTCGGCGTGGAAGCGCTGGACCGAGCTGAAGTGCTGGGCCCGGGGGAAGCGGAAGAAGGCGCTCTCGAATCCGTAGACGGGGTGCGCGACCGGGCGGCGGCCGGTGACGACATAGCTCCCGGCGCGGCAGGTGACGGAGCCGCCGTAGGGGAACTCCAGGAAGTTGCCCCACTCGTAGGTGACGTTCATGTCGGTGAACCAGTAGTTGAGGAACTGGTCCTGCTGCTGCGGGTGCTCCGAGCGCTTCGACAGGCCGGAGTAGAGGAACGCCCTCCGGTAGGCGCCGCCGACCCGGCACGCCTCCCAGCGCATCTCGGAGTTGGTGTTGGTGCCGTCGAGGGCGATGCCGTATTCCCACTCCCCCATCCACTCGCAGTCGGAGAAGCGGTAGTTCGCCGCGCCGCCGGTGGAGTAGGAGGAGAAGAACGAGGCACCGGGCGTGCCGGAGGTGAAGCGCAGGCCCTCGAAGGCGATGTTCTGCCACATGTCGTCGTTGACGCACAGGAAGGCGCCGTCGGCCTTCACCGGTGCGAAGACGATCTCGCTGATGCGCAGGCCGGCGCCCCGGAAGCGCAACCCGTTGGCCTGGTTGCGGGGGTTGTCGCCGGCGAGCAGCGCGCCGGGCTCGGTGACCAGGTACCTGCCGGGCGGGACGTCGATCACGGTGCGGCCGGTGTGGTCGTCCAGGCGGGACTCGGCGTAGCGGTAGGCGTCGGCGAAGGCGCGGCTGTCGTCGGTGGTGCCGTCGCCCTTCGCGCCGAAGTCGGCGACGACGTCGACCACGCCGGGGTGGCCGGTGCCCCTCGGCTGCCGTACGGCCTCCGCGGCGGGCGTGTCCGCCGCGGTGTACGCGGCCGCGCCGATGCCCGTCAACGCCGCGGCGGCGCCGCCGTAGATCAGTTTCCGCCGGTCGACCCCGCCCATGGCCCGATCCCCTCCCCCTGGCCGTCCCCCTCGTGAAGGATTGCACAAGGGGCCGCCTACGATGGTGGCCGTGCCGAATCTCAGCCAAGCAGGCGAAGCCCTGCGAAACCCCCTGGCCTTCATCGCCCGGCGCTGGACCCCGTCCCCCGCGACGGTCCGGCGGGCCGCCATGGCGGCGCTCGTGATGAGCGTGGTCATCGTGGTGACCGGGGGCGCCGTCCGGCTGACCAGTTCGGGGCTCGGCTGCCCGACCTGGCCCAAGTGCACGGCCGACAGCCTCACCGCGACCGGTGCCATGGGCGTGCACGGCGCGATCGAGTTCACCAACCGCATGCTGACGTATGTGCTGTGCGCGGCCGTCGGCTGGGCCATCGTCGCGGCGCGCGCCGCGCAGCCGTGGCGGCGCGGGCTGACCCGGCTGGGCTGGGCGCAGTTCTGGGTCGTCATGGGCAACGCGGTGCTGGGCGGCATCACCGTGCTGACCGGGCTCAACCCCTACACCGTCGCCGCGCACTTCCTGCTGTCCAGTGCCCTCATCGCGGTCGCGCTGCTGACCTGGCAGCGTGCCGGCGAGGGCGACGCGGGCCCCCGCCCGCTGGTCGGCAAGCCGGTGCGGCAGCTGACCTGGCTGCTGGTCGTCGCCTCCGCCGTGCTCATCGCGGTCGGCACGCTGGTGACGGGGGCCGGCCCGCACGCCGGCGACAGCAGCGATGTGCCGCGCGTCGATGTGAAGTGGGAGACCATCGCCCAGCTCCACGCCGACCTGGCCTGGGTCGTGTGCGGGCTCACCGTGGCGCTGTGGTTCGCGCTGCGCGCCGTCGACGCCCCCGCGGGGCCGCGGGCGCGGGTCCGTGACCTGGTCCTCGTCCTGCTGGCGCAGGGTGTCATCGGCTACGTCCAGTACTTCACGAAGCTCCCCGAGGCCCTGGTCGCCGCGCACATGCTGGGCTCCACCCTGGTGTGGATCGCGGTCCTGCGTGTCCTGCTCTCGCTGCGCGAGCGCCCGCTGACCGAGCCCGGCGCCGTCCCCGCCCCCACCGCCGTCTCCGCTCCGGAGCCCGCCCCGGCCGCGTGACGGGCCCGGCCCACGAGCCGCGTCAGGGCAGTCGGTAGACGCGGCGGGCGTTGTCCGCGGCGATGAGGGCGCCGACGCGGCGCGCGTCGGCGGCGGAACAGGCGCCGTCCGCGATCCAGCCGCCCAGCACCTCCCGTACCGCGGTGCGGAAGGCCTCAGCGCCCACGACGTAGAGCTCGGGGAGCCCGTAGGCGTCCGTCGAGAAGAGCAGCTTGCCGAAGGGCGCCAGCTCCAGGAATTCCGCGAGCACCGCGCCCGCCCGGTGCCCGACATGGGTGAGGGCGAGTCCTACGTCGGCGTGGACGTGCGGGAAGACGTTCGCCAGGTAGGCGGCCTGCCGGTGGTACGGGTAGCAGTGCAGCAGCACCAGGTCCGTGCCCAGGCCCGCGGTCGCCCGCGCGAAGTCCGTGAGAAGCGCCGGGTCCGCGTGGTCGAGCCGCAGGTCGGGGTCGCCGAAGCCGGTGTGCAGCTGCAACGGCAGGCCGGTCGCGACGGCCGTCCACAGCAGGTGCCGCAGCAGGACGGGGTCGGTGAGACGACTGCCGAACTCGTGCCGCGCGTCGAGCCAGACCGCGGCGGCGCGCGCCACGCCCGCGCTGTCCGGCGGTTCGGGGGCCAGGGCGAGACCGTGGCGGTAGGCGGCGATCGACTTGAAGCCGAGGACGGTCGGCGCCACCCCGTGGACGGCCTCCGCGACACCGGAGACCCAGGCCTCCCCGCCGGGACTCGTGTCGGCGACGAGCTCCGCCAGCCGCTCCAGCCGGACGATCTCGTGAGCGGTGACGCCGCCGCCCGCCGCGGCCAGTTCCTCCGGCGTCATCAGGTCGCCGGGCAGCCCGGTGTCCACGAGATACGTCCCGATGCCGGTGCCCCGCAGCAGCAGCCGCGCGGCCTCGTACGCGCCGAGCTCCCGCCGCCGGGCCAGGTACCGCGCGGGCGGGCAGTGCGCCTCCAGCCCGAGCAGCGGCGGGCACCAGCGGCGTACGGCGAAGCCGGTCTGGGTGTCGAAGAAGGTGGTGCCGGGCGCGGCGGGCGCGTCCGACTCCGTGAGATACGTCTCGAAGGAGGCGATACCGAGGTCGCCGCGGACGACGCCGTGGCAGTGCTGGTCGACCAGCGGCGGCAGCTCGATCACCAGCGCCACCGGGTCGCCTCGGCGAGCTCCTCCGGCCCGAGTCCCGCCAGCGCCTCGGATTCGGCCCGCCGTACGGCCACGATCGCGCCGCACAGTTCCTCGCCGAGCGCCTCGCGCAGCGCGTCGTCGCGGACGAAGTGCGCGACGGACTCGCTCAGCGAGGTCGGCAGCCGCTTCTGGTCGCCGCGCGCAGCCGGGTCGCCGCTCACCGGCTCGGGCAGCGGCGGGCCTCCGTCGAGCACGCCCCGCAGGCCCGCAGCGATGACCGCACCGGCGAGCAGATAGGGGTTGGCGGCGGCGTCGAAGGGTTTGAGTTCGGCGTGCCCGCCGTCGGGGTCGTCGGGTTCACCGAGCACGAGTCGCAGCGCGGCCTCGCGGTTCTCCACGCCCCAGCAGCGGTGCACACCGGCCCAGTGCGAGGGGACCAGGCGCAGATAGCTCGCCGGGGAGGGCGCTCCGATGGCGCACAGCGCGGGCAGCGCGTCCAGGACGGCACCGAAAAAGGCGTCCGCGGTCGCGGCGAGGCCGTACCGGCCGGTGGGGTCGCGGTGCAGGTTGTGCCCTTGCTCACGCAGGCTCAGGTGCAGGTGGCAGCCGTTGCCGACCTGGCCGGCGACGACCGTCGGCGCGAAGGACGCGCGCAGCCCGTGGGCCGCGCTGACGGCCCGTACGGTCTCGCGGACCAGGACGAGGTCGTCGGCCGCCCGGACGGGGTCGGCGGGCACGGTGGAGACCTCGAACTGCCCGGGCGCGTACTCGGGGTGGATCTGGAGGACCTCCACGCGCTGCGCGTCGAGGGCGTCGTGGAGGGCCAGCAGGTAGGCGGACTGCTCGGTGACCCGGGTCAGTCCGTAGGCGGGACCGCGGCCCGCGAAGTCACCCGCACGAGGGGCCATCCTGTGGCCGCCGCCGCCGGCACCGTCGCCACTGTCGCGGACGACCGTCCACTCGGTCTCGAAGCCCATCCGCAGCTCCAGCCCGCGGTCGGCGGCCCGGTCGGTCATGCGCCGGGCGAATTGCCGCTGGCAGGCGGGGTGCGGCCGCCCCTGCTGGTCGTACCGGTCGGCCGGTGCCCAGGCCCAGCCGGGCTGCGCGGCAAGCACGGTGAGCCGGTCGAGGTCGGGGAAGAGCCGCAGGTCGCCGTCGGGGCCCCCGATGTGCTCGGAGGTGGTGACGATGTCGTCGGAGGTGAAGACGTCGAAGACCGGCGACATGCCGATGCCGCGGTGCGCCGCCTGCGCGAGCCGGGCGGTGGGCACCGTCTTGACCCGGCTGATGCCCGCGTTGTCGACCCAGCTCACCGCGACGGCCCGCACGCCGTCGGCGGTGAGCCGCGCCGCGTCCTGCCGGGCCGTCAGCCGCCGTTCGTCCCGTTCTGCCGCGTCCACCGCACACGCCTCCTCGTACCCGCCGTCCCGAACCGTTCCACGGTCCTAACGGGCGGGCCCGGCGTCAGGTGTTGGAGGGGCCGCCGATCTGGATGCCTGCCATGCGCCGCCACTCGTAGCGGCCGGTGCGCACCTTGGCGGCGAGGTCGCCGTCGAAGGACTCGTGCAGCGTGATGCCGGAGAGCTCCACGGCACGTCGGGCGATATCGAAGGAGGGGGCGACGAGATCGCCCCAGCCGCCGTCCTCGCCCACCAGCACGATCCGGGTGCCGGCTTCGCCGATGTACGCGAGCTGGCCCTCGGCACCGCCGTGACCGGTGGCGAACCGCTCGATCTGCCGCCCCAGCCGGGCGGCCCGGCGCTCGGCACGGGCCTGCGCCCTCGATGCGGCGACCGGAGTGTCTGCTGCCTGGGTGTCTGCCATGACAGCAATGCTACCCGTCGGTAATCAGTGGAGGAAGGGGTCCACGGCGACGGCCACGAACAGCAGCGTCGCGTAGGTGATGGACCAGTGGAACAGCCGCATCTCCTTGAGCTTGCCCCCGGCCACGCCCGCCTTGGCCCGCCCGTACAGGGCATGGGCCTCGACGAGCCAGAAGGCGCCCAGCAGCACGGCGGCCGCCCCGTAGAACCAGCTCGCGGCGCCGAGCGGCCACCACAGGGTGAGGGACACCAGCACCATCGCCCAGCTGTAGAGGACGATCTGCCGGCCGACCACCACATTGCCCGCGACCACCGGCAGCATGGGCACGCCCACGCGCGCGTAGTCCTCCTTCACCTTCATCGACAGCGGCCAGTAGTGCGGCGGCGTCCAGAAGAAGAGGACAAGGAAGAGGACGAAGGGCGCCCACGCCAGCTCGTCGCGCACCGCGGACCAGCCGATGAGCACCTGCATGCAGCCGGCGATCCCGCCCCACACGATGTTCTGCGCGGTACGGCGCTTCAGGCCGAGGGTGTACACGAAGACGTAATAGAGGATGGCCACGAGCGACAGCACCGCCGACAGCGGGTTGACCAGCAGCCAGAACCACACGGTCGAGACCACCGAGAGGGCGATGCCGAAGACCATGCACTCCCAGGGCGCGACCATGCCGGTGACCAGCGGGCGCCGCTCCGTACGGTGCATGAGCGCGTCGATGTCGCGGTCGATGTACATGTTCAGCGCGTTGGCGCCGCCGGCGGACATGTAGCCGCCGATCATCGTCGCCGCGACGAGCCATAGATCGGGAACGCCACCCGCCGCCAGGAACATGACCGGAACTGTCGTGATGAGCAGCAGCTCGATGATGCGCGGCTTGGTCAGCGCCACGAACGCCATCACGCGGGCCCCGAACGGCCGGTGACCGTTGATCGACCCGATGGCTCCGGCGGGCCGGGATTCGACGGCCGTCACGAACACCCCTGAGGAAAAGTCCAGCAAGCGGCTCCGCTTGCACGTACCACGCCACTCTAGACGTAGCGGATACTCCGACCGCGCCGGGGGTGCCACGTGTTGACGCCGGAGCGTCTCCCCGGCGCAAGGGCCGCGCCACCTGACGGTGTTCAGCGGGGGTTCAGCGGACTCCGGCAGGCTTCAACAGGCGAAGTGACGCCGCGCGGGGCACGCTGGTGACAGGCCCGGTGCCGGGTGGGAATGCGCCTGCCCGTGCGTCGGTTCCCCGTGGCGACGAGCCCACCGCGTCCGCATTCGAAAAGGCGCACACCCTTGCGGGGGTAGGCTCGGCAACGCCCGGTGTGCACTTCGTCACCGGCGTATGACATGTGGAGAGGAGCCCTCTCAGGTGAGCACCGAGCCGACCACCGAGCTGGAGTGGAGCGAGCTGGACGGGCGTGCGGTCGACACCGCGCGTGTCCTGGCGATGGATGCCGTGCAGAAGGTCGGAAACGGCCATCCGGGGACGGCGATGAGCCTGGCCCCCGCGGCCTACCTGCTGTTCCAGAAGCTGATGCGGCACGACCCTGCGGACGCCTCATGGGTGGGCCGGGACCGCTTCGTCCTGTCGCCCGGCCACACGTCCCTGACGCTGTACACGCAGCTGTTCCTGTCCGGGTACGGACTGGAACTTGACGACCTGAAGGCCTTCCGCACCTGGGACTCGCGCACCCCCGGTCACCCGGAGCACGGTCACACCACCGGCGTGGAGACCACCACCGGCCCGCTCGGCCAGGGTGTCGGCAACGCGGTGGGCATGGCGATGGCCGCCCGTTACGAGCGCGGCCTGTTCGACCCGGACGCGGCTCCCGGCGAGTCGGTGTTCGACCACACGATCTGGGCCATCGTCTCCGACGGCGACCTGGAGGAGGGCATCTCCGCGGAGGCCTCCTCGCTGGCCGGGCACCAGAAGCTCGGCAACCTGGTCGCGCTGTACGACGACAACCACATCTCCATCGAGGGCGACACGGCGACCGCCTTCTCCGAGGATGTCCTGGGGCGCTACGAGGCCTACGGCTGGCACGTGCAGCGCATCGAGCAGGACCCCTCCGGCGACTTCGACACGCAGGAGCTGTACGCGGCGCTCAAGGCGGCGCAGGCCGTCACCGACCGCCCGTCGATCATCGCCGCCCGCACGATCATCGCCTGGCCGGCCCCGAACGCGCAGAACACCGAGGCCGCCCACGGCTCGGCGCTCGGCGAGGCCGAGGTCGCGGCGACCAAGCAGGTGCTCGGCTTCGACCCGGAGCAGCACTTCGAGGTCGCGCCCGAGGTCCTGGCGCACGCGCGCAAGGTCGGCGACCGGGGCCGCGAGGCCCACGCGGAGTGGACCAAGCGCTTCGAGGAGTGGCGTTCGGCCAACCCCGAGCGGGCCAGGACCTTCGACCGCATCCAGGCGGGCGAGCTGCCGGCCGGCTGGGAAGAGGCGATCCCGGAGTTCCCCGCGGGCAAGGCCGTGGCGACCCGCAAGGCCTCCGGCGAGGTGCTGAAGGCGCTCGGCGCCATCCTGCCCGAGCTGTGGGGCGGCTCCGCCGACCTGGCCGGCTCGAACAACACCACCATCGACGCCTCGTCGTCCTTCCTGCCCGCGGACAACCCGCTGCCGGAGGCGAACCCGTACGGCCGCACGGTGCACTACGGCATCCGCGAGCACGCCATGGGCTCGACGATGAACGGCATCGCGCTGCACGGCAACACCCGTATCTACGGCGGCACCTTCCTGGTCTTCTCCGACTACATGCGCCCCGCCGTGCGTCTGGCCGCGCTCATGAAGCTGCCGACCACCTATGTGTGGACGCACGACTCCATCGGTCTCGGCGAGGACGGCCCGACCCACCAGCCGGTCGAGCACCTGTCCGCGCTGCGCGCCATCCCGGGCCTGAACGTGGTCCGCCCGGCCGACGCCAACGAGACCGCGACCGTGTGGGCGGAGATCACGCGCCGCCACACCGCCAAGCCCGCCCCGCACGGCCTGGCGCTCACCCGGCAGAACGTCCCGACCTACCCCGCCGACGTGAACGCGGCCAAGGGCGGCTACGTACTCCTGGACGCCGAGGGCGGCCGGCCGCAGGTCATCCTGATCGCCACCGGCTCCGAGGTGCAGCTGGCCGTCGAGGCCCGCGAGCAGCTCCAGAGCGAAGGGATCCAGGCGCGCGTCGTGTCCATGCCGTCCGTGGAGTGGTTCGAGGAGCAGGACCAGGCCTACCGCGACAGCGTCCTTCTCCCGGACGTCAAGGCGCGGGTCGCCGTCGAGGCGGGCATCGCCCTGACCTGGTACCGCTTCGTCGGTGACGCCGGCCGGATTGTGTCCCTGGAGCACTTCGGGGCAAGCGCCGATTACAAGGTCCTCTACCGCGAGTTCGGCCTGACCTCCGAGGCGGTCGCCGCCGCCGCGCGCGACTCGATCGCCGCCGCGACCCGCTGACGCACAGACGCATACGACGTATCGAGGAGATGCAAGACTCATGACAGACGCACTCAGGCGCCTCTCCGACGAGGGCGTGGCGATCTGGCTCGACGACCTGTCCCGCAAGCGGATCACCTCCGGCAACCTGGCCGAGCTCCTGGACCAGAGCCACGTGGTGGGCGTGACCACCAACCCGTCCATCTTCCAGAAGGCGATCGCCGGCGGTGACGGCTACGAACCGCAGGTGACCGACCTCGCCGCCCGCCGGCTCACGGTGGACGAGGCGCTGCGCATGATCACCACCGCCGATGTCCGTGACGCGGCCGATGTGCTGCGTCCGGTGTACGACGCGACGGGCGGGCAGGACGGCCGGGTGTCGATCGAGGTCGACCCGCGGCTCGCCCACAACACCGTGGCGACGATCGCCGAGGCCAAGCAGCTGGCCTGGCTGGTGGACCGCCCGAACACCCTGATCAAGATCCCGGCGACCAAGGCGGGCCTGCCGGCCATCGCCGAGGTGATCGGCAAGGGCATCAGCGTCAACGTCACGCTGATCTTCTCGCTGGACCGCTACCGCCAGGTCATGGACGCCTACCTGACCGGACTGGAGACGGCCAAGGCCGCGGGCCTGGACCTGTCCCTGATCCGCTCCGTGGCGTCCTTCTTCGTCTCCCGCGTGGACAGCGAGATCGACAAGCGCCTGGAGAAGATCGGCACCGACGAGGCCAAGGGCCTCAAGGGCAAGGCCGCCATCGCCAACGCCCGGCTGGCCTACCAGGCGTACGAGGAGGTCTTCTCCTCCGACCGCTGGAAGGCCCTGGAGCACGACGGCGCCCACAAGCAGCGCCCCCTGTGGGCCTCCACCGGCGTCAAGGACCCCGCCTACCCGGACACCATGTACGTGACCGAGCTGGTCGCCCCCGGCGTCGTCAACACCATGCCGGAGGCCACGCTCGAGGCCACCGCCGACCACGGCGAGATCACCGGCGACACCATCCGCAGCACGTACGCGCAGGCCAAGGCCGAGCTCGACGCGGTCGGCGCGCTCGGCATCTCGTACGACGACGTCGTCCAGCTGCTGGAGGACGAGGGCGTCGAGAAGTTCGAGACGTCCTGGAACGAGCTGCTGGACTCGACCAAGGCGGAGCTCGAGCGCCTGGCGCCGAAGGAGGCGTAACCACGTTGAGCAGCGCCAACCCGCTGCGTGACCCGGTGGACCGACGGCTCCCGCGTATCGCGGGGCCGTCGGGCCTGGTGATCTTCGGGGTCACGGGTGATTTGTCACGCAAAAAGCTGATGCCCGCCATCTATGACCTGGCCAACCGTGGGCTGCTGCCGCCGGGCTTCTCGCTCGTCGGCTTCGCCCGCCGCGACTGGGCGGACGAGGACTTCGCCCAGGTCGTGCACGACGCCGTCAAGGAGCACGCGCGCACCCCCTTCCGCGAGGAGGTGTGGCAGCAGCTCGCCGAAGGCATGCGTTTTGTGCCCGGCGACTTCGGTGACGACGAGGCGTTCGAGAAGCTCCGCGCCACCGTGGAGGAACTGGACAAGGCCCGGGGTACCGGCGGCAACTTCGCCTTCTATCTCTCCGTGCCTCCGAAGTTCTTCCCCAGCGTGGTGCAGCAGCTGAAGAAGCACCGGCTGTCCGAGGCCCCCGAGGGCTCGTGGCGCCGGGCCGTGATCGAGAAGCCCTTCGGGCACGACCTGGCCAGCGCGCAGGAGCTCAACCGCGTCGTCCACCAGGTCTTCCGCTCCCAGGACGTCTTCCGCATCGACCACTACCTGGGCAAGGAGACAGTCCAGAACATCCTGGCGCTGCGCTTCGCCAACACGATGTTCGAGCCGCTGTGGAACCGCAGTTACGTCGACCACGTGCAGATCACGATGGCCGAGGACATCGGCATCGGCGGACGCGCGGGCTACTACGACGGGATCGGCGCCGCCCGCGACGTCATCCAGAACCACCTGCTGCAACTGCTGGCGCTGACCGCCATGGAGGAGCCCGCCTCCTTCGAGGCGAGCTCGCTCGTGCAGGAGAAGCTCAAGGTCCTCCAGGCGGTCAAGCTGCCCGCCGAGCTCGGCAAGCACACGGTGCGCGGGCAGTACGCGCACGGGTGGCAGGGCGGCGAGGAGGTGCTCGGCTACCTGGAGGAGGAGGGCATCGACCCCAGGTCCAAGACCGACACCTACGCGGCCATCAAGCTGGAGATCGACAACCGCCGCTGGGCGGGCGTCCCCTTCTACCTGCGCACCGGCAAGCGGCTCGGCCGCCGGGTCACGGAGATCGCGGTGGTCTTCCAGCGCGCCCCGCACTCGCCGTTCGACAACACCGCGACCGAGGAGCTGGGGCAGAACGCCCTGGTCATCCGTGTGCAGCCGGACGAGGGCATCACCATCCGGTTCGGCTCGAAGGTGCCCGGCACCTCGATGGAGATCCGCGACGTGACGATGGACTTCGCCTACGGCGAGTCCTTCACCGAGTCCAGCCCGGAGGCGTACGAGCGGCTCATCCTGGATGTGCTGCTCGGCGACTCCAACCTCTTCCCCCGCACCCAGGAGGTCGAGCAGTCCTGGCACATCCTCGACCCGATCGAGGAGTACTGGGACCGGCATGGCAAGCCCGAGCAGTACACGGCGGGCACCTGGGGTCCCAAGGCGGCGGACGAGATGCTCGCACGAGACGGCAGGAGCTGGCGCCGGCCATGAACATCGACCTCACGGAGACCAACTCCAGCAAGATCAACTCCGCGCTCGTCAAGGCGCGGCGGGCGACCGGCAGTCCGGCCGTCGGCATGGTGCTGACGCTCGTCATAGTGACGGACGAGGGCAACCACTACGACGCGCTCAAGTCCGCCTCGGACGCCTCGCGCGAGCACCCCTCGCGCATCCTGGTGGTCATCAAGCGGCCCGGCCGCTCCCCGCGCGAGCGCAAGAGCGCCCGCCTGGACGCCGAGGTGCGCGTCGGCGGCGAGACCGGCATCGGCGAGACGGTGCTGCTGCGGTTGCACGGCGAACTCGCCGACCACGCCGAGAGCGTCGTCCTGCCGCTGCTGCTGCCGGACGCACCGGTCGTGGTGTGGTGGCCCGACGAGGCTCCGGTGAACCCCGCGGCGGACCCGCTGGGCGCACTCGCACAGCGCCGGATCACCGACGCGGCGCCGACCGAGGACCCGGTGGCGTCCCTCGGGCTGCGGGCCGAGACCTACACCCCCGGCGACACGGATCTGGCCTGGACCCGCATCACCCCGTGGCGCAGTGTGCTCGCCGCGGCGCTGGACCAGAAGCAGGCCGCGGTCAAGGGCGCCGTCGTCGAGGGCGAGGCCGACAACCCGAGCACGGAACTGCTCGGGTTGTGGCTCGCACGGCGGCTGGGCGTCCCGGTCAGGCGCAAGGTGTCGGAGGGCCCCGGGATCACGGCCGTACGGCTGGCGACCTCCGAGGGCGAGATCTGCCTGGACCGGCCCAGCGGCTCGCTGGCCGAGCTGGCCATCCCCGGCCAGCCCGACCGGCACGTGGCGCTCCAGCGCCGGGCGACCTCGGACCTGATCGCCGAGGAACTGCGCCGACTCGACCCGGACGAGGCGTACGCGGCCGCGGTCAAGTTCGGCGTGGACCGGCTGACGGAGGCCGAGGAGACCGTGACTCCCGACGAGGCGGAGGCGCAGATCGCCGAGGCGGACGCGGCGGCCGGCAAGGACGGCGGCGACGGCAAGGACGGCGGCGACGGCAAGGCCGCTCAGGCCACCGCCGGCAAGAAGGCGGCGGCCAAGTGAACGCGCCCCAGGTCGTGGTCCACCGGGACAAGGAGCTGATGGCGCAGGCCGTGGCCGCCCGGCTGATCACGCGGGTCGTGGACGCCCAGGCCGCCCGGGGCACCGCCTCGGTCGTCCTGACCGGCGGCCGCAACGGCAACGCCCTGCTCGCGGCACTGGCCGGTTCCCCGGCCCGGGACGCGATCGACTGGGCGCGACTGGACCTGTGGTGGGGTGACGAGCGTTTCCTGCCCGAGGGCGATCCGGAACGCAATGACACCCAGGCCCGCGAGGCCCTGCTCGACGCCGTCCCGGTCGATCCCGCGCGGGTGCACACCATGCCCGTGTCGGACGGCCCCTACGGAAACGACGCGGACGCGGCGGCCGAGGCGTACGCCGAGGAGCTCGCACGGGCCGCGGGCCCGGAGGACCACGGCCGGGTGCCGTCCTTCGACGTCCTGATGCTGGGCGTCGGACCGGACACCCATGTGGCCTCGCTCTTCCCCGGACATCCGGGGGTCCGCGAGACCGAGCGGACCGTCGTCGGGGTCCACGGATCGCCGAAGCCGCCACCGACACGCGTCTCGCTCACCCTCCCCGCGATCCGCGCCGCCCGCGAGGTGTGGCTGCTGGCCGCCGGGGAGGACAAGGCCGGTGCCGTCGCCGTCGCCCTGTCGGGGTCCGGCGAGATCCAGGCCCCGGCCGCGGGCGCCCGCGGCCGGTCGCGCACGCTGTGGCTGCTGGACCGTACCGCGGCGGCGAAGCTGCCTCCGCAGCTCTACCCGCCGGCGTCGCTGTAGACGTCGCTGTTCGGTCCGGAACACGAACGCCGGGCGGGCTCCCTCCAACGAGGAGCCCGCCCGGCGTTCTTGGTGTCTCAGCGGCCGCGCAGCGCGCGGTAGTCGGCGACCAGGCCCTTGGTGGACGCATCGAGGCCCGGGACGTCCGCGCCCTCGGTCAGGGCGGGCTCCAGGCGCCTGGCCAGAACCTTGCCGAGTTCGACACCCCACTGGTCGAAGGAGTCGATGTTCCAGATCGCGCCCTGGACGAAGACCTTCTGCTCGTACAGCGCCACGAGCTGGCCGAGCACCGAGGGGGTCAGTTCGGTCGCCAGGATCGTGGTGGTCGGGTGGTTGCCGCGGAACGTGCGGTGCGGCACCTGCTCCTCGGCCACCCCCTCGGCGCGGACCTCGTCGCTGGTCTTGCCGAAGGCCAGCGCCTGGGTCTGGGCGAAGAAGTTCGCCATCAGCAGGTCGTGCTGGTCGGCCAGCCGCGGTTCGAGCTCACCGAGGGGCCGGGCGAAGCCGATGAAGTCCGCGGGGATGAACTTCGTGCCCTGGTGCAGCAACTGGTAGTAGGCGTGCTGGCCGTTGGTGCCGGGCGTGCCCCAGACGACCGGGCCGGTCTGCCAGGTGACGGGGTTTCCGTCCCGGTCCACGGACTTGCCGTTGGACTCCATGTCGAGCTGCTGCAGGTACGCCGGGAACTTCGACAGGTAGAGGCTGTACGGCAGCACCGCGTGCGACTGGGCGTCGAAGAACTGGCCGTACCAGACGCCGAGCAGGCCCAGCATCATCGGGACGTTCTGCTCCGGCGGGGCCGTGCGGAAGTGCTCGTCGACCAGGTGGAAGCCGGCCAGCATCTCCCGGAAGTGGTCCGGGCCGATAGCGATCATCAGCGACAGGCCGATGGCGGAGTCGTACGAGTAGCGGCCGCCGACCCAGTCCCAGAACTCGAACATGTTGGCCGTGTCGATGCCGAACTTGGAGACCTCGTCGGCGTTTGTGGACAGCGCCACGAAGTGGAACCGGACCGGCGAGTCCTCGGCATCCGCCTGAGTGCCCGCCTTGCCGAGGCCGTCCAGCAGCCACTCGCGCGCGGAGGTGGCGTTGGTGATGGTCTCGATGGTGGTGAACGTCTTGGACGCGACGATGAACAGCGTATCCGCCGGGTCCAGGTCACGCACGGCCTCGTGCAGGTCCGAGCCGTCCACATTGGAGACGAAACGGAAGGTCAGCGAGCGGTCGCTGTAGGCCCGCAGGGCCTCGTACGCCATCGCGGGGCCGAGGTCGGAACCGCCGATGCCGATGTTCACCACGTTCTTGATGCGGCGTCCGGTCGACCCGACCCACTTGCCGGAGCGCACGGCGTTGGCGAAGTGCGCCATCTTCGCGAGCACATGGTGGACGGCCGGGATGACGTTCTCCCCGTCGACCTCCACGTCTGACGACTTCGGAGCCCGCAGCGCCGTGTGGAGCACCGCGCGGTTCTCGGTGACGTTGATGCGCTCACCGCGGAACATCGCGTCCCGCAGCTCGGCGACGCCGGCGGCGGCGGCCAGTTCGCGCAGCAGGCTCAGCGTCTCGTCGGTCACCAGGTTCTTGGAGTAGTCCAGATGGAGGTCGCCCACCTGGAGGGTGTAGCGCTCGGCGCGGTCGGGGTCGGCGGCGAACAGCTCCCGCAGGTGGGCCGAGCCCAGCTCCTCACGGTGCCTGGCGAGCGCCTGCCACTCCGGTCGCTGATCGAGACGGGTACGGCCCTGCGTGTTGGTTCCGGACATCAGTCCACTTCTCCTCGTCCTCCATGCTGCAGGTCCAAACTAGTTGATCCCGGCCGCGCAGGAGATTCACCCCCGGTGTCTGGCGTGGTGACGACTGGTGTCAACGCGGCCAACGCGCACACGAACAGCACAGCGGCCAGCAGCGACGGGGTGCCCGGACCCCAGGCCCCGGCGGCGGCGCCGCCCATCAGCGCCCCCAGCGGCGCCCCGGCCACGGCCAGGGTGCGCATGGCGGCGCTCACCCGGCCCAGCAGGGCGTCGGGGGTCCGCCGCTGGACCAGCGTCGTCTCGTTGACGTTCCAGATCATGCCGAATGCGCCGAACACGGCCATGACGGTGACGGCGACCGGGAGGGAGCGCACCGCACCGAGTACGACAAGGCAGCCGGCCTGGACGGCGAGCCCCGGTATCAGCGCCCGGCCGCGCCCGCCGAACAGTGCGGACCAGCGCCCGGCGACCGCTCCCCCGGCCACGCTGCCCGCGCCGTACGCGACGAGGACCGCGGCATAGCCGGCGTGCCCGGCGTGCAGCCGGCCGGTCACCTGGAACACAAGGGTGGCGATGACAGCGCCGACGCCGGTGTTGGCGATGGTGTTGGCCACGCACAGCGCCCGCAGGACCCGGTCCCGCCGCAGGACGCGTATCCCCTCCGCGATGTCCTGCCGTACGGTGCGGCCCGCGGCGCGCGACGGTTGGACGGGTGCGGGCCGGCGCAGCGAGGCGACCAGCACCGCGGCGGCGGCATAGGTCACGGCGTCCACGGCGAACGGCACAGCGGCGGCAAGGCCGAGAAGCGCCGGCACCAGCGGGGCGCCGAGGAAGGTGCCCGCAATGGTCTGGCCGGTCATCAGCCGGGCGTTCGCGCGCCCCAGGTTCTCCCCAGGGACGACGGAAGGCAGCAGGGCGGTCGCGGCGTTGTCGAAGAGCGTCTGCAGAGTGGTCAGCGCGAAGGCCAGGACGAGCAGCAGCCCGATGCTCGCCGCGCCCAGCCCGACGGCCACCGCGAAGACCGCCACGAGCGCACCGCGCACCGCGTCCACCGCCCACATGGCCCGCCGCTGGTCCACGCGGTCGGCGACGGCACCGCCCAGCAGGCCGAAGAGCAGCCAGGGCAGGAACCCGGCGGCCGTGACAAGGGAGACCAGCAGCGGAGAGTCGGTGAGCCCCACCGCGAGCAGTGGCAGGGCCGCGCCGCGCAGCCCGTCGCCGAAGCGGGAGACGGCCGCGGCCGCCCACAGCCGCCCGAACCCGCCCCTCCAGGCGGGTTTGTGCTCCCCCGCGCGCACATTCACGGCACTCATGGATCCCCCACCGGTCTACGATCAGCTGTCACAGACCGTAGTGGGACCCACTGACAATGCGTCGTCCGCGCAGGTCAGAGCGGCAGAGAGGCAAGCGGGCAGGCGGTTCAGGCGCCCGCGCGGTGCAGTCGCTCGCCGTAGTGCTCCTCCAGGACGAGGTTGCGCTCGAAGCCGCCCGGCACGTTCGCCGAGACGTACACCGGCGCCTCGAAGCCCTCCGCGGTGAGCAGGCCGACCGCCTCGGCCACCGTCATCTGGACGAGCATCGCCGAGGTGATCGTGGAGACCCCGCACAGCGCCCCGCCGCCGGGCAGCGGCAGCAGCGCGTCGCCGAAGGGGGCGCCGTTGTCGAGGACCGCGTCGGCGAGGTCGGCCAGCCGCTTGCCACTGGGGTGCAGCGCGGGCACGGCACGGGTGTGCTCCAGCGAGGTGAGCGCGATCAGGGGGTGGCCCTCGGCCTTGACGTGCAGGGCCATGTCCACGATCGAGTTGTTGACCCCGGAGTTGGAGATGATCACGAACAGGTCGCCCGGCCGGGGCGCGGTCAACTCGTACAGCCGCTTGGCCAGGCCCGGGGAGCGCTCCAGCAAGGGGTCGGTGAGCACCGAGCGGTCGTCGCCGCCGCGCAGGACGAGGTCGTTGAGCGCGATGCGGTTGGTGGGGATCAGTCCTCCGGCCCGGCCCGCGATCTCCAGCGCGGTGGCCTGCGAGTGCCCGGTGCCGAAAGCCTGGAGGATGCCGTCCGCGGCCACGCAGTCGGCGATCAGCCGGGCCGCCGCCGCCACGGAGTCCTGGTTCGCCTCGACCACCCGGTCGATGGCGGCACGGGCCTCCTCGGCGAATCGGGCAGCACTCGTCGTCACGTCGTCGGCCATGGCCGGTTCCCCCTGAGTCCGGTGATCCAGTGGATGTCCACGGCAACGATGGACGAGAGGTCTAGTCCACGTCAATCCCCCTGCATCTGCATGCGGGCCAGCGCCAGAGCGCCCGCGCCGCCGTCCTGCACCGGCAGGACGTGCAGCTCCATCTCCTCCGCGCGGGCCGAGACGCGTCCCAGCAGCGGTCCCGAGGGGCCCAGCAGACCGCCGGTGACGACCAGCGGCTCGCCCGCCTGCGGGTCGAGGGCGGCGACGGTCGCCGCGAGTTCGTCGGCGGCGTCGTCCAGCAGGCTGCCGGCCACCTCGTCGCCGTCCCGGTCGGCGGCGACGACCAAGGGGCTCAGCCGGGCCAGACGGACGGGCGGTTCCGCGTAGACATGGGGCACCAAGCGGTTGCGCAGCACGTGGCACTCGTGGTCGCTGGGGCGCTCCTGGGCCAGGTACGGGCCGCCCGGGGAGTCCAGGTAGTGGCAGAGGACGGCCTCGACGAGCGTCGTCCAGGGGCCCCGGCCGTCCAGGGCGCGCACCGCGGCGCGCATCACCTCGCGACCGAGCCAGAACCCGCTGCCCTCGTCGCCGATGAGCCAGCCGTTGCCGTCCGCCAGAAGACTCTGGCGGCGCTTCTCGATCCGGGCGGCGACCGCGCCGGTGCCCGCGACCAGCGCCAGGCCGTCGGCGGGAACACCAGGGGCGGAGGCGAAGGCGACCTCGATGTCGCCGCATACGGTCACGTTCACGGCGCCGATCCCCGTACTGTCCAGCGCGGCCCGCAGACAGGAGGCGGCGAGCCGCCGCCCGACCTCGGGACCGGTGTCCAGGGCGGCTCCGGCGAAGCCGCCGACGACGGCCGTGACCTCGCCCTTGCGGTCGTCCGGGACCGCGCCCCTGAGCGCGTCCGCGAGGTGCTGCGTGAGCACCACCCGTTCGACGCTCATCGCGTTACCGGGTCCACCCTCGCCCTCGCCGAGAACCCGCCCCTCGGGAGCCGCGTCGGCGAGATACGCCCGGGTCCGCGTTCCGCCCGCATCGATGCCGATCACCAGAGCCACAACCGCGAGTATACGTTCCCGTTACCCAGTGTCGACCGAACGCGACGGCCCGGACCGCGAAAGGAGGATCTCCTGCTCGCGGGCCGGGCCCGTGGTGAATGTCCTGCCGGACGTGCGGCGGGAACCGCTCAGATCTCGCCCCGGAGCTTGGCGAGCGCCTCGGCGAGGATCGCCTCGCCGTCGGCCGCGCTGCGGCGCTCCCGCACATACGCGAGGTGCGTCTTGTACGGTTCGGTGCGCGGCGGCGCCGGCGGGTTCTCCTCGTCCTGCCCGGCCGGGAAGCCGCAGCGCGGGCAGTCCCAGGTGTCGGGGATCTGCGCGTCGCTCGCGAAACTCGGCTGGGTCTCGTGCCCGTTGGAGCACCAGAAGGAGATGCGCAGACGCGGCGCGGACTCGCCCCGCTCGGCCTCTCCCATCGGCCCCGCCCCGACCCGACTGCCACGGATCGCGTTGCCACTTGCCACGGTCGTAACTCCCTGCGTGATCGTGCTGCGAGGTCGCCCAGTTTACGGAGACCGGTTCACCCCGCCGCGGCGGGGAGAGGGCACCGTATCCCAAGACGCGCTTCCATGATAAGTCGCGTCGGCGACAAGGCGTCAGTTCTCCCCGGATACGCGGGAGTCGGTCACTTCTGGAACTTGAGCAGAAGACCGAGGACGACAATGCACGCAAACCACAGCAGACCGATCACGACGGTGATCCGGTCGAGGTTGCGCTCGGCCACCGAGGAACCGCCGACGGACGACTGCATGCCGCCGCCGAACATGTCGGACAGACCGCCACCCTTGCCCTTGTGCATCAGCACGAGCAGCAACAGCAGCAGGCTGAAGATGATGAGGGCGATGGAGAACCCGATGACCACAGCTGGACCAACTCTCTCGGTGACCTAGGACGAGGCGGGGGCCGGTCGGCTGACATGCAGCCCTCCGGCCCCCGACAGAGTACTTCGGGCAGGGCCCGACAGCCTACTGCCCGTGGGAACGCGTGATCGCGTTACTGGTCGCGGAAGCGGACGATCTTGACGAACTCCTCCGCGTCGAGCGCCGCGCCGCCCACCAGGGCGCCGTCCACGTCGGGCTGCGCCATGATCGCCGCGACGTTGCCGCTCTTCACGGAGCCGCCGTACTGGATGCGGACCTCGTCGGCCAGCTCCTGGTCGTACAGCTCGGCCAGCCGGCCGCGGATCGCCCCGCAGACCTCCTGGGCGTCCTCGGGGGTGGCGACCTCGCCGGTGCCGATGGCCCACACCGGTTCGTAGGCGATGACCAGGGTCTTCGCCTGTTCGGCCGGGATGTCCTTCAGGGCGCCGTCGAGCTGGGCGAGGGTGAAGGCCACCTGGTTGCCGGCCTTGCGGACGTCCAGGCCCTCGCCGACGCACACGATCGGGGTCAGCTCGTGGCGGAAGGCGGCCTTGACCTTGGCGTTGACGATCTCCTCGTTCTCGCCGTGGTACTGACGGCGCTCGGAGTGGCCGATGACCACGTACGAGCACTTCAGCTTGGCCAGCATCGAGCCGGAGATCTCACCGGTGTACGCGCCGGACTCGTGCGCGGAGAGGTCCTGCGCACCGTACTTGATCTTGAGCTTGTCCCCGTCGATCAGGGTCTGCACGGACCGCAGGTCGGTGTAGGGGGGCAGGACGACGGCCTCGACGGCGTCGTAGTCCTTCTCGTTGAGCGCGAAAGCGAGCTTCTGGACGTGGGCGATGGCCTCGAGGTGGTTGAGGTTCATCTTCCAGTTGCCCGCCATGATCGGCGTGCGCGGGGTCATCGGTCAGTCCTCCAGTGCGGCGAGGCCGGGGAGCGTCTTGCCCTCGAGGTACTCGAGGCTCGCGCCGCCACCGGTCGAAATGTGGCCGAAAGCGTTCTCGTCGAAGCCCAGGATGCGCACGGCCGCGGCGGAGTCGCCGCCGCCGACGACGCTGAACGCCGGGCTGTCGACCAGCGCCTGGGCGACCGCGCGGGTGCCCTCGGCGTAGTCGGGGTGCTCGAAGACGCCCATGGGCCCGTTCCAGAAGACGGTCGCCGTGTCGGCGAGCTTCGCGGCGAAGAGCTTGCGGGTCTCCGGACCGATGTCCAGGCCCATCAGGTCGCCGGGGAAGGCGTCGACGGTCACGGTCACGGGGTTGCCTGCGACCGGGTTCTTCAGGTCCGGGAAGGACGGCGCGCCGACGATGTCCAGGGGCAGCACGAACTCCACGCCCTTGGCCTTCGCGCGCTCCAGGTACTCCGCGACGGTCTGGAGCTGGTCCTCCTGCACCAGGCTCTTGCCGACCTCGTGGCCCTGGGCCTTGAGGAACGTGAAGAGCATGCCGCCGCCGATCAGGATGCGGTCGGCGCGCTCCAGCAGGTGGTCGATGACACCCAGCTTGTCGGAGACCTTGGCACCGCCGAGCACCACCGCGTACGGGCGGGCCACTTCCTCGGTGAGCTTCTTCAGCACGCCGACCTCGGTGGCGATCAGCAGGCCCGCGGCGTGCGGCAGCCGGGCCGGGAGGTCGTAGACGGAGGCGTGCTTGCGGTGCACGGCGCCGAAGCCGTCGCCGACGTAGAGCTCCGCGAGGGCGGCCAGCTCGTCCGCGAAGACACCGCGCTCGGCGTCGTCCTTGCTGGTCTCGCCCGGGTTGAAGCGCAGGTTCTCCAGCAGCGCGACGCCGCCGTCGGCGAGGGCGCCGACCACGTCGTGGGCGTTCTCCCCCACGGTGTCGGTCGCGAAGGCGACCTTCGCACCGAGGAGTTCACCGAGCCGGCCGGCGACCGGCGCCAGCGAGAACTGCGGGTCGGGCGCGCCCTTGGGGCGGCCCAGGTGTGAGGCGACGATCACCTTGGCGCCGGCCTCGACCAGCTTGGTGATGGTCGGAACGACGGCGCGGATGCGTCCGTCGTCGGTGATCGTGTCGCCGGACAGCGGCACATTGAGGTCGGCGCGGACGAAAACGCGCTTGCCGCCGACCCCCTCGTCGATGAGTTCGTCGATCGTCTTCATGGTGAGGACTCTCCTGCCTCGGCCCTGACGGCGTGGCGGCACGGCGCTCGCGTCATGGGGCAGTCGTGGAAAGGTCATGGGACAGGGCCCGGACGACACTGCGTCGTTCGGACCCTGTCCTCATCGCATGGCGGGCTGGGGAGCCCTTGTCAGAGCTGGCCGCCGACGAACACGGTCAGGTCGACGAGGCGGTTGGAGTAGCCCCACTCGTTGTCGTACCAGCCGATGACCTTGACCTGCTTGCCCTGAGCCATCGTCAGGGAGGAGTCGAAGGTGCAGGAGGCCGGCCAGTTGACGATGTCCGAGGACACGATCGGGTCCTCGGTGTAATCCAGGATGCCCTTGAGCTGGCCCTCGGCCGCCTTCTGGAAGGCGGCGTTGACCTCGTCCTTGGTGACCTCGCGCTCGAGCTCGATGACCAGGTCGGTCACGGAGCCGGTCGGGACCGGGACGCGCATGGCGATGCCGTCCAGCTTGCCCTTGAGCTGCGGGAGGACCAGGGCGGTGGCCTTCGCGGCACCGGTCGAGGTCGGGATGATGTTCTCGGCGGCGGCACGGGCGCGACGCAGGTCCTTGTGCGGGAAGTCAAGGATGCGCTGGTCGTTCGTGTACGCGTGCACCGTGGTCATCATGCCCTTGACGATGCCGAAGTTCTCGTCCAGGACCTTCGCCATCGGCGCCACACAGTTGGTGGTGCAGGAGGCGTTGGAGATGATGTTGTGCTTCGCGGCGTCGTACTTGTCGTTGTTGACGCCCATCACGATCGTGATGTCCTCGTCGGACGCCGGCGCCGAGATGATGACCTTCTTGGCACCACCCTCGATGTGCTTCTTGGCGTCCGCGGCCTTGGTGAAGATGCCGGTGGACTCGATCACGATGTCGACGCCCAGCTCGCCCCACGGGATGTCGGAGGGGTTGCGCTCCGACAGCACCTTGATGGTCTGGCCGTTCACCGTGATGGAGTCGGTGGTGTGGGTGACCTCGGCCTTCAGGCGGCCCAGGATCGTGTCGTACTTGAGCAGGTGTGCCGTGGTGGCGGTGTCGCCCAGGTCGTTGACAGCCACGATCTCGATGTCCGCACCCTGCTCCAGGGCGGCACGGAAGAAGTTACGACCGATGCGACCAAAGCCGTTGATGCCTACGCGGATCGTCACGAACCGATCTCCTCGCTGATGTGCCGGATGCCATTTCGCTCCGGCTGCGACGTATGGGATGTCCCCGACCAAGGACGACCCTACCCCGGCGGGAACCCAGCGGTGACATCGGCACCGCCGGTGCCCGCCCTACGGACGGGTAACCGGGCCCGGCGTGGCCGACGCCCTCCGCACGGCCGGTCTCAGCCGACCATCTCCTCGGTCAGGTTGGACTCCGTGCCGGGGATGCCGACGTCCGACGCGCGCTTGTCGGCCATCGCCAGCAGCCGCCGGATGCGGCCCGCGACCGCGTCCTTGGTGAGCGGCGGCTCCGCCAGCGAGCCGAGCTCCTCCAGCGACGCCTGCTTGTGGTCCATGCGCAGCCGGCCGGCCGCCGCGAGGTGCTCGGGCACCTCTTCGCCGAGGATCTCCAGCGCGCGCTGGACACGGGCACCCGCCGCGACCGCCGCGCGGGCGGAGCGGCGCAGGTTCGCGTCGTCGAAGTTGGCGAGCCGGTTGGCCGTGGCGCGGACCTCGCGCCGCATGCGGCGCTCCTCCCAGGCGAGCACGGACTCGTGGGCGCCCAGCCGCGTCAACAGCGCGCCGATGGCGTCACCGTCACGGACGACCACACGATCGACGTTGCGTACCTCGCGGGCCTTCGCGCCGATCTGCAGCCGGCGCGCGGCGCCGACCAGCGCGAGGGCCGCCTCGGGACCGGGGCAGGTGACCTCCAGGGAGGAGGAGCGGCCCGGCTCGGTGAGCGAGCCGTGGGCCAGGAAGGCCCCTCTCCAGGCCGCCTCGGCGTCGCACGTCGCACCCGAGACCACCTGCGGGGGCAGCCCGCGGATGGGGCGGCCCCGGCCGTCGACGAGCCCGGTCTGCCGGGCCAGCTGGTCGCCGCCCGCGACCACCCGCACCACGAACCGGCTGCCGCGGCGCAGCCCCCCGGGCGCCATGACGACGAGGTCGGAGGAGTGCCCGAAGATCTCCAGGATGTCCTTGCGCAGCCTGCGGGCAGCGATCCCGGTGTCCAGCTCCGCCTCGATCACGATGCGACCGCTGACCAGGTGCAGTCCCCCCGCGAACCTGAGGATCGCCGAGACCTCGGCCTTGCGGCAGCAGGTCCGGGTGACGGGGAGCCGGGAGATCTCGTCCTTCACCGCTGGCGTCATCGCCATGGGCCGATCCTTCCATGCATACGAAAAATCCGGTCGAACGCGGCGGCCAGCAACTCCGGGTCGTGCCGCGGCCCGTCGGGCGCGGCGACCCGGGCCAGCTCCACCGTTCCTGACAACCGCTCGGCTGCTTCTATCAGGCTTCCGCGGTCGGGTACGGCGGCGTCGTCAGCCAGCACCACGTCGATGGTGAGTTTAGGGGCGTGTCGGGCCAAAACCTCCAAGTGACGCTGCGGAGAAAAGCCCTCGGTCTCTCCTGGCTGCGGGGCGAGGTTCAGCGCCAGCACCTTCCGGGCCCGGGTCTCCATCAGCGCGGACACCAGATCCGGCACCAGGAGGTGGGGTATCACGGACGAGAACCAGGAACCGGGTCCCAACACCACCCAGTCGGCGTCCAGCACGGACTGCACGGCCTCCGGAACGGCCGGCGGGTCGCTGGGCACCAGCTGGACCTCCTGCACCTCACCGGGGGTGAGCGCGACGGTCGCCTGCCCGTGCACGGTCGAGATGTCGTCCGGCTTCTCCGGGTCGTGCCCGCGCACGGTCGCCGTGAGCTCCAGCGGCACGCCCGACATCGGCAGCACCCTGCCGTGCGCCCCGAGCAGCCGGCCCACCCACTCCAGGGCGGCGACCGGGTCTCCGAGCTGCTCCCACAGCGCCACGATCAGCAGATTGCCGACCGCGTGGCCGTGCAGGTCGCCCTGGCTGGAGAAGCGGTGCTGGACGACCTTGGACCAGGTCCGGCCCCAGTCGTCGTCACCGCAGAGCGCCGCGAGCGCCTTGCGCAGGTCACCGGGGGGCAGAACGCCCATCTCCTGCCGGAGGCGGCCGCTGGAGCCCCCGTCGTCGGCGACGGTGACGACGGCGGTCAGGTCCTGGGTGATCCGGCGCAGCGCCGACAGCGAGGCGGCCAGTCCATGGCCGCCACCGAGCGCCACGACCTTCGGCGCCGCGCCGCTGCGTTGTGCCGACCGGCGCAAGCGCCGAGTCGTCTTCCTCACTCGCGCCCCATGTCCCGGTGGACGACCACCGTCTCCACTCCGTCCGCGGACAGCCGGGCGGCGAGCCGCTCGGACATGGCCACACTCCGGTGCTTTCCGCCGGTGCAGCCGACGGCGATTGTCACGTAGCGCTTGCCCTCGCGCCGGTACCCCGCGTTGACGATGTGCAGCAATTCCGCGTAGCGGTCCAAAAACTCCTTGGCACCCGGCTGGTTGAAGACGTAGGTGGCGACCTCGTCGTTGAGCCCGGTGAAGGGGCGCAGCTCGGGGACCCAGTGCGGGTTGGGCAGGAAGCGGCAGTCGGCGACCAGGTCGGCGTCCACGGGGAGCCCGTACTTGAAGCCGAAGGACATGACCGTGGCCCGCAGTTCCGGCTCCTCCTCGCCGGCGAACTGGGCATCCATCTTGGCGCGCAGTTCGTGGACGTTGAGGCTGGAGGTGTCGATCACCAGGTCCGCGTCGCCGCGCAGCTCGCTCAGCAGCTCGCGCTCCTTGGCGATGCCGTCCACGATCCGTCCGTCGCCCTGAAGCGGGTGGGGACGGCGGACGGACTCGAAGCGGCGCACCAGCGTGTCGTCGGAGGCCTCCAGGAAGAGCACCCGGCGCTTGACGCCCTTGGCGTCCAGGTCCGCCAGCGAGTCGCGCAGGTTGTCGAAGAAACGCCGGCCGCGGACGTCCACGACGACGGCGATCCGGGCCACGTTGCCCTGGGAGCGGGCGCCGAGGTCCACCATGGTGGGAATGAGGGCCGGCGGCAGGTTGTCCACGACGAACCAGCCGAGGTCCTCCAGGCACTTGGCGGCGTGGCTGCGGCCGGCGCCGGACATGCCCGAGATGATCACGAGTTCGGGGATCGCCTCCGCGGCTTCTCCCGCTCCGCCCGTCGTCACCTGTGATCCGCCTCCGTCGTTCTCGTTCATGATCCCTTCCCCCGTTCCACGGAGACGGTCACCGGACCGGCCGTCCCCTCTTCTTCCTCAATGATCTCTCCTGTGGCCGTGTTCACGGCCGGCCCGGCCGGGGTGGCCCCGGCCAGGGCCACGAGCACGGCCTCCGCGGTGCGCCGGCCCACACCGGGCACCTCGCAGATCTGCTCGACGGTCGCCGCGCGCAGCCGCTTGAGCGAGCCGAAGTGCTTCAGCAGCGCCTGCCGCCGGCTCTCGCCCAGGCCCGGGACGGAGTCCAGGGCGCCGGCCTTCATCGACTTGGACCGCTTGCTGCGCTGGTAGGCGATGGCGAAGCGGTGCGCCTCGTCACGGACGCGCTGCAGCAGGTAGAGGCCCTCGCTGGTGCGCGGCAGGATGACCGGGTCGTCCTCACCGGGCAGCCAGACCTCCTCCAGCCGCTTCGCGAGACCGCAGACGGCGACCTCCTCCACGCCCAGTTCCTCCAGGGCCCGCCGGGCCGCCGCGACCTGCGGCGCCCCGCCGTCGACCACGACCAGCTGGGGCGGGTAGGCGAACTTGCGGGGCCTGCCGGTCTCCGGGTCGATGGGGCCGCCCGCGACCTCGGGGCCGGCGCCGTCCTCCGCGCCCGCGCCCGCGCCGTCGCCGTTCCCGTCGACCCACTCGCCGGTCTTCTGCTTCTCCAGCACATAGCGGCGGAAGCGCCGGGAGACCACCTCGTGCATGGCGCGGACGTCGTCCTGCCCGGCGAAGCTCTTGATCTGGAAGCGCCGGTACTCGCTCTTGCGGGCCAGGCCGTCCTCGAAGACCACCATCGAGGCGACGACGTCGTCCCCCTGGAGGTGGGAGATGTCGAAGCACTCGATGCGCAGCGGCGCCGTGTCCAGGCCGAGCGCCTCGGCGATCTCCTCCAGGGCGCGGGAACGGGTGGTCAGGTCGGAGGCACGCCGGGTCTTGTGCAGCGCGAGCCCCTGCAGGGCGTTGCGCTGCACCGTGGCCATCAGGTCCTTCTTGTCGCCGCGCTGCGGCACGCGCAGGCTGACCTGGGAGCCGCGGCGCTCGCTGAGCCACTGCTGGACCGGCTCGTACGGCTCGGGCAGCGCGGGGACCAGCACCTCCTTGGGGACCGAGTCGCCCCGCTCCTCGCCGTACAGCTGCTGCAGGGCGTGCTCGACGAGCTCGGGGGTGCCGATCTCCTCGACCCGGTCGGTGACCCAGCCGCGCTGTCCGCGGACCCGCCCGTCGCGGACGTGGAAGATCTGGACGGCGGCCTCCAGCTCGTCCTCGGCGACGGCGATCAGATCGGCGTCCGTCGCGTCGGCCAGGACGACCGCGTTCTTCTCCATGGCGCGTCTGAGCGCCTCTATGTCGTCCCGCAGCCGGGCGGCCTTCTCGTACTCCATCGCGACGGCGGCGTCCTTCATCTGCTGCTCCAGGCGGCGCAGATACGTGCCGGTGCGGCCCGCCATGAAGTCGCAGAAGTCCTCGGCGAGTTGGCGGTGCTCCTCGGGGGTGACCCGGCCGACGCAGGGCGCGGAGCACTTGCCGATGTAACCGAGCAGGCAGGGCCGGCCGATCTGCGCGGAGCGCTTGAACACCCCGGAGGAGCAGGTGCGCACGGGGAAGACCCGCAGCAGCAGGTCCACGGTCTCGCGGATCGCCCAGGCGTGCGCGTACGGGCCGAAGTAGCGCACGCCCTTGCGCTTGGGACCGCGCATGACCTGGACGCGGGGGAATTCCTCGTTCATGGTCACGGCGAGCGACGGATAGCTCTTGTCGTCCCGGTACTTGACGTTGAAGCGCGGGTCGAACTCCTTGATCCAGGAGTACTCCAGCTGCAGCGCCTCGACCTCGGTGGTCACCACCGTCCATTCCACGGAGGCGGCGGTGGTGACCATCGTGCGGGTGCGCTGGTGCAGGTTCGCGATGTCCTGGAAGTACGAGGAGAGCCGCTGGCGCAGGCTCTTCGCCTTCCCGACGTAGATCACCCGGCCGTGCTGGTCCCGGAACTTGTACACCCCTGGGGACTCCGGGATCTGTCCCGGCTGGGGGCGGTAGCTGGAGGGGTCGGCCATGCCCCCACCCTACTGACTGGCGGTGACATTCCCGTCGCCCTCAGGCCGACGGACCCGCCACCAGCCTGCCCGCCTCGACCCGGATGCCGACGGAGGGCAGCGGCCGCGAGGCGGGGCCGTTCTCGACGGCGCCGGTGGAGGCGTTGAAACCGCTGCCGTGGCAGGGGCAGGAGAGGGTCGTGCCGCTCAGCTTGTTGCAGACGCAGCCCTGGTGCGTGCACACGGCGCTGTAGGCCTTGTAGACGCCCTTGGTGGGCTGGGCTACGACAACTTTGGCGGCGCCGTAGAGCTTCGCGCCGCCGACGGGCACCTCGGAGGCCGCACCGAGTTCCACGGGGCTGGTCGGCCCGGCGGAGTCGGCGCCGTCCTCGGAGCCCGCGCCGCACGCTGTGAGGCCTAGCCCCGCGACCCCGGCGACGGCCGCGCCCTTCAGGACGGTTCGACGGCAGGGAGGAAATCCGGTGGTGTCAGCCATGGCAGTGCTCCGCTTCGGCACGTGAGGAAAAGTCGACCTTGGACCCGACCGACCTTACGTGCCGAAGCTCTCCGCAGCCCGTCAGGCCTTGGCCGCCGCTTTCTTCCGGGTACTGGTCCGCTTGCGGGCAGCGGGCACGGGCGGGGCGTCGGAGATCCGCTCGGAGCCCAGGATGTCCCGCAGGAACTTGCCGGTGTGGCTCGCCCCCACCCCAGCGACCTGCTCGGGCGTGCCTTCCGCGATCACCAGTCCGCCGCCGCTGCCGCCTTCGGGGCCCATGTCGATGACCCAGTCCGCGGTCTTGATCACATCGAGATTGTGCTCGATGACGATCACGGTGTTGCCCTTCTCGACCAGCCCGGACAGCACCTTGATCAGCTTGCTGATGTCCTCGAAGTGCAGACCCGTGGTCGGCTCGTCCAGGACGTAGACCGTGCGACCGGTGGACCGCTTCTGCAATTCGGAGGCGAGCTTGACGCGCTGCGCCTCGCCACCGGAGAGCGTCGTCGCCGACTGGCCCAGGCGCACGTACCCCAGGCCGACCTCGGTCAGGGTGCGCAGGTGCCGCGCGATGGTGGGCACCGCCTCGAAGAAGTCCAGCGCCTCGGAGATCGGCATGTCCAGGACCTCGGCGATGGACTTGCCCTTGTAGTGGACCTCCAGGGTCTCCCGGTTGTACCGGGCGCCGTGGCAGACCTCGCACGGGACGTAGACGTCCGGGAGGAAGTTCATCTCGATCTTGATCGTGCCGTCGCCGGAGCAGTTCTCGCAGCGACCGCCCTTGACGTTGAAGGAGAAGCGGCCCGGCAGATAGCCGCGCACCTTCGCCTCCATCGTCTCCGCGAAGAGTCGGCGGACGTGGTCGAAGACACCGGTGTACGTCGCCGGGTTGGAGCGCGGCGTGCGGCCGATCGGCGACTGGTCGACATGGACCACCTTGTCGACGAGGTCGTCCCCGTCGACCCGGGTGTGCCGGCCCGGGACGCCCCGGGCACCGTTCAGTTCGCGCGCCAGGTGGGTGTAGAGGATGTCATTGACGAGGGTGGACTTGCCCGAGCCGGAGACACCGGTGACCGCGGTCAGGACACCCAGCGGGAAGGACACGTCGATGTCCCGCAGGTTGTTCTCCTTGGCGCCGCGCACCGTCAGCTGCCGGCCGCTCTCCAGCGGGCGCCGCATCGACGGGATCGGGATCTGGCGCTTGCCGGCCAGATACTGGCCGGTCAGGGACTCCTCGTTGCGCAGCAGCTCCTCCAGGGAACCGCTGTGCACCACCTTGCCGCCGTGCTCACCGGCGCCGGGGCCGATGTCGACCACCCAGTCGGAGGTCTTGATGGTGTCCTCGTCGTGCTCGACCACGATCAGGGTGTTGCCCAGGTCGCGCAGCCGCACCAGGGTCTCGATGAGCCGGTGGTTGTCCCGCTGGTGCAGGCCGATCGACGGCTCGTCGAGCACATAGAGCACGCCGACCAGGCCGGAGCCGATCTGCGTGGCCAGCCGGATGCGCTGGGCCTCGCCGCCGGACAGGGTGCCCGCTGCGCGGTTGAGCGAGAGGTAGTCCAGGCCGACGTCGACCAGGAAGCGCAGTCGCTCGTTGACCTCCTTCAGTACCCGCTCGGCGATGGTCTTCTCGCGCGCGCTCAGCTTCATCCCGCGCAGGAACTCCGCGCAGTCGCTGATCGACATCGCGGAGATGTCGGCGATGGACTTGTCCTGCACCGTGACGGCCAGCACGATCGGCTTGAGCCGGGTGCCCTGGCAGGTCGGGCAGGGCACCTCGCGCATGTAGCCCTCGAAGCGCTCGCGGCTGGAGTCGCTCTCGGACTCCGAATGCCGCCGCCGGACGAAGGGGATCGCCCCTTCGAAGGCGGTGGTGTACGCGCGTTCCCGTCCGTAGCGGTTGCGGTAGCGCACCTCGATCTGCGTCCGGTGCCCGTTGAGCAGGGCCTTCTTCGCCCGCTGGGGCAGCCCGGCCCACGGGATGTCGGTACGGAAGCCGAGCTCGTCGGCGAGCGCGCCGATCAGGCGCTGGAAGTAGTCCCGGGTGTGGCCGAGCGACCAGGGGGCGATGGCGCCCTCGTCGAGGGACTTGTCCTCGTCGGGGACGATCAGCTCGGGGTCGACCTCCATGCGGGTGCCGATGCCGGTGCAGTCCGGGCAGGCGCCGAACGGCGAGTTGAAGGAGAAGGAGCGCGGCTCCATCTCCTCGAAGGACAGGTCGTCGTACGGGCAGTAGAGGTGCTCGGAGAACATCCGCTCGCGCTGCGGGTCGTCCTCGGGCAGGTCGATGAAGTCCAGGATGACCATGCCGCCGGACAGCCCGAGCGCGGTCTCGACCGAGTCGGTCAGCCGGCGCTTGGCGCTCTCCTTGACGGTGAGGCGGTCCACGACCACCTCGATGGTGTGCTTCTCCTGCTTCTTCAGCTTCGGCGGCTCGGTCAGCTGGACCGTCGCGCCGTCGACCCGTGCCCGGCTGTAGCCCTTGGTCTGCAGGTCCGCGAAGAGGTCGGCGAACTCGCCCTTGCGCTCGCGGACGAGCGGCGAGAGCACCTGGAAGCGGGAGCCCTCCTCCAGCTCGAGCACCCGGTCGACGATCGCCTGCGGCGACTGCCGGGAGATCGGCCGGCCGCACTCGGGGCAGTGCGGCTTGCCGATGCGGGCGAAGAGCAGGCGCAGGTAGTCGTAGACCTCGGTGATGGTGCCGACGGTCGAGCGCGGGTTGCGGGAGGTCGACTTCTGATCGATCGAGACGGCCGGCGACAGGCCCTCGATGAAGTCGACGTCCGGCTTGTCCATCTGTCCCAGGAACTGCCGGGCGTAAGAGGAGAGCGACTCCACGTAACGGCGCTGTCCCTCGGCGAAGATCGTGTCGAACGCCAGGGACGACTTCCCCGAGCCGGACAGGCCGGTGAAGACGATGAGGGAGTCCCGTGGGAGGTCGAGCGAGACGTTCTTCAGGTTGTGCTCGCGAGCGCCACGGACAGTGAGTCGATCGGCCACGCCAGTGCGTACCTTTCATAGAACAGACAAGAGGCAAGCTGCAACGGCCCCCAGACAGCCTAAACGGGGCGCCGACGGGATTTCTTCCGGTTGCGACGAGAACGAGCCTATAGCACGCGTATTCGATTTAAGGCGCTGGTGCGCCATCTTCACCCGATCGAGTGTCCGCGCTAGCGTCTTCGGCAAGATGTGGATCACGTGCACCCGTCCTGCACCCACGTGCGACCAGGAGGCCCCGTGTCTGTCCAACGACCCGACCCCGAGCACGATGCGGCCGAGCTGCGCCAGGCCACCGAACGGCTGATCGACGCCGTGTCCGTGCTCGCGCCCACGAGCGTCGCCGAGCCGTCCCGACTCGCGGGCTGGACCCGCGGCCACGTTCTGACCCATCTGTCCCGCAACGCCGACTCGCTGGTCAACCTGCTCATCTGGGCGCGCACCGGCGAGGAGGTCCCCCAGTACGCGAGCGGTGAGAGCCGCGACCGCGACATCGAGGCCGGCTCCGGCCGCCCGCTCGCCGAACAACTGGACGACCTGCGCCGGTCCGCCGCCCGGCTGGCGACCGCGATCGAGGAGACCCCGCCGCGGTGCTGGGCCTCCCAGGTGGTCATGCGCTCCGGCCACGTGATCGCCGCCGCCGAGATCCCCTACGCGCGCCTCATGGAGATCTACTTCCACCACGTCGACCTCGGCATCGGCTACACCTGCCAGCACCTCCCCACGCCCTTCTCGGTCCGCGAGCTCGCCGCCGTCATCGACGACCTGTCCGGCCACGAGGGCGTCGCCGCCGTACGCCTGCACGACACCGACAGCGGCGAGAAGTGGGTGATCGGCGCCGCGCTGGAGCCCGACCTCACGGTCAGCGGAGCCCGGCACGCCCTGCTCGGCTGGGTCACCGGCCGCTCCGACGGCAAGGACCTGAGCGTTCAGCCGGACGTCCCCCTGCCCGTGCTGCCGCCACTAGGCTGAGGCCATGACGTACAGCGGCGAGGTCAGGGTGGGCGGCGCCCCCGACGTGCACGAACTCAAGGACCTCATCATCACCAAGGTCGCGGTCGGCCCGATGGACAACAACGCGTACCTGCTGCGCTGCCGCGCCACGGACGAGCAGTTGCTCATCGACGCGGCCAACGACGCGCACACGCTGATCGAGGTGGCCGGCAGCGACGGGCTCGCGTCCGTCGTCACCACGCACCGGCACGGCGACCACTGGCAGGCCCTCCAGGCCGTGGTGGACGCGACCGGCGCCCGCACCTACGCGGGACGGCACGACGCCGAGGGCATCCCGGTCCGCACCGACGTCCCCGTCGAGGACGGCGACACCATCGGCGTCGGCCAGGTCACCCTCACCGCCCGCCACCTGGTGGGCCACACCCCCGGCTCCATCGTCCTGATCTACGACGACCCGCACGGCCATCCGCACATCTTCACCGGCGACTGCCTGTTCCCGGGCGGCGTCGGCAACACCCACGACAACCCCGGCCACTTCACGAGCCTCTTCGAGGGCGTCAAGGCCAAGCTCTTCGACACCCTCCCCGACGAGACCTGGGTCTACCCCGGGCACGGCCGGGACACCACGCTCGGCGACGAGCGGCCGCACCTGGCCGAATGGCGCGAACGCGGCTGGTGACCGCCCGCGGGGGTGGCGCCACCGCTTCGGCGGCGCCACCCCCGCGCACCCGGGTCGTTGGACCGGCGTGCGCACTCCTGTCTCCATGACCCGGATCGCCGCGGCCTCGGCGGCCGGGACCGCGATCGAGTTCTACGACTTCTTCGCCTACGGCACGGCGGCCGCCCTCGTCCTGGGCCCGCTGTTCTTCCCCGCCTTCTCCCCCGTCGCCGGGACGCTCGCCGCGTTCGGCACCTTCGCCGTGGGCTTCGTGGCACGGCCGCTCGGCTCGGTGCTGTTCGGCCACATCGGCGACCGCCTCGGACGGCGTCCGGTGCTGATGGGTTCCCTGCTGCTGACCGGTGCCGCTACCACCGCCGTGGGCCTGGTGCCCTCCTACGACGCGATCGGGGCGGCCGCGCCCGTGATCCTGGTGGCGCTGCGGTTCCTGCAGGGGCTCGGGCTCGGCGGCGAGTGGGGCGGGGCGGTGCTGCTGGCCGCCGAGCACGCGCCGGCGCGACGGCGCGGACTGTGGGCGAGCCTGCCGCAGACCGGCCCGGCCGTGGGCTTCGTGCTGGCGAACGGGATCGTGCTGGTGCTGTCGGCGGGGCTGAGCGACGCCGCGTTCCGCTCCTGGGGGTGGCGCGTGCCGTTCTGGGCGGCCGGGGCGCTGGCGCTGGCCGGGCTGGCACTGCGGGCCGCACTGCCGGAGACCCCGCAGTTCGCCCGGGCCGCGGAGCGGGGCGAGCTGTCCCGGGTGCCGCTGGTGGAACTGCTGCGCGGCCACTGGCGGCTGCTGCTGCTCACGGCGGGTGCGATGGCCTGCGGCTACGCCGTCTTCTACACGGTGACCACGTGGTCGCTGTCCTACGCCACCGAACGGCTCGGCATGGACCGCACCATGGTGCTCGGCTGCGTGCTGGCGGCCGTCGTGGTCAAGGGCGCGGCGACTCCCTGGGTGGGGCTGCTCGGGGACCTCTGCGGGCGGCGGCCGCTGGCGCTCGCCGGGACGGCCGCGATGGGACTGGTGATCTTCCCGTACATCTGGTTGCTGGGCACCGGCTCGCCGACGGCGCTCGCCTTGGGGTCCGTGGCGCAGTTGCTGGCCTTCATCACGGTCTTCGCGGTGCTGGGGGCGTACCTGCCCGAGCTCTACCCGCCGCGGGTGCGCTGCACCGGCGCCTCGCTCGGCTACAACCTCGGCGGGATCCTGGGCGGCGCCCTCACCCCGATCGCGGCGACCCGGCTGTCGGGGGAGGGTGCCGGCCCGCCCTGGGCGGTGGCGGTCTACGTCGCGGCGGTCGCGCTGCTCAGCGCGGCCTGCTTCGCCGCGCTGCCGGACCCGCGCCGCACGGCCGCGACGACGCCGGCGGACCCGGACGGGACTGCGGGGCGCGCGGCCGTCGGCCACACACCCCGCACGGGCTGAGATCTCCCGGCGCCGGCACCCCGGAGGCGGGTCAGGCGTCGACGTGCCGCTCCTCGTCGCTGCGGGTCCGCTCCTCCAGCGCCGCCTGTTTCCTGGACGCCTTCAGGCTCGTCACCGTGGTGACGGCGAGGACCACGACGATGAAGCCGAGGGAGAACGGGATGCTGATCTCGGGCACATGGACACCCGACTCGTGCAGCGCGTGCAGCACCAGCTTCACGCCGATGAAGCCGAGGATGACCGACAGGCCGTAGGACAGGTGCACCAGCTTCCTCAGCAGGCCGCCGATGAGGAAGTACAGCTGCCGAAGGCCCATCAGCGCGAACGCGTTCGCGGTGAAGACGATGTACGGGTCCTGGGTGAGGCCGAAGATCGCGGGGATGGAGTCCAGCGCGAACAGGACGTCGGTGGTGCCGATCGCCAGCATGACCACGAGCATCGGGGTCATGATCCGCTTGCCGTTCTTCTGGATGAACAGCTTGGTGCCGTGGTAGCGGTCGGCGACACCGAAGCGGCGTTCGGCGGCCTTGAGCAGCCGGTTCTCCTCGAACTCATCGTCCTGCTCCCCGGCGCGGGCCTCCTGGATCAGCTTCCAGGCGGTCCAGATGAGGAAGGCGCCGAAGAGGTAGAAGATCCAGGCGAAGTTGGCGATGATCGCCGCGCCTGCGGCGATGAAGCCCGCACGCAGCACCAGCGCGATCAGCACGCCGACCAGCAGGACGCGCTGCTGGTATTGGGTGGGCACCGAGAACTTCGCCATGATCAGGACGAAGACGAAGAGGTTGTCGACGCTCAGCGACTTCTCGGTGATGAAGCCGGCGAAGAACTCGCCCGCGGGCTGTCCCCCGGCGAAGAGCGCAAGGCCGAGACCGAAGAGCGCGGCCAGGGTGATCCAGACGACGGTCCAGATCCCCGCCTCCTTGATCGACACGTCATGGGGCTTGCGCCCGATGAAGAAATCGATGGCGATGAGGGCGCTGAGACCGGCGATGGTCAGCACCCAGAGGTTCAAGGACACATCCATGCGATGCCTCCGGCAGATGGGCTGGCAATTGTCAGCGTGATCGCTGCCGGAGGTCTCTTCCACCCGGGCGCCTCGCGCTCGGGCCGGTGCCCCGGGGCTGTTCTTTCCCGTGTTGACGGGTGCACCGCGTCAGGAGTACTCCCCTCCGCGTAAAGAACAGTACATGAAACCCCAAGGAAAGGTAAAGATGGTAAAGTGATGGTCAATCAGCTGGGTGCGGGGGAGCGCCGCTGGTGACCGTTGAGCGGGCAGCCGGCCGCCCGCTCAACGGCGGCCCCGGTCGTAGGTCTGCCGAGCCGCAGCGACCTGGCGCAGGACCCTCGGCACCACCTGGCTGCCGGGCGGGGCCAGCAGAGGTTCGTACGTCCAGGCGTGGCCGACCCACGGGTCGGCCAGATGGTCGTCGGGCAGCGGGGTCAGCCGCAGCAGTGAGCGCCACAGGGGATCCAGCACGGGGCCGTACTCCCGGGCGTCCTCACGGTCGGCGACCATCAGGAGGTGGACGCCGACCTGGGGGCCCTCGTCGGCCAGGTAGCGCAGCTGGCTGATGGTCCGGTCGTCGAAGCCGTACGGGAAGTCATTGACGACCAGGAGCTGCCGGGCCGGGTCGAGGCCGGCCGGCAGCTGCACCGGGCCGCCCGCGTCCAGTGCCATCTGCACCATGTCGACGCGCTGCGTCAGCCGGGCGAGCAGCGCGGCCACCCCGGCGGCCCCCGTGGCGGCCCGTTCGCGCAGCGCGCCGGAGTCGGTGAAGGGGCCCAGCGCCCCGGCGGCCGATCCGGCCGGGTCCACCACGTGGACGGCGAACTCCCCCGCCGGATAGGAGGCCAGCAGCCGCGCGGCGAGGGTGACCGCCACGTCCACGGCCCTGCGGCGCTCCTGCGCGCTGTCGACCCACAGTCCCCGCTCCAGGGGGAGCCGTACCAGCATCGGGATGCGCAGCTCGGGTTGCTCGGGCAGATGGAGGTCGCCGAGCCGCACCGCCATGGGGGGCTCGGCGGGCGCCGTCCAGCCGTGCCACGCCGGGCTGTCCCAGCCCGCGAAGGGCGGCGGCAGGGCGGGCTCGACCACGTCGCGTTCGGCGGCCAGCTGCGCCGTGTCCCTGTCCAGGACGGCGCGGGCCCGGTCGACGAGCTCGGCCTGGCGGGCCCGGGCCTGGTCGCGGGCGGCCTCGGCGGCGGGGCCGACACGGGTGCGCGGATCCGCGAGGACGGAGTCGAGCTCCTGGTCGAGGCGGGTCTCGGCGAAGTCGACGGCGCTGCGGTACGCGGCGATGGCACGGGACAGGTCCTCGAACATGCCCCAGACCTGGTTGTACAGGCGCTCCTCCATCGTCCAGCCGGCGGCGTCGCCCGCGACGGGTGCCGGGGGCGCCGTGCCGGCGGGAGGGGCCACCGGAGGCGTCGCCGTGTCCGCGGCGGCGTGCCGGGCGGCGCCGTCCGGCCGGGGCCGGTCCCGGGGCGGGACGCGGTCCCGGGGCTGCGACGGCACCGGCGGCGCGCCGCCGGCCGCCTCCCGGGCCGCCGGTGCGGTCTTCGGCGTCGGCGCGGCGGCCAGACGGTCCGCGTCGGTCGCGGTGAGCCCCTGGTCGCGGAGGAGTTCGGGGAGCCCGCCCGCATAGCCCTGGCCCAAAGCGCGCACTTTCCAGGCGCCCTGGCGGCGGTACAGCTCCAGAGCGACGATGGCGGACTCGTTGCCGAGCCCGGTGACGGTGAAGCTCGCGATCTCGGAGCCGCCGGGGGCGAAGAGTGCGAGATGGGGCGCGGCGCAGGCCCCGAACCGGGTGGGCGCACCCGGGGCGGCGGGCAGCGCGAGCAGGATGTGCACCCGCTCCACGGCCGCCGGGACCGCGTCCAGGTCGGCGGTGAGCCGGTGCTCGGGGCCCGGGCCGGACGGCACCTCGATGCCGGGCAGGCCGCCGGAGCCGGGGAGGGCGACCGCCCCGGGCCCGCTCACCCTGCCCTGCCCGTCGCCCAGGGTGGCGCCGGGCACCACCGCCGTGCCCGCCGACACCCGGATCTCGACCCGGGTGCCGGGGAGCGGATGGTTCTGTCCGTGGACCAGTTCGGCGGTCATGCCCGTGCCCCCCTTGCGCCTGCCCTGCCTGTCTAGAGCGCCGGCAGGATCGCCGGGATGAGGTCCTGGAAAGTGCGGCCGTTGGCCGGGGTGCCGATGGCGGTCATCGACCAGGCCGCGCCGTTGCGCTGCACCTTCGCCATGATCTGCGCGGTGTAGGCGCCACCCCCGGTGAGGGTGTAGCGGGCCAGCTCCTGCCCGTTGGTCTCGTCGACCAGCCGGCAGAAGGCGTTCTGCACCTCTTGGAAGGTCTGCCCGGTGAAGGAGTTGACCGTGAAGATGATCTGGTCGACGTGCACGGGCACCCGCGCCAGGTCGACCAGGATGGACTCGTCGTCGCCTCCCTGGCCGGCTCCGCCGACCAGGTTGTCGCCGGTGTGCCGGACCGAGCCGTCGTCGCTGACGAGGTGCCGGAAGAACACCACGTCCACGGGCTGCTTGTCGGCGAAGAGCACGGCGGAGGCGTCGAGATCGACCTCCCGGGTACGGGAGCCGAACAGGCCACGACGCGGGGCCGCCTGCCAGCCGAGCCCCATGCGCACCGACGTGAGGGTCCCCCCGTCCGTCTTCTGCAGGCTGATCTTCTGACCCTTGGTCATGTTGACCGTCACGCGCTGTCCCCTCTCACCCAGTTTGCCGACGTGCGGTTGCTCCGCACCCTATGGGTAGACGCGCGCCCGGCGCACCGCGGTTCGGCAACCGCGGCGCGCGACGGGGAAAGGTGTCAGGCCACACCCGCCTCCCGCATCTGCCGCAGCTCCTTCTTCAACTCGCCCACCTCGTCGCGCAGTCGGGCCGCGACCTCGAACTGCAGGTCTGCCGCGGCCGTGTGCATCCGATCGGTCAGCTCGCCGATGAGCTCGGCCAGTTCGGCGGCCGGCAGGCTCTTGTCGGCGCGCTTGCCACCGGCCTTGCCCGACAGCCCGGGAACGGGCGCCTTGCCGCGCGAGCGCTGGCGGCCGGAGCCCAGCAGCTCCTCGGTGTCGGCGTCCTCGCGGGCGAAGGAGTCCATGATGCCGGCGATCTTCTTGCGCAGCGGCTGCGGGTCGATGCCCCGCTCCTCGTTGTACGCGATCTGCTTGGCCCGCCGACGGTTGGTCTCGTCGATGGCCTTCTCCATGGCCGGGGTGATCCTGTCGGCGTACATGTGCACCTGGCCGGAGACATTGCGGGCCGCGCGGCCGATGGTCTGGATCAGCGAGGTGCCCGACCGCAGGAAGCCCTCCTTGTCCGCGTCGAGGATCGCCACCAGTGAGACCTCGGGCAGGTCCAGGCCCTCGCGGAGCAGGTTGATGCCCACCAGGACGTCGTACTCGCCCGCACGCAGCTCGCGCAGGAGCTCCACACGGCGCAGGGTGTCGATGTCGCTGTGCAGATACCTCACCTGGATGCCGAGTTCCAGCATGTAGTCGGTGAGGTCCTCGGACATCTTCTTGGTGAGGGTGGTGACCAGGACGCGCTCGTCGCGCTCGGCGCGCACCCGGATCTCGTGCACCAGGTCGTCGATCTGCCCCTTGGTGGGCTTGACGATCACCTCGGGGTCGACCAGACCCGTCGGGCGGATGATCTGCTCGACGACGCCGTCGCCGCGGGACAGCTCGTACGGGCCCGGGGTGGCCGACAGATAGACGGTCTGGCCGACGCGTCCCAGGAACTCCTCCCACTTCAGCGGGCGGTTGTCGAGCGCGGAGGGCAGCCGGAAGCCGTGGTCGACCAGGGTGCGCTTGCGGGAGGCGTCGCCCTCGTACATGGCGCCGATCTGCGGCACGGTGACGTGCGACTCGTCGATGACGAGGAGGAAGTCCTCGGGAAAGTAGTCGATGAGGGTGTCGGGGGCCGAACCCGTCTCGCGGCCGTCGATGTGCCGCGAGTAGTTCTCGATGCCGGAGCAGGTGCCGATCTGCCGCATCATCTCGATGTCGTACGTGGTGCGCATCCGCAGCCGCTGGGCTTCCAGCAGCTTGCCCTGCCTCTCCATGACCGCCAGCTGCTCGCCGAGTTCCTTCTCGATGCCGGCGATGGCGCGCTCCATGCGCTCGGGGCCGGCGACGTAGTGGGTGGCGGGGAAGACGTACATCTGCTCGTCCTCGGTGATGATCTCGCCGGTGAGCGGGTGCAGGGTGTACAGGGCCTCGATCTCGTCGCCGAACATCTCGATGCGGACGGCGAGCTCCTCGTAGACCGGGAAGATCTCGATGGTGTCGCCGCGCACGCGGAAGGTGCCGCGGGTGAACGCCACGTCGTTGCGCGCGTACTGGATGTCGACGAACCTGCGCAGCAGCGCGTCGCGGTCGATCTCCTGGCCCACCTTGAGACGGACCATGCGGTCGATGTACTCCTGGGGCGTGCCGAGGCCGTAGATGCAGGACACCGAGGCGACCACGATCACGTCCCTGCGGGTCAGCAGGGAATTGGTGGCGGAGTGGCGCAGCCGCTCGACCTCCTCGTTGATGGAGGAGTCCTTCTCGATGTAGGTGTCCGTCTGCGGGACGTACGCCTCGGGCTGGTAGTAGTCGTAGTACGACACGAAGTACTCGACCGCATTGTTCGGGAGCAGTTCGCGGAATTCGTTCGCGAGCTGCGCGGCCAGGGTCTTGTTGGGCGCCATGACCAGGGTCGGACGCTGCAGCCGCTCGATCGTCCAGGCGGTGGTGGCCGACTTTCCGGTGCCGGTGGCGCCGAGCAGGACGACACCGTTCTCACCGGCGCGGATGCGCCGCTCGAGGTCGTCGATGGCCGCCGGCTGGTCGCCGCTGGGCTGGAAGGGGCTGACGACCTCGAAGGGCGCCACACTGCGTTCGATGTCTGATACGGGCCGCATGGGACAACGGTACGACCCCCCACTGACAACCGGGCCCGGGGCGCCGGTCCTGCCCCCGGGCTGGGGTGGGGCGACCCGGCCGGGACGCGTGCGCGCGGTGCGCGGGAATACCCGGTCCGAGATCCGCCCCTCAATTTCCGGAGACGAGTTATCAGAATCATTCGAAAGCGATCAGAGAGAGGAGGTTCGGGAATTTCGCGCACGCCCCCGGAAAGGCCCGAAGGAATTGCCCGTCGCCGATAGCCTCTCCGGCATGAAGCGCCGTACGACAGTTCTGATCGCCGGCCTCGTGGCGGCCGGCACGGCCGCCGGGGCCGCACACCTCCTCAGCGGGACGGCGCCGGAGGGAACCGGGGACGCGGCGTCACTCCGCAAGGCGACGCACGTGACCTTCCTGCCGTACGTGGACGCGTCGCAGACCTCGGTCTACAACATGGCGGCGGCCGTCCGGCACAGCGGCGTGGACGGCTTCACGCTCGGCTTCGTCACCGCGCGCGGCGGATGCACGCCCGCCTGGGACGGCCGCGACGGGATCGACCACGGCCCCCTGGCGGCCCGCGTCGCCGCCCTGCGCGCCGCGGGCGGCACCCTGCGGGTGTCCTTCGGTGGCGCGGACGGCACGGAACTGGCGAGCGCCTGCGGCAGCACCGACGAACTGGCGGCCGCCTACGCCTCGGTGATCGACCGTTACGACCTGACCCGGGTGGACTTCGACATCGAGGGCGCCGCCCTGTCCGATCCGTCCGCCACCGCGCGCCGGGCGCGCGCCGTGGCCCGGTTGCAGCGGGAGGCGAAGGCCGCCGGCCGGTCCCTCACCGTCTCCTTCACGCTGCCCGCCATGCCGTCGGGTCTCACGGAAGGCGCCGATGCGGTGGTGGCCGCGGCCGCACGCGAGGGCGTGGACGTCGGCGCCGTCAACATCATGGCGATGGACTACGGACCCGCGTACACCGGCGACATGGGCACGTACGCGACCCGCGCCGCCACCGCCGCCCAGGCGCGCGTCAAGTCCCTGCTGGGCCTGTCGGACGCCGACGCCTGGCGGGCACTGGAGGTGACCCCGATGATCGGCGTCAACGACATCGAGGGCGAGATCTTCACCCTCCAGGACGCCGCCCAACTGGCGGCCTTCGCACGGAGGAAGGGACTGGGCGGACTGTCGATGTGGTCCGCCGACCGCGACCGCGGGTGTGCGGTCGCGGCCGGCGGCGGCACTATGGAGGCGGTTTCCAACCGCTGCAGTGGTGTCGGGCAGGGCTCAATGGCGTTCGCGCGGGCGTTCGCGCACCCCGGAAGCGTGGGCGGCGCGTGAGGCGGGGGCCGAGCGGCCGGGTTGCTCACCGCTGGACCGGTCGGGCGTATAGGGCTCGGGGGCGAGCGGGTCCAGCGCCACGACCACACCCGCGAGCAGGAGGAACACCACGGGCCCGATCAGAACCGGAGCGAGCGCGGCGGGACCGGCGCCACGCGTGCCCTCCCGGGCGCCGTTGAGCAGGTGCACCGTCACCGACGCCATGCCGATGTAGTGCATGCAGGTCATGGCGAGGCCCAGGATCAGGCTCGCGACCAGGCCCCCGGCCAGGCCGCGGATCGCCACCGCGCACCACAGGGCGATCGTCGCGGCCAGCACCGCGACCCCGACGGCCAGGGCCACGGTCGGCGTGGAGTACTCCAGTGCGGCGTGGAGCCGCATGCCCCGCATGCCCAAGTAGTGCATGCCGGCGATCCCGAGGCCCATGACGACGCCACCGGCCAGGACAGCCGGCACGGAGCGGCCCAGGAAGCCGACGGCGAAGACCCCGACGCCGACGACGAGCACGGCCACCAGCAGGCTTGCGAAAGTCGTCACCAAGTCGTAGGAGACGGGCACCCCGCCGATGGTGAAGCCCATCATCGCGATGAAGTGCATGGTCCAGATGCCGGAGCCGATGGCGGTGGCGCCGAGCGCGAGCCAGCCGGCCCGCCGTGAGGGGTGCATCGCCAGTGCGCGCGTGATGCAGCGCAGCCCGAGTCCGGCGCCCAAGCAGGCCATTAAGTAGCCCGCCACCGGTGTGGCCCACCCATAGGTGAACCCGTTGACCATTCCGTACGTGCCGCCCACGGCACCCTCCCCTTGCCCGTTGGCCCCCGTCCGTCCACCCCCGCGCGGCACACACGGTAGGTCACGGACGATGTCCGCGCGGCCAGCTCTCCGGGACTTCATCGCGCGGAAACCCACGCGTCACCCCGGCAGCCTCAGATCACCCCCGGCAGCGCCGTGATCCGTTCCAGCGGCCCGTACGGGCCACCCTCCAGCGCGGCGCGCAGGGCGGCGACCACCTCGCCCGGGGCGCGGGCGAGCGCGGCAGGGGCGACGCGCAGCACCCGCAGGCCCAGCGCCTCCCACCGGGCGCGCCCGCCGCCGGGGCCGAGGTCGAGCACGAGCCCGTCGCGCGCCCAATAGGCGTCCGGGGAGCCGAGGAAGGCGCCGTCGAGGTGGAGCGTGGGACGCCACAGCGGCTGCCGCAGACCGGACCTGGCCACCAGGGCGCGCGCCAGGGGCCCGGCGACGGGCGGCCGGGACTCGGCCGCGAGGGACTCCAGAAGGGCGGCCACGGCCGGGCGGCGGCCGAGCACCGCCCCGCCCAGTTCGGCTGCGACTATGCCGGCGGGCACGCCCATCACCACGACCAACTCCTGTACGACGTCGCGGGCCCACTCGGGATCGATGGACTCCCGCAGTCCGTCGGCGGCCGCCCGTACCACCGGGGCCAGGGGCACGCCGTCCACCAGATCGGGTGCCGGCAGGTCCCGCGCATGGTGGACCCGCACCCAGGTGTGGGTGCGGATGCGCCGGTCACTGGGCACAAGGACGTCCACCACCGGCAGACCCGGCGGGAGCGCGGCGGCGGCGACGCCGTGCAGCCGCAGTGCCGTGGCCCCGGTGATCATGGCCCGGGTCAGCGGGTACCCGGCGAACGCCAGGGCCGCCCGGCACCGCTGGGCGGCGCTGAGCGGGCCGGAGTGCAGCACCGCGACCCGGGGCAGCGGCCGCTGCCACCTGCCCCCGGGACGGCAGCGCTCGCGCACCAGGCGCTGCGGCACACCGGCTTCGGCGAGCTGGGCGACGGTGGCCACCCGGTCCTGCTCACGGGCGAGTTTGCGGAGAGCCGCGGAGTAGTCGTTACGCGTCATACGAGCCCCATCCCCCACCGTGGCCACCTGACTACCTCCTGTGACACAGCTGTCGAGAACCGCCACCCTCACGAGTGGCCCTGCTGCGCGGTGTTGCCGGCGCGGTGGTGCCGGCGGCGGGTGCACCGCCGCCCCGGCCCGTTGTCGGTGCCCCCGCATAGGCTGGTGGACGTGACGAATCCCGAGACCTCGACCCTCGCGGTGGCCTGGACGGTGGCGGACACCGCGGTCGGTCCGCTGCTGCTGGCCGCCACCGAGAAGGGCCTGGTCCACGTCGCCTTCCGGGCCGACGAGGCGACCACCGCCGCCGCCCTCGAGCGCCTCGCCTCCCGGCTCGGGGCCACGCCCGAACACCTGCCGGACGGCCCTGCGGGCGACAGGCTGCGCGAGGCGGTGGAGCAGGTCGACGCGTACTTCGGGGGCACCCTGCGGGCGTTCACCCTCGAACTGGACTGGTCGCTGAGCGCCGGCTTCAACCGCAGGGTGCTGCGCGAACTGGCGGGGGGCGTGCCGTTCGGCAGCGTCGTCGGCTACCAGGACCTGGCCAACCGCGTCGGGGAGCCAGGCGCGGCCCGGGCGGTCGGGGTCGCCATGGGCTCCAACCCGTTGCCGGTCGTCGTGCCCTGCCACCGCGTGCTGGAGAGCGACGGCGGGATCGGCGGCTTCGGCGGCGGCCTGCGGATGCTGGACATCAAGCGCTCGTTGCTGGCAAGGGAGGGCGTCCTGCCCGAGCCGTTGTTCTGACGGCCGCGCAGCGGGCACGGCCGGTCCGGGAAGAGGGGGACGTCACCATGGACACATACGGCACGGACACATACGGCGGGGACGATGCGGCCCCCTTCCGCCTGGAAGAGGGGGCGCCCGGCTCGCCGGTCCTGCTGCACGTGCCGCACAGCGCACGGGCGGTGCCGGCCCGGGTCCGCGAGCGGATCCTGCTGGACGACGCCCGACTCGACGCGGAGCTCGACCGCATGACGGACTCCCACACCGCACTCCTGGCCGAACGGGCCGCCGCCGGGACGGGCGCCTGGCGCTTCGTCAACACGCTGTCCCGGCTGGTCGTCGACCCCGAACGGTTCCCGGACGAACGCGAGGAGATGCGCGCCGTCGGCATGGGCGCCGTCTACACCCGCACGTCGGGTCTGACGCCGCTGCGCGAGGACGACCCCGCGCACGAACACGCGCTGCTGAACACCTGGTTCCACCCCTATGCCGCGGCGATGACCGCCGCCGTGCAGGACCGGCTGGATGCCGCGGGCCGGGCCGTCGTCATCGACGTGCACTCCTACCCGAGCGCGCCGCTGCCCTACGAGCTGCACGGCGACGGGCCCCGGCACGCGGTGTGCCTGGGCACCGATGCCTTCCACACCCCGCCGTGGCTGACGGCCGCGGCGCTCGAGGCCTTCGCCGGCTACGGTGACGTCGGGCTGGACTCGCCGTTCTCCGGCACCTATGTGCCGTTGAAGCACTACCGGGCAACGCCCGGGGTGTCCGCGCTGATGGTCGAGATCCGGCGGGATGTCTACATGCACGAGCCCGGCGGCGCCCCGCACGGCGGCCTCGACAAGGTCGCCGGGGCTCTGGCCGCGCTGACGGCCGTCATCGAGGCACACGCCCACGGCTGACCACGAGTCCGCCGGCCATGGCGCGCCGCCGCAGGCGGAGCCCCGCGGCGGTCCCCGCTCCGCTCAGGCGGAGTCGGGGAACCGGGCGGCCTGCAGATAGTCCGGCTTGGGGTCGAGCGCCGCGGCGAGCCGGAAATGCCGCCGTGCCTCTCCGTCGCGGCCCGCCCGCTCCAGGGTGCGGCCGAGCGCGAAGTGGGCGAAGGCGTTGTCCGGTTCGCGCTCCAGGACGACCTGGAACTCCAGCTCGGCCGGACGCAGCTGCGCGGACAGGAAGAACGCCCGCGCCCTCAGCAGACGGGCAGCGGTGTTCTCCGGATGTACGGCGATGACCGAGTCCAGCAGCTTGACCGCCCCACGCGCATCCCGCGCCTCGAGGAGCTGCTCCGCCGCGCGGAAGTCGATCACGTGGTTCTCGGGGCTCTGCTCGGGCACAGCCGCCTCCTTCCCCGGGCATTCAATGGGTCACAACTACCCAACATCACCACTCGCATATGCATTCCCCACAGGATCGGGCACGACCCCCGGCGGACGTCACACCTCCTCGGCGACCGGCCGCCCCTCCTCCAGCGCCGCGGGCTTCGCCCCTCCCTGCGGCACCTCCAGTGCCGCCGGGGTGACGCCGCCGGCCTCGACGGCCGCGACAGCCTCCGCAGACGAGGCAGGCGAGGCGGCCGGGGCCGGCGGCAGGGCCGCGGCGGCCGCCTGAGGCTCCTGCGGCCCCGGCCTGTCCGCGCCCGAAGCGCGCTCGAAGAACCGCAGCATCTCCACGGGGAACGGCATGACCAGCGTGGAGTTCTTCTCCGCCGCCACCTCGACGACGGTCTGCAGCAGACGCAGCTGCATCGCGGCCGGCGTCTGGTCCATCGCCAGGGCCGCCTGGGCGAGCTTCTCCGAGGCCTGCAGTTCACCGTCGGCGGTGATGATGCGGGCCCGCCGTTCCCGGTCGGCCTCGGCCTGCCGGGCCATGGACCGCTTCATCGACTCGGGCAGGGCCACGTCCTTGATCTCCACCCGGTCGATGTGGATGCCCCACTCGACGGCGGGGGTGGCCAGCAGCAGCTCCAAGCCCTCGTGGATCGCCTCGCGACCCGACAGCAGGTCGTCAAGCTCGCTCTTGCCGATCACCGAACGCAGCGAGGTCTGCGCGACCTGCAACATGGCGAACTGGTAGTTCTGCACGTGCACCGTGGCCTTGATCGGGTCGACGACCCGGAAGTACAGCACCGCGTCCACCCGCACCGAGACGTTGTCCCGGGTGATGCCCTCCTGCGAGGGCACCGGCATGGTGACCACCTGCATGTTGACCTTGGTCATGCGGTCCACGAACGGCACGAGCATCCGCGGCCCCGGCTGCTTGGCCGCCGCCCGTACCCGCCCGAGGCGGTAGACCACACCGCGCTCGTACTCCTTGATCACTCGAAAACCGCTCTTGAGACCCACCAGGACCAGCACCACGGCAGCCACCGCGAGCACGGCCGAAACGCCTTCCATCCCATCCCCCTCTGTCCACAGGTGCAGCGAAGCTACTGCTCCTCGGACGCCGGTGAAGGGGGTGCCGGATCAGCTCTTGACGATATCTTGACGCAACTGCGCCCAGAGCTCCCGGACCTGAGGCTCCAGCGCCTCCAGCGGGCCGTCGTTGTCGATCACCACATCGGCGATCGCCAGCCGCTCCTCGCGGTCCGCCTGGGCCGCCATACGCGCCCGCGCCTCGTCCTCGGTCATGCCGCGCAGCCGCACCAGCCGGTCCAGCTGCGTGTCCGGGGCGGCGTCCACGACCACGACCACGTCGTACAGCGGGGCCAACTTGTTCTCCGCGAGCAGGGGCACGTCGTTCACCACGACCGCATCGGGCCCGGCACCCGCCTCCAGTGCGGCGGAACGCTCCCGGACCAGAGGGTGCACGATCGCGTTGAGCGCGCTCAGCCGCTCGGGATCGGAGAAGACGATGGCACCGAGCCCGGGCCGGTCCAGGCTTCCGTCGGCGCTCAGCACACCCTCGCCGAACTCGGCGACGACCGCCGCCAGGCCGGGGGTACCCGGCTCAACGACCTCCCGCGCGATGCGATCGGCGTCGATCAGTACCGCCCCGTACGAGGACAGCAGCCGCGAGACCTCGCTCTTGCCCGCCCCGATCCCACCCGTCAGCCCCACAGTGACCATGGCGCGAGACTACCGCTGCCCTCCGCCCCGGACGAGCCGGGTCCCGAGCCGGGCCGGCATCAGGACAGCCTGGGCAGGACCGGGTCAGGAACCCCAGGTCAGCACATCCGGGTCAGGAACCGTCGTCCTCGCGGTCGGCCAGGAAACGCTCGAACTCCGCCGCCAGATCGTCCGCCGACGGCAGATCCACCGGCTCGGCGATCAGATTGTCCCGCGTCTGACTCCCGGCCAGCGCGTCGTACTGGTTCTCCAGCCCGCGGACGACGGACAGCAACTCCGCGTCGCCCTCCTCGACCTGGCGGTCGATCTCCACCCGGACGGTGTGCGCCTCGGTCCGCAGCGCGTGCGCCACCTGCGGCAGCACAAGCCCCGTCGCCGCCGTCAGCGTCTCCACCACGGCCAGCGCCGAATCCGGGTAGCCGGACCGGGCCAGATAGTGCGGCACATGGGCGGCGATGCCCAGCACGTCACGGCCGGACTCCGCGAGCCGCAGCTCGATCAGCGACTCCGCGCTGCCGGGCACCTGCGCCTCGTCGAACCAGCTGCGGTGACCGGGCATCAGGTCCAGCCGGTTGCCGTGCGGCGTCAGCCCGACCGGGCGGGTGTGCGGAACACCCATCGGGATGCCGTGGAAGTTGAACGCCAGCCGCACCCCGAGCCGTTCCACGACCTCCACGACCGCAGCGGCGAACCGCTCCCACTCCACATCGGGCTCCTGGCCCGACAGCAGCAGGAACGGGGCACCCGTACTGTCGCGCACCAGGCGCAGGGCGATCTCCGGGGCGTCGTAAGCCGTCCAGTGATCGCGCTGGAACGTCATCATCGGGCGCCGGGCGCGGTAGTCCACCAGCCGGTCGGCGTCGAAACGCGCCACCACCTGGTGCTCCTGGCGCTCCAGCAGCTCCTCGACGACCTGGGCGCCGGTCTCCCCGGCGTCGATGTACCCGTCGAAGTGGTACAGCAGCACGGGCCCGGTCTCGCCGAACGCCTCGTCGACGGCCTCTGCCCCGCCCGGCTCGTATGCGTACAGCCCCTGGGGATCCAGCACCGTGCACCCTTCTTTCGTTCTGATCAACTTCTGGTCCAACGAAGGGTGCACCCCCCGCATTCCCACGGCGGAACCCCGGAACGCGGAACGACCCGCCCCCCAGAGGGGAACGGGCCGTTCCGTCGTACCCGGGGCCGGAGCCCCTGCGATCAGCTCTGGCCGCCGGCCAGCTTCTCGCGGAGCGCGGCGAGCGCCTCGTCCGACGCGAGCGCGCCCGAGGTGTCGCTGGACTCCGAGGAGTACGAGCCACCGGCGGGGCCGGCCGCCGGAGCGGCCTGGCCGGCCTCGGCCGCAGCCTCGGCGTCGGCCTCGCGGGACTTGATGACCTGGGCCTGGTGCTGCTCGAAGCGGGACTGCGCCTCGGCGTACTGGTGCTCCCACGCCTCGCGCTGGGTCTCGTAGCCCTCGAGCCAGTCGTTGGCCTCGGGGTCGAAGCCCTCGGGGTAGATGTAGTTGCCCTGGTCGTCGTACGACGCGGCCATGCCGTACAGGGTCGGGTCGAACTCGATCGACGCCGGGTCGGCACCGAAGGCCTCGTTGGCCTGCTTCAGCGAGAGGCTGATGCGACGGCGCTCGAGGTCGATGTCGATGACCTTGACGAAGATCTCGTCGTTGACCTGGACGACCTGCTCCGGGATCTCCACGTGGCGCTCGGCCAGCTCGGAGATGTGGACCAGACCCTCGATGCCCTCGTCCACCCGGACGAACGCACCGAACGGCACCAGCTTGGTGACCTTGCCGGGGACGACCTGGCCGATCTGGTGCGTACGGGCGAACTGCTGCCACGGGTCTTCCTGGGTCGCCTTCAGCGACAGGGAGACGCGCTCGCGGTCCATGTCGACGTCCAGGACCTCGACCGTGACCTCCTGGCCGACCTCGACGACCTCGGAGGGGTGGTCGATGTGCTTCCAGGACAGCTCGGAGACGTGCACGAGGCCGTCCACGCCACCCAGGTCCACGAAGGCACCGAAGTTGACGATGGAGGAGACGACGCCGGAGCGCACCTGACCCTTCTGCAGGGTGGTGAGGAAGGTCTGACGGACCTCGCTCTGGGTCTGCTCCAGCCAGGCGCGGCGGGACAGGACCACGTTGTTGCGGTTCTTGTCCAGCTCGATGATCTTGGCCTCGAGCTCCTTGCCGACGTACGGCTGGAGGTCGCGGACACGACGCATCTCGACCAGGGAGGCGGGGAGGAAGCCGCGAAGGCCGATGTCGAGGATGAGACCACCCTTGACGACCTCGATGACGGTACCGGTGACGATCCCGTCCTCTTCCTTGATCTTCTCGATCGTGCCCCAGGCGCGCTCGTACTGAGCCCGCTTCTTGGACAGGATGAGACGGCCTTCCTTGTCCTCCTTCTGGAGAACAAGAGCCTCGATCTCATCGCCCACGGCGACGACCTCGTTGGGGTCGACGTCGTGCTTGATCGAAAGCTCGCGGGAGGGGATGACGCCCTCGGTCTTGTAACCGATGTCGAGGAGAACCTCGTCCCGGTCGACCTTCACGATGACGCCGTCGACGATGTCGCCGTCGTTGAAGTACTTGATCGTCTCATCGATCGCGGCGAGGAAGGCTTCCTCGTTACCGATATCGTTGATCGCCACCTGCGGGGTGGTGCGAGGGGCCTGGGCCTCGGTGCTGCTCGTCATTAGGAAAAGGGCTCCGGTACGGACATGAAGTCGTAGGTACTGCTACGCCGTAAGCCCGTTTCACTCCTGCGATTCCGGACAGCCCACAAGGCCGGCAGGTCTACAACAGATGTGAGCGCAGCCTGCTCCGTCCGAGGCGCGCAGGCTCGCAGCGCAACTTGTAGCATACGGGGGCAGCCGGGCACGGTCAATGCGCGAAGAGCACACCACGGGCAGAACACCCCGTACCGGGCACTGGCACATCACGTGCTGCGGCGGCACCACAGCCACAGGTCACCACAGAGGGTACGACGGCCACCGCAATGATCCAAGCACCGCCCCCCCAGCCAGTCCCCGAAGAAGCCGAGGCCACCCGCCGTGTCGCGGGCAACACGGAGAGCAGCCGCGCCAACCGCGGCTGGTGGGACCGCAACGCCGACGACTACCAGACCGACCACGGCACGTTCCTCGGTGACGCCGAATTCGTCTGGGGACCCGAAGGGCTGAATGAGGAGGACGTCCGGCTCCTCGGCCCCGCCGCGCAGCTCGCCGGAACCGCCGTCCTCGAGATCGGCGCAGGCGCCGCCCAGTGCTCCCGCTGGCTCGCCGCCCAGGGCGCCCGCCCCGTCGCCCTCGACCTCTCCCACCGCCAGCTCCAGCACGCCCGCCGCATCGACGACGGCCACAGCCCGTTCCCCCTCGTACAGGCCGACGCGAGCGCCCTGCCCTTCGCCGACGCCGCCTTCGACCTCGCCTGCTCCGCCTACGGCGCGCTGCCCTTCATCGCCGACACCGCCCGCGTCATGAGCGAAGTACGGCGCGTCCTGCGCCCCGGCGGACGCTGGATCTTCTCCGTGACCCACCCCGTCCGCTGGGCCTTCCCCGACGAACCCGGCCCCGAGGGCCTCACCGCCTCCGCGTCCTACTTCGACCGCACCCCCTACGTCGAACAGGACGAGCACGGACACGCCGTCTACGTCGAACACCACCGCACCCTCGGCGACCGCATCCGCGAACTGACCGCCGCCGGCTTCGTCCTCACCGACCTCGTCGAACCCGAGTGGCCCGCATGGAACACCGAGGCATGGGGCGGCTGGTCACCACTGCGCGGCAGGCTCATCCCCGGCACGGCGATCTTCGTCTGCACCGCCGCATGACCACCACACCCCCCGGCCACCGCCAAGAAGCCCTCGCGGCCCTCCCGGTCCGCACCGCACTGCCCGCACTGCGCGACGCACTCGACACCCACGGCTGCGCCGTCCTCGCCGCACCCCCCGGCACCGGAAAGACCACCCTCGTACCACTCGCCCTCGCGGGCCTCACCGCAGGCGGGCCCACCCGCCGCGTCGTCGTCGCCGAACCACGCCGCATGGCCGCCAAAGCCGCCGCACGGCGCATGGCCTGGCTGCTCGGCGAAGAACCCGGAGCCCGCGTCGGATTCACCGTCCGGGGCGAACGCAAAGTCTCCCCCGCCACCCTCGTGGAGGTCGTCACCACCGGCGTCCTGCTGCAACGCCTCCAGCGCGACCAGGAACTCCCCGGCACCGACACCGTCCTGCTCGACGAGTGCCACGAACGGCACCTCGACGCCGACACCGCCATGGCCTTCCTGCTCGACATCCGCGCCACGCTCCGCCCCGACCTGCGCATCGTCGCGGCCTCCGCCACCACCGACGCCGACGCCTGGTCCCGGCTGCTCCACGACGCCCCCGTGGTCCGCGCCGAAGCCCGCACCCACCCCGTGGACCTCACCTACGCGCCGCCCCCGCACGGCACACGGCCCCCGCACGGCATGCGCGTCGACCCCGCCCTCCTCGACCACGTCGCCGCCACCGTACGAACCGCCCTGCGCGACCACCAGGGCGACGTCCTGTGCTTCCTGCCCGGCACCGGCGAAATCGCCCGCGTCGCCAGACTCCTCGGCGACCTCGAAAACCCCGGCGGCCCCGAAAACCCCGGCACCGACGTACTCCAGCTCCACGGCCAAGCCCCCGCCGCCGTGCAGGAAAGCGTCCTGCGCGGCAGCGACGGCACCCGCCGGCGCGTCGTCCTCACCACCTCCGTCGCCGAATCCAGCCTCACCGTCCCCGGCGTCCGCATCGTCGTCGACTCCGGACTCGCCCGCGAACCCCGCACCGACCACGCCCGCGGCCTCGGCTCCCTCACCACCGTCCGCGCCTCCCACGCCACCGCCACCCAGCGCCTCGGCCGCGCCGGCCGCGAAGCCCCCGGCCACGCCTACCGCTGCTGGAACCAGGCCGACGACGCCGGCCGCCCCCGCTACCCCTCCCCCGAGATCGCCATCGCCGACCTCACCCAGTTCGCCCTCCAGACCGCCGCCTGGGGCGACCCCGACGCCACCGGGCTCGCCCTCCTCGACCCGCCCCCCGCGGGCGCCCTGGCAGCCGCACGGGACGTCCTCACCGCCATCGGCGCCACCCGCCCCGACGGCCGGCCCACCGACCGCGGCACCCGCATGGCCCGCGTCGGCCTCCACCCCCGCCTCGCCCGCGCCCTCCTCGACGGCGCCCCCCGCGTCGGCACCCGGCGCGCCGCCGACATCGTCGCCCTCATCGCCGAAGAACCCCCACGCGACTACGGCGACGACCTCACCAGCGCCTGGCGCACCGCCCGCCAGGCCCACGACGCCTACGCCGCACGCTGGCGCGCCGAAACCCGCCGCCTCGCCGCAGCCGCCCCCGACCACCCCGCGGGCACCCACACCGACGACACCGCCGCCGGCCTCGTCACCGCCCTGGCCTTCCCCGAACGCGTCGCACGCCGCCGCGCCGCCGGCAGCTACCTCATGGCCTCCGGCACCGCCGCCGACATCACCGCCGGCACCCGCCTCGGCACCCCCGAATGGCTCGCCATCGCCGTGGCCGACCGCCCCGCCGGCGCACCCTCCGCCCGCGTCCGCCTCGCCACCGTCATCGACGAGGACACCGCCCGCACCGCCGCCGCGCCCCTTTTCACCGCCCACGACGAGGTCTCCTGGACCGACGGCGACATCACCGCACACCACGCCGTCCGCCTCGGAGCCATCGAACTCGGCACCCGGCCCCTGGCCAACCCCGACCGCGCACTCCTGCACGCCGCCCTCCTCGACGGCCTGCGCCGCGAAGGCCTCGGCCTGCTGTCCTGGTCACGCGACGCCACCGCCCTCCGGCAACGCCTGGCCTTCCTCCATCGCGAACTCGGCGCCCCCTGGCCCGACATGGCCGACGACGCCCTGCTCGACCGCACCGACGAATGGCTCGCCCCCGAACTCGCCCGCGCCCGCCGCCGCGCCGACCTCACCCGCATCAACGCCGGCGCCGCCCTGCCACGCCTCCTGCCCTGGGCCGGCGGCGAGGCCGCCCGGCTCGGGGAACTCGCCCCGGAACGCATCGAGATCCCCTCCGGCTCCCGCGTCCGCGTCTCGTACGACGGCGACCACCCCGTCCTCGCCGCCAAAGTCCAGGAACTCTTCGGCTGGACCGCCACCCCGCGCGTCGCCGACGGCCGCGTCCCCGTCGTCGTCCACCTCCTGTCCCCCGCGGGACGCCCCGCCGCCGTCACCTCCGACCTCGCCTCCTTCTGGCGCGAGGGCTACCGCGCGGTCCGCGCGGAACTGCGCGGGCGCTACCCGAAGCACCCGTGGCCGGAGGACCCGGCGACGGCGGTCGCCACGCGGCACACGAAGGCGCGGCTCAATACTTCGGACCGATGAAGCGGTCCATGAAGCGCGACGGAGTCCTTGCGGGCGACGGAGATGTTGCAGGCGTTGGCCTGCCTCCAAGCGACACCGAGCGCGTCGAGGGTGTCGGTGCACAGGCGCCGGATGTCGTCGGAGACGTTGGTGAAGAAGTACCGCGGGTACTCATAGCGCCTGGGCTCACCGGCCACCGTCCGCGTGGTCCAGTTGATGACCCGGCTGCCGTCCGAATGGATGAGCCCGCGTACGAAGTCCCATGGATGCTCTCCGACGACGGCCTGCTGCCACGGTTCCAGCGCGATGGGCCGTTCGTGCTTCCTGCCCTGGGCCGTGCTGCGGGAACAGGCACGGCCAGTGGTTGCTGTAGGACGTGACCATGGTGCAGCCCTGAGCACGGACGCGGCAGACGGAGTTCCCGGGGCGCACGGCCCGGATCGTTTCCTCGCAGGCGTCGATGAGGCCGGGCCATGCGTCGCCGCAGGCGATGCGTAGGGCATAGCCGCCCCGGGCCTGGGGGCTGATGCAGCCGTCGCCGAGGTAGAGGCCGAGCAGGTAGGCGTAGGCGGGGCCCGAAGCGCGGCCGGTACAGACAGGAACGGGGCGTTCGGGTTCGATGCGGACACGCCAGTCGCGAATGGCGGATCGGGATACTCCGGTCATCCGGCTCACGGCATTGAGGCTGTGCCCCTGAGAGACGAGGACGATGACCCGACGGCGTTCTGCGAGGTCCTACACAGTTCCGACATTGCTGCGAAAGACCACCCGCCGGGCGTCATTGGAAGTCTTGTTCACCTCAACCACTGAAGATCGCCAACGGTCGGTGAACCTTGGATTCGAAGGCAGAGTGCCCCGGGTCGGATTCGAACCGACACTGTATGGGTTTTGAATCCATTGCCTGCTGCCAGTTGGGCTACCGGGGCCTTTCGAAACGAAGGCCAGTCTAGACCCTCCGCACCTCAAACATACCGCAGCTAGGTAGGCTCTATACCCAGCACCTGCCCTGGAACGAGGAGTCCCGTGAGCGCCGCCGAGCCCGAGCCCGTTGACGAGCACACGCACGTACCGCCGCACACCACCCGCGTGGTGATCGCCGAGGACGAGGCTCTGATCAGGCTCGACCTCAAGGAGATGCTCGAAGAGGAGGGCTACTCCGTGGTCGGGGAAGCCGGCGACGGTGAGACGGCCGTGAACCTCGCCGAGGAGCTTCGTCCGGATCTGGTGATCCTGGATGTGAAGATGCCGGTGCTCGACGGGATCTCGGCGGCCGAGCGGATCGCCAAGAACAAGATCGCGCCGGTGCTGATGCTGACCGCGTTCTCGCAGCGGGAGCTGGTGGAGCGGGCCAGGGACGCCGGTGCGATGGCGTATCTGGTGAAGCCGTTCAGCAAGAGCGACGTGGTGCCGGCCATCGAGATGGCCGTGTCGCGGTTCACGGAGCTGCGGGCGCTGGAGGCGGAGGTCGCGGATCTGAGTCTGCGGCTGGAGACCCGGAAGCTGGTGGACCGGGCGAAGAGCGTGTTGCAGACGAAGTACGGGCTGAGTGAGCCGGCGGCGTTCCGGTGGATCCAGAAGACGTCGATGGACCGCCGGATGACCATGCAGGCGGTGGCCCAGGCGGTGCTGGACGAGGTGGACGACGCCGCCCAGTAGGAGCTTTGGCGGCCGTCAGGCCGCGTGGTCCGGCCAGTCGAGCCGCGGCAGGGGGATGTCCTTCGTGGGCATCCCTTTGTCGTTGGTGACGGCGAGGCGGTCGACGGCGGCGCCCTGGGGGATGTCGAACCAGAGGTCGTACTGGGCGCTGTCGTGGGCGCCGATGTCGAGGGTGAGCGGCTGGCGCTTGATCTGCATGGCTTCCCAGTCCATGGAGTGGCGGGTTCCGTCGGCGAGGACAAGCCGCTGGCTGTCGTTGTCGAGGTGGGCGCTGACGGAGTCGTCGACGGTGACCTCGATCCTGATGCGGCAGAGCCGGCCTTCGGCGCTGTGTTCGGCGTGGGTGCCGACGATGACGGCGATTCCGCAGCGCAGTGCGATGGCGCGGAATTCGAGGTTCCCCGGGTGGACGGCGGGGGCGTCGAAGGCGATCTCCAATTGGCGCAGGGGGTGTTGGGGCGCCGGCCGGGGGGTGTCGGGCCATAATGCGGCGGCGACGAGGACGGCGGCCAGGGCGCCCGCGAGGGCGGCTGTCGCGGCGACGACCGGTAGGTGTCGGGCAAGTTGCCGCACAGTGACGCCATTTCGGGCATTCAGCCGCACTTCTCCCCCTGGGCTCGTCCGGTTACCGGTAAGGACCGTTCTGTTTCCGGCACATGACCGAGGTCACTGTACGATCACATCTCTCCCATCGGCCTATCTGTGCGCCTGATCAGCGGATTACATTCCCGCCAACCCGCGTGGCACACACGCGGTCGCAATGCGGAGGGCCTACGGCCCGCCGACTGTAATCACATGGGCGGATCCAGGGGGTCGTAGTGCTCAACAAGAAGCTCGTCAGGTTTGCTCTTCCGGTGGCCGTTGGCGCTCTTGCGCTCACCGCGTGCGGTGGCGGCAAGGACGACAGCAGCAATGGTGGCAAGCCGACGTTCTCCATCGGCTTCCAGGGTCCGTTGTCAGGTGACAACAGCGCGCTGGGTATCAACGAGGACAACGGCCTGAAGCTGGCCGTGGAAGAGGCCAACGCCAAGGGCGACCTGCCCTTCACGTTGAAGGTCGTGGACGGCGACGACCAGGGTCTTCCGGACCAGGCCCCCGCGGCCGCCCAGAAGCTCATCGGCGAGAGCAGCGTCGTCGCGGTCGTCGGTCCGGCCTTCTCGGGTCCGACCAAGGCCTCGGGCCAGCTGTACGCGCAGGCGCAGCTTGCCGCGGTGACGCCGTCGGCGACCAACCCGGGTCTGACGTCGCTGGGCTTCACGTCGTTCCTGCGCGGTGCGCCGAACGACAACGAGCAGGGCGCCGGCATGGCGGAGTACCTGTCGAAGAAGGAGAAGGCCAAGAAGGTCTTCGTCATCGACGACAAGAGCGAGTACGGCGTCGGCCTGGCCGAGGTCGCGATCAAGTCCTTGAAGGACGCGGGTGTCGAGGTCGTCACCGACAGCGTCCCGGCGAAGACCCCGGACTACACGACCGCCGCGACCAAGGTCGTCAACTCCAAGGCGGACGCGCTGATCTACGCGGGTTACTACGCGGACCTGGCGCCGTTCGCCAAGAAGCTGGTCGACGGCGGATTCAAGGGCATCGGCATCTCCGGTGACGGTTCCAACGACGCGAAGTTCGTGGAGCTGGCGGGCGCGGCGTCGGACAAGTGGTTCCTGACCTGCCCGTGCACCGACGCGACGAAGAACACCGCCACCAAGGCGTTCACCGACGCGTACAGCAAGAAGTTCAGCACGCCTCCCGGCACCTACTCGGCCGAGTCGTACGACATCGCGAACCTGATCATCTCCGAGATGAAGAAGCTGGGTAAGGACGTCACCCGCGACAAGCTGCTCGCGGCGCTCAAGGTCGTGGACTACAAGGGTCTGACCAAGGACTTCGCCTTCGACGACAAGGGCGAGCTCAAGACCAAGAACGTGTACCTGTACCAGGTGACCGACGGCAAGATCGGTTACCTGGGTGACGTGGCCACCCTCAGCAACGGCTGACCCGGCTTCCGGCACCTGAGGTGGGGGGCGTGGGACGCGGCTCCGGCCGTCGCCCCGCGCCCCCCATCGCCGTGTCGGACGCGATTTCGCCGCCCTTCACCGGCTTCAGCAAGGACTCCCACGCACGATGAATCTCTTCCACAACTTCTGGGATTACTTCATCCCAGGGCTGACGACGGGTTCTATGTACGCCGTCATCGCCATCGGGTACACGTTGGTCTACGGTGTGCTCCAGCTCATCAACTTCGCCCACAGCGAGGTCTTCATGATGGGCGGCTTCGGTTCGCTCGTCGTGCTTTCCGGGCTCGCTCCCCAGGACCCGCACGGTTTCACCTCAGTGGTCTGGGTGATCGTCGGCATGATCGCCGGCGCCCTGATCGGCGCGCTGACGGCGTTCGGCCTGGAGAAGGCCGCCTACAAGCCGCTGCGCAAGCGCAATGCGCCGAAGCTGGTCTTCCTGATCAGCGCCATTGGCGCATCGTTTTTCCTGTACAACCTGGCGGGCAAGCTGTGGGGCCGCAACCCCGTGCCGATGCCGGAGCTGTACACCAATGGTGAGGTCTTCAGCGTCTTCGGCACCCCGGTGAAGATCACTCAGCTGATCATCATCGGCTCCGCGGTGGCGATGATGATCGGCCTGGACCTGGTGGTCAACCGCACGAAAATGGGCGCCGGTATCCGTGCCGTCGCGCAGGACGCGGAGACGGCCGGTCTGATGGGCGTCGACATCGACAAGATCATCTCACGTACTTTCATCATCGGCGGTCTGCTCGGCGGCGCGGCCGGGTTCCTGTACGGCTTCGGCATCTCGGGCCAGGTCTGGTTCACGGTGGGCTTCCTGCCGGGTATCAAGGCGTTCGCGGCGGCAGTGCTGGGCGGTATCGGCAACATCCGCGGCGCGATGCTGGGCGGTCTCCTGCTGGGCATCGTCGAGAACCTGAGCTCGCCGGTCTTCGGTACCGAGTGGGTCGACGTGACCGCGTTTGTGGTCCTGATCCTCGTCCTGATGTTCCGCCCCTCGGGCATCATGGGCGAGCGGCTGGGGAGGTCGGCATGAGCAACACGACCGCTACCAAGTCCTTCACGGTGGACGTGGCGAAGCTGCGCCGCCGTGCGTGGTATCAGGAACCGCGCTGGGTACGGCTGTTCGGCATGCTGGTGCTGGGGTTCGTCCTCGCGCTGATGACGGGCGAGGACGGCAACCCGGCGGACAAACTGTCCGCGTTCACCACCACGTTCGCGTCGGTGCGGCTGTGGGTCTGTCTGGCGATCCTGGCCGCCGTCTGGGCCATCGCGGAGTTCGGTTCGCCGGCCCGCGAGGCGGCCCGCAGGGCGACGGCGCGCGTCACGGTGGTGACGGCCCCGGCGAAGCAGGCCTACGCGTCCAACCGCTGGCTGAAACTGGCCTCGTTGGCGGTCCTGCTGGTCGTGGCGATCGTGGTTCCGGCCAACGCCAGCGTGGAGTGGCAAGAGATCCTGGTCAGCCAGATGGGCATCTACATGATCATCGCGGTCGGCCTGAACGTGGTGGTCGGCTGGGCCGGTCTGCTGGACCTGGGTTTCATCGCTTTCTACGCGATCGGCGCGTACTCGTGCGCCTACTGGACCGGCCACATGCCGGTGAAGCCGCCGTTCACGCTGAGCTCCCTGGAGTCGATCCCGTTCGCGATCGCCACCTGCCTGATCGCGGGTGTGCTGCTGGGCGGCCCGACGCTGCGGCTGCGCGGTGACTACCTGGCGATCGTGACCCTGGGCTTCCACGAGATCGTGTATCTGGTCGCGAAGAACTCCGACGGGTTCACCGGCGGTACGCGCGGTGCCTTCGGCATCCCGAGCCCCGAGATCCACATCGGCCCGATCAACTATGTGTGGCACACCTTCGACCCGCTGCCGTACTGGTACCTGCTCCTGTTCTTCCTGGCGGTCCTGGTCTTCCTGTACACCCGCCTGGAGCACTCGCGCGTCGGCCGCACCTGGACGGCGATCCGCGAGGACGAGGTGGCGGCGGCGGCGACCGGCATCAACACGGTCCGGTACAAGCTGCTGGCGTTCGCGATCGGCGCGTCGACCTCGGGCCTGGCGGGTGTCGTCTACGCCAGCAAGGTCGGCTTCATCAACCCGGAGAACTTCACCATTGTGTGGTCGGTCCTCGCGCTGGCCTACGTGGTGTTCGGCGGCATGGGCTCGATCGCGGGCGTGCTCTTCGGCGCGGCGCTGCTGGTGTGGCTGCCGAACGCGCTCAAGGACTACGTGCCCCCGGCGGACCGCTTCATCTACCTGGGCGGGCTGCTCGTCATCATGATGATCTTCCGTCCGCAGGGCGTGATCCCCTCCCGCCGCAGGCAGCGCGAGCTGCACATGGCGGAGGCGGGCATCGGTGACGCCGACGCCATGAGCGAGCCGACGGGAGGCGTGCAGAAATGAGCGCAGTGACGGAAGCGGGCGTGCAGCCCGCGCAGACCGGTGACACGGTGCTGGAGGCCCGCGGTGTGACGCTGCGGTTCGGTGGTCTCACCAGCCTCTCCGAGGTGAACCTGACGATGCGCCGCGGGGAGATCCTCGCGGTGATCGGCCCGAACGGTGCGGGCAAGACCTCGCTGTTCAACTCCCTGACGGGCGTGTACGTCCCGCAGGAGGGCACGATCGCCTACCACCAGGAGGGCGGCACGGAGCGCAAACTGCTCGGTGCGAAGCCGTACCTGGTGAACCGGTACGGCGTGGCCCGTACCTACCAGAACATCCGGCTGTTCAGCGCGCTGACGGCGCTGGAGAACGTCAAGATCGCGGCGGAGTCGCGGCAGAAGTCGGGAGCGATCTCGATCATGCTGGGCATGCCGTGGGCGCGCCGTGACGAGAAGGCCAGCGACCTGCGGTCCCAGGAGCTGCTGTCGTACGTGGGTCTGGCGGGCAAGCACAATGAGCTGGCCGCGAGCCTGTCCTACGGCGACCAGCGGCGCCTGGAGATCGCGCGGGCGCTGGCGACCGACCCGAAGGTGCTGCTGCTGGACGAGCCGGCCGCCGGGACGAACCCGACGGAGAAGCTGGAGCTGGAGCAGCTGATCCGCCGGATCAACCAGGACCTGGGCGTCAGTGTGCTGCTGATCGAGCACGACATGAAGCTCGTGATGTCGGTCGCGGACCGTGTCATGGTGCTCAACTTCGGCAAGGTGATCGCCGAGGGGCTGCCCGAGGAGGTACAGCGTGATCCCGCGGTGATCGAGGCGTACCTGGGGTCGGCCGACGAGGAGGCCGTGGAGGCCGTCGCGGAGCTGGTCGAGGCCGACGCTGCTGCCGCGCCCGCGACCCCGGAGGTCCCCGCACCGCGCGAGTCCGAGGAGGAGGGCCGATGACCGAGGCCGCCAACGTCGAGAAGGCGTCGGGAGCTTCCGTCGCCGAGGCCACCCCGGCGATGCTGGAGCTGGTCGATCTGCAGGTGTTCTACGGCGCGATCCAGGCGCTCAAGGGCATCAATGTGACGGTTCGCCAGGGCGAGATCGTGGCGCTGCTCGGTGCCAACGGCGCCGGCAAGACCACCACCTTGCGCACGATTTCCGGTCTGCTCCAACCGCGCCATGGCGAGGTGCGGCTGGGTGGCGCCCGCATCGACGGAGTTCCGTCGCACAAGGTGGTCGAGCTCGGCATCGGGCACTCCCCGGAGGGCCGCCGGGTCTTCCCGGTGATGACCGTGCTGGAGAACCTGGAGATGGGCGCGTACCGCTTCAAGGGCGTGCCCAAGGACGACCTGGACCGGGTGCTGTCGCTTTTCCCGCGTCTTGCGGAGCGGCGTACGCAGATGGCCGGCACGCTGTCCGGCGGTGAGCAGCAGATGCTGGCCATCGGCCGCGCTCTGATGGGGCGGCCGAACCTGCTGCTGCTCGACGAGCCGTCGATGGGTCTGGCGCCGCTGATCGTGCAGCAGATCTTCGAGATCATCAAGGAGATCAACGACCAGGGCACGACCGTGCTGCTGGTGGAGCAGAACGCCGCGCAGGCGCTTCAGCTCGCCGACCGCGGTTACGTCCTGGAGACCGGCGCGGTCGTCATGGAGGACGAGGCGTCGCGTCTGCTGTCCGACCCGCGGGTGCGGGCGGCGTACCTGGGCGAGGGCGCCGCGTAGCGGCGACCGGCCCCCTGGTGCACGAGAACCGCCCCCGGAGTGTTCCGGGGGCGGTTTTCCGTGTCAGGCGGGGGTGCCGCCCGCGGCGGCGGGCGTGGCCGGGCGCAGGGCGCAGGTGAGGCGCGCCGAGCAGACGCGGCGGTTCTGCTCGTCGCTGATCACGATCTCGTAGGTGGCGGAGGACCGGCCCTGGTGGACGGGGGTGGCGACACCGGTGACGACGCCGGAGCGCAGGCCGCGGTGGTGGGTGCAGTTGAGGTCGACGCCGACGGCGACCTTGCCGGGGCCGCCGTGCAGCATGGCGCCGACGGAGCCGATGGTCTCGGCCAGGACGGCGGAGGCGCCGCCGTGCAGCAGGCCGTAGGGCTGGGTGTTGCCCTCCACCGGCATGGTGCCGACGACACGCTCCGCGGAGGCCTCGATGATCTCGATGCCCATACGGTTCCCCAGGCTGCCGGCGGAGAAGAGCGCCACCAGGTCGACGCCGAGATCGGCGTACTGCTCGATGACCTCGGGCGGGAGAAGGCTCGTGGAGGTCTGCTCGGACATGGACGGTGGCTCCGATCGTCGTCGTTCGGTGTACTGGCCCGTTTTCTACCCGACGGTCAGTGCGGGGCGCCGGGCGGGGTGGTCGGCTCCAGCCGGATCACGACCGACTTGGACGCGGGGGTGTTGCTGGTGTCGGCGGTGTGGTCCAGCGGCACCAGGACGTTGGTCTCGGGGTAGTAGGCCGCGGCGCAGCCGCGGGGCGTCGGGTAGTGCACGACGCGGAAGCCCTCGGCGCGGCGTTCGCTGCCGTCGGTCCATTCGCCGACGAGGTCGGCGTAGGCGCCGTCGGCGAGGCCGTGGGCGGCGGCGTCCTCGGGGTGGACCAGGACCACGCGGCGGCCGCCCTTGATGCCGCGGTAGCGGTCGTCGAGGCCGTAGATGGTGGTGTTGTACTGGTCGTGCGAACGCAGTGTCTGCAGCAGCAGCCGGCCTTCGGGGACGTGCGGGTACTCCAGGGCGTCCGCGGAGAAGTTGGCGCGTCCGGTGGCCGTGGGGAAGCTGCGGGAGTCGCGGGGGGCGTGCGGCAGGGTGAAGCCGCCGGGGCGGCGCACCTTGGCGTTGAAGTCGTCGAAGCCGGGGATCACCCGGGAGATGTGGTCGCGGATGCGGTCGTAGTCGCCTTCGAGGCCCTGCCAGTCGACGCCGGAGTGCGGGAGGACGGCGCGGGCCAGGCGGCAGATGATCGCGGGTTCGGACAGCAGTTGCGGGCTCGCGGGCCGCAGGCCGCCGCGGGAGGCGTGGACCATGCCCATGGAGTCCTCGACGGTGACGAACTGCTCGCCGGCCGCCTGGAGGTCCTTCTCGGTGCGGCCGAGGGTGGGCAGGATCAGGGCGCGGGCGCCGGTGACGACATGGGAGCGGTTGAGTTTGGTGGAGACGTGGACGGTGAGGCGGGCGCGGCGCATGGCCGCTTCCGTGACGTCCGTGTCGGGTGAGGCGGCGACGAAGTTGCCGCCCATGGCGAAGAAGACCTTGGCCCGCCCGTCGCGCAGTGCGCGGATGGAGTCGACGGTGTCCAGGCCGTGCTCGCGGGGCGGGGCGAAGCCGAACTCCTTCTCCAGGGCGTCCAGGAAGGCGGGGGCGGGCTTCTCGTAGATGCCCATGGTGCGGTCGCCCTGGACGTTGCTGTGGCCGCGCACGGGGCACACGCCGGCGCCGGGGCGGCCGATGTTGCCGCGCAGGAGGAGGAAGTTGACGACCTCCTTGATGGTGGGCACGGAGTGCTTGTGCTGGGTCAGGCCCATGGCCCAGCAGACGATGACGCTCTTGGCGTTGAGCACCATGGCGAGCAGTTCGTCGATGTCGGACTGCGGCAGGCCGGTGGCGCGGGCGACCTCGGCGGCGTCGGTGGCACGGGCGGCCCGCGCGAACTCCTCGAAGGCGTGGGTGTGCTCGTCGATGAAGGCGCGGTCCAGGACGGTGCCGGGCCTGTCGCCGGCGTCCTCGGCTTCCAGCAGGGCCTTGTTCAGGGCGCGGAACAGCGCCTGGTCGCCGCCGAGGCGGATCTGCAGGAAGAGGTCGGCCAGCGCGGTGCCGCCGCCGGCCAGTCCCTTGGGCGTCTGCGGGTTCTTGAAGCGCTGCAGTCCGGCTTCGGGCAGCGGGTTGACCGTGACGATGCGGGTGCCGCCGGCCTTCGCCTTCTCCAGGGCGGAGAGCATGCGGGGGTGGTTGGTGCCGGGGTTCTGTCCGGCGACGATGATCAGGTCGGCGCGGTAGAGGTCCTCCAGCAGGACGCTGCCCTTGCCGATGCCTATGGTCTCCCCCAGGGCGGAGCCCGAGGACTCGTGGCACATGTTGGAGCAGTCGGGCAGGTTGTTGGTGCCGAACTCGCGGGCGAAGAGCTGGTACAGGAAGGCGGCTTCGTTGCTGGTGCGGCCTGAGGTGTAGAAGAGGGCCTCGTCGGGGCCGCCCAGGGCGGTCAGCTCGTCGGCGACGATCTCGAAGGCCCGCTCCCAGGGGACGGGCTCGTAGTGGTCGGCGCCGTCGGGCAGGTACATGGGCTGGGTCAGCCGGCCCTGCTGGCCGAGCCAGTAGCCGCTGCGGCCGGAGAGGTCGCCGACCGAGTGCTCGGCGAAGAAGTCCGGGGTGACCCGGCGCAAGGTGGCCTCTTCCGCGACGGCCTTGGCGCCGTTCTCGCAGAACTCCGCGGTGTGCCGTTGCCCGGGCTCGGGCCAGGCGCAGCCGGGACAGTCGAACCCGTCCTTCTGGTTGACCTTGAGGAGGGTGAGAGCGGTACGCCTCATGCCCATCTGCTGCTGCGCGATCCGCAGCGAACGGCCGACGGCCGGGAGCCCGGCAGCGGCGTGCTGCGGGGCGCTGACCTCGGGTGCGTCTTGAACGGGGTCGCCTGCGGGTGCTTTGCCTGCCATGGTTCCGATCCTGCCACGACAAGGCGGAGGACCGGCAGTGTCGGTCGGGCGTGGGAGGATCGGTTGCGTGGCAGCAAAGGCAGAGAAGACGAGCGCAGCGACCGGCACCGGACCCCAGGAGAGCGGGCGGCCCCGGCTGCTCCTGCTGGACGGGCATTCGCTGGCGTACCGGGCGTTCTACGCGCTGCCGGTGGAGAACTTCAACACGACCACCGGTCAGCCGACGAACGCGGTGTACGGCTTCGCCTCGATGCTGGCCAACACGCTCCGTGACGAGCGGCCGACGCATCTCGCGGTGGCTTTCGACGTCTCGCGGCACACCTGGCGGCTGGAGGAGTTCCCCGAGTACAAGGCCACCCGGTCCGCCACACCGGACGAGTTCCGCAGCCAGGTCGAGCTGATCGGCGAGCTGCTGGACTCGATGAGCGTGCGGCGTTTCGCCCTGGAGGGCTTCGAGGCGGACGACGTGATCGCCACGCTCGCCACCCAGGCGGAGGCGCTGGGTTACGAGGTGCTGATCGTCACCGGCGACCGGGACTCCTTCCAGCTGGTCTCGGACCACGTCACGGTCCTCTACCCGACCAAGGGCGTCTCGGAGCTGACGCGTTTCACCCCGGCGAAGGTGGAGGAGAAGTACGGCCTCACCCCGGCGCAGTACCCGGACTTCGCGGCGCTGCGCGGCGACCCGTCGGACAACCTGCCGGGCATCCCCGGTGTGGGCGAGAAGACCGCCGCCAAGTGGATCACCCAGTTCGGTTCGTTCGCGGAACTGGCGGAGCGCGCGGGCGAGGTGAAGGGCAAGGCCGGTGAGAACCTGCGGGCCCACCTGGAGTCGGTGAAGCTCAACCGGCGGCTGACCGAGCTGGTCCGGGATGTGACGCTGCCCTGCGGCCCGGAGGGTCTGGAGCGCCTGCCGTACGACCGCGAGGGCCTCAACGTGGTGCTGGACGCACTGGAGTTCCGTCACCCGAACTTCCGGGAGCGGCTGTTCGCGGCCGATCCCGGGGCGCAGGAGGAGGAGCAGGAGATCGCCGGCGGTGTCGCCGTGGACGGCCGGGTGCTGGGCACGGGCGAGCTGGCGGGCTGGCTGGCGGAGCACGGCGGCGGGCCGCTGGGCGTCGCCACGGTCGACGCCTGGGCGCTGGGCGCGGGCAGCGTCTCGGAGGTCGCGCTGGCGGCCGCGGCCGGGCAGGCCGCCTGGTTCGACCCGTCCGCCCTGGACGAGGAGGACGAGCGGGCGTTCGCTGCGTGGCTGGCCGACCCTCAGCGGCCGAAGGTGGTGCACGACGCGAAGGGCCTGACGCGGGTCTTCGCCGAGCACGGCTGGAGCGTGGAGGGCATCGCGATGTGCACGGCGCTGGCCGCGTACCTGGTGAAGCCCGGCCGCCGCTCGTTCGCGCTGGACACGCTCTCGGTGGAGTACCTGGGCCGTGAGCTGTCCCCGGCCGGCGGCGAGGACGGCCAGTTGGCCTTCGGTGCCGACGACGAGGCCGAGGCGGACGCGCTGATGGTGCAGGCGCGCGCCGTGCTGGACCTGGGCGAGGCGTTCACGGGCCGGCTGGAGCAGGACGGCGCGCTGCGCCTGCTGAGGGAGGTCGAGTTGCCGACCTCCGCGCTGCTGGCGCGCATGGAGCGGGCGGGTATCGCCGCGGACCGCGAGCATCTGGAGCGCCTGGAGCAGCGGTTCGCGGGCGAGGTGCAACTGGCGGTGAAGGAGGCGCACGCCGCGGTCGGCCACGAGTTCAACCTCGGCTCGCCCAAGCAGTTGCAGGAGGTGCTGTTCGGCGAGCTCGGGCTGCCCAAGACGAAGAAGACCAAGACGGGTTGGACCACCGACGCGGACGCTCTGGCCTGGCTGGCCGCGCAGACCGAGCACGAGTTGCCGGTCATCATGCTGCGCCACCGCGAGCAGGCCAAGCTGCGCGTGACGGTGGAGGGCCTGATCAAGACGGTGGCGCCCGACGGGCGGATCCACACCACGTTCAGCCAGACGGTGGCGGCGACCGGCCGGCTGTCGTCGACCGACCCCAATCTGCAGAACGTTCCGGTGCGCACGGACGAGGGCCGGGCGATCCGCCGCGGCTTCGTGGTGGGCGAGGGCTACGAGTCGCTGCTGACCGCCGACTACAGCCAGATCGAGCTGCGGGTGATGGCCCATCTGTCGGAGGACGAGGGGCTGATCGCGGCGTTCGACTCGGGCGAGGACCTGCACACCACCGTCGGCTCCTATGTCTTCTCGGTGCCCGCGGAGCAGGTGGACGCCGAGATGCGGCGGAAGATCAAGGCGATGTCGTACGGGCTGGCGTACGGGCTGTCGGCGTTCGGTCTGTCGGGGCAGCTGAGCATCGAGGCGGCGGAGGCGCGCGGTCTGATGGACACCTACTTCGAGCGGTTCGGCGGGGTGCGGGACTATCTCCAGCGCGTGGTGGAGGAGGCCCGGGTGACGGGTTACACCGAGACGCTGATGGGCCGCCGGCGTTATCTGCCGGACCTGAACAGCGACAACCGGCAGCGCCGCGAGATGGCCGAGCGCATGGCGCTGAACGCGCCGATCCAGGGCTCGGCAGCCGACATCGTCAAGATCGCGATGCTGAAGGTCGCCTCGGCGCTGACCGCGGAGGGGCTGCGGTCGCGGATGCTGCTCCAGGTGCACGACGAAATCGTGCTGGAGGTGGCTCCGGGCGAGCGGGCCGCCGTGGAGGAGCTCGTGCGCCGCGAGATGGCCGCCGCCTATCCCCTGCGGGCCCCGCTGGATGTCTCGGTGGGCGTCGGTACGGACTGGGAGTCCGCGGCCCACTGAGCCGTCCCGCCCCCGGTGCGGTGCGCCAGACGCACCGCACCGGCGTAGGCCGTGGCGGCCAGGGCCAGGCCGGCGCCGGCGCCGAAGAGCCCGGACGGGATGATCCCGAAGGCGTCACCGGTGGCCCGGTACCACTGCCCGGCGCGCACGGCGGCCGCGGCGACCGTGGTGGTCCCGATCGCGGCCAAAACGATGCCGCGGACCCGCCGGGAGAGCCGCGGCAGCCCTTGACGCCGGTTTTCGGCCCGCTCCGGCGCTCCCGCGGGCCGCGGCTGCGGTCCCGGCACGGCGTGCAGCGCGCGGACCGCGTACCCGGCCAGCACCACCAGCGCCACGGCGGAGCTGCCGTACTGCGCGTACTTGTGCAGCGGTGTGCCGTGCACCTGCTGGTTCAGCACCGGCAGCAGGCGGACGCCCCAGCGGTCGTGGTGGGTGAACGCGTCCCAGACGACGTGGGTCACGGCCCCGGCCGCGGCCGAGACCCAGAAGGCGGCGGCGGAACGCACGGTGGGCCGGCGCCGGTCACCGCATCCCGTGAGCACCGCGACGCGGTCCCGCGACCGTTCGGGCAGGAGTGCCACGACCGGTTCGCGCAGCAGCAGCCAGCCACCGGCCAGCGCCGCCGCGATGAGCGGGTCCGCGGTGACCAGGCCCGGCGGCGCGTGGGTGAACGTGCCGTAGCCGTACACACCGGAGACCAGCGAGTCGGCGAAGTAGGGGACGTCCGGGGCGAAGGAGCCCGCGATCAGAGCCGCGGCGACCAGCGGGCCACGGCCGCGCGGGGTGCCGTCGCGGTCCTGCCGCAGGCCGGGGAGCACCGCCAGGGCGTGGCTGATCGTGAACGGCATGCGACCTCCTTCCGAAACATGTCTGTCAGATCAGTATGCGGCGCTTTGGACGGTAGCTCCGTTCAGGAAGTTGCCGTAGGGTCACCAGGGTTGTCGCGCAGGGAGACGCGCAACTCGGTTTCGGGAGGGGCAGCCCATATGCGAGCGCGGTACGGACGGCGAATCCGCAGGGGAGTCGCAGGCACAGCGGTGGCCGCCGCGGCCATGGCGGCGCTGACGGGCTCCCAGTCCGCGGCGTTCCCGCAGATCATCAACACCAGCTCGGGTGCCCCTGTCACGCCCCCGCCGGGCGACCCCATCGACGGTGGCTCGCCGGACTACTTCACCGCGCTCCCGCCGCTCAACACGCCCGCGCCCGGCACGTCCACGCTGCCCGGCACCGGTACCGGCGCAGGCACGGGCAACGTGGCCACCGACGGCTCGGGGCTGCCGGCGACGGTGCTGGAGGCGTACCGCCGGGCCGAGGTGGCGCTCGCCGCCAGCGACCCGGGCTGCAACATGCGCTGGGAACTGCTGGCCGCGATCGGCCAGGTGGAGTCCAACCAGGCGCGCGGCGGCAACGTGGACTCCGAGGGCACCACGATCTCCCCGATCCTCGGTCCGGTCCTGAACGGTGCGGGCTTCGCGAACATCACCGACACCGACCACGGCACGTGGGACGGGGACAGCGTCCACGACCGCGCGGTCGGCCCGATGCAGTTCATCCCGCAGACCTGGCAGACCTGGGGCGCCGACGGCAACGGCGACGGGGTGGCCAACCCGAACAACATATTTGACGCGGCACTGGCCGCCGGCCGATACCTGTGCGCGGGCAACCGTGACATGTCGGTGGAGAGCAACCTCCACCAGGCCATCCTCGGGTACAACCACTCCGAGGAGTACCTGAACACCGTGCTGGCCTGGTACGCCCACTTCCGCAAGAGCGGCGTCGTCTCGCTCCCGGACATCGGGGGCGCCGGCAGCGACACGCCGGAGACCGTGCCGACAGCCACCCCGCAGCCCTTCCCCTCCTGGTCGCCGTCTCCGTCGGCCTGGCCGACCGGACCGGCCTCGCCCCGGCCCACCAAGTCGCCGCGGCCCACGTCGTCGTCCAGCGGCACGATCGGCACCCCGACGCCCACCGGCGGCACCTCGCCGACCGGTCCGGCCTCGCCCACCGGCGATCCGACCACCGGCGATCCGACCACCGGTGGCCCCACCACGGATCCGACGGACACGCCGACGGACCCCACGTCGCCGACCTGTCCGAGCGGCTCCGCGTCGCCCACGGACGGCGCGACTCCCACGCCCACGGACACCTCGTCGCCGACCGGTTCGCCGGACCCCTGCGCGACGGAGACGCCCGGCGGATCGCCTTCCCCCTCCTCCACGGAGACCGAGGGCGCCACCGCCTCCGGCCAGGCCGGCTGACCGGCAAGGCCCGTCAGACCTGACGGACAGTGCGTCAGGCGGGGAACCGGCTCCCGCTGGTTCCCCGCCTGACGCGCTGTCTTCCGCGGGACGTCGCGCCACCGGCTGCCGCACGCGGCCGGCAGCCCGCCGTCAGCGGCCCGAAGGCGAGTCGTCCTCGCCGATGTGGTGCACCCGCACGAGGTTGGTGGAGCCCGGCACGCCGGGGGGCGAGCCGGCCGTGATGACCACGGTGTCGCCCTTCTGGCAGCGGCCGATCCGCAGCAGTTGCTCGTCGACCTGCTGGATCATCTCGTCGGTCGTCTGCACCACCGGCCCGATGAAGGTCTCCACCCCCCAGGTGAGGCTGAGCTGCGAGCGGGTCGCCGGCTCGGGGGTGAAGGCCAGGACGGGGATCGGCGAGCGGTAGCGGGACAGCCGGCGGACGGTGTCGCCGGACTGGGTGAACGCCACCAGGTACTTGGCGTCCAGGAAGTCCCCGATCTCGGCCGCCGCGCGGGCGACGGCACCGCCCTGGGTACGCGGCTTGTTCTGCTCGGTCAGCGGCGGCAGGCCGCCCGCGAGCATGTCCTCCTCGGCGGAGGCGACGATCCGGCTCATGGTCTTCACCGTCTCGACGGGGTGCTTGCCGACACTGGTCTCGCCGGACAGCATCACCGCGTCCGCGCCGTCCATGACCGCGTTCGCGACGTCGGAGGCCTCGGCGCGGGTGGGCCGGGAGGACTCGATCATCGACTCCAGCATCTGGGTCGCCACGATCACCGGCTTGGCGTTGCGCCGGGCGAGGCTCACCGCGCGCTTCTGGACCAGGGGGACGGCCTCCAGCGGCATCTCGACGCCGAGGTCGCCGCGGGCAACCATGATGCCATCGAAGGCGGCGACGATCTCCTCCAGATTCTCCACCGCCTGAGGCTTCTCGATCTTGGCGATGACGGGGACCCGGCGGTCCTCCTCGCGCATGATCCGCAGCACTTCCTCGGCGTCCCGCCCGCTGCGCACGAAGGAGAGCGCGATGATGTCGACCCCGGTGCGCAGCGCCCAGCGCAGGTCGGTCACGTCCTTCTCTGACAGGGCCGGCACGGACACGGCGACGCCGGGGAGGTTCAGCCCCTTGTGGTCGGAGATCAGGCCGCCCTCGATGCACATGGTGCGGACGTGGGGGCCGTCGACCTCAGTGACCTCGAGGGTGACCCGGCCGTCGTCGACGAGGATGCGCTCACCGCGCGTGACGTCGCCGGCGAGACCCGCGTACGTCGTGCCGCACATCAGCCGGTCTCCCTGGACCTCCTCGGTGGTGATCGTGAACTCGTCACCACGTTCAAGGAGTACGGGTCCTTCGGCGAAACGTCCCAGGCGGATCTTCGGGCCTTGAAGGTCCGCGAGGATCCCGACGCTGCGGCCGTTCTCGTCGGAGGCCTTGCGCACGCGCTGGTACCGCTCTTCGTGATCGGCGAGGCAGCCATGGCTCATGTTCAGGCGGGCGACGTCCATCCCGGCCTCGACCAGAGCCTTGATCTGGTCGTAGCCGTCGGTGGCGGGCCCGAGGGTGCAGACGATTTTTGCTCGGCGCATGGGGGGAGCCTATGACCTACTTCACAGTAGAGAGCCCGCGCAAGGCGACTGTCCAACGTCGCCGTGATTAACGCTTGCCGACAACCGATGAACAGACGTACGCGGCATTCGGGGTGATGTCGCCGTGAACAGCGCACATGGCGACAATGGCCGCGTCGCCCCCGCGTCCAACGCCCCCCGGGGCCGGATCCCGCGGCTAGGCCGACAGGTCCGGGGCCGTCATCGTGAAGTGCGCCGTGACCTGGGCGTACACGCTCTGTTGCGCCGGCTCCATGTCGAGGGCCTGGGCCATGTCCTCCGCGCCGCCCGGCGCGGCGGCGAAGGCGGCGGCCCGCATCGCCGGGCGGCCCGGGAAGGGGAGCGTCTGCTGCATGCCCTCGTCGGCCAGTTCGACCAGGGCGAGCAGCCGCGCGCCGAGCGCCTCGGCGTACTCGCGGGCGCGCTGCACGGCGTCGCGCACGGCCAGCTGCCGGGCCGCGCGGTAGGCCGGGGAGTCCGGGCGCAGGGACCACCAGGGGCCGTCGACGCGGGTGAGGTCGAGGTCGGCCAGGCGGGTGGTGAGTTCGCCCAGGGCGGTGAAGTCGGTGAGGGTGACGCCGATGCGAACACTGCCGTGGTAGGCCCGGATCCGCTCCCCGCGGCGGCGCTCGCGCAGCTCCGGGGTGATCACGAAGGCGCCGGTCTCCAGCTTGTCGACCGCCTCGCCGTAGCCCTTGGCCAGTTCCAGCACCTGGGCGTTGCGCGCGCCGAGGCCGTCCAGGGTGCCGCGGCGGTCCGTGCCGCGGGCGCTGACGGTGACGGCGATCCGGGCGAGTTCGGGCTCGACCTCGAGGGTCGCCTCGCCCCGGACGCCCACGTGCGGGACCTCGGGGGTCGGGTACGTCCTGGCCGCTTCGTTCGTCATGCGTCCCACTGTCTCAGGGCGTGGCCTCGCTGACGAGTCATCTGATCGCAACGTCGCGGGGGTGTTGCGGGGTGTAGTGCCTGGGTCAGAATCTACGCGCGTTACCGCAGAGAGTCGCCCATCGTTCCGTCAACCAACGGGAGCCGACGTATGCCGCTCAACCGCAGGGACTTCCTCAACCGCTCCGCCGTCACCGGGGCGGGGCTCGCGCTGACCGGTGCGGCAGGCGCACTGGCCACGGCGGCTCCCGCCCAGGCAAGGAGCCACAAGCCGGAGGAGCCCGAGCGCTACTCGTTCAGTGTCCTCGGCACCACGGACCTGCACGGCAACGTCTTCAACTGGGACTACTTCACCGACGCCGAGTTCGACGACAAGCCGCACAACGACGTCGGCCTCGCCAAGATCTCCACGCTGGTCAAGCAGCAGCGGGCCGCCAAGGGCCGCCGCAACGTCCTGCTGATCGACGCGGGCGACACCATCCAGGGCACCCAGCTGTCGTACTACTACGCCCGGGTCGACCCGATCACCGCGAAGCACGGCCCCAAGCACCCGATGGCCCAGGCCATGAACGCGATGGATTACGACGCGGCGGCCCTCGGCAACCACGAGTTCAACTACGGCATCCCGCTGCTGCGCGAGTTCGAGCACCAGTGCAAGTTCCCGCTGCTGGGCGCCAACGCCCTGGACGCGAAGACCGGGCAGCCCGCTTTCGCGCCGTACTCCCTCCACCGGATGCGGGTGCAGGGCGCGCCGGACGTGACGGTGGCCGTCCTGGGCCTGACCAACCCAGGCATCGCGATCTGGGACAAGGGCAACGTCCAGGGGAAGATGACGTTCCCGGGCCTGGAGGAGCAGGCGGCCGCGTACGTGCCGCGGCTGCGCGCGATGGGCGCCGACGTGGTGATCGTCTCGGCGCACAGCGGCACCTCGGGCACCTCCTCCTGGGGTGACCAGCTGCCGTACGTGGAGAACGCGGCGGCACTGGTGGCCGAGCGGGTGCCGGGCATCGACGCGATCCTCGTGGGCCACGCGCACAGCGAGATCCCCGAGTACGTGGTGGCCAACAAGCAGACCGGCCAGGGCGTGGTGCTGTCCGAGCCGTCCAAGTGGGGCCAGCGGCTGACCGTCTTCGACTTCGAGATGGAGAGGGTGGGCGGCGCCTGGGAGGTCGTCACGGTCGGCGCGTCCGTGCTCAACTCCAACACGGTCGAGGAGGACCCGGAGATCGTCGGGCTGCTGCGCGACGAGCACGCGAAGGTCGTCACCTACGTGAACCAGGTGATCGGCGACTCCGCCGCCGCGATGTCGGCCACCGAGTCCCCGTACAAGGACACCCCGATCATCGACTTCATCAACCACGTGCAGGCCGAGACGGTCAAGGCCGCGCTGGCGGGCACCGAGTACGCCGCCCTGCCGGTGCTGTCGCAGGCCGCGTGCTTCTCCCGCACGGCCGCCATCCCGGCGGGCCGGGTCACCCTGCGCGACGTGGCCGGCCTGTACGTGTTCGAGAACACGCTGGAGGCCCGCGTCCTGACCGGTGCCCAGATCAAGGCGTACCTGGAGTTCTCCGCGAACTACTTCGTGCAGACCCCGGCCGGCGCCCCGGTCGACGTGTCGAAGCTGACAAATGCCGGCAACACCCCGGACTACAACTACGACGTGGTCAGTGGTGTCAGCTACGAGATCGACATCGCCAGGCCGGCCGGCTCGCGTGTCTCGCAGGTGCGCTTCGAGGGCGCGCCCATCGACGAGTCCGCGCGCTTTGTGTTCGCCGTGAACAACTACCGTGCCAACGGCGGCGGCAACTTCCCCGGTGTCGCCTCCGCGCCGCAGGTGTGGGCGAACTCCGAGGAGATCCGGAACACGATCATCAACTACGTCGAGGCGACCGGCACCATCGACCCGGCGCGGTTCGCCGGCGAGGACTGGAAGCTGACCCGCGAGGGCGTGCCGGTGTTCTGATCCGTCAGTCCCGCCGCCGCGTCTGCCGGGATGGGCAGTCCCTGTCCTGTACGTGCTCCAGCAGCACCCGGCGCAGTTCGCGGGCGGCACGCGGCGGTTCGGCGTCCTTGCGGTGGGCGAGGGCGACGGTGCGTTGCAGCCCCGGTGCCGTGAAGAGCGTCGTCCGCAGCCGCGGGCGGCGCCCGGCGACCATGCTGGGCACGACGGCGTGGCCGAGCCCCGCCTCGACGAAGCCGAGGACGGCGTCCATCTCGCCGCCCTCGATCGCGAGGAGGGGCTCGAAGCCTGCCGCCCGGCACGCGCCGACGGTCAGTTCCCGCAGGTCGTAGCCGCGGCGGAACATCACCAGGGGCTGGTCCCGCAGATCGGCCACGGCGACCCGGGGCCCCGGCCAGGGCGGCGGCGCGTCGGCCGCGGTGACCACGACCAGGTCCTCGTGCAGCAGCGGGGTGGCGTCCAGCGCCGGGTCGTGGCTCTGCAGGGGCAGCACGATCAGTGCCAGGTCCAGACTGCCGGAGGCCAGCTCCCTGACCAGGTCGCGGGAGCCGCCCTCCTCCACGACCAGCCGGATGCCCGGGTAGCGGGTGTGGAAGTCGCGCAGCACGTCGGGGAGCAGGCCGGTGCACAGGCTCGGCGTGGCCCCGAGGCGCACCCGCCCGCGGCGCAGCTGGACCAGTTCCTGGACCTCCTGCGTGGCGGCCTCGGTGTCCGCGACGATGCGCCGGGCGATCGGCAGCAGCGCCTCCCCCGCGTCGGTGAGCGCGATGTTGCCCCGGGCCCGGCTGAACAGTTCCGCGCCGAGTTCCCGCTCCAGGGCCTTGATCTGCTGCGACAGCGAGGGCTGGGCCACGTGGACGCGCTCGGCGGCCCGGGTGAAGTGCCGGGCGTCGGTGACGGCCAGGAAGTAGACGAGTTGTTGCAGCTGCACGCTGCCCACGGTAATCGACACGCCAATCGACGATAGGACAGACCTATCGAAACGAGCCCGAACTCGTCTTGGACCTTTCAATGCGCCGGGATCTAGCGTCAGCCGCATGGCTTTGGCGACGAGAGCGGTGCGACCGTCCGCGGTGCGGGCGCTGTGGGGCTCGACCGTGGGCAAGAAGGCGGTCATGGCCGCGACCGGCGTGATCATGCTGCTGTTCCTGGTCGCGCACATGGTGGGCAATCTGAAGATCTTCTTCGGCCCCACGGAGTTCAACGGGTACGCGGCATGGCTGCGCACCATCGGCGAGCCGGCCCTGCACAACGGCTGGTACCTGTACATCCAGCGGACGGGCCTGGTGGCCGCGGTCGTCCTGCACGGCGTGGCCGCCTACCAGCTCAGCAGGCGCGACATCAGGGCGCGCCCGGCGAAGTACGCGCACACACGGCCGCGCGCGAGCTACGCGACACGGACGATGCGCTGGGGCGGGGTGATCCTCGGCCTCTTCATCGTGTGGCACATCCTCGACCTGACGACGCTGACCGTGAACCCGCGCGGCCAGGCGGAGCACCCCTACGAGAACGTGGTGGCCGACTTCCGGCTGTGGTGGGTGAACGTCGTCTACATCGTGGCGATGCTCGCCCTCGGCCTGCACGTCAGGCACGGGTTCTGGAGCGCGGCGCAGACCCTCGGGGCGGTCACCAAGCGCAGCGACCGGGCCCTGAAGGCCACCGCGAACGTGCTGGCGCTGGTGCTGACCGCGGGATTCGTCCTGGTACCCGTCGCCGTGATGACCGGATTGGTGGACTGACCATGCAGTATCGCGAGGGCGAGCCGATCGCCGACACCAAGGCGCCCTCCGCGCCCATCGAGGAGCGCTGGAGCCGCCGCAAGTTCGAGGCGAAGCTCGTCAACCCGGCCAACCGGCGCAAGCACAAGGTCATCGTCGTCGGCACGGGCCTGGCGGGCGGCTCCGCGGGGGCGACGCTGGCCGAACAGGGCTACCACGTCGTGCAGTTCTGCTACCAGGATTCGCCGCGCCGGGCGCACTCGATCGCCGCCCAGGGCGGCATCAACGCGGCGAAGAACTACCGCAACGACGGCGACAGCGTGCACCGCCTGTTCTACGACACCGTCAAGGGCGGCGACTTCAGGGCCCGCGAGTCCAATGTGCACCGCCTCGCCGAGGTGTCGCTGCAGATCATCGACCAGTGCGTGGCCCAGGGCGTGCCCTTCGCCCGCGAGTACGGCGGCCTGCTGGACACCCGCTCCTTCGGCGGCGTACAGGTCTCCAGGACCTTCTACGCCCGCGGCCAGACGGGCCAGCAGCTGCTGCTCGGCGCCTACCAGGCGCTGTCCCGGCAGATCGACGCGGGGAACGTGGAACTGCACGCCCGCACCGAGATGCTGGACCTGGTCGTGGTGGACGGCCGGGCCCGCGGCATCGTGGCCCGCGACCTGGTCAGCGGCGAGATCTCGGTGCACCTGGGCGACGCCGTGGTGCTGGCGAGCGGCGGCTACGGCAACGTCTTCTACCTGTCGACCAACGCCAAGGGCTCCAACGCGACCGCCATCTGGCGGGCGCACCGCCGGGGCGCGTACTTCGCCAACCCCTGCTTCACGCAGATCCACCCCACCTGCATCCCGCGCTCGGGCGACCACCAGTCGAAGCTGACCCTGATGAGCGAGTCGCTGCGCAACGACGGCCGCATCTGGGTGCCGAAGGCCAAGGGCGACGACCGCCCGCCGCACGAGATCCCCGAGGACGAGCGGGACTACTACCTGGAGCGGATCTACCCCTCCTTCGGCAACCTGGTCCCCCGTGACATCGCCTCGCGCGCCGCCAAGAACGTCTGCGACGAGGGCCGCGGCGTCGGCCCCGGCGGCCAGGGCGTCTACCTGGACTTCGCCGACGCGATCGCCCGCCTGGGCCGCGCCGAGGTGGAGGCGAAGTACGGCAACCTCTTCGAGATGTACGAGCGGATCACCGCCGAGGACCCGTACACCCGGCCGATGCGGATCTACCCCGCCGTGCACTACACGATGGGCGGCCTGTGGGTGGACTACGACCTCCAGACCACGGTCCCCGGCCTGTTCGCGATCGGCGAGGCCAACTTCTCCGACCACGGCGCCAACCGGCTCGGCGCCAGCGCCCTGATGCAGGGCCTGGCCGACGGCTACTTCGTGCTGCCCGCCACGATCAACGACTACCTGGCGCGCGGCCCCCACGAGGCGGTCGCCCCGGACCACCCGGCCGTCGCCGAGGCCGTCGCGGAGGTCGAGGACCGGCTGAACCTGCTGCTGTCCGTGGACGGCGACCGCACCCCGGACTCCTTCCACCGCGAGCTCGGCGAGCTGCTGTGGGACGAGTGCGGCATGGCCCGCACCGAGAGCGGCCTGCGCAAGGCGATGGAGCGCATCCCCGCACTGCGCGAGGAGTTCTGGCGCCGCATCAAGGTGCCCGGCAGCGGCGAGGAGTTCAACCAGTCCCTGGAGAAGGCCAACCGGGTCGCGGACTTCCTCGAGCTGGCCGAGCTGATGTGCCTGGACGCACTGCACCGCGCCGAGTCCTGCGGCGGCCACTTCCGCGAGGACAGCCAGACCCCCGAAGGGGAGGCGCTGCGCGACGACGAGAGGTTCTCGTACGCCGCCGCCTGGGAGTACCCCGGCGACGACGGCGCGCCGGTGCTCCACAAGGAGGCGCTCACCTTCGACTACGTACACCCCACCCAGCGGAGCTACGCGTGAACCTCACCCTGCGCATCTGGCGCCAGCGGTCCTCGCAGGAGGACGGCGCCATGGTCACCTACCGCGTCGAGGACATCAGTCCCGACATGTCGTTCCTGGAGATGCTCGACGTCCTCAACGAGGAACTGATCCTCGCCGGCGACGAGCCCGTCGCCTTCGACCACGACTGCCGCGAGGGCATCTGCGGCGCCTGCGGCATGGTCATCAACGGGCAGGCGCACGGACCTGAGCGGACCACCACCTGCCAGCTGCACATGCGGCACTTCGAGGACGGCGACACCGTCGACGTCGAGCCGTGGCGGGCCGCCGCCTTCCCGGTGGTCAAGGACCTGGTCGTGGACCGCTCGGCCTTCGACCGGGTGATCCAGGCCGGCGGGTACATCTCGGTGCCGACCGGCAGCGCGCCCGAGGCGCACGCGACGGCCGTCCCCAAGGCGGCCGCCGACCTCGCCTTCGAGCACGCGGAGTGCATCGGCTGCGGGGCCTGCGTGGCGGCCTGCCCCAACGGCTCGGCGATGCTCTTCACCTCCGCCAAGGTCAACCACCTCAATGTGCTGCCGCAGGGTGGTCCGGAGCGGGAGACCCGGGTGCTGAACATGGTCGCCGCCATGGACGACCAGGGCTTCGGCGGCTGCACCAACACCGGTGAGTGCGCCACGGCCTGCCCCAAGGGCATCCCGCTGCCGTCGATCGCCGCTATGAACCGCGAATACCTGCGAGCCGTGCGGAAGGGATCTCGCTGACCGGCGCAGTGACCGAGTTCAGGCCGTATGTCGTGAAGGCCGTGCGGGCGGGGAGCGGATAGGGCTCCTTGCCCGTCACGGAGTTGAGGATGACCGCCGAGCGCCACGCGGCCAGGCCCAGGTCGGGGGCACCGACACCGTGGGAGTGGCGGTCCGCGTTCTGCACGTACACCGATCCGCCGACCGCCGGGTCCAGCACGATCCGGTGCTGCTCGTCGATCCGGGGCCGGCCCGCCGCGTCGTGGCGGATGTACGGGTCCAGGGCCGCGAGCAGCCTGTCGGTGGGCCGCTCGCGGTAGCCGGTGGCGAGCACCACGGCGTTGGTGACCATCCGGGTGCGGGTGCCCTGCTCCTGGTGCTCCAGGTGGAGTTCGACGGCGCCCAGGCCCATCCGTCCCGCGGTGCGCACGGTGACACCGGGGGTGAGGACGACGTCCGGCCAGCCGCCGAGGGAGCGGCGGTAGAGCTCGTCGTGGATGGCGGCGAGGGTGCCGTGGTCGACGGCCCGGTGCAACTGCCACTGCCGGGGCAGCAGGCCGTCGCGCACCGGCTCGGCCAGGCCGTGGAAGAAGCGCGCGTAGTCGGGGGTGAACTGCTCCAGGCCGAGCTTGCTGTACTCCATCGGCGCGAAGGCGGGACTGCGCGCGATCCACGTCAGCCGCTCGCCCCCGGCGGGACGGGCGCGCAGCAGGTCGAGGAAGACCTCGGCACCGGACTGTCCGGCGCCGACGACCGTGACGTGGCCGGCGGCCAGCAGCCGGTCGCGGTGTGCCAGGTAGTCCGCGGAGTGCACGACCGGCACCACCGACACATCGGTGAGCGGGCGCAGCGCCTCGGGGACGTACGGCTGGGAGCCGATGCCGAGGACGAGGTTGCGGGCGTGGCTGAGGCCCGCCGACCCGGCCTTTCCGTCGGCGCCGAACCGGGTGTGGCCGACCTCGAACAGGCCGCGGCCCGGGTTCCAGCGGACGGAGTCGACCTGGTGGCCGAAATGGGTGCTGGTCAGCGACTCGGCGACCCAGCGGCAGTAGGCGTCGTACTCGGCGCGGTGCACATGGAAGCGCTCGGCGAAGTAGAACGGGAACAGCCGCTCACGGGCTTTCAGCCAGTTCAGGAAGGACCAGCGGCTGGAGGGGTCGGCGAGGCTCACCAGGTCGGCCAGGAAGGGCACTTGGAGGGTCGCGCCCTCGATCAGCAGCCCGGGGTGCCAGTGGAAGGCAGGCTCCTGGTCGTAGAAGGCGGCACTGAGGTACGGGACGCCGTCGGCGAGGGCGGCCAGGGACAGGTTGAACGGCCCGATGCCGATGCCGAGCAGGTCGTAGGGCTGCTCGGCGTACGGCGCGGTCTCTTGGGCGTAGGCGGCGTGTGCGGTGTGCTCGGTGTGCGGGGTGTACTCGGTGTGCGGGGTGTACTCGGTGTGCGGGGTGTACTCGGCGTCTTCAGCCACGGTCATCGGAGGTGCTGCCTTCCTGATGGGTCGCGCACACGAGCGCGAGGAGTGCCTCGAGGTCGCCGGCGGCCTGCGCCGGGTTGAGGAGGGTCGCCTTGAGCCACAGGCGTCCGCCGGCGCGGGCCCGGCCGAGGACCGCCCGTCCGTCGAGCATCAGCCGGCGCCGGATCGCGGCGACGGCTTCGTCGTCGGCCCCGGTGGGGCGCAGCAGCACGGTGCTGATCGCGGGGCGGGCGTACAGGGTGAGGTCCGGATGCCGCTCCACCAGGCCGGCGAGCTCGCGGGCCCGGTCGCAGACGGTGTCCACGAGCCCGCCCAGGCCCTGCCTGCCGAGGGCGCGCAGCGTCACGGCGATCTTCAGCACATCCGGGCGGCGCGTGGTGCGCAGCGAGCGGCCGAGCAGATCGGGGAAGCCGGCCTCGGTGTCGTCGGCGGCGTTGAGATAGTCCGCCTGGTGCGCCAGCGGACGCAGCCACTCCCCCTCGCGCACGGCGAGCACGCCCGCCGCGACGGGCTGCCAGCCGAGCTTGTGCAGGTCCAGGGTGACGGTGCCGGCCTCCGCCAGCCCGGCCAGCCGCGGCGCCTCCCGGTCACTGAACAGCAGGGGGCCGCCGTAGGCCGCGTCCACATGCAGCCCGGCGCCGTACTCCCGTGCGGCCCGGGCGAGTTCGGGCAGCGGGTCGACGGCCCCGGTGTCGGTGGTCCCGGCCGTGGCGACGAGCAGGGCCGGGCCCGTGACGGCGGCGAGCGCGGTGCGTGCCCGCGCGGGATCGAGCACCCCGGCGGGGGTGTCCAGGACGACCGGCTCCGGCAGCCCCAGCAGCCATGCGGCGCGGGGCACGCTGTGGTGGACGTTGGCCCCGGTCACGATCCGCACACCGGGGGCGCGTTCGCGGGCGAGCAGCAGCGCGAGCTGGTTGGACTCGGTACCGCCGGTGGTGATCAGGGCGTCGGGCGCCGCCGCCGCGGGGTGCACGAGCCGTGCCAGCGCCGCCGTCACCGCCGCCTCCAGGGCGGTCGCCGCCGGGGCCTGGTCCCAGGAGTCCATCGACGGATTCAGCGCGCTCGCGGCCAGGTCGGCAGCCACGGCCACCGCCAGCGGCGGGCAGTGCAGATGCGCGACGCAGAACGGCTCCGCCGGGTCCGCGGCGCCTTCGGCGGCCAGCCGCACCAGCGTCCGCAGGGCCTCCTCGGCCCCCGTACCGTGCTCCGGCAGCACCTCGCCCAGTGCCTCCGCGGCCCGCGAGGCCACTGCCCACGGTCCGCCCGCGGGCAGGGGTCCCGCGCGCCGCGCGGCACCCTGCGCGAGCGCGTCCAGCACCACCCCCAGCAACGGTTGCAGCCGGCCCGGCCCTCCCCTGCCGCCGGCGAGCTGAGGTGACACGTCCTGGCACCCTCCGAGAACACAGCGATCACCGCCGCGCGACCCACCCGCGCAGTCCGGACTGCGTAACGACGCCGCCGCTGCGGGGATGCTGCCCCGCCTGTGAAGTCCCCCTCATCGGGATCGGTGTCACTGCCGTGCGCGGGGGCGAGGGCCGGTCGGGCGCCCCCGCGCACCAAAGTGAGCGGTCATGCGCCCCGCACGCGCAGGGCGCGGGCCAGGTCGTCGAGCTGGTCGACGAGCTTGCGCCGCAGGGCGGGGGTGGGAGCGGGGTCGGCGGTGCGGAGGCAGGCCTCGCCGAGATCGAGGACGGAGGCCTCGACGACGGGGCCGGGGAAGGCCCAGCGGCCGGCGGCGTCGGCCAGGGCGGGTCCCCGGCGGGCGGCGAGGGCGACGGCGGCCGGGTAGTAGCGCGGCACCCAGTCGCCGAGGAGGCCGAGCTGCTCGGGCTGCCAGAAGCCCTGGGCGGTGGCGTTGAACAGGTAGTTGGAGAGCGTGTCGTCCTCGAACATCGAGGTCCACGCCTCCCGCTTGGCCTCCGGGTCGGGCAGCGCGGCCCGGCAGCGCGCGGCGCCCTCCCGGCCGGTGGCGCTGGGGTCGCGTTCGAGTTCGGCGTCGATGTCCGCGCGGTCGGCCGCGCCCAGGACGGCGAGCCGGGTGAGGATCTGCCAGCGCAGCTCGGGGTCGAGCGGCGGCCCGTCCGGCAGGGTTCCGGCGGTGAGCCAGCCGCGCAGTTCGGCGGCGTCGGTGACGGCGGTGATCAGTTCACGGGCGGCGGTGAGCCGCATGCCGGGGTCCTCGTGGCGGAGCAGGTCGCGGGCGAGGGCCTCCAGTACGGCGAGGGCCGCGGGCCGCTGCCCGGCGGGCAGGTAGCGGTCGGTGATCTGGACCCGGGCGAAGCCGAGCACGCCCTGCACCACGGCGACGTCGGTCTCGTGCGGCAGGTGGGCGCGGGCCACGTCCAGGTAGGCGGCCGGCGGAAGTTCGCCGTCGCGCACGAGGTCGCGGGCGGCGTTCCAGACCAGGGCCCGTGCGAGCGGGTCGGGAAGACCGCCGAGGCGCTGGACGAGGGTGTCCCAGGACCCGGCGTCGAAGCGGATCTTGGCGTACGTCAGGTCCTGGTCGTTGAGCAGCACCAGGTCCGGGCGCGGACCGGGCCGTGTCGCGCCGGCCTCGGCGCCGGCGGGGACGTCGGTCTCGAAGCGCTCGCGCAGCACGAGCCGCGCCGGGTCTGGGTGAATGGTCTCGCGGTCGTACGCGGCGACGGCGATGCGGTGCGGGCGCTCGCCGGCGCGGACCACCTCGAGGCGCCAGCCGCCGTCGGCCTCGGCCGGGACCGGGGTGAGGGTGTCGACTCCGGTGGTGCGCAGCCAGCGGTCGGCCCAGGCGTGCACGTCGCGGTCGGTGGCGGAGGCGAGGGAGTCGATGAAGTCGGCGAGGGCGGCGTTGCCGAACCGGTGCCGGGAGAAGTGCTCGTTGATGCCGGCGAGGAAGTCCTTGCGGCCGAGCCATGTCACGAGCTGGCGCAGGGCGGAGGCGCCCTTGGCGTACGAGATGCCGTCGAAGTTGAGCAGCGCCGACGCGGTGTCGGGGACGGCCTCGGGATCGGGGGCGACGGGGTGGGTGGAGGGGCGCTGGTCGGCGTCGTAGCCCCAGCCCTTCCGGGCGACGGCGAAGTCGGTCCAGGTTCCGGTGAAGCGGGTGGCCTCGGAGAGCACCTGGTAGCCCATGTACTCGGCGAAGGACTCGTTCAGCCAGATGTCGTCCCACCAGCGCAGCGTGACCAGGTCGCCGAACCACATGTGCGCCATCTCGTGGGCGACGACCATGCCGCGGGTCTGCCGCTCGGCGTCGGTGACGGCGGACCGGAAGACCATCTCGTCGCGGAACGTGACCAGGCCCGGGTTCTCCATCGCGCCCGCGTTGAACTCGGGGACGAAGGCCTGGTCGTAGGAGTCGAAGGGGTAGGGCTCCGCGAACAGTTCGTGGTAGCGGTCGAAGCAGCGCCGGGTGATGTCGAAGAGCTCCTCGACGTCGGCGTCGAGATGGGGCGCCAGCGAGCGCCGGCAGTGCAGGCCGAAGGGCAGGCCGGCGTGCTCGGTGCGCACCGAGTGCCAGGGGCCGGCGGCGACCGCGAGCAGGTAGGTGCTGATGCGCGGGGTCGGCGCGATCCGCCAGTGGCCCTCGGCCTCGCCGGTGCGCTCGGCGACGCCGTTGCCGAGGACGGTCCAGGCGGGCGGTGCGGTGACGGTGACCTCGAAGACGGCCTTGAGGTCGGGCTGGTCGAAGGCCGCGGCGACGCGCTGGACGTCGTCCAGGAAGAGCTGGGTGTACAGGTACGTCTCGCCGTCCGCCGGGTCGGTGAAGCGGTGCATGCCCTCCCCGGTGCGCGAGTAGCGCATGTCGGCCTCGATCCGCAGCTCGTGCGGGCCTGCCGTGAGGCCGGTGAGGGGCAGCCGGTTGTCGTCCAGGGCGGCCGGGTCGAGTGCGTGGCCGTCGAGCACCGCGCGGTGCAGCGTGGCGGGCTTGAGCTCGGCGAAGGTGTCGCCGTCGGCGAGGGCGGTGAAGCGGATGACGGTGGTGGAGCCGAACACGTCGTCACCACGGGTCAGGTCCAGGTCGACGGCGTAGGTGTGGACGTCGAGGAGCCGGGCGCGGGTCTCGGCCTCGGCACGGGTGAGAGCAGGCATGCCGCCATGCTGCCTCATGCGCCGTAGGACCCGCACGAAAGTTCGCCGCCCGCGGAGACGGCCGCCGTGCGGGGGCGTCAGGAGGGAGGGACGGCGGTGGCGTCGACGGTCACGCTGTCACCGTGGCCGCGGGTGCACGTGATCAGGCGCCGGGTGGGGGCTCCGGCGCCGGTGGACCAGGCCCGGTGGGCCGCGAGCGCCCTGGGACGCGGAGGTCCCGGGTGACCGCGAAGCGGGCCCGGCTGCCGTCGCGGTGGGTGACGGCGACCGTGTCGGCCGGGCGCAGGTCGCCGAGGTCGTGGAAGACGCCGCGGCCGCTTGGGGTGTCGTGGTGGCCGACCATCACGGCGGTGCCGGGGTCGTCGGGCGCGGCGCTGCGGTCGTACCAGCCGGCCCAGCGGCGGCCCTCGTCCCCGGCCGGGGTCTGCAGACTGCCGTCGTCGTTGAGCCCGAGGTCCAGGACGCGGGCGTGCACCCGGGCGCGGGCTGTGTGGACGCGCACAGGGGTGTGGCCGGCCGGGTCGGCGGCGCGCGGAGGTGCTGCCGTGCACGACGGCGCCGGTGCGCCCCGCGCCGGTGCGCGCGACGGCCCGGACGGTCACGGCGGTGGCCGTGACGAGCAGCGCGAGGGCGAGCAGGTTGATCCGGCGGTGGGACGTCGTCACGGAGCCCACGGGCTCACCGCGGGTGGAACGCGTAGCGCACACCCCACACGCCCAGAGCCAGCAGTCCCGCGAACACCGCCGCGAGCGGGCCCCACACGACCGCCGCGCAGCACACGAGGGCGGCGACCCCGGCGGCGAGCGCGGCGGGTATCAGGGGCAGAGGCAGGTCGGGCATCGCGGCGGGGTCCTTCGCGGCCGGCGGCTACGGTGACGGTCCCCAGGGTACGGAGCCGGGTGCGTGCCGCGCCTCCCCCGGCCGTCCCTGTCCGTATCCACCGAAAGTATGGTCCCGGCCACGGGGCTTGCGCCTCAGGTATGACAGCGGGCAGGCTCGCCGGATGATCGCCACGATGCAGCTCACCGTGATCGACTGTCCCGACGCGAGGGCGCTGGGCGCCTTCTACCAGGGGATCCTCGGCGGGTCCCTGGACGACTCCGATCCCTCGTGGGCGACCTTGACGGCACCGGGCGGCACGCGCTTGGCCTTCCAGGAGGTGCTGTTCCACCGCCCGCCGCAGTGGCCGGACCCCGAGCACCCGCAGCAGTTCCACCTCGACTTCGAGGTGCCCACCCGCGCGGACGTGGAACGGGCCCAGAAGGAGGTGGTCGCGCTGGGTGCGACCTTCCTGCACGACAGCGGGGGCGAACGGAGCGGTTTCCGCGTCTTCGCGGATCCTGCCGGGCACCCCTTCTGCCTCTGCTACGGGCAGCTCCCGCCGCCCCCGTCCCCCGCCGCCGCGGGCTGACCCGGGGCCACCGCGCCGGGCGGGAAGCTGCCCACGGCTCCAGGGCGTCCGGCGGATCGCCCGGGGGGCGATCGGATTCGGCCGAGGGGGACGGCATGGTGGCGGGGCCGCATGCGTACGAGCCGATGGAGCACGATCCGCGGGACCCGGAGGTGGTGCGCCGGGTGACGTATGTGCTCTTCCTGCCGGACGGGCGCTGCGCGGTCCCCGCCGAGGGCCACGGCGGCGCGGGCCCGCGGCTGCCGTCGGGGCGCGTGCTGCCGGGCGAGGACTGGGTGCTCGACACCTCCGAGCGGGTGCCGCTGATGACCGCCGGCTTCCTGCGGCAGCGGGTGCACCCCTTCGCCTACGACGGCCTGGAACTGCGGCTGTACGCGTGGCTGGACGGCGACCGCTACCGCGGCCGGCGGCCGCACACCCGGGTGGAGCTGTTCACCGGCACCCCGGAGGAGGTCGCCGCCCGGCTGGCGGACCGCACCGAGCGGCGGGCGGTGCTGGACGCGGCTCGCTCCTTCCTGGGGCAGGACGACACCTCGTGGTTCGCGGACAACCTACGGCTGATTCAGCCCGCCTATCTGCGGGCCGCCACCGCCGAGGGGGGCTCCGGCTTCGGCGGTGACCCCGAGGGGTGGCGGGCGCGCCGGTCGATGGTGGTGGACGCGCTCCACAGGGACGGCACCTTCCTCGACATCGGCTGCGCCAACGGGCTGCTGATGGAGTCGGTGCGGACGTGGGCCGCCGAGCGCGGCCGGGCGATCGAGCCCTACGGGGTGGACATCGCGCCGGGGCTGGTGGAACTGGCCCGCCGGCGGCTGCCGCGGTGGGCGGAGCGGATAGCCGTCGGCAACGCGCTGGACTGGCGGCCGGCCGGCGGCGGGCGCTTCACCTTTGTGCACGTCCTCGTGGACTGCGTGCCGGCGGCGAGGCTCGGCGGACTGCTGCGCAGGCTGCTCGCCGAACTGGTGGAGCCGGGCGGCCGGCTGCTGGTGAGCGCGTACCAGCCGGCCGGCGGCGCGGCACCGGGCGCGGCGGAGCGGCTGACGGGGGTGGGGATGCCGGTGGCCGGTTCGGCGTCCGGTACGGGACCGGATCGCACGGCGACAACCGCGTGGGTGGACGCGTAGGCTCGTAGCGTCGCACCGCTTGGGGGAGGCGCCGTGGGCGAGCCGTCGTCCAGCCCGATCGAGCACGGCTTTCCGCACCTGGAGAAGGTGCGGTCGGCCCTGACCGCGCTCTACCGCAGGCTGTCGTACGACACGGTGATCCGCTTCGCGGCCAGCGTCCGTCCCGAGGCGGTGGAGTTCCCGCCGTACGAGGATCTGCACCTGGGCGCGCAGCGGGTGGCCCGGGTCATCTTGCAGCACTTCCGGCTGCCCGAGGCCCGGATGGTGGTGAGCTTCCGCGACATGACGCACGCGGGCAATGTGGAGCTGGCCTCCGGTCCCGAGTACTTCGTGGAGCTGCACGACCGCTTCCGCGAGGACCGCCGCGACGTGGGCGCGGCGCTGGCGCACGAGGTCATGCACGTGTATCTGCACCGGCTGGGCCTGGAGTTCCCCGGGACGCGGGACAACGAGATCCTCACGGACACCGCGACGGCCTACCTCGGCGCGGGCTGGCTGCTGCTGGACTCCTACCGCGAGGAGCCCGCGCTGTTCGGCGACCGGGTGACGATGGCGGCGTCGAAGCTGGGCTATCTCACCCCGGAGGAGTTCGGATACGTGCTGGCCAAGCGCGCGCTGGCGTTCGGCGACGACATCGAGCCGTGGCTGACCGGCCCGCGGGCCCGCGACGCCTACCGGGACGGCCTCGGGCTGGCCAGGGACGACCTGCGGAACGCGCCGCTGCTGGGCTGCGGCTGGGCGAACCGCCGCCGCTACGCGCACGACCGCCGCCGCGGCGCCGCGCACCCGGTGGCCGGCTACGCGTTCGAGGGGCAGGCGCCGATGCGGGTCTCCTTCCCCTGCCCCACCTGCCACCAGCGCATCCGGGTCCCGGTGCGCGGCCGGGTGAAGGCACGGTGCGGGCTGTGCCGCACCGTGCTGGAGTGCGACACCTGAGCCGGTGGCCGGCGGCGGGCGGGCGCGGCGGTCAGGCGCGGGCCGGTGCCGTCTCCCGCAGGAAGTCCAGCAGTGCCGCGTTGACCTCCTTCGGACGTTCCTGCTGCGTCCAGTGGCCGCAGCCGGGGAGGACGACGGGCTCGCGCAGCGTCGGGTAGAGCTGGGGCAGCACCGGGACGAGGTCGCAGACGCCGGGCATCGCGTGGACGACGTCGCGGTCGCCGGTGATGTACAGGCCGGGGACCTGGAGGGTGGCGCCGCTCCAGGCCGCGGTCAGCCGCCAGTTGCGGTCGAGGTTGCGGTACCAGTTGAGCCCGCCGGTGAAGCCCTGGGGCCCGTACTCGGCGGCGAAGACGGCGATGTCCTCCTCGGTGAGCCAGTCCGGCAGTTTCTCCGGTTCGCCGACCAGGTCGAGGAACCCCTGGCCAGGCGGGATCAACGGCTGTGCGGGGACGGGGTCGTTGGCCGGGTTGTCGCCTGAGGCGCCGTACAGGAAGCGACGGAAGGTGGAGTGCGGGTCGGCTGCGAACTCGGCGTCGGCGACGCCGGGTTGGGCGAAGTAGTTCCAGTAGAAGCGCCCGTCGTACAGCTCCCGCATGGCGCGCAGCGGGGGTGTGTCCTGGCTGCGCGGGGTCGGCGGGACGCTCAGCCCGGCCACGGCGCGCACGGCGTCGGGGCGCAGCAGGGCGGTGTGCCAGGCGACGGGAGCGCCCCAGTCATGGCCGACGACGACGGCGGTGTCCTCGCCGAGGGCGTGGATCAGCCCGATCACATCGCCGACCAGGTCCAGCATGGTGTACGCGTCGACCGCCTCGGGGCGGTCGCTGCGCCCGCAGCCCCGCAGGTCGGGTGCGACCACCCGGTAGCCGGCGGCGGCGAGTGGGCCGAACTGGTGGCGCCAGGAGTACCAGCACTCGGGAAAGCCGTGCAGCAGTACGACGAGGGGGCCCTCGCCCTCCTCCGCGATGTGGAGGCGGAGACCGTTCACTTCGGCATGGCGGTGTTCGACCATGGCGCCCAGGCTATGCGTCCGCCGTCCGGTCGCCCCGCCGGACAGGCCAGGACACCGCTCGCGCCCGACGGGCGCCCGCGGTTCAGGGGGTGACGATGGCGAAGTCCCGGTCGGGGCCGTCCAGCAGGCCGACGAGAGTGGCCACCACCTTCAGGTCGCCCTCGTGTTCGATCCCGTCGAAGCGTCCGCCGGCCAGCAGGCCCTGGAGCTCGGGCCGGGTGAGGGTGAGGGTCAGGTCGGCGTGCCGGCTGGGGCGGCCGTCCTGGGTGGAGTAGTGGGTGAGCGCCCCGTTGGAGAGGGTGAGGTGCCAGGTGCGGTGCTCGTCGGTGAGCCGCCAGTCGATGGTGAGATGGGTGTCCCAGGCCCTGGGACCGTTGATGCGGATGGCGAGCGAGTCGATCAGCTGATCGACGGTCAGGGCCGCGGTGAGCTCGGGTCCCGCGGTCGTCGTCGGGGTGGGGCTGATGCCGTCGCGCAGTTCCCTGGCGCCCATCAGATAGAAGTTCCGCCAGGGCCCGTTCTCGCAGCCGTAGCCCAACCGTGTGTACACGGCGGCCAGTTCGTGACGGGCGGCTCCGTCCCCCGGGTCGGCGAAGACGGCGTGGTTGAGCAGGGTCGCGGCGAAGCGCAGGTCGCCCGCGTCGGCGTACTCCCCCGCCTTGGCCACGGTGGCGTCGACGCCGCCGAGGCAGTCGACGTACCGGCGCGCCTCCTGCGCCGGCGGATGCTCCCACAGGTGGGCGGGGTTGCCGTCGAACCAGCCCATGTAGCGCTGGTAGACGGCCTTCACGTTGTGGCTGAGGGATCCGTAGTAGCCGTGGTTGGCGTGGAAACGCTCCAGGGCGGGCGGCAGCCGCAGTTCCTCGGCGATCTCGCTGCCGGTGAGGCCCTGGTTGAGCAGCCGCAGCGTCTGGTCGTGGAGGTAGGCGTACAGGTCGCGCTGGTGGGCCAGCAGCCGGTGGATGTTCTCCCGCCCCCAGGTGGGCCAGTGGTGGGAGGCGACGACGACGTCGACGGAGTTGCCGAACAGCACCAGCGACTCGTTGAGGTACCGGGCCCACTCGCGGGCGTCGCGGACCTGGGCGCCGCGCAGGGTCAGGATGTTGTGCATGGTGTGGGTGGCGTTCTCGGCCATGCACAGCACGCGCCTGCCCGGCAGCACGAAGTTCATCTCGGCGGGCGCCTCGGTGCCGGGGGTGAGCTGGAAGATGATGCGGACGCCGTCGAGGGTCTCGTCCTGCCCGGTGCGGGTGACGGCGACCGTCGGCCGGATCAGGGCGATGGCTCCGGTGGAGACGGTCTGCCCGAGCCCGCAGCCGATCTGGCCGGCGGGGCCCTTGGGCAGTTCGGAGCCGTACATGTAGACGGCGCGGCGGTTCATCGCGGTGCCGGCGTAGACGTTCTCGCTCGCGGCGTGCTCCAGGAAGCCGGCCGGGGCGAGGACCGGGACCGGGTCGTGGCCGTACGGCAGGACGCCGCGCGCGCCGCCGAAGTGGTCGACGTGGCAGTGGGTGTAGATGAGCGCGGTGACCGGGCGGTCGCCCCGGTGCTCGCGGTAGAGCGCCAGGGCGGCGGCCGCGCCCTCGGAGGAGTGCAGCGGGTCGATGACCACGACCCCGCGATCGCCCTCGACGAGCGTCATGTTGGACAGGTCCAGGCCGCGGACCTGGTAGACCCCCTCGACGACCTCGAACAGGCCCTGTTTCGCCGCGAGCCGGCTCTGCCGCCACAGGCCCGGGTGGGCGGTGTCGGGGCAGGGGCCCTGAAGAAAGGAGTAGGCGTCGTTGTCCCAGACCACCCGGCCGTCGTCGGCGGTGACTCGGCCGGGCGTCAGGGCGCCGAGGAAGCCGCGGTCGGCGTCGGCGAAGTCCGTCGTGTCCTCGTGGTCGGGGGGCGCGAGAGCGGTCATGGGAACACGATCCCAGCGATTCGCACCTTTTGTCTCGTTCATCTGCGCCACCAGCGGCGCAGCACCTCCTCGGCGGGTTTGCCGTGCGGTGTGTAGGCCAGCCGCGGCGGTGTCTCGCCGCTGTCCGGCCAGTCGTCCCACATCCACCAGCACACCCCTGCCCACCAGCGCTCCCCTTCCATGGCGCCGAGCAGGGCCTGGTAGGCGGCGGCCTGTTCGTCGTCGGCGGGACGCCCGCTGACCGTCCAGGACCAGGGGGCCGTGGTCGTGCCGCGCTGGCTGACGTAGCCGGCCTCGGTGAACAGGACGCGGCGGTGGTGACGGACGGAGAAGGCGGCGAGCTGCCGGGCGATCGGCCGCCAGGCGGCGCGCAGCCGGCCGACGTCGGCGGTGGGGCGCTCGGCCAGCGGCCAGTACGCGTCGACGCCGATGAGGTCGAGGTCGCCCCAGAAGGGGATCTGCGCGTACTCGTCGTAGTTGGCGGCGTAGACCAGCGGTCCCCGGTAGTCCCGCCGGACGGCGCGGATGACCGCCCGCCAGTGGGCGCCGTCCCGCGACGTTCCGGCCAGTTCGGTGCCGACGGAGACCTGCTCGGCCCCGAGGTCCTCGGCCAGTCGCGCGTAGTGGGTGATGAAGCGGGTGTACGCGGCGAACCAGGCGGCGCGGTCGGCGGGCCGGATCTCCGCGCGGTCCTTGTCGCCCGGGAGATCGACGTGCGGCTTGAGCAGGACCTTGAGCCCGGCGGCGTGCGCCTCGCGGATGACCCGGCGCAGCGAGTCGTCGCTCGCGGTCTCCTCGGTGGTGTGCATCGACGCGTCGGCCGGGGCCGACTGGTACCAGGTGGGGGTGAGCGACACCCAGCCCGCCCCGGTCGCCGCGATGTCGCGCAGGTAGCGGGCGGCGGCGGGGCTGTCGTAGTCCTCGGAGGCCCAGGACGGCAGGGCGATCCCCCGCAGCCGGGACGCCACCGGACCCTTCGGTGAGGACGGGTGCGCGGGGGCGACGGTGCGGCCGCGGCCGTCGCCGTCGCCGCCGCTGTCGCTGTCGCTGTCGCCGGAGTGGCCGGCGGTACAGCCGGCCGTGAGGGCGAGGACCGCCGCCGCGATGGCGGCGGCGGTCCTCCGGATCAAGGTCACGTGAGAGCCGCGGGACTGACGAAGGTGTAGCCGAGGGCGCGGATACCGTCGACCGTCTCCTGGAGCGGCTGGACCGGGTTGTACGGGTGGTAGAAGAAGCTGGCGAAGCCGTCGCGCACGGCGAGGTTGGCCTTGGCCGAGGCGATCAGGTCGGCGGGCAGCCGGGCCGGGTGGTTGTTGAACGCCTCAGGCTCGTAGTTGCCGATGTTCTCGGGCAGCACGGTGGTGCCGTACACGTCCTTCACCACATACGGGAAGAACTGCCCGATGAAGCGGTCGGGGTCGCCCGCGGTACCGCTCAGCGTCCCGGAGAAGTACAGCGAACGCTCCAGGCGGGCCGTGTAGTTCCGCGCGAAGACCTTGTAGTCGGTGGCGGAGGCCGCGTAGTGCGGGGTGGTCCACAGTCTCGGCGTCGGCAGCCCCGCGAGGAGGAACTGGGCGAGGCTCAGGGTGACCCGGGTCTGCGCCCACAGCGCGGAGTCCTCGGCGACCGGGCCGTCGTAGACCACGTTGTCGGCGCTGTCGACGTGGGCCCGGTAGAACTCGAAGTCGTCGCCCGAGACGCCGTCGTAGGGGTTGGCGACCGTGCCGTACTGGTGGGTGTAGCCGTGGTTCATCAGGACGGCGCCGCGCGCCAGCATGTACTTCAGCGCGGAGACCACCTGCGGGCGCTGGACCAGGGTGACGGTCTCGGCACGGCCGTTGTTGTAGGTGCCGTGCGGGTCGGTGTGGACGGGGATGACATTGATGCCGTAAGGGATCTTCTGGGAGTAGAGGTAGTCGGCCGTGGCGCGCAGTTCGGCCGGGTCGGAGTCGGGGCTGATGTCCTCCAGTCGCAGCAGCGCGCGGTGCCGCTCGGGGGTGTTCGGCGCGAGGGCGTCGAAGAGCAGGTCCTCGAAGGCGATGACGCGGTCGCTCTCGGAGACGTAGGCGAACGGGATCTCGCCGACGTAGGTGAGGTTGCCCGAGCGCACCGCCCACGGGAAGGATGTGCCGCTGCCCGTGTCGACCGCCTGGGCCAGCGATGTCACCGCCGGGTAGCCGGGTCCGGACAGGATGGTCGGACGCAGCACGCCGCCGTCCTGGCCGGCCGGGATCTTCCGGGTGAGGGTCTGGTCCCGGTACGTCACCTGCGTGACGGAGGCGGAGTCGAAGTACGACGTGCTGGGGTCCCAGCCGTACGTGTTCTGGAACTGGGTGACGCCGGTGGCGTTCGCCAGTGACCAGATGTTGTCGCCGACCCAGGTCACCGGGTGGGTGGTGGTGACGACGTCCCGGTAGAACGCGGCCGGGACCGCGTCGGGCACGCTGCCCCCGTAGTACGTCGAGCCGAGGTAGACGGTCGCCGTGTACTGGTTCACCATGCCGGCGGTGTACTGCTCGACCGGCTTGGCGGTCACCGTGCCGAAGTGGCCGGCGAGGTTGGCGGTGGCCATGGCGTACAGCTCACCGAGCTGTCCGTAGGGCCCCGCGGTGTCGTAGAGGACGAGTGCCGAGGTGCCGGCGGCCGCGGCGGCCGGCTTGGCGAGCAGCGCGGCGCCGGCGGCCGGCAGTCCCGCGAGGACACCCAGGGACGGGCCCTTGGCGCGGCGGTCGCGGTCGGCGGACTGCTGGGACTTCGCCCACGCGGCGAGGTCGATCGTGCCGACGCCCGAGCGGCCGCCGAGGTTCTCGCCGTGACGGTGGTGGCGCCCGCCGGGATCGGCTGCCGTGCCGCGGGCCGCGGCGCCGGCCGGGCCGGTCAGGAATGCGGCGCCCATAAGCGCCGCGACGAGCATGACGATGACGGAGACCCGGGACTTCCGTGGTCTCCCGATGCGGGATTGCATATTTCCCCCCATTGCACCGAATGAACAGGCCGCTGATTGTTCAGAGCGGCAATGCCCGCTGTCAACCGGATCATCGGATACCCATCTCGTTCGATTATTCATTCCATTACCGCGGCCGACTCCACCCGGAAGGGTGAATTACCTTCTCCCCCCACCCGCCTCACCTGTGGAAACGCAAGGCTGACCAAGAGCCCCCTCCCGCGGCTGACATCGCGGAGGATGATCGTCTAAAAGTATCTGCTAACTTCCCTGAGGGAGTTTCGGCCCGACTTCGGAGCCGGAGCACATTGGGGGGAATCACTCATGTACGGAAGGCCCGCACTGGGCACAATGCTGCCGCTTGCCGGTATGGCATCGGCGACGAGAACCGTTCCTGGCATTCCGTTCGCCAGGGGTTTACAAATAGCAGCAGGAATGGGCTTCCTGCTGTACTGCCTGATCGCATTCGGTCTGATCGCTGCACGATGGTGGCTGCGCCGGCCCACCGGCCGGACCCCGGCCCCGCGGCTCCCCGGGGGCGGCGGATGATCTCCCGGATCCCGCTGTGGGCCGCGACCACGCTGATCGTGATGGCCGGCGCCTACAACACCGTGCTCTTCCTGCTCTCCCGGCGGCGGATCCGCAGGTCCCGCCGCCCCGGCACACCCCGCTTCTACGTCTTCCTGCTGGCCTGCCTCAACGAGGAGAAGGTCATCGGCGAGAGTCTGGCGCGCATCACCTCACTGCCCGCCGACAGCTTCGTGGCCCTGGTCATCGACGACGCCTCCGAGGACCGCACGGCCGATGTCGTCCGCGCCGCCGACCCCGAACGGGTCTGGCTCTACCAGCGCCGCCTGCCCGACGCCCGCCGCGGCAAGGGCGCGGCGCTCAACGCCGGCGTACGCCATCTGCGGTCCTCAGGACTGCTCGGCGGTCGCGACCCCCAGGACGTGATCATCTGCGTGGTCGACGCCGACGGCCGGCTGGACCCGCACACCCTGCAGTCCGTGGACCCGTACTTCGACGACCCGGCCACCGGCGCCGTCCAGATCGGCGTCCGGATGTACAACCGCCATCTGGGCCTGCTCGCCCGGCTCCAGGACATGGAGTTCGTCGTCTACGGCGACGTCTTCCAGAGTGCCCGGCGCTTCATCGGCAGCGTGGGCATGGGCGGCAACGGCCAGTTCATGCGGCTGTCCGCACTGGACTCGCTGGGCGGCGCGGGCCCGTGGAGCGACAGCCTCACCGAGGACCTCGACCTGGGCGTCCGGCTCATCGCCCGCGGCTGGCGCAACCAGTACTGCACCACCGCCGCGGTCTCCCAGCAGGCCGTGCTCGACGTGCGCCGGCTGGTGCGGCAGCGCTCCCGCTGGTTCCAGGGCCATCTTCAGTCGGCCAACCTCGTCCCGCTGATCCTGCGCGAGGTCGCCACCCGGCCGGCCCTGGACCTGCTCTACCACCTGTCCAGCCCGGTGCTGATCCTGCTCACCTCGCTGCTGCCGCTCTCCTTCCTGATCGCCCTCGCCGGCACCGCCGTCGCCTCCGTGCGGGCGGGCCACTCGCTCGTGTCGCCGATGTGGCTGCTCGGCCCGTACGTGCTCTCCTTCACCGCGGCCTATGTGTACGGGTTCGTCTACGCCAAGCGCGAGCGCACCCTCGGGCTGCTGCGCTCGGTCCTGGTCGCGCACGTGTTCATCCTCTACGGCTACATCTGGTTCGCCGCCGGATGGTGGGGCCTGTGGCGGATGGTCACCGGAAAGCGCACCTGGCTGAAGACCGCCCGCACCTGACGCGCACCGCGCGTTCCCACGGCTCACCATCACACCGCCACACCGCCACACCGTCCCAGGGGGATCCATGTCCGCATACTCCGCCGATGCGCCCGAAGTGCCGGGCACCATCCGCGCGATGCTCGTTCTCGGCACCAGGCCGGAGGTGATCAAACTGGCCCCGGTGGCCCGCGCGATGGCCGCCTCCGACCTCTTCGAACCGCTGGTGGTCACCACCGGGCAGCACCGCGAGATGCTGCACCAGATGCTGGATCTGCTGCGGGTCCCCGCCAGGACAGGCCTGGACGTGATGCGCGAGCGCCAGCAGCTGTCCGAACTGACCGCCCGTCTGGTGGAGGGCCTGGGCGAGGTCATCCGGAGCGACCGCCCCGACCTGGTCATCGTCCAGGGCGACACCACCACCGCGCTGGCCGGTGCGCTGGCCGCCTTCTACGAGCGGGTGCCCGTCGCCCATGTCGAGGCGGGCCTGCGCACCGGCGTGCTCGACAACCCCTTCCCCGAGGAGCTCAACCGCCGCCTCATCGGGCGGATCGCGCGCTGGCACTTCGCGCCCACCGCGCAGGCCGCCGGCCATCTGCGCGCCGAGGGGACCCCGGACACCCAGGTGTTCGTCACCGGCAACACCGTCATCGACAACCTGCTGTGGGTGATCGGCGAGGGCGTGGGCCGCAGCGCCTTCCCCGGCACCGGCCGCCGCCGGGTCCTGCTGACGCTGCACCGCAGGGAGAACCAGGGCGAGCGCATGCGCGCGATGGGCAGGGCGCTGCGCCGGCTGGGCGAGCGCGGCGACGTGGAGATCCTGCTGCCGCTGCACAAGAGCCCGGCCGTCCGCGAGGCCCTGCTCCCCGAACTGACCGGTCACCACGCGGTCCACGTCGTCGAGCCGCTGGGCTACCCGGACTTCGCGGCCACCCTCGCCGACTGCGACCTGGTGCTCACCGACTCCGGCGGCATCCAGGAGGAGGCGCCGAGCCTCGGCAAGCCCGCCCTGGTGCTGCGTACCACCACCGAGCGGCCCGAGGCCGTCGAGGCGGGTGCGGCCCGGCTCATCGGCACCGACCCCGAGGCGATCCTCGGCGCGGCGACACGGCTGCTGGACGACCCGGCGGAGTACCACCGCATGGCGACCGCCGGCAATCCCTTCGGCGACGGCCTTGCGGCCGACCGCATCCTCGCACAACTGGCCGAGGACTTCGGGGAGTTCGTGACGGACGTACGCGGTGACGCCCTGCGCGGCGAACTCTCCGCGGCGGCCGCGCCGCCCCGGGTCACGGAGCCGTACTCCAGGGCATGACCACCGCGCCCCGGTTCCTCACGTCCCGGCCCCTCCCCCGCCCGCGGCGGAGGGGCTGCCGGTCTGCCGGGCTCGCGCTGGTGGTGCTGCTGCTGGTGGCGGGCGGCGTCGTGCACGCCTGCACCGGACCCGTCGCGGCGGTCCCCGGCTGGGAGGACGGCTCGGTGCACGGCCGCTGGCTGTCGGTGTACGACGGGTACGGCGACAACCGCGGCGACGACACCTCGCTGACGCTCACCCCGGCCGCCTCGACGCGCCCCGACGAGACGCACGCCGGGCTGGTGGTCACCACCGAGCGGTACGCCGACGTGGCGTACTCGGCGCGCATGCGGGCCCTGCGCCTGCTGCGTTCCCCCGCGCCCAACCCGTGGGAGGTGCCCTGGCTGGTGTGGGGGTACAGCGACCCCGAGCACTTCTACTACGTCACCCTCAAGCCCAACGGCTGGGAGCTGGGCAAACGCGACCCCGCCTACCCCGGCGGCCAGCGCTTCCTGGCGACGGGGCCGACGCCGTTCCCCCCGGGCCCCTGGTACGAGGTCGGGGTGGAGCAGCGCGGCGCCGTGGTCACCGTCACGGTGGGCGGGCGCTTCCTGACCTCGTTCACCGACGCCGAACGGCCCTATACGAGCGGCAGCGTGGGCGCGTACACCGAGGACGCGCAGGCCGGTTTCGCCGGCCTTCAAGTGCGGCGCCTGCCCTCGGCCGGGTAGTGAGGGCAGGCGCCGCCTTCCGTTCCGTACGCCGTTGTACGGGACAGCTCTTTTCTTCGTGGGGCTCTCAGACCGTCAGCGGCCGGTCCGTCGGGCGGATCGGAGCGGGCAGGATGCTGGCGCCGGTGAGGAAGCGGTCCACCGCGCGGGCGGCGGAGCGGCCCTCGGCGATGGCCCACACGATCAGCGACTGTCCGCGCCCGGCGTCACCGGCGACGAAGACGCCGTCCACGTTGGTGGCGAAGTCCTTGTCGCGGGCCACATTGCCGCGGGCGTCCATCTCCAGGCCCAACTGCTCGACCAGGCCGTTGTGCCGGTCGGTGCCGGTGAAGCCCATGGCCAGGGTCACCAGGTCGGCCGGGATGACCTTCTCGGTGCCCGGCTGCGGGACGAACTTCCCGTCCTGGAAGGCGACCTCGACCAGGTGCAGCGCCTTGACGTCGCCGTTCTCGTCGCCCTCGAACTTCACGGTGTTGACGGCGTAGACGCGCTCGCCGCCCTCCTCGTGGGCCGAGGTGACCTTGTACGTCATCGGCATGGTCGGCCAGGGCTGGTGCGCCGGACGGTCGTCGGACGGCCGCGGCATGATCTCCAGCTGCGTGACCGACGCGGCGCCCTGGCGGTGGGCGGTGCCGACGCAGTCCGCGCCGGTGTCGCCGCCGCCGATGACGACCACGTGCTTGCCGGCCGCGGTGATCGGCGGGGCGACGAAGTCGCCCTCCTGCACCTTGTTCGACAGCGGCAGGTACTCCATGGCCTGGTAGATGCCGCGGAGTTCACGCCCCTCGGCCGGGAGGTCCCGCCACTGGGTGGCGCCGGCGGCGATGACGACCGCGTCGTACCGCTTGCGCAGTTTGGCGCCGTCGAGGTCGCGGCCGATCTCCACACCGGTGCGGAACTTGGTGCCCTCCGCGCGCATCTGCTCGATGCGGCGGTTGATGTGCCGCTTCTCCATCTTGAACTCGGGGATGCCGTAGCGCAGCAGGCCGCCGATGCGGTCGGCGCGCTCGTACACCGCGACCGTGTGGCCGGCCCGGGTCAGCTGCTGTGCGGCGGCCAGGCCCGCCGGGCCCGAGCCGATGACGGCGACGGTCTTGCCGGAGAGCCGGTCCGGGGGCTGCGGCGTGACGTCGCCGCTGTCCCAGGCCTTGTCGATGATGGTGACCTCGACGTTCTTGATGGTCACCGCGGGCTGGTTGATGCCGAGCACGCAGGCCGACTCGCAGGGCGCCGGGCAGAGGCGGCCGGTGAACTCCGGGAAGTTGTTGGTCGCGTGCAGACGCTCGCTCGCGGCCTGCCAGTCCTCGCGGTAGGCGTAGTCGTTCCACTCGGGGATCAGGTTCCCCAGCGGACACCCGTTGTGGCAGAAGGGGATGCCGCAGTCCATGCAGCGTCCGGCCTGCTCGGTGATGATCGGCAGCAGCCCGCCGGGAACGTAGACCTCGTTCCAGTCCCGCCTGCGCTCCTCGACCGGCCGGGTCGGGGCGGTCTCGCGGGGCGTGGTGAGGAAGCCCTTCGGGTCAGCCATTTGCCGCCTCCATCATCTTCGCGGTGGTCTCGGACTCGGAGAGTCCGGCCTGCTCGGCGGCGTTCTTGGCGGCGAGCACTGCCTTGTAGTCCCTCGGCATGACCTTGCCGAAGCGGGTCAGGGTGTTCCCCCAGTCGGCGAGGAGCTTCTCGGCCACCGTCGAGCCGGTCTCCTCGGAGTGGCGGCGCACCACGTCGTGCAGCCACTTGATGTCGTCCGCGTCCAGGTCCTCGACGTTCACCATGCCGGGGTTGACGTTCGACGGGTCGATGTCGAGGACGTAGGCGATGCCGCCGGACATGCCGGCCGCGAAGTTGCGGCCCGTCGGGCCGAGCACGAGCGCCCGGCCGCCGGTCATGTACTCGCAGCCGTGGTCGCCCACGCCCTCGGACACCACGGTGGCACCGGAGTTGCGGACGCAGAAGCGCTCGCCGGTGGTGCCGCGCAGGAACAGCTCACCGCCGGTGGCGCCGTACGCGATGGTGTTGCCGGCGATGGTCGAGTACTCGGCCAGGTGGTCGGCGCCGCGGTCCGGGCGGACGACGATGCGGCCACCGGACAGGCCCTTGCCGACGTAGTCGTTGGCGTCGCCCTCCAGACGCAGGGTGATGCCCTTGGGGAGGAAGGCGCCGAAGGACTGACCGGCCGAGCCGGTCAGGGTGATGTCGATGGTGTCGTCGGGCAGGCCCGCGCCACCGTACTTCTTGGTCACCTCGTGGCCGAGCATGGTGCCGACCGTGCGGTGGACGTTGCGGATCTTGACCTGGGCGCGGACCGGGTCGCCGGTGTGCAGCGCCTCGCCGGCCAGCTCGATGAGCTGCTTGTCCAGCGCCTTGTCCAGGCCGTGGTCCTGTTCGGTGGTGCGGTGCAGGGCCGCACCCTCGGGCAGGTCGGGCACGTGGAAGAGCGGGGCCAGCTCCATGCCCTGCGCCTTCCAGTGGTCGACGGCCGCGGTGGTGTCGATCAGCTCCGCGTGGCCGACGGCCTCCTCGATCGAGCGGAAGCCCAGTTCGGCCAGCAGCTCGCGGACCTCCTGCGCGATGAACTCGAAGAAGTTCACCACGTACTCGGCCTTGCCGGAGAAGCGGTCGCGCAGCACCGGGTTCTGGGTGGCGATGCCCACCGGGCAGGTGTCCAGGTGGCACACGCGCATCATCACGCAGCCGGAGACCACCAGCGGGGCGGTGGCGAAGCCGAACTCCTCGGCGCCCAGCAGCGCGGCGATGACCACGTCGCGGCCGGTCTTGAGCTGGCCGTCGGTCTGCACGACGATCCGGTCGCGCAGGCCGTTGAGGAGCAGCGTCTGCTGCGTCTCGGCCAGACCCAGCTCCCAGGGGCCGCCCGCGTGCTTCAGCGAGGTCAGCGGGGAGGCGCCGGTGCCGCCGTCGTGGCCGGAGATCAGCACGACGTCGGCATGGGCCTTGGAGACGCCCGCCGCGACCGTGCCGACGCCGACCTCGGACACCAGCTTCACATGGATGCGGGCGGCCGGGTTGGCGTTCTTGAGGTCGTGGATCAGCTGCGCCAGGTCCTCGATGGAGTAGATGTCGTGGTGCGGCGGAGGCGAGATCAGGCCGACACCGGGGGTGCTGTGCCGGGTCCTGCCGATCCACGGGTAGACCTTGTGGCCGGGCAGCTGGCCACCCTCGCCGGGCTTGGCGCCCTGCGCCATCTTGATCTGGATGTCGTCCGCGTTGACCAGGTACTCCGAGGTCACGCCGAAGCGCCCCGAGGCGACCTGCTTGATCGCGGAGCGGCGCTCCGGGTCGTACAGGCGGTCCGGGTCCTCGCCGCCCTCGCCGGTGTTGGACTTGCCGCCCAGCTGGTTCATGGCGATGGCGAGCGTCTCGTGCGCCTCGCGCGAGATGGAGCCGTACGACATGGCGCCGGTGGAGAAGCGCCGGACGATCTCGGAGACCGGCTCGACCTCGTCGACCGGCACCGGCTGCCGCCCGCCGTCCGCGTCCTTGAACCGGAACAGGCCGCGCAGCGTCATCAGCCGCTCGGACTGCTCGTTCACGCGGCTCGTGTACTGCTGGAAGATGTCGTAGCGGCGGGAGCGGGTGGCGTGCTGCAGCCGGAAGACCGTGTCGGGGTCGAACAGGTGCGGCTCGCCCTCGCGGCGCCACTGGTACTCGCCGCCGATCTCCAGCCGGCGGTGCGCCGGCGCGATGCCCGATGCGGGGTACGCCTTGGCGTGGCGAGCCGCGACCTCCTGGGCGACCACGTCGATCCCGGCGCCGCCGATCTTGCTGGTGGTGCCGTGGAAGTAGGTGTCCACGAACTCGCCGTTCAGGCCGATCGCCTCGAAGACCTGCGCGCCGCGGTAGGAGGCGACGGTGGAGATGCCCATCTTGGACATCACCTTCAGCACGCCCTTGCCCAGCGCCTTGATCAGGTTCTTGATGGCCCTCTCGGGCTCCAGGCCGGAGATGAAGGTGCCCGCGCGCAGCAGGTCCTCCACCGACTCCATGGCCAGGTACGGGTTGACCGCGGCGGCGCCGTAGCCGATCAGCAGCGCGACGTGGTGGACCTCGCGGACGTCGCCGGCCTCGACCAGCAGGCCCACCTGGGTGCGCTGCTTGGTGCGGATGAGGTGGTGGTGGACGGCCGAGGTGAGCAGCAGCGACGGGATCGGCGCGTGCTCGGCGTCGGAGTGCCGGTCGGACAGCACGATGAAGCGGGCGCCGGCCTCTATGGCGGCGTCGGCCTCGGCGCAGATCTCGGTGAGCCGGGCGGCCAGTGCCTCGCCACCGCCGGAGACCCGGTACAGGCCGGACAGGGTCGCGGCCTTCAGGCCCGGCAGGTCGCCGTCGGCGTTGATGTGGATGAGCTTGGCCAGCTCGTCGTTGTCGATCACCGGGAACGGCATGGTGATGTTGCGGCAGGAGGCCGGCGAGGGCTCCAGCAGGTTTCCGGACGGGCCGACGGCGCTGATCAGCGAGGTGACCAGTTCCTCGCGGATGGCGTCCAGCGGCGGGTTGGTGACCTGCGCGAACAGCTGGGTGAAGTAGTCGAAGAGCAGCCGGGGCCGCTCGGACAGCGCCGCGATCGGCGAGTCGGTGCCCATGGAGCCCAGCGGCTCGCCGCCGGTCTTGGCCATCGGCGCCAGGATGACGCGCAGCTCCTCCTCGGTGTACCCGAAGGTCTGCTGGCGGCGGGTGACCGAGGCGTGCGTGTGCACGATGTGCTCGCGCTCGGGCAGGTCGTCGAGGTGGATCAGGCCGGCGTCCAGCCACTCCGCGTAAGGGTGCTCGGCGGCGAGCTGGGACTTGATCTCGTCGTCCTCGATGATCCGGTGCCCGACGGTGTCGACCAGGAACATCCGGCCGGGCTGGAGACGGCCCTTGCGGACGATCCGCTCCGGGGCGATGTCGTCCAGGACACCGGACTCCGAGGCCAGCACGACCAGGCCGTCGTCGGTGACCCAGTAGCGGCCGGGGCGCAGGCCGTTGCGGTCCAGGACCGCGCCGACGACGGAGCCGTCGGTGAAGGTCACGCAGGCCGGGCCGTCCCAGGGCTCCATGAGGGTGGAGTGGTAGCGGTAGAAGGCGCGGCGGGCCGGGTCCATCGAGTCGTGGTTCTCCCACGCCTCGGGAATCATCATCAGCACGCTGTGCGGCAGCGAGCGGCCGCCGAGGTGCAGCAGCTCCAGCACCTCGTCGAAGGTCGCCGTGTCGGAGGCGTCCGGGGTGCAGACAGGGAAGATCCGCTCCAGGTCCCCGCTGAACAGCTCCGAGGCCAGCTGTGACTCGCGGGCGCGCATCCAGTTGCGGTTGCCCTTGACGGTGTTGATCTCACCGTTGTGGGCGACGAAGCGGTACGGGTGCGCCAGCGGCCAGCTCGGGAAGGTGTTGGTGGAGAAGCGCGAGTGGACCAGGGCGATCGCGGTGGCGACACGCGGGTCGGACAGATCGGGGAAGAAGGGCTCCAGCTGGCCGGTGGTCAGCATGCCCTTGTAGACGACCGTCCGGGCGGACAGCGACGGGAAGTAGACGTCCGCCTCGCGCTCGGCGCGCTTGCGCAGCACGAAGGCCGGGCGGTCGAGGTCGATCCCGGCCCTCGCAAGGCCCTGGGCGTCGGCCACGAAGAGCTGCGAGAAGAACGGCATCGTCGAGCGGGCGGTGGCGCCCAGGCTCGCGGCGTCGGTCGGCACCTCGCGCCAGCCGAGGACGGTCAGGCCCTCCTCGGCGGCGATCCGCTCGATGGACTCGACGGCCTTGCGCCGGTCCTCGTCCTCGACCGGCAGGAAGGCCATGCCGACGGCGTAGTGTCCGGCGCCCGGCAGCTCGATGCCGCGCTCGGCGGCGACCTCGCGCAGGAACACGTCCGGGATCTGCATCAGGATGCCCGCGCCGTCGCCGGAGTCCGGCTCGGAGCCGGTGGCCCCGCGGTGCTCCAGATTGCGCAGCACGGTCAGGGCCTGCTCCACGAGCGCGTGGTCGGCCTCACCGGTGAGGGTCGCCACGAAGCCGACGCCGCACGCGTCATGCTCGTTACGGGGGTCGTACATCCCCTGGGGGGCGGGACGCCCGTCCATGTGGGCCCGGCCGGAACCGGAGCCGGCGGCGTGGGGGTGTGTGGGCCGGTGCAGAACAGGACGCATCTGGTCGGCTCTCCCGTCGTCGTCATCTGGCATATGCATGCGCGCTAGGGACGACGTTGGCCCTCTGCGATTTCGTGCAGGTTACATGATGGCCCGATGACCGAAAAGTGGATAGCGGATTCCATCATGTGGACTGAACAGCGCTACGAGCAGGCAGTTCTGGGCCAGCATCGCTCACGTGAGACGCAGGCGACACTGCCCGCGGCGCCACAGACTGATGCCCTGTGTCGGCCGCGCTGAAACGAGGAGGTAACAAGTGGTTCGCGGCCCCGCAATGCCTCAGCCGACGGCGGTGCCGAAAAGCGCGCCCAGAACGAAGGTAACCCCGGCGGCCGCTCCACCCAAGACAAGTTGTCGCAAACCGCTGAACCACCAACTGCGTGCCGTCACACGTGCCACAGCCGCACCGCAGAGGAAGAGACCGATCAGGGCGACGATCGCCGCGGGCCACACCACGGTGGCGCCCAGCAGGTAGGGCAGCACCGGGAGCAGCGCGCCGATACCGAAGGACAGGAAGGACGAGCCCGCCGCCACCAGCGGCGACGGCAGGTCGGCCGGGTCGATGCCCAGTTCCTCTCGCGCGTGGATCTCCAGCGCCTGCTCCGGGTCGCGGGACATCTGCCGGGCCACCTCGTAGGCCAGCTCGGGCTCCACGCCGCGCGCGATGTACAGCTCGGCGAGCTCCCGCAGCTCGTCCTTCGGATGGCGACGCAGTTCCCGGCGCTCTATCTCGAGCTCCGCCTCGACCAGCTCGCGCTGGGAGGCCACGGAGGTGTACTCGCCCGCCGCCATCGAGAACGCGCCGGCGGTCAGACCGGCCAACCCGGTGATCACGATGGTGGACGGGGCGACGTTGCCACCGGCGACGCCGGTCATGAGCGCGAGGTTGGAGACCAGGCCGTCCATCGCGCCGAACACCGCCGGCCTCAGCCAGCCGCCGCTCACGTCCCGGTGGGTATGGTGCGCGACGTGGTACGGAGCGTTCGGCTCCAGTTCGCTGCGCTCCACGGCTGCCGACATGATCCGCGTTCTCCTTCCCGCGGGTGGCGACCGCCCGCGTCCTCCCCCTTGGAACGCCTCGACCGTACGCCCGGATTCCTTGCGTTTCCAGCAAGGAAAGCCTCTCCTACCTGCGGAAACGACCGCGGCGCCACCCGGGGTCATACCCCTGGCGGCGCCGCGGCCCGGCGTAGAGATCTACCGGGATCAGCCGTTCTTGGCGGATTCGGCCCGGGCTGTGGCCCCGGCCTCCGCCGCCTCTTCCGGCTCGTCGGCCTTTTCGTCACTGCCGGCGGCGGTCCCGTCGCCGGCCTCCGCCCCGTCCTTCTTCGTGTCCTTGGCCGCGGGCTTGGTCAGGTCGGCCTTGCCGTCCTTGACGTCCTTGCCCTCCGGCTCACCCTCCGCGGCGGCGACGGGCGCCGGCTCGACGTTCTCCTCGCGGCCCGGACGCCGCCGTGCCGAGACGATCATGTAGGCGACGGCCCCGGCGAAGACGATGATCGACGTCCAGTCGTTGAGCCGCAGCCCCAGGAAGTGGTGGGCGCCGTCGACGCGCAGATACTCGATCCAGAAGCGGCCGACGGTGTACGACGCGACGTACAGCGCGAAGGCGCGGCCGTGGCCGAGCTTGAAGCGGCGGTCGGCCCACATCACCAGCAGGGCCACGCCGACGCACCACAGGGACTCGTACAGGAACGTCGGGTGGTACGTCGCGACGTCCAGGCTGTCCGCCGGCCGGTGCGCGCTGTCGATCTTCAGCGCCCACGGCAGGTCGGTCGGCCGTCCGTAGAGCTCCTGGTTGAACCAGTTGCCCCAGCGGCCGATGGCCTGGGCGATGGCGATACCCGGGGCGACGGCGTCGGCATAGGCGGGCAGCGAGATGCCACGGCGCCGGCAGCCGATCCACGCGCCCAGGGCGCCGAGGGCGATCGCGCCCCAGATGCCGAGGCCGCCCTCCCAGATCTTGAACGCGTTCACCCAGTGCTTGCCCTCACCGAAGTAGAGCTCGTAACTGGTGATCACGTGGTAGAGACGGCCACCGACCAGACCGAACGGCACCGCCCACACGGCGATGTCCGCGATCGTGGTCTTCTGTCCGCCGCGGGCGGCCCATCGCCTGCCACCGAGCCAGACGGCTACGAAGACACCGATGATGATGCAGAAGGCATAGCCGCGCAGCGGTACGGGTCCGAGGTGGAGCACCCCGCGCGACGGACTGGGAATGAAGGCGATGAATTCCATGGCAGTGCCGACGCTACCGTGCCGGGCGGGTGCGGCGGGCACCCGCCCGGCAACGGCTGAGTAACGAGCGGCTCTCCCGGCGGTGCCTCAGCCGGTCGTCGACGGGGTCGCCGGCGGGCTCGCGGGCACGCTCGCCGGGGCGGAGGAGGCCGGAGCGGAGGCCGGCGCCGACGCCGTGGCGGACGTGGCCGCCGAACCGCTCGCCGGAGCGCTGGGCGGGGTCACGCTCGGCGTGACGGTGCCGGGCTTCTTGCCCTTGTTGGCCTCGGCGACCATCTGGTCCAGCTTCTGCGGGGTCAGCGGCGCCGCTTGGGCCCCGTAGATGTTCTTCCCGTTGAGCAGCACGGTCGGGGTGGAGTTGAAGCCCGACGAGTTGAAGGCGCTGTTGTTCTTGTCCACCCAGTCGTCGTACGTGCCCTTGTTCACACAGGCGGTGAACGCCGGGGTCACCAGCCCCGGCACCTGGCCGGCGAGCTGGAGCAGGTAGGGCTTGCTCGCGAACTTGTCGTCCTGCTCCGGCGGCTGGTTGCGGTAGAGCACGTCGTGGTACGCCCGGAACTTGTTCTGGTCCTGCGCGCAGGCCGCGGCGTTGGCCGCGTTGAGCGAGCCGGTACCGCCCAGATTGCCGTCGATGATCCGGACCAGGTGGTAGTCCACCTTCAGCTGGCCCTTGTCCTCCAGGGAGTGGACGGTGTCCCGGTAGCCCTGCTCGAAGGCACCGCAGGCCGGGCAGCGGAAGTCCTCGTAGACGGTCAGCGTGGACGGTGCGTCGCTCGCGCCGCTGGGGATCACGAGTTTGTTCTCGCCCGTCGCACCCGCCGGGGAGACCGCGGCGGCCCCCTCGGAATCGCCTCCGCTGTTGGCCGCCAGGATCCCGATGACGGCGCCGATCACCAGGACCCCGACAACTGATCCGGCGACGATCATCGTCCTCTTGCGCTTCTGGCGGCGTTGGTCCTGCACACGCTGCTCCTGCAGCCGCTCGCGGGCGCTGCGCTTTCCTTCACGGTTCTTCTCGCTCACACCCCGGGACAACGAACCGGGGGCGCACCTGCGCGCGCCCCCGGCCGTAATTCGCCCGTTCGGGCGACGTCGCCGCTCAGCGGCGGACGCCCTTGGCCAGGTCCGCGGCGAGCTCGCGTACCGCGGTGAGGCCCTGCTCCAGGTCCGGCGCGTCCAGCAGCTTCTTGACGAAGGCCGAACCGACGATCACACCGTCGGCGAAGCCGGCGACCTCGGCCGCCTGCTCCGCGTCGGAGACGCCCAGGCCGACGCAGACCGGCAGCGCGGTCTGCGCGCGGGTGCGGCGCACCAGGTCGGCCGCCTCGGCGCCGACGCTCGCCCGGGTGCCGGTCACACCCATGAGCGAGGCCGCGTAGACGAAGCCGGTGCCCGCCGCCGTGATCTTCGCCAGCCGCTCGTCCCGGCTGCTCGGCGCGACCACGAAGACGGTGGCCAGCCCGTGCTGCTCGGCGGCCTTGCGCCAGCCCTCGGACTCCTGCACGGGCAGGTCCGGCAGGATGCAGCCCGCGCCGCCGGCCTCGGCGAGCTCCGCGGCGAACCGCTCGGCGCCGTACCGGTCGACCGGGTTCCAGTACGTCATGACCAGGACCGGCTTGCCGGTCGCCGTGTGCGCCTCGCGCACCGTGCGCAGCACGTCCTTGATCCGGACGCCGCCGCGCAGCGCGATGTCGTCGGCGGTCTGGATGACCGGGCCGTCCAGCACCGGGTCGCTGTGCGGCAGGCCCACCTCGACGATGTCCGCGCCGCCCTCCAGGGCCGCCTTGACGGCCTCGATGCCGCCGTCGACGGTGGGGAAGCCCGCCGGCAGGTAGGCGACCAGGGCCGCCCGCCCCTCGGCCTTCGCGCCGGCCAGGGTCCGGTCCAGCAGTTCGATCTGCCCGCTCACTTCTCGGCCCCTTCGGTCTCGGCCCCGTCGTACAGCCCGAACCAGCGGGCCGCGGTGTCCATGTCCTTGTCGCCGCGCCCGGAGAGGTTGACCAGGATCAGGCCGTCCTCGCCGAGCTCGCGGCCGAGCTGCAGCGCGCCCTCGAGCGCGTGCGCGCTCTCGATGGCCGGGATGATGCCCTCGGTCTGCGACAGCAGGCGCAGCGCCTGCATGGCCTGGGCGTCGGTGACCGGGCGGTACTCCGCGCGTCCGGTCTCCTTGAGGTAGGCGTGCTCCGGGCCGATGCCGGGATAGTCCAGGCCCGCCGAGATCGAGTACGGCTCGGTGATCTGGCCCTCGTCGTCCTGCAGGACGTAGGAGCGCGAACCGTGCAGGATGCCGGGCTCGCCCATGGTGAGCGTCGCGGCGTGCTCGCCGGAGTCCACGCCGTGACCGGCCGCCTCCAGGCCCACCAGCCGCACGCCCTCGTCCGGGATGAAGGCGTGGAACAGGCCGATGGCGTTGGACCCGCCGCCGACGCACGCGGCGGCCGCGTCGGGCAGCCGGCCGGCCCGCTCCAGGATCTGGCGGCGCGCCTCGACGCCGATGACGCGGTGGAAGTCGCGCACCATGGCCGGGAACGGGTGGGGTCCGGCGACGGTGCCGAACAGGTAGTGCGTGCGGTCCACATTGGCGACCCAGTCGCGGAACGCCTCGTTGATCGCGTCCTTCAGGGTGCGGCTGCCGGACTTCACCGAGATGACCTCGGCGCCCAGCATCCGCATGCGGGCGACATTGAGCGCCTGGCGCTCGGTGTCGATCTCGCCCATGTAGATCGTGCATTCCAGGCCGAACAGCGCGCACGCCGTCGCCGTGGCCACACCGTGCTGGCCCGCGCCGGTCTCGGCGATCACCCGGGTCTTGCCCATGCGCTTGGTGAGCAGCGCCTGGCCCAGCACATTGTTGATCTTGTGCGAGCCGGTGTGGTTGAGGTCCTCCCGCTTGAGGAAGATCCGCGCACCGCCGGCGTGCTCGGCGAACCGCGCCACCTCGGTGAGCGGGCTCGGGCGGCCGGTGTAGTGCACCAGCAGGTCGTTCAGCTCCGCGGCAAAGGCGGGATCGGCCTTGGCCTTGTCGTACTCGACGGCGACCTCGTCCACGGCGGCGACGAGCGCCTCCGGGATGAACTTGCCGCCGTACCGGCCGAAGTAGCCCTCGGCGCTGGGCACCCGGCCCTCGGGGTCGGGAATGAAGAAGTCAACGGACATGACGTTCTCGGCTCCTTCGGGGGCGCGTCGGCGCCCCCAGAGTCTCTGGGCGTACCAATGGTCACGCTACGGCGCCGCCGGCGCCGTCAGCGTTCGCGGCCGCGCGCGTCACAGGCCGGGACGGGACTCCGTCCGGGCGGCGCGCGCGGCGGCTAGCGCCATCGGCGACCGTTGGTCTGCCCCGGCTCGCAGCCGATGTGGTACCGCACGCGGCGCCCGAGAATGCGCCGCGCGGGCGCGCGGCAGCCACGGGGACGGCAGCCCCGGGCCAGTCGCGCGTAGGTGTGCATGGCGGGGGTTCAGCCCCGTCCGTGGCGCAGCGCGGGGTGGGCGCCGGCGGCGACGAGGTCGGCGACGGCGGTCCTGGGGTCGCGGCCGGTGACCAGGGACTCGCCGACCAGCACGGCGTCGGCGCCGTCGTTGGCGTAGGCGATGAGGTCGTGCGGGCCGCGGACGCCGGACTCGGCGACCTTCACGATGTGGCCGGGGATCTCCGGAGCGACGCGGGCGAAGGTGCCCCGGTCGACCTCGAGCGTCTTCAGGTTGCGCGCGTTGACGCCGATGATCCGGGCTCCGGCGTCGACGGCGCGGGCGACCTCGTCCTCGTCGTGCACCTCGACCAGGGGGGTGAGCCCGATGGACTCGGCCCGCTCGATCAGGGAGACCAGCGCGTCCTGCTCCAGCGCGGCCACGATCAGCAGCACGAGGTCGGCGCCGTAGGCACGGGCCTCCCAGAGCTGGTACGCGGTGACGATGAAGTCCTTGCGCAGCACGGGGATGTCGACCTTGGCCCGGACGGCCTCCAGGTCGGCGAGCGAGCCGCCGAAGCGGCGCTGTTCGGTCAGGACCGAGATGACCGCCGCGCCGCCCGCCTCGTAGTCCCCGGCGAGGCCCGCCGGATCGGCGATGGCCGCGAGTGCGCCCTTGGACGGGCTGGACCGCTTGACCTCGCAGATGACGGTGACGCCCTCGCCGCGCAGGGCGGCCACGCCGTCCTTCGCGTCGCGCGCCTTCGCGGCACGCTGCTTGAGCTCGTCGAGCGAGACCCGGGCCTGCCGCTCGGCGAGGTCTTCGCGGACGCCGTCGATGATCTCGTCGAGCACACTCACGCGAGGGGACCCCTTCCGAAAGCGAAACGATCAAGCCAGTGAGATGTTCCACCAGCACTGCGATGGTAACCGCCGGGGGCCGCCGGACCTGCATCCGGCGGGACCAACGACCACCAGGCGGACAGACCGGACAGGCACCGACGGGCACCCACGGGCACCGGCAGGCGCCGTCAGGGAGCCAGCGCGGCCCCGAACGGCAGGTTCCGGACAACGGTGAAGACCACCACGACCGCCGCCACCGCCCACCAGTGCGCCGGCCGCAGACTCACCGAGAACGGCCGCCCGCGCAGCGCCCGGGAGAACCAGACGACCCACCCGACGGCGAAGAGGAGGTACATCGCGACGGCGAGGGCGTTGAGGCCGAACGCGGCCCCGAAGTCGCCGTGCGCCACCGCGTACGCGCTGCGCAGCCCGCCGCAGCCGGGGCAGAACAGGCCCGTGTAGTGCAGGAGAGGGCAGACCGGGTAGTGCCCGGGGTGATTGGGGTCGACGGTCCCGACGTAGACGAAGCCGGCGACGACGCCGCCCAGCAGGCCCAACGGGGCGGCGAGGGCGCTCGCCTTCGGCGCGATGGCGGTCTCGGTCACCCGCCGATTGTCCCGCGCCGGGCCGCCGGGGAAAACCCGGGGTCACCGTGGAAACGCCGAAGCCGCCCGCGGCGCGTGGCCGGGGCGGCTCCGATGTCCGTGATGCGGCAGGTCAGCCGCGCGCGGCCTTCTGCGCCACCGGCTTGCCCATACCGGCGGCACGCATGCCGAGGCCGATGAGACCGCCCACCGCGGCCACGGCCAGGCCCGCGAACATGCCGATCGGCTCCGCCAGGACGACGAAAGCACCCGCGACGCAGAAGCCGATGAAGGCGATGATCACGCCGGTCCAGGCGGCAGGGGTGTGTCCGTGGCTGTTGCCCGCCATGAGTGCTCCCAAGGGGTTCTACAGAAGGTTCGTTCGGTCGTTCGCCGCGCGATCGCACGCGTCGCCGCCCATTGTCCCCTGTTCCGCTCACGCTCCGCGCGCGGGGGGTGGCCCGGCGCGTCAGAGTGCGTCGGTGGGGTCCTCGCCGCGGTCCATCGCCTTCCACAGGTCCTCGGGGCGCTCCTCGCCGTCGGCGGCGCGAGCGGAACGGGCGGCCGAGGGACGGGCCGGCGCGGCGGTGTCCCGCTCGTAGCGGCTGGACATTCCCGGCCAGGCCGCGGCCCGCAGGACGGCGGTCACCCCGGCGAGCAGCAGCAGCGCCCCGCCCACGGCGGACACGGTGGGCCAGGCCGTGGTGGCGGTGTCCGTCGCGGTGGCCCGGGTCAGTCCGCTGGCGGTGGCCGCGGCGGTGTCCAGGGAGGAACCGTCCCCGGTGGCGAGCAGCGCGGCGAGCAGGGCGCCCGCCCCGCACAGCACGAGCAGCCCGCTCACGACCGTGCGGGCCACGCCGCGCACGGCGAAGACCGCGACCAGCGCGGCCAGTCCCACCAGCGCCAGTGCGCCCGGCACCGCCGTCACCTGACTGCCGTCGGCATGCACCGCCACCCCGGCCCCGGCCGTCCCGGCGAAGCCGTGCTGCCAGGTCTTGCCCGCGGCCAATAGCACGAGCGCGGCGCCGAGCACTCCGCCGGCCAGGGCGACGGCCATACTGCGGCGGCCGCCCGCGCGGCGCGGCCCACGGGGCACGGCCGCCGCGTCGGCATCGGCGGCGGCACGGGGCTCAGGTACGGCGCTGGTCATCCGACCACTATCCCCCCTCGCCGCAGGGCACGCGTACGCGGGGCTACGCCCCCGCGGTCATCCGGTTCGCCGTGGCGACGGCGCGCAGCACCGCAGCCGCCTTGTTGCGGCACTCGGTGTCCTCCGAGACCGGGTCGGAGTCGGCGACGATGCCGGCGCCCGCCTGGACGTACGCCGTACCGTCGCGGAGCAGCGCGGTGCGGATGGCGATGGCCGTGTCCGAGTCGCCCGCGAAGTCCAGGTAGCCCACGCAACCGCCGTACAGCCCGCGCCGGGTCGGCTCCAGTTCGTCGATGATCTGCATCGCCCGCGGCTTCGGCGCCCCCGACAGCGTCCCGGCCGGGAAGCAGGCCGTCAGGACGTCGAACGCGCTGCGGCCGGCCCCCAGGGTGCCGGTGACGGTCGAGACGATGTGCATCACGTGGCTGTAGCGCTCGATCGACATGAAGTCGACGACCTCCACACTGCCCGGCTCGCACACCCGGCCCAGGTCGTTGCGGCCCAGGTCCACCAGCATCAGGTGCTCCGCCCGCTCCTTGGGGTCGGCCAGCAACTCGTCGGCCAGCGCCTGGTCCTCCCGGGGCGTCGCACCGCGGGGCCGCGTGCCCGCGATCGGGTGCACCGTGGCGCGGCCGTCCTCCACCTTCACCAGCGCCTCGGGGCTCGACCCCACCACGTCGAAGCCCTCGAAGCGGAACAGGTACATGTACGGGGACGGATTGGTGGCCCGCAGTACCCGGTACACGTCCAGCGCGCTCGCCGGGCAGGGCGTCTCGAACCGCTGCGACGGCACCACCTGGAACGCGTCCCCGGCCCTGATGTACTCCTTGGTCCGCTCCACTGCCCCGTGGTAATCGGCGCCCCCGAAGCGCGCCGTGATCTCCTCCGGAAGCCGTGACGGCGGCAGTTCCGCCGGCGCGGTGTCCACCGGCCGGGCCAGGTCCGCGGCCATCGCGCCGAGCCGCGCCACGGCGTCCGCGTACGCCTCGTCCACCCCGGTGTCCAGGTCGTTGTGGTTGATCGCGTTGGCGATCAGCAGCACCGAGCCGTCCCAGTGGTCCAGCACCGCCAGGTCCGAGGTCAGCAGCATCGTGAGCTCGGGCAGCCCCAGGTCGTCCTGCGCGTGGTCCCCCACGCGCTCCAGACGGCGCACGACGTCGTACCCCAGGTACCCGACCATCCCGCCGGTGAACGGCGGCAGCCCCGCGTCGTCGTGCAGGTCCCGTGGCGTGTGCAGCGCCTCCGTCGTCGCCCGCAACGCCTCCAGCGGATCGCCGCCCTGAGGCACCGCCACCGGCGGCGTCCCCAGCCAGTGCGCCTGCCCGTCCCGCTCCGTCAGGGTCGCCGCGCTCCGCACACCCACGAACGAATACCGCGACCACGAACGCCCGTTCTCCGCCGACTCCAGCAGGAACGTCCCCGGCCGCTCCCCCGCCAGCTTCCGGTACAACCCGACCGGGGTGTCCCCGTCGGCCAGCAACTTCCTGCTGACCGGGATCACCCGGCGGTCCAGCGCCAGCTTGCGGAACGTATCGAGATCGGGAGTGACAGTGCCCGTGGTCATGCCCCGCAGCCTAGTCCCCGTGTCCCTCCGCGCCGTGCGTTCCCGTGGCGAGTGAGCCGAAGGTGAGCGGCCGCTGCCGAAAAAGAGAGCACGCGCAGGCCGCGAGGAACGAGCGGCCGAGCATGGTCGACTGTCGGCAGTGGCTCAGCGAACCGGAGGCGAACCGAGCCTCACAAAAGAGAAAGCGGCAGCACGTCCGCGTCGAAGCAGGTGCGGTCGCCCGTGTGGCAGGCCGCGCCGGTCTGGTCGACCTTCACGAGGATCGTGTCGCCGTCGCAGTCCAGGGCCACGGACTTGACCTGCTGGACGTGCCCTGACGTGTCGCCCTTGACCCAGTACTCCTGGCGGCTGCGGCTCCAGTACGTGCAGCGGCCGGTGGTCAGGGTGCGGTGCAGCGCCTCGTCGTCCATCCATCCGAGCATGAGGACCTCACCCGTGTCGTACTGCTGGGCGACGGCGGGGACGAGCCCGTCCGCGGTGCGCTTGAGGCGGGCCGCGAGGGCTGGGTCGAGCGGGGATTCCATGCCCTCCATTCTGCCGCGTCCGGGGAGACGGGACTTGGACTCCCGCACACACGACGATCACCCGTATGGGGCATGCTTCGTCCATGAGTTTTCCTCCGCAGCCCCCTCCCGACGACCCGCGCTCCGGCCAGGGCGGCGGTTTCGGGCCGCCCCCCGGGGGTTTCGGTCCGCCGCAGTACCAGCCGCAGCAGCCCCAGCCCTACCAGCCGCAGCCCTACCAGCCCCCGCAGGCGCCCTACCAGCAGCAGCCGCAGCCGGGTGGGTACGGCGGCTATCCGCCCCCGCAACCTCCCCCGCGCAGCGGCGGCGGAGCGAAGATCGCGGCGATAGTCATCGGAGCGGTCGTGCTGATCGCGGTGATCGTCGGCGGTCTCGCGGTGGCGCTGGGCGGCGACGACGGCAAGGACGCGGCGGCTTCCTCCAGCAGCCCGGCGACCTCGGCCGCGACGTCGTCGGAGCCCACGGACGCGAACACCTCCCCGTCGCCCGCCGAGACGTTCCGCAAGTACGTCGTGCTCGATGTCGGCCAGTGCTTCAACGACCCCGGGCTCGACAGCAGCGTCACCGAGGTCACGCCGGTCTCCTGCAACGGTCCGCACGACGCCGAGGTCATCGCCCACGAGAAGATCACCGGCACCTTCGCCACCGAGGCCGCGCTGAAGAAGAAGGTCCTCAAGCTCTGCGAGGCGGACGCCGGCAAGCGCCTGGACCACCTCACGGACAACCGCACGTTCTACTACTACGCGCTCTACCCGAAGCTGGCCGGGTATCAGGTGCAGGGCAAGGACACGGTCTCCTGCTCCCTGACGCTCAGCAACAAGCCCGATGGCGAGAAGCTGGCCAAACCGCTCTCCTAGGTGCTGCCAGTGGGCGAGGAGCCGACGTAGGCTGACGGCATGTCGACTCATGCCCAGCGTGAACGTCTGCTCCTCGCCGACCTGCTGGAGAGCGCCGGCTCCGACGCGCCCACCCTCTGCAAGGGCTGGACCACCCGTGACCTGGCCGCCCACGTCGTCGTCCGCGAACGGCGCACCGACGCTTCGGCCGGCCTGGTCATCCCCCAGCTCGCCGCCCGGTCGGAGCGCATCCGCAAGGAGTTCGTGGCGAAGCCGTACGAGGAACTCATCCAGCTCATCCGCACCGGGCCACCGCGGCTGTCGCCGTTCGCCCTCAAGCAGATCGACGAGGCCGCCAACACCGTCGAGTTCTACGTCCATTCCGAGGACGTGCGACGGGCCCAGCACGACTGGGCGCCCCGCCAGCTGGACCCGGTCTTCTCCGATCTGCTCTGGTCCCGTCTGGAGCGTTCCGCACGGCTGCTGGGCCGCAAGGCGCCGGTCGGTGTCGTGCTGCGGCGGCCGGACGGGCAGACCGCGGTGGCGCACCGCGGCACACCGGTCGTCACGGTCACCGGCGAGCCGGCGGAGTTGCTGCTGTTCGCCTTCGGACGGCAGGAGGCGGCCCGCGTCGAGACCGAGGGCGACAAGGAGGCCGTCGGCCGGCTCTACGAGGCCCGGCTCGGCATCTCGGGCTGAGTCTGGCTCCTGCCCGCGAGTTCGGCCCGGCGCAGCGCGGGCGCGGCGAGTCCGAAGACGGCCCCCGCGACCGCGACCGCCGCGCTCGCAGGGCCGGTCAGGTGGGCGCCGGCCGCGGGATCAGCGGACGGGGTGACCGGCCTCGCGCAGTGTCTGCTTGACCTCGCCGATGCGCAGGTCGCCGAAGTGGAAGACGGAGGCGGCCAGGACCGCGTCTGCGCCGGCGGCGACGGCCGGGACGAAGTGGGAAAGCCCGCCGGCCCCACCGGAGGCGATGACGGGGACGGTGACGAGCCTGCGGACGGCGGCGATCATCTCGGTGTCGTAGCCGTCCTTGGTGCCGTCGGCGTCCATGGAGTTGAGCAGGATCTCGCCCGCGCCGAGTTCCGCCGCGCGGTGCGCCCACTCGACCGCGTCGATGCCGGTGCCCCGGCGGCCGCCGTGCGTGGTGACCTCGAAGCCGGACGGGGTGCCGGCGTCCGTGCGGCGGGCGTCCACCGACAGGACGAGGACCTGCCGGCCGAAGCGTTCGGCGATCTCGCGGATCAGCTCGGGCCGGGCGATGGCCGCGGTGTTGACGCCCACCTTGTCGGCGCCGGCGCGCAGCAACTTGTCGACGTCCTCGGCGGACCGTACGCCGCCGCCCACGGTGAGCGGGATGAAGACCTGCTCGGCGGTGCGCCGCACCACGTCGTAGGTGGTCTCCCGGTTGCCGGAGGAGGCGGTGATGTCGAGGAAGGTCAGCTCGTCGGCGCCCTCGGCGTCGTACAGCTTGGCCATCTCGACGGGATCGCCCGCGTCACGGAGGTCCCGGAAGTTGACGCCCTTGACGACCCGGCCGTTGTCCACGTCCAGGCAGGGGATGACTCGGACCGCCAGGGTCATTGCTCAGGCTCCTCGGAATGCTTCGAGTTCGACTTCGACCAGGACCCGCGGGTCCATGAACCCCGAGACCACGACGATCGTCGTGGCCGGGCGGGCGCGGTCGAAGAACTCCTTGTGCGCCCGGCCGACCTCCTCCACGTCATGGGTGTGGGTGAGGTACATCCGGGTGCGGACGACGGAATCGGCGTCCAGGCCGAACGTCTCGAGCGCGGCGAGGGCCTTGGTGAACGCGACCTTCGCCTGCTCGTACGGATCGCCCTCGCCGTACAGCACCGTGCCCTCGAACGGCATCGTGCCCGCGACGTGGACACGGTCCCCCGCCGCCACGGCGCGTGCGAAACCGAACTGCTCCTCCCAGGGGCTGTCACTGTGCACTCGCCGTACGTCGGGGGTTTCCGTCATCGGGACACCGCCTCCAGGGCCTCTTCCAGGGTGAACGCCTCGGCATAGAGCGCCTTTCCGACAATCGCGCCCTCAACCCCCTGAGGCACCAGGGAGGCGATGGCCCGCAGGTCGTCGAGGGAGGAGACGCCTCCGGAGGCGACGACCGGCCGGCCGGTGGCCGCGCACACGTTCTTCAGCAGCTCCAGGTTGGGGCCCTGCAAGGTGCCGTCCTTGTTGATGTCGGTGACGACGTACCGGGCGCAGCCCTCGGAGTCCAGGCGCGCCAGCGTCTCGTAGAGGTCGCCGCCGTCGCGGGTCCAGCCGCGGCCGCGCAGGGTGGTGCCGCGGACGTCGAGGCCGACCGCGATCTTGTCGCCGTGCTCGGCGATGACCTTGGCGACCCACTCCGGGGCCTCCAGGGCGGCGGTGCCGAGGTTGACCCTGGTGCAGCCGGTGGCGAGCGCCGCGGCCAGGGTCTCGTCGTCGCGGATGCCGCCGGACAGCTCGACCTTGATGTCCATGGAGCGCGCGACCTCGGCGATCCGCGCACGGTTGTCGCCGGTGCCGAAGGCGGCGTCCAGGTCGACCAGGTGCAGCCACTCGGCGCCCGCCCGCTGCCAGGCGAGGGCGGCGGCCATCGGGTCGCCGTAGGACGTCTCGGAGCCCGACTCCCCGTGGACGAGGCGGACTGCCTGTCCGTCTCGGACGTCGACGGCGGGGAGGAGTTCGAGGCGGTGCGTCGTGCTCATGACGGCGTCGGGTCCTAGTCCTTGAAGGTGTCGAGCCAGTTGGCCAGCAACTGGGCGCCGGCGTCGCCGGACTTCTCGGGGTGGAACTGGGTGGCCCACAGCGGGCCGTTCTCCACCGCGGCGACGAAGGGCTCGCCGTGCGTCGCCCAGGTGACCTTGGGGGGCCGGATGGCCGGGTTGACGGTCTCCAGCTCCCAGGAACGCACCGCGTAGGAGTGCACGAAGTAGTAGCGCGCTTCGGCGTCGAGGCCCGCGAACAGCCGCGAGTCCCCGGGTGCCTTGACCGTGTTCCAGCCCATGTGCGGCACGATCGGCGCGCGCAGCGGCTCGACCGTACCGGGCCACTCGTCGCATCCCTCGGTGGTCACGCCGTGCTCGACGCCCCGCGCGAAGAGGATCTGCATGCCGACGCAGATGCCCAGCACCGGGCGGCCGCCGGCGAGCCGGCGGCCGATGGCCTGTTCGCCGCGCACCGACGTCAGCCCCGCCATGCAGGCGGCGAACGCGCCGACGCCGGGCACGAGCAGCCCGTCGGCGTTCAGGGCCTTGCCGAAGTCGGCGGTGATCTCGACGTCCGCACCCACCCGGGCGAGCGCGCGCTCGGCGGAACGGACGTTGCCGAAGCCGTAGTCGAGGACCACGACCTTCCTGGCGGCCTTGCTCATCTGCGCGAACCCCCTACAGCCGCATCAGGCCGGACACCAGGGACATGGCCGAGCCGATGCCGAGCAGCACGATGACGCCCTTGGGCATCTTCTGCTTCCAGAACGAGTAGACACCGCCGGCCAGGAAGAGGCCCAGCAGGATGAACAGGATGGCCGGCTTGGTCACAGCGCGCCCTTCGTCGACGGGAGGATGCCCGCGGCGCGCGGGTCGCGCTCGGAGGCGTAGCGCAGGGCTCGGGCCAGCGCCTTGAACTGGCACTCCACGATGTGATGGGCGTTGCGCCCGTACGGCACGTGGACGTGCAGCGCGATCTGCGCCTGGGCGACGAAGGACTCCAGGATGTGCCGGGTCATCGTCGTGTCGTAGGAGCCGATCATCGGCGCCATGTTCTCCGGCTCGGTGTGCACCAGGTAGGGGCGGCCGGAGAGGTCCACGGTGACCTGGGCGAGGGACTCGTCCAGCGGCACCGTGCAGTTGCCGAAGCGGTAGATGCCCACCTTGTCGCCGAGCGCCTGCTTGAAGGCGGCGCCGAGCGCGAGGGCGGTGTCCTCGATGGTGTGGTGGGTGTCGATGTGCAGGTCGCCCTCGGTCTTGACCGTGAGGTCGAAGAGGCCGTGGCGGCCGAGCTGGTCCAGCATGTGGTCGTAGAAGCCGACTCCGGTGGAGATCTCGGTCCTGCCGGTGCCGTCGAGGTCGAGTTCGACGACGACGGACGTCTCCTTGGTCGTGCGCTCCACGCGGCCGACGCGTGTCATGTGGTTACCGCTCCTTCTTCAGCGCGCGCACCGCTTCGAGGAACGCGTCGTTCTCGGCCGGGGTGCCCGCGGTCACCCGCAGCCAGCCCGGTACGCCGTTGTCGCGGACGAGGACGCCGCGGTCGAGGATCGCCTGCCACGCCCGGTGGCTGTCCTCGAAGCGGCCGAACTGCACGAAGTTGGCGTCCGAGTCGGTCACCTCGTACCCGGTCGCGCGCAGTTCCCCGACCAGGCGGTCCCGCTCGGCCTTCAGCTGTTCGACGTACCCGAGCAGCGTATCGGTGTGCTCCAGGGCGGCGAGAGCGGTGGCCTGGGTGACGGCCGACAGGTGGTACGGCAGGCGCACCAGCTGCACGGCGTCCACGACCGCCGGGTGCGCCGCGAGATAGCCCAGGCGCAGGCCGGCGGCGCCGAAGGCCTTGGACATGGTGCGGCTCACCACCATGTTGGGGCGGCCCTCGATCAGCGGCAGCAGCGACGGGGAGTGACTGAACTCGCCGTACGCCTCGTCGACCACCACCAGCGAGGGACGGGCGGCCTGCGCGGCCTCGTACAGCGCCAGCACGGTGCCGGCCTCGACCGCGGAGCCGGTGGGGTTGTTGGGCGAGGTGATGAAGACCACGTGCGGCCGGTGCTCGGCGATGGCCCGCCCGGCGCCGGCCACGTCGATGGTGAAGTCATCCTTGCGGGGCCCGGAGAGCCAGCCGGTGCCGGTGCCGCGCGCGATCAGGCCGTGCATCGAGTACGAGGGCTCGAAGCCCATCGCGGTGCGGCCGGGGCCGCCGAAGGTCTGCAGCAGCTGCTGGATGACCTCGTTGGAGCCGTTGGCGGCCCACACATTGGGCAGGCCCACCTCGTGGCCCGACGTGCGGCTCAGGTACGCGGCCAGCTCGGTGCGGAGCTCCACCGCGTCCCGGTCGGGGTAGCGGTTGAGGTCGCGGGCGGCCGCGCGGACCCGCTCGGCGATCCGGTCGACCAGCGCCTCGGGCAGCGGGTACGGGTTCTCGTTGGTGTTCAGGCGTACGGGGACGTCGAGTTGGGGCGCTCCGTACGGGGACTTGCCGCGCAGCTCGTCCCGGATGGGCAGATCGTCGATGCCGGTCACGAACCCGGTACCGTCCAGTCGAATCGTGCCCGCACCGCAGCGCCGTGCGCCGGCAGGTCCTCGGCGTCGGCGAGGGTCACCACGTGGCCGGCGACCTCCGCCAGCGCTTCGCGCGTGTAGTCGACGACGTGGACGCCGCGCAGGAACGACTGCACGGACAGGCCCGAGGAGTGGCAGGCGCAGCCGCCGGTGGGCAGGACGTGGTTGGACCCGGCCGCGTAGTCGCCCAGCGAGACGGGGGCGTAGGCGCCGACGAAGATCGCGCCGGCGTTGCGCACCCGGGCGGCGACGGCGCTCGCGTTCTCGGTCTGGATCTCCAGGTGCTCGGCCGCGTAGGCGTCCACGACCCGCAGACCCTGCTCGATCCCGTCGACCAGCACGATGCCGGACTGGCGGCCGGACAGCGCCGGGACGATCCGGTCCTCGACGTGCCTGGTGGCCGCCACCTGCGTCTGGAGCTCCTTCTCCACGGCCTCGGCGAGGTCGACGGAGTCGGTGACCAGCACGGCCGCGGCCAGCGGGTCGTGCTCGGCCTGGCTGATCAGGTCGGCGGCGACGTGCACCGGGTCCGCCGTGCTGTCGGCGAGGATCGCGATCTCGGTGGGACCTGCCTCCGCGTCGATGCCGATACGACCCTTGAGCAGGCGCTTGGCGGCGGCGACCCAGATGTTGCCGGGCCCGGTGACCATGTTCACCGGACGGCACTCCTCGGTGCCGTAGGCGAACATCGCGACGGCGTGGGCGCCGCCCGCGGCGTACACCTCGTCCACCCCGAGCAGCGCGCACGCGGCCAGGATCGTCGGGTGCGGCAGACCGCCGAAGTCCTTCTGCGGCGGCGAGGCGACGGCCATCGAGCCGACCTCGGCCTCCTGCGCCGGCACCACGTTCATCACCACGGACGACGGGTAGACCGAGCGGCCGCCGGGCACGTACAGGCCCACGCGCTCCACCGGCACCCAGCGCTCGGTGACCGTGCCGCCCGGCACGACCTGCGTGGTGTGGTCGGCGCGGCGCTGCTCCCTGTGCACCAGCCGGGCGCGGCGGACCGACTCCTCCAGCGCGGCCCGCACCTTCGGGTCGAGCTCCGCCAGGGCCCGGGTCAGCTCCTCGGCCGGAACCCGCACCCGGTCGATCGTGACGCCGTCGAACTTCTCCGCGTAGTCGATCAGGGCCGCCGTGCCGCGATGCTTCACGTCGTCGCAGATCGGCCGCACCTTCTCCAGGGCGGCCTCCACGTCGAGCTCGGCACGGGGCAGCAGGTCGCGGTCGATGCCGTCCTCGGGGAAGGCGTCACCGCGCAGATCGATTCGGGAGATCACCCTCCCAAGTGTAGAGAACCGGCCACCGCCGCTTCGCCGGGTATCAGTCCCTGATACGCGTACGGCTCCCACAAGGTGATCATCCCCGCTAGCGTTTCCGTCGACGTCGCCAGCCAGGGGAGGGATCTCGGTGACCGAGCCGCCGGACATCGCGCCGCCGCACGACTGGACGCCGGTGGAACAGGGCCTGTGGCGGGCCTTCCGCCTCGGCGAGCTGTACGACCTGCGCACGGGGATACCCGAGCGGGACGACCCGGCCGCCGACCGCTTCTGGGGCCAGGACCGCACCGTGCGCGCCGAGACGATCGCCCGGCTGCTGCTGGACGGACCGCAGGCCGTGTCCGGGCGTGTCTCGTGCGTGAAGCTGTCCGGCGCGCAGATCAGCGGGCAGCTCAACCTCTCCGGCGGCGCGGTGGTGCCCTACGTGGAACTGCACGACTGCCGCTTCGAGCAGCAGGTGCTGCTCGCGGAGTGCAGCTTCACCACGCTGCGCATGGTGCGCTGTGCCATACCGCGGCTGGAGGCCGCCCGGCTGCACACCTCCGGGGACCTGCACCTGCCCCAGTGCACGATCGAGGGCGGCGTACGGCTCACCGACGCCCACATCGGCACGGACCTGCTGCTCAACCAGATCACCCTGCGCAAGGACCGGCACGGCCGGGCGCTCGCCGCCGACGGGCTGAGCGTCGCCCAGGACGTCGAGGCCGAACTGATGGAGGCGACCGGCGAGATCAGCCTGCGCAGCGCCCGCATCGGCGGCCGCCTCAGCCTGCGCGGCAGCCGGCTGCGCAATCCGGACGGGCGCTACGCGCTCAACGCGGCCCGGGTGACCGTCGAGCACACCCTCTACCTCAGCTCCGGCGGGACCCGGCCCTTCAGCAGCGACGGCGGGGTCCGGCTGGACGACGGGCGCTTCGGCAACGGCGTGATCATCCACCGGGCCCGGTTCCGGCTCGCGGACGGCCAGCAGCTGTCGCTGCGCCGCGTCCAGACCCCGGAACTGCGGCTCACCCTCGACCAGCCGCCGACCGGCACGATCTCACTGGCCGCCGCGCGGGTCGGCAACCTCACCGACAACCGCACCTGCTGGCCCGGCACCGGCGGCATGGACCTGACCGGCTTCAGCTACGGCTCGCTCAGCCCCGAGGGCTCCTTCCCGCTCCGCGCCCGTATCGCCTGGCTCGCGGCGGCGACCCCCGAGTACAGCCCCGAGCCCTACGAGCACCTGTCCGCCGCCCTGCGGGCGAGCGGCGAGGACTCCGACGCCCGTGAGGTGCAGCTGGCCAAGCAGCGGCGGCGCCGCGAGACCCTCCCCGTCGCCGGAAAGCTCTGGGGCTACCTCCAGGACATCACCGTCGGCTACGGCTACCGGCCCGGCCGCGCGGCGATCTGGATGGCCCTGCTCTGGGCGGTCGGGGCCGTCTTCTTCCAGGCCCACGGCCGGCCGGAGGCGGTCGACGGCGGCGCCTTCCCGAACTGGAACGCGCCCCTGTTCGCCCTCGACCTGCTGCTCCCGGTCATCAATCTCGGGCAGGACAACGCGTGGCGTCTCACGGGGGACGCCCAATGGGCCGCGGCGATCCTCACGATGCTGGGGTGGATCCTGGCGACGACGGTGGCGGCGGGCGCGTCGCGGCTTCTGCGCCGCGGCTGATCTTGTGGGCCGGTTTTTCCCCGCCCACCCTCCCGGTGCCCTGTGAAGTCACACGCCCCGGCGCCCGTTGTTGTGGGGGCCGGGGCCACTGACTTCACAGGGCTGGGGGCACCCCCGGCCGAAGGTTGGGGGAGGGCGGGCGGGCGGGGAAAAAGCGCAGGCCCGCAAGCCCGCCCGGAGGGCCTAGGCTTGCTCGACGTGACCGCTCGCCTCCCGCTGTTCCCCCTGAGCTCCGTGCTCTTCCCCGGCCTCGTGCTGCCCCTGAGCGTCTTCGAGGAGCGGTACCGCGCCCTCTTCCGCGACCTGCTCGAGCTGCCGGAGGAGGCGCCGCGCCGGTTCGGGGTCGTGGCGATCCGGGACGGTCACGAGGTGGCGCCCACGGGCGGGGAGGACGGCGCGGCGGCGGGTTTCGCCCCGGACCTGGCGGCGTCGCTGTTCACGATGGGCTGCACCGCGGAGGCGGCCACGATCGGTGAGCGCGAGGGCGGCGGCTACAAGGTCGTGGCGACCGGCACGACCCGCTTCCGGCTGGTGTCGGTGGACACCACGGGCCCGTACCTCGTCGGCGAGGTCGAGGCGGTGCCGGAGGAGAACGGCAGCGGCTCCGGCGCGCTCGCGGCCGGCGTCGCGCAGGCTTTCCGCACGTACCAGAAGCGGCTGGCCGGGGCACGCGAGTCCAGCATCGCGGGCGTTCAGGAGCTCCCGGACGACCCGACCGTGCTGTCGTACCTCGTGGCCGCGGCAGCCGTCGTCGACACCCCGGCCAAGCAGCAACTGCTGGAGGCCGCGGACACCGCGACCCGGCTGGAGCGGGAGCTGAGGATTCTACGCCGGGAGGCCGCCGTCATCGACAAGCTGCGCACCCTGCCCGCAGTGGACCTCACCCGCCAGGCCCCGAGCCTCAACTGACGGAACGTCACTTCCTTATGGCCAAGAAGAAGCAGTCGCCGTCCGGCGGTACGCCCGCCACCGTCGCCCTGGAGAAGGCGGGCGCCGCCTTCACCGTGCACGCCTACGCGCACGACCCCGCCTCGGAACTCGGATACGGCGAGGAGGCCGCGCAGGCGCTCGGCACCTCTCCTGACCGGGTGTTCAAGACCCTCGTGGCCGACGTGGACGGCGCGCTGACCGTCGCGGTCGTCCCGGTGGCCGGTTCGCTCGACCTCAAGGCGCTGGCCACCGCGGCGGGGGGCAAGCGGGCGGCGATGGCCGACCCGGCGGCCGCCGAGCGCACGACCGGCTATGTGCGGGGCGGGATCTCCCCGCTGGGGCAGCGCAAGCGGCTGCGCACCGTCCTGGACGCCTCCGCCCTGGAGCACGCCACCGTCTTCGTCTCCGCGGGCAAGCGCGGTTTGGAGGTCGAACTGGCCCCGCAGGACCTGATCAGGCTCACGGACGCGGTCACGGCGCCGATCGGCCGCGGCTGAGCGGCCCGCGTCAGCCCTTGGGGGGCAGGTGCGGCCCGGAGTTGTCCCAGTAGGCCATCAGCGGCGGCTCGGGGTCGCGCGGGCCGAGGCCCACGGTCAGCAGCAGGTACGTGAGGACGGCGCCCACGGGCCAGGCCAGCAGGGCGCCCTTGGCCTGGAGCTGGAGGGGCCCGTCGAAGACCTTCTTCGGGCCGACGGCCTTGGCGTGCGCGATCAGGTCCGAGGTGGGGCCGAGCCAGACCCCCATCCGCCAGGCGATCACGGAGCCCAGCACCGCGCCGACGGCGAGGCCGAGCACCACGCCCACTCCCCCGCGCCGCACCCGCCAGAAGGCCAGAGCGGCGGTCACCACGCCCATGCCGAGCCCGAGCAGCACAAAGGTGCCGTCACCGCCGACGGCCTGCTCGCCCTCGGTGTCCTTGAGGTAGACCGCCTTGCCGTCGGAGATCAGCGGCACCCGGGGCGCCAGCCACAGCCACAGCAGTCCGAGCAGCACCCCCGCCACCGCCACGAGCACGGCGGTCAGCGCGCCGGTCTTGAGCTCCTGCGCGGGAGCCATGCGCGCGTCGTCGCCCTGGGGCGACGGCATCGGCATGGAGGGCCAGTGATCGTGCGGCGTCAGAGGTGCGGTCACCCTGCCATCGTGCCAGGTACACCCGCGGGACGCGCCACCGGCACCTCACACGCGCCACACCGGCCCCTCAGCGGCAGGCGGCCCTGCGGTACGCCCAGGTGGCCGCGGCCAGCGAGACCAGGCCGACGCCGGCGCACACCGACAGGTCCCCGATCACGGCCGGCCAGTCGGGGTGGGCGTCGAATGTGCGGATGAACGCCTCGACCCCGTACGTGGACGGCAGCAGGTCGCGTACGAACCCGATCGGCGCGGGCAGGTTGCCCGCCGGGAGGACGCCCAGCAGCAGCGCCGCCGACATGCCGAGCTGCCCGGCGAGCGTGGCCAGCTCCTGGCGCGGGGCGAGCAGCCCGAGGGCCGCGCCGAGACCCGACAGGGCGGCGCCGGCCAGCGGAATGACCGCGGCCAGTACCCACAGATGGGTGAACGGGAGCTGGAAGAGGCCGCAGCCGATGCCGGCGGTCACCAGCGTTCCGGGCACCGTGAAGGACGCGTACGCGCCTGCCGCGCCCAGCACCACCGCCGCGGGCGGCACGGGCAGCGTCGCGTAGTGGTCCAGGCCCCCGGAGGCGCGCAGCTGACCGAAGTACTGGGCGAGCAGGTTGAGCGCGACGAAGGCGACCACCAGCACGCTGGAGCCGGCGACCACCGCACGGGCGGCCGCGCCGCCGTGCACGACACCGCGCATGAGCACCATGATCCCGACGGACTGGAACGTCGCGACGAACAGCAGTGGGATGCGCGCGACCCGGGCACGCGACAGCTGGGCCCGGTAGACCGCCATCATCGCCGGCAGCAGCCGGGCACGGGGGGCGAGGGGCGCGGCCGTGCCGGCGAGAGGGCCGGCCGGAGCCGTCGCGCGGGCCGCCGCAGAGGTGTCCGCTCCCGCGGAGAGGATGGTCATGCCGCGCCGCCCCGTTCCCCCATGAGTCCGTCCGGGATCTCGTTCACGGCCGTTCCCCCCATGGCTCGATTGCCGCCGTTCACGCCTTGACCAGTCCCCTCCGGCGGCCGCCGAGGGCCAGGTAGACATCCTCCAGGCTCGGCGTCGCCAGCGTGAAGTCGTCGAGCGCGGCGAAGGCCGGGCCGCCGGTCACCTCGGCGACGACCGCGCGGGCGCGGTCCTGGGGCAGCCGCAGTGTCCAGCGGCGCCCGGTGATCTGCGCGCTCTCGTGCAGCCCCGCGATGCCGGGCACGGACAGCGGGGGCTCGTCGCGCCAGACCAGGTCCAGCCGCACCTCGTCGGCAACGAGCGCCTTGAGGCCGGCCGGGGTGTCGCAGGCGATCACACGGCCCTCGTCGATGACCGCGACGCGGTCCAGGACGGTCTCCGCCTCCAGCACGTTGTGGGTGACGAGCAGGACCGTGACACCGCGTTCCGAGCGGCGCCGGTCGATCGCCGCCCACACGGCGCGCCGGGCGACCGGGTCCATGGAGGTCGTCGGCTCGTCCAGGACCAGCAGCGGCCGCTCCCCCACCAGCACGGTGGCGAAACAGGCCAGTCGGCGCTGACCGCCCGAGAGCTTGCGCAGCGGGTGGGAGGCGAGCTCGGTCAGCCCCAGTTCCTCCAGCACGGCGTCCCGTTCGGCGCGCGCGGACCGCGCGTCCAGTCCGCGCAACCGCCCGGTGGTCTCGGTGGCGAGGGCGACGGTGAGCTCGTCCAGTGCGCTCGACTCCTGCCCGAGGTAGCCGACCAGACGCGAGGCCCGCTCGGGGTGGCGCACCAGGTCGTGGCCGAGGAGGTCGACGCTTCCGGCGTCCGGGCGCAGCAGGCCGGTCAACTGCCGCACCAGGGTGGTCTTCCCGGCGCCGTTGGGGCCGAGCAGACCGAAGATCTCGCCGCCGCGGATGTCGAGGTCGATGCCGTCGTTGGCCCGCACGGCCGGTTTCGCGGCCGCGCGGCGTCCGCGCCCGGCCGGATATGTCTTGACGAGCCCGCGCACGGTCACGACCACCGCCGTGCGCGCGGCGGTGTCCTGTCCGGTGCCCGTACTCACGAGGATCGAGACTACGCTCCATCCCGGCCGGTAGGCGCCCCAGGGTCCGCCCGGGGCGCGTTCACTCCGACGCGGGGGGCCGCGCGACGACAGCGCGGGCGTCGACCTCACGCCAGAAGCCCGCCCGGATGGCGTAACGGTCGTGCTCGTCGATCTGGTCGTCCTTGTGCGCGAGCAGTCCGAAGCGGGCGGCGTAGCGCAGCAGCTCGCCGTCGATGCGGTGCGGGACCCGCGGATACTCGGCGGAGAGCAGCTGAAGGTGCAGGCCCTCGGTGAGCCGGCCGATCCAGCGCCGGGCGAAGACCTGTCCGACCTCGTACGGGTCGCCGCTGACGGCGGTGATGTCCTCCTCGCGGTCGGCCCAGCGCTGCTCGGCGCTGGTCAGCTGGGCGAGGGTGGGCAGCCCGGCGTCCACGTCGCTGCCGCCGACCATGCCGCGGTCGGAGGACCAGCGCAGCGTGGCACCGGCCGCGGCGGAGGAGGGGTGCGGTGCGGAGTGGCCGCGGTGGACGATCCCGGCGAGGTCCTTGGGAGTGGGCACGAGGCCCTTGCCGACCGTCGCGGGGGGATCGGCCAGGAGGCCGGAGCCGTTCTGCGCGACGGTGGCCACGGCCGGTTCGGCGGTGGGCGGCTCCTCCGGCGCGACGGGCTGCTGCTTGGCCTGGGCGGGTTCGGGGAGCGGGGCGGAGAGGATGGCGGCGATCTCGGGGCGCGGGGTGGGCGGTACGCAGACCCCGGCCGGCTCCCGGACCCGGATCGCCCGGGTGATCCACTCGCGGTCCAGCACGCGGCGTTCGTCGGCCTCGGCAACCAGGTCCTCCGACTGGTTGAAGTCGCCGTCGGCGGCCTGGACAGCCCACAGGTGGACGGCGACGCCGTGTTCCTTGGCCGACATCATGCCGGGCAGCAGATCGCCGTCGCCGGTGACGAGCACCACGTCGGAGCAGGCCCGGTTGCGGGCCAGCTCGGACAGTTCGGCGTGCATGGCGGCGTCCACGCCCTTCTGGGCCCAGCGTCCGTCGGTACGGGTGAGCGCACCGAGCCGCACGGTGACCCGCGGCATGACCCGCAACCGCCGGTGTTCCGGCTGCGGTACGCGGTCGGGGGCGCCGTCGAACCAGTAGATCCGCAGCAGCGGCTGCCCGGTCTCCTTCTCGGCCCGTTCACGCAAGCCCGCGACGATCGCCGCGTGATCGACCAGGATCCGGGAGCGCGAGGGCTCTCCGGCCAGCAGGCTCGCGGCGGCGCCGAGCAGATAACCGGCGTCCACCAGGACGACGCAGCGGTCCATCGGTCTCACCCTCTTTTCCGAAGTCCTGTCGTCCGTCCCCCCGACGTTTCCCCGAGTCTGCCCGAACACCGGCTCGTTGTGACCTGTTGGGCGATCACCGGCGCGCCACACTGGGCAACTGCCCGAAATGCGACCTTCGTACTCCCGTGCAAGCCTGGGTGCGGCCCATTCCGTGATTTCCCCCGAGGAGGAACATCGTGGGCAAGAACAAGAACCGGGGCGAGCGCACCGGTCAGCGATCCGAGCGCGGCACCTCCGCGACCACCGAAGAGCACGCGAAGAGCGCCGGGCGCGAGCACATGACGATGACGGCCCCGGGCGCCGAGCCGCATGTGTCGCAGAAGCGGCAGAAGAAGTTCGGCCACAACTAGCACCAGGCGTCAGTGATCAAGGGTGGCATCCCGCTCGGGGGTGCCACCCTTGATCGACATCTCCCCTGTGTGCGGAGGGTGATCGGGACGGAGCGGTCGGTCAGCTCGCCTGCTGCTGGGCCGCACCGAGGCAGGCGGGGCCCAGAAGTGCCTTGAGATCACCGAAGAGCGCGGGGTCGGGGGTGACCCGGTGCCGGTCCAGCCGCAGCACCGTGGTCGAGCGGGCGCCCTGCAACCGCACCCGCACCTCGGTGCTGCCCTTGTGGCTGGCCAGCACCTCGCCGAGCCGCGCGACCAGCGGCGGGGTCACCTTGACCGTCGGGATGGAGATCGTCACGGGGGCGTTGGTGCCGGCGTCGCTGAGGTCGGGCACCATCAGCTCCATCGCGACCAGCCGTGGGATGTCCTCGCGCTTGTCGAGGCGGCCCTTGACGAAGACCACGGCGTCTTCGATCAGCTGCGTCGAGACCAACTGGTAGGTGGCCGGGAAGAACATGCAGTCGATGGAGCCGCCCAGGTCCTCGACGGTGGCGATCGCCCAGGCGTTGCCCTGCTTGGTCATCTTGCGCTGGAGGCCGGAGATGATGCCGCCGATGGTGACGATCGAGCCGTCGGAGTAGTCGCCGGCGAGAGCGGCGATGGCCGCGTCGGCCTTGTCGTTGAGGACGTGCTCGATACCGAACAGCGGGTGGTCGGAGACGTAGAGACCGAGCATCTCCCGCTCCTGCGCGAGCAGATACGTCTTGTCCCACTCGACGTCGGAGAAGGTGACGTCGAGCCCGAAGCCCGGTTCGTCCGCCGCGGCCTCGTCGCCCATGCCGCCGAAGAGGTCGAACTGCCCCTCGGCCTCCTTGCGCTTGACCGCGACCACGTTGTCGATCATCGGTTCGTAGTGCTCGGTCAGGCCCTTGCGGGTGTGGCCCATCTCGTCGAAGGCGCCCGCCTTGATCAGCGATTCCACGGTGCGCTTGTTGCAGACGACGGCCTCGACCTTGTCGAGGAAGTCGGGGAAGGCGGTGTACTTCCCCTTGCCCTTACGGCAGCGGATGATCGAGTCCACGACGTTCTGGCCGACGTTGCGGACGGCGGTCAGGCCGAAGAGGATCACGTCGTCGCCCTGCGCGGTGAAGTTGGCGTCCGACTCGTTCACATTCGGCGGGAGCACCTTGATGCCCATGCGGCGGCACTCGTTGAGGTAGATCGCCGACTTGTCCTTGTCGTCGCGCACCGAGGTGAGCAGCGCGGCCATGTACTCGGCCGGATAGTTGGCCTTCAGGTAGGCGGTCCAGTAGGAGACCAGGCCGTAGGCCGAGGAGTGCGCCTTGTTGAACGCGTAGCCCGCGAAGGGGACCAGCACGTCCCACACCGCCTGGATGGCCGCGTCGGAGTAGCCGCGCTCGCGCGCGCCCTTCTGGAAGGGGATGAACTCCTTGTCGAGGACTTCCTGCTTCTTCTTGCCCATCGCGCGGCGCAGCAGGTCGGCCTGGCCGAGCGAGTAACCGGCGAGCACCTGGGCGGCCTTCTGCACCTGCTCCTGGTACACGATCAGGCCGTAGGTGATGTCGAGGACCTCCCTGAGAGGCTCCTCCAGCTCCGGGTGGATCGGGGTGATCTCCTGCTGCTTGTTCTTGCGCAGGGCGTAGTTGATGTGCGAGTTCATGCCCATCGGGCCCGGCCGGTACAGGGCCGAGACGGCGGAGATGTCCTCGAAGTTGTCGGGCTTCATCATGCGCAGCAGGGAGCGCATGGGGCCGCCGTCGAACTGGAACACGCCGAGGGTGTCGCCGCGGCCGAGCAGTTCGAAGGTCTTGGGGTCGTCCAGCGGCAGCGCGAGCAGCTCGATGTCGACGCCCTTGTTGGTCTTCACGAGCTTGACGGCGTCGTCCATGATCGTGAGGTTGCGCAGGCCGAGGAAGTCCATCTTCAGCAGGCCGAGCGACTCGCAGCTCGGGTAGTCCCACTGCGTGATGGTGACGCCGTCGGAGTGCCGCACCCAGACCGGCACATGGTCGGTGATCGTCTCGCTGGACATGATCACGCCGGCGGCGTGCACGCCCATCTGCCGGACCAGGCCCTCGACGCCCCGGGCGAGGTCGATGACCTTCTTGGCGTCGGGCTCGTTCTCGTACATCCCGCGGATCTCGCCGGCCTCGCTGTAGCGCGGGTGCGTGGGGTCGGTGATGCCGTTGAGCGGGATGCCCTTGCCGAGGACGTCGGCGGGCATCGCCTTGGTGAGCCGGTCACCGACCGCGTACGGATAGCCCAGCACGCGGGCCGAGTCCTTGATCGCGTTCTTGGCCTTGATGGTGCCGTAGGTGCCGATCATGGCGACCTTGTCGGCGCCGTACTTCTCGGTGACGTAGCGGATCACCTCGGCGCGCCGGCGCTCGTCGAAGTCGATGTCGACATCGGGCATGGAGACGCGCTCGGGGTTGAGGAAGCGCTCGAAGATCAGTCCGTGCTCGATGGGGTCGAGGTCGGTGATGCCCATGGCGTACGCCACGATCGAGCCGGCCGCGGAGCCGCGGCCGGGACCGACGGCGATGCCGTTGTTCTTGGCCCACATGATGAAGTCGGCGACGACGAGGAAGTAGCCGGGGAACCCCATCTGGATGATGGTGTCCATCTCGTACTCGGCCTGCTTCATCCGGTCGTCCGGGATCCCGCCGGGGTAGCGGCGGTGCATGCCGCGCAGCGTCTCCTCGCGGAACCAGGTGACCTCGGTGTACCCCTCGGGCACATCGAAGCGCGGCATCAGGTTCTTCTCCTGGAACCAGCCGTCGGTCTCGACCTGCTCGGCGACCAGCAGCGTGGTGTTGCGGCAGCCCTCCTGCCAGGCGTCGGAGGAGTCGATGGCGAGCATCTCCTCCGTCGTCTTGAGGTAGTAGCCCGTGCCGTCGAAGCGGAAACGGTCCGGGTCGGAGACGTTCTTGCCGGTCTGGATGCACAGCAGCGCGTCGTGGGCGTCGGCCTCGCTGGCGTACGTGTAGTGCGAGTCGTTGGTCACGACCGGCGGGATGCCGAGCTTCTTGCCGATCTCCAGCAGCCCGTCGCGGACCCGGCGCTCGATCTCGATGCCGTGGTCCATCAGCTCCAGGAAGTAGCGCTCCTTGCCGAAGATGTCCTGGTACTCCGCCGCCGCCTTGAGCGCCTCGTCGAAGTGGCCGAGCCGCAGCCTGGTCTGCACCTCGCCGGAGGGGCACCCCGTGGAGGCCATCAGGCCCTCGGACCACTGGGCGATGGTCTCCTTGTCCATCCGGGGGTACTTCGTCAGCCAGCCCTCGGCGTAGGCGTCGGAGGAGAGCCGGAAGAGGTTGTGCAGCCCCGTCCTGCTCGCCGCCCAGATCGTCTTGTGCAGGTACGAACCGGAGGCCGAGACGTCGTCCCGCTTCTGGTGCGGCTGGCCCCAGGTGATCTTGCGCTTGTTCCGCCGCGACTCGGGGGCGACGTACGCCTCGATGCCGATGATCGGCGTGATCCCGGCGCCCTTGGCCTGGTGGAAGAAGTCGTACGCCCCGTGCAGGTTGCCGTGGTCGGTCATGGCAATGTGCGACATGCCCATTTCACCGCAGGCCTTGAACATGTCCTTCAGCCGCGCCGCTCCGTCCAGCAGCGAGTACTGAGTGTGAACATGCAAATGGGTGAAGGGCGTGGTCACGGGAAGCGACACCTCCGGCATCGGTGGTCATCTGGCGGCGAGGGGAATCCTACGCCGGGGGTCCGACAACCACGGCCGGGACGTCCGTACCGGGCGGGTGACCCCGTACGGCACGGACGACGGGGCCGGTGCGCCGGGCAGGCGGCCCAGGCGCTCTCCCCGCGGCACGCCCGGCCGCCGATGGACCGGCGCGCCCGGGGCGTAGACGATGTCCCCGCAATGGCGGACCCGGGCCCGCGCCGCGGGTCGTACCCGGGCCGCGGCCGGACCGGGGCCGGACCGGGGCCGGGCGGCGCGTCCGGATGCGGGCTCCGGACGCGCCGGCCGGCGACCGGCGCTCAGTGGGCGCTCAGCGAACTGGCGAGTCGGCCCGCTCCACCTTCTGGGTGCCGGACAGCGTGCGGTACGAACGTGCCCACGTGGACGTGGCGTTGGCATCGGTCCGGTCGGACAGGACGTAGTAGTCCATCTGCGCCCGCTCGCCGGTGACGTCCAGCACGCCGTATCCGTGGGAGTCCATGTCCACCCACTTCACGTGCCGGTTGGCGACCTTCACGGCGGCCTCGGCGATCGGGGAGACGGTGTGCGGGGCGACCTTGAGGATGTCGTCCAGGTTGTCCGAGGTGACGGAGGTGACCACGAACTCGGTCGCCGCCGACGCCGACAGCGGGTAGGTGGCGGCCTTGACCGGGACGTCGTTGGCCCACGCCATGTGGATGTCGCCGGTCAGGAAGACGGTGTTGCGGATGCCGTGGTCCCGCAGGTGCGCCAGGAGCTCGCGGCGGTCGTCGGTGTAGCCGTCCCACTGGTCGGGGTTGATCGCCAGCCCCTCGCCGGGCAGGCCGAGCAGCTTCGCCAGCGGCGCGAGAAGGTAGTCGGGCAGCGCGCCGAACGCGATTGGCGAGATCATCACCGAGTTGCCGATCAGCCGCCAGGTGGTGTCCGAGGCCTTGAGGCCCGCCTTCAGCCAGTCCAGCTGCGCCCGGCCGGTGATCGAGCGGTCGGGGTCGTCGACCGAGCCGCTGCCCGCACCCGCCTGCTGCGAGCGGAAGGAGCGGAGGTCGAGCAGCGACAGGTCGGCGAGCTTGCCGAAGCGCAGCCTGCGGTAGGTCGTGCCCGCGATCGACGGGCGCACCGGCATCCACTCGAAGTAGGCCTGCTTGGCGGCCGCCACCCGGGCGGTCCAGGTGCCCTCGGCGCCCTCGGTGTGGTTCTCGGCGCCGCCGGACCAGGCGTCGTTGGCGAACTCGTGGTCGTCCCAGATCGCGACGACCGGGGCGACGGCGTGCAGCGCCTGGAGGTCGGCGTCGGTCTTGTACCGGCCGTGGCGGGTGCGGTAGTCGGCCAGCGTGACGATCTCGTGGGCCGGGGCGTGCTGGCGGACGACGGTGCCACGGGCGGCGTAGCCGCCGCCGGCGTACTCGTAGATGTAGTCGCCCAGGTGCAGCCAGGCGTCCAGGTCGCCGCGGGCGGCGAGGTGCCGGTAGGAGGCGAAGTACCCGGCCTCCCAGTTCGAGCAGGACACCACGCCGAAGCGCAGGCGGGCTGCGGTGGCGTTGTCGGCGGGGGCGGTACGGGTCCGGGCGACCGGCGAGTCCACGCCGCCCGCGGAGAAGCGGTACCAGTAGTCCGTCGCCGGCAGCAGGCCGCGCACATCGGCCTTGACGGTGTGGTCGCAGGCCGCGGACGCGCCGGCCGTGCCGCCGGCCACGACGGAGGTGAACGCCCTGTCCGTGGCGACGGTCCAGGTCACCTCGATCGCCGGGCCGAGCCCGGAGCCGGGCACCGCCTCAGGGGTCGGCGTCACACGGGTCCACAGCAGGATGCCGTCGGGCAGCGGGTCGCCGGAGGCCACACCGTGCAGGAAGGCGGGCGCGGACGCCGCCTCCGCCTGGCCGGCGGTGGCGGCGAGCGGTATGAGCGCGGCGCCCGTCAAGGCGGCGCCGGCCTTGACCACCGAACGGCGGCTGGGTGTTCTCGGAGAGGTCTGTGAGGGTGCAGAGGTCTCGGTCACGGCCGATCAGATTACGCGTCAGTAACCACTCTCCGGCACCCCGCGTCGCAAGTGTTGGCGAATACTTCGCCGACCGGCCCCCGGCACGTCGCCGGGGGCCGGTGGCTCCGCAAGTGCGGTGCGGTGCCTACTGCTTGGCGCCGAGCTGCGCGTCCACCGCCGCCGTGAACTGCTGCGGCGTCATGGTCTGCACGTTCTCGATCGTCTTGCCGTCCAGCTTCACCGTCGGGGTGCCCTGGATGCCGTCGGTGTCGAACTGCTTGGCCATCGTCAGCGCCCACTTGTCGTAGGTGCCGTTGCGGACGGCGTCCTCGAAGGTCTTGTTGCCCTTGAGGGCGTCGACCTTCTGCGCGATCTCGATCAGCTTGGCGTCGCTGCCGAAGTCGTCCTTGGTCTCCTCGGGGTGGACGTCCTTGGAGTACAGCAGCGCGTGGTAGTCCACGAAGGCGTCCTTGCTGACGTTCAGCGCCGCACCCAGCGCGCTCAGCGCGTTCTTCGAGCCCTGGCCCTGCTTGAGCGCGTCGTCGAGGAAGGCGCCCATCGTGTACGAGATCTTGTACTTGCCGTCCTTGGCGTCCTTCTGGACCTCCTCGCCGGAGGTCTGCTCGAACTGCGCGCAGACCGGGCAGCGCAGGTCCTCGTACACCTTCAGCGTGTGCTTGGCACTGGCGTCACCGATCTCGATGGACGTGCCGTTCTTGCCGGTGGAGTTGGCCGGCTGGACCAGCTTCTGGTCCGCCGCCTTCTCCCAGTAGGAGGGCGCGTTCATCTTGACCACGGCCACGGCTATGCCGGCGCCCAGCGCCAGAACGCCGACCACGGCGCCGCCGACGACGAACTGGCGGCGGACCCTGTCCCGCTTGGCCTGGCGCTCCCGCTCCACCCGCAGGCGCTCGCGGGCGGCGGTCTTGGCGGTCTGGCTGTTCCTCTGGCTCATGGTGGTGAGTTCTCCGTGTCGTCGTGACGTGCGTGAGGGATGTTCGGGGTGAAAAAGCCGTACTCGGCTCGGCTCAGCGAGCGGCGAAGACGGCCGGGGGCCCTCGGCGTACGACGGTGTGGAGCAGCAGCGGCAGCGCGGGCGCGGCGGCGGCCGCGGGCACAGAGCGGCGGGCGGTGGGCCGCGGCCGGACAGCGCCGCGGAAGGCGGCGACGGCGACGGCGACGATCAGCGGCCGGAAGACGGTGCGCAGCAGGCCGTGCAACGCGGCCTCGCCGCGCCGCAGCCACCAGGCGGCGGCCAGGCCGACGGCGACGTGCACGACGAGCAGCAGCCAGGGCGAGGCGGAGTGGCCGGTGCCCCCGGCGGCGCCGGCGAGCGGTCCGCCGACATCACCGCCGTGGCAGGCCAGCGCCTCGTTGATCGAGCGCCACGAGCCCGTGACGGGCCCGCCGGCGGGGCCGTAGCAGGTCTGCTGGCCGGCCGTGAACAGCGTGTCCACGGCCAGTTCGAGCGGGACCAGGAGGCCGGCGATCGGCCAGTAGCCGCGCTCCCGGCCGCCGAGGGCGTACGCGACGGCGAAGACGCCGACGGCGGCCCCCGCCGTGGTCGCCAGCGGCAGGGGCTCCCTCGAGAGCAGGATGTGGGCGGTCGCGGACAGCGTGACGCACAGCGCGGCGAAGCACGCCGCGCGCAGCGCCCTCAGCTGAGGTCCGGTCCCTTCCATGGCGCCGAGTGTGCCATGCCGGTGTGTAAGCAATGCCTAAACCCCGGAAAACCCCGGATCAGAGCCCCGGGAACCGGCCGTTGCGGAACAGGTCCACGAAGATCTGGTGGTCCTCGCGGGCCCGCGCACCGTAGGAGTGCGCGAAGTCCACCAGCGCCCCGAGGAAGCCCTTCTCGTCCCGCGCGATGGCCTCGTCGATCGCGTCCTCCGTCGAGAACGGCACCAGGGAGTGGCCGCTCTCGTCGTCCGCCGCCGCGTGCATGGCGGCGGTCGCCCGGCCGAGGTCGGCCACGACCGCCTCGATCTGGGCGGGGTCGTCGATGTCCGTCCAGTCCAGGTCCACGGCGTACGGGGACACCTCGGCGACCAGCTGGCCGACGCCGTCCAGCTCGGTCCAGCCCAGGTACGGGTCGGCGTGCGCCTGGAGCGCGCGCTGCGAGATCACCGTGCGGTGGCCCTCGTGGCGGAAGTAGGAACGGACCGCCTCGTCGGCGATGTGCCGGGAGACCGCGGGGGTCTGGCCCTGCTTCATGTAGATCACGACGTCGTTCTCCAGGGCGTCGGTGTGCCCTTCGAGAAGGAGGTTGTACGAGGGCAGGCCCGCGCTGCCGATGCCGACGCCGCGGCGGCCGACCACGTCCTTGACCCGGTGGCTGTCCGGGTTGATCAGGCTGGTCTCCGGCAGGGTCCCCAGGTACCCCTCGAAAGCCCGCAGCACCTTGGCGCGGGTGGCCTCGTCCAGTTCGACGGCACCGCCGTCGGGGGCGAAGCGGCGGTCCCACTCCCGGATCTCGGTCATCGAGTCGAGCAGACCCACCCGGGTCTGGGCGCGCGCATGGCGCAGCGCGTCCAGCAGGGTGCCCTCGGCGGTGTCCAGGGTGAGCGAGGGCACGGCCTCGTCCTGGGCGAGGGCGCGGATGCGCTCGCGATAGGCGGTGGCATAGGCGCGCACCAGGCCGGAGATCACGTCGTCGGCCAAGGCCTTGCTGTAGCCGATCAGGGCGATGGAGGCGGCGAAGCGCTGCAGGTCCCAGGTGAAGGGCCCCACATAGGCCTCGTCGAAGTCGTTGACGTTGAAGATCAGCCGGCCGTTGGCGTCCAGGTAGGTGCCGAAGTTCTCGGCGTGCAGGTCCCCGTGGATCCACACCCGGGAGGTGCGCTCGTCCACGAAGGGGCTGCCGTCCTTCTCCTCCGCGAGGTCCGCGTAGTAGAGGCAGGCCGTGCCGCGGTAGAACGCGAACGCGGAGGCCGCCATCTTGCGGAACTTGACACGGAAGGCAGCCGGATCGGCCGCGAGCAGCTCGCCGAACGCGGTCCCGAAGACCTCGACGATCCGCTCCCCGCGCTGCTCGTCGCTCGTGAGACCTGTGGCCATCTGTCGTGCGCCTCCTGGTTGTACGGGTGTCGGCTCGCCGTCGACCGGTCAACGCAGGAGCGTACGCCCGCGTCACCCGGACCGGCTCCCGGCGGGACGTGATATTCGCGTCACCGACGCCGCCCGTTCAACCGGGCACTTCCGGCCCGCGCCGGGCGTTGTCGGGGGCGATGAACACCACCAGGGGGCGGGACACCACACGCGGCCGCAGTGTCCGCCGCACCGTTTTCGGGCTGCTCGTGATCGGCGCCCTCGTACTGGCGGCCGTGGCCTGGCCCACACTCTCCGCCCAGGTCCGCGCGGCCAACTGGCCCGAGGAGGCCGCCAAGGGCCCCGACCACATCACCCCCCGCATGACGGCCGTCCGGGACGCCGTCATCAAGGAGTTCGGCCCCCGCGGTCTCCGCGGGGGCCCCGGCTGCTACCGCGAGGACGGCGGCATCGCCGGCGGCGGCGAACACCCCCTGGGCCGCGCCTGCGACTTCATGCTCATGCCCGCCGGCCACAAGGTCACCGGCAAGCCCGAGGCCCTCGGCGACGACATCGTCGCCTGGGTCCGCGAGCACGCGGACGAATACGGCATATGGTATGTGATCTTCGAACAGCACATATGGTCCAGTCGCCTCCCCCAGCAGGGCTGGAAACTCATGGAGGACCGCGGCTCCATCACCCAGAACCACTTCGACCACGTGCACATATCGGTCTACTGAGCCGCCGCCCGGCTGCGTTGGGCCTCCAGGCGGAACAACCCGCCGGCCGGCGTTGATGCCGTCATTGATTGTCAACGTTGGTCAGCGCTGGTCCGGCTTCCACGGCCCAGAGACGGCCCCGGGCTATCGTGCCCCGCCGGTCGCGTCCTCAGCTCGCAGTGCAGCAGCACGCGCGAACCTGCGATCGCGCCACCAGAACGAAGGGCAGCAAAAGGGACAGTTCCCTCCAGAGGGGCACGTCGCCCTGCTGGCTCGCGTCCGCAATAAGGGAACGCGGCGACGACCTCAGGCAGATGACGATGGGCGGACATCCCAAGAAAGAGGGAAAACCGTGCGATACAGACCGGGCACCGGGGAGTACCTGAACGAACTCGCCCAGGACCTGCGCCCGCTCGACGAGGGGATCGCGTGGTTCGCATCCCTCCCCGAGGACGAGCAAACCGGGACGCTGTGCCTGCTGGCGGGGTTCTGCTTCCAGGCCCATCCCACCGCCGAGGAAGCCCTGGAGAGTATCCGGCGTTCCGGCCTCCGGCCGACCCACACTCCTGCGGTCATGCTCGTTCGAGGACGAATCGAGGACCAGGTGGGGAGGATCGCCGGGCTGACCCCGCAGCACGAACGAATGAAGGCCTTCCGCCTGCTGATCGCCCTGCTGGCCGTCGCGGACAGCAGACGCAGGGCACGATGCCGTGTCCACGGCTGCAGCCACCACTGGCATCACCTGACGGCCACCCGGGAGACGGCCCCGTGACGGCCCTCGCTCACGGACGACACCCGCTTTAGGAGTTCGTGCACAGCGCCAACCCCATTGGCGCCGAGACCGTCGTCAGGTCGCTCACACGCTGGCACTACCAGGTCCGGCGGGCGACGGTCCAGCAATCTGCTTTGAGGTCTGGCCTCATCCTTATCAGGTCGGTCCGTGAGCATCGCGGACCCCGGCTCATCCGGGTCGGTGCTGGGCAGACCTGCCGTGCGAGTCCGGAGGGATTCGCCGGTGATCGGCCGTGTTGGTGTCAGCCGTTGCGGACCGCCCGGAGGTCATCAACCAGTCAGTTCTTCTGGAACTGGTACGGCTGGTCGGCGACCTGCATGGACGCTCCAGTTTGCACCGCTGGCCAGCGGTGATCTGGTCGGCGGCTGTCTTTGCCTGTCCCCACTGGTCAGCCTCGGACGGCCCGGAGACCGCCCTGCGTCTACGCGGGCGGCAACGTCATGTCATGCGAAGCTCGCACTGATCGTGGTGCAGGTGCAGCCTGCGCAGGTCCTGGAGAGCGGTGACGGGATAGGGATGCATTCCACTTGGCCATGTAACCGTCCTCGCCATGCCCCTCCAGAGCCTGTTGCGCCGTGGCGAGAGCAGCATGCGCCAACTCGCTGAGGGGCTTCGTGGCAGTCCATGCGGGGCGGCCGTCCGAGTCCGGCAGAGATCAGGGCTGATACCGACGTCGGGAAGCGTATAGATCGCAATGACGACGTCAGCTCCTTGTCTCCGCAGACCAACCGAACCTCCATCGGCTCGGAGTCGAAGAAGAACCGCTCCAGCCAGGTGGCTCGCCCCGTAGAGCACGCCAACACCGGACAAGAGATCTGCCAGGCCATCGGTGCAGGACCATGGGCGGCCACTCGTCGGAGCCGGCCGGTCGTCGGGGCCGGGCCTCGGCCGGCCCCGGGGACGGCAGTCGCTCCGGGCCGGCCTCGGCCGGGGCGGCTCAGCCCAGGTAGAAGTCCTTTCGGGCGGCCACGAACGCCTCGATCGTCTGCGCGGGGATGCCCGTCACGCGCTCGACGCCGTCGGCGGTGCGGTTGTAGCGGTTGTCCCGGTGCAGTTGGGCCATGGTGGCGACGTGCTGTTCGAGGTGCGGCGGCATCCCCAGCTTCGGGAGCTGGGCCTCCCACCGCTCCGGGGGCAGGTCCACGTAGGAGACCGGACGGCCCAGCGCCCGCGAGAACTCCTCGGCCAGCTCCGTCATGTCGACCGCGCGCGGCCCGGTCAGCTCGTAGACCTGCCCTATGTGCGGTGCCGGGTCGCGGAGCACGGTGGCGACGACCCGGGCCACGTCGTCCACGGCCACCGGCGAGGTGCGTCCGGCGCCGAACGGCAGCGCGATCGTGCCGTTCTCCTGGATCGACCGCGCCGCCAACGTGGTGAACAGCGGAGTGTCCAGGAACGCCGTCGGCCGAATGTGCACCACGGGCAGGCCGGACCAGTTCAGTATCTGCTCCGCCAGCCAGTGCAGCCGCTGCTGGTGCGACTCCTCGGTGCTGGTGGCGCTCATCTGGGACACCGTCATCTGCGACAGGTCGACCAGGGCCTCCAGTTTCCCGTACTCCTTGGCGACGGAGGCGACCACGGTCGCCGCCAGCAGATGGTCCGGTGACACGCGCATCGCGAAGTACATCCGGGTCACGCCCTGCAGCGCCGCCGCCACCGTCTCGGGCCGGGTCAGGTCGCCGATGACGACCTCGGCTCCGAGCGCCCGCAGTTCGGCCGCGCGCTCGTCCTCACGGCGGACCATGAAACGCACTGGTACATCCTGAGCACGCAATTGCTCGAAGACGGTACGGCCCACGCCGCCGGCGCCGGGGATGAGAACAAGGTTGTCGGCAACCATCAGTGGATCTCCTTAGGGGTGGTGGAACAACTGAGTTGTGGTGTGGTCCGAGCGCCGGGTTTTGCGACTGCCCGGCGGAGGAGGTCAACGGCACCGAAGTCGGCAGCCGTGGGTCTCCCCCGTGTCGGCGGCGGTGCTGAGGGGACGCCCCGGCAGACGGTCGACTCTGTGATCACCCTTCGGTTCGGACGGCCTGGCGCCGCGGCTTGTCACCGCCGGCGGACGCGACGGCATCCTTGCCCGGCAGGAAGGCCAGCACGACGACGGCGCCGACCAGGGCGACGGCCGCCGCCGCTGTCGCGGTGATGTGCATGGCATGGATGAAGGAGTCGTTCGCGAGCCGTACCAGTGCACTGCCGGCCGGCCCCAGCTTCTCGGCGACGGCCTGGGTGGCCTGGAGGGATTCACCTGCGGCGTCCCGGTCGGAGGCGGGCAGCATGCCGAGGTGGCCGTTGACGCCGTTGCGGTAGGCAGTGGACATCAGCGATCCCAGCACGGCGACCCCCATGGCCCCGCCGACCTGCCGGAAGGTGTTGTTGACCGCGGAGCCGGAGCCGGCCTTCTCGCGCGGCAGCGACGACATGATCATGACGGTGGCGGGCGGCATCACATGGGCCATGCCTGTGCCCATCAGGAAGAACAGCACCTCCAGTATCCAGATGGGGGTGTTCTGGCCGAGCAACAGGAAACCCGCGAAGGCCGCGGCGGTCAGGACGAGGCCGCCGGCGCACACGGCCCGGGCGCCGAAGCGGTTGACGACCAGCCGTGCCCGCGGAGCGAAGTACATCTGGGAGACGGCCAGCGGCAGCACGAGCAGACCGGACTCCAGGACGCTGTAGCCGCGCACGCTCTGGTTGTAGAAGACGCTGAAGAACGTGACGCCCATGAGGGCGAAGAAGACCAGGCCGATGGCGGCGACGGACGCGGAGAACCGGCGGTTGCGGAAGTAGCCGACGTCCAGGGCCGGATGGTCGCTGCGGGCCTCGTAGACCACGAAACCGGCCAGGATCGCCACGCCGCCCAGGATCGTCGCCCAGGCCTCGGGCCGGGTGAAGTCGCCCGACTGGCCGCCCTTGATGATGCCGTAGACCAGAACCGCCAGACCGGCGATCGACAGCAGCACGCCGACCGGGTCGAGCCTGTTGGGCCGGGGGTCCTTGGAGTCGGGGACGATCGCCGCCATCGCGATGATCGCGGCGACCACGATCGGGACATTGACCAGGAAGACCGAGCCCCACCAGAAGTGCTGCAGCAGGACGCCGCCGGTGATCGGGCCGGCGGCGATGGCGAAACCGACCACACCGGTCCAGATGCCGATGGCCTTGGGCTGCTCCGCGGGCTCGAAGACGTTCATGATGATCGCGAGGGTGGCGGGCAGGATGAAGGCGCCGCCGAAGCCCATCACGGCGCGGAAGGCGATGAGCTGCCCGGAGGAGTCCGCTACGGCGGACAGCGCGGATCCCGCGCCGAACACCAGCATGCCGAAGAGCAGCACCTTCTTGCGGCCGAGCCGGTCACCGAGCAGGCCCGCGGTGAAGAGCAGTCCGGCGAAGACGAGCGTGTAGGAGTTGACCGCCCACTCCAGCTGGCTCTGCGTGGACCCGAGTCCGGTGGGAGCGGGCTGGGCGATGGTCTTCATCGCCACGTTGAGGATCGAGTTGTCCAGCATCACCACCAGGAGGCTGAACGCGAGCACGGTCAGGATGGCCCAGCGCCGGCGGTGGACCGCTTCGGAGACCCTTCGTTGCACGGGTGGCACGGGCGACACAGGTGGCGTGGACTCCGCGGGCGTGGCGGACTCGGTGGGGGTGGGTGGTGGTGCCACAGCGGATCTCCAGTGCTGTCGGGGGTACGGCGATTGCGGGGCAGGGGCGGTCGGCCTCGGATGGGCAGGGGGGCGGCACAAGGCACTGCTGACCTGCCAGTGATCCCGCCGGAGCCAAAATAGATGTCGCAATCAAACTAAACACAGGTTAGAATAGATGACAAGCGACAGCCAATTGAGGAGAGTGATTCCGTGGGCCGCGTGTCCAAGGCACAGGCGGAGGAGAACCGGCAGCACGTCGTGGCCACCGCCTCCCGGATGTTCCGCGAGCAAGGCACCGCGGTCAGCATCGCCGACCTGATGAAAGCCGTCGGGCTCACCCATGGCGCGTTCTACAAGCAGTTCGCCTCCAAGGAGGACCTCGTCGACACGGCCATCACCCACGCCTTCGAGGACCCGGCGGCGCACTCGCCGGTGGCGCTCGAGGAACACGCCGGGGACCACGAGTCCGCCCGCCGGACGCTGATCGACCAGTACCTCTCGATCTGGCACCGCGATCACGCCGGGGACGGCTGCCCCGTCTCCGGATTCGCCGGCGATCTGGGGCGCGACCCCGACCAGGCCACCCGCTCCCAGCGGGTCTACGTCAACGGGGTACGGAGCCGCGCCGCCCGGCTGGCCACCGGCGACGACGACGGCATGGCCCAGCTCTGCACCATGGTCGGCGCGCTCGTCCTCGCCCGCGCCACCCGGGGCAACCCGATCTCCGAAGAACTGCTCCAGGCCGCACGCACGGCTCTCACCGGGAGCGGCAGCGAGCAGGCCGGCACGGCCGTAGGGCAGTGACCGGGCGAACGGTCCGCAATCGCTCCATCGATCCTGCCGCCCTGACGGGACGTCAGCAGCGTGTACTGACAGCGGTACTCGGCCGCCTGGCAGCGAGTCGTTCCGAGAACCTCGCTGCCGACCGACCGCGACCACCGATGCTCTGTCCCGTCCGCCCATGCGGAAGGCGATTTCCGGGGGCGCCGTACGGGACGGCCCGTGATGGACGATCCGGACGGCTGCTCACACCGCGGCCCCAACGGCCCGCCCGCCCAGGACTGCTGGGTTCGATGCGGCGACGGGTCCGTCGCTCTAGGGTCCACGGGTGCCCACGACAGAAATCATGACGACCAGTGAGCGACCCGACCTGTACCAGCAGGTCAAGGACGCGCTTCGAGGCGTTTGGCCGACTTTTGTCCTGCACGACCCGTTCTCGAAGAACTACCGCCGCCGGGCGACAGCCTGCTTTCCCCGTTTCGACGTGCTGCTCGTGCACGACGGCGAGGTGGTCGCCAACGCCGCGGGAGTGGCCATGAGATGGGACGGAGACGTCGACACGCTGCCCGCGGGCTACGACGGCGCCCTGGAGCAGTCGGTGACGGAGCACGAGGCATCCCTCGCGCCCGACACCCTCTGCATCATGGCCGCCACCGTGCTGCCCGGCCACGCGGGCCGCGGGCTGGCCGGGGAGATACTCACCGCGCTGCGCCGACGGGCTGTGGAAGACGGGCTGCGACGCGTGATCGCTCCCGTGCGGCCCGCCCTCAAAGCGCGCTACCCCCTGACCTCGATGGACGATTTCGCCCGCTGGACGCGCGACGACGGTCTGCACCTCGATCCATGGATCCGCACCCACCAGCGACTCGGGGCGACCGTTCTCGCCTCCGCTCCCCGTTCCATGGTCATCCCCGGAACCGTCGCGCAGTGGGAGCAGTGGACCGGCATGGCCTTCCCCCAGACCGGACGCTACGTCGTCGCGGACGCCCTCGATCCCGTCGAGATCGATCGCGAGCGGGACCAGGGGATCTACGCCGAGACCAATCTGTGGATGCGGCACCTGTAGAACGTGCGCCGCCTGCGGTGCTCCCGGAGTCGTCACGGCGGGAGGGAACATGGGCATCGGCTACAAGACGTCCTGGCTCGCGGTCCGGGACGCCGGGCCCGAGGAGGTGGCGGACGCCCTCGGGCTGCGGCACCGCCGGGCCATGGACTGGCGGGGCGGCACCGAGGCCGCCTATCGGCAGGGGGTCTTCGTGGCCAGGCCCGTCGCCGCGTGGACGATCGCCCACAGCCGCGTCCATCTTCCTCCCGGCACCGACGCGACCGATCCGCGCTTTCCCGCCTGGCTCCGGTCGCTGAGCAGCCGACTCGGCGACATCCAGTTCTTCACCACCGACCGCATCGGGAATTCCACGCCTGGGCCAGGGTCGACGCCGGTGAGCTGACCCGCGCCTACTGCTATACCGGGGAAGGGGACCACATCCCGCTCCGGCTCGGCGAACCCACCGGCATCGAGAGGGAACTCGGCGTCGGGCTGCGCCGGCCCGAGGAGCGGCGGCAGGACTGGCGGGACCACGAATGGGACGCCTGGCACGAGGCCATGCCCGACGAGGACGACGTCATGCGCATCGCCCGGCGCTGGGGCGTCTGCCCCCTCGACATCCCGGACGATGCCGTCGTGCTCCCGGGCATCCACGGCTTTCGACCGGGGCCGAGCCGCGGGACGCCGAGGTCTGACACCCGGCGCGGTCACGCCATGGCGACGAATCCGCCCCTGGACCGGCCACCGGTGAAGAGCTCGTCCCAGTCGATGTCCTCGGGCAGAGCGCCGAAGGAGTCCAGGGAGACGACGACGGCCCCGCCGGCCTGCTCCACCGCGCCGCACCACTGGGCCATGGCACCGGCCTCCTCCTGCGACCGGGTGCCCTGGACGAGGCATCCCGCGTCGCCGGGGCCGTCGACCACCGACATGGTGAGCCTCGGCATGATGCGCCACTCCGGGCACGACGGCATGAGGCCCTCGGGCGCGTGCAGCACGGGCAGGCCGTCGTGGATCGGGGCTTCCGCCAGCAGGAGCAGCGGAACCGGGCCCAGGACGAACCGGCTGTTGTCGCGAGTCATCAGCACGCGCCGACTCTACTCACGCCCCCATCGGGCCGCGCCGGGCCACGCCCGCCCGCGGGGCGGGTCCTCCGGCAGGAACGGGTGCCTGCCGCGTCAGGGGCAGATCCAGCAGTAGAGGCGGCGGCCGGTGGCGGTGGCGCGGCCGGCGAGGGCGGCGAGGTCCTTGAGGAAGCGGCCGAGGGCGCGGGGGTCCGACTCGCCGCGGGAGGCGCCCGGGACGGCCGGGGTGCGCGAGGTGCGGGCCCAGCCGACGGCGACGTCCTCAAGGAGGCGGGGGTCGAACGCGGCGAGGGCGTCGCGGAAGGTGTCGGTGAGGGAGACGGCGACCACCTCGCCGTCCCCGGCCATGCCGACGAGGGCGCCACGGCGGGGGTCGGTCTGGACGTCCTCGGCCGCACGGCCGGTGATCAGCACCTCGGCGGGGAGGAGTTCGACCACCGGGTCCACGCCCTTGACCACGAGTGGGTCGTAGTCGGCGGCGAGGGCCACGCCGTCGTCGTGGACCTCGGCGCGGACCACGGCGCGGACCGCGTCCCGGTCGTCGCCTGCGGAGTAGTAGCCGTAGAGAACACCCATGGCCGGATGATGCCATCCGGCACTGACAACGGCCCCCGCGGAAAGGCCGGTTGGCCGCTACTCCGCGTCCGCCGCGATGTCGGCGAGGAAGTCCAGGGCGATCGCCCACGCACGCTCGGCGGCCTCGGCGTCGTAGTCGTCGAGCCCGGGGTCGGTGAACAGGTGGCCCGCACCGCGGTAGCGGTGGACCTCCACGTCGGCGCCCGCCTTGCGCATACGCAGGTACCAGGCGTTCAGCCAGTCGTCGGGCTCGAAGGGGTCCGGCTCGGCGACGTGCAGCTGGACGGGCATGTCGGTCGCGGCGTCGTCGGCGATGTCGGAGGTGCCGTGCAGCAGCAGGAGGCCGCGGGCCTTGTCGTCGGCCAGGGCGAGGTTCTGCGCGACGGAGCCACCGAGGGAGAAGCCCGCGTACACCAGGCCGCGTTCGGACAGCGGTCCTGAGACGGTGACGGCGCGCATCAGCAGCTCGTCGCGGCCGATCTCGTCCTTGATGGCCATGCCCTCTTCGACGGTCTCGGCCGTACGGCCCTCGTACAGGTCGGGCACGTGCACCTCGTGCCCGGCCGCGCGCAGGCGGTCGGCGGCGGCGTGCACGGCGGGACGCAGGCCATAGGCCGAGTGGAAGAGGACGATGGTCATGCCGGAGCTCACAATTGCACTTCCCATGAGACGCGCACGGTCGGGGTACGGGCTCCATCATGCCCGTTACCGTCGAATCCATGGACTCCGTCGTACGGCCGCTGGGCGTGGTGGGCGGCTCCCTCATCGTGACTCTTGCCGTGGGCTGGGCCGTCGACCACACGCTGCGCCGCGCCGACGCCCGTCATCCCGAGACCCCTCTGTGGCAGCTGCTGCGGCGCGCCAGGCTGCCGCTGCAACTGGTGATCTGCAGCTCTCTGCTGCGGGGTTCGTACGAGCAGGCGCATCTCGCCCGGGGCCACACCCGGGCGATCGGCCAGCTGCTGACCCTGGTGCTCATCGGGGCCTGCGCCTGGCTGGTGGTCCGGGTCGCGGCCGCCATCGTGGAGGCGTCGTACTCGCGGTACGCCTCCGGGGCGCAGGACGCGGCGCGGGTGCGCCGGGTGCGCACCCAGGTGTCGCTGATCCAGCGGGTGGTGTCGGCGGTGGTCGGCGTCGTCGCGGCGGCGGCGATGCTGCTGACGTTCCCTGCGATGCGCGGCTTCGGGGCGTCCATGCTGGCCTCCGCGGGCCTGATCGGCATCGTCGCCGGTATCGCCGCCCAGTCGACGCTGGGGAACCTCTTCGCGGGGCTGCAGATCGCCTTCGGCGACATGGTGCGGATCGGCGACGCCGTGGTGGTGGAGGACGAGTGGGGGACGGTCGAGGAGATCACCCTCACCTACCTCGTGGTCCGCACCTGGGACGAGCGGCGGATCACCATGCCGGTGTCGTACTTCACCAGCAAGCCCTTCGAGAACTGGTCGCGCGGCAACGCCCGGATGACCGGGACCGTCTACTTCCATCTGGACCACACCACTCCCGTGGACCTGATGCGGGAAAGGCTGCTCCAGGTCCTCAAGGAGTGCGAGCAGTGGGACGGCCGGGCCTGGGGCCTGGTGGTGACGGACACCACTCCCTCCACGATCCAGGTGCGGGCGCTGGCCACGGCGAAGGACGCGGACGACATCTGGACGGTGCGCTGCGTGGTGCGCGAGCAGATGATCGACTGGCTGCGCCGTGAGCACCCGTACGCCCTGCCCCGCATCAACACGGCCCGGGCGCCGGGCCTGGACGAGGCCCCGGACCGGGAGCAGGCGACTCCGGACGCGAGCGACATCGGGCCCGGCCCGGGAGCCCGGTAGCGGGCCTCCGGGAGACCGGAACGCCCGCGGGCCCTACCGGGACACCCGCAGGCTGCGGACGTCGAGCTGGCGCAGCACCCGGTCGACGATCTCCGGGTCGTAGCCGGGCTCGCTGCGCGCCGCGAGGACCTCGTGCCGGGCCGCGGAGAGCATGTCCCGCTGCACGCGTTCGAGGGTCTTGATGCGGCTCACTCGCGCGGTGTGCCGGTCGCGCTTGTCGTCGTCGACGATGTCGGGGCAGATCCGTGCCCCGACATCGAAGGCGCGGCGGTGCAGGAGTTCCGAGACCTCCTCGGGGAAGCTCTCGGCCGCCTCGACCTCCTTCAGCCGCTGCTTGGCCGCCGCCATGGCGCGCAGCGCGAGGAGCATCTCCATGTCGTGCTCGATCTGGGTGTCGCTGCTGACCCCGAGCCGTCTGACGACCCACGGCAGGGTGAGGCCCTGGAGCACCAGGGTGGTCAGGACGACGGCGAACGCGATGAAGAGGATCTCCTCGTGCGCCGGGAAGGCGTTCCCGTTGTCGATGGTGTGCGGGATGGCCAGCGCCAGCGCGACGGACGCCACGCCTCGCATGCCGGACCACCACATGACGACGGTCTCGCGCCCGCTCATGGGGATGTCCTCGTCCAGGTCGCGCCGTTTGTGCAGCTTCCTGGCCAGCAGGGAGGCGGGCAGCAGGTACGCGAGCCGTACGACGATCACGGCACCGACGACGAGTGCCGCGTGGCCGACCATCGTTCCCCAGCGCCCGGCCCCGGCACTGAAGACGTTGTGCAGCTCCAGGCCGATGAGACCGAAGGCGACACCGGTGACCAGGGTGTCGACGACCTCCCAGAAGGTGGCGCCTACCAGTCGCCCCGTCACGTCGTCGGCGTCCACGGCGTGCTCGGCCAGGAAGAGGGCCGTGGTGAGTACGGCGAGGACACCGGAGCCGTGGGCCTCGTCGGCGATGGCGTAGGCCGCGAAGGGGACGAGCAGCGACAGCCCGATCTGGAGGGTCGGGTCGCCCACGACCCCCATCAGCTTGGACGCCATCCAGCCCAGGGCGAGGCCCACCACGACCGCGACGACCGCCGACAGCAGCAGCTCGCCAAGGGCTTCGGGCCAGGAGAAGGAGCCGGTGACGGCCGCGGCGACGGCCACGTTGTAGACCACGATCGCGGTGACGTCGTTGAACAGCCCCTCGCCCTCCAGCGTCGAGACCATGCGCCGGGGCAGGCCGAGCCTTCCCGCCACGGCGGTGGCCGCCACCGGGTCGGGCGGGGCCACGAGCGCGCCGAGCGCGACAGCGCCGGCCAGCGAGATGCCGGGGACGACGGCGCTCGCGATGCCGCTCACGGCCGCCGTGGTGATGAGCACCAGGGCGACGGCGAGCAGGAAGATCGCCCTCTTGTTGGCGGCGAACTGCCGCCACGAGGTGCGCTGCACGGAGGCGTAGAGCAGCGGCGGCAGCACGAGCGGCAGGATGAACGCCGGGTTGATCTGCACATTGGGCACGAACGGCAGCAGGGCCAGGACGACCCCGAGCAGCGTCATGAGAACGGGCGACGGCAGCCCCAGCCGGTCGCCCAGCGGCACCATGATGATGGCCGCGAGCATCAGGGCGAAGAACAGCGCGAGTTGATCCACGCCCCTAGCGTGACATGCCCGCGCAGCCGGCCCCGGTCAGCACGTCACAGCGCGCGCCTCATCGAGCGGTGGGCGATGCCCGCCTCCTGGTACTCCTCGCCGAAGGACTCGTAGCCCAGGCGCTCGTAGAAACCGAGGGCGTGGACCTGTGCGTGCAGTTCGACGACGCGCAGTCCGAGCAGCCCGGCCTGCTCCTCCACGGCCCGCACCAGCGCCGCCCCCACGCCCAGCCCGCGGGCCGAGGAGAGCACCGCCAGACGGCCGAGGACGCCGGTGCCGTCCGCGCCGGGGAGCAGGCGGCAGGCGCCCAGGGCGCCGTCGGGACCGATCGCCACCACGTGGACGGCGGTCGCGTCGAGTTCGTCGTACTCCAGGTCGGCGGGCACCTTCTGCTCGAGCACGAAGACCTCGTGCCGCACGGCGAAGTACGCCTTCAGGTCGTCGGGGCCGTCGGGCACCCGGATCGTGTACGTCTCAGGCACTGTCGCCCCGCACGATGTCGAGGGCGTGCTGGAGGTCCTCGGGGTAGTCGCTCTCGAACTCGACCCAGGTGCCGTCACCGGGGTGCGTGAAGCCCAGGCGCACGGCGTGCAGCCACTGGCGCCCGAGTCCCAGCCGCTTGGCGAGCGTCGGGTCGGCGCCGTAGGTGAGGTCGCCGACACAAGGGTGACGGTGAGCGGCCATGTGCACGCGGATCTGGTGGGTGCGGCCGGTCTCCAGCTTGATGTCCAGCAGCGAGGCCGCGCGGAACGCCTCGACGAGGTCGTAGTGCGTGATGCTGGGCTTGCCGTCGGCGATCACGGCCCACTTGTAGTCGTGCGTGGGGTGGCGGCCGATCGGCGCGTCGATGGTGCCGCTGAGCGGGTCGGGGTGGCCCTGGACGAGGGCGTGGTACCGCTTGTCGACGGTCCGCTCGCGGAACTGCTGCTTGAGGTCGCTGTAGGCGATCTCCGACTTGGCCACGGCCATGAGACCGGAGGTGCCGACGTCCAGCCGGTGGACGACGCCCTGGCGCTCGGCGGCTCCGGAGGTGGAGATCCGGTAGCCGGCCGCGGCCAGGCCCCCGATGACGGTGGTGCCGGTCCAGCCGGGGCTGGGGTGCGCGGCGACGCCGACCGGTTTGTCGACGACGACCACATGCTCGTCGTCGTGGACGATGCGCATGCCGGGCACCGGCTCCGCGACGATCTCCACGGCCCGCGGCGGGGCGGGCAGCTCGACCTCCAGCCAGGCGCCACCCGACACACGGTCGGACTTTCCGGCGGTGCTGCCGTCGATCGTCACCTTCCCCGCCGCCGCCAACTCTGCGGCCTTGGTCCGGGAAAATCCGAACATACGGGCGATGGCCGCGTCGACGCGCTCGCCTTCGAGGCCGTCGGGAACAGGGAGGGACCGAACTTCGGCAGACATACTCACCTGGTCGAGTATGCCGGATGGGTGACCGGGACTTCCCCGCTCGCGCGTTCCGGCGGCTCCCTGCGGCCGGGCGCCGCCGTCAGTCCTTGTGGACCGTGCCGTCCGGGTCGAGGCCGCGGAAGGAGAGCAGGACGATCAGGATGCCGCCGCAGACGATCGCCGAGTCGGCGAGGTTGAAGACGGCGAAGTGGGCGGGGGCGACGAAGTCGACCACGTGTCCCTGGAGGAAACCGGGGGCCCGGAACACCCGGTCGGTGAGGTTGCCGAAGGCGCCGCCGAGCAGCAGCCCGAGCGCGATCGCCCACGGCACGCTGTGCAGCTTCCGCGCGATGCGGGCGATCACCACGATGACCGTGACGGCGATCACGGTGAAGATGATCGTCATGCCCTGTCCGAAGCCGAAGGCCGCGCCCGCGTTGCGGACCGCTTCCAGGCGCAGGTAGTGCCCGAAGACGTCGATCGGCTCACGCCCCTCAAGGCGCGTCACCACCCAGATCTTGGACAGCAGGTCCAGGGCGTACGCCAGCGCCGCCACGCTGAGCAGCACGGCGATGCGCCGCGGCCCCTTGGGGACGGTCGCGTCCGTGCCACCGATCGGCTCGTCGGCCGTGTCCGTCGCCGTCTCCTGTGCCTTCGCCATGTGAGTCCTTCAGCCCCGATGTCCCGGCCAGGCCGGATCCTGACGCTGACGAGGTTACGGCACACACGTCCGGACAGCGGGGGCGGCCGGGCGCTGCCCCCGCGAAATCTCAGTAGCGGCGCTCCTGCCGCTGCTTGCAGTCGACGCAGAGCGTGGCCCGGGGGAAAGCCTGCATGCGCGCCTTGCCGATGGCCTTGCCGCAGGACTCGCACAGCCCGTACGTACCGGAGTCGAGCCGTTCCCGTGCGTGCTCGGTCTGGGCGAGCATCTCGCGGGCGTTGGCGGTGAGCGCCATCTCGTGCTCGCGGGTGATGTTCTTGGTGCCGGTGTCGGCCTGGTCGTCACCGGCGCCGTCACCGGAATCGCGCAGCAGGCCGGTGATGGCGTCCTCCGAGGTCGAGATCTCCGTCCGCAGCCGGTCCATCTCGGTCAGCAGTTCGGCGCGGGCCGCGTCCACCTCCTCGGCGGACCAGGGCTCCTCACCGGGCCGTACCGGCAGGTCGGCGGGGGCCACGATGCCGGTCGGCCGGGCGATACGGGCCGTGGGCACCGGGGAGGCGGATCCCCCTGATGCGGCCGTACCGGCCGCGGTCTTCTTCGCTACCACCTTCTGGGCTCCCTTTTTCGTGGCCTTCGTGGTCGTGCCGGTCTTCGCCGGCCCGGACTCCTTGGCGGGCCCGGCCGTCCGCCCCGCCGTCGCGGTCTTCTTCGGCGGGGCGGCCTTCTTGGCCGCCGGCGCCTTCTCCGCCGCGGGGGCGGTCTTTTTCGCGGGGGGCGCGGTCTTGTGCGCCACCCGTCCCGCAGTCTTACCGGCCTTGCCCGACTGGCCCGTGGTACGAGTGGGCGCCGTCGTCGTGGTCTTCTCAGCCTCCGCCACGGCAGCTCTCTTCCCTGCGGCCTTGACCGCGGTCTTCCGCGCGCTTTCCGCGGTCTGCTTCACGGCACCGCCCGCCTTCCTGGCGGGCGGCTTCTCGGACGCCGTCCTCTTCGAGGATGCCGCCTTTGTGACGGATTTCGCTTTTCCGGAGGACACCACCTTCTTCGCAGGCGTCGTGGCAGCGGGCTTGGAAGCGGTCTTGGCAGGGGCCTTTGCGCGGCTTTTCGCCGGGCTCTTCGCGGGCAGCTCAGGGGCCGACGCCTTCGAGGACGGCGCTTTGGTACCGGATACCCCGGATACCGCCTTCACGGTCTTCCCGGGCTTCACGGCCTTCAGGGCCTTCCCCGCCTTCGCGGACGCGGCCGCCTTCGCCGCGGAGACCCTCCCGCCGGCCGCGGCGGCCTTCCCGCGAGCGGGCGCGGAAGGGGCGGGGCGTTGGGCCGCTGCCTTGGGCGCGCCTTTTCCGCGGTCCGCGGAGGCGGCCCTGGGCGTGGCTTTCTTCGCCGTCGCCTTCTTCGTGGCGGTGGTCTTCTTCCCCACCATGGTCGCGGCCCCTTCACATATTGTGATCTTGCTCGCGAATCGTGCCGGAACGATAAATCGGCTCCGGACCCGCGGCAACGGGGCACGCCGCCGGATTCGCCCGCCTTGCCCGGTCGGGAGGCAGGTCTGCATCCGTTGTGCCCAGGTCTCCGCCAGGTATTCCGGTACCGACCGGTAGCGCGGTGCGCACCGGGCCATTCGGGTCACTCCGACCCCGCGGGCAACCCGGCCGGCAGCGCGGCCCTGTCCCGCCCCTGGCCTTCGGCATGACGAACCCCAGTACACTGGGCAGAGCGAAAGGCGTGGAAGGGGACGAGTAGCGCCGCACGCAGCCCATAGCGACCCGGGGGCGGTGGAAGCCCGGGGGTGTGCGCGACGTGAAGATCACCCCGGAGCCGCCGGAAGAAAGCCCGAGAGGGCCGGTAGACCCGGCAGCGCGACCCCAATGAGGGGGCTGCGGAACGACCCCGCCAGGGGCCCGCCCGCCGCCAAGGAGGGTGGTACCGCGGGACCGGCGCAGCAGCCGGCTCTCGTCCCTCCGACGGAATACGCACGCACCAATGACGTGTCCGCCGGAGGCAGAATCCGATGACGCAGTACCGCCAGGTCCCCGCCCAGGTCGACCTGCCCGCGCTGGAGCACGAAGTGCTCGCGTTCTGGCAGGAGAACAAGGTCTTCGCCCGTTCGCTGGAGCAGTCCGAGGGCAAGCCGGAATGGGTCTTCTACGAGGGCCCCCCGACCGCCAACGGCATGCCCGGCGCGCATCACATCGAGGCCCGCGTCTTCAAGGACGTCTTCCCCCGCTTCAAGACCATGCAGGGCCACCATGTGACCCGCAAGGCCGGCTGGGACTGCCACGGCCTCCCGGTGGAGCTCGCCGTCGAGAAGGAGCTCGGCTTCACCGGCAAGCAGGACATCGAGGCCTACGGCATCGCCGAGTTCAACGCCAAGTGCCGGGAGTCCGTGACCCGGCACACCGACGCCTTCGCCGAGTTGACGACCCGTATGGGCTACTGGGTCGACCTCGACGAGGCCTACCGCACGATGGACCCGCAGTACATCGAGTCCGTCTGGTGGTCTCTGAAGCAGATCTTCGACAAGGGCCTGCTCGTCCAGGACCACCGCGTCGCGCCCTGGTGCCCGCGTTGCGGCACCGGCCTGTCCGACCACGAACTCGCCCAGGGCTACGAGACCGTGGTCGACCCCTCGGTCTTCGTGCGTTTCCCGCTCACGTCCGGCCCGCTGGCCGGTGAGGCCGCGCTCCTGGTGTGGACGACCACGCCCTGGACGCTGGTGTCCAACACCGCCGTCGCCGCGCACCCCGACGTCAGCTACGTCGTCGCGACCGACGGCACGGAGAAACTGGTCGTCGCCGAGCCGCTGCTCGGCAAGGCGCTCGGCGAAGGCTGGGAGCCCACCGGCCAGAGCTTCACCGGCCGCGAGATGGAGCGCTGGACCTACCAGCGCCCCTTCGCCCTGGTCGAGATCGAGAACGCGCACTACGTGGTCAACGCCGAGTACGTCACCACCGAGGACGGCACGGGTCTGGTCCACCAGTCGCCCGCGTTCGGTGAGGACGACCTCAAGACCTGCCGCGCCTACGGCCTGCCCGTGGTCAACCCGGTGCGCCCCGACGGCACTTTCGAGGAGGAACTGGAGCTCGTCGGAGGCCAGTTCTTCAAGAAGGCCGACGAGGCACTGGTGGCCGACCTCCAGGAGCGCGGCCTGCTCTTCCGGCACCTGCCGTACGAGCACAGCTACCCGCACTGCTGGCGCTGCCACACCGCGCTGCTCTACTACGCGCAGCCCTCCTGGTACATCAGGACGACCGCGGTCAAGGACGCGCTGCTGCGCGAGAACGAGCGCACCAACTGGTACCCCGAGGCGGTCAAGCACGGCCGCTTCGGCGACTGGCTGAACAACAACATCGACTGGGCGCTGTCCCGGAACCGCTTTTGGGGCACCCCGCTGCCCATCTGGCGCTGCGAGGAGAACCACCTCACGTGCGTCGGCTCGCTGGCCGAGCTGTCGGAGCTGACCGGAGCCGACCAGACCGGCCTCGACCCGCACCGCCCCTTCATCGACGACGTCACCTTCGCCTGCCCGCAGTGCTCGGCCCCCACCACGCGCGTGCCCGAGGTCATCGACGCCTGGTACGACTCCGGCTCCATGCCGTTCGCCCAGTGGGGATACCCGTACCGCAACAAGGAGGTCTTCGAGCGCAGCTACCCCGCGCAGTTCATCTCCGAGGCGATCGACCAGACCCGCGGCTGGTTCTACACGCTGATGGCGGTCGGCACCCTGGTCTTCGACCGGAACTCCTACGAGAACGTGGTCTGCCTGGGCCACATCCTCGCCGAGGACGGCCGGAAGATGTCCAAGCACCTGGGCAACATCCTGCAGCCCATCCCGCTCATGGACCAGCACGGCGCCGACGCCGTGCGCTGGTTCATGGCGGCCGGCGGCTCGCCCTGGGCCGCGCGACGGGTCGGCCATGGCACGATCCAGGAGGTCGTCCGCAAGACGCTGCTGACCTACTGGAACACGGTCGCCTTCCAGGCCTTGTACGCCCGTACCGCCGGCTGGGCCCCCGGTGAGGCCGACCCGGCGCCCGCCGACCGCCCGTTGCTGGACCGCTGGCTGCTCGGCGAACTCGGCGTCCTGGTGCGCGATGTGACCGGCGCGCTCGAGTCGTACGACACCCAGCGGGCCGGCAAGCTGCTCTCCTCCTTCGTGGACGACCTGTCCAACTGGTACGTCCGCCGCTCCCGTCGCCGCTTCTGGCAGGGCGACCGGGCGGCGCTGCGCACCCTGCACGACGTCATCGAGACCGTGACCCGGCTGATGGCACCCCTGGTGCCGTTCATCACCGAGCGCGTCTGGCAGGACCTGGTCGTCCCGGTCGCCCCGGGCGCACCGGAGTCCGTGCACCTGACGAGCTGGCCGACGGTGGACGAGGCGCTCGTCGACCCCGCCCTGTCCGAGCAGATGGCCCTCGTACGGCGTCTGGTGGAGCTGGGCCGGGCCACGCGCGCGGAGTCCGGGGTCAAGACCCGTCAGCCCCTCTCGCGGGCGCTGGTGGCCGCGGCGGGCTTCGAGTCGCTGGGCGAGGAGCTGCGGGCGCAGATCGCGGAGGAGCTGAACGTCGTCTCCCTGGCGTCCCTCAGCGAGGTCGGCGGCTCCCTGGTGGACACCACGGCCAAGGCCAACTTCCGCGCGCTCGGCAAGCGCTTCGGCAAGGGCGTCCAGGCCGTCGCCAAGGCCATCGCGGAGTGCGAGGCGGCGGCGCTCTCGCTCGGCCTGCGCGAGGGCACGGCCTCCGTCCTGGTGGACGGCGAGCCGGTCGCCCTGTCACCGGAGGAAGTGATCATCACCGAGACCCCGCGCGAGGGCTGGTCGGTCGCCTCCGACTCCGGCGCGACGGTCGCACTCGACCTGGAGGTCACCCCGCAGCTGCGGCGGGCCGGTCTGGCCCGTGACGTGATCCGGCTCGTCCAGGAGGCCCGCAAGAACAGCGGTCTGGACGTCGCCGACCGCATCGCGCTGCGCTGGGCCGCCGCGGACGCGGAGCTGGCCTCGGCCCTGGAGGAGCACGCGGGGCTCGTCGCGGACGAGGTCCTCGCGACGGACTTCGCCTCCGGCGGCCCCGAGGACGGCTACGGGCCCGCCTTCACCGACGAGGCCCTCGGCCTCACCTTCCACCTCCGCAAGCGGTAGACGCCCGCCGGAAGTCCGGCGGACTCCGCCGGATGCGCTTGGTCCATCCGGGTGTCCCGGTACCCGGCCGCCCCCGTCCACAGCACCGTGGACGGGGGCGGTTCTTTGGTGCGGCCGGCGTCCCCCGGCCAGGGGACCTCGCAGACACAGGACACAAAAGGGCCGGGCCCCGAGGGAAGCGATTCCCTGGGGGCCCGGCCCTGTGTGGTGCCGTGGTGCGCGTCGCGCGAGCGACTAGTTGTCGTCCTCGTCGATCAGGAACCCGCGCATCGGCGTGGGCGCCTGCTGCAGCGGCGCCGGCCCCTGCGGCCGGACCGGTGCCATCGGCTGGGTCATGGCCGGGGACATCTGCTGCTGGCCGCCGTAGGTGGGGTTGGGGCCGCCGTGGCCGCCCATGCCCTGGCCGCCGTAGTTCTGGCCGCCGCCCATGGTGCCGGCACCGGCCGTGGCCATGCCGCCGCCCATGGTCCCGCCACCCATGCCGCCGCCCATACCGCCGGAACCGGAGGAGAGGGAGGGGGCCGCGGAGGTCCGCGGCGGGGCGAGCGAGTCGTCGGCCTGGTTCTCCAGCTGGCGCAGCTGGCTCTCCAGGTAGGACTTCAGACGGGTGCGGTACTCGCGCTCGAAGCCGCGCAGGTCCTCGACCTTGCGCTCCAGCGTCGCGCGGGCGGACTCCAGGGAGCCCATGGCCACGCGGTGCTTCTCCTGCGCGTCCCGCTCCAACGCGTCCGCCTTGGCGCGGGCGTCGCGCTCCAGACCCTCGGCGCGGCTGCGGGCCTCACCGACGATCTTGTTGGCCTCGGCGCGGGCCTCGGCGATGGCCTGGTCGGCCGTCTGCTGAGCGAGCGAGAGCACACGGGCGGCGCTGTCGCCGCCGGGACCCTGCTGCTGCATGGGGTGGCCGCCCTGCATGGGGCCGGGACCCTGCTGCTGCATCGGGTGCTGGCCCATGTGGCCGGGACCCTGCTGCTGCATGGGGTGGCCGCCCTGCATGGGGCCGGGACCCTGCTGCTGCATCGGGTGCTGGCCCATGTGGCCGGGACCCTGCTGCTGCATGGGGTGCTGCCCCATGTGGCCCTGCTGAGCGCTGGGCCCGGCGGGCAGGGCGAGGCCACTGCCGGGTCCCTGGGGGCCGCCCATCTGCTGCGGCGGCACCGGCTGCGGTCCGGATATGGCCGCGGGCACGGGGGCACCGGGGCCGCCGCGGCCGTCCTGCGGCTCGGGCTTGCGCATGCCCTGCTGCTGGTTCTGCGCGGCGGCACGGGTGGCCGCCGCCAACTTCGCCCGCAGGTCCTCGTTCTCGCGCAGCAGCCTCGTCAGTTCCGACTCGACCTCGTCGAGGAAGGCGTCCACCTCGTCCTCGTCATAGCCTTCTCGGAGGCGGACGGTCGTGAACTGCTTGTTCCGCACGTCCTCGGGGGTCAGTGGCATCTCTTCACCTCAACGTGATCGTCGACATATCGGGAGCCCGCATCGGTCATCTCAAGCCCCCCACGACGGTGAGCAGGATGTACACGATGATCATCAATACGAAGAAGGACAGGTCGAGCGCCACGCCCCCGAGACGCAGCGGCGGAATGAACCGCCGCAGAAGCTTGAGTGGCGGATCGGTGACAGTGTAGGTGGTCTCCAGAACGACCACCATGGGCTTCCCAGGCTGCCACGATCGGGCGAACTGGAAGACATAGTCCATCACCAACCGGAAGATCAGGACAAGCAGGAAGCACATCAACGCGATCCACAGCACCTGGAGTGCGATGTCCATCGCGCGTCCCTCTCCTCTGCCTGCTCTTGGGCCTCGCGGCCGGCTTTCGTGCGGTTGCGTATCTCAGCTCTGATTGAAGAACCCGCCCTCGGCGATGCGGGCCTTGTCCTCCGCCGTGACATCGACGTTAGCAGGCGACAGGAGAAACACCTTCTGCGTCACCCGCTCGATGCTCCCGTGCAGCCCGAAGACCAGACCGGCCGCAAAGTCGACAAGTCGCTTTGCGTCCGTGTCGTCCATCTCCGTCAGATTCATGATCACCGGGGTGCCCTCGCGGAAGTGTTCCCCGATGGTACGGGCTTCGTTGTACGTCCGGGGGTGGAGTGTCGTGATCCGGTACGGCTCTCGTTCGGACACGACCTTAGGCATGATCACCGGTGCGTTCTTCTCCAGGCTATGACGTTCTTGTGTGATGGATGCCACTGGGGCGATCCGTGGTTCCCGAGGGACCGGCGGGTGCACGAGGCGTGCCGGCTCTTCCGGTTGCGTCTGGTGCGGCGGCTGGTGGGACGGGTGCGGCTGGTGCGTCTGGTGCGACCGGCGGGGACGCTCCGGCTCCGGCTCGGGCTCGAACTCGTCGTCCGGGTCGAAGCCCGGGCCGTCGTACCCGTCGTCCTCCACGAGGCCGAGGTAGACCGCCATCTTGCGCATCGCGCCGGCCATGCTCTGCGTCCTCTCAGCGGGGAAAGACCATATTTTTTGTGTGGTCCGACTTGGTTGGTGACGTTACCGGAGCCCGGTCCGGACTCCGAGTACCGCGCTACCGATGCGTACGTGTGTCGCACCTGCGGCAACGGCCTCTTCAAGGTCCGCGCTCATCCCTGCCGAGACCATGTTCGCAGCAGGATGCATCTCGCGCAGGCAGGATGAGATTTCCGCCAGCCGGTCGAAAGCGGCGCGGGGTTGACCGGCGTAGGCTCCGGCCAGCGGCGCGACCGCCATGAGGCCGTCAAGTCGCAGCCCTGGAGCGGCAGTCACGGCTTCGGCGATCCCTTCGACGGCATCCGGTGCGATTCCGCCACGGCTACCCTGGGCCCCCGACTCGGCGTCCAGCGCGACCTGAACGAGGCAGCCCAGTTCACGCCCGGCCCGGTCCGACTTCATGACCGCGGCGGACAGCGCCTCCACCAGCCGGACACGGTCCACCGAGTGCACGACGTCGGCGTAACCCACCACCGAGCGCACCTTGTTGGTCTGCAACTGGCCCACGAAGTGCCAGGTCATCGGCAGGTCCCCGCAGGCCGCCGCCTTGGGCGCGGCATCCTGGTCGCGGTTCTCCGCGACCTCGCGGACGCCGAGTCCCGACAGGATCCGGACGTCGCTCGCGGGATAGGTCTTGGTGACCACGATGAGGGTCACCTCGCCCCGGGCCCGGCCGGCCGCCGCGCACGCCGCGGCGATCCGCTGCTCGACCCGGGCCAGATTCGCCGCGAGTTCGGCCCGGCGTTCTTCCGTTCGGTCAGTCATGTTGTGCGTCGCTCACTGGTCGCCGTCCAGCCAGACATATGCGGCGAGGCGTCCGGTGGTGCGCTCGCGGCGGTAGGAGAAGTGGTCGCCCGACTCCATGGTGCAGATATGTGATTTCTCACCTGCGGGAACGCCGAGACGGGCGAGTTGGGCGTGGACCCCCGCGGCGACGTCGACGGAGGGGGTGCCCCAGCTGGTGGTGGCCCGCGACTCGGGGACGGCGCGGGCGACGTCCTCCCGCATCTGCTCGGGCACCTCGTAGCACGCGCCGCAGACCGACGGCCCGGTGACGGCGGTGATCCGCTCCGGCCTGGCGCCGAGGCCGACCATCGCCTCGACCGCCGCCGGGACGACGCCGGCGACCAGTCCCGGCCGGCCGGCGTGGGCCGCGGCGACGACTCCGGCCTCGGTGTCGGCCAGCAGGACGGGGACGCAGTCGGCGGTCAGCACCGCGAGCGCGAGGCCGGGCCGGGTGGTGACGATCGCGTCCACCTCCGGGACCCGCCGCTCACCCCAAGGGGTGGCGACGACGGCCACGTCGTTGCCGTGCACCTGCTTCATCCACACCACGTGCGCGGGGTCCAGACCCAGTTCACGGGCGGCGAGGTCACGGTTGGAGAGTACGGCCGCGGGGTCGTCGCCGACCGCACCGCCGAGATTGAGGCTGTCGTACGGAGCGGCGCTCACCCCGCCCCACCTGTCGGTGAAGGCGAAGTGGGCGCCGCCCGGACGTGCGTGGTTGTGCGTTATCACCTGAGACTGTGCTTACTTGAGGAAGTCGGGGACGTCGAGTTCCTCGGCGCTGGTGTCCTGGTACGGACGCGCCGGGGGGACCTGCGGTGCGGTCGGCTGGGCCGGGACGTCGGCCACAGGCTCGGGACGGGACGGCTCCTCGTCGCGCTGGGTGACACTGCCCAGACCCGCGAAGGCCGGGCGCGAGGGCTCGGCCGGCGGGGTGGACGGGCGGACCTGGGACGACGCCGTGTTGCCGCTCTCGTCACGGGAGCTGCCGTATGCGCCGAGCACCTTGTCCCGGTTGGTGCGGGTCGGCGGCTGGCCGCCGTCGAACCCGGCAGCGATGACGGTGACCCGGACCTCGTCGCCCAGGGCGTCGTCGATGACGGCGCCGAAGATGATGTTGGCCTCGGGGTGCGCGGCCTCGCTGACCAGTTGGGCCGACTCGTTGATCTCGAACAGGCCGAGGTCGGAGCCGCCGGAGATGGACAGCAGGACGCCCCGCGCGCCGTCGATGGACGCCTCGAGCAGCGGCGAGGAGATCGCCATCTCCGCGGCGGCGACCGCGCGGTCGTCGCCGCGGGCCGAGCCGATGCCCATGAGTGCGGAACCCGCCTCGGACATCACGGACTTCACGTCGGCGAAGTCGAGGTTGATGAGGCCGGGGGTGGTGATCAGGTCGGTGATGCCCTGGACACCGGAGAGCAGCACCTGGTCCGCGGACCGGAAGGCGTCCAGCACGCTCACCTGGCGGTCCGAGATGGACAGCAGCCGGTCGTTGGGGATCACGATGAGGGTGTCGACCTCGTCGCGCAGCTGGGCGATGCCGTCCTCGGCCTGGTTGGCGCGGCGGCGGCCCTCGAAGGTGAACGGGCGGGTGACCACCCCGATCGTGAGGGCGCCCAGCGTGCGGGCGATGTTGGCGACCACAGGCGCGCCACCGGTGCCGGTGCCGCCGCCCTCACCCGCGGTGACGAAGACCATGTCGGCGCCCTTGAGCACCTCTTCGATCTCCTCGCGGTGGTCCTCGGCGGCCTTGCGGCCGACATCGGGGTTGGCGCCGGCGCCGAGGCCGCGCGTGAGTTCGCGGCCGACGTCGAGTTTCACGTCGGCGTCGCTCATCAGCAGGGCCTGTGCATCGGTGTTGATCGCGATGAACTCGACGCCCTTGAGACCGACCTCGATCATCCGGTTGATGGCGTTGACGCCACCGCCGCCGATGCCGACGACCTTGATGACTGCGAGGTAGTTCTGCGGTGCTGCCACGTCGAAGGCCTCTCGCCTCGAGTTACGTATACCTGTGGGACGGTCGGGAGGTGCCGGCCGACCCGAACCCTAACCCTCAGGTTTAGGGTTACCAGTATGTCTGTCCCGCACGTTCTTTGGGACAGGACACTAAATCGACAAGCGGTTCGCGTTCAACGAACACGCCGAACCTCCCGTTTTTCTTTTGACCCTATGTGATCACGCAGGAGCCGGACCAACCAGGGTGTCGAACTGAAGGCTGGGACGTCAACCGTCCGATGCCGCAGGGGCTGTTGGGGCACTCACGTCGTAGAAGATCGCATGCTCTTCGACTTTCATGAGCGTGCCGAGCGCGAACGCCTTTTCCTCGCCGTGCTCCACGCTCCCCCACACCACGGTGCGTCCGCCCGCCAACTCCACCGAGATGTCGTCCCAGGAGCGCACTTCGATCAGACGTGCCTGCTGGTAGGCGGCTTTCGGGAGGTCGGCGGCGACCTGGACGGCAGCGGCGAGGAGGCGCTTTGTCCCGAAATGGCGAAAGCTCGCCGAGTCGCGGTCGGGGCTCAATTCGATGACGGGTACACCTTTGATGAGGTCGTGGATCTCCGCGAACCGTACGCCGTCGACGTCCACTTCGACGAAGTTCCCGCCATCTTTCACCAGGGCCGCGGGAGTTCGCTCCGTCACTTTAAGAACGACCGTGTGCGGCCATGAACGTTCCACTGTCACATTCGCGATCCGTGGAAGGCGTTCCCGCAGCCGGCCGGCCACCGCGTCGGTGTCCACGGAGACCAACGGGCCGTCCAGCGGCACCTCGGCGGCGTCCCGCACGTCGTCCGGGGTCAGCACGTCGGTGCCGGTCACGGTGACGGACGTCGTGCGCAGCCATGCCGAGCCGTACAGCAGCCAGGTGGACGTGCCCGTGAGCAGCCCGGCGGCCGCGAGCGCCGCGAGCGTGATCGCACGGCGGCGGCGGGCCGGTACCGGCGACGGCTGGATCTCGTCGTCGTCCTGGTCGGCGGCCGGCTCGGCGGTCCTCGGTACGGCCACGTTCGCCTCCGGGGGTTGGGGAGTGGGGTCGTCCGCTGCGCAGCAGGCTAGCCGCCCCGCCCGGCTCACCGGCGGGCGCACGCCGGTGGGTGGGCCGGGGCCCACCCACCGGGCTCAGCGACGACGGGCCGCGATCGCCTCGTGAACCATGCCGACGAGCAGTTCGTCGGCGTGCGGGCGGCCGAATTCGGCCGCGGCGCGCGACATTTCATACAGTCGGTGCGGATTGGTCATGACCGGCAGCACATGGCCCAGCACCCACTCGGCGGTGAGTTCGGCGTCGTCGACGATGACGCCACCGCCGGCCTTGACCACCGGCTGGGCGTTGAGCCGCTGCTCGCCGTTGCCGATGGGCAGTGGCACGTAGGCCGCGGGAAGGCCCACGGCGGACAGCTCGGCGACGGTCATGGCACCGGCACGGCAGAGCATCATGTCGGCGGCGGCGTAGGCCAGATCCATCCGGTTGAGGTAGGGCACCGGGATGTACTGCGGCATGCCGGGCATATTGTCGGCTCGCGGGAGTTCGTTCTTGGGGCCGACCGCGTGCAGGATCTGGACGCCGGACTGCTGAAGGCGCGGGGCGACGGAGGCGATCACCTCGTTGAGCCGCCGGGCGCCCTGGGAACCACCGGAGACCAGCAGCGTCGGCAGGGTCTGGTCGAGCCCGAACGCGGCCCGCGCCTCGGCCCGCATCGCGACGCGGTCCAGCGTGGCGATGGACCGGCGCAGCGGGATGCCGATGTAGCGGGCGTGCCGGAGCTTGCTGTCGGGGGTGCTCACCGCGACGTAGTCGGTGTAGCGCGAGCCGATCTTGTTCGCCAGTCCGGGACGGGCGTTGGCCTCGTGCACCACGATCGGCACACCGAGCCGCTTGGCGGCCAGGTAGCCCGGCAGCGCCACGTAACCGCCGAAGCCGACCAGCGCGTCCGCCTTGGCGCGCTCGAGGATCTGCTCCGCGGCCTTGATCGTGCCGCGCAGCCGCCCGGGCACGGTGATCAGCTCGGGGGTGGGCTTGCGTGGCAGTGGGACGGCGGGGATCAGAGCCAGCTCATAGCCGCGCTCGGGCACGAGCCGGGTCTCCAGGCCCCGTTCCGTGCCCAGCGCGGTGATCCCCACGGTCGGATCCTGCCTGCGCAGGGCATCGGCGAGCGCGAGCGCGGGCTCGATGTGGCCGGCGGTCCCCCCACCGGCGAGTACGACATGCACCGAAATTCACCGCTCCCTGGACGGCCGCCGTGCGACGAACCGCCTCATTGTCCGTGTCATTGCCCCCGGCCAGTAGCCGGGCCCCCGCGCCTTCAGTGCCGCCCGCGCCCCGGGCTCGCTCCTGGCGAAGGAGATGAGCAGCCCGATCGCGAACATGGTCGGCAGGAGGGCCGAGCCTCCGTAGGAGAACAGCGGGAGCGGGACGCCGGCGATCGGCAGCAGGCCGAGCACCGCACCGATGTTGACCACGAACTGCGCCGTGATCCACGTCGTCACCCCACCCGCGGCAAACCTGACGAAGGGGTCCTCCGTACGACCGGCCACGCGGATACCCGCATAGCCTAGAGCCGCGAAGAGGGCGAGCACCGACAGCGTCCCCGTCAGGCCCAGTTCCTCCCCGGTCACGGCGAAGATGAAGTCGGTGTGCGGTTCGGGCAGTTGGCCCCATTTCTCCACACTGGCACCGAGACCGGAACCGAACCATCCGCCGGAGGCCAGGGCGTAGATCCCGTGCACGGCCTGCCAGCAGCCGCCACTGGGGGTGACATCGGTGGCGCCGATGCAGGCGAGCCGGCCCATCCGGTTGCCGCTGGTCTTGATCAGCAGGAAGCCGATGACGCCGGCCACCGCCAGGACGCCCGCGAACAGCCGGGTGGGGGCGCCGGCGATCCACAGCAGGCCGAAGAGGATCGCGGTCAGGATGATGGCGGTGCCCATGTCGCCGCCGAGCATGATGAGGCCGAGCAGCAGGAAGGCGATCGGCACCAGCGGGATCAGCAGGTGCTTCCACTGGACGAGCAGCTTCTTGTCGTCCTTGCGGGCGAGCAGGTCGGCACCCCACAGGACGAGGGCGAGCTTGCCGAACTCACTGGGCTGGAGCTGGAACGGGCCGCCCAGGTAGAGCCAGTTCTGGTTGCCGTGCACCGACTGCCCTATCCCCGGCACCTGCACCAGCGCCATCAGGAAGACCGAGCCCACCAGCAGGGGGTAGGCCAGCGCCCGGTGCAGCCGCACGGGGATCCGGGAACCGACGATGAGCAGCCCGGTGCCGAGCACGGCCGCGAAGAGCTGCTTGCGGAAGTAGTAGGTGGACGGCAGCCCGTACTCCAGGGCCTTGATCTGGGAGGCGGAGAAGACCATCACCAGACCGAGGACGGTGATCAGCAGGCTGCTGCCGAGGATCACGTAGTAGGCCGTCAAGGGGCGGTCCCAGGCCCGCTTGGCCCGGTCGAAGACCACCTTGGCGCCGCGCAGGGCGCTCCCCCGCGACGGGCCCCGCGGGGGGCGGGCCGCGGGCGGCCCCGCGCGTCCCGGCCGGGGCAGTGCCGCCGCCGGGCGCGCCGGGCGGGCGGGGGCGCCGAGCGCATTGCGGGAACGAGAACCGGAGGCGCCACCGTGGTCGGCTGCCGTCATGTCCCCTCCTTGGTCGCGGTGCGTGCCGGAGCGGCCTGCGGCTACTGCCCGGTGCCGGGGGCCCGCAGGTCCCGTACGGCCTCGGCGAACGCGTCGCCGCGGACGTTGTAGTTCGCGAACATGTCCATCGAGGCGCAGGCCGGGGCCAGGAGCACCGTGTCACCCGGGTTGGCCAGGTCCCGCGCTGCGCGGACGGCGGCCGCCATCGCCCCAGTGTCGGTGCGGTCGAGGTCGACGACCGGGACCTCGGGGGCGTGTCGCGCGAGCGCTTCGCCGATGAGGGCCCGGTCGGCGCCGATCAGGACGACGCCGCGCAGCCGCTTGGCGGCGCCCGTGACGAGCTCGTCGAAAGTCGCGCCCTTGGCGAGGCCTCCGGCGATCCAGACGATGTGCTCGTACGCGGCCAAGGACGCCTCGGCGGCGTGCGTGTTGGTGGCCTTGGAGTCGTCGATGTAGGTGACGTCGTCGACCGTGCCGGCGTGCGCGATGCGGTGCGCGTCCGGGCGGAAGGCGCGCAGGCCGTCGCGAACCGCGGCCGGCTGCACGCCGAAGGCGCGGGCGAGGGCGGCCGCGGCCAGCGCGTTGGCGATGTTGTGCGGGGCCGGCGGGTTCACGTCGGAGACCTCCGCCAGCTCCTGGGCGGCGGTGTGCCGCTCGGGGGCGAAGGCGCGGTCGACCAGGATGCCGTCCACGACGCCGAGTTCGGAGGGGCGGGGGCTGCCGAGGCCGAAGCCGATCGCGCGGCAGCCCTCCTCGACGTCGGCCCCGCGCACCAGGGCCTCGGTCGCGGAGTCGGCCAGGTTGTAGACGCAGGCGACCGTGTTGCCCTCGTAGATACGGCCCTTGTCGGCGGCGTAGGCCGCCATGGAGCCGTGCCAGTCGAGGTGGTCCGGGGCGAGGTTGAGCACGGCGGCGGAGTGCGGGCGCACGGAGGGCGCCCAGTGCAGCTGGTAGCTGGACAGCTCGACCGCCAGCACGTCGTACGGCTCGTCGGAGAGCACGACGTCCAGGACGGGGGTGCCGATGTTCCCGACGGCCGCGGTGCGCAGGCCCGCGGCGCGCAGGATCGAGGCCAGCATCTGCACGGTCGTGGTCTTGCCGTTGGTGCCGGTGACCGCGAGCCAGGGGGCCGCCGTGCTCGCCGAGGGCGACTCCCGCAGCCGCCAGGCCAGCTCCACGTCGCCCCAGACCGGGACTCCGGACGCCTCGGCGGCGGTGAAGAGCGGACTGGCGGGCTTCCACCCGGGTGAGGTGACGATCAGTTCGGTGCCCTCGGGCAGGGTGTCGCCGTCGCCGAGCCGTACGGCGACGCCGAGCGCCTCCAGGGCGGCGGCCTGCGCGCGGTGCCGCTCGCCGTCGCCGCCGTCCACCACGGTGACCCGCGCACCCAGCGCGGCCAGCACCTCGGCGGCGGGGATCCCGGAGACCCCGAGCCCGGCCACCGTGACCCGGCGGCCCGGCAGCCCCAGCGCGCGGGCCGCCTCGACGGCGTGCGCGGGCAGCGTGCGCGGAACGGCGCCGGACTCCTGCCCGGAGGGCGACGTCACTGCGCGGCCACCCAGCCCGCGTAGAAGAGGCCGAGGCCGACGGCCATGCACATGCCCTGGATGATCCAGAAGCGGACGACGACCAGGACCTCGCCCCAGCCCTTCAGTTCGAAGTGGTGCTGCAACGGGGCCATGCGGAAGACGCGCTTGCCGGTCAGGCGGAAGGAGCCGACCTGGATGACCACGGAGAGGGTGATGAGGACGAACAGGCCGCCGAGGATGGCGAGCAGCATCTCGGTACGGGAGCAGATGGCCAGACCGGCCAGCGCGCCGCCGAGTGCGAGCGATCCCGTGTCGCCCATGAAGATCTTGGCCGGTGAGGTGTTCCACCACAGGAAGCCGAAACAGGCGCCCATGAGCGCGGCCGCGACCACCGCGAGGTCCAGCGGATGGGGCACGTCGTAACAGCCCGGCCCCGCGGTGACGACGTTGGAGCAGGACTGGCCGTACTGCCACACGCCGATGACGGTGTACGAGGCGAAGACCATCACCGACGCACCGGTGGCGAGGCCGTCGAGGCCGTCGGTGAGGTTCACGCCGTTCGACATCGCGAGGATCATGAACAGCGCCCAGATCACGAAGATCACCGGGCCGAGCGACCAGCCGAAGTCCTGGGTGAAGGACAGCCGGGTGGAAGCGGGGGTGACCCCGCGGGAGTCGGCGAACTGGAGCGACAGCACCGCGAAGGTGATGCCCACGATCAGCTGGCCGGCCATCTTCGCCTTGGCGCGCAGACCGAGGCTGCGCTGCTTGACGATCTTGATGTAGTCGTCCAGGAAGCCGACGACGCCGAGGCCCGCGAAGAGGAAGAGCACCAGCAGGCCGGAGATCGTCGGCCGCTCGGAGGTGATCACCTTGGTGAGCGCGTACGCGACGAGCGTGGCCAGGATGAACGCGATGCCGCCCATGGTGGGCGTACCGCGCTTGCTGTGGTGTTCCTTGGGGCCGTCGTCGCGGATGAACTGGCCGTACCCCTTGCGGGCCAGCAGCTTGATCAGCATCGGAGTGCCGATCAGGGAGAGGAAGAGGCCGAGGACGCCCGAGACCAGGACTTGGTTCATTACTCAGCGCCCCCACCCTCGGCGCCGTCGAGGAGCGCGAGCGCCACCCGTTCCAGTCCGACCGCCCTCGATGCCTTCACCAGCACGACGTCCCCCGGTCGCAGCTCACTGCGCAACAGGTCGATCGCCGCCTCAGCGTCGGACACGTGCACCGACTCCTCACCCCACGAACCCTCGTTGTAGGCGCCCATTTGCACCCAGGCGGCCGCCTGGCCGCCGACCGCCACCAGCTTGCTGACGTTGAGCCGGACGGCGAGCCGTCCGACCGCGTCGTGTTCGGCGAGGGACTCCCCGCCGAGCTCGGCCATCTCGCCCAGCACGGCCCACGTGCGGCCCCCGCGTGCCTCCGCGGCACGGCCCATCGACGCGAGCGCGCGCAGGGCGGCCCGCATGGACTCGGGGTTCGCGTTGTAGGCATCGTTGACGACCGTCACGCCGTCCGGCCGTTCCACGACCTCCATACGCCAGCGGGACAGCGTCCCGGCTTCGGAGAGCGCGGTGGCGATCTCCTCGGTGGGCATGCCGAGTTCACGGGCTACGGCGGCCGCGGCGAGCGCGTTCGACACGTGGTGCTCACCGTACAGGCGCAAGGTCACTTCGCTGCACCCGGTAGGGGTTGTGAGCGTGAAGACCGCCTGACCTCGGTCGTTGAGACGGACGTTCTCGGCGCGCACCTCGGCGTCCGGGGCCTCTCCGAACAGCACGACGCGCGCCTTGGTGCGCGATTCCATCGCGCGCACCAAGGGGTCGTCGGCGTTCAGCACGGCGATGCCGCCCTCGGCGGCCTCCGGCAGTGCCTCGACCATTTCGCCCTTGGCCTGGGCGATCTGCTCGCGGCCTCCGAACTCGCCGATGTGGGCGGTCCCGACGTTGAGGACCAGGCCGATGCGCGGCGGGGTCAGCTCGGTGAGGTAGCGGATGTGGCCGATGCCGCGGGCGCCCATTTCCAGCACCAGGTGCCGGGTGGACTCGTCGGCCCGCAGCGCGGTGAGGGGAAGCCCGATCTCGTTGTTGAGGGAGCCGGGGGTCCAGACGGTCGGGGCGAGCCGCTGGAGCACCTGGGCGATGAGGTCCTTGGTGCTGGTCTTGCCCGCCGAGCCGGTCAGCGCCACGAGGGTCGCGCCGAGCCGGTCGATGACGTGCTGGGCAAGCCGGCCGAGGGCGAGCTGGACGTCGTCCACGACGATCGCGGGCACACCGACCGGCCGGGCGGCCAGTACGGCGACCGCGCCGGCCGCGACGGCCCGCTCCGCGTAGTCGTGGCCGTCCACGCGCTCGCCCTGGAAGGCGACGAACAGCCCGCCCGGCTGCACCTGACGGGAGTCGATCTCCACGGACCCGGTGACCCGAAGGCCGGGGTCCGGTATGTCGTACGTGCTCCCGCCGACCGCCTGGGCGACCTCGGCGAGGGTGAGTGGGATCACAGCTGGTCCTGGTCCTTCTCCTGCGCTGGTGTGCCCGCGGCGTGCCCGATGGCCGCGCGGAGTACTTCTCGGTCGTCGAAGGGGCGTACCACTCCGGCGATGTCCTGTCCCTGCTCATGGCCCTTGCCGGCCACCAGTACGGTGTCGCCGGGCCGGGCCGTCGCGACGGCCGTCGCGATGGCGGCGGCCCGTTCCGGCTCGACGATGACGTGGCCCCGCTCGTGCGCCGCGACCCCGGCGGCACCGGACAGCATCGCGGTGAGGATCGCGAGCGGATCCTCGGAGCGGGGGTTGTCGGAGGTGAGCACCACGGTGTCGGCGAGCCGTGCGGCGGCGGCGCCCATCGGGCCGCGCTTGGTCTGATCGCGGTCGCCGCCGCAGCCCAGCACGATGTGCAGGCTGCCCTTGGTCACCTTGCGCAGTGCCCGCAGCACCGACTCGACGGCGTCGGTCTTGTGCGCGTAGTCCACGACCGCCAGGTACGGCTGGCCCGCGTCGACCCGTTCCAGCCGGCCCGGGACGCCCGGCACGGCGGCCACGCCGTCGGCGGCCGTCTGCGGGTCGATCCCGGCCACCGCGAGGGCGGTGATCGCGGCGAGCGCGTTGGCGACGTTGAAGGGGCCGGGCAGCGGCGAGACGGCACTCACACGCCGCCCCCCGGGCCCGACGGCGGTGAACGTGGAGCGCAGCGCGCCGATCTCGACGTGCTCGGCGCGCCAGTCCGCGTCCGGGTGGCCCTCGGTGGAGAAGGTCGTCACCGGCACCTGCGCCTCACGCGCCAGCCGGCGGCCGTACTCGTCGTCGAGGTTGACCACGCCGAGCCGGCTGCGGCGCGGGGTGAACAACTGCGCCTTGGCCTGGAAGTAGTCCTCCATCCCCGAGTGGAACTCCATGTGCTCGGGGCTGAGGTTGGTGAAGACGGCGACGTCGAACACCGCGCCGTCCACCCGGCCCAGCACCAGGGCGTGACTGGAGACCTCCATGACCACCGCCCCGACGCCCCGCTCGCGCATCACCGCGAACAGCGCCTGGAGGTCGGTGGCCTCGGGCGTGGTGCGCTCGCTCTTGATCCGCTCGTCGCCGATCCGCGACTCCACGGTGCCGATGAGGCCGGTGCGGGTGCCGTGCACCGCGCGCAGGCCGCCCTCGACGAGGTACGCGGTCGTGGTCTTGCCGGAGGTGCCGGTGATGCCGATCTGCAGCAGGTTCTCGCCCGGCCGGTCGTAGATCTCGGCGGCCAGTTCACCCATCGCGGAGCGGGGGTCCGGGGCGGTCATGACGGGCAGTCCGGTCGCGGCGGCGCGCTCGGCGCCCGCCGGGTCGGTGAGGATCGCCGCGGCACCGAGATCGGCCGCCTGGGCGGCGAAGTCGGCGCCGTGGAAGCGGGCCCCGGGCAGGGCCGCGTAAAGGTCGCCGGGGCGGACGGCGCGCGAGTCGTGGGTGATCCCGGTGATGGGGGCGGCGTCCTGCGCGGGAGGCTGCGCGCCGAGCCTCGCGGCCAGATCCGCGGGCGACTTGGGGCGGACCCGGGTCGGGCGGGGCGCGCCCGGCTGGGGCTGGTCGGGTGTGGGGGACTGATCAGCGAGTGACACGGCGGTGAGAGTACCCGCCGGGCCGGGCCCGGGGCCAAAAGGCCTCCGCGCCGGTTCCCGCCCGGCACTCCGCCCGCCGGGATGCCCGGCACGCTCCGCGTCCGCCGAACCACCGTGCGTGCCCGCCGCGGCGGGACCGTCCTCGGTCATGTCCGCCGTCCCCTTTCCTCCCGCACGCCGTTCACGTCCCTCACGCCCCTTCACGACTTCGACGAGCCCCACTCGACCGGCAGGCTCGGCGTCCGCGTACCGCTCGGCGCCACCCGCAGGGACTTCAGGGCGAACTCCATGACCTGCTTGAAGACCGGGCCGCAGATCTGGCCGCCGAAGTAGCTGCCGCGCGTGGGGTTCTGGATCACGCAGGAGACGGTGAGCCGGGGCTTGTCCGCCGGCGCGAAGCCCATGAAGGAGGCGGTGTAGCCACTGTAGGTGCCGGTGTCCGGGTCCACCCGGTTGGCCGTGCCGGTCTTGCCCGCGACGCGGTACCCGGCGATCCGGGCCTTGACGCCGGTGCCCTGCTCGCTGCCGACGACCGACTCCAGCATCGTGGCGAGCGTCCGGGCGGTCTTCGTGCTGACCACCCGGGTCTTCTTCGGCTCGGCGGCGGGCACGAACCGGCCGTCGGGGCCGGTCGTCCCGCGCACCAGGCTGGGTTCCACCCGGACGCCGCCGTTGGCGACGGTCGAGTAGACCGAGGTGGCCTGGACGGCGTTCAGCGACAGGCCCTGCCCGAAGGGGATCGTGTACTGCTGGGACGCGTTCCAGTCGTCCGGCTTCGCCAGGATCCCGGGCGTCTCTCCGGGGAAGTCCAGCCCGGTGGGCCGCCCGATCCCGAATCTGCTCAAGTAGGAGTAGAGGACGCGATTGGCCTGTTTCTGGTTCTTGCCGAGCTGTTCCGCGGCGAGGATCGTGCCGATGTTGCTCGACTTGGCGAGCACGCCGTTGAGCGTCAGATACCACGTGCCGTGGTCCACGTCGTCGTGGAAGACCCGGTCGGCGCGGGGCAGCGTGCCCGGCACGGTCACATGGGTCTGCGGGGTGGCGACACCCTCGTCGAGCACGGCGGCCATGGACATCAGCTTGCTGACACTGCCGGGCTCGTAGGCGTCCTCGATCGCGAAGTTGTGCAGCGCCGAGGCGTCCGCCGTGGACAGGTCGTTGGCGTCGAAGCCGGGTGAGTTGGCCATGGCGAGGATCTGCCCGGTGCGGGTGTCCTGGACGACGACGTAGCCGCGGTCCGCGTCGGACTCCGCGACCTGGTCGGTGATGGCCCGCTGCGCCGCCCACTGGATGTCCCGGTCGAGGGTCAGCTCCACGTCCGTGCCGGGCTCCGCGGCCCGTTCGCGCACGCTGGCCGTGGGCACCCGGCGGCCTCCGGACTGGGCGTAGGTGATCGTGCCGTCCTTGCCGGCCAGGAGCTTGTTGAGGCTGTTCTCCAGGCCGCCGCCGCCGACGTCGGAGGCATTGACCCAGCCGATGACGCCGGCGGCGAGGTCCCCGGCGGGATAGACCCGCTTGCTGTGCCGCAGACGGAAGACGCCGGCCAGGTAGTTGCCGCCGTCGCCCTTGGCCGCCTTGTCGGCCAGCGCGTTCTGCAGGTCCTTGATCTGGTTCCAGACCTGCGGCGACTGCTGGCGGGCGATGATCTCGTTGCGCGACTTGGGGTAGTTCGCCAGCTGCTTGGCGATGGTCTGCGCGTCGCCGTCGACGATCGGGGCCAGCAGTTCGGCCGCGCGCTGCGGGCCGTCCTTGACCTTGGCGTACTCGGGGGTGAACAGCAGCGGGTCGGCGGTGATGTCGTACGCGTCGACGGTGGTGGCAAGGTCGATGCCGTTGCGGTCGGTGACCGTGCCCCGCTCGGCGGGCAGCGTGGCCTTGAAGTTCCGGTTGATCTCGGCCTTGGCGGTGAATGTCGCCGCGTCGACGGCCTGCACCTGGAAGAGCCGGATGACGAAGGTCAGTATCACCAGGGTGAGCGCCAGGCTCACCAGCCGCAGCCGGGGGCGGGGTCTGCCCAGCCGCAGCAGCGCCGCCCCGGAGGGCGAGACCGGTCCCCGCGGTGCAGGACGGCGCCCCCGCTGCCGCGGCGGGGGGTTGCCGCGGGCGTGCGCCTCACGGGGCGGAACGGGCCTGCGCCCGCCGCCGCGCGGGGGCTGGCGGCGCCCCGCCGCCTCGCGGCCGGCGCCTGGGACGGGCCGCCTGCGCGGCGGTTCGCCGTCGTGGCTCACCACGCGGCGGTACCTTCACCGGCGCGGGACAGCGGGGTGCGCCGGCGTCCCGGTACGGGGGCGGGGGTCACGGCGTCTCCTGAGGGGTGACGGACGGACTGGCGGACGACCCGGCGGACGGGCTCGCGGGCGGACTGACGGAGGGCGCCGGCCCGAGCGAGGCGGCGGCGGAACCGCTGGGGGCCACCGCGGCCGGGGCGGTACTCAAGGACGGCAGGGGCACCGGGGCGTCACTCGCGTTGCCCGGGTCGCCGAGCACGGAGCCGTCGGGGGCGAGGAAGGCCGGGTTGCCGCCGGGCACCATGCCGAGCTCGCGGGCACCCCGGTCGAGCGCGTCCGGGGCGGAGTACTGGTCGACCTCCTGCTGGAGCTCCTGCTCGTCGTCGGTGTACTGCGTGGTCTCCTTCTGCAGCTCGCTGAGCTTGAAGGAGTCCCGGTTCACCGCGGAGTTGAGCAGCAGCAGGGTGATCAGGCCGCCGCCGAGCAGAAGCACGATCAGCAGGACGAAGGGCGACCGTGCCGCCGTGCGCCGTCTCATGCCCGGGCCTCCCTGATCCGCTCGGCGCCGCGCAGCCGGGCGGGGGCCGCCCGGCGGTTGGCGGCGATCTCGTCCTCCGTCGGCAGTTCGGCGCCACGTGTGAGCAGCTTCAGCCGGGGCTGGTACTCCTCGGGAACGACCGGCAGCCCGGGGGGCGCGGTGGTCGCGGCACCGGCCGTGAGGACGCCCTTGACCAGGCGGTCCTCCAGCGAGTGGTACGACAGCACGGCGATCCGCCCGCCCACCGCGAGCGCGGCGACGGCGGCCGGGATCGCCCGCTCGAGCACCGTCAGCTCGCCGTTGACCTCGATGCGCAGCGCCTGGAAGGTGCGCTTGGCCGGGTTGCCTCCGGTGCGCTTGGCGGCCTGGGGAAGCGCCTCCCGAATCAGCTCGACCAGCCGCGCGCTGTGGGAGAAGGGCCGGCCGCCCCGCTCTCTGACGACCGCTTCGACGATCTTGCGGGCGAACTTCTCCTCGCCGTACTCGCGCAGCACGCGGACCAGCTGGCCCGGCGGGTAGGTGTTGAGCACCTCGGCGGCGCTGATGCCCTTGCTCTGGTCCATCCGCATGTCCAGGGGCGCGTCCTGGGCGTAGGCGAAGCCGCGGTCGGCCTCGTCGAGCTGCATGGAGGAGACGCCGAGGTCGAAGAGGATGCCCTGCACCCGGGGGACGCCGAGCCGCTCCAGCACCTCGGGCAGCTCGTCGTAGACAGCGTGCACGAGGGTGGCCCGGTCGCCGTACGGGGCGAGCCGCTCCCCCGCCAGCTTCAGCGCGGCGGGGTCGCGGTCCACGGCGACGAGCCGGGCCTCCGGGAAGCGCCGCAACAGGGCCTCGCTGTGCCCGCCGAGGCCGAGGGTGGCGTCCACGACCACCGCGCCCGGGGCGCCGAGGGCGGGGGCCAGCATGTCCAGGCAGCGGTCCAGCATGACCGGGACGTGGCGTGGCTCGGAGGGGGTGGTGCTCATGGGGCCCTTCTCAAGTACTTCCGGGGACGTACCACTGGGTCCCCGCCCGCTCGTGGACGGACCTCTGGCGCCGGGGAAGGAGTGCCAGCGGACCGGGGAGCGGGAGGAGGCCGAGTGTCACGTACGCGTACGTGAGCCATCAGGCTAGATCAGCGAGTGCGCGCGGCTCCTGTCGACGGTTCGGGTGGGGCGGGACGGGCGGGGTCACAATAGGCCGGGCGGCACCTCCTGCGACAACGCGGAGAAAGCGTCCTCCTGGGCGGTCAGGTACTCCTCCCAGGCGGCCGCGTCCCACACCTCGACCCGGGTGTTGGCGCCGATGACGGCGCAGTCCCGGTGCAGGCCGGCGTAGTCGCGCAGGGGCTGAGGGAGGGTGACACGACCCTGCTTGTCGGGCACCTCGTCGTGGGCCCCGGCGAACAGGACGCGCATGTAGTCGCGAGCCGCCTTCGACGTGACCGGCGCCCTGCCGAGCTCTTCGGTGAAGGCGCGGAAGCCTGCCACGGGCCATACATAGAGGCAGCGTTCCTGCCCCTTGGTGATGACCAGGCCGTCGGCGAGCTGCTCGCGGAACTTCGCAGGCAGGACCAGCCGGCTCTTGTCGTCCAGCCGCGGCGCGTACGTCCCGAGGAACATCCGCACCTCCCGCTTGACCGGCCACTGGCTGGCGACCCACTTCGCGCCACTTTACTCCACCGGGCCCCACGGTCAACGAGAAGCCCGCCCCGGCACGGGCGTACAGGGGTGCGGCCGCATCGGAATCACTCGCATGGGCGATCCGCGCCGGCGCCTGTGGGTTACCTCACACTGCGGGGTTTGACCGAGTTTTGCCGGACCCGGCAGCGGGTGTGTCGGCCCCACGCCGTCTACGGTCGTCCCATGTCGACAAACGCGCAGCAGCCGGCGGGCCACGCCGCCACCGGCACCTCTTCCGTCACCGATCGCCTGGTCGAGGCGAACCGCAAGTACGCTGCGCGGTTCGGCGACCCCGGCATGGACGCCCGGCCGGTCCTCCAGGTCGCCGTGGTCGCCTGCATGGACGCCCGGCTCGACCTGCACGCCGCGCTCGGCCTGGAGCTCGGCGACTGCCACACGATCCGCAACGCGGGCGGCGTGGTCACCGACGACACCATCCGTTCGCTCACCATCAGCCAGCGCGCCCTCGGCACCCGCTCGGTGGTGCTGATCCACCACACCGGCTGCGGCCTGGAGTCGCTGACCGAGGACTTCCGCACGGAGCTCGAGGACGAGGTGGGCCAGCGCCCGACCTGGGCGGTGGAGGCGTTCCGCGACGTGGAACAGGACGTCCGGCAGTCCATACAGCGTGTGCGGACCTCACCGTTCATGGCACATACGGATGATGTGCGGGGATTTGTCTTCGACGTCCACACGGGCCTGCTGCGGGAAATCACGAACGAGTAACGGAAGCCGAGTGACGCGGAGCATAGTTGAAGGAGAGAATGCTCCGTAAACACGGGGAGGGCCGGTCCAGGAATGGCCGCGACCCTAGGAACGGGCCGAGGAGAACCGGGTGACGACCTATGAGTCGCGAGCAAGCCTCAGCGATCTGACCGCCACGGCGGACCGCGTACGACGGTCGGTGGAGAACGTGATCGAGGGCAAGCCCGAGGTCGTACGGACTGCCCTGACAGTGCTGCTCGCCGAGGGACACCTCCTGATCGAGGATGTCCCCGGCGTCGGCAAGACGATGCTCTCCAAGGCGCTGGCCCGGTCGATCGACTGCTCGGTCCGGCGCATCCAGTTCACACCGGACCTGCTGCCGTCCGACATCACCGGCGTCAGCGTGTTCGACCAGCAGCGCCGCGACTTCGAGTTCAAGCCGGGCGCGATCTTCGCGCAGATCGTCGTGGGCGACGAGATCAACCGCGCGTCGCCCAAGACGCAGTCGGCGCTGCTGGAGTCGATGGAGGAACGCCAGGTCACCATCGACGGCAGCACCTACCCGCTGCCGAGTCCCTTCATGGTCATCGCCACCCAGAACCCGGTGGAGATGGAGGGAACGTATCCGCTGCCCGAAGCGCAGCGGGACCGCTTCATGGCCCGGGTGTCCATCGGCTACCCGAGCCTGGAGGCGGAGCTGGAGATGCTGGACGTGCACTCCGGTGCCAGCCCGCTGGACGACCTCCAGCCGGTGGCGCACGCCCACGAGATCGTCAAGCTGGTCGAGGCGGTGCGCACCGTGCACGTGTCGGCCGCGGTACGGCACTACGCCGTCTCCCTGGTCGCCGCCACCCGCGACCATCCCGACCTGCGCCTGGGAGCCTCCCCCCGCGCGACGCTGCACCTGGTGCGCGCCGCACGCGCGGCGGCGGCCCTGGACGGGCGGGACTTCGTCCTCCCGGACGACGTCCAGTCCCTGGCCCCCGTGGTCCTGGCGCACCGTCTGCTGCCCACGGCGCAGGCACAGTTGAACCGGCGCACGCCGGAACAGGTCGTCGCCGAGATCGTGCAGCGCACCCCGGTACCCGACCCTTACGGCAGCCGATGAGTCCGAGACGGGGCGGGGCGCAGGAGGCATCACGTGACCGAGCGTGAAGGCGGCCTCCGCGCCGCCCTGGGCGGTCTCACGACCCGTGGCCGCTCCTTCCTCGCGGCGGGCGTGGCCGCCGCGGTCTGCGCGTTCGTGCTCGGCCAGACCGACCTGCTGCGCGTCGGCCTGCTGCTGGCCGTACTGCCGCTGCTGTGCGTGGCCGTGCTCCACCGGACGCGGTACCGCGTGGCGGGCAGCCGCCGGCTGACGCCGTCGCGGGTGCCCGCGATGTCCGAGGCCCGGGTGCACCTGCGGGTGGACAACGTGTCGCGGCTGCCCACCGGGCTGCTGATGCTCCAGGACCGGGTGCCCTATGTACTGGGCCCCCGGCCGCGGTTCGTGCTGGACCGCGTGGAGCCCGGCGGCCACCGGGAGGTCTCCTACCGGGTCCGCTCCGACCTGCGGGGCCGCTACCCGCTGGGGCCGCTGCAGTTGCGGTTGACGGACCCCTTCGGCATGTGCGAGCTCACCCGTTCCTTCAGCGCGCAGGACACGCTGACGGTGGTGCCCCGGGTCGAGCCGCTGCCCGCGGTGAAACTCAAGGGCGATTCCTCCGGCTACGGCGAGAGCCGCACCCGGGCGCTGGCGCTGGCCGGCGAGGACGACGTGATCCCGCGCGGCTACCGCTACGGGGACGACCTGCGCCGCGTGCACTGGCGCTCCACCGCCAAGTACGGCGAGCTGATGGTGCGCCGCGAGGAGCAGCCGCACCGGGCCCGCTGCACCGTCCTGCTGGACACCCGGGCACTCGCCTACTTCGGGGCCGGGCCGGACTCGGCCTTCGAGTGGGCGGTCTCCGGAGCCGCGTCCGTCGCGGTGCACATGCTGGGGCGCGGCTACACGGTGCGGCTGCTGACCGACAACGGCGGCACCGTGCCCGGCCACGAGGGCTTCGGCTCGGACACCTCGGACGCGGCCGGAGTGCTGCTGGACACGCTGGCCGTGATCGACCACTCCGACGGCGCGGGGCTGTCGCGCGCGCAGGACGTACTGCGGGCCGGCACCGAGGGGCTGCTCGTGGCCTTCTTCGGCGACCTGGACGAGGAGCAGGCGGCAATGGCCGCCCGGATGCGCCAGCGGGCCGGCGGCGCCGTCGCCTTCCTGATGAGCCGCGAGGCCTGGGGCGGGTCGGACACCGACGACGCGTACATCGGCGCGGACCTGCCGGACCCGCCGGCGGGTGCGGAGAGCGCCCGGGACGGCAGCGCGCGCGGCGTGCGGCTGCTGCAAGAGGCCGGCTGGACGGTGCTGCCGGTCTCCCACGGTGACGGTCTGGCGGAGCTGTGGCAGCGCGCCGACCGGCGCCGCGCCCAAGAGGAGGCGGGAACCCGATGATGAGCGGACGCGGACGGATCGCGGCGTTCGCGGCGCTGGCGACGGTTTTGACCTCCTTCGCGCTGACGCCCCTGGCGACACCGAGCTCGTGGGTGCTTCAGGCGATGCTCCTGGTGCTGCTGCAGACCGGCGTCGGCGCCGCGGCCCGGCGGGTGCCGCTGGCCCGGCCGCTGACGATCGCGGCGCAGGCGATCGTGTCGCTGCTGGCGCTGACCGTGCTCTTCGTCCACGACCAGGCCGTGCTCGGGGTGTTCCCCGGGCCCCCGGCCTTCACCGAGTTCGGGCGGCTGCTGACGGCCGGCGTGCAGGACGTGGGTCAGTTCGCGATCCCGGCGCCGGTCACCGAGGGCATCCGGCTGCTGCTGGTGGGCGGCGTCGTGGTGATCGGGCTGGTCGTGGACGGGCTCGCGGTCACCTACGGCAGCGCGGCCCCGGCGGGGCTGCCGCTGCTGGCGCTGTACTCGGTCGCGGCCGGGCTGTCCGGGGGCGAGAGCAAGTGGTGGCTCTTCCTGCTCGCCGGCGTGGGCTATCTGCTGCTCCTGCTCGCCGAGGGCCGGGACCGGCTCTCGCGCTGGGGCCGGATCTTCGGCGGGCCGGGCGGGGCGCCGCGCAACGGGAGCGGCCCGGCGGCGCTGTCGGGCGGCGGCGCGCTGGCACCGGTGCGCACCGGGCACCGCATCGGGGCGGTCGCACTGGGCGTCGCGCTCCTGGCGGGCCTGGCACCCGGGCTGGGCGGCGGGCTGCTCCAGGCGACGGGCGCGGGCCAGGGCGGCGGGGGCGGCGGGACGATCGCCGCGGTCAACCCCGTGGTCGCCCTGCAGGACAACCTGAACCAGCCCCAGGACCGCGAGGTGCTCCGCTATCGCACCAACAGCCAGGCGACCGGCGACATGTATCTGCGGATCGTCTCCCTCGACCGGTTCACCGGCGACAAGTGGGAGCCCTCCCAGCGCGCCCTCACCGACGTTCCCAAGGTGCTGCCCGTCCCGCAGGGGCTCGGTCCGCAGATAGCCACCTCGCTGACCGAGACCTCGGTCGTGGCCGACCGCGGCTATGTGCAGATGTGGCTGCCGATGCCTTACCCCGCCCAGCAAGTGCACGTCGACGGCCGCTGGCGGTACGAGCCGGAGGGCCGCACCATCATCGGCGACCGCGGGCAGAGCACCTCAGGTGCCGGCTACGAGGTCACCAGCCTGCGGCTGCAGCCGACGGCCCAGCAACTGGCCGCCGCTCCGCCGGCCCCGGCGAAGCTGCTCGCGGAGTACACCAAGGTGCCGGACTCCCTGCCCGACGAGGTCAACCGCACCGCGCTGGACATCACCAAGGGCGCCACCAACGACTACGAGCGGGCCGTTGCGCTGCAACGCTGGTTCACCTCGGGCGCCTTCACGTACGACACGTCGGTGCGCTCCGGCACGGGTGTGCAGGCGATCACGCGGTTCCTGAAGAACAAGGAAGGCTTCTGCATCCACTTCGCCTTCACCATGGCGGCGATGTCCCGGACGCTGGGCATCCCGGCCCGGGTGGCCGTGGGCTTCACCCCGGGCACGCCCCAATCGGACGGCACGTACTCGGTGGGGCTGAAGGACGCGCACGCCTGGCCCGAGCTGTACTTCGAGGGCGTCGGGTGGACCCGCTTCGAGCCCACCCCGACCCGGGGCACCACCCCGGACTACACCGCGGAGACCACGGCCCCGGACCCGGCCGGTGCCGCCCCGGACACCCCCCAGCAGGACGCGACCGTCGCCCCCGCCCACGGCCCGACCGCCACGCCGGCCTGCCCGGCCAAGGACGTCCAGCTCGGCAACTGCGACCCACTGGCCGGGTCCGCCGACAGCGGCCCCCCGGCCGGCGGTTTCTGGCAGGGCGTGCGGGACGTGCTGGGCAATGTCTGGTTCGCGGTCGGGAGCGTGCTCGCGCTGGCGGTCCTCCTGCTTCTCGTGCCGCTGCTGTGGCGGCACCGGGTGCGGACGCGGCGGCTGACCGGCAGGCACGACCCGGCGACCGAGAAGGCGTGGCTGCGGCTGACCGGACGGGACCTCTCCGACCCGGGCGCCCGTGAGGGCGCGCGCACCCTGGCGGTCTGGCAGGACCTCCTCGACACGGCCTGGGACTACGGCCTGCGGCCCAACGAGTCCGAGACACCGCGCGCCGTGGTGGCCCGGCTCGTCCGGGACGGTGGGCTGGAAGACACATCACAGGAGGCGGCCCGGCGGCTCGGCGACGCCGTGGAGCAGGCCCTGTTCTCGCCGCGGCCGGCCTCGGCCACGGCGAGCGCGGCCGATGTGCACCTGGTGATGGACGGCCTGTGGCGGTCCGCTGACCGTTTCACCCGGCTGCGGGCACTGATGCTGCCGCGCTCGGCGGTACGTCTCCTGTGGCAGATCGGCGAGGCCCGGACAGCCTGGACCGCGCGCGCCTCCGACCGCTTCCGGAGCGCCGGTGACGCGATGCGCCGGCCGCTGCGGCGCGGCACCCCCTAGCGGGGCGGGCGAGCCCGCACACGGCGAAGGGGCGGCATTCCCGACAGGGGAATGCCGCCCCTTTCCCGCTCCCGGACCTCCACGACCGGTGACGGTTCGCCTGACCCGCCTGCGCCGCGTGCGGGGGCGGCGCCGCCCGGGGGCATCAGCGTTTGCGGGCGCGCCGCCGGCCGGCGACCGGGACGCGAATGGGGGCGGGTCCCGGTCGGGATCCCGCCCCCATGGGCGAAGAAGGTGGAAGACGGTGGAATTCGGTGGTCCGTGGCTCACTGACCTTGTTCGTCGCGGCGGCGCTGCCACCGCTCCTCGATGCGGTCCATCATCCCGCGGCGCGGCTGACGACGCGCGCGGCCCGGATTGCCCGGATGGGAGTGTCCCGCAGGGGCCGCGGTGGAGCCCGGCCTCGCAGCGCGACGCCAGCCGGTGACGGCGAGGACGGCACAGCCGAGCATGACCAGGAAGCCCACGACACTGATCCACGGCTGCTGGGCGATCATGCCGGCCATCAGCAGCCCGATGCCCACCAGGAAGCCCGCCACAGCCAGGTAGACCCGCCGCCTGGTGTAGGTGCGCAGCCCGCTTCCCTCAAGCGCCGACGCGAACTTGGGATCTTCGGCGTACAGCGCTCGCTCCATCTGCTCGAGCATGCGCTGCTCGTGCTCCGAGAGCGGCACGGAGTCCTCCTACTCGTCGGTCGCGGGGGAGCGACCGTTACGACCCTTCCAGGATAGGCAGGGAATCGCCCCCGTGAAACCCGCCCCACTGCGCCAATCCGACGGGGGAGGTTTTCCCCGTCGAACGCCACGTCATGCCAGCATACGGCCCGGAACCGCATCTCGGGGGGCGTGTGACGGACTCCTCCCGCTGGGTGACCGGAAGGTGTAAGGGGCCCCGGCCCGGGGGACGGTGTCAGCCGCGCTCGGCCAGGACGTGCAGTTGGGTGGCCACCGCGTGAAAGGCGGGTTGCTCGGCGGCGGCGAGTTCCAGTCGCAGGAGTGCCTCCTGGGCGCCCGGTTCGGTGTCCACCAGGACGCCGGGGACCAGATCGGCGAAGACCCGTACGCCGTGCACCGCGCCGACCCGCAGGCCCGCGTCGGCGACCAGGCCGGTCAGTTCGTCGGCGGTGAAGCGGCGCGGCATCGGATCGCCTTCGCCCCAGCGGCCGTCGGCGTCGTCGAGGGTGTGCCGGGCCTCGGTGAAGTGACCGGCGATGGCGCGTGCGAGCACGGCCCCGTGGCGGCCGGCGGCGAGCAGGCTCAGGGTTCCGGAGGGGCGCAGGCTGCCGACGGCGTTGCGGATGCCCTCGGCCGGATCGTCCACGTACTCCAGCACGCCATGGCAGAGCACCACGTCCTGGCTGCCTGCGGGCACGACGTCCAGGAGCCCGTGGGCGTCGCCCTGGACACCGTGGACGCGCTCGGTGACACCGGCCTCGGCGGCGCGCCGCCCCAGGGCGAAGAGCGCGTCGGGGCTGGGGTCGACGACGGTGACGCGGTGGCCCAGACTGGCGACCGGCACCGCGAAGTTGCCGGTGCCCCCACCCGTGTCGAGCACGTCGAGCACGTCCCGGCCGGCGGCCTTGGCCTGCCGGTCCAGCGCCTCGCGCAGAACCTCCCAGACCACGGCAGTACGCAGGGCTGCGCGGGGACGCAGCGGTTCGGCCCCTCCTGGACGGGACATGCGGACGGCTCCTCGCGGGCGGTCGGGGCTCGGGACCGGTCGGCCCGGCCTGGCACCCACTCTAGTGGGCCGCGCGAAGCCTCCCGATCAAGCCGGGCGGTCCACCTGCTGCCGCGGCAGGGCGGGCTGCAGCGCGAGCATCCGCTCCACGAGCCGCAGGAACATCCCGGTGGCGCGGACCAGATCGTCGGCGTCCCGCCGGGTGACGGCGCCCTGTATGCCGGCCTCGGCCAGGGCCCGGCGTCTCGCACCCGCCTCGAACAGGGCGCTCCACTCGGCCAGTTCGGGCGCGACCTCGGGCAGCACCTCCCACGCGCTGCGGATGCGCTGCCGGCGCCGCTTCGTCGGCTCCGGGCGGCCGCGCACGGCGAGCACGGCGGCCGCGGTGCGCAGTGCGGCCAAATGGGCGGTGGTGTAGCGGTCGTTGGCGGTCTCCAGTAGGACGGCCTCCCCGAGCCCCCGGGCGGCCTGGGCGAGCAGATCGAGCGCGGCCGCCGGGGCACCCGCCCTGCGCAGCACGGGATGGACGTCGGTGGCGCCGCTGCCGGCGGCGGTCCTGCGAGCTGGCGCGGTCATCACGTACCTCCTGTCTTCGTATGACGTGTCCGACAGTTCCTGGCTTTCGCAACTCATCGTGAAGCACACCTCTGACAATCGCCCTGACCTGCGGGTTCGGTGAGGGGCGGCGAAGTACGCTAAAGTTTTTGCACTGACTGGTCAGTTCAATTTTATGCGCGGACGAGGACGGGGGCGGGCGAGTGATCACCGCGGAAGGGTTCGGGCTCAAGGGGCCCAGGGGCTGGGCGTTCCGGGACATCACCTTCACGGCACCGGCGGGCAGTCTGATCGCCGTCGAGGGAGCCTCGGGATCCGGCCGCACCTGTCTGCTGCTCGCGCTGACCGGGCGCATGCGCGCCGGCGAGGGACACGCCGAGGTGGCCGGGCACCGGCTGCCCCGTCAGCTCGCCGCCGTCCGGCGGGTCGCCGCCCTCGGCCCCGTCGACGGGGTCTGCGAACTGGACCCTGCGCTCACCGTGGGCGAGCACCTGCGCGAACGGGTCCTGCTGCAAAGGCGCTTCGGCGACTCGCTGCGCGGACTGGCGCGACCCCGCGCGGAGCGGGAGGCGGCGGGACGGCGGCGTGTCGCGGAGGCGCTGGAGGCGGCCGGGCTGGATCCGGCCACGCTGCCCAAGGCCGAACGCACCGCCGCCCGCGACCTGGAACGGCTGGAGGCCCTGCGTCTGGGCACCGCGCTCGCGCTGCTCGGCCGCCCCGAGATCCTGGCCGTCGACGACACCGACCACAAGCTGGGCCCGGCCGAACGCGACCAGGCGTGGGCGATGCTGCGCGGCATCGCCGCGGGCGGCACCACGGTGCTTGCGGTCTGCACGCAGGCGCCCGAGGACGCCGTCGTGGTCCGTACGGGGGCACCCGCGGCGGCGACCGGCACCACGAGTGCGACCGGCGACAAGACCAAGACCGGGACCGGTGGGAGCGCCGGCACCACGAGCGAGAAGGGGGCGGCGGATGCGCACGCCGAGGCTGGCAGCGCTTGAGTTGAGGAGGTTCGGCAGGGGGCGGCTGCCCCGCGCGGCCATGGCGGCGCTGCTGCTTCTGCCGCTGCTCTACGGCGCCTTGTACCTGTGGTCGTTCTGGGACCCCTACGGGCGGCTGGACAAGATCCCGGTCGCCCTGGTGAACGCCGACAAAGGCGCCACCGTGGACGGTCACCGGCTCGCCGCGGGCGACTCCATCGCCGAAGGGCTGCGCGGCAGCGACACCTTCGACTGGCACGAGACCACCGCCGCCGAGGCCGCCAGGGGTGTCGAGGACGGCACCTACTACCTCTCGCTGACCGTCCCGTCCGACTTCAGCGCCCGTATCGGCTCCAGCGCGGGCCGGCGGCCCGAGACCGGCGCCCTCCATGTGCGCACGAACGACGCCAACAACTACATCGTCGGCCAGATCTCCCGCACGGTCTTCTCCGAGGTGCGCTCCGCCGCCTCCACCAAGGCGTCGCGCGGCTTCTACGACAAGATCTTCGTCTCCTTCTCCGACCTCCACGACCGGACGGTGAAGGCGGCAGACGGCGCGGACGACGTCACCAAGGGAGCCGGTTCGGCCCGGACGGGCTCCGAGGAACTCGGTGACGGCATCAGCAGCGCCGAGGACGGGGCACGGCGGCTGGCGGACGGCCTGCGCGACGCGAAGAAGGGCAGCCACGCTCTCGCCACCGGGCTGGACACGCTGGACACCGGCGCCGGCCGCGTCGCGGCGGGCACCCAGACGCTCGCCGACAAGGTCAACGGCGCGTCCGACGAACTCGCCTTCGTCAAGAAGCACATCAAGGAGATCAACGCGGTGGCGCGGCTGGTCGCGCAGGGATCCCAGGCGGCGAAGGACGGTCTCGGCGACCTTCCGGGGCAGGCGGGGCGCGCCGTCACCGACGCCAAGGCAGCCGCGGCCGAGATGCACGTCGTCTCTGCGCAGCAGTGCCCGCTCGGCGCCGTCACCCCCGAGTGCCAGGCGCTGGACAAGGCCGGGGACGCCGCGGACGAGGTGGTGCGGATCGCCGGCCGGCTCGACACCTATGTGCGCACCCACGACGCGCAGCTGGACGACCTCCGCGGCGACCTGGGCACGCTGCACACGGTCGCCACCGACCTGTCCGACCCGCACCTGGCCGGCCGGCTGCACAGCGCGGTCGACAGCGTCAACGAACTCAACGACGGCGCCAGGAAGGTCTCGAACGGTCTGCACACCGCCACGGCGGGCGCCGGCAGCCTCGACAGCGGACTGACCGAACTGTCCTCCGGCGCGAACGGCCTGGCCGGCGGCATGTACCGGCTGTCGGACGGCAGCAACCGCCTCACCAGCGGCCTGACCCGGCTCACCGACGGCAGCGGGCAGCTCGCCGACGGCCTCCACGACGGCGCCGCGCGGATCCCCGACTACGGCACCGCGGAGCGCGACGACCGCACCAAGGTGATGGCCGACCCGGTGCGGCTGGCGTCCGGCGCGCTGCACAAGGCGCCCAACTACGGCACCGGTTTCGCCCCGTACTTCATCCCGCTGTCCCTCTGGGTGGGCGCCATGGTGGCGTACATGCTGCTGCCGCCGCTGAGCAAGCGCGCCATGGCGGCGGGCGCCCCCGCGTGGCGCATCGCGGTGGCGGGCTGGTTGCCGGTCGTCGCCGTCGGCGTCCTGCAGACGGTCGCGCTCATGGCGGTGCTGCACTGGGCCGTCGGTCTCCACATGGCCCGCGCCGCGGGCACGATCGGCTTCCTGGCGCTGGTGACCGCCTGCTTCGGCGCGATCGTGCAGTGGCTCAACGCCCGCTTCGGCCCGGCGGGCCGCGTCCTGGTGCTGGCGTTGCTCATGCTCCAGTTGACCTCGGCCGGCGGCACCTACCCCGTGCAGACCAGCCCGGGCTTCTTCAACGCCGTCCACCCGTTCCTGCCGATGAGCTACGTCGTCGAGGGACTGCGGCATCTCATCACGGGCGGCGGCCTGTGGCCGGTGTGGCGGGCCTGCCTGGTGCTGGCGGCCTTCACCGCGGGCGCGCTTGCGCTCACCGCGTGGTCGGCGCGCCGCAAGCAGGTCTGGACGCCGGCCCGGCTGCACCCGGAGCTGTCCCTGTGACGCCGGGGCGGCGCGGCCGGAGACAATCGACGTCATGAACAGTGCACGACGGCAGGCCACCCGGCAGAAGCTCTACCAGGCCGCGGTCACCCTCATCGCCGAGCAGGGCTTCTCCGCCACCACGGTGGACGAGATCGCCGAGCGCGCCGGCGTGGCCAAGGGCACGGTCTACTACAACTTCGCGAGCAAGAACGAGCTTTTCGAGGAGCTGCTACGGCACGGCGTCGGCCTGCTCACCACCTCCCTGAAGGAGGCGGGCGACACCGTCACCGCCCGCGGCGGCACCCATGTGGGCGCGATCGACGCGATGATCCGCGCGGGTCTGGCCTTCATCGCGGAGTACCCGTCGTTCACGCAGCTGTACGTGGCCGAGTTGTGGCGCACCAACCGGGCGTGGCAGGACACGCTCATGGTGCTGCGCAAGGAGGCAGTGGCCGTCGTGGAGCGGACGCTTCAGGCGGCCGTGGACGCGGGCGAGTTGAGCGACGAGATCGATGTGCCGCTGACGGCCGCCGCCCTGTTCGGGATGGTGCTGGTGGCGGCGCTGGACTGGCTGTCGTTCCAGCCGGAGAGGTCGATCGACGACGTGCACGCCGCCCTGTCCCGGCTGTTGCAGGGCAGGGTCGCGGGCCGGGCCCGCGCTTAGAAGCGGAAAACGGGAGCGCGTCACCCCGGTGCGACCCGGTCCCCCGCCGGGTCGGACCGGGGCCACGCTTCCCCGTGGTGCCCCCGTTCCCGGGCGGGCGCCGCGCCGTTCCGCCGCCCCGTGCCGGCGGTCCCGGCGCCTTGCCCGTCCGTTGACACCAGCTTGGCGTCCCGGCGGGGTCCCTCTCATCCGCGCGCGTACTCAAGTGCGCGTCTAGGTACGGATACTCACTACTGGGCGGTACCGCTCAAAGCCCCGCGCGCGGCTTCGCTAGCATCAGCGCCCATGTCGGTTCTTCCGCTCGTATTCACCAGCGGCTGGGCGAGCGGGATCAACGCCTATGCCGTGGTCTTCCTGCTCGGTCTCATGGGCGCCACCGGGATCAGCGACGAGGTGCCCCCGGCACTGGAGCGCACGGACGTGCTGGTCGTGGCGGGCGTGCTCTTCCTGTGCGAGGCGGTGGCGGACAAGATCCCCTACGTCGACACGGCGTGGGACGCCGTCCACACGGCGATCCGTCCCGTCGCGGGCGCCGTCGTGGCCGCCCTGCTTGCGGGTCACAACGGCTCGCTGCCGGAGCTGGCGGCCGGGGCGGTCGGCGGCACGACGGCCCTGGTCAGCCATCTGGTGAAGGCGGGCCTGCGGATGGGGGTCAACACCTCGCCGGAGCCCGCGAGCAACATCGTGGTCAGTCTCGCCGAGGACATCGGCGTCTCCGGGGTCATCGTGCTCGCGCTGTTCCATCCGGTCCCCGCGGCGGTCGTCGCGGCGACGCTGCTCGCGCTCGGCACCATGACGGTGTTCTTCGTGATGTCCCGGATCCGCCGCTACTGGCGCCGCTGGAGGGAGCGCCGCCGTCAGCGCCGGTCCGGCCACGGGGCTCTCAGCGGGTGGGGATAGGGTCCTGCGCATGGCACGGATTGCGGTGATCGGCGCGGGTATGGGCGCCATGGCGGCCGCCGCCCGGCTCGCCACGGGCGGGCACCGGGTGGCGGTGTACGAGCGCGTGGACACGCACGGCGGCGCCGTCCGCCGGTACGGGCGCGACGGCTTCGGCTTCGACACCGGGCCCGGTCTGCTGCACCTCCCCGCGGTCTACCGCGACCTGTTCCTGAAGACGGGCAAGAAGAGCCTGGAGCAGAGCGTCGCGCTGTCCCAGGTGGAGCCCGCCGCCCGGCATCTCTTCGCGGACGGCACGGACGTGGTGCTGCCGAACGCGTCGCGCGGCGGTGTGGTGGCCGCGCTGGACGCCGCCCTGGGCGAGGGCGCGGGCGAGCGCTGGAGCGAGCTGCTGGTGCGCGCCCGCGACGTGTGGGACGCCACCCGCAGGCCCCTGCTGGAGGACGCGCTCGCCGCCGGCCCGGCCGTCCTCGGCCGTGACCCGTACCCGGCGGCAGCGGTCCGCCGCGGCATGTTCCGGCGGGGGGCACCGACGCTGGCCGAGACCGCCGCGCGCGAACTGCGCGATCCGCGGCTCGCCGCTCTGCTCGGCTCCTACGCCCTCGCCCACGGCTTCGACCCGCGGACGGCCCCGGCCGCCGCCGCCGTGCTGCCGTACATCGAGCAGACCTTCGGCTCCTGGTATGTGCGCGGCGGCATGCGCGCGCTGGCGGACGCCGTGTACGAACGCTGCCTGGAACGGCGTGTGGAGTTCCACTTCTGCGCGGACGTGACGGCCGTCGTGGAGAAGGACGGCCGTGCCGCCGGGCTCGAACTCGCCGACGGCACCAAGGTGGAGGCCGACCAGGTCGTCGCGGGCATCGCGCCCCGGGTGCTGTCGGCGCTGCTGCCCGGCCCCGGGGAAGCCGTTCCGCCCGGCCTGGACGGCGAGGGACCCGGCCGGCTGACGGTGTGCCTCGCGCTGCGCGGTGCCCGGCCCGAGGGCACCGCGCACCGCACGGTCGTCCACGCCCCCGACCAGACGGCGGAGGCGGCGGCCCTGGCCCGGGGGGAGTTCCACGAGCGGATGACCGTCACAGTGCTGCGGCCCGACGACGACACCCTGCGCCCCGACGACCGTTCGGAGGCGATCACCGTCAGCGCGACCGTGCCCCCGCAGGGCGCCGGCGGCCCGGACTGGAACGCCCCCGGCCTCGCGGACCGTTACGCGGACGCGGCGCTGGCCGCGGCCTCGGCCGCCCTGCCGGACCTCGCGGACCGCCTGCTGTGGCGCGAGGTGCACACCCCGGCCGACACCGAGCACGAGACGGGGCTCCCGGGCGGACGGCTCCCCCGTCCCGCCCTCGCCGGCGCCGACGGGGCGCATCTTCACCCCGGCAACCGCACCCCGGTGCGCGGCCTCCACCTCGTCGGCGGCTGGTCCCATCCCGGCGGCGGGCTCGCGCACACCGGCATGTCCGGCGCCATCACCGCCGACCTGATCGTGGGCGGTCCCGGCGGCAGCCGCTAGTTGTAGCGGTAGGGGTCGTTGTACGGGTCGTACTGACCCTGATTCTGGCCCTGCTGGCCCTGCTGGCCCTGCTGCTCGTGCGGGGGCTGCTGCTGTTGCTGCTGCTGGTCGTAGGAGTTCTGCTGCTGCGGGATGTACGGCTGCTGCTCGCCGCCCTGCTGCGGCACCCAGACACCGCCCGCGGGCGTGTCGTAGCCGTATCCCTGCTGCGGGGCGCCGGTGCCCTGCCCCTGCTGGTAGGGGTCCTGGTAGCCGCCGCCGTAGTTGCCGTAGGCCTGCTGGGTCTCCCAGCCGCCGGTCTGCTGCGGCTGGCCGTACGCGTCGTACGAGGCCGCGGCGGGCTGCTGCTGCGCCCCGTTGTTCCAGTCGCCGTAGCCGGTGGTGCCGTAGCCCTCGTAACCGCCGCTGGTGTAGGGGTCGGGGGTGTGGCCGGGCTGCGCGTTGTACGCCGGGTACTCGCCGCTGTCCTCGTGCAGGGGCATGGGCTGGTAGACCTGCGTGGAGTCCATGCCGGGCGCCTGCGGCGCCTGGCCGCCCCCCTGGGGACCGGCGTATGCGTCGTACGACTGCCCGACTGCCGCGCCGTCCGGGACACCGGCGCCGTGCTCCTCGGCCGGACCCTGCGTCACGGGCTCGGCGGCGTAGCCCTCGTGAGCCTCCGAGGCCTCGCCGCGCGCGCCCCGGCCGCGGCGTCCGCCGGCGCGGCGCGAGGCCGGCGCGGGCTCGGCAGCGTCGTCGGCGGCATCGGTGTCGTCGCTGTCGGGGTCGTCACCCTTGGGGACGTTGAGGGCCCAGCCCTCGACGAAGCCCCGCCGGTAGGAGAGCGTGACGAAGGTCTGGCCGGTGCCGAAGGCCAAGGCGCCCAGCACGATCACGACGACGGACGGCATGTAGACGCCGAGGACGACGCCCATGAATCCCCCGAAGGCGAGCAGCCGCCACCTCAGCCGGGCCTTGTACTGGAGCAGTACTTCGCCGAGCAGCCACAGCGCGACCACCCCGAAGGCGATGTAGAGCACTGTGTAGGCCATGAGAGCACTTCCTCACCGTTCACCGTCGTCGGCCCACCGGGGCGGCGGCTCCGCCCTCACGGCCTCTGGTGCAGTCCCAGATTCTCGTAGATTTCCAACGACGCCGTGGAGTGATTAAGGGTAATGAAGTGCAGTCCGGGAATGTCCTCGGCCATCAGCCGCCGACACATCTCCGTCGCGTACTCGACCCCGATCGCCCGCACCGCGGCCGGATCGTCCTTGACCGCGAGGATACGGTCCGCGAGCTCCGGCGGGAAAGGCGCGTTGCCCAGCTGCGCGAAGCGCTCGATCTGGCGCACGTTCGTGACCGGCATGATCTCCGGGATGATCGGCGTCTCGCAACCGCCCTTCCCGACCCGGTCACGCAGCCGCAGGTAGTCCTCGGCGTCGAAGAACATCTGGGTGATGGCGTAGTCGGCGCCCGCACGGCACTTCGCGATGAAGTGACGCGTATCACTCTCCCAGTCGGTCGAGCGCGGGTGCATCTCCGTGAAGGCCGCGACACCGACGCAGAAGTCGCCCGACTCCTTGATGAGCCGGACGAGTTCGTAGGCGTAGTCCACGCCCTCGGGGTGCCGCTGCCACTCCCCGAGCGGGTCGCCGGGCGGGTCGCCGCGCAGCGCGAGCATGTTGCGGATCCCGGCGTCGGCGTACTGGCCGATGATGTTGCGCAGCTCGGCGACGGAGTGGTCGACCGCGGTCAGATGCGCCACGGGGGTGAGGGTCGTGTCGGAGGCGATGCGCTCGGTCGCCCGGACGGTGCCGGAGCGGGAGGTGCCGCCCGCGCCGTAGGTGACGGAGACAAAGGTGGGGCCGACCGCCTCGATGCGGCGGATGGCGTCCCAGAGCGTCCGCTCGCCCTTCTCGGTCCTCGGTGCCATGAACTCGAAGGAGTACGAGCGCTGCCCCGAGGCCAGCAGTTCGCGAATGGTGACCGCGTGATCAGTCCTGGTGGAAGCGGTTCCGAGGGCCATGCGCCTCAGGCTAGCCGCGGGGGCCTGCGGGCCCCAACAGGACGCGGGGAAATGTTCACTCCCTGGACAGGCCGGGCACGCCCTACGGGGCGCCCGCCGTCCGGGACGCCGGCGCGCGCCGCTCAGCCGGTGTACGAGCGGACCCGTTTGGCCAGCTCGGAGGCGGCGGCGCCGGGGTCCTCGGCCTCGGTGACGGCCCGGACCACGACGACCCGCCGGGCGCCCGCGTCCAGCACCTGCCCGACGTTCTCCAGGTCGATGCCGCCGATCGCGAACCACGGCCGGTCCGTACCGAGCCCCGCCGCGTACCGGACGAGGCCGAGCCCCGGCGCGGGACGGCCGGGCTTGGTCGGGGTGGGCCACACCGGCCCGGTGCAGAAGTAGTCCGCACCGGGCTCCACGGCGGCCGCGGCCGCCTCGGACTCGGAGTGGCAGGACCGTCCGACGACCGGGGAGTCCCCGCCGGAACCGAGGATCGCCCGCGCGGCTGGGACCGGCAGGTCGCCCTGGCCCAGGTGCAGGACGTCGGCACCGGCCGCGTGCGCCACATCCGCGCGGTCGTTGACCGCAAGGAGGGCCCCGTGCCGCCGGCACGCGTCACCGAGGACCGCGAGGTACTCCAGTTCCTCGCGGGCCTCGATGCCCTTGTCGCGCAGCTGCACGACGTCGACCCCGGAGGCCAGCACGGCGTCCGCGAAGGCGGCGAACTCCGCGATGCCTCCCTGGCGCCGGCGGGCGTCGGTGCACAGGTAGAGCCGGGCGTCGGCGAGCCGCGCGCGGATGCTCATGCGGTGGGGTCCCCCTCAGGTGCGGCTCGTGCGTTTCGTGCAGTACATGCGGTTCGTGCAGTACGTGCGGTGCAAGCGTTGGCTGCGGTGCGTACGGTACGGGCAGCGCCCGCGGTGGGTGCGGTGGAGGGGCGGGGCCGCTCAGACGGCCAGCGCCTGGGCCCGGCGCTTCACCTCGGTCCCGCGGTTCTCGCACAGGGCCTGCACCGGAGTGCCGGGCAGGCTCTCGTCGGGGGTGAACAGCCACTCCAGGGCTTCCTCGTCGCTGAACCCGTCGTCCTTGAGCAGGTTGAGCGTGCCGGCGAGGCCCTTCACGATCTTCCCGTCGCCGATGAAGTCGGCTGGGACCATCAGCACCCTGTTCTCCCCGCGGCGCACCGCGATGAGCTGTCCTTCCTTGATCAGCTGGCGGACCCGGGTCACCTCCACGTCGAGCTGCTCGGCGATGTCGGGGACGTTCAGCCAGGAGGGTACGAGGGCATCAATCTTTGCGTCGATCTCGGTCACAGGACAAGCGTGCCATCCCGGACCCGTACCGCGGTACTCGTGGCGTCCACCAGGGGCACGCGGGGCGCTCCGGAAGGTGCTGCCGACGGCGGGCCGACCGGCCGTCCGGCCGCGTCCGGAGCGTCACAGGACGGCGGCCCGGAGCTGCACCGCGGGGTCGGCCACCAGGGTCCGGTCGAGACGGGCATCCCGGGCGATGAGCTTGCGGGCCTGTGCCAGGTCGCGCGGACGGCCCACCGCGAACAGGGCGACGAGCACATCGCCGCGCAGCCACAGCACGGACCAGGCGAGGCCCTCCGGGTCGCCCCGCAGCAGCATCTCGTCGGAGTCGACGTGGTGTCCCGCGTACTGGACGAAGCGCCCGAACTGCTCGGACCAGAAGTACGGGACGGGGTCGTAGACCTCGTCGCCGCCCAGAATGTTGGCGGCCGCGGTGCGGGGTCCCTGGACCGCGTTGTCCCAGTGATGGATGAGCAGCCGCTCCCCGTAGCGGGCGGAGGGGAAGGAGGCGCAGTCCCCGACGGCGTACACGTCGGGCACGGAGGTGCGCAGCCGGTCGTCGGCGAGTACCGCCCGGTCCGGGCCGAGGTCGACCCCGGAGCCGGCCAGCCATCCCGTCGCCGGCCGGGCCCCGATGCCGACGACGACGGCCTCCGCGGCGATCACGCTGCCGTCGGCGAGCCGCACGAGGCCGGGCTCGACCGCGGCGACGGAGGCGCCCGTGCGCAGTGCGACGTCCGCCTCCGCGTACCAGCCGCGCATCCGGTCGGCGATCCGCTCGGGCAGCACACCCGCCAGGGGCCGGTCGGCGGCCTCGACGACGGTCACGGCACAGCCCGCGTGCCGGGCGGCGGTGGCGAACTCGGCGCCGATCCAGCCCGCGCCGACCACGACGACCGTGTTCCGCGCCTCCAGGACGGGCCGCAGCCGGGCGGCGTCGTCCAGGGTGCGCAGTACGTGCACGCCGGGCACACCCTCGCTGCCGGGCAGCGTGACCGGTTCGGCGCCGCTGGCCAGGACGAGCTTGTCGTACTCCACCGGGCCCGCGTCCGTGAGCAGTCGGCGCTCCTCCGCGCGCAGCGCGCTCGCGTGCCGGCCGAGGAGCAGCTCGACGCCGATACCGCCGAAGTCCACGTCCAGCAGCGCGCCCGGACCCTCGTCGGCGCCGAAGAGGACGCCCTTGGACAGCGGGGGCCGGTCGTAGGGCGGATGCCGCTCCGCGCCGATCAGCGTGATCGTGCCGCCCCACCCCTGCTCGCGCAGGGACACGGCGGTCTGCACCCCGGCCATCCCGGCCCCGACGACGACGGCTCGCTGCTCGCTGCTGCTGGTCACGCGATCACCGTAACGCCGCGCGGCGCGCGCCCCGGTAGCGGCGCCCTACTCGCTCCCAGGAGTGCGTACTAAAGTGGCGGTCGAAGCACTCGCGGGAGCCCGGCGCACCGGGCTGAGAGGGCGGCTGGCCGGCCGCCGACCGTACGAACCTGATCCGGGTCATGCCGGCGAAGGGAGGAGCGGTACATCGTGCGAGGTCATGACAGGTCCGACGTCGTCGTCATCGGTGGCGGGATCATCGGACTGGTCACCGCCTGGAGGGCGGCCCAGCGCGGATTGCGCACGGTCGTCGCCGATCCCGATCCGGGCGGCGGCGCCGCCCTCGTGGCAGCCGGGATGCTGGCCCCCGTCACCGAACTGCAGTACGGCGAGCAGGCCCTGCTCGACCTGAACCTCGCCGCGATCCGCCGCTATCCGGCGTTCGCGGCCGAGCTGGAGGAGACCACGGGCCTGGACCTCGGCTACCGGGCGTGCGGCACCCTCGCCGTCGCCCTGGACGTCGACGACCGGGCCGAGCTGCGCGAACTGCACGCGTTCCAGACCTCCTTGGGGCTCCGTGCGGAGTGGCTGAGCGGCCGGGAGTGCCGTCGGCTGGAGCCGATGCTCGCGCCCGGCGTGCGCGGCGGCCTGCGCGTCGACGGCGACCACCAGGTCGACCCGCGGCGGCTGGTGGCGGCGCTGCTGCGGGCCTGTGAACTGTCCGGGGTGGTGTTCCGCCGCGCCGCGGTGACCGGCGTGGACGTCGCCGGCGACCGGGCGCGCGGCGTCGTGCTCGACGACGGAACGGCGCTGGCCGCGGGGCAGACCGTGCTGGCCGCCGGGAGCCGCAGCGGCCTGATCGGCGGGCTGCCGGAGCGCCTGCTGCCACCCGTACGCCCGGTGAAGGGCCAGGTCCTGCGGCTGCGGGTGCCCGCGGCGTACGCGCCCTTCCTGTCCCGCACGGTCCGGGCGGTGGTGCGCGGCGCGCACGTCTACCTCGTGCCGCGGGAGAACGGCGAACTGGTCGTCGGGGCCACCAGCGAGGAGATGGGCTGGGACACCACGGTGACGGCCGGCGGCGTGTACGAGCTGCTGCGCGACGCCCACGAGCTGGTGCCGGGCCTCACGGAACTGCCCCTGGTGGAGACGGTCGCGGGACTGCGGCCCGGCTCCCCCGACAACGCCCCGATGCTGGGCCGCAGCGCCCTGGAGGGCCTGCTCGTGGCCACCGGCCACCACCGCAACGGCGTGCTGCTCACCCCGCTCACCGGCGACGTGATGGCCGAGGTGCTGACGGGCGGGGAACCGCCCGAGGTGGCCCGCCCCTTCTCCCCCGGCCGTTTCACACCCCAGGAGCAGTACGTATGACCGCGATGACCGTCTCCGTCAACGGCGAGCCGCACGAGGTGACGCCCGGTCTCACCCTCGACCGGCTGGTCGCCGGGCTGACCACCGCCGCCTCCGGTGTCGCCGCCGCGCTCAACGAGACCGTGGTGCCGCGCGGGCAGTGGCCCGCCACCGCGCTGAGCGACGGCGACCGCGTCGAGGTCCTCACCGCAGTACAGGGAGGCTGACCGCACATGGCCGACGACCCGCTGACCATCGCCGGAACGGCCTTCGGCTCCCGTCTGATCATGGGGACCGGGGGCGCGCCGAGCCTGGAGGTGCTGGAGCAGGCGCTGCTCGCCTCCGGCACCGAGCTCACCACGGTCGCCATGCGGCGGCTCGATCCCACGGTCAAGGGCTCCGTGCTGTCGGTGCTGGCCCGCCAAGGCGTCCGCGTCCTGCCCAACACCGCCGGCTGCCGGACCGCGGGCGAGGCCGTCCTCACCGCCCGGCTGGCCCGGGAGGCGCTGGGCACGGACTGGGTGAAGCTGGAGGTGATCGCGGACGAGCGCACGCTGCTGCCCGATCCGGTCGAGCTCCTGGACGCGGCCGAGACCCTGGTCGACGACGGCTTCACGGTGCTGCCGTACACCAGCGACGACCCGGTGCTGGCCCGCCGGCTGGAGGACCTCGGCTGCGCCGCGGTCATGCCGCTGGGCTCTCCCATCGGCTCCGGCCTCGGCATCCGCAACCCGCACAACTTCGAGCTGATCGTGGAGCGGGCCGCCGTGCCGGTGATCCTCGACGCGGGTGCGGGCACGGCGTCCGACGCCGCCTTCGCGATGGAGCTGGGGTGCGCCGCCGTCATGCTCGCCTCCGCGGTCACCCGGGCCCAGGAGCCGGTGCTGATGGCCGAGGCCATGCGCCACGCCGTGGAGGCCGGCCGGCTCGCCCACCGTGCGGGCCGCATCCCGCGGCGACGGCACGCCCTGGCCTCCTCGCCGTCCGAGGGCGTCGCCGCCTTCGACCCGGAGCGGCCGGCCTTCGGCGCCTGAGGCACCGCGCCCGGCGCACCCTGGGTGACGTGCGGTGGTCCGGCGGGCGACCGGTGCACCGCGTCACGGTTTCGTGTCGGTACCGCACGACCGCGGCACAACGTTGCCGTGTTAGCCCAAGCGGGTAAGGCGAACACCGTAAACTGCACGTTTGTGGATATGACCCTTCAAGACCCGCTGGTCGGGCGCACGCTCGACGGCCGCTACCGGGTGGAAGCCCGGATCGCGGTCGGCGGGATGGCGACGGTCTACCGAGCGCTGGACACCCGTCTGGACCGTGTGCTCGCGCTGAAGGTGATGCACCCGGCGCTGGCGGCCGAGCCCGGCTTCGTGGAGCGCTTCATCCGCGAGGCGAAGTCCGTGGCACGGCTGGACCACGCCAATGTGGTGCAGATCTACGACCAGGGTGCCGACGGCACCTATGTGTACCTGGCGATGGAGTACATCGCCGGCTGCACTCTCCGGGACCTGCTGCGCGACCGGGGCGCGCTGCCGCCCCGTGCGGCGCTGGACATCCTGGAGCCCGTGCTGGCGGCCCTCGGCGCCGCGCACCGGGCGGGCCTGGTGCACCGCGACATGAAGCCGGAGAACGTCCTCATCGGCGACGACGGCCGGGTGAAGGTGGCGGACTTCGGCCTGGTCAGGGCCGTGGACGCGCACACCTCGACGACCTCGACCACCGGCGTCGTGCTGGGCACCGTGTCCTATATGGCACCGGAGCAGATCGAGAGCGGCACGACCGACCCGCGCAGCGACGTGTACGCCTGCGGAGTGCTGCTCTACGAAATGCTCACCGGCGGCAAGCCCCGGGCGGGCGGCACGCCGATGCAGGTGATCTACCAGCATCTGAACGAGGACATCCCCGCGCCCTCGGCCACTGTGCCGGGACTGGCGCCGCGGCTGGACGACCTCGTGGCGAGCGCGGCGGCCCGGGGGCCCGCGCTGCGTCCCGCGGACGCGGTGGAGCTGCTGGCCCGGCTGCACACGACGCGCGCCGCCCTGAGCCCCGCGCAGCTGGACGCCGCTCCGCCCACGGCGCACGCTCCCGTGCCGCCGGCCGGGGCGGAGGAGGCGACCTCCGTGGTGCACCGCACGACGCGGCTGGAGATGCCGCCGGAGCCGACGCGGCGGCAGCCCGTCCCCGGCCGCGGGCACGCGGCAGCCGGCGGCTCCAGGCTGCGGGCCCGGCCGGGCATGATCGCCGCGGTGGTCGCCCTGCTGCTCGTCGTCGGCATCGGCGCGGGTGTCTGGTACATCAACGACGGCCAGTTCACCAGGACCCCCGCGGTGCTGAACCTGGCGCGGGCGGAGGCGGAGAAGCAGCTGCGGGCGGCCGGGCTCAAGGTCGAGGTGGTCGAGGCGTTCGACGCGGCCACGCCGAAGGGCGAGGTCAGCGGCACCGATCCCGGCCCGGGCACGCGCATCCGCGACGACGGCACGGTCACCATCACCGTTTCCAGGGGCCCGGAGCAGGTGAAGGTGCCGGATGTGGTGGGCAGGTCACTGGGCCGGGCCCGGGAGGAGCTGACCTCCGCCGGCCTGACGGCGGGCCGGGTGACCCAGGAGTTCAGTGGCGAGGTCCCGCGCGGCGATGTGATCTCCACCGACCCGGGCAGCGGTACGACCCGCAAGCCCGACTCCGCGGTGGCGCTCGTGGTCAGCAAGGGCGCGCCGGTGGACGTTCCCGACGTCGTCGGTGCGCCGCTGGAGGACGCCCGCAGGGCGTTGCAGGAGGCCGGTCTGCGGGTGAAGGTCGCGGCGCAGCGGGTCTTCTCCGACCGGGCCGACGAGGGCGGGGTCGCCGCGCAGAGCTCGGACGCCGGGCAGCAGCTGGCGTCCGGCGACACGGTCACCCTGACCGTGTCCAAAGGCCAGCAGATGATCGAGGTCCCGGACGTCCGGGGCAAGGACGCCGACGTGGCCCGCCAGGAGCTGAAGGCCGCCGGGTTCGACGTGCGCGTGATCCGTTTCTTCTTCACGGGCCAGGTCAGCAACCAGTCGCCCGCCGGCGGCGGCGAGGCACCGAAGGGGAGCACGATCACACTGTGGGTGAGCTGACCGGTTCCCGTACGGCCGCCGTCGTGCGCAACCCGGTCGGCGCCCACGTGCCCGTCGCCGGGGGCCTGGCCACCACGGGCCTCGCGGCGGCCGCACGGCTGGGCGCGGAGGCCGTGCAGGTCTTCGTCGCCAACCCGCGCGGCTGGGCCACCCCGGCGGGTGATCCCCGGCAGGACGAGCAGTTCCGCGCGCACTGCGCCGCGCAGGGGATCCCGGCCTATGTCCACGCCCCCTACCTGATCAACTTCGGTTCGCACACCGCGGCCACCGCCGACCACTCGGTGGTCTCCCTGCGGCACTCGCTGCGCCGGGGCCGGGAGATCGGGGCGCTCGGCACGGTCGTGCACACCGGGTCCGCGACCGGCGGACGCGCCCGGGAGACGGCTCTGGCGCAGGTGCGGGAGCGAATGCTGCCGCTGCTGGACGAGCTGACGCACGAGGACGACCCCTGGCTGCTGCTGGAACCCACGGCGGGGCAGGGCTTCTCGCTGTGCGCCCTGGTGGAGGACCTGGGCCCGTACTTCGACGCGCTCGACCGCCATCCGCGCCTCGGGGTCTGCCTGGACACCTGCCATGTCTTCGCCGCCGGGCACGACCTGGCGGCGGCCGGCGGTGTGAAGGCCGTACTGGACGAACTGGTCGCCACGGTCGGCCCGGGGCGGCTGCGTCTGGTCCACGCCAACGACTCCAAGGACGTCGTCGGCGCGCACAAGGACCGTCACGAGAACATCGGCGCCGGTCACATCGGCGCTCCGGCCTTCGCGGAGCTGTTCAGCCATCCCGCGGCCGCCGGGGTCCCCCTGATCGTGGAGACGCCGGACGGCCCGGACAAGACGGGGATGACACGGGACGTGGCCACGCTCCAAGCGCTCCGGGACGCCTGACACCCGTGTGCGGGAATACCCCATGGGGGTATCTTGTTGCATGACGGCCGGGCGGGATTCCCGCCACCGGACGCGCAGGTGAGGGAGACGCACGATGCAGCACATCGAGCACGCACACGAACCGCACGCCACCTCCGCGCACCACCACCCCGCGGCGCCCTCGGGCTGGCCCGACGCCGTCCGGGCGACACTGCACTGCCTGACCGGTTGCGCGATCGGCGAGATCCTCGGCATGGCCGTCGGCACCGCGCTCGGCTGGCACAACGTGCCGACCATGATCCTGGCCATCGTGCTGGCCTTCGTCTTCGGCTACTCGCTCACGATGCGCGCGGTCCTGCGGGCCGGCGTGGACGTCCGCACCGCGCTGCGGGTGGCGCTCGCCGCCGACACCGTCTCGATCGTCTTCATGGAGCTCGCCGACAACGCGACGATCGTGGTCTTCCCCGGCGCCATGGACGCGACGCTCGCCGACGCGCTCTTCTGGATCAGTCTCGCGCTGTCCTTCGTGGTGGCGTTCCTGGTCACCACGCCCGTCAACAAGTGGCTGCTCGGCCGCGGCAAGGGTCACGCGGTCGTCCACCGGTACCACTGAGCAGCGGGGCGGGAGGCTACAGCTCGGGCCCGTCGCCGGGCTCCTCCTGGTACGAGTAGCGCTGCTCCGACCAGGGGTCGCCGACGTTGTGGTAGCCGCGCTCCTCCCAGAAGCCGCGGCGGTCGGCGGTCATGTACTCCACACCCCTGACCCACTTGGGGCCCTTCCAGGCGTAGAGGTGGGGAACGACCAGCCGGGCCGGGAAGCCGTGCTCGGCGGTCAGCGGCTCGCCGCCGCGATGGGTCGCGAATATGGACCCGCCGGCGGCGAAGTCCGACAGCCGCAGGTTGGAGCTGAAGCCGTACTCGGCCCACACCATCACATGCGTGACCTCGGGGGCGGGCGGCGCGAGCCGCAGCAGTTCGGTGGCGGCGACGCCACCCCACTCGACGCCGAGCATGCTGAACTTGGTGACGCAGTGGAAATCGGCCATGACCGTCGTGTACGGCAGCGCCGAGAACTCCTCGTGGTTCCAGGCGTGCTTGCCGCCGTCCACCGTGGCACCGAAGACCTGGAAGTCCCACCGGTCGGGCTTGAACCTCGGCACCGGACCGTAGTGGGTCACCGGCCAGCCCCGCTGGAGCCGCTGCCCCGGAGGAAGCTCTCCTTCGTGGCGTTCGGACTGACCCATGCGTCCATGGTGACAGACCGGATGCAGTGCTACCGACCAGGTGTGGGGCATATCCCAACAATCCCGACCAATCGGTCTATCGGAGTAAGTGCGGACTTACTGGATCGCCCCCGCCCGACGGTGCGAGGATGCGCGCATCGTGTCGATTTCTCCGGAAAGGACGGGTTTGCCATGCAAGGCGACCCCGAGGTCATCGAGTTCCTGAACGAGCAGCTGACGGGCGAGCTCACCGCCATCAACCAGTACTTCCTGCACGCCAAGATGCAGGAGAACTTCGGCTGGACGAAGCTCGCCAAGTACACGCGGCACGAGTCGTTCGACGAGATGAAGCACGCCGAGGTGCTGACGGACCGCATTCTCTTCCTGGATGGCCTGCCCAACTACCAGCGGCTCTTCCATGTGCGTGTGGGACAGACCGTCACGGAGATGTTCCAGGCCGACCGCCAGGTCGAGGTGGAGGCGATCGACCGGCTCCGGCGCGGCATCGAGGTCATGCGGGCCAAGGGGGACATCACCTCGGCCAACATCTTCGAGGACATCCTCGCGGACGAGGAGCACCACATCGACTACCTCGACACGCAGCTCGAACTCATCGAGAAGCTCGGGGAGCCGCTGTACCTCGCCCAGGTCATCGAGCAGCCGGACAGCTGAGGCGTCAGGTCAGGCGGCGCTCGCCGCGGCCGGCAGCGCCGGGGGCACGGGGGACGCGACCGGCAGGGACGCGGGATGCGGCGCCGGCGAGGAGCTCCCGACGGCAGGCACGGTACGGCCGGCCCAGCTCTCCCCGCGGCCGAGAAGCGCCTGGATGCGGCGGACACAGGAACCGCAGTCGGTGCCCGCCTTGCAGGCGGAGGCTATCTGGCGCGGAGTGCAGCGGCCGGCGTCCGCATGCCGCTTGACCTGCTCTTCGGTGATGCCGAAGCATGAGCAGACGTACACGCGGGTTCACCCCCTTCTCCGGTCCGGCTGAGGTTAACCTAACCTTACCCGGCCATCGAGTGGCTGAAAATAGTCGAGGGGCGCGGATCGATGTGATCCGCGCCCCTTCGCGTGTGCGCCCGCGGCGCGGTGTCCGCCGGGTTACTGCCCGCGGTACATCTCGGCCACCAGGAAGGCCAGGTCGAGCGACTGGCTGCGGTTGAGCCGCGGGTCGCAGGCCGTCTCGTAGCGCTGGTGCAGGTCGTCGACGAAGATCTCGTCGCCGCCGCCGACGCACTCGGTGACGTCCTCGCCGGTCAGCTCCACATGGATACCGCCGGGGTGGGTGCCGAGGGCGTGGTGCACCTCGAAGAAGCCCTTGACCTCGTCCAGGACGTCGTCGAAGCGGCGGGTCTTGTGGCCGGAGGCCGCCTCGAAGGTGTTGCCGTGCATCGGGTCGCACACCCACGCCACCTGGGCACCGGAGGCGGTGACCTTCTCCACCAGGTTCGGCAGCAGGTCGCGCACCTTGCCCGCGCCCATGCGCGTGATGAACGTCAGCCGGCCCGGCTCGCGGTCCGGGTCCAGCCGGTCGATCAGCGCCAGCGCCTCCTCGGGCGTGGTCGTCGGGCCGAGCTTCACACCGAGCGGGTTGCGGATCCGGGACGCGAACTCGATGTGCGCGTGGTCCATCTGCCGGGTGCGCTCGCCGACCCACACCATGTGCGCGGAGACGTCGTAGAGCCGGCCGGTCCGCGAGTCGACGCGCGTCAGCGCGCTCTCGTAGTCGAGCAGCAGCGCCTCGTGCGAGGAGTAGAACTCGACGGTCTTGAACTCCTCCGGGTCCGTGCCGCAGGCGTGCATGAAGTTCAGCGCGCGGTCGATCTCCCGGGCCAGCGCCTCGTAACGCTGCCCGGACGGCGAGGACTTGACGAAGTCCTGGTTCCAGGCGTGCACCTGGCGCAGGTCCGCGTAGCCGCCGGTGGCGAAGGCGCGTACCAGGTTCAGCGTGGCGGAGGACGCGTGGTACATCCGCTTCAGCCGGTCCGGGTCCGGCACACGGGAGACCTCGGTGAAGTCGAAGCCGTTGACCGAGTCACCGCGGTACGTGGGCAGGGTCACCCCGTCGCGGGTCTCCGTCGGCTTGGAGCGCGGCTTGCTGTACTGGCCGGCGATCCGGCCCACCTTCACCACCGGCACGGAGGCGGCGTAGGTGAGCACCGCGCCCATCTGCAGGAGCGTCTTGAGCTTGCTGCGGATCTGGTCGGCGCCGACGTGGTCGAAGGCCTCGGCGCAGTCGCCGCCCTGGAGCAGGAACGCCTCACCGCGGGCCACGGCCCCCATACGGTCGCGCAGCTGATCGCACTCCCCGGCGAAGACGAGAGGGGGATACGACTCGAGTTCCGCGATCACTCGGCTCAGCGCCTCGGCGTCGGGGTACTCGGGCTGCTGGGCCGCGGGCAGAGAGCGCCAGGTGTTGCGCCCGGCGAGAGAATCAGCGTTCACGGTCACGCACCCCACATTACGTGGTTGTGTCCGGCGCTCGGCGCACCCGACCAGTCAATGAGACGGCGATTCCACATCGCGTACAGGCGGTCGGGGGCCGGCGGGCCGGGGTCAGCACCCGGCCGCGCCGGTACGCCCGCTGAGGACGAGCGCCCAGCAGAGGCAGGCCAGGGCGCCGGTGCACAGCAGGGTGCGCACCAGGTTCCAGCGGACCCAGACGGCCTCGAAGCGCTCGCGGACGGCGGCGAGGCCGGCGACGGCATCCGGCGTCCCGGCGGCGTCCAGCCGGTCGTTGAGCGGGATGTTGACGGCGAGGGTGACGACGAGGACGAGCAGGTAGCAGACCGTGCCCGCGACGACCCAGGGCAGGACGCCCCGGGCGCCGTCGCGGACGCAGAGCACCACTCCGGCGGCGCCGAGCAGCAGGGCCCCCGCGAGGACCAGCAGGAACCAGCCGTTCTGGATGGCGGCGTTGATCCGCTGCATGGCGTCCACCAGGGTCCGGTCGCCGGTCCTGGCGAGGCCGGGCATGACGGCGACGGAGAAGGCGAAGAAGAGGCCGGCCATCAGACCGGTGGCGACCGCGGCCGCCGTGAGGACTGCGTCTCGGGGTGTCATGGCACCAGTGAAGGGCCGGCACCGTGAGACGCGACATGGCCGGAAGGCTCGGTCCCATACGCGAACGTCCACCGGGTCACAACAGGCCGCCCCGGCCGCCCCGGCTGCCCGCCCGGAGCCGTCCGTCGACGGCGGTCGCGAAGTCCTCGCACGGACCCGGCTTCGACCCCGCCGTCCGCTCGGCGGTGGGCGTCGCCGTGGGCACGCGCCGCGCCGGGGGGCCGCAGCCGTGCGATCCCCGTCCCGGTCCCCCGGTCGCGTCGCGCTCCGGGCGTGCGCGGCGGCAGGATGGGTTATCGTGCACAACATGTACGCACAGCAGACGCACCTGCAGTGGTGGTGGACCGCGAATCCGGCGGCCCACTGACGACGCGTACCCACTGACTGACGCGAAGGCCGCCCGAAGGGCGGCCTTCGGTGTTTCCGCGGCCGTCCCTTCCCTGGTGGTCCCCCTCCTGGATGACCGGACGATCGGAAGGAACCGCCGTGGACGACCAGAAGAACCCGCTTTCCGCCGCAGCGCTCGTGGAGCGGCTGCTGGACCCGGCATGCCCGCCGTTCGCACTGATCCGGCGCAGAACGCCGGGGCGGGACACGGACACGGTCGACGTGCTGCTCGGCCCGGTGTCCGCGGTGGAACGCCTGACGGACATCGCGCTCCCGAAGGGGGTGCCGGAGGACGGACGGCCGGTCGCCGACGCGCTGGCGCTGGTGCCGTACCGGCAGATCAGGGAGCGCGGGTTCGAGGCGCGGGACGACGGTACGCCGCTGGTGGTCCTGCACCCGCGGGAGGCGTACGAAATCCCGCTGCCGGAGCTGGAGCGGGCGCTGCCCGGCCACGGGGTGCACGTGGAGCACGGCGGCTTCGACGTGGACGACGACACCTACGCCGGGATCGTGGAGCGGGTGATCGAGGACGAGATCGGCCGCGGCGAGGGCGCGAACTTCGTGATCCGCAGGACCTTCCGCGGACAGATCCCGGGCTTCTCTGCGGCGGACGCGCTCGCGCTGTTCCGGCGGCTGCTGGACGGCGAGCGCGGCGCGTACTGGACGTTCGTGGTGCGCACGCCGGAGCGGACGCTGGCCGGGGCGAGCCCGGAGGTGCACGTCCGGATGGCGGGCGGCACGGTCGTGATGAACCCGATCAGCGGCACCTACCGCTACCCGGCGCAGGGACCGGACATGGACGGGCTGCTCGCCTTCCTCCGCGACGTGAAGGAGGTGGAGGAGCTGACCATGGTGGTCGACGAGGAACTGAAGATGATGTGCACGGTCGGCGACCTCGGCGGCGTCGTGGTCGGCCCGCGCCTGAAGGAGATGGCGCACCTGGCGCACACCGAGTACGAGCTGCGCGGCCGCAGCACCATGGACGTCCGTGACGTGCTGCGCGAGACGATGTTCGCGGCGACGGTCACCGGTTCGCCGGTTCAGAACGCCTGCCGGGTCATCGAGCGCTACGAGCCCGGGGGCCGCGGCTACTACGCGGGCGCGCTGGCGCTGATCGGACGGGACGGCGGCGGCGTCCAGACCCTGGACTCCCCCATCCTGATCCGCACCGCGGACATCGACGCCGCGGGCGGTCTGAAGGTGCCGGTGGGGGCGACGCTGGTGCGCCGCTCGGATCCGTACGGCGAGGTCGCCGAGACGCACGCGAAGGCGGCGGGCGTGCTGGCGGCGCTGGGCGTGCGGCCGGGCGCGGCGCGCGAGCCGGGAGGGCCGCGGCGCCGGCTCGGCGACGACACGCGGGTGCAGGCCGCGCTGGCGGGACGGCGCCGCAACCTCGCGCCGTTCTGGCTGCGGATGCAGGCCCCCGCGGGCGAGGGGGAACGGCCGGGCCCGCTCACCGGACGGCACGCCTTCATGGTCGACGGCGAGGACACCTTCACCGCGATGCTGGCGCACGTGCTGCGCTCGTCGGGACTGGAGGTGACCGTGCGCCGCTACGACGAGCCGGGTCTGCGCGAGACCGTCCTCGCGCACCGCGGCCCGGTCGTGCTCGGCCCCGGTCCGGGAAACCCGGCGGACACCGCCGACCCCAAGATGGCGTTCCTGCGCGCCCTCGCCGCGGACCTGGTGCGCGACCACCGGCACGGGCTGCTGGGCGTGTGCCTCGGCCAGGAGCTGATCGCCGCCGAGCTGGGACTCGGCCTCGTGCGCAAGGAGGTGCCGTTCCAGGGCGCGCAGACGGCGGTCGACCTGTTCGGGCGCATGGAGACGGTCGGCTTCTACAACTCCTTCACCGCGCGCTGCGACGACAGGACGGCGGAGGAGCTGGCCATGCACCGTGTCGAGCTGAGCCGCGACCCGGCCACGGGCGACGTCCACGCGATGCGCGGGCCCGGTTTCGCCGGCGTGCAGTTCCACCCCGAGTCCGTGCTCACCCTGAACGGCACGGCGATCGTGACGGAGCTGCTGGCGTCGGTGGTGGTCGCGGGCTGACGGGAAGTGTGGCCCGGCCGGGCCACGCCGCAGGCGAACGGACGGGGTGGGCGGGGACGTGGAACGGCGCATGGAGTCCGCGCACACCCGTCCCGTCCCGCACGCGGTGGGAGCGGGTCCTGACGACGGTCCCGTCGCTTTTGCCGGCCTTCGGCGTCGCCCTCCACGCCCAGGCCGGCCTCGTCTTCCGCTGTTTGACGCAGCCGTCGTCGGCGGACTGCGCGCAGACCGAGTCCTTCCTCGGCGGCGCGATCCCGTCCGAGGCCACGGACGTCAGGTGCCAGGACGACGGCGGGATCATGGACCGGGTCGCACGGTCGGCTTCCGGCTGCCGCGCGACCGGGCCGGCTCGCTGCTGACCAGCGCGTTCCCCCGGCGGAACGGCACGGACCCCTCCCCTGCGACGCCGACCTCTGCCTGGACGGCAGCTGGTCCATGTGGGTGCACGTGACCTACCGGGCCGACGGCACCGCGGACGTGCACATCGACGCCTACAACGTGAGGGACGTCAGACGGCGGCCGCGGGCAGCTGGTGCGTCCGGGGCGCGGCGGCGCGGGAGCGGCGGGGGCGCACCGCGGCGACGGGCTCGGGGGCGGGCGCCAGGGCGGGCCCGACCAGGCCCAGGACGGCGGCCAGCATCTCGGGGCCGTCGGTGGTGCCGTCGACGACCAGGTCGGCCCGCGCCCGCGAGGGTGCCACATGGACGGCATGGCGGTCCCGGCCGGTCTGCAGGTAGTTCCGCAGCGACAGGCGCGGGTCCTGCCGCTGCGCCTCGATCTTCCGCAGGATCTTGCGCGCCAGGCGGACGTCGTCGGGGGCGTCCACGTACACCCGCCAGGCCGCCCGAGACAGGACGGCCGGGAGGGTGAGCGCGAACAGCCCCTCGACGACGACCAGGCGCACGCCGGGGCGCAGCCTGGCCGCGTCGACGGCCTCACCGACGGCGGTCTCGTCGATGGAGCCGGGGTGGTTCCAGTCCAGGACGGCGTGCCCGCCGGCGCTGACCGTCCACACGCCCCGGAGCGGGTCGTGCGCGGGCACGTAGTAATCATCCAGATGGATCAGTGCGATGGTCTCGGGACACGTCAGCGACAGGGCCTCGGCAAGTGTGGACTTGCCGGATGCGGTGCCGCCTGCGACCGCCAGTACACCCGTCATGCCGGGCGCTCCTCATGTGCTCAAGGGGGATAAACGAAGCGGCCGGACAAGCCGGGTGGAGGGAATGTAAGGCCGCGTGATCGCCCATGGCAAGCGGGGAAAGCCCAGGAGACTTCGGGGAAACGAGGTGTTTACCCGAAGAAGACGCCGGCCTCGGCGTAGAGCTTCGGGTCGACCGTCTTGAGCTGCTTGGTCGCTTCCGCCAGGGGGACCCGGACGATGTCCGTGCCGCGCAGGGCGACCATCTTCCCGAAGTCCCGGTCGCGGACCGCCTCGATGGCGTGCAGGCCGAAGCGGGTGGCCAGCCAGCGGTCGAAGGCACTGGGGGTGCCGCCGCGCTGGACGTGGCCGAGCACCGTGGTGCGGGCCTCCTTGCCGGTGCGGCTCTCGATCTCCTTGGCCAGCCACTCGCCGATGCCGGACAGGCGGACATGGCCGAAGGAGTCGAGACTGCCGTCCTTCAGCACCACGTCGCCGTCCTGCGGCATCGCCCCTTCGGCGATCACCACGATCGGCGCGTAACGGATCTTGAAACGGCTCTCCACCCAGGCGCAGACCTGGTCCACGTCGAAGCGCTGCTCGGGCAGCAGGATGACGTTGGCGCCGCCGGCCAGGCCCGAGTGCAGGGCGATCCAGCCCGCGTGCCGGCCCATGACCTCGACCACCAGGACGCGCATGTGCGACTCGGCGGTGGTGTGGAGGCGGTCGATGGCCTCGGTGGCGATGTTGACGGCCGTGTCGAAGCCGAAGGTGTAGTCGGTGGCGGCGAGGTCGTTGTCAATGGTCTTCGGTACGCCGACGCAAGGGACCCCGTACTCGTCCGACAGGGTGGTCGCCACGCCGAGCGTGTCCTCGCCGCCGATCGCGACGAGCGCGTCCACCTCGTACTTGGCGAGGTTCTCCTTGACCCGGCGCACGCCGCTCTCCGTCTTGAGCGGATTCGTGCGCGAGGAGCCGAGGATCGTACCGCCGCGCGGCAGGATCCCGCGGACGGCCGGGATGTCGAGGGGCACGGTGTCCCCTTCCAGCGGCCCGCGCCAGCCGTCCCTGAATCCGACGAACTCGTACGCGTACTCCTGGACGCCCTTGCGCACGATGGCACGGATGACCGCGTTGAGCCCGGGGCAGTCACCGCCACCGGTCAGCACGCCAACTCGCATGATCGTTCCCCTTCCCGTTCGCACCATTTGCCTGCGCCAACGACGCTAGCGTGACCGGTGTCACATACGGGATGGGCCGTTCGGTGAAATCCCTTGATGCTTGGGCATGTTGAGACCCCGGATTCACTCGTCCGAGTGCGGCAGGCGGAGCAACGCAAGGATCGCGCCGACGGGTTACTCCTCGTCCAGTCCGCGCTCGATGGCGTAGCGGACCAGCTCGACGCGGTTGTGCAACTGGAGCTTGCCCAGGGTGTTCTGCACATGGTTCTGCACGGTGCGGTGGGAGATGACGAGCCGTTCGGCGATCTGCTTGTAGCTCAGCCCCTTGGCCACCAAACGCAGCACCTCGGTCTCGCGGTCGGTGAGCCGCGGCGCCTCGGGCCGGTCGGCCGTCGCGGGCGCGGGGTCCGAGGCCAGCCGCCGGTACTCGCCGAGGACGAGGCCGGCCAGGCCGGGGGTGAAGACGGGGTCGCCGACGGCGGTGCGGCTGACGGCGTCGAGGAGCTCGTCCCGGCCGGCGGACTTCAGCAGGTAGCCGGTGGCACCGGACTTCACGGCCTCCAGGACGTCCTCGTGCTCGCCGCTCGCCGACAGCACCAGCACCCGCAGGGCCGGGTTCTCCGCGATCACGTCCTTGCAGACCTGGACGCCGGACAGGCCCGGCAGATTGAGGTCGAGGACCAGCACCTCCGGGAGGGCGGCCTTGGCGCGGCGTACCGCCTCCGGGCCGTCGGCGGCCGTCGCCACCACGACGTATCCCGCCTCGGTGAGGTCGCGCGCGACCGCGTCCCGCCACATGGGGTGGTCGTCCACCACCATCACCTTTACGGCCATGAACCCAATCTCCTCTCTCATTTGCCGAGCCTCAACTCGACTTCTGTCCCCTGTCCGGGCACCGACACCAGCTCCGCCGTTCCGCCGAGGTCGCGCAGCCGCCCCTGGATCGACTGGGCGACACCCAGCCGCCCCTCCGCCTCGGCGTCGGCGAGCCGGCCCTCGGGGATGCCGGGCCCGTCGTCGCGGACGCTGACGAGGACCGCGTCGGGCGCGTCCTCCACCAGGATCCAGGCGTGCGCCCGCTCCCCCGCGTGTTTGCGCACGTTCTCCAGGGCGGCGCCCACCGCCGCGGCGAGTTCGGCGGCCGCGTGCGAGGGCAGCAGGACGGGGGTGCCGGGGGCGGCCACGGTGACCCGGCTGCCGCTGTACGGGGTGAGCAGGGCACGCAGGTCGCGAGGGGCGTCCGGGTCCTGTCCCGCGTCGCGCGGAGCCGGAACCCCGAGCACCGCGGGACCGGCGCTGATCAGGGCACGCAGCGCGGCCTCCTGCTCGCCGGCCATGGTGCCGAGCGCCTCGGCCTCGCCGCCGATCTCCGCGCCGCGCCGCTGCACCATGGCGAGCACCTGGAGCACGTTGTCGTGGATGTCGCGGGCCAGCCGCTCCCGCTCGCGGGTGGCGGCCTCGATCTGCAGGGCGCGGGCGAGGGTGCGCTCACTGGCGCGGGCGACCTCGACCACGTAGCCGATCGCGATGCTGGCGATGGCCACGAGCAGCACATTGTGCACGGTGTCGCGTGCGAGCGCCCCGCGCTCGACCATGTTGGCGCCGCCGACCAGGCAGGAAGCCGCCGCCGCCCAGCGCCAGCCGCCCTTGATCGCGAACGCGAGGACCGAGCCCGCCGTCCATATCGACGGCAAGGTGGGCCCGCCCTCGAGGATGCGCTGGTGCGTCTCGATGACCGGGGTCAGCAGAATGCCGGTGAGCGCGATGCCGAGGTCGACGAAGAGGAAGCCCCGGGTGCACCGCTGCGGCGAGCTGACCTTGCCGAGCGTGGCCAGCGTCCACACCACGAGCAGCGCCATGAACGCCATGCCCGGCACCGGCCGGGCGTGGCCCTCGTAGCCGACGGCGAACAGCGCGACGGCGTAGCCGGCGGTGAGTACCCGGTAACCCGTCAGGGCGCGCCACAGCGGCTGCTCGACCGACATGCCGACGACACGCCCCGGCGGGCGCCCGGCCGCCCCCGCGGCTGGGCGCGCCTCCGGCCCGTGGGCCGTGTCCCTGGCCATGGGCCCTCCCCCGTTCCCCTGGCCGGGGCTATGCCCCGGGTTCTGCCTGCTGCTTCTTCGCCGCCTCGGCGATCTGGCGTTTGGCGGCGGAGGCGTAGACGTCCACGTACTCCTGGCCGGAGAGCTTCATGATCTCGTACATCACCTCGTCGGTGACCGAGCGCAGGATGAAACGGTCCTGCTCCATGCCCTGGTAGCGGCTGAAGTCCAGCGGCTTGCCGATCCGGATGCCGGGACGCATGAGCTTGGGCACGACCTTGCCGGGCGGCTGGATCTTCTCGGTGTCGATCATCGCGACCGGGATCACCGGGGCGCCCGTGGCGAGCGCGATCCGGGCCAGGCCCCCGGGCTTGCCGCGGTAGAGGCGGCCGTCGGGCGAGCGGGTGCCCTCGGGGTAGATGCCGAAGAGCTCGCCGGACTCGATGACCTTTATGCCGCTGCGGATGGCCGCCTCGCCTGCGCCCCGCGCGCCCGAGCGGTCCACCGGGAGCTGGCCGACGCCCTTGAAGAAGGCCGCGGTGAGCTTGCCCTTGACGCCCGGCGTGGTGAAGTACTCGGCCTTGGCGATGAAGGTGACCTTGCGGTCGAGCACGGCGGGCAGGAAGAAGGAGTCGGAGAAGGACAGATGGTTGCTCGCCAGTATCGCGGGTCCCCGCTTGGGGATGTTCTCCATGCCCTCCACCCACGGCCGGAAGGCGGCTCGCAGGGGCTGACCGATCGCGATCTTCATCACGCCGTACAACAACCGATGACCTCCTGTGTCTGACGGGAAGACCTTAACGCCAGATCGGGCAGGGCTCTCCCCCGGTGTGGGCCGTCCGCGTACTGTGAGGTATCGCTTTCCGCGCATTCCACCGAACAGGAGACCTACGGTGCCGCTCATGCCCGGGGCCGAGCCCTATCGCCACGACGGTGGCGACATCGGCGTCCTGCTGTGCCACGGCTTCACGGGCACTCCGCAGTCCATGCGGCCTTGGGGAGAGTACCTGGCCGGGCGCGGTCTGAGCGTGTCGGCGCCGCTGCTGCCCGGGCACGGTACGCGCTGGCAGGACATGCAGGTCACCGGCTGGCAGGACTGGTACGCCGAGGTGGACCGGGAATTCCGCGCGCTGTCCGGACGCTGTGACCGCGTGTTTGTCTTCGGAATGTCCATGGGCGGCGCCCTGACGCTGCGCCTCGCCGCGCAACACGGCGCGGCGATCAGCGGCATCGCCCTCGTCAACCCGTCGGTCAAGGCCGACAGCCATCAACTCAAGGCCGTGCCGGTGCTGAGGCACTTCGTGCCCTCGGTGCCCGGCATCGCCAGCGACATCGCGAAGGAGGGCTCCGTGGAGGTGGGCTACGACCGCACCCCGCTGCACGCGGTGCACTCCCTGAGCCGCTTGTGGAACCTGGTGCGACGCGACCTGCCCCAGGTGACCCAGCCGCTGCTGCTCCTGCGCAGCCGGGTCGACCATGTCGTCCACCCGTCCAACTCGGCGCTCGTGCTCAGCCGCGTGTCGTCGACGGACGTGACCGAGACGGTGCTGGAACGCAGCTACCACGTCGCCACCCTCGACCACGACGCAGAGACGATCTTCGAGCAGTCCTCCGCGTTCGTACGCCGGCTCACCGGCGCCGGACCGGCCGCGGGCGACGACGAGAGCAACGAGAAGGAGGACGCCGCACGTGGCTGAGCCCGAGGACGACCGCCGTCCGCTGCCCGAGGGCGGCGAGCCCGAGCCCAAGCCGGTCGACGAGGCCGAGGCCTGGGCGCAGATCGTGGCGGGGTACGACGCCGACCCGGAGCCCGGTACGGCGTCCTGGCCGGAGGCCGAGGACGTCGCCGAGGGCTCCTCCAAGCCCGGTCACCTCGTGGTGCCGAGCACGCCCGAGACGACCTCCATCGTCATCCACCCCGTCATCTCCGGTCCCCGCGACTACGAACTCGACGAGGACGACGACGAGGGCCACTTCGTCCCTCCGGAGCCGCCTCCGCTGCCGAATGCCGACGTCACCACGAAGTTCGCCTGGCTGGGGGCGCTGGGCGGTCCGCTGCTGATCTTCGCGTTCATCCTCTTCCAGGAGGAGATGCCGTGGTGGGCCGTCACGGTCGGCATCGGCGGCTTCCTCGGCGGCTTCGCCACCCTGGTCACGCGGATGCGGCCGGGCGGCGACGAGGACGACGACCTCCCGGGCGGCGGCGCGGTCGTCTGACCGCGGTCACGGCACCGACGGCACCCTGAGGGCGGCCAGGACCGGAAGATGGTCCGTGGCCGCCCTCAGGTCGCTCCGGGTGACGCCGGACAGCGCCTCCGGGACACCGCAGCCGAGGACCTCGATGCCGGACGTGGTGAAGATGGCGTCGATGCGCTGGTGCGGGTCGACGGGCGTGGAGGTGTACTCCCCGCCCCAGGGCCGGACCGTCCGGGCGTCCTGCAGTGCGCCGGCGATCCGGCGGAAAGTGCGGCCCTGCGGGCGGTCATTCAGGTCGCCGCCGGCCACCGCGTGGATCTCGCCCATCGCGGCGAGGCGGTCCAGCAGCATCCCGCCCTGCTCGTAGCGCTCCTGGGCCTGCAACGACAGATGGCAGCTCAGCACGGACAGCCGGGCGCCGCCGACGCGGACCACGGCCGTCGCGAAGCCGCGCTGGTGGAGCCCTGGGGTGCGCGGCAGCAGGACGTCCTCGGTGCGTTCCACCGTGACCCGCAACGAGGACAGCACCAGCGGGCCGGCGGCGGTCGCCCCGCCGGTGACGGTCACCATTCCCGCGTCTCGGGCGAGCCGGGCGGCGGCCTTGCGCCAGCGGAAGAAGCGGGGAGCCTCCTGGATCAGCGCGATGTCGGGCGCGCAGGCGCGGATGACCCGGGCGAGCGCGGCTTTGTCGTCCCTCAGGGAACGGACGTTGTAGCTCAGGACGCGGATGACGGCGGAGCCGTCCGGCTCCGTACGGGATGCCGGCAGATCCGGCCGCGGGACCTCGCTCACGCCGTCACCCTACCGGGCCCGCACGACGGTGCCCCCGTACTCCGCGGAAGCGGGGTACGGGGGCACCGGCACGGAACGACTAGCCCTGGCGCGCCAGGTCGGCGGCGCCGACGAGGCCGGCCTTGCCACCGAGTTGGGCGGCGAGGACCTGGGCGTGCGGCCGCAGCTGACCGCCGACCAGCCAGCGGCGGAAGGACTTGCGGATGGGGTCGAGGACGAGTTCGCCCTCGTCCGAGACACCGCCGCCGACGATGAAGGCGGAGGGGTCGAAAAGCGACGCGAGGTCGGCGAGTCCCGCACCGGCCCAGCGGGCGAGTTCGCGGAACGAGTCCACCGCCACGCTGTCGCCGCCGCGCGCGGCCTGGCTGATGTGCTGGCCCTGGATGCCGTCGGGGGTGCCGTCGCCGAGCGAGAGCAACAGCGCCGCGTTCTCGGGCTGGGCGACGGCGCGCTGCTTGGCGTAGCGCACCAGGGCGCGGCCGGAGGCGTACTGCTCCCAGCAGCCCTGGCTGCCGCAGCCGCACAGCAGACCGTCCGGGACCATGCGGATGTGGCCGAACTCGCCGGCCACGCCGAAGCGGCCGCGGCGCAGCTTGTTGCCGATGATGATGCCGCCGCCGAGGCCGGTGCCGAGCGTGATGCAGATGACGTCGTCGTGGCCCTGGCCGGCGCCGAAGCGGTACTCGCCCCAGGCGGCGGCGTTGGCGTCGTTCTCCACCACGACGGGAAGACCGACGCGTTGCTCGACCTTGTCCTTCAGCGGCTCGTGCCGCCAGCGGATGTTGGGCGCGAAGAGCACGGTGGCCCGCTTGTCGTCGACATAGCCGGCGGCACCGATGCCCACGGCCTCGACCGTGTGGCTCGTGCTGACGTCGTGGACGGCGGCGGCGATGGCGTCGACCACGCCTTCGGAGGTCGACGGAGTCGGCACCTTGACGATTTCGAGAATCGAGCCTTCCTCGTCGACCACGCCGGCCGCGATCTTCGTGCCGCCGATGTCGACGCCGATGGTGAGTCCCATGTATCCCTCAGTATTCGGTCGATCCCCGCTGCGTCCAACCGTACCGGAGGGCGAGGTCCGCCCCGTTCCGCCCGTTGTTCAGTTCGTGTTCAGTCCAGGTCAATGCGTTCGCTGGAGGAACCCTCGCCACCGGAGGTCCAGCGCCGTTCGTGGCCGCTGACGGCGGCCCGGTAGGCGGCCAGCAGTTCGGCGCCGGCCGCGGCGAGATGGTCGAAGACCTCGGGGTTGCGTTCGACGACGGGCTCAACGGCCTGCTTCACCTGGGCGATGATCCCCTGGGCCGCCATCTCGGCCGCGGGGCTGCGCAGCAGGGAGATCCGCTCGGTCACGGCCTCGGCGAGCCGTCGCAGTTCCTCCGCGGCGCTGCCCGGCTCCTGTCCGGACTGCTGCCGGCGGCGGGCCTTCTCCGCGGCGATGTCCTCCGCGCTCGCCTTGGCCCAGGCGTCGTGATCGGCCTCGGGGCGGTCGTTACGGTCCGTGGATTCGCTCATGGTGGGCTCCGTAGGGCGCTCCGGCTTTTGACTACGACGTTACCCGAACGAAGCCGGTGCGTTCAGGGGGCCATCGCCGTCATCGGGGCCAGAGGGCGGGATCGGGAACGAACCGGACCTGCAGCGCACCGTCCCGCAGGGCGGCGCCCTCCACCGTGCAGCGACGCAGCGCGGAGGGCAGCGGCAGGATGCGCCGGTGGCCCTCGGCGTCCACGACGAGTTCGTCGCCGCGGCGGACGAGGTCCACGGTGTGCCGCAGCGCGCCGGGCAGCGGCAGCCGCCACAGGAAGTGGCCCTCGGTGGCGAGCCGGTCCTCGGTGGTCCAGGGCGGCGCGGCGGGGCCTTCGGCGGCCGGTGCGGGCGGCGCGGCCGCGAGCCGCGCCAGGTCCCCGGTCCCGCGCGGTTCGCGTCCCAGGTGCGGCAGTTCGTGCAGGGCCGTCCCGGTGCCCGCGATCTCGGCGCGCAGGGCGCGCAGTTCCTTGCGCTGCAGTCCCGACAGTTCGGCGAGCCACGGGTCGGGCGAGTGCGCGGGCAGCAGCCGGTTGGCCACGATCGCCTCCAGCCGGTGGCCGTGCAGGGCCAGTCCGGCCCGGGCGTGGCGGACCGCCTCGGCGGCGTGCGCGCCGGGCTCGACCACCAGCCGTACGGTCGTCGCCGCATCCTCCACCACGGCCTGCGCGGCGCCCAGTTCGCGGTCGGCGCGGGCGGCGGCCTCGTACGCCCAGGGGCCGGGCGCGGGGACGCCGGCGAGCTGGGCGAGCATCGGGCGCAGGGCGCGGGCTGCCTGGCGCTGTTCGGGCAGCAGCCGGGCGAGGTAGCGGCGCAGTTGCTCCGGGAGGGCGAGCGCGGCAAGTGCGGCGCGCACCGGCGGGAGGTCGACCACGACCAGGTCCCAGCCGTCCGCCGTGTCGCGCAGGGCGCGGAGCAGGGCGAGCGGTTCCGCGCCGGGGAGCTCGGTGAGCTCCTCGGGGTCCAGCGGCGCGGCGCCGAGCAGTTCGAGCAGGGCGCCGATCCGGCCCTGGAGCTCCATGGCGTCGGCCCGGAAGGAGGCGGCCGGGTCGATCCGGCCGGCCCACAGCCCCGGCACGGAGGTGACGGGGACGACGGCGGCGGGGGCGCGGCCGTCAGGGGTGGTGTCCGTGCCGGTGGCGGCGCCGAGAACGCGCTCCAGCGCCCCGTCGCGGTCCGCGGACAGAATCAGGACCCGGCGCCCGGGGGCGGCCGCGGCCGTGGCCGTGGCGGCCGCGACGGTGGTGCGGCCCGCGCCGCCCGCGCCGGTGACCAGGACCGTACGCACGTCAGCCCTGGGACTCGACGCGCTTCTTCAGACCGGCGAGAGCCCGGTCGATGATGACCTTCTCGGCCTTGCGCTTGATCATGCCGAGCATGGGGATCTTGACGTCGACGGTCAGCTGGTAGGTGACCTCGGTGCGCTTGCCGTCCTCGACGGGGGCGAGGATGTAGGCGCCGTCCAGGGTGCGGAGCATCTGGGACTTGACCAGCGTCCAGTGCACCTCGTCGGTGCCGACCCAGGTGTAGGCGAGGGTGTGGTCGTCCTTGATCGCACCGGCGTCGAGGAGCAGGCGGACCTGCTCGGCGCGGCCCTGGGTGTCGGCGGTGATGATCTCGGCCTCCTTCACCTCCCCGGTCCACTCCGGGTAGCGGGCGAAGTCGGAGATGACACTCATGACATCGGCCGGGGCCGCGTCGATCGTGATGCTGGACCTCGTGTGTTCCGCCATCGCCGTGGCCCCTCCGGGACGTCGCGTCATGTACCTGCTGTCGTGTGCCTGCCGCTGAAGGCTACCGCCTGGTCGGGTGCCCGCAGACCTCCGGGGCGGTCACCACCGCAGCGCCCACGGCGTTCTCCTTGAGTTGAAGTGACCGACGTTCACGCATTCGGTCGTGCCGATGCGCATCCGCGGCGCCAGGGGCTGGTGGACGTGCCCGAAGAGCGCGTACGTGGGACGGGTGCTGCGGATCGCGTCCAGCAGGGCCTCACTGCCGCGCTCGAAGCGGCGGGCGACCGTGTCGTAGCAGAGCTCGGGCACGGCGGGCGGGATGTGCGAGCAGAGCACGTCGACCTTGCCGAGGGCGGCCACCTTGGCGGCGTAGGTCTCGTCGTCGATCTCGTACGGGGTGCGGTAGGCGGTGCGCAGGCCGCCGCCGACGAACCCGAAGACCAGGCCGCCGATCTCGGCGGTGGCGCCGTCCAGCACGGTCGTGCCGGGCCCGGCGTACTCCGGCCACAGCGCGGGGATGTCGACGTTCCCGTAGGTGGCGTACGTCGGTGTGGGGAAGGCGGCGAACAGCTCCGCGTACTGGCGGCGCACGGCGGCCTCGATGGCGGTGCCCCGGTCGATGCCGAGGCCGCCCCACAGCTCGCGGTCCAGGGCCCGGGCCTCGTCCCAGCGCAGGGCGGTGCGCAGGGCGACCATCCGGGAGGCGTTCTCGGTGCCGAACAGGTCGGGGAAGATGCCGCGCGAGTGGTCCGCGTAGTCCATGAAGAGGATGAGGTCGCCGAGGCAGATCAGGGCGTCGGCGCCGTCCCCGGCCCTGGCGAGCGCCTCGGCGGCGCCGTGGACATCGCTGACGACATGGACACGCATGGCGATCACTCTAGGACGCCGGGACCGGCCGCGAGCGGTGACTGCCGGGAGCCCTGTTACCTGCGGGTCATCAAGGGCTCGACTAGGCTTCCAGCCAGTGGAAACGCGCTGCGCCGCAGCGGACCGCCGGGATGTGACGACGATGTGACACACAAAACATCCACACGGCACCCCTACCGCTGAAGCTTTACCGGTGGGTAACGTCCGGGCAGTCCACTGCTCAACCCCGCAGTGGACGCAGCCAGCACCGCCGCCGGCGCCGATGAGGAGCAGCAGTCTTGCGCGAGTTCAGCCTTCCGGCTCTTTACGAGGTCCCCGCGGACGGCAATCTGACGGATCTCATCCGCCGCAACGCCGCTCAGCACCCGGACGTTGCCGTCATCGCCCGCAAGACCGCCGCCGGGGACTGGGCGGACGTCACCGCCACCGCCTTCCTCGCCGAGGTCCGCGCGGCCGCCAAGGGCCTGATCGCCTCGGGCGTGCAGCCCGGCGACCGGGTCGCCCTGATCTCGCGCACCCGGTACGAGTGGACCCTCTTCGACTTCGCCGTCTGGAGCACGGGCGCGGTCACCGTCCCGGTGTACGAGACCTCCTCGGCCGAGCAGGTCGAGTGGATCCTCTCCGACTCCGGCGCCGTCGCCGCGATCGTGGAGACCGAGGCCCACGAGAAGTCTGTGGAGTCCGTCCGCGAGCGCCTGCCGCAGCTCAAGCACGTGTGGCGCATCGAGGGCGGCGCCGTGGAGACGCTGACCGCCGCCGGGACCGACATCGCCGAGGCGACCGTCGACGAGCGCGGCGCGTACGCCAAGGCCGACTCCCCCGCCACCATCGTCTACACCTCGGGCACCACCGGCCGCCCCAAGGGCTGCGTGCTCAGCCACCGCGCGTTCTTCGCCGAGTGCGGCAACGTGGTGGAGCGGCTGAAGCCGCTGTTCAGGACCGGCGACTCCTCGGTGCTGCTCTTCCTGCCGCTGGCGCACGTCTTCGGCCGGCTGGTCGAGGTGGCCAGTGTGATGGCCCCGATCAAGCTCGGGCACGTCAGCGACATCAAGAACCTCACGGACGAGTTGTCCGCGTTCCGGCCGACGATGCTGCTGGGTGTGCCCCGCGTGTTCGAGAAGGTGTACAACTCCGCCCGCGCGCAGGCCCAGGCGGGCGGCAAGGGCAAGATCTTCGACAAGGCGTCCGATGTCGCGATCGAGTACAGCCGCGCGCTGGACTCGGCGAACGGGCCCGCGCTCGGCCTGCGGTTCAAGCACAAGGTCTTCGACCGGCTGGTCTACAGCAAGCTGCGCGCCGTGCTCGGCGGCCGCGCCGAGTACTCCATCTCCGGTGGCGCACCGCTCGGCGAGCGGCTCGGCCACTTCTACCGGGGCATCGGCTTCACCGTCCTGGAGGGCTACGGCCTGACCGAGTCCTGTGCGGCCACGGCCTTCAACCCCTGGGACCGTACGAAGATCGGCACCGTCGGCCAGCCGCTGCCCGGCTCCACCGTCCGCATCGCCGACGACGGCGAGGTGCTGCTCCACGGCGAGCACCTGTTCAGCGGCTACTGGAACAACGAGGCGGCGACGGCGGAGGCCGTCACCGACGGCTGGTTCCACAGCGGCGACATCGGCGCGCTGGACGAGGACGGCTACATCACCATCACCGGCCGCAAGAAGGAGATCATCGTCACCGCGGGCGGCAAGAACGTCGCCCCGGCGATGATCGAGGACCGCATCCGCGCCCACGCGCTGGTCGCGGAGTGCATGGTGGTCGGTGACGGACAGCCCTTCATCGGCGCGCTGGTGACCCTGGACGAGGAGTTCCTGCCCCGCTGGGCCGAGCAGCACGGCAAGGCCGGCCGCACGGTCACGGCACTGCGAGAGGACCCGGAGCTGCTGGCCGAGGTGCAGTCGGCGATCGACGACGGCAACGCCGCGGTGTCCAAGGCGGAGGCGGTGAAGAAGTTCCGCATCCTGGCGACCCAGTTCACCGAGGAGTCCGGGCATGTGACGCCGTCGCTGAAGCTGAAGCGGAACGTGGTGCTGCGGGAGTTCGCGGCCGAGATCGCCGCGATCTACGCCACGTGAGACCTGCCCGTTCCACGGGCTGGGACCGACGGTTCCTGACGACCGTCGCCGATGGCCGCCGTACGCCTCGCGCGGACGGCGGCCACCGGCTTTCCGGGGCCCCGGCGCCCGCTCCCGGGCGGGCTAGAGCAGGGCCTTGAGCCGGTCGGCGAGCAGGTCCCAGCGCCAGGCGTCCTCGACCCACTTGCGTCCGCGCTCACCCATCAGCTGCCGCAGTTCGGCGTCGCCGAGCAGGGCCAGGATGCGGTCGGCCGCGTCCTCCGGCACTCCGCCGCGCACCACCCAGCCGGTCTCGCCGTCGAGCACGGCGTCGGGCGCGCCGCCGGAGTCGCCGGCCACGACGGGCAGCCCGGTCGCGGACGCCTCCAGGTAGACGATGCCGAGCCCCTCGACGTCCAGCCCGCCGCGCCGGGTGCGGCAGGGCATGGCGAAGACGTCGCCCGCGCCGAAGTGGGCGGGCAGTTCCGCCCAGGGCACCGCCCCGGTGAAGACGACCGAGCCGGTCACCCCGGTCTGCGCCGCGAGCCGCTTCAGCTCGTTCTCGTACGGCCCGCCGCCGACGACCAGCAGCGCCGCGTCCGGCTGGACGGCCAGGATGCGCGGCAGCGCGAGGATCAGGGTGTCCTGACCCTTGCGCGGCACCAGGCGGGACACACACACCACCACCGGCCGGTCGGCCAGCCCGAGCCGGGCCCTGACCTTGCCGCCGCCCGAGGCGGGGTGGAAGGCCTTCTCGTCGACACCCGGCGGCAGCTGCACCATGCGCGCCGCGGCGCGCGGGGTGAGCGCGGGAGCGATCCGTGACCGGGTGTATTCACCCAGATAGGTGATCGTGTCGGTGCCTTCCCCGATCCGGCGCAGCAGTTGACGGCTGCCGGGCAACTGCGCCCACCCCGCCTCGTGGCCGTGCGTCGTCGCCACGATCCGCCAGGCCCCGGCCTTCCGCAGCGCGGGCGCCATCAGGCCCAGCGGCGCCGCCGCACCGAACCACACCGACGTACAGCCGTGCTCGCGCAGCAGATCGACGGCCCGCCCGGTCACGCGCGGGGTCGGCAGCAGCATCGACGTACGGTCGCGGACGACGGGGAAGGGCTGCTCGGCGTCAAAGCGGGCGACCTCGGAGCCGTCGCGCCACGTGGAGGCGTACACCACCACCTGCCCGGGGTCCAGGCGGAGCGCCATGCTGTGCACGAAGGCCTGGATGCCGCCGGGACGGGGCGGGAAGTCGTTCGTGACGATCAAGGTCTTGTCCATACGGCGCCGAGCGTAGCGGTTGCGGGCCCCGGCAACCGACCGAGGCCGCGGACGCGTCCTTGAGAACCGGGGCCCGTCCACAGGCGCGACCGGCATCGTGCATCATCACACCAAGGCGATACGACGAGGTGGACATGGCAGGCAGTAATGGCGGGAGGTCCCCGGCGGGGCCGGTCCTCGCCTGGGTGATCACCCGGATCGTGCTGCTGCTGTGCGTGTTCAAGGTGTTCAGTGTGTCGCCGATCGACGTCACCAGCGACGTCTCGGGGATCTACCACGGCTGGTACGACGTGCTGCGCTCCGGCACCTTCCCGCTCGACGACGTCACCTGGCAGTACCCGCCCGCCGCCGCGCTGGCGGTGCTCTCCCCCGGGCTGCTGCCGTTCCTCGACTACACCACCGCATTCTTCTGGCTCGCCTGCGCGGCCGACGCCGTCACCTTCGCCCTGCTGCTGCGCGGCTCACGCGGCGAGGGGCGCCGGCAGGCGGGCGCCTATGTGTGGGTGGCCGGCGTGCCGCTGCTGGGGCCGACCGCCTACGCCCGGTACGACGTGATGGTCACCGCCGTGGCCGTGGCGGCGCTGCTGGCGACCGTGCGGCGACCCAAGGTCGCCGGCGCCCTGCTCGCGTTCGCCGCGATGCTCAAGGTCTGGCCCGTGCTGCTGCTGACCGGGGTACGCGACCGGCGGGTGTGGGCGGCCGCGGTGGCCGGCGCGGGGGTCCTCGCGCTGGGCTTCTGGCTGTGGATGCCGGGGGCCTTCGCCTTCCTGCGGTTCCAGGGCGAGCGCGGCACCGAGGTCGAGTCGCTGGGCTCCCTGGTCTTCCACATCGCCCGGCACCACGGCTGGCAGGGCCAAGTACTGCTCAACTACGGCTCCGTGGAGTTCCTCGGCCCGTACGTCGACCTGGTCAGCGACATCGCGCTCACCCTCACCGTCGCGGCCTTCGCGTGGCTGCTGCTGTGGCGGGTGCGGGCCCGCGCGCTCGGCGGGGCGACGCCCTTCGACGCGGCCTTCACCGCCGTGCTGCTGTTCACCACGACCAGCCGGGTCATCAGCCCCCAGTACATGATCTGGCTGATCGGCATGGCCGCCGTCTGCCTCACGCTGCGCGCGAGCGTCATGGCCCTGCCCGCGGGGCTCGTGGTCGTCGCCACCGCCGCCACCCTCTACGAGTTCCCGATCCACTTCGGCGACGTCGTCACCAGCACCCCGCTCGGCATCACGCTGCTCGTGCTCCGCAACGGCCTGCTGGTCGCCGCCTGCCTCGTCGCCTGCCGCCGCCTGTGGACCGCCACGGCCCGCGACCCCGGCCCCTTCCCCGCCGCTCCCGCGGACCGTCCCGCCTCAGAGACCGAACCCGAACCTGACGAGGGCCGCAAACTCCTCACCTGGTGACCGCCCGGGGGCGGGTCAGACGGGGCCGGCCGCGAACCTACGGGCGGCGGCGATGCGCTGGACGGGAGTGGGGTGGGTGCCGAAGAGCAGGTGGAGGGCGCGCGGCGGGTCGGGGTCGGAGACGTTGGCGACGGTGAGACGCCGTTGCATGGCGATGAACTCGGCCGGGTCGCCGGTGAGTTCGAGGGCGTGCCGGTCCGCGCGGCGCTCGGCGCGGCGGCTGACGGCGCACCCGAGGGGCCCGGCCAGGGCGGAGCCGACGGCCGCCGCCGCGGCGAGCAGGAAGAGACCGCGGGGGTCGTCGGCGGCGTAGGGGGAGGCCGCGGAGAGGAAGGCGGCCAGGACGCAGACGCCCGCGGCCGCGCCCAGCGCGCCCAAGAGAGTGCCGCGCAGGACGTCGCCGTGCTTGACGTGGCCGAGTTCGTGGGCGACGACGAGTTCCACCTCGCGGGCCGGGGCGGTCGTCACCAGGGTGTCGTAGGCGACGATGCGCCGGGTCCGGCCGAAGCCGGAGACATACGCGTTGAGGGCGGTCGTGCGCCGCGAGGCGTCCGCGACCAGGACGTCGCGCACCGGGATGCCGTCGCGCGCGGCCAGCGCCAGCAGCGCGTCCCGCAACGGCCCCGCGTCCATGGGTTGGAAGCGGTTGAAGAGCGGTTCCAGGACGACGGGGGCAAGCCAGGACAGCGCAGCGGCCGCGCAGGCCGCGCCAAGCGCGGCCCAGGCCCAGCCGAGCCCGTAGAAGCCGTACAGGGCGGCGAGGACGAGCGGCACGGAGACCAGCAGGCCGCGCAGGACGTCGGCCGTCCAGCCGCCCCAGCCCTGGGTGACCAGGCCGTAGCGGTGGCGCACCACCCGCACCCGGGCGGAGAAGGGCAGCGTGACCGCCTGCCGGAGCAGGACCAGGAGCAGCCCGCCGGCCAGGACGCGCAGCCCCCACGCGCCGCCGAACACCCCGGTCAGTGCGGCCCCCGCTGGGGTGAGGCCGAGGACGAGCAGGAGGGCGAGACCGGCGAGGCGGCCCCCCAGCAGGGGCGGCAGCTGGGCCCGGCGCAGCGCCCTGCCGCGTTCGGTCTCGGCGGGGCTGAAGTCCTCGGTCATCCCAACTCCCGCTCGACGTAGGCGCGCCAGCGCTCGGTGAGATCGTCCGTGCCGATCCCCAGCACACGGCGCGTGTCCGCACCGGCACGGTACAGGGCGACGAGCCGGGCGTCGCCCCATTCCTCCGCGATGAACCGGCAGGCCAGCCACGCGCCCTCATAGGCCTGCGCGAGCCCGGCGGCCCGTGTCCCGAAGTCCGCGTCGGAGGGGAGGGCCCGGGGCGTCCGGCCCGCGGCGACGTCACGGGCGAGTTCGGGGGCGATGGCCGGGGCGGAGCGGCCGGTGCCGCGGTAGGCGACCCAGTCGGCGAAGCCCTCGGAGAGCCAGAGCGGGGTACCGGGGGCCGTGGCGGAGCGGGTCGCGACATGGGTGGCCTCGTGGGTGAGCACGACGCGGCGGCCGAAGGCGGACAACTCCCCGAAGGCCTCGGGGTTGACGATGACGCGGCCGCCGGGGGCGTGCGAGGCGGGGCCGCCGGCCTCGCCCGTGGTGACGGCGGCGATGCCCTGGTAGGCGTCGGGCGGGGCGCCGAGCAGTGCGCCCATGCTCCGCAGCGACGCGGGGACCTCGACGACGATCCTGCCGCTCCAGCCGCGTGTCCCCCAGGCCCGCAGCACGGCGGGGACCGCCCGGTCGGCGTCGGCGGCGTACGACCGCAGCGAGGCGGTGCCGACGGTGCCGAGGACGAGGCTGTGCGTGCCGCGCACCACCCGCACCGGGCCCTGCTCCCACAACTGGTCGCCGTCCGCGCCCTCGGCGGCGACACGCCACCGCCCGTCGCCCCCCTTTCCCAGCCGCACCGACTCCTGCGAGGCGACGGACGCGCTGTCGTACCCCTTGACGCGGTAGTCCAGTTCGACGCGGGCGGCCGGCCGGTCGCCGCCGTCCACCGAGATCACCCGGTACGACCAGGAGGCCAGCGGCACGTCCTTCAGATTGCGGAAGACCTGCCGTTCGGCGGCCCGGCGGGAGGGCACGGCCCCGGCGAGGTAGGCCCGCTCGTCCCGGTCCAGCAGTGCCGTCGCCCGCCGGTCCAGCAGCCGCTGCACGGCCGTCCGGTCCGGGCGGTCGCCGGACGCGCCGATGGGCCCGCAGCCGGCCAGCACCGCCGCGCAGCACAGCGCGGCGGCGGCGGGACGGACGAGAGGACGACGTATACGGGCCACGCCGCCGATCGTACGGTCCCGCGGTCGCGCGGCTCGCGCCCCGCGGATCGGCTCACGCGGGCCGGGTCACCGCCGCGACCGGCATCATGCCGATCGGGTCGTAGCGCACGCGCGCCCCGGGGTAGGGGGCGTGCACGACCTGGCCGCTCCCGACGTACATGCCGACATGGCCGGCGTCGCCCCGGTAGACGACCAGATCGCCGGGGCGTGCCTGGCTGAGCGGCACCTGCCGCCCGGCGTGCATCTGTGCCTGGGAGGTGCGCGGCAGTCCGACACCGGCCTGCCGGTACGCCCAGACCATGAGCCCGGAGCAGTCGAAGGCGCCGGGGCCGGTGCTGCCCCAGGCGTAGGGGGCGCCGACGACGGAGCGCACGGCCGACACGGCGGCGGCGGCGCGTGCGGAGGACGCCGCGAGGTCCGGGATGTCGATCAGCCGTCCTGACCGGGAGGCACGCTGCTCGAGGCGCGAGGCGAGCCGTGCCCGCTCCTCGTCGGTGAGGGAGTTGACCAGGCGCGCGGCGGCCATCAGTTTGCGCTGCACCGTCTGCTTGCGGGCGTTGAGCATGGTCCGGGCCCGCTCCAGCTCCACCAGCCGGCCGGCCGCCTGGGTCCGCTCCTGGTCCAGCACCCGCTGGGCGTCGCGCAGTTCGCCGAGCCGGGCGTCGCCGCGGCTGCTGATCCGGTCGACGGTGGCGGCCCGGTCGAGGTAGGTGCGGGGATCCGGGGAGAGCAGCAGGGCGAGCGTGGGGTCCACTCCCCCGCTGCGGTACTGGGCGCCGGCGAGCATGCCGAGGTCGTCGCGGAGCCCGTTGACCCGCTCCTGGCCGCGCGCGGCGCGGTCCTGGAGGACCTCCACCTGGCCGCGCAGCTGCTCCGAGCGCTCCTTGGCCGCGTTGAACTGCTCGGTCGCCCGCTCGGCCTGCTCGTAGAGGTGGTCGATGCGGGTGGCCACGTCGGTCGCGGTCTCCGCGGGCCGGGCCTGCGCGCTCGCCGCGGAGGCGGCACCCGCCACCGCGGCGGCGGTGGCGGCAGCGGCGGTCAGGACCGTGACCCGTGCGGTACGGGGGCCCTGGCCCGGCTGCGGAATGCGTCGATGTGAAGGCACGTCGACCGACAGTAGTCAGCCGTGCACGCGGAGTTCAAAGACCCCGGGACGCACGAAGGCCGGGCGGTGCGCCACTTGTGCAGGTCACCGCCCGGCCGTCACCGTACGAGATCACCCGATAGGTTCAACCGGGCCGCTCGGATGCGATCAGATGCGGACGCCGAACTGGAACGGCATGTTGTTGATCGACTCGTAGCGGACGACCGTGCCGGTGCGCGGCGCGTGCAGGACCATGCCGTTGCCCGCGTAGAGCGCGACGTGGTGCTGGTCGCCGTAGAAGATGACCAGGTCGCCGGGCATCAGCTGGCTCATCGACAAGCGGGTGCCGGCGTTGGCCTGGGCCTGGGAGGTCCGGGGTATGGAGACACCGGCCTGGGCGTAGGCCCAGGAGGTGAGGCCGGAGCAGTCGAAGGAGCTCGGGCCGGTGGCGCCGTAGACGTACGGCGCACCCCGCTTGCTCGTGGCGGCCGCGAGGGCGGCGGCGGCGCGGCCGGAGGCCGCGGTGTCGTTGCCCAGGTCGACGCGCTCGTTGCTGCGGCTGGAGCGCGCGTCCTCGGCGGCGAGCGCGGCGCGCTCAGCGGCGTTCAGCGAGTTGAGCAGCCGCTGCGTCTCCGCCAGCTTGCCCTGGACTTCCTTCTTCTTCTTGCGCAGCTCGGTGCGGGTCTGGTCGAGCTCGGAGAGCTTGCCCGCCGCCTCGGCCTTCTGCTGGTTGAGCGTGCGCTTCTTCTCCGCGATCTGACGGAGCGACTCGGCCTGCTTGGTGCTCACCTGGTCGAGGGTGGACGCCTTGTCGAGGTAGCTGTCCGGGTCCGCGGAGAGGAAGAGCTGCAGCGTCGGGTCGATGCCGCCGCTGCGGTACTGGGCGCTGGCGAGGGTGCCGAGGTCGTCCTGCAGGTCGTTCAGGTCGCCCTGCTGGCGGGCGACCTCGTCCTGGATGACCTCGACCTGCTTCTGCAGCTTGTCCTGCTTCTCCGTCGCGCCGTTGAGCTTCTCGGTCGCCTGCTCGGTCTGCTCGTACAGAGCGTCGACCTTGGCCTTGACGCTCTTGACGGACTGCTTGGCAGGAGCGGCCTGGGCGGCCTGGGCGGAGAGCGCCACGGCTGCGGCGGCGGTCGCGGTGAGCACAGTGACACGTGCGCGACTGGTCTGCTTGGGACGACGGTGGGACGCCACTCGGGCGAGCTCCTTCTTCCTCCAGCCGCCTGCCGCGTGCATCGGGAACCACGGTTCCCCGGCCCCGAGCGTCGGCGTCCCCCGTCGTACGCACGCCACTTCGGATCGGCGGGACCTCCGCCGCCACCCCGATTGGGTGATCGACTGCGCAGAGGTTCGAGGCCTGACCCTAGTGACCATCTCGTGATCGGATCAAATCTCTGAAGGAAAAAAGTCTTTCACTCGCGTTTTCTTTACACACATCACACGCGTAGTGATGGCGAGTTGACACAGAGCTCCGAAAAACGACCCCACCCGCCCCACGGTGTGCTCCAGGTCACACCCGGGCAAGTCGCTTGAGCAACAAGATGGATGCGACCGGGCGGGCGCCGGCGCGGGCCACCCCGTCCGCGACCTCACGGTCGGACGAAACCACCACAATCGGACGACCGGGAGGTTCCGCCCGAACCAGACGCCGGATCAACTCATCGGCCGTCTCACCGGCCTTGCTGAACAGCACCCGCACCCCGCGCGGCGGGGCGAGCAGCACCGGCACGTCCAGGTCCGCGCCGTCGAAGACACAGGTGACCTCGGCGCCGCTCTGCGCGGCCAGCACCGCCAGGCCGCCCAGCAGCCGCAGCCGCTGCTTCTCCAACGGCAGGGCGGGATAACCGGTCTTCGTGACGTTGTAGCCGTCGATGACCAGATGGGCCTGCGGCAGCGCGAGCAACTGGTCCAGCAGCGCGGGGTCGTCCTCCGACAGTGCGCGGCGCGCGATGTCCTTCGGGCTGATCGCCCCCGGCGCCACCGCGTCCACGGTGTCGGCCGGGCGTACGCCCAGGGTGTCGCGCGGCGGCAGCGCCAACTCCCGGCGCAGTCCGGACGCGGCGTCCAGCACGGTGTCGAGCAGCAGTCGCAGCCGCATGTCCTCCACAGTGCGGCCCTCGCGCGCCGCCCGGCGGCCGGCCTCGACCGCCGACTCCGCCTCGGCCAGCCGGGCCCGCAGCCGGCGCGCCTCGCCGTCCGCGGCCGCCTTGTCCGCCGCGGCGGACGACCGCGCCTCGTCCAGTTCGGCCTCGACCTTGCGCAGCGCCGCCTCGGCGCGCTTCACATCGCTGCCGGCGCTGCGCAGTTTGCGCTGGAGCGCCTCCGCCTCCTTGCGGGCCGCGTCGAGGTCGGAACGGGACCGGACGGCCTCGGTGCGGGCATGCGCCCGCACCTCGTCGAGTTCCGCCTTCAGCTGCCGCAGTTCGCGCAGCACCTCCTCGCCGGCCCGTTCGGCGCTGGCGCGCTGCGCCTCCTCACCGGCGGCGGCGACCAGCTTCGCCCAGCCCGCGGGCCGCAGCAGATAGGCGGCCGCGGCCACGTCCAGCGGATCCACGGCCGGCGGCGGGGTGCCGGCGTCCAGCGCCTTGCACAGATCGGGCTCCGCCTCGCGCAGCCGTCCGGCGACCCGCTGCCGGAAGGCGGGATCGCCCTCCAGGGCGGTGGCCATGGCGGTGGCCGCGAACTTGGCGCGGCGAGTCGGGGTGAACCGGGCATACGGGCGCAGCACCGCGGGCAGCTCGCCCAGGGTCAGCCCGCCGAAGGCGTCGGCCGCCAGCGAGACCACGCGATGGCGCACGCCCTCGGGCAACGGGCGGTCGAGGGCCTCGGGCGCGGCCGAGCCGTCCGGGGCAGCCGGAGCCGCGGGCCCGGCCGCCTCGTCGCCGTGGCCCGGATTACCGTCGGTCCGGTCCACCAGTCACTCCTGTCCAGTTCTTCGGCGCCTCCCCGGCCTCCCCCGACTCCTCAGGTCGCGCCGCGCCCCTCCATTGTCCCCGGCGGCGGTCAGGCCTGCGCAGCCGCCGCGTCGGGACGGTCCACCAGCTCGACCCGGTCCACGGCGTTGCACCAGCGGCAGCGCACCGACTCGACGGTCTCGCTCAGCACCTCGCGCTCCTCCACCCTGGGCTCCCCGGCCAGGTCCAGGTGCACGTACTCGACGACCCTGCTGGAGCGCGTGACGTCGAACCGGGTCAGGTTTCCGCAGAGGGTGCAGCGCCACCGGGTCGTGGAGGTCGGCAGGGGAACCGTCATCGGGTCTGCTCCTAGGTCGCGCGTTTGCGTTCCGGTCACCCTACGGCCTCGGCGGGATCCGGCGCTGCGGCGAGGCGTCCTGTGACGGTTGCGCCCGGTCCGTCATGATCGATCCATGGTCATCCCGGTGTACGACGAGAACCCTGTCCGCCGCAGACCGGTGGTGACGTACGCCCTGATCGGGCTCTGCGTGGCGGTCTTCCTCATCGGCCCGGCCTCGGGGCTCAACCCCGTGTACGGCACCGGCCATGAACTCGCGTGCGCCCAGGCCTCGTACTTCGCCCGGTGGGGTGTCATCCCCGCGGAGCTCTGGCACGGGCACGTGGCCGCCGCGTCGGTCGTGATGCCGACCGGATGCCCCCCGCCGGCTGACATCGGGCGGTCGCCCTTCGTGTCGGTGCTCACGGCGCTGTTCGTGCACGGGAGTTGGGTTCACCTGCTGGGCAACATGCTGTTCTTCTATGTCTTCGGCGACAACGTCGAGAACCGCATGGGCCGGCTGCGCTACCTCGTCTTCTACGTGGTGTGCGGCTACCTGGCCACCTACGGCTACGCCCTGGCGCACACCACGTCCACCCAGGCACTGGTCGGCGCGTCCGGCGCCATCTCCGGTGTCCTCGGCGCGTATCTGTACCTCTATCCCCGGGCGCGCGTGACGAGCCTCTTCCCCTTCCTCTTCTTTCTGCCGCTGCGCTTCCCGGCGTGGATGGTGCTCGTCTTCTGGTTCGTGCTCCAGTCCCTCGCCGGACAGGCCCAGCAGTCCGGTCCGGGCGTGGCGTACCTGGCGCACATCACCGGCTTCCTCTTCGGCTTCCTGTGCGCATGGGGCTGCTACCGGGCAAGGCCTAAGCTTGAGCCCGCACCCAGGGCGACCCAAGGAGACCTACAGCCGTGATCACCGCGATCGTGCTCATCAAGACCAGCGTCGACCGGATCCCCGAGATCGCGCAGTCCATCGCGGCGCTCGACAGCGTCAGCGAGGTCTACTCCGTCACCGGCACCTACGACCTGGTCGCCATGGTCCGGGTCGCCCAGCACGACCAGCTCGCGGACGTCATCCCCGGCCGCATCAGCAAGATCCCCGGCGTCGAGGCCACCGACACGCACGTGGCCTTCCGCACGTACTCCCAGCACGACCTCGAGGCCGCGTTCGCCCTCGGCCTCGACTCCTAGGCCCCGCCGGCGCTCCTCCGGCGCGTCGCTACGCGGGGACGCAGCGGCCGTTCTCCGTGCGGTAGCGCCACTGGGCGCCGTCGGTGACGAGGGTGGCGACGGCGGCGAGGAAGCGGTCGACGTGCTCGTCGGGGGTGCCCGCGCCGAAGGAGACGCGGACCGCGTTGAGGGTGGATTCGCCCCCGCAGTCGCCCGGTTCGGTGTGGTCGCCCAGCAGCGTGCGGACGAGGGGATGGGCGCAGAACAGCCCGTCGCGGACGCCGATGCCGTACTCGGCGGACAGGGCGGCGGCGAAGTGGGAGCTGTTCCAGCCGTCGACCACGAAGGACAGGACGCCCACTCGGGGGGCGTCCTCGCCGAAGAGGGACAGCACCCGCACCTGCGGGATTCCCGCCAGCCCCTCGCGCACGCGGGCGACCAGCGCCTGCTCGCGCTCGACGAGGCCGTCGAAGCCCGCCTCGCGCAGGGCCCGACAGGCGGAGGCGATGGCGTACACGCCGATGACGTTGGGCGAGCCGGCCTCGTGGCGGGCCTCCGTGGTGTGCCAGTCCACCTCGACGCCGCCGTCGGCGCGGCGGGCCACGCGCCGTGAGGCGCCGCCGCCCGCGAGGTAGGGCTCGGCCTCGCGGAGCCAGTCGGCGCGGCCGGCCAGGACGCCGGAGCCGAACGGCGCGTAGAGCTTGTGCCCGGAGAAGGCGACCCAGTCCACGTCGAGCGCGGCCACGTCGACGGGGTGGTGCGGCGCGAGCTGGGCCGCGTCGACCACGATGCGCGCGCCGTGCGCGTGGGCCGCCGCCGCCAGCTCGCGCACCGGCCAGAGCTCACCGGTCACATTGGACGCACCCGTCACACAGACCAGCGCCGGACCGTACGGCTCGCGCGCGGCCAGCGCGCGCTCCAGCACGGCCACGGCCTCCGCGGGGGTCCGCGGCGCGCTCAGATAGGTGACATCGCCGTCCCGCCAGGGTAGCAGCGAGGCGTGGTGCTCGGTCTCGAAGACGAAGACCCGGGTCCCGTCCGGCACGACGGACGCCAGCAGATTGAGCGAGTCCGTGGTCGACCGGGTGAAGACCACCTGGTCGTCCACCCGGCAGCCCAGGAAGGCGGCCACCTCCGCGCGGCTCTGCTCGAACAGGTCGGTCGACAGCTGCGACAGGTACCCCGCGCCCCGGTGGACGCTGCCGTAGTAGGGCGCGTAGGCGGCCACGTCGTCCCAGACCCGCTGCAGCGCGGGCGCGCTCGCGGCGTAGTCGAGGGCGGCGTAGCCGACCTCGCCGCCCGTGACGAGCGGGACGAGGACATCGCGGCCGAGGACGGGGAGCGGGGTGGTGCGGACGGTCTCGGCAGGGCGCACGGACATGGCGAATTCTCCTGTGGGCAGGGGGAAGCGACAGGGCGTCAGGGTTCGACGGGAAAGCCCTCGGAATGCCGGACGGCACGCAGGGCGCGCCCGGGGAGGGGGGAATAGGGCCTTCGGGCCCTAGCGCATTCGCTTGCTCACGGAAGAACTCCTCATGACCGCGCTTGCCGCAGACCTCGCTGCCTGCGGCCTGGTCATCACCCGGGGCACCCCGCCACGGAAGGAGGGTTGCCGGACAGCGGGCCGGGGCCGTGTCGCTGTCACTCGTGACCTGCGCAGCATCCTGCCACAGCCGGCCGGCGCCGCAAGCCGCGGTCCGCATCCCGGACATCGCGGACCGCTGCCCCCGGCGCACCTCGCACGGTGGCCGCGACGGGGACGCGAAAGGGCCGGGGCGAGCGGCCCCGGCCCTTCCGCGCGAACGTCCCCGCGGTTACGCGTTCGTGGCCGCCGCCCACCGCTCCAGCGTCTTCGCCGCCGTACCCGAGTCGATGGACTCTGCCGCCCGTGCCATTCCCGCGGCGATCCGCTCCTCCAAGGCGCCCGCCCCGGACTCCAGCGCCACCAGCGCGGCGGCGGAGTTCAGCAGGACGGCGTCGCGCACCGGCCCGGTCTCACCGGCCAGCAGCCGGCGCGCCACATCGGCGTTGTAGGCCGCGTCGGCGCCCCGCAGCGCCTCGATCGGGGCCAGCTCGATACCGACGTCGCGCGGGTCGAAGGGAACCTGTTCCACGGCCCCGTCACGCACGATCCACACCTGGGAGGTGGACGTGACCGTCAGCTCGTCCAGTCCGTCGTCGCCGCGGAACACCAGCGCGGAGGAGCCGCGCCGCGCCAGCACTCCCGCGATCAGACCGGCCATCCGGGTGTCGAAGCAGCCGACCGCCGACGCCCCGACGCGGGCCGGATTGGTCAGCGGGCCGAGGATGTTGAAGGAGGTCGGGACCCCCAGGTCGCGCCGCGCCGAGGCGACGTAGCGCATCGCGGGATGGAACCTGGCCGCGAAGCAGAAGGTGATGCCGGTCTCCTCGGCCACCCGGGCGACACGGTCGGGCGACAGGTCCAGGTTGATGCCCAGCTTCTCCAGCACGTCGGAGGCGCCGCTGGCGCTGCTGGCCGCCCGGTTGCCGTGCTTGACGACCTTGGTCCCGGTCCCGGCGATGACGATGGCGGACATCGTCGAGATGTTGACGGTCCTGGCCCGGTCGCCGCCGGTGCCCACGATGTCGACGGCCGGCCCGGGGATGTCGAGCGGCTGCGCGTGCGCGTACATCGCCTCGACGAGACCGGTGACCTCGTCGACGGTCTCGCCCTTGGCCCGCAGGGCCACCATGAATCCGGCGATCTGGGCGTCGGACGCCCCGCCGCTCATGATGCGGTCCATCGCCCAGGCCGTCTCCGCGGTGCTCAGGTCCTGTCCCGCCAGCAGGGCTCCCAGGATCTCCGGCCAGGAGCGACCCGCCGCGGTGTCGCCTCCAGCGGGGTTCACAACGCTCACGGTCCACACTCCGGGTGGTCTGACGTGCAATGGATGGGTTCGGCCCCAGCCTATCGGCGGCGGGGAACGGGAAAGGGCCCCGTCCATCGGATGAACTCCGACGAACAGGGCCCCGCCCGGTGGCACAGCGTTCGGGATCAGTGGTGGCCGTGGCCGCTCGTGATCTCCTCGTACTCCTCGGCCGACGGCTTGGGGATCTGCGTCCCCTCGCCGTAGTAGCCGCGCGACAGCATCGCGCGCACTCGCGTGGTGAGGCCGACCTTCTTCTCCACGCCGTTCTCGTCCGTCTCCGGGCCGCCGGCCAGCGGCACCGGCTGCTCGTGCGAGGTGAGCGTGAACAGCTTGGACTGGTCCAGCGGCTCGTGGATCTCGATGAACTCGCCGTGCGGCAGCCGCTTGATGATGCCGGTCTCACGACCGTGCAGCACGTTGTCGCGGTCGCGCCTCTGGAGGCCCAGGCAGATCCGCTTCGTGACGAAGAAGACCAGCACCGGCAGCACGAAGAAGGAGATCCGGACCACCCAGGTGATCGCGTTGATCGACAGATGGAAGCGGGTGGCGAAGAGGTCGTTGCCACCACCGACCAGCAGGATCAGGTACAGGCTGATCCAGGCCGCGCCGATGCCGGTGCGGACCGGGCGGTTGCGCGGGCGGTCGAGCAGGTGGTGCTCGCGCTTGTCACCGGTGACCCACGACTCCAGGAACGGGTAGACGCCGATGAAGCCCAGGACCATCGGGAAGATCACCAGCGGGATGAACACACCCAGGACGAGGGTGTGTCCCCACAGGCTGATCTCCCAGCCCGGCATGATGCGGATCAGGCCCTCGGAGAAGCCCATGTACCAGTCGGGCTGGGCGTCGGTCGACACCTGGTCCGGACGGTACGGGCCGTACGCCCAGACCGGGTTGACGGACACCAGCGCGGACATGGCCGCGATGACACCGAAGACCAGGAAGAAGAAGCCGCCCGCCTTCGCGGTGTAGACCGGCAGCAGCGGCATGCCGACCACGTTCTTCTCGGACTTGCCGGGACCCGGGAACTGCGTGTGCTTGTGGTAGAAGACCAGGATCAGGTGGGCCACCAGCAGGCCCGCCATGATGCCCGGGATCAGCAGCACGTGGATCGTGTAGAACCGCGGCACGATGTCGTGCCCGGGGAACTCCCCGCCGAAGAGGAAGAACGACAAGTACGTGCCGACGATCGGCACGGACAGGACCGCGCCCTCCATGAAGCGGATACCGGTGCCCGACAGCAGGTCGTCCGGCAGCGAGTAGCCCATGAAGCCGTCGAACATGCCGAGGAACAGCAGCAGGAAGCCGAACAGCCAGTTGACCTCGCGCGGCTTGCGGAAGGCGCCGGTGAAGAAGACGCGCATCATGTGCACGAGCATCGCGGCCACGAAGACGATGGCCGCCCAGTGGTGGATCTGCCGGACCAGCAGACCGCCGCGCACGTCGAAGCTGATGTGCAGCGTCGACGCGTACGCCTCGGACATCCTGATGCCCTGCAGCGGGGTGTACGAGCCGTCGTAGACGACCTCGTTCATCGCCGGGTGGAAGAACAGCGTCAGGTAGACACCGGTCAGGATGACGATGATGAAGCTGTAGAGGGAGATCTCGCCCAGCATGAAGGACCAGTGGTCCGGGAAGATCTTCCGCATGTTGGCCTTGGCCAGGCTGTAGATACCCAGCCGGCCGTCGGCCCAGTCGGCGACCCGCTCGCCGGCGGGCGCCTTGCCGCGCGGCTTGGCGCTCGCGCTCTCGTTGGTAGTCATCCTCGCTCCCAGAAGGCAGGGCCCACGGGCTCTTCGAAGTCGCCGAGCGCCTCGAGGTAGCCCTCGTCGTTCACGCTGATCCGCAGCTGCGGCAGGGCGTGGCCTGCCGGACCGAAGATCACCCGGGCACCGTCGGACAGGTCGAACGTCGACTGGTGGCAGGGGCAGAGCACGTGGTGCGTCTGCTGCTCGTACAGGCTGATCGGGCAGCCGACGTGGGTGCAGATCTTGGAGTAGGCGAGGATGCCCTGGTGCGCCCAGTCACGCGCTCGCTTGTCCTTGATGTCCTCCGGCTCGATCCGGACGATCATCAGCGCCGACTTGGCGATCTGCTCCTGGAAGTCCTCCTGGTCCTCCTCCAGCCCCTGGGGCACGGCGAAGGTCAGGGAACCGACGGCGACGTCCTCGGGACGCAGCGGCTGGTTGGTGTTCTGGTTCACCAGCAGCTTGCCCTTGGCCCACAGGGTGTGGCGGAGCTTCTCCTCCGGCAGCGGGCCGAGGTCGCGCAGCAGCATGACGCCGGACAGCGGGACCAGGGTGAGCGCACCGAACAGCGTGTTGCGGATCAGCTTGCGGCGGCCGAGCTGGCTCTCTCGCGCGCCGTCGCCGAAGTCCCGCATCACCTGGGCCCGGGTCTCGGTGTCGGCCTCGATCGGGTGCCGGTCGGCCGGGCGCTCGGTGTCGTCCATCAGGGTGCGGGCCCAGTGGACCGCGCCGGCGCCGATGGCGAAGAGGGAGACACCCAGCGTCATGCCCAGCGCGAAGTTGAGCGCACTGACGTGACCCAGCGGCCAGACGTAGACGATCTTGTCGATCGGGAGGACGACGAAGCTCGCGATGAAGCCGAGCGTGGCGATCATCGAGACCGTGAACAGCAGCGCCACGGTGCGCTCGGAAGACTTCGCAGCCTTCTCGTCGATGTCCTGGCGGCGCGGGAGGTGCGCGGGCAGGCCCGGGTCCGCGAACGGGTGCTCATCCGCGCGGCTGACTTCGCCGGCGCCGTGAGCCGAACGCTCAGGCAGGTTCTCTTCTGACATGTCCTGACTCATGACTTCTTGGCCTTGGTGGTGTGGGCGCCGATCCAGCACGCACAGACGATCAGAGCGCCGAGACCGAAGATCCAGCCGAACAGGCCCTCGGTGACCGGGCCGAGGCTGCCCAGCGACATACCGCCGGGGCTCGGCGCCTTGTCGCCGTTGACGGCGTTCAGGTAGGCGATGATGTCGCGCTTGTTCTGCTCGGGCATCGTGCTGTTGGGGAACGACGGCATGTTCTGCGGGCCGGTGAGCATGGCCTCGTACATGTGCTTGTTGCTCACGCCCGAGAGCGACGGGGCGTACTTGCCGTTCGTCAGGGCGCCACCCTTGCCCTGGTAGTTGTGGCACTGCGCGCAGTTGGTGCGGAACAGCTCCCCGCCTCGCGCGGTGTCCGCGCCGCTCGGGTTGGTCTGCTCCTTGGTGGGCGTGGACGGGCCGGGGCCCAGCGACGCGATGTAGGCGCCGAGCTGGTCGATCTGCTTCTGCGAGTAGATGACCTTCTTGCTCGGAATCTGAGCGCCGGGCTGCTGGGCCGGCATGCGGCCGGTGCCGACCTGGAAGTCCACGGCCGCGGAGCCGACGCCGACCAGGCTCGGGCCGTCACTGCTTCCCTGGCCCGACGTACCGTGGCAGCTGGAGCAACCGACGGCATACAGCTTCTTGCCCTCTTCGATGGCGAGGGACTGGGAGCTGTCGTCGGCCTGCGCCTTGGGCGCGGGCGCGACCGCCGCGTACAGCCCCCCGATGGCCGTGAGCGCGAGAAGTAGGACGACAAGCGCCGCCATCGGGTGGCGCCGTCGTGCGGAGAGCTTTTTCACGGATTACCCCGGTGTCAGGATCTCTTGCGTCGATGGGTCTGGGATACGGACCGATGGCCGCGGCTGCCGCGGCTGTCCGCTTACTTGATCAGGTAGATCGTGGCGAAGAGGCCGATCCAGACGACATCGACGAAGTGCCAGTAGTAGGAGACGACGATCGCGGCGGTGGCCTGTTCGTGGGTGAACCGCCTGGCCGCGTAGGTCCGTCCCAGGACCAGCAGGAAGGCGATGAGACCGCCCGTCACGTGCAGACCGTGGAAGCCGGTGGTCAGGTAGAACACCGAACCGTACGGGTCCGAGGAGAGCGAAAGGCCGTCCTCCTTGACCAGGTTCGTGTACTCGAAGATCTGACCGCCGACGAAGATCGCGCCCATGATGAAGGTCACGGTGAACCAGGCGCGGAGCTTCTTCACATCGCCGCGCTCGGCCGCGAAGACACCCATCTGGCAGGTGAAGGAGGAGAGCACGAGGATCGTCGTGTTCGTCGCCGAGAACGGGATGTCGAGAAAGGCGGCGTGGGCCTTCCAGTACTCGGCACCCGTCACCGAACGGAGAGTGAAGTACATCGAGAAGAGGGCCGCGAAGAACATCAGCTCGGAACTCAGCCAGATGATGGTTCCGACGCTGGTGAGGTTCGGCCGGTTGACCGACGGGTGCGCGTGCCCGGTTTCTACTGCTGTTGCTGTCGCCACGACCGACATTATGTCGGTCCCTTATCTCGCGCTCACTCCGGGGGGTGCCATTCGGTGTGTCAAGGCCGTTGGGACAGCGGTGGAGATCGCCCGAAGGAGCTAACACTCCTCGAAGGACCCTGCTCAGGAGTAAGGTTCGGCCACAGGCAGGCGACTCCACGAAGGCGAGGAGGCACGGATGCAGACGACCGCGGCGGTGCTGGTCTACAGCGACGACAGGAACACCCGGGAGCAGGTCCGTCTGGCCGTCGGACGCCGCCCCGCAGCCGACTTGCCGCCGGTGGAGTACCTGGAGTGCGCGACCCTTCCCGCCGTGCTGAGCGCGCTGGAGAACGGCGGCATCGACGTGTGCGTGCTGGACGGCGAGGCCGTGCCGGCGGGCGGCATGGGTGTGTGCCGCCAGGTCAAGGACGAGATCTTCCGCTGCCCGCCGGTGCTGGTCCTGATCGGACGCCCCCAGGACGCCTGGCTGGCCAGCTGGAGCCGGGCCGACGCGGCGGTGAGCCACCCCGTCGACCCGGTCGAGCTGAGCGCGGCCCTGGCGGGGCTGCTCAGGCAGCGTCTGTCCATCGACACCTAGGCAGCGGCGCGGAGGTCACAGAACCGGCCGCAGGCGGGCCTGCGGGTCGTCCGTGTCGTCCGCCGCGGCCGGGTCGGTGCCGGCCCGCGCCCCGGCGGCGCTGCCCTTGCGCCAGTCGGCCCAACTGAGGTTCCAGTCGCCGAATCCGTTCCCGAACGGCGCCATCTCCTCACCCAGGCTGTGCGAGACCACCACGATGTCTCCACGCCGTACGTTCTCGAAGAACCAGTGGGCGTTGTCCGTGCTCATACCGGTGCATCCGTGGCTGACGTTGGCGACGCCCTGCGAGCCCACCGACCAGGGCGCGGCGTGCACGTACTCGCCACTCCAGGTCACCCGGGTGGCCCACTGCACGGGCAGGTCGTAGGCGTCCGAACTGCCCGACGCGATGCCCACGGTCTCACTGCGCATGCGTACGTTGGCCTCCTGGCCCAGCACGACCTTGATGCCGTTGCGGGTGGAGAAGCCGGGCTTGCCCGTGGTGACCGGGATGGTGCGCACGACACGGCCGTTGCGCTTGAACGTCATGGTGTGCGTCTCGGCGTCCGTGAGCGCCTCCACGCGGTCCCCGGTACGCAGGGTCAGGGGTTTGGCCGGGCCGCCGTACATGCCGCCCTTGATGTGCAGGCCGTCGAGGGTGCTGCGCACCTCGATCCGGGCGTGCGCGGGCCAGTAGGCGCGCGGGCGGTAGTGCAGGGTGCGGTCGTCCACCCAGTACCAGGCGCCCTGGCCGGCCGAGGGAGCGGAGTCGACGTGCAGACTGCGCTCGACGGCGATGCGTGCGTTGATGTCCTTGACCGGAGCGCTGAGTTCGGCGGTGACGGGCTGTCCGACGCCGTAGGTGCCGCTCTCCGGGCCGAAGGTGACCCGCAGCAGCTTGTCGGGGGCGCGGGTGTCGAGCGCCAGCGTCTTGCGGCCCTGGCGGCCGTCCTTGTCCTCGGTGCTCACCCGGACGGTGTAGTGGGCCCCCGCCCCCAGTGCGGAGGTGCTCTGCCAGTGCCTGCCGTCCTTGGAGAGCCGCCCGCGGATGAACCGGCCGGAGGCGTCGGTGGCCGTCACATCCGTGATGCGTTTGCTGTCACCCTTGACGGTGATTTCCAGCGGCTTCCCGGGGTCGGCCTTCTTCGTGCCCGTGCCCGCGGCCCACACCACGTCACCCGAGGCGTCGTAGGGAGCCTTGGCCAACGGATCGCCGCCACCCGAACAGGCAGCCAGTGGAGCTGCCACCACCGCTGTCACGAGTGCGATCGCCATTCGGCGGGGAGAAAAGAGACCCATGATCACACGGTATGCATAAGAGACCGTCCGCGCGCGTCGGGCGCGTGCGAACGGGCGAGGCCCGGACCCCATTCGGGTGTCCGGGCCTCGCCCGTGTGCGCCAAGAGCTCACTGGGTGCGGTTCTCGCCCCGGTAGTACTCGAAGACCCAGCCCCACAGCCCGAAGAGGATGAAGGGCGCGCCGAAGTAGATCAGCCACCAGCCGAAGATGATGCCGAGAAAGGCGGTGGCACCACCGAAGGCCAGCAGCAGCGGCTGCCAACTGTGCGGGCTGAAGAAGCCCATTTCGCCGGCGTCGTCCGCGACGTCCGCGTCCTCACGGTCCTGCGCCCCGGTGTCCGCCCGGCGGGCGGTGAAGGCCAGGTAGAACCCGATCATCACGGCCAGGCCGAAGGAGAGGAAGAGCGCCGTGGTGCCGACCGGCTCCTTGGACCACAGGCCGTAGACGATGGCCATGGCCAGGAAGAAGAAGGAGAGCCACAGGAACAGCCTGCCCTGGAACTTCACTTGCCCGTCTCCTTCTCATCGCCGCCGGAGACGGCCTTGGGGGCCGGGCCGACGTTCTCCAGCTGGTCCTGAGCCGCGATCTCCGGGTGGTGGAGGTCGAAGGCCGGGGATTCGGACCGGATGCGCGGCAGCGTGAGGAAGTTGTGCCGCGGCGGCGGGCAGGAGGTCGCCCACTCCAGGGAGCGGCCGTAGCCCCACGGGTCGTCGACCTCGACCGGCTTGCCGTACTTGGCGGTCTTCCACACGTTGTAGAAGAACGGCAGCATCGACAGGCCCAGCAGGAACGAGCTGATGGTCGAGATGGTGTTCAGCGTGGTGAAGCCGTCCGCGCTCAGGTAGTCCGCGTAGCGGCGCGGCATGCCCTCGGCGCCCAGCCAGTGCTGGACGAGGAACGTGCCGTGGAAGCCGATGAACAGCGTCCAGAAGGTGATCTTGCCCAGCCGCTCGTCCAGCATCTTGCCGGTGAACTTCGGCCACCAGAAGTGGAAGCCGGAGAACATCGCGAAGACGACGGTTCCGAAGACGACGTAGTGGAAGTGCGCCACCACGAAGTACGAGTCGGAGACGTGGAAGTCCAGCGGTGGCGAGGCCAGGATGACACCGGTCAGACCACCGAAGGCGAAAGTGATCAGGAAGCCGATCGCCCAGAGCATCGGTGTCTCGAAACTCAGTGAGCCCTTCCACATCGTGCCGATCCAGTTGAAGAACTTCACACCGGTCGGTACCGCGATCAGGAAGGTCATGAACGAGAAGAACGGCAGCAGCACACCGCCGGTGACGTACATGTGGTGCGCCCACACGGTCGCCGAGAGGCCGGCGATGGAGATGGTCGCCGCGATGAGGCTGACGTAACCGAACATCGGTTTCCGGGAGAAGACCGGAATGACCTCACTGATGATGCCGAAGAACGGCAGCGCGATGATGTACACCTCTGGGTGCCCGAAGAACCAGAACAGGTGTTGCCATAGCAAGGCGCCGCCGTTGGCGGCGTCGAAGACATGGGCACCGAACTTGCGGTCCGCCTCCAGGGCGAGCAGCGCGGCGGCCAGCACCGGGAAGGCGAAGAGCACCAGCACACCGGTGAGCAGCACGTTCCAGACGAAGATCGGCATCCGGAACATCGTCATGCCGGGGGCGCGCATGCAGATGATCGTGGTGATGAAGTTGACCGAGCCGAGGATCGTGCCGAAGCCGGAGAAGGCCAGACCCATGATCCACAGGTCACCGCCGATGCCCGGCGAGCGGACCGCGTCGGTGAGCGGGGAGTAGGCGAACCAGCCGAAGTCGGCGGCGCCGTTCGGGGTCAGGAAGCCGGCGACCGCGATGAGCGAGCCGAACAGGTAGAGCCAGTAGGCGAACATGTTCAGCCGCGGGAAGGCGACGTCGGGGGCGCCGATCTGCAGCGGCATGATCCAGTTCGCGAAGCCGGCGAACAGCGGCGTCGCGAACATCAGCAGCATCACGGTGCCGTGCATCGTGAAGAGCTGGTTGAACTGCTCGTTCGACACCACCTGGGTGCCGGGGCGGGCAAGCTCGGCGCGCATGATGAGCGCCATGATGCCGCCGATGATGAAGAAGAAGAACGAGGTCGCGAGGTAGAGCGAGCCGATCGTCTTGTGGTCGGTCGTGGTCAGCCACTTCACGACCGCCGCGCCGGGCTGCTTCGTGCGGAGCGGCAGCTCGTCCTCGTACGTGTCTTCGTGCGCCGCGGCCGCGCCGTGGGGTTCGTTGAGAATGCTCACTGGGTCTTGGTCTCCGCGTTCTTGGCGTTGCCGGTGGTGGCAATGCCTGCCGGGACGTAACCGGTCTGGCCCTTCTTCGCCAGGTCCTTCAGGTGCTGCTGGTACTGCGCCGGAGAGACGACCTTGACGTTGAAGAGCATCCGGGAGTGGTCCACGCCGCACAGCTCGGCGCACTTGCCCATGAAGGTGCCCTCCTTGTTGGGAGTCACCTGGAAGACGTTGGTGTGGCCGGGGATGACGTCCATCTTCATCAGGAAGGGGACCACCCAGAAGTCATGGATGACGTCACGCGAGGTGAGCACAAAACGAACCGTCTCACCCTTGGGCAGCCACAGGGTCGGGCCCGGGTTGCCGGTGTCCGGGTCCCGGGTGGCCGCGGAGCCGAAGTCGTAGACGCCGTCCGCGCCGGCGGGCGCGTCCAGCTTCTTCGCCGAGATCGTGGAGAGCTCCGCAGGCACCGTGCCCGCCGCGGGCGTCGACGGGTTGCCGTCCACGTCCTCGACGTAGTTGAACGCCCAGCTCCACTGGAAGCCGACGACGTTGATGACGTGGTCGGGCCGCTTGGAGGTCTCCAGGAGCTTGGACTCGTCCCGGGCGGTGAAGTAGAAGAGCACCGAGATGATGACCAGCGGGACCGTGGTGAAGAGCGCCTCGATCGGCATGTTGTACCGGATCTGCGGCGGCACCTCCACCTTGGTGCGGCTACGCCGGTGGAAGATGATGCTCCAGAGGATCAGTCCCCAGACGAGCACACCGACCGCGAACGCGGCGGCCCAGGAACCCTGCCAGAGCGAGAGGATCCGCGGTGCCTCGACGGTGGCGGGGCTGGGCATGCCGAGGCGGGGGAAGTCCTCGTATGTGCAACCGGTGGCGGTCGCAAGGACCAGGCCCGCGGCCAGCGCCTGCGGCAGAATCCGCCGCATCGGGCGCCGCGACGAGCGGTCGGAGCCGTAGGGACTCACGTAGCGCCTTCCCGAGAGTCTCGCCCGCGCGTCGGGATTCCCGGCCTGTGCTGGTCGGTCGCCCTGGCGCGGGCAGTGGTGTGGATGTTTATGCGGACCAAACCCTACTGGACTCGTTTTTGGGCCGCGCGGGGAGGGGTGCCAACGCGCCGGGGCGGCCCCCGAAGGGGTGTCGGACGTCGTTCCGCGGGCGCGGAAGCCCCCGTTCCGGGGTGTTCTGACGCAGGCCCAGACGCCGGCCGGACCGCCGGGGCGTACCGTGCCGGACGTGCCCTATTTCGATGCCGCATCCGCCGCTCCGTTGCATCCCGTCGCCCGTCAGGCCCTGCTCGCCGCGCTCGACGAGGGCTGGGCCGACCCCGCTCGGCTGTACCGGGAGGGACGCCGGGCCCGGCTGCTGCTGGACGCGGCGCGCGAGGCCGCCGCGGAGGCCGTGGGATGCCGGCCGGACGAACTGGTTTTCACTCCTTCGGGGACACGCGCGGTCCACGCGGCGGTCTCCGGGACGCTGGCCGGACGGCGGCGGGTCGGGCGGCACGTGGTCGTCTCGGCGGTCGAGCACTCCTCCGTCCTGCACGCGGTGGAGGGCGGCGCCGTCACCGAGGTGGGGGTGGACCGCACGGGCCTGGTCGACGCCGCGGCCTTCGGGCAGGCACTGCGGACGGACACCGCACTGGCGTGCCTGCAGTCCGCCAACCACGAGGTGGGCACGGTGCAGCCGGTGGCGGAGGCGGCGGAACTGTGCCGGGCGGCCGGGGTGCCGCTGCTGGTCGACGCCGCGCAATCGCTGGGCTGGGGGCCGGTCGAGGGCCCCTGGTCCCTGCTGGCGGCGAGCGCCCACAAGTGGGGCGGGCCGTCCGGGGTCGGGCTGCTCGCGGTGCGCAAGGGCACCCGCTTCGCCCCCCAGGGACCCGCGGACGAACGGGAGTCCGGCCGCGCCCCCGGCTTCGAGAACCTTCCGGCGATCGTCGCGGCGGCCGCCTCGCTGCGGGCGGTGCGCGCGGAGGCGGTCGCGGAGGCGGCCCGTCTGTCGGCGCTGGTCGACCGGATCCGCGCCCGGGTGCCGGAGCAGGTGGCGGACGTCGAGGTCGTCGGGCACCCGTCGCTGCGGCTGCCCAACATCGTGACGTTCTCCTGCCTTTACGTCGACGGCGAGGCCCTGCTGCACGAACTCGACCGGGGAGGCTGGTCCGTCTCCTCCGGGTCGTCGTGCACGTCGAGCACCCTGACGCCCAGCCATGTCCTCAAGGCCATGGGCGTGCTGTCGGAGGGGAACGTCCGCGTGTCGCTCCCGTCGGGCGCGGTGGCCGACGACGTCGAGGGCTTCCTGGAGGCGCTGCCCGGCGTGGTCGCGACCGTCCGCGAACGCCTCGGCGCTCCCGAGCCCTCGGCCCGGCCGACCGGAGCGTCGCAGGAGGGCCTGCCGGACCTGGTGGTGGACTCCCTCGGCAAGCGGTGCCCGATCCCGGTGATCGAGCTGGCCAAGGTCATCGAGGACGTGCCGGTCGGCGGGATCGTCTCCGTCCTGTCCGACGACGAGGCCGCCCGGCTCGACATCCCCGCGTGGTGCGAGATGCGCGGCCAGGAGTACGCCGGTGCGCACGAGGCGCCGCACGGCGTCGCCTACTGGGTGCGCCGCCTGTCCTGACCCGCCGCGCACGACGCCCCGCCGCCCAGGGGACGGCGGGGCGCGAAGGGCCGGCGCGGGAAGGCGTCAGCGCAGGTGCGTGCGGACCTCGTCGGCGGCCTCGTCGCCGTAGGCCTTGGTGAAGCGGTCCATGAAGTGCGCCCGGCGCAGCTGGTACTCCTGGGTGCCGAGGGTCTCGATGACCAGGGTGGCGAGCATGCAGCCCACCTGCGCGGCGCGCTCGTGCCCGACGCCCCAGGCAAGGCCGGACAGGAAGCCCGCGCGGAAGGCGTCGCCCACGCCCGTGGGGTCGACCTTGGCCTCCTCCTCGGCGCAGCCGACGACGATCGGCTCCTGGCCCACCCGCTCGATGCGCACGCCGCGGGACCCCAGGGTGGTGACCCGGGTGCCGACCCGGCCGAGGATCTCCGCCTCGGTCCAGCCGGTCTTGGACTCGATGAGGCCCTTCTCGTACTCGTTGGAGAAGAGGTAGGCCGCGCCGTCCAGCAGTATCCGGATCTCGTCGCCGTTCATGCGGGCGATCTGCTGCGAGAAGTCCGCGGCCCACGGGATGTCCCGGGACCGGCACTCCTCGGTGTGGCGGAGCATCGCCTCGGGGTCGTCGGCACCGATGAGGACCAGGTCGAGACCGCCGACGCGAGCGGCGACGGAGTGCAGCTCGATGAGGCGGGCCTCGCTCATGGCACCGGTGTAGAAGGAGCCGATCTGGTTGTGGTCGGCGTCGGTGGTGCAGACGAAGCGCGCGGTGTGCAGGACCTCGGAGATCCGCACGGACGCGGTGTCCACGCCGTGCCGGTCCAGCCACGCCCGGTAGTCGTCGAAGTCGGGGCCGGCGGCGCCGACGAGGACGGGCCGTACACCCAGTTGGCCCATTCCGAAGCAGATATTGGCGCCGACGCCTCCGCGGCGCACGTCGAGGGTGTCGACCAGGAAGGACAGGGAGACCGTGTGCAGCTGATCCGCGACGAGCTGGTCGGCGAATCGGCCGGGGAAGGTCATCAGATGGTCGGTGGCGATGGAGCCGGTGACTGCGATACGCACGGCTGGGCTGCTCCTGCGGAGGGCGGGCGGGTGACGGACCTGTCAACGTTACCGGCTGGGCCGGTGGACGCGACACGGAGAAACTACCCGATAGTAGGGCTTTCTCATGTGATTCAGGATGCCTAGGGTCGGCTTATGACCCCTTCCCTGCCCGCCGCTCCGCTCGGCGAACCCGAGACGCTCGCCGAGCTGCTCGGCGACTGCCGCAAGATGGCCCAGCACTGGGAGACCTCCGCGACGCCGGAGGCCCCACGGGTCGCCCCCTCCCGACTGCACGGCATCACGGTGCCCGAGGCGTCCGCGCACGTCGTCGAGGGCATGGCCGAATACGGGGACTGATCGGAACCGCGACGCGCTCCGGCCCGTCCAAGTGACGTCCCGCTCCTGAGTCACAGGGGCGTCATGTGCTGTACCCCTGGTACGGAGCCGAAGGAGCCATCGTGGAGAGCGAGAGCGCGCCGCCGCACCGCCGGCGCAGGTCGTCCTGGGCCGTCCCCGCGGTCGCCGCGGCCGTGCTGGCCGCCGGGGGCGGCGGCGCCTACTGGGCGGCGGCCGGCGCCCAGGGCGTGACGCCTCGTGCGTCCGGCGGTGGCGGCAGCGGTGGCGCCGGCCAATCCCCGCCTCCGCTGGAACTCGACGGCACCACGCACGGCGCGGTCGGCGACCCGGTGCTCAGGACGTCTCTGCCCGCAGGGCCGTCCTCCGCCGCCGTACAGCGCCCCGGCACGGTCCCGCGCGCCGCCGTGGAGAAGCTGGCACGCGCCCTGGGGGTGCCCGGGACGGTCCTTTCCGACCACGGGATGTGGAAGGCCGGCGGCACCCCGGACGGCGGCGGGCCCGCGCTGCGGGTGAGCCGGCAGGCGCCCGGCGACTGGGCGTACTCCCTCTACACCGCCGCACCGCGGCAGAAGCGGCTGCCGGCCCCGGACGACCACGCGGTACCCGAGGACCGGGCGCTGCGCGATGCGGCCCCGGTACTCGCGGCACTCGGGCTGAAGGACGCCCGCACCGACGCGGGCGAGTCCGCGGGAGCCCTGCGCAGGGTCACCGCGGACCCGAAGGTCGCGGGCCTGCCGACGCACGGGTGGCGCACGGTGCTGACCGTGGGCCACGACGGCGTGGTCACCGCGTACGGCGTGATGGCGCCGCTGACCCGGGGTGACACCTATCCCGTGGTGTCGGCCGGGAAGGCACTGGAGCAGCTGAGGCGCCCGGGCACCGGCGGCGACCTGGGGCTCCGCAACTGCCCGACGGTGGTGCCCAAGGAGTCGCGCGCACCGGGCGGGGACCCGGTGCTGCCGAGGCAGGTGCCGTGCCTGCCGTACGGGCCCAGGGGCCAGGAGGTGCGCAAGGCCGAGTTCGGGCTGTCGGCGCAGTTCGTGGCCGGAGGCCGGGCGCTGGTCCCGTCGTGGCTGTTCACGCTGACGCAGCCCGGCGTGCGGGGCACCTCGGTGGTGGCGCAGCCCGCCGTGGACCCGGCGTACGTGCGCAGCGGCCCGCCGGGCCAGGGCCCCTCCCCCTCGGAGACGGTCCCCGGCTCACCCGGCCGGCCCGGCGCGGGCACGGGGCCGCGGGCGGGGATGACAAAGGTGGAGTCGTACGCCGTGGAGGGCTCGAAGCTGACCCTGCACTTCTGGGGCGGCGTCTGCAGCAGCTACGCGGCGACCGCCGACGACTCGGGCCGGGTGGTGGAGGTGCGCGTCACCTCGGTGGAGAAGAACCCCGGCGAGGCATGCATCATGATCGCCAAGAAGTTCACCCGCACGGTCCCGCTCGACGGGCCGCTGGGCGACCGGAAGGTCGTGGACCTCTCCGACGGCAGCACCGTGCCGCACGCGTAGCGCCGGTCGCGGGAACGACGGAGGCGGCGGACACCGTTCGGGTGTCCGCCGCCTCCGTGCGGGTGCGCGTACGCGCCGGGACTCAGTGGAAGGAGTCGCCGCAGGCGCAGGAGCCGGTCGCGTTCGGGTTGTCGATCGTGAAGCCCTGCTTCTCGATGGTGTCGACAAAGTCGATCGAGGCGCCGCCGAGGTACGGGGCGCTCATGCGGTCGGTGACGACCTTGACGCCACCGAAGTCCTTGACGACGTCGCCGTCGAGCGCGCGCTCGTCGAAGAAGAGCTGGTAGCGAAGACCGGAGCAGCCGCCCGGCTGGACGGCGACACGCAGCGCGAGGTCTTCGCGGCCCTCCTGCTCGAGCAGGCTCTTGACCTTGGAGGCCGCTGCGTCGGACAGCAGGATGCCCTCGCTCTGGCTGGTCTCGTCCTGAACCGTCATCTGATCACTCCCGGGTTGTACGGACTGCTGCCACGACGGTCAACCGGTGGCTTCCCGGATTCATTCCTCCGGGTCCGACCGTCTTTCGCGTCATCCATGCTCGCACACCGGGGCTGCTCCAGGTAATGCGTCACAGTGACGCGATGCCCATCGTCATCCTGACGCGAACGGGTTATGATAGATAGCGTCAAGTAGACGAAAAGGTTGAGCCGCAGTTCCGCAGAGAAAGGGCTCCGGGCCCGTGACCACCACCACCGAACCGCTGGACGTCCAGCCGACCCCGCTCGCGCTGCTTCTCCTGGGCCGCGAGTCCGATCCCCGCAGCGAGCGCGGTGTGGACTGTCCCGGCGACCTGCCTGCCGCCTCCGACCCGGACCTGGTGGAACGGGCCCGCGCCGCCAAGGAGAAGCTCGGCGACAAGGTCTTCGTCCTGGGCCACCACTACCAGCGCGACGAGGTCATCCAGTTCGCCGACGTCACCGGCGACTCCTTCAAGCTGGCGCGCGACGCCGCCGCCCGGCCCGAGGCCGAGTACATCGTCTTCTGCGGTGTGCACTTCATGGCCGAGTCCGCGGACATCCTCACCTCCGACGACCAGGCGGTGATCCTCCCCGACCTGGCCGCCGGCTGCTCGATGGCCGACATGGCCACCGCCGAGCAGGTCGCCGAGTGCTGGGACGTGCTCACCGAAGCCGGCGTCGCCGACGTCACCGTGCCCGTCTCGTACATGAACTCCTCCGCGGACATCAAGGCGTTCACCGGCCGGCACGGCGGCACGATCTGCACCTCCAGCAACGCCAAGCGTGCCCTGGAGTGGGCCTTCGAGCAGGGCGAGGGCCGGGAGAACAAGGTCCTCTTCCTCCCCGACCAGCACCTCGGCCGCAACACCGCCGTCCGCGACATGGGCTTCTCCCTGGAGGACTGCGTCGTCTACAACCCGCACAAGCCCAACGGCGGCCTCACCGCCGAGCAGCTGCGCGACGCCCGGATGATCCTGTGGCGCGGCCACTGCTCGGTGCACGGCCGCTTCTCGCTGGAGTCGGTCGAGGACGTCCGCGCCCGCATCCCCGGCGTCAACGTCCTGGTGCACCCCGAGTGCAAGCACGAGGTCGTGGCCGCGGCCGACCAGGTCGGCTCGACCGAGTACATCATCAAGGCGCTCGATGCGGCCCCGGCCGGCTCGTCCTGGGCGATCGGCACCGAGCTCAACCTCGTGCGCCGGCTGGCCAAGGCGCACCCGGACAAGCAGATCGTCTTCCTGGACAAGACCGTCTGCTTCTGCTCGACGATGAACCGGATCGACCTGCCGCACCTGGTGTGGACGTTGGAGTCCCTGGCCGACGGCAAGGTCGTCAACCGCATCCAAGTCGACAAGGAGACCGAGCACTTCGCCAAGCTCGCGCTGGAGCGGATGCTCGCCCTGCCGTAACGGGCAGGATGGGCGCATGATCCTTCGCCCTCTCCGCGACTCCGAGGAGGACGCCGACGCGATAGCGGTCGTGGCCGCCGCCGCGTTCGGCGCCTCCGACGCACTGCCCAGCGGCGGCCCGCCCGAGGAGATGCCCCCCGAGCTGGCCGCTCTGCTGCACCGCCGCAACCGGTACGTCGCGCGCACCGACCCCGGTGGCTGCTGGCTGGCCGTGGACGAGACCTCCGGCATGCCGCTGGGCGTCTCCATGTCGACGCGCCGCGAGGGGACATGGGGGCTGTCGCTCTTAGCCGTGCTGCCGTCCGCGCAGCGCCAGGGGGTCGGGCGCGAACTGCTCGCGGCCGCCCTCGCATACGGGCGCGGCTGCCTGCGCGGCATCATCTGCAGCTCCCCCGACGCGCGGGCGGCGGCGACCTACCGCCGGGCGGGCTTCGCGCTGCACCCGGCGATGCGCCTGGAGGGTGCCGTCCGCAAGGGCGACCTGCCGGCGCCGGACGGGGCGGTGCACGAGGGGTCGGCCAAGCACCGCGACATGATGGACTCCGTGGACCGGCGCACCCGGGGCGGCGCCCACGGCCCCGACCACGACCAACTGCTCACCGAGAGCGGCCTGCTGGTGGTCGACGACCTGGCCGGCAGCGGCTACTGCTACGTCGACCGGTACGGGAACGTACGGCTGCTCGCCGCCACCTCCCGCAGACTCGCGACCCGGCTGCTCACGGCCGCGCTGCTGAGCCTGCCCGAGGGCACCCCGGCACAGGTCGGCAATCTGACGGCCGAGCAGCAGTGGGCGGTGGACGTCGGCCTGACGGCGGGCCTGGAACTCAGCACGTCAGGCTGGATCTGCCTGCGCGGAATGCGGCCGCCGGAGCCGTACATCCCCTCGGGATTCTTCGGGTGAGAGCCCTGCGCGGCCGCAACGGACGGAGGGGCCAGGGGCGTTCGCCCCTGGCCCCTTCGTCGTCAGGCCCTGCTCACAGGTGTCAGACCTTGGTCAGCTCGGGCGTCTGCTCGGCCTCGCCCGCGCCGGAACCGCCCGCCTTCGCGGCCCGCTTGAGCGCCTTCCGCTTGGCCCGCCGCTCCTTGCGGAGCTCGACCATCGTGTAGAGGGTCGGCACGAGCAGCAACGTGAGCAGCGTCGAGGAGAGCAGACCGCCGATGACGACCACGGCGAGCGGCTGGGCGATGAAGCCGCCCTCACCGGTGACCCCGAGGGCCATCGGCAGCAGCGCGAAGATGGTCGCCAGCGCCGTCATCAGGATCGGCCGCAGACGGTGCCGGCCACCCTCGATGACCGCCTCCACCACGCCGTAACCCTGCGCACGGTACTGGTTGATGAGGTCCATCAGCACGATCGCGTTGGTCACCACGACGCCGATGAGCATCAGCATGCCGATCAGTGACGGCACACCCAGGGGGGTGCCGGTGATGAGCAGCAGGCCGATGGCGCCGGTCGAGGCGAACGGGATCGACACCAGCAGCACCAGCGGCTGGATCAGGCTGCGGAAGGTGCCGACCAGCAGCATGAAGACGATGGCGACGGCGGCGAGCATCGCCAGCGCGAGCCCCGAGAAGGCGTCGCCCTGGTCCGAGGAGACGCCGCCGATCTCGGCGGTCGCGCCCTTGGGGAGGTCGAGCGCCTTGATCTTCGCCTGCAGCGCGGTGCTGACGGCGCCGGTGTTGTCGCCCGTCGGCGTCGCCGTGATCGTCGCCGCCCGCGCGCCGTCGATCCGGGTCTTCTGCACCGGCCCGGGGGCCTCCACCACGTCGGCGACCTTGTCCAGCTTCACCGAGCCCACGGGGGTCTCGATGGTGAGCGCCTTGAGCCCGGCGAGGGTCGTGGCGCCCTGCTCGGAGGTGACCCGCACATCGCGCTCGGTGTCGTCCAGCACCGCCTTGCCGACACTCGTGCCCTTCACGGCCTGGGTGACGGCGGCACCGATGGTGGTGTCGTTGAGGCCGTACTTCGCGGCCTCGGCCTGCTTGGCGTGGACCTCGATCCGGGGCACGGACTGCGCGAGGTCGCTGGTGACGTCGGTGACGTCGTCCAGTCCGGCCACGGCGGCGCGGACCTGGTCGGCGGCCTTGGCCAGGGTGTCGCCGTCGGCGGCCTTCACCACGACCGACAGGTTCTGGCTGCCGAAGCCGCCGCCCGCGGAGACCGAGGTGGTTCCGGCGCCGTCGAGCGTCTTCAGGCCGGCGCGGATCTTGTCCAGGGCGGCGGCGGTGTCGCCGGCGTCCTTCAGACGGACCTGGAAGCTGGCCTGGTTGGCGCCGGTACCGCCGCCGAAGGCCGCCAGGAAGCCGGAGGAACCGACGGTGACCTGGTAGTCCTTGACCTCGTCGATGCTTCCCAGCAGCTTCTCGACCTTGCCGGCCGCGGCGTCGGAGGTCTTCAGGCTGGTGCCCGGCGCGAGTTGCTGCTTGACCGTCAGGGTGTCCTGGTCGCCCTGGTCGAAGAAGTTGGTCTTCAGCAGCGGGACCAGCCCGAAGGTGCACAGCAGCACCGCGACCGCGATCACGACGCTGGTGATGCGGCGGCGCGTGGCGAAGCGCAGCACCGGGACGTACAGCCGCTGCAGGAGGCTGCCGGCCTCCTTCGCCTCCGCCGCCCGGCGGATCTCGTCCGGGTCCACCGTGCCGGCGTCGGCCGGGGGCTTGAGGAACCAGTACGAGAACACCGGCACGACCGTCAGCGAGACCAGCAGCGAGGAGAGCAGCGCGGCCGCGACGGTCAGCGAGAAGGAGCCGAACAGCGCCCCGACCAGGCCGCCGACCAGGCCGATCGGCAGGAAGACCGCGACCGTGGTGAGCGTGGACGCGGTGACCGCGCCGGAGACCTCGCGCACGGCGGTGATGATCGCCGAGTGCTTCTCCTCGCCGTAGGCCAGGTGCCGCTTGATGTTCTCCAGCACCACGATGGAGTCGTCGACGACCCGGCCGATGGCGATGGTCAGCGCGCCCAGCGTGAGGACGTTGAGGGACAGGTCGCGGGTCCACAGCACGATCAGTGTCAGCACGACCGACAGCGGGATGGAGAGCGCGGTCACCAGTGTCGAGCGCAGCGACGCCAGGAAGACCAGGATGACGAGGACCGCGAAGAGCAGGCCCAGCAGGCCCTCGGTGGTCAGGCCGTGGATCGACTTGGAGACCGCCGGACCCTGGTCGCTGACGACGGTGAGCTTCGCGCCCTTGCCGAGGTCCCGCGCCATGTCCGCCAGCTTGTCCTTGACCGCCGTGGAGACCGCGACGGCGCTGCCGTCCTGGGTCATGGTGACGGCGATGCCGAGGCTCGGCTCGCCGTCGGTGCGCGTGATGGAGTCGGTGGCGTCCGGCGCCTCGACGACGGTGGCGATGTCACCGAGCCGCACGGGCTTGCCGGCCGCCGGGACGCGCAGGTCCTTGATCTCGTCCAGCGAGGCGTACTCGCCGCCGACCTGGACGGTACGGCTCTTGCCGTTCTCGTCGAAGGAACCGGCGGGCACCGGGTGGCCGCCCGCCTGCAGCGCCTGCACCACGGCGGCCGCGCCGATCCCGGCCCTGGCGAGCTTCGCGTCGTCCGGGGTGACCGTGACGACCTGGTCCTGGACGCCGGTGACGGTGACCTGGCCGACGCCGTCGATGTCCTGCAGCGCGGGGACCACGGAGCGGTCCAGGCCGTCGGCGAGCGCCTGCTGGTCCAGCCCGGTGGAGGTGGCGGCGAGCACGACGGTCGGGATGTCGTCGGTCGAGCCGGCTACGACCTGCGGGTCCGCGGCCTCCGGCAGACGCGAGGAGACCCGGTTCACGGCCTGCTGGACGTTGGCCACCAGCTTGTCGCTGTCGTTGCCGTAGTCGAACTGGGCCATGATCACGGCCGAGCCCTCGCTGGCCGTCGAGGTGATGCCGGTGATCCCGTCGACACCCTTGATGCCGTCCTCGATCGGCTCGACGACCTGCTTCTCGACGACGTCGGGCGAGGCACCCTGGAAGGTCGTGATCACCGAGACGATGGGCAGATCGATGGAGGGCAGCAGCTGCTGCTTGAGCGAAGGTATCGCGATCGCGCCGAATACGACGGCGACCACGGCCATGAGCGCGATCAGGGCGCGCTGGGCGAGGCTGATTCTGGACAGCCAGGACATCGTGGTGCGGTCTCTTCTCTGGGTCAGAGGATGCGGATACAGATATCGGTCATCAGACCACCCCAGCTTCCCCTGTCCGGAAGGGGGGTTTCCTCACTCCGAGGTCGTGGTGTGCGGTGGTCGCGTACTGCGGCTGCGGTACGGCGCCGGGCGTAGTTCAGCGCCCGGCCGGGCGCACCAGGCCGGACTCGTACGCCGCCACGACCAGCTGAGCGCGGTCGCGGGCGCCCAGCTTGGCCATGGTGCGGTTCACATGGGTCTTGACGGTGAGCGGGCTCACGCCGAGGCGTTCGGCGATCTCGTCGTTCGGCAGGCCCATCGCGACCTCGATCAGCACCTCGCGCTCGCGGGCGGTGAGCGCGTCGAGCTCGGGGGCCGGGCGGGACGGTGTGCCGGCCTGCGCAAGGAACTGCCCGATCAGGCTCTTCGTCGCGGACGGCGACAGCAGCGCGTCGCCGGCGGCGACGGTGCGGATCGCGCCCAGCAGCTCGTCGGGCTCGGCGCCCTTGCCGAGGAATCCGGCGGCGCCGGCGCGCAGCGCCTGGGCCACGTACTCGTCGGCCTCGAAGGTGGTCAGGACCAGCACCGCCACTCCCACCAGGTCCTCGTCGCCGGTGATCGCCCGGGTCGCGGCCAGGCCGTCCGTGCCGGGCATCCGGATGTCCATGAGCACGACGTCGGCCCGCGTGCTGCGGGCCATCACGATCGCCTCCGCGCCGTCGGACGCCTCCCCGACGACCTCCATGTCCGGCTCGGACTCCACGAGGACGCGGAACGCGCCCCGCAGCAGCGCCTGGTCGTCCGCGAGCAGCACCCTGATCATGGGGGCATCCTCCCACTGCCCGCCGGATGCCCTGCTCAAGCGGTCACCGCCAGTGGCAGCCGGGCGTGCACGCGGAACCCGCCGTCCGGGCAGGGACCGGCCTCGCAGGTACCGCCGAGGGCCGCGGCGCGCTCCCGCATGCCGATGAGGCCGTGCCCGCCACCGGGGTCGGCCGGGGCGGGGACAACGGCGGCGGGACGGCCGCCGCGGTCCACGACGGTGACCTCCAGGGCGCCGGCGGCGCGGGCGATCCGCACCTCGGCCCGCGCACCCCGGCCGGCGTGCTTGTGGACGTTGGTCAGCGACTCCTGGATCAGCCGGTAGGCGGTCAGGTCGACGGTCGCCGGCAGCATGCCTGCGCCGTCCTCGGCGATGTCGACCGGCAGCCCGGCACGCCGGAAGCCCTCGACGAGCTGGTCCAGGACGCCGAGTCCCGGCGCGGGTTCCATGGGCGCCGCGGGATCGCCGGACTGGCGGAGCAGCCCTACGGTGGCGCGCAGCTCGTCCAGGGCCGATCGGCTGGCCTCGCGGACGTGGGCGAGCGCCTGCTTGGCCTGGTCGGGCCGGGTGTCCATGACGTGGGCGGCGACGCCCGCCTGGACGTTGACCAGGGCGATGTGATGGGCGACCACGTCGTGCAGCTCGCGGGCGATGCGCATGCGCTCCTCCGCGACGCGCCGCTTGGCCTCCTCCTCCCGGGTCCGTTCCGCGCGCTCGGCCCGCTCCTCGACGGCGATGATGTAGGCCCGCCGGCTGCGGGTTGCCTCACCGGCCGCGGCGGCCATGCCGGACCAGGCGAACAGGGCGATGTTCTCGGCGGAGTACCAGGGCCTGGCCCCGAAGAGCATGGCGACGGCGGTCAGCACCAGGCACGAGGCGAGGCCGATGCGGAAGGTGGTGGCGCGGTCGGTACGGGCGGAGGCGGAGTACAGCGCGACGACGACGGCGCCGGCCACCGGGCCCCGGCTGTCGCCGCTCGCGGTGAGCAGGTAGACGACGGTGACGGCGCCGGTGAACACCAGCACGCCCAGGGGGCTGCGGCGGCGCAGCAGCAGGGCCGCACAGGCGACGACGCTGAGCACGATGTCGGTGGCGGAGGCGTTGTACCGCTCCGCGTGCGGCCCGATGAACATGTTGCCGAGGATGATCGACAGGACCACGGCCGCAAGGCCGGCGTCGAGGGCGACGGGGTGGGCCGTCGGCCACAGGCGGGCCCGGTCCCGCATGGAACGATGCTGCACGCTCACCAACGGTACGGGCCCGACGGGACGACCGTGCCCCGGCCCGGTACGGAACCGGGGCCGGGGCACGGTCGGGTGCGCTCGGGTCGGCCGCGTCAGCCGGGGATGAGGCCTCCACCGGACTCCGTCTGGGGGGACCCCGACCGCAGCATCGCCCGGACCTCCTCCAAGGTGGCGTCCGGGCGCGGCAGGATCAGCTCGGACGGCTCCAGGGAGTCGTCCGGAAGCGGTGTGCCGAGCCTGCCGACCGCGTCGAGGAGTGCGGTCAGCGTGCGCCGGAACGCGGCCTCGTCGCCGCTCTCCATCTCGGCCAGGAGCTCGTCGTCGAGCTTGTTGAGTTCGGCGAGGTGGCTCTCCGCCACCGTCACCTGGCCCTCCCCCATGATCCTTACGATCACGACGCCCTCCTCAGGGGTGCCTCAACGCTTCTTCCCACTGCCGGTCACTGCTTGTCGAAACGCGGCTGGTCCTGGGGCTGCGCCTGCTGCCGGCCCGTCTGGCCGGGCTGTCCGCTCTCGAGGGCCTGCTGCGGGGAACCCCCGGCCAGCTCCGCCTTCATGCGCTGCAGTTCCAGCTCCACGTCACTGCCGCCGGACAGCCGGTCGAGCTCGGCCTGGATGTCGTCCTTGGCGATGCCGGTCGGGTCGTCCAGGGCGCCGGAGGCCAGCAGCTCGTCCAGCGCGCCCGCGCGGGCGCGCAGCTGCTCGGTCTTGTCCTCGGCCCGCTGGATCGCCAGGCCGACGTCGCCCATCTCCTCGGAGATGCCGGAGAAGGCCTCGCCGATCTGGGTCTGGGCCTTGGCGGCACTGTAGGTGGCCTTGATGGTCTCCTTCTTGGTACGGAAGGCGTCCACCTTGGCCTGCAGCCGCTGGGCGGCAAGGGTGAGCTTCTCCTCCTCGCCCTGGAGGGTCTGGTGCTGCGTCTCCAGGTCGGTGACCTGCTGCTGCAGCGCGGCCCGGCGCGACAGCGCCTCGCGGGCCAAATCCTCACGGCCCAGGGCCAGCGCCTTGCGGCCCTGGTCCTCGTACTTCGCGGACTGCTGCTGCAGCTGGTTCAGCTGCAGCTCCAGACGCTTGCGGGACGTCGCGACGTCCGCCACCCCCCGGCGTACCTTCTGCAGCAGCTCCAGCTGCTTCTGGTACGAGTAGTCGAGGGTCTCGCGCGGATCCTCGGCCCGGTCAAGGGCCTTGTTGGCCTTCGCGCGGAAGATCATCCCCATCCGCTTCATGACACCGCTCATGGGCCTCGCGCGCCCCCTTCAGTCGGCTGGCCGGCACACCATCTACAGACCCCACAGTACGGGGCGTGGTTCCATTACCCCACTGTTCTGTTGTGGATGCGCTCATCCTTGAGAACGATCACAGTTCGGTGACCTCAGGCCCAGGGAGTAGGTGAGGGGCTGGGGGTCCGGCCGGCGACCACGTAACCTTGGTGCTGTGTTCCGACGTCGTTCTCAAGATGAGCAGGCCTCAGCCACCACGGTGGTCGGGGACCAGCTGGCCCGTGACCCGCAGGCCCCCAAGGGCCGCCCCACCCCCAAGCGCAGCGACGCCCAGACCCAGCGGCGCAAGGTCGTGACCGCGCCGGGCGACCGCAAGGCGGCGACCAAGCAGGCGCGCGACGCGCGCCGCTCCGACATGTCCAGGCAGCGCGAGGCGCTGATGAACGGCGACGAGCGCTACCTGCCCGTGCGTGACAAGGGCCCGGTGCGCAAGTACGCCCGCAACTACGTGGACTCCCGCTTCCGCGCCGCCGAGTTCTTCCTGCCGCTGGCCGTGGTCATCCTCGTGCTGAGCGTGGTGCCGAGCCCGGCGCTGAAGAACCTCTCGCTGCTGCTGTGGCTGGTGGTGATCGTGCTGATCGTCGTCGACTCGGCCGTCAGCGGTTTGCTCCTGCGCCGCGAGCTGGCCAAGCGCTTCCCGGACCAGAACACCCGGGGCGCCGTCGCCTACGCGCTGATGCGGTCCCTCCAGATGCGCCGCCTGCGCCTGCCCAAGCCGCAGGTCAAGCGCGGCACGAAGCAGTTCTGAGCGCGGACGGCGGGTTCGCCTCCGTCTCCGGCCGATGGCTGGACAGGCTGGGCGGGCTCCGGAACACGGTGCGCCAGGAACTGGTGGCACGACAGCTCGACGAGCAGATCACGGCCCGCTTCCCGGTGGGCCGGCGGCTGCGCGTCCTCGACGTCGGCCCCGGCCAGGGCACCCAGGCGCTGCGGCTGGCCCGCGCCGGCCACCTCATCACCGGCCTGGAGGCCGATCCGGCGATGGCCGCCGCGCTGCGTGAGGCGCTGGCCATCGAGCCCGAGGGCATACGCGAGCGCGTCACGCTGATCGAGGGCGACGGCCGGGAGACCGGCCGGCACTTCGGGCCGGGCAGCTTCGACGTGGTGCTCTGCCACGGGGTGCTCATGTACGTGCCCGAGCCCGACCCGATGCTCGCGGGACTGGCCCGCGTACTGGCCCCGGGCGGGCTGCTCTCCCTGCTGGTGCGGAACGCCGACGCGCTGGCGATGCGGCCCGGGCTGCAGGGCGACTGGACGGCCGCGCTGGCCGCGCTCTCGGGCGGTCACGCCACGTACACCAACCGGCTGGGAGTCACCGCCCGCGCCGACCGGCTCGCCGCCCTCACCGCCACCCTGAGCGGCATCGGGGCGCCGCTCCACGCCTGGTACGGGGTGCGGGTCTTCACCGACACCGCTCCGGACGGCGACAGCACCGCGCCGGCCGAGGTGCAGGAGGAACTACTCGCGGCCGAGGAGCTCGCCGGACGCACCGATCCGTACCGCTCGGTGGCGGCACTGCTGCATCTGTGCGGCGTACGGGACTGACCGGGGCGGGCTGCACGCCACACAGTGCGCCGAAAGCGACACTTCCGGCATGACCGATTCCATGCCGACCTCCCGACGGACGCTCGGGGCACTGTGCGCGGCGACCGCGACGCTTGTGATGCTCGCCGGATGCACCTCCGGCTCGCCCTCCTCACCCCAGTCCCCCGCGGCGAAGACGTCCGCGGCGCCGGAGGTCTCGGAGGCGTCCGGCGCCCGCGACCTCCAGGACAACTACCAGGACGTGGTCCGGAACGTGCTGCCCTCGGTCGTGCAGATCACGACGTCGGAGGAGCTCGGCTCCGGCATCGTCTACGACACCAAGGGCCACATCGTCACCAACGCCCATGTCGTCGGGAAGAACACCACCTTCCAGGTGACCCTGGCCAACGGCAACGAGCCGCTGAAGGCCACGCTGGTCGCGAGCTACCCGGAGCAGGACCTCGCGGTGATCGCCCTCGAAAAGCCGCCGTCCGACCTGCGCGCGGCCCGCTTCGCGGACTCCGCGAAGGTCGAGGTCGGGCAGATCGCGCTCGCCATGGGCAGCCCGCTGGGGCTCAGCGGCAGCGTCACCCAGGGCATCGTCTCCGCGCTGGGCCGCACCGTCACCGAGACCGCGGCAGGCGGCGCCCCCGGGGCCACCATCGCCAACCTGGTGCAGACCTCCGCGCCCATCAACCCGGGCAACAGCGGCGGCGCGCTGGTCAACCTCTCCGGCGAGATCATCGGCATCCCCACCCTGGGGGCGGTCAACCCGACCTCCGGAAACGGGAGCAACTCGGCGCCGGGCATCGGCTTCGCCATCCCCTCGTCGACGATCACCCGCATCGCCGACCAGATCATCAAGAACGGCAAGGTCACCTCGTCCGGGCGGGCCGCCCTCGGCGTCACCGGCCGCACCGTGCTCGGGCCGGACTTCACCCCGGCCGGAGTCGCCGTCATCTCCGTCGTGAAGAACGGCCCGGCCGACAAGGCGGGCATCGAGCCCGGCGACATCATCATCGGCGTGGGCAACACCGAGATCCAGACCTCCCAGGCGCTCTCCGAGGCCCTGGCCCCGTCCGCTCCGGGCAAGAAGGTGGACGTCACCTTTGTGCGCGACGGCAACGAGAAGACGGTCGCCGTGACACTGGGCGAGCTCTGAGGAAGCCCGGCGGAACCCGGCGTGGAGGGCGCGGTCGCGCCCTCCACGCCGCGGGCGCGACGGCGCCCGGCTACTCGTCGCCGTGGAGGCTCATGGGGCCGTAGATCTTGGTGGAGTCCTCGAAGAGGACGACCTGGTCGGCGCCGCCCTGGAGCAGGTCCTTCCAGACCTCGCCGATCCAGGACTCGGCGTCGCCCTGTGTGGTGAACTCCTCGGGCTCGACGGCGGGTGCGACCTCCGTGCCGTCGGTCTTCTCGAAACGCCAGGTCCACGCCATGTCCGTCTCCTCGTCCCTGGGGGTGCCTGCCCGGCAGCGTAGCGTGCGCGGACGCGAAAGAATCGGGACGTGGAACTGACACTTCTCGGCACCGGGGGCCCCGAGGGCCTGCCGCTGCCCGGCTGCCCGTGTGCTGCGTGCGCGGTGGCGGTGGGCGAGCGGGCGCGGGCGGCCACCTCCGTCCTCGTGGACGGGGTGCTGCTGCTCGATCTGACGCCCGGCGTGGCGCTGGCGGCCGCCCGTTCGGGGCACTCGCTGACCGGCGTGCTGCAGGTGCTGCTGTCGCATCCGCACGACGGGCCCGCGGTGGAGATCCCGCCGGGACTGCCCGCCCCGGCGCGGCTGCCCGCCGGGCAGGAGGTGACGCTGCCGACGGGGCACCGGGTGCGGTCGGTGCCGGTGGACGCGCCCGGGGCCGGGTACGAGGTGGCCGCGCCGTCGGGCGGGCGGCTGCTGTACCTGCCGCCGGAGTGCGGCCCGGCGGGACCGGCGGAGACGGAACGGCCCTACGGGACGGTGCTGCTGGACGTCGTGGCGCGGCCCGACGCGCTGGCCCGGCTGCGTGCCGCGGGAGCGGTCACCGGCACGACGGACGTGGTCGCCGTGCACCTGGACCACGCGGTGCACCCCGGCCCGGAGACGCGCCGCCGACTGGCCGCGCTGGGGGCCCGCGCGGTGCCGGACGGGACGACGCTGGCCGTCGGCGACTTCCACGAGGTGCCGGACGTCCCGCGCCGCACCCTCGTACTGGGAGGGGCCCGTTCGGGCAAGTCGGCGGAGGCCGAGCGGCGGCTGTGGGCCTTCCCCGACGTGCTCTACGTGGCCACCGGCGGGACACGGGACGAGGACCAGGAGTGGGCGCGGCGCGTGGCGCTGCACCGCGAGCGGCGGCCGGGCGGCTGGCGGACGCTGGAGACCTGCGACCTGGTGCCGCTCCTCGCACAGGACGCAGGCCCGGCGCTGCTGATCGACTGCCTGTCGCTGTGGCTGACGCACGCGATGGACGAGGCCGGCGCCTGGGACGACACGCGCTGGGCGGCCCGCGCCGAGCACGAACTGCGCGGTCGCGTGCAGGAGTTGACTGCGGCGTGGCGCGCCACCCGGCGGACCGTGGTCGCCGTGAGCAACGAGGTGGGCTCCGGCGTGGTCCCGGCCACCGCGAGCGGGCGCCGTTTCCGTGACGAACTGGGCCGCCTGAACGCGATGGTGGCCGGCGAATCGGAGCACGTCCTGCTGGTCGTGGCCGGGCAGACGCTGACGCTGCGGGGCTGACCTCGGCGCGGGGCCCGGCGGAACGGTAGTGTTCGATCCCGTGAGCGGCCTGAATCTCGATGACTTCGCCTCCCGCGTGGAGCGCCCGGACGCCGGCGTACGCCGTGACGCGCACGACCGCTGGCAGCGGCTGGTGCGCCCGGCCGGGGCGCTGGGCAATCTGGCCGAGCTCGCGGAGTGGCTCTCCGCGGCGCAGAGCGCGGCCATTGTGCGGCCGATCGAACACCCCAAGGCGGTGCTGTTCGCGGCCGACCACGGTGTGGCGGCACTGAAGGTGTCGGCGCGCCCGGCGGGCACGACCGTGGAGCTGGTCCGCGCGGTCCTGGACGGCGCGTCGCCGGTGAACGTGCTGGCGCGTCAGTACGGCGCGGCGGTCCGGGTGGTGGACGTCGGCGTTGACGCCCCGGCAGAGGAGCTGCCCGCCGAGGTCACGGCGCACCGCGTGCGGCGCGGCTCGGGCCGGATCGACGTCGAGGACGCGCTGACGGCCGAGGAGGCCGAGGCCGCGTTCCGTGCCGGCATGGCGGTCGCCGACGAGGAGGCGGACTCCGGCACCGACCTGATTCTGCTCGGCGATCTGAGCGTCGGCGGCACCACGGTGGCCGGGGTGCTGATCGCCGCGCTCTGCGGCACGGACGCGTCCGTGGTGACGGGCCGGGGTTCCGGCATCGACGACGTGGCCTGGATGCGCAAGTGCGCGGCGATCCGGGACGCGCTGCGCCGGGCACGGCCGGTGCTGGGCGACCAGTTGGAGCTGCTGGCCGCGGTGGGCGGCGCGGACCTGGCCGCGATCACCGGCTTCCTGCTCCAGGCGGCGGTGCGCAAGCTGCCCGTGGTCCTGGACGGCGTGGTGTCGGCGGCGTGCGCGCTCGTCGCGCAGCGCATCGCCTTCCGGGCGCCGGACTGGTGGCTGGCCGGGCAGACGAGCGGGGAGCCGGGACAGGCCAAGGCGCTGGACCGGCTGTCGATCGAACCGCAGCTGGACCTGAAGGTGACGGCCGGCGAGGGCACGGGCGCGCTGCTGGTGCTTCCGCTGCTCAAGGCGGCCGCGGCCCTCTCCGCGGAACTGCCCGAGCGCCCCTGAGGCCTGACGGCCTCGGCGGACCCGGACCCGGACCCGGACGCGTGACCGGCACGACCGGCCGGCCGTGCGCAGCGTGCGGCAGGTGGACCCCCGCGTCACCCGCCCCGCTTCGCCGGGTGCACGCAGCGGACGAGGCGTCACCGGAAGGTCCGCGCCGCGGCAGTGGACGGTGTGCCGATGCCAAGGGCGCGGCGGGCCTGCTCCGCTTCGTGCCTCGGGATCCGCACCGGTTGCCGTGATCCGGCACGCGGACGCGGTCGCGCCGAACCCTTGAACAGGTCCGGGCGAACTTCGCGATGCACCGGCCGCCGGCCCAGGTGCGGCACGCGGTGGCGGGCCGGACCGGTGCCGCCGATCCGGCCCACGAACCGCGGCGGACGACCTCCCCGGCGTACACCGACCGCAGCGCCCTCACCTCGCCGACGAAGATCGCACGCACCCCACCGCCCACCGCCCGGCGGAACTCCCAGCAGGCGCGGGCCGGCCGATGCGGCGCGCGCCGCCGACCGATCCGGCCCACGAACCGCGGCGGACGACCTCCCCGGCGTACACCGACCGCAGCGCCCTCACCTCGCCGACGAAGATCGCACGCACCCCACCGCCCACCGCCCGGCGGAACTCCCAGCAGGCGCGGGCCGGCCGATGCGGCGCGCGCCGCCGACCGATCCGGCCCACGAACCGCGGCGGACGACCTCCCCGGCGTACACCGACCGCAGCGCCCTCACCTCGCCGACGAAGACCGCACGCACCCCACCGCCCACCGCCCGGCGGAACTCCCAGCAGGCGCGGGCCGGCCGATGCGGCGCGTGTCCTGTACCGCAGGCCCCGGCCGGATCAGCGCTCGGTGAAGCCGCCGAGCCAGTCCTGGAAGCGCCGCGTCGGCCCGCGCCAGCGGGCGGCGTTCTTGGCGGCGCGGAGTTCCGCGCGGCGTGCCGCCTTCGGGCGCCGCCCGTACAGCCGCTCCGCCCACAGGGAGTCCGGCCGGGCCAGCCGCAGCGCGCCGACGAGGGCGACGAAGGGCACGAAGACGCCGACGACGGCAGTACGGAGCTTGCCCTTCACCAGGGCGGCCAGCACGAAGAGGAAGTTGACGACGATGGTGAGGATCGCCGTGAGACGGCTCTGCTGCTGGTCGGCGGAGAGCGAGTTGACCTCGAAGGGGGCGAGGCCGCCGAGCAGCATGAGCACCAGGGAGAACGTGATCACGACGGCCTCCACGCTCTTGCGGCCGCGCTCGCTCCAGTACACGTCGTCCAGGTAGAGCACCAGCGCGAACTCGTCCAGCACGAGCCCAGCCCCGATCCCGAAGACCACGGCCGCCAGCCCCGCCCCGAACCCCTGTGTGGAACTGGCCACGGCCCCGAAGCCGCCGATCGTCATGAGGATGATGCCGGGCACCACGTGGTGGATGTGCGTCCCGCCCGAGGAGATGTTCCGGAACGGGCCCTTCCCGGCGCGGATCAGGCGGGTGATGGTCCGTGTGATGACGAAGGTCGCGACGAAGGCGAACAGGGCGAGGAGCAGCGGCAGCTTTCCCGGCTCGATGATGTTGCGGTACCACCAGTCGCCCATATCGATTGCTCCCGTCCCGCCCGATATGCGCACTATACGGTCAGGGAGCGGCCGTTAGCCTGCACGCCATGACCGCCAGCCGCGCAGCCGCGACCCCCGCCGACGGACTGCGGTTCGCCTTCGGCACCCTGACCGTGCTGCGCGTGCGGGTCACCCGCTGGGACCGCCCGGCGGCGCGGGCCGGGATGGTGTGCGCGCCCCTGGCCGGCCTGGTCGTCGGGCTGTTCGCGGCGGCCGCCGGCGGGGTGCTGCTGCTGCTCGGCTGCGGACCGCTGCTCGCCGCGGCCGGCACGGTCGCGGTGCCCGCCGCGCTCACCCGGGGACTGCATCTGGACGGGCTCGCGGACACCGCCGACGGGTTGGGCAGCGGCCGGCCCGCCGAGGACGCGCTGCGCATCATGCGGCAGTCGGACATCGGGCCCTTCGGCGTGCTGACCCTGGTCCTGGTCCTGCTCGGCCAAGTCGCCGCGCTGGCCGGGGCGTACGGGACCTCGTGGGCCCGCGGGGCGGCCGGTTTCGCGGTGGCGTCGGTGGCGGCCCGCACCGCCATGACGCTCGCCTGCCGGGAAGGGGTGCCCGCGGCCCGGCCGGAGGGCCTGGGCGCGGCGGTGGCAGGGGCGGTCCCGGCGCGGGCGGCGTGGGGGGTGGCCGGCGCGGTGGTGGCGCTCTGCGCAGCGGCGGGCCTGCCGTTCGGCCCGTACGCCGCCGCGCAGTTCGCCGCGGCGGCCCTGCTCGCCCTGGGCGCCGCGGAGTTGCTGCTGCGGCGCTGCCGGGTCCGGCTGGGCGGTGTCACGGGCGACGTCTTCGGCGCGTTGTGCGAGACGGCGTGCACCGCGGCCCTCGTCGTGCTGGCCGTGGGCAGGGGCACGGGATAGGGAAAACCCGCGCCTTCGGGCTCGGGGCGCACACCGCGGGCGGAAGTGTCAGGAGTGAGCGTAAAGTCGGTCCTGCACCCCGCCCCGCGCCGCCGGGCGATGCCCGGTGCCAAGAATTCGGGCCTCTGAAGGAACAGGATCTCCATCACCGTGACTGCACTGACTCTCAGCACTTCCTCCGCCGCGGCGCTGCGCGCGGACGCCGTCGTCGTCGGCGTGACCAAGGGGACGAAGGGCCCCGAGGTCGCCCCCGGGGCGGAGGCGGTCGACCAGGCCTTCGACGGCCGGCTCGCCGTGACGCTCGGGACGCTGGGCGCCTCGGGCGCTGAGGGCGAGGTGACCAAACTCCCCGCCCCGGCCGGGCTGAAGGCACCGGTCGTGCTGGCGGTCGGCCTCGGTGAGGCCCCTGTCGACGGTGCCGGCTTCGACACCGAGGTGCTGCGCAGGGCGGCCGGTGTCGCCGCCCGCACCCTGGCCGGCTCCAAGAAGGCCGCCCTCGCGCTGCCGGTGGAGGACGCCGCGGCCGCCCAGGCGATCGCCGAGGGCGCGCTGCTGGGTGCGTACGCGTTCACCACGTACCAGGCGGCCAACGGCAAGGCGCCGCTGGCCGAGGTGGCGCTGGTCGGCGCCAAGCCGCGCGACAAGGCCTTCAAGGCCGCCGCCGAGCGCGCCACGGTCATCGCCGAGGAGGTCAACCGCTCCCGCGACCTGATCAACATGCCGCCGAACGACCTCACCCCCAAGGTCTTCGCCACCCTCGTGCAGGAGGCCGCCAAGGAGCACGGCCTCAAGGTCGAGGTGCTGGACGAGAAGGCGCTCATCAAGGGCGGCTACGGCGGCATCATGGGCGTCGGCCAGGGCTCGGCGAACCCGCCCCGCCTGGTGAAGGTCGTCTACAGCGGCGGCAAGGGCCGCGACGCGAAGCACCTCGCGCTGGTCGGCAAGGGCATCACCTACGACTCGGGCGGCATCTCCCTGAAGCCGGCCGGCCACAACGAGACCATGAAGTGCGACATGAGCGGCGCCGCCGCCGTGTTCTCCACCGTGGTCGCCGCCGCGCGCCTGGGCCTGCCCGTCACCGTCACCGGCTGGCTCGCGCTCGCCGAGAACATGCCGTCCGGCGCCGCCGCCCGTCCCGGCGACGTGCTGAAGATGTACAGCGGCAAGACCGTCGAGGTGCTCAACACCGACGCCGAGGGCCGCCTGGTGATGGCCGACGCGATCACCCGCGCCTCGGAGGAGACGCCGGACGCGATCATCGACGTGGCGACCCTGACCGGTGCCATGGTGCTGGCGCTCGGCAACCGCATCTTCGGCGTCATGTCCAACGACGACGACTTCCGCACCGCCGTGCACGAGACCGCGGGCGAGGTCGGCGAGCAGTCCTGGCCGATGCCGCTCCCGGCCGACCTGCGCAAGGCGATGGACTCCCCCACCGCCGACATCGCGAACATGGGCGAGCGCATGGGCGGCGGCCTGGCGGCCGGCCTGTTCCTGAAGGAGTTCGTCGGCGAGGGCATCACCTGGGCCCACATGGACATCGCGGGCCCCGCCTTCAACGAGTCCGGCCCGTTCGGTTACACCCCCAAGGGTGGTACCGGCTCCGCCGTGCGCACCCTGGTGCGGCTGGCCGAGAAGGCCGGCGAGGGCGAGCTGTTCTAGCCACGGTGTAAGCCTCGGCACATTCGGTACGGCCCCGGGTATGGCATCCGGGGCCGTACGCGTTCGCCAAGAGCGAGCAAAGGGACAATGTGCTGCCGTATTTCGCAAGGGATACCGGCGAGTAGTGCCGGCCAGGGACGTTCCGTACGTCTCACACCCCGGCCCGGTGCCTCGTCCGCCCCGAACAAGTGCGAAGATGTTGTCTCGGCACGACAGGGCCCCGTTTAACAGAAGCGGCCGAACAAAAGCCGCCGCCCGGTCATGACGGACCGGCTCCGGCGTATCCATGCATGGAGGACGTGACGTGGCGAACGACGCCAGCACCGTTTTCGACCTAGTGATCCTCGGTGGCGGTAGCGGCGGCTACGCCGCAGCGCTCCGCGCGGCGCAGCTCGGTCTGGACGTCGCGCTGATCGAGAAGGACAAGCTCGGCGGCACCTGCCTGCACCGCGGCTGCATCCCCACGAAGGCTCTGCTGCACGCCGGTGAGATCGCGGACCAGGCCCGCGAGGCCGAGCAGTTCGGTGTCAAGGCCACCCTCGAGGGCATCGACATCGCCGGGGTGCACAAGTACAAGGACGACGTGATCGCGGGCCTCTACAAGGGTCTGCAGGGCCTGGTGGCCTCCCGCAAGGTCACCTACGTGACCGGCGAGGGCCGGCTGTCCTCCCCGACGTCGGTGGACGTCAACGGCCAGCGCTACACCGGCCGACACGTGCTCCTGGCGACCGGTTCCGTGCCGAAGTCGCTCCCGGGCCTGGCCATCGACGGCAACCGGATCATCTCCTCCGACCACGCGCTGGTCCTGGACCGCATCCCGAAGTCCGCCATCGTGCTCGGCGGCGGCGTCATCGGCGTCGAGTTCGCCTCCGCGTGGAAGTCCTTCGGTGTCGACGTCACGGTCGTCGAGGGCCTGCCCCACCTCGTGCCCGTCGAGGACGAGAACAGCTCCAAGCTGCTGGAGCGCGCCTTCCGCAAGCGCGGCATCAAGTTCAACCTCGGCACCTTCTTCTCCAAGGCCGAGTACACTGCCGACGGCGTCAAGGTCACCCTCGCCGACGGCAAGGAGTTCGAGGCCGAGCTGCTGCTCGTCGCCGTCGGCCGCGGCCCGGTCTCGCAGGGCCTGGGCTACGAGGAGGCCGGGGTCGCGATGGACCGCGGCTACGTCCTGGTCGACGAGTACATGCGCACCAACGTGCCCACCCTCTCCGCGGTCGGCGACCTGGTCCCGACCCTGCAGCTCGCCCACGTCGGCTTCGCCGAGGGCATCCTCGTTGCGGAGCGGCTGGCCGGTCTGAAGACCGTGCCGATCGACTACGACGGCGTGCCGCGCGTCACGTACTGCCACCCGGAGGTCGCCTCCGTGGGCATCTCCGAGGCCAAGGCCAAGGAGCTGTACGGTGCCGACAAGGTCGTCACCCTGAAGTACAGCCTGGCCGGCAACGGCAAGAGCAAGATCCTCAAGACCGCGGGCGAGATCAAGCTCGTCCAGGTCCGCGACGGCGCCGTGGTCGGCATCCACATGGTCGGCGACCGTATGGGCGAGCAGGTCGGCGAGGCCCAGCTGGTCTACAACTGGGAGGCCCTGCCCGCCGAGGTCGCCCAGCTCATCCACGCGCACCCGACGCAGAACGAGGCGCTCGGCGAGGCTCACCTGGCGCTGGCCGGCAAGCCGCTGCACGCGCACGACTGACCCACGGACACGCAGACCAATCCGCACAGATCGTTAGGAGCAACCGAAACCATGGCGGTTTCCGTAACCCTGCCGGCGCTCGGCGAGAGCGTGTCCGAGGGCACCGTCACCCGCTGGCTCAAGGCCGAGGGTGAGCGCGTCGAGGCCGACGAGCCGCTGCTCGAGGTGTCGACCGACAAGGTCGACACCGAGATCCCGGCGCCCGCTTCGGGCATCCTCTCGTCCATCAAGGTGGCCGAGGACGAGACGGTGGAGGTCGGCGCCGAGCTGGCCGTCATCGACGACGGCACGGGCGCCCCCGCTGCCGCTCCCGCCCCGGCCGCCGCGGTGCCCGCGCCGGCTCCGGTGCAGGAGGCCCCCGCCCCCGCTCCGGCACCCGCCGCCGCGGCCCCCGCCCCCGCTCCGGCCCCGGCCGGCGCCGCCGAGGGCACCCCGGTGCTCCTGCCGGCGCTGGGCGAGTCGGTGACCGAGGGCACCGTCACCCGCTGGCTGAAGTCGGTCGGCGAGACCGTCGAGGCCGACGAGCCGCTGCTCGAGGTCTCCACCGACAAGGTCGACACCGAGATCCCGTCGCCCGCCGCCGGCACCCTGCTGGAGATCCTGGTCGGCGAGGACGAGACCGCCGAGGTCGGCGCCCGGCTCGCCGTCATCGGTGCCGCGGGTACCGCCCCCGCGGCCGCCCCGGCCCCCGCCGCTCCGGCTCCTGCCCCCGCGGTTCCCGCCCCGGTCGCCGCTCCGGCCCCGGCGCCCGCCCCGGTCGCCGCTCCGGCCCCGGCGCCCGCCCCGGTCGCCGCTCCGGCCCCGGCGCCCGCCCCCGTAGCCGCTCCGGCCCCGGTGGCTCCGGCCCCCGCGGCGCCCGCCCCGGTCGCCCCGCAGGCTCCGGCTCCGGCCGCCGCCCCCTCGGCCACGGCGCCGACCGACGAGGGCGCGTACGTGACCCCGCTGGTCCGCAAGCTCGCGGCCGAGAACGGCGTGGACCTGGCCTCGGTCAAGGGCACCGGTGTCGGTGGCCGTATCCGCAAGCAGGACGTCCTGGCCGCCGCCGAGGCCGTCAAGGCCGCCGCTGCCGCGCCGACCGCGCCCGCCCCGTCCGCGGGTGTCACGGTGCCGGCCGCCGCCGCCGCGCTGCGCGGGCAGACCGTCAAGATGTCGCGCATCCGCAAGGTCATCGCCGACAACATGATGAAGGCCCTGCACAGCCAGGCGCAGCTGTCGACCGTGGTCGAGGTGGACGTCACCAAGATCATGAAGCTGCGGGCCCGGGCCAAGGAGTCCTTCCTGGCCCGCGAGGGCGTCAAGCTCTCGCCGATGCCGTTCTTCGTCAAGGCCGCCGCCGAGGCGCTGAAGGCCCACCCGGTCGTCAACGCCAAGATCAACGACGATGGCACGGTCACCTACCACGACGCCGAGAACATCGGCATCGCGGTCGACTCCGAGCAGGGCCTGATGGTCCCGGTCATCAAGGGCGCCGGCGACCTGAGCCTGGCGGGCATCGCCAAGAAGACCGCCGAGCTGGCCGGCAAGGTCCGCAACAAGAAGATCAGCCCGGACGACCTGTCCGGCGGCACGTTCACGATCAGCAACACCGGCTCGCGCGGTGCGCTGTTCGACACGATCATCGTGAACTACCCGCAGGTCGCCGAGCTGGGCATCGGCGCCACCGTGCGCCGCCCGATGGTGATCAACCACCCGGACCTGGGTGAGACGATCGCGATCCGCGACATGGCGTACCTGACCCTGTCGTACGACCACCAGCTGGTCGACGGCGCGGACGCCGCCCGCTACCTGAACGACGTCAAGGCCCGCCTGGAGGCCGGCGAGTTCGAGGGCGACCTCGGTCTGTAACCGACCGGAGTCCTCGCGGGACCGTACGACGGCCGAGGCCCCAGCCCCTTCCCGGGCTGGGGCCTCGGCCGTTCCCGCGGGAAATCCCGTGCCGCGGTGAGTGGTTGGGGCGCGGCGTCCGTACAGGAGGGGGCATGGCCATGCACCGCCGGCAAGGACGGGGAGGCACCGCCCCCCTCAGTGGCCTCAACGCCCTTGCGGGTCGCACGCTGCGTCGACCTTCCCCCGCGCCAAGGCGCGCGCAGCGGGCACCTCGGAGGCCGGCCCGGATGTCCGGGCCGGCCCCGCCGCGGTGTCGGACCGAGGGCTTAGCCTCGACGGCATGCGCGCGGCACGGCTGATCCACCTCGTCCTTCTCCTGCAGTCCCACGGCTCGATGACCTCGGCCGAGCTCGCGGAGGTCCTGGAGGTGTCCGAGCGGACGGTCGGCCGCGACGTGCTGGCCCTGTCGGAGGCGGGCGTCCCGGTGTACGCGGAGCGGGGGCGCGCCGGCGGCTACCGGCTGGTGGACGGCTACCGGACCCGGCTCACGGGGCTCGCCCGCGCGGAGGCGGAGGCGCTGTTCCTGTCCGGCGTGCCCGCCGCGCTGGAGGCGATGGGGCTGCACGACGCGGGATCGGCGGCCCGGCTGAAGGTGTCGGCCGCGCTGCTGCCCGAACTGCGGGACGCCCCGTACACCGCCGCACAGCGCTTCCACCTGGACGCGCCCGGGTGGTGGCAGGAGCCGGCCACGCCGCCGCTGCTGCCGGCCCTGGCCGAGGCGGTGTGGGGCGACCGGCGGCTGCGGGCGCGGTACCGGCGCGCGGACGCGGAGGTGGAACGTGCGCTGGAACCGTACGCGCTCGTGCTGAAGGCGGGCGTCTGGTACGCGGTCGCGGGCGCGGAGGGGGATGTCCGCGTGTACCGGGTGGACCGCTTCACCGCCGCGGACGTCCTGACCGAACGATTCGTCAGGGACCCGGGGTTCGACCTGCCCGCGTTCTGGGAGGCGCGGGCAGCCGAGTTCGCCCGCTCCGTGCTGCGCGCCGAGGTCGTGCTGCGGCTCACCCCGGACGGCGCCCGGCACCTGCCGTACGTCGCCGACGGGGCCGCCGCCCGCGACGCCCTGGCCGCGGCCCCGCCGCCCGACGCGGACGGCCGTGTCACCGTCACGCTCGCCGTGGAGTCCCTCGACGTCGCCTACCACCAGCTGCTCGCCCTCGGCCCCTGCGCCGAACTCCTCTCCCCCGCCCCGCTCCGCGCCCGCTTCGCCGACGCCGCCCGCGCGATGGCGGCGGCCTACGCCGGCTGATTGCCGCCCCGCCAACTCCCGTGCCGCCCGCCCGCACCGGCGGCGGCGTCAACACCCGCGTGCGCAGGCCCCCGCACGGGGCGAGTAACGTCACGACACGGGCGCATCCGCGTCTCTCCACGTGCGGGGGCAGGCCGCAGACAGGATGCTGGAGCGGTGATGGACGAGACGGAGTTCTGGGAGATCGTCGACAGTGCCCGGACAGCGGCGGGCGGGGACCCGGAGGAGCACGCCGATCTGCTGGTGGAGCGGCTGACGCAGCTCGACCCGGAGTCCGTCGTCGATTTCGCGCGGCACTTCGAGAGCCGTTTCAACCGGGCGTACCGGTGGGACGTGTGGGGCGCCGCGGATCTCATGCTGGGCGGCGCGGGTGACGACGCGTTCGACTTCTTCCGGTGCTGGCTGATCGGGCAGGGCCGGCATGTCTTCGAAGGCGCGGTGCACGACCCCGACGCGCTGGCGGAACTGGCCGGGCACTTCGACCCCGAGGTGGACGGCGACGCCGAGGATCTGGGGTACGCGGCCGACGAGGCGTACGAGCAGCTGACCGGGATGCGGCTGCCGGATCTGGACCTGCCGCCACAGCCGGCCGAGCCGGAGGGCGTCTACGTCGACTTCGAGAACGCGGACGCGGTGGCGCAGCGCTTCCCCCGGCTGTGGGAGCGCTTCGGCTGAGCCACGCCCGCGCGGCGACGGGCGCGGCGGCCGTCACAGCGCCCGCCCCATGAACACGTCGTCCACGAAGGCACCGTCCAGCAGGAACTCCCCGGGCAGGACGCCCTCGACCACGAAGCCGGCCGCCTCGTAAAGCCGCCGGGCCGGGGTGTTGTGGCCCAGCACCCGCAGCGTCATACGCCGCGCCCCCTGCCCGCGGGCGGCCTCCATCGCCGCCATGACGAGTTCGAGCCCGACGCCGCGGCCGCGGGCCCATGTGTCGACCGCCAGGCCCTGGACCTGGCGTACGTGGGCGTTGCAGACCAGCGGTGTCGGCGGCACGAACCGGATGTACCCGGCCACCCGGCCGTCCACCTCCGCGACCCGGTACGCGTCCGGGCCGAAGCGCTCCCCGAAGAAGTCCCCGTGCTCCTCCGGCCGCGGCGCCACCGCGTGCAGCGTCGACCACGTGGCACGGTCCAGCCGCGCCAGGGCGGGGTCGTCGGCGAGCAGGGCGGCACGCACACGTATACCGGACATGCGCGTCACCCTGTCACAACAAGGCCCGCCGCCGCGCGACCATGTCCCCATGCGCATCGCCATCACCGGTTCGTCCGGCCTCATCGGCTCCGCCCTGGTCCGTTCCCTGCTCGCCGACGGCCACGAGGTCGTACGCCTCGTCAGGCGCCCGCCGGCCACGGCGGACGAGTCGCGCTGGGACCCCGAGGGGGGCGGGATCGACACCGCGGCCCTGGAGGGCACCGGGGCCGTGGTCAACCTCGCCGGGGCGGGGGTGGGCGACCACCGCTGGACGGAGGCCTACAAGCGGACCGTCCACGACAGCCGGGTGCGCGGCACCGCGACGCTCGCCCGGGCGCTGGCGACGCTGGCCGCGCCGCCGCGCGTCCTGGTGAGCGGGTCCGGGATCACCGCGTACGGGGACACGGGCGACCGCAGGGTCGACGAGAGCGCCCCGTACGGGGAAGGCTTCCTGCCCGGCGTGTGCCGCGACTGGGAGGCCGCCGCGGCCCCCGCGCAGGACGCGGGAATCCGCACGGCGTTCGCCCGCACGGGTCTGGTCGTCTCCGGTCGGGGCGGCGCCTGGGGGCGGCTGTTCCCGCTGTTCAAGGCGGGACTGGGCGGACGGCTGGGCAGCGGGCGGCAGTACTGGAGCTTCGTCTCGCTGCACGACCAGGTCGCGGCGCTGCGCCACATGATCGACCACGACACGGTCGCCGGGCCGGTCAACTTGTGCGCGCCCGAGTCGCCGACCAACGCCGAGGTGACCGCCGCCATGGCCCGGGTACTGCGCCGGCCCGCGCTGTTCCCGGTCCCCGGGCCCGTTCTGCGCACCGTCGTCGGGGAGTTCTCCACCGAGATCCTCGGCAGCACGCGGGCCGTGCCGCGCGTGCTCCTCGACACCGGTTTCACCTTCGCCCACCCCGGAATCGAGGAGGCGATCCGCGCGGCGCTGGCCGAAGAAAGGCACTGAATGCCACCACGCGGCCCTTCCCCGGCATCAGTTGGCGAAGTTCTGGGCATGACGCTTCCAGCGCCAGCTGACGCGAGCGGGGAAACGTGCCGACCTCGGGGAGGGGCAACGTGCTCTCAACAGCACGCTCTACCGGTTCTTCTACGGACGTATGCGTGATCGGGGCCGGTGTCGCCGGCCTGTCGGCGGCGCATCATCTGATCAGCGCAGGGCTCCAGGTGACCGTCCTGGAGGCCGCCGACCGGGTCGGTGGGCGCATGGCCACCGACGAGGTGGACGGCTTCCTTCTGGACCGGGGCCCGCAGTTGCTCAACACCTCCTATCCGGAGCTGCTCCGCACACCGGGTCTGGACAACCTCCAGCTGCGGCCCTTCTCACCCGCCGTCCTGGTGCGGGCCGCGGGCCGCGGCTACCGCGTCGGCGACCCGCGCGGGGCACTGGCGGCGGCCCGCGCCCCGCTGGGGTCGCCGCTGGACAAGGCCCGGCTGCGGGCCTCGCTCCACCGCCTGGCCGACACTCCGGTCGAACGCCTCCTGGAGCGGCCCGAGACGACGGCCGCCGAGGCGCTCGCCTCGCGCGGGCTCGCACCCCGCGCGGTCGACGGCTACCTGCGGCCGCTGCTCTCCGCGCTGCTGTGCGACCCCCATCTGACGACGTCCAGCCGCTGCGCCGACCTGGTGCTGCGGGCCTTCGCCCTGGGGCGCACCTGCCTGCCCGCGGGGGGCGCCGAGGCCCTGCCGCGGCAGCTCGCGGGCGCGCTGCCGGAGGGGTCCTTGCGTCTCGGCACACGCGCGGTGGCGGCCTCCACCAACGCGGTGCTGACCGAGGAGAAGGAGGAACTGCCGTGCCGGGCCGTGGTGGTGGCCACCGGGGCCCGCGCGGCGGCCGATCTCCTGCCGGGGCTGCGCGTGCCGGACTTCCACGCCGTCACCGTGGTCCACCACTCCGCCCCGGCGGCGCCGTTGCGGGAGGCCGCGCTCGTGCTGGACGCGGACCGGCGCGGGCCGGTCTCGCACTCGCTCCCGGCGAGCCTGGTCGACCCGTCCCGCGCGCCGGTCGGCCGGACGCTGGTGACCTCGGTGCTCCTCGGTGCCGCCGCCGTCCCCGACCCGGACGACGACGCGGTGCGCGCCCACCTCGCCGAGCTCTACGGCACTTCGACCGCGGGCTGGCGGCGGCTGGCCGTGCACCACGACCCGGAGGCCGTGCCCGCCATGCCCGCGCCGCACGATCTGCGCCGCCCGGTACGCGTCCTTCAGGGGCTGTACGTCTGCGGCGACCACCGCGACACCAGCACGGTGCAGGGCGCGATGCTCTCCGGGCGCCGGGCGGCGCAGCGGCTGCTGCGCGATGTGGGCCTGCGTCCGGGGTCCAGGACGGAGCCGCTGGCCGCGTGAGCGGACCCGGCCGGCCGCGGGGAGGGAGGGACGCCCCGGGGCCGGCCGTCGCGCGTCAGCCCACGAGGACCCCGAGGGCCGCGGCCCGGTCGTGGAAGGCCCGTACCGAGGACGCGTCGCGGTGCGTGTCGAGGCGGCGGCCGAAGTCCCTGACGTACTCCAGGGCGCGCACCGAGCGCATCTCGACAGCGGCCTGCATGGCCTCGGCGCCCAGTGCGCAGGCCGCGTCGACCTCGCCGAGCCCGAGGCGGGCGGTGGCGAGCACGGTGCGGCAGAACAGCCGGCTGCGGGCGTAGGCGGCGGGCCGCAGGTGCAGGGAGCGTTCGGCGTGCTGGGAGGCGGCACGGTACTGCTGGAGGTCGCGGTGGCAGTGGCCGAACTCGTCGGCGAGCTGGGCCTCGTCGAAGAAGCGGGCCCAGGGCGGCACGTCGTCACCGGCGCGGGCGGCCTCCAGGGCGCGTTCGGCGCGTACGAGCGCCGCGGTGCAGGCCCGGACCTCGCCGAGCAGGCCGTGCCCGCGGGCCTCGGCCGCGTGCAGCAGTGCCTGGACGACCGGCGGGGCGGCGCTGCCCACGCCCTGCTGGGCGACCCGGGCGAGCTGGACGGCCTCGCGGCCGTGCCCGAGGTAGACCGCCTGGCGGCTCATCGTGACCAGGACGTAGCCCCCGTAGGCCCGGTCGCCGGCCGCCTGGGCGAGCCGCAGGGCCTGTACGAAATAGCGCTGGGCGAGCCCGTGGGCGCCGATGTCGTACGAGGTCCAGCCGGCGAGGCGGGTCAGGTCCGCGACGGCGGCGAACAGCCGGCGGCCCATGGTCTCGCCGTAGGTGCCGCGCAGCATCGGTTCGGCCTCGTGCTCCAGGTAGCGGACGAGGGCCTGGCGGGCGTGGCCGCCGCCGAAGGCGTTGTCCAGGGAGCGGAAGAGTTCGCCGACGGAGCGCAGGGCGGCGAGGTCGCCCATGGTGACGCGGTTCCCGCCGGGGCCTCCGGGCACCTGGGGCGCCGCGTCGCCGCGGGTGCGCTGGGCGGGGAGCCGGGGCGCGCCACCGGCCGGGGGGCCGGGGTCGGCGTTGCGCCCGACGCGGTCGTCGGCGCGTCCGATGAGCCAGTCGCGGCTGGGGACGACCAGGCCCGCCGGGGTGAAGGCGATCTTGCGCAGGTCGGCCTGGCTGCCGGTGTCCTTGCGCCACAGCCCGGAGACGATCTCCACGGCCTCCTCGGGGGACGCGGCGAACTCCAGACCCGCGTAGACCGGGGCCACCGCGTCGAGGCCGAGGTCGTGGGCGGACAGCCGCCGCCCGAGCCGCCGGGTGAAGACCTCGGCGATCAGCGCGGGGGTGGTGCCACGCGGTTGCTGGCCGCGCAGCCAGCGGGTGACGGAGGTCTTGTCGTACCGCAGGTCGAGCCCGTGCTCGATGCCGAGTTGGTCCACGCGGCGGGCGAGCCCCGCGTTGGAGAAGCCGGCTTCGGCGATGAGGGCCGCCAGTTGGCGGTTGGGAGTGCGCTGCGAGGAACGGTCGGACATCAGTGGTGCGGTCCCCTGCCTTCCGGGCTATCTCCAGAACGGCGCGAATGTAACGTTCTGTGCCGAGACGCTCACTACCAGAGCCTCGCATTCGCTGTAACGGGTGAACCTTCCCCCGCAAAAGCCCGGAATCCATCCCTCCGCTCGGTGCTGGTGCTATCCACAGCCCGCTGCAAGGCGAGGCCGCGGCGGACGTACAGTTGCCAGGGCGTCCGATATCGATGAAACAGGCGCCGCAGCAGGCGATCACAAGGGAGCGGCCGTGAGTGAGCTGCACTTCGTCCATCTGGGCTTCGGCGAGGACGCCGTGGAGTATCAGGAGGCATGGCAGGAGCAGCGCCGGGTGCACGCCGCGCGCTTCGCGGACGAGATCCCCGACACCTGCCTGCTACTGGAGCACCCGCCGGTGTACACCGCCGGCCGCCGCACCGAGGACAGCGAGCGCCCGCTGGACGGCACGCCGGTGATCGACGTGGACCGCGGCGGCAAGATCACCTGGCACGGCCCCGGCCAGCTCGTCGGCTACCCGATCCTCAAGCTGCCGCGCCCCGTCGACGTCGTCGCCCACGTGCGCCGGCTGGAGGAGGCGCTGATCAACGCGTGTGCCGACTTCGGCCTGGAGACCACCCGCGTGGAGGGCCGCAGCGGGGTGTGGGTGCTCGGTGACCCGATCGAGGACCGCCCGCCGGTCATCCCCGGGCTGACCCTGGACTTCGACCCGCGGCTGCAGGACGACGAGTTCGACCCGCGGCTGTCCGGTCCCGAGTACGCCCCCTCCAACGCCGGGCAGCGCCGCGAGGACCGCAAGCTCGCCGCGATCGGCATCCGGGTCGCCAAGGGCGTCACCATGCACGGCTTCGCGCTCAACTGCAATCCGGACAACACCTGGTTCGACCGGATCGTGCCGTGCGGCATCAGGGACGCGGGCGTGGCCTCGCTCAGCAACGAGCTGGGCCGTGAGATCGCCGTCACGGACGTGCTGCCGGTCGTGGAGAAGCACCTGCGTGCGGTTCTGGAGTCGGCGGAGCCGCTGCCGCGCGCGGTCTGAGGTGGGAATCCACGGGCGTAGGCTGATGTTCACCGATGAAATGAAGTCTCGAGAGGGAGTCGACCGTGTCAGCTGTGGCACCTGAAGGCCGCAAGATGCTGCGTCTGGAGGTCCGCAACAGCCAGACCCCCATCGAGCGCAAGCCCGAGTGGATCAAGACCCGGGCGAAGATGGGCCCCGCGTACACCGAGCTGCACGGCCTGGTGAAACGCGAGGGCCTGCACACGGTGTGCCAGGAAGCGGGCTGCCCCAACATCTTCGAGTGCTGGGAGGACCGCGAGGCCACCTTCCTCATCGGCGGCGACCAGTGCACCCGGCGCTGCGACTTCTGCCAGATCGACACCGGCAAGCCGCAGGCCCTCGACCGTGACGAGCCGCGCCGTGTCGGCGAGTCCGTCGTCACGATGGACCTGAACTACGCCACGATCACCGGCGTCGCCCGCGACGACCTGGAGGACGGCGGCGCCTGGCTGTACGCCGAGACCGTGCGGCAGATCCACGCCATGACCGGTGCCCGCGCGGCCGGCCGTACCAAGGTCGAGCTGCTGATCCCGGACTTCAACGCGGACCCCGCGCAGCTCGCCGAGGTCTTCGGCGCCCGCCCCGAGGTGCTGGCGCACAACGTCGAGACGGTCCCGCGGATCTTCAAGCGGATCCGTCCCGGCTTCCGCTACGAGCGCTCGCTGGAGGTCATCACCAAGGCCCGCGAGGCCGGTCTGGTGACCAAGTCCAACCTGATCCTCGGCATGGGCGAGGAGCGCGCGGAGATCAGCCAGGCCCTTCAGGACCTGCACGACGCGGGCTGCGAGCTGATCACCATCACGCAGTACCTGCGGCCGAGCCTGCGCCACCACCCGGTGGAGCGCTGGGTCAAGCCCCAGGAGTTCGTGGAGCTCAAGGAGGAGGCCGAGGAGATCGGCTTCGCCGGTGTCATGTCCGGCCCCCTGGTGCGGTCCTCGTACCGGGCGGGGCGCCTCTTCCAGCAGGCGATGGAGCGGCGCGGCGCGGTGGCCGCCGAGGCGGTCTGATCACCCACCGCACTCGGGCGGCGAACGTGCGGTTCGTCACGTCAGGGGCCCCACCGGGGCCCCTGACGCGTCTGTGACATGCGGCGGAAGCGGCAGGCCGACGCAAGGGGACCGCCAGGGTTTCACGACGGTTTGACCGGCCAGTCACGGGCTGGTAACACAATGTGGTGACTCTGGATAAGCGCAACATCCGCATGCGTCCGAGCCGTCCTGAGGGGGACACCACCATGCACGCCGAGGCCGCACAGCTCCATCGCCAGAGCACCATTCCCGGCGCCGCGGCGGGCGCGCTGCGCGCCGTGGAGTCCTTCCTGTTCCGCGGCGCCGAGGCGACCGCGCGCCGCAACGCCTGGTCGGCCGTGGTCGAGGACCGCAAGCGCGCCAGGGACCGCCGCGAGGCCCAGCACGTCATGGACGCCCTGGTTTCCGCGCGCTCGGGCCGCCCGGACACCTTCTAACCCCCTTCCGGCCGCCGTCCGGCGGCTCCCGACCCCCTCCGGTGGGGCCGGCGCGGCGCAGGACACGTATCCTGTGCGGCATGGCGAGGGAAACATCCGAGAACAATCCTGGGCGCCTCAAGCAGATCGCCCAGACCTACAAGATGACCAGACGGGTCGACTCCAAGGTCGGGCTCGTCCTCGCGGCTGTGGGAGTCGTCACCTTCGGTGTCATCCTCGCCATTGGCTTCGCGATCGGTCACCCCATCTACGCGGGCATCCTGGGCCTGCTGCTGGCCCTCCTCGCGATGGCGGTCGTCTTCGGACGGCGTGCCGAGCGGGCGGCCTTCGGCCAGCTCGAGGGACAGCCGGGCGCCGCGGCGGCCGTGCTGGAGAACGTCGGCCGGGGCTGGTCGGTGACGCCCGCGGTGGCCATGAACCGCAACCAGGACGTCGTGCACCGCGCGGTCGGCAAGGCCGGCATCGTGCTGGTGGGCGAGGGCAACCCGAACCGGGTGAAGGGACTGCTGGCCGCCGAGAAGAAGAAGATGGCGCGGGTGGTCTACGACGTGCCGGTGACCGACATCATCGTCGGCGACGGCGAGGGCGCGGTCTCCCTGCAGAAGATCCGCGCGACGCTGCTGAAGCTGCCGCGCGTGGTGCCGGGGCCCAAGGTCACCGAGGTGAACGACCGCCTGCGGGCGCTCGGCGACCTGATGAGCAACATGCCGGTCCCGAAGGGCCCGATGCCCAAGGGCATGCGGATGCCGAAGGGCCGCTGAGCCCCGCACGATCGCATACGAAACGGAAACGGGCCGTGCCCCGGACGAGTCGACTCGTCCGGGGCACGGCCCGTTTCCACGGCGTTCGCGGCGGCTCCGCGGCGCGCACGCCCGCCGGGGCCGCGCCGGGTCACATCCGGACCTGGACCGCCTTCACCGCCCGGTCGTGCATGCCGCGGGTGTCGCGGTCCCAGACCACCGCCGGGATCACCAGCAGCAGAAGGAACGTGCGCAGCACGGCCGCGCCGGGGCCGAGCCGCCCGCCGTCCTCCCGGACCACGCGCAGTCCCAGGAGGCGCTTGCCCGGGGTGGTGCCGACGGTGCCCAGCAGCAGCACGCTCATGACACCGAAGACGACCGTGGTCCACGGATTGGCCGCGGCCGCGTCACGGTGCGCGATCAGGCCGTAGGCGATCAGCGCGCACAGGCCCCAGTCGATGAAGAGCGCCGCGATCCGCCGCCCGACCGGGGCGATCGAACCGGGGCCCTCCTCAGGCAGGCCGAGGCGCTTGCCGCGGTAGCCGAACTCGACGCCCATCCGCTCCGCGGCCGCCTTCGGGCCCTCGATCCACGATCCGATGACATCCCTGTTGTCCACGCGTCCACGGTACGCGCCCGCCGCGCGGCGCCCGCGCCCGACCCGTCGCCGACGGGACCGCTCGGTTAACCTGCAAGAAACAAATGGGTCACGACGGGGAAATGCCCGGTCTCTATCGTGACCCCCAACGTGCGCCACCGCACTGGTCGCACCCATGAGCTGCAATCCGGCCTCCCGGGCCGGGCCAAGGAGGAGTTGGATGTCGTTCCAAAACGCCGACGAGGTGAAGAAGTTCATCTCGGACAACGACGTCAAGTTCGTGGACGTCCGGTTCTGCGACCTGCCCGGTGTGATGCAGCACTTCACGGTCCCGGTCGAGTCCTTCGACCCGGACGAGCAGCTGATGTTCGACGGCTCCTCGATCCGCGGCTTCCAGGCCATCCACGAGTCCGACATGGCGCTGATCGCGGACCTGTCCACGGCCAAGCTGGACCCGTTCCGCAAGGACTCCACGCTCAACGTCAACTTCTTCATCCACGACCCGATCACCGGCGAGCAGTACAGCCGTGACCCGCGGAACGTGGCGAAGAAGGCCGAGGCCTACCTCGCCTCCTCCGGCATCGCCGACACCGCGTACTTCGGCCCCGAGGCCGAGTTCTACGTGTTCGACAGCGTCCGCTTCGAGACCAGCGCGAACCAGTCCTTCTACCACATCGACTCCGAGGCCGGCGCCTGGAACACCGGTGCGGAGCAGGACAACCGCGGCTACAAGGTCAAGTACAAGGGCGGCTACTTCCCGGTCCCGCCGGTCGACCACTTCGCCGACCTGCGCGCCGAGATCACCCTCGAGCTGATGAAGTCCGGCCTCCAGGTCGAGCGCCAGCACCACGAGGTGGGCACCGCCGGCCAGGCCGAGATCAACTACAAGTTCAACACGCTGCTCGCCGCGGCCGACGACCTGATGCTCTTCAAGTACATCGTGAAGAACGTCGCCTGGCGCGCCGGCAAGACCGCGACCTTCATGCCCAAGCCGATCTTCGGTGACAACGGCTCCGGCATGCACGTCCACCAGTCCCTGTGGACCAACGGCGCCCCGCTGTTCTACGACGAGCAGGGCTACGCGGGCCTGTCCGACACCGCCCGCTACTACATCGGCGGCATCCTCAGGCACGCCCCGGCGCTGCTGGCGTTCACCAACCCCACGGTGAACTCCTACCACCGCCTGGTGCCCGGCTTCGAGGCCCCGGTCAACCTGGTCTACTCGCAGCGCAACCGCTCCGCGGCCATCCGCATCCCGATCACGGGTGCCAACCCCAAGGCCAAGCGCATCGAGTTCCGCGCCCCGGACTCCTCCGGCAACCCGTACCTGGCCTTCTCGGCGCTGCTGCTCGCCGGCCTCGACGGCATCAAGAACAAGATCGAGCCGGCCGAGCCCGTCGACAAGGACCTCTACGAGCTCGCCCCCGAGGAGCACGCGGGCGTCCCCCAGGTCCCGACCTCGCTGTCGGCGGTCCTGGAGTCCCTCGAGTCCGACCACGAGTTCCTCCTCCAGGGCGGGGTCTTCACCCCGGACCTGATCGAGACCTGGATCGACTACAAGCGGGTCAACGAGATCGCGCCGATCGCGCTGCGCCCGCACCCGCACGAGTTCGAGCTCTACTTCGACGTCTGACAGGACCGCGGGTCACCCGCCCGCCTCCACGCTGTTCCGGCCGTCGCCCGTGTCCCCCCCGCATGCCGAGGGACACGGGCGGCGGCCGTTGCGGGTTTCGGCAAGTCACCGGCCAGGGAGGCCAGTTCGCCACGGAGCCCGTGCCACGGGCTGGTTCCACCGGGCGGGTGGCCGCCGGTGACCATTGGGGGCGGGCGGGCGTGGCACGTTGATCGGGCGGAGCCGGTGACCTTCACTCCGTGCGTGTGGTGACCAACAGCTCTCCCCTCACGTCGCGACCGCTCGGTGCGGCGCTGGACAGTGCGCCCATGTCGCGGCTCCACAGGAGGTTCTGGCTGCTGGCGGGGCTCGGGATCCTGCTCGACGGGTTCGACTTCTTCATCATCGGGGTCGCGAACCCGCTGATCGCGGAGGATTTCGGGGGGAGCGCGGCCGAGCGCGGGCTGCTGTCGTCGGCGGCGATCGTGGGGGCGGTGTTCGGGGCGGCCGCGCTGGGGCCGCTGGGGGATCGGATCGGGCGGAGCCGGATCTTCAAGGTCGACCTGTGGCTGTTCGTGGTGTTCTCGGTGGCGTGCGCCTGCGCGTGGGACATCTGGTCGCTGATCGTGTTCCGGCTGCTGCTGGGCGTCGCGGTGGGGCTGGACTACCCGATCGCGGCGAGCTACGTGGCCGAGATCCTGCCCGCGCGGAACCGCGGGCGGTGGCTGGTGAGCGCGTTCAGCCTCCAGGCGGTGGGGATCGTGCTGGGCGCGGTGACGGGGGTGGTGATCCTGCTCGCGCTGCCGGAGACCGGGTCGTGGCGGCTCATGCTGGGCTTCGGGGTGGTGCCGGCACTGGTGATCATCTGGCTGCGGCGCAACGTGCCGGAGAGCCCGCGCTGGCTGGCGCAGAACGGGCGGGAGGCGGAGGCCTGCGCCATCACGCGGGCGATGACCGGGCGGGACTGCCATGTGACCGAGGCGGACCGGGAGCGCGGCGAGGCGCCCCCGGAAGGGCTGAAGGCCTTCCTGCAACCGCAGTTGTTCTCCCGCCGGCTGGCGCGGCGCACGGTCTTCACGGCGGTGCCGTGGTTCCTGATGGACATCGCGACGTACGGGGTGGGGATCTTCACCCCGACCCTGCTGGCGGGGCTGGCGCTGGGCGGCGCGAACGCGACGTTCATCGCGGACGACATCGCCTCGACCGAGGGCACCGCGCTCCTGGACGTCTTCCTGGTGATCGGCTTCGTGCTGGCGATCATCCTGGTGGAGCGGGTCGGGCGGGTGCCGCTGCAACTCGCGGGCTTCGCGATGATGACCGTGGCGCTGTGCCTGCTGGCGGTGGCGGAGCAGCTGCCCGGCGGGGGCGACGCGCACCTGCCGCTGGTGTTCGTGGGCTTCGCGCTGTTCAACACCTTCATGAACCTGGGCCCGAACGCGACGACGTTCACCCTGCCCGCCGAGGTCTTCCCCTCCGACGTACGGGCCGCGGGCCACGGCTTCGCCGCGGGCTGCGGCAAACTCGGCGCGGCGCTGGGGACCTTCCTCTTCCCGGTGCTGCTGAACGCCGTCGGGACCAGCGCGCTGCTGTACGGCGTGGCCGCCACCAACGCGCTGGGCCTCCTCGTGACGTGGAGCTTCCGCATCGAGACCCGCGGGCGCTCGCTGGACGAACTGTCGGGCGCGGAGTCCGCGACGCTGGCTCCCCGCGTCACCCCGCCGTGACCGATGGGAAGCCGCACTCAGCAGACGGGCGGTCCCGGGCCGCCGTCCGGGGAGAGGATCCGCCAGAGGACCGAATGCGGGACGCGACCGACCGGCCCGTGTCGACGCCCGGCCCGGACCCCTATTGCATAAGGGTTGCAACAGCGGAATAAGCGCATCAGCATGGTGGACGAGGGCGTGGCCGGCCCATCGGCCTTCGGAGCGGTCGCACCTGCGGTCCCAGGGGCGTCCATCCCACGGTTGATCGTCTTTCCGCCCGGCACCCGCCGGGGCGGCCGGCCCGCCCTCAGCGCAGCACGCAGTCGCCGCACAGGCCGCCGCCGGGCACCCGGTAGTACAGGCAGCAACTGCGGCGCGTGTACGCAGGTGCGGCGGGTCCGGTCAGGTCGAGGGTGCCGGCGTCCCGCAGCAGGGGGTCGGCCAGCAGCGATGCCGTCAGACCCGCCGCGCGGGCGGCCGCCCCGGGCCGCCCGCCCTCGCCCAGGCACCAGGCGTGCAGCACGCGCAGCGTCCCGGCGAGTGCCGAGGCGGCGTTCCCCCACAGCAGTCCGGCGGAGACGCCGGATTCCGCGCGGACGGCCTCGGTGAGTGGTACGAGGTGCCCGTGCAGCACGGCCTCGCCGAGCCGGTCCGCCGGGAGCCGCTCCCCTGCCGCGGGCAGCCACAGCTCGTCCGGCACGGCGCGCCGCGGGTGCCACCACAGACGCCCGCCGGCCAGGTCGGGCAGGTACCCGGTCAGCGCCGCCGGGCCGAGCGCGACCGACCACAGGCGGGCCGCCAGCCCCTGATGGGCCAGCGAGGCCGCGACGCGCCGTTCGTCCGTGCCCAGCCGGCGACCGGCCTCGGCGACCCGCCCGGCCAGCACCTCACGCGCGGGACCGTCGTACACCTCCGCCAGCGGGACGAAGCCCTCGGCACGCGGCTCCCCGGGCTCCGCGCGCAGGGTGAAGAAGGGCCCCATACCGCCCCCTCACCGGTCGCCGGCAGCGCGCGCGGCGGCCGGCGGGACGGACGGAACGGGCAGGGTCATGCGCTTCACGCTCCAGCGCCCGGTGACCGGTGGTTCGGGGTCCGGCCACCGTATCAGCGCGCCCACAGGCCCCTGATGTGCCCGAGGTGACGCGTCATCACCGCCCGCACCGCCTCCTCGTCGCGCGCGAGCAGGGCGTCGAGCAGTTCCAGGTGCTCCTCGGCCGAGGCGGTCAGCAGACCGCGTTCGGCGAGCGCGGTCAGGCCGTACAGGCGGGAGCGCTTGCGCAGGTCGCCGACGACCTCGACCAGGTGCGCGTTGCCGGCCAGGGCGAGCAGGCCGAGGTGGAAGCGCCGGTCGGCCTCGACATAGCCGATGAGGTCGCCGGTCGCCGCGGCGCCGACGATGGCCTCGGCGGCCGGACGCAGCGCCTCCAGCGCGGCGGGGTCGGCGACGGCGGCCAGGCCGGCGACGGTGGGGATCTCGATGAGGGCGCGGATGTGCGTGTACTCGTCGAGCTGCCGCTCGGAGACCTCGGTGACCCGGAAGCCCTTGTTGGGCACCGGGTCCACCAGGCCTTCCTTCACCAGGTCGAGCAGCGCCTCGCGCACCGGGGTGGCCGAGACCCCGAAGCGGCCCGCCAGGGCGGGCGCGGAGTGCACCTCCCCCGGGCGCAGCTCGCCCGCCACGAGCGCGGCCCGCAGGGCGTCCGCGACGCGCTCGCGGTAGCTGGGCCGCTGCCCGCCGAGGGAGGGCAGGACGGGGCCGTCGTCAGCGGTCATCGGGCCGGTCCTCCTCGGCTGCCGGGCATGGGGTCGGCGAACAGTATCGGGGCCGGGCGGCTACAGCACGAAACCGGCCGGGAAGGGGTCGTCCGGATCCAGCAGGTACTGGGCGGTTCCGGTGATCCAGGCGCGGCCGGTGATCGAGGGCAGCACGGCGGGGCGCCCTGCCACCTCGGTGGTGCCGGTCAGGCGGCCGGTGAAGTGCGTGCCGATGAAGGACTCGTTCACGAAGTCCTCGTGGAGCGGCAGTTCGCCGCGGGCGTGCAGCTGCGCCATGCGCGCGCTGGTGCCCGTGCCGCACGGGGAGCGGTCGAACCAGCCGGGGTGGATGGCCATCGCGTGCCGCGAGCGGGCCGCGTCGGAGCCGGGGGCGAGCAGCTGGACGTGCTTGCAGCCCCGGATGGTGGGGTCCTCGGGGTGGACGGGCGGGTCCTCGGCGTCGATGGCGTCCATGAGGGCCAGGCCGGCGGCGAGGATGTCGTCCTTGCGGGCCCGGTCGAAGGGCAGGCCGAAGGCCTCCAGCGGCAGGATCGCGTAGAAGTTGCCGCCGTAGGCCAGGTCGTACGTCACCGTGCGGCCGTCGGCGAGGGTGGCCTTGCGGTCCAGCGCGACGGCGAACGACGGCACATTGCGCAGGGTCACGGCGGTGGCCGCGCCGCCGCTGACGGCGACCTCGGCGACGACGAGGCCGGCCGGGGTGTCCAGGCGGATCGTGGTGACCGGCTCGGTCACCGGCACCATGCCCGTCTCGACGAGGACGGTGGCCACACCGATCGTGCCGTGGCCGCACATCGGCAGATAGCCGGAGACCTCGATGTAGAGGACGCCCCAGTCGGCGTCCGGGCGGGTGGGCGGTTGGAGGACGGCCCCGCTCATGGCGGCGTGGCCGCGCGGTTCGTCCATCAGCAGATGGCGGATGTGGTCGAGGTGGTCCCGGAAGTACAGGCGGCGTTCGTTCATCGTGGCGCCGGGGACGGTGCCGATGCCGCCGGTGACGACACGGGTGGGCATGCCCTCGGTGTGGGAGTCGACGGCGTGCAGGACGAGTGAGCTGCGCATCGCGGGCCCCCCGCTCAGTTCGCGCCGGCCGCGAGGGCCTGTTCGGTCGCGGCCCGGACGGCCTTCTCCTGCTCCGGCAGGAGCGGCCGGCGCGGCTGGCGGCAGGGGCCGCCGTACCGGCCGGCGACGTCCATCGACACCTTCACCGCCTGCACGAACTCCGTCCGGGAGTCCCAGCGCAGCAGGGGGTGCAGCGCCCGGTACAGCGGCTGCGCCGCCGGGTCCCCCGCGATCGCCGCGCGGTACAGCGCGGTGGTGACCTGCGGGAGCGCGTTGGGGAAGCCCGCGACCCAGCCCTTGGCGCCCGCGGCGGCCAGTTCGAGGAGTACGTCGTCGGCGCCGACCAGGAGGTCGAGTTCCGGGGCGAGTTCGGCGATCTCGTACGCCCGGCGCACGTCGCCGCTGAACTCCTTCACGGCCCGGATGTGTCCCTCGGCGTGCAGCGCGGCCAGCAGCGGCGGCGTCAGGTCGACCTTCGTGTCGTGCGGGTTGTTGTACGCCACCACGGGCAGGCCCGCCTTGGCGACCTCCGCGTAGTGCGCGCGCACCGAACGCTCGTCCGCCCGGTAGGCGTTGGGCGGCAGCAGCATCACCGACGCGCACCCCGCGTCCGCCGCCTGCTCGGCCCAGCGGCGCGCCTCGCCGGACCCGTACGCGGCCACCCCGGGCATCACCCGCTCCCCGCCGACCGCGGCGACCGCGGTCTCCACGACCCGTGCCCGTTCGGCGGGGGTGAGCACCTGGTACTCGCCGAGCGAGCCGTTGGGCACCACCCCGTCGCAGCCGCCGGCGACCAGCCACCGGCAGTGCTCGGCGTACGCGTCGTAGTCCACCGCGAGATCGGCCGCCCGCAGCGGCAACGCGGTCGCGACGAGCACCCCCCGCCACGGCCGTCCTTCGCTCCGGGTCATCCTGCGTCCCCTCTCGTGTGGCTGCCTCTGGTCGTGCTTGCGCTGTGGTCGTGGTCCGCCCCCGGCGGGGGCGGTGTGCCGCCGGCGAGCAGGCCGAGCGGTACGGGGCGGGCGAAGGGCCGGGCCGGCGGGGTGAAGGGGCAGCCGGCGACCGCGGCGACGGCGGGGCCGCAGACCCGTCCCTGGCAGTGGCCCATGCCCGCGCGGGTCAGCAGCTTGACCGTCCGCAGGTCGCCGGCGCCGAGGTCGCGTACGGCGGTGCGCACGGCGGAGGCGGGCACCTCCTCGCAGCGGCACACGAGGGTCTCGTCCGTGACGACGGTGCCGGCCCAGTCCTCGGGGACGCGGTACACGGCGTCCAGGGCCGCGGCGAAGCGGCGCAGCCGGTCGCGGACGCGGGCGGCGCGGGCCCAGGCGGCGGGATCGGGTTCCGTACCGCGCAGGCGGGCGGCGGCGGAGCGGCCGGCGATCTCGCCCTCGGCCAGGGCGAGTGCGGCCCCGCCGATGCCGGTGGTCTCGCCCGCGGCCCACAGACCGGGGCCGGGGGCACGCTGCTCGGCGTCGGTGTGCGGTACATCGGCGAGGTCGGTGTGCGGCAGCATGCCGTGGCTGACGGCGAGGGTGTCGCAGGGCACGGTGCGCCGGGCGCCGCCGGGCCCTGCCAGGGTGACGGCCTCGACACGGGTCGTGCCGTGGGCGGCGACGACGGTGTGCCTGCGCAGCGGCCGGACCCCGTGGAGGGCCAGCCGGGCGGCGTACCCGGCGCCCTCGGCGAGCTTGCCGGGCGGCGTGGACCGGGGGCGGCGCAGCAGCGCGAGGGGGTCGGCCGCTTCGGCGAGGGCGGCGACGCGCGCGCCGGCCGCGGCCAGGCCGGCGGCGACGGGCATCAGGAGCGGCCCGGTCCCGGCGACGACGACGGTGCGGCCCGGCAGGACGAGCCCGCCCTTCAGCATGGCCTGGGCGCCACCCGCGGTGACGACGCCGGGCAGCGTCCACCCGGGGAAGGGCAGCACCTTCTCGTAGCCGCCGGTGGCGACGACGACCCCGTCCGCCCGCAGGGCGCCCGACTCCAGGGTGTGCACGGTGAACCCGGGCTCGAGGAACCAGACCTGATGATTCGCCAGGTGGGTGATGCGCTCCGCTGCGATGTGGGCCTCGAGCCGGCCGTGCAGCCGCCGCCAGGTGCGCCAGGCGTGGTGGAGGGCCTGCGGCCGGCGGGCGCCGAGCCCGGCGGCGGGCTGCCGGTAGTACTGGCCGCCCGTCTCGGGCGCGGCGTCCACGAGGGTGACCCGCAGCCCTCCGTCGGCCGCCGCCACGGCGGCGGCGACCCCGGCGGGTCCGGCTCCGACGACGACAAGATGTGCACTCACGGCCCCTCCTCCGTCGCTCCCGCATCGTCCGTCCCTGCCGTTTCGCCCGTCTCGATGACGTCGCCCGGCCGCGCCTCGACCACACAGGCCCGTTGCCCCGGGCGTCCGTTGACCGTGACCAGGCAGTCGAAGCACACACCGATCCCGCAGAAGACCCCGCGCGGTTCGCCGCGCGTTCGGGTCGTGCGCCAGGCGACGACGCCGGCGGACCAGAGCGCGGCGGCGACGGTGCGGCCGGGCAGGACCGTGATCTCGCGCCCGTCGAGCGTGACCGTGAAGGCGGGCCCGGGTGCGGCGCGGGCGAGGCGGAGCGGCGTGCGGCGGGTCACGGGGTCTCCATCGCGGGGAAGCGCTCGGGGCGGAAGGGTGTGAGGTCGAGATCGGGCGGCGCGCCGGTCAGCACCTGGGCGATCAGGTGGCCGGTGGCGGGGGCGAGTCCGATGCCCGCCCCCTCGTGGCCGCAGGCGTGGTGGAGGCCGGGGACGCGCGGGTCGGGGCCGATCGCGGGCAGGTGGTCCGGCAGATAGGGGCGGAAGCCGGCGTACGCGCGGATCGCGGCGACGTCGGCGAGCCGCGGGAAGAGCGCGACCGCCTGGGCGGCCAGCAGGCGCAGGGCGGGGAGGGAGAGCGTGCGGTCGAAGCCGACGCGTTCGCGGCTGGCGCCGATGAGCACGGGACCCGCGGCGGTGGACTCCACGACCACGGAGGTCTGGAGGGCGGCCGAGTCACTGGCGACGTCGGCGACGTAGTCGGCCGCGTAGACCTTGTGCCGGACGGTGCCGGGCGGCAGCGGCTCGGTGACGAGGATGAAGCCGCGCCGCGGGAGCACGGGCAGCGCAACCCCGGCGAGGGCGGCGATCTCGCCGCCCCAGGTGCCCGCGGCGTTGACCACCGCGGGGGCGTGGATCTCCTCCGCCCCGGCGCGCACCCCGCGCAGCGAGCCGTCCGCCGCGCGCAGCAGCGCCGTGACGACGGACCCGGTACGCAGTTCCGCGCCCCGGTCGCGGGCGGCGCGCACGAGGTGGGCGGCGGAGAGCGCGGGCTGCACCTGGGCGTCCTGAGGGTAGTGGACGCCGCCCGCGAGTCCGGGCGCGAGGTGCGGTTCGAGGTCGTGCAGGGCGTCGGCGGCGACGGGTACGGCGTCCACGCCCGCCTGCCGCTGGGTCGCGGCGAACGCGCCGAGCGCTCGCGCGCCCGCCTCGTCGGCGGCGACGACCAGCCCGCCCTTGGGCTCGTACTCCACGGCCCGGCCGAGGCCGGGGAGCCCTGCCAGTTCGCGCCACAGGCGCGCGGACAGCAGGGCGAGCCGCAGCTCCGGACCCGGCTCCTTGTCGGACACCAGCAGATTGCCCTCGCCGGCCCCGGTGGTGCCGCCGGCGACGGGTCCGCGGTCCACCAGGACCGTGCGGAGCCCCGCCGAAGCGGCGTAGTAGGCGCATGCCGCGCCCACCATTCCGGCGCCGACGACCACGACATCGCAGTTCGTCGGCCTGCTCACCTCAGTAATATGTCACACAGCACGCCGCGCGAACAGGCTCACGACGGGCCTCGTTCCGGCCTCACAGCCACCCGTTGCGCCGGAATCCGCGGTGGATGACGAAGCACGCCACGACCATGACCCCGATGGCGAGCGGATAGCCGTAGGTCCAGCGCAGTTCCGGCATGTGCTCGAAGTTCATGCCGTACAGCCCGCAGATCATGGTCGGCACGGCGAGGATGGCGACCCAGGCGCTGATCTTGCGCATGTCCTCGTTCTGAGCCATCGTCACCTGCGCGATATTCGCCTGGAGGATCGAGTTGAGCAGTTCGTCGAAGGCGGTCACCTGCTCGGTGGCGCGTGCGAGATGGTCGGCGGCGTCGCGGAAGTAGGCGCGCAGATCGGCGTCGACGCCGGGCAACCGGTCCTGGGAGAGGGACTGCAGAGGCCGGCCGAGCGGGGCCACCGCCCGCTTGAGCTCCAGCAGTTCGCGCTTCAGCTGGTAGATACGGCCGGCGTCGGTGCCGCGGCCGCGGGAGTCGGCGAAGACATCGGCCTCCACGTCGTCGATGTCCCGCTGCACGGCGGCGGTGACGGAGAGGTACTGGTCGACGACGTGGTCGGTTATCGCGTGCAGCACCGCCGCCGGTCCCTTGACCAGCTGGTCGGGGACGGTCTCCAGCCCCTCGCGGAGCGGCCCGAGGGAGCCGTGCCCGCCGTGCCGCACGGTGATGACGAAGTCGGCACCGGTGAAGACCATGACGTGGCCGCTGTCCACGACCTCGCTGGTCGCCGTCAACCGGTCGTGGTCGACGTAGCGGACGGTCTTCAGGATCGTGAAGAGGGTGTCCCCGTACCGCTCCAGCTTGGGCCGCTGCTCGGCGTGCACGGCGTCCTCGACAGCGAGCGGGTGCAGCCCGAACAGCTCGGCGACGCCCGCGAATTCGGCCTCGGACGGCTCGTGCAGCCCGATCCACACGAACCCCCGGCCCGACTTGCGCACCCTGGCTATCGCCTCGTACGCCGCGCAGTCACCTTGCCGCAGCCCCTCCTGGTAGACGACGCAGTTGACCACCGCGCTGCCGAGGGGCGAGCGCCCGGGGTGGGTCAGGTCCACGCGCCGGTGGCGCAGATGATCGAAACGGATGGCTTTGCGGAGATTGCTGATCATTGACATGAAGGGCTCCTGAACGCGTCTGGCCTGCGCCAGTATGCCCAAGGGCCCGTCGCACGGGGGATGGCGGGCGCGAAGCGGCGACGGGTTCCGGGAGCCGTGCGACGGCGGAGGGGACCAGCGCCCTGGTTCGCGGGGGGCGCGAGATGTCTTTTACACTCCGTAGGGCTCCGGCCGTGACGGTCGCAGGCACGCCACGTACTCCGCAGAGATGGGTCCCATGAGCGCCATCAGTATCGGTCAGGCAGCTGTGCTCGGCGTGGTGGAAGGGGTCACGGAATTCCTTCCGATCTCGTCCACCGGCCATCTGAAGATCACCGAAGGCCTCATGGGCATCCAGGTCGACGACAAGGCCGTCGTCGCCTTCTCCGCAGTCATCCAGTCCGGCGCCATCGCCGCCGTCCTGGTCTACTTCTTCAAGGACATCGTCCGGATCTGCAAGGCATGGTTCACCGGCCTGGCCAACCGCGAGGAGCGGTACCACCACGACTACAAGTTCGCCTGGTGGGTGATCTTCTCGACCATCCCGATCGTGGTCGTCGGCCTCGCGGCCAAGCCCCTCATCGAGGGACCGCTGGCCTCCCTGTGGGTCGTCGCCGGCTCGCTGATCGTCGGCAGCGGCGTGATGTGGGCCGCCGACCAGATGGGCCGCCACAAGCGCGGTGAGGACGACACCACGTTCAAGGACGCGATGCTCGTCGGCTCCTCGCAGATCCTCGCACTGCTCTTCCCCGGTTTCTCCCGCTCCGGCGCGACCATGTCCACCGCACTCATCCTCGACCTGGACCGGGTCGCCGCCACCCGCCTGTCCTTCTTCCTCGGCATCCCGGCCCTCGTCGGCGCGGGCCTGTACGAGCTGAAGGACGCGCTCGGCGCCGGCATCGACACCGCGCCCCTGGTCGTCGGGACCCTCGTCTCGTTCGTGGTCGCCTACGGCTCGATCGCCTGGCTGCTGAAGTTCGTCGCCAAGCACTCCTTCAACGCCTTCATCATCTACCGCCTCATCATCGGCGCCCTCCTGTTCGGCCTGCTCGCCACCGACGCCATCGCCGCCTGAGTCCGGTCAGGCCCGGGGCGCGCGGCCGGACAGGGCCAGCGCGCGGTCGAAGGCCGGCGCAGCGGCGGCGCCCGGGAGCTCGACGGGCGCGGCGAAGCCGTCGTACCGGCGGTAGACCTCCGCGTGGCGTTCGACGACACCGAGCACGAGTTCCCCGAGGCCCTCGCCGCAGCGGTACTCCTGGCCGGTCGCCCGGGCGACGTCCCAGCCGTGGACGGCCAGTTCCTTGATGATCATCGAGGCGGTCTCGGCCGCGGGCATCCGCGCGGGGCCGAGATCGATCTCGCCTTCCCAGACCACGGGATCGGCCCAGGCCGCGACGGCGCGGTCCAGCTGCCGCGCGTAGGCCCGCGCCCAGTCCGGGCCGGCGGTGAAGTCCCGGGCGGTCAGCTCCTCGGGGAGCGGCTTGCGCAGGGCGCGGTGCTCCAGGCCGTACGAGGTGTAGAGGATCCAGTGGTTGATCAGGGCCCGCGTGTCCCATGCCGCGCAGGGCGTCGGGGCGGCGAGCTGCTCCGGGCCGGGGCGGACACCGCGGGCGATACGGGCGGCCTCGGCGGCGGCCTCGGTCATGTACGCGTGAAGATCGGTCATGCCGCCCACGCTAGGAACGCGGGCGGCATCCGGTCTTGAACAAACGCGCCCCCAGCTACCGCCGGGAGGTGCCCCCACCCCGGCGGCGCCGGTTCGGCGGGAGGGGCCCTACACGTCGATGAGCACCTTGCCGACGGCACCGCCCTCGACGGCGGCGTGCGCCTGCGCGGTGCGTTCCAGCGGGAAGCGGTGCAGCGGCAGCCCCGCCTCCTCCCCCACCTGCAGGGCGCCCACGGTCAGGGCGGCGGTGATCGCCGCGATCGCCTCGCGCTTGGCGACGGCCGGCATGGTGTAGACCAGCACGCCCTGCCAGCGCAGATTGCGGGAGAAGGTCTCCCGCACCGGCAGCGTCACCTCGGGACCGCCGTTGTCCGCGTAGTAGGCGACGACGCCGTTCGGCGCGAGCACGGCGAGGTCGAGCCGTACGTTGACCGCCGCCGAGACCTCCGCGACGATGTCGACACCGTCGGGGGCCGCCCGGCGGATCTCCTCCGCCGCGTCCCCTGCCCGGTAGTCCACCACGTGATGGGCGCCCGCGGCCCTGGCCAGTTCCGCCTTGCGGGGACTGCTGACCGTGGCCACCACGGTCGCGTCCGACCAGCGCGCCAGCTGGATCGCCGCGTTGCCCACCGCGCCCGCGCCGCCGGCGACCAGCACCGTGCGACCGCGGAGCGTGCCGGGACCGAGCCGGTGCGGGCCGCCCTCCAGCAGGGTCAGCGCGCGGTGCGCGGTCATCGCGGGGATGGGGATGCTCGCGCCGAGGTCGAAGGAGGCTCCGTCGGGCAGTGGAACGGCCTGCTTCTCCGGCACCGTCACGTACTCCTGCGCGGTACCGCCGGGACGCTGGTAGGCCGCCTCCCAGATCCACACCCGCTGCCCGTTCCTGGCCGGGTCGACGCCCTCGCCCACCGCGTCGACCACGCCGGCGCCGTCCTGGTTCGGCACGCGCTCGCCGCCGCCCGGCGGAGCGGCCGTCCGCGACTTCCAGTCCGTGGGATTCACCCCGGACACCTCGACCCGCACCCGTACCTCGCCGGGAGCCGGCTCCGGAACGGGACGCTCGGTCAGGCGCAGCACCTCCGGGCCGCCGCCCTCCGTGTACACGATCGCCTTCATGATCCGTACAAGTCCCGCCGGAGCGGGTTTCTTCCCGTTCCCGGCGGCCGCGGGGTCAGACGCGCCCGATCCCCTCGCACAGTACGGCGGGGCCGCCCCCGGGCGCCGGCGCCGGCTCGGGGAGCGCGCGCGCCGCCGAGCCCGGGGAGCGGCGCGGGGACCGCGGGACGAAAGCGCCGCTGGTGCCGCCGCGGCCGCGGTGCACCAGCACGCCGGAGACCGGATCGGGTACGGCGTCGAGCGCCGCCCGGATGCCGGGCAGGGCGCGCCAGTCGAGCCAGTGCTCCTCCTCGCGGAAGCACAACTCGAAGACCACGCCCCAGCCGAACATGTGCCATTCCCACGCCAGCGCACGGTTGGTGACCGCGGACTCCACGAGCGCCGGCGCGTACGCGTCGCGCCATGCCGCGGCGGATGTGCTGGCGTTGAGGACTTCGATGGACCACCAGTCCGCTGCCATACCCAAAACGATAGGGACTTCGCAAGCCCCCCGCCAGGGTTTGGCGCCTGACGGCGCGTCACACAGGGTCGGCGGAGGCCAGCAGCTCCGTCACCCGCGCCGCGAAACGGGCGTCGCAGGGGTGCGGGACGCCGGTACGCACGGCCGTGAGCAGGGCGTCGATGGCACTGCGGAAGGCGGGCACGGGCCCGTCGGCGCGGCCGGGGAGCGTGGCGACGCCGGAGGCGCCGCGCAGTTCGACCGTCATGCCGGCGGCCGCGGGCGGGGCGGTGAGGCTGAGGGCCGCCGTGCTGGAGGCGCCGCTCTCGTGCCGCAGCACCAGGTGGACGGTGTCTGCGGGCCCCTGGACGGCGGTGAGCGCGGTGACGTCGCCGAGGACGGGGAGCAGCACGGACAGGGCGTGCGGACCGACGTCCCACAGCGCGCCCTTGTCGCGCCGCCAGGGGGACGCGGCGAAGGGGCTGTCACCGGAGGTGAACACCGAGCCGAGCCACTCCGCGCGGGCGGTGAACCAGTCGTCCCTGGCCGCCTGCTCGTCGATCCAGGCGGAACTCCCGGCGTCGAAGCGGAGGGTGAAGAACACCACCGACGCGACCCCGGCCGCCTCGGCGGCGTCGGCGACGCGGTGGGCGTCGGCCACGGCAATGGCGACCGGCTTGTCGAGCAGCAGGTGCCGGCCTGCCTCGGCGGCGCGCGCCGCCAACGGGGCCTGGACGTCCGGGGGCAGGGCGATCGCGACCGCGTCCACGTCGGCGATGAGGGCGTCCACGTCGGTGTAGGCACGGGTGCCGAAGGTCTCGGCGAGCGCGGTCGCCGCCTCCGGGCGGCGGCCCCAGATCCCGGTGAACTCGACGTCGGGGTGGGCGGCGAGGGCGGGACCGTGGGCGATCTCCGCCCACGGGCCGGTGCCGAGCAGTCCGATGCGCATGGTCATGCCTCCTTGGCGGGCTGGGTGTGCTTGCGGTACCAGGCGGGGTCGAGGTCGGTGATGTCGACGGCGCTCTGCACCCGCAGCCGCGGCGTGGCCGCCAAGTGGGCGGCCAGGAGCTCCAGGACGGCCTCGCTCAGCTCGGCCTTGACCTGCGGGCTGCGCCCGGCCATGACGGCGATCTGCGTGTACACCATGGCGTGCTCCGCACCGCCGTCGGCGATGACCGCCTCCTCGACGCGGCGGAAGCGGGTCTTGCAGGCCTCGGCCCTTGTGTCGATGATCTTGGCGATGAGCGGGTGGAGGGCGAGGGCGAACCCGCGCCGGTCGAACGCGTCTGCCAGTTCGGCGGAGTAGTCCACGGTGATGTGAGGCATGGCACACAGCGTATGCGCTGCCCAGAGGCCCTGTCGGGCAGGGGTGCCGGGGCCCGGGCGGCGCCTGGCACGCGGAACGCGGTCGCGTTCACACCGGGTTAACACAAGGGCAATGGATGCGAAATCGCGGATTGTGACGCTGCTGCGGAACAGACCCTCGCCCCGCAAGGCACGCGCCCCCAAGGATGACACCCGTGAGTTACAAGGCCGAGTACATCTGGATCGACGGTACCGAGCCGACCGCGAAGTTGCGCTCGAAGACCAAGATCCTCGCCGATGGCGCGGAGCCGGGTGTCTGGGGCTTCGACGGGTCGAGCACGAACCAGGCCGAGGGCCACAGCTCGGACCGGGTGCTGAAGCCGGTGGCCAGCTACCCGGACCCGATCCGCGGCGGGGACAACCTGCTGGTGCTGTGCGAGGTGTTCAACATCGACGGCACGCCGCACGAGTCCAACACCCGCGCGCTGCTGCGCCCGGTCGCCGAGCGGTTCGCCGCGCAGGAGTCGCTGTTCGGCATCGAGCAGGAGTACACGTTCTTCCAGGGCGGCCGCCCGCTCGGTTTCCCCGAGGGCGGCTACCCGGCCCCGCAGGGCGGCTACTACTGCGGTGTCGGCGCGGACGAGATCCACGGCCGTGACGTGGTCGAGGCCCACCTGGACAACTGCCTGGCCGCGGGCCTGGGCATCTCCGGCATCAACGCCGAGGTCATGCCCGGCCAGTGGGAGTTCCAGGTCGGCCCGCTGTCCCCGCTGGAGGTCGCCGACCAGCTGTGGGTCGCGCGCTGGCTGCTCTACCGCACCGCCGAGGACTCCGGGATCTCCGCCACGCTGGACCCCAAGCCCGCCAAGGGCGACTGGAACGGCGCAGGCGCCCACACCAACTTCTCCACCAAGGCCATGCGCGAGGGCTACGACGCGATCATCGAGGCCGCCGAGTCCCTGGGCCGCGACGACAAGCCGCTGGAGCACATCCGCAACTACGGCGCAGGCGTCGAGACCCGCCTGACCGGCGCCCACGAGACCGCCCCCTGGAGCGAGTACAGCTACGGCGTCTCCGACCGCGGTGCCTCGGTGCGCATCCCCTGGCAGGTCGAGGTCGACAAGAAGGGCTACATCGAGGACCGGCGCCCCAACGCCAACGTCGACCCCTACACCGTCACCCGCCTCATCGTCGACACCTGCTGCACCGCCCTGGAGAAGGCCGGCCTCGTCTGAGCGCCGGCCCGCGACCACCGCTTCCGCGCGCCGAGGGCGCCCGTCACGACGACGGGCGCCCTCGGCGCGTGCGGTCTCACCGCGCGCGCACGGCCTCGTAGAGGAAGCAGCCGTACTCCACGGCCCTGACGTGCACCAGCGCGACCCCCGGGTCCGCGAAGCGGGTGGCGAGCACGGCCTCTGCGGCGCCCGCCGCGGCTTCCTCCGCGCTGAGGCGCACCAGGCGGCCGCCGAGGATGTGGCCCTGGGTGTCGTACGAGCGCAGGACCCGCCGTTCGCCGTGGAGGCCGAGCGCCGGGGCGAGCCCGGTGCCCGCGGGCGGCCCCGGGCAGTCCTCCGCGCGGGCGTGGACGAAGACCGGGCCGGTCTCGTCGTACGGGCCGGGCCGGGCGCCGGTGGCGGCCGCCCAGCGGCGCAACGGGGCATACGCGACAAGGGCGATGCGCTCACCCGCAGTGCTGCGGCGCAGGCAGCAGCGCAGCGGGGCGCCGCCCTCGCCGTCGACCGCGGGCTCGGGCGTCAGCCCCGCGTCGTCGGTGACGCGCAGTCGCTCGAGAACGGCCGGGCCGATGGCACGGACACGGAAAGCGGAAGGGGATGGAGAAGGGGAGGTCTGCGTCGTGGTCATGCCCCCAGCCTCGCCGCGACCTGCCGGGTGGTCCGGCGGGATCCGGACGTCGTGCTCGGCGTCCGCCCGTCTTCCAGCCCGTCAGCCCGCCTGTCCGTCAGCCCTTTCGACCTCACACCCCGTCACATCCTCTACGGAGAGGGCATTTTCCGTGCCACGCCGGGTTCGCCCGGTGCGCGGCGGGGTGACCAAGCCGGGATTCACTCGTTCTCCGGAACGTGACTTCTCAACAAGCGACCGCCCCCCGGACCCGGCGCGGCACTCCCGTGATCGTGGACGTCGAGGAGGCCGAGGCCGCGCTCGTCGAGAACTACCCGCATCTGGTCCGGCTGGCGTATCTGATCCTTCCCGCGGGGCTCGGCAGGCACCGCCGGGTGATGACCGCGCACAGTCTGGTGCAGCGCACCCTGCCGAGATCGGCGAGCGAGCCGGACCCGGCGTCCCTGGAGGTGCCCGGTCCGCGCGGTCCGGTGGAACGGTCGTACGCGCTGATGCGGCAGGAAGTGCTCTGCGCGGCGCTGGCGTTCGAGCAGGAGGAGGGCGCGCGCGGCTGGCTGCGGAAGGTGGCGACGGCTGTCCTGCCGCCGCACGTCTGGGGCCTGCGGCTGCACCCGAAGGCGGGCGGGACGGACGAGGCGGCCCTGGACCGGGCGCTGGCCGGTCTCGACGCCCCGGCGCGGGCGGCGTACGTGCTCCTGGAACTGGAGAGCCTGCGGCGCTCCGACGGCCGCGAGGTGCGCAAGCTGCTCACCGCCGCCGACGCGCCCGACCCGCGGGCCGCGCTCAAGGCCGCCGAGGCGGTGCCGTACGGACTGCTGGGCGCGGGCGGGTTCGACCCGTGCACGGTGCAGGCCCGGCCGACGGATCTGCTGCGCAGGCGTCAGCACGGCCGGGTCGGGCTGATCGCGGCCGCCGCGGTGGCCGTCACCGCGGTCCTGGTGGCCGTGCTGGGCGGCGGCCCGGAGCCGTACTCGGCGGGCGGCCCGCCGAACGCGTACGGCGCGGGCTTCCTGGACCCCGCGCGGCTGGTCCGGGTGGACGGCGCCGCGTGGACGCGTGCCTCCCGGGTGGACTTCACCGTCTGGCCGTCCCGCGGCGGCCGCGTCAAGGACGCGGAGCTGCTGGGCCGGGCGCTGGAGGTGTGGGCGCACCCCGGCGAACGGGTGGCGGTCTCGGCCACCAAGGGCACCACCGAGGGCCTGCCCGCACAGCCCCCGCAACTGCTGTACGCGGGCGACGTGGACGCCGCCGGCGTGGTGCTGATGTACGACGGCATGCGGCTGGTGCGCTACGCGGAGCCCCGCGACGGCAAGGGCCAGGCCGCCCTGGACTTCGCGCGGGTGGACGGCGCCGACGTGTCGACCGCGGCCGTCGTCCTGGGCCGGACCGACGGGAACACCCGCTTCCTGACCGCCCCTTGGGTGACCGGTACGGCGTCCCGCGATCTGCTCGCGCCGGACGCGCCCGAGCAGAAGCTGCGCCGGGCCGCGGACGGGGTGACCGACCCCGTGCGGATGCCGGGCGCGGAGAGCGACAGCTCCGCGGCCGGCGCGAACGGGCCGTGCGGCACCTCCTGGCCGGCGCTGGAGTTCCAGGCGGCGAAGGGCACGGGCACGGGTAAGCCGTTCCTCCTCACCGACCTGGGCGACCTCGTACCGGTGCACCTGACGTACCAGCCGGCGGACAGTGCCGCTCCGGTCGAGACCGGCGGCAAGGACGCCCTGGCGAGCTGGGCCCGCACGGTATGCCACCTCGGCTCGATGCGGGGCCTGGGGGTGCGCACGGTCAACGCCTGGCAGTACGCCGACCAGCGGCTGCCCGAGGACAACGGCCGGGCCGCCTGGGTGTGCACCCGCGCCGACACGTGGACCGGCACGAACGGCAGGACCCTGGCGCTGTTCCTGCCGCCGGTCGCCGAGCCGGCGAGTCCGGGTGCGCCGGTGGGCCAGAGCACGAAGGACACCGGGGCGTGCGGCCGGTCGGTGCCCCAGGTGCTGGCCGGGGTGCTGTGGAAGTCCACGGCGGGGCACTGGTACCTGCTGGCGGCCGGCAGCCCCGACGTCGCCCGGATCACCGCCACCGGCGGTGTGACCGGTTCGGCCCAGGGCCCGACGATGGCGGTGCGGGCCGGGCAGGGCGCCCGGGCCGAGCTGTCCGCGGAGCTCGACTCGGGCACCGCGATCAGCACGCTGCGCTGACCCCTGAGGGCCGCCGGGCCGGTGGCCGTCCGCGCCACCGGCCCGGCGGCCCCGGCCTTCACGCACTCCCCCTCGGCGACGCGCTCCCCGGGGGAGACCGGACCCGCGCGGCGGGGGTCCGGGACCGGTCGGCGACAATGGCCGCATGAACGACCTCGGCTTCCGGCTCGCGGAGCACTCAGACGCCTCCCTCCTCGTACGTCTCCGGGACGGCGCCGCGCGGTGGATGCAGGAGCACGGCATCGACCAGTGGAAGCCCGGCGAGATGGGCGAGGACCACTTCCGGGCCCGTATGGCCGAGGGTGAGGTGTGGCTCGCCGAGAACCGCGGCCAGGTCGTCGGCGGCTGGGAGCTGTGGTGGACGGACGAGTCCGCCTGGGGCGTACGGCCCCCGGACGCCGGCTATGTGCACCGGCTGATGGTGGACCGCGCGGCGGCCCCGCGCGGCGCCGGCGGGGCGATGCTGGCCGAGGCCGAGCGCCGCATCGCCGCCGCGGGACGCCGCTGGGCCCGGCTGGACTGCGTGGCCGGCAACGAGCGGCTGCGCGGCTGGTACGAGGAGGCCGGGTACACGGTCGTCGGTGAGCAGCCCCTCAAGCAGGGCGGCAAGGGCGGCCCGTACGCGGTGACCCTGCTGGAGAAGGCGTTGTAGCCGAAAGCCGCGGAAGCGGAGCGGCCCGCCCGGAGGTCCGGGGCGGGCCGCTCCGCCGCTGGGGGTGCCAGGGCTCGCGGGTCAGGACGGTTCGCGGCGGGCCCGGTCGTACGCCGCGTCGGCCGCACGCCGGATCTCCTCACGGTCCCGCAGGACCGCCTCCATCTCCCCGTCGACGCCGGGGCCGGGACCCGGCCCCCGGTTCGTGAGCTGTTCGTGGAGGTGGCGGCAGGCCGCGTCCTCGCTGCCGAAGTGCCGGTGCGGGTCGTACACGCCCCGTTCCCAGGTGCCGACCACCCAGGCGTCGCCCTCCTGCCGGAGGTACCTGAAGTCCGGGGGCCGCACGTCGAACTCGTGGAAGCCGGGGATCTCGTACAGGCCGCCGGGCACCCCCTCGGAGGCGAGCGCCTCGCACAGTTCACGCCGGTCCATGGACGGGGCCCGTCAGTTCAGCCGTACGAGATCGCCGTTGGCGATGTGGTTGGCCACGCTGTCGCCGCTGTCCAGCACGTACTGGAGCCCGTTGCCCGGCTGGCCGTAGAAGGGCGCCACGAGCCCCGCCCGGACCTCGAAGCGATGGACGACCTTGTACAGGTGGTAGTTGAAGGGGTAGCCCGCGTCGAAGGTGTTGAGGTTCGACGGTGCGATGGAGCGCTGGGCGTACGGCGAGCCGGCCGGCGCGAGGAACCTGCCGCCCTCGCCGCCGAAGCGGTCGATCCTCTGGCCGATGCCGAGGTTGAGGGTCGTGGTGGGGGTGTCGGGAAGGAAGCCGTCGTCGGGCGGGAACCGGTACCGGCCCGCCGCGGAGTCGTACCAGGTCGTCAGGAATCCGTTGGCGTTCTGTCCGTCCAGGCGCCGGTAGCCGGCCAGCATCGCGCCGATCAGTCCCTTGCTGGGCAGGACCCGCGGGCCGAGCCGCGGATCGCCGCAGAAGAACGTCGGGACGGTGAACGTGGCACCGATGCAGATGCGAGGGGTGTGCGGTCCGGCGACGAGAGGCCGGCCGGGGGCCACCAGGTGCGCGGCAGGACCCGCGGCGGGACGGACGGAGGGAGCCGGGAGGTGCGTGCCCGGGCCCCGGTCGTCGGCGTGCGCGGGGGCGACCGCGCCGATGAGGGTGCTGACAAGCAGGACGAGCAGAGCAGGAAGAGTGGTGAGCGATATTCGCTGGCGCCGCTTCAAGGGTCCTCCATGGGACGACGGGAACCGGGTTTCCGGAACCCCGGTCACACTGCGTCACCGAGGCCGCGCGGATACGTACCCCTCCCCACCCGTCCCCCCGGACCGACACGCCGCGAATTCATCCGGATGGGCCCGCACTTCGCCCGTACGCAGCACCGCCCGTACGCGGCACCGCCCGTACGCGGCACCGCCCGGCCGGGGCTCCCCGCAAGGGGCGCGCCGACCGGGCGGTGACGGAACGTCGCGTTACCCGTGGACGTACACCGCGACGGTCCGCGCCGGGACCGTGAAGGTGCCCGACGCGCTGTCGTAGGCGGACCGCCTGACCACGGGGTCGGAGCCCGCGGCCTGTACCGGGTGGAGGGTCCAGGCCGTGCCGGCGAGGGCGGCGACCCGCTGCTCCTGGGCCTGCGGGGTGGCGTTGAGCACCACCACCAGATCGCCGAGCCTCATCGTGATCACGCCCGGGGTCTCGTCCTTGCCGGACAGCGGGAAGGAGAGCCGCTCCCGCACCTGCGCGGCCGTGGTGAGCCCGAAGAAGGGCTCGGTGGAGCGGATGCGCAGCAGGTCCTGGTACGCGGCCGAGGCCGCGGTGATCTCCGGGCAGCCGACCGTGAGGGTGTCCGCGGTCAGCAGCGGCTTGGCGTACGGCCACTTGGACTCGTTGTCGGCCTTCGGGGGCAGGCCGCGGCCGAAGCCGTTGCCGGCCCGGCAGTCCCAGTGGACGGCGTTGAACCAGTCGCCCGAGTCGTAGGAGTTGCGGTCCAGGGACTTGGAGCGCAGCAGGTCGGAGCCGGCCTGATAGAGCGCCGGGCCCTGCGAGAGCGCCGGGACGGACTCGGCGAGCACCTGCATCCGGGCCCGGTCGGCGGGTGAGGTGTCCTTGGGCAGCTTGTAGGCGAGGGCGTCGAAGAGCGCCTCGTTGTCGTGGGCGTCCGCGTAGGCGAGGGCGTCGCCCGGCGCGTCCGCGTAACCGGCGGGCGAGCCGTTGTAGTCGACCTCGGCGCCGGTGACCTCCTTGCCGCTGCTGTCGGTGAAGGAGAAGGACGCCAGGTTGCCGGTCAGGCCCACCTTGATGAGGTCCTGGTAGTGCAGCAGGCGGGCCTTCTGCTCGGCCTCGGTGCCGTTGGCGGCGGAGCCGTTGGGGTCGGTGAACAGGCCCGAGGCGAAGCCCTGGACGCCGGGGTCGGAGTCGAAGGGGCCGCCGCCGCGCACCGCGTCGCGGGCGCGGTCGGAGAAGGTGGCGACGCCCGTGCCGGCCATGTTCTTCTGGGTGGCCTGCACAAAGCGGGCGTCGTCGGCGACCTCGCCGAAGTTCCAGCCCTCGCCGTAGAGGATGATCTTCTTGCCGTCGACGCCGTCCTTCGCGGGGGTCAGCGCGTCCAGCGCCTTGCGGACGGCGAGGATGTTCGCCTTGGGGTGGTGGCCCATGAGGTCGAAGCGGAAGCCGTCGACCTTGTACTCCCTGGCCCAGGTGACGAGCGAGTCGACGACGAGCTTGCCCATCATCGCGTTCTCGGGCGCGGTGTTGGAGCAGCAGGTGGAGTCGGCGACCGTGCCGTCGTCCAGCAGCCGCTGGTAGTAGCCGGGCACGATCCTGTCGAGGACGGACGTGTCGTCCTGGCCGCTCGCGGCGGTGTGGTTGTAGACCACGTCCATGACGACCCGCAGCCCGGAGGTGTTGAGGCCCTGCACCATCCTCCGGAACTCGACGGTGCGCCGCGTGCCCTCCGGGTCGGTGGCGTAGGAGCCCTCGGGGACGGTGTAGTGGAAGGGGTCGTAGCCCCAGTTGTAGGCGTCCTTGGCGGCGACGGCCGCCACGCACTCCTGCTGCTTGCCGGAGTCGGCGGGGAAGGCGGCCAGGTCGCAGTCGACGCGGGCCTGGTCGGCGCTCTTCTCGGCCACGGTGGCGAAGTCGAAGGCCGGCAGCAGGTGGACGTAGGAGACACCGGACTTCGCGAGCGCCCGCAGGTGTGTCATGCCCGCGGAGCCGGTGTCGGTGAAGGCCGTGTACTTGCCCCGGTCCCCGGCGGGGACGGTGGCGTCCTCGGCGGAGAAGTCCCGGACGTGGAGTTCCTGGATCTGGGCGTTGTTCAGGCCCACGGCCTCGGGCTTGGCCAGGTGCGACCAGCCGCTCGGGGCGAGCGCCTTGTCATCGAGATCGACGACGATGCTCTGCTTCGAGTCGGCGGTCAGGGCGACCGAGTAGGGGTCGGTGACGGTGTTGGTGACGACCTTCTGGACGCTGGGCGCCCAGACCTTCACGGCGTAGCGGTACGGCTTGCCGGTCCAGCTCCGCTCACCGGTGACGCTCCACACTCCGGTGGAACCGTCGCGCTGCATCGGGACGGTGGCGCCCGCCAGATCGAGGGAGACGGACTGCGCGGTCGGGGCCCATACGGAGAGCGTGGGCCTGCCCTGGGAGAAGACCGGGCCGAGGACGGCCTTGGTCGCCTTCGCCGCGTACAGGTCGTCCAGCACTCCCTGGAGCTGGACGCCGGTCGCCGAAAGGAGCGCGCCATTGGCAAGCCGCTGCGTGGCGATGACCTGCCCCGTGAGGGCCGTGCGGACGCGGTCGCGGTCGCGGGGGTCGATCGTGAAGGCCGCGTAGTCCTTCAGGTGCGGGAAGCGGGCCTTCTGGGCGTCGGTGAGGCCGCCCGCGACCCGGTCGAGGCGGAGCCAGTGGCCCTCGCCGGAGAGTGCTCCGTCCTTGATCGTCAGGCCGCCGCCGGGGGCGTACACCAGCTGGACGCTCGCCGCGGTGTCGCCGGTCTTCCAGGCGACGGTGTCCGCGTCGATCCACTGGGCCTTGGCCGACGACAGGTCGAGGTCGGCGGAGGAGCCGGCGGTGGAGGGCAGGAGGTACTTCTCGGTGCCGTTCAGGAGCCACACCTCGTGTCCGTAGGTGGCGAGGTCGAGCGACTGGTCGGCGGGCAGGTCCTTGGTGTCGCCGTTGTGGAGGATGTAGCTGAGCGACGTGGCGCCCGCGGCGAGCGGCACCTCGAAGACGGCGCCGTAGGCATCGGTGCGCACCGGCTGCAACGGGGCGGTCCAGTCGGTGGGGTTGGCCGCGCCGGTCCAGGTGTGCAGGCCCCAGCCGGCGTAGTCTCCCCCAGAGCCTCCGGCCTGGGAGGTACCCCCATCGGCCCGGTGGTAGTGGAGGACGGCCTTGGAGCGGTCCTGTCCCGGCTCGGTGCCGGACGGGGCCTGGGTCGCGACGGCCTCCTTGCCCTGCTCGGCCCAGATCTCGCCGGTCTTGGTGACGTCGATGGAGCGGTCGGCGGCGACGTCCTTGTTGCCGTCCTTGTCGATGACGAGGTAACCGACGCTGGAGGCGCCCGGCTTGAGCTTCACATAGGCGAAGGCGCCGTAGGCGTCGCGGCCGATGAAGTCGTGCCCGGCGGGCCAGGTGGTGCCCTCGCCGTCGGCGATGTCGCCCCAGGCGTACAGGCGCCAGTCGGTGTAACTGTTGTCGGCGCGCTTGTAGTGGACGATCGCGTAGTCGCGGCTGCTCGCCACCGGGGGCTGCGGCGGGGCCGGGGTGCCGCTGGTGGACTCAGCTGTGGCGCTCGCGGTGCGGCCGGCGGAATCGATCACGACCGCCTTGTACCGCAGCGCGGTGCCGGGCGTCACGTCGCCGCCGACCGTCTGGGTGACCTTGTACGGCGCGTGGTCCGCCGAGCCGAGGACCTTCCACGGCCCGTTGCCGGTCTGTGCGGCGAAGACGACCCGGTTCAGCCGGCCGCCCCGGACGTCGGCGGAGAGCTCGACGGTGCCGATGGCACCCGCGGCGGGGGCCTTCAGGGTCAGGGCCGGGACGGCGGCGGGGGCACCGAGCGGCTTGCCGGCCTTGTAGACCACGGCGGACAGCGCGGGGACCGTGACAGCGATCTTGGTGTCGGCGCCGCTGCGGACGGAGCCCCGCGTGCCGTAGAGGGCGGCGAAGGCGGTGTTCGCGGAGCCGGTGGGGACTTCGGCGGTCCTCGCCCCGGTGGCGTTGTTGACGGCGACGACGTACTCGGTGCGGGTCCTCGCGTCCGTGCGCGAGAAGGCGTAGATCCCGGCCCCGTCCGCGGCGTAGCGCTCGGTCTGGGCGCCGTCGGCCAGGGCCGGGTTCGCCTTGCGGAGTGCGGACAGCTTCGCGATCGCGCGGTAGAGCGGGGCGCCGGTGTCGTAGGCGTCGCTCGCGTGGGTGCGGTCGGTGCCGAGCTGGTCGTCGTCGAGGTAGTCGGCGACCTTGGAGGCGAACATCGTCTGGCGGGCGTCCTTGTCACCGCCGGCGCCGGTGAAGCCCTGCTCGTCGCCGTAGTAGACGACGGGGTTGCCGCGGGAGAGGAACATCAGCTCGTCGGCGAGCCGGTCCCGCCGCACGAGTTCGGCGTCGTCCGCCTTCGGGTTGTCCTGTTCCAGGAACGTGCCGATGCGGCCCATGTCGTGGTTGCCGAGGAAGGTGACCTGCTCGTACGCGTTGGCCTTGTCGGTCGTGTAGCGGTAGTCGTCGCCGAAGACCGAGGCGAGCCGCGCCGCGGAGCCGCCCTGGGACGCGTACTGGCGGGCGGCGTCCTGGAAGGGGAAGTCGAGCGTCGAGTCCAGCCGTCCCTGGGTGACGTACGGGGAGGTGATGGCCGTGTCGGCGGAGTAGACCTCGCCGAACATGAAGAAGTCCTTGCGGCCGTGCTTCGCGGCGTACGCGTCGAGCGCCGTGGCCCACTGGGTCCAGAACGGCAGGTCCACGTGCTTGACGGTGTCGATCCGGAAGCCGTCGACGGCGAAGTCGCGGACCCACTTCTCGTAGATCTCCTCCATGCCCCTCACGACCTCGGGACGCTCGGTCCACAGGTCGTCCAGGCCGGAGAAGTCGCCGTGGTCGGCGCTCTCGCCGGCGAAGGTGGAGTCGCCCCGGTTGTGGTACATCGCCGGGTCGTTGAGCCAGGACGGGACCTTGCTCTTCGCGGTGGCGACAGGGGTGCGGGGGAAGGAGTCGCGGTCGACGGCCGGGAAGCCCTTGCCGCCCCCGGCGTAGTCGCTGTCGTCGAAGGGCACGCCGTCCTCGGTCAGATAGGGGAACGCGCCCTTGGAGAGGTAGCCGTAGGACTTCTCGTCGTAGTCGACGACGTCGGCGGTGTGGTTGGTGATGACGTCGAAGAAGACCTTCATGCCCTTGGCGTGGGCCTTGGAGATCAGCGACTTGAGGTCGGCGTTGGTGCCGAAATGCGGGTCGACCTGGGTGAAGTCGGTGATCCAGTAGCCGTGGTACCCGGCCGAGGCCTGGTCCCCCGTCCCCTGCACGGGCCGGTTCTTGAAAATCGGCGCCATCCATATCGCGGTGGTGCCGAGGTTCTTGATGTAGTCGAGCCGCCGGGTCAGCCCCTTGAGGTCGCCGCCCTGGTAGAAGCCCTTGTCGGCGGGGTCGTAGCCGGTGCTGAGCCGGGTGCCCGTCAGACCGCCCCTGTCGTTGGAGGAGTCGCCGTTGGCGAAACGATCCGGCAGAACGAAGTAGAACTGCTCCCGCGTCAGGTCGTGGCGTGCCGGCTGTGCGGCGAGCGCGGAGTCCGAGGGGGGCGGGGGCGGGGCGGCCGCCGAGGCGGCGGGAGCCGAGGCGGGGACGGCGAAGGCGGCGGCGAGGGCCGCCACCGCGACGGCTGCGGCTCCGCGTCTGCACGCGCGTGAACGCGCGGCGGACGCGGGCAGCCCGGTGGGCTGGGCCACGGGGGTTCTCCTTGCGGAATCCGTGTGCGGACGGGTGTACCTCTGGGAGCCCACGCGCCATGAGCCATGGCCCGGCGGCGGTGCCGGACCGTGAGCGGGACCGTACCTCTTGCGCAGGTCTTACAGCAAGATGTCGCAAGGATTTCCAACGGACCCGTCGTCACACCGGCATTCGGACTCTGACGCATCGTCACATCACGGTCCGCCGCCTCGGATCACCGAACACTACGAACGCAAGGGCCACGGCTCCGGCCCCCCGCCGCCGGCGTCACCGAGCATCGGGGACCCGCGCGATCGACGCGCCGGACGACGACGGAAGGACGAGACGATGGTCACCGGGCACTCCCCCCACCGCCCCCGGTCCCGATCCGCACGACGCCGCATCTCCCTGACGGTCGCGGCGGTCGCCGCGCTCCTGGCCACCCCACCGCTCAGCGGGACCTGTCCTTCGACAGCGACATCACCGGCGCCGTCTCCCTCCCCGTCCTCACGATGCACGCCATCGACGACCCCACGGCGTTCGTCGAGCACGAGGCGGCCTACCGGGCGTCCCTGGAGGGCGCCCGCAGCAGCCACGGCGCTCATCGCGGGGTCCGTCTCGGGCAGACCTTCGCGCGGGAGACCGAGCACAGCGAGCTGAGCGCCGCGGAGTACGCCGACGCCGTCAAAGCGCTGGCCGGATGGGTACGCACCGGCCGCAAGCCCACGCCGGCCCCGGTCGCGGCCTCCTGCCCGGCGTTCGACGCCGTCTACGGCACCGGCTGCTTCTTCGCCCCGGACTACTCCCCGCGCCCGTACGCCACCCGCGTGTACCCGCGGCCGGGGGGCGCGGCACCGGCCGGCGCTGCCCGCGGCACGGGAGCGGGCGCTCGGCCGGCTGCCGGGCGTGGGCATCGCGCCCTGAACCGCCCGGCCGCCCCTCACCTGCAGAATCTTGCAGAAAGTTTCTACAGGGGCCTTCCGTCCCGCTGTGAAGCGCTGTTACGTTCCTCTTCATCCCGGTCCGGCCGGCCGGGGGTCCGCGCCTGACTGCGGCCCCACGCGCCCGGCCGGCCGGACCGGAGACATCGACGGAGGCGGACCCCGGGGCCGACGAGGCCCCCCCGCACGCCCCGCTCGGGACGGCCCCCTCGGACGGACCTGGCGTCAGGAGCGCCGGCCGCCGCCGGGCGCCTGGCCCGTGGAGCCGCGGACGACCAGCTCCGTCTGGAAGACGAACTCCCCACGCTGCACCGGATTGCCGCCGATCTCCTCCAGCAGCGCGTTGACGGCGGCCGCACCCATCGCCTCGACCGGCTGCCGGACCGTGGTCAGCGGCGGGTCGGTGAAGGCGATCAGCGGCGAGTCGTCGTACCCGACGACCGACACGTCCCCGGGGACGTCTCGCCCCCGCTCCCGCACCGCCCGCACGGCCCCCAGCGCCATCAGGTCGCTGCCGCACACGATGCCCGTGCAGCCCCGGTCCAGCAGCGCGCCGGCGGCCGCGTGACCGCCCTCGACGGAGAACAGGGTGTGCTGCACGCAGTCCGCCGCCGCCTCCTCGTCCAGGCCCAGGAAATAACCGAGCGCCTCCACAAAGCCGTCGACCTTGCGGTGCACCGGCACGTAGCGGTTGGGCCCGACGGCCAGGCCGATCCGCTGGTGGCCGAGCTCCACCAGGTGCTGCACGGCGATACGCGCCGAGGCGCGCTCGTCCGGCGAGATGTACGGCCCGGCGATCGCCGGGTTGTACCCGTTGACGAGCACATAGGGCACGCCCTGCCCGAGGAGCCGGGCGTAGCGCTCGGGGTCGGCGGTGACGTCGGCGTGCAGGCCGGACAGGAAGACGACGCCGCGCACCCCGCGCTCCACCAGCGCCTCCACCAGTTCGTCCTCGGTGGAGCCGCCGGGGTGCTGGGTGCACAGCACCGCGGTGTAGCCGTAGCCGGTCAGGTTCTGCTCGATGACCTGGGCGAAGGCGGGGAAGATCGGGTTGTTGAGCTCGGGGGTGATCAGCCCGATCTGGCCGGCGCTGCTCCGGCGCAGCCGCACGGGGCGCTCGTAGCCGAGCACGTCCAGTGCGGCCAGCACCTTCTGCCGGGTGGCGGGGGCGACCCCCGCCTTCCCGTTCAGCACGCGGCTGGCGGTGGCCTCGCTGACCCCCGCTTGTGCCGCGATGTCGGCGAGGCGGGCCGTGGTGTTCACGGTGCCCGAGCCTATGCGACCGCGGCGCACGTCAAACGGCCCACCAGACGGTCGTGTCGGACGGGAGGACCACCCCGTCCGCCGTGACCTCGACGGGGACGGTGCTCAGCAGCACCGTGCCCGGAGCCGGCAGGGTCACGGGGGCGCCCGTGGTGTTGACGGTGCAGGCGAAACCGGGGCGGCGGAAGACCAGCACGCCCTCCGGGGCGTCCTGCCAGTGCACCGACTCCCCCGCGCCGAGGCCGGGCAGGTCGCGGCGCAGCCGCAGGGCCGCGCGGTACAGCTCCAGGGTGGAGGCGGGGTCGCCGGTCTGCGCCTCGACGCTCAGGCCGGCCCAGGAGGCGGGCTGCGGCAGCCAGCTGCCGCCGCTGCCGAAGCCGTACGAGGTCCCCTCGGCCGTCCACGGGATCGGCACCCGGCAGCCGTCGCGGAAGCCGTCCTGGCCTGCCGCACGGAAGAACGCCGGGTCCTGACGGGCCTCGTCGGGCAGGTCGGTCACCTCCGGCAGGCCCAGCTCCTCGCCCTGGTAGACGTACGCGGAACCGGGCAGGGCCAGCATCAGCAGGGAGGCGGCGCGGGCTCGGCGCGGGTCGTAGCTCTTCTCGTCGGCGGACAGCCGGGTGGCGTGTCGGACGACGTCGTGGTTGGACAGCACCCAGGTGGTGGGCGCGGCGACCGGGCGCATGGCGTCGAGCGAGCGGTCGATGACCTCGCGCAGCTCGACGGCGTCCCACTTGGTGCCCAGGTACTGGAAGTTGAAGGCCTGGTGCAGTTCGTCGGGGCGGACGTAGTGGGCCGTGCGCTCGACGGTGGGGGTCCAGGCCTCGGCGACGGCGATGCGCGGGCGTGGGGGCACCCCCGGCCGAAGGCTGGGCGAGTACTCGTCGAGGATGCGCCGCCAGGAGCGGTAGACCTCGTGGACGCCGTCCTGGTCGAAGAAGGGCAGGACATCGTTGCCAAGGAGCTTGAGCTGCTCGTGTGCCCCGATGTCGGGCAGGCCGTCGGCCTTCACCAGACCGTGCGCGACGTCGATGCGGAAGCCGTCGACGCCCATGTCCAGCCAGAAGCGCAGGATCGAGCGGAACTCGTCCTGGACGGCCGGGTGCTCCCAGTTGAAGTCCGGCTGCTCGGGCGCGAAGAGGTGCAGGTACCACTCGCCGTCCTCGGTACGCGTCCAGGACGGCCCGCCGAAGATGGACTCCCAGTCGTTGGGCGGCAGTTCGCCGTTCTCGCCCTTGCCGGGACGGAAGTGGTAGCGCTGCCGCAGCGGGGAGCCGGGACCCTCGCGCAGCGCCTGCTTGAACCACTCGTGCTGGTCGGAGGAGTGGTTGGGGACCAGGTCGACGATGATCCGCAGACCCAGCCGGTGGGCGTCGCGGATCAGGCCGTCGGCGTCGTGGAGGGTGCCGAACATGGGGTCGATGGCCCGGTAGTCGGCGACGTCGTAACCCGCGTCGGCCTGCGGGGAGGCGTAGAAGGGGCTCAGCCAGACCGCGTCGACACCGAGGTCGCGCAGGTACGGAAGGCGCTCGCGGACGCCGGGGATGTCGCCCATGCCGTCGCCGTTCGCGTCGGCGAAACTCCGGGGGTAGACCTGGTAGATGACCGCGTCTCTCCACCAGTCCGTGGCGGCCACGGGCTGGTCTGAGGCGTGCGGGTGACGGGTGGAGTCCGCCAGGTACTGGGTCATGGTGATCCCTTGGAGGATTGAAGGCACGGTACGGCGATGACGGCAGGGCCGGGGCACCCGGCCGGTCCGGCCGGGTGCCCCGGGTCGTGCGGTCAGGACTTGGCCGCGCCGGCGGTGAGGCCGGTGACCAGGTGCTTCTGCACGAGGTAGAACACAAAACTGACGGGGATGGCGATGAGCACCGCGGTGGCGGCCATGTAGTTCCACTGCGCGTCGTGCTCGCTGACGAAGCTGCTCAGGCCGACGGCGAGGGTGTACTTGCCGTCGTCGAGCATGAAGGTGGTCGCGAAGGCGACCTCGCCCCAGGCGGTGAGGCAGGTGTAGAAGGCGGCCACCGCCAGGCCCGGCCGGGCCAGCGGCAGCACCAGCCGCCAGAAGGTGCCGAACGGGCTGAGCCCGTCGACGCGGCCGGCCTCGTCGATCTCGAAGGGGATCGTGTCGAAGTAGCCCTTGAGCATCCACGCGCAGTACGGCACGGCGGTGCTGCAGTAGATGAGGATCAGGCCGCCGTAGGTGTCGATCAGTCCCAGGTCCGAGAGGATCACGTACATCGGGACCATGAGGACGGCGACCGGGAACATCTGGGTGATCAGCAGCGCCCACATGAACTTCTTGTAGCCCGGGAAGCGCATGCGGGAGACCGCGTAGCCGGTGGTCGCCGCGATCAGCACACCGATGACGCAGGTGGCCCCGGCGACGATCAGGGTGTTCCCGAACCAGGTGAGGAAACCCGTGTGCTCCAGGACGAAGGAGTAGTTGGAGAAGCCCGCCTTGTCCAGGATCCGGCCGGGGTGCAGGTAGTCGTCCTTGTCCGGGCCGAGGGAGAGGAAGACCAGCCAGCCGATCGGGAAGAGGGCGATGAGGCTGGCGCCGGTCAGTACGCCGTGCGACAGCACCGAGGCGGTGCGGCTGCGGCGGCCGCGCCGGTAGCCGCCCGGGCGCTGCTTCCCGGACGCGGCGCCCTGCGGGTCGCCGGCGGGACCGGAGTCCGCGATCGTGGTCTGGGTCGTGGTGCTCATGCTGATCCCCTCAGGCGGCGAGCTGGTCATGGCGGGCCAGCCAGCGGCGGTAGAAGGTGGTGAAGACGACCAGGATCGACAGCAGGAGCACGCCGTAGGCGGCGGACTGCGCGTAGTCGCGCGGCTGCTGGCCGAACCCGAGTTGGTAGGCCCAGGTCACGAGGATCTGCGCGTCCGGTGCGCCGCTGCCGAAGAGCAGGTAGATGATGGCGAACTGGTTGAACGTCCAGATGATGCCGAGCAGCACGACGGTGCTGCTGACCGAGCGCAGACCCGGCAGGGTGACGTTGCGGAAGCGCTGCCAGGCGTTGGCGCCGTCCATCTCGGCGGCCTCGTACAGCTCCGACGGGATCGACTGGAGACCGCCGAGCAGCGAGACCATCATGAAGGGCACGCCCACCCAGGTGTTGACACCGATCGCGGCGATCCGCTGGAAGGTGGTGTCCTCCAGCCATTGCGGCTGCGGCAGATGGAGACCCCCCAGGACGGAGTTCACCACCCCGGAGTCGCTGAGCATGATCCGCCAGGAGAAGACGGTGACGAAGGTCGGCACCGCCCAGGGCAGGATCAGCATCATGCGGTAGAAGGTGCGCCCGCGCAGCTTCTGGTTGAGCAGCAGGGCCAGGCCCAGGCCCAGGCCGTAGTGGAGGGCGACGCAGACCGCGGTCCAGACCACCGTCCAGATGAAGTGCGACCAGAAGCGGTCGTAGGAGGTCGGGCCCCACAGGATGTCGGCGTAGTTGTGCAGGCCGATGAACTGGTAGGTGGCGTCGATGTGGTTGACACCGATGGTGCGGGCCGAGTTCAGGCTGTTGGCGTCGGTGAGTGTGAGGTACAGGCCCTGGGCGAGCGGATAGCCCACCAGGACGCCGAGCACGACGACCACCGGGGCGATCATCGCGTACGCGTACCAGTGCTTCTGGTAGGAGCGCTTGAGGCGCTCGATCGGACCGGGGCGTGATCCGCGCGTTTCGCGGGACTTCCGCACCGCGCCCTCGACGGCGACTGTCATCGTTGGGGCCTTCTCCACGGGGTGTCGTGCCGGGTGTCTTGCGGGGTGACTTCCGGGGTGTCCTCCGGCGTACAACGGCCGGTGGCCGCCGGCCCGCCCGGTTCGGGGGCGGGGCCGGCGGCCGCGGGGGTCACTTGCTGTAGTCGGGCAGCAGCTTGGCCATCGCGAGGGCCGCGTTGTCCAGGCCCTTGTCCAGCGGCTCCTTACCACCGGCGACCTTGGTCAGCTCGTCGCCGAACGGGCCCCACAGGGAGCTGTACTCGGGCAGCTCGGGACGCGGCTGGGCGGAGGACAGCACCGCCTGGAAGCCCTTGACGCCCGGGTCGGCGGTCACCTGCGCGGTGTAGGCGTCCGAGCGGGTCGGCAGCGTGGAGTTCTTCAGGGCGATGGTGGTCTGGCTCTTCGCCGAGGTCATGAAGTTGACGAACGTCAGCGCGGCTTCCTGGTGGGCCTTGTCCGAGCCGGCGTAGACGGCGAGGTTGTGGCCACCGGTGGGGGCGCCGGCAGATCCGGCGGAGCCGGCCGGGACCGGGGCGATGCCGAGGTTGCCCTTGTCGGCGAACGCGGAGCCCTTGTAGAAGTTGGTGATCTCCCACGGGCCCTGGATGATCGCGGCGACCTTGCCGTTGACGAAGGCGTCCTGGATGTGGGCGTAGCCGTCCGCGGTGGTGTCGGCCTTGTGCAGTCCGGCGCCGGAGAACATGCTCTGCCAGGTGGTGAGGCCCTTGACGGCGGCGGGGCTGTTGATGGTGATCTTCTTGGCGGAGGTGTCGACCATGTCGGCGCCCTCGCCGTACAGGAACGGCTGGGCGTAGTAGGACGCGGTGTTCAGCCAGAAGCCGTCGGCACCGGTCTTCGCCTTGATGGTCTTGGCGGCGGCCTTCAGGTCGTCCCAGGTCTTGGGGGCGTCGGCGATACCGGCCTGCTGGAAGAGCTTCTTGTTGTAGACCAGCGCCAGGGTGTCGGTGGTGAAGGGGACACCGTAGGTCTTGCCGGCGAACTGGGCCTGCTTGAGCAGGGACGCCTGGAACTTGTCCTGGTCGGCGAGGGCCTCGGTGCCGTCCAGCGGCAGGAAGTAGCTCTTCTTGGCGAACGCGGGCGTCCAGCCGACCTCGGAGCGGAGCACGTCGGGGGCGCCCTTGCTGCCGGCGGCGGTGTCGAACTTGTTCTGCGCCGCGTCGAAGGGGACGTTGACGTACTTGACCTTGATCTTCGCGTTCGCCTTCTCGAAGTCCGCGACCAGGGCCTTGTAGGTCGGCGCCTCATTGGTGGCGTTCGAGGTGTCCCACCAGGTGATGGTGACGGGACCGTCGGCCTTGTCACTGCCGCTGTCGCCGCCGCAAGCCGTCGCCGCGAGCCCGAGCGCCGCAACCAGCGCGGTGGCCGCTATGCCACGCCGCATGTGATCTCCTCCAGGATGAAAGCCCGTGATAGCGCGGGGCGCGTCTCCGCGTCCCCCCTGTCGACTGCACCGTTGCGGCCGCCGGGCTGTCGAGGAACGTAACAGGGATGAAAGCTTCCCGAAAGACCTTGCTGCAAAGACTTGCAAGATCTTCCGATCGTTACGCCCACGTGTCTCCGCAGTTGCCGAGGGGAGATGCGGCAGGGAGAAAGCGGCAGCCTGGAAGTCGTTACGCCATCTTCCGCAAAATTCTGAAAGGCATTGCCGATCGGGCGGTGGATGGGAATCATCGGCAGGAACCGGCGCCGACTCACGAGGGACCGACATGACCCAAGAGCTCGCCCCCGCCGTCCACGGCGCGGCCCACACGGCCGCGGACCAGCCCGCGGGCACGGACCCCGGCTGGTGGCGCAGCGCCGTCATCTACCAGGTGTACGTGCGCTCCTTCGCGGACGGCGACGGAGACGGCGTGGGCGACCTGCCCGGCGCCCGGGCGCGCCTGCCCTATCTGGCGGATCTGGGGGCCGACGCCGTCTGGCTGACGCCGTTCTACGCCTCCCCGCAGGCCGACGGCGGCTACGACGTCGCCGACTACCGGACCGTGGATCCCCTCTTCGGCTCCCTCGCGGACGCCGACGACCTCGTCCGGACCGCGCACGACCTGGGCCTGAGGGTGATCGTGGACATCGTCCCGAACCACACCTCCGACCGGCACGCGTGGTTCCTGGCCGCGCTCGCGGACCGGCACGGGGGCCCGGACCGCGGGCGCTACCACTTCCGTCCCGGCAAGGGCGAGCACGGCGAACTGCCGCCCAACGACTGGGAGTCGGTCTTCGGCGGCCCGGCCTGGACCCGCGTCCCCGACGGGGACTGGTATCTGCACCTGTTCGCGCCCGAACAGCCCGACCTCGACTGGGACCACCCCGAGGTACGGGAGGAGTTCGACCAGATCCTGCGCTTCTGGCTCGACCTCGGCGTCGACGGCTTCCGCATCGACGTCGCCCACGGCATGGTCAAGGCCGCCGGTCTGCCCGACATCGGGCACCAGGAGCAGGTCAAGCTGATCGGCTCCCAGGTGCTGCCGTTCTTCGACCAGGACGGTGTGCACGAGATCCACCGCTCCTGGCGGCGGCTGCTCGACGGCTACCCCGGCCCGCGCATCGGGGTCGCCGAGGCCTGGGCCCCCACCCCCGAGCGGATGGCGCTCTATGTGCGCCCGGACGAGCTGCACCAGGCCTTCAACTTCCACTTCCTGCGCTGCGACTGGGACGCCGCCGCCATGCGCGCGGTGATCGACGAGTCGCTGGCCGCCACCGTCTCCGTCGGCGCCCCCACCACCTGGGTGCTCTCCAACCACGACGTGGTCCGCCACGTCACCCGCTACGGCGGCGGCGCCACCGGTCTGCGCCGCGCGCGGGCGGCGGCGATGCTCATGCTCGCGCTGCCCGGCTCGGTCTACGTCTACCAGGGCGAGGAGCTGGGCCTGCCGGAGGTGACCGACCTGCCCGACGAGGTCCGCCAGGACCCCTCCTTCTTCCGCGACAACGGCCAGGACGGCCTGCGCGACGGCTGCCGGGTGCCGATCCCGTGGACGGCCGAGGGCACCTCGTACGGCTTCGGCAGCGGCGGCAGCTGGCTGCCGCAGCCCGCCTCCTGGGCCGGCCTGAGCGTCGAGGCGCAGACCGGCGACCCCGCCTCCACCCTGGAGCTGTACCGCGCCGCTCTGCGGCTGCGCCGCGAACTGCCCGGCCTCGGCGACGGCCCCATGCGGTGGCTGGACGCCCCCGAGGGCGTGCTGGCCCTCTCCCGGCCCGGTCTGGTCTGCACCGTGAACACCCGCTCCACGCCCGTCGAACTGCCCGTTCCCGGGCGGCTGCTGCTCTCCAGCGATCCCGTGGCGCCCACCGGCGGAAACATCCGTCTTCCGGCCCATTCGTGCATCTGGTGGGCGATCTGAGATGCGACCGGTACAGTCCAATCCTGTGACCGCAAGGCTTGCCGACATCGCAGCCCAGGCGGGGGTGAGCGAAGCGACGGTCAGCCGTGTTCTCAACGGCAAGCCCGGGGTCTCCGCGGCAACCCGCCAATCCGTGCTGGCCGCACTCGATCTGCTCGGCTACGAACGGCCGGTCCGGCTGCGCCGGCGCAGCGCCGGCCTCGTCGGACTCATCACGCCCGAGCTGGAGAATCCCATCTTCCCGGCCTTCGCGCAGGTCATCGGCCAGGCGCTGACCCGCCAGGGATACACGCCCGTGCTGGCCACCCAGACCCCCGGCGGCTCCACCGAGGACGAGCTGGTGGAGATGCTGGTCGAGCGAGGCGTCTCCGGGATCATCTTCGTCTCCGGCCTGCACGCCGACTCCACCGCCGACATGGAGCGCTACGACCGACTGCAGGGCCAGGGCGTGCCCTTCGTCCTCATCAACGGATTCTCCGACAAGATCAAGGCCCCGTTCGTGTCCCCCGACGACCGGGGCGCGATGCGGCTGGCCGTCACGCATCTGGCCTCGCTCGGACACGAGCGGATCGGCCTGGCGGTCGGGCCCAAGCGCTTCGTTCCGGTGCAGCGCAAGATCGAGGGCTTCCTGCGCAGCATGGACCAGGTGCTCGGCATACCGGCGCGGCTGGCCGAGGACGGTATCCAGCACTCACTGTTCACTTTGGAGGGCGGCCAGGCGGCCGCCTCGGGGCTGATCGAGGCCGGCTGCACCGCCGTGGTGTGCGCCTCGGACATGATGGCGCTCGGCGCCGTCCGGGCCGCCCGGCAGCACGGCCTGTCCGTGCCCGGGGACGTCTCGGTCGTCGGATTCGACGACTCCCCGCTCATCGCGTTCACCGATCCGCCGCTCACCACGATTCGCCAGCCGGTCACGGCGATGGGCCAGGCCGCGGTGCGCGCCCTGCTGGAGGAGGTCGGGGGTACCCCGGCGCCGCACAGCGAGTTCGTCTTCCTGCCTGAACTGGTCGTACGCGGTTCGACGGCATCAGGTCCCGGGGCCGGGGCAGCCGTACCGGTACAGCAGTCGGCTTGGAGGCGTACGCGCGATGCACACAATCCGACCGGGGGCTGATCGGACGGCCTACCGCCGCATGGCAGACTATCCCCCCATGGGGGAATCGACCGCGAAGATCCTGGCACGCCGTACCGCAACGGCAGACCCGCCGCGCTCCATCGATTCCCGTGACGCCGATGGAGCGACGACGGGCAATGGACGGCTGTCACCACGCCGGCCACGGTTGTGGTTCGAGATCCTGCTGATCGCCGTCAGCTACTGGATCTACTCACTCGTACGCAATGCCGTGCCCGAACAGCAGGCCGCGGCCATGCGCAACGCCGACCGCGTATGGGACCTGGAGCAGTCCTTCGGCCTCGCCTTCGAGCACGCGATCAACCATGCCGTGAATTCCGTAACGTGGCTCATCGTCGGGATGAACTATTACTACGCCACGCTGCACTTCGTGGTTACCCTGGCGGTGCTCGTCTGGCTGTTCCGCCGGCACCCGGGGCGCTACGCCCCCACCCGGCTGGTGCTGTTCGTCACGACCGGCATCGCGCTACTGGGGTACTACTTCTTCCCGCTGGCGCCGCCGCGCCTGATGGGCAGCGGGTTCATCGACACCGTGCGGATCCACCACACGTGGGGCTCCATGGCCTCCGGAGACCTGGCGCATGTGTCCAACCAGTACGCGGCCATGCCCTCGATGCACATCGGGTGGTCGCTGTGGTGCGGCATCACGGTCGCCATGCTGGCGCGGCACACCTGGGTCCGGGTGCTCGGGGTGCTCTACCCCGTCACCACGCTGCTCGTGATCGTGTCCACGGCCAACCACTTCTGGCTGGACGCGGCCGGCGGCACCGCCTGCCTCACGGTCGGCTTCGCCGCCTCCTGGGCGGTCTACGGGGGGCTGGCGTACAAACTCCCGCGCCAGGTGCGGGTCGCCACCGCGTAGCTCCGCGGGGCGGGGTCCTCACCCCGCCCCGTCCCGCCTAGGCGTCGTAGAAGAGGCGCTCGACCACGGCACGGGCGCGGCGGGTCGTGCGGCGGTAGTCCTCCACCATGTCGCCCACGTGCCCGGCTTCGTACCCGAGGTGGCGGCCGACCGCGGCGAGTTCCCTGCCGTCGCCGGGGAAGGTGTCGCCGGGGCGGGCGCGGACGAGCATCACGGCGTTGCGGACGCGGCCGGCCAGGACCCAGGCGGCGTCCAGGACTTCGGCGTCCTCCTCGCCGAGCAGGCCCGCCTCGGTCGCCGCGGCGAGCGCGGGCCGGGTCCGGGTGGTCCGTAGCCCCGGGATCCGGGCGCCGTGCTCGAGCTGGAAGAGCTGCACGGTCCACTCGACGTCGCTGAGCCCGCCCCGTCCCAGCTTGGCGTGGGTCGTGGGGTCGGCGCCGCGCGGCAGACGCTCGGACTCCATGCGGGCCTTGAGACGGCGGATCTCGCGGATCGCGTCCTCCGTCAGTCCCCCCGCCGGGTAGCGCAGCGGGTCGGCGAGCTCCATGAAGCGCGCGCCCAGCTGCTCGTCGCCCGCGACGTGTTCGGCGCGCAGCAGGGCATGGCTCTCCCAGGCCAGGGACCAGCGCCGGTAGTAGGCGGCGTACGAGGCCAGCGTGCGCACCAGGGGGCCGCTCTTGCCCTCCGGGCGCAGGTCGGCGTCGATGAGGAGCGGCGGGTCCGTGGTCGGGATCTGCAGCAGGCGCCGCAGTTCGTTGGCGACCTTCACCGCCGTACGGGAGGCGCGGTGCTCCTCCACTCCCTCGTACGGCTCGTGGACGAACAGGACGTCGGCGTCGGAGCCGTAGCCGAGTTCGTGACCGCCGAAGCGGCCCATGCCGATGACGGCGAAACGGGTCGGCAGCGGCTCGCCGTCCGCCGCCTCCACGGCGTTGACGGCGGCCTGCAGGGCCCCGGCGACGGCGGCCGCGTTGACGTCGGTGAGGGCAGCGCCCACGGCGTCGGGCGCCCTCCGGTGGACCCCGGTCACATCGGCCGCGGCGGTACGGAACAGCTCGCGGCGCCGGACACCGCGCACGGCGGCCACGGCCTGCTCGGCGGAGCCGGCGCGGTGGACGGCGGCCAGCACCTCCTGGTCGAGCGCGGCCCGGGAACGCGGTTGCAGGCCCTCGTCGTCCGCGAGGAGCGCGACCGCCTCGGGGGCGCGCATCAGCAGGTCGGGGGCGAGCCGCCCGGAGGACAGCACGCGGGCGAGGTTCTCTGCGGCGGCGCCCTCGTCGCGCAGCAGCCGCAGGTACCAGGGGGTCCGGCCCAGCGCGTCGCTGACCTTGCGGAAGTTCAGCAGGCCCGCGTCCGGGTCGGCGGAGTCGGCGAACCAGCCCAGCAGCACCGGCAGCAGCGTGCGCTGGATGGCGGCCTTGCGGCTGACGCCGGAGGCCAGCGCCTCCAGGTGGCGCAGGGCGGCGGCGGGATCGGCGTAGCCGAGCGCCTCCAGGCGCTGCTTGGCCGCATCCGGGGTGAGGCCGACCTCGCCGGGCGCCAGCTGGGCCACGGCGTCCAGCAGCGGCCGGTAGAAGAGCTTCTCGTGCAGGCGGCGCACCTCCCGGGCGTGCCGCTTCCACTCCCGGTGCAGCTCGGCGACGGGGTCGGCGCGAAAGCCCAGGGAGCGGCCGAGCCGGCGCAGGTCCGCCTCGTCCTCGGGCACGAGGTGGGTGCGGCGCAGCTTCTGCAGCTGGATGCGGTGCTCCATCGTCCGCAGAAACCGGTACGAGGCGTCGAGCGCCGCCGCGTCCGCCCGCCCGACGTAGCCGCCGGCGGCGAGCTGCGCGAGCGCGGTCAAGGTGGTGCCGCTGCGCAGCGCGGGGTCGGTGCGGCCGTGCACGAGTTGCAGCAGCTGCACCGCGAACTCCACGTCCCGCAGACCGCCGGGGCCCAGCTTGAGCTCCCGGTCCACGTGCGCGACGGGGATGTTCTCCACAACCCGGCGCCGCATCTCCTGCACGTCGGGCACGAAGTGGTCGCGTTCTGCGGCCTGCCACACCATCGGCGCGAGGGCCTCGACGTACTCCTGGCCGAGTGCCGGGTCACCGGCGACCGGGCGGGCCTTGAGCAGCGCCTGGAACTCCCAGGTCTTCGCCCACCGCTTGTAGTACGCCACGTGGCTGGAGAGCGTCCGCACCAGGGGGCCGCGCCGGCCCTCGGGGCGCAGGTTGGCGTCGACCTGCCAGATGCTGCCCTCGGCGGTGGTGTCGGAGCAGATCCGCATCATGCGCGAGGCCAGCCGGGTGGCCGCCTGGACCGCCTTGGCCTCGTCCTCCAGGCCCTCGGTCTCCGCCCGGGCCTCGGCGACGAAGATGACGTCCACGTCGGAGATGTAGTTGAGCTCGTGGCCGCCGCACTTGCCCATGGCGATCACCGCGAGCCGACACTGCGCGGCGTCGCCGGGGGCCTCCGCCTCGGCCAGGGCCAGCGCGACCCGCAGCGTCGCGGTCGCCAGGTCGGCCAGTTCCGCGGCGGTCTGCACGAGGTCGCTGGTGCCGCACACGTCACGGGCGGCGATACCCAGCAGGCAGCGCCGGTAGGCGGCCCGCAGCGCGTCGGGATCGAAGGCGGTGCGAAGTCCCCGTTCGAACTCCGTTGTCCCCGGGTGCAGATCGGCGTGCTCGTAGGTCACCAGCGCGTGCCAGTCGCGCGGGTGCCGGGTCAGGTGGTCGGCCAGGGCCTCGGAGGCGCCCAGCACCCCGAGCAGCCGGTCGCGCAGCGGCTTGGCGGCGGTGATCGTGTCGAGCAGGGTGCGGCGCTCGCCCTCGTCCAGGGCCTCCACCAGCCGCACGAGGCCGGTCAGCGCCTGGTCCGGGTCCGCGGTGGCGCCCAGGGCGTCCAGGAGCACCGGGTCGCTGCCGACCGAGCCCAGTTCCTCGCCGCCCAGCAGCCGCTCGGCGGCCACGGCGTCGGCGAAGCCCCGCTTGAGCAGCCGCCCGAACCTGGTGTCCCGTCGCCCTTCCAGCACTCCGACCACCTTCCGCCGTCTCCCGGCGTCGCGGCGTCCGGCCCGCGGCCGCGCCGATCCCCACTTTCAGAGAGTATCCGGCCCGTTCTTGCTCCGATATGCAACGGTATGGGCGCTTTCACATAGCCCCGACCGCGGCGTGAGTGACCAATGGGCCATCTGATACAAAGCGTTGGTCGTTTGAACGTACAACCAGCCGACCGATCGGTCATCAGGGGCGGGACCACGAAATGCCAAAGGGATCCAGGAGATCCGCAGGGTCGAGAAGACTGCCCGGACTGCCGCCGCTGCGCAAGCGGGCCTGGCTCGCGGTCGGGGCGGTCGTGCTGGGCGGTGCGGGAGCGGTCACGGCCGTGACCGTCGCACAGGGCCCGGAGGGCACCGCCGCGTCGGTGGCCGGCAAGCCCGTGCCGACCGTCGTCCGCTCGGTGAAGCTCCAGGGCCAGGGCGGCGAGCGCACCGTGCCGCAGCGCGCCACCGACGCCTTCGGGATGGTCGGCGTGACGTGGGACGACCCGCGCACGGTGCTGGACGGCACCGTGCGGGTACGGACCCGGTCGGTGGGCACCGGCCAGTGGTCCGGCTGGTACACGGTCGACCCGCACAACGACGACGCGCCGGACCCGGGCGCCGAGCAGGGCATGCGCGGCGGTTCCGCGCCGCTGTACGTGGGGCCCTCCGACGGTGTGCAGCTGAAGGTCGTCTCCGCGCACGGCGAGTCCGGGAAGCTCCCCGAGGGGATGCGCCTGGATCTCGTCGGCGACGCCGCGCACGGCGGCTCCGGCCATTCCGGCGGCTCGGACCTGGCGATGGCCCCCGCGGCCTTCGCGGCGGACGCCGCCGACGGCGAGGAGTCCTCCAGCGCCACCCCCGGCGAGCCCACGCCGACGGACACCGCGACCGGCACCACGCCGGACCCTTCCGACACCGCCGTGACCACCGAGAGCCCGTCCGCAACGGCCTCCGCCTCGCAGACCACGACGCCGCCGGCCACCACCTCGCCGTCCGTGAGCGCGACGCCCACGAAGACCTCACCGACCGCGACGCCGAGCAAGAGCGTCACCCCGACGCCGACCTCGACCCGGCCGGTCGCGCGCCCGTCGACCGTGGCGAAGCCGGCCATCGTCACCCGGGCCGGCTGGGGCGCCGACGAGAAGATCCGCGAGGCCGGCGACCCGGACTACGCGACCGACGTGACCGCCGTCTTCGTCCACCACACCGACACCGCCGTCAACTACGACTGCTCCGCCTCGGCGAGCATCGTGCGTTCGGTCTACGCGTACCACGTGCAGGCCGAGGGCTGGCGCGACATCGGCTACAACGCCCTGGTCGACCGGTGCGGCAAGATCTTCGAGGGCCGCTTCGGCGGCATCGACCTGCCCGTCATCGGCGCGCACACCTACGGCTTCAACACCCGCAGCTTCGGCATCGCGGTGCTCGGCACCTACCAGGTCATCGACGGCAAGGCCGCCACGCCCATCAGCTCGCAGATGCTGGGCTCGGTGGCGGCGCTCGCCGCGTGGAAGCTCGGCCAGTACGGGGTCAACCCCAACCCGGGCAGCAAGACGCAGACGCTCACGGAGGGCGCGAGTGACAGCAAGCCCTTCGTCCTGGGCAAGAAGTACGCGTTCAACGCGATCTCCGGGCACCGTGACGGCTTCGCCACCGCCTGCCCCGGCCAGAACCTGTACGACAAGCTGCCCACGATCCGCTCCTACGCGGCCGGCCCCGTCGCGAAGCCCACGCTCGGCACGCCGACCGGTGCCACGAAGTCCGGCACCACGTACTACACCAAGGGCGCCATGACGGTGTCCTGGAAGACCACGACGCCGACCGTGCTCGTCAAACGCTTCGAGGTGCTGGTCGACGGCGCCGTGAAGGCCACGGCGACCCCGACGGCCACCTCGGCCGCGATCACGGTGCCGACGGGGGCGCACACGGTGGCGGTGCGCGCGGTCCACATCAACAACAAGACGTCGGTGTCCGCGTCGCTCGCGGTGACCGGCGACACCACCAAGCCGACGTTCACCACCGCCCCGTCGGTCAAGATCCGCAACGCCACGGTGTCCACCACCTCGGTGCCGGTCACGGTGACCTGGAAGGCCGCGGACAACACGGTGCTCAAGGGTTCCTCGGGTACCGCCCCGAGCGTCGCCTCCTTCGGTGCCACGACGACGAGTTGGAGCACCGCGGGCAAGGCCGGCAGCGCCGTCACGTACGGCCTCAGGGCCACCGACATGGCCGGCAACTACACCGCCGCCTCGGTGAGCCGCACGGCGGCGATCATCCAGGAGACCTCGGCGGTCAGGACCGGATCGTGGTCCGCGAAGAGCTCCAGCAGCTACCTCGGCGGCAAGTCGCTCACCTCCAGCTCCAAGAACGCCTCGCTTTCCTGGACGTTCACCGGACGCTCGGTGGGCTGGGTGGTCTCGCGGGCCTCGACCTCGGGACAGGCGTACGTCTACGTGGACGGCAAGAAGACCGCCACCGTGGACCTGAAGTCCTCGAGCACGCTGTACCGGCAGACCATCTGGTCCACGTCCTGGAGCACCAGCGCCAAGCACACCCTGAAGATCGTCGTGGTGGGCACCTCGGGACGTCCGGCCATCACCACCGACGGCATCACCTACATCAAATGACGTGAGGTGACGCTCTGACAGCAGGGGCCCGGGAAACGCGATGTGCGCGTTCCCCGGGCCCTTTGCCTGCGCTTGACCGCCCGGCCCCCGGTCCTACGCAGCGTTCCGCGTAGCTTCATCTGAGGAGCGCTTCCGGCTTCCGCGGCCCCCTCCTAACCTGGCGCGGCGCCACTCCTTGTCCCCCGCCCCGGAGGTCCGTCGTGTCCGGCTGGTCCCTGTCCAGTCCCCGCCGCACTGTCACCGCTCTCGCATCCGCCTGCGGCATCGCCGCCGCCTCGCTCGGCCTGTGGGCCGCGCTCGGCGGCTCCGAAACCGCCCACGCCGCAGGCAGCGTGCCCAACCCCGACCACGTGGTCGTGGTGATGATGGAGAACCACGCGTACAACCAGGTCATCGGCAGTTCCAGCGCCCCGTACCTCAACAACACGCTGAAGGCCGGCGGCGCCGGCCTCACGCAGTCGTACGGCGTCACGCACCCGAGCCAGCCCAACTACATGCAGATCTTCTCGGGCGGCAACCAGGGCGTCACGGACGACGGCTGCTACACCCCCGGCTTCAGCAAGGCGGCCAACCTCGCCTCCGAGCTGATCGCCGCCGGCAAGAGCTGGGCCAGCTACAACGAGACGCTGCCGAGCCAGGGGTCCACCACCTGCAGCAGCGGCGACTACGCGCGCAAGCACAACCCGTGGTTCGCCTTCAGCAACGTCCCGACGTCGACGGCGAAGACCTTCACGCAGTTCCCGACGGACTTCACCACGCTGCCGAAGGTCTCCTTCGTCACGCCGAACCTGTGCAGCGACATGCACGACTGCTCCGTCTCCACCGGTGACACCTGGCTGAAGAACAAGCTCGGTGCCTACGCCACCTGGGCCAAGACCCACAACAGCGTGCTCGTCGTCACCTTCGACGAGGACAACCGCCTGGCGGGCAACCGCATCCCGACGGTCCTGTACGGCCAGCCGGTCAGGGCCGGTTCGACCTCGGCGACGACCTACAACCACTACAACGTGCTCCGCACGCTGGAGGACCTGGCCGGTCTCACCACGCACGCGGGCAACGCCGCCTCCGCCTCCGACATCACCGGCATCTGGGCGAGCTGAGCGTGTACGTCGCGGACAGCCGCGGCGCCGCCGGCACCGGGGCCGCCGTCGCCCCCACGGTCCTCGTCCTGGGCACGGTCAGTCTCATCACCGACGTCTCGTCGGAGATGGTCACGGCCGTACTGCCGCTCTACCTGGTCGCCGGGCTCGGCCTCTCACCGCTCGGCTTCGGCCTGCTCGACGGCGTCTACAACGGCTTCAGCGCACTGGTGCGGCTGATCGGCGGCCACTTGGCCGACCGCGGCGGCGGCCGCCACAAGGCCGTCGCCGCCTTCGGCTACGGCCTGTCGGCGGTGTGCAAACCGGCCCTGCTGCTGGTCCACAGCCTGCCGCTGATCGGCGCGGTGCTCGCCGTCGACCGCACGGGCAAGGGCCTGCGCACGGCGCCGCGCGACGCGCTGATCTCGCTCTCGTCCACGCCCGAGGCGCGCGGGCGGGCCTTCGGTGTGCACCGCGCGATGGACACCGCCGGTGCGCTGCTGGGCCCGCTGGTCGCCTTCCTCATCCTGCGGCAGGCGGCCGAGGGGTACGACGCCGTCTTCACGGTCAGCTTCTGCGTGGCCGCGGTGGGCGTGCTCGTGCTGCTGCTCTTCGTCCCGCGCGGCGGGATGACGCCGGCGGCGGACCCGGCGGCCCCCGCGCCCCCCACAGCCCCGGCCGTGCAGCCCTCGCTGCGCGCGTCGGTGGCGCTGCTGCGGCGCCAGGACGTGCGGCGGCTGACGGTCTGCGCCACTTTGCTCGGGCTCTCGACGGTCAGCGACTCCTTCGTCTTCCTGCTGCTCCAGCACCGCCTCGGGGTGCCCGACCGGTGGTTCGCGCTGCTTCCGCTGGGCACGGCGGCGGCCTTCCTGCTGCTCGCGATCCCGCTGGGACGCCTCGCCGACCGCCTGGGGCGCTGGCGGATGTTCCTGGCCGGGCACGCGGCACTGCTCGGCGCGTACGCCCTGCTGCTCGCGCACGGGCCCGCCTACCTCGTACTGCTGCTCCACGGCGCCTTCTACGCCGCCACGGACGGCGTCCTGATGGCCGCCGCCTCCACGGCGGTGCCCGCCGAGCTGCGCGGCGCCGGGCTCGCCCTCATCCAGACCGGTCAGGCCGCGGCCCGCTTCGCCGCGTCCCTGGCCTTCGGCGCCGCCTGGACCGCCTGGGGCGACCGTACGGCCCTGACCACCGCCACCGTGGCCCTGGCAGTGTGCGCGGCCTGCGCGGTGCGGCTGCGCCCGGCCCCACCGGCACCGGCCCCCTGACCCCCGCAGAAAGGCTGCGCATGGACACCGCCCCCCTCAGCCCCCGGAACCGCCTGCTCGTGCTGCTGGCCGCCGTGGCGGTGCTGGCGGCCGTCGCCGCGGCGGCGGTGCTGCACGCCGCGGGCCGGGCCGCGGAGAAGGACCGCCCCCAGGCGGGAGGCCCGGCGGTCACCGAGGGCAGCGTCTCGCTCGCGCCGGACGCGCCCCGCATGGTCTTCCGGAACATGGCCTGGGGCCCGCACCGCGACGAGCTGGCGACGGTCCCCGCCGACGAGCCCACGGGGGCCCGCACCGCCTCCGGCACCAAGTGCCTGCGCTTCTACGCGGCCGCCGGCACCGGCATCTGCCTCCAGGCCGTGCACGGCACCGTCCAGGACACCTACCGGGCGGTCGTGCTCGACGCGCACCTGAAGAAGCTGCGCAGCTACCCGCTGGCCGGGATCCCCACCCGGGCCCGGGTCTCACCCAGCGGCCGCATGGTCGCCTGGACGGTCTTCGTCGGCGGCGACTCCTACGCGGGCACCGACTTCTCCACCCGCACCTCCGTCCTCGACACGCGCACCTGGGACCTGCGCGCCAACCTGGAGGACTTCGCGATCACCAGGGACGGCAGGCCCTACCACGCGGCCGACGTCAACTTCTGGGGCGTGACCTTCGCCGACGACGGGCACTTCTACGCCACCCTGGGCACCGCGGGCCGCACCTACCTCGTGCGCGGCGACGTGGCCGCACAGTCGGTACGCACCCTGCGCACCAACGTCGAATGCCCCTCGCTGTCCCCCGACGGCACCCGCCTGGTCTTCAAGAAGCGTGTGGAGGGGCTGTCCCCCGACGCCCCGTGGCGGCTGTACGTGCTGGACCTCGCCACGATGCGCGAGCGGCCGCTCGCGGAGGAGCGCAGCGTGGACGACCAGGTCGTCTGGCGGGACGACCGCACGATCGTCTACGCCCTCGCGGGCGACTTCGGCGCCGACCTGTGGACCGTGCCGGCCGACGGAACCGGGAAGGCGCGGAGAATGGCCACGGCCGCGCTGGCGCCGGCCTACCTCGGATAGCGCCCGGCGGGGCGGCCGGGATCAGGCGGCGACCACCCGCACGGGAAGGTCCGCCCAGCGGGTGACCCCGTCGCAGTCGGTACGCATGCCGTAGCGGGCGGACAGGGCCTTGACGATGCCGAGCCCCCGGCCGTGCTCGTCCGGGTCGATCCCGCCGGGCGGTCCGCAGGGGGCGGCCGGCCCGGAGTCGGTCACCTCGATGTGCAGAGCGCTCAGGCCGTCCAGCACGGTCCAGGACACCCGCAGTGTCGCGGGGCCCAGGGCGTGCACGATCGCGTTGGTGGTCAGCTCGGAGATCACCAGGAGCACATCCTCGGCCAGCTCCGGGCAGAGGTTCCAGTCGGCCAGGACCACACGCACCCGCCGGCGCACCACGGACAGGGCTCCGGGAATGTGCGACAGCGGGGCGACGTGCACGTCCTCACGCTGCGGCAACGTGTTCGGCTCCGCCGCCATGTGCCCTCCCTCCGAGCAGCCCGGCCGGGCGGTGGGCACCCGGACGTCGAAGGAACGGTATTGACAGTCCGGGTGAAGGGCAACGAAACCGGGTCGGCATTACCGAACGCCGTATTCCGCCTCCGGAGGGGGCCGGGCACCGCGTCCGCTGCCGACCCGTAACAGCCGGGCTACGATCGATACATGGCCGGCCCGCTCCAGTCCATCGAACGGGCGGCGGCGATCCTGCGTCTGCTGGCCGGCGGCTCCCGCCGGCTGGGACTCGGCGAGGTGGCGGCCTCACTGGGTCTGGCGAAGGGCACCGCCCACGGAATTCTGCGCACCCTCCAGCACGTCGACTTCGTCGAGCAGGACCCCTCGACCGGGAAGTACCAGCTCGGCGCCGCTCTGCTGCATCTGGGCAGCAGCTACCTGGACGTCAACGACCTGCGCTCGCGCTCCATCAACTGGGCCGACGCCCTGGCCGCGCGCAGCGGCGAGGCGGTACGGCTGGGCACCCCCCTGGAGGGCCAGGTGCTCATCGTCCACCACGTCTTCCGTCCCGACGACAGCCTGCAGACCCTCGACGTGGGGGCGCTGCTTCCGCTGCACGCCTCCGCCCTCGGCAAGGTGCTGCTGGCGTTCGGGGCCAGCCCCGTGGAGGCGGCGGTCGCCCACGGGCTGGAGGCGTACACCCGGCACACCCTGGTCGATCCCGAGGACCTGGGCCGCGCCCTCGCAGAGGTCCGCGAGCAGGGCTGGGGCGCGGAGGTGCAGGAGATGTCGATGGGCGAGGCGGGAGTCGCGGCGGCCATCCGCGGGCACGGCGGGCTGGTGGTGGGCGCGATCGGCGTCACCGGCCCCGTCGAGCGGATCTGCGACTCCAAGGGCCGGCCGCACCCGGCCATGGTCACCCTGCTCAGGGAGGCGGCGCGGGCGATCTCCAGAGACCTGGGCGCCGCCCGCTGGTAGCAGTCCCGCAGCTGGCCCCGAACGCATCGGAAGGCAGGCCCCCGACATGGTTGAACGGTATGTGTTGTCCATCGACCAGGGCACCACCTCCACCCGATGCATCCTGTTCGACCACCGCGGGCGCCTGGTGGCGGTCGCGCAGCGTGAGCACCAGCAGCACTTCCCGAAGCCGGGGTGGGTGGAGCACGACGCCCTGGAGATCTGGCGCAACCTCCAGCGCATCGTGCCGCAGGCGCTGTCCGAGGCGGACATCACCCCCGAGGAGGTCGCCGCCATCGGGATCGCGAACCAGCGGGAGACCTCCGTCGTGTGGGACCGCGCCACCGGCACCCCGCTGGGCCGGGCCATCGTCTGGCAGGACACCCGCACCGCCCACCTCGTCGACGAACTGCTGCGGGATCCCGGGGAGGAGTTCTTCATGGAGCGGTGCTGCCTGCCGCCCTCCACCTACTTCTCGGCGCCCCGGCTGCGCTGGCTCTTCGAGCACTCCCCGGGGCTGCGCGAACGCGCCGCGAACGGCGAGGTGCTCTTCGGGACCATGGAGACCTGGCTGCTGTGGAACCTCACCGGCGGACCGGACGGCGGCCTGCACATCACCGACGTCACCAACGCCAGCCGCACCATGCTGATGAGCTTCCGTTCGCTGGCCTGGGACGACGAGCTGCTGGACTTCTTCGGCGTGCCCCGCGCGATGCTCCCGGAGATCCGCGCCTCGGCCGAGGTCTACGGCGAGGCCAAGGTCGTGCTCCCCGGGGTCCGTCTCGCGGCCGCCCTCGGCGACCAGCAGGCCGCGCTGTTCGGGCAGACCTGCTTCTCCCCCGGCGAGGCGAAGTGCACGTACGGCACCGGCAGCTTCCTGCTGCTCAACACCGGCGACCGCCTCGTACGCTCGACGCACGGGCTGATCACCACCATCGCGTACAAGATCGACGGGCAGCCCGCGGTCTACGCGCTGGAGGGCCCGATCGCCGTCACCGGCTCCCTCGTCCAGTGGTTCCGCGACCGGCTCGGCCTGATCAGCAGTGCCCCCGAGATCGAGACCCTGGCACGGACGGTCGAGGACAACGGCGGCTGCTACATCGTCCCCGCCTTCTCCGGGCTGTTCGCCCCGCACTGGCGCAGCGACGCCCGCGGCGTCATCGTCGGCCTCACCTCGTACATCACCAAGGGCCACCTGGCGCGCGCCGTCCTGGAGGCCACGGGCTGGCAGACCCGCGAGGTCGTCGACGCGATGAACGCCGACTCCTCGATCGCCCTGAAGGAGCTCAAGGTCGACGGCGGCATGACCGCCGACAACCTCCTCATGCAGTTCCTCGCCGATGTGCTCGACGTCCCCGTGGTGCGCCCCATGGTCGTCGAGACCGTTTCCCTCGGCGCCGCCTACGCCGCCGGGCTCGCCGCCGGCTACTGGCCGGACCTGAAGGTCCTGCGCCGCAACTGGCACCGCGCGGCCCAGTGGCTGCCCGCCATGGAACCCGTACGCCGGGAGGCCGAGTACGACTGCTGGAAGCGCGCCGTCGAACGCTCCGTCGGCTGGATCCGGTCCCCGCGGGCCTCCTGACGCCGCTCTGCGCGGCGCCGGTGCGGCCGCGTAGCCGGTGCCTAGGATCGGCGGAATGGCGCTGCGACCTGTGCAGGTGAACATCACGGCACGTGATCACTCGGCGGTCGGCCGGTTCTGGGCGGAGGCGCTCGGCTGGAGTGCGCACGGCCCCGGCGCGACCCCCTATGTCGGACCGGGCGGCGATCTCGTCCGGCCGGACCCGGTCGTCGTCGGCATCGACGTCGTCCCCGTCCCGGAGCCCAGGACACCGGCGAAGAACCGGGTGCACCTCGACCTCGCCACCGCGTCCGCGGGCTGACCAGGCCGAATGGTCGCGCGCCTCCGGGCTCTCGGTGCGACGCCCGTCGCGTGGGGCGGGGCGACGTCCCGTGGACGGTCCTCGCCGACCCGGAGGGCAACGAGTTCTGCGTGCTGGAGCCCCGGGAGATCTACCGGGACACCGGACCGATCGCCGCGGTGGTCGCCGACTGCGAGGACCCGCGGGCCATGGCCCGGTTCTGGGGCGAGGCGATGGACTGGACCCTGCTCCTGGCAGGCGGCCGGCGGACAGGGCGAGTCGTCAGCGGCCGGCGCTCTGGCCACCGTCGACAGGCAGGATCACGCCGGTGACGAACGGGGCGTTCTCCAGGTAGATCACGGCGTCGACGATGTCACTCGCTTCGCCCATGCGGCCCATCGGGTGCAGTGAGTCGAGGAACTCGTGCGTCTCGACGGGGTGCATGGGGGTCTTCATGACGCCCGGGGCGACGGCGTTGAAGCGGATGCCCTGGGTCGCGTACTCCATGGCGAGTGCCTTGGTCACGGACTGCAGGCCGCCCTTGGTCAGCGAGGCCAGGGTGCCGTTGATGGTCGAGATCGCGTGGTCGGCGTTGCTGGTGGTGATCTGGACGATGTGCCCGCCGCCTTGGGCGAGCATGTGCGGGATGGCCTCTTGCGTGATGCGGAAGAAGCCGCCCAGGTTCACGGCGAGCAGCAAGGCGAAGTCGTCGTCGGTGAACTCAGTGAAGGGCTTGCCCATGAAGATGCCGGCGTTGTTGACCAAAGCGTCGATGCGGCCGAACCGTTCCACACCGGCCTCGATGACGCGCCTGCCGGTGGCCGGGTCGCCGATGTCTCCCTGGACGGTCAGGATGCCCGGGTCATCGGAAGGAGCGATGTTGCGGGACGTGGCGACGACGCTGTAGTCGAGCTTGCGGTAGGCGGCGACCAGGCCGGCTCCGATTCCCTGCGACGCGCCGGTGATGACCGCGACCTTCTGACTCCGAGTGCTCATGATGACCCCTTCCAAGATATGGATTCCCATTGGCCGACGGGGAAACGACTAAGCCACCACGCACGCGGTGGCGTGTCGGCAGTTGTGCATCCCGTGCCCGTGAACGGGGTCGACTGAATGCCCACCATTGCCCCTTTGGCCGAATGGACGTCCGACCCGGTGGGGTATTTCCGCGCGGAAGCCCGGGCCGCCGATCACCGGTCGCTGATCCACGTTACCGCGTTACCGCGTCACCGCATCATGGGTGAACTCGACCACCATCGCCGCTGGTCACCGACCCTGATGCCTTCGCCGCGCCGGTCCGGGCGAACGGCGCGTCCACTGGGCAACGCACGCGCCGTCACCGGCGGCTAAGCGATGAAGCCGGCCGTACGTGCCCATTTTTTGCGTGCCGTCCGACAGGACTGCACGAGTTCGCTCGCCACTCTGGTGCATTTCCGACGAGAGGCGCCGATTAAAGCGGTGGATCTCAAGTCCATGGTCGTGGACGTGATCCCCGATTCGGGATGCTCATGCGTGGTGATCGCGGTGCGGTAGAAATCGGTCGCGGTAACGGTGGCGGGGACGCCGAGTTCGGCGGATACCGCAGCGATAGCGCGCCGGCCCACGGCGAGGTCGGCCTGACCGTCAGTGGTGCAGTGCGGTGCGATGAAAGTCTTGTAATGGGCCAGAGCTTCACCCTCGGTGTGCCGGCCGAGGAACGTCTGGATGTGGCCCACCGTTCTACCGTTCGTCGTCGGCAGCCGTCGATGCCGCCGTCCCGCGCTGGGTGCCGACGCTCTCGGCATCCGCCGGGCGCATCGCCCCGTAGAGCACCGTGTCGACGGTCGCCCGCAGCAGATCGGCCGCCGACCAGTCGAGTTCGCGCGGCAGCCGCGAGGTGGTCAGCCGCTCCAGCGCGCCGCGGGTGATCTCGCTGAGCAGTTCGGGCGGCACCTGCACCAGTCCCTGCCGGTGCCCGTCCCGGAACAGTTCGTCGAGCCGCTGGAAGACCCCCGTTTCCACGCGTTGCTCGACGTACTGGCGGAGCATCACATCGGACCGCCCCACTGCGAGCTGGGCCGCGCCGATCCGGCCGAGCTCGCTGCCCGCGGCGATCAGGAACCGCTGCACCCGCACAGCGAACGGCTGCCCGGCCGCATCCCGAACCGCCTCCAGCAGCGTGTCTTCCACCGCTGTGAGCTGCTGCTCCAGCACCGCAGTGAGCAGGCTGCGCTTGTCCGGAAAATAACGGTAGATCGTCTTCTTGCTCATTCTCAGCTCGCCGGCGAGATCGCTCATGCTCACCCGCGTGAACCCCGGCTCGAGGAACAGCCGGGCAGCCGCCGCCAGGATCACGTCAGCGCGCTGCTGCTCAGACGTGGAAACCCGAGAAACGTTTTCAGTTTCCATGGATCCCATGGTCGGTCCCGTGATGCGGCCTGTCAAGGCACGCCCTCTGGCCCAGGACACCCGCGTGCTGCACGCGCGCCAACGAGACGCTGCGCGGCGACCCGAGGAACCGCCGCAGCCAGGTCGTCCCCAGTCGGGCCCTGCACAACGCGCCGCTGCGCCCGCACCGTCTCCGGCAGCGCGAGACGTCCACGTCTTCGCGAGGCGGAACGACCGCCCGGTGGAGCCGAGGAACATCTGCCAGCCCTCCACCCGGGGTGCCGCGCAAGCGGGGCTGCGGGTGGTCCGGCTGCACCATGCCCGGCACGGCTGTGCCACGTTGCCCACCGCTGCCGCCGTTGCGCCCCGGGTCACCATGGAGATTCCGGGACCCGGCCGGATCAGCATCACGAGGGACGTCGTACCCACGTCGCGCACGGCACCCAGCGAAACAAACAGCCCCGCACCTTGATCGGTGCGGGGCGTCCCGCGGTTCGGGCAGAACACCGCCTCCGCGCAGGCGAGCCCTGCGAGCCGGGTCCGGCAGCCGCCTGCGCGCCCTCGCCGGCTGAGACCGATCCGGGCCGACAGCATCGCGCTGCCGGCCCGGATCGCGGCTACAGGTTCGGGAGGTTCTTGCGGAGCTCGAACGCCGTGACCTCGGACCGGTACTCCTCCCACTCCTGCTTCTTGTTGCGGAGGAAGTAGATCGGACTTCCGCCGACCTGGGGTTACCGGGGCGAGGAGCCCTGTGACCTGCGATCAGCCCGTCAACAGTTGTCAGCCTTGGCCGCCCCTGGGCGCCCTCGGACGGCCCAGAGACGGCCCCGCGACAGTGCTCGGCTTGTAGGTCGACACTCGCTCTAGGAGTTCGATTGGGGTCCGGGGGCACCTGCGGAAACCACGTGGTCGCCGACTGAGTCGGGTTCCCCAGCAGCCAACCTGATCCGGGGGCGTTCGTGGCCGTTGATGTCATCGTTGGATGTCAGCGGAAGAGCTTCGGCCACGGGCAGACCTCCCATGGCTCGTCCGGCCGGTCGGCCCACTTCCACCAGACATGCCAGTTGGCGCACTTCCACAGCGACCGGCAGACCCGCCGGCCGTCATCCTCCCGCTTGAAGAGCGCCAGGCCGCCATCCTTCATGAGCTGGCCGCACTCGGGGCAGACGGGAGCATCGCTGGTCACGTCGACACCCTAACTGAGCGGCCTCTTCGTCCCGAAGCAATGGGAGCGGCTGTGTGACCTGCGGCCGGACGACCGGTGACCTGCACGAACTGTCCGCGAGCGTCCGTGGTTGTGCGCCTCTGTGCGCCACAGTTGTAGCGCAGTTAGACACTCAGCCCGCATCCCGTCACAGGCCGCGTAGCGCCTCATGGAGATCGTCGTAGGCTGTCCAACAGTCGATGCTGCCATCGTCACACAGGCTGCCCATGTACCAGTCGTCATCATCGACAGGCTTCACGATGCACAGGCTGTGGAACCCGAGAACGATCTCCGGGTGCAGTACCTCGTGAGGGTCGGAGGCAACCCACTTCGCTGCCCGGTTTGGGTCTAGGACGATAGCCCCTTGGTCGCCGGATACGTCGCGGATCCGCTGAAGCGTCCAACCCGACGGTAGCTGTGCGTGCGCCATCCACGGATGATCTCACCCGGCAGTGTGGATCACCGCTTTAGGAGCGAGGTGAGGTGGTCACAAGCCTGACCTGCGGGTTCACTGCCTTGGGCAGATTCGGCGGCGCGTCCCCCTGCGCCCCCTGATTCCCTCTGAGTCCCCGCCCGTTCTGGCACGAGAGTGGCACGGGGATCTGCGCTGGTGACCTTCTCGATGCGAACTATTGGCTGCTCGGTCGCTCAGGTCTGCCGGGCTGGTGGCGTCGTTTCTCCTCCCGTTGGGCGGCCACGTCGGGGATGACGGCAATGGCCTCGGTGAGGCGGCCCTGCCGGATCAGTAGTTCGGCCAGGTCGGTCGCGGCCCGTTCGCCGGGCAATGGGCGTAGGAGGGCGATGGCCTCCTCGACGCGGCCGTCCTGGGCAAGCAGCCAGGCGATGGTCAGCTCGCGGTCCTCGACCCTGTCGGCTGGCAACGCCTGGATCTCCGCGATTGCCTCCCTGGCGCGTCCCGACTCTCCCATCAGCCACCACCGGTTGGACCGGAGCCAGAACTCATCGTTCTCCGCCAGGAATTCGGGGCTGCGCCCTTCCGTGAGTCCAAGGGCTCTGTCGTGCAGGCCCCGGTCGGCGAGCACGATCAGGGTCGCCTGGAGAAGGTTCCCGTCGTAGAGGTCGTCGAACGTGTGCTCCACCGCCTCGATCGCGTCGTCTACCCGGCCCTGACGGATGAGCAGTCCCATCAGTGTGCTCTCGTGCCAGCCCGGATCCTTGGCGGCGATGAGGTCGCGCAGGTACGCCTCCGCTTCCCCGGCTCGGCCCAGGTTCTCCAGGGCCGTCACGTACGGGCCTACGGCGGCGTACCTCTGGGTGTCGGAAAGGTCGCGAAGTTCCTCGACCCGACCGTGTCGGGCCAGCAGCTCGGCATAGAACTTGACATTGTTCTGCGGCCCGTACCGGCGTGCGGCCATGTCCGCGCCGAGCAGCCGGATTGCCTGGTCCGCCCGGCCGGACCGCTCCAAGACCCGGGCCTGGGCAGGGAGGGCACCCCACAGGTCGTCGCACTGCTTCGGGTCGTGCCGGAACTCCTCGGCGATCGGGGCCAGCAGCTCCAACACCCGCTCGTCGCATCCCTGGCCCTCGGTCATCTCCACCAGGGCCCCCAGCAGGCGCCCGCCGCGCAGGTGCGGGCCGAGTACGCCGATCGCGTCGTCCACCCGCCCGGCCCGGACCAGCGCCTCGGCGTAGTCCCGCCACGCGTCGACCGCGTTTTCCTGCGGCCTCTTGGGGTGCGCCAGCTCCAGCGCCTGGTCGACGCGGCCCCACCGCAACAGGACGTCGGCGCCCGCCCGCACCGCCGGCTGCCAACCGGTAGCCGCGAACGGCTCCACCACCGTCCAGGCCCGTCCGAACTCCCCCACCGCACACAACCCCCGCACCGCACCCGCAGCGCAGAACCAGTCCTCACGCTCCCGTGCCGCCTCCACTAGGGCCTCCAGGCCGCCGCGTTCGAGGATCTCGTCCACGATCCGCGGCAGGACGCCGCCGAGGTTGCTCAACTGCCACTGAAGATCATCCACATTCACGGGGGCACCCTAGGGTCAGCCGCCGACACACCCGCGACGCGGCTTGCCGGTTGGCCCGCCGAGCCTGTCAGTGGGCCACCCGCTCGCTGCTACGCGCGGTGTCGAGCATCTCGGTTAGCGCGTGCGGTCTTCCATTGCCGATCCCTTCGGAGCAGAGATCCACAGGGTATCGATGAGGTCGGCGGAGCGGCTTTTGGGCGGGAGCTGCTTTGGCGCGAGTGATCATGGCCCCGTAAGCTTCCGGCGCGTCGGGCAGTCTGTGGATCTGCTGCCGGCCCGGATCGCGCCATTCGCGGGAAACCCCGCGGACCTGCGACTACAGGTTCGGGAGGTTCTTGCGGAGCTCGAAGGCCGTGACCTCGGAGCGGTACTCCTCCCACTCCTGCTTCTTGTTGCGGAGGAAGAAGTCGAAGACGTGCTCGCCGAGCGTCTCGGCGACCAGTTCGCTGCGCTCCATGAGGTGGATGGCCTCGCCGAGGTTCTGCGGCAGGGGCTCGATCCCGAGGGCGCGGCGCTCGGCGTCGGACAGGGCCCAGACGTCGTCGTCGGCGCCCGGGGGGAGTTCGATGCCCTGCTCGATGCCCTTGAGGCCGGCCGCGAGGAGCACGGCGTAGGCCAGGTAGGGGTTGGCGCCGGAGTCGAGGGAGCGGACCTCGACGCGCGTGGAGCCGGTCTTGCCGGGCTTGTACATGGGGACGCGGATCAGCGCGGAGCGGTTGTTGTGGCCCCAGCAGATGTACGAGGGGGCCTCGCCGCCGGCGCCGGCGGGGCGGTTGGCGCCGCCCCAGATGCGCTTGTAGGAGTTCACCCACTGGTTGGTGACCGCGGAGATCTCGCCGGCGTACTTCAGCAGGCCCGCGATGAAGGAGCGGCCGACCTTGGAGAGCTGGTACTCGGCACCGGACTCGTGGAAGGCGTTGCGGTCGCCCTCGAAGAGGGACAGGTGGGTGTGCATGCCTGAGCCCGGGTGCTCACTGAAGGGCTTGGGCATGAAGGTGGCGTTCACGCCCTGCTCCAGTGCGACCTGCTTCATGACCAGCCGGAAGGTCATGATGTTGTCGGCGGTGGACAGCGCGTCCGCGTAGCGCAGGTCGATCTCCTGCTGGCCGGGGGCGCCCTCGTGATGGGAGAACTCCACCGAGATGCCCATCGACTCCAGCATCGTGATCGCCTGGCGGCGGAAGTCCTGGCCCACGTTCTGCGGCGTGTGATCGAAGTAGCCGGAGTTGTCCGCCGGGACCGGCACGGTGCCGTCCAGCGGCAGGTTCTTCAGCAGGAAGAACTCGATCTCGGGGTGCGTGTAGAAGGTGAACCCCAGGTCGGAGGCCTTGGCCAGGGACCGCTTGAGAACGAAGCGCGGGTCCGCGTACGACGGGGAGCCGTCGGGCATGAGGATGTCGCAGAACATCCGGGCGGTGCCGGGCGCCTCGGCGCGCCAGGGCAGGATCTGGAAGCTGCCGGGGTCCGGCTTGGCGATCATGTCGGACTCGTAGACCCGGGCGAAGCCCTCGATCGCGGAGCCGTCGAAGCCGATGCCCTCGTCGAAGGCCTGCTCCAGCTCGGCAGGCGCGACGGCCACGGACTTCAGATAACCCAGCACGTCCGTGAACCAAAGCCGCACAAAGCGGATGTCCCGCTCCTCAAGGGTGCGGAGAACGAACTCCTGCTGCTTGTCCATAGCTACATCCTTGCAGGTCATAAGGCCTGTACACCACAGCCGAGGGCATGGCGGGGGCACGCCAGTATCACCCGCCGCGGTTTCGACAAGATTACGCATCCGTCGCACCACTCCGACAGTCAGGACGGCCAGGACGTGGTCCCCGCCACACAGCGCGCACTCCTACATCGCGTCGATTTGACGATTACACTGGGCGCCGTGCCTCAACTACGCCTCGCTCTGAATCAGATCGACTCCACCGTGGGCGACCTCGCCGGCAACGCGGAGTCGGTGGTGCGCTGGACCCGGCACGCGGCCGAGCAGGGAGCCCACCTCGTGGCGTTCCCCGAGATGGCGCTGACCGGGTACCCCGTCGAGGATCTCGTGCTGCGCTCCTCCTTCGTCGAAGCCAGCCGGACCGCCCTGGAGCAGCTCGCGGCCCGGCTGGCCGCGGAGGGCTTCGGGGACCTGCCGGTGATCGTCGGCTACCTCGACCGCAGTGAGAAGGCCCAGCCGCGTTACGGCCAGCCGGCCGGCTCGCCACGCAACGCCGGCGCCGTGCTGCACGGCGGCAAGGTCGTGCTGAAGTTCGCCAAGCACCACCTCCCCAACTACGGCGTCTTCGACGAGTTCCGCTACTTCGTGCCCGGCGACACCCTGCCGGTCATCCGGGTGCACGGGGTCGACGTCGCCCTCGCCATCTGCGAGGACCTCTGGCAGGACGGCGGCCGCGTGCCCGCCGCCCGCACCGCCGGGGCCGGGCTGCTGGTCGCGATCAACGCCTCCCCGTACGAGGTCGCCAAGGACGACACCCGGCTGGAGCTGGTGCGCAAGCGGGCCCAGGAGGCCGGCTGCACCCTCGCCTACGGCGCGATGATCGGCGGCCAGGACGAGCTGGTCTTCGACGGCGACTCGATCGTCGTCTCCGCCTCGGGTGACGTGATCGGGCGCGCCCCGCAGTTCGAGGAGGGGTGCGTCCTGCTCGACCTCGACCTGCCGGCCGCAGACCCCGCCAAGGTGCCCAGCGGTGTCGTGGACGACGGCCTGGAGATCGAGCACGTCACGCTCTCCGCCGCACCGCTCCCGGCGTACGAGCCGGAGGTCCGCGGCGAAGAGGCGGCCCGGCTCGGCGACGACGAGGAGATCTACACCGCGCTCGTGGTCGGCCTGCGCGCCTACGTCGCCAAGAACGGCTTCCGTTCGGTGCTCATCGGGCTCTCCGGCGGCATCGACTCGGCCCTCGTCGCGGCCATCGCGTGCGACGCGGTCGGGGCGGCCAACGTCTACGGCGTCTCCATGCCGTCCCGGTACTCCTCGGACCACTCCAAGGACGACGCCGCCGAGCTCGCCCGGCGCACCGGGCTCAACTTCCGCACCGTCCCCATCGCCCCGATGTTCGACGCCTACATGGGCGCCCTCGGGCTCACCGGCCTCGCCGAGGAGAACCTCCAGTCCCGGCTGCGCGGCACGATGCTCATGGCCATCTCCAACCAGGAGGGGCACATCGTCCTCGCCCCGGGCAACAAGAGCGAGCTCGCGGTCGGCTACTCCACCCTGTACGGCGACTCCGTCGGCGCGTACGGGCCCATCAAGGACGTCTACAAGACCACCGTCTTCCGCCTCGCGCACTGGCGGAACCGCGCCGCGGCCGAGCGCGGCCAGACCTCGCCCATCCCCGAGAACTCCATCGTCAAGCCCCCCAGTGCGGAGCTGCGGCCGGGGCAGGTGGACACGGACTCCCTCCCGGACTACGACGTCCTCGACCGGATGCTGGCGATGTACGTCGACCAGGACCAGGGGCGCGACGCGATCGTCGCCGCGGGGTTCGACGCGGAGCTCGTCTCGAAGGTGCTGCGGATGGTGGACACGGCGGAGTACAAGCGGCGGCAGTATCCGCCGGGTACGAAGATCTCGGCGAAGGGGTTCGGCAAGGACCGGCGGCTTCCGATCACGAACCGCTGGCGCGAACACGCCTGACGCTTCGCGTCCGGGCCGGGGTTTCTCCCCGCCCGCCGCCCGCCCCCCCCGCCTCCGGCCGGGGGTGCCCCACCACCCCCGCCCTCCCCGGTGGGGGGGTGTGGAGCCGGTCCTGGGTGGTCGCGGTTGCCTGCACGCGGCCCCACGGTGGCGGTCAGGGCGTGCAGCCGGCTGTGAGCCCATGGGGTTGCCTGGCGTTCCCTCCCGCTGTGTGCGCGACGCCGGACGCCCGGTGAGGCGTGGCGGGCGGCGGTGGCTCGCGCCGTCGTCGGCGCGGCGCAGTCGGGTTACGGGAATGATCACCCCGCGGCAAAGGGGGTGTTGACCGCCGCGTGCGATGTGGCGGCGGTGGTGGTTCGACGTCACCGTTGGTCTGCGGACGGTGGGCGCAAGTGAGGTTGCCGACCGCACCGGGATCGGCAGGCGCGCCTGCGACCAGGCGAAGCTCTTGCGGTGACGCCGTGCGTTGTCGGTCAGGACTCGCTCGCCGGCGCAAGTGGCGGCCCATGCGCTGTGGTTGTCGACCGAGGAGTGGGCGCCGTCCGATCTCAACAGTCCCGGCGCGTTCTGATGAGGCCCGGCCGCGCTGCGCCGACGGTGGCGCGAGCCGCGGCCGCCTCCACACCACCCACCGGGGATCAGGCGCGAACACAACGGAGGAGGCGGGGGTGTTGGGGGCGCCCCCGGCCGGAGGCTGGGGGGAGGGTGGGTGTTCGGGTGCACAACCCGGGGTGATCAACGGAGAACGCCCGAGGCACCTGAATGTGCTGCCGGGAATGTCCGGCCCCGGAGGCCCGCCCACACACGCGCGTCGGGGCGCGTGACTGCGCCGGGCACACGGGCGGGCGGGGGAAAAACCCAGGCAGCCAGGCGCTAGCCGACCCGCTCGGGCGACCCCCGCAGCGCCCCAGCCGCCACGACCCGCGACGCCGCGGCGCCTGAACGGCGCTCCAGCAGTCCCGCCGCCACCGCTATCGCGACGCCGCTCACCGCGAGCCCCGCGCCCGCGACCGCGGGCGCGACGTAGCCGAAGCCACCGGCGATGACGAAGCCGCCGAGCCACGCGCCGCCCGCGTTGGCGAGGTTGAATGCCGCCTGGTTGGCGGCGGAGGCCAGGCCGGGGGCGTGCCGGGCCTTGTCCATGACGAGCATCATCAGGGGCGAACCCGCGGCGAACGCGGCGATCCCGAGGAGGACGACGGTGAGCGCCGCGCTCCATCGCGCGTGCGCGGTCACCGTGAACAGGAGCAGGACCACCGCGAGTGCGCCGAGGCTGCCGAGCAGGGCGGGCCGCATGGCCCGGTCGGCGAGGCGGCCGCCGAGCAGGTTGCCTATGGTGGCGCCGACCCCGAAGAGCGCCAGCACGATCGTGACGCTGCCTTCGTCGAATCCGGCGACCTCGGTGAGCAGCGGCGTGACGTAGCTGTAGACCGTGAAGACCGCGGCGAAGCCGAAGATCGTGGTGGCCAGCGCCAGCCAGACCTGTCCGCTGCGGAAGGCCGAGAGTTCGTGCCGCAGTCCGCCGCCCGGCGTCACGGGCAGGCGCGGGACGAGGAGCGCGATGCTGGCCATGGCGACGAGACCGATCACGCCGACGGTGAGGAAGGTGGCCCGCCATCCCAGGTGCTGGCCCATGAGCGTGGCCGCGGGGACACCCACGACGTTGGCGACGGTGAGTCCGGCGATCATGAGGGAGACCGCGCGGGCCCTGCGGGCCGGGTCGACCATCCCGGCCGCCACGACCGCGCCCGCGCCGAAGAAGGCGCCGTGCGGGAGTCCGGCCACGATGCGTCCGGCCAGCAGCCAGCCGAAGCTGGGGGCGAGCGCGGAGAGGGTGTTACCGACCGTGAACAGGCCCATGAGCATGATGAGCAGGGCCTTGCGCGGCATACGCGTGGTGAGGGCGGCCAGCAGGGGCGCGCCGATGACGACACCGAGGGCGTAGCCGGAGATGAGGTAGCCGGCGGTCGGGATGGAGGTGTGCAGGTCGTCCGCGACGTTGGGCAGCAGGCCCATCATCACGAACTCCGTCGTACCGATGCCGAATGCGCTGATCGCCAGTGCGAGCAGGGCGAGAGGCATGAGTGACCCTTCCGGGGTGGTGGGAGGCGGGGAGTACCATTAGTTTATCTTCGGAACAAACTCTCCCCGACCATTCTTCCCGTGGTGTCACCCACAGACGAACGGCACGTTAAACCCGCTCACTGCGAAAGTGCCACTTTCGCGGCCACCGGCCGGTGGTCGCTGTCGGTCGGCGGCAGCACCCAGGAGTCGGTGGGCTCCGCGCCCCTCACGAGGATCTGGTCGATCCGCGCCATCGGGAAGTCGGCGGGCCAGCTGAAGCCGAACCCGTGGCCGGCCGCGCCCTGCGTGGAGCGCATCTGCGAGGTGATGTTGGCGAGCGAGCGGTCGTTCATGGTCCCGTTGAGGTCGCCCATGAGGATCACGTCGGGCGTCTTCTCCCCGGCGATGGCCTCGCCGAGGTCGTCGGCGCTGTGGTCCCGCTCCCCCGCCGTGAAGCCCGCGTTGAACTTGACGCGTACCGAGGGCAGGTGGGCGACGTAGACTGCGGCCTTCCCGTCCGGCGTGGCGATCGCGGCGCGCATGGCGCGGACCCAGCCGAGCCCGATGTCGACCGGGTGCACGCCGGTGAGCGGGTACTTGCTCCACAGCCCGACCGTGCCCTGCACCGAGTGATACGGGTACGCGGTACCGAGGCCCTTCTCGTACGAGGGCGCCTGACCGGCGGCGATCTCCTCCAGGGCGATCACGTCGGCGCCGGAGGCGATGAGGTCGTGAGCGGTGCCGGTCGGGTCGGGGTTGTCGGCGTTGACGTTGTGCGTGAGCACGGTCAGATCGCCGCCGCCGGTGTGCTTGTCGGACAGCAGGCCGCCGAAGAAGTTGACCCAGACCAGCAACGGCAGCAGGAGCGCGATCAGCGCGGTCGCCGAGCGCCGCAGCACGGCCACCACCAGCAGGACCGGGATCGCCAGCCCCACCCACGGCAGGAAGGTCTCCAGCAGGCTGCCCACATTGCCGATCCGGTTGGGCAGGGTCCCGTGAAAGCCCATCAACAGGGCCGTGAGGACGGCCAGTACGGCGGTGATGATGCCGCGCCGCCACATGCCGTCCCTGAACTTCCCGACATAACGCCTGAATCGTCCCGCCGCGCCGGACCCGCGTCGCGGCTTTCCGCCGCCTTCGGTGGTCACGTTCGCGTCGTACGCCTGCGCCATGGGGGAAGTCCTCACTGTCTTGCGAAGTGCTCAGTCGACCATAGGGGATCGACGCAAGGAGGACGGGGCGCGCCGGACGGCGGGTTCCCGCGAGGGGTGGCGGGTGGCCGCCTGTGACACAACGGGCACATTCCGCCCGCTGCTCCCCGCTCACTCACGGCGCGGTACGCACACCACGCAGCACCGAGTCCACGATCTGCTCGGACAGCCCGTCCGGAAGAGAGGCCTCGGGCCGCAGCATCACACGGGAGAGCATCGGGCCGACGAAGAGGTCGCTGAGGAGTTCCGGGTCCACGTCGTCGCGCAGTTCGCCCTCGCGGACGCCGCGCGCCAGCACCTCGGCGACCTGCCGGCGGCGGGTGACGATGACCGTGTCGTGGTACGCGGCCCACAGCTCGGGCACGTTCTGGAACTGGGCGAGGACGTTGCGCATGAGCGCGGACGACCGCTTCACCAGGGCGCGGCGCCGTATGAACTCCACGCAGGTCACCAGGTCGTCCCGGACCGAGACGCCCGCGAGCTCGGGCGCCTCCTCGTCGACGGACCGCAGGACGTCGAGCATGAGGGCGTCCTTGCCGGGCCAGCGCCGGTAGACGGTGGCCTTGCCGACGCCCGCGGCGCGCGCGATGCCCTCCATGGACAGCCCGCCGATGGTGGCGCCCTCCTCGATGAGCCGCAGGACGGCCTCGACGATCGCCGAGTCGGCCTTCGCGCTGCGCGGACGCCCGCGCGGGCACCGGGGCCGTCCGGCCTCGGAGTGCTCCCGCGCGGGCGTCGCCGGTACCGGCACCGTCATCGGCTCACCTCGACCGGACGGGCCTCACGCTCCTCGCCGCCCGCGGGCCGCGACTCGGCGCCCTTGCGCGGCAGGAAGATCAGCACGACGAGCATCCCGAGCAGTGCGACGGCGGTCGAGGCCCAGGCGGTGACGTGGATGGCGTGGATGAACGCGTCGGTGGCGGGGGCGATCAGCGCCTTGCCCGCGGGCCCCATGTGCTCGGCGATGGCCCGGGTGGCCTCGATGGACTCGCCGGCCTGGTGCTGTACGCCGGGGGGGAGGCCGGTCAGATGGTCCTTGATGCCGTCACGGTAGACCGTGGACATCACCGAGCCGAGGACTGCCACGCCGAGGGCGCCGCCGACCTGCCGGAAGGTGTTGTTGACGGCGGAGCCCGAGCCGGCCTTCTCACGCGGCAGCGAGGACATGATCGCGACGGTCGCCGGCGGCATCACGTGCGCCATGGCCGTGCCCATGAGGAAGAACAGCAGCTCCAGGATCCAGATCGGGCTGTCGGAGTCCAGCAGCTGGAAGCCGAGGAAGGACAGCGCGATCAGCCCGAGGCCGGCGCCGCAGGTCGCCCGGGCGCCGATGCGGTCGACGACGAGCCGGGCCCGCGGCGCGAAGATCAGCTGCGCGACGGCCAGCGGGAGCAGCAGCAGACCGGACTCCAGGGCGCTGTAGCCGCGCACGCTCTGCATGTAGAAGACCATGAAGAACGTCACGCCCATGAGCGCGAAGAAGACCAGGCCGATCGCGGAGACCGAGGCCGAGAAGGTCGGGTTGCGGAAGTACGCCACGTCGAAGGCGGGGTGTGTGCTGCGCGCCTCGAACCAGACGAACGCGCCCAGGATCACCAGGCCGCCGACGATGGTCGTCCAGGCCTCCGGGGCCCCGAAGTCGGCCAGCTGGCCGCCCTTGATGATGCCGTACACCAGCAGCACGAGGCCGACGATGGACAGCAGCACACCGATCGGGTCGAGCCGGCCCGGCCGCGGGTCCCGGGAGTCGGGGACGAGCAGCACCATCGCCACCAGCGCGACCAGGATGATCGGCACGTTCACCAGGAAGACCGAGCCCCACCAGAAGTGCTGGAGCAGCAGGCCGCCGGTGACCGGGCCGATGGCGATGGCCAGGCCCACGGCGCCGGTCCATATGCCGATCGCCTTGGGCTGCTCCTCGCGCTCGAAGACATTGATGATGATGGCGAGGGTGGCGGGCATGACGAACGCGCCGCCGAATCCCATGACGGCGCGGAAGCCGATCAGCTCCCCGGAGGAGCCGGCGAAGGCCGACAGCACCGATCCGATGCCGAAGACGACCATGCCGAAGAGCAGCACCTTCTTGCGGCCGATCCGGTCGCCGAGCAGGCCGGCGGTGAAGAGCAGACCCGCGAAGACCAGCGTGTAGGAGTTGATCGCCCATTCCAGCTGGCTCTGGGTGGCACCCAGGCCGGTGGGGGCGGGCTCGGCGATGGTCTTCATCGCCACGTTGAGGATCGAGTTGTCCAGCACCACCACGAGGAGGCTGAGCAACAGGACGCTGAGAATCGCCCAGCGGCGGCGGTGGACCGCCTCCGGGACGCTGAGGGGCCGGCTCTGCGGCACGTCGGCGGACATGATTCCACGCTAGACCCGCATTTCGATACGAGACCGTCTCGTATTGTAAAGCCTCGGCAAAACGAAGTGACCGGAGTCCCCCTTTGCGCGGACGACAGGTCGTGTCAGCATGGAAACGGTCCGGGGACGCCGTCAGGGCGCCTCGAGATGAACACAAGGAGCGTTGCGATGACGCACGCCGTTTCCGCTGCCCAGCCGCCTGCCCCGTCCGCATCCGACAGCAGCAAGGCGCTGTACGGGGGCAAGGGCACCCGGCGCATCACGGTCCGGGACATCGCCGCCGCCAAGGAGCGCGGCGAGAAGTGGCCCATGCTCACCGCCTACGACGCGATGACCGCGTCCGTCTTCGACGAGGCCGGGATCCCCGTCCTGCTGGTCGGCGACTCGATGGGCAACTGCCACCTCGGCTACGACAGCACCGTCCCGGTCACGCTGGACGAGATGACGATGCTCGCCGCCGCCGTCGTGCGCGGCACCAAGCGCGCGATGGTGATCGGCGACCTGCCCTTCGGCTCGTACCAGGAGGGCCCGACGCAGGCGCTGCGCAGCGCCACCCGCCTGCTGAAGGAGGCCGGGGTCGGCGCGGTGAAGCTGGAGGGCGGCGAGCGTTCCGCCCACCAGATCGAGCTGCTGGTCCAGGCCGGCATCCCCGTGATGGCCCACATCGGCCTCACTCCGCAGTCGGTCAACGCCTTCGGCGGCTACACCGTGCAGGGCCGCGGCGAGGAGGCGGCGCAGCAGCTGCTGCGCGACGCCAAGGCCGTGCAGGACGCCGGTGCCTTCGCCGTCGTCCTGGAGCTGGTCCCGGCGGAGCTGGCCGCGGAGGTCACCCGCAGTCTGCACATCCCGACGGTCGGCATCGGCGCGGGCGCGGAGTGCGACGCCCAGGTGCTGGTGTGGACCGACATGGCGGGGATGACCGGCGGCCGCGTGCCGCGCTTCGTCAAGCAGTACGCCGCCCTGCGCGAGACGCTCGGCGGCGCCGCGAAGGCCTTCGCGGAGGACGTGACCGGCGGGGCCTATCCCGCCGCGGAGCACAGCTTCCACTGAGGTCGTCCGCCGGTCGCCCCCGCCGGGGTCCGGCCCTTTGAAGACCCTCCTGAGCGGCGGTGCGCCCTGCCGCCTGCTTCCGCCCCGGGAATCCCCCTCCCCGGGGCGGAAGTTTTTTCCGGGACGGTTGAGTACACCCGGCCCCCCGCCCGTATGAGTGGGCAGCCGCCCACCAGGGGGCGGAGCACGGAACAGGAATGCCGGGGGCCTTGGCGTGAGCCTTACCAAGCTGCACCGATCAGTGATCGCGGGGGTTTTCGCCGCCACGATGCTGATCGCTGCCACCGCCTGCAACGCGAGCGGCGGCAGCGGTCCCCCGGTGGACGCGGTCCTTCCCCAGCCCTCCGCCCCACAGCCGGCGGCGGGACTGCGGACCGTGGACAACGCCCAGCTGGGCACCCTCGTCACCGACAACCAGGGTTGGGTCCTCTACCGCTTCGACCAGGACAAGAACGTCCCGCCGACCTCGACCTGCGCCGGCCCGTGCGCGACCCGGTGGCAGCCGGCCGCCGCGGTCTCCGACACCCAGGTGCAGGGCGTGGACCAGAACCTGGTCGGCAGCGTCAAGCGTCCTGACGGTTCCCTCCAGCTCACGCTCAACGGCTGGCCGCTCTACCGCTTCATGGGCGACAAGAACCCGGGCGACACCAAGGGCCAGGGCGTGGACACGGTCTGGTTCGCGGCCGACACCCAAGGCGAGAAGGCCGGGCCCGGTACACGGGCGAAGAGCGCCACCACCCAGAACGGGTCAGACGGATACTGATGGGACAGCAGGCATTGCGAGGACTCGACCCGCAGCGATCAGTAGGGCAGGATGCGCTCGTGGCCGACCATCGCTCAGGTGGGGTCCCCGAAGAGGACCTCATGCGGGCGCTCTACCGCGAACACGCGGGCGCGCTCTTCGCATATGTCCTTCGGCTGGTCGGCGGTGACCGCTACCTCGCCGAGGACGTCGTGCAGGAAACCCTCCTGCGCGCATGGAAGAGCGCCTCGCGGCTCGACCCGGGCGCCCGGTCATTGCGGCCCTGGCTGGTGACGGTCGCCCGACGGATCGTGATAGACGGCCACCGCAGCCGTCAGGCACGGCCCCCGGAGGCCTCCCCGGCCGCCCTCGACCAGCTCCCGGCCGAGGACGAACTCGAACGCTCCCTGAGGCTGATGACGATCTCCGACGCACTGGAAGATCTCACCGAGGCCCACCGCCAGGTGTTGATCGAAACGTACTTCAAGGGCCGGACGGTCAACGAGGCCGCGGCGACGCTGGGGGTACCGCCCGGCACCGTGCGCTCGCGGGTCTTCTATGCCCTCCGCTCACTGAAAATCGCTCTTGAGGAAAGGGGTGTGACCACCTCGTGACGGTCTACGGTTACGGTTCCGGGGCAGGTGCGCCTCACGATCCGCATGTCGACGTCGGGGCCTACGTGCTCGGCGTGCTCGACGACGCCGACATGGCGCGCTTCGAGGAGCACCTCGCCATCTGCCACCAGTGCGGCCAGCAGCTCGACGAGCTGAGCGGGCTCGTGCCCGTGCTCGCCGAACTCGCCCCCGCCGGCGCCGGCGCGCCGCAGCCGCCCAGCGGCGACGCGGTCCTCGGCAAGCTCCTCGGCAAGGTCTCCGACGAGCGCAAGACCCGCGCCCGGCGCCGGATGTTCGCGCTCGCGGCCTCCGTCGCCCTGATCATCGGCGGCCCGACGGTCGCGGTGGTGGCCTCCGGCGGCTCGGACTCCCCGGCGACGCAGGCCTACGCCCAGGAGTTCAAGAGCTCCGACAGCTCCACGGGCGTCAAGGCCACGGTGGGCGTCAACGAGAAGAAGTGGGGCAGCGAGATCGGCCTCAACCTCGCCGGCGTCCAGGGCCCGCTCACCTGCCGGCTCGTCGCCATCGGCAAGGACGGCTCCCAGCAGACCGTCTCCACCTGGAGCGTCCCCACGGCGGGCTACGGCACCTCCGCCCAGCCGCAGCCGCTGACGCTCGACGGGTCCGCGGGGATGCAGCCGGACGACATCGCGCGCTTTGACGTCATCACGGCGCAGGGACAGCGGCTGGTGTCGGTGAACGTCTGAGCCCCGCGGGGCGAACGGCCGGAGGGGGACGCGCACAGCGCGTCCCCCTCCGGCCGTTCGCGCTGCTCAGGCGCCTGCGACGATGCTCGGTCCCGGGGCGCATCGCCGCTCCGGCCGGCCCGGGAGCGGGCCCCTGACCTCCCGGGCGACTCGGTCCCGCAGGATCAGGACGTCCGCGGCGGCGGAACACCGGCGGTGCCGCCGTCGGCGGCCCGTCGGCGCCGTGTCGGCACCGTATCGGTGGCTCTGTCAGCGATATGTCGGCGCCGTGTCGGTGGGTGGGGCGAGAGTACGGGCATGACACAGCGAGACGTGAAGAGCGCGGAGGCCGCCGTGAGGGTACGGGGGCTCGTGAAGCGCTACGGGGAGACGAAAGCCCTCGACGGAGTGGACCTGGACGTGCGGCAGGGGACCGTGCTCGGGGTACTGGGACCGAACGGGGCCGGGAAGACGACGCTGGTGCGCATCCTGTCCACGCTGGTCCGGCCCGACGCCGGTACGGCGATGGTGGCGGGCTACGACGTGATGGCGCAGCCGCGGCAGCTGCGCCGGGTGATCGGGCTGACCGGGCAGTACGCCTCGGTGGACGAGTCGCTGTCGGGCCGCGAGAACCTGTACATGATCGGCCGGCTGCTCGACCTGCCGCGCCGAGAGGCCCGGCTGCGGGCGGACGAGCTGCTGGAGCGGTTCTCGCTCACCGAGGCGGCCCGCAAGCCGGCCAAGGAGTACTCCGGCGGCATGCGCCGCCGCCTGGACCTGGCGGCGTCGATGATCGGCCGCCCGGCCGTGCTCTACCTGGACGAGCCGACGACCGGCCTGGACCCCCGCACCCGCAACGAGGTGTGGGACGAGGTGCAGAACATGGTCGCGGAGGGCTCGACCGTGCTGCTGACCACGCAGTACATGGAGGAGGCCGAGAAGCTCGCCCACGAGCTGACGGTCATCGACCGCGGCCGGGTCATCGCCGGCGGCCGGGTCGAGGAGCTCAAGGCCAAGGTCGGCGGCCGCACCCTGCAGGTGCGCCCGGTCGACCCGGGCACGCTGAACGCCATGGCGGCGGCCCTCGGCACGGGGGCGCAGGCCGTCCCGGACCACGCGCGCGGCGTGCTCAACGTACCGATCATCAGCGACGAGCAGCTGACGCAGGTCGTGGCCGCACTCGGCGAGCACGGCTTCGCGATCGCCGGCATCGACACCCATCTGCCCAGCCTGGACGAGGTGTTCCTGGCCGTCACGCACGGCAGCGGCACCCCCAAGGACCGAGAGGAACTCGCCGCATGACCGCCATCACCGCCCCCGCCGCGCCCACCGCCGCGGCCGTGGACACCGATCCGCGGATCGGACTGCGGGCCAACCTCCGGCACATCGGTGCCCTGGTGCGCCGCAACGTCCTGCAGATCCGGCAGGACCCGGAGTCGATGTTCGACGCCCTGCTGATGCCGATCGTCTTCACCCTGCTGTTCGTGTACGTCTTCGGCGGCGCGCTGGAGGGCAGCCAGGAGAAGTACGTCAACTACATGGTGCCCGGCCTGATGGCCATGATGGGCATGAACATCGCGATGGCCGTCGGCACCGGAGTCAACTCGGACTTCAAGACCGGGGTCATGGACCGCTTCCGGACCATGCCGATCGCCCGCTCCTCCGTGCTGCTGGCGAAGATCGTCGTCGAGATCGGCCGGGCGCTGGTCGCCACGGTCATCCTGCTCGCGATGGGCTTCATCCTGGGCCTGCACGTGGACAACGGCGTCTTCGGCCTGGTGTGCGCGGTGGTGCTCTCCCTGGCCTTCGGCGCCTCGCTGATGTGGGTCTTCATCCTTCTGGGTCTGGTCGCCCGGACCCCCCAGTCCGTCCAGGGGCTGTCCATGATCGTCGTCCTGCCGCTGCAGTTCGGAAGCTCGATCTTCGCCAAGCCCACCACCATGCCGGGCTGGCTGGAGGCCTTCACCCGGTACAACCCGCTGTCCAACCTCGCGGACGCCTCCCGCAACCTCATCAACGGGGGCGCGGTGGCGCACTCGGTCATGATGACGCTCATGTGGGCCGTCGGCATCACGGTGATCAGCGCGCCGCTGGCGGTGGCGAGGTTCCGCAACAAGACCTGATCCTGGAGGCATGGACCCCGTCGAGGCGCTGGACCGGATCGCCTTCCTGCTGGAGCGGGACGGCGCCCCGACCTACCGGGTACGGGCCTTCCGGGGCGCCGCCGCCGCGGTCACCGCGTTGCCGCCGGACGAGCTCCGGCGGCGCGCGGCCGTTTCCGGCGCCCTGGAGGAGATCAAGGGCCTGGGACCGAAGACCGCCGCCGTCGTCCGGGAGGCCCTGGACGGCGGCAGGCCCGCCTACCTCACCCGGCTGGAGGAGGGCGGCGGGACGGACGCCGTGCCCCGGCCCGAGGGGGACGCGGGGCAGCGGCTGCGGGCGGCGCTGCGCGGCGACTGCCACCTGCACTCCGACTGGTCCGACGGGGGCAGCCCGATCGAGACCATGGCCCGTACGGCGGCGGCGCTCGGCCACGAGTGGGCGGTGCTCACCGACCACTCCCCGCGGCTCACCGTCGCCCGCGGCCTGACCGCCGACCGGCTCCGCGCCCAACTGGCGGTCGTCGCCGAACTGAACGAACGCCTGCCCGCGCCCTTCCGGCTGCTGACCGGCATCGAGTGCGACATCCTCGCGGACGGATCGCTCGACCAGAGCGCGGAACTGCTGGACCAGCTGGACGTGGTGGTCGCCTCCGCCCACTCCAAGCTGCGGATGGAACGGGACGAGATGACCCGGCGCCTGGTCTCGGCCGTGAGCAATCCGCTGGTGGACGTGCTCGGCCACTGCACGGGCCGCCTGGTGCGCGGCAAGTCCCGCCCGGAGTCGGAGTTCGACGCGGACCTGGTCTTCGCCGCCTGCGAGCGCTTCGGCGTCGCGGTGGAGATCAACAGCCGCCCCGACCGCCTCGACCCGCCGCGCAGGCTCCTGCGCAAAGCGGTCGACACCGGCGTCCTGTTCTCCGTCGACAGCGACGCCCACGCCCCCGGCCAGCTCGACTGGCAGATCTTCGGCTGCGCCCGCGCCGAGGAGTGCGGCGTCCCGTCGGAACGCGTTGTCAACACATGGCATGCGGACGCCCTGCTCCACTGGACCCGCACCCGGCAGGTGCCGACCGGCACGGCTCAGGCCTGAGCCGGGGCCCGCTCGGCGGCGCGCCCGACGAGATCGCGCAGCGCGGTGGTGTCCGGCCCGGCGCCGTCCTGTGGATCGATGGCGGCGTCCACGGCGCGGTCCAGGGCGGCACGCAGGCCCTCGTCGAACTCCAGGTGCCTGCCGCGCTCCCAGTCCAGCTCCCAGCGGACCCGGCCGTCCTCGGCCAATGCCACGAGGGCAAGGGAGTACAACGCGTCGGCGGCATCGGCGCGGGCGCGGGCCCGCAGGGAGTCGTCGAGCAGCATGTGGCCCCCGTACCCGGGACGCGGCATGCAGTCGACGATCTCGGTCCACTTCGCCGCGTCGACGGCGTCCAGTACCGCCCCCAGGTCCGCCGGTCCTCGCAGGGCCGCACGGGCGGCCCGCAGCAACGGTACCGTCTCCGCGGCGAGTTCGGCCGAGCCCACCGCCACAGCCAGTTCCCGCCAGGGCAGTTGCCGCACTTCCGCCGCCCAGGGCAGCACCCGCACCGTCTGCGCGGAGGTACCGGCGGGATCCACGAGGAGGCCCATCGCCGCCTGCCGCGTCTCCTCGGGGCGCGCCCCCTCGTCGTCGGCGGGCAGCGCCTCGATCGCCGCGACCCGTTCGCGCATCGGAGGGTGCGAGTCGTAGGGCGAGGTCTTCTCCCGCGGCGGGTCGGCGAGCAGACGCCCCTCCTCCTCGCGCCAGGTGTCGCTGTCCAGGAACGCGGCGAACCCGGAGTGCACCTCCTCGACCGGTGGGAGCAGACCGAGCTCGATGCCGATGCCCGCGTACTCGCGCAGGTAGCGCAAGTACGCGGCGGAGACGAGAGGTATCCGGCGGAGAGCGGCGGCGGTGGTGTCGCGTCCGGCGATCCGCGCGGCGGCGCGATCCGCGGCGAGTTCCCCGAGGCGCGCTTCGGTCTGCGTCACCCGCAGGCAGAAGCGGGCGTAGCCGGCGAACAGCGAGCCCATCGCGTGGCCGATGCCGTTGCCGTCCCCGGCGTACCGATCGAGAACCCGCGTCAGACCGATGCGGTTGCGGGCGGACAGTCCCGACAGGAAAGTGTCGCGCCGGGCGAAGTGGCCGATCTCGTGGGCGATGACCGCGTCGAGTTGATGCTCCGTCAGGCCGACGAGGTACGGGATGCCGAGCACCATCCGCCGGCGTCCGGCCACCAGCCCGAGCAGCCAGGAGGACTGCCAGACCGCCGCTACCGGCTCCGCCACGAGCCAGAGCTCGACGGGGCCGGACGTGCCCGTCGCGGCGGCCACCTTGAGGACGCGCGCCCACAACTCCGGCTGCTCGTCCGCGCTCACGCACAGCCCGTCGGGCCGGTGGCGGTTCGTCCCGCGGACGGAGGCAACCAACCCCGAGACCAGTGGCGAGGCGAAGGCGACGCTGATGCCCACGAACACGAAGCTCACGTAACCCCCCTTGAGCGCCGCGTCGAAGAGGGCGACGTTCACGGCGACGATCACCGCGAGCAGGCCGAGGGCCATGACGTAGAAGCCGAGCAGGAGCCCGAGGAGGCGGACGGCATGGAAGAACGCGCGCATGACGGAAAGGGTCTCCTGGGGAGCGGGGACTCACGGGCGGCGACGGCCGAGTGGCGACGCGTCATCGTATGCGGGCACCGGCCACCGCTCAACGCCTTTCCACGCGGCGGTGCCGGGCCCCTTCCGCCAGGTCACCGCACGGGGCGCAGGCGCAGCACCGTGGTGAGGGCGTGGCGGCCGGCGCCCTGGAGGATCTCGACGGGAAGCGGCTGGGGCAGCGGGCGGTAGGGGGTGCCGTCGTCGAGGGTCGCGGTGGCAGGGGGCGCGGGGGTGAGGAGGGCGGCGAGCTGGGAACGGAGGGGCGCGTCGAGGGCGGCGGAGGCCAGCGGGCCGTCGCCGAGGTCCAGGACGAGGGCGCGCGGGGCGCGGGGGGTGCCGGTGAAACCGATGGCGACGGCGTCCTGCGGGACGGAGTGCCGGAGCTTGAGCCAGTCGCGGCGGCCGGGCCGGTAGCGCTGGGCGCGGCCCTTGACGACCAGGCCCTCGATGCCGGTGGCGGCCAGGGAGGCGTACCAGTTCAGCGCCTCGGCGCGGTCGGTGGTCATGGGGACGGGCTGCAGCGGCGGGCCGAGCGGGGTGAGGAGGGCGGTCAGGGCGGCACGGCGCTCGTCGTAGGGGCGGCCGCGCAGGTCGGTGCCGCCGGCCGCGAGGAGGTCGAAGGCCGCGTAGTTGGCGGGCGGTCCCGGCAGGCGCCTGCGAGTGCCGCCGAGGGCGCGCCGCTGGAGCGCGCCGAAGTCGATCCGCCCGTCGCGCCAGATGACGACCTCGCCGTCCACGACGGTGCCGGGCGGCAGCGCCCGCGCGGCTTCGGCGAGTTCGGGGAAGGTGTCGGTGACGATCCTTCCGGAACGGGTCTGAAGCCGTACCGGGCCGGTGAGGACGACCATCCGGTGGCCGTCGAACTTCGGCTCGTACGCGCAGCCGCCGGGCAGGGCGTCCGGCTCGGGGACGGTCTCCACACGCCGGGCGAGCATCACCACGACGGGCGGCGGCACAGGATCGGTCACGGCAGCCGCCCCTGGGCGGCGCCGTCGTCGAGGCCGGCCAGCAGGTCGCCGTGGCGGTCGACGCGGCCGAGTACGTCCTCGGGGCCGAAGACCAGGTCGCCCGGCGCGCGGCAGGCGGCGACCTCGTCCCAGGTGACGGGCGTGGCCACGCCGGGGCGGTCGCGCAGCCGCAGGGTGTAGGGGCAGGCGGTGGTCTTCGCGGAGGCGTTCTGCGACCAGTCGATGAAGATCTTGCCGGGGCGCAGGCTGCGGGTCATGGAGACCAGGACGAGGCCGGGGTGCTCGCCCTGCATCCGCCCGGCCAGCGCCTTGGCGTAGCCGCTGACCGCCCTCCCGGTCACGGGCTCCAGCGGCGCGTACAGGTGCAGGCCCTTGCTGCCGGAGGTAACGGGGAAGGCGGTGAGCCCGTCGTCGTCCATCATCTGGCGGAGCCGTTCGGCGACCCGGCAGCACAGGACGAGGTCGGCGCCCTCGCCCGGGTCGAGGTCGAGGACGAGCCGGTCGTGGCCGTCGCGTCCCGCGGCCGCCGTCCACTGCGGGACGTGCACCTCCCAGCCTCCGAGGTTGGCCATGGTGACCAGGGTGGCGGTGGAGTCGACGACGACGTGCGGCTCCTTCGGGTCGCCGGCGGTGGTCACCCAGGAGGGCGTGCCGGCGGGCGGCCGTTTGGCGAACCACGCCTGCCCGTGCGGCCCCTCCGGCGCCCGGACGAACGAGGCGAGGCGGCCGGTGGCGTGCGGCACCATCACCGCGGCGACCTGGGCGTAGTACCGCAGCAACTGCGCCTTGGTGTGGCCGGTCGCCGGGAAGACGACCTTGTCCAGGTGGGTGAGGACCACCTGACGGCCGTCCACCTCGGCCGCTTGCCGGTCGGGCGAGGCTGACGGGGCGGGCATAGTGTGGAAAGTCCCCGGAAAGGGACGAAAGTATGCGATCCATGTGGAAAGGTGCGATCGGCTTCGGGCTGGTCTCCATTCCCGTCAAGCTCTACGCGGCCACCGAGGAGCACGGCGTCTCCCTGCACCAGGTGCACGCCGAGGACGGCGGCCGCATCCGCATGAAGCGGTTCTGCGAGAAGGACGGCAAGGAGGTCCCCTACGCGGAGATCGCCAAGGGGTACGAGGACGAGAGCGGCCGGACTGCCGTGCTCAGTGACGAGGATTTGGCCGAGCTGCCGCTGCCCAGCCGCAAGCTCATCGACGTCCTCGCCTTCGTCGACACCGACGAGATCGACCCGCTGTCGCTGTCCCGCGCCTACTACGTGGGCGCCGAGGCCGCCGCGTCCAAGCCGTACGTCCTGCTGCGCGAGGCCCTGGCCACCAGCGGGAAGGCCGCCGTCACGAAGATCGCCCTCCGAACGCGCGAGTCGCTGGCGCTGCTCCGCGTCCACGAGGAGCTGCTGGTCCTGCACACCATGTACTGGCCCGACGAGGTCCGTGACGCCGGAGGACTGGCGCCGCCGGAGAACGTCGCCGTGCGGCCGCAGGAACTGAAGATGGCACAGAGCCTGATGGACACCCTTTCCGAGGACTTCGACCTGGAGTCCCTGCACGACGAGTACCAAAAGGCGCTGGACTCCGTGGTCGCCGCCCGCCTGGAGGGCGAACCGGTGCCCGAGACGGCCGAGGTGACCGCCGCCCCCGACAACGTGGTGGACCTGATGGCGGCGCTCCAGGCCAGCATCGACGCCCGTGGCGGCGAGAGGACCGGGACCGACGGGAAGGCCGCGACCACCGGGAAGACGGCCGCCGCGAAGAAGACGGCCGCCAAGAAGGCACCTGCGAAGAAGGCGGCGGCCAAGAAGACCACCGCGAAGAAGACCGCGGCCAAGAAGGCGCCGGCGCGGAAGAAGGCGGGCTGACACCGGCGGACGTCTCGCCGCGCGACGTCAAAGGGGTGCGCGCACCAGCACGATCGCCTCGGCGAAGGTGAGGGTTTCGCCCTCGCGGTAGGCCTCGGCGTACGCCTCCTCTCCCATCTGGACCCGCAGCCGGGCCGCGTCCTCGTCGAGGCTGTGGCGCTCCCACGGAGTGCAGGCGGTCTGCCGCAGGCCGTCGTGCGCGCCGAGCACCAGCGCGGCGCGGCGGGCCGGTTCCGCCGCGCCGTCGCCGTCCCGCAGTCCGGCGATGCCGGTGAAGAGCGTGACGGCGGGCGGGAAGAGCAGGACGCCCAGACGCGGCCCGATGACCGGGCTCAGCGGATGCGCGTCCATGTAGTCGACGGCCTGGCGGAGATGGGGCAGGCCGCCGTACGGGTCGCCGGACATGCCGATCAGCCAGCCGCGGATCGCGGCCAGCAGCCCGGAGATGAACGACGGCATCCCCCCCGGTGGATCGGCCTGCATGGCGTCGAGCAGTTCGAAGCCCTCGTCCAGGTCGCCGCGACGGGCGAGCATCGCGACGAGCAGCACCCTGCCGTAGTAGCTCGCGTCGTCGCCGACCGGACGGAAGCGCTGGGCGTCGGCGATCCCCTCCCGGACCAGCCGCTCGCCCTCCTCCTCCTGGCCGCTGTTGGCGAGGGCGTCGCCGAGGCGGACCGTCATCATCGGGACCTGCTGGTGGGCACCGAGTTTGATCGCGATGTCGATGGCCTCGCGGCAGCTCTCGGCGGCGCGGGCCCAGTCCCCCGCGTTGGCGGTCGACTCGGCCTCGGCCGCCAGCACCTCCACCAGGCCCCAGTCGTCGCCGGCCTCGCCGAACAGGGCCCGGGCCTCGCGGATGTCCTCCATGGACTGGGCGAGCCGGCCCTCCTCGTCGTTCATGACCTTGGCTCGCAACTGCAGCGCGAACGCCAGCTCCCACGTCCGGCCGAAGTGCCGGCAGCTGTCCACCGTGTCGTCGATCAGCCTCGGCATGAGGTCGAAGCGGCCGGTCAGCATGGCCCCCATCATGCGGAAGAGCCCGGGCCGCAGGCTGGACTGCGGCAGCTCCGGCGGGTAGGCCTCGATGAGCACCTCGCCGAGCGCGACGCACCGCGGGTCGTCCCAGACGTCGGTATCCTCCATGTGCGCGAACATCTGCGCGGTGCGCACCCAGCGCCGGGCCTCGGTGAGCAGCTGGGGCGTCATCGGCAGCGGGTCGTCCAGCGGGCCGCGGTCGAGGGGCGGCAGCCGGCGCGGTCCGGCGAAGGCGTCCACCGGGCTCATCTCCGCCACGACACCGGGCCAATAGCCCATCTCGCTGCGGTAGTTGCGCATCTCCCAGAACCAGCCGCAGGACAGCACCAGGCAGAGCGCCTCCTGCTCGTCGCCGGTGTCCACCGCCCGGCGGATGGCGGCCCGCAGATTCTCGTGCTCACGCTCCAGGCGTTCCAGCCACAGCAGTTGGCGCGCCCCGCGCAGTGCGGGGTCGGCGGTGCGGACGTACTCGCGGAAGTACGAGGTGTGGCGGCGCCCCACGGTCTCGCGCTCGCCGGCCTCCTCGAGGCGTTCCGCCGCGTACTCGCCGATGGTCTCCAGCGTGCGGTAGCGGGCGCCGTCCTCGCTGAGATCGGCCACCACGAGCGACTTGTCGACCAGCGAGGCCAGGACATGTGCGACATCGCGCGGGTCCACGGAGCCGTCGCCGCCCCCGCCGCACACCGCCTCGGCCGCGGCCAGGTCCCAGCCGCCGGCGAAGACGGCGAAGCGGCGCAGCACGGTCCGTTCGGCCTCGGTGAGCAGGTCCCAGCTCCAGTCCACCACGGCGCGCAGCGTCTGCTGGCGGGGCAGCACCGTACGGCTGCCCGCGGTGAGGATGCGGAAGCGGTCGTCGAGCCGGTCGACGAGCTGACGCGGCGCCATCATCCGCAGCCGGGCGGCCGCGAGCTCGATCGCCAGCGGCAGCCCGTCCAGCCGGCGGCACAGCTCCGCGCACGCCTCGGGGTCGTCGTCCGGGGTGAAGCCGGGGCGGGCCGCGGCGCCGCGGTCGGCCAGCAGCCGCAGCGCCGGCGGCTCGGGCAGCGGATCCAGCGGCCGGATCAACTCCCCCGGTACGCCGAGCGGTTCACGACTGGTGGCGAGCACCACCAGGTCCGGGCAGTCCGCGAGCAGCCGCTCGGTCAGCTCGGCGGCGGCGCCGATCACATGCTCGCAGTTGTCCAGGACGAGCAGCAGTCGGCGATCGGCGCAGTACTCGGTCAGCTGGAGCAGCGGGTCCTTGGCGACCGCGCCCTTCGCCTCGGCGGCGAGCGCGGCCTCGGTGGCCGAGCCCGGGTGCAGCAGGGTCTCGCGCAGACCGAGCGCGTTGACCACGGCGACGGCCACCGTGCGGGGGTCTTCGACGGGGGCGAGTTCGGCGAACCACACGCCGTCCGGCCAGTGGCCGGCGACCGCGTCCCCGGCCTCCTGCGACAGCCGGGTCTTGCCGGTGCCCCCGGGGCCGGTGATCGTCACCAGCCGGGCGGTGGACAGATCGGACGCCAGCGCCGTGAGGTCCGACTCGCGGCCGACGAAGCTGGTCAGCCGGGCACGCGCATTGCCCCGGCGCTGCGGCGGGAGCGGCGCGACGGCCGGAAGGGGGGCCGGAGCGGGGGCCGGCGTCGCCTGCACGAGCAGTTCGGCGTGGAGCGCGCGCAGTTCGGGCCCCGGGTCGGCACCGAGCGTGTCGGCGAGCTCCCGGCGCACGTGCTCGTACGCGACCAGGGCGTCCGCCGTCCGTCCCGCCTCGCGCAGCGCCCGCAGCCGAAGCGCCTGCACCGGCTCGTTGAGCGGATGGGCGGCAGCCAGCTCCACGATCTCCGGGAGCACCTGCTCGGCGCGGCCCAGGGCGATCTCGGCGGTGATCCGCAGACGGCGGGCGTCCAGCCGCAGCGCGTCGTAGCGGGAGGCGACGGAGACCCGGTCAGGAAGGTCGGCCAGCACGGGGCCGCGCCACAGCCCGAGCGCGCCGTCCAGCGCGCCGGCGGCCTTGGCGGCGTCGCCGTCGGCCAGCGCCCGGCCGCCGTCCTCCACCAGGCGCTCGAAACGGAACAGGTCCACGGCGTCAGGCGCCGCGTCCAGCCGGTAACCGCCGTCCGCGGAGAGGACCGCCCCGTGGCCGATCGCCCGGCGCAGCCGCGCCACCAGCGCCTGCAACGCCCCGGTCGCGTCGGCGGGCGGTTCGCCCTCCCACACCTCGTCGATCAGCGCCTCGGTCGTGCGCACCCGACCGGGGCGCAGCGCGAGCGCCGCCAGCACCGCCCTCAGCCGGGTCCCGGCCAGGGGCACGGCGGTGCCGTCGTCGCGGTGGGCCTGTGTCGTCCCGAGAATGCCGTAGCGCACGCCCCCATTGTGTCCGAGCGGTGCACTGCTCGGCCCCCGGGTTCTTTTTCCCGTCGTCCCGCCCTCCCCGACACATGTTTCACGGAGGCCGATACCGGGGCTTCCCGGTTACGGCGCGCCTGTTCACACGCCCCGGCACGCCTGCGAGCGGAAGACGTCGAGCGCGACGGTCGCGTAGCCGCCGTGGTCGCCGTTCCAGTAGCGCACCTGGCCGGGTTCGAGCCGCGCCAGTTGCTCCAGGGTGAAGTCCACGCTCTCGGCCGACACCGAGTTGTCGCGCGTCCAGCCGTACAGGCTGTAGGTGCGCCGCGGCTCCAGGGCCGCCAAGGGCTTGTCGGTATGCCAGCCCCGGCCGCCGGAGTCAAGCCGCCACATGGTGAATCCCTTGGCGGGCTTCCCGCGGGTCCACCGGCCGAGGTGGTCCGGATCGGCCTCCTCGGAATCCTCCGCGGCGTCGGCGTAGAGCGTCGCGCCGTCGATGCGGTCATGGCAGACGAGCATCACACCGAGCGGCTCTCCGTCTTCCGTCACCGCGATGCCCGTGACGCCCGCGACTGGCACGGTGCAGCCGGAGAGCGAGCCGAGCACGGCGACACCGAGTCCCGCCAGGACAACGAGCCGATTCCATCCCATCGCTCCCCCTTCGGCGGGCCACCAGGCCGCCCCCGCGGACCTGTCCCACCCCAGAGCAGCCTGCCCTGGCCGCGGGGCGGGCGACCCGGGGTGACGAAAGCGAGGCCGTACCGCAACGTGCCGCTTGCGCTGGCCGCCTGGGTTTTTTCCCCGCCCGCCCTCCCTCCCCCAACCTTCGGCCGGGGGTGCCCCCAGCCCTGTGAAGTCAGGTGCCCCGACGCAAGTTGTCTGGGGGCCGGGTTCGGGGTCTCCGGGGCTGGCCATTCTGGACAGCACATTTCGGTGCCTCAGGGCCTTTGCACTGCGCACCGGGGTGGCGCACCCAAATATGCTCCAGTGTCCAGAACACCCACCCCTACACCCCCGCCCCCTCCGTTGTGTTCGCGCCTGATCCCCAGTGGGGGTGTAGAGGCGGCACCGTGCCCGGGCCATCCGTTGAGACAGCGCACTCAGCGGGACGGGGCCTGGGGAAGTCCCGTGGGGCTCGCGGTCGGCTGCGCGCCCTGACAGCCGCCAGCGGGGGTGATCCAGGCAACCGCGTTACCCCGGACTGCCTCCAGACCCCCCACCGGGGATCAGGCGCGGACCCAACGGGAGGGGGCGGGGTCGTAGGGGTGGATGTTCTGGACGTTCGGCATATTTGTGTGCGGCATCCAGGGTGAACGATGGCGGGTGCTGGAAATGCACGTAAATATCCAGTCCAGGACGTGCAGCCCCGGAGGCCCCGGACCCGGCCCACCCCCACACGCGCGTCGGGGCGCCCAGACTTCACCGGGCACACGGGCGGGAGGGCGGGGAACCGCATCCCGGAACGTCTCGCGTTCGCGGAGCGTTATCGGCCCGTGGGTGTGCCCCGCCGCGGACGGATGACATGATCGGGCGGCCGGCACGACGACCGTCCCCGAACAGCCCTCCGCAGGAGCCCGCACGATGACCACCGCAGCAACCCGCAGTGAGCGGCAGATCAGCCCGATCTTCCTGGGGCTGGTCGCGATCATGGCCGTTTCCGGGTGGGCGGTGTGGACCGGGTTCTCCTCCAGCACCGGCTTCGCCGTCTTCCTGTTCGTCGTGTCCGCCTGGGTGGTCTCCCTGTGCCTGCACGAGTACGCGCACGCGCGTACCGCCCTGCACGGCGGCGACATCTCGATCGGCGCGAAGGGCTATCTGACCCTCAACCCGCTGAAGTACACGCACGCGCTGCTCAGCATCGTGCTGCCGCTGGTCTTCCTGATCCTCGGCGGCATCGGCCTGCCCGGTGGCGCGGTGTTCATCGAGCGCGGCCGGATCAGCGGCCGCTGGAAGCACAGCCTGATCTCGGCGGCGGGCCCGCTCACGAACGTGCTGTTCGCGATCGCGGCGATGCTGCCGTTCACCCTCCACCTCGTGGACCCGACGAACCCGGACCAGCTGGCGTTCGCCGCGGCCCTGGCGTTCCTGGCGATGCTCCAGGTGACCGCGGCGATCCTGAACCTGCTGCCGGTGCCGGGGCTGGACGGCTACGGGATCATCGAGCCCTGGCTGTCGTACAACGTGCGGCGCCAGATGGAGCCGTTCGCGTCCTTCGGCCTGCTGGCCGTCTTCGGTGTGCTGTGGATCCCCGAGGTGAACTCGGCGTTCTTCGGCTTCGTGTACGGCGTGACGCAGGCTTTCGGCGTGCCGGAGATCTATTCGGTCCTTGGCTCCCAGCTGTTCCGCTTCTGGGAGGGCGGCAACTTCTAGCCCGCGGCCTTCTCCAGCTTGGCCTTGCGCGCGTAGTACCAGCACATGTTGCTCGTCAGGCCGGTGATCGCGAGCCACAGGACGCCGAGCCAGCTGCCTTCGACGAAGGAGACGACGGCGGCGACCGCGGACAGCACGCACACGATGAGCGCGTAGAGGGCGAGGCGGGGCATGGGGGCGGCTCCTGTCGGGTCGATCACGAACCCGCCCATTGTCCCCCACGCCCTCGCGCCGCCCCACGGCGGTCAGACGTCGGTGAGGCGCACCCCGGCGTGGGCCTTGTAGCGGCGGTTGACCGAGATCAGGTTGGCCACCAGTGCCTCGACCTGGTGGGCGCCGCGCAGCCGGCCCGCGAAGACCCCGCGGACGCCGGGGATGCGCGCGGCCAGCGCCTGCACCAGGTCGGTGTCGGCGCGGGACTCGCCGAGCACCAGCACGTCGGTGTCGATCGTCTCGACCTCCGGGTCCTCCAGCGTCACCGCGGACAGGTGGTGGAAGGCGGCGGCGACCCGGGAGTCGGGAAGCAGCGCGGCGGCCTGCTCGGCGGCGCTGCCCTCCTCCGGCTTCAGGGCGAAGGCGCCCTTCTTGTCGAAGCCCAGCGGGTTGACGCAGTCGACGACGAGCTTCCCTGCGAGTTCCTCGCGCAGTGACTCCAGCGTCTTGGCGTGGCCCTCCCAGGGCACGGCGACGATGACGATGTCGCTGCGCCGGGCGGTCTCGGCGTTGTCCGCGCCCTGGACGCCGTGTCCCAGCTGCTCCGCGGTGGCCTGCGCCCGGTCGGCGGCACGGGAGCCGATGATCACCTGCTGGCCCGCCCTGGCGAGCCGGTAGGCCAGGCCGCGGCCCTGCGGACCGGTGCCGCCGAGGACGCCGACGACGAGGCCGGACACATCGGGCAGGTCCCACGGGTCCTTGGCGGGAGCCTTCGCGGCGGGGGTGTCATTGCCACTGTCAACAGTCATGTACGTGATCCTGCCAGCATCCGGCGTCCGGCGGCGCGCCGGTCAGGCTGTGACGGAGCCCTCGCTGAGGCCGCCGCGCCAGTGGCGCTGGAGCACCACCATGAGCAGCATCAGCGGCAGGACGGACAGCAGCGCGCCGCCGACCGTGTACTGGTAGAGCTCCGGCTGCCGGTCCGCGTAGCCCTGCCAGGAGGTGAGCCCGAGCGTCACCGGGTACAGGTCGCTGTCGGAGAGCATGACCAGCGGCAGGAAGAAGTTGTTCCAGATGTGGACGAATTGGAACAGGAAGACGGTGACCAGCGCCGGTGTCATCAGACGCAGCCCGAGGACGTGGAAGATCCGCCACTCCCCCGCCCCGTCGAGCCGGGCCGCCTCCAGCAGCGAGCGCGGGATGGCCGCCGTGGCGTAGATCCGGCACAGGTACACCCCGAACGGGCTGACCATGCCCGGGACGAGGACCGACCAGTAGGTGTTGGCGAAGCCGAGGTCGGTGAAGAGCAGGTACAGCGGCAGCGCGAGCGCCGTGGACGGCACGAGGACACCGGCGACGACGACGGTCAGCACCGCCTCGCGCCCCGCGAAGCGGTACTGCGCGAGGGCGTACCCCGCGGCGGCCGACAGCCAGGTCGCCCCGAGGGCGCCGACGCCCGCGTACAGCAGGCTGTTGCCGAACCAGCGGACGTACACGCCGCCGTCGTAGGTCAGCACCCGGCCCAGGTAGTCGATCGGGTGGGGGTGCGCGAACCAGAGGCCGAAGCTGCCGAAGAGGTCGGCGCTGGACTTGGTCGAGGAGACGGCGAGCCAGTAGACGGGGACGAGGAAGTAGACGGCGGCCAGCGCGAGCGCGGTCGCGGTCAGGACGCGGTGGCGGAGCGGGACGGTCATCGCAGCGCCCCGTCCCCGCCGCGGCGGCCGACCAGGCTGAGGAAGCCGAAGGACAGCGCGCACGCGACGAGCGCGAGCAGCACCGCCTCCGCGGCGGCCACGTGGTAGTCGTTGGCCGAGAACGCCTCGTTGTAGGCGTGCAGGTTGGGCGTGTAGCCGGAGTCGATGGCCGGGGAGAGCGGACGCAGCACGAGCGGCTCCGAGAACAGTTGCAGCGTGCCGATGATGCTGAAGACGGCGGTCAGCACGAGCGCCGGCCGGATCAGCGGCAGCTTGATGTGCCAGGCGATGCGTGCCGCGTTCGCGCCGTCGAGGCGGGCCGCCTCGTACAGTTCGGCGGGCACGGCCTTGAGCTGGGCGATCAGGACCAGCATGTTGTAGCCGGTGAACTGCCAGGTCACGATGTTGGCGATGGACCACAGCACGGTGCTTTGGGACAGGAAGTCGACCTGCCGGCCGGCCGAGTGCAGGATCTGCACCAAGGGGCTGATCCCGGGGACGTAGAGGAAGCCCCACAGGATCGACGCGATCACCCCGGGCACGCCGTAGGGCAGGAAGAACGCGGTGCGGAAGAAGCCGACGCCGCGGGCGGAGGCGCTGTCCAGGAGCAGCGCGAGTGCGGCGGCCAGCGCGAGCATGAGCGGCACCTGCACGACCCCGAACAGCAGCACGCGCCCGAAGCCCGCGAGGAAGGAGCCGTCGCGCAGCGCGTGCGCGTAGTTGGCGAGCCCCGCGAAGACGTCGTGCGAGCCGCCGAAGCCGAGCGGCCCGGTGCGCACGGTCCGCAGGAGGCTCTGCTGCACGGCGTATCCGATGGGAACGACGAAGCAGAGCAGGAACAGCGCGCAGAACGGCAGGAGGAACCCGGCCGCGGTGCGCGCCTCGCGGGAGCGGGTACGGGATCGGGTCCGGCGGCGGGTGGGGTCCTTGCGGTGCGGCCTGCCCCCGGACACCGGGGCGGAGCCGGGGGCAGCCGGCGGCACGACGTCCGCCCGCGCGGTCACGCGGCCTCCGCCTTCAGGCCCTTGTCGCGCAGGTCGGCGAGGGTGCGGGCCTGGAGTCCCGGCAGGGTGGCGGTGAGGGAGGTGCCGTCGCTGACGGCGCCGCTGAGGGCGTCGGTGAGCCGTTGGAAGAAGGTGTCCATGGTGGGGCCCCAGGTCCAGGAGCGGTCGACCGCGGCGCCGGAGGCGGCGACCACCGCGCCGTAGTCCTGGCCTCCGAAGTAGGCCGCGCGGGAGTTGAGTTCGGCCGGGGTGAAACCGGAGGTGGGGGCGGGGTAGCCGTAGCCGCCCCGGATGAGCAGGCGGACGCTGGCGGGGTCGCTGTTGAGCCACACCGCGAAGTCCAGCGCGGCCCGCGGGTTGCGGGTGCCGGAGAAGACGGCGGTGGTGGAGCCGCCCCAGTTCCCGGAGGACGGGGCGGCGGCGCCGGGGGTGTGCCACTGCGGCATCGGCCGGACCCGCCACTTGCCCGCGCCGCCGGGTGCGTTCCCGGTGAGCAGGGCGTCGCCCCAGCTGCCGCCGGTCCAGCTGACGAGGTCGCCGGACTGGAGGCCGGCGTACCAGGCGCTCTGCATCATGGGCTGCGTGGTGACCAGCCGGTCCCTGATGAGCCGGTCCCAGTAGCGGGTGACGCGGCGGGTGGGCTCGTCATCGACGGAGACCAGCCAGGTGTCGCCGCCGGCCCGGAACCAGCGGGCGCCGGCCTGCCAGGCCAGGGCGGTGAACCAGCCGGGGTTGGACGGCGAGAAGGCGGTGAGGTGCGCGCCGCGGCGGCGTACGACGCGTGCGGCCGCGGCGAAGTCGTCCCAGGTCGCGGGGGTCTCGATGTTCCAGCGGTCGAGCAGGTCCTGGCGCTGGAACAGCACCGTCGGGCCGGAGTCCTGCGGGATGGCGTAGAAGCCGCCCGCGTACACGCTCTGCTGCCACAGCCAGGCGGCGAACCGGGAGCGGTAGCGGTCGGCGCCGTGCCGGGCCAGGTCCACCAGGCCCTGGTCGAGCAGGAATCCGGGGACCATCTGGTACTCGACCTGCGCGAGGTCGGGCGGGCTGCCGGCCTTGAGCGCGGCGTGCATCTTGGCGTACTGGGCGCCGCCGCTCGCGGCCACCTTCTCCAGTTCGACGCGTACCCCGGGGTGCAGCCGGTTCCACAGCGCGACGTTGCGCTCGATCCCGGGCACCCAGGACCAGAAGGTGAGGGTCGTGCCCTGGCCCGCCGCTCCGGTGGAGGAGGCGCAGCCGGGCAGGGCGAGCGCCGCCGCCGTGCCGCCGGCCGCCGCCAGCACGCCGCGCCGGCCGATCAAGAGACCAGCTCCGCGAGGGGGACGCGGCGGAAGGTGATCGTCTCGTACGGGCCGAAGTCGCCGGTCTCGTACAGCAGTCCGACGGTGTCCTCGTCCAGCCGCACCAGGTCCGAGTAGGCGGCGGGGAGGCCGTCGACGGTGTGCGCGGTCCGCCAGGTGACGCCGCGGTCGTGGCTGGCCCGGATGGTCATCAGGGCGCGTGCGGTGGGATGCCCGGGGCCGGAGAGGAGCAGCATGTCGGGTGTGCCCAGGTGCAGGACGCTGCACTGCACGACGGGGACGACCAGGCCGGCCTGCGGGCGGAAGCGGCGTTCCAGGGTGGAGCCAGGGTGGAGCCGCTGCGGGAGTCGTGGAGCCGCCGTCGGCGGAGACGGCGTCCGCGCGATTGCCGGGGCTGCGGGAGTCGGTGCGGGTGTTGAAGTAGACGGTGCCGTCGGGGAGTTCCGCGGCGGTGGTCTCGTTGGGGTTGACGTAGTCGTCGGACGTGTCGTCGGCATAGCCGAGTTGCCAGGTCTCTCCGAGGTCGTCGCTGTACAGGCAGTGGCCGCCGTTGTAGCGGGGCTCGGCGCCGGTGTCGGGGCCCTCGGGCGGGCAGGTGTGGTTGCCGGCGACGACGATCCGCCCGGCGTGCCGGCCGGCGCGCAACTGGAGTGCGTGGCCGGGGGTGGTGGCGTACCAGCGCCATCCGGGGCGCTTGACGGCGGCTGTGATCTCGCGCGGCTCGGACCAGGTGACGCCGTCGTCGTCGCTGTACTGGACCCAGACCCGGCGGCCGTCCTCGTCGGTCACCTTGCCGCGGATGATGTCCCGTTCCTCGGCGGTCCCGGCGTTGCGCACGTGGACCAGCACGACGCGGCCCTCCGCGGTGACGACCGGGGCCGGGTTGCCCGCCGTGCCGGAGCCGTTGGACGTCACCACCCGCAGGTCGTCCCAGGTGCGGCCGCCGTCCTGCGACCGTCGCAGGACGAGGTCGATGCGCCCGGTGTCCGCCGCCGACGCGTGCCGGCCCTCGGCGAAGGCGAGCACGGTGCCCGCGCCCGTCACGACGACCGCGGGGATGCGGAAGCTCGCGTAGACGGCCACCGGGTCTTCCCCGGAGGTTCCCCCGGTACCGCCTCGGTAGGGGACGGATGTGAGGTATGACATCGGTGTTGCCTCCGATGCGCCCTTGCATGGCAGACGTAGGACGTCCCTTGTCGTCAAGGGACGGTAGACAGGACACTGACGGCACGTCAAGAAAGCACGACAGCACGTGGGAAAGGCGGCCACTTGTGACCAGAACCGCCGGCGGGGGCCGCGGCCCGACGCTTCAGGATCGCATCATCGAGCTCATCCACGAGCAGCGACTCGCCCCCGGCGCCACATTGCCCACCGAGCCCCAGCTGATGGATCTGCTGGGCGCCGGCCGCAACAGCGTCCGCGAGGCGGTGCGCGCGCTTCAGGCGCTCGGCATCGTCGAGATACGCCACGGCACCGGCACCTTCGTGGCCGACGCGCCGCTGCGGGTGCTGCTGCCCTCGCTCACCTTCCACATCCGCTCCCGGGTACGGGCGCTGGCCGATCTGGTGGCGGTGCGCGAACTGCTGGAGGCCGGGCTGATAGGCGAGGTGGCCGGCACCATACCGCCGGAGCGGCTCGACGAACTCGACGCGCTCGCCTCGCGGATGGTCACTGACCCGGACGCCGACCGCACCTTCCACGCCCTGTTGTACGCGACCTGCGACAACGAACTGGTGCTCCAGCTCATCGACCTGTTCTGGACCGTCTACCAGGACGTCGGCTCCGCCCTCGCGCCCGCCGACGACCCCGTCGAGCGCATCATCGCCAACCACCGCGCGGTGGTCGGCGCCCTGCGCACCGGTGACGCGGGCGCGGCGCGGGCGGCGATGCGCCGGCACTTCACCGACGTGCGGGCCAGGGTCGCGCGCGCCCTTCCCCCGCAATGACCCCCTTCGGGTGAGCCGGGCGGGAAGCCCCGCCCGGCGGCGGGGACATGCGCCAGGATGCCGTGGCATGGATGCCGCACGGGTCGAGGTCGTCCGTGAACTGCTGGCCGGCAGCGAGTGGCCGGAGCGGACCCGGACGTTCGCGGGGGCGCTGCGCGGCGCGGTCCGCCGCGGGTCCCCCGGCGGGCTGCTGCTGGTGGGCGGCGGCGGGTACGAGCCGTGGCACATGGCCGCCCATCTGGACGACGAAGCCGCCTGGAGCGGGCTGCCCGAGCTCTCCCCCACCCTGGTGCGGCAGCGCGTGCCGCCGGGCGCGCCCGCCCATCTCGCGGTCGGCACGGGCCGGCTGGAGGCCGCGCGGCGCGGCGAGACGGTGCTGGTCGTCACGCCCGAGCGGGCGGAGGCGGCGCTGCTGGAACGCGTGGACGGCGCCCGGCGGGCCGGGGCGAAGGTGCTGGCGATGGACGCGGGCGACGGGGAGCTCGCGGGCCTCGCCCATGAGGCGCTGTCCGTGCCGCCGGAGCCCGGCGAGGTCGGGCTGGAGCTGCTGCAGCACCTGGTCAGTGCCGCCGCGGGCCGGCGGGTCCGGCTGCGGGACCGGCTGCCGCGGCTCGCGCGGCTCGCCGAGCAGTTCGTGTCACCGCCGCCGGCAAGCTGGTAGAAGTGGGCGTTATGACCGATATGCACGCCCCCTTGTGTGGCGTCGTACCTCCTCTGTGCACTCCCCTCACACCCGCGGGCGACGTGGACACCGACGGGCTGCGCGCCCTGGTCGGCCATGTGTTGTCGGCGGGCGTCCACGGCGTCTTCGCGCTCGGGTCGAGCGGTGAGACGGCCTATCTGTCCGACGCGCAACGCCGGATCGCGCTCACCACCGTCGTCGAGGCGGTCGGCGGGCGCGTCCCCGTGCTCGCCGGGGTCGTCGACATGACCACCGCCCGGGTGCTGGACCACGTCCGCGCGGCCGTCGCGGCGGGCGCGGACGCGCTGGTGGCGACCGCGCCCTTCTACACCACCACGCACCCGGTCGAGATCGCCGACCACTTCCGCCGGGTGCGCGACGGCGCGGACGGCCTGCCGCTGTTCGCCTACGACATCCCCTCGGCCGTGCACACCAAGCTGCCCGCGGCCACGGTGCTGGCGCTGGCGGAGAACGGCACGCTGGCCGGCCTCAAGGACAGCAGCGGCGCCGACGGCGGCATGCGCCGGCTGCTCGTCGAGCTCCGACGGCGTGGTCTGTCCGGCTCCTTCTCGCTGCTCACCGGCTCCGAACTCACCGTCGACGCCGCCCTGCTGGCCGGGGCCCACGGTGTGGTGCCCGGACTCGGCAACGTCGACCCGCACGGCTATGTGCGGCTCTACGAGCACGCGATGGCCGGGCGCTGGCGGGAGGCCGCCGCCGAGCAGGACCGGCTCGCCGCGCTCTTCTCGATCGTCGACATCGGTGCCGCGGCCGCCCCGATGAGCGGCAGCGCCTCGGCGCTCGGCGCCTTCAAGGCGGCGCTGCACCTGCGGGGCGTCATTCCCTGCCCTGCCACCGCGGCGCCGCAGGTGCCGCTGGACGACACCGCGGTGAAGGCCATCCGCGAACGCCTCGAGGCGGCAGGCCTCCTGGCGTGACCCCCTCTCGCGAGCGGGCGCCGGGGCCGCGGAAAATGCGTTGCGCCCCCGGCGGCCGCCCGCGAAACATGCGGGAGTGCGCAATCTCCTCCCCGACCTCGCGCCCTGGCGCAGCTCCCGCGACTTCCGCCTCATGTGGTGCGCCGGGCTGATCACGAGCTTCGGCAGCTTCCTGACGTTCGTGGCCCTCCCGGTCCAGATCAAGACCCTCACCGGCTCGACGCTCGCGGTCGGCGCCCTGGGAGCGGTGGAGCTGGTCCCGCTGGTGGTGTTCGGGCTCTACGGGGGCGCCCTGGCCGACGCGCTCGACCGGCGGAAGCTGATCTTGTGGACGGAGGCGGCGCTCGGCCTGATGTCGGCCCTGCTGCTGGCCAACACCCTGCTCCCGCGTCCGCTGCTGTGGCCGCTGTACGTGGTGGCGGCGCTGACGAGTGCGCTCGGGGGCCTGCAGCGCCCCGCGCTGGACGCGATCGTGCCCCGCATCGTGCCCCACGACCAGCTCACCGCGGCGGCCTCGCTGAACGCGCTGCGCTGGCAGCTCGGCGCCATCGCGGCCCCCGCGCTGGCGGGCGTGCTGATCGCCTACGCGGGCCTGCGCTGGGCGTACGCCATCGACGCCCTGACCTTCGTGGTGTCGCTGCTGCTGGGCCTGGGCCTGCGGCCCTCCCCGCCCTCGCACGACGCGGAGCGCCCGTCGCTGCGCTCGATCGGCGAGGGCGCGCGCTACGCGTGGAGCCGCAAGGAACTGCTGGGCACCTACGTGGTGGACATCGCGGCGATGGGCCTGGCGTTCCCGATCGCCGTGTTCCCCTTCATGGCGGACGATCTCCACGCCCCGTGGTCGCTGGGCCTGATGTACGCGGCACTGCCGGCCGGGGCGATGCTGATGAGCCTGACGAGCGGCTGGTCCACCCGGGTGCACCGGCACGGCGTGGCGATCGTCCTGGCCGCGGCGGGCTTCGGGCTGTGCATGACGGCCGCCGGGCTGACCCGCAACGTGTGGCTGGTGCTGCTCTTCCTCACGCTGGCGGGCGCGCTGGACATGATCAGCGGGGTGTTCCGCTCCACGATCTGGAACCAGACCATCCCGGACGCCCTGCGCGGCCGGCTCGCGGGCATCGAGTTGCTGTCGTTCATGACCGGCCCGCAGCTGGGCCAGGTGCGGGCCGGTGGCACGGCGGCGGTGCTGGGGCTGCGGACCTCGGTGTGGACCGGCGGCCTGGCGTGCGTGGCGGCGGTGGGGACGCTGGCGGTGTGCCTGCCGACGCTGATGGCCTACGACGCGCGGACCAACGAGCACGCGGTGGGCATGCGGACGGCGGCGGGGGACGTGGTGTCCCCCGCCGCCTGACCCGTGGGGCGGTCGGTGGGCCCGGCCGGAACACCGGCCGGGCCGTCGGTCAGCCGGTGAACCCGGCGGTGATGGAGGTGAACTGCCAGGTGCTCTGGTTGATGCCGGAGCAGTTGCTCACCACTCCGCCGCCGGCGCACGGCCGGTCGCGGTTGACGGCCCAGTAGGCGAGCCGTGCGATGTGGTGGGAGTTGGCCCAGTCACGGATCTGGGTCCAGATCGCCGGGGTGGTGGTCTCCTGCTGGTCGCTGAGACCGTTCATGCCGGAGATGCCGATGTGGGCGTAGGCGGTGGCGTCGTCCCAGCCGAAGGTGGACTTCAGCTTGGTCTTCAGGCCCTCGGTGGCGTTCACGGTGTTGCCGTACATGTCGGCGCCGCCGCCGAAGTCGAACGGCATGATCGTGAAGACGTCGATGTTGGCGCCGAGCGCGTTGGCCCGCTCGATGAGGCGGCCGCCCCAGTAGGTCGGTCCTGTCGTCGACGTGCCGAAGGTGAGGATCGTCCGGATGCCGGGGTTGTTCTGCTTGACGATCTTCAGCGCGTTCAGGATGCGGTCCTGGACGACCTCGGACTCGAACTCGTCGGTGTTCTCGATGTCGACGTCGATCGCCTTGAGGCCGTAGGCGTTGATCACCTGCTGGTAGGCACCGGCCAGGGCCTCGGGGGTGGAGCAGTTGGGGCCGAGCTTGTTGCCCTGCCAGCCGCCGATGGACGGGACGATGTCGCCGCCGGCCGCGCGGATGGAGTTGATGGTCGACTGGTCGACGCCGCCGGTCAGCGGACGGGAGCCGTCCCAGGCGGGGTTGCAGCCGCCGGAGGAGAGGATGAACGCCATCGTGAACCACTTGACGCCGGTGGCGCTCATCACGCTGGTCGCGCTCGGCGGGTCGCCCCAGCCGAGGAAGAGGTAGGGCGCGGCCTGCTTGAAGCCGGTGCCACCGCCGCCGCCGGCGCTGGTGGTGACGCTCACCGCGTTGGAGGCCGCCGAGGTGTTGCCCGCGGCGTCACGCGCCTTGACGGTGAAGGTGTAGGCGGTGCTCGCGGCCAGGCCGCTGACGGTGGCGGAGGTGCCGGTCACCGTGGTGGCCAGGGTGCTGCCGCGGTAGACGTCGTAGCTCGTGACGCCGACGTTGTCGGAGGAGGCGTTCCAGGACAGCGAGACGCTGGAGGACGTCTTGCCCGTGGAGGTCAGGCCGCTGGGCGCGGTGGGCGCCTGCGTGTCCCCGCCGTTGCCGCCGCCCGGCCCGTCGAGGCTGATGTCGTCGGCGTTGTACGTCCCCTGGGCGTACCAGCCGTGGACGTACAGCTGCACGCTGGTCTGCGAGGCCCCTGTGGTGAAGGGGACCGTCAGCTGGGTGTACGAGGCGGCGGACGGCGTCCAGGTGGAGGCGCCGCCGGTGACACCGAGGTAGACGTACGCGCCGCGGACCCAGCCGGTGAGCGAGTAGGCGGTGTTGGGCTGGACCGAGACGGTCTGGGTGCACTGGGCGGTGTCGCTGCTGCTGACGGCTCCGGCCAGTGCCTTGGTGCCGCTGTGCACCGGGCTGCCGACGACCGAGCCGCCCGAGCAGGACCAGCCGGACAGACTGCCGCTCTCGAAACCGGGGTTGCTGACGAGGTTGGCCGCCTGCGCGGTGCCGGGCAGGGCGATCAGGGTGCCGGCGGCGGCCAGGAAGGCGGCGGTGACGACGGACAGGATGCGGGATCTGCGCGATCCGGTCCGCGGGACTTGACGACGGAAGAGCACGTGACCTCCCAGTGGGGGGCGGGGGGTTCAGACGGTGCCGGGCAAGTGGTCTGGACCGATGGTCTGGACCTATCACGCCGGATTGAAGCCGAATGTCGTGCCCTCGTCAAGAGGTACGGGCCACCGCCGCTTCCTGGATCGGCGGTGGCCCGGAGGGCCGGGCGGCCGGCGCGGACGGGCGCGGGCCGGCCGGGATCAGCGGACGCGCTCGATACGCGCCTTGCGGATGAGGAACTTGCCCGGCTCGCGGACCTGCTCGAAGGCCGCGTTGTTGAGCAGCGCGCAGCTCCCGGAGGTCGACGTCACGGCGACCGTCGTCGACTTGCCGTTGTCCAGGTTCGTCACCTTGAGCCTGGTGCCCAGCGGGAACTGATTGCTGGACGCGGCCGGGGCGCCCGCCTCGCCGGACAGCGTCACCGTCGAACCCGGGCAGACGACCTGACCGGTCACCGCGCCCGCGGGCGGCGCGGCGGGCGGCTGCGCCTGGCCCTGCCCCTGGCTCTGCCCCTGGTTCGCGGGCGCGGCGGGCGCAGCCGGGGCCGCGGCCGCGGGAGCCCCGGGGGCCGCACCGCAACCCGAGGCCCGGCGCTGCACGTTGATCTGCTGGATGACCGCCTCACGGTTGGCGATACGGGCCGCCGACTGCGCGTCGGGGTTCGCCCGCTGCCCCGCGATGAAGGCCTGGTTGTTGCGTATCGCCTGGTCGAGGCCGTCGCACACCACGGAGGCGTGACCGCTGGCCATGGTCGCCACGGCGAAGCCGCCTGCCAGCGTCGCCGCGCCCGTCATCAGCGCGATCTTCTGCTTGGTCCCGAGCCTGCGCTTCCTGGACATGGGGCCCCTTTTCTCCAGTTTCCTCCGGCTTCGTCCGACCTGCCGTGGTCGGATCCGGTCCGCATGCCCTGTGAAACGGAGCGCCCTCGGTCCGAACCTCAATGCGTTCGAAACTTCGGACGGGAAGGGGGGTCATGTGCTAGACGCGGGCAGCCGCCAGGACGTGCCGGGACGCCAGGTGATGCGGGCCGGTCCGCCGGGACTGACCAATCGGGTGAAACGGCCGCGGGCGCGGAGGAGTCCGGCTGCCGCGCACCGGCCGGGGTCCCGTGAAGACCGATGTCGTCACGGGACCCCGGCCGGTGCGGGCTCGCCCCCGTCATCCCCGCACAGTGCGCCCGGTCACGGCGGGGCGGCTCAGCCGCCCTCGCCCTCGCGCGGCTGGTCCTTCCACCGCGGGTCGTTCTCCCACTGCAGATTGCGCTCGGCGGCGGTCTCCATCGCGCGTTCGGCGTCGGCCCGGCTGGGGTACGGCCCCATACGGTCCTTGGCCGGGCACTCCGGACCCTCCTCCACCTTTCTGTGCTCGATGCAGTAGAACCACTCACCGGGCTTTCCGGCCGGCTTGCGGACCCTCCTGAACGGCGCCATCGCTCCTCCTCGTACGACGTCCTGCCGCCATGCTGCCCGACAGGCCGCCGATACACTCGCTGACATGTCTGTCCTGGTGCCCGGCAAGCTCACCCCCACGCGTCATGTCCCCGCCTCGATCCCGCGGCCCGAGTACGTGGGCCGTCCGGCCCCGCGGCCGTACGACGGGCCGGAGGTGCAGTCCGCGGAGACCGTCGAGAAGATGCGCATCGCGTCCCGGATCGCCGCGCAGGCGATGGAGGAGGCGGCGAAGGCCATCGCGCCCGGGGTCACCACCGACGAACTGGACCGGATCGCCCACGCGTACATGTGCGACCACCAGGCCTACCCCTCGGACCTCGGCTACCGCGGTTTCCCCAAATCGCTGTGCGCCTCGATCAACGAGGTGATCTGCCACGGCATCCCCGACTCGACGCTGCTGCGCGACGGGGACATCGTCAATCTCGATGTCACCGCTTTCATCCACGGAGTGCACGGCGACACCAACGCCACCTACTTCGTCGGCGAAGTCGACGAGGAATCACGGCAGTTGGTGGACCGCACCCAAGAATCCCTGACGCGCGCGATCAAGGCGGTCAAGCCGGGCCGGCAGATCAATGTGATCGGCCGGGTGATCGAGTCGTACGCCAAGCGCTTCGGGTACGGCGTGGTGCGCGACTTCACCGGCCACGGCATCAACACGTCCTTCCATTCGGGTCTGATCGTTCCGCACTACGACGACCCGCGCGCCACCACGGTGATGAGACCGGGCATGACCTTCACCATCGAGCCCATGCTGACCCTGGGCACCCACGAGTGGGAGATGTGGGAGGACGGCTGGACGGTGGTCACCAAGGACCGCAAGCGCACCGCGCAGTTCGAGCACACCCTGGTGGTCACGGAAACCGGCGCCGAGGTACTGACCCTGCCCTGAGGTGCCCCCCGCCGACCCCGCGCAACCCAATGCCGCCGCGCCCTTCATTACTTCTTCTTTACCCAATAGTGGGCAAGGCGAGATGAGGCTTGGGTAGGTTAGGCAAGCCTTTCCACAGAAAGGCTTGCCTAAGTCTCGCCACACCGATCCGCCAGGAGCCCGTATGTCCGCCGTCCGCATGTCCGCAGTAGCCGCCGCCGGCATAGTGGTCGCCGTCACCGCTGTGACCGGGTGCGCGGAGAAGGCGGACAGCGCCTCCTCGGACGCGATAGCCGTGACCGCTTCTGACACCGCCTGCGACGTGTCCAAGACCACGTTCCCGGCCGGGCATGTGCAGTTCGCCGTGGAGAACAAGGGCTCCAAGGTCACCGAGGTCTACGTCTACACGCCCAGCGACAAGATCGTGACCGAGCGGGAGAACATCGGCCCGGGCACCAAGGCCACCATCACCGCCGAGATCAAGGCCGGCTCGTACGAGATCGCCTGCAAGCCCGGCATGCAGGGCGACGGCATCCGCCAGAAGATCACCGTGACCGGCAAGGGCGCCGTCACGAGCGATCCGCGCCTGGACGCGGCCGTCGCCGCGTACCGCACGTACGCCCAGGAGCAGGCCGACCAGACCCTCCCGGTGGTCCAGCAGTTCGCCGACGCCGTCAAGGCAGGCGACGTGGAGAAGGCCAAGTCGCTCTTCGCGCCCTCGCGCGTCGGCTGGGAGCGCACCGAGCCCGTGGCCGAGTCCTTCGGTGACATCGACCCCCTGACCGACACCCGTGAGGACGGTCTGGAGGACGGCCAGAAGTGGACCGGCTGGCACCGCCTGGAGAAGTCCCTGTGGAAGGACAAGAAGGTCGGCGCCGAGGAGGGCACCCTCGCCGACCAGCTCGTCACCGACCTCAAGGACTGGCAGACCCGGGTCGGCAAGGCCGAGATCACCGCCACCAGCATGGCCAACGGCGCCAAGGAGCTGCTGGACGAGGTCGCCACCGGCAAGATCACCGGTGAGGAGGACCGCTACTCCCACACGGACCTGTCGGACTTCCAGGCCAACGTCGAGGGCGCGCAGAAGGCGTACGAGCTGCTGAAGCCGGTCGCCGCCGAGAACGACCCGGCGCTCACCACCGAACTGGACAAGCAGTTCACGGCCCTGACGGGGCTGCTGGGCAAGTACCGCGAGGGCGACACGTTCGTCTCGTACGACACCGTCGGCAAGGCCGACCGCAAGGGCCTCTCGGACAGCGTCAACGCGCTCGCCGAGCCGCTGTCCAAGCTCGCCGCGGCCGTCGCCAAGTAGTCACGGAGGACTGGGGAGCCATGTCCGAGGAAACCACCACCTCGCGGCGCACGCTGCTGGGCTGGACCGGCGCCGGGGTCGTCCTGGGCGCCGCCGCGGCCGGCAGCGCCGTGGCCGCCGTCCGCAACGGGAACGACGTGCAGCCCGCGGCGTCCGCGGGCAGCGCGATCGCCTTCCACGGCGCGCATCAGGCCGGCATCGCCACTCCGGTCCAGGACCGGCTGCACTTCGCGTCCTTCGACGTCACGACCGAGGACCGCGAGGAACTGATCGCGCTCCTCAAGGAGTGGACCGAGGCCGCGCGCAGGATGACGCAGGGCCGGTCGGTCGGCGAGGGCGCGGTCGGCGGTCTCGCCGAGGCCCCGCCGGACGACACCGGCGAGGCCCTCGGTCTGCAGCCCTCCCGGCTCACGCTGACCGTCGGCTTCGGCCCCTCGCTCTTCCGGGGCGCGGACGGCAAGGACCGTTTCGGGCTCACCGGGCAGCGCCCCGAGGCCCTGGTGGACCTGCCGAAGTTCCCCGGCGACAACCTGGACGCGAGCCGCAGCGGCGGCGATCTGTGCGTCCAGGCCTGTGCCGACGACCCGCAGGTGGCGGTGCACGCCATCCGCAACCTGGCCCGTATCGGCTTCGGCAAGGTCGCGATGCGCTGGTCGCAGCTCGGCTTCGGCAAGACCTCCTCGACCACGCCCGACGAGCAGACCCCGCGCAACCTGATGGGCTTCAAGGACGGCACGCACAACGTCGCCGGCTCCGACAAGTCCGCCCAGGACAAGCATGTGTGGGTCCCCTCCTGCGACGGCCCGTCCTGGATGGCCGGCGGCTCGTACCTGGTGGCCCGGCGTATCCGGATGCACATCGAGACCTGGGACCGGACCTCCCTGCGCGAGCAGGAGGACGTCTTCGGCCGGACCAAGGGCGAGGGCGCCCCGCTCGGCAGGAAGCACGAGCGGGACACCCCGGACTTCAAGGCGATGAAGCCCGACGCGCACGTCCGCCTCTCGCACCCGGACAACAGCGGCGTGACGATCCTGCGGCGCGGCTACTCGTTCACCGACGGCACCGACGGCCTCGGACGGCTGGACGCGGGGCTGTTCTTCATCGCCTACCAGCGCGACGTGCGCGACGGCTTCATCCCGCTGCAACTGCGGCTGGCCAAGACCGATGCGCTCAACGAATACATCCAGCACGTGGGTTCGGCCGTCTACGCCGTACCGCCGGGCGTCCGGGACACCGGCGACTGGTGGGGCCGCGCGCTCTTCGAGAACAACTGAAAGGAAGTGACGGCGGATGTTCGGCAACTACCTGATCGGACTCCGTGAGGGCCTGGAGGCCAGCCTGGTCGTCTGCATCCTGGTCGCCTATCTGGTGAAGACCGACCGCAAGGACAAGCTGCCGCCGGTCTGGCTCGGTGTCGGCGCCGCGGTGCTGCTGAGCCTCGGCTTCGGCGCCGCCCTGCAGTTCGGCTCCTCCGAGCTGACCTTCCAGGCGCAGGAGGCGCTCGGCGGCTCGCTGTCGGTCATCGCGGTCGGCCTGGTGACCTGGATGGTGTTCTGGATGCGGCGCACCGCGCGGCATCTGCGGGCCGAGCTGCACGGCAAGCTGGACGCCGCGGTCGCCATGGGCACCGGCGCCCTGATCGTCACCGCCTTCCTCGCGGTGGGCCGTGAGGGGCTGGAGACCTCGCTGTTCATCTGGACCGCCGTGCAGGCCACCGACGACGGCGTGCGACCGCTGGTCGGCGCGGCGCTGGGACTGCTCACGGCCGTGGTGCTCGGCTGGCTGTTCTACCGCGGCGCGGTGCGCATCAACCTGGCCAAGTTCTTCACCTGGACCGGCGCGATGCTGGTCGTCGTGGCGGCGGGCGTGCTCGCGTACGGCTTCCACGACCTCCAGGAGGCCGACTGGCTGCCCGGACTGGGCGCGCGGGCCTTCGACATCAGCGCGCAGATCCCCGCCGACTCCTGGTACGGGACGCTGCTCAAGGGAGTGTTCAACTTCCAGCCGGACCCGACCTGGCTGCAGGTCACGGTCTGGGCGCTGTACCTCGTACCGGCGATGTTCTTCTTCCTGCGCCCCGGTAGGGTTGCCGCGCCGGTCGCGAAGGCGCCCGCCGCCGCCTCGAAGGAGCCCACGTCCGATGACCCGCAGGTCCCGACTCCTGCCAGCGCTCGCCCTGTTGACGATGACGACGCCGCTGGCCGGGTGCGTGACGGTGCACGGGGAGCGGGCGCTCGTCCCGTCGGTGACGAAGGCTGACGCCGCGAAGGCACTGGCGCACTTCGCCGAGGTCAACAACGAGGCGAACAAGAATCTCGACGCACGGCTGATCGCCACCGTGGAGACCGGCCCCCTCGGCGCTGTCGACGAGGCCGGTCTCACGGCGCGGCACGCGACCGCACCGGGCGGCAACCCGGACTTCCGCGAACTCATCCTCAGCGACGCCGACTTCCTGATACCGCGGCAGGTCGGCTGGCCCAAGTGGTTCGTCGCCGACGCGGCCGTGGGCGTGGGCGGCGCCGCCCCCGCGGCGAATCGCTGGCTCCTGGTCTTCGAGCGCGCCGCCGCCTCCGAGGGCTGGCGCGCCTCCTACGTCGCGGTCTTCCGGGCCGGGTCCCTGCCGCGGTTCGCCCACGACGCGGACGGCCGGGTCGAGGCCGTACCCGAGGCCGGCTCGGGGCTGCTGGTCGAACCGGGCGCGCTGAGCAAGGCGTACGCCGGCTACCTCGGCAAGGGCGACGCCAAGGACACCTCCGTCTTCGCCCCGGGCTCGGCGACCTCGCAGCAGATCTCGGAGCGGGCCAAGGGCGCCCGTACCGCGGACTCGGCGACGCAGTACGCCGACCAGCCCGCCACGAACGATGAGTTCGCCCCGGTGGCACTGCGCACCGAGGACGGCGGGGCGCTGGTCTTCTTCGCCTCGCACCACACCGCGAAGATCACGATGCTCCGGCCGGGCGTCGCCCCGCCGGTCAACGCCTACACCAAGGCCCTGATGACGGGCGCCGCGAAGAAGTCGGTGACGCTGGGCCGGGTCGCGCGGCAGGCCGTCGTCGTCCCGGCGAAGAAGGACGGCGGACGGATCGTCTTCCGCAGCCGGGTCATCGGCCTGGTCGCGGCCCGCGGGGAGTGACGCGGCGGCCCGGGAAGGGCCGGCCGTCCGCGGGGTTCAGCCGATCCAGCCGGCCGTTTCCGGCTCGTGCTCGATCTGGGCGCAGGCGTCGGTGAGGACGGTGAGCAGCGGCAGGGGGTCGGGCAGCGGGCGGTCGGGGCCGTGGCCGGGCAGCCAGGCCACGACGGCGCCCGACGGCAGGCGCGAGGGCGGCATCAGCACATAGCTGGCGCGGCAGTGCCAGCGCAGGCCGGGGTGCTCGTCCAGGGTCTCGGGATGGCAGTCCAGCTCGCAGGGCCACCACTCGTCCTCGTCGGCGGTGGCGCGGGTGCCGGTGAAGAAGAGCGTCCGGCCGTCGGAGACGGCGACCGGCCCGGTCTCGGCGCCCTCGGCGGCCAGCCGCTCCAGGGCGATCCGGCCGGCCTCTGCGGGGACGTCCAGGACGTCGTGGGCGATGCCGGTGGCGGTGATGAAGTTCGCGAGCGGCTGGGTGCGCAGCCAGCGCTGGAGCTTCTCCGGGTCCGTGGTGGCCTGGGTATGCCAGGCGAAGGAGACCGGGTGCGTGCCAGGGGTGGGACAGCCGATCCGGTCGCAGGAGCAGCGGTAGCCGGACTCGGCGGACGGGTGCGCGGCGGGAGCCAGCGGCAGGCCGGCCGCGGCGGCTGCCAGCAGCAGGTCGTCCCGGTCGCGGGCGCCCGGGGTCCGCTGGGCGAGGCCGTCCCCGCCGTCGGCGTCCCGCTCCCCCGCTTTCCGGCGCAACCAGCCGGACAACCTGCCCTTGGTGACCATCGAGCCCCTTCCCTCGCCCGTACGAACCCTCGCTCCACCCTACGTAACGAAGGAAAAGACGTAAGCGGAATCCACGGATGGTGGATTTCCATCCTGCGCCCTGTACCGATCCGGTCCGCACCCGGGGTGCCCGGAAGGTCCCTCGAATGGGGGATGGTAACCCGCAAATGCCCCCATATCGCACCGCCAGGACGTAACGTGGTTTCCGACAGGTTGTCGGCAAGCCGTCGACTCAGGCTGCCCTCAGTGGGCACGACTCCTGCACGGCTCGACCGCAGGAGGCTCCCCTTGACGACTGCCGGCCCCTCCGGAGCCACCCCGTTCTCCGTGGTGATCCGCGCCGCCAGTCATGACCGTCACACCGAGGCGGAGAACTCCACGTTCATCGGCGACCTGCTCGGCGGGCGTCTCGGAGTGAGCGCGTACGCCCGCTACACCGAGCAGTTGTGGTTCGTCTACCGGGCCCTGGAGGACGCGGCCGGGACCCTGGCCTGCGACCCCGTCGCCGCTCCCTTCCTGCGGCCGGAGCTGCCGCGGGTCGCCGCCCTGGAACGTGACCTCGGCCACCTGCTCGGGGCCGGCTGGCGGTCCCGGGCGGCGGCACTGCCCGAGACCGCCGCCTATGCCGCCCGCATCACCGAGACCGCCCACCGCTGGCCGGCGGCTATATCGCCCACCACTACACCCGCTACCTCGGCGACCTCTCCGGCGGCCAGGTCATCCGCGGCATCGCCGAGCGGACCTGGGGCTTCCCCCGCAAGGGCGACGGCGTGCGCTTCTACGTCTTCGAGGCGATCGGCAACCCCGCCGCCTTCAAACGGGAGTACCGGGCCCTGCTGGACGCCCTGCCGGCCGACGAGCTGGAGAAGCAGCGCGTCGTCGAGGAGTGCCGCCGGGCCTTCGCCCACAACGCGGCCGTCTTGGGCGCGCTCGGACGGGAGTTCCCGCTCACCGCCTGAGCAACCCCCCTCAGGCCCCGTGCGCCCCCCAGCCGGCCTCGTCGACGCCGCCCGGCACCTGGGCGGCGGGGTCGTAGGGGGTGCGGGTGAAGACGAACGTGCCGACGTCGAGGTGGGTGACGGTGCCCTCTGCCGAGCGGACCACGCGCAGCGTCTCGCCGTCGTAGTAGCCGTCCCGGCCGGTCCAGGTGCCGTCCTGCCCGGCGCGGAAGCGGGCGCCGCGGCCGCCGCCGGGGTCCGCGGGGGCGAGCTCCAGGTCGCGGCCCGCGGCGACCCGCAGCACATGGGCGGAGGTGCCCCAGTACCAGGGGCCGGTCAGCGCCAGCAGCTCCGGATCGGGGTCGGAGACCGGGCGCCAGGGCTCGGGGATGCGCGGCTCGCGCTCGGTCACGATCCGCATCAGGTCGCGGGCGACGGCCCCGGTCTGGGCGCCGGTCGTGGAGTTGGCGAGGACGGCGGCGCCCAGTCCCTCGGCGACGTCGCACCACAGCCCGGCCACGAAGCCGGGCATGGAACCGCCGTGCCCGACGAGCGGCCGGCCGTCCGCCGCCGTCGTCAGCTGGAGCCCGAGGCCGTGGTCGCCGCCGGGCGCGGCGGGCCGGCGCATCTCCTCCATGGTGGCGGCGGACAGGACGTTCCCGTGGCCCGCGGCCAGGAAGGCCGCCCAGCGGCACAGGTCGTCCGCCGTCGACCACAGTTCGCCCGCCGGGGCCATCAGGCCGGTCTCGTGGACCGCCTCGGGCAGCATCAGCTCGGCGTACGGGTGCACGGCCCAGCCGCCCGCGTGCGGGGCCTGCGGGCGGCGCGTGGTGCGGGTCATGCCGAGCGGCTCCAGCACCTGGGACCAGAGCAGTTCGTCCCAGGGCTGCCCGTCGTGGAGCCGCTCCACGACGGCGCCGAGCAGGGCGAAGCCCGGATTGGAGTAGTGGTGCCGCTCACCGGCCGGGTGCAGCCGGGCGCGCTCGCCCAGCAGCCCGTCGATGTCGGGGCGCAGCGCGCCGGGGGTGCGCTCCCACCACGGACCGGGCGGCTCGGAGGTCAGTCCCGCGGTGTGCGCGAGGAGTTGACGGATCGTCACCCCGGTCGCGGCGGTGGCGCCGAGGTGCTTGTCCAGCGGGTCGTCCAGCCCGAGGCGTCCCGCGTCGCGCAGCCGCATGACCAGCACGGCCACGAAGGTCTTGGTGATCGAGCCGATCCGGTACTGCGTGTCCGCGTCCGGCGCGTGCCCGTCCACGCAGGACCGCGAGCCGGTCCACACGGTGCGGCCGTCCCGCACGACGGCCGCCACGAGGGAGGGCGTACGGGCGGTGGACTGGGCGACCGCGATCCGGTGCAGCAGAGCACGGCGGGTCTCGGGAAGCAGGGCGTCGGGGGACGCGGGACTGGGTGTCGGCATGCGCTCACCTTAGAGGCGGCCCACCAGGGCCGAACGGGCATTTTTCCGTCCGCAATCCGGTGCGCGATGTCCGTCGCGGGTCCACCATGAGCACAACGGCCTCAACCACACCGCGAGGAGCCTTCATTGAGCGCAGCGCGAACCGCTTCGTTCCGGCGGTACCTGATGTGTCCTCCCACGTACTTCCGGGTCACCTACTCCATCAACCCCTGGATGGACCCCGCAAAGCCGGTCGATCCCGCGCTCGCCCTCTTCCAGTGGGAGGACCTCCGCGACCGGTACCGCTCGCTGGGACACGCCGTCGATATCCTGCAGCCGCTGCCCGGCCTGCCGGACATGGTGTTCGCGGCGAACGGCGCGACCGTGGTGGACGGACGGGTCTTCGGCGCCCGCTTCGCCAACATCGAGCGGAGGGCGGAGGCCCCGGCGCACCGCGACTGGTTCCTCGGCCGCGGCTACACCCACGTCCACGACCCGCAGCACATCAACGAGGGCGAGGGCGACTTCACGGTCACCGAGAGCTGGCTGCTGGCCGGCAAGGGCTTCCGCAGCAGCCCGCTGTCGCACTCCGAGCTCCAGGAGTACTTCGGCAGACCCGTGATCGGCCTGGAGCTCACCGACCCGCACTTCTACCACCTGGACACGGCGCTGTGCGTGCTCTCCGGCAACGAGGTCATGTACTACCCGGACGCCTTCTCCCCCGGCAGCCGGTCGGTGCTGCGCCGGCTCTTCCCCGACGCGCTGATCGCCACCCGCGACGACGCGCTCGCCTTTGGCCTGAACTGCGTCAGCGACGGCCTGAACGTCCTGGTCCCGGCCGCGGCCAAGGGACTGCTCAAGCCGCTGCGGGAGCGCGGTTTCGAACCGCTCACGGTCGACATGTCCGAGCTGCACAAGGCGGGCGGCAGCGTGAAGTGCTGCACCATGGAGCTGCGCGACTGACCGTGATACGAAGGGGCCCATGCCTCAGCAGCCGCACCCCCACCGGCCCCTTCGGACCACCTACGACGCCGTGATCGTGGGCGGCGGCCACAACGGCCTGGTCGCCGCCGCGTACCTCGCCCGGGCGGGCCGCTCGGTGCTGCTGCTGGAACGGCTTCCCTCGACCGGAGGCGCGGCCGTCTCGACGCGGGCGTTCAGCGGCTTCGACGCGCGGCTGTCGCGCTACTCGTACCTGGTGAGCCTGCTGCCCCGGAAGATCGTCGACGACCTGGGCCTGCGCTTCGCGGTGCGGCGGCGCCGGATCTCCTCGTACACCCCGCACGGGGACGGCGGCCTGCTCGTGGACGCCGGGTCGGCCGCGCGCACCCGGGAGAGCTTCGTGCGGCTCACCGGCTCCGACCGCGACTTCGAGGCATGGCAGCGCTTCTACGGAATGACCCAGCGGGTCGCCGAGCGGGTCTTCCCCACGCTGACCGGTCCGCTGCCCTCGCGCGGCGAGCTGGAGCGGATCGTGGACGACCCGCGGGCCTGGGAGCAGCTGTTCGAGCGGCCGCTGGGCGAGAGCGTCGAGGCGGCGTTCGACGACGACGTGGTGCGGGGCGTGGTGCTCACCGACGCCCTCATCGGCACCTTCACGCATGCCCACGACCCCTCGCTGCTGCAGAACCGCTGCTTCCTCTACCACGTGATCGGCGGCGGCACCGGCGACTGGGACGTGCCCGTCGGCGGCATGGGCGCGCTCACCGACGCCCTGGCGGACGCGGCACGGGCGGCCGGGGCGGAGATCGCCACGGGCACCGAGGTCACCGCGATCGCCACGGACGGGACCCGGGCCGAGGTGGACTTCGACGGCGGCCGGGTGTCGGCCCGGCACGTGCTGGTCAACGCCTCGCCGCACGCCCTGGCCGGCCTGCTCGGCGAGACCGCCCCCGACAGGCCCGAGGGTGCCCAGCTCAAGGTCAACATGCTGCTGCGCCGCCTGCCGCGGCTGCGGGACGCGGACGCGGACCCGCGCGAGGCGTTCTCCGGCACCTTCCACATCGCCGAGTCGTACACCCAGCTCCAGACGGCGTACGAGGAGGCCGCGGCCGGCGCGGTGCCCACGGCACCGCCCTCGGAGATCTACTGCCACTCGCTGACCGACCCCACGATCCTGGCCCCCGGGCTCGTCGCGGAAGGGATGCACACCCTCACCCTGTTCGGGCTGCACGCCCCCGCGCGGCTCTTCGCGGCCGACCCGGCCGGGGCGAAGGACGCCCTGCTGGGGGCCACGCTCGCACAGCTGGACGCGGTGCTCGCGGAGCCGCTGGCGGACTGCCTGGCGGTCGACGCGGACGGACGGCCGTGCATCGAGGCGAAGTCGCCGCTGGACCTGGAGCGGGAGGTCGGGCTCCCCGGCGGGCACATCTTCCACCGGGACCTGTCCTTCCCCTACGCGCGGGAGGCCCGGAACGACCGGCACGACCGGCACGACGCAGCGGACGCCGACGCCTGGGGCGTCGGGACGGCCCACGCCAACGTGCTGCTCTGCGGCGCGGGCGCCGTGCGGGGCGGCGGCGTCAGCGGCATCCCGGGCCACAACGCGGCCATGGCGGTGCTGGGCGGCTGAGGCGCGGGGCGGGGCGGCTACTCGGCGGCGTCCGGGGGCGGCCAGGCGTCACCCCAGGCCACGTCGCGCGCCGCCCGGTACAGGGGGCCCTGCCGCTTGCTGACCGTGGTGCGCCGCAGCCCCTCCTCGACGGTGCACAGGTCGATCAGCACCTGCCCCTTGCGGATCTGGGGGTGGCGCACCACCCGGTCCGGCGCGGGCCCGGCGGGGAAGCGCGCCGCGGCGACATAGCTGAACTTCTCGTCCTCGTAGGGCAGGGAGCCGCCCTTGACCTGGCGGTGCAGCGAGGTCCGGGCGACGCGGGCGGCGAAGTGGCACCAGTCGGGGGCCTGCACGGGGCACGCCCCGTCGTGCGGGCAGGGCGCGAGGACGTGCAGGCCGGCCGCGACGAAGGCGTCGCGGGCCGCGAGCACACGGGCGTAACCGTCGGGGGTGCCCGGCTCGACGACGAGGACGGCGCCGCGCGCGGCCCGGGCGGCCTCGGCGACGACGGCCTCGCGGTCGGCGTCCGGCAGTTCGCCGATGACGTACGAGAGCGTGATCAGGTCGGCCTCGGGAAGCCGCGCCCCGATGCCGAGCGGCGCCTTCACCCACTGCGCCTGCCGTACGGCCTCGTGCCCGGCGCCGCCGGCCAGCTCGCGGCCGAGGACGAGTGCGGGCTCCGACCAGTCCAGGACGGTGCTGGTGTGCGTGCCCTCGTCCCAGGCGTCGGCGACCGCCCAGGTCGCGGCGCCGGTGCCGCCGCCCACGTCGACGTGGCTGCCCGGCGCCCATGCGCCTGCCCGGTCGCGGAACTCCGCCAGCGCCGCGTACACGGCCGCGTAGGTCGCGGGCATGCGGTAGGACGCGTAGGCCGCCACGTCGGAGCGGTCGCGGAGGATCGGCGTGCTGCTGGGCGTACGCCCCCGGTACGTGGTGATCAGGCGGTCGACGGCCTGGGCGGCGCGGCCCGGGGGAACCCCGTCGAGGAGGTCGGCGAGGGCGGCATGCAGAGTGGACACAAGGGACAAGGGTAAGGGCCTTCTCCGCCACCACCGGCCCCGGCGGCGCGGGCTCCGCGAGGGGACGGTCCACGGCCGCGCGGCCCCGCACATCACCCGGACGGCCGAACGGGCGACCGAATCGCCGCTCCCCCGGGGTCCGGTGCAGCACGCCCGGCCGGTTGCACACAAGACCGTCCCGTTGCGGGCAAACCCGCCGATCGATCACCAAATTCTGCAAAACAGGCGCAACCAGCCACAAAGGAGTGGACGCTTCGCTGGAGTGGTCAGATCCAGCCGAACGTGAACTTCAGGACAACGGCCCTCCGAAATTTCGTAAACCGCAGCGAACGTACAACTGTTTGGCATAGCGTTCCGGCTTACTACGGCACACAGCTACTTGGGGAAGTGGCAGGTGTGCCCACTTTGTCGCGTTGTGCCAGGGGGGTCCATGCGGCGGGTCGATATACCCAGTTCGGAAGAGATGGAAACAACTCCCGTACAGGGCCGCGTGGTCGCGGCTCCGCACGGGTCGAGCGACAAGGCGCGCTGGTATCTCCCGGCGGCGCTGGTCACGGATGCCGCCGGGGTCGGCGTGCCCGTCGGTCTCGTCTTCGACGCCACGGGCCAGCCCCATCCCCTGCTCTGCGCGGGGACCGCGGCGCTGTCATGGGCCTGCGTGCAGGCGGGGCGGCACCGCTACGCGGGCCGGGTGCTGGGCGAGTCGCGCAGTGCGCGCTCGGTGCTCCAGGACTGGCTGATCCTGCTGGGCGTGCTGGCCATGGTCCGCACCGTGGTGGGCGAGGCCTCCGAGCCGCTGATGGCGCTGCTGGCGCTCACCCCGGGACTCCTGCTGACCGCCGCCTGCCGCAAACTGACGTACCATCACCTGATTGCCTCGCGGCGTGAGGCCCATGCCGTGCGGCGGGTGCTCGTGGTCGGCGAGCCGAGCGCGGCGGACTACGTGGTCGATCATCTGGCGGCACGCACCGACCACGAGTACGTGGTGGTCGGCGCGGTCCCGGTCGGTCTGGCCAATCTGGAGTGCGGCGCCCCGGTCGCCGCCCGGCTGGACTCGCTGCCGCCGGCCCGCCCGAGCGGGGACTCCGGTGCCGTCCTGGCCGCCGCCCGCGAACTCGGCGCGGACCTGCTGCTGGTGGCGCCCGGCCCGCGGATGGCCGGGGAGCGGCTGCGCCGGCTGTCGTGGGCGGTGCACGACGGGGGGGTGCCGCTGGCCGTCCTGCCCGGCCTGACCGACGTCTCCGAGCGCCGCGTGGAGCTCACCTCCGCCGCCGGGCTCACGCTCCTGCACATCAGCCCGCCGGTACGGCGCGGGGTGCAGGTCACCCTCAAGTCGGCGCTCGACCGGGTCGGCGCCGGGGTCGGACTCCTGCTGCTCTCCCCGCTGTTCGGGGTCATCGCGGCGGCCATCCGGCTGGGCTCCAAGGGCCCCGTCTTCTATCGGCAGATCCGCCACGGGCTGGACTGCGCGCCCTTCACGATGTGGAAGTTCCGCACGATGGTGGCCGACGCGGACGACCGCAAGCCGGAACTGGCGCCCGCCAACGAGAACGACGGCCTGATGTTCAAGATGCGCCGCGACCCCCGGGTCACCCGGGTCGGACGCATCCTGCGCCGCTGCTCGCTGGACGAACTGCCCCAGCTCCTCAACGTCCTACGGGGTGACATGTCCCTGGTGGGCCCCCGTCCGCCGCTGCCCGAGGAGGTCGCGCGCTACGACGAGGTCGAGCTGCGGCGGCTGGCGGTGAAGCCGGGCCTGACCGGCCTGTGGCAGATCAGCGGGCGCTCCGAGCTCTCCTGGGACGAGACCCTCCAGCTCGATCTGCGCTATGTGGACAACTGGACGTTCACCAGCGACGTCGACCTGATGGCCCGTACGCTCCGGGCCGTGGTCGACGGCCGCGGAGCATACTGATGCCCGACCTGCCGGGGTCCCGGTCCGGGGGCTCAGTCCGCGCCGTGCTCCCGCCACCAGGAGTACGTCGCGGCGATGCCGTCGCGCAGGGCGATCTCCGGCTTCCAGCCGAGACCGGCCAGCCGCGACACGTCGAGCAGCTTGCGCGGTGTGCCGTCGGGCTTGCCGGTGTCCCAGGCGATGCCGCCCTCGTAGCCGATGACCTCCCGCACGGTCTCGGCCAGTTCGCGGATGGTCAGATCGGTGCCGCAGCCGATGTTGACCGGCTCGTCGCCGTCGTAGGAGCGCAGCAGCAGCGCGCAGGCCGCGGCGAGATCGTCCACGTGCAGGAACTCCCGGCGCGGTGTGCCGGAGCCCCACAGGACCACCTCGGGGGCCCCGGCGCTGCGGGCCTCGTGGAAGCGGCGGATCAGGGCCGGCAGCACGTGCGAGGACGTCAGGTCGAAGTTGTCGCCGGGACCGTAGAGGTTGGTCGGCATGGCGGAGACGAAGGACGCGCCGTACTGCCGCCGGTAGGACTGCACTTGGACGATGCCGGCGATCTTGGCCAGCGCGTACGCCTCGTTCGTCGGCTCCAGCGGGCCGGTGAGCAGCGCGTCCTCGCGGATCGGCTGGGGCGCGTGCTTGGGGTAGATGCAGGACGAGCCGAGGAAGAGCAGCCGCCCGACACCCGCGGCGTGGGAGCCGGCGATCACGCTCAGCTGGATCCGCAGGTTGTCCTCGAGGAACTGCACCGGGTAGGTGCTGTTGGCCATGATGCCGCCCACCTTGGCGGCCGCCAGCACCACCGCGTCCGGGCGGGTCCCGGTCAGGAACGCCTCGGTGCGCACCGCGTCCCGCAGGTCGAGTTCGTCGCGGCCGCGGGTGATCACCTCGTGCCCTTCGGCCTCCAGCCGGCGGACGAGCGCCGATCCGACCAGTCCGCGGTGGCCCGCGACGAAGATCCGGGCGCGCTCCGGCAGGGTTGCGTTCGCTTGGGTCATGACAGCGGATTCTGCCAGCCCGGGTCACCCCATAGGGGCTGAATCCAAACATCAGTACGCAAAGGAAACATATCCGACCCCAGGGGGGGACAGCGCATGGGCAAGAGCGCCCTGATCACGGGTGTCACCGGCCAGGACGGCTCCTATCTCGCGGAGCTGCTGCTGAGCAAGGGCTACGCGGTGCACGGCCTCGTCAGACGGTCGTCCAGCTTCAACACCGAGCGGATCGACCACATCTACCAGGGGCCACAGGAGGCGAATCGTTCCTTCACGCTCCATCACGCCGATCTCTCCGACGGCGTGGCCCTCGTCAACCTGCTGCGCGACCTGCGGCCCGACGAGGTCTACAACCTGGGCGCGCAGTCCCATGTCCGCGTCTCCTTCGACGCGCCGCTCTACACGGGCGACGTCACCGGCCTCGGCTCGGTCCGGCTGCTGGAGGCCGTGCGCGCCAGCGGCGTCGACACCCGCGTCTACCAGGCCTCGTCGTCCGAGATGTTCGGCGCGACCCCGCCGCCGCAGAACGAGCGGACGCCCTTCCACCCGCGCAGCCCCTACGGCTGCGCCAAGGTGTACGGCTACTGGGCGACCGTCAACTACCGCGAGGCGTACGACATGTTCGCGGTCAACGGCATCCTCTTCAACCACGAGTCCCCGCGCCGGGGCGAGACCTTCGTGACCCGCAAGATCACCCGCGCCGTCGCCCGCATCAAGGCGGGCCTCCAGGACCGGCTCTACCTGGGCAACCTCGACGCCGTCCGCGACTGGGGCTACGCCCCCGAGTACGTCGAGGCGATGTGGATGATGCTGCAGCGGGACACCCCGGACGACTACGTGGTGGCCACCGGGGAGGCGGCCACCGTACGGCAGTTCCTGGACACCTCCTTCGCGCACGCCGGCCTCGACCCGGCCGAGTACGTCCGCTACGACCCCAAGTACGAGCGCCCCAGCGAGGTCGACGCCCTGATCGGCGACGCGAGCAAGGCCGGGGAACTGCTGGGCTGGAAGCCCTCGGTACGGGTGGACGAGCTGGCCCGGATCATGGTCGACGCCGACTGCGCGCAGGTCGAGCAGCAGCTCGCGGGCGCCACGGTGCGCATCGACCGCTGACGCGGCCGCCGGGATCCCGGCGGCTCCGCGCTCCGCCACTCCCCCCGGGACGCAACCGGGCGTACGGGGGCGTACCGGGACGCACCCGCCACGGCAGATGTCGGGCGGGCAACATCCGCTCGGGTATCCAGTGAACACAATTTCGTCAAACTTTCTACCGGCCCTGTTCACATACCCCTATGGTGCCGACCACAGGCGGGCGAATGGGCCGCTTGTGCACGAGTGGGCCTTGGGGGGCACATGCGAAGACTTGGGGCAATGACGGCCGCCGGTGCGCTGGTGGCAGGCGCGCTGGCCGGGGCGGGGATGGCAGTGGCACCCGCCGCGACCGCGCTCACCTCGCCGGTGGCCATGACCGCCGACGACCTGCCGACCTGGCAGACCAACGGCATCGTCTGGGCGATGGCCCAGGCACAGGGAGTCGTCTACGCGGGCGGCACCTTCTCCACCGTCCGGCCGCCGGGATCGGGGTCGGGCAGCGACGAGCAGTCCGCGGTGAACTTCGCCGCCTTCGACGCGGCGACGGGAGCGCCGACCGGCTGCAAGCTGTCGTTCACCATCGGAGCGGGCAGCACCGCCACCGTACGCGCGCTGGCGGTCTCACCGGACGGCGGAACGCTCTACGCGGGCGGCTACTTCAGTGCCGTCAACGGCGTCCAGGTCAACAGCCTGACCGCCGTCGACCTGGCCACCTGCACCCCGATCGCCTCCTTCCACCCGGCGGTCTCCGCGACCGTGCGGGCGCTGGACGCGACCGCGGACACCGTCTACGCGGGCGGCGACTTCACCACCGTCGCCGGCCAGTCCCGCCGCTACTTCGCGGCGCTGACCTCCTCGGGGTCCCTGACCTCCTGGAACCCGTCGGGGGACAAGCCCGGACGGGCGGTGCAGGTCACCCCGGACGGCGGACACGTCATGATCGGCGGCGACTTCGACACCATCGGGGGCGCCGACTCGCACGCCCTGGCGGTGGTCGACGGCGGCGACGGGTCGCTCACGAAGGCGTACCCGATGGGGTTCTTCCCGGCGACCTCGGTCGTCAAGGACATCACCGACGACGCCACCGGCCTCTACACGGGTAATGAGGGTACCGGCGGCGGTGTGTTCGACGGCCGCGTCGCCTTCGACGCGGGCAGCTTCGACCAGCGATGGCGCGACAACTGCCTGGGCGCCACCCAGTCCGTCGAGGTCTACGAGAGCGTGCTCTACAGCGGCTCGCACGCGCACGACTGCAGCAGCATGGGCGAGTACCCCGACCAGCGGCGCAAGCACCTGCTGGCGGAGTCGGTGACCGATCCGCATCTGCTCGGCTGGTTCCCCGACACCAACGACGGGCTCGGCGAGGGCATCGGCCCGCGCGTGATGGCGGTCTCGTCGAAGAACGACACCGACTACCTGTGGGTCGGCGGCGAGTTCACCACCGTCGACGGCGGCGCGCAACAGGGCCTGACCCGCTTCGCGTCAGGCCCCGACACCGGCAACCCGACCACCCCGGAGGCCGGCGCGGCCAGCCTGTCGGCCGGCAAGGTCAAGGTGACCTGGCAGGCGAGCCTGGACAACGACGACAGCGTGCTGACGTACAAGGTCTACCGGGACGGGGGACCCACCCCCGTGTACACGACCACCGGCACCTCCCTGCCGTGGGTGCGCCCGCAGCTGAGCTTCACCGACACCGGGCTCACCCCCGGGTCCGTGCACGGCTACCGGGTGTCGGCGAGCGACGGCACCAACACCAGCCCGCTCTCCTCGACCGCCACGGTGACCGTGGCCTCGGGCAGCAACAGCTACCCGGCGGCGGTGCTGGACGACGGCGCCACGCTGTACTGGCGCTACGACGAGGCGGGCGGCACCTCCGCCGCGGACGCCTCCAGCACGGACGACAACGGCGACTACGTCGGCGGTCCGTCCTACCGGCAGACCCCGGCCGCGGTGACCGGCGCCAGCACGGCGATCGGCTTCAACGGCTCCAACCAGTGGGTCTACAGCGACCGCAGCCACAGCCGGCCGGCCACCTTCAGCGTGGAGACCTGGTTCAGGACCACCACGACCGTCGGAGGCAAGATCGTCGGCTTCGGCAACTCCACCACCGGCACCAGCGGCCAGTACGACAAGCACGTCTACATGACCAACGACGGCCGGCTGGTCTTCGGCGTCTACACCGGTGCCACCAACACCATCACCAGCGGCGCGTCCTACAACGACGGCGGCTGGCACCACGTGGTGGCCACCCAGGACGGCGGCGGCATGAAGCTCTACGTCGACGGCGCCCTCTCCGGCACCAACCCGCAGACCAGCAACGAGAACTACACGGGTTACTGGCGCGCGGGCGGCGACAACCTCAACGGCTGGCCCCTGCAACCGTCCAGCAACTACTTCAACGGGCAGATCGACGAGACGGCGGTCTACCCGGCGGCGCTCACCGCCGCCCAGATCGCCCATCACTACGACCTGGCCAGCGCGCCCGCCGACACGGTCACCACGCTGACCGCGACCGAGGACACGTACGTCAACGCGGGGGCGCCGTCCAGCAATTACGGCACCTCCGGGTCGCTCGCCGTGCGCGGCAGCTCGGCGTACCTGAGCTATCTGCGCTTCAGCCTGCCGTCGGCCCCGGCCGGCCAGACCCTGAAGAGCGCGATCCTGCGGCTGACCACGAGCAGCGACCCCACGGCCGGGACCAACGACACCGCCTCGGTGGTACCGGTGACCGGGACGTGGACGGAGACCGGCACCACGTACACCAGCCGCCCGGCACTGTCCTCGACGGTGCTCGGCACGCTCACCGGTGCCACGACCATCTCCACGGCGTACACGGTGCCGCTGGACACCGCGCAGCTCAGCGGGTCGCTCGGCGGCTCGTACGGCATGGCGGTGACCAGCACCGGGACCGACGCGCTGTGGCTGTGGTCGCGGCAGGCACCGTCCTCGGCGAACACGCCGAAGCTGGTGCTCACGTTCGGCTCCTAGCAGGGCAATCCGGAGACCCCGGCGGAAAGTACGCGCCGGGGTCTCCTCCGGGCCGCCTGGTACGGCGTACGCTGCCGTGCCAGGCGGTCCGTTGCTGCGCCGCCGGGGGTCGCGAGGGCTGGGGGGCTCATGCGTACTGCGGGAACACTGTCGGCCGCGCTCGCACTGACGGCGGCGTCACTCGCCGGGGTAGGGGTCGCGACCGCGCCGCCCGCCGCGGCGCTCACGGCTCCGGTCGCGATGACCGCCGATCCGCTGCCCACCTGGCAGACCAACGGCGTCGTATGGGCGATGGCCCAGCAGGGCGGCACCGTCTTCGCCGGCGGCACCTTCTCCGTCATCCGTTCCGCGGGGGCGGGCACGACCACGCAGTCCGCGGTCAACTTCGCCGCCTTCGACGCGGCGACCGGCGCACCGACGAGCTGCAAGCTCTCCTTCACCATCGGCTCCGGCACCGCGACCGTGCGCGCCCTGGAGGTCTCCCCTGACGGGCGGACGCTGTACGCCGGCGGCTGGTTCAACGCCGTCAACGGCGTCACGGTCAGCAGCCTGGCCGCCATCGACATCGCCTCCTGCACGCCCGTGGCCTCCTTCCGCCCGTCCTTCTCGGCCACCGTGCGAGCGCTGGCGGTCACCGGCGACACGGTCTACGCGGGCGGTGACTTCACCTCCGTCGCGGGCCAGTCCAGAGCGCGCTTCGCCGCCCTCTCCACCGCCGGGGCGCTGCGCTCCTGGAACCCGGGCGCCGACAAGCCCGGACGGGCGATCCAGCTCACCCCGGACGGCGCGCACGCCGTCATCGGCGGGGACTTCGACACCGTCGGCGGCACCGGCTCGCACGCGCTGGCCGTGGTCGACACCGCGGACGGCGCCCTGACCCACGCCTACCCGGCGGGCTTCATACCGCCGACCTCGGTGGTCAAGGACCTCACCGCCGACGCGACGGCGGTCTTCACCGCCAACGAGGGCACCGGCGGCGGGGTCTTCGACGGCCGCATCGCCCTGAACACCACCGACTTCGGGCAGCGCTGGCGGGACAACTGCCTGGGCGCCACCCAGTCCCTCGTCGTGTACCGCACGGTCCTCTACAGCGGCTCGCACGCGCACGACTGCAGCAGCATGGGCGAGTACCCCAACCAGCGCCGCAAGCACCTGCTGGCGGAACCGGTGGACGACCCGACGCTGCTGCCGTGGTTCCCGGACACCAACGACGGCATCGGCGAGGGCCTGGGACCGCGGGTGATGACGGTGGCCTCCTCCGGCGGTACCGACTACCTCTGGGTGGGCGGCGAGTTCACCACCGTCGCCGGCGCCGCCCAGCAGGGCCTGACCCGCTTCGCCTCCGGCCCGGACACCGGGGCGCCGAGCGTGCCCGAGGTGAACGTCTCCAGCGTCCGGGCCGGTGAGGTCGCGGTGCGCTGGCGGTCCGGCCTGGACCTGGACGACGGACCGCTGACCTACCGCGTGTACCGCAACGGCTCCACCACGCCGGTGTACACCACCACCGGTCCCTCGCTGCCGTGGTCGCGCCCGCAGCTCACCTTCACCGACACCGCGGTCACGCCGGGCAGCGCGTACACCTACCGGGTCAGCGCGAGCGACGGCACCAACACCAGCGCACAGTCCGCCGCCCAGTCGGTGACGGCGGCCGGCAGCACACAGGCGTACCCCGCGCGGGTGGCCGCCGACGGCGCGACGCTGTACTGGCGCTACGAGGAGGCCTCCGGCCAGTTCGGCGCCGACTCCTCGCCGGGCGACGACAACGCGGTCTACCTCAACGGGCCGCTGTACCGGCAGACCCCGGGCGCGGTGCCCGGTGGGGGCACGGCCATGGGCTTCAACGGCAGCAACGACTACGCCTACAGCGACGCCCGGCACCCGCGCCCGGCCGCGTACAGCATCGAGACCTGGTTCCGCACCACGACCACCTCCGGCGGCAAGCTGATCGGCTTCGGCGACCGCAACGTCGACGACAACCTCAGCGCCAGCTACGACAAGCACGTCTACATGACCAACGACGGCCGGCTGGTCTTCGGCGTCTGGTCCGGCGGTGCCCGCACGGTCACCACCACCGGCGCCTACAACGACGGCGCCTGGCACCACATGGTCGCCACTCAGGGCGGCGACGGCATGCGGCTCTACGTCGACGGCGCCCTGTCGGGCAGCGGCACGGCCACCACCAGCCAGGACTACGCCGGCTACTGGCGGATCGGCGGCGACAACCTCAGCGGCTGGCCCCTCCAGCCGGCCAGTGCCTTCTTCGCCGGCCAGCTGGACGAGACCGCCGTGTACCCGCTCGTGCTGACCGCCGCCCAGGTCGCCGGCCACCACACCCTGGGCACCGGCGGTGGCACACCGCCGCCGCAGGACACCCAGGTCACCGTGGCGGCCGCCGAGGACACCTACGTCAACGCCGGGGCGCCGTCGGGCAACTTCGGCACCTCGGGATCGCTTGCGGTGCGCGGCAGTTCGGCGTACGTCAGCTATCTGCGCTTCGCGCTGCCGTCCGCGCCCGCCGGCACCGTGCTGAAGTCGGCGGCGCTTCGGCTGCGCACCAGTTCCGATCCCACCGCTGGGTCCTCCGACATCCAGAGCGTCGTCCCGGTCACCGGGGCCTGGACCGAGACCGGCACGACGTACACCAACCGGCCGGCACTGTCCGCCACGGTGCTGGGCACGCTGAGCGGCGCGACCGCCTCCCAGACCACGTACACGGCGGCGCTGAGCGCCACGGGGCTGAGCGGGTCACTGGGCGGCTCCTGCGACCTGGCGCTCACCAGCACCGGTACGGACGCACTGTGGCTGTGGTCGAGCGAGGCCGCGGGCACCGGAAACCGTCCGGAACTCGATCTGACATTCGGCGCACCTTAGTGCTCACTTTTTCTTCAAACCACGTCCATCGGACGTATGCCACGCCCTACCCTGCGGTGCACGGGCACCGCAGGGGAAGCCCGGGCTCTGGGGGCCTTGGGGGGCACATGAGAAAGCTCAGATCCATATCCGTCGCCTTGACCGTGGCAGCGGGTTCGCTGGCGGCCGGCGCGGTGGCACCGCAGCCGGCCGGCGCGCTGACCGCGCCGGTGTCGATCACCGCCGACAACCTGCCGACCTGGCAGACCAACGGCATCGTCTTCGCGATGGCGGAGGCCAACGGGACCGTCTTCGCGGGCGGCACCTTCTCGTCGGTACGGCCGTCCGGGGCGGCGGCCGGCGGCGCAGGCGAGCAGGAAGCGGTCAACTTCGCCGCCTTCGACGCGGCGACCGGCGCACCGACGGGCTGCCAGCTGTCGTTCACCGTCGGCTCCGGCACGGCGACCGTGCGCGCGCTCGCCGTCTCACCGGACGGCACGACGCTGTACGCCGGCGGCTTCTTCGGCGCGGTCAACGGGACGCCGGTCAGCAGCCTGGCCGCCATCGACACCGCCACCTGCGCCGTGAAGTCCGGCTTCGGGGTCTCGGTCAACGCCACCGTCCGCGCCCTCGCCGTCAGCGAGGACACCGTCTACCTGGGCGGCGACTTCTCCTCCGTCGGCGGCCAGGCCCACAGCAACTTCGCGGCCGTGAGCACCACCGGCGCCGTCACCCCCTTCACCGCCGACGGCGACGCGCCCGGCCGCGCGCTGGCGCTCACCCCGGACGGGAACGACCTCGTCCTGGGCGGCGACTTCGACCGGGTCAACGGGACCGCCTCGCACGCGCTGGCCGTCGTCGACGCCGGCAGCGGCGCGGTGGTCAAGGGCTACGGCTCCTCCTTCGTCCCGTCGACCTCGGTCGTCAAGGACATCGCCACCGACGCGACGGGCTTCTACACCGGCAACGAGGGCACCGGCGGCGGCGTCTTCGACGGGCGTATCGCGATCAACCTGAGCGACTTCAACCAGCGCTGGCGGGACACCTGCCTGGGCGCCACCCAGTCGGTCGAGGTCTACAACAACGTGCTGTACAGCGGCTCGCACGCGCACGACTGCAGCACCATGAACGAGTACCCCAACCAGCGGCGTAAGCACCTGCTCGCGCAGAGCGTCGACAACACCGCGAAGCTGGGCTGGTTCCCCGACACCAACGACGGCCTGGGCGAGGGCATCGGCCCGCGCGTCATGAGCCTGGCCTCCTCCGGCGGCACCGACTACCTGTGGGTCGGCGGCGAGTTCACCACCGTCAACGGCGTCGCCCAGCAGGGCCTGACCCGCTTCGCCTCCGGCCCGGACACCGGCGCCCCGACGACGCCGAACGTCAACGTCTCCAGCGTGACGCCGAGTTCGGTCAAGGTACGCATCCAGACCAGCCTGGACCTCGACGACAGCTCGCTGACCTACCGCGTGTACAAGAACGGCGGCACCACCCCGGTGTACACCACGACGGCCTCGTCGCTGCCCTGGGTGCGCCCGCAGCTCACCTGGACCGACACCGACGTGACCGCCGGCGCCACCTACACCTACCGCGTGACCGCGAGCGACGGCACCAACACCACCGTCAAGTCCCCGACCCAGACGGTGACCGCGGCGACCGTGCCCGAGGCGTACCCGACCCAGGTCCTCGCCGACGGCGCGACGCTGTACTGGCGCTACAACGAGACCGCCAACACCTTCGTCGCCGACAACTCGCCGGCGGACGACGGCGGCAACCACGTCGGCGGCCCGACCCGTGGCGTCAGCCCGGGTGCGCTGACCGGTTCGGCAAGCACGGCGGTGACGTACAACGGCACGACGCAGTGGTCGTACAGCGACGCCAAGCACAGCCGGCCGTCCTCGTACAGCATCGAGACCTGGTTCCTGACGACCACCACCGCCGGCGGGAAGCTCGTCGGCTTCGGCGACCGGACCACCGAGATCAGCGCCACCACGGACAAGCACATCTACATGACCAACGCGGGCCGGCTGATCTTCGGCGTGCGCAGCGGCAGCAACCGCACCGTCACCACCTCGGCGGCCTACAACGACGGCCAGTGGCACCACGTCGTCGCCACACAGGGCTCGACGGGGATGCGGCTGTACGTCGACGGCGCGCTGCAGGCGTCCAGTGCGTTCACCACCGGGGGCACGGACTACACCGGTTACTGGCACGTGGGCGGGGACAACCTGTCGGGCTGGACCAGCCGCCCCACCAGCAACTACTTCGCGGGCTCCCTCGACGAGACCGCGATCTACCCGGGCGTCCTGTCGGCCGCGCAGATCGCCCAGCACTACAACCTCGGGAAGAACGGATGACCCGCACACCCCGCCGGGTCCGCGTCGCCGCCGCCGTCCTCGTGACGGCGGCGGCGGTGCTGCTCACCGGCTGCTCCAGCGGCTCCGGCGGCAAGGAGGCCGCGCAAGGCGGATCCGCTCCCCCGGCGACCGTACCCGCCGCCGACACCTCGTCGTCGTCGCCCGCACCCGCCACCGCCTCCGCCACACCGGCCGCGCCCGCGGACCCCGCCTCCGACGCCGTACCCAGCGGGCCCAAGGTCCCCCGGAGCGAACTGACGCCGGTCACCGGCTCCTTCACCAAGAAGGAGAAGGCCTATCTGACCGGCCGGGTCCCCAAGGGCACCGACCCCGCCGCCGTGCTCCAGCTCGGCCAGGAGACCTGCGACCGCATCGCCTCCGTCGCCGAGATCGACAAGGACGCCGCCATCGGCGGCATCATCGCCGGCCAGATCGGCGGCGCCCAGAGCGCCGTCACCCATCTGTGCCCGAAGCAGGAGTCCGTCCTCGAGGCCGCCGAGACCGGCTTCGCCGACGGCTCCTACACGGTCGGCGCCAAGGCGGAGGCGGGCAGCGTCATCACCCCGGGCACCTACCGCGCGCTGACCCCCACCAAGGACTGCACCTGGACGGTGGGGACGAAGTCCGGCACCGCCCACAAGGTCACCGTCACCACCGCGGCCAGGACCTTCGGCTCCCGCGGCTGCTTCGCATGGGCCAAGGAGGACCGATGACCGAACTCGTGAGCAGGCTGCCCGTGGTGGTGGCGATCCCGACCAGGAACGAGGCCGAGAACATCGCCACGACCGTCGACGCCGTCGCCGGTCACTTCGAGGCGGTCGTGGTCGTGGACTCCGGCAGCACGGACGACACCCGGGCGATCGCCTCGGCGCACGGGGCCGAGGTCGTCCCGTACACCTGGGACGGCGGGTACCCGAAGAAGAAGCAGTGGTGCATGGAGAACGTGTACCCGGACGTGCCCTGGCTGCTCTTCCTGGACGGCGACGAAGTGCCGACGCCGGAACTGCTCGCCGAGCTGCGGGAGGTCTTCGCCCGGCCGGTGGCGGCGGCCGCCTTCGACATCCCGCTGCTGTACTGGTTCGCCGGACGCCCGCTGCGCCGCGGACACACCGTGGTCAAGCGATCGCTGCTGGACCGCACCCGGGTCTCCTACCCCGAGGTCGACGACCTGGCGGCGCCCGGCATGGGCGAGCAGGAGGGCCACTACCAGCCGACGGCGGACGGCCCGGTCGGGCAGCTGCGAGAACGCATCGAGCACCGCGACCTGGACCCGGTGCGCACCTGGTTCGACCGGCACAACCGCTACTCCGACTGGGAGGCGTGGCTGGAGCACCACCCGGGCGCCAAGGAGCAGGTGCGCGGGCTGAAGACCCGGCAGGGGCGGCTGTTCCAGAAGGTGCCGTTCAAGCCGCTGCTCTTCTTCGGCTACACCTATGTCGCGCGGCGGGGCTTCCTCGACGGCCGCGCCGGCCTCGACTACGCGCTCGCGCTCAGTTTCTACCGCTGGCAGATCGGGCTGAAGACCCGCGAGCGGGAGCCTTCCTAGCCCGCTCGTACACCCCCTGGAGGATGTCGAGCACCGCGTCGAGCGACAGCTCGTCCCTGATGAGGCGCCAGGCGGCCGACGAGGCCGCCTGGTTCGCCTCCGGCTCCAGCAGGTCCAGGACCGCCTTCCCCACGTCCCCGGGTCGGTGCACCACCCGGCCCGCGCCCGCCCGCTCGATGTCGGGGGCGAGGCCGTTGGACTCCCGTACGACGACGGGCGTGCCGACCGACATCGACTCCAGCAGCGACATCGCGAACGGCTCGTCCACGGAGGGCAGGACGTAGACGTCGGCGGAGCGGAAGGCCTGCAGGGCCTCGGCGTGGCTGAGCGGCCCGACGTGCCGCACCGCGTCCGTCACACCCAGTTCGCGAACGGCCTCCAAGGTGCCCGCCAGCTCCCCCGAGTCGGGACCGGCCAGCACGAAGCGGGCGTCGGGGTACCGCTCCAGCACCGGGGGGATCGCTGCGGCGAAGTCGCGCGGGCGCTTGCGGGTCTGGAAGCGCGCCAGGTAGAGGACGGTCGGCGGGCCGCTGCGCGTGCGCTGCTGGTGCAGCGCGGTGCCGTTGGGCAGCCGTACGGGACGGGCCAGTTCGCCGGGGCCCACGACGGCCTCCAGGTCGCCGCGCTCCCACTCGGTGAGATGCAGGACGGCGTCGGCGCGGCGCAGCAGCCGCTTGGTGGCGAGCGCGTCCAGCACCTTGGCGAGCGGCTTGTCGCTCGGGTCGATCATGCCGTGGGTCTGGAGCACCAGCGGCCGGCCGCACTGGAGTGCCGCCACCGCGACCGGCAGGGTGATCAGGTCGCGCATCAGGTGGACGTGGACGACGTCGGCGGAGCGCACCAAGCGGCGGGCACCGGCCAGGAGCGAGGGCGAGGTGATGCCGGAGACCTCGAAGCGCGGCAGGACGTGCCGGGCCTGGAAGACCCTCGCGGGCACGCCCTCCACCTCCTGCGGCAGCCGCCCCGGCGGGAAACCGTCCCCCAGCGTGACGAGTTCGGCGTCGACGCCGCGCCCGCGCAGGCCGGCGGCCAGGTTGAGGGCGACCCGGGTGGGGCCGCCGAAGGCGTTGGTGGGCGTGTGCAGGGTGACGACGTGCAGGACCTTCACCGCTGAGGCTCCTTGAGCGGGCGCGTGCCGTCGGCCGCGTGCAGGGTGAGCTCGGGCAGGTCCTTGGCGAGTACGGTGCCGGCGGCGACGACCGCGTGCCGGCCGACGGTCACCCCGGCGAGCACGATGGCGCGCGCGGCGACCCAGGCCCCGTCCTCGACCGTGATGGGCGCGTTGCGGTACCGGAAGTCGGCGGCGCGGTGGTCGTGGCTGCCGGTGCACAGCAGCGCCTCCTGCGACACGCAGACGTCGGCGCCGATCGTGATGGGCTCCAGGTTGAGCAGCCAGGCCCCCTCGCCGATCCAGGTGTGGTCGCCGACCGTCAGCTTCCAGGGCCACAGCACCCGTACCCGGTGGCGGACGAGCACCCCCTCGCCGATCGTGGCGCCGAAGGCGCGCAGGAGGGCGACCCGCAGCCGCGCCGGGCAGAACCAGGCGGCGAAGACGGTGTTCATCACGGCGAACCACAAGGCCTGGACCGCCTTGCCCCGCCCCTTGTCGTACCCGGCCAGTGTGAAAGCCGACAGATCACGTGCCGTCACGGCGCACCCCCTGTATCCCCCCGCACCGGTGCCCTCCCCGGCACCGTCCGCACAGATTATCGGCGTACACGGTTGCGGGGCAGCCGGATCTATAGACTGCCCGAGGGGAATCGTTGGGGGGCTGTTGCATGGCAGTTCAGACGCACGAAATCCAGTCGCGGGGCCTGCCGCCGGGGGAGGTGGAGGTCCCGGCCGTCTCACCGCGGGCGCTGCTGTCCCGGGCGCTGGCGGTGCCGCTGATCCTGGGTCTGGGCCTGTTCCTGCCCGCGCTGGTCGCCGTGCAGCCGGGGCCGGGCGTGAAGGACAGCGTCTTCTGGTTGCAGATGGTGCTGACCTCCTACGCGGGCATCCGGCTCGCGGTGATGGCGCTGACGGCCCATCGCAAGCTGATCCAGGGCTCGTTCTGGCTCTTCGTGTACGTGGCGATGGGCGTCGCCCCGCTCGCCCAGGACGTGCTGGACCAGACGCCGACGCCGGTGGTGGGCACCCGGGCGGACCTGCTGGTGGCGGTCGCGCTGGTGCTCATCGGCTGCGCGGCGTTCGACGTGGGCGCGCTGCTGTCGCGGCACCGCCCCATCCGGCGGGCCCGGCGACGTGAGCGCTCGGCGTCCTTCCACCGCAGGCGGGTGTTCCTGCTGGCGGCGATCGCCTTCGTGGGCAGCGCGCTGCTGGTCGTCAAACTCGGCGGCCCCTCGGTGTTCTTCAGCAGCAGGCAGGCGATCACCGACACCATCCGCGCCGACGGCGCCGCCTCCGCCGAGTCCAATGTGGGCTCGGCCTTCCTGCGCGGCTTCGGCACCGTGCCGGCGCTGGTGGCCCTGCTGATCTTCACGCGCTGGCTGGTGACCTCCCGGCGGGCCCGGCGACGGCCGCTGGTCATCGCCACGTGGGGCGCCCTGCTGCTGCTCAACGCGGTGGTGAACAACCCCGTCTCCAACCCGCGTTACTGGTTCCTGACAGTCCTGTTCTCCTTCCTGTTCACCGCCTTCCCGCGAAGCCCCGCGATGTACCGGGCGGCGCTGGCCCTCGGGGTCATCGGGGCCCTGGTGGTCTTCCCCTTCGCCGACCGCTTCCGGTACGACGACGGCGGCTACAAGCCGGTGGAGACCACCTCGGTCTTCGAGCCGCTGGCGGTCAAGGACTACGACCAAGTGGGCATGTTCGCCAACACCGTCACCTTCGCCGACAGCGGGCCCGGCCACTTCTACGGCCGGCAGATCGCGGGCTCCGTCTTCTTCTTCGTGCCGCGCTCGGTGTGGCCGGGCAAACCGCGCGACACCGGCGTCATGATCGGCCAGTGGATGGGGATGAAGAACGTCAACCTCTCCTCCCCCATGTGGGCGGAGCTGTGGATCGACTTCGGCGCCGGGGGCGTCGTCGCGGGGTTTGTCGGCCTCGGCTACCTCGCGGCCCGCGGCGACCGCCTCTACGCCCGGCGGACCGCCGTCGACACCCGCCCCGGCAACGTCATGGCGATCGTCATCCCGCTGGTCGCCGGGTACTCCTTCATCCTGCTGCGCGGCCCGCTGCTCCAGGCCTCGGGCCGCATCGGCGTGGCACTGATCTGCTTCGCCCTGGTGACCACCCTGCGCTCCGACCGGCGCAGGCTGCTGCGCTGACCGTTCGCCGGGTACCTACTGCGCGGAGGCCCCGGCCGCGGGCGTGGTCAGCGCGTCCAGGGCGCGGCGCAGCTGCGTACTGGAGGTGTGCACGGTGTACGGGAAGTAGACGACCTCGACGCCGACGGTCGCGAAGTCCCGCTCCAGCCGCTGCCCCTTGTCGGTGCCGCGCCAGTCGTCGCCCTTGAAGATGACGTCGAAGCGGACCTGCTGCCAGGTCTCCAGCTTGTCGGGGACGGTCTCGACGAAGGCGGCGTCGACGAAGCGGACGCTGCGGACGATCTCCAGGCGCTCGATGAGCGGGACGACCGGTGTGCGCCCCTTGGCGAGGGCGGCCATCTCGTCGGAGACCACGCCGGCGACGAGGTAGTCGCACTGACTGCGGGCGTGCCGCAGGATGTTCAGATGTCCGACGTGGAACAGGTCGTAGACCCCGGGCGCATAGCCCACTCGGTGCGACATGTTGTCAATCCCCCCACAGGAACACAACCTTCTCGCGAGTTGCGGAGTCTCAGACATTAGCGTGAAGGCAGCGTGTTTCTCCGGTGAACGGTTAAGGTGAGCTTCTGGTCACTTCTGGGGGGAAGGGGTCCGTCTCGTGCCCGAGTTCCAGGGCCGCACTCTGCTGCTGGTCTCCACCAACTACGCACCCGAGCACGCGGGTATCGGCCCGTACGCCACGCAGATCGCCGAGCACTGGGCGGCGCCCGACGGCGGCGGGGCCGAGGTCCACGTGCTCGCCGGGATGCCGCACTACCCGTCGTGGCGGCTCGACCCGGCCTACCGGGGGGTGTGGCGCGCCGAGGAGCACCGCGCCGGGGTCACGGTGCACCGGCGCCGGCACACGGTGCCGCCTCGTCAGACCGCTCTGCGGCGTGCCCTGTTCGAGGCCTCGGTCCTTGCGCACGGCATGGTGGCGGCGCCGCGGATCCGGCCCGACGCCGTGGTGGCGCAGATGCCGAGCCTGGCGGGCGGGGTGATCGGCGCCCGGGTCGCGGCACGGCACAAGGTGCCGTACATACCCGTGGTGCAGGACCTCATGGGTGCGGCGGCGGCGCAGAGCGGGATCCGCGGCGGGGACCGGGCGGCGGCCGTCGCGGGCGCGGCGGAGGCGTACGCGCTGAGGCGGGCCACGCTGGTCGGCGTGATCCACGAGACCTTCGTCGACAAGGTCGCCGCGATGGGTGTCGACCGCGGCCGCATCCGCCTGGTGCCCAACTGGTCGCACGTGGCCCGTCCTTCGCTCCCGCGCGAGGAGACCCGGACCCGGCTGGGCTGGGCCCGGGAGCAGACGGTGGTGCTGCACTCCGGCAACATGGGGCTCAAGCAGGGCCTGGACGTGCTGGTGGAGGCGGCCCGCCGGGACCCGTCGGTGCGGATCGTGCTCATGGGCGACGGCAACCAGCGCGAACGGCTGCGGCTGCTGGCCGCGGACGTGCCGAACCTGGAGTTCGCCCCGCCCGCCGGGGACGCGGAGTTCCCCGACGTGCTGGCCGCCGCCGACGTACTGGCGGTCACGCAGCGCGCCTCGGTGCTGGACATGAGCATCCCGTCCAAGCTGACTTCCTACTTCGCCGCCGGGCGCCCGGTCGTCGCCTCCGTCGCCGCCGAGGGGGGCACCGCCCAGGAGGTCATGCGCTCCGAGGCCGGGCTGCTGGTGGCGCCGGAGGACCCGGAGGCGTTCCTGAAGGCCGTCAGGGCGCTGGCCCAGGACCCGGAGGCCGCCGACGAACTGGGCGCCCGCGGCCCGGCGTACGTGGCGGCACATCTCAGCCGCGAGGCGGGATTGTCACGGATGAGCGCGCTGCTCGCCGAGGCACTGGACACGACGACGCGAGGTGCCGATCCTGTGGGGTCGGACGCATGGGGGGTTCCACGCACGTGAGTGATCAACCGCACGGTTCGCAGATGTCCGAGGCACAGGACGAACCGGATCTTCTCCGGGACCAGTTCCGGCAGCTCATCCGCTATCGCGCGCTGCTCGTGACGGGTGTGCTGCTCGGCCTGCTGGGCGGCGGCTACCTGGCGCTGACGGGCAGCGACAGCTACGTGGCCACCAGCGAGGTGGTGCTGCGCGCGGCCACGACCGACCCGTTCGCCGCCGGGGCGTCCTCGCCCGACAAGTCGATCAACATCGGCTCGGAGCGGCAGACCGCGATGAGCAACGAGATCGCCAAGCGCGCCGCGAGGAGTCTTGGGCTGTCCTCCCGGGCGGTACCCGAGCTCCAGTCCGACCTTCAGGTCACCAACCCGCCCAACACCGTGGTGCTGCGCTTCGCGTACACCTGGACCGACGCGGACGAGTCGGCCCGCCGGGCCAACGCCCTGGCCACCGCGTTCATGGACGCGCGCAAGGAGAACACCGAGAACACCATCAAGAACACGGTGCACGGCCTGCAGAAGCAGCTCGACCCGGTCGTCAAGCAGCGCAAGGAGCTCGACGCCCAGATCGCCAACCTCGGCGAGGGGCCCACCCTCGACGCGGCCACCACCGTGCAGGCCACGCTCGTCGGCCGCATCTCCGAACTCAGCAGCCGCATCACGGAGTTGCAGTCGCTGGACACCACCCCCGGCAGCTGGAACCGCGTCGCGACCGCCCCGGCCGCGCCCTCCGGCCCCGGGCTGCCGATGATGCTCGGCCTCGGCGCGCTCGTCGGTGTCGCCGTCGGCCTGCTCGCCGCCTGGGTGCGGCTGGTCTTCGACCCGACCGCGCGTTCCGAGGGGGACGTGGTGCGGGCGCTGCGCGCGCCGGTGCTGGGCACGCTGCCGCGCACCAGGAACGGGCCGCTGCTCGCCGTCGACCACGCCGACCCGCGGCTCGCCGAGGAGTACCGTTCCGTCGCCTTCCGGCTCGCCTACGACCAGCGCTTCGCCGACCGGCGGCGGCTGCTGGTGGTCGCCCCGCGCGGCACCGGCGAGACGGCCGCCGCGGTGGCCGTCAACCTGGCCGCCTCGTTCGCCGAGATGGGCATGGACGTGCTGCTGGTCGAGGCCGATCTGCGCACCCCCGGTCTGTCGGCACGGCTGCGGGCGGCGGACGGCTCCCGGCCCGGCTGGGCACGCTCCCCGCAGCTCAGCGAGGGCGGCTGGCCGGCCGGCATGCAAGTGCCCGTCGACGCGGGCGAGTCGGGCTCCTTCGACCTCGTGCCGGGACGCCGCGTGCGCAATGTGGCCCGCGCGCTCACCTCGTCCGCGGCCGGCCGGCTGTTCGCGGAGGCCGACGAGCCGGGGTCGGCCGTCGTCGTCCTGGCGCCGGCGGTCCTGACGTACGCGGACGCGCTGGCGCTGGCCGACCGCATCGACGGCGTCCTCGTCGTCGCCGACCCGCACGCGGTGCACCGCGCCGACCTGGACCGGGTGCGGCAGCTCATCAGCGGCGCGGGCAGCACCGTGCTGGGCTCGGTGCTGCACAGCTCGCCGGGCGGCGGCCGATGGGCACGGCGGCGGCTGGCCCGGCGCAACCGCAAGGCCGCCGCGCCGCGCGCCGCGGCCACCGGTGCGGGCGGCACGGGCGCCGGTGCGGGCGGTGCGGGTACCGGTGCGGGTACCGAGAGTCCGGCCACGGCCACGCCTCCCGCCCTCTCGGCGGAGGACAAGACGACGGACACCATCCCACTGCGCACGGTGACCCGGTGACGGGGCGGCCGGCGCCCGGCGCCAAGGCCGCCATCGTCTGCTCCGTGCTCGACCAGGGCGTCGCCGCGCTCACGAACATCCTCGTGCTCGTGGTCGCCGCCCGGCTGTCCAGCGCGGCCGGCTTCTCGGTCTTCTCCATGGTCTACGCCGTCTTCTCCGTGCTGCTCGGCGTCAGCGTCTCCTACGTCGGCCAGGCACTGGTGCTGGAGCGCGGCGAGGACTCCGCGGTACGCGCCGCGTGCCGCTCGGCGGCCGGATTCGTCGCCGCCGCCTCGTCGGTCGTCGGCGCCACGATGGCGGCGGCTCTCGTCCTCGTACCGGGCGCGACGGCGCGGGCGCTGGCGGTCCTCGGGCTGGTACTGCCCCTGGTCCTCACGCAGGACGGGCTGCGCTACTGCTTCTCCACCCTCCGCCTGCCGCATCTCGCCCTCGTCGGCGACGTGCTGCGGCTCGCGGTCGCCCTGCCCGCGCTCGCCCTTCAGCCGCACGGCACCGGGCCCGCGCGCCTGGTGGCCGTGTGGGGGCTGTCTGCGGTGCCCGCACTGCTCGCGGGCATCGCGCTGCTCGCGCCCCGGCTGCGCGGCGCGCCGTCGGACCTGCGGCGCTTCCTGCGCAAGGGGCACCTGGGGCGCCGGTTCGTGGTCGAGTACGGGGTCGGCAACGCCTCCAGCCAGCTCGCGGTCGTCGGACTCGGTCTGTTCGCCAGCCCGTTGGCGGTCGGCGCGCTGCGCGGTACGACGACCCTGTTCGGGCCGATGAACGTGCTCTTCAACTCCGCCACCGCCTTCGGGCCGCCTCTGCTCGGCCGCGTGCCCGGCATGCGCGGCCAGGTCCGGGCCACGGCCGTGCTCGCCGGGATCCTGGCCGCCGTCGCCGCCGCGTGGACCGGGGTGCTGACGGCCCTGCCCGGCCGGTTCGGCCACCAGCTCCTCGGCGCCACATGGCCGGCCGCGGAGGGCCTGCTCCCCGCGACCGGCACCCAGTACGCCGCCATCGCGGCGGGCACGAGCGCCCTGCTCACCCTGCGCGTTCTCCAGCCGCGGGCGACCCTTCCGATCCAGGTCGTCTTCTCCCTCGCCTCCATCGCCTTCATGATCTCCGGCTATGCCCTGGCCGGCGTCCCGGGCGCGGCCTGGGGCCTGGCCGTCGGCTCCGCCCTCAAGGCCGCCGTCCTGTGGACCCGCGTCACCCTCGTCCGCCGCGAGACCGCCGCCGCCACCGCCGGCCAGGACCCCCACCCCGAACCGACCCCGGCAGGCGCCTGACCACCCCGTCCCCGAGCACCAACCCCCTTACGGACGCGCACGTACGACCAGCCGTCACCGCCCCTGCCTCCCGAGGCGAACCCGAAAGGCGCCGACCCGGCCGCCGCCTCGCCGACACGCACGCCAACTGCCCACCCGCAAAGCCGCCGTCCCGTGGACCCGCGTCACCCTCATCCACCCCGAACCGACCCCGGCAGGCACCTGACCACCCCGTCCCCGAGCACCAACCCCCTTACGGACGCGCACGTACGACCAGCCGTCACCGCCCCTGCCTCCCGAGGCGAACCCGAAAGGCGCCGACCCGGCCGCCGCCTCGCCGACACGCACGCCAACTGCCCACCCGCAAAGCCGCCGTCCCGTGGACCCGCGTCACCCTCATCCGCCGCGAACCGACCCCGGCAGGCGCCTGACCACCCCGTCCCCGAGCACCGACGCCCCTGCGGACGCGCACGTACGACATGCCTACGCCCTCGTCCGCCGTGCACCGGCCCCGCGCCCACGGACACCACCGGCGGCCGGGCCACCGCGGATCGGCGCCCGGCACGGCCGACGGCCCCGGATCGGCAGCCGCCTGAGTCCTCCGACAGGTCAGGGCGCCGACGGCGCCTCCGGCGCCGTCGCGAGACGGGGGAAGAGCGGGACAGGCGCCGGGAGGGTGCCTTCGGGCCCGGCGGCGCATTGGGCGGCGATCCGGGACGCGGCCTGCGGGAGGAAGGGCCCGAGTTCGTCGCCGAGGGTGCGGCAGGCGTCGAGGAGGGCGGCGAGGACGGCGTCGAGGCGCACGCCCGCGGGGGCGTTGCGGTGGTGGCGCTCCGCGCGGGCGAGTTCCCAGGGCCGGGTCTCGTCGATGCAGCGGTTGGCCTCGTCGACGATCCGCCACACCACCGCGGCGGCGCCCCGGAAGTCGACCTCGTGCAGGGCCCGTGCGATGTCCGCCGGAGCGTCGCGGCAGGCCGCGCGCAGGCGTTCCGTACCCGGTTCCGGCGCCCCGCCGGGATCCGCGGGCACCGTGCCGCCGCGGAAACGGTGGACCATGGTGACGACCCGGTTGACCAGGTTCCCGAAGCCGCCCGCGAGGTCCGCGTCGGCGCGGGCGACGAGCCGTTCGCGGGTGAAGTCCGCGTCCCCGGTCCTGGGCACCTCGCGCAGCAGCCACCACCGCACGGCGTCGGTGCCGTACGCGGCGGCCAGTTCGACCGGGTCGACGGTGCCGCCCGCGGACTTGCTGATCTTCCGGCCGCCGACGGTGAGGTAGTCGTGGACCAGGATGTCCGTGGGCAGCGGCAGTCCGGCCGACAGCAGCATGGCGGGCCAGTAGACGGCGTGGAAGCGCAGCACGCCCTTGCCCACCAAGTGCACGCGGCGCCCTTCGCCGGCCCACCACCGCTCGTACTCCGGCGATCCCGCGCCGTCCGCGCCGTCCGCGCCGTACCCGAGGCTGGTGACATAGTTGCCGAGCGCGTCCCACCAGACGTAGACGACCTGGCCGGGATCGCCGGGCACGGGGATGCCCCAGCCGCGGGCGCGGTGCTGCGAGCGGGAGACGGAGAAGTCCCTGAGCCCGCGGGCGAGGAGGGCCAGCACCTCGTTACGGCGGGCGGCGGGCTCGATGCGCAGCCGGCCGTCCTCGATCAGCTCGCGCAGCACGCCGGTCCAGCGCGAGAGCCGGAAGAACCAGTTCTCCTCCGCGACGGGCTGCGGCTCGGTACCGTGCTCGGCGCAGCGCCCGTCGACCAGTTCGCCCGGGGTCCAGAACTGCTCGCATCCCACGCAGTACAGACCCTCGTAGTGCGTCCGGTACAGGTCGCCGGCGGCCGCGCAGCCGTGCCACAGCCGCTCCACGCCCGCGCGGTGCCGGGGGTCGCGGCTGGTGCGGATGAAGTCGTCGAGCGACAGCGCGAGCGGCCCGTCGAGCGCGGCGAAGGCGGCCGCGTTGCGGTCGACGAACTCCTGCACGGGGACGCCCTCGGCCTCGGCGGCGAGCACGTTCTTCAGAGAGTTGTCGTCCGTGCCGCTCAGGAACCGCACCGGTCCGCCCGCGCGGCGGTGGTGCCGGGCCAGCACGTCGGCCTGCACCAGTTCCAGCGCGAAGCCGAGGTGGGGGCGGGCGTTGACGTACGGGATCGTCGTCGTGACGTAGAACGGGGTCGGTGCGGGACCCGGGGGGTGCGTGGTCATCGGAACCTCCTGCGAAGGGGGCGGGGCTCCGACGCGCACAACAGCCGAGGCCCCGGTCCAGGGCCTCGGAAAACGCGACGCGTCCGACTCAGCAGCCCCGGCAGCGGGGCATCATGCGGCGGTACGAGGCGGTCGCGATCATGTGCCGATGGTAGCCGGGCCCGGACCGGGTGCGCCGGCCATTTCCTGGCGGAGCGCCCCTCAGCGCAGTTCGCGGAACCACTTCACCAGGAAGGCGGCCAGGTAGAGGGCGTACACCGCGAACAGGGCGGTGTACGCGGCCAGGAAGACCCGCGGCGCGCCCAGGGTGAGGAACAGCAGGCAGAAGACGCCGTAGTCGACGGGCAGCAGGGCGACGGCGCGCAGCCGTGACGGCGCGGGGGCGGCGGCCGTCGCACCCGCGGCGGGCGGGGCCTTGGGCTTCAGCTTGTCCGCCAGCAGGCCCCCGCAGAAGAGCAGGACGGCGGCGAACTGGAAGCCCAGGGGCACCAGCAGCCAGCCGTCGGAGGGCAGGTCGAAGAAGCGGTGGAAGGAGATGAGCACGGCGGAGTGGACCGCGGTGATCTTCGCCGCGTCCACGACGTGGTCCAGCCACTCCCCCGCCGGGCTGCCGCGGCCCAGCAGGCGGGCCAGCTGACCGTCGGCGGAGTCCAAGGCGAAGCCGACGACCAGGCCCAGCCAGACCGCGCCGGCCAGCGGCCAGGACGGCCCTGCCAGGGCGAGCGCGGCCACCGCGCCCAGACTGAACACCGCGCTCACCAGGGTGACCTGATTGGGCGTCAGCCGCACCCGGTAGGCGCCCGCGGCGAGCACCCGGCCGGCCGGCCGGTTCACGTACCGCGAATAGAGCGACACACCCTTGGCGGACTTCTGCGCGGTGCGCAGCTCACGCAGCGCGCCGGTCATCGTTAGCGTCACGCATCCCCCCACGCAATGCCTCATTCGTGCGCTTCACATCATGTCAGGGTCCGGCCGGATCAGGGGCCGGATGTCAGGTCACGCGGGTGAGCAGCAGGGCGATGTCGTCGCTGCGGGGGGCCGCGCTGCGGGCCTGCTCGACCAGGGCGTCGGCGAGTTCGTCCAGCGAGAGGTCGCCGGCGCGGTCGACGTGGTCGGCCAGGGCGGCGGTGGCCTCGTCGAGGTCGACGCCACGGGCCTCGACCAGGCCGTCGGTATACAGGACGAGCAGCGTGCCCGGCGGCAGCGGGACCTCGATCGTCGGATAGCGGGCGGCGCGGTCGACGCCGAGCAGCGGACCCGGCGGCACCCGCAGCAGCTCGCAGCCGCCGCCGGGGCGTCGCAGCAGCACCGGCGGATGGCCGGCGGTGGCCAGGTGGGCGCGGTGCCGGACCAGATCGAGGTGGACGTAGACGCAGCTGGTGAGCAGGCCGGGGTCGAGGTCGACCAGGAGTCGGTTGGAGCGGGCCAGGACCTCGCTGGGGGACGCCCCGGCGGTGGCGCGGACGGCGGTGCGGACCTCTCCCATCAGGGCGGCGGCGTTGACGTTGTGGCCCTGGACGTCGCCGATGGTGAGGGCGGTCAGCTGCGCGCCGAGGCTGATGACGTCGTAGAAGTCGCCGCCGATGTCGATGCCCTGGGTGGCCGGGACGTAGCGGGCGGCCACGTCCAGGCCGGGGACCTCGGGCAGCACCCGGGGCAGCAGGCGCGCCTGCAGGGTGATGGCGAGGTCGTGCTCGGCGTCGTAGAGCCGGGCGCGGTCCAGCGCCTGCGCGATCAGGCCGGCGATGGAGGTCAGGACGCTGCGTTCCCCGGACGGGAAGGGGTGCGGCCGGTCGTAGGAGAGAACGATCGTGCCGACGGGGCGGCCGGAGGCGATCAGCGGCAGGAACGCCCAGGCCGCCTTGGTGTCGCGGACCTCGACGGCCGGGTAGAACCGGCGCAGTTCCGAGACGGTGGCGAAGAAGCCGGGGACGCCGGTCCGCATGACCCGCACGGCGGGGTTGTCCATGGTGAGCGGGGACATGTCGAGCTCGGCCATGAGTTCCTCGGTGTACCCGCGGTAGCCGATGATCCGCAGCCGCTCCCCCTCCGCCGTCAGCAGGGAGACACCCTGCACCCCGAAGACGGCCAGCATCTGTTCCATGACCTGGTCGATGACGTCCTGCTCGCCGACGGCCTCGGTGAGCGTCGCGGACAGGTGCAGGAGGTGGTACAGCGCCACGGCCCGGTCCTGCGCGCCCGTCTCGGGCAGCCGCGCGGCCGGGGTTTCGGCGTCCACGGGGGTGGGGGCCGCCGTCACGCGGGCGCTGATGCCGGAGGGGTCCGGGTACAGCTCGAAGGAGAGCCACCGGTCGGGCGGCCGCAGCGTGGCGAGGGAGGACGGCCGCAGGCTGATCAGCGCACCGCGGCAGCTGTCCTCGAAGACCGGGTCGCCGAGCCAGGGCAGGACCTGCCAGGGCCGGCGGCCCAGCAGCGCCGGGATCTCCGCCCCGAGCAGGTGGGCGGCGGCCCGGGTGACGAAGGCGAAGCGCCCGTCCAGGTCCAGCGCGAAGGACGCCTCGGGGAGCCGCTCGGCGAGACCGGCCGCCGCCAGCGCCTCACCGGGGCCGTGGACGCGGGCCCGCTGCGGGGACAGCATCCTGGGCTGGTGTCCGTGGAGCGGCGGGAATCCCTCGTCGGTCGCCTCCCGCAGCAGTACGCCGATGTGGCGGCAGGCGGCCCGGACGGTGCTGCGCTCCCGCAGCGACAGCTGGGGGGCGTGGGTGCCGGGCAGGAAGAGCACGAGCGCGCCCCAGGACCTGCCGTCGGACGTGATCGGGGCGGCGGCCAGCGCGAAGTCGTAGGGGAGCACCAGGGCGATCCGGGGATACTCCCGGGCGGTCTCCTGCGGGCCGCCGAGCCATACCAGGCGGTCGTCGCGCACCGCGTCCGAGACGGGGGTGCGCTGGGCCAGCGGGATGCGTGCCCACAGCCCGGCGAACGACCGCGGGCCGCCGACCAGCGTCGCCAGATGCAGCGTCCGGTCGTCGGGGTCCAGGAGGTAGACCAGGCCGATGGAGGCGCCGGTCTCGCGCGTCACCTGGAGCAGTGGGGGGTCGATCAGCTCCGTGCCCGGACCCGCGGCACCGGTGCCGTCGGCGTCCGTGGCGACTCCGGCGGGGTTCCGCATGCTTTCCCCTTCCGGCGGCGGACCTCACCCCCCGAACAAGCGAACCGTCCCCTTACTGACGATATTCCCTTTTTGTGGTGTCGGCGGCATCACGGCAGGGCCGGGCTCACCCCACCCCGAGCGCCCGGGCGAACCGGGTCCCCGCGGCCGCCCGGGGAGCGCTCCCGTCCCGCCAAAGGCGGCACGGGTGCACGGAGTTGGCGAGCAGCACCAGGAACGAGTCGGTCGCCGGGTCGATCACCAGGCTGGTCCCGGTGAAACCGGTGTGCCCGGCCGCGCCGCGCCCGGCGAGGGCTCCCATGAACCAGGCCGCGTCCGTCTCGAAGCCCGGATAGCCAGGAAGGGAGCCTTTGGCGTCGAGCAGGGAGCGGCACAGCAGGGCCAGGTCCCAGGCGGTGGAGAACAGGCCCGCGTGCCCGGCGACGCCGCCCATGGCGTAGGCGTTCTCGTCGTGCACGGAGCCGCGGAGCATGCCGCGGTCCAGCCGGCCCCAGGGGCGCCGCTGGTCCTCGGTGGCGGCGATACGGGGAAGCCAGGAGGCGGGCGGGTTGTAGCGGGTGTCGTACATGCCGAGCGGGCCGGTGATCTCCTCGCGCACCAGGGCGTCGACGGACTCGCCGGTCTCGCGTTCCAGGGCGTGCTGGAGGGCGATGAGGTTGAGGTCGGAGTAGATCCGCCCGGCGCCGGGCGCGGCGACCGGCGCCTCCTCCCACAGCAGCCGCGCTCGCGCCTGCGCGTCGGCGTGGTCGTGGAAGGGCAGTTCGGGACGGAGCCCGGAGGTGTGGTCGAGCAGTTGCCGCACGGTGATGCGCCGCTTGCCCGCGGCGGCGAACTCGGGCACGTAGGCGGCCACCTCGCGGTCCGGCTCAAGCCGGCGTACGGCCACGACCGCGGTGAACAGCTTGGTCAGGGATGCCAGGTCGAAGACCGTGTCGGGCCGCATCGGCAGCCACTGGTCCCGGGGGAGTTCGACCCCGCGACCGGACCGCTCGTCGTACCCGCCGTATCGCACTGCCCAGCCCACCGCCTCGTGCAGGGCGACGGTGCCGCCGCGCCCCGCGAGGACGACGGCCCCCGCGCACCAGGGGTACACGGAGGCGGGCGAGGGTTCCAGAAAGGGGGTGATGTCCCCGACGAGCCGGTTCAACTCGTCCGCGCGCAGCTCCGCTTCAGGGCAGGTACCTCTCGACAGCCGCGGGGCCATGCTCCTCCAGCAACTTGCGGGCCTGTTCGAGCCGGGCCGGGGTCGGCTCACGGCCGGAGGCCATGACCAGATCCTCCGGATCGATCATGTGTTCGGACCCGGTGTGCAGGCAACTGTCCGCGGTCTTCCAGGCCCACTTGCTCTCGTCGATCGGCTCGGTCATCACTGCCTCCTGACTCGGCACGGCAATGATCGCAGGGATCACCGTGCCTCAACAGTACGCCGCCAGGGGCGGCACAGCCCGACGAAGCAGACCGCCGCGGCCACCACGCTGCCCAGCTGCACCAGCGCCATCGGCACGGCCGAGTCCTCGCCCGCGACGCCCACGAGCGGCGAGGCCACGGCGCCCACGAGGAAGGAGGTCGTGCCGAGCAGCGCGGAGGCGGAACCGGCCGCGTGCCGGGTCCGCATCAGCGCCAGTGCGTTGGTGTTGGGCAGCACCAGGCTCATCGCCGACATCAGCACGAACAGGCCCGCGGCCACCGGCAGCAGGCCGGCCCTGCCGAACAGGCCGGAGGTCATCGCCAGCAGGGCCAGCGCGGCCAGCGTGATCACCACCAGGCCCACGGCGACCACCTTGTCCATGCTGACCCTGCCCACCAGCACCTTGCCGTTGACTTGACCCAGCGCGACCAGGCCGACGGAGTTGACACCGAAGAGCAGGCTGTAGGTCTGCGCGGAGGCCCCGTAGATCTCCTGAACCACGAACGAGGAGGCGGAGACATAGGCGAAGAGGGCGGCGAACGTGAAGCCGGAGGTGAGCATGTAGCCGGTGAACGCCCGGTCGGCGAGCAGCCCGCGCATCGTGTGCAGGGTCGACCGCAGACCGCCGCGGTGCCGGTCGGCCGGCTCCAGGGTCTCCGGGAGGCAGCGCCACACCAGGAGGATCATCAGCGCACCGACCACGGTGAGCACGACGAAGACCCCCCGCCAGTCGGTGATCCGCAGCACCTGGCCGCCGATGAGGGGGGCCACGATCGGGGCCACCCCGGAGATCAGCATCAGCGTGGAGAAGAAGCGGGCCATGGCGACCCCGTCGTACAGGTCACGGACGACGGCCCGGGCGATGACGATGCCCGCGGCGCCGGTCAGGCCCTGGAGCAACCGGAAGGCGATCAGCAGCCCGGCGCTCGGGGCGAACGCGCACACGGCGGTCGCCAGCACGTACAGGACCATGCCCGCCAGCAGCGGCCGGCGGCGCCCCCAGCGGTCGCTCATCGGGCCGACGACCATCTGGCCGAGGGCGAGTCCGGCCAGGCACGCGGTCAAGGTGAGCTGCACCGTGACGGCGGGGCTGCGCAGCGACTCCGTGACCTGCGGCAGTGCCGGCAGGTACATGTCCATGGAGAGCGCGGGGAGCGCGGTGAGGCCGCCGAGGACGAAAGTCACCAGCAGTCCGGTACGGCCTCCTGGGCGGTCTGCGGCGCGTCGTACCGGGGTTGACGGCCGCGGTGTGGATATCTGGTCGGGCGGGATCGGGCCGGCTTTCGGCATCTGCGTCTCCGTGGTCGATGAATCGTTCTCTATGCTCTCAGCCATCACAAGGTGGGTGAGACCAGGTGGGGGCAGATCCGTGAGTGATTCAGTCGGTGGTTCCGTCGGTACGCCCGGCGGCGCCTCTTCCGCCGGATCCGGGCGCAGGATCCGGTGGGGCATCATCGCGACCGGCGGCATCGCGTCGGCGTTCGCGAGCGACCTGCGGGAGCTCAAGGACGACGCGGAGCTCGTCGCCGTCGGCTCGCGCAGTACCGGGGCGGCGCGCGCCTTCGCCGACCGCTTCGAGGTACCCCGCGCGTACGGCAGCTGGGCCGCGCTCGCCGACGACGAGGACCTGGACGTGGTGTACATCGCCACCCCGCACTCCGCGCACCGCGTCGCCGCGGGACTGTGCCTGCGGGCCGGGCGCGCGGTGCTGTGCGAGAAGCCGCTCACCGTCAACGCGGTGGAGGCGCGCGAGCTGGCCGAGCTCGCGCGCGGGCACGGCCGCTTCCTGATGGAGGCGATGTGGATGTACTGCAGCCCGGTGATCCGCCGGCTCACCGGCCTGGTGGCCGACGGGGCGATCGGCGAGATCCGGGCGGTCCACGCGGACTTCGGCCTGGCCGGGCCCTTCGAGCCCAGCCACCGGCTGCGCGACCCGGCCCAGGCCGGGGGCGCGGTGCTCGACCTCGGCGTCTACCCGGTGTCCTTCGCCCATCTGCTGCTCGGCGAACCGGACGAGGTCCAGGCCTGGGGGCACCTCACCCCCGAGGGCGTCGACGACGCCACCGGCATGGTCCTCGGCTACGACAGCGGCGCGATGGCGGTGCTGAGCTGCTCGCTGACGGCCGACACGGCCCGTACGGCGGTGGTGACCGGGACGACGGGACGGATCGAGTTCCCGCGCGGCTTCTTCTACCCCGAGCACTTCGTGCTGCACCGCGAGGGCAGCGAGCCGGAGGTCTTCGGGCCGCCGGCCGCCCCGTCGGGCAGCGGGCCTCGTGTACTGCACGGGCTGCAGCACGAGGCGATGGAGGTCATGCGCTGCCTGCGGGCGGGCGAGACCGAGTCGCCGCTGGTGCCGGTGGAGGGCAGCCTCGCCGTGATGCGGACGCTCGACACGGTCCGCGACCGCATCGGCGTCCACTACCCCGGCGAGGCCTGAGCCGGAGCGCGGGGGCGCCGACCGCCGGAGGCCCCCGGCGGGGTGTCGCAGGCGACCGGCCCCCGCGGTCCGGCAGACCGCGGCACGAACGCCCCCGGCCACCCACCCGCTACGCAGCCCCAAGGGCATCACCGACGGCTCCAAGGCCGGAGAGAACCACCGCGCCAACCCCCCGGCACCACCCGGCCGGACACGGCGGGCAAGAGCCCCGACGTCGCTGCCGACCGCCCGAGGCCCCCGCCACGGGAAGCCCCCGGCAGGGTGTCGCAGGCGACCGGCCCCCGCGGTCCGGCAGACCGCGGCACGAACGCCCCCGGCCACCCACCCGCTACGCAGCCCCAACGCCGGGCATCACCGACGGCTCCAAGGGCCGGAGAGAACCACCGCGCCAACCTCCCGGCACCACCCGGCCGCCGGACACGGCGGGCAAGAGCCCCGACGTCGCTGCCGACCGCCCGAGGCCCCCGCCACGGGAAGCCCCCGGCAGGGTGTCGCAGGCGACCGGCCCCCGCGGTCCGGCAGACCGCGGCACGAACGCCCCCGGCCACCCACCCGCTACGCAGCCCCAAGGGCATCACCGACGGCTCCAAGGCCGGAGAGAACCACCGCGCCAACCTCCCGGCACCACCCGGCCGGACACGGCGGGCGAGAGCCCCGACGTCGCTGCCGACCGCCCGAGGCCCCCGCCACGGGAAGCCCCCGGCGGGGTGTCGCAGGCGACCGGCCCCCGCGGTCCGGCAGACCGCGGCACGAACGCCCCCGGCCACCCACCCGCTACGCGGCCCCAAGGCCGGGCATCACCGACGACTCCAAGGCCGGAGAGAACCACCGCGCCAACCCCCCGGCACCACCCGGCCGGACACGGCGGGCAAGAGCCCCGACGTCGCTGCCGACCGCCCGAGGCCCCCGCCACGGGAAGCCCCCGGCGGGGTGTCGCAGGCGACCGGCCCCCGCGGTCCGGCAGACCGCGGCACGAACGCCCCCGGCCACCCACCCGCTACGCAGCCCCTTGCACACGCACGCCCCAAGGCCGGGCATCACCGATGACTCCGAGAGGGGGAGAGAACCACCGCGCCAAGCCGCCGGTCGCGAGCGGCAGACGGACAGGCCCCGACGCTTCGCAGCGCACCCGGGGCGCGATGGCGCCGACGCGGCGCCGCACCCGCTACGCGGCCCCGTGCGCCGGGGCGATGTCCTGGATGCGGCGGGCGAGGTCGAAGTCCTTGTTCGTGAGCCGGCCGCCGGCGGCGTGCGTGGTGACGGCGACGGCGACCGTGTTGTACCCGAGCGTCAGATCGCTGTGGTGATTGACCTCGTCCTGGATCTGCGCGATGTGCACCACGAAGACCGCCCCCGGCAGATGCGGGAGCCGGTAGGTGCGCTCGAGGGTCGCGCCGTCGTCGGCCAGGGACCAGCCGGGCAGCTCGGCCAGGCGGTCCTCGATCTCCTTGTGGGACAGGGGCTCTGCGTAGGGCGGCATGCCGCCATGGTCGCACCGCCTACGCTGCGGGGCCATGGACGTCAACAAGACCGCGGACAGGAAGATCGCCGTCGTCACCGGCGCCGGCTCGGGCATCGGGCGGGCGGTGGCCCGGGAACTGTCGGCCGCCGGCTGGACGGTGGCGCTGGCGGGACGGCGCGAGGAGGCGCTGCGGGAGACCGCGGCGACGGCGGCCGGCGAGACGGCCGTCATCCCGACGGACGTCACCCGGCCGGAGGCGGTGGAGGCGCTGTTCGGCGCCGTTGCCGCGCGCTGGGGCCGGGTGGACCTGCTCTTCAACAACGCGGGCCGGGGAGCCCCCGCCGTCCCGCCGGACGAGCTGTCGTACGACGACTGGCGGGCGGTCGTGGACGTCAACCTGCACGGCGCCTTCCTGTGCGCGCGGGCGGCGTTCGCCGCGATGCGGGCGCAGGATCCGCAGGGGGGCCGGATCATCAACAACGGCTCCCTGTCCGCGCACGTGCCGCGTCCGCTGAGCATCGCGTACACCGCCACCAAGCACGCCGTGACCGGACTGACCAAGTCGCTGTCGCTGGACGGCCGCCCGTACCGGATCGCCTGCGGTCAGATCGACATCGGCAACGCCGCGACCGACATGACCGAGCGCATGGCGGACGGAATCCTGCAGCCGAACGGCGCCCTCGTGCCAGAACCGCGCATGGACGTGATCAACGTGGCCCGCACGGTCGTGCACATGGCATCCCTCCCGCCGGAGGCGAACATGCAGTTCGCGACGGTGATGGCGACGGAGATGCCGTATATCGGACGCGGCTGAGCCTGGCAGAGAACGACCAATTCGCCTACGGAATCGGTCAAGTGCGAAATACGTCCCATAGGCCCGCTTGCGTCGCGTTACGTTGCGGCATGCTCTCCAAGCACCACCGTGACGTATGGTCAGAACCACCGCCCGTGGACGACCCGGAAGCCGGTGCCGGGATCGACGGTCCCGAGACCGAACTCATATCGCTGCCCGGGCCCGTCTTCGTCGATTCCAGCGGGCGACGGGCCCGCATGGTCCGCAGGGCCGGCTGGGCGGTCGGCGCCGCCTGTTCCCTCTACACGGCCGCCCTCGTACTCAGCCTCTCCGGCGCGACGCCGATCGCGCCGAAGACGCTGTTGCCGCTGCCGGGGGTACCGAGCACAGCGCCGGACGACGCGGGCTCCTCGGGGACGGGAGAGGTCGACGTACCGGCCGACCAGGCCGCTCCCCCGGCACCGGCAGGGCTGTTCCGGGCGGGGACGGGCCCGGCTCCGTCCCCGTCCGGCAGCGCCCGGCCGCGGACGTCCGCCTCCGCCGGCCCGCGCACCACACCCACCGGCCACGCAACCGGCAGCACCGGCCCGAAGGCCAGCACGTCCCCCACGCCGCGCGCGACCAGGACCGGCCCGCCCGCGGTGTCGCCGACGCCCAGCGCCTCGGTGAGCCCGTCCGGCGGTCCGTCGGTCTCGGCGTCGGCGCAGCCCTCCGGCTCCTCCACGTCCGTCCCCGCGGTACCGCCCGCCGACGGCACCGACCAGCAACCGCAGGGCGGCTCGTGATAGCCCTGCGGCCCCGGCTCGTCATTCCCGTCCTCGCGCTCGTCGTGCTCGTGTGCGTGCTGCTGCTCGGCGGCTACGTACGCGGGGACTTCGAGGCCGACCACCGGGTGCACCCGCCGGTGGCCACCGACCAGGTCCCCGAGGCGGTACTGGACGGCGGTCCGGTGGTGGACTCCACCGGCGACCGCCCGCGCTCGTACCGCACGCCGGACCGCACCATCGCCCTCACCTTCGACGACGGACCGGACCCGGTCTGGACGCCGGAGGTGCTCGACGTGCTGCGGCGGCAGAAGGTGCGGGCCACCTTCTTCGTCACCGGCAGCAACGCCGCCCGCCACCCGGATCTGATCCGCCGGATGGTGCGGGAGGGGCATGAGATCGGCGTGCACACCTTCGCCCACCCGGACCTGGTGTACCAGTCCCCGGGGCGGGTCGACCGCGAGCTGTCGCAGACGCAGCTCGCGCTCGCGGGAGCCGCCGGCATCCACAGTTCGCTGTTCCGCCCGCCGTACTCCTCCACGGCCGACGCCCTGGACGACCTGTCCTGGCCGATCGTCCAGCAGGTCGGCCGCAAGGGCTATGTCACCGCCTTCATCGACCAGGACGCCGAGGACTGGCGCCGGCCCGGTGTCCAGGCGATCGTCGACGGCTCCCTCCCCAAGAAGCCGGGGAAGGGCGCGATCGTGCTGATGCACGACGCGGGCGGCGACCGCTCCCAGACGGTGGCCGCGCTCGACCGGCTGATCCCGCTGCTCAAAGAGCGCGGCTACCGCTTCGAGACGGTCGGCGAGGCGGTCGGGGCCAGCTCCACCAACCACTCGGTCGCCGGGGCGGAGTTGTGGCAGGGGCGGATCTTCGTGGCCGCCGTGGAGCTGTCCGAGGCCGCCGTGCCGGCCCTCGCCGTCCTGCTGGCCGCCGTGGGCGTGCTCGTCCTGGCGCGGTTCGCCGCGATGCTGCTGCTGGCCCGACGGCACGCCCGGCAGCGCCGCAGGCGCGGCTTCCGCTGGGGACCGGCCGTCACCGAACCGGTCAGCGTCATCGTGCCGGCGTACAACGAGAAGGAGTGCATCGCCCACACGGTCAACTCCCTGGCCTCCGGGGAGCATCCGATCGAGATCGTGGTCGTCGACGACGGGTCCAGCGACGGCACCGCCGACATCGTGGAGGCCCTCGGCCTGCCCGACGTCACGGTGGTGCGGCAGCCCAACGGCGGCAAGCCGGCCGCGCTCAACAACGGCGTCGCGCACGCCCGGCACGACCTGATCGTGATGATGGACGGCGACACGGTCTTCGAGCCGGCCACCGTCCGCGAACTCGTCCAGCCCTTCGCCGACCCGCGGGTCGGCGCGGTCGCCGGCAACGCCAAGGTCGGCAACCGCAGCCGGATGATCGGGCGCTGGCAGCACATCGAGTACGTGATGGGCTTCAACCTCGACCGCCGCATGTACGACCTGATGCGCTGCATGCCGACCATCCCCGGCGCCTGCGGGGCCTTCCGGCGCGACGCGCTGCGCGACGTGGGCGGCATGAGCGACGAGACCCTCGCCGAGGACACCGACGTCACCATGGCCCTGCACCGGGCCGGATGGCACGTCGTCTACGCCGAGCGGGCCCGCGCCTGGACCGAGGCGCCGTCCACGGTGCGGCAGTTGTGGAAGCAGCGCTACCGCTGGAGCTACGGCACCATGCAGGCGATGTGGAAGCACCGCGGGGCGGTGCTGGACCGCGGCCACTCCGGCCGGTTCGGCCGGGTCGGGCTGCCGCTGGTGGTGCTCTTCCAGGTGCTCGCCCCGCTGCTGGCGCCGCTGATCGACGTCTTCGCGGTCTACGGGCTGGTGTTCATGGATCCGTTTCGCACCGCGGTCGCGTGGGTCGCGGTGCTGGGTGTGCAGGCGGCGTGCGCCGCGTACGCGTTCCGGCTCGACGGGGAGCGGCTGCGGGACCTGTGGCCGCTGCCGCTGCAGCAGGTCCTCTACCGGCAGTTGATGTACCTGGTGCTGCTGCAGTCGTGCATCACCGCGATCAACGGCGGTCGGCTCGGCTGGCACAAACTGCGGCGCACCGGCGAGGTCGGCACCCCGCCCGTGGCCGCCGGGAGCGAACGGTGACACCCCGCCCGTCCGACCACCCCTTCCCGGAGGACCCCATGCACGCCCACGACCCCCGCGGCGGCCGCCCGGCGGGACCGCCCCCGGTACCCGTGCCGGTCCCCGGTCCCGGGGGCGGGCGGCGGCGCGCCCGCGTCGCGGCGGAGCACGGCGCGACCGTCACCGTCGACGCGCCGGAGCGGGACCGGGCGGGCGGCCCGGACGGGCCGCCGGCGCGGGGCGGCGCTCCCCTCGCGACCGCCGGAGCCCCGGCCGGTGCGGCCGCCACGGCGGGTGCCGCCGGGGGAGGCGGCGGGGGCCGGGACCGCTATCTCGACCTGCTCCGGGCGCTGGCCCTGGTACGGGTGGTGGTCTTCCACACCTTCAACTGGGCGTGGCTGACCTTCGCCTTCCCGTCCATCGGCGTGATGTTCGCGCTCGCCGGCTCGCTGATGGCGCACTCGCTCAAGCGCCCGGCCGCCTCGGTGCTGCGCAGCCGGGCGCGGCGGCTGCTCGTGCCGTACTGGTTGTTCGCGGCGGTCGTCGTGGGCGCCATGCTCGTGCACGGCTGGCACATCCGCTCCTGGCCGCGGATGCTGCTGTGGGTCCTGCCGCTGGCGGACCCGCCCCGCATCGCCTGGGCCGAGCAGATGACGGACCCGCTGTGGTACATCCGCACCTATCTGTGGCTGGTCCTGCTCTCGCCGTGGCTGCTCAAGGCCTTCCGCGCCGCGCCCAGGGCCTGCCTGGCCGTGTGCGGGGTGCTGGTCGTCCTGGCCCAGTACGACCGGCTCCCGCTGACCGAGCCCGCGCTCACCCCGGCCGTCGACCTGGCCACCTTCGGGGCCTGCTGGCTGCTCGGCTTCGCGCACCGGGACGGGCGGCTGGACGCGCTGCGCGCCCGCACCGTGCTGGGCCTGGCGGCGCTCTGCCTCGCGGCGGGCGGCTGGTTCGCCCTCACGCATCCGACCGACGAGGGCTTCGACCTCGGCGAGATCCCGCTCGCACAAGCGCTGTGGTCGGTCGGTTTCGTCCTCGTGCTGCTCCGCTTCCGCCCGCGCCGGCTGAGCCGCGTACCGGTGGCGGACGGCGCGGTGGGGCTGCTCAACGCCCGTGCCGTGACGGTCTATCTGTGGCACGAGGTCGCGCTGTTCCTCAGCGTCCCGCTCATCGACCGCATGTGGGAGGTGCCCTTCTTCGAGGCCCATCTGCCGCTGGACGCCACCTGGTTCCAGTTCCTCATGGCCTGGCCGCTGATCGGCGCGGCCATCGTGCTGACCGGCTGGGCCGAGGACGTCGCCGCGCGGCGCAGACCGCACCCGTGGCCGACGGGCGGCGGAGGGCGCCGCGCACGCGCCCGCCGCCACATGTGAAGATTCCGTGCGCTGTTCGTGCACGTTCTCTGTACGCTGACCCATCGAATTCGCGCCACCCTTGGGGGGAACCCGCATCATGCGCACCCGTACCACGCTGACCTGCCTGCTCACGGCGATATCCGCGACCGCCGCCACGCTCACCCTCGCGGCCCCCGCCGCCGAGGCCGCCGGCTCCGTCCACCTCGCCAAGATCTACTACAACAGCCCCGGCGCCGACCGCGGTTCCGACGCGAGCCTCAACGCCGAGTGGGTCACGATCACCAACTCCACGTCCCGCGCGGTCAGCCTGAAGGGCTGGACGCTCACCGACGCGTCCCGCCACACGTACACCTTCGGCGCCTACTCCCTCGGCGCCGGCAAGACCGTCAAGGTCCACACGGGCCCGGGCCGCAACACCGCGGGCAACCGCTTCCAGAACCGCGACTGGTACGTCTGGAACAACGACAAGGACACCGCGACCCTGCGCAAGGCCGGCGGCGCCAAGGCCGACACCTGCGGCTACAACAGCACACGCTCGGACTACAAGAACTGCTGATCTCCTCCCACGGTGCCGGGATCTGTTCGCACCGTGCACATCCACGCCGCCGGGCCCCCTGGGCCCGGCGGCGTTTGCGAGGGTGAGGGCCGCCAACCCCCTCGCGAACAGGAGTGGTTCCCGTGACCGCCGCAGACGACGCCGAGCGGATCGAGCAGGCCGAGGCCTCGGGCCGGCCCCCGGTCGTCTTCGTCCACGGGCTCTGGCTGCTGCCCAGTGGCCGGGACCGCTGGGCCGCCCTGTTCGAGGAGACCGGGTACACCCCGGTCACCCCCGGATGGCCCGACGACCCGGAGACCGTGGAGGAGGCCAACGCCCATCCCGAGGTCTTCGCCCGCAAGGGGGTCGCCAGAGGTCGCCGACCACTTCGCCGGCCTCATCGGCGGGCTGGACCGCAAGCCGGCCGTCATAGGCCACTCCTTCGGCGGCCTGATCACCCGGATCCTCGCCGGACGCGGCCTGTCGGCCGCATCGGTCGCCATCGATCCCGCGCCGTTCCAGGGCGTGCTGCCGCTGCCGTTCTCCTCGCTGCGCTCGGCGGCCCGGTCCTCGGCAATCCGGCCGACTTCCACCGCACGGTGCCGCTGACCTACGACCGGTTCCGCTACGCCTTCGCCAACGCGGTGAGCGAGGAGGAGGCGCGCGAGCTGTACGGGACATTCGCCGTGCCCGCACCCGGCGAGCCGCTGTTCCAGGCCGCCGTCGCCGACTTCAACCCGTGGAGCGGGACCAAGGTCGACACGGAGACCGCGGAGCGCGGTCCGCTGCTGCTGGTCTCCGGCGAGAAGGACCACACCGTGCCGTGGGCCGTCACCCACGCCTCGCACAAGAAGCAGCACCGCAACGAGCACGCCGTCACCGAGGTCACCGAGATCCCCGGCCGCGGTCACTCGCTGACCATCGACAGCGGCTGGCGCGAAGTCGCCGAGACCGCGCTCGGATTCGTCAAGCGCTTCCACTGAGAGCGCCGGCCGGGCCCGGCGTACGCGAAGCGGCAGACGAGCCGAGCCGTACGCCGGGTTCTGTGTCCCGGTCGGCCTCGCGGCCGGCCGGGCGACGGCCATCCATCTAGGACCGGCGTTGCCGCCGGCCTCGTGCGGTCTACCCGCGGACTCGGGCGGGCAGCCCTCGAACGTCCGCGCAGAGCACCTGTTACAGCGCCCCTCTTGACCTTGCTCCAGGTGGGGTTTACCTAGCTGCCCAGGTCACCCTGGGCACTGGTGGTCTCTTACACCACCGTTTCACCCTTACCGGGTGCCTTGCGGCTCCCGGCGGTCTGTTTTCTGTGGCACTGTCCCGCGGGTCACCCCGGGTGGGCGTTACCCACCACCTTGCCCTGTGGAGCCCGGACGTTCCTCGGCAGGACCGTGGTCCTGACGCGGCCGTCCACTCGGCTCGTCTGCCGTGCCGCCATGTTACCCGGCGATCATGCCGGGGCGAAAAGCAGCGTGTGCCGTTCCACGTCGGCCTCGGCGAGGCGCACGCTGCCGCCCCTGACACGGGCGACGACGGCGGGGTCGCACAGATGGACGGTGCCGGCGGTGGGGTCGTTCTCGCGGACGTCGATGACGTAGGCGTCGAAGACGTCGCCCACCCGGTCCTTGAGGAGGGCGGCCTCGACGACGGAGACGGAGGCGCCCTCTATGCGGGCGGCGAGCTGGGAGCCGGTGCGCATCCGCTGCGGCAGGTCGCGGTAGGCGCCGGTGACCCAGTCCGGCGGGGTGCGGCCGGCGGAGGCGGCGAGGCAGAACTCCCCGGCGTAGCGGTCGACCAGGCGGCGCAGCGGCGCCGTGCAGTGGGTGTAGGCGTCGGCGACGGCGGCGTGCAGCAGCGGTGAGGCCGGGTGACCGGGCCAGAACGGGGTGTAGTCGGCGCCGCGGAAGGGCTGGTGGCCTCGTGCAGGAAGGCGGCGTGCCCGGTGCGGCCGGGTCCAGGGAGCGGATCAGCTCGGCGTACGAGGTCATGTGCGGCCAGTCGATGTGCAGCGCCTGGGTGACCCTCCTGAGCCGGGCGACCTCGCCGTGCGGGGCGAGCGGGAGCGTCCGCAGGATGCCCGTGCCCGCGGCGATCATCAGCTCGGCGGCGGCCATACCGGCGAGCAGCGAGATCTGGGCGTTCCAGGACTCGGCCGGCAGCGGAGCGCGGTACTCCAGGGAGTAGCCGTCGCCCTGCTCGACCACCTCCTGCTCGGACACGTCGAGGGAGATGCCGACGCGCCGCCGTTCCTGTTCCTGGCGCAGCCGGCCGATGGTCCGCAGCAGGGCCAGCGGTTCCTCGGCGGTGCCGTCGTCGAGGTCGCGCTGCACCTCCGCGTAGTCGAGCCGGGCGCGGCTGCGCACCCGGGCGCGGCGGACGTCGACGCCGGTGACGCCGCCGTCCGCGTCCAGGTCGATGCGCCACAGCACGGCGAGCCTGTCCCGGCCGGGCAGGAGGCTGGCGGCGTCCTCGCTGAGCACGGTGGGGTGCAGCGGGACGCGGACGTCGGGGAAGTAGAGCGTGGTGACCCTGCGTTGGGCCTCCGTGTCGACCGCGCCGCCGGGTGCGACGAAGGCGGCGGCATCGGCGATCGCGTAGTGCACGCGTCAGCCGCCGTCGCGGCGGGCCAGGTGCATCGCCTGGTCGAGGTCGCGCGAGCCGGGCGGGTCGATGGTGAACAGCGGCAGGCCGGTGGCGTCCTCGTGGCCGTTCACGCCCGGTGTGCGGGCCGCCTGTTCCGCCTCCGCGAGCACGGCGGGCGGGAAGGCGGCGGGCACGTGCAGTTCGGTACGCAGGGCACTGAGCGCGTTCCGCAGCGGCTCGCCGTCGGCGGCCTTCACGCGCAGGGGGCGACGAGGCATGGAGCGAGCGTAATTCCGGCGGCCGTAGGCTTCACGAACACAGGAGAACGTGAAGGAGAACCACCGTGCTCGTCCTGCTGCCGCCGTCCGAGGGCAAGGCCGCTCCCGCCACCGGGAAGGCCGTGGACCTGGACGCCCTGTCGCTGCCCGGACTCACCGCCGCGCGGCGCACGGTGCTGGACGAGCTGGTGGGGCTGTGCGCGAGCGACGACGCCGACGCCGTACTCAAGGCGGCCGACGTGCTGGGTCTCAGCCCCGGCCTGCGCGGCGAGGTGGCCCGCAACGCCGGGCTGCACCGTGCTCCTGCGCGCCCGGCCGGGCAGATCTACACCGGGGTGCTGTACGACGCGCTGGGCCTGGCCACGCTCAGCCCGGCGGCGAAGCGGCGCGCGGCGCGCTCGCTGCTGATCTTCTCGGGGCTGTGGGGCGCGGTCGGCGTCAAGGACGCGATCCCGGCCTACCGCTGTTCGATGGGCGTCAGGCTGCCCGCGACGGGGGCGCTCGGCACATTCTGGCGGGACGCGATGACGGACGTCCTGCCGGAGGCGGCGGAGGCCGCCGGTGGTGGCCTCGTGCTGGACCTGCGGTCGTCGGCGTACGCGGCGGCGTGGAAGCCGAAGGGCGCGTTGGCCGGGCGGACGGCGACCGTGCGGGTCGTGCAGGCCGAGACCCGGACGGTCGTCAGCCACTTCAACAAGGCGACGAAGGGGCGCATGGTGCGCGCCCTGCTGGAGTCGGGGGCCCGGCCGGGCGGCCCGGCCGAACTGGCCGACGCGCTGCGGGAGCTGGGCTTCCGGGTGGAGGTGCAGGGTCCGGGGCGCATCGACGTGCTGGTGACGGACGTCCACTGAGACACCGGCGTTGCGCGGGCTGCAACGACTGTTGCGCCAGTCGCGTCGCCCCGGCAGCATCCCGGGCATGCTGCTCGACCGCGCCCCCGTGATCCCCGTCGTCGTGCTGGAGGACGCCGCCGACGCGGTGCCGCTGGCCAGGGCCCTGGTGGACGGCGGGCTGCCGGTCGTGGAGATCACGCTGCGGACTCCCGCCGCGCTGGACGGGATCCGGGCCGTCGCCCGAGAGGTGCCCGAGGCCTTCGTCGGGGCCGGGACCGTGGTGCGGGAGGAGCAGGCAGCCGCGGCGGTGGACGCCGGGGCGCGGTTCCTGGTCAGTCCCGGCTGGACCGAGCGGCTGCTCGGCGCCGCGCGGGCGACGGGGGTGCCGTATCTGCCGGGGGTGTCGACCGCGTCCGAGGTGGTGGCGCTGGCCGAACGCGGCGTGACAGAGCTGAAGTTCTTCCCCGCCGAGGCCGCGGGCGGCACGGCGTACCTCAGGGCACTGGCCTCGCCGCTGCCGGATGTGCGCTTCTGCCCCACCGGGGGCATCGACCAGGCCCGTGCGCCGGAGTACCTGGCGCTGCCGAACGTGGCCTGCGTCGGCGGGAGCTGGATGGTCCCGCGGGACGCGCTCCGGTCCCGCGACTGGCCCCGCGTCCGCGCGCTGGCGCGGACGGCGGCCGGTCTGCGGGGAGCCTGAACGTTCCGTCCGGCTCAGTCGTCGTCGCCGGACGCCTCCATGCGGCGGTGCCTGCCGTGCGGCGCGGCGGGCACTTCTTCGGAGGAGGCGGGGCCGCGGTGGCGACCATGGAGATCGGCCGCGTCCTGCCGGCTCGCGGCGGCGTTCTCGAATCGGGAGTCTGACATGCGAGGACTCTCTGTCGGTGGCTTACGGGGCGCAGGAACCGTGCTGCCGACGCGCCGTCGTACCACCGCACGCCGAAATGGCAGCGCAGCCCCCGGTCGGAGTCTACCGGTCATGATCCAGCCGCCAGCGGCGCCTTCTGCAGAGGAAGGACCGGGCTGCTCCTGGACTCCTCCGGCGCGGGCTCCGAGGCCCCCTCGGGAACGGCGGTCAGGGACGGCGGAAGCGGCGCGGGGGCGTCGTAGTCGACGATGCCGCAGGGACAGTGCACGCACGCGTACGGCAGCCGCAGCACACCCCGCGGCGACCACATACCGGTCCCGGCGAGCCAGCCCTCGGGGGCGTTGAGCCAGGTGGCACGGCGCTCCCCCGGCCGCCAGACCGCCAGCGACGTGCCGTGCGGGCCGTCGGCACGCAGCGCGACCGCGCAGGACTCGGGCATCAGCACCTGGCCCGGCTGCGCGGCGAACGGGGTGAGGACGGCGTCGGGGACGCGCAGGCACTCCGCGAACCGCATCGGCTGCCTGCTGCTGAGCACGCCCCAGCCGATGCGGTCCTCACCGGTGGCGTCGCTGCGGACTATGAGGAGTCCGCTGTCGGGCTCGGCGAGCAGCAGCCGGTCGTTGCTGTCATCGGTGATCTGCAGCAGCGGGCTGACCGCGCCGCCGCCCCGCAGGTCCACAGCGACGGTCTTGACCGTCCCGTCCGTCTCGCGGTCCAGGGCGAGCACACCGCCCGCCCGGTCGAGCCACGCGCCGCCCCCGCAGCGGCCGTGGATCTCCGCGAGCCTGCGTGGCGGGCCGTCGCTGCCGTCGTGGACCAGCCACACCGAGGTGCGGGTGACCACGGGGTCGTAGGCGAGGGCGAACGCGAGCCCGGACGCGGGCGGCGGCAGCAGGCGCACCTCACTGTCCTGGCCGCCCGGGCCGTCCGGGACCGAGCCGAGCAGCAGTTCGCCGGTGCCGGGACCGGTCGGGTAGAGCAGCGCGACGTCGTGCCGGTCGGCGACGCGACGGCGGATGAGGACCCGGCCGTCGGGCAGCGGCAGCACCTCGGAGCACTCCTCCTCGGGCTGGTTGCCGGGCAGCGGCACGGTGTACGGCTCGGGCCCGCCGAGCGTCCAGCGCTCGGGGTACCAGCCGTCCCCGCCGTCGGGCGTCCGGACCAGGCACGCGGCGTAGGAGCCGTCCGCGGCGATCGTGAACCCGGCCCGCGGCACGGCGCCGGCGCCGGTGCCGGTCTCGGTTGCGCAGGCTGTCATCGGTGTGGCTCACCTCCTGACCACGACGCTAGTTTTCGCACGCGCAGCCGCCCGACACGAGTCGGTGTGCTTCACACATAAGGGTGGCTCTCGTCCGGTTCCGTCGGACTTCGTGCGTTCGGTGTGCTCATGACCAGCCGGGAATTCCTGCCGCCCGGTACCGGCGCGGTAACCTCGACCCCGTGCCGAAACTGTCCGACGTCATCGCCGCCCTCGAAGTCCTCTGGCCGCCGGAGTGGGCCGAGCAGTGGGACGCCGTCGGCCTGGTCTGTGGTGACCCGGACGCCGAGGTCCGGCAGGTGCTCTTCGCGGTCGACCCGGTCCAGGAGGTCGCCGACGAGGCGATCCGCCTCGGCGCCGATCTGCTCGTCACGCACCACCCGCTCTGGCTGCGCGGCACCACGACGGTGGCCGCGACCGGCTTCAAGGGCCGCGTGGTGCACTCCCTGATCAAGAACGACGTCGCGCTGCACGTCGCCCACACCAACGCCGACCGCGCCGACCCCGGGGTCTCGGACGCCCTCGCGGCCGCCCTCGGACTGCGCGTCACCGGCCCCCTGGTGCCGGACCCGACGGACCCGGCCGGGCGCCGCGGCGCCGGCCGGCTCGGCGAACTGCCGGAGCCGATGACGCTGGCGGAGTTCGCCGAGCGGGCGGCCCGCGGCCTGCCGGTGACGGCGACCGGGCTGCGCGTCGCGGGCGACCCCCGGCGGCAGGTGCGCACCGTCGCGGTGTGCGGCGGCAGCGGCGACAGCTTCCTCGACGACGTGCGCAGGTCCGGGGCCGATGTCTACGTGACGGCCGACCTGCGCCACCACCCGGTGTCGGAGGCGCAGCAGGCAGGCCCCCCGGCACTCGTCGACGCCGCCCACTGGGCGACCGAGTGGCCCTGGTGCGAGCAGGCCGCGCGCCGGCTCGACGAGGTCGCGGAACGGAACGGCTGGGACGTGCGCACCCATGTGTCGCACGCCGTCACCGACCCGTGGACGGCCCACGCCACCGCCACTGCCCCTCCGCACGTCCCGCACGTCTCCCTCGAACCCACGACCTCAGGAGCCCCCCGCTGAACGCCGCGCCCGCAGACCAGATCCGACTCCTCGAGGTCCAGGCACTCGACGCGCGCATCGCGCAGTTGGACCACAAGCGCCGGACCCTTCCCGAACACGCGGAGATCGAGCGCCTCTCCTCCGACGTGACGCAGCTGCGCGACCTGCTGGTCGCCGCCCAGACCGAGGAGAGCGACACCGCCCGCGAGCAGATCAAGGCCGAGCAGGACGTGGACCAGGTGCGCAAGCGCGCCGTCCGCGACCAGGAGCGGATGGACTCCGGCGCCGTCTCCTCGCCGAAGGACCTGGAGAACCTCCAGCGCGAGATCGTCTCGCTGGCCAAGCGGCAGAGCGACCTGGAGGACGTCGTCCTGGATGTCATGGAGCGCCGCGAGTCCCTCCAGGAGCGGGTCCAGGAGCTGACCGGGCGCCTGGACTCGGTGCAGGCCAAGGCCGGTGAGGCCGAGACCCGGCGGGACGAGGCCCAGCGCGGGATCGACGCCGAGGGCATGACGGCCGCCAAGGAGCGGGAGATCATGGCCGGTGCGGTCCCGGCCGACCTGCTGAAGCTCTACGACAAGCTGCGGGCGCAGTCCGGCGGCGTCGGCGCGGCCCGGCTCTACCAGAAGCGCTGCGAGGGCTGCCGGCTGGAGCTGAACATCACCGAGCTGAACGAGGTGCGCACGGCGGCGGCCGACGCGATCGTGCGCTGCGAGAACTGCCGCCGCATCCTGGTCCGCACGCCCGAGTCCGGCCTGTAATGGCCCGGACGTTCACCGTAGAGGCCGACGGCGGGTCCCGGGGCAACCCGGGCCCGGCCGGGTACGGTGCCGTGGTGTGCGACACCGCCACGGGCGAAGTGCTCGCCGAGGCCGCCGAGTTCATCGGCACGCACACCAACAATGTGGCCGAGTACCGGGGTCTGATCGCCGGTCTGCGGGCCGCCCGGGCGCTCGACCCCGAGGCGCAGGTGCGGGTGCGGATGGACTCCAAGCTCGTCGTGGAGCAGATGTCGGGCCGCTGGAAGATCAAGCACCCGGACATGCGCCCGCTCGCCGCCGAGGCCCGCTCGGTCCTGCCGCCCGCGCAGGTGACCTACGAGTGGATCCCGCGCGAGAAGAACAAGTACGCCGACCGGCTGGCCAACGAGGCGATGGACGCGGGCAAGCGGGGCCGGCAGTGGGAGCCGAGCCGGTCCACGGCCGCCCTCGCGACGGCTGCGGCCCCCGCGGCGGAGGCCGTCGTGCCGGCGGCGGTGGACGACGACCCCGAGCCGCTCGGCGAGTCCGGGACCGCGGTGGGCTGGGGCGACGCCGACATGGGCACCCCGACCACGTTCGTGCTGCTGCGGCACGGCGAGACCCCGCTCACCCCGGAGAAGCGATTCTCCGGCAGCGGCGGCACCGACCCGGAGCTGTCGGAGAAGGGGCTGTGGCAGGCGCGCCGGGCGGCGGACCTGCTGGCCGACCGTGGCACCGTCCAGGCCGTCGTGTCCTCCCCGCTCAAGCGCACCCGGCAGACCGCGGAGATCGTCGCGCAGCGGCTCGGCCTCGACGTGCGCATCGAGGACGGCGTGCGTGAGACGGACTTCGGCGCCTGGGAGGGGCTGACCTTCGGCGAGGTCAAGGAGCGCTTCCCGCAGGAGCTGACGGCCTGGCTGGCCTCGCCCAAGGTCGCGCCGCCCGGCGGCGAGAGCTTCGCCTCCACCGCGCGGCGGGTCGCCCTCGCCCGCGACAAGATGATCGCGCGCTACGCGGGCCGCACCGTCCTGGTCGTCACGCACGTCACTCCGGTCAAGACGCTCCTGCGACTCGCGCTGAACGCGCCGCCGGAGTCGCTGTTCCGCATGGAACTGTCGGCGGCGGCGCTCTCCGCGGTGGCGTACTTCGCGGACGGCAACGCCTCGGTGCGGCTGTTCAACGACACCTCCCACCTGCGCTGAGCGAGCGGTACCCCGGCCTCCGCGAGGGTCTCGCGGAGGCCGCCCGCCCGTCCTGCCGATGAGCTGACATTCCGTCAGTCACCGCGCCTCCCATGACATTTGTCCCGGGGAACCGCGTACTTTCCCCTCTGCCCCTGCCCGGTCCTCCCCCCGTACCGTCGTGGGCATGACGACGACTGTGAGCTTCACCCGGGCGGTCAAGACCTTCGGCGCGGTGCGCGCCGTGGACGAGGTGGACCTGGAGATCCGGCGCGGTGAGTCCGTGGCCCTGCTCGGTCGCAACGGGGCGGGCAAGTCCACCTCGATCAGCCTCCTGCTGGGGCTCGACACCCCGGACAGCGGCGAGGTCCGGCTCTTCGGCGGCACCCCGCAGGAGGCGGTGCGGGCCGGACGGGTCGGCGCGATGCTCCAGGACGGCCGGCCGATCCCCCGGGTCACCGTGCGGGAGCTGCTCACCTTCGTGGCCCGCACCTACCCCGATCCGCTGCCCGTCGCCAAGTCCCTGGAACTGGCCGGGCTCACCGACTTCGCCGACCGCCGGGCCGACCGGCTCTCCGGTGGCCAGGCACAGCGCGTGCGCTTCGCGGTCGCCCTGGCGGGCAACCCCGAACTGGTCGTGCTGGACGAGCCGACCGCCGCCCTCGACGTCGAGGCACGGCGCGCCTTCTGGGACTCCATGCGGGCCTACGCCGCGCACGGCAACACGATCCTGTTCTCCACGCACTACCTGGAGGAGGCGGACGAGAACGCCAACCGGATCGTCGTCATCGACCGCGGCCGGATCGTCGCCGACGACAGCGGCGAGCGCATCAAGCGCGCGGTGGGCGGCAACCTGGTCGCCCTCGACCTGGCCGGCGCCGCCACCGAGGGCCTGCGGCGACTGCCCGGCGTGGTCTCCGTGGAGGTCCGCGGCGACCGTGCCCACCTGCGCAGCTCGGACTCCGACGCCACCGTGGTCGCGCTCGCGGAACGCGGCATGATCCGCGGCCTGGAGGTCACCGCGGCCAGTCTGGAGGACGCGTTCCTCACCCTCACCTCGCGGAACGCCGACGGCACGCCGGCCGGCCCGCTCACCGCCCCGACCGATCTCACCGAGGAGACCGTCTGATGCTGCTCGCCTACGTCGCGCTGGAGATCCGCCGCACCCTGCGGGACACCGGATACGTGATCTTCGGGATCGGCATGCCGGTCATGATGTACCTGCTCTTCACCAACCTCGGCGTCTCCGGCTCCGATGAGGACAAGGCCGCCGCGCTGGCCTCGATGATCGGCATGGCCGCGTACGGGGCGCTGGGTTCGGCCCTGGCCGCCGGCACCGGTGTCGCGGAGGACAAGGGGCACGGCTGGCTGCGCCAGTTGCGCATCACCCCGATGTCGCCGTCCCAGGTGGTCGTCGGGCGCTGCCTCAGCGGCTCGGTCACCGTGCTCCCCTCGCTCATCGCCGTCCTGCTGGCCGGAGGCATCGTCAACGGCGTCGACCTGCGGCCGTGGCAGTGGGCGGCGGTCGCCGCCCTGCTGTGGGCCGGCACCGCGCCGTTCACCCTGCTCGGGCTCGGCAACGGTTACCGGCTGACCGCGCAGACCACCGGCGTGGTCAACGTCGCCTGCAACCTGGGCCTGTCCGTGGTCGGCGGCCTGTGGTTCCCCACCTCGCTCTTCCCCGGCTGGCTGCGGGCGGTCTCCCGCTGGACCCCGTCCCACCGCTTCGGGGAGCTCGGCTGGAGCGTCACCGGCGGAACCGCGCCGCACCTGGGCACGGTGGTGGTACTGGCGGGCTGGACAGCGGCGTTCGGCGCGTACGCGGTGTACGCGTACCGTCGCTCGGCACGCACCGTGTGATGAACACGCCACGAGGCACGCACGAGGAAGGCGGGACGGCCATGACGATGTCCGAGGAGTGCGGGACGGCACGGGCGCCGTGGACGTCCCGCGCCTGGCGCGCGTGGGAGCGGCGGCGCCCGCGCGGCCCGCGGGACATCTCGGAGGCGATCGAGGACCTCAAGGCCCCCACCCCCCTGAGCTTCCTGCCCTGGCTGCTGATGGGCGTGGGCGCGCTCTCCCACCTCCTCCAGGGCGAGGCGTCCAACCCCTGGCTCGGCGGGCTCGGCCTGCTGACCTTCAACTCCCTCTACGTAGCCGTCGCGTTCACCGCCTTCAAGCCCCGAGCCGTGGCGCTCGGGGTGCCGCGACTGCTGCTGCTCCCGCTGGGCGCCCTCACGTACGCGCTCGCCATCGGCTACGGCGGCAGCTGGCTGCTGTTCTTCCCGCTGCTGTCGCTGGCCGTCGGGATCGTCGTGCGCGGCCGTCACATGGGCCTCGTCCTGGTCGGCCTCGCCCTGTCCGCGGGCCTGGTCTCCGGCTGGCGCAGCGCCGATCTGTGGAACGGCGTCTCCGTGGGCTACGGCTCACTGATCTCGGGCCTGGTGACGGCGGCGATGCTGCGGCTCTTCGACGCCATCGCGCAACTGCGCGCCACCCGGCAGGAACTGGCCCGGCACGCCGTCGCCGAGGAGCGCCTGCGCTTCTCCCGCGACCTGCACGACCTGCTGGGCCACACCCTCTCGGTGGTCGTCGTGAAGTCCGAGGCCGCCCGGCGGCTCGCCCCTCGTGACATCGACGCCGCCCTGGCCCAGGTCGCCGACATCGAAGCGGTCGGCCGGCAGGCCCTCACCGAGATCCGCGAGGCCGTCACCGGCTACCGCGAGGGCAGCCTGTCCACCGAACTGGACCGGGCCCGCTCGGCGCTCACCGCGGCCGGCGTCGAAGCGGTCGTCGTGGAGACCGGCCCGCCCCTGCCGCCGCAGACCGAGGCGCTGCTGGGCTGGGTCGTACGGGAAGGGGTCACCAACGTCGTACGGCACAGCGGCGCGGCCTCCTGCCGTATCGCACTGGCCAGCGGCGGCGGGCAGGTACGGCTGGAGATCACCGACGACGGGCAGGGCGTGGGCTCGGAGCCGGTCACCTCCGGTTCGGGCCTGAAGGGCCTCACCGAGCGGCTGGCCGCGGCGGGCGGCTCCCTGCGGGCGGGAGCGGCGTCCCGTACCGGCTTCCGGGTGGTCGCGGAGCTTCCGGTCGAGGAGGAACAGGCCGCATGAGCAGCGCCGACAGTCTCGTGAGGGTCCTGCTGGCGGAGGACCAGGGCATGATGCGCGGCGCCCTCGCGCTGCTGCTCGACCTGGAGGACGACATGCAGGTCGTCTCGCAGGTCGCCGCGGGCGACGAGATCGTGGCCGCCGCCCTGGAGGCCCGGCCGGACGTCGCGCTGCTCGACATCGAGCTCCCCGGCCGCAGCGGGCTCGACGCGGCGGCGGAACTGCGGGAGCGGCTGCCCTCCTGCAAGGTCCTCATCCTCACCACCTTCGGCCGCCCCGGCTATCTGCGCCGCGCGATGGACGCCGGCGCCGCGGGCTTCCTCGTCAAGGACGGCCCCGTCGAGGAGCTGGCCGCGGCCATCCGCCGCGTCCTGGCCGGGCACCAGGTCATCGACCCGGCCCTCGCGGTCGCCGCCCTCAGCACGGGGCCGAGCCCGCTGACCGCGCGCGAGAAGGACGTCCTCAACGCGGCCGTCGACGGGGCGACGGTCGCGGACATCGCGACGCGGGTGCGGCTCTCGGAGTCCACGGTGCGGAACTATCTGTCCTCCGCGATCGGGAAGACGGGGACGCGGAACCGCACGGAGGCGGTGCGGGCGGCGCGCCACAACGGGTGGCTCTAAGTTTTCCCCCCCCGCCCTCCTCCAGCCTTCGGCCGGGGGTGCCCCAACACCCCCGCCCCCTCCGTAGGGTTCGCGCCTGATCCCCGGTGGGGGGTTATGGACGGGACCGTGCGCAGGCAGCCGTTGGCGCAGCGCCCACGAATGCCCACCCGTCACACCCCAGACACCACCCCCACCGGCCGTCAGTCGCCCCACCCACCCGGAGGGGGTGTGGCGGGGTCTCCCCCAGCCGTAGCTGCGGGAGGGGCAGCGGCGACCGCGGTGTCGATGCCGATTGATGTGGGGGTAAACCGCGAGCGCCGTGGGGGTCCCCACAGCCGAACCGCGCCGGGTTGGGGGAGGGCGGGAGGGCGGGGGGAAAGCCCGGTCGTACGGTAGGGCACGATGGGGGCATGCCCACCCCCCAACCCCCCGCGGACGCGCTCGCCGCGTTCACCGCGGCCAAGGGATTCATGCCCCCGCACGAGGGCCTCGCGCTGTACGCCGCCGCCGTGGACGCGGCCACGCGGCTGCCCGGGCTGCCCCTGCTGGAGGTCGGCACCTACTGCGGCCGGTCCACGATCCTGCTGGCCGCCGCCGCGCGGGAGGCGAAGACCGTCGCCGTCACCGTCGACCACCATCGCGGCAGCGAGGAGCAGCAGCCCGGCTGGGAGTACCACGACCCGACGCTGGTCGATCCCGCGGTGGGCCGGATGGACACGCTGCCGGCGTTCCGGCGGACGCTGCACGCCGCCGGCCTGGAGGAGTACGTGATCGCGGTCGTGGGCCGCTCCCCGCAGGTGGCCGCGGTGTGGGGGAAGCCGCTGAGCCTGGTCTTCGTCGACGGCGGCCACACCGACGAGCACGCCACGAACGACTACGAGGGCTGGGTGCCGCATCTCGCCGAGGGCGGCCTGCTGGTGATCCACGACGTGTTCGAGGACCCCGCCGACGGCGGTCAGGCGCCGTGGCGGATCTACCGCCGGGCCCTGGAGTCGGGGGCGTTCACCGAACTCTCCGTGACCGGTTCACTGCATGTCCTGCGGCGTACGGGCCCGGCAATCCCGCCCGGCCGATAGCATCGCGGACGTGTTCAAGACGATGGGCAGCACCGCCGTGGTCGTGACCGCGGCGCTGGTGCCGACATGTGCGGCGGCGTGGCTGGTGTGGGGCGCGACGAGCGACCCCTCGGACCAGGGGCGCGACCGCGACGTCCCCCAGAGCGTGGCGGCGCTGCCGTCGGGCTCCCCGCACTCGCCCGGAACGTCGGACGCCAAAACCCAGACCACCAAGCCGCTTGCGGGCCGGGTCGTCGTGCTCGACCCGGGCCACAACCCCACGAACAACCGGCACACCAGCCAGATCGCCCGCAAGGTCGACATCGGCACCGCCCGCAAGGAGTGCGACACCACCGGTACGGCCACCAACGCCGGGTACCCGGAGGCGTCGTACACGCTGGACGTGTCCCGTCGGGTGCGCAAGCTGCTCGCGGCCCGGGGGGCGACGGTGAAGTACACCCAGGACGGCAACCGCCCCTACGGCCCGTGCATCGACGAGCGGGCCCGGATCGGCAACAACGCGAAGGCCGACGCGGTGGTGTCGGTGCACGCCGACGGCTCGGCGGCCGGCAACCGCGGCTTCCACGTCATCCTGCCCGCCTCCGTCCACAAGGGCGTCGCGGACACCCGGGCGATCGTCAAGCCCTCGCGGCTGCTGGGCACCGCCCTCAAGAACCACTTCAAGCAGGCGACCGCCACGAAGCCGTCCAACTACATCGGCCACGGCACGGGCCTGGACGTCCGCGGCGACCTGGGCGGGCTCAATCTCAGCAGGGTGCCGAAGGTGTTCATCGAGTGCGGCAACATGCGCGACCCCAAGGACGCGGCGCTGCTGTCCAGCGCGGCATGGCGCCAGAAGGCCGCGCAGGGTATCGCGGACGGCATCACGGCGTACTTGGAGGGCCGTGGGTGAGCGGCAGGTGAGCGTTGGGTCCCGATCCTGTCACCGGAGGCCGTACCGGGCGCATCCGCCGGCAACACCCCCCATACGATGGGGAACCACGTGGCTAGAGCGACGACGAGACGACTGAGAAGGACCCCTAGTGAATAACCGCTCCCTCACCCGAGGAGACGGCGCGGTGATCGGCGCGGCGCTCCTGCTGCTGATCGCCTCGTTCCTGAACTTCTACACGCTCAAGGGATGCAGCTCCGACGCGTGCGGGGCCGGCGCGTGGAAGAGCGAGCTGTTCCCGCTGCTGCCGTCGGTGCACCTGCTCGGCCTGATCGCGGCGGGTCTGTTCGTCGCCGCGCGCTTCCAGCCCGAGGGCCGCAAGGTGCTCGGCATCGGCCTGGAGCAGTGGGGCGCGGTGCTCGCGGTCGCCGCGGCGTGGGACGCGCTGTGGTCGCTGTTCAACGGTCAGGAGGCGTGGGAGCTGGGCGCCGGCGCCTACCTGTCCTTCATCGCCGCCGCCGCGCTGGCCGCGGTGATACTGCTCTCCCTGCAGGGCCTGCCGGCCCTCAAGGCGGGTCTGCTGCCGGCGCCGCGCCCGCAGGAGCCGCAGCCGTACGGTCAGCCGGGCCAGCCCTACCCGGGCGCCCAGCAGCCGGGACAGACCGGCTACGGCTACCCCGGGCAGCAACCCGCCCCGGAGCAGCCCTTCGACGGCGGTGCGCCGCAGTACGGCTACCCGCAACAGCAGCAGCCGCAGCAGCAGCCCGCGGCGGAGTTCGCGGCGTTCTGGTTCGCGGTGCCGGTGGCGCGCCCGCTGTACGCCGAGGACGGCTCGGGCTCCCCGATCGCCGAACTCACCCCGGGCACCTGGTACCTGGCGGTGGACCAGCACGGCCAGTCCCTCGTCGCCCAGACCCAGGACGGCCGTCGCGGCGTCCTCCAGGACACCAGCGGCATCCAGCGCGGCTGACCGTCCCGGCACCCTTCACCAGTTCGCCCCACCGGCCCCGCCGGTGGGGCGAACTGCTTTCCCAAGCGCAGGTAAATAAAACGCATGAATGTTCGTGGGGACCGGTACCGTACGCGCCTGTCCCCGCGATCACTCGATCGTCACATCTGCATACGGGAATCTCAGTGAACCTCGACTTCAGCGCCGAGCCGCTCTTCTCCTGGTACGTCGTACTGCTGATCATCAGCGGCGTCGCGATGATCATCATCGGTGCGGTCAACTCCGCCGGCCTCAGCGGCGGCTGGCGTGCCTTCAACGTGCTCGCCGGTCTCGCCTTCACCGGCTACGGCATCTACCTCGGATTCATCTTCGACGGCGGCGGGTACGTCATCTTCTTCAAGGCGTTCATCCTGCCGGTCCTGATGGTGATCAACTTCTTCCGCGGGCTGGCCGCCCGGAGCAGGGTTCCCGCCGCCCCGCAGCCGATGATGGCGCCGCCGCCTGCGCCGCCCGCGTACGAGGCGGCCGGCACGACGCCCGCGCCCGCTGCCGCCCCCGTCGCGAACCCCACGCAGCAGGTCTGACGCAGTCCACGACAGAGCTGTGCCCCGGACCGTACGGTCCGGGGCACAGCTCTGTCGTCCACGGGGTGGGCCGACGGGGGATCAGCCGCCCGTGAGCTGGCCCAGGGACGGGATCTGGTCGGTGACCTTGGCGCCGCCCTGCTGGCCGGCCGACTTCACGTTGGTGATGGCGTCCTGGAAGGTGCCGACCACGTCGTCCGTGCCCTCGCCCTTGCGGAGCTTGGACGGCAGGTTCTTCAGGGCGTCGATACCGGCCGTGAGCGGCGCGACCACCTTGGACAGGGTGGGGTCGCCCTTGGCGTTGTTGGAGGCGGCCTTCAGCCGGTTGTACGCGAACGCCCCGGCCAGTCCCGCCTTGACCAGCGCGGTCTTGCGGCCGTCGGCGCCCTTCTTGAACTTGCCCGCCCGGTAGGGCTTGACGATCCACTGGTAGGTGGCGCCGGCGGCGAGGCCGGCGTTGGCGACGAAGCGGGTCTTGGCCAGCTTCTGCTTCTGCACCGAGGCCGTCGGGCTCGCGGTGCCGGAGGCACTTCCGGTCGTGTCGGAGTCGCCGCCACAGGCGGGAACGAGGAGGAGCAGACCCGCCATCAGGAAGGCGGTCAGGACGCGGCGCAGGGGCATGAAGGACTCTCCGGTGAGGGATGCGGTGCGTGATCGCATCCTCACCCGGGGTCCGCCGACCGGCCAGCGCAGCAGGCCATACGGGGAGTCAGGCACTGGCCGGGGACCGACGTTTCAGTCACCCGATCGGGGCAAGACGGCAGGTATGTCCAGACGATATCGCGGCAATCTCGCCGCCACCATCATCATGGTCGTGGCGGATGTGGCGGCATTCATCCTGATCCTGTGGATCGTGCTGTGGATGCTCGACGCCAACCGGGCGAACGATCTCGTGGAGTGGATCCACGACATGGCGACCTGGCTCGGCGGTTGGGCCCACAACATCTTCTCCCCCGACTCGGAGTGGGCCCGCACCCTGCTGAACTACGGTCTGCCGGCGGCGGTCTACCTGATCGTCGGGCACGCCGTGGCAGGACGGGTCAACCGGGCCTGACACCCGGCACCCCGGCCGGCTCAGCTGCCGGAGCAGCAGCCCGCGGCCTCCGGGACGAGTCCCAGGGGAAGCCGGTCGCCTCCGAAGACCGCCGTCGTCGCCTCGTCCCCTCCCAGGGCGGCGACGGCCAGCAACACGGCACCCGCGGTCCAGGTCGTCCGCTCCTGCGGCCAGAACGCCGGGGCGCCCCCTGTCCGCGCATCCGCTTCGAAGACGTACCCGGTCCAGTACATGCCGTCCTCGGCCCGCAGGTGCTGGATCGCGGCCAGGAGCTCCACGGCGCGGTCGGACTCGCCCATCGCCCACAGGGCGAGGGCGAGTTCGGCGCTCTCACCGCCGGTCACCCACGGGTTGGGGACGACGCAGCGCACGCCGAGGCCGGGCACGACGAAGTCGTCCCAGCGGGACTCCAGGCGCTCCTTGGCGGCCGCGCCGCGCAGCACGCCGCCGAGGATCGGGTAGTACCAGTCCATCGAGTAGCGGTCCTTGTCCAGGAACCGCTCGGGGTGGCTCTGCACGGCGTGCCCGAGCGCGCCGGCGGCCAGCTCCCAGTCGGGCTGCGGGTCCTCGCGGTGCTCGGCGACGGCCAGTGCGCAGCGCAGGGCCTGGTACATCGACGAGCAGCCGGTCAGCAGCGCCTCGCGCGGGTACGTCCCGTCCTCCTCCCGCTTCCAGGCGATCGCGCCGCCCGGCAGCTGGAGTTCCAGCACGTACTCGATCGCCGCGTACAGCACCGGCCACATCCGCTCCACGAACGCGTCGTCCCCGGTGGACAGGTAGTGGTGCCAGATGCCGACCGCGATGTAGGCGCAGAAGTTGCTCTCCCGGCCGCGGTCGGTGGGCTCGCCCTCGGCGCCGTCGGCGTAGCCGTACGCCGCGTACCAGGAACCGTCCTGGTTCTGCCGGCGGGCGAGCCAGGTGTAGGCGGCGTCGGCACGGTCGTACTCGCCGGCGGCGTCCAGCGCCATGGCGGCCTCGACGTGGTCCCACGGGTCGAGGTGGCCGCCGGCGAACCACGGCAGCGCGCCGTCGGGGCGCTGCACCGCGACGATGCCGGCGACGGTGGCCGCCGCCTGCTGCGAGGTCAGGACGCCGGGCAGGACGAGGTGTTCGGTCTGCCTCACGCGTCGACGCCCGCCTTCGGGGTGTGCGGCTTGGTGGCGTACGCGACGAAGCTCTTGCCGATCAGCGGGTTGAGCGCGTTCTCGGCGAGCCGGGTGGCCAGCGGCTTCTTCATGATGTCCCACACCAGCAGCTTGTGGTACAGCTTCACCGGCAGGGCCTTGTCGTTGTCCACGCCGACGGCGCACTTGATCCACCAGTACGGGGAGTGCAGCGCGTGCGCGTGGTGGCTGCCGTAGGGGCGCAGGCCGGCCTCGCGGATCTTGCCGAGCAGCTCGTCGGCCCGGTAGATGCGGATGTGGCCGCCCTCGACCTCGTGGTACGCGTCCGACAGCGCCCAGCAGACCTTCTCCGGTCCGTAGCGCGGCACCGTCACGGCGAGCAGGCCGCCCGGCTTGAGGACCCGCACCATCTCGGCGAGCACGCCCTTGTCGTCCGGGATGTGCTCCATGACCTCGGAGATGATGACCCGGTCGAAACTGTCGTCGGGGAACGGCAGATTGAGCGCGTCGCCCTCCATGGCGGTGGCGGTCGCGCCGGCCGGGGCCTCACCCGCCTCCTTCATGGCGGCGAACCACTTGGCGACCTCGCGGATCTCCTCGCCGTTGCGGTCCAGGGCGACGACGTCCGCACCACGCCGGTAGCACTCGAAGGCATGGCGGCCCGCGCCGCACCCGAGATCCAGGACGCGGTCCCCCGCGGCGAGGGGGAACCGGGAAAAATCGACGGTCAGCACGGAGCGTCGCCTTTCTCTTGCGGCGGTCGTGTGGGGCGCGGCATCAGATCCGCGCCGCCTGGGTGGCGGGGGTGCGTGCGGCGTGGGGCGGCCGCATGCCGCCGGCGGCCTCGATCACCGCGCGGTAGTGCTCGGCGGTGCCGATGGCGGCCCGTTCCCAGGTGAAGCGGGCCAGGACGCGTTCACGGCCGGCGCGGCCGAGGCTGCGGCGCAGCCCGGAGTCGGCCAGCAGCCGGCCGAGCGCGGCGGCCAGCGCGCCGGAGTCGCCCGGCGGAACGGCCAGGCAGGTCTCGCCGTCGGGGCCGGCCACCTCGGGGATGGCACCGCCGGTGGTGGCGACCAGCGGGGTGCCGGTCGCCATGGCCTCGGCTGCGGGCAGCGCGAAGCCCTCGTACAGCGAGGGCACGCAGGCGACCTGGGCGCTGCGCACCAGGTCGACGAGTTCCGCGTCGCTGATGCCCTTCACGAACCGCACGGCGCCGGAGAGTCCGAGGCGTTCGATGGCGGCGGCGACCGGACCGTCGTCGGCGCGCCGGCCGACCACGACCAGGTGCGCGTCGGGCTGCTCGGCGCGGACCTTCGCGAGCGCCTCCACGAGGTGGATGAGGCCCTTGAGGGGAACGTCGGCGCTGGAGGTGGTGACGATCCTGCCGGACACCTCGGGCACCGAGGGGTCGGGCGAGAACAGCCGGGTGTCGGCTCCGATGTGCACCACGTGCACCCGGTCCTCAGGCACCCCGAGGTGGTCGACGATCTCCCGGCGGGAGGTGCCGGAGACGGTGAGCACCGACGGCAGCCGGCGGGAGACCCGCCTCTGCATCCGCGTGAAGCCGTACCAGCGGCGCACCGAGGCGCGACGCTTCCAGCCCTGCGCGGCGTCCAGTTCCAGCTGCCGGTCGACGGTGATCGGGTGGTGGATGGTCGTCACCAGCGGCGCGCCGAGCGCGCCGGGGCCGCCGAGCAGGCCGTACCCGAGCGTCTGGTTGTCGTGGACGACGTCGAACGCACCGCGCCGGGCGACCAGATGACGGCGGGCCCGCAGGCTGAAGGTGAGCGGCTCGGGGAAGCCGCCGGTCCACATCGTGGCGACCTCGAGGGCGTCGACCCAGTCGCGGTACTCACCGCGTCCCGGGGTGCGGAAGGGGTCCGGCTGGCGGTAGAGGTCCAGGCTGGGAAGTTCGGTGAGGGTCACTGCGCCATCGGGGTCGTCCACGACGTCAAGGACGGGGTAGGGCTGGGCGCCGATCACCTCGACGCTGTGGCCCAGCCGGGCGAGTTCGCGGGACAGATGGCGGACGTAGACGCCTTGGCCCCCGCAGAACGGGTTCCCCTTGTAGGTGAGCAGCGCGATCCGGAGCGGCCTGGCCTCTGCGGTCACTCACGGCCCCCTTCTCACTGCACTTCGGCCGGAGCGTAGCCGCCCGCGCCTCGCTAGAACAAGTTCCAGATTCGGTTACCCGGGAGTTGCCCGAGAGCTTGAAGATACCTGTCCCGGCGCGGGCACCCTGGGCCGGGACAGGTGATTCGCGCCACTGTGCGGGAACCCGCCGGGAAATCCCGCGGCGGGCCGCTCACGACCGCCCCGCACCACGGCCGCGGGGGCCCTCGACAGGGGTCCCGCGGGGGTCTTGAGGGGGTTCCTGACGGGGCGCCGGAAGGGTCCGGGACAGCCCGCCGCGGATGGGGAGAGCGCGGTAATCTGGGGTGAATCCTCGCGTCGCACACCGGATTGGGCCAGATGACCGCAGCTCCCCAGCCGCCCCCGGTGCCGCTGACCGAACGTCAGGAAGCCCGGCGCCGCCGCATCCTGCGCACCAGCGCGGCGCTCGCGGGCCGGGGCGGCTTCGACGCCGTGCAGATGCGCGAGGTCGCCGAGCGGTCGGATGTCGCGCTGGGAACGCTGTACCGCTACTTCCCGTCCAAGATCCACCTGCTGGTCGCCACGATGCAGGACCAGTTGGAACACCTCCACGAGACGCTCCGCAAACGCCCGCCCGCGGCCGCCGGGCCGGCGGACCGGGTGGCGGAGACGCTGATGCGGGCGTTCCGCGCGATGCAGCGGGATCCGTACCTCGCGGACGCGATGGTGCGCGCCCTGACCTTCGCGGACCGCTCGGTCAGCCCCGAGGTGGACGCGGTGTCGCGGCTGACTACGGCGATCATCCTCGACGCGATGCGGCTGGACGGGCCGCCGGACGCCGAGTTGCTGTCCGCCGTCCGGGTCATCGAGCACACCTGGCACTCGGCGCTCGTCACCTGGCTCTCGGGCCGCTCCTCCATCGCCCAGGTCGAGGTCGACCTCGAGACCGCGTGCCGTCTGATCGACCTCGCGGCCCCCGCGGAGCCGGCGGGCTGAGCGGGGGGCCGGCCGAGCGGGGGCCATCGCGCTCTGCTGACGCGTCACCGGAACCGGGCGCGCCGGGGAACTGATACCCGTTCCAGTCATGGCGGTCCCCGGCAGGCAGGAGCCTGGTCGCATACGCGGCGGTATGAGCCGTTCCGGTAAGGGCGTTGTGAGAGTCGTGTGAGCATCGCCGCACGGGGTGGTCACAACCAGGTACCGCCATCCGGTTAAAGTGTGGCCGAACGACCCGTCCGGTGCCGTGTCCCGCGCTCCCCCGCCGCGCGCGACCGCTCGACCGAAAGGCACCCGCCGATGCTTCTCCGCCGCACCGCGGCGGCGGCCCTGGCCGCCTTCAGCACCCTGGCGATCGCCGCCTCGCCCGCCCCCGCGACGCGCCCCGCCGCCCTCTACGGCGCGGCGGACCCCACGTACGACGGCGTGTGGCGCCAGTCGTACGCGCTGCTCGCACTCCACGCCGCGGACACCCCGCCGGCCGAGGGAGCGGTGGACTGGCTGGCCGGGCAGCAGTGCGCGGACGGCGGCTTCGCCTCGTACCGCGCGGACCCGACCGTGCCGTGCGACACCGCGACCGAGGACACCAACGCCACCGGCATAGCCGTGCAGGCCCTGGCCGCCCACGGCAACGACTTCGCCGCCCGGCGCGGCGCCGACTGGCTCGCCAAGGTGCAGAACCGGGACGGCGGCTGGTCCTACAACCCCGGGGGCACCACCGACGCGGACTCCACCGGCGTCGCCATCGGCGCCCTCAAGGCAGCCGGGACCGACGTGAAGTCCGTGACCACCGACGGGATGAACCCGTACGACGCGCTGCGCGCCCTGCAACTGCCCTGCAGTCACAAGGACGGCGGCGCCTTCGCCTACCGGCGGGAGAGCGGCACGGGAGGCCCGGCGGCGAACGCCAAGGCCACCGCGGACGCGGTGCGCGCCGCCGAGGGCGCCGGGTTCGTCGTGGAGGCACCCGCCCAGGACATGCCGCCGCGCACGGCCTGCGAGGGCAGCGCCGCCGACGCGGGCGCCACCTGGCTCGTCCGCCAACTGGACGAGGGCGGGGGCTACTTCAGCTCCGGTCCGCAGATGCCCGACTTCGGGACCACCGCCGACACGGTGGTCGCCCTCGCCGCCGGCGGCCACCTCGACGCCGCCCGGGGCGCCTACAACTGGCTGGCCGCCCACGGCGAGGGGTGGTCGCAGGACAACCCTGCCGCACTGGCCCAACTGGCCCTCGCCGCGTACGCGACCGACAACCCCACCCGGGATCCGATCGCCCGGCTCAGCGCCCTCGTACCCCCGCCGGAGCAGCGCGCCGAGTCCTCCGGCGGGGGCTCGGTGTGGTGGGTGGCCGGCACGGGACTGGTCGCCGTCCTCTGTCTCGGTGTGCTGCTCACGGGGCGCAAGACCCGTATCTGACGGTCCCGTCCGGGGCCGCACTGCCGCGCTCAGATCCGCTGGATGATCGTCCCGGTCGCCTGAGCGCCACCCGCGCACATCGCGATCAGGGCGAACTCGCGATCCGTGCGCTCCAGTTCGTGCAAAGCCGAGGTGATCAGGCGAGCACCGGTCGCGCCCACCGGATGCCCCAGCGCGATGGCCCCGCCGTTGACGTTGACCTTCTCCAGGTCCTGGCCGAAGACCCGTGCCCAGGACAGCACCACGGAGGCGAAAGCCTCGTTGATCTCGACGAGGTCGATGTCGTCGAGGGTCATGCCCGCCTTGCCGAGCACAGCCCGCGTCGCGTCGATCGGCCCGTCGAGGTGGAACCGGGGATCGGCGCCGACCAGTGCCTGGGCCACGACACGGGCCCGCGGGCGCAGCTTCAGCGCCCGCGCCGCCCGCTTGGACGCCCACATCACCGCCGCGGCACCGTCGGAGATCTGCGAGGAGTTCCCGGCGGTGTGGACGGCCGCCGGCATGACCGGCCGCAGCCCGGCCAGCGCCTCCATGCTGGTGTCGCGCGGGCCCTCGTCCCGGTCGGCGGGGCGCCACAGCCGCTGCCCGGCGAACTGCTCCTCCTCGGTGGTGGGCACCTGCACCGCGAAGGTCTCCCGCTTGAAGCGCTCCTCGGCCCAGGCGCGCGCCGCCCGCTCCTGGGAGATCAGCCCGAGCCCGTCGACATGCTCCCTGGTCAGCCCGCGGCGCCGGGCGATGCGCTCGGCGGCCTCGAACTGGGTGGGCAGGTCCACGTTCCACTCGTCCGGGAAGGGCCTGCCCGGACCGTGCCGGGAGTCGCTGCCCAGCGGCACCCGCGACATGGCCTCCACGCCGCAGCCGATGCCGATGTCGATCACGCCGGCCGCGATCATGTTGGCGACCATGTGGTTGGCCTGCTGCGAGGAGCCGCACTGGCAGTCGACGGTCGTCGCCGCGGTCTCGTACGGCAGGCCGCCCGCCAGCCACGCGGTGCGTACCGGGTTCCCCGACTGCTCCCCGGCCTGCGTGACCGTGCCGCCGACGATCTGCTCCACGGCGTCGGGCTGGATGCCGGTGCGGGCGAGCAGTTCGCGGTACGTCTGCCCGAGCAGATGGGCGGGGTGGAGGCCGGCGAGCGTGCCGCCGCGCTTGCCGATGGGGGTGCGTACGGCTTCGACGATGACGGGTTCAGCGGCCATGTACCTCGCCCTTTCGCGGCGGCGGCTCGTACGCGTTCCGGTTCTTTGCGTCAGGCAGTCTGCTTACCGCCGGTACAGGGGCGCAAGGGGTGTGCACGAGGACGCGCGGGAGGTCCTTGCCACGTGGCGGGGCGGCAACTACCGTCGACACCCGTAACTGACGACCCATCAGATCGCGGCCCGGCCGCCCACATCCCCCACCTGCCGGAAGACAGCCCTCGATGCCCCCTGCCACCCGCACCACGCGCCACGCCTGCCCCGCCCTCCCCGACGGCTTCGACTTCACCGACCCCGGCCTCAACCAGGAGCGTGTTCCCCTCCCCGAGTTCGCCGTCCTGCGGGAATCCGCCCCCGTCGCCTGGATCCCCCAGCCGCACGGCCTCGCCGGCTTCGGCGACGACGGCTACTGGGCGGTCACCCGGCATGCCGACGTGACGACGGTGTCCACCGGCCCCGAGGTCTTCTCCTCGCGTGCCAACACCGCGATCATCCGCTTCCAAGAGCGCATGCGGCGCGACCGTATCGACGTCCAGCGGCTGATCCTCCTCAACATGGACCCGCCCGAGCACACCCGGCTGCGCCGGATCGTGCAGCGGGGCTTCACCCCGCGCGCCGTCCGCGCACTGGAGGACGCCCTGCGCGAGCGCGCCGGCCGCATCGTCGCCGAGGCCGCCGCGCGGGGCAGCGGCGACTTCGTCACCGACATCGCGTGCGAACTGCCCCTGCAGGCCATCGCCGAACTCATCGGCGTCCCCCAGGAGGACCGGGCAAGGATCTTCGCATGGTCCAACAGGATGACCGGCTACGACGACCCGGAACTCGCGGTCACCGAGGAGACCGCCGCCCAGGCGTCCGTCGAGCTCATCTCGTACGCCATGAACCTGGCTGCCGAGCGCAAGGCCCGCCCCGCCCCCGACATCGTCACCACGCTCGTCGCCGCCGAGGACGAGGGCAGCCTGACCAGCGACGAGTTCGGCTTCTTCGTCCTCGTCCTGGCGGTCGCGGGCAGCGAGACCACCCGCAATGCCATCACCCACGGCATGCACGCCTTCCTCACCCACCCGGAGCAGTGGGACCTCTTCCGCGCCGAGCGCCCGCGCACCGCCGCCGACGACGAGATCGTCCGCTGGGCCACCCCGGTCACGTCCTTCCAGCGCACCGCCACCCGGGACACGGAACTCGGCGGCGCCAGGATCTCCGCCGGAGACCGCGTCGGCCTCTTCTACGCCTCCGCCAACCACGACCCCGAGGTCTTCACCGCCCCCGACACGTTCGACATCACCCGCGACCCCAACCCCCACCTCGGCTTCGGCGGCGGCGGCCCCCACTTCTGCCTCGGCGCCGGCCTCGCCCGCCTCGAGATCGACCTGATCTTCGACGCCATCGCCGACATCTCCCCCGCCATCCGCCTCGCCGGCACCCCCCGCCGCCTCCGCTCCCCCTGGCTGAACGGCGTGAAGGAACTCCGCGTGACCTACTCCTGACCGCGGGCGTGCGATTGCTGGGCAGGGGGTATGGCAGGGTAGGGTGTGCTTTCGCATGTCCAGCGGGCGTGTAGCTCAGCGGTAGAGCGCTGCCCTTACAAGGCAGATGTCGGCGGTTCGAAACCGTCCACGCCCACCAGCGAGAAGACCCCCAGCCGGGCAGGGCTGGGGGTCTTTGACATCCGGATCTGACATCAACGGCCACGCTCACTCACGGCCGGGACGCCTCCGGAGCAGCCGGTCCATGTGGCTCAAGGCCTCTCGCTGGGTGTCCTGCACGACGTGCGTGTAGACGTTCATCGTGATGGCGATCTGGGAGTGGCCCAGGATCTCCATCACCACGCGGGGCGCGACGCCGGCGGCGGTCAGCAGCGTGGCGCAGCCGTGCCGGGCGTCATGCAGCCGGATCACGCGAAGACCGGCGCTGCCGGCGACGCGCGTGAACGAGCGGTACAGGTTCCGCGGCTCGACCGGTCGCCCCGTGCGAGTGGTGAAGACGTAATCGCTCTCGGTCCACTGCTCCCCCGCCCGCTCCCGCATGGCCGCCTGGCGCATCCGTTGCCACCGCAGAGGAGCGACGCACATCGCCGGCAGGGGAAGCGACTGCTTGCGGCGGCGTCCCTTGGGGTCGTCGTCGTACACCTCTCCATGGACGCGCTGCCGCTGCTTGCGGACCCGGATCACGCGCTGCTCCAGGTCGACGTCCTGCCAACGAAGACCGATGATCTCCCCGCGCCGGAAGCCGAGTGCGATGGCGATGACGAAGGCCGCGTACAGCGGATCCGTCCGGGCCGCCGCGAGGAAGTCGAGCGTCTCGTCCAGCGACCACGGCGACAGGTCGCGCTGCTCCACCTGTGGCGGCTCGACGAGCGACACCACATTGCGCGCGATCAGTTCCTCGCGGCAGGCGGCGGAGAGCGCGGAACGCAGCACCTTGTGCGACTCCTTGGCGGTGGCCGGGGTGGTCTGCTGCTCCAGGCGCGCGAGGAAGCGGCGGACGTCGGCGACGCTCAGGGCCTCCAGCTTCTTGGAGCCGAGCAGCGGCACCAGGTAGAGCCGGACGTGCACTTCGTACTTGGCGAACGTGGTCCGCTTCCGCCGGGGCTTGATGACGTTCTCCAGCCAGTACGGCAGCCACTCCCCGAGCCTGGCCGACCGAGTCGGCACCGGGATGCCGGACTCCACCTTGGCCAGCAGCTCCCGGCGCTTGACGTCGCACTCGGCCCAGGTCTTGCCGTAGGCGAACTTCCGGGCCCGAGTGCCGTCCGGCTGGAGGACGTAAACGGCGGCCTGATAGCGACCGTCCTTGCGCTTGGTGATGGTGCCGGCGCCGTTGGACGAGGCAATACCCTTCGTCCAACGCCTCCTGAGCGGCAACACAACCGACGAGGCGCAAGCCTCTGAGCTCCTGGCAGCCTTGGAGCGCGGACTGAGGTGCCCGCACATCTCGGACTACATCTTCTGGGACTTCGACCCCGCGCTCACCGCCGAGAAGGTCGTCGATCGAGCCATGGCGTACAAGCCCATCGCTCTCTGAAGTTTGTCGGACTCCAGTTGAGGCCTGACGTTGGGTGATGCTTGAGGAACTCCCTGAGGATTTGCCCTCGACGGGAGGGCGCCGGGGCCCGAAGGCGATGCGGCTAGTGTGTGCAGCGCCAGGGGCATCGACCTTGGGGGGGGACCAGTGGGCCGCAACAGTATGCCTATAGAGAACCAGGGCGACATCGACCTCTGTCTCTTCATCGAACCGTACTGCGAGGACTACTGGATGAAGCCGGGAGAGGCTCTCACTGTACGTTCTGAGGCGGAGGAGATCGACGTCTGGTTCGACACCTATATCTCGAAGGGCTGCGTCACCGTGTGGCTCTACGAGGACGGTGACCCGCACAAGATCGTGGGCGACTACGCAGTCATCGACGCGGCCGGCCGGCGCCTGGATTCCGGACACCAACGGCCCCGTGGCCAGCGCTGGTCGGCAGCCGGACCCATCATCGGCTGACATTGAAGCAGTCGCGGGACAGCCCTCAGCCGATCATGAAGCGCTCTGAGCGCGGTAAGACTTTCTCTACTTCATCAAGGCACCCGGCGTCGCTCACGCTCCGCCGGGCGCGCGGCCCGCGTCCGGCCGCGCCCACGCTCCTGTCTGCGCCCCGCTTGGCGCGCCGTCCGCGACCGCGCGCCCGCAGAGGTAGGCCGAGGGCATGAGGTGAGAACCGCGTTGGCTGGGGCGGCCGGCGCTCCGATGCTTTAGGCAGCCACCATGGGGCGAGCCTCGAAGATCGGGGCCCACATCGGGCTATTGCGGGCAGGTCAACAGACTGCCCGAGTCGCGAGCAGCTTACGGGCCCCGATCTCTCGCCCCATGGCAGCTCCAGCCCAAAGCCTCTACGCGTCGACCGCGATACCGTGCGCGCCATGGATGAACCTCGCATCAAAGTCATGGCCGCAGGTGCGGAAACCACGATCGCAGGCAACGCCGCAGGGCTCCGTGCGCTCGCCGAGCGGCTGGAGAGCCTGGCGAGTCCGGATCTTGCGGACGGGTATCACATGCACCTCGATGCGGGGATCGACCTCGAAGATGGCTCCGGCAGCCTCATCCTCGAACGGGATGACAAGATCTGATCCTGGGGTCGTCGCTGGGCCGTCCGAGGTTGCCAGACGACGACGGTCACCCACTGTGTCATCGCAGGTCACAAGCGGAGCCGATCGACGCCTGTAGAACAATCGGGCTTGGGTGTAACTATCGTTCGATCACGGCTCAAAGCGGCGGGTTCTCCGGAGTCCTTGCTATACAGCAGTGAAGTACAGCAACCACCACGGCCGCAGCCAACCGCCAGCGCCACTGGGCAGCCACCCGATGACTGCAGCAGACCTCGACGACCGTCGCGCCCATAGTTCGCATCGAGGGGCGCGCGCATGCACTCGATGTTGGTGTCAGTCCCGCCATACACAATGCCGTCCATGAGCACTCGCTACGAAGTCGTCCTCTCCTGCTACTTGAGCGACGACACCCCTGAATGGGTAATGGCCGCACTGCGATGGCATCTGGGCATGGACGCCGACTTTCCCGATGGTCTCGACGACCAAGACGGACAGCTGTACCCACTGCTGGTCCCCGACAGCTACGCCAACCGCCGTCTGCCCGGTGGAGACGCCGTGTCCCTGCACCGCGAGGTGCAAGAGTTCACGAACCATGGGGAGCTGTATGAATGGGAACTTTTCGCACGCAATCATTGGGTTGACGACTCGATGCTCTACCTTCGGAGCCTGTTGGACCTGCTCGCCCCGCACATCGCGCGGCCCGGCTACGGGGGCCACTTCCGCGACATCCACGACACCGACGTGACAATCTTCGACTTCCGAGACGGAGCGTACGAGCCCATCGAGATATGGGGAGTCGACCCGCTTTGACAGGGCAGTGAGGGGTTCGCGCGCGCCTCACCGGACGGGAATCAGTGGGGAACCACGGGGACGGCCGTTTTGAGACGAAGAGCGGTCGTGCCACATCCCTGCCAGAACGAGCGGGGTCCCACGGGGAATAGAGGTGCACCAGGGTACGTGCTGCCGGACTCCGCCCAGGGCATGGAACCCCAGGTCAGGACAAGGGCCGTCCCACCTCGCTCCTAAAGCGGTGTTGCTGGACGCAGCGTCCAGGTACGTTCGGCTCGGGAGGTGCCGCTGTGGGAGATGTGACGCTGGCTGGCCGGCCTTACTACGTTGTAGGGGTCACAGACATACTGCTCGACCGCTGGAGCGTCGAGTTCGAGGGCATCGGCCCGGAGGGACTGCTCATCGTCGTGTCGAGGCTGTTTGACGCACCAGTCGGACAGTGGGAGGTTGCGGCGACGGGGGAGCGCACGGACGAACTGACGAACGCAGCCGTCGCGTACGCACAGGGCTGGTTGTCCGACAACGAGTAACCGGGCTTGACCCGTGCCCGATGCGTGCCCGATCGGGCGGTGAACCGCGGTCAATCGAGGTCATCGACAAGTGCCGATGCGGCGGTTCAGGCAGCCCGTTGGGGCCGGTCAGGGGAGATCGGTGCCTCTCGAAACCGGTGATTCCCAAGCTCAGAGCGCGGGTTCGATTCGCCCTGCCAGACACGGTGGCACTCCGCCGCCCCGAAGCTGGCTCCCGACTTTTGCGGTGCGGCGCGGACACCTGTCAGGCTCCGCCCATGGATCCGATGCGGCTGTTTGAGTTTTCCCCTGGCGAGTACTCGCTGTCGCTGGACACCGGAGCCGCGACTGTCCGCGACGTAGTCGATGAGCTCGGTCACGAACCCAACGGATACTTCTGGGAAGGCGTAGCTCGGCGGCTCGTCAGTACTGAGGCGCCGGCGCTCGAAGGGCGTTTCGACTACGACTCGGAGGCAGGCATGTTCTGCGCCAACGGTACGGATTCCGGCGCACTTGAAGAGTTGGGCATTCGGATGAGTGCCGTGGCCACTGACGGTAACCGGGCACGGCAGTTGATCGCGTTGGCGGAAGCAGACGGCTTCGAGTTCGACGACTGACGACGGCAACGCCGACGGCAACGACAGCGGACGGTCACAAAGCTCAGCATCCTGCCGCAGCGGCGATCGGTGCCGGCAGACCGGCCGGCATCTTCTGGGCACTCGCTCCGCCCGCCGTATCGGCTGACATCACCAGATGACATCAACGCCAACGCATCACTGCGGAGCGGGGCGACCGAAGACTGACGAGAGGCCGCCCGCGCAGGCGCCTTCCGCCAGTCCGTGAGGAGCCTGGCGCGAGCTCACAAGGCAGATGTCGGCGGTTCGAAACCGTCCACGCCCACCAGTCTGAACTGGTGGGAAGCGTAAGAAGGCCCAGGTCACTCGCTATTCGGCGGCCTGGGCCTTTCGCTTGTGGCACGGTCGGCCTACGGTCGGAAACTCTTGGAATACGGCGCCCTACGCCGTGGCGTCTCCCAAATCTCTCCCAGATGATCAAGCGGTTTACCCAGGTCAGCAGTGGAGTTGGAGAGCCTCGTCTCCCAGCAGGCGGGGGCGGATCCCCCTCGCCGCCGACCGCTTCCGGGAGTAGCGTGCGCGACAGAGCCCCCGAATAGGGGGTTGCGGGGGGTTGCGCTTCGATCTGGCGTACGTCGGGCGAGTCGGGAACCTACCCCGCCCCGTACTGACGTTGTGAAGGCACCGGCCCCCTCCGAATCGCGCGGAGGGGGCCGGGCTCGCGACCGGGCAACCGGTGAACGGGGCCACCAGTTCTGGGTGCCCGGTGCGTCTAGGGTCCCCGTTAGTCTTCAGCGGGAGGTCGGGCGCCGGCAGGCTGGCGAGCGTCTGCACGGCCTCGCCGACGAGGTCCAGGTGCGGGGAGCCGGGCGCATAGCTGGCGTGAGGGCCGTCGATCTCCTCGAAGCACAGCAGATCCCACCCGCCATGCAGCACGTGCCACAGCATCGCGGGTGCCAGCGGCCGCACATACGGATTGATGGAGGCCTCACGTTCCTGCGTCCACACCCGGGGATGATCGACCCGCATGCCCTTCACGAACACGATGGCGCCGACGTCGTTGTAGATGCGGGCGGCGATCTCACTGTTCAGGCCGGTGGAAACAGTGACGGCCTTGAGGACGGGTCCGGCGAGCGTCTCGATGATGCCGAGGGCGTCGGCCGGGATCTCGGTGAATCGCTGCGTCGGCATAGGCAGGAGCTTTCCAGACGGGAACGGCCCGAGGGGGCGACGGCATGAGCCGCAGCCCCCTCGGCCTGAGACGGCTTACTGGTAGGGGTTGTCGTTGCCGCAGCCCGGCAGGGTGCCGGCGAGGAGGGCGTCGACGTCGTCGACCAGGACGACGGCGTCCAGGTCCGGGGCTGTCCGGGTCGGCGACAGCCCGACGAGTACCGGCGCGGCCGGGGCCGTGGGGCGCTCGGCGAGAGCGAGGGCAGGGGTCATGGAGTAGTACCTCCGTGTTGGCAGTAGTTCTGCAGTGGTGCCTTCGCCTCCTGGAAGACGCGTGCCATCGGCCGGCAGACCCGACAGGTGGCGGACAGCGTGCAGCCGCTGCATCCTCCGGTGCGAAGCATGAGGGACTCGGCGATGCCGCCGAGTCGGGCGAGACCTTCCACGCCCTCGGCGAGGAGGTCGATGGACGGGTCACGGCCGACCTTGCAGATCGAGGCGCGCCCGTGCGGGTCGACGTGGAAGAAGGTCACGCCGGCGGGGCAGCCGGTGAAGGGCTCCCACTGGGTGAGGTGTTCGGGCGACTGGGTCGGCAGCGTCTCGCCCGTGCCGTAGATCGTGGGCGAGATGTTCGCGTACTCGCGGTACGGGATGCCGAGCTCGTCCGCCCACGCGCGCATGGCGTCCTGCTCGTGCGCGTTGCGGCGGGTGATGATCAGGCTGAAATCGAGATTCAGCCGGGCGTCCACGACCCGGGCCAGGCCCTCGGTGAAGCGGTCGAAGGCGCCGCGCCTCCTGGTGAGACCGTCGTACGTCTCGGCGGTCGCGCCGTACACGCTCAGGGACAACTTCGTCGGCGGGTACTTGGCCAGCAGGTTGAAGATGCGGTCGCTGCGCAGGGGCGAGCCGTTGGACAGGATCTCGACCTGCATGCCGAGCTCGTGGGCGCGCTCGTACACGAACGGGAAGTGCGGGTCGATGAGCGGCTCACCGCCGGTGATCTGTAGCCAGATCACACCCGCGTCCCGCAGGGTGAGGAGCAGCCGCTCCTTGCCCGCCAGGTCCACTCCCTCGAACTTCTTCTCGCCGAGGTAGCAGTGTTCGCAGTCGAAGTCGCAGCCCAAGTTGATCTCGTGCGTGGCGCGGCTGAATTCGTACGGGCTCGGGTCCCGCACGAGGACCGTGCCGGCCGCGGGGTGGCCCGCCAGGTCGATACCCCAGGAGCGGCGACGGGATCGACGAGCCACGACGGGACCGCCTCGGCGGCCTGGACCGCGCTCTGCAGGTCGGCGAACTTGGCCGCGCCGAGCTTGACGGCCTTCGGGCTGCCAGGGTGCAGGAGGAGGTGGGCGTCCCCGACAGGGGCAGCGATCAGTGCGTGCATGGGGTGCTCTCCGGGTTCGTCGAGGGTCGGAGCGAGTTGGCGGGTCACGTGCTGGCCATCTCGCGCGGCCGCCACGCGGTGCAGACCTCGGCGCCGTGGCTGGCGAGCCACCGCTCGAAGTCGGGGGTCTCGGTGGCCTCGCCTGCGCAGAGCCCAAGCATCGTGGGGTATTTGGTCAGGAAGACCTCGGCGTGGCCCGCGGCGATGGCGGCCCGGGCCAAATGGAACTGGGGCCGTTCGGCCTCGTTCGCGGCGAGGCCGTTGCGGTCGGCGTACTCGCCGACGACTTCCCAGCCGCGTTGCTGGGCGTAGTCGCGGAGTTCGACCCTGACGCGGTGGACGTCCCCGTACTGCGTAGTGCAGACGTAGATCAAAGCCCGACGCGACTCCCCCGTGCGGCCGGTCATCGCGGCCGCTTCCCGAATGCCGCGAACGCACCCGGACCGGAATGTCTACGCTGTGCCATGGCTACCTGCTTCCGCGTCAGGTGGTCCGCCCCGGGGCCGTGTGAGGCGGCCGCCGGGGACTGATCGCTTTACCATCCGCGCGCAGCGCGTTCTTCGCTTCCCGCCGACGGGTACCCATCGTGGGGATACGCTTACTTCGGGTTACAAACGCCAAGCGCACGGGGCCATTTCATGAGCGATTACGTACCGCCGACCGTGCTGCCTCGGGATCTCCTGGAACGACCCGAGATGCAAGCCGCCCTCAGCCAGCACGACTTCGGTACGGTCTTCCTCCTGGCGCGCAGGGAGGCCGGCATCAGCTACTCGCGGATCGCCGCGGCCTGCGACATCAAACCGGAGAGGGTCGGGACCTTGGCGCGTGGCCGCGGTCGCATCACGACGTTCGAGAAGATCGCGCTCATCGCCGACGTGTTCCGCATCCCCGGGCGCATGGTGGGCCTGGCCCCACGCGCATGGGAGGCCGCCGAGGACGCGGCCGAGAACATCAAGCGCCGGGACTTCCTGGTGAAGGCCTCGGCCGTGGCCGGCGCCGGACTCGCTGCCGGGCTCCCGGAGCCGGTCCACCTCACAGCCGGGCGCCGCGTCGGCGCCGACGCTCCCGAGCAGCTACGCCGGCGGACCGCACGCCTGCGGGGCTTGGACGAGATCCTCGGCGGCGGGGACACCTACCGGGTCTACCTCGACGAGTACCAGCGGACGCGCGCAACGGTCCGGCACACCGTGTGCACCGAGGCCGTCCGGCGCGACCTGCTCTCCGTCCTCGCCGAGCAGGCACAGCAGGCCGGATGGGCGGCATTCGACGGCGACCGCCACGCCGAGGCGCGCGGCCTGTACGAGGCCAGCCACAGGGCGGCGGGGGAAGCCGGTGACGCGGGCCTGGCGGGCAACGCACTGGCCTTCCTGGCGTACCAGGCCCTCGGCAACGACCGCCAGGCGGCCATCGAGATCGCCGCCCGGTCGTGCGCGACCGCCGGACCGGACGCCGCGCCGGGTGTGCGTGCTCTCCTCTTCGAGCGGCTCGCCTGAGCCTACGCGGTCGCGGGCAACGCGTCCCTCGCGAGGAGTTCGCTGGAGACCGCGCGCGCCGCCCTCGACGAGGTCTCCGGTCCGCAGCCGGATTGGTCGGCGTGGGTCGACAGCACCGAGCTCGCCATCATGACCGGCCGGTGCTGGACCGAGCTCCGCCGGCCGCTGCGCGCCGTGCCCGTCCTGGAGAAGGCGCTCGAGGCGTACGACGACCGGCACGCCCGGGACAAGGCGCTGTACTTGTCGTGGCTCGCGGACTCCTACCTTGCCGCCGGTGAGGTCGAGCAGGCGGCCGCGGTGACTGGCCGCGCCCTCGATCTGTCCGCCGGGGTGGCGTCGGTCCGGCCGCGGCAGCGCCTCGAGCCTGTCCTGCAGCAGCTCGACGGCCACCGGACGCTGCCCGTGGTCGCCGAGGTGCTGGACAAGGCGCTCGCCTGACCTACTCGCCGGGGCGCGGCGTGGTGCTGTCGCTGATCCAGCGCAGGCAGCCATCCGAGCCGGCGACGATCGCGGTCGCCGAGACCTGGGGGTTGCCCCAGGGATGGTGTTTCAACAGGTGGGCTTCCAGGGCGGGGTAACGCTCCGCCGAGGTCGTCATGAGGAGCTTCCACTCCTCGCCCGTCCCGAACTGGCCGTCGTGCCAGAACGCGGAGATCACCGGGCCGATGATCTGGGCGCCGGCCGCCAACCGTTCTCCCACTGCTGACCGAGCCAGCGCCACGGCCTGCTCGCGGGTCTCCGTTGCTGTCGATACTTCGAGGTGGTCAGCCATGCCGGGGAGCGTATCCGCCCGGCCAGGTTGCACCCCCGACGTCCTTGAGGCGCCCGCGAACAGGCTCGCGCTTCATGCGCCCGAGCAAGTGCGGATCCACGTGAGCTGGTTGAGATCAGGTAGCCTGCGCGTGCTTACGCGTGGCCCTCGTAGGCGATGCTGCAGTGCTCAGCGAGGCCCTTGACAAAACAGAGTTGGATGAAGACCGGGGTGCCCTCCGTCAGATCCCCGGTGTTCCAGGCGCTGAAGTAGGTGGCGCTGTGGCCACGTGTGGTGGCGACACGTCCCGTCGACGGGTCGACCATGCGCGCCTCGATGCCGTACCCGTCGCCAAGCACGTCCACCACCCGAAACGCGTCGCCGGGGTAGTTGCTCACGGGGTCAGCGTTCCACGTCATGGCGCCCGCGTAGGTGCCGCCGTAGTAGGCGCCGATACTGAAGAACCCTCCCCCGTCGTCGTGCTTTGAGAAGGTGAAGTCGGCTGCCGCCGCGTTGCCCGCTCCAAGCGTGAGAGAGGTGCCGCCAACGAGGGCACCAGCCGCCAGAAACGTTATGACGCGGTTCCTCAGATTCGTCTTCATAGAGTTTGCCTCACGTTTGTTCCAGTGTCGTTTACTTGATCGAGGATCATGGGCCCCTGAACGGGTGCGGTCAACCTCTCGGTGAGCGTCTGGCTGGAAGTGACGCCTCACCCTTGTGCCCGATTCGGTGCCTACCTGGCTCTCCCGTGGACCCAGAACACGATTGCGGCCGGTCGTCGCCAAGGCCTCTCCGCGGCCTGCGCCAGCGGCGCATCAGGGCCGGAGAAGTCACTCGCGCCGCGCACGGACCGTGGGTCAGAAGCGCGAGTCGGGGCGGGCCGGGCTGGGCGGATGACTCACATCCCATACCGGAGCGGCATCAGAAGGGGCCGTGGGATGCTCCACTGCGGCGATTGCCCACCCCGGGCGGCGGCCCAGGAACTCAGATGTCCGTCTTGGGGGTTGGGCCCCCTCCCACTAAAGTCGAACATATGAGCGAGTTGCCGCCGGATTTGGAGCGCCTGCAGGTGCTCCGTACCTACCTGCGCTTGCAGCTTGCCGCGGTGGACGCCAAGATCGCCAGGGTCCAGCGCGGCCCCGCGCGGCGCCCGGAATCCGGGCCTGCGCCACGCCCTGCGCGCCGCCCTGTGGACCGCTCCGGCACTCTCGCGCAGCCGCACCGACCGCACCGCGGCCGCGAGCCCCTCCGGGACGCCGAGCGCCAGGGGCCTGCGCTGGCGCCTGCAGAGCGTCCCGGACCCGAGCGGCGCGGGATATGGCCGCGGCGTGCTGCACCGCGGCGACTGCGAGGTTCCAGGCGACGGGTGGCTGGGCCGGCAGGAGATAGAGGTCGCCCGCGGCATGGAGGACGTTACGCCCTGGCAGCGGTGCCGCCCGGACCGTAGGTAGCAAACAGCCCCGCCGCACGGGGGGGGATGTACGGCGGGGCCTGGGGATCCGTCGCACAGGGGGGGCGAGCGCGGCGCGATCCGATCTCGACCATACCGATCGTTTGTCGGTCAGGGGCAATAGGCCTGCTCAAGGATCTCGGCGATCCGGACATCGGCGCCGCGCCGGAGGTCGGGGAGGACGCCGTCGACGGTGAAGCCGAAGTACGCCTGCGCGTCGGCGAGGGAGACCTCGTAGTCCAGGGCGCTCGAGATGGCCGTCCGTCGCAGGACAGGCAGCGGGACGAACAGGACGCCGGCGTCCGTGCACACACCGTGAATGCGCTGGACGAGGCGGTACTCGGTCATGTCGGGGAAGAGCCGCTCGCCCGGGCCGACGCCGGCGGCCTCCGCCTGAGCGGCGACCGCGCGGCCCGCGGCAGGGGCGATAGCGATGCGCCGCTCATGGAAGCGGTGGACGACGGTGAGCTGCTGCTCGGCCGGGTCGTCGAGGACCAGGTCGAGGATTTCGCGGCCGCGCAGGCCCACGCGCAGCGCGAGCTCGGCTAGCGCGGTCTCCTCGACGCCGTCGGCCGAGTCGAGGACGGCGCACGCCTGCTCCGGTGTGAGGACGTCGTCGTCGGTCGTCGTCTCGAGCATCGGCGCTCCCTGATCACTGGGTCTGATGCCGACGGTACGGGCGGGTACTGACAATGCGGGTGAAAATACGGAAAGACCCCCCCCCACCGCCCGAGGGCGGTGGGGGGCGGGTGCGGGAGGGTTCGCACTACTCGGGCGGCCGGTCGCGCTCCTTGCGCTGAGCGTCGGTGACCATGCGCGTGAAGCCGCTGATGAGCACGGCCATGACGAGGAGGATCGTGCTGCGGACGGCGCGGAGGATGTCGGCGAGGAGCCCCTCGGGCCAGATGGTGATGAGGATCGTGTAGAGGCCGAGGACGCCGAGGACGGCGACGAGGGTCATGATGTGGCGGCCTGTCGCGGTCGAACGCCAGGGCGCCCGCAGGTGGTAGATCGCGACGAAGCGGGCCGCGGCCAGCGTGGCGCAGCCGTGCCGGGCGTCATGCAGCCGGATCACGCGAAGACCGGCGCTGCCGGCGACGCGCGTGAACGAGCGGTACAGGTTCCGCGGCTCGACGATCCCGGAGGAGGAAGCGAAACTCTTCCATCCGGCATTCCGACGTCATGGCGAAGTTCCTGGCCTGCTGCGTGGTCCGCTGGGCGGTGATGTCGGCGAGGTGGACGCACCGGGTGCCGCGGTGGCCCCAGCTGCTGTTTTCCCGGGCCAATCGCAGGGTGAGCCGCTTGACGGCCGGGGTGATGGATGGGCGGCCGGGGCGACGGCGCTGGGCGAAGGTCCATCTCCGTTTGACCAGTTGCCGGTGTCGGCGCAGCAGTGCGGTCGGGGTGACCGCGAAGTCTTCGCGCCATCGCCCGCGTGGGACCAACCGCGACAGCACTGCCCGCCGGATCCCGTCGACACGGTGACGGAGGTGGGGTTGCCGTTCACGGTCGCGGTGAACGTACCGGCGGCGTAGGTGTGGCTGGTCTGCCCGCTCCCGGTGGCGTCCAGGGCGACGTTGACCGTGGGGCTGCCGTCCCCGAAGTCCACCACCGCTGTCCCGTTCGGAGTGCCCCCGGAAATGCTGAACGTCACCGGTTGCCCGCACGTCGGCGACGTGGGTGAGGTCGTCACCGTCAATGGCGAAATCTCCGTCACGTTCGCCGAATTGGCGTTGGTGACGTAGACGTTGCTGTTCTGCGCCGCCGCCACGTAGAACGGGAACGCGCCGACGGGGACGGTGGTCAGGACGGTGTTCGTGGCACTGTCGATCACCGTCACGTTGTTCGAATTCGAGTTGCCGACGTAGACCTTGCCGGTCGGCGCCACCGCTATTCCGAACGGGCCCCCGCCGGTGGCGACGGTGGCCAGGACGGTGTTCGTGGCACTGTCGATCACCGTCACGTTGTTCGAGACGGTGTTGGTGACGTAGACGTTGCCGTTCGGCGCCACCGCGAGCACCCCCGGGACCGTGCCGGCAGGGACGGTGGCCAGGACGGTGTTCGTGGCACTGTCGATCACCGTCACGTTGTTCGAGGTCTGGTTGGCGATGTAGACGTTGCCGTTGGGCGCCACCGCCGCCGCGCCCGGGAACCCGCCGGAGGGGAGGGTGGTCAGGACGGTGTTCGTGGCGCTGTCGATCACCGTTACGGTGCCCGCGTTTCGGTTGGCGACGTAGACCCTGCCGTTGGGCGCCACCGCCACCGCGTCCGGGACCGCGCCGACGGGGACGGTGGCCAGGACCGTGTTATTGGTACTGTCGATCACCGTCACGTTGTTCGAGGTCGAGTTGGCGACGTAGACCCTGCCGTTGGGCGCCACCGCCAACGCGAACGGGCCCCCGCCGACGGGGACGGTGGCCAGGACCGTGTTATTGGTACTGTCGATCACTGTTACGTTGTTCGAGCTTTGGTTGGTGACGTAGACGTTGCCATTCGCCGCCACCGCCACCATGGCCGGGCTCGAGCCGACGGGGACGGTGGCCAGGACGGTGTTCGTGGTGCTGTTGATCACCGTCATGTTGTTCGAATTGGCGTTGCCGACGTAGACGTTGCCGTTCGGCGCCACCGCCACCGCCAGCGGGGTCGTGCCCGCCGGGATCGTCACCGTGGAGAACGCCGCGCTCAACGGCGCGGCCACACGCCCCTGCACAGCGGGCACCTCAGATCCGCGCGCGGGGTTCAAGCGATGGTGGAGCAGGTCTTTGTGTGTTGCTGCGGAGGCGTGAGGAGCAGCAGTGGGTAGGAGGGCGAGGGAAAGCGCTGCCAGGATGACGCTCAACCGGGTGAGCCACTGGTGCCGTGCGCTACGGTGTAAATCTGCGAAGACGCCGCCGGATATGAGCTCAGGGCGGATGAGGGACATTGTTCCTCCAGGCCGGTCGGCTCTTGGGAGCCGTCATGATGAATTGCGACGGCTGAGCAGTAAAGAGCGCCCCGCCTGCCGTCAATGCACATCCTTTGGGCCGCCACGGTGCTCTGCCAGCCGGAATGCTCTGAACGTGACCGCTTCCCGGGATTTCTCTCATGAGCTCAGGACGGAACGCTTCCGCCTGGCACAAAGCAGGCAGCGCCCGCCCGCGACCTGCCATCATGCCGGGGTGAGCACAGACATATTCTTCTTCCTCGCTGCCGATGACGAGACTGCCGCCAAGACCCGACTCAAAGGTCCCGGGCCGGCATTCACATCGCTGGCCTGCCATGACTTCTGTGCAGACGACGCCGTCGTCGAGTGGGAGATGTATTTCGACGCACCGTCTCCGGACCTTCCACCTCAGCACGAGCTCAACAAGAGGGACTGGCCCCGCTACGTCGCGCCCGTACTCAACGATGGGATCGGGGTGTTCGCTGTCTCGGCAATGCTCGCCAGCGCACTCGCCGACGCCGCCCCCCGCACCGCCGGCCCGGGGACCGCCTCGGGCCCGGCAGAGTGAGTCGTCCCGGGCGGTAAGAAATCAGGCCCGGCCGTACATCTCCTGGTTGACGGACAGACATCACGGAGGTGCAGTGAAGCGACGACGAACAGCCGTCGGTGACCCCGCCGGGCACCAGGCGCTTGAGGCTCTCTACATGGCTCATGCCGACCGGGTCCTCGGATATCTGCGGCACCGCACGGACCGGGAGACAGCCCAGGAGATCCTTTCGGAGACCTTTGTGCTCGCCTGGCACAAGTCCGGCTCCGTTCCTGATGACGCCCTGCCGTGGCTGCTCGCCTCGGCCCGGCGGCTCCTGGCCAACCGGGTACGGTCCGACCAGCGGTATCTCGCGGCGACCGCGCGCATGGCGGCGTTGGCCGACCGGCCGGGGACTGCGGAGATCGCGGACGCGACAGGGACCCGCTCCGAGGTGGCCGCCGCCCTGCTGGCGCTCTCCGAGCCGGATCGGGAGGCGCTGTTGCTGAGCGCCTGGCACGACCTGACGGCCCGCCAAGCGACCGTGGTCATGGGCTGCACCGCCGCCGCCTTCGCCGTACGCCTGCACCGCGCACGGAAACGCTTCAGGGCCGCACTGACAGACGCTGACCACGCGCATCCCGTCCCCGGCACGCGCCGGCACCCTCACTTCGCCCCGCGGGAGTCAGCATGAGGAAGACCGCCGGCAAGCCCCGGCACGCGCCCGATCTCGCCGCCGTCCGGGCCGTGCGCCCCGACGACGGCACCGACGGCTGGGCGGCGTCCGCCGCGGGCCGGAGCGTGCTGCACGACATTCTGCGACGCACCGAGGAACCGTCCCCCACCGACCGTAGCCGGCGTCGACGCCGCCTGTTCCTGGTGGGCGGGGTCGCGGCCGTACTGTTCGGGGGTGCCACCACGGCAGCCGTCGCGACGCTCGGACCCTGGGGGGAGGACGGGAACAGGTTCATGTGCGCGCGCACGTTGACGGTCGAGGCAGACCTCAGTGAACCGCCCTCTGAGGTGACGAAGGACTTCGATCCGCATGACCCCACTCGTTCCTGCGCGGCGGGCTGGGGTCAGATGTGGCAGGGCAGGCCGCAGCCGGCCCGGTTCGCAGCGTGCTACCTCCCGATCCCGCAGCCCGATCGCGGCACGTCCTCCGGCTCCACACGGCATGGGGGTTTCGGCGCGCCGGTCGTCTATCCGGCGGACGGCTACCCCACGGACCAGGCGGCTTGCGCGGCCATCGGCTCCAAACCCGTCGCGAGCGGTTGAGGACGAGCAGGACGCCGCGTCGTCAGCCGGACACCGGATCGGCGAGTTCGTGCGGCCGGCGGCCGGTGCCGTCACCGAGGCGGCCTCCCGTACACCGCCCGCGAGCACCGCGCACGTGAACGCGATCGCCGGGGCCTTCCTGCCCCAGGAGGCGAACACGATCACCGGTTCGAGGAACATCGAGTGGATGGCGGAGACGGCGAACGCCGCACACGCCCAGCCGCCGATGACCGGCCGGCGTACGGTCGCCCAGTGGCGCCACCACAGGCCGGAGGCCACCGCCGCGGTGACGGCCATCACGGCGGCGCCGAACCGGGCCAGATCGGCATCGGTCGCGCTGTCCGGGTCCAGAGGGGTCGTACCCATCGCGTGCACGCTCAGCGCGAACGCCGTCCAGCCGAGGGCGCCGCGACCAGCAGGGAAGCCAGTGCCGCTCCGCGTCGCCGGTGCCAACTCGGCCCGGAATGCGCCGGATTCGTACGCATGACTCATCCTAGAGGTCGGCCGGCGGCTCGTGCGCCGGCGGGCACGGGCGGGCGGTTCGACGGAGGGTCCGGAACGGATCGAGCCGTCATCGGCTCCGGGAGCCCAGGGGAGCACCCGGGCGTCGTGGCAGTGCTCTCTTCCCCGCCCGGGCGGGGGCGGACCACCCCGTCCGCGCCGTTTCCGGCCCGTGGAAGGCCCACCGGGGCCGCCGCCGCAGGACCGGAGTGCGCGCGGCGGTGGGCTGCTCTAGTGTCGGACAAAGGAGGGGTGGTCCTGCCGAGCAGGCGCGTACGGGGGCCTGGGTCCACGGTCCTGCACCGCTCGTCACCGCTGCTCGGCGCCTCGGAATCCCCGACCAGCCCCGGAGAGCAGGTGCCTCCCATGCGTATGTCGGTCCGTTACGCCGGTGTCCTCACCGGTCTGACCCTCGCACTCGGCGGCGGCGCTTTCGCCGTCCCCACCGCCCACGCGGACATCCCGGCCTGCACGAACATGGTCCAGCAAACGGGCGTCGAGATCTCGGACGCCGTCAGAATGGCGTGCACCCAGGGTGTGCACGGTGACCTGCGGGGCTGCGTGAACGCCCTGACCGGGGCCGGCGTGCCGGGCGGTGCCGCGACCGGTGCCTGCCGAGCCGCGGCCAACCCGCCGTGACGGTCTCCGCCGGCCTAGGCACCGCGTCCGTCACGCCGCGGAGCGGCCGACCGCCTCACACCTCTACGTGCACGCGGACAGGCTCGGGGACCTGGCCCGGGCCCGGAAGCTCGCCGCGCACATCGGCAGCGAGGTGCTGGGCGAGCCGCAAACCGGATGGTGACGGGGCGTGATCGGCGGCACCTGGGTTGTCGAGCACTGGGGGACCGCTGTGCCGTGGAGGGATGTCAGCGACGCCCGCGGCCACCTCCATCGGCTGTCGGCTGTCCGCCGATAATGCGTTGTAGGCCTCAGCCGGGCCACGAGATCATCCGCACATGGAAGAGCCTGCCGAAATTCTCCGTGCCGACCAGGTCGAACTGCGCCGGTGGCACGACACCGATCTCGACGCCCTGCACCAGGCGACCGAGGAATCCCTGGACCACCTCGTGCCGTGGATGCCCTGGGCGGCCGACCACGGCAGACGGCAGACCGCCGAATTCCTGACCCGGACCCACGACGAGTGGGAGCACGGGCAAGCCTTCGGCTATGCGATCATCTCGGGTGCCGCGGTGATCGGCAGTTGTGGGCTCCATCGCCGCATCGGTGCGGGCGGCCTGGACATCGGCTACTGGATCCACCCTCGTTGGACGGGGCAAGGGCTCGCCACGGCGGCCGCGGCAGCTCTTGTCCACGAGGGCTTCCGGCTGGCGGACATCGACCGCATCGAGATCCATCACGATGCGGCGAACCGGGCCAGTGGAGCCGTCGCCCTCCGCCTGGGTTTCACCGAGGTCGAGCGCATCCACGTGCCCGAAGGGCCTTCCGCTCCCGGCGAAGTGGGGGTCGATGTCATCTGGCGGATGACGGCGGACGCCCAGCACGGCGGACGTCGAGGCCGGAACTGACCCGGCGCTCTCCGGCCGGTGGGCGCCAACCGCCCTCCTGTGGGCTGCACTTGCCGTTGCTCGTCAACCTGCTCGCAAAACCGGTGCTGCGGGTACCCGCATCGCCGGAGTGGCCTGCTGGGTGCGCGGCCTCAGCTCACCAGGGCGTTGATCGCTCCGGCGGCCAGGAGCCAGACGAGGCAGGCGGCCAGGACGACACCGGTCATGGCGAGCGCCTTGAGCGGTGCCGGGAAGCGCTTCCTGGCGATGGTGGTGTTCGCGGCGACGCCGAGGCAGGCGATGCCCGCGCCCAGGGCTCCGCCGATGAACAGACCCAGCGGCAGCACCGACAGCACCCACTGCCACCATGTGAGCCCACGGAACCTGGCCCAAGGATCCGGCTTGCCGAGATCCGGTGCGGCACCTTTGACCCGCTGCATGTGAAGACCCCTCCCCTACTCTTCGAGGGCCGGCAGTTTGCCATGGGCATATGTCGCCCCCGGAGGCCGGGGCCCGAGCGGCAGCTTGACGACAGACGGCCTTACCGGGCGGATGGGCCGCCCCGTGCGCGGGCCGCCACGGGACGCGTGGCGCGCCCGGACCGGGGCAGCCGGGAAGACGCGGGGAAAGACAGCCGCGAGGACAGGTCAAAGCGAGTGCCAAGCCCGTGGGAGTGAGGCCGGATACCGACTAGGGTGTCCGGTTATTGCTGGTGGGGAGCCGGCGAACGGTTGTGTGTGGGACAACGATGTCCCGGGGGAGGACCTTTACCGCCATGAATCGTCGTTCCAGCGGGTTGGCCGGGATCTGGGCCGAGGCGCAGCGCCAGCAGCAGCGGCAGCGGCAGGCGCAGCTGCGCTCGCAGGTGCAGCGTGAGAGGGATGCGGAGCGGCAGCAGCGCGCCTACGAGCGCGACATGGCGCGTGGTCATCGCGAACAGCAGGCCGCGTACCGGCGGCATCGGGAGGCGGACGCACGCCGGCGTACCGAGGAACTGGACGCGCAGGTGGCGTCCCTGGGGGCGCTGCTGGCCGCAGGCTGCCGGGCCCCGGCATTCCGTTCGGCCTCGCTCACCCGGCCGGAGCAGGTCGAGGCGTTCGCCCCCGGTCAGCTGGCCCTTCCCCTCCCGATGCCGGACCCGAACCAGTACCAGGCGCAGGGCGGTTGGGGTCTGGGGGCGCATCGGCGCGCCCAGGCGCAGGACGAGGCGCGGGCACGGTTCGAGCGCGACTGGCACGCCGCCCAGGCCGCCGAAGCCGAACGGCAGCGGCAACTGGGCGCGTACCGGCAGCAGTACGACCAGTGGGCGGGCGCCCGACTGGCGGAGATACGCCGTCACAACGCCGCGATGGCGGAGATGACCACGGCACTGCGCAACGCGAATCCCGAAGCGGTCGTGGATTTCTTCTCCGCGGCGCTGTACGCGTCCTCGGCGTGGCCCGAGTCGATGCCGCGGCAGCTGACCGCCGCCTACGACCCGTCCGGGCGGCAGCTGGTGGTGAACTGGGAACTGCCGAAGTACGACATCGTCCCGGAGGCGAAGTCGGTGCGCTACGTGCCGTCCGCCGACCAGGACAAGGAGACGGGCCGCCCGGTCGCCCAGCGGCGGGCGCTGTACCGCGACGTGCTGGCGCAGTGCGTGCTGCTGGTGCTGCGCGACCTCTTCGCGGCCGATGAGTTCGGGGCCCTCGAATCGGTGGCGCTGAACGGCTTCGTGGACGACCACGATCCGGCGACCGGCCGGCGCGCCGAGATCGTCCTGGCGACCGTGATGGCCGCGCGCCCGGCCTTCACCGCGCTGAACCTGGAGCAGGTGAACGCGGTGGACTGCCTCGTGGACGGCCTCCGCGGGCAGCTCTCCGCGCGTCCCGACCAGCGCGCCGCGGTCAGGCCGGGCCGGCTGCCCGGCGATGTCGGCGGGAACGTCGTCACGCACGGAGGGGACGACGAGCCGGACCTGTACACCATGGATCCGATCGCCTTCGAGTCGCTGGTCGCGGACCTGTTCCGGGCCATGGGGATGCGCGCGGTGACGACACAGCGCTCGAACGACGGCGGTGTCGACGTCGAGGCCGACGACCCCACCCCCATACGGGGAGGGAAGATCGTCGTACAGGTGAAGCGCTACCGGAACACGGTGCCGCCGACCGCCGTCCGTGATCTGTACGGCACCGTGCAGGACGCCGGCGCCAACAAGGGCGTGCTCGTGACCACCTCCGGGTTCGGCCCGGGTTCCCGTACGTTCGCGAACGGCAAGCCGCTGGAGCTGGTGTCCGGAAGCGAACTGGTCGATCTGCTGCACCGCCACGGGCTCCGCGGCAGGCTGGGCGACGGCGGGTCGGCCCCGCAGCCGGCGCCGGATCCGGCGCCCGCGGTGCCGGCCGTGGAACAGCCCGTCGAGCACAACGTGTTGGGCATGTCGTGGTCGGGCGGTGTCGCCCTGGACATCTGCGCGCTCGTCTGCCGGGGATCCCGGGTGCTGAGCGACGACCACTTCGTCTTCTACAACAACCCCCGGACCCCGGAGGGATCGGTCCGCTCGGCCGTCGACGCCGCCCCCGACAAGGCGGCGATCCGTGTCGCCTTCGACGCGCTGCCGGAGCCGGCGGACCGGCTCGTCCTGGTCGCGGCGGTGGATCCCGTCGTCAACCCCCAGGCGGACCTGTCCGGTTTCACCGATGCGGGCATCCGGCTCCTGGACTCCTCGGGAGCCGAACTCGACCGCCTGGAGGTGTCCGACGGACGCCCCGGGGAGACCGCGCTGGTCCTCGGCTCGTTCCGGCGCCGCGCCGCCGGCGACTGGGACTTCGTCATCGGCGGCAAGGGCTACACCGGTGGCCTGGAGGCCCTGGTCCAGGAGTACGGCATCGAGGTGGCCTAGCCGCGGTGGTGTCCGCAGGGCCCGCACCGGCCCCCGACAGGTGATGGCAAGTCAATTGAGGCCCGGCGCCGGCGCGTTCGTTCGTCCTTCACTTTCCCTTCGCCCCCGGTTGCCCCGCGACGCACATCCTTGCGCGGATGCGGCCGGGGTCCTGGGGAGGCGGTCCCGGATTTCGCGTGGGCACGGGGACCGTGCTCCGGAACGAAGAGGGCGGACGATGGCACGGTCGAACCGGGCGGCAGCACCGAGCAGTTCCTCGCGGACATGGGTTCGGCACGGGCTGAGGGGCACGGTGGCCACGGCGACCGCGGTGTTCGTCGTCGCGCTCAACGGCGCCTCGCCCGCCCAGGCGGACACCGGCGCACCGATCTCCGGTGCCGGTTCGACGTGGGCGCGGAACCCGATCGAACAGTGGGGGGCCTCGGTCCAGAGGTACGGCTACGGCACGGTCCGCTACAGCGGGACCGGTTCCATCGACGGACGGAGCCAGTTCCGCTCCGGCAGCGTGGACTTCGCCGCCTCGGAGCTGCCGTACGGACTGGACGAGGACGGATTCACCGATCCGCCGCCCACCAGGCCGTTCGCCTATGTTCCCGTCGTGGCGGGCGGTATCGGCCTTGCCTACAAGGTGACGGTCAACCACAGGCGCGTCACCGATCTGCGGCTCTCCGGCGCGACCGTGGCGGGGATCTTCACCCGGACCATCACCCGGTGGAACGATCCGAGGATCCAGGCGGACAACCCGAGAACCAGGTTGCCGGACACCGCGATCATCCCGGTCGTCCGAGCCGACAACAACGCCACCACGGCCGGACTGACCCAGTGGCTGTCGGCCGCACAACCGGCGGTGTGGGGTGCCTACTGCTCGGCGGCCGGGCGGGGCCCGGGATGCGGCACGACCGCGACCTTCCCGACGGTGCCGGGGGACGCATCCGTGGCCGGCTCATTCGGCGTGACCGGCTACGTCGGCAACAGCGGCCCCGACGGTGCCATCACCTACGTCGAGTCGGGCTACGCGCCGGCGGCGGGGATTCCCCTGGCCAGTCTGCTGAACACCTCGGGCTACTACACGAAGCCCGACGGCGGCGCCGTGGCGATCGGGCTCTCCACGGCCCCGGTCGGCCCCTCCGGCCTCGTCGACGTCACCGCCGCGTACACCTCCCCTGACCCGCGGACCTACCCGCTTCCGCTCGTCGGTCACCTGATCGTCCCGACGACGACGGCCGCCGGATTCACCACCGCGAAGGGACAGACGCTCGGCTCCTTCGCCTCCTATGCCCTGTACCACCGGGGCGGGGCAGGGGGCCTGGACAGCGCTCCCCTGCCGCCCCATCTGGTGGGGGCCGGTCTCGGTGCGGTGCACCGCATTCCGGGTGCCTCGCTCAGCGAGGTCGACACGTCGGACTGCGTCGCCGCGTCCGCCGGGGAACTCCAGAACGCTCCCCAGCCGCGGGCGTGCGACCGGGTGGGCGGCCCGCCGTGCGACAGCGGTACGCCGGGCAGGCGGATGGCGACGGTCACGACGACGCTGGAGCCCGGTGCGCTGGTGATCTCCGTCGCGGGCAGTCCGCACGTGGAGTTGCCGACTCCGGTGCTCGACCCGTCGGGCGAGTACCTGCACACCTCCGGGCAGATGACCCCGGTCACCGTCACCGACACCCGCCCCGGCAACATCGGCTGGACCGCCACCGCCCAGGCCGGCGACTTCACGGACCCGGCCGGCAACACCATCGACGCGAGCCACCTCACCTGGGCCCCCACCGTCGTCCACCGCGGCAGCACCCGGACCGTCACACCGGGCACCCCCATCACCCCCGGCGACGGCACCGGACTCAAGGACATCCGGACGCTGGCCACCGGCACCGGCCCCGGCACCACGGACGTCGGCGCCGGACTCGACCTCGACGCACCCACCTCCACCCCGCCCGGCACCTACACCGCGGTCCTCACCCTGACCGTCATCTGACGCCCGTCCGCAGCACCGTCCGCGCGCGTCCTAGGAGGGATCAGGACGGGAGAGCACCGAGCGGAGTTGTCTGCGAGAGCTGACTCCGAGCTTGGCGAACACGTTGCCGAGGTGCCATTCCACGGTGCGCGGGCTGATGAACAACTGGGCGGCGATCTCGCTGTTGGTGTGTCCGTCCCTGGCCAGCCCGGCGACCTGGGACTCCTGGCTGGTGAGTTCGGTGGCGGTGCCGACGGCCCGCTTCCGTACGGTCTCCCCTGTCGCCAGAAGCTCCCGGCGGGCGCGTTCGGCAAAGCTCTGAGCACCGATCCGGCTGAACGTCTCGTGCGCGGAGCGCAGTTGGGTGCGGCCCTCCTGGCGGCGGTTCTGGCGGCGCAGCCATTCGCCGTACAACAGACGGGCGCGGGCCAGATGGACGGCGATCCGGCAGTGCGCGAGGCGCTCGGTCGCCTCCCGGTAGAGCGCGTCGGCGGCCCGGTCGTCGCTCAGCAGCGCGCGTGAGCAGGCCTCCACGCCGAGCGCCCACTCGGTGCCGCCGGCACGGGTGCGTTGCGAGAGCTTGTCCAGCGCCGACGCGGCGGCCTCCGGTCGCCCGCTGCGGGCGGCGGCCTCGATCAGTTCGAACAGGGCCCACCCGAAGAATCCCGGGTCCTCGTACCGGCAGACGTGCGTCGCCGCGGCGAGGGCGGCCTCGTAGTGGCCGAGGCCGTTGTCGAGAACCGCGGTGGCGTACTCGGTCAGGCTGAGCGCGCGTCCCTCGCCGCGGGCGGCCACCTCTTCCGCGGTGACCCGGATGAGGTCCCGTGCCGGGGACTCGTGGCCGCGCCAGGCGGCGAGCAGCAGTGAGGTGTACATCATGGGCACGCCACCCACCGCCTCCGAGATCGTCGTCGCCTCGTCGATCAGGGCCGCCGCGGTGTCGAACTCGCCGGTGAACACGTGGAAGCACGCCTGGTACGTCAGCGCCATCGGGAGGACGGCGAGCGCCCCCGCCTCGCGGGCGATGCCCACGGTCCCGGTGGCCAGCTCCTGCCACGCGTCGTCGTCCCACAGTTCCGGCGCGAGGGGCTCCGGTGTCACCCGGCACGCCAGCCACAACCAGCGTCTGTCCGGATCCGCGGCGCCGGCCCCCTGCTCCTGCCGAACGGCGTGCAGCGTACGGCGGACAGCCTCGGCGTCGGCGGTGCGCCCCTCCATGATCAGGCCGGCCATGCTGTCCAGGAGGACGTCGACCACCCGCGGCGGGGACGACGGCGGCGGTACCGCGCGGGCCGCCTCGGCCACCTCGCGCAGCCCGGGTCCCGCGCTCAGCCGGCCCGCGAACATGGCCGCACCGAACGCCTCCAGCAAGGTGTCACGAGCCAGGGCGGTGTCGAGCGGCGCGAGCCGTTCTGCGGCGGCGAGCAGCAGCCCGGGTGCGTCGCCGCCCCGTACCTGCGAGAAAACCAGCCGGGCCCGCAGCCGCTCCAGCCGGGCGCGCTGCAGGTCGTCGAGCGGACACGCCTCCGTGACCGCCAGCAGGTCGTGGGCCTGGTCGGCACCGCCGGCGTCGATGGCGGCCTGGGCGGCGACAAGCGCGCGGGCGCCACGGCGGGCGGGATCCGGAGTCAGCTCCGCCGCCCGCCGGAGGAACGAGGCGGCCGCGGCGGCTCCGCCCCTCCCCTGGGCGCGGTCCGCCGAGCGCTCCAGGTCGACGGCGACGCTCTCTTCGGGCCGGGCGGCCGCGTACGCGCGGTGCCACGCCCTGCGATCGGGATCGAGAAGCGGATCGGTGGCCTCGGCCAGGGCCCGGTGCACCGCCCGGCGATCGGGCACGGGCGCCTTCCGGTAGACGGCCGAACGCACCAGGGGGTGGTGGAACCGCACCCTGGCGCCCAACACCACCAGTCCCGCGGTCTCGGCGGGGGCGGCGGCGTCCGCCGGTATCCCCTGCAGAGCGGCCGCGCGCCACAGCAGGCCCACGTCGCCGGTCGGCTCCGCCGCAGCGGTCAGCAGAAGCCTCCGGCTGTCCTGCGGCAGGGAACGGACCCGCTGGTGGAGGGCGCTCTCGATGCAACTCGCCACGGGTCGCCAATCGGGAAGCCAGAATCCGCCCGCCAGCTCGGCGGGAGCGAGTGCGCTGGGCCATTGCAGCAGGGCCATGGGGTTGCCGTGCGCCTCGGCGACGATCCGGTCCCGTACCAGCGGGTCCAGCGGCACGTTCACGACCGAGGCGAGCAGGGCCCGTGCCTCGCGCTCGCTGAGACCCCCGACGAACTGCTCCGGCAGACCGGCCAGGGCGCGGTCGCCGTCGGGCTCCCGCACGGCGAAGACCAGGGCGATCGATTCGGCCTTCAGCCGCCTGGCGACGAATGCCAGGGCCTGCCTGGACGCGTCGTCCAGCCACTGCGCGTCGTCGACGAGGCAGAGCAGCGGCCGGTCCTCGGCGGCCCGGGCCAGGAGGTCGAGTACGGCCAGGCCCACCAGGAACCGGTGCGGCGCCGCCCCCTTCCGCTCCCCCTCGCCCTCCCGCAGACCGAGCGCCACGGACAAGGCGTCCCGCTGCGGTCCGGGCAGCTCGCGAAGCCGGTCCAGCACGGGGGCGCAGAACTGGTGGAGGCTCGCGAACGGGAGCTCCATCTCCGACTCGACGCCTGCCACCCCGACGGTACGGAACCCGGCGGCCCGCCGCGCGGCATGGTCCAGCAAGGCGGTCTTGCCGATCCCCGCCTCGCCGCGCAGCACCAGGACGGCGCTGCTACCCGCCCCTGCCGTGGTCAGCGCTCGCTCCAGTGCGGCCAGCTCCGGGCCCCGGCCGTGCAGTGCGACCTGCGTATCGATGACGGGTGCGGCCATGGATCGACTTCCTGATCCGCTCCTGGTGCCTGGTACGGCCGATGCGGCCGGCCGGGCGGACCCGTGCAGGCTCGCCCGATACGCACATTTTATTCCCCTTGTGCAATTCGTCCGCTGTCGGGGCCGGGGGCCCTCCTGCTCCCGGGGATCCGGCCCCGGGGCAGACCCCGGGGTTTCCCCTGGGGCGACACGCACCGGCCCGCTCCATCGTGGACAGGTCGGCGGCATCGAGCCGCCGACGACTACAAGGAGAAACACATGCCTGTGACCCCCGAGACGGCGATCCGCCCGTTCACGTTCGAGTTCCCCGACGCGGCACTCGAGGACCTGCGCGCGCGGATCGTGGCGACGCGCTGGCCCGAGAGGGAAACCGTCGCAGATCAGTCGCAGGGCACGCAGCTCTCGACGATTCAGGAGCTCGCACGCTACTGGGCCTCCGATTACGACTGGCGCAAGGTCGAGGCGAAGCTGAAGGCCGTGCCGCATTTCATCACCGAGATCGACGGGCTGGACGTCCACTTCCTCCACATCCGCTCCCGGCACGAGAACGCCCTGCCGCTGATCGTCACGCACGGGTGGCCCGGCTCGATCATCGAGCAGCTGAAGATCATCGATCCGCTGACGAACCCCACCGCGCACGGCGGGGACGCGTCGGACGCCTTCCATGTGGTGATCCCGTCGATGCCCGGCTACGGCTTCTCGGGCAAGCCGACCGCGAAGGGCTGGGGTCCTGAGCGCATCGCGAGCGCCTGGGGTGAGCTGATGAAGCGCCTGGGCTACACCAAGTACGCCGCGCAGGGCGGCGACTGGGGCGCGGTCGTCACGGACCTCATGGGCGTGCAGGAGCCCGAGGGCCTGGTCGGTATCCACACCAACATGCCCAAGGTGATCCCGCCGGCCATCGAGGCCGCGATCATCGCCGGCAACCCGCTGCCGGCGGACGTCGTTCTCGCCAACGACGAGGAGAAGGCGGCCGTCGGGCAACTGGACTTCGTGTACCGGCACGTCTACTACGCCTACATAATGGGCTCACGCCCGCAGTCGCTGACCGCGCTGGCGGATTCCCCCGTCGGTCTGGCCGCCTTCATGCTCGACCACGACGCCGCCAGCCTGGCGATGATCACCCGGGCCTTCGACGGAGTGACCGAGGGACTGTCCCGGGACGACGTGCTGGACAACATCACGCTGTTCTGGCTGACGAACACCGCGGTCTCCGCGGCCCGTCTCTACGCGGAGAACACGTCACCGTTCTTCGGCGTGAAGGGCGTCAAGCTCCCGGTCGCCGTGAGCGTCTTCCCCGACGAGCTCTACCAGGCGCCCAAGAGCTGGGCCGAGCAGGCCTACCCCAACCTCGTCCACTACAACCGGCTCCCCAAGGGCGGACACTTCGCCGCCTGGGAGCAGCCGGAGCTCTTCGTGAACGAGGTCCGCACCGGCCTGCGATCGCTGCGGTAAGCGACCGGCCCCGCCACACCGGCCCCGCCACAGTGTCGTGGCGGGGCCCGGCGTGCTCGGCGTGCGTGCCGACGGTCAGTTGGCGGTCCACCTCTGGCCGGCGGTGCCATTGCAGGTCCACAGGTGCAGCCTGGTGCCGTTGACGCCCGGGGTGTCCTGGAGGGCGACGCACTTGTCGGCCTGCAGATTGACCAGCCGATGCGCGGAGTCGAACCGGAACTGCTGGGCGCCGGTGCCGTTGCAGTCGGCGAGCTGGATCCCCGCCCCGTCGTCCCGTGAGCCGCCCACGACGTCCAGGCACCGGCCCACGGACCGGATGCTCGTGTCGGGCATGACCTTCCAGGTCTGCTGGGCGCTCCCCGTGCAGTCCCACAGCTGGAGCGGCGAGTTGTTCGGTGTGCTGTTGTCGACGCAGCGGCCGGAGGCGGGGTTGAGGATGGCCCCGTCCGGCACGGTGTCGGACGGCGAGGCGGTCGACGTCGGCTGGTGCGCGGTGCCGCCGAGCCCGCCGGCGCCTCCCGCCTTCTGGATGGTCGGGTCCGGGGACGGGGTGACGCCGCCGCTGTCCTGGGCGTTCGCGCTGTCCCCCGGCGAGTGCCGCGGGCTGTTCGTGGCGGAGGGCGACACCGGGGCGGTCGGACCCGCGGGGGCCGTGGCCTCCCCGGGGGCCTGTTCGCCCGAGGCGACGTCGGTGATGGCGACGGACTCCGCGCCCCGGCTGTCCTCCTGCACGGCGCGCACGGCGAACGGGACGCAGGCGAGGACGCCCACGGTCAGGACCACGCCGATGAGGACGCTCCTGCGCGACCGCGCGCGACGGCCGCCGCGCGCCACGGTGTCCCCGGCCGCGGCCGGGCCCGCCTGCCGGGCCGGTCCCGCGTCAGCGGCGTCACCGGCCTCATCGCCGGCCGGGCGCGGCGCGAACGCGAGCCCCGCCGCGAACCCGTCGGCGAACGTGGACCCGGACTCCCCCGAGGGATCCTTTGGCTCCTCGGGGATCTCCGCGGCCCGCCGGGAGCGCTCCGTCGCGGTCCGGCCGTCCGGCCAGTCCGCGGGCGTCGCACTCGTACTGGCGGCTGCCCGGGCGATAGCGGTCGTCCTCTGCGTCCGGCGGGGCAGCGGCGTGGAGCCTGCGGACCGCGTCGCCCGGGTCTCGTCGGCCGCCGCCGTCCCGTCGTTGGGAGAAGCCGTCATTGCGTCCTTCCAGGATCAGAAGTGGCGAGAAGAAGCCGGCCGCACGGACGGGGATCCACCGCCTCATCCGTCCCGGCCACCCCGCGCCGGCGAACTGGCCGGCCGCGGACGGCCGGGCGGCGTTCGAGGACCCCTCCTGCCCGGGGGACGCGGATACGGCGAGGGACGCCAGCCCGTGCTGCGCCTTGTGCCTTGGAATACGGCGCCTCGGGGAGCGCCACAGGGACCCTAGCACTCGGCGCTCGCTGACACGGTGTGGGAGGGTGTTCGACCACTGAACTCCGTCCCACGACCGGGCCACTGTAGTCTCATCTCCCCGGCGAACAGGCGTGATGCAGGATCAAGAGCGCGCCGGGAGGCGAAGACCGGGGCGGCGCCGGTCCCCGTACCCGATACCACGGTGTGGAGGGGAACGGCCCACGTGTCACACCGTCCTGGCGCCGGCCTCCGTCAACGGGGCGCACGGCAGCGGACGTAACGGACCGCCGGGATCGGAAGGCGGGTTCAGCCGCCGCCTGGCCCGGGGCGGCGCGGGGCGGCGCGGACGTGCATCCGCTCGCCCTGGCGGCCGAAGAGGCTGAGGATCTCGACGGGGTGATCGCCGGCGCTGCCGAACCAGTGCGGCCGGCGGGTGTCGAACTCGGCCCCCTCGCCGGCGCCGAGGACCACGTCGTGGTCGGCCAGGACGAGGCGCAGCCGCCCCGCCAGCGCGTAAAGCCACTCGTACCCCTCGTGCACCCGCGGGTCCGGCTCGTCCTGGGAGGCGGGGATGATCACCTTCCAGGCCTGCAGGGCACCGGGTCGGCCGGTCAGGGGGACGACGGTTCTGCCGTTGACCCGGCGCGGGGTCAGGCGCACACGGGGGTCGTCCGGCGCGGGGGCGCCGACCAGCTCGTCGAGCGGCACACGGTGTGCCCTGGCGATCGGCAGCAGCAGTTCCAGGCTCGGGCGGCGACCGCCGGTCTCCAGCCGGGACAGCGTGCTCTTCGAGATGCCCGTGGCCTCGGACAGTCCGGCCAGGGTGACACCCCGCCGGGTGCGCAGGCGCTTGAGCCGGGGGCCCACCTCGGCGAGGGTGTCGGCGATCGCGGGTGGCTGGTCCGCGACTCCATTCCACCGCGCCCGTCCCGGGAACGGCAATGCCGTTCGCCTTACAGCCGTTCAGTCCGTGAGCCGGGTGTCCAGCACCGTCTCCAGCCGCGCCTTCGGCTCCTTGCCCCGCGTCTGGTCCAGGCGCAGCCGCGCGCTGCGTCCCCGCAGGGTCAGCGTCATCAACTGGTTGCCGAACCAGGGGCCGCCGAGCTTGCGCCACGTCAGGGAGGTCGCGGGGGCGCGCCCGTGGCGGGTGAGGACACGGCCGAGGAGACGGGCGGGGCGGGTCCAGGCGAGCCGGAAGGCCACGCGCATGAAGCCGGGGATGGTGTTGTGCACCGGGGAGCAGGTCAGTTGGAGGACCCGCGACGGCAGCGGGGTGCCGGGCCGGTGGGCCTCCGCGGTGTAGGCGTGGTGGACGTCGCCGGACAGGACGCAGATGGTGGCGGGAGCGTCGGGGTGGTCGGCGGCGGCGGTGAGCATGCCGGCCAGGTCGTCGAAGGAGTTGGGGAACGCGGACCAGTGCTCCAGGTCACCGGCCTGGCGCAGCCGTTCGCCGCGGTGGCTCCAGCGGTGGCCGCGGTTGCCGCGGACGAGGGCGGAGCTCCAGACCTCGACGTCGTGCACGGCGTGCGGGAGCAGCCAGGGCAGCGACGTGCCGATGAGGAGGTGGTCGAACGCGCCGTCGGGACGGGTCTGCCGGCGCAGCCAGTCGAGTTCGCCCGGGTCGAGCATGGCACGGCGTTCCTCGGCGAGGACGCGGGCGGCACGGGAGTCGACCATGAGCAGCCGGGTGCGGCCGAGGTCGCGGCGGTAGCTCCAGCGGTTGTGCGCGGGGTCGGCGTCGGCGCGGGCGGCGAAGGCGCGCAGCACCTCGGTGCCGTCGTCCTCGGCCCGTATCGCGGCGAAAAGTTCGTCGCCCGCGAGTTCGGCGGGGCTGAGGTTGCCCAGGTGCTGGTGGACCCAGTACGAGGCGAGGCCGCCGACGATGCGCTCGTGCCACCACGCGGTGTCGCGCATGGCGGCGCGCCAGGTGTCGGAGGTGTTCCAGTCGTCGATGACGTCGTGGTCGTCGAAAATCATGCAGCTGGGCACGGTGGACAGCAGCCAGCGGATGTCGGGGTCGAGCCAGGACTCGTAGTAGAGGCGGGTGTACTCCTCGTAGTCGGCGACCTGGTCCCAGGGCGGTTCGCTCAGGTCGCGGCGCCGGGCGAGCCAGGCGCGGGTGGCCGCGGAGGTCTCGTCGGCGTAGATCTGGTCGCCGAGCAGGACGAGCAGCCCGGGGCGGGGCGCGGTGCCCCCGGCGATGTGGTGGGCGAGGGTGTCGAGCGCGTCCGGTCCGATCGGGTCGGGCTCGTCGGGCGGCGCGGCGGCCCAGCGGCAGGAGCCGAACGCGACGCGGAGTTCGCCGTCCTCATGCCGGCGGGGGTGTCGATGGTGCTGGGCGGATAGGAGGACCCGGGCAGCGGCCAGACCTCGCGGCCGTCGAGCAGGACCCGGTACGGGGTGCTGCCCCCGGGGCGCAGCCCGGTGACGGTGACGATGGCGTAGTGGTGCCCGGCGATCTGCCAGGTGCGCTCGCTGCCGGCGGAGCCGTCGTCGCAGCGGATCTCGGCGGTGGCGGGGCGGTCGGCCTCCAGCCAGACGGTCGCGGTGTCCTCGTCCACGTATCTGAGCAGCGGGCCCAGGCGCAGCTCTGCCATGCGGTCGGCCTCCCCTCCGTCGTCACTGGGTACCGACGTCGGAGGGAAGGCCTGAGTTCCCGGTCGCGGTCCCGGCGGCCGGGCGGTGGGGGGACGGCGGCCGGGCGCGGGGGTCAGCAGCCGCTGAGGACGCTGGTGAGCTTGTTCTTCTCGGCGGTGTCGACGGACAGGCCGTAGTAGTACTTCACCTGGACCCAGGCGCGGACGTAGGTGCAGGCGTAAGCGGTGCGCGACGGCATCCACGTGGCCGGGTCCTGGTCGCCCTTGGACTGGTTCACGTTGTCGGTGACGGCGATGAGCTGCGGGCGCGTGAGGTCGTTGGCGAAGGACTGGCGCCGGGCGGTGGTCCAGGCCGAGGCGCCGGAGTCCCAGGCCTCGGCGAGCGGCACGAGGTGGTCGATGTCGAGGTCGGAGGCGGCGGTCCAGGTGGCGCCGTCGTAGACCGAGTACCAGCTGCCGCTGGTGGCCGAGCAGGAGGAGTTGGTGACCACGCCGCTGCCGTCGCGCTTGAGGACGGTCTCGCGGGTGTCGCAGGCGCCGCTGATGGTGATCCAGTGCGGAAAGAGGTCGCGGTCGTAGCCGGCGCGGTTCTCGGTGGCGACCTTGAGCGAGGCCAGGTAGCCGCGGGCGGTGGCGGCGCTGACGGGCGTGGGGAGCGCGGCCTGGGCGGCGGGGCCGTTGAGGGTGCCGAGGGTGGCGAAGAGGCTGGTGAGAGCGGCGAGCAGGCCAACGTATCGACGCGCGTAGACATCGCGGCGCGTGAGGGCGAGACGTATCCGGGACATGGACAACTCCCTTGGATGTGGGGGTGTTCGGCCGGTGGAGCCGACGGCCATCCTTGTGTCGCGACGTTGCGTGGGGGCGTGCGACAGGTAACAGCCTGCCGACATGGACACGTCATGTCGAGGGGTGTGACGGGAGCGGGCTCCCCTCGCCCCTATGTGGTGTCGGTCACACCGACCGGCGGCCGGAGCCCGCGCGCCCCGCGCCCAACCCCCTCCCCGGACCCGCCCCTTGGCCCCGCACCCCCGCCGGGCCGCCCCGGAGGGCACCGCCCGGCAAGCGGTAGACTTGTGAGAGCAGAAGGGGAGTAGCTCCTCGCCGGACCGTCGACATACTGCCCGTCCGTCGCCCGTCCACCAGTCGGTGGAATGTGCTCAGGCACAACGGATGACGGCCAGGCCGGCGCCCGGAGCCCGGTACACGCGTCATCGTCGCCCGCAGGGCACGACGGCGGACCGGGCCAGCGAGACCTTCGGCCGCAGTGTCAGACACTGCCGTGCCGAAGCGACCCCTTTCACGGAGTTCCCGGTGCGGCCCGAACCCAGAGGAACAGTCCGTTGTTCAGCCTCACCGTCGCCGCCATCACCTTCGGCGTCATCTTCCTGGCCGAGTTGCCCGACAAGACCGCGCTGGCCGGCCTGATGCTCGGCACGCGCTACCGGGCCTCGTACGTCTTCTGCGGCGTGGCCGCCGCCTTCCTGGTCCACGTGGCACTGGCCATCGCCGCCGGCAGCGTGCTGACCCTGCTCCCCCACCGCTGGGTGCAGGGAGTGGTGGGCCTGCTCTTCCTCGCGGGCGCGGCCGTGCTGCTGTTCAAGAAGGACGACGGCGAGGAGGAGGTCAAGGCCCCGGCCGACCAGAGCTTCTGGAAGGTCTCGGGCGCCGGTTTCATGCTGATCCTGGTCGCCGAGTTCGGTGATCTCACGCAGATCATGACCGCCAACCTCGCCGCCCGCTACGACGACCCGGTCGCTGTCGGGCTCGGCGCCGTGCTGGGACTGTGGGCCGTCGGCGCGATCGGCATCCTGGGCGGCCGCACGCTCATGAAGCACATCCCCCTGCGGCTGATCACCAAGGTCGCGGCGGTCGTGATGCTGCTGCTGGCCGGCTTCAGCCTGTACGAGGCGTTCGCCGGCTGAGTCCCGCGCCGGGCCCCCGGCCCGGGGCCCGCACCGCGGGCGCGGGCCCCGGATCACCTCCCGGAGCGGTTCCGCGCCCCGGTCCCGGCGGCCGGGGCGGGGAGGGCGACACCGGTCAGACGCTCGGCCTCGGCCCACAGGCGGGTGTTGACCGCGGGGTCCTGAGCCCGGCGGGTGATGCGGGCCGGGGCCGTGGGACCGACCAGGCCCAGGCGCCGGCCCGGCCTGGTAGTAGCCGCCCGCGACCGCGTCGGGGCCGGTCGCCGCGTACAGCAGCGGCTCGGTCGGGCTCGACGCCCTGCGAGGGCAGCGCAGCGTTGAGGGCGCGGAGTACCGGTTCGGCCGGTGCGGTGTCCGGCATCCGGCGTCCGGCGTCCCAGACTCGCGCCTGCGGTCTGGAGGTTGGTGCGTGTGCAGCCGGGGTGGGCCGCGGTGCTCAGCAGGTGCCGGCCGCGCGCGGCCGCGACGCGGTCAGGCGGCCGGGCGGCCGAACTCGCTCAGCGCGTCCTCGACGATCGCCTCCAGGCGGGCGTGGTGGGCGCCGCGCCAGTACAGCCGCCGGCACGCCGTGCAGCGCGCGAAGACGTCGTAGGTGCGCCGGGTGCCCTGTTCCAGATGCTCCAGGACCGCGTGCTTGTCGGCGTCCTCCAGTTCCCCGTTGCAGGCGGTGCAGCGCGTCCAGGGCGCCAGTTCCGGGGCGAACCGGCTGAGCACGTCGCGCAGTTGCTCCTCGGGCTGGTCGCTGTAGACGTACGCGCCGGCCCACAGTTCGCGCCGCCGCAGCAGCCCGCGGTCCCGGGAGAGCAGCACGCGTCGCTCGGCGGCCGACCGCCGCGCGAGCGCCGGGTCCCCGATGTCCTCGCTCTCGTACGCGGCGTCGACGCCGAGCAGCCGCAGCCGCCGCGCCAGGGTGCCCAGATGCACGTCGAGCAGGAAGCGCAAGGGCGCGCCCGGCACCGCCTGGGGCCGGGCGACGGGGCAGACCTCCACATGCTCCCCCGCGCGCGGCACGTGCGAGAACGGCGTTTCGCGGCCGTCGACCACCAGGCTGCCCACCTCGGTGAGGGGCACGCCCAGCGACTCCACCACATGCCCGAGCGAGGACACCCCGTCGGTGACCACGCTGGTACGTCCTTCACGCCGTGGGGCCGCGGCGAAGAGCCGCAGCCCGGAGGCGAAACTGATCCCGATCTCCGGCCCGCTCACCCGGCCAGCATGTCACCGCGCCGCACGGATCACACGCAGGTTTTCCGGCCGCGTCTTCCGGGACGTCAGCCGATGCGCAGGACGAGGCCGCCCTCCGGGGCGGTCTCGACGCGCACCTGCTCCAGGGAGTCCACGTGCACGGTGGGCGCGTGCACGGCGGCACGCGGGCCGACGCCGACCACGCGCATGCCGGCGGCCTTGGCGGCGGCGATGCCGACCTCGGAGTCCTCGAAGACCACGCAGTCCTCCGGGCCGAAGCCGAGCTCCGCGGCGCCCTTGAGGAAGCCCTCGGGGTCCGGCTTGCTGGCGCCGACCCGCTCGGCGGTGATCATGACGTCGGGCAGCCGCAGCCCCGCCGCCCCCATGCGGGCGTGGGCCAGCGCGTCGTCCGCCGAGGTGACCAGGGCATGCGGGAGATCCCGCAGCGCGGCCATGAAGGCGGGGGCACCGGCGATCGGCACGACGCCGTCGACGTCGGCGGTCTCCTCGGCGAGCAGCCGCTTGTTGTCGGCGAGGTTCTCCGCCATGGGGCGCTCCGGGAGCAGCACGGCCATCGTGGCGTAGCCCTGACGGCCGTGGACCACCCGCATCACGGCGTCGCCCTCCAGGCCGTGCTCCGCGGCCCAGCGGCGCCAGCAGCGCTCCACGACCGCGTCGGAGTTCACCAGGGTCCCGTCCATGTCCAGCAGCAGCGCGCGGGCGGGGACTGTGGTGGACGACGGCATGAAGGCTCCCTCGGAAGAACAGGACAAGTGGCCCGCCCGCCGGTCAGGGGAAACGGGCGGAACCACTTTGTTTCTACACGATACAAAACCGTACGGGTATCGCGCCAGGGGGCCCCTCAGGTCAGGGCCGGCAGGACCGCGTCCGCCGACATCTCCCACAGCCGCGCGGCCGCCTCCGGGTCGAGGGCGTGCGCGGCGACCCCGCCGGACATGCCGGGCCGGTGCGGCAGCGCCTCGTTGCCGTCCTCGAAGTAGCGGCCGCCCATCCCGTCGAGCGCCGGCCAGGTCGCGACCAGCACGGACGTGGCCGCGCCCTGTTCGCGGCTCTTGAAGGTGTAACCCCCGTGCGCGACCGCGTTGTCCAGGGCCTCCTGGCTCAGATGGCGGCTCAGCCCCGTCTCCAGGATCGCGCCGGGGTGCACGGCGTTGACGGTGATGCCGTCGTCCGCCCAGCGCCGCTGCGCCTCGACGGCGAAGAGCACATTGGCCGTCTTGGAGCGGGCGTACGCGACGGACGGGTCGTACGCCTGCCGGAGGAAGTGCGGGTCCTCGAAGTCCACACCGGAGCGCAGATGCGCGACCGAACTCAGCGCGACCACCCGCGCACCGCCGGCCGCGGCGAGTGCCGTGTGGAGCCCGGTCGTCAGCGCGAAGTGGCCGTAGTGGTTGGTCGCGAACTGCAGCTCCCAGCCGGACCCCGTGCGGGTCTCGGGCGTCATCATCACGCCGGCGTTGTTGACCAGCAGGTGCAGCGGGCCCTGCCAGGCGGAGGTGAACTCCGCGACCGACGCGAGGTCGGCGAGGTCCAGCCGTACGACACGCACCCGGGCGTCGCCGGCCGACGCGCGGATGTCCTTCGCCGCCCGCTCGCCCGCCGCGGTGTCGCGGACCGCCAGCGTCACCTCCGCGCCGGCCCCGGCCAGCGCCCGGGCGGTCTCGGCCCCGATGCCGGAGGCCGCGCCCGTGACGACGGCGCGGCGGCCGGTCAGGTCGATGCCGGCGATCGCCTCGGCGGCGGTCGAACGGCCGTCGAAGGGCGTGGTGATACGGGGTGTCTCAGTCATGAGGGGGGTGCCTTTCCACGATGCGCGGGGGGCGTCCTTCGCGTCCCGGCCGCGCTCTCCAGGCAACCACCGGGGGCGGCCCGGGGGGCCGCGCAACGGGGTCCTGCCAGGCCCCCTCCGGGGTACCCGGACTTTCTCCCGCCCGCCCTCCCGTGCGCCCGGCGCGGTCAGGGCGCCGGGGCGCGCGTTTCGTGGGGTGCCGGGGCGCCCGGACTTCACAGGGCACACGGGCGGGAGGGCGGGGAAAAACCTAGACGCGGTCCACGGACTGCACCAGTCCGTACGTGAAGTGGGCGATCCGCGTCCCCCCGTCGAGGGGATCCGTGAACGCCAGCCGCCACCGCGTCGGCGCGTCGCCCTCGAGAGGCGTCGCGGGCGGGAAGGCGTGGGCCAGTTCGTCGACCGTGCAGGACCACGGCTCGATCTCCGCGGCCGTGGCGGGCCGCGGGCCCGCCTCGCCGGGGGCGCGCACCAGCCACTCGTTCCACACCGCGTTGCCGCCGGGCGCGCACAGGACCTCGAAGCGCAGCGTCGGCCAGAGCGGCACGGGCCACAGGGAGGCAGGGCAGAGCAGGTCGCCGACGCGGCGCTGGGCGACCGCTTCGGGCGGGCCCAGTACGGCACGGTAGCGCCGCTCCCCGCGCGGGAAGCCGCGTGCGTGGCCCCAGGCCTGCCAGCGGCGGTTGGCCTCCCGCATGTCGGTGCGGCTCACGCCGAGCGTGCGCAGCGCCTCCTCGACCAGCTCGGGCCGGTGGTCGGCCATCCGGCGCAGCAGCACGAGCTGGAAGCCCAGCAGTCCGAAGTCGTCGATCGCCACGGGAGAGATCCTGCCAGTCCCGCGCGCCGGGGCGCGCGGGGGGGGTCAGCCGGTCGCCTCCTCCAGGGCCTTGCGGGTGTTCGGGCCGTAGACGCCCTCGGGGTCGCCCTTGACGTTGTGGAAGTACTGGAAGCGGGAGACCGCGTGGCTCACGCCCTGGTCGTACTCGCCGTCGGCGTCGCGGTAGTACATGCCGGCCTGGCGGAGACGGTTCTGGAGCTCGACGACCGCGGGCCCGGTGTCGCCGGGCCGGAGCGTGGCGGGGACGGAGGGGGGCGTGCTGCTGGGCGGCTCGGGCTCCCCGCCGGTGGCCGAGGCGGACACGGAGGCGGAGGCCGGGGCGTCCGGCTGGGAGGGTGTCGCCGTGGCGCTGGGCTGGTACTCGGCGGCCGAGTTCAGCCCCTTGGTCGCGGCCAGGGTGGACGGCGTCTCGCTCGGAGGGGCGGACGCCGACGAGGTGGCCGCCGGGGTCGGCCGCGTGCTGGGCGGCAGTTCGAGAGCGGGTTCGGAGGCGCCGCGGTCCGGGGCGGCCTCGGTGCGGTCCGGAACCCGGGTCAGGTGCCCGGTGAGGAGGACGGCGCCGACGGCGAGGACGACCGCGGCGGCCGCGGCACCCGCGATCACCGCTGCCCGGCGTGACCCCGCGCCGCGGCGGTGGCCGGCCCGCCGTGCGGTACCGGCCGCGGTGGCGGCCTCTGCCGGTATGTACGGCTCCAGTTCACGCGAGGCCGTCGGCAGCGGCACGGGCAGCCGGTCGGAGGACGAGACCGTGCCGAGGTCGATGAAGTCGACGTCCTCCTCGGCGGCTTCGCGCAGCGCCGCGGGCAGGGGCCCCGGGTCCCCGCCTGGCTCGTCGGGGTCAGGCCCCGGAACGTACGGCCGCACGCGCAGCGACTCGTACTCGTGCTCGTCCTCCGGAGAACCCGGCCCCTGCGACGCCACCGGCGCCCCCTCCCGACGTCCTGACAGTCGCAGTGATTATGCAGACACGCCGCCGCACCCACGCAGCCGCCTCGGGCTTCGCCGGTCGTACAAAGTGCGCGAATGATGTGGAATGGGTGTGAATCTTTGTGAAAATGTAATGGGTACGCGGTGCCGGGCACCCGGTGCCCGAGCGGAGTGACATGGCGCAGGACGACACCGAGGACACTGAGGACACCGAAGCCCCCGGGGGACCGGCCGCGGCCGGTCCCGCCGAGATCACCGACAGGCGGGCGGTGCGCCTGGCCATCGGCGCTCTCGCCCTCGGCCTGCTGCTGGCCGCCCTGGACCAGACGATCGTGTCCACCGCGCTGCCGACCATCGTCAGCGACCTCGGCGGCCTGGACCACCTGTCCTGGGTGGTCACCGCCTACCTGCTGGCATCGACCGCGGCGACCCCCCTGTGGGGCAAGCTCGGTGACATGTACGGCCGGAAGAAGCTCTTCCAGGCCGTCATCGTGATCTTCCTGATCGGCTCGGCGCTGTGCGGCCTGTCCCGCAGCATGGGCGAGCTGATCACCTTCCGGGCGTTGCAGGGCCTGGGCGGCGGCGGCCTGATCGCGCTGTCGATGGCGATCGTCGGCGACATCGTGCCGCCCCGTGAACGCGGGCGCTACCAGGGCGTCTTCGGCGCGGTGTTCGGCGCCAGCAGTGTGCTCGGGCCGCTGCTCGGCGGGCTGTTCGTGGACACCCTCAGCTGGCGCTGGGTGTTCTACGTCAACCTGCCGATCGGGCTGGTCGCGCTCGCCGTGATCGCCGCCGTGCTGCACATCCCGGTCCGCCGCACCTCGCACCGCATCGACTACTGGGGCATGGCGGTGGTGGCGGCCGCGGCGACCTGCCTGGTGCTCGTGACCTCGCTCGGCGGCACCACCTGGGCCTGGGACTCGTGGCGGATCATCGGGCTCGCCGTGCTGGGTGTGCTGCTCGTCGCGGTGTTCGTGGCTGTCGAGCGGCGGGCGGAGGAACCGGTGCTGCCGCCGCGGCTGTTCCGGATCCGCACCTTCTGGCTCTGCTCGGTGATCTCCTTCGTCGTCGGCTTCGCCATGTTCGGCGCGCTGACCTTCCTGCCGACGTTCCTTCAGGTCGTCCACGGCTACTCGCCGACCTGGTCCGGCGTGCACATGATCCCGATGGTGATCGGCATGCTGGTGGCCTCCACCGGCTCCGGCCAGATCGTCTCGCGCACCGGGCGCTACAAGGTCTTCCCGATCGCCGGGACCGGCGTCACCATCGTCGGCCTGTTCCTGCTGCACCGGCTCGACGAGTACACCGAGGTCTGGGTGCTGAGCACCTTCCTGCTGGTGTTCGGCTTCGGGCTGGGCCTGGTGATGCAGGTGCTGATCCTCGCCGTGCAGAACGCCGTCGGCTACCAGGACCTGGGCACCGCCACCTCCGGCGCGACCTTCTTCCGTTCCATCGGCGCGTCGTTCGGCGTCTCCATCTTCGGAACGATCTTCACCACCAGCCTGGCCCGCGGGATCACCGCCGCGCTCTCCGGCCGCAGGCTGCCGCCCGGCTTCGATCCCGCGGTCGTGCAGGCCGATCCGCGCGGGGTCGCCGCGCTCCCGGCCGCCCTGCGTGGGCCGGTGCTGCACGCGTACTCCACCGCCATCACCGGGATCTTCCTGTGGGCGGTGCCGGTGTGCGCGGTCGCGTTCGTCCTGGCCTGGTTCCTCAAGGAGGAGCCGCTGCGGCGGTCCGTCACCGTGCCCGACGCCAGCGAGACCATCGGCACCAACCCCGTCAGCCGTTCCTCGCTCGACGAGATCGCCCGCTGCCTGAGCGTCCTCGGCGGCCGCCAGGCCGGCCGCGACCTGTACATCCGCATCACCCGGCTGGCCGGGCTCGACCTGCAACCCGCCTCCAGCTGGCTGCTGCTCTACCTGGCCCGTGCCCGCAGCGCCGACCCCGTGGACCTGGCCCGCCAGACGACCGTCCCGGCGGACGCCCTCGAGCGCGCCGCCCGGGAGGTCGAGGAGCGTGGACTGGCCGTGCGGGAGGGGAACCCGCTGGTGCTCACCGAACGCGGCCAAGAGGTCGCCGCGCTGCTGACGGAGGCACGCCGCAAGCTCCTCGCCGACCTGCTCGGCGACTGGGACCCCGAACGCCATGACGATCTGGCGGCCCTGCTCACCCGGCTGACCGGCGAACTGTGCGGCCAGGACCGGGACCGCCCCGGGCACGACCCGGGCCGGGCCGCATGACGACGCGTCGTCAGCGGTCCTCCGCGAAGGCGGCCAGCGCGGCGAAGTCCGGCTCGCGCAGGCCGGCCCGCGGATCGACGTGGTGCAGCAGGGCCGGCGCGGCGTGGTGCTCGGCGACGTAGGCCGTGTCCGCCGCGCTCTGCTCGTCGTCCACCCAGGCGAACGGGCGGCCGGCGGCGTGGGCCACCAGCGTCTGCGTCTTCCAGTGCACGAGGTCCGGCCGGTACGCGAACAGCACGTCGGTGAAGTCGACGTACGGCAGCCTCGGCAGCCCGAGCACCGGGCCGATCCAGGTGTTCGCCTCCGCCATCCAGGTGGTCGCCCACCACAGCTCGTACCCGAGCGCCAGCAGCGCGGGGCCGTGCGCCGGGTTGAGCCACACCCGCAGCGGCCCTGTCGCGAGGCCCACCGGCGGCACGCGCAGCGTGGTGTACCCGTCCGGCCGGCGGCCCGCCTTCGCCGCGTACGGGTTGAGCGGCCCGTCCACGTCCAGATACAGCAGGGGCCGGGCCGAGGACGCGCTCACCGGCGGGGCCGGGGTCCGGAGGCCGTCGCGCCGCCGTGGAACTTCTTGTGGATCCACAGGCGTTCCCCGCCGAGCGCCACCTTCGCGTAGGTGCCGCTCAGCGGCCCGACGCGGGTCCCGTCCGGCAGGCGCGCCACCACGCGCTTCGGCCGCGCCGGCCCGGACCCCCCGCAGGCGGGGACCAGCACCGCCCGGTCGGTCACCAGCACGACGCGCCGCGTCGTCACCAGGACCGCCGCGATCCCCGCGATCCCCCCGATCGGCAGCCACGGCAACGCGAGCCACGGCGCCTCGCCTGCGAGGCCGCGCGCCATGATCCCGAGCACGACCGCGCCCGCGCCCGCGCCCGCGAACATCCCCGTGACCCCCCACGGGGACAGCCCGCCCTGGGCCACGACCACCTGCCGGACGGACTCCCCCTGCTCCAGGAAGCCCCGCGACCGCTCCCGCGTCTTCTCCAGCACCCTCATCCCGGGCGCCCCTCCTCACGATCCCCACCCGTCCGGCACCGACCCGGCTCCGTGCGCCGGGCCCGGGTGGTTGTGCGGGGACCACCGCGGGCGCGGCGACGGCACCGGCCCCTCAGGGCTGCTTGGGGGCGGCCTGCTGGACGACCTCGAAGGACCACAGCGTCGAGCCGGTCGCCGCGGGCTGCGGGCGGCCCTCGCCGCCGCCCTGGTGGGCCTCGCGCATGGAGCCGGACATCCAGTTCTCGAAGTCCTCCTCACTGCGCCAGCGCGTGTAGACCAGGTACTGGTCGGTGCCCTCCAGGGGGCGCAGGAGCTCGAACCACTCGAAGCCGTCGGAGTTCTCCACGGCGCCCGCGCGGGCGGCGAAGCGCTTCTCCAGGACCTCGCGCTGCTCCGCCGGGACGGTGAGGGCGTTGATCTTCACGATGCTCATGCCCTCATCGTGCCAGCCGGAATTCGGGTGCCGGGGCCGGGGCGGGCGTGTCAGGCTGCGCAGCGGTCCCCGAATCGTCCGTACGAAGGAGAATGCCGTGTCCGAGACCGGTGCGCACGCCGTGTCCGCCCTGTTCCGCGACGGACGGCTGACCGTCGTCCCCCGTCGCGCGGCGCGCCGCGAGCAACTGCTGCGGCACCTGGCCGAGACGCTGTTCCGGCCCGGCCGCGACTACGACGAGACCGAGGTCAACGACGCGCTGCGCACGGTGCACGACGACTGCGCGGCCCTGCGGCGGTACCTGGTCGTCGACGGCCGGCTGGAGCGTTCCGCGGACGGCACGGTCTACCGCAGGATCCGCTAGAGCGCCCCGGCCCGTCAGCGAGCCGGCTCGGCCCGCGGCTGACGCGGCCGGGGCGGCCCGGCGAGCCAGACGCTCACCGCGATGATCCACAGACCGGCCAGGCACAGGCCGATGAAGCCGGCGAACGGGATGAACATCAGCACGCCGAGGACGAAGGCGATCCACCCCAGCCAGTGCGGCAGCGGCCCTGAGGAGCGGGCCGTGCTGAGCCCGGCCGCCAGCAGCATCACGCCCACCCCGGCGAGGAACGGCATGAACAGGTCGCCGCTGAGCACGTTGAGTGCCTGCAGCGCGCCGCCGCCGACCATCTGCTCGCCGGCGGCCTCGACGAGGCAGAGGGTGAGCCCGGCGCTGATCCAGAAGCCGAGGGCGGCGAGCGCGCCGCCGGCGAGGGCGACGTCGGGCAGCCAGCCGGAGCGGTCGGTCGTGGCGAGCGCGTGGCGCAGGCTCCCGGCGAAGAAGACCAGGAAGATCCCGGCGACCAGGAGCAGGTACAGGCCGACGCCCTGAGCGGTGTCGTGCCGGGTGTAGAAGAGGCGGACCGTGAAGCCGGAACTGCCGACGCCGGGAGTGTCCCCCTGGAGGGCGAAGGCGATGGCGGCGAGGATCACGGCCACCAGGCCGTTGAGCGGCCCGAATCGCATCCGGGGCCTCCGTCCGTGCATCCGTGCTGCTGCCGCCCCCGGCACCGGCGATGCCCGTAATGATGTTTGCACGGGTGCCAGGGCGTCGCCATCGGCGGACGGGGCCTCAGTGGGCCTCCGCGACCGCCGTCCGGTCGGGGGTGGCCGTGGCCTGGACGGGCAGGGTGACGGGCACCACGGGATGGGTGCGGCGCTCGCGCTGGAAGACGTACGCGGCGATCGAGCCGGAGCCGACGAGGGCCACGGCGGAGGTGGCGGTGCCGAGCCAGCCGGCGCCGAGCCACTGGCCGCCCGCGTAGCCGAGGCCGACGCTGTACGCGGCCCAGACCAGGCTCGCCAGGGCGGACCAGGGCAGGAATTCGCGGACCCTGCGGTGCGAGGCACCGGCGGTGAGGCTGACCACCGAACGGCCGGCCGGCGCGAAGCGGGCCAGCACGACGAGCGTGCCGCCGCCGCGGGCCAGGACCGCGCCGAGGACCTCCTGGGCGGTGGACAGCCGGCGGGAGTTGGCGACCCGGTGGTCGAGCCAGTCGCCGCCGCGCCAGGCCAGCCGGTACGCGGCCAGATCGCCCAGGGTGGAGGCGGTGGCGGCGCACAGCAGCAGGACGATCACGCCGAGGATGCCGTTGGTGCCTCCGGCGGCGGTACCGGCGGTGGCGGCCGAGATGAGCAGCACACCGCTGGGCATCACCGGCACGAAGACATCGAGCACGATGGACGCGGCGACCAGGGCGTAGATCCACGGTGAGTCGAACAGCGAGCCCGCTCCGGTCAGCACCGCGTTCTCCTCTCTCCCTCTGGTGCGCGGCGCCCTCCGGGGTGTGTGGCGGTATCGCGCAGAAGCGGTTCTTCTGCGACCCGCCCTCAGCCGTACAGCGTACGCCAGAGACGCTCCGAGGATCCCCCCGGGGGCGCGTGACGTTTTCCTCATCATCGATGGCGGGGTTGGGGAATAGCACGCGAATTACCGGGGAGTCAGCTTGATCACCCTGGGATCTCCCCGTTTCGCGGGCCTGCCGCGAGGCCCTGACCTCAACCGATGCTCCGCCGCCCGGTGCGGCCCCGTCCGCGGTCGCGATGTGGCGGCCCGAGGGCTGAAGGACGACCGGAAGCCCACAGATCTACCCAAGTCACTCATTCCGGATTCTCATCCATTCGAGTGAGTGCAGTCCGCTCTGTCCACTGGGTAGCTTCCGTGAGGACAGCGGCCGAGGGCAGGGGGGCTTCCACAGAGAACGTCGTTTCACGGTGAATTGTTTGCATTAACCACGCATTTGAGCGCGTGGGCCATGAGGCCGCAAGGGAAGGACCATTCATGACGGTTGAGCCGGGTGTCGCGTCGGAGTCGGCGACAGGGAACGACCAGTCTCAGCAGAGTCTGAGCACCGCTGCGGCGCGGAATTTGGCGACGACCACCAAATCCGCGCCGCAGATGCAGGGAATCACCTCGCGCTGGCTGCTGAAGGTACTGCCGTGGGTCCAGGCGGCGGGCGGCGCGTACCGGGTCAACCGGCGGCTGAGCTACTCGGTGGGTGACGGGCGCGTCGACTTCGTCCAGACCGGCCCCCAGGTGCGGGTGATCCCCGCGGAGCTCGGCGAACTGCCCCTGCTGCGCGGATTCGACGACGGCGCCGTGCTCGCGGCGCTGGCCGGTCAGTTCGAGCAACGGGAGTTCGCGCCCGGGGAAGTGATCGTCTCCGCCGGGCAGCCGGCCGACCACGTCTTCCTGGTCGCCCACGGAAAGATCAACAAGCTGGCCCCCACCAAGTGGGACGGCCAGGGCGTGGTCGGCACCATCGCCGACGGCGACCACTTCGGCTCCGAGGGGCTGGCCGGCGCCGACGCCACCTGGGACTACACCGCCAAGGCCGCCACCACCGTGACCGCACTCGCGCTGCCGCGCCAGGCCTTCCAGGCCCTGATGCAGCAGTCCGACGGACTGCGCGAGCACGTCGCCGGCTTTGTCAGCGGCACCCAGCAGGCACAGAACAAGTACGGCGAGAAGGCGATCGCCCTCGCCTCCGGCCACATCGGCGAGCACGAACTGCCCGGCACGTTCGTGGACTACGAACTCTCACCGCGCGAGTACGAGCTGAGCGTCGCGCAGACCGTGCTGCGGGTGCACAGTCGCGTCGCCGACCTGTACAACCAGCCCTACAACCAGGTCGAGCAGCAGTTGAAGCTCACCATCGAGGCGCTGCGCGAGCGCCAGGAGCACGAGCTGATCAACAACCGCGAGTTCGGGCTGCTGAACAACGCCGACTACCGGCAGCGCATCACCACCCACGCCGGCGCTCCCACCCCGGACGACCTCGACGAGCTCATCAGCCGCCGCCGCGGCGCCCAGTACCTGCTGGCGCACCCGCGCGCCATCTCCGCCATCGGCCGCGAGTTCAACAGCCGCGGCCTCGTGCCGCACACCGTCGATCTGCACGGCAACCATGTGCCCTCCTGGCGCGGCCTGCCGATCCTGCCGTGCAACAAGATCCCGATCACGAAGGAGAACACCACCTCGATCCTGGTGCTGCGCACCGGCGAGGACAACCAGGGCGTGATCGGCCTGCACCAGACGGGACTTCCGGACGAGTACGAGCCGGGGCTGTCCGTCCGCTTCATGGGCATCGACGAGAAGGCGATCATCTCCTACCTCGTCAGCGCCTACTACTCGGCGGCCGTCCTGGTCCCCGACGCCCTCGGCGTCCTGGAGAACGTCGAGATCGCCCGCCGCGGGGAGTAGGCGGCACCGGCCCACCCGCCCTGCCGGCGTCCGGGGACCGCGCGACCGCGGTCCCCGGGAGCGGCGGCGCGTGCTCGCGGCGGACGGTGGCCCCACGCGGCCCACCGTCCGCCGCGCGCACGGCCGTTGGCCCCCGCGCCGGGCGGGGGTTTGCCCCACCCCGCATCCGGTGGGCGGCCTGATTCCGGCTCCGCGGCGCTCTCCGTACCGTTTTTGACATGACGAAACGCAACGGCACCCTCAGGACCCTGACCGCCGCCGCCGGCGCGGTGGCACTCGCCATGACGGCCTCCGCCTGCGCGGACGCCTCCGACGACACCCGGCCAGAAAAGCGCGACTTCGCGCTCTCCGGCAGCCGGCTGACCATCGACGCCGCGGACAGCGCGGTCGTGGTCAGGCCCGCCGACGTCAAAAACATCGAGGTCACCCGCTGGTTCGACGGCTGGTCCGTGCTCGGCGACACCCCGAAGGCCACCTGGTCGATGGACGGCCACACCCTCAAGTTCCGGGCCGACTGCCGGGGCGTGATGGACAACTGCTCCGCCCGGCACGAGGTACTGGTGCCGCGCGGTGTGACCGTCACGGTGACCAACGGGGACGGCCGCGTGGAGGCCAGTGGTTTCAGCACCCCGCTCACGCTCAGCACCAAGGACGGCTCGGTCCGGGTCAGCGACGTGACCGGCCCCCTGGAGCTGTCCAGCGGCGACGGGCGGATCGAGGCGACGGGCCTGGGCTCCCGCCGGGTCACCGCGCACACCTCGGACGGTTCGCTGACGCTGGCGTTCGTGCGGGCCCCCGACAGCGTCGAGGCCGCCAGCGGCGACGGCGCGGTCCGGGTGTCCCTCCCCAAGCAGACCTACCGGGTCAGCGCCGGCTCCGGTGACGGGCACGTCCGTGTCGCCGTGCCGCGCGACGACAGCAGCCCCCGCAAGGTCACGATCCGGACCTCCGACGGTTCGGTGAACGTCGTCGAGGCACCCGCCGGCTGACGCAACCGACCGGCCCGTGTATTCGTCCCTGCCGGGTGGGAGACTGGAGCGGACAACCACCGGCGGCGGACCTGCGGGAGAGGGCGACTGTGACGACGGCACGCTCGTGGTGGCGGCGCGGGGACAATCTGCGCGCCGACGCCCAGGCCGCGAAGGACGCCGCCGCGCAGGCTTTCTACGAGCTCGACACCGCTCAGCGCGACCTCGTGATCTCCATAGAGACGGTCACCGCCGTCGACGACACCCCGGCCGCCCGGCGCGCCGTGGCGGACTTCCGCGCGCTGGGCGAACGCATCGACGAGGTCAGCGCCGGCTACATCGCGGCCGTCGACGCCTACGACCTGGACCACGACGAGCTGGACGCCTCGACCGCGGCCCGTGCCCGCACGGAGCTGACCCGCGCCAAGGACGAGCTGACCCGCGCCAGGACGGACCTCGACACCTTCGCCCGCAACCTGACGCCGCTGCTGGAGAAGGCCGAGACCCAGCTCGCCCGCCTCGCCCCGGCGGTCGAGCGCGCCCGGCAGGCCCTGCTGGCCGCCTCCAACGCCCTGGACGCGGTACGCGCGTCCGGGCTGCGCGCGGACGACCTGGCCGCCCGGCTCGCCGCGCTCGGCCCGGAACTGACCAAACTCAACCAGGGCGCCGGCCGGCACGGCGTCCAGGAGACGATCCGCCGCGCCGACGAGGTCCTGCGTACCGCGGAGGGCATCCGCGCCGAGGCCGAACGGCTCCCCGAGCGGGCCCGCGAGATCGACAAGCGCCTTGTCTCGCTGCGCACCCGTACACAGGCGCTGGCCACCCGCAGCGAGGGCGTCACACCGGTCCTCAGCGAGCTGCGGCGGCGATTCTCCATGGCCTGCTGGGAGGACCTCCAGCAGGTCCCACAGCGGGCCGCCGAGGCCGTCGGGCACGCCGAGCAGAAACTCGTGGAGGCCGCGAAGGCCCGCGAGGAGCAGCGCTGGCCGGACGCCACGGCGCTCCTGGCGACCGTGCGGGCGCAGCTCGACAACGCCGACAGCGCCGTCTCCGCCGCCGGGGACCGGCTGCGCCGGCTCAACGAGGTCAGCAAGGACCCCCAGGGCGAGATCGAGCGCACCCGCTTCGCCCTCCGCGACGCCCAGCGCCTGGCCATGCAGGGGCGCACGACCCCGGAAGCGCGTCACGCGCGCCCTCTCGACGACGCCGTCGCCCGCCTCGACCGCGCGGTCGCCGCTCTGGAGGGCCGCCACCCGGACTGGTGGCACTTCCTCCAGGAACTGGCGGCCGTACGCGATGCCGCCGCGCAGGTCGTCACCGCCATCCGCGAGGACCGCGCCGCCGGCCGCGGCTGACGCGAAGCGTCAGCCGCAGCAACCGCCGCCGCAGCAACCACCGCCGCCGGACGGGCCGGTGGCGGCTCCCGCGGCGGAGGCGGTACCGCCGACCGCGACGGCCGACAGGAGCTTGACGGTGTCGTCGTGCCCGGACGGGCACTGCGCCGGGGAGGAGGACTCGGCCATGGGCCGGTTCAGCTCGAAGGTGGTGCCGCAGGACCGGCAGCGGTATTCGTATCGGGGCATGAGCACAGGTTAGCCAGAGCTCACCGCTTGCGCGCCAAGGTCAGCCCGTCGGCGACCGTCAGCAGCAGGGCCTCGACGCGCGGGTCGGCCGCGACGTGGTCGTTGAACGCCCGGATGGCCGCGGCGGCGCCGACCGCGATGGGGTCGGCCACCTGGCCGTGGAAGAGGGTGTTGTCGGCCGCGATGACCCCGCCCGGCCGCATGCGGGGCACGAGCTCCTCCCAGTAGGCGACGTAGTTCTCCTTGTCGGCGTCCAGGTAGACCAGGTCGATCGCGGGCTCCTCGGGCAGCGCCCGGAGCGTGTCGAGGGCGGGCGCGATCCGCAGGTCGATGCGGTCCTCCACCCCCGCCTTGGCCCACGCCTCGCGGGCGACGGCCGTCCACTCCTCGGAGATGTCGCAGGCGAGCAGGCGTCCCCCTGCGGGCAGTGCCTGCGCCATGGACAGGGCCGAGAAGCCGGTGAAGGTACCGACCTCGACGATGTTCCGGGCGCCCAGGAGACAGACCAGGAAGGCCAGCAGCGGCCCCTGTTCCTGCGCGGACTGCATGCCCGCCGCGCCGCCGAAGCGCTGGTGGGTGACCTCGACCAGCTCGCGCTGGACGGGGTCCAGGGGCGGGTTGTGGTCCAGCACGTAGGCGTAGAGCTCGGGGGTGAGAGGGGGGTTCTTGGTCTCGTTCACGACTGCTCCTCTTAAGGTGGCGGGCATGTACGTGGATGACGCCGTCGCCTTGGTGCCCAGCATGCCAGGCAGGCGGGTGCTGCTGGGCGTTGCCGGGGCTCCCGCCGCGGGCAAGTCGACGCTGGCCAGGTCGCTGGTGGACGGGGTGAACGCGCGGCTCGGCGCGGGCACGGCCGCGCAGGTCCCGATGGACGGCTTCCACCTCTCCAACGCCCAGCTGGACCGGCTGGGGCTGCGCGGGCGCAAGGGCGCGCCGGAGACCTTCGACGTGGACGGCTACGTCCATCTGCTGCGGCGGCTGCGCGCGGCACAGGACCGCACGGTCTACGTGCCGGACTTCGACCGGGCGCTGGACGAGCCGTTGGCGGCGGGCATCGCGGTGCCGGAGGGCGTCCGGCTGGTGGTGACCGAGGGGAACTACCTCGCCGACGACGGCCCGGGCTGGCACGAGGTGCGGGACCTGCTGGACGAGCTGTGGTTCCTGGAGACCGAGCCGGCGGTGCGCGAGGAGCGGCTGCTCGTACGGCATGTGACGGGGGGTCGCAGCGAGGACGAGGCGCGGGCCTTCATCGAGGCCAGCGAGCGGCCGAACGCGCTGCGCGTCGAATCGACGCGCAGCGCGGCCACCCGGGTGCTGCGGCTCAGCGACGGGACACGCTGAGCATCCGGCGCAGGATCTCCTCGCCCGCTGCCGCGCCCGCCAGGGCGAGCGCGTCGATGTGCGGGGCGGACCAGCCGGAGTCGGCGAGTTCGCCGTGGCCCGGGCGCCAGCCGGTGTGCGCGGCCAGCAGCAGGTCCGCGTCCAGGAGGGAGTCGCCTGCCGCCAGGACGTGCTCGGCGCCGGTGCGCCGGACGACCTCGGCCAGCGCGGCGGACTTGGTGAGCGGCCGGGGCACGGCGTAGATCTTGCGCCCCTGGAGCGACACCGTCCACCCCCGCTCCTCGGCCCACTCGGCCAGCTCCTTCACCCAGTTCTCGGGCAGCAGGGAGCGCTCGACGACGAGGTAGACGAACAGGTCCTCGGCCACCCGCTCCTTGCGCAGCCAGGACTCGTCGGAAGTGCGCGCCATGTATGCCCGCACCTCGTCCAGCGGCGCGCACCCCTCGGCGAGGCGGCGGCGCATCTCGGCGTTCCACTCGTGGTCGGTGTGGCCCTTGACGAGGATGTGCCCGCCGTTGGCGCAGATCGCGTAACGCGGCACCGGGCCGGGCAGGTTGATCCGCCGGTACTGCTTGCGGGTGCGCGTGGTGGCGGGGACGAACTCGGCGACCGCGGCCAGCTTCTGGAGCAGGCCGGCGGCGGTCTCGGTCATGAAGGACAGCGGCCGTCCCTCGTGGACCTCCACGCACAGCAGGCGGGGCGCGTCCTCGTCGGGCACGGTGAGGGCGAGCGCCGAAGGGGAGTAGACGAGGGTGCGGTCGAGGTCGCTCGCGACGAGCGTGCGCTGGTCCGGACGCTGCTTCACTGGGCCGTCACGGCCTTTCCGTCGGTACCGGTCGCGCCCCGGGTGAAGCGCGGGTGGATCAGCCCTACGCACGAGTACGGCAGGTCGTCCACCTCCTCCACCGGGACGCCCCGCTGCTCGGCGAGCAGCCGGATGTGGGCCAGGTCGGCGCCGGCCCCGCGGCGGGCGAGCACCCGCCAGGGCACGCGGCGCAGCAGGACCCGGGTGGTCTCGCCGACGCCGGGCTTGACCAGGTTGACGTCCCCGATGCCGTACTCCTCGCTGATCCGCTCCACGGCCTTCCAGCCCTCCCAGGTGGGCGTGCGGTCGGCGGCCTGGAGCTCCTTGAGGTCGCGGGCCACGTCCTCGGCCACGTCGCCGAAGCGGGCGGCGACCGTGTCGAGGAAGAGGGTGGAGACGTCCGAGCCGGCCAGCTCGCGGTAGAACTTCGCGCCGTGGAAGTCGTCCGGGCCGATCAGGTCGGAGCGCAGCACGGTGCGCGAGATCAGGCCGGAGACGGTGGAGTTGAGGCACGCGGACGGGATCAGGAAGTCGTCCCGGGTGCCGTAGGTGCGCACGCAGGACCCGGGGTCGGCGAGCACCGCGATCTCCGGGTCGAAGTTCCCGAAGGGGGCGACGGCCTCGGCCAGTTCGCGGGTGATCGCGCCCTTGCCGGTCCAGCCGTCCACGAAGACCACCCGCGCCGGGTCGTGGCGCTCGGCCAGCCAGCGCAGCGCGGTGGTGTCGATGCCGCGGCCGCGCACGATGGAGACCGCGTAGTGCGGCAGTTCCAGGCCGTGGGCGTGCCGGGCCCAGCGGCGCATCAGCACGCCGACGGGCGTGCCCGCGCGGGCCAGCGACACCAGTACCGCGTCCGGGCCGCGCTCGGCGAGCACCAGGTCGGTGACGGCCCCGACGGCGCGGGCGATCCGGTCCGCGGACTCCTCCAGGGCGGCCCGGAACAGCTCCTGGTACTCCGCGCTCGGCAGGTACTCCTCGGGCAGCGACTCCGCGTAGTGGGCGCCGCCGCTCTGGATGGCCTCCTCGCGTTCCTCGGTCGGGGCCTCCAGCTCCACGTCCGACAGGTCCTTGAGCAGCCAGCCGACCTCTTCGGGGGCGTAGGAGGAGAACGCGGGGCCGCGCAGCGGCTCCGGGAGCCCCGGGGAGGTGCGGGGTTCGTAACTGGGCACCACGGCGAGCAGGAGCCTTTCTGTGTGTTCGGCGAGCCGCGCGAGCAGCCCTTCGGGGGCGTGCAGCGCGGGCGTGTCCGCTGCGCTGTCCACGACCGCGACGATCGTGTCGAAGCCGGCGCCGGCGACGTTGTACGCGTAGCGCTCGCCGGGGCCGTCGGCGGGCGCGTCGTGGTCGGGGAAGACGATCCGGGTGCGGATCGCGTACCCGGGGTCGTCGACCGCGAGCACGGGCGAGCGCGTGGTGGTGGAGAAGCGGACCTCCGCGTGCGGCAGCGCCTCCTGAAGGGCCTGGGCCAGACGCAGCGGGGCGTACATCAGCTCCTCGTTGCCCAGCACCAGGATCCGCCCGCCGGCCGCCGCGCCCGCCGCCCGTGCCGCCAGCGGGGCGGCCATCGCCGGGAGGGCCGCCTCCAGGCGCGCGCGGTGGGCGGGCGTGAAGCCGTGCCGGCCGCCGTCGGGCACGCCGGCCGGCCAGTCCAGGGGTACGCGCTCCGGCAGCGGGCGGCCGCCGGGCGCCGCCGGGTGCGCGGCGGGGGCGTCCCCGCCGTGCTCGGCGACCAGGGCCCGGCCGCGCTCCAGCACGTCCTCGGGGAGTTCGACGCCGCCCGAGGCGAGAGCGACCAGGTCGACCGCGGCGCCCAATTCCGCGGCGACGGCGGCGAGCCGGTCCCGGTCGGCGGGCGAGCGCATGTCGACCAGGGCCACCACCACGTACCGGTCCCGCGGGTAGCGCGCGTGCAGCGCGCGGACCGTGTTGAGCACGGTGCGCCCGGTGGAGAACTCGTCGTCGACGAGGACCAGCGGCCCGTCCCCCGCGAGCAGCGCGGGGTCCTCGGGCAGCAGCAGGTGGGAGGTGGCGTGGCTGTGCTCCTCCTCGAATCCGCCCACCGGGGTCACTTTGGGCACCGGGCGCCGGGTGGAGTGCAGGTAGGGGGCGGTGCCGAGGCCGTCGGCGACGGCGTGGCCGAGGCCGGTCGCGGTCTCCGCGTAGCCGAGCACGACCGCGCGCGCCGCCGCGTCCGCCCCGAGCAGTTCGCGCACGCGCACGCCGAGCCCGTGCCCGGCCGCGTAGACGGCCCCGGGCCGCTGCGGGACGTGCTTGCCCAGCACATTGGAGACGAGCAGGTGCGCGCGCTTGGGGTTGCGGCGCAGGGCGAGGCCCAGCAGACCGCTCAGTCCCTCACCGCGCAGGGCGATACCGAGGCGGTCGGCGACCCATTGCCCGGACCAGACGGACTCTGCTGCCATGGGGACGGCCCTTTCCCGGTGGGCGCCGGTCATGACGGCACGCACGCGGCCAGGAGTTCCACGAAGTTGGTCTCCTCCCGCGCCACGCCGAAGACCTCGGCACGCCGCACGGTGCGCTCGGCCCAGGCGCGGTGCGGCTTCACCTCGTTCATCTTGTTGGTGTAGGCCGACCTCAGGACGCCGCCGCCGCTGCGGTCCTCGTGGAGGATGTCCGCGGCGTCGGTCCACTCCTCGTGGGAGACGACGTTCAGCGCGTGCACGGGCTGCACGTGCGAGGGATGGATGCAGGTCTTGCCCTGCAGTCCGTTGGTGCGGTCGAGCTCGATCTCGCGGAGCAGGCCGTCCATGTCGCGCTGGATGAGGGCGTCGCGCAGGTCGACGGCCTCGGGCACGAAGGGGCTGTGCCGCAGCAGCGGCTTGAACATCCGCTCGGAGTGCCGGAAGTACTCCCACACCGGGCCGGTGATCGTGAAGCCGGTGCCGTCGGCGCGGCCGAGGACATTGACGACGTCGGCGATGACGGAGGCCACGATGCGGACGTCGTAGGCGGTCATGTCGGGCGAGCGGCGCAGCCCGTAGGCGGAGCAGAAGTCGGTGACGCCCAGGCGCAGCGCGAGCACCCGCTCGCGGTACTTGTCGACGGTCCGCGCTATCCCGTACAGCGTCTCGGTGCGCGACTCCAGGTGCAGCAGCTGCGGCGACTCCAGCACCGGCATCGCGAACAGACGGCGGCCGCACAGGCCTTCGGCGACGGCGAGCGCCTCCAGAAAGGGGACGCCGGACTCCTCGGTGAACTTGGGGAGCACGAACCCGGAGAGCAGGCGCGCCGTGTCGCCGAGGCGGCGCACCAGGTCGGTGATCTGCTCCGGGGTGCGGACGCGTATGAAGAGCAGGGGCGGGTCGGCGTCGCCGATGCGGGCGGCCAGCGCGCCGAACTGGAGAACCAGGTTCTCCTCGCCCGCGACGACCTCGCCGTCGTCTATCGAGTCCTCCAGGCACAGCACCATCGAGACGACCCCGCGGGCTGACTGCTTGAGGATGTCCTCCGCAAGGCTCGCACGGGTCGCCGGGCTGTAGAGGGTAGCCCCCAGGGCGACGGCAAGCATGGCGGCCGGCGAGTCGGCGGTGAACTCTCCGGGCTCCCGGTGGAAGAGTTCGTTCCGTACGTCCGGCGCGAGGTGCGCGAAGTGGCGCATACGTTCCCCCGTGGCAGGTGGTGGGTGGTGGGGCGGGAAGCGTCCCCCGACGCCGTGGCCGATTATCGTACGTGTGAGGCCACCCGGGTCGTTCCCGTCGCATATGAAAATCAGGTAACCCCATCGAGTCTGCGGGATGTCGGCCCACCCGTGACGGGCGGCGCCGCCGTGCCCCGCGTTGTGACCGCGGCCCTTGGGAGGGCAGGATGACGGGCATGACGCAGGCGATGGTAAAGGGCTCGAACATCCCCGTGCCGGCTTCGGGCGTGCGGGCGGTACTGCGCTGGAGCCCGGGCGCGGGGATTCCGGACGTCGACGCGTCGGCGCTGCTGGTCGGGACGGACGGGCGGGTGCGCTCGGACGAGGACTTCGTCTTCTACAACCAGCCCCGGCACCCGGCGGGCGTGGCGCGGCACCTGCCCAAGCGCAGCGAGCCGGCCGGGCTGACCGACGCGGTCGAGGTGGACCTGTCCGCGCTCGACCCGAGCGTCGAGCGGGTGGTGATCGCGGCCTCCTCCGACGGCGGTCCCTTCGCGCTCGTCTCGGACCTGCGGGTTCTGCTGTACGACGTCGCCGCGACGGCCGGCTCCGAGGGCGAGCCGCTGGCGTTCTTCGACGTCGTCCCGGACACCGGTGACGAGTCGGCGCTGATCTGCGGCGAGCTGTACCGGCGCTCCGGCGGCTGGAAGTTCCGCGCGCTGGGGCAGGGGTACGTGTCCGGGCTCGAGGGCCTGGCGACCGAGTTCGGGATCGCCGTGGACGAGGGCGACCTGGTCGAGACCCCGCCGCAGCAGCAGCCGCGGCCGGACGGCGAGGTGACCTCGCTGCCGCAGCCGGTGCCGGTACCGCCCACGGTCCGGATGACCGCCGAGCCCGAGGCCTACACCTTGCAGGCCCCGGCCCCCGCCACCCAGGCCACTCAGGCCACTCAGGCCGCCCAGCCGGCGTACGGCTACCCGCAGCAGCCCCAGCCGACGCTGCCGGCTCCCGCCTACGGCTACCCGCAGCAGCCCGAGCACACCGTGCCCGCCCCCGCCTACGGCTACCCGCAGCAGCCGGCCGCCACAGCGGCCGCGCCCGGCCCCGCCTACGGATATCCCCAGCCGCGGCGGGACGTCACACTGCCCCCGCAGGGCCCGCAGTTCCAGGAGCGCCGCTGACCGCGGGCCGCCGCCGGGGCGGGCCGCGTCATACCTTGCTCTTGTAGCCGCGGCCCCACTGCAGCCCCCAGCCGTAGAGCCGGTCGAGTTCGGCCTGGAAGCCGTAGACGTACTTGACCTCGCGGCGCACGGTCAGGTCGCCCTTCTTGTTCTCGATGAGCACGACGGCGCAGGACCGGGCCTGCGGCTCGCGCTCGTTGAGCGGGATCTCGATGCGCGGTCCGGAGCTGGGGAAGATCTCCACCTTGGCGTGGGTGCGGTCGAAGGCCGGCGTGCCGTCGTAGATGTAGACGAAGACGAGCATGCGCTTGAGCTCGTCGCGCTTGTCGAGGTTGATGTAGAGCGTCTCGCCCGAGGAGCCGCCGAAGCGGTCGTCCCCGCTCATCTGGATGTACGGCGGGGCGTCCAGGTCCCCGAGGAAGTTGCCGAGCGGCTGGACGACGCCCTTGGTGCCGTCGGCGAGTTCGTACATGCAGGCCAGGTCGAGGTCGACGTTGACCATGGCGGGACCGGCCGCCTGCACCGGCTCGGGCTTGAACAGATGCATCTGGCGGCTCAGCCAGGAGCCGCCGCGCTGGTTCCAGCCACCGGTGTCGGAGGTGCGCATCTGCCAGGACAGGTTGATCCGCAGATTGCCGACGGCCGCGCCCTGTTTGGTGAGCGAGACGACCTGATGGCGCCGGGTGAGCTCGATGGTGTGCACGTTCGCGATGTCGAACTGCACGTCGAAGCCGCCGCTGGGCCGCAGAAAGTTCCACATGTGTGCTCCGCCCCTCCCCTGACGTACCGCCGCCCTCCGCCCGGCGGGCGGAGGGCGGCGGCCCGGACCGGTCGTGCGCCGGGGCTCAGACCCCGCTCGTCACTTCCGTCTTGTCGTTGTCGTCCCGCTGCTCGGAGCTTTCCCCGAGACGGCGGTTTCGCACCACCGACGACCAGTAGGAGGCGCCGATCAGGACGACGCCGACGAGGCCGGTGATGACCTCGTTGATCTCGTACTTGATGGTGACCAGGAGGATGACGGCCAGGGCGCCGATGGCGTAGTGCGCGCCGTGCTCCAGGTAGACGTAGTCGTCCAGGGTGCCCTTGCGGACCAGGTAGACGGTGAGCGACCGGATGTACATGGCGCCGATGCCGAGGCCGAGCGCGATGATGAAGATGTCGTTGGAGATGGCGAACGCGCCGATGACGCCGTCGAAGGAGAACGAGGCGTCGATGACCTCGAGGTAGAGGAACAGGAAGAAGGCCGCCTTGCCGGCCAGGCCCACGGCGCTGGAGCCGCTGCCGCTCGGCTTGCCGCCGCCGGCCACCTCCTCCAGCTCCTGGTCCGCCTCGTCCGCCTCTTCGTCCAGGCGGTCCTCGAAGTAGCTGGAGATGCCGCCGACGATGAGATAGGTGATCAGACCGCCGATGCCCGCGAGCAGCACGGTGGAGGTCTTGTCGCCGCCGCCGTGGGCCACCGCGGTGGCCACGGTGGTGGCGGCGACCAGCAGCGTGACCAGGGCGACGACCACCGAGAGCATGTCCAGCTTGCCGAGCTTGGACAGCGGGCGCTCCAGCCAGGACAGCCAGGTGTGCTCACGGCTCTCGAAGATGAAGTCAAGGAAGATCATCAGCAGGAACATCCCGCCGAACGCGGCGATCGCCGGGTGCGCGGAGGTCACCAGGTGCTCGTACTTGTCCGCGTTGTTGATCGCCAGATCGATCGCCTCGATCGGGCCGATCTTGGCCGTGATCGACACGATGATGATCGGGAAGATCAGCCGCATACCGAAGACGGCGATCACGATGCCGATCGTCAGGAAGATGCGCTGCCAGAAGGCATTCATCTTCCGGAGGATTCCGGCGTTGATCACCGCGTTGTCGAAGGAAAGCGAGATCTCCAGCACCGAGAGGATCGCGACAAGGGCAAGGCCCTGCGCACCCCACAGGAAGCCGGCGAGGGCCAAGCCGATGGCGGTTACGCCGAGCGACCAGCCGAATGTTCGGAGGAGCACTGGTTTTCCAATCCCTTTACGAAACGTTGACCCCGAAGTCTAGGGCGATGCCCCGCAGGCCCGACGCGTACCCCTGGCCAACGGCTCGGAACTTCCATTCACCGCCGTAGCGGTAGAGCTCGCCGAAGATCATGGCGGTTTCGCTGGACGCGTCCTCGGACAGGTCGTACCGGGCCAGTTCGCTCTGGTCGAGCTGGTTGACCACCCGGATGTAGGCGTTGCTGACCTGACCGAAGGTCTGACCGCGGGCGTCCGCCTCGTGGATGGAGACCGGAAAGACGATCTTGTCGACCCGCTCGGGGACCGCCACGAGATCGACGATCAGGATCTCGTCGTCGCCGTCGCCGTCGCCGGTGAGGTTGTCCCCGGTGTGCTCGACCGATCCCTCCGGGCTCTTGAGATTGTTGTAGAAGACGAAGTACTCGTCGCCGAGGACCCGTCCCGAGGCGCACAGCAGGGCGCTCGCGTCCAGGTCGAAGGGCGCTCCGGTGGTGGAGCGCGCGTCCCAGCCGAGCCCGATCACCACCTGTGTGAGATTGGGTGCGGCCTTGGTAAGGGAGACATTGCCTCCCTTGGCGAGCGTCACGCCCATGCTGTTCTCCTCCCCCAGCCGGGGTGCGCGGCCCGCCCGCCCGGGGCGGGCCGCACGACCCTGGACATCAGACGTTGACGCCGAAGTCCTGCGCGATGCCGCGCAGGCCGGAGGCGTACCCCTGGCCGATGGCCCGGAACTTCCACTCCGCGCCGTGCCGGTACAGCTCGCCGAAGACCATCGCGGTCTCGGTGGAGGCGTCCTCGGTGAGGTCGTAGCGGGCCAGCTCGTTGTTGTCGGCCTGGTTCACCACCCGGATGAACGCGTTGCGCACCTGGCCGAAGGACTGCTGACGGGCCTCGGCCTCGTAGATCGACACCGGGAAGACGATCTTGGAGATCTCGGCCGGTACGGCCGCCAGGTTCACCTTGATCTGCTCGTCGTCGCCCTCGCCGTCGCCGGTGAGGTTGTCGCCGGTGTGCTCCACGGAGCCGTCGGGGCTCTTGAGGTTGTTGAAGAAGACGAAGTGCTGGTCGGAGAGGACCTTGCCCTCGTTGCCCGTGAGAAGGGCACTGGCGTCAAGGTCGAATCCGGCGCCCGTGGTGGTGCGGGCGTCCCAGCCGAGGCCGACGACGACGGCCGTGAGGTTGGGGGCCTCCTTCGTCAGCGAAACGTTGCCACCCTTGCTGAGGCTGACTCCCACGAGTCCTCCCATGTCATCGCGTGCCGCTCGTAACAGGATCAACGCCCTGAGGGTAGTACCCGGTTCCCTCCGACTACAGGGCTTCGAGCGCCTTGACGTACTCGTTCAGGTCACGCGCGTCCGGCAGGCCGTTGACGACGGTCCAGCGGATGACGCCCTCCTTGTCGATGACGAAGGTGCCGCGCACCGCGCAGCCCTTGTCCTCGGCGAAGACGCCGTAGGCCCGGGAGACCTCGCCGTGCGGCCAGAAATCGGAGAGCAGCGGGTAGTCCAGGCCCTCCTGCTCGGAGAAGACGCGCTGGGTGTGCATGGAGTCGTTCGAGACCGCCAGCAACTGGACGTCGTCGTTCTGGAACGCCGGGAGCGCGTCCCGCAGCGCGCACAGCTCACCGGTACAGACACCGGTGAAGGCGAAGGGGAAGAAGAGCAGCACGACGTTCCGGGCCCCCCGGTAGTCCGAGAGCCGGACGGTCTGGCCGTGCTGGTTCCTCAGCTCGAAGTCGGGGGCCTTGTCTCCTGCTGCGAGCGCCATGCGGGACACACCTTTCCGGTGACGGGAGCTGCGGCGAAGCCCTCACGGCCCAGCCTGTGCCCCAGTCAACCACTGCCCGCCGGACAGCACGCAAGACGCCCCCGCGGCACGGTGCCGCGGGGGCCTGGGGTCCGTCCGAAACGCCTCAGCGCTTGGCGGCCTTCGCCGACTTGGGAGTCACCAGCCGGCTGGCTGTCCAGTCCTTGGAGACGTTGACACTGCTGGTCTGAGCCAGGCCGGCTGTCTGCGCGGCCTCTCCGATGTCACTCGGCTCGACGTGCCCGTCACGGCCGGTCTTCGGGGTCATGAGCCAGATCTGGGCGCCGTCGTCGACGGCGGACGTGGCATCGACCAGGGCGTCGGTCAGGTCGCCGTCATCGTCGCGGAACCACAGGACGACACCGTCGGCGACGTCGTCGTAGTCCTCGTCCGCGAGCTCTTCGCCCGTGATCTCCTCGATACCCTCACGGAGCTCCTGATCGACGTCGTCGTCGTATCCGAGCTCCTGGACCACCTGTCCGGGCTCGAAACCAAGCCGGCTTGCCGGGTTGGTCCGCTCCTCCGCGTGGCCCGCGGTCGCGCTCACGCTCTGCCTCCTGTCATGGGGGTTGTCTTCCCGCTCCTGTGCGGGGTTATGGGCGGTAGTCCACACGGGCGCGGCGGATCGCGCAAGTACCCGGCCGCCCATCCCGCCCAAACGTTGACGTGTCACCGCAACCCGAACTGCGAAGGGTGACGTGGCTCACTCCACTATGCCAGCATTTCTACCGAATCGGGGTCGTGGTCGGTCGTACGTCCGAGTGGGCGTACAGTTGCGATTTGGTCGCTCGGCCACCGGAAGCCACGCAGGAGCCCCACCAGGGGCCTTGTAGGTGGGTCTGTCTCGCTACATGACGGTTACCGCTCAGTAGAGATGACGTATCCCGAACGCGCGGTACACGATGGAGGCGGCGTGACCCCGTAGAGCACTACCTAGCAGCGAAGGATTAGCGTGGCTTCCGGATCAGATCGCAACCCGATCATCATTGGCGGCCTTCCCAGCCAGGTCCCGGATTTCGATCCCGAGGAGACGGCGGAATGGCTCGACTCGCTTGACTCCGCCATCGACGAGCGCGGACGCGAGCGCGCCCGCTACCTGATGCTCCGTCTGATCGAACGCGCCCGCGAGCGGCGCGTGGCCGTGCCCGAGATGCGCAGCACGGACTACATCAACACCATCGCGACCAAGGACGAGCCGTTCTTCCCCGGCAACGAGGAGATCGAGCGGCGCATCCTGAACGCGACCCGCTGGAACGCGGCGGTCATGGTGTCCCGTGCGCAGCGCCCCGGCATCGGCGTCGGCGGCCACATCGCCACCTTCGCTTCCTCGGCCTCCCTCTACGACGTGGGCTTCAACCACTTCTTCCGGGGCAAGGACGACGGCAAGGGCGGAGACCAGATCTTCTTCCAGGGACACGCCTCTCCGGGTGTCTACGCCCGCGCCTTCCTGCTGGACCGGCTCTCCGGAACCCAGCTCGACGCGTTCCGCCAGGAGAAGTCCAAGGCCCCCTACGGCCTGTCCAGCTACCCGCACCCGCGGCTCATGCCGGACTTCTGGGAGTTCCCGACCGTGTCCATGGGCCTCGGCCCGCTGGGCGCGATCTACCAGGCCCGGATGAACCGCTACATGCAGGCGCGCGGCATCGCCGACACCGAGCAGTCGCACGTGTGGGCCTTCCTCGGCGACGGCGAGATGGACGAGCCGGAGTCGCTCGGCCAGCTGTCCCTGGCCGCCCGCGAGGGTCTGGACAACCTCACCTTCGTCGTCAACTGCAACCTTCAGCGGCTCGACGGCCCGGTGCGCGGCAACGGCAAGATCATCCAGGAGCTGGAGTCGCAGTTCCGCGGTGCCGGCTGGAACGTCATCAAGCTGATCTGGGACCGCACCTGGGACCCGCTGCTCGCCCAGGACCGCGACGGCGTGCTGGTGAACAAGCTCAACACCACGCCCGACGGCCAGTTCCAGACGTACGCCACCGAGACCGGCGCGTACATCCGCGAGCACTTCTTCGGCGAGGACCAGCGGCTGCGCACGATGGTCGAGGGCCTCAGCGACGACCAGGTGCTGCACCTGGGCCGCGGCGGCCACGACCACCGCAAGATCTACGCGGCGTACAAGGCGGCCCGCGAGCACAAGGGCCAGCCGACCGTGATCCTGGCCCAGACCGTCAAGGGCTGGACCCTCGGCCCGAACTTCGAGGGCCGCAACGCGACCCACCAGATGAAGAAGCTGACGGTCGACGACCTCAAGCGCTTCCGTGACCGGCTGCACCTGCCGATTGCCGACACGGAGCTGGAGTCCGGCGCCCCGCCGTACTACCACCCGGGCCGGAACTCGGAGGAGATCCAGTACATGCACGACCGCCGCAAGGGCCTGGGCGGTTACGTCCCGACCCGCGTCGTGCGTGCCCAGCCCCTGGCGCTGCCGGACGACAAGGCGTACGCGGCGACCCGCAAGGGCTCCGGCCAGCAGACGATCGCCACCACCATGGCGTTCGTCCGGCTGCTGAAGGACCTCATGCGGGACAAGGAGATCGGCAAGCGCTTCGTGCCGATCGCCCCCGACGAGTACCGCACCTTCGGCATGGACTCGCTCTTCCCGTCGGCCAAGATCTACAACCCGCTGGGCCAGACGTACGAGTCGGTCGACCGCGAGCTGCTGCTGGCGTACAAGGAGTCCCCGACCGGCCAGATGCTGCACGACGGCATCTCCGAGGCGGGCTGCACCGCCTCGCTGATCGCCGCGGGCTCTGCCTACGCCACGCACGGCGAGCCGCTGATCCCGGTCTACGTCTTCTACTCGATGTTCGGCTTCCAGCGCACGGGCGACCAGTTCTGGCAGATGGCCGACCAGCTGGCGCGCGGCTTCGTCCTGGGCGCCACCGCGGGCCGCACCACGCTGACCGGTGAGGGCCTCCAGCACGCCGACGGCCACTCGCACCTGCTCGCCTCCACGAACCCGGCCGTGGTCGCCTACGACCCCGCGTACGGCTTCGAGATCGCGCACATCGTGCGGGACGGTCTGCGCCGCATGTACGGCGGGACGCCCGAGGCGAACGAGGACATCTTCTACTACCTCACCGTCTACAACGAGCCGATCGTCCAGCCGGCCGAGCCGGCGAACGTGGACGTCGACGGCATCCTCAAGGGCCTGTACAAGTACAGGGCCGGCGAGGCGGGCGTGATCCCGGCGCAGATCCTGGCGTCCGGTGTCGCGGTGCCGTGGGCCATCGAGGCGCAGCGCATCCTCGCCGAGGAGTGGAACGTACGGGCCGACGTCTGGTCCGCCACCTCCTGGAACGAGCTGCGGCGCGACGCGGTCGCGGCCGAGGAGCACAACCTGCTCCACCCGGAGGAGGAGCAGCGCGTCCCGTACGTGACGCGGAAGCTCTCCGGCTCCGAGGGCCCGTTCGTGGCCGTCTCCGACTGGATGCGGGCCGTTCCGGACCAGATCGCGCGCTGGGTGCCCGGTGCCTGGCAGTCGCTGGGTGCGGACGGCTTCGGCTTCGCGGACACCCGCGGCGCGGCGCGGCGCTTCTTCCACATCGACGCTCAGTCGGTGGTCCTCGGCGTGCTCACCGAGCTCGCCAAGGCGGGGAAGATCGACCGCTCGGTGCTGAAGCAGGCGATCGACCGCTACCAGCTGCTCGACGTGGCCGCCGCCCACCCCGGCGCGGCCGGCGGCGACGCCTGACGGTCCCCGCTTCGCCAGGGCCCCCACCGCGCTCGCGGTGGGGGCCCTGCCCCTGTCCGCGCACTCACTGGTCGACGATCTGGAAGGCCCGGATCGTGTGCCGGGACTCCGGCACCCACGTGCCGGACGGGAACGTCACGAAGTCCCCCTCGGTGGAGCACTCCGCGCTCTGGTAGGTCGTCACGAGCTTGCGGGTGCGGTTGGCGAAGGACTTCGCGGTCACACCGGCGGGCAGCGGCACGCAGGAGTTGACGTCGGTGTCCGCGAGTTCGTGGACCAGGCGGGTGCCGCCGTAGTCCGGCCGGACCCACAGGCACAGTTCGCCGGGGTCGCAGCCGCCCGCGGCAGCCGCGCCCGCCGGAGCGGGGGACACCAGGGCGGCGGCGCTCGCGGCCAGGGCGAGCGGCAGGGTCAGGGTCAACGTCAGGGCACGGCGCATGTGGATCACTCCCCGTTGTCGGCGCGGCGTCGGTATGGCGCCGGTACGGAGCACCACCGTGAACGACGAGGCCCGGGGCCGCCAAGGGCCCCGGGCCTCGATCACCCTGATAGGGAGTCGTACGGCGTCAGACGTGCACCGCACCGCCGGCTGCGTCCGCGTTGACGCCGCGCTTGGTCAGGAAGGCGACGCCCGCCGCGAAGGCGGCCACGACGCCGGCGACCGTGAAGGCCAGACCCATCCCGGACAGGAAGGTCTCCTGCGTGGCCTTCGTGATCAGCGCCACGACCTCCGCCGGGGTGTTCGGCGCGATCGGCGGCACGCCCACCACGACCGCGTCCGCGGCCTGCGCGGCCTGCTCGCCCTTGAGCGGGGGCAGTCCGGCCGCGGCCCACTTCTCGGGCAGCGCGCTGTCCACGCGCGAGGCCATGATCGTCCCCAGGACGGCGGTGCCGAGGCTGCCGCCGACCTGCATCGCGGAGCCCTGGAGACCGCCCGCCACGCCGGACAGTTCCAGCGGGGCGTTGCCGACGATGACGTCGGTGGCGCCGACCATGACCGGGGCGAGGCCGAGGCCCAGCAGCGCGAACCAGACGGACATGATCAGGGTGCCGGAGTCGGCCTCCAGGGTCGTCATGCCGAACATGGCCACCGCCGTGCACACCATGCCGCCGACCAGCGGCACCTGGGGGCCGAACTTGGTGATGAGCGCGCCGGCGACCGGCGAGCTGACGATCATCATCGCGGTGAGCGGCAGCAGATGGACACCGCACTCCACCGCCGACATCCCGTGGACGTTCTGCAGATAGAAGGTCACGAAGAACAGGCCGCCCAGGAAGGCGAAGGCCATCAGCACCATCAGCAAGGTGCCCGCGGACAGCGGCACCGAGCGGAACATCCGCAGCGGGATCAGCGGCTCGGAGGCCCTGGTCTCCCAGAGCGCGAACAGCACGAACAGCAGCACCGAGCCGACCAGGAAGAGCAGGGTCCTCACGTCGCCCCAGCCCCACTCCGGAGCCTTGATCAGGCCCCACACCAGGCCGAACATCGCGCCGGAGAGCAGCAGGATGCCGGGGATGTCGAAGGACCGCGGCGCCTTCTCCGCGCGGACGTCCTTGAGGATCACCAGGCCCATGACGAGCGCGATCAGACCCACGGGCACGTTGATGAAGAAGACGGACTGCCAGTTCACGTGCTCGACCAGCAGACCGCCCGCGATCGGCCCGGCGGCGGTGGAGGCACCGATGACCATGCCCCAGATGCCGATGGCCATGTTGAGCCTCTCGGCCGGGAAGGTGGCCCGCAGCAGGCCGAGCGCGGCGGGCTGGAGCAGCGCGCCGAACAGGCCCTGCAGGACCCGGAGCGCGATCACCATGGTGACGCCGCTGGAGAGACCGATCAGACCGGAGGTGAGCGCGAAGCCCGCGAGGCCGACGAGGAAGGTCTGGCGGTGCCCGAAGCGGTCGCCGAGCTTGCCGGCGGTGATCAACGACACGGCGAGGGCGAGCATGTACCCGGTGGTGATCCACTGGATCTGCTCGCGGGAGGCGCCGAGGTCGGCCTGGATGGCCGGGTTGGCGACGGCGACGATCGTGCCGTCCAGCGCCACCACCATGACGCCGGTGGCGACCGAGAAGAGGGTCAGCCAGGGATGGCCGCGGAGCGGCTTCTTGGCAAGCGCCGGTATCGGGTCCGGGGCCTGGTCGGTGACGACGGGGGCTTGGGTCATGGGCAAGAGATTATGGCAGGCTCTGACATTTGACCAAAGCATTCATCCGTCGGTAGCTGTCAGGAAGCGGGAACTACGGTGAAGGGGGTCCGGAAGGTGGACGGCATATGACGTACGCGATGCCCAAAACGCCCGTGTGCGGCCTGCGGGAACGCAAGAAGCAGCGCACGCGGGACGCGCTGGTGCGGGCCGCGGTGCAGTTGTTCGTGGCGCAGGGGTACGACGGGACGACCGTGGACGAGATAGCCGCCGCGGTGGACGTCTCGCAGCGCACGTTCTTCCGCTACTTCGCGGGCAAGGAGGAGGTCGCCCTCGCGCTGGAGGACACCGTCGAGGACGCCTACGCCACCGCGGTGGCGGCCCGGCCGCCCGGCGAGTCGCCGTTCGAGGCGCTGCACGCGGCGCTGGGAGCGTCGTGGGAGGGCATCGGCGCGCTCATCGTCGCGGTGGTGCCGCTGCCCACGTACATGGCCATGTACCGGGTGATCGAGTCCACGCCGACGCTGCTGGCCGCGCAGATGCGCCGCTCGGCGGTGGTGGAGGGGCGGCTGGCGGCCGTCATCGCCGCCCGTGAGGGCCTGGACGCGACCGATCCGCGGCCGCGGGTGCTCGTGGGCGCCGTCGGCGGGGTACTCAGGGCGGCCCAGCGACTGTGGGGGGACGGAGACGAGACCAGCGTGGAGTCGATCCGCAGGATCACCGAGGAGCATCTGGCCCTGCTCGTCCCCGCGCTGACACAACCCTGGGACGAACACAAGGATGTGTCCGGAATCTCCTTCTTTCAAACGTGACTTGAGTCACGGCGTGCTCAGGGGACCGACCACGTCTCCTATCGTGGCACGCAGTGAATTTCGCCGACGAGCGTTTCAGCTCCCCCTCCCTGCGCGCCCTCATGGCTCTTGCTGTGGTCTTCGTCATGCTGTCGACCACCGGCTGGACGGCGCTGCGTCATCACCAAGGTGACAACGACGCCAAGTCCGTTGCCGTGGCCGCCTGGCGGCACGGCACGATGGGCGGCCGTCCGCTGCCCGATCCTCAGGCCGGGGCGAAGGCGGTGGCGCGCTTCTTCGACACGCTCGGCCCGACGCAGGCCCAGCGCCTCGCGAAGCGCTACCCGTTGATCGTGGGCAACCTCAACGGCACGCCGCCGGCGCTGCGTTACCAGGCGAACCAGATCACGCTCGGCACCGAGCGGGCCCGTGAGAACGCCCGCTCGCACAGCCCCCTGCTCACCACCGAGGGCCGGCATGACGCGGCCGAGCGGGCCAGCCGCTACGCCTCCCTCCAACGGCCCGGACGGCAGATCCTCGCCTTCGACCCCGCGGGCCGGGGCCGGGTCGCCGAGGTCTTCGGCGATCTGCCGCGCGCGGAGCGGGTCTCGATCGTGGTGCCCGGTGTCGACACCGACGTCATGTCCTTCGAGCGCACCGCGCTCTCCTACCGGGCCCCGGTGGGCATGGCCCGCTCCCTGTACTCCGCCGAACGGGCCGCCGACCCTGACGCGCGCACGGCCGTCATCGCCTGGGCCGACTGGACCACCCCGCTCGGCGTGGGCCTGGACGCGTCCACCGGCGAGCTCGCCGAGCAGGGTGCGGTCCGGCTGACCGACCTGGTGCGGGGGCTGCCCGCGCGCGGCGACGTGGCGCTGTTCTGCCATTCGTACGGCTCGGTGCTGTGCGGTGTGGCCGCGCCCGGTCTGCCGGCCGGCCGGGTCTCGGACATCACGGTCTTCGGCAGCCCCGGTATGCGCGTGGACCGGGCGGCCGATCTGCGCACGGGCGCCCGCGTGTGGGCGACCCGGGACAGCTCGGACTGGATCAGCGACGTACCGCACCTGGAGATCGCGGGGCTGGGCCACGGCGCGGACCCGGTCTCCCGGGCCTTCGGCGCCCGGGTCGTCAGCTCCGACGGCGCCGAGGGCCACGCGGGCTACTTCCGCTCGGGCACCGGGAGCCTCGCCAACTTCACCCGTATCGCGCTGGGGCGCTTTCCGGACGTGCGCTGCGCCGAGGGCAGGTCCTGCACGGCGGGCGTGGCCTAGACCGGCCTCACCCGGCGGGTTCCCCCGGCGGGAACCCGGCCTACGATGACTCGTATGGGTGACGTATTGGCCGGATCCAACGCCGTATGGGAGTTCGATGCCGACGCTGTGCTCATCCGTTACGAGCGGGGGATGCGCAACTCCAGGCTGCTCCAGGTGCTCGGGGAGCGCCGTGTCCCCTACGCGGCTCTGACGGGTGTGGAGCTCGCGCCGGGCAGGCGCGGCGCCCTCGTGCTGCGCGCCGTGCCGCGGCGCGGCGCCGACCCCTTGATGGAGGCGTCGGACGGCCAGCTCAAGGAGGCCGCCGACCCTTACCGTCTGGTGCTGCCCGCCGCCCGGGAAGCGCTCGCGGAGGAGTGGGCCGAACACCTGCTCACCGCGATCGGCGCCCTGGGCGCCGACGAGGCCGAACCGGCCCCGCGCCACCTCGTGGACGCCCCCGCAGCTCCGCTGTCGTTCAAGGCGTACGACGGCAGGGCGTCCTTCGACGGGGACACGGTGTCCTTCCGGTGGTCCTGGACCGGTGCCTCCACGGCGAAGTGGCGGGCCGGCGACCAGCACTTCCCGGTCGCCGGGCTGTCCGGCCTGGACTGGCGCTCCCCCGAGGCGTCCGGCGGCCACCTGCGGCTGCTCCCCCGCGACGGCGGCGGCCGCCCGCCGGGCAGCCCGGACGACGACCCGACGGCCGTGGTGTTCGGCCTCGGCTACGGCCCGGTCCACGAGTCGCTGCCGCTGGCCGCGGCCGTGCTGGCGGCGATCCAGCGGGCCGCGCGGTCCCGGCCCGCCCTGGAACGCGAGGGCTACTCGCGCGCCGCCGACGTGGACGACATGTCCGCGTAGCGGTCACCGGCGACCAGTCCCGCGACCGGCTCCAGCCACCCCAGCTCGGTCTCGTCGAGGACGATCCGGGTCGCGGCGGCGTTCTCCCGCACCCGCTCGGCCCTCCGGGTCCCCGGGATCGGGACGACGGCCAGTCCGTGCGCCTGCGCCCGCTGCTGGACCCAGGCCAGGGCGATCTGGCCGGGCGTGGCGTCGTGCGCCTGCGAGGCCCTGCGGAGCGGCTCCAGCAGATCGGCGTTGCGCTTGGCGTTCTCGCCGGTGAAGCGCGGCTGGGCCTGCCGGAAGTCGTCCGCCGACAGTTCGGAGGCGGCCTGGAAGGAGCCGGTGAGGAAGCCGCGCCCGAGCGGGGAGTACGGCACCACGGCCACGCCCAGCTCGGCGGCGGCACCGGCCAGCGAGATCTCCACGTCCCGGCTGAACAGCGACCACTCCGACTGCACGGCCGCGACCGGGTGCACCGCGTGCGCCTCGCGCAGCTCGGCCCCGGTCACCTCGGACAGGCCGAGGTGCTTGACCTTGCCCGCCCGCACCAGCTCGGCCATCGCGCCGACCGACTCCGCCAGCGGCACGGCCGGGTCCCGGCGGTGCATGTAGTAGAGGTCGATGACGTCCACGCCGAGGCGGCGCAGGCTGGCGTCGACGGCCTGCCGGATGTACGCGGGGTCGTTGCGGACGCCGCGGTGCCGCAGGTCGTCGGCCTTGCGCTCGATGCCGAACTTGGTGGCGAGGGTGATCTCGTCGCGGTGCGCCCGCACGAAGGGGGCGAGGAACTCCTCGTTCGCGCCCAGTCCGTAGACGTCGGCGGTGTCGAAGAGCGTGACGCCCAGGCCGAGGGCCGCCTCCAGCGTGGCGCGGGCGGCGCTCTCGTCGGTCGGTCCGTAGAACTCGCTGATGCCCATGCAGCCCAGGCCCTGCACGCCGACCAGGGGGCCGTCCGTGCCCAGCGCGACCGTGGCGATCCGCTCGTTGTTCGTGTCGCTCATGGGGTTCATGCCCTCTCGGACGCCCGGGGGGCGTCGGCATAGATGTTGATCTTGCGGTCGAGGACCGCGAGGGTGTCCTGCAGCTCGGCGATCCGCTGGAGCACATCACGCCGCGTGGATTCCAGCAGGTCCCGGCGGTCGGGGAAGGTGTGATCGCCCAGCCGCACCATCTCGGCGTAGCGGACCATGTCCGCCACCGGCATCCCGGTCAGCCGCAGCTTGCCGACGAAGGCCAGCCAGTCCAGGTCGCGATGGGTGAAGCGGCGCTGCCCGGTGTGGGACCGGTCGACATGCGGCATCAGCCCGATCCTCTCGTACCAGCGCAGGGTGTGCGCGCTCAGGCCGGTGAAGGCGGCGACCTCGCTGATCGTGTAACGGTCCCGGCCGGCCGGGAGGGGGTGCGGCGCCTCGTCGGCGCGATTGCCTGCGCTGCCGGGCTTGCTCTTGGCCACCTGCGTCACGGTCATGGGTTCCACGCTAAAACCCTGGAGTGCACTCCAGGCAAGGGCATTGGTTAGGCTCACGGTCATGCGGAGCCTGAGCAGCCTGAGCGCGATCGAGAACTGGCCTGTCCCGACGGCCGCGGCGGCGGTCGTCCGCAGCGACGGCACCGTCCTGGGAACCTACGGCGAGACCGGGCGGCGCTTCCGGCTGATGTCGGTGACCAAGCCGCTGTCCGCGTACGCGGCGCTGGTCGCGATCGAGGAGGGCGCGGTGGAACTGGACGAGCCGGCCGGCCCCGAGGGCTCGACCGTACGGCATCTGCTCGCGCACACCTCCGGTCTCGCCTTCGACGAGCACCGGGTGACGGCCGCGCCCGGCACCCGGCGGATCTACTCCAACGCGGGCTTCGAGGTGCTGGCCGACCACATCGCCAAGGCCACCGGGATCCCGTTCGCCGAGTACCTGCGGCTGGCGGTGCTGGAGCCGCTGGGCATGCGCGCCACCGACTGCCCGGGCTCGGCGGGCGCGGGCGCGGTCTCGACCGTGGACGACCTGGTGCGCTTCGCCGCCGAGGTGCAGGTGCCGCGGCTGCTGGACCCGCAGACGGTGGCCGCGGCCACCTCGGTGGCCTTCCCCGGGCTCAGGGGCGTACTGCCCGGCTACGGCGGCCAGAACCCCAACGACTGGGGTTTGGGCTTCGAGATCCGGGACCACAAGTCGCCGCACTGGACGGGCGCTTCGTCCTCGCCGCGCACCTTCGGTCACTTCGGGCAGTCCGGTACGTTCCTGTGGGTCGACCCCGAAGCCGGTGCGGCCTGTGTGGTGCTGACGGACCGTGACTTCGGCGAGTGGGCAGTGCCGTTGTGGCCCGCACTCACGGACGCGGTGCTGTCGGAACTGTGACGAGGGTCAGCGGGATGGGTCCGCAGGACCGCCCGCTGAAGCTCCGCAGGAGCGAGCCGGCCAGATGCCGGGGATCGGTGGAGGCGGCGACCCGGCCGCGGGCGTTGACCAGTGCCGCCGGGGCGGGCCTGCGGCGGGTCCTCCTCCGACAAGGGCTCCGGCTCCGGGAGCGGTTTCACCCCGCCGAAACTCAGCGCGCAGAAGACCCTCGGCACGACCGAGGGCGAGGTCAACCTGATCGCCTGGGCCGGCTACGCCGAGGACGGCTCCAACGACAAGTCCGTCGACTGGGTCACGCCGTTCGAGAAGGAGACCGGCTGCCAGGTCAACACCAAGGTGGCCGGCACCTCCGACGAGATGGTCAGCCTGATGAAGACCGGCAGATCTCCGCGTTCAAGAGCGGCGACTCCGTCATCGGCACCAGTTGGCAGGTCATCGCCAACCTCGCCGAGGCCGAGAAGGCCGAGGTCGCCGCCGTCCTGCCGAGCGAGGGCGCGACCGGCTGGTCCGACACCTGGATGATCTCCGCCAAGGCCGAGCACCCCAACTGCGCTTACAAGTGGCTGGACTGGATCGTCTCGCCCAAGGTCAACGCCCAGGTCGCCGAGTGGTTCGGCGAGGCCCCGTCCAACGCCGAATCCTGCGCCCTGACCGCCGACAAGAACCACTGCACCGTCTTCCACGCCGCCGACGAGCCGTACTGGAAGAAGGTCCACTTCTGGAACACCCCGATCCCGTCCAACATCACCCTCGACCTGCCTCTCGCCGCCGCCCTGGGCACGGTGCCGGTCGCGATCATCGTCGTCTACCTGCTGGCCATGCGACGCACCGGCGCGCTCCAGAGTCTGTGAGGGCCGTACGCCATGCATCTGTCCCGACCCGCCCGGATCGCGCTGCGCGTCGCGGCCGCGCTCGGCTTCGCCGTCATCTACGTACCGCTGCTGCTGGTCCTGCTGAACTCCTTCAACGCCGACCGCGGCTTCGGCTGGCCGCCGTCAGGGCTCACCCTGCGCTGGTGGGGCGACGCCTGGCACAGCGACGGCGCCCGCGCGGCACTGTGGACCTCGGTGAAGGCCGGGCTCGGCGCGACGGCGGTGTCGCTGGTGCTGGGCACCCTGGTCGCCTTCGCCGTCCAGCGGCACCGGTTCTTCGGCCGTGAGGCGCTGTCCTTCGTGGTGGTCCTGCCGATCGCCCTGCCGGGCATCGTCACCGGCATCGCCCTGAACACGGCGTTCCGCACGGTGCTGGAGCCGCTCGGCGTCGGCCTCGGGCTGTTCACCGTCGTCGTGGGCCACGCCACCTTCTGCGTCGTGGTGGTCTTCAACAACGTACTGGCCCGGCTGCGGCGCACCTCCGGCTCGTACGAGGAGGCGGCCATGGACCTGGGCGCCGACACCTTCCAGGTCTTCCGCGACATCACCTTCCCGCTGATCCGCTCGGCACTGCTGGCGGGCGGGCTGCTGGCCTTCGCGCTCTCGTCCGACGAGATTGTGGTCACCACCTTCACCGCCGGGCCCGGCGTCCGGACACTGCCGGTGTGGATCTTCAGCAACATGGCCAGGCCGCAGCAGGCGCCCGTCGTCAACGTGGTCGCCGCGGTGCTGATCGTGCTGTCGGTGGTCCCCGTCTACCTCGCCCAGCGGATGTCCGCGGACACCGCCGGGCACTCGGCGGGCGGCCGTATCTGACGCGCGGACGCGCGCAGAAGAGGGGTCTGTGCCATCCTTCCGCCCGGATAAGGCAGGCTTGTACCGTGCCAGAACCCGCGCAGAACGCATTCGACCCCGCCCGCGACCACTCCCACATCGCCACACTGCGACGGCTGGAGAAGTCCTCGGGGCGCCTCGCGGCGGCGGCGATCGCTCGAATGGACGCGCAGTTGCCCTGGTACCGCGCGATGCCGCCGGAGAACCGCTCCTGGATCGGGCTCGTGGCGCAGGCGGGCATCGCGGCGTTCACCGAATGGTTCCGGCACCCGGAGACGCCGCAGGCGATCAGCACCGATGTCTTCGGCACCGCGCCGCGGGAGCTGACCCGGGCGATCTCGTTGCGCCAGACGGTGGAGATGGTGCGCACCACCATCGAGGTGATGGAGGCGGCCATCGACGAGGTCGCCGCCCCCGGCGACGAGTCGGTGCTGCGCGAGGCGCTGCTGGTGTACGCGCGGGAGATCGCCTTCGCGACGGCCCAGGTGTACGCCCAGGCGGCGGAGGCCCGCGGTGCCTGGGACGCCCGTCTGGAGTCCCTGGTGGTCAACGCCGTGCTGTCCGGGGAGGCCGACGAGGGCGTGCTCTCGCGGGCGGCCGCGCTCGGCTGGAGCTCGCCGGACAAGATCGTGGTGGTGCTGGGCACGGCACCCAACGGCGACAGCGAACTGACCGTGGAGGCGATCCGCCGGGCGGCGCGCCACGCCAAGCTCCAGGTGCTGACCGGTGTGCTGGGCGACCGGCTGATCGTGGTCGCGGGCGGCGACGATCAGCCGCTGCGGGTCGCCAAGGCGCTGATCGGCCCCTTCGCGGCGGGCCCGGTGGTGGCCGGCCCGGTCGTCGGCGACCTTTTGTCGGCGTCCCGATCCGCGCAGGCCTCGGCAGCCGGCCTGCGAGCCTGCGCCGCCTGGCCGGACGCGCCGCGCCCCGTGCAGGCGGACGATCTGCTGCCGGAGCGGGCGATGGCCGGGGACCGCTACGCCCGCGATCAGCTGGTGGAGGAGATCTACAGACCCCTGGAGGAAGCCGGTTCGGCGTTGCTGGAGACGCTGTCGGTGTACCTCGAGCAGGCCTCGTCACTCGAAGGGGCCGCCCGTATGTTGTTCGTTCACCCCAACACCGTCCGATACCGGCTCCGACGTGTGACGGACGTCACCGGCTGGTCTCCCTCGGATGTACGCTCCGCATTCACCCTTCGCATCGCGCTCATCCTGGGCCGGCTCTCCGACTCCGGACAGACACCGTAGGCGAACGCAGGGCGTTTGTGGGACACCAACAAATCGCCCGTCGGTTCTTGGTCCCTGTCCCCACGGGCGGGGACGACCTCGCTCAGGAGAGAGTTGAAAGCGTGCTCGTACTCGTCGCTCCCGGCCAGGGTGCCCAGGCCCCCGGCTTCCTCGCCCCATGGCTCGATCTGCCCGGCGTCTCCGACCGCCTCGCGGAACTGTCCGCTACCGCCGGACTCGACCTCGCCCACTACGGCACCAAGGCCGAAGCGGAGGAGATCCGCGACACGGCCGTAGCCCAGCCGCTGCTGGTCGCCGCGGGCCTGGTCGCGGCGGAGCGGCTGTTGACCGGCACCGGCGCGCCACACGCGGTGGCCGGCCACAGCGTCGGCGAGATCACCGCCGCGGCGATCGGCGGGGTGCTGAGCGCCGACGCGGCGATGACGTTCGTCCGCACCCGCAGCACGGCGATGGCCGCGGCCGCCGCCGTCACCGAGACCGGCATGTCGGCGGTGCTCGGCGGGGACCCGGACACGGTCGTGGCGCACCTGGAGAACCTCGGGCTCACCCCGGCGAACATCAACGGGGCCGGCCAGATCGTCGCGGCCGGCACGGCCGCGCAGCTCGCCGCGCTGACCGCCGACAAGCCGGAGAAGGCGCGGGTGATCCCGCTGAAGGTGGCGGGTGCCTTCCACACCCACCACATGGCTCCGGCCGTGGCCACCCTGGAGGCGCTGGCGGCGACGCTGGAGGTCTCCGACCCGGCGCTGCCGTACGTGTCCAACGCCGACGGCAAGGTCGTCACCAGCGGCAGCGAGGTCGTCGCGCGGCTGGTGTCGCAGGTGTCCAACCCCGTGCGGTGGGACCTGTGCATGGACACCTTCAAGGAACTCGGCGTCACCGCCGTCATCGAGCTGGTGCCGGGTGGCACTCTGGTGGGCCTGGCCAAGCGCGCGCTGCCCGGCGTCGCGACCCTGGCCCTCAAGACCCCCGACGACCTCGAGGCCGCCCGCGCGATCATCGCCGAGCACGGCACCCAGGAATAGGAGTCCTCGCAGACATGACCGCGAAGATCAAGCCCGCCAAGGGCTCCCCGTACGCACGGATCATGGGTGTCGGCGGTTACCGGCCGACCCGCGTGGTGCCCAACGAGGTCATCCTGGAGCACATCGACTCCAGCGACGAGTGGATCCGCTCCCGCTCCGGCATCGCCTCCCGGCACTGGGCCGGCCCGGACGAGACGGTCTCCGAGATGTCCGTGATCGCGGCGGGCAAGGCCATCGCGGACGCCGGGATCTCCGCCGAGGACATCGGCGGCGTCATCGTCGCCACGGTCTCCCACTTCAAGCAGACCCCGGCCGTCGCGACCGAGATCGCGCACCGGATCGGTGCCGTCAAGCCGGCCGCCTTCGACATCTCCGCGGGCTGCGCCGGCTTCACGTACGCCGTGACGCTCGCCAAGGGCATGGTCACCGAGGGCAGTGCCAAGCACGTCCTGGTGATCGGTGTCGAGCGGCTGAGCGACCTGACCGACAAGTCCGACCGGGCCACCGCCTTCCTCTTCGGCGACGGCGCCGGCGCGGTCGTCATCGGCCCCGCCGACGAGCCGGAGATCGGCCCGACCGTGTGGGGTTCCGAGGGTGACAAGTCCAACACCATCACCCAGACCGTCGCATGGGACCGCTTCCGAGTGGGTGATGTCTCGGCGCTTCCGGTGGACGCCGACGGACAGGTGAAGTTCCCCGCGATCACCCAGGAGGGCCAGACGGTCTTCCGCTGGGCGGTCTTCGAGATGGCCAAGGTCGCCCAGCAGGCGCTGGACGCGGCCGGGATCACCTCGGACGAGCTGGATGTCTTCATCCCGCACCAGGCCAACATGCGGATCATCGACTCGATGATCAAGGCGCTCAAGCTCCCCGAGCACGTCGCCGTGGCCCGCGACATCGAGACCACCGGCAACACCTCGGCCGCGTCGATCCCGCTCGCGATGGAGCGCCTGCTGGCCACCGGACAGGCCAAGAGCGGCGACACGGCCCTGATCATCGGCTTCGGGGCGGGTCTCGTGTACGCCGCCACGGTCGTTACCCTCCCCTAGTCAACATCCCACGCGGCGGCGCACTCCCGCCCGCCGCAGCCGTAGTAACAGCACCGAGAAGGAGAGCGCCGCAATGGCCGCCACCAAGGAAGAGATCGTCGAGGGTCTCGCCGAGATCGTGAACGAGATCGCCGGCATCCCCACCGAGGACGTCGAGCTGGACAAGTCCTTCACCGACGACCTGGACGTCGACTCGCTGTCCATGGTCGAGGTCGTCGTCGCCGCCGAGGAGCGCTTCGAGGTCAAGATCCCGGACGACGACGTCAAGCAGCTCAAGACCGTCGGCGACGCCGTCGACTACATCCTCAAGGCTCAGGTCTGATCAAGGCCGGTCCCGGACGACGTGTCTGTCGCCCGCCCTTCTAGACGTGGAGAGACAATCCCTGTGAGCCCGACCAATCACACCGTGGTCGTCACCGGTATCGGCGCAACCACTCCGCTGGGCGGGGACAGCGCGTCGAGCTGGGAGGGGCTTCTCGCCGGACGATCCGGCGTCACCGCCCTGACCCAGGACTGGGCCGCCGAACTTCCGGTGCGCATCGCGGCGCAGATCGCCGTGGAGCCGCTGGAGGTCCTGCCCCGCCCGGTCGCACGCAAGCTCGACCGTTCTGCCCAGTTCGCACTCATCGCCACCCGTGAGGCGTGGGCCGACGCGGGCTTCACCGCCAAGGCGGGCGAGGACAGCTCGGTCGACCCCGACCGTCTGGGCGCGGTGATCGCCTCCGGCATCGGCGGCGTCACCACCCTGCTCGACCAGTACGACAACCTGCTGGCGTCCGGCGCGCGCAAGGTGTCCCCGCACACCGTGCCGATGCTGATGCCCAACAGCCCCTCCGCCAACGTCGGCCTGGAGGTCAACGCCCGGGCCGGTGTGCACACCCCGGTCAGCGCCTGCGCCTCGGGCGCGGAGGCCGTCGGCTACGCGTACGAGATGATCCGCTCCGGCCGTGCCGACGTGGTCGTCGCCGGCGGCACGGAGGCGGCCATCCACCCGCTGCCGATCGCGGCCTTCGCCAACATGATGGCGATGTCCAAGAACAACGAGGACCCGCAGGGTGCCTCCCGCCCGTACGACAAGGCCCGCAACGGCTTCGTCCTCGGCGAGGGCGCCGGCGTCGTCATCCTGGAGTCGGCCGAGCACGCCGCCAAGCGCGGCGCCAAGGTCTACGCCGAGGTGCTGGGCCAGGGTCTGTCGGCCGACGCCCACCACATCGCCCAGCCGGAGCCCACCGGCCGCGGCATCGCCGCCGCGCTGGAGCAGCTGCTGACCGCCACGGGCATCGACCCGGCGCAGATCCACCACCTCAACGCGCACGCCACGTCCACCCCGCAGGGTGACGTCGCGGAGGTCAAGGCGCTACGCAAGGTCCTCGGCGACCACCTCGACCACGTGGCCATCTCGGCCACGAAGTCGATGACCGGTCACCTCCTGGGCGGCGCGGGCGGCATCGAGACGGTCGCGACCGTCCAGGCCCTGTACCACCGCACCGCCCCGCCGACGATCAACGTCACGGACCTCGACGACGAGATCGAGCCGGGTCTGATCTCCAGTGAGCCGCGGAAGCTGCCGGACGGTCAGATCGTGGCCGTCAACAACTCCTTCGGCTTCGGCGGACACAACGTCGTCCTGGCGCTGCGCACCGTCTGACGTCACCACCGACCGCCGTGCCCCGAGGGCCGGCCCACCGCGGGAGCGGGGGGCCGGCCCTCGGCGTTGCGGGCGGGCGCGCGCTCAGGGGCAGCTGACGACCTGCCCGGCCCAGGACAGCCCGCCGCCGAAGCCGAGCAGCAGCACGGGGGCGCCCGGCGTGAGGTCACCGCGCTCGACGAGCTTGGAGAAGGCCAGCGGGACGGAGGCGGCGGAGGTGTTGCCGGAGTCGACGACGTCCTTGGCCACGACGGCTCCGGTGGCGCCGAGTTGACGGACCACCGACTCGATGATGCGCAGGTTGGCCTGGTGGGTCACGATGCCGCCGAGGTCGGCCACGGCGACGCCCGCGCGCCGGCAGGCCTCCTCCGCGATGGGGGCGAGGGTCGTGGTGGCCCAGCGGAAGACCGCCTGGCCGTCCTGGGCGAAGCGCGGCTGCCAGGCGTCCGTGAGCCGCACGGCGTCCGCGCGGGTGGGGTCGGAGCCCCAGACCACGGGGCCGACGCCCTGGAGCCCGCCAGGGCCCTCGGGGCCGCCGTCCGGCACCGCGCTCAGGACGGCCGCCCCGGCGCCGTCGCCGAGCAGGACGCAGGTGCTGCGATCGGTCCAGTCGGTGAGGTCGGACATCTTCTCGGCGCCGATGACGAGGGCGTGCCGCGCGGCTCCCGCGCGCACGGAGTGGTCGGCGGCGGCCAGCGCGGTGGTGAAGCCCGCACAGGCGTTGTTGAGGTCGTAGGAGGCGGGCGCGGTCGCCCCGAGCCGGGCGGCGACCCGGGCGGCGGTGCTCGGGGAGCGGTCGATGGCGCTGGAGGTGGCCACGACGACCAGGTCGATGTCGGCGGGCGCCAGGCCGGCGGAGGCCAGGGCCTTGCCCGCGGCGGCGGTCGCCATGTCGGCGACCGATTCGTCGTCGCGGGCGATGCGGCGGGTGGCGATGCCGGTGCGCTGCCGGATCCAGGCGTCGCTGGTGTCGACCATGGCGGCCAAGTCGTCGTTGGTGAGGACGCGTTCGGGCTGGTGGTGGCCGAGGGCGACGATACGGGTCGAGGTCATGCCGAAACTATAGCGACCGATCGATCGGACTCTAAAATGGGACGGCTCGCTACGATGGCCGCATGAGCCCACGCAAGTCAGCCACCGAGGCCCGCCACACCCGCGAGCGGATCATCGAACGCAGCGTCGCGGTCGCCTCCGTGGAGGGCCTGGAGGGCCTGACCATCGGCCGGCTCGCGACCGACCTCGGGATCAGCAAGTCCGGGCTGCTGGGCCACTTCGGCACCAAGGAGGCGCTGCAGATCGCCGCCCTGCGCCGGGCTTCGGAGATCTTCACCCGCGCCGTGTGGCTGCCCGCCGCGGGCAACCCGCCCGGCCTGACCCGCCTGACGGCGATCTGCGAGGCGTGGGTGACCTACCTCGACCGCGAGCGTGAGGCCTTCCCGGGCGGTTGCCTGTTCACCGCCTCCGCCGTGGAGTTCGACGGGCGCGAGGGGCCGGTGCGGGACGCCGTGGCGCGGCTGTACACGGTGTGGAAGCGGCGCCTGGTGCGGGATCTGCGGGCCGCCGTCGAGCAGGGCGAACTGCCTCCGGACACCGATCCCGACCAGGTCGTGTTCGAGCTCAACGGCGTCTACTTCGCGCTCAATCACGCCGTCCAGCTCTTCGGCGACCGGAGCGCCCCCGACCGCGCCCGGCGTGCGCTGAGTCGCGTTCTGCGCTGACGAATCAGCCCTTCGGGGGGATTGGCCCGAATCGCCGGATGGGCGGCCCTGCCGCCGCACAACATCTGGGACATGACCATATGGCTGAGGGGGGCCGGCCTCACGGCGGCCGCCGTGCTGGTGGTGCTGGGTCCGGGGGGTCCCGGGGGCGGCTCGGGATCGGCCCGTGCCGACGACCGCCCCGGGGTCCCGGGACCGCCGGTCGTGCGGTTCCTGCCGGACGGCACCGTACGGGTGGAGACGGGCGGCGGCGCCGTCCGCGTGGAGACGAACCCCGAAAGCGGAGCGGGAGGGGTGCCCAGGACCCGCGTCCGGATCCGGCACGGCGGTGACACCGTGGAGGCCGAGACCGGCCCCGGGGGCTCGTCGGCCCACGTACGACGGGAGCACTGCCCCCGCTACCAGGCCTCCGTGGACGCCTCCACCGACGCCTCGGGCGCACGGGGCTCGGTCTCCTGGCGGCATCCGTGCGGACCGGCCCCACGCCCGAAACCCGCCCCCGCCCCCGCCCCCGTACGGCAACGGCCCGTACCGAGGCCCACGCCGACGCCCGCACCCACCCCGACGCCCGCACCCACCCCGGCCCCCACGCCGACACCCACACCCACACCCACCCCGACACCGACACCCACCCGCCGGGTCGAACTGCCGCCGGTCGCCTATCACAAGGTCACCGCGCTGCCGCCGCCCGAGGGGCCGAGCCTGGTCCACCTGATGCTGCTGATCACCGCACCCGCGGTGCTGTCGGCCGCCGCGCTCAAACCCCGTTCCCAAGCTCGTTCCCGGAGGTGACGCATGTCGGACTGGATTGTCCTGGCCATCGGTATGGCCGCGAGCTGCGTGGTCGTGCTGAGCATCGTGGCGATCAACAACCGCCGGCTGGCCGATGACGACGACCCCAACGAGACCCCGGACGTCATCGAGTACATGACGATGATGATCGGCGTGGTCTACGCGATCGTCCTGGGCCTGGCCATCGCCGGCGTCTGGGAGGGGCGCGGCGCCGCCGAGGACGCCGCGCGCCGTGAGGCGCAGGCGCTGCACGAGGTCCAGGAGCGGGTCCAGGTGTACCCGGCCGCGGTCCGCAACCGGGTGCGCGACGACATCGACACCTACGTGTCGTACGTCGTGGACAAGGAGATCCCGTACATGATCAAGAACGGCGACAACACCCAGCGGGGCAGCGAACTGCTCGGTGTGGTGCGCCGTGACGTGACCGCGTTCGAGCCGCGCACCCCGCTGGCCAACCAGGCCTACCAGCCCGTCGTCGACCAGGTGGCCGCCGCCGACGACGCGCGCAACGCGCGCGCCGACAGTTCGGGGCCCACCATGCCGGGCGTGGTCTGGTTCGGGCTGATCGTGGGCGGCCTGGTCGCGGTGGGGCTGATCTTCACCCTCCAAATCCGCCGCTCCCGCCGGGAGTTGATCCTGGCCGGGCTCTACAGCGCCCTGATCGCCTTCCTCCTCTTCCTGATCTGGGACTTCAACGCGCCCTACGGGCGGGACGCCGCCGAAGCGGCGGCGTCCTTCGCCGCCCTCTTCCCGCACGTGGGATAGCCGGCGCCGCACCGAGGCCCGCCGGGCGGCGGCCTACGCCTGCTTCGCGTCCTTGCCGTCACCGAAGCTCGCGAACCAGGTGGCCGCCATGTCCTCCTCGCCGTGGCCCTGGGCCGCCGCCCGCCGGAAGCGCTCCGCGCCGGCCGCGGCCACGTCGAGGCGGACCCCGGCGGCCTCCCCGGCCGCCACGACCAGGCGGGCGTCCTTCTCGGCGGTCTGCAGCGCGAAGCTGGGCGTGAAGTCGCCGCGCAGAATGGCATCGGCCTTCGCCCGCAGATAGCCCATGTCGAGGCCGCCGCCGGCTACCGCGTCCAGGAACCCGCGGGGGTCCACCCCGAGTCCCTCGGCCAGCGCCAGGGCCTCGGCGGCACCGTGGGTGACCGTGAGCACCCAGCTGTTGATCACGAGCTTGAGCCGGCTGGCCGCGCCCTCCGCGGCGTCCTCGCCCACCCAGACGGTGCGGCTGCCGATGGCCCCGTAGACCGGCTCCAGCGCCGGCCGCGCCTCCTGCGGCCCGGCCGCGAGCACCAGGAGCTGTCCGGCCTCCGCCGGCTGCTTGGTGCCGAGGACCGGCGAGTCGACGAAGACGATGCCGTGTTCGGCGGCGAACTCCGCGATCGGGCCGAGCGCGTCGACCCCGGCCGTCGTGGCCTGCGCCCAGACCGTGCCGGGCCGCAGCGCGGGCGCCGCCTGCCGCATCGTCTCCAGCGCGGCCGGGCCGTCGTGGAGGATGGTGACCACGACATCCGCGCCCTCCACGGCCTCCGCGGGCGTGGCGGCGACGCGGGCGCCGTCCTTGGCGAGCGGTTCGGCCTTGCGGCCCGTACGGTTCCACACGCGGACGTCGAGGCCGGCCTTGACGAGGTTGCGGGCCATCGCGGCACCCATGATCCCGGTGCCGAGGACTGCTACTGAGGTGGTGTCGGACATGGGAGCAACCGTACGACGGACCAATCCGAACCGCTCGCGGCGCCGAATGCCGGACGGGACACTGTGTGCCGGAGATTCGGAACGGCCATGACGTCCGGCAGCGGACCGGGACAACGACGAAAGCGGGAGATGTGGAGAGGGAACCGGTGCGAATCGGCATGCCCGCGCGCCAGGGGCCGGACCTCACGGAACTGCTGCTCGCCGTCGCGCGCGGCGACCAGGAGGCCTTCGCCAGGCTGTACGACGCCGTGAGCGGGCCCGTGCTGGGACTGGTCCGCGGCGTGCTGCGCGACCCCGCCCAGTCGGAGGAGGTCGCGCAGGAGGTCCTGGTGGAGGTCTGGCGCACGGCGGCCCGCTTCCGCCCCGAGAAAGGCAGTGCGATGACCTGGGTGATGACCCTGGCCCACCGCCGCGCGGTCGACCGCGTGCGGTCGGCGAGCGCGGCCGCCGACCGCGAGCACAAGGCGGCCCTGCTGGACCGCACGCCCGCGTACGACGAGGTGACCGAGCAGGTCGAGGCCCGGCTCGAACGGGAGCAGGTGAGGCGCTGCATGCGCACCCTCACCGAGTTGCAGCACCAGTCGGTGATGCTGGCGTACTACCGCGGCCTGACCTACCGCGAGGTCGCCGAACTGCTGTCGCTGCCGCTGGGAACGGTCAAGACCCGGCTCAGGGACGGCCTCATCCGACTGCGCGACTGCCTGGGGGTGACCGCGTGAGCACCAACGCCGAACTGCACACCCTCACCGGGGCGTACGCCCTGGACGCCCTGGACCGGCACGAGCGTACCGAGTTCGAGAACCACCTGACGGACTGCGAGCCCTGCGCCCTGGAGGTGCGCGAGCTCACCGCCACCGCCGCCCGGCTCGGGCTCGCCGCGGCCGAACCCGCGCCGCAGCGGATGAAGGACGAGGTGATGCGGCGGATCGCCACCGTCCGGCAGGAGCCGCCGCACGTGGCCGAGGTCCCCGCCCGGGACCGCCGCCGGGTCCACAGCGCCCCCCGTAGGCCGCTGCTCACCCGGTTCGCCCTGGCCGCCTGCCTGGTGGCCGCGGCCGCCCTCGGCGGTGTCGCCGTCTGGCAGCAGCAGCAGCTCGGCGACGCCCGCCGGGAGGCCCGGCAGGCGCAGGCCGGCGCCGAGTCCGTCACCCGGGTCCTCGCCGCGCCCGACGCCGCCGCCACCTCAGGGAAGCTCTCCGGCGGCGCCAGCGGCACGGTCGTCGTCTCGCGGAGCCAGGACCGCGCGGTCTTCTTCGCCCAGGGCCTGCCCTCGCTGTCCGGGGGCCGCGTCTACCAGCTCTGGTTCTCCGACGCGGGCGGCACCATGCGCTCCGCCGGGCTCGTCCCCCGGCCCACGCCGGGCACCAGCGAGGCCGTCCTCCTCGACGGTCCCGTCGGCGACGCCTCCGGCATGGGCATCACCGTCGAACCGGCGGGCGGCTCCCGGCGCCCCACCACGCAGCCGCTCGCGCTCATGCCCTTCGCGAAGGCCTGACCGGCGGGGGACGCGCCCGGCGAATGCCGGGGGCCGGGCCCGGGAGCGCCCTAGGCTCGGCCGGGGGGAAAGGCGAGGAAAGGCAGTCAGAGTGCGAGGTACGGGCGTGTCCGTGGCCGTCTGCTTGTTCACCGCGGATCTACGGGTGCACGACAACCCCGTACTGCGTGCGGCGCTGAACGCCGCGGACGAGGTCGTGCCGTTGTTCGTGCTGGACGACGGGGTAGGGGCGGCCGGGTTCGCGGTGCCCAACCGGACGGCGTTCCTGGTGGAGTGCCTGGCGGACCTGGACGCCCGGCTGCGGGACCGCGGGGGGCGGCTGGTCGTCCGCGCGGGGGACGTGGTGGAGGAGGTGTGCCGGGTCGCGCAGGAGACCGGCGCCCGGCAGGTGCACGTCGCGGCGGGGGTGAGCGGCTACGCCACCCGGCGGGAGGCGCGGCTGCGAGAGGCGCTGGAGGGGGCGCGGCGGGAGCTGCGGGTGCACGACGGCGTGCTGAACGTGGTGCCCCCCGGGGCCCTCACACCGGCCGGCAAGGACCTGTTCGAGGTGTTCACCCCGTACTTCCGGCGCTGGGAGCAGGCGGACGTCCGGGACGTGCTGGGCGCGCCGCGGGTGGTCCCGGTGCCGGAGGGACCGCGGTCGCTCGCGGTGCCGGACGCGCCAGGCGGGGTCTCGCCCGGCCTGCCCGCCGGCGGCGAGAGCGAGGGGCGGCGCCGCTGGCGGGCCTGGCACTCGGGCGGCGGCGTGGACGCGTACGACGAGCGCCACGACGACCTCGAGGGTGACGGGACCTCGCGGCTCTCCCCGTACCTGCACTTCGGCTGCCTGTCCGCGACGGAGCTCGCGGCCGGCGCCCACGGCGGCTTCGTACGGCAGCTGGCCTGGCGGGACTTCCACCACCAAGTGCTCGCCGCCCGCCCGGACGCCGCCCACCACGACCTGCGCCCGCGTCACGACTCCTGGCAGGGCGACGGCCCGGAGGCCGAGGCGTGGCGGGAGGGCCGCACCGGGTACCCGATCGTGGACGCGGCGATGCGGCAGCTGCGGCACGAGGGGTGGATGCACAACCGGGCGCGGCTGCTGGTGGGCAGCTTCCTGACCAAGACGCTGTACGTGGACTGGCGGATCGGCGCGGCGCACTTCCTGAGCCTGCTGGTGGACGGCGACATGGCCAACAACCAGCTCAACTGGCAGTGGGTGGCGGGCACCGGGACCGACACCCGCCCCAACCGCGTGCTCAACCCGCTCACCCAGGCCCGCCGTTTCGACCCCGACGGGGCGTACGTCCGGCACTGGCTGCCGGAGCTGGCCGGCGTGCCGGGCGGCGCCGTCCACCGGCCCTGGCTGCTGGCGGAGGAGCGGCGCCGCGCGCTGGACTATCCGGCGCCGCTCGTGGACCTCGACGAGGGCGCCGCCCGCTTCCGCGGTGGCCGGGGGAAGAAGCCCGAGGTGCGGGAGGCGTAGTCGGCCCAGCCGGGGCGGCCGGCCATGCGCCGCTCCAGCAGGGCCTTCCCGCTGCCGCGGATCAGCAGCAGGCTCATCACCAGCGGGGAGACCACGGTGGCCGCCGCGGCCTGCCAGGCGTCGCAGGTCAGCGCGAACAGCCCCCACCAGACGAGGAAGTCGCCGAAGTAGTTGGGGTGCCGCGTCCAGCTCCACAGCCCGCGGTCCATGATCCGGCCCCGGTTGGCGGGATCGGCCTTGAAGCGCGCCAGCTGGTGGTCGCCGACCGCCTCGAAGAGCAGGCCGACGGCCCACAGCCCGACGCCCACCGCCGCGGGGGGACCCAGTCGGCCGGGCAGGTAGGAGGCCGCCTGGACCGGCAGGGAGACCAGCCAGACCAGGGCGGCCTGGAGCAGGTAGACCATGCGCAGGGCGTACAGGGTTCGATCGCCCGGCGCCTTGTCCAACAGGGCCTCGTAGCGCGGGTCCTCGCCGTGTCCCCGGCCGCGCCAGGCGATGTGGCCGGCCAGCCGCAGCCCCCACACCGCCACCATCACGAGCACCAGCGCGCGCCGGGCCGGGTCACCGTGCCCGGCCGACAGCGCGTACGCGACCACCCCGACGGCCGCGAAGCCGACGCCCCACGCGACGTCGACGTACCGGTGCATGCCGCGGGCCCGGCCGACCGCGAAGGCCACCAGCATCACCGCGAGCGCGGCGCCCGCCGCCGCGAGGGTCACCATCGCCCGTACCAGCCGTCCTGTGTGTCCGGCATCCCCGTGCCGCCGTCCCCGGTGGGCCGGACGGCGAGGATCTGGTCGACGCCCATGCGGCGTTCGGCGAAGGCCAGCGCGCCGCCGGCCAGGTACAGCCGCCACACGCGGGCGGTCTCCTCCCCCGCCATCGCCACGAACTCGGGCCAGCGCGCCTCCAGCGTGGCCAGCCAGGCCCGTACCGTGCGCACGTAGTGCTCGCGCAGCGACTCCACGGCGCGTACCTCCAGCCCGGCGCCCTCCAGCAGGGCGACGGTACGGCCGAGGGGGCGCATGTGCATGTCGGGGGCGATGTACGTCTCGATGAACGCGCCGCCGCCGGGCGCGATCCGCCCGCGGGACATCTGCTGCACCAGGGCCCGGCCGTGCGGGCGCAGCACGCGGTGCAGCGTGGCGGCGAAGTCGGGGTAGTGCGCGTCGCCGACGTGCTCGCCCATCTCGATCGCGGTGACCGCCTCGTAGCCGCCGCTGCCCTCGAGGTCGCGGTAGTCGCGCAGTTCGACCCGGACGTACTCCTCGAGGCCGCGCTCGCGGATGCGGGCCCGGACGGCGTCGCGCTGCGCGGCCGACAGGGTGACCGCGTGCACCTGGGCGCGGTGGGTCTCGGCGGCGTACAGGGACAGCGCGCCCCAGCCGCAGCCGATGTCGAGCAGCCGCATGCCGGGGCGCAGGCCGAGCTTGCGGCAGATGAGTTCCAGCTTGTCGCGCTGGGCGTCGGCGAGGCCGTACCCGGGGTCGTCCGCGCGGGTCCAGTAGGCGCAGGAGTACGCCATCGAGGGGTCGAGGAGCAGGGCGTAGAACTCGTTGGACAGGTCGTAGTGGTGGCTGATGGCGGCGCGGTCGCGGCCCCGGCTGTGCAAGGTCCCGTTCAGCCGGGCGCGGCCGCGGGGTGCGGGCGGCCGGGGTCCGACCGCGCCGAGCCGCAGCGCGGCGCGGGCCGCCCGCAGGCGGTCGGCGGCGGTCAGCCGGGGCGGGTTGACGCTGCCCTCGCGCACCGCGCGCCAGATCGTGCGCAGGCTCTCGGTGAGATCGCCGCGCACGTCCAGGTCACCGGTGATGTAGGCCTCGGCCAGGCCGAGTTCGCCGGGTTCCCACAGGATCCGGCGCAGCGCGCGCCGGGAGCGCAGCACCACCATCGGCGCGTCGCGCGGCCCGGCGGTGCTCCCGTCCCAGGCCCGCAGCCGCACCGGCAGGGGCCCGCCGGTGAACTGCTCGAGCAGGGGGACGAGGGTATCGGCGGCACTCTTCACCGGGCGGTCTCCCCTCGGGCCAGCAGCAGTTGACGCACATCGAGGCAGCCCGAACGGAAACCGGCCTCGGCCCCGCCGAGGTCGCCGGGTGCCCACAGCAGCCGGCGCAGCGCGCGTACCGGCAGGAGGACCAGGGTGTCCGCGACACTCTTCACCGGGCGGTCTCCCCTCGGGCCAGCAGCAGTTGACGCACATCGAGATAGCCCGAACGGAAACCGGCCTCGGAGTAGCCGAGGTACAGGGTCCACATGCGGCGGAACGCCTCGTCGAAGCCGAGGGCGGCGACCTCGGCGGCCCGCTCGGTGAAGCGTTCGCGCCACAGCCGCAGCGTCTCGGCGTAGTGCGCGGCGAAGCCCGTGCTGTCCTCGACACGCAGCGCCGTGTGCGCGGCGAGGGTGCGCTCGATCGCCTCCGGGGAGGGGATCAGGCCACCGGGGAAGATGTACTTCTGGATCCAGGTGTGGGTGCGGCGGGTGGCCAGCATCCGGTCGTCGGCCATGGTGATGGCCTGGAGCGCGATCCGGCCGCCGGGGGCGAGCAGCCGGTCGAGCGCGGCGAAGTAGACGGGCCAGTAGTCGGCGCCGACGGCCTCTATCATCTCGACGCTGACGACGGCGTCGTAACGGCCCGTCACCTGCCGGTAGTCGCGCAGCAGCACCGTCGCCCGGCCGGACTGGCCGGCCGCCTCGATGCGCTCGGTGGCCAGCCTGCGCTGCTCCTCGGAGAGGGTGACGGTGACGACCTCGGCGCCGCGCCGGGCGGCGCGCACGGCGAGTTCGCCCCAGCCGGTGCCGATCTCCAGCAGCCGGGTGCCCTCGCCGACCCGCGCGAGGTCCAGGAGGCGGTCGATCTTGCGGTGCTGGGCGTCGGCGAGCAGTTCGTGCAGGGCGGGCAGCGCGCGGAAGACCGCCGAGGAGTAGGTGAGGGTCTCGTCCAGGAAGAGGGCGAACAGTTCGTTGGACAGGTCGTAGTGGGCGTGGATGTTGTCCCGGGCGCCGTCGAGGGTGTTGCGGCGTTCGCGGGGCTGCCGGCGCGCCCACACGGCGCGCAGCCTCTGCAGCGGCCGGGGGACGAGTTCGGTGACGTGCCCGGCCAGCACGGTGAGCACCGCGACGAGGTCGGGCGCGGCCCACTCGCCGGCCATGTAGGACTCACCGAAGCCGATCAGGCCGCCGGCGCCCACCCGGCGGAAGAAGGCCTCGGGGTCGGCGATCTCGACCGCGGGACCGCCGGTGCCGAGCACCGGGCCGCCGGGCCCGAGACGGCAGCGCAGCGGCAGCCGGGACAGGGCGCGGCGCACCACGGCGCCGGCGACGGCGGCCCGCAGGTGTGAGCACCGTGGCGCTGCGGCGACATCCGGCCAGCGGCGCGGGTCCACGCCGCCGAAGGAGGCGGGAGCGGATGCGGGGACGGGGACGGACGTGGTCACTCGAAGCCCTTCTGAGACCGGTGAACGGGGCGCCGCAGCACGGGCAGTCCGCGCAGCAGCAGTCGGATGCCGTGCCGGCGGATGCCGGCCGACACGGCGGCGGTGGACCAGGGATGGCGCAGCGCGGAGCGCAGCAGGAACGGGGCGGTCCCGGGCCGCCGTTCGCCGCGCACGGTCGCGGTGAACGGCCGGGCCTGTTCGCGCTCCAGGTGGACGGTGAGACGCAGCGCGGCGTCCGGTTCCGGCAGCCGCATGCGGTAGGCACCGTCGACGGGGAAGAACGGCGAGACGTGGAAGTCCTTGGCGACGCTCGCCGCGCCGGCCCCGTCGGTGCGCAGCAGATAGGCGTGGCGCTCGCCGTAGGTGTTGTGGACCTCGGCGACGACGCAGACCAGGGCGCCGTCCGGCGTGTGGCACCAGTAGAGCGTCAGCGGGTTGAAGACATGGCCGAGCACCCGGGCGTGGGTGAGCATCCGCACCGGGCCGCCGCGCAGGTCCACCCCGCGCGCGGCGAGCCAGGTCTCCAGAGCGGCCCGTACGGTGGGCTGCCGGCCGCCGAAGTGGTCCCGGGCGTCGAAGCGCGCGAAGGGGCGCAACGGTGCGGGGAGCCGGGGCGGCCGGTCGGGGTCGATCAGCCACAGGTAGGTGCGGTGGGTGAAGGCGTGGCGGACCGGGCCGGTACGGACATGGGTGATCACGCACTCGTACAGGGCGGGCACGTCCGGCGGGGCGGCGGCGGTCACCATCGCGCCCCCAGCGTGCGGGCGGCCTCGGCGCCGGAGCGGCAGCCGTCCTCGTGGAAGCCCCAGCCGTGGTAGGCCCCGGCGAAGGCGGTGACGGGAGTGTTCAGGGTGGGCAGCAGGCGCTGCGCGGCGACCGACTCCGGGGTGTAGACGGGGTGTTCGTAGACCATGCGGGCCAGCACCCGTTCGGGGTCGACCAGTTCCTCGCCGCCGAGAGTGACGAGGAAGCGCTCGGGGCTGTCCAGCCGCTGGAGGCGGTTCATGTCGTAGGTGACCCGTACGCCGCCGGGCGAGGGGGCGCAGGAGGGCATCAGGTAGTTCCACGAACCGCGCGCCCCGGCGCTGCGGGGCAGCAGCGAGGTGTCGGTGTGCAGCAGCGTGGGGTTGCGGGAGTACGGGATCGCGCCGAGCACGGCGCGCTCCGCCGCGGTGGCGTCGGCGAGCAGGCGCAGCGCCTGGTCGGCGTGGGTGGCGACGACCACCGCGTCGTACTCCTCGCTCTCGCCGTCGCCGGTGACGATCTCGGCGCCGTCGGCGTGCCGCCGCAGGGCGCGTACGGGGGTGGCGGTGCGCAGGGCCGTCAGCCGCTTGGCGATCCGCTCGACGTAGACACGCGAGCCGCCGGTGACGGTCTTCCAGGTGGGCGAGCCGGACACCGAGAGCATGCCGTGGTGGTCCAGGAACCGGAAGAGGTACGCAGCCGGGTAGGCGGCCGCGGTCCGCGGCGAGCAGGACCAGACGCAGGCCACCAGCGGGGTCGTGAAGTGCGCGACGAAGTAGGCAGAGAAGCCCCCCGCCCGCAGGAACTCGCCCAGCGTGGTGGTGTCGTCGCCGTCCCCGGCCAGCAGCCGCCTGGCCCTGCGGTGGAAACGCGGCACTTCGGCCAGCATGCGCAGGTACTCCGGGCGAAGCCCGTTGCGCGGCTGGGCGAACAGCCCGGCGGGACCGCGGGCCCCGGCGTACTCCAGACCGCAGCCCTCGCACCGCACGGACATGCTCATCTCGGACTCCTGCGTGGGAACGCCGAGTTCGGCGAAGATCCGCAGCAGGGTGGGGTAAGTGCGCTCGTTGTGCACGATGAAGCCGCTGTCGACCGCCGCCAGCCGTCCGTCGGCCGAGGCTATGTCGTGGGTGTGGGCATGCCCGCCCAGCCGGTCGTCCGCCTCGAACAGCGAAACGTCGCAGTGCCGTTGCAGTGCGTACGCGGCGGTCAGTCCGGCCACCCCGCTCCCCACGACCGCGATCCGGCGCCTTGTGCCCTTCATGCCGCTCCCTTCGTGCCCCGTCTTTCCTGATGTGATTCGTAGACCTGCGGCCACCGGATTGGCCGGTCGGGCAATCCGGTGGGGGCGCGGTTCCGAATCCCGGACAGGAACGGGCGGGAACGGGCAGAGACGCCGGGAACGGGCAGGAAACAGAACGGGCGGCGGCGGAGAGGGCGGCGGACAATGACGGAGAGTGCAAGGAGAGTGCAAGGAGAGGCGATCCGATGACGTACGGTGACGGCTCCGACGGCGGCGCGACGCCGTACGCGGCGCTGGTCCCTTACGCGCTGCCGGAGCGCCCGGCGGCCGCCGTTCTGCTGCTGCACGGCGGTCGCGCCGAGGGCCTGGAGCCCCCCACGCGGTGGAACCTCCCCGGGGCCCGCATGAGGCCGTTCGTCCGCGCCATCGGCCGGGCCACGGCCGGGCACCCGGTGGCGCTCGCCGGGGTCCGCTACCGGCACCGCGGCTGGAACGGCGACCGGCAGGACGCCGCCCGTGACGCCTGGCAGGCGCTGGAGGCCCTGCGGGGGCATGCCGGGGCGGTGCCCGTCGTGCTGGTCGGCCACTCGATGGGCGGCCGGGCGGCGCTGCGGGTGGCCGGGCATCCGCTGGTGGGCGGGGTGGTGGGGCTGGCCCCATGGTGCCCGGCGGGCGAGCCGGTGGGGCAGTTGGCCGGACGCCGCCTGGTGCTGCTCCACGGTGACCGGGACCGGGTCACCGATCCGGCCGCGTCACTGACCCTGGCCGACCGGGCGCGCGCGGCGGGCGCCCTGGCCTGCCATCTGACGGTGCCGGGCGGCGACCACGCGATGCTGCGGGACGCCGGCACCTGGCACGCACTGACCGCCCGCGTGGTGGCGGGGCTGCTGCGGCTGGCGCCTCTGCCGCCGGACGTGGCGAGCGCCCTGGCTGCCCCGGGCGCCGGAAAGGAACGACCGGGATGACTGCGAAGACCACCCTCACCTGTCTGGTGACAGGGGCCAGCGGCTACATCGGCGGCCGGCTGGTGCCCGAACTGCTCGACGCCGGCCATGCGGTGCGCTGTCTGGTCCGCACGCCGGGGAAGCTGCGCGACCATCCGTGGGCCGACCGCGCCGAGGTGGTGCGAGGCGACGTGACCGACGAGGACTCGGTGCTCGCGGCGATGGAGGGCGTGGACGTCGCGTACTACCTCGTCCACGCGCTCGGCAGCGGCCGGGACTTCGAGGAGACCGACCGCCGCGCCGCCGAGATCTTCGGCCGCGCGGCGAAGGCGGCCGGCGTGCGGCGGATCGTGTACCTGGGCGGGCTCACCCCGGACGGGGTGCCCGAGCGGGAGCTGTCGCCGCACCTGCGCTCGCGCACCGAGGTGGGCCGGGTGCTGCTGGCCTCGGGCGTGCCGACGGCCGTGCTGCGGGCGGCGGTCATCATCGGCTCGGGATCGGCCTCGTTCGAGATGCTGCGCTACCTGACCGAGCGGCTGCCGGTGATGATCACCCCGCGCTGGGTCTGCACCCGTATCCAGCCGATCGCCGTGCGGGACGTGCTGCGGCAGCTCGTCGGCTGCGCGACGCTGCCACCCGAGGTCAACCGGGCCTTCGACGTCGGAGGCCCGGACGTGCTCACGTATCGCGCCATGATGCTGATGTACGCCGAGGTGGCGGGGCTGCCGCCGCGGCTGATCGTGCCGGTGCCGGTGCTCACCCCCCGGCTGTCCAGCCACTGGGTGGGGCTGGTGACCCCGGTACCCGCGGGACTCGCGCGTCCGCTGACGGAGTCGCTGCGGCACGAGGTGGTCTGCCACGACCACGACATCGCCGCGTGGGTGCCCGACCCGCCGGAGGGCATGATCGGCGTCAAGCGGGCGCTGGAGCTGGCCCTGCAGCGCATCCGGGACGCCAATGTGGTCACCCGCTGGTCGTCGGCCTCGGTGCCCGGAGCACCCAGCGACCCGCTGCCCACCGATCCCGACTGGGCCGGCGGCAGCCTGTACAGCGACCGCAGGGCCCGCGTGGTGGACGCCTCGCCGGAGGCCCTGTGGCGGGTGATCGAGGGCATCGGCGGCGAGAACGGCTGGTACTCCTTCCCGCCGGCGTGGGCGGTGCGCGGCTGGCTCGACCGCTTCGTGGGCGGGGTGGGGCTGCGCCGGGGTCGGCGGGACGCGACGCGGCTGCGGACCGGGGACTCGCTGGACTTCTGGCGGGTCGAGGAGATCGAACCCGGGCGGCTGCTGCGGCTGCGGGCGGAGATGCGGCTGCCGGGGCTGGCCTGGCTGGAACTGTCGGCCGGGCGGGACGAGCGGGGGCGCACGGTCTACCGGCAGCGGGCGCTGTTCCACCCGCGGGGCCTGGCGGGCCACGCGTACTGGTGGTGCGTGTCACCGTTCCACTCGGTCGTGTTCGGCGGCATGGCGCGCAACATCGCCTCGGCGGCGGCCGGCGTGCGCCGCCCGCGCAGCGAAGCGTGACGTGGCCCCGCCGGCCGTTCAGCGGCGGCGGTCCGGCGGCTCGTCGGGGGCGGGTTCGCCGTGGAGGGCGGTCAGTTCGTCGTTCATCGCCGTCAGGAAGCGCATGACGACGGTCAGTTCCTCCTCGGTGAAGCGGGCGCGGGCCGCGTCGGTGCCGCGGGCGAGCGGCTGGAAGAACGCGCGGGCCACGGCCTTCGCCTTGGGCGCGTAGTGCAGGTGGACGACGCGCCGGTCGGCGGCGTCACGGGTGCGGCGGATATGGCCGGACCGTTCCAGCCGGTCCAGGCAGGCGGTGACGGCCCCGGAGGTCAGATTGAGCCGTTCGCGCAGCAGTCCCGGTGTCATCGCACCGCCGTGCCCGTCGCCGTCCAGGATCGCCACCAGGGCCTGCACGTCGGTGTGGTGCAGTTGCCGGCTCTGTGCGAAGTCCTGCGCGATGCGGTTGAACTCGGCGTTCATCCGGCGCAGTTGCACGGCGAAAGCCCGCAGCCCCGTGGGGGACTCGGCCTCTTCGCCGCCGTCGCGGGGGTCGTGTACGTGATCAGGCACTCCCCCATCGTAAATAATCTCGACGGTTAAGATAATTGATCAGTGAGATATATCCTGTGGACAGCAGAGGGAAGCACCCGCACTCACCCCCACGGGAGAAGCGATGACATCCGTGCCGCGCACCGTCCGATGGCTGCTCCCCGTGGTGCTGCTGGTCGCCTGGCTGGGGATCGGCGGCACCCTGGGCCCCTACGCGGGCAAGCTGGGCGAGGTCTCCACCAACGACCAGGCGGCCTTCCTCCCGCGCAGCGCCGAGTCCACCAAGGCGCTCGCCGAACGGCAGGTGTTCCGCCGGGGCGAGACCGTGCCGGCCATCGTCGTCTGGACCTCCGGCCGCGGCCCGGTCACCGACGCCCAGCGCGACGCCGCCACCGCGGCACTTGCCTCCCTGGCCGGCACCGAGGGGGTGACCGGACACCCGTCCCCCGCGTTGCGCTCGCGGGACGGCCGGGCGCTGGAGGGCGTGCTCCAACTCCGTCCCGACCTCGGGCGGCAGGTGCAGGGCACCGTCGACCGGATCTCCGCCGCGGCCGGGCGCGTGCCCGGCACCACCGCCCACATCGCCGGCCCGGCCGCCTCGCAGGCCGACCTCGGCGACGCCTTCGCGGGCATCGACGGTCTGCTGCTGCTCGTCGCCCTCGGCGTGGTGCTGGTGATCCTGCTGCTGGTCTACCGCGCGGTACTGCTGCCCCTGGTCATCATCGCCGGCTCGGTCCTCTCCCTCGGCCTCGCCTGCGGCGTGGTGTACGTGCTCGCCGACCACGGCGCGGTCCGGGTGGACGGCCAGGTGCAGGGCATCCTGTCGATCCTCGTCATCGGCGCCGCCACGGACTACGCCCTGCTGCTGTCGGCCCGCTTCCGCGAGGAGCTCGCCGGGCGCGGAGACCGGTTCGCCGCCATGCGGGCGGCGCTGCGCCGCTCGGCCGGGGCGATCGTGGCGAGCGCCGCCACCGTGGCACTCGCACTGCTCGCCCTGCTGGCCAGCGACCTGACGAACAACCGGGCACTGGGCCCGGTCGGCGCGGTCGGGATCGTCTGCGCCGTGGCGAGCAGCCTCACCTTCCTGCCCGCCGTCCTGCTGCTGCTCGGACCGGCCGCCTACTGGCCCGCCCGGCCGCAGCCGGCACGGGAGGGGGGCCGGGGGGTGTGGCAGCGGGTGGCCGCGCTCGTGGACCGGGCGCCCCGCCGGGTCTGGGCGGTCAGCCTGGCGGTGCTGGCCGCCTGCGCGGCCTTCTCCCCCGCGCTGACCGCCCGGGGCGTGCCGCTGGACGAGATCTTCGTCCACCAGGCCCCCTCGGTGACCGCGCAGCGCGTCCTCGGCGAGCACTTCCCCGGCGGCTCGGGCAACCCCGCCGTGGTGGTCGCCGCCGCTGACCGGCTCACCCAGGTGACCCGGGTGGCCGAACGCACCTCCGGTGTCTCCTCCGCCGCCGCGGTCACGGCCTCCGGCCGGCCCGGTCAGGGCGAGCCGCTGGTCGCCGGCGGCCGGGCGCTGCTGGAGGTGACGCTCCAGGACGCCGCCGACAGCGACGCCGCCAAGGCCGCCGTGCAGCGGCTGCGGCACGCCGTGCACGCGGTGCCCGGCGCGGAGGCGGTCGTCGGCGGCTACACCGCGCAGCAGCTGGACACCCAGCGCACCGCCGGGCGCGACCGCACGCTCGTGGTGCCCGTCGTCCTGGCGATCATCCTGCTGATCCTGGTGGCACTGCTGCGCAGCGTGCTGCTGCCGCTGCTGCTGGTCGCCACGGTGGCGCTGAACTTCGCCGCCACCCTGGGTGTGTCGGCGCTGGTCTTCCCGCATGTGTTCGGCTTCTCGGCGACGGACGCCTCGGTCCCGCTGTACGGCTTCGTCTTCCTGGTCGCGCTCGGCGTCGACTACAACATCTTCCTGATGACCCGGGTCCGCGAGGAGACGCTGCGGTACGGGACCCGGCAGGGCGTCCTGCGCGGCCTGACCGCCACCGGGGGCGTGATCACCTCGGCGGGCGTGGTGCTGGCGGCGACCTTCGCGGCGCTGGGCGTGATCCCGCTGGCCTTCCTGGTGCAGATCGCCTTCATCGTGGCGTTCGGGGTGCTGCTGGACACCCTGCTGGTGCGTTCGCTGCTGGTGCCCGCGCTGGTACGGGACATCGGGCCGCGGGTGTGGTGGCCGGGAGCCGCGGCGCGGTGCGCGGAGGCCGGTGGCACGCCGCAGGACCCCGCGGCGGGGGCCGGGGAGCCGAGGGAGCGTCAGACCACCTGATGCAGCCACCGGACGGGGGCGCCCTCGCCCGCGTACCGGAAGGGCTCCAGCTCGTCGTCCCAGGGCTTGCCGAGGAGCTTGGCGACCTCGGTCTCGAGGTCGGCCTCGCCCTTGCGGGCCCGGGCGAGCGCGGCGCGCAGCCGGTCCTCGGGGATGAGGATGTCGCCGTGGATGCCGGTGACGGCATGGAAGATGCCCAGCTCGGGGGTGCTGCTGTAGCGCTCCCCCTCGGCGGAGGGGCACGGCTCCGCCGTCACCTCGAAGCGCAGCAGATGCCAGCCGCGCAGCGCGGACGCCAGCTTGGAGGCGGTGCCGGGGTCTCCCTGCCAGGAGAACTCGGCCCGCCAGGTGCCCGGGGAGGCGGGCTGGCGGATCCAGTCGAGGTTCACGCGCACGCCGAGCACGCCCGCGACGGCCCACTCGACGTGTGGGCACAGCGCGCGCGGCGCGGAGTGCACGTACAGAACTCCACGTGTCGTCACCGGGACCTCCAGTGTGGGACGAGGTACGCCTTCCCCAGCGGCCTCATGCCCATAACCGAGCCATCCGGGACAGCACTGGACATTCTGCACTAATCATAACGAATGAGACAAGATCTGACTTCTGATCACCTCTTTCCCCTCAGGCGTCAGGGAAAAAGCTACCGCGCGGCGTCTCCCGAGGAGTGACGTACTGTCGGGATCACCCAGAAGTCACCCACTCGTCCGAGGGGGCAGCGATGCGGGAGTCGCTCCGGCCCGGTGTGCCGCGGCGCCACCGCCGTCCTGGCCGGCCTGCTCACAACGGCGCTGGTGGCGGCCTGTTCCGGGGCCGGGACGGGGGACCCGGCGGCCGCCCGGAGCGATGCCGCGAGCCCCCGTCCGAGCGCCTCGGCCGCCCTCGCCTGGAACACCCGGCCGGCCTCACTGGCCGCCCTCGGGGATTCCATCACCCGGGGTTTCGACGCGTGCGGCGTGTTGACGGACTGTCCGGAACTGTCCTGGGCGACCGGCAGCGGGGACCCGGTGAGCAGCGTCGCCACCCGGCTGCTGCCCCGCCCCGCCGCCGAGAGCTGGAACCTGGCGGCCAGCGGCGCGCGGATGGCCGACCTGCCGGCCCAGGCGGAGCGGGCCGTGGCGCTGCGGCCCCAGCAGGTGGTGATCCTCATGGGCGCCAACGACGCGTGCGCGCCCAGCACCGCCCGGATGACCCCGGTGGACACGTACCGCCGGGAGTTCGCCACCGCCTTGCGCACCCTGCACCAGGGGCTGCCCCAAGCACAGGTCTTCGTCGCGAGCGTGCCCGACCTGCTGCGACTGTGGGACATCGGACGGCGCAACGCGCTCGGACGGCAGATCTGGAAGCTCGGTCTGTGCCCCTCGATGCTGGCGGACCCCGAGTCGACGGACGCGGCGGCGAACGCGCGGCGGCAGACGGTACGGGAGCGGGTGATCGCCTACAACGGCGCCCTGGCGCAGGAGTGCGCGCGCTACGAGCGCTGCCGCTCCGACGGCGGCGCGGTCTTCGACTACCGCTTCACCGAAGCCGAGTTGAGTCCCTGGGACTGGTTCCATCCCAGCGCCCGGGGGCAGGCGCGGCTCGCGGGCATCGTCTACGGCGCGGCCTTCGGCTCCGACGCGGTCGCCCGGTAGGCGTGCGGGCCCGGTCGTACACGGCGGCGCGGCGGACATCCGGCGCGCGCTCCGGACTCACTTCGGCAACAACGCCGACACCTGGGCGACTCAGCCATTGACACCGCCCGGAGCCCGTAACTACGGTCCCTTCAACATTTCGAACGGGTGACGAAATCTCGAACGACCGTCCTTAAGGGGCCATTTCCGTGCGCATCACCGGCATCAGCACCCACGTGGTCGGCACTCCCTGGCGCAATCTCACCTACGTGCTCGTCCACACCGACGAGGGCCTGACGGGCGTCGGTGAGACGCGCATGCTGGGGCACACCGACGCGCTGCTCGGCTATCTCCACGAGGCTGCCGCCAACCACGTCACCGGATCGGACCCCTTCGCGGTGGAGGACCTCGTCCGGCGGATGAAGTACGGCGACTACGGCCGGGCCGGCGAGATCGTCATGTCGGGCATCGCGGTCATCGAGATGGCCTGCTGGGACATCAAGGGCAAGGCCCTCGGCGTGCCGGTGTGGCAGCTGCTCGGCGGCAAGGTGAACGAGAAGGTCAAGGCGTACGCCAATGGCTGGTACACCACCGAACGCACCCCGGAGGCCTACCACAAGGCCGCCCGCGCGGTGGTGGAGCGCGGCTACCGGGCGCTGAAGATCGACCCCTTCGGCACCGGCCACTTCGAGCTCGACCACGCCGCCACCTCGTACGCCGTCTCCCTCATCGAGGCCGTCCGCGACGCGATCGGGCCCGAGGCCGAGCTGCTCGTCGAGATGCACGGGCGCTTCAGCCCGGCCACCGCGATCCGGATCGCGAACGATCTGGCCCCGTTCAAGCCGAGCTGGATCGAGGAGCCGGTGCCGCCGGAGAACCTCAAGGCCCTGGCGAAGGTCGCCGCGCACACCGACCTGCCGATCGCGACCGGCGAACGCATCCACGACCGCTACGAGTTCCGCGAGCTGTTCGAGCTCCAGGCTGCCGACATCATCCAGCCCGACCTCGGGCACATCGGCGGCATCAACGAGGTCCGCAAGCTCGCCGCCACCGCCGAGACGCACTACGTGCTGGTCGCCCCGCACAATGTCGGCGGCTCGGTGCTCACCGCGGCGAGTCTGCAACTGGCGGGCTGCACCCCCAACTTCAAGATCCTCGAGCACTTCAACGACTTCGCGGACTCCGAGATCAAGAAGGTCGTCAAGGGCGCCCCCGTGGTCGGGCCCGACGGGTACTTCACCCTGTCGGACGCACCGGGCCTCGGTGTCGAGCTCGACGTGGACGCCGCCGCCGAATTCCCCCAGCAGCAGGCCCGCTTCGACCTGTGGGCCGAGGGCTGGGAGCGCCGGCAGCCGGGTGGCACGAAGTGACCGCGGCCTCCCCCCGCGCCGTCGTCCTCGACGGACCCGGCCGGCACCGGATCGTGCCCGCGGAACCGGTCGCGCCCGGCCCGGGCGAGGCGCTGGTCCGCGTGTACGCGGCCGGCATCTGCGGCAGCGACCGCGAGGTGTACGCGGGCACCCGTCCCGAGGGATACGTCCGTTACCCCGTCACCCCGGGCCACGAATGGTCCGGCACGGTGGAGGCGGTCGGCCCCGGCGTGCCCGCGGACCTGGCCGGCCGCAAGGTCGTCGGCGAGGGCTTCCGCAACTGCCAGGTCTGCGACCGCTGCCACGCCGGGGAGACGACGCTGTGCGGCGCCCCGTACGAGGAGACCGGCTTCACGCGGCCGGGCGCCATGGCCGACACCCTCACCCTGCCCGCCCGGCTGCTGCACGTCCTGGACGACGACGCCGACCTGCGCTCCGCCGCGCTCCTGGAGCCGGCGGCGTGCGTGGCGGCCGCGCTGCTGAAGGCCCCGGCCGCGCCGGGCGAACGGGTGGCCGTGGTGGGCACCGGCACGCTCGGGATGCTGGCGGTGCAGTTCCTGGCCGCGGTGTCCCCCGCCGAACTGCTCGTGGTCGGCACCCAGCGCGACCGGGAGGAACTGGCCGCGTCCTTCGGCGCCACGATGTTCCGCACGGCGGCCGAACTGCCGGACGACGACGCCGCGGACTTCGACCTCGTCGTGGAGGCGGCCGGTTCCCCCTCCGCCGCCCGGACCGGCGCGGGGCTGCTGCGCCGCGGCGGCCGGCTGGCGCTGACCGGCATCCCGGAACCGGGCGCCGCGCAGGCGCTGGACCCGACCGACCTGGTGGTGCGCCAGCTGACCGTGCACACGGTGTTCGGGGCGCCGCCCGCCGCGTGGGCGCACACGGTGCGCGCGTTCGGCGCGGGGGTACTCACCCCGGCCCCCCTTGTCACGCACGAACTGCCCCTGGAGGACTACGCCGGGGCGCTCGGGCTGCTGGCGGGCCGGGACCCGAAGGTGGGGAAGGTGTTGCTGCGCCCATGACCCCGCCTCGCCCCGGACGACGATGCCCGCTCCGTACCGGCCCATACCCAAAGACCCGAACGTCGTCCGATATGCCGAACAACTCGGACATCCCACACCCCGCGCAGATCTGGAACGGCACCACCGGCACCGACGAAGGAGCACCGTGACCGACGCTTCCACCCCGAGTCCCGACGGGACCGGTACCGCCCCCGGCCCCCGTCACCCAGGGCAGTTCGCTCTCGCCCTGCTCGGTCACGGAGCCCCCGCGGACGACCCGGCCGACGCCTCCCCGCACTCCTTCCCCGACGGCGGCACCTGGCGCACCGAGATCCCCTCCGTGGAGGGTCCCGAGGTGCTGGCCACCGTGCTCGAGGAGGCCGAACGCCTCGACGTGCCCGTGCACCGCATCAGCCAGGGCAGCGGCATCTGGATGCTGACCGACGCGGAGATCACCGAGATGGTGACCGCCTGCGCCGAACGCGACGTCGAACTCTGCCTGTTCACCGGTCCTCGCGGCACCTGGGACATCGGCTCCGCCACCCGGACCGACTCCCGCGGCGGGGGCCTGCGCGCCCGCGGCCACGACCAGGTGGCCGGCTGTGTCGAGGACGCCCTGCGGGCGGCCGCGCTGGGCGTGCGCTGCCTGCTCGTCGCCGACGAGGGCGTGCTGTGGCTGCTGCACCGGCTGCGCGAGCAGGGCCTGCTGCCCGCCGACACCACCTTCAAGGTCTCCGCGCTGGTCGGCCCGGTCAACCCGGCCGCCTACGCGGTGTGGGAGCGGCTGGGCGCCGACTCCATCAACATCCCCTCCGACCTGACCCTCCAGCAGATCACCGAGATCCGCCGGACCAGCCGGGCCCCGATGGACTTCTACATCGAGGCCCCCGACGACCTCGGCGGTTTCGTCCGGCTCTACGACGCGGCCGAACTGATCCGCCGCGGCGCCCCGATCTACCTCAAGTTCGGCCTGAGCAAGGCCCCCGGCATCTACCCGTACGGACGGCAGTTGCGGGACGTCGCCCTGGCGACCGCCCGCGAACGGGTCCGCCGCGGACGCCTCGTGCTCGACCTGCTCTCCCGGCTCGGCGCGGACGGCGGGCTCTCCCCGCTGGGTGCGCGACTGCCGGGCCCGCTCCACCGCTTTCCCCAGGACATCACGACCGACCAGGGCCACGCGGCCGACCCCCGCCTGGCCCCCGAAAGGATCTGATCAGCCATGCGCATCGCCAGAGCCGCCCACCTGCGCACCACAGCCGCGCTGATAGCCACCCTCGCCCTCGGGGCCACCGCGACCGCCTGCGGGCAGAGCGACAACAGCAACGGCGGCGACAAGGACGGTGGAAAGGGCGGCACCGTCGGTATCGCCATGCCCACCAAGTCCTCCGAGCGCTGGATCGCCGACGGCGACAACATGGTCAAGCAGTTCCAGGCCAAGGGCTACAAGACCGATCTGCAGTACGGCGACGACAAGGTGGAGAACCAGGTCGCCCAGATCCAGAACATGATCACCAAGGGCGACAAGCTCCTGGTCATCGCCGCCATCGACGGCTCGGCCCTCAGCGACGTGCTGCAGCAGGCACACGACGCGGGCATCAAGGTCATCTCCTACGACCGCCTGATCCTCGGCTCGCAGAACGTCGACTACTACGCCACCTTCGACAACTTCAAGGTCGGCCAGCTCCAGGCGGGTTACATCGTCGACAAGCTCGGGCTGAAGGACGGCAGCAAGAAGGGCCCCTTCAACATCGAGCTGTTCGCCAGGCTCGCCCGACGACAACAACACCAAGTACTTCTTCAACGGCGCGATGGACGTGCTCCAGCCGTACATCGACAAGAAGCAGCTGGTGGTCAAGAGCGGCCAGACCGGGCTCACCCAGGTCACCACGCTGCGCTGGGACGGCGCCACCGCCCAGGCCCGCATGGACGACCTGCTGAGCAAGTCGTACACCTCCGCCAACGTGGACGCGGTCCTGTCCCCCTACGACGGCATCTCCCGCGGCGTCATCTCGGCGCTCAAGAGCGTCAGCTACGGCACCGGCAAGAAGCCGCTGCCGATCGTCACCGGCCAGGACGCCGAGGTCGCCTCGATCAAGTCGATCATCGCGGGCGAGCAGGCGCAGACCGTCTACAAGGACCTCCGCGAACTGGCCAAGGTCGCCGTCCAGATGGGTGACGCGGTCCTCACCGGCGGCAAGCCCGAGGTCAACGACACCAAGACCTACGACAACGGCACCAAGGTCGTCCCGACCTTCCTGCTGCCGCCGGTCAGCGTCGACAAGTCCAACTACAAGGAGATCGTCGTCGACTCCGGCTACATCAAGGAGTCCGAGCTCCAGTAGTCGCGGAGCCGGACCACGACGAACGATCGTCACCCCCCTCCATCCGAGGTAGAACGGAAAGCAGGAATGGCCGGACCCGTCCTCGAAATGCGCTCCATCACCAAGACCTTCCCAGGGGTCAAGGCGCTCTCCGATGTCACCCTGACAGTGGCCGAGGGCGAGGTCCACGCCATCTGCGGTGAGAACGGTGCGGGCAAGTCGACCCTGATGAAGGTGCTCAGCGGGGTCTATCCGCACGGCAGTTACGAAGGCGAGATCCTCTTCGGCGGGGAGCCCTGCGCCTTCCGCGACATCCGTGCCAGCGAGCAGCGCGGCATCGTGATCATCCACCAGGAGCTCGCCCTGGTGCCCTACCTGTCCATCGCCGAGAACATCTTCCTCGGCAACGAGCACTCCACCCGCGGTGTCATCAGCTGGAACGAGACACTGCGGCACGCGGGCCGGCTGCTGAAGCGGGTCGGGCTCGCCGACCCGCCCAGCACCCGCGTCGCCGACATCGGCGTGGGCAAGCAGCAGCTCGTCGAGATCGCCAAGGCGCTGTCCAAGGAGGTCAAGCTCCTCATCCTGGACGAGCCGACGGCCGCCCTGAACGACGAGGACAGCCGCAAACTCCTGGACCTGATCCTGGAGTTCAAGGAGCACGGCATCTCCTGCATCATCATCTCGCACAAGCTCAACGAGATCGCCAGGGTCGCCGACTCCATCACCATCCTGCGGGACGGCCGGACCATCGAGACGCTGGACATGAAGGCCACCGCCGAGGACGGCACCCCGGCCGTGACCGAGGAGCGGATCATCCGCGGCATGGTCGGGCGCGACCTGGACCACCGCTTCCCGGAGCGGGAGCCGGACATCGGCGAGGTGGCCTTCGCGGTCGAGGACTGGACCGTGCACCACCCGCTCGACCAGCAGCGCAAGGTCGTCGACGGGGTCTCGCTCAACGTCCGGAGCGGCGAGATCGTCGGCATCGCCGGGCTGATGGGCGCCGGCCGCACCGAACTGGCCATGAGCGTCTTCGGCCGCTCCTACGGCCGCGGCATCTCCGGCCGGGTCTATCTGCGCGGCCAGGAGATCCGCACCCGCACGGTCCCCGAGGCGGTCGCCCACGGCATCGCCTACGTCACCGAGGACCGCAAGCACTACGGGCTCAACCTGATCGAGGACATCAGCCGCAACATCTCGCTGAGCGCGCTGTCCAAGGTGGCCCGGCGCGGCATCGTCAACCAGCACGAGGAGGCCCGGATCGCCGAGTCCTTCCGCGCGACGATGAACATCAAGGCACCCACCGTCTTCGAGACCACGGGCAAGCTGAGCGGCGGCAACCAGCAGAAGGTCGTCCTCAGCAAATGGATCTTCGCGGGACCGGAGATCCTCATCCTCGACGAGCCCACGCGCGGCATCGACGTCGGGGCCAAGTACGAGATCTACACGGTCATCAACGACCTGGCGGCCCAGGGCAAGGCCGTCGTTTTCATCTCCTCCGAACTGCCGGAACTGCTCGGTATGTGCGACCGCATCTACACGATGTCGGCGGGCCGGCTGACCGGAGAGATCCCGCGCGAGAGCGCGACCCAGGAAGTGCTGATGCGCCACATGACCATGGACCGAGGGAACTGAGATGGGCAGCCCGGTGAAGACCGAACAGACTCCTCCGCCGCCCGCCGGAGGCACGGCCGCGGCCGCGGCAGGGAGCGGACCGGCGGGAACCGCCGGCTACCTCCTGCAGGCCGCGCGGCGCAACATGCGCCAGTACGGCATGATCATCGCGTTGGTGCTGATCGCCGCGCTGTTCCAGGTATGGTCCGGCGGCATCCTGCTCAAGCCGCAGAACGTCACCAACCTGATCGGCCAGAACAGCTACATCCTGATCCTGGCCATCGGCATGATGGTGGTGATCATCGCCGGTCACATCGACCTGTCCGTCGGGTCGCTGGCCGCCTTCGTCAGCGCCGCCGCGGCCGTGATGATCATCCATCACCATGTCTCCTGGCCGCTGGCCCTGGTGGCGTCGCTGCTCATCGGCGCCGTCGCCGGAGCCTGGCAGGGCTACTTCATCGCGTACGTCGGCATCCCGTCCTTCATCGTGACGCTGGCCGGCATGCTGCTCTTCCGCGGCGGCACGCAGATCCTGCTGGAGGGCCAGTCCGTCTCGCCCTTCCCCACCGGCTTCCAGAAGATCGGCAACGGCTTCCTGCCCGAGGTCGGGCCGCACACGAACTACCACAACCTCACCCTGCTGATCGGCCTCCTGGTCATCGCCATCGCCGTCATCCAGGAGATCCGCGACCGCCGCCAGCAGCTCTCCTACGACCTCGACGTGCTGCCGCGCAACTTCTTCTTCCTCAAGCTGCTCGCCATCGTCGCCTGTGCGTTCGCCTTCACCATGACGCTGGCCAGCTACCACGGCGTGCCGATCGTGCTGCTCATCCTGGCCGGACTGCTGATCGTCTTCGGCTTCGTGATGCGCAACGCGGTCATCGGCCGGCACGTCTACGCCCTCGGCGGCAACCAGGCCGCCGCCAAGCTCTCGGGCGTCAAGGACCGGCGCGTCGTCTTCCTGGTCTTCGTCAACATGGGCGTGCTGGCGGCCCTCGCCGGTCTCGTCTACGCCGCCCGCCTCAACGCGGGCGTCCCGCAGGCCGGGATCAACTTCGAGCTCGAGGCGATCGCCGCCGCCTTCATCGGCGGCGCCTCCGCCACCGGCGGCGTCGGCACCGTGCTGGGCGCCATCATCGGCGGCCTGGTGCTCGGCGTCCTCAACAACGGGATGTCGCTCGTCGGCATCGGCACGGACTACCAGCAGGTCATCAAGGGCCTGGTACTCCTGGCCGCGGTCGGCTTCGACGTCTGGAACAAGCGCAAGGTCGGTTCGTAAAGCAGGCACCTAACGAAGGAGCCGCAAGTGAACAGACGTACATTGATCGCGGGCGCGGCGCTTGGGGCGGTCGCTCCCGTGATCAGCGGGACCAGCGCCCAAGCGGCCGGCACGACCGGGTCGGCCGCCCCTGTCAAGAAGGGGCCCGCGGGTAGGACAAAGGTGACAAAGGAACACTTCGGGACCCTGGAGGACGGGACCAAGGTCGACATCTGGACCGTACACAACGGCGGGATCACCCTCCGCGTGCTGTCGTACGGCGGGATCGTGCAGACCCTGGAACTGCCCGACCGCCACGGGCGACGGGGCAATGTCTCCCTCGGCTTCGACAACATCGACGCCTATGTGGCGAGCAGCCCGTACTTCGGCGCTCTGATCGGGCGGTACGGCAACCGGATCGCCCGGGGCCGCTTCACGCTCGACGGCACGACGTACCAGCTGCCCGTCAACGACGGGCCCAACAGCCTTCACGGCGGCGACAAGGGGTTCGACAAGCGGGTCTGGGCGGTCGAGAGCTTCACCGCCGGCGGCGACGCGGGGCTCGTGCTGCGCTACACCAGCGCCGACGGCGAGATGGGCTACCCCGGGACGCTCAAGGTCAGGGTGGTCTACACGCTGACCCCGGACGGCGAGTGGCGCATCGACTACAGCGCCACCACCGACAAGGCGACGGTGGTCAACCTCACCAACCACACGTACTTCAACCTGCGCGGCGAGGGCAACGGCGGGGTCTACGACCACGAGGTCGCCATCGCGGCACGCCGCTTCACCCCGGTGGACTCCACGCTGATCCCCACCGGCGAACTGGCACCCGTCGCGGGCACCCCGTTCGACTTCCGCAGTGCGAAGGCGATCGGCCGCGACATCCGCACGGCCCACCAGCAGGTGCTGTACGGCCAGGGCTTCGACCACAACTTCGTGCTCGACAAGGGCCGCACGGCCCGACCCGAGCACGCGGTCACGGTCACCGAGCCGGTCTCCGGACGCACGCTGCGCATCGCCACCACCGAGCCGGGCGTGCAGTTCTACACCGGCAACTTCCTGACCGGGGCCTTCGCGGGTTCCTCCGGGCACGTCTACCGGCAGGGTGACGGCTTCTGCCTGGAGACCCAGCACTTCCCCGACTCGCCCAACCACCCGTCCTTCCCCTCGACGGTCCTGCGTCCTGGGCAGACGTACCGCAGCACCACCGTGCACTCCTTCGGCGTCCGCTGATCCGGACGTCCGCGACGGCGGCCGGGGCCTGTGCCCCGGCCGCCGTCGTTCCATGTCCGGGGCCGGTCCGGGCCGCTCCGGGCCGTCTTGCTCAGGACGCGTCCTGCCAATAGCGCGCCGGTCTGGGCGAGCCCGGGGTGGCGGAGGCGAAGGCGGGCGGCACCCCGGTGGTCAGGGCGGGGTAGAGGTCGGGGACCGGGGGCTGCGGCAGTTGCGGCTGCGAGGGTTGCGGGGGCATCTGCATCTGCGTCTGGGCGGTCATCGGCTGCGGCTCGTACACGGGCTGCGGGCCCATCGGCTGCGGCTCGTAGACCGGCTGCGGGGCCATCCGCTGCTGCTCGTACACCGGCGGCGCCGGCGGAAAGGGGGCCTGCTGCTCGTACACCGGCTGCGGGGGCTGGCCCTGCGGGAGCTGCAGCTGCGGGACGGGCACCGGCTGCGGCGCGGGCTGGATCTGCGGGAGCTGCTGGACCTGCGGGGCCGGTTCCGGCGCGGGGGCGGGCGCGGCCTCGGGCGCGGCGGCGTACCAGGTGCTGCCGTACAGGACCGTGCTCAGCCCGGTCAGGAGCCGCTGGACGTCCTCTTGCGGCCGCACGACCAGGCGCATGAAGCGGCTGCTGCTGCCGAGCTTGTTGCCGCACTCGCGGACCAGGACGCCGTGCTCGGCGAGCAGCCGGTCGCGGAGGACGGCGCCGTCCACGCCGTCGGGCAGCTTGACGAAGACGAAGTTGCCCTGCGACGGGTAGACCGTCAGGCCGGGCAGCGCCGCCAGTTGCCAGATCATCTCCTGACGGTCGCGGGAGACCATATGCAGGCTCTGCGCGTACTCCTCCCGATGGTCCTTGAGCATGAAGACGACGGCCTCGGCGAAGGAGTTGAGGTTCCACTTGGGCAGCATCCGCCGCACCTTCCCGGCGAGGGCCGGGTTGGCGACCATGTAGCCGAAGCGGATGCCGTGCAGTCCGAAGTTCTTGCCGAGGCTGCGCAGGACGATCACATTGGGCCGCAGGACGGCCTCGGCCGCCACGCTCGGCCATGCCTCGGCGTCGGCGAAGTCCAGGAAGGACTCGTCGATGACGACCAGGTCGAGGTCGGAGAGGGCGTCCATGAGGCCGACCACCGCGTGCTTGGGGAGGAAGCCGCCGTCGGGGTTGTTCGGGTTGCAGATGACGGCGGTGCGCGAGCCGCGGGCCCGGACGAACGAGACGAAGGCCGCCGGGTCGAGGGCGAACCCGGCGGCCTCGGGCAGGAGGAACATGTCGACGCGCTTGCCGGTCTCCATCGGCTGATCGGTCCAGCGGCCGAAGGTCGGTATGGGGATGGCGAGGCTGTCGCGGACCAGGAGGTGGTCGATCCAGGTGATCAGCTCGGTCGAGCCGTTGCCCATGGCGACGGTCTGCGGGTTGAGGCCGAGCAGCGAGCACAGCTCGCCTGCGATGACGTCGGTGCTGCTCGGGTAGTAGGTGAGGATGTCCTGCATCGAGCGCTGGAGCTTCTCGTACATCGCCGGGCTCGGGAAGTACGGATTGCACGGGACGCAGAAGTCGACGATGTCGGCCGCCCCCTCGGGGGAGGACGCGCCACCGGCGCGGCGCAGAGCGAAGTACGAGGGACTGTGCGCGGTGTTGGCGCGGAACAATTCGGTGGCATCACCGGTGACGCCGACGGCGACGGTCACGGCAGGACCTCCCTCGATCACAGAGGCCGCGCCGCGGCGGCCTGCTTCCCCTTGCCCGCACAGCCCTGTCGCCCGTCCCTCACCGATGGGCATGGGGACACGGAGGGGACAGGAGGTGCACGGGTTGGCTGTCTTGCGTTCTTCCGCAGTCCCTTACGGCTCCGTCCCGGCTTCCGTTCAGCTCCCCGCGGACCCCAGGGGCCGCGGCCGGTGCGCGGGGGTGCCGGCGGGGCGCCCCGTCTCCACCCCCAGGGGCCGCGGCCGGTGCGCGGGGGTGCCGGCGGGGCGCCCCGTCTCCACCGCGCGCCCCCGGCTCGCTGCCGGTCACGGCCCCGGCAGCACCAGGCAGCGGCTTCCGCCCGTGACGGGACGCCGACGGGTGTGACGCACCCGGTCCGTCTCAGCCGCCGGCGGCCGCGGTGAGGATCGCGCGGAGCTGGGCGGTGATGGCCAGGCGGCTGGCCACGAACTCGGGGTCGGTGACGGTGCCGGTGCCGGGGTCGGTGTTGCCGGGTCCGAACTGCAGTAGAGGGGTGTGGACATGACCGCCGGGCGCGGGGAGCGCGAGTACGTCGCGGAGCAAGGTGGCGCGGTAGGCGATCTCGTTGGAGAGATAGTCGCCGCCGCCACCGGCGCGCGCTGCGGAGCCGGGTGTCGGGCCCGAGTCGCTGACGACGGGCGCGGTGGCCCCGGCCGGGATCTCCGTGACCGCGGTGCGGTCGTGCACCGGGAAGGGCCCGGTCCCGGCCGCGATGACCGCCTCGTACGGCAGTCCCGTGGTGGTCCACTGCGGCCGCCCGTGGCCGTACGGGACGGGAACGGGACCGGTGACCTGGACGTCGGCGTTGTCCGGGTGACCGCCGCGCCAGGCGCCGTTGAAGCGTTCGAGGTCGAAGCGGCCCAGCCGGCCCTGGCTGACGGTGGCGAACAGGTCGACGCGGTACGGGCCCGGACGGAACCATGGGCGCAGGGCGCGTTCGACGGCGCCCCGCGTGAAGTCGTCCCAGCGGACCGGGAAGACGACGGCCTCCACGCGGGCCGGCCCTTCTGCGGTGTGGATCGTGACGCCGTCCAGGGCGAGCGCGGCGGCACCCGAGGGATTGCTGCGGCGGATGTCGTCGTCGAGCCGGAAGGGGTCGAAGCCGGTCAGCAGGATGCGCCTGACACCCCTGACCGCGGGCCGCCGGACGGTGTCCTGGCCCCGAGAGGTCCGTTCCAGCAGGTCCACCAGGGCGGCGCGCCCGGCGTCCCCGAGCGGGAAGGACGGCTGCCACGCGCGCAGGGCCAGGGTGAGGGCGAGCCGGGCCCAGTACAGCGGCCGGTCGTCGTCGCGGCTGAGGTCGCCGCCGGCCGGGCCGCGCCCCTGTGCCCTGCCGACCGCGTCCTGCCACAGCGCGCGGCCGTGGCGGCGCACGACGCGGTACGCCGCGCCCTTGGAGTGCGCCGCCGCCAGTGCGCGGGCGAAGCGGGGGGCCGCGGTGTCGAAGCCGCTGCGGCGCAGGATCTCCTGGGGCGCTGCCCGGTCCAGCCGGGCCTCCTCCACGGTCGGCGCCGGGACGGCGGTGGCGACCTCGGGGGTGGTCGTGGAGGGGACGCCGGCGGGCGGCGCGGGGGCCGGCACGCCGGTCCGGTTGGGGAGCCGCACTTCGGGGAACCTCCGAGCCCATCAGGTGCACGTCGAATGGACGCGGCCTCCCAGCATCCCTGACCCGCACGGCGGAACGCCAGCGGGCCCCCTCCCCGGCGTCCGGCGTCCGGCGGGTCAGCGCAGCAGGGAGGCGATGGTGAGCCGGGTGAAGGTGATGGTGTCGTACGTGGTGGCACGCCCGGTCTCGTACAGCAGGCCGACGTGCTTGCTGTCGATCTGCACCAGGTCCGAGTAGGCCGCCTTGCCGTCGGACACCCGGTACCCGCGCGACCAGGTCACGCCGTCGTCGAGGCTCGCCCGCACCGTCATCCCCAGCCGGTCCCGGGGCTCGCCCGGGGCGGCCAGCAGCAACGGGCCCGAGCCGCGGCCGTTGTACGTCTGCAGCAGGCTGCCCTCGACGGACGGCGCGATGATCCCGGGAACGGTCCTGAAGGGTGCCTGGAGTGTCTCGCCGCCGTCGGCGCTCCAGGCGTGGGCCCGGCTGCCGCGGTCGGTGCCCTTCTGGTCGCGTGCGTTGAAGTAGACGCGCCCGTCGGGGAGCTGGGCCACGGCGGTCTCGTTGACATTGACCCGGCCGTCGCCGGCCGCGTCGACGTAGCCGATCCGCCAGGTCCTGCCGCCGTCGTCGCTCAGCAGGCTGTGGCCCGCGTACCAGCGCGGCTCCGAGCCGTTGTCCCCGCTGTCCTGCCACGGGGTGACGGAGTGGTCGGCGCCGACGACCAGCCGGCCCTTGTGCGGACCGGAGGTCAGCGCGATGCCGTGACCGGGGCCGGTGGCGTACCAGCGCCAGCCGGGGCGCTTGACCTGCGCGGTGATCTCCCGCGGCCGTGACCAGGTGGCCCCGGCGTCGTCGCTGGACCGCACGAAGACGCGCCGCCCGTCGGCGGGGACGATGTCGCCGGACATGATGTCGGCCTCGGTGGCCGCGGCGCCGTTACGGGTGGTCAGCAGCACCAGCCGCCCGGACGGGTCCACCACCGGTGCCGGGTTGCCCAGGGTGTTCGGCCCGGCGTCCGCGACCCTCCGCAGCGCCGTCCAGGTGCAACCGCCGTTCGTCGATCGGCGCTCGACGACGTCGACGTCACCGTGGTCCGCGCCGGACTCCCGCCGGCCCTCGGCGAAGGCGACGAGCACGGGGCCCGCCGCGCCGGACCCGGGCACCTGGACCACCGCGGGGATGCGGAAGGTGCTGTAGCCCTTCTGGCCCGAGACGAAGACCCGGGTCGGCGCGCACCCGGCGCCGGACGCCGCCAGTTCCGTCATGCCCGCGTGCTGACACGCCGCGGCCAGGGCCGCGCACACGGCCGTCACCAGACGCCCAGCCCACCGCACCACGCGCCACTCCCCGCACCGACCGGCACAAACAATCCGGACAGTAACAAAAGGGCTGCGCCTGTCCCCGTCCCGGCGGCCGCCCGGCGCGGCGTGCCGCGGAGACCGCTCACGGGGCCTGACGTGCTACGCGGCCTTCCGCACGAGGAAGAAGATGCTCGGCCCGAACGTCACCCGCGCGAGCGGCCGCTGCAGCGCCTCCTCGGCGCGGGCCAGCGTGCCCCGCGACACCACGCGCTTCAGTCGCGTGCTGCGCAGGTTCGACACCGACAGCCGCTGCTGCACCCGCAGCCCGGCGGCCTCCAACTGGGCCGCCACGGTGCGCGGGTGGTGGTTGACGAAGGGGATGCTGTCGCGCTCGCGGTTGGCGGCGGAACGGATGTCCACCGGCTCCAGCGGGACGCGCCGCCGCCGTGCCGCGTACCGCAGCCGGTTGGCGGCGTGCGCAAGGTTGGCGCTCTCGACGACCGCGGTGCCCCCGGGCCGCAGGACGCGCGCGATCTCGGCCAGCGCGGGCGCCGGGTCGGGCAGGTGGTGCATGACCCGGACCATGGTGACCAGGTCGACGCTGCCGGAGCGCAGGCCGAGACCGGACGCGGTCGTCAGCCGCGTGGTGACGCCCGCCAGGCCCGCCAGGAACTCCTCCGCGTCGTCCAGCTGACGGCGGCTGGAGTCCATCAGCGTGACCCGGTCGGCGAACTCCCGCAGCACGGGCACGAGGCGCCCGTAGCCGCCGCCGACGTCCGCGGCGTGTCCGAAGTGGCGGCCGGCCAGCAGCCGGCGCAGCGCGGCGACCTCGGCGTCGTGCTCGTAGCCGCGGCCGTCCCAATAGGTGCGGTAGCTCCGCTGGTTGTCGTCGTACTGGTCGGCTCGCTGTGTCATCGCGTCCCCCTCGCGTCCTGCCGTCACCCGACACTGTTCAGGTCACGTGCGGGACGGGGAACGGTTCCCTCCGCGGGGCCGGGATCTGCCGTCGAATCGGCGCCGGCAGCCCGGGGAGCGGGTCCCGCGCCTCCCCCGGCTGCCGCTGGGGGCGCCCCCGGGTGCGGTACAGGGCGGGGAGTCGTCCTCGTGGGGGACAGCCGTGCCTGGGGACCTCGCAGCGGTGGCCGGGGCTAGGGCTTGCGGAAGTCCAGGGGGCGCGGCGCGGTCGCGGGCACCGCCTCCGGCTCGGCGTGCTGCTCCTCCGCCTGCGGCGGCATCAGGTCGCGGACGAGAAGGGTGGCGCCGGCCACCGCCCCCGGCATCAGGAAGACCGCGACGACCGGCACGAGGAAGCACAGCACCAGCGGCACCCCGAAGCCGAGGCTCAGCATCATCCGGCCGCGCAGCATCCGCAGCCGCTCGCGCAGCGGCACCTCGCGGCGCTGGAAGGCGACACCGCTGAGTTCCAGGGCCAGGAAGAAGCCGGAGACGCAGAAGCCGACGACGGGCACGACGGTCTGCCCGACGAAGGGGATGAAGCCCGCGGCGAACAGCGCGACGGTCCAGACCGTGACGCGCACCAGCACCCGCAGGCTGTCCCAGGCGGACCGCAGCAGTTCGCGCCACAGCGGGATGCCCGGGTCGGCCGGGGCGCCGCCCTCGGTGTCGTCGACGCGCTCCGCCAGCGACTCGTAGAAGGGCTGCCCGACCAGCAGCGCCACGGCGGTGAAGGAGATCACCGCCAGCACGAGACCGCCGCCGAAGACGACGGCGGTGAGCAGACCGCGGAAGAGCCCCTGCCACGGCGAGCCCCAGTCGTCGGCGAAGGGGGTCGCCCAGGCGGTCGCGTCGTCGGCCCAGAACGCCAGCACCACCAGTGCCGCGACATAGCCGACGAGGGTGATGAGCGCGGGCAGCAGCCCGAAACCGAACCATCGGCCGTGCCGGACGACCCAGCGCTGGCCGTCCACGAAGTGACGTATCCCGGTCGCAAGATCTCGCATGCGCGACAGGGTATGCGACGTCCCGGGGACGGTGGGACCGTCCGGCCTCCGCGGATCGGGATCAGGCCACGATCTCGCAGTCCGCCGGGCCCGACGGTTCGGCGTCGACGAGGCACACGTCGGTGTCGGTGTCGCCGGTGACGGTGCCCGGGCCCGCGTCGTCGGCCTCGACGGAGATGAAGTCGGCGCCCGCGCCGCCGTTCACGGCACCGGCGTCGGCGTCGGCGTCGGCGTCGGCGTCGGCGTCGGCGTCGGCGTCGGCGGAGAGTCGATGATGTCGGCCTCGGTGCCGCGGACCGTTCCGGTGCTCCCGCCGTCGATCTCCGTCAGGTCGGTCCCGGCGCCGCCGTCGACCGTGCCCGCGCTCACCCCCTTCGGCGCCCCGCTGTCCCTGGCGGGTGCCCGTCTCCGCCGGCACCCGCCCCGGCCCCTGGGCGGGCGCGGTGGCCCTCCTGTCGGCGACCCTGCACTGACCGCATCCCCGGGGACCAGTCCCCACGCCCCGTGCAGGCCGCCCGCGAGCGCCCCACGCAACACCCCGCGCGACGAGCCTCCGGCCGGCCGGACTGCGGCCCACCCCGGCGGCATACGTACCGGGCCGGCTGCGCCGGGCGCGGGAGGCACCAACCGCCTCCCCCGACAGCCGGCCACGGCCACCGCCACCGGCCCGCTGAGCCGCCGGCCGGACGGGGCCATGACCGACCGCGACACCCCCCACGCCCCGTGAAGGCCGCCCGCACCCGTCAGCCGGTCACGGCCACCCGCACGGTGAGCCTGCGGTCGGCCAGGCTGCGGCCGATCTCGGCGGTGTACGTGCCGGTCGGGGTACGCCAGGCGCCGGCGGCCTCGTCCCAGGTGCGGGCGGCCCGCCGGGACAGCGGCACGCGGACCTCCGTGGCGCCGCCCGCGGGCAGTTCCACGGAGACGAAGCCCGCGAGGACACGGCGTGGACGGTCCGCACGGTCGTCCTCGGGGACCGCCAGGTACACCTGGACGACCTCACGCCCCGCCCGGTCCCCGGTGTTGCGCAGCCGCACCGTCACGACGCCCAGGGTGCCGGCGTCGTCGTGGCCGGCGGGCTCGTGGCGGGCGTCCTCGTACTCCCAGTCCGTGTAGCCGAGTCCGTGCCCGAAGGCGTACGCCGGGGCCACGTCCGACCGGTCCCAGGCGCGGTAGCCGATGAAGACGCCCTCCTCGTAGGCCAGGACGCCCTCCCGCGGCTCGACCCGGGTGACCGGGGAGTCGGCGAGCGTCACCGGCCAGGTGGTGGGCAGCCGCCCGCCGGGCTCCTCCGCGCCGAGCAGCACGTCGGCCAGCGCGGCGCCCGCCTCCTGCCCGGGGAACCAGCCGAGCAGCACGGCCGCGACCTCCTCGCGCCACGGCAGCTCCACGGGGGCGCCGGAGTTGACCACGACGACGGTGCGCGGGTTGGCCGCGGCGACCGCGTGCACGAGGTCGTCCTGACGCCCCGGCAGCCGCAGGTCATGGCGGTCGAAGCCCTCGCTCTCGACCCGTTCGGTGGTGGCGACGACCACGACCGCGACCTCGGCGTCACGGGCGGCCGCGACGGCCTCCGCGATCAGCTCGTCCGGATCGCGCCGCGGTCCGCCGTGGACGAGGGAGAACGCGACGGCCTGGATCGGCATGTCCTCGATCTTGAACACGTCGTACCCGAGGGAGACCGGAACGGTCACGCCCGCCTCCAGCTCGACGGTCCCCCTGTCCAGGGGCGCGCCGAAGAACGCCTCGAACGGGTCGGTCTCCGGGCCCATCTCCTGCACGCCGTCGAAGACGACCGTGTCCGCGACGACCAGCCGGAAGCCGCCGAGGCCGCGGGTGCCGAAGTGGTGGGCGCCGCTCTCGCGGGGGGTGAACGTGCCGGTGATCTCGACGGTGTGGAGCGCGTCGTAGGCGACGCCGTCGGGCAGGTCGCCCCCCATCCACTGCACCTGGCCGCTCGGCAGGGCGGTCTCCCCCAGCGGCCGTCCGCCCGCGTCACGGCACAGCGCGCGCAGCGTGAACCCCTGCTCCGCGGGGGTCAGTTCGTCACTGGGGTCGGCGCCGACGGCGTACGTCAGCGCGGTGCCCCCGGGCAGCGCGGCGCGCAGCCCGTCCAGCGGGGAGACGACATGGGCGGGGAAGACGTGCGCGGAACCGCCGCCGAGGACGCGGGCGTCGCGCGCGGCGGCGCCGACCAGGGCGACGCCGCGCACCCGCGCGGGGTCGAGCGGCAGCACCGGCCGCCCCTCGCGCGGCTCGTTGCGCAGCAGGACGAACGAGCGCCGCGCGATCTCCCGGGCCAGGGCGTCCCCGTCGACCGCGGCGGGCAGCGCCCCGGCGGGGACCACGGCGGGCACGCCCTCCAGGAGCCCGGCGCGGGCGGCGAGCAGGAGGACGTTGCGCACGGCGTCATCGACGACGGACTCCTCCACCCGCCCGTCCCGTACCGCCTGGGCGAGCGCCTCGCCGTACACGGTGCGCGGGCCCGGCATGGCCACGTCGAGGCCGCCGTTGATGGCGGCGACGGTGTCGCGGGCGGCCATCCAGTCGGAGACGACGAAGCCGTCGAAGCCCCATTCCTCGCGCAGGACCTCGTTCTGGAGCCGGCGGTGCTCGGTCATGGTGAAGCCGTTGACCCCGTTGTAGGCGGCCATGACGCCCCAGGGGCGGGCGTTCCTCACGATGGCCTCGAAGGGGGCGAGGTAGAGCTCGCGCAGGGCGCGTTCGCCGATGACGTTGTCGACGGTGAAGCGGTCGGTCTCGGCGTCGTTGGCCACGAAGTGCTTGACGGTGGCGCCGACACCGCCGTCCTGGACCCCGGCGACATAGCCGGCACCGATCTCGCCGGTCAGGTACGGGTCCTCGGAGTACGTCTCGAAGTGCCGCCCGCCCAGCGGCGAACGGTGCAGGTTGACCGTCGGCGCGAGCAGCACGTGCACGCCCTTGCGGCGGGCCTCCTGGGCGAGCAACCGCCCGGTGCGGCGGGCGAGATCGGGGTCCCAGGCGGCGGCGAGCGCGGTGGGGCTGGGCAGGGCGACGGACGGGTCGTCGGCGGTGGAGCGCACCCCCCGGACGCCGACCGGCCCGTCCGACATGACCAGGGAGCCCAGTCCGATCTCGGGTACCGGGGGCAGCGACCACATGTCCTGCCCGGCCAGCAGACGTGCCTTGGTGTCGAGGTCGAGCTTGCCGAGGGCCTGCTCCACGGCGGCCGCGCGCTCGGTGTCGGTCATCGGGTCAACTCCCATGTCGGGGACGGGTTGTCGTCGCCTTGCCCACGGGGCCCGCCTGCTCCGGCCGCGGCACCGCGCCGACCGGTACGAGGCGGCCCCTCCTCCTGCCGCGTGCCAGCCACATCCTGGCCCTCCGACCTGATGATCGGTAGGTGTCGTCACCCGCTCGTTACTCGGACTCACCGTGGCCCGGTTAGGCTCGCGGTCGTGACAGCCGACGACCACGGGCGGGGGCTCGGACGCGCGATCCGCGGCGCGGACCGCAAGGCCGGGATCATCCAGGCCGCTCTCGAAGTGATCGCGGAGCGCGGCTACCGGGGTGCCTCGCTGGCGGCCGTGGCCGAGCGGGTCGGCCTGACCCAGCAGGGCCTGCTGCACTACTTCCCGACCAAGGAGGCGCTGCTGATCGCGGTGCTGGACGCGCGCGACCAGTGGGACATGGCCTCGGCGGCACTGCACGGCACGGCATGGCCGCTGGAGATGGTCGCCGGCCTGGTCGAGTACAACGCGACCCGGCCGGGCGTCGTCCAGGTCTTCACGGTCCTGGCGGGCGACAGCGTCACCGAGGACCACCCGGCGAGCGGGTACTTCAAGGAGCGCTACGCGCGGGTGCGCGAGTGGGGGGCGCAGTCGCTGCGCAGCGAGTACGGCGACGTCCTGCCCGGCGGCCTCACCCCCGAACAGGCCGCACCGCTGCTCGTCGCTGTGATGGACGGCCTCCAGACGCAGTGGCTGCACGACCCGGAGGCGGTGGACATGCCCGCCGCCTTCCGCGACTTCGTCGCCCTGCTGACCGCGCCGCGCACGGCGGACGGGACGCCCGAGGGCGCCTAGGCCCGTTCCGTTCGAGTCCCGCGGCGGTGCCTGGCGCGGCGGGTGCCTCCGCCCGTCGGCCGAAGAGGCCGAGGCCGATCCAGCGGGCTGGGTGCACGAGATCGACGCGGACAGGGGCGGCGAGCCGGACGGGAGTGTGTCCCCTGAGGCCCTCATCGGGGCTTGGCAGGTGGATGCACGCGGGAAGCTCTCCGGCGGCCACCAGGCGAATCCGAACCACCGGCCCCGGGCCACAGGGCAGTGGTCCGTCGCGGGCGCGTCGGCTCGGCCGTTTCGTCCACGGCACCTGGAAGCGGGTGTTCACCGCGCTGTCGCTCGGACCGGACACGGCCGGGCCGGGCACGGGTCAGGGGCGCGCCCCCGCGGGAGCGCGCCCCTGAACAGCGGCCGGGGCCGCGCCTACTCGGGCAGGCGGACCAGCATCTTGCCGGTGTTGTCGCCGCGCAGGACGCCGAGGAAGGCCTCCAGGTTGTTCTCGATGCCGTCCATGACGGTCTCGCGGTAGCGCAGCCTGCCCTCGCGGATCCAGCCGCCGACCTCCTGGACGAACTGCGGCTGCAGGTCGTAGTGGTCGCCGACGAGGAAGCCCTCGATGCGCAGCCGGTTCTGGATGAGGCGGGCCAGGTTGCGCGGGCCGGGGGCGGGCTCGGTGGCGTTGTAGATCGCGATCATGCCGCAGACGGCCACGCGTCCGCGCAGGTTGAGGGCGCCGATGGCGGCCTCCAGGTGCTCACCGCCGACGTTGTCGAAGTAGACGTCGATGCCGTCGGGGGCGGCGGCGGCCAATTGCTCGGCCACCGGGCCGTTCTTGTAGTTGAAGGCCGCGTCGAAGCCGTACTCCTCGGTGAGGAGCTTGACCTTCTCGTCCGAGCCGGCGCTGCCGATGACCCGCGAGGCGCCCTTGAGCCTGGCGATCTGGCCCACCTGGCTGCCGACCGCGCCGGCCGCGCCGGAGACGAAGACGACGTCCCCCTCCTTGAGCTCCGCGACCCGCAGCAGTCCCGCGTACGCGGTGAGGCCGGTCATGCCGAGAACACCGAGGTAGGTGCTCAGCGGCGCGAGGTCCGGGTCGACCTTGACCGCGGACTTGACGTCGACCAGGGCGTACTCACGCCAGCCGAGGAAGTGCAGCACATGGTCGCCGACGGCGAAGCCCTCGGCGTCGGAGGCGACGATCCTGCCGACCGCGGCGCCCTGCATCGGCTTGTCCAGCCGGTACGGCTCCGCGTACGACTTGGCGTCGTTCATCCGGCCGCGCATGTAGGGGTCGACGGACACGTACAGGTTGCGGACCAGGACCTGCCCGGGGCCGGGCTCACCGACCTCGGTCTCGCGCAGCGCGAAGTCCTCCGGCTTCGGCCACCCGTGCGGGCGGGAGACCAGGTGCCATTCACGACTCTGCGGCATGGGGAAACGCCTCCAAAAGCTTTAGGTTCTCAATCAACCATGGACCTGAATCTTTGATGATGTCAAGCAACAGGTAGCCTGGGACCATGCCACGCCGCACCGATCCGCTGACTGTGGAGGTCGTCGACCTCATCGCCACCGTCGTGGCGCGCTATCACGAGGAGTACGAGGAAGCCGCCGCGGCCCACCGGCTGACCGGCGCCCAGGCCCGCGTGCTGACGCTGCTCGCCCGCGAGCCGCTGCCGATGCGCGGCATAGCGGCACGGCTGAAGTGCGAGCCGTCGAACGTGACCGGCATCGTGGACCGCCTGGAGGCGCAGGGCCTGGTGGAGCGGCGCGCGGACCCGGCCGACCGGCGGGTCAAGCTCGCGGCCCCCACCGACGCGGGCGAGGTCACCGCCGGACGGCTGCGCGGCTCACTGGACTTCGCGCGGGAACCGCTGGCCGCGCTCTCGGCGGACGAGCGGGCGACGCTGCGCGACCTGCTCCAGCGGATGGTCGGGCGGGACTGACCGGCCGGAGCCGGCCGCCCGGGACGACGGGCGGCGACCCGTCAGCTGCACCACCACAGGAAACGCGTGCACGTGGGCGACGGCGGCGGGGGTGGCGGCGGCGCGGTGGTCGGGTCCGAGGCCGGACTGGAGGCACCCGAACCGCCGTCACCGCCGGGGGCGGTCGGCGGGCCGGAGGTGGCCGGGGCCTGGCTCACCGCACCGGAAGCGGTCGCGGTGGCCGAATGCTTGCCACTCGCCGTAGGGCTCGGCGACGTCGAGTCGCCGGCCGAGGACGAAGCCGAGGCCGAGGCCGAGGCCGAGGAGGCGTCGGACGCCGGCTTGGCGGTGACGCTCGCCACCGAGGAGGCGTGCGCCGAGGTCGTCGCGCCCGGTGAGGCGCTCGGGCTGGGCACCTCGTCGGAGCCGGCGGACTGGGTCCGGTCACCGGTGACGTAGCCGGCCAGCGGCAGTTCGGCGACACTCCAGCCGACCAGCACGATCGCGGCGCCGACCAGGGTGCCCACGAGCAGACGGGACTTGCGCCGGGTACGGATGCTGCGCGTGCGGCTGCGGCTGCCGGAGCGGCGCGTGGCCGCGTCACCACCCTTGCGGGCTGCCGCGCGGCGGCGCTCGGCCCTGCCCGGCGAGACGCTCTCCATGGCCTCGGTGTCCGCGGACGCGCCCTGCGACGCGGAGACGTCGCCGGAACCCTTCTCACCGAGTTGGTGAGCGGGCGTTCCGCACCCCGGGCATGACAGGGCGCCGTTGATGTGCCGTCGGCAGGCTGCGCAGTAGTCCATCGTCCGGGCAGCGTATGTGAGGCAAAGGTACGACGTACATATGAGCCGTTCGTCGAACGAGTGAAACCTCTGTGAAAGCCGGGACATGCGGGTTTAGGAACCCGATCAGCCCCGAATACCTCCCCAATCAGCCCGCATACGGCACTTCGGGCATGCCCTGCCCGGCTCCGGGCAGCACCAGCAGCGCCCCCGCCAGCGGCCGGGCGGACAACTCCCGCTCCCCCAGGCCGGTCCGGGCCGAGGTGATGTAGAGGTCGGTGAGGTGCGGACCGCCGAAGGCGCAGGCCGTCGGGCGCCGCACGGGCACCTCGACCACCCGGTCCAGGGCGCCGCGCGGGGTGTAGCGGCGCACCGCGGCCCCGTCCCACAGCGCCACCCACACACAGCCGTCGGCGTCCACGGTGAGCCCGTCGGGGAAGCCGGCACCCTCCTCGACCATCGCGAACGGGCGCCGCTTGCGGACCAGTCCGGTCTCGCGGTCCACGTCGAAGACGTCGATCCGGCGGGTGGGGCTGTCGACGTAGTACATGAGCGAGCCGTCGGGGCTCCAGTCGGTCCCGTTGCTGACGGCCACGTCGTCCAGGACCGGTTCGACCGTGCCGTCCGGGGCCACCCGGCGCAGTGACCCGCCGCCGGCCGCCTCGTCGTAGCGCATGGTGCCGGCCCACAGGGCGCCGGACGCGTCGACCGCGGCGTCGTTGCCCCGCCGCCCGGGGACGGGCTCGCGGTGCAGCCAGCGGAAGGCGCCGTCGGCGTCGTACACCCCGACGCCGTCACGGAGGTTGACCACGATGCCGCCGCCCGCGCGCGGTTTGGCGGCGCCGACGTGCTGCCCGGTCGCCATGACCGAGGTGCGGCCGCCCAGCGGGTCGTACCAGTGCACGCGGGAGGCGAGGATGTCCACCCAGACGAGCCGGGCGCCTGCCGGGTCCCAGGTGGGGCCCTCGCCGAGCGACGCCCGTGCGGGCAGGGCGAGTTCGACCCCGTTCACCGCAGGCCGCCGCGGTGGCCGAGGCGTTCGGAGAGCTCGGCGGCGCCCTTGGCCGCCAGCCCCTCCAGCTCCGTGCGGCGCTCCTCGCTCCACCGGACCATCGGCACGGAGATGCTGAGCGCCGCCACCACGTGCCCCGCGGAGTCCCGCACCGGGGCGGCCACGCAGGAGACGTCGGGGTTGGACTCGCGCTGCTCGACGGCGACGCCGCGCTCGCGCACCAGGTCGAGCTGGCGCCGGAGTTCGTGCGGCGAGGTGACGCTGTGCGGGGTCATCGCCGTCAGCGGGCGGTCGTCGGGGAAGCGGTCGTCGATCGCGGCCGCGGGCAGCGCGGCGAGCAGCATCTTGCCGACCGAGGTGCAGTGGGCGGGCAGCCGCCGGCCCGCCGCGGAGACCATCCGCACCGCGTGGGTGCTGTCGACCTTGGCGATGTAGATGACGTCGGTGCCCTCGAGCACCGCCACGTGCACCGTCTCGTCACAGGTCTCGGCGACGGACCGGGCCACCTGCTGCCCCTCCGCGGCCAGGTCCAGCTGCTCCGCGTAGCGGCTGCCCAGCTGGTACGTGCGCACGCCGAGCCGGTAGCGGCCGGTGTGCCCCGACTGCGGGACGAGGTAGTTGCGCGCGGCCAGCGTGGTCACCAGCTCGTGCACGGTGGTGCGCGGGAGCCCCAGCCTGCGGGTGATCTCCGGCGCCGACATCGTGCCGTCACCCTCGAGGAAGAGTTCCAGGATGTCCAGCGCTCTGGTCACCGCGGGTACGAGACGTCCCATCTCTGCTCGCTCTCTCCGAGCGGTCGTTCACGGCCGTTCTCGGCAGTTCTCGGCTGTTCGAAATTCCGAAAAGCGATCGGTATCGCGAACGCAGCGTATCCGCGCCGGGGCGCACCGGGCAATGGCCGCGCATCGCGCACACGTGACACCCGGGGCGCGTCCGAACGACTGCCGCACCTGACGATCCATCACCCAGTGTGCTTGTCTCATAGGACTATATGGGTGATCGTTCACATCTCCGGACATCAGCAGGCGTTGATTCGGTCACGACGTTTGGAGTCGGACCGATCCGAAGGGAATAAAAGTGAACCGCTTCACCAAGGTCGCCATCTCGACCATCATCGCCGGGGTCACCGTTTTCGGCGCCAGCACGGCGGCTGTCGCCGGTGGCAACGACAACCGCGGCGGCGGTTTCGGCGGCGGCGGCCGCAACTTCGGCCACGGCGGTGGCTACGGCCACGGCGGTGGCTACGGCGGTGGCTACGGCAACGGCTTCGGCGGCTTCGGCCGCGGCGGCGGTGCCCACGCGCAGGGCGCCGCCATCGGCTCGCCCGGCATCCTGAGCGGCAATGTCGTCCAGGTGCCGATCAACATCCCGATCAACGTCTGCGGCAACGGCATCGGCATCATCGCGCTGCTCAACCCGACGGCCGGCAACGTCTGCATCAACAGCTGACGTCGTCCCCCCCTTACCCGAGGCCGCCGGAGGACTCCTCCGGCGGCCTCGGCGCTGTCGCCCGCCGCTGCCGCCGTGTCACAGGCCGTTGGTGAACGCGGCGAGCCGGGCCGTACCGAACCCTCCGTCCAGCGGGACGTTGCGGATCGCGTGGTCGCTCAGCCACGCGGACAGCGTCGCGAAGGACGCGTCACCATGGGTGTCCTTGTACAGCGCGGCGATCCCGGTGACGTGCGGGGCGGCCATCGAGGTGCCGTCCATGTCGCGGAAGCTGCCGTTGAGGTACGCCGACAGGATGCCCGTGCCGGGTGCGTGGATGTCCACGCACGTACCCCAGTCGCTGAACCAGGCCCGGCGGTCCTCCTGGTCGATGGCGCCGACCGTGAAGGCACCCGGGGAACTCGCGGGTGAGACGAAGCAGGCGTTGATGTTGTCGTTGCCGGACGCCACCACGGGGAAGACCCCCGTCCTGGACAGCCCCTCCACCGCGCGGTTCACCGCCAGGGACCACCGGCCGGCGAACGACAGGTTCGCCACGGCGGGCCGCTCGGCGTGCCCTGCGACCCAGTCGATGCCCGCGAGGATCAGCGAGTTCGCCGTCCGCCCGACGCAGGGGAAGACCCGCACCGACACCAGCGACACCTTGCGCGCCACCCCGGTGTAGCTGCCGCCGACCGTGCCCGCCACATGCGTGCCGTGGCCGTTGCAGTCCCCGCCGTCCAGGCCGTCGCCGATCGCGTCGTAACCCGGCACCGCGCGCCCGCCGAAGTCCGGGTGCGAGAACTCGATGCCGCTGTCGACGATGTACGCCGTCACCTTGGCACCCGTCGCCTTCACGGAGAACCCGCTGCCACCGAGCGCCCGGTTGTTGATGCGGGTCAGCCCCCAGGGTGTGAAGCCGCCCATGCGCTGCGCGGCGGTGGACGGCAGGGGGACCGGCTTGGTCGTGGGCCTCGGGGCGGGCGCCGCGGTCTCCCGCGGTGCTGTCGCCTGCGGTGCGGTCCCCTCGGGTGCGGCCGACGCGCCGGGGGCCGCCGGAGGCTCGTCCGCCGTCTCCTCCGGGATGTCCGCGGGCCCGCCGTCCGAGGCGCCGGCGTCGGGCGGTTCGAGGTCGCTGTCGGCGGGGGCGTCCTCGCCGAGCGGTATGTTCACCATCGCGTCCTGCTCCACCTCGTCCACCCCGGGAGCGGCCCGCACCTTCTCCGCCTGGGCCTCCGTCAGCCGCGCGGCGAAGCCGGTCAGGGCGTGCCGGTAGGTGAGGAGCGGCGTGACCCGGAGTCCTTCGAGCACCGTGGCGGGCGAGGTGCCCGGCGTCAGCGTCACGATGTACCGCCCGGGTATCCCGCCGGGTGGGCCGGGCCGGGGCTCGGCGGTGCCGGCTGTCGCGGGCAGGGCGAGGGCGAGGACCGGCAGGGCTGCTATGAGGGCGGCGGATGAGGTCCGCCGCAAGGACAGGCGCATGTGCGGGGCTCCTTGACGGTTCGCTGCATCTGACGACCCCCCAGACCCCTGGTTATCAGCTGATATTGCCGCCCGCCCGGCCGGACGGCTATCCGGGTGACGCTCCGCATCCGACGACACGGGGCTTCGTTGACCAGTCGGCATGCAGTGATCAATGAAAGGAACAGCTCGTGAAGCGTTTCTCGAAGGCAGCCGTCCTGACCGTCGCGGCGGGCGCCGCGGTCCTCGGCAGCGCGGGCGGCGCCCTCGCCGACGGCGGCTACGGCGGCGGTTACGGCGGCGGCTACGGCGGTGGCGGTTACGGCGGCTACGGCCGTGGCGGCGCGCACGCCGACGGTGCGGCCATCGGCTCCCCCGGCGTGGTCAGCGGCAACGTGATCCAGGTCCCGGTCAACATCCCGGTCAACGTGTGCGGCAACGGCGTCAACCTCCTCCTCTCGCTGGTCAACCCGACCGCCGGGAACGTCTGCCTCAACTCCTGACGGCAGCGCCCTCGCCGGGGCGCCCGCCGTCCGTCCGCACGACGTCCGCGGCGTTCACCCCAGGGTGGACGAGACACTCTTCCGCGCGACCCCGTTCGTCCCCGCCACCGGCAGTGCCGCGGCCCTCGCGCCCCTCGCCGTGGCCCCGGCGGCCCGGGAGCGTTCCGGAACCGACGTCGGCGATCCCCTGGCTACGGCCGCCCCGCATGCGTGGGGCGGCCGTCGTCGTGCCGGGCGGTCACCGCGGGAGTCACTGGAGCGCCCCCAGCACGACCGCGCTGTTGAAGCCACCGGTTCCCCGGGCCACCACCAGCGCCGTGCGCAGCCGCTCCGGCCGGTGCCAGCGGGTGACCAGGCGCAGCCCGTACCGCTCCCGGCAGCTCCGCTCGTCCCCGCCGCGGGTGGGCGGTACCAGGCCCGTGCGCAGGGAGAGCGCGGCGGTGGCGGCGTCCAGCGCGCCGGCGCCGGAGACGAGCCGGCCGACCGCCGCCTTGGGTACGGTCACCGGCAGCGCGGCCAGCCGGTCGCCGAAGACCAGGCGCAGGGCGGCGGCCTCGGCGGCGTCGCCTTCCAGGTCGCCCGCGCCGTCGGCGAAGACCACGTCCACGTCCTGCGGCTCACGGCCGGCCTGCTCCAGGGCGGTGGTCATCGCCCGCGCCAGCTGCTCGCCGTCGGGGGCGGGCAGGGTGTGGTGGTACGCGTCGTGCGTAGCGGCGTGCCCCAGCAGCTCGGCATAGGCGAGCCGGCCGCGTTCCGCGGCGTACGCCTTCTCCTCCAGCACCATCAGCGCGCCGCCCTCGCCGGGCACGAAACCGGAGGCGTCCGGGCTGAACGGCAGATAGGCGCGCTCGGGGTCGGCGCCCCGGTGCACGGTCGGCAGGGTCGCCTGGCAGGCCAGCGCGTACGGGGACAGCGGCGCCTCGGTACCGCCGACGAGCACCGCCTTGCTGCCGCGGCGCAGCAGCCGCCACGCCTGCTTGAGCGCGTCGAGCCCGCCCGCCCCGTCCGAGGCGACGACCCCGCAGCCGCCGGTGAACCCGTGCCGGATGGAGATCTGCCCGGTGCTGGCCGCGTAGAAGGACGCCGCCGGCTGACGGGTGCCCGTCCTGCCGGCCCGCCCGGCCAGCAGGTGGTGCAGTTCGCGCTGCCTGTACTCGTTGCCGCCCGAGCCGCCAGCGGTGACCACCGACAGATGGAACGGGGGGTGGTCGGCCGGCTTGAGGGCGGCGTCGGTCAGGGCCATCTCCGCGGCGGCCAGCGCGAACCAGGTCCACCGGTCGGTCTGCGCCCGCAGCCGGTCGCCGATCCACTCCCCCGCGTCGAAGCCGGTGATCTCGCCGGCCACCGCGACCGGGGAACGGCCGGCGTCCGGCCGGCCCAGTGAGCGCAGGCCGTTGCGCCCGGCGAGGGCGGCCCGCCAGTACGGGCCGGTGCCGATGCCGGTGGGGGCGATCACGCCGACGCCGCTGAGGACCGCGCGGGTGGTCATGCCGCCTCGTCCCGCGCGCGCCGTTCTCCCGGTGCTCCGGGCTCTCTCCGGTCCGCCCCTTCCGCTCCCTCTGCCGGTTCCCCCCGTTCCCCCTGTTCCCCGCGTTCCCCTCGTTCCCCCTGTTCCGCCCGCTCCGCGCCGCGCGCGCCCGTGGCGCGCCGGTCCTCGTCCGAGTCCGCGTCCAGGGCGGAGAAGACCATCGCCGACTGGAAGCCGCCGAAGCCGCTGCCGACCGAGAGTGCGTGCCGCACCCGCTGTTCGCGGGCGAAGACGGGGGTGTAGTCCAGGTCGCAGAGCGGGTCGGGGTGGACCAGGTTCGCCGTCGGCGGGATCTTGCCGCGGCTGATGGCCAGGGCACAGGCGGCCGTCTCCAGGGCGCCGATCGCGCCGAGGGAGTGGCCGATGACCGACTTGATGGAGCTGATCGCCACCTTCCGCGCGTGGTCGCCGAGGGCCCGCTTGTAGGCGGCGGTCTCGTGGCGGTCGTTCTGCGCGGTGCCGGAGCCGTGGGCGCTGATGTAGTCCAGTTCCTCGGGGGAGATACCGGCCTCGGACATGGCGGTGATGATGGCCTCGCTCAGCTCGTAGCCGTCGGGACGCAGCCCGGTCATGTGGTAGGCGTTGGCCCGGTTGTCGTAGCCCCGCACCTCGCAGTAGACGGCGGCGCCGCGGGCGACGGCACGCTCCAACTCCTCCAGGACGAGCACGGCGCCGCCCTCGCCGAGGACGAAACCGCTGCGGCGCGCGTCGAAGGCGGTGGATGCCCGCTCGGGGTCGCCGTCGAAGTCGGTCGTGGCGCGGACCGCGTCGAAGCAGGCCACCGTGACCGGCGAGATGGGCGCGTCGCCGGCGCCCGCGAGCACCACGTCGGCCTCGCCGTCGCGCAGCGTCTGGAACGCGTGGCCGATCGCGTCGATGCCCGAGGTGCAGCCGGTGGAGACCACGACGGAGGGGCCGTGCAGCCCGTACCGCAGGGACAGTTCGGCCGCCGCGGAGGAGGGGTGCATCGCCCGGTGGAGGAAGGGCACGCCGTACTCGGCGTGCACCTCCCAGTCGCGGCCGCCGTCGCTGGCGACGGCGTACTCTTCCTCCAGGGTGGCGGTCGCGCCCGCGGCGGTGCCGAGGCAGACCCCGATCCGGTCGGTGTCCTCGTGCTCCGGCGTGATCCCGCTGTCGGCGAGCGCCTCCGCGGCGGCCACCAGGGCGAACTGCGCGTAGCGGGCGTTGCGGCGCACCTCCTGCGGGGTGAGCCCGGCCGCCACCGGGTCGAAGTCGGCTTCGGCGGCGATCTGCGAACGGTAGCCGGAGGCGTCGAAGCGGCTGATCCGGCGGACCGCCGGCTGCCCCCCGACGATCCGCTGCCAGAACGCCTCCCGCCCGGCGCCGCCGGGTGCGACGGCGCCGACGCCGGTGACCACGACGCGGCGCGCGGCCGGGCGTCCGGTCACCGGTCGACCAGTTCGCGGCCCGGCGCCGACGGACCGCCCGCCTCGGTGGCAGCCTGCGCCACCGCGGCCGCGTCCTCCCGGCTCTCGGTGTTCACATGGCCGAGGTCGGGGCGGGGCGCCAGCGGGCTCAGGAAGAACACCGCGCGTCCCACCGTGCCGGAGGTGTTCACCACGCGGTGCCGCACCTCGCGCGGGATGAGCAGCGCCTCGTTGGCCGCGACGCTGCGCGGCACGCCGTCGAGGTCGACCCGCAACTCGCCCTCCACGACGACCAGGTACTCCTGCGAGTAGGGGTGGTAGTGCTCGGCCACCGCCTCGCCGGGGCCGACCGTCACCATGCCGCAGAAGCCGTCCGTCGTCCCGACGGAACCGGTCGCGAGCAGGGTGCGGATGTCCCCGCCGCGGCGGGTGTCTGCCGGTACGTCCAAGGTGCCGACCGGCCGGGTGCGGCGGGCCTCCAGGCGCTCCTTGATGAGCTGCATCTGCACCTTGGAGTTGCCGTTGATGCGCTGCCGCATGCCCTCGTCGTCGACGGGCGCGTCCGCCTTCATCCGGAAGTCCTGCACCCAGCGCAACCGAGTGCTCTCCGGGCCCAGTTCCTCGTACTGCCAGAAGATGTTCATGAACTCGAACGGGCCGGTCTCCACCCGCCGCGCCCGCACGGTGCGCGTCACCGGGTCCGCGGTGCGCTCCGAGACCCACGACCAGACGCGGCCCTTCTCGTCCGGGTGCATCGTGAGCCGGAAGCGCACGGTGTCGCCGTCCTGCGCGATGACATCGGCCGACGCGTACTCGCTGAAGAGCGAGGGCCAGGCGGCGACGTCGTTTGTGCGCAGCCAGACGTACTGCAGCGGCGCGTCGATGACGATCTCGTTCTCCGTGTGCGCGCTCATCGTGGGGATTCCTCCAGAAGGACGGCGAATGATCACACAAACGGTCCCCCCAGTGACGGAACGTGTCACGCGCTCCCGGCCCGGTCCACCCGTACGGCCGTCAGCCGCGCCGCGCCAGGCGTTCGCCCAGTACCGCGGCCCGCGACGCCTGCACGGCGCCCGCCTGGGATGCGGCGAAGCGCAGCAGGCCGGGAGGGGTGCGCAGACGCAGCACGTCGGTGACGACGCTGCCCGAGGCGTCGGCCGCGATGGCGAAGCGGTAGTCCATGCGGACCCGGCCGGGGCTGCGTACCTCGCCGCTGACCGCGGCGGCGTCCGGCAGGCCCGCCGGGTCGGCGCTGAGCGTGACCTCGATGGCGTTGTCGTGGCGCAGGCCGAGGAAGCGAAAGCGCTCGACGGCGGTGTAGCGCACCGTGCCGTCGTCGGCGCGGCGCACGTCGCGGACGGCGACCACCAGCGGTGACAGGCCGATGTAATGCTCCGGCTCCGCCAGGTGGTCGTAAACCTCCCGCGGCGGCGCGGCGATCCGGAAGACATGCGTCAGTTCGGTGGACGGCACCTTCAACCCCCTTGGACGCGCGGCGCGTCGGCACGCGCGATCCTCTCAGAAGGGGGTCGTTTCAGGCCCGGTGGTGCGGTGCCTGGCTGCCGTCGACATGCGTGCCGGGGACGAGGGGCGGCGGTCCGCCGGGGCCCGTGTCCAGGGGCGGGCCCTCGCGGGTGGCCGCGTGACGGGTGTGCTCCTCGTGGCGCTCGGGGTGGCGGTGCGGCCAGAGCGACGCTTTCCTGTGCTTTCCGGTCATATCGGTCCGATACCCGGAACGCGCCGGGCTACGCGGTGGCCGGGGCGAGCGCGACCGCGGCCTCGGCGGTGTGCACCAGGAAGGCCAGCGTCTCCTGGAAGTACAGCCGTACGCTCGTGTCGTCGTGCGACAGGTAGCCGATGGAGACGTCCGAGCCGATGCGCAGCTCGAAGTCGCCGCCGCGCGTCGAGAGCAGGAAGGCCCCGTCGATCGCGGGGGCCCAGACGATCTCGCCGTCCAGGACGCGGGCCAGATGGGTCTGGACGGGATAACCGTAGTGGGACGTCTCGTTGACGGCGGTGTACGCCTCCGCGCTGAGTGCGAGCGTGTAAGGGCCGCCGACACCGGCGAGGCGGAGCGCGGAGACGGCCTGGCTGACGGCGTTGGGGTAGTCGCGCACGTCGACCGGCAAGGTGAGCGGCGGGTTCGACGCGCTCGCGCGGATACCGTCGATACCGGCGGCCGCGTAGCCCTCGAAGATCGCCCGGTCCTCGGTGAAGGCCAGCCGCCGGGCGGCGTCCTTGACCGGCTGCCAGTCGGCGTCCTTGGCGCCGCGCTCCACGTCGTCCACCTGACGGCGGTTCACCGTGAAGGGCACGCGCAGCTCGACGACCGGCTGCGAGCGGCGCGTGTGCGCGAGGACGTCCGGCGCGGGCGGTTCCACATCGTCCAGGTGACCGGTCGTCACCGCTGCCAGTTCGGGGCCCGCCGCCTCGGGGACGTCCACGATCCGGCGGCCCGCGACATGGCGCTCGAAGGTGCGCCGCGCCTCGTCCTCCAGGTCCGCCCAGGCCGCGTCGGAGATCGGGGCGAGCTCTCGGTGCAGGTTGTTCATGGCGTGACGGTCTTCCTGAGGTCCCCGATCCCCAGCGACTGCGGGGCCGGTACGGCCGCGGGCACCGCGGTGCCCGCCGGTGCGGGCGGGCCGGGCAGGTCGTCGAGGAAGGCGGCGGGCGGGGCGAAGAAGAGGGTGCCGGTCACGGCGGTGGAGAAGTCCAGGATGCGGTCGTGGGACGCCTCGTCGTCGCCGAGGAACATCCTGCGCAGCATCGTCTCGGTGACCTCCGGGGTCCGCGCGTAGCCGATGAAGTACGTCCCGAACTCGCCGCTCCCGACGGCCCCGAAGGGCATGTTGTCGCGGAGGATCTGCCGCTCGGTGCCGTCCGGGTCGACGACCGTGGTGCGGGCGACGTGGGAGTCGGCGGGCTTGGCGTCGTCGTCCATCTCGATGTTGCCCATCTTGCTCCGGCCGATGACCAGCTCCTGCTGCTCGACCGTGAGGGCGTTCCAGGCGTCCATGTCGTGCAGGTACTTCTGCACGACCACATAGCTGCCGCCGGCGAAGCCGGGCTCCTCGTCGCCGATCAGGACGGCCGCGGTCGCCTCCACGCCGACCGGGTTCTCGGTGCCGTCGACGAAGCCGAGCAGATCACGGACGTCGAGGTAGGTGAAGCCGTGCACCTCGTCGCGGACCGTCACGGAGCCGCGCAGGCGCTCCATGATCTGCACTGCCAGCCCGAAGCACAGGTCCTGCCGGGTCGCCCGGATGTGGAAGAGCAGGTCACCGGGGGTGGCGGGGGCGCGGTGGAGAGGCCCGGTCAGCTCCTCGAAGGGGTGCAGGCCGGCCGGCCGAGGCCCGTCGAAGAGGCGGCCCCAGACCTGTGAACCGATGCCCGCCACGACACTGAGCCTGCCGCCCGGCGAGCCGAAGCCGATCGAGCGCCGGAGGCCCGAGAGGTCCTCCAGCAGATCGCGGACGGTGTCCTCACCCCCGTCGTCGACGGTGGCGACAAGAAAGATGGCGGAGGTCGTCAGAGGGCTGAGCACCGGCTGCGACAGCGCCTCCGGGGAGGGTTCCGCCATCACCACGCTCCTTCGGTCCGGCCCGGTCCGGTTCGGTCCGCTCCGGACCCGTACCCCTGATCGGCCACGCACCAGTCTGCTCCCACCGCTTGCACGGTGCATCCTGACCGGGAAGGGGCACGACATCGGCGAAGGGCGGCGGACATGAGCGGTGGAGCGGCCGCCGGGACGGGACGTCTGCTCCCCGCACTGCTGCTCCTTCTCACCGTACTGAGCGGGCTGATCGACGCGGTGAGCATCATCGGCCTGGGCCATGTGTTCGTGGCCAACATGACCGGCAACCTCGTCTTCGTCAGCCTCGGCATGGCCGGCGTCTCCGGCTTCTCCGTCGTCACCTCCGTGGTGGCCCTGGGCGGATTCGTCGCCGGCATCCTGTTCTGCCGGGCGACGGTGGGCCGGCTGCACCCGCCGACGGCGCTGGTGCGGGCCGGGGCGGGCTGCGAGACCGTACTGCTCGGCACGGCGGCGGCACTGTCGGCGGCGGGCGCGCCGCACGACGCCCTGGTCGCGATCTGCGCGGTCGCGCTGGGCATGCAGAACGCGATGGCGGGGCGGCTGGGCATCAGCGGTCTGACGACGAGCGTGATGACCCGCACCCTGGTCTCCCTGGTCAGCGACACAGGCGCCCCGCGGCATCCCCGGACACTGGCCGCGCGCCAGGCGCTGAGCGTCGTCGCGCTGATCGCCGGGGCCGCGATCGGCGCCCTCGTCGTGCTCCACGTGAGCGCGGCCGCAGCGATCGCGGCGGCGGCGGGCTGCGCGCTGGTGGTCGCCGGGGCGGCCGCGGTCGCCGAGTCCTGACGCCGGGCCCCGGCGTCCCCCCGCACGGCGGGACGCCCATGGACGCAATGGACGCAGGCGCGGTGCACACCTCCAACGCGCGTTCGCGCAAGGGCCGTACCCAGAACTGACCGCTCCTCAGTCGTCGACTCCACGACGAACTGACGCGTTCCGGAACAAGCGACCCGGATCACATGCGGCGTAACTCTCTCCTCCACCTTGCCGGTCCGAAGAATTCATCCGGCCTCCGCAGGCTCTCTTCCTGCACGTCTCCTACCAGCGCGGACCGGCGCTCAGAGCAAGGGGCGAAAACATGGGCCACGGCCACCACCACGGACACGACCACAGCCACGGACACCACCACGAGCACGGCGACGCCACGCAGTCGCTGCCGCCCGCGCTGGACATGTCCGTACCCGACCAAGAACTGACGCCGAACCAGCTGTCCCGCCGCGGGATGCTGCGGCGCACCGGCCTGCTCGGCGCGGGCCTGGCCGCGAGCAGCGTGCTCGCCGGCGCGGCCGCGGGCGCGACGCCCGCCTTCGCGGACGAGAAGACGGGCCGCAGCGGCACCTGGAACGGCGACTTCCTGTGGCTGGCCGGTGACCACCACATCCACACCCAGTACAGCTCCGACGGGAAGTACCGCGTCGTCGACCACGTCCGGCACGCCAACGGCAACGGCCTGGACTGGATGGTCATCACCGACCACGGCAGCGAGCAGCACGCCAAGATCGGTGTGGAGAAGGTCAACCCCGACATCGTCGCCGCCCGTGACGCGATCGAGGACACCCTGGTCTTCCAGGGCCTGGAGTGGAACATCCCGGCGGCCGAGCACGGCACCGTCTTCGTGCACCCCGGCGCGAACGAGGTCGCGGTGCTGAAGGAGTTCGAGAACTCCTTCGACGGCGCGGTCAAGGGCGCCACGGACAACACCCCGGCCAACGAGGCGCTGGCCATCGCGGGCCTGGACTTCCTCGCCGACGCCGTCGACCAGCGCAGGGTCCGCGACGCGCTGTTCCTGGCCAACCACCCGGCCCGCAAGGGCCTGGACTCCCCGCACGAGATCCGCGCCTGGCGCGACGCCCAGCCGTCCATCGCGGTCGGCATGGAGGGTGCCCCCGGCCACCAGGCCACCGGCATCCGCGCCCCGCAGGGCCCCGGCTCCGGCCGCGGTGGCTACGACAACAGCCCGAGCGCCCAGTCCTGGCTCGGCTACCCCCTGGAGAGCTACCGCACCTGGGGCGGCTTCGACTGGATGACCGCCACGGTCGGCGGTCTGTGGGACAGCCTGCTCGCCGAGGGCAAGCCGTGGTGGATCACCGCCAACTCCGACTCGCACAACGTGTACGCGGACAACGCGGTGCGCGGCCCGGGCAGCGACTTCAACGCCAACGGCAAGTACAACGACCCGGTCTACGGCGGCGCGCTCAGCCTCACCGACGGCGACTTCTGGCCCGGCCAGTACAGCCGCACCCACGTCGGCGCCGTCAGCTTCTCCTACCGCGCGGTGATGGACGGCATCCGCGACGGCCGCGTCTGGGTCGACCACGGCGGTCTGATCAGCGGTCTCAACGCCCGTCTGAAGGCCGGCGGCGACGAGCAGACCCTCGGCGGCATGCTGCGCATCCGCCGCGGCGACAAGGTCGACCTGATCCTCGAGATCGACCTGGCGAACGGCCCCAACTGGGCGCAGTTCGTGCCCGCCCTCGCCCGCGTCGACGTCATCCAGGGCGACGTCACCGGCCGCGCCTCGGACAAGGACACGCTCGCCGCGCCCAACACCAAGGTCGTGACGTCCTTCGAGGTCAACCAGTCCATGGGCTCGGTGCGTCTGCGCCACTCGCTCGGCCGCGTCGACCGCCCGCTGTACGTCCGCCTGCGCGGTACGGACGGCAACCGCAGCGCCGTCGGCCTGAACGGTGCCGCGGTGGACGCGCACGGTCCGGCGATCGACGTCGTGGGCGACGCCGACCCGTGGCGTGACCTGTGGTTCTACAGCAACCCGATCTGGGTGCTGCCCGCGTGACACACCGCACGGTCCTCGGCGTCGACACCGGAACCGCCGGCCTGCGGGAGGCCGATCACCTGATCCAGCATCTGGTGGACCGGCTCGGCCTTCCCGCGGGCACGGTCGCCTGCACCCACCTCATCCGCGCCGGCACCCCGCACACGGCGGTGTCGTTCACCCTGCCGGACGAGGCGGGGGACCATGCCGCCGAGGCGGCCTGGCGAGCCCTGACCGCGCCGGACACGGCGGAAGAGGACCCGGCGGGACCGAGGCCGTGGGGCGTGCATCTGGCCGGCCGCACCCACGGCCCGGCCCCGCTCGCCGCCGCGGCCACCCAGGCCACGGAGGAGGCCGCCGCCCGTACCGGCGGCCGCGCCGTGGTCTACCCCGGTGTGGAACACCTCACCGGGGTGGTCACGGTGGCCGACGTGCTCGCGCACACCCCCATCACCGGGCTCACGGTCCTCGGCTCCCCGGCGGACGAGCGGCCCGCGCCCGGTGTGGAGGTCCTCACCAGGGACCACGTCCGACCGGAGTGGCGGGCCGGCCGGCTCGTCCTGCCGCTGGTCCCTGCGGTCGGCGGGCGCCTCGCCCCCTTCGAGGTGCCCAACCCGACGCCCTGCTGCGCCGACCACTGAGTACGTGTGCCCCGTCCCGCCCCCGGCCGGGACGGGGCACACGTCAGGCGAAGACCCCCGGGTGGGCCCCGACGAGCTCACGGACGCCGGACGCCGGCCGGCCGATGAGCTGCTCCAGGTCTCCGGTCACCCGGTCGTAGCGGTTCTCCGCGTGCAGCCGTGCCATGACGGACAGATGCTGCAGGACGTGCTCCGGCAGCCCGAGTGCGCCCAGATCCTTCTGCACCCACTCCTCGTAGGGGACGTCGACGTACCTGACGGGCCGTCCCAGCACCTCGGAGAACTCCGCCGCGATCGCGTTCATGTCGCGGGAGGCCGCCCCCGTCAGCTCGCGGACCTGCCCGATGTGCGGCGCCGGGTCCGCCAGGATCGCCGCGACCGCCTCCCCGACATCGCGCCCCAGGACGGGCGAGGTACGGCCGGAGCCGAAGGGCAGGCGGATGGTGCCGTCCCGGGTGATCGAGCCGAAACCGGCCGCCAGGAGAAGCGGGTTCTCCATGAAGGCGGTCGGCCGGACCTGCGTGACGGGAACTCCGGACCAGTCCATGACCTGCTCCACCAGCCACTGCTGCCGGTGCTGGCGGGAGTCGGAACCGCCGGTGAGATCCATCTGGGAGACCGTCATCTGCGACATGTTGACCAGCACGTCGAGCCTGCCGTAGTCGCGGGCGACGGCGGCCGCGACCAGCGCGGCCTGGAGATACTGCTCCGACACGCTCATCCCGAAGTACATCCGCGTGCAGTCGCGCACCGCCTCGGCCACATCCGCGGTGCTGGTCAGGTCCCCGACGAACACCTCGGCGCCGATGGCCCGCAGCGCCTCGGCACGGTCGTCCTCGCGGCGGACGAACGCGCGCACGGGGAACCCGCGGTCCCGCAGGACCTCGACCGCGGTGCGGCCGACGCCCCCCACGTTCCCCGCGGCGCCGGTCACGAGAATCCTCGGCTCTCCGGGCATCGCCTGCTCCTCTTCGGTGGGTGTTCCCTGGGTCCCCTGGATGTTCCCCGGGTGTGCGGAACCCACAGGATCGCAGTCGCACCCCGCGACGACCGGCAACGGCGTACGCGGGAGTGTCCCGGTCCGGCGGGGTCCCACAGACGAGGTCCCGCACATTAGTGCGAATCGCCGATTGGCAGCGGGCCCCTCGACGCGGTCTCCTGTACGCATGGCCCAGAACCCGATCATCCGTTTCACCACCGAACTGATGCGCCTCACCGACGACCTCGACCAGGCGACCGCCGCCGAGTTCGTGCAGCGCGTCTACGCCACCGGCCGCGAGGACGGCGCGGCCGAGGCCGCTGACAAGGCGTCGAGAACGGAGTGAACCGCCGGTGGCCGCCCGCCGTTGCGCGCCGCGGCCACCGGCGGTTCCACGTCCGGCCGTCGACCGGCACGCCAGTCGCCCCATCCGTTCACATACGCAAACCCACGCCACGTACATGTACTTCGCGATGAACGCCCGTGCAACCCTTGCCTCGCCTCCGCGTGATCCGTCCCCCCACGGTCTCCGTCCCCTACGGCGACTCCTACCTCCTGGGGGCATCCTCCGCGTCCTGCGCCCTGACGACATCGGCCACGCGATCGAGCTCTCGCCGGTGCGACGGCCGCCGGGGACGCCCCGGCGCCCCCGCCCCAGCACGAATGCGCCGACTCGGCCCGGGCAGGCCCCGGTCCCGCCACAATGCCGGGCATGCGAATTCACCTCACGGCCGCCGTCCTCACCGGCGCCGCCCTCCTGCTCGCGCTCACCGCGTGCACCTCCGGCGGCGGCGACAGCGGCACGCCGGCGGACAGCCCCGCACCCACCGCCGTCCCGACGTCCTCCCCCACGGCCGCCGGCTCCCCCGTGCCCGACATCGCCGACCTGCTGCCGGACGAGCCCACCGGCACCAAGCGCACGGCCCTGCTGGCCGCGTTGAAGGCGATCGACCCGGCGTTCACCAAGGACGCGGGCAAGGCGATCGCCAACGCGCGCAACCAGTGCTCGACCATCAGCGGCGGCGGCGACGCGGTGTCCACGGCCCAGTCCCGCTTCGGCACCGCCGACCACCAGGTCACCGAGGCGCAGGCCGAGGCCGTCAACGAGGCGCTGCGCACAACGCTCTGCACGTCCTGACCCACGCACGGCCCGCGCACCGGCCCGGTCGGCGGCTTCCCCTGCTCACCCGGGGAGCCGCCCGCCGCAACACCCGCCGCACGCACCCCGGTCAGCGGTCGCCGGCCTCCCAGTCCTCCGAAGTGCCGGCGGGCAGTTCCTTGTCGCGGCCCAGGGCCTTGCGCCACACGGTCCGGGACGCGAAGCCGAGCCCGACCAGCCAGGCAAGCGAGAAGGGCAGCGCCCAGACGGTCTGGATCGACAGTCCCCTGCTCAGGGTGACGACGATGCCCGTGATGGTCGACAGTGCCATGACACTGAGCACGGTGGCGGCAAGGGTCCAGGGAACGGATTTCATGCTGCGCACCCTAGCCAGCCCGCCGGCGGCGTCGATCACGAGGATGCGGCTCGTCAACACCCCAGCGTCCGGCTCTACTTCTGCCGGGCCCGCCAGGCGCGCCGGTCGACGAGGGGCAGAGCGCCCTCCCGGCCCAGGGCTCTTCGCCAGGCGGCACGCGCGCCGAAACCGAGCGCGACCGCCAGGGCGATCGTGATGGGCACGGACGGCATGACGGCAGTGCCTCACCCCAGCCCCGGCGACAGCGCCCGGGCCGCGAAGGGGGCGGGGACGAAGCGGGCCCCCGCCACGCCGTTGTGGTGGGGGCCGACTCGGGCCGCGGACTTCGCTGAGGGGGAGGCGCGAAGCCCGCCGCAACCGAGCCTGCCCGAAGGCCGGGACACCCGCACGCAGGGCGCCACCAGGCGGGTGGGAGCAGCTTCCGCGCCTGGCGGCCACGGCAGTCGGGGTGGCAGCTCGGGTGGTGAGAGCAGAAGGCCGGTCCTGTGGCGGGGCCGGCCTTCGCCGCGAGTGACCGGCCTCAGGCCGCGGACGGCTGGTCCTCAACGCGGGTGGACCGCTTGCCCAGGTTTCGCCAGCCGATGGCGCCCAGCACCGGGAACATGATCAAGACGATCAGCCAGCCCACCTTCGGCAGGAATCGCATGTGCGCTTCGGGGGTCCTGATGCAGTCGACCAGGGCGTAGACATACAGCGCCGCGATGATCAGGTAAATCACTGTGACCAGCAGTGACGACATGGGATACCTCGTATGCAACGGCGCTTGCCCGCCTGTGTGCGGCACGGCCTGGCCTCACTGCCCGACATGGTAGCTGGCTTGCGAAAGAGCGGACAGGACCCTCTGGCATGCCCGACGGCGGTCACGTCCAGGCGGCTGGTCCGTCGTCGCGCCAGTCGATGAGCTCGGGGTCGGTGACGTCGACGGTGTCAGGGTCGAGGCCGGCGCGCCGGAGGAACTCCAGGAGGTCCCTCGCATTGAAGGCCACGCCGAGGATCTCTTCCTCCACGCGTACCTGCCGGCCGCCGCCGGGCGAGACCGGCATGACGATCACGCGGTGATCCATTTGCCCAGGATGACCCGCGTCGGATGGAGGCGCATCCTGGTGCCGCGGAGCCTGCCGTCACCAAGATCGGTTGCGCGCTAGTGTTGGATGCAGGAAGGCTTCGCCCCACCCCCCCTGGGCGAAGCCTTCCGTCATGCAGGCATGACGAAGCCCCCGCCGCGTGGCACCTGGCGGGGGCTCGTTGCCGTCCGCCCCCCGTGACGGTCTGCGTCGGAGGCGGGGGGGCACTCTCGGCAGCGCTTGCGCTTGTCGCAGATCTTCCGGTCGGCGCAGTACACGACGCGGCCGCCTGGTCCCGAGGGGGACTCGGACATGCGCACGAGGCCGTCGTTGACCGAGCAGAGATACCCGCAGTAGCCACGCAGGACCCGGAACGCACGAAAGCGCCCCGCCGCCCGTGGACAGCGGGGCGCTTTCGTCATGAACGGGCAATGATGCGCGAATGGCATCCCTCATGGCCGAACGAGGTCCTTCATCACGTGGGCCCCCTCCCCCAAATCCGGCTGCAAGCAGGTGATTTGGAGCGTGCCCGCTCGGCCGAGGCCGGCCGCGGCACCGGCGATACCCGCGAGGGCGCCGGCGTCGGGAGGGGCCAGCGGGTTCCCTCTGGGCGGCGCAGCCGGACTTCGTGCTCGGCGTGGTCGGCGTGTTCGTCGGCGAGGACCTTGCTGTCGAGGGTCTTCGTGACGGAGCTCGGGGGTTGGCTTCACCCGGAGGAGGTGTCGGACGTGTTCCGCCGGCTGTGCCGGGACGCGGACTTGTTGCCGATCGATCTGCGGGACTTGCGCCATGTGGCGGCAACTCTGGTGCACGCGGGTGGCGATGACATCCACGCGGTGAAGGAGGCGCTGCGGCACACGACGATCCAGCTGACGTCCGAGACCTGGACGAGCCATCTGCCCCAGTTGGACGGGGAGATCGCGGAGAAGGCGGCTGCGCCGGCTCCTCGGGCGCGCCGTGAGGCGGCCGTTGGGACGCCCGCTCACGCATCGCTCACGCAGGAGATCCCGGGCGAGTGAGCATCCGGCCCTGGCCTCAACCAGTTTGAGGGGCTTGGCGCAGGCCGGCTGGATTGCCGACCTGCCGCCCAGGGTGGGGCGGGTGGGACTCGAACCCACGACCGGCGGATTATGAGTCCGCTGCTCTAACCGGCTGAGCTACCGCCCCGTACGGCGCGCCTTCACGTGTCGTGCACGCCGTCTGCCGCAGCATAGCTGCTCATACGATCTGTCGCCCTCGCGGGTCACAGACGCACCACCTGGGAGACCTCGATCACCTGGCGATCGGTTCCCGCATACGAAAAAGGACCCCCGAAGGAGTCCTTGATCACCGCTCCCCCGACTGGACTCGAACCAGTAACCTGCCGATTAACAGTCGGCTGCTCTGCCAATTGAGCTACAGGGGAAAGACTTGCGCGAGCTCCCCCGACTGGACTCGAACCAGTAACCTGCCGGTTAACAGCCGGCTGCTCTGCCAATTGAGCTACAGGGGATTGCTCCGCTTGCACCGAATGTACCCGTTTCCGGCATCCCGGACGGCGTGCGCTCGCTGCGACACATACATTAGCGCAAGGTGGGGGGTGCTCCGCCAACCGGTAACGCCGCGGTTGTCCGCAGGCCACAGCGGGTAGGCGCGGAACACAGCCCCTGAGGACCCACGAGAGGGTGGAGCCATGCGCTACCGACTGACGTTCATCAGCGGGGTCGCCGTCGGGTACGTGCTCGGGGCGCGGGCCGGCCGCGAGCGCTACGAGCAGTTGCGCAAGGGCGCGCAACGGCTCGCCCAGAACCCCGCGGTGCGCAACACCGTGGAGACCGCCGGGCAGACCGGGCGCGAGGCGGCCGTGAAGGCCGTGGACGCGGTGTCGGCGAAGGTCGGCGACCGGCTGCCGCCCGCGGTGGCCGACCGGGTGCGCCGGCTGCGCGGGGGCAACGGCAAGGCCCAGGACGACTGGGGCACCAGCAACACCTGACGGCACGGAACCGGCTCCGCCCGGTTGTGCCGCGGCCGGGGCACGTACGGCATGATGCGACGCATGGGGATTGTGGCGGGGATCGACAGCTCGAGCGTCGGCACGACCGTGGTCGTATGCGACGCGGACAGCGGGGCCGTGCTCCGGCAGAGCCATGCCCCGCATCCGGTGCAGGGGGCGGAGGGCGCCGGGGCGCTGACGGAGATCGATCCGGAGGCGTGGCTGCTGTCGCTCGGCGAGGCGGCCAAGAGCGGGATGCTGGAAGGCGTCCAGGCGATCGGCGTGTCGGGGCAGCAGCACGGCATGCTGGCGCTGGACGCCGGCGGCGCCCTGGTGCGGCCCGCGCTGCTGCGGAACGACAAACGGGCGCAGATACAGGCCGCCGACCTCACTGAGGAACTGGGCGGCCAGGGCGGCTGGGCGGAGGCGGTCGGGGCGGTGCCGCAGGCGGCGTACCCGGTGGTCAAGCTGCGCTGGATGGCGCAGCACGAGCCGGCCGCGGCCCAGCGCACCGCCGAGGTGCTGCTCCCCCACGACTGGCTCGTCTGGCAGTTGATGGGCCGGCCGCAGCGGCGGACCACCGACCGCGGCGAGGCCTCCGGCACCGGCTACTGGTCGGCGGCGACCGGCCGGTACCGCACCGACATCGTGGAGCGGGCGCTCGGCCACCAGGTGGCGCTGCCCGAGGTGCTGGCACCCGCCCAGCCCGCCGGGCGCACCCCCGAGGGGCTGCTGATCTCGGCCGGCACCGGGGACAACATGGCGGCGGCGCTCGGGCTGGGTGTCGGGCCGGGCGACGCGGTGGTGTCGCTGGGCGCCTCGAGCACCGTCTTCGCGGTGCACCACCAGGCGCTGAACGACCCGTCCGGCACGATCACCTCCTTCGCGGACGCGACCGGGCGCCATCTTCCGATGCTGCACACCCGCAACGCCGTACGGGTGCTGCGTGGCACCGCCGATCTGCTGGGCACCGACCTCGCGGGCCTGTCGGAACTGGCGCTGCGCTCCACGCCGGGGTCGTACGGAATGGTGCTGCTCCCCTATCTGGAGGGCGAGCGCACCCCCGACCTGCCGCACACCGCGGGCACCCTCACCGGGCTCCGGCGCGAGAGCATGAAGCCCGAACACCTGGCGCGGGCGGCCTTCGAGGGCATGCTGTGCGGGCTCGCGGACGCGCTCGACGTGCTGCGCGGCCGGGGGGTTGAGGTGCGCCGGATCTTCCTGCTGGGCCCCGCGGGCGATCTGCCGGCGGTGCGGTCCATGGCCCCTGCGCTGCTGGGCGCGCAGATCGTGATCCCGCCGCCTGCGGAGTACGCGGCGCTGGGCGCGGCCCGGCAGGCGGCCTGGGCGCTGGCGGTGGCGGAGGGGAAGGGCTCGCGCGAGCAGCCCCCGTACTGGCAGCAGACGGAGTACACGGTCGTCGACGCCGGGCCGGATGACGGGGCGATCGGGCACTCGGTGCGGCAGCAGTTCGTCGCGGTGCGTGAGCAGACGCATCCGGGGGCGTTCGGGGGCTGATCCCCCGGGCGCACGCGGGTGCGTCAGGGTTTGTCCGGGTGTGAGGAATACCCCGGTAAACCGGGTGCCCGTGGCAACCTTCGGACTATAGGGTCAGCGGTCGTGCTGATCCGACTCCTCCGCTCCCACCTGGGCCCGTACCGGCGCCCCATAGCCGTGCTCGTGGTCCTCCAGCTCGTGGCGACCATCGCCATGCTCTACCTGCCCACCCTCAACGCCGACATCATCGACAACGGTGTCGTGAAGGGGGACACGGGCTACATCCTGAAGCTCGGCGGCATCATGTTCGCCGTCACCCTCGTGCAGCTCGCCTGCTCCGTCGGCGCCACCTTCTTCGGCGCCCGTACGTCCATGGCCGTCGGCCGGGACATCCGCGCCGCGGTCTTCGACCGGGTGCAGCTCTTCTCCGCGCGCGAGGTCGGGCAGTTCGGCGCCCCGTCGCTGATCACCCGCTCGACCAATGACGTGCAGCAGGTCCAGATGCTGGTGCTGATGACCTTCACGCTGATGGTCACGGCCCCGATCATGTGCTTCGGCGGCATCATCATGGCGCTCGGCCAGGACGTGCCGCTGTCCTCCCTGCTGCTCGCGGTCGTGCCCGTACTGGCGGTGCTGATCGTGCTGCTCGTACGGACGCTGCGCCCCCTGTTCCGCTCGATGCAGCAGCGGCTGGACACGGTCAACCGGGTCCTGCGCGAGCAGATCACCGGCATCCGGGTCATCCGGGCCTTCGTGAAGGACGACTTCGAGCAGCAGCGCTTCGGCAAGGCCAACGACGAACTGACCGATGTCTCGCTGCGCGCGGGCCGGACGATGACGCTGATGTTCCCCGTCGCGATGGCCGTGGTGAACCTCACGAGCGTCGCCGTCCTGTGGTTCGGCGCACACCGCATCGACAGCGGGGGCATGCAGATCGGCGCGCTCACCGCGTTCATCAGCTATCTCATGCAGATCCTGATGTCGATCATGATGGCGACCTTCATGGTGATGATGGTGCCCCGCGCGGAGGTCTGCGCCGAGCGCATCGAGGACGTGCTGGGCACCGAGACCAGCGTCGTGCCGCCCGCGCAGCCCGTACGGCTGCCGGTGCGCCGCGGCGAGCTGGAGCTGCGCGCCGCCGACTTCAAGTACCCGGGAGCCGAGGCCGAGGTGCTGCACGCCGTCGGCCTGATCGCCCGGCCCGGTGAGACCACTGCGGTGATCGGCTCCACCGGCAGCGGCAAGAGCACCCTGCTGGGGCTGGTGCCGCGGCTGTTCGACGCCACGGGCGGCCGCGTGCTGATCGACGGGGTCGACGTCCGCGAACTGGATCCGGTGGAGCTCGCCGAGACCGTCGCCCTCGTCCCGCAGAAGCCGTACCTCTTCTCCGGCACCGTCGCCTCCAACCTCCGCTACGGCAACCCGGAGGCGACCGACGAGGAGCTGTGGCAGGCCCTGGAGACCGCGCAGGCACGAGACTTCGTGGAGCGGCTGGCCGAGGACGGCTCCGGGCTCGACGCCCCCATCGCCCAGGGCGGCACCAACGTCTCCGGCGGTCAGCGCCAGCGCCTGGCGATCGCCCGGGCCCTGGTCCGCAAACCGCTGATCTATCTGTTCGACGACTCCTTCTCGGCGCTGGACTACGCGACCGACGCCGCCCTGCGGCGCGCGCTGACCCGGCAGACGGCGCAGACCACGGTCGTGATCGTCGCCCAGCGGGTCAGCACGATCCGCGACGCCGACCGCATCGTCGTCCTCGACGAGGGCCGGGTCGTGGGCACCGGCACCCATCACGAGCTGATGGACGGCAATCCGACGTACCGGGAGATCGTGCTCTCCCAGCTCACCGAGAAGGAGGCCGCGTGAGCGTCCCCACACCCCGCCGCGGGCCGATGCCGGCGGCGGGACCGATGCGCTTCATGGGCGGACAGCCCACCGAGCGCTCCATGGACTTCAAGGGCTCGGGCAAGCGCCTGCTCGGGCTGATGCGCCCCGAACGCACCCTGCTGTACGCGATGCTGGCCTGCACGACGCTGGGCGTCGGCCTCAACGTCGTCGGCCCGCGCATCCTGGGCCGTGCCACCGACCTGATCTTCGCGGGCGTGATCGGCCGGTCCATACCCGCCGGAAGCGACAAGGCCACGGCGATCGCGCACCTGCGGCAGCAGGGCAACGACACCGTCGCCGACCTGCTCCGGTCCATCGACTTCACCCCGGGCCACGGCATCGACTTCGGCGCGGTGGGCCATGTGCTGCTGATCGCCGTCGCGGTCTACGCGGCCGCCGCGGTCTTCGCGATCGTCCAGGGCCGGCTGGCCACCCGGATCATCCAGCGCTCGATCTACCGGCTGCGCCGCGACGTCGAGGAGAAGCTGGCCCGGCTGCCGCTGTCGTACTTCGACCAGCAGCCGCGCGGCGAGGTGCTGAGCCGGGCCACCAACGACATCGACAACATCGGCCAGACGATGCAGCAGACGCTGGGCCAGATCATCTTCGCGCTGCTGTCGATCGTGGGCGTGCTGGCGATGATGTTCTCCATCTCGTGGCTGCTGGCGCTGGTGGCCCTGGTCACGGTGCCGCTGTCGGTGGTGGTCGCCACCGCCGTCGGCAAGCGCGCGCAGCCGCAGTTCGTCGCGCAGTGGCGGATCACGGGCAAGCTCAACGCCCATATCGAGGAGATGTACACCGGGCACACCCTGGTGAAGGTCTTCGGCCGCCAGGAGGAGTCGGCGCAGGCCTTCCGCGAGCAGAACGATGCGCTCTACGAGTCGGGATTCCGGGCGCAGTTCATCTCCGGCATCATCCAGCCCGCGATGATGTTCATCGGCAACATCAACTACATCCTGGTGGCGGTCGTCGGCGGTCTGCGGGTGGCCAGCGGCGCGCTGTCCATCGGCGACGTGCAGGCGTTCATCCAGTACTCCCGGCAGTTCAGCCAGCCGCTGACCCAGGTGGCGAGCATGTCCAACCTGGTGCAGTCCGGCGTGGCGTCCGCCGAGCGGGTCTTCGAACTCCTCGACGCGCCGGAGCAGAGCGCCGACCCGAAGACGCTGAGCCTGCGCAAGGAACTGCGCGGCGAGGTCCGCTTCGAGGACGTCGCCTTCCGCTACGAGCCCGACAAGCCCCTCATTGACGACCTGTCACTGGCCGTCGAGCCCGGTCACACCGTGGCCATCGTCGGCCCGACCGGCGCGGGCAAGACCACCCTGGTCAATCTGCTGATGCGGTTCTACGAGGTCACCGGCGGCCGGATCACGCTGGACGGCACCGACATCGCGACCATGTCCCGGGCGGAACTGCGGTCCGGTATCGGCATGGTGCTCCAGGACACCTGGCTGTTCGGCGGCACGATCGCGGAGAACATCGCGTACGGCACCGACGGCAGCAGCCGCGAGGAGGTCGAGGAGGCCGCGCGCGCCGCGCACGCCGACCGCTTCATCCGCACCCTCCCGGACGGCTACGACACCGTCATCGACGACGAGGGCACGGGCGTCAGCGCCGGCGAGAAGCAGCTGATCACCATCGCGCGGGCGTTCCTGTCCGATCCGGTCATCCTCGTCCTCGACGAGGCGACCAGCTCGGTCGACACCCGCACCGAGGTGCTGATCCAGCGGGCGATGGCCCGGCTCAGCCACGGCCGTACCAGCTTCGTGATCGCCCACCGGCTCTCCACGATCCGCGACGCGGACGTCATCCTCGTCATGGAGAGCGGCGACATCGTCGAACAGGGCACCCACGAGGAGCTGTTGCTCAAGAACGGCGCCTACGCGCGGCTGTACGCGGCGCAGTTCGCCCAGGCGGTCGCGGAGGTCGACTGACCGCGGCACGGCGAGCGCACAAGGACCCCCGGCGGAGCGCTCGCCGGGGGTCCTTCCGTTGTGTCAGGGCGGGGTGGCGATCAGTCCAGGTAGCCGCGGAGCTGGTCGGCGAAGGCGTGGTCGCGGAGCTTGTTGAGGGTCTTGGACTCGATCTGGCGGATGCGCTCGCGCGTGACGCCGAAGATGCGGCCGATCTCCTCCAGGGTGCGCGGACGGCCGTCGTCGAGGCCGTAGCGCAGCTGGACGACCTTGCGTTCGCGCTCGCCGAGGGTGGACAGAACGGCCTCCAGGTGCTCGCGCAGGAGCAGGAAGGCGGCGGACTCCACGGGCGAGGCGGCGTCGCCGTCCTCGATGAGGTCCCCGAGGGCGACGTCGTCCTCCTCGCCCACGGGGGCGTGCAGGGAGACGGGCTCCTGGGCGAGACGCAGGACCTCGGCGACGCGCTCGGGCGGGATGTCGAGGTGGGCGGCGACCTCTTCGTTGCCGGGCTCGTAGCCGCGTTCCTGGAGCAGCCGGCGCTGGACACGGACGACGCGGTTGATGAGCTCCACCACGTGCACCGGGACGCGGATGGTGCGGGCCTGGTCGGCCAGGGCGCGGCTCATGGCCTGGCGGATCCACCAGGTCGCGTAGGTGGAGAACTTGTAGCCGCGGGCGTAGTCGAACTTCTCCACGGCGCGGATCAGGCCGAGATTGCCCTCCTGCACCAGGTCGAGCATGGTCAGGCCGCGGCCGATGTAGCGCTTGGCGACGGAGACGACGAGGCGGAGATTGGCCTCGATGAGCCGGCGCTTGGCCATCCGGCCGAGGACGACCAGGCGGTCCAGATCGACGGCGAGCCGCGAGTCGAGATCCGGGGTGCTGCTCAGTTTCTCCTCGGCGAACAGGCCCGCCTCGACCCGGCGGGCGAGTTCGACCTCCTCGACGGCGGTGAGCAGGGGTATGCGGCCGATCTCCCGCAGGTACTGCCGGAACAGGTCGGCGGACGGCCCCGCCACTTCCTCCCTGAACGGCCGTACCGGGCCCGGGTCGTCGGGCTCCGAGTCGGGGTCCGGGTCCTGGTCCGATTCGGGGTCCGGGTCCGCCTCCGGGCCGGCCTCCGGGTCCTGCTCCAGCGACGCCCCGGGGTCCGTACCGGGCGCGGCGGCGCCTTCCGGGTGCAGGGCGGCGTGATGCTGCTCCGGGACCCGTTCCAGCAGGTCGTCCGTCACACGGGCCGGGGATGTAAGGGCCTGGATCTGCACGGGAGCGACCTCCACGGTGAGCGCAACCACGGGCTCGGAGGCGCGCGACAGCGGAACGGTTGCGGCGCCCTCGCCGCGGCCCGTCCGGGAGTTCGCCGTCAGCGGTACTCCCTGGGCGCCGGCGTCGGCGCCTCCCGGAATTCCGCGCTCCGAGGACTCTTGCACCGCCCCCAGTGTGGCGTACGGCACACCGAGCCCACGAGGGTCGTGCGCCGCTTTTTCCGGGCGGATGTGACCGAGGGCGACGCGGCGATCACACCGCAGCGCGGCGCGGCGGGACCTTCCCGGGCCGGACGTGCCCCGGTGAGGCGGACGGCCTGCGGGATGTCGCCGGGAAGCACCGCCGGGACCTGCCGGCCCGCGCCGATGCGGCATCGCTGCGGGCCGCCCGAGGGGCCGCCCGGGGCAGCCGCGTGCCGACGGGTCGCCGTGGCCCTGCGCTCCGGGCGCGGCCGCCAAGAGCCTCCGCACCCCGGTCGGCTGCACTTGGCCCCCTCGGCGCGAGGGGCAGGCGCGTCTCCCCGCCAGTGGTGCTGCGTGCGTCCCTCCGGACGCCCGCGGCGGCTACAGCGCGGCGGCGCCCTGTTCGCGCAGGCGGTGGTCGTACTGCTGGAGGGCCCACAGCTCGCCGCCGATCGCCGTGAGCTGGTCCTGGTCGGCGCGCGGGCCCTGGGCGGTGAGCCGGGTGTGGTCGGCGTTGAGCTGGGCGAGGCGGCGGGCGACGGCCTGGCGGCGTACGTCGACGAGGATCTTGCCGGCGTAGACCTCGGGGGTCTTGTGCTGGACGGGCTCCACGGCGAGCTCGGTGACCAGCGAGCGCACGGTGTCGTCCGGGGCGACGTCGCGGACCCGGGTCAGGAACTGCGCGTCGGCGGACTCGGCGCCGCCCGCCTCGATGATGGCTCGGCGCACGGCGACGTAGGGCGGGGCGGTGAACTCGTCCTCGCCGTACGCGTCGAACGCGGGCGAGACCAACTCCGGGTATTGGAGGGCGAGTTTCAGCAGCTCACGCTCGACGCGCTGGGCGGGGCTGCGCATGTCAAGCCGCGGGCCGCGGGGGCCCGCGGGCGCGGCGGGGCCGGCCTGGGCCGCCGAGGGCCGTGCCGTGCGGGGCCCCGCGGGTCCCGCCCCGGACTGGCGGCGTTCGCGCTGCCAGCGGGCGAGTTGACTCACCCGGCGCACGACGAACTGGGTGTCCAGGATGCCCAGCATGCCGGCGAGCTGGACGGCGTACTCGTGCTGGATGGCGGAGTTCTTGATGCCGGCGACGATGGGCGCGCCCGCCTCCAGCGCGGAGGCGCGGCCCTCGGCGGTCTCCAGGTTGTAGCGGGCCACCGCCGAGCGCAGGGCGAACGCGAACAGCGGCGTACGGGAGTCGACCAGCCGCTCCACGGCCGCGTCGCCCTCGGCCAGGCGCAGGTCGCACGGGTCCATGCCGCCGGGCGTGATCGCGATGGAGGTCTCGGCGGCGAACTTCTGGTCGTCCTCGAAGGCGCGCAGGGCGGCCTTCTGGCCGGCGTCGTCGCCGTCGAAGGTGAAGACCACCTCGGCGTTGGCGTTGTCCATCAGCAGCCGGCGCAGGATCTTGATGTGGTCGCCGCCGAAGGAGGTGCCGCAGGTCGCGATGGCGGTGGTGACGCCGGCGAGGTGGCAGGCCATGACGTCGGTGTAGCCCTCGACGACGACGGCCCGGCTGGTGCGGGCGATCTCCTTCTTGGCCAGGTCGATGCCGTACAGGACCTGCGACTTCTTGTAGATCGGCGTCTCGGGCGTGTTGAGATACTTCGGCCCCGTGTCGTCCTCGCGGAGCCTGCGCGCACCGAAGCCGATGACCTCGCCGGTGATGTCGCGGATCGGCCAGATCAGCCGGCCGCGGAAGCGGTCGATCGCCCCGCCGCGACGGCTCTCGCTGGCCAGGCCGGAGACGATCAGCTCACGGTCGCTGAAGCCCTTGCCGCGCAGGAAGCGCACCAGGTGGTCCCAGCCGGCCGGGGCGTAGCCGACGCCGAAGTGCTCGGCCGCCGCCTGGTCGAAGCCGCGCTCGGCGAGGAATTTCCGGCCGATCTCGGCCTCGGCGCCGCCGAGCTGCTCCACGTAGAACTGCGCGGCGGCCTTGTGCGCCTCGATGAGGCGGATGCGCTCGCCCTGCTGGCGGCCGGGCGTGTAGCCGCCGTCCTCGTACCGCAGGGTGATCCCGGCGACGGCGGCCAGCCGCTCGACGGCCTCGGAGAAGGACAGGTGGTCGACCTTCATCACGAAGTCGAGGGTGTCGCCGCCCTCCTGGCAGCCGAAGCAGTGGTACAGCCCCTTGCTGGGGCTCACCTGGAAGGAGGGGGACTTCTCGTCGTGGAAGGGGCACAGGCCCTTGAGATTGCCTCCGCCGGCGTTCCTGAGCTGCAGGTACTCCGAGACGACGGCGTCGATCGGGACCGCGTCCCGCACCGCCTTGACGTCCTCGTCCCTGATCCGCCCTGCCACACGGAGATTCTACGGCGCCACCCGCGCGCGGTCAGACCAGCTTGGCGACGAACAGGTAGTGCGGGCCCGCGGGCTGCAGGACGAACTCGTCACCCACCGCCGTGAAACCCTGGCCCTCCCAGAAGCCGCGGGCCGAGGTGCGGCCGTTGCACCAGACCAGCTCCGCACCGCGCTCCCGGGCCTCCGCCAGGGCCGCGCCCAGCAGGGCGGAGCCCAGACCGCGGCCTCGCGCCTCGGCGGCGGTGGCCATGCCGCGGATGCGGTACGCGGCCTCGTGGTGCCCCGGCAGCCGCTCGGGGAAGAGCGTGACACATGTCACGATCGGGGCGAGGGCCCCGTCGCCGTCGTAGCCCGCCATGTGGAACGCGGCCGGGTGGCCGTCCTCGATGAAGATCGCGGATTCACGCGGGAGTCCCGGCCTCAGCACGGTCCAGCGAAGATCGAAGATCTCCTCGACGGGCACGACAGCGGTACGGAACTCCATGGAGACCATGCTAGGCGACCGTGCCCGCGCTCATTCCAGGAGGGAGTTCAGCGGCACCGTGGGGTCGGCCAGCGCCTCGGCGTCGACCCGGCGGCCGGAGCGGATGAGTTTCTGGATGCTGTCGGTGACGTCCCACACATTGACGTTCATCCCGGCCAGCACCTGGCCCTCGCGCAGCCAGAAGGCGATGAACTGCCGCTTGCCGACGTCGCCGCGGGCCAGCACCTGGTCGTACGTGCCCGGGGCGGCGTGCCCGGAGAACTCCATGCCCAGGTCGTACTGGTCGGTGAAGAAGTACGGGACGCGGTCGTAGCTCACCTCCTTCCCCAGCATCGCGCGCGCCGCCACCGGCCCGCTGTTCAGCGCGTTCGCCCAGTGCTCTACCCGCAACCGGCCTCCCAGCAACGGGTGTTCGGCGTTGGCGACGTCACCCGCCGCGAAGATGTCGGGGTCGGAGGTGCGCAGTGACGCGTCGACCGCGATGCCGCCGCCGGCCGCGCGGTCGGCGAGGGTGAGCCCTGCGGCCTCGGCGAGGGCGGTGCGCGGCGCGGCGCCGATGGCGGCGAGCACGTCGTGGGCGGGATGCTCCTCGCCGTCGTCGGTGAGGGCGGACAGCACCATGCCGTCCTGGCCGATGATCTCGGTGAGCCGGGCGCCGAAGTGGAACCGCACGCCGTGCTCGCGGTGCAGGTCCGCGAAGACCTCGCCCAGCTCGGGGCCGAGCACCGAGTGCAGCGGGCACGGCTGTGCCTCCACCACGGTGACCTCGACGCCGTAGCCCCGGGCGGCCGCCGCGACCTCGAGCCCGATCCAGCCCGCCCCGGCGATGACCAGGTGACCGTTCTCCCGGCCGAGGGTGGTCAGCACGTTCTTCAGCCGCTCGGCGTGCGCGAGCCTGCGCAGGTGGTGCACGCCCGCGAGATCGGTGCCGGGGATGTCCAGCCGGCGCGGCTCGGCCCCGGTGGCCAGCAGCAGCTTGTCGTACGGGATGGAGGTGCCGTCACCGAGCGCGATGCGCTTGGCGGCCCGGTCCAGGCCGGTGACCGGCTGGCCGAGGTGGAGCTCCACGTCGTGCTCGGCGTACCAGGCCGCGGGATGGACGAAGACCGAGTCGCGCTCCTCGTTGCCCAGGAGGAACCCCTTGGACAGCGGCGGGCGCTCGTACGGGTGGTCGCGCTCGTCCCCGATCAGTATCACGCGGCCGGTGAACCCCTCGGAGCGAAGCGTCTCGGCCGCTTTCGCCCCCGCGAGTCCCGCCCCGACGATGACGAATGTCTGGTCTGCGTCCACCACTGTGCGCCTCCCTGAAAGTCCCTCGGGTGCCCGGGTGCCCTCCCTCTGGCAATTGCCAGTCATGTGAGCGTCCCGCACGGCACGGCCCACGGGAAGAGTGCCGCGCCGGGGCGGGCATATCCCGGACGCACTCCAGGGGGCGGCCGGGGGCCCGCCAGGGGCTCACCGCGTGGCGGTGAGCCGGGCGTGCAAGGCGGTCGCCGCGGAGTCGGTGAGGGAGGCGATCTGGTCGACGACCGCCCGCTTGCGGGCCCGGTCGTCCTTGGCCGCGTCGAACATCCCGCGGAACTGCGGGTCCAGCCCCTCGGGCGCCCGCGCGAGCAGCGCCTCTGCCAGCTCGCCGATCACCACCCGCTGCTGGGCGCGCCGCCGCTCCTGCGCCTCGCGCTGCATCACGTAGCGGTCCGCGACCGCCTTGAGCACCGCGCACTCCAGCCGCTGCTCGCGCGGGACGACCAGCTGGGCGCGGTAGCGGGTGAGCCGGCCGGTGCCGTAGGCGTCCCGGGTGGCGCGCTCGGCGGCGAGGCAGAACCGGCCGATGAGCTGCGAGGTGGCGTCCTTCAACCGGGCCTGCGCGATGGCCGAGCCGTCGAAGCCGTGCGGCCACCATTCCATGTCCAGCAACCGGTCCAGGGCCTCGGCGAGTTCGTCCTCGGCGGCGCCCGGCGCGTAGCGCCCGGCGGCCACGGCGAAGATCTCGCGCCGCTCGGGCTCGGCGAGCAGCACGGCCGGGTCCAGGTGACCGGCGTGCAGGCTGTCCTCGACGTCGTGGACGGAGTACGCCACGTCGTCCGCCCAGTCCATGACCTGGGCCTCGAAGCACTGCCCGTACGGGCGGTCCGCCGGGGCGGTACTGCGCAGCCACGCGAAGACCGGCAGGTCGTCCTCGTACACCCCGAACTTGGGACTGCCCTGCTGCGTGGGATGGCCGCCGCGGGGCCAGGGGTACTTGGTGGCGGCGTCCAGGGCCGCTCGGGTGAGGTTGAGGCCGACGCTGACCAGGGTGCCGTCGTCGGCGTGCGCGAAGCGCTTGGGCTCCAGGCGGGTGATGATGCGCAGGCTCTGCGCGTTCCCCTCGAAGCCCCCGCAGTCCTGGGCCACCTCGGCGAGCACCATCTCGCCGTTGTGGCCGAAGGGCGGGTGGCCGATGTCGTGCGCCAGGCAGGCGGTCTCCACCAGGTCCGGGTCGCAGCCGAGCGCGGCACCGAGCTCCCGGCCGACCTGGGCGCACTCCAGGCTGTGGGTGAGCCGGGTGCGCGGGCTGCTGTTGATCGCCCGTTCGTCGTCGACCGGGTCCACCACCTGGGTCTTGCCGGCGAGCTTGCGCAGCCCGGCCGAGTGCAGCATGCGCGCGCGGTCCCGCTGGAACGAGGTGCGGCCGGGCCGCTTGTCGGGCTCGGACACAAAGCGCTCGGTGTCGGCCTCGCTGTAGGGGGCGTACTCGTCCGCTGCCTGGTGGTTCGGGTCCATACGGCGACAGTATCCGGCGGGGCACCGCGCCGGTGCCTACGCCGTGGCCAGCCGGGTCGAGGCGGTGACGTGGTCTCCGGCGCGACCGTCGAGGACGGACAGTGCCTGGTCGTAGCGGTGCAGCACCAGCGCCGCCACCGACGGGTGGGCGCCCAGCGGCGCGGCGGCGATGCCGGGCGCGGCGGCCGCCGCGGCGGCGGCGAAACGGCCGGGCGCGGCGAAGCACGAGGCCACGGCGACGTCGCGGCGGCCTGCCGCGGCCAGCTCGCGCACGGCGTCGGCGACACCGGGCCCGGCGGTCGCGTACGCCGGGACCACCGGGACCCCGCCGCCCAGCCGCGCCTGCAACAGGGCCGCGGTGCGCGCCGTGTCCCGCGCCGACCGCGGGTCGCTCGATCCGGCGGCGGCCAGCACGACCGCCGCTCGGTGCGCGGCCTGCGGCCGCGGGACGCGCCAGCCGGCCTCGGTCAGCCGGTCGTGCAGCGCCTCCGCCAGCAGCGCGTGCGGCCCCAGCGGCGCGGCGATCCGGCCACCGAGGTGCGCGGCGCGGGCCAGGACCCGCGGGATGCCGGCGGTGACGTGGTGGCCGTGCGCCGGCATGAGCGGGACCAGCACGGCAGCCCCGCGCAGCGCGGCAAGGGTGTCGTCGAGCAGCGGCTCGTCGAGTTCCAGATGGCCGAGACGCACCGTCAGACCGGGCCGCAGCGCCCTGACCGCGTCCACCAGCGCGTGCGCCGTCCGCGGCGACCCGGGGTCGCGGCTGCCGTGCGCGACGACCACCAGCGCCGGGGGCCGGCCGGACCCGTTCAGCGTCACCCGCGACAACTGGCTGCTGAGCTGCGCGGTGATCAGGGCCAGGAGCTGTTGCGTGCTGTCGAAACGGTCCGGTCCGTCAACGCCGTGGAGCGGGGGTTCCAGTGCCGTCATGCGGCGAGTGTGCCCACGCGGGGTTGCGGTGCCGTTGCACGGACATGACGGCGGCGTGTGCGGCGGGTTTTCCGCCCGCCACCGCCCGCCTCCGGACCTCCGGTTCAGCGGGGTCAGCGGTGTTTCCAGTCGCCGCCGTGGATGGGGCGGCCGGAGGCGCGCAGGTCGCGTTCGTGGGCGGGCGCGGCGAGGTACACCCAGACGGGGAGCGTCTGGCCGGCGTAGGTGCGGACATCGCGGACGACGCGTTCGTAGAGATTGCCGGCCGCGCCGGGCGTGTACTCCTCCAGCCGGTCGAGGTCGGCGAGTACGTCCTCGTAGAGGTCGTCGACGGGCTGCACGACATCGCCCTGGATGTGGCCGCGCGCGTCGGGCACGGCGTAGGGGTAGCCCGGGCCGTCGAACAGCAGGGCGCCGTGGAGCACGGCCGGGGTCTCGGTGACGATGCGGCCGCGCAGCAGCCAGGAGTGGTTGATCTCGCCGGGCCGCAAGGTCCCGTACACGAAGAACGGGAGGCGGGAGTGGTCGTCTCGCACGATCATCATGGAACCGCAGGGACGTGGGCGGCGTCGACTCGGGCGTGAAGCGTTTGCGCAAGAAAGCACGGACGGGAGTGAGGGCCCTGGCGGCACGGCTGCCCAGGTCCAGACGGGGCAAGCGGCGGTTGCTGCGCGCTGCGGTGGCGGTGTGCGTGCTGGCGCTGCTGCCCGCCACATGGCTCCAACTCGACTCGGACCCACGGGTCCGCACCCTGGCCGACGCTCCCGCCGAGCCGGTCGCGGTCGTCTTCGGCGCCGGGCTGTGGAACGGCGAGCCTTCGCCGTATCTGGCCCACCGGCTCGACGCGGCCTCGGCCCTGTACGCCGCCGGGAGGGTGCGGGCGGTCCTCGTCACCGGCGACAACAGCCGTACCGACTACGACGAGCCGACCGCCATGCGCGCCTACCTCGCCGCGCACGGCGTCCCCCGCGCGAAGGTCGTGCTGGACTACGCCGGCTTCGACACCTGGGACTCCTGCACCCGCGCCAAGCGCATCTTCGGCGTCGACCACGCGCTCCTGGTCAGCCAGGGCTTCCACATCCGCCGGGCGCTCGCGCTGTGCGGCGCCGCGGGCATCGACGCGTACGGGATCGGCGTCGACGAACCCCGCGACGTCACCTGGTACTACGGCGGGGCCCGCGAGATCGCCGGCGCCGCCAAGGCCGCCGTCGACGCCGTCCTCACCCCGGACCCGCGGTTCCTCGGACCCCGGGAGCAGGGCGTCGCACGGGCACTGCGATGAGTGCCGCGGGGCCCGCTGAACCGCTCCCCACCTGCGGCATTGGGTGCGGCTCCGGATGCGGATCTTCGGCGGGGCGGTGATGCTGGGAGGAGTGCCAGCTCACGGCAAGGAGGACAGCGATGTCCATGTTGGACAAGATCAAGGCCAAGCTGAAGGGCCACGAGAGTCAGGCCCAGAAGGGCATCGACAAGGGTGGCGACACGCTCGACGAGAGGACCGGCGGCAAGTACCAGCGCCAGGTCGACACCGCCCAGGACAAGCTGAGCGACGAGTACGGCACGGGCGACTCGGGCGAGAACCGGCCTCCCCACTCCTGACAGCCGGAGGGCCGCCGCGCCCGCTTCCGGCGGCGCGCGGCGGCCCCGCGCCGGCCCCGCGCCGGCTGCCATGGCCAGGACCGCGAACGGCAGACCCGATCCGGGCGGCCGCATCGCCGCCGTCACGGGCGCGAACAGCGGCACCGGTCTTGTGCCCCCCCCCCCCACGTGAACCGGCCCGCGCGGGCCACCTGGACCTCGGCGACTCGTCCTCGGTAGGCGCCTTCGCGAGGGAGTACGACGCCGACCGGCTGGACCTGCTAGTCGACAATGCGGGCATGAACGGCGGTGTGTCGACCACCTGCGCTTGGCGGACACCCCGGGCGGGCGTGGGGTCAGCGTCCCCAGCCGAACGCACGCGATCGCCGGGCGTGTTCCAGGCGTACCCCGGAGCGAGGAACCGCGAGGTCGCCGAGCGCCTGGCCGGTATCGGCAACCGCGTCGTCGCCCGGGCCGCGGAGGAGGGCACGCTGCCGGTGCGCTGCGCCCGATCCGTCCTGGCGGGCCGGGCGGGATGCGTGGGGCGGTCTCCGAGCAGCTGACGGGCGTCGCATACCCGCTTCCGCCCGTCGTGCGAGGACCGGCAGCGGTGCCGCCGGGCGGCCGGGACCGGGCCGTACACCGTGCCGGGGCGCGGGCAGGGGTGCGGCGAAACGGCGCGGGCCGGCGGGCGCCTCGGCCATGACGAGACCCAGGACGAGCCGGAGCAGGGTGGCGATCCGGTCCTGGTGAGCGGGGTGGTCCATCACCCCGCTCAGGGAGAACCCGGTGAGGGCGGCCCGTCCCGCGGTCCCGATCACCGACTTCTCGCGCGCGGCCCGGGCCGCGCACAACAAAGCGACCACCGTGATGCCGAGCACGCCCAGCAGTCCGGCGGGGCCGGTCTCCACCAGTCGGTTCAGCTACAGGTTGCCGGGGACGTCAGCGGGCTCGACCGCGCCGGCACGGTCGAGCCCGACGCCCAGCGGGTCGTGGGACGCGATCCGCGGTGCCGCCTCCCAGGCTTCCCCGCGGACACCGAGCGCGTCGCCGGCCCGGGACGCCGACCAGATCCCCGCTCCCGCCCCCCGCAGGAGCAGTACGCCCGCGGCGGCGGCCAGGGGGAGCGGGGGCGGCACCTTCGCACAAGGTGCCGCCCCCGGTGAGGGTGGGAGATGGTCCTACGGCGCCGGGGTGCTCACCGGCTGCCATTGCCCCTGTTCTGGGCGGCGGCACGGCCCGCCTCCAGGCGGGCGACGGGGATGCGGAACGGGGAGCAGGAGACGTAGTCCAGGCCCACCTCGTGGAAGAAGTGGACGGACTCGGGGTCGCCGCCGTGCTCTCCGCAGACGCCCAGCTTGAGACCGGGCCGGGTGGCCCGACCGGCCTCGGCGGCGGACTTCACCAGCGAGCCGACGCCGTCGCGGTCGATGGTCTCGAACGGGGAGACCCCGAAGATGCCCTTCTCCAGGTAGGCCGTGAAGAAGCTGGCCTCCACGTCGTCGCGGGAGAAGCCCCAGACGGTCTGGGTCAGGTCGTTGGTGCCGAAGGAGAAGAACTCCGCGGCCTCGGCGATCTGCGCGGCGGTCAGGGCGGCCCGGGGCAGCTCGATCATCGTGCCGAGCGCGAGTTTGAGCTCGGTACCGGTGGCGGCCTCGACCTCGGCGATGACGCCCTCGGCCTCGTCGCGGACGATCTCCAGCTCCTGGACGGTGCCCACCAGCGGGATCATGATCTCGACCCGCGGGTCGCCCTTGGCGTTCTTGCGCTCGGCCGCGGCCTCGGCGATCGCCTGCACCTGCATCGCGAACAGGCCCGGAATGACCAGGCCGAGGCGTACGCCGCGCAGACCCAGCATCGGATTCTGCTCGTGGAGCTTGTGGACGGCCTGGAGCAGCCGCAGGTCGTTCTCGTTGGCGTCCTTGCGGGACTCGGCGAGGGCGACGCGCACCGACAGCTCGGTGATGTCGGGCAGGAACTCGTGCAGCGGCGGATCGAGCAGGCGCACGGTCACCGGCAGGCCGTCCATCGCCTCGAAGAGCTCGACGAAGTCGGACCGCTGAAGCGGCAGCAGGGCGTCCAGTGCCTGATCGCGCTCGGTGTCGGTGTCGGCCAGGATCAGCCGCTCGACGAGCTCGCGGCGCTCGCCGAGGAACATGTGCTCGGTACGGCACAGGCCGATGCCCTGGGCGCCGAAACGGCGGGCGCGCAAGGCGTCCTCGGCGTTGTCGGCGTTGGCGCGCACCCGCAGCCGGCGGACGCGGTCGGCGTACGCCATGATCCGGTGCACCGCCTGCACGAGTTCGTCGGCGTCGTCGGCGCCCGCGTGCATGCGGCCCTCGAAGTACTCCACGACCGGGGACGGCACGACGGGGACGGTGCCGAGGTAGACCTTGCCGGAGGAGCCGTCGATGGAGACGACGTCGCCTTCCTCGACGACGATCCCGCCCGGCGCCGTCATCCGCCGCCGCTTCGTGTCGACCTCCAGCTCCTCGGCTCCGCAGACGCAGGTCTTGCCCATGCCGCGGGCGACGACGGCCGCGTGCGAGGTCTTGCCGCCGCGCGAGGTGAGGATGCCCTCGGCGGCGATCATGCCGTTGAGGTCGTCGGGGTTGGTCTCACGGCGGATGAGGATGACCTTCTCGCCGGAGCGCGACCACTTCACCGCGGTGTACGAGTCGAAGACGGCCTTGCCGACCGCCGCGCCCGGCGAGGCGGCGATGCCCCAGCCGATCCGCTCGGACTTCGCCTTCTCGTCGAAGCGCGGGAACATCAGCTGCGCCAGCTGGGCGCCGTTGACCCGCTGCAGGGCCTCGGCCTCGTCGATGAGCCCCTGGTCGACCAACTGGGTGGCGATGCGGAAGGCCGCGGCCGCGGTGCGCTTGCCGACGCGGGTCTGCAGCATCCACAGCTTGCCGCGCTCGATGGTGAACTCGATGTCGCACAGGTCCCTGTAGTGCGTCTCGAGGGTCTCCATGATCTTCATGAGCTGGTCGTAGGAGGCCTTGTCGAGCTGCTCCAGCTCGGCGAGCGGGACGGTGTTGCGGATGCCCGCGACGACGTCCTCGCCCTGCGCGTTGCACAGGTAGTCGCCGTACACGCCCTGGTGGCCGGTCGCGGGGTCACGGGTGAAGGCGACGCCGGTGCCGGAGTCGGGGCCCAGGTTGCCGAAGACCATGGAGCAGATGTTGACCGCCGTACCGAGGTCGCCGGGGATGCGCTCCTGGCGGCGGTAGAGAATGGCGCGCTCGCCGTTCCACGATTCGAAGACGGCCCTCACGGCCATGTCCATCTGCTCGCGCGGGTCCTGCGGGAAGTCCCGGCCGGTCTCCTTGGCCACCACGGCCTTGAACTGCTCGACCAGGCCCCGGAGGTCGGCGGTGTCGAGGTCCAGGTCGTTGTGGGTGGCCTTGGCGCGCTTGGCGTCCTCCAGGGCCTCCTCGAAGAGGTCGCCGTCCACGCCCAGCACGGTCTTGCCGAACATCTGGATCAGGCGGCGGTAGGAGTCCCAGGCGAAGCGCTCGTCGCCGGCCTGCGCCGCGAGCCCGGCCACGGATTCGTCGGACAGGCCGATGTTGAGGACGGTGTCCATCATGCCGGGCATGCTGAACTTCGCCCCGGAACGCACGGAGACCAGAAGAGGGTTGTCCGGCCGGCCGAGCTTCTTGCCCATCCGCTGTTCCAGCGCGTCGAGGTGCGCACTCACCTCGTCGCGCAGGGCCGCGGGCTCGGCGCCGGATCCCAGGTAGACCTTGCAGGCCTCGGTGGTGATCGTGAAGCCCGGAGGGACGGGCAGGCCGAGGTTGGTCATCTCGGCGAGGTTGGCGCCCTTGCCGCCGAGAAGGTCCTTGAGGTCTTTGTTGCCCTCAGTGAAGTCGTAGACGAACTTCTGGATTTCTTGTTCTTCCGACACGGGACTCGCTCCTCGCGGCCGGGATGCCCTGACGGCGGGGAGCGTACCCATCCCTAAGGCACTGCAGTACGTCCATCACCAGGTCACACGGCTGTAACCACCCATCGGCCGATAGATCGAAAGCGCCGGACCGATTCGGGTGGGCCACGGATGCATTCAATCCTCGAACACATGATGCCGCCACGTGATCACCACAGGCGGAATCTGTTACTCCATGCGAGGGATGCCTTGACCGGATGGCGACGACAACGACGGCACTCAGTGCCACCCCTAAGAGAGATGACGTGACACTCGACATGCTCATCTGAGCAATGCCCCTATCAGACGTGGCGAGAATCACTCGCCCCGCCGACACCGCGTCAGGCCCCGCGGACACCTCTGCCGCCGGACGGAATGCCCTCAGCCGCCGGAAGTGTCCAGTTCCGCGTCGGCGCCGACGACCACCGAGCAGTCGTACGGGTCCTCAAGCCAGCCGTCCGGGAGCACGACGCGCTTGCCGCCGGCGGTACGGCCACGCGGGCCCTCGGCGCCATCCGGCCAATCCTGGTCGAGTTCGAGAGCGTTCAGGTGCTCGTCGAGCTCCGCCAGGGAGGAGGCCATGGCGAGCCTGCGGCGCATCTCCGAGCCCACCGAGAAGCCCTTGGTGTACCAGGGGACGTGTTTGCGGAAGTCGATGACACCGCGCGCCTCGTCACCCAGCCACTCCCCCAGCAGCTCCGCGTGGCGGCGCATCACCGCCGCGACCTCACGTAGCGCGGGGGCCGCCGGGGCCCCGCCGCCGTCACCCTCGAACGCCGCCACGAGGTCGCCGAAGATCCAGGGCCGGCCGAGGCAGCCGCGGCCGACGACAACTCCGTCGCAGCCGGTCTCGCGCATCATGCGCACCGCGTCCTCGGCGCTCCAGATGTCACCGTTGCCGAGCACGGGGATCTCCGGGACGTGCTCCTTGAGGCGGGCGATCGACTCCCAGTCGGCGGTGCCGCCGTAGTGCTCCGCGGCGGAGCGGCCGTGCAGGGCGACGGCCGCGACGCCCTCCTCGACCGCGATGCGGCCGGCGTCGAGGTAGGTGAGGTGGTCGTCGTCGATGCCCTTGCGCATCTTGATCGTGACGGGCAGCGAACCGGCGTTGCCGACCGCCTCGCGCAGCAGGTTGCGCAGCAGGTTGCGCTTGTACGGCAGGGCCGCGCCGCCGCCCTTGCGGGTCACCTTGGGGACCGGGCAGCCGAAGTTGAGGTCGATGTGATCGGCCAGGTCCTCGTCGACGATCATGCGGACGGCCTTGCCGACGGTGACCGGATCGACGCCGTACAGCTGGATCGAGCGCGGCTTCTCGGCAGCGTCGAAGTGGATGAGCTGCATCGTCTTCTCGTTCCGCTCGACCAGCGCGCGGGTCGTGATCATCTCGGAGACGAAGAGCCCCTTGCCCCCGGAGAACTCCCGGCACAGCGTGCGGAAGGGGGCGTTGGTGATCCCGGCCATCGGTGCCAGCACCACAGGCGGCCACACGGTGTGCGGGCCGATCGCGAGCGGTGGGGCGGTGATGGCGTCTGCAGTCATGCGCCCATTCTCGCGTATGCGCGGGAGACCGGGGAGCGGGGTGGGTGTAGATTGAAATGATTACACAAGTAGAACCAAAGTCCGGGACGGCGGTCCCGGCGGAGCGGACGGGGTACCGATGCCGGAGCTCAGCCACCGCAGGCGTCTGCTGGTGCTGGCCATTTGCTGCATGAGTCTGCTCATCGTCAGCCTCGACAACACGATCCTCAACGTGGCCCTGCCGTCCATGCGCGCCGATCTGCACGCCTCGATCTCCGGACTGCAGTGGACCATCGACGCCTACACCCTGGTGCTGGCCTCGCTCCTGATGCTCTCCGGATCGACCGCGGACCGGATCGGACGGCGCCGGATCTTCCGCCTCGGTCTGGTGATCTTCACGGTGGCCTCGGGCCTGTGCAGCATCGCGCCCAGCCTGGAGTGGCTGGTGGTCTTCCGGATGCTCCAGGCGGTCGGCGGCTCGATGCTCAACCCCGTCGCGATGTCGATCATCACCAACGTCTTCACCGACCCGCGGGAGCGGGCGCGGGCCATCGGTGTGTGGGGCGGCGTCGTCGGCATCAGCATGGCGGCCGGCCCGATCGTCGGGGGCGCGCTGGTGGAGTCCATCGGCTGGCGCTCGGTGTTCTGGATCAACCTGCCCATCGGGCTCCTCGCCCTGGTGCTGACCGCCCGCTTCGTCCCCGAGTCCCGGGCGCCCAGGCCCCGCCGCATCGACCTCGTCGGCCAGCTGCTGATCATCGCGCTGCTCGGCTCGCTGACGTACGCGATCATCGAGGCGCCGGGAGCGGGCTGGGGCTCGCCCCTCATCATCGGCTGCCTGGTCGTCGCAGCGAGCTCGGCGGCGGCCCTGATCGGCTATGAACGGCGGCGCAAGGAACCGCTGATCGACCCGCGCTTCTTCCGCAGCGCGCCGTTCAGCGGGGCCACGGTGATAGCGGTGAGCGCCTTCGCCGCGCTCGCCGGCTTCCTCTTCCTCAACACCCTGTACCTCCAGGACGTGCGCAAGCTGTCCGCCCTGGACGCCGGACTGCACCTGCTGCCGATGGCCGCCATGGCGCTCGTCTTCGCCCCGCTGTCCGGCCGCATGGTCGGCAGCCGCGGGCCGCGGCTGCCGCTGCTGCTCGCGGGCACCGCGACGACGGCGAGCGGCGTGGTCTTCGCCGCCCTGCACGGCCAGTCCTCGGACATCCTGCTCTTCACCGGGTACGTCCTGTTCGGCATCGGCTTCGGCTTCGTCAACGCCCCCATCACCAACACCGCCGTCTCCGGCATGCCGCGCTCCCAGGCGGGGGTCGCCGCCGCCGTGGCCTCCACCAGCCGTCAGGTCGGCCAGTCGCTGGGCGTCGCCGTCGTCGGCGCGGCCCTGGCGGCCGGACTCGACATCACGGCGTGGTGGATCATCACCGGCTGCGGCGTGGTCGTCCTGGTGCTGGGCTGGCTGACGACGGGCTCCTGGGCCGCGGGCACGGCGGCCCGGGCCGCGCAGCGCCTGGAGGCCGAGGAGCCCCGGGAGATGGCGGCGGCAAGATGAACGACGCGACGCCGGCCCGTGTGTGGCGCAACCTGCGCACCCTCGTCCTGGAGCGCAACGAGCGCCGCCGGGAGGTGGCCGACGCCCTCGGCATGAGCTTCTTCCGCGTCAAGGCGCTGCGCCGGATCGCCGCCGCGCCCGTCACCCCGGGCGAACTCGCGTCCGACCTCATGTCGGACCGCCCGTACATCACGCTCGTCGTGGACGACCTGGCCCGGCGCGGCCTGGTGGACCGCACCCCGCACCCCGACGACCGCCGCCGCAAGGTCGTGGCGGTCACCGCGGCCGGTGCCGCGGCCGCCGCCGAGGCGGAGCGCATCCTCGGCACCCCGCCGCCGGCGCTGGTGGCCCTGCCGCAGGACGAACTCGTCCTGCTGGACCGCGTGCTGGGCCGGCTGCTCGACGGGTGATCCCGGTGCCCGCTGTCGGACCCCCGCGCTACCGTCGCGGCATGACGCAGACGCGGATCACCGAGCCGGGCGACGTGCGCGACCACGACGCCCTCGTGGCGCTGACGGCGCAGGGCACACGGCCGAAGTACCTGTTCTTCTGGGGGCACCGGCCGCAGCAGGACGGCAGCGTGGGCGCGGGATGCCTGAGCCAGTGGTGGCCCTCGGAGTTCTCCGTCGACGGCGTCGTGTACCCCACCGCCGAACACTGGATGATGTCCGGCAAGGCCCGGCTCTTCGGTGACGAGGAGACACTGGCGAAGATCCTCGCCGCGCCGCATCCGCACGCCGCGAAGCGACTGGGCCGGCTGGTGCGCGGCTTCGACGGCCAGGCATGGGAACGGCGGCGCTCGGAACTCGTCGTGGCGGGCAACGTGGCCAAGTTCGGCCAGGACGAGGCGCTGCGCGCCTATCTGCTGGGCACGGGCCGGCGGGTGCTCGTGGAGGCCAGCCCGGTGGACCGCATATGGGGCATCGGCCTGGCCGCCGACGACGAGCGCGCGGCCGACCCGGCACAGTGGCGCGGGCCGAACCTGCTGGGCTTCGCACTCATGGAGGCCCGGGCACGGCTCGGCTGAGTCAGGCCGGCACGACCTGGGGCGCGGATGCGGGAAGCGGCGCGGCCGCGGTCGCGCCGGGGGCCGTGGCCAGCTCGTACAGAGCCTGCACCCGCTCGCGGGTGACGTCGTCCGCCGGGGTGTAGGTCACCAGCCGGGGGCCCTGCCGGGGGCCGAGCCACAGGTGCGTGAAGTCGAAGGTCAGCAGGCCGACCCGGGGGTTGAGGAAACGCTTGGTGCGGTTCTCCGGCTCCTGGACCTCATGGCGCTCCCAGAACTCGCGGAACTCCGGCGACGCCTGCTCCAGCCGCTTCACCAGCGACTTCCATGCGGGCTCGGCGAGGTGCTCGGCCATGGCGGCACGGTACTTGGCGACCATCAGCCGGCTGGTCTCCTTCCAGTCCGGCATGCCGACCCGCCAGGCGGGATCGGTGAAGACCAGCCACATGATGTTGCGGTCCTCGAAGGGCAGCGCGTCGAGGTCGGCCACCAGCCGCCCGTAGGTGCGGTTGTGCGCGATGACGTCGGTGCGGCTGTTGAGCACGGCGGCCGGCAGCGGCTCCAGCTTGGCGAGCATCTCGCGGATCTGGTCCGACATGCCGGGGCACCGGGCGCGCGGATTGGGGTCGGTGACGCCGGCGAGCAGGAACAGATGGGTGCGCTCGTTCGGGTCGAGCATCAGTGCGCGGGCGACGGCGTCGGCCACCTGGTCCGAGATCTGGATCTCCCTGGCCTGTTCGAGCCACGTGTACCAGGTGACGCCGACCGAGGCGAGCTGCGCGACCTCCTCGCGGCGCAGACCCGGGGTGCGGCGGCGGCGCCCGGGCGGCAGGCCGACCTGCTCGGGGGCGATCCGCTCCCGGCGGCTGCGGAGGAAGGAGGCGAGCTCCAGCCGGGCTGCTGCGGTCGTCGTCATGACTCCAAGGGTGCCCCATGGCCCAGCCCATTGCCAGGTGGTCGTGATACCTGGATAAACGCTCTCTGGTACCACTCTGGAGAGGGGCCCATCGTGGCATATGTGACCGATCGAAACGACCTCTCCGTCTCCTCCGGCCTGCCCTCCCGGGCTCAGGTCAAGCCCCGGGTGATCCACGTCTGCAGTGACACCGCCGTCTCGTCCGCCCCTCCCGCTCCCGAGGCCTCCTCCACCACTTCCGCAGCATCGCCCACCTCGCCCGCCTCCCCCGCGCTCAGTCCCCTGGGCCTGTTCACCGTGCTGCTGGGCGCCGCGCTGCCGCTGATCGACTTCTTCATCGTCAACGTCGCCCTGCCCGCCATCGAGTCCGACCTGCACGCCGGACCGGCCCTGCTGGAGCTGGTCGTCGCCGGCTACGGCGTGGCCTACGCCGTGCTGCTGGTGCTCGGCGGCCGGCTCGGGGACACCTTCGGCCGCCGGCGGCTCTTCCTCGCCGGCATGGCGGCCTTCGGCCTCACCTCGCTCGCCTGCGGCCTCGCGCCGGACGCCTGGACCCTCGTGGCGGCGCGCGTCGCGCAGGGCGCGTCGGCGGCGCTGATGCTGCCGCAGGTGCTGGCCACCATCCACTCCGCCACCTCCGGCCACCGCCGGGCCAAGGCGCTGAGCCTGTACGGTGCCACCGCCGGCCTGTCGATGGTCGCCGGCCAGATCCTCGGCGGCATCCTGGTCGCCGCGGACATCGCGGGCACCGGCTGGCGCGCGGTCTTCCTGGTGAACGTGCCGGTCGCGGTGATCGGCCTGTTCCTCGCCGCGCGCACTGTGCCGGAGACCCGTTCCGAGCACCCGGCGCCCGTGGACCGTCCCGGCACGTTCCTGCTGGCGGTGTCCCTGATCACTCTGCTCGCGCCGCTGACCGAGGGCCGCGCCGCCGGGTGGCCGGTGTGGACCTGGGTGTCGCTGGTGCTCTTCCCCTTCGCCTCGGTCGCCTTCTACCTGGTCGAGCGCCGGGCGGACCGCGCGGGGCGGGTCCCGCTCGTGCCGCCGAGCCTGTTCCACTCGGCCGGGATGCGCAGGGCACTGCCTCTGGTGCTGCCGTTCTCCATCGGCTTCGGTGGCTTCATGTTCGTGATCGCCGTCGCGCTGCAGGAGGGCCTGGCGTTCGGCCCCGTCGAGGCCGGCGCCGCGCTGGTGCCGATGGCGGTGGCCTTCTTCATCGCCTCGCTGGCCGGGCCGCGCCTGGTCATCCGTTACGGGGGGCGCGTGGTCACCGCGGGCGGCCTGATCCAGGCGGCGGGTGTCGCCGTGCTGGCGGTGTCGGTGGCCCGCGAGTGGAACGCAGGGGGGATGAGCGGCTGGGCGCTGCTGCCGGGGCTGGCGCTGGCCGGCTTCGGACAGGGGCTGCAACTGCCCGTGCTGTTCCGGCTGGTGCTGGCCGATGTACCGGCCTCCCGGGCCGGTGTGGGCAGCGGCGTCATGGTGACCGCGCAGCAGTCGGCGCTCGCCCTGGGTGTGGCCACGCTCGGCACCCTCTTCCTTTCCCTCGCGCCCGGGCACGGAATGCGGGACGCCCTGGTCATCGTGCTGGTCGTCCAGCTCGCCGCCGTCCTGGGCACGGCGCTGTTCAGTCTGCGGCTGCCGCGGCACGTGGGGTGAGGCACCGGCCCGGCGGTCCTGACGGGCGTACCACCGATCGACACATGGAGCGGTATGGCACATGCGCTGACAGATATTGAAATCTGTCAGCGCATGTGCCATGGTGGTGAACACACCCCCTGACCACGCGATCCCCTGATCCGATCCAAGGAGCGCCCCCATGCGCGACCGCACCCTCGGCACCACCGGCCCGGCCGTCTCCGCGCTCGGTCTCGGCGCCATGGGCATGTCCGCCCTCTACGGCGAAGCCGACCGCGCCGAGTCCATCGCCACGATCCACGCGGCCCTGGACGCGGACATCACACTGATCGACACCGGCGACTTCTACGGCATGGGCCACAACGAGGCACTCATCGGCGAGGCCCTGCGATCCGCGGGCGCCGACCGCGAAAAGGCCGTGATCAGCGTCAAGTTCGGAGCCCTGCGCGGCCCCGGCGGCGAGTGGCTCGGCTACGACGGCCGCCCCGCTTCGGTGAGGAACTTCGCCTCCTACTCGCTGCAGCGCCTGGGCACCGACCACATCGACGTCTACCGCATCGCCCGGGTCGACCCCGCCGTGCCGATCGAGGAGACCGTGGGCGCCATCGCCGAACTCGTGCAGGCCGGCCACGTACGCCACATCGGCCTGTCCGAGGTGAGCGCCGGCACCCTGCGCCGCGCGGCCGCCACGGCCCCCATCAGCGATCTGCAGATCGAGTACTCACTGATATCCCGCGGCATCGAGGACGAGATCCTGCCGGCCGCCCGCGAGCTGGGCATCGGCGTGACGGCCTACGGCGTGCTCTCCCGCGGCCTGATCAGCGGCCACTTCACCCGCGACCGGCAGCTCGCCGCGAACGACTTCCGGGCGATGAGCCCGCGCTTCCAGGGCGAGAACCTGGACCACAACCTGGCGCTGGTGGACGCGCTGCGGAAGATCGCCGAGCAGAAGGGCGTCTCCGTCGCGCAGACCGCCATCGCGTGGGTGCTGGCCCAGGGCGAGGACATCGTGCCGCTGGTCGGCGCCCGCACCCGCGAGCGGCTGGGCGAGGCTCTGGGCGCGCTGGACGTCCGTTTCGAGGCGGCCGACCTCGCCGCCATCGAGAGGGCCGTCCCGGTCGGCGCGGCGGCGGGCGACCGCTATCCGGCGGCGCAGATGCGACACCTGGACAGCGAGCGGCAGCACTGACGGGCACCGCCCCGGCCCTGGGAGAATGTCCACCATGCCACCCGAGACGCTGACCGCAGAACGCATCCTGGAGACCACGGAGGACGTGCTGCGGCGCTACGGCCCCGCGAAGGCCACCGTGGTCGACGTGGCCCGCGCGCTCGGTGTCAGCCACGGCAGCGTGTACCGGCACTTCCGCACCAAGGCCGCGCTGCGGGAGGCGGTCACCCAGCGCTGGCTGGACCAGTCGCACGCGGAGCTCTCCGCGATAGCGCGGGACGCGGGCCGCCCCGCGCCGGAGCGGCTGCGGGCCTGGCTCGCGGCGCTCTTCGCGGCGAAGCGGCGCAAGGCGGGCGGCGACCCGGAGCTGTTCGCGACGTACATGGTGCTGGCGGCGGAGCAGAGCCTCGTCATCGAGCGTCATGTCGGCGACCTGGTCGGACAGTTGTCCATGATCATCCGGGAGGGCGCAGGGGCGGGCGACTTCACGGCAGGGGACCCCGAGGTCGCGGCACGGGCCGTCTTCGACGCCGCGGGACGCTTCCACGACCCCGCCTACGCGGCCGAGTGGTGCGCGCCCGGTATCGACGCCGCGTTCACCGCGGTCAGCGACCTGATCCTGCGCGGCCTGGCGTCCTGAAGCGGGCACACCGCGCAAAAGGCGCCCGGTCTCCCCCACAGGGGTGACCGGGCGCCTTCGTCCGTGGCGTCCGTGCGGGCCGGGACCTAGCAGCCGAGCAGGCGGCCGCCGAGGAAGGACTCGACCTGGTCGAGCGAGACGCGCTCCTGCTTCATGGTGTCGCGCTCGCGCACCGTCACCGCGTTGTCCTCGAGGGTGTCGAAGTCGACGGTGACGCAGAACGGCGTGCCGATCTCGTCCTGGCGGCGGTAGCGGCGGCCGATGGCGCCGGCGTCGTCGAACTCGATGTTCCAGTGCCGGCGCAGGTCCGCGGCGAGCCCCTTGGCCTTCGGGGAGAGCTGCGGGTTGCGGGACAGCGGGAGCACCGCGACCTTGACCGGGGCCAGGCGCGGGTCGAGCCGCATGACGGTGCGCTTCTCCATCACGCCCTTCGCGTTCGGCGCCTCGTCCTCGTTGTAGGCGTCGAGCATGAAGGCGAGCATGGCGCGGTTGAGACCGGCCGCGGGCTCGATGACGTACGGGAAGTAGCGCTCACCGGCCTCCTGGTCGAAGTACGACAGGTCCTGGCCGCTGGCCTGGCTGTGCGCCTTGAGGTCGTAGTCCGTGCGGTTGGCGATGCCCTCCAGCTCGGAGAACTCGGTGCCGCCGAAGTTGAAGCGGTACTCGATGTCGGCGGTGCGCTTGGAGTAGTGGGAGAGCTTCTCCTTGGCGTGCTCGTACCAGCGGATGTTCTCCTCGCGCAGGCCGAGACCGAGGTACCAGTCCCAGCGCTGCTGCATCCAGTACTCCTGCCACTGCTCGTCCTCGCCCGGCTTGACGAAGAACTCCATCTCCATCTGCTCGAACTCACGGGTCCGGAAGATGAAGTTGCCCGGCGTGATCTCGTTGCGGAAGGACTTGCCGGTCTGGGCGATGCCGAACGGCGGCTTGCGGCGCGAGGTCTGCTGGACCAGGGCGAAGTTGGTGAAGATGCCCTGGGCGGTCTCGGGGCGCAGGTAGGCGACCGAGCCCGAGTCCTGGGTCGGGCCCAGGTGGGTGGAGAGCAGTCCGGAGAACTGCTTGGGCTCGGTGAAAGCGCCCTTGTTGCCGCAGTTCGGGCAGTTGACGTCGGAGAGGCCGTTGGCAGGCAGGTGGCCGTGCTTGGCCTCGTACGCCTCCTCCAGGTGGTCCGCGCGATAACGCTTGTGGCAGGAGGTGCACTCGGTGAGCGGGTCGGTGAACGTGGCGACGTGGCCCGAGGCCTCCCAGACCTCGCGGGCCAGAATCACCGAGGAGTCAATGCCGACCACGTCCTCCCGCGAGGTGACCATCGCACGCCACCACTGGCGCTTGATGTTCTCCTTGAGCTCCACGCCCAGCGGTCCGTAGTCCCAGGCGGCCTTCTGACCGCCGTAGATCTCGCTGCAGGGGAAAACGAAGCCACGGCGCTTGCTCAGGCTGACGATGGTGTCGATCTTGTCGGCGGCCACGGTGCTCTCTTCAGACGACGAAGCGGTCGGTGGGGTCCGCCGGGGGCGAGCTCGGTCCGGCGAATACCTCAGATTACCGGCGTCGACGGGGGCGGTATCAAATCGGTTCCGCGCCGTGGGGGCACGATCGTGACCACACTGTGCCCAATTGACAATCGTTTCCATTTTTGTTGAAAATGGGAGTCATGAACATAGGTCGTGCGCTGCTCCCGATGGCAGCCGTCGCCGGGCTGGTCGCCCTCTCCGCGTGCACCACCGCGGCGGGCGACACCCGGACCGCGGACGGCCGGCTCAAGGTGACCGCGTCCTTCTACCCGATGCAGTTCCTGGCGGAGCGGATCGGCGGCAGCCACGTCAGCGTCACCGGCCTCACCAAGCCCGGCACCGAGCCGCACGACCTGGAACTCACCCCCCGGCAGATCGGCAGACTCGGCCAGTCGGGGGTGGTCGTCTACCTCAAGGGCCTGCAGCCCGCGGTGGACGAGGCCATAGCCCAGTCCGGGGTGCGGCGCGTCGTGGACGCCGCCTCGCTCACCGCGCTGGAGGACCACGGCACGGAGGTCGACGGCCACCACCGCACCACCGGCGACAACCACAGCGACTCCGGCCCCGACGAGGACGGTCCGCACCCCGACGAGGACGCCGGAGCCGACCCCCACATCTGGCTCGACCCGCTGAAGTACGCGCAGGTCGCCGAGGGCGTCGGCCGCACGCTGGCCGCGGCCGACCCGGACCACGCGGCGCTCTACGCCAAGAACACCGACGCGCTCGTGAAGAAGCTGGACGCGCTGAACACCGCGTTCGCCGACGGACTGCGCAACCGCGCCTCGGACACCTTCCTCACCACCCACGCCGCCTTCGGCTACCTCGCCGAGCGCTACGGCCTGGTGGAGGAGGCCGTCAACGGCATCGACCCGGAGGCGGAACCGAGCGCCGCCCGGATGCGGGCGCTCCAGAACCTCGCCAAGGACAAGCACGTGAGCACGGTGTTCTTCGAGACGCTCGTCAGCGACCGGACCGCGAAGACCCTGGCAGGTGACCTGGACGTGCGGACCGACGTACTCGACCCGATCGAGGGGATCACCGACCGCTCGCGGGGCTCCGACTACTTCGGGGTCCAGCGCGCCAATCTCAAGGCCCTGCAGACGGCGCTGGGCGCCGAGTGACCGCGATGACGGAGGCTGGAATGGACACAGTCGTCTCACTGCGGGGCGCGACCGCCTCGCTCGGCTCGCGCCCGGTACTGCGCGGCATCGACCTGACCGTGCGGCGGGGCGAGGTCGTCGCGCTGCTCGGCGCCAACGGCTCCGGGAAGTCGACCGCGGTGCGCGCCGTGGTCGGCCAGGTGCCGCTCACCGGCGGCGAGCTGGAACTCTTCGGCATCCCGCACCGCCGCTTCCGGGAGTGGGCGCGGATCGGCTACGTGCCGCAGCGCACCACGGCCGCCTCCGGGGTCCCCGCGACCGTGCGCGAGGTCGTCACCGCGGGGCGGCTGGCCCGTACCCGGATGGGGTTCTCCCGCAAGGCCGACCGGGCCGCCGTGGACCGCGCCCTGGAGCTGGTCGGCCTGGCCGACCGGGCCGGTGACTCGGTGAACGCCCTGTCCGGCGGCCAGCACCAGCGCGTGCTGATCGCCCGCGCGCTGTCCGTGGAACCCGAAGTGCTGATCATGGACGAGCCGATGGCCGGTGTCGACCTCGCCAGCCAGGAGGTGCTCGCGGGCACCCTGCGCGAACAGGTCGGCCTCGGCACCACGGTGCTGGTCGTGCTGCACGAACTCGGCCCGCTGGAGCCGCTCATCGACCGCGCGGTCGTGCTGCGCGACGGCTGCGTCGTCCACGACGGGCCGCCACCGCAGGCGCGCGGCCAGCACGCGCTGCCCGGCCACGACCATGTCCACCCGCACGCCGACCGTGCGGCCGAACCGATCCGGACGGGGCTGTTCTGATGGAGCTGTTCTCCTTCGCCTTCATGCAGCGGGCCCTGATCGCGGCCGTCCTGGTCGGCATCACCGCCCCCGCCATCGGCATCTTCCTCGTCCAGCGCCGCCAGGCGCTGATGGGCGACGGCATCGGCCATGTGGCGCTGACCGGCGTGGGCCTGGGCTTCCTGCTGAACACCAGCCCGGTGTGGATGGCGACGGCCGTGTCGATCGCCGGCGCGATCGTGATGGAGCTCATCCGCTGGTACGGCCGTACACGCGGCGACATCGCGCTGGCCATGCTCTTCTACGGCGGCATGGCGGCAGGCGTCATGTTCACCTCGCTCGCGCCCAACGGCTCCAACGCCAACCTGACCACGTATCTCTTCGGTTCGATCACCACCGTCTCGCCGCAGGACATCACCGCCGTATGCGTGCTGGCCGGCTTCGTCGTGCTGGTCACCCTGGGCCTGCGGCGGCAGCTGTTCGCGGTCTCCCAGGACGAGGAGTTCGCCCGCGTCTCCGGGCTGCCGGTGCGGCTGCTCAACCTGTTGGTCGCGGTCACCGCGGCGGTCACCGTCACCGTGGCGATGCGGGTCGTCGGCCTGCTGCTGGTGAGCGCGCTCATGGTGATCCCGGTCGCGGCCTCGCAAGCGATCACCCGCAGTTTCGCGACGACCTTCGCCCTGTCCGTGGGCATCGGCGTGACCGTGGCCTTCTCCGGCACGGTCACCTCGTACTACGTCGACGTGCCCTCCGGGGCGACGATCGTGCTGCTCGCCATCGGTGTCTTCGTCGCCCTGACCGTGGCATCCGCGCCACTGGCGAAAAAGAGGGCTCGCAGGACCGCTCAGGACACGGAACGATGCACCCTGGAAGTACCCGGCGCGCGCCCGGCCGAAGACGACGTTCGAGTCTGAGAGCCCAGGGCTGGCACAATGACCGACCGGGACAACGACCGAGAAGGAGGCCACTGGTGACGACCGCCAAGCCCCCCGTACGGGGCCGTTCGACGCGGCAACGCGCCGCCGTGGCCGCGGCCCTCGCCGAGGCCGACGAGTTCCGCAGCGCACAGGAACTGCACGACCTCCTGAAGCACCGGGGTGACTCGGTGGGCCTCACCACGGTCTACCGCACCCTCCAGTCCCTCGCCGACGCCGGCGAGATCGACGTCCTGCGCACCGGCGACGGGGAGTCCGTCTACCGGCGCTGCAGCAGCGGTCACCACCACCATCTCGTCTGCCGTGTCTGCGGCAAGGCCGTCGAGGTCGAGGGTCCCGCGGTCGAGAAGTGGGCCGACGCCATCGCCGTCGAGTACGGCTTCGTCGATGTCGCGCACACCGTCGAGATCTTCGGCACGTGCGCGGAGTGTGCGGGCTGCGGCGTGGCCGCGGAGGCCTGAGCGGGGATCCCGTCACCGGCGCCGCCTTCTTCACCCCCAACTCAGCCGGCTCCGCGGTCGAGGCAGTGGGGGGACCCGTCGTCGTTCCTGCCGACCGTGCCGTACGACCAGCGGTGCCGTACGACCAGCGGTGCAGGACGGGGCCGGGACCGTACAGCCGGCAGACGCGGGTGCCACGCCGCACACGGCCATGACGGCGGTGGCCCGGGAAGCGCGGCCCAGGACGGCGAACAGGCCCGCGGCCGCCACGACGGCCATGCCGCATGTGCACACGGCGATCCACAGCCTGTTCTCGCGCAGACAAAAAGGACTCCGTCTCCGCCCTGCTCGCGACGGCGAACGCCACCAGCAGCCGGGCGGACGCGAAGAGCGCGACCGCGCCGCACCCCCGTGCGGCGCGGTCCCCGGCGGGATCGGTTACGCCTGCGGGGCTGCCGCCCCACCGTCTGCGGACATCTGCTCATTGGGGATCGCGCCGCCGAAGCGGCGGTCGCGGGAGGCGTACTCGAGGCAGGCGCGCCACAGGTCGCGGCGGTCGAAGTCGGGCCACAGCACGTCCTGGAAGACCATCTCGGCGTAGGCGGACTGCCAGATGAGGAAGTTGGAGGTGCGCTGCTCGCCGGAGGGGCGGACGAAGAGGTCCACGTCGGGCATGTCCGGGTGGTACATGTACTTCGCGAGGGTCTTCTCGGTGACCTTGGAGGGGTCGAGTCGACCCGCCTTTATGTCCTGCGCGAGCGCGGCCGCGGCGTCGGCGATCTCCGCGCGGCCGCCGTAGTTGACGCACATGTACAGCGTCATCGCGTCGTTGTCGCGGGTCATCTCCTCCGCCACCTGGAGCTCCTTGACCACGGACTTCCACAGCCGCGGCATGCGCCCGGACCAGCGGATGCGGATGCCCATCTCGTGCATCTCGTCGCGGCGGCGGTGGATGACGTCGCGGTTGAAGTTCATCAGGAAGCGGACCTCCTCGGGGGAGCGCTTCCAGTTCTCGGTGGAGAAGGCGTACAGCGAGAGGTTCTTGACGCCGATGTCCAGGCATCCCTTGAGGACGTCGAGCACGACGGATTCGCCGATCTTGTGGCCCTCGGTGCGGGGCAGGCCGCGCTCCTTGGCCCAGCGGCCGTTGCCGTCCATGACGATGGCGACGTGCTGCGGGACGAGCTCGCCCGGGATCTTGGGTGGCCGGGCGCCGGACGGGTGAGGGTCGGGAGCCCGGTACTCGTGTCGGGGGCGGCTCAGAATCCCGCGTACAGCCATGCGCCTGCTCTCCACTTCCATGTGTATCTACTTGTCGATGAAACGCAGCGAGCGCAGCCCGCGCTCCAGATGCCACTGCAGATAGGCGGCGACCAGCCCGCTGCCCTCACGGCAATGGCGTGGCTCGCACGCGTCCGCGGTCTCCCAGTCGCCGCCGAGCAGCGCCCCGAGGAGCACCAGGGACTCCAGTGAGGGTACGACGCTTCCGGCCGGGCGGCACTCGCCGCACACGACTCCTCCCGCCGCGACCGAAAAGAACCGATTCGGTCCGGGCATCCCGCACTTCGCGCAGTCGCCGAAGCTGGGCGCGTAGCCGTTGACCGCCAGGGAACGCAGCAGGAAGGCGTCGAGCACCAGGCGCGGGTCGTGGTCGTCGGCCGCGAGGGTGCGCAGGCCCCCGACGAGCAGCAGGTACTGCTGCACCGCCGGTTCGCCCTCGTGGTCGGTGAATCGCTCGGCGGTCTCCAGCATCGCGGTGCCCGCGGTGTACCGGGCGTAGTCGGTGACGATCCGGCTGCCGTACGGGGTGATCGTCTCGCCCTGCGTGCACAGCGGCAGCCCGCGACCGACGAGTTCTCCCCCGCGGGCGAAGAACTGCACGTCCACATGGGAGAAGGGCTCCAGCCGGGCCCCGAACTTCGACTTGGTGCGCCGCACTCCGCGGGCCACCGCGCGCACGCGGCCGTGGCGGCGGGTGAGCAGCGTGATGATCCGGTCCGCCTCGCCCAGCTTCTGGGTGCGCAGCACGATGCCGTCGTCGCGGAACAGACTCATGCCGCCCATTCTCCCGCACGGCGCGGGGCTCCCGGCACGGGACGTACGCTATGGCCCATGTCGATCACCGCTACCGTCGCCGTGCTGCTCATAGCGGCCCTGCACGTCTACATCCTGGTCCTGGAGATGTTCCTGTGGACCACGCCGCGCGCCCGCGCCTCCTTCGGCACCACCGAGGAGTTCGCGCGGGAGAGCAAGGCCCTGGCGGCCAACCAGGGGCTCTACAACGGCTTTCTGGCCGCCGGGCTGGTGTGGGGCGCCGTGGCGCCGGACCCGGCCGGCTTCCAGGCGAAACTGTTCTTCCTGATCTGCGTGGCGGTGGCCGGCGTGTACGGCGCGGCGACCGCGAGCCGCCGCATCCTCCTCGTGCAGACCGTCCCGGCCCTCGTCGCGCTGGCGCTGGTCGTGGCCGCGCACTGAGGGAGGCCGTCACCCACCGCGGCACCACGGGCCCGGACGATCAGCCGCCGACGCCCGCCGGGCCGCCGGGACTGACCAGCCCCGACTCGTAGGCGGCGATCACCAGCTGCGCGCGGTCGCGGGCGCCCAGCTTGCCCATGATCCGGCTGACGTGGGTCTTGGCCGTGAGCGGGCTGAGGCCCAGCGCCTCGGCGACCTCGGTGTTGTTCAGACCGCGTGCCACGAGGGTGAGCACCTGGCGTTCGCGTCCGGACAGCGCGGCCGTCCGCCCCGGAGCCGGGCCGCCGGGCCCCGGACTGTCCGGCAGGCGCAGCACCCGGGCGATGAGGCGGGCGGTGGGCCCGGGCGACAGCAGCGCCTCGCCCGCGGCGACCGTGCGGATGGCGTCGAGGAGTTCCGCGGGGCGGGTGTCCTTTACCAGGAAGCCGCTGGCGCCGGCGCGCAGCGCCGGAACGACGTGGTCGTCGGTGTCGTAGGTCGTGAGCACCAGTACGCGCACCCCCGCGAGGTCGTCGTCGGCCGCGATGAGCCGGGTCGCCTCGATGCCGTCGAGGTCGGGCATGCGGATGTCCATGACGACGACGTCCGCACGGCAGGCCCGGGCGGCGGCGACGGCCTCCCGGCCGGTGGCCGCGTGGCCGACGACCGCCATGTCGGGGGCGGACCCGACCAGCATCGCGAAGGCCTCGCGGACCAGCGTCTGGTCGTCGGCGAGCAGGACGCGGATCACGCGGCACCCCCGGCGAACGGCAGGACGGCGGCGACCTGGAATCCGCCCTCGGGACGCGGCCCGGCGGTGAGCGTGCCGCCCACGCTGCGGGCCCGCTCCCGCATGCCGATGAGTCCGTACCCGGCGGCGGGCCCGGGACCCGCCGGAGCGGCGTCCACGGGCGTCCTGGGGGGCGCCACGGCACGCCAGGGGCGCCAGCGGGCGTCGGGGCGGCCCGGTTCGTCGTTCCCGGGCCCGGTGCCCGGGCAGGGGCCGTCGTCGGTGACCGCGATCCGCAGGGCGGTGCCGCGGTCCGGGTCGGAGCGGAGCTCCACCCCGACCCGCACCGAGGTGCCGCCGGCGTGCCGTACAACGTTGGTCAGTGCCTCCTGCACGATCCGGTAGGCGGCCGCGCCGATCGCCGGGGGGACCCCGTCCGCGCCCTCCGCGACGGCCACCTCCACCCGGGCGCCGGCGGCCTCGGCGGAACGGGCCAGGTCGGCCACGGCCGCCAGGCCCGGCAGCGGGCCGCGCTCGTCGTCGCCGCGCAGTACCTGAAGGGTGGCGCGCAGTTCCGCCCGGGCGTCGCGGCAGGTGCCGGCGATGCTGTCGAGGGCTCCGGCGACGGCCGTGCGGTCCAGCCGGTCGGGGTCGGCGACCAGGACGTGCGCGGCGACCGAGGTCTGCACACCGATGAGGGTGATGCTGTGGGCGAGCAGATCGTGCAGGTCGCGGGCGATCCGCAGCCGCTCCTCGGCGACGCGCCGGGCCGCCTCCTCCTCGCGGGTGCGCTCCGCGCGTTCGGCGCGGCCGACGACGGCGGCCACGTACTTGCGCTGGATGCGGACCGCCTCTCCGGTCAGTGCCACCGCCACCACCCAGCCGCCGCTGCGCAGCATGTCGGTCGCCGCGTGCTGGTCCGGGGTCGCCGACATCACCCCGACCATGATCGCGACGACCGCCGCCACGGTGAGGTACGTCCGCGGCGGCGGCCCGGCGACCGCCAGCGAGTAGACCGCCACCATGCTCGCCGGGACCACGGCCAGGTGCAGGTTGTTCATGGCGTGGTAGGGGGCGACGGCCGCGACCATGACGAGCATCACGGTCATCGGCCACCGCCGCCGAGCCGCCGGCACGAGCGCGGTGACCACCAGCAGCGCCCAGCCCACCGCGTCCGGGCGGTGCCCCTGCCCGGGCGGCAGAAGGGCGCCCATGGCGCACTGGAACACGAGCAGGCCCACAGCGAGGACGGCATCCTTGTGCGCGCGGACGGCGGGCGGGAGGGGCGGCGGCTTCGGCACGGCTCCATCTTCCGTTACGGGGTCGGCGAGGGGACAGACCGGTTCACGGGCCGGTTCACGGGGCCGTACGCGGTCGGCTGAGCCGGCCCGGCCACCAGACCCGCTCGCGCAGCGCCACGCTCGCGGAGGTGACCAGGTAGGTGCGGACGAGGAAGGTGTCCAGCAGGACGCCCACGGCGATGACGAAGCCCAGCTCGACCAGCGACACCAGCGGCATGTTGATCAGCACCGAGAACGTGGCCGCCAGCACCAGCCCGGCCGAGGCGATCACCCCGCCCGTGGTGCGCAGCGCGGTGACGGCCGCGGCGGCCGGCGCGGCCCCCGCCAGCGACTCCTCGCGCATCCGGTGCATCAGGAAGATGCCGTAGTCGACCCCGAGGGCGACGAGGAAGACGAACGACAGCAGCGGCAGACCCGGGTCCGTGCCCGCGAAGCCGAACAGCGGCCCGAAGACCAGCCCGCCGATGCCCAGCGAGGCGCCCCACACGGCGATGACGGCCACCACGAGCAGCAGCGGCGCGACCAGGCTGCGCAGCAGTGCGACGAGGATCAGCAGCACGGCTGCCAGGACGAGCGGCACGACGACCCACCGGTCGCGGGCGCTGGTGCCGGCCAGGTCGGCCTGCTGGGCACTGGGCCCGCCGACGTGGGCGCCGTACGCTCCGTCCAGTTCCGCCCGCAGGGCGTGGATGGTCGCGGTCTCACCGGGCGACTCCGGCGGCGCCTGCGCGGTCACCGACACCTCCGTCCAGCCGCCGCCGCTGCGCCCGCGCTCGGCGGACGCGACGCCTTCGGCGCCCCGGACCGCGGCCAGCACCTCGGCGGCCCGGCCGGTGGGCGCCATGACGGTGATCGGCTGGGCGGAGCGGCCGGGATCGGCCTCGGCGAGGGTCCGCATGGCGGCGACCGACTCCGGCGCGCTGGTGAAGGTGTCGTCGTTCCGCAGGCTGCCGGGCAGGCCGAGGGCGCCGAGCGCGAGCGCCCCGAGCAGCACCGCGCCGCCCGCGAGCACGGCAAGCGGACGGCGTGCCGCCGAGCTGCCCATCGCCGCGAACAGACCGCGTGGGCGCGGCATTTCGCTGCCGTACGCGGGCACCAGCGGCCAGAACACCCGCCGCCCCATCAGCACCAGCAGCGCGGGCAGCAGGGTCGTCATCGCCACGAGCGCGCACAGCACCCCGACCGCGGCGATCGGGCCCATGCCCCGGCTGCTGTTGAGGTCCGCGGCGAGCAGGCAGAGCAGCCCCGCGGCGACGGTGCCGGAGGAGGCCAGGACCGCGGGGCCGCAGCCGCGCAGCGCGGCGCGCATGGCCTCGTACGGGCGCTGGATCCGGCGGAGTTCCTCGCGGTAGCGGGAGACGAGCAGCAGGGCGTAGTCGGTGCCGGCGCCGAAGACGAGGATGGTCATCACGCCCTGGCTCTGGCCGGTGACGGTGATGCCGAATGCCTGGTGGAGTCCGTAGACCCCGGCCATCGCGGCGGCGTCGGCGACGCCCGCGACGACCAGCGGCAGCAGCCACAGCAGGGGGCTGCGGTAGATGAGGATCAGCAGCACGGCGACCACGGCGACGGTGGTGTAGAGCAACGGCCCGTCGAGGGAGGAGTAGACCTCCTTCATGTCGGTGTTGAGCGCGCCGGGGCCGCCCACTTGGGCGGTCAGCCCGCCGCCGCCCTCGGCCCGGTCGCGGATGTCGGTGACGAAGGCGTTCCTGGCCTCGTCGTCCTGGCCCGGACCGGTGCTGGCCACGGGGTACATCAGCGTGTCGCCGTGCGACAGGACGGCGTGCGGCGTGCCGCCGGTGAGCCGGTGCGCCCGCGCGACACCGGCGATCTGGGCGGCGGCCTTCTCGCGGTCGGCGGCGGTCAGCCCGCCGTCGCGGTGGTAGACGACCACGAGTTCGGTGGCCTCGCCGCCGGGCAGCCCTTCCTGGAGCCGGGCGACCTGCGTGGAGTCGGCGCTCACCGGGAGGTAGTCCACCGCCCGGTTCTGCTGGGCGTCGGCGAGCTTGCCGGCCAGGGGGCCGGCCAGCGCCAGCACGGCGATCCACAGCGCGAGCACCGCCCAGGGGATCGCGCGGGCGCCCCGGCTCCTCTCCCGTCCTCGCGTGGGCGGCGGCACGGCGGCCGGTGTGGTCTCAGTGGTCGGGGCCCCCATCTCGGGCCTCCCTCCGGGCCGGTGGTCTGGTCCCTTCCAGACTTCCGGCACGGGGGCGCTCTTGCGTCGGGCCCAAGAGCGAGCCGCGCGTTACTGCCCCGGGTGCGGGGCGGGCCCGGTTACTCCCTGGGGAGTACGCCTCAGGAGGGCGTGCGGGCCGCGGCCTCCAGGACCCGGGCCGTGTCCTCGCCGACCAGGCCGAGACAGCGGCCGACGGCGCCCAGCACCTCGCGCTCCGCGGGCAGGTACGGACCGTCGGCCAGGGCGATGCGGGCGCCCTGGAGGAGGACGCGTTCGCGCCCGTGGGGGGCGAGGTGGCGGGAGAGCGGTTCCAGGGCCTCGTGCAGCTCGATGGAGAGCCAACTGCCGCAGCCGTCGAGGGAGTCGGCGAGGCCCTCCGTCGAGAAGGAGCCGGCGGCACCGGGGAAGCGACCCTCGTCGGCGACGATGGCGGCGAGCAGGCCGAGCAGCTGGTCCTCAGTGCAGTCGGTGAAGCCGGCCGTGCGGACCGCCTCCACGGCCGTCTCGCGGGCGGCCCGTCCGGTGGAGCCGCCGGCGGTGAGGACGGCGAGGGCGACGGTGTGGACGGCGTCGCGGAGCATGGCGGAGAAGACGGTGGTCGTCGGCTGCTCCAGGGCCTCGGGGCCGTAGCGGACATGGCACACGACGCACTCCACGACGGTGCCGGCCGAGCCGCGCGGCAGCAGCGGCAGGCCGAGGACGGTCAGCCGCCTGGTGCCGGTGCGCCGCCGGTAGCCGCGGTCGCCGCCGCAGCCCGCGCAGAAGAACTCCCCGTCACCCTCGGTGTGCCAGACCGTCCGCACGCCCAAGATGCACCAGCCCTTGATGTGGAGCACTTCGCACCCTCCGGCCGCTCATCCGGATAATTCCCGGTTCGTCCCGTTACGGGCCGTAGGCGTGGGTAACGCTCCGGCAACGGCGCCGTAATGACGTGATGTTAGCCACATGAGCAACGTGGAGTCAGTACCACGAGAGGGCCGATTAAAAGAATCGGCCACGGCACCCGGGCGGGTGCCGTGGCCGGTTCACCGTCCGCGGTGATTCAGCGGGTCGCGCGGTTGACGGCGGAGACGACCGCCTTCAGCGAGGCGCGGGTGGTGTTGGCGTCGATGCCGATGCCCCACAGGACCTTTCCGTCGATCGCGCACTCGATGTAGGAGGCGGCCTGGGCGCTGGCGCCCTCGCTCATGGTGTGCTCGGTGTAGTCCAGCAGGCGGGCGTCGACGCCCACGGCGGCCAGCGCGTCGAAGAACGCCGAGATCGGGCCGTTGCCGGTCCCGGTCAGAACCGTCTCCACGCCGTCCACGGCCGCCTCGACGGTGAGGGTGTCGGCCCCGTCGCTGCTGGTCGAGGTCTGGGCGGAGCGCAGCGTGATGCGGCCCCAGGCGTTGTCCGGGGTGGGCAGGTACTCGTCCTCGAAGATCCCCCAGATCTCCTTCGGGGTGACCTCGCCGCCCTCGGCGTCGGTCTTGGCCTGGATGATCTTCGAGAAGTCGATCTGCATCCGGCGCGGCAGGTCCAGCTTGTGGTCGTTCTTCAGAACGTACGCGACGCCGCCCTTGCCGGACTGCGAGTTCACGCGGATCACGGCCTCGTAGGAGCGGCCGACGTCCTTGGGGTCGATCGGCAGGTACGGCACCGCCCACTCGAGGTCGTCGACCGTCACACCCGGGCCCTGGGCGGCCGCGTCGGCCTCCATGGCGTCGAAGCCCTTCTTGATGGCGTCCTGGTGGGAGCCGGAGAAGGACGTGTAGACCAGGTCGCCCACGTACGGGTGGCGCGGGTGGACCTCCATCTGGTTGCAGTACTCGGCGGTGCGGCGGATCTCGTCGATCTGCGAGAAGTCGATCTGCGGGTCCACGCCCTGGCTGAACAGATTCATCCCCAAGGTGACCAGGTCCACGTTGCCGGTGCGCTCGCCCTGGCCGAACAGGCAGCCCTCGATGCGGTCCGCGCCCGCCATCAGCGCCAGTTCGGCGGCGGCGACGGCCGTGCCGCGGTCGTTGTGCGGGTGTACCGACAGGCACACGTACGGGCGGCGCGACAGGTTGCGCGACATCCACTCGAAGCGGTCGGCGTGGGTGGAGGGGGTGGAGCGCTCCACGGTCGCCGGCAGGTTCAGGATGATCTCGCGGCCCTCCTCGGGCTGCCAGACGTCCATGACCGACTCGCAGACCTCCAGGGCGAAGTCCAGCTCGGTGTCGGTGAAGATCTCCGGGCTGTACTGGTAGCCGAAGACGGTCTCGTCGCCCAGGATCTTGTCCGCGTACTCCATGACCAGCCGCGTGCCGTCCACGGCGATCTGCCGGATCTGCTCCTTGGAGCCGCGGAAGACCACCCGGCGGAAGGTCGGGGCGGTCGCGTTGTACAGGTGGACGGTGGCGCGGGCCGCGCCGCGCAGGGACTCCACGGTGCGCTCGATGAGCTCCTCGCGGGCCTGCGTCAGCACCGAGATCGTGACGTCCTCGGGGATCGCGCCCTCTTCGATGATGGAGCGCACAAAGGCGAAGTCGGTCTCGCCGGAGGCGGGGAAGCCGACCTCGATCTCCTTGTACCCCATCGAGACCAGCAGGTCGAACATCGCGCGCTTGCGCGCCGGCGACATCGGGTCGATCAGTGCCTGGTTGCCGTCGCGCAGGTCGGTCGACAGCCAGCGCGGCGCCTTGGTGATCCGGTTGCCCGGCCAGGTGCGGTCCGGGATCTCCACGGCCTCGTACGGCCGGTACTTGTGCACCGGCATCGACGTGGGGCGCTGGCGCACGGTCGCGGCGGTGATCGGCGTGGGACGGCCGACGGCGTTCGGGATGGACATGTGCGGGGGTGCTCCTCGGTTCCGGCTTCAGAAGCGGCCGACCGGCGCTGGTTCTCCGACAACGCCACACTCCGCGGGGAGGGAGTCGACCTGGACTACAGGCCCTCGCCGCGGCAGCTAAGGAGAAGCATCCCGAAGTGCATGATGCGTCCGACCCTAACCGAGCCCCGGGTCGCCCCGCAGCCGCTGCGGCGTTCTTCTCAGTATGCAAGACCGCCCGCGATGACATGAAAAACGTAATTCTCCTCTCTTTACGGCAATCGCCGTCACAGCTGGTGACACGGGAGACGCGGCGTGCCACATTGCCGTCCATGGAGCACACACCCGTTTTCTGCACAATCGTGCCGCCGCACGTCCTGGACCGGATCGCCCGCAACGAGGACGGCGCGCTGGCCGGCCCCTCCCGACGCACCTTGGAGCAGGATGCCGCGCAGCGCACCCGCCGGCGTCTGACAACCGTCATCGGGACCTTCCCGGTGGCCGGGGCGGAGCCGTCGGAGCAGCCGCGGCGCACCATCGGCGACGCCCGGCACGGTGAGGACCTGCCGGGCGTGAAGGTCCGCGGCGAGGGTGACGCGCCGCTCGCCGACGCGACGGTCAACCGGGCGTACGACGGGCTCGGCGCGACCTTCGAGCTGTACCTGACCGCGTACGGACGGCACTCCATCGACGACGCCGGCCTGCCGCTGGACGCGACCGTCCACTACGGCCGCGACTACAACAACGCCTTCTGGAACGGCGAGCAGATGGTCTTCGGCGACGGCGACGGCGAGCTCTTCCTCGACTTCACGCTGCCGGTCGACGTCATCGGCCACGAACTCACCCACGGCGTCACGCAGTACACCGCCAACCTGGACTACTTCGGCCAGTCGGGCGCGCTCAACGAGTCGGTGTCCGACGTCTTCGGGTCGCTGATCAAGCAGTACACGCTGGGGCAGACCGCCGACCGGGCCGACTGGCTGATCGGCGCGGGGCTGCTCGCCCCCCGCGTCACCGGCGCCGCCCTGCGTTCCATGAAGGCCCCCGGCACGGCGTACGACGACGACGTGCTCGGCAAGGACCCGCAGCCCGGTCACATGGACGGCTACGTGCACACCTCCCGCGACAACGGCGGCGTCCACATCAACTCAGGTATCCCGAACCGGGCGTTCTACCTGGCCGCCACCGCGCTGGGCGGCCACGCCTGGGAGCGCGCAGGCCGGATCTGGTACGACGTGCTGAACGGCGGCGGGCTCTCACCGCGCGCCGACTTCGCGGAGTTCGCCCGCGCCACGGTGGCCGCGGCCGCCGCCCGCTACGGCGAGGCCGAGGAGCACGCGGCCGTCGCCGGCGCCTGGAGCGAGGTCGGCATCAGGACACCGGCGGGCGGCTCCGAACTCCCGCGTCAGGCGCCGGCACCGGAAGGTGCACAGCCCCCCGTTCAGGGGTAGGCGCACCCCATGCGCATACAGGTGATCCGCTCCGGCGGCTTCGCGGGGATCGAGCGCCGGGCCGCGCTGGACACGAGCGGCCGGCCCGAGGCCTTCCAACTGCACGCCCTGGCCCGCGACGTGCTCGCCGCGGGCGGGGCGGCGCCCCTGCCCGGGGTCCCGGACGGCTTCCACTACGAGATCACGGTCGACGCGCGCACGGTGCACTGCGCCGACCCGCACCTCACCGAGGCCCAGCACGAGCTGATCCGGATCGTCCTGAAGGAGGGCGTGTGACCCCCGCCCGCGGGGGTCACACGCCCTAGAACCCCAGCTTGCGCAGCTGCTTGGGGTCGCGCTGCCAGTCCTTGGCCACCTTCACGTGCAGGTCGAGGAAGACCGGCGTGCCCAGCAGGGCCTCGATGTGGCGGCGGGAGGTGGTGCCGACCTCCTTCAGGCGGGCGCCCTTCGGGCCGATGATGATGCCCTTCTGGCTGGGGCGCTCGATGTAGATGTTGGCGTGGATGTCGAGCAGCGGCCTGTCCGCCGGGCGGTCCTCGCGGGGCAGCATCTCCTCGACCACGACGGCGATGGAGTGCGGCAGCTCGTCGCGTACGCCCTCCAGCGCGGCCTCGCGGATCAGCTCGGCGACCATGACCTGCTCGGGCTCGTCGGTGAGGTCGCCCTCCGGGTAGAGGGCCGGGCCCTCGGGGAGGAGCGGGACCAGCAGGTCGGCGAGGAGGCCGACCTGTGTGTCGCCGACGGCGGAGACGGGGATGATCTCGGCCCATTCGATGCCGAGTTCGGCGCCGAGCTGGTGGATGGCGAGGAGTTGCTCGGCGAGGCGCTTGGAGTCCACCAGGTCGGTCTTGGTGACGATCGCGACCTTGGGGGTCTTGCGGACCTCCCCCAGCTCCTTGGCGATGTAGCGGTCGCCGGGGCCCAGCTTCTCGTTCGCGGGCAGGCAGAAGCCGATCACGTCGACCTCGGCCCAGGTGGTGCGGACGACGTCGTTCAGCCGCTCGCCGAGCAGGGTGCGGGGCTTGTGCAGCCCCGGGGTGTCGACCAGCACGAGCTGCGCGTCCGGCCGGTGCACGATGCCGCGCACGCTGTGCCGGGTGGTCTGCGGACGGTTGGAAGTGATCGCCACCTTCGTCCCGACCAGAGCGTTGGTCAGGGTCGACTTGCCCGCGTTGGGGCGGCCCACGAAGCAGGCGAAGCCGGCCCGGTGGGCGGGGGCAGTGTTCTCGGTACGAACGCTCATGGCGACCATTGTCCCTGATCCTCCGGGCCCGTCCGACGCGTGCGCCCGGAAAGCGCCGCGGAGCCCCCGCGGATCACTGCGCGTGGACGGTGGCGCGCACCGCGCCGTCCGGGCCCGCGAGGAGCACCGGGGTGTCCGGGCCGCCGAGGTCGCGCACGGCGGCCAGGTCCTCCGCGGGCACCGCCCCGGCGGCCGAGACGACCGCCGCGGCCTCCAGGGACGTGGCACCGCTCGCGACCGCCATGGCGACGGCGGTCCGCAGGGCACTGAGCGACAGCGACGGCAGTGCCACCGTGCCCGCGACGTAGGTGCGTCCCGTCCCGTCCCGCACGGCCGCGCCCTCGGGCACACCGTTGCGGGCCCGCGCCGAGCGGGCCAGCGTGATGATCTTGCGGTCCTCGGGGTCCGGCACGGGCTGCTCGTCGCTCATGCGGTCAGCGTATCCGCCGCGAACCGCCCACCGGGGACGGGTTCCCGGAGGCCTAGCCGCGCACGGCGCCGTCCGGGGCCGAGCCCGTGCCGGCGTCCGGCACGGGGACGGGCAGCGGGTCGACCAGCACCGCGCCGATGCGGTTGCGGCGCCCGGACGGGGCCTCGGCGGTGAGACGGAGCGCGGCCGGGGCGTTGGGGGCCGAGGCGGTCTCGGGCAGTTCGACGACCGCGGAGGCGCCCGGGATGGGCACCCGGCCGAGGATCTTGGCGAGCAGGCCGCCGACAGTCTCCACGTCCTCGTCGTCCAGGTCGACCCCGTACAGCTCTCCGAGGTCGCCCAGGTCGAGGCGGGCGGTCACGCGGTAGCGGCCGTCGCCCAGTGCCACCACGGGCGGCAGCTCGCGGTCGTACTCGTCGGTGATCTCACCGACGATCTCCTCCAGGATGTCCTCGATGGTGACGATGCCGGCCGTGCCGCCGTACTCGTCGATGACGACGGCGACGTGGTTGCGCTCGCGCTGCATCTCGCGCAGCAGGTCGCCGGCGTTCTTGGTGTCGGGCACGAACGCGGCCGGGCGCATCACCGAGGAGACGGGGTCGGTCTCGGCGTCCCGGTTGATGTGCACCCGCCGGGCGAGGTCCTTGAGGTAGACGATGCCGACGATGTCGTCCTCGCTCTCGCCCGTGACGGGGATGCGGGAGAAACCGCTGCGCAGGGCGAGGGTCATGGCCTGCCGGATCGTCTTGAAGCGCTCGATGGCGACCAGTTCGGTGCGCGGCACCATCACCTCGCGCACCAGGGTGTCGCCGAGCTCGAAGACGGAGTGCACCATGCGGCGCTCATCGTCCTCGATCAGGGACTCACTCTCGGCGAGGTCGACCAGGGCCCGCAGTTCGGCCTCGGAGGCGAACGGGCCCTGCCGGAAGCCCTTGCCGGGGGTGAACGCGTTGCCGAGGAGGATCAGCAGCGCGGGGATCGGGCCCATCACCCTGGCCAGCGGCAGCAGGACGTATGCCGCCGCGGTGGCCGTGTTCAGCGGGTGCTGGCGGCCGATGGTGCGCGGGGAGACGCCCACGGCCACGTACGAGACGACGATCATGACGCCGATGGCGACGAGCAGCGCCTGCCACGTCGCCTCGAAGTGCCGTACGCACAGCACCGTGACGAGCACCGCCGCCGCCATCTCGCAGGCCACGCGCACCAGCAGGGCCACGTTGAGATAGCGCGTGGGGTCGGAGGCGACCGCGAGGAGCTTGTCCGCGCCCCGGCGGCCCGCCCGCATCGCCGCCTCGGCGCGGAAGCGGGAGATGCGGGCGATGCCGGCCTCGGCGCAGGCGGCGAGCCATGCGACGACGACCAGCAGGACGGCGTAGACCACCATCGTGATCAGTGGGTGGTGGTCGGGGCCGGCGAGGGGCCCTGGATGCCGCGCTCGGCGCGCCAGCCGTCGAGGATGCCCTTCTGCAGACCGAACATCTCGGCCTTCTCGTCGGCCTCGTCGTGGTCGTAGCCGAGCAGGTGCAGCACCCCGTGGACGGTGAGCAGCTGGAGCTCCTCGTCCATGGAGTGCTTGGTCGTGGCCGCCTCGCCCTGCTGCTTGGCCACCTCGGGGCAGAGCACGATGTCCCCGAGCAGGCCCTGCGGGGGCTCCTCGTCGTCCTTCCCGGGACGCAGTTCGTCCATCGGGAAGGACATGACGTCGGTGGGGCCCGGTTCGTCCATCCACTGGATGTGCAGCTGCTCCATGGCGTCGGCGTCGATCGCGATGACCGAGAGCTCGGACAGCGGATGGATGCGCATGTGCTGCAGGGCGTAACGGCTGATGTCGAGCACAGCCGCCTCGTCGAAATCCCAGCCGGATTCGTTGTTGACGTCGATCGCCATAGTGCTTCGGTGGCTACTTTCCGTTGCCGTATCGGTTGCCGTTGAGTTCGTCGTAGCGCTCGTAGGCGTCCACGATGCGCCCGACCAGCTTATGGCGTACGACATCGGTGCTCGTCAGGCGCGAGAAGTGCACGTCGTCGACGCCGTCCAGGATGTCCACGACCTGGCGCAGCCCGCTCTTCGTGCCACCGGGGAGGTCGACCTGAGTGACGTCACCGGTGATGACGATCTTGGAGTCGAAGCCCAGCCGGGTGAGGAACATCTTCATCTGCTCGGCGCTGGTGTTCTGCGCCTCGTCGAGGATGATGAACGCGTCGTTGAGCGTGCGGCCGCGCATGTACGCCAGCGGGGCGACCTCGATCGTCCCGCTCGCCATGAGGCGCGGGATGGAGTCGGGGTCGACCATGTCGTGCAGCGCGTCGTACAGCGGGCGCAGGTACGGGTCGATCTTCTCGTAGAGCGTGCCCGGCAGGAAGCCGAGCCGCTCGCCGGCCTCGACGGCGGGACGGGTCAGGATGATCCGGTTGACCTGCTTGGACTGCAGGGCCTGCACGGCCTTGGCCATCGCCAGGTAGGTCTTGCCCGTGCCCGCCGGGCCGATGCCGAAGACGATGGTGTGCTTGTCGATGGCGTCGACATAGCGCTTCTGGTTCAGCGTCTTGGGGCGGATCGTGCGGCCCCGGCTGGAGAGGATGTTCTGGGTCAGGACCTGGGAGGGAGTCTCCTCCAGGCCGTCGGTTCCGCTGTCCTGGCGGAGCATGGCGATCGACCGCTCCACGGCGTCCTCCGTCATCGGCTGTCCGGTGCGCAGCACCAGCATCATCTCGTCGAAAAGGCGCTGGACCAGGGCGACGTCGGCCGCTTGGCCCGTCGCGCTGATCTCGTTGCCTCGTACATGGATGTCGACGGCCGGGAACGCCTTCTCGATCACGCGCAGGAGCGAGTCGCCGGACCCCAGGACAGTCACCATGGGGTGCTTGGCCGGTACGACGAAGTGGGCACTCGCCTGCGGTTGCTGCGTTGTCGGTGTCTGTGTCATGGGCCAGGCACTTGGGCCTGCTCATCCCGCCTTCTGCTCTTCGACATACCACTGGGCTTGGGGTTCAAGGGTACGTCGGTGGGGCGGAGGTGCCGAGGGGTTTTACGCTGTGTCACGCGACGGGTAGAACAGCGCCATGCAGATCCGCACCGGGGGCCCCGGCGACCTCCCCGCCACACTCGCCCTGCTCGACGGCGCCATCGTCTGGCTCACCGCGCGCGGCCACACCGGGCAGTGGGGCACCCGGCCGTGGTCGTCCCGTCCGGCCGCCGTCGACAGGACCCGCCGCTACACCCACGAATACCTGCTGCGCGCCGCCGAGGTCGACGGCGAGGTGGCCGGGGTGTGCGTGCTCGCCGAGGAGCCGCCGCAGTACGCGCCGCCGGCCGGCGAGCCCGAGCTGTACATCCGCCTGCTGGTCACCGACCGGTCGCGTTCCGGGAGCGGCATCGGCGCCGCGCTGGTCGCCGACGCGGTCGCCGAGGCCCGCCGCCGGGGGGTGGGCCTGCTGCGGGTCGACTGCTACGCGGGCAGCGAGGGGCGGCTGGTGCGGCAGTACGAGGCCCTCGGCTTCGCCCGGGCCGAGCCGTTCACCGTGCCGCAGGACGAGGGCGACCCCTGGCCGGGGCAGGTGCTCCAGCGGCGGGTGTGAGCGCGCATGCGCAACGCATGCCGACCGCTGCCGTGGCGAACGCCGGATCGGGGACGTCCACGACGACGTGCACGGCAAGCGAGTATCTGCGCCTACGGCTGATCGAACGGGCGAGGACACCGACGGTCGTCGACATCCTGGCCAGTGCCCGGAAGCCGGCGCCGGCCGACTGCCGACTGCCGACTGCCGACTGCCGACTGCCGACTGCCGACTGCCGACTGCATTCTCGATGATCTGCTGGGCCACAACGACGAGCGGCGGCGCCGGTGATCGTCGTCGCCCTCGCCCACGGCGGCCCGCTGGGCGACCTGGCACGCACACGCCTGTCCGGCCGTCGCCGGGTTCGAAACGGCCCGTACGGTTCGGGGGCTGCCCTGCCGGGCGAGCGCGACGTACGTCGCGCTCGCGGAGCACGTGGGATGCGCCCTGGTCACGGGTGACGCCCGGATCGCGCGGGCGGGGGCCCCGCGCGGTCCCGTCGGCGTGGTCGCGTGCGGCGACCGCCTCAGCGGTACGGCCGGAAGCCGATCGTCGGCACCGCCCGGCGCAGCGGCCAGCGCCGCGTGCCGGTCGGCAGCAGGTCGTCCAGGAAGGCGTAGCGGCGCAGCGCCGTGCGGTCCTGGTCGTCGTAGGCCTTGGCGTGCTGCCACCAGGCGGCGACCTCGATCCAGCCGGGAGCCGACAGCGAGCCGCCGAACTCCTGCACCGACAGCGCGGCGGTCAGACAGGCGAAGGCCAGCCGGTCGGCCAGCGGCCACCCGGCGAGCGTGCCGGTCACGAAGGCCGCGACGAAGACGTCACCCGCCCCGGTCGGGTCGAGCGCCTCCACGTCGAGCGCGGGCACCTCGGCGCACTGCCCGGAGCCGGAGTCCACCGCGTAGGCGCCCTCGGGGCCGAGCGTCACCACCGCGAGCGGCACCAGCTCGGCCAGCTTGCGGGCGGCGGCCCGGGGGCAGTCGGTGCGGGTGTAGGCCATCGCCTCCGCGGCATTGGGCAGGAACGCCTCGCAGTGCTCCAGATCGCTCAGGTCGGAGGGGTCCCAGCGGCCGGACTCGTCCCAGCCGACATCGGCGAAGACCCGGCTGCCGTGCCGGGCGGCGTGCCCGATCCACTCCTGCCGCGGCCGGCCGGGCACCAGCGAGGCCACACAGGCCCGGCTCGGCGGCGGGCACACCGGGGCCGCCTCCTCCGGCGGCGGGGCCTCGTGGCCGTGGCTGACCATGGTCCGCTCGCCCTCGTAGGCCATGGAGACGGTGACCGGCGAGTGCCAGCCGGGAATCCTCCGGGAGGGCGCCAGGTCGATGTCCTCCCCCTCGGTGAGGGAGTCCCAGCAGTAGTCGCCGTACATGTCGTCGCCGAACGCGGCGGCCAGGCAGGTGCGCAGGCCCAGCCGGGCCAGCGCGGTGGCCATGTTGGCGACCCCGCCGGGGCTGGAGCCCATGCCGCGGGCCCAGGACTCGGTGCCGCGTACGGGCGCGCTGTCCAGACCGGTGAAGATGATGTCCAGGAAGACCGTGCCGGTCAGGTACACATCGGTCTCCGGGTCGTCCGCGGCGCGCACGGCGGCCAACGGATCGAGGACGGGCTGGTCTGCCACCCGGGGTTCCTCCCGACCTGGTGTCGTTCGGACGATCGTACGCTCGGCGGCCCCGCCGGTATGCGTTTGTCCGTTCTCACACTCGGGCGGATCATCAGAGGAAAGCGGATGAATCGCGGGGGCTGAACATGCCCGGACCTTCGGCTTCACCACCGCGGCTGATCGTGACCTCCGGGCCGGACGAGGGCGCCGTCCTCGATGTCCCTCCCGGGTACTGCGAGATCGGCAGACTGCCCGGGAGCGGTATCCGGCTCGACGGCGAGGGGATCAGCAGGCGGCACGCGGCGATGAACCGTGCCGGGAGCCATGTCGTCCTCACCGACCTGGGCTCCACCAACGGCACCTTCCTCAACGGGGAGCGCCTCATGGCGCCCCGGCCGCTGCGGGACGGCGACCTGGTGCGGATCGGGCATGTCGAACTGCGGCTGTCCGTGGCCTCGGGCGGCGACCGGGACGCCGAGCCGGAACGCGAGCCTGCCGCACAGGACCCGCACGAGCCCGCTTCCGAGGACCCTCCGCCGCCCGCCGCGCCGCCGGTGACCGTCGACCTCGGCGACACCCGCGGCCCGGCGCCGCGCGGCCGCACGCGGCGGTACATCTCGGCGCACGAGCAGTTCCTGGTGGGCCGCGATCTCTACCGCGACGATCCGCCGGCGCCCGCGGCGGCCTCGGCGGACGGCCCGGAGGAGCCGTACGACGGTCCGTACGCCGATCCGGACGGCGCTGTCCTCTCCCCGGGGCAGGGGCCGGGCCGCGCGCTGATGGTGCTGGGCGTGCTCGTCGCGCTCGCCGGGTTCGCCATCTGGGTGTCCCTGATCCTCGGCCTCCTGGGCGGCACGGGCAGCGCCGCGGTGCCGCCCGACCCCTTCGCCGAGCGGTTGTGGGGGGCACCGAAGGCTCCGCTGGGGTTCGCCGCGTTCGGCGCCGGGGCGGTGCTGTTCGGCGCCGGCGCGGCCCTGTCGAAGGCGGCGCGCCGACGGGGGCACGAGGCCGGGCGGCACGGGAGCCACCACCGCATCCGCGGTGGCGGAAGCGGCCGCTGATGATCCGTCATATCCGCGGTGGGGCCGCCGTGCTACACGCCCTCACGGGGCACCGGACGCCAGCCCGCGCCGCCCGTGCCCCCGCGCGGGGGACGGGGGCCGCGGCGCAGTCCGCGGGCCAGCCACAGACCGCGCCCCGCCGACCAGGCCAGCAGCGCGGCGACGAGCGGACCGCCGAAGAGGATCACCAGTCCGGCGCCGATGTTGGCGCCGATGACGCCGGCGGTCACGACCCGCCAGCCCGCGCCGGCCAGCACACCGGCCGCGACGAGCGGGCCGAGCACCTGCCACCACCGCCCGTCGAACCGCTCCGGCCCGGGCCGCGACGCGATCCCCAGCACGGTCGCGGCAGCCGCGGCCAGCACCGCCGCCGCAACGCCCACCCCGGTCTCCACGCCGGCCGGGACGGCGAAGGGCCGCACCAGGTAGTCGAGTTCCGAGGGCCGGAAGCCGGCGGCCTCCTGCCGGCCCAGCAGGCCCCAGACGGCGACCGGTACCGAAGCGATCAGGGTGACGGCCGCCACGGGCCGTATCGGGTGCTTTCGCATGGGTCCATGCTCCGTCCACGGGATGCGGTCCGCATGAGTGCGCGTACTCAGAACGCCTGCCCCGGGACGGGAAAGGAACTCAGAACACGTACGCGTCCACTTCGGCGAGATAGCGGGCGCGCAGTTCCTCCTCGTCGTCCAGGAACGCGGCCCGGAAGGAGTTGCGGGCCAGACGCCGCAGGGTGTCCTCGTCGAGGGCGAGCGCCTCGCGCACGGCGTCGAAGTTGTCACCGGCGTAGCCGCCGAAGTAGGCGGGGTCGTCGGAGTTGACGGTGACCAGCAGCCCGGCTTCGAGCATGGCGGGCAGCGGGTGCTCCGCCAGGGCGGGGACGCAGCGCAGGCGGACATTGGACAGCGGGCAGACGGTCAGCGGGACCTGGTCGCGCACCAGTCGGGCGACGAGCCCGGGGTCCTCCATGCTGCGGATGCCGTGGTCGATCCGGTCCACGCCGAGCACGTCCAGGGCCTCCCGCACATACGCGGGCGGACCCTCCTCCCCCGCGTGCGCCACGCGGCGGAGCCCTGCCGCCGCGGCCGCCTGGTAGACCTCGCGGAACTTCACCGGCGGATGGCCCACCTCGGCCGAGTCCAGCCCGACCGCCGCGATACGGTGCAGGTGGGGCCGGGCGGCCTCGAAGGTCTCCATCGCGGACGCGGCGGACTCGTCGCGCAGGAAGCACATGATCAGCCTGGTGCTGACGCCGTGCCGCTCCCGGCCGCCGTCCAGCGCCCGCGCCAGGCCCTCCACGACGGTCCCGATCGGCACGCCCCGGGCGGTGTGCGCCTGCGGGTCGAAGAAGATCTCCGCGTGCCGCACCCCCTGCGCGGCGGCCCGCGCCAGGTAGGCGTCCGCGAGGTCGGCGAAGTCCTGCTCGGTGCGGAGCACGGCCATCAGCGCGTAGTAGAGGTCCAGGAACGACTGGAGGTGGTCGAACGCGTACGCCCGCCGCAGTTCGTCCGCCGACGCGAACGGCAGGGTGACCCCGTTGCGCTCGGCGAGGGCGAAGGCCAATTCCGGTTCGAGGGTGCCTTCGATGTGCAGATGGAGTTCGGCCTTCGGGATCGCCACCTGGCAACGGTACAGGTCACAGCGGTGCGGACCGGTCAGCGGCGGCGCGGCACGGAGACGCGTCCGAGGTCCTGGGCGACGGTCAGTTCCGCTGTGAAACCGGCGGCGCGGGCCTGCCGCTCGAAGGCGTCGGGATCGGTGTAGCGCTGGGAGAAATGCGTGAGGACCAGATGCCGGACCCCGGACTCGGCGGCGACGCGTGCCGCCTGGCCCGCCGTCAGGTGCCCGTGCTCCCGGGCGAGGGAGGCCTCCTCGTCGAGGAAGGTGGACTCGATGACCAGCAGGTCGCAACCGTCGGCGAGCGCGTACACCGCGTCGCACAGCCGGGTGTCCATGACGAAGCCGAAGCGCTGGCCCGGCCGCACCTCGCTGACCTCGGCGAGGGTCACGCCGTCGGCCTCGCCGTCGCGCTGGAGACGGCCGACCGCCGGTCCGGTGACGCCGAGGGCCGCCAGCCGGTCCGGCAGCATGCGGCGGCCGTCCGGCTCGACGAGGCGGTAGCCGTACGCCTCCACGGGGTGGGAGAGCCGGCGGGCCTCCAGCCGGAAGGCGCCGTCGGCAAGGACGACACTCTCGCCGGAGACCGGCTCCTCGCGCAGCATCACCGTCTCGCGGTAGGCCGTCGCGTAGCGGAGCCGGTCGAAGAAGTGCCGCCCGGACTCGGGATAGTGGGCGGTCACGGGGTGCGGCACCCGGTCGAGGTTGATCCGCTGGATCACCCCGGCCAGGCCCAGGCTGTGGTCGCCGTGGAAGTGCGTGACGCACAGCCGGGTCAGGTCGTGCGCGGCCACCCCGGCGCGCAGCATCTGGCGCTGGGTGCCCTCGCCGGGGTCGAAGAGGATGCCCTCGCCGTCCCAGCGCAGGAAGTAGCCGTTGTGGTTGCGGTGCCGTGTCGGGACCTGGCTGGCCGTACCGAGGACGACGAGTTCGCGTGCGGACACCGGCCGCTATCCCGGGGGCCAGTCCAGGCCGCGCCCGCCGAGCACGTGCGCGTGGGCGTGGAAGACGGTCTGGCCCGCGCCCGCCCCGGTGTTGAAGACGATCCGGTAGCCGGTGCCGTCCACCTTGTCCGCGGCCGCCACCTCGCCCGCCTCGCGCAGCACGTCGGCGGCGAGCTGCGGCTCCGCCGCGGCGAGGGAGGCCGCGTCGGGGTAGTGCGCCTTGGGGATCACCAGCACATGCGTCGGCGCCTGGGGGTTTATGTCGCGGAACGCGACCGTCGTCCCCGACTCGCGGACGACGGTCGCGGGCACGTTCCCCGCGACGATCTTGCAGAACAGGCAGTCCGCCTGCGGTTCTCCCGCCACCGTGGCGCCTCCGGCACGTCGTTGGTCGCTTCGTCGATCACGGCGCTGGTCACGTCGTTGATCGGTACGGGCATGCTACCGGTGCCCCGGCGGCACTGAGCGGAGCCCGGGTCACGGCAGCGGCGGCGCCGTCCGTGCCGGATTCTCCGCGAGCGCGTCGAGGGCGAGCCGGATCGCGGTGTCGAGCTGGGGGTCGCGGTCGGCCGCCCAGTCCTGCGGGGTCTGCGGGACCTCGACATCCGGGTCGACACCGTGGTTCTCCACGTCCCAGCCGACGCCCTCCAACCAGGTCGCGTACTTAGGCTGGGTCACGAGCGTGCCGTCCACCAGGTGGTAGCGGGAGTCGATGCCGATGACCCCGCCCCAGGTCCGGGTGCCCACCACGGGCCCGATCCCGAGCGCCTTGATGGCCGCGTTGACGATGTCGCCGTCGGAGCCGGAGAACTCGTTGGCGACCGCGACGACCGGGCCGCGCGGGGCGTCCAGCGGATAGGTGAACGCGGGCAGCCCGCGGGGCAGGTCCCAGCCGACGACGCGGCGGGCGAGCTTCTCGACCACGAGCTGCGAGGTGTGGCCGCCGCGGTTCTCCCGGACGTCCACGATCAGCCCCTCGCGGGCCACCTCGACGCGCAGGTCGCGGTGGAGCTGCGCCCAGCCCGAGCCCACCATGTCGGGCACGTGCACATACCCCAGCCGGCCCCCGGAAGCCTCGCGGACGTGGGCGCGCCGCCCGGCGACCCAGTCGTGGTAGCGCAGCGGCTCCTCGTCGGAGAGGGGCACGACGACCACATGGCGCGGGGCGCTCCCGTCGGCCGGCGCCACGGTCAGCTCGACGGGCTTGCGCACGGTCCCGATCAGCAGCGGGCCGGGCCCCGCCACCGGGTCGACGGGACGGCCGTCGACCGCGAGGATCGCGTCCCCGGCGCGCACCGCGACCCCGGGTGCGGCCAGCGGGGCGCGGGCGCGCGGGTCGGAGGTCTCGGAGGGCAGCACGCGGCCGATCCGCCAGACACCGTCCTCGTCGCGCACGAGATCGGCGCCGAGCAGGCCCTGCCGGTAGAGGGATTCGACGCGCCCGCCGGGCGGGCTGACGTACGCGTGCGAGGTGCCGAGTTCGCCGGCCACCTCCCAGAGCAGGTCGACCAGGTCGTCGTGGGTGGCGACGCGGTCCAGCACCGGCCGGTAGCGGTCGCGCACGCCGTCCCAGTCGACGCCGCCCATGTCGGCGCGCCAGAAGTTGTCGCGCATGAGGCGGTGCGCCTCGTCGTACATCTGCCGCCACTCGGCGTGCGGGTCGACGGTGACGCGGACCCGGGAGAGGTCCACCGTCACATTGCTGTCCGAATCGTCCTCGGAGGGGGTGGACTTGTGGTCGGCGGCGGCGACCCGCAGCCGGTGGCCGGAGGTGACCAGCACCTTGTTGCCGTCACCGCTGACCGCGTAGCCGTCCGCGTCGTCGGCGATCTCCTCGATGCGCAGCTGCTTGAGGTCGTACCGCTCCAGCACGCTGGACGGCGGCTCCGACTCCGGGGAGGCCAGGCTGGCGCCGAGCACGCCGCGCACGGGGTGGCGCAGCCACAGGACGCCGTCCTTGGCGGCACGCAGCGTGGAATACCGGGCGGCCTCGACCGGGAAGGGCACGATGCGGTCGGCCAGGCCCTCCACGTCGACGCGGGTGACCGGGATGCGGGGGCGCTCCTCGCCGTCCTCCGTGCGGGACTCGCTCTTGGCGTTCTTGGCGTCGTCCTGGCCGCGTTCGTCGCCGTCCTTGTCCTCCGCCGAGGAGTCGACGGGCCGGCCGTGGAGCTGCGGGCCGAAGGGCGAGGGGGTGGTGGCGGCGAGCGTGATCAGGTGCGGGCGGCAGGAGGCGAGGAAGGCCATGTCGAAGACGTGCTCGTCGTAGACCGGGTCGAAGGACCGCTCGGAGAGGAAGGCCAGGTGCTTGCCGTCGGCGGTGAACGCGGGCGAGAAGTCGTTGAAGCGCAGGGGCGTGGCGTCGACGACGGTCAGGTCCGCGGTGGACGCCAGTTTGAGCTGGCTCAGCGGCTCCCGGCCGGGCTGGGACCAGGCCAGCCACGCGGAGTCCGGCGAGAAGGCCAGGCCGCGGGCGTGGCCGTACTCGCTCTCCACGACCGTGCGCACCTCACCGGTCTGCGCCTCGACCAGCAGGACCCGGCCGTCGTGCGAGGCGACCGCGATCCGGTGGCCGTCAGGGGAGACGGTCATCGCCAGGACGCGGCCGAGCCGTCCCGCGGCCAGCCGGCGCGGCGCGGGGACACCGCCCGTGGCGGGGGCGATCTCCAGCGCGTCCTCCCCCTCAGCGTCGGTCACCCACACGACTTGCTGGTCGCCCTCGCCGCCGAACACCCGCGGCAGCCGGGTGCGCACCCCCGGCTCCGCGGCCAGCGCCCGCGCGGGGCCGCCGCGGTGGGTGACCCAGTGCGTGGAGCCGCGGACCTCGACGGCGCTGCCGCGGCCGGTGTGGTCCGGGCGCGCGTCGCCGAGGTGGTGGGCGGCGTGGACGGGGTGCGGCTGCATGTCGGTGCGCTGGCCGCCGAGGCGTACCTCCAGCGGGCGGGCCTCCGCGCCGTCGAGGTCGTCCAGCAGGAACAGCCGGCCGGTGCTGGTGTACACGACGCGGGTGCCGTCGGTCGTGGCCTGCCGGGCGTAGAAGCCGCCGTCGTCCACGGCGGTGTGCCGCCGCAGGTCGCTTCCGTCGGGAAGGCTGGACCAGAGCGCGCCGACGCCCTCGTGGTCGGAGAGGAACGCCAACCGTTCCCCCACCCACATCGCGGACTCCAGGTTGCCGTCCAGGTCCGCGTGGACCCGCTCGAACTCCCCGTCCCCCGTGCGGTCGATCCACAGCTTGCCCGCCGTGCCGCCGCGGTAGCGCTTCCACGCCGCCGCCTCACGGCCCATCGTCGCGGACAGCAGCAGCACGGCGCCGTCCGGGCCGTACGCGACGTCCCCGACCGGCCCGTACGGCAGGCGGCGGGCCGGCCCGGCGTCGAGCGGGATCGCCCAGGCCCAGCTGCGGCGCGACGACGCCTGCCCGTTGGGGCTGATGGCCAGCACCTCGCCGTCGGCGGTCCAGCCGCGCACCAGGGCGCGCCCGGCGCCCCAGTACGTCAGGCGCTTCGACGGGCCGCCGTCGACCGGCGCCACATGGACCTCCGGCGCCCCGTCGCGGGTCGAGCTCCACGCCACGTGTTCCCCGTCCGGCGAGAACCGCGGGTGGGCGACCGGCATGTTGTCCGCGCTCACGCGCCACGCCCGGCCGACGCCGTCGAGCGGGGCGGCCCAGACGTCGTCCTCGGCGGTGAAGGTGATCAGATCGCCGTGCAGGTGCGGAAAGCGGAGGTACGAGGGGTGCGAAGGCTGCGTCACGCCGTCACATTAACCACCCGGTGGCCTGTGGGTCAGGGATTTTGGATCTCATTTGCCGCTCGTGAGCACGGTTGCCTCCTCGGAAGCGGGCCCGGCGGACGCCCCAAGCGCCCGAGGGCCCACACCGACCGCCCGCGAGCCAGCCGAAGGGCGCGCCGGTACCCAGGACGTCCGCATCCGGCGGAGCACTCACCGCCCAGGGGCCGGCCCGCACAGCCCGTGAGCGAGCCGAAGGGCGCGCCGGTACCGAAAGCGACGAGACCAAGCGACCGAGGAACGAGGAAGCGCAGCGTCGAGGAGCGTCGGCACCGGGTTCAAGCGCCCGGAGGCAAGCGAACACAAAGGGGGCCAGACCAAGCGACCGAGGAACGAGGAAGCGCAGCGTCGAGGAGCGTCGGCACCGGGTTCAAGCGCCCGGAGGCGAGCGAACACAAAAAGACGTCAGCCCCAGCGGCCCGTGCGTCCCAGCAGCAGCGCGGTCGCCGCGACACCGGCCGTCGAGGTGCGCAGGACACTGGAGCCGAGCCGGTACGGCTTGGCACCGGCCGCGGCCAGGGCGTCCAGTTCCTCGGGGGAGACACCGCCCTCGGGCCCGACGACCAGGACGATGTCGCCGTCCGCGGGAAGGACCGCGGACGCCAGCGGCTCGGATCCCTCCTCGTGGAGGACGGCGGCGAAGGCGGCCCCGGCGAGCAGCGGGACGAGTTGGCGGGTCGTCAGCATCTCGCCGACGTCGGGGAAGCGCAGCCGGCGGGCCTGCTTGGCGGCCTCGCGGGCGGTGGAGCGCCACTTGGCGAGGGACTTGGCGCCGCGGTCGCCCTTCCACTGCGTGATGCAGCGGGCCGCGGCCCACGGCACGATCGCGTCGACCCCGACCTCCGTCATGGTCTCCACGGCCAGTTCGCCGCGGTCGCCCTTGGGGAGCGCCTGCACGACGGTGATCCGCGGGCGGGGGGCGGGCTCCTCCCGGACGCCGGTGACGTCGACCTCGAGGGTGTCCTTGCCGTCGACGGCGGCCACGACGCCCTGCGCGCCGCGCCCCTGACCGTCGGTCAGCACGATCTCCTCGCCGACCCGCAGCCGTCGCACGGAGACGGCGTGCCGGCCCTCGGGGCCGGAGAGCGTGATGCGGTCCGGGCCCAGGGCACCGGGCTCGACGACGAAGACGGGGGCGGTCACAAAGCGCTCCGGGCGGAGTCGAGTTCGGCCGCGAGCAGCCGGACGAGGTCGATGGCGGGCAGGTCCCGGGCCATGGCGTGTCCCTGGCCGGCCCACAGGGCCATCGCCCCGGGGTCTCCGGCCGCGGCGGCCGCCGCGCGCACCGGGGCGGTCAGGAAGTGGATCCGCGGGTAGCCGGGCGGGCCGTACGGGCCGTGCTCGCGCAGGAACCGGTTGACCAGCGCCCGCGCGGGGCGGCCGGTGAACGAGCGGGTCAGCCCGGTCCACGCGAAGTCCGGATCGGTCAGGGCCCGCTTGTGCACCGGGTGCGCCCCCGACTCGGGACAGGCCAGGAAGGCCGTGCCCATCTGCGCCGCGTCCGCGCCCGCCGCGAGCGCCGCGGCGATCTGAGCGCCGCGCATGATGCCGCCCGCCGCGACGAGGGGCAGCGACACGGCCGCCCGTACCTGCGGCAGCAGGGCGAGCAGCCCGGTCTCCGTACCGTCCCGCTCCGGGTCGTCGCGGTGCGTGGACTGGTGGCCGCCAGCCTCGGCGCCCTGCACGCACACCGCAGCGGCGCCCGCCGCCTCGGCGGCCCGTGCCTCGGCGACGGAGGTCACAGTGACGACGGTAACCGTGCCGGCGTCGGCGAAGGCCCGCAGGACCGGGGGCTCCGGGCAGCCGAAGGTGAAGCTCACCAGGGGGACGGGGTCCTCCAGGAGGGCCGCGATCTTCGCCCCGTACGCGTCCTCCAGCACGGCGTCCCCGCCGGTGCCGGGGTCGCCCAGGAACGTGGAGTAGCGGGTGGCCTCGCCGGCCAGCCGCGCGGCGAACTCCTCGACGCGCGCGGGGTCGGCGGTCTCGCGCTGCGGCATGAACACGTTCACGCCGAAGGGCCGTGAGGTGAGCCTTCTCACCTGCGCGATCTCCTCGCGCAGGGCCTCCGCGGTCCGGAAGCCGGCCGCCAGGAAGCCGATTCCGCCGCCCTCGGCCACGGCCGCCGCCAGGGCCGGAGTGGACGTCCCGCCGGCCATCGGCGCCTGTACCACCGGATGCGCGGCGAGGGTCGAGAGATCGGTCAGCGCGGCCATGCGTCCATCGTTTCACGACCCGGGGCGCACAGCCGCGCGGGGCGCGGGCGGATGCCCACGCCCCGCGCGTCGTGCCGCGTCAGGCTGCGAAGAACCGCGCTCAGCGGCCGTTGAAGGCGTCCTTCAGCCGCGAGAACAGACCCTGCTGGCCCGGCTGGAACTGGCCCACGGGCCGCTCCTCGCCGCGCAGCTTGGCCAGGCGCCGCAGGAGGTCCTCCTGGTCCGGGTCGAGCTTGCCCGGGGTCTGCACCTCGACGTGCACGACCAGGTCGCCCCGGCCGCCGCCCCGCAGATGCGTGATGCCGCGCTGGTGCAGCGGGATCGACTGGCCGGACTGCGTGCCCGGCCGGATGTCGATCTCCTCCAGCCCGTCCAGGGTCTCCAGCGGCACCTTCGTGCCCAGCGCCGCCGCCGTCATCGGAAGGGTGACGGTGCAGTGCAGGTCGTCGCCGCGGCGCTGGAAGGCCGCGTGCGGCAGCTCGCGGATCTCCACGTACAGGTCGCCGGCGGGGCCGCCGCCGGGGCCGACCTCACCCTCGCCCGCGAGCTGGATGCGGGTGCCGTTGTCGACGCCGGCGGGGATCTTCACCGTCAGCGTGCGCCGCGAGCGGACCCGGCCGTCGCCCGCGCACTCCGGGCACGGGTTCGGCACGACGGTGCCGAAGCCCTGGCACTGGGGGCAGGGCCGGGAGGTCATGACCTGGCCCAGGAAGGACCGCGTGACCTGGGAGACCTCACCGCGACCGCGGCACATGTCACAGGTCTGCGCGGAGGTGCCGGGAGCGGCGCCCTCGCCGTGGCAGGTGTTGCAGACGATCGCCGTGTCGACCTGGATGTCCTTGGTCGTACCGAAGGCGGCCTCGTCGAGCTCGATCTCCAGCCGGATCATCGCGTCCTGGCCGCGCCGGGTCCGCGAGCGCGGACCGCGCTGGGACGCCGTGCCGAAGAAGGCGTCCATGATGTCGCTGAAGTTGCCGAAGCCCTGGCCGAAGCCCGCGCCCGCACCGCCGCCGTTCGCGGACAGCGGGTCGCCGCCGAGGTCGTAGACCTGCTTCTTCTGCGGGTCCGAGAGCACCTCGTAAGCGGCGTTGATCTCCTTGAACCGCTCCTGCGTCTTCGGGTCCGGATTGACGTCCGGGTGCAGCTCGCGCGCGAGACGGCGGAAGGCCTTCTTGATTTCGTCCGGACTCGCGTCGCGGCGCACGCCGAGCACGGCGTAGTAGTCGGTGGCCACTACGACTCCGCCAGGATCTGTCCGACGTAACGTGCCACTGCGCGTACCGCTCCCATCGTTCCGGGGTAGTCCATGCGGGTCGGGCCGACCACGCCAAGTTTCGCGACCGCCTCGTCGCCCGAACCGTAGCCGACGGAGACGACCGATGTGGAGTTCAGGCCCTCGTGGAAATTCTCGTGACCGATTCGTACGGTCACGCCCGAATCCCCGGCCTCGCCGAGCAGCTTGAGGAGCACGACCTGCTCCTCCAGCGCCTCCAGCACCGGGCGGATCGTGAGGGGGAAGTCATGGCCGAAACGGGTCAGGTTGGCGGTGCCGCCCAGCATGATCCGTTCCTCGGTCTCCTCGACCAGTGTCTCCAGCAAGGTCGCCAGCACGACCTGCACCGACGGCCGGTCGTCGGGCTCGAAGCCGTCAGCGAGGTCCTGCACCAGTTGCGGGACGTCGGCGAAGCGGCGGCCCACCACCCGGCTGTTGAGCCGGGCCCGCAGGTCGGCCAGCACGGTCTCGCCCACCGGCGCGGGGGCGTCGACCAGCCGCTGCTCGACCCGGCCGGTGTCCGTGATCAGCACCAGCATCAGCCGGGCCGGGGCCAGGGCCAGCAGTTCGACGTGGCGCACGGTCGAGCGGGTCAGCGACGGGTACTGGACGACGGCGACCTGCCGGGTCAGCTGCGCCAGCAGCCGCACGGTGCGGGCCACCACGTCGTCGAGGTCCACGGCGCCGTCCAGGAAGTTCCCGATGGCCCGGCGCTCGGCGCCCGACAGCGGCTTGACGTTGGTGAGCCGGTCGACGAAGAGCCGGTAGCCCTTGTCGGTCGGCACCCGGCCGGCACTGGTGTGGGGCTGCTGGATGTAGCCCTCCTCCTCCAGCACGGCCATGTCGTTGCGCACCGTGGCCGGGGACACGCCCAGCCGGTGGCGCTCGGTGAGCGCCTTGGAGCCGACCGGTTCCTCGGTGCCCACGTAGTCCTGGACGATGGCGCGCAGCACTTCGAGCCGTCGTTCGCTGAGCATTGCGGCGTCCACCTCCAGTCGTCCGGTCACCGGTTGCGTCGGTCGTTTTCCCTGCCCTGGCACTCCCGACAAGCGAGTGCCAGCTTTCCCCAAGTCAGTGTACGGCGGGGAGGCAAGACCTCGGCAAGGGCGGTCCGCACCCAGACCCCCTCGACCGGTCACCGTAGCGCGCACGGCCCGCCCCGGCGGATACCGTCGCGGTGTGGAGACGACACCGACGCCGCCGGAGCCCTTCGACGGCTGGGAGCACCTGGCACCCGGGGTCGCGCGGTGCCGGATGCCGTTCCTGGACGTCACGATCGGGGTCGTCACCGGAGGCGAGGGCGTACTGCTGGTCGACACCGGATCCTCGGTCGCCGAGGGGGCCGGGCTGCGCCGGCGGGTCCGGGAACTGACCGGGCGCGACGTGACGCACATCGCACTGACCCACGGTCACTTCGACCATGTCTTCGGCACGGCGGCCTTCCCCGGCACCCCGGTCTACGGCGGGACGACCCTCGGCCCCCACCTCGGCCGCGCGCGCCTCGCGCTGCGCCTGGACGCGATCGAGCACGGCGTCGCGGAGGAGGAGGCGACGGAGGCCGCGGAGGTCCTGGTGCCTCCCGGTCACCTCGTGGACGGCCGCTGGGCGCTCGACCTCGGCGGTGACCGCGAGGTCCTGCTGGTCCACCCCGGTGAGGGACACACCACGCACGACCTGGTGGTGGTCGTGCCCGGGACGCCCGCCGTGGTCTTCTGCGGCGACCTCGTCGAGGAGTCCGGCGAGCCGCAGGCCGGCCCGGACGCCGCCCCGGGCGCATGGCCGGGCACCCTGGACCGCCTGCTGGAACTGGGCGGCGAGACCGCGCTCTACGTCCCCGGACACGGCGCGGTGGTCGACGCGCGCTTCGTCCGCGCCCAACGGGACGCACTGGCCGCCCGGTTCGGATCCGCTTGAGCGGCCCTCCGCGCGGATACGATCCCTGGCATGCGCAGCCGGAACTACGACGCCGATCTCACACCGCCCTGGAAGCGGCCCTCCGTGCCCGCGCCCGAGGTCGCGGCCGAACGGGACCTGGTGGTGGAGGAGGTCTCCACGGGCTTCTGCGGCGCGGTGATCCGCTGCGAGAAGACCGCCGAGGGCCGCACCGTCACCCTGGAGGACCGCTTCGGCAAGCACCGGGTCTTCCCGCTCGTGCCGCGCGGCTTCCTCCTGGAGGGCAAGGTCGTCACCCTCGTACGCCCCTCTGCCGCCGCCCCCACCGGCCCGCGGCTGACCGCCTCCGGCTCCCTCGCCGTCCCCGGTGCCCGCGCCCGGGTCGCCCGCGCCGGGCGCATCTACGTCGAGGGACGCCACGACGCGGAGCTCGTCGAGCGGGTCTGGGGCGACGACCTGCGGGTCGAGGGCGTCGTCGTGGAGTACCTGGAGGGGGTCGACGACCTGCCCGCCATCGTCTCCGCCTTCGCCCCGGGACCCGGCGCCCGGCTCGGCGTGCTCGTCGACCACCTCGTCCCCGGCTCCAAGGAGTCCCGGATCGCCGCCGGGGTCACCGGCGCGCACGTGCTGGTCGCCGGCCACCCCTACATCGACGTCTGGGAGGCCGTGAAGCCCTCCTCCCTCGGCATCGCCGCCTGGCCGGCCGTGCCGCGCGGCCAGGACTGGAAGACCGGGGTGTGCCGCGCGCTCGGCTGGCCGGAGAACACCGGTGCCGCCTGGCAGCGCATCCTGGGCTCCGTCCGCTCCTACAGGGACCTCCAGCCGGAACTGCTGGGCCGCGTGGAGGAGCTGATCGACTTCGTCACGGCCCCTGGCACGTGATCAGTCGACCAGGTCCCTGACCACCGCGTCCGCGAGCAGCCGCCCGCGCAGCGTGAGCACCGCCCGCCCTGCCTCGTACGCGCCCGGCTCCAGCAGGCCGTCGCCCACCGCGCGCGCGGCGGCCCGCGCCCCGGCCGGGGCCAGGATGTCCAGCGGGCAGCCGTCCGCGAGCCGGAGCTCCAGCAGGATCCGCTCCACCCGGCGGTCCTCCGCGGCCAGCACCTCACGGCCGGCGCCGGGGCTGCGGCCCTCCGCGAGCGCCGCCGCGTACGCCGCGGGGTGCTTCACGTTCCACCAGCGCACGCCGCCCACGTGGGAATGCGCGCCCGGTCCGGCGCCCCACCAGTCGGCTCCGGTCCAGTAGAGCTCGTTGTGGCGGCACCGGGCCGACGTCGAGGTCGCCCAGTTCGACACCTCGTACCAGTCGAGACCGGCCTCCGACAGACGCTCCTCCGCGATCAGGTAACGGTCCGCGTGGACGTCGTCGTCGGTCATCGGCACCTCGCCGCGCCGGATCCGGCGGGCCAATTGCGTGCCCTCCTCCACGATCAGCGCGTACGCCGACACATGGTCGGGGCCCGCGTCGATCGCCGCGTCCAGGGATGCCCGCCAGTCGTCGTCCGACTCCCCCGGCGTGCCGTAGATCAGGTCCAGGTTGACGTGCTCGAAGCCGGCCGCCCTCGCCTCCGCCACGCAGGCCTCGGGCCGGCCCGGCGTGTGCCTGCGGTCCAGCACCCGCAGCACGTGCTGCCGGGCGCTCTGCATGCCGAAGGACATCCGGTTGAAGCCCCCGGCCCGCAGCTCCGCCAGGTACGCGGGGTCCACCGACTCCGGATTCGCCTCCGTCGTGACCTCGGCCCCTTCCGCCAGGCCGAACTCGTCGCGGATCGCGCCCAGCATGCGCGTCAGGTCCGCCGCAGGCAGCAGCGTCGGCGTACCGCCGCCGACGAACACCGTCTCGACGCGGCGCGCGTCGTCGCCCAGCACCTTGCGGGCCAGCCGGATCTCGTCGATCAGCGTGTCCGCGTAGTTCTCGCGGGAGGCGAGAACGCCGCCGGTGCCGCGCAGCTCGGCGGCGGTGTAGGTGTTGAAGTCGCAGTAACCGCAGCGGGTCGCGCAGTACGGGACGTGCAGGTAGAACCCGAGCGGGCGGTCCTCCGCCCCGGTAAGGGCTGCGGGGGGCAGCGCACCGTTCTGGGGCATGGGCTCGCCGTCGGGCAGTACGGATGGCATGCCACCCATTGTGCCGGGTTGTTCTCCCCCGCCCACCCGCCCGGGTCACCCAGGAAGTCCGGGCACCCCGAAGCGCGTGTGGGGCGGGCGGGTTCGGGGCCTCCGGGGCTGCACGTCCCGGACTGGATATTCGCGTGCGTCTCCAGCACGGATACCGCACACACATATGCGGAACATCCACCCTCTCCCAGCCTCCGGCCGGGGTGCCCCCGACTCCCCCGCCGCACCCCCGTAAGAAGGCGGTCCGGGGTTGCCGAAAGTGCCCGACCGAACCCCCACCGGCCGTCAGGGCGCCAGCCCGGAGGGGGTGTGGCGGGGTGCCCCCGCTGGGGGCACCTCCCAGCGGTAGCTGGGGGAGCGGCGAGCGGCGACCGCGGTATCGATGCCGAATGACGCAGGCGCAGACCGCGAGCGCCGAGGAGGCACCCCGGGAGGGAGGGCGGGGAAAAAACCCACCGCAACCACAACGGCGCCTCGGACGACTACTGGGCCCGAAGGACGAGCAGCGCGAGATCGTCATCCGGTGGAGCCGCGTCGTAGACGTGCACCGCTTTGCGGATTCGTTCCGCGACCCCCGCCGCCCCGAGCCCCGCGCACCCCGCGAGGACCGCCGCGAGGCCGTCGTCGTCGTCGAACTGCCGGTTGCCGCTGCGCCGCTCCGTGACGCCGTCGGTGACGCACAGGAGCGTGTCCCCGGGGGCGAGACGGAACGATTCGCTGCGGTAGTGCGCGTCGTCCGTGATGCCCAGCAGTATCTGCGGGGCGGCCGCGGCGCGGACCGTGCCCGCCCCGGTCAGGACGAGCGGCAGCGGGTGGCCGGCGCTGGCGAGGGTGCACAGGACGCCGCCGCCATCGCCGGGCACGATCTCGCCGTACAGCAGGGACAGAAAGCGCGGGCCTGCCTCCCAGCCGGGGCCGAGGCCGTCGCCGAGGGTGGCCGCGGCGGCCTCGTCGGCGAGGGCGCGGTTGAGGCGGTCGAGGACTTCGGCGACGCCGTGGCCCTCCCGGGCGAGGAGCCGCATCACGGGCCGGGCGAGCCCGGTGACGGCCGCGGCCTCGGGTCCGTTGCCCTGGACGTCGCCGAGGGCGAAGCACCAGCGGCCGCCGCCGGCGGGGAAGATGTCGTAGAAGTCGCCGCCGACGACGTCGGCGCGGGTGGGCTCGTAGACGACGGCCGTCTCGACGCCCGGGACCGTGCCGAGCCCGGCGGGCAGCAGCCCGCGCTGCAGGACGCGGCTGATCATGGCCTGCCGGGCGTACTGCCGGGCCGTGCCGATCGCGAGGGCCACGCGGCGGGCGAAGTCCTCGATGAGCCCGATGACCTCGTCGGGCATGCGCATAAGGCCGGTCCTGCCGAGCAGCAGCGTGCCGTGGCAGCGTCCGCCGGCGACGAGCGGACAGGCGAGGGCGGCGCCCATCGCCTCGCTCCCGTCGGCGCCGGCCGGCCAGGGCCAGGGGACGGCGCCGGAGCGGCCGTGGGGCGGCTGCGGGGGCGGGTCCTTCTCCAGGACCATGCGCAGCCCGTCGATGCGGTTCTCGGCGGCGTGCCAGACGCGGGCGAGCCGCGGTCCGTAGGTCCCGGGGCCGTCGGCGCCGAGCCAGACCGCGCACCAGTCGGCGAGCCGGGGCACCAGCAGCTGTCCGGCCAGCGCGGCGACCATGTCCTCGTCGAGCTGCCCGGCGAGGAGGTCGGACGCCTCGGCGAGGAAGGACAGGGAACCGCGGCTGATCCAGTCGCCGTCGGACCGGCGGGCGGCCTGGCGCGGCAGCGGTGCCAGGATCTCGGCGGCGCGCAGCCCGCACGGCACCGCTCGCTCGCCCTCGACAGGCGGGGCGTGGTGCTCCTCGGCGTCGTGCGCGGCGTCGAGCCGGCACCAGATGGTCTTGAGGTCGCGCCGGTAGGTGATGCCCCACGCCTCGGAGAGCGCCGCGACGAGCTGGAGGCCGCGTCCGCCGTCGCGGCCCTCGCGTTCCAGTTCGGCCCGGTCGCGCACGACGCGCGCGGGGTGGTGGTCGGACACCTCCACCACGAGCCCGTCCTGCTCGAGCCGGCAGAGCAGTTCGACCGTCGTCCCGGCGTGGATGACCGCGTTCGTGACGAGTTCGCTGACCACCAGGACCGCGTCGGCGGTCAGGCGCTCGTCGGGGCCGGGTTCCCCCGTCGTCCAGGCGCCCAGGGCGGCGCGGACGAACTTGCGGGCGGCGGAGGCGGCGAGCTGGTTGCCGGGCAGGCTGGTACGGGAAACGAAATCCCGTGGCATGGAATCTGGCCCCACTGTGCGGCTCCCGAGCAGATCCGGCATTGCGCCCTTGAGGGCAGGGCCAGCGTGACAGACTGAGCACGCTCATAAGCGCCGAGTCACCGAAGTAGGCCGTCGTGGCTCTTAAATCGGCTGTTCCCGCCCCGAATACCGCTACTCCTGCGCGTCCGCGTGTCGCTGATCCGCCACCGGGCGAGGAGTGGATACGGGCGGCTGAACTCCGGCCGCTGCTGGCGGCGATGCGGTCGCTGTGCGAGGGGGACCTCCGGGCACGGGTCGACGAGCAGCGGGACGGACTGCAGGCCGAGCTCGCCGGAACGTTCAACCGGATCGTCTCCCGGGAGCGGCACTTCTCCTCCGAACTGGCCCGGGTCCGGCGGGAGGTGGTCCGTCAGGGCAGGCTGGACGAGCGGCTCGCGGACAGTCCCGGCCAGGGCTCATGGGCGATGAGCGTGCAGGCGGCGAACGACCTGATCGACGCCCTGGTCATCCCGGCGGTGAACGCGACCCGGGTACTGGACGCGGTGGCGGGCGGCGACCTGACCCGGCGGGTGGACCTGCACGACGGCAGCCGTCCGCTGCGGGGCGATCTGCGGCGGCTGGGCCGGGCGGTCAACCGCATGGTGGACCAACTGTCACTGTTCACCGGCGAGGTGACGCGCGTCGCCCGCGAGGTCGGCACCGAGGGGCGGCTCGGCGGACGGGCCAAGGTGCAGGGGTTGTCCGGCAGTTGGCGGGACGTGACCGAGGCGGTCAATGCCATGGCCGCCCGGCTGACCGCCCAGGTCCGTGACATCGCACTGGTGACGACGGCGGTGGCGCGCGGCGACCTGACGCGTCAGGTGACGGTCGAGGCCACCGGCGAGCTGCTGGAACTCAAGCTGACCGTCAACACGATGGTGGACCAGCTGTCGGCGTTCGCCGACGAGGTGACACGGGTGGCCCGCGAGGTCGGCACCGAGGGGAACCTCGGCGGTCAGGCGCAGGTCCGCGGCGTCTCCGGCGTCTGGAAGGACCTCACCGACAACGTCAACTTCATGGCGTCCAACCTGACCTCGCAGGTCCGCAACATCGCCCAGGTGACGACGGCGGTCGCCGACGGGGACCTGTCGGCGGCCCGGCCGGTGACGCGCGGCACCGCCGGCACGGTCACCAGCACGGGCAAGGCCGGCATCCTCCTGGTCGACGACATGGAGGACAATCTGCTCGCGCTGGAGGCCGTCCTCGGCTCGCTCAGCCGGCCGATGGTCCGCGCCCGTTCCGGGGAGGAGGCGATGAAGGCGCTGCTGCGCCAGGAGTTCGCCGTGGTCCTGCTGGACGTCCTCATGCCGGGCATGGACGGCTTCGAGACCGCCGCGAACATCAAGCGCCTCGACCAGACCAAGGACATCCCGATCATCTTCCTGACCGGGAACGACCTCGACACCACCTTCGCCTTCCGCGGCTATGCCACGGGCGCGGCGGACTACCTGACCAAGCCCTTCGACCCGTGGGTGCTGCGGGCCAAGGTCTCCGTCTTCCTCGAACTCCACCGCACCACGCGGGAACTGCGGGATCTGCCGGCCCGCGACCGGGAGCGGCTGGACGCCATCGAGGAACGCCTCGCGGCCGTCGAGCGGCATCTCGCCGCCGACGGCCGTGCCGACGTGGCCGAACTGGCGCTGCGCGTGGCGGGGCTGGAGCGCGCCGTCCACGGGGTGGATGTGCCGGACCCGCGCCGGGGCGACTGACCCGGCGCGGGCCGCGCGATACTCAGGACTCGCGGGTGCCGGAGTACATGTCCTCGATCAGGTCCTTGAACTCCCGCTCCACGACCGGCCGCTTGAGCTTCAGGCTCGGCGTCAGGTCGCCGTGCTCCACGTCGAGGTCGCGGGGCAGCACGCGGAAGGACTTGATCTGCTGCCAGCGCTGCAGGTCGTCGTTGACGCGCCGCACATAGCCGTCGATCAGCTCGCGCACCTGGTCCGAGGCGACGACCTCCGCGTACGGCCTGCCCTCCAGGCCGTTCTCCGCGGCCCAGCCGAGGATGGTGGGCTCGTCGAGGGCGATGAGGGCGGTGCAGAAGTTGCGGGCCGCGCCGATCACCAGGACGTTGCTGATGAACGGGCACGCGGCCTTGAACTGGCCCTCCACGGCGGCCGGCGCGATGTACTTGCCGTTGGAGTTCTTGATGATGTCCTTTTTGCGGTCGGTGATGGTGAGGAAGCCGTCCGCGGACAGTTCGCCGATGTCGCCGGTGTGGAACCAGCCGTCGGACTCCAGCACCTCGGCGGTCTTCTCCGGCAGGCCGTGGTAGCCCTGCATGATGCCGGGGCCGCGGAGCAGGATCTCGCCGTCCTCGGCGATCCGCACCTCGGTGCCGGGCAGCGGCTTGCCGACGGTGCCGGTGCGGTAGGCCTCGCCCGGGTTGACGAAGCTGGCCGCGCTGGACTCGGTCAGGCCGTAGCCCTCCAGGATGTGGATGCCGGCGCCGGCGAAGAAGTAACCGATCTCCGGGGCCAGGGCCGCGGAGCCGGAGACGCAGGCGCGCAGCTTGCCGCCGAAGGCCTCGCGGAGCTTTCCGTACACCAGGCGGTCGGCGACGGCGTGCTGCGCGGACAGCGCGAAGGGCGCACTGGCCGTGCCGGTGCGGCGGCGGTTGTCCTGGGTGACCTTGGCGTACTCGCGGGCGACCTCCGCGGCCCACTGGAAGATCTTGTACTTAGCCCCGCCGCCGGCCCGGGCCTTGGCGGCCACGCCGTTGTAAACCTTCTCGAAGATCCGGGGGACGGCGGCCATGTAGGTGGGCTGGACCACCGGCAGGTTCTCGATGATCTTGTCGACCCGGCCGTCCACGGCGGTCACATGGCCGATGGTGATGTGACCGGCGGTGAGCACCTTGCCGAAGACGTGCGCCAGCGGCAGCCAGAGGTACTGCACGTCCGACGCCTCCAACAGGCCGTTGGCCTGGATGGCGCGGGCCATGTACGCCCAGCAGTCGTGCGGCAGGCGGACGCCCTTGGGACGGCCGGTGGTGCCGGAGGTGTAGATGAGGGTGGCCAGCTGGTCCTTGGTGATCGCGCCCATGGCCTCGCGGACCGCCTCGGGGTGCTTCTCCAGGTAGAGCGCGCCGCGCTTCTCCAGGTCGGCCAGCGAGATCACCCATCCGTCGTCATCGGCGACGGCGTCGGTGTTGATGCCCTCGGCGTCGATGACCACGACGTGGCTCAGCTCGGGCAGCTCCGCGCGCCGCTCGGCGGCCTTGGCCAGCTGGGCGGCGTTCTCGGCGATCAGCACACGACTGCCGGAGTCGGCGAGGATGAAGGCCGTCTCGTCGGCGTTGGTGCTGGGGTAGACCGTGGTGGTCGCGGCGCCCGCGCACAGCACGCCCAGGTCGGCCAGGATCCATTCGACCCGGGTGGCGGAGGCGATGGCCACCCGCTCCTCAGGGCGTACACCGAGGTCCATGAGACCGGCCGCGATGGCGAAGACCCTGGTCGCGGCCTCCTGCCAGCTGAGCGACCGCCAGGAGTCCGGGCCGCCGCCCGCCGAGAGCACCGGGAAGCGGTACGCCTCGGCGTCGGGCGTGGCCTCGACGCGCTCCAGGAACAGGTTCGCCACCGAAGGCGGCCGGTTCTCGATCAAAGTCTGCGTGTCGGTCACGACAACCTCCGGGGCCCGCCACATTGCTGGGTGACTCGCGAGTAACCCGCGATTGGTGATCAGGGTAGGCAATCCGCGCCCGGTTTGTAAGGGGCCGCGGTCACCGCGTTGCAACGGTGACGGGTGAGATAGGTGACATATACATCTAGTTTTGCCCGCATGTACGCCGCGCGGACCCCACGGGCCGCGGACGCAAACGGCGGGCTCACCCGGAATCCGGGGAGCCCGCCTCCCGCCGTCACGCCGGCCACCCTCCGGCGACACCGCGGAGCACAGGGGTGATCAGCCGCCGATGGGCAGGCCGCCGATCATGCCGGTGGTGCCGCCCGACTTGCCGACCCCGCCCAGCAGTTCGCCCGTCTTCCCGGTGACTGCCTTCAGGCCGGTCCTTGCGACCTCGTCCTTGGCGTCCAGGATCTTCATCGGGCCCTTCCCGAGCGGGAGGGAGCCGTCACCGGCGAAGGCGGGGGACGCGGCGGCACCGGCGGCGCCCAGCGCGATCACGGAACCTGCGACGACGGCCGCGGCCTTCGAGTACTTCACGACACATTCCCCTTCCACGGCGACGACTTTCGCCTCCGTCACCATGGGTAACGCCCGCGAACACCCCCGGAAACCGCACGTGAGCGGCTTTTTCCCCAATCACCCGAATGCCGCACCGCTCATACGAAAGGGCGCCTGTCCGGTCATCGGACAAACGCCCCTCGTATGCGGTGAGTCGGGCGGCGGACCGCCCATCCCGCCCCCGCCGGCGGCTACTTCTTCTTGGCCGCGCTCTCGTCGCTGGACAGCACCGCGATGAAGGCATCCTGCGGCACCTCCACGGAACCGACCATCTTCATCCGCTTCTTGCCTTCCTTCTGCTTCTCCAGCAGCTTCCGCTTACGGGAGATGTCACCGCCGTAGCACTTGGCGAGGACGTCCTTGCGGATGGCGCGGATGGTCTCGCGAGCGATGACCCGGGAGCCGATGGCGGCCTGGATGGGCACCTCGAAGGCCTGCCGCGGGATGAGCTCGCGCAGCTTGGCGACGAGCCGCACCCCGTACGCGTACGCCGCGTCCTTGTGCGTGATCGCCGAGAAGGCGTCCACCTTGTCGCCGTGCAGCAGGATGTCGACCTTGACCAGGCTGGACGTCTGCTCGCCGGTGGGCTCGTAGTCCAGGGAGGCGTACCCGCGGGTCTTGGACTTCAGCTGGTCGAAGAAGTCGAAGACGATCTCGGCGAGCGGCAGGGTGTAGCGGATCTCCACCCGGTCCTCGGAGAGGTAGTCCATGCCGAGCAGCGTGCCGCGCCGGGTCTGGCACAGCTCCATGATCGAGCCGATGAACTCGGTGGGCGCCAAAATCGTGGCCCGTACCACCGGCTCGTACACCTCGGAGATCTTGCCCTCGGGGAACTCGCTGGGGTTGGTGACGATGTGCTCGGCGCCGTCCTCCATCACCACGCGGTAGACCACGTTGGGGGCGGTGGCGATCAGGTCGAGGCCGAACTCGCGCTCCAGGCGCTCGCGGATCACGTCCAGGTGGAGCAGGCCGAGGAAGCCGACGCGGAAACCGAAGCCGAGGGCGGCGGAGGTCTCCGGCTCGTAGACCAGCGCGGCGTCGTTGAGCTGGAGCTTGTCCAGCGCGTCGCGCAGCTCCGGGTAGTCCGAGCCGTCCAGCGGGTACAGGCCCGAGAACACCATGGGCTTGGGGTCCTTGTAGCCGCCCAGGGCCTCGGTGGCACCCTTGGACTGCTGGGTGATCGTGTCACCGACCTTGGACTGGCGGACGTCCTTCACACCGGTGATCAGATAGCCCACCTCGCCGACACCGAGGCCGTCGGCCGGCAGCATCTCGGGCGAGTTGGTGCCGATCTCCAGCAACTCGTGGGTGGCGCCGGTGGACATCATCTTGATGCGCTCGCGCTTGCCGAGGTGGCCGTCGACGACCCTGACATAGGTGACGACACCGCGATAGGAGTCGTAGACCGAGTCGAAGATCATCGCGCGGGCGGGCGCGTCCGCGTCGCCGACCGGGGCCGGGACCCTCTCCACGACGCGGTCGAGCAGCGCCTCGACGCCGAGGCCGGTCTTGGCCGAGACCCTCAGCACGTCGGAGGGGTCGCAGCCGATGAGGTTGGCCAGTTCCTCGGAGAACTTCTCGGGCTGCGCGGCCGGCAGGTCGATCTTGTTCAGCACCGGGACGATGGCGAGGTCGTTCTCCATCGCCAGGTAGAGGTTGGCCAGTGTCTGCGCCTCGATGCCCTGGGCGGCGTCGACCAGCAGGACCGTACCCTCGCAGGCCGCGAGCGACCGGGAGACCTCGTAGGTGAAGTCCACGTGCCCCGGGGTGTCGATCATGTTCAGGATGTGGGTCTTCCCCTCACCGGCGCCCGCGGTGGGCGCCCAGGGCAGACGGACGGCCTGGGACTTGATCGTGATGCCGCGCTCGCGCTCGATGTCCATCCGGTCGAGATATTGGGCGCGCATCTGCCGCTGATCCACCACACCGGTGAGCTGGAGCATCCGGTCGGCAAGCGTCGACTTGCCGTGGTCGATGTGCGCGATGATGCAGAAATTGCGGATCAGCGCCGGGTCGGTACGGCTCGGCGCCGGCACGTTCGAAGGGGTCGCGGGCACGCAGGGTCCTGTCTCTTGAGGCGCCTGTCGCCTCTGGTCGGATCGATACGTATGACTCCCATAGTCCCATGAGCAGGGCCCGGGACCGTGCCGGGCGGCCCGGACGGACCCGTGCGCGGGGCCGGAACCGGGTCCCGGAGCGCCGGTTTGGGCGCTGCAGCGGCCGACTGCTAACCTGGGCAGTCGCGCTTCGTGCCCTCTACCCGAGGCGCGAACCCCATCAGATCACACCTGAGAAGGCTCTTTCGTGGCGAACATCAAGTCCCAGATCAAGCGCAACAAGACCAACGAGAAGGCGCGCCTGCGCAACAAGGCCGTCAAGTCCGAGCTCAAGACCGCCATCCGCCGCACCCGTGAGGCCGTGGCCGCCGGTGACGTCGAGAAGGCCACCGAGGCCGCGCGCCTCGCCGGCAAGAAGCTCGACAAGGCCGTGAGCAAGGGCGTCATCCACAAGAACCAGGCCGCCAACAAGAAGTCCGCGATGGCCGTCAAGGTCGCCGCGCTCCAGGCCTGAGCCTTCTCGTCAGCAGCACCCAGCGGTACACAGCAGTACCCAGCAGCACCCCGCCGGTGACGGGCACAGCGGTCCCTCTCACCCGCTCCACCGCCGGCAACCCTGGTTTTCCGGCCGCACGCGGCCTGCGTTCGCCACGCGGGTGCGGTCCTTGAAGGGCCTCGTACCTCCCCGGTACGGGGCCCTTCGGCGTGTCCCGCGGGGGCGGCAGGTGGATCAGCGGGCGCGTGAGGCGCGCCCGATGGACACGACGGCCTTCTCCAGGGCGTAGGCCGGGTCGGCGCCGCCGCCCTTGACCGCGGCGTCGGCCTCGGCGACCGCGCGCAGCGCCGTGGAGACGCCGTCCCCGGACCAGCCGCGCATCTGCTGGCGCACCCGGTCGATCTTCCACGGCGGCATGCCCAGCTCACGGGCGAGATCCGCCGGCCGGGCATTGCGCGGGGCGGAGGCGAGCTTGCCGATGGCCCGGACGCCGGACGCCAGCGCGAAGGTGATACCCGGCAGTGGCTGGCCGACCGCGATGGCCCAGCGCAGCCGTTCCAGCGCCTCGGCCGTACGGCCGGTGACCGCCAGGTCCGCGACCTCAAAGCCGGTGGCCTCGGCGCGACCGGTGTAGTAGCGGGCGACGACGGCCGTGTCGATCGCGCCCTCCACGTCGGCGGCGAGCTGGGTGCAGGCGCTCGCCAGCTCACGCAGATCGCTGCCCAGGGCGTCCACGAGCGCCTGACAGGCCTCGGGAGTCGCGGACCGGCCCAGTGTGCGGAACTCCCCGCGCACGAAGGCCAGCCGGTCGGCCGGCTTGGTCATCTTCGGGCACGCGACCTCGCGGGCCCCCGCCTTGCGGGCCGCGTCCAGCAGGCCCTTGCCCTTGGCGCCGCCCGCGTGCAGCAGGACGAGGGTGATCTCCTCGACGGGGGCCCCCAGGTAGGCCTTCACGTCCTTGATCGTGTCCGCCGACAGGTCCTGCGCGTTGCGGACGACCACGACCTTGCGCTCCGCGAACAGCGACGGGCTGGTCAACTCCGCGAGGGTGCCCGGCTGCACCGCGTCGGGGGTGAGATCGCGCACATCGGTGTCGGCGTCTGCCGCCCGCGCGGCGAGCACGACCTCCCGCACCGCACGGTCGAGAAGCAGGTCCTCCTGCCCCACAGCGATCGTGACGGGGGCGAGCGGACTGTCTGTCGTACTGTTCCTGGGCATCGCCGTCCAGCATCCCACGCGGGTCCGACACAATGTCCCGGTGAATGACGTCAGACATGTCCTCGTACTGCCCGACCGCGACTCCGCGGAGGACGCCGCCGACGAAGCCTCCGAGCGCTTCGACCTTTCCGCCCGACCCCAGATCGTCCGCGACGCCCTCGCAGGAGAGGACGACGCCGAGGACGCCCAATGGCTCGTCGTCGTCAACGACGAGGACGGTGAACTGGATCCCGCCGCGCTGAACACGCTGGCGGAGGAGTTCGAGGGCTGGCTGGAGGAAGAGGAGTAGTCCTGGAGCAGTGCGCGGCGGCTCCCGCTCAGCGGGACCGGGAGCGGGAGTCGCCGAACAGGACGCGGTAGATGATCAGCAGCACCAGGGCGCCGCCGATCGCGGCTCCCCAGGTGGGCAGGTCGTAGAAGTCCTTGGTAATGGGGTGGTGCAGGAACTTCGCCGAGATCCAGCCGCCGACGACGGCGCCCGCGATGCCGATGAGCGTCGTTCCGATCAGGCCGCCCGGGTCCCTGCCGGGCAGCAGTATCTTGGCAATTGCGCCTGCCAGCAGGCCCAGCACGATCCAGCCGATGATGGTCATGGAGTCAACCTGCCACGCCTCCGCGCCCCTCATGCCTGCTGATACGCACCCATGGGCATCCCGTGACACGGCGGTTGCACTTCTCGGACCGACCGGCTTCGCGCACTGGTGCGGTGGACACGGCGCGACGCGGCGGCACCGCCGAGATCCTGGTCGGCAAACCCCTCAGGCGGCGCCGGTGTTCGGCGTGCCAGCAGGGACCGCCCGCGTACCACGTCCTGGAGGCGGGGCGCCCGTTGTGTCTGCCGTGCGCCGATCTCGGCCACCTCGTCCTCCTCGGCCACCTCGCCCTCCTCCCCCGCGGCGACACGGCGTTGACCCGGCGGGCCCAGGCAGCCGTCCCGGTCTCGGCCGTCGCCATCCGGCTCAACCGGCGCCGCAACCGCTGGGAGCGCCAGGGGCTGTTCGTCGACTCCGCCGCCCTCGCGCGAGCCGAGCGGCAGTGTCTCGCCGACGCCGCCGCGCGAACCGCCCGCCGGTCCCGCGATGCGCGTCGCCCCGAGGCCGACGCCGCCCGCGTCACCGGCGTCCTCACCGCCGAGGTCCTGCGCCTGTCCCCGTCCTGCCCGCCCTCGCGTGCCGCCGCCCTCGCCACGCACGCCACCCGGCGGGGCAGCGGCCGCATGGGCCGTACCGCCGCGAGTCGCGGGCCCCACGCTGGACGAGGGGGCCGTCACCGCCGCCGTCCGCGCGTCCGTACGCCACGGCGACAGCGGCCACGACGCCCTGCGGGCCTCCGGCGTCCTACGCCGGGAGGCCCGGCAGCGGATCGCGGCCGAGGCGGACGGGGTGCTCGCGGCCCGGCGCACGCCGAAAACCGGGTGACACGCACCCCGAGCCCCCGCAGGCTGCCGGAATGACCCACCACGCGATCGTCCCGTCCCTCTTCCCACCGCCCGACTACGCCCACGCCGCCGTTGTCGAGGCCGGCGCCCGCCTCGCCTTCATGGCCGGCTCCGTACCCCTCGACGCCGACGGCCGCCTCGTCGGCCCCGGCGACCCCGTCGCGCAGACCCACCAGGTCCTCGCGAACCTCGGCGAGGCCCTCCACGCGGTCGGCAGCGGCCTCCCCCACGTCGTCGCCACCACCGTGTACGTGGTCGCCCACGACCCCGCCGACCTCGCCCGCGTCTGGGACGTCGTCCGGGCCAGCGGCCTCACCGAGGGCCCCCACACCTCCACCCTGCTCGGTGTGGCCTGCCTCGGCTACACAGGGCAGTTGGTGGAGATCACGGCGACGGCAGTGGTTCCGTGAGCCCGAGCGGGCCGCGCAGCCGCGGGACGCGGTCGAGCGCCAGGCCGAAGCCGTCCCGGTAGGCCTCCAGGACCTCGGTGTCCGTGTCGAGGGGGACCTCGTGGCGCGTGCCGTCGGGGGCGGTGGTGATGAGGGTACGGCCGGCCAGGCTGAGGCGGCCGCCGTCGTCGGTGAGGCGTGAGCAGACCAGGGACCGGGTGAAGTGGGAGCGGGGGGACGTCTGCTGGTACCAGGAGCCGACCTCGAAGTCGGCGAGGTCGCGGGGGCGCGGGTCGAGGCGGTAGGCCGGGGTTCCGTCGTGGAAGACGTCGAGGTCGCCGCGGGGGGCGGGGCTGATGCGGAAGACGCCGCCGGGGTCGGACTGGTCGGTGTCCAAGGTGAGGAGGAGGGGGAGGTGGGCGTGGCGGCCGAAACCGACGTCGGCGAGGAGGACCGCCCCGTCGGCGGTGCGGACGCGCAGGGCGAGGTGGTCGAAGGGGATGCCGAGTCCGTCGGGGCCGATGGAGCGGCAGGCAAGGAGGTCGACCTCGTAGCCGAGGGTGGTCAGGAGCGCGGCGAACGCGCCGTTGAGTTCGTAGCAGTAGCCGCCGCGCCGGGCTGTGACGATCTTGTCGTGCAGGGCGTCGGGGTCGAGGGTGACGGGCTCGCCGAGGTGGAGGGAGAGGTTCTCGAACGGGACGGCCACCAGGTGACGCAGATGGAGTTCGCGCAGCGCTTCGGCGTCGGGGCGGGCGGGGCGCGAGGCGCCGATGCGGCGGAGGTAGGCGTCGGCCTGGGATGCGTGCATGGCGTCAGCTTGGCGAGACAGCGTCACGAACACCAGAGTCCGCGAGGCGGCCGGTCTGGGGTCAACGGAAAGCGCAGCGTGGTGATTTCGCACTGACGGGGCCGGGAAACGCATTCAATTGCCTGCGGCACAGTGGTTTTACGTTGGAGTGAGGGGTGTTGAGCTACGGATTTCGCTCTCTGAAGACGGCCGTACTGGCCTACGTGCTGGCCCAGCAGACCACGCAGGATCTGGTGATCACGGGCGCGATCGTGGCGGCCTCGCTCGCCTACTGGTGGTTCCACCTGCGGCCGCGGCAGAGCACCCGCTGGGTGATCTCCGTGCCGGAGGAGGAACTGGGCCTCGACACGGCCTGAGGCCGCCGTACATCGCCGTCCGCCACGCGCTCCGGGCCAGGGGACGGGCGGTGCGCCACCGGTCACGGCGAATGTCCCATGGGGGCGGCGCGGAGGTGGCCGGTATCGCCGAGGACGGCGATGGGGCCATCGGTGTCGGTGCGCAGGACGGTGGTGCCCTGGGCCCGCAGGGCTTTGATCGTGCGCGGTGAGGGGTGGCCGTAGGGGTTGTCGCTGCCGCAGCTGATGAGGGCGAGCCGGGGCCGCAGACGCGCGAGCAGGGCGGGGTCCTGGTAGGCCGAGCCGTGATGGGCGACTTTCAGCACGTCGATGCGGCCCAGGTCGGGCACGGCGGTGAGCAGTGCCCGCTGGGCGTCGGGTTCGAGGTCGCCGAGCAGGAGCACGGTGAGCCCGGCGACGCGTACAAGGAGGGTGACGCTGGCGTCGTTCGGATTGGCGTCGTCGGTGACGGGGAGGGCGGCGGGCGTGGGCGGGGGCCACAGCACACGCCAGTCGAGCGGGCCGAGGCGCCGGTGCTCTCCCGTGACGGCGCGGATCACGGGGACGCGGGCCGCGGCCGCCTGGGCCCGCACGAAGGCCGCCTGGTCCGCGGGCTCGTCGAGAGTGGTCGTCTCGACGGCGCCCACGGCGCGTCCGCGCAGGACTCCGGGCAGGCCGTCGACGTGGTCGGCGTGGAAGTGGGTCAGGACGAGCAGCGGGACGGCCCGGATGCGCAGCGACCGCAGGCAGCGGTCGACGAGCCGGGGTTCGGGGCCGGTGTCGACGACCACTGCGGTGCCCTGTCCGCCCGCCGAGAGCACCAAGGCGTCGCCCTGACCGACGTCGCAGGCGACCATGCGCCAGTCGGGCGGCGGCCATCCCGTCACGGCCCGGGGCAGCGGGACGGGCCGGACGACGGCCAGCGCGATCAGCAGCACGGCGGCCGCGCACAGCCAGGGCCGGCGCAGCAGACGGCGGCCCGCGGCGACGACGATCGCCACAACCGCCGCGAGCAGGACAGCGCCCGACCAGGTGCCGGGCCAGTCCACAGTGGCGCCGGGGAGGGCGGCACCGTGCCGGGCGACGGCGGCGATCCAGCCGGTGGGCAGTCCGGCCAGCCACGCCAGGGCCTTGGCGACGGGCATGACCTGCGGCGCGGCAGCGAGCGCGGCGAAGCCGAGCACGGTGGCGGGACCGACGGCGAGTTCGGCCAGCAGGTTGCACGGGACCGCGACGAGGCTGACATGGGCGGCGAGCACGGCGATCAGCGGCGCACAGACGGCCTGGGCGGCTGCGGAGGCCGCCAGGACCTCGGCAAGGCGGCGCGGGACCCGTCGCCGGCACAGGGCCTCGCTCCACCGCGGGGCGAGGGTCAGCAGGGCACCGGTGGCCAGTACGGACAGGGCGAAGCCGTACGAGCGGGCGAGCCAGGGGTCGTAGAGGAGGAGCAGCAGGACGGCCGCGCACAGGGCCGGCAGGAGTGAGCGGCGCCGACCGGTGCCGATGGCCAGCAGGGTGATCAGACCGCAGACCGCCGCGCGCAGCACGCTGGGGTCCGGGCGGCACACCACGACGAACGCGATGGTGAGCAGACCGCCGAGTACCGCGGTGGCGTGCAGCGGGAGGGCCAGTCGCGGGGCCAGGCCCCGGCGTTCGGCGCGCAGCGCGATGCCGGGCGGCCCGATGAGCAGGACCAGGACGAGGGAGAGGTTCGACCCGCTCACGGCGGTGAGGTGGGTCAGGTCGGTGGCTTCGAAGGCGTCGTGCAGCTCCGGGCCGATCCGCGTGGTGTCACCCACCACGAGACCGGGCAGCAGGGCGCGGGCGTCCGGCGCGAGATCCTCGGAGGCGGCGCGCAGGCCCGCGCGGAGGCCGCCGGCGAAGCGCTGGACGGCCGATGGCGGGCCGACGGCGCGCGGTGGACCGCGTACGGACAGCACCGCGGCGACTCGGTCGCCCGGGTGGGCCGGCGGGGCCAGCCGGGCTTCCACGACGAGCCGTGTCGAGGGGAGCAACGACAGCCAGGGGGCGACCGGTTGCCGGGCGACGAGCAGGACGGGCGTGCGCACGGCCGTCGTCCTGCCGCGCGCGGTGACGCGTACCGCCTCGGCCTCGAGCAGCACGGCGGCCGGCGCGCGGGCCGCGCCGCGCACATGGGGCCGGATCGTGCGGGGGTCCGCGGTGAGGGCGATCTCGACGCGGGCGTGGGCGTGTTGGGCGGCCAGGCCGGGCAGTGGGCCCCGGTGGAGGTCGGCGGCGTGCAGGGCCGCGACGGCGGCAGAGGCAGTGGCGCAGAGCAGCGCGGCCGCCACTGCCGTGACCGTGGCCACTGGCAGACTCCGCCGCAGCAGGCGGGGCGCCAGGAGCATGCCCGACCCCGCGAGGGCGCCGGCGGCACAGACCCCGGTCATCACTCCCCCGGGTGCGGCGAGCGCGACCCCCGCGGCGAGCCACGCGGCGAGTGCTGGGACCAGCAACCGCAGGTCCGCCGGGCCCTCTTGGCGCGGATGGGACGCGCCCCGGGGCGAGGCCGCGTCCGCGTGCACCGCGGGACGGCGGGTGCTCACGGCGTGACCAGCGGTTTGAGGTCGGCGAAGCGGCGGTCCCCGATGCCGTTGACGTCCCGGAGCTGGTCGACGGAGGTGAAGCCGCCGTGCTGGGCGCGGTACTCCAGGATGTGCCGTGCCAGCACCGGGCCGACACCGGGGAGGGTGTCCAGCTGATCGGCGGTGGCGCCGTTCAGACTCACGGCGGCGGGCGGGGCGGGCGCGCCGCCCGGTGCCGCGAGAGCGGGCATGCCGGGCGCGCCGGGGCGGCCGACGAGGATCTGCTCACCGTCGGCCAGCCTGCGGGCGAGGTTCAGGGCGCTGGTGTCCGCTCCGGGCAGCGCTCCCCCGGCCGCCTCCAGCGCGTCCGCGACCCGCGACCCGGTCGGCAGCCGCCGCAGGCCCGGGCGCCGCACCTTGCCCGCGACATCGACGACCAGGGCTGCCCGCGGGCCCGGCTCGGGGCGCGGGGTGCGGGAGCCGGTGGGCGCGGGAGCGGGCGCGGCCGCGGGGAACGTGGCGACGGCCGGGGGCACCGCGACGGTCCGCGGCCTGCCCGTCCAGAAGTGGTGCGCCGCGAATCCGATCGAGACGACCAGCACGACGGCCAGCGCGGCCGCGGTCTTCGGCTCCATCCCGCACCGCAGGGAGAACCACACAGGCAGTCGATCGGTCAGGGCGAGACGCCAGGCCGCACCGCGCCGTCCCTCCGCTCCCGGCGGACCGTGCCGGGCAGCCGCCTCCCGCGGTGGCGCACCGCCTCCCCTGACGGCATCGGGCGCACGGGACCCCCCACCCGTATCCACATGTGCGTCAGCGTCAGCGGAAGCACCCCGCGACGCGGGTCCGTTCAGTACGGCGGGCGGGTGCCCTGGCGGCGGGTCGAAGAGCGCGGTGGCGCGGTCGCGGACGGAGGCTGCGCGGTCGCGGGCGGACGCTGCGTGAACGTGCCGGTGACGGCGGCTGGTTGCGGTGATCGGTCCCATGTCCGCGACGGTAGTTTCCGCGCCGCCCCAGAGATGATCTTGCTCAATTCCTGTGGACAACCACGCCGTTGTGGATAACTCCGTCACCCGGAGGTGTCACTCACGGGGACATGGGGCGCCAGGAAGCGTCCGCGCGCCTCCCCTTCAGCCCCCCTCGCCGGCCTCACCCCTTCACACGGGCGAGACCACCGCCCCCAGCAACCCCGGACCCGTGTGGGCCCCGATCACCGCGCCGACCTCGCTGAGGACGAGGGTGCGCAGGGCGGGGAGCCGGTTGCGGAGGCGCTCCGCGAGCCCGGAGGCCCGGTCGGCGGCAGCGAGATGGTGCACGGCGATGTCGACGGGCCGGGAGCCGGCGCGTTCGACGACGATCTCCTCCAGGCGGGTGAGTGCCCTGGACGCCGTCCGCACCTTCTCCATCAGCTGGATCCGGCCCTCGTCCAGTTGCAGCAGCGGCTTCACCGCGAGTGCCGAGCCCAGCAGTGCCTGGGCGGCCCCGATGCGGCCACCGCGCCGCAGGTAGTCCAGGGTGTCGACGTAGAAGTACGCCGACGTGTCCGACGCGCGCTTCTCCGCCGCGGCGACGATCTCGTCGGAGCTGCCGCCCGACTCCGCGGCCTCGGCGGCGCTGAGGACGGGGAAGCCGAGGGCCATCGCGACCATCGCGGTGTCCACCACCCGCACCGGCACCGGCGCGCTCCCCGCCGCGAGGCGGGCGGCGTCGTACGTCCCGGAGAACTCGGCGGACAGATGGAGGGAGACGATCTCGGTGGCGCCGGCCTCCGCCGCCGCACGATAGGCGGCGGCGAACTCCTCAGGGCTGGGCCGGGACGTGGTGACGGGCTTGCGGCGCAGCAGGGCGCGGGCGACGGCGGGGGCCGAGACCTCGGTACCTTCTTCCAGCGCTTCGTCGCCGATGACCACCGCCAGTGGGACCACGGTGATCCGGTGCCGGGTCAGGGCCTCCTGCGGCAGGTAGGCCGTGGAATCGGTGACGATAGCGACATGGGACGACATGTGCGGGAGGTTACCCGCGCCGAAGGCCCGGCAACAGTACGGCCCCGCTGAGGTGAACGCGAGTGTGGATCCCGGCGCACGCGGGCCGAGCCGCCCTGCCCGGCGCGTCCGCGCTCACAGCGCCTTCGGCGGACGCTCCGCGGACGCGGAGGCCCCGGGGCCCGGCTCGGGCAGGCTCGCGGGCGCCCAGTGCCGCAGGGCACCCGCCTCCAGGTCGATGTCGCGCCCCAGCGCAGCGAGGTCGTCGTCGGCGAAACGCCGGGCGCGGTCCTGGGCGGCCCAGCGCAGCGAGTCGGCGGAGTGGGTGATGCGGCGGGTGCGCTCCTCCAGTTCGCCCAGGCGCGCGGAGATGCGGGCGCGGTCGGGCTCGCGCTCCAGGAGCTTCAGTTCGGCGTCGAGCTCGGTGGCGTGTCCGCGCAGCCGCCGGAAGAGCGCCACGGCCTCGCTGAGCCCGGTGTCGTCCGCGGCCCGCGCCTCCAGTGCCTGCCCGGTGCTGGTGACCGAGGTGCGCAGCGCGAGGCGGAGTTCGGCGAGCTTCCCTGCGGGGCCGGGCTGGGTGTAGCGCCGGGCCTTGAGTCCGGTCTCCTCCACGACGCGCCGGGCCTCGACGCTCGTACGCTCCACACCGCGACGTACCGCCCGGGCCGTCCTGACCGTGGCGACGATGCCGAGGGCGAGGAAGGAGGCGAAGAGCAGCAGGATCAGGGCGACGGCGACATCCACGGCGGCTCCTTTGCCCGGTCGGCCCGATCTGCTCGATCGGCGGTATGCCCACCGTAAACGGCCGGGGGCGGACGAGGGTTCCGGGGAAACCCTCATCCGCCCCTGAGATCCACGGCGAAGCCGGAGGACCGGGAGCGGGCCCGGGACCGGGATCGGGACCGGGTCCCCGGATCCCGCGACCCGGCGCCACCGCCCCTGACCCGCGCGTCAGCCCGTGACGATGTTGACCAGCTTCGGTGCCCGGACGATCACCTTGCGCACGGCCGCGCCGCCCAGGGCCTCGACGACCGCCGGGTCGGCCAGGGCCTGGACCTCCAGGTCGGCGTCGGAGATCGCCGGCGGGACCTCCAGCCGGGCCTTGATCTTGCCCTTGACCTGGACGACGCAGGTGACGGTCTCGTCCACCACGTAGGCCGGGTCGGCGACCGGCAGGTCCTCGTGCGCCAGGGACCCGTCGTGCCCCAGCCGCCGCCACAGCTCCTCGGCGATGTGCGGGGCCAGCGGCGCGATCAGCAGCACCAGGGGCTCGGCGATCGAGCGCGGCAGGGGGCCGCCCGCCTTGGTCAGGTGGTTGTTCAGCTCGGTGATCTTGGCGATGGCGGTGTTGAAGCGCAGGCCCTCCAGGTCCTGGCGGACGCCGTCGATCGCCTTGTGCAGGGCGCGCAGGGTGTCCGCGTCCGGCTCGGCGCCGGTCACCGTCACCTCGCCCGTCGCCTCGTCGACGACGTTGCGCCACAGGCGCTGCAGCAGCCGGTACTGGCCGACGACGGCGCGGGTGTCCCACGGCCGGGAGACGTCCAGCGGGCCCATCGCCATCTCGTACAGGCGCAGGGTGTCGGCGCCGTACTCGGCGGCGATCTCGTCCGGGGTGACGGCGTTCTTCAGGGACTTGCCCATCTTGCCCAGCTCGCGCTTGACCTGCTCGCCGCCGTACCGGTACTCGCCGTCGACCTCCTCGACCTCGGCGGCCGGGACCGGGAAGCCGCGGCTGTCACGATAGACGTACGCCTGGATCATGCCCTGGTTGAACAGCTTGTGGAACGGCTCCACCGACGAGACGTGGCCCAGGTCGAACAGCACCTTGGACCAGAAGCGCGCGTACAGCAGGTGCAGCACGGCGTGCTCGGCGCCGCCGACGTACAGGTCGACGCCGCCGTGCGGCTGCCCCTCGCGCGGACCCATCCAGTACTGCTCGATCTCGGGGTCGACCAGCTGCCCGGCGTTGTGCGGGTCCAGGTAGCGCAGCTCGTACCAGCACGAACCCGCCCAGTTGGGCATGGTGTTGGTCTCACGGCGGTAGCGGCGCACACCCCGGCCGTCACCCAGGTCCAGGTCGACGTCGACCCATTCCTGGTTGCGGGACAGCGGGGTCTCCGGCACGGTGTCGGCGTCGTCCGCGTCGAAGGTGCGCGGCGAGTAGTCCTCGACCTCGGGCAGCTCCAGCGGCAGCATCGAGTCGGGCAGGGAGTGGGCGACGCCGTCCTCGTCGTAGACGATCGGGAAGGGCTCGCCCCAGTAGCGCTGACGGCTGAACAGCCAGTCGCGCAGCCGGTAGTTGACGGTGCCCTGGCCGATGCCGCGCTGCTCCAGGTGGTCGATGACCTTGCGCTTGGCCTCGGTGACCTCCAGGCCGTTCAGGTCGATCTCCGCGTTGGCGGAGTTGATCGCCGGACCCTGGCCGGTGAACGCCTCGCCCTCCCAGCCCTCCGGGGGCCGGACCGTGCGGACGATGGGCAGGTCGAAGACGGTGGCGAACTCCCAGTCGCGCTCGTCCTGGCCGGGGACGGCCATGATCGCGCCGGTGCCGTAGCCCATCAGGACGTAGTCGGCGACGAAGACCGGGATGCGGGCACCGGTCAGCGGGTTGACGGCGTAGGCGCCGCTGAAGACGCCGGTCTTGTTCTTGCCCTCGGTCTGCCGCTCGACGTCCGACTTGGACTGGGCCTGCTTGCGGTACGCCGCGACGGCCTCCGCCGGGGTGTCCGCGCCACCGGTCCAGGCGTCCTTCGTGCCCTCGGGCCACGCGGCGGGCACCACGATGTCGACCAGCGGGTGCTCGGGGGCCAGCACCATGTAGGTGGCGCCGAACAGGGTGTCGGGCCGGGTGGTGAAGACGGTGATCGGCGTGGCTCCGTGGCCCTCGACGGCGAAGTCGACCTTGGCGCCCTCGGACCGGCCGATCCAGTTCCGCTGCTGCAGCTTGATCGCCTCGGGCCAGTCCAGCGCGTCCAGGTCGGCCAGCAGGCGGTCCGCGTAGGCGGTGATGCGCATCATCCACTGGCGCAGCTTGGCCTTGAAGACGGGGAAGTTGCCGCGCTCGGAGCGGCCGTCGGCGGTGACCTCCTCGTTGGCCAGCACGGTGCCCAGGCCGGGGCACCAGTTGACCGGGGACTCCGAGGCGTACGCCAGGCGGTACTCGCCCAGGACGGCGTCGCGCTCGACGGGGCTCAGCTCGGCCCAAGCCGGCCCTCCCCCGGGCGTCTCCCGCTCACCCTTCTCGAACTGCTCGATCAGCTCGGCGATCGGGCGGGCGCGGTCGGCCTCCTCGTCGTACCAGGAGTTGAAGATCTGCAGGAAGATCCACTGGGTCCAGCGGTAGTAGTCCGGGTCGATCGTCGCGAACGAGCGGCGCTTGTCGTGGCCCAGGCCCAGCCGGCGCAGCTGCGACCGCATGTTGTTCATGGCGGCCTCGGTGGTGACCCGGGGGTGCTCGCCGGTCGCCACGGCGTGCTGCTCGGCGGGCAGGCCGAAGGCGTCGAAGCCCAGGGTGTGCAGCACGTTGTGGCCGGTCATGCGCTGGAAGCGGGCGAAGACGTCGGTGGCGATGTAGCCCAGGGGGTGGCCGACGTGCAGTCCCGCACCCGAGGGGTACGGGAACATGTCCATGATGAACTTCTTGGGCTTGGCCAGCTCGCCGTTCCCGGCCAGGTCGCCGGTGGGGTTGGGCGCGGCGAAGGTCTGGTTCTCGTCCCAGAAGTCCTGCCAGCGGCTCTCGATGTCGGCGGCCAGCGCGGCCGTGTAGCGGTGGGGCGCGGCCGCCTCTGCGGCGGGGGTGGTCTCGCTCATCGTCCTTCGTACTCCATCGCTGTCATGACGGCCTGCGGCCCGGCCGTACGAGGTTTCTGCCTGCGGAAACGAAAAAGCCCCTCGCACAGGAGGGGCGCCACACTGACATCGATCCTGGTCAGCGCGGCTTGCTAAGCAGAAGGCGTACGGCATGCATGAGATCAGGTTACCGCAGAGGCGGAAGGGCCCGCACCGAGGTTCCCCCCGGTGCGGGCCCTTCCGTACCGTTTCCTGCCGTGCTCAGCGGTGGTGGCCCGGCTTGTACGAGTCGAGGTAGCCGCGCGCCGGTGTGCCGACACCGGTCACGTCGTCGTAGCCGGCGACCGCGGACAGCGAGCTGTCCTTGCCGAGGCTGCGGAGCGAGGTCAGCAGACCGTCCGTCGCGTCGAAGCCGTTGGCGAAGTCCACGCGGACCACCGCGAGGTCCTGGCCGCGGCCCAGCGGGTGGTCGGTGACGTCGTGGTACACCCCGGTGCCGTAACGGTCGTAGATCAGCGGGTTGGCGAAGCCGATCGGCACACCGTGCCGCGCCTGCTGCGCCAGCGCCTGGACGCCCGCGATCACCGGCGCGGCGAGCGAGGTGCCGCCGATCCGGTACTCGCTGTACTGGAAGGACCCGTCCGGGAACGCCTGGGTCTGGCCGACCAGGAAACCGGTGTTGGGGTCGGCCACGGCCGAGATGTCGGGCTCGACGCGCTGCTTGACCGCACCGCCGTTGGCCAGGGCGAGCGAGTTGGGAACGACGCCGCGCTGGTAGAAGGGCTGCGCGTAGAGCTTGCTGGTGCCGCCGCCCGCGCCGGAGGTGTAGGCGCCGGGGAAGGCGGTCCAGCGGGAGCCGTCGGCGGCCAGCGTCGCCTTCAGCGTGCCCCAGCCGGTCTCCCACTGGTACGTGTCGCCCTTGCCGACGGCGAGCGCGGTGCCGCCCACGGAGGTGACCCAGGGGGAGTTCGACGGAGTGTCGACCTGCTTCGCGCCGGTCCCCAGGGGATTCGCGACGTTGTCGCCCGCGTCGCCGGAGGAGAAGTAGAAGCCGATGCCCTCGACCGCGCCGATCTGGAAGATCTGGTCGTACGCGGCGGCGATGTCCGGGGTCTCGTTGCTCTCCAGGTCGCCCCAGGAGTTGGAGACGATGTCGGCGAGCCGGTGGTCGACGACCTTGCCGAGCGCGTCGAGCAGGTCGTCGTCCGTGCAGGAGGAGGCACCGACGTAGGTGATGTCGGCCGCCGGGGCGACCGCGTGCACCGCCTCGACGTCCAGGGTCTCCTCGCCGTACCAGCCGGACGCGTCGCACTCGTCCGGGCCGGTGAAGCGGTAGTCGGCCGGCAGGACCTGGGAGAACTGGCGGCGCTTGTAGGACGCGTCGCCGTTGCGCGCCGCGTACTTCTTGGCGTCGGCGGCGATCGTCGGCGAGGCGAAGGCGTCGGTGATGGCGACCGTGACGCCCTTGCCGTTGTACGAGCCCGCTCCGTAGGCGGCGCGCAGCTGCTTGCCCGTGTAGCCCTTGATGGCGTACGGGGCGTGCGTGCCATAGGCGACCGGCAGGTGCTTGTCGGTGCTCGACCCGAAGTACGTGGAGAAGGGGCCGGCGTTCTTGAAGACGGCACCGGGCGGCGGGAGCGTGTCCTGGTGCCGGGCGCGCCGCGGGGAGTTGTCCAGGCCGGTGACCGTGAGGACCGCGCCGTTCAGGGACGCGGGGACCGAGGCGGTGCCGACCGGGGCGCGGTAGGTCCTCGAACCCTTGGTGTAGTTGTGCAGCTGGGTGCCGAAGGCCTTCTCGGCGGCGGAGACGTCGCCGGTGACCGTCAGGTAGTGCGCGCTCGTACCGGTGACCTTCAGGCCGGAGGACTCCAGCCACGCGGTGGTCTCGGATACCTGCTGCTTGGTCGCGCCGAAGCGGGACTTGGCCTGCGCGGCCGACAGGAACGCGCCGTACGAGGCGGACGCCGGGTCGGACACGGCCTGGGCGTAGGCGGCGAGGCCCTTGGCGTCACGGCCGGCCAGGTACACCCGGAGGGTGACCTTGTTCGCGTCAGAGGTGGCACCCTTGTCGGACTTGGCCGTCGCCCAGGCCGGCTTGCTGCCGGCGAGGGTGTGACGCCCGTGGGAAGCGTCGGCCGAAGCTGTGGGTATGCCCATCGCCAGCGCACCGGCGACCAGCGGCAGCGCCGCCACCAGGGCCAGGCCGGCCCGCTTTCTGGAGCGGGTGGAGCTCATACAACCCCCTGCTGTGTGAAGTTCTGACGTACGTCGGCGTGCCAGGACCGGCCACGCACGTGAACCGCCAGGCCACTCTTGCGGTGAACCGCTCATGTCAGGGACATGCGTTCACCAAGAAGGACCCAAGGAAGCTTCACGAAAAAGCAATTGGGGAGGTGTCAAGATCCGGAATGCGGACATATGGAACCGGAGACCGGACGCGGCCGGCGCACGCCGGCCGGGAGACGCCCGGAACCGGGTGAGAACGGCCCAACATCCTTACCGAACAGGGGCCGAACAAACCGACGTTAGCAGTTCGTAATGATCCGCAACTCCGGTTGTCGAAAGACGATCGAACTGGGTACCCGTCCGGGCTAGCGTCTGCGCATGCGCACCAACCGTCAGTCCTCCGACAGTCGCCGGAACCCCCCGCTCCCGGCGAGCGCCACACTGTCCGGGGCTCTCCGCACCGCACGGTCGCCGCGTGTCTGGGCGACCGCCGGTACCGCTGCTGCTCTGCTCGTCCTGGCCTTCACCGCGGGCCCGGCCCTGCGGGCGTTCCTGGACTTCGGCGCCGGTGTCCTCACCCTCGTCTCGCTCAGCTGCACCGTCATCTGGGGCCTGGTGTCCACCGACACCGTCTTCCTCGGCCCCCGCGAGCGACTGGTCACCCAGGGCATCCACCGCGGCCTGGGAGTCGCCGCCATCGGCTTCCTGATCCTGCATGTGACGACGAAGGTCGTCGAGGTCCGCGTCACCACCGCCGGCGCCTTCCTCCCCCTCGGCGTCACCGGCCGCGACGGGCTGATATCGCTCGGCGTGCTGGCCGCCTACCTGATGATCCTCGCCGCCGCCACGGGCGCGATGCGCAGCATCTTCGCCGCCAAGCGCCACCCCGTGCGCTGGCGCATCCTGCACGGCATGGCGTACGCCTCGTGGTGCGCCGCCCTCATCCACGGGCTGGAGTCCGGCCGGGCCGCCAAGCCCTGGGTGATCATCGCCTACATGGTCTGCCTGGTGGGCGTCGCCATCGGCCTGGTGGTCCGGCTGCGCAAGCTCCGCGGCGAATCCGTCTTCCCCGAGACCCGCGAACGCTCCGCCTCCTTCCGCAACCTCGCACGGGGCGGCGGCGGTTCGGGCAGCCGCCGGCGTGCCGTCCGCGAGGAGAGCGGTCCGGCCCTGGCCAGCGCCTACACCGACCCGCTGCCGCCGCTGCCCGGCTTCCCGACCGCCGGCCAGTACACGCCCACCCCTCCCCGGGCACCCGACCGCATCCTCGGCATGGATCCCGCAGCCGCCACCATGCAGCTGCCGCAGGTTCCCGCGGACCCGCAGGCGCCGTATTCTCAGCAACCCCAGCAGTTCCAGCAGCCGTATCCGCAACAGCCCCAGCCCGGCGCCTGGGACGGCACCCCTCCTTGGGGGACCGAAGCGCCCGGCGGCGTCCAGGACACCGATCCGCTGGGAGCCGACCGGCTCCAGCCGATCTCCTGGCAGCAGTCGACGCCCGGACGTTATGAAGGACAGCGATGAACCTGCCCGCCATGCCGGACCGCTCACCCGCCCTCCGCTCGGGGGCGGGTGATGTGCTGCCCGACGTCCGTACGGTCGGGCTGCCCCGAATAACCGCGGGGTTCGACGAGGTGGAACGGCTCGACCGGGTCACGCATCTGAACGTGCACGGCTCCATGCCGACCATGACCGAGGGCGAACTCCTCGATCTCGCCGAGCTGATGGGCCTGCGCGGCCGCGGCGGCGCCGGCTTCCCCTTCTACAAGAAGCTCAAGGCCGTCGGAGAGGCCGCCCGTCGGCGCGGCAGCCCCACCGCGGTCGTCGTCAACGGCTGCGAGGGCGAGCCCGCCTGCCGCAAGGACGCGGTGATCCTGCGCCGGGCACCCCATCTGATGCTGGACGGCGCCCTGCTGTGCGCCGAGATCCTGGGCGCGCGCGAACTGGTGATCAGTGTCACCCGCGACACCAACGAGCAGTCCGTGCGCGACGCCCTGGCCGAGCGCGGTCTCGGCACCAAGCGCGGCCGCCAGCTGCGGGCCCGCATCGTGCGCATGCCGGAACGCTTCGTGTCCGGCGAGTCCTCGGGCATCATCTCGGCGGCCAACGGCGGTCTGCCGCTGCCGCCCGGCAAGAAGGTCAGCGCGAGCGAGTCGGGCGTCGGCGGGATGCCGACGCTCTTCTCCAACACCGAGACCTTCACCCAAATCGCCGTCGGCGCCCGCATGGGAGCCATCCGCTTCGGCTCCGCGGGAGCGCCCGGGGAGCCGGGCACCGCCATGCTGACCGTGTCGGGCTCGGTGCCCCGGCAGACGGTCGTGGAGACCCCGACCGGCGTGCCCATGTCGTACATCCTGCAGATGTGCGGCGGGAATCCCGGCCAGGGCGTGCTCGTGGGCGGCTACCACGGCAACTGGATCGACCCCAGCGTCGCGTCGATGGTGACCATCGCACGCGAGTCCCTGGAGGCCCACAAGGCCACGCTCGGCGCCGGCGCGCTGCTGCCGCTGGACCCGGGCCTGTGCCCGCTCGGCGAGTCGCTGCGGGTCGCGCAGTGGCTGGCCGCCGAGACCGCGGGACAGTGCGGGCCGTGCCGCCTCGGCCTGCCCCGGATGGCCGGGCTGCTGCAGGACGTGCTCAACGGCGGCGGGCAGGCCGCGCTGGAGCAGTTGCGGCAGACCGCGGTGGCGGTCAAGGGGCGCGGGGTCTGTAAGCACCCCGACGGCTCCATGCGCTTCGTGATGTCCACCATCAACGCCTTCACCGACGACCTCGCGGCACATGTGCTCGGCGGCGGCTGCGGCCGCCCCACGGTGGGCGTGCTCCCCCTGCTGAAGTCCGAGCCGTCGCCGCTGCTCGGCGGCCCCTCCGGCGGCAGCGGGCCCACGGCCGCCAGCAACAAGCGGCTGGTCGTCGACTGGACGCTGTGCAAGGGCCACGGGCTCTGCGCCGGCGTGCTGCCCGAGATCGTCCGGCTGGACCGCGACGGCTACCCCGACATCGCCGGCACCCCCGTTCCGCCGCACCTGGACGCCGCCGCCCAGCGCGCGGTGGCCCGCTGCCCCGCGCTGGCCCTGCGGATGGAAGAGGGCGGGCGCCGCTGAGCGTCCGCCCGGCCCGGCGGTGGCGGCCGCCGGGCCGGGTCGGTCTGTTCACGCCGAAGGGCCCGGTACCTGAGGTACCGGGCCCTTCATGTGAAGTGGAGCTACGGGGATTCGAACCCCGGACCTCTTGCATGCCATGCAAGCGCTCTACCAACTGAGCTATAGCCCCGCGTTGCCGTTCCTCCGGGTCCCCCCGGCGACTCGGCATACATTACACGGCCGCGGGGGCGGTTCGCCAAATCCATTCCGGTACTGTCGGCAGACCCCGACCCCCAGGACTGGAGACGGCCCCCGTGACCGCCACGCAGCGCATCCTCGTCGCAACGGCGGAACGGACGCACCTCCTCCGCCGCCCCACCGTCGCGGCGGCCGTGATGTGCCTCGTCTCCTTCGCGGCGTTCTGCCTGGCGCAACGCGCCGCCCACGTCTCGATGATCGACCTCACGGTCTACCGGGCCGAGGGATGGACGGTGCGGCAAGGCGGCGACCTGTACGCGATGCACGTCACCCACGCGCAACTGCCCAACACCTACCCGCCCTTCGCCGCCCTCCTCTTCACGACGCTCACCCTCCTGCCGGCCGGTGCGGCGCGCATCGCGGTCACCCTGCTCAACCTCGGGCTGCTCGTCGCGCTCGCCTCCCTGTCGCTGCGGCTGGCCGGCCTGCCCCGCCGGCTGCCCCCGGCGGCGGCGGCCCTTGCCGTCGCGGCGGTCGCGGTGTGGTCCGAACCGGTGTGGACGACGCTGCGGTACGGGCAGATCAACCTGCTGCTCGCCGTGCTGGTGCTGTGGGACCTGACCCTGCGGGCCGGTTCCCGGGCGGCCGGCGTCGGGATCGGCCTTGCCGCCGGGATCAAGCTCACACCGGCGCTCTTCGTGGTCCTGCTCGCCGTCGGCGGCCTCGTACTGGCCTGGCGGCGCCGGGAGCGGTGGAACGACCACCTGCGGCGCGCCTGCGTCGCCGCGGGCGTCGTCGCCGCGACGGCCGGTCTCTCCGCGGTGGTCCTGCCGCACGACTCCCGGCGCTTCTGGACCGGGGTGATCTTCTCCGCGGACCGGGCCGGGCACGGCGAGGACACCGCCAACCAGTCCCTGCGGGGGGTGCTCGCGCGGGCCCTGCACACTTCGGACCCGGGGACGTGGTGGCTCGTGGCGGCCGGGCTGGTGGCGTGCGCCGGTCTCGCGGTCGGCGTCGCCGCTCTGGCCGCCGGCACCTGGGCCTGGGCGGTCGTCTCCTGCGCGGTCACCGCGCTCCTGGTCAGTCCCGTCTCGTGGTCCCACCACTGGGTGTGGGCGGTGCCGCTCGTCGTCCTGCTCAGCCGGGTCTCGCGGGCCGGCGCCGTCGCGGCGGGGCTCGTCTTCTGCTCGTACGGGCTGTGGCTCATCCCTCACGGTGACGGCGTCGTCCGGCCCGAACTCCACCAGTCCGCCGGACAGATGGCGCTGTCGGCGGTCTACCCGGCGGTGGGCGTCGCCTTCTTGTGCGTCGCGGCGGTGGCGTCGCGGCGGCAACGGGCCTAGGCAGGTCCCGCACGCCCACCGCACCGGCTTTCACGCACACCAGGCGCGCCCCCTCGACAGCCCCGCGAGCGCACCGAAAACGGCCGTCAGGGCGAGTGCCCAGGAGGTGAGGGGTGATGGCGTGGGCGGAGGAGTCGAGGCGGCTGAGGAAGAGCGTGCCCAAAGTGGCGACGCCGATCAGCTGCCCGAGCTGTGTGACGGTGGCGAACAGCCCGCCGGTGTCCGCGGCGTGCTGCGGCGCCACCCTGCCGAGGCCCAGGCCGATGCCGAACTGGACGGCGAGGAAGGGCATCTGGTGCTGGTGCCCGCCACGCAGCAGTGGCACCATGGCGCCGGACGAGACCGCTGCCACCAGCAGTCCGATCGGGGCCGGCAGGCGGTGCGTACGCGCCGGGAGACGGCGCCAGTAGAGACCGACGCCGCCGAAGGCGTCGGCCGCGGCGGTGCGGGTCAGCCCGGTGCGCGTCCTGGAACGCGAAGAATCCCGCCTCCCCTGAGGGGCGGCGGGATTCCTTGATCAATGTGGAGCTACGGGGATTCGAACCCCGGACCTCTTGCATGCCATGCAAGCGCTCTACCAACTGAGCTATAGCCCCGCTGTCCTCAGGCTTTCCGCCTGGCGAACGAGAAGAAGCTTAGCCGGTCAGGGCCGGATTTCCGAAATCGGCCCGGCGGCCCCGCCGCCGCGGATCAGTCGTCGTCGCCGAGCACCGGCTCGGGCAGCGTGCCCGCGTTGTGCTCCAGCAGACGCCAGCCGCGGGCGCCCTCGCCCAGCACCGACCAGCACGTGTTGGACAGGCCGCCGAGCGCCTCCCAACTGCGCGGGTCGAGGCCGAGCAGCCTGCCTATCGTCGTGCGGATCGCGCCGCCGTGGCTGACCACGACAAGGATGCCGCCGTCGGGCAGCTTGTCGGCGGCCGCGAGCACCACGGGAGCGGCCCGGTCGGCGACCTCGGTCTCCAGTTCGCCGCCACCGCGCCGCACGGGTTCGCCGCGCTTCCACGCCGCGTACTCCCCGGGGTGGCGTGCGGTGATCTCCCCGTGGGTCAGGCCCTGCCAGACGCCCGCGAAGGTCTCCCGCAGGCCCTGGTCGTACGTGACGTCCAGGCCCGTCACGGCCGCCAGCTCGGCAGCCGTGCCGGCGGCCCGCTGGAGGTCCGAGGCGATGATCTGGTCCGGCTCCAGCGCGGCCAGCAGGCGTGCCGCCCGCTTGGCCTGGCCGACGCCGGTCGCGGTCAGCGGGATGTCCGTGGTGCCCTGAAAGCGGCCTTCCAGGTTCCAGGCGGTCTGGCCGTGCCGCCAGAAGACGATGCGCCGGCCGCGGCCGCGGTGGTGTCCGTTCAGCTCAGCTCTCCGTCCTCGTCGGCCACCGACATGGCGCGGGCGTGCTCCTCGGCCTTGCCGCGGGTCGCCACGGCGTCCTTGGGCAGCTCCAGCTCGGGGCAGTCCTTCCACAGCCGCTCCAGCGCGTAGAAGACTCGCTCCTCGGAGTGCTGGACGTGCACCACGATGTCCACGTAGTCGAGCAGCACCCACCGGCCCTCGCGCTCACCCTCGCGGCGCACCGGCTTGGCGCCCAGCTCCTTGGCGAGCCGCTCCTCGACCTCGTCGACGATGGCCTTCACCTGGCGGGCGTTCGGCGCGGAGGCAAGCAGGAACGCGTCGGTGATGGCCAGGACGTCGCTGACGTCGTAGGCGATGATGTCGTGCGCGAGCTTGTCGGCGGCCGCCTGAGCGGCGGTCTGGATGAGCTCGATGGAGCGGTCCGTGGCGGTCACAGGTGCGGCTTTCCGGTCGGGGACGTCGTACCCCCAAGGGTCTCACGGACCGCGGACAGTCCCCGACCGGTTATCCGGCCGGGGACCTGGCGGCTCACTTCTTGGGCGGCGGGGTGTAGTCCTGGCCGAGTACGACCACGATGTCCGCGTTCGGTGGGACGGTGCCCTTGGCCACAGCCTTGGCGGGCAGGCCCAGGGTCTTCGCCAGTTCCTGCGCGTTCGCCTTCTGGTCGGCGGCGCCGTACACGACCTGGGAGGCCGCCTGGGCGGTGGTGGTGGTGCCGGAGACGTAGGTGTAACCGCCGCCGACGATCTGCACCTGGGCCTCGCCGGCGTTGGAGGACTCGCCCGAGCCGTTCCTCAGGCCGACCCGCGGGATGCCGTCGGATGCGGTGTTGGTCACTGTGCCGCCGAGGACCTGCTTGACGACCCCGTCGGTGTCCTTCTCGCTGACGGTCCCGTCGGCCTGCACCGGGAGGGTGTCGGTCCGGTACGCGCCGGTCTTGGCCTCCTCCGACAGCGCCGCGAGGCTGGTGCCGAGGTCCTTGGCGGTCAGCGGGGGCTCGATGACCTGGTTGAGCCCCTCGACGGTCTTGGTGGCCAGGTCCGGGTCGCTGTACATCTTCTTGAGCACGCCCTGGATCACCTGGCCGAACCGGGCCAGCTGCTTGTCCTGCGCCTCGCCAGGCGCGCGGTAGATGGCGTACGCGACGGCCGCCTGACCGCCCAGCTCCTGCTGCTTGCCGGGCTTGACGAGGGTCTTGCCACCCTTCTTCTGGTCGGCCTTCACCGTGACGTCGGTGTCGACGAGGATCCCGCCGAGGGACTCGACAAGGTTGTCCAGATAGGGGGTGTCCAGCCGCCAGGTGCCGCTGATCTTCGTGCCGAGCAGGGTCTCCAGGGCCTCGCGGGTGGGGGCGGAGCCGCCGTCGACCACCGACTTGCCGAGGGTGGTGCTGCCTCCGTCGTCGCTGCTCACGGCGAGGGAGTTGGGCAGCAGAACCGTAGTGCCCTTCTTCGTGGTCGAGTTGCTGACCAGCAGGGCGGTGGAGGTCTCCTTGCCGTCCACCGGACGCAGGTGCAGCACGATCACGTCGCGTTTCTGGCCGCCCGCGGCCTGCTGCGCGGTGGCGGAGTCGCCACCGAGCCCGGGGATCTTGCCGGCCTTCCACAGATAGCCGACGCCGCCGACCGCGGCCAGCGCCACGACCACGACGAGGGCGACGACGCGGTTGCGGCCGCGGCGCTTGGCCTCCTCGCGCCGCTCGGTGCGGGACTCGGTGAACTTCAGCCAGTCGATGACCTCTTCGGACTCCTCGGTCTCCTCGTCGACGAAGGAGAACTGCGCGGTGGAGTAGTCCCCGCCGCCCGAAGGAGCCTGGGGACCGGCAGGACCGCGGCCGGAGGGACCGGGCTGTACGGGCGCCTGGACGGAGGCCTGCGCGGGGCGGGCCGGCGGCTCGGGGTCGCGGTAGACGGGCTGCGGCTGCGTGTGCTGCTGCTGGTACTGAGGCTGCGGCTGCTGCGGCTCGTAGTACGGCTCCTGGTACTGCGGCTGCTGCGGGATCCAGCCCTGGTACTGCTGGGTCTGCTGCGCCTGGGACGGCGCCTGCTGCTGGTCGTAGCCGTAGTCCTGCTGCGCGTAGCCCTGCTCCTGGTACTGCTGCGGCTGTTGCGGCTGGCCCGGCCCCTGAGCGTACGGGTCGTAGCCCTGGCCCTGGCCCTGCACCTGGCCCTGCTGCTGGTATCCGTAGTCACCCTGCTGCTGTGCGTAAGGGTCCTGGGGGTAGGGGTCCGGTCCCTCCTGCTCGGGTGTTCCCTCGGCGTAGTGCCATCGGGGGTAGTCGTTCACTGGGGACCCCTCCAGTTGCCGCTGAGCCGCTGATCGATTACCGGTAGAGCCTGCGTTTGTCGATGTAGCGCACAACACCGTCGGGCACCAAGTACCAGACGGGCTCCCCCTTGGCGACCCGGTGCCGGCAGTCGGTGGAGGAGATCGCGAGGGCGGGCACCTCCACCAGGGAGACGCCGCCCGCCGGGAAGCCCGGGTCGGACAGGACGTGCCCGGGCCTGGTGACGCCGATGAAGTGCGCCAGGGAGAAGAGCTCCTCGGCCTCGCGCCAGGAGAAGATCTGCGCCAGCGCGTCGGCCCCCGTGATGAAGAACAGCTCCGCCTCGGGATGGTCGGACCGCAGGTCGCGAAGTGTGTCGATGGTGTAGGTGCGGCCGGCGCGCTCGATGTCGCTGCGGCTGACCGAGAACTGCGGATTCGACGCGGTGGCGATCACCGTCATGATGTAGCGGTCCTCGGCAGCCGACACCTTCTGGTCGCTCTTCTGCCAGGGCTGGCCGGTCGGCACGAAGACGACCTCGTCCAGCTGAAAAAGGTGTGCCACCTCGCTGGCCGCAACGAGGTGACCGTGGTGGATGGGATCAAACGTCCCACCCATCACACCGATTCGCTTCTTCATGCGGACAGACCCTACCCGCATCCGTGTCCGAGGCCTCAGCGGTCGCGGTTGAAACGGGTGGTGACGAAGAGCAGGAGCAGCAGCGCGAACAGGGCGCCCCCACCGGTGAGGTACGGGCTCAGGCTCTCGTGGTTGCCACCGCCCTCACCCTCGGCGAGCGTGGTCAGGACGGCGGCGGTCGCGTAAGAGGTCATTCGCGGTTTCCCTTGGTGACGGTGCGTGCTCTTGGCGGACTTGAGGACTTGGGGGACATGGTACGGGCGGTGGGTACGGAACTTCGCGGTGGCTCCGCGCGTCCTCCCTGTGTATGGACGGCCGAGCAGGGGAGCGCGGAGACATGTCCGGTCCGAATGATCCGAACGGCGTGCGGGGCGGCACAGGGGACGACGGCGACCGTCTGCCGGGACGGAACCGGCGCCGGTTCCCGGGCATCTCCTCCCGGGCGTACGAGCACCCGGCCGATCGCTCGGCCCTGGTGGCGCTGCGCAAGCTCAGCGGCTTCGACACCGTCTTCAAAGCGCTCAGCGGGCTGCTCCCGGAGCGCTCGCTGCGGCTGCTGTTCCTGTCGGACTCGGTGCGGGTCGGCGAGGAGCAGTTCAGCCACCTGAACGACATGCTGAAGGACGCCTGCTCCATCCTGGACCTGGAGAACGTCCCGGCCATGTACGTCACGCAGGACCCGCAGCCGAACGCGATGTGCATCGGACTCGACGCGCCGATCATCGTCGTCACCACCGGCCTGGTGGAGCTGCTGGACGAGGAGGAGATGCGGGCCGTCGTGGGCCACGAGGCGGGCCACGCGCTGTCCGGTCACTCCGTGTACCGCACGATCCTGCTCTTCCTCACGAGCCTGGCCCTGCGGATCGCCTGGATCCCGCTCGGCAACATCGCGATCATGGCGATCATCACGGCTCTGCGCGAGTGGTTCCGCAAGTCGGAGCTGTCCGCCGACCGGGCCGGCCTGCTGGTCGGCCAGGACCTTCAGGCGTCGATGCGCGGTCTGATGAAGATCGCCGGCGGCAACCACCTGCACGAGATGAACGTGGACGCGTTCTTGAAGCAGGCCGAGGAGTACGAGGAGTCCGGCGACCTGCGCGACTCCGTGCTGAAGATCCTGAACGTGCTGCCGCGCAGCCACCCCTTCACCACGGTGCGTGCCGCGGAGCTGAAGAAGTGGGCCGCGTCCCGCGACTACCAGCGCCTCATGGACGGCCACTACCCGCGGCGCAGCGAGGACAAGGACACCTCGGTGTACGACTCCTTCAAGGAGTCGGCGAACCATTACGCCGACACGGTGAAGACCAGCAAGGACCCACTGATGAAGCTGCTGACCGACATCGGTTCCGGCGCCGGCGACCTCGGCGGCAAACTGCGGGACCGGTTCACCGGCTCGGCGGCGCAAGGCTCCCAGGGGTCCCAGAACTCTCCGAAGGACGCGCCGCCGGACTCCCCTGCCGCGGAGTGACACCGGGTCCGGCGAGCGACCCGGGGGCCAGCACGCCGCACACCGAGGTGATCTGGTGGCGGTGGTCGTACGGGTCGACGCCGGACTGCGCCTGGGCCTTCTCCCCTGCCAGCAACGGCTCGAAGTCCGCGGCCGGCTCCGACCCGCAGGACAGCGGCCCGGCCTCGATGTCGGCCTGGAGCAGTTCCACGTGCTCGTCCCGCAGGTCCTGGCGGTCGAAACGGATGCGCAGCGCGCGCCGCACGGTGAACAGCGAGGGCTCGCCGTTCCCGGGGCCGGCGGCTCGCACGGCATAGACCATGGTGTGGTCCGTGAGGACCTCCAGGGCGTCGTCGGCGGCCTCCATGACGGCCATCGTCCCTTCGACCCGCACATGCCCGTCCGCGAGGGCGATGCGGGCGGGGTCCAGGCGCACCAGCCAGCCCGTGGCGGCGTGCCGCCCGTCGTCGGCCGGGGCCGTCAGGCTGCGGTCGAACTGCACCCGCTGCCCGGGGTCGAGCATGAGCCGGACCGTGTTCACATCACCGCCGGTCAGGGTGGCGGGGTCGAGGGCCGATGCGCGGAGGTACTCCTGGGCCAGGGTCAGCGCCTGCGTGACCTGGCTCTCGCCGAAGTGCGGGGTGCTGAAGGCGCCCGGCAGGGTGAGCCCGTCGCGGCCAATCCGGTAGCCGGCCGCAACGTTCCCCGCGAAGGGGCGCGCGCGGTCCACGGCGGGCACCGCGCCGGTCGGGGCGAGCGGGACCAGGGTGATCCGCAGCGGCTGGGCCACGGGCTCGGGCGCCTGCTCGTAGGGATTGCGGATGCCGAGATAGACGGCGGTGCCGAAGGCGACGGCGATCAGGGCCACCAGGACGAGCGCCTGGCGCGTGGCACCGCCACGGGCCCAGAAGCGCCGGGTACGGACCGCACGGGTCGAGCCGTCCAGGCGCTCGCGGGCCGAGTACTCCTGAATCCGGGCAGCCCGCACGAACGATTCGTCGAACACGACGGATCGGTACTCGTCGTCGCCGCTTCCCGGGGAGCCCTCGGGAAGTCCCTCAGGTGGGTCACCAGGCCCGGTCATACAACAAGCGTAGGTCTGTCCGGGCTCTTTAAAACGTCCTGGTACGAGACAACTTCTCTCGGCCCTCAGGGCGTTGGGCTGACCACTACGGGGGGCATCGAGGGCGCGCCGATACGGCCCGTCGGGGCGGGCGGGACGGCCGGCTGGCGGCTGCCTCCCCCGGCTCCCCGGTAGACCGCGGCGAAGGTCAGTGCGACCACTCCGATGCCCATGACGACGGCCAGCAGCCAGGCCACCATGCGGTGCCAGCGGCCGTGTCCGCGGTAGGGGCGGCGCTGGGCGTAGAGCTCGTCGTACTCGTCGTCCTCCGCGGTGCGGTCCGCGCCACCGTCGAAGGGGACGGAGGCGTCCTCGACGCCGACGTGGCGGGCGCGGGAGGCCTCGGCCTCGGCCTGCGCGGTGGCGGCGGCGAGCATGCGCTCGTGGGCGCTGGGCTCGTGGAAGGCTGCCGCACGTATGAAGGCCTCGTCGAACACCACGGACGCGAATTCGTCATCCGCGCCACCGTGGTCCTCGCCGTCCGGGAACGGCTTGCCCCCCAGGTCGTCCGGCACCCGTCCAGAATAGGGCCGATGACGCGGATTGGGCAGGCCGCCGGGGAAAGTACGCCCCGAAGTGGTCCTGTCCTCCCGGCCGGGCCCTCAGCCGCGGGTCTGGCCGTCGCCGGTGATGACGTATTTGGTCGAGGTCAGCTCCGGCAGGCCCATGGGGCCCCGGGCGTGCAGCTTCTGCGTGGAGATGCCGATCTCCGCGCCGAAGCCGAACTGCCCCCCGTCGGTGAAGCGCGTGGAGGCGTTCACGGCGACCGCGGCGGAATCCACCAACTGGGTGAATCTGCGGGCGGCGGGCTGCGAAGCGGTGACGATCGCCTCGGTGTGTCCTGAGGACCACAGCCGGATGTGCGCCACCGCGGCGTCCAGGGAGTCCACGACGGCCGCGGCGATGTCGAGGCTCAGGTACTCGGTCTCCCAGTCCTCCACCGTGGCCGGGACGACGGTCGCCTTCGTGCCGGACTTCTCCGCGATGTCGCGGACGCGCTCGTCGGCGTGCACGGTGACCCCGGCCGCGGCCAGCGCGTCCAGGGCGCGCGGCAGGAACTCGACCGCGATGTCCTGGTGCACCAGGAGGGTCTCGGCGGCGTTGCAGACGCTGGGGCGCTGCGCCTTGGAGTTCACCAGAATGCGCACCGCCATGTCGAGGTCGGCCTGCGCGTCCACGTACACGTGGCAGTTGCCCGTCCCGGTCTCGATGACCGGGACGGTGGACTCCTCGACCACGGAGCGGATCAGCGAGGCGCCGCCGCGCGGGATGAGCACGTCGACCATGCCGCGGGCGCGCATCAGCTCGCGCACCGACTCCCGGCTCTCGCCCGGCACCAACTGGATCGCGTCGGCCGGCAGCCCGGCGCCGCCGATCGCGTCGCGCAACACGGTGACCAGGGCGGTGTTGGAGTGGTACGCCGAGGAGGAGCCGCGCAGCAGCACCGCGTTGCCCGATTTCAGGCACAGGGCGGCGGCGTCCACGGTGACGTTGGGACGGGCCTCGTAGATGATGCCGACCACCCCCAGCGGCACCCGGACCTGCCGCAGGTCGAGCCCGTTCGCCAGCGTCGAACCGCGGACGACCTCGCCCACCGGGTCGGGCAGCCCGGCCACGTCCCGTACGTCGGAGGAGATGGCGCGGACCCGCTCGGGGGTGAGGGTGAGCCGGTCGACGATGCCCTCGGCGGTGCCGGCGGCACGGGCGCGCTCGATGTCGAGCGTGTTGGCCTCGATGATCTCCTTGGTGCGCACCAGGAGGGCGTCGGCGATCGCCAGCAGCGCGTCGTCCTTGGCCGCGCGCGGCAGCGGCGCGATATCGGCGGCGGCGGACCGGGCGCGGTAGGCGGCCTGCAGGACCGGCGACGCCGGCCACGGCGAGGGCAGGGAGGCGGCGAGGTCGTCGTTGCTGTGACTGCGGCTGCTCATAGCCGTCAGCGTACGGCGTGGACACCCCCCTGGGGGGTGTCTTTCCAGCCGGCGAGACCCGGACGGTTCAGTACGGGTGCACCCCGATGGGGGCGGCGGGCGGCGGCCCGTACCCCTCGGCGATGCGCTGGTGGTAGGTGTCGCGGTCGATGACCTCCAGGCCGACCGTCTCCCATGGCGGGAGCTTCGCGGAGGCACGGTGCTCGCCCCACAGCCGCAGAGCGATGGCGGCGGCGTCGTGCAGGTCGCGGGCCTCCTCCCAGTACCGGATCTCGGCGTGGTCGGCCGCGTACCGGCTGGTGAGCAGGAAGGGGTGGTCGTGCGCCAGCTGCTCCAGAGCGCGCCGCACCTCCGCCAGCGGGGCCTCGGGGCCGCAGACGCTGAGCGTGACGTGCCAGAGCCGCGACACGGGGCGCTCCTGTGGCTTCGACGGTGACGGGGCCTGCTGCGAGGGGGCGCGGGTCCGCGGTGCGCTCTCGTCGGCCGCCACGCTCACCAGCGTGTGCTCCGCCGTCCCGCGGGACGACGATGCCCCTGGGCGCCCTCGTCTCACCGGCGGCCTCCCTGTCGTCACCTGTCGCCCCTGTGGGTCTCGGTAGCTCTCAGCGGTCCCCGTCGCATTCCTTCCCCGCAATCAAAGTTGAGCAGTCGGCGGGCGGCCGCGGGACCGTTTTCACGAAGTAACCACGAAGGGGGCGGCCTACGGGTTCAGGAGTACGAGGTCGTCCCGGTGCACGACCTCCCGCTCGTACGCGGGACCGAGTTCGCGGGCCAGTTCCCGGGTGGAGCGGCCGAGCAGCCGGGGCAGTTCCCTGGCGTCGAAGTTCACCAGTCCGCGCGCCACGGCGTGTCCCGAGGCGTCGCGCAGCTCCACCGGGTCTCCGGCCGAGAAGTCGCCCTCGATGCCCGCGATACCGGCCGGCAGCAGCGAGGTACGGCGCTTGACGACGGCCTGGACGGCGCCGTCGTCGAGGATGAGCGCACCGAGCGGGGTGGAGGCGTGGGCCAGCCACAGCAGGCGGTCCGCGGACCGCTTGCCGGTGGGGTGGAAGAGGGTGCCGGTCGGCCGCCCGGCGAGCGCGTCCGCGGCCTGCGAGGCGGACGTCAGGACCACGGGCGTCCCGGCCCCTGCGGCGATCCGCGCGGCCTCGACCTTGGTCACCATGCCTCCGGTGCCGACGCCGGCCTTGCCCGCGCTGCCGATGGACACGCCGTCCAGGTCCTGCGGGCCGCGCACCTCGGCGATGCGGGAGGTGCCGGGGATGCTCGGGTCGCCGTCGTACAGCCCGTCGACGTCGGAGAGCAGTACCAGCAGGTCGGCCCGTACGAGGTGGGCGACCAGGGCTGCCAGGCGGTCGTTGTCGCCGAAGCGGATCTCGTCCGTGGCCACCGTGTCGTTCTCGTTGACGACCGGGACGGCGCCCATGGCGAGCAGCTTGTCCAGGGTCCGGTACGCGTTGCGGTAGTGGGCCCGGCGGCTCATGTCGTCGGAGGTGAGCAGCACCTGCCCGACGCGGACGCCGTAGCGGGCGAAGGAGGCGGTGTACCGGGCGACCAGCAGGCCCTGGCCCACGCTGGCGGCGGCCTGCTGCCGGGCGAGGTCCCGCGGGCGCCGGTCCAGGCCCAGGGGCGCCAGCCCGGCGGCGATCGCGCCGGAGGAGACCAGCACGATCTCCCGCTCTGTGCCGTGTGCCTTGGCGACCACGTCCACCAGTGCGTCGACGCGGTCCGCGTCCAGGCCGCCGGCCGCCGTCGTCAGCGACGACGAACCGATCTTGACCACGACCCTGCGGGCGTCCACCACGTCCTGCCTCGCGCCTGCCACGTGCGTCCTTTCCTCTCCCGGCTTCGCAATCTACGGCAGAGCCGCGACCGGGCGCCCCTGCCTTTCACCCACCGGACCGGACCCGACCTGCCGCGGGCACGGACGAGGCCCCCGGCGCAGCACTGTCGCTGCGCCGGGGGCCGCGTGCGTCCACGCCGGGAGATCAGCCCTGGGCCGGCTCCGGGTGGCGCAGGCACCAACCCGCCCAGGCGGAGGCCACCATGTCGCGCACCTCGTGGCGGGCCGTCCAGCCCAGTTCCCGCTCGATCCGCGTCGCGGCGGCCACGACCCGCGCGGGGTCGCCCGGCCGGCGCTCGATGGTCTGCGGGGCCACGTCGGTCCGCCCGGTGACGGAGGCGATGATGCCGACCATCTCCGCGACCGAGACGCCCTCGCCGCGGCCGATGTTCAGCACCAGGGCGGCGGAGCTGTCCTCGGCGAGCCGGCGGGCGGCCGCCACGTGGGCGGAGGCGATGTCCTCGACGTGGATGAAGTCACGGACGCACGTGCCGTCGGCGGTCTCGTAGTCGTCACCGAAGATCAGCGGGGGCTTGTCCTCGGAAAGCCGCTCGAAGACCATGGGCACGAGGTTGAAGATCCCGGCGTCGCCGAGTTCCGGCGTGGCGGCACCCGCCACGTTGAAGTAGCGAAGGCAGGCGGTGGCGATGCCGTTCGCGGCACCCGCCGCGCGCACCATCCACTCGCCGACGAGCTTGGTCTCGCCGTACGGGCTCATCGGGGCGCAGGGGGTCTCCTCGGTCACGAGGTCGACGTCGGGCATCCCGTAGACGGCCGCCGACGAGGAGAACAGGAAGCTGCGGACGCCGGCGCGTACCGCGGCCTCCAGGACCGTCTGCAGTCCCTGGACGTTCTCCCGGTAGTAGTACAGCGGGCGTTCGACCGACTCGCCGACCTGCTTCTTCCCGGCGATGTGCACGATGCCGTCGACGGAGTGCTCGCGCAGTACCCGGTCCAGCAGTTCCGCGTCGAGCACGGAGCCCTTCTCCAGGTGCACGCCGTCCGGCAGCCGCTGCGGGTCTCCGGTGCTCAGGTCGTCGAGCACCACGACCCGCTCGCCTTCGTCGACCATCGCCTTCACCACGTGCGAGCCGATGTATCCGGCACCGCCGGTGATCAACCAGGTCATCTCTTCCCTCATCCTCTCCACTGGCCCGTCAGGTCCCGTCCGTCAGGAACGGCTCGCCCTCGCGCCGAGCCGGTCGATCGCCTCGTAGACGCGGGCGCAGTTGTCCTCGTCCCGGTGGACGAAGAAGGACTCCACTCGTTCCCGGTAGGGGCTGCTCACCTCGAACCGCCGGTCGATGGCGGCGACGATCTCGTCGACCGCGTCGTCCACCGTCCGGCACACGGGGCCGAACCCGTTGTCGGTGAGGCTGTAGTACCCGCGACGGTAGTGCTGGGTGTAGAACTCGTCCTCGTCGTAGGGGACGTAGACCACGGGCTTGCCCATGTAGGCGACGTCGAAGAAGACCGACGAATAGTCCGTGACGAGGAGCGAGCAGTCCTTCATCGCCTCCTGCACACCGCGCCGGTTCTGGTCGGCCACCTCGATGTTCGGGTGGTCCACCCGGAAGTGCTTCAGGTACGGCCGGATCTCGTAGTGCGGGTAGAACTCCAGGCGCACGCCCGAGCGCTCCAGCGCCTCCCGGAGCCGCTCGTCCGCCAGCAGGCGCGAGTAGAACCGGAAGTACTCGGAGGCGGCGAACTGCACCTTCGGCCGCCGGCTGCGGTTGTACGACGGCACCACGATGTCCCGCCGCCAGGTCGGCATCAGCAGCACGGTGGGGCGCTCCGCCTCGGTGGGCTGCAGCTTGTCGAACCGCGGGAAGCCCAGGGCGACGGCCTCGTCCTTGCTGTAACCCATCTCCTGGGAGATGTACGCGGCCTCGTCCTCGGACACCGTCACGAACAGGTCCACATTGGTGAACTGACGGTGCGCCGACTGCGACACGTCGTTGTAGGTCACACCGTGCTGGAGGAAGACGCGGCGGTAGTGCAGCAGGTCGCCGAAACGCCGCAGGAACTCCGGCTTGGAGATGTTCGGCGGCGCGAGGTACGCCTCCAGGTCGTACGGGGAGATCAGCCGGGTGGCGTTGAGCAAGTACAGGCGGTGCTTCAGCGATCCGCGGTCCACGACGTTGCCGAACGGCGCGACCTTGGCGCGGTCGGCGGCCTTGGCGTCGATCACGTAGTAGACGTGCCGGCGTTGGTGGTTCTCCCGCATCCACCGGAAGAAGTGGTAGCCGTTGTCCTGAGCGGTGTCATGGCGCTCACCGACCACCCAGATGTCGCGGCGCCCGAGCACCGGCCGGCTGAGCCAGTACAGCAGCCGGAGCAGCCACCCGGGCTGACGGGTGACGATGTCCGCCGTCTCCGACCAGAAGCGGCGCACCGAGTGGCCGGCCCCCCGCAGCGACCGGGTACGGGAGACCTTGAGGCTCGGCGCGTTGTCCTTGCCGATGCCGACCTCGTACCGGAAGCGCCCGATCCGCTCGACACCCTTGGTGCGGTGCGCCACCGGGCGCGCGGTCAGCGGGATGTCGACGCAGGCGTCGCCGTCGTGCGCCCGCAGAGTGAGCGTGTACGGCGCGCCCCCCAGCCCCGCCAGGTCCTCGGCGGTGAGAATCGCGCGCCAGCCGCCGTGCAGGTCCTGTCGCTTGCGGGCGTGCCAGCGGTCGCGCCGGTAGACCTGGCGCACCGGCACGGACACGCTGTGCGCGGGCGACCCGAGCACCAGCGTCAGCTCGTTCTCGAGGAGTTCGGTGAGGTCCACACCGCTCAGTTGCAGCAGACCCTCGACCTGGAGCGCGCCGTCCACCGGCCGGACCGACTCCAGCAGCGCGGCCCTCCGCTCGACCTGGAGGATCGTCGTGGGCTCGATGTCGCCGCGCAGTCCGCGGTGCACGATCTCGCCGGTGATGGACAGCCGCGGTACGTACTCGGGCTGGTCGCCGGGCGCGCAGAAGACCGGCATGCTGCCGGACTTGACCGCGTGGTGCAGCAACCGGGACCGGTCCGTCAGCGCGTATTCGAGGATCACGTCGTCGGGGATGTCCTTGTACAGCGCGCGGACGTCCGCGTAGATCTCCGCCAGGCCGGCCCGGTGGAGCATCTTGGGCAGCGTGGTCATGGACTCCTCGAAGGCGCCCGCCACGAAGCGCTGCAGCAGGGCGCGGCTTCCGGGGTCGGCCGGCAGCGGATCGGAGAGCAGGGAGGAGCAGAACGCCAGCATGCTCCGGGCCTCGGCGAGCCGGTCGCGGACGACCGGGCCCGCCGCGGTGCCGGACACCGCCTCCGCCGAACCGTACACATGGGCGTCGAGGAGCGCGATCCGCTCCGCCCGCAACAGCGCGGCAAGGCCGAAGCGGACGCGGTCCAGCCTGCCCTCGGGGCCGAGGTCGGTGGTCAGGCCGCGCAGCCGGTCCACCCGGAACAGCTTGTTGCCCAGCTCGGTCGCGAACACGAGGCCGGGAGCGGCCACGGCACCTTGGAACACTTCCTGACCGGCGCCGAGGTACTGCCGCCAGGCCACCTCCGGAGCGGTGTCCTCGGCCCGGGGGCCGCGGTCCATGTCGCCGAGCACCAGGTCCGCGGAGTGCCGTGCGGCAGCCGCGGTGAGCCGGCCCAGCACGCCTTCGGCAAGGACGCCGGAGCCGTCCAGGAAGAGGGCGTAGGGGGCGGTGACGGCCCCCACCACCGCGTCGAACAGGCTCGAGGAGGCGTCGTCGACGACTCGGACGTTGCCGTGGGAGGTCACGAACTCGCCGACCACCGCCGACGTGGCGCCGGTCCCGGCGCCGGCGAGAAGCACCTGGGCGCGGGGGAACTCCTCCTGCAGGATTACGGAGCTCAGGCACGCGCGGAGCGCCTCGGCGTCGCCCCCCGGGGAGACGACGACGGCGACGGACGGCGACGCGGGGGCCGGGGCGCCCTGGGGCAGGGCCCGGTCCCGCCACCAGCCCCAGTCCGCCACGTGCTCGCGCAGCAGCGCGGCGCCCTCGGCGCCGTCCAGGCCGGTGGACCGGCGCAGCGTCAGGTTCCCGCTGCCGCTCTCGTACGCCTCCACGCCCTCCTGGCGCAGCACCTGGTTGAGAGCGGTCAGATCGCGGCCGCGCACACAGAGCGCGGTGGTGTGCTTGCGGTCCTTCCAGACCACCTGCATCACCACGTTCACCACGCCCTCCGCGGGGAACTCGGTGAGCAGCGCGTCCAGTTCGAGGGCCGCCGTGTACTGGATGGTGCCGGAGGCCACCCGGACGCCGGAGATCCGGCCGACCGTCTTCTTCCCCAGTTCCTTGGACCGGCTGCTGAGGACCAGTTCCAGCTTGTCCTCAGGGGCGATGCGCCCGAACTGGTTGACGATCTCGCCGGCGAAGCTGAGCGTGCGGCCCTCCAGGTCCAAGGTGACGACCTGGTGGAACATGCGGGAGCTCTCGAACTTCTCGTTCTGGAGTCCCAGCTCGGTCACGTCGAGGAAGGCACGGGCGTCCGGCAGGGACAGGCCGCTGCCCGACCAGTAGACGTGCCCGTCCTCCTCGTGGAGGTCGGTGGAGATGACACCGCGGCGCTGCTCGAAGTCGGCCACGGTGAGTGCCTGCGGGATCAGTCCCTGGCGCAGGTAGAAGGCCCGGACCCGGTCCAACGGAGCGCACAGTCCGTAGGCCTCGGGCTCCACCTCGGAAAGATAGCCCGAGACCAGTCGTGCGAACTCGGAAAGATACTCGGCGTCACCCTGGCGCAGTTCCCTCGTGTAAAGGCGGACGTCGTGGGTGATGAATTTGGCGTCCTTGTGCACTTTCAGTTCACGGGCGTCGTTCTCCCGCAGGTAGGAATCCGCGAGGCGGTGCACGCGGATCCGGTCGCTGATGCTCCGGATTTCATTGCGCCGGTTCGTGATGGACGCGGTCTCGCCCTGCCGCTGCTCCCAGATCCAGTGATAAACCGGTTCCGTGAGCACCGATATCCCGCGCGCCCGGTGGTAGGACTTGACCGAGAAATACGTGTCCTCGTAGAAAACGCCCTCCGGGAAGAGGACGTCGTTCTCGACGAGGAATTCACGGCGATAGAGCTTGGCCGCGGCAATGGGGTCCTTCAACAGGTCCGGCCATTCCGCGACACTGGCCACATGGCGTTCAGCCGCGTACAGAGCGGGCTGCCAGGTCGTGGTGGTGCCCCGCCCGGTGTTCACCCGCTCGGCCCGCCCGGCGGTGATGTCGGCGCCGCTCCGTGCCGCACCCGCGGCCAGCACCTCGCAGGCGTTGGCGGGGAGTTCGTCGTCGGCGTCGAGGAACATGACGTACGTGCCGCGGGCGGCGCGGATGCCGTCGTTGCGCGGGGCGCCCACACCGCCGCTGTTGTTCTCCCGCCGGATCAGCCGCAATCCGGGAACCCGTTCCGCATAATCCTCGACGACATCACAGGTCGGGTCTCCCGAAGCGTCGTCGACAACAACTGCCTCGAAATCGCGGAACGTCTGGACCGCCAGTGAATCCAGTGCCCTTCCCACTGTCTCCGCCGCGTTGTAGGCAGGCACGATCACCGTGATCAAAGGATCAGCGTCGACACGCGGGGACATCAAGCCTCCATCATCAGGAACTTCGCTCCGGGACGCGGCTGGCCCCTGCATTGGAAGCTCGTGACATCCCAACTTTTGGAGACGAGTTCACGCCTGGCACATGAACAGTGGGTGACGGGAGGGCCGGCAGGCCACTGAGCCACATAGAATAGCCTGCCACCCTTCGGGGACATTCCACTTTATGCGCACTCCAGGGCAAAACGGACTGTGACCTGCATCACGTCCGTCGGCCCCCGCATGCGGGCTGACATCGGGAGATCCGGGCGGCGCTCGCAGCGTTAGTGCATTGCACCCGGATCCGGAGAGATCCACATTGGCCGCAGGCTGTATGGTTTTTCAGGCGGATGCCTTGGATCCGCCGGAACCGAGGGCCCGGCCCTCCGCCGGCGGCAGGCACGACGCAGCCGCATCGGCCGTCACCCGGTCAGGGCACCACAGAATTCCTGGATGCCCAATTCGCCTCGAAAGGGTCCGCTTTCATGGAAATACCGCCCCTCGCGGAAGTACGTCGCCTCACCGAGAAAAAGCGGGACGCCTGGTGGACCGTGTTCCTGGTCGACCCGGTGGCGACACCCTTGGTGCGCTGGACGGCCATGCGGACCCGCATCACCCCGAACCAGATCACCTGGGCGGCGCTGGTGCTCGGCCTCGGGGCGGCCGCGTGCTTCGCCATGGGCGACTGGAAGTGGCTCGTCGTGGGCGCGGTCGTGTACCACTTCAGCTTCGTCCTGGACTGCATGGACGGGAAGCTGGCGCGGCTCACGGGCAAGGGCTCGGAGTTCGGCGGCTGGCTCGACTACATCTTCGACCGCATCCGCGTGCTGGCCTGCGCCGTCGCCCTCATGGGCGGCCAGTTCCACCGCACCGGTGACGTCATCTACATGTGGCTGGCCGTCGCGGTGGTGTTCCTCGACGCGCTGCGCTACCTGGACGCCCTGCAGATCTTCAAGGTCCGCCACGGCATGCGCGTGAAGCTCCAACAGCGCCAGGCGGAGCTGCACTCCCAGGGTGGTCTGAAGTTCATGGAGGACCTGCTGCGCGAGGAGGAGGCCGCCGCCGCCGAAACCGCGGAGAACGCCCCCTCCCGCCCGGCCGCCACCACCGGCGTTCCGGCCGGCGTCACGGAGCCGCTGACGCCGAACGACGACGCCACCGCGGCGCCCGAGGCCGCCGCCCCGGTCGTCGACCTCCAGCGGAGCTTCAAGAGCCGTTTCGGCCCCTACGCGGCCTTCCGGGACTTCCTGATCCGGCACCGGGTCCGCCCGCACCTCATCAGCGGCATCGAGTTCCAGATGGCCGTGTTCATCATCGCCCCCCTGACGGGGTTCATCGTGGGCACCACGATCGCCGCGGCCGTCCTGCTGCTGATCTTCGAGCTCGCCATCATCTACAAGCTGCTGCTGTCGACCCGCGACTTCGAACGCCTCATGGCGCGGATGGAGAAGGAAGCCCGGACGCACGCACTGGCACAGGAGCAGAACAGCGACACCGCGCCTCTGCAGGCTTCAGTGAGCTGACACAGGCCGCACCGGGGCCCAGGCCCCGTACACGCTCCAGCAGACGCCGAGGGCCGGTCCCCCACGATGGGGGGACCGGCCCTCGGCGTTGACGGCGTGGCTCAGGAATCGAACGGGTCGAAGCCCTCGAACTCCCGGTCCGGATCGCTGTATTCCGCGTCCCGGTCCTTGCGCCGCTGCGCGGCCGGCCGCGGTTCGTCGAAACGGTGGTCCTCGCCGCGGCGGCCCAGCATCTCGGCGCCGGCGGCCATGGACGGCTCCCAGTCGAAGACGACAGCGTCCTCCCTGGCGCCGATGACGACCTCGTCGCCCTCGCGGGCACCGGCCTTGACGAGCTTCTCCTCGACCCCGAGGCGGGCGAGCCGGTCGGCGAGGTAGCCGACGGCCTCGTCGTTGGAGAAGTCGGTCTGGCGCACCCAGCGCTCGGGCTTCTCGCCGACGACCCGGTAGAAGCCGTCCTCGGCGACGATGGTGAAGCCGTCGTCGTCCACGGCCTTGGGCCGGATGACGATGCGCGTGGCCTCCTCGACGGGCTTGGCGGCCCGCGCCTCCGCGACGACGCCTGCGAGGGCGTACGACAGCTCCCGCAGGCCCTTGTGGGCGACCGCGGAGACCTCGAAGACCTGGTAGCCGCGGGACTCCAGTTCGGGACGGACCATGTCGGCCAGTTCCTGCCCGTCAGGCACGTCCACCTTGTTGAGCACGACGATCCGCGGCCGGTCGCCCAGACCGCCGTACGCCTTCAGCTCCTCCTCGATGGTGTCGAGGTCGGAGACCGGGTCGCGCTCGGACTCCAGGGTGGCGGTGTCCAGGACGTGGACGAGGACGCTGCAGCGCTCGACGTGCCGCAGGAACTCCAGGCCCAGCCCGCGGCCCTGGCTCGCACCCGGGATCAGCCCGGGGACGTCCGCGATGGTGTACACGGTGGACCCGGCGGTGACCACGCCCAGGTTGGGCACGAGCGTGGTGAACGGGTAGTCGGCGATCTTCGGCTTGGCGGCCGACAGAACGGAGATGAGCGAGGACTTGCCCGCGCTCGGGTAGCCGACCAGCGCCACGTCGGCGACGGTCTTGAGCTCCAGGACGATGTCCTCGTCCTTGCCCGGCTCGCCCAGCAGCGCGAAGCCGGGCGCCTTGCGGCGAGCGGAGGACAGCGCCGCGTTGCCGAGGCCGCCGCGGCCGCCCTGGCCGGCGATGTAGGTGGTGCCGTGGCCGACGAGATCGGCGAGCACATTGCCCTGCTTGTCCAGGACGACGGTGCCGTTCGGCACCGGCAGGACCAGGTCCGTGCCGTCCTTGCCGGAGCGGTTGCCGCCCTCGCCGGGCTTGCCGTTGGTCGCCTTGCGGTGGGGGCTGTGGTGGTAGTCGATGAGCGTCGTGACCGCTTGGTCGACGACCAGCATCACGTCGCCGCCCCGTCCGCCGTTGCCGCCGTCGGGACCGCCCAGCGGTTTGAATTTCTCCCGGTGCACGGAGGCGCAGCCATGGCCCCCGTTACCCGCGGCGACGTGCAGCTCGACGCGGTCCACGAAGGTTGTCATGCCGTCTTCCTCCTAAAACATGCTGTTACGTGCTGATGCCGTTGGTGCAACGCGCCGAGGGCGGACCTGCTTCCCGACCGGGAAGCAGCGTCCGCCCTCGGTGACGTCGTACGTCTGCGATCGTTCAGGCGACCGGGACGACGTTCACGACCTTGCGACCACGGCTGGTGCCGAACTCGACCGCACCGGCGGCGAGGGCGAACAGCGTGTCGTCCTTGCCACGGCCGACGCCCGCGCCGGGGTGGAAGTGGGTACCGCGCTGGCGGATGATGATCTCACCGGCGTTCACGACCTGGCCGCCGAAGCGCTTGACGCCGAGCCGCTGGGCATTGGAGTCGCGACCGTTCCGAGTGGACGATGCGCCCTTCTTGTGTGCCATCTCTCTTCAGTCCCTTACTTCGCAGCGGCGGGGATGCCGGTGATCTTCAGCGCCGTGTACTGCTGGCGGTGACCCTGACGACGGCGGTAGCCGGTCTTGTTCTTGTACCGCAGGATGTCGATCTTGACGCCCTTGTGGTGGTCCACGATCTCGGCCTGGACCTTGATCCCGGCCAGCACCCACGGGTCGCTGGTGACGGCTTCGCCGTCGACCACGAGCAGGGTCGAGAGCTCGACCGCGTCGCCCACCTTGCCCGTGGAAATCTTGTCAACCTCAACGATGTCGCCGACGGCCACCTTGTGCTGGCGGCCACCGCTGCGCACGATTGCGTACACGCGGAACTCACTCTCTCGCTCGGATCGTCACTCCTGACGCCAGCCGTCCCTGCGGAGCGTGGGGGGCCTCTCCCGGCCGGAGCCGGAAGGGAGGTGCTCAGGAATGGGCGCTAAAACGCCGAAGGTCAAGGTTACGGGGCGTCCCCGATGGGGTCAAACCGGGATGCGCATGCCGGGGGACGCGCCACGGGCCGCCCCCCGGTGGGGGACGGCCCGCGTGCGGTGACCCTGGGTCAGGACGCCTCGGTGGGCGCCTCGGCCGTGGCCTTGGCGGCGGACTTCTTCGTCGCCGTCTTCTTGGCCGCGGTCTTCTTCGCGACCGTCTTCTTGGCGGCGGCCTTCTTGGCCGGGGCCTTCTTGGCCGCGGTCTTGCGCGGGGCCCGCTTCTTGGGCTCCGCCTCGGCCTCCGCATCCTGCGCCGGTTCCGCGGTCGTGTCCGCCGGCTGCGTGTCGGCGGCCGGGATGACCAGGACGGCGGCCTCGGCGTCGGCGCTGGGCGGGCCCGAGGGGGCGGACACCTTGCGCGTGGCACGACGGCGCGGCGCGGGCGGCGCGACCTCGGCGGTCTCCGCGACGGGCTCCGGCCCGGCGGCCGGAGCCTGCTCGGCGACCGGCTCCGCCGCGGCCGGGACGACCACCGTCTCGGCCTCGCCGGCCGCGGCGCTGGGAGCGCTGACCTTGCGGGTCGCCCGGCGCCGGGTACGGGCCGGGGGCGCCGCCTCCGCGACGGGTTCCTGGCCCGGCTGCGCCGCCATGACGGCCTGGACGGGCTCGGCGACCGCGGCGGCCTCCGCTTCCTGCGGCTCGGTGGCCGGGACCGCGGCCGGGACGACCATGACGACCTCCGCCGTGGCGTCGGGCGAGCTCACCGGGGCGGTGACCCGCCGCGACGCGCGCCGCCGGGAACGCCGACCGGCCGCCGCCTCGGCCTCCGCCGGGCTGCTGAACCACTCCTCGTCCGCACCGACCGCGGGCACCAGCTCGGCCTCGGCGACCGCGGCCGGCTCCAACTCGGGGAAGTCCTCGGTCTCGTCGGCCTCGGTTTCGGCGACGCCGGCCGCCGCCTCGGCCGCCGGCTCCTCGCCACCGCGGCGGCGCTTGCGCTTGCCGCCACCCCCGACCGTCGTGGCCTGGTCCATGTGGACGATGACGCCACGCCCGTTGCAGTGCACGCAGGTCTCGGAGAACGACTCCAGCAGGCCCTGCCCGACCCGCTTGCGGGTCATCTGCACCAGGCCCAGCGAAGTGACCTCCGCCACCTGGTGCTTGGTGCGGTCCCGGCCCAGGCACTCCAGCAGGCGGCGCATGACCAGGTCGCGGTTGGACTCCAGCACCATGTCGATGAAGTCGATCACGATGATGCCGCCCAGGTCGCGCAGCCGCAGCTGACGCACGATCTCCTCGGCCGCCTCCAGGTTGTTCCTGGTGACCGTCTCCTCGAGATTGCCGCCCTGGCCGGTGAACTTGCCGGTGTTGACGTCGATGACGACCATGGCCTCGGTCCGGTCGATCACCAGCGAACCGCCGCTCGGCAGCCAGACCTTGCGGTCCAGCGCCTTCAGCAGCTGCTCGTCGATCCGGTACGTGGCGAAGACGTCGACCTCGGAGTTCCAGCGGCCCAGCCGGTCGCCGAGGTCCGGCGCGACGTTCGTGACGTAGTCGTCGATGGTCTCCCACGCGGTGTCGCCGCTGACGATGACCTTGGTGAAGTCCTCGTTGAAGATGTCGCGGACGACCCGGACGGTCATGTCCGGCTCGCCGTACAGCAGCGACGGCGCGTTGCCGGTCTTGGCCCGCTTCTGGATGTCCTCCCACTGCGACTGCAGCCGCTCGACGTCACGGCGCAGCTCGTCCTCGCTCGCGCCTTCGGCGGCGGTGCGCACGATGACGCCCGCGTCCTCGGGGACGATCTTCTTGAGGATCTGCTTCAGCCGGGCGCGCTCGGTGTCGGGCAGCTTGCGGCTGATGCCGGTCATCGAGCCCTCGGGCACGTAGACCAGGTAGCGGCCGGGCAGCGAGACCTGACTCGTCAGGCGGGCGCCCTTGTGGCCGATCGGGTCCTTGGTGACCTGCACCAGGACCGGCTGGCCCGACTTCAGGGCCGCCTCGATGCGGCGCGGGCCGCCTGACATACCCAGCGCCTCGAAGTTGACCTCACCGGCGTAGAGCACCGCGTTGCGGCCCTTGCCGATGTCGACGAACGCGGCCTCCATGGACGGCAGGACGTTCTGGACCTTGCCCAGGTAGACGTTGCCGACGTAGGAGGTGGCCTGCTCCTTGTTGACGTAGTGCTCGACGAGGACGCCGTCCTCCAGGACGCCGATCTGCGTCCGGTCGCCGTTCTCGCGCACGACCATGACACGCTCGACCGCCTCGCGGCGGGCCAGGAACTCGGCCTCGGTGATGATCGGCACCCGGCGGCGGCCCTGCTCGCGGCCCTCCCGGCGGCGCTGCTTCTTGGCCTCCAGACGCGTGGAGCCCTTGATGGACTGCACCTCGTCGACCGGCTCGGCCGCCTTGCGGGGCTCACGGATCTTGACGACCGTGCGCTCGGGGGCGTCCTCGCCCAGCGTCTCCTCGCCCGGGCCGTCACCGCCACGACGGCGACGACGACGGCGGCGACGGCTGCTCGTGCTGTCGCCCGCGTGGTCCTCGTCGTCCTCGGCGTCCTCGTCGCCCTCGTCCTCCTCGCCGGCGGCGGCCTCGTCGCCATCGGCGGCCTCGCCGCGACGGCGGCGGCGGCCACCCCGGCGGCGGCGGCGGGACGGACGGTCGCCGTCGTGGTCGTCGTCCGCCTCGTGGTCGTCGGTCTCCGCGTCGGCGTCGTCGTGGGCGTCGTGCTCGTGCTCGTCGGCGTCGTGCTCCTCGGCGATGCGGCCGCCGTGCGTGTCGTCGGCCTCGGTCACGACCGCCTCGGCGGGCTCACCCCGGCGACGACGGCGGCGACGACGGCCGACGCTCTCGGCGGCCGGGTACTCGTCGGCCTCGGGTCCGTCGGCGGCGTCAACCTCGTGTCCGGCGGCGGCGTCGTCCTCGTGCTCGACGGGCCGCTCGGCCTGCGGCCGCTCCAGCGGCGCCACACCGGGGGCCTGGAACACCGGCGCCTGGAACACGGCCACCGGCGGGCGGGCCGCGCGACGGCGGCCGCGCGACCGTGCGGGCTCCTCCTCGGCAGCCTCGACAGCGGGGGCCTCGACAGCGGCGGCCTCGGTCACGGGCTCCTCGGCCACGGGCTCCTCGGCCGCGCGCCGCCCGCTGCCGGACACCTCGCGCTGGACCTCGCCCTGGACCTTGACGACCACGCTGCCGACGGGCACGCCGAAGGCCTCCGCCACGGCCTCGACGGCCTTGGCACGCGCCTCCTCGACGGTGTCGCCGTAGCCGCGGATCTCGTACGCGTCCTCGACCTCGACGGCCCAGCCGGACCCGTCCTGGATGGCCTTGGCCGTGTAGGTGTGCCGCTGCGGCACGGCGGCGGGCGCCTCGGGGGCCTCCGCTTGCACGGCCGCCGCCCGCTCCTCACGGGGCGCGAGCGCGCCCGGCTTGAGGCGGCGCGAGCCGTCGTCGGCCGCGAGGAACGAAGCGGCCGGTGCTGCACGCTTGCGGCTGCGGCGCGCCTTGGGCTGCTCCGCCTCCTGGGTCCTCTCCGTCTTCGCGGCCCTGCCGCGCGGGCGCGCGGCAGGCTCCTGCAGTGCCTTCGCGGGAGCGTCCGCGGCGGCCGCGACCTCGGCGGGAGCCATTGCCTCGGCGGCGGCGGCCGGCTCGGGGCTGGCCACCTTCCGCGTCGCACGACGCCGCGCACGGGGCGGTGCGGCGGACGGCTCGGCCTGCTCCGCCGCGGGCGTCTCGGCCGCGGTCTCCGCGTGCAGCGGCAGATCCGCCTGAAGTTCCTCGGCCTGCGTGCCGGCGGCGGCGGCCGGCTCGGGGCTGGCCACCTTCCGCGTCGCACGACGCCGCGCACGGGGCGGTGCGGCGGACGGCTCGGCCTGCTCCGCCGCGGGCGCGGTCGGCGCGGACCCGGTGTCCTGGGGGGTCTCGGCGCTCTCGGCGCTCTGCGCCGAGGCGGCCGTCTTGCGCGTGGCACGACGGCGTGCCGGGGCCGGGGCGGCCTCCGTCGCGTCTCCCGGCGTCGTATCGCCTGGCGCGGCTTCTTCCGGCCGGCTCTCTGGAGCGACGGCCTTGCGGGTGGCCCGGCGGCGGGTGCGCGCGGGTGCGGCCTCGGCCTCGGCGGGCGCTTCGGCTGGTATGGCCGGAGTCCCGTCGGGCGCGTCGGCCGCCTCGGGGGCGTTCACGGCGCCGGCGGGCGGACCCGCCGGCCGTGAGGCCGCGCGGCGCCGTCGGCGCGGAGCGGCTGTCGCCTCTGTGCCGGTGCCGCCGGTGCCACCGGTGGCAGTTCCAGAGGCGCCGTTCTCGGGCGTCTCGTTCGGCTCGTTGTTCTCGAGCATGCGGGCATTTCTCCCGTCGCGCTCCCGGGCGCCGCGCCCTGATCCGGTTCACGGCGGCCCGCGTCTTCGCGGTGCCGCCGCCCGGGGGCGCGGGCGCCACACGGGAGCTGTCGTATCGCTCGTCGGCACCGCCTGACGGGCCGACGAAAGTCTCGTCTGATGCGTACTGCCGGTTCCGGGTCACCCCGAACGCCTCGGCGGCACAACGACGGCAGTCCTACGCTGAGCCTTCCGGTACCGTCGCAGCATCGCGGTCAGGCGCGAGCGGATCGGTCACCGTGCCGGTCTCCTCGTCGAGCGGCCCCTGCGCCAGCCTGGTCACCGCTGCGGGGACCGGCGGCGCGAGGTCGGCCACCGCACGGAGGCCGGACAGGACGTCGTCGGGTCGCACGGCAGGTGTCAAATGCCGAACAACCAGCCGCAGTATCGCACAAGGTGCTGGCCCAGGCCTATCGGCACCCTGTTCGAAGTCGTCGCCATGGCCCCCGACGACCTGCGGGTCCACCACTTCGAGCCGCGTCACGGCACCGCGCGCGTCGAAACTGCGCACGCCGTTCTTCGTCATCCGCTGGACCTCGACGGTCCCGGCGGCGAGGAACGCGGCCACCGCTCGTTCGGCGTCGGCCTGCTCCACACCGTCCAGCCGCAGCTGCCACACCGACGCCTCCAGCCGCTCGGCGAGACCCGAGGTGCGGGCCTCCACGGCGTCGACGACGTCGAGACCGCCGGGCAGCGACTCGTCCAGCAGCAGGCGCAGCTTCTCCGGCTCGCGGGTCTCGGCGAGCGCGATCTCCAGGTACTCGGCCTCGCTGCCGACGCCGGTGGGAGCGGCGTTCGCGTACGACACCTTGGGATGCGGGGTGAATCCGGCCGAGTACGCCATGGGCACGTCGGCACGCCGCAGCGCCCGCTCGAATGCGCGCTGGAAGTCGCGGTGGCTGGTGAACCGGAGGCGGCCGCGCTTGGTGTAGCGCAGTCGGATGCGCTGCACCGCGGGTGCGGGCGGCGGGCCTTCGGGCTGTCGCTTGCCCAGTGTCGTTCAGTCCCTCGTTGCGTCTGGTCGCCCCGAGTGGGGCTGCTTGTCACCTTCCAGGTTACTGGGGGTTCCGGACTTCCGAATCCGCACCGTGCACCAGGGGCCCCGTACGGGGCCTCGTGCCCCAGGTGTCGCAGGCCCCCGGCGTCACACCCGGAAGCGCATCTTGCCACCGGCGGCGCCGTCGAGGACCCCGCCGTTGGCCTCGATGACCTTCCGCGAGCCCACGTTGCCGGCGTCGCAGGTGACCAGGGCGGGATCGAGGCCGAGTTGGCGGGCCAGCGGCACGGCGTCACGGAGCATCGCGGTCGCGTGTCCCCTGCGCCGGGCCGTGGGCCGGACGTCGTAGCCGACGTGGCCGAGCAGTTCGCCCCAGGGCGGGGTCAGTTGCGGGCGGACGGAGAGCCGGCCGAGAAAGACGTCCCCGTCCACGTACCAGTACGTCACGCACAGGTCGACCGGGTCGCGTGTCGGGCCCCGCACACCGGCCACGTACTCGGCGAAGACCGCCGGATCCCGCCAGCGGCCGCCGTATGCGCGCAGCGCGTTCCCTATCGCCGAGATCTCGCCCCGGGCACCGCGCCCCTCCGCCCGGAACTCCTCCATCGCGGCGATGTAGGACGCGTGGACGGCGGTGGTGGGACGCACGAGTGAGGGCGGCACGGCTCCAGTCTGCGTCACCTCCGGGCCGACGGCGCAGCCGGGCACGTCCCCTCGTCGGGCGCCGGCGTCCGGCGGCAGACGAGGGCCCGGTTCGCCGGTCACGCCGTGGGGCCCCCAGCCGTCGGAACTCTTCCCCGGCCACGAGAAGTTCGGCCACCGGGCGGCCGATCCGGGACGCCCGGGAGGCGGTGCCGGCAGTCCGGGAGCCGGGGCAGGGCGTCTTCGCGGGGCACCCCCGCCTGCCTCGACGGCCGTGACTGAACGGGTTTCGGATGCCGCGCTCCCGGATTGCGGGCCACTGAGAGGGAGCCGATTCTTGTGGGGAGGCACGCCATCGGATCGTGTTGACCGAGCGCAACGGTTGCGGAGCTCACGGCGCGGACCGCCGACGCACCGGGGGGACCGCGGCCTGATCAGGGAGCGGATTCCAGATGAGGCTTGTCGTCGATCTCAACCGGTGCCAGGGATTCGCGCAGTGCGTCTTCCTCGCCCCGGACGTCTTCTCCCTCCACGGGGACGAAGCGCTGCTGTTCTCGCCTCGCTTCGACGAGGCGCAACGTGACCGGGTCGAGAAGGCCTCGGCCGCCTGCCCGGTCCAGGCGATCCTTGTCGACTGGTCCGACGAGCCGACCAAGGGGGTGGAACCCCATGTCGGCTGACACGGACGTCGAGGTCCTGCGGCGCCGGGGCCGCATTGTCGTCGTCGGTGCCTCGCTGGCCGGTCTGCGCGCGGCGGAGACCTTGCGCGACCAGGGCTTCACCGGTTCGCTGACCATGATCGGCGACGAGCCGTACGAACCCTACGACCGGCCGCCGCTGTCCAAGCAGGCGCTGCTCGGACGCGCGCGCCCCGAGGACACCGCGCTGCCGCGGCGGCGCGACATCGACGCCGAATGGCGTCTGGGCGTCGCCGCCGAGGGCCTGGACCGGGACGCCAAACTCGTACGCCTGGCCAACGGGGACACCGTTCCCTACGACCGCCTGCTGATCACCACCGGGACCAGGGCACGGCCCTGGATCCATCCGGAAGAGGCCGCGCTGGACGGGGTGTTCGTGCTGCGTACCCGCGACGACTCCGTACGCCTGCGCCGGAAGCTGACCGGGGGCGTGTCCCGGGTGCTGGTGATCGGCGCCGGTTTCACGGGCTCCGAGGTCGCCTCCGCCTGCCGGGAGCTCGGCATCGAGGTCACGGTGGCCGAGCGCGGCCCGGCCCCGCTGGTGGGGGCGCTCGGCGGGGTGATCGGCGCGGTCGCGGACCGCATGCAGCGCGGAAAGGGAGTCGATCTCCGCTGCGGCATCAGCGTCACCGCGCTGGAGGGCGACTACGTCGGACGGCTCAGGCGCGCCCATCTGTCGGACGGCTCGGTGCTCGACGTCGAGGTGGCGGTCGTCTCGCTCGGCGCTGTCCGGAACACGGACTGGCTCGCCGGCTCGGGGCTGGCCGCGGGTCCCCGGGGGATCGCCTGCGACGCCGGGTGCCGGGTGTTCGACGTCAACGGCATCGTCACCGACGACATCTACGCCGCCGGGGATGTCGCACGCAGCCCCCACCCGCTGTTCGACTACCAGTTCCTGTCGCTGGAGCACTGGGGCAACGCGGTCGAGCAGGCCGAGATCGCCGCCCACAACATGGTCTGCGCGGGTCCCGACCGCCGTCCCCACCTGTGGCTGCCGATGTTCTGGTCCTCCCAGTTCGGCGTCAACATCAAGTCCGTGGGCGTGCCGCCGCTGGGCGACCGCCTGGTCGTCACCCAAGGGGCGCTCGCCGAGGACCGGTTCGTCGCGGTGTACGGCTACCGCGGCCGCGTCATCGCCGCGGTGTCCTTCGACGGGGCCAAGTGGCTCGGCTTCTACGAGCAGCAGATCGCGGCCGGCGCGCCCTTCCCGCCCGAGTACCGCACGGTCGACCGCCGCTTCGAGACCTCGCAGCCGGTCGACCCGGCCTTCCCGGATCCGCATCTGCCCAGCCACGGGGCCACGGTCACGCTGACGGGCCACTCACCGAGCGAACGGCGTGTCGCCTTCACCCCCTCGCACGCCTGATCACCGGCCCTGTGCCGCCCGGAGCCCCCAGGAGACGCCATGACGACCGGCACCATCATCGAGCAGATCACCGACTACGCTCATCGGGCCGATCCGTACCCGCTCTACGAGGAGCTGCGCAGGACGCCGGTCAGGCTGCTGGACGACGGCACCTACGTGGTCAGCACGTACCACGAGGTGCGGAGTCTGGCCAACGACCCACGGCTGAGCAACGACACGCGCAACCGGGCCGCCGGCTACGCCCGCAGGGCGAACGCGGGCGACACGAACCTGCCGCCGAGCTTCATCTTCACCGACCCGCCGGTGCACGACCGGCTGCGCGACACCATCAACCGGCCGTTCGGTCCCCCGCACAGCCCGAGGTTCCTCGACAGCCTGCGCGCGGACCTGGCCAAGGTCGTCACGGAACTGCTCGACGCCTTCGAGGGCAAGGACCAGGTCGACATCGTCGAGGACTTCGCCTACCCCCTTCCCGTCACCGCCATCTGCAAGGTCCTGGGCGTGCCGCGCGAGGACGAATCGCGCTTCCACGGCTGGGCCGACGCCCTGGCGTCGTCACTCGATCCCCAGGCCGGCGAGGCCGGCCTGGCAAAGGGACAGCAGGCACGCCAGGAGCTGGGCGACTACCTGGCCGGCCTGATCGAGGCCAAACGCCGCCACCCCGGCCCCGGGATGCTCAGCGCGCTCGCCCCCGACATGACACCGGCGGACCTGGAGGCCACCGCGGTGCTGCTCCTGGTCGCCGGCCACGAGACCACCGTCAACGCGATCACGAACACGACCCTCACCCTGCTGCGCCACCCCGACGTCCTCGAGCGCTTCCGGAAGGAGCCGGAACTGGCCGTCCCGCTCATCGAGGAAGTGCTGCGGTACGAGCCCCCGGTCCAGTTCGTGCCGTGGACCACCGCGCTGGCCGACATCGACATCGCCGGCACCACGATTCCCAAGGGCTCGCCGGTGTGGCTCATGCTGGCCGCGGCCAACCGCGACCCCAAACGCTTCGAGAACCCCGACCGGTTCGACCCCGACCGCAAGGACAACGAGCACCTGGGTTTCTACACCGGGATCCACTACTGCTTCGGCGCCCCGCTCGCCCGGATAGAACTGCATCTGGCCGTGCCGGAGTTGTTCCGCCGGGTCACGTTCTCCGGGCTGCTCCAGGACCCGCCGCCGTACCGCGCCAACGCGGTGCTGCGGGGCCCCCGTCACCTTCCCGTGGCGATCGAGGGCCTCACGGCTTGAGCTCCGCGGCGCACCTCAGTGCGCGTGACCACCGGCAGCCGCCGCAGGCGCGGCGTTGTTGACCGTCAGCGGCAGGAGCTTCTTGCCGGTCGGGCCGATCTGGATGTGGGTGTCCATCTGCGGGCACACGCCGCAGTCGAAGCACGGCGTCCACCGGCAGTCGTCGACCTCGGTCTCGTCGAGGGCGTCCTGCCAGTCCTCCCAGAGCCAGTCCTTGTCCAGGCCGGAGTCCAGGTGGTCCCAGGGCAGGACCTCCTCGTAGGTGCGCTCGCGGGTGGTGTACCAGGCGAGGTCGACGCCCTGCTCCGGGAGCGCCTTCTCGCACATGCGGACCCAGCGGTCGTAGGAGAAGTGCTCGCGCCAGCCGTCGAAGCGGCCGCCGTCCTCGTAGACGGCGCGGATGACCGCGCCGACGCGGCGGTCGCCGCGGGAGAGCAGGCCCTCGATGATGCCGGGCTTGCCGTCGTGGTAGCGGAAGCCGATGTTGCGGCCGTACTTCCGGTCGCCGCGGATGGAGTCGCGGAGCTTCTCCAGGCGGGCGTCGGTCTCCTCGACGCCGAGCTGCGGGGCCCACTGGAACGGGGTGTGCGGCTTGGGCACGAAACCGCCGATGGAGACCGTGCAGCGGATGTCGTTCTGCCCGGTGACCTCGCGGCCCTTGGCGATGACGTTCTTCGCCATGTCGGCGATCTGCAGGACGTCCTCGTCGGTCTCGGTGGGCAGACCGCACATGAAGTACAGCTTCACCTGGCGCCAGCCGTTGCCGTAGGCGGTGGCGACCGTGCGGATCAGGTCCTCCTCCGAGACCATCTTGTTGATGACCTTGCGGATACGCTCGGAGCCGCCCTCGGGGGCGAAGGTGAGGCCGGAACGGCGGCCGTTGCGGGCGAGCTCGTTGGCCAGGTCGATGTTGAAGGCGTCGACGCGGGTGGAGGGGAGGGACAGGCCGATCTTGTCCTCCTCGTACCGGTCGGCGAGCCCCCTGGCGACCTCGGCGATCTCGGTGTGGTCCGCGGAGGACAGCGACAGCAGGCCGACCTCCTCGAAGCCGGTCGCCTTCAGGCCCTTCTCGACCATCTCGCCGATGCCGGTGATGCTGCGCTCGCGCACCGGGCGGGTGATCATGCCGGCCTGGCAGAAGCGGCAGCCGCGGGTGCAGCCGCGGAAGATCTCCACGGACATGCGCTCGTGGACGGTCTCGGCGAGCGGGACGAGCGGCTGCTTGGGGTACGGCCACTCGTCGAGGTCCATGACCGTGTGCTTGGACACGCGCCACGGCACACCGGAGCGGTTGGGCACCATGCGGGCGATCCGGCCGTCGGCCAGGTACTCCACGTCGTAGAACTTCGGCACGTACACCCCGCCGGTGCGGGCCAGCCGGAAGAGCAGCTCGTCGCGGCCGCCGGGGCGGCCCTCGGCCTTCCAGGCGCGGATCAGGTCGGTGATCTCCAGGACGGCCTGCTCGCCGTCGCCGACCACGGCCGCGTCCAGGAAGTCGGCGATGGGCTCGGGGTTGAAGGCCGCGTGGCCGCCCGCGAGGACGACCGGGTCGTCCTCGGTGCGGTCCTTGGCCTCCAGCGGGATGCCCGCGAGGTCCAGGGCGGTGAGCATGTTCGTGTAGCCGAGCTCCGTGGAGAAGCTGAGGCCGAACACGTCGAAGGCCTTCACCGGGCGGTGGGCGTCGACGGTGAACTGCGGGACGCCGTGCTCCCGCATCAGCGCCTCGAGGTCCGGCCAGACGCTGTAGGTGCGCTCGGCCAGCACGCCCTCGCGCTCGTTGAGCACCTCGTAGAGAATCATGACGCCCTGGTTGGGGAGCCCGACCTCATAGGCGTCCGGGTACATCAAAGACCAGCGGACGTCGCAGGAGTCCCAGTCCTTCACGGTGGAGTTCAGCTCTCCGCCGACGTACTGGATGGGCTTCTGAACGTGGGGGAGAAGCGCTTCCAGGCGAGGGAAGACCGACTCGACAGGCATGAGAGGTGTCTTTCGTGAGCTGGCAGGGTGGTGACCATTCAGCGTAACGCGTCGTGGTCGGCTCCCCGGCCGCTCACCGGTCCCCGCGGCACACCCCGTGCGGGGACCGCAGGGGCCCGCTCACCCCGCGAGGCTGCCGCGGTCGGCCTTGCCCCAGGTCTTGGGGAGGGCGTCCTCCGCGGCGTCGGCGAGGTCCCGTTCGAGCTGGAACATCACACCGTAGGGGAAGGTGTCCTCGCCGGCCGTGCGGGCGCCCTCGGCGAGACGGACGACGGCGTCGCGGCAGATGACGCTGTCCTGGTGCTCGCCGAGGACCTGCTGGACGGACTTCATGCGCTTGGTGTGCTTCTTCGCGGGCTTGCGCAGGCCCGGGACGGCCTGGGCGGCCTCACTGCTGTAGCGGGCGCGCTTGGCGGCCTTGCGGGCCTCGTGGAGGGCGAGGTCGCGTTCGTGGCCCCGTTCCATGGCGAGCGCGGGCTCGACGCGCTCGCGCAGGCGGCGGTGGTCGCGGCTGACGACCTTGCCGCCGGCGGGCGCGGCGGGCGCCTTGGCGCGGTCGAGGTACGGGGGGGCGCCGAGCAGGGCCTCGAGCGTGTCGAGGAGGCGGAAGTAGCGGGCACCGCCGAGTTCCCGCAGGAGGTCGGCGCGAGCGCCCTCGTGGACGGGGGCGTCGCCGCCGACGCGCTCGGTCAGATCGTCCGTGACGAGGTCGCCGGGAAGGTCGTCGAGGCGGTCCCGGAGGCGTTCGGCGAGCACTTCGCGGTCCCGTTCCAGGCCGAGGACGCCGGCCAGCCACTTCAGTTCGTCGCCGATCGGGTCGGTGGCGCGGCGGTCGAGTTCGCGGCGGAAGCTCTTGAGCGCACTGCGCAGCCGCCGGGTGGAGACCCGCATCTGGTGGACGGCGTCCGCCTCGTCGCGGCGGACGGCGGGGTCCCAGGCGGCGATGGCGTCGACCTGCTGGTGCACGTAGGTCATCGCCACATCGCCGGCGCTGTCGACGGTAGCGGGCGGCGCGGCCGGCCGGGGCGCGTTCTCCAGGCGGTCGCCGAGGGCGCGGGCGAGTTTGGAGGGGCTCTCGGAGCGTCGCAGTCCGGCCTTGACGAGCCGCTTCTCCAGGGCGTCGAGCAGGGCTCTGCCGCCCTCGACGAGTTCGGCCTCCACCTCGTCCCAGGTGGTTTCCGAGACGGAGTGCCCGCCACTGTCGAGGACGGCGGCGGTGACATGGTCGCGGGCGATCTCGAGCAGCGCCTCGCCCTTGGCGTCCAGCAGCCGGACCCGCTTGCGGGCGGTGCGCAGCCGCACGACGGGGACGAGTTCACGGCCGCGGACGACGACGGCGATCTCGTCGGCGAGGGCCGGGGGGACGCGCGGGCCGCCCTTGCGCCCCTGCCTGCCCAGCGGCGCGTGGACCTCGGTGCGCGTGTCGGCGAGGGTCGTGGGCAGTTTCAGGTGCCAGCCCGCGTCGTCGCCCCCGCTGCGCCGCCGCAGCGTGATGCGACGGGTCGCCAGGCGCAGGTCGGCGGTGTCGTAGTAGACCGCGTCGAGCTCGGCCGGTTCCATGGCCCGGACGGACGCCACACCGGGCAGCCCGTCCAGATCCGGTTCCCGGCTCCGTCCGGCGGTCTCGTACTTGCGCTCGGTCTCCGCGACACGCTTTCCCATGACTGGACCGTAATCGGGGGTTGGGGTCACCGCAATGGTGAGCTCACCCAGCGGACCCGATCAGGCGGACATGGGGCGCTGCATCTTCACTGCCTGGAGGAGCCCGACCGCGACCCAGACCGCGAACATCGAGGATCCGCCGTACGAGACGAACGGCAGGGGCAGACCGGCGACCGGCATGATGCCGAGCGTCATGCCGATGTTCTCGAAGGCCTGGAAGGCGAACCAGGCCACGACGCCCGCGGCGATGATCGTGCCGTACAGGTCGGTCGCGTTGCGCGCGATCTTGCAGGCCCGCCAGAGGACGACGCCGAGCAGGACGATGATGAGCATGGCGCCGACGAAGCCGAGCTCCTCCCCCGCCACGGTGAAGACGAAGTCGGTCTGCTGCTCCGGCACGAACTGACCGGTGGTCTGGCTGCCGTGGAACAGTCCCTTGCCGAGCAGTCCGCCCGAGCCGATCGCGATGCGCGCCTGGTTGGTGTTGTAGCCGACGCCCGCGGGGTCGAGCGCGGGGTTGGCGAAGGCGGCGAAGCGGTCGATCTGGTACTGGTCCAGGACGCCGAGCTGCCACACCGCGACGGCGCCGCCGGCGCCCGCCGTGATGAGGCCGAGCACCCAGCGGTTGGAGGCGCCGGAGGCGAGGAGCACGCCGAGCACGATGACCGCCATGACCATGACCGAGCCCAGGTCGGGCATCAGCATGACGATGGCCATCGGCAGGATGGCGAAGCCCAGCGCCTGGGCCACCGTGCGGTGGTCCGGGTGGAGCCGGTCGCCGGCGTCGACCCGGGCCGAGAGCATCATCGCCATGCTCAAGATGATGGTGAGCTTGGTGAACTCGGACGGCTGGAGGGAGAAGCCGCCGCCGAGCACGATCCAGGCGTGCGCGCCGTTGACCGTCGACCCGACCGGGGTCAGGACGGCCAGCACCAGCAGGACCGAGATCGCGTACAGCACCGGCACCGCCCCGCGCAGCCGGCGGTGGCCGAGCGCCACCGTGCCGGCCGCGAGGCCGAAGCCGATGGCGGTGTTGAGCAGGTGCCGCAACAGGAAGTAGAGCGGGTCGCCGTGGGTGAGTTCGGTGCGGTTGCGGGTCGCCGAGTACACCAGGGCGGCGCCCATCATCGACAGCGCGAGTGCCGCGCCGAGCAGGACCCAGTCCATCCGGCGCACTATCGAGTCACGCGCCATGAGCTTGCCGATGGCGCCCCGCTCGGGGGTGAAGCGCCGCATCGTGTAACCGCTGGTGCTCATGCCCCGTACCTCCTGCCCAGCAGGAACCTCTCGGTGCGGTCCGGGGGCAGTGCGGCGGCGGTGAACACGGCGTCGACCGGGGCGGACGGGAGGGCGGGCACGTCCCAGGCCGCCTTGCGGGCCTGGATCGTGCCGTCCGCGGTGATCTTGGGCAGCGCGCTCTCGGGGTGCGGGAGCAGCGCCTTCTTGTTGTCGATCGACCCGTCCTTCTGAACGCCGTACATGGCCTCGTAGATGGCGCGGACGGCCGGGCCGGAACCACCGGAACCCGTACCACCCTGGGAGATCGTCATGATGACCGCGTAGTCCTTGGAGTACGTGGTGAACCACGAGGTGGTCTGCTTGCCGGCGACCTCCGCGGTACCGGTCTTGGCGTGCAGGGTGATCTTGTCCTGCGGCCAGCCGCCGAAGCGCCAGGCGGCGGTACCACTGGTGACGACGCCTTGCAGGGCCTGGTTGATGTACTTCAGGGTGTTCGCGCTCGCCGGGGCCTGGCCGGTGACCTTCGGCTTGATCCTGGTGATCGTCTTGCCGTCGGCGCTGATGATCGCCTTGCCGATGGTCGGCTGGTACAGCTTGCCGCCGTTGGAGATGGCCGAGTAGACGCGGGCCATCTGGATCGGGGTGACGAGTGTGTCGCCCTGGCCGATGGCGTAGTTGACCGAGTCACCGGCGCGCATCACATAGCCGTCGACGCAGTTCTCGCGCGCGATCTGGCTCGCGTAGTCCTGCTTGTCGCTCTTGGCGACCTTGCACCAGTAGGTCTTGTTGGCCTCGTAGTAGTCGCGCTTCCACTGCCGGTCGGGGATGCGGCCGGTGACCTCGGCGGGCAGGTCGATACCGGTGAGCGAACCCAGGCCGTACGCCTTGGCGGTCTTGTAGAACCAGTCCGCGGGGTGCTTCTTGGGCTTGGTGCCGCCGTCCTTCAGCCACTGGTCGTAGGACAGGTGGTAGAAGACGGTGTCGCAGGAGATCTCCAGCGCGTGCGCCAGGGTGATCTCACCGGCGCTCTCGCCCTCGAAGTTGTTGAAGACCCGGCCGCCGATGGTCATCGACGACGGGCAGGGGTAGTGCCCGTTGATGGAGTATCCGGCCTTCACCGCGGCGGAGGTGGAGATCGCCTTGAACGTCGAACCGGGGGCGGACTGACCCTGTATGGCCCTGTTCAGCAGCGGGAAGTTGGACTTCTTGCCGGTGAGCGTGGCGTAGTCCTTGGCCGAGATGCCGCCGACCCAGACGTTGGGGTCGTAGGTCGGGGCGCTGGCCATGGCGATGACCTGGCCGGTGTGCACGTCCATGACGACGACCGCGCCGGAGTCCGCCTTGTAGTAGCTGCCCGTGACGGAGTCGAAGGTCTTGCGGGCGACCTTCATCGCCTGGAGCAGTTCCTTCTCGGCGACCGACTGGACGTGGGCGTCGATGCTGGTGACCAGGTTGCTGCCGGGCACGGCGGCGGTCTCGCCGGCCGTGCCGATGACCCGGCCGAGGTTGTCCACCTCGTAGCGGGTCACACCGGCCGTGCCCCGCAGCTGCGTGTCGTACGTGCGCTCCAGACCGGAGCGGCCGATCTGGTCCGAGCGCAGCAGCGACCGGCCCTGCTTCTCCGCGTCGGTGATCTCGTCGTCGGTGACGGGCGAGAGGTAGCCGAGCACCTGGGAGGCGTTGGCCCCGAACGGTGAGGTGTAGCGGCGCACGGCGGTGGGCTCCGCGGTGACACCGGGGAAGTCCTCCCGGCGCTCCATGATCTGGAGCGCCTGCTGGGTGGTGGCCTCGTCGGTGATGGGGATGGGCTGGTACGGGGAGCCGTTCCAGCACGGCTTGGGGGTCTGCGAGTCGCAGAGCCGCACCTTCTTGACGACCTCGTCCGGCTTCATGTGCAGCACGGACGCCAGCCGGGTCAGCACCGCCCTGCCGTCGTCCTTCTGCTTGAGCAGGTCGGTACGGCTGGCGGAGACCACGAGGCGCGTCTCGTTGTCGGCCAGGGGCACACCCTTGGCGTCCAGTATCGCCCCGCGCACGGCGGGGGTGACGACTTCCTGGACGTTGTTGCTGTTGGCCTGCGCCGTGTAGTCGTCGCCGTCGCGGATCTGGAGGAACCACAGGCGGCCGCCGAGGGTGAACAGCAGCGACAGCACGAGGATCTGGAGAACCACCAGCCGGATGGTGACCCGGGACGTGCGGCCGGTCTCGGGAATGTTGCTCACAGCCGCCGCCCTCCCTTGGCGACGCTGCCCACCTTGCCGAGCAGGCTCGGGCGCTGGCCGCCGATACGGGCGCCGAAGCCGGTCGCCGAGGCGTCGTCCGCGAGGGGGTCGTTGTCCAGGCGACGGGCCAGGCCCATGATCCAGGGCACCGTGAAGGGCGCGAGCAGCAGGTCGTACAGGGCCGCGGTGAACAGCAGCTTACCCAGACCCACATGCTGCGCCGCGGTGTCGCCCACGAGGGCGCCGACGAGGGCGTACAGCACGGTGGAGCCGATGGCCGCGGCGACGACCACGAGCATCGGCCGGGTGGCCGAACGCAGTTGGCCGCTGTCGGGCTTGGCCAGGCCCGCGGCGTAGCCGATGACGCACAGCACGAGCGCGTAGCGCCCGGCGGCGTGATCGGCGGGCGGCGCGAGGTCGGCGAGCAGGCCGGCGCCGAACCCGATGAGGGCACCGGCGACATGGCCGTACGTCAGTGCGAGGCCGAGGACGACCAGGAGCAGCAGGTCGGGCACCGCGCCGGGCAGGTGGAGCCGGGCCAGGACACAGACCTGGATCACCATGGCGGCGACCACCAGGCCGGTCGAGAGCAGCACGCGCTTCATCGGACCTCCTCCTGTCCGTCGAGCGTCGACTCCGGCGGCCGAGAGGGGTTGCCGCTCGGCGTCACCGTGACGGTGACCGTCGGGACCGGCTTCGGGCCGGCGGGCAGCACCGAGTCGCGGGGGTCCTTGCGCGGGCCCTTGATGACGACGCCGACGATGTCGAGCTTGGTGAAGCCGACGAACGGGGTGACCTCGACGGTCCGGGTGAGACCGCCGCCCGCGCGGTCGACCTTGGAGACGGTGCCGACCGGGACGCCGGGCACGAACGGCTTGCCGGCCTGCGAGCCGAAGGTGACCAGCCGGTAGCCGTTCCTCACATGTGCCTTGCCGTTGAGCAGCTGCACCTGCATGGGGCGGTTGCCCTGACCGGAGGCGAAGCCGAGTTCGGAGGACTTCTCCAGACGGGTGCCGACGGTGAAGTCCGGGTCGCAGGCCAGCAGCACGGTGGAGGTGGACGGGCCGACGGTGGTGACCCGGCCGACCAGGCCGTCGCCGTTGATGACGGTCATGTCGCGCTCGATGCCGTCGTTGGCGCCGGCGTCGATGGTGACCGTCCATGAGAAGCCCTGCGCGGCTCCTATCGCGATGACCTGGGCGCCCTTGACGCGGTACTGGCCGGCCCCGGCGGTCTTGAGCAGCTTGTCGAGTTCGCGGGCGCGGGCGCGCGTGGCGTCCTTGCTGCCGAGCTGCTGCTTCAGCTCGGCGTTCTCCCGCTCCAGTTCGCCGATCCGGCTGCTGCGGTCGCCTGAGTCGCGTACCGCGTCCACGGCGTTGTCCACCGGATCGACCGCCGCCGCGACCCCGTTCTCCACGGGGCCGAAGACGGCGGCCGCGGCGGACCGGGCACCGTCCAGCGGTGAGTCCTCACCACCGCGGATGTCGACGGTGATCAGCGCGAACGCGATCGCCACCAGCAGCACCAGCAGAAGCCGGCTCTCTCGTGTGTCCCTCACGGGGGCCAGTCCGTGCCTTCCTCGTCAGAGCGTGTGGGCCGTGGGCCCGTTGTGCCGTGCCGGAGAGGAGAACGATCCGGCGTACGGGCGGGAGTTCGCCCGTACGAAGGATCGTGTGAACTCACCTGCGCGGCTGCGCGTCCAGGACCTGCTGGAGTGCCTCGAACTCCTCGACGCACTTGCCGGCGCCCAGCGCCACGCAGTCGAGCGGGTTCTCGGCGATGTGGATGGGCATGCCCGTCTCGGCGCGCAGGCGCTCGTCGAGACCGCGCAGCAGCGCGCCGCCGCCGGCCAGGACGATGCCGCGGTCCATGATGTCGCCGGACAGCTCCGGCGGGCACTTGTCGAGGGTCGTCTTCACCGCGTCGACAATGGCGTTGACCGGCTCCTCGATGGCCTTGCGGACCTCGGCGGCGGAGATGACCACCGTCTTGGGCAGGCCGGAGACCAGGTCGCGACCGCGGATCTCGGTGTGCTCCTCGTCGTCCACCGAGAAGGCCGAGCCGATGGTGAGCTTGATCGATTCCGAGGTGCGCTCGCCCAGCAGAAGGCTGTACTCCTTCTTGATGTGCTGGATGATCGCGTTGTCCAGTTCGTCGCCGGCGACCCGGATGGACTGCGCGGTGACGATGCCGCCGAGCGAGATGACGGCGACCTCGGTGGTGCCGCCGCCGATGTCGACGACCATGTTGCCGGTCGCCTCGTGGACCGGGAGCCCGGCGCCGATCGCGGCCGCCATCGGTTCCTCGATGATGTGCACCTGGCGCGCGCCGGCCTGAGTGGCGGCCTCGATGACCGCGCGGCGCTCGACACCGGTGATGCCGGAGGGAACGCAGACGACGACCCGCGGACGGGCCAGGTAGCGCCGCTTGTGGATTTTGAGGATGAAGTAGCGCAGCATGCGCTCGGTGATCTCGAAGTCGGCGATCACCCCGTCCTTGAGAGGACGGACCGCAACGATGTTGCCGGGGGTCCGGCCGATCATCTTCTTCGCCTCGGAGCCGACCGCGAGGATGCCGCCCGTATTCGTGTTGATGGCGACGACGGACGGCTCGTTGAGGACGATCCCGCGACCCCTGACGTACACCAGCGTGTTGGCGGTGCCGAGGTCGACAGCCATGTCACGGCCGATGAACGACATGTTGTTCGCCATGAGGGTACGTCTGGCCTTCCCGAGCTGGAGCAGTGTGGGGGTGAGCACGGCGGGGCGCTGTGCGCGAAGCCTGAGGAGCGGAGATTCCATCCTAGTCGCGCCTGACGGGGCGCGGGGTCAGGGATCCGCCGCCATTGTCATCAGAACACACAGCGGCCCCCGGCAATGGTGACGCCGTGTCGGCGGAATTGGTTCCCCCGTACGACGGGCATATGCCGCGAGGTGGCCGGGAAAATTCCGGCCACCCATTGCGCTGATCGGGCGTCAGCGGGGAATCCGGGGCGAATGACGGGGCGGTCAGGCCAGACCGGGGAAGAAGATCTTGATCTCCCGTTCGGCCGACTCCTCGGAGTCGGAGGCGTGGATCAGGTTCTCCCGGACGATGGTGCCGAAGTCGCCGCGGATCGAGCCGGGGGCGGCCGCGATCGGGTCGGTCGGGCCGGCCAGCGCGCGCACACCCTCGATCACCCGCTCGCCCTCGACCACCAGGGCCACGGACGGGCCGGCCGCCATGAACTCCATCAGAGGCTCGTAGAAGGGCCGGCCCACGTGCTCGGCGTAGTGCTGCTCCAGGACCTGCCGCTCGAGGGTGCGCAGCTCCAGCGCCGTGATGCTCCAGCCGGCCTTGCGCTCGATGCGGCCGAGGATCTCGCCGACCAGGCCGCGACGTACGGCGTCCGGCTTGAGAAGGACGAGGGTGCGCTGCGACACGGTGTGACTCCTATGTGCGGGGTAGCGGGTACGACGACATTACCGGGCGCCGGAATGCGCCACGGCCCGCCCCCTCGGCACTGGTCAGGCCGTCTGCGCCGCCCGGACCGCCTTGGCCTGGTCGACCTTGCGGCCGTAGTGGACGGCGGCCCACCACAGCGCGGCGAAGACCGGGCCGAGGAAGAACATCACCGGGAGGGCGAAGCCGCTCAGGATCAGCCCTGCCTGGAGCACCCAGCCGACCGCCAGGCCGCCGCGGCGGCCCAGCATTCCGCAGAGCAGCACACACAGTGCCATGGCGACACCGCAGACCGTCCACACGGTGCCCGCCGACAGGTCCGGCTGTTTCATGGCGACCAGCCCCGCGAAGCCGATCACGAAGAATTCACCGATCAGAGTGCTCGCGCACAGGGTCCGCATCCGCTTTGTTCCGCTTCCCGCTCGTCACTTGCGGCCCAGCAGCAGCCGGGCCTCTCCCACGGTGACCACCGAACCGGTGATCAGTACCCCGGCGCCGGAGAACTCCCCCTGGTCCTCGGCCAGGGTGACCGCCGCCTCGATCGCGTCGTCCAGACGCGGCTCGACCTGTACCCGATCGTCGCCGAAGATCTCGACCGCGAGCGCGGCCAGTTCGTCCACGTCCATCCCGCGGGGCGTGGAGTTCCGGGTCACCACGACTTCCGCGAAGACCGGTTCGAACGCCTCCAGCAACCCGCGCACGTCCTTGTCACCGCTGGGGCCGACGACACCCACCAGATGGGTGAAGCCGAACGCCTCCGTGAGCGAGCCCGCCGCCGCCCGCGCGCCCGCGGGATTGTGCGCCGCGTCCAGCACCACGCTCGGGCTGCGGCGGACGACCTCCAGCCGGCCCGGCGAGGTGACGCCCGCGAAGGCCGTGCGGACGGTGTCGATGGCCAGCGTGCGGTCGTGCTCGCTGCCGATGCCGAAGAACGCCTCCACGGCGGCCAGGGCCACCGCCGCGTTGTGCGCCTGGTGCTCACCGTGCAGCGGCAGGAACACCTGCTCGTACTCGCCGCCCAGGCCGCGCAGCGTCAGCAACTGCCCGCCGACCGCGACCTCCCGGTGCACGACGCCGAACTCCATGCCCTCCCGGGCCACCGTCGCCCCCACGTCCACCGCGCGCTGCAGCACCACCTGCGCTGCCTCGACCGGCTGCTGCGCCAGCACGACGGTGGCGTCCTTCTTCACGATCCCGGCCTTCTCCACCGCGATCTCGCCCGTGGTGGAGCCCAGCCGGTCGGTGTGGTCCAGCGCGATCGGGGTGACGACCGCGACCGTCGCGTCGATGACGTTGGTGGCGTCCCAGCTGCCGCCCATGCCGACCTCGACGACGGCGACGTCGACCGGCGCGTCCGCGAAGGCCGCGTAGGCCATGCCCGTCATCACCTCGAAGAACGACATGCGGTGCGGCTGCGACCCGTCGACCATCTCCACGTACGGCAGGATGTCGCGGTAGGTCTCGATGAACGTCTCCGGCGCGATCGGCCGCCCGTCCAGGCTGATGCGCTCGGTCACCGACTGCACGTGCGGGCTGGTGTACCGGCCGGTGCGCAGGTCGAAGGCGAGCAGCAGCCGCTCGATCATGCGCGCGGTGCTGGTCTTGCCGTTGGTGCCGGTGATGTGGATCGAGGGGTACGAGCGCTGCGGCTCGCCCAGGATGTCCATCAGGGCCGTCATGCGGTCCAGCGAAGGCTCCAGCTTGGTCTCCGGCCAGCGGCCGGCGAGTTCCGCCTCGACCTCGCGCAGCGCCTTGTCCAGCTCCGGGTCGGCGGGACGGCCGGGGACGTCGTCGTCCGGGGGTACCGGTCCGCCGGCCCGCAGGGTGCGGCTGCCCGCCTCGATGATGGCGAGATCGGCCTCCCGGACGCGCCCTGTCCCCTCGTCCCCCTCGTCCTGTTCATCCTCGTCGAAGCCGCCGTCGTCGGCGTTCAGGCCGAGCGCGGTCAGCGGGTCGGAGAGGGGCGACTCGTCGGGATCGGGGTCGTGGCCGTTGCCGGGGCGCGAAGTACTCACGCCACCAGTCTACGAACCGGGCGGACCGGTCATGGCCGTGGGCGGGCGTGCCGCCCGCCCACGGCCGCCGGTCACGCCTGCGGCAGGGACGCCAGCTGGTCGGTGATGCGGGCGATGTCCGCCTCGGCCGTCTCCAGCCGGGTGCGGATCTTGGCGACGACCGGATCCGGGGCCTTGGCCAGGAACGCCTCGTTACCGAGCTTCGCCGTGGCCTGCGCCTTCTCCTTCTCGGCCGCCGCGAGGTCCTTGGCGAGCCGCTTGCGTTCGGCCTCGACGTCGATGACGCCGGACAGGTCGAGGGCGACCGTGGCCCCCGCGACCGGCAGCGTGGCAGTGGCCGCGAAGCCCTCGCCCTCCGGCTGGAGGCGCAGCAACTGGCGCACCGCGGCCTCGTGGGCGTCCAGACCGGTGCCGGCCAGGTCCAGGCGGGCCGGGACCTTCTGGCCCGGCTGCAGGCCCTGATCGGCGCGGAACCGGCGGACCTCGGTGACCAGCGACTGCACGGCGCCGATCTCCTTCTCCGCGGCCGCGTCGCGGAATCCGGAGTGCCCCGGCCAGTCGGCGGTCACGAGCGTCTCGCGGCCGGTGAGGGTCGTCCACAGCGTCTCGGTGACGAACGGGACGACGGGGTGCAGCACCCGCAGCAGCTTGTCGAGCACCTCGCCGAGCACCCGCCCCGAGACCTCGGCGGGCCGCCCGCCCGCCATGAAGGTGGTCTTGGACAGCTCCACGTACCAGTCGAAGACCTCGTCCCACGCGAAGTGGAAGAGGACATCGCTGAGCTTGGCGAACTGGTAGTCGTCGTAGAGCGCGTCGACCTCGGCCACCGTGGCGTCCAGCCGGGACAGGATCCAGCGGTCTGTCGCCGACATCTCCTCGGGCGCGGGCAGTTCGCCCTCGACCGTGGCGCCGTTCATCAGCGCGAAGCGCGTGGCGTTCCAGATCTTGTTGGTGAAGTTGCGGGAGCCCTGGACCCAGTCCTCGCCGATGGGCACGTCGGTGCCGGGGTTGGCGCCGCGCGCGAGGGTGAACCGCAGCGCGTCGGAGCCGTACTTGTCCATCCAGTCCAGCGGGTTGACGACGTTCCCGAAGGACTTCGACATCTTCTTGCCGTTCTGGTCACGGACCATGCCGTGCAGGGCGATGGTGTGGAACGGCGGGGTGCCGTCCATCGCGTACAGGCCGAACATCATCATCCGGGCGACCCAGAAGAACAGGATGTCGTAGCCGGTCACCAGGACGGAGTTCGGATAGAACTTCCCGAGGCTCTCGGTCCGCTCCGGCCAGCCCAGGGTGGAGAACGGCCACAAGCCGGAGGAGAACCAGGTGTCCAGGACGTCGGTGTCCTGCGTCCAGCCGTCGCCGGACGGGGGCTGCTCGTCCGGGCCGACGCAGACGACCTCGCCGTTCGGCCCGTACCAGACCGGGATGCGGTGGCCCCACCACAGCTGGCGCGAGATGCACCAGTCGTGGAGGTTGTCGACCCAGTCGAAGTAGCGCTTCTCCATCTCCTGCGGGTGGATGGCGACCCGGCCGTCGCGGACCGCGTCGCCCGCGGCCTTGGCCAGCGGGGCGACCTTGACCCACCACTGCATGGAAAGCCGCGGCTCGATCGTGGTCTTGCAGCGCGAGCAGTGCCCGACGGAGTGGGTGTAGGGGCGCTTCTCGGCGACGATGCGGCCGTCGGCACGCAGGGCGGCCACGATGGCGCTGCGCGCCTCCAGCCGGTCCAGGCCCTGGAAGGGACCGTGCACGGTGATGACGGCGTGTTCGTCCATGACGGCGAGGTTCGGCAGCCCGTGGCGCCGGCCGATCTCGAAGTCGTTGGGGTCGTGCGCGGGGGTCACCTTGACGGCGCCCGTGCCGAACTCGGGGTCCACGTGCTCGTCGGCGACGATCGGGATGCGGCGGCCGGTGAGCGGCAGCTCGATCTCGGTGCCGACCATGTGCCGGTAGCGCGGGTCCTCGGGGTGGACGGCGACCGCCGTGTCGCCGAGCATCGTCTCGGCGCGGGTGGTCGCCACGACGATCGACGTGTCGCCCTCGCCGTAGCGGATGGAGACCAGCTCGCCCTCGTCGTCCTGGTACTCCACCTCGATGTCCGAGATGGCGGTCAGGCAGCGCGGGCACCAGTTGATGATGCGCTCGGCGCGGTAGATCAGCTCGTCGTCGTAGAGCTTCTTGAAGATCGTCTGGACGGCCTGGGACAGCCCCTCGTCCATGGTGAAGCGCTCACGCGACCAGGCGACGCCGTCGCCGAGCCGGCGCATCTGGCCCGAGATCTGGCCGCCGGACTCCGCCTTCCACTGCCACACGCGCTCGACGAACGCCTCGCGGCCCAGGTCGTGGCGGGACTTGCCCTCCTTGGCGAGCTCGCGCTCCACGACGTTCTGGGTGGCGATGCCGGCGTGGTCCATGCCGGGCTGCCACAGCGTCTCGAAACCCTGCATCCGCTTGCGGCGGGTGAGGGCGTCGATCAGCGTGTGCTCGAAGGCGTGGCCCAGGTGGAGGCTGCCGGTGACGTTGGGCGGCGGGATGACGACGGTGTACGGCGGCTTGTCGCTCTTGGCGTCCGCCTCGAAGTAACCGCGCTCTACCCAGCGCTCGTACAGGGGTCCCTCTACCTCGGCCGGCGCGTACTGGGTCGGCAGTTCGGGGGTCACGCTGTTCGGCCCGCTCGCGGCGGCCTGCTGAGTGTTGTCGGTCACGGCGCTCAGTTTACGGGCGCGGCCGCCCCGCCAACGAATCCGGTGCCACCGCGGCGCAGGGGCGGGACGGAATGTCCCGGATGGATGACCGTACACAGACAAGGGTAGGTGGAGGGCGGGAGACGCCCGCCCGGTCGCCGCGACAGCAGGGCGGCCGCCGGGACGAACGGCGCGACGGCCGCCCGAACAGCCGTACAGCGACGCCGCTTCGCCCCTGAATGATGCCAACCGGTCATCCGTACGGTCTTGTTACCGATTCCTGACGACCCAGAGGTAAAGACGGGTTAAACAACCGCCAGGATGAGTACGAGACAGCAGGGAACAACGAGGGGACCCCCGCATGAGCTTCAACCAGCCGCCTCCCCAGCCGGGTTGGGGCGGCCAGCCCGGCTACGGCAATCCCCCGCAGCCGCCCACGCCGCCCCAGCCGCAGGTCCCGCCCGGCTACGGAGCCGCGCCGCAGCCCGGTTACGGCTACCCGCCGCAGCCCGCGCAGCCCCCGCAGGGCGGCTTCCCCCAGCAGCCCGGCGCCTGGGGACAGCAGCCCGGGGCCTGGGGCACCCCTCCCCCGCCCTCCGGCGGCGGCAAGGGCAAGGTGGTGGGCATCGTCATCGGCGTCGTCCTCGCGATCGCGCTGATCGGCGGCGGCCTGATGTTCCTCCTGGGCGGCACGGACGGCGGCCTCGGCGGGGGCGGCGGGGACTACACGCTGTCGATGCCCGCCACACTGCTGGGCGGCGAGTACGCCAAGGACCAGTCCAACAGCGCCAACTCCGGTCTCAGCAACGGCGAGTCGGGGAACGACGCCGGCATCAAGAGCGCCAAGACGGTCTCGGGCGCGTACAAGAACTCCTCGCACTCCCAGTTGGTGGTCTCCGGAGCCTACGGCGACATCAGCGATCCCAGCGCCGCTCTCGACGCGATGCTGACCGGCTTCAAGAACAGCGCCGGCTCCTCGACGGGGCAGGCCCCCACCGAGCAGCACCCGGCCGGCTTCGACGGGGACATCATGAAGTGCGGGACCTTCGGTTCCGGCGGTGTCAGCTTCCCGTACTGCGCCTGGGCCGACGACAGCACCGTCGCCATGGCCATGAACATGAACCTGGACATCCTCGGCAGCACCCGGACCCCCTCGCTCTCCGAGTGGGCCGACAGCACCGTGAAGATCCGTGACGAGGTCCGCGTCAAGAAGTAGGACCGCGCACACATATGAAGGGGGCGCCCGGCCTTCGCCGGGCGCCCCCTTCATATGTACGGCGGAGCGCTATGCGCTCTTCTGCTCGCCCTTGCCGATGATGCGCGGCTCGCGCGGCACCAGAGTGGGGTTCACGTTGGAGTGAACGACGTCGTCGCTGATGACGACGCGGGCGACGTCCTTGCGGGACGGCACTTCGTACATCACCGACATCAGCACCTCCTCCATGATGGCGCGCAGGCCCCGCGCGCCGGTCTGGCGGAGGATGGCCTGGTCCGCGATGGCCTCCAGGGCACCGCGCTCGAACTCGAGCTCGACGCCATCGAGCTCGAACAGCCGCTGGTACTGCTTGACCAGGGCGTTGCGCGGCTCGACGAGGATCTGCAGCAGGGCCTCGCGGTCGAGGTTGTGGACGCTGGTGATGACCGGCAGACGGCCGATGAACTCGGGGATCATGCCGAACTTGACCAGGTCTTCGGGCATGACCTCGGAGAACTGGTCGGCCTCGTCCCTCTCGCGCTTGGAGCGGATGGTCGCACCGAAGCCGATGCCCTTGGCGCCCGCGCGGGACTCGATGATCTTCTCCAGGCCGGCGAACGCGCCGCCCACGATGAAGAGCACGTTCGTGGTGTCGATCTGGATGAACTCCTGGTGCGGGTGCTTGCGCCCGCCCTGCGGCGGCACCGAGGCGGTGGTGCCCTCCAGGATCTTCAGCAGCGCCTGCTGGACGCCCTCACCGGAGACATCGCGGGTGATCGACGGGTTCTCGCTCTTGCGGGCGACCTTGTCGATCTCGTCGATGTAGATGATCCCGGTCTCGGCCTTCTTGACGTCGTAGTCGGCCGCCTGGATCAGCTTCAGCAGGATGTTCTCGACGTCCTCACCGACGTAGCCGGCCTCCGTCAGCGCCGTGGCGTCCGCGATCGCGAACGGCACGTTGAGCATCCGGGCCAGGGTCTGCGCCAGCAGGGTCTTGCCGGAGCCCGTGGGGCCCAGCAGCAGGATGTTGGACTTGGCGAGTTCGATGCCGTCGTCGTGACCGCGTCCGCCGTTCTCGCCGGCCTGCACCCGCTTGTAATGGTTGTAGACCGCGACGGAGAGCGCCTTCTTCGCCGGCTCCTGGCCGACGACGTAGCTCTCCAGGAATTCGTAGATCTCGCGCGGCTTGGGAAGATCCTCCCAGCGCACCTCGGAGGACTCGGCGAGCTCCTCCTCGATGATCTCGTTGCAGAGATCGATGCACTCGTCGCAGATGTACACACCGGGCCCTGCGATGAGCTTCTTCACCTGCTTCTGGCTCTTTCCGCAGAACGAGCACTTGAGCAGGTCGCCGCCGTCACCGATGCGTGCCACGAGGTGCTTCCCCTTCGCCTGGGTCCCGTCAGTTCGACGAGTCCTGGTGCTTGCCTATCGACGGTACCTTGCCGCGCCCCCAGTGCGGGCCCCCCTTGGAACGACTGGGCCGTGACCTGCACAACCCTGCCGCCCCAAGAGGGGACTTTCGTGCCTCACGAGGCCCATAAGGCCTCTGGCGGTCCTCAGACCGCGACGCTCGAGCTCTTGCGAGTCGAGACGATCTGGTCGACCAGACCGTAGGAGAGGGCCTCCTCGGCCGTGAGGATCTTGTCGCGCTCGATGTCGTCGCGGATCTTCTCGATCGGGGTGCTGGAGTGCTTGGCGAGCATGTCCTCGAGCTGCGCACGCATGCGCAGGATCTCGTTCGCCGCGATCTCCAGGTCGGAGACCTGACCGCGGCCGGTCTCGCTGTACGGCTGGTGGATCAGGATGCGCGCGTTGGGCAGCGCCATACGCTTGCCGGCCGTGCCCGCGGCCAGCAGCACGGCCGCGGCGGAGGCCGCCTGGCCCATGCAGACCGTCTGGATGTCCGGCTTGACGAACTGCATGGTGTCGTAGATGGCCGTCAGCGCCGTGAAGGAGCCGCCGGGGCTGTTGATGTAGACCGAGATGTCGCGGTCCGGGTCCATCGACTCCAGGCACAGCAGCTGCGCCATGACGTCGTTGGCGGACGCGTCGTCGATCTGCACGCCCAGGAAGATCACGCGCTCCTCGAAGAGCTTCGCGTACGGGTCGTACTCGCGAACGCCCTGGGAGGTGCGCTCGATGAAACGCGGGATGACGTAGCGGGCCTCGGCGGCGCTCATACGGTCGTACATACCGCTGCCGGGGAAGTTCTGGGTGGTCACGTTCACCGTCCTGATGATGAGCAGAGGGCTGGGGTCGGTCCTGCGGGGCTGATCGGGCTCAGGCCCGTCAGGCGCCCGTGCCGCCGCCGCCCGGTACGTTCACCGCATGCGTGATGACGTCGTCGATCAGGCCGTACTCCTTGGCCGCGTCCGCGGAGTACCAGCGGTCGCGGTCGGAGTCGCGGGTGATCTCCTCGACACTACGGCCGGAGTGCTGCGCGATCAGCTCGGCCATGCGCCTCTTGGTGCGCAGGAGCTGCTCGGCGTGGATCTTGATGTCGGACGCCGAACCGGCGAGGCCGGCGGACGGCTGGTGCATCAGGATGTCGGTGTTCGGCAGCGCGAAGCGCTTGCCCGGCGTACCGGCCGTCAGGAGGAACTGGCCCATCGAAGCGGCCAGACCCATGGCGATGGTGACCACGTCGTTCTTGATGAACTGCATGGTGTCGTAGATCGCCATGCCCGCGGTCACGGAACCGCCGGGGCTGTTGATGTAGAGGTAGATGTCCTTGTCCGGCTCGGCGGCAAGGAGGAGCAGCTGCGCGGTGATCTTGTTGGCGATGTCGTCGTCAACAGGCTGGCCGAGGAAGATGATCCGCTCGCCGAGCAGCCGGTTGTAGACCTGGTCGCCGAGGCCACCGATGGTCGGCTCGCCGGCGGCGGAAGGCATCGGAGTCGTCACGTATCCACCTGCTCGTTGTCGGACGGCACTGGGCCGTCTCAGGGACTTCTCGTAGGGCACGGGCCCTCGTACTTACGGACCCTAACGCGCAGGTGGGGCCCGGCAATCCCCCACGCGAAACTGTTCGCTGTGAGCGCAGGCCAGCCCTACGCCGTGAGCGAACCCGAGCAGAACGGGCCCGGACGCGGGGGGCGTCCGGGCCCGTTGTACGACGCATCGGGCGGCGCGAGGCTCAGGCCTCGGCGTCGTCCTTCTTCGCCTCGGCCCCGGTCTCGTCGCCGGCCTCGGAGGAAGCCTCGACCGTCTCGCCGGTCTCGTCCTCCTCGTCCTCCAGGTCGACGACCTCGCCGTTGGTGTCCTTGACCGTCGCGGCCTCGACCACCAGGGCCAGCGCCTTGCCGCGGGCGACCTCGCCCACCAGCAGCGGCACCTGGCCACCCTCGACGACGGCCTGGGCGAACTGGTCGGGGCTCATGCCGGAGGAGGCGGCACGGCGCATGAGGTGCTCGGTGAGCTCCTCCTGGTTGACCGACAGCTTCTCCTTGGAGACCAGCTCGTCCAGCACGAACTGGGTCTTGATGCCCTTCTTCGCCTGCGACTCGATCTCCGCGTCGTACTCCTCGCGGGTCTTGCCCTCGCGCTCCAGGAACGAGTCCCAGTCCAGGCCGAGGGACGGGAACTGGTGGTGCTCCAGGTTGTGCGTGCGGGTCTCGATCTCGTCGGTGAGGAGCTTCTCCGGCAGCGGGATGTCCACCAGCTCCAGGAGGGCGTCGAGCACCTTCTCCTGCGCCTGGGTGGCCTGGTCGTACTGCTTGATGCGCTCCTGGCGCTTGACGGCGTCGGCGCGCAGCTCCTCCAGCGTGTCGAACTCGCTGGCCAGCTGGGCGAAGTCGTCGTCCAGCTCGGGAAGCTCGCGAGCCTGCACGGAGGTCACGTCGACCTTGACCTCGGCCGCCTGGCCGGCCGCGGAGCCGCCCTTGAGCTCGGAGGTGAAGGTGACGGAGCCGCCGGCCTCGACGCCGGTCACGGCCTCGTCGATGCCGTCGAGCAGCTGGCCGGAGCCGATGGTGTAGCTGACACCCGTGGCGACGCCGTCCTCGAGCACCTCGCCGTCGACCTTGGCCTCCAGGTCCACGACGACGACGTCACCCTCGGCCGCCGCGCGCTCGACCACCGTGGTGGACGCGAAGCGCTCGCGCAGCTGCTCCAGGGACTTCTCGATGTCCTCGTCCGACACCTCGATGACGTCGACGGTGACCTCGATGCCGGAGTAGTCCGGGATCTCGATGACCGGACGGATGTCCACCTCGGCGGTGAACTTCAGTTCCTCACCGTCGTTGAACTCGGTGATGTCGACCTCGGGCTGGCCCAGGACGTTGAGCTCGCCCTCGTTGACAGCCTCCGTGTAGAACTTCGGCAGGGCATCGTTGATGGCCTCTTCGAGGACCGCGCCACGGCCGAACCGCTGGTCGATAACGCGCGCGGGGATCTTGCCCTTACGGAAGCCCGGCACCGTGACCTGCTGGTTGATCTTTTTGTACGCCGCGTCGAGGCTGGGCTTGAGCTCCTCGAAGGGCACCTCGACAGTGAGTCGAACCCGGGTCGGGTTCAGAGTCTCGACGGCGCTCTTCACGGTTGGGTCTCCTTGGGGGCTTTACGTTGATGGGCGGCCGCTCGGTGATCATGCGGATTCGGCAATACGGCCGCATGCCGGGTGGCCAGCAACCCATCCTACCGGTACCACAAACGTGCAGCCGGGCCTCTCCGGCGCATGGCGCCGAGGACTGGTCGGGGTGGCCGGATTCGAACCGACGACCTTCCGCTCCCAAAGCGGACGCGCTACCAAGCTGCGCCACACCCCGTCGGTGCGACACGTAGAGTACATGCCCCCGCACACCCTGGCGCCCATATATCCGGGTACGCGGAGACCAGGTCGATCGGCTACGATGCGGTGTGCCAGAATGACTGGCCGTTGCGGGCGTAGCTCAATGGTAGAGCCCCAGTCTTCCAAACTGGCTACGCGGGTTCGATTCCCGTCGCCCGCTCTGCAGGACGAAGGCTCAGGTCAGGGGTAGTTTTCCCCGGCCTGGGCCTTCGTCGTCCACGGAGGCGGATCAGGGCTGCGTGCCCGCCGCGTGCCCGTTCCGCCGGGAGCCGCGATTCAGGGCCTTTATGATCATGGCGTCGATCGCGTCGGCGATTTCACGCTCCCGCTCGCGGTTGCCGTGCTGATAGACCAGCGCCGCGCGGGTCGAGCTGTGGCCGAGGCGCGTCATCAGCTCACGTGTGCTGGCACTCGTGTGCGACGCGAGCGTGTTGCCCGTGTGGCGGAGGTCGTGAAACCGCAGCCCCTTCACGCCGGCGGCGGCGCATGCCTGATGCCAGACGCGATTGAAGTGGTTCCTGCGCGGAGTCGCACCCTTGGCCCCGACGAAGACGCGCCCGGCCGGACCCGGTTCCGCGTAGATCTTCATGTGCGACGTCACGAGGGGTAGGACGGTCGCCGGAATGGCTACCGTGCGCTTGCCCGCCTCACTCTTGGGCGCCTTGTAGACCCGCTGGCCGCTGGTGAGTTCGGCCACCGAGCGACGTACGCGAATCGTGCCGTAGTCGAGGTCGACGTCCTGACGGCACAGGCCGATCAGCTCACCCCATCGGAGGCCGCAGAACGCTGCCATCAGAACGAGTGCCTTGTACCGCGGCTGTACGGCCTCTGCGATGGCGAACGCTTCCACGATCGTCGCCGTGGGGCGCTCCGGAGTGGTGACGGTGCCGCCGTTCTTGATCTGACACGGATTACGGCGGATGAGGTCGTCCTCGACGGCAGTGCTCATGATGGTGCGGAGCAAGGCGTACGCCTTCGCGACCGTGCTGGGCCCCGTGCCGACGTCCAGGCAGTCACGACGCCAAGAGCGGACCGCGGCCGAGGTGATGTCGGCGACGGCCATGCGGCCGAAGGTTGGGAGCAGGTGCAGCCGGAGCAAGGACGTGTACAGCTCGGTTGTGCGAGGAGCGAGAGGACGTTCCCGGATCCAGGCGGCGGCGTAAGTCCGGAACGGCACCTTGGCCGCGTCCGGGTCCCGCCAATCGCCCTGCCGAAGCTCGGTCTGCTTGTCGGCCAGCCAGTCGTCCGCCTCGCGCTTGGTGCGGAAGGTCTGCGGAGCCGGCCGGTCAATGCCGTCAGGCCCCGGATAACGGACCTGATAGCGGCCTGAGGGCAGCTTGCGGACACGGCCGAAGGAGCGACGCCTAGGCATCAGCTCACCGCCCGGAGCCGACGAGGCGAGGGCGAGACCGTGTTCGCCTCGATGAAGGCAGCAACTGCCCCTTCTGGAATGCGCACGTGTCGTCCCACCTTGACGAATGCGATCCGGCGTTCCTCGATAAGACGTCGGGGGAATCGGATGGTCGTCCCGAGCAGATCGGCGACCTGCTCCACGGTGAGGAGTCGATCCACGGTCACCACTCCCCCTCTTGGTCGTCGGGTAGGTCGGCGAGGGCTTCGCGGGCGGTGTCGCGGTTGGTGCGGATGTCCTGGGCGATGGTGGCGGCGAGCCAGGATTCACCGGGAGTGTGGCCGTGTCCGGCATACGTCCAGTGGGCGAGCACGAGCGTGGAGCCCTCCAGGGTGTCGTCGGGGTCGGGGAGCCCGCGCTGCTGGCGTTCCTGGCGGGCGCGGTAGTCGGCGCGGACCTGGCGCAGCGCGCCAAGGGTGGTTGAGTAGCGGCGGGACTTGGTGGAGAAGTGGCCGCGGAACCCGAGCATGTGAGCCCAGACGCGGAGCTTGCGCTCGGGGTAGTGGGGGTCGAGGTCGAAGCAGGCTTCGATCAGGCGCCGGGTGTGTGCGGGCAGGTCGAACAGGTCGAGGGCTTCACGGTTGCCGACCCGCCGGTCTACGGTGCCGGTGGTCTCGGCTGCCTTGGTGGCGTACTTGGCGACGTACGCGGCGACGGCCTGTTCGGTCAGCTCCTGGCCGTCGTCTGAGCCGATCGGGCGGACATCGACCTGCGAACCCCAACGCAGCTCCCGCGCCAGGAGGGTGCCGGCGGCCGGGACCGGAACCGATACCCGGGCAGCAGCGGCATGGATCGCGGCATCCAACAGGGCCACACTCGCCCACGACGGCGGGACGTCTTGCGGTCCTTCGGGGCCGTCGAGGCGGACGATCGCGTGGAAGTGCACGGCGCCGCGCTTTTGGTACTCGGCGACCTTCCCGAACGAGACCCGGCACACCTCCCGCATGACTGTCTGGGAGAGTCAGGCGCGGGCGGCGATCTCCCGGCGCAGGTAGATCGTGAAGCGCCGCCACAGATCGCCCGCGTGGTTGTTCCACAGCACCGCGCCCGCGTAGTCGTACCGCTCCGGATCCAGCGGTGTGCCGATCTCGGGGTCGTGCTCGCCGTGGGCGGAGCCGCAGCGGCAGCGGCCGGTGTCCGGGCGGTTGTGGACCGGACCGAACGACGGCGCAGTCAGCGTCGCGAACACCTTCGGATGAGTCCGGACCGCCACCGGGACGTCCTTGCGCTCATCCCCCGTGAGCCCAGCGCGGATCAGGTGGAAGGTGTCGCCCGCGTAGGTCCAGGCGCACGAAGGGCAGCGCGAGGCCCGGCGGTTGCCACACGCCACCCGTAACCGTCCCCCCGGCTCCCCCTCGGTCGAGTACGAGTAGAGGACCTGGCCGGACTTGGCGTCGCGGGTGACGGTCAGCCCTTGCAGGTGGATCGGATCGGCGCAGCCACCGGTGCGCTGGATCTGTTCCCGCCACCGCTCGAAGCCGGGGTCACCGGCCAGCCGCAGCGCGTCGGCCAGCGTGTGGGGGTCGGTGCCGCAGGCGGCAGCAGCATCAGCCACAGCCGCCGGGGCAACAGGCGTCAAGGTCACGCGACCACCGCCGCCGGGCTCGGCCGGTGCCCCTTGGGGTTGTGCGCCGCGCAGTTCTCCCACGCGACCGACGTCGGGTCCCCGGGCTCGAAGCAGACCTCGAACCAGCCGGTACCGGCGCACCGGCAAGCGCCCTCGACCTGGGGACGTCCGCTCCGGTCGATGGCAGCCTGGCTCATCTTGGTCATGCCGACGGTGAGCGAGGCCAGCAGCTCAGCCCGACGCAGGCGGGCGGCGTTCGGGAAGCGGAGCGCGTGAGCCCTCTTCTGCTCACCCGTGGCCGAGCGAGCCAGCCACAGCAGCCGGAAGCCGCGGAGCAACGCGGCCGACCGGTACAGCTCCGACAGACCCAACCGGCCTGCGCCCTGGACGATCCAGGCAAACACCTTGCCGTCATCGCCACGGCGATACCGGTACTCACCCGGCATGTCCGAGGCGTACAGCGCAACGGCGCGCTCACCATTCGACAGGTCAGAAACGGAAACCGACTCCGCCGCGGGCAGCACGGGAGCTAAGTGCGAAGCGTTCAATGTCGCAGGCATCATGGAGCTTCCCTTCGGGGACGAAGGGGGCGACGGCTTGCTTGGCGGTAGGGCGTCGCCCCCGGGTTACACGGCCGTTCAGGCACATGTCATAGCTTGCTATATAGCACGCTAGAGCACAAGGGGTTCTGCGCCATAGGATGTACTAGTGCGCCATAGTCGATAGGCTCGAAGCATGACCGTTGCCGACGACGACCTCAGGCCCAAGAAGGTCCAGATCGCTGATGCGCTGCGCCCTGAGATCAAGGCCATGCCGGCCGGGGGCAAGCTCGCATCGCTGCGGGCCCTGGCCGAGCGGTTCGACGTGACGACCGTGACGGTGGGCAACGCGCTCCAGCTCTTGATGGACGAAGGGCTGATCACGTCCGTGCCTACGCGCGGGTACTTCGTACAGTCTTCAACGCTCAGTAACGGCGGGAGCTCACCCACCGTCGAGGTCAGCCGAGAAGAGATCAACGCTATCCACTCCGAGATTCGACAACTTGCCGCCCGAGTGGCCGAGTTGGAAGAGCGAGCCGATCACACGGGCAGCGCCTGACGTGCGATCCACCATGTACGCAGCGTGATTGCTTAGCCAGTGACATAAGAGGTGTCACCAGGGGACAGCTACAGGGACAACCCCCTGTCACCCCTCATGTCTTGGGCCCGTGAAGTGCAAAACTCAAAGCACGGACCCGACGGGAGGGCACCACATGAGCGAGGAACGACCCGCGTGGGCACGGCGCATCGCAGCCGAGCGCGAAGCACGCCAGTGGACGCAGGCAGAAGCCGTGGCGGCGCTTCGAGCGCACTCCCCCAAGAAGCTGCCGGACGGGTCGAGCATGATCCGGCAGTGGAAGCGTTGGGAGTCCGGCGAAGTCACGCCGAGCGAGTTCTACCAGCCGATCATTGCGGCCACCTTCGGCACCGTGACACATGCGATCTTCCCCGTGGCCACCCGGCGCGACGGCAACGCCGAAATCATCGCGGCAAGCGGCATGGAAACAATGGAAATCCTCAGCCGCATGCAGGCATCCGACGTAGACAACGCGACCCTGGACGCGTTAAGGATCACTGCCGATCGGCTCTGCTCCGAGTACCCGTTCATGCCGAGCGCTCAGCTTGCCCTTGAGGGACGCCAATGGCTCAAGCGCGTGGCCGGCCTCCAGTCACAACGGCTCACTTTGGCCCAACACCGCGAGGTACTGACGATCTCCGCATGGCTCGCCTTGCTCGTCGGTTGCGTCGAGTACGACATGGGCGATCGAGCCGCGGCCGAGACCACCCGCCGCGCAGTCCTCTCCCTGGCAAACGAGGCTGACAACGCCGAAGCCGCCGGATGGGCCCACGAGATGCGGGCATGGTTCGCCCTCACAACGGGCGACTACCACGGGATCTTGGCCGCGTCCCAGGCCGGGAACGAAGTTGCTCCGCATCACGGCGTCGCCGTCCAGCTCGCGGCGCATGAGGCCAAGGGGTGGGCAAGGCTCGGTGACCGCCGGAAGACCGAGGTCGCGTTGGACCGGGGGCGGAAGCTGTTGGAAGGAATGCCGTACCCCGAGAACCTTGATCATCACTTCGTCGTGGATCCGGCGAAGTTCGACTACTACGCCATGGACTGCTACCGGCTGCTGGGTGAGAACGCCATTGCGGAAACGCTGGCCCACGAGGTGATCCGCGCTGGCACGGACTTCGACGGAGCAGAGAAGCAGCCGATGCGGATGGCCGAGGCCAGGGTCACTCTGGGGGTCGTGGCCGCACGGCGTGGAGACCTGGAGCAAGCCGTGAACTACGGAGAGTGGGCCCTCAAGGGCGACCGGCAATCACTGCCGTCGCTGTTGCTGGTCAGCCGTGAACTCGCTTCCGTCGTCAGCCGCGATTTCCCAGGCGAAGCCACCAGCCGAAGCTACCTCGATCACCTGGACACTCTGAGCCGGACCAAGTAGCCCGTTACAGGTTTCTCTACCTCATCAAGGCACCCGGCGTCGCTCACGCTCCGCCGGGCGCGCGGCCGACGTCCGGCCGCGCCCACGCTCCAGTCTTCGCCCCGCTCGGCGCGCCGTCCGCCACCGCGCGCCCACAGAGGTAGGCCGGGGCATGAGCCGAGACCCGTGGACGCCACAGCCGCTCAACGACAAGGCCATGCCTCCGGCGGGGGCGCTCGGACTCCGGGATGGACGGGGCGCCGTACGCGAGTGCCGGCACGTCGTGGCGAGCGTCGAAGGCTCCCATCCCGACCACCATCGCCCCAGGCAGAGCCGAGCAGACGCGGCCCAGGGCGTCAAGGTCGTTCGTACAGTGGCGCGCTCCACCTTGACGCCCTGAACCACGCCCGCTCCACGATGTGTGGGTCGACGGCGGACGGGATGGAAGCTAGGGGCTGTGGTGGGTTGAGGCCAGCGGCAATCGGCACAGCGTAGTCAATGACCATCACGGACATGCCTACTCGGGCAGTTCTCCTCGTGTATGCGGAACTTGGAGTAGGGTCCGGGCTGGATCCAGCCTTCCAGCCATCCGGTAAGCCACCGTGCGAGCGACAGCGTGGTCGGGACCAGAACACAACAGCCGTTGGGATCCCAATCCCAGATGTGTCCTTGTGGAGTTCCGAAGTCGACCAACGTCCACATGGCGCAGCCACGGTCCATGAGCGGGACAACCCCCGGTGGCAGGACAGGATCGATGGATGAAGCCCAGCGGCGGTGAACCTCGATGATGTCCTGTTCGTCGCTGTACCACTCACCGTTGTCAGTCAGCGACACGCACTGCCAGATGCCGAATCCGCCGTCTGCGACCTCAAGATACAAGCGCCGCAACAAGTGTGGGAGCCTATATCCGATGGCTGCCTCCGCCCTCGCAACGTCTGCGGGTGAAGCCGGTGGCGGTAGGCCTCGGTCAGAGACAGCTACACGGACCGCCTCGATGAGCTCGTCTTCAGTCATGTCCTATCCCCCTGTGCAGCGATCACCGGATGCAAGCCCTTATGCCACGGTTGCGGAGCCTACCTATCGAGCAGAAAGGGGCGTGTCCCGGCGTGCCACTCTCGTGCCAGAACGGGCGGGGACTCACGGGGAACCAGGGTGTGCAGGGTGCCTTCGGCCGAACCCTGCCCGAGGTACGGAATCCGCAGGTCACACGTGCGGTCGCCCAACCTCGCTCCTAAAGAGGTGATCGCGGATCCTGGCGCGGTGCACCATAGAGCCATGCGAGTCTTCGGCAGTCCAGCGACGGCACCCAGGATGCTGCTGCTCAACGAGGTGAGGTTCGATCCGGATTGGATCTTCCGCCTCGAACGTCCTTTGTTTCTCATGCCAGGAGATCGGGTCTCCATGGATGGGGGTCGTCTTCTGGTGCAGCGGGCCGGCGGCTATGAGGAGTACCCGGCTGCTGACCTCGCTCCGTGGTGCTGGCGTTGGCGGCTCGTCTGACGGCCGTGCCCGCCGCATGCCCGTTCCGGCGGGACATTACGGGGACTCACGGGGAACAGGGGCGCCAACCTCGCTCCGGCCCAGGTCAGCAAGTCGCCAGGTCAGCCGTCATCCGCGTACGGCGTCTTCCAAACTGGCTACGCGGGTTCGATTCCCGTCGCCCGCTCTGCACGACGAAGGCCCAGGTCAGGGAAGCTTTTCCCCGGTCTGGGCCTTCGTCGTTCACGGTCCGATCCGGGCCGCCGTGCCACACACGTGCCACACGGATCACGTCGGCCGTTGGCGTGCGGATTCGATAAGGGCACTCACGGCGTCGGCGATCACGCGTTCTCGCTGGGCGCTGGCGTGCTGATAGATCAACGCGGCACGGGGCGAGCTGTGCCCCATCCGGGTCATGAGTTCCTTCGTGCTCGCGCCCGTCGAGGCCGCCAGGGTGTTGCCGGTGTGGCGGAGGTCGTGGAAGTGCAGACCCTTGACGTTCACCGCCGCGCACGCCTTGCGCCACAGCCTGTTGAAGTGGTTCCGCCGGGGCGTAGCGCCTTGGGCCCTCGGCAGACACGCCCGTCCGGTCCGGTCTCGGCATGGACGCACAGATGACTGACCACCTCGGCATGGATCACGGCGGGAATGCCCACCGTCCGGGGCCCACATCGGGCTATTGCGGTCAGGCAAGGAGCCAGCCCGATTCGCGGCCAGCGTACGGGCCCCGATCTCTCGCCCCATGGCAGCCCCGAACGCATGTTTCCCGCCACGGGAGATCGACAATCCGCCATGTGCCCCGGCGGTCAACCGCGGGATGTCACCGGGGCGTTCGGGGGGCCCGACCGGGCCGGGCGGGCCGCGGCGGGATCAGCCGCCCGTCCCGCGGCTGCCGCCCGGCGCCCGGGCGACGAGCCAGTCGAGGACCTCGGGGGCGGCGGAGAGCACCGAGACATGGCCCTCGTCCGAAAGGACGCGGAGTTCGGCACCGGGCATGCGGCGGGCGAGCCATTCGGCATGACCGGCCGGGACCATGCGGTCCTGCCCGCCGTGGAGGAGGAGCACGGGCGTACGGACCCCGGCCGGATCGAAGCCCCAGGGGGTGACGTAGGCGAGATCGTCGTCGATCATGCCGTCGGGTTCGCCCTGGAGTGCCCTGCCGGCCACCGAGGCGAGCCAGGCCCACTCTCCGGCCAGCGCGGAGTGATCGGCGGGGGTGAACATCTCCGGGTCGAAGTCACTGGCGGCCAGGTACTCCTCCAGCGCGGCGCGGCCCGCTGCCGACGCCCGCAACTCGGCCAGGCTCGTCGGGCACATCCCGGCGAGCCAGTCGAGCCCCTCGGCGTCGTACGGGGCGAGCCCGGACCCGCTGACCGTCGCGGCCACGCGGTCCGGGAGCAGCGCGGCGCACGCGAGAGCGTGCGGGCCCCCTCCGGAGTGGCCGAGAACGGCGAACCGCCCGATCCCGAGGGCGTCGGCGACGGCGGCGACGTCCGCGGCGGCGGCCGCGATGTCGCGGCCGGGGTGCGGCGTGGAGCCGCCGTACCCGGGCCGGTCGTACGAGAACCAGCGGATGCCGCGCTTCCGCGAGGCTTCGAAGAGGGGTTCCGGCGGCTCCCCCACGTTGGGCGTGCCGTGCAGCCAGACGACGGCGAGGCCGTCGCCGTCCGCCGCCGGCCCGGTGTCGTAGAAGTGCAGGGTTCGTCCGTCGCGCAGTTCGGTGTCCGCTTCGGTGACCATGCGCCGAGTCTAGGAACCCCCACTGACAGCCGTCCGGCGTTCGCCGCGGTGCTCGGCCGACCGACTGGTGGGCCGTCGGAAGGCGGATCGGGAAGGCGTGGACGGTCTCGGCGGCGCCGAGGACGATCACCGCGCACCGGACACCGGCGTGAGGACGGCCGGGGAGCCGAAGGGCGAGACGATCCGGCCGATGCTCGAAGACCACCGCGGCGATTCGCAGGACGCCGCGCCGCATGCTCAGGAAGCCCGTGACGAAGTTCCGTACGCGCATGCCGCCCGGAACAAGCGAGCAGAAGGCGCCGGCCGGGTAGAACACGCCGCTGATCGGCAGGCGGACGCCGAAGAGGACACCGATCACGAGCAGCGTCCCGCCGGGCCACGCCGGGACGCAGACACCGAGGACGATCGCGGCCACTCCGGCGGCGAGGAGGAACCTGCCGGCCCCATGGGACAGGGCGCCGATGAATGCCGCCGGAATCTCCGCGGAGCGGTAGGTGGTCATGGCACCCGCCATTCACGGTCGGACCCGAAGACCTCGCGGGGCCCATTCCTCGTGCGTCGCCCCGGGCACGGCAGCCGGCCGTCCACATTGTTCGGGATGTGCCGCTTATGCGGCGGCCCTCCGGGCAGGCGCCCGTGAGTACGAAAGGACCCGCCGACGAGGCGGCGGCACGCGAAGGGCCGCGGTTCCCGGCGTCCGAACGCAATCGCCAGGCAAGAGGAGACTCCATGAACGCCCCGACATCGCGCGAGAACGCCGGTCTGCCCGAGGACGCGCCGTCCGCGGAGCAACTGGCCGACACCGAGGCCGTGCTGGCCGACCTGGCGGGCAAGACGGCCTTGCTGCCGCAGGTGCCGCCGGCCGAAGGCGAGGAGGCGCGCCCCGAGGGGGCCATCTCGCTGCCGGTGATCGAACAGGACGGCACCCAGTACATCCCGGTGTTCACGGCGGAGGAGACCCTCGTGGCCGCCGGCGGGGATCCGGCGACCGCGGTGCGCATCCCCGTCGTCGACCTGGCCGCGAACTGGCCGACCGACGAGCTGTGGCTCGCGGTCGACCCGTCCACCGAGGAGGGCCTGGCCCTGCCGCCGGACCTGGTGCGGGCACTGCCCGTCTTCGCCGAGTCCGCCGGGGTCGCCGATGCCGGGGGACATGACGCCGGGGAGGCCGGGCAGACACCGTTCGGCTGAGCGGGCACCCCCGCGCGCCCGCGCCTGCCCGCGCTGCACCACCGCGCTGCCGTTTCTCCTCTACCCGACGGGCAGGCCTTGCGGTCCCTTGATGCGCTTCATGATCATCTGCGAGTTGACCTCGCTCACTCCCGGCAGTGAGATCAGCGTCTCGGTCCAGAAGCGCTCGTAGGCGTCGCTGTCCTTCACGGCGATGCGCAGCAGGCAGCCGGGCGCGCCGTACAGCCGGTACGCCTCGATGATGTCCGGGGTGGCCCGGACCTGGGCCTCGAACGCCTCGACGGACTCGCGGTCCCGGCGCACCTCCACGGAGGCGAAGACCTCGAAGCCGCGGCCCACGGCGGCCGGGTCGACCACCGCGCGGTAGCTCTGGATCACGCCGTCCTCCTCCAGCTGCCGCACCCGGCGCAGACAGGGCGAGGGGGTCAGTCCGACGCGGGCGGCGAGTTCCTGGTTGGTGAGCCGGCCGTCCGCCTGGAGTTCGCGCAAGATACTTCTGTCAATGGCATCCATGTCGGTGACAACTACCACGATCACGCGATCTACGCGGGCTGATTCGCAATCGCATGCCAGATCCTTGCGCATATCCTTGCGGCGGAGGATTGGGCGCACACGCGAGCGAGGGACACGTGAAGCACATCGTCGTGATCGGCACCGGCGGCACCATCGCCAGCCGATGGCAGGGGGTGGGTTACGCGGCCGAGGCCGCCGGCCGCGAGGTGCTGGCGGCAGGTGCCGTCCCCGAGGGCGTCGAGGTGACCGTCCGCGACCTGTTCACGGTGAACAGCTCCCGGCTGACCACCGTGCACCAGATGCGGTTGCTGCACACGGTGCACGAGGTCCTGGCCGACCCGGCCGTGGACGGCATCGTGATCACGCACGGCACCGACACCATGGAGGAGTCCGCCTTCCTCCTGGACCTCCACCACGACGACCGGCGCCCGGTGGTGTTCACCGGCGCCCAACTGCCCCTGGACGCCGCCGACGGCGACGCCGCGGGCAATCTGTACGACGCCCTGCTGACCGCCGCGAACGCCGAGGACGTCGGCGTGGTGATCGCCTTCGGCGGATACGTGCACGCCGCCCGCGGCACCGTCAAGGCGCACACGCTGGACGTGCAGGCCTTCGCCGACCCGTCGGGGCGGCCGCTGGGCCGGGTGACGTTCGGCGAGATCGCATGGGGCAGGCCGCATCCGCGGGACGCCGCGCTGCCGCTCCCGGGGACCGGGACGGTGGCGCCGCGCGTCGATGTGGTGATGCATCACGTGGACGCCGACCCGGTGCTCTTCGACGCCGCGCTGGCCGCCGGCGCCGGGGGCATCGTGCTGGTGGGCACCGGCGCGGGCAATGCGACCCCCGAGTTCACCGAGGCCGTGCGCCGGGCGGTGGACGCGGGCGTGCTGGTCGCCGTGAGCACCCGGGTCGCGGCGGGCCCGGTGGCGCCGATCTACACCGGCGGGGGCGCCGTGGACCTCGCGGCGGCCGGCGCCGTGCTGGCCGGCACGCTGCGCGCCGGGCAGGCCAGGATCGCCGTGCTCGCCGCGCTGCTGTCGGCGACGGGCCGCACGGAACGCACCGAGGCGCTGCGGCGCATCGTCGGGAGCGCGCAGGAGCGTACGCCCGCGGCCGTCTGAGCCCGCGTCAGTACCTCTTCTCGCCGCCGGTCGCGGGCCGTTCGGCCCGCACCATCACAGGTTGATCTGGTTGATGGTGTCCGCCAGCGAGTCGAGGAACTTGTTGATCGCGGGCGCCATGCCCGTGGAAGCCAGGAAGAAGCCGAACAGCGCGGCGACGATCGCCGGTCCGACTTTGAGTGATTTGCCCCTGACGAGCACGACCATGATGATCGCCAACAAGACCACCACGGACAGGGAAATGGCCACTGGGGGATCACATCCTCGGTCTGACGCCTCATCGTTCCGGGAGAACAGCGGCAGCCGCACCCCCGCGACGTCCATCGTGCCACCTGCCACCGACACCGAGACACCGCAGGGCTCACCTTCCCCGCAGACCGGGGACGCACACCTGTGACGCGGGGCACCGCGTTCGCCGGAGGGCGCCGCGGGATCGCTTCCCGATCGCTTCCGGTGAGAAATCTCGCAATTATTCGATGCGCCGGAACGGGACATTCCCGAAATCATTGCCATGCGCACCCAGTTGGCACACAAAAGATGGGCACAGCTGCCGGACGCTTGCCGTTTCGTCCTGTTCAACCGTTATTTGGCTGGACATAACCCCACGGATAGGACGCGGGAGTGGGATTCCAACTCCGGGGTAGCAGCGGTGTCATCCGCATTCCAGCAAGAATTTACTCGACAGGTTCAGCTCGATATGGTGCCTCAAATGTTCCAGCCCGCAAGCACGCACACCCTGCCCCCGCAGAGCATCGAAGGCACCTCCCAGTCGGTACGGACGGCACAGAGCCCGGCACCCGCGCCCGCGTCGCGGAGAGACCCGTCCCGCGCTCCGCACGAAACGGCAGGGCCCGGCCGGGCCGGTTCCCGCGACGGCCGTGACGCGTTCTTCGACAACGCCAAGTACCTCACCATCGTCCTGGTTGCGATGGCGCACGCCTGGGAGCCGCTCAGCGGCCGCAGCCGCCCCACCGAGGCGCTGTACATGCTCGTGTACGCCTTCCACATGCCGGCCTTCATCGTCATATCCGGCTACTTCTCCCGGAACTTCGACGCCCGCCCGGACCGGCTCAAGCGCCTGATCACCGGCGTCGTCGTGCCGTACGTGATCTTCGAGCCGGCGTACACCCTCTTCAGGCGCTGGGCCGACCACGATCCGTCGCAGCCGATCAGCATCTTCGACCCCTGGTACCTGACCTGGTTCCTGATCGCCCTGTTCATCTGGCGGCTGACCACCCCGATCTGGCGGATCGTCCGGTATCCCGTCCCAGTGGCCCTCGTGATCGCCGCCGTCGCCACGACCTCGGCCGGCATCGGGGAGACCCTGGACCTCCAACGCGTCCTGCAGTTCCTGCCGTTCTTCGTGGTGGGCCTGTGCGCGAAGCCGGAGTGGTTCCACATCATGCGCGGGCCCTGGATGCGCCTGCTGACGGTTCCGGTCTTCGCCGCCGCGCTGACGGTCACCTATTGGGCGGCGCCGCGGACAACGTCGGTGTGGCTCTACCACCGGACGGACGTCGGGGAGCTGGGAATCCCCTGGTGGGCCGGCATCATGACGACCATCGCCCTCTTCGGCTGCTCGCTGCTGCTGACCGGGTGCTTCTTCGCATGGGTGCCGCGCCGACGCATGTGGTTCACCGTTCTGGGAGCCGGGACGCTGTACGGCTACCTGCTGCACGGCTTCCTGGTGAAGGGCGTCCTGTTCTGGAACCTGTACGACCAGCACTGGGTGAACACCGTGCCGGGCAAGGCGGCTCTTACTCTGGTCGCGGCCGCCGTGGTCACCGTGCTGTGCACGCCGCCGGTGCAGAGGCTGTTCCGGTTCGCGATGCAGCCGAGGATGGCCTGGGCGTTCCGCCGTGCCGAAGCGGTCAGTCCCGGCACACGATGAGCAGGGCCCGGTCGTCGTTGACGTCTTTGGCGACCGCCTCGATCAACTGCCAGGCCGAGCCCCGGAAGCCGTGCGCGACATAACGGTCGGCTTCGCCGATCAGCCGGTCGATGCCCTCGGCGATGTCACGGCCGGCGGCCTCCACCAGGCCGTCGGTGAACAGCAGCAGGACGTCGCCAGAGCGCAGCGTGCCCTTCACGCCGTGGAACTCCGCGCCGTCGTAGACGCCCAGCAGCGGGCCCTCGGCCGCCTTCTCCTCCCAGCGGCCGGTGCCGGCGCTGAGCTGCATGCCGGGCAGGTGCCCCGCGGAGAGCAGTTCGTAGTCCCCGGTCTCCAGATCCAGCACCAGGTGGACGGAGGTGGCGAAGCCCTCGTCCCAGTTCTGCCGCAGCAGATAGCCGTTGGCGGCGGTGAGGAAGGCGTGCGGCGGGAGCGAGCCCAGCAGCCCGCCGAAGGCACCGGACAGCAGCAGCGCCCGTGACCCGGCGTCCATGCCCTTGCCGGAGACGTCGGTGAGGACGGCCTCCATGATCCGCCCCCCGGTGGTGCGGGTGGCGACCACGAAGTCGCCGGAGAACGACTGGCCGCCGGCCGGGCGCAGCGCCATCTCCGCGTGCCAGCCGTCCGGCAGCCGCGGGATCCTGCTCTGCACCCGGATGCGCTCGCGCAGGTCGAAGAGCATGGTGCCGCCGCGCATCCAGGGCACCCCGACCCGGGCGCGGAACTGGGCGACGACCAGCCCGGCGAGCGCGACCGCCGCCACGACCAGCACGGTGCCCGGGGTAACCCGGCCCACGCCGTCCCGGTACGGGCCCAGCACCGCCGACTCCACGACCAGCGCCACGGCCGAACTGCCGTAGAGCAGCAGCAGGCTCGACGGCCGCAGCAGCAGCCCGCCGAGGAGTACGGGGAGCACCAGTGTGGTGGGCGGGCACCACTGCGGGGACAGCACGGTGCCCCAGGCGATCACGGGCACGCACAGCAGCAGGACGACCAGCGCCAGCCAGTCGGCGGCGTCGCCGCGGAAGTAGTCGACCGCGGATTTGCGCAGGCCGACGCGGGCCCGGTGGGCCGTCCTCCCCCACCTGGCCCTCAAGCCGTCTCCTACCGGGCGCTGTGCCATGTTCCCGGCGACCCTATCCACTGTCACCCGTTCTCCGCAGCGCAGGTCCCCCCGGCGGTTCGCCGTCCCGCGGCGCCCGGCGGCGAAAATCGCTCGCCGGTGCGGGAGACCGCTGGTAGGCAGGAACCATGACGGTGGACTTGCGGGTTCTTGAACCCGGGCAGTGGGACACATGGTTCGGCATCCTGGAGCGGGCCTTCGGCAGCGCGGCGATGCCGGCGGAGGAGCGGGACTTCGACCGCTCCGTGACGGAGACCGGGCGGTCGCTGGCCGCCTGGGACGGCGAGGAGATCGTCGGCACGGCGGGGGCCTTCTCCTTCCGGCTCGCGGTGCCGGGCGGGGCGGTGGTGCCCGCGGCCGGCGTGACGATGGTGAGCGTCGCCGCGACGCACCGGCGCCGCGGTGTGCTGACCGCGATGATGCGGCGGCAGTTGGACGAGGTGCGCGGGCTCGGCGAGCCGCTGGCGGTGCTGACCGCCTCGGAACCGGCGATTTACGGCCGCTTCGGCTACGCGGTGGTCACCGACCAGATGACCGTGGACATCGACACCGTACGCGCCGGCCTGACGGTGCCGGACGGCGCCGATGAGGTACGGCTGCGCTTCGCGGACCCCGAGGCGGCGGTGCCGGCGTGCGAGGCGGTCTACGCACAGCTGGTCCCGGGCCGCCCGGGCATGCTGGAGCGGCGGCCCGGCTGGGAGCGCAAGGGGGTGCTGGACCCGGAGGCGTACCGCGACGGGGCGTCGAACCTGCAGTGCGTGCTCGCCGAGCGGGACGGCGAGGTGGTCGGTTACGTGCGCTACGCGGTCAAGAGCTCCTGGAACACCCACGGCCCCGACGGCACGGTCGTGCTGCGCGACCTGGGGGCACTGGACCCGGCCGCCCGCGGCGCCCTGTGGCGCTACCTGTTCGGCATCGACCTGACCTGCCGGGTGACCGCCCGCAACCTCCCGGCCGACGACGCGATCCTGCACATGGTGGACGACGTGCGCCGCTGCGGCGTGCGCTTCAGGGAGGGAATGCTGCTGCGTCCGGTCGAGGTGGGCGCCGCCCTCGCGGCCCGTACGTATGCCGCACCGGTGGACCTTGTGCTGGAGGTCACGGACCCCTTCTGCGCCTGGAACGAGGGCCGGTGGCGGCTCTGCGGCGACACCAAGGGCGCCTCGTGCGAGCGCACGACCGACCCGGCGGACCTCGCGCTGTCGGCGCGGGAGCTGGGCGCGGCCTACCTGGGCGGCACCTCGCTCACCGCGCTGGAGCGGGCGGGGCGGGTGCGGGAGCTGCGCCGCGGCGCGCTGAAGGAGGCGGCGGTCGCCTTCGGCAGCGACGTCGTACCGTGGCTGCCCCACGGCTTCTAGGTGCATTGACCCGGAGGACGGGTCCCGTCCCTCCCCCGGCTACCGCTGGGGGAGGGACTTCGAAACAGGGCCCAGGCAGGGCCCGGACTCACGCTTCCGCGGCGGGCTGACAGCCCGGGCACCAGAAGAGGTTCCGCGCCACGAGGGTGGTGGTGCGGACCTCGGTGCCGCAGACGAGGCAGGGCATGGCGGCGCGGCGGTAGACGTAGACCTCGCCGCCGTGGTCGTCGACGCGCGGCGGCCGGCCCATGGCCTCGGGGGTGTGCTCGGGGCGGACGGTGTCGATCCGGTTGTTGCGCACCCCCTCGCGCATGAGGGCCGCCAGGTCGTCCCAGACCGCCCGCCATCGCGCGGGGCCGAGGTCGCGGCCCGCCGTGTACGGATCGATGCCGTGCCGGAACAGGACCTCGGCGCGGTAGACGTTGCCGACGCCCGCGACGACCTTCTGGTCCATGAGCAGGGCGGCGACGCTGGTCCGGCTGCGCGCGACGCGGGCCCAGGCGCGGTCGCCGGAGTCCGCGGGGCGCAAGGGGTCGGGGCCGAGGCGGTCGTGGATCGCCTGCTTCTCCCCGTCCGTGATCAGCTCGCAGGCGGTGGGCCCGCGCAGGTCCATGTGGTGGTCGCCGGTGGCCAGCCGGAGCCTGACCTGCCCGACGGGCGCGTCTCCCGGGCCGGGGCCGAAGCCGCACTTGCCGTAGAGGCCGAGGTGGACGTGGACCCAGCCGAGGGGCCCGAAGCCCAGGAACAGGTGCTTGCCGTGGGCCTCCGCGCCCTCCAGCACCTGCCCGTCCACAAGCGCGGCGCCGTCGGAGAACTTGCCCTGCGGACTGCTCGCGCGGACCACGCGGCCGCCGAAGCGCTCCTCGTGGTCCGCGGCGAGGCGGTGGATCGTATGCCCCTCGGGCATGCCCGGATCAGCCCTCCCGGGGGTCGGCCGGGACGGGCGGCAGTTCGCCGGTGGCCTCGTAGGCGGTGAGCATGGCGATGCGGCGGGAGTGGCGCTCCTCGCCGGAGTACGGCGTGCTCAGGAAGACCTCGACGAAGCGGGTCGCGTCCTCGCGGGAGTGCATGCGGGCACCGACGCTGATGACGTTGGCGTTGTTGTGCTCGCGGCCCAGCGTGGCGATCTCCTCGCTCCAGGCGAGCACGGCACGCACACCCTTGACCTTGTTGGCCGCGATGGCCTCGCCGTTGCCGGAGCCGCCGATGACGATGCCGCGGCTGTCGGGGTCGCCGGCGGCGCCCTCGGCGGCGCGCAGGCAGAACGGCGGGTAGTCGTCCTGGGCGTCGTAGACGTGCGGTCCGCAGTCGACGGGCTCGTGGCCATTGGCCTTGAGCCACTCGACGAGGTGGTTCTTCAGTTCAAAGCCGGCATGGTCGGAGCCGAGGTACACGCGCATGGCGTCGAGTGTGGCACGGCCGACCCTGACGGTGCCGACCTGGGTGCTCCGAGTGAGGGGGTGGCGTCCGCGGCCGACACCCCCGCGGAGGCCCGTAAGGCGGCACCGGAGTCCGGCTGCGGTCTGCAGGCCGGGCTCAAGAACCGCCATCTGCCGATGATCGCGATCGGTGGTGTCATCGGCGCGGGCCTGTTCGTGGGCTCCGGCTCCGGCATCGCCGCCAGGGGTCCCGGCGTCCTCGTCCCGTACGTACGTACGTACGTACGTACGGGACCTGGGCGACGATCGCGATGATCGTGTGCGTGCTGGGGTGCCTGCTCACCGACGGCACCGACGGCGCAGGCCCCGACCAAGTGGTCGTCTCGGTCCTGCCGGCTGGTTCACAGGGGCCGGAAGGACGCGGTCACCTCCTCGTAGCCGGAGAGTGCGGCGGGCTCGACGGCCGCCGCGTACCAGATGTTGACCTGGTACGACTTGCCCCCCTCGGTGAAGCCGAGCTGCCGCGCCTTCCAGGGCGCGCCGGCCTGGGTGAAGGAGTAGTCCCACACCACGGCGGGACGGCCGCGGAACGTCGTCCGCTCCAGCCGGATCTTCCGGTAGTCGGGCACGTCGTGGGAGCCCGCCTCGAAGTCCTGCCACTGCTTGAGGAGATCGCCGCCCCGTGCGAGCGCGTACGAGGCGGCGATCTCCTGTCGTCCGTCCGGGGCGTGGTAGTGGACGTTGGACGGGCTCTTGGCCGTACGGGTCCAGCCGGGCGGGGGCTGCCAGGCGAAGCCGGTCTCGTTGCGGCCGGGGCTGGACGCGGTGGTGGGTGACGTGGTGGGCGGCGCGGTGACGCTCGCCGGGGGGCGGCTGGTGCCGGCGACGACCGGGCCTTCACGGTGGCCGGTACGGGACGCGGTGAGCACGACCACGGTCGCGGCGACGGCGGCGGCGGTCAGACCCGCGCCGGCGAGCAGTGCGGCGCGGCGGAACCGGGAGCGGGCGGGGGGTGGGGCGGGCGTCCCGGGAGGGACGCCCGGGACAGGAGGAACCGCCGGGACAGGCACGGTGGTCGCGGCGGCGGGTCCGGACGCAGGCCCGGCGGCGGGTACGGGCTGGGGTGCCGATTCGGGCGCGGCCTGCCCGGTCTTCGTGGCCGCGTAGGCCTCCCAGCCGGGCGGGACCGCGTCCTCCGGCTCGGCTGCGGGTGGCGCGGGCTCGGACGGCGGGGACGGTGCGGCCCCGCCCACCGCGCGTGGGGGAACGTACCCCTCCTCGGCGGGCGGCGGGGCCTGCCTGGTCACGACGGTGGGTCCGCCAGGGGGACCCGCGAGGGCGGCCAGCGCCTCGTCGAGCCGGTCGAGGCTCGGCCGCTCCTGCGGGTCCTTGCGCAGCAGGGCCGCCAGCGTCTCGCGCAGCGGGCCCGCCTCCGGGGGCAGTTGGGGCTCCTCGTACAGCACGGCATGCAGCGTGGCCAGAGTGGTGGGGCGGGCGAAGGGCGACTGCCCGGCCAGCGCGGCGCACAGGGTGGCGCCCAGCGACCACAGGTCGGACGGCGGACCCTGCTGCCGGCCCTCGATGCGCTCCGGGGCCATGTAGTCCGGGGAGCCGATCAGCATCCCGGCCATGGTGAGCGCGGCAGAGTCCTGGATCGCGGCGATCCCGAAGTCGGTGAGGACCACCCGCCCGCGGGTGTCGATCAGGACGTTGCCGGGTTTGATGTCGCGGTGCAGCACGCCGACCGCGTGGACCTCGCGCAGCGCCCGCGCCAGGCCCGTCGCGATCCGCACCGCCTCGGCGCGGCCGACCGGGCCGTCCTGCACCAGCACCTGTTCCAGGGACCGGCAGTCGACCAGTTCCATGACGATCCAGAGCCGGTCCGCCTCCTGGACCACGTCGTAGACGCGCACCACATTGGGATGGTCGATGCGGGCGGTGGCGCGCCCCTCGCGCAGGGTGCGCTCGCGCCGGACGCGCGCGTCCTCGGCCGCCATGTCGTCCAGCCGCATCTCCTTGACCGCGACCTGGCGGTCCAGCACCTCGTCGACGGCCCTCCACACCCGGCCCATCCCGCCCTGGCCGATCGGCTCCGTCAGCCGGTAGCGGCCCACCACCAGCCGGCCCCGCACTTCGCCGCTCGCGTTTCCCACCATGCCCGGACTCCCCACTGCGGGAGGAATTCCCCCTGCCCCTCAATTCCTGTCCGGTATCGCATCATTCACGACGGCTCCGGGACAGAAGTATGAACTTGCCACCATCACAGCATAGATGCCCCGAATCTTGTGGTACCTCTTCAGATACCGCTGATGCGGAGGCAAGAAGGGGGAAGCGCAATGCGCCTTTTCGATCGGCGAATTCACGTTCGGGAGACGGCTGCGGCGGCGGCCGTGCTGGCACTGGCCTTCGCCGGGCCCGCGTACGGGGCCGATCCCGTACCCGGGAGCGGCCAGGGCGGCACCCCGGGGCCGAGCGTTCCCGCGGGTGTGAAGGTGAGCACCCAACTGCCGTCCCGGATCTCCGTCGACAACAAGACGGAGAAGACCTCGATCACCGCGACGGTCGTCAACCAGGGGAAGAAGGGGACCGCGCAACTCACCCTGCTGGTCGTCGGTTTCGACGCGATGAAGATCACAGGGGTGAAGGGCTGCGACCCGATCCCCGAGGGCAAACTGCCCAAGGGCTCCAACAGCGGGTTCAGTTGCGACGTCGGCACACTGGCCGCCGGGAGGAGCCGGAGCTACCCGGTGTCCGCGACCTACGATCTCCAGGGCAAGGGCAGGATCTGCCTGCCCGTCATGGACGGCGACGGCACGCTGCTGTGGCAGCAGGGCCCCGTGCCCTTCGGCACCAGCAAGCCGACGCCCAACGCACCCGACACCCCGCTGCTGCTGGGCACCGACAATGTGCCCTTCGGCCCCGACTCGTCCGCCCGTCCGAGCCCGGGCGCCTCGGGCACCCTTCCGAGCACCGGCGCTCCCGACCGCACGGCCGTCCTCGCCCTGGGCGGCAGCCTGCTGCTGGCCGCGGGCGGCGCGGGGCTGTGGCTGACCCGGCGTCCGCGGTCGGCCCGGCACTGACCGGCCGGGACGACACGACCGAGGGGGCGGCCGGCGGCCGCCCCCTCGGTCGTGCGTACGGGTCCGTACGGGTCGGACGGTCAGCCGCGGCGGCCGACGAGCTTCCAGGCGGCGGGCAGCGCGCCCATGGCCAGGGCGGCCTTGAGAGCGTCGCCGATCAGGTAGGGCGTGAGGCCCAGGGAGACCGCCTGGCCCACGGACAGGTGCGCGGCCAGCGCGAGGTAGGGCACCCCGACGGCGTAGACGACGGCGCTGCCGAGCACCATCGTGCCGGCCGTACGCCACACATTGCGGTCCGCGCCACGGCGGGCCAAGGCGCCCACGACGGCGGCGGCCAGCGCCATGCCCAGGATGTAGCCGAAGCTGGGCGCGCCCGCGCCGGACGAGCCGTCCGCGAACCACGGCATCCCGGCGACGCCGGCCACCGCGTACAGCGCGAGCGCCAGCAGGCCGCGGCGGGCGCCGAGAGCGGTGCCGACCAGCAGCGCCGCGAAGGTCTGCCCCGTCACCGGCACCGGCGAGCCGGGCACCGGCACCGACAACTGCGCGGCCAGGCCGGTGAGTACGGCGCCGCCCAGCACGAGGGTGGCGTCCCGCAGCCGCGACGCGGGGATCAGGTCGGCGAGGACCGGGTGGGTGCGTACGGCGGAAACGGCGGGAACTGCGGTGGCCATCGGTACTCCGCGGAGTGAGGGTCTGTTCGGTCACCGCGACGTTAACCCGGCTCCCTCGTCCCGATCGTCGTCGGCCGAGCACAAAGCCCTGATCACCGTGATGGTGACATCCCTACAAGGAACCATGCGACACGTGAGCTTCGTCACGGGAACCCGGAACGGCCGCTGTGGGATCCCTCCAACCGTTCACGCCGAGGGGATCGGGTCGCCACGGCGGCGTGCCCGGCCCCGCAGGGGCGGCCCCGGCACACCGCTCTTATCCTTCTGCGACGGCGCCCCGTTCCGGATGCCGCCCGATCGCACCGAACTGGAGGCGTACCCGACCCGATGAGTGCTCCGTCGCCGTCGCCGTCCCCGTCCTCCCCGTCCCGGGTCACCGTGGTCGGCGAGGTCCTCGTCGACCTGCTGTGGCGCTCCGGGGAGCGCGGGGTCACCCCGCTGCCCGGCGGCAGCCCGGCCAACGTCGCGGTCGGCCTGCGGCGGCTCGGCCGGCCCACCACGCTGGTCACGACCTGGGGCGAGGACCCGCCCGGCGAGCTCGTCCAGGACCATCTGGCGGCGGCCGGGATCGACGTCCTCCGCGCGGCGAGCCCGGCCGGGCGGACGACGCTGGCGATGGCGTACGTGGACCGGGAGGGCTCCGCCTCGTACGACTTCCTGGCCTCCTGGGACCCCGAGGACCTGGCCCTACCGCCCGACACCGCGGTACTGCACACCGGTTCGCTGGCCACCGTCATCGAGCCGGGGGCGAGCCGGGTGCTGGAACTGTGCCGGGACCTGCACGCGCTCCCCGGGCGCACCGTGGTCGCCGATCTCAACGTGCGCCCGGCGGTGCAGCCGGACCGGCTCGCCTACCGCAAGGCGTGCCTGCGGCTGGCCGGGGTCACCGACGTGGTCAAGGCCAGTGACGCCGACCTGGCCTGGCTCTTCCCGCGCCTCGATCCCACCGAGGCGGCCCGGGTCCTGCTCGCCGAGGGGCCACGGCTGGCCGTCGTCACCCGGGGTGCCGGGGGCGCGACGGCGGTCACCCGGGACGCGGTCGTGCGGGTGGCGGCGCCACGGGTGACGGTGGTGGACACCATCGGGGCCGGCGACGCCTTCCAGGCCGCGCTGCTGGACGGCGTCGCCGCGTCGGGCGTGCCCACCGCCCCGGAGCGCCTGTCCGAGGTGCTGACCCGCTGTGTCACCGCCGCCGCGCTCAACTGCACCCGGGTGGGCGCCGATCCCCCGACGCGGGCCGAACTCGACGCCGCCTGCCCCGCCGGATAATCGCGGGCCCTGGCGCCCGTGCGCTGGTTAGGCTCCCGCCATGGGTGACGCGAGGCTGACCGGGCAGGTACTGATCTTCGACGCCGACGACACGCTCTGGGAGAACAACGCCGTCTTCGAACGGGTGATAGAGGACTTCCTCGACTGGGTCGACCACCCGGTGCTGGACCGGGACCGGATCAGAGCGCTGCTCGACGAGATCGAGGCGGCGAACGCGGTCGCCCACGGATACGGCAGCAAGGTGTTCCTGCGCAGCCTCGGCGAGTGCCTGGAACGACTTCGGGAGCGGCCGAGGACGGCGGAGGAGGCCCTGCGCATCGACGATCTTGCGCGGGCCTTCACCGAGCACCGCGTGGAGCTGATGCCCGGGGTCGCACGGACCCTCGACGAGCTGGGCGGCCGCCACGAGCTGCTGCTGCTCACCAAGGGCGACGCCGAGGAGCAGTCCCGCAAGGTCGAGGCGTCCGGGCTGGCCGACCGGTTCCGCGGCGTGCACATCGTCCCGGAGAAGGCCGTGGACACCTACCGGGGGCTGATCGCGCACTACGGCTTCGCGCCGGAGGCGACGTGGATGATCGGCAACTCCCCCAGGTCCGACATCATCCCCGCCCGAGAGGCGGGGATGAGCGCCGTCTTCATCCCGAACGACAACACCTGGGTGCTGGAGCAGTCCGAGATCGACCCGGCCGACGGGCGCGTGCTGCGGCTGACGGCCTTCCCCGAACTGCTCCGCCACTTCTAGGCGTCCCCAAGTGCCCGAGCGGGAGATCAGTCGAAGATCGGGCCCTGGTCGCGGGTCCGCTTGATCTCGTAGAAGCCGGGGGTGGACGCGACGAGCAGCGTGCCGTCCCACAGACGGGCCGCGGCCTCACCCTTGGGGGCGGGGGTGACGACCGGGCCGAAGAAGGCGATCTGCTCACCGTCGGCGCCGGGGACCGCGATGACCGGGGTGCCGACGTCCTGGCCGACCTTCGAGATGCCCTCCTGGTGGGAGGCGCGCAGCTCGGCGTCGTAGACGTCACTGCCGGCGAAGTCGGCGAGGTCCGCGGGCAGGCCCGCCTCCTCCAGGGCGGCGACGATGACGTCCTTGTCCTTGTGGCCCAGTCCCTGGTTGTGGATGCGCTTGCCCAGGGCGGTGTAGAGGGCTCCGAGCACCTCGCTGCCGTGCTTCTGCTCGGCAGCGATGCACACGCGGACCGGGCCCCAGGCGGTGGTGAGGAACTCGCGGTACTGCTCGGGAAGCTCGCGGCCGTCATTGAGCACCGCGAGGCTCATCACGTGCCACCGCACCTGGACGGGGCGCACCTTCTCCACCTCCAGCATCCAGCGGGAGGTCATCCACGCCCAGGGGCAGGCGGGGTCGAACCAGAAGTCCACCGGGGTGGGGGTGGCGGCGGTTGTGGTCTCGGTCACGGTCGTCTCCTCGGGGCATGACACATCGACACGTCGTGCGCAACAGGGAACGCCCCCGGTCCCCCTGCCATTCCCGTGCGGTGCCCGCGGGTGCCACGTGCGAAAATGCCTGGCGTCCACAAGACGGACGCCACGACGACGTGCGAAGGATGGAGACCCCGTGCCCGGTGAGAACCTCACGCGTGACGAGGCCCATGAGCGGGCCCGGCTGCTCGCCGTGGACGGCTACGAGGTCGCGCTCGACCTCCGGTCGGCGGTCCGGGCGGAGGAGCGGACCTACCGTTCGGTGACCACGATCCGCTTCCGCTGCGCCGAGCCGGGCACGGCGAGCTTCGCCGACCTGGTGGCGCCCTCGGTCACGTCGGTGGTGCTCAACGGCCGGGAGCTGGACCCTGCGGAGGTCTTCGACGGGGCACGGATCGCGCTGCCCGACCTGGCCGCCGACAACGTGCTGGTCGTCGACGCGCAGTGCGCGTACAGCCGTACCGGCGAGGGCCTGCACCGCTTCGCCGACCCCGAGGACGGCGAGGTCTACCTCTACACGCAGTACGAGCCGGCCGACGCCCGCCGGGTCTTCGCGAACTTCGAGCAGCCCGACCTGAAGGCGCCCTTCACCTTCTCGGTGACCGCCCCGGAGTCATGGGTGGTGCTGAGCAACGAGCGGGTCGCCGGTGTCTCGGACGGCGGCGAGACCCGGCACTTCGCGGCGACCCGGCCGATCTCGACGTACATCACGGCCGTGGTCGCCGGGCCGTACCACATGGTGCACGACACCTACCGGCGCACCCTGGCGGACGGCACGGAGCTGGAGATCCCGCTGGGCGCGCTGTGCCGCAAGGGCCTCGCCCGGCACTTCGAGGCCGAGGAGATCTTCACCGTCACCCGGCAGGGCCTGGACTTCTTCCACGACCACTTCGACTACCCGTACCCCTTCGGGAAGTACGACCAGGCCTTCGTGCCGGAGTACAACATCGGCGCGATGGAGAACCCGGGTCTGGTCACCTTCCGCGAGGAGTACGTCTTCCGCGGCAAGGTCACCCGGGCGTCGTACGAGGCACGGGCGAACGTCATCCTGCACGAGATGGCGCACATGTGGTTCGGCGACCTGGTCACCATGAAGTGGTGGGACGACCTGTGGCTCAAGGAGTCGTTCGCCGACTTCATGGGCGCGTTCTCGCTCGTGGAGGCGACCCGCTACAAGGACGGCTGGATCACCTTCGCCAACCGGCGCAAGGCGTGGGCCTACCGCGCCGACCAGCTGCCGTCCACGCACCCGGTCACGGCCGACATCCGCGACCTGGAGGACGCCAAACTCAACTTCGACGGCATCACGTACGCCAAGGGCGCCTCGGTGCTCAAGCAACTGGTCGCCTACGTGGGCCGGGACGCGTTCCTCGAGGGCGCGCGGCGCTACTTCAAACGGCACGCGTACGGCAACACCGGGCTCGGCGACCTGCTGTCGGTGCTGGCGGAGACCTCCGGGCGCGACATGGCCGAGTGGTCGCGGGCCTGGCTGCAGACCGCGGGCGTCAACTCGCTGACGCCGCAGGTGACGTACGACGGCCATGGACGCGTCGCGGAGCTCGCCGTGGTGCAGGAGGCCGCGGCCTCGCACCCGCAACTGCGGCCGCACCGCGTCGCGGTCGGGCTCTACCGCCGCGCGCCCGGCGGCGCCCTGGAGCGGTACGCGCGCGCCGAGACCGACGTCGCAGGACCGCGCAGCGTGGTGGCGGAACTGGCCGGGGCCGAGCGCCCGGACCTCGTCCTGGTCAACGACGAGGACCTGACGTACTGCAAGATCCGCTTCGACCAGGACTCCCTGGTCACCGTCCGGGAGCACCTGGGCGAGCTGGCCGACCCCATGGCGCGGGCGCTGGCCTGGTCCGCGGTGTGGAACATGACGCGCGACGGGCTCATGCCGGCCCGTGACTACCTGGGCCTGGTTCTGCGCTTCGCGGGCGCCGAGACCGACATCGGCGTCCTCCAGGGCCTGCACATGCAGGCCCGTACAGCCCTGCACGACTACGCGGCGCCGCAGTGGCGCGAGGAGGGGCTGCGCGCCCTGGAGCAGGGCGCCCTGCGCGAACTGCGCGCGGCCGAGCCCGGCAGCGGGCACCAGTTGGCCTGGGCCCGCTTCCACGCCTCGGTCGCCTCGGGCGAGGCCGGGACGGCGTTCTTGCGCTCGCTCCTGGACGGCACGGAGAAGGTCGACGGGCTGGAGGTGGACCAGGAACTGCGCTGGACGTTCCTGGAGTCGCTGGCCGCCGGCGGCGCCGCGGACGAGTCCGTCCTCGCCGCCGAGCTCTCCCGCGACGACACCGCCTCCGGCCGCCGGCACCAGGTGCGCTGCCTGGCGGCACGTCCGTCGGAGGCGGTCAAGGCGCAGGCCTGGGCGGCGGTCGTGGAGTCCGACACGCTGTCCAACGCCCTGGTCGAGGCGACCATCGCGGGGTTCGAGCAGGCGGGGCAGCGCGAACTGCTGGCGCCGTACGCCGGGAAGTACTTCGCCGTCATCGAGCGGATCTGGGCGGAGCGGTCGATCGAGATCGCCATGGCCGTGGTCCGGGGGCTCTTCCCGCATCTCCAGGACCGCGCGGAGACGGTCGACGCCGCGGCCGCCTGGCTGGACGAGCACTCCGCTGCCGCCCCCGCCCTGCGGCGACTGGTCGCCGAGTGCCGTGACGACCTCGCGCGGGCGCTGCGCGCCCAGGCACGCGACGCGGCGGCCGGCGCGGACGCCTGATACCCGGCGCGTGCGGGGGTGCGCCGCCCGGCGGGCGGCGCACCCCCGCACGCGTGCCCGTACACCCCCGCGCCCCCGCGAACAGACGTCCGGTCACCCCAACGGCGTACCGTCCGCCCTCCGGGCGCCCCCTGGCGCCCCGGGTACCGCGGTGACGAATCCGCAGGCAGCCGGGATCGGTACACCCGGATAGGTGAAATCCACCCTTCGGCAACCGAACGTCTGAACTTTAGTGCGGGGATGTCCGCATTTGTCGACGAAACGGTAACAGCGGTTAGCCCGCCCCTGGTGAGCGGGAATTGACCCGGCATGAACCACAACACCCCCCTCAGCCCCCGCCCCCTCGACCACCCCTCCCGCAAGCGCCCCGCGGTACTGACCGCACGTCAGCTGCGCGAGCACGGCGTCACCCCCGGCACGCTCTCGGAGCGCTGCGGCCCGGACGGCCCGTGGCAGGAGGTGCTGCCCAAGGTCTATGTGCTGCACCCGGGACCGCCCACGAGCGAGGAGCGGCTGCAGGCGGCACTGCTCTACGCGGACGGCGACGCCATGGTGACCGGCCTGGCCGCGCTCGCCCTGCACCGCTTCTCCTCCGTGCCGCCGCTGCTCGGCCTGGCGCGGATCGACCTGCTGGTGGCCCGTCAGCGCAAGGTGCGCGCCGCGGGGGACGTGAGCTTCGTACGGACGCAGACCCCGCCGCGCCCGCACCTGGTGGGCGGCATCCCGTGCGCCCCGGTGCAGCGGGCGCTGGCCGACGCGGTGGCGGAACTCGAAGACGCGGAGACGGTGCGCCTGGTCATGACCGAGGCGGTGCGCGGCGGGCACTGCGAGGCCACGTCCATCGTCCGGGAACTGAGCCGCGCGCGGCTGCTGTCGCGGCCGCACGTCGTCGAGGCCGTGGACGCGCTGCTGGCCGAGGGCAGGGCGATCGCCGAGAGCCGGCTGTACGACATGGTGCGCTGCTTCGGCCTGCCCGACCCGGTGTGGAACGTGGACCTGCGCCTGCCGGGCGGCCCGCACCTGGGCGGCGTGGACGCGTACTGGCCGGAGCTCGCGGTCGCCGTCGAGATCGACGCACGCGCGCCGCGCCAGGACGAGGACGCCCTCTGGTCGGAGTACGCCCGCAAGCGCGAGCACCTGGAGCGGCTCGGCATCACGGTGGTGCACATCACGCCGAAGAAGCTGCGCGAGGCGCTGGAGCAGCAGGCGGCCGTCGTCCGCACCGCGTTGATGGCCTCGGTGGACCGCGACCCGGCCTCGTACGTGGTGGTGCTCCCCCGCTGAGCCGGCCCGACAGGCCCCACAGGCCCGACGAGCCGGGGATCCGGGCGGGGCTGCGGGGATCCGACGTGGGAGGCATCGGGGACCTCCCTGAAGGAACCCTGGGGGACGTACGACGAGTTCCTCGCCCGTGTGCCGCTTCTGGACCGGCCGGGCGGGGTCGCGGACCGTGCCGTCATGGCCCGGCGGGGGTCGTGGCGGAAGACCGGGACGGTCTCACCGATGTGGGCGGTGGGCATCCGTTCCAGCCACCGGGGCGGTCCGCCGATGATTGCCGTGCTGGCGGGCGTCAGCGGAGCGACAGCACGGGGCCGGAGGACACGGGGCCGGACATGGCCGGTTCCCGGGGGTGCGCGAGGGGAAGGGCAGGGGCGTCTGCCCCGGGGGTACGGACGGCCGGAGTGACCGGCGGTCCCACACAAGCGGAACGGCCGATGCCGGTCCCGTGACATCGACCGGCTGTCTTCGCGCTGGTCACCCGGGGCCGGAGAGACCGCGGCGAACCGCTCATCAGCTGTTCACCAACCCCCTTGCACGACAGCCACGCTCACGGGCCGGCCCGTGAGCGCGCGGTCGGCGACATGGGCAGGGTTGGGTCGTTGTGCGGCATTCACGGGCGTCCGACGCTTGACGCATTCGCGTCATGGCCGACCTGCGCCATCTCCGGCACTCCCCAACAACCCGGCACATGGACCACTGTGTCCGTCAACTGGCGCCCAAATCTTGAACAAGGATGCCCATGTCTCTTGAACACATACGCGGGAAGAGACGCGTCCGCATCGCGCTCGCTGCGGGCCTCGTCGCCGCGTTGACCGCGACCGGAATATCCGCCTCCACCGCTTTCGCCGACCAGGGGGGCGACCCCGCCGACGCGGCGGTGAAGACCGCCGGCGACAAGCTCGGATCCGCCGACGCGGAACTCCTCGCCAAGGCCAAGGCCGCAGGCGACAAGAACGTCACCATGATGATCGCCACCAAGGCGGGTTCCACCGAACAGATCTCGGACGAGATCGACGGCCTCAAGGGCGCCTCGGTGGACCGGACGTACGACAAGCTCGGCTACGTCCGCGCCACGGTCCCGACCGGCAAGGCCGACGCCGCGATCGCGGCGGCGCAGCAGCTCTCCTCCGTACAGGCCGTCGACCTGAAGCAGGAGATCAAGCTCGACGACCCGACACCGTCGGGCGACGCCGCCAAGAGCGCTGCGAAGAAGTCCACGGCTGCCACCTACCCGGGCCCGGACGCCAACACCCCGGCGGTCAACCCGTACCAGCCCGCCTGGGAGACCGGCGCGGTCGACTTCGTCCGCAAGAACCCCGAGTCGGACGGCCGCGGCGTCACCATCGGCATCCTCGACTCGGGTGTCGACCTCGGCCACCCGGCCCTTCAGAAGACCACCACCGGCGAGCGCAAGATCGTCGACTGGGTCACCGCGACCGACCCGATCCTGGACGCCGACGCCACGTGGCGCCGGATGACCAACGGGCCGACCGTCACCGTGGGCACCAGGACGTGGACGGCCCCCAATCCCTCGCAGCAGGTCACGGTGTTCCGCGAGTCGGCCACCGTGGGCGGCGACATGGCCGGCGACCTCAACCGGGACGGCGACACCACCGACCTGTGGGGCGTGCTCTACGACCCGGCGGCCGGCACCGTCCGGGTGGACCTCAACGACAACGGCAACTTCGGTGACGACACCCCGATGAAGCCGTACAAGGACGGCTTCCAGGTCGGGTACTTCGGCACCGACAACCCCGCCACGGCCATCTCCGAGCGCATCCCCTTCGTGGTGGAGATCCGCAAGGACGTCCCGACGGACCCGTACGGCGGCGACTGGATCGGACGGAAGGCCGACTTCGTCAACATCGGCGTCATCCAGTCCGAGCACGGCACGCACGTCGCCGGCATCACCTCCGCCAACGGCCTGTTCGGCGGCAAGATGATCGGCGCGGCACCGGGTGCGAAGATCGTCTCCTCGCGCGCCTGCTCCTGGGACGGCGGCTGCACCAACATCGCGCTGACCGAGGGCATGATCGACCTGGTGGTCAACCGCGGTGTGGACATCGTCAACATGTCCATCGGCGGTCTGCCCGCGCTGAACGACGGCAACAACGTCCGCGCCCAGCTGTACACCCGCCTGATCGACGACTACGGCGTCCAGCTGGTCATCTCGGCCGGCAACAGCGGTCCCGGGCTCAACACCATCGGGGACCCCGGCCTGGCCGACAAGGTCATCAGCGTCGGCGCGACGATCTCCAAGGAGACCTGGGCGGCCAACTACGGCTCGCAGGTCACCAAGGACTACGACATGATGCCGTTCTCCTCGCGCGGCCCGCGTGAGGACGGCGGCATCGCGCCGGTGATCTCGGCCCCGGGTGCCTCCATCAACACCATCCCGACCTGGGAGCCCGGCGCCCCCGTCGCCGATGCGGGCTACAGCCTGCCGCCCGGCTACGGAATGCTCCAGGGCACCTCGATGGCCTCCCCGCAGGCCGCCGGCGCCTCCGCGCTGCTGCTGTCCGCCGCCAAGCACGCGCACATCGACCTCACCCCGGTGAAGCTGCGCACGGCGCTGATCAGCACCGCGAAGAAGATCAAGGACGTCCAGGCCTTCGCCCAGGGCTCCGGCCTGCTGGACGTGGACCGCGCCTGGCACCTGATCAAGACCGGTGCCGACGCCAACACCTACACCGTCAAGGCCCCGGTCTCCACCAGCCTGTCGCAGTTCCTGGCGACCCCGGGCTACGGCACCGGCGTCTACGACCGTGAGACCGGCCTGAAGGCGAACCAGAGCAAGACGTACGACGTCACGCTCACCCGCACCTCCGGTCCGGACCGCACGATCCGCCACGACCTGCACTGGCTGAACGACGACAGCACCTGGCGGTTCCCCGGTGACGACACCGTCGACCTGCCGCTGAACAAGCCGGTCACCGTGCAGATCACCGCCAAGCCGCACACCGCCGGCGCGCACAGCGCGATCCTCGAGGTCGACGACCCGTCGACGCGCGGTGTCGACCAGCAGATCCTCAACACGGTCGTGGTCTCCACCCCGCAGGCCAAGCCGGGCTACGCGTTCACCGCGTCCGACACGGTCCAGCGCAACAGCACCACCTCGTACTTCGTGACCGTGCCCGAGGGCGCCAAGTCGCTCGAGGTCAAGATGAGCGGTCTCGCGGCGGGCAGCCAGACCCGCTTCATCGCCATCAACCCGTGGGGCGTCCCGGTGGACGACACCTCCACGCCCTCCTGCTACCCCAACTACAACAACCCGGCCAACACCTGCCGCCCCGACCTGCGTTCCTACGCGGAGCCGCTGCCGGGCGTCTGGGAGTTCGAGGTCGAGGCGCGACGCACCTCGCCGCTGCTGGACAACCCCTACACCCTCACAGCGACCGCGCTCGGCGCCTCCTTCGACCCCGAGGTGCAGACCATCGACGAGGCCACCGTCGGCACCCCCGCCCCGGTCTCGTGGAAGGTCACCAACGGCTTCGCCGCCGTGCAGGGCAAGCTGAAGGGCGGCGCGCTCGGCTCGGCCGAGGCGTCCCGTCCGTCGATCAGCCAGGGCCAGACCACCACAACGCAGGTCACCGTGCCGGCGGGCGCCACCCGTCTCGACGTGGCGATCGGCAGCACCGCGGACACCGGTGCCGACCTGGACCTGTACGTCTACCGCAACGGCGTCGAGGTCGCCCGCTCCGCGGACGGCGACTCCGAGGAGGCCGTCAGCATCGCCAACCCGGCGGCCGGCACCTACACCGTCGAGGTGGACGGCTTCTCCGTCCCGTCCGGCACCACCGCGTACGACTACCGTGACGTCTTCTACTCGGCGTCGCTCGGCTCGGTCGTCGTCGACGAGGCGGCGAACGTGCCGCTGGCCAACGGCGCCTCGGCCGACGTCACCGCGAACGTGCTGGTGGCCGCCCCCGCTCCCGCGGGACGCCAGTTCTTCGGCGAGGTCCAGCTGCTCAACGCCAACGGCACCGCCGCGGGCACCGGCAGCGTCATCATCGGCAAGGTGAACGCGGGCTAGTCCGCGCGACCTTGCGCACGATCCGGGGCGGGTGCTGGAACAAGCACCCGCCCCGGCCTTTTGCCTAGGCTGGGCCGGGTGACCGCACCTCACGAGCTGACGATGCTGGAGCAGGCCGCCGCGGTACGCCGCGGGGAGATCTCACCGGTCGAGCTGACCACCCACCACCTGGAGCGGATCGAGCGGATCGGCCCCGCGCTCGGGGCGTATCTGACGGTCACCCCGGAACGGGCACTGGAGGACGCGCGGCGCGCCGAGCGGCTGCTGCTCGCCGGCGGGGAACCACCGCCCCTGCTCGGGGTCCCGGTCCCGGTGAAGGACCTCACCCCCGTGGCGGGGATCCGCTTCACCTCCGGCTCCGCGGTCTTCGCCGACCGGGTCGCCGGGCAGGACGCCCACCTCGTGACGCTCCTCCGGGAGGCGGGCACGGTGATGACCGGCAAGACCAACACCCCCGAGTTCGGACTGCCCGCCTACACCGAGGGCCGCGCGGGACCGCCCGCCCGCACCCCGTACGACCTCGCGCGCGGCGCGGGCGGCAGCAGCGGCGGCGCCGCGGCCGCGGTGGCCGCGGGCCTCGCGGCGGCCGCGCACGGCAGCGACGGCGGCGGCTCCATCCGCATCCCCGCGAGCTGCTGCGGCGTCGTCGGCCTCAAGCCCAGCCGCGGCCGCGTGAGCCCCGCGCCCCGGGGCGACGTCAGCGGACTGGCCGTGAGCGGCCCGATCGCGCGCACGGTGCGCGACGCCGCCGCGCTCCTGGACGTGCTGTCCGTACCGGCCCCCGGCGATCCCTTCCCCCTGCCGCTGCCCGAGCGGACGTTCCTGCGGTGGTGCGACCACGAACCGCGCCGGCTGCGCATCGCCCGCTGGGCCCGGCCGGACGTCGCCGGGGTCACCGTCGACCCGGAGGTGCTGGCCGCGTACGAGCGGACCTCGACGCTGCTGGAGGACCTGGGCCACGAGGTCGTCGACGTGCCCCAGCCGCTGGCGCCGGGCGACCGGGACGCGTTCACCCCGGTGTGGGCGGTACTGGCGGCGCTCACGCCCGTCCCCGCGGAGCGCGAGGCCGAACTACTCCCGCTCACCCGGTGGTTGCGCGCGCAGGGGCAGGACGCCGGCGGTCTCGACTACGCCCGCGCCCTCGGCGCGATGCAGTCCGTGGGCCGGAAACTGGCCCGCGCCGTGCAGCCCTACGACGCCGTCCTCACCCCGACGCTGGCCCGGCTCCCCGCACCCGTCGGCGCCCTGCGCGACGACGCCGACCCCGAGGCCGACTTCGCCGCGCAACTGGCCTTCACCCCGTTCACCGCGCCCTGGAACATCGCCGGACTGCCGGCGGTGTCGCTCCCGCTGGAGTGGAGTGAGGCGGGCCTGCCGATCGGGATGATGCTCGCGGCGCCCCACGGCGCGGAGGGGCCGCTCCTCGCCCTCGCGGCGCAGCTCGAGGCCGCGGCCCCCTGGCGCGACCATTCCCCGCCCGCCCGTGTGCCCTGTGAAGTCGGTGACCCCGCGCAAGTTGTCTGAGGGCCTGATTCGGGGCCTCCGGGGCCGGCCATTCTGGACAGCACATAGAGGTGCCTCGGGCGCCTTGTGCTGCGTACTCCGGGTTGTGCCCCCAACACCCCCGCCCCTCAAGTTTCGTCCTGCGCCTGATCCCCGGTGGGAGGTTGGAGACGGCACCGAGCCCGGGCCCACCCGTTGACGCAGCGCCAACGCCCCGGGCCCCTCGAGAGATCGGACGGCGTCCAGTCCGGGGTCACCGACCGCAGTCCGTACAGCGGGGCCGCCACCTGCGCCGGGCCACGATGACGCGAGCCGCGACCACCCTCACCCCCCACGGGATGTCGGGCGCCGGGCTCGCGCGCACAGTGGGAGGGGGCGTTGGGCGACCCCGGGGGCTCGCGGCCGGCTGCGGGGCGGCATCCAGGCGAGCGCAACCACCCCGGACCGGCTCCGCACCCCCCACTGGGGACCAGGCGCGAAACACCACCGAGGGGGCGGGGGTGGTGGGGGCACCTCCGGCCGAAGGTTGGGGGAGGGAGGGCGGGCGGGGAAAAGCACCGGTACGGCGGAGCGCAGCGAAGCACACCCACACGGAGGGCGACTGCGCGGCCACGCAGTGGGTATGGCTGAGGGCGTCGCCCTGTTTCGACAACGCCCGGGAGGGCACCCCGATGACCGATCCTGCCGAGCGGGACAGACTTGCCGTGCTGCACGGCGTGGCCCCGACGTACCGCCCCTCGGCCGACCGTGAGGTGCGGGTTCCGGACCAGACGGTGATCGAGGTGCTGGCCGCGCTCGGGGTGGACGCCTCGACGCCGGCGGCCGTGCGGGACGCGCTGGCGGAGCACGAGCAGCGGGCGGGGCAGCGGCTGCTGCCCCGGAACGTCGTTCTGCGGGCCGGGCGCTCGGCGGGGCTGGTGCTGCCGGAGGGCACGGCCCTTCGGGTGGAGACGGAGGACGGCGTCGAGCGCGCTTGGGACGGTCAGGCGGCGCTGCCGGTCGGCCGGCACGCGCTGCGCGCACGGACCCCGGACGGGCGAACCGCGTCCGCGATGCTGGTCGTGGCGCCGGACCGGCTGCCGGGACCGCCCGAGCGGGTGTTCGGCTTCATGGCGCAGCTGTACTCCGTGCTGTCGGCGCGTTCGTGGGGCATGGGGGACCTCGGCGACCTGGCCGACCTCGCGGCGTGGACGGGGCGGGCGCTGCACGCGGGTTTCCTCCAGATCAACCCGTTGCACGTGGCGGTGCCGGGGCGGCCGACCGATCCGTCACCGTACCGGCCGTCCTCGCGGCGTTTCCCGGACCCGGTGTACCTGCGGGTGGAGGAGATCCCGGAGTACGCCCATCTCGACGCGGGAGACCGCGAGCGCGCCGCGGACCTGCTGCGCAGGGCGGCGGTTCTGCGCGACTCGGTGCTGTTCAAGGACGCCCTCATCGACCGTGACGCGGTGTGGGAGCTCAAGCGCGAGGCGCTGGCGCTGGTCCGCAAGGTGCCGCTGTCGCCGGGCCGCCGGGCCGCGTACGGGGACTTCCTGGCCGAGCAGGGGCAGGCGCTGGACGACCACGCCACGTGGTCGATGCTGGCCGAACTGCACGGTCCCGACTGGCGGTCCTGGCCGGCAGGGCTGCGCGACCCGCGGTCGGGACAGGTGGCGAGGCAGCGCGGGCAGCGGCTGGACCAGGTGGACTTCCACTGCTGGCTGGCCTGGCTGACCGACGGTCAGCTGGGGGCCGCCCAGCGGGCCGCGCGCGACGCCGGAATGGCCGTGGGCGTCGTGCACGACCTCGCGGTGGGCGTGCACCCCTCGGGCTCCGACGCCTGGGCACTGCAGGACGCCCTCGCCCGCGGCATGTCGGTGGGCGCCCCACCGGACGCCTTCAATGCCCGCGGGCAGGACTGGGGGCTGCCGCCGTGGCGCCCGGACGCGCTCGCGGCCACGGGGTACGCGCCCTACCGCGACCTGCTGCGCGGTGTGCTGCGGCATGCGGGCGGGCTGCGCATCGACCATGTGATGGGGCTGTTCCGGCTGTGGTGGGTTCCGGAGGGCAGGCCCCCGACCGAGGGGGCGTACGTGCGCTACGACGCCGGGGCCATGCTCGGCATCCTCGCCCTGGAGGCGCACCGCGCGGGCGCGGTCGTCATAGGGGAGGACCTCGGCACGGTGGAGCCCGGCGTACGGGAGGAGCTCGCGGACCGCGGCATCCTCGGCACCTCGGTGCTCTGGTTCGAGCGGGACTACGAGGGGGCCGCCGCCGACGGGCACGGGCATGCCCGGCCGCTGCCCCCGCGGGAGTGGCGGGCGGACGTGCTGGCCACCGTGACCACGCACGACCTGCCGACCACGGCCGCGCGGCTGACCGGCGAGCACGTCGGACTGCGGCACCGGCTGGGGCTGCTGACGCGGTCGCTGGAGGAGGAACAGGCCGCCGACGCGGTCGACGTCGCGGAGTGGCTGGCGCTGCTCGGGCGGCTCGGGCTGCTGCCGGAGGGCACGCGGGACGAGGAGTCCGTGGTCAAGGCCGTGCACCGCTTCCTGGCCGCGACACCGGCGCGGATGGTCGGGGTGTGGCTCCCCGACGGTGTCGGCGACCGCCGTCCGCAGAATCTGCCCGGCACCTGGGACGAGTACCCCAACTGGCGGCTGCCGATCGCCGACGCGGAGGGCCGCCCCCTCACCCTGGAACAGCTGGCCGCCTCGCAGCGGTTGCACGCCCTCGCCCACGAGGTGCGCACGGCGATGGAGGCGACGGATGTCCCGTAGCCCCCGCGAAGGCCACCCCGGGCGCGCGGGGTACGGGAGCGTTCGCTACTTTGAGAGCGTGGACAAGCCCAACAAGAACGCCCTGCGCGCCGGTGCCGTCTCGGCCACCACGGCGCTGATGCTGCTCGTGTCGTCCCCCGCGTTCGCCAACAGCGTGGACGACGGCTCCGACCCGGGGCCGGGCCTGAGCGTGATCGAGACGCTGGGGCTGTTCCTCGGCATCCCGGTCCTGGCCTTCCTCGTCATCGCGGGCCTGGTGAGCGTGACCGACAAGTCGCGCAAGCCGCAGGCCTGACGGGCTCCTTCCCCGACCGACCGCACGGTCCGGGCCGCGGCACCGCCGCGGCCCGTTCCGGCGTTCCCGGACACCGGCTCGGGCGCACAGGGCCCCCCGTACGGCGCAGCGTGACGGCGGGCGTCGCCGGGGCCCGGGGTGCGACCTCCCCGGGCCCCGGCGCGGTCACGCCGCCGCGGCGTCCGCGGCCTGTGCCTTCAGGGCGCGATCCACGCCCGCACGGCACTCGGTGACCATGCGGCGCAGCGCGGGCGCCGGGTCGGCCGCCGCGAACCACGCGTCGGTGGCGTCCAGCGTGGCCTGCGAGACCTGGAACGCCGGGTACAGGCCGACGATGATCTGCTGGCCCATCTCGTGCGAGCGGGACTCGAAGATGCCCGCGATCGCCGCGAAGTACCGCTCCGTGTACGGCTCCAGCAGCTCGCGCTGGTCCGGCTCGGAGAAGCCGCCGATGACCGCTTCCTGAACGGCGTTGGTCAGCGTCTCGGCCTCGACGACCGCGGCCCAGGCCTCGGCCTTGGCCTCGGCGGTCGGCCGGGCGGCGCGCGCGGTCGCCGCGTGGCGCTCGCCGGCGGCGGTGGCGTCCCGCTCCAGCTCCGCGGCGATGGCGGCCTCGTCGGCACGGCCGGTGGCGGCCAGCCGCTGCAGCAGGCTCCAGCGCAGCTCGGTGTCGACCACCAGACCCCCGATGACCTCCGAGCCGTCGAGCAGCGCGCCCAGCAGGTCCAGCTGGTCCTTGGTCCGCGCGGTGCCCGCGAAGGCACGGGCCCAGGCCAGCTGGTGGTCGCTGCCCGGGGCGGCAGCGCGCAGGTGCTCCACCGTGGCCTCCGTCCAGCGGGCCAGCCCGGTCTCGCGCCACTCGGGGGCCGCGTACAGCTCCAGTGCCGTCTTCACCTGCCGGTGCAGCGACTGCACGACGCCGATGTCGGACTCCTTGCCGATGCCGGAGAGCACCAGCTCCAGGTAGTCCCGGGTGGCCAGTTCGCCGTCGCGGGTCATGTCCCAGGCCGAGGCCCACACCAGCGCGCGCGGCAGCGACTCGGTGAAGTCGCCGAGGTGGTCGCGCACGGTGGCCAGCGAGACCTCGTCGAGGCGCACCTTGGCGTACGACAGGTCGTCGTCGTTGAGCAGCACGACCGCCGGGCGCCGGGCGCCCACCAGATCGGGCACCGCCGTCAGCGGGCCGTCGATGTCCAGTTCCACGCGCTGGACGCGCACCAGCTTGCCGTCGCGCAGGTCGTACGCGCCCACGGCGATGCGGTGCGGCCGCAGGATGGACTCGCCCTTGGCGCCGGCCGGCAGCGCCGGGGCCTCCTGGCGCACAGCGAAGGCGGTGATGGTGCCGTCGGCGTCGGTCTCGATCTCCGGGCGGAGGATGTTGATGCCGGCGGTCTCCAGCCACTTCTTCGACCAGGTCTTCAGGTCGCGGCCGGAGGTCTCCTCCAGGGCGGACAGCAGGTCGGTCAGGCGGGTGTTCTTCCAGGCGTGGCGCTTGAAGTACGCCTGGACGCCGGTGAAGAACTCGTCCGTGCCGACGTAGGCCACCAGCTGCTTCAGGACGGAGGCGCCCTTGGCGTAGGTGATGCCGTCGAAGTTGACCTGGACGTCCTGCAGGTCGTTGATCTCCGCCATGATCGGGTGGGTGGACGGCAGCTGGTCCTGCCGGTACGCCCAGGTCTTCATGGAGTTGGCGAAGGTGGTCCAGGAGTGCGGCCACTTGCTGCCGGGCGCGTAGGCCTGGCAGGCGATGGAGGTGTAGGTGGCGAACGACTCGTTCAGCCACAGGTCGTTCCACCACTCCATGGTGACCAGGTCGCCGAACCACATGTGGGCGAGCTCGTGGAGGATGGTCTCGGCGCGCACCTCGTAGGCCGCGTCCGTCACCTTGGAGCGGAAGACGTACTGGTCGCGGATGGTGACCGCGCCCGCGTTCTCCATGGCGCCCGCGTTGAACTCCGGCACGAAGAGCTGGTCGTACTTCGCGAAGGGGTACGCGAAGTCGAACTTCTCCTCGAACCAGTCGAAGCCCTGCCGGGTGACCGCGAAGATCGCGTCCGCGTCGAGGAACTCGGCCAGCGACGGACGGCAGTACAGGCCGAGCGGCACGGTGCGGCCGCCCTCGCCCTCCCAGGTGCTGTGCACGGCGTGGTACGGGCCGACGATCAGCGCGGTGATGTACGTGGAGATGCGCGGGGTCGGCGCGAAGTTCCAGACGTTGCCGGCCGGCTCGGGGGTCGGCGAGTTGGAGACGACCGTCCAGCCCGCCGGGGCCCGCACGGTGAGGGCGAAGGTCGCCTTGAGGTCGGGCTGCTCGAAGCAGGCGAAGACGCGGCGCGCGTCGGGCACCTCGAACTGGGTGTAGAGGTAGGCCTGCTTGTCGACCGGGTCGACGAAGCGGTGCAGGCCCTCGCCGGTGTTGGTGTACGCCGCGTCGGCCACGACCCGCAGTTCGTTGGGGCCGGCCTCCAGCGAGGGCAGCGCGATGCGGCTGTCCGCGAAGACCTCGGCCGGGTCGAGCGCCGTGCCGTTGAGTACCACCTCGCGGACGGCCGGCGCGACCAGGTCGATGAAGGTCGAGGCACCCGCCTCGGCGGACTCGAAGCGCACCGTGGTCACCGACCTGAAGGTGCCGCCCTCCTGGGCCCCGCTCAGGTCGAGCTCGATTTCGTATGCGTCCACCGTCAGCAGGCGCGCACGCCGGCGCGCCTCCTCACGTGTGAGGTTCGTGCCAGGCACGTTTCCGTCTCCTTCGTCGGTTTTTCGGCCATCCTCGCACGCGAGGGTGTCCGGGCGGCCAGGGGTTTTCCCTCGACGGGCGGACCGTTCCCCCTATGAGCGGCGGCTACCCGCGGTACGGGCGGCACGTCACCGGGACGGGAGGGAAAGAAGGGGGTCCCGTGTGCGTTGACACGCCCTCCGGGCGGGTGATGGGCTGGCGCGGACATGACCCGGGGCAGGAGAACCGCCGCAGCGCGAACGGCCGCGATCGTCGCCGCCGTGGTCGGCGGCATGCTGGGCGTGTCGCCCGGCGCCCTGGCCGCGCCGCCCGTCGCACCCGGCACTCCCGTCACCCTGCCGGACGCGGCGCCCACCGCAGGCGCCTTGCGTGCGGTCCACCCCACGCCCCAGGTGACGCGCGAACGGGGCGGCTTCACCGCCGTCCCGCACACGGTGACGCTGGTCGCCGGCCCGGGGGCCGACCCCTACGCGCTGGACGTGCTCCGCGGGATCCTGCGGGACGCCGGTGTGACGGACCTACGCGACAGCACGGACGTCCCGCGGGGCGGCCTGACGCTGTACGCCGACGGCGCCGGCGCGGACACCGCGCTCCGCGCGCTGGGCGCCGCGCCCGTGGGCGACCTGCCCTCCGGGGGCTACCGGCTGGCCGTGGGCCACGTACTCGGCCACGGCACCGTGGCACTCGCCGGCACGGGCGAGGACGGGCTGTTCCACGCGGCGCAGACGCTGCGTCAGCTCGTGACGCCGCGGGGCCTGCCCGGCGTCGTCGTGCGCGACTGGCCGGTGGCCGGGACCCGCGGCATCGCCGAGAGCTTCTACGGCGAGCCGTGGACGCGTGAGCAGCGCCTGTCGCAGATCGACTTCCTGGGCCGCACCAAGCAGAACCGCTACCTCTACGCACCCGGCGACGACCCCTACCGCCAGGAGCTGTGGCGGGAGCCCTATCCGGCCACGCGCCGGGCGGACTTCCGCGCCCTGGCGGAGCGCGCCCGGGCCAACCACGTCACCCTGATCTGGGCCATGGCTCCCGGCCAGGCGCTGTGCTTCTCCTCGCAGGAGGACCGCAAGGCGCTGCTGCGCAAGATCGACGCGATGTGGGCGCTGGGCGTGCGCGGCTTCCAGCTCCAGTTCCAGGACGTCAGCTACAGCGAGTGGCACTGCAGGGCGGACGCCGGCCGCTACGGGGACGGCCCGCGGGCGGCCGCCCGCGCCCAGGCGGAGCTCGCGAGCGCCGTCGCCCGCCACCTGGAGGGCCGGCGGGGCGAGGGCGGCGTCCCGCTCTCGCTGCTGCCCACGGAGTACTACCAGGACGGCGCCACCGACTTCCGCGATGAGCTGGCACGGACGCTGGACAGCTCCGTGCAGGTGGCCTGGACCGGCGTCGGCGTCGTACCGGAGACGATCACCGGCGCGCAGGTCGCCGACGCGCAGGACGTGTTCCGCCACCCGCTGCTGACGATGGACAACTACCCGGTCAACGACTGGGCGGACGACCGCATCTTCCTCGGCCCCTGCACCGGACGCGAGCCGGCTGTCGCGGCCGCGACGGCCGGGCTGCTGGCGACCGCGATGCGGCAGCCGACGGCGTCCCGGATCGCGCTGTTCACGGCCGCGGACTACGCCTGGAACCCGCACGGCTACGATCGCGCCTCCTCCTGGCGGGCCGCCGTCGACGACCTCGCGGGCAGCGACCCGGCCGCGCGCGACGCGCTGCGCGCGCTGGCGGGCAACGAGGCGTCCTCGGCGCTGGACGACAGCGAGTCGGCCTATCTGCGTCCGCTGCTCAAGGAGTTCCTGGACGCGTACGGGAACGGGAGCGCCCCGCGGCTGGAGACGGCGGCGGGCCGGCTGCGCGCGGCCTTCACCACGATGAGCGGCGCCCCGGGACGGCTCGGCGGCCTGGCCGGCGGTTCCTTCGCCGACGAAGTACAACCCTGGCTCGACCAGTTGGCGCGCTACGGCTCTGCCGCGGAGCACGCGGTGGACATGCTGCTGCGGCTGCGCGAGGGCGACGGCACCGGCGCGTGGAAGGACCGGCTGGCGCTGGAGCGGGAGCGGGAGCGGATCGCGCACAGCGATGCGACCGTGGGCGACGGGGTGCTCGACCCGTTCCTGGCCAAGGCCCTGGCCACGGCGGACGCCTGGACCGGGATGCGCGGCGAGGACGGCACCGCCACCGCGACCCTGGGCTCGGCGCGTGCCACGGAACCGTCCCTCATGACCGACGGCAAGGACTCCACCGCCTGGGCCAGCGACGCCCCGCCGCAGCAGGGCGACACCTTCGGGGTGGACCTGGGCAGCGCCCACGAGATCCGCGAGGTGCGGATCGCCATGGGCTCCGCGCAGCCCGGCCCGGAGCAGGACGACTACCTGCGCCGGGCGGTGCTGGAGTACTCGGCGGGCGACGCCGCCGGCTGGCGGCCCGTCACCGACGTCGCCGGCGAGCGCACCGTCACCGCGACCCTGCCGGAGGGCACCCGGGCCCGCTACGTACGGCTGCGCGCCACCGCCGCGCAGGAGAACGCCGTCACCGTGCGGGAGTTCACCGTGACCACCGGGGACGGGCACGAACCCGCCGTCTCCACGGGCGACCCGGCGGCCGGCGCCGCCGCCGACGGCGACGCGACCACGGCGTACCGCGTGCCGGCGGACGGGCTGACCCTGGAGTACGGCACGGCCCGGCCCCTGGAGGCACTGACCGTGCTGACCGGGCCCGAGGGCGGCGCGGGCGGCTCCGTGGAGGCGCGCGTGCCCGGGCAGGGCTGGCGCCGGCTCGGCGCGCTGGGCAGCGGCTGGACCGAACTCCCCGCGAACGGGATGCGGGTGGACGCGGTGCGGGTCACCCCGGCGCCCGGGACGCAGGCTCCGGTCGTCCACGAGATCGTGCCCTGGTACGCGGACCGGCCGGCCGCCCGGATGACCTTGGACCGTACCGAGGCCGACGTCGAGGCAGGTGGCGCGCCGGCGACGGTCACCGCCGAACTCACCGACGCCTCCCCGGGGGCCGCCCGGGTGACCCTCACGGCCAAAGCCCCGCCGGGCGTGCGGGCGACGGCCCCCGGTGACATAGAACTGCCGCGCGGCGGGCGGGTCGTGGTGCCGGTGAAGCTGTCGCTCCCCGAGGACGGCGCGCCGGGCGTCTACGAGGTGCCCCTGGAGTTCCGCGCCGAGGGCCGCACGGTCCGGCAGACCGTGACCGTGCACGCCTATGCGCGCACCGGCGGCCCGGACGTCGCGCAGGGCGCCACCGCCACCTCCTCCGGGGACGAGACCGCGGACTTCCCCGCCTCCGCGGTCACCGACGGCGACCCCGTCACCCGCTGGTCCTCCCCCGCCCAGGATGACGCGTGGGTGCAGGCGGAGCTGCCGCGGGCGGCCTGGATCGGCCGGGTGACGCTGCGCTGGCAGGACGCCTACGCCTCCCGCTACACGATCCTGACCTCGGCCGACGGACAGAACTGGCACACCGCGGCGGTCGTCGACGACGGCCGCGGCGGCACCGAGTCGGTGCGCCTGGACGCACCCGCCGACACGCGCTTCATCCGCGTGCAGGGCGTGGAGCGCGGCACGAAGTACGGCTACTCGCTGTACTCGCTCCAGGCCTACGCCGTCACGGGCTGAGCCCCCGCCCCAACGGCATCCCCATGAACCACTTGCCAGGGTGATCAACCGCATGCCACTATTCACTCAATACATGTATTCAGCGAATAGAGCATCGGACAAGGGGGTGAGGACCGGGTGAGTACCGGCGATACGCTGCTGGGACTGCTCGCCGCGGGGCCCGGCCACGGGTACGACCTGAAGCGGCGGCACGACGAACGCTTCCCGCAGGCACGTCCGCTCGCCTACGGCCAGGTCTACACGACCCTGCAGCGCCTGGTCCGCGACGGCCTCGCGGAGGTCGACGCCACGTCGAGCGAAGGAGGCCCCGAGCGGACCACGTACCGGCTCACCGAGCAGGGCACCGGCGCGTTGCTGCGCTGGCTCGCCGAGCCCGTGCCACCCGCGCCGGTCACCGCGGCGAACGAGATCTTCGCCAAGGTCACGGCGATCATCGCCTCCGGCCACGGCGACCCGGCGGACTTCCTGCGCGCCCAGCGCGCCGCCCACCTCGCCCGGATGCGCGAACTCACCGCTGAGAAGACGGCACCCGGCGCCCCTCTGTCGGCCGTGCTCTCCGCCGACTACGCCCTCACCCATCTCGACGCCGACCTGCGCTGGATGGACAACGCCGCGCAGCGTCTCGGCGCCCTGGCCGAGGAGGTCACCTCCGCATGACCCCACCCCTGATCGAGGCCCACGGCCTGGTCAAGCGCTACGGCACGACGGACGCCCTGCGCGGTGCGTCGCTGTGCCTGTACCCCGGCGAGATCCTGGCCGTCAGCGGTCCGAGCGGCAGCGGCAAGTCCACGCTGCTGCACTGCCTGTCGGGCATCGTCCGGCCGGACGAGGGCAAGGTGCTGTACGGCGACGAGCGCCTGGACCAGGCGGGCGAGGCCCGACGCACGACGCTGCGGCGCACCGACTTCGGCATCGTCTTCCAGTTCGGGCAGCTGGTCGGCGAGCTGACCGCGCTCGACAACGTGGCGCTGCCGCTGCTGCTGGCCGGCACCTCCCGGGCGTCCGCCCACGCCGGCGCCCGGGACTGGCTGGAGCGCTTCGGCGTCGCCGACCGGGCCGCCCTTCGTCCCGGCGAGCTGTCCGGCGGCCAGGCCCAGCGCGTCGCCCTGGCCCGCGCCATGGTCACCGGGCCCAAGGCCGTCTTCGCCGACGAGCCGACCGGCGCCCTGGACTCCCTCGCCGGCGAGCAGGTCATGACCGCCCTCGTGCAGGCCGCCCGCGAGGCGGGCACCGCCGTGCTCCTCGTCACTCACGAAGCCCAGGTCGCCGCGTACGCCGACCGCGAGATCACCGTCCGCGACGGCGCCGTGGACGGCGCACCCGCGCAGGTGCTCCGGTGACCGCGCTGCGGGCCGACGCCCGGCTGGCCTGGTCCCTGCTGCGCGGCTCCCCGAACGGCGAGTGGTGGCGGCTCGGCCTGACGGCGGCGAGCACGGCGCTGGGCACGGTCTTCGCGCTGGCGGCCGTGGTCGTCGCGGTGATCGGCACCCGGTTCGGCGGCGGGGCGCACTGGTACAGCCATCAACTGTTCAACGACCGTACCGCCCGGTCCGGGCTGGTGATCGGACTGCTGCTGCTGATCGTTCCGCTGCTGGCGTTCCTGGGCCAGTGCACCCGGATCGGCACCGTGCAGTTGCGGCAGCGGCTCGCCGCGCTGAGGCTGGCCGGCGCGACCCAGCGCCAGGTGCGCCGCATCCAGGCGCTGGAGACCGGTACGGCCTGCGGGATCGGCGCGCTCGCCGGACTGGCGGCCTTCCTGGCGCTGCGGGCGGCGCTCGGCGCGCTGCAGCCCGTCACCGTGGCCGACGGCGGGGCATTGCGGTTGACGGCCTGGCCCGCGGACGTGCCCGTCCCCTGGATCGCGGCCGCGGCCGTGGTGCTCGGGATGCCGCTCCTCGCGACGCTGGAGGCCCGGTTCACGCTGCGTCGCGCGGCGACCGATCCGCTGGGGGTCGCCTCGGGGGGGCGGCGGGCGTACCCCCGGCCGGGGCGCGGACGGCTGGCGCTGTGGGCCCTCGCTCCGCTGGCGCTCGTCGCGGCGACCGGCCTCCAGGTGGCCAACATGTTCGTGCTCGACGGCCGGTCCTCGGTCTACGGCGTCTCCGCGCCGGTCGGTCTGGCCGCCGTCGTGCTGTCCCTGGTCGGCGTGCTGTACGGCAGCGCCGGGCTCGCCCTCCTCACGGGGCGCCTCGCGGCCCGCTCCGGACGCCCGGCACTGCTGATCGCGGGAGAACGCCTTCAGGCCGATGCCTGGGCGGGTACCCGCTCGCACGGAGCGGTGCTGCTGGCCGTGCTGGCGGGGGTCGGTTTCATGGGTGTACGGCGCCTGATGATCGAGGACCTGACCGCGCCGTACCGGCTTCCGTACAGCGCGGAGGACCTGGCCTACTACTTCGACGGGCTGCGTCTGGTCGGCGCCGGCATCGTGATCGCCTTCGCGGTGGCCGTCGGCGGTCTGGTGGTCGGGGCGGTCGAATCGGTGGTCACCCGCCGCCGGACACTGGCCGCCCTGGCCGCCGGCGGGGTGCCCCGGGGCGTCCTGAACCGGGCGGCACTACTGGAGACCGTCCTGCCACTGGTGCCGGCGGTCGTGCTGGCGACGGGGTGCGGTCTGCTGGCCGTCGGAAGTTGGTGGAAGGCGGTGGGACTCGACAGCTCGTACGCGTTCCCGCTGCTGGAACCGCTGCTCGCCGCCGTCGCCCTGCCGGCCGCCGCCCTCCTGGCCACCGCCGCCTCGCTCCCGCTGCTGCGACGCACCGTGCACCCGGCGCAGTTGCGGTTCGAGTAGGACGACACGCCGACGCGGCCCCACGGGCCCCGGACCGCCACGGGGGGCGGCCCGGGGCCCGTGGGGCCGTGCCGGGCAACACAAAGGCCCGGTCTCAGGCGGATATGCCGTCGATCCGGGCCATGGCGTCGTCCGCGCCGAATGGCTGCAGGTATGGCAGCCAGCGCGGGTCCCTATGCCCCGTCCCGATGATCCGCCAGGCGAGGCCGGACGGCGGGGCGGGCTGATGGCGCATGCGCCAGCCGAGCTCGGCGACATGCCGGTCGGCCTTGAGATGGTTGCACCGGCGGCAGGCAGCGACCACGTTCTCCCACGTGTGCTGGCCTCCGCGGCTGCGCGGGATCACGTGGTCGACGCTGGTTGCGACGGCTCCGCAGTACGCGCACCGGCCGCCGTCCCGGGCGAAGAGCGCGCGCCGGGTCAGGGGCACAGGGCCGCGAAAGGGGACTCGGACGAATTTGGTGAGCTTGACAACACTGGGTGCGGGGACAGAACAGGTCGCGCTGTGCAGATAAGCGCCGGATTCCTCGAGGCACACGGCCTTCTTGTTCAGCACGAGGATCAGTGCGCGGCGAAGCGGTACGACGCCGAGCGGCTCGTACGACGCATTGAGGACCAGGACATGCGGCACGGGTGCCTCCTTTTACGCCGGCGGCGCGTGGCTCGCGCCGGGACGATCTGCCCACAGTCTCTCCGGAAGCCTGGCCGCGGCGCCACCATGACCGGGTAACGGACCGAGGGTGTTTTCGACCACACCCCTTTACATGCCCTGAATCAGCGCACGTCGCTCTCGAACGGGGCAACGAGACACATCGTTTACCCCGTTAGTGTGGGAAGCCTGCCCAACCGGAGGTTTCCGCCTGTGTCCACACCGTCCGCAGCCGCCTCGACCATCGACGACGCCCAGAAGTCCGCCAACGGCGCGGCCGACTACATCGGCCAGAACTGGGCGGACTGGCTCGGCGCGGGTCTGCGGATCGTGCTGATCCTGGTCATCGCGCTGGTGCTGCGCGTGATCGTGCGCCGGATGCTGACCAAGGTGATCGAGCGCATGAACCGCGGCGCCGAGGCCGCCACGTCCGGCGCGTTGAGCGGGCTGCTGGTCAACGCCGAGCGGCGGCGGCAGCGCAGCGAGGCGATCGGCTCGGTGCTGCGCAGCGTGGCCTCGTTCGTGATCATGGGCACGGCCGCGCTGACCGTGCTGTCGGTGCTCCAGATCAATCTGGCGCCGCTGCTGGCCAGTGCCGGCGTGGCCGGTGTGGCCATCGGTTTCGGCGCGCGCAACCTGGTGACCGACTTCCTCTCCGGGGTCTTCATGATCCTGGAGGACCAGTACGGCGTGGGCGACGTCATCGACGCGGGCGTGGCCGGCGGCACGGTGATCGAGGTCGGTCTGCGGGTGACGAAGCTGCGCGGCGACAACGGCGAGATCTGGTACATCCGCAACGGCGAGGTCAAGCGCATCGGCAACCTCAGCCAGGGCTGGGCGACGGCGACGGTGGACGTGCGGATCGGCTACCACGAGGATCTGGACCGGGCGCGGGCCCTGATCCTGCAGGCGGCCGAGGAGATGGCCAAGACCCAGCCGTGGGACGAGGTGCTCTGGGAGCCGGTCGAGGTGCTGGGACTGGAATCGGTGACCGCTTACTCGATGGTCCTGCAGGCGCAGGCCAGGACGATGCCCGGCAAGGCGCTGTCGGCCGCGCGCGAACTGCGCTGGCGCATCAAGCGGACCTTCGACGAGGAGGGGATCGCGATCGTCGGCGGCATGCCGGCGGCGGTGGACGAGGAGGGGGCGGTGGACCCGTCGGCCGGCATCGCCGCGCCGTCGGCACTGGCCAACCCCGTGTCACCGCAGGCACTCGCGGCGCAGCCGCTGCCGACCGGCACCACGAAGTGAGCTGACGCGACGGGCGCACGCGCCCGGGATCGCAAGGGGGCGCCGGGCACTTGCCCGGCGCCCCCTTTTCATGCCTTGGCGCCCCTGATAACACTTTGACGCCGTCTCTGATCCACCCTTGACGCTCCCGCCGCCGGGCGCCTACCTTGCCTTTCACCAACAGGAAAGTTTCCTAACTACCAACGCGCCCCATCCCGCGCACTAACCCCATTCAGCCCGTCCGCCCGTGCCGTAGCGTGCGGCGGTAACCGTCGACACGAGGAAGGACGAGACTGTGGCCGGTACCCCCGGAGCCCCTGGTACACCGGGCACGCCGCGCGTCCTGCGCGCCATGAACGACCGCGCCGCGCTCGACCTGCTCCTCGAGCACGGGACCCTGTCCCGCACCCGGATCGGCAAGCTCACCGGCCTGTCGAAGCCGACCGCCTCACAACTGCTGGCCCGGCTGGAGTCCGCCGGGCTCGTGGTCGCCACCGGCACCACCGCCGGCCGGCCGGGCCCCAATGCCCAGCTGTACTCGGTCAACCCCGCCGCCGCGCACGTCGCCGGGCTCGACGTGACCGCCGAGCAGATCCGCGCCGCGGTCGCCGACATCACCGGCACGGTCACCGGTGAGTTCGAACTGCCGACCCCGGGCCGCAGCCGCCGCTCCCACGGCGCCGTCGAGCAGGTGGCCCAGGCGGTCGACGGCGCGGTGAAGGCCGCCGGTCTGCACCTGACCGACCTGCACCGGATCGTCGTCGGCACCCCGGGCGCCTTCGACCCGAGCACCGGGCGGCTGCGCTACGCCAGCCACCTGCCCGGCTGGCACTCCCCCACCCTGCTGGAGGAACTGGCCGCGGCCCTGCCCGTGCCCCTGGAGTACGACAACGACGTGAACCTCGCCGCCGTCGCCGAGCAGCGGCTCGGCGCGGCCCACGGCCACGACGACTTCGTCCTGCTGTGGAACGAGGAGGGCATCGGCGCCGCGATCGTCATCGGCGGCCGGCTGCACCGCGGCCGGACCGGTGGCGCGGGCGAGGTCGGCTTCATGCCGGTGCCGGGCACGCCCCTGGTCCGGCACGTGGCCAAGGCCAACGCCGGTGGCTTCCAGGAACTGGCGGGCTGCAACGCCGTGTTGCGGATCGCCCGCGCGCTGGGGCTGACCGTGCCCCGGGGCACCCAGGCCGGAGCGGCCTCGGCCCTGCTGTCCTCGGCGGCCTCGGTCACCGGAAGCGACGGCGGGATCGGCGCGGGCGCCGACGACGGCGGACCGCAGGCGGAACTGCTGCGGCGCTTCGCCACCGGACTCGCCATCGGACTCGCCTCACTGGTGACCGTGCTCGACCCCGAACTGATCGTCCTGGCCGGCGGAGTGATCGCCGCCGGCGGGGAACCCCTGCGCGCACTCGTCCAGGCGGAACTGGCCGAACTGGCCGTGCCCCGGCCCCGGCTGGTGCTCGGCGGGGTGCCGGAGCACCCCGTCCTGTGCGGGGCACTGCAAAGCGCCCTCGCCACCACCCGCGACGAGGTGTTCGACACCTCCCGCTGAACCGAACCACCCACCCACCACCCGCACTCGCAGCGGGGGACACCCGTCACCGGCACCACCCGGCGGGCCCCTCCGCAGGCATCGCACACCCTCGAACCGCCCCCGAAGTCCCCCGGAGGAAGCGAAGTGTCCGGTTCCACCAAGACGGCCGCGGCCGCCATCGCCGCCGCCGCCGCGATATCCCTGCTGACGAGCGCGTGTACGGGCTCCAGCAACAACACGGCGAGCGACGACCCCAACAAGGACGTCACCATCACCTTCTGGCACGGCTGGTCCGCGCCGAGCGAGGTGAAGGCGATCAGCGCCAATGTCTCGGCCTTCGAGAAGGCGCACCCCAACATCCATGTCAAGGTGCAGGGCAACATCACCGACGACAAGATCAACCAGGCGCTGCGGGCCGGCGGCCCGAACGCCCCGGACGTCGTCTCCTCCTTCACCACCGACAACGTCGGCAAGTTCTGCTCGTCCAACGCCTTCGCCGATCTGGACCCCTTCCTGAAGAAGTCCGGCATCAACACGGCCACGACCTTCCCCAAGCCGATGCTGGAGTACACCCAGTTCGACGGGAAGCGGTGCACGCTGCCGCTGCTCGGCGACGCCTACGGCCTCTACTACAACAAGGACGCCTTCAAGGCCGCCGGGATCTCCGCCCCGCCCAAGACGCTGTCGGAGTTCAAGGCCGACGCGGTCAAGCTCACCAAGGCCAAGGGCGACTCCTACTCCCAGCTGGGCTTCATGCCGAACTTCCACGGCTACGAGTCGACCACCACGCACCTGGCCGCCCAGTGGGGCGCGAAGTACTTCGGCACCGACGGCAAGTCCGACGTCGCCAAGGACCCCGGTTTCGCGGCCATGTTCACCTGGCAGCAGGACATGGTCAAGGCGCTCGGCGGCTTCCAGAAGCTGGAGAAGTACCGGTCCACCTTCGGTGACGAGTGGGGCGCCAAGAACCCCTTCCACACCGGCCAGGTGGCCATGGCGATGGACGGCGAGTGGCGGGCCGGCATGGCCAAGGAAGCGGGCGCGAAGTTCGACATCGGCGTCGCCCCCTTCCCGGTGCCGGACGACCAGGCCGACACCTATGGCAAGGGCTACCTGTCCGGCACGATCATCGGCGTCGCCAACACCAGCGCCAAGAAGAACGCCGCCTGGGAACTGGTGAAGTTCATGGCCACCGACACCGACGCGGTCGTCAGCTTCTCCAACGCCATCCACAACGTGCCCTCCACGCTCGCCGCGCTGAAGTCTCCGAAGCTGGACGCCGATCCCCTCTTCCGCACCTTCGTGGACATCGCGCAGAACCCCAACAGCACCACCACCCCCGCCAGCATCAACGGCGGCACCTACCAGCTGACGCTGCAGGACTTCGGCTACGCCTACGAGTCCGGCAAGCAGTCCGACCTGACCGCCGGCCTCAAGGGTGTCGACACGCAGGTCGACAAGGACATCGCGCAGGCCCAGTGATGAGTGCGAGCGTCCACCCCCTGCTGAGGGCGAAGCGCCGCCGCGAGGCGCTTCGCACCCTCGCCTTCCTCTCCCCGTGGCTGATCGGCTTCATCGTCTTCTTCGCCTATCCGCTGCTCTCGACCGTCTACTTCTCCTTCATGAAGTACGACGGCTTCGCCCCGCCGACCTGGAACGGCGTCAAGAACTGGTCGTATGTCTTCAACGACTACCCCTTCTTCTGGCCCGCGCTGCGCAACACCCTGTGGCTGGTCGTGGTCATGGTCAGCCTGCGGGTCGTCTTCGGTCTGGGCATCGGCTTGCTGATCACCAAGATCAAGACGGGCGCGGGGCTCTTCCGGACCGCCTTCTACCTGCCGTACCTGGCCCCGCCGGTCGCCGCGACGATGGCCTTCGCCTTCCTGCTCAACCCCGGAACCGGCCCGGTGAACCACCTGCTGGGCAGCATCGGCCTCCCGCAGCCCGGCTGGTTCAACGACCCGTCCTGGTCCAAACCGGCCCTGACGCTGCTGGCGCTGTGGGGCATCGGCGACCTGATGGTGATCTTCATGGCCGCGCTGCTGGACGTTCCCAAGGAGCAGTACGAGGCCGCCGAGCTGGACGGCGCCGGCGCCTGGGCACGGTTCCGCTACGTCACCTTGCCGAACATCTCGCCCATCGTGATGTTCGCCGTGGTGACCGGGGTCATCCAGACCATGCAGTACTACACACAGCCCCTGGTCGCCGGAAAGGTCGCCAGCGGCATCATCGGCGGCTCCGGCCAGCAGTTCGAGCCCGGCTATCCGGAGAAGTCCACGCTGACGCTGCCGCAGCTGGTCTACAACCTCGGCTTCCAGCGCTTCGACACCGGCGCGGCCTGCGTGATCGCCCTGGTGCTGTTCGCGCTCGCCATGGCCTTCACCGCACTCCTGATGCGCCGCCGCAGCGGCTTCCTGTCGGCGGAGGACTGATACCGATGACCCACGCGACACTCGCCCCGCCCACCGCCACCCCGGCGACCAGCCTGTCGGACCGGTCCCGGCGGGCCGCCACCCGCCGGGCGGCGCTGCACTGGATCGCGGTCCACGCCCTCGGCATAGCCGCCGCCCTCTTCTTCGTCCTCCCGTTCGTCTTCGTCTTCCTCACCGCGGTGATGAGCGACAACCAGGCCCTGACCCGCGACCTGTGGCCCAGAACCTGGGAATGGGGCAACTTCGGCACCGTCTGGGACACCCCCGGCTTCCTCACCTGGTGGCGCAACACCCTGCTGTACGCCGGCCTCGGCACCGTGCTGACGGTCGTCTCGAGCACGCCCGTCGCCTACGCGCTGGCCAAGTTCCGGTTCCGCGGGCGGAATCTGTCGATGATGCTCGTGATCTCCACGATGATGCTGCCCCCGCAGGTCGTCATCGTCCCCATGTATCTCTTCTGGGCCAAGCAGCTGCACCTGTCGGGCACCCTGTGGCCGCTGATCATCCCGATGGCCTTCGGTGACGCGTTCACCATCTTCCTGCTGCGGCAATTCCTGCTCACCATCCCCAAGGAGTACACGGACGCGGCGAGGGTCGACGGCTGCGGCGAGCTGCGCACGATGCTGCGCGTCGTGCTGCCCATGGCGAAGCCCGCCATCGCCGCCGTGGCGCTGTTCCAGTTCTTCTACTGCTGGAACGACTACTTCGGACCGCAGATCTACGCGAGCGAGAACCCGGCGGCCTGGACGCTGAGTTACGGCCTGGAATCCTTCAAGGGCGCCCATCACACGAACTGGAACCTGACGATGGCCGCAACGGTGCTGGTCATGGCACCGGTGATCGTCGTCTTCTTCTTCGCACAAAAGGCCTTCATCGAAGGCGTGACATTGACGGGAGTCAAGGGATGAAGCTGGCTGTCGTGGGCGGCGGGTCCACGTACACCCCCGAACTCATCGACGGGTTCGCGCGGTTGCGCGAGACCCTGCCGATCGAGGAGCTGGTGCTCGTCGATCCGGCCGAGGACCGGCTGCGGCTGGTCGGCGGCCTCGCCCGGCGGATCTTCGCCAAGCAGGGCCACCCCGGCGTCATCACCACCACCTCCGATCTGGACGCCGGCGTGGCGGGTGCCGACGCCGTGCTTCTGCAACTGCGGATCGGCGGACAGGCCGCCCGCGCGCAGGACGAGACCTGGCCGCTGGAGTGCGGTTGTGTCGGCCAGGAGACCACCGGCGCCGGCGGGCTGGCCAAGGCCCTGCGCACCGTTCCGGTGGTGCTGGACATCGCCGAGCGGGTCCGCAGGGCCGCACCCGATGCCTGGATCATCGACTTCACCAACCCCGTCGGGATCGTCACCCGGGCCTTGCTCCAGGCCGGACACAAGGCTGTCGGCCTCTGCAACGTGGCGATCGGCTTCCAGCGGAAGTTCGCCTCCTTCCTGGGGGTGACCCCCGAGCAGATCCACCTGGACCATGTGGGCCTGAACCACCTCACCTGGGAGCGGGGGGTCCGGATCGGCGGCCCCTCGGGCGAGGACGTGCTGCCCAAGCTGCTCGCCGCGCACGGCGACGCCATCGCCGACGATCTGCACCTGCCCAGGACCCTGCTGGACCGGCTCGGCGTCGTGCCCTCCTACTACCTGCGCTACTTCTACGCGCACGACGAGGTTGTGCGGGAACTGCGGTCGAAGCCGTCCCGGGCCGCCGAGGTGGCCGCGATCGAGGCGGAACTGCTGGAGATGTACGGGAACGAGAGCCTCGACGAGAAGCCTGAGCTGCTGTCCCACCGCGGCGGCGCGTACTACTCCGAGGCCGCCGTGGCCCTCGCTTCCTCGCTGCTGCGGGACACCGGCGACATCCAGGTCGTCAACACCCTCAACAACGGCACCCTGCCCTTCCTCCCCGACGACGCCGTCATCGAGGTGCCCGCCACCGTCGACGCGAGCGGCACGCACCCGCTGCCCGTCGAGCCGCTGGATCCGCTCTACGGCGGCCTGATCGCGAACGTCACCGCCTACGAGGACCTGGCCTTGACGGCCGCTGTGCACGGTGGCCGGGACCGCGTCTTCAAGGCGCTGCTCTCCCACCCCCTGATCGGCCAGCACGAGTACGCGGAAGCCCTGACCGACCGTCTGATCGCGCACAACCGGGAGCACCTCGCGTGGATCTGAACCATGCCCTCGACGGCGGGGTCCTCGCGATCGACGCGGGCAACAGCAAGACCGACGTCGCCCTCGTGGCCGCCGACGGGTCGGTGCTCGGCACCGCCCGCGGCGGCGGCTTCCAGCCGCAGATCGTCGGTGTGGAGGCGGCGGTCGAGGTGGTCGCCCGTATCGTCGCGCGGGCGGCCGACGCTGCCGGTGCCGCCGTGCGCCCCGGCGAGGCGCTGGTAGGACATGTGTCGGCCTGTCTGGCCAACGCCGACCTGCCCGTGGAGGAGCAGCAGCTCGAACTCGCCGTGCACGCACGGGGGTGGGGTGTCACCACCCGCGTCGCCAACGACACCTTCGCACTGCTGCGCGCCGGCGTGGACGAACCGCGTGGCGTCGCCGTCGTCTGTGGCGCCGGCATCAACTGCGCCGGCATGCTGCCCGACGGCCGCACCGCCCGCTTCCCCGCCATCGGCCATCTCTCCGGTGACTGGGGCGGCGGATCGGGCCTGGCCGACGAGGCGTTGTGGTGGGCGGCGCGCGCCGAGGACGGGCGCGGCGGCCCCACCGCGCTGGCCGCCTCACTGCCCGCGCACTTCGGGCTGACCTCGATGTACGCACTGATCGCAGCACTGCACTTGGGACACATTGATTTCTCCCGGAAACACGAATTGACCCCTGTACTCTTCAAAACCGCAGAATCGGGCGATTCGGTTGCACGGGACATCGTGGAACGTCAGGCGGAGGAGATCGTGGTCATGGCCACGGTCGCGCTGGACCGGCTCGGTCTGCTGGACGAGGAGGCCGACGTCGTGCTCGGCGGCGGTGTCCTGGCCGCCCGCCACCCGTTGCTGATGGACCCGGTGACCGCCCTGCTGGCCGTCCGCGCGCCCCGGGCCGTGCCGCGGGTCGTCACCGCCCCGCCCGTCCTCGGTGCGGCCCTGCTCGGTCTGGACCGCTCCGGAGCCGGGCCGGCGGCGCAGGCCCGGCTCCGCGCGCACTACGAGCCGGTGGCGCCCGTGGCGTAGCCCTCACGCACGCGCGCGCACCCGTACGCCGGGAACCGAACACGCACCCGCGTGCGTGGTGAGCTGCGAGAGGTTACGCGCGAAACGGGCCGGCCGGGGGGCATCGACCGGGGCGGGGCGGGCGGAACCGGCGACAAGATCCACCCAATTCACGGGTGAATGTCGGCGCCGGCGGCCATACTGCTGGTCATGGGCTCGGCGCGCGTGCGCGGGGATCGAGTCGGGGGGAGGGCTGGCGGATGCGGACGCCGACGAACACGGAACCGCCGACCGTGCGGATGCCCGGCGACGGACCGGGGCGCGACTCCGGCGTGCCCGGGCACGCGCGGTCGTGGGCCTGGGTCGACCAACTGCGCGCGTGGCGCACGGTCGCGACCACCGAGCCGGGCCGGCTGCGCGTGATCGGGGCCCTGCTCGTGGTGCTGGTCGTGGCGTTCGGCGGGGTGACTGCCTGGCAGATCACCGACCGCGCGGCCGCGGCCGACGACGTGATCCACCACAGCGAGCCGCTCAGTGCGCGCGCGGCGGACATCTACCGGTCGCTCGCCGACGCCGGGGCCACCGCCTCCGGCGGCTTCCTCGCCGGGGGCGTGGAGCCCAAGGGCGTCAGCGACCGCTACGACAAGGACATCGACGTCGCCTCGCGGAGCATCACGGAGGCGGCGGCGAGTTCGGAGGGCTCGCCCGGTTCGCGCGACCGGCTGGAGCGGCTCAACCAGCGGCTCTCCGAGTACACCGGCCTCATCGAGCGCGCGCGCTCCAACAACCGGCAGGGCTTCCCGGTCGGCGGGGCGTACCTGCGGCGCGCCAACGACCTGATGAACGAGCAGATCCTGCCGGACGCCAAGGATTTGTGGACGATCGAGACGGCCCGGCTCGGCCGGGACTACGACGACGCCCAGGCACTGCCGTGGGGGGCCTGGGCGCTCGGCGCCGTCGCGCTCGTCGCCCTGCTCTGGGCGCAGCGGCGCTCGTACCGGCGCACCCACCGGGTCTTCAACATCGGCCTGCTGGCGGGGACCGCCGCCACCGTCGCCGTGCTGCTGTGGCTGGTCGCCGGGCACGGCGTGGCGCGCGCCCGGCTGGACGACTCGTACGCGCACGGGGCGCGGTCCCTGCAGGTCCTCAACGAGGCGCGCATCGAGTCCCTCCAGGCCCGCAGCAACGAGAACCTGACGCTGGTGGCCCGCGGCAGCGGTGACGCGTACAACACCGCGTATCTCCGGCAGATCCAGGACATGGCCGGCACCAGGGCCGACGGGAAGTCCGGTCTGCTCGCCCGGGCGCTGCGCCTCGCGGACGACGCGGAGAGCCGCGAGAGCATCACCATCGCGATGAAGGACGCCAGGGCCTGGTGGAGCCTGAACCTCCAGGCCCGCGCGAAGGACGACGCGGGCAGTTATCTGGACGCGGTGGCCCAGACGATCGGCGGGAGTTACGAGAACGGCGAGCAGGCCAAGGAGTACACGGGCGTCTGCTTCGACGGGGTCGACAGCAGTCTGGCCAAGGCCGTCGCCCATGAGCAGGACGAGTTCGAGCAGGCCGCCGAGGACGGACGCGGCGCGCTGAACGGACTGGGCGCAGGCGCCGCGCTCCTTGCGGTGCTCGGCGCGGCGGGTGCGGTGCTCGGCATCGGGCGCCGGTTGTCGGAGTACCGATGAGCGGCGGAAGGAGGCCGCGGATGACACGCGGGGGGCAGGGCATGCGGGGCTGGGGAGGCGTGGCCGCGATGGCCGGGCTGTGCGTGCTGGCGGTCGCCGGCACGGCGTTGCCGCCGCACCTCAGGGCGGCCGACCGGGCGGAGGCGCAGCGCGAGGCGGCGGTCACGCACACGGCGGAACCGGCCGACGCGGAGCAGTTCGTGCAGCAGGCCGCCGACGACGACTGCGGCGGCCACCCGGAGGCGAGTCTGCGGCCGTCCCGGGAGAGCGGGCCCGCGGTCGAACGGATCAAGGAACGCGGCAAGCTCGTCGTCGGCGTCGACCAGAACGGCTACCGGTGGAGTTACCGCGACCCGGTCAGCCGCAAGATCGTCGGCTTCGACATCGACCTGGCCAAGGCGCTCGCCGGGGACATCCTCGGCGACGAGAACGCGATCGTGTACAAGACGGTGCCGACCGCCAAGCGTTTCGAGGCCGTCAACAACGGTGACGTGGACGTGCTGGTGCGTACGGTCAGCATCACCTGCAAGCGGATCAAGGAGAAGCACATCGCCTTCTCCACGGCCTACTTCGAGGCGGGGCAGCAACTGCTCGCCCCCCGGCAGGGTTCCGGAATCAAGGGCTTCGACGGCTCCATCACCGGCAAGCGGATCTGCACCGCCCAGGGGAGCACCGGCGAGGCGAGGCTGGAGGAGGAGAACGACCGGCTGCGGCCGCGGATCGTCCTCGTCCCCAACCAGCTGGACTGTCTGGTCGAGCTCCAACTGGGCGAAGTCGACGCCGTGTTCACCGACAACGCGCTCGCCGCGGGGCAGGCCGCCCAGGACCCGGCGGTGCGCCTGGTCGGGAAGCCCGTCACGACGGAGTACTACGGCGTGGCCATGAACGAGAAGGACACCGACCTGGTGCGACGGGTCAACAAAGCGCTGGAGGACTACCGCAGTGGCGGCCCGGACAGCCGGTGGATGCAGGCGTACCGTACCTGGCTGGAGGCGGATCTCCCCGGCATCGAGGGCCCGCCGGAGCCGCTGTACCGGGACTGAGGCGGACCGGCGCCCGCGAGGGCGTCCCACGACCGACGGGGAACTGGCCGACATCTGACGCAGACACGGGGACCGGCGGAGAAGGAAGTAGGTGCGATGGCGCTCGCGGGACCATCCGGACCGGCGATGAGCCGCGAGGACGTCGACCGTGCCCTGGCGCGGCTCGGTGACGAGCGGGAGGCGATCGAGGCGTCCCTGCTCGCGCTCCAGGACCACTCCGGCCGCAGGCTGCTGGAGGGGGCGGCGCTCACCGGCGCCACCAAGGAGCGCTGGGCCGCCACCGAGCAGGCCATCTCCTTGCTGTGGGCGCACTTCGACGCGTACACCGACGCGCTCACCAGCGCCCGTGCGCTGCGCTCGCGCCGCCGCTGGCCCACGCAGAGCGAGCTGCGGGAGCTGACGGAACTGCTGCGCGGCTCCGGCGTCACGGTCTCCGGCGGCGTGGTCCCGGAGGCCGCCCGCGGGCTCACCGGCCCCGCCCGGCTGAGCGAACGGCTCAGCCTGGAACAGCTGCTGGCGCGGATGAACGACTGGTACGCGCAGGTGCTGGACGTCGTCTCGGCCGCCGACGCGGTGTGGTCGGCGCTGCCGGCCCGCATCGACCTGCTCGCCGCCGAGGCCCAGCGGGTCCGTTCGCTCGCCGGGTCGGTCGGGGTACGCCCGGGCACTCACCCCTCCGGTGACGATCTGGAGGAACTGCTGACGTCACTGGGGGTGCTGCGCGGCCAGGTCGTCTCCGACCCGCTGCTGTTCTGGACCGCCGGGCGGGCCGACACCGGGCGCTACGACCGGGCGGGCCGCGCCCTGGAGGACATACGCCGCGAGGTCGAGGCCGTCCTGCACGTACGGGACGACGCCGATCACCGGATGATGCGGCTGCGGGACGTGCTGTCGCGCGCCGACCGGACCCTCACCGAGGCGCGCAGCGCCCGCGTCGAGGTGCTCTCCAAGATCGCCGCGTCGGAGGTCCCCGCTGTGAGCGGTGCGCCGGTCGCGCTGCACGACCAATTGGCCGCCGCCGTGGAGTTCCGCAGGACCGGGCAGTGGCACCGGCTGTCCCCGCTGCTGGACGGCCTGGAGCAGCGCGCCGACGACGAGTTGCTGCGCGCCCGCGAGTCGCTGACGGCGGTCACCGCGCCGCTGGCGGTCCGCGCGGAGCTGCGCGGGCGGCTGGACGCCTACCGGGCGAAGGTGGCACGTCACGGTTTGGCGGAGGATCCGCTGCTGATGGAGCGGTACGACCACGCACGGCGTCTTTTGTGGAGTGCGCCGTGCGATCTGCGCGCCGCCGAGAGCGCGGTGCTGCGCTATCAGCGGGCGGTGTCCGACATGCTGGTACCGGGGCAGGCGGGACCTGCCGATCACAAGGGGGATGGGCGATGAAGTGCCAGCGTCCGGGCTGCGACGGGACGATCGAAGACGTCGGCGGCGGAGAGCTGTTCTGTGACACCTGCGGCCTCGCGCCGTTGACGGCGGGGGGCGGGGCCGGCAAGGGCGCACCGGGAGCGAGTACCGGATCGGGTTCCGGCTCGAGCACGAGTACGGGAGCCGCACAGGACGGCTCGTCGGGGTCCGCCCCTTCCTCGCGGTCCTCCCGCTCGTCGGGCACCTCTCGTTCCTCCCGGCGCTCGGTGTCCGGGCGGCTGTCGCGCTCGCTGAGCGGCAGCACGGTCGGCGGAAACCCGGTGTCGGTGCGCAGTTCGCGCTCCGGCTCCAGCGGCCCGACCCGCAGCAAGCTCGGCGCGGGACTGGTGGCTGTTCCGCCGATCCCGCGACCCGACCCGGCCGCTTCGGTGCTGCAGGACCCGCAAGTGCCGGAGCGGAAGCGGTTCTGCAGCAAGGGCGACTGCGGCGCGCCGGTCGGCCGCAGCCGCGGCGACCGCCCGGGGCGCACGGACGGCTTCTGCACCAAGTGCGGCCACCCGTACTCGTTCACGCCCAAGCTCCAGGCGGGCGACGTGGTGCACGGCCAGTACGAGGTGGTGGGCTGCCTCGCCCACGGCGGGCTCGGCTGGATCTACCTGGCGGTGGACCGGGCGGTCAGCGACCGCTGGGTCGTGCTCAAGGGCCTGCTGGACACCGGTGACGAGGACGCGCTGGCGGCCGCGGTCTCCGAACGGCGCTTCCTCGCCGAGATCGAGCACCCCAACATCGTGCGGATCTACAACTTCGTCGAGCACCTCGACCCGCGCAGCGGCAGCCTCGACGGCTACATCGTGATGGAGTACGTGGGCGGCAAGTCGCTCAAGGAGATCGCCAACGAGCGCCGCTCCGCCGACGGCAGGCGCGAGCCGCTGCCCGTCGACCAGGCGATCGCCTACGCCATAGAGGCGCTGGACGCGCTCGGCCACCTGCACAGCCGCAATCTGCTCTACTGCGACTTCAAGGTCGACAACGCCATCCAGACCGAGGACCGGCTCGAACTCATCGACATGGGCGCGGTCCGCCGTATGGACGACAGCGACAGCGCGATCTACGGCACCGTCGGCTACCAGGCCCCCGAGGTGCCGGAGGTCGGCCCCTCCGTCGCCTCCGACCTCTACACGGTCGCGCGCACCCTGGCGGTGCTCACCTTCGACTTCCAGGGCTACACGAACGTCTTCGTGGACAGCCTCCCGGACCCCGGCCACATCGAGGTCTTCTCGCGCTACGAGTCCTTCTACCGGCTGCTGGTGCGGGCCACCGACCCCGACCCGGGCCGCCGCTTCGCCTCGGCGGAGGAGATGGGCGACCAACTGCTGGGCGTGCTGCGCGAGGTCGTCGCCATGGGCACCGGCACGCCGCGTCCCGCGCTGTCGACGCTGTTCGGGCCCGAGCTGCGCGTGGTGGACACCGAGTTGCTGGCGCCCGCGGACGGCGACGCCTCCTCGCTCGGCGGCGGCCGGACGAAGGGCAGGTCCGGCGGCACGGCGAACGACATTGCCACGGCGCCCGCCCCCGCTTTGGCCGCGGCGCCCCCCGTACCCGCCCTGCCCGCCGTGTCGCCTGCGAACGGCACCTACGGCCAGACGGTGGCGGGCGCCCCGTACACCGTCCCGGCGCAGCGGACCGGATCCACTCCGGCGCCCGGGGCCGGTCCCGCCGGTCCGGCGGTCACCCGGCTCGACGTACGGGCCGCCGCGCTGGCGCTGCCGGTGCCGCACGTCGACTCGGCCGATCCCAACGCCGGTTTCCTCGCGGGCATGGCGGCCGCCGCGCCCGCGGAGCTGGTGGCGGCCCTGCAGGCGGCCCCCGCGGAGTCCACGGAGCTGAGGCTGCGCCTGGTGCGCGCCCGGCTCGACACCGCGGACGCGCGTGCGGCCACCGAGGCGCTGGCCGCGCTCCAGGAGGAGCACGGCGACGACTGGCGGGTGGTGTGGCACCGCGGCCTGGCCGCGCTCGCCACCGGCGACTACGAGACCGCCGCCCTCGCCTTCGACGCGGTCTACGACGCCTTCCCCGGCGAGCCGGCACCGAAGCTGGCGCTCGGCATCTGCGCCGAGGTACTGGGTCAGCTGGACAACGCCGCCGAGTACTACCGCCTGGTGTGGGCCACGGACCACAGCTACGTCAGCGCCGCCTTCGGCCTCGCCCGGGTCCAGCTGGCCGCGGGCGACCGCGCGGGGGCCGTCGCGGCGCTGGAGTCGGTGCCCGAGGCGTCCATCCACTACACCGCGGCGCGGGTCGCGGCGGTACGGGCGCGGTTGCGCGACCGCCCGCCGCAGGAGGCGCTGCACGGCGACCTGCGGGCCGCCGCGCAGCAGGTCGAGGATCTGCAACAGCTGGGCCTCGACACGCGGCTGCGCGAGCAGTTGTCCACGGAGGTCCTGGGCACGGCCTTGGACTGGGTGCTCGCCGGGCAGCAGGGCGGCGTGCCCGGCGGAGCCGGCTCGCCGGCGTTGCTGGGCCGGGACCTCGACGAACGCGGCCTGCGCTTCGGCCTGGAGCAGTCCTACCGGGTGCTGGCCCGCCTCGCCGACCAGGGCAGGACAAGGATCGAACTGGTGGAGCGGGCCAACCGCTTCCGCCCCCGGACGTGGGTGTAACGCCATGCCCCAGACGACCGTATGCCCGGAGTGCGCCGAGCCTCTGGAGCCCGCCGACAAGTTCTGCGACGCCTGCGGCGCCGATCTGACCGCCCCCCGGCGGCCGGACGGCTATGCGCTCGCGCCGCCCGCGGAGCCGGAGGCGTACGAACTCGCCCCGCCCGCCGGGGAGTCCGACACCCTCGCCTTCGGCCTCGGCACATCGGGGCTCACCCAGGCCCGCATCGCCGACCCGCGCGTCGAGCAGCCCGGCGCCGCGCCGGCCCCCCGGCCGTACTGCGTGGCCTGCGAGGTCGGCACCATCGACGCCGACGGCTACTGCGAGCACTGCGGCCACGCCCAGCCGCGCCCGCGTGACCACCAGGAGGTGGAGCTCGGCGGAGTGGCCGCGGTCACCGACCGGGGCCTGCGGCATCACCGCAACGAGGACGCCTTCGCGCTGTCGACGACCACGCTGCCGGACGGCACTGGGTCGGTCGTCGCCGTGGTGTGCGACGGCGTCTCGTCCGCTTACCGGCCCGACGACGCCTCGGAGACCGCCGCGGATGCGGCGGTGAAGGCCCTGGTGCCCTCCCTGTCGCGCGGCGTGCGGCCCGAGGAGGCGATGCGCGAGGCCCTGCTGGTGGCCGCGCAGGCCGTCGCCGACCTCGCCGCCGAGACCCCGGAGGAGGAGAGCCGGCGGCACCAGAACGCGCCCGCCTGCACCTGCGTCAGCGCGGTCACCTCCGGCAAGACCTTCACGGTCGGCTGGATCGGCGACAGCCGCGCGTACTGGATCCCCGACGACCGCTCGGTCCCCGCCGCCCGGCTGACCGAGGACGACTCCTGGGCCGAGCGCATGGTCTCGCTCGGTCTGATGACGCAGGCCGAGGCGTACGCGGACGAACGGGCCCACGCCATCACCGGGTGGCTCGGGGCGGACGCGGTCGAACTGGACCCGCACACCGCTTCCTTCGAACCGGACGGACCGGGTGTAGTGGTCGTGTGCACCGACGGACTGTGGAACTACGCGGAGTCGGCAGCGGAACTCGCCTCGGTGATGCCCGCGGACGCCCGCATCCGGCCGCTGCACTGCGCCCGCACTCTCGTCGGCGTCGCCATCGACGGCGGAGGACACGACAACATCACCGTGGCCGTACTGCCCTTCCCGGTGGCCTGACCTCTCTCCTCCACTCCTCAACTCGTTGATCCTTCTTCTTGGTTGACAAGCGCAAGGAGCGCACCCGATGGCCAACTTCTCCAAGTCCAACGTGCCGCAGTTCTCCGTCGACATCTACCAGAACGAGTTCCTCCCGGAGGGCGGCCGCGAGGTCAACGGGATCGTCACCGTGACCTCGACGGGCGGTGGCACCTCGGGTGGGCTGCCGCTGGCCAGCCAGTCCCCCGCCGATGTGCCCGGTGCCCGCCCCGCGGCCGCGGTGGTGATCATGGTGGACTGCTCGGGCTCCATGGACTACCCGCCGACCAAGATGCGCAGTGCCCGCGACGCGACGGCTGCGGCCATCGACACCATCCGCGACGGGGTCGCCTTCGCGGTGGTGGCCGGCACCCACCAGGCCAAGGAGGTCTACCCGGCCGACGGTGGCCTGGCGGCGGCCGATCCCACCACCCGCCACCAGGCCAAGCAGGCGCTGCGCCGGCTCAGCGCGGGCGGCGGCACCGCGATCGGCACCTGGCTGCGGCTGGCCGACCGGCTGCTGTCCACCGCCGATGTGCCGATACGCCATGGCATCCTGCTGACCGACGGCCGCAACGAGCACGAGAAGCCGGAGGACCTGCGCGCCGCCCTCGACGCCTGCGCGGGCCGCTTCACCTGCGACGCGCGCGGCGTGGGCACCGACTGGGAGGTCAAGGAGCTGACCGGCATCGCCTCGGCGCTGCTCGGCTCCGTCGACATCGTCGCCGACCCCTCCGGCCTGGAAGAGGACTTCCGGCAGATGATGGAGACGGCCATGGGCAAGGAGGTCGCGGACGTGGCCCTGCGCGTGTGGACCCCGCAGGGCGCGGAGATCCAGTACGTGAAGCAGGTGGCGCCCACCGTCGAGGACCTCACCGCCCGGCGCGCCGAGGCCGGTCCCCGGGCCGGCGACTACCCGACCGGTTCCTGGGGCGACGAGTCCCGCGACTACCACGTCAACGTGGTCGTGCCGACGGCCGGAGTGGGCCAGGAGATGCTGGCGGCCCGGATCTCGCTCGTCCAGCGGCAGCCCGACGGCACGACGCAGGTCCTCGGGCAGGGCCTGGTGCGGGCGGTGTGGACCGACGACATGGTCGCCTCCACGCGGATCAACCCGCAGGTCGCCCATTACACCGGCCAGGCGGAGCTGGCCCAGGTCATCCAGCAGGGCCTGGAGGCCCGCAAGCAGGGCGACTTCGACTCCGCGACCGCCAAGCTGGGCCGCGCGGTGCAGCTGGCCAGCGCCTCGGGCAACGAGGACACCGCGAAGCTGCTGGCCAAGGTGGTGGACGTGGTCGACGCGGTGACGGGTACTGTGCGGCTGAAGGCCAGGGTCGCGGACGCCGACGAGATGACCCTGGAGACGCGTTCGACGAAGACTGTCCGCGTCAAGAAGTAGCGTGGTGGGGTAAAACGGGGCGGAGGGGGAGAGAAAACGACATGTCGACTTGCCCGAACGGTCATGAGTCCGCGACGGACGACTGGTGCGAGGTGTGCGGGCTGCGCATGACCTCACCGGCGGCCACCTCCGCCCCACCTGCCTCCTCCTATCCGCCGCCCCCACCCCCGCCGCCGTACTCGGGCGGGTACGACCCCGGGTACGCCTCCGGCTACGACCCGGGCCGCGGCTCCGGCTACGACCCCGGGCTCGGCTCCGGCACCGGCTACGACCCCGGACGCGGCTTCGGCGGCCGGTCCTACGACCCGGACGCCACGGCGGCCGTCGAGCCGTGCCCCCACTGCGGGACGCCGCGCGAGGGCTACGCGCAGTTCTGCGAGGAGTGCCGCTACAACTTCGTCACGCACGCGGGCACGACCTTCGTCCCGCAGTCGCCCGTCGGCGGGCCGGGGTCACCCCCTGGCCCGGCGGCCCAGCCCGGCATGCCGCCGTACCAGCGCTACGAGTCGTCCATGACACGCCCCTCCCAGGTGAACCGGCCCGCCGAGCCGCTGGAGCCGGAGTCGGTGACCGGCGGGTCCGGCGACTTCCTGCTCACCCCGCCCTCCGCGTACGAGCCCGAGCTCGCGCCGGCGGGCCCCGGCACCTGGACCGCCGTGATCGGCGCCGACCGGGAGTACTTCACGGCGATGATGGCCCGCAGCGGCCCCGAGGCCCAAGGCCTGTACTTCCCCTCCTACTCCCCCGAGCAGCGCCTGCCACTCACGGGCCCGCAGATCACCATCGGGCGCCGCCGGCACAGCACCGGCGAGGCGCCCGACGTCGACCTGGCACGGGCGCCGGAGGACCCGGGCGTCTCCCACCAGCACGCCGTGCTCGTGCAGCAGCCGGACGGCAGCTGGTCGGTGGTCGACCAGAACTCCACCAACGGCACCACGGTCAACAACGGCGAGGACTCGATCACGCCCTTCGTGCCCGTCGCGCTGGGGGACGGGGACCGCGTGCACGTGGGCGCTTGGACGACGATCAGGATCCTGCGCGACTGACTCCCGGCTCCGCCGGACCGTCTGAGACCATGGGACACGTGAACGAGATTCCGCGGGGCACACTCGACCAGCAGTCGTTCTACGAGGCGGTGGGCGGCGAGCCGACCTTCCGGCGGCTCGTCCACCGCTTCTACGAGGGCGTCGCGCAGGACCCGGTCCTGCGGCCGATGTACCCCGAGGAGGATCTGGGCCCCGCCGAGGAGCGGATGACCCTCTTCCTCATGCAGTACTGGGGCGGTCCGCGCACCTACAGCGACAACCGCGGGCACCCCCGGCTGCGGATGCGGCACGCGCCCTTCCAGGTCGACCAGGAGGCGCACGACGCCTGGCTGCGCCTCATGCGCGACGCGCTGGACGAACTGGGCCTGGAGCCCGACCACGAGCGACAGCTGTGGGACTACCTGGTGTACGCGGCCGCGTCGATGGTGAACACGCCCGGCTGACCGGCGGCGCGCCGGACCGCACGGCACGCCGGACCGCACGGCACGGCGGCCCGGCAGCCCGCGGTCAGACGGGACTGACCGACAGCCCCAGGCCGCTGCCGCTGCGCACGGCGACCGAGCCGTACGACGTGCGCAGCCGCAGCCACGACCCCGCCGCCAGCAGGTCCATCGCCGGCTCCCCGTCCCCGCCCGCCGAGCGCGGGGCCGGGACGGTGGCGCGCACCGGGCGCAGGAAACCGAGGGCGTGGGCGGCGTGCACCGCCCGCAGCGGCAGGCCGGTCGCGCCGAGCCGGCGGGACCAGATGTCGTCCGCCAGCGCGTCGAGCTCCGCACGCGTGCGGTGCTCGGGCACGAGGGCCTCGCTGCGCGTGCGGAACTCCGTCACCGCCGCGGCGGCCACCGCCCGCACGTCCTCCGGCGACGGCAGTCCCTCCACCCGGCGCCAGCCACCGCGCGGCGGCAGCATCCCGGCCCAGGCGGGGCCGGTGACGGCGGCCGGCACTGCCAGCGTGCCCGCCTCCCCGTCGAGGCCGTCGAGCAACTGCCCGGCGGAGACGGTGGCGTCCACCTCGTGCGGCTCGGTGAGTTCCGCCGTACGCACGGCCACGACCCCACCCCCGAAGGGCGGCTGGCCGAAGACCGCGAGCACCGCGCCGAACGCCTGCAGCCGGACGACCGCGGCCTTGTCCCAGCGCAGCAGCCGGGCCAGGAAGGCGGCGAAACCCTCCGCCTCCCTGGCCTCGGCGAGTCGCAGCGACGCCGTCATGCGGCCGCGGCCTCCTCCTTGCCGGCGCCCGCGCCGGCACTGGCGGTGGCGGTGGCGGTGGCGGTGGCCGCGTCGTCGTAGTACTCCTCCAGGAACGTCCGCTCCTCGGCGGTGATCCGCCGCGGCCGGCCCTGCTCGAGGTTGTACGGGACGACGATCGTGGAGGCCCGCACGTAGACGGTCCCCTCGTCCTTGATCTCGTACGCGACGGTCATCGAGGCCGCCCCCACCTTGGTCACCCACGTCTCGACGGTCACCGGTTCGTGCCGGTGGACCAGCGGGCGCAGGTAGTCGATCTCGTGACGGGCGACGACCGACCCGCCCGTGAACGACGCGCTGCCCTCCCCGGGCGCCAGCCGGAACATGAAGTCGATGCGCGCCTCCTCCAGATAGCGGAGGAAGACGACGTTGTTGACATGCCCGAAGGCGTCCATGTCCGACCAGCGGAGCGGGCAGCTGTAGATATGACGGGCCATCAGGCGATCAGCCCCGGGTGAGCTTCTTGTACGTGGCGCGGTGCGGACGGGCCGCGTCCGCACCGAGCCGCTCGACCTTGTTCTTCTCGTAGGAATCGTAGTTGCCCTCGAACCAGAACCACTTGGACTCGCCCTCGTAGGCGAGGATGTGGGTGGCGACCCGGTCCAGGAACCAGCGGTCGTGGGAGACGACCACGGCGCAGCCGGGGAAGTCCAGCAGCGCGTTCTCCAGGGAGGACAGGGTCTCGACGTCGAGGTCGTTGGTCGGCTCGTCGAGGAGCAGCAGGTTGCCGCCCTGCTTGAGGGTGAGCGCCAGGTTGAGGCGGTTGCGCTCACCACCGGACAGCACGCCGGCCGGCTTCTGCTGGTCCGGGCCCTTGAAGCCGAAGGCGCTGACGTAGGCGCGGGACGGCATCTCGACCTGGCCGACGTTGATGTAGTCCAGCTCGTCCGACACGACCGCCCAGAGGGTCTTCTTGGGGTCGATGTTGGCGCGGCTCTGGTCGACGTACGAGATCTTGACCGTCTCACCGACCTTGATCGAGCCGGAGTCCGGGGCCTCCAGGCCCTGGATCATCTTGAACAGCGTGGTCTTGCCGGCGCCGTTGGGGCCGATGACACCGACGATGCCGTTGCGCGGCAGCGTGAAGGAGAGGTCGTCGATCAGGACCTTCTCACCGAACGCCTTGGAGAGGTTGCTGACCTCGACCACGATGCTGCCCAGGCGCGGGCCCGGCGGGATCTGGATCTCCTCGAAGTCGAGCTTGCGCATCTTCTCGGCTTCGGCGGCCATCTCCTCGTAGCGGGCCAGACGCGCCTTGGACTTGGCCTGCCGGCCCTTGGCGTTGGAGCGGACCCACTCCAGCTCTTCCTTGAGCCGCTTGGCGCGCTTGGCATCCTTCGCGCCCTCGACCTTGAGACGGGACTGCTTGGTCTCGAGGTACGTGGAGTAGTTGCCCTGGTAGGGGTAGGCGCGGCCGCGGTCGAGCTCGAGGATCCACTCGGCGACGTTGTCCAGGAAGTACCGGTCGTGGGTGATCGCCACGACGGTGCCCGCGTACTTGGCCAGGTGCTGCTCCAGCCACTGGACGGACTCGGCGTCCAGGTGGTTGGTGGGCTCGTCGAGCAGCAGCAGGTCGGGGGCCTCCAGCAGCAGCTTGCAGAGCGCGACGCGGCGCTTCTCACCACCGGAGAGGTTGGTCACCGCCCAGTCCCCGGGGGGGCAGCCGAGGGCGTCCATCGCCTGCTCCAGCTGGGCGTCCAGGTCCCAGGCGTTGGCGTGGTCCAGCTCCTCCTGCAGCTTGCCCATCTCGTCGAGCAGCGCGTCGGAGTAGTCGGTCGCCATCAGCTCGGCGATCTCGTTGAAGCGGTCCAGCTTGCCCTTGATCGGGCCCACACCGTCCTGGACGTTCTCCAGCACGGTCTTGGACTCGTCCAGCGGGGGCTCCTGGAGCAGGATGCCGACGCTGTAACCGGGTGAAAGGAACGCGTCACCGTTGGACGGCTGCTCCAGGCCCGCCATGATCTTGAGCACCGTGGACTTACCGGCGCCGTTCGGCCCCACGACACCGATCTTCGCTCCGGGGAGGAAGCTCAGGGTGACGTCGTCGAGGATCACCTTGTCGCCGTGCGCCTTGCGCGTCTTGCGCATGGTGTAGATGAACTCAGCCAAGAGAAACCGTCCGGCGATCGATGTGTGGGCAGATACACCCCATCTTGCCTGACCGCTACCCCTCGACGGAAACGAGTAGCTCACGGGACCCCTGACCTGCGGACTCCTGAGCCATGCCCGTAGTCGACCCGTCACCATTGGTCGCCTCTGGTCACCCCTGGGCCGCCTCGCACGGCCCACAGACGGCCCGGGACGCCACGCGCTATCGTCTCTGCCGCACACCGCGGCGGTCACTCCAGCGGTAGGCGCGCCACAGGCAGGGGCTCGTTGTGCAGCCACGTGAAAGTCCGGTCAGGCTCCAAGTGGGCCTCGCCCCAATGAATGGCGTGGATGCCGCCTTCTGCGTCGGCGGTGAAGAACACACAGACGAGCTTCGTGGACGCCCCTAGCTCCTCGAACGCCTCATGGAGCTTCTCGTACTCCTCGGTCGTGAGGTCGTCCTCCAGTGCGAACAGACCCTCCTGTGGCTCCGGCCCGTGCCCGATCAGCATCCGCCGGCGGGTTGAGGATGCATCGGAGGGGAGCCGGGCGCGGTCCAGCGCTGTCGGGCCGTTCGCGTACTTGTAGGGAAAGAGGGCGTGGTCGTTGATCACGGCATAGTCGTAGCCGCGGACAACGCGTACGGCTCCGCCCAGCTCTTGGGCTGCGACCGCCAATTCCTCGCGGACCGCCTCCGCCAGGGTGGAGCCGTAGGGGCTCCGCTTCTTCAATCGCGCAGCCAGATGTACCTCGCGAGCCCGCGCATGGGCCTTGCTCAGCTGCATCGGCACCCGAGCCGCGAGCGCGCCAGCTTGCTCCCCAAACCGTCGTGCTGCCCACACGGAAGGCACCGCCGCGCCGTCACCGAATCCAGGCATGCCGTATCGCCCCTCCCCTGGCCCACCCCGCCTTGCTTCCTGTGTGACAGCTACGTGCACGACACACAAGGTGGCGATCCGGCCACGGCATGACCAGGTCTGGGAGGTGGCGTATACGGGCGCGGTTCCCCGCCGTTCCCTGCGTGCTGGCACGGTCCTGTGACCCGTCGCATCCGGCAAGCGCTTAGAAGGCGCGTGGGCGCTCGCACTGCGGGGGCTGTTTGACCTGCCCGAATGCCGACGTTGGCGTCACGGATGCGGCCTCCGTCGACACGCATTCGACAGCGTGCCTGTCTGCACTTCCGCTGTACTGCGGCCATGAAGCTTCGAGTAGGTGTGCACCCGGAAGGCTGGCGACCTGGTTGCAGAGGTGTGGCTGTGTCCGCACAGCAGGGATACGGGAAGAGCACCTTGCCCTTATTCTGGGGGCTGACGTCTCGTTGGCGCACCAGGGGGCTGATCTGTGACTACTCCCGTGACCCGCGTTCAGTTTGAGGAACGTCTTCACACCTATCTGACGAACCACTACATGCAACTCCATGGCACGTTGGTGAGCATCGCACTTGGGGCTGCAGGCTTTGCTGCCGCGAGCCTTGCCCTCGCAACCCGAGGACACCCTGCCAGCAGTGGCGTGCTTTGGCTCATGTGGGTGGGCGGCGTGCTCGCGATTGCGGTGGTATATGTCGGAACCGTCACGGGGGCCTTCACCCTGCCGGCTGGCATACCGAGCCTCTGGGACTTGGCGATCCCTCTCCTCATCGGCCTGGCTCAATTTATGGTCTTCGGTGTACTCACCCGCACCGTGGCGCCATTCGCCAATCTCGACACAATAGTAGAGATGTGGCTCTTCGGTATGGTTGGAGTCGGCGGGTTCGGCGCGATCAGCATACTGCGAGCCAAGCACCTTATGAAGGCGAGTTCTTACGAACCGGCCTTGAGCAGCGCAATGGAATACTATAGAGGGCGGCTCAAGTCCGACGCCATGGGGGCGAGCCTAACAGCGCTGATCAGTTTCCTCGGGGGTGTCCTCCTGGCGAGTGGCGTACACCTCGATCTGGCTTGGACTTACGCCTTCGTGTCTGCGGTCGTTGGGGTGCTGGCCTTCGCATTGTGGAGAGAGCACATGACCGGTATTGAATTGGCCAAGGAACTCCGGCAGCCGCAAAGCCTCGTTGAAGCTGTTGAGGGCGAGCACGACCCAAGTCTGTAAATCTGTCGACTCAGCCTTCCCGTGTTCGAATCCTGGCGCTGCCACGCCATTGGAAATCGGCCCCCGATCAATAAATTGGTCGGGGGCCGGTCTATTTTCTGGTCATTGTGGCTATCCGCCGCACCTCATGGTTCCCCGCCACTCAGAGCACTGCGGCCTCGCCAAGCGCCAGGGCTACGAGGACCTGCACCACCAGTGCAAGCAGTTCTACGACGACTCGCTGCTGCAGGGCTGCGATGGAGTTCCAAGGCACACCCGGGGTCCAATGTGCCGGCCACGACCTCCCGTGCCTCTCACCCATCAGGTCAGGCCAGACCTGGGAACTTCTCTACAGCCGCGCGAAGAGTATGGCGCCGCCTGGACACGGCGCTCGGAACGGACGTCTGCCTTGTAAGCCTGGTGGTCAGGGTTGTCGAGGGTGCGCAGGCCAGAGCGGCTTTGAAGATTCCCCAGCTCAGCCAGTCATTGCGACCACGGCGCCCCGTCGTTGACCGTGGCTGACCGCCCGATGTGGCACGGCTGTGGCACGTAACAAGTCCTGCGCGATCCTCAGCGAGGATCGCACCTTCGTCTTCTCTGAGCTGGGTCGGCATCCAAGAACAATGTGGTGGCCCTTTGCACGAGACTGCCTCTACGCTCGCCGAAGCGGGATCGCGCGGTCCCGTAGGTTGCGGCGCCGTGGCAGAGCGGTCGATTGCGATCGTCGTAGGGGAGGTCCCTCCTACGACGCTCCAGTGCGGGTCCGGGCGGCCCTTGCCCTACCCAGCCCGCGGGTTCGAATCCCGCCGGCGCCGCACCCGACCGTTGCCATCGGCACGACCAGGCGCAGCAGCTACCCGACGACGGCCCGGCCGCCAGCCGGTTTGGTGTCGACGACCGCCAGGCCGTCACTGGCTGAGTGCCTGCAGTACGTCTAGGCCTTGGTTGCAGCAGTCGCCACAATGAAAGCGATAGCGGCCGTCCTCACCTAGTGTTGCGTGTTTGAAGTAGCTTTACGTTTGCGGTTTCGGGACAATGGGGCTATGTATCTGGCCGCTGCGTTGCAGCTCCGTGAGGGTGATCGGTCGCGCTTGGAGGCGTTGACGCGGATGTCGACGGCCCCAGCGGGGTTGGTGCAGCGGGCGCGGATCCTGCTGCTGGCGGCGGAGGGTGTGTCCAACACGGACATTGCCGCCCGGTTGGGGACTTCACGTCCGACCGTGCTGAAGTGGCGTGACCGGTACGGGGCTTCGGGAATCGCCGCGCTCGGGGACCTGCCGCGTCCAGGCCGGCCGGGAACGGTGGATGAGGTGGCGGTGCTGGTGGCGACGCTGGCCGAGAACGGTCGGCCGCCGGCCCGTCTGGGGGTGACGCACTGGTCGTCGCGGCTGTTGGGCGCGGAGCTGGGACTGTCGTTCTCCGCGGTGGCCAAGATCTGGCGCAAGTGGGGCCTGCAGCCGCACCGGGTGGAGACGTTCAAGTTCTCCACCGATCCCGAGCTGGAGCCGAAGATCCGTGACGTCGTCGGGCTGTATCTTGCTCCGCCGGAGAAGGCGGTCGTGGTCTGCGTGGACAAGAAAACCCAGATCCAGGCGCTGGACCGGACCGCCCCGATGCTGCCGCTTCGGCCGGGTCTGCCCGAGCGGCAGACGCACGACTACAAGCGCAACGGCACGACCTCGCTGTTCGCCGCCCTGGAGGTCGCCACCGGAAAGATCAGCGCCGATGCCTGCTTCGAGCGGCACAGCAACAAGGAGTTCCTGGCCTTCCTCAAGCAGGTCGCCAAGGCCCACCCCCGGGTGAAACTGCACGTCGTCGTCGACAACTACGCCACACACAAGCATCCCAACGTCAAGGCGTGGCTGGCGAAGAACCCCCGCATCACCCTGCACTTCACCCCAACCTCCTGCTCCTGGCTGAACATGGTCGAGATCTTCTTCGGGATCATCACCCGGCAGGCCATACGGCGCGGCACCTTCGAGTCCGTCCCCGACCTCAAGGCCGCCATCCGCACCTTCATCGACGGCTACAACAGCCGCTGCAAGCCTTTCACGTGGACCAAGACCGCCGACCAGATCCTCGACAAGATCAAGCGTAAATAGACTTCAAGCACGCGACACTAGGAGCCGGTAAGCATTGCGGCCCGGCTCCCGCAGGTCAGCTCCGCAGTCGGTGCACATCAGTCCCATGCGCCGGGCCTGCTTCTCCGTCCACCAGCGCCATTGCGCCGCGAAAACCCCCGTACAGAGGGCCATGCCCTCCGGCCGGGGCTCCCAGTAGAAGAACTCGAAGACCTTGGGGGCGTCCTCCGTGATCTGCTCCATGCGCTCCCGTAGCGACGGCATCCAGTGCACGAGGGTCGCCAACTCCGACCACGACACACGGACCTCCCGGCCCTTCCGGAGGCTCCGCTCATACGACCGCGGTGGCATGTACCGGACGGCCATCTCACTGCGGACGCCCAGCAGATCCAGGTCGGCCGTCACTGCGTCCGCGTCGGCGCTGCCGTAATCGTCGTCATCGTCCGGCCGCCACAGCGCCATGCCTCCGCGGTTGAGGACGCTGTTTGCTCTGACGATGGCAACGACACGGCGCTGCGCGTCGCGCTGCTCTGCCGTGGCGGGGGTTGGCTTCCTACGCTCCATAGCTCCCTGCTCTCCTCATTGTTCGGTCGGCTGTACTGCGACCCGTCGCTTCCGGTCGGCCACCGGCTCCCCAGTCAGGCGCGCCCGGCGTTGCTCGGTGAAGTCTTGTCCCTGGCGTTCCAACGCGCTGGACAATGCCGCAGGCACGGCTGCGCCGTCGTTGACGTACCGGAACCCCACGCTCTTGGACCGCGCCAGATGGCGTAGCGCGCTGCAGGCCGTTCGCCGTGCGCGCGGCTCAGCAGTCGGTCTACTGAGCAGCCGCCTGGCTGGGCTGCGGCTCCGGACGGCACGACCCGCTGACCAGCGTTGATGCCGTCGCTGGTTGTCAACATTGGTCAGTGCTGGTCCACCTTCCACGGCCCAGGGACGGCCCGGCGACGATGTTCAACTTGCAGGGCGACGCCCGCTTAAGGAGTTCGTTCACGGCTACGTGGGTGCTGCCGCGTTGCCACTGGACCGGCTCAGGGTTGGTCCCCTGCTACCGCAGGGTCTTCGTACGTGTGGCCCTGTTGCCGTCATCTCCTGCCGTCAGGAGTCGCGAATCAGCGACATCGCGCCGACCTCGATCGTCGCTGCGATGGGTTACGGGGTGGGCATCCCGAAGAGCATGACGGCCAGGAAGATCCCTACCGGGATAGTGACAGCGAGGGCGAACCCAGCAAGGCAGCCCCATGTGGTGAGTCTGGCGCTGGTTCTCTCATAGTCATCGCTCTTCGGCACTCCCCCATCCAACCGTCACATGCATCCGCCCCGCTACTGGAGTTGCCCCGGTGTGACAGCCGCGGACGGGCTTGCGGGCTGTGCCCCCGACCGGGTGAGGCCGACATCTGCCTTGTAAGTTCGCGCCCGGCTCCGTGCGACCTGCCGGAAGGCGCCTACATGGGCAGCCTCCGCTCGGTCTCCGGCTGCCTGGCTCCGTGGCCGTCCACGCGCGTTGATGTCATCTGGTGATGTCGGCCGCGACCGAGCCAGCGCTTAGAAGATGCGGGCATGCCCCTGGAACCGGCCTTGGCGGGCCGCTCCCATCGCCGTGGCTGAGTGCCAACCGCTGTTGTCGTCCGCCTCTGTTGCCGTCAGCGTTGCCGTCATTGCCGTCGACAAGCACGCGGGCCAGGTGCACGCTTTCCAAGTCTGCGTAGGCCAGTCAGCGTTCTGTACGGGATCATTCACCTGCGTTCACGTCGGTTCGTTCCCGCAGGTTCGGGCCTGAGGCGGGACTCATCTGGACGGGACCAGACGCATGCGAATGAGACCAGAAATGAGACCACGACTGAGATCAGGGTCCCGGCCGGCACCCGGAGCACCAGCCCTGTCATCGTGGGCTGAGGGCGTTCTGCCTCGTGCGACTGTCAGCGAGGACTAGAGGAGTACTTGCCGCGGCTCCTGACGGCACCGACTACGGGGGCACGTGCAGCTCTGCCAGCCGCTCGCTCGGCGAGTTGATGCAACTGCTCATATGACGAAAGCGATGGAGCAACTTCGCCCGTGGCGGCCCTTAGGAGTGCCTCGTCTATTGCCGCGGCAGCTCTCCTGGTTTCTCCTTCCTCCACCTGCTTCTTCCGACGTCTGGCTGCGCTCTCCTGAGCTCGCTGTCTGCCTTCAAGCCACAGACTGCGCTCACGGGCCCAAACCTCGTTGTCGCCCTCTCCGAAGTACGCAGCTGGCTCCCAGCGCTTCCGCTCGCCTCGCATGTACAGCGTTACCCGAGCATCCTTGCTCGCCATCTCGCGCGCCACCCGCTCGGCTCTCCGCCAGTTGTTAGTGAAGTAGCTTGCTGGTCGCCGGCGGGCCCAAGTGCCCGTAACCCGGTAGTCGGTGGCCTCGTGACTCGTAGCAGCGATCTCGTTGCGCACCTCGCTCCTCACCCTCCGACTGCCCTGCCCTGCACTGCACTGCACGGTATGGGCTACGCCATGGGGAGTCGAGAGGAGACGAGTCTGCCGTTCGCTCAACAGGCTCGGCTGGTCAAGCCAGGAGGCAGCCAGCAGTCGTCGTTGGTCTGCCCGGTACATCACCTACGTGACTGCCATGCACAGATGGGCCGAGCCCCTGGGCGTAACGGCGACGTGGCTGGAATGGCTGATGTTCCACCGGAACGGCAAGGTCGACGTGCCCTGAGCTTGGGAATCACCGGGTACGACGGGCGTAAAACCGCTGCTGACCTGGAAAAATTGTGGCTTGTGTCTCCTTGGCGGGGCCCGCGGCAGACCCCGGCTGACCGTGGTTCACTGCTCGATCGGGCACGCATCGGGCACGGTCAAGGCTCTGCCACATCCATGGAGGGCGCGGCATCGCCGGCCGCTGCGAGAAAGTCCGAAGCTGTCCATCGGGTCGGGGCTCCTCCTGGCAGGCATCTTTCCGGGGCTACCCGGTGATGCTTGGTCAGGAACTCTCGACGAAGAGGACGGACCACGCGTAGCCGCTCAAGCAGTCGTGCGGGACTTGTCGGACTTCTCTGACCTCGCAACCGTCGTGGGAGTACTTGCGGGCGAACCGGTCGAGGCGCTGCGCCTCAGTGAGATCCTCCATGGACAGCGGTGCTCCGACGACTAGGTCTTCGTGGATGACCTCTTCCTGCGCGCCACCGTCCGAGCAGGAAGAGCAATTATGCGTTTTGGGTAGGGCCATAGGATCAGTGTCCTCCTAACGCGGATGCCCCGACGTACACAGCGCAATGGCCGCACCGTGCTATGCGCAGCCCGACCGCAGGACCCCCTCGATGCGAACTATGGGCATGACGATCGCTAAGGTCTGCGGGGCGCGTCAGTCAGTCCCCGGTAGCCAGCGACGGTCATCCGTGGGGGCCGAGGTTGCCGTACTGCGTTGCTGTACAGCATGACGCCGGCGGAACCAGACGACACCAAAGGTCGCCAAGAGGATCAACCCAACCAACAGCATTCCCGAAGGCAGGATCAGGCTGCGCAGGCCGATGTCACTTTCTCGCGCAACATGCGACGGGTTGGCCGGGTTGTAGACAATCTTGATCCGATCGCCGTCATCAAGGAGTTTCTGGCCGAGGTTCTCTGGCAAAAGACGTCGAGTCTCGGTCTCATCGGCGACCTTGAAGGTGACCCACCACTCGGCGTGGCCATCTGTCCCGCGGTTGTGTGCAGTACCGGTAGCGTGGATCCCGCTGCGAAGCTCGAGCGCGATCGGCGCCGTTATAGCCGCGATCCATGTTCCCCCAGCCAGGATCAGCAACGCGATCACGAGCAGGGCGGCCGGATTGCTCCAGAGCCAATCGCTGTCGTCGCGGCCACTCTTCGGGAACTTCGACGGATCCCAGCGCACATCAGCCTGAGCAGGACGTCTAGCAGCGTCGCCGGATTGCATGGCAGAACCGTACGCTGGGGGTCACGTCGTCGGTAGGCCCACACCCGTATGCGAACAGGTCCCGCCAGTCGTGCACTTTGGCAACTCCGAGCCGAAGCGACGGATACTGCTGGCGCGTAGAGGCTTTGGGCTGGAGCTGCCATGGGGCGAGAGATCGGGGCCCGTAAGCTTGCGGCGACTCGGGCGGTCTGTGGACCTGCCCGCTAAGGCCCGATGTGGGCCCCGATCTTCGAGGCTCGCCCCATGGTGGCTGCCTAAAGCATCGGAGCGCCGGCCGCCCAGCCACCGCGGTTCTCACCTCATGCCCTCGGCCTACCTTTGCTGGCGCGCGGCCGCGGTCGGCGCGCCGAGCGGGGCGAAGACTGGAGCGTGGGCGCGGCCGGACGCGGGCCGCGCGCCCGGCGGAGCGTGAGCGACGCCGGGTGCCTTGATGAGGTAGAGAAACCTGTAACAGCTCGCTTCGAAGCACGTTAGGCGGAGCTCGACTCGGTGGTGATCAGCCGCCTCGTGAAGCCGTGTTGACGCAGTCGTTCGTACGCGGCCATCACGTCGTCTGGCACCGGCTGGCTGATCGTGAAGCCCTGCTCCGGGTAGAGCAGCAGTCGTTGGAGCGCGCCAACAAGCATGTCGATCACTAGACGAGCGTCGCCGATGGAGTCGACGTACTCGCCCAACGTCATCGGAGTGGAAGCGCTGATGACGTCGACTTCGGGCCATAGCTTGCGTGCCGTGGCGAACGCTCGCCTTTCCTCGTACGGCTTGCTGATCAGTAGAACCGAGGACACCTCGACGCGGGCCTCTTCGAGCAAGTCTTTGGAGAAGCGGATGTTCTCGCCCGTGTTGCGCGCGCGGGGCTCTACAAGCACGGCTGAGCTGGGAACACCGAGCTCCAGTGCGCGCTCCCGGTAGTGGACGGCTTCGCCACGGGGCATGCGTTCGCGGGTCGTGGCGCTGGTGGCGCCGGTGAACACGATCAGTGGCGCCATGCCGCGCTTGTACAGGTCAACTGCCGTATCGGCCACGCCCAGATCGTGGCTGCCGAGACCGATCGCCACCGAGCACGGCCGCGGCGCGTGGCCCATCTGGTGGTAGTCCCACAGACGTCGCGCGTCTGCCCAGTCCTGTGTCGAGATCACTGCTGGCCTTCTCTGTCCTTGGCGGAGTCCGGAACCTTGAAGTCGTACTCCCAGGCAAAGCGCGAAGCCGCGTGCACGCCGATGGCGAATTCGATCACCGTGTCAGAGGCGGTGTAGGTCGTCCGATGTAGCTCGACAACCGGTTCGCCGGGGGGCAGTTGCAGAGTCTTCACTTCGTCCGATGTGGCTGCCCGGGCGAAGAGCTCTTCCTTCATGTGGTCGATCTCGTAGCCCGCGTCGTACAGAACGCGAAAGCCGCCGCCCCGACCGGCCGGACCGGGCGCCGGGTCCACGAGACGCGTACCTTCCACGTGCTCGGGCCGGTAGTAGCTGGTCAGCGTGTGTGTCGGCTGATCGCCTTCCTTGACCAGTCGTGCGCGGGCGTAGACCTCGGCGCCTGCCGGTAGGCCGTGTGCGGCTGCTACCGCGGCGGGGGCTGCAACGAGGCTGACTGTCTGGGTCTGCTCATTTCGGCGGTACGCCCGCCCGGAGGCCACGCGGTCCGCAATGAACGCGACCTCGTCGCCGTCACGCCACTTGGCCTTGTCGTACCGGGCGATGCCGAGTCGCTTGAGCGGCACCTGCTGGCGCACGACGGTGCCATGGCCTCGTGAGGAGGTAACCAGGCCCTCGGCCTCCAGCGCCTTATAGGCGGCATGAACGGTGGACTTGGAGCCTTCGCCAGCCTCTACAAGCTCTCTGATCTGCGGCAACTGCTGGCCCGGCTCGTAGTCACCCCGCTTGATCTGTTCAGCCAGCCTGTCCGCCAGCTCCCGCCACTTGGGCGCCATCTCGAACCCCTCTCGACAGGATCCAGTCAAACACAGTCCTAGGACTGTTGACAGTCCCAGGACTGCGGTGCACTATCTTCTTAAGGCGCTCGCAGTCCTAGGACAGCGAGTGTAGCGGCCCGTTTGGGCTGTCCGACGTCAACACAGGAGTGAAAGATGCCGTCCTTCAAGATCGACACTTCTACGGCCGTGGTGTTCGTGGCGACTGCGCCTACCCCGAAGCTGGTGAGCAAGCAGACCGGTGAGGTGGCCGTCGACCGGGAGACCGGTGCGCAGTTGATGACCGTGGGTCTGCTGATCTCCGATGAGGGTGAGGGGAACCTGTACCAGGTGACCGTGCCGTCGACGGGGGTGGAGGCGACGCTGACGCCGGGGACACCGGTGTCGGTGATCGGCCTGCGGGCCCGGGACTGGGAGAACACCTTCAACGGCCAGACCCGGCACGGGATCTCGTTCCGCGCGGTGGCCATCACGGCGGGAGTCTGAGCCATGGTGGATGTGGCGACGCTGATCGAGATCGGCACGCCGCTCGCGGGTGCTGCCGGCGGCCTGGGCTACGCGAAGGTGAAGGCGCCGGGCGTGTACTGGTCGCTGGTGGGTCTGCCGGTCGCGTTGGGCCGGTTTCAGAAGCCATCCGTAAACCGTGCGTGATGTATGGGTTTCCGCTGGTCAGGCATGGTCTGGTTGTTCGTGCGGCAGGGTTTCGGTGTCGGGTTGTCGAGGTCGGGAACGGAGTGTGTGATGCCACCGTCGCCGCTGGGGTTGCTGGAAGCGCGTCGGGAGTCCGCCCGGGCGCGGGTCGAGGGCCTGGAGTCTCGGATGGCGCTTGTCGAGAAGGAGTTGGAGGAGGCCCGGGTGGTGCTGGAGCGGAGGGTCGTGGCGGTGGAGGAGCTGACGGCGGCGCTGGCCCCTGCCGAGGAGCCGGCGCCGGCCGTCCCGGCCGCGGCCGGGAGGGTGGGGCGGGTGCCGCCGAAGGGGGCGGTGGTCCCGCGGTGGCGGGATGGCCTGGACCCGGCGGCGGCGCTGGCTCCGGACTACCGGCGGCTGGTGGAGGCGGTCGAGACGGCGGCTGCGGGTGGCGGCGGCCTGCGCGCGCGGGAGGTGGCCGAGGTGATGGAACCGGAGCGGAAGGTCGACACCCTGCTGCAGGAAAACCTGCGGACGAAGGCGAAGAGGCTGGTGGAACGCGGATGGCTGGCGGTCGACGGCTCCGGCTCCCGCTTCATGCCGCGGCGATTGTTGCCCGATCCTGAGCCCATGCCGGCGTCGGCGGGGTGAGGCGTGCGGCGCGTCGGCGGGCAAGGCGCCTGCTCATGACCACGGTCATGGACCACAAGATCATCGCCTCGGCGCTGTCGGGACGGGTCTCGTGGTCACGTGCGAGGCGGCGTGAGCGCATCAGCCAGCCGAACGTCCTTTCCACGACCCAGCGGCGGGGGACGACACGGAACCCGGACAGGTCGTCGGTGCGCTTGACGATCTCGACGGCCAGTTGGAACCTTTCCTTGGCCCAGGCGGCGAGGCCACCGGTGTAGCCGCTGTCGCCCCAGAGTCTGCGCAGGCGGCGGCACTTGGCCATGAGCGCGGGAAGTATGCCGGCGGCGGTGGCACGGTCGCCCGCGTCTGCCGGGGTGACCAGCACCGCCAGGACGAGGCCGATCGTGTCAACGACCAGGTGCCGTTTCCTTCCGTTGATCTTCTTGCCGCCGTCGTAGCCGCGGCTTGCACTCCTCACGTTGGCAGCGGCCTTGACCGACTGCGAGTCGATGACCGCGGCGGTCGGCTCCGCGTTACGGCCCTCTGACTCGCGGACCGAGCCGCGCAGCCGGTCGTGGAACTCGGCCAGCAGGCCGGTGTCACGCCAGCGGGTGAAGAAGGCGTGGACCCGTTTGAACGGCGGGTAGTCCGCGGGCAGCGCGGCCCACTTCACCCCGTTGTCCACTACGTACCGGACTGCGTCGAGTATCTGGCGGTGGCAGTAACCCTCCGGCCGCCCGCCGCGGCCATCCATCCACGCCGGCGTCGGCAGCAGGTCCCGTACCGCCGCCCACTCCGCATCGCTCAGATCGCTCGGGTAGCGCCGAACACGCTCCCCGCCGTCGCGCGCGTTCCCGAATCGATGCGCCAGGCAGTCACACTCCCGTGGAGCCCGATTGCCCCCGACCCCCGCGAAGGCGTAGAAATACGGCAACAGGGCCTCCAGGCAACTTTTCGGTCTCGACAACCTCCAAGTTGCGCAGGGGCCCTGTCTTCATGCCGTAGCCAAGGCGGGATCACTCGAACCAGGAACCAAGGGCGAACGCACGTCCAACTTCCAAACGCAGGCCACGGTTTGCGGACCGCTTCTCACTTCACCTACGCCTCCACGATGGATGTGTGCGGGCTGACGGTGGCCCCGTCCCGGCTGCGGGCGTTCATGGTCCGCAACCTGGCCCGTCGTGAGGTGCAGCCGGTCCCGCCGAAGATCCGCCGCGTCGCCGGCTCCGCCACCGGCATGCGGGTCCGTCTCCGGCTCCCCGCCGGCCTGGAACCCGACGACGTCGCCGCTGCCTCCAATCGGCTCCGGCACGCCTGGGGAGTCCACGCGGTCCACGTGGCCGAGATCAAGCCCGGCGTGGTCGAGCTGCGCATGACCGGCTACGACGTCCTTCGCACGGTGCGGATGCCGCGCCGCCTGCCGTCCGGTCCCATGGTGGTGCCGGTGGCGTTGCGGGAGGACGGGACCGCGTTCGCCCGGAACTACCGGGAGATCCCGCACGCCCTCACGCTCGGGGCGAATCAGTCGGGTAAGTCGATGTATCAGCGCAACCTGATCAAGCAACTCGCCAAGCTCCCGGTGGCGCTGGTGGGGATCGACTGCAAGCGCGGGGTGGAACAGACCCCGTATGCGCCGCGCCTGTCGGCCCTGGCCACCGACCCTGACCAAGCCGCGGGCCTGCTGGACGCGCTGGTGGGGGAGATGGAAGCCCGGTTCGACTTGCTCAAGGAGTATCAAGGAACGGCCCTGTCGACGCCGAACGGGGAGATCACGTCCGACATCTGGGGCCTTCCCGAGAGCGTGCGGCCGGTCCCGGTCGTCGTCCTCGTGGACGAGGTGGCTGAGCTGTTCTTGACGGCGACGAAGAAGGATGAGGAACGCCGGGACCGCATGGTCACCCAGTTGATCCGGCTCGCGCAGATGTCCCGCGCGGTCGGCATCTACCTGGAGATCTGCGGGCAGCGCTTCGGGGCCGAGCTCGGCAAGGGCGCCACCATGCTCCGCGCGCAGCTCACCGGCCGCGTGGTCCACCGGGTCAACGACAAGCAGACCGCCGAAATGGGCTTGGGCGACATCTCACCTGAGGCCATGCACGCCGCAACCGCTATCGCTGCCGACCGGCCCGGGGTCGCGGTCGCCGGGGATGCCTCCGGCGGCTGGACCCACATCCGCACCCCCTTGACCTCGATCACCGAGACCGCCGCGGTCTGCCGGGCACACGCTCACCTGGTCCCCGATCTGCCGGCTCTGGCGCCGTTCCGGCCGGTTGTCCCGGAGATCGCTGCTCCGGCCGATGTGGTGCCGCTGGCCCGGCCCCGTCCGGTCACCGAATAACCCGCACTCCCCGCACCCCGGTTGGCGTGACCGCCTCCCGCCAGGTCCCTACCCCACCCATGCCAAAGCCCGGAAGGAGTGATCCGTAATGGCTGCTCGCAAGACCACCGCCCGCCGCCCGGCCACCACCGAACCGCCGAAGTGCCCGGACTGCCAGGACGGCGAGATCACCGAGACCGTCCGCGTCGGCTCCCGCAAGGGCCGTGAGACCGGTGACCGGCAGGCCGCGTTGTGCCTGACCTGCTTCGGCACTGGCACCGCCCCGTCCTGACGACCCTCAACGCCACGGCGCCGGGCGGCTGGAGAACTCGTTCCCCGCCCGGCCCCGGGACCAACCCGAAAGGAGGTGACCCGGTGTCCCGCCCCAACCGCTTCGACCCGGTGCTGATTCAGGCCGTGATCGCCGGTGCGCTGTCCTTCGCCCACCTGCACGACATCGCCGAAGCCGCCGGCCAACACGGCTGGAAAGCCTGGGCCTACCCCGTCTCCGTCGATCTGCTCCTGGTCGCCGCCTGGCGCCGCATGCGCATCCTGCGGGCTGCTGACTGCCCGGCCCGCGCGGCGTGGACTTGGTTCGTCATCGCCCTGACCGCGTCGCTGGGCGCGAACGTCTCCACCGCGGGACTGCTCGACATGAACGCCGTCCCGGCCTGGCTGCGCATCCTCGTCGCCGGCTGGCCCGCCCTGGCCTTCCTCGGCGGCACCCTCCTCGCCCACACCCCCACACCGACACCCGAACCCGCCGCGGTCACTCAGGACGTCGCGGTACCCGACACCGCCCCGGTTCCGGAACCGGCCCCACAGGTCACCGTCGAACGGGCCCCCGACCCCACGCCCGAGCTCCCCGCCGCTACGCAGCCGGAGACCGTTCCCGTACCGGCGCCAGTGTCCTCGCCTTCGGTCCCGCCTGCCCTGTTGGCGCATGCCCGGAAGGTCGCCGACACGCACCACGCCACCACCGGGTCCCCGATCGACACCGCGACCCTGCGGACCCGCCTCGGCGTCCCGCCGGCCCTGGCCGATGTGATCGCCGCCCAACTCACCTGACAGGAGGACACCACGATGCGTCCGCACATCCGCGCCGCCCTGGAACGCTCCGCCGAACTCACTCGCGCTAACCGGTTGGTCGACGGCATGCGCATGGGTGAGGCCGCGATCAACCAGGCCACCGACGACGAACACCCCGAGATCAGGCAGTGGCTCACCGACCACGCCGACGACTTCACCGGACAGGAGGACTGACCGCCGTGTCCCGTCCGAACCGCTTCTACGACGTGATCCGCATCGGCCCCGTGAGGGTCGGCAGCTACCACGACGGCCGCGGACGCACCCGCCACTCCGCCGCCTGCACCGCGCCCGGCTGCGGCTTCTCTACCGACTACCGCGACCGCTCCGGCGCCGAACTCGCCGCCCGCACCCACCGCTGCCAGCCCTGAAAGGAGATGACCCACCGTGCGCTACCCCGACGCACAGCTCCGGGCCAACCACCGCCCGTCCGAACTGATCCCGCCCGGCGTCCACCCCGGCCATGTCGTCGTCATCCAGGCCGCCCCGCCCTCCTACGCCGGAAAGATCCTGCTCACCCTCACGGTCAGCGCCGGCACCGCCCTGGTCATCGTCGTCCTGGCCTTCGCCCTCCAGACGATCGCCGCCGCTGCCGCCGCGGCCATCCCCACCGTGGGCGGGGCCAGCGTCTCGATCAACCTCGCGCGCAAACGCTGAACGGCCCCCGGAGCGGCACTCAGCCGCCAAGCATCCGCCGCTCCGGAAGCCTGCGCCCCTTCTCGATCCAACGGACCCGAAAGGACTCCCTCATCATGCCCCAGCACGCCCTGAACCGGCCGGTCTGCCGCGACTGCGACGGCTTCCCCGTCGTCGCCATCACCACCGGCACCCGCCTGACCGATGGATCCCGCGCCACGCTCCGCGTCGCCTGCTCCGCCTGCCAGGGAACCGGCCACACCACCCGTACCGCTGCCGGAGTTCTGGCTCGGATCGGGAGGTGAGCGACTTGACCGACACCGCCACCGCGGCGGGCCTGGACCCGGCCACCCTGCACGATCTGCTGCGGGTGGCCGGGTCGGACGGCTTCGACCGCTGGCAAGACCAAATCCGCCGCACCGGCGGCTGCTCCGACCCCATCCACCTGACCGGCTACACCAAAACCCTCGACCGGGCCACCGGGCAGGTCCTCCACTCGTACTCCACCGACACCGAACCCGGCGGCCGGCTCCGCGTCGCCTGCGGCAACCGCCGCGCCTCCCGCTGCCCCGCCTGCGCCTGGACCTACGCCGGCGACACCTACCACCTCATCCGCGCCGGCCTCGTCGGCGACCCCACCAAGGGCACCCCCGAGACCGTGCGGGTGCATCCGAAGGTGTTTGCCACCCTCACCGCCCCGTCCTTCGGCCCCGTCCACAACCGCCCGACGTCGGGCCGCTGCCGCTGCGGTGCAGCTCACCGTGAGGACGACGCGGCGTTAGGCACGCCCCTAGACCCGGACGGCTACGACTATGCGGGGGCGGTGCTGTGGAACAACCACGCCTCCGACCTGTGGCGGTACTTCACCATCTACCTCCGCCGCGAGATCGCCGCCCGCGCCGGCCTGACCCAGAAAGCCGCCCGCGAACAGTGCCGGGTCTCCTTCGGCAAGGTCGCCGAATACCAGCGCCGCGGCGCCGTCCACTTCCACGCCGTCGTCCGCTTCGATGGACCGGACGGACCCGACTCCCCGCCGCCGCCGTGGGCGACCCTCGACATGCTCACCGACGCTATCCGGGCTGCTGCCCGCCGCGTCGGGGTCCCGGTCCCGGCTGCCGGCGACTACCCGGCCCGCACCCTCGGCTGGGGCACACAGCTCGATGTCCAGCCCATCCGCTCTGCCGACGCCGGCACGGACGGGGAGCTGACCGAACAGGCCGTCGCCTCCTACGTGGCCAAGTACGCCACCAAAGCCGCAGAAACGACCGGAACCGTCGACCGCCGAGTCGGCAACCGCGAAGCCCTCGAACTCCTCGGCGTACCCACGCACCCGCGCCGCCTGATCGAAGCCTGCTTCGACCTCCACCGCCTCTACCCCGACCGCAAGCTCCTCGACTGGGCCCACATGCTCGGCTTCCGCGGCCACTTCTCCACCAAATCCCGCCGCTACTCCACCACCCTCGGCGCACTACGCCAGGTCCGCGCCGACTACCGCGCCGCCCAACAACGCGAAGCCCTCGGCCTCCCCGACCCCGACGACTCCCCGGAAGCCACCACCCTCGTCCTCGCCCATTGGACTTACGCCGGCCACGGACACACCCCCGGCGAATCCTGGCTCGCCGCCACCATCCACCGCGACATCCAAACCAACCGCGACACGGCACGGGAAGCGCGCGCCGACCTTGACGCGGGAGAGGAGTGGTGACCGTGGCCCGCTCGCTCCCTGCCCGCTTCCTGACCCCGACCGACCTGGCCGACCTCGTGGGCGTACCGCTGGAGACCGTCTACCAGTGGCGCCGCAAAGGCACCGGTCCCCGCGGCTTCCGGGTCGGCCGGCACCTGCGCTACGACCCCGAAGACGTCCGCCGCTGGATCGCCGGCCTGATGGAAGGTGAGGCTGCCTGATGGCCGGACACATCCAAGACCGCTGGTACCGGACCGAGACCGCACCGGACGGCAAGACCGTCAGAGTCAAGACTGACCGTCACGGCTCCGGTCTGCGCTACCGCGCCCGCTACGTCGGCCCGGACGGCACCGAGAAGTCCAAGAGCTTCCCCGACAGGCAAAAGCGGCTCGCCGACCAGTGGCTCACACAGATCGAAGCGGATATGGCCCGCGGTCAGTACGTAGATCCGCAGGCAGCCCGGATCACCTTCCGGCAATACGGGGAAAAGTGGTTGGACGCCCTCACGACGGACCTTGCCAGCCGCGCGGCTGTGGAGGGGCGGCTTCGGCTTCACGCCTTCCCCCACCTTGGCCCGCGTCCGCTCGGCTCGTTCCAACCGGAGCACATCCGCGAGTGGCTCAAGCAGTTGGAGGACGCCCTGCCCGTGGCCTCATACCGGCGGCTGATCTTCGACGCTGTCTCCTCGGTGCTCAATGCCGCCGTTGACGACGGCCTGTTGGTCAAGAACCCGTGCCGCGCCCAGTCGGTCAAGGCCCCTCAACCTGCACCGTCGCGGGTGCGGCCCTGGACGGTTGAGCAGGTCTTCGGCGTGCGTGCGGGACTGCCGGAGCGGTACCAAGCGATGGCCGACCTCGGCGGGGGTGCCGGGCTGCGGCAAGGTGAGATCTTCGGTGTCGCCGTCGAGGACCTGAGCTTCCCGACCGGCTGGCTCTACGTCCGGCAGCAGGTGAAAAAGATCCGCGGCACGCTCGTCTTCGCCCCTCCAAAGCGCGGCAAGCTGCGAGACGTGCCTCTTGACCCGGAGGTCGCGGCAGCACTCGCGCACCACGTCAAGCGGTTCCCGCCGGTCGAGGTCACCCTGCCGTGGCTGACGCCGGACGGGCCCAAGGTCAGCAAGAAGCTCGTGTTCACCGGACCGGCCGGACACGCGCTGTGGAGCAACGCCTTCAACGACCAGGTGTGGAAACCTGCCCTCGCCGCTGCCGGCATCATCGCCGCTCCGGAGCGGGGCAAGCGCTACGCGGCGGCCCGTGAGCACGGCATGCACGCGCTCCGGCACTTCTATGCCTCGGTGCTCTTGGACGCCGGCGAGAACATCAAGGCTCTGAGTTTGTACCTCGGCCACTCAGACCCCGGCTTCACCCTGCGGGTCTACACGCACCTCATGCCCAGCAGCGAGGAACGAACTCGCAGGGCCATCAGCGCCATGTACCGGGCCGCCAGCAGAAGCCACGACGGCCCAGGGACGGCCCAAGCGGCATGACACGGCCCCTCGTCGGCGGAAAACCTGCTGGTGAGGGGCCTTTTCATGCCCTCCCCCGGCAAGAAACACCCCATCTTGCCTGACCGCCACCCCCGGGCGGAAACCAGTAGTTCGGGAGCCCCGTGACCTGCGAACTCTCAAGAGCCACAGGTAGTCGATCTGTCGATGTCGGTCGCCCTTGGCCCGCCTCATCCGGCCCGCAGGCGGCCAGCAGGTGGCCGGGCCGCGACGCGCTACCGCCTCTCCGACGCACCACTCACCGTCACTCCAGCAGCAGGCACGCCCGGGCAGGGGCCACGGCGCGGGCCTTCGTGGGAGCCGTTCTCATCGCGCCGGCGGTGGGTTGACACATCCTGATGAATCTCACCCGAGGCGCGACGGATGTCGAGAACGTGCCACCGGCTCCGTCCCAGGGACACCAGCGGCCACCACCGGCCACACGAGGAAGAAGGAGAAACCAGCATGGCGATTCAGCGGATGGACAACGTCGGCATCGTCGTCGAGGACATGGATGCCGCCATCGCGTTCTTCGTGGAACTCGGAATGGAACTGGAGGGCCGGGCGGAGGTCCAAGGGCTCGTCGCCGACCAGTGCACCGGACTCGACGGCGTCCACTGTGACATCGCGATGGTCCGGACCCCGGACGGTCACAGCCGGCTCGAGCTGGCGAAGTACCGGAGCCCCGCGGCGATCAGCGCGGAGCCGCGCAACCGGCCGCACAACATTCTGGGCACGCACCGCGTCATGTTCGCCGTCGACGACATCGAGGACACCGTTGCCCGCCTGCGCCCTCACGGCGCCGAACTCCTCGGCGGGATCGCCCGGTTCGAGGACAGCTATCTGCTCTGCTACCTCCGCGGCCCTGAGGGCATCATCGTCGGACTGGCCGAGCAACTGCGCTGACAGGAGGGCGACCACGAGGTCAGTCCAGCGGACCGGGCCACTCGTGGGCGGGCAGCAGATCACGGAGCTTCGCCGTCCTGGCGCGTCCGAGGATCACTTCCGTGTCCAGGTTCGCCGGGGCGATCTGGCGCATGAACTCCCGGCACCGGCCGCACGGTGGCAGGACGTGCAGGCCCCTCGTCATTGCGCCACACGGCTACGACCTTGGCGATCCGGGCCAGGACTGCGACCCCGACCCCGATGATCCCCAACGTGGCCCACAGCCACCGTCTGCGTCCCTCGACCATGGCGTTCGTCCCCCGCCCTTCCTGCCGTTGTGCCGAAGGCACAGACGCCGCCCCCCCCCGGGGTGAGGGTTCCGCGAAGGGTCGGGGAGAAGCCCAGGGGGCGGAGGTCGGTGACCTCCGCCCCCTGGGGGTGGGACTACGGCCGGAGCCGGTCAGTCAGTTCACTCGGCGGGAGCAGCCGGCTTCTTCTTCCGGAGGAAGAAGACCGCGCCGCCGCCGATGACGACCAGTGCGATCGCGATGCCCGCGATGATCGGGGTGGCGCTGCTGGAGCCGGTCTCGGCGAGGTCGCCGCCGGTGGCGGAGCCGGTGTCGGCGGTGCCCTCGCTGGAGCCGCCGGCCGAGGCCGGGCTGGGCGAGGAGGAGGGGGTGGTGGTGCCGCCGGAGCCGGCGGTGTCACAGTCGAGGACGCCCTCGAAGGTCTTCTCGAAGCCGTTCGGGCCCGTGATGGTGACCTTGTACGCCTGGTCCTCGTCCACCGGGACGGTCACGGTCTCGGACTTGCCGGCCTCGATCGTGTATTCCTTGCCGGAGAGCGTGAAGGTGAACGGCTGGTCGCCCTCGTTGGTGGCGGTGACGTCGACGCCGTTCTTGTCGCAGTCGACCTCGGCGGAGACCGCCGGGATCGGGCCCTTGGCGGCCCAGGTACCGGTCGCCGAGGCGGTGACGGTGCTGTCGCTGGAGCCCGCCAGGATCTGGACCTGCGTGGTGGTGTCGATGCCGGTGAAGGCACGGCCGACCGGGAGCTTGGTGTTGGCGGAGGCGATCAGGGACGTGGTGCCGTCCGGGGTGCCGGCGGCGACGTCGAAGTACAGCGCGTCGCCGTCCTTGGCGGTGCTGACCTCCTGGCCGTTCTTATCGGTGATCTTCACACCGGCGGGTGTGCTCGGCGCGGGGGTCACCGTGACGCTGGCGGCGTTGGTGTGGACGGTGATCGGGCCGAGCAGGTCACCGGCCTTGCCGGAGACGGCCGGCGGGTCGAGGGTCAGCGAAGCCGCCGGCTCGTCGAGGGACTGCGCGTTCTTGCCGAGGTAGTCGGCCAGCTCCTCCGCGACGGGGTTCACCGCGTCCACATCGGCGTTGTCCGAGAAGCGCCAGATGGCGACCTGCGTACCGGCGGCGGCGAGCTGCGGCGTGAGGTCACCGCTGAGGTTGGCCGCGGACTTGAGTGCCGCCAGGTCGTTCACCTGGGGGTACGAGTGCTGCAGGATCCAGTTGATCTTGCCGGCGTTGTCGTTGTTGTGCAGGCTCGACTGGTCCCAGGAGACTTCCTTGTAGCCGGCTTTGCCCTGGGTGGGGTTGTGGATGTCGATGCAGTACGTCTGGATGGTGCCGCCACCGTCCACGGTCATCTCGAAGAGGCCGGCGGAGACGTTGTCGTTCTTGCCCTTGTCGTGAATGACAGCCTTGTCGAACGTCTTCAGATGGCCGAGCGTGGCCTTGGCGCCCGCGGTGGGGGTCGCGTCGTCCGCCGCAGCGGACCCGGCGCCGGCTATGGAACCGACCGCAATAAGGCCGGAGGCCACTATCGCGGCGGCAAGACGGGCAGCTCCCCGCCTCCGTACAGTGAACATGAAATTCCCCTCCGGGCGAGGCCGGTCGTGGGGCACGTGCCTCGCCAACAGCTGTGGATCCCCCGTGAACGCCGGGGTACCCGAAGGATCCTAGGAAGCACGCGTATCAAAGCCATCAGGATTCACGGCGGCCCGGGAATTCGAATCGCAATCGTTACCGGCGCGTACGTGTGAGTGCGCGATTGTCGATAAATCCTCGCACGTTCTCGGGGCGCGAAATGTCCGCTGTCGGGATTATCCGGACAGAGCTGCCGCCGAGTCGGTCGGCATGGACTCCCCGCTGTCGGGCGCCGGCTGCGGAAGCGTCAATTCCGGCCGCGGCAGGACCACACGGCGGAACGCCGACGTCCCCCGGGTCAGGTCGTGGCCCGCGGCGACCGCGTCGATGTCGGCCGAGATCCAGCGCTGCCCGTCCCGTTCTTCCTCACGCACCCTCAGCCGCCCCTGGACCAGCAGTGGTTCACCCACCCCCACCGAGGCCACCACGTGCTCGCCGAGCGCCCGCCAGGCCCACACCGTGTAGAAACTGGTGTGACCGTCCGACCAGCCGCCGCGCTCGCGGTCCCAGCGGCGCGCCGTGGCGGCCAGCCGGAACCGGGCGACCGGCACGCCTGTCGGCGTCTTCCTGAATTCCGGCCGGGTCGCCACATTCCCGACGACGGTGACCAGCGTCTCGCTCACGACCGATTCCCCCTTGTTTCCGTGCCGCGGCGGCGGCCCTTTTGCCGCCGCCCTCGCGACACAGCCATCGTGCCCCGAAGGCGGCGGTCATGGAGAAATCGGATTCAACCTGTGGATTACCGGCTGGTTGTGGACAACTCCGTCACCCGGAAGTGACGACCAGCGAGAACCCCGTATTGCTCGCGCACCTCCCGGTAGCGCAGCAGCTCCGCCGCGACCGGCTCCAGCACACCCGCCCGGCCGCAATCGGCCGCCGCGTCCGCCAGCCGGCGCTCCGCCGCCTGCCCGTGGCGACGGGCCGGACCGCGCGCCGCGAAACAGCCGGCCCGGGCCAGTGCGGGCCCGCCGCCCGCCCCGGCACCCAGCAGCACCAGCGACAGCCACCACGGCGCGCCCGCGGTGCCCGCCGCGGCCGCAGCACCGCACAACGTGCCCGCCATCACCAGCAGCGCCAGCAGCCACTGCGTGGTGCCGACGGCCGACCACCAGCCCGGCCGCGCCGGTTCTCCCGGCTCGACACGCTCCGCCGCCGCGTCCAGCGCCTCCGGCAGGGCGTCGCCACCGCGCCGGGCCGCCTCACGCACCGCCTGCGCCCACGGGGCGGGCAGTCCGACGGCCGCGTCGGCCGCCACCATGCGCACCGCCTCCTCCACGGCCGCCCGCGACGCGGCGAGCGCGGGCCGCCGTCCGGCCGGCGTCACGTCGTGCGGCCCCTCACCGGCCGGGGCCCGTACACCCCGCACGAGGCCCGGCAGCCGCCTCCACGGTGTCCCGCACGCCTCGTCGGCGGCCCGGATCCACTCCCGTTCGGCGGTCCGCCCGGCAGCCGCGGCGCCGACCGCCTGCGCGAGCCGGATCGCGAAGTCCTCGCGTGCCGCGTCCGTCAGGCCCGTCGCGCCCTCGGCGACGTACAGCGGGCGCAACCGTTCGGCGAGCCCGTCCACGTCCGCCGACAGCCGCCGGCCCGCCGCGGCGCGCTCCGCCACGATCTGCCCGATTGCCGCCCGCAGTTCGGGCACGCCGTCGCCGCTCAGCGCGGAGGTGGCCAGCACCATGGCGCCGTCCTCGCCGTGCTCTCCGACCGCGAGCCCGTCCTCGTCCAGCAGGCGCCGCAGGTCGTCCAGGACGAGTTCCGCGGAGTCGCCCGGCAGCCGGTCGGTCTGGTTCAGGACGACGAGGGTCACGTCGGCGTGCCCGGCGAGCGGCCGCAGATAGCGCTCGTGCACGGACGCGTCCGCGTACTTCTCCGGGTCCAGCACCCACACGACGACGTCGACCAGGGTGAGCAGCCGGTCCACCTGGTCGCGGTGGGTCAGCGCCGCCGAGTCGTGGTCGGGGAGGTCGAGGAGAACGAGCCCGTCGAGCCCGCCGAGTGCGACGGGCCCCTCGTGTTCCGCGCCCCCCTCCCCCGCCGCGTGCCCGCCGTCGAGCACGCTGTGCCGGGCGTGCCGGTGCCGCGGCGGGATGCCGAGCCGGTCCAGCAGCCCGGCCGCGCCCAGCGGGTCCCAGGCGCAGGCCACGGGCTCGGAGGTGGTGGGCCGGCGCACGCCGACCCGCGCGAGGTCCAGCCCGGTCAGCGCGTTGAACAGCGACGACTTCCCGCTGCCCGTCGCTCCGGCCAGCGCCACCACGGTGTGGTCGGCCGACAGCCTGCGCCGGTCGCCGACCCGCTCCAGGAGTTCCCCGGCGCCGTCCAGCGCCTCCGGGCTCACGCGCGTGCGCGACAGCCCCAGCAGTTCCGACAGCGCGTCCACCCGCTCCGCGAGCACCCGCTCACCTCTCCCACAGTGCGTACGACTTCTGCATCACGGAGAGCTCCGCGATCAGCGATGCCTGCTGGCCCGCCGTGACGTCCAGCGCGTCCACCGGCCGCATGCGGCGCTCGCGTTCGGCGTCCAGCAGTTCCCCGACGATCCGGTCCAGTGCCTCGCGCGCCCGGTCGCCGGCCCGTAGCGCGGCCAGGGCGCCGCCCAGCGTGGCGAGCCGTTCGCCTGCGGGTACGCCCGCGCGGCCACCGAGCAGGGCGACGCCGAGCAGCGCGGCCGCGTCCTCGGGATCCACGTCGTCGGGCGCGGAACTCACGGCCTCGTACGCGATCCTGGCCAGGTTCCAGCTCCAGTCGGCGACGGTCTCCTCGATGCGGTCCTCGAGGCCCTCGTCGGCGGGCATACGGGCCGCGGCCTCCAGCGGGGCGCTGCCCGCGCGGTCGCGCCGCCAGTCGTCCAGGATGCGCTCGTCGGCGGCGGTGATCCGTGTGCGCAGCAGGACCGCCATTCCCTCGGCGAGCGCGCTCTGCAGGGCTCCTGAGCCGCAGTCCGGATAACCGCGCCAGCACGCCAGCGCCTCACCGGAGAGCGCGGCCCCCGAGGTCACGGCTTCGTCGAAGGTGTCCTGCGCGGCGTCGTACGCGTCGTCCACGTACCGGGCCAGGCGCGTCGCCGCCGCGTGCTGGGCGGCGGACGCGCCCGCGAGTTCCGGCAGCCGGCTGTCGAGCGAGCCGAGGACGCCTGACGCGGTGCGCCGGGCCGCCTGGTGCCGCGCGGCCGGGTCCTCCGCGCAGTGCGCGAGCCAACTGCCGAGCGCGGCCACGGCGGTGTGCGGCAACAGCCCGCCGCCGCCCGCGGACTCCGGCAGCTCCGGCACCGTGAACCGCGGTACGTCCCCGAGGCCGGCCCGGTCCAGCAGCGCCGCGTAGTGGTCGGAGACGTCGTCGAGGATCTGGTGCGGCACCCGGTCCAGCACGGTGGCCAAGGTGACGTCGTACTCCTTGGCCGTACGCAGCAGATGCCACGGCACCGCGTCGGCGTAGCGGGCCGCGGTCGTCACCAGGATCCAGATGTCGGCGGCGCAGAGCAGCTCGGCGGCGAGTTCGCGGTTGCGCACGACGAGGGAGTCGATGTCGGGCGCGTCGAGCAACGCCAGTCCGCGCGGCAGGGTGTCGTCGGTCTCCAGCCGCAGCCACAGTGGGCCGTCGCAGCCGCCATGGTCGTCGTCGGCCTCGCGGCCCCCGTCGTCCGCGTCGCTCGCGGCCCGCGGCCGCGGCGCCCACGCCCGCGCCAGTCCCGGCAGCACCCGTGGATCGGCGAACCACGCCCGGTCCTCCGGATGACACACCAGCACCGGTGTCCGCGTTGTCGGCCGCAGCACCCCCGAGTCGCTCACCCGCCGCCCGATCAGCGAGTTGACCAGCGTCGATTTCCCCGCGCCCGTCGAACCGCCGACCACCGCCAGCAACGGCGCCTCCGGCGCCCTCAGTCTGGGCATCAGGTAGTCGTCGAGCTGCGCGAGCAGTTCCCGGCGCGTCCGGCGGGCCCGCTCCGCCCCGGGAATCGGGAGAGGAAAGCGCGCGGCGTCAACGCGGTCGCGCATCGCGGAGAGCACGTCCAGCAGATCGGGCCTCGTGTCCAAGATCGCCACAGACGAAGAATGCCCCATTTTGGTGGGTTTTTGAAGCGTATTTCGCGTACTTCACGCCTTTCGGCCCGCAAGAGGGTCCCAACGGGACAGATGAGGACCGGGAGACAGCGGCATAACGAGTGCACAACAGCCGCAGACTGGTGCGTCAAAAGTGGTGCGACATTCGTACCTGCCTGCGATTATCAGACCGCTTCACCGAACCTACACAACGTGTCATGAAGGCGAAGCAACCGGCCGCACATCAGCCGCGCCCTATCCTTGTCCCCGGCAAGGTCACGGATACCGTCGACACCAAGGGGCGGGTTCGGTCGCGGCCATCGTCCGGCCCCCGTAGCTCAGTGGATAGAGCAGGCGCCTTCTAAGCGCTTGGCCGCAGGTTCGAGTCCTGCCGGGGGCACGTCTTGCGCCCCTCCCTCAGGGAGGGGCTTTCTGCAGGTCAGGACGCTGCCGGAGCGAGCGCCGCGGCGCCGGAACTCCCCCAAGTGATCATGAGAGTGGTCCGACGCCGTCCGGCTGTCACCGGGTTTTCGCGGGTCGCCCTGTCACATACGTGTCGAAGTTCTCCCGGCGGTTCAGCGATCTTCATCCGGATCGGGGAGGTCTCCCCCGGCTTCGATCCGCCTCTGATGATCTCTGAGCTGACCGGAGATACAACGCGCGTAGGTAGCCAGCAGGACGGGGACACCGTTGCCCGCCCACTCGGCCACCTGCGTCGGCGGGATCCCCGCGTTCAGCCATGTCGTCGGACAGGTGTGCCGCAGGTCGTTCGCGCTTTCCGAGCGGCGAGGCGAACTCACACAGCGCGGTACGTACGTCTACGGCAGCGCCCCACAGCCGTCGGCTGGCTCACACCCCAAGAAGTCGCACAGCGCATGTCCGAGGTCATCGCGGTTCGGCTTCTGGACGCCCTGGACAGCGCTGGCCCACATGGCCGCAGACACGACGGCAAGCGCCTCACACCGGTCCAATGAACGTCGAGGCGCAATCAGGGAATGAGCCGCGACGGGGCAATACCCCTTGTTCAACGCCTCCTGACCGGCGGCACAGCCGACGAGTCCCAAGCCTCTGAGCTCCTGGCAGCCTTGGAGCGCGAACTGAAGTGCCCGCACAAGTCCTTCGGGGGTTGACTCGGGTGCCGGAGTCGTGCGTGGCGCCTGGTCAGCCAGGAACCCCGTTTTCTGCGCCTGGGGCGGCGAGTTGTGGCCAGGTCGGACGATGCCGAGTCGTAGGCGTAGTCGGCGATCTGGACGCGGTCGCGCAGGTCGAGTTCGGCGAGGGGGCGCCTGTGTGGAGTCGCTGGTGCGCTGAGGGAGTCGGTGGCACCAGGCCGAGGCGGACGCGGCTCAGATGGTGGTGCTCTGTACGGGGGGTTCTACCTGAGCGTGCTGCGCGGCTGCGACAGTGGAGGCGGCGCGGACGAAGACGGCGACGGCGACGGCGACGGCGACGGCCGGTGAACGCGCGTCCTGGGGCCAGGCGACGGCCAGGGTGGCGTCCGGGAGGTCGCTGACCGGCCGGTAGGAGATGCCGGGTCGCGGGTAGCGTCGGGCTACCGAGGCGGGCGCGAAGAACACGATGCTGCCTGTCTCGACGAGACTGAAGATCTCCGACAGGTTCGACGCCGGCCGTGTCGCCCCGGACTGAGGGGTGTGCTCGACGGGCCGGCCATGGCCGGCCGAGGAGCCTCCGGGGAGCTTGCGGTCGGCCAGGTCGTCCAGGCACAGCCGGGTCCGGGCGGCCAGCGGATCGGCGGCGGCCAGGGCGACCAGGACGGGCTCTGTCAGCAGCGGCTCGCTGTCCAGGCCGCGGCTGTCGAAGGGGCACAGAACGAGTCCCACGTCAGCGAGGCCGTCGCGCAGTGCCTGCGACTGCTCGCCGAACCCTCCGAGGACCAGCTCGGGCGGCAAGGATGCGTCGTCGGCGCCGTAGGTGTCCAGGACTTGCGGCAGCAGACCGCCGTCGACGTCGGCCTTGAGAGCGACCCGCAGCCGCGGCGACGCACTGCCTGCCGCCTACAGCCCCCAGGACCTCGAGGCGGCCGATCCCAACCTGGTCGGCGGCGACAGCGTCGCCGGCAGCCACCACCTGTGCCAGAACCTCGTCTTCCGCCCGATGCCCGGTCACAGCGGCTACCGCGCGGCGGTCCCCGGCCTGTACCTGACCGGCGCGGCGACATGGCCCGGCGCCGGCAACAACGCCACGTCCGGCCGGCTCACCGCCCGCCAGGTGCTCATGGACGTCCGTCTGCGCCGTGGGACGTGGGCAGCCCGCGCCCGGCGGCACACGTCCCAGGGCGACGTCCGCGGCCCGCACCCCGAACATCGCGGCTGAGGCGCACGGCTGCCCGGGACCACGAGCCGCTCTCACGCACCCGACAACCGCAACCGCCCATCGCGGCTTCCCCTGCTTCCCCTGCTCGTCGCATCCCCACGCGCCTCCATGTGCGTCCGCGCGTCGCCCGCGGCGCTTTGTCACAGATCGGGGCCTTGCCCGGTCGACATCGTAAATGACATGAAATACGACATATCAACCCGCCATAGGCACCCCACCCGCTCGAGGGAGAAGTGCGATGACCAGCACCGACACACTGACTCTCAGTGACCACACGGACACGACCGGAATATCCGACTCGGCCATCGCACTGCTCGACGAGCAGGGCACGGTGGTCGCGTGGACGCGGGCCGCCGAGCGGCTCGTCGGATATTCGGCCTGCGATGTGGTCGGGCGGTCCGCAGCACTCCTCCTCCCCTCCTTCGCGGAAACGCCGACGACACCGGCGTTCATCGAGCGGTGCCGGGCCGAGAGCGGCTGGCCGGGCACGACGGCGGTGCACGACCGGCACGGCCGCCCGGTCGACGTCGGCCTGCGGTTCTCGATGGTGCAGGGGCAGGACGGAACCACGCGCTGGCTCGCGTCCGTGGGCGACGTCGGTGCGATGTCCGGAAAGGCGAGCAACAAGTCGATGAGGGGGGCGCTGCTGACCCGCGCGCCGATCGGCATCGTCGTCCGCGACCGGCAGTTGCGGTGCACCTGGGCGAACGAGGTGATGGAGAACCACGACGGCATCCCCCTGGGCCACCGGCTCGGACGCCGGTTCATCGATGCGCTGCCCGGCGCCAAGGCCGAAGCACTCGAGGGAGTGATGCGGCAGGTGCTCAGGAGCGGTGCGACCAAGGTCCACGAGTACCGGACGTGGCTGCCGACGAATCTGGGCCCGGAGCACCCGTTCGCGGCCTCGTTCCACTGTCTGCAGGGCGCCGACGGCCAACCGGTCGGCGTGTGCACCATCAGCGTCGACGTCACCGAGAGCCGCCGGGTGCGCGAGCGTCTCGCCGTCCTCGGCGAGGCCGGGGCCCGTCTTGGCAGCACCCTGGACGTGATGCAGACCAGCCAGGAACTCGCCGACCTCGCCGTGCCCTTGCTCGCCGACTACGTCGCCGTGGACCTGGAGCAGTCGGTCCCGTTCGGCGAGGGGCCCCCGGTCCGCGTCGGGCCGATGGGCGAGCGCCGTCCCGTCTTCCGGCGGGCCGGACTGGCCTCGATCCACCGGGGGGTCCCTGAGTCCGTCTGGGTGCGCGGTGAGCCGGTGCCCGTACCGCCCGACTCGCCCTTCAGTGAGGTCCTGTGCACCGGCAAGGCCCATCTGGAGCCGATCCTCGACACCGCTCCGGGCCTGTGGCTCGACAAGGTCCCGGCACTGACGCGGAAGGTCCACGAGCACGGCGTGCACTCGCTGATGATCGTGCCCATCCGCGCGCGGCGCACCGTGCTCGGCATGGTCGTGTTCATCCGCACCGAGGATCCGGTCCCGTTCCAGGAGGCGGACCGGCTCCTGGCGGAGGAACTCGTCAGCCGCGCCGCGGTGTCGCTGGACAACGCCCGTCAGTACGCCCGCGAGCACACCGCGGCCCTCGCCCTCCAGCGCAACCTGCTCCCGCGCCGTCTGCGGGGCGGTACGGCGGTCGAGGCGGCCTCCCGCTATCTGCCCGCCGACATGGACCACGGCGTCGGTGGCGACTGGTTCGACGTGATCCCGCTGTCCGGCGCCCGGGTCGCGCTGGTCGTCGGCGACGTGGTCGGGCACGGCCTCCACGCCGCCGCGGCCATGGGCAGGCTCCGTACCGCCGTGCAGACGCTCGCCGACATGGACCTGCCACCCGACGAACTGATGGCCCACCTCGACGACACCGTCCAGCGACTGGCCGAGGAGGACGGCGAAGAGACCCCCGCGGCCGTGGGCGCCACCTGTCTGTACGCCGTGTACGACCCGGCCACCCGCCTGTGCACCATGGCACGGGCCGGGCACCCTCCGCCCGCGATCATCGACCCGCGGGGCCGGGTCACCTTCCCCGACCTGCCCACCGGGACCCCGCTGGGCATCGGGCTGGGGGTCCCCTTCGAGTCGGTGGAACTGGAACTGCCCGAAGGAAGTCTCCTCGCCCTGTACACCGACGGCCTGATCGAGACCCGCGGCCACGACATCGACGAGGGGATGCACCGCCTGGGGACCTCCCTCGCGCAGCCGGGCCGGTCCCTGGAGGACCTCTGCGACCTCGCGACGGAGCCCTACCCGGACCAGGCGCCGTGCGACGACGTCACCCTGCTCCTGGTCCGCACCCGTTCGCTCAACCCCGCCCAGGTCGCCTCCTGGACCCTGCCCAGCGACGAGACCGCCGCGCGCCGCGCCCGGCATCTGGCGTCCTTTCAGCTGGACGCATGGGGCCTGGAAGGCGTCGAGGAGTCCACGAAGCTCATCGTCAGCGAACTGGTCACCAACGCCGTCCGCCACAGCACCGGCCCGATCGGTCTGCGCCTGATCCACCACCACGTCCTGACCTGCGAGGTGTTCGACACCGATGTGTGCTCCCCGCATCTGCGCCGCGCACGCACCGTCGACGAGAACGGCCGCGGCCTCTTCCTGGTCGCCCAGATGTCCCGCCGGTGGGGTTCGCGCTCGGTGTCGGGCGGAAAGGTCGTCTGGGCCGAGGCGGAACTGGCGTCCACGTCCTGACGGAACGGGCCTACGGCCCCGCCCGCGGCAGTGGCGAGCACGCGGCGCAGCCGGACGGCCCTCGGGCCGTGGCCTGCGCGTACCCGGGAGTCCGGAAGTGATCACCTGTTTTCTCCCGGGAGGCCCGGGCCTTCGGGCCGGGGAGGAGTGGGTTTTCGGGCCGGAGCCGCGAAGCGGCGGAGTTGACTGTCGGTGGGGGCTGTGAGGTTCCGGGGCACGACGGCGGAGCAGGGGGCCGGGTATACCCGGTACACCTTCCGGCTGCGGGCGTCGTCCACGGCGCGGGCCGGTCTGGAGGCGGAGTGGGCGCGGTGCCGGTGGGTGTGGAACGAGTGCGTGACGGTGTCCCGCAAGGTCCATGGCCTGAACCAGGCCGAACATCCTCCGCTACGAGACCGCGGGCCGACGGGACACAGGGGTCTGACCCGCCGACCCGCCCCTGGCACGCTCAGCCGCCGGTGACGCGGTCCAGCGCGTCGAGCACGGCGGCCCAGGGCAGTTCGGGGGCGGTGAGGGACGCGCCGGGCTCGGGGAGCGGGTGGGCGGCCGGGTCGTCGACGAGGTGGACTCCGGCCTCGCGCAGCGCGGCGAGGTGCCGGCGCCAGGCGGGGTGCCGGGCATAGGCGGCGTTGACCGCGGGCAGGACGACGACCGGGACGCCGGGGGTGCCGAGAGCCTCGCAGGTCTGGGTGAGGGCCTGGTTGTCGCCGATGCCGAGGGCGAGTTCGGCGACGGTGTCGGCGGTCGCGGGCGCCACCACGTGGCAGTCCGCGGCCGGGTGGGGCCGGGGCTCGGTGGGTAGCCGGAGCGCGTCGCGCACCGGCAGGCCCGTGGCGCGCTCCAGGGCGTCGATCTCGCCGAGGGGGCGCAGCCAGCGGGCGGCGGTGGGCGTGAGGGTGACCGCCACCCGCCAGCCGCGGGCGGGCAGCACGAGGCCGTCGCGCAGGGACTCGACGCCGCCGGCGGCCGAGCCGACGACGGCGAGGACTCCACGGACCGGCTGAGGAGGCATGGCCTTCCCCTACCCGAAGCGGCCCTCCACGTAGTCCGCGGTGCGCGGGTCGGCGGGCGTGGAGAACATGGTCGTGGTCAGGCCGTGCTCCACGATGCCGCCGGGGGTGCCATGTTCGGCCAGGAAGAAGGCGCACTGGTCGGAGACGCGGGCGGCCTGCTGCATGTTGTGCGTGACGATCACGATGGTGACCTCGTCGGCCAGTTCGCGGATCGTCTCCTCGATGCGGCGCGTGGAGGTCGGGTCGAGCGCCGAGCAGGGCTCGTCCATCAGCAGGACCTTGGGGCGCACGGCGAGCGAGCGGGCGATGCACAGCCGCTGCTGCTGGCCGCCGGACAGGGCACCGCCGGGCTGCCGGAGCCGGGACCGGACCTCCTTCCACAGCCCCGCCTTGGTGAGGCACTCCTCGACGAGGTCGTCCCTGGCGTCGCTGCGCACGCGCAGCCCGGTGAGCTTCAGGCCCGCGGTGACGTTGTCGTAGAGGGACATCGCCGGGAACGGGTTGGGCTTCTGGAAGACCATCCCGATACGGCGGCGGGCCTCGGTGAGGCGGCGGCCGGGCGCGTAGATGTCCTCGCCGTCCAGCAGGACCTCGCCGGCCAGCGACGCGGACGGGACGAGTTCGTGCATGCGGTTGAGGGTCCGCAGGAAGGTCGACTTGCCGCAGCCGGACGGGCCGATGAGGGCGGTCACCTGCCCGGCGGGCATGGTCAGGGAGACCTGTTCGAGGACCTTGTGGTCGCCGAACCAGCAGGAGACGCGGTGGGCTTCGAGGGTGGCGCCGGCAGCGGCGTTCTCGTGGTTCCCGGGGATCGACGGGAGTGGGATGGTGGTCTCGGTCACGGACGGGTCCTCACATCAGGTTGGGCAGGAGCAGCGCGGCGTTGTCCGCGACGAGGAGGCCGAGCACGCCGAGCACGGGAACACCCACGACCCAGGCGTGCCGCCGTCCCCAGCGGGCGTGGGCCCAGGCGAGCAGGGCCGCCGCGCCCACGAGGGCCTGGCCCCACAGCACCAGGGGCAGCCAGGCGGACTGCTGGACGGCCATGGGCTTCTCGTCGTCCGGCAGGGCGGCCGCGGCGACGGCGGGCGCCGAGGCGGGCTGGGCGGGAGAGATGAGGTCGGCGTCGACGCGCAGGATGCCCCACGGCATGAAGGGCGTGCCGTCGGCCGTGATCAGGGTGAGGCGGCCGCCGCCCTGAGCCACGGCCTGCGGCTGGGGGTCGCCGGCGCGGCGCACGTCGATCACCCGGTAGGTGTGGGTGCCCTGGCCGGTGGTGACCTTGATGGTCCAGCCCTCGTGCAGTCCGTCCAGGTCGCGGAAGGGCCCGCCGTACATGCCCTGGCGCCCCATGACGACGCTGACCCCGGCCTGGCCGGGCAGGGGCGTGTCGCGGCGGTGGCCCAGCCCGCGGGACAGGGTGCGGGCGGTGGTTCCCTCGTCGACGACCTCGCGCAGGTGCAGCCGCGGGATCTCCAGCACGGCGAAGGGCACGCCGGGAGCGAGCGGCTCGATGCCCTCCTGCGGCGCCGCGCCCACGGGCGCGACACCGTTGGCGAGTTCGCCGCGCAGGTCGGCGTAGTCGACCTGCCGGTCACGGACGTGCCGGACGTGGCCGAGCAGGCCGACGTCGGCGACGAAACCGAGGAGCAGTGCCGCCAGGATGCTGAGCGCGGCGCCTGCCACGCGCAGCCCGGGGGCGGCCGGGCGTGTCGTGCGCGCCCGGCCGGCCTCGGGCTCAGCTTCCGGCACAGGGGGGTGGCCCCACGGCCCGCCGACCCCCGAGGGGGCGGCGGGCCGTTCGCCGAGTTCGGCGACCGGGGCCGAGGTGCCGGGTGGGGTCATCCCACTCTCACCGCCTTGGACACGGCGCTGCCGTTGGTGTAACCGGACCGCCTCGCGGTGACCACGACGGACACCAGGTGCTTGCGGTCGGACTTGGTGAGGACGTACGTCGAGTGCGTGGCGCCCTTGATGGTGTGGCCGTCACGCCGCCAGACGTAGCTGTAGGACGTGCCCGAGGGCTTCCAGGTGCCGGCCTTGGCGGTGACACGCTTGCCCACCTTGGCCGTGCCCGAGACCGAGGGCTTGACGGCGGCCTGCAGGGCCGGGCCGACGGCCACGGTCACCGCGGGGCTGGTGACCGTGAGCTTGCCGGTGCTGTTGGCGGCGGTCGGACGGCAGGCGATCTTGTGCTTGTAGTCCGCGGCGGCCAGACCGAGGGTCCTGGCGGTCTTCCCGCTGAACGTCTTGCCGTCGCGCAGCCACGCGTAGGTCACCGTGCTGGCGCCGCGGAAGCTCACGGAACAGGTCACGGTCGAGGCGACCTTGGCCGAGCCCGTCACCTTGGCGGCCGTCACGAGCGCCGGGGGCTTGATCTTCACGACGAAGGAGCGGGCCGCCGAGGTGGACGCGCCGTACGCCGCCGGGTCGGCCGGGGTGAAAGCGGCCTTCAGCGAGTGGGTGCCCACCTTGAGGGCGCTGGTGCTCAGGGACGCCGTGCCGGACGCCACGGTGACCGGGGAGCCGATCTGCGTCGCGCCGTCGAGGAAGCGCACGGAACCGGCGGCCCCGGCAGGGGCGACGGTGGCGGTGAGCTTCACGGCCGAACCCTCGATGACCGGGCTCGCTGGGGAGGTGGCCAGGGCGGTCGTGGTGGCGACCTGGGGCAGGGTGTCCTGGTACGTGGTGTTGGAGGTGAACCAGATCGACGCGGTGAAGTCGCCGTAGGTCGTGTCGCCGAAGGCCTTCCGACAGGTCAGGGTGAAGTCGTAGCGGCCCTGCAGCGTGCTGAAACCCGCCTCGTTGGCGTAGTCGCGCATCGTCTCGGTGAGCGGCACCTCGAAGCCGCCGTCGGGCGTCGCGTTGTAGATCGCCTGCTCCGAGTTGCCCACGACGTTCTGGCCCTCGGCGGGGAAGCCGGCGCCCTTCACCGAGACGATGATGTTGGTCGCGGGCTCCGGGCAGAGGGCCGGGGTGCTCAGGGCCATGCCCGTGGTGTCGGCACCGGTCGACGGGGTGACCTCCATGGTGCCGAGGACTTCGGCGCTGGCCCCCGGAGTGCCGAGGGCGAGCGCGCCGGCGGCGAGCAGGGAGGCGACGCCGGCCGACAGGCAGCGGCGTGCGGTGGTGGACTTCATGGTCGTCTCCGGCCTCAGTCGTTCGGGGTGTCGTGGAAGGTGAGCAGTCCGCGCCGGCGCGCGATGCGCAGCGCGGCGAATCCGGATGCCACCAAGGCGGCGGCGGTACCGCCGAGAACGGCCGCGTCGGCACCGGTGGCCGCGAGGGAGCCGCCGCCGGAACCGCCGCCGTTCACGTCGGTGGAGATGCCCTCGGTGCCCCCGTCCGTGGAACCGCCGTCCGTGGAACCGCCGTCCGTCGTCCCGCCGTTCACGGAATCGTCGGTCGGGGTGGTGGTGTCGGTGGGCTCACCGGTGTCGGTCGGCTCGCAGGTGTCGGTCGGCTCGGGGGTGTCGGTCGGGGTCCCCGTGTCCGTCGGCGTGGTGGTGGGCGTCGTGCTCGGCGTGGTGCTCGGCGTCGTGGACGGCGTGGTGCTGGGCGTCGTGGTCGGGCCGGCCGGGTCCTTGTCCTGGTACGTGGTGTTGGACGTGAACCAGATCGACGCGGTGAAGTCGCCGTAGGTCTTGTCGCCGAAGGCCCTTTGGCAGGTCACGGTGAAGGTGTACTTGCCCTGCAGGGTGTCGAAGCCCGCCTCCTTGGCGTAGTCGCGCATCGTCATGATCAGGGGGACCTCGAAGCCGCCGTCGGGCGTCTGGTTGTAGGTGCTCACCGGCGAGTTGCCCACAAGGTTCTTGCCCTCGGCGGGGAAGCCGGTGCCCTTCACCGAGAGGATGATGTAGTCCGCGGGCGCCGGGCAGAGGGCGGGGGTGCTCAGGGCCATGCCGCTGGTGTCGGAACCGTGGTCCGGGGTCACCGTCATCGTTCCCAGGACTTCGGCGTGCGCGGCGGAGGCACCGAGCAGGCCCACCGCGCCCCACGCGAGCACCAGGGCTCCGAGGCCGGCCGCTGCCGGCCGGGACAGGCTTCTGATGGACATGATCTTCTCTCCTCTTGCGTAGGCCATCTGATGTGGTGGCAGGTGCTCAGTCGTCCGAACCGGCGCGGGCGGTAAGGGCCCTGCGGCCGCGGGCCCACTGGGTCGCGCCGAAGGCGACCACCAGGAAGGCGACGACGAAGCCGGCGAGCGACCATGCGACGAGCGCGGAGTGGGAGCCTGATGTGGCGGCCGCGGTCACCAGGGGGGCGCCGCCTGTGGTGCCGCCTTGTGCGTTCGGCGCCGCGGAAGCGTTCGGCGCGCCGCTCGGCACCACCGCGCTCTGGCCGGCGGGGGCGGAGGGACCGCCCTGGCCCGTGCCGCCCTGCATGCCCTGCACCTCCTGGCCGCCGCCGGGCGTGCCCCCGGCGGGGTTCTCGGGCTCGGCCTGCGTGCCGTCGCGGTAGGAGTCCTTGGAGACGAAGCGCACCGACCCGGTGAAGTCCCTCAGGCCCTTGTCGTCGAAGGGCGCCTTGAGGCAGGTCGCCGTGAAGGTGTAGGCGCCGTGAAGGTCGCGGAAGCCGGCGGTGGCGGCGTAGTCCTGCATGGTGAAGGTGAGCGGGATCGCCAGGCCGCCGCCGACTCCCTGCGGGTACGTGGTGAGCGGGGCGTTGCCGACGACGTTCTGGCCGCCCTTGGGGAAACCGGCACCGTGCACCCGGACGATGACGTACGTGGCGGCCGCCGGGCAGGGGGCGGCGGCGGTGAGCGTGATCGGCTGTACGGCGGAGCCGCGGGGCGGCGACACCGACAGGCCGCCGGGCGCGGCCGCGGCGGCGCTCGGCGCGCCCGCCCAGCTCACGATCGCGGCGAGCACCATGGCGACCGGCGCGGCCGCCTTCGCCTTGGGCGCCCGCTTGGAGCCGGCGGCGGGGCGGCTGATCGGGACGGTCGGGCTCGGACGGCGGCGGAGCCGGACGACCAGGACGGCGACAGCGGCGGCCAGCACGACGGCCACCCAGATCCACGGCACGGCCCAGAAGCCCTGGGTGCGGGTCACACGAGGCAGCACAGGGTGCTTGATGTCCCCGCGCACGGAAACCGGGTCGACCTGCACGGTCGCGGTGTCGCGCACCGTGGGCAGCACGCCGGTGGCCTTGGCGGTGAACGTGAGCGCGGTGCCGGGCAGCAGCTCGGCCATGTCCTCGACACCGGTGATCTTGGCGGTGCCGCCGAACAGATTGCGGACCGACACGATCTGACGGGCACCCAGCCGGACGTTGCCGATGTTGCGCACCGTGTACGTGATGGTGGCGGAGCCGCTGCCGAAGGGGTTCGCCGTACCGTGGTAGCTGGTGTGCACGCCCTCCACGGTCAGCTGCGGCTTGAGCTCGCCGGCCACGCGGACGTAGACACGGGCGCCGACGCGCTGGTCGACCTTGACCCGGTCGCCCTTCTTGTCGGTGCGGACTCCCGCCAGCGACGCGACAATGCCGGCGACGTGGTCGCCCGGGGTCACGGTGGCCGGGACGGTCAGGGTGAAGGGCACGATGACCTTCGAGCGGCGCGGAATGGTCACGCGGCTCTTGCCGACCTTCACCCAGGCACCGGCGTCCTTGGACGTGACGCCGCCCGCGAGCAGGTCGAACCCGCCCTGGGCGGTGTTGATGGCATCGGCGGCGTACACGTTCAAGGTCAGCGGCTCGTTGCCGTAGTTCCAGACGGCGATGTAGTCGCGCACGGCGGCGCCCGGGGTCACGCCGTACGAGAAGTTGGGCCGGGCGTCGGGCTTCTTCGCGGACGAAGGCTGGACGCCGAAGGTGGTGCGCCCGTGGGGGTCCGCGGCCGGCCGTGCGTGCGACGGCTGTGCGGGGGCGGCCGAAGCGGCTTCGGCGGCCGGGAGGACGGCGAAAAGGCAGGCCGCCAGGACGGCGGCCAGCCGGCGGGCGGAACGAGTGATCATGTCAGGTCGTCCGTTCGGGCGCGGGCAGTACGGGAGGGATGAGTGCGGCCGGAAGTCGGGACGGGCATCGCTGCCCGTCCCGGCCCGGGGCGGCCCCGCGAGCGGGACCGCCCCATGACCTGCGGACGACTCAGATGGCCGTCAGCGTGAGGGTCGCGGTGTAGGTACCGGCCACGGTCGAGGTCGGAGCGTTCAGGGCGAGGTCCGCCCCGAAGTGCGCCGTGCCGAGCCCGGTGCCGATGGCCAGCGAGCGGGAGGACTTCAGACCCGCCGTGCCCGCGTCCGTGGGCTCGGCACCGTGCGCCGGATCGACCTGGGTGCCGGCGGTGACGGTCTGCGCCGGGGAGTGGTCGATGACGTTCGGGGTCCAGCCGAGGTTCTGGCCGTTGATGGCGTGGGTGCCGCCGTCGGAGAAGTCGGTCACCTGGCCGCTGGCGGACCAGCCCGGGTTGCCGGCGCGGGTGTCGGTCAGCGTGACCGGGTTGATCTCGCCCGCGGTGGTGAGCAGGTCACCGTTGGCGTTGAGCACCGGCGAGGGCAGGGTGACGTGCGGGTTGTCCACGCTGATGGCCAGCGCGCCGGCCTCGACGGTGGTGGTGATGTCCTCGGAGGCGGAGACACCGCTGAAGGCACCGACCACGTACGGGATCGCGCCGGAGTCCGAACCGAGGTAGTCCGCCGTGTCGGCCGGGACGAAGGTCGCCGAGAAGGCGTGGTCGCCCTTGGGCAGGCTGCTGGTGGTGAAGGAGGCCTCACCACCGTTGACCGGCACCGTGGCCAGCGTGGAGGTGTTGCCGGCCACCGTGTCCTGGAACTTCACCGTGCCGGCCGCGGCGGCGGGCGCCACCGTGGCGCTCAGCTTGACCGGGCTGAACTGCGGCGCCGTGCCGGACGGGGAGACCGCCAGCGCGGTGGTGGTGGACGTCGCCGGGGCGGCGTTCACCACGAAGTCGACCGCGGAGGACTGCGACGCGGCGTAGGCCGTGTCGGACGGGGTGAACTCGGCCGTCAGCGAGTGGCTGCCCGAGGACAGGTTGCTCGTGGTCAGGGCCGCGGTGCCGTCCGTCACGGACTTCGCGGTGCCGAGGGCGGCGCCGTTGTCCTTGAACTGCACCGAGCCCGCCACGCCGGCGGGGCCGACGGTCGCGGTCAGGGTGACCGGGGTGCCGGCGGTCGCCGGGCTGTTCGGGGACACCGCGAGGGCGGTGGTCGTGGCCGTCTTCACGTCCGGGTCCGTGCTCTGGTACGTCGTGTTGGACGTGAACCAGATCGAGGACTTGAACTCGCCGTAGATGGTGTCACCGAACGGCTTGCGGCAGGTCACGGTGAACGTGTACTTGCCCTGAAGCGTGCTGAAGCCCGCCTCGTTGGCGTAGTCACGCATCGTCTCGGTGAGCGGGATGATGAGCCCGCCGTTCTCCGTCGAGTTGTACGTCTCGAACGGAGAGTTGCCGACGACGTTCTGGCCCTCGTCCGGGAAGCCGGAGCCCTGGACGTAGACGAGGATGTTGGTCGAGGGGTCCGGGCAGGGACCGCTCGTCGTGAAGTCCATGCTCTGGGTGTCGGCGCCGCGCGCGGGGTTGGCCACGGCGGTACCGATCTCGTCGGCGTGCGCCGCGGGGGCTACCAGCAGACCGGCCGTCAGGACGGCCACCGTACCCGCGAGACCGCCCGCCAGGGCTCGCGAGAACTTGTTCTTCAACACAGTCGTGCTCTCCCTCTGGGAAGGATGAGAAAGTGGCGAAAGCGAAGGTTCAGACATCCATGGGGGGATGAGGTGCAGCGACCGCGTCAGGGGGTCTGCTTACTGGTGTCACCGCAGTTCGCGTTGGCCGCGAAGCCGTAGGTGTTGATCACGCCGGTCTGCTGGCAGACGAGCGAGTTCGACCCGACGAACACGGTGCTCCAGGGCGCCGTGCCGATCTTGCTGGTCGGGATGACGTTGTAGACGTCGCGCTTCACAACGAAGTTGGTGTTGAGAACGTTGGGCGCGAGGCCGTCGATGGTGCCCAGGATCGCCCGGCCGCGCAGGTCGGCGACGGTCTGCGACGACTGCGAGTTGTACTGGGCGATGGAGAACGGGACGATCGACTTGTCGTCGAGCACACGGCCGTCGTGCTCCTGCACCGGGGCGCCGCCCTTGGTGTCCTTGATGCAGGGGTAGACGTTGGCGACCACGTCGGCCTCGGTGATGCCGACCTGAGACTCCCAGAAGGAACGGGTGCCCGAACCGGCCTGCGGCAGGAGCGCCGTCAGCTTGTAGTTCGGGCCGGTGCCCACGAAGTCCTTGTCGCAGTGGTAGATCGCCTTGAGGTCCGCCAGGGCGAGCTTGCGCGGCACGGTGCTGCTGGGCGTGATCGCGTAGCTCACACCGTCCACGGCGAACGGCACGTAGGTCAGACCCGGGCTCGCGGCGGTCAGGGTCAGGCTGGAGGAGCGCGCGAAGTCCAGGCAGCCGTTGTTGGCGTTCAGCGAGGTCAGCAGCGCGGTGCGGCCGGCGCCGGAACCGTTCGGGCGGTTCATGTTGCAGCCCGGGGTCGTGTTGGGGTCCTTGGTGGTCACGGTCGAGGTGCCGGTGGCGTTGTACGAGCCGATGACCTTGACACCGTTGATCGTGACGGCGTTGGCGATGCCGTTCATCACGTCCTGGGTGGTGTCGGAGCCCACACCGGACAGCTGGCGGTAGACCGGCGAGCCGGACGGGTCGGCGACGGCCACGCTGCCGCAGACGGTGCCGGTGAGAAGGCCGGCGGCACCGATGGCCGCGACGACGAGCTTGCGGATGTTCACGTGAAATTACCTCTCGGCTAGGCTTTCGCCGGGTGGTGCCCGGCGCGAAGGTTCAGACAGTTCGTTGGCGCGGACCTGTCGATGGTTCGAGTGCGGGCATCACCCCTTTTCTTGCGGTGTGTTGAGGTCCCTCGTGCGCAGGGCCCGCAGACCGGTCGCGACCCGCGGCGCCACTCTCGGCAGCAGGGGGCCGCAGACGGCCGCGACAAGGCCGGCCACGAGGGCGATCAGGAGGGCGAAGCGCGTGGCGCCGAGCGCCCAGTCGGGTGTGGGCGGCAGCGGACTGCCGGCGGCCACCGGAGCGACCGAGGGAGGCGGGCTGGAGGGCGCGGGCGCCGAGGGGTTCGGCGACGCGGTGGCAGTGGGGCTCTCGACGGGCGGAGCCGGCACGCCGGCGCCGCCGTCACCGCCGTCACCGCCGCCACCCGTGTCCCCGCCGCCGGTGCTCCCCCCGTCGCCGCTGCCGGGCTCGGGGTCCGGGTCCGGGTCCGGGATCGTGGGACCCGACCTGGAGACGATCGCGGAGGCCGCCTGCAGGGTCTGGGAGCGCAGGGCCTGCGGCAGCGGCGCATATCCGTCGGGCAGGGTGCCGGCGGAGACGCCGGGGCGCTGGCCCGAACCGACCGCGTACCGCAGCAGGTCGGCGTACTCCCGGCCTTCCTTCTTCCCGAGCTTCTCGGGCACGGTGGCCGCGTAGCTGAGCAGCGGGACCGGGTAGGCCGCGGCGTCCTTGGTGGCGGGGTCGTTCTCCAGCACACCGGCGACACCGCTGGGCTTCATGGCCTTCTGCGCCGCCAGGAGGGACTCGGTGGTCGGGGCCACGAAGCTGCCCGCGGCGTTCTGCAGGGCGGCGGTCACCAGCCCGTAGCGGTGCGCGGTCGCGGTGTCGGTCACCGCGATGACGGCCCGCTGGCCCGCCGGCTGCGGGCTGTCCTTCTTGTACGCCGGAGGTTGGGTGGTGGCGTCCCAGATCGTGCGGGCCAGGGTCTCGCCGCGTGCGACGGCGCGGGCACCGGCGTGCATGTCGGTGGCGTAGGGGTGCTTGTCCTGGATGCACAGCGGGTTGTCCGGGTGGGTGTCGAACTCCTGGCAGAACGGGTCGCTCTTGGGGAAGGAGTTGACGGGCAAGTGCAGGCTCTTGTAATGCGGGTTGACCTTCATCCCCGAGAAGGTGGGGTCGCCGTGGGCACCAGTGTTGTCGGCGGTGCCGTCCAGGAACTCCCGGGCCGCCGGGTCCTGCTCCACCCAGCTCCACAGCGCCGACGTGGCGTCGGACAGCGGCTCGGCCACGAGGGCGTCGCCCAGGGATCCGCCGAAGTCCAGGTCCGCGTAGTCGGGGTTGTACTTCAGGAACTCCGGGTCGTGGGCCAGGTTGAAGGGGTTGTTGACGGTGCTGTCCGCGAGGCGGGAGTTGCCGTCCTGGTAGGACTCGCTGAGGAGCTTGGCGACCAGCCGGGCGGTGAGGTTCAGCGAGGTGAGCCGGGTTCCGTTGCTTGCCTTGACGTCCTCCGGGGCGCCGAAGCCGGCCCGGCTCTCGATGAAGTAGCCGAAGGTCAGCCCCGACAGGGTCACCGGCGCGTACACCGGCTTCTGGTCCGCGGGGACCTGGTCGCCGGTCGCCGGACGGTTGAGGAAGACCATGCCGGGCTTCCCCGAGACCAGCTTGGCGCGGGCCGTGTCGTCGGTGATCTGCGCATAGCCGTAGATGGTCTTGGAGCCGTTCTGGCACAGCGTGGGCTGCCAGCGCACCACGGCCTCGGCGACGGCCTCGTCGCCGAGCGTGCCGCGCTCGTCGGCGCCTATGGGGCAGAAGTCGCCGATCGCCTCGAACTGCATCGGGACGACGATGCGCTGCTTCCAGTTGGTCGCGCTGAGCGGCGAGGACTGCAGCAGGCCGCTGGGCTGGCTGCCGTACGCGCTGCCGTCCACCTCGCTCTCGCCGCGCGGCACGACGACCAGCCAGCAGCTGCGGCCGGTGGTGGCGGTGTGGCCTTCGGGGACCTCGCCGCAACCGAGGCCGGGGGCCTCCAGGGCGGTCTGGACCTCGAAGTAGACCTCGCCGGTGCCGTCCGGGCCGCTGCGGGCGTAGGGGACCTCGTTCGAGGTGCTGACGTCGTAGAAGTCGTTCCAGTTCCCGGGCGCGGTCTTGTCGCCGGTCACCGAGCGGAAGGGGACGTAGGAGTTCCCCGACGGGGTCGGCGGCGGCAGTGTCTGAGCCGGGTCCTTGAGGGTGCCGTAGTTGAGCTGGCGGGTGTTGGTGTACGCGCCTGCGCCCTGGCTGCCCGCACCCGCGCCGAGCGCGGAGGAGCCGCCGAACTGGCACTGCTCGGGGTCGGGCCCGGTGGAGGCGTCGCCCCAGCACTGCATGATCTGCAGGTAGTCGGCCGCGTAGTTGCTGTCCGAGACCGTCTCCGCGGCGCCCTTCCAGGAGACCTTGACCACCTGGTTGACGAGGTTCTTGGTCTGGCTGACCGTGACCTTCATGCCGGGGAAGGCGTCGTGGCCGAAGACCGTCACCTTGGACCCGGACGCGGCGGCCGCCATCGGGACGGAGGCCGGGGCCGCGGCCCCGGTGAGCGCCAGGGCGAGGACGGTGAGCAGACCGGCCAGCGGCCGGCGGAGGGATCTCATGACCGCCCCTTGCGGCCGAGGCGGGAGTTGAGCAGCGGCGGCACGATGGTGAGGGCCACCAGCAGCACCGCGGCCAGCACCATCAGGGTCGTCTGGGTACCGCCGCTGATGTTGCTCGCGGTCGTCACGGGCACCGGGTAGGCACCGTTGCCGCCGCCGTCGGCCGCGGCCGCGCCGTTGTCGACGACCTGACCGGTGTCCGGGTCGAGCGAGGGCGAGGCGCTGCCGCCGCCGGTCGCGCCGCCCGCGCCGCCGGTGGCACCCGCGTCACCGCCACCGGACCCGGAGGTGCCCCCGCCGTTGCCGTTCGTGCCGCTGCCGTTCGTTCCGCCCGAACCGCCGGAACCGTTTCCGCCACCGCTGCCGTTCGTGCCGCCCGAAGCTCCGCTGCCACCGGAACCGCCGACATTGGTCGGGGTCTTCGCGCCGCCGGTGCCGGTCGCGCACTGCGTCGCGCCCCTCTTGTCGCAGGCGGGGGGGTACGGGGCGGTCTTGGCGAGAGTGTTGGTGCCGTTGGTGGAGAAGGTGGGGTTGTGGCAGTTCTTGATGTTGATCGACTCGACGTCGACGCCGGGAATCTTGCGGACCTGCTGGAGGCCGGCCTGCACGAGGTTGATCGGCAGTGGCGAGTACCCGAGGTCGTCGACGCTCTGCTGGCCCTGGCACAGGAAGTAGTACGCGAAGGCGCCGAGCGTCCTGCCCTTCTGGGCGTTGAACTTGTACTCCAGCTGGGTCGGAATGACCATGTAGCTGTAGCTCGACAGCGGATAGGTGCGCCGGTCGCCATCGGAGTAGACCTGGTCGAGCTTCTGCGTGAGGTCCGGGTTGATGTGCGCCTGGAGCAGTGCCACCGCGACGTTGGTGGCCTTCGGCTCGACGTAGTAGCCCGCCGCGTTGAGCACCTTCACCACCGGGAAGCCGGTGGTGTAGACGGCGTAGGAGTACTCGACGTAGGTGATCGTGCCGACGTTGCCCGCCTGGGCGACGTAGCCGGAGACGCCGTTGGAGCCCGCCTGGGCGACCATGCGGGTGCCGCTCACGAGGGGGAAGTTGGAGGTCTGCCCGCAGGGGGTGCTGCGGCCGGCCTTGCGGCAGTAGTCGTCCCACAGCGAGCCGTACTGCTTGGACATCCAGGTCGTGAACTGCGCGGTGGTGCCGGATCCGTCGGAGCGGACCACCGGGACGACCGGGAGCGCGGGAAGGGCCTTGGCGAGGGCGGGGTTGTCCGCCTTGATCGCCGGGTCGTTCCAGGTCTTGATGACTCCGGTGAACATCTTGGTGATGACGTCGCCGGACAGCCGCAGGTTGGTGACCCGGCGGCCACCGATCTTGAGGTTGTACATGAAGGAGGTGCCGCCCGCGACGATCGGCATGTACGCGTACTTGCGCGAGGGCGGCGGGTCGACGACGCCGGAGTCCTCGATGCCGTACGGGATCTCGGAGACGCCGTAGTCCACCGTGCCGTTGCGGTACTGGTTGCGGCCGTCGGAGGAACCGGTGCCGTTGTAGTTCACCGTCATGCCGTACTGCTTGACGTTGGCCCGCCACTGGTCGAGCGCGTTCTGGCTCCACGTGGATCCGGCGCCCGAGATCGGGACGTACGTCGCGGCGGCGGCCTGGTCGGGCGTCGGCAGGACGGCCGTGAACAGCAGGGCGGCCAGCAGCGCGAGCAGTCTCACGGCCTGGGAACGGGAACGTGCGGGCGGTGCCGGACGGGCTCCGGACATGACGGGCGGCTCCTGATCGGTACGGGTGGTGCGTTCTGGGCGGCGGGATGTCACGAGTCGGCCGGATCGCGGTCGGCGGGCGCGGCAGGCTGCACGGGGGCAGGCTGCGCGGCCGGCAGATGGCGGGCGCTCATGCGCGCCACGTCCCGCTGGGAGGCCACCACCCGGCGGTGCTGCTGACCGCGGGTCAGCTCTCCCGGGCCGCGACCGCCGATGGCGCGGGCCAGGAGGAACAGCAGGAGCACCAGGGCCATCAGCAGCGCCGCGGAACCGAATCCGCGGGCGATCAGGTTCGGCTGGGGCGACCCGACGAGGGAGAAGGTCGCCAGCGGCAGCGAGATCTGCGCGTCCTTCAGCGGGTTGGTGTTGAGGCTGGCGGTGAACCCGGCGGTGAGCAGGACCGGCGAGGTCTCGCCGATGCCGCGGGCGGTGCCGAGGATCACCGCGGTGGTCAGGCCGGACCGCGCGGTCGGCAGCACCACGGTCCACACCGTGCGCCACTGCCCAGCCCCGAGCGCGTACGACGCCTCGCGCAGCGAACTCGGCACCAGGCGGATCACCACGTCGGAGGCGCGGATGATGATCGGGAGCATCATCACGCTCAGCGCGAGCGCGGCGGCGAAGCCGGACTTCTCCAGACCGATGATCAGGATGACGGTGGCGTAGATGAACAGGCCGGCCACGATCGAGGGCAGGGCCGTCATCGCCTCCACGATGGTCCGCACGAAGCGCGCGTACCCGCCGGGCACCTCGTTGAGGAACACCGCGCAGGCCAGACCGAGCGGCACCGTGATGGCCAGGGCGATCGTGATGTGCTCCAGGGTGCCGACGATGGCGTGCAGCACACCGCCCTGGGTGAGCGGCTGGAGCGGGCCGGTCTCCGACAGGTCCTCGGTGAAGAAGTTCAGGTGCACCAGGGCCCGGTGGCCGCGCCACAGGGTGTAGAAGACCACGAAGACCAGCGCGACCAGGAGCAGCAGCGCCAGGCTCTGCCACACCACCGCCGCCACCCGGTCCCGGACCGCCGAGCCGTTCTGGTCGAGGGAGACCAGCACGGCGTACAGGCCGAGGAAGCACAGGTACACCACGACCACGAAGCCCAGGAGGGAGTCGAACGGGGCGACCCAGAAGAACAGCAGCGAGGTCAGGGCCACCGAGGCGACGAGGGCTCCTGCCAGCGACAGCAGGTCGGTCAGATGCACACCGGAGGTGTTGCGCCGGATCTCGGCGGCGGGCTCGGCGGGACGGGCGGCAGGGGCCGTCCGCTCCTTGGTGAGGAGGTCGTTCATCTCAGGCCTCCACCCCCGCGCCGGAGCGACTGCGCGCAACGATCGAGGAGGCGATGAAGTTGACGACCAGCGTCATGAGGAACAGGGCGAGGCCGGCGGCCATCAGGGCCGACATGCCGAAGGTGCTCGCCGAGCCGTAGCGCAGGGCGATGAGCGCAGAAACGGAGTTGGCGCCGTTCTGCAGGATGTGCGGCTGGATGGCGAAGACCGGGGAGATGATCATGTACACCGCGATCGTCTCGCCCAGCGCCCGGCCGAGGCCGAGCATCGTGCCGCCGATGATGCCGCCGAGCCCGAAGGGCAGCACGACGGTGCGCACCATGCCCCACTTGGTGGCGCCGAGCGCGAATGCGCCCTCCCGCTCGCCCACGGGCGCCTGGGAGAAGGCCTCCCGCATCACCGAGCAGGCGATCGGCGTCACCATCAGCGCCACGACCATCCCCGCGATGAAGGTGGAGGACGTGTAGACCGTGGAGGTCGCCAGCGGGTCGTCGGGGTCGGTCCCCGCGACCTTGAAGATCGGGATCCAGCCGAAGTACGTGGCCAGCCAGCGCGACAGTCCGACGACGTGGGCCTGGAGGAAGAAGGCCCCCCACAGGCCGTACACCACGCTCGGCACCGCCGCCATGAGGTCCACGAGGCTGACGAGGGTGCGCCGGAGGCGACGCGGCGCGTACTCGGAGATGTACAGCGCGGTGCCCACCGCCAGAGGCAGCGCGAAGGCGATCGCCACCAGGCCGATCAGCACCGTGCCGGTGAGCACGGCCGCGATGCCGAAGTGGTGGGCATCGGGTTCCCAGGCCGCCGTGGTGAGGAAGGAGAAGCCGGCGACGCTCAGCGCCTGCCACGCCCGGTAGGTGAGGAAGACGCCGACCAGCAGCATGATGACGAGCACCGCGGCGCCGCTCCCCCGCGCCACGAGGCGGAAGGCGAGGTCGGCGGGCTCGGCACTGCCGCGGATGTCACGGGGTGCGTCGTCCGCCTGGTCGGGACCGGGCTCTGAGGAACGGCCGAACCCGGGGAGTGCGACGGTCATCGGACCCCCGCCCCGGCCCGCAGCCCGCTGGGCGGCGTGGTGTCCCGCGGACTCCGGGCGTCCTGGGCGTCGCACGTACCGCGGCCCTCGTCGGAGTCTTCTCGCGTAGACCCCGGCTGAGCTGCGGCCCGCAGACCGCGCAACCGCGGCCGGTGGGCTGTGCCCTCGGTCATCTCCGCGACCGTGACGGCGGCCAGGAACAGGCCCAGGTTCTGCTGGCACTCGCGCTGGCGCTGGTAGGTGCGGCCGGACACGGCGACGTCCTTGCCGCCGAGCGCGACCCGCCACGTCCAGGTGTTGCCGGCATCGGCCATGGCCAGCTGCGCGCGGACCTGCCCGATGTTCTCGCGGAGTATGAGCACGGCTGCCTGACACTCGGTCAGTGAGGCGTGCGCGCGGGCGCTGCGCCCCAGTTCACGGTTGTTGGCACCGACCAGCCGCCAGCCGACCGCGGGGGGATGACCCTCGGACCGTTCCTGCCGGTCGGCCCGGTCGTGGCGGTCCTGTCGGTCGGGTCTTCCCGGTCTTTCGGGTCTTTCGGGTCTCGCGATACGCGGCGACCCCTCCGGGGAGAGGTCCGGATCGCCCGGATTCCCCGAACGCACATGCTGCACCCCTGGCAGGTACCTGCCATCCCCCTGGGTGAACATGTACAGAACGCGCGGCCGGACCATAGGGCCGACCTCCCTCCCCTTTTGTTTTTCGCGCAACAGGCCGAAATACATCCCCAAGCGGTCCTGACAGTCGCGGCACATGAGGGGGTTGTGTTCAAGGGGGAGAGAACGCCGAACGGATGCAAGATGAACGAGACGTGCAGATCCACACAAGGTGATGATGATCAAGGCCCCGGTGACGCTCCGCTTTTTCAGCCACGGTCCGACGCAGGCAACCTCGCACAGAAGCAGTACGCATCGAGCGGCACTTGCATGAGACTGATCGTCAACAGTCGCACGGACAAGTGCAGTTGTAATGACAGGCCCGGATTCCCGTCATTCGCGGCCGGCCGCGGAGCGCGCATGCGGAACCTGTTCGGAGGACGTTTCTCGCCAGTTCGCCGGTCACCGCGAGGCGTTCACGCGGAGGACGGCCACATGTCCGGGCGCGGGCGATCAGCCGTCCCACCCGGCACTCAGGACCGCGCACCGGTCCGTGCGAAAACCGCCGGCGCGCCATTCGCGCGGAATACCCGCGGCTCCCGGCCGCGGGCCGGCATGGCGAACCGGAGTCACCCGGCGACGGAAAAGCCGGCGCGAACGGCGACCCGGAGCCGTTCCTCCCGCACCGCGTCAATTCGGGGCGGTGCGGCCCACCTCGATGACCTTGCAGGCGATCTCGCCTGCCGCCGCCACGGTTCCCTGTGCGCTCTCACTGACGGACGCGTCGGCGGCCAGCCCCGCGGTCGTCGCGACGCCCTGCGCGATCCGGGCCCCTGTCGCGTCGGTGAACGCCACGCGCACCTGGTAGCCGGCGCTCCGGTCCCCGTGGTTGGTGATGGTCACCTCGGCACTGGGCCACTTGGTGAAGGCCGCGAGCCCGCACGAGGTGATCTTCACATCGGCCTTGAACTGCTCCTGCCCGGCGGCGTCCTGCGTCGGACCGGTGCTCACCGTCGGGGCGTCGCCGCCGGAACTGTCACCGGCGCCGGCGCGGAGGGCGAATGCGACACTGCCGCCGATCACGGCGAAGATGGCGACGATGCCGAAACCGAGTATCTTGCCGGCGCCCGACTTCTTCGGCGGCTGGACCCCACCGGGCCCTTGTGACCGGTGCGAACCCGGTGGTTGCGTGTGCGCCGACGGTGTCACAGGAGCCCCCTGAGGCTTGGGTGTGGGGGACACCGTGACATCGCCCTCACGGTCCGCGCAGACATGCGAGCGGTCCGTGATATTGCCGTGACCGGTCCGGTACAGATCGTTCCTCATGGTCCGCGCCCATCCCCCGCCCGACGCCCCCCAGGCGCACACTGGGGGTCTGTGGCCACGCAACGCCGACCGGAGGAGCCATGTCCTCGTACGAGCAACTGGCAGCGCTGGTCGCGCTCCTGGACCAGGCGGTGGCCGCCCAGCCGGAGGCCGACCGCGTGGTGGCGGCCTGCGGCGAGCCGGGCCCCGTGCCGACGGAGGTGGCCCGCGCGGGCAGCCGGCAGGCGGCGGTGCTGCAGGGCATCACCCAGCGACTGCGCGACCTGCCCGCCGACGGGGAGCAGGCTGCGGCGCGTGACGAGGCCGTCCGGCTGCTGACGTACGACCACTGGATGGTGCGGCAGGCACTCAATCTGGCCTTCACCGCCAATGCCGACACCCGCACGGAGACCGACCGCCTGCGGCTCAACGGACTCGGCGCCCCCGCCGACCGGCTGCGGGCGCTGGGCGAGCGGGTCCGGAGGGCGGCCGCGCAGGCGGCGGCCGACCGCGGCACAGGGCCCGGCTGAACGGCGGTTCCTCACGTCCCGTGGTGGGCCAGGCCGGCGTGCGGATCGGGGAGGCCGGCCGCCGGAGCCGGGTCGGGGTGGACGAGGGCGGCACTCAGCCGGGGGACGGCGTGCAGCAGCGCGTGTTCGGCGTCCACGGCCACTTGGTGCGCCGCCCGCAGGTCAAGCGAACCGTCCACGACGACGGCGACCTCCGCCCGCACTTGGTGGCCGATCCAGCGCAACCGCAGTTCGGCGACGTCCAGGACGCCGGGCCGGTCGCGCAGCGCTCGCTCGGCGGCATCGACGAGCGCGGGGTCGACGGCGTCCATGAGGCGGCCGAACACCTCGCGTGCCGCGTCACGGAGCACCAGCAGGATGGCCGCGCCGATGAGCAGCCCGACGACCGGGTCGGCCGCGCGCCAGCCGAGTGCCGCGCCGCCCGCGCCGAGCAGCACGGCGAGCGACGCGAAGCCGTCGGTTCGGGCGTGCAGCCCGTCCGCGACGAGCGCCGCCGAACCGATCTTCCGCCCGGTGCGGATGCGATAGCGGGCCACCCATTCGTTGCCCGCGAATCCGGCGAGCCCGGCGGCGGCGACAGCCGGCAGATGGGAGACGTCCCGCGGGTCCAGCAGGCGGTCGATCGCCTGGTAACCGGTGACGACGGCGGACGCGGCGATGGTGGCGACGATGACGATTCCGGCCAGGTCCTCGGCCCTGCCGTAGCCGTAGGTGAAGCGCCGCGTGGCGGCGCGGCGTCCGAGCAGGAACGCCAGGCCGAGCGGGAGGGCGGTCAGCGCGTCGGCGGCGTTGTGCACGGTGTCGCCGAGCAGGGCGACGGAACCGGACAGTACGGCGACGGCCGCCTGCGCGGCGGCGGTGGCGCCGAGGACCGCGAGGGAGATCCACAGAGCGCGGATGCCCTCCGCTGAGCCTTCGAGGGCGCGGTCGAGCTTGTCCGTGGCGGCGTGGGAGTGGGGCCGGGGGTGCGCGCGGCCGTGGCCGCCGCCGGGGTCATGGCTGTGGTCGTGCGCCTGACCGTGACCGTCGTGCGGGTGGGGGTGCCGGTGCTCGTCCATGACTGTCATTATGTGCGTATGAGCGCACGCATGCACCTATCACCTGCACAGGATGCGCACCCGCGAGACCCGGGCGCCGAGCAGTACGCCCTCGCCGCCGAGACACTCGGGCTGCTCGCCGACCGCACCCGGCTCCGGCTCCTGCACGCCCTGGGGCAGCGGGAGGCCGACGTCGGCACGCTGACCGGGATGTGCGGCGCGGCCCGCCCGGCCGTCAGCCAGCACCTGGCGAAACTGCGGCTGGCCGGGCTGGTGACCGTGCGCAAGGAAGGCCGCCGCATGATCTACGGGCTGGCCGACGGACATCTGCGCCGGGTGGTCGACGAGGCGCTGAACCTCGCCGACCACCGCCTCAGCGGAGCACGGCCGCACGCCTGACCCGGCAGGGCCTCCCGCGGCTCCCGCTCAGCCGGCCAGGCCGCGGCGGGTCAGCAGCGGCGCGATCTCCGGCGCCCGCCCCCGGAATCCCTCGTAGGCCGCGAGCGAGTCGACACTGCCGCCGCGCGAGAGCAGTTCGCGCCGGAAGGTGTCGCCGTTCTCCCGCCGCATGCCGCCGTTCTCCTTGAACCACTCGACGGTGTCGGCGTCCAGTACCTCGCTCCAGATGTAGGAGTAGTAACCGGCGCTGTAGCCGTGGGCGAAGATGTGCGCGAAGTAGGTGCTGCGGTAGCGCGGCGGGATCGCCGGCAGCGCGAGCCCGGCCTCCTTCAGCGCGGCGGCCTCGAACTCCTCCGCGTCGCCCGGGTCATGGCCGGCCGGGATGGAGTGCCAGGCCCAGTCGAGCACGGCGGCGGCCAGGTACTCCACCGTACGGTAGCCCTGCCCGAAGCGCTCGGCGGCCTCCATGCGGGTCACCAGTTCCGCGGGCATCGGCTCACCGGTCTCGTGGTGGCGCGCGTAGTGGGCCAGCACCTGCGGCCAGGTCGCCCACATCTCGTTGACCTGGGAGGGGTATTCCACGAAGTCGCGCGGGACGGCGGTACCGGAGAAGAAGGGGTACCGGACGTCGGAGAGCAGCCCGTGCAGGGCATGGCCGAACTCGTGGAAGAGGGTGTGGACCTCGTCGAAGGTGAGCAGTGCCGCCTCGCCCGGCGCGGGCTTGGCGATGTTGAGGTTGTTGACGACCACGGGCTTGCTGCCGAACAGGTGCGACTGCTTGACCAGGCTGTTCATCCAGGCACCACCGCGCTTGGAGGCGCGGGCGAAGAAGTCGCCGAGATAGAGGCCGAGCGGTGCGCCGTCGGCGTCGGAGACCTCGAAGACCCGTACGTCGCGGTGGTAGCCGCTCAGGTCGGGGCGCTCGGTGAAGCTCAGCCCGTACACCTGGCCGGCGGCGTGGAACACGCCGTCCCTCAGCACCCGGTCGAGCTCGAAGTACGGGCGCATCTCGGCGGCGTCGATGTCGTACTCGGCCTTGCGGACCTTCTCCGACCAGTACGCCCAGTCCCATGCGGCGAAGTCCGCCAGGCCGGAGGCGGCGGCCAGCGCGGCGGCCTCGCGCTCGGCGTTGGCCACGGCGGCCGGGGTGAGCCGGGCCAGCAGGGTGGTGACCGCCTCCGTGGTGCCCGCAGTCTGGTCGGCGACGACGTACGCGGCATGCGAGGGGTATCCCAGCAGTGCGGCACGGTCGGCCCGCAGCCTGGCGAGCTTCACCACCAGGGCGCGGTTGCTCGTGAGACCGCGGCCGAGCGACGCCTCCAGGAGCCTGCGGCGCAGGGCGCGGTCGTCCAGGGAGACGAGTTCGGTCTGGTTGGAGAAGTTCTTCAGGCTCAGCACATAGCGGCCGTCGTGGCCGAGGGCGGTGGCGTTGGCCGCTGCCGAGGCGACGGCGTCCGCGGACAGTCCGGCGAGTTCGTCCGCGCTGTCCAGGACGATCGCGGCGCCCTTGGTGTCGGCGAAGAGGTTCTGCTCGAAAGCGGTCGAGGCCTCGGCGATCTCGCCGTTCAGCTCGCGCAGGCGCTCGCGGCCCTCGGCGGTGAGTTCGGCACCGGCACGGACGAAGCGGGTGTGGTAGCGCTCCAGCAGCCGCAGGGACTGCGCGTCCAGACCGAGTTCGTGCCGGGAGTCGTGGAGCGTCCTGACCCGGGCGAAGAGATCCGGGTCGAGATGGATGGCGTCGGCGTGCGCGGCGAGCGCCGTGTTGACGCGCGCCTCGATCTCCTGCACGGCGGTACTGGTGTCGGCCGCGGTGCGGTTGAAGAAGACATTCGAGACGCGGCTCAGCAGGTCGCCCGAGCGCTCCAGGGCGACGATCGTGTTCTCGAAGCCCGGCGGCTCGGGGTCGGCCGCGACGGCCCGCACCTCGGCGAGTTGCTCGGCCATGCCGAGCTCGAAGGCCGGCAGGTAGTGCTCGTCCAGGATGTCGGCGAACGGCGGCAGCTCGTAGGGGAGAGTGCTCGGACTGAGGAAGGGATTCGTCGAGGTCACGCGACCGACCCTACGCCCGCCGCATTCCGGGCGGACGTGGCCTTTCGTCGGATGGCCGGGTGACAGCCCCCCGTACGGACAACCGGGTCCGGCCCGGCAACGAGACGCGCCGCCTGGTTCTGAGCCGCGCCACGGCCCTCGCCTCGGTCGAGGGTCTCGAAGGGCTGTCCATGGGCCGGCCGACCGCCGAACCGGCACTGAGCAGGGGCGGGGTGTTCGCCCTCTTCGGTTCCAAGGAGGAGCTGCAGTTGGCCACCGTCCGAGCGGCCCGCGAGCTGTACGTCGACCATGTGGTGCGGGCCCCGCGTGAACTGCCCGCCGGGATCGCCCGGGTGTGCCGGCTCTGTGAGGCGTGGCTGGAGTACTCCCGGAGCCGGGTGTTCCCCGGAGGATGCTTCTTTCTCGCCGTCGCGGCCGAGTTCGACGCGCGGACCGTCCGGTGCGTGACTGGTCGCCGACGCCCTCCTGGAGTGGACCTCCTATGCCGAGATCACCGTCGAGAAGGCCTGGGGGCCGGGCAGTTGCGGGCCGCGCGCTCGATGTACCCCTGCTGGCCTTCGAGCTCATCGCGCTGATGGAGTCGGTCAATCTGCAGTCGGTGCTCTCCGACGACTCCTCCGCGTACGCCAAGGCGGGCACCGCCACCCTCACGCGACTGCGCACCGCCGCCTCGGCGCAAGCACCGTCCCTTCCCGGCCGGTTCGGGGACTGAGACGTCCTCGGACGGAGTTCCGGTCCCGTCCGCCGGATGAGTATCCGATCATCACCCCCTCTGTCAGGTTTGTCACCGTTACGCGGGCTTCACGTAACAGGTGATCAACAGGCCCGTTCACCCGTCATCCCATGTCGTTGACCCGGCGAGGCTGACCGCTCGAAAGCCATCGCGAGGAGGTGTGTGTGAGATGACGGATCGGACCCTCTGGTCGTACGCCGAGATCGCCGCTCACATCGGGGTCCAGGTCGACACGGTGCGCTCGTACCGGAAACACGGGCACCTGCCGCCGCCCGACGTCGTGGAGGCCGGCAAGCCCTTCTGGTACGCGGACACCATCCGTCTGTGGAGCTCCCGGCGGCCGGGCAACAGGGGCCGCCGGGAGCTCGGCTGACGCTCAGCCGGTCGCGGCGGGCTCCGGGTCCCGCGCGGGCTCCTCCCGCGCCGGGACCCCGCCCGGCCCCTCCCCCTCGCTCAGCCCGACCCGGCCGTGCAGGCGCTTGAGTGGACCCGGGGCCCACCAGGTGGCCCGTCCCGTCAGCCGCATCACGGCCGGCACGAGCAGCGTGCGGACCACCATCGCGTCCATCAGCACGGCCAGTGCGATCCCGAGGCCCAGCATCTTGGTGTTGGCGATCCGGGAGGTGCCGATGGCCACCATCACCACCGCCAGAATCACCGCGGCCGCGGTGATGAGACCGCCTGTGCGGCGCACCCCGAAGACCACGGACGACCGGTGGTCACCGGTGCGGTCGTACTCCTCCTTGATGCGCGACAGCAGGAAGACGCCGTAGTCCATCGACAGCCCGAAGGCCACGCAGAACATCAGCACGGGCAGGGTGGTCTCGATGCTCCCGGTCGCGGTGAAGTCCAGCAGCCCCGACAGATGGCCGTCCTGGAAGATCCAGACCACGGCGCCGAACATCGCGGTCAGGCTCAGCGCGTTGAGCAGCACGGCCTGCAAGGGGATGACGACGGAGCCCGTGAGCAGGAAGACCAGCAGCAGGGTGACCGCGGCGATCATCCCGGCCGCCCACGGCAGACGGTCGACGATCACGTCCTTGGTGTCCACCAGTTGCGCGGCCGTGCCGGTGGCCGAGGTCGTGAACGGGGCATCGACCGCCCGGATCCTGCCCACCAGGTCCTGACTGGCCGCGTCCACCGCCTCCGTCTTCGGCAGCACCGTCAGATAGGCCGCCCCGCCGGCCGCCCGGGCGACTTCGGCCGGGCCGGGCGCCGCGCTGCGTCCGCCGGAGGTGTACTGCCCTGCGGGGCCGTCGACGACGACCACCCCGGGCAGCTCGGACAGCCTGCTGCTGTAGGCCCCCAGCTGGGCGGCCGTGGGGCTGCCCTCGGCGAGCACGGTGATCTCGTCGCCCGGGTTGCCGGGGAAGTCGTCACGGATGTGCTGCTGCACGACATGCGCCTCGGCCGTCGCCGGCAGCTGCCGGTCGTCCGCCGTACCGAACTGCACCTGGAGGAAGGGGACTCCGAGCAGCACCAGCCCCGCGATCGTGCCGACCGCGAAGAGCGGTGCCCGGCGCATCACCAGGGTGGCGAGCCGTGCGTATCCCGCGCCCGGCTCCCGTGCGGCCCGCCGGCCCGGCAGGATCCGGCGCAGGTCGAGCGCGTTGACCCGGTGGCCCAGCAGCACCAGCACCGCCGGCAGGATCACCAGCGCGGCACCCGCCGCCAGCAGCACCACCGCGATGCCCGCGTAGGCGAACGAGCGCAGGAAGTACTGGGGGAACAGGAACATCGCGGACAGCGCGGCGGCCACGGTGAGCGCCGAGAAGAGCACGGTGCGGCCTGCCGTGCGGAGCGTCGCGCCCACCGCGGCCCGTGGATCGGCACCGGCGTCCAGCTCCTCCCGGAAGCGGCGCACGATGAACAGCGCATAGTCGACGGCTAGTCCGAGCCCCAGGGCGGTGGTGAGGTTCTGGGCGAAGATCGAGACGTCCGTGAACGCCGTGATGCCGCGCAGCACGGCGTTGGTGCCCAGGATCGCGACGATGCCCACGACGAGCGGCAGCATCGCGGCCACGGCGCTGCCGAAGACCATCACGAGCAGCAGCAGGGTCACCGGCAGCGCGATGACCTCGGCGCGGGCCAGGTCGTCCTGGATGGTGGTCTGCAGTTCCTGCCGGAAGGCGGCGAGGCCACCGACCCTGACCTCCACCGGGCCGTGTTCCCCACGGTATTCGGGGGCGAGGCGCTCGACGGTCTCGGCGATCGCGTCGTCGTCGCCGGCGATGCGGGCGGCGATCATGGCCTCGCCGCCGTCCTCGGCGCGCAGGGCGGGAGCCGAGGTGGTCCAGTAAGAGATGACACCGCTGACGTCCTTGTCCGCGGCGAGCCTGCGGCCGAGTTCACGGCCCTCGGCGGCCACGGCCGGGGAGTCCACCCCGGCCCCCCGGCTGTCGACGAGGAGGATCAGATTGGGCTGGGAGTCCGGGAAGTACTTCTGCAGGGCCGCGCTGGCGTACGACGACTCGGAGCCGGGCGCCTCCCAGCCACCGCTGTGCAGCCGCTCCGCGACCCCACTGCCCGCGACCACGGCAAGAGCGGTGAACAGCAGCGCGAGGAGCAGGGTGAGCCTCGGCCGGGCGGTGGTCACCCGGGTCCAGACCCCTGGCGGGCGCCCGCGGTTGACATCGGACATGACAGAGGTGTCCCCTCCCATAAGAACAGCCGTAAACTGGCCAACACGAGCGATCACTCGCGTTTTCTCAGAATGCGAGCGGCCACTCGCGTTTGTCAACAGTGATTGGGGATTACACGTGCCCGAGGAGCAGAGACCGCGCCGCCGTCAGGCGCGCGGCGAACGGCGCGTGGCACAGCTGCTGGAAGCCGCGGCGGACGTCTTCCGCAAGGTGGGCTACACCGCGGCGAGCACGAACGCCATCGCACGTGAGGCGGGCGTGTCACCCGGCACGCTCTACCAGTTCTTCCCCAACAAGGAAGCCATCGCCATCGAGCTGGGCAGCACCCTCAACCTGCGGATGCGCGAGGCCCACGGCGAGCTGTTCACCCCGGAGAACGCCTCGCTCCCGCTGCGCGAGATGCTCGATGTGATCGTGGACCCGATGATCGACTTCAACTGCGAGAACCCGGCCTTCCTCGCCCTGGTCCACGACAGCGACATCCCGGGGACGGTCGCCTCGGAGCACGACGCCCTGCACGGCTCCCTGGTGGAACGGGTCGAGACGCTGCTCGGCCTGCGCGCCCCCGACCTGTCCCCGGCGGAGCGGACGCAGGTCGCGGCCATGGCCTTCGGGCTGTTCAAGGCAGGCCTCGCGCTCGTCGTCGGGCACGAGGGCGCGGAGCGGGACGCCTATACCGGCGAGCTCAAGAACGCCCTGTTCGGCTACCTCGCGCCGCGCGTCGGCACCGGACCGGTGGAGGTGACGGCGGCGGCCGCGGCGGCCGGAGCAGCCGGCGCTCCCGCGCCGGGCACCAGCCCGGCTCCGGCCGGCTGAACCACCGGGTGGGCACGGCGGCCGCCCCGGAGCCCGCCGCCCCACCAGAACCCGGGAAGCCGGGAAGGCCGGGAGGCGCGTGGAACCGGGGCCTCAGGAACTCACAACGCCCCGGCGTCCGGCAGCCGGCCCGGTCCCGCCGCCGCGCCCGTCGTTCGCGCCGAGTCCCTCCTGGTCACTGACGCGCGGCCCGGGAGGAGCCGTCCCTCCGGACGCCACCACCCGCCCGGCGACAGTGGCGTTCTCCGCGGCCGCGCGGCGCCCGGACACCACCTGCGCCAGACTGCCGATTCCCGCCACGAACAGCGAGACGCCGAGGCCGAGTCCCACCGCGTACAGGGAGTTGGACATGGCCAAACCACCGAAGTAGCCGAGCCCCACGGAGTAGGTCGCCCACACCCCTTCCGCCACGCTCGCGCCGATCAGGTAGTGCCGCGCCGGGTAGCGGACGATCCCCGCGGCAAGCCCGCCGATCACCCGGCCGCTGGGCAGGAACCGCACGCCGATCACGAACGGAACGCCGTGGCGCTCTATGCGGGTGCTCGCCCACTCCAGCAGTGCCCGGCGCCTTGGCTTGCGGTACAGCCGCGTCAGGACGCTGCCGCTCACCGCCCGGCCGGTCCGGTGGATCACCATGTCGCCGAGGACCGCGCTGCCCGCGACCACCAGCAGCACCAGCCCGATGTCCAGCCGCCCCTGGGCCGCCAGCACCCCGCCTGTCACCAGCAGCGCTGAATTGGGCACCAGCGGCGGCGCCGTCGTGGCCGCGAGCACCCCGTATGCCCACAGCGTATGGCCGTCGCGCAGGTACCCCTCGAGACCTGCGGTGAAGTCGAGGGCCGACACATAGCGTGAAACGTCCATACGGCCGCCCCTCTTCCCGCCCGGACCCGGTTGTCGCCCCGCCCTGTCCCGGTTCCACGCTGGCAGCAGCGCTCGCGCGGGAGCAACCCGGTTTCACCGGGATCGGGGGCGTTCCCGGGGGCCGCGTCATCCTCAGGGAGGGGGTACGGCGTCCGGCTCCCACCAGGGGAGTACACCGGCGAGCGGCGGGCGGGCTCAGCGCCCGAGCAGTTCGCCGCCGTTGCACTGGAGGATCTCGCCGGTGATGAAGCCGGCTTCCCGGGAGGCCAGGAAGACCACCGCCGCGGCGACGTCGTCGGGACGCCCCACACGGCCGACCAGGGTGCGCCCGGCCCGCCGGGTCAGCTCGGCGGCGTCCAGCCGCGCGCCGAAGAAGTCGGTTCCCGCCACCGTGCCCGGGGCGACGATGTTGCAGGTCACGCCGCGCGGGCCGAGCTGGGCGGCCAACGAGTGGTTCCAGGCGTGCAGGGCGGCCTTGGATGCGCCGTAGGAGCCCCCGCCGCGCAGCGCGGCCACCGAGGTCACGGTGATCACCCGGCCGCCCTCGGGCAGCCGGTCCCGCAAGGATTCGGTCACCAGGACCGCGGTCAGCACATTGCGCTCGAAGTCGCCGCGCCAGCGGGCCAGGACGCCGTGCGGGCCGGCGCCGATCGCCAGCTCCCGGCTGCCCGCGTTGTTGACCAGCACGTCCACGCGTCGCGGCAGCCGCGCGAGGGCCGCCTCGACGTCGTCGGGGTCGGCGAGGTCGCAGGCGACGGGGGTGACGTCGAGGCCGTGCTCCGAGCGCAGTTCCTCGGCGGTGGTCCGCAGCACCTCGCGGCGGCGGCCCACGATCGTCACATGATCGCCGGCCTCGGCGAACCTCGTGGCCACCGACCGGCCGATGCCGGTTCCCCCGCCGGTCACCACGACGTTCCGGCCCACACTTGCGTTCTGCGACATCACGCTCCGCCCCTCAAGGTGGGACAGCACGTTACGGGACAGGGCCCGCTCGACCGACACGGGGGTCGTTCCTGATGCGGATGACGTAGAAAGGCGTAGGCGAGAGCTAGATCACACTGGCCGAAACGTAACCTTTTGGTTGACAGGGGGGTCTAACCCCGAGAAGACACCGGGCTCCCGGCGGACTCGGTGAGATGATGAACGGGTTGTCTTTGGGGGACAGCCCGGTCGTCACACCTGGACGCACTGCCCGGAGAGCTTTGAGCGGCCCTCCCGGGCGGCGCGCTCCGGTGGGGCGAGCGCACCCAAAGAACGCCCGGTACGGACCCGTGGGGGGATCCGCTCCGGGAAACGGGAGCGCCCCGTGTCGAACCCGTGGGGGGATTCGACGCGGGGCGTTTCTCTTTGCTCCGGCGTGCCCCGGCGCCCCGCCGGAGCGGGACACCGGAGGCGCGGGATCAGCGGCTCTCGACCGGCAGGTAGTCGCGCTCGACGACGCCCGTGTAGACCTGACGCGGGCGGCCGATGCGGGAACCGGGCTCGGTGATCATCTCGTGCCACTGGGCGATCCAGCCGGGGAGCCGGCCGAGCGCGAAGAGCACCGTGAACATCGTGGACGGGAAGCCCATGGCCCGGTAGATCAGACCGGTGTAGAAGTCCACGTTCGGGTAGAGGTTGCGCGAGACGAAGTAGTCGTCGCTGAGCGCGTGCTCCTCGAGCTTCAGGGCGATGTCCAGCAGCTCGTCGGACTTGCCCAGAGCGGACAGGACGTCGTGCGCCGCGGCCTTGATGATCTTCGCCCGGGGGTCGAAGCTCTTGTAGACCCGGTGGCCGAAGCCCATGAGGCGGACGCCGTCCTCCTTGTTCTTCACCTTGCGGATGAAGGCGTCCACGTCACCGCCGTCGGCCTGGATGGCCTCCAGCATCTCCAGCACGCTCTGGTTGGCGCCGCCGTGCAGCGGGCCCCACAGGGCGTTGATGCCCGCGGAGATCGACGCGAAGAGGTTGGCCTGCGAGGAGCCGACCAGGCGGACGGTGGAGGTGGAGCAGTTCTGCTCGTGGTCCGCGTGCAGGATCAGCAGCTTGTCCAGCGCGTCGACGACGACCGGGTTGAGCTCGTACTCCTCGGCGGGGACCGCGAACGTCATGCGCAGGAAGTTCTCGACGTAGCCGAGGTCGTTGCGCGGGTAGACGAAGGGGTGGCCGATCGACTTCTTGTACGCGTACGCGGCGATCGTCGGCAGCTTGGCGATGAGCCGGATCGTCGAGAGGTAGCGCTGCTTCTCGTCGAACGGGTTGTGGCTGTCCTGGTAGAACGTCGACAGCGCGCTGACCACGGAGGACAGCATGGCCATCGGGTGGGCGTCGCGCGGGAAGCCCTGGAAGAACCGTTTCACGTCCTCGTGCAGCAGCGTGTGCTGCGTGATGTCGCCCCGGAAGCCGGCGAGCTCGTCAACGGTCGGAAGCTCACCGTTGATCAGGAGGTACGCGGTCTCCAGGAAGCTGCCACGCTCGGCGACCTGCTCGATGGGGTAACCGCGGTAGCGGAGAATGCCCTGTTCGCCGTCGAGGTAGGTGATCGCGGACTTGTAGGCCGCGGTGTTGCCGTAGCCGCTGTCCAGGGTGACCAGGCCGGTATTGGCGCGGAGCTTGCCGATGTCGAAGCCGTCGTCCCCAACGGTGCCCTCGATCACCGGGTAGCTGTACTCGCTGTCCCCGTACCGCAGTACTACAGAGTTGTCGCTCACGTCATTCCCTCACCGACGTCGTGCCTCTTCTTCGAGGTTTCGAGGTGCCCTGACCTACCCCTACTGTCCCCCATTTGGCGTGGCCACGTGCACTCGGGGTCGGCCATAGGACCGAAAGGTGGCACCCAGTGCCTATTTTGCCGGCGGCGACAGCCGGTGATCGAGCGCCGTGAAGCGCCTGCCTGCGGAGACGGTGCGTACCGCCTGCCCGATGGCCTTGCGCGATCCCACGAGCACGACCAGGCGTTTCGCCCGGGTAACAGCCGTGTAGAGCAGATTACGCTGCAGCATCATCCACGCTCCGGTGGTGACCGGGATCACTACGGCGGGATACTCACTCCCCTGCGAACGGTGGATGGTGACCGCGTACGCGTGGGCCAGCTCGTCGAGTTCGCCGAAATCGTAGGGGATCTCCTCGTCCTCGTCGGTCAGGACGGTGAGCCGCTGCTCCACGGTGTCCAGCGAGGTCACCACCCCCACGGTGCCGTTGAAGACGCCGTTCGCGCCCTTCTCGTAGTTGTTCCTGATCTGGGTGACCTTGTCGCCGACGCGGAAGGTGCGGCCGCCGAAGCGTCGCTCGGGCAGGTCGGGACGGGCCGGGGTCACGGCCTGCTGGAGCAGTCCGTTGAGGACGCCCGCACCGGCCGGTCCACGGTGCATGGGGGCCAGCACCTGGACGTCGCGGCGCGGGTCGAGGCCGAACCGGCGCGGGATGCGGTGGGCGACCACGTCCACGGTGAGCCGCGCCGTCTCCTCCCCGTCGTCCTCCACGAAGTGGAAGAAGTCGTCGAGCCCCTGCGTGACCGGCGGGACGCCGGAATTGATCCGGTGCGCGTTGGTCACCACCCCCGACTCCTGCGCCTGGCGGAAGATCGTGGTCAGCCGCACCGAGGGGACCGGGCTCCGCTCGTCCAGCAGGTCGCGCAGCACCTCTCCGGCGCCGACGCTGGGCAGCTGGTCGACATCGCCGACGAAGAGCAGATGGGCACCCGGCGGCACCGCTTTGACCAGTTTGTTGGCGAGCAGCAGGTCCAGCATGGAGGCCTCGTCGACGACCACGAGATCGGCCTCCAGCGGCCGGTCCCGGTCGTACGCGGCGTCCCCGCCGGGCTTGAGCTCCAGCAGCCGGTGCACGGTGGACGCCTCGGCCCCGGTCAGCTCGGCCAGCCGCTTGGCGGCCCTCCCGGTCGGCGCGGCCAGGACGACTTTGGCCTTCTTGGCCTGCGCCAGGGCCACCACCGAGCGGACCGTGAAGGACTTGCCGCAGCCCGGCCCGCCCGTCAGCACCGCCACCTTCTCGGTCAGCGCCAGCCGCACCGCCTGCTGCTGCTCGGCGGCGAGGTCCGCGCCGGTGCGCTCGGCAAGCCAGGTCAGCGCCTTGTCCCAGTCGACGTCGCGGAAGGCGGGCATCCGGTCCTCGGGGCCGCGCAGCAGCCGCAGCAGCGCGCCCGCCAGCGAGATCTCGGCCCGGTGGAAGGGCACCAGGTAGACGGCGCGTACGGGCTCCTCGCCGTCCGGGCCGGGCACGGACTCGATCACCACGCCCTCCTCCGCGGCCAGCTCGGCCAGGCAGTCGATGACCAGCCCGGTGTCGACCTGGAGCAGCTTCACGGCGTCGGAGAGCAATTGCTCCTGCGGCAGGAAGCAGTTGCCGTTGTCGGTGGCCTGGGACAGCGCGTACTGCAGCCCGGCCTTCACCCGCTCCGGGCTGTCGTGCGGGATGCCGACCGCGCGGGCGATGCGGTCCGCGGTGAGGAAACCGATGCCCCACACGTCGGCGGCCAGCCGGTAGGGCTGGTTCTTCACGACGGAGATCGAGGCGTCGCCGTACTCCTTGTAGATCCGCACCGCGATGGAGGTGGAGACCTCGACGCTCTGGAGGAAGACCATGACCTCCTTGATCGCCTTCTGCTCCTCCCAGGCGGCGCCGATCAGCCGGGTGCGCTTGGGGCCGAGGCCGGGGACCTCCAGCAGGCGGGCCGGCTCACTCTCGATGACGTCCAGGGTGTCGGTGCCGAAGTGCTCCACGATCCGCTCGGCGATCCGCGGTCCGATGCCCTTGATGAGCCCGGAGCCGAGGTAGCGGCGGATGCCCTGGATCGTGGCGGGCAGCACCGTCGTGTAGTTCTCCACCGTGAACTGGCGGCCGTACTGCGGGTGGGAGCCCCAGTGACCCTGCATACGCAGGGACTCGCCGGGCTGGGCGCCGAGCAGGGAACCGACCACGGTGAGCAGATCGGCGCCGCGACCGGTGTCGACGCGGGCGACCGTGTAGCCGTTCTCCTCATTGGCGTACGTGATGCGCTCCAGGACGCCTGTCACTTCGGCCGATGCAGGGTGTTGTGACTCTTGCAACTGCCGCATCTCACCACCCCCCCGGAAAGGCCGCGCCGGCGTCCCGCTCGGAGCGGGTCGCGGACGGGGACGCGACCCGCCGCGAATCCCCCGATTCCCCCATGAACTCGGGCCTCCTCCCCTGTGCGGCGATGTGATCCGAAGCCGTGTTCCGAAGGTACCTTCCCCCGCCGACAGCACCGCCGGACCTGTGGACAACTCCGCCCGGGAGAAGGCCCGGAATGTAACGATCCGGTTTCGTGCCCTTGTCGCGGCGCATGTAATCGTTTCCAATCCTCCTTGTAATCGATTCCACGAGGAGGTGGACGGTGGCGAGCATCAAGGACGTGGCATCCCGCGCCGGCGTATCCGTCGCGACGGTGTCCCGCGTGCTCAACGACCACCCCGCGGTCCGCCCGGACACCCGCACCCGGGTGCTCGAGGCGGTAGCCGAACTCGGCTACCGCCCCAACGGGGTGGCCCGGTCGCTGCGCACCGACCAGACGCGGACGCTCGGCCTGGTCATCAGCGACGTGCTGAACCCGTTCTTCACCGAGCTCGCCCGCTCCGTGGAGGACGAGGCGAGGGCGCTCGGCTACAGCGTGATCATCGGCAACGCCGACGAGCGGCCGGAGCAGCAGGACCACCACATCCGCACGCTCCTGGACCGCCGTATCGACGGTCTGCTGGTCAGCCCCACGGACGGCGGCTCACCGCTGATCATGGACGCGGTGCTCGCCGGCACCCCCATGGTCTTCGTGGACCGGTGGATCCCCGGCATCGGCAACGACGTGCCCGTGGTCCGCACCGACGGCTGCGACGCGGTCCGCGACCTGGTCGCCCACCTGCACGCCCTCGGGCACCGCCGGCTGGCCATCATCTCGGGCCCGGCCGCGACCACCACCGGCCGCGAGCGCGTGAAGGCGTTCCGCGACGCGCTCGAGGCATTCGGCCTCGCCCTGCCCGACGACTACATCGGGCAGGGCGACTTCCAAGCGGACAGCGGCCGCCGGGCCACCGCCCGCTTCCTGGACCTGCCGGTCCCGCCGGACGCGGTCTTCGCCGCGGACAACCTGATGGCGCTCGGCGCCATGGACGAGATCCGCGCCCGCGGCCTGCGCGTGCCGGAGGACATCGCGCTCGCCGCGTTCGACGACATCCCGTGGTTCCTCCACACCGATCCGCCGATCACGGCGATATCGCAGCCCACGGGCGAGCTCGGCCGGGCGGCCGTGCGCTCGCTGATCGACCGGGTGGAAGGCCGGCCGGCGCCGTCGGTCACCGTCTCCGCCCGCCTCGTAGTGCGCCGCTCCAGCGGCGCGTCCGAAGGGAGCCCCCGTTGAGTACGACCAGCCCCGAGATCCTCCGCATGGAGGGAGTCCGCAAGGTCTTCCCCGGCGTGGTCGCCCTCGACGGCGTCGACTTCGACCTGCACGGCGGCGAGGTGCACGTCCTGCTCGGCGAGAACGGCGCGGGCAAGAGCACCCTGATCAAGATGCTGTCCGGCGCCAACCGCCCGGACGGAGGGCGCCTGCTCGTGGACGGCCAGGAGGTGCGCATCCACGGCGCGCAGGACGCCGAACGTCTCGGCATCGCCACCATCTACCAGGAGTTCAACCTCGTCCCCACGTTCAGCGTGGCGGAGAACATCTTCCTGGGCCGCCAGCCGCGCCGCTTCGGCCTGCTGGACCGCAGGAAGATGAACACCGACGCCGCTGCGCTGCTGGAGCGCGTCGGGGTGGACGTCGACCCGCGCACCCCGGTGGGGGAACTGGGCATCGCCCGCCTGCAGATGGTGGAGATCGCCAAGGCGCTCAGCCTGGACGCCCGGGTGCTGATCATGGACGAGCCGACCGCGGTCCTCACCAGCGAGGAGGTCGAGAAGCTCTTCGTCATCGTGCGCCAGCTGCGCGCGGACGGCGTGGGCATCGTCTTCATCACCCACCACCTGGAGGAGATCGCCGCGCTCGGCGACCGTGTGACGGTCCTGCGCGACGGGCGCAGCGTCGCCCAGGTCCCCGCCGCCACGCCCGAGGACGAGCTGGTCCGGCTCATGGTCGGACGCAGCATCGACCAGCAGTACCCGCGTGAGCGCTCCGACGCGGGCGCCCCGCTGCTGAGGGTCGAGGGACTGACCCGCGGCGGCGTCTTCCAGGACGTGAGCTTCGAGGTGCGGGCCGGCGAGGTGGTGGGCCTGGCCGGGCTCGTCGGCGCCGGGCGCACCGAGGTCGTGCGCGCGGTCTTCGGCGCCGACCCCTACGACTCCGGGACCGTCGAGGTGCTCGGGAAGCGGCTGCGCCGGCACGACGTGAACGCCGCCATGGACGCGGGCATCGGCCTGGTGCCCGAGGACCGCAAGGGCCAGGGCCTGGTCCTGGACGCCAGCGTCCAGGAGAACCTGGGCCTGGTCACCCTCGGTCGCGCCACCCGCGCCGGTTTCATCGACAGGGCGGGCCAGCGCAAGGACGCCGACCGCATCTCGGGGCAGCTCAAGGTGCGCATGGCCGGCCTCCACCAGCACGTCCGCACCCTGTCCGGCGGCAACCAGCAGAAGGTCGTCATCGGCAAGTGGCTGCTGGCCGACACCAAGGTGCTGATCCTCGACGAGCCCACCCGCGGCATCGACGTCGGCGCCAAGGTCGAGATCTACCAGCTCGTCAACCGGCTCACGGCCTCCGGCCACGCCGTGTTGATGATCTCCAGCGACCTCCCCGAGGTACTGGGCATGAGCGACCGCGTCCTGGTGATGTCCCAGGGCCGGATCGCCGGCGAACTTCCCGCGGACCAGGCGACCCAGGACTCGATCATGGCTCTCGCCGTCGGCGCGGGCACCGCAGACAACGGCAACACCACAGCGATGAAGAAGGATGTGGAGGGCTCCCGTGGCCACTGACACGCTCAAGAAGACGACGGACACGGGTGGCGTCGCCGCGGCTCGCCGTGTGCTCCTCAACAACGGCGCCCTCAGCGCCCTGGTCGTCCTGCTCGTGGCACTGTCGTTCATGTCGGGCGACTTCCTGAGCACGCAGAACCTGCTCAATGTCGGCGTCCAGGCGGCCGTGGTGGCGATCCTCGCCTTCGGCTCCACCTTTGTGATCGTCGCGGCCGGCATCGACCTGTCGGTCGGCTCCGTCGCGGCGCTCTCGGCGACGGTGCTGGCCTGGAGCGCGAGCTCCGCGGGCCTGCCGGTGTGGCTGGCGGTCGTGCTCTCCGTGGCCACCGGTGTGGCCAGCGGTCTGCTCAGCGGCCTGCTGGTCTCCTTCGGTAAGCTGCCGCCCTTCATCGCCACCCTGGCGATGCTCTCCATCGGCCGCGGCCTGACCCTGGTCATCTCCCAGGGCAGCCCGATCGCCTTCCCGGACTCGGTCTCCCACCTGGGCGACACCATCGGCGGCTGGCTGCCCGTGCCCGTCCTGGTGATGATCGTCGCCGGCGTCGCCACGGCTGTGATCCTGGGCCGCACCTACATGGGCCGCGCCATGTACGCGATCGGCGGAAACGAGGAGGCGGCCCGCCTCTCCGGCATCCGCGTCAAGCGGCAGAAGCTCATCATCTACGGCCTGTCCGGCCTCTTCGCGGCCGTCGCGGGCATCGTCCTGGCCTCCCGGCTCGCCTCGGCGCAGCCGCAGGCGGCCTACGGCTACGAACTCGACGCCATCGCCGCGGTCGTCATCGGCGGCGCCAGCCTCTCCGGCGGCGTCGGCAAGGCCTCCGGAACCCTGATCGGCGCGCTGATACTCGCCGTGCTGCGCAACGGCCTCAACCTGCTGTCGGTCTCCGCCTTCTGGCAGCAGGTCGTGATCGGCGTCGTCATTGCCCTGGCGGTCCTCCTGGACACCCTGCGCCGTCGTGGCTGACGCCACACGCCGCACTTCCGCCCACCAGCCTCATCACACCCGCAAGGAACCACCGATGCGTATCAAGAAGATCACCGTCACCGCAGTCGCCGTCAGCGCTCTCGCCCTCACCGCCGCCGCCTGCAACTCCGGCTCCGGCTCGTCCTCCGGCACGAAGGTCGGTCTTTCGGTCTCCACCCTCAACAACCCCTTCTTCGTCCAGCTCAAGGAAGGCGCCCAGGCCGAGGCGAAGAAGGAGGGCGTGAACCTGACCGTGACCGACGCGCAGAACGACGCGTCTCAGCAGGCGAACCAGCTGCAGAACTTCACCAGCCAGAACGTGAAGGCGATCATCGTCAACCCGGTGGACTCCGACGCGGCCGGCCCGTCGGTGAAGACCGCCAACAAGGCGAACATCCCCGTCGTCGCCGCCGACCGCGGCGTCAACAACGCCGACCTCGCGACCACCGTCGCCTCCGACAACGTCGAGGGCGGCCGGCTGGCCGCCAAGACCCTGGCCGAGTCCCTCGGCGGCAAGGGCACCGTGGTCGTGCTCCAGGGCACCGCGGGCACCTCCGCCGCCAACGAGCGGGGCCAGGGCTTCAACGAGGGCATCAAGGCCTACCCCGGCATCAAGGTGGTGGCCCAGCAGGCCGCCGACTTCGACCGCACCAAGGGCCTGGACGTCATGACCAACCTGCTCCAGGCGCACTCCGACGTCACCGGCGTCTTCGCCCAGAACGACGAGATGGCCCTCGGCGCCATCAAGGCGCTCGGCTCCAAGGCCGGCAAGACCGTCAAGGTGGTCGGCTTCGACGGCACCCCCGACGGCCTGACCGCGGTCAAGGCGGGCACGCTCACCGCGTCCGTGGCCCAGCAGCCCAGCGAGCTGGGCAAGCTGGCCGTGCAGAACGCCGTGAAGGCCGCCAAGGGCGACAAGCTCCCGACCCTGGTGAAGGTGCCGGTCAAGGTCGTCACAGAGAAGAACGTCGCGGGCTTCACGTCCTGACGCGACGCACCGCTACGGCCGATTCCGCGAAGGGAACACAAAGAATGCACGGCTACGACCTGCTGGTCGTGGGGTCGGCCAACGCCGACCTGGTGATCCACGTCGACCGCCGCCCGGCGGCGGGCGAGACCGTCCTCGGCTCCGACCTGGCCACCCACCCGGGCGGCAAGGGCGCCAACCAGGCCGTCGCCGCGGCCCGCCTGGGAGCGCGCACGGCGCTGCTCGCGCGGGTCGGCGACGACGCGCACGGACGGCTGCTGACCGGGTCGCTCAGATCGGCCGGCGTCGACACCTCCGGCATCCTGATCGGCGACACCCCCACCGGGGTCGCGCTGATCACGGTGGACCCTTCCGGCGACAACAGCATCGTCGTCTCGCCCGGCGCCAACGGGCGCCTCGGGACGGCCGACGTGGCGGGGGCGCACGAGCTGCTGGCCGCCGCCCCCGTGGTGTCGCTGCAACTGGAGATCCCGCCCGCGACCGTGGCCGCCGTCGTCGCGGCGGCCACGGAGGCGGGCACGCGGGTGGTGCTCAACCCGTCGCCGCCGGCGCCGCTGCCGCCCAAGGTGCTGGAGGGCTGCGATCCGCTCGTGGTCAACGAGCACGAGGCGCGCTTCCTGCTGGGCGAGGACGCCGGCGCCACGCCGGAGGAGTGGGCGCGGGGCCTGCTCGCCCTCGGGCCGCGCTCGGTGGTCGTCACCCTGGGCGCCGACGGCGCCCTCGCGGCGACCGCCGACGGTGCGGTGCACGTGCCGAGCGTGCGCGTCGACGCCGTCGACACCACGGGAGCCGGTGACGCGTTCACCGGGGCGCTGGCCTGGCGGCTGGGCGCCGGCGACGACCTGGAGACCGCCGTGCGGTTCGCGGTGCGTGTCGGGGCCGTGGCCGTGACCAAGGCGGGTGCGCAGGAATCCTTCCCCACCCTCGACGAGACGGAACAGCTGTGAAGAAGTCCGGAATCCTCAACCGTCACCTGGCGGGCGCCATCGCCGCGCTCGGTCACACCGATCTCGTCGTCGTCTGCGACGCGGGCCTGCCGATCCCGCCCGGCCCCGTCATCGTCGATCTCGCCTTCCGCGCCGGGACGCCCTCGTTCGCCGAGGTGCTGAAGGGGCTGCAGGACGAGCTGGTGATCGAGGGCGCCGTCGCCGCCAAGGAGGTGCGCGACCACAACCCCGAGGTCACCGCACAGCTCGAGGAAGCCTTCCCGGAGCTGGAGCTGGTCTCCCACGAGGACTTCAAGGCGCTCACCCATCGGGCCCGGCTCGTCGTCCGCACCGGGGAGGCCCGGCCCTACGCGAACGTCATCCTGCGCTGCGGCGTCCCCTTCTGAGAGGGGTACATCCGTCCGGATGCGGTCGGCGGGCCGAGCGGGCGTTTCGCAACTAACGTCCGGAACATGAGCGATCGACCGCTGAAGGACGAGGTGCTGGAGGAGCTGGGCGAGGACCGGCTCCGGGAGATCGCCGCGCTGCTCGGTACCGACGCCGACGAGACGCGGCAGGTCGTGGGCGGTTCCGTGGCCTCGATCACAGGGGTGCTGACCGACGACGCGGTGACCCCCGGCGGTACGGCCGAGCTGTGCCAGGCCATGGAGCAGGCGGCCAACGAGACCGAGCCGCTGCCCGCCGCGGCCGTCGGCTTCGCCGGGGTGCAGGGCGGTGCGCAGGGCGGAAGCAACAGCGGCGCTCTCGTGGCGGTCCTGGCGAAGGTCGCCGCTCCGGCGGCGCGTGCGGTGGCCAAGCGGACCGGGCTGCCGGAGAAGGCGGTCGCCGGGGCACTGGAGTCGATCATTCCGGTGGTCGCGGCGGTACTGGCCCGGCGGGCGCGCGAGAAGCGCTGACCCCGCCGGGGACCCGTGGAGTGCGCGGCTCGAACGCCCCGTGAACGGCGTAAGGGGTCCGGCTCAGCCGGACCCCTTAACCGTTCCCCTCCCTCTGCGTGGCGTCCCGAACCCCCTCCGGACACCGCGCTCTCCCCCTCGTTCAAGACCCTACGAGGCCCCCCACCGGGGTCTTGACGCTACATAGACCCGCGAGGCCGGGGGATGGTTGTGCGCCCTCGGGAAGAAATTCTCAAAGTTTTCCGACCGCCCCTCGAAGCCCGGTTCACAGCACGTGCGCGCGATATCTTGCGATGGTTTCCTCCAGAACGTCCCTGCCGTCACGGGCCCACAGCGCCGGGTTGAAGATCTCGACCTCGACGGGACCGGCGTATCCGGCCGCATCCACCTGCTCGCGCAGCCCCCGCAGATCGACGCATCCGTCACCGAGCTGCCCGCGCCCCAGCAGCACCCCCTCCGGCAGGGGGGTGATCCAGTCGGCGACCTGGAAGCAGGCGATGCGGCCGCGCTCCCCCGCCCGCGCGATGTCCCGGCCGGCGAGGTCGTCCCACCACAGGTGGTAGGCGTCCACGACGACGCCGACCTGTTCGACGGGAAAGCGCTCGGCGATGTCCAGGGCCTGGGCGAGCGTGGAGACGACGCAGCGGTCCGAGGCGTACATCGGGTGCAGCGGCTCGATCGCGAGGCGGACGCCCCGCTCGCCCGCGTACGGGGCGAGTTCGGCCACGGCGCCGGCGACCCGCTCGCGGGCCGCGGCGAGGTCGCGTTCGCCGGCCGGGAGGCCGCCGGAGACCAGCACGAGGGTGCCGGTGCCCAGGGTCGCGGCCTCGTCCACCGCCGCGCGGTTGTCGGCGAGCGCGGCGGCCCGCTCCCCGGGATCGGAGGCGGTGAAGAAGCCGCCGCGGCACAGCGAGGTGACCGTGAGCCCCGCGTCGCGGACGAGCTTCGCTGCCGCCTCCACGCCGTACTCCCGGACCGGTGCGCGCCACAGGCCGACACCCGGCACGCCGCGCGCGGCCAGGCCCTCGGTCAGTTCGGGGAGGGCGAGTTGGCGCACGGTCTCCTGGTTCACGCTGAGCCGCACGAGGTCGTCCGGAGGCCGATTGTCAGTACCCACTGTCACACTCCGTACACAGAGAGAAAATTCCGCATGCGGGACTCGGCGAGCACCGGGTCGGGGAACAGGCCGATGCGGTCGGCCAGTTCGTACGCGCGGGCCAGATGGGGGAGGGGGCGTGCCGAATGCAGACCGTCGAGCATCGTGAAGTGCGACTGGTGGCCGGCCAGCCAGGCGAGCAGGACGACGCCGGTCTTGTAGTGACGGGTGGGCGGCCCGAACAGGTGCCGGGAGAGTTCCACCGTCGGGTCGAGCAGGGAGCGGAAGGCGGCCGTGTCGCCGGAGTCGAGCGCGCGGAGGGCGCGGGAGGCCACGGGCGCGAGCGGATCGAGGATGCCGAGGAGTGCGTGGCTGAAGCCCCGGTCGTCCCCGGCGATCAGTTCGGGGTAGTGGAAGTCGTCGCCGGTGTAGCAGCGCACGCCGTCCGGGAGGAGGCGGCGCAGCCCGATCTCGCGCTCCGCGTCGAGCAGGGAGATCTTGACGCCCTCGACCTTGCCGGGGTGCGCCGCGACCAGCTCCAGGAAGGTGTGGGTGGCGGCGTCCAGGCCGGTGCTGCCCCAGTAGCCCTCCAGCGCCGGGTCGAACATCGGCCCGAGCCAGTGCAGTACGACGGGTTCCGCGGCCTGCCTGAGGAGATGGCCGTACATCTCCAGATAGTCCTCGGGCCCCTTGGCGACCGCGGCGAGGGCGCGGGAGGCCATCAGCACGGGCCGCCCGCCGGCGTCCTCGACGAGCGCGAGCTGCTCCTCGTAGGCCCTGCGGACGTCGTCCAGGCTGTAGGGGTAGCCGATCCCGGTCACGGGGAGCTGGTCGGTGCCCACGCCGCACACGACGCGGCCGCCGGTGGCGCGGGCCTCGGCGCAGGAGCGGCGCATCAACTCGGCAGCGGCCGCCCAGTCCAGGCCGGAGCCGCGCTGCGCGGTGTCCATCGCCTCCGCCACCCCGAGTCCGTGGGACCACAGGTGGCGGCGGAAGGCGAGGGTCGCGTCCCAGTCGACGGACGCCGGCAGACCGGGAGCAGTGCGGAACGGGTCCGCGACGACGTGCGCCGCCGCGTACACCGCGCGGCTGCGCGGCACGGCGGCGTCGGCCAGGACGGAGAAGTGGGCGGCGGGCGCGGTGCGCGGCTGATACGGCCGCAACTCCCCCGAGGGGTCGGGCAGGTGGATGGTCGTCACAGGGTCAGCTCCGGTTCGGGCCACAGCACGGTGCCGTCGCCGAGGTCGGGACCGGCCTGCTCGCGCTGGGCGAGGACCGAGCGGACGAGGTGCCGGTGGTGGCCCATGCGGCCGATGACGTCGTTCATGGCGATCCGCACTGTCCTGCGGGGCACGGCAGTTCCTCTCTTCGGCGGCGGGCCGCCGAGGGGGCAACGAACCACAGCAAGCGCTTTCTCGCTCGTCACGCTAGCCATTGCCACGACAATCGACAAGAAGCACCACCTTCCGACAGACAGCGCTTACTGGCTTCCGAGACGGGGCGGACCCGCTCCCCGCGCGGCCCCGGGATGAGAACATGTGCCGCCGCGGGCCGAGGGCCCGGAAGCGGACCGAACCGGAGGAAGCAGAAGCATGGCAGTGACCCTGGCCGACGTCGCGGCGTACGCCGGAGTGTCCGCCGCAACCGTGTCGCGCGTGCTGAACGGCAACTACCCGGTCGCCGGGAACACCCGCGAGCGCGTCCTGCGAGCCGTGGACGACCTGGACTACGTCGTCAACGGTCACGCCCGCGCGCTCGCCGCCGCCACCTCCGACCTGGTCGGCGTGCTCGTCAACGACGTCGCCGACCCCTTCTTCGGGCTGATCGCCAGCGCCGTGCAGGGTGAGATCAGCGGCGGCCCGGGCACCCCCGCCGCGATGCCCGCCGGCGCCGGGAAGCTCGCCGTCGTCTGCAACACCGGGGGCTCGCCCGAGGCGGAGCTCAACTACCTCACCCTGCTGGCACGGCAGCGCGCGGCCGGGGTCGTGCTCACCGGCGGTGCCGTGGAGGGCACTGAGCACTCCGCGGCCGTCGCCGGCCGGCTCTCCCGCCTCGCCGCCTCCGGCACGCGGATCGTGCTGTGCGGCCGGCCGCCGCTGCCGGAACTCGCGGCGCTCCCGGGCGCGGCGGGCGCCGCCGTGGTGACCGTGGCCTTCGACAACCGCGGCGGCGCCCGGCGGCTCACCGAGCACCTGCTCGCCCTCGGCCACCGCACCATCGGCTATGTCGCGGGCCCCGCCGACCGGACCACCACGCGGCACCGACTGGAGGGCCACCGCGCGGCCCTCGCGCACGCCGGCCTCACCGGCTCCGCCGCGGAGCTCGACCGCCTCACGGTGCACGGCTACTACGACCGCTCCTCCGGCTACGACGCCGCCCACGAACTGCTGCGCCGCGAGCCCCGTCTCACCGCGGTCCTCGCCGCCAACGACAGCGTCGCACTGGGGGTCTGCGCCGCCCTGCGCGAGCGCGGGCTGCGCATCCCGCAGGACGTCTCCGTCGCCGGTTACGACGACCTGCCGTTCAGCGCCGACGCCTCGCCCGCGCTCACCACCGTGCGGATCCCGCTCCACGAGGCCGGGGCCCGTGCCGGACGCCTGGTGATGGGACGTCAGTCGCCGCCGCCCGGGGGGCTGGCGACGGTCCGCACGGAGCTCATGGTGCGGACCTCGACCGCGCCGCCGCGGCAGGACGCGTAGCGGGCCCGGACACGAACGGGACGGCACACCGCACGGCCCTGGCGGAGTGCCGCATGGCGGAATATCTTTGACTGAGTCAAGTATTTTTCCCGGGAGAGGCCCAGTCATCGTGACCGTTCAGGAGATCAGGGCGTTCAACCGCTTCTACACCAATCTCATCGGGGCGCTGGACTACAGTCGCCACCTGCACACCCCGTACACGCTCACCGAGGCCCGCGTGCTGTACGAACTCGCCCACGCCGAGGGACTCGACGCCGCCGATCTGAGGGCAGCGCTGTCCGTGGACGCCGGGCAGCTCAGCCGCATGCTCGCGGCCTTCGAGCAGCGCGGGCTGGTGACCCGCACCCCCTCGGAACGCGATGCCCGGCGGCAGCGGGTGGACCTGACACCGGACGGTCGGGCAGCGGCCGGCCTGCTGGAGGAACGCTCGCGGGACGCGGTCTCGTCCCTGCTGGGCGGCCTGGCCCCGCGCGACCGCGAGCGGCTGACCGGCGCCATGCGCACGGTCCGCGAGGTCCTCGGCGGCGCCGCCCCCGCACCCACGCCACAGGCGGGGCGCGTCCGGCTGCGCGGGCTGCGCCCGGGCGATCTGGGCTGGGTGGTGCAGCGCAACGCGGAGGTCTACGCCGAGGAGTTCGGGTGGAACGCCGAGTACGAGACGCTCGTCGCCCGGATCGTCGCCGACGGCCACGAGCGCGCGTGGATCGCCGAACTGGACGGCGAACGTGCCGGTTGCGTCTTCTGCGTACGGGACGAGGAACCCGGCACGGCCCGGTTGCGCCTGCTGCTGGTGGACCCCGCAGCCCGCAGCCACGGCATCGGCCGGACCCTGGTCGACGCCTGCGTACTGTTCGCCCGCGAGACCGGCAGGCGCGAGCTGGTGCTGTGGACGAACGACGTCCTGACCTCGGCCCGCCGGATCTATCAGGCGGCCGGATTCGAGCTGACAGGGCAGAAGCCGCACCACAGCTTCGGCAAGGATCTCGTCGGGCAGGACTGGCGACTGGTGCTGTAACGTCCGGAAAGTGAAGCTCGCGTTCTCGACCCTCGGCGTGCCCGGGCTGCCCATGGCGGACGTGGCCCGGCTGGCCGCCGGGCACGGCTGGCACGGCGTGGAGCTGCGGGCCGGTCACGACGAGCCGGTGCACGCCGGCCTGACGGGGCGCGAGCAGGCCTCGGTGCGCGAGGAGTTCCGCGCCGCCGGAGTCGACATCGTCGCGGTCGCCTCCTATGTCCAGGTGGCCGCTCCGGGCGAGGACGATCCCGTACTGCGCGGGCTGCGCGACCACATGCGGCTCGCCGCCGGGCTCGGGGCGCCGCACTTGCGGGTGTTCCCGGGCGCGGGGAACGGGTCGCCGCCGGACGACGCGGACACCCGCGCGGCCCGCCGCCTGGCCGCCGTGGCGTCGGAGGCCGCGGACCTGGGCGTACGCCTCCTGCTGGAGACCCACGACTCGCACCGCACCGGCGCGGACGTGGCCCGGGTCCTCGGGCTGGTGGGCCATCACAGCGCGGGCGCCCTCTGGGACGTGCTGCACCCGTGGATCGGCGGGGAGCAGCCGGAGCACACCTACCCGGTGCTGGCGCCGTACCTGGGCTACGTCCAGGTCAAGGACGTCTCCTCGGCGCAGAACACCACCCCGGTGCCGCTCGGCCGCGGCGCGGTGCCGCTCGCCGGCACGGTGGAGGTGCTCAGCCGGGCCGGCTGGGACGGCTGGCTGTGCTGGGAGTACGAGCGCCGCTGGTACCCGCAGGTGCGGGCACTGCCGGAGCTGCTGTCGCGCGGCCGCTCCCATCTGCTGGGGCTGCTCGGCGAGTCGGCCTGATTCGCCCGCCGCCCCGTCGCGGTCGGCGCGGTCGGCGCAGGCCGCCCGGTCGGCGCAGGCCGCGCGCGAGAGGCGCGCGTCACATCGTCCCGGCGCAGGGCGCCGTATCCTTCGACACCGGCGACTCTTCAGCAACGGTGCCTGTCGCTGCGTGATCCGATTCAGGATCTCTGAACGATGAGGTGGACGGATGCTGGACCTGGCCCGGCTGCGGGCGCTGCACGCGGTGCATGTGCACGGTTCCGTCGGCGCGGCGGCGACCGCCCTCGGCTACACCGCTTCCGCGGTCTCGCAGCAGATCACGAAGCTGGAGCGGGAGACCCGCACCACGCTGCTGGAGCGGCAGGGCCGCGGGGTGGCGCTGACCGAGGCGGCACAACTGCTGGCCGAGACGGCACAGGAGCTGATGGCCATCGTCGAGCGGGCGGAGGTCGCCCTGGAGGAGCGGCGCGGCAAGCCCACCGGGCGGTTGACGACGGTCGCCTTCCCCACCGCCGCTCGCGGGCTGATGCCCGGTGTGTTCGCCGAACTGGCCGCCGCCCACCCGTCGCTGGAGCTGCGGCTGCTCGAGGAGGGCGCCCACCTGGCCGTCGACCTGGTCGCGCGGGGCGCGGTCGACCTGGCCGTGGTGCACGACTGGGACATCGCACCGCTGCCCGCCCCCGAGGGGCTGGAGCGGGTGGTGATCGGCGAGGACCACTGCGACATCCTGGTGCCCGTCGCGCATGCGCTGGCGGCGCGCGGCCCCCTGGCGCGCGAGGACCTCGTCGACCAGCGGTGGATCTGCCAGCCGCCCGGGCACGTCTGCCACGAATGGCTGGTGCGGACCCTGCGGGAACTGGGCAGCGAGCCCGACCTCGCCTTCCAGGTCGCCGAGTACCAGACCCAGCTGGAGCTGGTCGCCGCCGGACTCGGCATCGCGCTCGTGCCCCGGCTCGGGCGCGGGCCGGTGCCCGCGGGCGTGGCCGTGGTGCCGCTGGAGCCGGCGCCGGTGCGGCGGCTGTACGCCTTGTGGCGCACAGGGGCGTCACGACGTCCCGCCATCAGTGAGACAGTCCGCGTGTTGCGGGCTCGCTACCCCCAGGTCGTTCACCGACCATAGGCGGATGTCCTCCACACGCAGGGAACCGTTCCGGGCAGCGTCCCGTCCAACCCACGTGCTGCTGGTGAGTCTCCGCAAAGCGGTGTCGGTCACGCTGCTGGCTGCGTCGCTGACAACCCTCTCCGCCGCCTGCGGCCGGCAGCAGTCCGCCACCGGTGCGCCCCCCTCCGCAAGCACCGGTGGCGGCCCCGCATCGTCCGCCATCGTCTCGCCGACGTCGGATCCCAAGGCCCCCGCATCCCCGTCCGTCTCGTTCTCACCCTCGACGCCCCGTCAGGGCGGCATCGCCTCGCGCCGGGTGTACTTCTCGTCGGCCGTCCGCGCCCCGGCACTCCACACGGTGCTGAACGACGAACGCGATCTGTCCCGTTTCCCGAGCTGGTTCGCCGCGTCCGATCCCGCGGTGGGCGCCGAGATCGCCAAGCGCGCCGCGGCGACGGACTTCTCGCGGTACGTGCTGGTCGCCTGGAACCGCACGACCGGCTGCAGCGCCGCCAAGGACGCGCTGCTCTTCCGCAGCGGCGACCGCCTGGTGCTCGGGATCGACCAGCCGCCCCCACCGGGCGAGTGCTTCGCGGCCCATCACGTCGTCACGGTCTTCGAGGTGCCCCGCGACCGGATGCCCGCGCATCCGCGCTTCGCGCAGGAGCCGAGCCCGCAGCCCGATCCGGCCGGACCGGGCAGGACCGTGGCCTTCGGCCGGCTGGACGGCGGGGAGCCCGCGCCGGGCGCGCGGAACGCCGAGGTGACCTCGGGCCGGCAGCTCGACGCCTTCCTCGCCACGCTCTCCCCCAAGGACGCCAAGACCGTGCGCAAGCAACTGGCGGGGCACCCGTCCCGGCCGGCCGAGCGGCGCTTCGCCTTTCTGCTGACAGGCTGCCGGCCCACCGGCGCCTGGCTGATGATCAGCCGTCAGGAGCTGTCGGCGGCCACGACCGGGGACGAGACGATCCGCTGCGTCCAGGCGCAGCGCTGGACGGCGGTCCTCGCGGTGCCGTCCTCGATGGTGCCGGAGCGTGCACGCCTCATTGACTGACAATAACTTTCCGGCTAAGCGTGTCTGCTTGAAGGTTTCTTTCAGTGCACCCTTCGGCCTGTCCCGCCTCCTCCTGCCGGAAGGAGTCTCCATGCACAGCCCTCCCCGTCCGTCCCGCCGTGCCGTCCTCGGCACTGCCGCGGCCGCCTCCACCGCCCTCGCCCTCGGCGTCCCGGGCACCGCGAGAGCGGCCGCGGCCACGGCGAACGACCGCAGACGCGTCCGCGCGATCATCGACCGGATGAGCATCGAAGAGAAGATCGGCCAGCTCTTCGTGATGCGGGTGTACGGCCATTCGGCCACCGCGCCCGACCCCGCCGATGTGGCCGCCAACCAGGCCGAGATCGGCGTCTCCGATGCCGCCGAGCTCATCGCCACGTACCACGTCGGCGGCATCATCTACTTCGCGTGGGCCCACAACACCCGTGACCCCCACCAGATCGCCGACCTGTCCAACGGCATCCAGCGCGCCTCCCGCGTCCCCCTGCTGATCTCCACCGACCAGGAGCACGGCGCGGTCGCCCGCGTCGGCTCGCCCGCCACGCTCTTCCCCGGCGGGATGGCGCTCGGCGCCGCCGGGAGCGTGCGCGACGCCCGCACCGCCGCCGCCGTCGCGGGCGCCGAACTGGCGGCCATGGGCATCAACCAGGACTACGCGCCGGTCGCCGACGTCAACGTCAACCCCGCCAACCCGGTCATCGGCGTACGGTCCTTCGGCGCCGACCCCAAAGCCGTGGCCGCGCTCGTCGCCGCCCAGGTGGCGGGTTATCAGGGGGCCGGGGTGGTGGCCACCGCCAAGCATTTCCCCGGGCACGGCGACACCGGCACCGACAGCCACTTCGAACTGCCGGTCATCACGCACTCCCTGGAGGAGTGGCGGCGCCTGGACGCACCGCCGTTCCGGGCCGCCGTCGCCGCCGGCATCGACTCGATCATGACGGCGCACATCCTGGTGCCCGCCCTCGACGACTCCGGCGACCCCGCGACGCTGTCCCGGCCGATCCTCACCGGCATCCTCCGCGAGGAGCTGGGCTACGACGGTGTGGTCGTCACCGACGCCCTCGGCATGGAGGGCGTACGGCAGAAGTACGGGGACGACCGCGTCCCCGTCCTCGCCCTGAAGGCGGGCGCCGACCAGCTGCTCAACCCGCCGCTGCTGGACACCGCCTGGCAGGGAGTGCTGGCCGCGGTGCGCTCCGGCGAGCTGACCGAGGAGCGCCTCGAGCAGTCGCTGGTGCGCATCCTGACCCTCAAGGCGCGCAGGGGCCTGCTGGACGACCCCTACGTCACCCACCGCGGCGTCGACCGGACCGTCGGCACACGGGCCCACCTCGCCGCCGCAGACAAGATCACCGACCGGACCGTCACACTGCTGGCCAACAGCGGCGTCCTGCCCCTGGCCGCCAGACGCCGGCTGCTGGTGGCCGGCGCCGATCCGGCAGCGCCCTCGGGCACCGGAGGGCCGCCCACCGCCGTACTGGCGGCCGCGCTCACCGCGCTCGGGCACCAGGCCCAGGCGCTGTCCACCGGGACCGCGCCCGACCAGGCGGCGATCGACCGGGCGGTGGCCGCCGCGCGCGGCACCGACGCGGTGGTCGTGGCCACGTACAACGTCACCGCCGCCGTCACGGACCGGCAGAGCGCTTTGGTGCGGGCGCTGGCCGCCACCGGCGTGCCGGTAGTGCAGATCGCGATCCGGAATCCGTACGACATCGCGCGGCTGGACGGGACGGCCGCGGCGCTCGCCACCTACGGGTGGACGGACGTGTCCCTGCGCGCGGCGGCGCGGGTCCTGGCGGGCCGCGTACGGCCGGGCGGGAAGCTGCCGGTGGCGGTACCCCGGGCGGACGACCCGACGCGGGACCTCTATCCCGTCGGGTGGGGTCTGGGGTACTGAAGTGGAGCGCGCACGGCGGCCCCTCCCGGAACCGGGCCCGACCCCTTATCCTCCCCAAAGGGGGCACGTCGCCCGGGGGAAGTGGTGGGGGGGCCGCCGTGCGCATTCAGACGATCTCGGGTCAACTCCTGGGCGGGGCATGGCTGCTGGCCGTGCTGCTGGCTTCCTGCACGCCGGGCCCCGGCGGGACCGGCAGCAGCGCCGCGGGCCCCAGCCTCACGCCCACCACGCAGGACGGGGTCTTCCTCGCCCAGGACGAGTGCGCGACCAGCGACCCGGTCGGTTCCTACCGCGAGATCCCCTGCGACGACCCGTCCGCCCTCGCCCGCGTGGTCACCCGGCTGTACGGGCTGCTGCCCGCCTCGCCGTCACCCTCGGGCAAGGACGCCGCGCGGCCGGGCGACCGCTGCCCGGCGACCACCGACTTCCTCCTGACCGTCAGCGCCGCCCACCCGCAGGGCTACGCCTGCATGCGCAATCTGATGGCCCCGCACCCGGGCGACCCGGGTGAGGGCGGCGGACCGCACACCCTCGCGGGCGACTGCGTGTACACCTCACGGCACCGCGAGGTGAAGGAGACCAACTGCGACGGTTCGGCGGCGCACAAGCCGCAGTACCAGGTCACGCGGCTCGCCCGCAGCCGGGCCGGCTGCCCCAAGGACACGGTGCTGTACGTCCGGGTGGGCGGCGGCTCGGAGAGCGTCGGGTGCGCCCGCCGGCTGTGACGCGCGCGCCGGTCGGGGCGGGGTGTGCTTCACCACCCAGCCCCGACCACCCGCAAAGGGGTCAGGCCACGGCCTCGCTGTTCTCGTCCTCGCCGACGAAGGTGCGCCACAACCCGGCGTACCGGCCGTCGGCGGCGAGGAGTTGCTCATGCGTACCGTCCTCGACGACCCGGCCCTGGTCGATGACGACGACCCGGTCGGCGCGGGCCGCGGTGGTCAGCCGATGGGCCACCACCAGGGTGGTACGGCGCACCGCGAGCCGGTCGGCGGCCTGGTTGACCAGGGCCTCGGTGGCCAGGTCCAGGGCGGCGGTCGCCTCGTCGAGCAGCAGGACGTCCGGGTCGACCAGTTCGGCGCGGGCCAGGGCGATCAGCTGACGCTGTCCGGCGGAGAGGTTGCGCCCGCGCTCGGAGACCGTGTGCAGATAGCCGCCGTCGAGCGTGGCGATCATCTCGTGCGCACCGACGGCGCGCGAGGCGGCCTCCACCTCGGCGTCGGTGGCGTCCATGCGCCCGTAGGCGATGGCGTCACGGACCGTGCCTTCGAAGAGGTACGCCTCCTGCGGGACGACGCCGAGCCGCTGCCGGTAGCCGGTCAGGTCGAGTTCGCGGATGTCCTGGCCGTCGACGAGGACCGCGCCGGATGTCGGGTCGTAGAACCGGGCGACCATCTTGACCAGGGTGGACTTGCCCGCGCCGGTCTCGCCGACGAAGGCGACCGTCTGCCCGGCGGGAATCCGCAGCTCGATGCCCGCCAGCGCCTCGGCGGCGTCCTCGGCGTAGCGGAAGTGCACGTCGCGGAAGGCGATCTCGCCACGGAGCCGGCCCACCTCGCGCGGTGCCCGGGCGGGCGGGGTCGTCGTCGGGGTGCGCAGCAGTTCGCGGATGCGGCCCAGGGACACCGAGGCCTGCTGGTAGCCGTCGAAGACCTGGGAGAGCTGCTGCACGGGAGAGAAGAACAGGTCGATGTAGAGCAGGTACGCCACCAGGGCGCCGGCGGTGAGGGTGCCCGCGCCGATCCGGTGCGCGCCCACGATCAGCACGAGGGCGGCGGCCACGCTGGACAGCAGCTGCACGAAGGGGAAGTACACGGAGATCAGCCACTGGCCGCGCACCCGCGCCTGGCGGTAGGCGTCGCTGCGCCCCGCGAACCGCTCGGCCCCGCCGCGCTCGCCGCGGAAGGCCTGGACGACGCGGAGCCCGGCGACGTGCTCCTGGAGGTCGGCGTTGACGACGCTGACCCGCTCGCGGGCCAGTTCGTACGCCTTGACCGACCTGCGGCGGAACACCCAGGTGGCCACCAGCAGCACGGGCAGCGTGGCGAAGACGATCAGGGCCAGCCCGACGTCGATCGCCAGGAGCGCCACAAAGATGCCGACGAAGGTCAGCACGCTGACCAGAGCGGTGACGAGGCCGGTCTGCAGGAACGTCGACAGAGCGTCGACGTCGGTGGTCATACGGGTCATGATCCGGCCGCTCAGCTCGCGCTCGTAGTAGTCGAGCCCGAGCCGGTGCAGATGCGAGAAGATCTTCACGCGGAGCGTGTAGAGCACGCGCTCGCCCGTACGGCCGGTGAGGCGGGTGGAGCCCCATTGCGCGGCCCACTGCGCGGCGACGATGACGAGGCCGAGCAGCGAGGCCGTCCAGACCGCGCCGAGCGCGACCTGCCGGACGCCGGAGTCGATGCCGTGCCGGATCAGGACCGGCAGCAGCAGTCCGGCGAACGCGTCCACGGCGACCAGCACCAGGCTGAACAGCAGCGGCCCGCGGAAGCCGCGCAGCATGCTGCGCAGACCGAAGTCCTTGTCGAGCCCCGCGGCGGCCTTCTCGTCGACGTCCGGGACGTCGTCCGCGGGCGGCAGCGCCGCGACCTGGGCGAGCAGTTCGGGCGTGGCGGGCATACCGGCCATGGCCGAGGCCATGCTGCCGGGACCGCCCCGGGCGGCCGCTCCGGAGGGCGCCGCACCCCTGCGGTCGGGGGTCTCGTCGCGGTGGCGGCGGTCCTCGGGCCACAGCTCCGGGGTGACGCCGCCGGCGGCCGGAGGCGCGACCGGGGCCGCGGGGCGGTCGAGCAGCGCGGCGATCGCGCCCTCGCCCGGCCACTGGGGCGCGGCGGCCGCGATCTCACCGGCCGGGTCGTGGGTCACGACGTCGGCGCCGAGTTCGTCGGGGTCGGTCAGCAGCCGCCGGTACAGCGCGCAGCGGTCCTGCAGTTCCTCGTGGGTGCCGATGTCGACCAGCCGGCCGGCTTCCAGGACGGCGATGCGGTCGGCGAGCGCGAGGGTGGAACGGCGGTGCGCGATCAGCAGGGTGGTACGGCCGGCCATGACCTCGCGCAGGGCGTCGTGGATCTCGGCCTCGACGCGGGCGTCGACCGCCGAGGTCGCGTCGTCCAGCACGAGCAGCCGGGGGTCGGTGAGGATCGCGCGGGCGAGCGCCACGCGCTGACGCTGGCCGCCGGAGAGGGTCAGGCCCTGTTCGCCGACGACGGTGTCGTAGCCCTGGGGCAGGGCCGAGATGAACCCGTGGGCCTGGGCGTGCCGGGTCGCGGCGAACACCTGCTCGTCGGTGGCGTCGGGGTGGCCGTAGGCGATGTTGGCGCGCACGGTGTCGGAGAACAGGAAGCTGTCCTCGGGCACGAGGCCTATGGCGTCGCGCAGCGAGTCGAAGGTCAGCTCGCGCACGTCCTCGCCGCCGACGCGCACGGCGCCGCCCGTGACGTCGTAGAAGCGCGGCAGCAGCAGCGAGACGGTGGACTTGCCACTGCCCGAGGCGCCGACGACCGCCACGGTCTCGCCGGGGGCGACGCTGAGGGAGAAGTCGTCCAGCACCGGGCGCGCCGGGTCGTAGCCGAAGCTCACATGGTCGAACTCGACGGTGGCCGCCGCCTCGCGGGGCAGCTCCCCCGAGCCCTCCCTCAGGGTGGGCCGGGTGTCGATGAGCTCGGTGACGCGCTCGACGCCGGCCCGGGCCTGCTGGCCGACGGTGAGCATCACGGTGAGCATCCGCACCGGGCCGGTGAGCTGCGCGAGGTAGGTGGAGAAGGCGACGAAGGTGCCGAGCGTGATCTGGCCGCGCACCGCCATCCAGCCGCCGAGCGCGAGCATGCCGACCTGGCCGAGGGAGGGAACGGCCTGCAGCGCCGGGCTGTAGCGCGCGGTGAGGCGGATCGTGCGCAGCCGGCCGGCGAACAGCCGCTCGCTGACCGCGCGCATCTTGGACATCTCCTGCTGCTCCTGGCCGAAGCCCTTGACCACGCGGACGCCCGTGACCGAGCCGTCCACGATGCCGGCGACCGCCGCCGCCTGCCCCTGGGCGTACCAGGTGGCGGGGAAGAGGGTCCGCCGGCTGCGGTCGGCCAGGAACCACAGGGCGGGCGCCACGGCCAGGGCGATCACCGTCAGCAGGGGCGAGAGCACCAGCATGACCACGAGCGACATCACGAACAGCAGGATGTTGCCGATCATCATCGGGGCCATGAAGAGCAGACCCTGGATGAGCTGGAGGTCACTGGTGGCCCGGCCGACGACCTGGCCGGTGTTGAGCTCGTCCTGGCGCACGCCGTCGAGGCGGGTGAGCGAGTGGAACATCTCCGTGCGCATGTCATGCTGCACGTCGAGCGCGAGCCGGCCGCCGTAGAAGCGCCGTACGAAGGTCAGCACGTACACCACGACGGCGGCGCCTATCAGCACAGCCGCCCAGGGTGCCAGCGGCTTGTCGTGCTTGACGATCACATCATCGATGATGATCTTGGGCACGAGCGGCACCAGGGCCATCACCGCCATGCCGCCGAGCGACGAGCCGAGCGCGAGCAGGACGTTCCGCCGGTACCGCCAGGTGTAACCCGTCAGCCGTCGCAACCATCCCGGCCCGGCCCCGCCGCTCTTCCCCTCGTCGACCTTCGCCGCCACCACGGTCCTCTCGTCGGTACTTCTCCACCGGAGGATCACAACGCCCGGATGTGCGGATTTCATCCTCCTGCAACAAAGCTACGACGTGGGTCCGACAGCGGCAGGTCCCGCAGGCCTCGTCCCGGGGCCGCGGAGCCCCGCCAGGAAGTCGTCGACGGGGGCGGCCGGGCGGAAGGGCCGGTCCTCCCGCGCTACGCCGAAGGCCGGGCCAAGGACGACAGCCGTATCTTCGGCATCTGGCTGGACGACACCTTGGTGGGCGGGGTGATGTTCGTGTCCTTCGACGCCGCCGCGGGCCGGTGCGAGATCGGCTGCCGGCTGGAGGCGGCCGGCCAGGGCCGGGGCCTGGTGACCCGGGCCGCACGGGCGCTCCTGGACCGGGCGTTCGGCGAGCGCGGTCCGCACCGCTCCGAAGGGTGGGCCGCCGCGGGCAACGAGCGCAGCGTCGCCACCGCCCGGCGGCTCGGCGTGAGGCGGGAGGGAGTGCTGCGGCAGCACTCCCTCCCTACCGCGGCGTGCGCCACGACTACGAGGTGTGGGCCGTGCTCGCCGACGAGTGGCCGGCGGTCGGGGACGGCGCGCGGACGCACCCGCGGGAGGTTCCGCCGGGTGATCCGCGTCACCCCCTGGTCAGAAGTGCGTCGGCGCGAACATCCGCAGCAGCGCCGGGAGGACCACCACCGACGGTCCGGGGGCGGCCAGCGCGGCGGCAAGGTCCGCGCGCAGCCGTTCCGGAGTCGTACGGACCCCGGGGACGCCGAAGGACTCGGCCAGGGCGACGAAGTCGGGCCGCGACAGCTCGGTCGCGGTGGCCTCGCCGAAGGCGTCGGTCATGTACGCGCGCAGGATGCCGTAGCCGCCGTCGTCCACGATGAGCCAGGTGACGGGCAGGCCGTACTGCCGGGCCGTGGCGAGTTCCGCGACCGAGTACATGGCGCCGCCGTCGCCGGACACGGCCAGCACCGGCCGGTCGCGGTCGGCGACCGCCGCGCCCAGTGCGGAGGGGAAGCCGTAGCCGAGGCCGCCGGCGCCCTGGGCGGAGTGCATGGCGCCGGGCCACGCGGACCATGCCCAGTAGGCGAGGATCGTCATGTCCCAGAAGCTGGGGGCGTGCTCGGGGAGGGCGTCCCGCACGGCGGCCAGCACGCGCTGTTCCAGGCCGAGGTCCTGATCGCCGATGCGCGCACGGACCCGCTCCAGCAGCCCCGCGACCGCCGGGGCCGCGCCAGGGTCGTCACGCTCGCCTGCCGCCTCGGCCAGGGCTCGCAGGGCGAGGCGGGCATCGGCGTGGATGCCGAGGGCCGGGTGGTTGGACTCCAGCTTGCCGAGATCGGCCTCGATCTGGATCACCCGGCCGCGCGGGCGGAACGTGTGGTAGTTCGAGGAGAGTTCGCCGAGTCCGGAGCCGACGACCAGCAGGACGTCGGCGTCCTCCAGGAAGTCGGTGGTGTGCCGGTCCTCCAGCCAGCTGCGCAGCGACAGCGGGTGCTCCCACGGGAAGCCTCCCTTTCCGCCGAAGGTGCAGGCAACGGGGGCGTCCAGCTTCTCGGCGAGCGCCAGGAGTTCCCCTTGCGCGCCGGACCGCACCACACCGCCGCCGGCCAGGACGACGGGCCGTTCGGCGCGCGACAGCAGTGCGGCCGCCTCCGCGATCAGCTCGGGGCGCGGGCGCGGCGGCCGGGGCCCGACCGCCAGTTCCGCGACCGGCGGGACGCTGACCGGGGCGAGCAGCACGTCCTGCGGGATCTCCACCCACACCGGCCCGCAGGGCGCGGTGAGGGACGACTCCCAGGCCGCGGCCAGGGCCGAGGGGATCTGGGAGGCGGTGCGCACCATGTGCACGGACTTGACGATCTCGCGGAACGACGCCTTCTGGTCGGTCAGTTCGTGCAGGTAGCCGTGGCGGCCCCCGCCGAGCCCGGCCACCGGCACCTGACTGCCGATGGCCACGACCGGCACGGACGCGGCGGCCGACTCCTGGAGGGCGGCGAGCGTCATCAGCGAGCCGGGGCCGGTGGACACCAGCAGCGGGGCGGGAAAACCGGTGACACGGGCGTACGCGTCGGCTGCGAAGCCCGCGTTGTTCTCCATGCGCAGGCCGACGTACTCCAGCTTCGAGCGCCGCAGGGCGTCGAAGGTGCCGAGCGCGTGCTGCCCGGGCAGGCCGAAGACGGTCGTGGCGCCGAGCGCCGTCAGGGACTCGGTGACCAGGTCACCACCGCTGCGTTCGCTCACACGCGGTCCGCCGCGATCTGCCGGGTCATGATCGTGGTGAGCTCGTACGCGGTGTGGGAGGCCGCGACGCTGGTGATCTCGGCGTGGTCGTACGCGGGGGCGACCTCGACGACATCGGCGGAGATCAGCTTGCAGGACGCCAGACCGCGCAGGATCTCCAGCAGCTCGCGGGAGGTGATGCCGCCGGCCTCGGGCGTTCCGGTGCCGGGGGCGTGGGCGGGGTCCAGGACGTCGATGTCGATGGAGATGTACAGCGGGCGGTCGCCGATGCGCTCGCGCAGCTGCTGGGCGACCTCGTCGGCGCCGCGCCGGTAGACGTCGGCGGAGGTGACGATGCCGAAGCCCATCTTCTCGTCGTCTGTGAGGTCCTGCTTGCCGTAGAGCGGGCCGCGGGTGCCGACGTGGGAGAGCGCGGAGGTGTCGAGGATGCCCTCCTCGACGGCCCGGCGGAACGGTGTGCCGTGGGTGTACTCGGCGCCGAAGTAGGTGTCCCAGGTGTCGAGGTGGGCGTCGAAGTGCAGCAGCGCGACCGGGCCGTGCTTGCGGGCCATGGCACGTAGCAGGGGCAGCGAGATGGTGTGGTCGCCGCCGAGGGTCATCAGTCGGGCGCCGGTGTCGAGCAGGTCGTCGGCGGCTGCCTGAATGGTCTCGACGGCCTCGTTGATGTCGAACGGGTTGGCGGCGATGTCGCCGGCGTCCGCGACCTGGGCGAGCGCGAAGGGCGAGGCGTCCTGCGCCGGGTTGTAGGGGCGCAGGAGGCGCGAGGCCTCGCGGATCGCGTTGCCGCCGAAGCGGGCGCCGGGCCGGTAGGACACACCCGCGTCGAAGGGCACGCCGACCACGGCGACATCGGTGGCACCGACCTCGTCGAGTCGCGGCAGCCGCGCGAAAGTGGCGGGCCCGGCGTAACGCGGGATACGTGAGGAGTCGAGGGGACCGCGCGGTGCGCTGCTGCTCATGAGTGACTGCCTGCTTTCGTGCGCTCGATGCGTTCTGGTCGCTTTGCGGGGGGGGTCCGACCGCACGGTCCGCCCACTGCACCGGACGGGAACCCGCGGCACGCCGCCGGTACGGCCGCGGTGTGCCTGTGGCGACACTAGGTGGCCGGGAAGGCGCCCTGAAGTGTACGTTTCCTCCATCTTCGCTGGTCCGATTGAAGGGAACGTACATGACGTCCCCGCGCCAGGACCTCGTGCCGCCCACCCCCCAGATCCCGCTGTCCGCGTTGCTGGCCCTGCCCGATCTCGGGCTGCGGCAGGTGGCCGGGCCACCGGCGGCGGAGAAGGACGTGCGCGTGCAGTGGGTCCACACCAGCGAGATGGAGGATCCCGTCCCCTATCTCCTCGGCGGCGAACTGCTGCTCACCGCCGGGGTGCACTTCACCACCGCGGTGAGCGCCGGGCCCTACCTGGACCGGTATGTGGCGCGCACGGTGGAGGCCGGCGCCGCCGCACTCGGCTTCGGCCTCGCCCCGGTCCACGACCGGACCCCGGCGGCACTGGCCGAGGCCTGCGACCGCCACGGGCTGCCGCTGGTGGAGGTACCGCCGCGCACCCCGTTCACAGCCGTGGCCCGCGCCGTCTGGCAGGCCATGGGCGAGGCGCGGACCCGTGAGCTGCGGCACGTGACCGAGGCGCAGCAGGCGCTCGCCGCGGCGGCCGCCCGCCCCGACCCCGTCCCGGCCGTACTGCGCCGGCTGGCCCGGCGGCTCGACGCCTGGGCGGCGCTCGTCGCGCCGGACGGCTCGGAGGTGTACGCGGCCGGCGCCGCGCCGGACGCCGGAATCCGCGAGGCGGCCCACCGGCTGGTCCGCGTGGTCGGCCCCGCCGCCTCCGCTCGCCCGCCGTCCTCCGCCACCGACACGCACGGCGGGACACGGCTGTCCGCCTACGCCCTCGCCGGCGGGGGCACCGGCGGGCGGCCTGCGCTCGTCCTGGCCTCCCCGCACCCCGACCCGGCCGACCACTCGGTGGCCAACGTGGCGGCCGTCCTGCTCTCCCTGCTCATCGGGCCGCACCTGGGGACGGCGGAGGCCGCACGGTCGGCCGCACTGGTGCGGCTGCTGCTCGGCGCGGCCCCTGAGGAGGTCGCCCCCCTGCTGGGTCCGGACGGGCCGTGGGTCGTCGTGCACGCCCTGCGCCGCGGCGCCCCCGCCGAGCCGGCGGCCGCCGCGGCACTCGGCGCCGCCCTGGGCACCCCCCTTCTGGAGGCCGGGGACGAGGCGGTGCGCCTGCTGCTGCCCGCGGAGCGGGAGGTCGTGGCACAGCCCGGCTGGACGCTCGGGGTGAGCGCCCCGGTGCCCGCCGCCGCGCTCGCCGACGGCGACCGCCAGGCGGCGGGAGCGGCACGGCGGGCCGTCGCGGGCCGCGGCGTGCTGGTGCGGCACCAGGGCGCGCAGGGCGGGATGGCGGACCTGGTGGCCCCCGGCGACGCGCGGACGCGGGCGCACGAGGTGCTGGCGCCCATCGCCGGCTCCCCCGTCCTGGTCGAAACGCTGCGCACCTGGATCGGGCTGCACGGCAGCTGGGACCGCACCTCCCTCGCCCTGGGCGTGCACCGCAACACCGTGCGGCAACGGATCGGCCGCGCCGCCACCGCGCTGAACGTGGACCCGGACGACCCGGACGTACGCATGGAGCTGTGGTTCGCACTGCGCTGGCTGTGAGCGGACCCCGAACCCGCCCGGCGCATCCGGATTTCTGACGCCCCGGCAGGAGATCACGCCTCGGCGTCGATCGCATCCCGGCCGCACGGACCTTCGACGGCACGGGAGAATGGGGTCATGCTGCCCCATGTCACCGTGCCCTCCCGCCAAGAACTCGCCGACCACCTCGTCGCCACGCGCATAGCGGGCGACGTCGCCACTCCCCGCGAGAACAACCGCTCCCACTACAGCCGGCTCGCCGCGGGCGACCGCCACTACTGGCTCGGCCTGGAACTCGCAGACCGGTGGACGGACGAGGAGGCGGTGCTCGCGGTCATGGCCGAGCGCTGCGGCGTCGTTGCCGACCCGGAGTTCCGCTCCGGGCAGGACACGATCGACCCGGAGCTCACCATCAGCGCTCTGGAGCGGGCCGCCCGCGTGCTCGGCAAGGCCGTGGAGGACGGGCAGCGGGTGCTGTTCGCCACCGGCCACCCCGGCGGGCTCCTGGACGTCCACCGCACGCTGGCCGCCGCTCTGCGCGCCGCCGGCTGCGAGGTGATGGCCGTACCCGGCGGCCTGTCCACGGAGGAGGGCGGGGTCTTCCAGTTCTGCGACGTGACGATGCTGGAGCGCGGCGCCACCTTGTGGCACACCCACTCCCCCGCGCCCATGGCGGCGGTCCTGGACGCGCTGGCCGCGCAGGACCTGCCGCTGCCCGACCTGGTCGTCGCCGACCACGGCTGGGCCGGATGCGCCGGGCAGCGCGGCATCACCGCGATCGGCTTCGCCGACTGCAACGACCCGGCGCTCTTCGTGGCCGAGGCCGAGGGCACGGTGTCCGTCACGGTCCCGCTCGACGACCACGTCACCGACCCGCGCTTCTACGACCCGATGACCGCCTACCTGCTGGACGCCGCGGGGCTGAACCGCCCGGCGTGACCGCGCGTCCCGCGCAACCGCACGGGCGTCGGCCGCGCACGACCGCACAACGTCCGCTCAAAAGTGCCGCCCGATTCGGCGGCGCCCTGCACCCGCGGCTCGGCCGCAGGGCGGCCTGCGGGCGCTTCGCGGCACAAGGTGCGGCAGCGGCGGCGCCCGCCGCCTGCTCGGTGATGCCGCCGGGCGGCGGCCGTGGCTACGACGTGCGCGGGACCCGGACGAGTCCTTCTTGGATGACGGAGACGGCCAGCCGCCCGTCCTGGGTGTAGATGCGGGCGGTGCCGAGCCCACGGCCGCCGGAGGCGGACGGGCTTTGCTGGTCGTACAGCAGCCACTCGTCCGGCACGGAACGGCCGGTGGAACCACATGGCGTGGTCCAGGCTGGCGCCCACCACGTCGCCGAGCGCCCAGCCGCCGCGCCCGTGCGCCAGGAGCACGGAGTCCAGCAGCGTCATGTCCGACACATAGGTGGCCAGGCAGACGTGCAGCAGCCGGTCGTCGGCGAGCTTGCCGTTGGTGCGGAACCACACCTGGGAGCGGGCTTCGCGCGGGCCGCGCTCATGGGCGAGGAACGGCGGCTGGTCCACGTACCGCAGGTCGACGGCGGCACGCGCCTCCAGGAGACGGTCCACCACCGTGGGGTCGGGGAAGCGGTCGGCGTGCGGCCGCAGCAGTTCCTCGCCGGTGGGCAGGGACTCCGGGTCCGGGGCGGCCGGCATCGGCTCCTGGTGCTCCAGCCCCTCCTCGTACGTCTGGAAGGACGCGGAGAGGTGGAAGATCGGCTGCCCGTGCTGCACCGCCACCACCCGCCGGGTGGTGAAGGAGCGGCCGTCGCGGATGCGGTCGACCTGGTAGACGATCGGGGCGCCGGGGTCTCCCATGCGCAGGAAGTACGCGTGCAGGGAGTGCGCGTCGCGCCCCTCGGGCACGGTGCGCCCGGCCGCCACCAGCGCCTGGGCGGCGACCTGGCCGCCGAAGACGCGTGGGACGACGGCCGAGCGGCTGGCGCCGCGGAAGATGTCCTGCTCGATCCGCTCGAGGTCGAGCAGATCGAGCAGGGACTGCAGAGTCGCGTTGGTCACAATGCTCTCTCGGGCCGGGCGGCGGACCGCTCGGTCACAGGCCCATCGACTTGGCGATGATCGACTTCATGACCTCGCTGGTGCCGCCGTAGATGCGGTGCACGCGGTTGTCCGCGTACAGGCGGGCGATCGGGTACTCCAGCATGTAGCCGTAGCCGCCGTGCAGCTGGAGGCAGCGGTCGATGACCTTGGCCGCCGTCTCGGTGCAGAACAGCTTGGCACGGGCGGCGTCGGCGGCGGTGAAGTCGCCCTGCTCGTGGGCCTCCAGCGCGCGGTCGACGACGGCCTGCATGGCGTCCACGTCCGAGGCGCACTCGGCGAGCACGAATTTGGTGTTCTGGAACTCGGCGACGGCCTTGCCGAAGACCTTGCGGTCGCGCACGTACTGGCCGGCGAAGCGGACGGCCGCGTCGGCCTGCGCGTAGGAGCCCACAGCGATCGCGAGGCGCTCGACCGGCAGGTTGTGGGCCAGGTAGGAGAAGGCCCTGCCCTCCTCGCCGAGCAGGTCCTCGACGGGCACCTTGACGTCGGTGAAGGACAGCTCCGCGGTGTCGGAGGTGCGCAGGCCGATCTTCTCCAGCTTGCGGCCGACCGCGTAGCCCTCGCTCTTGGTGTCGACGACGAGGATCGACAGGCCGCCGCGGCGGTCCTCCGGGCTCGCGGGCGCGGTGCGGCAGACCACGAGCACACGGTCGGCGACGACACCGCCGGTGATGAAGGTCTTGGCGCCGTTGAGGACGTAGTGGGTACCGTCCGCGGAGAGCTTGGCGTTGGTGGTCATCCCTGCCAGGTCGGAGCCGGTGCCCGGCTCGGTCATGGCGATGGCCGTCATCATGTCGCCGCTGATGAAGTCGGGCAGCCAGCGCTTCTTCTGCTCCTCGTTCGCGAACTCGAGGAGGTAGGGGAGCACCAGGCCGGTGTGCACACCGCTGCTGCCGAAGCTGACCCCGGCGCGGGCGCACTCCTCGGTCACCACGGCGCTGAACTTCCAGCCGGTGACGCCGGCGCCGCCGTACTCCTCCGGCACCTCGATGCCGAAGATGCCCAGCTCACCGAGGCGGTTGTAGAACTCGCGCGGCGGGTAGCCGGACTCCTCCCACTGCGAGTAGACCGGGACGACCTCGCGGGCGATGAAGTCCCGGACGGTCTCCCGGAACGCCTCGTGGTCCTCGTTGAATACCGTGCGACGCACTTGGCGCCTCCTCTGCAGACCGAGCGAAATAAGCAAGCGCTCAGTAAGTTACTTCCCGGTCGCGCGGACTGTCCAGAGCGGCAAAAGCGCCCAGGGCCAGCCGGTGCAGCAGCACGGCCGTCGCCGCCCGCCCGGGCAGCCCGCCGTGCGGACCCAGGTGGGGGGTCGAGTTGAGCAGGCCGAAGACGGCGTGCACGGCCGCCCGCGCCTCGGCCTCCGCGGCCCCCGGGTGGACCTGCCGGACGACCGCGACCCACTGCTCGACGTACTGGCGCTGCAACTGGCGCACCAGCTTGCGGTCGGACTCGCGCAGCCGGTCCAGCTCCCGGTCATGGAGGATGATCAGCGCCCGGTCGTCCAGGGCGAAGTCGATGTGCCCCTGGACCAGCGCGTCCAGCGCGGCGGCGGGATCGCCCGCCTCGGCGACGCGCATCCGGCCCGCCGCGTGCAGCCGGCCGCTGATGCCGACGAGCAGCTCGGCCAGCATCGCGTCCTTGCCCGCGAAGTGCCGGTACAGACCCGGGCCGCTGATGCCGCAGGCCGCCCCTATCTCGTCCACACCGACGCCGTGGAACCCGCGTGCGGCGAAGAGCCGCGCGGCCTCCTGAAGGATCTGGTCGCGTCTGCCGCTTGCCGCCTTCGCGGCCGTCCTCGTGGGCTCCACACCTCACCTTTCCGGGCGGCGCCCGGCGTCCGGCCGCCCCCCGCGATCTCGTGGTCCTCACATTCTAGACAGTCGTGTTAACGACCGCTAACGTAGGCGACATCACAGTTAACGACCGCTAACACCCGGGGGCCCGCGACATGGAAGCACCCGTCCTCGTCAGCGCCGCGGATCCGGCGGGCGAGGCCTTTCACGCCAATGCCAAGGCGCACGCCGAGCTGTCCGCGCAGCTGCGCGAGAAGCTCGCCGCTGCCGCGCTCGGCGGCGGAGAGAGAGCCCGCGCCCGGCACACCGCGCGCGGCAAGCTGCTCCCCCGCGACCGCGTGGACGGACTGCTCGATCCCGGATCGCCCTTCCTGGAGCTGGCGCCGCTGGCCGCCGACGGGATGTACGACGGGCAGGCCCCGGCCGCGGGCGTCGTCGCCGGCATCGGCCGGGTCTCCGGTCGCGAGGTCGTGATCGTCGCCAACGACGCCACGGTCAAGGGCGGCACGTACTACCCGATGACGGTCAAGAAGCACCTGCGCGCGCAGGAGATCGCCCTCGACAACCGGCTCCCGTGCCTCTACCTCGTGGACTCCGGCGGGGCCTTCCTTCCACGCCAGGACGAGGTCTTCCCCGACCGCGACCACTTCGGCCGGATCTTCTTCAACCAGGCCACCATGTCGGCGCGCGGCATCCCGCAGATCGCCGCCGTGCTCGGCTCGTGCACGGCGGGCGGCGCCTATGTGCCCGCGATGAGCGACGAGGCGGTCATCGTGCGCGGCCAGGGCACGATCTTCCTGGGCGGCCCGCCGCTGGTGAAGGCCGCCACCGGCGAGGTCGTGACCGCCGAGGAGCTGGGCGGCGGCGAGGTCCACTCCCGCGTCTCGGGTGTCACCGACCACCTGGCCGAGGACGACGCCCACGCCTTGCGCATCGTGCGGAACATCGTGGCGACCCTGCCCGACCGCGGCGCGCTGCCCTGGACGGTCGCGCCCGTCGAGGAGCCCGCCGTCGATCCCGCGGGCCTCTACGGCGCGGTCCCGGTCGACTCGCGCACCCCCTACGACGTCCGCGAGGTGATCGCCCGCATCACCGACGGAAGCCGCTTCGCGGAGTTCAAGGCCGAGTACGGCACCACCTTGGTGACCGGCTTCGCCCGCATCCACGGCCACCCGGTCGGCATCGTCGCCAACAACGGCATCCTGTTCTCCGAATCCGCCCAGAAGGGCGCTCACTTCATCGAGCTGTGCGACCAACGCGGCATCCCGCTGCTGTTCCTCCAGAACATCTCGGGCTTCATGGTGGGCCGGCAGTACGAGGCGGGCGGCATCGCCAAGCACGGCGCCAAGATGGTGACCGCGGTCGCCACGACCCGCGTGCCCAAGCTCACCGTCGTGATCGGCGGCTCCTACGGCGCGGGCAACTACTCGATGTGCGGGCGCGCCTATTCGCCGCGCTTCCTGTGGATGTGGCCCAACGCCAAGATCTCCGTCATGGGCGGCGAGCAGGCGGCCTCCGTGCTGGCCACCGTCAAGCGCGACCAGATCGAGGCGGCCGGCGACACCTGGGCGGCGGAGGACGAGGAGGGCTTCAAGTCCCCGATCCGCGCGCAGTACGAGGAGCAGGGCAACGCGTACTACGCGACGGCCCGGCTCTGGGACGACGGCGTCATCGACCCGCTCCAGACCCGCCAGGTGCTCGGGCTCGCCCTCACCGCATGCGCCAACGCGCCCATTCCGCAACGCGATCCCGAGGCGCCCGGCTACGGCGTCTTCCGGATGTAGGGGGACGACCGTGACTCCGCAGATGTTCGACACCGTCCTGGTCGCCAACCGCGGCGAGATCGCGGTCCGGGTCATCCGCACCCTGCGGCGGCTCGGGGTGCGCTCGGTCGCCGTCTTCAGCGACGCGGACGCCGACGCGCGCCATGTGCGTGAGGCCGACACCGCCGTACGCATCGGCCCGGCGGCCGCCGCCGAGAGCTACCTGTCCGCCGAGCGGCTGCTGGAGGCGGCCGCCCGCACCGGAGCCCAGGCCGTCCACCCCGGCTACGGCTTCCTCGCCGAGAACGCCGCCTTCGCCCGTGCCTGCGAGGACGCCGGACTGGTCTTCATCGGGCCGCCCGCGCGCGCCATCGAGCTGATGGGCGACAAGATCCGCGCCAAGGAGACCGTCCAGGCCGCCGGGGTTCCTGTGGTGCCCGGCAGCAGCGGCAGCGGCCTCACCGACGGGCAACTGACGGCCGCAGCACTGGAGATCGGCACCCCTGTACTGCTCAAGCCGTCGGCCGGCGGCGGCGGCAAGGGTATGCGCCTGGTGCGCGACGAGGCGCTGCTCGCCGAGGAGATCGCGGCCGCCCGGCGCGAGGCCCGCGGCTCCTTCGGGGACGACACGCTGCTGGTGGAGCGGTGGATCGACCGCCCCCGGCACATCGAGATCCAGGTGCTCGCCGACGGCCACGGCCATGTCGTCCACCTCGGCGAGCGCGAGTGCTCACTCCAGCGCCGCCACCAGAAGGTGATCGAGGAGGCCCCCTCCGTCCTGCTGGACGAGCGGACCAGGGCGGCCATGGGCGCCGCAGCCGTGCAGGCCGCGCTGTCGTGCGGCTACGTCGGCGCGGGCACGGTGGAGTTCATCGTCCCCGGCGCCGACCCGGAGGCGTACTGCTTCATGGAGATGAACACGCGGCTGCAGGTCGAGCACCCGGTCACCGAACTCGTCACCGGGCTGGACCTGGTGGAGTGGCAGGTGCGGATCGCCGCCGGCGAACGGCTGCCCCTCGTCCAGGAGGACATCGCCCTTCGCGGCCATGCCGTCGAGGCGCGGATCTGCGCGGAGGTCCCCTCCCGGGGCTTCCTGCCCTCGGCCGGCACGGTGCTGGCCCTGCACGAGCCCGTGGGCGAGGGCGTCCGCGTCGACTCCGGGCTGACCACGGGCAGCGAGATCGGCACGTCCTACGACCCGATGCTGGCCAAGGTCATCGCGCACGGCCCGGACCGCGCCACCGCCCTGCGCCGCCTGCGGGCGGCGCTGGCGGGGACGAGCGTGCTGGGGCTGGAGACCAACACCGGCTTCCTGCGGCGCCTGCTGGCGCACCCCCAGGTCGTCTCCGGCGAGCTGGACACCGGGCTGATCGACCGCGAACTGGCCGGGCTCGTACCGTCCGAGGTGCCCACGGAGGTCTACGCGGCGGCAGCGCTGCTGCGGCACGCCGCCCTGGAGCCGGCGGATCCGTCACCGGCCTGGACCGATCCCTTCTCGGTGCCGAGCGGCTGGCGGCTGGGCGGCGAGCCCGCGTGGACGCCGCACTGGCTGCGCGTCCCGGGACGGGAGCCGGTCGCACTGCGCGTGCGCGGCCGCGCGGGGGACGCCGAGGTGCGCGTCGATGACGCCCCCGCCGTGAAGGCCCGGCTGGCCGCCGGGGCGGGACCACGGGTCACCGTGGAGTGGGACGGTGTCACCCATGCCTTCGACCACGCCGGTGAGTGGCTCGGCCGGGACGGCGACGGCTGGCACGTCCAGGCGTACGACCCCGTGGAGGCGGCACTGCACGGCGGCGCGGGCGCCGGCGGGGTGGACACCCTCGCCGCGCCGATGCCCGGCACGGTGACCGTGGTCAAGGTCGCCAAGGGCGACGAGGTCACCGCGGGCCAGAGCCTGCTGGTGGTCGAGGCGATGAAGATGGAGCACGTCATCACCGCCCCGCACGACGGCACGGTCACCGAGATCGACGTGAGCCCGGGCAGCACGGTCGCCATGGACCAGGTACTCGCCGTCGTCACGCCGCACCAGGACCCGCGGCAGGAGGAGGCGAAGTGACGGCCGGCGACGAACGTCCCGGACTGCCGATGGCCGTACCCCTGGACGGGCTGCCGCGCCGGGTCCGCATCCACGAGGTCGGCGCGCGCGACGGTCTGCAGAACGAGAAGACCACCGTGCCGACCGAGGTGAAGGCGGAGTTCGTGCACCGCCTGGCCGGCGCCGGTCTGACGACCATCGAGGCGACGAGCTTCGTGCACCCCAAGTGGGTGCCCCAACTGGCCGACGCCGAGCAGCTGATGCCGCTGCTGGACGACCTCGGCGAGGGCGTGCGGCTGCCGGTGCTGGTGCCCAACGACCGCGGTCTGGAGCGGGCGCTCGCCCTGGGCGTGCGCGAGGTCGCCGTCTTCGGCAGCGCCACGGAGTCCTTCGCCAAGGCCAATCTCAACCGCACGGTGGACGAGTCCCTGGCGATGTTCGCGCCGGTGGTCGCCCGTGCCCGCGAGGCGGGGGCCCGGGTCCGCGGCTATCTGTCGATGTGCTTCGGCGACCCCTGGGAGGGCGCGGTACCGGTCGGCCAGGTCGCCTCCGTCGCCCGGCGCCTGTACGACCTGGGGTGCGACGAGCTGAGCCTCGGCGACACCATCGGTGTGGCGACCCCCGGCCATGTGGTGGCCCTGCTGGACGCCCTGACCGGCCTCGGCGTGCCCGTCGACCGGCTCGCCGTGCACTTCCACGACACTTACGGCCAGGCACTGTCCAACACCCTGGCCGCCCTCCGGCACGGCGTCGGCGTCGTCGACGCCTCCGCCGGCGGTCTCGGCGGCTGCCCGTACGCCAAGAGCGCCACCGGCAACCTCGCCACCGAAGACCTGGTCTGGATGCTCGACGGCCTCGGCATCGAGACCGGCGTCGACATCGGCCGTCTCACCGCCACCAGCGTGTGGATGGCCGGGCAATTGGGCCGGCCCAGCCCCTCCCGTACCGTCCGCGCCCTCTCCCACCAGGAGTGATCACTGCCATGACGACCGCCCACCGGCTCCCCGCCGAGTACGAGGAACTCCGCCGCACGGTCGAGGAGTTCGCGCACGACGTCGTAGCTCCGAAGATCGGCGAGTTCTACGAGCAGGACGAGTTCCCCTACGAGATCGTCCGCGAGATGGGCCGCATGGGCCTGTTCGGGCTGCCCTTCCCCGAGGAGTACGGCGGCATGGGCGGCGACTACTTCGCCCTCTGCCTGGCTCTGGAGGAACTGGCCCGGGTGGACTCCTCGGTGGCGATCACCCTGGAGGCCGGGGTATCCCTCGGCGCGATGCCGGTCTTCCGCTACGGCACCGAGGAGCAGAAGCGGACGTGGCTGCCTCGCCTGACCGCGGGCGAGCAGCTGGGCGCCTTCGGCCTGACCGAGCCGGAGTGCGGCTCGGACGCGGGCGGCACGCGCACCACCGCGCGCCTGGACGAGGCGACCGGCGAATGGGTGATCAACGGCACCAAGTGCTTCATCACCAACTCGGGCACGGACATCACCGCCCTGGTCACGGTCACCGCCGTCACCGGGCGCGGCGAGGACGGCCGCCCGGAGATCTCCTCGATCATCGTGCCGTCCGGCACGCCCGGCTTCACGGTGTCCAAGAAGTACAGCAAGGTCGGCTGGAACGCCTCGGACACCCGTGAGCTGTCCTTCGCCGACTGCCGGGTGCCCGCCGCCAACCTGCTGGGCGAGCGCGGCCGCGGTTACGCGCAGTTCCTGCGCACCCTGGACGAGGGCCGGATCGCGATCTCGGCGCTGGCCACGGGCCTGGCCCAGGGCTGTGTGGACGAGTCGCTGGCGTACGCCAAGGAGCGGGTCGCCTTCGGCCGTCCGATCGGCACCAACCAGGCGATCCAGTTCAAGATCGCCGACATGGAGATGCGCGCCCACACCGCCCGGCTCGCCTGGCGGGACGCGGCCGCGCGGCTGGTGGCAGGCGAGCCGGTCAAGAAGGAGGCGGCGATGGCCAAGCTCTACTCCTCCGAGAGCGCGGTCACCAATGCCCGGGAGGCCACGCAGATCCACGGCGGCTACGGCTTCATGAACGAGTACCCGGTCGCGCGCATGTGGCGGGACTCCAAGATCCTGGAGATCGGCGAGGGCACGAGCGAGGTCCAGCGCATCCTCATCGCGCGCGAGCTCGGCCTTCCGGCGTAGTTTTCCATGCCGCCTGCCCGATATCGGGCAGGATTCTTGCAAACCCTCCCGCCCCTCCCGCAGTATCGACCGGTGCTCGAACGCCGGACGCCTTATGACGACCTGGTGGACCACCTGGTGCGGACCACGCCGCTGAGCCGCGGCGAGGCCGCCCGGGTGGTCCTCGACGTCCTGGCGTACTTCGACGAGACGGCCGAGGACTTCGTACGGCGGCGCCATCGCGAGTTGCAGTCCAAGGGGCTGCAGAACGCGGAGATCTTCGAACAGATCACCGCCGAGCTGCCGCACCGCGCGGTGGCCCCGCCGGAGTTCTCGCTGCGGCAGCTGCGCCGCATCGTCTACGGCTGACTCGCGTCCACGGCCGTCTCGCCGGACCCCACGGCGTACGGGCCGCACCACGATCGGGAGGGACAACATCCATGTGCGGAATCGTCGGATACATCGGCAGGCGCGAGGTCGCGCCGCTGCTGCTGGAAGGCCTGCAGAGGCTGGAGTACCGCGGGTACGACTCGGCGGGCATAGTGATCACGGGCAAATCCGGAGGCCTGAAGGCCGTCAAGGCCAAGGGCCGGGTCCGTGAGCTGGAGGCCCGCGTCCCCAAGCGCTTCGCGGGCACCACCGGCATCGCCCACACCCGCTGGGCCACCCATGGCGCCCCCAGCGACGAGAACGCCCACCCCCACCTGGACGCCGAGGGCAAGGTCGCCGTCGTCCACAACGGCATCGTCGACAACGCCGACGAACTGCGCGCCAAGCTGACCGCCGACGGCGTCGTCTTCGCCTCCGAGACCGACACCGAGGTGCTGGCCCACCTCATCGCGCGCTCCGAGGCGGAGACGCTGGAGGAGCGGGTCCAGCAGGCCCTGGCACGCATCGAGGGCACCTACGGCATCGCCGTCCTGCACGCAGACTTCCCGGACCGCATCGTGGTCGCCCGCAACGGCTCCCCGGTCGTGCTCGGCATCGGCGAGCACGAGATGCTCGTCGCCTCCGACGTCGCCGCCCTGGTCCGCCACACCCGCCAGGTCGTCACCCTGGACGACGGCGAGATGGCCACCCTGACCGCCGGCGACTACCGCACGTACACCACGGCCGGCAGCCGCACGTCGCCCGAGCCGACCACCATCGAGTGGGAGGCCGAGAACTACGACCTCGGCGGCCACGACACGTACATGCACAAGGAGATCGCCGAGCAGCCGGACGCGGTGGACCGCGTGCTGCGCGGCCGGATCGACGACCGCTTCTCCACCGTCCACCTGGGCGGGCTGAACCTCGACGCCCGCGAGGCGCGGGCGGTGCGCCGGGTGAAGATCCTCGGCTGCGGTTCGGCGTTCCACGCAGGCCAGATCGGCGCCCAGATGATCGAGGAGCTGGCCCGGATCCCGGCCGACGCCGAGCCGGCCTCGGAGTTCCGCTACCGCAACCCGGTGGTCGATCCGGACACGCTGTACATCGCCGTCAGCCAGTCCGGCGAGACCTACGACACCCTCGCGGCCGTCCAGGAGCTCAAGCGCAAGGGCGCCCGCGTCCTGGGCGTGGTCAACGTGGTCGGCAGCGCCATCGCCCGGGAGACCGACGGCGGCATGTACGTGCACGCGGGCCCCGAGGTGTGCGTGGTGTCCACCAAGTGCTTCACGAACACCGCCGTGGCCTTCGCGCTGCTCGCGCTGCACCTCGGCCGGATCCGCGACCTGTCGGTCGCCGACGGCCGTCGGATCATCGAGGGCCTGCGCAAGCTGCCCGGCCAGATCGCGGAGGTCCTGGCCGGCGAGGACGAGATCAAGAAGCTGGCGGCGGAGTATGCGGACGCCAAGAGCATGATGTTCGTCGGCCGCGTGCGCGGCTACCCGGTCGCCCGTGAGGCCTCGCTGAAGCTCAAGGAGGTCTCCTACGTCCACGCGGAGGCCTACCCGGCGTCCGAGCTCAAGCACGGCCCGCTGGCGCTCATCGAGCCGTCGGTGCCGACCGTGGCGATCGTCCCGGACGACGAGCTGGTGGAGAAGAACCGGGCGACGCTGGAGGAGATCAAGGCCCGCAGCGGCCGCATCCTCGCGGTGGCGCACCAGGTGGAGGCGAAGGCCGACCACACCATCGTCGTCCCGCGCAACGAGCCGGAGCTCGACCCGGTGCTGATGGGTATCCCGCTGCAACTGCTGGCGTACCACTCGGCGCTGGCGCTGGGCCGGGACATCGACAAGCCGCGCAACCTGGCGAAGTCGGTCACGGTGGAATAGCGGACCCGGACGCCCCCTGCGCCCCCGCACACATGGACAGGCCCCCCACGCCCTGCGGCGTGGGGGGCCTGTCCGTACCGGTGGGTCAGGCCGCGTGCCCGCGGTGCGGGACGCTGAGCCGCCAGCCGTCCGCCAGGGCCCGGCGGCCCCAGGCGGCGTTGGTGAGCAGTGCCGTGCCGCCGTACCAGGCGACCACGCCGGCCGCCAGGCCGATCCATCCGGCCACCTTGCCGAGTCCGCCGTTGGAGGCCAGGGCGGCGACGCCGGACAGTGCGGCGGAGACGGTCAGCAGCCCGAAGGCCGCCTGCGCCACGCCGCCCATCTGCCAGGCCGCCATCGTGAGGGTGAGTGCCAGCAGCGCCCACAGGAGCATGAACAGCCCGACGACCTCCTTGCCCGCACCCGCGCCGGACCCGCCGGACCAGGTCACCCAGAAGGCGCCCAGCGAGGCGAATGCGGTGCCCGTGAAGCCGTTGCCGCCGTAGAACTCCCACATGCCGGCGACGAATTGGGTGATGCCGCCGACAAAGAGCGCGAGCCGCGCGGCGTCCGCCGCCGCGGCGTTGTCGATGACGCCCGTGCTGAACAGCCCGTAGGCGATCAGTGTCAGGCCGAGTGCCAGATATCCCAGAGCCGCTGCGCCGGCTCCCGCTGAACGTGCCGTGGAGACGTCGTTGTCCACCGCCGGCCCCCTTCGTGTTCGAGGGAAGAAACTGCAGGTGAGATACCCTTCACAAGGGCACAAGCAATCCCCGGGAGCCGGCATTCACGGCAACTGGCGCCGAATCGTTATGGAATGACCACGACAGGCCGCTGCGCACGCCGGGCGAGCCGTCCGGCGACCGAACCGAAGATCTTGCCGATGATCCCGTGCGTCCCGCCCACCACGATGGCGTCGGCCTCGTACTCCCGGCCGACCTCCTCCAGCTCGTGGCAGATGTCCCCGCCGCGCTCGACGAGGATCCACGGCACCTCCGAGAGGTGGTCGGCGCAGGCGAGTTCGAGGCCGAGCACCTCGGTGCGGTGGTCGGGGACGTCGACGAAGACGGGCGGTTCGCAGCCGGCCCACACGGTGGCCGGCAGGCGGTTGGCGACGTGCACGATGATCAGCGCGGAACCCGACCTGCGTGCCATGCCGATGGCGTACGCGAGCGCCCGCTCGCTGGACATGGAGCCGTCGAAGCCGACCACCACCCCGTGCCTGAAGGCGGGGTCGCAGGCAGCGCGCAGCTCGGAGTCCGCCTGCGGCGCCGCCGCCGATTCGGCGAGCGGCTTTCCGTCGGCGGGCTCGGGAAGCTCGTAACCGGCCATGATGCGGTTTCTCGGCAAGGTCGGCGCCGGTGGCACCGAGAGGGCGGACAACAACAGTGCGGGGGCCGCGGGACCGGCCGGATTTCGACCGGTAAGGGGCTGCCCTTCCCGCTGACTCCAGAGTACGGCGGCCCCAGGCCACTGCACAGGGGTGCGCGGACCTTCACAGCGTCCCCTTACCCCGGAGTTTCCAGGAGAATGCCGGAGCGCGGCGCCGAGCGCAACGCCACGTCGCCAACCGGACAAGTCGCCCCTCCGCCGCCCGTCGCGGCCTGTCCGCCACCGGCCATATCCGGAATCGTCCTCAGGGCTCCTTCTGCGCCTGGGGGCGCACTCGCTCACCGGCCACCCGGGGGGCGCACGACGGGGCGCTGACCTGGGGCGCGTGCAGTGCTTCCCCTCATTTTCAGCCAACTTCCCTGTGGTGAAGGCCACTTGGGACACACCACCGCCAACCGCCCTACCGCCGGTGGGGAACCGGAATGAGGGGGCGCACAGCGCTTGTGCGCCTGTCCACCGCTTCGAGGCACACTTCACGAGCGGAACGCTTCGTGATCGAATGCTTCACGCCACGTGGTCATGTCGACATACCGGCAGGTGATGAACTTGCCATTGCGGATGCAACTGAGCCAGTAGATTCGATCTTGAGAAACGACGGCGGGGGATCCGTGCAGGACCGAGAGGACGAGTCGACCGAGGGGGGCCCCAGCTCCATGAACCAGGAGTCCAGGACCGGCACCATGGCGGAGATCCAGTCGGCCGCCGGCATGTCCACCGCACTGTCACTGTCTCCGGCGGCTTCGGGGGCCCACGGCCTGCCGAATGTCCCGGGGGTTCCCGCCGCACCGGCCGTCGCCGCCTCCGCGGCGGGCCCGTCCGCCGCCCCGGCCGCCGGACGCGCGCCGCGCAAGCTGTCGGCGCGCCGCCGTCAGGAGGTCGTGGCCGTCATGCTGTTCAGCGGCGGCCCCATCTTCGAGAGCTCGATTCCCCTGTCGGTGTTCGGCATCGACCGCCAGGACGCCGGGGTGCCCCGCTACCGACTGCTCGTCTGCGCCGGCGAGGACGGCCCGCTGCGCACCACCGGCGGCCTCGAACTGTCCGCGCCCTACGGGCTGGAGGCGCTGTCGCGGGCCGGGACGGTCGTCGTGCCCGCCTGGCGCTCCATCTCGCAACCGCCGCCCCCCGAGGCGCTGGACGCGCTGCGCCGCGCCCACGAGGAGGGCGCGCGCATCATCGGCCTGTGCACCGGAGCCTTCGTGCTCGCCGCCGCCGGACTGCTGGACGGCCGCCCCGCCACCACGCACTGGATGTACGCGCCGACGCTGGCCAAGCGCTACCCCTCGGTCCATGTCGACCCCCGCGAACTCTTCGTCGACGACGGTGACGTGCTCACCAGCGCCGGCACCGCCGCCGGGATCGACCTGTGCCTGCACGTGGTGCGCACCGACCACGGCGGCGAGGCCGCCAACGCGCTGGCCCGCCGGCTGGTCGTACCGCCGCGCAGGGGCGACTGGGCCGGCCAGCCACGGCATCTGGACCGCTCTTTACCGGAGGAGATCGGGGGCGATCCGCTCGCCGAGGTCGTCGCGTGGGCCCTGGAGCACCTCCACGAGCAGTTCGACGTGGAGACCCTCGCCGCGCGCGCCTACATGAGCCGCCGCACCTTCGACCGCCGCTTCCGCACCCTGACCGGCAGCGCCCCCCTCCAGTGGCTGATCACCCAGCGCGTCCTTCAGGCGCAGCGGCTGCTGGAGACCTCCGACTACTCCGTCGACGAGGTCGCGGCCCGCTGCGGCTTCCGCTCCCCCGTCGCGCTGCGCGGCCACTTCCGCCGGCAGCTCGGCTCCTCCCCCGCCTCCTACCGGGCCGCCTTCCGCGCCCGGCGCCCCCACGAGGAACCCGACGCGCCCGCGGCCGCCAAGGACCCGCGCGGCCACGAGGCGTCCGGCGGCCCCGTGCCCACGCCGCGCCGCGGCTCCCCGCAGGCGACCGAGCGCACCGCGGGCGGCGTGCTCCCCATCCCCGGCCAGGGCGGTCCGCCGGCCGGCGCCGGCCTCGTCAAGCAGGACCCCGACACCTACGCGGCCCGCATACCCGAGCAGGCCGGCAGCCGCTTCGACGCCCGCGAGGTGCACCCGCTGCGGCGGCCCCGCGACGGCCGGGACGGACGCAGCAGGAACGCGGCTGTGCCTGCTCCACGGGATCGCCCCGTAGGGTGAGACGTATGAACGACCGGATGGTGTGGATCGACTGCGAGATGACCGGGCTCTCCCTGGCCCAGGACGCTCTGATCGAGGTGGCGGCGCTCGTCACCGACTCGGAGCTCAACGTGCTCGGGGAGGGGGTCGACATCGTCATCCGCCCCCCCGCGGAAGCGCTGGAGAGCATGCCCGACATCGTCCGCACGATGCACACCGCCTCGGGGCTGCTGGAGGAGCTGGACGGCGGCGTGACCCTGGGGGAGGCCGAGAAGCTCGTCATGGACTACGTGCGCCAGTACGTGAGAGAGCCCCGCAAGGCGCCGCTGTGCGGCAACTCCGTCTCCACCGACCGGGGCTTCCTCGCCCGCGACATGGCGACGCTCGAGCAGTACATGCACTACCGCATCGTGGACGTCTCCTCGATCAAGGAACTGGCCCGCCGCTGGTACCCGAGGGCCTACTTCGCCAGCCCCGAGAAGAACGGCAACCACCGCGCGCTCGCCGACATCCGCGAGTCCATCGCGGAGCTGCGCTACTACCGCGAGGCCGTCTTCGTCCCCCAGCCGGGACCCGACACGGACACCGCCCGCGCCATCGCCGCGAAGCACGTCCTACCTGTGGAAACGGCGAAGTGACCGACCCGCGGGAAACGTAGGCGCGAGCACCCTCCCGAACCCTGTACACTTTTCCTCGGCCGGTGCGAAGGAAACACAAGCGCCGGTCATGGTGGGTGTAGCTCAGCTGGTAGAGCACCTGGTTGTGGTCCAGGATGCCGCGGGTTCGAGTCCCGTCACTCACCCTGAAGGAAAAGGGCCCGGTCTGCGAGAGCAGACCGGGCCCTTTTCGTGCCCGACCGGGCAGGGCACCTGAACCGCGTCTGCGCGGTTCAGGTGCCCTGCCCGGTCGCCGGTGCCCGGCTCCCGCGTGCCTAGGCCTTGCGGGCCACGCCGCCGTAGAAGCCGATCTCGCCGGAACGCGGCGACGGCTCGGTGTCCGGGTGCCAGAACGGGACCTGGACCAGGCCGGGGGCGACCGGCTCGAAGCCGTCGAAGAAGCTCTCGACCTCGGAGCGGGAGCGCAGGTTCAAGGAGGCGGTGGCCTTCCTGTAGACGGCCTGGGCCTCGCTGCGGTCGGCGAAGTCGCCCGTGGCGTGCGAGAGCACCAGGAAGCTGCCGGCCGGGAGCGCGTCGCGCAGGGTGGCGACGACCTGCCCGGGCTGCTCCGCGTCGGTGAGGAAGTGCAGGACGGCGACGAGCAGCAGGGCGACCGGCTCGTCGAAGTCGATGACCTTGCGGACGTCGGGGTGGTCCACGATGGCCCGCGGATCGCGCAGATCGGCGAGGACGACGCTGGTGGCGCCGGAGCGGCCGAGCAGCGTGCTGGCGTACGTGTTCACGATCGGGTCGTTGTCGACGTACGCGATGCGCACGTCAGGGGCGGCCTCCTGCGCGATCTCGTGCACGTTCGGCGAGGTGGGCAGCCCGGTGCCGATGTCGAGGATCTGGCGGACACCGCTGCCGACGACGTACCGGACGGCGCGCTGCAGGAAGCCCCGGTTGGCCTGTACGCCGAGCCTCACCTCGGGCGCCGCGGCGGCGACTTCGTCGCCCGCGTGACGGTCCACCTCGTAGTTGTCCTTGCCGCCCAACAGGTAGTCGTAGATCCGCGCAGGGTGTGGCCTGCTGGTGTCTATCTCCTCGGCGCGGAAGCCGTCCTGTCTCACGCTGCGCTCCTCTCGACGGCCGCCCGGGCTCCCGGCCCGCGGACGGCAGACGACAGCTTCGCACATCAACATCGGTGGACAGGGCCCTGGTTGATCACCGCGGGGCGCAGCGTGAGAGGCAGCGTGAGAGGGCGCCGATCAGAGCTTCCAGTGGTATTTGGCGCCGCCGACCCAGCGCACGGCGGCCGGGTCGTCGAGATCCACGTGGTCGATGCCGGCCTCGTGGGCGATACGGACGACGTCGAGGAGGTCGTAGGCGATGCCCACGGTCTCACCGCCGATCTGGACGATGCGGAACGGCGGGTCCCCCTCGTGGACGAGGGAGACGACGATGGGAGTGCTGGTCACCCTTCCAGCTTGCGGCAGACCCGCGCCGGGCGCACCCGCCGTCGCGCCCGCTCGGCCGAGTGGCCCGTCCCGGCGGCGCGCGACGGGACCGGGCGCCCGGACGGTGGCCCGCCTACCGTGGGCCCATGAGCACAGCAGACTCCTCCCGCGCGCAGCTCGCCGCCCGCCTGCGCGCGCTGCACGTTCCCGGCCGCCCGTTGATTTTGCCCAACGTCTGGGACGCCGCCTCGGCGCGCGTGGTGGCCGACGCGGGATTCCCCGCCATCGCCACCGGCAGCGCGCCCGTGGCGGCGTCGCTGGGCCACCCCGACGGGGAGGTCGTACCGCCGGCGGAGATGCTGGCCGCGGTCGCGCGCGTCGTGCGGGCGGCCGGGGTCCCGGTGACGGCGGACATGGAGCGGGGGTACGGATTCGGCCCGGCGGAGTTCGCCGAGCGGCTGGCGGCCACCGGGGCCGTCGGCTGCAACCTGGAGGACACCGATCCGCGCACGGGCCGCCTCGTGGACGCCGCGGATCAGGCCGACTTCCTCGCCGCCGTCCGCGCTGCCGATCCGGACCTGGTGATCAACGCCCGCACCGACGTCCTGGTGCAGGCCGGGACGCCGGCGCAGGAGCGGCTCGCGGAGGCCGCCCGGCGGGCGCGGCTGTATCTGGAGGCGGGCGCGGACTGCGTGTATCCGTTCGGCCCGCTGGACGAGGAGACCACGGCGGCCCTGGTCGCGGCCGCCGGCGGACGCCCCGTCAACGTCCTGGCCCTGCCCGGCAGTCCCACGACGTCCCGGCTGGCGGAGCTGGGGGTCGCCCGGATCAGCTACGGTCCCCAGCTCCACACCGCGGCCCTGCGGCACCTCGGGGACCTGGTCGCGATCGTGCGCGACGGCGGCAGTCCCTTCGCTGCGGGCTGACCCGGGCTCAGCCCTCCTCGCGCGGTGGCCCCTCGTCGTTGCCGCGCCGCAGGGTGCGCACGGGGCTGTCAGGGCGCCAGACCTGGACCACGATGTCGGGGTCGTCGACATACGTCCGCACGACCTCGGTCAGGTCGGCGCTGAAGAGGTGGAACGGGCCCTCCGGCACGGTCACCTCGCCGGTGAAGCGGGCGACGGCGGCGGGGTCGGTGACCTCGACGGCGCGGCCGCTGATCCGGATGTCGCCACCGTCCATGGAGGTGCCGGGACCGGGGTTCACATGGAGGGAGAAGCGCGGGTCGCGGCGGAGGTCGAGGGCCTTGCGCGAGTTCGGCATCATGCCGACCCACAGCTCCCCGAGCCGGAACTCGGCCTCGATGCCGCTCAACCGCGGGGAGCCGTCGGCCCGCAGCGTGGCGAGCACATGGTGCTTGTAGGGGCTGAATCGTGTGGTCACGGCCTGTGCGAGGCCGGGTTGCGCGGCCTCGAAGTCCGCCCAGCGTGTCGTCATACGACGATGCTCCCCGGCATACCCGACATCTTGTGTCGGCATTGCCGGGGAGGTCCTACTCCTCGCCCTTGCGGCCCTGCGTGCGGCCGCGGCCGTGGCCCTGGCGGGCGGCCTGCCAGATCGCCCGCAGGCGGTCCAGCTCGGCCAGTTCGGCGCGCGACCAGGTACGCCGGCCCGCCACGTACCGCCGTATTGCCTCATTGGCGGCCTCGACGGATCGACGGTCCAGAACGGTCGGTGACATACCCGTGATGTTATCGGCCGGGTCCGACAGCGAGCCCCGGCCGAGCCCCCCGCGGGGCGATATCACACCGTGACCCTTCTCACTGTGGCGGGGGTCACCCCGAGGCGCCGCGCCCCGTCCTCATGCCGACTCCCGGCGCACCAGTTCCGTGGCGAGGACGACGTGCCGCCGGGTCGCGCTGGCGGCCCCGATCTCCTCCAGCAGGACCCGTGCCATCGTGCGGCCCATCTCCTCGATGGGCTGGCGGACGCTCGTCAGCGGCGGGTCGGTGTGCCGGGCCACCGCGGAGTCGTCGAAGCCGATCAGCGCCACGTCGTCCGGCACCCGGCGGCCGTTCTCCCGCAGCACCTGCAGCGCGCCGCTCGCCATGACGTCCGAGGCGGCGAAGACGGCGTCGACGTCCGGCCGCCGCTCCAGCAGGGCGCGCATCGCGGCGCGGCCGCCCTCCTCGGTGAAGTCGGCGCGGGCGACCAGGGCGTCGTCCGGGACCACGTCGGCGTCCCCGATCGCCTGGCGGTAGCCGTCGAGGCGGCAGCGGGCGACGTACATGTCCAGCGGCCCGGTGATGGTGGCGACGGCCCGGCAGCCGCGGCCGAGCAGGTGCGCCACCGCCGAGCGGGCGCCGCCGACGTTGTCGGAGTCGACGTACGCCACCGACTCCCGGTCGGAGCGGCGGCCGCTGAGCACCGTGGGCATCTCCATCTGCTCCAGGATGTCGGGCAGCGGATCGTCCTCGTGGACCGAGACCAGCAGGACGCCGTCCACCCGGTGGGCCCCGAGGTACTCGGCGAAGCGCTGCCGCTCCTTCGGGGTCCGCAACAGTGTGAGCAGCAACTGCATGTCGGTGTCGGCCAGTTCGGCACCGACGCCGCGGATGATGTCGGAGAAGTACGGCTCCGCGAAGAGCCGGGTCTCCGCCTCCGGGACGACCAGGGCGATGGCGTCGGTGCGGTTGCCGGCCAGGGCACGGGCCGCGCGGTTGGGCACGTAGCCGAGTTCGGCGATCGCGGCCTCGACGGCGGCCTTGGCGTGCTCACTGACCCGCGGCGATCCGTTGATCACCCGGGAGACCGTGCCGCGGCCCACCCTGGCCCGCGCGGCGACCTCCTCCAGCGTCGGCCTGCCGCTGCGCCGTCCGCCCATCACCATTGCGGCCTCCCAATCACGAGGTGGTAGCTGCGCCACCTTAGAACGTCGGACTCCCTTCACACGGCGGCCTCCCGGCGGAACCCACGACGGCCCGACCGACCGTCAGGGGGGCGCAGCGGGGAGCTCCTGGGGAAGCCGCCGCGCCCCGTCGCCACGGCGGCGACGAACTCCGCCCAGGCGGCGGGGGTGAACGCGAGCGTCGGACCCTGCGGGTCCTGGGAGTCCCGGACGTGCACGGCGCGGGGCGCGCGTGCGACCTCGACGCACTCGCCTCCCTCGGAGCCGCTGTGACTCGATTTGAACCAGGCCGGTTCGCCGATCACCGTGCTTCCGCCACCTCCCGAACGACATGCGCCGTCTCCTCGACTCCGAGCGCCTGCATGCGAACCACGCCGTGCCGTTGAGTGAGGACGCTGACCTTGCCCGGGTCCGAGTTCAGCCCCCCCCAGCCTCCTGCCCCTCCACGTACGCAAAGCTTCGTGGTCCGCGGACTCCAACAGCACGACCGGCCCGCTAAGAGCGTGGGGGCCGCACGGCCCACCGGCAAGACCTGAACGGACACGTTTCGCAACCGCCCGACTTCAAGAACGTGGAACAGTTGCCGCCTCATCACCTCGGGACCTCCCACGAAGGTGCGGAGCGCTGCCGCCGCTCGACGTCACCAGGGTGTCGGCCGTTTGACACACGAGGCGGCAGTCCTGCCGTGGCCGGAGAAGCACGGCGGACCGGCTCGTCGTCCAAACCGTTCCCGCCCGGCCGGCGGACCGCGACGATCTCCTGCTCCGACCCCGGCCGCCGCAGCCACCGGCATCGTGTGTTCACGCCGTGCGCGACTCCGCCTGCCGGCGCAGGAACCCGGCGACGTCCGGGCGGCGGGCGTACGGCTGGAGGGTCTGGGCGGCGGAGGAGAGCATGCCGCGGACGCGCGGGGACTGGACGCGGCCCAGCAGGTCCAGGACGCGGGCGCCGGTGACGGCGGCCTCGTCGACGCGTTGGGCGCAGGCGAGGTTGTTGGCGAGTTCGGCGGTGTAGAGCGCGGTATTGCGCGTGAAGTGGGGCGCCTGGAGCCCGATGGCGCGGCGGGCGTGCTCCACCGCGCGGTGGTGGTCGCCGAGCGCGGCCCAGGACTGGGCCTCCAGGCCCGCGAGTTCGGCTTCGCCGTAGAAGGTCATCCACTGCGGGTCGGCGTCGCGGGAGCCGCGGCCGAAGAGCGACTGGGCGCGCAGCAGGGCGCGTTCGCAGCCGGAGCGGTCGCCGAGGCCTGCCCGGCCGCCGGCCTCGCGCAGGGCCAGCAGGGAGAGCAGCCGGGGGGAGCCCAGGGTGCGTGCGGCCTCCTGGGCGGCCTGGGCGGCGCGGACGGCCTCGCGGGGCCGGCCGGCGTCACGGGCGAGGAAGGAGGCGTTGCAGAAGGCGTGCGCCTCCAGAGCGGGGTCACCGGCCATACGGGCGGTGGCGAGGGCCTCGCCGTAGTAGGAGCGGGCCTCGGCGTGGCGGCCGGAGTCGTGGGCGAGCCAGCCGACGGAGATGGCCAGCTCACCGGCGCCGGCGTGCAGGTCGTCGGCGACCGCCTGGCCGTAACTGCCCTCGTCCAGCAGGCGGTACGCGGCGCCGAGGGAGTGACCGGCCTGGCGGTAGAGCGCGCCGGCGCCGTGCCGGTCGTCGTGCAGCCGGATCTCGCGGACGGCGTCCTGTACGGCGCGGACCTGGGATCTGCCTACCCTGTGCACCGGCTCCGCCGCGGCCGGGGGTCCCAGCACCAGGGTGGTGGCGATGGCGGCCGGGCCGCCGGTCATGAACGCGCGACGCAGCACGTCGCTCTCCTCGTCGGTTTCGGGCTCACGGGGGCCGGCCGCCATCGTGAGCGGTGGTGCGGTGGTGCCTGCGGCGCGCCGGCCGCGGACGGACTCGCGGGGCTCGAAGCCCAGGTCGGCGAGGCCGAGGCCGGGGAACATGTGCCGGAAGACCCGTTCGTACGCGTAGTTGGGACATCGGATCTCCCCCGACTCCACGCGTCCGATGTAACGGGCGTCGCAGCTGACCTGCTCGCCGATCTCCCGGGCCGCGCGACGGACGGCGGCGGCGAACTCGCCGGGCGACCGGTCCGCGCGCAGCAGCCGGAAGGCGGCGTTGGGTGTGGTGGGGGTGGAAGGTGACGAGGGCATCGCCTGACTCCCGGGAGCGATCGGTGCGGAGCGGTGCTTGTCGCGGTGCGCTGCCAGGCGGAAGCGGAGCGTAGCGGCGCGACGACCGTACTCGGTACCGGGAGGGACAGAGCGTCGGTTTGCCTACAAAAGGGATATCTCACCCATCATCCGCCATGAAACGCCACCCTCCCGGCGTCACGCGGGCGTTGCCGTTGACGCCGTACGCGCGTTGGACAACAGGCAACCAACCGTGCGTCCGACTGCTAGGAGGACCCGCCTTGTTGGACGAGCCATGGGACCTTGTGACCGTCCCGGCCCGGCAGGGACTGGAAGCCGTGGACATCCTGCGCCTGCGGACCGGCCCCGTACCTGGCCTGGGGCCCGTGCTGCACGACAGCTCGGGCGACAGCCTCGGCTTCCTCGTGCCGCCGGGCACGGCGGCCGGCTGGGACGTGCCGGGCAGCGCCTGCACACAGACCTCGGGACGCGGCTTCGCGATCCCCGGAGAACTGCGTGAGCCGCCGGTCACGGGCACGGACTGGCTGGTGCCGCCGCACAACGACGCCCCTGTCACGGACCCGGTGGTGCTGCGCGCCGCGCTGGGCGAGGCCGCCCGGATGATCGAGCTCGCGGACCGGTTCTGACCTGCGGCGGTGCCGCGCCCATACTGAGTGCATGGCGCAGCGCAGGACGAAGGACCCGGAAGGGGTACGCGAGCAGGTCGGCGGAGGTCTCGCCGAGCTCGTGCCGGACCGGGACCGGCCGCGCGGCCGCTCGCTGCTGATCGACGGCGCCCCGCAGTCGCACGTGGACCTGGACGACCCGGCCCACCTGGACTTCGCGTACCAGCGGCGGCTGGGCCACGTCATCGACCTCGCCGCGCCGCCCGGCCGCCCGCTGCGGGTGCTGCACCTCGGCGGCGGCGCCCTGACGCTGGCCCGCTACACGGCCGCCACCCGGCCGCGCTCGACCCAGCAGGTCGTGGAAGTGGACACCGCGCTCGTCGAGTTCGTCCGGCGCGAGCTGCCCTGGGACCGCACGTGGCGGATCAAGGTGCGCGGCGGCGACGCCCGGGCGGGACTGGCCAAGGTGGCCGAGGGCTGGGCGGACCTGGTCGTCGCGGACGTCTTCAGCGGGGCGCGCACCCCGGCCCATCTCACCAGCACCGAGTTCCTCGCCGAGGTGCGCCGCACGCTGGCGCCCGGCGGACTGTACGCGGCCAACGCGGCCGACGGCGGCCGGCTGGAGTTCCTGCGCGGGCAGATCGCCACCGTCAGGGCCTGCTTCCCGTACGCCTGCCTCGCGGCGGATCCCGCGGTGCTGCGCGGGAAGCGGTTCGGCAACGTGATCCTGGTGGCGGGCGACGGGGAACTGCCCGTCGCGGAGTTCACCCGCCGGGTGGCCTCGGACCCGCACCCGGGGCGGGTGGAGCACGGGCGGGAACTGGACGCCTTCGCGGGCGGCGCGGCGCCGGTCACGGACGCGACGGCGGCGGCGTCGCCGGCTCCCCCGGAGTCCGTGTTCCGTTAGCGGCGCCGGCGCTATCGGCCCCCGGCCGTGTACGTCTCGACGGTCGGCGCATGCCCGTTCCAGGTGCAGAACAGCGAGGACGTCGTGGTGCCGGAGGTGAAGTCGACGCGGATCCAGGAGGATTCGGACTGGTTCCAGACCTTCATCTCCCAACCGGCCTCGGGGGTCGCGGAGACCAGGGTCGCCGAGGCGGCGTCCAGCTCCAGGACGACCCGGCCGCCCTGGACCGGATAGCTGTGGACGTCGCCGGTGGCGCCGGAGGCGGAGGCCGCGGGGGTCGGGGTGCCCGGGGGCCGGCCGGGCGCGGAGGCCGACGGCTTCGCGGCGGGCGACCTGCCCGGATCGGTGGCGGCCGGTTTGCGGGCCGGCGTCGACGGGCGGTGCGAGGCGGAGGCGGAGGCGGAGGGAGCGGACGACGGGGCGGGCGGAGGCGCCGACGCTGCCGCCGGCTCCGCGAGGGGCAGCGCGCGCGGCGGGTCGTACGCGGTGCCCGCCAGCACGTGGTGGACGCCGAACCAGGACAGCGCGACGGCGGCGCTCGTCGCGAGTGTCCACGCTCCGGCGTGCACCAGTCCTCTTCGCATGCGCTCATACTGCCGGACGCGCCCCTGCCGCGGAGTTGAGGGTTGCGCGCACGGCCCGGACGTGCTCGGACCCGCCCGGGGCATCCCCCGGATGGGCTAAGTTGCGGGCCATGGCAAGTGTGCTCGTCGTCGAGGACGACCAGTTCGTGCGCTCCGCTCTCATCCGGCACCTCACCGACGCCACGCACTCCGTACGGAGCGTGGGCACGGCCCTGGAGGCGCTGCGCGAGGTGGCGCAAGTCGGCTTCGACGTGGTGATCCTGGACCTCGGCCTGCCGGACCTGGACGGGGCCGAGGCGCTCAAGATGCTGCGCGGCATCACGGACGTACCGGTGATCATCGCGACCGCGCGGGACGACGAGTCGGAGATCGTACGGCTGCTCAACGCCGGTGCCGACGACTACCTGATCAAGCCGTTCTCGGTCGAGCACCTGTCGGCCCGCATGACGGCCGTGCTCCGCCGCTCGCGCGCCCGCGCGGCCGCGGAGGTGATGCGGGTGGGCGGGCTGCAGATCGACGTACTGCGCCGGCAGGCCGTCCTCGACGGCGCGCCACTGGACCTGACGCGGCGTGAGTTCGACCTGCTGTCCTTCCTGGCGGCCCGGCCCGGTGTGGTGGTGGCGAGGCGCGAACTGCTGTCGGAGGTCTGGCAGCAGTCGTACGGCGACGACCAGACCATCGACGTCCATCTGTCCTGGCTGCGAAGGAAACTGGGCGAGACCGCCGCCCGCCCCCGGTACCTGCACACCCTGCGCGGCGTGGGCGTGAAACTGGAGCCGCCGTTGTGAGATGGGCCCTGGTCAAGGTCTGTGTGGCGGTCACGGCGATGGTCGTGGTGGCCTTCGCGGTGCCACTGGCGCTGACGGTCAAGGAGATGGCGCGCGACCGGGCGATCGGCAACGCGGAGCGTCAGGCCGCCGCCATAGGCCCGGCGCTGGCGATCACCACGGACCGGACGCAGCTGGAACGCGCCGTCGCCTCCACGCAGGCCGGCGCGGACGGCCGGATCGCGGTGAGCGTGCCGGCCACGGAGGGCGCGGACGGCGTACGGATCGGCCGCCCGCACGCACCGGACGCCGAGGTGGAGCGGGCCTCGCAGCTGGGCAGGGCCGCCACGGTGCCGGTGCCCGGCGGGTACGCGCTGCTGCAGCCGACCGCCGTCGGCTCGGGCTCAGTGGCCGTGGTGGAGGTCTTCGTCCCGGACGGCGAGCTGACCCGCGGGGTCACCACCGCGTGGGCGGTGCTCGCGGCGGTCGGCGTGGGCCTGATCATCGGGGCGGTCGCGGTCGCCGACCGGCTCGGCACCCGGATGGTGGGCCCGGCCAAGCGGCTCGCGGACGCGGCCAACGGACTCGGCCGCGGGGACCTGACGGTGCGCGTCCCGGAGGACGGCCCGCCCGAACTGCGCTCGGCCGCCGTCGCGTTCAACGCCATGGCCGACCAGGTCGTGCAACTGCTGGCCAACGAGCGGGAACTGGCCGCCGACCTCTCGCACCGCCTGCGCACCCCGCTGACCGTGCTGCGGCTCAACGCCGCCTCCCTCGGCGACGGCCCGGCCGGCGAGCAGACCCGGCACGCGGTGGCCCAGCTGGAGCGCGAGGTCGACCAGATCATCCGCACCGCGCGCGCCCAGCAGGCACAGGGCAAACCGGTGGCGGTGGGCTGCGACGCGGCCGCCGTGATCCGCGAGCGGATGGCCTTCTGGTCGGCCCTGGCCGAGGACCAGGGCCGCGAGGCCCGCACGGCCGGCGTCGAGCGCCCGGTACGCGTTCCGGTGTCCCGCGCCGACCTCGTCGCCTCGCTCGACGCCATGCTCGGCAACGTCTTCCGCCACACCCCTGAGGGGACCGCCTTCGCGGTGGACGTGCACAGCGGCGAGGACGCGGTGATCGTCCTCGTCTCCGACGCGGGCCCCGGCATAAACGACCCCTCCGCAGCGATGCGGCGCGGCCAAGGCGCGGGCGGCGACGGTTCGACGGGACTCGGCCTGGACATCGTGCGCCGCCTCGCGGAATCCACCGGCGGAGACGTCCGTATCGGCTCCTCGATGCTGGGGGGCGCCGAGATCCGCGTCTGGATCGCCCTGCGCCCCTACGCGTCGGGCGGCAAGCGCACCCACCGCGACGTACGCCGCCGTCGCGGCAAACGGCCGGCGGGCACACGCCCCGCCTGAGCCCGCACGGCCGCCGCGCAGGGAAGCCGTGGACGCGCCGAGCGAGGTGTGTCACGATCACGCGCGACTCCGGGCACCGGTCCGGGTGCGCAGGGGGAGGGAAGCGCCCGCAACACCCCGCACCATCACAGGGCCACTCCTGGACCGCGACGGACGGCGGATCCCGTCGCAGGAGGCCCGCGGCCATCACAAGGACCACCTGCCTCAGGCGCCGCTTAGCCGCACCTTAAGCGCGCCATAAGAAATCGAACGCATGCCCGGCTCGGGCCATTTGTCCGAATACCCCTCGGTAGCGTGCCGGTTCATGAGGACCTCACATCGTCGTCGCCCCACGCGCAAGGTCGCCCTTCTCGGGGGCCTCACCACCAAGGTGGACTTCGACGTCGAGGGCGGCGCCATCGCCAACGCCACCGCCAACTCCCGGCGCGCCAAGGCCATCGCGCAGCTCCAGGCGGGCCACAGCGGCCTGGAGGTCTCCTACACCCTGCCCGTCATGCCGACCGGTCTCACCCAGGACGGCGTCAACCTGCTCGCGGACGCCAAGGCCAACGGGGTGCGCATCGCCACCGTCAACATCATGGCGATGGACTACGGCGCCTCCTTCAGCGGCGACATGGGCGGTTACGCCATCGACGCCGCGACAGCCACCCGGGCGCAGATCAGGAGCCTGCTCGGGCTGTCGGACGCGGCCGCATGGAAGGCCGTCGCCGTGACGCCGATGATCGGCGTGAACGACGTCAGCACCGAGGTCTTCACGGTCGACGACGCCTCGCAGCTGGTGGCCTTCGCCAAGTCCAAGGGACTGGGCCGGCTGTCGATGTGGTCAGCGACCCGCGACAAGCAGTGCCCCGGCGGCGCCAAGAACGTCGCGGACGCCACCTGCAGTTCGGTCGTCCAGGACGCGGGCGCGTTCTCGAGGGCCTTCGCCGCCTACAACGGCTGATCCTCCGGGATCACGCCGGGTCCACCCCAGGGGTGTCGGCACCCCTCACCAGCCATCTCCCGATCCCCCCACACGAGCGCCCCGGCCGGCAGTTCACTCCCGTCACGGCCGGGGCGCTCTTTCATGTGCGCGGGTGCGTGGGCCTGTTGAGCAGACCGTTCAGGAGGGCGCCCAGCCCGGCCTCGTACTGCGCGCGGCCCGCTTCCTGCGCGGCGCTGAGTTCGGGGGCGAGGCCGGTCAGCGACGGGTAGCTCTCCGCCGGGAGTTCGGCGAGGCGTTCACGGATCTGCTCGCGCAGATTGACCTCCGCGTCGCACTCGGCACGCTTGCGGCGCACGGCCCACATGGCCGAGCCCACCGTGTACTGCATGAGCGCGACCTGGCCGGCGGCCGCCGCGGCCGGTTCCAGGCCCGCGGAGCGCAGCAGGCAGAGCATCCGGTCGATGACCGACAGCGCCTCGACGCCGCGCAGCGGACGGCTCGCCAACAGCTGGAGAGCCGCAGGATGTTCACTGAAAAGGCGGTACACCCCCACACAGAGTTCAATAAGCTGCTCGCGGGGCGCGCCCGCGTCCGGGGGGATCTCGATCTCACCGAGCAGCCGCTCGTGGACGGCGTCGCTGAGTTCCTCCTTTCCCTTGAAGTGCGAGTAGACGGCCATCGTGCCCACTCCCAGCTCCTGGGCGAGCGCGCGCATGGTGAAGGCCTCGGGGCCGTCACGGTCGAGAAGCGCGACGGCTGCGTCGAGGATGCGGTCGGGGTTGAGTGTGTTGCGGGGGACGCGGCGCCGTGGGGAGCGGGCCGGCGGGGTGACAGTCATGAGGGATGCGTGTCCGGTCATGGGGAGCGGTCGGTGAGCGGTTTCCTTGATTCTCCCGCGTTCACAGGCAACCCATGACGGTCGCGCGGCGTCTTTTCGCACGCGTTCACGAGCACACGTTGTTGAACCTCGGACGAACCAGGAGTTACCGGAATAGGTGGGGGTGGTGTTCGGGTTGCCTAGCGTACGTCGTACGGTAGTCCGCATGAGCTCTCACAGGGAGAGAACGGGGAGAACGGCCCGATGACCATGACCACCACCGCGCCGCGGGCTGCCACCTACCGGGGCGGCCTGCGCTGGTGGACCGAGCTGCCGCTGATCGCGGTGGTGTACGGCCTCTACACGACGGGACGCCTCCTGGTACGCGGGGACGTGACGCGAGCGGTGGACCACGGCATCGCCATCCTCCACCTGGAGACGGCACTCACCCTGGACCCCGAACGCTGGCTCAACTCCCTCTTCAGCCGTTACCGGGCGCTCGGCATTCCCGCCGACTTCTGGTACGCCTCCCTGCACTATGTGGTCACCCCCACCGTGCTGGTCTGGCTCTGGCGCCGGCGGCCGACCGTCTACCGCTTCGCCCGCACCTGGCTGATGACCTCCACCCTCGTCGGGCTGATCGGCTTCACCCTGGCGCCGACCGCCCCGCCGCGGCTGCTGGCCGGGGGACACGGCTTCGTCGACACCATGGCGCAGTACAGCTCCTACGGCTGGTGGGGCGGCGACGCGAGTGCCCCGCGCGGCCTCGGCGGACTCACCAACCAGTACGCGGCCATGCCGAGCCTCCATGTCGGCTGGTCCCTGTGGTGCGGGATCGTCCTCTGGCGCTACGGGCGCACCCGTTTCGTGCGCGCGCTCGGCATCGCCTATCCGCTCGGCACGACCCTGGTCGTCATGGGCACCGCCAACCACTACTTCCTCGACGCGCTCGCCGGCGCGGCGGTCATGGGCCTGGGCTTCCTGCTCACGCGGCCCTTCCTGCGCGCCGTGGACGGCCTGCGGGACGCCGTCACCGCACGGCTCGCCCGCCCGGCGCGCCCCGTCTCCTCCACCGTCATCACCTCCTCCCGCGCCGCCTCCCCCGCAAAGCACCCGGCAGAGCACCCGGCGGAGCACGCGGCCGTCCCGGCCCAGCGGGCGGCCCGGCCACCGGCCCGGGAATCCCACGGCTGAACCGCGGTGGCCCCCGTTGTCGGTGGGGAGTGCGAGACTTGCGCGGGTGAGCACTACGCACGATCTGCGAGAGCGGTTGGCGGGGCTGCGCGGCCCGGGTACCGACCCGCGCCCGATGGACGCACGGGCACTGGCGGCGCTGGCGGCGAACCCGGGCTGCCGGCGCCGCGCGCTGCTGGACGCCGCGGGGGTGGACAAGGCGGCCGTGGCCGGCGTGCTGGGCAACCCGGCGCCGTTCGGGCAGTCGCAGTTCGCGTTCATCCGCGGCCACGCCTTCGAGGCCCGGGTCAAGGGGAACAGCTGCGCCGAGCTGCTGCGCCTGCTGGGCGCGCCGGAGGACACCGAGGTCGCCCTGCCCGACCTGACCGCGCCCGGCCCCGAGGGCCGCGTGGCGCGCACCCGCCTCGCGCTCAAGGAGGCCACCGCCGCGGCCCGCTGGGCGGTGCTGGACCATCCGCTGCTGGCCCTGGAGGTCGCCGATTCGCCGGTCTACCTGGAGCCGGACGCGATCGCCGTGCGCCCTGACGGGTCGTGGACGGTGATCGAGATCAAGTCCTTCCCGATCCTGGACGGTTCGGCGGACGCGGTGAAGGTCGGCGCCGCCGCCCGGCAGGCCGCGGTCTACGTCCTGGCCCTGGAACGGCTCGGTTTCGGCGCCCCGGACCACCGGGTGCTGCTGGTGTGCCCCAAGGACTTCTCCAACCTCCCGGTCGCCGAGGTCGTCGACGTCCGCAAGCAGCTGTCGGTCACCCGGCGGCAGCTCGCCCGGCTCACCCGGATCGAGGAGATCGCCGACACCCTGCCCGAGGGCACGACCTTCGACCTGCGGCTCGCCGACGACCGGCGCACCCCCACCCGCTCCGGACCGGAGCTGCGCGCCGCGGTGGACCTGCTGCCGGCGGCGTACGCCCCGGAGTGCCTTGCCAGTTGCGAGCTGTCCTTCCACTGCCGCGAGCAGGCACGGGCCTGCGGCGCCGTGGAGGCGCTGGGCCGCGGGGTCCGCGCCGAACTCGGCTCGCTCACCGACGTCGAGCAGGTGCTGGCGGCCGCGCTGGGCGACGACGGCCCCGGCCCCGGCTCCGGCGGACCCGCCGCACCCGACGACCCCGCGGTGGCCGCGCTGCGCCGGGCCGCCGCGCTCCGTGCGGAGGCGCTGGGATGTCGCTGATCTCCGTTCTGGCCAGGGCGGAGGCGATGGCGACCGGGCGGGCGACCCCGCTCGCGACGGTGCGCCACCGCCATCTGTCGGACCGGCCACTGGTCCTGGTGCTGCTCACCACCGCCGGCGAGGTCGGCGCGCCCCTGGGCGCGCTCGTCGGTTCCGCGCGCGCGGAGCCCCGGCTGCTGACCGTGCCGCAGCCGCGCGACCGCGACCTGCGCTTCGCCTTCCTCGCCGAACTCGCCCAGATCGTGCTGCCCTACCTGGAGAGCTTCGCCGACGACACCGAGACCGAGCCCGCGACCCGCAACCGCGAGGAGTCCGAGGTCTGCACCGACGCGCCCCAGCTGCTGGTGGCCAACACCGCGGCCATGGAGTACGTCCGGCTGCTCGGCCGCTCGACCCGCTTCCGCCGCACCGTCGAGGACGACCCGGACGAACCGCACCCCGTACCCGCCCGGGTGCCGCTGCTCGGACGGTGGCTGACGCACTACGGGGAGCGTGCCCGCACCCCCGGGTCCTCGCTGCTGCTGTCCGCGACGGAACTGCTGACCCGGCACTGGGCCACCGGCCAGAGCAATCTGGAGGACCAGCACCTCGGCGCCCTGCTGGCCTGGACAGAACCGCCCGAGGGCATGTCCGGCGCCGAGGCGGCGCGCCGCGCGGAGAGCGGCCGCGGCACCGACGGGCTGCTGGAGTGCCCGCCGGCCGGCCCCGCCACGGACCCCGTGTTCGACAACACGGTGCTCGCGCCCGCGACGGCCCGCTTCGACGCGGGCATCCCCGGTGCGGCGGACGAGATCGCCGCGCTGCTGGACGGGCAGATGCGGCCCACGTGGGACGCGGTCTGGCGCTCCGTCGACCTGCTGCGCGAACTCCCCGAGGGCGCCCACGTCGAGGAGCGGTGGAAGCGCGACCGCTGGTCGTACACCTCGCACCGGGACCGGGTACGGGCCGGGGAGCCGCCGCAGCCGCGGCGCGACGACGCGGTCTCCGCCGCGCAGAAGCTGGCCGGGCGGGAGACCGCGCAGGTGCGGCTGGAGGCGCAGGAGGCACTGGACGACCCGCTGGAGATGGCGGGACGGCGGCTGGCCGGCCAGGCGTTCGCGGGCCGGGTGGTGGACGTGCAGATGGCGATGAGCGAGGGCAAGATCCCCAAGCCGCGCCCGCTGGTGACCGTGGAGACCGAGGACCGGCCGCATCTCGACCAGGACGCCAAGGTCTATCGCGCCCTGCCGGACGGCCGCACCCAGCAGGCGCAGTTCGTGGAATGGAACGGGCCCGGCACCGTGCTCTTGCGGGTGGTGAACGGCATGGGCCGGTCCAAGGTCCCCGATCCCGGCACCGTGCCGGAGCCCGGTGACGCCACGTGCTGGACGCTGTTCGAGCACGCCCCGCGCGGCGGCGCGGGACTGCCCGAGCCGGAGGACACCCCGTGGACCCACGGCGGCCCCCCGGGCGCCGCGACCGGCGCTGTCATCGCGGCCGGCGCCGCCGCCGGCCCCACCACCGCAGCGCTCGCCGAGAGCGCCGACCCCGCGACCGCGGAGGACTACCTGTGAGCCCGAGCCCGGTGAGCGAGGCGGCCCGGGCCGCCGGCGCCGCGACCGAGCGGATCCTGCACGACACCCTCCGCGGCACGCACCGCGGCGTGGTCGTGGACTCCCCGCCCGGCGCGGGCAAGTCCACGCTGGTGGTGCGGGCCGCCCGGGAACTGGTGGCGGCGGGCGAGTCCCTGATAGTGGTCGCCCAGACCAACTCCCAGGTCGACGACCTCGTGGACCGGCTGGCCACGGCCGACCCCGCCCTGCCCGTCGGCCGGCTGCACGGCAGCGACTCCCCGCCGGACCCGGCGCTGGACCGGCACCCTTCCGTGCTGAAGTCGACCAAGGCCGCCGACCTGACCGGGGCGAAGGTGGTGATCGCCACCGCGGCGAAGTGGGCCTTCACCGCGGCCTCCAAGGGCATCGAGCCGTGGCGGCACGCCATCGTCGACGAGGCGTACCAGATGCGCTCGGACGCGCTGCTCCAGGTCGCCGGGCTGTTCCAGCGGGCGCTGTTCGTGGGCGACCCCGGCCAGCTGGACCCGTTCAGCGTGGTCGGCTCCGAGCAGTGGGCCGGGCTGAGCTACGACCCCTCGGCGAGCGCGGTGGTCACCCTGCTGGCCCACAACCCGGGGCTGCCGCAGCACCGGCTGCCGGTGTCGTGGCGGCTGCCCGCCTCGGCGGCACCGCTGATCTCCGGCGCCTTCTACCCGTACACCCCGTTCCGCAGCGGCACCGAGCCCGGTGAGCGGCGGCTGGCCTTCGGCGTGCCCGGCGACGGCTCCGGCCCCGACCGCGTGCTGGACGAGGCGGCGCTGTCCGGCTGGGGCCTGCTGGAGCTGCCGGCCCGCCGCACCCCGCGCACGGACCCGGAGGCGGTGCGCGCGGTCGCGCTGGTGACTCGGCGGCTGCTGGACCGTGGCGGGGTGGCGCACTCGGAACGCGGCACGGCCCCGGTCGGCCCGGACCGGATCGCGGTGGGCACCGCGCACCGCGACCAGGCGGCGGCGGTGCGGGCGGCGCTGGCCGACCTCGGCGTCCGCGGTGTGACGGTGGACACGGCCAACCGGCTCCAGGGCCGGGAGTTCGACGTCACCGTGGTGCTGCACCCGCTGTCGGGGCGTCCCGACGCCACGGCCTTCCACCTGGAGACCGGCCGGCTGTGCGTGCTGGCCTCGCGGCACCGCCACGCCTGCGTGGTGGTGTGCCGGGCGGGCGTGCCGGAGCTGCTGGACGAGCACCCCTCGACGGAGCCGGTGCAGCTCGGCGTGACGGTGAAGTTCCCGGACGGCTGGGAGGCCCATCACGCCGTCCTCTCCCATCTCGCCGAACACCGCGTGACCTGGCATCCCTGACGCGTCCCCGCCCCGTTCCCGCCTCGCGGAGGTCCTCTTGCGCGAGGCGGGACAATGGAAGGCGCTGACGATCCTGGAGGTACGTACATGTCCGAGCCGCAGTCGGCTCACAACGCGGCGGGCAAGCCGCCCGCCCCTCGGCTGAAACCCGCCCAGCTGCTCTTCGAACCGGCGGCGATCGCCGAGGACGACGAGCACTTCTTCGACCTGGAGTCCGTGGAGGACCCCAGAGAGCTGCTGGCGCGCTCCACCGAGCTGGCCCTGGCCTTCCGGGCCGCCGCGGACCGCGCCACCGAGTTCCAGGCCATGGCCGCGGCGCAGCTCGCCGACCCCAAGCGGTTCGACCGGCTGGTACCGGCGGCGATCGCCGAGCAGGCGGGCTGGTCGGAGGACTACGCCAAGCGGATGATCGAGTTCGGCCAGGGCCTGCTGCAGGGCGGTTCCACGGGCTCGTAGCGCACGCATATATGCGGCCGGGGCACCGTACCCGACCTCCGGCCCGCGTGTCCCTCCTTCTACCGGATTGGCGTAACGAACCGTTCACGCACGGTAGTTGTATATGTCATGAGTGATGGGCAGTGGCATACACGGCCGGGGGGCATGATCGATTCTGCTTCCTCAGGCGTACCCGAAGCGGCGGGCTCCGCCGCGTACCGGCATGCGCAGTACGTGACCCCTGACGGAGCCGAATGGCTGGCTTCCGCCAGCTCCTTCCCGCGCAGCGTCCGGGCGCTGTGGTCCGCCCGGCCCACGGCTCCCACCGTGCTGCCCTGCGGCACGGCCTTCGACGTGGTGAATCTGCCCGCACTGTTCGGCCGCCGGGTCCTGGAGCAGCTGTGGTCCGCGGGCCCGGGCTCCGGGCCGGCCGCCGAGTGCCGCGGGCGCATCCTGCTGCTCGTCGCGCCCGGCGCCGCCCAGCGGCTGCCCTCCCTGCTGTCCTGGGAGGAGTGGGGCAGACCCGTGCCGTCCCTGCTCTGCCACGGCGAGGGCGACTCGGTGGCCCTCCCCCCGCCCTACGCCGACTGCTCCACCGCCCGGTCCCGCTGGCTCGTCGCCCCCGACACCCACCGCCCCTGGCTCCCCGAGGCCGCCGACGTGCTGTGGGCCTGCGTCCGGGCGGCCCGCTGACCGGGGGGCCGGGCGCCTGAATATCGATTTTTACCCTCCCGCAAGCGGATGCTAATCTCTACGACGTGAGCGAGCGCCGCTAGCTCAACTGGCAGAGCAGCTGACTCTTAATCAGCGGGTTCGGGGTTCGAGTCCCTGGCGGCGCACCATCATCGACGGGCGTCCTCCCTCCGGAGGGCGCCCGTCGTCGTGTGCGCGGCCGCCCGTGCCTTCTCCGTGCGCCACGGGTGGCGATTGATGATCCGCACCGTCCAGCCGTCGTCGGCCGGGTCGTGGGCGAGGACCTCGACGGTGAGGCCCGAGGCGGGGTCGGCGAAGTGCTCGCCGGGCCGGAAGGGCGCATCGTTGAGGGAGTTGAACGAGGCGCTGCTGTACTCGCAGGCCGAGGTGCCCGGGTGGGCGTCGCGGACGGTGACCGGGCCGTGGCCGGAGTCCACGTCGGTGCGGATGCGGTAGACGAGGACGCCCTCACGGCAGGCCTCGGCGTCGTTGCCACGGGCGGCCCGGGCCTCGACCACGTAGGCGCGGGTCCGGCCGAGCGGGACGACCACCGCCTTGCGGCCGCCGGGGACCTCGACCGGGGACAGCCGCACCAGGTGGGTCGCGGAGTCGCGGACGCAGAGGATCTGGGCGTCGTCGAGCCAGCCCAGCCGCCACTTGTGCCAGGCGAACAGGTCCCCCTGGAGCCCCCAGTCCAGGGACATGCTGTCCCACTGGCCGGCCAGGAGGTCGGTGCGGCCGAAGCGGTCGACGGAGTACAGGTCGGGCAGGCCGAAGGCATGGCCGTTCTCGTGGCTGAGCACACGTGCGCCCGACTGGTCGTGACCGTATATCAGCGACACCCGGTCCAGGCGGGCGCCGTCGTCGGTGGTGGCCGCGGCCGCGCCGGTCCAGGTGACGGAGAGGACCGCCTGGTCCGCGGGCGGGCCCGCGTTCGGCGTGACCAGGACGTTGACCAGGCCGTACCCGGAGAAGTCGATCGTCTTGTCGGCGACCCGCAGCAGGTCGCGCATCATGGCGGTGTGCGCGTTCCAGCCGTAGCCGCGCCCTATGCCGTACGCGGTGAAGGGGCGGGGCATGCGGATCCAGTGCAGCACCGGTGTGGAGTCGTAGCGCAGCCTGCCGTACGAGGCCCGGTGGAACCACTGCCGCACCGCGGGGAAGAACTCGCGGTAGCGCTCCTGCGCGGAGTAGGGGGCCTGCTTGTCGGGGAAGTCGACCATGAGCGTGAGGGCGCGCACATCGCCGGTGGCGGAGGCGAAGCCGTGCCCCCCGTCGGTGAACCCCTCCGACATGGCCGTGCCCGGCGCCGCGCGCAGGGCGCAGGGCCGGTCGGCGGGCGGCAGGCCCGCGGCCGTGCCGCTCCCGGTGACGGCGCCGCTGCCCGCCGCGAAGAGCATCACGCAGGCCGAGACGGCCAGGGCCCTGGCTCCGCGCACCGCCTAGCCCTGCGTGACCCGGACGGTCCAGGAACCGTCCTGGTGACGGGCGATGACGTCGATCCGCGAGTCGGAGCCGACCTGGTACCCCTCGCCGGCGTGCAGCGGGGCGTCGGCCAGCGGCGGGTAGACCGAGACCGGCGAGCAGCGGGCGGTGCCCGGGTGGCCGTCGATGACGTCTATCGGGCCGTCGCCGGACGGCACGTCGGCGCGCACCCGGTACAGCAGGACGCCCTCGGTGCAGGTCAGCCGGTCGTTGCCGGTGGCGGCGCGGACCTCGACGGCGACGACGGACTTGAGCCCGGCCGGCACGACCAGGAGCTTGGTGCCGCCCGGCCGTTCGGCGGGGGTGACCCGGTAGGTGTGCGTGCCGCTGTCGACGACGCAGTGGACCTGCGAGGAGCGCAGCCAGCCGAGCTTCCACTTGTGCCAGGCGAACAGATCCGGTGCCAGTCCGAACTGACTGCCCATGATGTCCCAGTCGCCGACGTGGGTGTCCCAGTCGGCACGGCTGCCGGCCGGCGGCCGGTAGTACAGGTCGGGCAGGTCGAAGGCGTGACCGGTCTCGTGCGCCAGCACGTTGACGTCCGGCGGATGGCTCTCGAAGACGGTGACGAAGCGGCGCAGGTCCATGCCGTCGGCGTGCAGCGGCGAGCCGAGGCTGACCACCTTGGTGGCGTCCGGGTCGACGCCCGGGGCGTCGGGGTCGGCGACGAGGTAGACGACCTTGTAACGGCGGAAGTCCACGCGGGGGTCGGCGGCCGCCACCGCGTCGGTGAGGAAGCGTGAGCGCACGGGGGCGTTCCAGTCGCGCGCTATCGAGTACGCGGAGGAGGGCAGCGGCATGCGCACCCAGACCGGCACGACGTGCGGCCGCAGCCGGAAGGCGCCGTAGGAAGCGCGTTCGAAGTACTGCGCGGTGGCCGGGAAATGGTCCTCCGCCAGCTCCGCCGGGGTGAGGCTGGGCCGGGCGTCGGGGAAGGACAGGAAGATCATCACCGCGTCGACGTCCCCGTGGGCCCGCGGGTAGGAGGGGTCCCTGGACGACACGCCCTCGGAGTGGTGGGCGCTGCCCCGGGGCAGTACGCACACCTCGCCGCCGGCACCTCCCGCGGAGGGTCCGGTGACCAGGGTCCAGGCCACGACGGCGGCGAACACGCTCATCGCCGCGACCGCGGCCCGCAGCACGCGGCGGGCAGCGCGCCGGGAGTCACTCCCGTGAACACGCCGATGCGCACGTATGGGTAGCCCTGGCAGCGGCACGTGGACCTCCCGGACGGTGTCGGGACACCCACATCACGCTGCTATGTTTTGCGGTGGTACGCCCCCTTGTGCTGCTCCGCCCGGGTTACCGTCCGATCACTACAGTGCGTAATGAGTGACGAAAAACGATCCATTCAATTCGCGGTGCGACGAAAAATGACCACCGCCACACTCCGCGCACCGAGAATCACCGCTACGGCGGTGGCCGGGCCATTCGGAAAACCTCTATGATCGGCACATTTCCAGCATGAACGCCGCCTCTTGGCGGTCATTCGATCCCTCCACGACCATGTGTGCGAGACGACAGCTATACGGGAGTCAGCGATGGGCGGACCCTCGGGAGGCCCCGACCTCGACCCCGAGATGACGGCCCCCCCAGTCACTCAGTGTCATGCTCCGGCCTCGGAAGGGTCAGTCTCCGAGGTCCACGACTACCGTGCCGCCTTCAATGTGGCGCGGTTGCCGATGGCGCTGATCGGCCCCGACGGACGGGTCCGGGAGGCCAATCCGGCGCTCGGTCAGCTGCTGGGCGCCGACCCGGTGCGGCTCACCGCGCTCACCGCGGCGGAGCTCGTCGGCCTCGCGGGGGGCGGCGGTCCCGACGACCAGCCACCCACCGCGCGGGACGGCCGGGCAGCACAGACCGGAACCGGCGGGCACGGCGCGGCCACCGAGGCCCCGGAGAACGCGGAAAGCACAGAAACCGCGGAGTACGCAGAGGACACGGAGAGCCCCGCGAACACGGCGAGAGCGGACTACGCCGAGTACGAGGCCGTACTCACCGGCCGCCGCGAGGAGTTGCGCCGCACCCGGCCGGTCCGCGGGCCGGACGGCCGCACGGTGTGGGCCGAGGTCGTCGTGGTGCCCGTGCCCGGCGGGGTGCTGCTCTCCGTGGAGGACCTCGGCGAACGGCACGAACTGCGCGAACAGCTGCGGCATCTGCGCATGCACGACCCGGTCACCAAACTCCCCAACCGCCAGCTGTTCTTCGAACGCCTGGCCACCGCGCTGGAGGGCGCCGGCAGCCGCACCGGCCGGATCGGCCTGTGCTACCTCGACCTCGACGGCTTCAAGGCCATCAACGACACCCTCGGCCACCGGACCGGCGACCGGCTGCTCAAGGCCGTCGCGGACCGGCTGACCGACTGCGCGGCACGGCTCGGCCGCGGCGGGACGCTCGTCGCCCGGCTCGGCGGCGACGAGTTCGCCGTCCTCGTCGAGGACTCCACAGGCACCGGGCAGGCCACCGCGCTCGCCGAGTCCGTACTGAGCGCGCTGCAACGTCCGTTCGACCTGTCCGGGCAGCGGCTGGCGGTCTCCGCGAGCATCGGCGTGGTCGAACGGGAGGCGTCGGGGACCACGGCCACCGGCATCATGCAGGCCGCCGACACCACGCTGTACTGGGCGAAGGCGGACGGCAAGGCGCGCTGGACGCTGTTCGACCCCGAACGCAACGCGCACCGCATGACCAAGCAGGCGCTGTCCAGCACGCTGCGGCAGGCGGTGGAGCGCGGCGAGTTCGTCCTGGAGTACCAGCCGCTGGTCGAGCTGGGCAGCGGCGCGCTGCGCGGTGTCGAGGCCCTGGTGCGCTGGGAGCACCCGCACTTCGGGCTGCTCGGGCCGAACCGGTTCATCCCGCTGGCCGAGGAGAACGGCTCGATCGTCCAGCTCGGCCGCTGGGTGCTCGCAGAGGCCTGCCGCCAGGCGCGGGAGTGGCAGAAGGACCACCCGGACGACCCGATCTTCGTCAGCGTCAATGTGGCGGTACGCCAGGTCTGGGACTCCGACCTGGTCGCGGACGTGGCCGAGATCCTGGACGACACCGGGCTGCCGCCCGAGCTGCTGCAACTGGAGCTGACCGAGTCTGCGGTGATGGGCTCGGCGGGCCGGCCGTTGCAGGCGCTGCACGCCCTGCACGAGATGGGGGTGCACATCGCCATCGACGATTTCGGCACCGGCTACTCCAACCTGGCCTACCTCAGCCGGCTGCCGGTCTCCGCGCTGAAGCTCGACGGCACCTTCGTGCGCGGCTTCCGCGACACGCTGCACCCGAACCCGGCCGACGAGACGATCGTCGAGGCGCTGGTGCAGCTCGCCCACCGGCTCGGGCTGACCGTGACCGCCGAGTGCGTGGAGAACGCCGAGCAGGCGGATCGGCTGCGGCGGATCGGCTGCGACACCGGCCAGGGCTGGCTGTACTCGCGGCCCGTTCCCCCGGAGCGGATCGCCGAGCTGCGGCGGGACGCCACCGCGGACCCCGCCCCCGGGGACCGGGGAGAAGCGGGGGAATAAGCGGAGCCGCTCTCCGGTTGTGGCTGCCCGTACGCAGCACCGACCGGCCAGGAGGCGACGGACCGCCGTGGAGACGAACGACCCCGTACGAGGCACCGCCCTCGGCACCGCACCCGTACCCCTGTCCGTGCTCGATCTGGCCACCGTCGGCGTGGGCCAGACCGCGAGCGACGCACTGCGCACCGGCGTCGAACTGGTCCGGCTCGCCGAGGCCCGGGGCTACCAGCGCTACTGGGTGGCCGAGCACCACTCGATGCCCGGGGTCGCCTCGTCCTCCCCCGCCGTGATCCTCGCGCACCTCGCCGCGCACACCGAGCGCATCCGCCTGGGCTCCGGCGGCGTCATGCTGCCCAATCACGCCCCGCTGGTCATCGCCGAGCAGTTCGGCACGCTGGAGGCGCTCGCCCCGGGCCGTGTCGATCTCGGCCTCGGCCGCGCGCCGGGCACCGACGGCGCGACCGCCGCCGCGCTGCGCCGCAGCGACCGGCTCAACGAGGGCGCCGACGACTTCCCTCAGCAGCTCGGCGAACTGGTGCGCTTCCTGGACGACGACTTCCCGGCCGGCCACCCCTACGCCCGGATCCACGCCATCCCCGGCCCCGTGCAGGGCACCGCCCCCGGCGGTGTGCAGTCGCCCGCGCGGCCGTCGGTGTGGCTGCTCGGCTCCAGCGGCTTCAGCGCCCGGCTGGCGGGCGCCCTCGGTCTGCCCTTCGCCTTCGCGCACCACTTCTCCGCGGCGAACACGGTCCCCGCGCTGGAGCTGTACCGCGAGTCCTTCCGGCCCTCCGCGGTCCTGGACAAGCCGTACTCCGTCATAGGCGTCGCCGCCCTCGCGGCGGACGACGAGAAGGAGGCCGCCCGCCAGGTGCTCACCGGTGCCCTGTCGATGCTGCGGCTGCGTACGGGGCGGCCCGGGCTCGTCCCGACCCCCGAGGAGGCGGAGGCCTACGAGTTCAGCCCCGCCGAGCGGGAGTTCGTCGACTCCTGGCTGGTCAACATCGTGCACGGCACGGCCGAGCAGGTCCGCGACGGGCTGGACGCGCTGGTGCGGCGCACGGGGGCGGACGAGCTGATGCTCACGGGCAACGCGCACAGCCCGCAGGCCCGCCTGCGCTCGTACGAACTGGTCGCCGACGTGTACGGGCTGCCCAAGGCCTGACCCGCGCGGACGGGCCGGGGGCGGTGCCCCGGCCCGTGTCACACGTCGACGGCGACGTACTTCATCTCCAGGTACTCGTCGATGCCGACGAAGCCGCCCTCGCGCCCGATCCCGGACTGCTTGACGCCGCCGAAGGGCGCCGCGGGGGTGGACACCACCCCCTTGTTGAGGCCGAGCATGCCCGTCTCCAGTTCCTCGGCGTAGCGGATGCCGCGCCGCAGGCTCTCGGTGAAGACATAGGAGACGAGGCCGAAGACCGTGTCGTTGGCCAGCCGGATCGCCTCGTCGTCGTCGGTGAAGGTGACGATGGGCGCGACGGGCCCGAAGATCTCCTCGCGGAGCATCGCCGCGTCGGCGGGGACGTCGGCCAGGACGGTCGGCGGGTAGAAGTAGCCCGGCCGGCCGGACAGCGGTTCGCCGCCGGTGATGACCCTGGCCCCACTGCCGACGGCGTCGCGCACGAGGCGGTCGACCTTGCCGAGTCCGGCGCCGTCGATGAGCGGCCCGACCTGCGCGCCGGGGTCGGTGCCCCGGCCGACGACCATGGAGCCCAGCTTCTCGGCCAGCCGTCCGGTGAACGCCTCGGCCAGGTCCTGGTGCACATAGACGCGGTTGGCGGCGGTGCAGGCCTCGCCGATGTTGCGCATCTTGGCGATGGCCGCGCCCTCCACCGCCTTCTCCAGGTCGGCGTCCTCGCACACGATGAACGGGGCGTTGCCGCCGAGTTCCATGGACGTGCGCAGCACGCCCTTCGCGCTCTGCCCGATCAGCTTCTGCCCGACGCCCGTGGAACCGGTGAAGGAGAGTTTGCGCAGCCGGGGGTCCTCCAGCACCGGGGTGGACACCTCGCCCGGCCGTGAGGTGGTCAGCACGTTGAGGACGCCGTCGGGGAGCCCTGCGTTGCCGAGGATCTCGGCCAGGGCGAGCATCGACAGCGGTGTCTGGTGCGCCGGCTTGACGATCATCGTGCAGCCGGCGGCGACGGCGGGACCGATCTTGCGCGTGCCCATGGCCATCGGGAAGTTCCACGGGGTGATCAGCAGCGCCGGCCCGACCGGCTGCCGCATCACCCAGATCCGGCCGTTGCCGTCCGGGGCGGTCGCCCAGCCGCCGTCGACGCGGACCGCCTCCTCGGCGAACCAGCGAAAGAACTCGGCGGCGTAGACGATCTCGCTGCGCGACTCGGCGACCGGCTTGCCCATCTCCAGGGTCATCAGCAGCGCGAGATCGTTCTGCCGCTCGACGATGAGTTCGTACGCCCGCCGCAGGATCTCCCCGCGCTCGCGCGGCGCGGTGGCCGCCCAGCCGGCCTGCGCGGCGGCGGCCGCGTCCATCGCGGCGCGCGCGTCCGCGGCGCCGGCGTCGGGCACGGCGCACAGCGGCTGCGCGGTCGAGGGGTCCTCCACCTCGTACTCGCGGCCGTCCTTCGCCGGCTGCCACCGGCCGCCGATCAGCAGCCCCTTCGGTACCCGTTCCACGACCAGTTGCTCGCGCTTGGCGTTCATGTCGGTGCTGTCGCTCATCGCGGCTTCCTGCCTCTCGCGAACCGGTCCGGGCAGTCGGGTACCCCTCCACATTCGCATGAATGCCTTCCGTACGCCGGGGTAGGCGCGGCCCTCGTGCGGTCGGCGCACCGCACGGAGACGAACTACCGGAGGTCCGGCACATGACGGAGCGCAGCGGCAGTACCCGGCGGGGATTCCTCGCCCGCACCGCGGCGGCGGGGACCTGCTGGCGAAGCTGAGGAAGCAGGGGTACGTGCGGGTGGGCTTCGCCGGTGAGGCACCGTACGGCTACCAGGACGGCGGCAGACCGGCGGGCGAGGCCCCGACCCCGCACCGGAGATCTTCAAGGCCCCGGTGCTGCCCGAACTGCGGCCCGCCCTCACCGACTTCGCGGCGCTCATACTCGCACTGAGCGCCGACCGCCTCATGCGGAAGCCGGAGAAGCGCCTTGCTCACTGACGAGACCCACCAGCGCGCCAAGACCTCCGTGACCCCGGCCGCCCGCTTCGACCAGGTGGTCAAGCGCTACGGGGACCACACTGTCCTGGAGGTCCGCCGCGGCGAGGGGGTCACGCTGATCGGCCCGAGCGGCAGCGGCAAGACCACCGTCCTGCGGCTGCTGATGACCCTGGAGCGGGTCACCGAGGGCGTCGTCCACGTGGACGGCGCGCCCTTCTCGCACATGCCGGGCCGCGTCGGCCGGCTCGTGCCGGCCGACGAGAAGCACCTACGCGCCGAACGGCGCCGGATCGGCATGGTCTTCCAGCCCTTCGACCTCTTCCCCCACATGAAAGTGCTGGAGAACGTCACCGAGGCCCACCCGGCTCTCCGGCGGCCGGCGGCCGGCAGCCGGACATCGCCCGCGCACTCGCGGCCGGTGTACTGGACACTGCGGGACATCGCCCGCGGCACGGACATCACCCTGCTGTGCGTCACCCACGAGACGGGGTGCGCCCGGGACGTCTCCGACCGCGTGCTGATGTTCGACGGCGGGAGGGTGGTGGAGTCGGGTGCGCCGGAGCGGATTTTCGGCTCCCCGGAGCACCGCAGGACCCGAGAATTCCTCAGTGCGGTGCTCTGACGGAAATTGGTCCGTGCCTCGGGCATATGCCAGAGTGGCGCGTTCCTGCATATACGTCCGAGGGCGTTCAGACAAAGCTTCAACGGGCTCTACTCGAAACCGCTTTGAGGCTATCGTGGAATGCGGCCCGGCTGCCGGGTCCCGTCCGTCGTGCGCGGTGGCCATGACCAGCAGCCGCAGCAAGGACGCAAACGGTCACACCTGTAGGGGGACACCGTGGCGCTTGAGCACCGACAGGTCGCGCCGGTCTACGCCGTCCAGCACGCGTTGCGCGTGCTGGAGACCGTGGACAAGCACCGGCACGGCGTCAGCGCCGAGCAGCTCGCCCGCGAAATCGGCGTGCCCATCGGATATCTTTCGCAACTCCTCGCCATGCTCAATCGGGAGCACTATCTCAACGCCCTGCCCGGTGGCGGGTACGCGGTCGGTGAATCGCTCGTCCTGCTGGGCAGTGCCAGCCGCGACACGGCGCTCGCCGAGAAGATCAAGAACGTACTGATGGCCCTGCGCGACGAGGTCGGCGCGGCGGTCTACTTCAGCCGGTACGACGACGGCGAGGTCAAGATCGTCGACTTCGCCGACGGACCCGCCGCGCCCAAGGTCAACGAATGGGTCGACTTCCGGTCCGCCGCGCACGCCAGCGCGGTCGGAAAGTGCCTGCTCACGCAGCTCGACCACAACGGCCGCCGCGACCACCTGTCGCGGCACAAGACCGTGCGGCTGACCTCGAAGACGACGATCAGCGAGAAGGTGCTGCTGACCAAGCTGGAGAGCCAGCCGGCCAGCGTGCCCACCCTCGACCTCCAGGAGTACGCGATCGGCACCGTCTGCGCCGCCATCCCGGTGACCATCGGGGCGACGGTCGGCTGCCTCGCGCTCTCCCTGCCCGTCACCCAGGCCCACCGCCTCAAGGGCGCCGCCGACACCCTGAACGAGCGGGCGGCCCCCGTGCTGCTCTCGCTCGCACTCTGACGGAACACAGAAGGGCGCCCCTCCCGGAGGAGGGGCGCCCTCGCACTGTGCGCCGCCAGGGACTTGAACCCCGAACCCGCTGATTAAGAGTCAGCTGCTCTGCCACTTGAGCTAGCGGCGCGTGCGAACGAGACCATCATACGGGTTCCGCGGGGGTGGTCATGACCACCCCCTCGACCGCAGGGCGCCGGCCGGGCGACCAGGGTCGCCGAGTGGCCCACCTCACCTTCTCCGGCCACTCGGGGTGATGACGCCCCGGCGCGGCACCCATGACATCTCGCCAAAAGCCACGCGACCGGCCTTGTCGGCGCCCCCCGCGGGCCGGTATCCGGGCATGCTGAAGGGCCCGGCAAGAGGGGGGAGGTATGCCGGGCCCATCAGCGTGGGGGGAGGGGTGTGGCTCTTGGGGGGATGTTGCTTCTTTTGGGGGGGGTGTGGCTCTTGGGGGGGGTGTTGTCTTTGTGGGACGGCCCAGGGTGCTACCAGACGATGTCGTTGGCGGTGTGCCAAACGATGTCGCCTGGAGCAGGCTGCGCGGAGGCAGTTGTCGCGCCGATCAGCCCCAACGTAATGGCGGCGACGACGCCCAGAACTGCACGAAGGGCGTTGCGACGGAAGCTTGTCATGGCAGGCCTGTCCTGGGAGTGTGAGCTGGGGTGGTGCTTGGGGGTGCAGCGCCGGCTTGGGGGAACCGTACGACTGACTGAATTCTGTCGGACGCCGAGCCGGTGGTCTTCACTTTTCACGTTCCGGATTCGGACATGGCCCTATGCGGACACATGGGACCGGATGGCCCCCGATGGGTCCATACGCGGGCCCAGCCCCGTAACCTGATCGAAGCCGGGGGACGTGAAGCATTGGGGGTGCGTGCAGTGACCGACGACCTTCTGCGCGCCCGGGCGCAGGAACTCTACGCTCTGGCGCTCGCCGACGCCGACTGGACACCAGAAAGCGTCTGCACGCTCACCGGTTGGTCACAAGGCGAACTCGACGCAGTACTGCATTCCTTGACGTCCCTGGGGCTGGCCGCACCGTTCTCGGCCGCGAGGAGCGGCTGGACGGTGCACTCGCCCGCGACCGCGATGGCGCAGCTCATCGAGGGCGGCCGACGCCGGACCGAGGAATTGGTGAGCACCATCACCGACACCCATATCGCGCTGAGCCAGCTGGCGGCCGAATTCCAGCCTGTCCACATACGGCAACTGGCCGAGGCACGCATCGAGGTCGCCGCTCAACCCGCGCAGATAGCGGCCATCCTGGACGAGGCCGCCAGCACCGTGACCGCCGAGATCCTCTCCATGCACGCCAGCGTGCAGGACGAACACTTGGGTGACGATCGCAATCGCGAGGCGCTCGGCCGCGGTGTCCGCCAACGCTCCATCTACCTCGCCACGGCGGCGGCGGTGCCGAACATACGCACCCACTTGCGGACCTTCGTGAACGACGGTGGCGAAGTACGAACCGCCGCCACACTCCCCATGAAGATGATCATTGTGGACCACGCGCTCGCCGTGGTGCCGGCCCTCGGGCCGGACGACCGCGCCGGCGGCTCCGCCATGGTGCTGCGCAGCCCCGCGATGGTCGGAGTGCTGCGGCAGATGTTCGAGCACTGCTGGGCGTCCGCGTCGGACCTGTTCACCGACGACGTGGGCGCCGCGCCCGCCGCCCGGCACCGGGAGGTCGTACGGCTGCTGGCCTCCGGGCTGACGGACGAGGCGATCGGCCGCAAGCTGGGCCTGTCCGACCGGACGGTACGGCGGATCGTGGCGGAGCTGATGCAGCAGATAGGGGCCGACAGCCGTTTCCAGGCCGGGGTGAAGATGGTCCGCCTCGGGTGGCTGGACGACGACCCCGCGCTGCTGGAGGACGTGGTCGGGGGCACCCCGGGTGGTCCGGTAGGATCCTCTCTGTCGGTGAGCGCCGCTAGCTCAACTGGCAGAGCAGCTGACTCTTAATCAGCGGGTTCGGGGTTCAAGTCCCTGGCGGCGCACAGACATGAAGGCGTTCCTCCTCCGGGAGGGACGCCTTCGTTCGTTGGCCCCCGAACGAACAGGCGGCATCCTTGGGGACTCGGTGCGAAAATATGCCGTAACGACGAGGCAGGGGCTCCAACGGGGCTCTCAGGCGGGGCCTACGAGGAGGCCATGCACGCACACGACGCAACGCCGCCCGGTACGGACGCGGAGGCCCGGCCAGCTCCCGGGACCCCTTCGCCCGGGGGCCTGCTCGACCTTCTCGGGGTCGCGGCGATGGTCCTCGACCGGCACGGCCGGATCGTCCTGTGGAGCCCCGAGGCCGAGCGGCTGTTCGGCTACAGCGCGGCTGACGCGCTGGGCCAGAACGCCGGGCTGCTCATGGTGGAGCCCGCGAAGCTGGAGCTGGTCACGGAGCTGTTCAAGCAGGTCAGGGCGGGTGCGGTGTGGCAGGGCGTGTTCCCGATCGTGCACGCCGACGGTACGGTCCGTGACATCGAGTTCCGCAACATGCGCATGCTCGACGTGGACGGCGGGGTCTTCGCCCTGGGGCTGGGCGCCGATCTGACGACCGTCCGCCGGGTCGAGACCGACATGGGACTGTCGAGCAGCCTGGTCGACCAGTCGCCCATCGGGCTGGCGGTCTTCGACACCGAGCTGCGCATCGTGCGGGTCAACGAGGCCCTGGAGGGCATGTACGGCCTGTCGGCCGCGTCCATGCTGGGGCGCACCGTACGGGAGGTCTCGCCGGGCATCGACGCCGTGGGGATCGAGACGGCGATGCGGCGTGTCCTGGACACCGGGGAGCCGCTGCTGGACCTGGAGACGGTCGGCCGCACCTATGCCGACCTGGGACGGGACCACGCGTGGTCGATCTCGTACTACCGGATCGAGGACCCCACCGGGCGGGTGCTGGGCCTCGCCACCTCGGTGGCGGACTTCACCGAGCGGCATCACGCCGCCGAGGAGATCGCTGCGGCCCGTGGCCGGCTGGCGGTGATCGCCGAGGCGGGCACCCGCATCGGCACCACCCTGGACCTCCAGCAGACCGCCCAGGAGCTGGCCTCGGTCGTCGTGCCGATGCTCGCCGACATCGCCACCGTCGACGTGCTGGAGTCGGTGATGCGCGGTGAGACGGTGTCCCGGGTGGCCTCCGGCGAGAACGCCGACTTCCGGGCCCTGGCGATCGCCGCGGCCGACCCGGGCGAGGTGATCGGGGCCGTCGACCCGGTGGGCGAGCCGGCCTCGTACCCGACCGACCGGCTGATCACCCGGGCGGTGCGGGAGGGGCAGCCGGTGGTGGTGCACCGGGTGAGCAGCCGCATGCTGCGCCGGATCGCCCGGGACGATCGCGCCGCCGCGCTGCTGCGGCGGGCCGGGGTGCACTCGTACCTGGCCGCGCCGCTGATCGCCCGCGGCGAGGTGCTCGGCGTGATCGGCCTCTACCGCACCCTCAACCAGAAGGCCTTCGACGACCAGGACCGCACCCTGGCCGTGGAGCTCGCGGCCAGGGCCGCGATATCCATCGACAACGCACGGCTGTACGCGGGCGAGCGTCTCGCCGCACTCACCCTCCAGCGGAGCCTGCTGCCGCACGAGCCGCCGACGGTGGACGGCATCGAGCTGGCCACCCGCTACATCCCCGCGGTCCGGGAGGTCGGCGGGGACTGGTTCGACGTGCTGCCGCTGAAGGACGGCAAGGTGGGCCTGATCGTCGGCGACGTGATGGGAAAGGGCCTGCGCGCCGCTGCGATCATGGGGCAGCTGCGCACCGCCACCCGGGCCTTCGCCCAGCTCGACCTGGCCCCCGACGAGCTGCTGCGGCACCTGGACGACATCATCGGCAGCGCCGAGGGGGACTTCATCGCCACCTGCGTCTACGCGGTGTGCGACCCGGGGACCGGCCGCTGCCAGTTCTCCACCGCGGGGCACCTGCCGCCGGTGCTGGTGCCCCCCGGGGGCCGCGCCGAACTGATCGACATCCCGAACGGGGTGCCGCTGGGCGTCGGCGGGATCGGTTTCCACACGGTGGAGCGGCAGCTCGCCGAGGGGACGGTGCTCGCGCTGTTCACCGACGGGCTGGTGGAGGACCGCCGCCAGTCCCTCGACGTCGGTCTGCGGGCGCTGATGCGCGTTCTGAAGCTCAAGCCCCGCCACCGGTCCCTGGAGGACACCTGCGACCTGGTGCTGGGCACCCTGCAGCAGTCGGCGGACGACGACATCGCCCTGCTGCTGGCCCGGATGGGCCCCGCCGCCCCGGCGGAACCCTGACGACGGGCGACAGGCGTGGTCCGCGCACGGGCGCCCGGCACGGCGCCCGACGCCGCCCGGGTTTCCCACTGCCCGCTTTGTCTGTCTATGTTCGAGTGGTGAAGTCGTCACGCAGGAGAAAGCCCTACAGCGGCGGACCCGCCCTGCGGGTCCTCGATTCGGTCGTACCGGTCGGCAGCGGGATTCTGCTGCCCCTGCTGCTGATCATCGGGATCTCGCTGAGCGACTGGCTGAGCGGCCCGCAGATCTATCTCGCGCCGATGATGGTCATGGCCCCCGCGCTGGCGAGCGTCTCCACGACCTGGCGGCGCACGCTGGGCGTCGGCGCGGCCGGCCTCGTCGCGCAGCTGGCGCTGCTCCCGTACGACGAGGTGCGCCTGCCGGACACCAGCACTCTGCTGCGGGCGCAGCTCGTCGCCTATGTCGTGGTCTCGCTCTTCGGCACCTACATCGCGTGGCGCTACGAACAGGGCCGGCGGGTGTTCGCCGCCGTCCACTCGGTCGCCGAGGCCGCCCAGCGGGCGCTGCTGCTGCCACCCGGGCCGGTGGTGGGGGACCTGCGGCTGGCGGTGCGCTACGTCTCGGCGGCCGACACCGCGCAGATCGGGGGCGACCTGTACACGGTGGTGGAGACGCCGCACGGGGTGCGCGCGCTCATCGGCGACGTGCGCGGCAAGGGACTGGACGCGGTGCAGACGGCGTCGGTGACGCTGGGCTCCTTCCGGGAGGCGGCGTACGACGAGGAGAGCCTGACCCGGGTAGCGCAGCGGGTGGATGCGAGCGTCGCGCGGCACATGTCCCCGGGTGAGTTCACCACGGCGCTGTTCCTGCAGTTCAACGACCCCGGACAGGTGGGCCTGCTGCACTACGGGCATGTGCCCCCGCTGCGGGTCGCGCCGGACGGCACGGTCACCTCCCTCGACCCGCCCGATCCGTGGGTGCCCCTCGGGCTGTCCCAGTTCGCTTCGGGGGCGCCGCCCCGGCCGTGGCAGGAGTCGCTCGGCGCCGACGACGTCCTGGTGCTGTGCACGGACGGGGTGATCGAGGCGCGCAGCGCCGTGGACGGCTCGTTCTACCCGCTGACCGAGCGTGCGGCGCGGCTGGCCGCGGCATCGGCCGACGACCTCGACGCCGCCGTCGAGCGGCTCTACGCGGACCTGTTGCGGCACACCGGCGGCAGCCTCTCCGACGACGCGCTGCTCATGCTGGTCGCCCGCTCCTGACGAAAGCCGGCCCGGCCCCCGCCGACCGCATGACCGAACAAACGTCCCAAATCGTTCATTTGGCTGGTTAACAACTCGTTTCCCGCCTTGCGATCAAGACGGGCATTCGGGAAGGCTTGGGCCGCAGAACACGTAAGCACCAAACGGAATCTCTCCGCCCTAAACGGGAGGACTGGGATCCGTCTCGGCGCCTTCGGCCGAGCGGGGCCAAGGGGAGACGGCCCCGGCAAGGGGGGTGGGCCACCGGCGTGACCCAGCGCGGTGTCCGGTCGTCGACGAGCCGAAGCCGGCATCGCGGGACCGGGAGCAGACCGCACACGCGTGTACACCCCGGGGGGCGGGGGGCCGCAACGCCCGGGACACCATCGCCGCGCGAGCGGCGCAGATGCTTCGGGGGGAGCATTCCCATGCCGCCGACACCTACCGGCGCCCAGCAGTACACCACCGACCACCCCGATTCCGGCGTGCCCGGAGCCGTACCCGTCATCCCGCACCAGACCCGCCCCGGCCGCGGCCGGGCGCGGTGGCACCCCGGTACGACTACGAGCACTACAGCAGACTCGCCGGCCCGCTCACCGAGCCGAAGCCCGATGTCCCGTACCGGGTGCGCTACCGCAGCCTGCTCGCCGAGGAACCCCAGCGGATACACGCGGCACTGCTGCTCGGCGCGGCTCCGGTGCTCTCCGCGGTGCTGCTCACCTGGCTGCTGCAGCCGGCCCACTGGACCCGCCGGGAGCACGCGCCCGGCGGGATGACGGCCTGCGACACGGTGATGCTGATATCCATCGGCCTGATCGAGCCCTTCCGGCTGATCAACGTGACGTCGAACGCGCACGCGACGCTCGTCGCGCGCGACCCGGTGCCCGTGGTCCCCGAGGAGGGCACCAAGGTCGCCTTCCTGACCACCTTCGTCCCGGGCAAGGAGCGCCTGGAGATGGTGCGGGCGACCCTGGAGGCCGCGATCCGGCTCCGGCACCGCGGCACGCTGGACGTGTGGCTGCTGGACGAGGGCGACGACCCCGAGGTCCGGCGGCTGTGCGACCGGCGGGGGGGTGCACCACTTCTCCCGCAAGGACGTCGAGAAGTGGAACCGGCCCACCGGCTCCTTCCGCGCGAGAACCAAGCACGGCAACGACAACGCCTGGCTGGACGCGCACGGCGACGACTACACGTTCTTCGCCTCGGTCGACACCGACCACGTCCCGCTCCCCAATTTCCTGGAGCGGATGCTCGGCTACTTCCGCGACCCCGACATCGCCTTCGTCGTCGGCCCGCAGGTGTACGGCAACTACGACTCCGCCGTGACCAAGGCAACGGCGGTGTGCGGCAGTCCGCCCAGGGTGTCGACGGCGTGGCCGAGCAGGGCGTAGCGCTCCTGCGCGAAGCGGCCGGGGGTGCAGCCGTCCACCAGGTGGGTGAGCGCGTCGGGCTCCAGGACCACCAGTGCCTCCCGGTCGCCGATGCCGGCCGCGACCTGGTCCACCCAGGTGCGGTAGGCGTCCGCGTCGGCGGCGCCACCGCTGGAGTACTGGCCGCAGTCGCGGTGCGGGATGTTGTAGAGGACCAGGACGGGGGTGCGGCCGGCCTCCTCGGCGGCCCGCGTCAGGCCCTCGGCCCGGCCGCGCGGGTCGTCGGTGCCGATCCACTCGGCGACCGGCCGGCCCGCGATGCGTTCCAGCAGGGCGGCGTCGGCGCCGCGGCCGTCCTCGCGCCACTGGCCGGCCTGATGCGCGGCAGCGGTGTCCGGGTTGACCCAGAAGGGGGCGCCTGCCATGGGTGTGCCGCGCTGCGCGCCCTTGCCCTGTCCGCCTCCCGCGGTGTCGTCGCCGCGGGAGCAGCCGCCGAGGGCCGCCGCGAGCAGGCCGGCGGCTGACGCCGCGCAAGCGAGCCTGCGCAACGGGCCGGTGAAGGTTCCGTACATCCACTCCCCCTTGGATGGCGGGACGGGACCGGTCTTCGTCAATCCTGACATACCGCACGGTCAAAGCACTGCCAGAACGGGTCAGTTGCCGTTTTCCCGTCGAATGCCGCGGTTCGCCGGCATGACAGAATCCCGGCGGAGCCGTGGCCGACGATGGCTGGAGCACGACGTGACCGAACACCCGCACCGCATCCCGCGTGAACGGCGGCTCGCCGAAGTCCTCGTCGGGCTCGCCGACACCCTCGACGGGGAGTTGGACATGGACGCCCACCTCGGCCGGCTGGCCGCGGTCTGTGTGGAGCTGCTGGACGCCCGCGCGGCGGGGCTGCTGCTGGCCGGCCCGGACGGCGCGCTGCGCACGGCCGCCTCCGGAGCGGTCCCGGAACTCCTGCCCGCCCTCGACGAGGAGGGGCCGTGCCTGGACTGCTACCGGTGTGCGGCCACGATGGACGTGCCCGACCTGGCGCACTGCGACGAGCTGTGGCCGCGCTTCGCGCCCCGGGCGCGGGAGGCCGGCCTGCACGCGGCGTACGCGGTGCCCCTGCGCCGGGGCCCGGAGGTGATAGGCGCGCTGTGCGTGCTGCGGGCGGCCCCCGGGGAGCCGCCCGTGGGGGACGTGGAGCTGGCCCACGCGCTGGCGGACGCCGCGGCCGTCGGAGTGCTTCAGCTTCGCGCCCGCCGTGAACAGGAGCTGCTGGCCCAGCAGTTGCAGAGGGCGCTGGACAGCCGGGTGGCGGTCGAGCAGGCCAAGGGGCTGCTGGCCGAGCGGTGGGGGGTCGGCGTCGACGAGGCGTTCGGCGCGCTGCGCCGGTATGCCCGCAGCCACCGGCTGCGGGTGGCGGAGCTGGCGACCGGCGTGGTGGCCGGCAGCTTCGACACCGACCGGCTGCTGGACGAGGCGACCTGACGTCTTCGGTTGCTGATTGTCAAGTCCTGGCCTGAAGTAGAGGGATGACGGACCGTCTGCCCTAGGGTGGTGCCCATGTCCGAGACCTCCCTCCTCACGAGCACCCCGTCCATCGCCTCGGTCCGCCGCCGCGCGGAGGGCGACAGCACGGTGGTCACGCTCGACGGCGAGGTGGACGTGCTGACCGCACCGCGGGTCTCGGCCGCGCTGGACCTGCTCACCGGGACGGACCGCCCCGACATCGTGGTGGACCTGCGGCCGGTCGACTTCATCGACTGCAGCGGGCTGTCCGCGCTGGTGCGCGCGCGCCGCCGCGCGGAGCAGCAGCAGGGGCGCGTACGGCTGGTGTGCCGGGACGATTTCACCCTGCGGACGCTGCGGGCCACGCGACTGACCCAGTACTTCACCATCCTGCCGGACTGGCCGGCTCCCACGGCCTGAGGCACACCCGTCCGCGCGCCCCCAACGCGCCCTGGCAAGGCCGAGATCGGCTGTTCTAGCCTGACAGGGCGGCCCAGGACCCCGGCCGCCGGCAGAGCAGCCTCCTACGCCAACAGGACGTGGTCCGGCCATGGCCAAGCTCGCGGCCTCCTCACGACTGTCCCTGTCCGATCCGAAGAGATCCGCCCTCGACGCCTCCTGGACCTGTTCGCTGCGCCGCGTGCCCGGCAGCGACGCCCTCGCGGCGCGCATGAGCCGTGCCGCGCTGGAGATCCTCTCCTGCGGCACGGCCGGTGCCCGGATCGCCCAGGCCGTACTGGTGGCCTGCGACTACGTCGTCACGCACGGCCAGGCGCGCCGTTTCCGCGTCACGCTCGGCGTGGAGGACGGGCACTGCTCGGTGTGCGTCACCGACACCGGCTACGACCGGCCGCCCGCGCACAGCGGCGGGGCGCCACCGGAACCACCGTCCTCCTCCGAGACCACCCGGCTGTGCCGTCAGCTGGCGGGCACCGGGGACGAGGAGCCGCTGGACGGCGTGCAGGTGCACCACACCGCGGACGGCGCCGTGCTGATCCGCTTCCGCGCCCGGCTGCCCGGGACCGGCGAGACGCCGCGGGCCCACCGTTCTCCCCCGGACGCGCCGGACCACTCCCGCGGTCCTGGTACCCGAGGGTGAGGAGCGCCCGGCCGGCGGCTGCGAGGGGAGCGTGCCGCGGGCCGGGCGGCCGGAAGCGTCGTCAGCCGCGGTGCCCGAGTGGCACCGTGCGGCCCTCACGGGCGGAGACCGCCGCGGCCTCCAGCACCGCCAGCGTCGCGGCGGCCTGGGCCGCGGTGACCGGGGGCTCGGTGCCGTCGCGCAGGGCGGCGGCGACCGCCGCGTAGTACGCGGGGTAGTCGCCGGGCAGCGTCGGCTCGGGGCGTACGTCCTCGCCGGCACCCAGCAGGCCCCAAGCGGACTCCGGTTCGGTGCCCCACGCGGCGCCGGGGGCGGGGCGGGCGCCGTCGCGCAGATCGGCCTCCTGCGGGTCGAGGCCGTGCTTGACATAGCCGGCGGTGCTGCCGAGCACCCGGAAGCGGGGGCCGAGCTGGGCGGTGGTGGCGGTCATCCACAGGTGGGAGCGGACCCCGCCCGCGTGGGTGAGGGCCACGAAGGTGTCGTCGTCGGCCTGGGCGCCGTCTCGTCGCACGTCCCGCTCGGCGTACACGCTCACGGCCGGGCCGAAGAGGGTCAGCGCCTGGTCGACGAGGTGGCTGCCGAGGTCGTAGAGCAGACCGCCGATCTCGGCGGGGTCGCCGGACTCGCGCCAGCCGCCCTTGAGGTTCGGCCGCCACCGCTCGAAGCGGGACTCGAAGCGCCACACCTCGCCGAGTTCGCCGCGCTCCAGCAGGCCGCGCAGGGTGAGGAAGTCGTTGTCCCAGCGGCGGTTGTGGAACACCGACAGCAGCAGCCCGCGCTCCGCGGCGAGGGCGGCGAGCGCGTCCCCCTCGGCGGCGGTGGCGGCGAGCGGCTTGTCGACGACGACCGGCAGCCCGGCCTCCAGCGCGGCCGTGGCCAGCGGGACGTGGGTCTTGTTCGGCGAGGCCAGGACCACCAGGTCCAGTTCGTCCGCGCGCTTCCAGAGTTCGTCCGCGGCGGAGGCGAGGCGGACGTCCGGATACGCGGCGCGGACCTGCGCCTGGCGCTCGGGGTCGCCGGTGACAACGGTGTCAAGGACCAGGCCGTCGGTGGCGGCGATCAGCGGGGCGTGGAAGACCGAGCCGGCCAGGCCGTAGCCGACCAGTGCGACGCGAAGGGGTGCGGAAGCCATGCGCCCCACTTAAGCAACGCTGTTGCGAAAGCGCAAGCGTGCCCGACAATGGGCAGGTGAACAACGGAACCGCCGGTGCCAACCTGCCCGCGCTGCGCAGCCACAACACCGCGTTGGTGCTCGGGCTGCTGCGCACCGCGACCGTCGCGGACGGCGAGGGGATCAGCCGCCTGGAGCTCGCCGAGCACACCGGCCTCACCCCTCAGGCGGTCAGCAAGATCGTGGCACGGCTGCGTGCGGACGGACTGGTCGACGAGGCCGGCCGCGGCGCCCCCACCGGCGGCAAGCCGCGCACCCTGCTCCGGCTGGCCCGCCGCGCCCGCTACGCGGTCGGGGTGCACCTGGACCGGGACGAGGTCACCGTGCTCCTGGCCGACCTCGCGGGCGAGACCACGGACGCCCGCACCGCCCCCCTCGACCTCGGCCGGCCCGCCGCCGAGGTGCTGCGCGCGGTCGCGGACCTTGTGCACACGACCGTCGCGGACACCCACGGCGCGAGCGGCGCGGTGCGGATCACCTCGGTGCCGGAGTCGCCTCCCCCGGCCCGCTGGACCACGGCACCGGCGCGCTGCTGCGGATCACCGGTTTCCCCGCCTGGGACGGCTACCCCTTGCGGGACGCACTCGCCGACCGCCTCGGGCTGCCCGTCGTACTGGACAAGGACACCAACGCCGCCGCCCTGTCCGTGCTGTCGCCGCCGGACCGCACCGGCACCGGGGACTCCTTCGGCTGTCTGCACCTGGGCAGCGGACTCGGCGCGGGCCTGGTCCTGGGCGGCACGCTGCACCGCGGCGCCCGGACCGGCGCCGGGGAGTTCGGGCACCAGGCGGTCGCCCTGGACGGGCCGCGCTGCGCCTGCGGCAACCACGGCTGCCTGGAGGCACTCTGCCTGGCCGCCGTCGGCCGCGGCGACCACGCCGGGGCGGCCCGGCTCCTCGGGCTCGGCGCGGCGAACCTGGTCTCGCTGCTCGACATCGACCGCGTCGTCCTGGGCGGGCGCACCGTGCTGGCGCGGCCCGAACTGTTCCGGCGCGAGGTCGCCGCCGCCATGGACGCCCGCACCCGGCGGTCGGCGGGCCGTACCGTTCCCGTCACCCTCGTCCCGGACGGCGCGCGTGCCGTCGCCCGGGGGGCGGCGCTGCTGGCCCTGGCCCCGCTGTTCGGCCAGACGGCGGGCGGCTGACCGCCCGTACGGGTAGCCGCCGGGGACCACCCCCGCGTCGCACGCGCATATGACCGTACGAACGTGAGAGCTTCGGCTCCCATGAGGTGGCGCAGCGCTCTTGCCATGGCGGCGGCCTCGGTCGTGCTGACCTCGGCCCAGGCGACCGGTGAACCGTTCCCCGTACGCGCCCGGCTCCAGGACGGTCCGCGGGTCTTCGTGGCGGGCGCCGCGGCGCGGGAGTTCCGCGTGGAGCTGGAGAACACCACGCGGCGGGCGCGGCGGGACGTCCATCCGGTCATCGTCTTCTACGACCGCGCCCGCAAGCTGACGGCACGCCAGGTGCATCTTGAGTACCGCGAGTTCACGACAGGTGGGGCGAAGAGGGCCCGCCCGTCCCGTGAGCCGCGCTGGCGCCCGGTGCCGGTGGCGCACACCGACAACGACGAGAACGTCGCGGTGGTGGGCGAGCACGGCCCCGGCGCGGTCCTGCCCGCGCACCGCACGGTGCGCGTCGCGCTGCGGCTGCGCTTCACCGCGGACGCGCCGCCCGGGCCGGTCGCGGCCTCGGCCACCGTCATCCAGCGGCGCGGCGCGGACGGCGACTGGGTCGGCGAGTCGGCGCTGTACCGCTTCACCGTCGCGCCGCCGGGGGGTGCCTCCGGCGCCGTGCCGCCGCCCGCGCCGGGGGCGGCGCCCGGTGCGCCGGTGCCCGGCGGGACGCCCCGGGAGACCGCCGGCGGCCGCGCACCGGACAGCACCGCAACGGCCCCCGGCGCGGGCGGCGGCGGGCACCCCGGCGAACGTCCCGGCGGGCACCCCAGCGAGCACCCCGGCGGGCACCCCAGCGGGCGTCCCGGCGAGCACCCCGGCGGGCGTCCCGGCGAGGACGGCGGCACGGGCCCGGACACCGCGCCCGGGGACGGCCCCGGGGACGGCCCCGGCGCGGCCACCCGTCCCGGCCCGGTCCCCGGCAAGGGCGACGAGGGCGAGGCGGCACGGCAGGACGCCCTGGGCCACCAGGCGCAGGACGCGCCCGGCGCCTCCGCGGCACCGCACACCCGGACCCCTCCGCCCGGCCTGGCCGACACCGGTCCCACCCAGGACCCGATGCCCGCCCTGCTGCTCATCGGCGCCGGGGCCCTGCTGCTGGCGGGCGGGGTCGCCCTGAAGGTCGGCCGCCGCAGGTGATCCGGGCGAGGACCGCGAACTCCCGCCGCCCGGCGGGCGACCGGCCGGTGTTCGGTGTTGGGCGCGGCGCCCCCGGCCGCCTCCCGCCCCCCGTACCGGCGGCCGCCCGCCCCGCTCCGATCTGCGAGGATTCACGGTGTGAACGACACCCAGGCGGGCGCGCCGGCCCGCGCCGGCATCCCCGAGCACGGACGGCTTCCCAAGTACTTCGTCGTCAAGACGCGCCTGGAGGAACTGCTCGGCGAGCTCGGCGAAGGGGTGCCGCTGCCGACCGAGCGGGAACTCGCCGCCCGCTTCGGGGTGGCGCGGGAGACCGTGCGGCAGGCGTTGCGCGAGCTGCTGATCCAGGGACGGCTGCGACGGCGCGGCCGCGCCACGGTGGTCGCCGGCCCGAAGCTGGAGCAGCCGCTGTCGCTGGCGAGCTACACCGAAGGGGTGCGCCGCCAGGGGCGGGTGCCGGGCCGCAATCTCACCGCGCTCGACCGGATCGCCGCGGACGAGGTGCTGGCCGGGCAGCTGGGCATCGCCACCGGCGGCCCGGTGTGGCACATGGAGCGCGTGCTGTTCGCCGACGAGGAGCGGGTGGGCCTGGAGAGCACCTATGTCGCGGTGGAGCGCGTCCCGCGGCTGGACGCGGAGTTCGACCCGGACTCCTCCTTCTACACCTATCTGCGCGAGCGCGTGGGCGTGGAGTTCGGCGACGCGGACGAGCGGATCGAGACGGTGCTGGCAACCCCGCGCGAGGCGCTGCTGATCGGCACCCCTCCCGCGCTGCCCATGCTGCTGCTGCACCGCCACAGCCGGGACACCGAGGGCGCGCCGCTGGAGCGGGTGCGGTCGCTGTACCGGGGGGACCGCTTCAGCTTCACGACCCATTTGTCCCGTACATAGCCGATCGAACCCTTCACACCCCCTCCCACGGGACGATTTTGGTCACGAGAAGATAACGGGTCTAGTCCAGGATTGCGGGTCCGTTCACGACCGGTTCAGAAACCGGACCCGATCGCGTCCGCCGGCCGCACGACTGTGGTCCGCATGAGAGTCCTGATCGTGGGTGCCGGAGCACTCGGCACCCTTCACGCCTGGCACGCCGTCGACCGCGGACACGAAGTCGTCCACCTGGAGCGGGAGACCGAGGCCCGCGGCGCCTCCGTCCGCAACTTCGGCCTGGTCTGGGTCGGCGGCCGGGCCGCCGGCGCCGAGCTGGAGACGGCGCAGCGCGCCCGCGAGCTCTGGCAGCGCATCGGCAGCCTGGTTCCCGGCGTCGGATTCCGCGCCAACGGCTCACTGACGGTGGTGCGCACCGAGGCCGAACGCGCCGTCGCCGATCAGGTCCTCGCCTCCCCCGACGCCGCCGCGCGCGGACTGAAGTGGCTCGACGCCGGCGAGGTGCGGCTGCGCAACCCGGCACTGCGCGGCGAGTTCACCGGCGCCCTGCTCTGCGAGCGGGACGCCGCCGTCGAGTCCCGGGTCGCGCTGCCCGCCCTGCGCGAGCACCTGGCCGCCACCGGCCGCTACACCTTCCTGCCCGGACGCGAGGTCCGCGACGTCGCGCCCGGCACCGTCCGCGACGACCACGGCCGGACCCACCACGGCGACGCCGTCGTGCTCGCCACCGGCGCCCACCTCACCGGGCTGGTCCGCGAACTCGCCGGGCCCGCCCTGCCGGTGCGCCGGGTCCGCCTCCAGATGGCGCAGACCGACCCGCTGGACGAGCCGCTGACCACCTCGGTCGCCGACGCCGACAGCTTCCGCTACTACCCCGCCTACGCCGGCACCGCCCTCGACGCCCTGCACGCCGGGCAGCCCCAGCCGCCGGTCGCCGCCGAGCACCGCATGCAACTGCTCATGGTGCAGCGCCTCGACGGCGGGCTGACCATCGGCGACACCCACGAGTACGACGAGCCCTTCGCCTTCGACGTCACCGAGGACCCGTACGACCACCTCACCGCCACCGCAGAGGCACTCCTCGGCCGCCCCCTGCCGCGTGTGCGCCGCCGCTGGGCCGGGGTGTACGCGCAGTGCACCGACCCGTCCCTGGTGGTGCACCGGCAGCGCGTCGCCGACGGCGTGTGGCTGGTCACCGGGCCCGGCGGCCGCGGCATGACCTGCTCCCCCGCCATCGGCGAGGACACCGCCAACGAGATCGGCTGGTAACGAAGATGACCAAGACCTCCCCCCGCAGCCCCCTCAGCCCCCTCAAGCTCGTCGTGCTCGACATGGCCGGCACCACCGTCGCCGACGACGGCCTGGTCGAGCGGGCCTTCGTCCGGGCCGCAGAACGCCTGGGCGTCGAGCCCGACCTGGACTACGTCCGCCGCACCATGGGCGAGTCCAAGATCTCCGTCTTCCGCGCCCTGTTCGGCACCGAGGAGCAGGCGCGGCGCGCCAACACCGAGTTCGAGTCCGCCTACGCCGACCTCGTCGACTCCGGCGCCTGCGCGCCGCTGCCCGGCGCTGCCGAGGCCATCGCCGCCCTGCGCGAGCGGGGCCGCACCGTGGCGCTGACCACCGGCTTCTCCCGCACCACCCAGGACGCGATCCTGGCGGCCCTGGGCTGGCAGGACATCGCCGACCTCACCCTGAGCCCCGCCGACGCCGGCGGCCGCGGCCGCCCCTACCCGGACATGGTGCTCACCGCGCTGCTGCGCACCCGCGCCGCCGACTCCGTCCAGGAGATCGCGGTGGCCGGCGACACGGCGTACGACATGCTCTCCGGCGTCCGTGCAGGCGCGCCCGTCGTGGCGGGCGTGCTGACCGGCGCCCATGACGAGCAGACGCTGCGCGAGGCGGGCGCCACCCACGTCCTGCCCTCGGTCGCCGGACTCCCCGCCCTGCTGGCGGAGTTCTGAGATGGGCATACGGTTCGAGGACGTGACAGTGGCCTACGGCCGCACCACCGTCCTGGATTCCTTCGACCTCACCGTGGAAGCCGGCGAGGTGATGGCCCTGCTCGGCCCCTCCGGCTCGGGCAAGACCACCGCGCTGCGCGCCGACGGCCTCAAGGGCGAGAACGGCGACGGCTGGTACGACCAGATCTTCAAGGACTTCGAGAAGCAGACCGGCATCAAGGTCCACCGGCAGCCGACCGCCCGCGGCGGGCACACCCCGCCGCGCGCCCGGCGCCACCCGGCACCCCGCACAGCACCCCCGCGTACGCGGTGACCGGCAGGAGCGGCGTCACGCTGCCCTTCACCACCTTCTACCGCCAGGAGGACGCCCGGACCGCGCAGATCCTGGCCTCCTTCAACGGCGGCACCCCCACCGCCGTCAAGAGCTACACCTCCGACGTGGTCCCGCAGCCCCAGTCGGTGACGGCCGCCGTCCCGGCCGGCGCCTCCAGCGTGGGCTTCCGCTTCCGCTGCACCGGGGCCGACAACTGGTACCGGGTCATCGACGGGGTCAAGGTCACCACCGCCTGACTAGGCTGGGGGCGCCGGCACGACGACGTGGCGGCGCCCCCTCACCTCAGCACCCCGGCACACCGCAGGAGTCCGCCCCATGGCAGAACGCAAGCCGATCGAGTCCTGGCTCACCGACATGGACGGAGTCCTGATCCACGAGGGCACCCCGATCCCCGGCGCCGACGCGTTCCTCAAGCGGCTCAAGGAGTCCGGGAAGCCGTTCCTGGTACTCACCAACAACTCCATGTACACCCCGCGCGACCTGCACGCCCGGCTGACCCGCATGGGCCTGCACGTGCCGGTGGAGAACATCTGGACCTCCGCGCTGGCCACCGCCCGCTTCCTGGACGAGCAGCGGCCCGGCGGCACCGCCTACGTCATCGGCGAGGCGGGCCTGACCACCGCGCTGCACGACATCGGCTACGTGCTGACCGATGTCGAGCCCGACTACGTGGTGCTGGGCGAGACCCGCACCTACAGCTTCGAGGCGCTGACCAAGGCCATCCGGCTGATCAACGACGGCTCCCGGTTCATCGCCACCAACCCGGACGAGACCGGTCCCTCGGCCGAGGGCGCGCTCCCGGCCACCGGCTCGGTCGCGGCGCTGATCACCAAGGCCACCGGCAAGGACCCCTACTTCGTCGGCAAGCCCAATCCGCTGATGATGCGCGCCGGGCTCAACGCCATCGAGGCGCACTCCGAGACCAGTGCGATGATCGGCGACCGGATGGACACCGACGTGCTGGCCGGCCTCGAGGCGGGTATGGAGACGTTCCTGGTCCTCACCGGACTGACGCGGCCGGCCGACATCGACCGCTTCCCCTACCGGCCCTCACGGGTGGTGGAGTCCATCGCCGATCTGGTGGACCTCGTCTGACCCAACCGGAGCAGTCCCGCATGCGGTGGCCCGTCAGGAAAGAGACCTTCTGAGTACCGGGGCCGACCGATTCCGACAACGTGAGCCCGGGTGAGTGGAGGTTTTCATCATGGGCTCTGTCATGGACGCCGCCCGCATCCCCCTGTGCGCCGCCGCGGCGGTGACGGTGATCGCCATCTGCGGTCCCGTCGCCGTCGCCGACGACGGCCCCGCCGGGAACGGGGACGCCACCAGCCGGCTGTGGGAGCGGGCGGTCGGCGGTGGCGGTGGCGGCGGAGACCAGGGCGGCAACCGTCAGGACCTCGGCAAGCAGGACGGCGGCCGGGACAACGGCGGCCGCGACAACGGGGACCGCGGCGACAGCGGCCGGGACAACAACGGGCGCGACAACAACGGCCGGGACAACGGGGACGGCGGCCGCGACAACGGCGGACGCGACAACGGGGACGGCGGCCAGGACAACGGCGGACGCGACAACGGGGACGGCGGGCGCGACAACGGCGGACGCGACAACGGGGACGGCGGCCAGGACAACGGCGGACGCGACAACGGGGACGGCGGGCGCGACAACGGCGGCGAGGGCCGCGACGGTGGAGGTGGCGGCGGCGGTGGAGGTGGCGGCGGTCGCGGGGGCGGTGCCGGTGGCGGTGGCGGTGGCGGTGGCGGCGTGACCGTCAACCCGGGTTCGGTCGGCCCGGGCGGCGACGTCGACGTACGCACCCAGGACTGCGACCGGGCCCAGTCGGGCACCGTGAACTCCTCGGCCTTCGTCGCCCCCGTGCGGCTCGCCCCCGCGTCGGACGGCGGCATGTACGCCTCCGCCGTGGTGCGCTCCGGGCTCGCGTCCGGCTCGTACAAGGTCTCCATCGAGTGCAACGGCCAGTCGCACGACGGCGAGGTCGAGGTCGGCGACGGGACCGGGGACGGCGCGTTCCCGTCCGCGCCGGTGCCCGCGGGCGGCGGCGCCATGGCCGCGGGCGTGGCACGGCACGCGGCCTCCCCCGCACAGCCGGCCGGGGTGCCCGGCACCGTGGCCGCGGGCGTGCTGGCCGTGGCGGGGGCGGCGGGCCTGGTCATGCACCGGCGCCGTACCCGGGACTGAGCGCGGTGCAGGGACGGACCGTCGCGGCCGCCACGGCCGCGGTCGTGCTCTTCGCGGCGTGGCTGAAGGGCTACGTCCACCCGGCCCCCGGGGACGCCATGGGCGCCCCGGGGGTCACCGCCACGTCCGCGCCCGGGGCGGACGGGCGCCCCACCCCGGTCTACGCCGCGCACACCCCGCTGGGCCACGCCCGGCCGCTCAGCATCGAGATCCCCTCGGCCGGCATCGACGCCCCGCTCGTCGCACGCGGGCTCACCGCCGACGGGGCCGTGGACCCGCCGCCGTTCAGCTCGCCCGGGGTGGCGGGCTGGTTCGGCGCGGGCCCGGCGCCCGGCGACGCGGGCGCGGCGCTGATCGTCGGCCATGTGGACACCCGCACCCGGGCCGCGGTGTTCTACAACCTCAGCACCGTCACACCCGGCACCCTCGTGGAGGTCAACCGCTCGGACGGCTCGGTCGCGGAGTTCACCGTCGAGGGCGTGGAGATCGTCCCGAAGGAGGGCTTCCGCCCGGACCGGGTGTACGGCTCGGGCGTCCGCCCCGAGCTGCGGCTGATCACCTGCGGCGGCACCTTCGACCACGCCACCCAGAGCTACTCGGCCAACGTCGTGGTCTACGCGGCGCTGACCGGCTCGCACACCCGGGCCTGAGCCGGTGGCACCGCACCGGCCGACGGGGCCTCAGACCCCGAGGTCGCGGATGAGCTTGGCCACGTGCCCGGTGGCCTTGACGTTGTACCAGGCGTGCTCGACCTTGCCGTGCTCGTCGACGACGACCGTGGAGCGGATCACCCCGGTCACCACCTTGCCGTACAGCTTCTTCTCGCCGAAGGCGCCGTACGCGGTCAGCACCGACTTGTCGGGGTCGGCCACCAACGTGACCTTCAGCGACTCCTTCTCGCGGAACTTCGCGAGCTTCTCGGGCTTGTCGGGCGAGACGCCGATGACGTCGTAGCCGGCGCCCGCGAGCACGTCGAGGTTGTCGGTGAAGTCACAGGCCTGCTTGGTGCATCCCGGGGTGAGCGCGGCGGGGTAGAAGTAGACGATGACCTTGCGGCCGGCGTGGTCGGCGAGGGAGACCTCGTTGCCGTCGGCGTCGGACAGGGTGAAGGCGGGTGCGGTGTCGCCGGGCTGGAGGCGCTCGCTCATGGGTGCAGTTCTCCGGTTCGGGGTGCCGACGGGCGCCGGCACGGGCGGACTGACAGACTGTCTGCACGGTACCGGTCGATACAACGATGGAGGCTGCACGGTGTCGGATGGCAGGAGCCCTGCTCAGATCGAGGCGGACATCGCCCTGAAGCGGCGGGAGCTGGCCGCCACCCTGGACGAGATCGCCGTGCGCGTGCATCCGGCGACGATCGCCGCCGACACGAAGGCGAAGGTCGCATCGGCCGTGGACCGCACCGCCGGGCGGGCGTACGTGGCGGTCAACCGGGGTGTGACGGAGATCCGCGGGCACTTCGTCACGGAGGAGGGCGCGCCGCGCGTGGAGCGGATCGTCCCGGTCGCGGTGGCGGCGGTGGCGCTGGTCACCGTGGTGGCCGGGCTCTCGATGCGCAGACGACGCCGGTAACGTCGTACCTGTGAGTTCGCAATCGCATGACAAGCTTCCGATCCGCATGCTGCACGACCGTGTGCTGGTCCGTTCCGACACGCCCGAGGGCGAGCGCCGCTCCGGCGGCGGCATCCTGATCCCCGCCACGGCGGCCGTCGGGAAGCGGCTGGCCTGGGCCGAGGTGGTCGCGGTCGGCCAGAGCGTGCGCACCGTGGAGGTCGGGGACCGGGTGCTCTTCGACCCGGACGACCGGGCCGAGGTCGAGGTGCGGGGCACGGCCTATGTGCTGATGCGGGAGCGGGACCTGCACGCGGTGGCCGCCGAGCGGCTTCAGGGCTCGAAGGATTCCACCGGTCTCTACCTCTGATTTGCTATCGTCGCTCTCATCCCCTGACGAGACGCGCCGTACCAGGACCCACGCAAAGACGACGCACCGCCTGAGTCTTCGATGATCATGGAGGTGCCGTCGTGGCGTGGGTCCTGTTGTGTGTGGCCGGCCTGCTGGAGGTCGGCTGGTCGGTCGGTATGAAGTACACCGACGGCTTCACCCGGCTGTGGCCGAGCCTGGGCACCGGGCTCGGCATCGTCGCCAGCATGCTCCTGCTGTCCTACGCGGCGAGGACGCTGCCGATCGGGACCGCCTACGGGGTGTGGGTCGGGATCGGCGCGGCCGGGGCGGCGGTGCTCGGCATCGTGGTCCTCGGTGAGCCGGCGACCGCCGCCCGGATCTTCTTCATCTGCCTGCTGCTGGTGGCCGTCGTCGGGCTGAAGGCGACCTCGGGTCACTGAGGCCGCCCCGCTGCCCGTCCAGCGGCTACTGGAACCCGCCGCCCCCTCCGCCGTCGTCTCCTCCGACCGGGCCGCCGATCGGCAACTCGGCGCCTCCGGGGCCGCCCTCGCTCGGCGGCGGGGAACTGCTGGCCGGTGGCTCGGACGGGGACTGCGGGGGCTCCGACGAGGCCGGGGGCTCGCTGCTGGTGACGGGTGGCGGGGAGGACGCCGGAGGGGCCGACGAGCTCGGCGGCGCGGAGCTGGCGGGCGGCGCCGAGGTGGCCGGCGGGGCCGAGGCACCGGGCTCCAGCCGCAGGTCGAAGCCCCGCACCGGGGTGCCCTTCAGGGCGCCCGCGGTGTACTGCGCCCAGATCTGCGTCGGGAAGCCGCCGCCGTTGACCCGTTCCAGGCCGGCGGCGCCGTACAGCCGCTTCTGGGCGCCGGTCTGCGAGTCCTGTCCCATCACGGCGACCACGGTGGCCAGGTTCCGGGTGTACCCGGCGAACCAGGCGGCCTTGTCCTCCTCCGCCGTGCCGGTCTTGCCGGCGGCCGGGCGGCCGGACGCCTGGGCGGCGGTGGCGGTACCGCCCTGCACCACCGAGCGCAGGATCGAGGTCGTGGTGTCGGCCGCCTCCCGGGAGATCGCCTGCCTGGGCGCCCGCTCGGGCAGCTTCAGGTCCTCGCCGTTCTTGGTGACCTTCACCACCATCGTGTACGGGATGTACCGGCCGTGGTTGGCGAGGGTCGCGTAGGCCTGGGCCATGTCCAGCGGGCTGGCCTCCATGGTGCCGAGCGCCATCGCCGGGGTGCTGACCAGCTTGACCTGCTCGGGGACACCGAGCGCGCGCACCGTGCTGTTCACGTGGTCCGTGCCGACGTCCTGCGCCATCTGGGCGTAGACGGCGTTGACGGACTTGTCCATGGCGCGGGTGACCGTGATCGGCCCGTAGGAGACGTCGTCCTCGTTGGCCGGGGCGTAGCCGGTGGAACCGCTGCGGCCCACCACCTCGCGCTTGTTGGTGCCGTCGTAGATCGTGTACGGCGTGATGCGCCGGCCGCTCTGCGTGGTGGAGTCGTTCTGGACGGCCGAGGCGAAGATGAACGGCTTGAAGGTGGAGCCGACCTGGTAGTCGCGGCGCGTCGCGTTGTTGACGAACTGCTTGGTGTAGTCGATGCCGCCGTACATGGCGACGACCTTCCCGGTCGCCGGGTCGATGGAGGCGCCGCCCGCCCGCACGTATTGGTCCGTCTTGTGGGCCTTGGGGTCCAGATGGTCCAGGAGCTGGTCCTCGGCCGCCTTGACGAAGGCGTCCTCCTTCTTGCGGTCGATGCTCGTGGTGATGCGGTAGCCGCCGGAGCGCAGCGTCTCCTCGTCGAGGACGTGCTCGGCGGCCAGGTAGTTCTTGACCGCTTCGACCAGGTAGCCGCGCTGACCGGACAGGCTGGTGGCGGGCTTGGCCTTCAACGGCGTCGGGAACGTCAGCGAAGCGCGCTCGGTCCCGCTCAGCCAGCCCTCCTTGACCATGCCGTCCAGCACGTAGTTCCAGCGGTCCTGCGCCTGCGTCCTGTTCTCCGGGTGGGCGATCACGTCGTACTCGCTGGGGGCGTTGAGCAGCGTGGCGAGGTAGGCGCCCTGGGCGGTGTCGAGTTGATCGGCGTCCTTGCCGAAGTAGGCCTGGGCGGCGGCCTGGATGCCATAGGCGTTGCGGCCGTAGTAGCTGGTGTTGAGGTAGCCCTGGAGGATCTCGCTCTTGCTCTTCTCGCGGTCGAGCTTGATCGCGATGAAGAACTCCTTGGCCTTGCGGATCGCCGTCTGATCCTGGTTCAGGTAGTAGTTCTTCACGTACTGCTGGGTGATGGTCGAGCCGGACTGCTTGCCCTTGCCGGTGACCGTGTTCCAGGCCGCGCGGATCATCGCCTTGGGGCTGACCGCGGACTCGTTGTAGAAGTTGCGGTCCTCGGCGGCCAGCGTGGCGTACTGGGCGGTCTTGGCGATCTGGCCCAGGTCGACGTTCTCCCGGTTGACCTGGCCGTCGCGCGCCAGCTGGCTGCCGTCGGAGTACAGGTAGACGTTGCTCTGCGCGACCGCGCCGGCGTTGGCCTTGGGGATCTCCACCAGCTGGTACCCGATGATGAAGGCACCGGCGCAGGCCAGCACGACCAGCAGGAAGGTACCCATCACCGTCTTCCAGCCCGGGATCAGTCTGCGGACTCCGGTGCGCTTCGGCTTCGATCCGGACGGCGCGGTTCCCCCGCCGCCGGGGGAAGCGTTGCTGCTGCTCATGTCTGTACTGACTCCTCCGCGGCCGCCGAGGGTTGTGCCGCGGCGGAACATCTTGGGTCAATCGTGCCGTACGACCCGGCGGACACTCGCGCACCTTCAGGACAAAACGGCCCAATGGCACGCGTCCGTGACAGGGCTGTGACAGCCCTGGAGCACGCCGGGACCACACCACGGAGTGAAAAACCCGTGGCAGCGCGTTACGGCGGCCGGTAGCGTCGAGCGCTTGCGCCCGCTCCGTTCGGCACGGCCCGGGAACGGGAGAGCGGCACGACAGGAGGGGCCGACACCAGGATGCGCCTGTACGCCGCCGTCGCGGCAAGCGGCTTCCGCCGGCACGCGACCTACCGGACGGCGACCGTGGCCGGGGTCTTCACCAACACGGTCTTCGGCTTCGTCATCGCCTACACCTACATCGCCCTCTGGGACGAACGTCCCCACCTCGGGGGGTACGACCGCTCCATGGCGTTGACGTACGTCTGGATCGGCCAGGCACTGATCGCCGCATGCGCACTGCTGGGCGGCGGCTTCCAGGACGAGCTCATCGAACGCATCCGCACCGGCGACGTCGCCGTCGACCTGTACCGCCCCGCCGACCTGCAGACCTGGTGGCTCGCCGCCGACCTCGGCCGGGCCGCCTACCAACTCCTCGCCCGCGGCGTGGCGCCCATGGCCTGCGGCGCCCTGGCCTTCCACCTCGCCCTGCCCGCCTCGCCCGCCACCTGGGCGTTCTTCCTGCTGTCGGTGCTCCTCGGAGCGATCGTCAGCTTCGCCCTGCGCTACCTGGTGGTCCTCAGCGCCTTCTGGCTGCTGGACGGCAGCGGCGTCGTCACCGTCGCCGCACTGGCCACGATGTTCTTCTCCGGCTCGCTGCTGCCGCTCAACGCCTTCCCCCCGGGCCTCGGCGCGATCGCCCGCGCCCTGCCCTTCTCCTCGCTGCTCCAGGTCCCCGCCGACATCCTGCTCGGCCGCAGCACCGGCGCGGGACTCGCCGGCGGCCTGGCCTTCCAGGCAGGCTGGGCGGTGGCACTGCTCGGCGCCGGCCGGCTCCTGCAGTCCGCGGCGACCCGCAAGGTGGTGATCCAGGGTGGCTGAGGCACTGCGCGGCTACGGACTCGTCGTGGGGATGTGGATCCGGTCGACCATGGCCTACCGGGCGTCCTTCGTGATGACGGCGCTCGGCAACTTCGCGGCGACCGCCCTGGACTTCGCCGTCATCCTGCTGATGTTCTCGCGGATCGACCGCCTCGGCGGCTTCAGCCTCCCCGAAGTGGCCCTGCTCTACGGCACCGCCGGCACCTCCATGGGCCTGGCCGACCTGGCCCTCGGCAGCATGGAACGGCTCGGCCGCCGCATCCGCGACGGCACACTGGACACCCTGCTGGTGCGGCCCCTGCCCGTCCTGGCACAGGTCGCCGCCGACCAGTTCGCGCTGCGCCGCGTCGGCCGCGTCGCCCAGGGGCTGCTCGTGCTCGGCTGGGCACTGGCCCGGCTCGACGTCGCATGGACCCCGCTGACGATCGCTCTGCTGCCCCTGAGCGTGCTCAGCGGCGCCGGTATCTTCGCGGCGATCTTCATCGCGGGCGCCGCCTTCCAGTTCTGGGCCGGCGACGCCTCCGAGGTCCAGAACGCCTTCACCTACGGCGGCAACACCGTGCTCCAGTACCCGCCCTCGATCTTCGCCAAGGACCTCGTACGCGGCGTCACCTTCGTCGTACCGCTCGCCTTCGTCAACTGGCTGCCCGCCCTGCGCATCCTCGGCCGGCAGGACCCCCTCGGCCTGCCCGGCTGGGCCGACTTCGCCCCGCCGCTCGTCGCCGCCGCGAGCTGCGCGCTCGCCGGCGCACTGTGGCGGACCGCCCTGCGTTCGTACCGGAGCACCGGGAGCTGATACCGCCATGACCACCCCCGTCATCGAACTCGACCACGTCGAGAAGGTCTTCGACGTCCGCCGCAAGACCGGGCTGATGCGCCGCGAACGACACCAGGTACGCGCGGTCGACGGCCTCACCTTCAGCGTCCCCGCCGGAGAGATGATCGGCTACATCGGCCCCAACGGCGCCGGGAAGTCCACCACCATCAAGATGCTCACCGGCATCCTCACCCCCAGCGCCGGCCGGCTGCGCGTCGCGGGCATCGACCCCTCCCGCGAACGCGCCCGCCTGGCCCGGCGTATCGGCGTCGTCTTCGGCCAGCGCACCACCTTGTGGTGGGACCTGCCCCTTCGCGACTCCTACGAACTGGTACGCCGCATGTACCGCATCGAGACGCCGCGCTACCGCCGCAACCTCGACCGCTGCGTCGAACTGCTCGACCTCGCGCCGCTGCTGGACGTGCCGGTCCGCCAGCTCTCCCTCGGCCAGCGCATGCGCGGCGACATCGCGGCCGCCCTGCTGCACGACCCCGAAGTGCTCTACCTCGACGAGCCCACCATCGGCCTCGACGTGGTCAGCAAGGCCAAGGTCCGCGCGTTCCTCCGCGGCGTCAACACCGAGCAGGGCACCACCGTCCTGCTCACCACCCACGACCTCACCGACATCGAGCAGTTGTGCCGCCGCGTCATGGTCATCGACCACGGGCGCCTGATGTACGACGGCGGCCTCGCCGGACTGCACGCCATCGGCGAGAGCGAACGCACCCTCGTCGTCGACTTCGAACGCGAACTGCCGCCCGTGCAACTGCCCGGCGCCCGCTGCGCACGCGTCGACGGCCCCCGCCAGTGGATCGCCTTCCCCGCCTCCGCGAGCGCGGCGCCCCTGGTCGCGGAGCTCGCCGCCCGGCACGGCGTCGTCGACCTGTCGGTACGCGAACCCGTCATCGAGGACGTCATCGCCCGCATGTACGCCACCGGCGGCGCGCCCGTGTGACACCGCCGGCGGGCACCCGGCGGCTCAGCGCAGCGAACCCAGCGCCGCCCGCACCCGCTCGACCGCACCCGACGTCGTGGACGCGTGCGCCGACAGCCGCACCGAATCCGTCCGCACCGAGGGCGTGACCCCGTGCTCGTACAGCTCCTCGGCGATCCGCGCGGGATCGGTGCCGGGCACCGAGAACGACACGATGCCCGCCCGCTCCTCCCGCCCGACCGCGGACAGCACCTCACCGCCCGCCGTGCGCACCACCTCGATCAGCTCGTCCACCCGCCGCGCCACATGGGCCTCGATCGCGGCGACCCCCGACGACTCCACCAGTTCCAGCGCCACCGCGAAAGCCGCGGCCGTCACCGGGCTCAGATTGGTGATGCTCCAGCGCAGCGCGTCGGGCGCCGGCGGATGCTCGGTGTCGTCGAAGACACCGACGTCCGTCACCCCCGTCCAGCCCGCAAGCGTCGGCTCCAGCCGCTCCAGGGCCCGGTCCGACACCGCGGCGAAGCCCGTAGCCCAGCTGGCCCGCAGCCACTTCTGACCGCCGGCGACCACGACGTCCGCGGCCTGCCAGGGCAGCTCGGCGACACCGAAGGCCTGCATGGCGTCGACGATCAGCAGCCGGTCTCCGATGACCTCGCGCAGTGCGGCCAGATCGGCGCGGTAGCCGGTGCGGAAGTCCACGGCACTGACCGAGACCGCGACCACCTCGTCGGTCAGGGCGGCCCGCACCGCCTCAGGAGTGGGCGCCGAGTCGAGCCAGCGCGGCACCGCACGGCCCAGGGCCGCGCTGCGCCGCCACGGGTAGTGGTTGGCCGGGAAGTCCGCGGCAGGCACCAGGACCGAGCCCCCGGCCAGGCCGAACGCCGCGTGGAACAGCCCGGTGGAGGCATTGGGCAGCAGCGCCACGTGCGCGGTGTCCGTGCCCGCCAGCCGGCCCGCCGCGGCGCGCGCCCGCGGCTCGGCGCGCATGAGCTCGTTGACGGTGGTGTGGTCGGCCCCGGCGGAGTCGGCCAGCGCGGCCGCCGTCGCCTCCAGCACGTCACGCGAGGGCGGCCCGTACCGGGCGAAGTCCAGATAGCCCTCGGGCTCGGTGAAGTGCCCGGCGTAACCGGGCAGGCCGCCCGCGTGATCCGTCATCGCCGCCCTTTGAATTCCTCGTGAAGTCCGTGCAGTCCTCGCCCCGGGTCCCGTCACACCTTCGCGGCGGCGGAACCCCTGAGCAGCGCAGGCCGGACGGCCTCGGCCATCCGGCGGAAGCCCGCGTCGCCGGGGTGCAGATGGTCGCCGGAGTCGAAACCGGCCCGCATCCTCGTCGGACGGTACGGGTCACGCAGCGCCTTGTCGAAGTCGATCACCGCGTCGTACACCGTGCCCGACCGGATCGCCGCGTTGACCCGCTGCCGCACCGCCTCGGTCGCCGGGCCGAACCGGCGGTGGCCCTCGAAAGGCAGCAGCGTCCCGCCGATCACCCGTATCCCGCGGGCGTGGCCGCGTGCCACGATCTGTCGCAGCCCGGCCACCACGGCGTCCGCGTCGGCCTCCTGCGGCGGCCGGATGATGTCGTTGATACCCAGCTCCACGATCATCGTGCGGACCCCCGTCTGGGACAGCGCATCGCGGTCCAGCCGGCGCAGCGCGCTCGGATTGTCCCCCGCGACGCCGTCGCGAAGCACCCGGTTGCCGCTGATGCCCTGGTTGAGCACCCCCAGACGCAGCCGCCGGTCCGCGGAGGCCGACAGACGGTCCGACAGGTAGTCCGGCCAGCGGCGGTTGGCACCGAAGGTGGAGGTGAGACCGTCGGTGATGGAGTCGCCGAGGAACACCACCGCGCCCGCCGCCCGCGCGCTGAAGACATCCACGCCGCTGACATACCGCCAGTACGGACTCCGCGTCCGGTACGACACCCCCGAGACCTGCGCGGTGCGCTCGCCCCGCGCCATGAACGAGATCTGCCGGGCCTGCGGATGGTAGGTCACCGGCCCTGAAGGCAGCGCCGTGAACGTGGTGACCAGCAGATCGGCCCGCTGCGGCACGGTCAGTTGCACCGGGTCGCTGACGACGCCCCCGCCCGCCGGGATCGTCACCGACTCCCGCTCGGCGAAGCTCAGCGTGCGCATGGTGTCCTCGACGGCCGCCGCGCCGCCGCCCCCCGCGGCGCGGGCGACGCTGGCGCGCGCGATCACCAGCGGCGCGGTGCCGAAGACATTGGACAGGTGCACCCGCACGGAGGTGCCTCCGACACTGGTGTGCACCACGTTGCGGATCGACCATCCGGGGTACCCGCTCCGGGTACCGGGCTCACCCCCGGCAGGAGAGGTGGACCACGTGCCGACCCAGGAACCCGCGACAGCCGGCGCGGCGGTGCCGGGCGCCAGGGCCGGACGCCCCGTACGGGCCGAGACATCCGCACGGCCGACCATGACGAAGATCGCCGCAGAGACGACCGCCACCAGGGCGGTGAGTCCGGCGAGCAGGGCATAACCGGTCGTTCTGGTCACGCGGTGCTCAACTCCTGGGCAGGGGGGCGTCGGAAACCGGCGCGATCCGACCCCACTCATGATCCCATGGAGAGCGCCGGACCCGGCCGTCTGCTCTCTCGGACGCCGGGAACCCGTTGTTCGTTCCAACTGGTGAGTGTGGCGTGCGCAATACGCGGAAGGGAGACGGGTGCGACGGATGGAGAGGACTCCGGTGACCGCAACGGGTGAGAACGCGACTCCGGCGTTCTCCTACAGCCCCGCCGACGAGGACAGGCGGCGCGGCGTCCGCCGCATGAAGGTGATCGCCACCGGCCTGCTGCTGGCCGCCACCGTGGTGTACGGCCTCGCCAAATGGGCGGAGTCGGCCGGCGCCGGCACATGGAGCGGCTACGTCGCCGCCGCCGCCGAAGCCGGCATGGTCGGCGCCCTCGCCGACTGGTTCGCCGTGACCGCGCTCTTCCGCAGGCCACTCGGCCTGCCCATCCCGCACACCGCCATCATCCCCACCAAGAAGGACGCCCTCGGCCGCACCCTCGGCGACTTCGTCGGCGAGAACTTCCTGTCCGAGACCGTCGTACGCACCCGGCTGCGCAAAGTCGGCATCGCCCACCGCCTCGGCACCTGGCTCGAGGACCCCGAACACGCCGACCGCGTCACCGAACAAGGCGCGGCGGCCCTGCGCGGCGCCCTGACGGTGCTGCGCGACTCCGACGTCCAGGCCGTGGTCGGCGAAGCCATCACCCGCCGGGCCGACGCACAGGAGATCGCCCCCGGCATAGGGAAGATGCTGGAACGGATCGTCGCCGACGGCGGCCACCGGCGGATGGTCGACCTGGTCTGCGTACGGGCCCACGACTGGCTGAACGAGCACGGCGACTCGGTGATGAACGCCGTCCAGGGCGGCGCGCCCGGCTGGACCCCGCGCTTCGTCGACCGCAAGGTCGGCGAGCGGATCTACAAGGAACTGGTGCGCTTCACCGCCGAGATGCGCGACATGCCCGAACACCCGGCACGCGGCGCCCTCGACACCTTCCTCGCCGACTTCGCCACTGAGCTCCAGTCCGACCCCGACACCCGCAGGCGCGTGGAGCGGCTGAAGAAGGACCTCATCGAACGTCACGAAGTCCAGGACCTCATCGAGTCCGCGTGGAGCTCGGTCCGCAGCATGATCGTCGCCGCGGCCGAGGACGAACGCAGCGAACTGCGGCTGCGCGCCCGCGCCTCACTGCTGTCGCTGGGCGCGCGCATGACCGAGGACCCGCGGCTCACCGCCAAGATCGACGGCTGGCTGGAGGACGCCGCCACCTACGTCGTCACCACCTACCGCGACGAGATCACCGCCCTGATCACCGACACCATCGCCGGCTGGGACCCCGAGCAGACCACGCGCAAGATCGAGGCGAACGTCGGCCGGGACCTGCAGTTCATCCGGATCAACGGAACGGTCGTCGGCGCCCTCGCGGGCCTGGCCATCTACACGGTGTCGCGGGTCCTCGCGGGGTAGGTCCACCGGCGGCAGCCACCCGCCCGGACGACCGCACCCCGCCAGACATCGGAGGAATCCCCGCACGGCCGCCGGAAACCCGGCGCGCCACCGCGGAACCCCGCCGGCCCCACGAACGTCATCACCCCACAAGACCCAGCCCACCCGGCGGACGGAGAGGAGGACCCAATGACCCGCACCGAGGACGCGGCACTGCGGGCGCGCACCGTCATCGGCCTCACGGCCCTCGCCCTCCTCGCCGGGCTGCTCCTCACCCACACCGGACTCACCGGCGCACTCGCCGCGGCCGCCACCGCCACCGCGGCCGCGATCCTGCTCGGCCGCGCCCTCCACACCGCCGCCGGCTCCCCGCCCGTCCCCCGCGGACGCGTCCGCACCGCCCTGCGCGACCGCGAACGCCGCACCGCCTTCCTCCCCCAGCGCGACCCCGACGCCTCCGGCCGCCCACGCCCCCGGGCCCCCGGCCGTCCCGTCCCGACGGCCGCGTAGCGCACCTGCCACCCGCGCAGCCCGCACGCCGCCCGTCACGCCGACCACCACCGTGTCCGGCACGACGAGACCCGCGGAGGGTTCCCGCCACCATGTCCGTCCTCCCGCACCTCCTGCACTCCCTGACCGGCCTCCTGGCCCCCCTCACCGGCCACGCCGCCGCCCCGGCAGCCGCCGTCATCGCCTTCACCGTCCTCGTACGACTCGCCCTCCACCCCCTCGCCCGCGCCGCCGCACGCGGCGAACGCGCCCGCGCCGCCCTCGCACCCCGCGTCACCGAACTGCGCCGCACCCACGGGCGCGACCCCCGCGAACTCCAGCGCGCCCTCACCGCCCTCCACACCGCCGAAGGCACCTCGCCGCTCGCCGGCATCCTGCCCACCCTGCTCCAACTGCCGGCCTTCGCCGTCCTCTACCACGCCTCCTCCGGCACCCGCCTCGGCGAACACTGGGACACACCCGTGCACGCCACCGTCCTCGCGGTCGTCGCCGCCGTGGCCCTCCTCTCCTACCGCCGCGCCCGCAAAGCCGCCCCCGAGGCCACCGGCCTCGCCCGGCACCTGCCGCTGCTCTCCTTCGCCACCCTGATCAGCGCCGCGGTCATGCCGCCGGCCGCCGGGCTCTACCTCGCCACGTCCACCACCTGGACCGCCGCCGAGCGCGCCTGGCTGCGCCGTCCACACCATGGGAAGGGGGTTGCGGGCGACACCCCCTCCGCTGGAGGATCACCCAAGACCTCCGATGACCGTCCCCATCGGAAATGAACCCGCCGTAATCCCTCGACCCACCGGAGAGTCTCGTGAAGCTGCTGCGAGTCGGCCCCGCCGGAGCCGAACGCCCGGCCCTTCTCGACCAGGACGGCGTCCTGCGCGACCTGTCCGCCCTCACCCCCGACATCGACGGCACCCTCCTCGCCGACCCCGCCGCCCTCGACCGCATCCGCGAGGCCGCCGAGACCGGCAGCCTGCCCGCCCTCGACGCCGACGACCTGCGCACCGGCCCCCCGCTCGCCGGCATCGGCAAGATCGTCTGCATCGGCCTGAACTACCACGACCACGCCACCGAGACCGGCGCCGCCATCCCCACCGAGCCGATCCTCTTCATGAAGGCCCCCGACACCGTCGTCGGCCCCGACGACACCGTCCTCGTCCCCCGCGGCAGCCTCAAGACCGACTGGGAGGTCGAACTCGCCGTCGTCATCGGCCGCGAACTGCGCTACGCCGCCTCCCCCGAGGAAGCCCTCGCCGCCGTCGCCGGCTACACCGTCGCCCACGACGTCTCCGAACGCGCCTTCCAGATCGAACGCGGCGGCCAGTGGGACAAGGGCAAGAACTGCGAGACCTTCAACCCCCTCGGCCCCTGGCTCGTCACCGCCGACGACGTCCCCGACCCCCAGGCCCTCGGCCTGCGGCTGTGGGTCAACGGCGACCTCAAGCAGGACGGCAGCACGGCGGACCAGATCTTCCCGGTCGCCGAAGTCGTCCGCTACCTCAGCCAGTTCATGACCCTCTACCCCGGCGACGTCATCAACACCGGCACCCCGGCCGGCGTCGCCCTCGGCCAACCCGAGCCCAAGCCGTACCTGCGGGCCGGCGACGTCGTCGAGCTCGAGATCGACGGCCTCGGCCACCAGCGCCAGGTCCTCAAGGACGCCTAGGTCTCCCGGCCCTCCCCGAAGGGCGCCCCGCACAACGTGTGCCGGGCGCCCTTGGCGTATTCCCGGACGGCGTAACCGTCGTACGAACGGGTCGTTATTCCGTGCGAAAGTGCAACACCAGATCGGATGGGGGGACATATGCCCATCAGGTACACACGGGAGCTCGTCGAGCGGGCGGTTGCCGATTGCCGGTCGTTCTCAGAGGTGATCACCGCACTCGGCGGGACACCCACGAACGGCAGCCGCGCCTACCTGCGCAAGTTGCTCGCCGCCTGGGAGATCGACTGCACACACTTCGAGCCGGAAGGGGTTCGCCACACCGAGCGGCGGCTGCGGGCCGTCGTCCAGGAGTCGACCAGCATCGCGGACGTGGTACGACGACTCGGCATCAGCCCGGTCGGCGGTAATCAGGCGCACATCGGCCGCCGCATCGCGCGCCTGGGCATCGACACCTCGCACTTCATCCTGAACCCCGGTGGCCGCCGCGCCGCGCCGGAATCCCCTTGCGCGACCGACTGACCCGCGGAGCACCCGAGGACGGACGGATGCCCAGCGCCCGGCTGCGCAGGCACCTGCTCGGCAGCGGTGTCGAGGACAACTGTGCGATGTGCGGCACCGGGCCGCAGTGGAACGGCAAGCCGCTGCGCCTCGAAGTCGACCACGTCAACGGGGACTGGTGGGACAACCGGCAGGAGAACCTGCGACTGCTCTGCCCCAACTGCCATGCGACCACCGACACATATCGCGGCCGCAAGCGCCGGGGGGCGGTCTCGTAGATGTCGCGCCTCTACGACAGCCCGGGCTATGCCCGGGCCTCCCTCACGTCCTGCGCAGCAGAGTCCCGCGGTCCGGTGGACATGCTCCGGCGACTCGGGCAACCGCTCGGCAGCGGCCCCCTGCGGTATTTGAGGGAGCGCCCGAAGCACTACGGCATCGACACAGGGCATTTCATCGATGAGTCACTGCCACGTAAGCAACCTCGCAGGTACACGAAGAAGATCCTTGAGGAGGCCGCGTCACGCTGCGGTTCCATCCGGGAGATCCTCGAACACCTGGACGTGGCCCCGTACGACAGCGCTTACCGGCACATCGCCCGCAGGCCGGCTTATTTCGGCGTCGACACCTCCCATTTCGCGCAGGGGCCAGCCGTCAGGCCCCGCACCCTCGGTGTTGACGACATTCGCGCGGCGGTCGCCGGGTCGACAAGCCTCGCGGGCGTGGTCCGGAGCCTCGGTCTGCCGGACAACGGGACATCCAGGAGGAGGATCAAACAGGCCATCGCTGAACAGGGCCTGTCCAACGCGCACTTCACGGGGCAGGCGCATGCTCGCGGTGTCCCGTCACAGAGGCGCAAGCCCGCCGCGGACATCTTGCGGCTGCTCCCATCGGACAGCCCGCGCACCAGCCGCCGCTTGCTCCACCGGGCGTTGCAGGAAACGGGCCTGACCTACGTGTGCGGCGCCTGCGGCACGGGGCCCGTGTGGCAGAGCCTGCCCATCGCGTTGGAGATCGATCACATCAACGGGGACCGGCTCGACAACCGGATCGGCAATCTCCGGTATCTGTGCCCCTCCTGCCACAGCCAGACCGCCACTTTTGCCCGGCGAGGGCGGCCCGGCGCCTCATGACCGGGCAGGTGAGCGGGCCGAGCCAGTAGAGTTGGCCCAGCGGGCCCGTATCCCAGCTGGCCAGAGGACTCCGGCTTAGACCCGGTGTGTCGTGGGTTCGAGTCCCACCGGGCCCACCGCTGAGGGCGCGGCACCTGTAGGTGCCGCGCCCTCGTCGTCTCACCCCACCAGTTCCCGCACCACCGGCACCAGGGCCCGGAAGGCCTGGCCGCGGTGGCTGATGGCGTTCTTCTCCTCCGGCGTCATCTCCGCGCAGGTACGGGACTCGCCCAGCGGCTGGAGGATCGGGTCGTAGCCGAAGCCGCCCGCGCCCTCGGGGCCGAAGCGCAGCGTGCCCAGGAGTCGGCCCTCGACGACGTGTTCGGTGCCGTCGGGGAGGGCGAGGGCGGCGGCGCACATGAAGTGGGCGGCGCGGTGGGGGGTGTCGATGTCGGAGAGCTGGGCGAGGAGAAGGCCGAGGTTGGCGCGGTCGTCGCCGTGCTTGCCGGCCCAGCGGGCGGAGAAGATGCCGGGGGCGCCCCCGAGGACGTCGACGCAGAGGCCGGAGTCGTCGGCCACGGCGGGCAGTCCGGTGGCCTGGGCGAGGGCGTGGGCCTTGAGGAGGGCGTTCTCGGCGAAGGTGACGCCGGTTTCCTTGACGTCGGGGATCTCGGGGTAGGCGTCGGCGCCGACGAGTTCCACGCCGAGTCCGGCGTCGGCCAGGATGGCGTGGAGTTCGGCGACCTTGTGGGCGTTGCGGGTGGCGAGGACCAGACGGGTGTGCGGCATGGTCCGATTATCCCGGTCAGCCGGGAGCACAGACCTTGGAGAGCCCGGCGGCGGCGTCGGCGACGGGGGCGATGTCGGGGGCCTGGCCGGCTTCGGCTGCGGCGCGGGCCGTCTCGACGGCTTGTCGGAGGTCGTCGACGGCCTTGGTGACGTCGGCGTTGTCGGTCTTGCTGCCGAGGGTGGCGAGGTGGTCGGCGATCTGGTCGAGCGCGTCGGCGGCACCTTGCGGGTTGTTGCCCGCGTTGCTCACCGCGTTCTGGAGGTTCTGGACGTCACCGGCGACCTGGGCGGCGACGGTGGCGCAGTCGAGGGCTTTGTCGACGGCGTTGACGGCGTCGGCGGCGCCGCAGCCGGTGAGGGCGGCGGCGCCGAGTGCGGTGGCGACGACGAGTGCGGCGAGGCGGCGGCGGGTGCGTGAGTGCATGTCAGTAGACACGCACCGGCCCGTCGCTGGGTTGCGTTCGCCCGACCGTTTCTTGGTCAGCTCTTGGTGATCTGTTCGAGCTCTTCGAGTGCCGCGCGCTGCAGTGCGTCGAGTTCGACGCAGCCTCCGACGGCCAGGTCGAGCAGGGAGCCCAGCTCCTTGCGGTCGAAGGGCTGGCCTTCGGCGGTGCCCTGGACCTCGACGAAGCGGCCGTCGCCGGTGCAGACGACGTTCATGTCGGTCTCGGCGCGGACGTCTTCCTCGTAGCAGAGGTCGAGCATGGGGACGCCGTCGATGATGCCGACGCTGACGGCGCTGACGGTGCCCTTCAGCGGCTGGGCCTTGGCACGGAGGAGTTTGCGGCCGTGCATCCAGGTGACGGCGTCGGCGAGGGCGACGTAGGCGCCGGTGATGGCGGCGGTGCGGGTGCCTCCGTCGGCCTGGAGGACGTCGCAGTCGAGGACGACGGTGTTCTCGCCGAACGCCTTGTGGTCGATGACGGCGCGCAGGGAGCGGCCGATGAGGCGGGAGATCTCGTGGGTGCGTCCGCCGATCTTGCCGCGTACGGATTCGCGGTCGCCGCGGGTGTTGGTGGAGCGCGGAAGCATGGAGTACTCGGCGGTCACCCAGCCTTCGCCGCTGCCCTTGCGCCAGCGGGGCACGCCTTCGGTGACGGAGGCGGTGCAGAGGACCTTGGTGTCGCCGAAGGAGACGAGTACCGATCCTTCGGCGTGCTTGGTCCAGCCACGCTGGATGGTGACAGGGCGGAGCTGGTCGGGTGTGCGGCCGTCGATACGAGACATGGCGACGAGCCTAGCCGCAAGTGAACCGCGGGCCCGCGCCGGTTGCGGAACGGGCCCCTTGCGGGTGATCAGTGGCCGGCGGCCGGGGTCAGAGCATGTCCTCGATCTCGGCGGCGAGGGGGTCGGCGTCGGTGCCGATGACGACCTGGATGGCGTTGCCCATCTTGACGACGCCGTGGGCGCCGGCGGCCTTGAGCGCGGCGTCGTCGACGAGGGAGGGGTCGGCGACCTCAGTGCGGAGGCGGGTGATGCAGCCCTCGATCTCCTCGATGTTGTCGAGTCCGCCGAGCCCGGCGACGATCTTCTCTGCCTTGCTGGCCATCTGTAGCTCCTGGTTGTCTCGGCCGTTCGGTCCGATTTCACACGGTAGTGCAGGTGTGGACCGCATTTGCGGGGATGCATCACAGACACAGCCGCGCCTCAACTGGTCTACACCACATTACCCGCCAGGAGGTAGTGCCCATGAGCTCGGACGCCGCCGCAGGTCCGCGCCCCGGCCGCAGGTGGACGGGCACGCTCTTCCAGGGGCTGCAGAAGATGGGGCGCAGCCTGCAGCTGCCCATCGCGGCACTGCCGGCGGCCGGCATCCTGAACCGGCTGGGGCAGCCCGATGTGTTCGGCGCCGAGGGTCTGGGCTGGGACAACGTGGCGAGGGTGTTCAACGGCGCGGGCGGCGCGCTGCTGGACGGCTCGCTGGGGCTGCCGCTGCTGTTCGCGGTCGGTGTCGCGATCGGCATGGCGAAGAAGGCGGACGGTTCGACGGCGCTGGCGGCTGTCGTGGGCTTTCTCGTCTATTACGGGGTGCTGCACCAGTTCCCGCAGGACTGCCCGCGCGGAACGGTCTTCGTGCAGGCCAGCATGATCAGCGGCGCCTGCATCCCACCGGGCACGCCCTCGGCGGCGGCCCCCGCCGCGTACCAGAATCCGGGGGTGTTCGGCGGGATCGTGATCGGGCTGCTGACCGCTTTCTTCTGGCAGCGCTACCACCGCACGCGGCTGGTGGACTGGCTGGGCTTCTTCAACGGGCGGCGGCTGGTCCCCATCATCATGTCCTTCGTGGCCATCGGCTTCGCGGCACTGTCGCTGTGGGTGTGGCCGCCGGTCGGTGACGGCCTGACGAGCTTCAGCCAGTGGCTGAGCGATCTGGGGTCGTGGGGCGCGGGCATCTTCGGCGTCGCGAACCGGGCCCTGCTCACGGTGGGCCTGCACACATTCCTGAACGTCTTCGTGTGGTTCCAGTTCGGCGACTTCACCAAGCCGGACGGCCAGGTGGCGCACGGGGACATCAACCGGTTCCTGGCGGGCGACCCGACGGCGGGGCAGTTCATGTCGGGCTTCTTCCCGATCATGATGTTCGCGCTGCCCGCCGCGGCGCTGGCCATCACGCACTGCGCCCGCCCGGAGCGCCGCAAGGAGGTCGGCGGCCTGATGCTGTCGGTGGGGCTGACCTCGCTGGTCACGGGGATCACGGAGCCCGTGGAGTACTCCTTTCTCTTCATCGCGCCGGCGCTGTACGCGATCCACGCGGTGCTGACGGGCGTCTCGATGGCGGTCACCTGGGCACTGGGGGTGCACGACGGTTTCAGTTTCTCGGCCGGCCTCATCGACTACGTCGTGAACTGGTCGCTGGCGACCAGGCCGTGGCTGATCATCCCGATCGGGCTGGTGTTCGCGGCGGTCTACTACGTGCTCTTCCGGCTGGTGATCACGCGGTTCGACCTGGCGACGCCGGGGCGGGAGCCGGAGGAGGTCGCGGAGGAGATGGCACGGGACAACCTCAAGGCGTAGCGGAGGCACCACACTCCGACATGTGGTCTAGACCACACGGAGCCAAACGTTCCTCTGCGCGTCAAGTGCGTGTTAAGACTGGTCTACACCACTGAGTGGTTCAGACCAGGAGGACCTCCATGACGACCGCCACCCCCACGGCGGCTCCCGCGGCGAAGAAGCGGGGCTCCGGCCTTTTCCAGGGCCTGCAGAAGATCGGCCGCAGCCTCCAGCTGCCGATCGCCGTCCTGCCGGCGGCGGGCCTCTTGGTCCGGCTGGGACAGCCCGATGTCTTCGGGGCCGACGGCCTCGGCTGGGACACGGTCGCGTCCGTCTTCGACAAGGCGGGCAGCGCCCTCACCGGTGCCCTTCCGCTGCTGTTCTGTGTGGGCGTGGCCATCGGCTTCGCCAAGAAGTCCGACGGATCGACCGCGCTCGCCGCCCTCGTCGGCTTCCTGGTCTACTCCAAGGTGCTGGAGGCCTTCCCGGTCACCGACGCCAAGATCCAGAAGGGCGCGGACATACTCGCGACCTTCAACAACCCGGGTGTTCTCGGCGGCATCGTCATGGGCCTGCTGTCGGCGGTGCTGTGGCAGCGGTTCCACCGCACCAAGCTCGTCGACTGGCTCGGCTTCTTCAACGGCCGCCGCCTTGTGCCGATCATCACGGCGTTCGTTGGCCTCCTCGTCGGCGTCTTCTTCGGCCTGGTGTGGGAGCCCATAGGCGACGGCATCAGCAACTTCGGCGAATGGATGACCGGCCTCGGTTCTGTCGGCGCGGGCCTGTTCGGGCTGGTCAACCGCGCGCTGATCCCGATCGGCATGCACCAGTTCGTCAACACGGTGGCCTGGTTCCAACTCGGCGACTTCACCAATGCAGCGGGAGTGGTCACCCATGGCGACTACGGCCGCTTCCTGGCCGGCGACCCGACGGCGGGGCAGTTCATGTCGGGCTTCTTCCCGATCATGATGTTCGCGCTGCCGGCCGCCGCACTCGCCATGGCGCACGCCGCACGCCCCGAGCGCCGCAAGGCCGTCCTGGGCATGATGATCTCCCTGGCCCTGACCTCCTTCGTCACCGGTGTCACCGAGCCGATCGAGTTCTCCTTCATGTTCGTCGCGCCGCTGCTGTACGCCGTGCACGCCGTCCTCACCGCGGTCTCCATGGCCGTGACGTGGGGACTGGGAGTGCACGCGGGCTTCAACTTCTCCGCGGGACTGATCGACTATGCCCTCTATTGGAGCCGGGACACGAGGCCCTGGCTGATCATCCCGATCGGCCTGGCTTTCGCCGCGATCTACTACGTGGTCTTCCGCTTCACCATCGTCAAGTTCAACCTCCCCACCCCGGGCCGCGAGCCCGAGGAGGAGATCGAGGACCTCACCAAGGCCTAGCGACCGCGCCCGCGCCGCATGAACGAGGCCCCCGGAACCGACCAGGTTCCGGGGGCCTAATCCGTGCCTCATCCGTGCCTCGTGCGTGCCGGGGCCGTCAGATCTCGTAGACCGCGCCCGCCTTCGCCAGCTCGACCGGGCCGTCGTAGACCGCGCGGGCGTCGTCGAGGTTGACCTGGGGGTCGGTCCACGGCGGGATGTGGGTGAGGACGAGGCGGCCGGCGCCTGCGCGGTCGGCGTACTCGCCGGCCTCGCGGCCGTTGAGATGCAGGCCGGGGATGTCCTCCTTGCCGTGCGTGAAGGAGGCCTCGCACAGGAAGAGGTCGGTGCCCTCGGTCAGGGTCAGCAGGGCATCGCTCCGGCCGGTGTCACCGGAGTAGGTGAGGGTGCGGCCGGCGTGCTCGATGCGGAAGCCGTAGGCCTCGACGGGGTGGCTGACCATGTCCGCGGTGACGGTGAAGGGGCCGAGCCGGAACGCTCCGGGGCCGAGGGTGCGGAAGTCGAAGACCTCGCTCATGCACTTCTCGTCGGGCACGTCCCCGTAGGCGCTCGCGAGGCGGCGCTCGGTGCCTTCCGGTCCGTAGACGGGGATGGCGTGGGCGGGGCCGCCCTCGTGACGGTAGTAGCGTGCGACGAAGTAGCCGAGCATGTCGATGCAGTGGTCGGCGTGCAGATGGCTCAGCAGGACGGCGTCGAGGTCGTAGAGACCGCAGTGGCGTTGCAGCTCGCCGAGGGCGCCATTACCCATGTCGAGCAGCAACCGGAAGCCGTCGGCCTCGACGAGGTAGCTGGAGCAGGCCGAGTCCGCGGACGGAAACGACCCCGAGCAGCCGACGACGGTGAGCTTCATGTGCAGAAACCTCCGTGGATTGTTCCGGGGGTCTTGCGTTGGCGCGCCACGATGCCCCATTCCGTACGGGAATGGGGGGAGGGCGGGAGCGACCCGCCATGTGCTTGAGCGTAAGGCGCTCGGGCTGCCCTTGCTCCTCTGCGGAGCCCCGTTGTGGGCGGAATCACCAGTACGGCGCCCTCGTCGCCGGAACTTCGCCGGGACGGGGGCGCCGCTGGGGGGCGTGAGGCTCAGGCCCAGAGCTGGCCGTGCAGGGCGGCGACGGCCGCCTCGGTGGACTCGGCGGTGTAGATGCCGGTCGACAGGTACTTCCAGCCGCCGTCGGCGACGACGAACACGATGTCGGCCCGTTCGCCCGCGCGTTCGGCCTTGCGGGCGACGCCGAGGGCGGCGTGCAGGGCGGCGCCGGTGGAGACACCGGCGAAGATGCCCTCCTGCTGGAGCAGTTCGCGGGTGCGGGCGACGGCGTCCGCCGAGCCGACCGAGAAGCGGGTGGTGAGGACGGACTCGTCGTAGAGCTCGGGGATGAAGCCCTCGTCGAGGTTGCGCAGTCCGTAGACGAGGTCGTCGTAGCGCGGCTCGGCGGCGACGATCTGTACGCCGGGCACCTTCTCGCGCAGGTAGCGGCCGACGCCCATGAGGGTGCCGGTGGTGCCGAGCCCGGCGACGAAGTGGGTGACGGACGGGAGGTCGGCGAGGATCTCGGGGCCGGTGGTCGCGTAGTGGGCGCCGGCGTTGTCGGGGTTGCCGTACTGGTAGAGCATCACCCAGTCGGGGTGCTGCGCGCTGAGCTCCTTGGCGACGCGCACGGCGGTGTTGGAGCCGCCGGCGGCCGGGGAGGGGATGATCTCGGCGCCCCACATGGTGAGCAGTTCGCGCCGCTCGGAGGAGGTGTTCTCGGGCATGACGCAGACCATGCGGTAGCCCTTGAGCCTCGCGGCCATGGCCAGCGAGATGCCGGTGTTGCCCGAGGTGGGCTCCAGGATCGTGCAGCCGGGGGTGAGGCGTCCGGAGCGTTCGGCCTGCTCGACCATGTGCAGGGCCGGGCGGTCCTTGACGGAGCCCGTGGGGTTGCGGTCCTCCAGCTTGGCCCAGACGCCGACCTCGGCGGACGGGGACAGGCGCGGCAGCCGTACCAGCGGGGTGTTGCCGACGGCTGCCAGCGGGCTGTCGTACCGCATCAGGCCATTCCACCCGCGACGGCGGGCAGGATGGTGACGCTGTCGCCGTCGGTCAGCTTGGTGGTGATGCCGTCCAGGAAGCGGACGTCCTCGTCGTTGAGGTAGACGTTCACGAAGCGCCGCAGTTCGCCGCCGGCGGCGGCGTCGACGATGCGCTCGCGGATGCCCGGGTGGCGGCTGTCGAGGTCGGTGAGGAGCTCGTCGATCGTGCTGCCGCTGCCGTCGACGGCCTTGGCGCCGCCGGTGTAGCTGCGAAGGATGGTCGGGATGCGGACCTCGATGGCCATGCGGGGCTCCAGTCGGAAGGGGCGTCGTGTGGTGCGGGCGGCGGTGCGGCGTCCCGGTGTGCGCGGCCCGGCGGACGGGGTCCGGTGGGCGGCCCGGAGCGCGCGAGCGGGGGCGGTCGGCGCGTCAGGGGCGGGGACATGCCGCGCCGGCGAGGCGGCACAAGTCGACGTACAGCCGCGCCACGAGCAGGGTGCCCGGCGCGTTGTCGCTCACGTCGTGGAGAACCATGGGGTCATCGTATCGATTCCCCCCGGCCGGCAGAGACGGCCGTCCCATGATGCGGACGAGGCCGTCTCAGGTGCGGGAGTCGACGATCTCGACGGGTTCCTCGGTGACCTCGCCGTCCACGATCCGGAAGGAACGGAACTGGAAGGGCCCGGCATCGTCGGTGTCGGCGGTGGAGACCAGCACGTAGTGCGCGCCCGGTTCGCCTGCGTAGGAGATGTCGGTGCGCGAGGGGTAGGCCTCGGTGGCGGTGTGCGAGTGGTAGACGACGACCGGTTCCTCGTCGCGGTCGTCCATGTCGCGGTAGAGCTTGAGCAGGTCCCCGGAGTCGAACTCGTAGAACGTGGGCGAGCGGGCCGCGTTGAGCATCGGGATGTGCCGCTCGGGCCGGCCGGTGCCGGCCGGCCCCGCGATGACGCCGCACGCCTCGTCGGGGTGGTCGGCACGGGCGTGGGCGACGAGGGCGTCGTGCAGGGCACGGGTGAGGGTCAGCATGGTCGCCAGGATAAGCAGTCGGCCCCCGTACGGGAGGAGGGAGGCCGACTGCCGGGACACCGGCCGGGGGCCGGTCCGCGGGGCTACTTCTGGGCGAGGGCCAGCGCCGCGTCGGTGGGGGTGCGCCGCTTGGCGGCGTGGTAGCCGACGGCGAGCACGGCCGACCACACGAGCCACACGTACAGGCCGAGCCGGGTGTCGGCGTCGATCGCCATGAGGACGACGACGAGCAGCAGGGCGGCGATGGCCAGCCAGTTGGTGACGGGGGCGCCCGGCATCCGGAAGTCGGAGGCGGGCAGCAGCCCGGCGCGGACCCTGGCCCGGTACCGCAGGTGCGCGGCAAGGATCATGATCCAGGTCCACAGCCCCGCGCAGGTGGCGACCGAGGTGATGTAGAGGAAGGCCTTGCCGGGCGAAACCACGTTGACGATCACGCCGATGCCCATGACCAGGGTGGACCCGACGAGTGCGGGCAGCGGCAGGTGCCGGCCGCTGAGGTTGCCCATGGGGCGGGGAGCCTCGCCGTTGGCGGCCAGGCCGCGCAGCATGCGGCCGGTGGAGTAGATGCCGGAGTTGCACGAGGACAGGGCGGCGGTGAGGACCACGAAGTTCATGATCCCGGCCGCGCCGGGGATGCCGACCTGGGCGAAGACCTGGACGAACGGGCTGACGCCGGGGGTGTAGTTGGTCCAGGAGAAGACCGACAGCAGGATGATCAGCGCGCCGACGTAGAAGATGCCGATGCGCACCGGGAGGGTGTTGATCGCCTTGCGCAGGGTCTGCTGGGGGTTCTCGGCCTCGCCCGCGGTGATGCCGACCAGCTCGACGCCGAGGTAGGCGAAGATGACACCCTGCATGGCGAGCATGGCCTGCCAGGCGCCGTTGGGCGCGAAGCCGCCGTCGGCCCACAGGTGGGTGACCGAGGCGGTGTCGCCCGCGGCGGAGAAGCCGAAGGTCAGCACTCCGACGCCGATGACGATCATGGCGATGATGGCGGTGACCTTGATGGTGGAGAACCAGAACTCCAGCTCGCCGAAGAGCTTGACCGAGACCAGGTTCGCGACGAAGAGCACCACGAGCGCGACGGCGGCGGTGGACCACACCGGGATCGACGGCCACCAGAAGTTGAGGTACGCGCCCGCGGCCGTGACCTCGGACATGCAGGCGGTGACCCACAGGGCCCAGTAGGACCAGCCGGTGGCGAAGCCCGCGAACGGCCCGAAGAACTCGCGGGCGTAGTCGGCGAAGCTGCCGGAGGTGGGGCGGTAGGTCAGGAGCTCGCCGAGGGCCCGCATGATGAAGAAGATCACCACGCCGGCGGCGGCGTAGCAGGCGATCAGGCTGGGTCCGATGGTGGCGATGCCGGTGCTGGAGCCGTAGAAGAGGCCGGTGCCGATGGCGCCGCCGATGGCGATCATCTGGACCTGGCGGGCGTTGAGTGCCCGCTTGTAGCCCTCCGCTGTCGCGGTTCCCTCGGCCCCGCTGCCGGATTCGTGCTCGACCTGCGTCGAGGTCATGTCTGCTGTGCCTTTCTCCATGCCCGGCCGGCCCTGTACGGCTCGGACCGGGCTCCGATCCCCCCGGATGGTTGGAGGTGCACGCCGGGGTCGACCGGCCACGCGACCGACCGCGACTTGGGGTGGCGTCATGGCCGGTGGTCGAGGATTCGTATCACGGGGCGGGCGTCGGGCACGCAGCGCAAATGTGTCACACGCCCCAGGAAGAAGCGGACAAAAGGTGCGCCGAACGGGAATGCCCCCGGCCGCGGTGACGTGATCGCTATCCGGATTCGAGCATCCCCTGAGCGGACAACGGGCGCACGGGAGACGAGCGGAGGGTGAGCGGCGAGAGGGCTGAGTCCCCCGGACGGAGCCCCCGGACGGAGCCCCCGGGCGGAGGACGCCTCGATCACACCTGGAGGGTCGCCACCAGACTCTCCTGAAGGCCCCCGAGCCACAGATAGGCCAGGACGAGCGGCTTGCGCTCGTCGGAGTCGGGGAGGTGGTAGAGCTCGTTCTCCTCGTCGTCGGTGACCTCCAGCCGGGACCCCAGGGTCAGCCGCAGGTCGTTGAGGGTCCCGAGCCATTGCAGGGCCCCGGCCTCGCCCAGGGTCAGCACCGCTCCCCCGCTGCGGCCCGGGTTCAGCGCGTCGAGGCTGCGCACCACCGCGAGGGCGTCGCCGCGTTTGCGGGCGCGCAGGTCGTTCTCGGTGAAGCGGCGGAACTCCGCGGAGTCGGCCGTCTCCTCGTACGCGTCGGGGAACAGCCGGGCCAGGGCCGGGTCCCGCGGGGGCTTGGTCGGGCCGTCCTCGAAGAGCCCGGCGAACGGGTCGGCCGGCTCGCCGTCGCCGGTGCCGCCGTCGCTGTCCCCGGGCCCGATCAGCTCCAGGAGCTGGACGACCAGGTTGCGCAGGATGGAGATCTCGACCTCGTCGAGCGCGACGGCGGCGGTCCCACCGGGCGTGGACTCGAAGTACCCGGGCATGTGTGTCTCAGCCGTCCTCATGGTGCTCGGCGGTGGGGTGATCAGCGGTCCTGGGTGAGCGTGGCCCAGAGCCCGTATCCGTGCATCGCCTGCACGTCGCGTTCCATCTCCTCGCGGGTGCCGCTGGAGACCACGGCCCGCCCCTTGTGATGGACGTCGAGCATCAGCTTGGTGGCCTTGTCCTTCGGGTAGCCGAAGTACGCCTGGAAGACGTAGGTCACGTAGCTCATGAGATTGACCGGGTCGTTGTGGACGACGGTCACCCAGGGAACGTCCGGTGACGGCACCGCGAAGGGGGCCTCGCTCGACTCGGTCCGTTCGATCTCTGCGGGGGCGACACTCACGGGACCCATGCTGTCACCAGAGCCCGCCCGCAGGGAAACCGGCTCCGAGAAATCGTCACTCTGACGAGAGTTGGGGGTAGCATCCTCGCCATGAGCTCTGCAGACCTGGGGCTGCCCGTGGCCGTCCCCTCCACCGCGCTCTTCACCGACCGGTACGAGCTGACCATGCTGCAGGCCGCGCTGCGCAGCGGTGCGGCCGACCGCCGTTCGGTGTTCGAGGTGTTCACCCGCCGGCTGCCCGAAGGTCGGCGGTACGGAGTCGTGGGCGGCACCGGGCGCCTGCTCGACGCGGTGGCGAACTTCCGCTTCGACGCGGACATCCTCGGCTTCCTGGAACGCGAGCAGGTCGTGGACGCCGCCACCTTGAAGTGGCTGGCGGACTACCGCTTCCGCGGCGACGTCCTCGGCTACCTGGAGGGCGAGGTGTACTTCCCCGGCTCGCCGATCCTGCGGGTGGAGGGCAGTTTCGCCGAGGCCGTCCTGCTGGAGACGGTGGTGCTGTCGGTCCTCAACCACGACAGCGCCATCGCGGCCGCCGCCTCCCGGATGGCCGTGGCGGCCGCCGGCCGTCCGCTGATGGAGATGGGCGCCCGCCGGGCGCACGAGCTGGCGGCGGTGGCCGCCTCCCGCGCCGCCTACGTCGGCGGATTCGTCTCGTCGAGCAATCTGGCCGCCGGATTCCGGTACGGCCTGCCCACCATCGGCACCAGCGCGCACGCCTTCACCCTGCTGCACGACAACGAGCGGGACGCCTTCACCGCCCAGGTGGAGTCCCTGGGCCGCGGCACCACCTTGCTGGTCGACACCTACGACGTGGCCGAGGCGGTCCGCGCGGCCGTCGAGATCGCCGGCCCGGAGCTCGGCGCGGTGCGCATCGACTCCGGCGACCTGCTGCTGCTCGCCCACCGGGTGCGGCAGCAACTGGACGACCTCGGGGCCAGGGACACCCGGATCGTGGTGACCTCCGACCTGGACGAGTACGCCATCGCCTCGCTGGCGGCGGCGCCGGTGGACGCGTACGGCGTGGGCACCTCCGTGGTCACCGGCAGCGGCCACCCGACCTGCTCGATGGTCTACAAGCTGGTCGCCCGCGCCGCCTCCGACGCCCCGGACGCGCCCCTGGTGCCGGTCGCCAAGAAGTCGATGGGCGGCAAGACCAGCGTCGGCGGCCGCAAGTGGGCGGCGCGCCGGCTGGACGCCGACGGCGTAGCGGAGGCCGAGGTCGTCGGCACCGGGCCGGTGCCGGCGGCGCTGGCGGACCGGCAGTTGCTGGTGCCGCTGGTGACCGGCGGCGAGGTCGTCGCCCGGGAGCCGCTGGAGGCCGCGCGCACCCGGCACGTCGAGGCGCGCGCCGGTCTGCCGCTGTCGGCCACCCAGCTCTCCCGCGGCGAGCCGGCGCTGCCCACGGAGTACGTCACCTACTGAGGCGCCCTGCCGCGGACAGGGCGCGGTACGTACAGTCGATGGACCGCGAGCAACGGAAGGACGGACCCCTGATGCACCGGGCACTGATCGTCGTGGACGTGCAGAACGATTTCTGCGAGGGCGGCAGCCTCGCTGTCGCCGGCGGCGCGGGGGTGGCCGCCGCGATCACCGACCTCATCGGGGACGGCACGGCCGGCTACCGCTACGTCGTGGCGACCCGCGACCACCACATCGAACCGGGCGACCACTTCTCCGAGCGGCCGGACTACATCCACACCTGGCCGGTGCACTGCGTGGCCGGCACCGAGGGCGTGGGCTTCCACCCCAACTTCGCCCCGGCGGTCGCCTCGGGCGCGGTGGACGCGGTCTTCGACAAGGGCCACTACTCGGGCGCGTACAGCGGCTTCGAGGGCACCGACGAGAACGGCACCGGCCTGGCGCGGTGGCTGAGCGGGCACGGGGTGAGCGAGGTCGACGTGGTCGGCATCGCCACCGACCACTGCGTGCGGGCCACCGCGCTGGACGCGGTCCGCGCGGGCCTGCGCACCCGGGTGCTGCTGGACCTGACGGCCGGGGTGATGCGGGAGACGACGGACCGGGCGACGGACGAGCTGCGGGCCGCAGGCGCGGAGCTGACCGGCAAGCCGGTCATGGGCGCGGCGTAGCGCCTGCCCCTCAGCGAGTGGCGGGGCGCCGGGCGGTCGGGCCCAGCAGGGCCGCGATGGACTGCCAGGGTTCTGCGGGGGCGGCCGGGATACGCCGCCAGACCAGGCCGTCGGGGTGGTGCAGGACGGCGTTGATCTCGTCGCCGGTCGGCGGCTCGAGGTTGCCCGCCAGACGGGCGGTGCGAAAGCCCAGGTTGCGCAGCCGGGTGAGGGCGCGCTGCCGGTTCGCGGAGACGACGATCACCCGTATGTGGTCGTCCGGGGTGCCCCCGGGCGAGGGCAGCCGGAGGGCGACGATGACGTCGCCGCTCGGGAGCCTGGTGAACCCGCCGCTGGCCATAAGCACATGATCTGCGGATCGGCCCCCGTCCACCAGGGGACGGGGGCCGATCCGGTCACTTCGGGCGATGCGTGATCACTTGCGGGACGGGCCGACCGCGATCGTGATAGTGCTGCCGTCCCTGGTCTCGTACACGACCGTGATGCGGGTGTTGGTGGGGGACACCTTCACACCGCCGGTCGGGTTCGCGGAGGACCAGTAGGTGTTCTTGTCGTCGAAGACCGGGTTGCCGGGCTGGCTCGCGATCCGGGTGGCGACGCCGTTCTTGTGCAGGGTGATGGCGTCGGTGCGGGACCTCGTGAACGTGGAGTCGTAGGCCTGCACGCGGTTGCGCTGCAGCGTGCCGTCCTTCCACAGCAGCGGCTTGGGGTGGGCGTCGATCGGGAGGATCTTGCCCGCGCCCGGGTGCGCGCTGACGTTGTTGTCGCTCATCGAGGTGTCCCACAGCCAGACCAGCAGGCCGTTCTGGTACGCGTAGTGCTCGACCCAGTTCTCCTTGGGCGCGGCCCAGCCGAAGTTGTAGGGGCCGACCTTCAGGGTCTTGTCGTACGAGACGTACTGCCGGTTCTCCGCGATGTAGTACTGCGGGTACTCCGAGGAGAACGTGGAGCCCTTGGCGGTGAAGCCGTCGGCGGTCCAGCCGTTGTCACCGTTCTCGGCGCCGTCGCTGAACACGGTGGCGCCGTCGGCGGTCAGCGTGATCGCGTCGGCCAGGAAGCCCTTCTGGGCCACGCCGCCGTCGCTCTGGTAACGGAAGCGGAGCTTGACCGACTTGCCCGCGTACGCGTCCAGCGGGAACGCCATGTCCTGGTACGAGTCCGCGGTACCGGTCAGAGCCGGCTTGTCGCTGGCGTCGCGCGGCAGCGGTGCGCCGCCGATCGTGCCGTCCAGCGCGGTCCAGGTGGCGCCGCCGTCGGTGGACGCCTCGGTGTAGAGGTAGTCGTAGTTCTCCTCGATGTCGTACCAGCCCTTGAGGGCCAGGCTCGCGGAGGACTTGCCGGTGAGGTCGACATCGCGGGTGAGGGTGTTGCTCAGGTTGTCACCGCTGCCGCTCCACCACTGCTTGGTGCCTTCGGCCGGGGTCGCCAGCTGCGTGACCACGGTCTTCTTGGGGAGCGTGACGACCAGACCCTGCTTGTTCGGGGTGTTGTACTCCGAGACACCGAGGGTGGTGGCCGACTTCGTGCCGGCCTTGGCGGTGGCGTAGTTCAGCCAGCCCAGCTGGAGCTTGTCCCACGCGGTCATGTCGCCGGGCAGGTTGCCGATGGCGTCCTTGCCGGTGCCGAGCCACGAACCGGAGGACATCAGCGTCCAGAAGCCGGTGGAGTTCTCGGCGGTGTTGGTGGTGTCGTAGTGGTCCGGCAGACCGAGGTCGTGGCCGAACTCGTGCGCGAAGACACCGAGGCCGCCGTTCTCGGGCTGCACGGTGTAGTCGCCGACCCATACGCCGGTGTCGCCGATCTGGGTGCCGCCGAGCCGGTTGCCGACCGGGCCCGTCGCGCCCGCGTCGGTACCGAAGGCGTACCAGCGGTGGGCCCAGATCGCGTCCTCGCCCTGGGCGCCGCCGCCGGCGGACTCGTCCTCGCCGGCGTGCACGATCTGGAAGTGGTCGATGTAGCCGTCGGGCTCGTTGAAGTTGCCGTCGCCGTCGTAGTCGTAGCGGTCCCACTGGTCGTACTCGGCCAGCTTCGCCTTGATCTGGGCGGCGGAGTCACCGGCGGCCTTGCGCCCGGCGACCCACTTGTTCACCGCGTCGGCGACGAGGTTCCAGGTGCAGGTGTCGCACTTGTTGCTGCCGTAACGGGCTTCGTTCCAGTCGACCTTGACCCAGTCCGCGACCTCGCCGGCGACCGAGTAGCGGCCGGAGGACTGCTTCTCGTAGTACTTGGCCACCGACTCCTTGCTGGAGGAGTGCGAGAAGTACAGGTCCTGGAAGTGCCGGCTGTTGTAGTCCGCCTGCCACTCCGTGCTGTTGTCCTTGCGACGGTCGGGCTTGGCTATGGAGTTGTGCGCGGGGCCGGTCGTGCCGCCGTACGCGGGGTCGGTCTTGTTCCCGAACTCGGCAAGGATCACAAAGATCTTGTCGGTCTTCTCGCGCTTGAGCTCGACGTACTTGTTCTTGCCGAGCTTCACCACGCCCGAGGCGCCGCGGTCCTCGACCTTGGACTTGCCGGATATGACCTGTTCGATCGCCTGCTGGCGCTGGGACGCCTGACGCTCGCTGAGCGGGCCCTTCAGATCGTGCGCGACACGCTCCGCCCGAGCCGGGTCCTTGCGCACGACGCCGGCGGCCTGAGAGTCGGCCTGGGCTGCCGCGACGGGGAAGGCGCCGGCACCTATTGCGGCGATCGCCACGGCCAGAGCGGCGGATCTGATGGTCCGTCGGTGGCTTATCACTGTGATTTGACCTCCCTAGGGTGAGGCCATTGCACCGGAGTGACGCGAGAAAAGACAGATCTTGACTTGCTTATGACCACCAAGTACGGTGAGCGACCGGTCCGTTGCGCATAGCGGACGTTCCGCCCTGCCCAAGCGGTCGGGCAGCGAGCAACGTTGGGCCCCCGGGAGATCGCGATGCGACCCCTTGCGCCCCCCATGCTTCCGCACCGTGGGTTAGGTCACGCTTACCGGACGTTCCGTCCGGGCATCCCGAAACGTAGAGTCGGTGGATGGCGTGCCACCTCTGAACCATCCGTAAGACCGCCCTGGCCGACGCTTCGACACCCTCGACGTACACAAGGACGGATCTGCCATGCCACGTCCCAACCCCGCCCAGATCTCGTACGGTTCCGCGACCGTGGTGCTCTCGACCCTGGCGATGCTGCTGCTGTCCGAGGCACGTTCGGGCACCGGCGTCGCGGTCATCGCGGCCGCCGGGCTGCTGCTCGGCGTCCTGGTCGCCGTCACGGCGCCCATGCCGGCCGCCGCCCGCCGCGCCCGCGCCGGCGCTCCGGCCGCCGCCACGCCGGTCCCGCGCCCGCGGGTGCGCAGCGCCGCCGAACCCCGCATCGAGGAGCACTCGTTGAACCACTGAGCGGTTCGCCGCACGCCCCGGCACGACGACGGCCCCGGAGCCTTCGCTCCGGGGCCGTCGTATGCGTGCTGCCGTCGGTCAGATCTTGACGACGACGGTCTTGGCCGCCTTGTCGTGCCAGCACTGGCGGTACGGCTTGTCCCACAGGTGCCACAGCACGTTGAGCAGCCAGAGGATGACGCCCACGCAGGGAACGACGTTGATGAACGAGTAGACCGCCGCGCGGCCCCAGGCCGCGGATCCGGGCGGGCTGCCGTCGGCGAGCTTCGCGACGCGGATCTTCATGACCTTCTTGCCCACCGTCTGACCGGTGGACTGCAGCATCAGCGCCTCGTACAAGAACGCACACAGGCCGACGACCAGTTCGATCCCCAGGAACGGGCCGGTGTCGGTGACCGAGGTGCCCGTCACCACCATCAGGACAATGAACAGGACGATGAAGATGCCCAGGTCGATGAGGCGCGCGAGGAAGCGCTGGCCGCTGTCGGCCAGCGGCGGCATGCCCGCCAGGGCCGGGTCCACGGGCATCTGGCCGTAACCGGCGGGCGGCGCCTGCGGGTAGCCGTAGGGCGACGGGGGCTGCTGCTGCGGGAACGGCGGCGGCTGCTGGTCATAGGGGTTCTGGCCCTGGGGATGAGGCTGCTGGCCATACGGATTCTGGCCGTACGGATCCTGACCCCCCGAGCCGCCCTGCGGGTAACCGTAACCGGGCGGTTGATTCGAACTCATAGAGTGAGTAAATCAGCCGGGCAAGACGCCGCATAGTGGCAATACGTCACGGCCCTGCGACGATCGTCATGGTGATGTCTCAGGCCGCGGAGACCACAATGGTTTGCCCGGCTTTGTCGTGCAGGCACTGCCGGTAGGGCTTGTCCCACGTGCACCACAGCACCTCGACGATCCAGAAGATCGAGCCGCAGCACGGGATGATCGGCACCAGCGCGTAGACCGACTCCCGTTTGAGCGCCGCCGCGGTCGAGGGGTTGGTGCCGTCGGCCAGCATGCCGACCCGCACCTTGAGCAGCTTCTTGCCCAGGCTCTGCCCGTACCGGGTGAGCATCAGGACCTGGTAGACGAGGTAGACCACCGCGTAGATGACGCCCTCGGCGAAGCCCTGGCCGTAGCCGCTGCGGTAGTCGTAGGCACCCCAGAAGCCCCAGGTGATGGCGTAGACGGGGATGCCGATGATCAGTCCGTCGACGATGCGGGCGAGCAGCCGGCGGCCCCGGTGCGCCAGCGGCGGCATCCCCGCGAGCGGGTCGGGCGTGGGCGCACCGCCGTACGGGCTGTCGTACGGACCGCCCTGCTGACCGCCGCCGTACGGGCCGCCGGGGTAGACCGGGGGCGGCTGGTCGTACGGCCCGCCGCCCGCCGGCGGAGTCCCGGACGGCGGCGGCTGGGAGGGCTGCTGCGGCTCCTGGGGCGGCTTCGGAGACGGGTCCTCGGGCCGGTCGGTGCTCATGCCCCGAGTGAAACCCGGACGCCGCGGGGACGCCTCCGGCGTGGTCCGTTCGGGTGATGTTCCTCAGCGGTCCCCGGCCACGAAGGTGCGCACCGCCTTGTCGTGCCAGCACTGGCGCCACGGGCGGTCGAAGACGCACCACAGCAGGCCCAGGAACCCGATCACCAGGACGTCCAGCACGGTGTGCGTGAGCCAGCGGCGCAGCGCCTGCCCGAAGCCGGGTTCGTACTGGCTGTCGATGTCCAGGACGCGCAGACCGAGCAGCTTCTTGCCCAGCGTGCGGCCCCACTTGGCGGTCGGCAGCACCTCGTACAGCACACCGGCGACGAGCGCGACACCGAGGATGATGCCGAGCTGCGTGCCCGTCGTGCCGTCGATGAACCACACGGTGACCGTCTCGCCGGTCAGCCGGGCGGCGTCCATCTTGTCCTGGATGTGCTCGTACGCGGCGGTGCCCAGCGGCACGGCGGCCGCGGCGACGATCGCGCCCATCACCAGCGAGTCGATCACCCGGGCGAGCAGGCGCTTGCCGAGCGAGCCGGGGCGGGCCTGTTCCTGCGCCGAGGCGAACGGGTCCTCGGCGACGGGCCGCCACGGCGCGGGCACGCCGGACGCACCCGGCGCCTCGCCGCCGGTGCCGCTCTGCGCGGGCACCTGGGGCTGCCCCTGACGGGCCAGTTCCTGCACCTGCTGGGCCCAGGGCACGGGGTTCGCGCTCCGCGCCACGGGGGCGCCGGCGGTGGGCGCGGAGGCGATCGCCGGGGCGGGGGCGGGTCCGGGGGCCGGCGGGGGCGCCGGGACCGGCGAAGGTGCGGGAGCGGGCGCGGACACGGAGGTGGGAGTGGGCGAGGACGCGGGGGCGGACGCGGACGCCTGGGGCGCGCCCCCGCGCTCCTGTGCGCCCCACGACACCCGTGGGGACGGCTCCTGCCGCGCCGGGTCCGCCGCCCATTCCGAGGCGGCCGGCCCCCGTTCGGCGGCGGGCGCCTGCGGGTCCTCGTCGAGGAACATCGGGCCGGACTCGTCCACGGCGGGGGTGCGGCGCACCGGGGGCGTGGGCGGGGCGGGCATCACCGGTGCCGGAGGGGCGGCGGCCACCGCCGGGCCGGGCACCGCCAGCGGGGCGCCCGTGGGCGGCGCGAGGTTCTCACCGGGCTGCGGCGCCGGGCGGCTCGTGCCGGGAACCCACGAGGAACCGTTCCAGTACCGGATGTAGCCCGGGATGGACGGGTCCGGGTAGTACCCGGGGCCGGGCACACCCCCGCCGCTGATTCCGGAGGTCATCGGTGGCAACTCCCATCACGTCCCATCACGACCACGCGCTCGACCGGCCCGCCGCCTCCGGCGGTCCAAGGAGGACATTAACGAAGAACGCATCGCCCGGAAGAAAGAAACGAGCCCCGGGCCGGGATCGGCATTCCGGGGCATTTCATCGCACCGGACCGGCTACGCTGCCCGCCTGACGACAGCTCAGGGAAGTAGGGGACCCGTCGTCCGGTGTGCCGTGCCGCGACCGGCGAACCATGTGTGTATCGCATGCATGCACCTGTCGCCATATCTTCGGGAAAAATCCTCTCGATCATGGGAAGCCGCGTAATGGTGAGTGCCAAATGCGCTCTCTCCCGGTGCGGGCCCCGCGCAGCACCTCGCCGCGCAGTACCGCCAGGGGCCTTGTGCCGAGGAAAGGACGACGACGCCATGCAGACCGTGGTGGAACGGGAACTGGAGATGAACCTGGTGCTGTCGCCGGAGCGCAGCATCGCCGTACCGGCCCGGCTGGCCTACCGGGTCGAGGACCCCTTCGCCGTGCACATCGCCTTCCACATCGGGTCGCAGTCCCCGGTGAACTGGACCTTCGCCCGGGAGTTACTCGTCGAGGGGGTGTTCCGGCCCAGCGGCCACGGGGACGTGCGCATCTGGCCGACCAAGACCGACGGGCGCAGCGTCATCTGCATGGCGCTGAGCTCGCCGGACGGGAACGCGCTGCTGGAGGCGGCCTCCATGCCGGTGGCCGCATGGCTGGAACGCACGCTGCGCGTGGTGCCGCCGGGGACGGAGCTGGACCACCTGGCCATGGACGAGCGCCTGGACGAGCTGCTGGCCCCGACCGCCGGCACGGCTGGTGAACCGCGGGACGAGCTGTGGCTGCGCGACCCCTGGTCGGGGCTGGACGAGTCGCCGGACGCCTAGCGGGTGGGCGCCCGGCGCCGGATCAGAAGAGCTTGCCCGGGTTGAGGATGCCGAGCGGGTCGAAGACCTCCTTGATGCCGCGCTGCATCTCCATGCCCACCGGGCCGAGTTCGCGGGCCAGCCACTCCTTCTTCAGCACGCCCACACCGTGTTCGCCGGTGATCGTGCCGCCGAGTTCGAGACCGAGCGCCATGATCTCGTCGAAGGACTCCCGGGCCCGCCGGGACTCCTCGGGGTCGTCCGCGTCGAAGCAGACGACGGGGTGGGTGTTGCCGTCGCCTGCGTGGGCGCAGACCCCGATGGTCAGTTCCTGCTTGGCGGCGATGGCCGCGACCCCGTCGAGCATGGCGGCCAGCCGGCCGCGCGGGACACAGACGTCGTCGATCATCGTGGCCGTGGAGACCCGCTCCAGCGCGGGAAGCGCCATCCGCCGCGCCTGGAGCAGCATTTCGGACTCGGTGGCGTCCTCGGCGGGGACGACCTGCGTGGCGCCCGCGGCCAGGCACAGCTCCCCCACCGCGGCCAGGTCGGCGGCCGGGGCGGGCGTGTCGAAGGCGGCCAGCAGCAGGGCCTCCGTCGTCTCGGGCAGGCCCATGGCGGTCATGGCGTTCACGGCGCGCACCGTGGTGCCGTCCATGAGCTCCAGCAGCGACGGCACGTGGCCGCCGGCCATGACGGCGCACACCGCGGCGCAGGCGGCCTCCGCGGAGGGGAACTCGGCGACCATCGCGAGCTGGGCGGGCGGGGCCGGCTTGAGCGCGAGGATCGCGCGGACGACGATGCCGAGGCTGCCCTCGGAGCCGACGAACAGCCGGGTCAGGTCGTAGCCGGCGACGCCCTTGGCGGTACGGCGCCCGGTGCGCATCAGGCGCCCGTCGGCCAGCACCACGTCCAGCCCGAGCACGTACTCGGCGGTGACGCCGTACTTCACGCAGCACAGGCCGCCGGAGCCGGTGCCGATGTTGCCGCCGATGGTGCACTGCTCCCAGCTGGAGGGGTCCGGCGGGTAGTACAGCCCGTGTTCGGCGACGGCCCGCGACAGGGCGGCGTTGACCACGCCGGGCTCGACGACGGCGACCCGGTCGACGGGGTCGATCTCCAGCACGCGGTCCATCCTGGTGAGCGACAGCACGACGCAGCCCTCGGACGCGTTGGCCGCGCCGGACAGGCCCGTACGGGCGCCCTGCGGCACCACGGGCACCCGCAGTGCGGTGGCGGTCCGCATGACGTGCTGGACCTCTTCCACGGTCCGCGGCTGGACGACGACGGCCGGTGCTCCGGCCGGGCAGAAGCTCGCCATGTCGTGGGCGTAGGAGGCGGTGACGTCGGGGTCGGTGAGGATCGCCCCGGCGGGAAGGCCGGCACGCAGCCGTTCGATGAGATCACCCATGCACACAGCCTCGCACCGCCGGGAGCGGCGCGGAAGGACGACGACCGGGCGGGGTGACCGGCGCCGGCCCACGCCCTCCCCCGCGGGGGCGCGGTCCGGCGCCGGAATTCACGGCGAAGGGATCAGAGGTTGCCGCGGCGCTCCTGCTCGCGCTCGATCGCTTCGAAGAGGGCCTTGAAGTTGCCCTTGCCGAAGCCCATCGAACCGTGTCGCTCGATCATTTCGAAGAAGACGGTCGGGCGATCCTGGACGGGCTTGGTGAAGATCTGCAGCAAGTAGCCGTCTTCGTCCCGGTCTGCGAGGATCTTCAGCTCACGCAGCGTGTCGATCGGCACGCGGGTGTCGCCGACCCACTCCCCCAGGGTGTCGTAGTAGGAGTCGGGCGTGTCCAGGAACTCCACGCCCGCCGCGCGCATCGCGCGCACGGTCGCGACGATGTCGTTGGTGGCCAGCGCGATGTGCTGCACGCCGGGGCCGCCGTAGAACTCCAGGTACTCGTCGATCTGCGACTTCTTCTTCGCGATCGCGGGCTCGTTGATCGGGAACTTGACCTTCAGCGTGCCGTCCGCCACGACCTTCGACATCAGCGCGGAGTACTCGGTGGCGATGTCGTCGCCGACGAACTCCTTCATGTTCGTGAAGCCCATGACGCGGTTGTAGAAGGTGACCCAGTCGTTCATCTTTCCGAGCTCGACATTGCCGACGCAGTGGTCGATGGCCTGGAAGAAGCGCTTGGCCGGGGGCTCCACGATCGGCTCGGCGGCGACGTAGCCGGGCAGGTACGGGCCCTTGTAGCCGCCGCGCTCCACGAGCGTGTGGCGGGTCTCGCCGTAGGTGGCGATGGCGGCCAGGACGACCGTGCCGTACTCGTCCGAGACCTCGTGCGGCGCCTCCAGCCCGGTCGCGCCGTGCGCGAGGGCGTAGTCGTACGCGGCGCGGACGTCGGGGACCTCCAGGGCCAGGTCGACGACACCGTCGCCGTGGGCGGCCACGTGCTGCTCCAGGAAGCGGCCGTGGTCACCGGCGGCGCGGACGACGGAGGTGAACACGAACCGGGCGCCGCCGGACTCCAGCACGTACGACGCGGTCTCGCGGCTGCCGTTCTCCGGTCCGGAGTAGGCGACGCGCTTCATGCCGAAGGCGGTCGAGTAGTAGTGCGCCGCCTGCTTGGCGTTGCCCACCGCGAAGACGACCGCGTCCATCCCCTTCACCGGGAACGGGTCGGCGTCGCCTGCGGTGCCGGGAGTGTGATCCAGGGTCTCAGTCATGGCGCCAGCCTCGCTCCGGGGGCCAAGCTGCGCAATAGTTCCCTGAACGAGTGCGCAATCTGTACAGCGGTTCGGGCCTACCGGGCGGCATTCTGCACAGAGTGACCACTGTCACCGCGACGAACACGAGGGGCCGGCGGACGGACCATGGGCATCGACGGACTGGACGGACGGCTGATCGCGCTCCTCGCGCAGGAGCCGCGGATCGGCGTACTGGAGGCCTCACGGCGGCTCGGCGTCGCCCGCGGCACCGTGCAGGCACGACTGGACCGGCTTCAGGCCAATGGAGTGATCCGGGGCTTCGGCCCGCAGGTGGACCCGGCGGCACTCGGCTATCCCGTGACGGCGTTCGCGACGCTGGAGATCAAGCAGGGCCAAGGCCCGGATGTGCGGGCGCACTTGAGGGCCGTGCCGGAGGTGCTGGAGCTGCACACCACGACCGGCGAGGGGGACATGCTCTGCCGCCTGGTGGCCCGGTCCAACGCCGATCTCCAACGTGTGATCGACCGGGTTGTGGGTTTTGATGGCATCGTGCGGGCCGCCACGGCGATCGTCATGGAGAATCCGGTCCCGCTGCGGATCATTCCGCTGGTCGAGCAGGCGGCACGGGACGCGGATCCGTGATCGGTGCCGTCGGCGGCGGGCGAGGGCAGGCAGGTGGTGAGGCCGGATGAGCTTCTGGGAGTACCTCACCAGCCGCCACGAGCAACTGCTGATCGACGCCTACCAGCAGGCCAGCCTGGTCTTCCAGTGCATGGTGCTGGCCACCGCCATCGGTGTGGCGGTGGGCGTGCTCAGCTACCGCCGCGGCTGGACGGCGGGCCTCGCCGTCACCTCGACCGCGACGATCCTCACCATCCCCTCGCTGGCGCTGATCGGTCTGCTGATCCCCTGGCTGGGCCTCGGTGTCCCCCCGACGGTCACCGCGCTGACGCTGTACGGGCTGCTGCCGGTGGTCCGCAACACCATCGTGGGCCTGCGCGGGGTCGACCCGGCCCTGGTGGACGCCGCCCGCGGGATCGGCATGTCGCGCCCGGCGGCGCTGGCCCGGGTGGAACTGCCGCTGGCGTGGCCGCCGATCCTGACCGGCATCCGGGTGGCGACCCAGATACTGATGGGCATCGCCGCGATCGCCGCGTACGCCTCCGGGCCCGGTCTGGGCAACGAGATCTTCCGCGGCATCGCCTCGCTCGGCAGCGCCAACGCCCTCAACCAGGTATTGGCCGGCACGATCGGCATCGTCGTCCTCGCGCTGCTCTTCGACGCCGCCTACGTGCTGATCGGGCGGCTGACCATCCCGAGGGGGATCCGTGGCTGAGGCGGCGGGCGCGACCATCGAACTGGAACAGCTGACCAAGCGCTACCCGGGCAGCGCCGAACCGGCCGTGGACAGCGTCTCCATGGAGATCAAGGCGGGCGAGACGGTGATCTTCGTCGGGCCGTCCGGCTGCGGCAAGTCCACCACCCTGAAGATGATCAACCGGCTGATCGAGCCGACCTCCGGCCGCATCCGCATCGGCGGCGAGGACGTCACCGACATGGACCCGGTGAAGCTGCGGCGCAAGATCGGCTACGCGATCCAGTCCTCCGGGCTCTTCCCGCACATGACGGTCGCGGAGAACATCGCACTCGTCCCGCGGATGGTCGGCTGGTCCAGGGCCCGGGTACGGGACCGGGTCGCCGAGATGCTGGACCTGGTGGGCCTGGACCCGCGCGAGTTCCGGGGCCGCTACCCCCGCCAGTTGTCGGGCGGCCAGCAGCAGCGGGTGGGCGTGGCGCGGGCGCTGGCCGCCGACCCGCCGGTGCTGCTGATGGACGAGCCCTTCGGCGCGGTCGACCCGATCACCCGCGACCACCTCCAGGACGAGCTGATCCGGCTCCAGCACGAACTGCACAAGACCATCGTCTTCGTCACCCACGACTTCGACGAGGCCATCAAGCTCGGCGACCGCATCGCCGTGCTGCGCGAACGCTCCCACATCGCCCAGTTCGACACCCCTGAGGCGATCCTGACCAATCCGGCCGACGACTTCGTCTCCGGTTTCGTCGGCGCGGGCGCGGCCCTGAAGCGGCTCAACCTCACCCGGGTCCGCGACGTGGGTGTCGCCGACTTCCCGACGGTGAGCGTGGACGACCCCCTGCAGTCGATCTTCGACCGGCTGCGGGCGTCGAGCCTGACCAACGAACTGCTGCTGCTGGACGGCAAGGGCCGCCCCTACAAGTGGCTGCGCCGCGGCGACCTGATGCGGGCCAAGGGCTCCCTCGCCCGGGCCGGGACCCTCGTGGGCGACACGGTCACCCGGGACGCGACACTGCGGGACGCCCTGGAGGCGGTGCTGACCGACAGCAGCGGGCGCGTCGCGGTCACCGGCCGGCGCGGGGAGTTCACCGGCGTGGTGGACATGGAGACGCTGCTCAACTCCGTCCACGAGATGCTGGAGGCCGACCGGCTGGCGGCGCTGGAGCACCGGCACGACCTGGAGGAGCTGCGCGGCCCGCAGACCCGGGCGGAGCAGGAGGGCGCCGACCACGAACCGGGAGCGCGGGCATGACGGGCCGCCGGGACTCCGCGGGCGCCTCCGGCCTCCCCGGCCCCCCGCCCGCCCGTGGGCCGGCCGCCCTCGCCGAGCCCCCCGGGGACGGCGAACGCCCCGACGAGCCCCCCGCGGCCGGCGCACCGCCCCGGCGGCGGCTCACTTGGCGGCACCTGGTGGTCACCCCCGCCGTGCTGGCCGCGGTGCTCATCGCCACCTATGGGTGGATCAGCAGCGTCCACCTCGACTCCATCGCCGAGAACGCCCTGGCCGGCGACACCGTCCAGGTGCGGCTGTGGCAGCACATCAAGCTCACCGCCTGGTCCACCTTCTGGGTGCTGGTCATCGCGATCCCGCTGGGCACCGCCCTGACCCGGCGGAGGCTGCGGGCCGCCGCGCCCGTCGTGACGGCGGTCGCCAACGTCGGGCAGGCGACCCCGGCCATCGGGATGCTGGCGCTGCTGGTGATCTGGCTCGGCATCGGGCCGCGTACGGCCCTGGTGGGCATGGTCGTCTACGCCGTGCTGCCGGTGCTGTCCAACACCATGGCGGGCCTGCGGGCGATCGACCCGACGCTCGTCGAGGCCTCGCGCGGCATCGGGATGTCGGCGCTGGGAACGCTGTCGCGGGTCGAACTGCCGCTGGCCGTGCCGCTGATCCTCGCCGGGGTGCGGACGGCGCTGGTGCTCAACGTCGGCACGGCGACGCTGGCCACCTTCGTCGGCGGCGGCGGCCTCGGCGACATCATCACCACCGGCATCGTCACCCAGCGCATGCCGGTGCTGATCCTGGGCTCGGTGCTGACCGTGGTGCTCGCGCTGCTCGTGGACTGGCTCGCCTCGCTCGCCGAGCAGATGATGCGCCCGCGCGGCCTGGAGGACACATGACGCGCCGGCGCACGACCGTGGCCCTGACCTCGTGCGCGGCGCTGCTGGCCGCGGCGCCGGGCTGCGGGCTCAAGAGCGGCAGCCCGCTGGCGGACGACGTCCGTCCCGGCAGCGTCGGCCAGGGCCTCCCGCTGAAGGGGGCGTCCCTGACGGTGACATCCAAGAGCTTCAGCGAGCAGATCATCCTCGGCTCGATGATCGGACTGGTCTTCAAGGCCGCCGGTGCCGACGTCCTGGACCGGACCAACATCCAGGGCTCGATCGGGGCCCGCGAGGCCGTCCGCTCCGGCGACGCGGACGCCATGTACGAGTACACCGGCACCGCGTGGATCACCTACCTCGGCAACGACAAGCCGATCACCGATCCGCAGGCGCAGTGGCAGGCCGTCCACGACGCCGACCTCAAGAACGGCATCACCTGGCTGCCGCCGTCCACCCTCGACAACACCTACGCCCTCGCCACCACCCGGGCGAAGAACCGCCCCCACGGCCTGCGGACCCTCTCCGACGTCGCCGCGCTCTCCCGGAAGAACCCGTCGGCCGTCACCTTGTGCGTCGAGAACGAGTTCGCCTCCCGCGACGACGGGCTGCCCGGCATGGTGAAGGCGTACGGCATGAACGTGCCCGCCTCCAACATCAGGAAGATGGACACCGGGGTCATCTACACGCAGATCCCGAAGCCGGGGTCCTGCCTGCTCGGCGAGGTCTACACGACGGACGGCCGGATCGCCTCCCTGCACCTGGAGGTCATGGAGGACGACAAGCACTTCTTCCCCAACTACGACGCCGCCCCCGTCGTCAACAGCAAGGCCCTCAAGCGCTGGCCCGCGATCCGGGGACTGCTCGACCCGATCTCGCGGAAGCTGACCACGGCCGTGGGACGCGAACTGAACGCGAAGGTGGACGTCCAGGGCGAGGACCCGCGCGCGGTGGCGAAGGACTGGCTGGTCAAGGAGGGCTTCATCAAGGAGGGGTGAGCGCCCGCGCGGCAGCGCCGGGCAGAGCGGTGCAAAGAAAGCCTTGCAAAGATGTCTTGGCAACTTCCACTGTGGCCTCATGCCGCCCCACCCCGCCCCCGCCCCCGGCGCCGACGGCCCCGAACCGGACCCCGCGGTCGTCAGCCTCGACCCCCGCACCCTGCGCGGGCTCGCGCACCCGCTGCGCATCCGGCTGCTCGGCGCGCTCCGCGAGCACGGGCCCGCCACCGCGTCCGGGCTCGCGGCACGGCTCGGCTCGGCGAGTCCAGCGGCGCCACGAGCTACCACCTGCGCCAACTGGCCACGCACGGCTTCGTCGAGGAGGATCCGGGGCGCGGCACGGCCCGGGAGCGCTGGTGGAAGGCCGCGCACCGGGGCACCGTTTTCGACGCCGGGGAGTTCCTCGCCCACCCGGACCCCGAAGTGCGGGGCGCCATCGCCCTGTTCGCCCGGGCGGTCGCCATGCACCACACCGCAGAGCTGGACTCCTGGCTCACGGCGATGGACGACTGGTCCGACGAGTGGAGCAGCAGCTTCGACCTCAGCGACTTCAGCCTGCGGCTCACGCCCGCGCGCGCCCGCGCGCTGGGGGCCGAGCTGCACGCGGTGCTGGAGAGCTACCGCGATCCGGCCGCGGAGGATCCCGGCGCCGAGTCCGTCCGCGTCCATCTGCACCTCTTTCCGCGACCCGCGGACTGAGCTGCCGAACGAACAACGGGGCAAGAACCATGGACACCGGAACCGGTATATCCGACGGCGCCGCGACGGCCGCCGTACCCGCGGCGCCCGACCGGCGGCCGCTGCGCCTGGTCCTCGCCGCCAACGTCGTGTCGATCAGCGGCAACGCGCTCACGATGCTGGCCGTGCCGTGGTTCGTGCTCCAGACCACCGGCAGCGCCGCCCGCGCCGGGCTGGCGGCCTTCTGCGCGACCCTGCCGGTCGTGATCTCCGCCATCGGCGGCGGACCGGTCATCGACCGCTTCGGGCGGCGCAGGACGTCGGTGGTCTCGGACGCGGTGTGCGCGGTCGCCGTGGCGGCCATCCCGCTGCTGCACTTCGCGGGGGTGCTGCGTTTCTGGCAGTTGTGCGCGCTGATGGCGGTCAGCGGGCTCCTCCACGCCCCCGGCGAGACCGCCCGCGAAGTGCTGCTGCCCGTCCTGGCCGAGCGGGCCGGGACGCCGCTGGGACGCGCCGCGGGCTACTTCGACGGCGCCTCGCGCGGGGCACGCATGCTGGGAGCCTCGCTGGGCGGGGTACTCATCGCCGTCCTGGGGGCGGAGGCGGTGCTGCTGGTCGACGCGGCGACCTTCGGGGTCTCCGCGCTGCTGATCGCCTTCGGCATCCGCGGACTGACCGGCTCAGAACCGGTCGCCGGCGCGGAGCCGGTCTCCCTGCGCACGTACCGGGCCGAACTGCGCGAGGGGTACGTCTTCCTCGTCCGGAGCCGGCTGCTGCTCGCCATCACACTGATGGTCATGGTCACCAACGGGCTGGACGTGGGCTGGAGTTCGGTGCTGCTTCCCGTGCACGCCGAGCGGGAGCTCGGCGGATCGGTCCAGCTCGGCCTGCTCTCCGGCCTCTTCGGGGCCGGCGCTCTCGCCGGGGCACTGGCGTACGGCGCGGTGGGCCACCGGCTGCTCCGGTGGCCGGTCTACACGGTGTGCTTCCTGCTGTGCGGGGCGCCGCGGTTCGTGGTCGCCGCGTTGGTGCCCGGAGGGGGCGCGCTCGCGGTGACGATGGTGATCGCCGGCCTGGCGGCGGGCGCGCTCAACCCGATCCTGTCGACGGTGACGTTCGAGCACGTCCCGGACGAACTGCGCAGCCGCGCCCTCGGCACCCTGGGCGCCGGGGTGCTGCTCACCACGCCGATGGGCGGCCTGGCGGCGGGTTACCTGGTGGACGGCGTGGGGCTGCCGGCCGCACTGCTCGCCGTCGGTGCCGTGTACCTCGCGGCGACGCTGTGCCCGCTGGTCTTCCCCTCCTGGCGCACGATGGACGCCAAGCGCGTGTAGGGCGGCCGCCCTGCCGGCCGCCGCCCTAGCAGGTGGGGACCTTGCCGCCGCTGCCGAGCGCCTTCAGGGCGTCGATCGCGCCGTCGAGCGTGGTCACCGGCACCAGGCGCAGCCCCTTGGGGAGTTCGGCCTTGGCGTCGGCGCACTCGCCCTTCGGAACGAGGAAGACGGTCGCGCCGTCGCGCCGGGCGGCCCGCTCCTTGAGCGGCACACCGCCGACCGCACCGACCTCGCCGCCCGGCGTGATCGTCCCCGTACCGGCGATCCGCCGGCCTCCGGTGAGGTCGCCGCCGTGGCCGTTGCCGTTGATCTTGTCGATGATGCCGAGGCTGAACATCAGCCCGGCGCTCGGGCCGCCGACGTCCGCCAGGTGGAGGCCGACCTTCACCTTGGACGGCGACAGCCCGAGGTGCGCCAGCGCGGCGGTCGTCGCGGCGTCCTGCGACTCGGTCATCTCCGCCTGATTGTGCTTCTCGATCTCCTTGACGCTGCCGCCGGTCGGGTAGACCGCGTCCCGCGGCATCGCCGCCTGGCCGGTCGCGAACCACGCCTTCAGCACATCGCCGAAACGGACGACGGCGTCCGGGTTCGTCGCGGCGATCGTCGTCATCCGCAGCTGACCGGAGGTGCCGCGCGTCGGGGTGCCGGTGACCGTGATCACCGGCTTGCCCTGGTCGCTGCCGAGCACGTCGGCCGTCAGCCCGGGCACGACGATCGAGATCGGCAGGGGCGCGAACGCGGCGACCGCCAGCAGGGCGACGACGAGGGCCGCGCACACGGCGAGGGTCCGGCTGCGGGCGGTGGCGAAGGACATGGGGTGAATGTAGTTCACCGCGCCGGGTGGGACGTGCCACAGCCCTCCCCCGCGGCCGGCCCTAGCGCAGGGCGTCCGCGACCTCCACCGCCGCCTCCACGACCCGCGGCCCGACCCGCTCGGGCACCGAGTCGGAGAGCATGACCACCCCGACGCTCCCCTCTATCCCGGGTACGCCCACCAGCGGGGCCGCCGCGCCGCTCGCGCCGGCCTCCAGTTCGCCGTGGGTGAGGACGTAGGCGGGCCCCTCGGCACAGCGGGGATCCGGTGCGTACGGCTGCGTGTTGCGCCCGGCGAGGATCGCGCGGCCCGCGGCGCCGCGGTCGAGGGAGTGCCGGAACCCGGTGCGGTAGGCGACGTGGTAGTCGGTCCAGCTGGGCTCGACGACCGCCACCGCCAGCGCCTCGGTACCGTCGACCAGGGTGAGGTGGGCCGTGGCGCCGATGTCCTCGGCCAGGGAGCGCAGCGCGGGGAGCGCTGCCTCGCGCAGCAGCGGGTGCACCTGGTGGGCCAGGCGCAGGACGCCGAGGCCGACCCGGGCCCGGCCGCCGAGGTCGCGGCGGACCAGCGAGTGCTGTTCCAAGGTGGCCAGCAGACGGTAGACGACCGTGCGGTTGACGCCCAGCTTCATGGCGAGCTCGGTGACGGTGAGCCCGTGGTCGGTGTCGGCCAGCAGCTTCAGGACCCGCAGGCCCCGGTCGAGCGTCTGAGACGTCTCCGCGGTCACGACGCCCCCTTCTCGTGAGTGGTGGCACTTCTCTCACGGCGGGAAGCACTGCCGGTCCCGCGGCAGAGCGCGGAGAAGCCACCGGTCGGTCTGGCGGTACCGGCTGCGCCCCGAGGCTGCGTTGCCACGGCGCGTTGCGTGACCGGAACGGTAGCGATGCGTACCGCTCAGCGGAAGACTTCGTCCACAATCCGGTCATGCGGCCGGGCATGGCGACCCGTCGAACGTAAATCCTTCAGCCAACGGCGCATCACACCGCAAGATTCACAGCATGGCTGACGGGGCGTCACTTCCGTCCGACGGGCGGGACCGGGCGCGACCGACGGTCAGCGCATCCGGGTGGCCCACTCCTGGACCTTCTTGATGCGCTCGTTGAGCTGACCCGCCGTCGCCTCCGCGCTCGGCGGGCCGCCGCACACCCGGCGCAGCTCGTTGTGGATCACCCCGTGGGGCTTGCCGCTCTGGTGGTTGTACGCGGACACAAGGGTGTTGAGCCGCTTGCGGAGCTCCAGCATCTCCTTGTGGCTGACCACCGGGCGCCGCTCGGCGGGCAGTTCCAGCAGATCCGCCTCGGCGTCCGGCTTCTTGCGGCTGTGCGCGATCTGCCGCGCCTGCCGCCGCTGGAGCAGCATCTGCACCTGGTCGGGTTCGAGCAGGCCGGGGATGCCCAGGTAGTCCTGTTCCTCCTCGCTGCCCGGATGTGCCTGCATGCCGAACTCGGCGCCGTCGTACAGCACCCGGTCGAAGACCGCGTCCGACTCCAGCGCCTCGAAGGGCAGCATGTCCTGCTCGCCGGTGTCCTCGTCCTGCTGCTTCTCGGCCTCGGCGAGTTCCTTCTCGGACTCCGCGTACGGGTCCTCCTCGCCCTCCTTCTTCGGCTTGTCCAGGACGTGGTCGCGCTCCACCTCCATCTCGTTGGCGAAGTCCAGCAGCATCGGGATGGTCGGCACGAACACCGACGCCGTCTCGCCGCGGCGCCGCGACCGCACGAAGCGGCCCACGGCCTGCGCGAAGAACAGCGGCGTGGAGATCGTCGTGGCGTACACACCCACCGCCAGGCGCGGCACGTCGACGCCCTCCGACACCATGCGGACGGCCACCATCCAGCGGTCGTCGCTCGAGGTGAACTCCTCGATGCGGGACGAGGCGCCCACGTCGTCGGAGAGCACGAGGGTCGCCTTGTGCCCAGTGATCTCCCGGATCAGCTTGGCGTAGGCCCGCGCCGACTCCTGGTCGGTGGCGATCACCAGCGCTCCCGCGTCCGGGATCGACTTGCGGACCTCCGTGAGCCGCACGTCCGCCGCGCGCAGCACATTGGGGATCCAGTCACCCGTCGGAGCCAGCGCGGTGCGCCAGGCCTGCCCGATCGCGTCCCTCGTCATCGGCTCGCCCAGGCGCGCGGCGATCTCGTCGCCGGCCTTCGTCCGCCAGCGCATGTTGCCGCTGTAGGAGAGGAAGATCACAGGGCGGACGACGCCGTCCGCGAGCGCGTTGCCATAGCCGTACGTGTAGTCGGCGGACGAACGGCGGATGCCGTCGTTGCCCTCCTCGTACGTCACGAACGGGATGGGGTTGGTGTCCGACCGGAACGGCGTCCCGGTCAGCGCGAGCCGGCGGGCCGCCGGCTCGAACGCCTCCTGGCACGCCTCGCCCCAGGACTTGCTGTCGCCCGCGTGGTGGATCTCGTCCAGGATCACCAGGGTCTTGCGCTGCTCGCAGCGGTTGCGGTGCAGCATCGGACGGACGCCCACGCCCGCGTAGGTGACCACCACGCCGTGGTAGTCCCGCCCCACCGGGCCCGCGCTGTACTCCGGGTCCAGCTTGATGCCTATCCGCGCGGCCGCCTCCGCCCACTGCTTCTTCAGGTGCTCGGTGGGGGCGACCACGGTGATCTGCTGCACCAGGTGGTTGTGGAGCAGGTACGAGGCCAGGGTGAGCGCGAAGGTCGTCTTGCCGGCGCCCGGGGTCGCGACCGCGAGGAAGTCGCGCGGCTGCGTCTCGACGTAGCGCTCGAGCGCGCCCTGCTGCCAGGCACGCAGCTTGCCGGCGGTGCCCCAGGGGGCGCGTCCGGGGAACGCGGGCGAGAGGTGATGAGAGGCGCTGGCGTTGTGCGGGGCGGTGGTAGTCACGGTCTCCGGGTGACGGTTGGGGGGCGGGGGGGCCGTCACAGCGTACCCGTGGGTGGCGGCCGGGTTCTTTCCCTGCCCTCCCTCGCGGGTACCCCGGCCGGAGGCTGGGGGAGGGAGGGCGGGCGGGGAAAACCCGGGACAGCGAAGCGCAGCGCGCGGCTACCGGGGCGCCAACGAGCGCAGGGCCTCGCCGATGCGATGCGGGTCCGCGACCGCGCCGGAGGCGACCGAGATGACGAGATCGTAGGCCGCGTCCTGGTCGGCGGATCGCAGATCGACCCCGTTGAGGTCGAGGAGGACCGCCGTCGCGAGCCACGCGGTCCGCTTGTTGCCGTCGACGAGGGGGTGGTTGGCGGCGATGCCGTGCAGCAGGGCGCCCGCGCACGCGTGGAGATCCGTGTACGCGGCGACGCCGAACATGCGGGCGCGCGGCCGGTGGACGGCCGAGGCGAGCAGCCCGGGGTCGCGCACCGCCGGCGGTTCTCCGCCGCACGCGAACCGGGCGAGCTCCGTGACCTCGCCCACAGTGAGGTGGCGCACGCTCACTCCCCGAGCCTGCGCAGCAGATCCGCGTGGGCATCCGCGAGGGACGCCCCGGATGCCTGGGCGCGGGCCGCTTCCGCGTCCTGGTAGGCGCGTACCGCCGTGCGCACGAGCTCGGCGACCGTGACGCCGTGCGCGTCGGCCAGGTCGTCGAGGGACTCCCACTCGGCGTCGGTGAAGACGAGGGTCAGCTCTTTCACACCGCGACGGTAGCCGCCCGGCGCGTTCGGCTCACCCGGATTTCGGCCGGAGCCGTGCCGCCACGGCGACGCCCGCGAGGCTGAGCACGGACATGGGCAGGAAGACGGCGGCGAAGGCTCCCGTCGCACCGCCCAGGGCGGCGAACGTGGTGCCGGCGGCGGCGACGAGCACGACGCTGGACAGGGCGTCGGAGACCTGGAGCGCGGCGGAGTTGGCGCCGGCCTCGGAGGGAGGCGAGAGCTTGAAGAGGATGACGCTCAGGGAGGAGATCACCAGGCCGGCTCCCAGGCCGCCCACGGCCCACGCGGCGGCCGCGCTCCAGACCGGGGCTGCGTCGACCAGCGGGAGGGCGACACCGGCGATGGCGGAGGCCATGAGGAACATGCCGATGACGGCCATACGGTCCCGGTACGGTTCGAGGCGGGGGCGGCCTTGGATCCAGGAGCCGATGCCCCAGGTGATGCCGCCGGACGCGAGGGAGAGCCCGGCGAGGGTCGGCGACAGGTGCCGCTGTGTGACCAGCATGAGCGGCACGAAGGTCTCGGCGCCGAGGAAGGTGCCCGAGGCGACGCCGCGCAGCAGGACCACCGACGGCAGCCCGCGCCCCGCGCGGAACGTGCCGCGCGGCAGCAGTCTCAATGCCGCCGGGACGATGAGGGCCGCGCCGGCCGCCGCGAGGACCAGGGACAGCGGCCGCAGGTCCTGCCCGGCGTACTGCAGAAGGCCGGCGCCCGCAGAGACGGCCAGGGCGAGCCGGATGCGGCGGCCGTCGGGGGCGCGGCGGTCGTCCGGAGGCGGCTGGACGGGCATCCGGCGCATCGCGGGCAGGCCGATGAGCAGCGGGGGCACGATCAGGACCGGGATGGAGAGGAAGACCCAGCGCCAGCCGAACTGCTCGGTGACCGTGCCCGCCACGAGCGGGCCGACGATGGAGGGCACCACCCAGGACGCGGCGAAGCCGGCCATGACGGCGGGCCGCAGCCGTTCGGGATAGGCCAGGCCCACGACGACGTACAGGGCGACGATGACGAGCCCGCCGCCGATCCCCTGCACGGCGCGGCCGAGGACGAACACCCACATCGACTGCGCGGTACCGGAGATCAGCAGGCCGGCGGCGAACGCGCCGATGCCGGTGACGAGCGGCGCGAGCGGGCCGCTGCGGTCCGACCACTGGCCGCTGACGACCATCGCGAACAAAGAGGTGGTGAAGAAGCCGGAGAAGGCGAAGGCGTACAGCGGCAACCCGTCGAGTTCGCGCGCGGCGACCGGCATGGCCGTACCGACGGCCGTGGCCTCGAAGGCGATGAGCAGAACGACCGAGACCATGGCGAGGGTCAGCGCGCGGTAGCGGCTGCCCAGGATGGTGTCGGTGCCGGTGTCCGGCTCAACGAGGAGGGATATGTCTTGATTGCCGGGAATCGGCTCGGCTTCGGCGGTCGTCACCTCGACAGGGTAAGGGGCGTAGACGCGTCTTGCCCCTGGCGTCCATCAACGCCGGAGTCGGCCTTTCGGCCTAGGACCGGAGATGGCCGGCGCCGGGCCGGGAAGGCGTACGCCATGCCGCACTGCACTTCGTACGACGGAACCGAGATCGCCTACCGCGACCAGGGCGAGGGCCCGGTGCTCCTCGCGCTCGCCGGCGGGCCCGGCCGCGACGCCGCGTACCTGGGCGACCTCGCCGGGCTGGACACCGTCAGACGCCTCGTCGTCCCGGACAGCCGCGGCACCGGGGACACCGCGCCGGCCGCCGACCCCCTGGCGTACTCCTTCCCGCGGCTCGCCCAGGACGTGGAGGCGCTGCGCCGCCACCTCGGTCTGGAGCGATTCGCCCTGCTCGCTCACGACGCCGCCGCGGCGACCGCGCAGGCGTACGCCGCCGAGTACGCGGACCGGCTGACCCACCTGATCCTGGTCACGCCCGGCTCACGACTGCAGGGCGTCCTCCCCGAGGACGCCCGCGCGATCTTCGAGGGCCGGGCCGGCGAGCCCTGGTGGCCCGAGGCGGTCGCGGCGCTGGGCGAGTTGGAGAGCGCCGACGACCTCGGCCGGGTCCGCGCACTCCTCCTGCAGGTCGCCCCCATGGCGTACGGCCGCTGGGACGCCCCCCAGCGCGCCCACGCCGCCGCCGAGGGCACCCAGACCCACCCGGTCCCCCGCGCCGGCTTCTGGCAGGGCGTCGACGAGCAGGCCCGGCAGGCCCTCCTCGCCCGGCTGCGCGAGGTGACCTGCCCGGTCCTCGTCCTCACCGGTGACCGCGACGCGGTCACCGGCATGCACGCCGGCGAGCTCGTCGCGGACTCCTTTCCGCACGCCCGCCTGCGGCCCCTGCACACCGTCGGCCACTACCCCTGGGTCGACGAACCCGCGCTGTTCCGCCCGGTGGTGGAGGAGTTCCTCGCAGGCGGGACAGCTCCCGGCCCCTCATGAACGGCGTATGGCAGTCCTGTTGCGGCCCCGCCCCATCCGTTGACCCACCCCGGGCGGGGCCGCCTATGGTCGCAGTACGTCAACGACGCCCGGCCGTGTGCCCGAGTGGTTCAGGGGCTCGACTGCAAATCGAGTTACGTGGGTTCGATTCCCGCCACGGCCTCCACCGCCTTGACCAGGCAGGCAATGGGGGCGGCACCTCGGAAGAGGTGCCGCCCCCCTTGTTCGTCCGTCTCAGTTTCCGTCTCAGTTGGCCGGTACGAGCACGCCGGCTGCACCGTCGTCGCCGTCATCCGGCCCGTCCATCACGGGCCTCCAGATCGGGCCGTCTGACAGCGGGCGGCCATGGCCGCTGTCGACCATCCCATGAGACCCATGCCGGCACGTTCGGGCACCCCGAGAATGCGCAGAACCTCCACCCATCGCTCAGCCGCCTTCCGTTCCGCGTCCTGCGCCTCTCGGTGGGTGCGCAGCAAGTCGACAAGCCGGCCCTCACTTTCGTGGGCCGCCGGCCACTCGGCGGACTGGGTTTCCCCCACCCGGGAGGCATCCGGAGGGTCTTCCTTTGCCACTGTTGAACTCGTGGCCTTTAAACCGCTCACCCTTGCACTCCTGCGAGTGACAGACTCCTCCTTGATCATGGGGCATATGGCCCCGCGACCTGGGGGGAAGGTACGACTGTGCGCGGGACGAAGTGGGCTGCTGTGGCGCTAGCGGTCATCGCGCTGGGAGCCGCGGGCTGCGGCACAGGCGACGCCGGCACCGGGGCGGCTGGTGCTCCGGTGTCGCCCCGGCCCAAGGGCACCGGACCGCTCACGAAGCAGGTCGTGCGGACGGACCTCGACACCTCGGCGGCGGACGCGGAAGTGCCGCCGAGCGAACCGGAATTCCGGCATGAACGAGGACGCTCCGGCGGGCACGCCGCAATCGTGCGGCCTCGGTTTCAAGACCTTCGGCAAAGAGACCACCACGATCGCCGTCGACCGCTACGACGCGGTGGTGCGCGAACTGCGCGAGCGTGACTGGCAGCAGGAACAAGGAGCCGGTGAAGCGCAAGGACAGATCCGGCGGGATCTACGACATCCGCGTGATCCTCAAGCAACGCGGCTGGACCATGGCGGCGGAGTACAAGGCCGACCCGTACGGCGTGGTCACCCTGCTGGCATACGACGACGCGTGCATGAAGAAGATCGGTGCAAGCGTGCGTCTGATCGACTGACCACAACGTCTCACCGAGCGGCGAACTCCTGCGCCCCACCCAGGCGCGTCTACGCGGCGCAGCGGTGCGCGGGAAAGGCAATCACCGTAGCGCCGCCCTTTGTCGGCGCGGACCCGACGCCGCCCTCGCGGACAGAGCGTGTTCAAGCCGATCTGCCCGACGGCGCCCTCCCTCCGGGGCAGGCGGACCGCCATGTCGTCGCGAGCCGGTAGACGGCGTTCTCGGTGCCCGCCGAGGACACCGGCTCGATCGGCAGGCGCGCCCATCGCGGGAACCGCCGGCCGGTGAGCAGCCGCCGCACCAGCGCGGCGCCGGTCCGTGTCTGGTTGTCGTCGGCGGGGCGGCGCGGGGTTTTCCCCGCCGCACGCGGTCAGGTCACGCCTGGGGGCGGACCACCGCGTGCTGGGGGCGGATCGGCAGGCGGCTGACCGGGCGGCCGGTGGCGGCGCGGACGGCGGAGGCGACGGCGGCCGGGGAGACGACGACGGGGACGGCGCTGGCGGCCTTGGCGCCGAACGGGGCCAGGACGTCGCGCTCCTCGACGAGGCTGACGATGCGCACCGCGGGGGCGTCGAGGGCCGTGGGCAGGGTGTAGCCCGTGAGGTTGGGCCGCTTGACGATGCCGCGCGGGGCGCGCAGGTCCTCCATGAGGGCCATGCCGACGCCCTGGGTGACGCCTGCCTCGATGCGGGCCCGCAGCTGTGCGGGGTTGAGGACCCGGCCGACGTCCTGCGCGACGGCCATCTCCACGACGCGGACCGCGCCGAGTTCGATGTCGACGTCGACCACCGCGCGCACGGCGCAGAACGCGAGGCCCACGAACGCGTCGCCCTGGCCGGTCTCGTCGAGCTGGTCGGTGGGGTGCGGACGGCACTGCGCGGTGGCCCACAGCTCCTTGCCGGCCAGCTCCTCCTCGACGGTGGTGGAGAGCACGCCGTCGTAACTGGTGATCTTGCCGTCAGCGATGGACAGCAGTTCGGCGGACATGCCGAACTTCCCTGCGAGCGGCTGGAGAAGCTGGGTGCGCACCATCTTGGCGGCGCGTTCGACGGCGCCGCCGGAGACCCAGGTGTGGCGCCCGCGCGCGGCGGCGCCCGCCGGGGGCTGGTCGGTGTCGGAGGGCAGGACGCGGACGTCCTCGATACCGAGGACCTCCTGCACGATCTGCCGGGCGAGGGTGGCGAAGCCCTGGCCGGTGTCGACGGCGGCGCAGATGACGGTGGCGGCGCCGTCGTGGACGCGCACCGTGGCGGTGGAGACCTCGTCGGTGCCCTCGGCGCCGAGCATGTGCACCATGCCGAGCGCGTAGCCCACGCCGCGGCGCACCGCGCCCGGTTCGCCGGCGCCCTCCAGGCCGCCGGGGAGCAGCCATTCGGACTCGTCGTCGTCGACCGGCAGCGGCGGCAGGTCGGCGTCACGCACGGCCTTCAGCAGCTCGCCGACGGGCGCCGGGCAGGTGACGGACTGCCCGGTGGGCAGCAGGTCGCCGGTGGCCATGACGTTGCGCATGCGGATCTCGGCCGGGTCCAGGCCGAGTTTGGCGGCGAGCTTGTCCATCTGGCCCTCGTAGGCCGCGCAGACCTGCATCGCGCCCTCGCCCCGTACGTGGCCCGAGGGCGGATTGTTGGTGCGCACCGCCCAGCCCTCGACGAAGACGTGCGGGACGACGTAGGGGCCGGCGGCGAAGGCCACGGCGGCGGCCAGGGCGTCGGAGGAGGTGTCGGCGTACGCGCCCGCGTCCAGCAGCACCTGGGCCTCGACCTTGACCAGCCGGCCCTCTGCGTCGGCGTGGTGGCGGTAGCGCAGCAGCGTGGGGTGGCGGTGGCTGTGGCTGAGGAAGGACTCCTCGCGGGTGGCCACGAACTTCACCGGGCAGCCGGTCTTCAGCGCGAGCAGCCCGAGCGGGATCTGCACGCCGGAGTCCTCGCGGTCGCCCATCGCGCCGGGCACGCCGGTGACGACGACCTTGACGCGGTCCTGCTCCAGGCCGAAGCAGGCGGCGGCCAGGTCGCGGTCGGTGTGCGGGTCGGTGGAGGCCACGTACAGCTCGACGCCGCCGTCGGGGCGGGGCACGGCGAGGCCGGCCTCGGCGCCGATCGGGGCCGGGTCCTGGCGGCCCACCCGGTACAGGCCCTCGACGATGACCTCGCCGACCGCGTCCGGGTCGCCGAACTGCAGCGGGATGTGCCGGATCAGGTTGCCGTCGGGGTGCAGCGGGGGCGCCGAGAAGGCCCGTTCGGGGTCGATGACGGGTTCCAGCACCTCGTACTCGACCTGGATGGCGGCGGCGGCCAGCCGGGCGGTGTCGGGGTGGTCGGCGGCCACGGCGGCGATGGCCTCGCCGTGGTGCCGGACGGTGTCCTTGGCGAAGACCGGGCGGTCGGCGACGCGGCGGCCGTGCATGGCGTCGCCGGGCACGTCCTCGTGGGTCACCACGGCGCGCACGCCGGGCATCGCGACGGCCTCGGCGGTGTCGATGGCGACGATGCGCGCGTGCGGGTGCGGGGAGCGCAGCACGGCGGCCCACAGCAGGCCCTCGGCCCACAGGTCGGCGGCGTACGGGTAGGTGCCCTGGGTCTTGGCGGTCGCGTCGGCGGCGGCCAGGGACGCGCCGATGCCGTGGGGGTGCGCGTCGGCGGGCGGCGTCTCGGCGGCGGCCGCCGAGGTGCCCATGGCCGGAGTGGCCGTCGCGGCGTCGGGGCCCGTCATCGCGCGTACCTTTCGCTGCCGCGAGGGGTGGGGGGGTGCGGGGTGCGGTGGCTGTGCGGGGTCACGCCGGGCCTCCGGTGGAGGGGCGCGGGTGCGGGACGCGGACGGCCTCCGCGGCCGGTTCGCCGTCGGCGCCGTCGGCCGCCTCCGCGACCTCCTCGCGCTCCGCGACGACCGTGCGGACGGCCTCCAGGATGCCCTGGTAGCCGCTGCAGCGGCAGAGGTTGCCGCTGATGGCCTGCCGGGTCTCCAGCTCGCTGGGGTGGTGGTTGCCCTCCAGCAGGTCGTGCACGGTCATCGCCATGCCCGGGATGCAGAAGCCGCACTGCACGGCCCCGCACTCGGCGAGCGCCCGCTGCACGTCCGAGGGCCGGCCGTCGGCGGACAGCCCCTCGACCGTGCGGACGTCGGAGCCCGCGGCGGTCGCGGCGGGCACCAGGCAGGAGGCGACGAGCCGGCCGTCGACCTTGACCGAGCAGGCACCGCACTCGCCCTGCTCGCAGCCGTCCTTGGCGCCGGCCAGCCCCAGCCGCTCGCGCAGGACGTAGAGCAGGGACTCGCCGAGCCACGCGTCGGTGACAGGGCGGTCGGCGCCGTTGACGTTGAGGACGTAGGAGGCCTGCGGGTGTTCGCTGTGCGGGTCCTCCGGCTCGTCGGCTCCGGGCTCCTCGGTTCCGGCCTCGTCGCCGGCGGCGTCCGTGCCGGGGTCCCCGGGACCGTCGTGGGGCGCCGGCAGCGGCTCGGCGGCCGCGGGCGGGGTGGGCGCGGTGTCCGGCAGCCGGTACTCACCGGACTCCTCCGCGGTGCCGTCCGGGGCGATCGGCAGCTTCCACTGGCCGGTGGCGTCGGGCGGCAGCGACCAGCCCTCGGAGCGCGGCGCGACAGGCGGTGTCTGCGGGGCGGCACCGGCCGCCCAGGGGGCGTGCTCGGGCGGGGCCGCGAAGGCCCCCACCGAGTACTCGCCCGAGTCGCCCGAACCACCGGTGTCACTCAGGTCACCCATGTGTTCGGGCTGTCCGTCGCGCACGACGGGGATGGCCCAGGTGGTCGCCGGATCCTCACCCGGCGCCGGGCCGGCCGGTCCCGGGGTACCGACGGTGACCGGGATGCCGGCGGGGCCCTGCGGGGGCTGCGGGGCGTAGCCGTGGCCGGGGGCGGCGAGCGGATCGGCGCCCGGCTCGGTCATGGACAGCTGGGCGGCGAACGAGACGTGCATGGTCTGGTCGGCGTCGTACTCGCCGTGGGGCACGGGCTGCCACACCCCGTGACCGGGGGCGAATCCCCCGTCCTCCGGACTGGGAGTCCCCAAGGGGGGCTGGTCGCTCATACGCCCGTCCGATGTCCTGTCGTCGTACACGTCGTCGCTCATGCCAGTGCCCTCCCCAGCGCACGGCGGGCCAGTGCGGCCACCGTACGCCGCAGCTGGAGGGCCGCGGCGGGCAGTTCGGGGGCCGGGGTGCCGTCGGGGGCGGGCAGCGGGTCGGGGATGCAGGCGGCTGCGGCGTACTCCCCGAAGGCCGTGAGGGCCTCGGGTGCCAGCGTCCGCTCGCCGTCCCAGTCGATCAGCCCGGCGACCCAGCGTTCGGCCTCGAGCGGCCGCAGCGGCACCGGTGCGACAGCTCCCACCGCGCAGCGTACGCCCCGGCGGGCCGGGTCGAGAACGACGGCCACGGACGCGATCGCGCGGCCCGGCCCGGTACGGCCGGTGGCCTTGAGGAAGGTCTGCGGCGCGTGCAGCAGCGGGACCCGCACGTACGCCAGGAGCTCCCCGGGACGCAGCGGGTCCAGGCCGGTGAGCAGGTGGCTGACGGGCAGTTCACGGTTGCCCCCGGGCCCGGCGACGACGACCGAGGCCTCCAGGGCGGCCAGCACGGGCAGCGAGTCGCCGGCGGGTGCGGCGCCGGCGATGTTGCCGCCGAGCGTGCCGGCGTTGCGGATCTGCGGGGGGCCGGCGGCGCGCGCGGCGGCGGCCAGGGCGGGGATGAGCGCGGCGAAGTCCGGGCGGCCCATCCGGGCGTGGGTGAGGCCGGCGCCGAGGAGTGCGGCGCCGTCCGCGTACTGCCATCCGCGGATCTCGCTGATCCGCCCGAGGCCGACGAGTCCCGCGGGGCGCAGCAGCCCGGCGTTCACGGCCGCCATGAGGTCGGTGCCTCCGGCGACGGGCACGGCGGCGGGCGCGGCGGCCAAGGCCGCCACGGCCTCGTCGAGCGAGGACGGCAACGCGACATTGCGCATTGCCTGCCGTGCGTACGTGCTCACGCAGCTGCCCCTTCCCCGGCTGTCCGCGGCGCGGTAGCCGTACGGTACGTGCTGACAGCCCGGACGTGGCAACTCTGGCACATCTTCCGGGGTGATCAACGCGAGGGTCGCAAAGGATAGCCCGCCCTCCGGATGGGCATCAGTCCGCTTTGCACCGTTCGTCATCTCACAGGTGAAATAGCACCCTTCACAAGTCTTGCGATGTTTGACCAATCCACCCTGCCAGCCCCGGGCTTGCCGGGGCCGCGGGTTGTGGCCCGGCTCACACGATCGGGGGCGGTCCCTCGATCGGACGTCCGACGACTCCGGGCCGCCGCTGCCACGGCAGCGGGCCGCCCGGCGGCCGGTATTCGACCCCCAGTGCGTCAAGTCGCCCGTAGTGGGTGGCCATTCGCGCGACAAAGCCCTCGACGTCCCGTTCGGCGGGCGCGGGCAACGGGCTCCACACGGTCTCGGCGAACGCGGCCAGCCGCGGGAACGCCATGTAGTCCACCGCCCGCACGGAGTCCATCGTCTCGGTCCAGATGTTGGCCTGCGCGCCGATGACGTGCGCGGCCTCGCGCGGGCTCAGGTTGTCCGGCACCGGCTCGAACCGGTAGACGTCCTCCAGGGTCCGCACGTGCGCGATCGGCACCGGCTCGTCGTCGCCGGGGGCCTGCCGCCAGTCCAGGTAGACCTGTGACTCCGGGCACATCACGACGTCATGACCCGCCCGCGCGGCCGCGATCCCGCCCTCGTAGCCCCGCCAGGAGGACACCGCCGCGCCCGGCGTGAGGCCGTACTCCGTCGTCTCGTCCCCGGGCGCCCGCTCCCCCTTCCGGCGCTCCTCGCCACCTTCCAGGATCTCGTCCCAGCCGATGAGGCGCCGGCCGCGGTCGGCCAGCCAGCGGTCGAAGTGCCGGACGAACCAGCTCTGCAGCTCGTCCTCGTCACGCAGCCCGAGCTCCTTGATCCGGGCCTGGACGATCGCCGAGGCCTTCCACTGGTCCTTGGGGCACTCGTCGCCGCCGATGTGCACGAAGGTCGACGGGAAGAGCGCCAGGACCTCGGCCAGCACGTCCTCGTAGAAGCGCAGGGTGCTCTCGACCGGGGCCAGGACGTTCGGGTTGATGCCCCAACCGGTCAGCACCGGCAGGGCGGTGGTGTCGACCACGTCGGTGACGCCGAGTTCGGGGCAGGCGGCGATGGCCGCCTGCGAGTGCCCGGGGATGTCGATCTCGGGGACGACGGTGACATGCCGTTCGGCGGCGTACGCGACGATCTCGCGGATGTCGTCGTGGGTGTAGTAGCCGCCGTGCGGGCGCTCGTCCCACAGCGGCGACTCGCGCAGGCCCACCTTGGTGCGGGTGCGCCAGGCGCCGACCTCGGTGAGCCGCGGGTGGCGGCGGATCTCCACCCGCCAGCCCTGGTCGTCGGTCAGATGCAGGTGCAGGACGTTGAGTTTGTGCGCCGCGAGCAGGTCGACGTAGCGCAGGACGACGTCCTTGGGCATGAAGTGCCGCGCGACGTCCAGCAGCACCCCGCGCCACGCGAAGCGGGGGGCGTCGGCGATGTCGCAGTACGGCAGGCGCCAGGAGCGGCCCGCCAGCGGTGCCCGGCGGTAGGCCTCGGGCCCCAGCAGCTGACGCAGCGTCTGCGCGCCCCAGAACAGCCCCGCGGCCCCTCCGCCGTCGATGCGGACACCCTGCCCGGGGGCCACCGACAGCCGGTAGCCCTCGGCCCCGAGCTCCGCGGCGGCCTCGCGGTCCAGGCTCAGCGTGATCGATCCGTCGCCCCCGCCGTCACCGGGCAGCAGCGCGAAGCCGGTCGCCGCGCCGAGGGCCGACCGCAGCCAGCGGGCGGTCCGCCCGGCCCCGGGGCCGGCGGACAGCGAGGTGCCGGGACGCAGCTCGAAGTGACCGATGTCGGCGTGCCGGTGCGCCTCCGCGGGCGCCGGGATGAGATCCATGGCGCCCATCCTGCCGGGCGGGGCGAGATTGGCATAGACCATTCACGCCATCTTGGCGCCCGCGCCGCCCGCCGTACCGGGCGCGGGCAACGCGAAAGGTGCGGCCGCACCGTTCCGGCGGCCGCACCCGTCCGGGCCCGCGGCGGCTACTTCTTGCCGCTCTTGTCCTTGTCCCCGCCGCCGCCACCGGCGGGCATGGACTCGAAGATCTCCTTGCACATGGGGCAGACCGGGTACTTCTTCGGGTCGCGGCCGGGCACCCAGACCTTGCCGCACAGCGCGACCACCGGCGATCCGGAGAGCGCGCTCTCCATGATCTTGTCCTTCTGCACATAGTGCGCGAAGCGCTCGTGGTCGCCATCGCCGTTCGACACCTGCGGGGTCGGCTCGACGAGGGTGCCGGTGCCCGCCCCGCGCTCGGGCTCAAGAGTGCTCATGGCACGCAAGCCTAATTGAGAGACGGATCGTCCGGGTACGTGGCGACCATCGCGAGTTCGCTGCGCTGCCGCCGCAGCACCGAACGCCACAGCTGCTCGGGATCGGGCGAGAACACGTCCCCGGGCTCGGACTCCACCACGTACCAGGCGCCCTCGCCGAGTTCGTCCTCCAGCTGGCCGGGCCCCCATCCGGCGTACCCGGCGAAGATCCGCAGCGAGCCCAGCTCGGCGGCCAGCAGCTCGGGCGGCGCCTCCAGGTCCACCAGGCCGATCGCGCCGAACACCCGGCGCCAGCCCAGCGGCTCCCCGTCCTCGCCGTCCCTGGGCTCCCCGGGGACGACCGCCAGGCCGAGCGCGGAGTCCAGGGAGACCGGGCCGCCCTGGAAGACCACCTGCGGGGAGCCGGCGAGATTCGCCCACGGCTCGAGGACGTCACCGACACCGACCGGTGTGGGACGGTTGAGGACGACACCCAGGGAGCCCTCCTCGTCGTGATCGAGGAGCAGCACCACCGCCCGGTCGAAATTCGGGTCCGCGAGGGCGGGCGTCGCGACAAGGAGCCTGCCGGTGAGCGATGACACTTCGGTCATGGCCAACATAATCCCGCATTACTCATCCGCGCGGGGTGGCAATGCGGCGCTTCAGGTACTCCTGAGGCTCCCGGGACAGCCGTTCCGGCAACCCACGGCCACCGCACGACCGCGCAGGGTGCTGTAGCGAAGCCATTACATGAGTGGGACCTCACAGCCCTGACCGCGGGCATGGAAGGCCGATTACCATTTCTCTCCGGTGCCTGCGGGGACCCCGCCTCATTTCTGCCCCTCTCCAGGAACGCGAGAGCAATGACCGGCCTTAACGATGTACTGCTCGTCCACGGCGGCACCCCGCTGGAGGGTGAAATCCATGTGCGCGGCGCGAAGAACCTCGTGCCCAAGGCCATGGTGGCCGCCCTGCTCGGCAGCGAGCCGAGCCGGCTGCGCAATGTGCCCTCCATCCGCGACGTGCGCGTGGTGCGGCGCCTGCTCCAACTGCACGGCGTGACGGTGCAGGAGGGCGAGGAGTCCGGCGAGCTGGTGCTCGACCCGTCGAAGGTCGAGAGCGCGAACGTCGCCGACATCGACGCGCACGCGGGCTCCTCGCGCATCCCGATCCTCTTCTGCGGCCCGCTGCTGCACCGTCTGGGGCATGCGTTCATCCCCGGCCTGGGCGGCTGCGACATCGGCGGCCGGCCGATCGACTTCCACTTCGACGTGCTGCGCAAGTTCGGCGCGGTCATCGAGAAGCGCCCCGAGGGCCAGTACCTGGAGGCCCCGCAGCGGCTGCGCGGCTGCAAGATCGAGCTCCCGTACCCGTCGGTCGGCGCGACCGAGCAGGTGCTGCTGACGGCCGTCCTGGCCGAGGGTGTCACCGAGCTGGGCAACGCCGCGATCGAGCCGGAGATCGAGGACCTCATCTGCGTCCTGCAGAAGATGGGCGCCATCATCACGATGGGCACCAACCGCAGCATCCACATCACCGGCGTGGACAAGCTCGGCGGCTACAACCACCGCGCCCTGCCGGACCGCCTGGAGGCCGCCTCCTGGGCCTGCGCGGCCCTGGCCACCGAGGGAAACATCTACGTCCGCGGCTCCAGCCAGCGCGAGATGATGACCTTCCTGAACGTCTTCCGCAAGGTCGGCGGCGCCTTCGAGGTCGACGACGACGGGATCCGCTTCTGGCACCCCGGCGGCCCGCTGAACGCCATCGCGCTGGAGACCGACGTCCACCCCGGCTTCCAGACCGACTGGCAGCAGCCGCTGGTCGTGGCGCTGACGCAGGCCTCGGGCCTGTCCATCGTCCACGAGACGGTCTACGAGTCCCGGCTCGGCTTCACCTCGGCACTGAACCAGATGGGTGCCCACATCCAGCTCTACCGCGAATGCCTGGGCGGCACCCCCTGCCGCTTCGGCCAGCGCAACTTCCTGCACTCCGCGGTCGTCAGCGGCCCCACGAAGCTCCAGGGCTCCGACCTGGTCATCCCGGACCTGCGCGGCGGCTTCTCGTACCTGATCGCCGCCCTGGCGGCGCAGGGCACCTCGCGGGTGCACGGCATCGACCTGATCAACCGCGGCTACGAGAACTTCATGGAGAAGCTCGAGAAGCTCGGCGCCAAGGTCGAGCTGCCCGCCGCGAGCTGACCTGCGGGGCCGTGGCGGCCCCGCAGGCCCTCCTGGGTCCCTCCGGGCCCCAGCGGCCGGCCGGGGTCCCAGCGGGCTCCAGGTGTGCGAAAGGGCGGCCTCCCCAGCCGGGAGGTCGCCCTTTCGCACACCTGGGGCCTTACTTGCCCTTGGCGGCTTCCTTGAGCTTCGAGCCCGCGGAGACCTTGACGCTGTAGCCGGCCGGGATCTGGATCGGGTCCCCGGTCTGCGGGTTGCGCGCGGTACGAGCGGCACGGTGGCTGCGCTCGAAGGTCAGGAAGCCGGGAATGGTGACCTTCTCGTCGCCCTTGGCGACGATCTCGCCGACGACCTCGGCGAACGCGGCCAGAACGGCGTCGGCGTCCTTGCGGGTCACCTCGGCGCGCTCGGACAGCGCGGCCACCAGCTCACTGCGGTTCATCTAGTTCTCCTTGCATGGAATCCCCCAACGTCGACCGTCGGGGAAGGCGCATTGAAGTCGCGTTGGCGCTTCTGCGGTGCGGCCCTCACCGCCCAGGTACGCATCCTGCCCCCATTTCTGGGGGAAACGCCAATCCGGCACCCGGGAGAGTCACACAAAAAGCGTCTCTCATACGGCCCGATGACGCTGCGTCGTCAGGAGGTCGCGGTGAGGCCCTGCGCCTTGGCCGCCTCGCGGACGGCACCCGCGACGGCCCCGGCGACCTTGTCGTTGAAGACGCTCGGAATGATGTAGTTCGGGTTGAGTTCGTCCTCGGTGACCACGCCCGCGAGGGCCGTGGCCGCCGCGAGCATCATCTCGGTGTTCACCGTCCGGCTCTGCGCGTCCAGCAGGCCGCGGAAGACGCCGGGGAAGACCAGGACGTTGTTGATCTGATTGGGGAAGTCGCTGCGGCCCGTGGCGACCACCGCGGCGGTCTCCCGGGCCAGGCCCGGGTCGACCTCGGGGTCGGGGTTGGCCAGCGCGAAGACGACCGCGTCCTCGGCCATCGCCGCCACGTCCTCGCCGCCGAGGACGTTGGGGGCCGACACGCCGATGAAGACGTCGGCGCCGCGCACGGCCTCCTTGAGCGTCCCCGTGATCTCCTCGGGGTTGGTGTTGTCGGCGATCCAGCGCAGCGCGGACTCCGGGCCCGCGCCGACCAGGTCCTCGCGGCCGCTGTGCACGACGCCGTGGATGTCGGCGGCCACCGCGTGCTTCACACCGGCCGCCAGCAGCAGCTTGAGGATGGCGGTGCCCGCGGCGCCCGCGCCGGACATCACGACCCGTACGTCGCCGATCTGCTTGCCGACCACGCGCAGCGCGTTCGTCAGCGCGGCGAGGACCACGATGGCGGTGCCGTGCTGGTCGTCGTGGAAGACCGGGATGTCCAGGGCCTCGCGCAGTCGCGCCTCGATCTCGAAGCAGCGCGGCGCGGAGATGTCCTCCAGGTTGATGCCGGCGAAGCCGGGGGCGATCGCCTTGACGATCTCCACGATGGCGTCCGTGTCCTGGGTGTCCAGGCACAGCGGCCACGCGTCGATGCCGGCGAAGCGCTTGAAGAGGGCCGCCTTGCCCTCCATGACCGGCAGGGCGGCCTTGGGGCCGATGTTGCCCAGGCCCAGCACCGCGGAGCCGTCGGTGACCACGGCGACGCTGTTGCGCTTGATGGTCAGGCGGCGAGCGTCCTCGGGGTTGGCCGCGATCGCCATGCAGACCCGCGCCACGCCGGGCGTGTAGATCATGGACAGGTCGTCGCGGTTGCGGATGGGGTGCTTGGACGCCATCTCGATCTTGCCGCCGAGGTGCATCAGGAACGTACGGTCGGACACCTTGCCGATCGCCACGCCCTCGATCTCGCGCAGCTTCGCCACGATCTCGTCCGCGTGCGCGGTGGACGTGGCGGCGATCGTCACGTCGATGCGCAGTTTCTCGTGACCCGACGCGGTGACGTCCAGGCCGTGGACAGCGCCGCCAGAAGCTTCGACGGCCGTGGTGAGCTGGCTGACCGCGGATCCGCTCGCGGGCACCTCCAGCCGCACCGTGATTGAGTACGAGACGCTCGGCGCCGTTGCCATGGCCGCTGTTCCTCTTCCGCTGTCGCTTGCTGTGCGCCCTCGATGCTGCCACCTACCGGCGGGTATGGGTAAACCGGGGGGCCCTTACCGCAGAACGCCGGATCAACGGCGGAGCCGTGGGACGCATGCGTGCTCAGTGTTCGCCGGGCCGCCGCGACGCCGTCATATCGAATGCCGCGTACGGAATGACAATCGCGGATCGTTTGTTAGATTGGACAAGGCACCGGCTCGATCCAAGCCCCCGGGCCCAACCTTAGGCGCTTCGAGCGCCCACTTGCCGCGAGGCGAGCATGGCGGGTCGGTGTCGCAGTCGTACGGCGGGGCGCCCTTCTCCACGAAGGGCGCCCCGCCGCTTTGTGTCCTCGTCAGTCCCGCAGCAGGTCCGGTACGCCGTTCGCGTCGGGCAGGTCCCGCCCGCTCGACAGCACGGTCAGCCGCTGCGTGGCGCGGGTCAGGGCGACGTACAGCACCCGCAGTCCCGCGGGCGACTCGTCCGCGATCTCCGCGGGGGACACGACCAGCGTCGCGTCGTACTCCAGCCCCTTGGCCTCCAGGCTGCCGAGCGCCACGACGCGCTCGCCCAGCCCCGCCAGCCAGCGCCGGGCCTCCTCGCGGCGTCCCATGGCCACGACCACACCCACCGTGCCCTCGACCTCGCCCATCAGCCGCTCGGCCTCGGCGCGCACGGCCTCGCCCACACGGCCGCCCGCCGCCACGGCGAACTGCGGCACCACGCCCGTGGACCGCACCGCACGCGGCGACTCGCTGCCCGGCATGGCGAGCGCGAGCACCTTGGCCGCGAGGTCGGCGATCTCGGCGGGGTTGCGGTAGTTCACCGTCAGCGTGAACAGGCGTCGCGGGCGGGTGCCGAGGGCCTCGTCGCGGGCGAGCGCCGCCTCGTCGGGGTCCGTCCACGAACTCTGCGCGGGGTCGCCCACCACCGTCCAGGTCGCGGCCCGGCCCCGGCGGCCCACCATGCGCCACTGCATCGGCGTCAGGTCCTGCGCCTCGTCCACGATGACGTGCGCGTACTCCGTGCGCTCGGCGTCCAGCCGCTCCTGGCGCGAGCGGCGGCCGCCGGCCATCCGGTCGGCGAAGGTGGTGACCTCCTCCAGGCCGGTGAGCTGGTCCAGCGGGTCCGCCTCACGGCTGCGCACCTTGGGCGGCGGGCCGAGCAGCGACTCCAGCTCGTCCAGCAGCGCCACGTCGTGCACCGACAGCGCGCCGTTGCCCGCGACGTCCAGCCGGCGCAGCGAACGCGCCACCCGGCGCACCTCCGGCGGGGTCAGCACCCGCCGTGCCCAGCGCCCCAGCCGCTTCTCGTCGGCGAGCGCGGCCAGCACCCCGCGCGGGGTCAGCACGGGCCACCAGGCCGCCAGGAAGTCCAGGAACTCCGGCTCGCTCGCCACGTCGTCGTCGAAGGCCTCCCGCGCGTCCGAGGCCATCTCCGGGTCGTCGTAGCGGCGGTCGGCCTGCCGCCACAGCGCGTCCAGCAGCAGGCGGCGGGCCCGCGGCCGCAGCAGGTTGACCGGCGTCGTGCCGCCCAGCACCGCGTGCCGGATCCCCGAGAGCTCCTCGGCGTCCAGTTCCAGACGGCGCCCGAAGGCCACCACGCGCAGCCGGTCCGGGCAGCGCCCGTCCTCCAGGGCGCCCCGGGCCGCCCTGCGCAGCACCCTCAGCATCCGCAGCGAGCCCTTGATCCGGGCCACCGCGGGATCGTCGTACGTCGTGGCCTCCGCGCCGTCCACGAGCGAGCCGACGGCCCGGATGGCCACCTGCCCCTCCTCGCCCAGCGAGGGCAGCACGCCCTCGGTGTAGGCCACCAGCAGCGGCGTCGGGCTGACCACGAGGATGCCGCCCGCGTAGCGCCGCCGGTCCTGGTAGAGCAGGTACGCCGCGCGGTGCAGGGCGACCGCCGTCTTACCCGTGCCGGGGCCGCCGGTGACCTCGGTGACCGAGGCGGCGGGTGCCCTGATGACGACGTCCTGCTCGGCCTGGATGCTGGCGACGATGTCGCGCATCGTGTGGCTGCGGGCCTGGCCCAGTGCCGCCATCAGCGCGCCGTCACCCACGACGGGCAGCCCGGTCCCGAGCTCCGGGCGCAGCAGGTCGTCCTCGACGCCGAGCACCTTACGGCCCTTCGAGCGGATGACGCGGCGGCGCACCACCCGGCCCGGGGCGACCGGGGTCGCCCGGTAGAACGGCGCCGCGGCCGGCGCCCGCCAGTCGATGACCAGCGGAGCGTAGTCGGCGTCGAGCACGCCCAGCCGGCCGATGTGCAGGGTCTCGGCGATCTCGGCCGTGTTGTCCGGCCGCACCGCTTCGTCGGCCGGATCGACGGAGGTGAAGGCGCCGTCGGGTCCCTTCTTGCCGTCCTTGCCGAGCAGCAGGTCGATCCGGCCGAAGAGGAAGTCCTCGAACTCCGCGTTCAGCCGGTTCAGGTGCAGACCCGCGCGGAAGACCTGCGCGTCGCGCTCCGCGAGCGCGCCCGGCGTACCGACCTGGCCGCGCTTCACCGCGTCGTCCATCAGGAACTCCGCCTCGTGGATCTTCTCCTCGAGCCGGTCGTACACCCGGTCCAGATGCGTCTGCTCGACCGCGATCTCCGTGTCCCGGACCGCTGTCACGCAGGACCCCCATTCTTTTTCTTTCCGTACGTCATGCGCCGCGCCCCGCGAACGGAGCAGCCTGCCACCGTACGCCAACCAGGGGTTTTCCGCCCAGTCAGATGCGTGTCGTCGTGGCGCCGGCGCGCCTGCGGTGGCGGGCCACCCGTTCGCGGTTGCCGCAGGTCTCGCTGCTGCACCAGCGGCGACGGCGTCCGCGTGAGGTGTCCAGATAGACAAGGGTGCACCCGTCGCCCTCGCAGCGTCGCAGCCGGCCGGCCGCGTCGGGGTCGGTCAGCAGGTCCAGGGCGTCGCGTGCCACCGCGCCCAGCAGCCCCGCACAGTCCGGCTCACCCGCGAGCCCCCGGGTCAGCGTCCCGTCCGAGGCGCGCACCGCCCGCGGCGCGGGCGGTGGTGCCAGCGCGGCGTCGTTCAGCGCCTCCACGTCACCGTCGTCGGCCGTCCGCCCGGCCAGCCGCGCCTCCACCAGGCGCGCCACCACGGCCCCCAGCTCCATGAACCGCCGCGGCCAGCCCCCGTCCGCCGGGACTTCGGTGCCCCCCGGCACCAGCCCCGCGCCCCGCAGCCACTCCACCAGCCACTTCACCGGCCGCTCCGGGGAACCCGCCCCGGAGCCGGGGTCAGGACCCGGCGCCGCGGCCGCCACGAGGTCCAGGCTCGTCCGTCCCGTGTCGAAGCGCAGCTGCATCCGCGCCGCGGTCGCTCCCATCTCCGTGCCACCTCCTCCGGTGGTCCTCCCCCGAGGCCCCGGCACGAAACGGAACCCACCCGCGCGGGCGGCGCACGGGGTCAGGAGGCCGGGAGGACGGCGCCCGGCACACCGTCCACCTCGGCGGCGTGGCCCCGGACCTCAGGGCATCGGCCCGCGACCCGCAACGGCCCTACGCGGCCGCCTGGTTGGCGGCCGGAAACGGCAGGGCTCGGAAGCCCGGCGGGGGACGCACGCGGGGAGCACGCCCACGCGGAGGGCCCTGAGGACGCCGGGGCGCTGGTGGAGCCGACGGCGTCGAGCGCGCGACGCCCGCTTCCTTCAGCCGGTCGACGAGGGCGACGCCGACCGACGGCACCCAGCCGTGGACGGGGACGCGGAAGACTTCCGACCCCGCCCGGCGCAGGGCCCGGCCGAACCGGGCAGCGGCGCGCCGTGCGGCCCGGCGGCGTCATGAACTCCCGGACCGCGGCTCGGGACTTCGGCCTGGCGCAGCCGCTCCCACCGCGCTTCCCCGAGGTCTGGGACGCGGGTGGCACCGGTCAACCGCTTGGTGGCGGTGAGCAGTTCGACGCCTGTCCGGCAGCGGGACGATGCGCGGTGCGAGGAGCTCCCGTCACCGTGGCACGCACGCCCGCGGTGCAGCCCGCCCGTGGCGTGCACCACCCGCTGTGGCGTTCACCGCGCCGCCGCGTCACGCCGTCGGCGGGCCTGGCGGGGTCATGAGGTGCGCGTCGGGTGCGGGCAGCCAGGAGTGGGGAGGGCGGGTGAGCCATCCGCCGGCGGCGGAAAGCCGCCGCGCGGCGGCGCGGAGGGCGTCGAGGCCGGGGTGGCGGAGCCCGCGCCGCCAGACCATGGAGACGGGGGCGAGCGGGACGGGGGCGGTGAGCGGCCGCAGGACGAAGCCCGGCAGGTCGATGAACTCGGTGCTGGCCAGGACCGGCCAGCGGTGCTTGGTGACCAGGCGTACGAACTCGTCCTTGCCGTCGATCTCCGGGAAGGGCGCGGCCAGGGCGATACCCCGGCCCTCGAAGAGCCGTTCGGCGAGATCGGTCCACTCGGCGGTGTGCGGGTTGCCGGCGGCGGCGTACAGCGCCTCGCCCGCGAGCGCGGCGAGCGGCACCTCGGGCAGGGCTGCGAGCCGGTGGTCGCCGGGGAGGAGTACGGCCATGCGCTCGTACCGGACGGGGAGGTGGTCCAGATGGGAGACGGCGGCCGGGGCGAGGCCCGCGACCCGGCCGAAGGAGACGTCCAGGCGCCCGGTGAGGATCTCCGCGGCGGCGCCGGTGAGGCCGCTGTGGAAGCGGGCGGTCAGTTCCAGTTCGGGGGCCGCGGCGCGGGCCTCGTCCAGGACGCGCAGCGCGGTGCCGACCGGGGCACCGATGTCGACCAGCAGGGGGCGGCCCGCGGCTGCGAAGGCGGCGGCGAGTTCGTCGTGGGCGGCGAGCACGCGCCGGGCGTGCGGCAGCAGCAGTTCGCCGTCGGCGGTCAGCCGCACACTGCGGGTCGTGCGCGCGAACAGTTCCGCGCCGAGCGCGACCTCCAGGCGCCGGATGTCGCGGCTCAGTGCCTGCTGGGCGACGTAGAGGCGGGCGGCCGCCTGGGTGAAGTGCAGTTCCTCCGCGACGGCGGTGAAGGCCCGCAGCAGGCGGGGGTCGAGGTCGTGCGGCATCCGCTCATTCAACACGCAGCCACCGGCGGACCGACAGCACTGACACCATCGACAGAACTGACAACAAAAGTGCGTCAATGGGCGCTGATCAGGTGTTGGACCCCCGCAGGGGTGCGCGGCGAGGGTGGTGGGGTGATCAGCAGCCTCGCGCCCTACCGCCGGATCTTCGCGCCGCCCGGCACCCTCGCCTTCACCGCCGGCAACCTCATGGCCCGCCTTCCCGCGGGCATGTTCGGGGTCAGCGCGGTCGTCATGATCTCGGCGGCCTACGGCTCGTACGCGCTGGCCGGGGCCGTCACCGCCACCGGGCTGGCCGCGACGGCGCTCGTGGGCCCCTGGACCGCGCGCATGACCGACCGGCACGGGCAGGGCCGGGTCGCCGTCCCGGCGGCGGCGCTCGCCGCGCTGGGGTCGCTGGCCCTGGTGCTGTGCGTCCGCCTGCACGCGGCGCCCTGGACGCTCTTCGCCGCGTACGCGGCGACCGCGACGACCCCGAACACCGGCGGCATGTCCCGGGCCCGCTGGGCGCACCTGTACCGGGACGACGAGCGGGCCCGCCACGTCGCCCAGTCCTTCGAGCAGGCGGCGGACGAGGTCTGCTTCATGCTGGGCCCGGTGCTGGCCGCCTTCCTGTGCACCGTGCTCTTCCCGGAGGCGGGCACGGCGGCCGGGGCGGTGCTGCTGTTCTGCGGGATCGTGCTGTTCGCGGCGCAGCGCGGCACCGAACCGCCCCCGGTGCCCCGTCCGCGGGCGGGGGCCACGGGGCGGGCGGCGGTGCCGCCGGTGCTGTTCACGTTCCTGGCGACGGGGGCCGTCTTCGGCGCGATGGAGGTTGCCACCGTCGCCTTCGCCGACGCACAGGGGCATCGCGGGGCCGCCGGGGCCGTCCTGGCGCTCCAGGCGGCCGGCTCCTGCGCGGCGGGGCTGCTGTACGGGCTGCGGCCGCCCCGCGACCGTTTCGCGGCGAGCGTCGCCTCGATGGCCGGTCTCATGCTCCTCCCGCTGACCGCGGCGACGCTGGGCGGCCTGTGGCTCCTCGCCCCGGCACTGCTGATCGCGGGCATGGCGACCGCGCCCACCATGATCAACGGCTTGGCGCGCATCCAGCGGACGGTGCCGCCGGGACGCCTGAACGAGGGAATGGCCCTCGCCGTCACCGCCCTGCTGGGCGGCATCGCGGCCGGCTCCTTCGCCGCGGGCGCGGTGACGGACAGCCGGGGCCCGGCCGCCGCGTACGCCGTGCCGGTCGTGGCCTCGGCCGCCGCCGCGCTGATCGCGTCGGTGACCCTGCGAGCCGCCCCGGTACGGACCGGGGTCGCCGCGGACGGCGGCGCGCGGTGACGGAGGACATCGGCCAGAGCCGGGTCCGGGCCTGGTCAGGGAACGACAGAAGGCGCCGCCCGTCCGCGCAGTGCGCGGGCAGACGACGCCTCCCGAGGGATGTGGAGATGGCGGGAATCGAACCCGCGTCCTGTGGTGCAAAATCAGGGCTTCTCCGAGCGCAGTCCGCTGTGCTTTTCTCGGCCCCGGCAGTCACGCGGACAAGCCGCCGACGGGCTCAGCCACTGTTTGGTTTCCCACCGAGTCCCGTGGCCGGGCTCAGTGGTTTAGTTCCCTAGTTGATGCCAGGATCCGGGTCGGGAACACCCCCGGGCTGACACTCCACGGAGTCTTCGCTAGCTGCTAATTAGGCAGCGAGAGCGAAGGTGGAGGCATCGCGCTTAGAATTGGCGATTGTTTTTTTCGGCATATGGTTTACGAGATCATTGCCGCTTTCTCGGCTCGCTTCCCCTGCTTCGACATCCCCAGTCGAAACCGATCATCCCCATGTTGATTTTTCAAGCTGCACACCCGACGTCACCGCCCGGTGGTGCTGCCGCCATCGTACGTGAACAACACGCACCGAGGCCAGCGCATTTCCGGCGGGCCGGACAGCGCGGCCGGACGGTGTGTCATGGCGGCCCGGCCGAACGGCGGTGTCAGCCGTCGCGCTGGCGGCGGCGCGCCGAGGAGATCGCCCGGTCGGCCTCGCGGCGGTCCTGCTTCTCGCGCAGGGTCTGCCGCTTGTCGTACTCCTTCTTGCCGCGGGCGAGCGCGATCTCGACCTTGGCACGGCCGTCCTTGAAGTACAGGGCGAGCGGCACGATGGTGTGCCCGGACTCCTGCGACTTCTGGACGAGCTTGTCGATCTCCGCCCGGTGCAGCAGCATCTTGCGCTTGCGCCGCGCCGAGTGGTTCGTCCACGTCCCCTGCGTGTACTCGGGGATGTGGACGTTGTGCAGCCACGCCTCGCCGCCGTCGAGCTGGCCGAAGCCGTCGACCAGGGAGGCACGCCCCTGGCGCAGTGACTTCACCTCGGTGCCGGTCAGCACCAGGCCGGCCTCGTACGTGTCGAGGATGTGGTAGTCATGCCGCGCCTTCTTGTTCTGCGCGATCAGTTTGCGACCCGTTTCCTTTGCCATAGCGCGGCCATTCTCGCACTCCGGGCGCGCTCGGGGTACCGGATTTCGCGACGGGCCGCCACGGTGCGCGAGGTCAGCGCGCCGAGGCGCCGAGACCGTCCAGGATCTCCAGGGCCTCGGCACCGGCGTCGGTGCCTCCGGAGATCCTGAGGTCGGGCTCGACGCCGCGTCCGTCGACGCTGCGGCCCGCGGGCAGCCGGTAGTGGCCGACGGTGAGCTCGGCGACGGAGCCGTCCGGGAGGCGGCTGGGCATCTGGATGGAGCCCTTGCCGAAGGTGCGCGAGCCGATCACGACGGCCCGGCCCCGGTCCTGCAGGGCACCGGCCAGCAGCTCCGCGGCGCTCATGGTGCCGCCGTCGACGAGGACGACCAGCGGGGTCTCGGTGTCGCCGCCGTCGGCGGCGTACAGCGCCTGCTGCTGCCCGTGGACGTCGTACGTGGCGACCAGGCCGCCGTCGAGGAAGGCGGAGGCGACCCCGACGGCCTCGGTGACCAGGCCGCCGGAGTTGCCGCGCAGGTCCAGGAGTATGCCCTCGCCCGCGGTGCGGGCGGCCAGCGCCCGGCGGACCTGCCCGGCAGCGCCCCTGGTGAAGGCGTCGACCTTGACGGCGGTGATGCGGTGGGGCAGGTGCCGCACCCGCACGGACTCGGTCGGCAGCAGGGCGCGCCGGGGCGCGGCCTGCCAGGAGCGGGCGCCGCGTTCCAGTCCGAGGGCGACGGTGGTGCCGGCGTCGCCCACACCGCGCAGCCGGGAGACGACCTCCGTCACGGGGCGGCCGGTGACATCGGTGCCGTCGATGGTGCGCAGCCGGTCGCCGGCGCGGATGCCCGCCCGGGCGGCGGGGCTGCCGGACTGCACGCGGTCGATCTCGATGCGGCCGTTCTCGGCGCGGCGCACCCAGAGTCCGACCCCCACATACCGGCCGTCCAGGGACTGCTGGAAGCCCTCGTACTCCTGCGCCGTGTAGAAGGAGGACCAGCGGTCGCCGCTGCGGCTGACCAGGGCCTGCGCGGCCTGCGGGCCGACCTTGCCGTCGGCGATGGCCTCGGCGATCTCGTCGGTGTCGGCCACCGCGCCCGCCGGGATGCGAGTGGAACTCCGCGCCTGCCGGTCCCCGCCGACGACGTCACCGAAGGAACCGGTGGCCGCCCCGGTGGCCAGAACCGCGCCGAACACCAAGGTCAGGGCAGCCGCGCTCCCGAGGCGGCGCGGCTTCCCGGACAGACAGTGGCTCAGCACGTCGGGCAGTCTAGGCGAGAAGCGGGCGCTGTACGGAAAGTTGGCCGTACGGCGCCCTTTGCGCGAATCAGACCTTGAGGTACTTGCGCAGCGCGATCAGGGCCGCCACCGCGGGCATCAGCATGCCCACCACCAGCACCAGCGGCAGCACCTGCGCGACCTCGCCCCAGCCGAGGAAGTTGATCAGCGGGACCTTGGTCTGCAGCGCCAGGCCGTGGTCGATCAGGAAGTAGCGGCCCACGAGCAGCATCAGGCACGCCAGACCGCCGCCGACCAGACCGGCGAAGGCGGCCTCCATGATGAACGGCATCTGGATGTAGAAGCTGGACGCGCCGACCAGGCGCATGATCCCGGTCTCGCGGCGCCGGCTGAACGCCGACACGCGCACGGTGTTGACGATCAGCATCATCGCCACCGCGAGCATGAACGCGAGCACCACCAGGGCGGCCAGCGTCATGCCGTTGAGAAGCCCGAAGAGGTTGTCCAGCAGGGCCTTCTGGTCCTGTACCTCCTGGACGCCGGGACGGCCCTGGAAGGCGCTGGCGACCACCTGGAACTTGGTCGGGTCCTTGAGCTTGACCCGGAACGACTCCTGCATCTGATCAGGCGTCAGAGAATCGGCCAGCGGGGAGTCGGAGAACTGCTCCTTGTAGTGCTTGTACGCGTCCTCCGCGCTCTCGTGGAAGTACTTCTCCACGAGCGGCAGCGCCTTGAGCTGCTTCTCGATGTCCTTCTTCTGCTCCTCGGTGACAGCGCCCTTGGTGCAGTTGGGGTCGGTCTTGGAGTCGTTCTTGTTGCAGAGGAAGATCGACACCTGGACCTTGTCGTACCAGTAGCCCTTCATCGAGTCGACCTGCTCGCGGGCGAGCCACGAGCCGCCGGCGAGCGCGAGGGAGAGGGCGACGGAGACGATGACCGCGAAGGTCATGGTCAGATTCCGGCGGAGGCCGACGCCGATCTCCGAGAGCACGAACTGGGCGCGCATGATGTCCTTTCAGCGGGCTTGCGATGTCCAGGGCCAGGGTTCAGTGCTGATAGCCGTAGACGCCGCGCGACTGGTCGCGCACCAGCCGCCCCTTCTCGAGCTCGATGACGCGCTTGCGCATCTGGTCGACGATGTTCTGGTCGTGGGTGGCCATGACCACCGTGGTCCCGGTGCGGTTGATGCGGTCCAGGAGGCGCATGATGCCGACCGAGGTCTGCGGGTCGAGGTTTCCTGTCGGCTCGTCCGCGATGAGGAGCATCGGGCGGTTGACGAACGCGCGGGCGATCGCGACACGCTGCTGCTCACCACCGGAGAGCTCCCCCGGCATGCGGTCCTCCTTGCCGCCGAGGCCGACCAGGTCGAGCACCTCGGGCACCGTCTTGCGGATCGTGCCGCGCGGCTTGCCGATCACCTCGAGCGCGAACGCCACGTTCTCCGCGACCGTCTTGTTCGGCAGCAGCCGGAAGTCCTGGAAGACGGTGCCGAGCTGGCGGCGCATGTGGGGCACCTTCCAGTTCGACAGCCGGGCCAGGTCCTTGCCGAGGACGTGCACCGTGCCGGTGTCCGTGCGCTCCTCGCGCAGGAGCAGGCGCAGGAAGGTGGACTTCCCGGAGCCCGAGGAGCCCACCAGGAAGACGAACTCACCCTTCTCGATTTCCAGCGAAACGTCCCGAAGTGCAGGACGGTTCTGCTTGGGGTAGGTCTTGGAGACGTTGTCGAATCGGATCACGGTTGCACTCCGGATACAGGGGATCGGAGGCGACCTTACGCGAACGCCGACGGGCCGCGCAGTTCGCGGTCCGGGTTGGTGCGTTTATTCACCGGCCAAAGCAGACAAAGACGGCATCGGCCACGCAGGTCACTCTTCGGAGTCGCAGGAATTGCGTGGGGCGCGCCCGGCGCACCGGAAACTGGCACAGTGGTGGGAGGACCGGGAACGGACCGTCCCCGACGCGCGTTGTTCATGGAGCGGCCGTGGGGCCGCAATGGGAGGAGGCGACCACATGACAGTCGACCGACTGGTGTGCGCCAACTGCGCCGGCCCCGTCAGTGAAGGCCGCTGCGCGGTCTGCCGCGCCCACCGTGCACGCCTGCAGCAGGAGAACCCCTTCGCCGCCCTCACGCCGGCAACCCTGATCGCCCTGCTCGTGGCGCTGCTCGCCGTGGCATGGGTGGTTCACGAGGCCACCGCGTAGCGGCAACCGCCGGCAGCAGAAGGGGCCCGGGGCGTCATGGACGCCTCGGGCCCCTCGCCGTACGTAACCGCGTGATTACGCGATGGTGTTGCGGCCGCCGCCGACCAGGCGCGGCATCAGGCGGAAGCCGATACCGCCCGCGATCATCGTGGCGGCACCGATCAGAAGGAAGATCGTCTCGCCGGCACCGGTCTCGGCCAGCTCCTCCTTGGTGTCACCCTGAGTGACGACATCGCCGTTGCCCACGTTGTCGGTGCCGGTGTTGTCCGCGCAGCTCACGCTGTCACCGTCGAGGGTGCAGGTGGTGCCGCCGTCCGAACCGCCGGTGCTGCTGCCGCCATCGGTGCCGGAACCGCCGCCGGTGGAGCCGCCGTCCGTCGAGCCGCCGTCGCCGGAGGTGCCACCGTCGGTCGAGGTCCCGCCGTCGCCGGAGGTACCGCCGTCGGTCGAGGTACCGCCGTCACCGGAGGTGCCACCGTCCGTCGTGGTCCCGCCGTCGGTGGTCGTCCCGCCGTCGGTGGTCGTCCCGCCGTCGGTGGTCGTCCCGCCGTCGGTGGTCGTCCCGCCGTCGGTGGTCGTCCCGCCGTCGGTGGTCGTGCCACCGTCGGTCGTGGTCCCGCCGTCGGTCGTGGTCCCGCCGTCGGTCGTGGTCCCGCCGTCGGTGGTCGTCCCACCGTCCGTCGTGGTCCCGCCGTCGGTCGTCGTCCCACCGTCGGTCGTCGTGCCACCGTCCGTGGTCGCCCCGCCGTCGGTCGTCGTGCCACCGTCGGTCGTGCCCTCGTCGACACCACCCGTGACGGTGCCGGTGGTGCCGTCGGTGTCGCCGTCGAGGCTGACCGCGACAGAGACGCCGTCGACCCCGATGCCGAGGCCCACGGCCTGCGCGGCACCCGCGGCGGTCAGCGATGCGCCGGCCGCTATCACGGCCGCGGCGGCTATGCGCGCCACCCGCAGCCGCGTGTTCTTTTTGCTCATCTGGCAACTACCCCCAGTAGCTTCTCGTGAATGGAGCAGCGTGCACGGGGGAGCACCAACGGGACGCGCTCGAGATCCGGACCATGGGACCGGCCCGCGCTCGCCCCCGTTCGCTCACGCCCCAGCCATACGCATACCACGCAACACCATTCCCACAATTCACAGCTCCGTCAAGGCCGTTGCAGGCGCATTGCCCGGTATGGCTGCTATGACGGCCGATTACTTATCCTGCTGTGACCTGAAACGCACAACTGCCGCCCGTGGGGCGACAGTTGTGAAGACTCAGGGAAGGCATGAGCGGTCGGGGGCGAGCGCGGATCAGACGGCCGCGGCCTGCTCCTGCTGCTTCCGCCAGCGGATGCCCGCCTCCAGGAAGCCGTCGATGTCGCCGTCGAGGACGCCCTGCGGATTGCCGACCTCGAAGTCGGTGCGCAGGTCCTTGACCATCTGGTAGGGGTGCAGCACGTAGGAACGCATCTGGTTGCCCCACGAGTTGCCGCCGTCGCCCTTGAGGGCGTCCATCCTGGCCTGCTCCTCCTGGCGGCGCCGCTCCAGCAGCTTGGCCTGCAGCACGTTCATCGCGCTGGCCTTGTTCTGGATCTGGGAGCGCTCGTTCTGGCAGGAGACCACGATGCCGGTCGGAATGTGGGTGATGCGCACCGCGGAGTCGGTCGTGTTGACGCCCTGACCGCCGGGGCCGGAGGCGCGGTACACGTCGATGCGCAGCTCCGTCTCGTCGATCTCGACGTGGTCGCTCTGCTCCACGACCGGCAGCACCTCGACGCCCGCGAAGGACGTCTGGCGGCGGCCCTGGTTGTCGAAGGGCGAGATGCGCACCAGGCGGTGCGTGCCCTGCTCGACGGAGAGCGTGCCGTAGGCGTAGGGGGCCTTCACCACGAAGGTCGTGGACTTGATGCCGGCCTCTTCCGCGAACGAGGTCTCGTAGATCTCGGTCGAGTAGCCGTGCCGCTCGGACCAGCGCAGATACATGCGCTGAAGCTGCTCCGCGAAGTCGGCGGCGTCGACGCCGCCCGCCTCGGCGCGGATGTTGACCAGCGCCTCACGCGCGTCGTACTCGCCGGACAGAAGGGTGCGGACCTCCATCTCGTCCAGCGCCTTGCGGACCGACTCCAGTTCGGTCTCGGCCTCGGCGCGGGTGTCCGCGTCGTCCTCGGCCTCGGCGAGCTCGAAGAGCACCCCGAGGTCGTCGATGCGGCCGCGCAGCGTCTCGACCTTGCGGAGCTCGGCCTGCAGGTGCGACAGCTTGCTGGTGATCTTCTGGGCCGCCTCGGGGTCGTCCCACAGCGACGGCGCCGCAGCCTGCTCCTCGAGCACGGCGATGTCGGCCCTCAGTTTGTCGAGGTCCAGAACGGCCTCGATCGACCCCATGGTCGAGGAGAGGGACTTGAGCTCTTCGGATACATCCAGGACTGCCACGTCCCCCAGCCTACCGGGTGGGCGGCGAAGCATCGGCGGTCCCGCCTCCGCACCCCCGCCGCCGCACCCCGCGGGCACGGTGGGTGCGGCAGCGGTCACCCGCGGGTCAGAGCAACGGCGGCGCGGGATCCGCGGCGGCGGACTCCGCCGCCCGCTGCAACGCACTGGCCAGGAGGGCGAGGTCGGTGGGGCCGTTGCCGAGCTCGCGGACCGGCCGGCGGGTGGGCGGGTCGCCCATGCGGTCCCACTCGAGAGGGACGACGGTGGGGCGCAGGGTCGCCGTCCGCGGGATGCGGCCGCTGACCCGGCCGGCCTGGAAGGCGGTGACGGCCCCGTCGGGGCGGCGCAGATAGCCGCGGCCGGGCAGGGTGTCGTCCAGGCCGGCCGGTTCCTCGACGGCCACCAGGAGAGCCGCGGACTCCGGCTCCTCCGTGCGCAGCGCGATGCGCAGCCGTGCGGCGTCGTCCGCCTCGGTCCCGGCCGTGCGCTCCGGACGGCCGGTGGCGGCGACCAGGTGCACTCCGAGGCGCTCGCCGTCGCGGGCCACGCTCTCCAGGGCGCGGACGACGGAGCCGGCGGCGGGCCGTCCGGGGCTGCCCAGGGCGGGTGCGACGAGCGCGTCGAAGTCGTCGACCACGACAACGAGGCGGGGCAGCGGTTCCGCGGTGCGCGTCTGGACGCGGACGGCGCCTTGGGGCTGCGTCTCCCCCGCGGCGGCCGGCGCGCGGCTCGGTTCGGCCTGGCGCGGCACCACCGGCGCACGGTGGCGGTCGTGCCACTGCCGGAAGTCCAGTCCGTCCAGCAGCCCCTCGCGCCGTTTCAGCTCCGCGGCCAGGGCCTGCGCGAACTCGCGCATCCGGACCGGGTCCGACGCGCACAGATACGTGGACACGTGCGGCAGGTCGGTACAGACCCGCAGGCCCTCGCCGCGCTCGGTGCCGACGCCGTCGACCAGGACGAGGGCCAGCCGGTCCGGGCGCTCGGCGGCGGCCAGGGCGGCGGCCACGGAACGCAGCAGCTCGGTCTTGCCCGAGCCGGGCGCGCCGCCGACCAGCAGGTGGGGGCCTTCGGTGACCAGGTCGACCAGGACGCGGCCGCCGGGGCCGGCACCGAGGACGGCCGCGGCGGCACCGCCGGAGGGCGCGGGCTCGGCCCAGCGGGCGGCGATCTTGGCCGGGGTGGCCAGGGCGAGGTCCAGTTCGTCCAGGAGGCGGGCGGTGCGCGGCAGCGCGGAGCGGGTGACGCGAGGCGCGGCGGCGTCGCCTTCGCGCAGCGGCGCCAGGGCCCGTGCGAAACGCTCGGCCCAGGCGGTGGAGACCGCCTCGACCGTCATCCGTTCCGGGCCGTGCGGCTCGATGCGCAAGGTGGTGGCGACATCGCCCTCCAGCACGGCGACGGCGCCGCATTGGGCGGCCAGCCGCTCCTGGCTCTCGGCCAGGCACAGCACATGGACGCCGACGGACGGCCCCGTGGCGGCGATCCGGTCGACGGCCTCCCCCAGATAGGCCGAGCCCGGGTCGCCGTCCACGACCAGCAGGGTGTGCGGTCCCTCGCGGTCGGCGGCGGCCTTCGCGACCGCCTCGGGGGTCGCCGTCGCCCAGCCGGTCCCGAGCGGGCCCTCCTCGATCCGCCGGACCAGCTCGCCGACGCGGGCCTCGGCCTGCTCGCGGTCGGTCGCGGTCAGCAGGCGGCAGTCCTGGCCGTGGGCGGGGCGCAGATGCGGCAGCCAGTGCAGCCAGGCCCACTCCTCGGCGCGCTGTTCCGCGGGGCGGGAGCGGTCGGCGGCCAGCAGGGCGATCTCCAGCGCGCCGGGCGCGTGCAGGGCGCACAGCTGGGCGATCACGGCCCGGGCGAGCCCGGTGAGCCGGGGGCGGGGGCCGGCGAGGCCGAGCACCTGGGTGTGCGGGTCGCGCAGGTCGATGGTGAAGGGGACGGCGGGCAGCGTGCGGTAGCCGTCCTCGGCGGGGAGATCGGCGGTGCCCAGACGAACCGTCAGCGAGTCGGGGTGGCCGGGGGCGCGCTCCCACAGCCGCGGGCCCGGCCCGAGGGCGGTCAGCAGCACGGCCGCGGGGTCGGGCCAGCGGTCGCGCAGCCCGGCGGCGTCGGTGAGGGCGTGGCCAAGGCCTACGGCTCCGCCCGGCCCCGTGCCGTCGGGAAGGGGACGCCCCGCGGCCAGCCGCCGGGCCCAGCTTCCTATGGCCCCGGCCATCCGGCTCCCGGCCTCGGCGGCCCGCCCCGCGGTCCTGCGGCCCTGCGCGGGCAGTACCACCCGTGTCTGCTCGGACAGGCCGCGCTGCGGGGTGTCGCGGCGGCCCCCTCCGGCGGCGACGTGCGTCCGGGGGGGTGCTGCGAGTGCCGGGGACGCCTCCGCGGGAGCCGCGGCGGGACGGGCGTCGGGCGCGGCCCCGCCCAGGGGATCGGACGGGCCGGCGTCGCCGGTCCGATCGGAGCGGTCCGCGGGACCCGCGGACCGCGCGGGCCGCCAGGCGGCCACGGCATCGCCTTCGGGCCAGGAGGCCGGCGGGAGGCTGACGTGCAGATGGCCCTCGGTGTCCGGGACGGCGGGGATGGACGCCGGAGGCGGCGGCACCGTGGACCCGGGCGGGGTGGGTTCCAGCTGGAGGACGGACTCGCCGATGCGCAACAGGGCCCCGGGATCAAGAGGGACACCGCGGGGGCCGACGGGCCGGCCGTCGAGCGTGGTGCCGTTCGTGGAGCCGAGGTCGTGGACGGTGACCCGCCCCCCGGCGTCCACGGTGATGGCGCAGTGCAGCCGGGAGACGTCGGGGTCGTCCAGGGGGACGTCCGCGTCGGCGGACCGCCCGACGCGGATCTGCCCGCCCTGGAGCAGGTGGACCCCGCCGGCGTCGGGACCGCTTATGACGTGGAGCCGGGCGGCGGCGGAGGGGCGCTCCTCGTGGTGGCCGTCGGCGGGCGCGTGCAGGGAGAGCACGGCGCCGTCGAGCAGCGGCGGCACGCCGAGCACGGCGGTGGCCGGGTCCAGCCGCTCGGCCCCCGCGTACAGCGGAGGCAGCGACCTCAGGGAGGTTGTGGACCGCGCGGGCTGCCCGGAGCTGCCGGTGCCGGAGGTCAGGGCACCCGCCACGGCCCCCAGGAGGGTGCCCACGGGCGCGGTGACGAGCACGTCGGAGGAGCGCGCCCCCCGGCCGCCGCGCGGCCCGAGAACGGTCAGCCGGATCTGCATCTCCGTCCACGGTCCCTTCTGCCCGGTCCGACGGCAGGAAGGGGCCTTGCCCCACCGACCGTGCCCGGGCACATCGACACGTACAAGAGCGAACCGACCGGCTCCCGTTGCTCAGCGATCCGCGATCCGCACGCGCATCCTCCCACTCGCCACCGACAGCCTGCCGCCGGTGCCCACCTTCACGATCTTGAATGATCAGCATTGGGCGGAAAAAGCAACCAAACGACCGTACTCCGCGTCCTTATCCCACGCCCGCCCCGTGCGTGAACGAGCTCCGCTCCCATGACACGGCACTACAGTGGGCGCACACAGGCCACGGACCAGGCCAAGATCCAGGGAGTGCGAGACGTGCGGCCGGTAGGCAGCAAATACGAACTGGTGGAGCCGCTGGGACGCGGCGCCACGGGCACCGTGTGGCGCTCCCATGTGCGGGACACCGGCGAGACCGTCGCGATCAAGGTGCTCAAGGAAGAGCTCGCCGGCGACCCCGACGTCGTGATGCGCTTCCTCCGGGAGCGCTCGGTGCTGCTGCGGCTGCGCCACCCGCACATCGTCCGCGTGCGGGACCTGGTCGTCGAGGGCGACCTGCTGGCCCTGGTGATGGACCTGATCGACGGCCCGGACCTCTACCGGCACCTGCGCGAGAACGGTCCGTTCTCCCCCGTGGGCGGCGCCCTGCTGACCGCGGCCATCGCCGACGCGCTCGCCGCCAGCCACGCCGACGGCGTCGTGCACCGCGACCTGAAGCCCGCCAACGTACTGCTGGCCACAGTCACCGGTCCCGACGGCAGCGCCCAGATGCACCCGATGCTGACCGACTTCGGCATCGCGCGACTGGCCGATTCGCCCGGCCTCACCCGCACCCACGAATTCGTGGGTACCCCCGCCTACATAGCGCCGGAATCCGCCCAGGGCCGCCCGCAGACCTCCGCGGTGGACATCTACGGCGCCGGCATCCTGCTGTACGAGCTGGTCACCGGTCGCCCGCCGTTCCACGGCGAGAGCGCTCTCGAAGTGCTGCAACGGCATCTCAGCGCGGAACCGCGCCGCCCCACGACCGTCCCGGAACCCCTGTGGACGGTCATCGAGCGCTGCCTGCGCAAGGAGCCCGCCGAGCGTCCCAGCGCCGAGAACCTGGCCCGCGCCCTGCGCGTGGTGGCCGCGGGCGTGGGCGTCCACGCCTCCCCGGCCCAGGCCGAGGCCGCCATCGGTGTGGCCGCGCTGCTCGCGCCCGACCCGGCGCCGGCGACCGTCCCTGACACCCCGCTCGTGCCGCCGGGCACCGCCGACCCCACCCAGGTGCTGCCGAACCGCTCGCCGATGGCGGGGTACGACCCGACGGCCGCCACGAGCGTGCTGCCCTCCGGCGCGGCCCAGGGCGGCGCCGACGCGACCCAGGTCATCCCCGGAGGTTCCGCGGCCGGCGGCGACGGCACCCGTGTGATGCCCCCGGTGCCGGGCGGCCCGCCGAACGAGGCGCCGCAGGGTCCGCACCCGTGGGAGTCGCAGCTCAACCGGGCCCGGGCACGCGCCGAGCAGACCGAGATCCAGTACCTGGACCCCGAGCAGGACCCCCTGCGCCGCCGCCCGCGCCGCCAGCAGGCCGCGCAGCCCCCGCAGTCCTACCAGCAGCAACAGCAGCAGCCCGGCGGGCAGGGGTACGCGCCCCAGCAGCCCCACCAGCAGCCGCAGCATCAGCAGCCCCAGCGCCCGCCGCAGCACCGCCAGCCGCAACCGCAGCAGTACGCCCCGCCGCAGCCGCAACCGCAGCAGTACGCGCCCCGGCCGCAGCAGCCGGCGCCGCGCTACGAGCAGCCGCAGCCCCGGCGGTACGAGCCGCAGCGGCCGCCGGCCCCCGAGCCGCCGCCGGCCCGCGAACCGCGCGGGCGCAGCGCCAACCCGATGCGCATCCCGGGCCTGGGCTGTCTCAAGGGCTGCTTCACGATGATCGTCGTCCTGGTCGTCATCTTCCTGCTGGCCTGGTACTTCGGGCCGCTGCAGGGCTGGTTCGACACCGGCAAGGGCCTGTGGGACACCGTCTCCATGTGGGTGAGCGACATCTGGAACGGGGTCAAGTCGCTGGGGGACTCCACCGGCAGCACTCCTCCCAACCAGTAGCGGCCGGGGGCGCGACAGTGCACCGCGCGCCCCCTCCGCCCCCGCGTCCCCGCGTCCCCGCGTTCAGAGGATGACGGCGGAAAAATCTGAGAGCGTTTTCAAACGCCACGTCTTGACGCTTCGTCAGCCCGGGCGGACAGTGAACTGCCCGGGCAGCCCCCCCTTCACGCGCTCCCCCGCCTCTCCCCACAGGAGGACTTGTCATGCGCGCGTCCAAAATTCCCGTCCGGGCCGGCGCGGCCGCACTGCTCGCGCTCGCCGCGGCCCTCGCCGGACCGGCCTCGGCCAGCGTCCCCCCGCCCAGCACCGGCTGGTCCCTGACCTGGAGCGACGACTTCACCGGCGGCGCCGGGTCGGCTCCCTCCAGCGCGGACTGGATCACCGACACCGGCACCTCCTATCCCGGCGGCCCCGCGAACTGGGGCACCGGCGAGGTCCAGACGTACACCGCGAACAGCACCAATCTCCAGCAGGACGGCGGCGGCAACCTCCGCATCACCCCGGTCCGCGACGGCTCCGGCCGCTGGACCTCCGCCCGGATCGAGACCCGCCGCACCGACTTCCAGGCGACCGCGGGCGGCCGCGCCCGCATCGAGGCGCGCATCCAAATGCCGAACGTGACCGGCGCCGCGGCGGCCGGCTACTGGCCCGCGTTCTGGACGCTCGGCGCCGACTACCGCGGCAACTACCAGAACTGGCCCGGCATCGGCGAGTTCGACATCATGGAGAACGTCAACGGGATCAACCAGGTCTGGGGCACGCTGCACTGCGGCGGCAATCCCGGCGGTCCCTGCAACGAGACCAACGGCCTCGGCGCCACCCGCGTGTGCCCCGGCAGCGCCTGCCAGGGCGCGTTCCACACGTACACCTTCGAGTGGGACCGCAGTGTCAGCCCCGAGACGCTGCGCTGGTACGTGGACGGCGTGCAGTACCACTCCGTCAACGCCTCGCAGATGGACGCGGCGACGTGGGCCAACGCCACCCACCACGGCCACTTCGTGCTGCTGAACGTGGCGATGGGCGGTGCCTTCCCCAACGGCGTCGCGGGCAGCGGCACTCCGACCGGTTCGACCGCCTCGGGTGTGCCCATGCTGGTCGACTACGTGGCGGTCTGGAACTCCACGGGCAGCGGCGGGGGTGGCGGCGGAGGAGGCACCGGCGCCTACGGCACCCTCCAGGCGGAGTCGTACGCCGCCCAGTCCGGCACCGCCACCGAGACCACGACCGACACCGGGGGCGGCCAGGACGTCGGCTGGATCGCGGGCGGCGACTGGCTGCGTTACAACGCCGTCGACTTCGGCTCCACCGGCGCCCACCAGTTCAAGGCCCGGGTCGCCTCCGGCGCCGCGGCAGGGGTGAGCGGTCTGGTCGAGGTACGACTGGACAGCCCCGCCGCGACCCCCGTCGGCAGCTTCTCGGTCGGCAGTACCGGGGGCTGGCAGAACTGGACGACGGTCCCCGCCAACACCTCCACGATCACCGGGACGCACGACGTCTATCTGACCTTCGCCAGCGGTCAGCCCGCCGACTTCGTCAATCTCAACTGGTTCACGTTCACCACCTGAGACTGCCGATGCTGGTGATTTGTCGACTTCTGGAGGGTGATTTCTTCCGCAGAAGCCGCACTCACCCCCGACTGGTTCCCCCAACCGGCTCGCATCCGCGTAGCTTTGTCGCCAACACGACGGCACGTCGGAGGAGTCGGAGCAGCCTTGGGACGGAAGATCGGCAGCCGGTACACCGCGCACCAGGTGCTGGGGCGCGGGTCCGCCGGCACGGTGTGGCTGGGCGAGGGCCCCGAGGGCCCGGTCGCCATCAAGCTGCTGCGCGAGGACCTCGCCTCCGACCAGGACCTCGTCGGCCGCTTCGTCCAGGAGCGCACCGCACTGCTGGCACTGCACCACCCGCACATCGTCGGAATCCGTGACCTGGTGGTCGACGGCTCCGACCTGGCGCTCGTCATGGACCTCGTACGCGGCACCGACCTGCGCTCCCGCCTGGAGCGGGAGCGCAGGCTCGCCCCCGAGGCCGCCGTCTCCGTCACCGCCGACGTCGCCGACGGCCTGGCGGCCGCGCACGCGGCGGGCGTCGTCCACCGCGACGTGAAGCCGGAGAACGTCCTACTGGACTCCGCCGCGCCGCCCGGACCGGGCGGGGCGCCCCCGGCCCTGCTGACCGACTTCGGCATCGCCCGGCTGGTGGACTCCCCGCGCCGCACCCGCGCCACCCGCATCATCGGCACCCCGGACTACCTGGCCCCGGAGATCATCGAGGGCCTGCCGCCGCGGGCCTCCGTCGACATCTACGCGCTCGCCACCGTCCTGTACGAACTGCTGGCCGGCTTCACCCCGTTCGGCGGCGGTCACCCCGGCGCCGTGCTGCGCCGCCATGTCACCGAGTCGGTGGCGCCGCTGCCCGATCTCCCCGACGAGCTGTGGCAGTTGCTCTCCCAGTGCCTGGCCAAGGCGCCGGCCTCGCGGCTGACGGCAGCGGAAGTGGGCGCACGGCTGCGGGAGTTGCTGCCGGACCTGGCCGGGCTGCCGCCGCTGGAGGTGGACGCGCCCGGCGACCACCACCACGAGGACGCGGGCGGCTTCGGCACGGAACGGTCGGGCACCGGCGAGCCGTACGACCCGCCGGCCGGCCGCCGGCGCGGCGCGGTCCCGCTGGTCAGGGGCGCCGCACCGGACTCCACCCGGGACACGCACACCAGCATCAAGCTGCCGACCGCCGAGGAGCTCGCCGCCGGCCGCACCGCGGACGACGACCCCCGCGGCACCCGGCCCCGCCACCGGCACCGGGCCGTCGCGGAATCGCCGCAGCGCCGCCGGGCCAAGCTCGGGGCCGCCGCGGCGGCGGCCCTGGTGGCCGCGGGGCTCGGCGGCTGGGCCATCGCCGCCTCCGGCTCCGACGACGGCGGCTCCACCAGCCGCGAGGACCGCGAACCGGGCGACTCCACGACGCACGCGCCCACCCCCACCGCGCCCACGGGCGCCGCGGCCTCCCCGCAGGGCGCCGTCAGGTCCCCGGCCGACGCCGCCGATGCCGCGGACGGGACCGGGGAGGCGTCACTGCACTGGTCGGGGCTGAAGTCGCTGCCGCCGCTCCCGGTCGCCGGCGTCGAGACCACCGGCCGGCCGCGGGCGGTCGCTGCCGCCGGGGCGACGTACGTCTTCACCCGGGGCACCGACCGGAACCTGTGGTACCTGGTGGACGGCGGCTGGCACCGGCTCACCGGGATAAGCGTCGCCGACGACCCCTCCGCCGTCTCCTCGCGCGCCGGGCAGCTCGACGTGTTCGCGCTCGGCACCGACCACAAGGTCTACCGGCGCACCCTCACCGACGGCGCCTGGGGCGGCTGGTACCAGGTCGACCAGCCCGCCACCTTCGACACCACCCCGGCCGCCGCGTCCTCCGCCCCCGGCAGGATCGATCTGGTCGCCCGCTCCAGCGGCGACCTGGTCACCTCCTCCTGGGTCGACGGCCGCTGGAACGCCTGGGCGCTGGTGCCCACCGCCGGCCGCATCACCTCCGCGCCCGGTCTGGTCTCGCGCGCCTCCGGCACCCTGGACGCCTTCGTCGTGCGCAAGGCGGACGGGGCCGTGCTGCGCCTGCCGTATGTCAACGGCGCCTGGCGGCCCTCGGAACCGGTCATGGGACTGGACGCGACCGGCCGCCCGGAGGCCGCCGTGTCCGGGGGCCGGCTGTACGTCCTGGCCCCGTCGGACGGCGGCAGGCTGACCGCCGCCGTGGGCGCGGGCTCCGGCTGGGCGCCCGTCCCGGTGAGCACCACGAGCCACTCCGGCGCCGCGCTCACCGGGTCCGCGAAAGCCCTCACCCTCTACGTCCGCCGTGCCGACGGCACCCTCGCCCGTTCGACCGGTTCGCCGGTCACATGAAGGTCACGATCGAACGGCCGTACGCGTGGGCGGTATTGCGGCGGTTATCAGACCGGGCGTAACACTGAACGCGGAACAGCGGATGACGCGGGACGGGACGCCCGGCGCAGCTGCCTCGGCCTACTGGCGGCTGCCATCGCGGCGCGGGTCCGCGCTGAGCGGATGGCGCCTCGCGGGGCGGGCCGGCGGCGGCGTGCTGCGCGTGTTCCTCGTGCTGGTCGCGCTGTTCTGGCTGATGCCGACCGTGGGCCTGCTGCTCTCCTCGTTCCGCGGGCCGGTGGACATCGCCGCCTCGGGCTGGTGGAAGGTGTTCACCGCGCCCTCGCAGCTGACCGCCGCCAACTACCGGGAGCTGCTGGGCAACGACGCCGTCACCTCCTCGCTGCTCAACACCGCGCTGATCACGGTGCCGGCCACGCTGCTCGTGGTGGTCATCGGGTCGCTGGCGGGCTACGCCTTCGCCTGGATGGAGTTCCCGGGCAGGGACTGGCTGTTCCTGCTGGTCGTGGGGCTGCTGGTGGTGCCGGTGCAGATCGCACTGGTCCCGGTGGCCAGGCTGTTCGGGGACATCGGGATGTTCGGCGACATCATCGGCGTCGTCCTGTTCCACACCGGCTTCGGCCTGCCCCTCGCGATCTTCCTGCTGCGCAACTTCTTCGCGGAGATCCCGCGGGAGCTGCTGGAGGCCGCGCGGCTGGACGGGGCGGGCGAGCTGCGGCTGTTCGCGCGGGTGATCATGCCGCTGGGCGGTCCCGCGATCGCCTCGCTCGGCATCTTCCAGTTCCTGTGGGTCTGGAACGACATGCTGGTGGCGCTGATCTTCTCCAACGCCGACTCGCAGCCCATCACCGTCGCGCTGCAGCAGCAGGTCAGGCAGTTCGGCAACAACATCGACATCCTGGCGCCGGGCGCCTTCGTGTCGATGGTGGTCCCGCTGGTCGTCTTCTTCGCCTTCCAGCGGCAGTTCGTCTCCGGCGTCATGGCGGGCGCCGTGAAGTAGGCACGCGGGGCCGGGGCCCCGGCAACACTCCGTGGCCGGAACGGTCGCCGGACGCGGCACGCCCATCGGGATATAACGGGCATAAGCCGCGTACGTCGATCCTACGGATGTGCTGCCTTGCCCCGGTTCAGCGTCATCGTGCCCGTCCACAAGGTGCAGGCCTATCTGCACGAGTGCCTGGAGTCCGTCCTCGGGCAGAGCTTCACCGACCTCGAGCTGATCGCCGTCGACGACCGCTCCCCCGACGGCTGCGGCGCGATCATCGACTCCTTCGCGGCCCGCGACCGCCGGGTCACCGCCGTGCACCTGGCCGAGAACACCGGCCTCGGGCGGGCCCGCAACGCCGGCATCGCCCACGCCACCGGCGAGTACCTGCTCTTCCTCGACGGCGACGACACCCTCGCCCCCGGCGCGCTGCGGGCCGTCGCCGACCGGCTGGCCGAGACGGCCGGACCCGACGTGCTGGTCTTCGGCCACGCCCGCGCCTACTGGGACGGCCGCGTCGCCGGCGACGGGCGCGGCCGGCTGCTGTCCCACGAAGGACCGCCGCCCGGCCCCCTCGCCGACCGCCCCGAACTGCTGCGGCTGCTGCCGGTGGCCTGGAACAAGGCCTACCGGCGGGAGTTCGTCCAGCGCCGCGGCCTGTCCTTCCCGCCCGGCTGGTACGAGGACGTGCCCTGGACGTACCCGGCGCTGCTCGGCGCCGAGAGCGTCGCGGTGCTGGACCGGGTCTGCGTGCACTACCGGCAGCGCCGCCGGGGCAGCATCCTGTGCACCACCAGCACCCGCCACTTCGACGTCTTCGACCAGTACGAGCGGCTCTTCGACTTCCTCGACCGCCATCCCGTGCATGATCCGTGGCGGCCCGCGCTCTTCCGGCGGATGGCCGACCACCTGCTGCTGATCTACAACAGCCCCGGCCGGCTGCCCCGTTCGTCGCGCGCCGCGTACTTCAAGCGCTGCGGCCTCGCCCTGCGCCGGCTGCGGCCGCAGGAGCCGGGCCGGGGCGGCGGCGGGCCCCGGCGGCTGCTGGTGCGGCTCGGCGCCCGCCATGTCTTCGACGCCGTACGGGCCGCCGGCACGCTGCGGCGGCGGCTGCGCGCGCTGGCGGGAGGCGCCCGCCTCGCGGGGCGCGCGGCCGCCCTGCGGACGCACTACCGCCTCCAGCGGCACCGGTCCCTGGACCCGCAGTTGGCGGTATTCGCCGCCGACCGGTACGGCGGCTACGCCTGCAACCCCGCCGCCGTGGAGACCGCCGTCCGCGGCCTCGCCCCGCACCTGCGCACGGCCTGGATCACCACGCCCGAGCACGCCGGCACGCTGCCGCCCGGGGTGCGCCGGCTCCAGCCGGACTCGCCCGCGTACTGGACGGCGCTGGCCCGCGCCACGTACCTGGTCAACAACGTCAACTTCCCCCACGCGTACGCCAAGCGCCCCGGCCAGGTGAACCTGCACACCCACCAGGGCACACCGCTCGGCCACATGGGCCTGGACGTGCAGGGCGATCCCGCCGCCTCGGCCGGCCGGGACTTCGCCCGCATGCTCGCCCACACCGACCGCTGGGACCACTGCCTGTCCGCCAACCCGCACTCCTCCGTCGTCTGGGAGCGCGCCTACCCGGCCGGCTACGTCACCCTGGAGTACGGCCAGCCCCGCAACGACGTGCTGTTCCGGGCCTCCGCGGACGACGTGCTGCGTCTGCGCGCCGCCCTCGGACTGCCCGAGGGCGTCACCGCCCTGCTGTACGCCCCGGCCCACCGCGGCCAACGGCACGGCTTGCGCCCGCCCGCCGACCCCGCCCGCCTGGGCCGGGAACTCGGCCCCGGATTCGTGATCCTGTACCGGGCGCCGCGTGAGCACCTGGAGCGCGGGTGCGCGACCGGCCTCCCCGAGGACCTGCCCGGCAACGTGCTCGACGTCTCCGCGCACCGGAGCGTGCAGGAGCTGTGCCTGGCCTCCGACGGGCTGATCACCGACTACGCGCCCCTGATGTTCGACTACGCCGTCCTGGACCGGCCGGTCGTGGTGCACGCCGAGGACGGGACGGCCCACCGCATCGCGCGCGGCGCCTACCTCGACATCACCGCCGAGCCGCCGGGGCCGGTCGCCGGCTCCGCTGACGAACTCCTCGACATCCTCCGCACCGGCGCCTGGCGCGGCCCGGAGTCCACCCGGCTGCGGGCGGCCTTCCGGGCGCGCTACTGCCCGTGGGACGACGGGCACGCGGCCGAGCGGGTCGTGCGCCGGGTCTTCCTGGGCGAGCCGGGCGGCCTGCCCCCGGTCCTGCCGCCGGAGGCCCGCCGGCCGGCCCCCGCCCCGGAGCAGGCCCGGGTCCAGGCCCACGAGCGGTCCCGCGCGCAGGAGTCCGGCGGGGTGTACGACCAGACCCGCGATCCGGCACCCGGCACCCGGCACCCGGCGGCTGACGGCTGACGGCCTCCGGCGGCCGAAAGTGCCCGGCGGTTCACCCGTTCGGCCCAGTGGAGGTGACCGACGCGGCCGGGGCGAGTTGAACCCCTCGTCCCCGCACGCCGCCCGTACCCGGAGAGGGTCACGTCAGCCGATGGCCTCGCGCACGCCCCGCCTCACCGTCGTCGTCCCGGTCCACAACGTCGAGGCGCACGTGGCGGAGTGCCTGCGCTCGGTGGCCGCGCAGACCCTCGGCGCGCTCGACGTGGTGATCGTGGACGACGGCTCCACGGACGCGGGCGCCGACATCGCCCGCTCCTTCGCCGGCCGCGACCCCCGCTTCCGGCTGGTCCGCCAGGACGCCGCGGGCCTGGGCCACGCCCGCAACACCGGCGTCCGGCACGCCGATCCCGGCACCTCCTACCTCGCCTTCCTCGACGGGGACGACGTCCTGCCGCCGCGCGCGTACGAGACGCTGGTGGGGATGCTGGACGCCTCCGGCTCGGACTTCGCCACCGGCAACGCCTGGCGGCTCACGGAGGACGGCCGTACCGAGGCCTGGCCGCGGCGCGACCTGACCCGGAACGTGCCGCGCACCCACATCACCCGGGACCCGGGCCTGCTCTCCGACCGCGCCGCCTGGAACAAGGTCTTCCGCCGCGACTTCTGGGAACGTCACCACCTCGCCTTCCCCGAGGGCGTGTCGTACGAGGAAGCCCCGCTCACCCTCCCCGCGCACTTCCTCGCCGAGGCCGTGGACGTCCTGCGCGACCACGTCTGCTACCGGCGGGCCGACGCCGATTCGCTGACCCGGCGCCGCACCGGCGCGCGGGGCGTGCGCGGTGTCGAGGACCGCATCTGCGCCGTCGACTCGGTCAGCCGCTTCCTCGGCGACCCGGCACGCCCCGCCTGGGGCGCGTACAAGCGCGCCTACGACCGCACGGTGCTCACCGACGACCTGCAGGACCTCGTCGAGGCGCTGCCGACGGCAGGACCGGAGTACCGGCGGGTGTTCATGGCGCGCTGCCGGGACTTCCTCGCCCGCACCGACCCCGGTGTCTTCCCCGAACTCCCCGTCGACCAGCGGATCATCTGGCACCTGGTCGTCAAGGACCGGCTCGACGACCTCGTCGCGTTCCTGGACCACCAGCGGGCCAACCCCGCCGGCTTCTCCGTCGCCGGCCCGCCGCTGCGCAAGCGCGCGGTGGTCGCCGCCGCGGACGGCACCCCGATGGCGCTGCCCCCCTCCGTGGTGCGGCTGCGTCGCGCGGACCTGTCCGTGCACGCCGAGGTCGCCGAGGTGGCCCGGGAGAACGGCCGGCTGGTGCTGCGCGGTCACGCCTACCTGCACCACATCGACGCGGGGCGGCCCGGCGACGCCCACATCACCGCCGTGGCTCTCAACGGGCGGCGGCACCGGGTCAAGGCCCTGCTGCTGCCGGTGCGCATCCACCAGGAACCGGCCGCGACCGTCAACTCCCGCCAGGAGGAACACTGCTACGACTGGTCGGGCTTCGAGATCACCGTCGACCCGGCGCGGCTGCGGCCCGGCCGGTGGCGGATCGCGGTGGTGGTCGCGGCGAGAGGCGTCATCCGCACGGCGGGGCTGCGCGCCGCGGACTCCGGTTCGGGTGCCTCCCCGCAGTCCTACCCCGCGGGCGACGGGACCCGGGTGGTGCCGTACCACCGGGCCGGGCGACTGCACCTGTCGGTGGACCCGGTGACCCGGACGGTGGTGGACCACCGGGCGGCCTCCGACGGGACGGTGGAACTGGACGTCACCGGCGCGCCGGACGCCACCGCGCTGCGCCTGACGCTCGCCTCGACGCGGGCGGTCCTCACGTATCCGCTTCAGGACGCGGACCACGACGTCCGCCGGGTCCGCGTGCGCCTCGCCGACCTCGGGGACGCCCGGCCCGCGCTGGAACCCGGCCCCCGGCAGATCGCCCCGGAGACCACCGAGACATGGGAGGCCGTCCTGATGCGGCCGGGCCGTACCGAACCGGTCCATCTCGACGGGGATCTGCCGGCCGGCCACTACCCGCTCGGCACGGACGCCCGGTTCGGCGGCGTCCGCCGCACGCTGCTGGTCGAGGCCGACACCACGGGCCGGCTGGTGCTGCGCGACCGCACGCCCCAGCCGGTCGTGGACGCCGTCGGCTGGACCGCCGAGGGCGCCCTCGTGCTCACCGGGCGGCTGGCGCCGGACACCGCCCCCGGCCGGACCGAGCTGGTCCTGCGGCACGGCACGTTCAGCGCCGAGCACGCCTTCCCCGTGCACCTGGACGGCACCGCCGCGCCCCTGGACCCGAAGGACCGGGCGCGGCACCGCGAGGGGCGCCGCTTCACCGTGACCGTGCGCCCGGGCCGCATCGAGACCCTCGCCGGGACCGTGCCGCTGGCCGAGGGCCGCTGGGACCTGTGGCTGCGTGCCGGCGGGCACGACGCGCCCGTGCGGGTGGCCCCCGGCGCGTTCGACGCGCTGCCGATGGCGGCGGGCTCCGGCGGCAAGGCGTTCACCGTGGACCGGCGCCTGCACGACCGGCTGTTCGTGGAGGCCGGGCCGACCGTGCCGGAGCCGCAGCGCGGCCCGTACCGGCAGCGCGTGCTGCGCGAGACGCACTACCCGCGCACCCGGGGCCTGCCGCGCCGCGAGACCGTGCTGTACAGCTCCTTCGGCGGACGCGACTGCGGCGACTCCCCGCGCGCCGTCCACGAGGAACTGCTGCGCCGCCGCGAGGCCGACGGCCTGGAGCACCTGTGGGTGGTGCGGGACGGCCAGGCCGTACCGCCCGGGACCGCGCGGCCGGTGGTCCTGCACAGCGCGGCCTGGTACGAGGCGCTGGCCCGCAGCCGCTACGTGGTCACCAACACGCATCTGCCGCAGTGGTTCGTCCGCCGCCCCGACCAGTGGGTGCTCCAGACCTGGCACGGCACACCGGTCAAGCGCACCGGCCGCGACCTGGCCGGCACCCTGTGCGCGGGCGTCCCCCACCTGCCCTACCTGCCGCGTCCGCCGCGCGACCCGGGCCGCCAGTGGAGCGTCCTGCTGTCGCCGAACGCGTCCAGCACGGGCGCGCTGCGCACGGCGCTCGCCTTCGACGGCGAGGTCGCCGAGACCGGACTGCCGCGCACCGACGTACTGTTCGCCGACGACCGCGACAAGATCGCCGCCGCGCTGCGGGACCGGCTGGGCGTCCCGCGGGGCCGCACCGTCGTGCTGTACGCCCCGACACGGCGCGACGACCGGGCGTACGACGCCGGCCACTACCGCCGCTCGCCCCACCTGGACCTGGCGGAGGCGCAGGCCGCACTCGGCCGGGACCACGTGCTGCTGTACCGCTCGCACCCGATGGTCGCCGACCGGCTGCGGCCCGGCCGTTCCGGCTTCGTCCGCGACGTGTCCTCCCACCCCGACGCCGCCGAACTGCTGCTGCTCGCCGACGTGCTGGTCACCGACTACGCCTCGCTCGCCGCGGACTTCGCCAACACCGGCCGCCCGATGCTCTTCCTCGTCCCGGACCTGGAGCACGTCCGCGACACGCTGCGCGGCTTCTACCCCGACTTCGAGGCCCAGGCGCCCGGCCCGCTGCTGCACTCCACCGCCGACGTCGCCGGCGCGCTGCGCGACCTGGACACCGTGACGCGGCACAGCGCCGACGCGTACGCCCACTTCCGCGCGACCTTCTGCCACCTGGACGACGGCGGGGCCGCCGCCCGCGCCACCGACCGCCTCCTCGGCCTGCCGGGCACCGCACGCCGCTGAGCCGAACCGCAGCAGTTCACCGATTCCGACAGAACCCAGGATCCCCATGCCCCGCTTCACCGTCATCGTCCCCGTCCACAAGGTCCAGGGCTACCTGCGCGCCTGCCTGGACTCGGTCCTGTCGCAGCCCGTCACCGACCTCGAGGTGATCGTGGTCGACGACCGGTCCCCGGACCACTGCGGCCGCATCGCCGACGAGTACGCGGCCCGCGACCCGCGGGTCGTCGCGGTGCACCACGAGCGCAACCTGGGCGTCGGGCAGGCCCGCAACACCGGCGCCGAGCGGGCCACCGGGGACTACCTGCTCTTCCTCGACGGCGACGACACCCTGGCCCCGGGCTCGCTGGCGGTGGTCGGGCAACGGCTGCGCCTGGACGGCGACCCGGACATCCTCTACTTCGACCATGTGCGCACCTACTGGTGGGACACGGCCGAGAAGAGCCGTTCCCGCGACCTGCTGGCCTCGGCCGGCACCGACGTCTTCAGGGTCACCGAACGCCCCGAATTCCTGCGGCTGTTCGCCATCACCTCCAACCGGGTCTACCGCCGGGACTTCTACCGCGGGCACGGCTTCGCCTTCAGCGACGGCATCTACGAGGACGCTCTGGTCTCGTACAAGACGATGCTCACCGCGGAGCGCATCTCCTGCCTGGACCATGTGGTGCTGGAGTACCGGCAGCGCCGCAGCGGGGCGAGCACCCGCAGCCCGGGGCGGAACCACTTCGTCATCTTCGACCAGTACACGCGGCTGTTCGAGTTCCTCGACGGCGAGGGCCGGGAGCACCTGGCACCGCTGCGGCCGGTGCTCTTCGAACGGGCCGTCAGCCACTTCCTGTTCTGCCTGGGCAACCCCGACCGCATCCCGGCGCGGCTGCGCCGCGAGTTCTTCCGGCTGGCGCGGATCTGGTACGGCAGCCACCTGCCCGAGGGCTTCCGGGCCCCGCCGGAGAAGGCCGTCGCCTACCGCCGCCTGGCCCGCGGCAGCCACTCCCTGATGCGGCTGGCCGCACTGCCCGGCCGGGTCGGGGGAGGCCTCGTCCGCCGCAGGCGCGGGCTGCGGCGCCGGCTCGCACAGCGCGCCAAGGCCGCCCTGTACGCGTACCACCTGCGCCGCCCGCTCGACCCGCGGCTGGCGGTGTACTCGGCGTACTGGGACCGCGGGGTGCTCTGCAACCCGGCCGCGATCTACTGGAAGGCCAGGGAGCTCGCCCCCGGCGTCCGGGGCGTGTGGGTGGTCCGCAAGGCCGACCTGGACCGGGTCCCCGCCGGCGTGGACGCCGTGGTGCCGCACACCCGCCGCTACTGGCGGCTGATGGCCCGCGCCACGTACCTGTTCAGCAACGTCAACTTCCCCAACGAGGTGGTGAAGCGGCCGGGCAGCGTCCATCTGCAGACCCATCACGGCACCCCGCTGAAGAAGATGGGCATCGACCAGCAGCGCTACCCCGCCTCCGCCCGGGGCATGAGTTTCCGCAAGCTGCTGGCCCGGGTGGACCGCTGGGACTTCAGTGTCTCCTCCAACCCGCACTCCAGCGAGGTGTGGGAGCGGGTCTACCCCGCCTCCTGGGAGCACCTGGAGACCGGCTACCCGCGCAACGACGTCTTCCTGACCGCCGGCGCCGCCGAGGTCGCGGCAGCCCGCGCCGCTCTCGGTCTCGCCGACGGCCGCACCGCGATCCTGTACGCGCCCACCACCCGCGACTACCGCAAGGACTGGGCGCCCCGGCTGGACCTCGCCCGGGTGTGCCGCGCGCTGGGCGAGGACTTCGTCGTGATGCCCCGCATCCACTACTTCCACGGCGAGGACCCGGCGCTCAAGGCCCTGCACGAGGAGGGCCTGCTGATCGACGTGTCCCGTCACCCGTCCGTGGAGCAGCTGTGCCTGGCGGCGGACGCCCTGGTCACCGACTACTCGTCGATCATGTTCGACTACGCGCTGCTGGACCGCCCCATCGTCGTCCACGCCGACGACTGGCCGGTCTACCAGGCCTCCCGCGGCGTCTACTTCGACCTGCTGTCGGGTGCGCCCGGCGATACCCCGGGCGCGGTCTCCACCAGCGACGACGAACTGGTCCGGGTCTTCCGCGAGGGCGCCTTCGACGACGGGCGGGCCCGCGCGCTGCGGGCGGCCTTCCGCCGCCGCTTCTGCGCCTTCGACGACGGGCGGGCCGCCGAACGCGTCGTCCGCCGGATCCTCCTCGGCGACGAGACGCCGCTGCCCGTGGTGCCGCTCGACGCCCGCACCCCTGCCCCGGCCCCCGTCCGGCTGCGCTCCGTGCCCCGGCCGACGGCCCCTCGGACCGGCGTGCCCGAGGAAGCCGCCAGTCGGCCGTAGCCTCCTCCCACGAACGGGTGGCCGGGCAGGGACACGTCCCCGTACGGACCCACAGGGGATGCAGCACCGCGCTCCACGATCGAACATCGTGGAGACGAGCTGACGACGGCCGGGAGGGCTGCGTGACCGGCGTTCTGACGACCCAGCGGGACTGGCGCATCCAGACCTACGAGCTGCGCCGGGTGCGGCGCCCCTCGCCGTACCTGATTCTGGGCACCCTGTTCTGGCTGGTGGTGGCCCTGCGGACCTGGGACGCCGTGCCCGCCGCCGACTTCGGGCAGCACGCCGCCGCGATCGAGCGGATCGCGGCGGACTGGCGGCACCCGTCCAACCCGCTGCTCGACATGCCCGGCGCCGGCAGCCCCTACTTCACCCCGTACACGGTGCTGCTGGGGCTGCTGAGCAAGCTCACCGGGGTGCCGGGCTGGCAGTTGCTGAAAGCCTGCGGCCCGCTCAACCTCGCCCTGGTCGTCAGCGGCATCGGCGCCTTCACCCGCACCCTCAGCACGCGCCGCTGGGCGCCGGTGCTGGCCCTGGCGGCGTTCGTGCTGCTGTGGGGACCGGAGCACAAGGAGTGGAGCGGCTTCCTCGGACTGCAGTCGCTGACCCGCGGGCTGACCTACCCGAGCGCGTTCGCGATCGGCCTGACGTTCTGGGCGTGGGCGATCACCGCGATCACCGCGCGGCGGGGCGTCGGCGGGCCGTGGCTGCACACCGGGCTCGGCCTGCTGCTGGGCGTCATCCTGCTCGTCCACCCGTTCACGGCGATGGGCGCCGTCATCGGCGTCGCCGCCCTGGTGCTCGGCCTCCAGCAGACCCCGATCGTCGCCGGGATCCTGGGCCGCTGGGCGCTGACCGCCGCCGTCGCCTTCGCGGTCGCCGGCTGGTGGCCGTACTTCAGCCTCTCCGCGCTGCTGGGCGACCCGACCGTCGACGGGATCCACCGGCAGCTCTACGGCGACCTGTGGCAGTGGTACGGGCTCGCCCTGGCCGGTCTGCCGGCGCTGCTGTACCGGCTGCGGCTGAACCCGCTGGACCCGCTGGTGCTGATGTTCGCCGGGGACTGCGCGGTGGCCGCGTACGGCTGGTTCAGCGGCGAGTACTCCTACGGGCGGATCTTCGGACTGCTGCTGGTGCCGCTGCAGTTCGCGCTGGCGGTCGAACTCGCCGAGGCCCCGCCGTGGACGCTGCTGCGCACGGTGCTGGCGCCCCTCGCCGCCGTGGCGGCCTGTGTGGGCCTGGTGGCGCAGGCGGGCGCGATCGTGCCGACCCGCTTCGTGCCGCCGGCGGTGCACCTGCAACGGCTGAACCACTGGCCGAGCTACCAGTGGGCGCAGCGGCACGTGGCGGCCGAAGACGTCGTACTGACCGACGCCTACGGACCCTCCCACGTCATGCCTGCCTACGGCGCGTTCCTGGTCGCGCCCACCTGGCCCGACCCCTCGACCACCGCGGCGGAGCGGAAGCGCCGCGCGGCCGACGTCCGCACCTTCCTGGCCCCGACGACCGCCCCGGACCTGCGGCAGGCCATCGCCCGCCGCTACCACGTCCGCTGGATCATGACGGCGCCCACGGCCCCCGTCCCGCCGGACGCCTCGCTGGTCGCCACCGGCCCGAAGACGCGGGAGCGGCTGTACCGGATCGGGTGACGGGACACCGTCCGCACCGAGCCCGGAGCGGAAGCCGGCACGCCGGCCGACACGGAAGGGGCCGGGGGAAGTCCCCCGGCCCCTTCCGTTGTGCCGCGGCCCGCCGCGGGGATCGTCAGCGGTGCGTACGCAGCAGCGTGCGGAAGGTCCTCATCGCCACCGACAGGTTCGCCAGGTCGAAGGCCTCCGACCCCTGGATCTCGTCCAGGGTGGTGCGGGCGCGGGAGACCAGGGCGCCCCTGGCCTCCTCCCACTTCTTGAACCGCTGCTCCGGGGTGGAGGAGCCGTTCCCCACCGAGAGCACGTCCGCCGTCAGCGCGGCGTGCGCGGCGAACAGGTCCTCGCGGATGGAGGCGCGGGCCATCGACTGCCACCGGTCGGCGCGCGGCAGTTCGATGATCCGGTCCAGCAGCTGGGTGATCTGCAGGCGGTCGGCCAGGTCGTAGTAGACCTCGGCCACCGCCAGCGGGTCCTTGCCGCTGCGGCCCGCGACGTCCACGATGTCCAGCGCCGGGAAGGCGGAGGAGAACCCGGCCACCTTGGTGGCCAGTTCCTCCGGGACGCCCGCGCCGGTCAGTTCGTCGTGGATCGACTGGTACCACTCCAGGTCCGCGCCGCGCAGCAGCTTGGGCAGCTCGGCCCAGACCCGGGTGACCCCGTCATGGAAGAACTCGATGGTCTCGGCCATCCGCAGCGGCTGCGGCCGGTTGTTGAGCAGCCAGCGCGAGGCCCGCTCCACCAGCCGCCGCGAGTGGAGCCGGACGCGGGTCTGGACATCGGCCGGCACGACGTTGTCAAGCGCCTCGACGTCGTCCCAGATCCGGCTCAGCCCGAAGATCGCGCGGGCCGCGGTGTGCGCCCGGACGATCTCCTCGGCGGTGGCGCCGGTCTCCTCCTTGAAGCGGTGGAGGAAGGTGCTGCCGCCGGTGTTGACGGTGTCGTTGACCAGCACCGTCGTGATGATCTCGCGGCGCAGCGCGTGACCGTCGATCTGCGAGGAGAAGCGCTCGCCGAGCGCCTTCGGGAAGTACGCGTCCAGCAGCCGCCTCAGGTACGGGTCGTCCGGCAGGCCGGTGGCGAGCAGCTCCTCCGCGGCGGTGATCTTGGTATAGGCCAGCAGGACGGCCAGCTCCGGATGTGTGAGCCCCTGGCCCGCGGCCAGCCGCTCGCGGATCTGCCGGTCGGCGGGCAGGAACTCCAGCGCCCGGTCGAGCTTGCCGTCGCGCACCAGCCGGCGGATGAAGCGCTGGTGAGCGTGGAGCAGGCTGGCGGACTGGGCCATGCTGTTGGCCAGCGCCACGTTCTGCGCGTAGTTGTTGCGCAGCACCAGGGAGCCGACCTCGTCGGTCATCTCGGCCAGCAGGGTGTTGCGCTGCTTGACCGTCATGTCGCCCTCGGCGACGACCGCGTTGAGCAGGATCTTGATGTTGACCTCGTGGTCGGAGGCGTCCACACCGGCGCTGTTGTCGATGGCGTCGGTGTTGATCCGGCCCCCGGCCAGGGCGAACTCGATGCGGCCGAGCTGGGTCAGGCCCAGGTTGCCGCCCTCGCCGATGACCTTGGCGCGCACCTCGGCGCCGTCCACGCGGATGGCGTCGTTGGCCTTGTCACCGACGTCCAGGTGCGTCTCGGTGGACGACTTGACGTAGGTGCCGATGCCGCCGTTCCACAGCAGGTCCACCGGGGCCTTGAGGATCGCCTTCATCAGGTCGGCCGGGGTCATCTTCGCCGCCGGCTGCTCGATGCCGAGCGCCTTGCGGATCTGCGGGGTGAGCGTGATCGCCTTCGCGCTGCGCGGGAAGATCCCGCCGCCGGCCGAGATCAGCTTGGCCTCGTAGTCCGCCCACGAGGACCGCGGCAGCTCGAACATCCGGCGCCGCTCGGCGAAGGAGGTCTCCGCGTCCGGCGTGGGGTCGATGAAGATGTGCCGGTGGTCGAAGGCGGCGACCAGCCGGATGTGCTCGCTGAGCACCATGCCGTTGCCGAAGACGTCGCCGGACATGTCACCGACGCCGACGACGGTGAAGTCCTCGTTCTGGGTGTCGTGGCCCATCTCGCGGAAGTGCCGTTCGACGGACTCCCACGCGCCGCGGGCGGTGATGCCCATCTTCTTGTGGTCGTAGCCGACCGAGCCGCCGGAGGCGAAGGCGTCGCCCAGCCAGAAGCCGTAGGAGTTCGCGACCTCGTTGGCGATGTCGGAGAACGACGCCGTGCCCTTGTCGGCCGCGACCACCAGGTAGGTGTCGTCGCCGTCGTGGCGCACCACGTCGGCCGGCGGCACGACCTGGCCGCCCACCAGGTTGTCGGTGATGTCCAGGAGCCCGGAGATGAAGGTCTTGTACGAGGCGATGCCCTCGGCCAGCCACGCGTCGCGGTCGGCCGCCGGATCGGGCAGCCGCTTGCCGACGAAGCCGCCCTTGGCGCCGACCGGCACGATGACGGTGTTCTTCACCATCTGCGCCTTGACCAGGCCCAGCACCTCGGTACGGAAGTCCTCGCGCCGGTCGGACCAGCGCAGGCCGCCGCGGGCGACCTTGCCGAAGCGCAGGTGCACGCCCTCCACGCGCGGGGAGTACACCCAGATCTCGTACTCCGGGCGCGGCGCGGGCAGGTCCGGGATCGCCTGCGGGTCGAACTTCATCGACAGGTAGGCGTGCGGCTTGCCGCCCCCGGCGCGCTGGAAGTAGTTGGTGCGCAGCGTCGCCTTGATCAGGGTGAGGAAGGAACGCAGGATGCGGTCCTCGTCCAGGCTCGCGACCTGGTCCAGAGCGGCGTCCACCTCCTCCAGCAGGGCGTCGGTCAGCTCGCTGCCGGCCCGCTGGTGGTCCGGGGAGAGCCGCGCCTGGAAGAGGTTGACCAGCAGCCGGGTGGTGTGGACGTTGTTGCGGAGGGTGTCCTCCATGTAGTCCTGCGAGAAGGCCGTGCCGGCCTGCCGCAGGTACTTGGCGTAGGCGCGCAGCACCATCGCCTGGCGCCAGGTCAGACCGGCGCTCAGCACCAGCGAGTTGAAGCCGTCGCTCTCGGCCTGACCCGTCCAGGTCGCGGTGAAGGCGTCCTGGAAGCGCTCGCGGGCGTCGTCCCCGAGATCGCCGAGCGAGGGGTCGATCCGCAGCCCGAAGTCGTAGATCCAGGCGCGGCCCGCGCCCTCCTCGCCGGCCTGCGACGAAGGGGAGGTGCGGCGCAGCTCGTAGGGGCGCTCGTCGGTGACCTCGACGCCCAGGCGCTGCAGCGCCGGCAGCACAGCGGACAGCGAGACCGGCGCACCGGTGCGGTAGATCTTGAAGCGGCGCTCGCCGGGGGCCGCACCGACCGGCTCGTACAGGCTGAGGCAGAAGTCCTCGCCGTTGAGCCGCTCCAGGTGCTGCAGGTCGGCGACGGCGGCGCGCGGGGTGAAGTCGGCGCGGTAGCCGTCGGGGAAGGCGTGCGCGTAGCGGCGGTTCATCTCGGCGGCGCGCTCCTCGCCGCACTCGGCGTTCAGCGCCTCGGCGAAACCGTCGGCCCAGGAGCGCACGGCCTCGGTCAGCCGGCCCTCGATCCGCTCGACGTCGCCGTCGCTCAGCTGCGGCAGCCGTGTGCCGGGGGCGACCCGGACCACGAAGTGCAGCCGGGAGAGCACCGACTCGGTGCTCCAGGCGGTGAAGTCGACCGTGACGCCGTTGAGCTCCTCCTTGAGGATGTCCGTCAGCCGCAGCCGGACCGCCGTGGTGAAGCGGTCGCGGGGCATGTAGACCAGCGCGGACAGGTAGCGCCCGTACTCGTCCTGCCGCAGGAACAGCCGCAGCCTGCGGCGCTCCTGCAGGTACAGCACGCTGGTGACGGTCTCCCGCAGCTCGTCCGGCGACGTCTGGAACAGCTCGTCGCGCGGGTACGTCTCCAGGATCTGCAGCAGGTCGCGGCCGTCGTGGCTGTCCGGCGAGACGCCGGCGCCCTCCAGCACCTCGGCGACCTTGCGGCGGATGACCGGGACCCGGCGCACCGACTCGGTGTACGCGGCCGAGGAGAACAGGCCGAGGAAGCGGCGCTCGCCGATGACGTTGCCGTCGGCGTCGAACTTCTTCACCCCGATGTAGTCCAGGTACGACGGCCGGTGCACGGTGGCCCGGCTGTTCGCCTTGGTGATGATCAGCAGCCGCTGCTCGCGGGCCTTCTTTCGGGCGTCGACGGGCAGCCGGTTGAACGACGGCGACACCGGGTGGGCGCTGTGGCGGCCCTCGGCGTCGTGGTGGTGCGGGTCGGAGCGCAGGATGCCGAGCCCGGTGCCGGGCACCGCGGTGAGCACGTCCTCCTGGCCCTCGGGGGTGTTCTCCGTGGTGAGCGCGTACTCCCGGTAGCCGATGAAGGTGAAGTGGTCGTCGGACAGCCAGCGCAGCAGCTCCCAGGCCTCGCCGACCTCCTGCTCGGGCAGCGACGGCGGGGCCGCGGCCAGCTCGTCGGCGATGCGCAGCGCGCCGTCGCGCATCTTCTGCCAGTCCTCGACGGCCTCACGGACGTCGGACAGCACACGGCGCAGGTCGGCGCCGATCTGCTTGAGGTCCTCGCGGTCGGTCTCACGGTCGATCTCGACGTGGATCCAGGACTCGGTCAGCACGTCGTGCGGCAACTCGGCGCCGTCACCGGGGACGGCCTCCAGCACCTCCAGCAGGTTGCCGGTCAGGTCGCGGCGCACCAGCATCTGCGGGTGGACGACCACGTGGATCGCGCGGTCCTGCCGGGACAGCTCATTGGTGACGGAATCGACGAGGAAGGGCATGTCGTCGGTGACCACCTCGACGACCGTGTGGCTGCACGTCCACCCGTTCTCCTCGACCGAGGGCGTGTGCACGCGGACGTTCGCGGTGCCCTGCGGGCGGACCTCGGCGAGGCGGTAGTGGGACAGGGCGGCGCCGTAGACGTCCACCGGGTCGCGGTGGACCAGGTCCTCGGGGGCGCTGTGCAGGTAGTAGTGCTGGAGGAAGGAGTCCAGCACCTCCTTCACCGGGCCCTGACTGTCCTTCGTCCCTGCTTGGCCGGGAGCCGGCGTTCCCCCCGCCGAAGGTCCGGGGCCCACGCGGGCCGCCCGTTCCAGCAGCTCGGCCTTGGCTTCGTCCAGCTTGGTCTGCATGTCCTCATGCTCCCTGTCGCGCGCCGTTGCGTGACGTAGGTCGTGGTGATCGATGGATCAGCGCTGATCACGCTGTAAGGCTATCGCTACGGCCGGGGGGGCTGTCAGGGGCTCTTTGTGTACAAAACCACGAACCAATCTTTGACGAACTGGACAGTCCGGCCGCGTGGGTGCAGGTTGAGGAGGTGACCGTACGGAGGTCGTAGCGAGACGTTCACTCACGCCACGGGAAGGGACGGGAAACCCGGTCATGGCCACCAAGATCCTGATCGTCACCGGCGACGCCGCCGAGTCGCTCGAAGTCATGTACCCGTACCAGCGGCTCCTCGAAGAGGGCTACGAAGTGCACATCGCGGCACCCAGCCGCAAGAAGCTCCGGTTCGTCGTGCACGACTTCGAGGAGGGCTTCGACACCTACACCGAGAAGCCGGGCTACACCTGGCAGGCGGACCTGTCCTTCGCGGACGTCGACCCCGGCGCGTACGCGGCCGTCGTCATCCCCGGCGGGCGCGCCCCGGAGTACCTGCGCAACGACCCCGAGCTGCGCAAGGTGCTCAAGGCCTTCTTCGACGCCGACAAGCCCGTCGCCCAGATCTGCCACGGGCCGCTGCTCACGGCCGCCGTGGGCGCCCTCAGCGGGCGCCGTGTCACCGCCTACCCGGCGCTGGAGATGGACATGGAGGCGGCGGGCGCCGGCTTCCAGGACACCGCCGTCGTCGTGGACGGCATGGTGGTCTCCTCGCGCGCCTGGCCGGACCACCCCTCGTGGATGCGGGAGTTCCTGACCGTGCTGCGGGCCAAGGCGCCGGTGACCTGAGGCGGGCGCCGGACCGGGGGCCGCCCTGGTGCGGCCCGGACGGCCGGGCCCTCAGGCGACCAGGGCCTCGGCCGTCTCCACGGCCTCGAGCAGGGTGTCCACCACCGGGACGCCGGCCTTCTCCAGGCTGGCCCGGCTGTGCGAGCCGCCCGTGTACAGCACCGCCAGGGCGCCCACGTGCCGGGCCGCCACCGCGTCGTCGACCGCGTCGCCGATGACCACGACCCGACCCGCCGCTATGCCGTCCATCGCCGCCAGGTGCCGGGCCATCTGCTCTGACTTGCCGGTGTGGCTGCCCTCGGTGCGGCCGTCCACGCGCACGAAGTGGTTCTCGATGCCGTGCGTGCGCAGGATCGGTATCAGCTGCTCGTGCGGGGCCAGCGAGCACAGCGACTGGGTGAGCCCCTCGTACCGCCGCCGGGCCAGGATCTCCGCGGCGCCCTCCGCGAGGCAGCAGGTGCCGGCCAGGGCCCAGTAGTGGCGATGGAAGATCTCGTCCATCACCTCCCACTCGCCCTCGGTGGGCAGGCGCCCCATCAGCCGCTCGTAGAACCTCGGCACGGGGACGCAGTACATCTCGCGGTAGCGCTCCAGCGTGATCCGCGGAATACCGATCTCGGCGAAGGAGGCGTTGGTCGCCTCGATCACCGCGTCGATGTCGTGGAGCAGCGTGCCGTTCCAGTCCCACACCAGATGAGCGTTCACATGCGAAACCGTACCCAGACCCTCCCGGCCCAAGGCAAGTGCCGCGGTCACATACGAAGCCGCATCGTAGACATCGGTGCCCATGGGGAACGCCTCCAGACGGTTCGCGGCCAGGGTCACGCGATCAGCGTGGGGATCTCCTGGGTGGCGTACCAGAGCAGTTCGTGGTCCTCGGCGCCGTCGACCGTGAAGCGCGCGTCGTCGTCCCCGGCATCGGCCGCGCCCAAGGCGTCGGCGGCCGCGGAGATGTCCGCCTCGGCCTCGTCGGCGTCCGCGTGCACGGCCGCGGCCCGCGCCATCGGCACGGGCGCGGACAGCCGGACCGCGCCGAGGGCGGAGGGGTCCAGGGCGCGGTCGGGGTCGAAGGAGACGGCCGCGTCGGCGACGTCCACCACGAGCACCACACGGCGGCGCGGCGCGTCCGGGGCGAGCGCCAGCTGCCGCAGCGAGCTCTGGGCGGCCCGGGTCAGGGCGGCGTACTCCAGTTCCTCGATGTCGTCGGAGACGTACCACTCGCGCAGGCTCGGGGTGACCGCGAAGGCGTCCAGCGGGGCGGGGCCCAGTTCGCCGGCCTTGTGCGCTCCGGCCAGGCCGGGAAGGGTCGTGGGGATATAGACGCGCATGGCGTCAGCATACGTGCGCCGCACCCCGGATAGGTGAATCCCGGCCCGCCTCCCGCGCCGCCCCCGCCCGGCTTCCCCACCTGGCGGCGGCTCCCGTACAACCCGGTTACCAATCGGTAGACCACGGGGGTCCCCATGCCTGTCAACTCACCGTCACCCACCGCGACCGGTCGCGCACAGAACGTCACCGTCAGCGCACTGCCGCCCCACGTCTGGTTCGCCGGGCGGCTGCTGGACGTCCTCACCGGACGGCGGCCGGTCGCCAGCCTCGCGGGACGCGTGCGCCCGGAAGCGTACGACCGCCTGTGGGACCTGGTGAACGCCCGCGCCGACTGGGGCTACGTCGCCCGCGGGCACGCGCCCCGGCTGCTCGGGAGGCCGCGGGTGTCACCCTCCCCGGACGGCACGGCCATCGAGGTCGCCGCTACCGTCGCCCTCGCCCCGGACATCGTGCGGGCCCTCGCCTTCCGCCTGGAGCGCGACGGCACCCGGCCGGGCGGCGGCATCGGCTGCTGGCGCTGCACCGCCGTGGAGGCACGCTGAACGCCGCCGGGGCCGGACTCCCGCAGGAGTCCGGCCCCGGCCGCCCGCGTCGCCGCGGAGATGCCTCTACAGCTGCCGCTACTTCTTGCGGCGCCGGCCGCCCTTGGCCGCGCGGCGGCGCTCCGCCCGGGTCAGGCCGTCCGACTCGGGGATGTCGCTGTCGCCGTCGCCGTTGTCGAACTCGCCCTGCACGACGCCGCCCTCGCCGTCCACGGTCGGGGCGGAGAAGTGCAGCCGGTCCGCCCGCTTCGGGGCCTCCAGGCCCTTGGCGCGGATCTCCGGACGGGCGTCCTGCTTGATCAGCGTCGGCACCATGTCCTCGGAACCGGCGTCCACCTGCACCTCCTCGACCTGCTGCTCGACCTGGACCTCCAGGTTGAACAGGTAGCCGACGGACTCCTCCTTGATGCCGTCCATCATGGCCTTGAACATGTCGTAGCCCTCGCGCTGGTACTCCACCAGCGGGTCGCGCTGCGCCATCGCCCGCAGGCCGATGCCCTCCTGCAGGTAGTCCATCTCGTACAGGTGCTCACGCCACTTGCGGTCCAGCACCGACAGCACCACGCGCCGCTCCAGCTCGCGCATGATCTCCTCGCCGAGCTGCTGCTCCCGCCCGTCGTACTGCTCGTGGATGTCGTCCTTGACCATCTCGCCGATGAACTCGGCGGTGATGCCCGCCCGGTCGCCGGCGGCGTCCTCCAGGTCGTCCACCGTCACCGTGATCGGGTAGAGCTGCTTGAAGGCGCCCCACAGCCGGTCCAGGTCCCAGTCCTCGGCGAAGCCCTCGGAGGTCTCGATCGTGATGTAGTCGTCGATCGTGTCATCCATGAAGTGACGCACCTGCTCCTGCAGGTCCTCGCCCTCCAGAACGCGGCGGCGCTCGCCGTAGATGACCTCGCGCTGCCGGTTGAGCACCTCGTCGTACTTCAGGACGTTCTTGCGGATCTCGAAGTTCTGCTGCTCGACCTGCGACTGGGCGGAGGCGATGGCACGGGTGACCATCTTGTTCTCGATCGGCACGTCGTCGGGCACGTTCGCCATCGCCATGACGCGCTCCACCATCTGCGCCTTGAACAGACGCATCAGGTCGTCACCGAGCGAGAGGTAGAAGCGGGACTCGCCCGGGTCGCCCTGACGGCCGGAGCGGCCGCGCAGCTGGTTGTCGATACGCCGCGACTCGTGGCGCTCGGTGCCCAGCACGTAGAGACCGCCGAGCTCCTTGACCTCCTCGAACTCGGCCTTGACCGCCGCCTCGGCGCGCTCCAGCGCCTCCGGCAGGGCGTGCGCCCACTCCTCGACGTGCTCCACCGGGTCCAGGCCGCGCTGGCGCAGCTCCGCCTCGGCGAGGTCGTCCGGGTTGCCGCCGAGCTTGATGTCCGTACCGCGGCCGGCCATGTTGGTGGCGACCGTGACGGCGCCCTTGCGGCCCGCCTGCGCGACGATCGACGCCTCACGCTCGTGCTGCTTGGCGTTGAGCACCTCGTGCGGCACGCCGCGCTTGTTCAGCTGCCGCGAGAGGTACTCGGACTTCTCCACCGAGGTCGTGCCGACCAGGACCGGCTGGCCCTTCTCGTGCTTCTCGACGATGTCCTCGACGACCGCCGCGAACTTCGCCTCCTCGGTGCGGTAGATCAGGTCCGCGCGGTCCTGCCGGCTCACGGGGCGGTTCGTCGGGATCGGGACCACGCCGAGCTTGTAGATCTGGTGGAACTCGGCGGCCTCGGTCATCGCCGTACCGGTCATGCCGGAGAGCTTCTCGTAGAGGCGGAAGAAGTTCTGGAGGGTGATCGTGGCGAGCGTCTGGTTCTCGTCCTTGATCTCCACCCCCTCCTTCGCCTCGATCGCCTGGTGCATGCCCTCGTTGTAGCGGCGGCCCGCGAGGATACGGCCGGTGTGCTCGTCGACGATCATGACTTCGCCGTCCATGACGACGTAGTCCTTGTCCTTCTTGTAGAGCTCCTTGGCCTTGATGGCGTTGTTCAGGTAGCCCACCAGCGGAGTGTTCACCGACTCGTAGAGGTTGTCGATGCCCAGCCAGTCCTCGACCTTCGAGACGCCGGTCTCGTGGATGGCGACGGTGCGCTTCTTCTCGTCGAAGTCGTAGTCGCCGGTCTCCGGCTTGCCCATGCTGCCGGCCTCGCCCGGCTTCAGCCGGGTCACCAGACGCGCGAAGTCCGAGTACCACTTGGTGGCCTGGTCCGCCGGGCCCGAGATGATCAGCGGGGTGCGGGCCTCGTCGATGAGGATCGAGTCCACTTCGTCCACCACTGCGAAGAAGTGACCACGCTGCACCAGTTCTTCCTTCGACCACGCCATGTTGTCGCGCAGGTAGTCGAAGCCGAACTCGTTGTTGGTGCCGTACGTGATGTCGCAGGCGTACTGCTCCCGGCGCTGCCCCGGATTCATGTTCGCCAGGATGCAGCCGACCTCCAGGCCCAGGAAGCGGTGCACCCGGCCCATCCACTCCGAGTCTCGCTCGGCGAGGTAGTCGTTGGTGGTGATCAGGTGCACGCCCTTGCCGGACAGCGCGTTCAGATACGTCGGCAGCGTGCCGACCAGGGTCTTTCCTTCGCCGGTGCGCATCTCGGCGACATAACCGAGGTGCAGGGCGGCGCCGCCCATGAGCTGGACGTCGTAGTGGCGCTGCCCCAGGACGCGCTTGGCGGCCTCGCGGACGGTGGCGAACGCCTCGGGGAGCAGGTCGTCCAGGCTCTCGCCATCGGCGAAACGCTGCTTGTACTCGTCCGTGAGGGCCCTGAGCTCGGCGTCCGTCAGATTGACGAAGTCCTCTTCAATGGAATTGACCTGGTCCGCGATGCGGTGCAGCTTGCGCAGGATCTTGCCTTCGCCTGCACGCAGGATCTTGTTGAGGACGGACACGTAGGCTGGCTCCTTGCCGGTCGGGCCTGGCACGGGTTCTCGCGCTGGGCACAGCAGGTCACACCCCGCTGCAACGGCCATCGTAAGCGAGGACCCCAGCAGGCCGGGAGGTCCGTCAGCAAGCCGGGCGGTTCTCACCCGCGAACCGCCACCCCCAGCGGCGATATCGGGTCGTGGCCGGCGCCCGTTCCCGGATACTCCCGCACATGGAGGCCGCATGGAACCGATCACCCTCACCACCGCGCACCTGCTGCTCCGTCCCTTCGAGCCGGCCGACGCGGAGGCCGTCCTCACCGCCTGCCAGGACCCCGAGATCCCGCGCTGGACCTCGGTACCGTCCCCGTACACCCGTGAGCACGCCGAGGACTTCGTCGGCCGCATCTGCCCCGAGGGCTGGCGCGACGACCTCGTCTACAACTTCGCGGTGGTCAACCGGGACGGGGGACGCCTCGTGGGAGCCATGGGACTGGTGCGACTGGAGCACCTGCATTCCGCGCAGCGCCAGGCCGAACTCGGCTACTGGACCGTGAAGGAGCACCGCGGCCGCGGCCTGACCGCCGAGGCCGCCGAGGCCGTCGTCCGCTGGGCACTCGGCGATCTCGGCGTCGAGCGGCTGGAATGGCACGCCGAGGCCGGCAACCACGGCTCCCGCGCGGTCGCCCTCAAGGTGGGTTTCCGGATGGAGGGCACCCTGCGCGCCCGGATCGCCCACCGGGGGACCCGGCGCGACGCCTGGACCGGCTCGCTGCTGCCCTCCGACATCGGAATGGGCGGCGGAGCGGCATACCTGCCGTACCCGGGCGAGTGACCCAGGGCCGAGCCGAACGGGGCCGGGGCGCTTCGGGCCGAGCCGAACGGGGCCGGGGCGCTTCGGGCCGAGCCGAACAGGGCCGGGGCGAGCCCGTCAGGAAGGACTGTCGGACCCTGCTTCTACGCTGGGGCGCATGAACAAGCCCGCGTCCCTCTCCGCCGACGAAGCCCGCCGCATGGCACTGCGCGCCCAGGGGTTCCTCGGCGCCCCGGACCGCCGCGGTGGCGTACGCGGGATACTGCGGCGGCTCGGGGCGGTGCAGCTCGACACGATCTCCGTCCTCGCGCGCTCGCACGAACTCATCCCGTACGCACGGCTGGGCGCTGTCGGCAGGACCGCGGTCGAAACGGCGTACTGGACCGAGGACCACGCCTTCGAGTACTGGTCGCACGCCGCGTGCATCCTGCCTGTCGAGGAGTGGCCGCACTTCGCCTTCCGCCGCAGGGCACGCCGCGCTCGCGGCCACCGCTGGCACGTGCTCCAGGACGCCGAGCGCTCCGTCGCCGCGGTGCTGGACCGGCTCAAGACCGACGGGCCGCTCACCTCGACCGAACTCGGCGGCGCCAAGAACGGCGGCCCCTGGTGGGACTGGTCCGAGACGAAGATCGCGGTGGAGTGGCTGCTCGACACCGGTGACGTGGTGTGCACCCGGCGCCGCGGCTGGAAGCGGGTCTACGACCTGGCCGAACGCGCCGTCCCCGACGCCCTGTTCCACGACGACATCGACGACGCCGAGTGCCTGCGCCGCCTGGTCGCCCAGGCCGGCGCGGCCATGGGCGTCGCCACCCGCGCCGATCTCGCCGACTACCACCGCGTCAAGGGCGAGCAGGTGGATGCCGTCATCGCCGGCACCGGCCTGCTCCCGGTCGAGGTCGAGGGCTGGGGCAAGCCCGCCTGGGCCGACCCCGCCGCCCTGGCGGAGCTCTCACGCGGCGGGCGCCACCGGACGACCCTGCTGTCGCCCTTCGACTCCCTGATCTGGGACCGGCCGCGGACCGAGCGCGTCTTCGGCTTCACGCACCGCCTGGAGGCGTACGTCCCCAAACCCCAGCGCGTCCACGGCTACTTCACGATGCCGCTGCTGGCCGGCGGCCGGCTCGTCGGACGCGCCGACCCGGCCCGCGAGGGCAGCACCCTGATCGCCCGTCAGGTCGCCCTCGACTCCGCGCGCGCCGTGGAGCCCATGGCCCAGGCCCTGCGCGAAGCGGCGGAATGGGTCGGCTGCGACAGCGTCCGCGTCGAGCGGCTGGACGACCCCGCGCTGGCGGCAGCGCTCCGGGCCGCCGTGGCGTGACCCCACGGGGCGGCCCGTCCCGTCGGCCCGCCCCTAGCGGATCTCCAGGATCTTCTCGCGCATCGCGTACACCACGGCCTCCATGCGCGAGTGCAGTTGGAGCTTCTCCAGGATGTTGCGCACATGGTTCTTGACCGTGTTCTCGCTGATGAAGAGCTCCTTCGCGATGTCCCGGTTGTTCATCCCGGTCGCGACGAGCTTCAGCACCTCCAGCTCACGGTCGGTCAGCCGGGGGGCCGGGACGAGCCGGCGCTCGTCGGTGCGCTGGATCATCGACTTGAACTCGGTGAGCAGCTTGGATGCCATCGACGGGCTGATCTGCGACTGCCCGTCGGCAACCGCGCGGATCGCGGTGGCGACCTCGTCCGTGGAGATCTCCTTGAGGAGATAGCCGGTGGCGCCGGCCTTGATCGCCTCGTAGAGGTCCGCCTCCTCGTCGCTCATCGTCAGCATGATGATCTTCGCGCTCGGCGCCACCTCCTTGATGGAGGTGCAGGCCTCGATCCCGCCCCGCTTCGGCATCCGCACATCCATCAGCACGATGTCCGGGAGCAGGTCGGCGGCCTTCTCCGTCGCCTCCGCGCCGTCCCCGGCCTCACCGATGACCTGGATGTCCTCCTCCTGCGCGAGCACGATCTCCAGCCCCCGCCGGAAGAGCGCGTGATCGTCCACCACGAGGACCCTGATGGGCTCCTTGCGCGGCGCACCGGCCGCGCCGTGCGCGCCGTTCGTGCCCGCGTCCCGCACGGCCCCGCCACCGGGTTCCGTCGCGCCGGACGTCGTGGGCTCGAAGCTGTCGGCCATGGGTTCCTCCCCCTCGGGCCGGCCGCCCGTGGTCGTTGCACGCTTTTGTGCACGTTCGTGCCAGGCCAATCGGGCGATGCGGCCCGAAAGTCGGCTGCCCGGCCATGATTCCATGCCGCGGCACGGCAACGCCCCCAGGCGGAGGTCCTTTCCCACCCAGGGGCGCCACCCGAGACCGTCACATCACCGGCGCAGCGCTCCTCCCGCACCGGACGGCGCCACCATGACGGAAGGGTCCGCCTTGAGGTGGATGACGCCGTAGTCGTAGCCGTGCCGCCGGTAGACGACACTCGGTTGTTCCGTGTCGGAGTCGATGAACAGATAGAAGTCGTGCCCGATCAGTTCCATCTCGTAGAGCGCCTGATCGAGCGTCATAGGTGCTGCCGCATGCGTCTTCTCGCGTACCACCAGCGGGCCTTCGCCCTGGACCTCCAGGGAACCCATCTTGGTGGTGGGCACGCCGGCGGCGGACTCCTCCACGGGCCGGGTGCCGTTGAACTCCTCGGCGGCCAGGACGGCCGTCGCCTCCGCCACGCTGAGGGACGCGCGGCTCCCGCCGCGGTGGTGCACCCTGCGCTTGTCGGCGGCTTTGCGCAGTCGCGCCTCGAGCTTGCTCACCGCGAGGTCGAGCGCCGCATACGGATCCGTAGCGGCGGCCTCGGCCCGGATCACCGGTCCACGCGAGAGCAAAGTGATCTCCACCCGGTCGGAGCGGTCCGCCTGCCGCGGGTTCGGCTCCTTGGACACCTCGACTTCGAGGCTGATCACCTTGCCGTCGAGCTTCTGGATCTTGTCCAGCTTCTCGTTCACGTGCTTCCGGAACCGCTCGGGCACCTCGGTCTTGCGGCCCTTGACGACGATGTCCACGCAGAACTCCGTTCCCGGATCGCCCCGTTCGCACAGGACGGATCCCTTGCGCTGAGGCCGGCGGGTACCAGGTCCCGCCCGGCGTCGACGTTCGTAGCCGCTCCGCGCACCTCCGGACTCCTCCGGGGCGGCGAAGCCGCGACTCTCACCTCCTCCTCCCCCGGGAGAAAGATCAACATCCACTGAACGGTGGGTGAACCACAACCCGCGGTCCGCGGAACGGCGGGCCATCTCAGGCAGCTCCGTCCCTCACAACCGAACATAGACCCGGAGTACCACGGTCGGCACCCCCAGGGGCGCTATACCTCCGTTCGGGTGAAACGGCGGTTGCGCGACCTGCAACATCGCCGGTGCCTGAAGGGTTCCGCTTGCCGGCGCGCGGAGGTGACCACCCGCGCACGAGGGTGCGCGGGCCCGCTCCGGGGCATCGGAGCGCGCGGTCCCCCGCACCCCCGGGCGGTGTGCCGCGGTCTGCGATGCGGCACCCCTCTCCCGCGCGGCCCGCTACTCCGTTCGGCGGCGCAGCGGAGCCGGGCCGCCGATCACCGCGGCGGCAAGGACACGGCCGCCGGCCGCCTCGACGGCCCGGGCCGATGCCACCAACGAGGCGCCCGTGGTCATCAGATCGTCCACCAGGACCGCCGCGGTGCGCCCGAGCAGCCCGGCGGCGCCCGGTGTGGCCTCCAGGGCCCCGGAGAGGTTGGCGAGGCGCTCCGGTGCGGCGAGGCCGGCCTGGTCGGCGACGGCGCGGCGCTGCCGCAGGACCCCGGCGGCCCGCACGGCCAGCCCGTCCCTGCGCAGCTCGGCGGCTGCGGCGCGGGCCATGCGGCGGGTGGCGTCATGGCCGCGGGCGGCGACGGCGCGGCGGGAGGAGGGGACGGGGACGAGCAGGAGCGGCCCGGTCTCGGGGGCCCCTCCCCCACCCCCTCCCCTCACCGACGCGTAGACGGCGCCCGCCAGCGCCGCGCCCAGCGGGCGCGCCAGCCCCAGGGCGCCGCGCTCCTTGTGCGCGAGCAGCACGGCGCGTGGCTGGTCGGCGTAGACGGCCGCCGCCCACACCTCCGGGAGCCCGGCGGGCGGCGGGTCCGGCCACACGCGCCGCGCCCCCGGCTCGTACAGCGTCGCCCCGCACTCCTCGCACAGTCCGGTACGCGGCGCACCGCACCCCGCGCACTCCCCCGGCAGCACCAGACCCGCGATTTCGCGCCACCATCCCCGTAGGCCTCGCATGACTCAACGATGCCGGGTAGGGGCGCCATCCGCCAGGGTCATCCACAGGTCTGTGGATAACTCCTGTGGGTAAAGCTTCGCGGGAGGCCGGACGACCGCGAAGAGACCTCGCGCGAGCGAGGTCCGAGGGCTCAGCCCGGGTAGACCGGCGCGGTGCCCTTGCGGGTGACTTCCTTCCAGTTCGCGTCCGGAGGCAGCCGGAAGATGCCGCCGTCCAGTTCCGCGAGCAGCGGCTTGTCCTGGTTCTCGGAGGCGGCCACCGACTTGACGCCGCTGATGCCGGGCAGGCTCGGGGTGAAGGAGGCCGAGCCGTCCGCGTCGACGTACTGGATCTGGGGGACGCCCCCGGTCTCCCGGCCCACCACTACAAGGCGGCTCACCCCGGCCCAGGAGGCCGCTATGACGTCCTCCAGCTGCGGGGTGACGCGGCGCAGGTCGGCGACCGCGATCTGCGGGTCGTCGGAGGGCCCGGTGCGTTCGATGCGGCCGAGCCGCAGCGTGGTGTGCTTGTCCTCGCTCACCAGTAGGGCGATACGGACGCCGTCGGCGGCCACGCGCAGCGACTCGATGCGCCCGTTGCCGAGCTCCGGTACGGCGACGTCGACGGGTGTGCCGGCGCCGTCGCGGAACATGAGCAGCCGGGGCCGGTGCGGGTCGCGGTCGGCGACCCACAGGCCGCCGTAGCCGTCCCAGCTGGGAGCGCTGAGCCGGTTCTTCTTGTCGACGGCACGACTGCGTGCGACGACCGCCCCGAGTTGCCCGCCGGCGTCCAGCGGGGCCACGTAGAGGTTGCTGCCGTCCTCCGTGACCCCGGCCGCGGACTGCTCGTCGCGGCGCACTGCGACGGTGCCCAGCTTGACCGGCCCCGACCCGAAGGGCCCGGGCACGGTGATGGGCTGGGTGCCGTCGCCGCTGAGGCTGACGAGGTGGTGGTCGGCGTCGATGAAGTACTGCTCGTTGCCCTGTCCGGCAAGCCCCTCCGGGGCGTAGTCACGGGCTGCCTGCTCGCGCTGCAGGGAGCAGGCGGCGCGACCGCCGGGGCCCTGCACTTCCACGGACGGCAGGGGGCTGGAGGACATGCCCTGCACGGTCTGGATGAGCTGGGCGGCCATCCGCCGGCAGCGGAGGCTGTCGCCGGGCGCGCGGTTGAGCCGGACGGTGAGGCGCTGAGTGTCGTCGAGGGTGACCTTGGTGGCGCGGATGCCGCTGGAGAAGGCCGATTCGACGACGGGCTCCAGCCAGTCGGTGGGCCCGGTCAGCAGCGCGTCGACGGTGGCGCCCAACGGGTTGATGCGCTTGCGCAGGTACAGGGGGTCGGCGACCAGGGCCTCGCGGTGCCTGCCCCCGGCGAGGGTGTCGGGGCCCAGGGAGGCGAAGTAGTAGGTGTCCACCGAGCGGTAGAAGCGGTTGAAGTCGGCCTCGCTCAGCACGAGCCCGTCGCCGACGCCGGCGATGCGCCATTCGCCGTTCTCTTTGGTCAGCCGGATGCCGGTGCTGAAGGTGCCCTCGTCCGCGCGGTACGCGTGCCGGGCGTCGACGGCGGCGACCTTCTCACCGGTGAGGCTGATCTGGGTGCCGTCGTCGCCCTTGCCGTCGCCCGTGGAATCCGGCTCCGGCACCTGGGTGGAGCCGTCGGCGAGGATGGTGATCCCGGAGTCAGGCTTCCACCGCTGGGCCTGCTCCTTGGTCATGTAGAGCTTGGCGGTGTCGTACTTCGCCTCGTCACTGGTGGTCGCTTCGAGGAATCCGCTGACGATCTCCCGCGGCGTCTCGCCCTTTTGCGGTTTCACCCCGTAGACGCGTACCTGGGGGTCGCTGTCCGCGTGCTGCTCGCCGCCGACCCGGTGCACTTCACCACTGTCGGGCATGGAGGCACAGCCCGTGAGCAGCACGAGGAGGCAGCCCAGGAGCATGCCCGCCTTGACCGGCCGCGGTCGGCCGCCCCCCGTCGCGCGCATCAGCTCTCGTCCTCCCGCGCCTGGTCCGTGGTGGTGGTGTGGGTGGCCGTGCCGCTGCCGGCGCGGTGGCCGACGACGCGGGCGCCGTTGCCGGGCAGCGCGGCCGGGTCGGCGGCGGGAGGCCGGGGAGGGCTGAGCGGCATGTTCGGGATGGCAGGCGCGGCGAACCGCGACACAGGCACCCCGTGCAGGGCCGGGGTGCGCGACGGGACCGGCGCGCCCTCGAGGGCCACGCCGAGCGCGGTGGCGCCGGCGGGCATGGCGCGGTGGGCCGGGCCGGCGTTCAGTTCGCGGTTGCGGCGGGAGTCCTCGGGCTCCAGGGCGATCGGGGAGCCGCGCAGGCCGTCGGCGCCGGTACGGGGCAGGGTCAGCCGGAACTGCGATCCGCCCCCCGGTTCCCCCCAGGCCTGCAGCCAGCCGCCGTGCAGCCGTGCGTCCTCGAGCGCGATGGACAGACCGAGGCCGGTGCCGCCGGTGGTGCGGGCGCGCGCGGGGTCGGCACGCCAGAAGCGGTTGAAGACGCGGGTGGCCTCGCCGGGCTTGAGGCCGACTCCGTAGTCGCGGACGGCCACGGCGACGGCGCCGCCGGCGGACGCCATGCGGACATGGACGTCGCGGCCCTCACCGTGCTCGACGGCGTTGACGACGAGGTTGCGCAGGACGCGCTCGAGGCGCCGGGCGTCGGCCTCGACGGTCACCGGCTGCTCGTCGCCGTGGACGACGATGCGGCTGCCCTTGCGCTCGGCGAGCGGCTCGGCGCCGTCGACGACCCGGCGAACGACGTCGCGCAGGTCTATCGGTTCGGCTTCCAGGGCCGCGGCACCGGCGTCGAAACGGCTGATCTCCAACAGGTCGGAGAGCATCGACTCGAACCGGTCGAGCTGGTTCTGGAGCAGTTCGGCGGAGCGGGACGTCGCCGGGTCGAAGTCCTCGCGGGCCTCGTGGATGACGTCGGCGGCCATGCGGACCGTGGTCAGCGGCGTGCGCAGTTCGTGGGAGACGTCCGAGACGAAGCGACGCTGCATCCGGGACAGGTCCTCCAGTTGCTGGATCTTGACCTGGAGGGTCTGGGCCATCTTGTTGAACGATTCGCCGAGGCGGGCGATGTCGTCCTCGCCGGTGACCTTCATGCGTTCCTGCAGGTGGCCGGCGGCCAGCCGTTCGGAGATCTGGGCGGCCATGCGGACCGGGGTGACGACCTGGCGCACGACGAGCCAGGCGATCGCGCCGAGCAGCACGACGACGAAGATGCCGGCGGTGGCGAGGGTGCCCTTGACCAGGCCGAGCGTCTTCTCCTCCTGGTCGAAGGGGAAGAGGTAGTACAGCTGGTAGGGCTTGCCGTTGGGGTCGTTGAGGCGCTGTCCGACGATGAGCGCGGGTTCCCCCTGGGGGACGCTGTCGCTCTTCATCGAGGTGTAGCGCTCGTAGACCTCCAGCGTGCCGTCGAGGGACTGCCGCAGATCGGCGGGCACGCTCTCCTCGGGCCACACTCCGCCGGAGCCGCGCGGACCGTGGGTGCCGGGGCTGTCGGCCTGGGCGCTGTAGGGCCGCTGCTGGGCGTTGGAGCTGAGGGCGACGACGGAGTAGACGCCCTGGCCGCCGCTGGCGAGCTGTTCGACGAGGTTGTTGAGCCAGGTCGCGGTGTCGGTCTGGCTGCGCCCGTCGGTTCCGGTGTCACCGCTGTCGGTGACGTTGCGGGCCTTCTCCTTGGCCACGGCGAAGCCGCCGACGGCCTGGCTCTGCGCGGTCTGCCGCTTGGCGTCGAGCAGTCCGTTCTTGACCTGGCCGATCACGACCACGCCGAGGAGCAGCACGACGCCCAGCGACATCAGGAGTGTGGTGGCGACGACGCGCAATTGGATGTTGCGACGCCACAGCCGGGTGGCGGGCTGGAGCGGCCGCCGGGCCCAGCGCACGCACGAGCGGAGCACCGGCAGCAGGCCCGTGAGCGGGTCCGCGTGCCGGCTCTCCTGCCGCTCACGCTCGTACGAGGTCGCCATGTCAGCCCGGTCCGGCCTTGTAGCCGACGCCGCGGACGGTCACCACGATCTCGGGGCGCTCGGGGTCGCGTTCGACCTTGGAGCGCAACCGCTGGACGTGCACGTTGACCAGGCGGGTGTCGGCGGCATGCCGGTAGCCCCAGACCTGCTCGAGGAGCACCTCGCGGGTGAAGACCTGCCAGGGCTTGCGGGCGAGCGCGACCAGCAGGTCGAACTCGAGCGGGGTCAGCGCGATCGGCTGCCCGTCCCGCTTGACCGAGTGCCCGGCGACATCGATGACGAGGTCACCGATGGTGAGTTGCTCGGGTGTCGGCTCCTCCGCCCTGCGCAGCCGGGCCCGTACCCGGGCCACGAGCTCCTTGGGCTTGAACGGCTTGATCACATAATCGTCGGCGCCGGACTCCAGGCCCACCACCACGTCGACGGTGTCGCTCTTCGCGGTGAGCATGACGATGGGCACCCCGGACTCGGCACGGATCTGACGGCATACGTCGATGCCGTCCCGCCCGGGGAGCATGAGGTCGAGGAGAACCAGATCCGGCTTGGTCTCACGGAAAGCAGCGAGGGCCTTGTCACCGTCGGCCACGAACGACGGCTCAAAACCTTCGCCGCGCAGCACGATGCCAAGCATCTCTGCCAGTGCGGTGTCGTCGTCGACGACCAGGACGCGTCCCTTCATAGCGACCATCATCCCATTTTCGCATCGATAGCTTTGACCATGGTGTTTGTCGTCACTCCGCCGTGATCTCCGTCCACTGACATCTGCCGTTGACCTGGGATGTTTCGGAGCCGCCGACGTCACTCGCCTGTACGGGCTCCGGACACCTGGTTCCGGACAGTGAACACCCTGCCAGGTTCATGCCGAGGTGCGCGACGGGTCGTATGGCCTTGTTCTCCGACGAAGGTCACTTTGTGGCCCTTCCGACTCGCGGGGGGCCTCGCGGGACCCGGTCAGCGGACCGGGTCACAGGCTCTGGCCTCCCGAGATCTCGATGCGCTGCGCCGTCACCCACCGGTTCGCGTCCGAGAGCAGCGCGGCGAGTGCCGCACCGATGTCGTCGGGCTCGCCCATACGGCCGAGAGCGACCTGTGAGCCGATCCGGGTCCGCACCTGCTCGTTGTGCTTCATGCCACCGCCGCCGAAGTCGGTCGCCGTCGCTCCGGGGGCGATGGTGTTGACGCGGATACCGCGTCCGCCGAGTTCCTTTGCCTGGTAGCGGGTGAGGACCTCGATCGCGCCCTTGATGGCGCCGTAGGCGGCGTGACCGAGCGCGGTGATGCGCGTCAGACCGCTGGAGACGTTCACGACGGCACCGCCGTCGGCGAGCTGCGGCAGCAGGGACTGGGTGAGGAAGAACGCGCCCTTGAGGTGGACGTCGACCAGGTCGTCGAAGTCCTTCTCGGTGGTTTCCGCGAAGGAGGCCGTCAGGTCGTGACCGGCGTTGTTGACGAGGAAGTCGAAGGTCGTCCTGTCCCAGCGGGTTTTCAGCTCGCCGCCCAGTTGCCCGGCGAAGCCGGCGAAGGAGCTCACGGCACTGGTGTCCAGGCGCAGGGCGGCCGCGGACCGGCCCAGACCCTCGATGGCCGCCACGACGTCCTCTGCCTCGGCCCGGTTGTTCCGGTACGTGATCACGACGTCGACTCCGGTCGCGGCCAGTTACAGGGCACCGGCGCGTCCCAGGCCGCGGTTGGCCCCGGTGATGAGGGCGATCTTCTGGTGGGTGCTCACAGTGACTCCTTCGTGGGTGCTCGACGGTGGAGACCGAGCCGGTGGCCGGCGACCTCCCCCATGTCCAGTGGAGGGGCGGGCGGCCCGCGCAGCCAGTGCATCCGCTTTCCACGGACTGCCAGTACCAGGCCGCGGAACGAGGGCCGGCCGGCTGCCGCGAGGAGCGCTCGGCCGGGGCGGTGTCGAAGCGAGCCTGGGCATACGACGGCCCCCTGACCCGCGTCGATGCGCCGGTCAGGGGGCCGTTTCCCCGTTTCAGCCCGGGATCATCCCCGTGCCTGATCGAGATCCGGAGAACGCGGCGCACACAGTGCCGCCAGGGCATCCGCGGTAACGGGCGAGATCACTCCGTTCTCGGTGACCATTGCCGTGATCAGGCCCGGCGGTGTGATGTCGAACGCGGGGTTGTACGCCTGGGTGCCGAGCGGAGCCATGGCGTGTCCTGCCGCGTCCGTGACCTCGTGGCCGGGACGCTGCTCGATCTCGACGGACGCCCCGTCCGGGGTCTCCAGGTCGACGGTCGTGGTCGGAGCCACGACGACGAAGGGCACGTTGTGGTAGCGGGCCAGGACGGCGAGCGGGTAGCTGCCGACCTTGTTGGCGACGGAACCGTCGGCGGCGATGCGGTCGGCGCCGACGAGGACGGCATGGACCTCTCCGGAGGCGAAGAGCGAACCGGCGGCGTTGTCGGTGAGCAGCGTGTACGCCATGCCGGTACGGGCGGCCTCGTAGGCGGTGAGCCGGGCGCCCTGGAGCAGAGGGCGGGTCTCGTCGACCCACAACCGGCGCAGCTGGCCTCGCCGGTGGGCGGCGAGGGCGACGGCGAAGGCGGTGCCCTCGCCGCCCGAGACGAGAGCACCGGTGTTGCAGTGCGTGAGGATCTGGTAGCCGCCGCCGGGCAGGAGCTCGGAGAGCAGCTGGAGGCCGTTCCTGCCCATGGCGATGCTGGCCTCGGCGTCCTCGGCGTGGAGTCTGCGGGCCTCGGTGAGAGCGGCGGCCGCGGCGCGGTCGGGAGCGCCGTGGGCGTCGCCGGTCAGGGCGGCGCGGTAGGCGGCCACGGCGCGCTTGACGCCGTAAGCCAGGTTGACGGCGGTGGGCCGGGCGTGCGCGAGTGTTTCGGCGGCGTCGTCGACGTCGTAACCGCGCACTGCGGCGAGCGCCACACCGTAGGCGCCCGCTATGCCGAGCAGCGGCGCCCCGCGCACGGCGAGAGTGCGGATCGCCTCGACGAGCGCGGGCACATCGGTGCAGACCAGTTCCACTTCCTCCGCGGGGAGGCGTGTCTGGTCGAGCAGGACGAGGACGGGCCCCTCCGGCGGCTCCTCCCAGCGCAGCGCCGGAAGCGGTTCGTCGGGGTTCCTCTTGGTTTCGTTGGCCAGAGATACCACGTACTGATCACCCATCTGCCCAGTCTGCCGTGAACGGCAGCACGTTTTGAACGGTTGCGGCATACCGCATCCGCGGGTACAAGGCCACTTACCCCATGGCACGATTGCCACCGTCCCGGCGTTGAACGATCGGGTAGCGCAGTAACGAAGGAGCGATGATGAACGACTCTCCGGGCTGGGCCTCGCCCGGATCCTCCCCCTCCGACGAGCCGGGCCACCCGAACGGGCCCGACACGCCGCAGGATTCTGCGCCCCCGAACTGGACCCAGCAGCAGCCTCCGGCCGGCCAGTGGCAGGCCACCGGAAGCGGAGGATGGGGCAGCCCGCCCCCGCCCCCCACTTGGGGCGGCACCGCACAGCGCGGCTGGAAGCCGCCCCACTGGGGTCTTCCGCCCTCTCCCAAGCCCGGCGTCATCCCGCTGCGGCCGCTGGGAGTGGGCGAGATCCTGGACGGGGCGGTCTCGACCATGCGCGCGCACTGGCGGACGGTGCTGGGCATCGCGCTGGTGGTCTCCCTGGTCACCCAGGGCGCCTCGGTGCTGCTGCAGGGACTGGCCCTCAGTGACAACAGCAACATCAACGCCTTGGAGAACAACCCCGAACCCAGCCTCAGCGATGTCGCGGACGCCGTCGGCGGCAGCCTCGCGGGTGCCGGGGTCACCCTGATCATCACGCTCCTCGGCGTGGTGATCGCCACCGCGATGCTCACCATGGTCATCAGCAGAGCCGTGCTGGGCCGCCAGGTCACCACAGGAGAGGCGTGGTCCGACGCCCGGCCCCAGCTGGCCCGGCTGCTCGGACTGACCCTCCTGATCGCCCTCATAGGGGTGGGCATCGTGGCCGTCGGCATCGGCCCCGGGGTGGCACTGGCCGTCGGTGGCTCCGTCGGCGCCGGGCTCAGCCTCGCGCTGTTCGGCGGTCTGGCGGCGATCGTCGTCGTCGTGTGGCTGATGATCCGGTTCAGCCTCGCCTCTCCCGTGCTGATGCTGGAGAAGCAGGGCGTGGTCAAGTCCTTGGCGCGCTCCGTCAAGTTGGTGCGGGGCTCGTGGTGGCGGGTCCTGGGTATCCAGTTGCTCTCCTCGCTGCTCGTCTACCTCATCACGTCGATCATCCAGATCCCCTTCCTGATCGTGGGCCTTGCCGTCAGCGGCGACGGTCTCTCCGCCTTCATGTCGGGCAACTCCGCCGGTCTCGGCTGGTCCTATCTGATCGTCGTCGGCATCGGCGCCGTCATCGGATCCACCATCACCTTCCCGATCAGCGCGGGCGTGACCGCCCTGCTCTACATGGACCAGCGCATCCGCCGCGAGGCCCTGGACATCGACCTCGCCCGTGCGGCCGGCGTCACCGGATACGGAGAGCCGACGGGCGCGCCCGGCGCGAGTCCGGCCTCCGGGGCCTGACGCCGGTGTCGGGGGACGTACCGGTCACGATCCCGCGCGTTCCGGCGCGCGAGGCGGCCGAGGACGAACTGTCCAAGGCCGTCTACCACCAGAACGACCCCGGCCTCCTCCAGCGCGCCCTGGGGTGGCTGTGGAGGAAGTTCGCCGATCTGATGGACAGTGCCTCCGGGTCCGCCCCCGGAGGCGCTGTCGGCCTGGTGACGGTGGCCGTGCTGGTCGTCGTACTGGTCGTCGCCCTGCGCCTGCACCTCGGCAAGCTGCGTGCCCAGCCCACCGCGGGCAGCGGCCTGTTCGCCGAGGCGCCGCGCACCGCCGCGGAGCACCGGGCCGCGGCCGAGGAACACGCCCGCAACAACGCCTGGACCGGGGCCGTCCAGGAGCGGATGCGGGCGATCGTGCGCTCCCTTGAGGAACGCGCCGTGATCGACCCCCGCCCAGGCCGCACCGCCCACGAGGCTGTGGCCGACGCCGGCCGCCACCTGCCCGCCCACGCAGCGGCGCTCCGCGACGCCGCCCGCACCTTCGACGACGTCACCTACGGCAACCGGCCGGGCAGTCCCGAGGCCTACGCGGCCCTCCGCGATCTGGACACCCACGTGGGGCGCACCAAGCCCCGCTTCGCCGAGACCGCCGCGGCACCGTCCGGGAGCGCCCGCCCGTGACCACTGCCCCGGCAACGACACCGGACCCTGCCAGTACCGCCGTGTCTCCCACAGCACGTCAACTCTGGGGCCGCTGGCGTGCCGTACTGGCCGCGGGCCTCGCCCTCGCGCTCTTCGGCGTCGTTTACGCCGCCCTGCAATCCGGTGAGAACCACCATGCCCTGGACCCCCGTTCTCCCGACCCGACAGGCAGCCGGGCCCTGGCACAACTCCTCCTCGACCGCGGCGTGACCACCACGGTCGTCACCACCACCGACGACGCCGCTGCCGCCGTCGGCCCCGACGCAACCCTCCTCGTCACCGTTCCGGACCTTCTGACGGGACGTCAGCTGCCGCCGTCGGCCCCGACGCAACCCTCCTCGTCACCGTTCCGGACCTTCTGACGGGACGTCAGCAGTCGCGTCTCCGCACGGCCATGACGCAGGCCGGCGGTGGCCGCACGGTCCTGCTGGACCCGAGCGACTCGTCCGTCGACGTGCTCGCCCCTGGGGTCCGCTACGCGGGCCCCACCCCCGTCAAGACCCGTAGGGCCGGATGCGACCTGCCCGCCGCGGTCCGCGCGGGCGACACCGATCTCGGCGGCACCGCCTATACGACCACCGCCGAAGATGCCGACCGGTGCTACCGCACCAGCGCGGGCAACCCCACCCTGGTGCGTCTTTCGACAGCCGACGGTGACGTCATCGTCCTGGGGACCCACGCACTCCTGCAGAACGAGAACCTCGGCGACCAGGGAAATGCCTCCCTCGCCCTGCAGATCCTCGGTGCTCATTCGCAACTCGTCTGGTACCTCCCCTCTCTCGATGACGCGGCCGCGTTCGACGGCGGCCAACAGAGCTTCCTCGACCTCATCCCTGACGGCTGGAACTGGACCTTCATCCAACTCCTCATCGCCGCCGCGCTTGCCGCACTCTGGCGGGCCCGCCGACTCGGCCCGATCGTCTCCGAACGGCTGCCGGCGACCGTGAGGGCCGCGGAGGCCACCGAAGGGCGCGCCCGTCTCTACCGCCGGGGCAACGCCCGCGCCCGCGCCGCCGAGGCGCTGCGGACCGCGACCCGGGACCGACTGGCTCCCCTCCTCGGGATCCCCCCATCCCAGGCGCACGACGCGAGCTCCCTCGCCTCAGCGGTCGCCGCACACCTTGACGACCCCGCGACGGATCCGCACGTCACGCTGTACGGCCCTCCCCCGGCCGACGACGCCGCCCTGCTGCGCCTCGCCGACGACCTCGACGCACTCGAACGCCGCATTCTGCGCAACGAGAGGAAAGCAACCCCGTGAGCGCCGCTCCCACTGCCGACAGTGCCCGCGCCTCCCTGGAGGCCCTGCGCACAGAAATCGCCAAGGCCGTCGTCGGCCAGGACCCGGCAGTCACCGGTCTGGTGGTGGCCCTTCTCTGCCGCGGGCACGTACTGCTCGAAGGCGTACCCGGTGTCGCCAAGACACTGCTGGTGCGAGCGCTGGCCGCGTCGCTGCACCTGGAGACCAAGCGCGTCCAGTTCACACCGGACCTGATGCCCGGCGACATCACCGGCTCCCTGATCTATGACGCCCGGACCGCCGAGTTCTCCTTCCAGGCCGGCCCCGTCTTCACCAACCTCCTTCTCGCCGACGAGATCAACCGCACGCCACCCAAGACACAGGCCTCACTCCTGGAGGCCATGGAAGAGCGCCAGGTCACCGTCGACGGCATCCCACGCCCGCTGCCGGAACCGTTCCTGGTCGCGGCCACGCAGAACCCCGTCGAGTACGAGGGCACCTATCCCCTCCCGGAAGCCCAGTTGGACCGCTTCCTCCTCAAACTCGTGCTGCCCCTGCCCTCCCGCGAGACGGAGATCGACGTCCTCACCCGACACGCTGAGGGCTTCAACCCCCGGGACCTGGGCTCCGCCGGCATCGGCCCCGTCGCCGGTCCCGCCGACCTCGACGCCGCGCGCGCAGCGGTAGCCAAGACAGCGGTCTCGCTGGACATCACCGCCTACATCGTCGATATCTGCCGCGCCACCCGTGATTCCCCCTCACTCGCTCTCGGCGTCTCCCCCCGCGGGGCCACCGCACTCCTCGCCACCGCCAGGGCCTGGGCCTGGCTCACCGGTCGCGACTACGTCACACCCGACGACGTGAAGGCCCTGGCCCTGCCCACACTCCGGCACCGGATCCAACTGCGCCCCGAGGCCGAGATGGAGGGCACGACCTCCGACTCGGTCATCACCTCGGTCCTCGCCCACGTCCCCGTGCCCCGCTGAGACGACAGGCCGACCCGATGTCATTGACCGGACGAACCGCCCTCCTCGCCGCGATCGGCGCCCTCGTTGTCGGGGTGCTCCTCCCTGGCTGGAACGGCATCCTGGTCGTCGAAGGCTTCCTTCTCCTCGGAATTGTGTGCGACCTCGCCCTTGCCGCGCCAGTGCGAAAGCTCCATTTCACCCGAACCGGTGACACATCAGTTCGACTCGGCGAGATCGCGGAGATCACGCTCACCGTGACGAATCCGCACCGCCGCACCCTTCGTGCCGCCCTGCGCGACGCCTGGCCCCCGAGCAGCTGGCACCCCGGCACCGAGGTCACCTCCTCTCGCCACAGCCTGACCGTCCCCGCCGGTGAGCGCCGCCGCCTCACCACCGTCCTCCAGCCCACCCGCCGCGGTGACCGCCACGCGGAACGCGTCACCGTCCGCTCCTTCGGCCCCCTCGGCCTGGCCGCCCGCCAAGGCTCGCACCAGGTGCCCTGGGCCGTTCGCGTGCTGCCGCCCTTCCACAGCCGCAAGCACCTACCTTCCCGCCTCGCACGCCTGCGGGAACTCGACGGCCGTACGTCAGTCCTTGTCCGGGGGCAGGGAACCGAGTTCGACTCGCTGCGCGAGTACATCCCCGGCGATGACACCCGCTCCATCGATTGGCGGGCCACCGCCCGCCGCTCGACCGTCGCCATCCGCACATGGCGCCCCGAACGCGATCGGCACCTCCTGGTCGTCCTGGACACCGGACGCACCTCCGCAGGACGCGTAGGCGACGCACCGCGGCTCGACGCCGCCATGGACGCGGCTCTGCTCCTCGCGGTGCTCGCGGGCCGCGCAGGCGACCGCGTGGACCTCCTCGCCTACGACCGCCGCGTACGGGCCTCCGTACAGGGTCGCGCCGCCGGCGACATACTGCCCGCCTTCGTCAACGCCATGGCCCCGCTGGACGCCGAACTCGTGGAATCCGATGCGCGGGGGCTTGTCGCGACCGTCCTCCAACGCGCCTCCCACCGTTCCCTGGTGGTGCTCCTCACCGGCCTGGACGCCGCCCCCATGGAAGAAGGCCTCCTGCCGGTCCTGCCCCTGCTCACGCACCGCCACGAGGTCCTCGTCGCCTCCGTCGCCGATCCTCGCGTTCAGGACATGGCCGCGGGACGCGGCAGCATCGACGCGGTCTACGCGGCCGCCGCGGCGGAGCAGGCCCGCGCAGAACGCCGACGCGTCGCAGAACGTCTCTCCCGCCACGGCATCACCGTCGTGGACGCCCCACCGGCCGACATCGCCCCCGCCCTGGCAGACGCGTACCTCGCACTCAAGGCCGCCGGCCGCCTGTAAAAGCGCTGTCGCCGGGAGTGGCCAGAACGCAAAAAAGCCCCGGCCCCCGAGTGATGAAACTCGGGAGCCGGGGCTCAAAAATTGTTCGGCGGCGTCCTACTCTCCCACAGGGTCCCCCCTGCAGTACCATCGGCGCTGAAAGGCTTAGCTTCCGGGTTCGAAATGTAACCGGGCGTTTCCCTAACGCTATGACCACCGAAACACTATGAAACTGTCGAACCGGCACCGGCACAAAAAAGCCGGGGTTCGTTGTTTCAGAACTACACAGTGGACGCGAGCAACCTACGGACAAGCCCTCGGCTTATTAGTACCGGTCAGCTCCACCCATTACTGGGCTTCCACATCCGGCCTATCAACCCAGTCGTCTACTGGGAGCCTTAACCCCTCAAGGGGGTGGGAGTCCTCATCTCGAAGCAGGCTTCCCGCTTAGATGCTTTCAGCGGTTATCCCTCCCGAACGTAGCCAACCAGCCATGCCCTTGGCAGGACAACTGGCACACCAGAGGTTCGTCCGTCCCGGTCCTCTCGTACTAGGGACAGCCCTTCTCAAGACTCCTACGCGCACAGCGGATAGGGACCGAACTGTCTCACGACGTTCTAAACCCAGCTCGCGTACCGCTTTAATGGGCGAACAGCCCAACCCTTGGGACCGACTCCAGCCCCAGGATGCGACGAGCCGACATCGAGGTGCCAAACCATCCCGTCGATATGGACTCTTGGGGAAGATCAGCCTGTTATCCCCGGGGTACCTTTTATCCGTTGAGCGACGGCGCTTCCACAAGCCACCGCCGGATCACTAGTCCCTACTTTCGTACCTGCTCGACCCGTCAGTCTCACAGTCAAGCTCCCTTGTGCACTTACACTCAACACCTGATTGCCAACCAGGCTGAGGGAACCTTTGGGCGCCTCCGTTACACTTTAGGAGGCAACCGCCCCAGTTAAACTACCCACCAGACACTGTCCCTGATCCGGATCACGGACCGAGGTTAGACATCCAGCACGACCAGAGTGGTATTTCAACGTTGACTCCCCCCAAGCTGGCGCTTGGAGTTCACAGTCTCCCACCTATCCTACACAAGCCGAACCGAACACCAATATCAAGCTATAGTAAAGGTCCCGGGGTCTTTCCGTCCTGCTGCGCGAAACGAGCATCTTTACTCGTAGTGCAATTTCACCGGGCCTGTGGTTGAGACAGTCGAGAAGTCGTTACGCCATTCGTGCAGGTCGGAACTTACCCGACAAGGAATTTCGCTACCTTAGGATGGTTATAGTTACCACCGCCGTTTACTGGCGCTTAAGTTCTCAGCTTCGCCCCGACGAATCAGAGCTAACCGGTCCCCTTAACGTTCCAGCACCGGGCAGGCGTCAGTCCGTATACATCGCCTTACGGCTTCGCACGGACCTGTGTTTTTAGTAAACAGTCGCTTCTCGCTGGTCTCTGCGGCCACCACCAGCTCGGGAAGCAAGTCCCCTCACCAGCAATGGCCCCCCTTCTCCCGAAGTTACGGGGGCATTTTGCCGAGTTCCTTAACCACAGTTCACCCGAACGCCTCGGTATTCTCTACCTGACCACCTGAGTCGGTTTAGGGTACGGGCCGCCATGAAACTCGCTAGAGGCTTTTCTCGACAGCATAGGATCATCCACTTCACCACAATCGGCTCGGCATCAGGTCTCAGCCTTAATGAGTGGCG
>NZ_JBWDOR010000003.1:3642500-4917500 GCF_056270165.1 Streptomyces sp. RLA123 | reverse complement strand
TCCCACTCGTCGCGGTGCGCGGCTGCGAAGACGTCGAGGTCCATGGTCGCTGCTCCTGGCTGGACGGGAGGTCCCAGCTTGGCAGACGGGGCAGACTGGTCGGGCCGGGTTCCGGGGTGGGATCGAGGAGGGTGCCCGTATGAGTGGTGCGATCGGTACGAGCGGTGCGGCGGGCGGCAGTGCGGCCTACGGGGCGGGTGGTTCCGGCCGGCTGGTGACAGGCGAGGCGGTGGAGTTGGGGCTGCAGCCGGCGCGGTTGCCGAGCCGGGCGCTGGCGGCGGCGCTGGACGCCGTCGTCTATTTCGGCGGGTACGCGATCGTCTCGCTGGGGCTGCTCGCGGCGACGGCGTCGCTGGACGATGCCGCGCTGGCCGCGGTGTACGTGGCGTCGCTGGTCCTTGTGCTGATCGGGGTGCCGATCGCGGTGGAGACGCTGTCGCGGGGGCGTTCGCTGGGGAAGCTGGCGTGCGGGCTGCGGGTGGTCCGCGACGACGGCGGGCCGATCCGGTTCCGGCACGCGCTGGTGCGGGGGGCGGTGGGTGTGGTCGAGATCCAGGCGTTCCTCGGAGTGATCGCCTGTATCGCCTCGTTGGTCTCCGCACGGGGACGCCGTCTCGGGGACGTTTTCGCGGGGACACTGGTGGTGCGTGAGCGGATCCCGGTGCCGTCGGCCCCGCAGGCGATGCCGCCGGCACCGCAGTGGCTGGTGGATCAGGTGGCCGGGGTGGATCTTTCCGCGGTGCCCGAGGGGCTGTGGCTGGCGGTGCGGCAGTACCTGACGCGCATGCACCAGTTGGATCCGCAGGTCGGGTGGTCGATGGCGGAGCGGCTCGCGGCGGAAGTGTCGGCGTGCACGGGGACGCCGGTGCCGCCGGGCACTCCTGCGGTGGCGTATCTGACGGCGGTGGTGGCCGAGCGGCAGGTACGGGAGGCGCGGCGGGTCTTCGGCGCGGCGGCGTCCACACCCGCGCAGGCGCCGGCGGGGGGCTGGGGCGTGCCCGGGGAGGGGGCGGCTGTGCCTCCGTCGCCTGCGGCAGGTCCGTCGGGCTCCGCTGTTCGCCCGGTCCTTCCCTCTGCTCCCCCGGCACCCGCCGCCCCGCCCGTTCCGCCCGCGCCGCACGCGCCGTCCTCCGGGCCGTCGACCGGGTTCGCGCCGCCGGCCTGAACGGTCAGTCCGTCGCGGGGAATTGCGACGGGGGTGATTCGAGGTCCTCGAGTTCGATGCCGGGGGCCGCGAGCACGACGTCGCCGGCGATGTGCACGGTGTGCTGTTCACCGGTGTCGAGGGCGCTGACCTGGTATTCGTCCACGGTCAGGGGGCCGCTGTCAGTGGGGTGTGCTTCGCTCTTCACCAGGGCCCACGACTGGTCGAGGGTGCGGGGAGCGAGCACGGGGGGCTGGAATGCGACGAGACGAACGCGCGTGGCCGGGGCGCCCGCACGCAGGCGCAGCATGCGCGCCGTCGCGATGTAGAAGGCAGGGGATACGCCGCTGAAGGCGTGTGCCCGGACGTTTCCCTCCTGGGCGTGTTCGCCGGAGGGATCGGTGCGTACCCAGGTGACGCCTTCGAGGGCGGCGCCGCGGACCTGCCAGCTCGCGGCGTTGAGTTCCAGGCGGATGGGGCGGCCGAGTTCGTCGACGGTGAGGTCGATGGAGCCTGCGTGGCTGCCGTCGGCGTGCGTGGTCTGCGCGGTGTAGCGCCAGCCGGAGGGGCCGGTGGCGCAGTGGAAGTGTTCTTCGCCGAGGGGGGTGTGGTCGTGCGTGTCGTGGAACGAGTAGCGGCCGCGGGGCATGGGTCGACCTTACGGGGGCGGTGCCGGTGGTACGGGGCAGGCCCCCGCCGGGGGCGGGGGCCTGCGGGCCGGCTGAGGTGGTGCCGGGGCGCCGCGGTGGTCGCGGCGTCGGCGGTGGCCTCAGTAGCGGTAGTGGTCCGGCTTGTACGGGCCCTCCACCGGGACGCCGATGTACGAGGCCTGCTCGGGGCGCAGGGTGGTGAGCTTGACGCCCAGGGCGTCGAGGTGGAGCCGGGCGACCTTCTCGTCGAGCTGCTTGGGCAGGACGTAGACGCCGATCGGGTACTCCTCGGGCTTGGTGAACAGCTCGATCTGGGCCAGGGTCTGGTCCGAGAAGGAGTTGGACATCACGAACGAGGGGTGGCCGGTGGCGTTGCCCAGGTTCAGCAGGCGGCCCTCGGACAGCACGATGAGGACCCGGCCGTCGGGGAAGGTCCAGGTGTGGACCTGGGGCTTGACCTCGTCCTTGACGATGCCGGGGATCTTGGCGAGGCCGGCCATGTCGATCTCGTTGTCGAAGTGGCCGATGTTGCCGACGATCGCCTGGTGCTTCATGCGCTGCATGTGCTCGGCGAGGATGATGTCGCGGTTGCCGGTGGTGGTGACGAAGATGTCGGCGGTCTCGACGACATCCTCGAGCACGGTGACCTGGTAACCGTCCATCGCGGCCTGGAGGGCGTTGATGGGGTCGATCTCGGTGACGATGACGCGGGCGCCCTGGCCGCGCAGGGACTCGGCGCAGCCCTTGCCGACGTCGCCGTAGCCGCAGACCACGGCGACCTTGCCGCCGATGAGGACGTCGGTCGCACGGTTGATGCCGTCGATGAGGGAGTGGCGGCAGCCGTACTTGTTGTCGAACTTCGACTTGGTGACGGCGTCGTTGACGTTGATCGCCGGGAAGAGCAGGCTGCCGTCGCGCTGCATCTCGTACAGGCGGTGGACGCCGGTGGTCGTCTCCTCGGTGACGCCGCGGATCTCGGAGGCGAGCTGGGTCCACTTCTGCGGGTTCTCGCCGAGGGTGCGGTTGAGCACCGTGAGGATCTCGCGGTACTCGTCGCTGTCGGCGGTGGCGGGGTCCGGGGCCGCGCCGGCCTTCTCGAACTCGACGCCCTTGTGGACCAGGAGAGTGGCGTCGCCGCCGTCGTCGAGGATCATGTTCGGGCCGCCGGTGGGGGCGTCGGCCCAGACGAGGGCCTGCTCCGTGCACCACCAGTACTCGGCGAGGGTCTCGCCCTTCCAGGCGAAGACCGGGATGCCCCTGGGGTTGTCGACGGTGCCCTCGGGGCCGACGGCGATCGCCGCGGCGGCGTGGTCCTGCGTGGAGAAGATGTTGCAGGAGGCCCAGCGGACCCGGGCGCCGAGGGCGGCGAGGGTCTCGATGAGGACGGCGGTCTGCACGGTCATGTGCAGGGAGCCGGTGATGCGGGCGCCGGCGAGCGGCTGGGTGGCGGCGAACTCCGCGCGGATCGCCATCAGGCCGGGCATCTCGTGCTCGGCGAGGGTGATCTCCTTGCGGCCGAACTCGGCCAGCGAGAGGTCGGCGACCTTGAAGTCGTTGTTGACGGGGGACATGCAGTCTCCTCGTGGGGTGGTTCGAGAGCGGACATCGGCTTTTCCGCTGCGGGGCGTGGGAGGCATGCGGACATACGTCTCCCTCTACCGCAGCTCAGCCCGTCGGAGGCCCTCTCTCCCTCGGACGGTCCGGAGAGCGGAGCGCCCGACCGCCATCAGCAGCGACGTCTGGTTACCCATGAATCTACACCGAGTGCCCGGCCGGAACCGGGCCGACGGTGGAGGTGGCGGGGAGGGATCAGGCCGTTTCCGGAGCGGCCGGCGCCTCGGGGGCCGCCTTCTGCTCGCGGTAGATGTCGGGTTCCAGGTAGATCGCCCGGGCGATGGGGACGGCCACGCGGATGCGTGCCTCGGCGGCGTCGATGGCGCGGGCGACCACGGCGGCCGTGTCGTCGTGCTGGACGGCGATCTTGGCGGCGACGAGGAGTTCCTCGGGGCCGAGGTGGAGGGTGCGCATGTGGATCACACCGGTGACGGTGTCGCCGTCGACGATGGCCTCGCGGATACGCGCGACGGTCTCCGGGCCGGCGGACTCACCGAGCAGGAGGGACTTGGTCTCGGAGGCGAGGACGAGGGCGATGACGACGAGCAGGGCGCCGATGCACAGGGTGCCGACGCCGTCCCAGACACCGTTGCCGGTGAGCAGGGACACGCCGACGCCGGCGAGGGCGAGTACGAGGCCGACGAGGGCGCCGAAGTCCTCCAACAGGACGACGGGCAGTTCGGGGGCCTTGGCGGTGCGAATGAACTGGGCCCAGGTCTGCCGGCCGCGCAGTTGGTTGGACTCCTGGATGGCGGTGCGGAAGGAGAAGCCCTCGGCGACGATCGCGAAGAGGAGGACGCCGATGGGCCAGTACCAGTGCTCGACCTCGTGCGGGTGCTGGACCTTCTCGTAGCCCTCGTACAGCGCGAAGACGCCACCGATGGTGAACAGGACGATGGAGACGAGGAATCCGTAGATGTACCGCTCACGCCCGTAGCCGAAGGGGTGTTCCTCGGTGGCGGCCTTCTTGGCCTTCTTGCCGCCCAGCAGGAGCAGCGCCTGGTTGCCCGAGTCGGCGACCGAGTGGACGCCTTCGGCGAGCATGGAGGAGGAGCCGCTGAAGGCGAACGCCACGAACTTGCTCACCGCGATGGCAAGGTTGGCGCCCAATGCGGCGACGATCGCCTTGGTTCCGCCTGACGCGCTCATAGGTGCTGGGTATCCCTTCCGTCGGCCACCGGTCTTTGCCCGGTCTTTACGGCACTACGGCGGAACATTCTTGCAGGCCGCGATCGCACAGGTTCGTCAGGCCACCACGGTGGCACGGAAGACGGTTCCCTCACCGACGAGTTGGACCGGTTCGCCCGCGGGCACGTAGGCCGACTGACCTGGCGCCAGGGCGAGTTCCCGCTGCTGCGCGTCGGCGGTACCGGGGGCGCGGACGGTGGCCGTGCCGTCGGTGCAGAGCAGGATCTGCGCGGTGCGGTCGTCGAGGGCGCGCGGGGCGCCGCCGGCGGCCAGGGCGTAGCGGGAGAGGCGGAACTCCTCGATGGGGGTGGTGTAGAGCTCCTCGCCGTCCGGGGAGGCCTCGGGGCGCAGCACGCCGGGGTCGGCCGACTCGAAGCGGACGATGCGCAGGAGTTCGGGGACGTCGACGTGCTTGGGGGTGAGGCCGCAGCGCAGGACGTTGTCGGAGTTGGCCATGATCTCGACGCCGAGGCCGCTGAGGTAGGCGTGCGGGATGCCGGCGCCGAGGAAGAGGGCTTCGCCGGGCTGGAGGCGTATGTGGTTGAGCAGCATGGCGGCGATGACGCCGGGGTCGCCCGGATAGGTGTGGGCGATGGACGCGTACGCGGCGTAGGCGTCGGCGTACGGGCCCCCGTCACCGGCGAGCCGGCCGGCTGCCTCGGCCGCCTCGTTCACGGTGCCGGCGATCGCGTGGCGCTCGGCGCCGAGTACGGCGGTGAGGACTTCGCGCAGGGCGGCGTCCTCGGGATGCGCGTGCAGGATGTCGATGTAGGGCTTGAGGGAGTCGACGCCGAGGCCGGAGAGGAGGTCGGCGGTCTCCTGGGGGTGCCGGAAGCCGCACAGGCCCTCGAAGGGCGTGAGCGCGACGATCATCTCCGGCTTGTGGTTGGCGTCCTTGTAGTTGCGGTGCGGGGCGTCCACGGGGATGCCGCGGGCCTCCTCGTCGGCATAGCCGGCGGCGGCTTGTGCGAGGTCGGGGTGGACCTGGAGCGACAGCGGGGAGCCGGCGGCCAGCACCTTGAGCAGGAACGGCAGCCGGGGGCCGAAGCGCTCGACGGCGGCGGAGCCGAGTTCGGCGCGCGGATCGGCGGCGATGACCTGGTCGAGCGGGAGCGGGCCGCTGCCGCGGTCGACGCGGGAGGGGGCGCCGGGGTGGGCGCCCATCCACAGTTCGGCCTGCGGCTCGCCCGTGGGGCCGGTGCCCAGAAGCTCCGGGATGGCGGTCGTGGAGCCCCAGGCGTACGGGCGAATGGTGTTGGTCAGCCGATCCATGGGCTCATGATCTCCCGGCAGAGGTGACGGCAAGGTAAACGGAGGCGAAATCAGTGACGGCGAGCAGTTCGACGGCGGCTTCCAGCGGAGTGCTGTCGGGGCCGGCGGCGAGCTCGCTGAGCGGGGTGTCGTGGGTGGTGGTGAACTCCCGGGCGACGGCGGCGGCGCTGGTGGCGGGAGCCTGGGTGCCGTTGCCGGGGCGGTGCAGGAGGACGACGCGCAGCCGCAGGTCCACGGGTTCCTCGACGCGGTCGCGGAAGAAGTCGTCGGGGTCCAGGGCGCCGGCGAGGGCGCCGGCGAGCAGCGCGCCGTGGGTGTCGACGGCCTCGGGGAGCTCGCCGTGCAGGGCGGGGCGTCCGGCGCGGGAGGCGATGGTCGCGGCGAAACGGCGGGCGGCGACGGCGGACAGGGGGCCCTCGCTCCACAGCACGGGCAGGGACTCGGCGAGTTCGGAGGCGAGTGCCTTGGCGGGGTTGCTGTAGGTCGCGATGGCGGGGCCGCAGCGGGCGGCGACCTCGTCGAGGCGGTCGGCCACACTCTCGATGGCGTCGGCGGGCGCGGACAGCAGCCCGATCCGGTCGCCGAGGGCGAGCAGCGGGGTGAGCAGGGCCCAGAAGGCGCCGAGGTCCTCGTCGGGGTCGGCGGCGTCGGGCGCACCGGACGCGGGAGCGGCGGACTCGGGAGCGGCGGCGTAGGGGAGGACCAGGCCGCGCACTTGGGCGATGGCCTCGGCGATGGGCGACCCGGCGGGTACGACGGCGGCGGCGGTGCAGCCGCGACGGTAGGCCTGTTCGATGAGGTCGGCCAGACCGGCCTCGGTGCCCATGGGGCTGGCGATGAGCAGCAGGTCCAGGGGGCCGGCCCAGCCGGGCAGGGTCCAGTGCAGGTCGTACGGCGCGGGGCCGGTGGGGCGCAGCGGCAGGACGGGGGCGCTGCCGCTGCCGAGGGCCGCCAGCAGTTCGGCGACGGTGGCAGCGGTGGCCGCGCCGGGGCCCGCGACGAGGAGGCTGCGGGGGCGGCCGTCCGGCTTCAGTTCCCCTATGCCGGCCTCCTGCGCCAGGCGGGCGGCGGTGCGCACGCGGGCCCCCGCGGCCGCGACACCCAGGAGCAGGCCCCGGGTGTCGGCGCGGGCGAGGCCCTCGGGGTCGTCGAGCAGCGTCTCGTCCAGCATCGGTGCGTGACCTCCCGGGTCCTGGTCTGTCGGTCGGTGCGGGCGTTACGCCGGGCGGCGGGCCTCGTCGACGAGCAGGACGGGGATGTCGTCGCGGACGGGGTACGCCAGGCCGCAGTCGGCGGAGGTGCAGGCGAGTTCGCCGGCGTCGGCGTCCTCGCGGAGGGGGGCGTGGCAGGCGGGGCAGGCGAGGATTTCGAGGAGGCTGGCTTCGACGAGCGGCATGGTGGCGCGACTTCCTTCGGGTCGGTGCCCGTGGTGTCCGGGCGGGGCGGGCGGTCGCACCACCCGTGCGGGGCGTGCGGGGCGGCTTCCCGGCTGTCGGGCCGGTTGGCCGTTTCAGCGTATCGCCGGGGCGTTGGCGGCGCGGGGAGCACGTCCCGCTCGGGTGCGCGCATTCCCGGCGCCCCGTGCGGGGCGCCGGGAATCGGCGGACATGCCGGGCCGCGGGGAGCCCCGCGCCGGGTACCTCAGGCGCGGACGATCGCCAGTACCTCGTCGCGGACCTCGGCGACGAGGTCGGCGGTGCGGGCCTCGACGTTCAGGCGCAGCAGCGGCTCGGTGTTGGACGGGCGGAGGTTGAACCACCAGTCGCCGGAGGTGACCGTGAGCCCGTCGAGCTCGTCGGTCGTGACCCCCGGGCGGTCGGCGAAGGCCGTGCGGACGGCGGCGGTGCGGCCGGCCTGGTCGTCGACGGCGGTGTTGATCTCGCCGGAGGCGGCGTACCGGTCGTACTCGGCGACGAGCCCGGACAGCGTCCCGTCCTGGCCGCCGAGGGCGGCGAGGACGTGAAGGGCGGCGAGCATGCCCGTGTCGGCGTTCCAGAAGTCGCGGAAGTAGTAGTGCGCCGAGTGCTCGCCGCCGAACACGGCGCCGGTGCGGGCCATTTCCTGCTTGATGAAGGAGTGGCCGACGCGGGTGCGGACGGGGGTGCCGCCGTGCTCCTTGACCACCTCGGGGACGGACCACGAGGTGATCAGGTTGTGGATGACGGTGGAGCCCGGGTGCTTGGCCAGCTCGCGCGCCGCGACGAGCGCGGTGATGGCGGAGGGGGTGACGGGCTCGCCGCGCTCGTCCACGACGAAGCAGCGGTCGGCGTCGCCGTCGAAGGCGATGCCGATGTCGGCGCCGGTCTCCTTGACCTTGGCCTGGAGGTCGACGATGTTCTTGGGGTCGAGCGGGTTCGCCTCGTGGTTGGGGAAGGTGCCGTCGAGCTCGAAGTACATCGGGACGAGGTCGAGGGGCAGCCCGTCGAACACGGTCGGGACGGTGTGGCCGCCCATGCCGTTGCCGGCGTCGACGACGACCTTCAGGGGCCGGATCGTCGTGAGGTCGACGAGGGCGCGCAGGTAGGCGGCGTAGTCGCTGAGCAGGTCCTGCTGGGTGATCCCGCCGGGGGTGGCGTCGCTCGCCGGAAGGCCGGTCTCCGACCACTGCTCGACGAGTTCGCGGATCTCCGCGAGACCGGTCTCCTGGCCGACCGGCGCGGCACCCGCGCGGCACATCTTGATGCCGTTGTACCGGGCCGGGTTGTGGCTGGCGGTGAACATCGCGCCGGGCAGGCCGAGTTGGCCGCTGGCGAAGTAGAGCTGGTCGGTCGAGCAGAGCCCGATCTCGGTCACCGAAGCGCCGCGGGCGGCGGCGCCGCGGGCGAAGGCCCGGGACAGGCCGGGCGAGGACGGGCGCATGTCGTGGCCGGTCACGATCGCGTCGGCGCCGGTCACGGTGACGAAGGCCGCGCCGAAGAGTTCGGCGAGCGGCTCGCCCCATTGGTCGGGGACAACTCCACGGACGTCATACGCTTTCACGAGCTGCGAGAGGTCGGTCACCGCGTGTGCTCCACTCTGTCCGGTTGCCGGTCATGGCCTGCCGACCAACCTACCGGGCATACCTGAACATCCGGACGAAGGGTACCCGTCACGGTGGACACGGCTCCCGGGCGGGCCCGGGACGGGCGTGGACCGGGTCAGGAGTCGGGCGAGCGCAGCACGCGCAGGTGGCCGCGCCGGGCGATCCCCATCGGGTCGCCGCCCCGGCCGCCGGCCGGCTTGCCGCCGTCGCGCTCCGGGGGGCGGGCGGCCTCGCGCACGGCGTTGGCGAGCGCTTCCAAGTCGTCACTGCTGGGGCGGGTGGGGCCGGTGTCGGTGGCGAGGCGGACGACCTCCCAGCCGCGCGGGGCGGTGAGGCGCTCGGAGTGCTCGGAGCACAGGTCGTAGCAGTGGGGTTCGGCGTAGGTCGCGAGTGGGCCGAGCACGGCGGTGGAGTCCGCGTAGACGTACGTCAGCGTCGCGACGGCGGGACGGCCACACGCGGTGCGCGAACAGCGACGTACAGGGCTCACGACGTTGGACGGTACCGCACTCTTGAGCGGGCCGCGACGACTCCCCGGGACACCACTCCGTCGTGTCGTCCCGGTTCGCCGGGATGGCCCGACCTGCGACCCGCGCCGCTGACCTGCAAAGGGCCGGAAATGAACGGGCCGCCCGGCGATGACTGCCGTCACCAAACACGCCAAATGGCGTCATTTGACGGCAGCCGAACAGTCAGAGGTGGGGAATTGCCGTAACGACACCAGTGCGCGACCGTACATTCCGCGACATCACGCCGGATGTCCGGTCCTCGTACCCCGTGGTGATGGCACCGGTCACCGGCCCGCATAACCGGGGCTCCCGGCGGCTACTCTCAGAGGTGATGGACACCCCTTCGCCCGCACCCCGCCAGCGCCGCCGCGACCGACACGGACGCGGCATGCGCGGCCCCATCGCGCCACCGCAGGTGCCGCTGGCGCGCAGCCGCGCCGACGCCTTCGACGACCTCGTCCGGGACGCCGCCGACCGCCTGGAGCGGAGGTGGCCGCAACTGTCGGAGGTGGAGTTCGCCGTGCAGGAGGTGCCGTGGCCGGCCGGCGGGTCCGACGACGAGGCGGCCGGGGGGGCGGGGACATCCGAGGACGCGGTCCCGCTCGGACGGCTGCTCGGGGGCCGCAAGGGCAGCCCGCACCGGATCGTGGTGTACCGGCGGCCGGTGGAGATCCGGGCCAAGACCCGGGAGGAGCGCGCGCTGCTGGTGCACGACGTGGTCGTGGAACAGGTGGCCGAGCTGCTGGGGCTCTCCCCGGAGAACGTCGACCCCCGCTACGGCGAGGGATAGCGCGCGGGGCGGGTCGCCTCAGGGCGTCCCGACCGACGGCAAGGGCCCGGGGCGCAGACCGCGCCCCGGGCCCGAGTCACCTGCGGGTGCCGTCAGTTGAGGATCGAGAGGTCTTCCCGTGACGCCGGCACCGCCACCAGCCCCCGGTCGTCCGGCATCGTCTGGACGGTGAACATCGGGACGCCGTCCTTCGGCAGCTCCAGCGTGCGCGAGGCATAGACCGGCCCACCGGAGGACGGCTGGACCGTGACCGCGTAGGTGCCCTTCCCCGACGACGGGTCGGGCGGGGAGAGCACGACGGTCGTCCCGGCCTTCACGGAGACCGTCTTGCTGACCGGCTCGCCGCCCGAGGTGGAGGCCGAGGTCGTGACCTTGACCGTGGCGTCCGACCTGAGAGCGGTGAGGGCCAGGGTGGAGCCCTTGGTGCGGTTGTCGGCGACGGTGGAGCGGTCGCCGACGGGCGCGGTGGCCGGCAGGAAGGCGGTCTCCTGGTTGCCGCCCTTGCCGCGGGTGATCTGGAGGGCCGCGACGACCGGCGCCGAGCCCGTGGTGCCGCTGGGGGCGAGGATGAGCGAGCCCGCCTCCCCCTTGGTGACGTCGCCGAGGTCGACGGTGCTGGTCATGCCGCTCTTGACGTGGACGGTGTCGTGGCCGGCCGGCGTGATCTCGCCGCCGGAGGCCGCCAGCCGCAGCTTGAGGTCGGCATCGTCGTCGCCGGTCGCGAAGACGACCAGCCGCACCGCGGTGGCGTCGGCCGGGATGCCCGGCATCACGAGGGTGTCGGACGGGTCGGTGGAGGCGGCGAGCCAGTCTCCGCCGGCCTTGCTGTCGCCGGCCTCGACGGTGGCGCCGACCCGGCCGCTGCGCGCGCTGACGTGGAGGGTGAGGCCGTCGGTCTTCTCGGAGGTGAGGGTCGACAGCAGCACCGGGACGGAGGCGCCGGGCGGCACGGTGATGCCGTCGCCGGTCTCGGTCTTGATCTCGCCCTTGGGGCCGTAGAGCTCCAGGTCGACGACGGCCGAGTTGTCGTCGGGGTTGGTCAGGTGGACGTAGTCCTGACGGTTTCCGGCGGTGCTGACGGCGGGGAACCAGAACTCGCTGTCCGGCACGGCACAGGAGGTGCCGAGCACCGCGCGTGCCGGGCCGGCGTCGATGACCGTGGTCTGCTGCACGGTCCAGCCGGGGGCCAGGGCACCGTCGGCGGTGCCGATGAGGGCCGGGGCGTCGGTGCGCTCGGTGGTCGCGGTGACGGGCTTGCCCGCCTCCTTGAGGGGGGCGACCGGTTTGGCCTTGCCCTTGGGTGCCTTGCCGTCCTGCCCGGCGGCGGGCAGCAGGTCGGCGTTTCCGGTGCCGCCGGCCGAGTCGCCCTTCGGCGTGAACGACGTGTACGTCGTCGTCGCGAAGTCCGAGTCGGACGGCGCGGGGCAGGTCAGCGTCGATCGTTCGACGGGCAACCGGGCCGCACTGGCGGCGGGCGCGGCTTCGGGGGTTCCCGCGCCGCTGAGGGTGGCGATACCGGTGACGGCGGCGAGGGCGGCGGTGACGCCGATCAGGGACAGGACGCTGCGGTTCACTGCTGGTTGCTCCCGTCGCGGCGGTAACCGTCCGAGTCGTACGCCGTCGGGTCGTAGGGGGCGTAGGAGGGGTCGTGGGGCTGCTGCTCGTAGCCCTGCTGCCCGTACCCCTGCTGCTGCTCGTAACCCTGTTGCTGGTCGTAGCCGGGCTGCTGCTCGTAGCCCTGCTGGTCGTAGCCGGGCTGGGGCTGTTCCTGCTCGCCGTAGCCGTAGGGGTCGTAGACCGGCGCCTGCTGCTCCTGCTGCTCCTGCGGCTGCTGGGCGGGCTGCTCGTAGCCGTAGGTGCTCTGGTAGTCGGCGGCCCACTGCTCCTGGCCGTACGGGTCGTTCTGCTGGGGCCCGGCGGCGTAGGGGTCGTACTCCGGGTACTCGGTGTACTCCGCCGCCTGCTCCTCGGGGGCGCCTTCGGGGCGCTCCCGACCGTCCGGGTCGGTGTCGTCGCCCTCCGCCTCGGCCGCGGCGCGCAGCCTGCGGGCGCGGCGGCCGTCGCCGGTCGCCTGGGCCGGGATGTCGGCGGTCGCGGTCGCGGTGGCGCCGGCCGGGACGGGTTCGGTCTCCGGCAGGTCGTCGTCGATCTCGCGGCGGCGTCCGGGAAGCGCCATGACGACCAGGACCAGGGCGAGGAAGCCCTGGGCCCACACCCACACGACGTGGGTGAAGGGGTCGTCGTAGGTGAGGTCCAGGCGGCCGCCGGTGGCGGGGAGTTCGAAGCCCTGGGCCCAGCCGTCGACGGTGGTCGAGGTGAGCGACCGGCCGTCGAGGGTGGCGTTCCAGCCGGGAGCGACGTTGTCCGCCAGGCGCAGGACGCGTCCCTCGGGACCGGTGGGGATCGTGGTGTGCGCCTCGACCTTGCCGGAGGCGACCATGACCGGCTGGGTGCTCGCGCCCCCTGCCGGGCCCCCCGTGTCACCGGAGGCGGCGGGCTTGGGGACGATGACGAGCCGGGCCACGTCGTTGTCGACCCGCCACAGCGCGCTGCCGTCGGCCTGGCTGAGCCGGGACAGGCCGGGGGTGCTGTCGAGGGTGCGGCCCATCTCGCGCGGGGCACCCTGCTGGACGAGGACGTAGCGCACCGCGTAGCCGCCGAGCTGGGTGGCCTGGTCCGCGCCGGAACCGGCGACGAGGTTGGAGACGATCTTGTCCAGCCTGGAGTCGCCACCCTCGGAGGCCGCGATCTCGGCGTCGCCGAGCCGCGCTCCCGCGCCCCGCACCAAGGCGTACGAGACACGGGCGGGCGTGCCCGACAGCACCAGGGTGCGGGCCTGGTCGCGGGTGGATCCCTCCTCGGCGACGAACGCCGGGACCTGTGTCGGGTCGCGGCGCTCCACGGGACCGTCGGCGCCGCCGGCCATCCAGCCGACCGCGGCGGACAGCGGGGCGAGGACGGCGGCCAGGGCGACGAGGGCGGCGGCGGGCTGGCGCCAGCCGAATCCGGAGGCGGCGAGGCGTTCCTGTGCGTTCTCCGCGCCGACCGCGGCTGCGGCGAGCAGGGCGAGGCCGTACACGAGGGTCGCGGGTCCCGCCCAGGCGGAGTTGTTGGCGGCGACTGCGAACACCAGTCCGGTCAGGGCGGCCGCCCAGGCGCTGACGATGCTCAGCCGGCGCTCGCCGCGCATCAGGGCCGCGAGGGCGGCCAGCACGATGCCGGCGAGCAGCAACCCACCGGCCGCGCCGGGGCCGCCGGGATTGACCAGGACGAGGTCGGTGGCGGAGGCGGCGCGGGGGCCGTAGGGCAGCCCCGCCTCGTACAGGAAGCGCTTGGGCTGCGTGAGCAGGTCCAGCGACCAGGGCGCGAGCACCACCATGGGGGCGCCGAGGATCGCGATTGCCCGCATCGCCAGGGGCACGACGAGGTGTCCCTGCCCGCGCACCAGGCGCAGCGCGACGGCGACGCCGATGAGCACCAGCGCGATGGGCCAGGTGATAGGGGTGAAGGCGGTGGTGAGCGTCAGCAGCAGCGCGAAGGCCCAGGCGGCACGCCAGCCGGGGCGGACGCCGCGGTCGACGGCCTCGCGGGACAGCCGCAGGCCGGCGGCCGAGACGGCGGCACGCGCCATCAGCGGCAGCACGATGGCCAGCACCGCGGTGCCGAGCCGCCCGCCCGCCAGGGCGCCGGTTGCGGCGGGCAGGAAGGCGTAGGCGACGGCCGCCCAGGCCCGCAGCAGCCGGGACTCGACCAGCGGCCGGGAGGCGAAGTACGCGCTCAGTCCGGCGAGCGGGACGGAGGCCACCAGGAGCATGGTCAGGGCGAGGCCGGTGCTGCCGAACAGCACGTTCGACATCGCCGCCACGATCGCCAGGTACGGCGGCGCGCTGGCGGTGCTGCCGGTGCCGAGGGCGTGCCAGGCGCCGAGGTAGGAGCCCCACAGGTCGTTGGCCCGGTCCGGGGCGGGCAGCAGCGCGCCGCCGGACAGTGCGCCGCCGCCGAGGAGCTGGCGGCAGGCGATGAGGGAGAACAGCAGCAGGACCGCGAAGAGCACGGGCGCGGGCTGCCGGGCGATCCGCTTGAGCAGGGCGAACTGCTCGATCTCCAGGTACTCGCCGTCGTCGTCGCCGCCGCTGGGGCCGGAGTCGATGCCCCCGCCATGGCGGCCGGCGGAGGTGGCGTCGGCCTCGGCGCGGCCGGAGATGTTGCTGACGACCTGCTCGACGGTGGCACGCACGGTCGCGCCGGGCGACGGGAAGAGCGGCCGCAGTTCCGCGGCCTCTACGGCGGGCCGGGAGCGCTGTCTGCGGGCACTGAGGACGCGGCCGGGCCGCAGCAGCACCGACAGCAGGCCGGTGATCTCGTCGACGGCCTGCTTGGGGACCTTGCCGACCAGGTAGGCCAGCGTGCGCAGGACGGTGCCGAGCACCAGGCGCGCGAAGACATAGGGCAGCTGGGCGCCGCGGGTGTTCGCCAGCAGGGTGTAGACGGCGCCGGCCTTGTCGACGCGGTGCGGGTCGACCGCGGAGCGGCCGGCGCAGTCGACCGGGCGGCGTTCGCGGGAGGCGGCCTCCGCGTGCCGCAGGACGGCGTCGGGGGCGATGAGCACGGTGTGCCCCGCGGACTGGGCGCGCCAGCAGAAGTCCACGTCGTCACGCATGAGGGGCAGCCGGCGGTCGAAGCCGCCGAGCTCCTCCCACACGTCGCGGCGCACGAGCATGCCGGCGCTGGACACCGAGAGCACCTGGCGCACCTGGTCGTGCTGGCCCTGGTCCTGCTCGCGGCGCTCCAGCCCGGTCCAGCGGCGGCCGCTGCGGGCGATGGAGACGCCGACCTCGAGGAGCTGGCGGCGGTCGTACCAGCTGCGCAGCTTGGGGCCGATGACCCCGGCGGAGGGCGCGGAGTCGGCGACCTTCAGCAGGCCGCGCAGGGCGTCGGGGGCGGGCTCGCAGTCGTCGTGGAGCAGCCAGAGCCAGTGCACCGGCTCGCCGTGCGGCTGCTCGGGCTCGTCGTGGGCGTCGTCGTCCCAGGCGCGGGCGACCGGGTCCCAGCCGCTGCGGCGCTGAAGGTACGGCAGTTGCTCGGCGGTCATCGGGGGCGCGGCGCGGACGCACTCCTCGACGGCGGCGCCGAAGCCGCTGCGCCGGGCGAGATGCAGGACGCGATGGTCGCCGAGCGACTCGGCGAGCAGCCGGGCGGAGTCGTCGGAGCTGCCGGTGTCGGCGGCGACGACGTCCTGGACCGGGCGGTCCTGGGAGACCAGGCCCGCGAGCGCGTTGGGCAGCCACCGGGCACCGTCGTGGGCGACCAGCACGGCGGTGACGACGTGGCGCGGGAACTCCGGAGCCTGGGCGGCGTATTGAGTCCCTGCTGAACTGTTCACGGACATCGAGGTTCGGGCCCCGGTTCGCTGGACTTCGGACGACGCCTCAGGCGTCTCGGACGGGCCCCCACACTAACGCTTGCGGGAGGCCGCCCTTCCGGGTCCGGAGCACATATACGCACGAACACGACGTGCCGGGCGTGCGCTCAGACGACGCCCTTCTTCAGGCGGCGCCGCTCACGCTCGGACAGACCGCCCCAGATGCCGAAGCGCTCGTCGTTGGCGAGTGCGTAGTCCAGGCAGTCGGAGCGGACCTCACAAGCGAGGCAGACCTTCTTGGCCTCGCGGGTGGAACCGCCCTTCTCGGGGAAGAACGACTCGGGATCGGTCTGCGCGCACAGCGCGCGCTCCTGCCACCCGAGCTCTTCGTCGGCCTCTTCGGCCAGCAACAGCTGGAACAGCTCGGTCATGCGCGCCCCTCGTCTGTTTTCGCTTCCCCGTGCATGTTGCCGTTTACCTGTGACGGTCGAACGACACGAGTGAAATTACAAGTGTGCCGATACGGGCCAGTCAAGCCGAGATCTGCTATTGGGCCCGTTATTCACCCTGCGGAACCAAGGTCTGACGGAAAGTGTTCAAATCAGTCCAAACGTCCGCATACGTCAATCGTGATCGACATCCAGGGAGGACCGGCGATCACGATGAGATCACGAAAACACAACGACGTTTCCCGGGGAGACGTTCCTGCGTACCCGTGTGGTTGCGTCCGCACCTTCCCGGGGCCAGGCTGCACAAACCTTTCACCTGGTCGAATAGCCGGATCAGGTGAAAGATTCACGACAAACCGGATGTCAGGTTGACAGGCACCCGAAGAGCCGGTGTGCTGAGCGCATGCCAGTGACCCACGCGCCTTCCCGGATCCGCCGCCTCGGCGACTTCCGTCGTGCCGTGGAAGCTCACTGTCGCTGTTCCAGCTGTTGCCGCTGACGATCTTCATCGTCAGCCTGCACAGCCTCATGCGCCCTGCCTGACGCTCCTCACTTCCCGTAGGAACTCCCGCACCCATGAACAGCGACGTCTCGATCGCCGGCGATCCGCTCGCCGTCCCCCACCTCCTGCCGCCCGTGCCCGCCCACCCCGTCACCGTGGCGGAGTTCGCCGGGCTGGCCCGGCGCATCGCCGAGGACCGTGCCCACTGGGCGCCGCGCGTGCGCTACGACACCGTCACGCGTTGGTACGACCGGCTGCGGACCGGACCCGGCTATGAGATCTGGCTGCTGAGCTGGGTCCCCGGCCAGGGCAGCGGGCTGCACGACCACGGCCGCTCCAGCGGTGTGCTGACCGTCCTGGAGGGCGCGCTGACCGAGCGGGCCCTCGGCGGCAACGGCGAGGTGCGCCGTTCACTCTCCACGGGGCACCAGCGGGTGTTCGCCCCGGGCTACGTCCACGAGGTCGTCAACGACTCCCTGGAACCGGCGGTCAGCCTGCACGTCTACTTCCCGGGCCTGACCGAGATGACGCCGTACGCCTGCACCTCGCGGACCCCGGCCGCCGAGGGCACGTTCGCAGGCTGACAGCCGCGGCTGCCAGACTGTCCGCATGCGAATCGTGGTACTGGCCGGCGGCATCGGAGGCGCCCGCTTCCTGCGCGGTCTCAAGGAAGCGGCGCCGGACGCGGAGATCACCGTGGTCGGCAACACCGGCGACGACATCCACCTGTTCGGGCTGAAGGTCTGCCCCGACCTCGACACCGTCATGTACACGCTGGGTGGCGGAATCCACGAGGCCCAGGGCTGGGGCCGCGCGGACGAGACCTTCACCGTGAAGGAGGAGCTGGCCGCGTACGGGGTCGGCCCCGAGTGGTTCGGCCTCGGCGACCGCGACTTCGCCACCCACATCGTGCGCACCCAGATGATCGGCGCCGGCTACCCGCTGAGCGCGGTCACCGAGGCACTGTGCGCACGCTGGAAGCCCGGCGTACGGCTCATCCCTATGACCGACGACCGCATCGAGACGCACGTCGTGATCGACGACCCGGACGGCGGGGGCGGCCGCAAGGCCGTGCACTTCCAGGAGTACTGGGTGCGGCTGCGGGCCTCCGCCGAGGCGTACGCGATACTGCCGGTCGGCGCGGAGGGCGCGAAGCCTGCGCCCGGCGTGCTGGAGGCCATCGCCGAGGCGGACGTCATCCTCTTCCCGCCGTCGAACCCGGTGGTGTCGGTCGGCACGATCCTGGCCGTACCCGGCATCCGCGAGGCCATCGCCGAGGCGGGCGTGCCGGTGGTGGGCCTCTCCCCCATCGTCGGCGGGGCTCCGGTGCGGGGCATGGCCGACAAGGTCCTGGCCGCCGTCGGCGTGGAGTCCACGGCCGCGGCGGTCGCCGCGCACTACGGCTCCGGGCTGCTCGACGGCTGGCTCGTCGACACCGTCGACGCGGGCACGGTGGACGAGGTCGAGGCGGCGGGCATCCGCTGCCGCTCGGTGCCGCTGATGATGACGGACCTCGACGCCACCACCGCCATGGCGCGCGAGGCGCTGACGCTGGCAGAGGAGGTGCGGGCGTGAACGCTTCCACCTCCTACCGGGTGTGGGCGGTCGGGGGACTGCCGGAGATCACGGCCGGTGACGACCTGGCGAAGCTCGTCGCCACGGCCACCGGCTACCTGGAGGACGGCGACGTCCTCGTCGTCACGTCGAAGATCGTCAGCAAGGCGGAGGGCCGCGTCGTCCACGCCGACGACCGCGAGGCCGCCATCGACGCGGAGACGGTCCGGCTGGTCGCCCGGCGCGGCCCGACGCGGATCGTGGAGACCCGGCACGGCCTCGTCATGGCGGCGGCGGGCGTCGACGCCTCCAACACGGCGCCCGGCACGGTGCTGCTGCTGCCCGAGGACCCGGACGCCTCGGCGCGGACGATCCGCGCGGGGGTGCGCGAGGCACTCGGCGTCAATGTCGGTGTCGTCGTCACCGACACCTTCGGGCGCCCCTGGCGCGAGGGCCTCACCGATGTCGCCATCGGCGCGGCCGGAATCCGCGTCGTCGACGACCTGCGGGGCGCGACCGATTCGCACGGCAACCAACTCGCCGTCACCGTCACGGCGCTGGGCGACGAGCTGGCCGCGGCCGGCGACCTCGTCAAGGGCAAGGCGGGCGGCACCCCGGTGGCCGTGGTGCGCGGCCTGGATCGCCTGGTGCTCCCGGCCGAGGAGAGCGGCACCGGCGCCCGGGCACTGCTGCGGCCGGCCGCAGAGGACATGTTCCGGCTGGGCACGTCGGAGGCGGTGCGCGAGGCCGTCTCCCTGCGCCGCACGATCCGCGACTTCTCCGACGCGCCCGTCGACGGGGGCGCGGTGCGGCGGGCCGTGGCACTCGCCGTCACCGCCCCGGCGCCGCACCACACGACGCCGTGGCGCTTCGTGCTGCTGGAGACCGAGGCCGCCCGGGTGCGGCTGCTGGACGCGATGCGTGACGCGTGGATCGCCGACCTGCGCCGCGACGGCCGCAGCGAGGAGTCGATCGCCAAGCGCGTACGGCGCGGCGACGTCCTGCGCCGGGCGCCCTACCTGGTGGTTCCGTGCCTGGTCGCGGACGGGGCGCACGACTACCCCGACCCCCGGCGGTCGGCGGCCGAGCGCGAGATGTTCGTGGTCGCGATGGGCGCGGCCGTGGAGAACTTCCTGGTCGCCCTCGCGGGCGAGCAACTCGGCTCCGCCTGGGTGTCGTCCACGATGTTCTGCCGCGACGTGGTGCGCGAGGTACTGGACCTGCCGGAGGACTGGGACCCGATGGGCACCGTCGCGATCGGCCGCCCCGCGGTGCCGCCGAAGGACCGGCCGGCGCGGAGCGCGGAGGCGTTCATCGAGGTGCGCTAGGCGTCGCGGCGGTCGGTTCGGCTGAGGTACCCGGTGACGCTGCCCCTGTACGGCTCCCGCCGTGTGCGGGGCAGGGACACCTCGGTGAGCCTGCCGTCGTACATCATCCACATCCCGCAGCAGTCGCCCTCCTCGTCGTGGATCAGCACCTGCACGGACTGGGGGACCGGCCATGGCAGCGACTCCAGGCGCGCCAACAGGCCGGTCCAGTTCAGGCGCCAGAACTCCACGACCCACATCTGGATGCCGAACAGGTCGGACCGGACCCGCTCGAAGCACTGGTGCCATTCCCGTTCCTCGTCGGGCAGGGTCAACGGGTGCATGACCTCGGCGGCGTCCTGGGCGATCACGACGACTTGGGCGAATCTGCTCACCGCCGCAGTGTGCCCGGCGGACGCGGCACCCCCGTAAGCGGATTCCGTGGGGACCGGCGGGCGGGAAATCCGGTCGACGGCCGGTCGGGCGCGAGGGCAGGATCCCGGTGTGGAAGAACTCGTGTGGCCCCTGTACGCACTCCGGATCACCACCCCGCGGCTGGAGTTGGGCCTGCCCGACCTGACGGGACTCGCGGAACTGGCGGGCGTCGCCGCGGCCGGCGTCCACGACGCGGACCGTATGCCGTTCACCGTCCCGTGGACCGACGCGAGTCCGCGCGAACGCGAACAGGCCACGTTCCGGCACGTGCTGGGGACGGTCGCCACCTGGCGGCCGGAGGACTGGACGCTGAGCCTGTCGGTGCGGTGCGAGGGTGAGGTCGTCGGGCGGCAGGACCTGAGCGCGAACGACTTCGCCGTCACCCGCGAGGCCCGGACGGGCTCGTGGCTGGGGCTGACGCACCAGGGCCGGGGCATCGGCACGGAGATGCGGGCCGCGGTACTGCACCTGGCTTTCGAAGGGCTCGGCGCACGCTGCGTCACATCGGCGGCGATGACGGACAACCCGGCTTCCCGCCGGGTCTCCGACAAGCTCGGGTACCGGTTCGACGGCATGGACGTGGCGGCCGTACGGGGCTCCGCCCGGACCCTTCACCGGCTGCGCCTGGACCGCGCGGACTGGGAGGCGCACCGTAGCGTTCCCGTCGAGATCCACGGGCTGGAGCGGTGCCGGGACCTGTTCGGGACCTGAGGCGGCCGCCCCGTACTGCCCCCGGGCCGGCATTCACCCGACGCGGGTCCGCTCCGGGTCGACCGGCGCCGGGAAGCCGAGCCGTTCCAGGAGGATGTCGAAGAGCTCCTCCGCGAACGTCTCCTTCGACCGCAGGACGTCCTCGACGGCCTCCGCCGTCACGCCCTTCCCGAACCCGGCGGACCGGGCCCAGGCCAGGGCGGCGCGGGAGGCGTCGGGGATGCCGGCCTCCATCCCGGCACGCGTCAGGGCCACCGCCGCCTCGAACTCCGCAGTGCCCGCGTACTCAGCGGTGTCGTCGACGTCGTCGGGGACGTGCGTCAACAGCGCGGCCGCCGTCCCCAGGTTCAGCCACGTCTCCCAGCGCGCGGCGCCCGGCGCGAGCCCGATCACCCATGCCACGTCGCTGTCGAAGACCGAGGCGACGCAGGCGGGCGCCCCGGTCCAGTCGACGACCTCGCGCAGGACCTCGTCCACGTCGTCCAGCACCTCGTGGTGGAACTCCAGGGTCTGCCAGCCCCCGGGCCTCGGCCACAGAGCGGCGGCGGAGTCGCGGTCGTCCCGCACCGCGTCGAACAGCGGTGTGTCCAGCAGCGGCCGCTCACTGCGAGCGACGATCAGATTGCGCGAATACCCCACTGCGGCTCCCCTCGAAGTCCCTGCCCGGCACATTACGACCGGGCACCGACAACGGCCTTCAGAGCGGAACGATGTTGCCCGGTGCCAGGCGGGGGGCGCGGCGCGGGGGGCGGCGGCCGGTCAGGAGGATGAGGCGGGCGGCGCGGTGGCGCTGGCCGGCGTAGGGCTCCAGGAGTTCCAGCATGGTCGCGTCGTCCGTGCGGTGGGCGCCGGTGAGGGCGTAGCCGACGGTGTGGGGCAGGTGGAGGTCGCCGACGGTGACGGCGTCGGGGTCGCCGTTGCTGCGCTGGAGGGTCTCGGCGGCTGTCCAGGGGCCGATGCCCGGGATCGCCTGGAGGCGGGCGGAGGCCTCGGCGGGGCCGAGGGCGGTGGCCTGCTCCATGCGGGCGGCGGCGCGGGCGGCGCGCACGGCGGCCGCGGAGCGCTTGCCGTCGACGTTGGCGCGGTGCCACTCCCAGGAGGGGATCATGGCCCAGCCGCGGGCGTCGGGCATGACGCGCATGCGCAGTTCCTCGCCGGGACCGGGGGCGGGCTCGCCGAAGCGCCACAGCAGGAGGCGCCAGGAGCGGTAGGCCTCGTCGGAGGTGACCTTCTGCTCCAGGATCGCGGGCACGAGCGATTCCAGGACCAGGCCGGTGCGGGTCAGGCGGAGGCCGGGGTTGCGGCGGTGGGCCTCGTGGACGACGCGGTGGCGGGCGGTGAACGCGGCGGGCTCGTCGGCGTCGCCGAGCAGTTCCGGCAGGCGGTCGAGCAGCCAGTCGGCGCCGGGCCCCCACGCCTGCGCCTCGACCTCACCGCCCGCGGGGCGGGCGATGCGGAGCGTGCCCGGGCCCTCGGGGGTGCGCGAGGCGCGGTGGACCGCGCCGTCGGGACCCACCCGGAAGGCGGGGTCGCCGGGGCCGCGGCGCAGGGGTCCGAGAGTCAGGCCCAGGTCCAGCGGGCCGCGCGGGGTCCACCGGCGGATCCGGCCCGCGGTGCGCGGGCCGGGCACGCGTGCCGTCGTACCGCGGAGGAGTCGGGTCTGCTCGGGATGCACCCGACGAGCCTACGCGCCGGGGCCCGGCTCTACTGGTCGGACGAGAAGCGCAGCGCCCCGTCCGGGATGACCGCCCCGCACCAGACCCGCGCGCCGTACCGCAGTTCGTTGTCCGCGCCGACCTGGGCCGCGTCGCCGATGACCGCGGTGTTGAGGACGGTGCGTTCGCCGATGACCGCGCCCGCGCCGACGAGGGAGTCGGTGATGACCGCGCCGGGGCGGACGACGGCCCCGGCCAGGATGGTGCTGCCCTCGACGACGGCCCCGGAGCCGATGACCGCGCCGGCGGACACGGCGGTGCCGCCGGTGAGCTTGGCGTCGTCGGCGACGCGGGCGCCCTCCAGGACGAGGCGTTCGCCGCAGCGTCCCGGCACGGCCGGGGACGGGGCGCGGCCGAGGACGAGGTCGGCGGAGCCGCGCACGAAGGCGTGCGGCGTACCGAGGTCGAGCCAGTACGTGGAGTCGACCATGCCCTGGAGGTGCGCGCCGGCGGCGAGCAGGCCGGGGAAGGTCTCCCGCTCGACGGAGACCGGGCGGCCGGCGGGGATGGTGTCGATGACGGAGCGGTTGAAGACATAGGCGCCCGCGTTGATCTGGTCGGTGACGATCTCCTCGGGGGTCTCCGGCTTCTCCAGGAAGGCGGTGACACGGCCGTCGGCGTCGGTCGGCACCAGCCCGTAGGCGCGCGGGTCGTCGACCCGGGTGAGGTGGAGGGAGACGTCCGCGCCGCTGCGGCGGTGGGTGGTGACCAGGCCGGCGATGTCGAGGCCGGTGAGGATGTCGCCGTTGAAGACCAGGACGGGGTCGCCGGGCGCGGAGTCGAGGCGAGCCGCGACGTTGCGGATGGCGCCGCCGGTGCCCATGGGCTCGTCCTCGGTGACGTACTCCAGGCGCAGTCCGAGGTCGGAGCCGTCGCCGAACCAGGGCTCGAAGACCTCGGCGAGGTAGGAGGTGGCGAGAACGATGTGCTCGACGCCCGCGGCGCGGGCCCTGGCCAACTGGTGGGTGAGGAAGGGGACACCCGCCGCGGGGACCATCGGCTTGGGGGTGTGCACCGTCAGGGGCCGCAGCCGCGTGCCCTTGCCGCCGACCAAGAGGATCGCTTCAGTCACCTGTGTTGTCTCCGCTTCCTGGCGGGGCCGAACCTGCGAGCGGCCAATCCTATGCGGGTCTCGTCGCGGCTCCCATCAGCGCCCCTGGAGGGCCGCCGCCTTGCGGCGGATGTAGCCGAGATCGTCGTACAGCACCGTTCCTGGGCACTCGGTCGCGAAGCCGTCGCGGTGCCCGGAGACGGTATTGAAGCTGACCCGGACACCCTTCCTGTACTTGTTGCTCCCTCCTGACAAGAGATATGCCGTACCGGCCGGATTGTGCCCGTAGATGCCGAGTTTCCATGCGGCGAGGCGGGCGACCGCGTCGAGTGCCTCCTCGGAGGGCTCCTCGTCGCTGAACGTGCCGAGCACCGCGACGCCCAGGCTGTCGGCGTTGAAGCCGAGGGTGTGCGCGCCGAACACGGCCTTGGCGACCCCGCCGCCCCGGCCCTCGTAGATGGTTCCGCACTTGTCGACGAGGAAGTTGTAGCCGATGTCGCGCCACCCACTGCTGTTGATGTGGTAGCGGTAGATGCTGCGGATCAGCGACGGCGCGTCGGAGCAGTCGTAGTCGTTGCCGGTGGCGCTGTGGTGGACGAAGACCGCGTCGACGTTCTCGGTGAAGAGGAAGTCCTCGGTGCGCAGGGACTCGTCGGCCTTCCAGCCGGCCCGGGTGACGATGCGGGGGCGGGCGCCGATGTACTGGCGGCCGGTGAGGGCCTCGGTCTCGGAGCGGGTGAGGGCGGGGACGACGGGGAGCTCGTCGTCGGTGCCCGAGGTGTCGGTCGGGTCGGTCTTGACGGGGTTTCCGGACTCGTCACCCGTATCGCCGGTGTCCGCCGTATCGCCGGCGTCCGCCGGATCGCCGGCGTCCGCCGGATCGCCGGCGTCGCCGCCCGGAGAGCTCTGGTCCCCGGGCCGGTCGTGATTCCCGGGCCGCCCGGGGGCGTTGACCGGGTCCGCCGGACCGGGGGGCGCGACCGCGTCGGTGGGGTCGGCGCCGGACGGCGGCGCGCCCTCGGTGGACGGCGCCGAGGGCGTCCCCGGCGGATCGTCCGCCGGGTCGACCATGTCCAGCCGCAGCCCCTTGGGCAGGGCGGGCAGCGTGCCGCGCACGCCACCGGTCCGCTTGGGTACGACGCGCACCTCGACCCCGTCGCAGCGGCCGACCCACAGCGGGGCGGTGGCGCCGCGCACGCCCGCCTCGGTCGCCTCGGCGGAGCCGGCGTCGGGGGCGTCCTCGGAGTGCGACTCGACGTCCCGCCAGGCCGACCACGCACCGGTGCCGACGGCACGCGTGCGCACCTGGACCGTGCCCTCCAGGTCGGTGCGGGCGTCGTCCCAGGTCACGCCCAGCAGGGAGAACGGCTTGACGGACCGTTCGGAGAGCCCTTCGGCCAGGGGCGAGCCGAGGGCGCGGCCGGACGTCGCGAGCGGGGCCAGCATCAGGGTGTGGGTGCTCCCCGACGGGGTGCCGGGAGCGGCGGCCCGGTACGGGGAGGGGATCGTCGCGGTGGCACCGGAGGGGAGCGCGAGCGGGAGGGCAAGAGCCGCCATGCACGCGCAGCCGACGGAAGTGGCGATAAGGGCACGCATGAGAAAAACACTTACATAAGCCCCAAAAACCCGCAGCCGGGATCTGACGGATGTTCCGATACCGGGCGGTGGCCTGCCGCTCCCTCAGCAACGCCCCTGCGCGGGGCACCTGACGTAGCCTGGGCCGCGTGACATCGACTGCCCGTACGCCCGCCGACCTGCTGCGTTCCGCACTCGCGACGGACCCCGCCCGCCCCCTGGTCACCTTCTACGACGACGCCACCGGTGAGCGCGTCGAACTGTCGGTGGCCACCTTCGGCAACTGGGTGGCGAAGACCGCCAACCTCATCCAGGACGAACTCGGCGCCCAGCCGGGTGACCGGGCCGCGCTGCTGCTGCCCGCCCACTGGCAGACCGCGGTGTGGCTGCTCGCCTGCTTCTCGACCGGCGTGGTGGCCGTGCCCGGCGGGGACCCGGCCGGCGCCGACTTCGCCGTCTCCGGCCCGGACACCCTGGAAGCGGCCCTGGCCTGCCCCGGAGAGCGGGTCGCGCTGGCGCTGCGTCCGCTGGGCGCCCGCTTCCCGCAGCCGCCGGCCGGGTTCGCGGACTACGCGGTGGAGGTGCCGACGCAGGGCGACCGCTTCGCCCCCTACGCGCCCGTGGACCCCGGCGCCCCGGCGCTGGAGCTGCCGGGCGGCGAGGAGCTGAGCGGCGCCGAGGTGGTGGAGCGGGCGGCCGCGTCGGCGTCGTCGCTCGGCCTGACGGCGGGCTCCCGGCTGCTGTCGGGCCGGTCCTACGGCGACTGGGACGGGCTCGCGGCCGGGCTGCTGGCGCCGCTGGCGGCCGGCGGCTCCGTGGTGCTCTGCCGCCACCTGGACCGGCTGGCCGCCTCCGACCTGGACAAACGCCGGGAGAGCGAGCGCGTCACCCACATGGCGTAAGCAGAGCCGGGGCCGCCGCTCTCCGGAGGCGGCCCCGGCGGCACCGCGCGATGCTAAAAGGTCGAACACACAAGTGAACAACTCGACACAACCGAGTGCGGAATTCAACTGTCTGTACGGGTGAGAAGAAAGCAACAGCATCCGAAGGACGGGACTGCACGTGACCACGCCAGCCGATTCGCCGGAGTCGAAGGACACCTCTACCGGCGCGGTGCCGCCGCCGCCCCAGCAGCGCCGCCGCCGGTGGGCGCGCGTCCTGGCCGGCGTCATCGCGCTGGCCCTGCTGTCGGGCGCGGGCCTCGCCTGGCATCTGTACCGGCAGCTGGACGGGAACATCCACACGGACACCGACACCTCGCGTGAGCTGCTGCGTGTCCAGTCCGAGCGGCCCAGCACGCTGCCACAGGCGACCTCCGCCGAGAACATCCTGCTGCTCGGCTCCGACAACCGGGGCGACGGCAACGGCAAGTACGGACAGGACACCGGCACCCAGCGCTCGGACACCGCGATACTGCTGCACCTGGCCGCCGACCGGAAGACCGCGACGGCGGTCAGCCTGCCGCGCGACCTGATGGTGCACATCCCCTCCTGCCGGCGACCCGACGGCAGCATGTCCGAGGCCCAGTTCGCCCAGTTCAACTGGGCTTTCGAGTTCGGCGGGGCGGCGTGCACCATCCGTACCGTCGAGAAGCTGACCGGGGTCAGGGTCGACCACCATCTCGTCGTGGACTTCAGCGGGTTCAAGAAGATGGTCGACGCGGTCGGCGGCGTCGAGGTCTGCGTCCCGCACGATGTGCACGACCGGGACGCGCACCTGGATCTGAAGGCCGGCCGCCACGTGCTGCACGGCGAGGACGCTCTCGGCTATGTCCGCGCGCGGCACGGCATCGGCGACGGCAGCGACACCCAGCGCATCGACCGGCAGCAGGAGTTCCTGGCCTCGCTGGTGAAGGAGATCGACAGCACGGGCGTGCTGCTCAATCCCGCCAAGCTCTATCCGCTGCTGGACGCGGCGACGTCCTCACTGACCGCCGACCCCGGGCTGGACTCGCTGCGCGAGCTGTACGACCTCACCCAGACCCTGCGCCGGACGCCCGCGGGGCAGGTGCGCTTCCTGACCGTGCCGCGCCAGCCCTACGTCCAGGACCCGAACCGCGACGAACTCGTGCAACCCGAGGCCGAGAAGCTCTTCACCACGCTGCGCGAGGACGGCACCGTGGCGGTGCAGGAGAACGGTTCGAGCTCCGGCCCGGGCGACAGCCAAACCCCCGGCAAAACCGCATCCACCGCGTCCGCATCTCCCTCTGCGACGGGGACCGCGACGAACGCCCCTTCCTATCGCGGCACGACCGCGGACCGCGATGTCTGCGGTGGCAGTGGGGATTGAACAGTTTGTCCAGTTGTAGGGACCGAAATTTGTCAGCTGCGCTCCTGGACGCTGAACTGTGGGGTTAGTGTGGGCGATCCGGCCTGACGCAGCGGCCGAGACGGAGGACTCGATCGACCGTGGACACGCAAGGCCGTAGGCAGCACGTCGACCCGGCGGACCAGTGGGTGTTCGATCCCGAGACGGGCAGCTACCAGCTGCGGCTGGACCCGGGAACGCCGACGGACCGCGCCGTTCCCTCCCAGGGCGGCCGCCGGGCGCCGCAGCGCGACCCCCAGCAGAGTCCGAACCGTCAGCAGGGGCAGACCAAGGGGCGGCCAGGCCAGGGCGGCCAGGCGCAGCCACCCGGGCCGCGCCGCCAGGGACAGCGCGCGGGGCAGGGCGGGCGGCGGGGCGCCGGCCCGGAGAGCGCCGGGGGCCGCGCGGCGACCCGCGCCGGCCGGCGCAAGGCGCAGTCGCGCAAGTCGGGCCGGAAGAAGGCCCTGCTCTGGACGGCCGGCGCGCTCGGCTTCGTCGTCGTGGTCGCGAGCATCGGTGTCTACGCGCTGTACCAGCAGCTCAACGGCAACATCAACACGGTGGACACCGGCATCGGCTCCAGCAGCGCCACTACCGACGGCCCGGTCAACATCCTCGTGATCGGCACCGACAGCCGGCAGGGCCTGAAGGGCAAGTACGGCGACGCGGCGAACGTCGGCCACGCGGACACCACGATCCTCTTCCATGTCTCCAAGGACCGCTCCAACGCGACCGCCTTGAGCATTCCGCGCGACATCATCACCGACATCCCGGACTGCCCGACGAAGCAGGCGAACGGCTCCACGAAGCTCATCCCGGGCGAGGAGGGGGTCCGCTTCAACACCAGCCTGGGGCAGTACGGGCGCGACCCCGGCTGCACGATGCGCACGGTCCAGGCGCTGACCGGGATCACGCCGGACCACTTCATGATGGCCAACTTCGACGCCGTCAAGGACCTGTCCACGGCGGTGGGCGGTGTCGAGGTCTGTCTGGCCAAGGACATCGACGACCCGGACTCGCATCTCAAGCTGCCCAAGGGCAGGCACAAGGTGCAGGGCGAGCAGGCGCTGGCGTTCGTCAGGACCCGGCACAGCGTCGGCTTCGGCGGCGACCTGAGCCGTATCCAGCTCCAGCAGCAGTTCCTGGGCTCGATGGTGCGGGAGATGAAGTCGGGCGACACGCTGAGCAGTCCGACGAAGCTGCTGAAGCTGGCGAACACCGCGACCAAGGCGCTCACCGTGGACACCGGCATCGGCAGCGTGCCGAAGCTCGCCGACCTGGCCAAGGACCTGAGCCGGGTGAACACCAAGAACATCACCTTCGCCACCGTCCCGGTCATAGACAACCCCGCCGAGAAGGTGCACACGACCGTCGTCCTGGACAAGACCAGGGCGCCGCAACTGTTCACCATGGTGCGCCAGGACATCTCGCTCACCGAGGTGAAGAAGAAGGCGAAGGACGCGGCCGAGGGCAAGCTCAAGGGCCCGAAGGCCGACGCGATCAATGTGCGGGTCGAGGTCTTCAACGGCAGCGGGATCTTCGGCGCGGCCCAGGACACCGTCAACTGGCTCCAGAACGCGCAGGGCGTCACCCGTTCCACCAACGGCGGCAACGCGCCCGCGGAAGCGAAGAAGACGACGCTGGAGTACGCCCCCAACCAGGCCGACCAGGCACGGCGGCTGGCCGACATGATGGGGCTGCCCGCCTCCGCGCTCACGCAGGGCACCGAGAACGCGGCACCGCGCGCCAACATGACGCTCACCCTCGGCAAGGACTTCACCGCCGCGGGGACGCCGATCACCGCGCCCACGAAGGCGCCCGAGGGAATCCAGAAGGTCGAGGCGGACGACGAGAGCGTCTGCGCCAAGTAGTCGAACAGCCGGGCAGCGATGCCGGCTCGCGCAGAACACAGCGAGAACACATCTACGGATAAATCAACGGGGTTTCAGGGGTGGGGACCAGACATGACCGACCGTGGCGTACGCGATCTCGGGTGGGACGACAGCCTGTACGAGACACGTCCGAAGCGTGAGGCGGACACATCGCGCACGGCGCCCGCGGCGGGTGGGACGCCCGCGGCACCGGACGACGGCCGTGTGCAGCACGCGGCGGGGACCCCCCGGCGGCGCGGGCGGCGTGCGCTGCGCTGGACAGCGATCGTCCTGGCCCTGCTGATACTCGGTACGGCGGGGGCCGGTTACGCGTACTACCAACACTTGAGCCACAACATCCGCAAGGGCAAGCGCAGCAGTGGCGCCAGCAACGTGCACAAGGCGCCCACGAACGCGCTCAACATCCTTCTGCTGGGCTCCGACAGCCGCAACACGGACGCCAACCTGAAGCTGGGCGGCGCCAAGTACACCCGCGGGGACAAGCCGCGCGCCGACGTGATCATGCTCGTGCACGTCTCCGCCGACCGCAGCAACATGTCAGTGGTGAGCATCCCGCGCGACACCCGGGTGCCGATCCCGGAGTGCACCGATCCCAAGACGGGCGAGAAGTTCCCCGCCACCACGCACGCGATCATCAACGAGAGCCTCACGCACGGCGGTCCCGGCTGCACCCTGGCCACCGTCCAGAACCTCACCAAGGTCTACATCGACCACTGGATGATGATCGACTTCGCGGGTGTGGTGAAGATGGCCGACGCCGTCGGGGGTGTCGAGGTGTGCGTGCGGCAGAACGTGTGGGACCACCCCACCCCGGACCAGCCCGGCGGCTCCGGCCTGAAGCTCAAGGCGGGCCGGCAGAAGATCGCCGGGAAGACCGCCCTGCAGTGGCTGCGCACCCGGCACGCCTTCGAGAGCGACCTCGGCCGGGCCGAGGCCCAGCACATGTACATGAACTCGATGGTGCGGGAGCTGCGCTCGCAGAACGTCTTCACCGACAGCGGCCGGCTGCGGAACCTCGCCGAGGCGGCGACCAAGGCGCTCCAGGTCTCCGAGGAGATCGGCACCCCCAAGAAGCTGTACGACCTCGGCATGGAACTCAAGAGCGTCCCGTCGAAGCGGATCACGATGCTCACCATGCCGCCGGCCACGGACCCGGAGAACGACCAGCACTACATCCCGGACGCGGCGGACGCGCCCAAGGTGTGGGCGAAGCTCGTGAACGACGTGGCGTTCGACGACAACGGCGGGAAGAAGGCGAAGAAGCCCGCCGAGTCGGGACCTCCCGCGCGGCCGGCCGCCGACATCCCGGTGTCCGTGGTCAACGGCACCGCCGGCGACAGCACGGGCACCCCCGTCAACGGCCGCGCGGGTGTCGTGGCGGGCCTCCTGGCCGGCCATGGCTTCACGGGTGCCGTGAAGGCGGAGGAGGCGCGGCCGTCGGCCACCACCGCGATCGACTACCCCGCCGCCCAGGGGGCCCAGGCGCGGTCGGACGCACTCGCCGTGGCGAAGGCCCTCAAGCTGCCGGCCGGCATGGTGAAGGAGTCCTCACACGTTGCCTCCGTCACACTCGTGGTCGGTGCGGACTGGCGCGAGGGGACCGTTTACACGGGTGGCGCCGACCCCGACGCGAAGCTCCCCGAGAGCGCCGGTGCCCTCAACGGCTCGGACAAATCAACGTGCATGCCGGTGTATGCGCCGTATCGGTGGTAGTAGGAAACACCCCCCTTTTTGAGATAGGGGGCAATCGTTTTACATGACCGATAAGAAGCCGAGGCCTGGACACTTGTCGTCGTTATGTATCGTGACCTCCAACCATCCGCGAGCATCTCTGTCGGACCCCACAGGGCTTTGACAGTCGCGCAGCTGAGAATCACCCACGATGCGCGGCGCCTCGGCGCCGCGGTCGACCGGGAGTGTCCAGCGCGCCTTGGGAGGCCTGAATGCGCCACGGCAGCGCCCCTGGGGGGCTCAACGCCCCTCGCGAACCTCATGAACCCGGGTGGGGCAACGCTCCGTACAGGGGCGGTGACGGGGCGCCGTACGTTCCGCAGCAACCCTCGTACGGCGACGGCTACCAGCCGCAGCCACATCCGCAGGGACCGCCGCAGGGACCTCCGCAGGGGCAGCAGTACGCCCCCTACGACACCGCGGCGTACCAGCCCTCGGCCTTCGACAACGAGGCGTACGCGCCCGACCCGTACGCACCCGCGGACGAGTACGACGACACCTCCGCCTCCACCGACCCGCAGAGCGGCGGGCCGAGCGGCGGTGGCGACGACGCCGGGGGCCCCGACGGTCCGGGGCGGCGCGGCAACCGCCGTCGCAAAAAGGGCAAACGACGCGCTCTGCGCTGGGTGGCGATCGTCACATCGCTCGCGATAGTCGGGTCGGCCGGCGCCGCCTATGCCTACTACGAGCACCTGAACGCGAACATCCGCAAGGACGCTCTCAACCTCGGCGACAGCAAGGTCGACAAGAGCAAGGCGAACGCGGCAGGACAGACCCCGCTCAACATCCTGCTGCTGGGCTCGGACAGCCGGGCCTCCAAGGAGAACCAGAAGCTCGGCGGCGCCAAGGCCGACGCGACCCGCAAGCCGCTGGCCGACGTCCAGATGCTGCTGCACGTCTCGGCCGACCGCAGCAACATGACCGTGGTCAGCGTCCCGCGCGACACCCGGGTCACCATCCCCAAGTGCACGGACCCCGACGACGGCACGGTCTACCCCGAGACCAGCTCGGAGACGATCAACGCCAGCCTCCAGCACGGCGGGCCGGGCTGCACCGTCGCCACCTGGGAGAACCTGACCGGCATATCCATCGACCATTTCATGATGATCGACTTCGCCGGCGTGGTGTCGATGGCCGACGCGGTCGGCGGCGTCCCGGTCTGCGTGAAGAGCAACGTCTGGGACAAGAAGTCCGGACTGAAGCTCACCGCGGGCGACCACGTCATCAAGGGCCAGCAGGCGCTCCAGTGGCTGCGCACCCGGCACGGCTTCGAGGACGGCAGCGACATCGGCCGTACCCACGCCCAGCACATGTACATGAACGCGATGGTGCGCCAGCTGAAGGGCGGCACCAAGCTCACCGACCCCGGGGCGCTGACGGGCCTCGCGGAGAGCGCCACGAAGGCGCTGACGGTCGACACCGGCCTCGGCAAGGTCACGAAGCTCTACGACCTCGGCATGGACCTCAAGAGCGTCCCCACCGGCCGGATCACCATGACCACCATGCCGTGGGGTGCCGACCCGCAGGACCCGAACGCCCACGTCGTGCCGACCTCCGCGGCGACCAAGCTCTTCACGCTGCTCCGCAACGACCAGGCGGTCGACGGCAAGGCGAGCCGGAAGAAGAAGCCGGCGACGACGGCCCCGGCCGCCAAGGCCGACGCCAAGGCGGACATCGCCGTCACCGTCGAGAACGGCACCGGAACGGCCTCCCAGGCCGCCGTCCCCGGGCGGGCCAAGGCGATCTCCGACCGGCTCATCGCGCTCGGCTACACGCAGACGGAGGCCGAGAGCACACCCCAGTCGCAGTCCGGCTCGACGGTCACGTACCCGTCCGACGACCAGAAGGCGAACGCCCTGGCGGTCGCGAAGTCGCTGGGCCTGCCGACGAGCGCGGTGAAGAAGTCCGACGCGGCCTCGGGGATCACGCTGGTGGTCGGCGCCGACTGGACGACCGGCACGAGCTACCCGAAGCAGAGCTCGTCCGACACCAAGGAAGTGTTGGACAGCGCGAACGCGCTCAACGCCTCCGACAAGTCGGCGTGCATGAAGGTCAACCCGTACTACATCTGGTAGCACGCACGGGCCGGGCCCCGCGGGGCCCGGCCGCCGGCGCTACGCGTCGGCGTCGGTTGTCGCCCGCACCGCGGGACGGCGGCTGGCGATGACCCGCCGGGCGAGCGAGCGCGGGCTGGTGAGGAAGCCGAAGCCCCACGCCATGTGCATCGTGGCCAGCGCCACCGGGATCTGCGCCCGCGCCGGGACGGACAGCCCCTTGCCGGCCGGCAGTGAGCCCAGCGCGATGGCGGCCAGATAGCCACCGGGGACCACGAAGCCCAGCGGGGTGACGGCCGCGCCGACGACGACACCCGCCGCGATCGCCAGGACGGCGCCGGGGGCGGCCAGGTAGCGCAGATTGACCGACCCCTGGTGGTAGCGGGTGACGACGCGGCGCCACCGGCCGTAGTCCTTGTACTGCTTGGCCAGCGCCCGCACGCTCGGCCTGGGCCGGTAGGAGACCCGCAGCTCGGGCGAGAACCAGATCAGGCCGCCGGCCTCGCGGATGCGGTAGTTCAGCTCCCAGTCCTGGGCGCGGATGAACTCCTCGTTGTAGCCGCCCTGCTGCTCCAGCACCTCTCGGCGGAAGACGCCCAGGTAGACGGTGTCGGCGGGGGCCGCCTGGCCGCCGGTGTGGAAGGCCGCGTTGCCGACGCCGATCTTCGAGGTCATGGCGGCGGCGACGGCGCGCTCCCAGTCGTTCTCGCCCTCGGCGTGCATGATGCCGCCGACGTTGGCCGCGCCCGTCTCGTCCAGCAGCCGCACCGCGGTCTTGATGTAGTCCGGGGAGAGCATGCCGTGGCCGTCGACGCGGACCACGACGGGGTGCCGGGAGGCCTTGATGGCGGCGTTCAGAGCCGCGGGCGTGCGGCCCGTGGGGTTGGGCACGGTGTGCACCCGGGGGTCCTCGCGCACCAGCTCGGCGGCGATCTCGTCGGTGCGGTCCCTGGAGGGCCCGAGGGCGATGACGACCTCCAGCTCACCCGCGTAGTCCTGCTCCAGGATGTGCCGGACGGACGCGCGCAGATGGCGCTCCTCGTCGAGCACGGGCATGATCACGGAAACGGCGGGCGGCAGGTGGGGGGTCGCAGCGTTCACAGCCGCACACGTTACCGCGAACGGATGACAGCGGTACGCAGGTCCGGGCGAGGCTCATACCGTAGGACGGTATGACTGCTTAACGTGCCTTCATGACCGCCGCTCGCCGCCGCCCGCCGACGCCCGCCGCCCGCCGGCCCCCGGTGCGCCGCAGGATGCGCCTCCTCGGCGCGGTCTCGCTGGCCATCGTGACCGCCAGCGGGATCGGGCACGCCGTCGTCGCGCACATGGACAGCCGTCTCGCGCACGTGGACGCCCTCGGAGGACCGAGGGACCGCGCCGGATCCACCAGGGGGACCAACTTCCTGATCGTCGGCACCGACCTCCGCCGCGGCCTCACCGCCGCCCAGCGCACCCGCTGGCACCTGGGCGGCCAGCCCTGCGACTGCGCGGACACGATGATGCTCGCGCACGTCTCGCGCGACGGCCGCCGGATCAGCGTGGTCGGCCTGCCGCGGGACTCCTACGCCGAGCTTCCCCGCCCCGGCAAACTGAAGTGGGCGTACGGGGACGGCGGGCCCGCGCTGACCGTCAGCGCCGTCGAGAAGCTGACCGGGCTGCCGGTCGACCACTACGCCGAGATCGACTTCGGGCGCTTCATGAAGGCGGTCGACCTCGTCGGCGGAGTCGACGTGTGCACCGCGCACCCGCTGAGCGACCGCTGGACGGGGCTCACCCTGCCCGCGGGCACCGTCCGCATGAACGGCGGCGCCGCGCTCCAGTACGTCCGCTCCGGGTACGGGCAGGACGCCATGGACCTGACCCGCATGGGACGCCAGCAGCGCTTCCTGGCGGCCCTGGTGCGCCGGGTGAGCGAGACCGGGCTGCTGAGCAACCCGGTCAAACTCCGCCAGGTCGCCGGGGCCGCGCTCGGCTCGGTGCGCACCGACCGGCAGACCACACCGGACGACCTGATCTCGCTGGCCACCGGGTTGCGCGGCGGCTTCGGGGTGGGATCGCTGGAGTTCGCGACGGTACCGGTGGAGCCGACGCCCTTCCGGGTCCAGGGGGTCGGCATGACCGTGCGCTGGTCCGCAAAGGGCGCCCAGCGGCTCTTCGGCGCCCTCCGCGAGGACCGGCCGCTGGTCGGCCCGGCCACCGCCCCCGCGAGCGGGACGCCCACGCCCACCCGCCGTCCCGAGCAGGTGGACGTGCCGCCGGGCTCGGTCCACGTCCAGGTCGACAACGGCACCGCCGTGACGGGCCTCGGCGCCCGCGCCGACAAGGACCTGCGGGGCACCGGCTTCCGGACCACGGGGATGCCGGGCAACACCACGCGGCACGACGCGGAGTACACGGTGATCCACTACGACCCCGGGTGGGACCGCTCCGCGGCCGTCCTCGGCACCGCGCTGCCGTACGCGGACCTGCAGGCCGTGCCCGGGCTCGGGCCGGTGCTGCGGGTGATCGTGGGCGCCGACTACCGCGGCGTCACGCCGGTACGGGCCGGGGAGCCCGCCCCGGCGCCGCAGCCCCAGCCGCAGCCGGTGGACATCAAGCCGGTCCGGGGCGACCGCATGCTGTGCGGCTGACCGCGGTCAGCCGTCCAGACCCTCGGCGACCCGCTTCCGGCGCAGCTCCATGATCGCCCGGCGGCGGGCCAGCCGGTGCGTCCGCCGGATCTGGGCCTCCTGGTTGCGGCGGCGGTCGCGATCGGTCTCCAGGAGCAGCTGCGGCACCGAGCGCGGCTTGCCCTCGGCGTCGACGGCGACGAAGACCAGATAGGCGCTGGCCACCTGGGTGCCCGGCCCGGACTCGTTCCAGCGTTCGGCGACCACCCGCACGCCGACCTCCATGGAGGACCGGCCGGTCCAGTTCACCTGCGCCTGCACCTTGAGCAGGTCGCCGACCCGCACCGGCTCCAGGAACGCCATCTCGTCCATCGCGCCGGTCACCGCCGGGCCCTCGGAGTGGCGGCCCGCGACGGCCCCCGCCGCGTCGTCCACCAGCTTCATGACCACACCGCCGTGCACGGTGCCCAGGAGGTTCGTGTCGTTCTGGGTCATGATGTGCGCCAGCGCGATCCGCGAGGCGGAGGTCGGCTTGGCGGCGATGGGGTGCGGGGGAGGCTCTTCGAACATGGCTCCACCCTAAGCAGTGGCCCGCGGCGCTCTCCGTCCGGCACACCTTGCCCGGGACCGGGGGCGGGCGGATGCTGGCAAAGGGGGAATTTCTCATCGAAACCGGCCATCCGAGCGTGTCCTTGAGGTGAGCGCCATGGACAAGACCTGGACGATCAAGCTGACCCTGGAGGAGGACGGCAACCGCACCGCCTGCACCGCGTCACTGGCCGGCGACGGCGCCCCGGGAGTCGTGGGGCACGGGTACTCGCGGCGCAATCCCGGCGACGAACCGGATCTGCGCATCGGCGAGGACGTGGCCGCGTCCCGGGCCTGCTCGAACCTGGCGCACGAACTGCTGGAGCAGGCGGCCGGGATGATCGAGAGGCGCACCGACCTGCCCACCCACCTCACGGGATGAGGCGGTTCGGGCGCATTGGGTCACGGCGAAGCGGCAGTCCTGTGACCTTTGCATCAGCTCTGCTGCAGAAGCGGAACCGATCTCCTGCTCGGCCCGCCGAACGGGCACACTGCCGTACATGAACGCATGGCCCGACGGCTGGTCCGACAACAACAGGAACCAGCGGCAGCAGCAGACACCCGAGCCCCCGCTGCCCCCCGAGCTCTCCCCGCGCCGCGCGGCGGCGGGCCCCGGCAGCGTCCCGCGCCAGCAGGGGTACGGCAGCCCCGTCCCCGCGCCCGGCCACGGTGGTGGCGGTGGGTACGGGAACGGCGGCGACGGAGGCTCCTACGGGCCGCCCACGACCACCGGGCGGCCGCCCCGTCCGGGCAGCCGGGCACGCCGGGTCAAGGTGACCCTGCTGGCGCTGGTGGTCGTCGTGCTCGCCTGGTCCATCGGCACCTACATATGGGCCGACGGCAAGGTGCGCCGCGAGGTCGACCTCGGCACGGTGATCGACCGTCCCGAGACCGGCAAGGGCACCAACTACCTGATCGTGGGGTCCGACAGCCGCGAGGGCCTGTCCGGCGACCAGAAGAAGCAGCTGCACACCGGCTCCGCCGCGGGCAAGCGCACGGACTCCATGATGATCCTGCACGTCGGCGACAACGGGAACTCGCTGATCTCGCTCCCCCGTGACTCCTACGTCACGATCCCTGACTTCAAGGGCTCGGAGTCGGGCAAGACGTTCAAGTCCCCCGGCCAGAACAAGCTGAACGCCGCCTACTCGATCGACGGCCCGACGCTGCTGGTGCGGACCATCGAGTACAACACCGGCCTGCACATCGACCACTACGCGGAGATCGGCTTCGCCGGCTTCGCGAACATCGTGGACGCGGTCGGCGGTGTCGAGATGAACATCCCGCGCAACATCGACGACAAGAACTCCGGTCTGCACATCAAGAAGGGCGACCAGACCCTCACCGGCGACGAGGCGCTCGCCTTCGTCCGCCAGCGCTACCAGGAGGCGGAGGGCGACCTCGGCCGGACCAAGAACCAGCAGAAGTTCCTGGCCGCCCTCGCGTCCCAGACCGCGACGCCGGGCACGGTGCTCAACCCGTTCAAGCTCTACCCGGTCATGGGCTCGGGCCTGGACACCCTGGTCGTCGACAAGGACATGAGCCTGTGGAACCTGGTCTCGATGTTCTGGGCGATGAAGGGCGTCTCCGGCGGTGACGGGCTGTCGATGAACATGCCGACCGCCGGCTCGATCAACACCAGCGCGGGCAGCTCCCTCAAGTGGGACATGCCGAAGGTGAAGCAGCTGATCTCCGAGCTGAAGAACGACGAGAAGGTCACCGTCACCCCCGACTCGTGAGCCGCGCAGGACGTCGTGAGGGCCGGGAGGCGGGCGCTTCCGGGCCTTCACGCCTCCCGGCCCTCACGGGGTGCTGGCGCCGAGCCGGTCCAGGGAGTGGTCCGCCACGTAGTCGGCCATCGTGTCGTTGCGCAGGGCCTCCCAGAGCTGGGAGCTGCCGCTCTCGTCGAGCAGGACGACCGACTGCCCCTTGATCATGTCGAGCCCGCCCACGGGCGCGTTCATGAAGACCATGTCGGACGCCCGGACGTCGCGCATCTTCCACATCAGGTCGCGCAGGTCGCCGTCGGAGAGCCGGTCGTCGACACTGACCACCCCGGTGACCTGGTCCAGCAGGTGCTTGGCCTTGAGCGGGCTGCTCATCGTGGACGGGGTGAGCGTCTTGGCGATCACCGCGCGCAGGAAGGCCTGCTGGCGGTGGGTGCGGTCCAGATCGCCGCGGGGCAGGTGGTAGCGCTCGCGGACATAGGTCAGGGCCTGGTCGCCGTTCATGTGCCGGCCCGCGAGGTCGACGCCGCCGATCGCGTCGGTCAGGGTGCGAAAGCCGCTCCAGTCGATGACGGCGAGGTGGTCGACCTTGACGTCGGTCAGCCGCTGCACGGTGTCGATGAGCAGCGGCGGACCGCCCCAGGAGAAGGCGGCGTTGAGCTTGGCCTTGCCGTTGCCGGGGACGGTGACCCAGCTGTCGCGGGGCAGCGAGACCACATAGGCGTGCCGGTGGTCGGCGGGCAGGTGGACCAGCATCATCGTGTCGCTGCGCTGGGCGCCGCGCTTCCACTCCGGCGCCTGCGCGTTCTCGCCGGTGGTCGGCAGGTCGGAGCGGGCGTCCACCCCGACCAGGAGGAACGTTTCGCCGCCCTTGGCGGGGGCCGGCTGCTCACTCTCGGGCACATTGGTGGGAAAGGCGTTCGGGATACGGCTCACCTTGCCGGTGTAGTGGTCCACCGCCCACCACAGCGTCCCCGCCACCGCGAGCACGGCCGCCGTCAGCAGCGTCAGCGCCCCCAGCAGGACTCTGCGGGTGCGCCGGCGCCGCTTGCGCGAACGCGCGGCCTCGTCCCCCGGCGTTTCCTCAACAGTCGTGTCCTTGTGACCGACCGGATCCGTCGTCGTCACGCCCCACCCCCACACTGTGCACCCGCTCCCCACGCGTGCGTAGGGGGCATTGTGGCGCGGGAAGGCCGTCCATGGCCATGCCCACGGCGCCCGTCCCGTCACACGGACACCACGGACCGGCCAACCGTGACGCACCGGGCGGACGGGAGGACGTCATCCCCCGCCGTTATGCTCGGCAGCACAGACCGGCCACCACCAGGGAGGGAGCCTCCATGGCCCTCAAGCTCACCGTGATCGGCACCGGCTATCTGGGCGCCACGCACGCCGCCGCGATGGCGGAGCTGGGCTTCGAGGTACTGGGGCTGGACATCGACCCCGCCAAGATCGAGACCCTGTCGGCGGGCCGGGTCCCCATGTACGAGCCGGGCCTGGAGGAACTGCTGGGCCGCCATGTCGCGGGCCTGCCCGGCGCGAGCGGCCGGCTGCGCTTCACCACTTCCTGGGAGGAGGTCGCCGCCTTCGGCGACGTCCACTTCGTCTGCGTCAACACCCCGCAGAAGCACGGCGAGTACGCCTGCGACATGAGCCACGTCGAGTCCGCCTTCGACCTGCTCGCCCCGCACCTGACCCGTCCCGCCCTGGTCGTCGGCAAGTCGACGGTGCCGGTCGGCAGCGCGGCGCGGCTGGCCGAGCGGCTGGCCGAGCTCGCCCCGGTGGGCCGGCAGGCGGAACTCGCGTGGAACCCGGAATTCCTGCGCGAGGGCTTCGCCGTCGAGGACACCCTGCACCCCGACCGGATCGTGGTCGGCGTCGCCTCCGACCACGCCGAGAAGCTGCTGCGCGAGATCTACGCGACCCCGGTCTCCGAGGGCACCCCGTTCGTCGTCGCGGACTACCCGACCGCCGAGCTGGTGAAGACGGCGGCGAACGCCTTCCTCGCCACCAAGATCTCGTTCATCAACGCCATGGCCGAGGTCAGCGAGGCCGCGGGCGGCGACGTGATGAAGCTCGCCGAGGCCATCGGCCACGACGAGCGGATCGGCAAGAAGTTCCTCCGCGCCGGCATCGGCTTCGGCGGCGGCTGCCTGCCCAAGGACATCCGGGCCTTCATGGCCCGCGCCGGCGAACTGGGCGCCGACCAGGCGCTGACCTTCCTGCGCGAGGTCGACTCCATCAACATGCGGCGCCGGGCCCACATGGTCGAGCTGGCCCGCGAGGCCTGCGGCAGCGGCGGCTTCCTCGGCAAGCGCGTGGCGGTGCTCGGCGCGGCCTTCAAGCCGGACTCGGACGACGTGCGGGACTCCCCCGCGCTCAACGTCGCCGGCCAGATCCACCTCCAGGGCGGCCAGGTCACCGTCTACGACCCCAAGGCGATGGACAACGCCCGCCGCCTCTTCCCGACCCTCGGCTACGCGTCCGGCGCCCTGGAGGCCGTACGCGGCGCCCAGGTCGTGCTGCACCTGACCGAGTGGCAGGAGTTCCGCGAGCTCGACACGGAGGCCCTGGGGGCCGTGGCGGGGCAGCGGCACATCATCGACGGGCGCAACGCGCTGGACGCGGCGGCGTGGAGGGACACGGGGTGGACGTTCCGGGCGATGGGACGCCCCAACGCGTAGCGCTGCGCTTCGCTGTACCGGGTTGTTTTCCCCGCCCGCCCTCCCGTGCGCCATGTGAAGTCTGGGCGCCCCGGCGCCCGTTCTGGTGGGTGCCGGGTTCGGGGCCTCCGGGGCCGGCCATTCTGGACAGCACATTTCGGTGCCTCAGGTCCCTGATCTGCGCACTGGGGTGGTGCACCCAAATATGCTCCAGTGTCCAGAACACCCACCCCTGCACCCCCGCCCCCTCGGGTCTCGTCATGCGCCTGATCCCCGGAGGGGGGTAAGGGGCGGTCGTGCCGGAGGCGGTCGTTGGCGCGGCGCCCACAAGCGGCCTCTGCACGGTGCCGCTCACCGCCACCCACCGGGGATCAGGCGCGACACCCAGGCAGCCGGCGCAGCGGCTAGTGGACGTCGCCCATGAGGGAGATGACCCGCTTGCGGTACAGGACGAAGGCGACACCGGCCGCCAGCGCCACACCGCCCTGGATCGCGAAGGACGTCTCCGACAGGAACGCGTTGCCGATGACCAGTTGGAGGATGGCCGCCACGCAGTCGCCCGCCGTCACGGCGAGGAACCACAGGCCCATCATCTGGCTGGCGTACTTGACCGGGGCCAGCTTGGTGGTGACCGACAGCCCCACCGGGGACAGGCACAGCTCGGCGGTGGTCTGGATGAGGTAGACCACGGCCAGCCACAGCGGTGTGACCTTGACGTCGCCCGAGGCCGCGGCCTGCGCCAGCATCATCACGATGAAGGACACGCCGATGCCGACGAGGCCGAGCGCGAACTTCACGGTCGTGCTGGGGTTCTTCCGGCGCAGCGTCACCCACAGCAGGGCGAAGACCGGGGCCAGGGCCATCACGAAGAGCGGGTTGAGTGACTGGAACCAGCTCTCGGGGAAGTGGAAGCCCCACAGCTTCGAGGCGGTGTGCTCCGAGGCGAAGACCGTCAGGGTCGAGCCGGACTGGTCGTAGATCATCCAGAACACGGCGGCGACCACGAAGAACCAGATGTAGCCGGTCACCTTGGTCTTCTCGTCCGAGGTGAGTTCCTGGTCGCGGCGGATGCGCGTGAAGTAGTACGCCGGCAGGACCAGGCCCAGTAGCGAGAGCGGCCACAGCACCCAGTTGATCGTGAAGTGGCCGGTGAAGGTGATCACGCCGTAGCAGACGACCGCCGCGGCCAGCCACAGCAGCGCCTTCTTCATCAGGCCGGCGCGCTCGGCTGCGTCCAGGGGCGTGGGGACCACGCTGGAGACCGGCGCGAGGCGCTTGGTGCCCAGGAGGAACTGGGCCAGGCCGAAGCCCATGCCGACGCCGGCGAGGGCGAAGCCCAGGTGCCAGTCGACCTTCTGGCCGACGGTGCCGATGATCAGCGGCGCGAGGAAGGCACCGAGGTTGATGCCGATGTAGAAGATCGTGAAGCCGCCGTCGCGGCGCGGGTCGTTCCGGTCCGGGTAGAGCTGGCCCACCATCGTGGAGATGTTGGACTTCAGCAGGCCGGAGCCCACGGCGATGAAGACCAGGCCGACGAAGAACGAGGCAGTGACCGGCACCGCCAGCAGGAAGTGGCCGATCATGATGATCGTGCCGCCGATGGCGACCGTGCGGCGCGGGCCCCACAGGCGGTCGGCGAACCAGCCGCCCGGCATGGCCAGCAGGTACACGGTGGCGGTGTAGACGCTGTAGATGGCGCCGGCGGTGGCGGCCTTCATGCCGAGCCCGCCGTTCGCGACCGAGGCCGTCAGGTAGAGGACGAGCAACGCCCTCATGCCGTAGTAGCTGAAACGCTCCCACATCTCGGTCAGGAAAAGTGTGGCCAGACCTCGAGGGTGGCCGAGGAGACTGCCGCCGGATCCGTGCTTCCGGGCGGCGAGGCCCTCAGTCAGGCTGGACGCCATGGGGTTTCCTTGCTGCTCGGGGCGCGCCGCGCGAACGGAGCGCGCCCGGGTGGGGGGACCGGCACCGGCGCGCGCGAACGCGTGCCGGGATCCACGGCCACCGCCTTCACAGGCGGCGGCCCCGGCCGGCAGATCAATGACTGATGCTGGTGTGGGGACCAGCCCCGTAACAGAAGGCCCCTCGACATCACATGAACGCCAAAGGTCCCAGGGGGAACCATTACGGGCTTTTCGTTACTTTATGGCAGCTTCACATGTGTTATATGGGGCGACTTGAGACGCTCCTCACAGCACGTGCGGCCCGCCCGGCGTGCGGTTTCTCCGGGCGGACTACCATCAGCGCATGACCCGCGTACTGCTCGCCGAGGACGACGCATCCATCTCGGAACCGCTCGCACGCGCGTTGCGCCGCGAAGGGTACGAGGTCGAGGTGCGTGAAGACGGACCGGCGGCGCTCGAAGCCGCCCTGCTCGGCTCCTTCGATCTGTTGGTGCTCGACCTGGGGCTGCCCGGAATGGACGGGCTCGAGGTGTGCAGGAGGCTGCGCACCGAGGGCCATGGATTCCCGGTGCTGGTGCTGACCGCCCGCGCCGACGAGGTGGACACGGTGGTCGGCCTCGACGCCGGCGCCGACGACTATGTGACCAAGCCCTTCCGGCTGGCCGAGCTACTGGCCCGCGTGCGGGCCCTGCTGCGGCGTGGCACGACCGAGGCGCAGCATCCCTCGACCCAGGGGGTGCGGATCGACGTCGAGTCGCACCGCGCCTGGATGGGCGACGAGGAGCTGCAGCTCACGGCGAAGGAGTTCGACCTCCTGCGCGTGCTGGTGCGGGACGCCGGGCGGGTGGTCACCCGTGAGCAGCTGATGCGTGAGGTCTGGGACACCACGTGGTGGTCCTCCACCAAGACGCTCGACATGCACATCTCGTGGCTGCGCAAGAAGCTCGGCGACGACGCGGCCGCCCCGCGCTACATCTCCACCGTCCGCGGCGTCGGGTTCCGGTTCGAGAAGAACTGAACCCGGGGTCCGCGGACCTGTCCGCCCCGGAAAGCTGAGACGCTTCAACCATGCGCCGCCGTCTCATCCAGTCCACGCTCGCCGTGGTGCTCGTCGTCATCGCCGTCTTCGGCGTCTCCCTGGTGATCGTGGAGACCCGGACGATCGAGAACAGCGCCAGGGAGAGCGTGGACTCGGAAGCGGTGCGGCTGATCGGCATCGTCGAGAGCCGGATCATCGGCGACGAGCGGATCAGCCGCCAGGTGCTGTCCCAGCAGATCACTCCCGACCGCTACGCGCTGGTCACGATCCCGGGTGAGACCCCGATCGCCATCGGCACGCGGCCGACCGGCAAGGTGATCTCCTCGCAGCAGAAGGGCGAGCACGGCGAGACCGTCGTCGTCCAGGAGTCGCGCAGCAAGGTCAGCCAGGAGATCGGCCGCACGCTGCTGATCATCCTCGCGGTGGCGCTGCTGGCGGTGCTGGCCGCCGTGGTGCTGGCCGTGCGGCAGGCGAGGCGGCTGGGCAGCCCGCTGACCGATCTGGCCGAGACCGCGGAACGGCTCGGCTCGGGCGACCCGCGGCCCCGGCACCGCCGCTACGGAGTGCCGGAGCTGGACCGCGTCGCCGACGTGCTGGACCGCAGCGCCGAGCGGATCGCCCGCATGCTGACCGCCGAACGGCGGCTGGCCGCGGACGCCTCGCACCAGCTGCGTACCCCGCTGACCGCGCTGTCGATGCGGCTGGAGGAGATCATCGCCACCGCCGACGACCAGGAGACGGTCAAGGAGGAGGCGACGATCGCGCTCGGCCAGGTCGAGCGGCTGACCGACGTCGTGCAGCGGCTGCTCACCAACGCGCGGGACCCGCGGACCGGTTCCGCGGTGGTCTTCGACATCGACGACGTGATCAAGCAGCAGGTGGAGGAGTGGCGCCCGGCCTACCGCAGCGCGGGGCGGGGCATCACCACCGGTTCCGACCGGATGCGCGCGGTGGGCACGCCGGGCGCGGTCGCACAGGTGCTGGCCACCTTGCTGGAGAACGGGCTGATGCACGGCGCGGGCACGGTCGCCATCTCCACCCGCGTCACCGGCAACCAGGTGGTGGTGGAGGTGACGGACGAGGGCCAGGGCGTGCCGCCGGAACTGGGGGCCCGGGTCTTCGAGCGCACGGTCAGCGGGCGCAACTCCACGGGCATCGGCCTCGCGGTGGCGCGGGACCTGGCCGAGGCGGACGGCGGCCGTCTGGAACTGCTCCAGCAGCGCCCGCCGGTCTTCGCGCTGTTCCTGGCCCGGCAGGAACCGCGGGTGTGACGTTCGCCGCGGCGGCTAGCCGGCGCGGCCCACGGGGGCGCCGGGGACGTCGCTCGCGGCTTCGCCTTCGGCGCCGACCAGGAACGATTCTGCCTGCCGCACGGCCCCGTGGCTCGGCAGGGCCTTGAAGACCCAGCTGCGGTAGGACCAGAAGCGGAAGAGGGTGGCGACCCCGATGCCGATGAACTTGAAGACGTTGCTCTGCAGCGGGCTGTCCCAGCCGAAGCCGTACGTCGCCATGTAGAGCAGACCGTTCTCGATCACCAGGCCGATCGCGCTGAAGAGCAGGAAGAGCCCCAGCTCACGGGTGCGGCCGCCCTTGTCGCGGTCGCGGTAGGTGAAGTAGCGGAAGCCGACGTAGTTGAAGACGATGGCCACGACGGTCGCGATGACGCTGGCGCGCACCACCTGGAGGTCCGTGAGGTGCCGGACGAGGTTGAAGACGCCGATGTTGACCAGCACGCCCGCACCGCCGACCGCGCCGAACTTGGCGACCTCGCGAGCTATCCCCCTCAGGCGGTCGCTGAGCACCGCCGGCCGAGCGTTGTGCCCCGTCACTTCGCCCATGTGATCGCCCGGTCCCGTCTGTCTTCGGTCAGAGTGCCTTCATGCTAGCCGGGGGTCCGGTAGGACAGGGGTCGGGGCGTCATTCGTACCCAGATATCCTGGTGACTGTGACATTCCCGGTAGTCGGCATGATCGGCGGCGGCCAGCTCGCCCGTATGACCCACGAGGCGGGTATCCCCCTCGGCATCAGATTCAAGCTCCTCAGCGACACCCCCGTGGATTCCGCGGCGCTGGTCGCCGGGGAGGTCGTGGTGGGTGACTACCGCGACCTCGGGACGCTGCGCGCGTTCGCGGCGGGCTGCGACGTGATCACCTTCGACCACGAGCACGTGCCCACCGAGCACCTGCGGGTCCTGGAGGCCGACGGCATCGCCGTACGCCCGGGGCCGGACGCCCTGGTGCACGCCCAGGACAAGGGCGTGATGCGGGCGAAGCTGGACTCCCTCGGCGTCCCCTGCCCGCGGCACCGCATCGTGGCCGACCCGGCGGACGTGACGCGCTTCGCCGGTGAGGGCTCCGGTTACCCGGTGGTGCTCAAGACCGTGCGCGGCGGCTACGACGGCAAGGGCGTGTGGGTGGTCCGCGACGAGGCGGGCGCCGCAGAACCGTTCCGGGCCGGCGTGCCGGTGCTCGCGGAGGAGAAGGTCGACTTCGCGCGGGAGCTGGCGGCCAACGTCGTGCGGTCCCCGCACGGGCAGGCGGTCGCCTACCCGGTGGTGGAGTCGATCCAGGTCGGCGGTGTGTGCGACACCGTGATCGCGCCCGCCCCCGGCCTCCCTGAGGCGCTGTCGGCACAGGCTCAGCAACTGGCACTGACCATCGCCAAGGAGCTGGGCGTCGTCGGTCACCTGGCCGTCGAGCTGTTCGAGACCCGGGACGGCCGGATCCTCGTCAACGAGCTGGCCATGCGCCCGCACAACAGCGGCCACTGGACCCAGGACGGCGCTGTGACCTCGCAGTTCGCCAACCACCTGCGGGCGGTGCTGGACCTGCCGCTCGGCGACCCGCGCCCGCGGCAGCCGTGGACGGTGATGGCCAACGTCCTCGGCGGCGACTACCCCGACATGTACCAGGGCTATCTGCACTGCATGGCCCGGGACCCGCAGCTGAAGATCCACATGTACGGCAAGGACGTGAAGCCCGGCCGCAAGGTCGGCCACGTCAACACCTATGGCGCCGACCTGGCCGACGTGCGCGAGCGCGCCCGGCACGCCGCCGACTACCTGCGAGGGACGATCACCGAATGAGCAGCCCCCTGATCGGCATCGTGATGGGTTCGGACTCCGACTGGCCGGTCATGGAGGCCGCCGCCCAGGCGCTGGACGAGTTCGAGGTGCGGTACGAGGTCGATGTGGTCTCCGCGCACCGCATGCCGCGCGAGATGGTCGCGTACGGCGAGCAGGCCGCCGAGCGCGGCCTCAAGGCGATCATCGCGGGCGCCGGTGGCGCCGCCCATCTGCCGGGCATGCTGGCTTCCGTGACGCCGCTGCCGGTGATCGGCGTGCCGGTTCCGCTGAAGTACCTGGACGGCATGGACTCGCTGCTGTCCATCGTGCAGATGCCGGCGGGCGTGCCGGTCGCCACGGTCTCGGTGGCCGGCGCGCGCAACGCGGGCCTGCTCGCGGTGCGGATGCTCGCCGCGCACGACGGCGAACTCCTGGAGCGGATGCGGCATTTCCAGGAGGAGCTGAACCAGCAGGCGACCGACAAGGGCAAGCGCCTGCGTGCCAAGGTGGAGGGGTCGGCCGGCTTCGGTTTCGGAGGGAAGTAGTCATATGAGCCACATGGGCGCCGAGGACGAACTGATCGCCCGGGCGCGGGAGGTGCTCACCGCCCATCCCGTCGTGGACGGGCACAACGACCTCCCCTGGCGGCTGCGCGAGCAGGTGCGCTACGACCTCGACCGGCGGGACATCGCCGCCGACCAGTCGGCGCACCTGCACACCGACCTCCCCCGGCTGCGGGCCGGGCGGGTCGGTGCGCAGTTCTGGTCGGTGTACGTGCGCAGCAGCCTCGCCGGCGGGGACGCCGTCGCCGCTGTGCTGGAGCAGATCGACTGCGTACGGCGCCTGGTCGAGCGGTACCCCGGCGACCTGCGGGCCGCTTTCACCGCCGACGACATGGAGTCCGCCCGCGCCGAGGGCCGCATCGCCTCGCTGATGGGCGCCGAGGGCGGGCACTCCATCGCCAACTCCCTCGGTGTGCTGCGCACGTTGTACGCACTGGGGGTGCGCTACATGACGCTCACCCACAACGACACCATCGACTGGGCGGACTCGGCCACCGACGCGCCCCGGCACGGCGGCCTGACCCCCTTCGGCGAGGAGGTCGTCCGTGAGATGAACCGCCTCGGCATGCTCGTCGACCTCTCGCACGTCTCGCCCGACACGATGCGCGCGGCGCTGCGGGTGTCGCAGGCGCCGGTGCTGTTCTCGCACTCCTCCGCGCGGGCGGTCTGCGACCACGTCCGCAACATCCCCGACGACGTCCTGGAGCGCCTGCCGGTCAACGGCGGGGTCGCCATGGCGACCTTCGTACCGCAGTTCATCCTGCCCGCCGCGGCCGAGTGGATCGTCGGCGCCAACGCCGAGATGACGGCGCACGGCCTGCACCCGCTGGACCAGACGCCCGAGGCGCTGGCGGTCCAGCGGGCCTACGAGGGCACCCACCCCCGGCCGGTCGCGACCATCGGCACCGTCGCCGACCACCTGGACCACATGCGCGAGGCCGCCGGCGTCGACCACATCGGCCTCGGCGGCGACTACGACGGGGTCTCCTTCCTTCCGGAGGGCCTCGGAGACGTGTCCTGCTACCCCCGGCTCGCCGCCGAACTGCTGCGCCGCGGCTGGTCGGACGAGGACCTGGCGAAGCTGGCATGGCGCAACGCGGTACGCGTCCTGCGGGACGCGGAATCGGTGGCGGCGGACCTGCGGGGCAAGCGGGGTCCGTCCAACGCCTCGATCGAGGAACTGGACGGACCGGACACCGGCGCGGCCGGGGGCTGACCGTCGGCCCACCGGCGCGGGCGGAGCCCGCACCAGCGCGGCCGGGAGGCGGGCCGGCTACGCGGGGGCCGCGACCTCGGCCCAGACCGTCTTGCCGGGCTGTCCGTCCATGGTGCGCAGGACGCCCCAGTCCAGGCACAGCCGCTGCACGATGAACATGCCGTGCCCGCCCGGGCGCCCCGCGCGGTGCGGGGTCCGCGGCGCGGGGTCGCCCACGCCGCCGTCGGCGACCTCCAGACGGAGCGACTTGGGCTGCCGGTGCAGCCGCAGCTCCTCGGGGCCGCCCGCGTGCAGGCAGGCGTTGGTCACCAGTTCGGAGACGACCAGCAGTACGTCCTCGGCCGCGGCTCTGCGATCGGCGGAGTCGGCCGGGAGCCAGCCCCAGTCGTGCAGGGCCTGCCGGGTGAAGTCACGTGCCATGGGTACGGCACCCGGCACCCCCGACAGATGGAGTGTGCGCACCTGGGCCTCCCCCGGTCCGGTGGGCAGCGCGTCCGCGCCGCCCGAGTCGCGGTCGTCCGCCGCAGGGGGCCGCGTGGTGCTCATCAGCGCCTCCACTCACCGATGTCCGCCAGTGACAGATGTGATCCCGAGGTTCTCCTGCCCGGCCCTCTCCGGGGAACACATCCGGATTGCGGGGCGATCAGGGCGTGCCTCGCGTCCCCCGCTCGGGGCCCGCCGGAGGATCACTCCTTGAGCGCGTCGTCCAGCGTGTCGTGCACGGTGAACACGGCCTCGGCACCGGTGATCGAGAAGACCTTCGCCACGGCCGGCCGCATCCCCGCGAGGTGCACGGAACCGCCGGCCGCCTCGGCCTTCAGACGCGCGCCGAGCAGTACGTTCAGTCCGGTGGAGTCGCAGAACTCCAGACCGGTGCAGTCCACGACGAAAGTGCTGCAGCCGTCCTCGACGAGCTGGTCCAGCGGCTCGCGCAGCAGATCGGCCGTGTGGTGATCGAGCTCACCTGTGGGCGCGACGACCGCGCTCGTGCCCGACCGGCTCACAGCGACACGCAGCCGGTCCCGGCCGGTCGTACCGACCATTTCGCGGTCCATGCGCACTCCTCCCGGATGAATCGGCCATGCGCATCTCGCACCCTACGCGCTTTCCTGACCTGGGTGGTAGTCGCTCCCGGGGAGCGGCGGCCCGCGCGGAGAACGGACCGATCCGGGTTGCAATAACCGCGCCGAACGGGGTAGGCGTGGAGTGTGGGCTGAATTTATGGTTCCGCATGCCCCCGTCACCGCACCGAGGGAGGAGAGCATGGCATTCCGGCTCGAAGCGCGCGACGCGTCGACGACAACGGAGACCACGGTTCACCAGGAGTACGGGACCCCGGAGGGCCTGGAGGACCTGCCGGAGATCCCGCCTTACGACCAGGTGGGGCCGGTGGACGCACGGGCGCTGTCCAAAACGCTCTTCCAGCGGCTGGAGACGCTGGAGGAGGGCACGCATGAGTACAGCTACGTGCGCAACACCCTGGTCGAGCTCAATCTCGCCCTGGTGAAGTTCGCGGCTTCCCGGTTCCGCTCCCGCAGCGAGCCGGTCGAGGACATCGTCCAGGTCGGCACGATCGGGCTGATCAAGGCCATCGACCGCTTCGAGATGAGCCGCGGCGTCGAGTTCCCCACCTTCGCGATGCCGACGATCATCGGCGAGATCAAGCGGTTCTTCCGCGACACCTCCTGGTCCGTGCGCGTCCCGCGCCGACTGCAGGAGCTGCGCCTGGACCTGGCCAAGGCCGGTGACGAACTGGCCCAGAAGCTGGACCGGGCGCCGACCGTCGCGGAACTCGCGGAGCGGCTCCAGATCAGCGAGACCGAGGTCGTCGAGGGGATGAGCGCCAGCAACGCGTACACCGCGAGCTCGCTGGACGCCCAGCCCGAGGAGGACGACTCGGAGGGCGCGCTCGCGGACCGGATCGGGTACGAGGACCACGGTCTGGAGGGCATCGAGTACGTGGAGTCCCTCAGGCCGCTGATCGCCGAGCTCCCCTACCGCGACCGGCAGATCCTGTCGCTGCGCTTCGTGGGCAACATGACGCAGTCCGAGATCGGCCAGGAGCTGGGCATCTCGCAGATGCACGTCTCGCGCCTGCTGACCCGCACGCTCGGGCGTCTCCGGCGCGGCCTGCTCGTGGAGGAGTGACGCGCCGCACCTTCCGCTCCTCCCCTTCAGGGACGGCCCCGGCACCTCTCACCAGGTGCGGGGGCCGTTTGTGTCCGCGGGCCGGGGCGGCGGGCGCCTTTCGCGCCCGCGGCGGGCGTCCCCGTCACGCGGCCGGGACGCGCACTCCGCGACGCCATACGGAGGACACCAGCGGGACTCCGGGACGGTAGGCGAGGTGGACGTGCGAGGGCGCGTCCAGCAGCACCAGGTCCGCCCGCGCGCCCGGCGCGAGATGCCCGACGTCCTCCCGCCGCAGCGCCCGCGCCCCGCCCCACGTGGCCGCGCGCACCGCCTCGTCCGGGGTCATCCGCATGTCGCGCACGGCCACGGCCACGCAGAAGGGCATCGAACTGGTGAAGGAGGAGCCGGGGTTGCAGTCCGTGGACACCGCGACCGTGACGCCCGCGTCGATCAGCCGGCGGGCGTCGGGGTAGACCGCGCGGGTGGAGAACTCGGCGCCGGGCAGCAGGGTCGCCACCGTGCGGCCGTTCGCGAGGGCGTCGACGTCGGCGTCGGTGAGGTGCGTGCAGTGGTCGGCCGAGGCCGCGCCCAGCTCCACGGCGAGCTGGACGCCGGGGCCGTGGCCGAGCTGGTTGGCGTGGACGCGCGGGACCAGGCCGCGGGCGGCGCCCGCGGTGAGGATCGCCCGGGCCTGGTCGCCGTCGAAGGCGCCGCGCTCGCAGAACACGTCGACCCAGCGGGCGTACGGGGCGCAGGCGTCGAGCATCGGGCCGGTGACGAGATCGACGTACCCGGCCGGGTCGTCGGCGTACTCGGGGGCGACGATGTGCGCGCCCAGGTAGGTCACCTCGTCGGCGTGGGCGCCGGCGATGCGCAGCGCGCGGGCCTCGTCGTGCGGGGTCAGACCGTAGCCGGACTTGGTCTCGATGGTCGTGGTGCCCTGGCGCAGCGCCTCGGCGACGTAGCGGGCGACGTTGGCGTGCAGTTCCTCGTCGCTCGCGGCCCGGGTGGCGGCGACCGTGGTGCGGATCCCGCCCGCGGTGTACGCCTGGCCGGACATACGGGCGTTGAACTCGCGGGTGCGGTCGCCGGCGAAGACCAGGTGGGAGTGGGAGTCGACGAAGCCGGGGAGCACGGCCCGTCCGGCCGCGTCGAACGCCTCGTCGGCGGCGGGCGCCTGCGCGCTGGGACCGACCCAGGCGACATGCTCCCCGTCGATGACGACGGCGGCGTCCTCCAGCAGGCCGAGCGGCCCTTCGCCGAGTGCCGGGTCGTTGGTGACCAGGCTGCCGATGCCGGTGATGACGCTGCTGCTCATGAGGGCCTTCCCTGATCGGCGGAGGAATCGGCGGAGAGCTCGGCGATCGCGGCGGCGAGCGCGCCGCCCACGTCGCGCACGAACTGGTGGGCTCCGTCGCGGACGATGTGGCGGCCGCCGACCACGGTGTGCCGGACATCGGCGTTGGTGGCGGCGAAGACCGCCGTCTCCACCCCGAGCCCGGGAGGCGGTCCCGCGGTGCGGGCGGAGTCCAGCGCGACGGTGCTGAAGTCGGCGAGCGCGCCCGGCTCCAGCCGGCCGCCGTCCGCCCAGCCGAGCGAGGCGTGGCCGTCGGCGGTGGCCGCGCTCAGCAGTGCGGCGGCCGTCCAGTGGCCTCGGGTGCGGGTGCGCAGGCGCTCGTCGAGCTCCATCGCGCGCGCCTCCTCGAACAGGTCGATCACCGCGTGGCTGTCGCTGCCGAGGCTGAGCGCGCTGCCCGCCTCCTGGAGCGCCCGGGCGGGGCCGATGCCGTCGGCGAGGTCGCGTTCGGTGGTGGGGCACATGCAGATCGTCGTCCCGGAGCCGCCGAGCAGCGCGATGTCCTCGGGGGTGAGATGCGTGGCGTGGACGGCCGAGGTGCGCGGGCCGAGCACGCCGTGGTCGGCGAGCAGCCGGGTGGGGCTGACGCCGTACGCGGCCTGGCAGGCCTCGTTCTCCGCGGGCTGCTCCGACAGATGCACGTGCAGCGGGGCCTGCCGGTCCCGCGCCCAGCGCACGACGGTGCCCAACTCCCCCGCGGGGACCGCCCGCACCGAGTGCACGGCGGCGCCGATCCGCACCTGCGAGCCGTCGCGCAGGCCGGCAGCACGCTCGGCCCAGGACTCCGCGTCGCCGTCGCTGAAGCGCAGTTGGTGCGACTCGGGGGCAGCGCCGAAACCGGAGGAGAGGTAGACGGTGTCCAGCAGCGTGATGCGGATGCCGGCCTCGTGGGCGGCGGCGATCAGGGCCTCCCCCATCGCGTTGGGGTCGGCGTACGGCGCGCCCCCCGGCCGGTGGTGCACGTAGTGGAACTCGCCGACGCAGGTGATGCCGGCCAGCGCCATCTCCGCGTACGCGGCCTTGGCGAGGGCGAAGTAGTTCTCGGGCGTGAGCCGCCCGGCGACCGCGTACATCACCTCGCGCCAGGTCCAGAACGTGCCCGCGCCCGCCTGCACGGTGCCGCGCAGCGCCCGGTGGAAGGCGTGGCTGTGGGCGTTGGCCAGGCCCGGCAGGGTCAGCCCGCGCAGCGTGACCGCGCCCACCGGCGCCGCCGGGACGCCGGTGCGCACCGCGCCGATCCGGCCGTCGGCGGTGGTCTCCACGACCACGCCCGACCGGACCCGGCCGCCGGTCCAGGCGTGCTCGGCCCAGTAGCTCTGCGGGGTCAGTGACACGCCAGGCCCTCCAGTACGTCGGTGAGTGCGGTCACCCCGGCCAGGCAGTCGTCCTCGGTCGCGGTCTCCGCCGGGGAGTGCGACACCCCGGTGGGGTTCCGTACGAACAGCATGGCGGTCGGGACCGCCTCCGAGAGGATGCCGGCGTCGTGTCCCGCGCCGGTCGGCAGCACGGGGACACTCCCGCCGCCTCCGGCGGTGGCACCCCCACCGAGCAGCCCGGCGAGTTCGTCGCGCAGGTCGTGGGCGAACTCCACGACCGGGGTGAACGACTCGCGGGTCACGCTGACCGCGACGCCGTCGCGCTCGCCCCGCTCCACCGCGGCCCGCTCGATCTCCCCGACGAGCCCGGCGAGGGTCGCCTCGTCGGCCGCGCGCGAGTCCAGCCAGCCGCGGACCAGGGAGGCGATGGCGTTGACACCGTTGGGCTCGACGCCGACCTTGCCGAAGGTGGCCAGCGCCCCCGCCAGCCGGGCCCGCTCGCGGGCCGCGAGCACGGTGCCGGCGTACGTCAGCATCGGGTCGTGGCGGTCGTCCAGACGGGTGGTGCCCGCGTGGTTGGCCTCGCCGTGGAAGTCGAACCGCCAGCGGCCGTGCGGCCAGATTGCGGAGGCGACGCCCACCGCGTGCGGGGTGTCGGCGAGCGCCCGGCCCTGCTCCACGTGGAGTTCGACGAACGCGCCGATCCGGGCGAGGCGTTCGGGATCCGGGCCGATGGCCTGCGGGTCGTGGCCGGCGCGCTCCATGGCCTGCGCGAGGGTGACGCCGTCGCCGTCGCGCAGTTGCCGGGCCTTGTCCGGGGTGAGCTGCCCGGCGGTCAGCCGGGAGCCGACGCAGGCCAGTCCGAAGCGCGCGCCCTCCTCGTCGCCGAAGTTGACGATCGCCAGCGGCCTGCCCGGGCGGGCGCCGCGGGCGCGCAGTTCGTCCAGCGCCGCGAAGGAGGACACGACGCCGAGCGGGCCGTCGAAGGCGCCGCCGTCCGGCACCGAGTCCAGGTGCGAACCGGTGACGACGGCGTCCCCGGCCGTGGCGTCGCCGAGCCAGGCCCACTGGTTGCCGTTGCGGTCCAGTTCGTAGGCCAGTCCCCGGCTCTCGGCCTGCGCCCGGAACCAGGCGCGGCAGTCGGTGTCCGCGCCGGACCAGGCGTAGCGGCGGTAGCCGCCGGAGCCGGAGTTGCGGCCGATCGGCCGCAACTCCTTCCACATCTCGTGGAACGAGGAGGTCACGCGGTTCCGTCCTCGCGCATCGGGACGCGCACCCCGCGCTCGGCCGCGACCTCGTCCGCGCGGTCGTAGCCCGCGTCGACGTGCCGGATGACACCCATGCCGGGGTCGTTGGTGAGCACGCGGCGGATCTTCTCGCCCGCGAGCTTGGTGCCGTCGGCGACGGTGACCTGGCCGGCGTGGATCGAGCGGCCGATGCCGACGCCGCCGCCGTGGTGGATGGAGACCCAGGAGGCGCCGGAGGCGACGTTGACCATGGCGTTGAGCAACGGCCAGTCGGCGATGGCGTCGGAGCCGTCGAGCATGGCCTCGGTCTCGCGGTACGGGGAGGCCACCGAGCCCGCGTCGAGGTGGTCGCGGCCGATGACCACCGGGGCGGCCAGGGTGCCGTCGGCGACCATCTCGTTGAAGCGCTCACCGGCCTTGTCGCGCTCGCCGTAGCCGAGCCAGCAGATGCGCGCGGGCAGGCCCTGGAAGTGGACGCGCTCACCGGCCAGCTTGATCCAGCGGGCCAGGGACTCGTTCTCCGGGAAGAGCTCCAGGATCGCCCTGTCGGTCTTGGCGATGTCGGCCGGGTCGCCGGACAGCGCCGCCCAGCGGAAGGGGCCCTTGCCCTCGCAGAACAGCGGGCGGATGTAGGCGGGGACGAAGCCGGGGAAGGCGAACGCGCGCTCGTAGCCCGCGAGCTGGGCCTCGCCGCGGATGGAGTTGCCGTAGTCGAAGACCTCGGCGCCGGCGTCCATGAAGCCGACCATGGCCTCGACGTGCTTCGCCATCGCCTCGCGGGCCCGCTGGGTGAACTCGGCGGGCTTCTCGGCCGCGTAGGAGGCCATGTCCTCGAAGTCGACGCCGATCGGCAGATAGGCCAGCGGGTCGTGCGCAGAGGTCTGGTCGGTGACGATGTCGATGGGCGCGTCCATGGCCAGCAGCTGCGGCACCAGCTCGGCGGCGTTGCCCAGCACGCCGATGCTGAGCGCCTTGCGCCGGTCGCGGGCCTCGGTGGCCAGGGCGAGGGCGTGGTCCAGGGAGTCGGCGCGCACGTCCAGGTAGCGGTGCTCGATACGGCGCTCGATGGCGCGCGGGTCGACATCGATGCAGATGACGACGCCGCCGTTCATGGTGACGGCGAGCGGCTGGGCGCCGCCCATTCCGCCGAGCCCGGCGGTGAGCGTGATGGTGCCGGACAGGCTGCCGCCGAACTTCTTCTCGGCGACGGCGGCGAAGGTCTCGTACGTGCCCTGGAGGATGCCCTGGGTGCCGATGTAGATCCACGAACCGGCCGTCATCTGGCCGTACATGGTCAGGCCCAGCGCCTCCAGGCGCCGGAACTCCTCCCAGTTGGCCCAGTCGCCGACCAGGTTGGAGTTGGCGATGAGCACGCGCGGCGCCCACTCGTGGGTCTGCATCACGCCGACCGGGCGGCCGGACTGGACGAGCATCGTCTCGTCCTGCTTCAGCCCCTGAAGGGTGCGGACCATCGCGTCGAAGGAGCGCCAGTCGCGGGCGGCCTTGCCGGTGCCGCCGTACACGACGAGCTTCTCGGGGTGCTCGGCGACCTCGGGGTCGAGGTTGTTCTGCAGCATGCGCAGCGCTGCTTCCTGCTGCCAGCCCTGTGTCGTGAGCGCGCTGCCGCGCGGTGCGCGCACGGTCCTCGGTCCGCTGCCGGGTGCGGTCATACCCCTGCCTCCTCGCGACTGGATTGAATCATTCACATCCTTGCCTGGTGAATAGCCCCAGTCAACCGGGTCTGTTCCCCTGAGGGAATTGTCCGCCCGCGCCACCATGGAGGCATGAGCCGACGAGGCGACGTCCTGAGCGCCGCCGTGGAACAGGGACTGGTCGGACCGGAGCAGCCGGTGGCCGGCCTGCTGGACCTGGACGGGATCCGCGCCTCCGCTGCGGCCCTGCGGGACGGCTTCGCGACACCCGGTGTCGAGGTCACGCACACCTTCGCCGTCAAGGCCGCCTCGCTCGTACCGGTGCTGCGGCTGCTGGCGGAGGAGGGCATCGGGGCCGAGGTCGCCAGTCCCGGGGAACTCGCGCTGGCGCGGGCGGCGGGCGTGCCCGCGGACCGCATCGTGCTGGACTCCCCCGCCAAGACGCCCGCCGAACTCGCCGAGGCCCTCGCCCTCGGCATCGCCGTCAACGCCGACAACTTCCAGGAACTCGCCCGGCTGGACCGGCTCGTGCGGTCCGGGACGGCCGCGCCCCTCGGGCTCCGCGTCAACCCGCAGGTCGGCGGAGGCAGCATCGGCGCGATGAGCACCGCGACCGCCACCTCGAAATTCGGCGTCGCGCTGCGCGACGAGGGCGCCGCCGACCAGGTCGTCCGGGCCTTCCTCGACCGCCCGTGGCTGACGCGCCTCCACACGCACACCGGCTCCCAGGGCGTCCCCCTGGAACTCATGGCGGCCGGCGTCCGCGCCACGTACGAACTCGCCGAGCGCGTCAACCACGAGGCCGGACGGCAGCGGGTCCACGTCATCGACATCGGCGGCGGCCTGCCGGTCGACTTCACCTCCGACGACATGAGGCCCACCTTCGCCGAGTACGCCGGGGTGCTGCGGGCAGCCGTCCCCGGGCTCTTCGACGGGCGCTACGGACTCGTCACCGAGTTCGGCCGCTCACTGCTGGCCCGGCACGGCACGGTCCTCGCACGCGTGGAGTACACCAAGTCCGCGGGCGGTCGGGCCATCGCGGTCACCCACGCCGGCGCGCAGGTCGCCACGCGCACCGTCTTCGCCCCCGGGGCCTGGCCGCTGCGCGTACTGGCGCTCGACGGCAAGGGCCGCGCGAAGCGGGGCGACCCCGTCCTCCAGGACATCGCCGGCCCCTGCTGCTTCGCGGGCGACCTCGTCGCCTCCGCGCGGGCCCTCCCCCTGCTGGAGGAGGGCGACCTCGTCGCCCTCCTCGACACCGGCGCCTACTACTTCTCCACACACTTCGCCTACAACTCCCTGCCCCGCCCCGCCGTCCACGGCCACACCGGCGACCCCCCGCGCTTCCGCACCCTGCGCCGCGCCCAGACCCTCGCGGAACTCGTCACCGAGTCGGGCGGCTGAGCGGCGCGGGGCGCCGCGCGACCGGGCCCGGGCGCGGGGCCCGCCCGCTCAGCGGGTGGCTGCGGGGAGGCGGCGACGGGTGCCGCCGGGGCCAGCGTCGCCTGCGACGGGGCCGGTGGCCTCGTACGAGGGGACGGACGGCGCGGCGGGGCCACGGCCGGCGTGCTCGGGGCGGACCCAGAGCAGTTCGTCGTGCGCACGCTCCCAGCGGCCTATGCCGACCGCCTTGGCCCACAGGCCCGCGCCGAGTCCCGCGAGCAGCATCCCGGCCGCCGCGGGGACGGCGACGCCGGAGGCCAGGGCGACGGCGAAGGCGCCCAGCAGCCACCAGCGGCGCGAGCGCGCCCAGCCGCGGGCCGTGACGCGACGGTCCTGGAGGAACACGGACTTGGGGGCACGCTCCGCCCGCCCGGCCAGGACCGCGTACCGCCGGCGCCGCGCGAAGAACGCGACGAAAGCGCCCACGACGAACAGGGCGGCGCCGCCGAGGACGCCGATGCGCCGCCCGGTCAGGCCGGGGACGAGGACCCCGATCCCCGCCGCGACGACTCCGAGCCACCACAGCCGGCACGCCGCCGCCCGCACCAGAACCGCGACCCTTGCCAGCACATATGTTCCGCGTACCACGTCCTGCCCCTCCCTCGCGCTCCGTCACATGTCGAGGGGGGAGATTACTCGGCGAACATCAGAATTCCGTGAGGAGAACGGGGGCCGGGCCCTGGGGCCTGGTCACTCCACGAACAGGCCCGCGGCCGCCGCCTTCGCGTCGAACTCCTCCAGCCGGGCCTGCGCGTCGGGCAGGCCGTCGCACATGGCCTCCAGCAGCACCCGCCCGAGCAGCATCGGCGCGCACGCGGTGTCGAAGGCGAGCCCGGTGCCCACCGCCGCCGGGAGCAGGATGTCGGAGTGCGCCGCGACCGGCGCGAAGGCGCTGTCGGCCACCGTGACGACGGTCAGCCCCGCCCCGCGGGCGTAGGCGAGCGCCTCGACCACCTCGCGCGGGTGCCGCGGCAGGGCGAAGCACAGCAGCGCGCTCGCCCCGGCCAGCACCGCGGCGTCGACGCGGTCGGCGAGCATGCTGCCGCCCTCGTCGAGCAGGCGCACGTCGGGGTGCACCTTGCCCGCGAAGTAGCCGAAGCCGCGCGCCTGGGCGGCGGCCGCGCGCAGGCCGAGCACGAGCAGCGGGCGGGACCCGGCCAGCAGCGCCCCGGCCCGGGCGACGGGGCCCGGGTCGGCGAGGAGTGCCGCGAGGTGCCGCAGGTTCTCGATCTCGGCCTGGACGGCCTCCTGGTACTCGTTGTACGTGTCGCCGGCCGGCCGGCCCTCGGGCATCGCGGCGGGCACGACCTCCCGCAGGTGGCGGCGGAGCGCCGGGTAGCCGTCGAAGCCGAGGGCGACGGCGAAGCGCGTCACGGAAGGCTGGCTGACACCGGCCAGTTCGGCGACCTCGACGCTGGACAGGAAGGGCGCGTCGGCGGCACGCCGCACGAGGCAGTGGGCGATCCGGCGCTGGGTGGGAGTGAGGCGATGGGCCTCGAACAGCTTCATCAGGCGCGCCGACGCGGTGTCGTTGTCCGTCGACATCTGGCCTCTCCCCGTCCCGTTCCCGCTGTTCCCACGGTTCCTGCTTCTGCGGCAAGCCTGCCATGGCCGCCCGCCCGCGGGCCTACGCGGGCGGCAGCAGCTTCTTCTGGGGCTTGCCCATCGCGTTGCGCGGCAGTTCGGCCAGGAAGCGCACCTTGCGGGGGCGCTTGTGCACCGACAGGTGCCCGGCGACGAAGTCGATCAGTTCCCGCTCGGTCACCCCGTCGGCGACGACGTACGCCACGATCTCCTGGCCGAGATCCGCGTGCGGTGAGCCGACCACCGCCGCCTCCCGCACCGCGGGGTGGTCCAGCAGGGCGTTCTCGACCTCGCCGGCGCCGATCCGGTAGCCGCCGGACTTGATCAGGTCGGTGGAGGCCCGGCCGACGATGCGGTGCATGCCGTCCGGGTCGACCGCCGCGATGTCCCCGGTGCGGAACCAGCCGTCCTCGGTGTACGACGCGGTGGTGGCCTCGGGCCGTCCGAGGTAGCCGTCGAAGAGCGTCGACCCGGTGAGCTGCAGTTCCCCGATCTCCTCGCCGGGCTGGGCCGCGATCCGGGTGCGGATGCCCGGCAGCGGCAGGCCGACGGAACCGGGCCGCCGCTCCCCGGAGGCGCGGGTGCTCACCGTGATCAGGGTCTCCGTCATGCCGTAGCGCTCGACGGGGCGCTGCCCGGTCAGCGCCTCCAGGTCCCGGAAGACCGGCGCGGGCAGCGGCGCGCTGCCGGACACCAGCAGCCGGGCGCCGCGGAGCGCCTTGGCGGCCTCCGGGTCGGCGGCCACGCGGCCCCAGACGGTGGGGACGCCGAAGTACAGGCTGCCGCCCGCCCGCGCGTACGCCCCCGGGGCCGGGCGCCCGGTGTGGACCAGGCGGCTGCCGGTACGCAGGGCGCCCAGCACGCCGAGCACGAGCCCGTGCACATGGAACAGCGGCAGGCCGTGGACGAGCGTGTCCTGCGCGGTCCACTCCCAGGCCCCGGCGAGCGCGTCCAGGTCGGCGGCGATGGCGCGGCGCGGCACGAGGACGCCCTTGGGGGCACCGGTCGTACCGGAGGTGTACAGCACGAGGGCGGTGGTGTCCGGTCCCGGCTCCGCGCCCTCGAAGGCGGCGCTTTCCGCGAGGTCGACCGGGGGCGCCGCGACCGCCCCGGAGTCCTCGATGATGTGCCCGCGCTCGGCCGGGCCCGCGTCGGGCGGCACCGGCACCACCGGCACGCCCGCGAGCAGCCCGCCGACGACCGCGACCACCGTCTCCAGCGTCGCCGTGGCGTGCACGGCCACCGCGGGCGCCCCGGCGATCCGGCGTGCCACGGCCCCGGCCGCGGCCAGCAGCCGTTCGCGGGAACTGGCGGCCCCCGCGACGACGAGCGCGTCGGGGCGGTCGCCGTGGTCGTCGTACAGCGCGGTCAGCAGGGGCTGGGTAGCGGTCACGGCCCGACCCTACTGGGGAGGGGGGAGCGCCCCTGAGAAGGTTCGGGGGTTTCCCCCAGTGCCACGCCGTGTCGCCGTCCGTACGGTGGCGTCATGGACGCCCGCGACCCAGAGCTCAAGAAGGAATTCGCCGCCACCCTTCAGGCGCGCAAGGACCTCGGGGAGGAGTACGAGTCCGCACTCGTCGACTCCTTCCTGGAGAAGATCGACCAGCGCATCGACGCACAGGTCGAGCGGCGCGTGCGCCGTGAACTGGCCCAGCACCAGACGGCGTTCGCCCGTGCCGGCCGCCAGGTCGGGCCGCGGGGCGACGAGAGCCGCAGCCGCTTCGGCGCCCGCTACGGCTTCGCCGGCTTCTCCCTCATCATGGCCATCCCGCTCTCCGCCATCGGCGCGAACGAGCATCTGCCGGGCCTGCTCATCGCCTGGGCCGGGATCGTGGGCGTCAACGTCGCCCAGTCCATGGGGTGGCTGTTCACCGACCGCGAGCGGGAGCGCGCCCGCCGCAGGGACCCGGACGCCTGGGAGGACTGACGCCCGGCGTCAGCCCGCGAGCAGCGCCACGACGCGCCGCGCCGCCGCCTCGTCACGGGCCGCCGCGAACTGCTGCGGCCCGCCCGTCATACGGAAGGGCAGCCCGTCCGCGGACAGGACCGTGCCGCCCGCCTCGGCGACGAGGAGCACGCCCGGGGAGTGGTCCCAGGGGTTGTCGTAGGCGTACGTGGCCGCGTCCAGCCGGCCCAGGGCCACGTCGAGGTAGTCGCAGCCGGCCGAACCGCTCGCGCAGGGCTTGATCCCCTGCCCGGGGCCGAGGTCGTACAGGGCGCGATGCTGGTGGGGGGTGAGGTTCGCCGGGCGGGCCCCGGCGACCAGCAGGACCTCGTCCGGGCCGCTCCCGACGGCCGGCAGTCGCAGCGGGCGCCCGCCGGACCGTGCGCCCGCGCCGCGCCGCGCGGTGGCGAGGACGCCGTCCACCGGCCGGTACACCCAGCACGCCAGCAGTTCGCCGCGGGCGGCCAGCGCGACCTGGGTGACGAAGGAGGCGTCGCCGCGGACGAAGTTGGAGGTGCCGTCGACCGGGTCGATGATCCAGACCGGGGCCTCGCCCAGCCAGGCGTCCAGCAGTCCGGGGTCGCCGTGCACGGCCTCCTCGCCGATCACCGCGGAGCCGGGGAGCAGTGCGGTGAGCGTCCGCGTGAGGCGTTCCTCGACCCGGTGGTCCGCGACCGTGACCAGGTCCCGCGGCCCCTTCTTCTCGCTGATGTCGCCCGCGGCGAGCCTGCCGAAGCGGGAGAGCGCCTCCTCGTCGGCGATGGCGCGTACGGATTCCTCGACGGCGGCGAACACCTGTGCGTTGATCACGCGGTCTCTTTATCAGAAGAGCGGCCCGCGTTGATACGCGGGCCGCTCTCCGACGCCTTGCGCGGGGACCGCCGCACCCCCGGTCGCCCGGGGGGCGGGACGACGGCGGTCCCCGCGAGGGACGCGGGCCGGGTCAGGGCCTGGCCTCACGTCCTGGGGTCACCATGGAGGTCCGGGAGCCGCTCCGGAGGTCCTTGGCGCCACATCCACGCTGTCAGCCGGCCGGTCCGGGACTTCCCGCCCGTCCTGCTGACACCGACCAATGTGCCGGAGCCGTGTTAAGACCGTGCTGCGCGGACGTGACGCGGATGTACCACTTCTGCGAAACCCTCGCCGCTCCCGCCGCAGTCCTCCGCGTGCCGGCTACTTGGCGGTCTCGGCCAGGAAGGCCAGCAGGTCCTGCCTGCTCACGACGCCCGTGGGCTTGCCCTCGACCAGCACGACGGCCGCGTCGGCGGTGCCGAGGACGGCCATCAGGTCGGCGACCGGCTCGCCCGAGCCGACCTGCGGCAGCGGCGCGCACATGTGCCGCTCCAGCGGGTCGCCGAGGGTGGCGCGCTGGGTGAACAGCGCGTCCAGCAGCTCGCGCTCCACGACGGAGCCGATGACCTCGGCGGCCATGACGTCGGGGTGGCCGGCGCCCGGCTTGACGATCGGCATCTGCGAGACGCCGTACTCGCGCAGCACCTCGATGGCCTGGCCGACGGTCTCCTCGGGGTGCATGTGCACCAGGTGCGGCAGGCCGCGGTCCTTGCGGTCCAGGACGTCGGCCACGCGGGCCTGGCCGGTGCCCTCCTCCAGGAAGCCGTAGTCGGCCATCCACTCGTCGTTGAAGATCTTCGACAGGTAGCCGCGGCCGGAGTCCGGCAGCAGCACGACGACCACGTCGTCCGGGCCGAGGCGCTCGGCCACCCGCAGCGCCGCGACGACGGCCATGCCGCAGGAGCCGCCGACCAGCAGGCCCTCCTCCTTGGCCAGGCGCCGGGTCATCTGGAAGGCGTCCTTGTCGGAGACGGCCACGATCTCGTCGGCCACCGTGCGGTCGTACGCGGTGGGCCAGAAGTCCTCGCCGACGCCCTCGATCAGGTACGGGCGGCCGCTGCCGCCGCTGTAGACGGAGCCCTCGGGGTCGGCGCCGACGACACGGACCGCGCCGTCGGAGGCGTCCTTGAGATAGCGGCCGGTGCCGGAGATGGTGCCGCCGGTGCCGACGCCCGCCACGAAGTGCGTGATCCGCCCCTCGGTCTGGTCCCACAGCTCAGGGCCGGTGGAGTGGTAGTGCGAGGCCGGGTTGTTGGGATTGCTGTACTGGTCCGGCTTCCAGGCGTTGGGGATCTCGCGCACCAGGCGGTCGGAGACGTTGTAGTAGGAGTCGGGGTGCTCGGGGTCCACGGCGGTGGGGCAGACCACGACCTCGGCCCCGTAGGCGCGCAACACGTTGATCTTGTCGGTGGACACCTTGTCGGGGCAGACGAAGACGCACTTGTAGCCCTTCTGCTGGGCCACGATCGCCAGTCCCACGCCCGTGTTGCCCGAGGTCGGCTCCACGATCGTGCCGCCCGGCTTGAGCTCGCCGCTCTTCTCCGCGGCCTCGATCATGCGCAGCGCGATCCGGTCCTTCACCGAGCCGCCCGGGTTGAAGTACTCGACCTTGGCCAGGACGGTGGCCTGGATCCCTGCGGTCACGCTGTTGAGCCTCACGAGCGGGGTGTTGCCGACGAGGCTGATCATCGAGTCGTGGAACTGCACCATTGTCTCCGGGTTCTCCGAGATTGTGAGGCCAGGGTAAGCGGTTTTCGTGCGCCGGGCCGCTCCCGGGGGAGGCGGTCACCGCACGCTTCACCTTGGTGTTACGTACGCCCCGGTAGGTCCGGATGTAGAGTCGCATCGTGGCGCGATCACGACACGTCGCACCTACGACACCGGGCCAGTACAACCGGGGGGTGGGCCATGACCGAGCGACACCCGAACCGCACCGGGGCCGGCACGGACACCGCCGACTACGCCGCCGCGCTCAGCGGTCTGGCCGCGGTGGAGTCCGGCCTCGCCGCCGTGCGGGCGCGGCTCACCGCACTCGCCACCGCCCGCCCGTCGCGACCGGCCGAACCGGTGATGCCCGGCGGCATCGCCGAGGTGGTCCACGGCGAGGCCGAGCAGCAGCACATCATCGAACAGCTCCAGCGCGAGGCGCGCAAGGAGGTACTGACGTTCGTACGGCCGCCCTACGTCTCCTCCGCGGGCAACTTCGTGCAGAAGGAGCGGCTGGCCTCCGGGGTCGAGTACCGCTCGCTGTACGAGACGACCGCACTGGTCTACCCGGGCGCCGCCGACATGCCCGGCTTCGTCGAGCCGGGCGAGCTGGCACGGGCCGCGCCGACCATCCCCATGAAGCTGATGATCGTCGACGCGGAACGGGCCCTGCTGCCGCTGTCCGGCGGCCGCGACCGGTCGGTGGTCTCCTCCGCCGGGCTGTTGCTGCTGCACCCGTCGGTGCTGGTGGACGCCCTCCTGGAGCTGTTCGAGGACCGCTGGCTGCGCGGCACGCCGCTGCGGATGCCGGCCGTGGGCGACGCGGAGGAGGACCCGGGGTTCCCCGGCTCCCCCGAGCTCGACGAGCAGCTGCTCTCCCTGCTGATGTCGGGGCTGCCCGACAAGGCGATCGCCTCCCAGCTCGGCATATCGCTGCGCACGCTGCAGCGCAGGATCCGGTCGCTCATGGAGTCCACGGGCACCGCGAACCGCACCCAGCTGGCCTGGTTCGTCGCGCAGGAGCGCCTGACCTGACGACGGTTGCGCCGGGCATCGGACGGGGCAACAAGGTGTTGTAACCATTGCGGGCCGACGGGGGCCCGTGCGCGGCACGGAGGTGGACTTGTCCAGGGCAAGGGTGGCACGGCGGATCGCGACGGCCGCCGCGTACGGAGGAGGCGGGATCGGGCTCCTGGGCGGGGCTGCGGTCGGCCTGGTGCTGACCGAGGCCGCGCTCGCCCGCCGCGTCGTCGGCGGCTCGGACGCCATCCCCCCGCGCGCGGGGGGCCACTACGGCGCCGCCTTCGCGCTGAGCAGCAGCGAACGGCCCATCGTGCTGGCCCTCACGGGCGATTCGACGGCGGCGGGTCAGGGCGTCCACCGGGCGAGTCAGACGGTCGGCGCGTTGCTCGCGTCCGGCCTGGCCGCGGTGGCGGAACGGCCGGTGCGGCTGGTCAATGTGGCGAACCCCGGTGCGAAGTCCGACGACCTGGCCCGCCAGGTCGATCTTCTGCTGGCGAAGGACGCGGGCCCGGCGCCCGACCTGTGCGTGGTGATGATCGGCGCGAACGACGTGACCCGGCGGATGCCGCTGGCGATCTCGGTGCGGATGCTGTCCGACGCGGTGGGGCGGCTGCGCGAGGCGGGCGTCGAGGTGATCGTGGGCACCTGCCCGGACCTCGGCACGATCGAGCTGGTGTACCAGCCGCTGCGGTGGATCGCCCGCCGCCAGAGCCGGCAACTGGCCGCCGCGCAGACCATCGCGGTCGTCGGGATGGGCGGCCGTACCGTGTCGCTCGGCGACCTCCTGGGGCCCGAGTTCGAGTCGCGGCCGCGCGAGATGTTCGGCCCGGACAACTACCACCCCTCCGCCGAGGGGTACGCGACCGCCGCCATGGCGATGCTGCCGACCCTCTGCTCGGCGCTCGGGCTGTGGCCCGAGGAGGACGAGCGGCCGGACGCGCGTCGCGGCGAGGGCTTCATGCCGGTCGCCCAGGCCGCCGCCGAGGCGGCGGGCGAGGCGGGCACCGAGGTCGTGGCCGCCTCCGGCAGCGTCTCCGGCCCCCGCGGCCGCTGGGCCCTCCTCAAGCGCCGCCGTCGCCGCCGACTGCCCGACACCGACGATCCCACCCTGGCGGCCGAGGCGGCCGAGGCCGCCGCGGCAGCGGCCGAAGCCGCCCAGAACTGACGCCCGCCCCGCACGGGCGCCCCCCTGGGGCGTGCCTCAGCGGGGCTGGTTGAAGCGCAGGAGGTTGCCCGAGGGGTCGCGGAAGGCGCAGTCGCGGACGCCGTAGGGCTGGTCCATCGGCTCCTGGAGGACTTCGGCGCCCGCCGCGCTGATGCGTTCGAAGGTCGCGTCGCAGTCGGGCGTCGAGAAGATGACGCCGCGGAGCATGCCCTTGGCCATCAGCTCGGCCATCGCCTGCTTGTCGGCGGGCGAGGCGTTGGGATTGGCGAGCGGCGGTTCCAGGACGATGTCGACGTCCGGCTGCGCGGGAGAGCCGACGGTGACCCAGCGCATGCCCTCGAAGCCGACGTCGTTGCGGACCTCCAGGCCCAGGACGTCGCGGTAGAAGGCGAGTGCCTTGTCGTGGTCGTCGACGGCGATGAAGCACTGCGAAAGCGTGATGTCCATGGCCACACGCTAGGGCCGGGTGGGGTTCCCCGCCGCTCCGTTCCTGACGGGGCGGGTGAACATCTTGGCCACGCACGCCGGGATCGCCGCGCCGTGCTCGTGGTCGCGTGCCCGGTACGCGCTCGGGGTCTCGCCGACCAGTTCCGTGAAGCGGGAGCTGAAGGAGCCCAGCGAGGTACAGCCGACCGCGAAGCACACCTCGGTGACCGACAGGTCGCCGCGCCGCAGCAGTGCTTTGGCGCGCTCGATCCGGCGCGTCATGAGGTAGCTGTACGGCGTCTCGCCGAACGCGGCCCGGAAGCTGCGCGCGAAGTGACCGGTCGACATCAGCGCCCCGCGGGCCAGCTCGGGCACGTCCAGGGGCTCCGCGTAGTCGCGGTCGATCGCGTCCCGCGCCTGCCGCAGCCGCACCAGGTCCTCGATGTTCACCCGGGCAGCATCGCATGCCCGCCGCGGGCTAAGCGGGCGCTCAGAAAGAGGCCCGAGTCACAGCGCGCAAGACGTGACTGGGTGCGCTACGTACAGGTAACTTCCCCAGGAGTACAGCCGTTTCCGACGCCGCCTCGACGAGGAGTCGCGATGCCCGAAGCCGTGATCGTCTCTGCCGCCCGCTCCCCCATCGGCCGGGCCATGAAGGGGTCCATGAAGGACCTGCGCCCCGACGACCTCACCGCCACCATCATCCAGGCGGCGCTGGCCAAGGTCCCGCAGCTCGACCCGCGGGACATCGACGACCTGATGCTCGGCTGCGGTCTGCCCGGCGGCGAGCAGGGCCACAACCTGGGCCGCATCGTGGCCGTGCAGATGGGCATGGACCACCTCCCGGGCTGCACCGTGACGCGCTACTGCTCCTCCTCGCTGCAGACCACCCGGATGGCGCTGCACGCCATCAAGGCGGGCGAGGGCGACGTCTTCATCTCGGCGGGTGTCGAGACGGTGTCGCGGTTCGTCAAGGGCAGCTCCGACGGCATGCCCGGCACCCACAACCCGCTCTTCGCGGAGGCCGAGGCACGCACCGCGTCCCGCGCCGAGCAGGGCGGGGGCGTGTGGCACGACCCGCGCGAGGACGGCCTGGTCCCGGACGCGTACATCGCGATGGGACAGACCGCGGAGAACCTCGCCGCACTGAAGGGCATCACCCGCGCCGAGCAGGACGAGTTCGGCGTGCGCTCGCAGAACCTGGCCGAGGAGGCCGTCAAGAAGGGGTTCTGGGAGCGCGAGATCACGCCCGTGACGCTGCCCGACGGCACCGTGGTCACCAAGGACGACGGCCCGCGCGCCGGCGTCACCCTGGAGGGCGTGCAGGGGCTGAAGCCGGTCTTCCGGCCCGACGGCACCGTCACCGCCGCCAACTGCTGCCCGCTGAACGACGGCGCGGCCGCGCTGGTCGTCATGAGCGACACCAAGGCCCGCGAACTCGGCATCACACCGCTCGCCCGCGTGGTGTCCACCGGCGTGTCCGCCCTGTCCCCGGAGATCATGGGCCACGGCCCGGTCGAGGCCTCCCGCCAGGCGCTCAAGCGGGCCGGGCTGGCCATCGGCGACATCGACCTGGTCGAGATGAACGAGGCCTTCGCCGCGCAGGTCATCCCCTCCTACCGGGACCTGGGCGTCGACATCGACCGCCTCAACGTCAACGGCGGCGCGATCGCCGTGGGCCACCCCTTCGGCATGACCGGCGCCCGCATCACCACGACGCTGATCAACTCGCTGCAGTGGCACGACAAGCAGTTCGGCCTGGAGACGATGTGCGTCGGCGGCGGCCAGGGCATGGCCATGGTCATCGAACGTCTGTCGTAACACCCGTGCGCGTGTCCTAAGTCGCAATGCAACCGCCCCCGGGATGTGACCTTCCCCCGGGGGCGGTCGTTTGCCCAGGTCAGGAGTGCACCACCCGACCGGCCCAAGACTTTGGACCTACTCATATCGTGACGTTCCGCACTGCAGAGGCCATGGATTTGAGTGCACAGTGGTGTGTACAGGGGGCCAGGCTCGGGAAAGCACAGTCGGGAGTACGCCAGTGAGCGCCATGTTCCTCGTCCTGCTGACGGGTGCGGCAACCGCCGTGGCCGCCGGCTCCGCCGCGCTGTTCGCCACGCGCGGCGTTCGTCGCGACGTCGCCGCCCTGCGCGCGGACCTGGCGGCGGCCACTGCCGCACATGCCGCCGTGCCGGCCGCGCGTGCGGCCACGGAGACCCCGGGCGTCGAGGCCATACGCACTGCTGTCGCGGACGCCCTCGCCGACGAGCGCGAGCGGGAGCTCGCCGAGGCGCGGGCCTTCTGGGCCGCGCAGGAGGCTCCCCTGGCCTACGGCACCGGCGAGGCGGGCGACGCCGTCGCCGACGCCCAGCTCGACGTCCAGATCTTCGGCGGCACCGGTTCCGGTACGGGCGCCGCGGGGGCGGACTACGAGGTCCTGCCGTACGGCCCGTTCCTGCCCCGCCAGGCGGACCTGACCGGACTGGAGTCCGGCCCCGTCGGCCCGGTGCCCTTCCGGCACCCCTCCGACCCGGACTTCGCCGCGCCGGCCCCGGTCGTTGCCAACCAGGAGCAGACCGCCGAGCGCCTCGGCGAACTCGCCGACCTGCGGATGCCGCTGGCCGACGTACGGCCCGGCCCGCTCGGCACGCTGGACGTCTACGTCTTCGCCGACGGCACCACGCTCTGCATGACCCCGGGCGACCGCGAGACCGCGGACCGGCTCTGCGACGCCCTGGACCGCGGCGAGTCCCCGGTCCTGCTGGGCGGCTCCGCGGTGGCCGGCGGCTACGCGCTCACCTTCACCTTCGGCGAGGAGTCGGTGTACGTCCTGGCCGACCGGGTGGTCGCCTCCCTCTGACCGGCGGTGCCGCCGGTTCCCCCCTACAGACCGCAGCGCGAGGCCGTGTCCCGGATCCGGGACACGGCCTCGTCGCGTACAGGGGCCAGGTCCGGGCAGGGCTCCAGCGCCGCGGCCAGCTCGTGGGCGGCCACCGCGATCTGGTCGCCGACGGCGAAGATCCCGTCGTCCGGCATCGTCAGCGGCTCCCGCGCGGGGAACTCGATCCGCTGCGCCCGCACGGCCAGCTCCCGGGCCAGCGCGAGCCCCGCCGCAGCCACCTCACCGCGCAGCCTGCTCTGGGGCAGGGAGCGGTAGCGTCCGGCCAGGATCCCGGCGGCTTCGCGAAGCGTCGTACAGTCCAGCACGGCCGGGATCTTACCGGTACGTACACAGAACCGAGCGCGTTGCACTGTTGCCATCGGGAGAAGCCTCAGGCACGGTGGGGTGACCGGAACGCATACCGGAGGCGCCGATGTCCCAGACCTTCTCTGAAGAGACCCACCGGAACCTGCTCTCTCACATCCCGAACTGCACCGGCCGCGAGATCGGCGAATGGCTTCGCACGGTCGACGACGGGCCCGCTTTCCTCCGCTTCGACGAGAAAGTCAGCTGGCTCCGTAGCGAGCACGATCTGTCCTACGGACACGCCAAGGCGATCGTCCACGAGTACGACCTGAGGCGCGCCGCCCGGAGACTGGGCTAGCGACCTCCCCCGCGCATGCGAACGGGCCCCGAAAGGCAATGCCTCCGGGGCCCGTTGAATGCCCGCTTGTCAGTCGTCGCCGCGCAGGATGGCGATGAGGCGCAGCAGCTCCAGGTAGATCCAGATGAGGGAGAGGGTCAGGCCGAAGGCCGCCCACCACGCCTCGTTGGCCGGGGCGCCGTAGCGCACGCCGTCCTCGATCTCCTTGAAGTTGAGCGAGAGGAAGAAGGCGCCGAGCAGCACACCGATGATGCCGACCGCGATGCCCAGGCCGCCGCTGCGCAGCCCCAGGCCGTCGCCGCCGCCGATCGCGGAGGCGATCAGGTTGATGACGATCAGGATGAGGAAGCCGATGGCGATCCCCATACCGATCCGGTAGTAGCGCCGGGTGACCCGGATGAGCCGGGTCCGGTACGCCACCAGCATGCCCGCGAAGACCGCCATGGTGCCGAGCACCGCCTGCACGGGGGCGCCGTTCCAGGCCGTGTTGTACATCTCGCTGATGATGCCGAGCGCGATGCCCTCGAACGCCGCGTAGCCCAGGATGAGGCCCGGGACCGGCCGGCGCTTGAACATCAGGACCACATAGAGGACCAGGGCCACCAGCCCGGCGCCGCCCGCGAGGGCGTAGCTGGTCGGGCTGACCGGCAGGATGAACCATGCCAGCAGCGCGCCGACCACGACCGTGCCCAGGGTGATCGCCGTCTTGGTGACGACGTCGTCCATCGTCATCCGCCCGGTCTGCACCGGGGCAGTGGGCGGGGCCTGGTGGGTCGCCGTGTCGTAGGGGTTGGTCCCGGCGTACGGGTTTCCGCCCGCGTACGGGGTGCCCTGCGTCTGCGCACCGCCGAAGCCCGCGTAGCCCTCCCCGCGGGAGAACCCCCGCCGGGAGAAGACCGGGTTGCTGCTCCTCATCTTTCACTCCTCCATGGGCCGCGTGACACGACTCCGCACCAAGAGTAATGGCATGGCAAAGCAGGCGGTCTAGTCCTCAAGGAGGATCTTCTTCCGTTCTTCACCCCGATGCCGCCCCCGGGCATGAGCCGGACGGATGAACCGCGCGCCGTCACGACGACGGAGCCCCGGGGCGGTATCGCCCCGGGGCTCCGTCGTCGGTGCGTCAGCGCGTCAGCGCTTCAGCGCGTCGCTCAGTGGCGCGTCAGGGCCTGGCGCAGCACGTCGTAGACGTAGGTGTTGGCGTGCTTGCCGGTGAAGCGGTCGGACAGCGGGCCGGCCGCGGTCACGGGGACGTCCACACCGGTGTGACCGGAGGTGGTCCAGTCCATGTAGAAGCTCTTCTCGCTGCCGCGGATGCTGAACGGACCGTCCTCGGCGGAGATGGCGTCGCCGGACTCGTCGGCGGCGTCGGCCTCCTCGACGGCCAGGCCGCCGGTCTCGTGGTCACCGGTGATGACCAGCAGGGTGTCGGAGTGGGTGGCGACGTACGCACGGGCCACGGCCACGGCCTTCTCCAGCTCCTGCATGGACTGCAGGGTGCGGGTGGCGTTGTTGGAGTGCGCGAACTCGTCGGTGCCCTCCTCCTCAACCATGAGGAAGAAGCCCTTCTTGTTCTTGTCCAGCGTGCTCAGGGCCTTGCTGGTCATCGTGGAGAGACCGACCACCGGGCTGTACACGTCGCCCTGGCCCTCGGGACGCTGCTGGAACAGCTCCTCGTTGGCGAAGAGACCGAGCAGCTTGCCGCCCTTGGCGCGGCTGAGCTGGTCCGCGCTGGTGACGTAGGAGTAACCGGCCTTCTTGGCCTTCTTGATGAGGTCGCCCTTGGTGCCCTTGCTCGCCTCGGACGGGTCCTCGGCGGGCTGGTCCTTGAACGCGCCGGCGCTGCCCGCGGGCAGCCACCAGTCCTCGCCACCACCGAGGATGACGTCGGGCTTGCTGACCTCGATGTACTGGCGCGCGATCTCGTCCTGCGCCGAACGGTTGACGGTGTTCGAGAAGAACGCCGCCGGCGAGGCGTCGGTGACCTGCGCGGTGGTGACCAGGCCGGTGGCCTTGCCGGCCGCCTTGGCCTGCTGGCCGAGGGTGGCCAGCGGGTTGCCGTCCACGTCGACGCTGATCGCGCCGTTGTAGGTCTTCTCGCCCGTCGCCCACGCGGTCGCCGCGGCGGCCGAGTCGGTGATGACGGCCTTCGGGTCGTCCGGATCGGTGGTCAGCTGGCCCGAGACGGGGAGCTTGTCCATGGCGAGCTGGCCGTTCAGGCCCGTGAAGTGCAGGCGGGCGGCCTGGCGCAGAGCCGGGCCCATGCCGTCGCCGTTGATGAAGATGACGTTCTTGGCGGTCGGGGTCTTGGCCTTGGCCGACTGCGGCGCGGAGGCGGAAGCGCCCAGCGTCGGGTTGACCACCATCGTCACGACCGCAGCGGCTATGGCAGCGACTGCGGGAGCGGCGAACCGCCGGGCCCTACGAGCATCCAGGGACACAACGTCCTCCGTTGTAGTTCTTGCCCATCACTTGACCGCGACCATAGGAGCCTTCGGGGGGAGGTTGACCAAAAGCAGATGGCCAGTACGCAACGAGATCTTCAGGGAGAGGTAAAGGCGCAGGCCCGCCACTTGTCCGGACAGGTCGCGCGAGGACGGACTCCGAACCCGGGGCCGCGTGCCCGGCGCACGGGCCGAGCACGCCCAAGTCCGGCCGGCCCCGTGGGTCATCACCGCGGCGGGGACCCGGCATGAGGCCTCCGGGAGCCGGTCACCGGGTGCGCGGGACGGGCGCCGGGCACATCCGCGCCCCTCGGAACGCCCTGGTGCGCGAGCCCGGCCCCCGGCCGGAACTGCGTACAGGCGCGCACGGCCCGCGAGACCCGGGAGGGACCCGGCCGGGCGGAATTCGCCGGTCGCGGCGGCCGCCCGGGCCTTTGCCCCGGCGTTGCCCGCCGCATACCGGCGGCGGGGCAGCTCATGGGCCGGAAGGGTCCTGGGGGGCGTGGTCGGCCGGGATGAGCCGGCCGCGGCCGGCCAGGCGGTAGAGCAGGACGAGGGAGGGAAGGATCAGCAGCCCCGCCACGATCGCCACGCCGACCGTCACCCACAACGTGGCCTCCGGCGCCGCCGCTTCGGGGATCTCCAGGTGGGTGCCGAGCAGATAGGGGTACTGGGCGACGCCCCAGCCGAGGACGATCAGGGCGACCGCGGCGGCGGCCAGCGCCCGCAGGCCCGAGATCCGGGTGCCGCGCAGCAGCACCATGCCGGCCGCGCCGCAGAGGGCGGCGGCCAGGACCAGGGGCAGCGCGCGGTGGCTGAGCTGGTGGAAGAGCCGGGGGGCGTCGTGCCGGAGCACGAAGATCCCCACGATGCTGACGACCCCGGTCAGCAGGCCCGCGAGCAGGGCCCGGTCCCGGAAGTACCGCGCCAGGCCGGGCTCGTGCTGCCGCCCGGCGGCCACATGGAGGTAGACGGCGGCCAGGTAGGCGCAGACCAGGACGGCCAGGACGCCGCCGAGGACGGAGGTGGGGTTGAGCCAGCCGCTGATCGCGTCCCCGTTGCCGCCGGTGGGCACCCGGCCCGAGGCGATGCCTCCGGCGATGGAACCGAAGCAGTACGGGGCCAGCACGGACGACAGCGCGAAGGCGGCTCCGTACACCCGCTGTTCGGGCGTGCGCAGGGAGGCCTTGCGGAAGGCGAACCCCGCGCCGCGCAGCACGATGCCGAGCGCGGCGAGCCCCAGCGGCAGGTAGAGGGTCGTGGTGATGGCGGTGTACGCGGTGGGGAAGCCCGACCAGAGGAACACCAGGCAGTACACGAGCCAGGTGTGGTTGGCCTCCCACACCGGCCCGAGCGAGGTGTCGATCAGGTGGCGCGGATGCCTGCCCCGGTCGGCACCGCCCGCCGTGAGGTCCCAGAAGCCCGCGCCGAAGTCGGCACCTCCGAACAGGGCGTACGCGATGACACCGATGAACAGGAAGACGGCGACGAGTTCGGGCATCAGTGCCCCGATCCCACGGGTACGTCCGCGCGGTCCGGGCCGGAGCCGGGCCCGTAGGGCACGTCCACCGCGTCGCCGCCCTCGGCCTGCCAACGGCGCTTCATCGACAGCAGCACCCCCACGGCGCTCACCCCGACGGCCGCGTAGACGGCCAGGACGGCCCCGAAGAACGGCCACAGGTTCCCCTGGGTGGTGACCGCGTCCCGGGTGAGGAGGTGTCCGACGACCGTCCAGGGCTGACGGCCCACCTCCGTGACGATCCATCCGGTCTCCAGGCAGGCCACCGCGGCCAGGCCGCTGACCGCGCAGCACCGCAGGAACCAGCGCCGGCCGTCGACGCTGCGGTGCCGCCACCACAGCCAGGCGAACCAGAGGACCAGCAGCATCAGGACGGAGGACAGCCCGACCATGACGTCGAAGGCCAGGTGCACGGTGCTGACGGCCTGGTCGGAGGGGCGCACGTCCGGCGGGATGGCATCCAGCCCGCTGATCCTCGTGGACGGGCGGAACCCCGCCAGCAGGGAGGCCACGTCGGGAAGGGGGAGGCCGTAGCGGACCTCGCCGTCGACGAGGATGCCGCCGAGGGTCTCGGGGACGTGGGTGCCGGTGGACGGCAGGAGTTCGATCGCCGCGAACTTGGCGGGCTCCGCCTCGAAGACGTACCGGGCGATCGTGTCCCCGACGACCATCTGGAAGGGCAGGACGACCGCCGCCGTGACGAAGCCGATGAGGAACCCCAGCCGGTGGTAGCGGGAGGTCCGGCCGCGCAGCATGCCCACCGCGTAGACGCTCGCCACCGCGAAGCCGGCCACGATGTAGGCGGCGAGCAGCATGTGCAGCATCTCCCACCAGAAGGCCCCGTTGAAGAAGACCTCGGCGGGGCGGACGGCGACCACGCGGCCGTCGCGCAGGGTGAACCCGCCGGGCTGGTTCATCCAGCTGTTCGCGGCGATGACGGCGGCCGCGCCGCCGATGCTGGAGAGCGCCACCGGCACGCCGGTCCAGAAGTGGGCCCACGGCGGCATACGGTCCCAGCCGTAGATGTAGATCGACACGAAGATCGCCTCGAGGAAGAAGAAGAGACCCTCGATCGCGAAGGGAAAGCCGAACGCGGCCCCGTAGCGGCCCATCAGGCCGGGCCACAGGATGCCGAGTTCGAAGGAGAGCACCGTGCCGGTGATCGCGCCCACGGCGAAGAGCACCGCGGCCACCTTGGACCAGCGCCGGGCCAGGAGCAGTGCGTCCTGGTCGCCGCGGCGCAGACCGCGGTGGTTCGCGACGAGCATCAGTGTGGTGAGCGCGACCCCGAACGGCACCAGGATGATGTGGAAGCCCAGGGTGAAGGCCATCTGCTGACGCGCCGGCAGGAGCTGGTCGGGGTCCCCCGCGGCGGCGAGGCTCCGCACGGCATCGAGCACAAGGGTCATGACGGACCCCGCCGGTGGACTGTCACCATGCATCACCCTGGGATTATTCGTCCGGTTGTGTGGCGATACACGGTAGGTGACGACGCCCCCGGTGCCGGGTATTCGGCCGTTCCCGGGACCGGCGGCGCCGCACCCTCCCTGGGCTCAGCCGACGCACTCATTCTTGTCGGCCTGCGCCTTCTGGATGTCGGCCGGGGGCTTGTCCGGTCCGGCGAGCGGGACGCCCGCGCCCTGGTAGTCGGCGCCGAGGGTGAGCGTCATGTTCGCACCGGGGCCCGCGTCGTCCGCGCCCGGACGCAGCGCCGAGGCGGGCAGGCCCATCATCGCGGCCAGGGCCCGGGCCTGGGCGGCCTGGTCGGGCCCGTAGACCAGGGTCGTACGGGCCTGCTTCCCGGCGGGCGCGTTGCCGCCGTTGGTGGAGTGGCTGACGCCCTTGGTGTTCTGGAGCCACTCCAGCGTCGTCTGCGCCGCGCCCTGCGGGCCGCCCCCGTTGTAGACCTCGACCCGGACCTGCGTCGGGCCGGCCTTGGGGCCCTTGAGCTTGGCGTCGGCGGCCGTGGGCTTCTTCTTCGTCCCGCCGGACAGCGAGACGTCGCCCTTGATCGCCGAGAAGACCTGGGGTGCCCTGGTCTCGTCGACCATGACCGTCGCGTGGAACCCGATCTCGTACGGGTTGTCCTTGACCGGCAGCGTCGTGAAGGTGATGTGCTTGGGGTCGACCTTGCTCAGGTCCTTGGCGAGGCCGGTGAGCTTCGAGACGCTGCCGATGCCCGTGTCCACGGTGAGTGCCTTGGTCGCGGCGTTGGCCAGTTTGAAGAGCTTCGTCGGGTCCGTGAGCGTGTCGCCGGACTTCATCTCACGGATCATCGAACCCAGGAACTGCTGCTGGAGCTGGATGCGGTCCAGGTCGCTGCCGTTCTTCAGCGCGTGGCGGGTCCTGACGAACTGGAGGGCCTGCTCGCCCTGGACCCTGTGCGGTCCCGCGCTCAGCTTCAGGTGCGAGCCCTCGCCCTTGGAGTCCGTGTCGTTGATGGCGTGGGTGAGGCAGACCGGGACTCCGCCCACGGCCGTGGACAGGGTCTTCACGGCCTCGAAATTGACCATCATGAAGTGGTCGATCGGCAGGCCGGTGATCTCGGTGACGGTCCGCATCGTGCAGCCCGGGTCGCGGCCCTCCTGGCCGAGGCTCTCGTTGAAGCGCGGAGAGAACTTGGCCTGGGCCGTGGCGGGGATCGTCTTGGTGGAGCCGTCCTTCTGCTTGGTGGGGCAGTCGGGGATGCCGACGACCATGTCGCGCGGGATGCTCATGACGGTCGCGTTCGACCGGTCCTTCGCCACGTGGAAGAGGAGCGTGGTGTCGGCGTGGCCGACGTTGTCGTCGTCCCCGTACTTCCCCCCGAGGCCGACCCGGCTGTCGGTTCCGATGACCAGGATGTTCACCGCGTCGTGGCTGGTGGCGTTCTTGTTGCCCGCCGTGCCGACGTCGACGGTGGAGATGTTGCGGTCGAAGTGCCGGTACAGGAGGTACGCGCCGCCACTGCCCGCGAGCAGCACGAAACCGAGCGTGCCCGCGGTCCACATCAAAACCCTGCGCCTCGTGGGCCGCTTGGCCTTCCGGGACGGTCTCGCCCCGGCGCGGCGACGGCCGCCGGGCGCCGCGGCCGGGGCCGCTGCGGAGCGCTGTTCCTCGCGGCGCGCCCTGTGCCCGCCCTGCGGCGGCACGGTGGCTGCCGGGGAGTCCCCGGGGTCCAGCCGCAGCCGGTAGGTACCGGTCTGCGGGTCGAGGACCCACTGGTCCGCGGGGTCGATGGGTCGGCCGTCCTGAGTGTCCACGGTTGTTCGGGCCCTCCGTCCGCGCCCGCGGCACCGCCCCCTGGCGCTTGATCGTCGTCCGTAGCGATGCCCGGACACCCCGGGACATCGGTTCAGACACACGAGTCACGCGCATGGTTGCGCTCAGGACCGTTCAACTTGCGATTCCCGAGGCGCATTTACGGGCATCGATGGGCACATCCTGGACCGACCGGCCGTCCCGCCGGGTCAGCTCACCTGGTGCCCCGCAGGATGCCGGGGCCTTCCGGCCGGGGAGGATGTCATGTGAGGACTTCCAGGAGCCGGTCGGCCAGCACCCCGGCGGAGTGGGGATTCTGGCCGGTCACCAGGTTGCGGTCCTCGACCATGTAGGGCTCCCAGATCGGGCCGCGGCTGTAGTCCACGCCGACCTTCTCCTTGAGGTCCGTCTCCAGCAGCCACGGGGCCCGGGGGGCCAGTCCGACGGCTTCCTCCTCCTCGTTGGTGAAGCCGGTGACCCGGTAGCCCTTGAAGGGCGATTCACCGTGGATGCGGGTGGCCAGCAACGAGGCGGGCGCATGGCACACGATGAAGAGCGGCTTGCCGGAGGCGAGTTGCGCCGTCAGCAGCCGTCCGACGTCGGCGTCCCACGCCAGGTCCGCCATCGGGCCGTGGCCGCCCGGCAGGTACACCGCGTCGTAGTCCTCGAGCCGGACGTTCGCCAGCGCCAGCGGCCGCCGCATCACCTCCGCGGAGCGAATGATCTTTTCGAGTTCCAGGGCGCCGTCCTCGCCACCCGCCATCGAGGGGCGCAGGCTCATCATGTCGACGTTCGCGACGACACCGCCCGGCGTCGCCACGACCACCGCGTGGCCGGCTTCCGTGACCTTCTTGTACGGCACCGCGAACTCTTCGGCCCAGTAGCCGGTCGCATACCTGCTGCCGTCCTTGAGCACCCAGTACGTCGCACCGCTCACGATGAAGAGCACCGTCGCCATCAAGCCCACCTCCTGGCCTCATCGATGCAATCCCTACCAAAAGCGTAGGTACGCGGTGGAACCGGCGCATGCGGGGAGCCGCCGGCCGTCCCCGTCACCCGGACGGTGGCTCCCCGCGTGCGCCCGCGGCGAAGAAGTCCCATCCTGGCCACGGCAGAAGGCGGCGCCACGGAGCCCGCCGGACCCTCGTCGCCATGAGCGGGCCCCCGCCGCACCGTCGCGGCGGGGGCCGCTCCTCGAAGCGGCAGGAGCGCCGGGACGGGGCTACATCTTCATGCCCTTCATGTCGCGCATGCCCATTCCGCCGTTCATCTCCGTGATCATGTGGTGGATGTCGTGCACGGCGGGCGGCATGATCACGAAGGGGCGCATCATGCCCTCGTCCTCGTGGCGGAACGCCCTCCCCACCAGTGGATCCGGTCGTACGAGGCCGCGTCCCCGGACGGCGTGCGTACGCGGCGAAGACCTCGGGCCCACCGGTCCCGGAGCGCGAATCCCTCGCGCGGCGCGGCGCGGATGATGTGCGGCCGCCCCCCGGGTTCCCACCACGAAGAAGGTGCGGCGCTTGCCCCTCGTTTTCGCCGGTCGGCGCCGCGGGGAGTTGTGGTGCCCGGAACCGGACTCGAACCGGTACGCCCGCAAGGGGCAGCGAGGTTTAAGCTCGCCGTGTCTGCTTTCCACCATCCGGGCAGGGCGGCGCCAGAGCGCAGCACGAGCCTATCCGGGAAGGTGGGTGGGAAGCGGCCCGGCATTCGTCATGTTGTCTGATTCCATTGCTTCCTGACGACCCATCAGATCACGTCGCGCATGCCGAAACCACAGGCCCGGGGCGGTCCCCGCCGCGTTCGGCGTCCCCTGCATATGACGCGAAATAGTTCCGCCGCAGGACGGGCGCCTCAGGGTGGGCGTCATCCCCTGGTATGACCCGGGGGTTTCCGGATACCTCTTGCGACTGCCCCCGGAACCAGGTCAGGGACGGATTCCAACGGCCGTTCGCGCCGGAACGATGGACGGAGTCCGAACTCCCCCAGCGTTTCCCGACAGGAGCAGCCTGCCGTGACCACCACCACCGCACCCCCGAATGCCACGGCCACGGCCGCGCGGGCCACCGATCTGAGCAAGGTGTACGGCGAGGGCGAGACCCGTGTGGTCGCGCTCGACGCGGTCTCCGTCGAGTTCCGCAGCGGCGAGTTCACCGCGATCATGGGCCCCTCGGGCTCGGGCAAGTCCACACTGATGCACTGCATGGCGGGGCTGGACACTGTCTCCGCGGGCTCGGCGCGGATCGGCGACACCGAACTGTCCTCGCTGAAGGACAAACAGCTCACCACGTTGCGCCGCGACAAGATCGGGTTCATCTTCCAGGCGTTCAACCTGCTGCCGACGCTCACCGCCGCCGAGAACATCACGCTGCCGATGGACATCGCCGGCCGCAAGGCCGACCAGGAGTGGCTGAACCGGGTCGTGGAGACGGTGGGCCTGAGCGACCGCCTCAAGCACCGGCCGTCGCAGCTGTCCGGCGGACAGCAGCAGCGCGTCGCGGTCGCGCGGGCACTCGCGAGCCGGCCCGCGATCATCTTCGCGGACGAGCCGACCGGCAACCTCGACTCCCGTTCCGGCGCGGAGATCCTGGGCTTCCTGCGCAACTCCGTGCGGGAGCTCGGCCAGACGGTCGTCATGGTCACCCACGACCCGGTCGCCGCCTCCTACGCCGACCGCGTCGTCTTCCTGGCCGACGGCCGCATCGTCGACGAGTTGCACGGCCCGACCGCGGACACGGTGCTGGAGCGCATGAAGCGCTTCGACGCCAAGGGCCGTACGAGCTGACCGTCCGACGCCACCGCGACCACCGAGACCACCGAGAGACCACTCCTGCCATGTTCCGTACCGCCCTGCGCAACGTCCTCGCGCACAAGGCCAGACTGCTGATGACCGTGCTCGCCGTGATGCTCGGCGTGTCCTTCGTCTCCGGCACCCTGGTCTTCACCGACTCCATCGGCGACGCCCTCCGCAAGGCGTCCGCCAGGAGCTACGCCGATGTGTCGGTCGCCGTCACCTACGGGGACCCCGACCACCGGCTCCCCCAGCGGCTGGTGGACGAGATCGGCCGCCTGCCCGGTGCCGGGTCCACCACCGCGACCGTCACCGGCTTCACCGCGCTCGCCGACAAGAAGGGCCGGCTGGTCGGGGACGGCTGGTCCACCCGCGGCGGCAACTACGCCGGTGCGGACCGCTATCCGATACGGGAGGGACGCGCCCCGCGGACCTCCTCCGAGATCGCGCTGGACTCCAGGACCGCCGAGCGGACGGGCTACACCGTCGGCGACACCGTCCGGATGTCCATCGACGGCCCGGTGATGCGGCAGACCGTGACCGGCGTCTTCGCCACCGACGACGGCAACGTCGCCGCGGGCGGCAGCCTGACGCTCTTCGACACCGCCACCGCCCAGAAGCTCTTCGGCAGGCCGGGCACGTACGAGGAGATCGACGTCAAGGCGGCCCCCGGCACCGCGCAGGCCACGCTGAGGACCGAGATCGAAAAGCTCCTGCCGCGGTACGCCAAGGACGCCACCGCGACCACCGGGCAGAAGCTGGCGGACGACGAGGCCCGGCAGATCGCCTCGGACCTCAGCAACTTCAACACCACCCTGCTCAGCTTCGCCGGCATCGCGCTCTTCGTCGGCATCTTCATCATCGCCAACACCTTCACCATGCTCGTCGCCCAGCGCACCAAGGAACTGGCGCTGCTGCGCGCGGTCGGCGCCAGCCGCCGGCAGGTGACCCGGTCGGTGCTGGTCGAGGCCCTCGTCGTGGGCACGGTGGCCGGTGCGACCGGGTTCCTGCTGGGCATCGGCATCGCGGCCGTCATGCGGGCGGTGCTCGGCTCGGCGGGGGCGGAACTGCCCGAGGGCGCCCTGTCCGTGCAGCCCGGCACGGCGGGGGCGGCGCTCGCGGTCGGGGTGGGCGTCACCATGCTCGCCGCGTGGCTGCCGGCCCGCCGCGCCGCCAGGATCCCGCCGGTCGCCGCGATGAGCAGCGTGCACGCCCCGGCCACCGTCAAGGGCCTGCTCGTGCGCAACACGCTCGGCGCGCTGCTGTCGGCGGCCGGTGTCGTCCTGGTGCTGGCCGGCTCGGGGATGAAGCACGACGGCAACATGGTGCTCGGCGGCGGCGCGGGACTGCAGCTGATCGGGGTGTTCGTCCTCACCCCGTTGCTGTCCCGGCCGGTGGTCGCCGCGGCGGCGCCGCTGCTGCGGCCCTTCGGGGTCACGGGCAAGCTCGCCCGGCAGAACTCGGTGCGCAACCCGCGGCGCACCGCCGCCACCGCCTCCGCCCTGATGATCGGTCTCACCCTGATCACCACCCTCACGGTGGTGGCCATCTCGGTGAAGACGACGGTGGACGAGCTGGCGGCCGCCCATCTGAAGGCCGATTACCAGATCACCATGGCCACCGGCCGGAACCTCTCCCCCGAGGTGGCCGAGCAGGTCGCCGGCACCGACGGCGTCAGCGACTCCAGCGCGGTGCGCGACGCGCACACCGAGCTGGGCGGCGAGGACGAGTGGGTCACCGGCGTCGACGCGCCGCAGATCAGGCGGTTGCTCACCATGGACTTCAGCCGGGGCTCCATGGCCGCGGTGCACGGCGACTCCATGGTCGTGGACTCCGACACCGCCGAGCGGCGCGGCTGGCACGCCGGGCAGAGCCTGCCGGTGCGCTACGACGACGGCACCAAGGGGCGGTTGACGATCGGCGGCGTCTTCGAGGGCGGCGACCTCATCAACGGCGTGATCATGGACAACGCCACGGTGACCCCGCACACCCCGAAGGCCGATGACATGCGCATCCTGGTGAGGATGGCCGGTGGCGCCGACCAGGCGAACGAGGACGCGCTGGTGAAGGCGCTCGGCGAGAACCCGGTGATCAAGGTCCAGGACAAGGCGGCCATCTCCCGCGAGCTCAGCTCCACGATCGACCTGATGCTGAACATCCTCTACGGACTGCTCGCGATGGCCGTGCTGGTCGCCGTGCTGGGTGTGATCAACACGCTGGCGATGTCGGTCTTCGAGCGCAAGCACGAGATCGGCATGCTGCGGGCGATCGGCCTGGACCGTGCCGCGGTCAAGCGGATGATCCGGCTGGAGTCGCTGGTGATCTCGCTGTTCGGCGCGGTGCTCGGCCTCGGCCTCGGGGTGTTCCTCGCCTGGGCCGTCGGCGGCCTGATCAGGCCGAGCCTGCCGAGCTACGTGATGGTGCTGCCCTGGGACCGGATCGGGGTGTTCCTCGCGCTGGCCGCCGTGGTGGGCGTGCTGGCCGCGCTGTGGCCGGCCCGCCGGGCGGCCCGGCTGGACATGCTGGAGTCCATCAAGGCCGAGTGACGGGCCGTCGGGACCGGCCGGGACGGGACACGGGGCGGGGGCCGCTGCGGCCCCCGCCCCGCCGTGTCACGCCTTGCCGCCGGGACCCAGCCATGCGGACCGGGTCGGCGGCATCCCGGAGACGCCCGTCTCCCGGGTGCGGACCGCGAGGATCTGGTTGACCCCGATGCGGTTGTGCTCGAAGGCCAGCGCGGAGGCCGCCATGTACAGCCGCCAGACCCTTGCCCGTCCGGCGCCCGCGAGGCGCACGGCCTCGTCCCAGTGCGCCTCCAGGTTGACGACCCACTCGCGCAGCGTCAGGGCGTAGTGCTCACGGATCGCCTCCACGTCGCGGACCTCCAGGCCCGCGTCCTCCAGCCGGGCGACGGTGGAGCCGACGGCGGCCAGTTCGCCGTCCGGGAAGACGTACCGGTCGATGAACTCGTCGACGTGGTAGGCGTCCTCGTCCTCCCACGGGCGGCGGGCGATCTGGTGGTTGAGCAGCCGCCCGCCGGGCCGCAGCAGCCCGTACAGGACCCCCGCGTACTGGAGGTAGCGCTCGCGGCCCACGTGCTCGGCCATGCCGATCGACGAAATCGCGTCGTAGGGGCCGTCGTTGACCGCCCGGTAGTCCTGGACGCGGATCTCGACGCGGTCGGTGAGCCCGGCCTCGGCGACCCGCTTGCGGGCGTACGCGGCCTGCTCGGTGGAGAGGGTGACGCCGGTGGCGTGCACCCCGTAGCGCTCGGCGGCGTGCATCACCATCGAGCCCCAGCCGCAGCCGACGTCCAGCAGCCGCTGTCCGGCCCGCAGGTCCAGCTTGCGGCAGATCAGGTCGAGTTTGGCCTCCTGGGCGCCCTCCAGCGTCGCGTCCGGCCCCTCCCAGTAGGCGCAGGAGTAGACCATGGACGGGCCGAGCACGAGCTCATAGAAGTCGTTGCCGACGTCGTAGTGGTGGCTGATGGCCTGCCGGTCGCGGATCGGGCTGTGCAGGACGCCGCCGCGCCGGCGGACCTCCTCCGGCGGCGGGGGCGGGGGCAGTCCGGGTCCGGCGAGGGAGAGCACCTCGCGGGCGATCAGGGCGGTCCCCGGGTCGCGCAGCCGGGCGAGCAGCCGGCGGTAGGCCGGCTCGCCCTCCTCCGGCGGACGCCCCCAGACGACGCCGGACAGCCGGTGCAGCGCGTCGTACAGGTCGCCGTCGATGTCGAGTTCACCCGACACCCACGCGCGCACCAGGCCCAGCTCGCCGGGCTTGAACAGCATCCGGCGCAGCGCCCTGCGGTGCCTGACGATGAGGGTCGGCGTGTCCGGGGGCCCGGTCTCGCTGCCGTCCCACGCGCGGATGCGCAGCGGGAAGGGAACGCCGAGCGCCTGCTTGGCGAGAGCGGTCAGTCGTCCGGCCGTATCGGCCATGGCGCGTACCTCCGTGCCTCCATGAAGACGGGTCCATTGCGCAGGGAAAACAGATGTGGGCTACAACCACATTCCCGGGATCGTCGTTCTACTCCTACCCATCTCACGTTTGGAGTCCGCACGGCCAGGACACGGGCATGCCGAAGGGCGCCCGCCCCACGGATGGCGGACGCCCTTCGGCTGTAACGGGTGAACGAGCCCTTCGGCCCGCCGGCGGCTAGGCCTTCGCCTCGGCCGGGGAAGCCTCGGCCGCGACCACGGGGGCCGGCAGCGGCTTGGCGGCCTCGTAGAACTCCTCGCGGGGGTTCTCGATGGCGCCGAGCGAGACGACCTCGCGCTTGAGGAACACCGCCAGCGTCCAGTCCGCGAGGACCCGGATCTTGCGGTTGAAGGTCGGCACCGCCATGCCGTGGTAGCCACGGTGCATGTACCAGGCCAGGCGGCCCTTGAACTTCAGCTTCATCTTGCCGAAGCGGACCAGGGCGACACCCTTGTGCAGGCCGAGGCCGGCGACGGCGCCCTTGTTGGCGTGCTTGTACTCCTGCTGCGGGAAGCCCCGCATGCCGGAGACCACGTTGTCGCCGAGGACCTTGGCCTGGCGCAGCGCGTGCTGGGCGTTGGGCGGGCACCAGGCGCCGGGGCCGGAAGCCAGATCGGGGACCTGGGCGTTGTCGCCGGCGGACCAGATGTAGTCGGTGCCCTGGACCTGGAGGGTCGGGGCGGTGTCGACGTGGCCGCGCGGGCCGAGCGGCAGGCCGTACTTGGCCAGGACCGGGTTGGGCTTGACGCCGGCGGTCCACACGATGGTGGAGGCGTCGACCTCAAGGCCGTTGGCGAGCACCACGTGCTTGTCGACGCAGGACTTCATCGACGTGCTGAGGTAGACCTCGATACCGCGCTCGCGCAGGTGCTCAAGGCCCCAGGTGCCGAGCTCCGGGCCGACCTCGGGGAGGATCTTGTCGGCGGCGTCGACCAGGATGAAGCGCATGTCCTCGCGCTTGACGTTCGCGTAGTACTTGGCCGCGTCGCGGGCCATGTCCTCGACCTCGCCGATGGTCTCGGCACCGGCGAAGCCGCCGCCGACGAAGACGAACGTGAGGGCCTTGCGGCGGATGTCCTCGTCCGTCGTGGAGGCGGCCTTGTCCAGCTGCTCCAGCACGTGGTTGCGCAGGCCGATGGCCTCCTCGACGCCCTTCATGCCGATGCCGTTCTCGGCCAGGCCGGGGATCGGGAAGGTGCGGGAGACGGCGCCGAGCGCGACGACCAGGTAGTCGAAGGGCAGTTCGTAGGCCTCGCCCACGAGCGGTTCGACGACCGCGACCTTGCGGTCCTGGTCGATGGTCGTGACCCGGCCGGTCAGAACCTCCGCCTGGGGCAGCACGCGGCGCAGCGGCACCACGACATGGCGGGGGGAGATGCTGCCGGCCGCGGCCTCCGGCAGGAAGGGCTGGTACGTCATGTACGAACGCGGGTCGACGACCGTGACGGTCGCCTCCGCATAGCGCATCTTCTTGAGGATGCGCCGGGCCGCGTACAGGCCGACGTACCCACCGCCTACTACGAGGATCCTGGGACGCTCCGTGGTGCTCATGCTTCGAGTATTCACCACGACCCGGGGGGTACCTCGTGAGCCCCTTCACAAGGTTTCCCGGCCCCTCTGCTACACTGCGCCGCTTCGTGATCAGGACCACAGTGGCCCGGGGGAACCCGGTGCAGGCCACAGGCGTTGAGAGCCCGGTCCGACCAGCGGCGATCGGCATCCGGGGGACCCGCACAACGCCCCCGCAACACGGGTGAAACACGGGCCGGCCAAGGGCTTTTGGGGCCCCAGGGGGCCCCTGCCCCAGGCACTTGGGCCGTCCGGCGGGAAGTTTCATGTGAAGAAATTCACGAACCTTCTTCGGCAGGCGTGTCGGGTCCGCCACAGGGACCCCGCTCACCTGACAAGCGCCCTGCTCAGGCGATGCTCCAGGCGATGCCGTCGGGCAATGCCTCCAAACCGGCACTCGCGAGCGGGCCCTCGGGGGCCGTCCTATTCGGGGCGATATCGGGGGCCCCAATCCACTGCGTCTCTTCCGGCTCCCATACAGGCACCACCCTAGCCTGAGTCACGTAGCGTGACGGACGGGGGGAGACGAGGACGTGCCGCATCAGTTGCCGCAAGATCAGATTGCGGGACAGCGGCGTGAACGTCGGCCACTCGGGAAGGACGCCGACCACCATGGGCCGGAAGTCTCCGACGGTGGGACGCTCCTTCATATCTTGTGCTTCCTTGTCCAGCGGCGCGAGCTCGGCCAGCACGCGGTTACGGTCGGCCTCCAGTCGCTTGACTGACGTGTCGTAAGCGTCGGCCGGGTACCGCTCGGGATGCAGCGCGTAGTCCGTGATCAGTCGCGTGATCGCGTCTTGCAAGCGGGTCGCGTCGGCCGTGAGCCGTGCGCGGGCCTCGGCTGGGTCGGGCCCGGCCCGCAGGGTCGGCGCGGTGATCGGGGCGCCCTGCGCGCGGTCGATGCCGTCGGCGACGTCGTGCAGGAAGTCGTCGACGATGCCGAGCAGGTCGGCATAGGTGGCAGTGGCGCCCTTGCAGTCGCCGCCGGCGTCCGCTTTCGCGCACCGCCAGTAGATACCGCCTCCCCTGCTCTGGTGTCCGGTCATCGACCCCTGGCACCGGACGCACCGCACAAGCCCCGTCAGGTCGTAAGTCGCGACGCGGGCCCGCGGCGGCATCTTGGCTATGGATGCGCGCCGTTCCTGGTACTCCTCCCACAGTTCGTCGGCGTCGCGGTCGAGGCCGGTGTGAATCACGGGCTCGTGGGCGCCTCGGAACCGTCGCCAGTGGCGGCACGACGACTTCTTGCCGTGCCGGGCACTTGCAGTTGTCGCGCACTTGGAGCAGGCCGGCGGGAAAGCCGCTGTCCATGTAGCGCAGCAGCGTGTCGTGCCGCCACACCTTGCCGCGGGTGGTGGTGAATCCCGCGTCGTTGAGCGTGCGGGCGAGCTCGATGAAGCCGGTGCCGTTGATGTACGCGAGGTAGCACTCGGCGAGGGCCGCCGCCTGCTCCGGGTGAGGCTCGTACCACTCCTCTTGCAGTCGGAATCCGCCCGGCGCGGTCGCGTCGGGCAGGCGTCGCGGGTGCCAGATGTAGCCGAAGCGCGGGCGACCGGCCGAGGGCAGCAGCAGGCCGAGGCGATGTTCGTGCGTCTCCTTCCACTGCTCGCCGGCGCGGTCGGACTCGAAAACCGCGAGGTCGAACAAGATCGCGCGGTTGAAGCGCCCGACCGCTGTGCGGGCGTCGATTTCCTCGGTCGCCGATTCGAGCTGCCCGCCGACGTTCTCCAGCCGGGCGAGGTTGACGGCGATGCCCAGGTCGTTGCGGCCGAAGCGGCTGTACTTCCACACGGCGATGCCGCGGGCGACGCCAGCCTCGACGCGCTCGATGCCCCCCATGATCTTGCGTTTGAAGTTGCGCCCGGTGGCGTCAAGATCTTCGATCCATCGCCGCCGTCAAGGCGCACGCGGGCCGCGGATTCGTGCACGCCCTCGACCTAGAGCGGTACAGCGACGGCCGCAACTACGCCGGCCGCACGCACGCGCAGATCGCCGCATGGGCCGCCCGATGGGTCGACCTGGTCGAGAAAGCGTTCCCCGGGCAGCGCGTCATCGTCTACACCAGCGGCGACGACATCGCGCACGGCCACCTGCCCGCCGGTGTCTCCCTGTGGTACCCCGCGTACCCCGGGACGAAGGTCGACACGTGGGCCGAGGCCGAGAAGGCCGCCAAGCCCAAGCCGTCGGGTAAGTCGCCGCTCATCTGGCAGTTCACTTCCGACCCGGCCGGCGCCGACCGTGTCGACTGCAACCTCGCGTACCTGTCCCCGGCCGCGTTCCGCGCGTGGGCGAACGTCGACGACCACCAGGACGTAGGACGACGACCACGGCAACGGCGGGAAGACCTACACCCCGCCCGCGTTCCCAAAGGGACTCGCCCCCAACAAGGCGAAGCCGTCCGCCGTCGCCCTACAGCGCGCGCTCAAGGCCGCCGGATACATGCCCAAGAGCATCAAGGAGTCGCCGAACTACGGCCCCCAGACGCAGGCCGGTGTCGTCCGCTTCCACAACGCCAACCCGCAGTACCGCGCCAAGGGCGTGAAGTCCGACCCCGCCATCGGCCCGAAGGGTTGGGCGCCACTGCACCGCCTCGCCTACGGCAAGTAGCCACACCGCCCCGCCCCCTCGCCCGCCCGGCACCGCGCCGGGCGGGCCGCCCCACCCATCCCCCCGCACCCCGGAGGCCCCGCCATGAGCACCGCCGCCCGCCGCACCATCCGCACCGTCATACAGGGCGCCGTCGGCCTCGCCGTCGCCCTGCCCGCGATCGTCGACGCGTCCGGCGTCCCCGCATCCCTGCCGTACGTCGCCGGCGCCCTCGCCGTCGCCGGTGGCCTCGCCCGCGTGATGGCCCTGCCCGCCGTCGAGGCCCTGCTCGACCGCGTCGGCCTCGGCCTGGTCGACGGGACCGACGCCGAGTGACCCCGCCGACCCTCCCGCCCGACGACCCCGTGTCGGTCGCATTCGAGCTCGCCACCATCCGCGGCGAGCTCGGCACCGGCCTCGCCGAGATCAAGGGCTCACTCGCCCTGCTCGTCCAGCGCGCCGGGCAGACCGACCAGGCCCTCGCCGACCAGCGCGACGACATCGACGCCGTCGAGGCCCGCCTCGCCGCCATCGAGCGCCGCGTATGGGCCGCATCGGGCGCCGCCGCCGTTCTGGGGACCGCCGCAGGCTACGTCGTCCAGTTCCTCAGCTAGCACCACGAACGCCTCCCGTACGGCCGCACATGGCCGTACGGGGGGCGCCTTTGGCGTACGCAGGCGTCATCTCAGTCCCACCGAGGCTTGGGTGTGATTCAACGGGTACGCACTACTGCGCTGCGGGCGAGCCGATCGTGCATCCCCTGTCGCTGCGCATTCGTGCTGATCGAGGAGATGCTCGCGATGAGGATCACTGGGACGAGCCCGATCCCTACGTTGGCGAGGTGACGTATCAACGCCCGCCAGTAACTAATCCGGCTGTCGCTTCCGACTCTGACCACCTTCAGCCCCACGACTCGCTTCCCGAACGTACGGCCCCAGCGGTACGTACTCAGGGGCGAGTACGTCAGCAAGAAAGCCGCGACCCACAGGACGGCAACCAGCTGCCAGATGCGGTCGCCCTCATCTCCGACCCCGGCAAGGACGATCCTGTCGAAGGCCAGCAGAGGTACAAGGATGACGGGTACGGCGATCGCAAGATCGATAACAATAGCCGCTGAGCGCTGCATCAAGCTTGCAGGGGCTCCCGGACCCGAGGCGAGAGTAGGTGGGACGAGATCGTTTCCGGCCGCCAGTTGTCCGAACATACCCTTACCGGCCCCCTTGATCGAGCGGAGAGTCCGCTGTTGAAAGTGCAAACGTAAGGTAAGGGTTCTTCGTACTGTGTCGCCGCCCGGGGCGCCTTTGGCGTATTGGGGGCGTCACTCCTCGGGCTGGCACCGGCCGCACCGGATGACATCGGGCATGTCGAGGGCGATCTCGAATTCCTGACGGCTCAGCCATCCGCCGCCCGGCACCGTGCAGTCGGCCCGGTGCAGCACACCGCGCCCCGTGCCGTCGCCGCTCGGATCAGGGATGCTCTGCAACCGCCACCGGGCACCACGGGCGACTGGCGCCTCGCGCCGCGCGGGCGTCGCCGCCGACCGCGCCGCCAGGGGCCGCGCCACCGTCGGCCGCGCCAGGCGCGCCGACCTCGACCGCGCCGCGCCCTGCTCGGCCTGCGCGATGCGCGCGTCGACCGCGTCGAGCTGGAGCTGCAAATACATGCGGATCACCCGTAGCCGCTCGACGTCCGGGGGCAACCCGCTCACATGTTCGACTGTAGGCGGCGCCGCCCCGCTCGACCAGTCGCCGACCGGGTGACTACTCCGGGGGTGCGACGTCGTTGCGCTCCATACGGATGACGTACGTGCCTTTCGCAGGCAACGCTCGGACGAGTCCGCGGCGTGTCAGCTCGCGGCGGACACGTCGGGATGTACTGACGCTCACGCCGTGCATATCCGCCATCTCCTGTTCGCCAGGCAGGCGGGCACCGACAGGGATCGTCCCGGCCGCGATGTCGGCCGCGATGACGTCGGCAATCCGCACGTACTCGTACGTGACGTCGTGTGAATCGTCGCTCATGTCCGCATGGTCACGCATGCCGCCGCGGGGCGCTTCTGGGCAGCGCGGCGCACCGCGGAGGTACGTAGTGATGCGTATAGGGGTGCAGAGATACGTAGTTCCGCGTACCCTGGCTGACGAAAAGACCCCCGCGACCGCGCGAACGGTCCGGGGGCTGGCCGACCGAGCCTTTGAAGGGGTCGACATGCCACAGCGTAAGACAACGGCCGTCACTGCCATAGACGAACGACCGCGGATGCCTCGCCTCCTGGCGGTCGCCGAGGGTGGCGTTCAGGCTGCATACCGGGACTACATCGACCACGCACACGGGTGCGCTGCGTGCCACGCCGACGACTGTCGCGTCGGCGCCGACCTGCTCCACATCTGGCGCGAGGCACGAGGGGTGGCGCAGTGACGATCATCGACGACCAGCCGATCCGGGACACGGGCACGTGCGCCCGGTGCGAGCACCACACGAACGACGGCGTCGTTCACCTGATCGAGACCGGGTCCGGTCCGGGTGGCCGCGTCCTGGTCTGTGCTGACGTCCGCATCTGCAACAAGCGCAAGGGTCCGGACGTGCGCAGGTACAGCCTGTAGCGCCGCACCGCAGATGAAGGGCCCCCGCCGGTTGCCGATCCGGCGGGGGCCCTGTTCTGTGCGTTATCGCAGGTCAGCCCTTGGGGTGGTCCCGCTCGTAGTCCTCTGCCACTTTGTAGGCGATGCCGTCGAGGATGTCGTGCTCGCTCACCACGACCTCCGCAGCACCCGTCCGCTCCATGATCCGCAGCAGCACGAGCGCCCCCGCGCCGATCACGTCGACCCGCCCCGGATGCAGCACCGGGATCGCCGCGCGCTCGGCGTGCGTGGCCGCCAGCAGCCGGGCGGTGACCTCGCGCACCTGCTCCACCGGGATGCGGGCGCGGTGGATCGCCACCGGGTCGTACGCGGGCAGGCCCAGCGCGATCGCGGCGACGGAGGTCACCGAACCGGCGAGCCCGACGAGCGTGCGCGCCTCGCGCAGCGGCACGGTGCTCTCGGCCAGGTCCAGCGCGGCGTCGATGTCCCGCGTCATCGCGGCGATCGCCTCGGGGGTCGGCGGGTCGGTCACGACGCCGTCGTGCACCAGGTGCCGCTCGGTCATCCGCACGCAGCCGATGTCGACCGAGCGGGCGGCGGCGACCGCGGTGTCGCCGACGACGAACTCCGTCGAACCGCCGCCGATGTCGGTGACGAGGAAGGGGCGCGCCAGGTCGGCGCGGCCGGCCAGTTCCCGGGTGGCGCCGGTGAAGGAGAACTCGGCTTCCTGGTCACCGCTGATCACCTCGGGCTCCACACCGAGGATGTCCACCACGCCGCGCACGAAGTCCTCGCGGTTGGAGGCGTCGCGGGAGGCGGAGGTGGCCACGAAGCGGACCGCGTCGGCGCCCAGTTCGCCGATGACGCCGGCGTACACGCGGCAGGCCGCGAAGGTGCGCTCCAGCGCCTCGGGGGCGAGCCGGCCGGTGCGGTCCACGCCCTGGCCCAGCCGGACGATGGTCATCCGGCGGTCCAGGTCCTTGATGGCACCGGTCGCGGGGTCCGCGTCGGCGACCAGCAGGCGGATCGAGTTGGTGCCGCAGTCGACGGCGGCGACGCGGGTCACTCGCCGTCCTCCTTCGCGTCAGTGCTGTCATCGGTGCCCTCGACAGGCTTGGTGGCGAACCAGCCCGACTCCGAGGTCTCCGTCCGCCATCCGTCTCCGCACGGCGGACCCGCCGGGTTCGCACACGGCCCCTTGCGCCACCACTCCGGCAGCAGCGCGATGGCCTCGTCGCCGAGCGGGTTGACCCCGGGGCCGGCCGCGAGGGAGTGGCCGACCAGCACGTGCAGGCACTTGACCCGGTCGGGCATGCCGCCCGCGCTGGGGAAGCCCTGGAGCACCTCGATCGCGTCGCGGCGGGCGAGGTAGTCCTCGTGCGCGGCCCGGTAGCCGGCGGCGAGATCCTCGTCCTCGGCGAGCCGGGCGGTCATGTCCTTCATGACCCCCTCGGCCTCCAGGGTGCCGATCGCGGACGCGGCGCGCGGGCAGGTCAGGTAGTACAGCGTCGGGAACGGCGTGCCGTCCTCCAGTCGCGGGGCCGTCTCGACGACGTCCGGGTTGCCGCAGGGGCAGCGGTGCGCGACGGCCCGCAGACCGCGCGGGACGCGGCCCAACTGCTCCCCGATGGCGGCGACATCGCGCTCCGTCGGCGGGGCGTGCTCGGTGGGCGGCGGGGGCGTTTCCATGCCTGCGTGTGTCTCTTTCAGCGGTGTGCGGGGGCGGCGGCGTCGGCGTGGTCGACGCCGTCCCACAGGTTGGCGTACCAGGGGCGGCGGGCGGCGTTGTCGCTGTCGCCGCGGCGCGGGCCGGCGGCGTCGTCACCCCGTGCGGGAGCTCCGGAGGGCCTTACCACCGTATACGCCGTCTCTCCGGGCAGGATGTAGTGGAGCCGGGCGCGGGCCTGCGCCTTGACGTACTCGGGATCCTGCCAGCGCGCCTTCTCCTCCCGCAGTTCCTCGACCCGCTTGCGGGCCTGTTCGGCCTGCTTGCGCTGGTCGGCGATCTGCGAGCGCTGCGCCACGTACTGGCGCGTGGGGTAGGCGAGGGCGACCACCAGCCCGCACACGACGAGGGCGAGCAGCGCGGCCCGCCCGGTCAGCCGGTTGCGCCCGCGCGGCAGCGAGGGCCGCCGCGGGCGGCCGGTCGCACGGTAGACCCGGGCCTGCGCCTGTGCCCCGAGGGCACGGATGCGCGTCGCGGTGGAGAAGCGATCCGGCACGTGCACCTCCGGTGGGGGGTTCGCGTTCGTCGTTGCCTCGGGAGGACCGGTGAACCGGTGACCGTGAACCGCTGCCGCCCGCCGCGGGCGCGGCGGGCGGCAGCGGCGAGGCGTCAGCCCTTGAAGCGCGGGAACGCCGAGCGGCCGGCGTACACGGCCGCGTCGTCGAGGATCTCCTCGATGCGCAGGAGCTGGTTGTACTTCGCGACGCGCTCGCTGCGGGCGGGGGCGCCGGTCTTGATCTGGCCGCAGTTGGTGGCGACGGCCAGGTCGGCGATGGTGACGTCCTCGGTCTCGCCGGAGCGGTGCGACATCATGCACTTGTAGCCGTTGCGCTGCGCCAGCTCGACCGCGTCCAGCGTCTCGGTCAGCGAGCCGATCTGGTTGACCTTGACCAGCAGGGCGTTGGCGGTGCCGTTGTCGATGCCGCGCTGCAGGCGCTCGGGGTTGGTGACGAACAGGTCGTCGCCGACGAGCTGGACCTTCTCACCGAGCTCGTCGGTGATGGTCTTCCAGCCGTCCCAGTCCTCCTCGTTCAGCGGGTCCTCGATGGAGATCAGCGGGTACGCCGCGACCAGCTCGGCGTAGTACGCGGTCATCTCGGCCGCCGAGAGGGACTTGCCCTCGAAGGAGTAACTGCCGTCCTTGTAGAACTCGGTGGCGGCCACGTCGAGCGCCAGCGCGATGTCCTGGCCCGGCTGGTAGCCGGCCTTCTTGATGGCCTCGACGATCAGGTCGAGGGCGTCGCGGTTGCTCGGCAGGTCGGGGGCGAAGCCGCCCTCGTCGCCGAGGCCGGTGGACAGGCCGCGCTCCTTCAGGACCCCCTTGAGGGTGTGGTAGACCTCGGCGCCCCAGCGCAGGGCCTCGGAGAAGGACTCCGCGCCGATCGGGGCGATCATGAACTCCTGGATGTCCACGTTGGAGTCGGCGTGCGAGCCGCCGTTCAGGATGTTCATCATCGGGACCGGCAGCACGTGGGCGTTCGGGCCACCGAGGTAGCGGAAGAGCGGGAGGTCGGAAGCCTCGGACGCGGCGTGCGCGACGGCCAGCGAGACACCGAGGATGGCGTTGGCGCCGAGGGAGGACTTGTCCGGGGTGGCGTCCAGGTCGAACATCGCCTGGTCGATCAGCCGCTGCTCGGTGGCGTCGTAGCCGACCAGCTCCGGGCCGATCTGCTCGATGACGGCGAGCACCGCCTTCTCCACACCCTTGCCCTGGTAACGGCTCTTGTCACCGTCACGGAGCTCAAGGGCCTCGAACGCTCCGGTGGACGCTCCGGAGGGCACGGCTGCACGGCCCGTGCTGCCGTCGTCGAGGCCGACCTCGACCTCCACGGTGGGGTTGCCTCGCGAGTCGAGGATTTCCCGGGCTACGACGACGTCGATCGACGGCACGTGAGTCTCCTTCTGATGTCTCTTCGTTTCGGGCATGAGCCTAACCGACCCGAAAAGCCCCGGCCGGGCACGCTCCGGGGAAGTCCGCACCGGACCGGAAACGGAAAGGGGCACCGAGAAGAACGATCGGGGACGGGCGCCCGCCGACCGGCACGACACGGCCGTGCGCGCACGGGCCCGTGCCGGGCCGTATCCGGTCCGGCGCGCGGGCCGCCCCGCGGGGCGCCCGCGACGTCCGGCACCGGGTCAGCGTCGGCCGAGCTCCAGGGACTCGCCGGCCACGATCTGGTCCGGGTCCTCACCGATGACGTCCTTGTTGGCCGCGTACAGTCCGCGCCATCCGCCCGGCAGGCCCTGCTCCATGGCGATCCCGCACAGCGAGTCGCCCTCCTGCACCACGTAGCGGTCGCCGCCGGTGGTCTTGGCCGAGGTGTCCTTCGCCGCGTCACGGTCCGTGCCGCGGTCCGAGCGGTCGTCCGCGCCGCGGGTGGCGCCACGGGTGATGCTGCCCCAGGCGGCCTCGCCCTCGACGACCTGGGACGGCGCCGTGGTCCGGCCGGACGTGCCGCTGCCGGTGTCCGTCGAGCCGCCGGGCACCTGGGAGGTGACGCCGGCCTCGGGCTTGCGGTGCTTGCCCGGGATCTTGCCGGCCGTGCCCGTGGAGACGTCCGGGTCGGGCGTGGCGGTGGCGTCCGGGACGCCGGTGGAGTCGTCGCCGCCGCCGGAGGATCCGGTGGACTCGTCCGTGCCGGAGTCCGTACCGGTTCCGGAGCCCTTGCCGTCGGCGGAGCCGCTGGTGGTGCCCTGGTCGCCGCCGTGGTCCGTGCCGGTGCCCGTCCCGGAGTCCGTGCCGTCGCCGTTACCGGTTCCGTTGTCGTCGTCGTTGTCGCCGGAGCCGCCGAGGAGGTTCTGCAGCACCTCGCCCAGCCCTGCCTGGTCGGCACAGCCGGACCATGCCTCGGGGCCGAGCACGCCGAGGATCTTCTCCGCGACGGTTATCTGCTCATTGCGGCTGGCGAGGTCGGGGCGCTCAGCGTAGGCCGTGCCGCCGTACTGCTGCCAGGTCTCCTCGGTGATCTGCAGGCCGCCGTAGAACCCGTTGCCCGTGTTGGAGCTCCACAGCCCGCCGCTCTCGCACGAGGCGACGGCGTTCCAGCTGGTGCCGGCGTCCGCGGCGCTCGCGCCGCTCGCTGCGAAGAGGGGGAGCGTGAGGCCCGCCCCGGTCGCCGCGACCGCGATCATGGCGGTCGGGGCCTGACGCGGCTTGCGGTGTCGGCCGTTCCCGGACTTCAGCATGCACTATCGCCTTTCACATTCGAATATCGCGATGGCGCCTGACCGTAGTGGCCTTGGCCCACGCATCACAAGTCGATGTCTCGCAGATCACGTGAAGATCACGCCATGACGCTCAGTCAGTCACGTTCCGGTGCGAAGGAGACGGGCAGAGTGCGCAAACCTCGCATGATGAGGCCGCCGCGCCAGCGCAGCTCGGCGGGATCGGCGGCGAGCCGCAGGTCGGGCAGCCGGGTCAGCAGCGTCGCGAGCGCGGACTGCGCCTCGAGCCGGGCCAGTGGCGCACCCAGGCAGTAGTGGATGCCGTGACCGTAGCCGAGGTGCTGGTTGTCACGGCGCGAAAGGTCCAGGGTATCCGGCTCGTTGAAGCGCGCGGGGTCGCGGTCGGCGGCGGCGAGCACCACCAGGACGGGGTCTCCGGTCGCGATCCCCTGGCCGCCCACGGTGAGCGGTTCCTTCGCGAACCGCCAGGTCGCCAGCTCCACCGGCCCGTCGTAGCGCAGGAGTTCCTCCACCGCCGTGCCGAGCAGTTCGCGCTCGTCACGCACCAGTGCGTCCTGCAGCCGCCGGCGCGGGCCGGGGTTGCGCAGCAGCGTGTACATACCGTTGCCGATGAGGTTGACGGTGGTCTCGAACCCCGCGAAGAGCAGGATGAACGCCATCGCGGCGGCCTCGTTCTCGGTGAGGTGCTCGCCGTGGTCACTGGCCCGGATCAGACCGGAGATCAGGTCGTCGCCGAGGTCCGCGCGTTTGCGGTGGATCAGCTCCAGCAGATAAGCGCGCATTTTCTTCACCGACCGTGCGACGCCGCCGCGCGGGCCGCCGCCGTGCCGGATCATCATCCCGGCCCAGTCACGGAAGTCGTCCTGGTCCTCGGCGGGGACGCCGAGCAGGTCGCAGATCGCGTAGATGGGCAGCGGGAAGGCGAACTCATGGATGAGATCGGCCTCCCCCTTGGCGGCGAAGCCGTCGATGAGCCGGTCGGTCAGCTCCTGCACCCGCGGGGCGAACTCGGCGACGCGGCGCGGGGTGAAGGCCTTGGAGACCAGGCGGCGCAGCCGGGTGTGGTCCGGCGGGTCGATGTTGAGCAGGTGCGTCATCAGGTCGGCGCTGCGCTCGCCGGGAATGCCGATCTTCCCCCTCGCGTGGGCCCGTTCGGAGTGATGGACCGGGTTCTTGCTGAGCCGCGGATCGGCCAGCGCCTGCCGGGCGTCCGCGTACCGGGTCACCAGCCAGGCGTCCACACCGCTGGGGAGCGTGGTGCGGTGCACCGGTGAGTGCTCGCGCAGCCAGGCGTACGCGGGGTACGGATCGGTGGCGAACTGCCAGGTGAACAGCTCGGGGGCGGTCGACGGGCCGGGGGGTTCAGGGGTCACGCTGTCATGCACCCCATGACGTTAGCCGCTCGCGGCTGAGCCGGTCGGCCAGCCGGGTCGTCTCCGGGATGCGGTAGGAGGGGGAGAGGGCGAGGACATGGCGGCACGCGGTGTCCAGGTCGATGGCGTGGCCGGTCGACACGTACACCGGGCGGACCCCGCTCCGGGTGCGCAGCGCCCGGCCCACCGTCTCGCCCGCGTCGACCAGCGGCGCCGAGGCCCCGCGCTCCCCGCCGAGCGCCGCCGCGTCGTACGTGCCGACGAACGGGGTCTTCGCCACCCCGGCCGCCGGCAGCCCGGTGATCACCCCGAGGTGGCAGGCCAGGCCGAAGCGGCGCGGGTGCGCCAGCCCCTGGCCGTCGCAGAGCAGCAGGTCGGGCGTGACCGTCAGGCCCCGCAGGGCCTCGATCAGCACGGGAAGCTCCCGGAAGGCGAAGAGCCCCGGCACGTACGGAAAACCGGCCCGGGCCGTCGCGGTGGCCTGGTCGACCGGGGCGAGCGTGGCCGCGTCGACCACGACGACGGCGGCGGCCACGATGTCGTCCGCGGCACCGTGGCCCCCGCCGTACGCGACGTCCAGCCCCGCGACGTACCGCGGCCGCTGCGGGCCGGGCCCGCGGTGGTCGGCCAGCGGCCGGAGCCGGTCCTGAAGGGCCAGGGCCCCGGCCTCGTCGCTCGGCCACGCGTGGGGGACGTCTATGTGCATGGCCGGGAGACTACGGCCCCGCGGCCGGTCCTGGTCAGGGCTGTCTGCCCCGCTCGTCCTTGCCGTTGCCGTTGCCGCGGTCCGGCCCGGAGGTGCGGTTCCGGCCGGCGTGGGCCCTCGGGGCGGACACGCCCTCCGGCGGGGTGGCGACCCCGTGGGAACCCCAGTTGCCGAAGCCCTTGAGGGAGTGCGGAAGGTGACGGATGCCGTCCTGCGGCCACTCGTCGTAATCGCGCCACTCGGTCAGGGGGTGCCGCTCCCCGTCCTGGTGACCGGGGCCGTGGTCGGCCGGGGTCTCGCGGCCGTACTCCTGCCGCGTGTGCCACGCCCCGCCGCGGGGCTGTGGCCGCTGCTCGGGAGGCGGCTCCTTGGACCGGGCGTACAGGCCGATCGACACGGCGCCGATCAGCAGCCCGACGAGGAATATGCCCACTACCAGCGGGGCGATGCCGACGAGATAGTCGTGCGGCACGGCCAGCTGGATTTGCTCCAGTGCTCGCATGTCACCCATTTACCCCATTCGCCCCGAATCACGCCCACCCGCGCGCCCTGCGCAGTCACGGCGCCCCGGCGCGTGTGCGGGGCTGGACCGGGTCCGGGGCCTCCGGGGCTGCACCACCACCGCCCCGGGGCCGCCACCGCGCTGGGCCACAGCATCCTTCGCAGCGTCGGGGGTCGACGTCGCTGGGCGATCATTCCCGCAACCCGACTGCGCTCGCGCCCACGATGGCCGCCCCACCGGGCATCCGGTGTCGGCACACAGCGGGAGGGGGCGCCGGGCAACCCCATGGGCTCACAGCCGGCTGCGGAGCCGTATCCAGGCAACCGCGGCCACCCCGGACCGACGCCGCACACACGGCGGAAGGGGACGGCAACCCCATGGGCTCACGGCCGGCTGCACGCCCCGACCGCCACCGCGGGTCCGCATTCAGGCAGCCGCGACCACCCCGGACCGGCGCCATACCCCCCCATCGGGCGTCCGTCGCCGCACGCACGGCGGGAGGGAGCACCAGGCGACCCCATGGGCTCACAGCCGGCTGCACGCCCCGACCGCCACCGCGGGGCCGCGTCCAGGCAACCGCGACCACCCCGGCCCGGCTCCACACCCCCCACCGGGGATCAGGCGCGACAACTCACCGAGGGGCGGGGGTGTTGGGGGCACCCCCGGCCGAAGGTTGGGGGAGGGTGGGCGTTCTGGACACTGGAGCATATGTGGGTGCACAACCCGGAGTACTCAACGCAGGCACCCGAGGCGCCTAAATGTGCTGTCCAGAATGCCCAGCCCCGGAGGCCCCGAACCCGGCACCCACCAAAACCGGCGCCGGGGTGCGTGACTTCCTGGGGCACACGGGCGGGAGGGCGGGGAAAAAACTCACGCGGTCCGGGAGCGCTCCGCCGCGACAATCGCATCCCGGTAGCGGCGCGCAGCGCCCCGCAGGGCCGACTCCGGGTCGATGCCCGCCGCCTGCGCGGCCAGCGCCAGCGCCAGCAGCCGGTCACCGGTGTCCGCGGCATCCGCGTCCGGCACCGGGACCCCGAGGCCCGCCCGGTCCGCGCGGGCGCCGAGCTTGGCCGCCAGCGCCAGGGCGGGCTGGCCGAGCGGGACGCCCTCCGTGACCGACGTGCGCTGCTTCTCCTGCTCCTTCATCCGCAGCCAGTGGGCCTGGACCTCCTCCGGCGTCTCGGCGGTCTCGTCACCGAAGACGTGCGGGTGGCGGTGGATGAGCTTGTCGACGATGGTCGCGGCGACGTCGTCGATGGAGAACGGCTCCTCGGGGTCGTCCTGCGCGATCCGCGCGTGGAAGACCACCTGCAGCAGCACGTCGCCGAGTTCCTCGCGCAGCGCGTCCCGGTCGCCCTCCTCGGCCGCCTCGACGAGTTCGTAGATCTCCTCGATGCCGTACTTCACCAGCTCCTCGCTGGTCTGCACGCTGCTCCAGGGGCATTCGCGGCGGATCCGGTCCATCACCTGGACCAGGTCGAGCAGCCGGGCGCCCGGCAGGTCGTACGAGCCGGGGAGCAGTTCCAGGTCGGGCATGTCCACCCGGCCCGAGCCGCCGAGCCGGGCCAGTTCGTCGGTGACGGCCGCGTCGCCCTCGCCGCCGGCGAGGTAGACCACCGTGCGGCCGTCCCCGGTGAGGTCGACCAGGTCACGGCCGGTGGGCGCCGCGTGCTCCACGGTGACGCCGGCCTCGCGCAGGTAGGGCAGCTGCGGGTGCCCGGGGTCGGGGCAGACGACCCGGTCGGCACCGCGCAGCAGCTCCCACGCGGGCCAGGACAGCAGGCCGGGGGCGACACGGTGGGTGGTGGTCAGCAGTACCAGGCGGCCCGGGCGGGCGGAGTCATCCAAGTGGTCCACCCGACGAAACTACCTCGCCCGGGCCTCGCTCAGGCACCGGCCTTGGTGGCGCTCACCTCGGTCAGCCACGGGTCCTTGGTGGTGTCGAGGGTGAGCTTCTGCGCGTTCCACTTGCCGTAGCGCGGGTTCACGTCGATGTCGAGCCGGTCGGCGGTGCGGCGCAGCACCGTGAGCAGGGCGGCCTGGCCGTCCGGGGTCTGCACGTCCGCGCCGTGGTGGGCGGCGACCTTTTGCATGAGCAGGTCGGTGCGGATGCTCTCGTCGATGTCGGCGGGGATCATCGCGTACGTCTGGAGGACCTGCGCCTCCAGCTGCTCCTTGCCGCCGGCCTGCATTTCGGCGGCGCGGCGGGCCTGCTGCACCTCGCGCGGGGTGACGGAGACACCGGCGTCCTTGGCGGCGCGCTCGATGACCCGGGCCTGGACGAGGCTGTGCACGGTGTTGCGCTGGAGGTCGCTGCTGGCCTCGATGAGCTGGTCGGCCTGCGGCGACTTCTCCTGGGCGGCGCGCACCGCCGCGACCCTCGCCTGCACCGTGTTCACGGTGATCTGCCGACCCCCGACGACGGCCGCGGCACCGGCGTGCGGTGTTCCGCAGGAGGTCAGCAGTGGCGCGGCGAACAGCACGGCGGCGGTGGCGAGGGCGGAGAGCGCAGTCCTGCGGCGGAGCATTTTGCCTCCCGGCAAGGGATCGGGCGACGGTGCACGATCTGGCAGATGCATGATCGAGGATATGGAGCGGGGACCCGCAATATCCAGCACTCTGCACAAACGATCCCGGGGCCGGTCAGGTGTCGCAGGCGACTCCGTCGCCGTCCCGGTCCAGGTCGCGCGAGTAGCCGGGGTCGCCGCGATGGAGCGGGGCGGCGCCCGCCTTCCGGGCCGCGGCGCAGTTGGCGTACGTGGTGGCGCCGGAGCCGGGCTTGTCACCGCCCTTGCCGTCGTCCTTGGCGGAGGGTGCCGCGCCGGGCACGTCCGGCTTGCCGGAGCCGGGCAGCCGCTCGTCCGGGCAGGTGCGCAGGACCTCGGTCATGGCGTCCTTCTCGGCCGCGGTGACCCACAGGCCGTACTTCTTCTTCACCGCCACCTGGCGGGCGACGTAGGGGCAGCGGAACGCCTTGTTGGGCGGCAGCCAGGTCGCCGCGTCGCCGTCGCCCTTGCCGCGGTTGGCGGGGCCGTCGACGGCGAGGAGGTTCAGCGGGTCGTTGGCGACCTGTATCCGTTTGTCGCGGTCCCAGTACTTGGCGCCCTTCTGCCACGCGTCGCTGAGCGCCACGACATGGTCGATGTCGATGGTGCTGCGGCCGCGGGTGAAGCTGATCCCCTTGCCGGTGTACGGGTCGTCGAGCTTGCCGGAGGTGATGATGCAGTCGCCGCCGTCGTCGGACCGGAAGGACTCGCTGGTCAGGTCGCGCTGCAGTATGTCGTCGCGGGTGTCGCAGCCGTTGTGGTCGGTGTCCACCCAGGAACTGCCGAACTGGTCGCGCGCGTAGCCGGTCTTGGGCGCGCGGCCCTTGACCGTCAGGTCGCCGACCGCCTTGAGCGCCGAACCCGCCGGCGCCGCCGCGTCGCTGCCCTGTCCTCCGATGCCGTCGCCCTTGCAGCCGGCGACGCCGAGGAGCACCGCGAGCACCGCCGCTGCCGTTACCGCCCTTGAACCCGCCCTGGTTGTGACCACCTTGGCACTGTAGGGGTTGGGGGGCGGCGACCGGCAGGGGGCCTCTCAGCTCCGGGAGTCCACCGCGTGCGTCACGGCTGACGCGACCTCGGAGCGAAGCCCGTCACCGGCGCCGGTGACGGTGACGTTCGCCCGCCGCTTGCCGTGGGCGTCCGCGCCGACCAGGACGAAGCCGACCTTGCCGTAGTGGGGGGCCGTCTGCTCGGCGGCCGTCACCGCGGGCGTGCCCGCGGTGACGGCCACGTCGCACGAGCGCCGCAGCAGGCCGTTGAGGTACGGCACCGCGTCCCGGCCTCGGACTGCTCGCCCGTCACGGACACGGCAGCTCACCCGGCCCGGGTCTTGACCGACGCGTCCCGCATGCGCTGCCGCGGGGTGGCCGCGGTGGTCCCGGCGGTGATGCCCTTGCCACCGGTGAGCAGACACGCGTCGACGTCCTCGTAGTGCCGGGCCCGGGTGTCGGGAGCGGGCACCGTCCCGTGACCGCACGACCCGCACCACGGCGGCCGCCACCCCGGCCGACGGCCAGAACGTCCAGGCACACACACCCGGGGCCACCACCATCGACAGCAGGATCAGCAGGATCAGCAGGATCAGCAGGAGGTCGACCGCGAACTCCGGCCCGTGCGTGGACTCCCGGCGTCAGCGTGAGGTCCAGCACCCACGCCGCCAGCCCCAGGGAGAAGACGGCGAAGGCCGTCCAGTCCCCCCGTCGGCCCCGGACAGCGCAGGGCGATCAGCAACGAGGGCAGGGGCGTGGCAGTCCCTGGCTCACGACCGGGAGCGCCGCGGCTCCTGCCCGGGCGGCGAGCCGCACGGGCAGGAGCGACGTCCGCCCGGGGTCCGGGCCCGTCTCCTCGCTCACCGCCCGTCAGCCGGTGACGGCGACCGGGGCGTCCCAGTCGTCGCGGTCCACGGTGATGGTGTAACCGCCCCGGCTCTCCTTGCTGTTGACCATGTACTGGTGGCCGCGGCGGTGCGCGGTCCACAGCGTCGAGGAGAACGGCCAGTCGGAGGTCGTCGTCTTCTTCTGGTCCCACAGCGCGTACCAGAGGGCGTCGGGCAGGTCGGTGCGGTCCTTGGCGCCCGCGACGGCGGCGGCGCTGCTGCTCTTGAACCCGTAGAAGCCGGCCCAGTAGTTCTTGGCGTGGACGGCCTTGTCCCAGGCCCGGATGTACGTGAGCACCGCCGTGTTGCACGCGGTGTTCTTGGTGTCGTAGGACTCCATGTCCAGGTACAGCGCGCTGCCGGCCTTCATCCCGAGCGCCGAGGCCTTGGCCACCGCGTCCGCGCCGTCCGTGGCCCCGAGCGAGGCCGCCGTAGTGGCGGTCAGCTTCTCGGGGTTGTGGCTGGTCTGGCACGGCGGCTGCGCGCCGACGTACAGCGGGATCAGCTTCCAGCCGGACGCGCTCACGGACTTCACCCATGAAGCGGTCAGGTTCGGCTGCGCGCAGCCGCGGTTCTTGCCGCCCACGTAGACGGCGGCCGCGCCGTAGAAGTTCGAGGCCTTCCACGCCTTCATCGCCGACGAGGACGGCGCGGTGCAGGTGTCGAACGCCCGGCCCGTGTACACCTTCGCAGCGGGACGGGCCGTCGTGGTCGCCATCGACGCCTCCGCCGCGACACCGGCCCCCGCCAGCACGGCGACCCCCGCGACCGCCCAGGCGATGTAACGACGCTTCTTCGACATCCGGTGACCGGACAACCCCACCCCATTCATGATGGACGGCACACGAGGTGTGCCGACTCAAGCCGTTGAGAGCCCCCACGGGCCGCGCGCTCCGACCCGCCGTGACGCGGGGGCGCGGGCCTCAGCATGCGAGGCGCCTGGCACCCTATCCGCCGGTTGTCCCAAGATCGGAAAAGCGGGCACCGCATCCGTCACAAGACTCGCCCAAGCGGCGGCAAAGTCCGAGACCCTCACGCCCGGGCGCGCGGCGTCGGCACGGGGCGGCCCGCTCGTTCCCAGGCGACGAAGCTGTTGGTGCGGGCGTGCACGAACTCCTTGACGGGGTCGCCGAAATACGTCCACGGCACGCTGCCGATGTGGCCGCCGACCGCCCGGAACTGCTCGACCGCCTCCGTGTGCCGCTTCGTCTGGAACAAGGTGTCCGCGAGAAGGTGGCGTGCGGTCGGCAGCCGGTGGTGGCCGGCGGGGACCTGGGCCACCGCGTCGAGGGTGGCGTCCACAGCCGCGGTCACAAAGGGTTCGCCGTAGACCTTCGCTTCCGGCTCCCGATAGGCGTGCTCGAAGATCGCGTACAAGCGCAGGGCAGGCAGCAGGCTGCCCCGTGGCGCGGAGGCAGCCGCCTGCTCCGCGAACTCGAACATCAGCTCCTTCGAGCCGCGCCACTTCGCGCACCAGTACTGCAGGGCGCCGACATGCGCGCCGAAGTGGTGCGGGTCGCGCAGGACGATCTGCGTCCACAGCAACCGGAAGTCCTCGTGCGACCAGCCCTGGCCGAACGCGATGGTGATCTGGGAGACCCACGGGGTCGGGTCCTCCGGCACCGCCAGCCGCGCCGCCTCACGGCACGCCGGCAGCGCCTCCGCCAGAAGCTGGTGGAAGCCCTGGAACTGCTCGCTGGTCGTGTACTTGGCCCGCTTGGCACCACGCGCCCTGCCGGCCATGGAGATGAGCATGTCGGCGTACACGAGCGCGGCGTCCGGGTCGCCCGGGCGCTCGGCATGCCAGGCGCGGAGCCATGTGTCGTCCTCCGCGGCGGCCTCCCCGATGTGCCCCAGCCGGTACCAGCGCAGGTCCCAGTCGCGCCCCGCGTCCGCCAGGTACGCGGCGGGCCGCCGCCAGTCCCCCGCCCGCGCCGCCGCCACCACGGCGTCCGCCTCCGGATCCGGCTGCGCGCGCCCTGTGTCCAGCTGCGACGCCGGCACCAGCCCGTACTGGGCCGGATCGATGGTCAAAGGCTTCTTGGCCTTCGCCTCGGCTCGCTTGGCGCGTGCCTTCCTCGCGTTGCGGGGGATGGTGACGATCGCGTAGGCGAGGAGGCCGGCGCCGGCCGTCGCTATGAAGGGGTTCATGAACCGTCCATGTGTTGAGGCTCCCTGCCGAGTCGGCAGGCGCCCAGCCAGATGTGAGGAAAGACGCGTCGGGCAACGGGCCTGCGGTGCGGACCCGAAGATCCAGAACTCCCGCGGGCAGTGGCGGTGCGCCAGGAGTATCCAGTAAGCCGGGCGCCGGTCCGTTCGATTTTTCGGAGCCGTCCGTCACCGATCGGCGGTGAGGTGCGCGGACTCGGCGGTCCCAGCGGCCGGTGCCTCACACTTATTCCTTGTGCAATTCTTTGCGGACTTGAACAGGATTTGACGCCGCGCCATTTCTTGCACGAGCGGCCCGACTGGTTGAACTCCCTCGTGGGAGAAGGAGACAAGAAGAAAGGCAAGGAAAGACGAAGGGCCGGTGCCCTCAAGGGAGAGGACACCGGCCCGGACGGGCGTTCGCGGAGCGGCGGGCCGCCCGCGGTCGTCGCCGCCTCAGGTCCGCAGCCGCCGCCGTGCCGCGCGCACCACGCGGCGCACCGTGGGATTGCCCTTCAGGCGCTGGGCGGTGCTGAGCGGGTCCCCGCCGGGCAGGCGCAGGGAGCTGAGCCGGCGGCGGCGGAAGTAGTACTCGGTGTCCGGGCCGATGTTGGCCCGCAGCCACGCGGCGGCCTCCGCCCGCAGCCCGGGGTGCATCTTGGGCTGCATGCAGAAGCCCACCGTCCGCACCAGCGCGGTGAGTTCGCCGGGGTCGCCGCCCTTCGCGCCGGGGACGGCGACATCGGGCACGAGGTGGTCGACGATGGTGAGCGGCATACGGTTGCTGTTCTGATACGGCGTCAGCCGGTCCAGCACCAGGCGGGTGCCGGTACGGGCGATCGCCACACCGAAGTAGGCGCGCGCGGTCAGCATCGCCGTGGAGAAGCAGCCGACGACCAGGCTCGGCCGGCAGCTCTCGTAGAGCGTCTCGGCGAGCAGCGGGCCGTCCAGGACGCGCAGCCGCACGCCCTCTGCCGCGGCCACCTCGTCCAGCGCCCGGGAGTAGTCGGCCGGCGCGGTGGGGTGGGGCTTGAAGACGATCGAGCGGTGCCCGGCCGCGATGGCGCCGCGCAACATGGTGACGTGCAGTTCCTCTTCCTCCTGCGGGGAGAGGATGCGCAGCGCCGCCAGGTACTGGCCCAGGAGCACCGCGGTGGGCGGCTCGTCGGCCAGCGCGGCGAGCCGGGGGTCGTCCGCGGCCTCGACGGCGATCTCCTTGAGCACGGCGGTGAAGGCGTCGTCCGGGACGAGTTCGGGCTCGGCGCCGGTCTCGGTGAGCAGCAGCGGACGCAGCCCGGGGACGAGGTCGAGGTGCAGGACGCGCTGGACGCGGCTGCCGAGGGGCCCGGGCAGCTTGTCACGGGTGGGGCCGTAGCTCATCAGGCCGTCCGCGTACACATGGACGGCGCTCTCGGCGAAGATCGTGACCAGTGCCCGCGCCGGGTTGACCTGGATCGACTCCACCGCGAGTTCGACCGGTGCGTCGCCGAGGCCCCAGGCGTGCCGGAACAGCCGCTGCCAGATGGGGCTCTCGTCCTCCTCGGGCTCCCACTCGCTGGGGTGGTGCGGGTGGATCACCGCGTTCCAGGAGATGACCTCGTCGAAGCGGGAGGCGATGCGCTCGTAGCCGTACATCTCGGAGAGCTGGACGGCCGACTCGGGCACCGAGGCGTTGTTGCTGACCAGCAGGATGCGGCGGGTGCCGGTATGCGGGCCGAAGAGGCCGGCGTCCAGTGCGGCGGCCAGCGTCGCGGCGCCGTAGAGCGTGGAGGCCTCGAATATCTGGGCCCGGTCGTGCTTCATGCGCCGCTCGTCCATGCCCTCGTCGTTCGTGAACTCGCTGTCCATCGTCAGGCCGCCTTTCGTGCGTCGGCGCGCAGCCGGCGCAGCACGTCGGCACGCTGCTCGTCCATCTCCGTGAGGGTGCGGTCCAGCACGTCCTGGGGCATGCGGCCCAGGACGGCGGCGGAGCGGCGCTTGAGCTCGCGGCTGGTCTCGGAGTCGTAGCGGCGGGCGTTGGACATGTGGTAGGCGATGAGCGCGCAGTACGTGCGGACGATCTTCGGCAGGAAGCGCTCGGCCTCCCGGTCGCCCCGCACGTCATCCATGATCGCGTCGTGCGCGGGTATGAAGTCCAGCTGACGGCCGTCGCCGATCTGCGTGAGCGAGGTGGTCACCCCGCGCCGGTAGAAGACGCCGATCGGGCGGATGACGGCGAAGGACTCGGCCGTCAGGTGGAGCCGCCAGATCCACTCGCGGTCCTCGGCGGTGCGCAGGCTGGTGCTGTAGCGCATGGCGCCGTCCGCGAAGAGCCGTCGGTGGTAGATCCCGGCCCACACGAAGGGGTAGTCGACCATGGTCTCCACGTGCGCGGGCGCGATCGCGTCGCGCGGGTGCAGCACGGTGTCCCAGATCTTGGCCGGGGGACGGTGGACGACGCGCTCGCGGCCGGTGGCCTTGATGTGGCCGGTGCGCACGAAGTCGCAGCCGAGGCCCTCGATGCCGGAGACCAGCTTGTCCAGGTAGCCGCGGTCGTACCAGTCGTCGCCGTCGAGGAAGGTCAGGTACTCCCCCGTGGCGGCGTCGATCCCGGTGTTGCGTGCCTGGGCTATGCCCTTGTTCTCCTCGTGCCGGATCACCGTCATCTGCGGCAGCCGCCGCTTCCAGTGATCGAGGACATCGGGCGTCCCGTCCGTCGAATGATCGTCGACAAGAAGGAACTCGGTGTCCGCTCCCGCGTTGTTGGCAAGACCGCACAACATATCGTGCGCGAATGCCTGAATATTGCGGAAGGGTACGATTACCGACAGTTTGGGCACCAGGGATTCCAGACGATCTCGAGGCCATGCACGGAAATCCGGCCCCGGTTTCCCGGTTTCCCGCCGGAAGGCAAGCTTATCGGACTAGATCCATCCAAGAAGTCGAGACCCCTACCGAAGGGTTAACGGAGGGCGTACGGGCGCCGAACTCACGCCACCCGGCGTGATCCGCCCCACGGAACCCGGCCGGACCTGCCGACGGACCCGCCACCCGGCCCGGATCGACGCAACCCCGGGAAGCCCCGTTCTCGTCCACGTAGAGCCGTGTTCACCTCGACGTCACATCCGGTCCCTATCGTGATCAGCTCCGCTCGCGTGCTGCTCGTGTGTTCACCATGCGTCCGCGCAGGCGGACTGCCAGTTGATCCGCGCGGGAAACCCATTCAGTTCTTCCCCAGCGGCCGTGTCATTGTTGGGAGCAGCATGGTCAAGATCCGGGCTGGATGGCTCGAGAAAAGATTGGACGGCGCCGCAGGGGCGGACGGTCCGATCGCATCCGTTTCCGTCGCGGAATGTGTCCGGTCCTGTGCTGTGCACGGGGGCAAGCTCGTCAAGAACCTGGACTACAAGAGGATCCAGCTCAGCGAGACCATCCGGGAACTGCTGTCGGTCTACGCGGCCGCGATGACCGACACGGGGAACGCGGCGGCGATCGCCGGCTCCAAGAGCACGTGGCCCAAGTCCAACCCGGAGCTCTTCGACGCCCTGCTCGAGGTCGGCCACAAGGCCATCGAGGTACGCGGCGGCGACGAGCTGCAGCTCGCGCTGCGTATCACCGACTGCGTCCTCGGCATCCGCAAGCAGTCCCGGGCCGGCTGGCGGCTGCGGGCGCGCGTGATGGAGGCGATCGGCGACGACGCCGCCACCGTCGAGGCGTACGAGCGATACCTGGCGCTGACGACCAAGGACGACCTCGGTGTCGCGGGCCGGATCAGCAAGCTCAAGGAGAGCGGCGAGCGTCTGGCCGACACGATCCGCCTGCTGCAGGAGGAAACCCCGGGTGCCCAGGGTCTGCGCGGCGCCGACACCGAGCTGTGGTCCGAGGGCCTGGCCCTCAAGGACGCCGGCGACTGGGAGCGCGCCAAGCCGCGCCTGGTGGCCGCCCTCGTCGCCATGGACGAGCAGGACCGCCCCGGCCCGCAGGTGCGTGCCGCGGTCGCCGATCTGGTCAACTTCCGGCTGGAGCAGGAGAAGGGCCGCGCGGGCGAGTCCCGCGAGCTGTTCAAGCTTTACGCGGACGACCGCCGGCTGCGGGACCTCGACCCGATCGCCGACCCGGCGATGACCGGTTCCAAGGTCGTCGGCCTCAGCGACTTCCGCAACCTCATCGCCGGCAAGACCATCTGCCTGATCGCGAACTCCCAGCGCGTCGGCACCAGCACCATGGGCAAGGAGATCGACTCCTACGATCTCGTCGTCCGCTTCAACTCCTACAAGATCGACGCGCCGGCCACCGGTTCCAAGACCGACATCCACGCGACGATCCACATGCACGACTTCAACTGGGACAAGAAGGTCGAGACGCGGCTGATCTTCAGCGGCAGCCACCACCAGTGGCGCAACTCGGTCCGCCGCCGTCTCGTCCCCGGCGCCCAGCGCTACGTCGGCGACCGCACGCTGCGCTGGCCGCTGCGCGACATCGGCCAGGTCGGCGAAGACCAGTGGAAGTCCATTCCCACCAGCGGTTTCAACATGCTGTGGCTGCTGGACTTTTTGGATGTCAACCCGAAGATCGACCTCATCGGGTTCGACTTCTACGACAGCGGTGCCTACCGGCTGCAGGAAGCCATGAAGCTTCCCATCGCCAAGGTGCACGGCTATTCAGAGGAGAAGGAGTGGGTCATGGCCCGCGCCCAGGAAGTGACCGAAATGAGGATATCGCTCCGATGACCGCCTCTCTCCCGGTTTCGGCAGTGCGGAGCGAGACGCTGACCGGCAAGCGCCGCATCGCCTTCGCCAGCTACGTCGACGAGAACTACCTGCCGGGCTTCCTGACCCTGCTGCGCAGCCTCGCCCTGACCAACCAGACGATCTGCGAGGACTTCATCGTCCTCTACGACGACCTGCAGCCGTCCTCGATCACGGCGATCCGCAAGCTGCACCCGCGCATCGTCATGCGTCGCGTGGTCCCCGAGCGGTACGACGACTTCGTCAAGGGCGACCCCGAGAACTACCTGGTCCGCAAGGCCTACTTCATTCTCGATGTCTTCCGCATCCGCGACTACGACACGATCATCACCCTCGACACCGACATGGTGGTCCTGGGCGACCTGAGCGAACTGCTGCAGATGCGCCACGGCGTCGGCGCGGTGCCGCAGTTCCTGCTGGACCAGTCGAAGCTCAACAGCGGTCTGCTGGTCATCCAGAAGGAATACCTGTCGGACGAGTTCTGCGCGCAGCTCGACGAGGTCGGCCGCGCGGGCACGTACGAGCTCGACAAGCACGACCAGGGCATCCTGAACGCCCTGCTGGTCGGCAAGTTCATCCAGCTCGACGCGAAGTACAACTTCGTCAAGCGCCGCCTGTCCGGCGACCGCGCCGTCGACGAGGGTGTCGCGATCCTGCACTTCACGGGCCGGCACAAGCCGTGGAACGGCGGCGAGGCCGGCTACACCGCGGCGCAGGAGGCGTGGGAGGCCTACAACATCGGCCACGCCGAGTTCGTCCGCCAGTTCCTCGCCCTGCGGGGCGAGAAGCACCCGGACCTGCTCACGCACTTCGGCCGTGACCTCGTCGCCGACGAGGACGGCTACGACGCGCTGCGCCAGGTCGCCGAGGCGTACCTGGCCAAGGGCTGGTACGAGAACACGGTGGAGATCCTCAGCCGCAGCCGCATCCCGGCGCACGAGAGCCGCCTGCACGAACTGCTCGGCACGGCCCTGATGGCCACCTCGCGCTACGACGAAGCCGAAGCTCACCTGCTGCTCGCCGGCGCCCACGCCCCCGCCTCCGCCCGTGTCTTCGGCCGGCTGGCGAACATGTCGTGGATCCTGGGAGACGACGAGGGCTCCCTGCAGTACGCCCTCGCCGGCCTCAACGCCGATGTCGTCGACCGCGCCTGCCGGATCGCCTACGAGCGCTCCCGCCCCGAGTCGCGCAAGCCCGTCGAGTCGGGTAACCCGGCCGAGCAGATAGCCCACGTGGCGTTCTACATGGACCGGCAGGGCAACGCGGGCGACAAGATCCTCCCGGAGACGGTCCGCCTGTCCTTCGGTCCCGACACCGGCGACCGCACCTGGCACTCCATTCACGCCCACAAGCTCTTCGACGAGGCGGCCCTGGAGCGGGTCAACGCCCGGCGCGGCCTGGTCATCGGCGGCGGCGGCCTGTTCATCCCTGACACCTCCCCGAACGGCAACAGCGCCTGGCAGTGGAACGTGCCGGACCAGTTGCTGGAGAAGATCGACGTTCCGCTGGCGATCTTCGCTGTCGGCTACAACGCGTTCGACGGCCAGTCGTACGCCCGCCGCCGTTTCGAGGAGAGCCTGCGTCTGCTGGTCTCCAAGTCGTCCTTCTTCGGCCTGCGCAACCACGGTTCGGTGGAGAAGGTCCGCGCGCTGCTCCCCGCCGAGCTGCAGGACCGAGTGATCTTCCAGCCGTGCCCGACCACGGTCTCCCGGCAGCTGGTCCCCGGCTGGCAGGACCCGATCAGGCGCGACGACACGGTGCTCATCAACTGCGCCTACGACCGCGCGGGGCTGCGCTTCGGCCACGACTACGACCACTTCCTGCGGGAGATGGCCACCGCCGTCCGCGCCATCGGCAAGCACGCCGAGGTCCGCTACGCCGCCCACGCCCTGGACGACGAGCGCTTCGTCTTCGACCTCCGCCGCGAGTACGGCATCTCGCTGCCGATCGAGCCGATGTACGACTTCGACACCGACCAGCTCCGCACCGCCTTCGCGCGCACCAAGCTCGTGATCGGCATGCGCGGCCACGCGGGCATGATCCCGTTCGGCTGCGGCACGCCCATCATCAGCCTGATCTCGCACCCGAAGATGGCGTACTTCCTGGCCGACATCGAGCGCCCCGAGTGGGGCGTCTCGGTCCACGACCGCGAGCTGGGCTCCGTCCTGTCGGAGCGCGCGATCGGTATGCTGAACAACCTCCAGGCGACCGTCGCCGACGTCCACGGGCGCCAGGAGGCGCTGTGGAAGGTGACGCAGGAGAACGTGGCGAAGCTGCACACCCTCCTGGGCTGAGCCCTTCCCCAGGGAATCCGCGGTACATAACGGGGCGTCGTGTCGATGACACGACGCCCCTTTGCCTACGCCGCGCCCGCACCGCGCTCTCCTCCCCCGCGCCGCGGGCAGAGAACCCCGACCGGCCCGCAGCGGCCGGCAGCAGAGGGAGCCGACTGCAAGGGAGCGGCCGTCCGGCAGACCGGTGTGCCGCCGGTGCCGGGGGCGCTCCTCGTACCCGCCGTGGGCGTCAGCCCAGCCAGCGCGACAGCCGCAGCCGCGTCCACAGCAGACTGGCGGCAAAGGAGAGCGCGACGGTCGCGACGGTGAGGGCCACCAGGCTGACGGGGGCCCGCAGGAAGCCGGCGTCCGCGGAGACGAGGTGCGGGGACAGCGCCTTGAGGAAGACCACGTGGACCAGGTACGCGCCGAAGGCGGCGCCGCCCAGCCGCGTGACATGGGGCCTCAGCCCCTCAGGGATCGTCAGCCGGTTGAACGCCGTCAGCAGGCTGCCGGCGAGCAGGGCGACGGAAAGGCTCGCGTACGGCGCCGGGAAGTGGACGTAGTGCTCCTGCGCGACGGTGCCTGCCCAGGCGCAGCCGGCGGCGGCGAGCCAGAGCAGTCGGCGCCGGCGGCCGGTGGAGGCCGTCCCCGGCAGAGACAGCAGCAGGGCGCCGGCGACGGCGTAGACCACCTGGTAGGCACCGAAGTCCCAGGCGGAGCGCGGCAGGTCGATGCCGCATACGGAACGGACGGCGCCGAGCAGCGTCGGGAGGAGGGCCAGGGCGAGCAGCACCGCGGCCGGCCCCCACGGCCGTTTGCCGGTCCGGATCAGCGCGGCGACCGACAGCAGCAGGATCACCGGCACGTACGAGTACAGGTACCACAGGTGGAAGGCGGGCTGAACGGACCCGAAGAGCGCCTCGAAGGCCACCTTCCGTGTCGGGTCGGTGTTCGCACCGCGCGCCCACTCCCAGAGCAGGTACACAGCCGTCCACACCGCGAACGGCACCATGATGCGCACCAGCCGCGTCCGGATCTGGCGGCTGTCGCGGGGCGGCGCCCCGGACAGGACGACCCAGCCCGCCATGGCGAAGAACAGCGGCACGGCGCAGCGGCTGAGACCGTCGGCGACCAGCGCGGTCCAGTAGACGGCACGGCCCTCGCCGGAGGTCCGGTGGACGGCGTTCATCAGCTCGGCCGCCGAGTGGCAGACGATGACACCGACCGAGGCGAGGACGCGGAGCAGATCGATGTCGTACCGGTGCTCACGCGGCGGGGTGTCCCCGGGTGCGCCCGCACCCGCGAGACGGGTCGGACCGGGGGAACCGGTGGGAGCGGCGGGAACTATCGGGGGCGTGGACATCCGCTCACATTCCGTTCTGTTCACGCAAATCGGCCACCGTTCGCTCCAGTTCGAGGACGGGATGTCCCCGCAGCACCGCGTCGCCGTAGCGGAGGGCGTCCTCGATCCGTCCGGCGGCGGCGAGTTCCCGTACGTGCGCGAGATGCGCTCCGGGAGTGCGGTCGACCATCGACGGGACGCCGGGGAGCGGCACGCTGGGCGGCGCGGCCGATTTGCCGGTGCCGGCGACGCCGAGCGCGGCGTCCATGCGCTCGGCGAAGCGGGTGATGTCGAAGAGCTCCTGGACCTGCGCATACCCCTGCTCGTCCACCGCGTCCGCGAGCACCTCGGTGAGCGCGGTCAGCGCGGCCTGCGGGACGTACTCGGCGAAGCCGCGGTAACCCCGGACGCCGCAGAGCATCTCGTGGGTACCGACGTCGTGGTGGCTGACGACCCGGAGCCGCTGCTGCACGGCCTCGACCGCGGCCAGCGGCATCGGGTCGTCCTCGCTGGACAGGAACAACACGTCGGAGTCGGCCAGTTCCTCGCGTATCCGCTTGCGTGGCAGGGCACCGCGCCACTCGACCCGGTCGGACAGCAGCGTGTCGCCGGACATCGCGCCCATGCGGTGCCCCAGCCAGCTGAAGCGCCAGGGCAGCCCGAGCAGTGCCGCCCGCTCCGCGACCCGCGAGAACAGGTCCACGCCCTTGCGGTCCTGCACCGTTCCGACCATGACGATCCGCGGCTCGGCGGAGACCTCCGGACGGGCCCGGCGCACACCGGGGTCGCGCGGCACCGTGTTGTAGACGACCAGCGGGTCCACGGCGCCCTGTCCGCGGTAGTAGTCCGCCTGCGCCCGCGAGACGCACAGCAGCCGCAGCCGCGGCAGGAGTTCCAGCAGTTCCGCGTGCCGCTCGGCGTGGGCGGCGGCCTCCTTCTCGAAGACGTACCGCGTGACGTGGACGTAGACCGACACCGCAATGCCCGCGTCCAGCAGGGCGCGGACCACTCGGGGGCCGAGCCGGTGGCGCCAGAAGAAGCCGAAGCTGTTGACCAGGACGCGCTCGGTCCCCTTGAGGGCGTCCAGCACCGCGCCGAGGCCGTTGAACGCCCCGATGTCGAGGTAGCGGACGTCCACCGGACCGCGGGATACGAGGTCCTGGGTGTAGGTGAGCACGGGCAGCGCCACTCCGGTGACGTATCCGAAGTCGGTGCCGAGGACGGCCAGCGAACGCGGCTTCCACATCCGGCCGGTGATGTCCGCCAGCGCCCGCTCGGCGGGGGGCACGGGTACCACGGGGACGGGGGCGGGGACGGGGGCGGGGGCGGAAGGCGGCGGGCCGCCGGGCTCCTTCCGCGGAGCGGCGGGCGCGGCCTCGAGGACCGCGGTCAACAGGCGTTCACCGCAGTCGTCGCCGAGGTGGAGGAAGTGCTCGACCGGCTCGCCCGACGGGTTGCCGTCGTGGAGTCCGTCGACGTGCAGCCGGGTCGCGGCCCGCACCACGTCGTCCAGGGAAGTGGTGTTGCGGACCAGAACGTGCTTGACGCACGGCAGCACCGCGTTGAGGTCGTCCGGCATGTGCTGGATCAACGGTACTCCCGCGCGCAGGACGGACGGCCAGACGGCACTGCGGGCGGCGATCACGAGGTCGTACGTGGCCAGCTCGGCGCGGTCCGGCAGCCGGTCGGCCGTCACCACCTCACCCAGCGGCAGCAACGCCTCGGCGACGTCGTGGAGTTCGTCCAGGACGAGCGTCCGCAGGGGCGCGCCGGGCTTCGCGGCGCGGCGGTACTCGCGGGAGCGGGCGACGCGGATCAGCTCCGGGTCGTCGCTGAGGCCGGGCGCGCCGGTGACAACGGCGGGGATGCCGTTCGACCGGGTCCGGTGGACCAGCGCGCGCCGCGCGGACGGCCCCCACACGCACACCACCGAGGGCTTGCTGCCGCCCCAGTTCAGCGCGGCCTCGCGGCGGGCCGCGAACAGGTCGCGGTAACGGAAGTCGAGCGGCCGGTCCTGCACGAGCGCCACGGGCAGCAGATCGCCCACGGTGCGCACGATCTGCGCGCCGCAGGGGGTCAGGTCGTCGAGCAGGACGACCCGGTCCACCGCGTTGTCCTCGGCGTACCGGCGCAGCCGGGCGCCGGTCTCATGGGCCAGGTCCGCCCGGCCCACCGGTTCCCCCGGCCGGAACAGCCGGTGCGGCGGCGTCTCGCACCCGTCCGCCCATTCCGCCCGGCCGGCGGCCTCGGACAGGACGAGCGTGACGGTGTGCTGCCCGGCCCGGTCCGCGCCACGCAACGCGGTGGCGACTCCTACGGCGGCGGGGCTCTCGGTGAATACCATGACGTGCATACAGCTCACATGCCCTCGCTGCCATCGAGTAGCGCGACAGGGTTGCTGTCATACACGCTCCCGGGGCGAAGGGGAAGTGAAGAACCAGGGGGACGGGCCGCCGCTGGGAGGGGATGTCCGGAAACCGGAAGGTCGGGGGACTTTCCGAAATCCTTGATCCCCGCGAATTTCGCGGACCGTTCATCTTCGCGACATCTCATTGCCCAAGCATCGCGCAGTGCCGAATCAAACAGCCGTGGGAATACCGCCGCAGCGCAGCGCCTCGTCCTCCGGACACTCCACCGACGTGCGGGAACACCGCTACGACATCGACCTGATGCGGCTGCTGTGCTCCGGCACGGTCATGCTGGGACACGTGGGCTCCCAGTTCATTCGCTCGACCGGGAACGACGCCTCCAGCGGTGCCGGTTCGTACTGGGCGGGGCATGTGGCCGAAGCCATCAATCCGTTCGCCGTCCCGATGTACTTCGCCATCGCCGGCTGGGCCGTACTGGTCGGTGCGCCCCCGAAGGACAGCGCCCGGATGTGGCAGCGGATCGTCCGCAACACCGTTCCGCTCTTCGCGTGGACGGGGATCTACCTGGTGTGGGCCTGGCTCCGGAACCGCAACGACAGGCCCATGGCCGAGTTGGCGGTGAACTCGCTCTTCGGCTCCGTGGAGCCCGCGTACCACCTGTGGTTCATGTACAACTACATCCCGATCATCGCACTGCTCGCCTTCGCGATGCTGATCAAGGCCGGCAAGCGGCCCTGGGGTCTGGGTGCCGTGCTGCTCGGGATCGCCGTCCTGCCGAGCGTGCTCTCCACCGCCTCACAGTTCACCGACCGTGAGCTGCCCACCGTGGCCTGGGGCTTCAGCACCTTCTCCATGGTGTACGCGGTCGGCGGCGCCATGCTGTTCGCCCTGCCCGCCGGGGCCGTCCGGTGGCGCCGGCCGCTGGCCGTCCTGCTGCCGGTCACGATGGCCGCGTGCCTCTGGTACAACACGCAGGTCCACTACGTGATCCCCAACGCCCACCTGTTCGTCGCCGCGATGAGCGTCTGCGTCCTGCTGCTGGTCAGCCGGATCCACATCCCGGAGCGGTTCCGGCCGCGCCTGAAGCAACTGGCCGGCGCGGCGCTGGGCGCCTACATGGTGCACGTGCTCTTCGTCGAGGAACTCGTCCACCGCCTGGTGTCGCCGGACCTGGGCGGATGGGTGGCGGGGCTGACGCTGGTCGGGCTGGTGGCCACGGTGATGGCGCTGTCGTTCTCCGCCAGTCTGCTGTGGGGCCGGCTGAACCTCAGGCGCCTCCTGGGCTGACCCGCGGAACACACCCGGGGTACGGCACGACCCCGCCCCCGCGAGCCGAAGAACTCGCGGGGACGGGGCCCTGCCGCATCCGGATGCCGGCACGACCGGGGCGCGAGGCCTCAGTTGCCGAGCACCGCCGTCAGCAACTCCGCAGTCCACGTGAGCAGTTCGCGCCCCACGACCGGCTTGCCGCCGATACGCGATGTGCTCGGGCGGGGAACGAGAATCTGCTTGGTGCCGGCCTTGACGACCGTGCGCGGGTAGAGCCGGTTCAGCCGCAGTTCCTGGGACTCGCGCAGCTCGACCGGCGAGAAGCGCACGTTGGCGCCCTGGAGGGTGATGTCGGCGACACCGACCTTGCGGGCCAGCAGCCGCAGCCCGGCGACCAGCAGCAGGTTCTCCACCGGCTCGGGGAGCTTGCCGTACCGGTCGGTGAGCTCCTCGCGTACGGCCTTGATGTCCTCCTCGGAGTTGACGGAGGCGATCGCGCGGTAGGCCTGGAGGCGCAGCCGCTCGCCGGGCGCGTAGTCGTGCGGGACGTGCGCGTCGACCGGCAGCTCGATCTTGACATCCAGCGGGGCCTCCTCGGCCTCGCCGCCGCCCTCCTCCAGGGCCGCCCGGTAGTCGGCGACGGCCTCGCCGACCATGCGGATGTACAGATCGAAGCCGACACCGGCGATGTGCCCGGACTGCTCGCCGCCGAGCAGGTTGCCCGCGCCGCGGATCTCCAGGTCCTTCATCGCGACGTACATGCCCGCGCCCATCTCGGTGTGCTGGGCGATGGTCGCCAGCCGCTCGTGCGCGGTCTCGGTGAGCGGCTTCTCCGGCGGGTACAGGAAGTACGCGTAGCCCCGCTCGCGGCTGCGGCCCACCCGGCCGCGCAGCTGGTGCAGCTGGGACAGACCGAAGGTGTCGCCGCGCTCCACGATGAGGGTGTTGGCGTTGGAGATGTCGATGCCGGACTCGACGATCGTCGTGGAGACCAGCACGTCGAACTTCTTCTCCCAGAAGTCGACGACGACCTGCTCCAGCCGCGACTCGCCCATCTGCCCGTGCGCGGTGGCGATCCGCGCCTCCGGGACCAGGTCGCGCAGCCGCGCCGCGGCCTTGTCGATGCTCTCCACCCGGTTGTGGATGTAGAAGGCCTGGCCCTCACGCAGCAGCTCGCGCCGGATCGCGGCCGCGATCTGCCGGTCCTCGTACGGCCCGACGAAGGTCAGCACCGGGTGCCGCTCCTCCGGCGGAGTGGTGATCGTCGACATCTCGCGGATGCCGGTGACCGCCATCTCCAGGGTGCGCGGGATGGGGGTGGCGGACATCGTCAGCACGTCGACGTTGGCCCGCAGCTTCTTCAGCTGCTCCTTGTGCTCGACGCCGAAGCGCTGCTCCTCGTCCACGATCACCAGGCCCAGGTCCTTGAACCTGGTCTCCGACGAGAAGAGCCGGTGCGTGCCGATGACCACGTCCACCGAGCCCTCGTGCAGCCCCTCCAGGACCGCCTTGGCCTGGCTGTCGCTCTGGAACCGGGACAGTGCCTTCACCACGACCGGGAACTGCGAGTAGCGCTCGGAGAAGGTCCCGAAGTGCTGCTGGACCAGCAGCGTCGTCGGCACCAGGACGGCGACCTGCTTGCCGTCCTGGACGGCCTTGAAGGCCGCCCGCACCGCGATCTCGGTCTTGCCGTAGCCGACGTCGCCGCAGATCAGCCGGTCCATCGGGACCGACTTCTCCATGTCCTCCTTGACCTCGGCGATCGTCGTGAGCTGATCGGGGGTCTCCGCGTACGGGAACGCGTCCTCCAGCTCCCGCTGCCACGGGGTGTCCGGCGCGAAGGTGTGGCCGGGGGCGGCCATGCGCGCGGAGTAGAGCCGGATCAGGTCCGCGGCGATCTCCTTGACCGCCTTCTTGGCGCGCGCCTTGGTCTTCGTCCAGTCCGCGCCGCCCAGGCGGTGCAGGGAGGGCGCCTCGCCACCGACGTACTTGGTGATCTGCTCCAGCTGGTCGGTCGGCACGAACAGCCGGTCGCCCGGCTGGCCCTTCTTGGCCGGCGCGTACTCCACGAGCAGGTACTCGCGGGTGGCGCCCTGGACGGTGCGCTGCACCATCTCCACGTAGCGGCCGACGCCGTGCTGCTCGTGCACGATGAAGTCGCCCGCCTGGAGCGTCAGCGGGTCGATCGTCTTGCGGCGCCGGGACGGCATCCGGCCCATGTCCTTGGTGGACGAGCGCTGGCCCGACAGGTCGGTCTCGGTGAGGACGGCGATCTTCAGCGCCGGGTCCACGAAGCCGCTCTCGATCGAGCCGCAGGCGACATGGACGACGGCGGGCTCCACCGGCCCGGCCAGCTCGGTGTCGAGGCGGGCGGCGATGCCCTCGTTGCCGAGCACCTCCACGATGCGGGCGGCCGGACCGTGGCCCTCGGTCACATAGACCGTGCGCCAGCCCTCGGCGAGCCAGCCCTTGGTGTCGGCCAGCGCGCGGGCGGTGTCGCCGCGGTAGACCTCGGGGGCGTGCATGCCGAGCTTCAGGGTGTCGGCCCCACCGTCCGAGACGTCCTCGTCGGCCCCGAAGGGGCTGACCGACCACCACGGGGTGCCCAGCTCACGGGCCCGGTCGCGGACGTCGGCGATGCCCCACAGCGAGGCCGCGCCCAGGTCGATCGGCGCCTCCCCGCCGCCCGCGGACGCGGCCCACGAGGCCTCCAGGAACTCCCGGCTGGTCGCCACGAGGTCCGCGGCGCGGGCACGCACCCGCTCCGGGTCGCACACCACCGCCATCGCCCCGGCGGGCAGCACGTCCAGCAGCAGTTCCATGTCGTCCACCAGGACGGGGGCGAGGGACTCCATGCCCTCCACCGCGATGCCCTGGGCGATCTTGTCCAGCAGCTCGCGCAGTTGCGGGTGCTCCTCGGCGAGCGCGGCCGCTCGGGCCCGCACCTCCTCGGTGAGCAGCAGCTCCCGGCACGGCGGCGCCCACAGACCGTGCTCGGCGACCTCCAGCGAACGCTGGTCGGCCACCTTGAAGTAGCGGATCTCCTCGACGTCGTCGCCCCAGAACTCGATCCGGAGCGGGTGCTCCTCGGTCGGCGGGAAGACGTCCAGGATGCCGCCGCGCACCGCGAACTCGCCGCGCTTCTCCACCAGCTCCACCCGGGCGTACGCGGCGGCCGCGAGGCCGTCCACGATCGCGTTCAGATCGGCGGTCTGCCCGGTGCGCAGCGCCACGGGGACGAGGTCGCCCAGGCCCTTGACCTGCGGCTGGAGCACCGAGCGGATCGGCGCGACCACGACCCGCACGGGCCCGGCGGTCGGGTCGTCCGTGCTGGGGTGCGCCAGACGGCGCAGCACGGCCAGGCGGCGGCCGACGGTGTCCGAGCGCGGGGACAGCCGCTCGTGCGGCAGCGTCTCCCATGCGGGGTACTCCACGACGGAGTCCGCGGGCAGCAGCGACCGCACGGCGGCCGTCAGATCCTCGGCCTCGCGGCCGGTGGCCGTCACCGCCAGCACGGTGCGGCCCGTACGGGCCGCGAGCGCGGCCACCGCCAGCGGGCGGGCCGCCGGCGGTCCCACGAGGTCGACATGCGGGCGATTGCCGTCGGCGGCGGCACGTACGGCCTCCGCGAGCGCGGGGTCGCTCACGACGATGTCCAGCAGACCGTTCAGGCTCATGAGGCTTTCCGTCCCAAGGCAGGCAGGCAACGCGAACAGCCCGACGCGTGGAACGGGCCGGGGTTCTCCAAGCCTACGACGCCGCGCTGACACCCGGTGTCGCGTGCTGCGCCGGCGCCCCCTGGGTCCCCTCCCCGCCCGCCCGCCCGTGTGCCCCGTGAAGTCAGTGACCCCGGCGCCCGTTTTCGTGGGTTCGGGTTCGGGTTCGGGGCCTCCGGGGCCGGCCATTCTGGACAGCACATTTAGATGCCTCAGGCGCCTCCGTTGAGCACCCCGGGTTGTGCACCCACATATGCTCCAGTGTCCAGAACACCCACCCTCCCCCAACCTTCGGCCGGGGGTTGGGGAGGGTGGATGTTCTGGACGTTCGGCATATTTGTGTACGGTATCCGCGCTGAACGGTGGAAAGCACTGGAAACGCACGCAAATATCCAGTCCAGGACGTGCAGCCCCGGAGGCCCCGAACCCGACACCCAATGGAACGTGCGTCAAGGCGCCTGACTTCACGGGGCACACGGGCGGGAGGGCGGGGAAACCCCGCCCCCCCCGGGTGCCGCCACGCTAGTCCGTGGCAATCGCGTTGAGGACGTTCATGCGGGCCGCCCGGAACGCCGGGACCAGCGCGGCGACGAGGCCGACGAAGGCGGAGCCGATGAAGACCGTGATGATCGTCGGCCAGGGGATCTCGAGAATGCCGAGGCCCTGGAGGGCGAGCAGCTTCTGCGCCGTGGCGCCCCAGCCCATGCCCAGGCCGAGGCCGAGGATCGCGCCGAAGAGGGCGATGACGATGGACTCCAGCCGGATCATGCGGCGCAGCTGCCGGCGGGACATGCCGATCGCCCGCATGAGGCCGATCTCCCGGGTGCGTTCGACGACCGACAGGGCGAGCGTGTTCACGACGCCCAGGATCGCGACGATGATCGCGAGGGCGAGGAGGCCGTAGATCAGGTTGAGCAGCTGGCCGATCTGGTCCTTGAGCAGCTGCTTGTAGTCGGCCTGGTTGCGGACCTGGACCTGCGGGAAGTCGTGCAGGGCCTTCTTGAGTCCGGCGTACGCGGCGTCCTGCTGCCCGTCCTTGGCGGCCGCGAACATGATGTCGTTGATCGGCATCCGGTCGGCGGGGATGTAGTGGGCCGCGGTCGCGATGCTGGTGTACATCGCGCCGCCGTCGAAGGCGGTGTCCTTCGTCGTGATCGCGGTGACCTTCAGTTTCGCGGTACCACCCGCCGAGAAGCGGACGGTGAGGGTGTCGCCGAGCGTGACGTGGTGCTTGTCGGCGAAGTTCTCGCCGACCGACATCGCGCCGGCCCCGTAGGCGGCGGAGAGTTCGCCGGCGACGGTCTTGACCTGGAGGTCCTGGGCGTAGGTGGGGTCGGCGGCGGAGATGCTCGTGTCGGAGACCGCGCCGTCGGGGGAGGTGATCCTCACGTCGAGGGACTTGTAGTCCGTGACGTGCGCGAGGTCGGGCGCGGCCTTGATCGCTTTCTCGATCTGCGGGGTGATGGGCTGGCCGCTGTCGGAGGCGATGATGAAGTCCGCGCCGACCGACTTGTCGAGCTGGTCGCCGGCCGAAGCCACCATGGAGGAGCCGACCACGGACAGGCCCGCGACGAGGGCGAGGCCGATCATGAGGGCGGCGGCGGTGGCGCCGGTGCGCCGGGGGTTGCGGAGCGCGTTGCGCTCGGCGAGGCGGCCGACGGGACCGAAGACCCGCAGGACGCCGGCGCTGATGACGCGGACGACGAAGCCGGCGAGCAGGGGTCCGACGACGACGAAGCCGACCAGGGTCAGCAGGACGCCGAGGCCGAGGAAGGCCGCGCCGTCGGCTGCCTTGGTGGCCCGTGCGGCGAGCAGGAGCGCGGCGGCGCCGGCCAGGGTGAGCACCACGCCGATCACGGCCCGCACCCTGCCGGCCCGGCCGTCGGCCGGGATGCCCGCGTCGCGGAGGGCGGCCATCGGGGAGACCTTGCCGGCCCGGCGGGCGGGCAGGTAGGCGGCGAGGACGGTCACGACGACGCCGAGGACCAGACCGGCGACGGGCGTGGAGGCCTTGACGGTCAGCGAGGAGGTGTCGAGGTTCATGCCCAGGTTGCCCATGAGCTTCATCAGCAGCACGGCGAGCCCGACACCGCCCCCGATGCCGAGGACGGAGCCGACGACACCGAGGAGCAGCGCCTCGATGAGCACGGAGCGGTTGACCTGGCGGCGGCTGGCGCCGATGGCCCGCATGAGGCCGATCTCGCGGGTGCGCTGGGCGACCAGCATGGAGAAGGTGTTGACGATCAGGAAGACGCCGACGAGGACGGCGATCCCGGCGAAGCCGAGCATCGCGTACTTGATGACGTCGAGGAAGCCGGCGATGTCCTTCTTGTTCTCGGCGGTCCACTCGGCCTGGGTCTGGACCTTGTAGGTGCCGGAGCCGGCGAGCGCGGCGGCGACGTTCTTCTTGAGCTGGTCGTCGCTGACGCCGGGTGCGGCGGTCAGGCCGACGCTGCTGAAGACGCCCTTGGCGCCGAGGATCCTGGTCTGGGTGGTGGCGGTGTCGAAGTAGAAGACGGCCGCGCCGGGGTTGGTGACCTTGAAGGTCACGATGCCGGTGATCGCGGCGCGGAACTCGCCCGGGATGGCGATGACGCGGACCGTGTCGCCGATCTTCAGGTGGTGCTTGTCGGCGGTGTCGGCGTCGACCATGACCTCGGTGGGGCCGCGCGGGGCGTGGCCGGAGGTGAGGTCGACCGAACGCTCCTCGGTGGAGTCCCAGTTGGTGGCGATGGTGGGGGCGCCGGAGCTGGGGCTGAGGCTGTCGTTGGAGCTGTCGGTGACGGTCAGGGTCTGGCTGCCGGCCTCGCCCGTCGCCTCCTTGACGCCGTCGACGCCCTTGAGCCGCTGGACCACGGAGGCCGGCACGGTGGCGGCCTTCGTCGTCATCTGCATGTCGTCGTTGCCGGGCGCGCCCTTGGGCGTGACGGTGACGTCGGAGGCGGTGGCCGCGAAGAGCTTGTCGAAGGTGGAGGTCATCGTGTCGGTGAAGACGAGCGTGCCGCAGACGAAGCCCACCGACAGCAGGACGGCGATGGCGGAGAGCGCCATGCGGCCCTTGTGCGCGACGAAGTTGCGCAGGGATGTCTTGACGACGGTCATGACGTCCTCCCGCGCGCGTCGAAGTCCTTCATGCGCTCCAGGACGGAGTCGGCGGTCGGGTTCCGCATCTCGTCCACGATCCGGCCGTCGGCGAGGTAGAGGACGCGGTCGGCGTAGGAGGCGGCGACCGGGTCGTGGGTCACCATGACGATGGTCTGGCCGAGTTCGTCGACCGAGCGGCGCAGGAAGCCGAGGATCTCGGCGCCGGCGCGGGAGTCGAGGTTGCCGGTGGGCTCGTCACCGAAGATGATCTCGGGACGGGCGGCGAGCGCGCGGGCCACGGCGACGCGCTGCTGCTGACCGCCGGAGAGCTGGCCGGGCCGGTGCCTCAGGCGGTCGGCCAGGCCCACGGTCTCCACGACGCGCTGCAGCCACTTCTGGTCGGCCTTGCGGCCGGCGATGTCCATGGGCAGCGTGATGTTCTCGGCCGCGTTCAGGGTCGGCAGCAGGTTGAAGGCCTGGAAGATGAAGCCGATCTTGTCCCGGCGCAGCTGCGTGAGCTTCTTGTCCTTGAGCCTGGTGATCTCGATGTCACCGACGAGGATCTGCCCCTCGGTGACGGTGTCGAGGCCGGCGAGGCAGTGCATCAGGGTCGACTTGCCGGAGCCGGACGGCCCCATGATCGCGGTGAAGCGACCGCGCTCGATGTCGACGTCGACCGCGTCGAGGGCCACGACCCGGGTCTCTCCGGAGCCGTACGCCTTGGTCACGCCGCGGGCACTGGCGGCAACGGCCGTACGTTCTCCGCTGCCCCCGGACTTGGGAATCGTTACTGCCGTTGTCACTGTCTCTCCTGCTTTCCTCGTGGATGTCCCGGCTGGTGCGGACGCGCGCCGTCGCCCTAACAGAGTGGCTGCCGGACGGGGCCTGGACGATGGTGCGGGTCTCCGTATCGGCCCGGGGGCTAGCCCCACCGAGAAGGCTAGGGAGCAGGGGAGGGGTGGTTCGTCCTCCGCCGGTACGAACCGGGGGTAGGAGAAATATCGGTACGCCCCCTAGGGGAACTGCGACTTTCGGGTGACCCGGCTCGGGGTCGATGCTGCACCCTCCCGCGGCGGGAGGATCAAGCGCGGGTGTCCGGCCTGCGAGAACCCCCTGTGCGGCGGCGGTACGGGCATGAAAAAGTGTGTCGTACACAGATCCAGGGGGTTCGTCCGTGCAGGGCACCGATCAGACCACGACAGTCGCTGCCGCTGCCGCGCCGCCGATCCGACGCGGCCCGGTGGTGGCCGCGCTGATGCTGGCCATGGCGCTGGCGGCGATGGACTCCACGATCATCTCCACCGCCGTCCCGCAGATCGTCGGCGACCTCGGCGGCTTCTCCGTCTTCTCCTGGCTGTTCTCCGGCTATCTGCTCGCGGTCACGGTGACGCTGCCGGTGTACGGCAAGCTCGCCGACACCTTCGGCCGCAAGCCGGTGCTGCTCGTCGGGATCGCGATCTTCCTGCTGGGGTCACTGCTCTGCGCGGGCTCGTGGAACATGGCCGGCCTGATCGCCTTCCGCATCGTGCAGGGGCTCGGCGGCGGCGCCATCCAGAGCACGGTGCAGACCGTGGCGGCCGATCTGTACGGGCTCAAGGAGCGCGGCCGCATCCAGGCGGCCATCTCCACGGTGTGGGCGGTCTCCGCCGTCGTCGGCCCGCTGTGCGGCGGGCTGCTGTCGGGCTATGCCAGCTGGCGCTGGATCTTCCTGATCAACCTGCCCATCGGTGCCATCGCGCTGCTGCTCATCTCGCGCCATCTGCGCGAGTCGGTCACCCGCCGCGCCCGGCACCGCGTCGACTGGCCCGGCGCGCTCGGCCTGTTCCTCTCCGGCGGGCTGCTCATCAGCGGCCTCGTCCAGGGCGGCCCGCTCCGGCCCTGGCTGCTCGGCGGCAGCGTCGTCCTCGGCGTCATGACGTATCTGATCGAACGCCGCGCGGCCGAGCCGATCATCCCCGGCTGGGTGTGGCGGCGGCGCGCGATCGTCGCGGTGAACCTCGCCCTCGGCATGCTCGGCGTGCTGATGGTGGCGCCGACGGTCTTCCTGCCGACGTACGCCCAGACCGTGCTCGGTCTCGGGCCGATACAGGCGGGCTTCGTGCTGTCGGTGATGACGCTCAGCTGGCCCCTCTCGGCCGCCCTGAGCAACCGCGTCTATCTGCGCATCGGGTTCCGCGACACCGCGGCGCTCGGCATGGCGGCGGCCGTCGTGGTCCTCGTCGCGCCGGTGATGCTCCCGTACGCCGGCCCGGCCTGGCAGCCCACGCTCGTCATGCTGCTGCTGGGCGGGGCCCTGGGCCTCTTCCAGCTGCCGCTCATCGTCGGCGTGCAGTCCATGGTGCCCTGGCGCGAGCGCGCCACCGCGACCTCGTCCATCCTCTTCTGCCGCCAGGTGGGGCAGAGCGTCGGGGCCGCCGTCTTCGGCGCCGTCGCCAACTCGACCCTCGCCTCGCGCCTGCACGGCTCCGGCACCGACCTCGACGCGGTCACCGGTTCCGCGCACCTGAGCGAGCCGGTCCGGCGCGCGGTCGCCGCCGCGGTCAACCACGTCTACGCGGGTGCGGCGCTGGCCGCCGTCCTGGCGCTGCTCGCCGTGCTCCTGGTGGCGCCGCGCCGCTTCCCGGTCCTGGAGGAGGACCCGCAGCCGCGGTGAGCCCGCGGGCGCCGGCCGGGGCTACGGCTCCTGCCGCCCGTCGTCCCCGGTGCCCTCGGTGGGCTCCGCGTCCCTGGCGTCCTCGGCGGCGGCCGGCGGCGGCACTTCGGCGGTACCGGGTTCCGCGGCCGCGGCGTCCGTCCCGTCCGCGACGGGCACCTCGCCGCCGGTGAGGGCGACCAGGCTGCTGCGGACGTGCGCGAGGTGCTCGCGGATCTCGTCGCGGCGGACCTCGTGCTGGCGCAGTTCGCGCTCGGCGGCCAGCCGGATGCGCTCCTCGCGGACGCGGGCCTGGGCGAGCAGTTCGGCGGCGGCCGCTTCCGCGTCCTGGTCCCGGCGGCGGGCGGCCTCCTCGGTGGCGGCCAGGGCGCGGCGGGCCTCCTCGACCATGTTCTCGGCGTAGTGCGTGAGTTCGGCCAGGCGGGCGTCCAGTCCGGCCTCGCGCTCGGCGAGTTCGTGCTCCTGGGCGTCGAGGCGCTCGCGCCGCTCCTTCTCCTGGGCGGCGACGGCGCGTTCGGTGTCCTGGCGCAGCGCGTCGAGGCGCCGCGTGGCGTCGTCGCGCAGGTGGGCGGCCTCGCGACGGGCCACGCCGAGGAGTTCGGAGGCGGTGGAGCGGGCCTCGTCGAGGGTGGCGGAGGCCTGGACGTCGGCACCGGTACGGCGGGCGTGCGCGGCGGCACGGGATTCGTCCAGCAGGGTGCGCCGGGCGGCCTCGGCGGCGTCGTGCGCGTTCCGGGCCTCCTCCTCTGCGCGGTCGCGCACGGCGGCGGCCTCCTCCTCCACCAGGCGCAGCAGTTCCTCCGCGCCGCCGCCGAGCGACTCGAAGGTCGGTGGGGCGAGGCCGGCGACGACGTCCCGGAGGGCGGCGCACTCGGCGTCCATCTCATTGGCGAGGACCGTGAGCCGTGCGGCACGCTCCCAGGCGGCGTCGCGGTCCTCGGACAGCTCCTCGAGGAAGCGGTCCACCTGGTCGGTGTGGTAGCCGCGGCCGCGGACCGTGGCGAAGCCGTAGGGGTATGCCGTGCTCATACCCCTATATTCATGGGTTTGCCCTATTTGCACATCATGCGACACTCCGGCCGCGGCCGACCGGAGTGCCGCGGCGACTACAGCATCCCGTCCCACATCTGTTCGATCAGCACGGACCACCAGTGCTCGGGCGACGCCACGGCCGCCGGGTCGAGCGCGGCGATCTGCGCCTGGAAGTCCGCCGTCCAGCGGCCCGCCTGGTCCGGCGTCAGCCCCATCCGCCAGCGCCACATCTTGCCCAGCAGCGCCAGGCAGCGGACGAACTCCGGCAGGCTGGAGTTGACGAACTGCGGCACCGCCGCCCCACCGCCAGGACCCGCCTCCAGAGGGATCGCGACGATGTGCGCCGTGCCGTACTGCACGCACAGATGGCGGCCGAAGTCGTTGCCCATGACCAGGTACGAGCCGGCGTCCGGCGCCGGCTGCACGCCTCGCTCGGCGGCCAGCTCGGCGAGGGTCGGCACCGGCCGGCCCGGCTGGGCCTGCGCCCAGAAGAACGGCCCGAAGTCCACCGGCAGCCCGGACCACGTCAGGGTCTGCGCCACGATCTCCGGCACGCCCTGACGGGCGACCGCGCGCTGCTCGAAGCGGAAGACGCCCTGCGGCCCGAAGGACTGGGCGAGCTCGTGCCCGATCGCGTCCAGCGGGATCGCCGGGACCCGCTGGATCTGGTGCGGCTCGGGCATCGGCACGCGGTGCGGACGGCCGGGCGCCGGGGCGCTCGCCACCTGGTGCAGCTCGCCGAGGTGCGTCAGCAGGTGCTCCACACCCGCGCGGCGGCCCGCCCGGTCCTTTCCGTACGGGGCGGTGCTGCTGATCCGGACCTGGGGCCAGGTCTCCCGGATCATGCGGGCGCAGTAACCGCCGGGCAGGTCGCACGACTCCAGCTCGGTGTGCAGCTCCAGCACCGCCTGCGGGGGCACGCCGAGGGCGCGCAGCTCGTGCAGGATCTGCCATTCCGGATGCGGGGTGCCCGGCGCCGAGCGGCGGATGAGCTGCTGCTCGGAACCGTCCTGCGCGCGATAGCGGAGCACGGCCATGTAGCCCGGGCCGATCGTGGGCACACCCGCCGGCGGCGGTGGCTGCGGCGGCGCCGGGGGCTGCGGGTAGCCGTACGCGGCCTGGGGCTGCGGCTGGGCCACCGGCGCGGGAGCGGGCGGGGGCGGCGGGCCGTCGGGGCGGGAGAGCATCGTCGCGGCGTGGTGCACGTCCGGGGCCGGGGGCCCCGGCCGCGCGGGCGGCGGCTGGTGCGCGGGCAGGGCCTGCACCAGCTGCGTCGGCACATAGCCCGCGCCCGGGGTCCCGGGCACGCCGGGACCTGGCGGCGGCGGGGGCGGGGGCGGCGGTGGTCCGGCCTTGGAGGTCTCGGCGCCGGCCAGGTCCGCGGCGCCCGCCCGCTGCGCCCCGGCACCCGGCACTCCGGGCGGGGGTGGCGGGGCGGGGGCGTCGGGACGCGACAGCATCGTCGCGGCACGGTGCGCGTCCGGGGCCGGGAGCCCCGGCGGCGGGGGCAACGGCGTGGCCGGGCCGCCCGGGTAGCCGTAACCGCCGGGCGGCAGCGGGGTGCCGGTCTCCGGCACGCCGGGCAGCCGCTCGGTGCTGGCCTCTGCGCTGTTCCTGGGCGGGGGCGTGTGCGCGTCGTCGGAGTCGGTGATCGGCGGCGCGTAGACCGTCGCGGGCGGGGGCACGGCCCGGCCCGCGTCGCCGTTGTTGGTGTCCCGCCACGCCGAGGGCGGCGGCGTCGGCGACCGGTCGTACGGCAGCGGCATCACCGGCGTCGGCGTCGGCGTCGGCGTCGGCGTGGGGACGAACGGCGCCGGCGGCCGGTCGAAGGCCGAGGGAGCGCCCGCGGTCGCGGCGGGTTCCGCGTCCGCCACCGTGACGGCGTCGGACGGCGGCTCGGCGGGCGGTCGGCGGTCGGGGATGCCGAGGCGGTCGGCCGCGTCCTGGAGCCACTGGGGCGGGCTGAGCAGGAAGGAGGTCGCCTCCAGGTCGAGCCGTTTCGGCGGCTCCGGGACGGCGTCGGAGACCGCGTCGGCGGCGCCCCCGTACGCCTCCTCCCAGTGGCGGATGATCTCGCCGACCGGCAGCGCCGGCCACAGCGTGGCCTCCCCGCTGTCCTTGGCGATGACGACGCGGGCCTCGCCCTCGTCGCCGGTGGGCCCCCCGTCGCGGGGCTCGGACCACACCACGAAACCCTGGCCGAACTCGCGCACCCGCACCTCGCGGACGAGGTACGCCGGGACACCCGCGTTGATCCACCGCTCGGCGCTCTCCTGCGCCTCCGCGAACGTGACCATCTGCAGTCTCACCCCTCCACCGGGACGGCGCGGGCGAAGCCGCCGTCCACCATCAGGTTCGCGACCGTGTCCAGCTCCGGCGGATCGCCGGCGAGCGCGGCGAGGAAGGCGTCGAAGTCCTCGCCGCAGGGCAGCAGCAGCGCGGCCACCCGCTCCTCGGTGGAGGCGAAGGCACCGTCGGTGTCCCGCACGTCGTCGTAGGCGCACAGCCACATCGATCCGAGGTCGGCGCCGCGCGCCTTGACCGCGAGCACCCCGCCCTGCACGTAGGAGATCGCGAGATAGTCCTTGGTCAGGTGGTCGCGCAGGCACTTGTTGACGTAGCCGAGGTCGTTGACCGCGGACTCGTCGCGCACCGTGAAGAAGGGCTGGTCGACCAGGAGTCCCAGCAGCGGCAGCAGGGCGACGCCGCGCGGGGCGCAGCCGCCGGCGGCCTTGAGGAAGCTGCGGTACGCGCCGGGCAGTCGGTAGCCGAGTTCCTCCTCGACGTCGCGCACCTGCTGCTCGGTGACGGCCGCGGCACCGTGCCGGCCCGTGCCCACGGCGAAGTGCGCGGGCCGGGTGTCCTGGAGCGGTCGCGTGCCGCGCTTGTCGTGGTCCGCGGAGGCGGTCGTGGCGAGACCGCCGTGGTGCCGCAGCAGTGCCTTGACCTCGGCGGGAATCAGTTCCAGGCGGCGCGAGCCGGCGACGTGGTGCCACGTCCAGCCGTGCGGGGTGGCGACCGGCGACAGGCTGCCCCACAGCTCGTGACCGGCGGCGTGCTGGGCGGCGTTGGCCGACACATGGTCGGTGAGCCGCAGTTCGTCGATGCCGAAGCCGTCCGGCGGCTCGGCGATCTCGGCGGCGGCACGGGCGTAGGGCGTGAAGTCGGGGTAGCCGTGGTCGTCCACACGGACGCCCTGCGGATGGCGGGCGCGGCGCACCGGGTCGGGAAAGTGCACGATCTGACCGGCGTAGGCCGCGTTCGGTGGCGCGGCCCGGTGCCCGAGCCGACCTGTCGTCATTGCGGATGCCCCCATGCTGGATCTGGTGTTGGGCACAGCCTAGGGGGTGGGGCAACAGGTGCTTCGGCTGGTTCCGGTCACTGCTCCACGCGGGCGCGGCGCCGGGAACTCTTCTGTCAGCAGCGGCACTTGCCTGTGCAAGCCACCCGGATCGGCGGCCTTTCCGCCCTTCATGTGCGACCCGGCGCTACTATCCGTACAACCAGTGGCCAACACCCGGACGACGAGAGCGGTGGCACATCGGACTGCGGTACCCATCTCCCCCCAGTGCCGTGATATCCGGCACAAAATAAACCTCTCACCTCACAACCGACTTCCGTAACGCGCGATCACTTGACAGTCTTGCGCAGATAAGGGGGACGTCCTTCTCGAAGGACGGATCGGAGGGCCGTAGGAACATGCTGACGAGAGGTGCCGCGGACCCGCGGCTGACCTGGGGAAGTGAGGAAGCGCCGCCGCCGCCCGCGCTGCGCCACCGCCGCGACGGCATCCTGCCGGCGGTCGCCGCGGCGCTGTCGGTGAAGGACGAGGTGCTCACCTGCACCGGGAGCAAGGGCGAACAGCCACCCGAGCTGCACCCCTTGGTCCAGGACGCACTCGACACGCTGCCGGTAGCACAGCGTGAGCGTTTCACCGGGCGGTGCCCGGAGCCCGTGCTGCTGTCGCGCTGGCTGACCGAGGCCGACACCGGACGCAGCAAGCGCGCCGCCCGCAAGCCGCTCACCCCCGCCGAGGCCCGCAAGGCACTCAAGGGCGCGAAACTGACGGCGCGCCACATACGTGAGGACGGCGACCCCGAGCACGGCGGCTACGCGCCGCCGTGCCGCTCCTGCATGCCGCTGCTCGCGCACTTCGGCGTACGCCCCTTCGACCCGGGGGCCGAGGCCGAGTGAGCGCGAGCGACGCCCTCAACGCCCGGACCACCTCGACGCGCTTTCCCGTCGGCGTGGACGCCGCGCTGCGCTCGGCCGGCTGGAAGCCCGGCCAGTGGGACATCCGCCAGGCCGAGGTCTGGGCCGACACCCTGCGCGCGTACGTCTCCCCCGGCGGCCACCGGCACAGCGTCTTCCCGGCCGCCGTCGAGGCCTGGGCCGAGTTCGGCGGCCTGACCGTCCCCGCGGTCTCGGCCCCCGGCCGCCCCCAGGTCGCGCCGAGCGGGGTCCTCATCGACCCCCTCCAGGGCCTGCACCTCGCCCGCACCTGGGGCGATCTCGGCTCCGCCCTCGACACCGAGGTCGCCCCCCTCGGCGCGGAATCCACCGGCCAGGGGCACCTGGCGATCGACGCGCTCGGGCGCGTCTACTGCGTGGACCACACCGGGGACTACTACCTGGGGCCGACGATCGACGCTGCGCTGTGCACGGTCACGGCGGGGGTGCGGCCGCACCGCCTCACGGTGTGAGCCCCGGGGTTTTTTCCCCGCCCGCCCTCCCGGGTGCCCTGTGAAGTCAGTAACCCCGGCGCCCGTCGTGTGGGGGTCGGGTTCGGGGCCTCCGGGGCTGGCCATTCTGGACAGCACATTTAGGTGCCTCAGGGCCTTCACATTGCGCACCGGGGTTGTGCACCCAAATATGCTCCAGTGTCCAGAACGCCCACCCCTACGACCCCGCCCCCTCCGTTGTGTTCGCGCCTGATCCCCGGTGGGGGGTAGAGGCGGCGCCGTGCCTGGGGCACCCGTTGACGCAGCGCCAACCCGCGGGAACCCCTCAAGAGACCGGACTGCGTCCACTCCGCGACAACCGCAGCCAGCACAGCGGGGCCGCCAACTGCGCCGGGCCACAGCATCCATCGCAGCGTCGGCAAGATCGACCACCACCACCCGCCACACCGCAGCTCAGCGCCTCTGGGTGATCATTCCCCCAACCCGACTGCGCTGCACCGACGATGACACGAGCCACAACCGCGCCCTGCGCCCTGCGCCCCCACCGGCGGGTCACGGCCAGCCGCGAGGCCGCATCCAAGCAACCGCGACCACCCCCACCCCCATCCGGCGTCCGTCGCCACACACACGGCGGAAGGGGACGGCAACCCCATGGGCTCACAGCCGACTGCACGCCCCGACCGCCGCCGCGAGGCCGCATCCAGGCAACCGCGACCACCCCCACCCCCATCCGGCGTCCGTCGCCACACACACGGCGGGAGGGGACACCGCGCAACCCCATGGGCTCACAGCCGGCTGCACGCCCCGACCGCCACCGCGAGGCCGCATCCAGGCAACCGCGACCACCCCCACCCCCATCCGGCGTCCGTCGCCACACACACGACAGGAGGGGATGCCAACCCCATGGGCTCACAGCCCGCTGCACGCCCCGACCGCCACCGCGAGGCCGCATCCAAGCAACCGCGACCACCCCGGACCGCCTCCACACCCCCCACCGGGGATCAGGCGCGAACACAACGGAGGGGGCGGGGTCGTAGGGGTGGGCGTTCTGGACACTGGAGCATATTTGGGTGCACAACCCGGAGTACGCAGCACAAAGCGCCTGAGGCACCTAAATGTGCTGTCCAGAATGGCCAGCCCCGGAGGCCCCGAACCCGGCACCCACGTAAACCGGCGCCGGGGTCACTGACTTCACAGGGCACACGGGCGGGCGGGCGGGGAAAAAAACCCGGTACAGCGAAGCGCAGCGTCACGTCGGGAGGAGGGCCGAGACGCGGAAGCCGCCTTCCCCCGTGACGCCCGCGGCGAAACCGCCGCCGAGCGCGGTGACACGTTCCTTCATCCCGATGAGCCCGTTCCCCCCGCTCGGCAGAGCGATCGCCGGCGCCCCGTCGGAGGGCCCGTTCTGGACGAGGACGGCTATCTCCGCCTCGCGGTACGCCAGGCGGATGCGGGCGCGGGCGCCCGGGGCGTGCTTGTGGACGTTGGTGAGGGCTTCCTGCACCACGCGGTAGACCGTGATCTCCAGTCGCGCGGCCAGCCGCCGTTCCGTCCCCTCGACGGTGAACTCCACGTACATGCCCGCAGCCCGCGACTCCTCGACGAGGCCGTGCAGTTCCGCGAGGCAGGGCCCGGAGTCGTCGGAGTCGTCCGGGATCGCGGACACTTCCGCAGGGGCGGGCTCCACAACCAGCGCCGTCACGGCCGGCACCGCCGGTCCCGGTACCGTACGCAGGACGCCCAGCATCTCGCGGAGTTCGTTGAGCGCCTGCCGTCCCATGTCGCCGAGCAGCTGCGCGCTCGCCGAGGCCTTCTGGGGGTCCTTGACCGCGATCGACTGGAGCGCCGCCGCGTGGACGACCATGAGGCTCACCCGGTGGGCGACCACGTCGTGCATCTCGCGGGCGATGCGGGTGCGCTCCTCCATGCGGGCCCGCTCGGCCCGCTCGGACGCCTTCTCCGCCAGCAGCGACAGTTCCCGTTCCAGACCGTCCGCCCGCTCGCGCAGCGACTCCACCAGCCGCCGCCGGGCGCCGGCGTAGAGCCCGAGCAGCACCGGCGGCGCGGTCACGCCGAGTGCCGCGAGCACGGAGGTGAGGGCGACCGCCGCCAGCGGCGCGCGGTAGGTGCCGGAGCTGAGGTCGCCGTGCATCTGGAGGAAGGTGACGATCAGCGTGCCGAGCATGGTCATCCCGGACAGCACCGCGATGATGCGCCGGGGCACGTCGGAGGCGGCCAGGGTGTAGAGGCCCACGACGCTGAGCAGGATGCCCATCTGGGCGGGCGTGACCGCGATGGACACGAGGACCACCGCCACCGGCCACCGCCTGCGCAGCACCAGCAGGGAGCCCACCAGCAGACCGAAGGCGCCCGCGACGACCGGGGACACCCCGGTCTTCTCCGCGAAGGCCACGCCCTCCACGAGGCACTCCAGCGCCGAGACGCCGGCCAGCACCACGTCGAGGACCATGCTGCGCCGCCGGGCCCACCACCACGGTCCGGCGGCCCCCCGGCTCCGTCCTCCAGCTCCGTCCGGTACGTACTCCCCCGTCGTACTCATGCGGCCCAGCCTAGACGCGGAGCTGTCCGCCTGGCGGTCAGCCCCGGTCACGAGCGGGCGGCCCTTCTATCCTGGTGGCGTCGGACAGCGCGGTCCGCCCCACCCGTCCCCCTCACCACCGGACGACCCGCCGAGCGGGGCACCAATGCGTTTCTTGCCGCGATCCATACCACTGCACTAGGAGCCGCACCTGTGAGCAGCGCCGACAACACCACCGAGAGCGCACCCCTGCGCGCGGACATCCGCCGCCTGGGAGACCTCCTCGGCGGGACGCTCGTACGGCAGGAAGGCCAGGAACTCCTCGACCTCGTGGAGAAGGTGCGGGCGCTGACCCGCAGCGACGGCGAGGCCGCCGCCGCCCTTCTCGGCGACACGGATCTGCAGACCGCCGCCAAACTGGTGCGCGCTTTCTCCACCTACTTCCACCTGGCCAATGTCACCGAGCAGGTGCACCGCGGCCGTGAGCTGCGGGCCCGCCGGGCCACCGACGGGGGCTTGCTGGCCCGTACGGCGGACCTGCTGAAGGACGCCGACCCCGAGCACCTGCGCCAGTCCGTGCGCAACCTCAACGTGCGGCCGGTCTTCACCGCCCACCCGACCGAGGCGGCCCGCCGCAGCGTGCTGAACAAGCTGCGCCGCATCGCCGCCCTGCTGGACAAGGCGCAGGACACCGACCGCCGCCGCACCGATGTGCGGCTGGCGGAGAACATCGACCTGTTGTGGCAGACCGACGAGCTGCGCGTGGTGCGTCCCGAGCCCGCGGACGAGGCGCGCAACGCCATCTACTACCTGGACGAGCTGCACGCGCGCGCTGTGGGCGACGTCCTGGAGGACCTGGCCGCCGAGCTGGAGCGGGTGGGTGTGCCGCTGCCTCCGGAGACCCGCCCGCTGACCTTCGGCACGTGGATCGGCGGCGACCGCGACGGCAATCCGAACGTCACGCCGCAGGTCACCTGGGACGTGCTGATCCTTCAGCACGAGCACGGCATCACCGACGCCCTGGAGCTCGTCGACGACCTGCGGGCGATGCTGTCGAACTCCATCCGCAACTCCGGGGCCAGCCCGGAGCTGCTCGCCGATCTGGAGGAGGACCTCAAGCGGCTCTCGGGGATCAGCCCGCGCTACAAGCGGCTGAACGCGGAGGAGCCGTACCGGCTCAAGGCCACCTGCATCCGGCAGAAGCTGCTCAACACGCGCGAGCGGCTGGCCACCGGCACTCCGCACATCCCCGGCAAGGACTACCTGGGCGCCTCCGGGCTCCTGGCCGACCTGCGCCTGATCCAGGAATCGCTGCGTTCCAACCGCGGCGAGCTGATCGCCGACGGCCGCCTGGACCGCACGATCCGCACGCTGTCGGCCTTCGGTCTGCAACTGGCCACGATGGACGTCCGCGAGCACGCCGACGCCCACCACCACGCCCTGGGCCAGCTCTTCGACCGCCTCGGCGAGGAGTCCTGGCGGTACGCGGACATGCCGCGCGAGTACCGCCGCAAGCTGCTCGCCAAGGAGCTGCGCTCGCGCCGCCCGCTGGCGCCCACCCCGGCGCCGCTGGACGCGGCGGGGGCGAAGACGCTGGGCGTCTTCCACACCATCGCCGAGGCTTTCGAGCGCTTCGGGCCGGAGGTCGTGGAGTCGTACATCATCTCGATGTGCCTCGGCTCGGACGATGTCTTCGCGGCGGCGGTGCTGGCTCGCGAGGCCGGGCTGATCGATCTGCACGGGGATGTCGCCAGGATCGGCATCGTGCCGCTGCTGGAGACGACCGACGAGCTGAAGGTCGCCGACAAGCTGCTCGACGAGATGCTCTCCGACCCCTCCTACCGCAAGCTCGTGTCGCTGCGCGGGGACGTGCAGGAGGTCATGCTCGGCTACAGCGACAGCTCGAAGTTCGGCGGCATCACCACCTCGCAGTGGGAGATCCACCGCGCGCAGCGGCGGCTGCGCGACGTGGCGCACCGGCACGGGGTGCGGCTGCGGCTGTTCCACGGCCGCGGCGGCACGGTGGGCCGGGGCGGCGGCCCCACCCACGACGCGATCCTGGCGCAGCCGTGGGGCACGCTGGAGGGCGAGATCAAGGTGACCGAGCAGGGCGAAGTCATCTCCGACAAGTACCTCATCCCGTCGCTGGCCCGGGAGAACCTGGAGCTGACGGTGGCGGCGACGCTGCAGGCCTCGGCCCTGCACACCGCCCCGCGTCAGTCCGACGCGGCGCTGGCCCGCTGGGACGCCGCCATGGACGTGGTCTCCGACGCCGCGCACGCCGCGTACCGGCGGCTGGTGGAGGACCCGGACCTGCCGGCGTACTTCTTCGCCTCCACGCCGGTCGACCAGCTCGCCGAGCTGCATCTGGGGTCCCGGCCGTCCCGCCGCCCGGACAGCGGCGCGGGCCTGGACGGCCTGCGGGCCATCCCGTGGGTGTTCGGCTGGACGCAGTCGCGGCAGATCGTGCCCGGCTGGTTCGGTGTCGGCTCGGGGCTGAAGGCCGCGCGGGAGGCGGGCCGGGAGGCGGACATCGCCGAGGCGTACGAACGGTGGCACTTCTTCCGCAACTTCCTGTCCAACGTCGAGATGACGCTGGCCAAGACGGATCTGCGGATCGCCCGGCACTACGTGGACACCCTGGTGCCGGACGAGCTGAAGCACGTCTTCGACGTCATCCGGGCGGAGCACGAGCTGACGGTCGCCGAGGTGCTGCGGATCACCGGTGAGGCGGAGATGCTGGACGCGCAGCCGGCGCTGCGGCAGACCTTCCACATCCGGGACGCCTACCTGGACCCGATCTCCTACCTCCAGGTCGCACTGCTGCACCGGCAGCGGGACGCCGCCGCCCGCGGCGAGGAGCCCGACCCGCTGCTGGCCCGGGCGCTGCTGCTGACCGTCAACGGTGTGGCGGCCGGTCTGCGCAACACCGGCTGATCGGGTTCCGCACCACAGCGCAACAGGAGGAAGGCGCCGCCCCCGAGCAGGGGGGCGGCGCCTTCGCCGTACCGGGCACCTCGCCGTACCGGGTCCGCGGCTCAGTTCCTGCGGTGGCCGATCAGCCGGGGCTTGGGCTCCAGGCCGGACAGCCCGTTCCAGGAGAGGTTGACCAGATGCGCGGCGACCTCGGCCTTCTTCGGCTTCTGGGCGTCCAGCCACCACTGCCCGGTGAGCGCGACCATGCCGACCAGTGCCTGCGCGTACATCGGGGCCAGCTTGGGGTCGAAGCCGCGCTGCTTGAACTCCATCCCCAGAATGTCTTCCACCTGGGTGGCGATGTCGCTGATCAGCGAGGCGAAGGTGCCGGTCGACTGCGCGACCGGGGAGTCGCGTACGAGGATCCGGAAGCCGTCGGTGAACTGCTCGATGTAGTCCAGGAGGGCGAAGGCGGCCTGCTCCAGCAGTTCGCGCGGATGCCCGCCGGTGAGGGCCCCGGTGACCATGTCCAGCAGCTGGCGCATCTCGCGGTCCACGACGACGGCGTAGAGGCCCTCCTTGCCGCCGAAGTGCTCGTACACGACGGGCTTGGACACCCCCGCTTTGTGCGCGATCTCCTCGACGGAGGTGGCCTCGAAGCCGCGTTCGGCGAAGAGCGTGCGCCCCACGTCGAGAAGCTGCTCGCGGCGCTCCTTGCCCGTCATGCGCACCCGGCGGGTACGCCGGGACGACGTGCCCTCGCTCCCTCTGCTGCTACTGCTGCCGTCACTCACCCGTCAATCATGCCGCTTCGCTGACACTTTCCTTACGCCGGTCCGCGATACGGTCAGCGGTCGGCCAGCGCACGTCCGTGGCCCAGCCGAGCATCTCGAACCAGCGGATGATGCGGGCGCTGGAGTCGATCTGGCCGCGCAGCACACCGTGCCGGGCGCTGGTCGGATCGGCGTGGTGGAGGTTGTGCCAGGACTCGCCGCAGGACAGGACGGCCAGCCACCAGACGTTGCCGGACTTGTCGCGGGAGCGGAAGGGGCGCTTGCCGACCGCGTGGCAGATCGAGTTGATCGACCACGTGACGTGGTGCAGCAGCGCGACACGCACCAGGGAACCCCAGAAGAAGGCGGTGGCGGCGCCCGTCCAGTCCATCGTGACCAGGCCGCCGACGAGCGGCGGCAGTGCCAGCGAGACGGTCGTCCAGAGCCAGAAGTCGCGGCTGACGCGACGGATCGCCGGGTCCTTGACCAGGTCCGGGGCGTACTTCTGCTGCGAGGTCTGCTCCTCGTTGAAGAGCCAGCCCATGTGCGCCCACCACAGGCCCTTCAGCAGGGCCGGCAGGGTCTCCCCGTAGCGCCACGGGCTGTGCGGGTCGCCCTCGGCGTCGGAGAACCTGTGGTGCTTGCGGTGGTCGGCGACCCAGCGCACGACCGGACCCTCGACGGCCATGGAGCCCGCGATCGCCAGGGCGATCTTGAGCGGGCGGTTGGCCTTGAACGAGCCGTGGGTGAAGTGGCGGTGGAAGCCGATGGTGACGCCGTGGCAGCCCAGGAAGTACATCCCGACCATCAGGCCGAGGTCGAGCCAGCTCAAGCCCCAGCCCCACGCGAACGGGATCGCCGCGACGAGCGCGAGGAAGGGGATGCCGATGAAGAGCCCGAGGGTGATCTGCTCGAGTGACTGCTTCCTGTCCGCGCCGAGGGTGGCGCGGGGCAGCGAGGCGTCGTCGCCGGGCCCGGGTTCCGGGGACTCGGTGATCACGTCGGTCTGTGTGGTCATGGGGGTCCCTCACGATGTCGGGGAGCTACGCAACCGTAACCTACGGTGCCGTAGCTCCGGCAACTCCAAGTGACGGCCGAACCGAGCGCGCGTGTCGGACGGAATACGGCTCTCGGCACGTGTACCCGCGATCGGGGAGGGAGAAGTGCCGATCTTTGTCGTCGCATTGGGGGGCCCGGTGCGGCATAGTGGGGGAGGCCGAACGGGCACCCCGACAGAGGTGTCCGGTACGACGGCATGTGCCATCCGCTGTGGTGTAACGGCAGCACTAAGGGTTTTGGTCCCTTAAGTCCGGGTTCGAATCCTGGCAGCGGAGCGCCTCTACGGGATCACCCCTGCTTTCGCGACCCTTCCGCGTCACCGGCGCGTTACGCCCCGGTATCCTGCGGGTGTCTGTCACCCCACGCCGAGGAGCCCGTTCCGTGAGCGCCCACCGCCCGGCTGCCGTCATCGTCCTTGCCGCGGGTGAGGGCACCCGCATGAAGTCGGCAACCCCCAAAGTCCTGCACGCGATCAGTGGCCGCTCCCTGGTGGGGCATGTCGTCGCCGCCGCGCACGCCCTGGAACCCGAGCACCTGCTCGTCGTCGTCGGTCACGCCCGCGACCGGGTGACGGCGCACCTCGGCGAGATCGACCCGTCGATCCGCACCGCGGTCCAGCACGAGCAGAACGGCACGGGCCACGCGGTCCGCGTCGGGCTCGCGGAACTCCCCGAGCTCAGCGGCACGGTGGTGATCGCCGCCGGCGACACCCCGCTGCTCACCCCCGACACCCTGCGCGCCCTGGTCGCCGCTCACGCAGCCGACGCCAACGCGGTGACCGTGCTGACCGCCGAGGTCCCCGACCCGACGGGCTACGGCCGCATCGTGCGCGGCGACGACGGCTCGGTACTGGCGATCGTGGAGCAGAAGGACGCGAGCGTCGAGCAGCGCTCCATCTGCGAGATCAACTCCGGGGTGTTCGCGTTCGACGCGGCACTGCTGGCCGAGACCCTGGCCAAGGTGACCACCGACAACGCCCAGGGCGAGGAGTACCTGACCGACACCCTCGGCATCCTGCGCGAGGCCGGCCACCGTGTCGGCGCCTCCGTCGCCGCCGACCACCGCGAGATCGCCGGGATCAACAACCGCGTGCAGCTCGCCGAGGCGCGCCGCCTCCTCAACGACCGCCTGCTGGAACGGGCGATGCTCGCAGGCGCGACGATCATGGACCCGGCCTCCACGTGGGTGGACGTCACGGTGGAGTTCGAGCCCGACACGGTCGTGCTGCCGAACACCCAGCTGTACGGAGCCACCCGGCTCGCCGCGGGCGCCGAGGTCGGCCCCAACTGCACCCTGACCGACACCGTGGTCGGCCCCGGCGCCCGCGTGGTCAACGCGGTCTGCGACGGCGCCGAGATCGGCGAGGCGGCCAGCGTGGGCCCGTTCGCCTACCTGCGCCCCGGCACGCGGCTCGGCCTGAAGTCCAAGGCGGGCACGTATGTGGAGATGAAGAACGCCACGGTCGGCGAGGGCACCAAGGTGCCGCACCTGTCGTACGTCGGCGACGCGACCATCGGCGAGTACAGCAACATCGGCGCGGCCAGCGTCTTCGTCAACTACGACGGTCAGACCAAGCACCACACCACCATCGGCTCCCACTGCCGCACCGGCTCGGACAACATGTTCGTGGCGCCCGTCACAGTCGGGGACGGCGCCTACACCGCCGCGGGCTCGGTCATCACCAAGGACGTGCCCGCCGGTTCGCTGGCCGTCGCACGCGGCCAGCAGCGCAACATCGAGGGCTGGGTGGCCCGGAAGCGCCCGGGCAGCGCCGCGGCGCACGCCGCGGAACGCGCCCAGCAGGACGAGCAGAACGTCTAGCGGGACGTCCGGCAGGACCCGGGGCGGGCGGAAGAGGCACTTCTCACGTGCGCGGGTGCCTTCAGCAGCGCGTACCGTGTGAGGTGCACACAATTCCGCCGGCTAGCCGACCGTGGGCGAAGCTGCGTTGAACATCGAGGAGACGGTGCAGTGACCGGGATCAAGACGACCGGTGAGAAGAAGCTGATGCTCTTCTCCGGCCGCGCACACCCCGAGCTTGCGGAGGAGGTGGCACGCGAGCTGGGCGTGTCCCTCGTGCCGACCAAGGCCTTCGACTTCGCGAACGGTGAGATCTACGTCCGTTTCGAGGAGTCGGCACGCGGCTCGGACGCCTTCGTCATCCAGAGCCACACCGCCCCCATCAACAAGTGGATCATGGAGCAACTGATCATGATCGACGCGCTGAAGCGGGCCTCCGCCAAGCGCATCACCGTGGTCGTGCCCTTCTACGGCTACGCCCGGCAGGACAAGAAGCACCGCGGCCGCGAGCCCATCTCGGCGCGGCTCATCGCGGACGTGCTCAAGACCGCCGGTGCCGACCGCATCCTCACGGTCGACCTGCACACCGACCAGATCCAGGGCTTCTTCGACGGGCCGGTGGACCACCTGTTCGCGCTTCCGCTGCTGGCCGACTACGTGGGCGCCAAGGTCGACCGCTCCAAGCTCACCGTGGTCTCCCCCGACGCCGGCCGCGTCCGGGTGGCCGACCGCTGGTGCGACCGGCTCGGCGCGCCGCTGGCGATCGTCCACAAGCGGCGCGACCCGGACGTCGCCAACCAGGTCACCGTGCACGAGGTCGTCGGTGATGTGCGCGGCCGCATCTGCGTCCTGGTGGACGACATGATCGACACCGGTGGCACCATCTGCGCCGCGGCGGACGCCCTGTTCGCCAACGGCGCGGAGGACGTCATCGTGACCGCCACGCACGGTGTGCTCTCCGGCCCGGCCGCGGACCGGCTGAAGAACTCCCAGGTCAGCGAATTCGTCTTCACGGACACCCTGCCGACACCGGGCGAGCTGGAACTGGACAAGATCACGGTGCTGTCGATCGCGCCGACCCTCGCCAACGCGGTCCGCGAGGTCTTCGAGGACGGTTCCGTGACGAGCCTCTTCGAGGACTCGCACTGACCACGCGCTGATCGATTTCCGGGGCGGCCTCCCCGCCGGGTAGACTCACCGAGTTGCTCGGCGAGGGAGGCCGTTCCGCTTCGGCGGCGGACTCCGTTATCGGCGCGCTCCTCGCAAGTGGAACGGCCCGTCGTGGGCTGGGCGACCAGACAGAAGTTTCGTCGTCACTACGAGGAGTGTGATTCCCATGTCCGAGGTGAAGATCGCCGCCCAGCTGCGCACCGAGTTCGGCAAGGGCGCTGCCCGCCGCACCCGCCGCGCGAACCAGGTTCCCGGTGTCATCTACGGCCACGGCCAGGCGCCCAAGCACGTCTCCCTGCCGGGTCACGAGCTGCTGCTCGCCCTGCGCACCCCGAACGTCCTGATCAGCCTGGACATCGAGGGCGAGGGCAAGGAGCTGGTGATCCCCAAGGCCGTGACGCGCAACCCGCTGCGGGGCTACCTGGAGCACGTCGACCTGCTCACGGTCAAGCGCGGCGAGAAGGTCACCGTCGAGATCGTGGTCAGCACCGAGGGCGAGCTCGCCCCCGGCGGCAACCTGCTGGAGCACGTGCTCAACGCGCTGCCGGTCGAGGCCGAGGCGACCCACATCCCCGACGGCGTCACCGTCTCCGTCCAGGGCCTGGAGGCCGGTACCTCCATCCTCGCCAAGGACATCCCGCTCCCCAAGGGCACCACCCTGGCCGTCGACGGGGACACCGTCGTCCTGCAGGTCGTCGCCGCCCAGGTCGAGGCCCCCGCCGAGGGTGAGGACGGCGAGGCCGCCGAGGGCGCCTCCGCCGAGTAACCAGCGGCACGCAGAACGCTTTTCACGACCGCCGTCCCACTCCGTCAGGAGTGGGACGGCGGTCCTGTTGAATGGACGCCATGAGCATGAGCGCAGCGGAAAGCGCCCCCGAGGGGCCCTGGCTGGTGGCCGGACTGGGCAACCCCGGACCGGAGTACACCGGCAACCGGCACAACATCGGCTTCATGGTGGCCGATCTGCTCGCCGACCGGATCGGCGGGCGCTTCAAGACCCACAAGAGCCGCTCGCAGGTGGTGGAGGGACGCGTCAGCGGGCACCGGGTGGTCCTGGCCAAGCCGATGACGTTCATGAACCTCTCGGGCGGGCCGGTGACCGCGCTGCGCGACTTCTACAAGGTGCCGCTCGGCAACATCATCGCCGTCCACGACGAACTGGACATCGACTACCCGACGCTGCGGCTGAAGAAGGGCGGCGGCGACAACGGGCACAACGGCCTGAAGTCGATCACCAAGTCGCTCGGTCCTGACTATCTGCGGGTGCGCTGCGGCATCGGACGCCCGCCGGGGCGGATGCAGGTGGCGGACTTCGTGCTCAAGGACTTCTCCGGCACCGAGCGCAAGGAGCTCGACTGGTTCGTGGACCGGGCGGCCGACGCCGTGGAGGCGCTGATCTGCGAGGGCCTGGAGCGGGCGCAGGGCACGTACAACAGCTGAACCACCTGCGAGGTTGACCCAGGGCCAGGCGATGGCCAAGGATCGCCCGCATGGCCAAACGGAGTCTTGCCCGCCGCACTGCCGAGAGCACGTGGGGTCTGCTGCTGGTCGCGCGGATCGTGGTGCTGAGCGCACTGGTCCTGCTGATCCTGGCGGCCGGGGTGTGGACCTCGTGGAAGACCGCGCAGCACGCGATGCTCACCAAGGGGCGCGAGCGGGGGACGATGACGGTCTCCGCCTGCGCCGCCGACACCTGCACGGGGCCCTTCGCGCCGGAGGGCCTCGGCTCCATCCGGGCGAAAGTGACGATCGACAAGGCGGTCACGCACCGTGTCGGCGAGCGGATCCCCGTCGCCGTCGAGCCCGGCACCGACACGGTGGTGCGCGTCGGCACGGCCGGCGTGCTGCACACCTGGATCCCGTTCGGGGGCGCCCTGTTGCTGGCGGCACTCGTGCTGGCGGGCGGGCTGCGGTGGAACCGCACCGCCTGGGTGGCGGGAATCGCCGGGGTGGCGCTGCTGGGGGCGGCGTTCCTCACGCTGTAGGCCCGCCGCCCCGCCCCCGCCCTCCGGTCCGTTCGGATCCCGGATCGCCCGGGCCAGGTCAGGCCGGGTCGGGCTCCAGGAACTCCAGGCGGTTGCCGACCGGGTCCTCCGAGTAGAAGCGGCGGTGGCCCGGCAGGTCGTGGTCCCAGACGACCGTGGCGCCCCGGGACTCCAGCAGTTCCGCGTACCCGCCGATGCCCCGCACCCGCAGGCCCGGGTGGGCCTTGCGCGCGGGGCGGAAGTCCTTCTCCACCCCGATGTGCACCTGGGCGGTGCCGGAGCTGAACCAGCATCCGCCGCGACCGGCCGGCACGGGCGGCTTGGGCACCTCGGTCATGCCGAGGACGCCGGCGTAGTACGAACGCAGTCGCTCCTCGGAGCCTGGCGGGGCGGCGAGCTGGACGTGGTCGAGCGCGGCTATCACGGGGATCACCGGGCCTTTCGTGCGATGGCGAAGATCCGCCGGAACGGGAAGACGGTGCCGTGCGGACCCGGGGGGTAGGCCTTGCGCAGCAGATCGCGGTACTGGCCGAGGAACTCCTTGGCGGCCGCGGGGTCGTCGGCGAGTTCGGTGAGAACCGGCCGTAGGGCGGTGCCCTTGGTCCACTCCAGGACCGGGTCCTCGCCCTGGAGCAGCTGGACGTAGGTGGTCTCCCAGACGTCGACGTCCACGTCGATGTCCGGGATGTCGATGAGGCGTTCCAGGTAGGCGGCGGGTTCGAGGATGTGGACGTAACGGCGGCCGTGGCCGTCACCGAGCCGGTGGCGCCAGGCAGGGGAGTCGCACAGCTCGCCCAGCAGCGCGTGGCTGGGGGAGGTGAAGTTGCCCGGCACCTGGAAGGCGAGCACCCCGCCGGGCACCAGGTGCCCGGTCCACTCGGGGAAGCGTTCGGCGTGGCCCTCGACCCATTGGAGGGCGGCGTTGGAGACGATCAGGTCGTAGTCCTCGCCGGGCACCCAGTGCTCGGCGTCCGCGGCCCTGAAGTCCAGGCTGCCGCCCCCGGGCGTGGGTCCCGCGTGGGCCTGCGCGGCCTCCAGCATCTCGGCGGAGCTGTCGAAGCCGGTGATCCGCGCGGCGGGCCAGCGGTCCGCGAGCAGGGCCGTGACGTTGCCGGGGCCGCAGCCGATGTCGGCGATGCGCGGGGACGGGCCGGGGAGCTCCGGTATCCGGGCCAGGAGGTCGTGGAAGGGACGGGTCCTGTGGGTGGAATGCCGGAGGTACTGCTGCGGGTCCCACGATGCTGCTGGCATGTCTCGCGCTCCCTGGCGAAAGTTGGATCTCTTCCTGCCGCCGACCTTGCCCACAAGGTTGCGGACCTAATCTCTTGATGTCAAGAGACTTCACGTCGACAGAACCACTACACTGATCCCCATGGAGGACGAGGTCGACCGGCTGGTCGCGGCGTGGCGCCGGGAGCGCCCCGACCTCGACGTCGAACCGCTCGAGGTGCTCAGCCGGGTCAGCCGGCTCGCGCGGCACCTGGACCGGGCCCGCCGTCTGGCGTTCTCCGAGCACGGCCTGGAGCCCTGGGAGTTCGACGTCCTCACGTCGCTGCGCCGCGCGGGCGCGCCCTATCAGCTCTCCCCCGGACAACTGCTCACCCAGACGCTCGTGACGTCCGGGACGATGACCAACCGCATCGACCGGCTCACCAAGAAGGGTCTGGTGGAACGACTCCCCGACCCCTCGGACCGGCGCGGTGTCCTCGTGCGGCTCACCCCGGAGGGCCGGGACCGGGCCGACCAGGCCCTGGCAGGGCTGCTGGCGCAGGAACGAGCCATCCTCGGCGAACTCTCCGGCCGGCAGCGCGGGGAACTCGCTGATCTTCTGCGTCAGTTGACCGCGCCCTTCGACAACATCCCGAGCTGAGGCCGATTACCCGGCGTAATCGGCCAGGGAAGATCACAAACGGCCACGCTCTGCCACCGGTTGCGCACCCAAAGTGGCAGATTTAGCGTGATCTACGTGAACGCCGCATAAAGGCCCGGATGGCCACCTTTGCGGCTGCCGGCGCACCCGAGCACCGGCGCCATTTTTTGGAAGGCGCCGAGCCGCGCCGGCTTCCATTCCCTGGACCCTGTCGGGTCCCGCTCCACCTTGGAGATGCAGATGACTCTGCACACCCGCGCAAGCAAGATGGCCGCGACAGCGGTGACCGGCGCCTTGGCCGGCACCCTTGCCTTCGGCACGATGGGCACCGCGTTCGCCGACGAGATGGCTGCACCCGGCGCGCCGAAGGCCGCACCGGCTCCCTCGGGGAACACGGAGAGCGTGGGGGCCGGTGAGGACCTCCCGGACCTGTCCGGTGAGATCGCGTCCGCATCGGCGGACCTCCCCAACAGCGCCTTCTACCAGGGCCGTGTCATCGCCCGTATCGGTCTCCGCGTCCGCAGCGGCCCGGGCACGCAGTTCAGCTCGGTGGGCGTGCTCCCGTACAACGCTCTGGTCTCGATTGTCTGCAAGACCAATGGCCAGGACATCAGTGGGAACCCGCGTTGGTACCGCCTGGCCCAGAACCTCTACGCATGGTCGGCGGGCCGCTACATCGCCAACGTCGGCCCGTCGCCGCGCGTCTGCAACGCCAGTGAACTCAGCGGTGGCGGTGGCGGTGGCGGTGGCGGTGGCGGCGGCGGTATCGGCGGTGGCGGCATCGGCGGCATCGGCGGTGGCGGCATCGGCGGTATCGGCGGTGGCGGCATCGGTGGGGGCGGCGGCTGCTACGGCGGCGGCGGAGGTGGCCGTGACGACGGCCGCGGAGGCGGTGGCGGTCGCGGCGGTGAAGGCGGCGGCCGTGGCGGTGAAGGCGGCGGCCGTGGCGGCGAGGGCGGCGGCCGCGGTGGCGGCGGCGGCAACGGTGGTGGCGGCGGCGGTGGCGGCGGTAGCCGTGGCTTCAGCGTGAGTGACTACGGCGACAACGGCGGCCGTGGCGGTGAAGGCGGAGGCCGCGGTGGCAACGGCGGAGGCGGGGGCCGCGGTGGCGAAGGCGGCGGCAGCAACTACGGCGGCGGCGGAGGCGGCTGCGGCGGTGGCGGCGGCGGCCGCGACGACGGCCGCGGTGGCGGCGGCGGCAACTACGGCGACGGCGGAGGCCGTGGCGGCGACGGAGGCGGTCGCGGTGGCGACGGCGGAGGCCGTGGCGGCGACGGAGGCGGTCGCGGTGGCGACGGCGGAGGCCGTGGCGGCGACGGAGGCGGTCGCGGTGGCGACGGCGGAGGCCGTGGCGGCGACGGAGGCGGTCGCGGTGGCGACGGCGGAGGCCGTAGCGGCGACGGCGGCGGTCGCTAGGACATCGCGATGATCCGGCGGCCCGTCCTCCCGGTTCCGGGGAGGGCGGGCCGCCGTCGCGTCATGCCGGGGCCGCCGAGCCCACCCGGCCGCCGTCGCCCTCCACCGGGGGCACCCCCGCCCGCCGGGCCAGCGCCACGGCGGCCAGCGTCGAGTGCACGCCCAACTTGCCCAGCACGTTCTGCATATGGGTGCGGACCGTGTGCGGGGACAGATACAGCCGTTCGGCCACCGCCTTGCGGCCCAGCCCCGCCACCATGCAGCGCAGGACCTCCTGTTCGCGCGGGGTGAGCGACTCCACCAGCTGTTCGCTCTCGGTGCGGTGGCGGCGGGCGGCGGTCAACTCCCGCAGCACGCCCGTGAGCAGGGCGGGCGGCAGATGCGTCTCGTCCCGCAGCACCCCGCGCATGACGGCCAGCAGCCGGGACAGCGAGCAGTCCTTGGCCACCCAGCCCGACGCACCGGCCTGCAACGCGCGGGCGGCACGGCGGGCGTCGTCACGCTCCGCGAGCACCACCGTGCGGGTGGCGGGGTGTTCGCTCCTGACGCGTTCCACCAGGGCGATGCCGTCCACACCGGGCGGCGTGCCGCCGGATGTGGCGAAGGCGGAGGATCCGCCGGCGTCCACGGCGTTCAACGTGCGCACGCCCGCGGCGCTCACGGCACCCGCCGCGCCCGCGGCCGACCCGAGGTCGGCGTCCACCAGCAGTACGTCGTAGCGGCGGCCGTCCGCCGCCGCGCGTTCGAGGCAGCGGTGGGCGGCCGCTCCGCTGCCGGCCGCCGACACGTCCACATCGGGTTCCGCGGCCAAGGCCGCGGCAAGCGACTCGGCGAAGATGCGGTGGTCGTCCACGACGAGAACACGAATTCGTCCCACGGGCCCCACTCCCGGCATTAGGCGTTCCCCCCAACGGACGAGGTTGAGGTGCACTGAGGCCCGGCACCTGGAGCGGACGCCGCATGCCGCCGGGCTAGCCGTCGTCCTCCGCCAGGTGCCGAACCCTTGTGTCTCGCCCCCTGATGCCGCCGGCCCCCACCGGCGCTGTTCAAGAGCGTAGGGGCAGGAGCAGACAAAGGCGCCCGAATGGAAAAACTGGGCGGGCGGAGTTGCCGTCCCGCTTCCGCGGGTGTGACCCCCGGTGCGCGGCGTGGCCCGTGCGCCGGGGGTCGCTCCGCTACGAGAGCCGCCGCGCGCCCGCGGAGGGCACCGCCGTGAAGACGCGGGGCTCGCGGTAGCCCGCGTCGGCGAAGGCGGCCACGACCGACTCGGCGACCTTCTCCGCGGCCGCCTCCTCGACCAGCACGATGGCCGAGCCGCCGAACCCGCCGCCCGTCATGCGGGCGCCGAGCGCCCCGGCCCCGGTGCCCGCGGAGACCACGAGGTCGAGTTCGGGGCAGGAGACGCGGAAGTCGTCGCGGAGCGAGGCGTGCCCCTCGGTCAGCACGGGACCGATGGCGCGGGCATTGCCCGCCTCCAGCAGTTCGACGACCCGCTCCACGCGGCGGTCCTCGGTCACCACGTGCCGTACCAGCGGGAGCAGTTCGGGCTCGCCGGCCAGCTGCTCCAGGGCCGCGTCGAGACCGTCGACCGGGATGTCGCGCAGCGCCTCGACGCCCAGCACGGCCGCCGCCCGCTCGCAGCCGGCCCGGCGCTTGCCGTACTCGCCCTCGCTGTGGGCGTGCGTGACCCGGGTGTCGACGACGAGCAGCCGCAGGCCCTGCGCCGCCATGTCGAACGGGATCTGACGCTGCGCCAGGTCACGGGTGTCCAGCCACAGCGCGTGGCCCTCGGTGCAGCACGCCGAGGCCGTCTGGTCCATGATCCCGGTGGGAGCGCCCACGTAGACGTTCTCGGCGCGCTGGCACAGCCGGGCCAGCCGCCAGGGCTCCAGTCCCAGCCCGTACAGCTCGTTGAGCGCGACGGCCGTCACCACCTCCAGCGCCGCCGACGACGACAGCCCCGCGCCGGTCGGAACGGTGCTCTCGAAGTGGATGTCGGCGCCGGTGATCACATGGCCGGCGTCGCGCAGCGCCCACACCACCCCTGCGGGGTAGTCGGCCCAGCCCGCGCCGCCACCGGGCTCCAGTTCGTCCACGTGGAGCTCGACCACGCCGCCGTCGATGTCGGGCGACGCGCTGTGCAGCCGCAGCCGTCCGTCGGCGCGGCGGGCGACCGCCGCGACGGTGGTGTGCGGCAGCGCGAAGGGCATCACGAAGCCGTCGTTGTAATCGGTGTGCTCGCCGATGAGGTTGACCCGCCCGGGGGCGGCCCACACGCCCTCGGGCCCGGTGCCGTACGTCGCTTGGAAGGCGTCCGCTGTCACTGTCGCTCTACTCCCGGTTCTGCAGGGCCTGCGTGAAGGTCCAGGCGTCGCGGACGATCTCCGCGAGGTCGGTGCGCGAGGGCCGCCAGCCCAGCCGCTCCTTGGCGCGCTCGGCGGAGGCGACGAGGACCGCGGGGTCGCCGGCCCGGCGCGGGGCGACGACCTCGGGGACGGGGTGGCCGGTGACCTGCCGGACGGTCTCGACGACCTCGCGCACCGAGAAGCCGTTGCCGTTGCCCAGGTTGCAGATCAGGTGCTCGCCCGGGGTGGCGGCGTCGACGGCGAGCAGGTGCGCCTCGGCGAGGTCGGCGACGTGGATGTAGTCGCGGATGCAGGTGCCGTCGGGCGTCGGGTAGTCGTCGCCGAAGACCGAGATGGCCTCGCGGCGGCCCTGGGCCACCTGCAGGACCAGCGGGATCAGGTGCGACTCGGGGTCGTGCCGCTCGCCGAACTCCCCGTAGGCGCCCGCCACGTTGAAGTAGCGCAGGGACACCGCGGCCAGGCCGTGCGCCACCGCCTCGCTGGTGATCATGTGGTCGACGGCGAGCTTGGACGCGCCGTACGGGTTGGTCGGCAGGGTCGGGTCGTCCTCGGTGATGGGGACGGACTTCGGCTCGCCGTAGGTGGCCGCGGTGGAGGAGAAGACCAGCCGGCGCACCCCCGCCTCGCGCATGGCGCCCAGCAGTTCCAGGGTGCCCGCGACGTTGTTGCGCCAGTACTTCTCCGGGTTGACCACGGACTCGCCGACCTGGGAGCTGGCCGCGAAGTGCAGGACGGCGTCGTACGAGGCGTCGAGCACCTTGCCGGCGTCCTGTACGCGGCCCTCGACGAACTCGGCGCCGCCGGGCACGCCGGCCCGGAAGCCGGTGGACAGGTCGTCCAGCACGGTCACCCGGTGCCCGGCCTCCAGCAGGTGGGCCGCCACGACGCTGCCGACGTAACCGGCACCGCCGGTCACCAGGACCTTCTTCCCGCCGGTCTGGGCCGCACGGGAGGTCGGGGTGTTGCTCATGAGGTCTCAGCCTTTCTCGGGTCCGTCTCGGAGCAACCGTAGTGGGGACGGCCGAGGCCGTGCCGTGCGCGTGCCGTGGACGGTCTCATGCGGTGGCTACCTCGCGCAGGCGGGCCGCCGCGGCCTCCGGCGGCACGTCGTTGATGAAGACACTCATGCCGGACTCCGACCCCGCCAGGAACTTCAGCTTCCCCTTGGTGCGGCGGATCGTGAACAGCTCCAGGTGCAGCGCGAACTCCCCGCGCAGCGGACTGCTGAAGGGCGCCTGGTGCCAGCCCGAGATGTAGGGGGTCGGCGGCTCCTGCGTACCGAAGATCAGGTCGAAGCGGCGCAGCAGTTCCAGGTAGATCTTCGGGAACTCCGCCCGCGCCTCCTCGTCCAGTCCGAGCAGGTCCGGGACCCGGCGGCGCGGGTAGAGGTGCACCTCGTACGGCCAGTGGGCGGCGTAGGGGACGAAGGCGGTCCAGTGTTCACCCTCAAGGACGATCCGCGAGCCGTCCTCGCGCTCGCGTTCCACGATGTCGTCGAAGAGGTTGCGCCCGCCGGTGGCCTCGCTGTGCCGCTCCAGCGAGCGCAGCATCAGCTCGGTGCGCGGTGTGGCGAAGGGATAGCCGTAGATCTGGCCGTGCGGGTGGCCGAGGGTGACACCGATCTCCTCGCCGCGGTTCTCGAAGCAGTAGACCTGCTCGACACCGGCGAGCTGGGACAGCTCGCGGGTGCGGTCGGTCCAGGCGTCGAGCACCAGCCGCGCCCGCTCGGGGCTCAGACCCGCGAAGGACGTGTCGTGGTGGTCGGTGAAGACGACCACCTCGCAACGGCCGTGTTCCCCGGAAAGCGAGGGAAAGCGGTTCTCGAAGACGGCGACCTCGTAGTGGTCGTCGGGGATCTCGGTGAGGTGGCCTTCCCGCGTGGGACACAGCGGGCACTGGTCCGCGGGCGGGTGGTACGTGCGGGCCTGGCGGTGCGAGGCGATGGCGACGGAGTCGCCCAGCAGGTCGTCGTGACGGATCTCGGAGGCCGTGGACACCGGGTCCAGCGGGCGCCGGTCGACGGCGTCGTGCACCGCGTCGTCCGCGGTGTCGTAGTAGATCAGCTCACGCCCGTCGGCGAGCCGGGTCGATGTCTTCTTCACCTGCGGGCTCCTCACACGCACCCCAACCAACAGAACCGAACACAATGAACCACAATGAAACAGCAACGTCAACGAAAGCGGCGCCGATCACATCGCACGTGATGATCCGCGAGAACCAGGCGGTCGCTGTGGAGGGCCCGGGGTGAGGGGCTCGCCCGCACGCGCCCTGCCCGGTCCGTCCGTGGCGCCGGATGGGCGGCGTCCGTGACCATGCGGGCGTACGAGGCCTCCCGCTACGGGCGGACCTCCGTGAGGATCGGGCGCGTCGAGCCCACCAGCCAGGTGTGCTCGCGGACGGCGTCAAGGACGGCACCCGCGGCACGTCCGTGTGGGCAACGCAACACGGCGGTCAACGTCGCCAAGGCCGCCGGACCGGCGGTGACAGCCTGGTGAGCGCAGGCAGGACCAGGACTCGTCCCGGCACCGCGCAGCGCAGCGGGAACCCAGCCGACACCGCAGCCCTCAACAGCGAGCCCTCAACAGCGCGGTGGCCGGGGACCGCCCCCGTTCACGGAGGCGAGGACGTCACATCCCCTTCTCGCTGTGCGTGCGCGCGAGACGTGACGTGAGTCGGCACGGGCTCAGCCCGTCCCCTCCCCCGCCGTCCCCGGAGGAGACGCCTGCGGAGGAATCAGGGCCGCGCCCTGCGGGCGGTGCATGACGCGGTCCAGCAGTCCGGTACGGGCGGCCAGCGCGGCCGCCTCCAGCCGCGACCCGACGCCGAGCTTCATCAGCACCCGCTGCACATGCGTACGGGCGGTACTCGGCGCGATCGCCATCCCCGCGGCGATCAGCCGGGTGTCCTCCCCCTCCGCGACCCGCATCAGCACCTCGACCTCGCGCGGCGTGAGCATCTGCAGCAGCCGGGTGCCCTCGTCGTCCGGCTCCACCACGGGGTTGAGCAGTTCCGCGAAAGCGCCCTGGAGCAGGGCGGGGGCCACGGCGACCTCGCCCGCCCGAGCCTTGGCCATCGCCCGCTCGACGCCCTCGATCCGCTCGTCGTGCCGTACGTAGCCCGAGGCGCCGGCGGCGAACGCGGCGGCGATCCCCCGGGGGTTGGGCACCGGGCCCAGGATCAGCACGGCCACCCCCGGCCGCTCGCGCTTGATCCGCGCGACGGCGTCGAACGCGCCCGGCTCGGCCGGGGCGGCGGTGCCGATCAGGCACACCTCGGGTGCCCGGCTCAGGACCAGATCGGCCGCGCTCGAGGCGGGCGCGGCCGCGGCGAGCACCCGGTGCCCGCGCAGTTTCAGTGCCGAGGCGAGCGCCTCGGCCAGCAGACGGTGGTCGTCGACGACGACGAGCCGTACGCCCATGGGCGTCCCCCTCATCCCCCCATGGACCGGTGCTGGCCTGCCCACCGCGTCCAAGCCGGTCCCCCCTCACATGCCGTAGCGCGGCCACGGCCCGGCGTCCCGCGCGTGCACCCACAGTGGCCCACAGCGGGCCCGGGGTCATGCCCGGGAAGGTACACGCTTGTTCGACGCGGCGCGCCCCCAACCGGGCAGAAGCCTCCAGCAATTCCGAAATGACCGGCATTCCTGGCTGCTTCTCACCCGAAACCGCTCGTTCCGTACCGTACATACCCCGGAATCGACCACTCAGCCGAAGGCCGCGATCGCCTTGCCGGTGAGGCTGGTGTTGGCGGAGATGCTGGCGGGGTTGACGAAGAAGTGGTCCTTGTAGAGCCAGTAGTAGGAGCTGCCGTCCAGGAACTGGTTCTCCAGCTCCTTGCCGCCGGCGGGGAGTTCCATGAAGTCCGCTGTCCTGCGCGTGCCGGGGTCCAGGGCGATCAGCCGGCCCGGCTTGTCGTAGGTGTTGCGCTGGTAGGCGATGACCTTGCCGTCCCGCATGCCGACGATCTTCACCTCGCGCTCCTCGCCGGGCTCCGCCAGCCACTCGGGCTTGCCGGTCCGCAGGTCGAGCGCCGCGATCTCGTTGGTCTGCGTGTACGAGTCGCCGCTGCCGGCGTGGCTCTTGGTGGGCAGGTAGATCGTGGTGCCGTCGATCGCGAAGTTCGAGCAGTGCGCCTCGCCGTTGGGCGGGCAGGTGACCGCGTATGTGCCCTGGTAGCCGCCCGCGCCCAGGGAGACGCGGCTCTTCATCCTGCCGTCCTCGAGGTAGGCGAGGTCGGTCATCAGACCGCTCGCACCGGCCGACAGCCCGACCACGACCGGGTCGGTGGACAGGACGTTCTGCACGTCGCTGCCGGTCGGGACCTGCCAGGACCACTGCTTGCGGCCGCTCTCGCTCAGCCCCTGGACGTAAGTGTCGCCGTTGTAGCCGCCGCACTGGACGACGGCGACCAGGTGGGAACCGCCCTTGTAGCCCTTGTCGTTGCAGTCGGAACCGCTCTTCGGGGTCCACAGGACCTCGCCGGTGCCGATCCGGTAGCCGACCGAACCGCCGAGCCAGGCCAGGGCGGCGGTGTCACCGGTGACGGCGACCTGCGTGTAGTCGTGCGAGGTCTGGCCGTTCTGGTCCGGCAGTTGCCCGGCCCACAGCTTCCTGCCCTTGGCGATGTCGATCGCCATCACCTGACCGCAGTCCGTGCCGTACGTGACGACCACACGGTCCCCGGACGCCTCGCGCGAAGCCGGGCAGGACTCGCCGGACAGCGGGACCGACCAGTTCTCCTTGCCGCTGTCGATGTCGAAGGAGCGCACCGCGTCCGGCGTCGTCTTCACCACCGCGTTGCCGGTGAACCAGGCGTCCGGAATCGCCGCCAGGATCTCCGACTTGGGCGGGCGCGCCCCGTCCTTGTCCCACAGCGCCTTCGCCTGGATCACGCCGCCGCGGCCGTCCTGACCGCCGGTGCCATCGCCGCCGCGGCTCTGCGACGGAGTACCGGGTGTGTCCGGAGCGCCGCCGGAGTCGAGCAGCACGAACACACCGCCGCCGACGACGAGCACGGCCGCGACCGCCGCCGCCACGACGGCCGCCAGCTTGCCGTTGCCCCTCGGGGGCGACGGCGGTGGCGGGAACTGCGGGTAGCCGTACGGCGGGACGGGCTGGGTCGGGGCCTGCGCGTACGGGTTGGGGCCGTACGGGCCCGGTCCCGGAGGCGGCGGGACCGGGGCGGCATACGGGCCCGGCTGCGCGGGCGGGTAACCGTACTGAGGCGGCTTCGGCCCGAATCCGGGCTGGTTGCCGGGCGGGGGCGGCGGCTGCGACATCAGCGGGCACCTTTCGGGCACAAGCGTGCGAGGGCGGACGGTGACCCTCTTTGTACCACCGGTGACACACCGTTCCGAGTCCGCGCCCGGCGACCGTTACGGCACTGCTACACCCACGGCACGCACGGCCGCACCGACGGCTACGCCTCCGCCTGGTCGGCCAACTCCAGCCAGCGCATCTCCAGTTCCTCGCGCTCCGCGGCCAGCGAGCGCAGCTCCATGTCGAGTTCGGCGACCTTCTCGAAGTCGGTCGCGTTCTCGGCGATGGCGGCGTGCAGCTTCGACTCCCGCTGGCCGGCCTTGTCCAGCTGCCGCTCGATGCGCTGCAGTTCCTTCTTGGCGGCGCGGCTGTCGCCGCCGCCCTTGGGCTTGGCCGCGGCGGGCGCGGGGGCCGCGGCCTCCACCACGGCGCGACGCCGCTCCAGGTACTCGTCGATGCCGCGCGGCAGCATGCGCAGCGTCGCGTCGCCGAGCAGGGCGAAGGTGCGGTCGGTGGTCCGCTCCAGGAAGTAGCGGTCGTGGGAGATGACGACCATCGAGCCCGGCCAGCCGTCGAGCAGGTCCTCCAGCTGGGTCAGTGTCTCGATGTCCAGGTCGTTGGTGGGCTCGTCGAGGAAGAGCACGTTCGGCTCGTCCATCAGCAGCCGCAGCAGCTGGAGCCTGCGGCGCTCACCGCCGGAGAGGTCGCCGACCGGCGTCCACTGCTTCTCGTTGGTGAAACCGAACTTCTCGCACAGCTGACCCGCCGTCAGTTCCCGGCCCTTGCCGAGATCCACACGGCCGCGCACCGACTCCACGGCCTGCAGCACGCGGATCGCCGGGTCGAGTTCCGCGACCTCCTGCGAGAGATAGGCCAGGCGCACGGTCCTGCCGACCGCGACCTTGCCGGCCACGGGCTGCTTCTCGCCGTCGCTCGTGGCGGCGTCGGCCAGTGCCCGCAGCAGCGAGGTCTTGCCCGCGCCGTTGACGCCGACCAGGCCGACCCGGTCACCGGGGCCGAGCTGCCAGGTCAGATGCTTCAGCAGCACCTTGGGACCGGCCTGCACGGTCACGTTCTCCAGGTCGAAGACCGTCTTGCCCAGCCGGGTCGTGGCGAACTTCATCAGCTCGGCGTTGTCGCGCGGCGGCGGCACGTCGGCGATGAGCTCGTTGGCCGCCTCGATGCGGAAGCGCGGCTTGCTGGTGCGCGCCGGGGCGCCGCGGCGCAGCCACGCCAGCTCCTTGCGCATCAGGTTCTGCCGCTTGACCTCCTCGGTCGCGGCGATCCGCTCGCGCTCGGCACGGGCGAAGACGTAGTCGCTGTAGCCGCCCTCGTAGTCGTGGACGTCACCGCGCTGCACGTCCCACATCCGCGTGCAGACCTGGTCCAGGAACCAGCGGTCGTGGGTGACGCACACCAGCGCCGAACGGCGCACCCGCAGGTGGCCCGCGAGCCACGAGATGCCCTCGACGTCCAGATGGTTGGTGGGCTCGTCGAGTACGACCAGGTCCTGCTCGGCGATCAGCAGCTTCGCCAGCGCGATACGGCGGCGCTCGCCGCCGGAGAGCGGCGCGATCACCGTATCCAGGCCCTGCGGGAAGCCGGGCAGGTCCAGCCCGCCGAACAGGCCGGTCAGCACGTCCCGGATCTTCGCGTCCCCGGCCCAGTCGTGGTCGGGCCGGTCCCCGATCACCTCGTGGCGGACGGTCGCCGCCGGGTCCAGGCTGTCGTGCTGGGTCAGCACGCCCAGCCGCAGCCCGGAGGTGTGGGTCACGCGCCCGCTGTCCGGGCCCTCCAGCTTGGCCAGCATCCGGATCAGGGTCGTCTTGCCGTCCCCGTTGCGGCCGACGACGCCGATGCGGTCGCCCTCCGATACGCCGAGCGAGATCCCGTCCAGCAGGGTACGGGTGCCATACACCTTGCTGACGGACTCGACGTTGACCAGATTGACGGCCATGGGACTCCTGTCGATACGGAAGAACGACCTCCCAGAGTAGTGCTGCCGCATGTCACCCCGGATACGCCCATCGAGCTCAAGCGCCCTCCCGCACGCCGCGGCCGCCCACTCCCCGCCCCTGGCGGCCGAATTCGGCATGTCCGGCACAGTACGCAGCCGCTGGTCTGTACAGTTTCCCCATGGAGACGTATCCGCTCGTCGAAGCCCGCAACCAGCTCGGGCAGCTCGTCGGCCGAGTCCGGCACGGGCACGAACACATCCTCATCAGCGAATACGGCAAACCCGCCGCCGCCCTGATCCCGATAAGCGAACTGGAGGAACTCCAGCGCCTACGTGACGCGGCGGACGCGACAGAAGGAGCCGCCCGAGAAGCGGCTCCCACCGGCCCCTCGATGACACATGACGCATTCATGGCCGCGCTGGAGGACGAGGACCGCGAAGCGGAGGCCTCGTGACCCGTACAGTCGTGTGGCAGCACCAGGCCATGGACGAATTCCGGCGTCTACGCCGCCTCGACCCGGTCGGTGCCAAGGCGTGCGCGGCCGCCGTTCGTGATCTGGTCGCGGATCCACGTCCCGCGGCGGCACGACAGTTGGGGGAATCCGGCTACTGGCGGCTGCCGGCGGGGGATTGGCGCGTCCTGTACCGGCCGGACGCCGAGACCGTCACCGTGATCGTCCTCAAGGCCGGCCGCGTGAGATGAGGCCCGCTCACCGCGGGGTGCGGCCCGCGCGTTCGACGAGGGCCCAGCCCGCGGCGGCCATGAGGATCGCGGCCGGGGCGGTGAGGCGGACGGCGATCAGGACGGCGGAGTGCCCGTCGAGGAGGCCTCCGAAGCCGACCGTGGACAGGCCGAGGACGCCGAGGAGGGCGAGGGCGACGCCCAGCGCGGCGCCGGGGGCGGCGAGCCGGCCGGGAGCCGCCGGCGGACGCGGGGCGGGCGGGCGTTCGGCCCGGCGGAAGACCGCGACCAGGGCCGCGGTCAGCGCCGCCGCCGCGGCGATCCGCAGCGGCACCTGGGCCCACCACGCGGCGGACGCCGGTACGGGCAGGTCCCGGCCGAGGGCGATCAGCGCGCCGTAGACCGCGAGCATGGCCGTGAGGTGCCACAGGAAGGCGGTCATGGCGATGCCGTTCGCGGCCACCACGCCCCGCCACACCCGCGGCCGCCGCAGCCACCGCCCGGCGGGGCCGCGTAGCAGCTCGACGGCGCCGACCAGCCACGCACCGTGGCAGAGCAGCGCCAGCGTGGGCGGCGCCATGTTGGAGATCCGCTCGCCGGGCATCCCGACCATGGACAGCGGGTACGGGCCGAGGGCCACCAGCGCCGCAGCCGCCACCAGTCCGCCCGCCGCCATCACAGCCGGCGCCGCGGGCCGGCGCAGCCTGCCGTCCGCCCGCAGGAAGCCCAGCTGGTGCACCGCCAGCCACACGAAGGCGAAGTTCAGGAACGGCACGAACGGCACCCCCGCGGCGAAGCGCAGCACGTCCACCACCGCGGCCGCGCCGCACAGGGCCGCGAACGCGCCCCATCCGTACCGGTCGTGCAGCCGCAGCAGCGGCGGCGTGAAGGCCGCCATCCCGAGGTGGACCCCGATGAACCACAGGGGCTGCGCCACCAGCCGCGCCGCGGCGTCCGGCACGGGCAGCAGCAGTGCCGCCGCGCCCCAGGCGACGGTGAAGACCGCCGTCGGCAGCAGCAGCCGGCGCAGCCGGGCGCGCAGGAACGCCGCGTAGCCGCCGCCCGCGCGCACCACCGAGCGGTACGACAGCGCGTGCGAGAAGCCCCCGACGAAGAAGAAGACCGGCATGACCTGGAGCACCCAGGTCAGCGGCTGGAGTGCGGGGCGTACGGCCAGCAGGTTGCCGACCTCGATGCCGCCGCCGTCACGGGTGCTCACCGCGGCCATCAGCCAGTGCCCCAGCACGACCGTGGCCAGCGACGCCACCCTCAGGAAGTCCACGTACCGGTCCCGGCTCGCGGGCGTGGCCGCGGCCAGTGCCGCGGCGTTCGTCTCCACCATGCCGCCACGATCCCGCCGGGCGGCCGGGGCCCGGCAGCGCCGGACTACTCAACTCCCTTACCGGAAGGCTGAGTACGCGTACCTACGGCTGCCGGACGACGGTCGCGCCCTCGGCCGGGCCGGTGGTGACGCGCACCTCGCGGCAGGTGCCGGAGGCGGTGAGCGCGGCGGCGACGGCCCGCGCGGACTCGGCGTCCTTGGCGAGGAAGGCACACGTGGGACCGGAGCCGGAGACGAGGCCGGCCAGCGCCCCCGCCTCGGTGCCGGCGGCCAAGGTGGCCGCGAGGGAGGGGCGCAGGGACACCGCGGCGGCCTGGAGATCGTTGGCGAGCGAGGCGGCCAGCGCGACGGGGTCGCCGGTGCGCAGCGCGTCCAGCAGGGCCGGGGCTGGCTCGGGGTCCGGCACCGCGGCGTCGCCGCGCAGGCGGTCGCACTCGCGGTAGACGGCCGGGGTCGACAGGCCGCCGTCGGCGACCGCGAAGACCCAGTGGAAGGCGCCGCCGACCGGCAGCGCGGTGAGCAGCTCGCCGCGGCCCCGGCCGAGGGCGGCGCCGCCGACCAGACTGAACGGCACGTCGCTGCCGAGCTCCGCGCAGATCTCCAGCAGTTCCTCGCGGCCGGCCCCGGTGCCCCACAGCGCGTCGCACGCCAGCAGGGCGGCGGCGGCGTCGGCGCTGCCGCCCGCCATGCCGCCCGCGACGGGGATGTCCTTGCGGATGTGGATGTGCACGTCCGGCGTCACGCCCTCGCGCCGTGCGGCCAGCGCGGTCGCCGCGCGGGCGGCGAGGTTGCTCGCGTCGGCCGGCACCTGGTCCGCGTCGCGGCCCTCGACGGTGATCCGGAGCTCGCCGGCCGGGGTGACGGTGACCTCGTCGTACAGGCCCACGGCCAGGAAGACGTTGGCCAGGTCGTGGAAACCGTCCGGACGCGGACCGCCCACCGCGAGCTGGACGTTGACCTTGGCGGGGACGCGGACGGTCACGGATCGGCTGGTCACGGGCGTGGTTCTCCTCGGGGAACGGGTCGGGACCGCACGGCGGCGGCCCCATTGTGCCTTCTGCTACCGCTGGACGCCCTGCTCGGCGATCGCCGCGAACTCCTCCACCGTCAGCGACTCCCCGCGGGCCTGCGGCGACACTCCGGCGGCCACCAGGGCCTCCTCGGCGGCGGCCGCCGAGCCCGCCCACCCGGACAGGGCGGCCCGCAGGGTCTTGCGGCGCTGCGCGAACGCGGCGTCCACGACGGCGAAGACCTGCTGGCGGGTCGCGGTCGTCCTCAGCGGCTCGGTGCGGCGCACGAGCGAGACGAGACCGGAGTCAACGTTCGGCGCGGGCCAGAACACCGTGCGGCCGATCGCGCCGGCCCGCTTGACCTCGGCGTACCAGGCGGCCTTGACCGACGGCACGCCGTACACCTTGGAGCCGGGGCTCGCGGCGAGGCGGTCGGCGACCTCCGCCTGCACCATCACCAGCGAGCGGTCGATGGTGGGGAAGGTGGCGAGCATGTGCAGCAGCACCGGCACGGCCACGTTGTACGGCAGGTTCGCCACCAGCGCGGTCGGCGGCGGCCCCGGCAGCTCCGCCACGCGCAGCGCGTCGCTGTGCACCAGCGTGAAGCGGTCCGCGCGGCCGGGCAGGCGGTCGGCGACGGTGCCAGGGAGCGCCGCGGCCAGCACGTCGTCGATCTCCACGGCGGTCACGCGGTCGGCGGCCTCCAGCAGCGCCAGCGTCAGCGAGCCCAGGCCCGGCCCGACCTCCACCACCACATCCTGCGGACGCACGTCCGCGGTCCGGACGATACGGCGGACGGTGTTGGCGTCGATCACGAAGTTCTGCCCGCGTTGCTTGGTCGGGCGCACGCCCAGCCTCGCGGCCAGCGCCCTCACGTCCCCGGGCCCCAGCAGCGCGTCGTCCTGATGATCGGTTCGGTCGGTCTCGCTCACCGCTCCAGGGTATCCGCGCCCCACCCCCGGGCCTGACGGCCCGCCCGACCAGGTCCTTCCCCGCACAGCCCGCGTCAGCGGTACAGCTTGCGGCCGCACACCGGCCAAGGCGTGGCGCCCCGCTGGATGTAGAGGCGCTTGGCGCGGTAGGTCTGCTCCTTGGCGGGAGCGTCCTGGGGGCGGCCGCTGCCGCCGAGGGCGTGCCAGGTGCGGCGGTCGAACTGGTAGAGGCCGCCGTAGGTGCCGCTGGAGTCGACGGCGGTGGGGCGGCCGCCTGCCTCGCACTTGCCCAGGGCCCGCCAGTTGAGGTGGTCGGTGCCCTTGACGGACTCGGGCAGGCGCTTGGTGCCGACGCGGACGATCTCATGGACCGGTTCGCGTACCAGCTCCTCGGCGATGGGCTCGGGTTTCTGGCGGACGCCGTTGATCGTGCGGTAGGCGTACGTGACGCGCCGGAGTCCGTTGCGGCCCCGGGCGTCGACGGCGGTGGTGCCCTCGAAGAGCTCGGGGTCGTCGCGCCGCAGGACCTCGTAGGGGACCGGCTGCTCGCGGGTCTCCTCGCGGCCGCGGATGCGCATGACGGAGATGGTCTGGCCGTCCCGGGGGAAGCTGTCGGAGGCGGCGGAGGTGGTGTCCTCGCCGCTCAGCCGGATGCCCGCGTCGCGCACGGCCTCGCCGATGGTGGCGGCGTTGGTCTGGACGGTGCGTTCCTTGCCGTCCACGAGGAACGTCAGCTGCCGCTCCGTGCGCACGTCCAGGGCCAGGCCGCGGCGCCCGATCGGCTCGGAGCGCGAGGTGGAGACATACGCGCCGTCAGCGCGCACGCCGAGCCGGCCCAGGGCCTCGTCGACGGTGCGGGCGGTGGTCCACATCCGCTTCGGGCGGCCGTCCAGGGTGAGCGTGACGGGGCGGCCGTAGCGGACGGCGACGCTGTCCCCGTCGCGCAGCTCGGCTTGCCGGCCGGGAGCGACGATGTCGTGGTCGCCGACCCGGACGCCCTGCCGGCGCAGCAGCTCGCCGACGTCTCCCGCGTAGGTGTGCAGGGTGCGCACCTGGCCGTCGACGGAGAGCTGGACCGCCTTGCCGCCCGTCACGTAGGCGCCGGTGCCGCCCGCGAGCACGGCGACGACCAGCGCGCGCGGCAGCAGCCTGGCCAGCACGTCGGGACGCTCGGCCGCGCGCCGCCTGCGGGCCTCCGCACGTGCGGCGATGCGCGCGGCCGCGCGGCCGCCCACGGCGGGCGCCGGGCGCTGCAGGGGCAGCCCGCTGTCGTACAGCCCGGCTTCGGCATACGAATGACTCACGACGTACCTCCGGCGGTCCGGTCGGAACCGAACCGGGACCATAGCCGACATTCGTCGCGATCCGTGGCTGCGCGGTCACGTCGTGTCGCGGATCAGTAGCCGAAGGCACGCGCCGTGTTGGCGCCGATCGCCGCCGCGACCTCGTCCTCTGCCGCCTTCCGCACCTCCGCCATGGCACGCACCGTGATCGGAACGAGATACGGAGCGTTAGGCCGACCGCGGTACGGCACCGGGGTCAGAAAAGGCGCGTCGGTCTCGACCAGAAGCAGTTCGGAAGGGGCCACCGCCACCGCGTCGCGCAGGTTCTGGGCGGACTTGTAGGTGAGGTTGCCGGCGAAGGACATGTAGTAGCCCTTGTCCGCGCAGGTCCGGGCCATCTCCGCGTCGCCGGAGTAGCAGTGGAAGACCACGGTGTCCGGCGCGCCCTCCTCGTCGAGGATGCGCAGCACGTCGGCGTGGGCCTCGCGGTCGTGGATGACCAGGGCCTTGCCGTGCCGCTTGGCGATGTCGATGTGGCGGCGGAAGGAGTAGTGCTGGGCCTCGACGCCCTCGGGCCCGGTGCGGTAGTAGTCCAGGCCGGTCTCGCCGACTCCGCGGACGTGCGGCAGCGCGGCCAGCGTGTCGATCTCGGCGAGCGCGGCGTCCAGCGCGGCGGTGCCGCCCGCCTCACGGGAGCCCTGGCGCGACCACCCTCCGGCAGGCTCCCCGTGCACGATCCGCGGCGCCTCGTTGGGGTGCAGCGCGACGGCCGCCCAGACGGTGTCATGGGCCGCGGCCGCGCGGGCCGCCCAGTGGGAACCCTTCACGTCACAGCCGACCTGCACGACGGTGGTGACACCGACGGAGGCCGCCTTGGCCAGCGCGTCCTCGACGCTGCCCTCCTGCATGTCGAGGTGGGTGTGCGAGTCCGCCACCGGGACCGCGAGCGGCTCCGGGAGGGGAGGGGCGGCGGACCCGTCCTTGCGCTGGTCCTTCTGCTGGCGTTCGGGCTTCTGGGGCATGCCCCAGATCCTAGGCGGCGGCCGTGACGGCTACGCCGGGTCCCGCCTGCGGTGGAGCAGGTGCAGCGGCGACCAGTGCCGGCCGCGGCGCTCGGCGCCCTCGGAGGGGGCGGAGGCGGCGACCGGGCGCCGGGGGGCGGCGCAGGGAAGGGGGCCGGCCGTCGCGGTGCTCGACCATGTGCCGGTCACATCGGACACCTGTCCGGCCCGCATGATGCGGACCTTGTGGCCCTCGCACCCGACGCACGTGGGGCGGGTCAGCGGGGACGGGACCCGCTTGCCCTCCACCATGTACCAGACGAGTTCGCGGCCCTGGGCGTCAACGTGGTGCTCTATCTCGTACGCCTGCTCCCAGCCGCGACCGCAGCTGATGCAGACGAAGGCGTACGCCTCACGAACCGTGCCATCGGTTCCGATGGTCTCGCTCATGGCAGCTCCTGTTGCCCTCCGGACGAGGCGTCCGGAGCGGGACTTCCCACTACAGAGAACGCCCACGAAGGCGCCGGTGACAGCGGGGGTGCCCTTTCTTGAGCCAGTTTTGGGGTGTATGTGGCACAGGGCCGATCTACGGCCCGGAAGCTTTCCCTCCCCTACGATAGGACTTTGCGAAGCGCCGTGTTTAGCCCTTTGTGGGTGGGTTCGTCGCCGCGTGCTTGGCGGACACCACGGCGTCGAAGACCTCGCGCTTGGGCAGCCCCGCGTCGGCGGCCACGGCGGCGATCGCCTCCTTGCGCGGCTCCCCCGCCTCCTCGCGCACCTGCACGCGGCGCACCAGTTCTGCCGGGTCCAGCTCCTGCGGGCCGGTCTCCGGGGCGCCCTCGACGACGATCGTGATCTCCCCGCGCACACCGTCGGCGGCCCAGGCCGCCAGTTCCTTCAGCGGCCCGCGCCGGACCTCCTCGTACGTCTTGGTCAGCTCGCGGCAGACGGCCGCGCGGCGGTCCGCGCCGAAGACCTCGGCCATCGCGTTCAGGGTCTCCGCGAGGCGGTGCGGCGCCTCGAACCAGACCAGCGTGCGCCGCTCGGCCGCGGTCTCGGCCAGCCGGGCCCGGCGCTCGCCCGCCTTGCGGGGCGGGAAGCCCTCGAAGCAGAAGCGGTCGACGGGCAGGCCGCTGAGCGCCAGCGCGGTGAGCACGGCGGACGGCCCCGGCACCGCGGTGACCCGCAGGTCCCGTTCGACGGCGGCGGCGACCAGCCGGTAGCCCGGGTCGGACACCGAGGGCATCCCCGCGTCGGTCACCAGCAGCACACGCGAGCCGTCCTCCAGGGCGCGGACCAGCTCCGGCGTCCGGGCCGACTCGTTGCCCTCGAAGTAGGACACGACCCGCGCGGTGGTCGTCACGCCGAGCGCCTGGGTGAGCCGGCGCAGCCGCCGGGTGTCCTCGGCGGCGATGACGTCCGCGGCGACCAGTTCGGCCGACAGCCGGGGCGGTGCGTCGGTGACGTCTCCGATGGGGGTGCCCGCCAGCACGAGTACGCCTGCGTCCGCCGGTCCTGTCGATGTGGTCACCGCCCCAGTCTCCCACCCGGTCGGACACGGCCGGACCCTCGGATGGCCCGGTCCTCAGCGCATCCGCAAGCCGCTTCCCTACGATGGCCCGGTGACGAGTGACACGGCTACGCAGGCATGCCCGGCCGAGGACGCCGAGAACGCCTCCCCCGAGCCGGCGGAGCAGGACTCCTGGCAGCGGCGGCTGCGCCGCTTCGGCCATGTGGACCGTCCGCGTACGAGCCTGCGCGAGCGGCTGGTCCCGCCCTTCCCCGAGCCGGGGACGCGCGCCTGGTCGGCGCTGCGGGTGGGCCCGGTGCTCGCGAACCGGCTGGCCCGCTGGTCCGCCTGGGGCGGTCCGCTGCTGGTGGCGCTCTTCGCGGGCCTGATGCGGTTCTGGAACCTGGGCAGCCCGCACGCGGTGATATTCGACGAGACGTACTACGCCAAGGACGCCTGGTCACTGCTGCAGTACGGCTACGAGGGCAGCTGGCCCGACAAGGCCAACGGCCAGATCCTGTCCCGCCCCCCGACGATCCCGCTGTCGGAGGCGCCGTCCTATGTCGTCCACCCGCCCGTCGGCAAGTGGGTCATCGCCTCCGGCGAGTGGATCTTCGGGCTGAACCCCTTCGGCTGGCGGTTCGCGATGGCCGTCCTGGGCACCTTGTCGGTGCTCATGCTGTGCCGCATCGGGCGGCGGCTGTTCCGCTCCACCGCGCTGGGCTGCCTGGCCGGCGGCCTGATGGCGGTGGACGGCCTGCACTTCGTGATGAGCCGCACGGCCCTGCTGGACCTCGTCGTCATGTTCTGGGTGCTGGCCGCCTTCGGCTGCCTGCTCATCGACCGCGACAAGGCCCGCGCCCGGCTCGCGGCAGCGCTGCCGGAGGGGCGCGCGGACGACCACGTCGCGTCCTTCGCGTGGCTGGGGGTGCGGCCGTGGCGGATCGCGGCCGCGGTCTGCCTGGGCCTGGCCGCCGGCACCAAGTGGAACGGCCTGTACGTACTGGCCGCCTTCGGCGTCCTCACCGTGCTGTGGGACGCCGGCGCCCGCCGTGTGGCCGGCGCCCGCCACCCCTGGCTGACCGCCTTCTGGCTGGACGGCCTGTGGGCGGGCTTCTCCATGGTGGCCGTCGCCGTCGGCACCTACCTGCTGTCCTGGCTGGGCTGGTTCACCACGGACAAGGGCTACGACCGGAACTGGGCCAAGGGCGACGGCGGGTTCCTCTCCGACTCCTGGGCGGCACTGCGCAGCCTGTGGCACTACGAGACGCAGGTCTACGACTTCCACGTCAATCTGCACTCGCCGCACACCTACCAGTCCAACCCCTGGAGCTGGCTGGTGCTGGGCCGGCCCGTCTCGTACTTCTACGAGTCCCCCAAGGAGGGCCAGGACGGCTGCACCGCCGTCGGCGGCTGTGCGCGCGAGGTACTGGGCATCGGCACACCCCTGCTGTGGTGGGCCGCGTGCTTCGCCCTGCTGTACGTGCTGTACCGCTGGGCGTTCCGCCGCGACTGGCGGGCCGGGGGCATCGCGTGCGGTGTCGCGGCCGGCTACCTGCCCTGGTTCCTCTACCAGGACCGCACGATCTTCCTCTTCTACGCGGTCGTCTTCCTGCCCTTCCTGTGTCTCGCCCTGGCCATGATGCTGGGCGCCGTCCTCGGCCCGCCGGGGGCGGGCGAGCAGCGCCGCCTGTGGGGCGCGGTGGGCGCCGGCACGCTCGTGCTGCTGATCGTCTTCAACTTCATCTACTTCTGGCCGCTCTACACCGGGCAGACGATCCCGATCGACGCCTGGCGGCACCGGATGTGGCTCGACACCTGGATCTGAGCCGCCCGCGCGGTCAGCAGCCGGGCCCGGTGAGCCAGGGGCCGAGGTCGCGGACGGTGTCCTCGACCAGGGCGGCGACGAACTCCCCGACGGGGTCGGCGGCATCGTCGGCATGGCCCGATCGCCCCGGGCGGACGGCGGTGAAGGTGTCCATGGGCGCGGTGCCCGCGTCCTCGCCGTCCCGGCCGTCGCCGCCGTTCGCGCCGTCCCCGCCGTTCGCGTCCTTGGTCCCGTTCACGGCCGGCTCCGGGCGGGCGGGCCCGCCCGCCGGACCCGCGGGCCGGTGCGCGACCGCGCCCGAGCGGTCGCGCGGCGCGGCGGCGGACCCGCCGCCGCAGTCCAGGCCGGCGCGGTCGGCCCGGACGAGGCCGAAGCGGACACCGCTGCCGGTCGCGGGAATGGGCTGGGAGCACGCGCCGAGCCGGGCGAGGGTCTGCCCGGGCGCGCCGGTGCACACGCCGCTGCTGCGGCACAGGGCGGCGGTGGCGCTGACGAAGCCGGTGGCCATGCTGGTGCCGGACAGGGACGCGTAGGTGTTGTCGGGGTACGTCGAGATGATGTCGTCGCCGGGGGCGGCCACGTCGACCCAGTCGCCGCGGGTGGAGAAGTACGCCAGGGAGTTGTCGGGGGAGGTCGCGGCGACCGAGATCACCTCGGGGTAGCCGGACGGGTACTGCCGCGCCGTCGTGCCGTCGTTGCCCGCGGCCCCGACGAGGGTGACCCCGGAGGCGGCGGCGATCTGCACCGCCGCGTGCAGCAGCGGGCTGTCGTCGGGCGAGGTCAGGCTCATGTTGACGACGCCGATGTGGTGCGTCGCCGCGTTGGCGGCCACCCACAGCAGGCCCTCGGCGACCTGGGAGACGGTGCCGGTGCCGTCGTCGTCGAGGACCTTGACGTTCCACAGCCGCGTGCCCAGGGCCTCGCTGGCGATACCGATGCCGTTGTCGGTGACGGCCCCGATGATCCCGGCCAGGTGGGTGCCGTGGCCGTAGTGGTCGTCCGTGGTGGCGCTGTCGGAGAAGTTGACGGCCCCGGCGACCACGCCGGCCAGGTCCTCGTGCTGGGCGTCGATGCCGGTGTCCAGGACGGCCACGGCGACGTCGTTGCGGGCGCCGCAGGTAGGGGCCCTGACCGCGAACAGACCCCATTGGCGGTCGGGGGTGTAGAAGGGATCGTTCGGCACGCAGGCGCCCACCGCCCCCGCGAAGGGCACGCGGTCCTTGCCTGGCGGGACGCCGTCCTTGCCGGGCGTGGGCCGTGCCGCGCCGCCGGGCTTCAGCGGCGGGATCACCGCGACCCGCTCCGCACGCTCGGGGGCGTGCACGATCGCGTCCCGCACGACGGCGCTGACCAGGCGGTTCCCGCGGAGGGCGGCGGCCTGGGCCGCGGTCGCCCGGATCGTGTACGCCTTCAGCGTGCGGCCGCCGGCGGCGACGTCGTAGACCCGGCCGACGGTGGCGTGGTGCGGGCGGGCGTGTTCGGCGGCCAGCGTACGGACGTCGCCCGCCGAGTCCCTGAGCATCACGATCCACTGCGAGGCCGGTCCTTCCGCCGCGCCCGCCGTGCCCGGCACGAACGCCGAGAGCAGCGCCCCCACCACCAGGGGGGCCGCCACGTCCGCCCTGCGTGCCCACGTCAAAGACCGCCTGGTCCGCATGCCCACTCCCGTCACACCGGCGCGCCCCTCGCGCGTCCATCGAGACCGGGAACGTACGACAATCCGACTGTCTTACTGATCTCCCACACCGGGAGCGGACCCCCGCCCACTCCGGCGGGTCAGTGCCGGGCCGTTTTGCGGCCTCTCCGCACGCGCCCTAGCGTGGAAACGCTCACCCCCTCACGGGGAACACCTCATATGACCAGCCCCGACGACAAGGCAATCGATGCGGCCGCTGCCGACGCCGGCGGCGGTACAACGCTGGCGCTGGTCGACGCCGCGGGACGTCTGACCCGGTGGACCGACAGCGCGAGACGGCTGCTGGGTTACCGGGCGGAGGAGGTGCTGAGCACCCCCGCCACCGGCCTGCTCGCCGCGGCGGGCGACCTGCCCCACGGCTTCACCGGCGAGTGGTCGGGGACGGTCGGGCTGCGGCACCACGAGGGCCTGCCGTTCCCGGTGGGACTGCGGGTCTCCGCCCTGCCCGGGCGCGACGGGGAGATGGACTGGCTGGTGTCGATGACACCACCGGACGCCGCGGTGCTGGAGTCGGTCGGCGAGGCCTGCCCCTTCCCGATGGCCGTCTGGGACGCCGACCTGCGCATCACCTGGCTCAACGACGCTTTGGCGCGGGCCTACGGGATGCCCCGCGAGCAGCGGCTCGGGCGCCGGCTGGACGAGTCGCCGCTGTACCGGAACACCCGCGAGGTCACCCGGCTGCTGCGCAAGGTGCTGGACACCGGGGTCCCCGAGATCGACCACGAGCTGGAGCAGCTCGACCACTACCGCCACCGGGCCTACGCCCTGTCGGTGTTCCCCGTCGCCAACGCCCGCGACGGACGGCCGGGGGTGTGCTCCCTCAATGTGGACGTCACCAGCAGCCGGCGCACCCGGGAGCGGATGACCCTGCTGAGCCGGGCGAGCCGCCGCATCGGCGCGCACCTGGACATCATGCAGACCGCACAGGACCTCGCCGACGTGCTGGTGCCGGTGCTCGCGGACTACGTCACCGTCGACCTGGCGGAGGCCGTCGAACTCGGCGACGCCCCGCTCGCCCGGCTCGGCTCGGCGCAAGGAGCCGTCCCGGCGTTCTTCCGCGCCGGGCAGATGTCGATCCACGAGGATTTCCGGGAAGCCCTCTGGCCGCGCGGGAGCGCCGTCTTCGTCCCGCCGGACTCCCCCTTCCTCAACGTCCTGTCCTCGGGCCGGTCCCATCTGGAGACCGTCCTGGAGACCGGCCCGGGCAACTGGCTCGACCACGACCCGCCGCGCCGGGAGCGCATCCTGACCCTGGGCATGCACACGTTGCTGATCCTGCCCATCCACGCCCGCGACGAGATCCTGGGCATCGCGGTGATGATCCGCACCGAGAACCCGCTGCCCTTCGACGAGAACGACCGGACGCTCGCCGAGGAGCTGGTCAGCCGGGCGGCGCTGAGCCTCGACAACGCCCGCCGCTACACGCGCGAGCACACCGCCGCTCTCGCCCTCCAGCGGGACCTGCTGCCGAGCGACCCGGACGGCGGCAACGCCGTCGACGTGGTGTCGCGCTACCTGCCCTCGGACGCGGAGGGCGGCGTCGGCGGCGACTGGTTCGACGTGATCCCGGTGTCCGGCGCCCGGGTGGCCCTGGTGGTGGGGGACGTCGTCGGGCACGGCATCAACGCGGCGGCGACCATGGGCCGGCTCCGCACCGCCGTGATCACCCTCGCCGCCCTGGACCAGCCGCCCGACGAACTGCTGACGAACCTCGACGAGCTGTTCGTGCGCCTCAGCGAGGAGTCCGACGGCCGGGCGCTGCCCACCGCGCTCATGGGGGCGACCTGTCTGTACATGGTCTACGACCCGGTGACCCGGTGCTGCGTCGGGGCGCGGGCGGGCCATCCGCCGCCCGCGCTCATCGACCCGGTGTCGGGCGAGGTGTCCTTCCTCGACATCCCCTCCGGAGCGCCGCTGGGCATCGGCACCCGGTCGTTCCAGCCGGTCACGCACCACCTGCCCGAGGGCAGCGTCCTCGTCCTGTACACCGACGGCCTGGTGGAGACCCGCGAGCACGACATCGACCACGGTCTGGAGCGCCTGCGCCAGGCGCTCACCCGGCCACCGGGGACCGGCCTGGAGGAGCTGAGCGCCCTGGCGGTCGGCACACTCGGCGATCACCGCCAGGACGACGACGTGGCGGTGCTGATCGCCCGCACCCGGACGCTGTGTCCCAGCCGATTCGCCACCTGGGCGATGCCGCGGGACGCCGCGGCGGTCGCGGGCCTGCGCGCCGCGGCATCGCGGACCCTCACCGCCTGGGGCCTGGAACGCCTGGTGCCCGCCGCGGAGCAGATCGTCGGCGAACTGCTCGCCAACGCCGTGCTCCACGGACTGGCGCCGATACAGCTGCGGCTGATCCGCGACCGGGTACTGGTCTGCGAGGTCTTCGACAACGGGTGCTCCATGCCGCGGCGGCACAAGTCGTCGTCCGCCGACGAGGCGGGACGCGGCGTGGCCCTCGCGGCGGCGCTGTCCTCACGCTTCGGCGTCCGCAGTTTCCCGGAGGGCAAGAGCGTGTGGGCGGAGCTGGAGTTGCCTGCCGGGTACACCGGCCCGTCGTGCTGAGGGCCGTACCTGCCGGTGACGGATGGTGCAGCCGTGACCGAGAAAAGCCCCCGTTGTCACCCGTGAAGCGTAGAGTGCGCTTGCTGCACAGCTTTTTGAACGCGTTCAGGGGGATCACGGGGAGGGTCGGCCATGCGCCGAGGCGTCAAAGTGGGGATCATCAGCACGGTGTTCGCGGGCATGCTGGGAGCCGCGGGCTACGGTGCCTACAACGTCTACCAGGGGTTGAACGGCAGCGGGGGCGGGGGCTTCACGACCCAGGCCGCACCCGTGGAAACGGGGCCGCCGTCCGCGGCCGAGGTACGGCAGACGGCGACCGCCTTCCTGGCGGCCTGGGCCAAGGGCGACGCCGCAGCGGCGGCGAGCCTGACCAACGACGCCACGACGGCGAGGGACGCACTGGCCGGCTACCGCACCGAGGCCCATGTGACCCGGGTGAAGCTGACGCCCGGCACACCGGTGGACCGAGTGGTTCCGTTCAATGTCGTCGCCACGCTCTCCTACGGCGGCAAGACCTCCACATGGAAGTACGGCTCCTCGCTCACGGTCTTCCGCGGCGAGACCACGCACAAGCCGCTGGTGGACTGGGAACCGTCGGTCGTCCACCCGAAACTGACGGCAGGTCAGTCACTGGCGACCGGTGAGGCCGCCTCCCCGCAGGTGGTCGTGGTGGACCGTTCCGGCAAGACCCTGGACGCCGCCAAGCTCCCCTCGCTGGCCTCCGTGCTGCCGCAACTGCGCGAGCGGTACGGCAGCAGGCTGAGCGGCGGCAAGCCCGGCATCGAGACCTGGGCGAACGGCCCCGACGGTCCCGGCCAGACCCTGCACACCATCGCCGCCGGCACCCCCGCCAAGCTGCACACCACGCTCGACGCGGGCCTCCAGGCGACCGCGGAGCAGGCCGTCAAGAACAAACCCCAGTCGTCGGTCGCGGCGGTGCAGGCGAGCACGGGCGAGATCCTGGCGTTCGCCAACAACCCGCCCACCGACAACAACAACGCGTTCAACGCCCAGGTGGCACCCGGCTCCACCTTCAAGGTCCTCACGGCGACGGCCCTGCTGGAGAAGGGCGTCAGCCCCGGCACCGCCGCGCCGTGCCCGGCGACCGCCAACTACAACAACGGCAAGATGTTCCACAACGTGGAGAGTTCGTCCGATCCCTCGGCGACCTTCCAGCGGGACTTCGCCATCTCCTGCAACACCGGGTTCATCAAGCTCGCGGGCAACCTCAGCGAGTCCTCCGTGCCCACCGTCGCCCAGCGCTACTACGGTTTCGGCCAGACCTGGAACGTCGGCGTCCCCGCCTGGGACGGCCGCGTGCCCGGCGGCAGCGGCGACGAGATGACCGAGGAGATGATCGGCCAGGGCCAGATCCAGATGAGCCCCCTCAACATGGCCGCCGTGGCCGCGACCGCGGACACCGGCACCTTCCACCAGCCCCGGCTGGTCTCCAAGAGCCTGATCGGCGAGCCGCTCGCCAAGGCCGGCAGCTCGCTCCCGTACGGCGTGCGCGGCAGCCTCAAGTCGATGATGCGGCTCACCGCGTCGAGCGGCACCGCCGCCGGGGCGATGAGCGGCGTATACGGGGACGTCGGCGCGAAGACCGGTTCGGCGGAGGTCGGCGGCCAGGAGAAGCCGAACGGGTGGTTCCTCGCCTACCGCAACGACATCGCCGCCGCCGGCATGGTGCTGGAGGGCGGCCACGGCGGCGACTCCGCGGGGCCGATCGTGGCGGCCGTGCTCAGGGCCTCTTCGTGATGGTTTGACGTCCGGCCCCCGCCTCGGGCCGGCGTTCCGCGCATGCCGACCCCAGCCGCTGCCCACCCCCGGTTCGCCGAAGCCCTCGCCGGACTGGGGCTCCAGGTCCCCGTGCGCTCCTTCCCGGACGCGACCCGCACCGCGGCGCAGGCCGCCGAGGCGATCGGCTGCGAACTCAGCCAGATCGTCAAGTCGCTGATCTTCCAGGCGGACGGCGCCCCCGTGCTCGTCCTCATGGACGGCGCCTCCCGGGTCGACGTCGACCTGGTCCGGGCCGAACTGGGCGCGGCGGCCGTCCGGCGCGCCGACGCCGATCTGGTGCGCGAGACGACGGGGTACGCCATCGGCGGCGGGTGGTTGGCCAAGGTTCGTCATTCCTCTGAGCCACATCTGAGTTTCGGGGTGCGGCCCGGCCGGGCTGGACGGGTGTCCGAGGCACGGCCGTCCTCTGCGCTCCCACCGGGGATCGGGGGCGGGGGAGGTGGGGCACCTGCATGTGCTGTCCGAAATGACCGGCCCCGGAGGCCCCGAATTCGCATCCACGAAACGCGCGTCAGGGCGCCCGGGGCACGGGTCACGGGGAACGGGGAAAGAACCTCACCCGGGCTCCCGGTCCAGCACACGCCGGAAGCCGGCGTTCTGGATGAGGACGCCCCCGTCCACCGGCAGCACGATCCCCGTCACCCATGCCGCGTCCGCCGACGCGAGGAACGCCACCGCCGAGGCGATGTCGTCCGGCTCGCCGACCCGCCCCATGGGGTAGTTCTCCGCGATGCGGTCGAGGTCGTCCTCGCGGCCGGCCCACGCGGGAGTGCGGACCGTGCCCGGGGCGACGAGGTTGACGCGGACGCCGCGCGGCGCGGCGTGCACCGCGAGGGTGCGGGTGAGGGACGCGAGGCCCGCCTTGGCGGCGCTGTAGGCGTGGTTGCCGAAGTTCATGTGCCCGTTGACGGAGCCGATGCTCACGATCGCGCCGCGCCCGCCGGCCTCCGCCAGGTACGGCAGGGCCGCCCGCGCGCAGCGCATCGCGCCGGTGAGGGTGACCTCGATGTCCTCGTACCAGTCCGCGTCGAGGAGGTCCTCGAACAGTGTGGGGTCCACGTGGCACGCGTAGGCGTTGTTGACCAGGACGTCGAGCCGCCCGAAGCGCTCGACGGCGTGGGCCATGGCCGCGTCGACCGCGGCCTGGTCGGCGACGTCGCAGGCGACCGCGTCGGCCACACCGTCGCCGTCCGTCTGTTCCGTGAGCGCGGCCGCCGTGGCGGCGGCGCGCTCCCCGTCGAGGTCGGCGAGGACGACCGAGGCGCCCTCGGACATCAGCCGCCGTGCGGTGGCCGCGCCGATGCCCTGGCCGCCTCCGGTGACGACGGCGACGTGTCCTTCGAACCTGCGCATGCGCGCATCCTTCCGCCGCTCGAGGGACCGCATTTCGTCACGCGCTCCCTCTCGCCCCCCTACTCGCGCGTAGCGTAACGTGCACGCACACCAAAAGGGAGCGGAGAGGCACACCCATGGCGCTGGACGCGGACGTCGTCGTCGTCGGAGCGGGACTGGCCGGGCTGGTCGCCACCGCTGAACTGGCCGACGCGGGCAGGAAGGTGATCCTGCTCGACCAGGAGCCGGAGTCCAACTTCGGGGGGCAGGCGTTCTGGTCGTTCGGCGGCCTCTTCCTCGTGGACTCGCCCGAGCAGCGCAGGATGCGCATCAAGGACACCCGCGAACTGGCCCTCCAGGACTGGATGGGCACCGCCGGCTTCGACCGCCCCGAGGACGACTGGCCGCGCAAGTGGGCCGAGGCTTACGTGGACTTCGCGGCCGGCGAGAAGCGCGCATGGCTGCACGCGCAAGGTCTGCGCTTCTTCCCGCTGGTCGGCTGGGCGGAGCGCGGCGGCTACCTGGCCACCGGGCACGGCAATTCGGTGCCGCGCTTCCACATCACGTGGGGCACCGGGCCGGGGGTGGTGGCGCCGTTCGCGCGCCGCGTGCGGGAGGCCGTCGCCAAGGGCCTGGTCGAACTGCGCTTCCGGCACCGCGTGACGGCGCTGACGACGACCGGCGGCGCCGTGGACGGCGTGGCGGGCGAGGTGCTGGTGGACAGCGACGCCGAGCGCGGCCGGCCGAGTTCGCGGGAGGTCCGCTCGGAGTTCCGGCTCGGGGCCCAGGCGGTGATCGTCACCTCGGGCGGCATCGGCGGCAACCACGACCTGGTGCGCAAGGCGTGGCCGGAGCGGCTCGGCACGCCGCCGGGCAAGCTGCTCTCCGGCGTCCCGGCGCACGTGGACGGACTGATGCTGGGCGTCGCCGAGGAGGCGGGCGGCCATCTCATCAACGGCGACCGGATGTGGCACTACACCGAGGGCATCGAGAACTGGAACCCGATCTGGGCCCGGCACGGCATCCGCATCCTGCCCGGCCCGTCCTCGCTGTGGCTGGACGCGACGGGCCGGCGGCTGCCGGTGCCGCTGTTCCCGGGCTTCGACACGCTCGGGACGCTGGAGCACATCATGCGGACCGGCCACGAGTACACGTGGTTCGTCCTCACCCAGAAGATCATCGAGAAGGAGTTCGCGCTGTCGGGCTCCGAGCAGAACCCGGACCTGACCGGCAAGAGCGTGCGCGAGGTGCTGCGCCGTGTGCTGCCGGGCGCGCCCGGCCCGGTGGAGGCGTTCAAGGAGCACGGCGTGGACTTCGTCGTCGAGAACGACCTGGCGGCCCTGGTGCGCGGAATGAACGCGGTCACGAAGGACGATCTGATCGACGAGGACGCGCTGCGGCGCGAGATCGTGGCCCGCGACCGGGAGATCACCCACACCTTCACCAAGGATCTCCAGGTCACCGCGATCCGCGGGGCCCGCAACTACCTCGGCGACAAACTGAGCCGCACCGCGGCCCCGCACCGCCTGCTGGACCCGAAGGCCGGACCGCTGATCGCGGTGCGGCTGAACATCCTGACCCGCAAGTCGCTCGGCGGCCTGGAGACGGATCTGGACAGCCGGGTGCTGCGGGCCGACGGGCAGCCGCTGCCGGGTCTGTACTCGGCGGGCGAGGCGGCCGGCTTCGGCGGCGGCGGGGTGCACGGCTACCGCTCGCTGGAGGGGACGTTCCTCGGCGGCTGCATCTTCTCCGGTCGCACCGCCGGCCGCGCGGCGGCCGCGGCCACCGCCTGAGCGGCGGCGCGCTTTTCCCCTTGCCCGGCCGTACCGGTGTACGACCCCGGTCCGGGGACGCCGCGCGCGGGAGGCACCATGGAGGAGAGCAGTAGCGGCGGCGCAAGGCGGGAGTACGGGCAGTGGTGGACGTCCTGGGTGCGGTGGCGGACGGTTTCGAGCCGGTCCGGGAGGCTTTCGTCCGGAACTTCGAGGAGCGCGGGGAGCTCGGCGCGGCGGTGACGGTGTACCGGGACGGCCGGAAGGTCGTGGACCTGTGGGCCGGTGCCGCGGACGGCGACGGGGCCGGGAGCCCCTGGGCCAGGGACACCGCGCAGGTGGTCCGCTCGGCGACCAAGGGTGTGGCGGCGGCGTGCCTGCTGCTGCTGCACCAGCGCGGGCAGCTGGATCTGGACGCCCCGGTCGGGTCGTACTGGCCCGAGTTCAAGACGGCCGGCAAGGAGCGGGTGACCGTGCGCGACGCCCTCGCGCACCGTGCGGGCGTGCCCGCGCTGGACACCCCGCTCACCCCGGCGCAGGCGACGGACGGTGTCAGCGGCCCGCGCGCGCTCGCGGCACAGGCGCCGTTCTGGGCGCCCGGGAGCGACCACGGCTACCACGCGATGACCTACAGCTGGCTGATAGGCGAGCTGGTGCTGCGCGCGAGCGGCGGCCGGTCGATCGGCCGCTATGTGGCGGAGGAGATCTCCCGTCCGCTGGGCCTGGACCTGTGGGTGGGTCTGCCGGCCGCGCAGGCGGCGCGGGTCGGCCGGATCGCCGCGATCGTGGCCCCGCAGGCGCCGCCGGCGGCGGGGCTGCGCGCGCGTCCCAAGCGCAGCGTGAGCGAGGCCTACGACGACCCGCGGTCGCTGACCCGCCAGGCGTTCGGCGCCATCGACCCGCTGCCGGACGAGAACGACCCCGCCTACCGTGCCGCGGAGCTCGCGGCGTCCGCGGGGATCGCCACCGCGCGCTCGCTGGCCCGCTTCTACGCCGCTCTGGTCGGCGGCCTGGAGGACGGCGGCCCACGGCTGTTCGCCCCGGCGACGCTCACCTCGGCGCGCACGGCCGAGTCCGAGGGCCCCGACCGGGTCCTGGTGGTGAACACCCGCTTCGGCCTGGGCTACATGCTGCACGGCCCGTCCTCGCCCTTCCTGTCCCCCGCTTCCTTCGGGCATCCGGGACGGGGCGGGTCGCTGGGCTTCGCCGACCCGGACGCCGGGATCGGCTTCGGCTACGTCACCAACGGCATGCAGAAGAACGTCACCGCCGACCCGCGCGCACAGGCGCTGGTGCGGGCGGTACGGGCGTGCCTGCGCTGACGCCGGGCGGAAGAGGCCGGTGACCCCCGGCGGACCCCGGCAAAAGTTGCCCGCTCTCCGGGACCCGCGAACGATGGATGGGTGAGCGACGCCGCGTACCTCCGGTTTCCGCATGTCCACGGCGAACGGCTGTGCTTCGTCGCCGAGGACGACATCTGGGTCGCGCCCCTGCACGAGGGGCGCGCGTGGCGGGTGACGGCTGACCGGACCCGGGTGGGCCATCCCCGTTTCTCGCCGGACGGTTCGGCGATCGCCTTCAACAGCTGGCGGTCGCTGGACCCCGAGGTCCATCTCGCGCCGGTGGAGGGCGGGCAGGCGAGCCGGCTCACCTACTGGGGCAGTCCCGACACCCGCGTACGGTCCTGGACGCCGGACGGCCGGATCCTGGCCGTCTCCTCGCACGGTGAGCCGTTCTCGCACTACACGTGGGCCTATGCCGTCTCCGACGACGGCGGCCCGGGCAGCCGGCTGCCATGGGGGCCGGTGTCCGACATCGCCGTGCGGGACAGCGCCGCCGGGGAGCACCAGACGCTGCTGCTGTCGGCGACCGCGCCGCACGAGCCCGCCTCGTGGAAGCGGTACCGGGGCGGGGCGACGGGCCGGCTGTGGCTCCAGGGCGAGCTGCTGGTGCCGGACATCGGCGGGCATCTGGAGTCCCCGATGTTCGTGGGCGACCGGATCGCCTTCCTCAGCGACCACGAGGGCATCGGCAACCTCTACTCCTGCCGGCCCGACGGCACGGACCTGCGGCGGCACACCGACCACGCCGACTTCTACGCCCGCCACGCGGCCACCGACGGCCGGCGTGTGGTCTACCAGTGCGCGGGTGCGCTGTGGATGGTCGGGGAGCTGACCGCGGACTCGGTGCCGCGGCGCCTGGACATCGACCTCGGCGGTACGCGGGCCGGGCGGCGCCCCTACCAGGTCCCGGCCGCGGCCTATCTGGACGGTCTCGCCGTGGACCGCACGGGCCGGGCGAGCGCGGTGTGCGTGCGCGGCAGCCTGTACTGGCTCACGCATCGCGACGGCCCGGCCCGCACCATTTCCGACGAGCCCGGCTCACGGGTCCGGCTGCCGGCGATGCTGGGCGAGACCGGCCGGATCGCGTTCGTCACGGACGCCGACGGCGAGGACGCGATCGAGATCGCGGCGCTGCCGGGCCGGCCGGCCGCGCTGGCGGTGGCGGAGATCGCCGACGAGGACGACGCGGTGGCGCAGGCGCTGCGGGCGGCCGACGAGGCACAAGAGCTCGGGCCGGAGGGTGCGGAAGGGCAGGACGGAGCGGCCGGCGAGGGCGCGCGCGCCCCGTGCCGCAGTGGCGGCGCGCGCCTGGCGTGCGGGGAGATCGGCCGGGTGCAGGAGCTGGTCCCCTCCCCCGACGGCGAGACGATGGCGATCGCGGCCCACGACGGGCGGCTGCTCATGGTCTCCGCGGAGACGGGCGCGGTCACCGAACTCGTCCGCTCGGACAACGGTCCCGTGCGCGACCTGGCCTTCTCCCCGGACTCGGCGTGGATCGCCTGGTCCCACCCGGTGGTCGGCCGCTCGCTGCGCAAGATCCGGATCTCCCGGCTGGCGCCGGACCCCGAGGACGGCGAGCGCACGGTCATCGACGTCACCAACGGCCGTTTCGAGGACGAGCAGCCGGTCTTCACCCGTGACGGCCGCTACCTGGCCTTCCTGTCCTGGCGCGGTTTCGACCCGGTGTACGACGTGCACACCGGCGATCTGTCCTTCCCGCTGGGCTGCCGCCCGCACCTGGTCCCGCTGCACTCGGCGACGCCGTCGCCCTTCGCGCTGCCCGTGGAGGGCCGGCCGCCCGGCGGCGGGCTGGACCCGGCGGGCTTCGCCGAGGGCCCGCCGGCGGTGGAGGCCGCAGGGCTGCCGATGCGCGTGACGCCGTTCCCGGTGCCCGCCTCCAAGTACAGCTCCCTGGAGGCGGTGCGCGGCGGGCTGACGTGGCTGCGCTGGCCGATCTCCGGCGCGCTCGGCGAGACGTTCGTCAATCCGACCGATCCCTCGGCCCGGCCGACGCTGGAGTACTTCGGCCTCGCCAAGTCCAAGCGGGTCGAGCTGGTGCGGCACATGGACTGGTACCGGGTCAGCGGCGACGGCACGCAACTGGTCGTCTTCGACGAGGGCGAGCTGACCGTCGTGCCCGCCTACGAGCCGGGCGACCTGGACTCCACCGTCTACATCGACATGCGGCGCGTGCTGCACGAGGCCGATCCGCCCGCCGAGTGGCGCCAGGCGTACGCGGAGGCCGGGCGGATCATCCGCGACTACTTCTGGGCCCCGGACATGTGCGGCATCGACTGGCCCGCGGTGCTCGCCCAGTACCGTCCCCTGGTGGAACAGGTCTCCACCCCGGACGAGTTCGCGGACCTGCTGCGCGAGGTCCTGGGCGAGCTCGGCACCTCCCATGCGTACGTCGCCCCGGCCCGGCGCAACGAGGGGCCGCCGCACTACCAGCGGCCGATCGGGATGCTGGGCGTCAACTTCGCCCACACCAAGGACGGCCGGTGGCTGGTGGGCCGCATCCTGCCCGGCGAGTCCTCGGACTCCAGGGCGCGTTCACCGCTGGCCGGCACCGGCATCCAGGAGGGGGCGGCACTCACCCATGTCGACGGCCGTGCGGTGGACCCGGTCGCCGGTCCCGGGCCGCTGCTGTCCGCGGCGGGCGGCACCACCGTGGAGCTGACGTTCACACCGCCCGGCGGCGGCCCTCCGCGCCGGGTCGCGGTCGTACCGCTGGTGGACGAGCGCCCGCTGCGCTACCAGGACTGGGTGGCCAAACGGCGCCTTGTCGTCAGGGAGTTGAGCGACGGTCAATGCGGCTATCTGCACATCCCCGACCTGGGCGGCTCCGGCTGGGCGCAGTTCAACCGCGATCTGCGCATGGAGGTCGTGCGCCCGGCCCTCATCGTCGACGTGCGCGGCAACGCGGGCGGCAACATCAGCGACCTGGTCGTGGAGAGCCTCACCCGCAAGATCCTCGGCTGGGACTGGATCCGCGACGCGCAGCCGGTGAGTTACGCGGGCAACGCGCCGCGCGGACCGATCGTGGCGCTGGCCGACGAGGCGACCGCCTCCGACGGCGACATGATCACGGCGACGTTCCGGCTGCTGTCGATCGGCCCGGTGGTGGGCCACCGCACCTGGGGCGGCGTGGTCGGCATGACCGGGCGGCACCGGCTGGGCGACGGCACGGTGATCACGGTGCCGATGAACGCCGCCTGGTTCGAGGCGTACGGCTGGTCGGTGGAGAACCACGGCGTGGAGCCGGACATCCCCTGCATCCGCACCCCGCTGGACTGGGCGGAGGGCCGGCGCACCGACCTGGAGCTGGCGGTGCAGACCGCGTTGGACCTGCTGGAGAAGCATCCCGCCGCCACGCCGCCCGACCTGTCCGACCGCCCGGACCGGCGGCGGCCGCCCTTGCCGCCGCGCCGCTGAGCGACGACTCCGGCGGTGTGTTCCGGCCGAAGTGCCCGCCGCGGCCGGGGCGGTCGACGGGAAGAAGGCCGGACCGGCTCTCCGCCGGGCCGGACCGGACAACCGAAGCCCACCGCGTCAGTGCGTCGCACAAGACAACCCGACATCCCCGCGTCGCGAGCCGCGCAGGCCGCACGGGCCGCGCAGACCGCACGCCGTCAACCCGCTCTCCGCCAGACCTGCGCACCGAACCACCCGGCCGTCCCCGCGTCGCGAGCCGCACGGGCCGCGCAGACCGCACGCCGTCAACCCGCTCTCCGCCAGACCTGCGCACCGAACCACCCGGCCGTCCCCGCGTCGCGAGCCGCACGGGCCGCGCAGACCGCACGCCGTCAACCCGCTCTCCGCCAGACCTGCGCACCGAACCACCCGGCCGTCCCCGCGTCGCGAGCCGCACGGGCCGCGCAGACCGCACGCCGTCAACCCGCTCTCCGCCAGACCTGCGCACCGAACCACCCGGCCGTCCCCGCGTCGCGAGCCGCACGGGCCGCGCAGACCGCACGCCGTCAACCCGCTCTCCGCCAGACCTGCGCACCGAACCACCCGGCCGTCCCCGCGTCGCGAGCCGCACAAGTCGGGCACGGGCCGCACGCCGTCAACCCGCTCTCCGCCAGACCTGCGCACCGAACCACCCGGCCGTCCCCGCGTCGCGAGCCACACAAGTCGGGCACGGGCCGCATGACGCCGACCGACTCTCCCCCGGGCCGGGCCGGGGCCCCCACCGCGTCAGTGCGTCGCACAAGACAACCCGGCATCCCCACATCGCGGGCCGTGCACGCCGGGCATGGGAAGGGGCGCGCCCTTGCGGACGCGCCCCTCGGTGTTCACGCCATGGCGTTCACGCCTGCACCACGCGGGTCAGTGGTCCCGGTGCTGCCGCTCGTCCCGCGACGAGCCGGACTGCTCGCGACCGGTGCCCTTCGGGCCCGACGGCGGGGACTGCTTGCCGGACTGACCCTGGCCGGGCTGCCGCTCCTGCGTCCTGCCCTGCTCGCCCTGCTGGCGCCTCTGCTCGTCGGTCATGTCCTGGGACTTGTCCCGGGTCTGACCGATCCGCTCCTGCGGGCGGTCCTGCTGGCGCTGCTGACCGGCCTTGCTTCGCGTGGGGTCGTTCTTGCCCATGATCACTCCTTCGTGATGTGTGGACTGGGCCTCGACCAGGCTGACACGTCCGGACACGCTCCGCATGTCGGACGAACGCGCTGCGTGAACGGTGCTGGTCAGAGGGCCTTTTCGGACCGGGACCGCTCATCGGCCGCGCCGCCGGGGCCCACCAGCCCGTGCCGGACGCCGCCCGCCGCCGCGATCTTCGGTGCCAGGCGGCGCATTTCGCGCTGCCCGATCGCACCGCCGATCAGCCCCGGCAGGTAACCGCGTACGGACTGCATGCCGCGCAGCCACCACTGGGCGTAGACGTGCGGCGAACGGCGCGCGATGCCGTCCGCTATGCGCTCCACGGCCGGCGCCGCCGGATAGGTGCGGTTGGCGGGCCACGGCAGCCGGCGGCGGGCCTCGCGCATCACGTCGTCCTCGTCGGCGCCGCGCACCATGTCGGTGTCGGTCCAGCTCAGATACCCCACGCCGACCTTCACGCCCTTGAAGCCCACCTCGGCGCGCAGGCAGTGCGCGAACGCCTCGACACCCGCCTTGCTCGCGCAGTACGCGGTCATCAGCGGCGCGGGGGCGATCGCGGCGAGCGAGGCGATCTGCAGCAGGTAGCCGCGCGAGGCGATGAGCGCCGGCAGGAACGCGCGGGCGGTGACGACCCCGCCCAGCAGGTTGACCTGGATGACCCGGTCGAAGTCGCCCGGGTCCGTGTCGAGGAACGGACCGCCGGTCGCCACACCGGCGTTGGCGACCACGGCGTCCACCCGTCCGTAGCGCTCCACGACCTCCTCGGCGACGCGCGCCATCGCCTCCCGGTCGGTGACGTCGGCCGTCCAGTACCCGGTGCCGGAGCCGATCTCCGCGGCGACGGCCCCCAGTTCGTCCGGCTCCAGCCCGACGAGCGCCAGGCGGGCGCCGCGCGCGGCGAGTGTGCGGGCGAGCAGCGCGCCGACCCCGCGTGCGGCACCGGTCACCACCACGACCTGGCCGTTCAGCGACCTGCTCATGCCGTCCCCTCCTTGACCTGCGCCTGCGGCCGCAGATGGTCCTTGACCAGGGCGCGGACGACACCTGCGACCGCGGCGGGGGCCTCCAGCGGCGTCATGTGGCCGAGGCCCGGAAGTTCCGTGAGCCCGGCGAAGTGGGAGAGCCGGGCGGCCAGCCCCCGGGCGTGCACCGGCGGGGTGAGCTTGTCGTCGGTGCCCACCAGCACCGCGGTCGGCACGCGCAGCGCCGCCACCCCCGCGTCCAGGTTGAGCCCGGCCAGTACCCGCCCCCACGCCGCGCGCTGCCTGCGCCCGCAGGCGTGCACGATGCGTGCCGTCGCGGCCACCAGTTCCGGGCTCGAATCCGGGCCCAGGATCCCGTACTTGAGGGCGGCCCGGGTCACCGCGGACTGCGGGCCCAGCGGAGCCGCGCTGACCAGCAGGAAGCGGTGGAAGCCGTCGCGCACGCGCTGGGCGCGCACCCGCGGCGGCAGCACCAGCGTCTCGGCGAGCAGCCGCCCGCTGCCCGTGCTGGCCAGCAGCACCGCGGCGGTGCGGGACTGGATCGCGGGCCGGTCGCCGGCCGCCATCGCCGTCATGCCGCCCATGGAGTGGCCGATCAGCACCGCCCTCTCGTCGGAGGGGAGCACGGACTCCATGACCGCGGTCAGGTCGTCGGCGAGCGCGTCGGTGCTGTAGCCGCCGCGGTGCGGGGTCCCGCTGCGGCCGTGGCCTCGCTGGTCGTACGTCACGACCCGGTACTCACCGGCCAGTTCATGGATGAGCGGTGCCCAGAACCGGGTGTTGCAGGTCCAGCCGTGGATCAGCACGACGGTCGGCGCCGTGCCCGGTTCGGGGCCGTACTCCTCCACGTTGATCGAGGTGCCGTCGGCGGAGCGCACGACGTGCGCGTGCCGGGCCTTCGGCAGGTCGAAGACGCCGCTGGTCAAGAAGCCACCTCCACAGGGGCCGGGCGCTGCTCGGGGGCGCCGGCGGTCATGATCGTGTACTCGTCGAGTCGCACTTGGCGGGTGGCACGCCGGAACTCGGCGGTCGTGCCCGGCCAGACGGTGGTGTTGCGGCCCTGGTCGTCCAGGTACCAGCTGACGCAGCCGCCGGTGTTCCACACGGTGCGGACCATGCGGCGCTGCACCTCCTCGTTCCACGAGCACACCGCCTCCGCCCTGGCGTCCAGCGCGGCGGCGCCGGTGGTGTCCAGGGTCCGCAGGTAGTCGGCGATGTAGTTGAGCGAGGACTCGATCATCAGGATCATCGAGCTGTTCCCGAGGCCGGTGTTGGGCCCGATGACGAACAGCAGGTTGGGGAAGCCGTCGACGCTGGAGCCGCGCAGCGCGGCCATCCCGTTCTTCCAGTGCTCGGCCAGCGTCCGCCCGTCGGCGCCGAGGACCCGGTCGCCGATGGGCATGTCGGTGACATGGAAGCCGGTGCCGAAGACGATGGCGTCGACCTCGCGCTCGGTGCCGTCGGCCATGACGATGGTCGAGCCGCGCACCTCCTTGAGCGCGGAGGCCACCACCTCGGTATTGGGCCTGGTGAGCGCCGGGTAGTAGTCGCTGGACAGCAGGATGCGCTTGCAGCCGATCCGGTAGTCCGGGGTGAGCTTCGCGCGCAGCGCCGGGTCCTTGACCGCCTTGGCCAGGTGCGACGCGGCGATCCGCTGCACGCCGCGCAGCAGCGCCGGACGCTTGGTGAAGGCGCCGACCTGCACCTCCCGCAGCAGCCACAGGAGTCCGCGCCGTGCCTTGGCGGTCGCCGGGACCTTGGCGTGCAGCCACCGCTCGGCCGCCGTGATGTCCCGGTCCATGCGCGGCATCACCCACGGCGGGGTCCGCTGCACCACGGTCAGGCTCTCCACCTCGGGCTGGATCGCCGGGACGATCTGGATGGCGGAGGCGCCGGTGCCGATCACCGCGACGCGCTTGCCCTTGATCTCGTAGTCGTGGTCCCACCGCGAGGTGTGGAAGACCGCGCCCGGGAAGGCGTCGAGGCCCGGGATGTCCGGCAGCCTGGGGTCGGAGAGCGGGCCGCCCGCCGAGATCAGGACGTCGGCGGTCAGCTCGCCGCGCGAGGTGGTGACGTGCCAGTGCTTCGCCTCGGTGTCCCAGCGGGCCTGGCGGACCTCGGTGTCCAGCCGCAGATGGGGACGGAGGCCGAAGGTGTCGGCGACGTGTTCCAGATAGGCCCGGATGTGCGGCTGGCCGGAGAAGGTGCGCGGCCACTTCGGGTTGGGCGCGAACGAGAAGGAGTACAGGTGCGAGGGCACGTCGCACGCGCACCCCGGATAGCTGTTGTCGCGCCAGGTGCCGCCGACGGAGTCGCGCCGCTCCAGCACCACGAAGTCGGTGACCCCCTCACGCCGCAGCCGCACGGCCGCGCCGAGCCCGCCGAAGCCGGATCCGATGACCGCCACCCGTACGTGTTCGCTGCGCCCGGCCATACCGCCGCCTCTCGGTGCCGCCCTCGAACCTGATCGCGCCAGTGTTCACTGGCATGGTCCGGAGCGTAGACCAGAACGCGTTACCAGCGGTAGAGGCCGGAGCGCGCGAGTTGCCCCGGCGCACCGCCTAGGCTGGCGGACGTGGCGACGCACGAGCGCGAGTACCGGATGGACGAACTGGCCGAGGCCGCCGGAGTGCCCGTCCGCACCGTCCGCTTCTACCGGGAGCGCAAACTGCTCTCCGCCCCACGCCGCGAGGGCCGCATCGCCTGGTACAACGGGCACCACCTCGCCCGGCTCCGCACCATCACGGCCCTGCTGGAACGCGGCCACACCCTCGGCGGCATCGCCGAACTGATGGACGCCTGGGAGAGCGGCCGCCACGACGTCGGCGAACTGCTGGGCCTGGACCCGGGCCTGCCCACCCCGTGGTCGGAGGAGGAGCCCCTGCGGCTGACCCCCGAGGGGCTGGCCGACTTCTACGGGGAGCAGGCGACCGCGGAGAACCTGGCCACCGCCCTGGACATCGGCTACATCGCCGTCGACGGCGACGACGTCGTGCACGTCAGCCGCCGCCTGCTGGAGGCCTCGTCCGCGCTGGTCAAGGAGGGCATCCCGCTCGCCGAGGTGCTGTCCGCCGGCCGCGACATGCGCGACCGCATGGACCTACTGGCCGAGCTCTTCGTGGAACTCGCCCGCACCCACGTCCTCCCCGACGCGGAGGCCGACCTCCAGGCCGGCGACACCACCCGTCTCACCGAGGCGATAGCGCGGCTGCGCCCGCTGGTGAAGGCCGTCGTCGAGGTGGAACTCGCCCTGGCGATGGACCGCAGGCTGCGCGAGGAACTCAAGGGATAGCCCGCGCGCCGGGGCCCCGGGAAGCTACCGTTACCCAGAGTGATTGGTGCTTCACGGACAGGGGTTGGTGTCGCGGTGTCCCATGACAAGCGGTCCGTGAGCATGGCGATCTTCGGTGACCTGCTGAAAGCCCTCCGCGAGGGCCGGGGCATCACGCTCGACGCCTTGGCCGCGCACACGGGCTACTCGAAATCACTTGCCGTCAAGATCGAGTCCGGCGAACGTCTCGCGAGCAAGGCGTTCATCGACAAGGCGGAGGAACTGCTCGGCTCCGCAGGGGCGTTGCAGGCGGTCGCGCCGCACCTGTCCCGGGAGAAGCTGCCCGCGGGGTACGGCGAGTACGCGGACGAGGAGGCGCGGGCGACGTGCCTTGGCGCCTACGACACTCATGTGATCAAGGGGTTGCTGCAAACCGAGGCGTACATGCGCGCCGTCTTCCAGGCACGCTGCCCCGCACTCGAAGAGGACGAGATCGACCGCTGGACCGAGGACCGGCTCGCCCGCCGAGCGCTGTTCACCCGCAAGCCCGTATGCATGCTGTCGTTCGTCCTGGAGGAGGGCATCCTGCGGCGTCCGGTCGGCGGACCTGCCGTGATGAAGGACCAGTTGGGACATCTGATGGCAGTGGGCGAGCGCCGCAATGTGCAGATCCAGATCATGCCGTCCCACTACGAGGCGCACGCCGGCTTCGACGGCCCTTTCACGTTCCTGGAGAGCCCGGACCGCCAATTCCTCGCTTACGCTGAGAGTCAGGTCGGGGGGTTGCTCACCGACGACCCGGAACGGGTCAGTCTCCTTCACCAGCGCTACGGCACGATCCGAGCGCAGGCCCTGACCCCCGAGCACTCGGCAAAGCTGATCGAGCAGATTGCGGGCGAGCTGTGAACACACTCATGTGGTTCAAGTCCAGCTACAGCAGCAACGACGGCGGGCAGTGCGTCGAAATCGCCCTCGACTGGCGCAAGTCGACCCACAGCGGCAGCGACGGCGGCGACTGCGTCGAGGTCGCCTCATGCCCGGCGGCCGTGCACGTGCGGGACTCCAAGGACCGGACGGGCCCCGTGCTGACGTTCACGCCCGACACGTGGGCCGCGTTCATCGCGTTCGCCGTCGCGGCCGGCCAGGAAGCCACGTAGGCACTGCCCTGGCGATCACGGACCGGACCGGGCTTCGAACTTTCCCCGTCACGTCACACATGCCGTTCTTCCCGCGGCAAGGCCGGCTGGTCCGCGAAATCCGCCCTCCGCCGACGCCCGGGGCCCGTCCGTTCCCCGGGCGTTCACCATGTCCTCATACCGATGCTTGGTGCGGGCTTTACCTGCGTCCTACCTTCACGAAGTTCAGTTCGCCCGAAGTAGACGAGGTATAAATGTCCCTCCGGCATGCAGTCGCCGCCCTGGCCGTGGTGCCCGCGCTGGTGGTCCCCGCGACCGCCCAGGCGGCCACGGACCACCATCACCACCATGTTCCTTCCCAGAAGAGCCACTTCGACCTTCAGGCCCACCGCGGCGGCCTCGGCATGACCACCGAGGAGTCCCTGGAGGGCTTCGGCAAGGCACTGCGCCTCGGCGTGAGCACTCTGGAGCTGGACACCCACGTCACCAAGGACGAGAAGGTCGTGGTCAACCACGACCGGCAGATCAGCGCCCAGAAGTGCAAGGACACCGCCCCGGTGACGGCGGGCGACCCGATGTACCCGTACGTCGGGAAGTACATCAAGGACCTGACCCTGGCGCAGATCAAGTCCATGGACTGCGGCTACCAGCAGCTGCCCGGCTTCCCCCAGCAGGAGCAGATCAAGGGCTTCCGCATGGTGGAGCTCAAGGACGTCCTGAACCTGGTCAAGAGCTACCGGGCCAACAAGGTCACGCTCAACATCGAGACCAAGGTGGAGGCCGGCTCGCCCACGCAGACCGCGCCGCGCGAGCTGTTCGTGCGCCGTGTCTTCGAGGAGATCCACCGTTCGGGCATCGAGAAGCAGGTCACCATCCAGTCGTTCGACTGGGGCTCGCTGAACGAGATGCACAAGCTCGCGCCGACGTACCCGCTGGTGGCGCTCACCAACTTCGACTTCCTCCAGGTCGGCAAGCCCGGCGCCTCCCCGTGGCTCGGCGGCATCGACGCCGACGACTACGACGGCGACTTCGTCAAGGCCGCCGCCGCCATCCCCGGTGTCACGGCGCTCTCGCCTGTATACGGCCTGCCGCAGAACGGCACGGTCGCCGACCCGAACTTCACGTTCTACGTCAACAAGAAGATGGTGGACGACGCCCACTGGCGCGGCCTGCGGGTCATCCCGTGGACCTGTGACGACCCCGCCACCATCAAGGCGCTGCTCGACATGAACATCGACGGCATCATCACGGACTACCCCAACCGGGTCCGCGACATCATGGCCGAGCGCGGCATGCGCCTGCCCCGCGCCTACAAGGCGCCCCGTCACTGACGACGGCCGCCCCGGGCACGTGTGCGCCCCCGGAACCTCGCGGTTCCGGGGGCGTACGCGCGCTCACATGGGCGACCCGGCCGGCTGCCCCGCGGCCATCGGCGCGTTCTCCTCGGGGTGGACGCACTTGTACAGGCACTGCGTGCGGGAGAGCGCGAAGACGCCGTAGGTGAGCACGCCGAAACCCAGCACCGCGGGCAGCAGCCACAGTCCGGTGCGCGGCTGCTCCCCGTAGAGGATCAACCCGAGGGCGAAGCCCGCCACGGCGTCGCAGAGGGTCAGTGCGGGCTGGGAGGCGATGAGCGGGCCGCCCTGCATGGCGGTGCCGAGCAGGAAGAGGGAGAAGCCGCCCGTGGCGGCGAAGGCGTACGTCTGCCAGGACAGCAGCCACGCTCCGATGCCCTGGTGACCCAGGATGTCCATGGACGACTTGATCAGCGCGGCCGTCAGCGCGTTGCCCACGGCCGCCGCCGCGCCGAGGCAGGCCGCGCGGGTCAGGCCGAGGGGACGCCGCAGCCCGGCCACCACCAGCGCCGCGCCGAGCCCGCCGACGATGAGCAGCGTCGGCACCCACCAGATCCCCGGCACCTGTTCGCGTCCCCCGCTGGGCGCCAGGGAGAACAGGAAGACACCCAGGCCCACGGCGATGCACCCGACGCAGAGCCACGCCTTGTTCGAGAGGTCGACGTGGAAGACGGCGCCGCCGATCACCAGGGCCAGCGGCAGTTCGAGGATGAAGACCGGCTGCACGGTGGCGAGCGAGCCGGTGCCGAGGGCGAGCGCCTGGAAGACCGCGGCGCCGATGACCGCGGTGATGCCGGCGAGCCAGACCGGGGTGCGCAGCAGGTCGCGCATGAGCCCGAGGCGCAACGAGGTGGAGGCGGGGACCTTGAGCACCGCCTGCCGTTGCAGCACCGTACCCAGCGCGTTGCTGCACGCCGCGATCACGGCGAAGAGGACCGACAGGATCATGTCGGCTGCACCACTCCCGTGCCTCCGCTGGTTCGTCCCTGTCCGGCACGGGACCGTGTGGGCCACGGCCCCGGGGACTCCGGGAATCCTCGCGGTGTCCGCGAAATCCCTGAAGTTCACTGTGCCCGGAATGTCCGATCAAAGGATCAGTCTAACGTCGTCCGCGCGGGCACCGCCCGGCCTCACAGGGCGGCGCGGCTGCCCGTGTCCACGGCTTGGGTGGCCGCCGCCGCGCGGCGCGCGTCGTCGCGGACCTCGTCGGCGGTGAGCACATAGCCCGTGGTGGCGTCGGTGGTGGAGCGTGCGAAGACGACCCCGAAGACATGGCCCGCGGTGTCCAGCAGCGGGCCGCCGGAGTTGCCGGGGCGCACCACCGAGCGCACCTGGTAGATGTCGCGGGTGACGATGCCGTCCCCGTAGATGTCCTGGCCGGTGGCGCGGATACGGCCGGCCACGGTCGCCGCGCGCAGGTCCAGGCCGCCGTCCTCGGGGTATCCGGCCACGACCGCGCCGTCGCCGCGCTCGGCCGCGTCGGTGAAGTCCAGCGTGGGGGCGCGCAGTCCCGGCACGTTCAGGACCGCGACGTCCTTGCCGGGGTCGAAGAGCACGACCGTGGCCCGGTACGCGCGCCCGGCGCCGCCGATCTGGACGGCGGGGGTGTCGACGCCCGCGACGACGTGGGCGTTGGTCATGACGTGCTCGTCGGCGTAGACGAAGCCCGTGCCCTCCTGACCCTGGCGCCGGCCGTCCACGAAGGCGATGCCCTCGATCTTCACCGTGCTGCGGGTGGCGGCCCGCGAGGCGGCGTCGGTGACGCTGTCGCCGGACGGTGCGGGCACCCCGTTGACGGGCTCGGACTCGAAGGGGTTGAAGACCTGCGGGAAGCCCGCCTGGGCCAGGGCACTGGTCGCCCTGCTGAACCAGCTGGGCGCCTGCCGCGGCATGGTGTCCTGGACCGCGCCGAGCACCTCGGAGCCGCGGATCGACTGGGCGAGCACGCTGGAGGAGGCGGTCACCAGGACGCTCGCGGACACCCAGGCGACCAGCAGCACTGCCACCGCGTTCGCCGCCGCCCCGCCGGCGCCGTCGAGCCAGCGCAGCGGCCCCCAGTCCAGGCCGGTGCGCACCTTCCAGGCGACCCCGGAGGCGACGGCGTGGCCCGCGGCCGCCGGGATGAGGACGGTGAGCAGGGCGACGAGCGTGGCGCGGGGAGTGCCTGGCTCGACGTACTGGAGCACGTACGGCAGCAGCCACACGCCGATCACGGCCCCGCCGAGGAAGCCCGCGAGCGAGATGGTGCCCGCGACCAGTCCGCGCCGGTAACCGGCGACCGCGTAGGCGACCGTCAGCACGAGCAGCAGCAGGTCGAGCAGGTTCAACCGAGAGGCCTTTCCCGAAACCGCATGGACCAGTAAAAACGCACATTAACCGACCATCGGTTCCCTTTTGTGTCACACCGCACGCACTGTCTGCCCGAAAAGCCATACGAACGGCCCGGTTCCGTCCTCCGTCAACCTTCTACGGAGGCCGTCACCGGGCCGTTCATCGCGCCGTACCCCGTCCCCACGGGTGGGCGCGCACGGGACCGTCCCACCGCTCCGGGGAGGTCCCGTGACCGGGAGCGCCGACGTCACATGTGGACGACGGGTGCCGCGCCGGCGTCCTGTTGCGGCGCGCCGCGCCGGTAGAGCAGGAAGCTGATCACCAGGCCGGCCACGAAGAAGGCCGCCGCCCACCCGTAGGCGGTCGAGTAGCTCTCCAGCGCGGCGTTCGCCTTCACCAGCGGGTCGGCCGGGTTCCTGCCGGCGAGGTAGCCGGTGGCGGCGCTCGTGGCCAGGGTGTTGAGCAGGGCCGTGCCGATCGAGCCGCCGATCTGCTGCATGGCGTTGACGGCCGCCGACGCGACGCCCGCGTCCTCGGCGCCGACACCGGTGGTGGCCAGGTTCATGGCGGGCGGGAAGATCAGGCCCATGCCGAGGCCGATCACCAGCAGCGGCGGCAGCACGTCGGTGACGTAGCCGCTGTCCAGGCCGAGGCCGGTCAGCCAGACCAGACCGGCGGCGGCGAGCCCGAAGCCCACCGGGACCACCGGCTTGGGGCCGATGCGGGGCACCAGCACGACGGTGGCGACCTGCGCGCCCACCATCAGCGCGGCGACCAGCGGCAGGAAGGCCAGGCCGGTCCTGACCGCCGAGAAGCCGAGGGTGAGCCGCAGGTAGTAGGTCAGGAACAGGAAGACCGCGAACATGCCGGCGCTGGAGACCAGGGAGGCGGCGAAGGAGGCGCCGCGGTTGCGGTCCAGCAGCACGCGCATCGGCAGCAGCGGGTGCGCGGCCCGGGTCTGCCACCAGGTGAAGGCGGTCAGGAGCAGCGCGCCGGCGACCAGGTAGCCCCAGGTCTGCGGGGAGCTCCAGTCGTGGCTCTCGGCGTTGGAGAAGCCGTAGACCAGAGCGAACAGACCGGTGGTGACCAGCAGCGTGCCGGGCAGGTCGATGCTGGCGCCGGGGCGGCGGTGGCCGCGCCGCAACATGGTCATGCCGCCGAGGAAGGCGACGACGGCGAAGGCCAGGTTGACGTACAGGGTCCAGCGCCAGTTCAGGTACTCGGTCAGCACGCCGCCGAGCAACAGGCCGACGGCCGCGCCGGATCCGGCGATGGCGCCGTAGATGCCGAACGCGCGCGCCCGTTCCCTGGCCTCGGTGAAGGTCGTCGTCAGCAGCGACAGCGCGGCGGGCGCCAGCAGGGCGCCGAATCCGCCCTGGAGGGCGCGCGCGGTGACCAGCATCTCGAAGCTGCCTGCCGCGCCGCCGAGCGCGGAGGCCCCGGCGAAGCCGGCGACCCCGATGAGGAAGGCGGTCTTGCGGCCGAAGAGGTCGGCGATCCGGCCGCCGAGCAGCAGCAGGCTGCCGAAGGCGAGGGCGTACGCGGTGACGATCCACTGCCGGTTGCCGTCGGTGAAGCCGAGGTCGGCCTGGGCGGAGGGCAGCGCGATGTTCACGATGGTCGCGTCCAGCACGACCATCAGCTGGGCGACGCCGATGACGGCCAGGACCCACCAGCGCCTGGTGTGGTCGTCGTGATCGCCCTGCGTCCCCCTGGCGGGGGGTGCGGCGACGCCGGCGCGGGGCTCGGCGGTGCTCTGGGACATGGGGACGTGCTCCCGTCGTTTCGGAAGAGGCGTTGGACAGGGGTGGTCGCGGGGTACGATCGATACGAAACCGTTTCGTACGCATGAAGCCTAAGCTCCGGCCCATCGAAACGCAAGAGTTTCGATCGCCTGGTCGCGGCGCGCTGCCTAGAGTGGGTGCGGAGCGAACGAGGAGGTGCGTGCCGTGGCCGAACAGCACACGGGAGCTCGCCCGGAACAGGCGATACTGCAACGGATCAGCGCGATGGTCTCCGACGAGCGGACGCTGCGCGAACTGCTCGCAGCGGGGCGGATCGACGGCGAGACCGAGCGGGACCGGCTCGACACCCTGGAGCGCGAACTCGACCAGTGCTGGGACCTGTTGCGCCAGCGCCGCGCCAAGACCGAGATCGGGGAGGACCCGGGCCAGGCCCGCGTGCGGCCCTCCGGCACGGTGGAGGGCTACGAGTCGTGAGGGCCGAGCCGAAGATCACCGACTCCCCGGGGACCCGCCGCTACGAGGCGCACATGGACGGCAGGCTGGCCGGATTCTCGGCGTACATCCGCACGCCCGAGATGATCGCCTTCCTGCACACCGAGGTCGACCCGGAGTTCGAGGGCCGCGGTGTGGGTTCCGCGCTCGCCCGGCAGGCGCTGGACGAGGCCCGGGAGCGCGGGCAGAGCGTACTGGCGGCATGCCCCTTCATCGCGGGCTGGATCGCCCACCACCCCGACTACCAGGACCTGGAGTACACGCCCCGCAGCGCCGTCAGCGACTGACGCCGGCCGACCGCGGGACCCGTGGCCTCAGCGGCGGAAGCCCAGGGCCGGCAGCACGACCGCGTCGATGTAGCGGTGCATGAACCCCGCGTCGACCTCCACGTCCTCCAGCAGGCGCCGGGTGATGACGGCGCCCAGCATCATGTGCGGCATGAAGACGGCCGCCGGGTTGTCCCCCGGGATCTCCCCGCGGTCGGCGGCCCGGGCCAGCAACTGCCGCAGCCCGGCGAGTTCGGGGTCGATGAGGTGCTCGCGCATCGCCTCGGCGAGGTCGGGGCTGGTGGCGGAGGCGTGCGCCAGCCCCCGTATCAGCGAGGTGTCCACCTCGGAGCCGTCGCCGAACCCGGCGGCCATCGCGTGCAGATCGCCGTCGAGGGAACCGGTGTCGACCGGGGCGTGCGCCGGCTTGGTGCAGCGCAGCGCGGTGACCACCAGTTCCGGCTTGCTCTTCCACTGCCGGTACAAGGTGGCCTTGCTGGACCGGGTGCGGGAGGCGACCGCGTCCATGGTCAGTGCCTCGTAACCGACCTCACGGAGCAGCTCGATCACCGCCCCGTAGAGCTCCTGTTCACGCTCGGGCGTCAGGCGGGTACGCCGCGCCGGGACGCTCGCGTCCGTGGTCATCTCGACTCTCCGTCTCTCGTCCCCTGCGAAACGGTTTCGTATTCAAAGACAATATGGCACCGCCCACCGAAACCGAAACGTTTCGATGGGCGGTGGCATGCGTCCGGGCCGCGCCGGCGGGCACGGCCCGGGCGGCTCAGGCCAGGGACGCGGTGAGGGTGATCGCGGTACCCGCCAGGGCCTGGCTCACCGGGCAGTTCGCCTTGGCGTCCTCGGCGGCCTTGATGAACTCCGCCTCGTCGAGACCGGGCACCTCGCCGACCACGGTCAGGTGGATACCGGTGATGCCGGTGCCCGGCTTGAAGGTGACGTCGGCCTGCGTGCGCAGCTGCGTCGGCGGGGTCTTGGCCCGGGACAGCCCCGCGGACAGGGCCATGGAGAAGCAGCTGGAGTGCGCGGCGGCGATGAGCTCCTCCGGGCTGGTCTTCCCGCCCGGCTCCTGCGAGCGGGCGACCCACGTGACCGGGTACTCGCCGATCCCGGAGGAGTCGAGGGTGACGACTCCGCTGCCCTCGATGAGGGAGCCGTCCCACACGGTGTGGGCGACGCGCGTCGTCTCGCTGGGCGTGGTCATGGTGGATCCTTCCGGTTTGTGGCTCGGTTCGCCTCCGGGGCGCTCCGGCACCTGGGCGCCGGCCTGCGGCGCGTCCAAGTCTCCACCACCGGGCGCCGCTTCGCGACGTGATCGCCGGGCGCGTTCCGGGGACGTGTTGCCCGCGTCAAACGGATCGTCACCCACAAGGGTGGCTCTACGCAGGGATTTCACGGTCCCGCCCCCGGCCGGTCGCCGCCGGTCCTACGTTCGGCAAGAGGACGCGGACGTCAAGGAGTGAGCCAGGTGGAGGAATCCGTACGGGTACCGATCCTTGCGTCATGGGAACGCTGCCAGGCCGTCGGCCTCGATCCCGAACGCCTCGACGTCCCGTACACCCGGGACATCGACCTCGCCGGTCCGCTCGCCAGAGCCGCCCGGCCGGTCCTCGACCGGCTCGCCGACGCCCTCGCCGGGTCCGGCACGGCCGTCCTCCTCACCGACGGCAGCGGGCTCGTACTGGACCGCAGGGCCGCCCGGCCGCCGCTGCTGCCCGCCCTCGACGACGCCGGCCTCGCCCCCGGCTTCACCTACCACGAGCGCGTCGCCGGTACCAACGGCATCGGCACCGCGCTCGCCGCCCGGCGCCCCGTCCGGGTCAGCGGCGAGGAGCACTACTGCGCCGCGCTGCGCCGCTTCACCTGTTACGGCGTGCCCGTGCGGCACCCCGTCAGCGGACGCGTCGAAGGCGTCCTGGACCTCACCAGCCTCCAGGGCGAGGCCCACCCGCTCATGCCTCAACTCGCCCGCGGGTCCGCCCTCGCCATCGAGCACCGGCTGCTGGAGGACTCCGGGCGCCGCGAACGCGCCATGCTGCACGCGTACTTGGCGGCAGAACGCCGCATGCCGAGCCCTGCCTCGCTGCGGCTCGACGGCGACGGCCGCATCCAGCCCGTGGGTCCTCCGCCCGGACTCACCCCCGGCGACGAGGCGTCCCTCGCCGAGACCGCCACCGGCCTCATCGCCACCGGACGGCGCGACGCCGTCGAACTGCCACTCTCCCGGGGGCGCACCGCCGTGCTGCTGTGCCGCCCGCTCGCGGAGGGCTCGGTGGTCGAGGTGAGCCTTCCCGACGACGCCGGACCGCGGACCGTGCGCCGGCCCCTGCTCGTCGGCGAGGCAGGAGTCGGCCGGCTCGCCGTCGCCGCCCGGCTGCGGCTGGAACTGCTCAGCGACGCCGCCCTGCACATCGGCACCACGCTCGACGTCGTCCGCACCGCCGCGGAACTGTGCGAGGCCGCCGTCCCGCGCTTCGCCGACCGGGCCACCGTGGACCTCCTCGCCCCCGTCGTCCTGGGCGGCACCCCGCACCCCACCGACACCACCGCGCCCGTCCTGTGCCGCGTGGCGGACACCGGGACGGGCGCCGCGGAGCCGCTCGCGCCGCCCGCGGAACCCGTCCCGTCCGCCCCGGCCGCGCCGGACGGCCCGCAGGCACGGGCACTCGCGGGCGACGGCCCGGTGCGGGCCGGGAACGCCCTCATCGCCGTCCCGCTGCGCGCCCGGGACACCCCGCTCGGGGTGGCCACCTTCCACCGGACCGCCGACAGCACGCCCTTCGCGGAGGACGACCTCACCCTCGCCCGCGAACTGGCCGCCCGCGCGGCCGTCTGCGTCGACAACGCCCGGCTGTTCACCCGCGAGCACCACCTCGCCCTGGAGCTCCAGCGCAGCCTGCTCCCGCACGGCCTGCCCGCGCAGCACGCCGTGGACGTCGCCCACCGCTATCTGCCCGCCCCGGGCCGCGTCGGCGGCGACTGGTTCGACGTCATCCCGCTCTCCGGGGCGCGGGTCGCCCTCGTCGTCGGCGATGTCGTGGGCCACGGCATCCACGCGGCCGCCGCGATGGGCCGGCTGCGCACCGCGGTCCACAACTTCTCCGCCCTCGACCTGCCCCCCGACGAATTGCTCGGCCGCCTGGACGACCTGGCCGTACGGCTCGACGAGGAGGGCGGCGCGCACTCCGGACTGACCGGTGCGACCTGCCTGTACGTGGTGTACGACCCCGTCGCCCGGCGCTGCCAGCTCGCCCGCGCCGGGCACCTGCCGCCCGCGCTGCTCGGCCCGGACGGCGACGTGCGCTTCCCCGAACTGCCCGCGGGACCGCCTCTCGGGCTCGGCCGGATCCCCTTCGAGACGACGGAGTTCGACCTTCCCGAAGGCACCGGGCTGGTCCTCTACACCGACGGCCTCATCGAGGGCCCGCACGCCGACCCCGAGGCCGGCATGCGCAGACTCGGCCGGGCGCTGGCCGCCGCGCCCAGGGACGGGACACCGGAGGAGCTGTGCGCGGCCGTGGAGTCCGCGCTGCGCCCGGTGCCCTCGGCCGACGACATCGTGCTGCTGGTCGCCCGTACCCGCGCCCTCGACGGCGGGCAGGTCGCCTGCTGGGACGTGCCGGACGACCCGGCCGCCGTCTCGGCGCTGCGCTGCGCGATCACCCGCCGGCTGCGCTCCTGGGACCTGGACGAACTCACCTTCACCACCGAACTGATCGCCAGTGAGCTCATCACCAACGCCCTGCGGCACGCCCAGGGCCCGGTCCAGGCACGCCTGGTGCGCGACCGGGCCCTGGTCTTCGAGGTCGCCGACGCCAGCGGCACCTCCCCCCGGCTGCGCCGCGCCGCCACCACCGACGAGGGCGGCCGCGGCATCTTCATGGTCGCCCAGCTCTGCCGCCGCTGGGGCACCCGCTTCACCGAGCAGGGCAAGGTCATCTGGACCGAACAGCAACTGCCCGCGTGACCATCGCCCCTCGCGCCCGCCCCGCCGCGGCCCGCCGTCCGGCTCCCGCCTACGCCCGTACGGCGCAGCCCGCGACGCCCGCTCCGGGCCCGCCCGGCCACGTGGCGAGGCGCCCGCCCGGCAGCACGGCGGCGCCGGCCGCGCGGTGGCCTCGCCGGGCGACGGCGTACGAGGCTGCCCGTTCCGGCTGTGCGACGGCCCGGTGTTGCCTACGGTGGGACCATGAGCACCGCGGCGCGGACCAGCGCAGACAGCAGCACGGACACCTACGACGTCATCGTCATCGGGGCGGGACCGACCGGCGAGAACGTCGCCGACCGCACCCAGGCGGCCGGGCTGAGCACCGTGATCGTCGAGTCCGAACTGGTGGGCGGTGAGTGCTCGTACTGGGCGTGCATCCCCAGTAAGGCGCTGCTGCGCCCGCAGGCCGCCCTGGGAGCCGCCCGCGCGGTCCCCGGCGCGCGCGAGGCCTCCGGCGGACGGATGGACACGGCCGCCGTCCTGGCCCGGCGCGACTGGTCCACAGCGGGCTGGAAGGACGACGGACAGGTCGCCTGGCTGGAGTCGGCCCACGTCGACCTGGTGCGCGGCCTCGGCCGGCTCGACGGGCCGCGGCGCGTCGTCGTGCAGACCCCGGAGGGCGGCGAGCGGGTGCTGACCGCCCGCCACGCGGTCGCGGTGTGCACCGGCACGCGCGCGCTCCTGCCCGACCTGCCCGGGCTCGCCGAGGCGCGCCCCTGGACCAGCCGTGAGGCGACCAGCGCCCACGAGGTGCCGGGGAGTCTGCTGGTGGTCGGCGGCGGCGTCGTGGCCGTGGAGATGGCGACCGCCTGGCAGTCGCTCGGCTCGCAGGTGACCGTGCTCGTCCGGGGCTCCGACGTGCTGCCGCGCTGGGAACCCTTCGCCCGCGACCTCGTCGCGGAGGGGCTGCGGGCGGCCGGCGTCGACCTGCGGACCGGGGTGTCCGTCACCGCCGTGCGCCGCGACGGCGACTCCGGCCCGGTGACCGCGACGCTGTCCGACGGCTCCGAACTCACCGCCGACGAGTTCCTCTGCGCCACCGGCCGGGTGCCGCAGACCGACGACCTCGGCCTGGACACGGTCGGCCTGACCCCCGGCTCCTGGCTGGAGGTGGACGACACCTGCCAGGTCCGTGGCGTCGACGACGGCTGGCTGTACTGCGCGGGCGACACCAACCACCGCGCCCTCCTCACCCACCAGGGCAAGTACCAGGCGCGCATCGCCGGCGCCGCCATCGCCGCCCGGGCCAAGGGCGAGCCGCTCGACACCGCCCCCTGGGGCGCGCACGCGGCGACCGCCGACCACGAGGCCGTCCCCCAGGTGGTCTTCAGCGAGCCCGAGGCCGCCGCGGTCGGCGTCACCGCCGAGGAGGCCGAGCGCGCGGGCCGCCGCGTCAAGGTCGTCGACTACGAGATCGGCAATGTCTCCGGCGCCTATCTGCACGCCGAGAACTACCGCGGCCACGCCCGCGCCGTCGTGGACCTCGACCGGGGCCATCTGATCGGCGTCACCTTCGTCGGGCCGGGCGTGGGCGAGCTGCTGCACTCGGCCACCATCGCGATCGCCGGCCAGGTGCCCATGGAGCGGCTGTGGCACGCCGTTCCGTCGTTCCCGACGATCAGCGAAATCTGGCTGCGGCTGCTGGAGACGTACCGGGACCGTTAGCCGACGAACAGCGCGGTCCTCCGCGCGGAGGACGCTTCGCCCCCGGGAAGGCGCGACCGGCCGATAGGATCGCGCCCTGCCCGTCGAGTCCAGGTCCAGGGAGCTGCAGAGGTGGGGATTTTCCGGCGCGGGCCGAAGCGCGACCAGCGGGACGCGCCTCGCGACCCCGAGTACGCCTTCTTCTCCGTGGACGAGGGCGCGCGCTTTCGCGCCCATGTGCGTGAGGCCTTCGCCGAACTCGGCCTGGAGGTCACCGTCTTCGCGGACCTCGTGACCGACAGCTCCGGCCGCAAGTTCGGCACCGGAAACCTGGCGGCGCTGTGCCACAACGACCGGCGCGGCCCGCGGGTGTGGCCGCAGCTGGCCCGGGAGCACGTCGGCGCCGTGCTGCGGACCCTCGACGGCCCCTCCCCGCTGGAGACGATGCCGGCCGAGGAGATCCGCGAGCGGCTCTACCCGCGTCTGGTCACCCCCGACATGATCGACCCCGAGACGTTCCGGTACGCCCGGATCGCCGCCCCCGGGCTGCTGGAAGTGCTCGCGCTCGACCTCCCCGAGAGCGTCATGACGCTCGCCGACCACGCGCTCACCCCGCTGGGCGACATCCGGGAGCTGCGCGGCCGGGCCCTGCTCAACCTCCGCGATCTGCCCGTGGAGCGGCACGAGGTCGTCCGCCACGCCGATGTGCGCTTCGACGTCGTCGTCGGCGACTCCTTCTTCACCGCCGCCCGGGTCCTCGCCCTCGACGAGCTCGTCGAACGCGTCACCGGAGCGCCGCTCACCGACGACGGCGCGCTCGTCGCCATGCCGTTCCGCCACCAGCTGGCCTTCCACGCCATCCGCGACAGCGCGGTCATCCCGGCCCTCAACGGCATGGCGGGCTTCGCGGCCGCCGGCCACGAGGAGGCGGTCGGGCCGATCAGCCCGTACGTCTACTGGTGGCGCGACGGGGTGCTCACCCAGCTCAGTGAGAAGGACGGCGAAGGGCTCCTCATCACCGTCGGCGAGGAGTTCCAGAACGTCCTGGAACGCCTGGTCCCCGACCAGGCGGGCGAGGAGCGCTGAGCCTCCCCCGCCGGACGCCGGACCGACACCGGACCGACGCCGGTCTGCACGGCCGCCCATACGCCGTCGACGCGACGCTCGGCGCCACGGCTCCGGCCGCCCCCGAGGACCCCGCCCCACTGTGCGCGGGACGCGTCACCGTCATGGAGGTGTGACCGGCGCCCGTTACGGCAACTGCCCCGCAGGCACGGCCGCGTTCCGGGGCAGCAGGGGATTGGCCAGGGGCACGTAGCGCGCGGCGGCGCCGTCCGCGGCCGTCCAGCGCAGCAGGAGGTTGGTCTTCGCCGGGATGTGCGGTGCGGTGAGGAGGTCCCGCACCGGCGCCGGGTCGCCGTGGGCACGGGCCCAGCCGTCGAGGAAGGCGCGCGCGCGGGCCCACAGCACGGGGGCGAGTTCCGGGCGGCCGTCGGCGACGGCTCCGGCGATCTCCAGCAGGTTGTTGGTGACGAGGCAGTAGACCAGCCGCTGCCAGCCGTGGGCGGGGCTCACACCGGGCGTCGGATCGTCGCCCCGCGTGTGGCGGCGCAGCAGTTCGCGGTGCCGCTCCTCGTCGAGCTTCACGCCCTCGTGGTCGCGGAAGACCGCCTGCGCGGGCAGGCCGTCGCCGTCCACGGCGATCACGACGTTCTGCAGATGGGCCTCCAGCACCACGCCGTGCCCGAACCACGCCGCGAGCACGGGCGGCACGACGCTCTCCAGATATGCCTGCCACCAGGCCAGGGCGGTGTGCTCGTCGCGCCGCGCGGCCTCCAGGGGGTCGCCCTCGAAACCGCCCTCGGCGACCGCCGCCGCCAGCAGCGGGGTGAGGCCGGGCCGGACGCGGCCGCCGAGGCCGTCGCGGACCAGGACCGCCAGCGCCTCGTACGCGTCCCGGCCGCCGAGATCGGCCGTGCGGTAGCCGCGGTCGGAGAGGATCCCTGCCTCGGTGACGGTCCGCAGGACCCCGTCCACCGGGCCGAGCCAGCGCAGGTCGTGCTTCCACAGCCGGCGGATGTCGTTGGTGATCCGCACGTCCAGGCTGAACTTGAGGAAGAGGTCGGCGTCCGGCAGGTACACCGTGCGCAGCGACGCCGTGGGCACGGCGGGGACGGTCGTGCGGCCGAGCCGCAGCAGGCGGCCGTCGTGCAGAGCGGGCAGGTCGCCGAGGAGTTCCCGTTGCCACGGGTGGGCGGGCAGCAGCCGGTAGCCGTCGGGCACGTCGTCGTGGAGGCGGTCGACGGCGGAGGTGTCGCCCTCCCCCGCCAGCAGGTCCGCGCGCACGGCGAGCAGCGTCAGCGGGAAGGCGGTGTGCGCCTCGGGGGCGTACGGCAGCCAGCCCGCCGGGGCGCCCCCGCCGCGGGCCTTGGGTGCGGGGTGGTAGCGGTGCCCGGCGACGAGGGCCTGCTCGGACCGCAGATACGGATCGGCGGGCGGCGGCGCGTCCTCCCGGGCGCCCAGCAGCGCGGCCAGCACATCGCGGCTGTCGCGGATCTCCGCCGGCAGCGTGGCGTTGACCGTGCCCGTGCGGGCTGTCAGTTCCCCTGCGGTGAGGTCGACGAGCCCGTCGAACGTCAGGGGGCGCCAGTCGCCGTCCGGGCCGAGCAGTTCGGGGCGGGAGGGGTGGCGGCCGGGGCGCACCCGCAGGAGCCGGCCCGTCGCGGGCAGCCGGTGGACGGACGGCCCGGCGGGTGCGCCGGACTCGACGGGCCCGGCGGGTTCGGCGACTTCGCGGACAAGGCAGTTCAGCAGGGCCACGGCGGCCAGTTCGTCGGCCCGGCGGCGGATCCGCGCCGGTGCTCCCGCTGCTCCCGCTGCTCGCTCCACGGTGCGGCGTCCTCCTGCGTAGGCTAGGGATCCATCATGCACCCCGATTCGACGACCGCGACGCGGCGCCCCTTGGAGGCGGCGTTCGCCACCGGGCTGACCGCCCTGCGTCCCGGCCTGGCCGATGCCTGGGCGTCCGCGTTGCCGGGCGCCCGCGCGGCCGTCCTCGGCCGCCTCTGGCGCGCCCTGCTGCTGGAACCGCTGCCCGGACTGACCGCCTGCGGGCCCGGGCAGGTGCGTCTCGGCGACGGCCGGCTGCTGACCGGGCCGCCGCGCCTGCCGCACGATCTGGGCGCCGCGCACGAGGAGTTGGTCCTGCGTCTGGACGGCCGCCCGTACGACCATCCGGCCGCCCTGCTGGAGGCGCTGGAGCTGCCCGGCTCCGGGCCGCTGCGGGACGAACTGGAGGACAGCGTCGCCTCGTTGGCCCTCTCGCGGGCCGGCGCACCTCGAACCGACAGCCCCACCACCGCCTCGGCCGGCTTGACCGGCTTCGAGCAGGGCGTGGTCGACGGGCACCCGTACCACCCCTGCTGCCGCAGCCGCCCCGGCTTCTCGCTCGACGAGCAACTGGCCTACGGGCCCGAGCACCGGCCGGTCGTGGCCCTCGACCTGGTCGCCGTACCCGCCGCCGGGGCCGTGGTGTCGGGCGACTGGCCGGACCGGCTGCGGGACGGCGACCGGCTGCTGCTGCCCGTGCACCCCTGGCAGACCCGGCACGTCCTGCCGGGCCTCGGCGTACGCCCCCACGCCACCGCGGCGATCGACGCGCGTCCGCTGATGTCCGTGCGCACCTTCGCGCCGCTCGACGGCGGACCGCACCTGAAGACGGCGCTCAGCATGCGGATGACCTCCGCGGTGCGGGACATCTCGGCCCAGTCGGTCGTGGACAGCGCCCGGCTGTCGGAGCTGCTGGACGGGCTGACCCGGCGGCTGGAGGGCGGCCGGCTGCGCGTGACGCGCAACCTGGCGGCGGCCTCGGCGGTCCTCGACGGCACGCCGAGCCCCGATCTGGCCGCGCTGGTACGGGAGTCCCCCGAAGACTTCGCGGACCCCGCGGAAGGGGAGACCGTGCTGCCGGTGGCGGCGCTCATCGCGCGCCCCGCCGACGGCGGCCCGCCGCTGGTCCGCTCCCTGCTGTCCGCGGCGGGACCCGGTCAGGACGGCGCCGCCTGGCTCACCGCGTTCGCGCGGCTCGCGCTGCCGCCCGTGCTCCGCCTGCTGTCCTGGGGCGTCGCGCTGGAAGCGCACGGCCAGAACCTGCTGGTCGTCCTGGACCGGCGGGCCCGGCCGCTGCGGCTGGTCTACCGCGACCTGGCCGACGTGCGGATCAGCCCGGCCCGGCTGGCCCGCAACGGCTTCGGGACGCCGTCCCTGGGCCGCGGGCTGAGCGACGACCCGGCCGTCCTGCACGCCAAGGTGTACGGCTCCCTGGTGGCCACCACCTTCGGCAGTATGGTCTCCGCGCTCGGCGAGGCGCACCGCCCCACCGAGGCCGGCCTGTGGGGCGCCGTCGCGGCGGAGGCCGTACGCGCCTGCGACGCCCTCCCGGACACCCCGGACACCCGCACCGACCGGGCCGCCCTGTTCGCCCCCGAACTGCCCGTCAAGGCCCTGACGTTGATGCGCCTGGAGTCCCCCGCCCCGGGCGACCGATGGGCCCGCCTCCCCAACCCGCTGCGCTGACCCCCGACGGCCGGCCGGGTCACACGTACCGTTCGAGCATCGCGCCACCCGGCCGGGCGTGCGGGACACCGCTCGTCACTCCGGTGACGGAGCCGAGATCGTCGTCAGGTACTCCTCGGTGCAAAAGCCCGCCGAGGCGTAGACGGGTTCGCCCATCTCGCTCGCGTAGAGATAGGCGGTGGTGGCGCCCAGGGCATAGCCGGCCCGGACCATCTCCATGGTGACGGCCATGCCGTAGCCGCGACGCCGGTGGCCCGGGAGTGTGCAGATGTTGAAGATCCCGGTCAGAGCGCCGGTCACGACGGCCATGCCGGTCCCCACGGGAACACCGTCCGCCTCGGCCAGGAAGAACGTCGCACCGTCCATGCGTTCCAGCGCGGGATCGGCGAAGATCCGGAACACCTCGGGCGGCACCTCGAAGCCCTCCGCCATGACCGCGGCGTACAGGCCGGATTCACCGCTGTCCATCGCCCGTATCTTCAGCGAGCCGATCGCCGGTTCCTCCGGCATTCCCCGGTCGGGGCGCCGGACCATGAGCGGCGAGCGGTGGATGCGGGTGAGTCCGTTCCGCGCCGCCACCTCGGTGACGCCGGAGCCCGGCACCCCGCGGACGTGGACGCTCCACGGAAGGTCCCAGGGCTCGGAGGCCGCCAGCGCGGCTATCTCGTCCGGATCCGGCTCCAGGCCGGGAGCGAGGATCCCGTTCATCGAGGCGACCGGTGCCCCGGTGACGGCCAGCACGGCGCCACCCGGGCCTCTGCGCGTGCGCCCCGTGGTCAGGGACGCGAGGTTCCCCAGGAGGCCGGCATACGCCGTGGCGATCGGCTCGAGCGGGTCGTGCTCTCGGGTCGTCATGAGGAACTCACTTTCTTTGATCTCTCAAGTACGCGGCGGGCGTGGCCCCGTAGGCGGATCTGAAGTGCCGGATGAAGTGACTCGCGTCCGAGAAATGCCAGCGCGCCGCGATCTCGGACATCCCGGCCGCGCTGCCCAGGGTCATGAGTTCGTCGTGCGCCTTCTGCAGACGCCGCCGCCGCGCGAACGCCATGACCGAGTCACCGGACGCCGAGAAGCACCGGTGGAGCGTGCGCAGGGACACCCCGACGCTCCTGGCGACCATCGGCGGAGAGAGGTCGCCGCTTTCGAGATGCTTCTCCATGACGCTCTTGGCGGCCGCCACCACGGCCTGAGGATGGTCACTGGGCGCCGATCCGGGTCGCTCCGAGATAATGTGCGAGAACAGCGCCGCACAGGCGTCCCTGGCCATCTTCCGCGCGACGGCCGATCTCTCCAGGTCGCTGCTGCTTTTTTCGATCGCTTCCAGGAAATTGACGAAGAAGCGGACCTCGGGGACGTCAATGTCCGATATCTGGGCTCCCCCGAGGGATTTCCGCGAACCGATGTGCGGCAGCACCAGGTGCCGCGGAACAGAAATCACGTGCGCGGTCGTCGCCGGCGCGCAGGCGAACTCCCAGGATGTCTTCGTGTCGCGAATGCATATCTGCCCGGGCCGCACCGAGTGCTTTTTCTTCCCCTCCGCGAACTCGATCCAGCCCGAGGTGACCAGGTCGGCAACCACCGGATCCCCGTCGAGATGATTTCCCGACACCCCTGTCAGCGTGTCGCAGTACACCTGGGCGGACAGCAGCCCGTCGATGAGATGACCGTTCGCGACGAAACGGAATCCGCGGGGGACGGCGAAGTGCGGAACGGCAAGCCGTGTGAGGTGGGAGAACGGGCCGCGCTCCCAGTCCATGAAATGCCGCTCGGACGTCCGCGCCTGCTCGGCGGTCAGGACCATGTCGGCCCGGTACCGGATCGCACCGTCGCGGCTCGGCGCGGGGCTCACGGCGTCCGTCCGTCGGTACGGGGCCCACCCGCGGGTTCGCGGCGCGTGCGCGTCCGGGGCGCCGGGACGGCGGCGTTCCGCGAGGCCCGGACCACGCCCCCTGCGGGGACCGTGCGTACGACCACGGGCACCGTCCGTGCGCGCAGGGAAGTCATGAGTGGCTCAGTCATGGGACGTGAAGGCAATTCCTTGATCCATTGCGGTCGGCCGCCGGTTTCGGGACGTCGCCCCGCGGGGGACCGCCACATCATGCGGGCGCCATTGCCCGTGAGGCCGCTCGCGGCCGGGTCACCCCCGCAGCGAGGCACGGCGCGCACAACGCGCCGCGGCCGAGTCGAAAGCCGCTCGTCCGCATTATTGCCGACCGCGCGGCTCACGAAATAGAACGGCCGTGCCAGAGTGCCGTTCCGGCGGGACAAGAGCGGCACTCTGCTCCCATCGCCGTCGGCGGGCGGGAAGCCCCGGTCGGGCCCCGGGCCCCCGTACCGGCGCCGAGCGGAAAGCCGGCCGTTCCGTGGTCCGCGGCGCAGCGCGCGAGCCCCGTGCCGTCGCGCCGCCGGTGGCACCCCCGCCCGAATGGAACGCCGGCGCCCGGGAATGGAATGCGTGGCGCCGATCCGGACGAATCATTTCCCTTGTGTCTGATGCTTTGTCACGCCGCGTTCTCCCACGACCTGTTCAGTTCTCGCGCCGCGCGGAAACAGGCTTATGATCTGCTCCGTCGCCGGCACGTCGCCGCATCGGCCACCGCCCGACGCAGACGCCACAGAAGACATAAAAGGGGACAGCGCGCCATGTATCAGCCAGCCGTGACGGTCCATCAGTTGCGTGTCGCCATGGCCGTGCTCAGCCTCGCGCTGTTCGTCCAGACCGCGTTCTGGCTCGTGTACGACGCCGCCGTTCGCGGCCTGCCGGGCGCGTGGGACATGTGGACGACCGGCTACGTCCCCGGTCTGTCGGCGACGTCCTCCCTGGACCTGGGCCTGGCGGCGCTGCAACTCGGCGCCGCGGCAGCCACGTTCCTCGGTACCCGGGGGGCCGGCGGACTGCTGGTGACCGCCTGCGCCGTGACGCTCGGCTTCCGCCTCCCCGCGGTCTGGTACTTCCTGCTCGACTCGCCCACCGACCCTTGGTTCGGCTCCCTCAAGGGCCCCTCGGTGACCGCCGTCGGCATCACCGCCGCTCTCGCCGTGGCGCTCGCCCTGGTCCTCGGCGTGCTCCTGCTCCTGGCCCGGCACATCGAGTACGAGGCCGCCGCCGCGGACGGAACGCCCGGCAGCAGGATCCGCCCCGTGAAGGTCACGGCGACCACCTCCGGGGTGCTGCTCGGGGTGCTCAACATCTTCTACATCGGCCGGAACACGGTGACCGCCTTCCAGGTGGGCCCCACGGTGCTCGGCGACCTGCTCGTCGGCAGGGGCACCGGTCGCGCGGTCCTCGGAGTGTCCACGCCGTACCAGTGGGCCTGCCTCACCGTGCTGTGCGGGGCCGGCATGCTGCTGGCCGCCAGGCGCCGTCCAGTCGCGACGGGATTCTCCACGGGCCTGTCGCTGTTCATGATGCCGTCGGCCTTCACCGATCTGTGGGCGTACGCGCAGAACGCGATGTCGCAGACCCTCGTGGACGGTTCCCAGCACCTGCTGGAGTTCGTGGGTTCCGCGGCCGTCGTGGCCCTCACCGTCGGGGACGTCCGCCGCGACCGGCGGCCGTTCGTCCTCGCCGCCGGGGACCCCGTCGACGCGGCGTTCGTTCCCTCGGTGGCGACCGAGGCGGCCGTGGCGGCCGGCCCAGCCGAGGCGGTCGAAGCCGTCGAAGCCGGCATTCCCGCGCCGCGCAGCGCGGAATCCGAGCCCGCCGAGGCCTGAGCGCGGCGAGCCCCGCGCAGGGAGGGCGAACTCCCCCGCGGCGGGGCGCGGTCAGCGGGGCCGGACCGCGTTCCCTGAACGGGCCGGCATCCGCGTCTGAAGGTCGACACGTCGCGCGACCGCAGGAGCCCCGCGGCATGTAGGTCCGCCCTGCGGAGTGCCGGAACGGTCGGGCGTGCAGGCGCTCCCGGCCGCTCAATGGCTGTGCGGACCGTCGCGGTGCACCGGGCCGTGGGAGTCGTCGCAGTGACCCTCCTTGCGGTCGGTGCGGTCAGTGCGGTCGGACACGGTGAGCACTTCGGCAGGGGCGTGATCGACCTGAAGAGTGGTGTGTGTCAGGCCGTAGTCCGATGCGAGCAGGTGCTCCAGGTCCTGGCGGACCGCGTGGCAGTCCCCGTTCTGCCGGACAAGGATGTGCGCGGACAACGCCGGCTGGCCGGAGGTGATGGTCCAGATGTGCAGGTCGTGAACCTCGGTTACGGCGTCGTGGCCCACGAGCCTGTCGCCGACCTCGTCGGGGTCGATGCCTGCGGGCGCCGCCTCCAGGAAGATACGGCCGGACGCGCGGACCAGGCCGTAGCCCGCCTTGAGCATGAGGCCGACGACAACGAGCGTCGCGATGGCGTCGACGCGGGCGAAGCCGGTGAGCACGACGATGAGTCCGGCCACGGCGGTGCCGATGAAGGCGTACAGGTCGTTGAGGACGTGCTGGAAGGCGCCCTCGACGTTGAGCGACGTTCGGTTGGCTCGTGACAGGCACCAGGCCGCGCCGACGTTGACGACGATGCCGGCCAGCGCGGTGATCAGGACCAGGCCGCCCTCCACGTCCGGCGGTGAGATGAGGCGGCGCACGGCCTCGTAGGCCAGCCATGCGGCGAGCAGCAGGAGAGTGATGCCGTTGGCCTGGGCGGAAAGGATCTCGGCGCGCTTGAGGCCGTAGGTGAAGCCGCCCCGGGCCGGCCGTGCTGCCAGTCGCATGGCGATGAGGGCCAGCACGATGGACGCGGCGTCGGTGAGCATGTGCGCGGCGTCGGAGAGCAGCGCGAGGGAACTGGCGATCAGGCCGACGACGACCTCGATGGCCATGAAGCCGGCGATCAGTCCCAGAGCGAGACCGAGCCAACGGCGATCGGCGTCGGCGGACACTCCATGCGCGTGGCCTTCATGGTCATCGGCGCCGTGCTGATGACCATGGTCGTGTGCGCTCATGGTGTGCTCTCCCCTGTTCGGTCGATGAACGGCAGAGAAACACACCAGTACGCGGTTCCGCAAAGGCTGCACCGGTGACCGTTGTCAACACCAACAACGGGCCGCTGAACTGCACCAATGCAGCCGCGGGGCCGAGATCATCCGGGATGCTGCCGTCGCTTCCGGCGCACCGGCGGAACTCGGCCCGGTCACCGGCACCGTGGCGCTGCGCGACGCAGGGGGCACTCCCGCCGGAGGCTCGGCGGCACGCGTGAGCCTGTCACGCCACCGGAGCGGTGCACGTCGGGTTGCCCGACTCGGCACGGTGTTCATGCTCCAGGTCGACCCCGGCCCCCGTAGGCCCCCCCGGACCGCACGCCGTAGCACAGCCGTGGGTGCGCCGTAGGTGCTTCCGTGCGCCCCATCCCCCATTCGGGTGATGACTGGCATCGTGGCTGCTCATGACGCCCGGGCCCGCCTTCCGCCTCACGCGTGCCGCGGTGTTCGCGGCCGTGTGTGTGGCGGTGACAGGTCTCGGACATGCCCTGATGTCGCGGGCGGTTCCGGGATGGGCGCTGGGGTACGCGTTCGCCGCGACGACCGCCGGAGCATGGTGGCTCGCAGGTCGCCGCGAGCGTGGTGCTCCAGTGGTGACGGCCGCGACCGTGGTGGCTCAGTTCGCCCTGCACGGCTGGTTCGGCCTCGCCCAGGCCTTCGTCGCCGCCCCGTCGGGTGCGGGAGGGATGACGGTCGGCCATCGGGCTTCGGCCGCCGCCGATGCCATGCCCATGAGCGATGCCGCGATGGCCGGCTGGTCCCCCGGCATGTTCTGCGCTCACGCCTCGGCCGCCGTGCTGTGCGGTCTGTGGCTGCGGCGCGGCGAGGCCGCCGCCTTCCAGCTCGGCCGCTCTTTGGCCGCGTTCGTCTTCGCTCCTCTGCGCCGGGCGTCGCGCGTCCACCTCGCCGTCGTCCCACCGGCCCCCGCGCGGCCGGTGTCCTTTGACATCCCTTCACGCCTGTCGCGGCAGGCGGCCCTGTGGCACGGCGTCACGCGCCGGGGCCCACCGAAGTCAGCGATGTGCTTCTGACCGTCCGTCTCGCCCATTCGCGGTGACGGACGCAGTGCGGCGTACCCGCAAGCACTGCCCCCCAGCGCCTTCCAGCGCTCCGGGGCGGCATGCGTGTCACGCCGTACCGCCGTCGAGGCGGACCGAATCGTCGACTTCACGAGCGCCCGCGCCCAGTGCGCCGGGTGCCGATTGGGGATGCACGCATGTCTTCAACACAGGAACAAGCGCCGAAGGACGACCACGACGAGGCCGCGGTGGCCGTCACGGAGGCTGATGCCCCGGGGGACGGTGCCGCACAACCAGGCCGCTCGTGGACCGGAGTACGGGCGCTCCTCGTACGGCTGCACTTCTACGCCGGGGTGTTCATCGCACCCTTCCTGCTCGTGGCCGCGCTGACGGGGCTGGGCTACACCTTCACCCCTCAACTCGACCAGCTCGTCTACGGCGACCGGCTCGGCGTGGCCGAGGTCGGCAGCGAACCGCGCCCGCTCGCGGAGCAGATCGCCGCGGCCCGGAAGGCCCACCCGGAGGGCACGCTGACCTCGGTCATCACCCCGCCGGGCCCGGAGGACACCACACGGGTGGTGCTGTCGTTGCCGGAGCTGGGCGAGAACCAGCGCACGGTGTTCGTCGACCCCTACACCGCCGAGGTCAAAGGCGAACTCACCACCTGGTACGGCTCGACACCCCTGACCACCTGGCTGGACGACCTGCACCGCAATCTGCACCTGGGTGAGACCGGTCGCCTGTACTCGGAGGTCGCCGCCAGCTGGCTGTGGGTGATCGTCGCCGGGGGGCTCGTCCTGTGGCTGGGGCGTGCCCGCGGGCAGCGCGCCAGGTCGGCACGCGGTGTGCTGCTGCCGGACCGCTCCGCTCGCGGTGTACGGCGTACCCGCACCCGGCACGCGGCCACCGGTGTGTGGCTCGCCGTCGGCCTGCTCGCTCTCAGCGCCACCGGCCTGACCTGGTCCCACTACGCCGGCGCCCGCTTCGGAGCACTGCTGGACGCGGCCAAGGGGCACGCGCCCGAACTGGTCACCGCCCTGCCCGGTGGAGCGGAGCAGACGGAGGGCGAGCACGCGGGGCACGCCGGCCATGGCACAGGACACGGCGCGGCCTCGACGGACCCGGCCGCCTTCGACGCGGTCCTCGCGGTGGCACGGGACGCGGGCCTGGGGGGCCGGGTGGAGCTGACCCCGCCCGCCGATGCGACGAGCGCCTGGACCGTGGCCCAGGACGACGACCTCTGGCCGGTCCACTACGACCAGGTCGCCGTCGACGCCGCCAAGGGCGAGGTCACCTCGGAGAGCCGCTGGGCCGACTACCCGGTCCTGGCCAAGCTCAGCAAACTCGGCGTCCAGGGCCACATGGGCCTGCTGTTCGGCATCGTCAACCAGATCCTGCTGGCACTGATCGCGGTCGGCCTGATCTCCGTCATCGTGTGGGGCTACCGCATGTGGTGGCAGCGCCGCCCCACGCGCAACGACCGCACGGCGGCACTCGGCAGGGCCCCCGCACGAGGGACGTGGCGGCAACTCCCCCTGCCGGTACTGATCATCGGCATCCCCGCCGTCGCCGCACTCGGCTGGGCCCTGCCCCTGCTGGGCATCACGCTGCTCGCATTCCTCTTCTACGACATAGCGTTCGGGCTCTATCTGCGGCGCCCCACCCCCTGACGCGGCGGCGAAAGAAGAGACAGCAACCGCCTCCGGGCCGGCTCACTCCCTGAGCCGGCCCGGAGGCAGCGGGACTCCCCAGGAACGCGACACGGATGCCGACCGATCGCGGCGCGCCGCACACAACCGCCGCGCCCCGCACACCGTCGACCTGGACAATCCGCGCGCCCGCCGCACTCGTCCCGGCGCTCGTCCCACGGTGCGACCGCCAGTGCTTCCCACGCCAGCGGCTCAATTGCCGTGCAAAGCAGGTCGACACGTTTCTGCCCGCCCGCCAGAGGCGGCAGAGTCGCGGAAGGGTGGCTCAGACCCTTCTGCCCGCCGTCCAGCTCATGGTCGGGAACCTGAGGACCGTCGAGTCCTTCCTCCGCCCTCCGTGCCCTCGGCACCCGACGAGGCTTCCCCAAGCGGCATCCGTGCCGTACCTGGTCCGGAATGCAAAAAATCCCATCCAGACCACTGGTCTGGATGGGATCTCATGAACCGTTCCCGACCTCGGCCAAGAACAGTCTGTTGTGTGGACCTGAGGGGATTCGAACCCCTGACCCCCTCGATGCGAACGAGGTGCGCTACCGGACTGCGCCACAGGCCCTTGCAACGAGGAAAACTCTAGCATCCCGGCAGGGGTGCTCCGCTCACCCCCGGGGCGGTCACTCGTTGGCGGCGCGGGGGCGGTCGCGGTCGGAGTGCTGGTCGAAGAGGGGGGTGCGGGAGCGGTCGCGGGTGCGGCGGGGGGCCACGGGGGCGGTGGAGAAGGTGGGCCGGGGGGCCGGGACTTCCCAGGTGTCCTCGGCGGGCGGGCGCTGCTGGTCGACCCACTCCGCGTGGTCGGTCTGCTCCACGAGGGCGCGGCGGTCGGCGGTGGCCGGCTCCTCCGGCAGGGGGAGTGGCGCGGGCTCGGCCACCTCGGGGACCTCGGGGGCGTGCTCGCGGGCCGTACGGGCGTCACGCAGGCGCTTGGCGGCCTCGGCGGCGCGGCGCTGGTCGATCTTGACCTCGAAGCGGCGGCGCTCCTGCGCCCGCAGGTGGGCGATGTAGATCGTGAGCAGCACCGCGGGGATGCCCGGGGCCCACAGGAAGGCGACGCCGCCGACCGCGGCCACGATCATGCCGAAGGTGAAGCCGAGGAAGAGCAGCGTGGTGGTGCGCCGGCGCGCGGCGAGCACCTTGGCCCGGGGATTGGGCTTGGCCTTGGACTGCGCCCCGGCCTGCGCGGCCGGCGCCTGGGGTTTGGCCTGCAGTGGCCTGGGCTGGGCCGGCACCTCGGGCGCGGGCACGGCGAGGTCCCGGACGTCGACCGTGGGGTCTCCCCCCTCGGTCTCCTCGTCCGGGTCCGCCTCTTTGGCGTACCTGCGCTCCAGCGCCGCGCGTCCGGACAGCAGCCGGATGGCGGTGCTGAAGCGTTCCGTCGGGCGCGCTTCGTTGAGCTCGTCCTGCCTACGGAGCCACATCGGCACCAAGTAGGCAGCCCAGGCCCCGACGATGACTGCGTAAATGAGGCCGCTGCTGCTCACGCATCACACGGTAGGGGGGTTCACGACGGGGGATACGCAATTTGGCGCGGTGTGTCGCACGATCTGGCTGATACGCCGAAATTTTTTTCTGATTGCGTTCGTGCGAGAGTCGGAACGGCGACTTATTTCGAACAGATATCTTATTTGTGAGCCGTGCCAGGTCGTGCCTGGTGCCAGCGGTGGAGCATTCCCTCCGGCACTTCCTCCGCCGTCAGCGCGAACACGAGATGGTCCCGCCACGCCCCGTCGATATGCAGATAGCGGGGGCGCAGTCCTTCGTCGCGGAAGCCGAGTTTCTCCACCACGCGCCGGCTCGGCCCGTTCTCCGGCCGGATGCACACCTCGATGCGGTGCAAACCGACCGCGCGGAAGCAGTGGTCCACCGCGAGGGCGACGGCGGTCGGCGTCACGCCGCGTCCGGCGACCGCCTCGTCGACCCAATAGCCGATGTGGGCGCTGCACATGGAGCCCCAGGTGACGCCGGCGACGGTGAGCTGCCCGGCCAGCCGCCCCTGGTACTCGATGACGAACGGCATCATGCGGCCGGAGACGGCCTCGTGGCGCAGGTGCCGGACCATCTGCCGGTAGGTGGGCCGCAGGGCGAGGTGGCCGGGCGGGGCGGGCGGCACGGTGGCCTCCCACGGCCTCAGCCAGTCGCGGTTGCGGCGGTTGACCTCACGCCAGGCGCGCTGGTCGCGCATCTTTATCGGGCGGAGGAGGACGTCCCCGTCCGCCAGCTCCGCCGGCCAGGACACGTTCAGCTCGGTCTCCCAGACATAGGGTGGTCGCCTCCGCGGAGCTGGTCGACGGCGTGCACGAGGAGGGGGGCCAGTACGGCCAGCCCGTCCTTGACGCCGCCGGTCGATCCGGGGAGGTTCACCACCAGGGTGCGCCCGGCCACGCCGGACACGCCACGGGAGAGTGCCGCCGTGGGCACCTTCTCGCGGCCGGCGGCGCGAATGGCCTCGGCGATTCCGGGGACCTCGTAGTCCAGCACGTCGCGGGTCGCCTCGGGAGTGCGGTCGGTGGGCGAGATGCCGGTGCCGCCGGTGGTGACCACGACGTCGTAGCCCTCCGCCACCGCCTGCCGCAGGGCCCGCCCGACCGGCTCGCCGTCCGGGACGACGCGCGGGCCGTCCACGGTGAAGCCGAGCTCCGCGAGCCCGGCGACGACGAGAGGGCCGCCGCGGTCCTCGTAGACCCCGGCGGCGGCGCGGTTGGACGCGGTGATCGCGAGTGCCTTCACGCGCCGCGGCTCCAGTCCCCGGACTTGCCGCCGGTCTTCTCCTCGACCCGGACGTCCGTGATGACCGCGCCCTTGTCCACGGCCTTGACCATGTCGACCACGGTGAGCGCGGCGACGCTGACCGCGGTCAGGGCCTCCATCTCGACGCCCGTGCGGTCGGTGGTCCGCACCGTGGCGGTGATGTCGACGGAGGAGTCGCCCACGGCGAGATCGACCGTCACCCCGGAGACCGCCAGCGGGTGGCAGAGCGGGATCAGGTCCGGGGTGCGCTTGGCGCCCATGATGCCGGCGATGCGCGCGGTGGCGAGGGCATCGCCCTTGGGGACGCCCTCGCCCCGCAGCAGTTCGATGACGCGCGGCGAGACCTGGACCCGGCCGGTGGCGCGCGCGGTGCGGGCGGTGACGTCCTTCCCGGAGACGTCGACCATGCGGGCCGCCCCCGTCTGGTCGATGTGCGTCAGACCCTGCTGTTCTGTCATCGCTACGGACACTCCCACTGCTCGCGCGTGCTCGCGTGGGCAGTACGCTACCCGCTCAGTCGAGCAGCACCACGTCGACCTCGGAGCCCGCCGCGATCTCCGTGACGTCCTCCGGGACCACGATCAGCGAGTTGGCGTGGGCGAGCGCCCCCACCAGGTGGGATCCCGCTCCGCCCACAGGGGTGACCGTGCCCGTTGCGGCCTCGTGGCGGCCGCGCAGGAACTGGCGCTTGCCCTTCGGCGAGGAGGTCACGCCCGTCGGGCAGACCGCCCGCACCGACGGCCGGTGGACCGGCTCGACGCCCATCAGCGTCCGGATGGCGGGGCGCACGAACAACTCGAAGGAGACATAGGCGCTGACCGGGTTGCCCGGCAGCGCGACCAGCGGGGTGCGTTCGGGCTCCGCGGGCGCCTCCCCGCCCTCCGCCGCCGTCTCGGTCTCGACGCGGGCTCCCGCGTCGACGAAGCCGAAACCCTGCGGTTTGCCGGGCTGCATGGCGAGCGTGCGGAACTCGATCTCCTCGCCCAGCGCCTCCTTGACCACGTCGTACGCGCCGACGCTCACGCCGCCGCTGGTGACCACGATGTCGGCGCGGATCAACTGGTCCTCGACGGTGGCGCGGAAGGTCTCGGCGTCGTCGGCGACCGCGCCGACGCGGTACCCCTGGGCGCCGGCGTCCCGCGCGGCGGCGGTGAGCATGTAGCTGTTGGAGTCGTGGATGCGCCCGGGACCGAGCGCCTCGCCCGGCGGGACGAGTTCGCTGCCGGTGGACACCACGACGACCCTCGGCCGGGGCCGTACCCGCACCGCGGCACGGCCGACGGCGGCGAGCAGCGCGATCTGCGGCGGCCCCAGTACCGTGCCCGCGGCGAGGGCCAGTTCGCCGGCGGCCACATCGCTGCCGCGGGCCCGGACATGGGCGCCGGCCTCGACCTGCCGGTAGACCCGGACCTCGCCGGACGACGCACCGGGCGTACGGCTCGCGGCGGACATGCCGCTGACGGGGCCCGGTTCGCCGCTGCCGCCGTCGGTCCACTCGACCGGGACGACGGCCTCGGCACCGGGCGGCAGCGGGGCGCCGGTCATGATCCGCGCGGCCTCGCCCGGCCCGACGGCCGGCGGCTCGCCGCTGCCGGCCGCCACGTCACCGATGACGGTGAGCACGGCCGGATGCTCGTCGTCGGCGCCCTGGGTGTCGGTGGTGCGGACCGCGTAGCCGTCCATCGAGCTGTTCTCGAAGGGAGGCAGCGACACCGGCACCATGACGTCCTCGACGAGCACGCACCCCTGGGCGTCGAGCAGTTGCAGCTCGATCGGCTCCAGTGGCCTCAGCTGCCGGAGGATGTTGTCGAGGTGTTCCGAGACGGACCAGACGCGATCGGCACCGGCGGCCGTGCTACTGCTCAAGCTTGCATCTCCTCGCTGACATACGAACGCAGCCAGGACCGGAAGTCCGGGCCCAGGTCCTCACGTTCGCATGCCAGTCGGACAATGGCACGCAGATAGTCGGCACGGTCTCCGGTGTCGTAGCGCCGGCCCTTGAAGATCACGCCGTGCACGGGGCCGTCCGGGCCGCCCGCCTGGGCCAGTTCACGCAGGGCGTCGGTCAGCTGGATCTCGCCGCCGCGGCCGGGCCGCGTCTTGCCCAGCACGCCGAAGATCGCCGGGTCCAGGACGTAGCGGCCGATGATGGCGTACGAGGAAGGGGCCTCGCCCGCCGCGGGCTTCTCGACGAGGTCGGTGATCCGGACCACGTTGTCGTCGCCGGTGGGGACGACCGCCGCGCTGCCGTACAGGTGGATCTGGCCGGGGTCGACCTCCATCAGAGCGACGACGCTGCCGCCGTGCTGCTCCTGCACGTCGATCATGGTGCTGAGCAGCGGGTCGCGGGGGTCGATCAGGTCGTCGCCGAGCAGGACCGCGAAGGGCTGGTCGCCGACGTGCGGTTCGGCGCAGAGCACCGCGTGGCCGAGGCCCCGGGGGTTGCCCTGGCGGACGTAGTGCATGGTGGCCAGGTCGCTGGACTCCTGGACCTTGGCCAGCCGGGACTCGTCGCCCTTGCGGGTCAGCGCCTCTTCGAGCTCGTAGTTGCGGTCGAAGTGGTCCTCGAGCGGGCGCTTGTTGCGGCCGGTGATCATGAGGACATCGGAGAGGTTGGCCGCGACGGCCTCCTCGACCACGTACTGGATCGCGGGCTTGTCCACGACCGGCAGCATTTCCTTGGGCGTCGCCTTGGTGGCGGGGAGGAAACGGGTGCCGAGGCCGGCTGCGGGGATGACAGCCTTGCTGATCCGAGTACGCGCGTGAGTCATGCTCTGCACAATAACCGCTGCGTATGAGGTGAAGGTGAAGTTCCGGTTGCTTGAAGGGGATAGGCGGCGATTGTGGGCCAAATGAGTGGCAACCAGGCTAGCAAGGCCGGGTTGCGGGAAAGTCTCCTTCGGATGAGGAACGGGTTTACAGCAGATTTCCGGTCGGAGTCCGAGCGGGGAATCGCGCGGCACGCGCTGGAGTTGCCCGAGCTGTCCGGCGGGTCCCGGACCGTGGCCGCCTACGTCTCGATGGGTGCGGAACCAGGCACCCGTGCCTTGCTGGAGGCGCTGCGTGAGCGCGGCGAGCGGGTCCTGCTGCCCGTCCTGCTGCCCGACAACGATCTGGACTGGGGGCCCTACGAGGGCCCGGACGCGCTCGTGCGGACACCGCGCGGCCTGTACGAGCCCACCGGCCCCCGCCTCGGCCCCGACGCCGTCACGGTCGCCCACGCCGTGCTGCTTCCGGGCCTCGCGGTCGACGCGCGCGGCCTGCGCCTGGGGCGCGGCGGCGGCAGTTACGACCGCGTGCTGGCCCGCCTGGCGGCGTGCGGGGCGACGCCGGCCCTGGTGGTCCTGCTCTACGGGCACGAGGTGCTGGACCGCGTGCCCGCCGAGCCGCACGACCGGCCGGTGGACGCGGCGGTGACTGCGGACGGCGTGCTGCGGTTCGGGCCGGCCGGGCGGCGCTGAACGCGCGAGGGGCGGGCCCGCGGGCCCGCCCCTCGACGTATGTGCGGCGTCAGCGCCTCACGCTCTCAGCGCCTCACGGCGTCAACGCGAGCGTGTCCTCCGTCCTCGCGTCGACGGACTGCTGGGTGAACGCCCACGGCAGGAGCTCGCCCTTGGCCCACTTCGTCGTCTGGTCCGAGTAGTGCGCGCTGTAGGCGTGGCCGGAGGCGCCGGTGAGGTTGATCCACCGCGACTTGTCGAAGTCGCCCAGCGAGACCACCATCCGCATCGACGGCACCCAGACGACCTCGTAGCCGCCGGCCGCGTTCCAGCCGGTGGCGTTCACCGCCGCCTCGCCGCCGCCGAGGTTCCAGGGCCCGCGGTTCAGCAGCCAGCGGACGACCGCCGGGCCGCCCGTGCCCAGCGTCTGGTTGCGCAGCTCCAGCTGGTGCAGCCGGCCCCAGCTCCAGGTGTCGATGTTCTTGCCGAGCTTGGCGGTCAGCTCGTAGCGGGCGTCCTTCATGGCCTGGGCGAGCAGTTCGTCGCGGGTCGTGCGCGGCTTGCCGCTGTCCTTGTCGTAGAAGGCCGTGGGGGACGTGGTCCACCACGGGTTGTCCTCGTCCTTGATGATCGACCGCACCACCTCGAACCAGCGGTCGCCGCCGTCCGGCTGCGCCTGGTCCGCGTCGCGCTGGCCGCACTCGCGCACGAGCTTGGACTCGCCGCTGAGGTCGTCGACCGGACCGGACTTGTCGGTCGCCGGCACGGTCAGGCACTGCCCCTTCGGCCGCAGCTCCTTGGGCAGCTTGTTGCCGAAAGCGAGCTTGAGGGTGTTGCGCCAGACCGCGTTGAAGTAGGCCGCGGCGGCGGAGTCCGCGTCCTGGTTGTAGTCCCAGCTCTCCAGCAGTTTCTGCGCGTTGCGGACGTAGTCGTCCTTGTCGTTCTTGATGTCGATCTTCAACAGGTACGGCACCAGCAGCTTGGCGATCTCGCTGCTGCTGTCGCTCTGCATCTTCTGCATGTCGTCCATCGAGACCAGGCCGCTGTCCTTGATCTTGGACGCGATCAGGTCGTTGATGCGCTGGCTGCGCGTGCCGTAGCCCCAGTCCTGGGTGAGCCGGTAGGGGTACTTGTTCTGGTCGACGACGGCCTGGTTGGCCGTGACGACGTAGCCGCGCTTCGGGTTTTTCTCCCACGGCATGGCGTCGAAGGGGATCATCCCCTTCCACTGGTACTTCGGGTCCCAGCCGGGTGCCGGGTAGGTCCCGTTGTAGCCGGCGGCGCGGATCGGGACGTCGCCGGGGGCCTGGTAGCCGATGTTGCCGTGCGCGCCCTTGTTGTCGGCGTAGATCAGGTTCTGCGAGGGGACGGCGAAGTCGCGGGCCGCGGTCCGGAACTCCTCCCAGCCGGTCGCCGTGTCCAGCTCGAAGACCGCGTCCATCGTCTTGGACGGCGCCAGGGCGGTCCACTTCAGGGAGATCGCGTAGCCGTCGCCACGGTCGGGCGCGGAGTTGTCCACCGGCGCCCGGTCACCGACCTTGAGCAGCTCCGAGCTGCGGTCGGAGACCACCGGACCGTTGTTGGTGGTGCGGACGGTGATCGTGCGGTCCGCTCCCCCGGCGACCTTGATCGTCTCCTGGCGGGTGTTGGTGTCGTCGAACGGGACCGTCTTGCCGTCGTACAGGTATCCGTCGTCGGAGACCTTCTCCAGGTACAGGTCGGTGACGTCGGCGCCCAGGTTTGTCATGCCCCAGGCGATCGACTGGTTGTGGCCGATGACCACGCCCGGCATGCCGGAGAAGGTGTAGCCGGCGACGTCGAAGGGGCAGGCCTTGGAGACCGTCGTGCAGTGCAGGCCCATCTGGTACCAGAGCGAGGGCATCTGGGGCGCCAGGTGCGGGTCGTTGGCGAGCAGCGGCTTGCCGGTGGTGGTGTGCTCACCGTCGACGACCCAGGAGTTGGAGCCGATGCCGTTGCCGTTGGGGCCGAGCAGCGCCGGGATCTGGTCGAGGGTGCCGGTGAGCGAGGCGAGCTGCGACTGCAGGGTGCCGGCGGCTTCGTCGACGGTGGTGCCGGTGCCCCCATCGGTGCCGGTGCCGGTTCCCGTGCCCCCGTCGGTGCCTGTTCCCGTACCCGTTCCCGTTCCCGTACCTGTTCCCGTACCGGTGCCCGAAGTGTCGCCGGACGCGCCATTCGTGGCGGAATCGGCCGGTTCGTACGCACCCGTGACGGTATTGACCGTTCCGTCGTCGACGATCGTCCGGTGCCGCGTGTATGGGTAGGCCGGGTAGAGGCTGTTGATCTGGCCCTTGTTCAACCGGCTGGTCAGCAGCGCGCGGTCGATCTCGTCCTGCATGTTGCCGCGCAGGTCCCAGGCCATGGCCTTGAGCCACGCGACCGAGTCGACCGGCGTCCACTTCTCCGGGGAGTAGTCGTTCGTCAGCGCGAGGGCCGCGTACTCCACGGAGAGGTCGGCGCCCTTGTGGCCCGCCAAGTAGGCGTTGACGCCGTCCGAATAGGCCTGGAGGTAGTCCTTGGTGGTCTGCGAGAGCTTGGTGTCGTACTCGGCCTGCGCGACCTTGCGCCAGCCCAGCGTGCGCAGGAAGGCGTCGGTCTCCACCTGGCCGCTGCCGAACATCTCCGAGAGACGGCCCGCGGTCAGATGCCGCCGCACGTCCATCTCGTAGAAACGGTCCTGCGCCTGGACGTACCCCTGGGCGCGGAAGAGGTCCTGCGGGGTGTCCGCGTAGATCTGCGGGATGCCGTTGCCGTCCCGTTTGACCTGGACGGGCCCCGACAGCCCCTTGAGCTGCAGCGTTCCGGTGGTCTGCGGGAGGGAGGCGCGGACGGTGGCCACGCTCCAGTACGACCCGAAGGCGATGCCCGCCACCAGCAGGAGTACGACCCCGATCACGATCAGGCGCACGCGGCGGGACTTTGTCTTGGCGGGCATCGATGTCCTTCGAGGGCAGGGTGGACCGATTGCTAGGGGCCACCTTAGGCGTAGTGTCCCGCGGCCTCCCAAGCGGTGCCTGGAGCGAGGACGGAAGCCGTACGGAAGCGGTGCAGAAGCCACTCCCGAACGCGTGCAGAGAACGCAACGGCCTCAAGCGCAGGTAAAATATTAGGCAAGGCAATGAACTGCGGTGAAAGGACGGGCTCCTGACTGTCGACCGCCTCAACGAGCTCCTGCTGGTGTGCGCCGCCGTGCTGCTCATCGCAGTGGTCGCCGTGCGTCTCTCCTCGCGCAGCGGACTGCCCACCCTGCTGATCTACCTGGGCATCGGCGTCGCGATCGGGCAGGACGGCCTCGGCGTCAAATTCGACAACGCCGAATTGACCCAAGTGCTGGGATATGCCGCACTTGTGGTGATCCTGGCCGAAGGCGGTCTGGGCACCAAGTGGCGCGAGATCAAACCGGCGATGCCGGCCGCTTCGGTGCTCGCGACCCTCGGGATCGCGGTCAGCGTCGGCGTCACCGCGGCAGGCGGGCACTACCTCGTCGGACTCGACTGGCGGCAGTCGATCATCATCGGCGCCGTGGTGTCCTCCACCGACGCGGCAGCGGTCTTCTCCGTGCTGCGCCGGGTACCGCTGCCGACACGGCTGACCGGTGTCCTGGAAGCCGAGTCCGGCTTCAACGACGCGCCCGTGGTCATCCTGGTCGTCGCCTTCTCCGAGCACTGGCCGGTGCACAACTGGGGCCTCTTGCTGGGCGAGATCCTCCTGGAGCTGGCGATCGGCGCCGTCGTCGGCCTGGCGGTCGGCCTGCTCGGCGCGTACGCCCTGCGCCACGTCGCGCTGCCCGCCTCCGGCCTCTACCCGATCGCGGTCATGGCCATCGCCGTCCTCGCGTACGCGGGCGGAGCCATGACGCACGGCTCGGGCTTCCTCGCCGTCTACGTCGCCTCCGTCGTGCTCGGCAACGCCAAACTGCCGCACCGGCCGGCCACCCGTGGCTTCGCCGAGGGGCTCGCCTGGATCGCGCAGATCGGGCTGTTCGTGCTGCTGGGCCTGCTGGTGACCCCGCACGAACTGGGCGACGACATCGTGCCGGCGATCGTCGTCGGGCTCGTGCTGACGATGGTGGCGCGGCCCCTGTCCGTGACCGCGAGTCTGCTGCCGTTCCGAACGCCCTTCCGCGAACAGGTGTTGGTCTCCTGGGCCGGACTGCGCGGCGCGGTGCCCATCGTGCTCGCCACCATCCCGATGGTGGCCAAGGTCCAGCACAGCGAGCGGATCTTCAACATCGTCTTCGTCCTGGTGATCGTCTACACCCTGCTGCAGGGGCCCACCCTGCCGTGGATCGCCAAGGCACTGCGGATCGAGGACCTGGGTGCGGCCGAGGACCTCGGCATCGAGTCGGCCCCGCTGGAACGGCTGCGCGGCCATCTGCTGTCGATGCGCATCCCCGCCCGGTCCCGCATGCACGGCGTGGAGGTCAACGAACTGCGGCTGCCACCGGGGGCCGCGGTGACGCTCGTCGTCCGGGAGGGCAAGAGCTTCGTGCCGCTGCCGACGACCGTGCTGCGGACCGGCGACGAACTCCTGGTCGTCGCGACCGACCCCGTGCGCGACAGGGCCGAAGCCCGGCTGCGCGCCGTCGGCCGGGGCGGCAAGCTGGCCGGATGGCTGGAATCGGGCCGCGAAACCAGCCGTTAACATGGCTGCACGACAGTCACCACCAACTCTGCCTGACGCAGAGCTGGCGCGACCGCCCGGCGGCCGGACACCCGGTATCTACCTCGGTCAAGCGCGAGAGGACAGCTCTCGGCGCACCGTACGCGACCAGGCGTCCAGGGTGCGCTACCAGGCGGCAGAAAGGCCCGGGCCGTGGCATCCACGGTCACTCGATCCTCCCGTCGCTCGCCCCTGAGGCCCCGCCGGGGCCGTACCTCCGGCACAGGGCGCCCCGGCTACGGACAGTTGCTGCGTACACCCGGTGCGTGGACGTTCCTGCTGCCCGGCTTCACCGCCCGGCAGCCCTTCGCGATGCTGACGATCGGCATCGTGCTGCTGGTGCAGCACACCACCGGCTCCTACGGCACCGCGGGAGCCGTGTCCGCCGTCACCGGCGTCGCCATGGCGCTGTTCGCCCCGCAGAGCGGCAAGCTCGCCGACCGCTTCGGGCAGGGCGCGGTGCTCGTCCCCGGCGTGATCGTGCACACGGCGGCCGTGACACTGCTGTCGCTGCTCGCCCTCGCGCACGCCCCGCTGTGGGCGCTGCTCGCGGTGGCGGTGCCCGCGGGCGCCTCGGTGCCGCAGATCGGGCCCATGGTGCGCGCGCGCTGGGCCGCCACCCTGCCGGACAAGTCCCCGCTGCTGCAGACCGCCACGGCCTTCGAGTCGGTGACCGACGAGTTCACCTTCGTCATCGGCCCGGTACTGGCCACGGCACTGAGCACCGGCGTCCATCCGGCGGCCGGGCTGCTCGCCGAGGCCGCGCTGACCCTGGCCGGCGGCCTGATCTTCGCGGTGCAGCGACGGACCGCGCCCGCGCCCGCCCCCCGCGCCGCGGACGGCGCCCGCGCGCGGCAGCCCTCGGCGCTGACGGTGCCGGGTGTGCGGGTGCTCGCGGTGGCCTTCCTCGGCATCGGCGCCGTCTTCGGCGGCATGCAGGTCTCGATGACGGCCTTCACCGAGGAGATCGGGCGGCCGGGCATCAACGGCCTGCTGTACGGCACCTTCGCCGCGGGCAACATGCTGGCGGGCGTCGTCTGCGGCGCGGTGGCGTGGAAGTCCGGGCCGCGGCGGCGGCTGGTCGTCGGTTACGCCGCGCTGACCGCGGCCACCTCGATGCTCTGGGCGGCACACACCGTCCCGCTGCTGGGCGGGCTCGGGCTGCTGGTGGGGCTGGCCATCGCCCCGGCGCTGATCACCGGCTACACCCTGGTGGAATCGCTGGTGCCCGCGCAGGTCCGCACGGAGGCGTTCACCTGGCTCACGGGCGCGGTCGCGCTCGGGCAGGCGGCGGCGGCCACGGCCGCCGGCCGGCTCGCGGACGGCATCGGTGCGAGCGCCGGATTCGCCGTGCCCCTGGCGGGTACCGCGCTGGCGCTGATCACCTTGCTGGCACTGCGCGGCAGGCTCTCTCCCCACTCCGCGGGACTGGTCGCGGCACGCGGAGACGGCAGTGGTATCGGTCACCGAGTGCCGGTCACGGTGGACTGACGCCGCGGAATGCTGCACTATTGACCGTCGTTAGCACTCAATGAGTCAGAGTGCCAGGAGGAGCAAGTGCCGACCTACCAGTACCAGTGCACCGCGTGCGGCGAGGGCCTCGAGGCGGTGCAGAAGTTCAGCGACGACGCGCTCACCGAGTGCCCGGCGTGCCAAGGCCGCCTGCGCAAGGTCTTCTCCGCGGTCGGCGTTGTCTTCAAGGGATCCGGTTTCTACCGGACCGACAGCCGCAGCTCGTCGTCCAGCAGCGCCCCCGCGGCCAAGGCCGGCAGCGGCTCCGAGTCGAAGAGCTCTTCGTCTTCGTCTTCGTCTTCGTCGTCCTCTTCGACGAGCTCGTCCTCGGGCAGCGGTGGCTCCTCGTCGAGCTCGGCGAGCACCTCCGCCGCCTGAGCGGAGTGCTTGCGCGGCCCGCCCGCGCGGATCGCCTGAGCGGCGCCCCATTTCGGGCGAAGGCCCCCTGTCGGCATCGACCGGGGCCTTCGGCGTACGCCCGATCGGGGGATCGCGGAGCCTGCGAGGCCGGTCCCGCGGCGGCCGTCTCCCGACCTGTTTCGCCGTGCGCGGCGATGGCCTCGGGCCACAGACTGGAAGCATGCTGAGCGGTTGGGTCGTCGACCGGCCCGGGTCCATGATCACGGAGCCACTGGTGCGCGTCGCCCGGCCGAAACCGGTGCCGGGACCGACGGAGCTGCTGCTGCGCGTCGAGGCGTGCGGCGTCTGCCGGACGGATCTCCATCTGGCCGAGGGAGACCTTCCCCCGCACCGCCGGGAGACCGTGCCCGGGCATGAGGTCGTCGGGCGGGTCGTCGCCACCGGTGAGCTTGCCGGCCGCTTCACCGAGGGCGACCGGGTCGGCGTGGCCTGGCTGCGCGGCACCTGCGGGAACTGCGCCTACTGCCGGTCCGGGCGGGAGAATTTGTGCCCGGACTCCCTCTACACCGGCTGGGACGCCGACGGCGGCTTCGCGGACTTCACCACCGTCCCGGAGGATTATGCGTACGCGCTGCCCGAGGACGCCGACGGCCGAGACGCCGTGCACCTGGCGCCCCTGCTGTGCGCCGGGATCATCGGCTACCGCGCACTGCGCCGCAGCGACCTGCCGCACGGCGGACGGCTGGGCATCTACGGCTTCGGGGCCTCGGCACACATCGCCGCGCAAGTCGCGCTGGACGAGGGCGCGACCGTGCATGTGCTCACCCGGTCCGCGAAGGCACGCGAACTCGCACTGGAACTCGGTGCGGCCTCTGCGGCCGGCGCCGACGCCCGCCCCCCGGAACCGCTCGACGCCGCGATCCTCTTCGCGCCGGTCGGCGATCTGGTGCCGGTCGCTCTGGAGGCTCTGGACCGCGGGGGCACGCTGGCCGTCGCCGGCATCCACCTCACGGATATCCCCTCGCTCAACTATCAGCGCCATCTGTTCCAGGAACGGAATCTGCGCAGCGTCACCTCCAACACCAGACAGGACGGACAGGAGTTCCTGGCCCTGGCGGCCAGGATCGGGATCCGGGTGACCGTCACCCCGTACCCGCTGGACCGTGCGGACCGGGCCCTGGGGGACCTGGCCGCCGACCGCGTCAACGGCGCGGCCGTGCTCGTGCCGCGCTGACGGCGATCAGCGCCGGGCTTCACTCGGCCCGTATCAGGCACCCCGTGACGTTCGAGGGGACGATCCGTATCCACAGGTCGTCGGTGCCGTCGGCCCACGGGTCGGGGTGGGCGTCCTGGGCGAGTGCGCGCACCTCGTCGGAGTCGGTGACGTGCTCGACGATCCCGAGGAGCAGCACGCTCCAGCCGGCGCTGAGGGACGCGTCGAACCGGTCGACCTCGAAGGCGACCTCCGTACCGCGCTTGGCGGCAGGCAGGGCTTGCTGCGCCGTGCGGTAGACGATGGCGCCCTCGGCAACGGAGTAGATGACCGGCAGGACGGCTGGATGACCGGTGGCGGTAGTCAGCGCGATCCTGCCGACGTCCTGCCCGGACAGCCGAGTCCAGCACTCGTCGATGTCCAGGTCGCAGGGCACCGGCTGCCCGGTCGCCACGCCGTCCGGGCCATTCTCGAGGTCGCCCCCGAGTAGCCGGCTGGCCGTGGTCCGCAGGGCGCCCGCGAGACGGAGGAGGGCACTGGTGCCGATGGTGTGGTGGCACTGCTCCTCCACGTAACGCACATAGCCCGGCGTCATCCCGGCCCGTGCGGCCACTTCCTCGCGGCTGAGCCCCAGCTGCTCCCGCCGCTCCGCGGCGCGGCGGGCCACATCGCCCGGGTGCGATCTGGGTTTTCCGGACAGGCCGTCGTTCAGTGTCTGCCTGGGCACGTCGACCACCTCCCGTTGTCGGGCTCAGGCGCTTCGTTTCGCTACCCAGCACACCACCGCCCAGGCCGTGCCGCCAGGTCTGGGCCCGCGATCCCCTCGACCAGGCGACGAAGTTATCCACAACCGGTGAGTAATCCACAGGCCGAGAACGGCCGTCGGTGCGCTGCGGCATCGTGGTTCGTGCCGATCCGGACCGCCGGATCAAGCAGGGTCCCGCGCGGTCCGGCGCGGTCCGGCGGCGCGAGCGAGTGACGGGGGTGGTCCCAGTGATGAACAGGACGGGCGTGGAAGGTGTGGACGGCGTGACAGGCATGAACAGCGGGAGCGGTGCGGCGGCAGCGGCAGCGGCAGCGGGTGCGATCTCCCGGGCGGGCGCCGGGGCACCGGCGCCGTGCGCGGTGCCGGACTTCGCACCGATCAGGGCGGGCGGTGGGAGCCACCGCTTACGGCGGGTGCTGCGGCAGCGACGCCGGATGGTGGCGGCGGGTCTGGCCATGACGGCCGCGGCGGTCGCGGCCGCCGCGCCCCGGGAAGCCCCTCGTCCCGCATGGTCCGGCCGGGCGGGGCCCGCGCCGGCGGCGGTCGTCACGGCGCGGGACACGGTGCGCGCGCCGGTCCGGATCGCGGACGCGGAGGCGGTACGGCTCGTGCGCCCCGGCGATCGGGTGGACGTGATGGCCGCGGCACGGATCGTCGCGCGGGCCGCGCCCGTGGTAGCCGTGCCGCGGGAGTCCGAGGGGTTCTCCGGCGGTCTCGGCGGCCCGGCCGCCGGGGGCGGCGGGAGCGGTGCGCTGATCGTGCTCTCGGTTCCGCGCGGGACGGCGGTCGCGCTCTCGGGTGCCGCAGCGGAGACCCCTCTGTCGCTGGCACTGCGGTGACCGCTCCGACCGCGTGCCGAGAGACCTCCTCGGCGGAGGGGGCGGGTCAGGGCGAGTCGGACAGGGGTGTGTCGCGCGGGCCCCAAGCCCGTACCCTCAGAGGCCGAACCGCTCACGGACCCCAGGGTTCCGCCGCCCGTCCCATGGTGGAGCCCGCTGCTTCGCCAGGGTTCCGTAGGCCGAACATGCACGGTCGTTCGAAAGGAAATCGTCCCTTGAAGGGCTTCAAAGCCTTCCTTCTGCGTGGCAATGTCGTCGAGCTCGCTGTCGCCGTCGTCGTCGGCGCGGCGTTCAGCAAGATCGTCGATGCGTTCGTGAAGGGCCTCATCAACCCGGTGATCGGTGCCATCGGCACCAAGAACCTCGACGGCTACATCGTCTGCATCGAGAAGCCCTGCGTCGCCTCCGGCGGCGAGCTCTCCAAGGGCGTTGGCCTGCTGTGGGGCTCCGTGGCCGGTGCCGCGCTGACCTTCCTGATCACGGCCGCGGTCGTGTACTTCCTGCTGATCCTTCCGATGAACAAGCTCAACGAGCGGCGGAAGGCGGGCAAGGAAGATGAGGCCGCCGCCGGCCCGACCGAGCTGGAGCTGCTCACCGAGATCCGTGACCTGCTCGCCCGCCAGCAGGGCAACGGCGGGGGGCACACCATCCCGGCGCCCTACGACTACGGCGGCGGGAACCGGACGCACCCGTAGGCACGCCACGGCAGGTCCGTCTCAGATGTGGTGCGGGGGCTTCTCGTCGAGGAAGCGCGCGAGATCTCCCGCACCGCCCTGCCCGGGTCGATCGCCCCAGCCCGCGTCGGTGTCGTCGATCGACTGCCGGTCCAGCGGGTCGTCGAAGACCAGCGCCGTGGCGGGGTCGCGTGGTTCGCGCGGCCGGCCGGGTGTGGACTGCGCGGCGGGGTGGGGGTCGGAACTGCTCATGGGCTCCAGGGTACGGGGATCCCCGGCCGGGCCGGCTCCGGACAGGGGTCGGGCCCCGGTGCAGGGGGGTGGCACCGGAGCCCGAGTCTTGGGTGGGGGGCGAAGCGGGCGCCGCGGAGGGCGCCCGCAGAGGGTCAGGCCGCCTCGATGGACAGCCCGGTCTGGCGCGCCATGCGCTTCAGGTCGGCCAAGGCGTGCTTCTCGATCTGCCGGATGCGTTCACGGGTCAGGCCGTGCTGCTTGCCGACCTCGGTCAGCGTGCGCTCGCGGCCGTCCACGATCCCGTAGCGCGCCCGGATGATGGACGCGGTCCGGTCGTCGAGCCGGTCGATCAGGTCCTCCAGTTCCTCACGCCGCAGCATGACGAGCACGGAGTCCTCCGGCGAGGCGGCCGAGGTGTCCTCGACAAGATCGCCGAACTGGGTCTCGCCCTCGTCGTCCACCGACATGTTGAGGCTCACGGGGTCGCGCGCCCAGTCCAGCACGTCGGCGATGCGCTCCGGCGTGGAGTCGAGTTCGGCGGCGATCTCCGCGGGCTCAGGATCGCGTCCGTGCTCACGGTTGAACTCGCGCTGCACCCTGCGTACACGGCCCAGCTCCTCCACCAGGTGGACGGGAAGCCGGATCGTGCGCGACTGGTCCGCGATGGACCGGGTGATCGCCTGGCGGATCCACCATGTCGCGTACGTGGAGAACTTGAAGCCCTTGGCGTAGTCGAACTTCTCGACGGCGCGGACGAGGCCCGCGTTGCCTTCCTGGATCAGGTCGAGCAGCGGAAGGCCGCTGCGCGGGTAACGTCGCGCGACGGCGACGACAAGACGCAGGTTGGAACGGATGAAGACGTCCTTGGCCCGCGCACCCGCGGCGGCTATCGCCTCCAGTTCCTCGCGGTCGGCGCCGCCTCCCGAACCCAGCTCCTCACCCACGAGGAGCTGCTCGGCGTAGACGCCGGCCTCGATCGCCCTGGAAAGCTCGACTTCCTGCGCGGCGTCGAGCAACGGCGTGCGCGCGATCTCGTCGAGGTACATGCCGACGAGGTCTCGGTCGGCCATCTCGCCGTGGCCGTGCGCGCGAGCGCTGCTCTTCCCGCCGGTGGTGCTGCGGGCGACGGCACGGGTTGCCATGCGTGCTCCCTTGCGAAGGTTCGGTCGGGTGTCGGTCGAATGAGCTGCCTCTCAGCAGCTTCGCGACTACCTCTCGGCTGCCCACTCGAAAAGAGATAACGACTGGAATCCGGACACAATTCCCATGCGCAGCCCCATTTTTTACGATCTTGCAGTACCCTGTCGGGCCACAGCGAGAGGTGGATCATTGCCGCAGCGCCCGGAAGTGCAGGTCAGACCGGGTCGGGAGCAGGACCTGAAGGCCCTCACCGAGCTCTACAACCACTACGTCCGCGAGACGCCCGTCACCTTCGACCTGGAACCGCTTTCCCTGGAACAGCGCCGTCCATGGCTGCTCTCCCACCCGGAAGACGGGCCGCACCGCCTTTTGGTTGCCCTCGAACCCGCGGAAACCCTCGAATCAGTGGCAGCTGAGAACACCGGGGCCATGGCCGGGCGTCTCCTCGGCTATGCGACGAGCAGCCCGTTCCGCCCGAAGGCGGCCTACGCGACCTCGGTGGAGACCTCCGTGTACTGCGCCCCCGGCGCGGCGGGCCGGGGCGTGGGCACCCTGCTCTACACCGCGCTCTTCGAGGCCCTGCGGAACGAGGACGTGCATCGCGCCTACGCGGGCATCGCCCAGCCCAACGAGGCCTCGGCGCGGCTGCACGCCCGCTTCGACTTCCGCCCGGTCGGCGTGTTCCGCGAGGTCGGCAGGAAGTTCGGCCGCTACTGGGACGTCGCCTGGTACGAGAAGGAGCTCAACCCCGGCGGCTGAGCCCAGCCCCCGGCCGGGCCACGCCCTCCGGACATCTCAGCCATCTCATCCATCTCAGCCACCTCAGCTGTCCCAGCACCGTTCAGCGCTGTTCAGTGCCGTTCGGTGCCGTTCGGTGCCGTTCAGCGCAGCCACGGCAGGTCCGTCGCCGCTCCCTCGTCCGGCTGCAACCCTTCCGCGATGATCCGGCAGATCTCGCCCAGTTGCTGTGTCTGCTCCGGTGAAAGGCGGTCGAAGATCGCCCCGCGCACCGCCTCGACGTGCCCCGGCGCCGCGGCGGCGAGCGCCGCGAAGCCCTCGTCGGTCAGGACGGCGAGCTGGCCGCGCCGGTCGGACGGGCAGCTCTCGCGGCGCACCCAGCCGTTCTCCTCCAGCCGCGCTATGGCATGCGAGAGCCGGCTGCGCGTAATCTTCGAGCGTTCCGCGAGCTCCGTCATCCGCATACGGCGGTCGGGCGTCTCCGAGAGCCACACCAGCAGCGAGTAGTAGGCGTGGGGCATGTTCGCGTCGCGCTGGAGCTGCCGGTCCAGGGCGTCGGAGACCAACTGGGTCGATGCCATGTACGCGCGCCAGGCGCGCTGCTCCTCCTCGCTCAGCCAGCGGGGTTGGGGCCTGCTCGTCGTCATGTCCTCATAGTACGAAGTTATCTTGAAACCTCAAGCAAACCTGGGTACCGTGATCGTACTCGCTTGAAAGTTCAAGGAAGATACGGGCAAGGAACCCATGACGACCGCACCCGCGCTCCCTCAGGTCGCGCCCGGCCTCGGCGATCACGAGGAGGGGCCGCTACCGATCGTGCGCCCACGCCCCCAGTACCTGACGGAAACCGTCCCCGGCTCCCAGCGCCGCAACCGCGGGCCTCAGTTGCGGGGGCGGCGGAACGCATCGCCGCCGGGGGCGGTCACCTGCTGCTCCAGGAGGGCCGCGGCATCGGCCTGTACGCCGAGCCGGACGCGTACGCCCTCCAGGACCAGGACCAGGACCTCGACGCCTACGCCGCCGGCCGCGCGCTCGGCGTGGACACGATCCGCCCGCTCAGCAACAACCCCGGCAAGGCGGGGCAGTTGCCCGCCCCCGCCATCACGGTCGCCGAACGCGTGCCGAGCGGCGTGCACGTCTCGCGGGCCGACGTCCGCTGTCCGCGCGCCAGGGCCGGGCACACCCACCACACCCTTGACCTCCCGGCCTGAGGAGGCCCTCATGCGCATGCCCGCCCTCTACCTGTCGCACGGCGCCCCGCCGCTGGCCGACGACCCCGTCTGGCCCGGCGAACTGGCCGCCTGGTCCGCCGGATTCCCCCGCCCCACGGCGATCCTGATGATCTCCGCGCACTGGGAGGAGGCCCCGCTCGCGCTCGGCGCCACCACCACCGTCCCGCTGGTGTACGACTTCTGGGGCTTCCCGCGGCACTACTACGAGGTCCAGTACGCGGCCCCCGGCGCACCCGGGCCGGCCGACTCGGTGCGCAAGCTGCTGCGCGGCCCGGGCATCCCGGTGCAGGACATCCCGGACCGCGGCCTGGACCACGGGGCATACGTCCCGCTCGTGGAGATGTTCCCGGACGCGGACATCCCCGTGCTCCAGGTCTCGATGCCCACGCTCGACCCGCGGAAGCTGATGGAGATCGGGCGGAAGCTGGCCCCGCTCCGCGACGAGGGGGTGCTGATCGTCGGCAGCGGCTTCTTCACCCACAACCTGGCGGCGCTGCGGCACGCCGGCGGCGTCCCGGGCTGGTCGGCCGAGTTCGACGACTGGGGCCGGCGCGCGCTGGACACCCAGGACGTCGACGCGCTGCTGGACTTCTCGCACACATCCCCGGCGGGCGCGCTCGCCCACCCGCGCACCGAGCACTTCGCCCCGCTCTTCGTCGCCATGGGCGCGGCCGAGGGGGATCTCGGCGCCCAGCGCAGCGTCATCGAGGGCTTCTGGATGGGCCTGGCCAAGCGGTCCGTGCAGTTCGGCTGATCCCCCCCGCTGCCCCGGCCACCCCCGTGGCAGTCGGCCACCACAGGCCGAAGGGCCCCGCCTCCCATGGGAAGCGGGGCCCTTCGGACGTTGCGCCGGGGCGTCCGGGTCAGTGGACGACCACGGGAACGACGATGTCCTCGGCGTTGCCCTCCACGCCGTCCTCGGACGACGCGGCCACCACACTGCCACCGTGGCCGGCGGTGATGAAGGTGAAGGCGATGATCGCCGACACCGCCAGGATGCCGGCCGCCCACCAGATCGCGGTCGAGTAACCGTGCACGGCGGCCGCGTTGATGAAGCCCTGCTTGCCCAGCGTGCGGGACTCGGCGGCGTGGCCGGCGATCCACGCGGTGGTGGCGCTGGCCGCGATGGTGTTGAGCATCGCGGTGCCGATGGCGCCGCCGACCTGCTGCGAGGTGTTGACCATGGCGGAGGCGACACCCGCGTCACGCGGCTGCACACCGTGCGTGGCCAGGCTCATGGCCGGCATGAACGCCGTACCCATGCCGAGGCCGAGCAGGATCTCCGCCGGCAGGATCAGACCCGCGTACGAGCTGCCGACCTCGAGCTGGGTCAGGATCAGCATGCCCAGGGCCGCCAGCAGGAAGCCCGGGGTCATCAGCAGCCGCGGCCGGACGCGGTTCATCAGACGCGCGCCGATCTGCGTCGAGCCGGTGATCATACCCGCGATCATCGGGAGGAAGGCGAAGCCGGTCTTCAGGGCGGAGAAGCCCTGCACGACCTGGAGGTAGTAGCCGAGGAAGAGGAAGAGGCCGAACATGGCGATGATCGCCAGGCCGAGCGAGAGGTACACACCACCGCGGTTGCGGTCGGTGACCACGCGCAGCGGCAGCAGCGGCGCCTTCACGCGGGACTCGACGAACAGGAACGACGCCAGCAGCACGACCGCGGCGACGAACAGGCCGATGGTCTTGCCCGCGCCCCAGCCGTCGGACTCGGCGACGGTGAAGCCGTAGACCAGCGAGACCAGACCGCTGGTGGCCAGCAGCGCACCGGGGATGTCGAGGCTGCTGTTGTTGCGGCTGCCGGCGGGCTCACGGATGACCCGGAGGGCACCGAAGACGGCGACGGCGGCGAAGGGGATGTTGACGAAGAACGTCCAGCGCCAGTTCAGGTACTCGGTCAGCGCACCGCCGAGGATCAGGCCGACAGCGCCGCCACCACCGGCGATGGCGCCGAAGATGCCGAACGCCTTGGCGCGCTCCTTGGGCTCGGTGAACATCACCGCGAGCAGCGACAGCGCGGCGGGCGCGAGCAGCGCGCCGAAAGCGCCCTGCAGCGCACGGGCACCGAAGAGCACGGCCTCGTTGGCCGCGGCGCCACCGAGCGCCGAGGCGGCCGCGAAGCCGATGAGGCCGGTGATGAAGGTCCGGCGGCGGCCCCACATGTCGGCGATGCGCCCGCCGAAGAGCAGGAGTCCGCCGAACACCAGCGCGTAGGCGGTGATGACCCACTGCTTGTTGGCGTCGGAGATACCGAGGTCGGCCTGGGCGGTGGGAAGCGCGATGTTCACGATGGTGCCGTCGAGGACGACCATCAGCTGGGCTATCGCGATGAAGGCCAGCGCCTTCCAGCGCTGGGCGTGGGCCGTTTCTGACATGGGTGAACTCACTAACGATGGGGAGAGGCGAGCACGACGGTGAACTCTGCGGACCGCATGGGCGCCGCGCGCCGATGCGGGCGGGCGCGACTCATGGAGCCAGAGAAGACGAAGGGGACCTACAGTACGTAACGGGTGAATGGTCGGCTAATGAATTACCGGTCGGCCGGCCACGGCGCGCGGCCGCCGGCGGAGGCTCAGTCCAGCCCCCGAAGGTCTTCGAGCGTCACGGACGATCCGGGCAGCACCGAACGGGCCGGCGTCTCCAGACCGTCGACGAACAACTGAAGGTGGCGGTGGATGAAACGGCCCATGTCGCAGTGCGATCCCGGCAGGGGCCGGGTGAGCTGGCTGATCGCCACCATCAGATCGCCGACGTCGATGTCGTCGCGGAGCCGTCCGGACCGGCGTGCAGCCTCCATGAGACCCGTGACGGCCTCGTGCAGACGGACACGGCCCTCCTCCAGGCGCGGATCACCCTTGCCGAAGCTCGCAACGAGCATGGGACACAGCGCCCCCACCCGTTCGTCGGCGGCTTCGTGCACAAAGGCGCGCAGCGCGTCGAAGGGGTCCGGTTCCTCGACGAGCAGCCGCTCGGCGCGGTCCGCGATCCGGTTCATCACCGAGTGCGCCACCTGGATCGCGAGTTCCTGGCGGTCGGCGAAGTGCCGGTAGACCGTCGCGTTGCCGACGCCCGCACGGCGGGCGACCTCGTCGAGGGGTGCGTCGGCGCCGTACTCGAGGAGGACTTCGCGAGCCGCGGCCATGATGCGCTCACGATTGCGCGTCGCGTCCGCGCGCTGCTTCACGGCGGTCTGGGCCATGACGGATCCCCCTCTCCCACGGTGCCGGGCGTACTGCCTGGCGGTTGTCCAGTGCCGCGCCATCCGGGGAAAGTGTCCCCGCTTGCGCGACACAAGGGTAAACGGGGACGCCGTCCCCGGATATTTCAGAGCCTGTTGTGACCTGACTCACGTTCAGCCGCATACGGGAAGGACCCCGGTCGCGCCGTGGCGACCGGGGTCCTCTTCGTCTTCCGTCGCCCGGGCCACCGTCACGGCCCGGCGTCCCGGCTACTCGACGACGAGCTCGACGGGGATGTTGCCGCGGGTCGCCTTGGAGTACGGGCAGACCGCGTGGGCCTGCTCCAGCAGCTTGTGACCCACCTCGTTCTCCAGCTCCGGCGGCAGCTCGGCGCGGAGCACCACGGCCAGGCCGAAGCTCGTCTCGTCCTTGCCGATGGAGACCTCGGCGGTCACCGAGATGTCCTTGGTGTCCACCTTGGCCTGGCGGCCGACCAGGGCCAGCGCACTGGCGAAGCAGGCCGCATAGCCGGCGGCGAAGAGCTGCTCGGGGTTGGTGCCCTGGCCGTTGCCGCCCATGGCCGGGGGCATGGCCAGCGCGAGGTCGAGCTGGCCGTCGGAACTCACAGCCCGCCCGTCGCGGCCGTTGGCGGTGGCGACAGCGGTGTACAGCGCGTCCATGGGAATCCGTCCTCTTTCGATCGCGTACGAACTCGTTGCGATAAGTAGAGCACACGATTCAGTTGCACACAACTGAAGTGCGGGCAGTCGAGATACCCTGTACTCATGACCGCCCCTGCCTCTGCCCCCGCATCCGCTTCCGCGCGGGCCGGCGACGACTACCTGCGCCTGGAGCAGCAGATCTGCTTCTCGCTGCAGGCCGCGTCCCGTGCCTTCGGCGGTGTCTACCGGGTCGTCCTCAAGGACCTCGGCCTCACCTACCCCCAATACCTCGCCATGCTCGTGCTGTGGGAGCACGGCGCGCTGCCGGTGAAGAAGATCGGCGAGTACCTGCGCCTCGACTCCGGCACGCTCTCCCCGCTGCTGAAGCGCCTGGACGCGGCCGGTCTCGTACGCCGCGAGCGCTCCACCGACGACGAGCGCTCGGTCACCGTCCGCCTCACCGAGGACGGCACCGCCCTGCGCGAGCGGGCGCTCCAGGTGCCGCGCCGCATCTCCGCCGCGACCGGGCTCGGCCTGGACGAGATCAACGACCTGCGCACCCGCCTGGACCGGCTGACCTCGGCGCTCGACACGGCCGACCTCGCGGACCTCGCGGACCTCACGGGGGAGCCCGACGGCGCCTGACCGGTGCCGCGGGCCGGACGGTTCACGCCGGACCCGCCCGGCGGGTGGCCACACGACCGTCACCAGCAGCGCAGACGCACGTCCGCACCGCCCCGCCCTCGATCCGCTACCCTGTCCTCGGCTGCCCTCCGGGGCGGCAGCGCCTTGCCGGGACCGTGTCCCACGCAGGGGGTGGCCTCAGTAGCTCAGGGGATAGAGCACCGCTCTCCTAAAGCGGGTGTCGCAGGTTCGAATCCTGCCTGGGGCACATAGTGAAGGGCCAGTTCAGGGGCTTGATCCCCGGAACTGGCCCTTTCTCGTGAGCACGGCCGTGCCGCTTCTGCGCCACAACGCCCGCTACGAGTCGCCGTCACCCCGCGCCTTGCGGATCATCTCGCCACCAGCGAGGAGGAGCGGTGCGGCCCGTACCGCGACGCCTTCGGCCTGTACTCCGGCTGCGGACTGCGCGGCCGCGTAGAGCGCCGCCGCACCGCCGACGACCCAGACCGCTCCCGCGAGTCCCTGCGCGCCCCGTACGCCCAGCCCTGGAAGTGGTTGCCCTGCCCGCACGCGTGCGGCTACGTCGACCAGCCCGAGATCCGCCCCAGCATCCTGCACGGACTCGTCCCGCAGCTCAGCCCAGGCGCAGAGAGTCTGCATGTGGAAGGAGACGCCTGCAGCCCATGTGGGCACCTCCGGCTGAGGGTCCATTCCACAGGGATGTTCCAGCTTGATCGGGTCGAACATGCCGTCGAAGTTACCGTCAACGGCGCTCTGGGCACGGTGGCTCGACTTCTCCTGGCAGAGAAGTTGCACGCTGTCTTCTGCCGGTGCCCGCGGGCGCACATCGAAGCCATCAGCTCGGGAATCTGCCGGCTCCGCCTCCCCGGTTCGAATCTTGCAGCCGCCACGCTGAGGGAGACCCCCTCCGGCCAGCCTCTACGACAGGCCAGAGGGGTTTCTTCGATTCTGGCCACTGTTCGATTCGGCGCCGGTTCCGGGCTGCCTGTCTCACCCTGTACCGCCTGAATCGCACCTCTGACCAGGGCGTGTGCCCCAGGTGGCGTGCCCGACGAGTCGGCACGGTCCCTGCGACTCTCCCGGCTACGTTCGCTCGGGAGCGCCCCGCGGCGCGTGGCCGCGGGGCGCTTTGCGAGGGTCAGTCGATCTTCTGTCCGTCGTACTTTCCGCCCCTGCAGGTCCCGGTCGCCCATTCGACTCTTCCGCCACCATCCTCGCACTCACCCACGGTGGGGGCGGCGTCGGTGGGGGCGGCTTGGGTGGGGGCGGCGGGGGTGGCGGCGGTGGCGGTGGCGGCGCCTGTGAGGCCGAGTCCGGCGAGGGCTGCCGTGGCGATGACGGCAGCGAGGCTTCGTCGAATGCGCATGTGGTTCCCCTTTCACGGATTGCCTCTGTTGGGGCACTAGCCAGCTTGATCTTCACCCATGCGGGTGGCACGTCATGTTGGGCCGTTCGGGTGACGCTGCTGTCGGGTGCGGGGTCGGTGACGCGACCCGTCGGCCAGGCGCTACTGGGCGGTGCTGCGCGTAACCGCCAGCCTGTGCACAGCGGTCGACGCCAGCCGCGCAGACGGCCGAAGGCCCCGACCCCCGATGGGGACGGGGCCTTCGTCATGCCCAAAGGGTCTGCGGTCCCCCGGGGTCCGTGAGGCCTCCATGGGGAACGTCAGGGGAACGGAAGGGCGAGTAGGGGCCGGGAAGGATCCAACCGGGCCGGAAGGCCATACCGCCCTGACCAGTGATAACGGTGAAATAGAGGGAAGATCATCACAGACGGGGAAGGCCATACAGCCCCTCCTGAAGCGGGTGTCGCAGGTTCGAATCCTGCCTGGGGCACGTAATGAAGGGCCAGTTCAGAGGCTAGATGTCCTCGAACTGGCCCTTTCTCGTGAGCACGGCCGTGCCACAACGTGCCGCTACGAGTCCATGGGCGGTGCCACAGCGGCAGCGGCCGGTGTCGAGGCGGTTGTGGACCGGCCCGAACGACGGCGCGGTCATCGCCGCCACCAACGGAGCCGACCGCAACGACTTCGACACCGAGTTCGGCCCCACCAACGTCGAGATCCACGCCGTCAGCACCGCAGTCGACCTCGGCGACGCCGGAATACCCTGGACGTAGCCGAACGAGTCGACCCCGCAGGACTGTCCCCGGAGCCCCAGGCACGTTTCCTGGTTGACGTGGCGCGAGCGATCGCGCAGCGGCGACACGTCGGCGAGGCCACAGCCGCACTCCTCGAAGCCGAAACCCTGGCCCCTAAACCAGTCCACTCCCACCACCTGGCCCGCGAAGCAGTGCGTGACCGGTAGAGGTTGCGGGGCTCGATCGGCCGGCCGGTCCGGGTGGTGAAGACGTAGCCGCCGTTGTCCTGCCACTTCTCCCCTCACGCTGCTGGGTGGCCGTCTGCCGCATCCGATGCCAGCGCAGCGGCGCGATGCACAGCGCAGGCATGGGCACAGCCCGGCGACGGCGGCCCTTGGGGTCGTCGTCGTACAGCACCCCGCGCCGACGCTGTGTCTGCTGCCGGACGTAGAGAACGCGTTTGTCCAGGTCGACGTCTGTCCAGCGAAATCCGATGATCTCGCCCCGGCGCATGCCCATGGCGATGGCGAGCACGAAGGCCGCATCGAACGGATCCTTGCGCGCGGCGGCGAGGGGGGTCAGCGTCTCGTCCAGCGTCCAAGGGCTCAACTCACGGGCCCGAGGCCGCGGCGGCTCGACCAGCGCAGCCACGTTGCGGGCCACCAGTTCCTCACGGCAGGCCGCTGAGAGCACCGTACGGAGAACACGGTGGGACTCCTTGGCGGTTGGGCCCCGTGGTGTCATGCTCCAAGCCGTTCAGGAAGCGGCGGACGTCGGCGACGCCCACGGATTCCAGCCGCTTGGACCCGAGGCGGGGTACAAGGTAGAGCCGAACGTGCGCTTCGTACTTGTCGTACGTACTGAGCTTGCGGCGCGGTTTGACCACGTTCTCCAGCCAGTACGGCAGCCACTCGGCGAGCTTGGCGGACCGAGTCGCACGGGAGCCCGAACTGCGATGAGTTCCGGCACGGTCCCGAGTCTTGAGGTACGTCCACCTTTTGTGCGCGAAATTGGAGACATCGTGAAGCTCTTACTTACGTCAGGCGGCGTCACGAATCCGAGCGTTCACTCGGCGCTCGTGCAGCTTCTCGGCAAGCCGATCGCCGAGTGCCGTGCCCTCTGCGTCCCGACAGCTCAATGGGGTCATCCGATGTGCGGTCCGACATCGGTGCGGGGCTTTGTAGCCGCCGAGCCCAGGTGGCAGCACCTGACCGGTCTGGGCTGGGCGTCGCTCGGTGTCCTCGAGCTCACCGCACTGAGCACCATCGGCGCGGAGCGATGGGTCCCCTGGGTCCGGGAAGCCGACGTGCTCCTGGTCGACGGCGGCGACGCGACGTACCTGTGCCACTGGATGCGGGAGTCCGGGCTGGCCGATCTACTGCCTTCGCTTCCCGACACGGTCTGGGTCGGCGTGAGTGCCGGAAGCATGGTGATGACGCCGCGGATCGGGGCGTACTTCGTCGAGTGGCCGTCCGCGCCGGACGACCGCACGCTGGGAGTCGTCGACTTCTCGATCTTCCCGCACCTGGACGCTTTTCCGCACAACACCCTGGCTGACGCGGAGCGGTGGGCCGCCGACATCGGCATCCCGGCCTACGCCATCGACGAACAGACGGCCATCAAGGTCGTCGACGACTCCGTCACGGTGGTCTCCGAAGGGCAGTGGACGCAGTTCGGGGCATAGCCGCCCAGCATTCGCGACGTCGCGTCGTTCCGCGAGACCCCGTATCGCGCCGCGACCTCGACCACCGGGGCGCCGGCGGCCACTTCCATGACCGCGTGATACCGAGGCTCGACCACGCTCAACTCCACCAGCACGGCCCCGGCCCTCCCCTCACGCGCGAATCAGGCGTACAAGGGTCACTCCACATCGCATGCGTGTGACACAGGGGTCCTCAGCGCATTCGATCGAGTACTTCGTCGGTCGACAGCAACGCATGAGCGAAGTAACGGTAGTTGATGATCGCCGCCTGATAGCCGTCGCCCCAGACCGGATGCCGGGGTCCGGCTGTCGCATCCCTGACCACCGTGACCTCGAATCCCTCCTCGATGAGGTGACGCAAATGGGATTCGACACACATGTTCGCCAGCATCCCGCCGAGGATAATCCTCTGCATTCCCCGCTTACGCAGTTGCAGTGCCAAGTCGTTGCTTTCCGGTCCGAATACCTTGTGCGGGCTGGCAACCACCGTTCTGCCGTCTTCGATATAGGGCTTGAAGCGGTCCAGCCAGTCCGCACCGGAGTTTCGGAATCCGGTCAGATCGAGCTGTCCCGCCCGTGCGAACGTGTGGGTCTCGAACTCGCCTGCCTCGAGCGGCCCGTTCATTCGCCATCCGTTGTCGGTCGGATAGAAATAATGGGGCGAGATGAAGACCTCGTACCCGCCCGCCTTCGCCGCCTCGAAGATTCTCTCCATATTCTCGACGGTCCGGTTCTCCGTGACGCTCGCTCCCACCGCGTCCCAGTTCGCGCCGTCCTCGCTCAGCACATCGTTCTGTGGGTCAATGAACACAACCGCCGTGTCGGTCTTATTGATGTCCACCTGGCGCTCCTCACGCGACAAACCACGGGTGTGGTACGTATTCGCTACAGCATTCCGTGTTCCGACATCAGCCGACACGGCTCGACGAAATCCGGATCCGTCAGCGAGTGTCGTGCTCACCTTCGGGGTGTGCCCTGAGGAGGCGCTGTCCGGTCACCCTCCGTTCCACTGTGCCCCATCGCGGGGTGTTCTGCATCGGCGAATTGCTGCGCTTCGCTCGCCGTCGCTGCCATCCCCGGAGACAGGAGGGTGTCAGGGGCTCACCTGAAGTGGATGTCGCAGGTTCGAATCCCGCGGCCGACGCGCCTGCTGAACTGAGTGACCTGCACGACGTGCAATGCGACAGCAGGCCTCTCTGCGCGCCAACCGCGTGGCCTCCTCCTGGCCGAGCAACTCGTGAACGACATCGCGTGCGAGGTGTTCGGCATCCGCCGGCGAGCAATGGCGCCCGCGTAGAGGCCGGTGACCGCTGACCGCTGACCGGTCCCCGAATGGCATGCCCCGGATGCCGTGGCCAGGATGGAGAGGTGGGCGCGGTCTCCGGCGCCGGTCTCCGGAGCGCCTGAGGGGATGGTGTGCATGTCGTACCCGAAGCAGGTGTACTTCGGCGACGGAGGCGAGGTCGACGCGCACTTCCTGCCGTCCGGCACCGCGCCGGACGTCGGCAGACCCGGCGACGCCATGGCCATCCGCTATCTCGCGACGAGCGACACCACGCGCGGCGAGTTCGGCTTCTACCGCGTCATGCTGGGCGCGCGGGCGGACGGCCCCAAGACGCACTTCCACCGGACCATCTCGGAGTCCTTCTTCATCCTCAATGGAACCGTCCGCCTCTTCGACGGCGAGCAGTGGGTCGACGCGCGGGAGGGCGATTTCTTGCACGTTCCGCAGGGCGGGCTGCATGCCTTCCGCAACGAGACCGACACCCTCGCGGAGATGCTGCTGCTCTTCACCCCGGGCGCACCGCGTGAGGCGTTCTTCGAGCAGATGTCGGAGATGGGCGACGCCACGCAGGCGGAGCGCGCCGAGTTCTTCGACAGGCACGACCAGTATTTCGTCGACTGACCACACCCGTCCCATCGCGGCGAGTTTCGGCGCCGGTTCAATCGGTTCAACGCGCCTCGGCTGTTCCGGCACGGTCGGCAGGGGGTACGGACGTGATCAAGGACGAGGCCGTCAGGCAGCTGAGGACGCTCGCGCCGACGTGGACACGCCGTCGCTGCCGTTCCTGGCCGGCCTCGGGCGGCGCGAGGAGCAGGAGGCGTCCGGTCTGTTCGATCAGGTGAGGGAAGCGCTCGGATGCGTCTTCGCACGCCGGCGGATCCCCGCCGTGCCTCCTGGCCGCGGGGCGTCTCGATCCGCGCGGCGTTCGCCCTGGCCCCGGCCGCGACATGGGACCCGGTCACCGTGACCAGGACGCCGTTCGCGGTGATGTGGGGGACGTGCGACACGACGAACGGCGGCACGTACGTCGAGCAGAACGAGGACGCCAACACCGTGCCGATAGCCACGTTCACGGTGACGGGCGGGGTCCACAACTTCTACAACACGCAGTGCCCGCCCGCGGGCGGGCAGGCCGTGTCCGAGGACGAGGCCTTTCCCGGCGGCCGGCCCGGCACCTGCATGGCGCAGTTCCCCGACGCCGACTACCCGCGGCCGGACCAGGACGAACTGTCCGAACGGCAGCAGCGCCTGATCACCCGGGACTACGTCGGCGCCTTCTTCGCACGCCATCTGCTGGGCGACAGGCGGTACGACCGCGTCCTGCGGGGCGAGGAGCGGTTCCCCGGCGTACCGGACGTGGTGGACGTGCGGGACGACGCGGGCAGGTAGGACCGCGTCCGAGGGGGCGGAGAACGCCGTGTCCCCTCGGGCCGCCGCTCAGGCGCGGCCCGGCAGGGGGATCGTGAAGTCGTCCTCGACGGGCGGGTCCAGCTCGTGCTCCCGCAGCCCGGTGGCGGCGAAGCAGCGCACGCGCAGCGCGGCCGGGCTCACGTCCAGCCGCAGGAAGCTCTTGAAGAACGGCGGGCTGTAGGTGGCCGAGCCCGGGGAGAGCAGCCGGGTGAGGACCCTGCGCACGGGGAGCCGCAGCCGCCGCTTGCGGTGCGGGCGGGGCGGTGCGCCCAGGAGGCCGGCGACGAAGCGGGTGCGCGCGGTGACGGCCGCGCCGGTGGCACGGGTGGGCTCGACGTCCAGGCGCTCGGCGAGAGCCGCGGCCGCCTGGTCCGGGGTGAGGTCGAAGAAGCGGCGCATGCGCAGGCGGCGGCCGTAGAGCCGGCTGTAGAACGCCAGGGAGTCGCCGCGCATCGGGTAGCAGCGGAAGTCGTCCTCGGTGACGCCGCCGACCGCCACGCGCGGGATGGTGTGGGTGGCGTGCATGAAGGCCCCGCCGCCGCCGGAGACGATGTACTCGATCCTGCGGCCGTCCACGTCGACCGGGTAGTGCTGGTAGTTGTGGATGTCGCCGCCTATCGCCGCGACGTAGCGGTGGGCCGGGTCGCGGACGATCTCGTCGACCGTGCCGCCGCCCTCTATCGCGCACGGGTGGTGCTCGCCGTCCACGTAGATCGGGGAGCCGGTGACCAGGATCTTGGGGCGGGGTCCCCGGGAGACCCGGCGCAGCCACTCGCCCTGCTCCCGGTCGATGCCGCCGAGCAGCCCGGTGTCGATGCCGATGATCCGTACCGGCCCGGAGTCCATCGCCCAGTACGGGCCGGGCAGCGACGCGGCCTGCGCGGGGGCGGACCGCATGAGGCGGTCCTCGTCGAGGCGGGCGTCGTCCGGGGTGTCCGGCTCCGCCCACAGCAGCGTGCGCCACCAGGCGGAGGTCAGCGGGCGCGGGCGGGGTGCTCGCGGGAGCGCCGGGGCGCGGCAGAAGACCCGCATGAAGCCGGTGAGGCCGTCGTACCAGTCGTGGTTGCCGGGGATGGGGTAGATCGGGGCGTCGTAGTCCCGGTAGGGCCGGAAGAACTTGCTGCCGTACTCGTTGGCGCTGCCGACGGGGTACAGGACATCACTGCAGATCACGGCGTAGCGCGTGCCCGCACCGGCCTTCAACAGCCCGGGGACCACGGCGTACTGGGGGTCGTCGCCCTCGCCGGTGTCGCCGAGGAGGAGGAACGAGAACGTGCCGGGGTCGTCCCGCTCGATCACCGGGTCCGCGCCGGCGGCCCCGCGTTCCACCTGGCCCGCGACCCAGCGCTGCCGGTCCCTGCCGGTCGGGTCGCCGAACAGCGCGGCCAGTGGGCCGTTGCGCGCCTTCCACAGCGTGACCGGGTTCAGCCACGACAGGTTGACCACCCGGGCGGGCATCAACTCCTGGTACGAACCGGGCTTCTGGCTCTCCCAGCCGGCGCCGGCCAGGGAGTCGCGGGAGGAGTCGGGCACCCGCGCACCCTAGCAACCGGCGGGAGGCGTTCCGGCGGCGCGGGGCGTCCGGCTCCGGCGCGCACCGCGGAGCCGGTGGGAGCGGGGGCCGTCAGGGGCCGCCGGTCGGCACCGAGGGGACGATGTGCGCCCGAACGCTCTTCATCAACGGCTGGTCGCTCTGGAGGCTGTAGTCGCCGGCCGCGATGAGCACGTTCATCTCGGGCATGTAGCCGGCGGCACAGCCCGCGGGGAGGTTGTACGCGATGGCCCGATAGCCGTTCAACCGCCGTTGTGTGCCGTCCTTGGCGGTGCTGGTGATGTCGACGAGGGCGTTGTCCTCGATGCCGCGGGCGCGCATGTCGTCGGCGTTCATCAGAACGAGGGTGCGCAGGCCGGTGATGCCGCGGTAGCGGTCGTCGGACGAGTAGATGGTGGTGTTCCACTGGTCGTGCGAGCGCATGGTCTGCAGCACGAGGGCGCCGTCCCGGGGGACGGTGTCCGGCAGGGGCGCGGCGGAGAACTCCGCACGGCCGCTCGGGGTGAGGAAGACGAGTTCACGGGCGGGCTGGCGGATACGGAAGCCGAGGGGCAGCCGGACACGGCGGTTGAAGTCCTCGAAGCCGTCCAGGACCTGGGCCATGGTGTCGCGGATGCGGTCGTAGTCCTCGATGTACTGCTCCCAGGGGGTGGCGCTGCCCGGGAGGGCGGCCCGCGCCATGCCCGCGATGATCGCCGGTTCGGACAGCAGGTGCGGCGACGCCGGATTCTTCATGCCGACGGACAGGTGCACCATGCTCATGGAGTCCTCGACGGAGGTCGCCTGGATGCCGCGCCGCTGGAGGTCCTTCTCCGTCCTCCCCAGGCAGGGCAGGATCAACGCGTGTCGGCCGTGGGTGAGATGACTGCGGTTCAGCTTGGTGCTCACGTGGACGGTCAGCTCGCAGCGGGACAGTCCCTCCTGGGTGTGGACGGTGTCCGGCGCGGCCATCGCGAAGTTGCCGCCCATGCCGACGAAGACCTTCACGCGGCCTTCGTGCATGGCCCGTACGGTGCCGACGGCGTCGAGCCCGTGCTCACGGGGCGGGTCGATCGCGCACACCTCGCCGAGGCGGTCCAGGAAGTGGGCGGTGGGGCGATGGTCGATGCCGCAGGTGCGGTTGCCCTGGACGTTGCTGTGGCCCCGCACGGGTGAGGGGCCGGCGCCTTCCCGTCCGAGGTTGCCGCGCAGGAGGAGGACGTTCACGATCTCGCGGACGGTGTCGACACCGTGCTCGTGCTGGCTCACTCCCAGGCACCAGCTGATGAGGGTGCGGTCGGAGCGGGAGTAGACCTCGGCGGCCTTGAGGATGTCGGCGCGCGGAAGGCCCGACTGGCGCTCCAGCTCCTCCCAGGAGGTCGCCTCGCAGGCGGCCGCGTACTCCTCGAACCCGCTGGTGTAACGGTCGATGAACTCCCGGTCGAGCGCCTTCGGGTCGTGCCGTGAGTCCTCCAGGACGGCCTTGGCGACGCCCCGCAGGAGCGCCATGTCGCCGCCGCCGCGCACCTGCAGGTTGAGGGTGCTGGTCGGGGTCGACTTGAAGAGCGCCATGTCGGTCATCTCGTGCGGGACGATGGTCCGCGTCGCGGCCGCCTCGACGAGCGGGTTGACGTGCACGATCTGGGCGCCCCGCCGGTACGCGTCGGCCAGGGCCGTGAGCATGCGCGGAGCGTTGGACGCCGCGTTCACGCCCAGGATGAAAAGCGCCTCGGCGCTTTCCCAGTCCCCCAGGTCCGCGGTTCCCTTTCCGGTCCCCAGGGCAGCATGCAGCGCCCGCCCGGATGCCTCGTGGCACATGTTGGAACAGTCCGGCAGATTATTGGTGCCGAATTCGCGGGCCATCAGCTGGTAGAGGAACGTGGCCTCGTTGCCCAACCGTCCGGAAGTGTAGAAGGCGGCCTCGTGCGGGCTGTCCAGATCGCGGAGCGTCCGTCCGACCAGGTCGAAGGCCGCCTGCCAGGAGATGGGGACGTAGGTGTCGCTGTCCGGGTCGTAGACCATCGGTTCGGTCAGCCGGCCCTCGTCCTCCAGGGCGGAGTCGCTCCACCCGTCCAGCTCGGCGACGGTGTGCGCGGCGAAGAACTCCCGGTCCACGCGTTTGGGGGTCATCTCCCAGGTGACGTGCTTGATCCCGTTCTCGCAGATGTCCAGCTTCAAACCCTTGGTGTCGTCGGGCCACGCGCATCCGGGGCAGTCGAAGCCGCCGTTCTCGTGGTTCATCAGGAAGATCGCGCGCGGCCCGTCGACGAACGCGCGCTCCCGCAGCAGGACTCGGGTCACGCTCTTCGCCGCACCCCAGCCGGCCGCGGGGTGCGGATAGGCGTCATTGCCGTGGGGCTCGGGACGAATCTGCCGGTCGTGGCGAATATTCACTTTTTGAGCCTAGCCACGTTCCCTGCGACCGCATTTCGTGATCGCGCGCATTCCCGATTCGCGGGTGTCACGGATTGCGGGGCCCGCATTCCGTACCGTGTTCGCCCTGTGGCCGACTCCGGTGGCGGAGCGTGGCGTGCGGGCTATGGAGAAGCAGTTGACGGGCAGGCCCGGCCCGGTGACCGCCCCCGCGTCCCCGGACCACGGACACGCTCCGTGCACGCCGGACCCGGAGCGAACACGGCGTTCGGGGTGTTCGGCTGAGCATGGGTCCTGGCAGCAGGACCCGCCGGTGTGCGCGATGGGGTGGCATCCCAGGAGCCCGGGAGCATGCCGCGGCGGCACGGGTGAACAGCGCGGGCCGGGTGCCGCGGGGGCGTTTACGCTCGGAGTCATGGCGAACGCGACCGTACGGGAGTGGGACGACGAATCGGGCTGGGGTGTGCTGGACTGCGCCGAGACCCCCGGGGGCTGTTTCGCGCACTACAGCGACATCGAGATGGCCGGATTCCGGACGCTGTCGGCGGGCCAGCCGGTGGTCCTGGAGTGGGAGGCCCCCGGCTTCCGGCAGGACGGGTACGACTACCGCGCGCTGCGGGTCGTGCCGAAGAACTGAGCGGCCGGCGTCAGCCCACGTCCCACAGGAAGCGGTGGGTGTGGATGCCGAAGTAGGGGAAGGTCTCGACGCCCGCCACGCCCTCGATGGGCCGTACGACGTCGTTGACGAAGTCCAGCAGCTCGGGCGGCCCGGGGCAGACGACCTCGGCGAAGAGCGCGTAGGGACCGGCGGTCAGGACGGCGTAGACGACCTCCTCGCGGGCGGACAGCGTGTCGGCCACCGCCCGCGGGTCGCCGTCGACGCGCAGGCCCAGCAGCGCCATGGCCTGCCCGCCCATCGCCATCGGGTCGGTGACGCCGACGACCTGCACGACCTTTCCGTCGACAAGCCGCTGGAGCCGCTGGCGCGCCGCCGACGGGGAGAGCCCGACCTTGGGGCCGAGATCGGCGTAGGGGATGCGGCCGTCGGTCTGCAGTTCGCGGAGGATCGCGCGGTCGATGTCGTCCACGTAGGTCAGCCTGCCAGTTCCGCCAGCGCCTCGGCGAAGAGGCCGGTGTGGGTGTCGACGTCGGCGGGGGTGGTGGCCGGGCACATCAGGGCCATGTTGTGGAACGGCGTCATGAGGACGCCCCGGTTGGCCGTCCACAGGTGCAGGAAGTCCTCCAGCTCGGGGTCGGCGACGGCCGCCGACGCGGTGCCGGTGCGCGGCGCGGGCGAGGCGAAGCGGTACTCCGTGCGGGCGCCGAGGGTGCTGACGGACCAGGGCAGGCCGTGCTTGGCGACGGCGTCGGCCACGCCGCCGGCGAACCGGGCGGCGAGAGCGGACATCCGCTCGAACGCCTCGTCGGTGAGGACGTGTTCGAGGGTGGCGCGCATGGCGGCGACGGACAGGGCGTTGCCGGCGAGCGTTCCGCCGACACCGCCCATGTCGACGAGGTCGAGGTCGGCGCGGCCGAGGAGCCGGGCAGCGAGCTCGGCGGACAGGCCGTAGGCGCCGGCGGGGACGCCGCCCGCGATGGCCTTGCCGATGGTGAGGACGTCCGGGTCGAGGTTCCAGGCGGCGGTGGCGCCGCCGGGTCCGGCGGAGAAGGTGTGCGTCTCGTCGTTGATCAGCAGCACGCCGTGCCGGCGGGTGATCGCGCGGACCCCGTCGAGGTAGCCCGGCTCGGGCAGCACGATGCCGATGTTGGTGAGCGCGGGCTCCATGAGGACGGCGGCGACGTCCCCGTGGCCGAGTTCGCGCTCCAGTCCCTCCAGGTCGTTGAACTCCGCGACGCGGCTGGTCAGGGTGACGTCGCAGGGCGCTCCGACGTTGCCGGGGCGGCTGACGCCGCCGCGTCCGCCAGGGCCCGTGACGATCAGCGACTCGTCGACGCTGCCGTGGTAGCAGTAGCTGTGGAACAGGATCTTCTGCCGTCCGGTGACGGCACGGGCGAGCCGGACGGCCCAGCGGTTGGCGTCGGTGGCGGTGAGGGTGAACGACCAGCGCGGCAGGCCGAAGCGGCGGGCGAGTTCGGCCCCGACCCATTCGGCGTCCTCGGTGGGCAGCATCGCGGTGGCGCCGCCCTGCTCGCGGAAGCGGCGCTCGACGGCGGCGGCGACGGGCTCCGGGGAGTGCCCGGCCATGGCGCCGGTGTCGCCGAGGCAGAAGTCGACGTACTCGTGGCCGTCGATGTCGGTGACGCGGGCCCCGCGGGCCCCGGCGAGGTAGCGGGGGAAGGCACCGGCGTTCTTGTTCATCCAGGTCATCGGCACGCGCCCGAAGAGGTGGTCGGCCGCCTCGTAGGCGGATCGCGACTTCGGGTTGCGGGCGACGGCGTCGGCGGTCTCGCGGTCCAGCAGTTCGCGCAGCCGGGTGCGGTCGATGGACATGGGCGCTGCCTCCTGTGCGGCCGATGACGCGACCCGGCGACGCTACAGCGGGATCGAGCGTCCACTCAATGGTTCTCGCGCGAATCGCGCAGCGATACGCCGCATACGTGATCCCGCACCGTCCGAAATCGTGCGGCGTCAGCACTGATCACCGCATTCCGGCCGCCATCGGTTCATATATCCGGTGATCGTTTCCCACCGGTGCTTTCCTTGACGTTGTGGGCGTCCCGCAAGACATACCCCCGAGCCCCCGCTCATCACCGTTCATACCCCTAGGGGGTATAGTGTGGTCATCAGGTGGACGGCGGCGCGATCCTCGCCGCCCACCGGAAACGCACTTAACGCACGAGGAGAATCCATGTCTGTCACCTACAGCGTCTCCGGGATGAGCTGCGGTCACTGCGAGTCCGCGGTCAGCAAGGAGGTCTCCGCCCTCCCCGGCGTGACCGGGATCGAGGTGGACGCCAAGACCGGTCTGCTCACGGTCACCTCCGCGGCCCCGCTGGACGACGACGCGGTACGCGCCGCCGTGGACGAGGCGGGCTACGAGCTGGTCGGCAGGTCATGACTCCCGCGGATCGCCCGCAGGTCCTCCCGCCGGTCGCCACGGCCGCGGTCACCGAACTCGAACTCGAGATCGGCGGGATGACCTGCGCCTCGTGTGCCGCCCGCGTGGAGAAGAAGCTCAACCGGATGGACGGCGTCACGGCCACCGTCAACTACGCCACCGAGAAGGCCAAGGTCGCGTTCGGCGGCGGCATCGGCGTGCCGGACCTGATCGCCACCGTGGAGGCCACCGGCTACACCGCGGCGCTGCCCGCGCCGCCCGCCCCCGCCGCGGCGCCCGGCGACCCCGCGGATGCCGCCCCGGCGCCCGACGCGCTCACCACCCTGCGGCAGCGACTCGTGACCGCGGTCGTGCTGGCCGTGCCGGTGATCGCCATGTCGATGGTCCCGGCCCTGCAGTTCACCAACTGGCAGTGGCTCTCGCTGACCCTGGCCGCGCCGGTCGTCGCGTACGCCGCCTGGCCCTTCCACCGGGCCGCCTGGACCAATCTGCGGCACGGCGCCACCACCATGGACACGCTGATCTCGCTCGGCACGCTCTCCGCCTTCGGGTGGTCGGTGTGGGCGCTGTTCTTCGGCGAGGCCGGGATGCCCGGCATGAAGCACCCCTTCGAGCTGACCGTCGCCCGCGGCGAGGGCTCCGCGAACCTCTATCTGGAGGTCGCCGCCGGCGTCACCGCCTTCATCCTGGCCGGGCGCTTCTTCGAGGCCCGCTCCAAACGCCGCGCGGGCGCCGCGCTGCGCGCCCTGATGGAGCTGGGCGCCAAGGACGTCGCCGTACTGCGCGACGGTCGCGAGGTGCGGATCGCGACCGCGGACCTCGCGGTGGGCGACCTGTTCGTGGTCCGTCCCGGCGAGAAGATCGCCACCGACGGCCTCGTACGGGAGGGGACCTCGGCCGTCGACGCCGCCATGCTCACCGGCGAGTCGGTACCCGTCGAGGTCGGTCCCGGGGACGCCGTCACCGGCGCCACCGTCAACGCCGGCGGACGGCTGGTCGTGGAGGCCGTCCGGGTCGGCGCGGACACCCGGCTCGCGCACATGGCGCGGCTCGTGGAGGACGCGCAGAACGGCAAGGCCGCCGCCCAGCGGCTGGCCGACCGCATCTCGGCGGTCTTCGTGCCCGTCGTGATCGTGCTGGCCCTGGGCACGCTCGGCGTCTGGCTTGCGCTGGGCGAGGGCGCCGTCGCCGCGTTCACCGCGGCCGTCGCCGTCCTGATCATCGCCTGCCCGTGCGCACTCGGCCTGGCCACGCCGACCGCCCTGATGGTCGGCACCGGACGCGGTGCGCAGCTCGGCATCCTCATCAAGGGTCCCGAGGTCCTGGAGACCACCCGCCGGGTCGACACCATCGTGCTGGACAAGACCGGAACGGTCACCACGGGCGTCATGACCCTCACCGGCGTGCACCTTGCCGACGGCGAGCGGGAGGACGAGGTCCTGCGGCTGGCCGGCGCCCTGGAGCACGCCTCGGAGCACCCCATCGCACGCGCCGTCGCCGACGCCGCCCGGGAACGCGCCGGAGACCTGCCCCCGGTGGCGGACTTCCGGGCGCTGCCCGGCCTCGGCGTCCAGGGCACGGTGGACGGCCGCGCCGTGGCCGTCGGCCGCCAGGCGCCGCCCGCACCGCTGCCGGAGAAGCTCGTCCTCGCCAAGGAGCAGGCCGAGGCGCTGGGCGGCACCGTGGTGACGGTTTCCTGGGACGGCCGGCCGCGCGCCCTGCTGGTGGTCGCGGACGCGGTGAAGCCCACCAGCGCCCGTGCCGTGGCCATGCTGCGCGAACTCGGCCTCACCCCGGTGCTGCTGACCGGGGACCACGAGGCCGTGGCCCGCTCCGTGGCCGCCGAGGTCGGCATCGACACGGCCGACGTCATCGCCGGGGTCATGCCGGAGGAGAAGGTCGCCGTCGTCCGGCGGCTCCAGGAACAGGGCCGCTCGGTCGCCATGGTGGGCGACGGCGTCAACGACGCGGCCGCGCTCGCCCAGGCGGACCTGGGCCTGGCCATGGGCACGGGAACGGACGCCGCCATCGAGGCGGGCGACCTGACCCTGGTCCGCGGCGACCTGCGGGTCGCCGCCGACGCCATCAGGCTGTCGCGCCGCACCCTGGCCACGATCAAGGGCAACCTCTTCTGGGCCTTCGGCTACAACGTGGCGGCGCTGCCGCTGGCCGCCGCGGGCCTGCTCAACCCGATGATCGCGGGCGCCGCGATGGCCTTCTCGTCGGTCTTCGTCGTGGGCAACTCCCTTCGGCTGCGAGGCTTCCGGCCCCTCGCGGACTGAGTCCGCCGGCCACACGCACGCCGCGGTCGCCTCACTCCTCCCCGAGGAGCGAGGCGATCACGGCGTCCATGTCGACCCCGCGGAACTCGTGGCCGGGCGGAACCGCCTCGTAGACACGTGCCAGGAAGATCCGCAGGTCGGTGGTGGCGACCTCCACCAAGGCGATGCCCTCGGGGGCGCGGAACTCCAGCGCCGTGCGGTCCGGGCCGGCGGGACGGACGTGGACGTCCCCCTCGCCGGCCGGCTCGTAGAGCCCCGTGGTGAGCAGGCCGCGGCCGAAGACCCAGGTGACCTCCGCGCCGTCGAGCGACACCGAGGCCGGGAAGGCCACCCGCGCCGCGAGTGGGTCGTCGCGGTGGTAGCGCAGGGTCGCCGTGATCTCGTGGCCCTCCGGCCCGGACTCCCGGGTGCGCAGGCGGGCGCGGACGATGTGGTCGATGTCGGTGAGCATGGCTGGGTCCTCCGGGGGTGCCGTGCCGCGTTCCGGTGTGCCTTCCGTCGAGGGGTGAGAGCGTCAACGGCCCTGCCTCTTACGCGGATTGAGGAACGACTTCCGGCGGAACGATGTGATGTGCGTCACACGGTACCGGCGGCACTGTCGGTTTCGTGCCATGGATGAGGCCGTGGCGCCCTGACGGACGCCGCCGGACCGTGACGGAGCCCCCGGTGCGGTGGAACGGCCGGGTCGTCGGCGGCTGGGCACGGCGCGCGGACGGCTCCGGGGCGCACCGGCTGCCGACCTGCCCCGGCCCCGGCCGCGAGGCGGCCGCGGCGATCGAGGCGGAGGCGGCCCGGCTGCGCGGCCGGCGGGGCGGCACGCGCGGCACCCCCGCTTCCGGAGGCCACTGGAACGCGAGCCGCCGGCCTGAAGCGCCGTCACTCCGGGTATGCCGCATCCGACGGTCGGTACACAGAACTGACAGTGGAGGTGGACCCATGGAACAGGTGGCGGTGTTCTGCGGCAGTTGCGACTGCGGCTGTCCCACGCTGTACGTCGACGACAGCGCGCCCCCCGAGCAGAGGGTCGTGATGACCGACGACTTCGGGCAGCGCGTGCGGATGAGTTCGGACCAGTTCCGTTCGCTGGTGGAAGAGGCGAAGGCGGGCCGGCTGGACCACGTCTAGCGGTCCGGCCGGCCCGCCTTCGCGGGCGCCCCGTCAGCCGAGGCGGGTGAGCTTCGAGCCGAAGGACGGCTCGGTCAGGCCGCGTTCGAGCGCGACCGGGACCTTGATGCTGCTGTCGCCGTTGCCGACGGTGAGGGTGCCGATCGCGGTTCCGGCCGGCGCCTTGTGCGGGATCCCGCTCTTGGCGGCGACCACCGAGATGTCGACCTTCAGGCCGGTCCAGCCGATCGCGGTGACGTCCTTGGTGGCCACGACACGCGTCCGGCCGCCGAGGCCGTCGTCGATGTAGCCGACGACGTCGCCCTTCTTGATCACGGTGTCCGAGGTGAGGGTGGACAGGGCGGCCTGCAGCAGGGTGCTGCTGCGCTCGAGCACCGTGTCGATGATGGGTGCCTTGTGCTGCCCCAGCATCGCGCCGATGATCAGCTGCTTCGTGCCGCCGATCTCACGGACCGCCGCGAAGAGCAGATTGCCGCCCGCCTTGGTGCTGGTGCCGGTCTTGATGCCGACGACGTGGTGGTAGCCGGCGAGCTGGTTGTAGTTCTTCTGGATGTCGCCGTTGATGTCCGTGTACTGGATCTTGGTGGCGATCTCCGCGAACACCGGGTCCTTCATCGCGGCGTGACCCAGCTTCACCTGGTCGCTCGCCGTGCTGACGGTGGTCGCCTCCAGGCCGCTGGGGTCGGTGTAGTGGGTGTTCGTCATCCCGAGCTGCTTGGCGGTGGCGTTCATCTTCTTCACGAACGCCTTCTCCGACCCCGCGTCCCAGCGGGCCAGCAGGCGCGCGACGTTGTTCGCCGACGGCAGCATGACCGCCTCCAGCGCCTCGTACTCGCTGAGCTTCTGCCCGGCGGTCACCTTGACCACGGACTCCTGCTCCGCCTGGCCGGTGACGAACTGCTCCTCGGCCGTCTTGTCGACCGGAACCGTCTCGCCCCCGCCGCCCTCCTTGACCGGGTGGTCGCGCAGGATCACATAGGTCGTCATGACCTTCGCGACGCTGGCGATCGGCACGGGCTTCTCCTGGCCGAACGCGCCCAGCCGGCCCAGGCCCTCGGCCTCGACGACCGCCTGGCCCTGCGCGGGCCACGGCAGTGAGAGCTCGTCGCCCTTGAAGGTGAACGACGACTTCGCCGTCAGGGTCAGCTGGGGCGCGGGCAGCGGACGCAGCGCCTGCGCCAGTACGAAGACCAGCGCCAGCAGCAGCACCAGCGGCGTCCAGATCTTCACCCGGCGCACGGTGGTGCGCAGGGGGGTCTGCACCGGCGGCGGGGTGTTGGTCAGCTCCGCCAGCAGCTTGAGAGGTTCGTCCGGCTCGGGCGGGAGCGGCATCTGCTTCGTGCGCGAGCCGAGGTCCTCGGCCGCCGGCCGCTCGTCGCCGACCAGCGGGACAAACGTTCCGCCCAGCCGGGCGGGCGTCGCCACGGGCGCGGCGGCGGAGGGCCGCGCGACGGCCTTTCCGGCGTCGCCGGCTTCGCCTGACCTGTCCTTTCGCGGCACGGCGGCCGGGGCGCCGGGCGCCCGGAGGGTGAGCGTTCCCTCCCGGGGCGGGGCATCCGCGCCGTCCACGCGCGGCGCACGCAGCGTCATGGTGCCCTCGCCGGTCCGCAGACCGGCGCCGGGACCCCCGAACACGCCCCCTCCGCCGTTGACACGGCGGGGAGCGTCCTGGGAGGGGTCGCCGGAGTCGCCGTCCCCGGCGGAGGCCGTGTCGTCCTCCGCGGGCTCGGGCTCGCCGCCGTCCTCGCCGTCCTCGCCGTCCTCGGCCGTCCCGGCCTCTGGCACGTCGCCGGGGGCCTCGGGGTCCGCTCCGTCGGCCGCCTCGCCGTCCTCGGCCGTCTCGTGCGAGCCCTCCGGGTCCTCCGTGCCGTCCCCTTCGTCCGCGGGCTCCTCAACGGGCTCCTCAGACGCCGCTGTGGCGGCCTCGGGCGCGCCGTCCGGCCCGTCGGGGCCGTCGGCGGCTTCCGCCTCCGTACCGACGCCCTGAGGGGCTTCCCCTCGGTCGCCGGCCGGCTCGGCACCGGAGGCGGTCGTGTCGTCCCGGTCGTCGTCCTGCCCGGAACGGGCATCCTCGGGCACGGCCGCCGGAGCGGCCGACGCGCCTGCGGCGTCGGTACGGGATTCCGCGGGCCGCTCACCGTCGTCCGTGGAGGTGACCTCCTCCACGTCCGGCGCAGTCGTGTCCGCCACTTCGTCCGCGTCAGATCCGCCGTCCGGCGTAGCCGGACTACGCCGCTCTGCTTCCGCCTCCGTGTCCTCCCCGCCCGCCGCAGGCGGCTCCGGCGCGGACTCCGGGGTGTCCGGAGACCTTTCCGCCGGCTCCCCTCGGAAGACGGCGAGCCTCGGATCCACCGCCCCGCGCCCGGTCGCCTCCCCCGACGACTCCTGCTGATCCGCCCTGCCGGGGGACTCGCCCGCCACGCAGACCTCCTCCACACGTCGTGCGGAGCGCCGACGCGGCGCCCCGCTCACCCTTACACCAGTTTCCAGGCCCCGGCTGAACAGCCTCCTCGGGACCCGCCGACGGGACACCTCGGCCGCCCCCACGGCGGCGCCGCCCCGATCCAAGACGCAAACGACATATGAGTCGGTTCCCGCACGAACGGGCAAGGCGCTCTCGACAGGCCGGTGTGAGAGGCGTCACCCTGTCATTCATCCACGCGGGGAGGCATGGATGGGCAAGAGCCGCAGAACACTTCCGGAGGAGCTGTTGCTGCTCGCCCTGGACCCGGCCACGGGTACCACGGCGCAGCCGCAGTCCCTTGACCTCGGTCTTGCCGGGGCCCAGCTAGTGGAGCTGGCCCTCGCAGGACGAATAGCCCCTGACGGGGATCGTATCGCCGTGGTGCACCCACGGCCGACAGGAGATCCGACCCTGGACTCCGCGCTCGAACTGCTGCGCCGACGCGGCAGCCCGGTGCGCGCCGTCCACTGGATCGGCGGGCCCCGCCTGGGGCTGCGCCAGACGTATCTCGCGCACCTGGAGCGGTGCGGCATGGTGCATGCCGTACCGGGTCAGATGTGCGGGGTGCTGCCGACCACGCGCTATCAGGCGACCGACAGCGAGGTCAGCCGGGAGATCAGGGCCCGGCTGGACAGCGCGATCCGCACCGGTGTGCCGCCGGACCCGCGGACCGCGGCCCTCGCCGCGATCGCCCATGCCGTGGGCCTCGGCAAGCATCTGTACCCGGGCAACGAGGGCCGGTCCTCGCGATCGCGTCTGCGTGACCTGATCCGGTACGACCCCATGGGCGGCCTCGTCGCGCACGCCGTGATGGATGTGCAGAACGGCGCCGCCGCACCGCCCAAACGCGCCCCCGTCCAGGGGCGCCCCACACCTGACCAGGCGACGGGCCACGGAATGGTGCGGGCGGGCGCACGCTGAACCCGCGGTGCCGGGGTCAGGGCCCCGGCACCGACAACAGCACAGCCGGTGCGCCGCGGCGCGCGGGACGAGGGACCGGGTACGCCGCTCGTCCCGCGCGCCGCTGCCGTTTGTCCGCTCTTTTGAAGAGCGCAGCATACGACCATTTCCCAGCGGCGGGATGACCGATAGTGGCAGTCTGCTGACCAGCAGTACACATCAGCACACGTCAGCACAGCACCCGCAGCCGCTCGCAACCGGAGGTGCGCATCCCGTGGCCGCCAACGTCAATCCCACCGTCAGGCGTCGCCGACTCGGGTCGGAATTGCGCAAGCTGCGCGAGCAGAAGGGCATGACGGCCGAGGAGGTCGCGGCCCGGCTGCTCGTCTCGCAGTCCAAGATCAGCCGCCTGGAGAACGGCCGCCGCAGCATCAGCCAGCGCGACGTCCGCGACCTGTGCGGTGTGTACGGCGTCGACGACGCCCGGCTGGTCGACTCCCTGATGAACATGGCCCGCGAGTCCCGCCAGCAGGGCTGGTGGCACGCCTTCGGCGACGTCCCCTACAGCGTCTACATCGGCCTGGAGACCGAGGCCGAGTCGCTGCGCGTCTACGACTCCCTGGTGGTACCCGGCCTGCTGCAGACCCGGAACTACGCGTCCGCGGTCATCGAGGGCACCCTCCCGGAGGCCACCGCGGAGCAGATCGAGAAGCGGATCGAGATCCGGCTCCGCCGGCAGGAGCGCGTCACGGACCCGGACATCCCGCTGCGCTTCTGGGTCGTCATGGACGAGTCCGCGCTGCGCCGCGTCGTCGGCAGCCGGGATGTCATGCGCGAACAACTGGAGTACCTGGCCCAGATGAGCACGCAGGCGCATGTGACCGTGCAGGTCCTGCCCTACGAGGCCGGCGCGCACCCGGGCATGTCGGGGAACTTCGCGGTCCTGGAGTTCGCCGACGCGACCGACTCCAGCGTGGTCTACATCGAGGGCGTCACCAGCGACCTCTACCTGGAGAAGCCGACCGACGTGCACGGCTACAGCGTCATGTACGAGCACCTGAGGGCGCAGGCGCTGAGCGCCGAGGCGAGCCGTGTGTTCATCGCGGACGCCGCGAAGGAGTACGCCCGCTGACGGTCCGGCGGGACGGGTGGGGCGCGGGCGGACGCACGCCGAATCCACCCTCGCGTACCGGCGGCCCCGGAGCGTACACCCGCGCCGCCGCAAGACGGAAGGTGAACTTGGAATATGCCACCCGTTGGAGCTAACGGCGGCTGTGGCCAGTGATGTTGGCGAGTAGCTTCGATCACGTCAGAGCTGTACGGATGAGAAAGCTCGGAGCGATCATGGCTATTCAGCTCGGAAACACCAAGGCGTGGGTCAAGTCCTCCCGCTCTCAGGGGAATGGGGCCTGCGTCGAGGTCGCGTCCCGCAACCTCTCCGCCGTCGACGTCCGGGACTCCAAGGACCCCGACGGCCCTTCCCTCGGTTTCTCCCCCGACGCCTGGTCGGCGTTCGTCACGGACGTCAGCCGCGGCGCCTTCGACCTGGACTGAGCGACACCGCAGTAACCGCACGAGCCCTCTCGACCGGCACGCCGTCCTGGCCGAGGGGGCTCACTGCTGTCCCGAACCCTCCACCCTCCTCCCCGGGCGGAGGCCGCGGCCTTCCCGGCGTCGCGGCCTGCCCCGGGTGCGCGCCACCAGGCAGTACCCGCCGGTGAACGCGGGCGCACCGACGCACTGCAGTGCCGGCATCGGGGGAGGACAACGGGCCGTTCCGGCGAAGTACCCGCCAATCGTGGGCCGCCGAGCGTGTTCACGACAACGTCAAGTAAGGTCAAGAACAAGTAAAACAATTCTGCCATCTGATCGTGGTTCATACTCTTGAACACGACTGGTCTTGACCATGCCCCCACCGCGCGGTTCAATCTGGGGCGCCGCCCCGCGACGGACGTACCGGCGAAGTACGCACCCGTTCACAAGGCGGACCCCTGAAGGGGGGCATCAAGGCATGAACAGTCTCGACTGGGCCGTACTGGTCGCGTACTTCGGCGTGATGGTCGGTATCGGCCTGTGGTCCCACAAGCGTGTCGACAACGTCGGCGACTACTTCACCGCCGGCGGCCGCATGCCGTGGTGGCTGTCCGGTATCTCGCACCACATGTCCGGCTACAGCGCGGTGATGTTCACCGGCTACGCCGGCATCGCGTACACCTATGGCGTCACCTCGTACGTGACCTGGTCCTTCCCGATCGCCATCGGCATCGCCATCGGCGCCAGGCCTCTTCGCGCCGCGGCTCAACCGGCTGCGCTCCCGGCTCCATGTGGCCTCACCGCTGGAGTACCTGAAGAACCGCTACAACGTGCCCACGCAGCAGGCACTCGCCGTCTCCGGCGTCCTGCTGAAGATCGTGGACGTCGGCGCGAAGTGGGCGGCCATCGCCACCTTGCTGTCGGTCTTCACCGGTGTCTCGCTCAACCAGGGCATCCTCATCACCGGTGCCGTCACCGCCGTCTACTGCACGGTCGGCGGCCTGTGGGCCGACGCCCTCACCGAGCTGGGGCAGTTCGTCATCCAGCTGCTCGCGGGTCTGGCGATGCTGATCGCGGTGCTGGGGAAGATCGGCGGCATCAGCGGGCTGTGGACCGTGTGGGACAAGCTGCCGGACCACCACACCGCGCCGACGGCCGGCCCGTACACGCTGACGTTCCTGCTGGCGTACCTGTTCATCAAGACCTTCGAGTACAACGGCGGCATGTGGAACCAGGCCCAGCGCTACATGGCCACGGCCAACGCCCGCGAGGCCACCCGCTCGGCCCGGCTGTCGGCCCTGCTGTGGTTCGTCTGGCCGCTGGTCCTCTTCTTCCCGATGTGGGTCGCCCCGCTGCTGGTCCAGGCGCAGAAGCCGGACGCCTCCGACTCCTACGCGCTGCTGACCGAGCAGTTGCTGCCGCACGGTCTGCTGGGCCTGGTCGTCGTCGGCTTCTTCTCGCACACGATGGCCATGTGCTCCTCCGACGCCAACGCGATCGCCGCGGTCTTCACCCGCGACATCGCGCCCGCGGTGTCCAAGGCGGCGCGGTCCTGGAACGAGCGGGCCGGGCTGGTCGCCGCCCGGGTCACCACCGTGGCCTTCCTCGCCCTGTCCATGGCGGTGGCCACCCAGGTCAACTCGCCGGCCTTCAAGGACATCATCACCGTCGTCATCAAGTGGGTGGCCGGCCTGATGGGCCCGATCGCCATCCCGTTCATGCTGGGTCTGCTGCGGTCGTTCCGCAAGTCCGGCCCGACCGCGGCCCTGGTGTCCTGGGCGGCGGGCCTGTTCGCCTTCTGGCTGACCAACTACGGGCTGGACGGCGTGCAGTTGCAGATCCAGATCGTGACGCCGCTGGCCGTCTCGCTCGTCCTGTACGTGCTCATCGGCTTCATCAGGCCCGAGGACACCCCGGAGCGGGACGCCGTCCTGGCCCGGATCAACTCCGACGGCGACGACGACGGGGACGGCGCGGCGGCCGAGGCCCGGCCCGAGACGCCGGCCACGGCCTGAGGTCCCGCGCCCGGCCCGTTCCCCCCTCCCGGTATCAGGCGGCGGGGTAGCGCTCCAGCCAGGCCGCCGAGACGCCCCCCGGCCCGTGCAGGGCCGGGGCCTGCGTCATCTCCATGGCGAAGTCGTCCGCGAGCTGGAGGATCGTGCCCCGGCCCTCCAGCTCGGCGAGCAGGGCCGGCGGCAGCGCGGTCTCCCCGTGCTGGACGCCCAGCAGGTTGCCGCAGATCGAGCCGGTGGAGTCGCTGTCGCCGGAGTGGTTGACCGCGAGCAGCAGGCCGTGCCGGATGTCCTCGGCCACCAGCGCGCAGTAGACGCCGATGGCGAGTGCCTCCTCCGCGGTCCAGCCCTCGCCGAGGGCCTCCACCCGCGCGGCGTCGGGCAGGCCTTGGCGCACCGCCCCGAGCGCGGCCCGCAGGGCGGCGGAGGTCTCCTCGTGCCCCGGGCGCCGCGTGATGAGGGCCAGCGCGTGCTGCACCGCGCCGTCCAGCGACTCGCCGCGGGCCAGCCCGTGGACGATGACCGCGAACGCGCCGGCGGCCAGAACACCCGTGGGGTGGCCGTGGGTCTGCGCGGCGCATTCGAGGGCGAGCTGCAGGACGAGCTCCGGCTCCCACCCGACGAGCAGCCCGAAGGGCGCCGAACGCATGACGGTGCCGCAGCCCTTGGACGCGGGGTTCTTCGGCTTGTCCAGGGTCCCCATACGGTCGTCGCCGAGACCGGTCAGGCAGGCCCGGCCGGGGGCGCGGCGGGAGTAGAGCCATTCCTCGCGGGCCAGCCAGCCGATGTCCTTGCGGCGTTCGTCGGGGCCCCAGTCGCTCTGGGTCGCGGCCCAGCGCAGATACGCCCGGTGGATGTCGGTGGGCGGGTGCCAGGCGCCGGTGTCGCGGCGCACCTGGGCGCGGATCAGGCCCTCGGTGGTGAAGAGCGTCATCTGGGTGTCGTCGGTGACCGCGCCGCGCCGGCCGTAGGCGGGCACGTAGTCCGTGACGCCCCTCTCGCCGTGCGCGCCGCGGATGGCCGCGAGGGAGTCGAACTCGACGCCGGCGCCGAGCGCGTCGCCGATCGCGCCCCCGAGCAGGCACCCGCGGACCCGGCTGCGGAAGTCCTGCTGCTCGTCACGCCCCCATACGGCCCCGCCCATGCCACTGCCTCCTTCGCCGACGCCGCCAGCACTGTAATCGACCACGAAGGGTCAGCCACCGGCCACGAACGGAATGTGGCCAGTCACTCGTAGCGGCGTTCCGGGCAGATGCCGGCGGGGGAGGCAGGGGGCGGTCCCGGTCAGTCCCCCAGCACCGGCAGGAGTTGGGGGAGGTGGCCGTCGTGGGTGTGGCCGGTGGTGATGCGTTCGGGGGGGACCTCGCCGTAGGTGGTGGTGCGCTGGCGGGCGGGGCGTCCGGCGGCCTCGGCGATGGCGACGAGGTCGCGGATGGAGCGGTAGGAACCGTAACCGGAGCCGGCCATGCGGGAGATGGTCTCCTCCATGAGGGTGCCGCCGAGGTCGTTGGCGCCGGAGCGCAGCATTTCGGCGGCGCCGTCGGCGCCGAGTTTGACCCAGCTGGTCTGGATGTTGGTGATGTGGGGGTGGAGCAGGAGGCGGGCCATCGCGGTCACGGCGCGGTTGTCACGTGCGGTGGGGCCGGGGCGGGCGATCCCGGCGAGGTAGACGGGGGCGTTGGTGTGGATGAAGGGCAGGGTGACGAACTCGGTGAAGCCGCCGGTCTCCTGCTGGATCGAGGCGAGCAGCCGCAGGTGGGCGAGCCAGTGGTGGGGCTGGTCCACGTGGCCGTACATCATGGTCGAGGAGGAGCGCAGGCCCAGGGCGTGGGCGGCCTTGACGACCTCGATCCAGGTGGCGGTGGGGAGTTTGCCCTTGGTCAGGATCCAGCGGACCTCGTCGTCGAGGATCTCCGCGGCGGTGCCGGGGATGGAGTCCAGGCCGGCGTCCTTGGCCGCGGCCAGCCAGTCGGGGATCGACATCCCGGTGCGGGTGGCGCCGTTGACGACCTCCATCGGGGAGAACGCGTGCACGTGCATGCCCGGCACGCGTTCCTTGACCGCGCGGGCGATGTCGAAGTAGGCGGTGCCGGGCAGGTCGGGGTGGATGCCGCCCTGCATGCACACCTCGGTGGCGCCGACCTGCCAGGCCTGCTCGGCCCGGTCGGCGACCTGGGACAGCGACAGGGTGTAGGCGTCGGCATCGGTGCGACGCTGCGCGAAGGCGCAGAACCGGCAGCCGGTGTAGCAGACGTTGGTGAAGTTGATGTTGCGGGTGACGACGTAGGTCACCTCCTCGCCCACGGTGTCACGCCGCACGTCGTCCGCGATCCGCGCCAACGCGTCCAGCGCCGCGCCATCGGCATGGAACAACGCCAGCGCCTCGGCATCGGTGAGCTTCGCAGGATCGTCCGCGGCGACAGAGAGAGCGGTGCGCACATCGGCCTCGATACGGTCCGGGACGAATCCCGGCGCGGCCTGCTCCCGCAGCGCCTCCCAGTCGCCGTACACCTCGTCGAAGTCGTCACGGCGGTCGCCGGTGCGGCCTTCTGTGTCGATGGTGCGGTGCAGGTCGGTGCGGCCGGTGGCGGTGAAGGCCTCGTCGGGCTCCTGCCACGGACGGCCCTCCACCACCGCGTCCTCACGGGCCAGGCCGGTCTCCGGGTCGGCCAGCGCCCGGACGTGCGGCAGCAGCCGCGGGTCCAGCCACGGCTCACCCCGGGTGACGAACTCCGGGTAGACGCACAGGCGTTCGCGCAGCGTGAAGCCGGCCGCCGCGGAATGCGCGGCGAGCTCGTCGATCCGCGGCCAGGGCCGCTCGGGGTTGACGTGGTCCGGGGTCAGCGGGGAGACGCCGCCCCAGTCGTCGATGCCGGCGCCGATGAGGCGCGCGTACTCCGCGTCCACCAGATTGGGCGGGGCCTGCAGGTTCGCGGACGGCCCCATGATGTGCCGGGCGACCGCGACCGTGGCGACCAGGTCGTCCAGTTCGGCGTCCGGCATGCCGCGCATCGCCGTGTCCGGCTTGGCGCGGAAGTTCTGGATGATCAGTTCCTGGATGCCGTGGTACGAGCGCGCGACGCGGCGCAGCGCGAACAGCGAGTCCGCGCGCTCCTCGTGGGTCTCGCCGATCCCGATCAGCAGCCCGCTGGTGAACGGCACCGAACTGCGGCCGGCGTCCTCCAGCACCCGCAGCCGTACCGCCGGTTCCTTGTCGGGCGAGCCGTAGTGCGGGCCGCCGGGCTCGGACCACAGCCGGGTCGCCGTCGTCTCCAGCATCATGCCCATCGAGGGCGCCACCGGCTTCAGCCGCTGGAAGTCCGTCCAGCTCATGACCCCGGGGTTGAGGTGCGGCAGCAGCCCCGTCTCCTCCAGGATCCGGATCGACATCGCGCGCACATAGGCGAGCGTGTCGTCGTAACCATGAGCGTCCAGCCACTCCCGGGCCTCGGGCCACCGGTCCTCGGGCTTGTCCCCGAGCGTGATCAGCGCTTCCTTGCAGCCCAGTTCCGCGCCGCGCCGGGCGATGTCCAGCACCTCGTCGGGGGACAGGAACATGCCGTGGCCCGCCCGGCGCAGCTTGCCCGGCACCGTGACGAACGTGCAGTAGTGGCACTTGTCCCGGCACAACCGCGTCAGCGGGATGAACACGCTTTTGGAGTACGTGATGACCCCCGGACGCCCCGCCGCCTCCAGCCCCGCGTCCCGCACCCGGGCGGCGCTCTCCATCAGGGCGGCCAGGTCGTCTCCCCTGGCCTGGAGGAGCACCGCGGCCTCGGCGGTGTCGAGGGCGACGCCGTCACGGGCACGCTTGAGCGCACGGCGCATGCTGTTGGCGGTGGGCGGGGTGTGCGTCATTCTCCGAGCATAGGTGCGCCCTCCGTCAGCGGGCGCTGTCGGGTAGATCACCGGGGCGATTGCCGCCGGACGGGAATTTCCGGGCTGGCCTTGACGTCGGCGTCAAGGTCTACCGTCGGTGCATGCGGATCGGGGAACTCGCCGAACGGGCCGGCACCACCACGCGCGCCCTGCGGTACTACGAATCGCTCGGGTTGCTGCGGGCCCGGCGCACCGGCAACGGCTACCGGGCCTACGACGAGGCGGACCTGAGGCTGCTGCGGCAGATCCAGCTCCTGCGGGACGTCGGCTTCGAACTGGAGGACACCCGCCCCTTCGTGGACTGCCTGCGGGCCGGCCACCCCGAGGGGGACGCGTGCCCGGCCTCGCTGGAGGTCTACCGGCGCAAGCTCGCGGAACTGGACGAGTACATCGCCGGGCTCACCGAGGCGCGGGGCCGGATCGCCGGGCAGCTGGCCCGGGCCGAGTCGGCGGCGACCCCCGAACCGCGCTGTCAGTTCACGTGCGAGGGGAGTGCGACATGACCCATACGAAGACAGGGACCGGGACCGGCCCCGGGCAGCACCTGGCCGAGGCGACCGACGCGACGTTCGCCGCCGAGGTGCTGGGCGCCGGGACACCGGTGCTGGTGGAGTTCGGCGCCGACTGGTGCCCGCCGTGCCGTCAGATCGAGCCCGTGCTGCGGGAGCTCGCCCGGGAGGAGGAGGGGCGGCTGAAGGTCGTCCGGCTGGACGTGGACCACAATCCGCAGGCGCAGAGCACCTACGGCGTCCTGTCCGTGCCGACGCTGATGGTCTTCCGCGACGGCGAACCGGTGTGGTCCGGGGTCGGGGCGCGCACCAAGCGGCGGTTGCGGGAGGAACTGGCCAGGCGTGTTGTGACCGCTCACAGATACTGCGCGTAGTCGTCCAGGGTGCGCAGCACGACCTCCTCCAGCCCCAGATCACGGAAGTGGGCGAGCTTGCCGGGGCGGCGGCCTCTTCAGGCGGGGCGTCCTTCTTCGGCTTGAGCGGTGGGGCTTCGAGTGGAGCGGTCCACTCCGTAGAACAGGGCGAGGGCGGCGTGCGGGAGTTGGAAGCACAGGATGACCAAGGTGACGACCACCCGATCGGTGAAGACCAACCCGTGGCCCGGGCCGGCTCCAGCGGCGCCCTGCCGTTCACGGCCTCGGCGTTCGCGGAGCCGGGACTCCTCGCGGGCTGTCCACGGCTCGGCGAGCTCGGCGATCAGCTTGCCCAGGCGGCGGCGCGGGATACCGGTGCAGATACGATGACTCAAGGCCGTGCGGGTCCATCCTGACGTCACAATCATGATCGTCCCGCATGGCCGTTCGCATGTTCAGGCTGGGGTACCAGCGATCGCGCATCACGTCGTGATCGCTCAGCCGGGTGACTGCGGCTGCGTGAGTGAGTGAGTGGGGAGAGCGTGCCTCAGTTCACAGACGCCAAAACGAGTTGGCCGCGAGAATGCGGCCATGGAGATCACAACCGCCGTGGCGACCCATGCCGATGCCGTCGCCGAGCTGCACACGGCCAGCTGGCGAAGAGCCTACGCGGCCCTGTTCCCTGCGCAGTACCTGGACGGCCCGCTGCTCGCCGAACGCCAACAGGTATGGCGGGCGCGGCTCGCCGATCCTGTCCCGGGCGCGGCACTGTTCCTGGCCATGGAAACCAGCGTGTTGCTCGGCTTCATCTACCTCGAACCGCAGCCGGACGGCCGGATCCTGCTCGACAACCTGCATGCCCGTCCCGGCGACACCGGGCGCGGGCTGGGCAGTCGGCTTCTTGAGCATGCCCTGGACTGGTCCACCACCACGCACCCCGGCCAAGACGTCTACCTGGAGGTCCTGCAGGGCAACACCCGCGCGGTCGCGTTCTACGAACGCCACGGAGGCCGCCGTACCGCCTCCCGCATCTGCCGCTTCGACCAGGGATTCGAGCTTCCCGAGTTCGAATACACCTGGCCCGCCACCGTCCCCAGCGTCGACGCGGTCGCCAGCACGTGCTGAGAGCGACCCCGCCGCACGCCGCCGCCGGTGAACCTCCAAAACCTACCGCCGGGGTACATGCTCTCTGGCGTCCGAGCTAGGAGTACTGGGCCAACCTCAATCGCGCACCACGCCGTAAGACTCCCCCCTCTGATGACGTACCCCCCGGGTGCCACATGTCCACCCGGGACGGCAGCCATCAGGAGAGGGGACGCCACGATGCCTCGCAAACCTCGCAAGCCCTGTTCGCAGCCTGATCCCGGTGCCCAGACGGAGCCGCCGGGTGACGGCCGCCGCCGCGGCGAGGCCGACGAACGGGTCGAGCGTGCCGCCGTACTCCGGCGGCAGGGGCTCGCCCATCGGCGCCGGGGTGCGCCGGCTGACCGGGATGTGGGTGTGCTCCGGCAGATACAGGCCGTCGAATCCGCGCTCCTCCAGCTCCCGGGCGAGCCGGACGGCGGGGACGGAGTGGTCGGTCAGGAAGATCGTCGTGGCGATCCGCATGGTGTCGTCGCACCTCCCGTGTGTGGGGCGACCCTAAATCCTCGGCGCGGCACGGGAAAGGTGCCGCGCGGCTCGCGCACCGGGCGCGCGACGACGGTCCGCGGTACGCGGTTCAGCGCGTGGCGCCGACCGGGGCGTTGCGGAGCTCGGTGACGAGGGCGGGGGTGAGCAGTTCGCCGGCGCGGTCGGCGAGCACGGACATCTCGTAGCCGACGAGGCCGACGTCGCAGCCCTCGGAGGCGAGGACCCCGAGGCAGCTGCCGTCGCGGATGCGGCCGACCATCATGAAGCCGCCCAGCATCTCGATCATGACCAGCTTCATGCCGTGGAACCCGTGCGCGGTGGCCGCGTTCTGGGCCAGCGAGGTGATGCCCGAGACGACGGCGGCCAGGTGGTCCGCGCGGTCCCGGGTCAGCCGCTCGGAGGCCGCCATCAGCAGGCCGTCGGAGGAGACCGCGACGGCGTCGGTGACACCGTCGGTGGTCCGTACGAAGTCGGAGATGAGCCAGCCGAAGCTCTGGACGGCGGTGGTCACGATGGCGCTCCTTCTTTGGTTCTGTACGGGACCGCTTGGGGGACGGCCTCGCGGGCGGGTACGGAGGGGGAACCGTTCTCGGCGCGGGCGACCCCGGCCCGGAAGGCGTTGAGCAGCGTCGAGATCCCGGGCTTGGGGGCCGGTGGCGGCGGCTCCGCCTCGTCGGGGGCGAGCAGCCGGGGAGGCAGGATCACCAGCGCGGAGACACCGCCTTCGGGGGTGTCGAAGAGGCGTACCTCGATGTCCTGGCGGCGGGCGAGCCGGCCGACGACATGGTGGCCGAGGAAGCGTGTCGGGGCGGACAGGAAGATCTCGTCCCCGCTGTCGGCGAGCAGCGCGTTGGCCCGCTGGAGGTCGGCGGGGCTCATGCCGACACCGTGGTCGACGACGGCGAAGCAGTACTCCCCCATGTGCTCGTCGCGCCAGCCGTGCACGTCGACGGACTCCTCGGGCGGGGAGAAGGTCAGCCCGTTCTCGATGAGTTCGGCCAGCAGGTGGGCGACGTCGGTGACCACATGGCCGCGCAGGCTGCCTCGTTCGACCTGGGCGACCATGACCCGCCGGTACTGCTCGACCTGGGCGACCGCGGACCGCACGACCTCCAGCGCGGTCGCCGGGCGGGCGATGGGGCGGGCGGCGTGCTGGCCGGCGAGGACCAGCAGGCTCTCGGCGTTGCGGCGCATGCGGGTCGCCAGGTGGTCCAGTTCGAAGAGCTCGGCGAGCTCGTCCGGGTCGAGCTCCCGGCTCTCCAGCCGGGTGATCAGGCCCAGCTGGCGGCGGATCAGGCCCTGATTGCGGCGTCCCAGGTTGGCCAGCGACTCGGTGGTGTTGCCGCGCAGCCGCGCCTGCTCCGCGGCGAGGTCGAGGGCGGTGCGCTCGACGTTGCGCAGGGCGGCGGCGACCTCGGCGATCTCGGCCGCGCCGTGCCGCACCGTGACACCGGCCGGCTCGGCGGGTGGCGGCGGGGCCGCGCCCGCGGAACGGGCCTGCTGGATGCGCTGCACGGCCTCGGGGAGCCGCCTGCGGGCGATGTCGTCCGCGCCTCCGGCGAGGGCGGCCAGGGGGCGGGTGATGGAACGGGCGGCGAGCGCCGCGGCGGCGCTGACGAGGCCGAGGATGAGCACGCCCAGGACGACGTAGAGGGCGAGCGAGGCCGCGGCCTCGTCGCTGAGCGACCGGGTGCGGGCCGTCACGTCGGCGCCGACCGACCGCTGCACCTCGTACAGCTCGTCGTTGAGGGCGCCGGTGCCGTTCCACCACGCCCGGGAGTCGACGTTCAGGCGCGAGCCGTCGACGCCGCGCTCGGCCAGCTGCTCGTAGGTGAAGGTGTCATTGGCGGCGGTGGTGCCGAAGGCCTGGTCCAGCAGGAGGCGCTGGTCGGCCGTGGCGACCTGCCGGAAGCGGCCGATCGCGGCCAGCCGCTCGGCGCGCTCCTGGATGAACTCCAGGTACTCCGCGCGGCGGAAGGCCCCGTAGGCGAACACGCCGTTGAGCGAGCTGCGCTCGTTGGCGAGCGCCTCCTTGGCCTGGGCCAGCGCCTCGAGCGCGGCGACGCCGTCGCGCAGCTCCCGGTCGCCGCGGGTGGCGGTACCGGCCGCCGGGTCGACGGCGTTCAGGCCCTGGATGGCATAGGTGTAGAAGGTGATCGTCGCGTCCCGGCCGGCGATGTCGGAGTCGACGTCGGCCCGCGTTCCGGCCAGCCGGCCCAGCCGCGTCTGGATCACGTCCTCGACGGCGGCCTGGTCGCGCAGGTCGTGCAGCTGGACGTCGACGAGCTTGCGGGTGGCGGTGAGCTGCTTGCCGTACCGGGCCTCACCGCCCAGCAGGCCGTTGGTCAGGCCGCGTTCCAGCTGGAGCTGGTGGACGAGGGACCGCAGCCGCAGCGACAGCTCGATCTCGGAGCGGGTGGTGCGGGCGTCGCCGTAGTCCTCGGCGCGCAGCTCGACGGCGAGCCCGACGAAGGCGAGCAGCAGGCAGGTGGGAACGGCGATGACGACCGCCACCCGGCCCCTGATGGTCCGCCATCCCGGCAGGGGACGGGGAAGGGCACTGAAGATCGATCGAGGTCGCCGTCGCGCCTTCCGCACCGTCATGCGCCAGCATGCTGGCGACCGGAAGAGAATCGTCGATTTCCGGCCCGTTAGCTGATGTTGGCCTTTGGGTGGCCGGAATCCCACAGTGCTGCGATAACGGCGCGAACGCCTCATCCCGGATATGGCGCCCACCCCGGTGTCACCGCAGGGCGAACGCCGGAGCCGTGAGATCCACGGTGAGGGCGCGGCCCAGGTTGTTGGTGAAGGTGGCATGCGCTCCCCCGGCCCCGGCGAGGACGAAGGGACCGGAGTCCGCGAGCGCGACGACCCACACCAGGTTGCCGTCGGAGTCCAGCCGGGCGAAGAAGCCCGCCGAGCCGTCCGAGCCGTCACCGCAGCACACGTATCCCGTGCCGTCGGGGAGTTCGGCGGTGCCCCGCGGGTGCGGACCGGCCGATGTGATGAGCCCGGGGTCCCCGGCCAGCAGCGCCGCCACGTCGAAGGGCTCGCCGATGCGGAATGCCGCCAACCGCGGGCCGTCGATGTCCACGTCGAGCGCCGTGCCGTCCGCCCGGTACAGCCCGTCGTGGGCCGGGACCTCGCCGGCCGGCCACAACTCGGTGATCAGACCCATCGGCCGCGCTCCTCCCGCTGTGCGCGACCAGCCCATCAGTCGGCCGCTCCGTGCGTCTCGACCGCCGGGCGAACAGCGGGCGAAATCCCGCCCGCCACGGCCCGCGACTCCGGCGGCCCGGGGCCGGTCCCCACGTCAGGCAGGGCCGAGCGGCCTGGGGCGGCGAAGGACCTCCACGGGCAGCAGCATGCGCCAGACCGCCTCCTCCAGACCGTGGACGGAGGCGATCCAGCCGAGGCTGTCCTCCGGGGTGCCCGTGCCGGCCGCGGCGGTCAGCTCGCCGACGGCGTCCGCGAGGTCGCCGTGGCGCAGGGCGGGTTCGATGCGGCCGCCGCCGAGGCCGTCGGCGACGTACCGCTCGTAGGCGGGCGCTGTGCGCAGCACCCCCACCGGCCGCCACTCCTCCGCCAGCCGCGGCACCGCTTCCCCTCCTACGCGGCGGCCGTCGGCCTCCACGACCTGGGTGCGGGTGCGGTCGACCGCCAGCGCGGTCCACGCGTCGGCCCCCGTCAGCACCGCCGCGGGACGGCACTGCTCGACGGCCTCGGCGACGGCGCCCGGCGCGTCCGGGCCGCCGGCGACCAGCGGCACCGCCGCCATGCCCGCGTACAGGCAGCCGTAGAAGGCGCCGGCCAGGTCCGCGCCCTGGGGGTAGTCCAGCAGCACGCGGCTGCCGGGCGGCAGCATGCGGCCCAGGCCCGCGGCGACCGCGCGGGCGCGCCAATCGAGACCGGCGAAATCGCAGTCGTACGGCACATAGGGGCGGCTGTCCGGCTGCCGCAGCGCGCGGCGGCGCAGCGCGGGGCCCGGCAGGCGGTACACGCTCACCATGGGGCCACCGATCCCGGCCCGGGCACCGCTCACAGGCTCCCGTCCACTTCGTGACCACATCGGCGGCCCTTCACCCCCCGTGAAGTAACACTTGCTACGCCAACGGCATATGAGCACTGATCATGCGAAAAGAAGGCGAACATTCCCCGTAACCCCTCAGAGCGCGCCCCCCGAAAATCACCCATAGGTGACCGCGAACAGGTCGGCACGGCAAACTGGCACAGTCGGCGGTTCCGAAAGACCGGAACTGTCGTCTGCAGACACTGTTCCGGTTCGCGATGAACGATCGATATACGCGCTGTTCGCGGACGGCAGTCGGCACCTGGGGGCAGACATGGGAAGCGGTACGGACCCTGGCGGAGCGCTGCGCTTCGCGGTCCTCGGCCCGGTGCGGGCCTGGCGCGGCGGACAGCCCGTCCCCGCCGGCCCACCCCAGCAAAGAGCGCTCCTGGGCGCGTTGCTGCTGCGCGGCGGCCGCACCGCGACCGCGCAGGAGCTGGTGGGCGCCCTGTGGGGCGAGGAGCCCCCGCCCACCGCCCTGGCCGCGCTGCGCAGTTACGCCTTCCGGCTCCGCAAGGCCCTCGGCCCCGACGCCCTGGCCACCGTCGACGGCGGTTACGTCCTGCACCCCGGCGACGACTTCGACCTCTTCCGCGCCGAACGGCACTGCTCCACCGCCGAGAAGACCCGCGCAGCCGGGGACCTGACGGCGACCCGTGACGAACTACGGGCCGCCCTCGCCCTGTTCGACGGCGAGCCGCTGGCGGGACTGCCCGGCCCGTACGCGGAGACCCAGCGCGTCCGGCTGCTCGAATGGCGGCTGCAGATGGCCGAGACCTGCCTGGACCTGGACCTCCAGGCGGGCTGCCACGCCGAGGCCGTGTCCGAGCTGACCGTGCTCTCCGCGGAGCACCCGCTGCGCGAGCGGCTGCGCACCCTGCTGATGCTGGCGCTGTACCGCGGAGGGCGGCAGGCCGAGGCGCTGGGCGTCTTCGCCGACACCCGCAGACTGCTCGACGACGAGCTGGGCGTCGACCCCGGCACCGAGCTCACCGACCTCCACCAGCGCATCCTGGAGGCCGACCCGGCACTGCTGCCGCCGCCCGTACCGCAGGCCGAGTCGGCCGCGGAGCCGGTGCGCCCGGCCCAGCTCCCCGCCAGCGTGTCCGACTTCACCGGGCGCGCCGCCTTCGTCCGCGAACTCGGCGACCGCCTGGCCGGCGCCTCCGCCGAGGGCGGCGTCATGGCGGTCTCGGCCGTCGCCGGCATCGGCGGCGTCGGCAAGACCACGCTCGCCGTCCATGTGGCGCACGCCGTCGCGGGGGTCTTCCCCGACGGGCAGCTCTACGTCGACCTCCAGGGCACCGGCGCCCGCCCCGCCGAGCCGGAGACGGTGCTCGCCTCCTTCCTGCGCTCCCTCGGCGTCACCGATGCCGCCATCCCCGAATCCCTGGCCGACCGCGCCGCGCTCTACCGCTCCACCCTCGCCGGGCGGCGCGTCCTGGCCCTGCTCGACAACGCCCACGACGCCGCCCAGATCCGCCACCTGCTGCCCGGCACACCCGGCTGCGCCGCCGTGATCACCAGCCGCGTCCGGATGGTCGGTCTGGCGGGGGCGCACCTGGTCGACCTCGACGTCATGAGCCCCGAGGAGGCGCTGCAGCTCTTCACGCGCATCGTGGGCGCCGAGCGCGTCGCCGGCGAACGCCAGGCCGCTCTCGATGTCGTCGCCGCCTGCGGCTTCCTGCCGCTCGCCCTCCGCATCGCCGCGTCGCGCCTGGCCACCCGCCGCACCTGGACCGTGGCCTTCCTCGCCCGCAAGCTCAGCGACGAACGCCGCCGCCTGGACGAGCTCAAGGCCGGCGACCTCGCCGTCAAGGCCACCTTCGAACTCGGCTACGGCCAGCTGACCCCGCAACAGGCCCGCGCCTTCCGCCTGCTGGCCCTCGCCGACGGCCCGGACATCTCGCTGGAGGCCGGGGCGGCCGTCCTCGACATGGACGTCCACGACACGGAGGACCTGCTGGAGACCCTGGTCGACATCAGCCTCATCGAGTCGGCCGGGCCCGCCCGTTACCGCTTCCACGACCTCCTGCGCCTGTACGCGCGCGACTGCGCCGAACGCCACGAGGGCGACGAGGCCCGCTGCGCGGCCCTGTCCCGGCTGCTCGACTTCTACCTCGCGTCGGCCGCCCGGACGTACGAGCTGGAGAACCCCGGCGACCGCGTCCTGGACCACCTCAGCCCGGTCGGCCGCCCCGGCCTGGTCTTCGCCTCCAGACAGGAGGGCCTGGACTGGCTCTTCAACGAGGCGCCCAGCCTGCTCGCCGCCGTCCAGCAGGCCGCGGGCGGCGGCTGCGCGGGCCCGATGCGGCGGGCCGTGGACCTGCTCTTCACCGCGCAGGACCTGATGGAGTCCGGTATCTACGCGCGCCAATTCGAGCAGTCCACACGCGCCCTGGTCGCCACGGCGAACGCCTGCGGCGAGCCGCTGGTGGAGGCGCGGGCGCGGGTCCTCCTCGGCCAACTACTCGGCCTGGCAGGTCACTTCCCCGCGGCCGACCAGGAAGCCCGGCGCGCCCTCGTTCTCAGCGTCGCCTGCGACGATCCGCTGACGCGCAGTTACGCGTCCATACTGCGGGGCATGATCGCCGCCTACGGACAGCGCTTCGAGGAGGCGGCCGGCCATTACCAGCACGCCCTCGACGGCTTCCGTGCCGACGCCAACCAGCACGGCGAAGCCGCGGCCCTGAGCAATCTCTCCCGGGTCAGGAACGATCTCGGTGACATCCCGGCCGCCGTCGCCGCCGCCGAGGAGGCGCTCTCGATCTATCGCGGGCTGCGGGCGGGATTCCGCCTCGGCAACGGCCTGTACGCCCTGGCCATCGCCCTGACCGCCGCGCACCGCGAGGAAGAGGCGTACGCGTGCCTCACCGAGGCGCTCCCCATATTCCGTGAAGCGCGGCAGCAGTTGTGGGAGGGGATGACGCTGTTCCGGATGGCGGAAGTCCAACTCGCCTCCCGTGGACACCGGCAGGCGGCTTCCCTCGCCGAGCAGTCGCTGAACCTCCTGCGCGAGACGGGCGGCACCTGGCGGCGGGCGCACGCGCTCACCGTCCTGGGCAAGTCCCTCGACGGCATGGGACAGCCCGACCGGGCCCGTGCCTGCTGGCGGGACGCCCTCGCGGAGTTCACGGCCCTGGGATCCCCGGAGGCCGAGTCCGTACGGCGATTGCTCGGGGATCCCGCCGACCCGGCCGCGGTCGCCGTCTGACGTCCGGACCGCGCAACACCCCAGGCACAGGACGTCAACAATTCCGTTTATCAGTTGATTATCGTCCCCTGTCACGATTCCATCAGTGCGAAGCCGCCCGCCTGGTGGCGCACGGGGGTCGTTGCCAGGCGGGCTTCGCCTCAGCCCAGTTCGCAGGAGGAGACAGCATGAGCGAGACCACACCCGAGGCGGGCACCGTCGAGGAGCCCGAGGTCACTCCCACCGAGGAGGAGACCACCGAAGAGGTGACCGTCAAGGACGACGGCACCGTCGTCAAGCCGGACAACTGGCACCAGACCTGATCTCCCGGCTCCGCTGCTTCGGGGGAAGCGCGAAGCCGACGGGGGTGCACGACGGGGGGACACGGGGGAAGCACGACCGGATGACGCACCGGGGGGGAGCGTCATCCGGCGGGGGACAGCACACGTACAACGGGCCGACTGCGACGCGGAGGGGGCGCCGCAGTCGGCCTTTGCCATGGGCCGTACGCGGCGTTCGCGACATGAGCCGCGCCGACGGGAGACGTCCTCCCGAGCGCGATCGCCCTGCCGCCACCAACGGCTCCACTCCCTCACCGGTACCGCCTGTCCGCACATGACCGCCGGGCCGCGCGCCCGGCCTCTTCCCGGAGGCATCGTGAAGCTCGTACGCAAGGCCGCCGTCGTCCTCGCCGTTGTCGCCGCAGGATTCCTCGCCGCCGCAGCCCCGGCCGCCGCCGCGGACAGCCCGGACGCATGGCACCGGACCATCGTCACCCCGGACAACTGGCACTCCAGCTGAACTCGGCCGACCGACACGGATGTCCCTCCCGTTCCCGCGGGAGGGACATCCGTGTTCTCCCGCGTGGGCAACTCCCCCCGTGTGAACGGGGCGTCGCGCTCCCCGGCGCGTCAGATGTTGCGGGTGCGCCGGAGTTGGTCGCCGAGTCCGCGGGGGAGCCGGGCGAGGCGGCCCGCGTCGATCACGGGTGCCGGGTCGATGGGGGCGGTCCTCCGCCGGGGGAGCACGACGGGGCCCTGCTGCCCCGGACCGGCTGTCGCCTGCTCGTGCTCGATCTGCCGGGGTGTCGCCATGACGTTGTGTCCCTTCGTCGGTGCGGGACGCGCCCGATTGCCGACGGGCAGGGCGGCGCGCGTCCAGGAGGAGCCGAAAGAAGCAACGCCCCTCACCACCCGCGCGTAACGGGCGGGGCGGGAACGCGACTGCCTCCGCTGCCGGCCCGGGGGCTCGCCGCTCCCGCGTGGCGCCTGTGGCGTGCAAGGCGTACGTTGCATAGCGGCGGCCGTCGCCCGCCCCTTCCGTGTGAGGCAGCGACGGCCGCTCATCGGTCCCCGAACCGATGCGGGCCCCCACGCGGCCGACGGGCGAACCGCCCCCGGCCGCACACAGTGCTCAGGCGCGGCGGGTTGCCGCTTCCGTGCCCTTGACCGCGTTGAGGGCGTAGACGCAGCGGTCCTTGCTGCTGGCGTAGACGACGCCGTCCGAGACGACCGGGGAGCCGGTGATCTCGCCGCCCGTCTCCAGCTTCCAGCGCAGCTGGCCGCCGCCGGCGTCCACGGTGTACAGGCAGTGGTCCTTGGAGCCGAAGTGGACGCGCCCGTCGGCGACGACGGGCGAGCCGACGATCTCGCCCTGCGCCGCGAAGCGCCACTTGGGGGTGCCGGACACCGCGTCGAGGGTGTAGAGCGCGCTGCCCGCGCCGAGCATGACAGAGCCGCCGGCCACCAGCACGGGCTCGACGCTCTGCCGCTGCTCGGTGGCGACGCGCCAGCGGTCCCGCCCGTCGGCGGGGTCGAGGGCGTAGACGGTGCCGAGGTAGTCGGCGATGTAGACGCCGCCGCCGGAGACGCCGGGGCCGGGGACGTACGCGGGAGGCCCGAACATCACCGCGGGGGCGTCGAAGCGCCACCGCTCGGCGCCGCTGCGGGCGTCGAGCGCCAGCACGCGGTTGCCCGCCGTCGCGAACACCGAGCCGTCCTCGACGACCGGACGGGTCGGCATGGCACCGCCGTCGCCGGTCGGGTAGGACCACCGCTCGGCGCCCGTCTCGACGTCCAGCGCGTGCAGCCGGCCGCCGCCGTGGAAGTAGACGACGCCGCCGGTGACGCTCGGCCCCGACTCGGGGGTCTCGAACTCCGTCTGCGCGCCGCCGCGCTCCCAGCGCAGCCGCCCGCTCGCGGCGTCCCAGACCTGGACGCCGCCGCCGCGCGTACCGGTGACGACGGTGCCCGCCTCGGCCCGCAGCGAGTAGATCCAGCCGTCGACCCCGGTACGCCACCGCTCGGTGCCGTCCGCGGCGTCCAGGGCGTACAGGCTCGGCCCGTCGGAGCCGTGGATGCGGCCCTCGGAGACGGCCATCGTCCACGCCACGTCACGGGTCTTGAACTGCCGCCGGCCGGTGGCGACGTCGAGTGCGTGCACCTCGAAGGAGGTGACGTACAGCCGGCCCCCGGAGACGACGGGCGTGCCCCACACGTCGTTGGACATCCGGAAGCGCCATGGGCGCCACTCCCCGTGCGGCCCGGCGGGCGGCTGTGCGCCGCCGCCCTGGCCCTGGCCGGGCACGGCCGCCGGGGCGCCGGCGGCACCGCCGCGGCCGGACCAGCCGAGTCCGTCGCCGGCGGGCGCCGCGGCGGCCTGGTTCTTGCGCTCCGCGACCCGCATCCCGGGTCCTATCGGCGCGGAGCCCGCGAGCTGTACCGGGCCGCCGGGAGCCTCCGCGGGGGCCCTGGGAGGCTGTACGGGGGCCACGGGCGGCTTGGCCGGCATCGGGGGCACGGCGGGCGCACCGGGGCCACCGGGGCCACCGGCCCGGCCGCCGCTGCGCCGTTCCTCTATCAGGCCCACCGCCGCGGGCGGCAGCCACGCGGAAGCGGTGCCGGTGTCGTCACCGGCGGAGGAGAACAGGTGCGGCGCCAGCTGCGCCTGAAGGTCCGCCGGGCTGGGCCGGCGCTCGGCCTCCATGCGCATGCAGGCCTCGATCAGCGGCCGCAGGTCCGCCGGGAGCCCCGACAGGTTCGGGCCCTCCCGGAGCAGCATGAAGACGGTCTCGACGGGGTTGGCGCCGTGGAAGGGCGCGTGCCCGGTGGCCGCGAAGACCAGCGTGGAGCCGAGCGAGAAGACATCGCTCGAGCCGGTGACGCTGCGCGAGTCCTTCGCCTGCTCCGGCGACATGTACGCGGGCGTGCCCACGGCCACGTTCGTCATCGTCAGCCGGGTGTTGGACACCCCGCTGGCGATGCCGAAGTCGATCACGCGCGGGCCGTCCTCGACCACCAGCACGTTGGACGGCTTCATGTCGCGGTGGACCAGGCCCGCCCCGTGGATGGACTGCAGCGCCTCCGCGATACCGGCCGCCAGCCACCGCACGGCCTGGACGGGCAGCGGCCCGGACTCGTTGACGATCTCCTCGAGGGAGGGCGCCGGCACGAACGCCGTGGCCAGCCAGGGCACGGCGGCCCTGGGGTCGGCGTCGACCACCGCGGCCGTGTAGAAACCGCTGACCGCGCGGGCGGCCTCGACCTCACGGGCGAAGCGCACGCGGAACAGCTGGTCCTCGGCGAGCTCGGCGCGTACGGTCTTGATCGCCACGCGCCGGCCGGACGCCGAGCGGGCGAGGTAGACCAGGCCCATGCCGCCCGCGCCCAGCCGGCCCAGCACCTCGAAAGGGCCGATCCGTCTCGGATCGTGCTGCGTCAGCTGCTGCACCACTGCCCTGCCACCTCCCCGTGGGTTCCCCCCATCCCGGGGTCCGTTCCCTGATTCTTCCTGGGATGAGTATCAGTTGCGAACCCGGGGCGGTGTCGACACGCGATTACCTGAGATTCGCTTGCGGATCGGCCGTTTGTCAGGACGGCTTCTCGCCGACCTTCGTCGTGGTGTCGATGAGCCCGAATTGGGCTCCCTGGTCGTCGCTCACCAGCACAAACCGGCCGAAGGGCGAGTCCAGCGGGCCGCGTGTGACGCGGCCGCCGAGCCGTACGACGGTCTCCGCGGCCCGGTCGGCGTCCTCGACGGTGAAGTAGACGAGGATGTGCGGTGGCATCTCCTCGGGGTACCGCCCGCTCATCCGGAAGCGGCCGAGCACGGCGTCGGCGACGGTGACCTCCCGGCCCGCGGGGGCGAAGATCCGGAAGTCGGTGCCGGGGTCGGCGGCGTTCTGGGTGTCCCCGGCGGCCGCGGCCTTCTCGAAGATCTCCTTGCCGCGGTATCCGAAGACCCCCTCGTAGAAGGCGTCGGTCTTCGCCGCGTCGCGGGTGAAGATCTCCGCCCAGACGTAGGCGCCGGGTTGGTCGGTCGTCTCGAAGCCGGGGTGGGTGCCGGCCTGCCACGCCCCGAAGACCGCGCCGGTCGGGTCGGCCGCGGTCAGCATGAAGCCGAAGGCCCCAACGGGCATGGGTTCCATAATGAGTTGGCCGCCCGCGTCGCGGATCCTGCGCGCGGTGTCCTGGATGTCGGACGAGGCGAGATAGAGGTTCCACACGGTCGGCATACGGCCGTCGGGCTTGGGCGCCAGCGCGGCGACGTTCTTCCCGTCCGGACCGTAAGCCTGGGTGTACGAGGACCACTCCGGATCGGTCGCCCCGAAGGTCCAGCCGAGCAGCTCGCCGTAGAAGCGTTTTCCCGCCTCCACGTCATTGAGCATGGCGTCCGCCCAGCAGGGCACGCCGTCGGCGTATCCGGCCATCTGGTCCTCGATTCGTGTCGTGATTCGCGCGGTGATTCGCATGGATCGACGGAGTGTCTGACTTGACACGTTATCGGCCGATCCTCAACCCCGCCCGAGGAGAATTCGAACACATGGCCTTCCCCATTTGCAGGCACCGAATCGCGCGCTGATCACCAGCCCGTAAACTGACGGCATGACAGGACAAGTTCGCACCGTCGACGGCCGTGTGGCAGGACGTCGGGGTCAGGCGACGCGGCAGAAGCTGCTCGACTGCCTCAGCGAAATGCTCAGCACGTCGCCGTACCGGGACGTCAAGGTCATCGACGTCGCCCGGATGGCGGGTACCTCCCCCGCAACGTTCTACCAGTACTTCCCCGACGTCGAGGGCGCCGTGCTCGAGCTGGCCGAGGAGATGGCCAAGGAGGGCGCCGCGTTGTCGGACCTCGTGGCCGGTCGTTCCTGGGCCGGAAAGGCCGGTGCCACGGCGGCGGAGGAACTCGTCGAGGGCTTCTTCTCCTTCTGGCGCAAACACGACGCCATCCTGCGTGTCGTGGATCTGGGCGCGGCGGAAGGGGACAAGCGGTTCTACAAGCTCCGCATGAAGATCCTCAACCCCCTCACCAACTCCCTTTCGGATTCGGTCAAAGAGCTCCAGAGCAAGGGCCGCGTCGACAAGGACATCAATCCGGCGGCCGTCGCCGGGTCTCTTGTGACCATGCTCGCGGCGGTCGCCGCACATCAAAAGGGCTTTCAGAGCTGGGGCGTCAAACAGGCCGAGTTGAAGCCGAATCTGGCGCTGCTGGTTCACCTGGGAGTGACGGGAAAGAAGCCGACCCGCTGATTCCCGCCGCTCGCGGCCTTTTATGTCCTTGCCGTCGTAGTCCTGCCTGCAATGACGCGGGCGCCGACCGGTCCTCGGGGGAGGTTGCCGGAACGGCGCCCGCGTTTCATTTTCCCCACCCCGCGGTCCCTGTGTGGAGCGCGGCGGCGTGGAGACCCGTTCGGTCCAGCGCGGCTCGTGGACGCCTCAGGCCCCGGCGGCCGGCCGGCGATCCGTCGCGAGGCGGCTGTGCAGGTGGACGTCCCGGAGGCGGCCGGAGATGTCGACCATCGCCCCGCGCAGGACACCCTCCAGGACGTAGCCGCAGCGCCCGGCGACGGCGCAGGAGGGCTCGTTGCCGACCGCGTGGCCGAGTTCGAGGCGGTGCAGGCCGAGGTCGCGGAAGGACCAGCGGGTGACCGCCTCCAGCGCCCGGGAGGCCACTCCGCGGCCGCGCGCCTCGGGGAGCAGCCAGTAACTGACCCGGGCGGTGCGCATCGGCCGGTCGATCATGCCGATGGCGGCCTGCCCGAGCACGGCGCCGTCCTCGGTCACCGCGAAGGACGCGAGGTCGCCCGCACCCCATCCGTCCCGCCGCCGGCGCAGGAAGTCGCGGGCGCCGCTCTCGTCCGGCCGGGGCACGACCGCGGAGTTCCAGCGCCGGAAGTCCGGGTCGCTCAGCCCGCGCAGGGCCGCGGCGAAATCGCCCGGAGTGTCCTGCCAGGGCCTGAGCAGCAGGCCGGACGACTGCAACTCGACGGGTGCCAGCACGGGTTCCTGCACGGCATCATTCAACCAACCGCCGCGGGCACCCGGACAGGGGGTCGGTGCTCACGCCCGGCGGCCCCGTACCTCACACCGAGTCCCGTCGGCGGCACACCGGTTGACCGGATGCGGTTGCTCCTCCGCGAGGTACGGGCGGTGAAGCGCGCTACCTTCCGGAGTGACCTCGCCCCCAGCCAGCCACGGGAGTACGACATGACCGACACCTCCGCCTCCGCCGTCGCCCCGATACCCGGCGCGGCCGCCCCCGACGCCATCGTCGTCGGCGCGGGGCCCGGCGGACTGGCCGTGGCGGCCTCACTGCGGCACCGCGGCGTACGCACCCTGGTCGTCGAGCGCTCCGCCGCCGTGGGAGCGTCCTGGCGCGGCCACTACGAGCGGCTGCATCTGCACACCACCAGACGCCTGTCCGCGCTGCCCGGCCTGGCCATCCCGCGGGCCTACGGCCGCTGGGTGGGCCGCGACGACCTCGTGCGCTACCTCGAGCAGTACGCGCAGTTCCACGACCTCGACGTCGCCACCGGGATCGAGGTGTCCCGCATCGAGCGCACGGAGGACCCCGCGACCGGCTGGGCGCTCCCGGCCACCGGCGGCCGCATGCTGACCGCCCGCAGCGTCGTCGTCGCCACCGGCTTCAACCACACCCCGCACCTGCCGGCCTGGCCCGGCCGCGACACCTTCGGCGGCGAACTGCTGCACGCGTCGGACTACCGCAACGGCAAGGCCTACGCGGGCCGGGACGTCCTCGTCGTCGGGGTCGGCAACACCGGTGCGGAGATCGCCGTCGACCTGGTCGAGGCCGGGGCGGCCCGCGTGCGCCTGGCGGTGCGCACCCCGCCGCACATCCTGCGCCGCTCCACGGCCGGGTGGCCCGCGCAGCGCACCGGCATCATGATCCGCCGCCTGCCGACACGGCTGGTGGACGGGATCGCGCCCTATGTGGAGCGGATCTCGGTGCCCGACCTGTCGGCCCACGGGATGCCGCGCCCGCGGACCGGTCTCTACTCCCGGGTGCGCGAGGGCGCCATCCCGGTCCAGGACGTCGGCCTGATCGCCGCCGTGCAGGCGGGCAGGGTCGAACCCGTGGCCGCCGTCGAGGGCTTCGACGGCCGCGAGGTCCTGCTCGCCGACGGCACCCGGCTCACCCCGGACACCGTCGTCGCGGCCACCGGCTACCGGCGGGCCCTGGAACCGCTGGTCGGCCATCTCGGCGTGCTCGACGACCACGGCCGGCCCTCGGTGCACGGCGGCCGGACCCCCAAGACCGCGCCCGGCCTGTACTTCACCGGCTTCACCAACCCGATCAGCGGCAACCTGCGCGAAATGGCCATCGATGCGCGCAGGATCGCCAAATCCATCGCCCGGCGGTAGCCGGACCGCCGCGCCGGGTACCGCAGTGGCAGGGCGTGCACGCCCCGTGCACGGCGCGCACCCCTGGCACACTCCGCGCCGCACCGGCGCGGACCCGGCACCACCCCCGGTCCGGCGGACCGGCCGGCCCTCTCCCCCTCAGCCGGCCGGGCCGCCTCGCACCGCGCCCGAACGCCTCAGGCCAGGAGGCCCGCCACGAGGACCGCGCCAAGCGGCGCAAGAGCGACGACCGAGACCTGGAAGGCCACTTGCCGCTGCCGCGCCCAGCCCCGCTTCCCCGGCGGGTCGTGCCGTCCGGCGTAGAAGGAGGCCGCGAGCACCGGGGCCGCCCCGGCGGCCGTGAGCGCCGGCCACGCAGTCGGCCAGGGCAGTTCGATCGCGGGCGCCGCGCAGGCGTAGAGGGCGGCGAGCGCCGCCTCCGCCACCAGGCAGCACGGGTAGCGGGACAGGCCGGTGCGCCGCGCCAGGGCGTGCCCCAGGACGGCGGCGGGCAGCGCGTGGAGCAGGGACGCGGCCACCGCGGCGGCCCACAGACCGGCGAAGAGGAAGGGGAGCACGAAGATCAGGAGGGCGCCCGGGTCCTCCGGCTCCTGCCCCGCGGGCGGCTCCGGCCACAGAGCGAAGACCGCCATGACGGTCCACCCGAGCACGGCGGCCGCGCAGTACGCGGTGACCGCCGCCGCCCGGCCCGCGTCGTCCCAGGGACTTCCGGGCACCTGTCTGCGTACGCTCCCCCACCCCATGCGCCCCACGCTACGGCGTGCCCGGCCGGCCCTCTCCCGGGCCCTGGGGTGACGTACCGCCAAGGGGGCCTAGGCGGCCGCGAGCGGGGCCGCCAGGGGCGTCCCACTGCCGCGGCGGATCACCAGCGCCATGAGCGCGGCGATCGCGCACAGCGCCCCGGAGGCGTACCAGACCAGGTCGTAGGAGCCGAAGGCGTCGCGTGCCGCGCCGCCGAGGAAGGCCACCAGGGCGGCGCCGAGCTGGTGGGAGGCGAGGACCCAGCCGAACACGATGGCACTGTCGGCGCCGTAGAACTCGCGGCACAACGCGATGGTCGGCGGGACCGTGGCGACCCAGTCGAGGCCGTAGAAGACGATGAACAGCACCATGGGCGGGTGCACGGTGCCGGCCATGAGCACCGGCAGGAACATCAGTGACAGCCCGCGCAGCCCGTAGTACGTGGCGAGCAGGCGCCGCGGGCTGAAGCGGTCGGTGAACCAGCCGGAGGCGATCGTGCCGGCGATGTCGAAGACGCCGATGACGGCGAGCAGCGACGCGGCGGCCGTCACCGGCATGCCGTGGTCGTGGGCGGCGGGGACGAAGTGGGTCTTGACCAGTCCGTTCGTCGACGCGCCGCAGATCGCGAAGGTGCCCGCGAGCAGCCAGAAGGGCCCGCCCTTCGCGGCGTTGGCCAGCGCCCTGAGCGCGCGTACGGCCGCGCCGGTCACCGGGGGCGGCTTGGGCACGAACTGCGCGGCGCCGTAGGGGGCGACCCCGACGTCGGCCGGGTGGTCGCGCAGCAGCAGCCACACGAAGGGCGCGACCAGCAGCGCGGCACCGGCGACGGTGAGCGTGGCGGGCCGCCAGCCGGAGTGCTCGACGATCACGGACAGCCCCGGCAGGAAGACCAGTTGGCCGGCCGCCCCCGCCGCCGTCAGGATGCCGGTGACCAGGCCGCGGCGCTTGTCGAACCAGCGGTTGGTGACGGTGGTGGCGAAGGCCAGCGCCATGGAGCCGCTGCCGAGCCCGACGAGCACACCCCACAGCAGGACCAACTGCCAGCTCTGCCGCATGAAGACGGTCAGGCCCGCGCCCGTGGCGATCGTGAGGAGCGCGACGACGACCACCCGGCGCATGCCGAAGCGGTCCATGAGCGCGGCCGCGAACGGCGCGGTGAGCCCGTACAGCGCCAGGTTCACCGACACCGCGAACCCGATCATGCCGCGCGACCAGCCGAACTCGCCGTGCAGCGGCTCGATCAGCAGGCCCGGCAGGGAGGCGAAGCCCGCCGCGCCGACCAGCGTGACGAAGCCCGCGACGGCGACGTACCAGGCGCGGTGCACACGCGGCCCGCGCGGCGGACGGGGGGCGGGGAGGGCGATGTCCCTCAGAGGCTGGGCGGGAAGCTCCGGAGTCTGCGTCACAGGACGAGCATCCGGCACGGGTTCGCCCGCAACGAGTGGCCGGATGGCCATGATGTGCAAGGATCGGGCCATGGCCGCTCCCCTGGAGACCACCGGTGAATCCGCCCGGGAATCCGCCGCCCCCGTGAAGCCGCACCGTGTCGCCGTCCTGGTGCAGCACGGGGTGATCCCGTTCGAACTCGGCATCCCCCACCGCATCTTCGGCGGGGCGCGGTCCGCGTGCGGCACCGACCTGTACGAGGTGCGCACCTGCACCCCGGGCGGTCCCGGCCTCGTGCGCGCAGAAGCCGACTTCGAGATCGCCGTGCCCCACGGTCCCGAGATCCTGGAGGACGCCGACACCGTCATCGTCCCGGCGGCGCACGAACGCGACAGCGCCCACTGCGACGGCCGGCTCTCCCCGGGCCTCGCGGCGGCCTTCGCCCGCATCCGCCCGGGCACCCGACTGGTCTCCATCTGCACCGGCTCGTACTTCCTCGCCGCGGCCGGCTATCTCGACGGACTGCGCGCCACGACCCACTGGTCCAGCACCGAGCACTTCCAGCGCCTCTACCCCCGGGTGCGGGTGGAGCCGGACGTCCTGTACGTCGACAACGGCTCCATCCTGACCTCGGCGGGCGTCGCCTCCGGCATCGACCTGTGCCTGTACCTCCTGCGCCGGGACCACGGCTCCGCCGTCGCCAACGCCAGCGCCCGGCGCACCGTCGTCCCGCCGCACCGCGAGGGCGGCCAGGCCCAGTACGTCCACCGGCCGGTTCCTGAGCCGCAGCTGGCCACGACGGCGGCCGCGCGGGCGTGGGCGCTGAACCGGCTGGACCGTCCGCTGACGCTGCGGGAGCTGGCCGGGACGGAGTCGATGAGTGTGCGCACCTTCACCCGCAGGTTCCGCGAGGAGGTCGGTATCAGCCCCGGTCAGTGGCTGGTGCAGCAGCGCGTCGAACGGGCCCGGCATCTACTGGAGTCCAGCGACCTGTCGGTCGACCAAGTGGCCCGCGACGCCGGGTTCGGCACCGCGGCCTCGATGCGGCAGCACCTTCAGGCGGCGCTCGGCGTCTCGCCGACCGCCTACCGGCGCACCTTCCGGGACACGGCGACCGGCTGAGGCCCCGGCGCGCGCGGAAGGGGGCGCCGGCGAAGGTGGCCGTGGACGCGGCGGTAGGGCTCAGAACGCCGGGCGGCCGATCAGTCCACCGGTCGCCTGCGTCGGCACGATCGCCTGGCCCCTGACACAGCGGTCGATCTCGCACCAGATCTGCTTGCCCGCGCCCTCGCGCTGCCAGCCCCAGCGGTCCGCCAGGCCGTCCACGAGCTCCAGGCCGCGCCCGCCCGTCTCGTCCTTGTCCGCGTGCCGCGGTCGCGGCGGGGCGTCGCTGGTGTCGGCCACCTCGACCCGCACGGTGTCGCGCTCCTGGCCCTGCGAGGCGCCGGAGGACCGGAAGAGCATCCGCAGCACCGCCGGGCAGCCCGTGTGCACGACCGCGTTGGTGACCAGTTCGGAGATCAGCAGGATCAGCGTCTCGGCGACGGGCTCATCGGCCCCTATGCCGGAGCCGACCAGACGCGAACGCGCCCAGCTGCGGGCCCGGCCCACCTCGGCCGGGTCGGGACCTACCTCTAGCTGAACCTGGAGCATCTGCACTGCTCACACCATCCGAACCGGCGGACACATCGCCTCGCGCCTCGGCAAGGTCACCAAGCGTGACCCCTTCGCAACACAGCATGATTGACCGACAGTCACCCCAACAAGCGCTTCGGGCATATTCCAGCGCGAAGGGGGAGGGGTGCTGCATACTGTGCGGGACTTATCACGGGTCGAATGAGCACAGCCCGACACCGGTCGCCTGCCCGGCCCTTGGGCCGTGCTTCGACTGCTCACGTCGCGCTCCTGCACCACACGCACCCGATGGAGCGTACCCGAGGCGACCCCCGACTCCATGGCGTGACGAGTCACACCTCGGACACAACCCGATATCGACACCGCTCACCACTTATCTCGGACGAATCCGACATGCCTCATTAAATGCCGCAACGTGCGCCATTGGCCGGGCACTCCGCGCGGACCGCCCCACCGTCCGCGACCGACCGCCCCGCGCCCGCGCTCCCAGGACCCATGCCCGTTTCCCGTGCGGATGCACCTCCGCCCCGGATCCGGGTGGCGGACGGCGGCTGCGGCTGCGGCTGCGCGGGAAAGGACCCCCGGGCGAGGTGCGCAAGTACCGCATGCCGCACGCTTTACGAAAGCGTGAGGCCTGGCCGGTGCAAAGCCGCGTACCCTCCTCCGCAAGAGATCCGGAGGGAATGGGGCACGGTGGGCGCACAGGACGACGGGGACCGAACGCACGATGTCCTGGACGAGGACCTGGACGATCCTCAGGTGCGGCTGCGCCTCGGTGAGGCCGCACTCGACGCGGGCGAACTCATGGAGGCCCGGGCCCACTTCGAGAGCGCGGGGCGCCTCTTCGAGGCGGACCCCGAGGCGGTACCGGCACGCCGGGCCACCGCGCTGCGCGGCCGGGCGGTCTCGCACCTGCTGGCCGGCGAGGTGCGGTACGCCTCCCACCTGCTGGAGGAGGGCATCGCGCGGCTCGAGACGGAGGCGGCGTCCGGCGGCCGTCCCGACCCCGACGCCCTGTTGATGCTGCACGTCGCGGCGATCGGCCCGTACACCGACCTGGGTGCCTACGCCCGCGCCGCCCACGCCGCGGAGCAGGCGCTCAATCTCGCGCCCGACGCGGCCGACCCGGCCCTCGTCGCGCTGATGCACCGCAGCATCGCCCGCACCCTGATCGTGGCGGGACGCACCGGCGAGGCCGAGGCCTCCCTCGCCAAGGCCCAGGAGATCTTCCAGCGCCTGGAACTGCACACGGAACTGGCGCACTGCCACTGGATGCGCGGCTACGTCCACTCCCAGGACGGCGATCTGGAGCAGGCGGAGCGCGAACTGCGCACCGCCCGCGACATGCTGGCGGCCGGGCGCTCGGTGCTGTTCACCGTGCAGGTCGAGGTCGAGCTCGCCGACGTGCTGCGCCGGCGCGGCAAGTCCATCGAGGCCGAGGAGTTGCTGACCCGGCTGCTGGACCAGCTCGGCCCGTGGCGCGGCGCCGTCCACGCGGGCGGAGCGCACCGGTTGCTGGGGCTGCTGGCCGAGGAGCGCGGCGACCCGGAGGCCGCGGAGGAGCACTACGTCTCCGCCCTGGCCCTGCTGGAACGCGCGGGCGCGGCCGGGGACCTGGCGGACATCTGCCGGCTGCTGGGCGATCTGCTGCGCCGGGCGGGACGGGTCGAGGCCGCGCTGGACGCCTACCGCACGGGGCTCGGCCACCGCGCCGCGATCGGCACCACGACGCTGGGACCGGCTCCCGCGGACTCGTAGGACCTCCCGCGGGAGGCTCGCACGGGGGGCCGGGCGCCCGGCCCCCGGCGCGTCAGGCCGACAGCGGTTCCGCGTCGTCGTCGGTCGCCGCCTCGATGTCGGGGAACACCTCGAACAGCCGCCGCACTCCCAGTGCGGCCAGCACCTTGTTGACGTGCGCGGCACTGTTCCCCCGCACGTCGGAGGGCAGGATCAGCCGCAACTGCCCCGCGCAGGAACGCATCAGGCGCCGGGCGGCGATGAGCACGCCGACCCCGCTGGAGTCGCAGAAGTCCACACTCGCCAGGTCGAGTACCAGGCTGTGGCGCCCGTCGGCGACGGCATCGTGCACATGCTGGCGTACGGCGGGGGCGGTCACGAGGTCCAATGCGCCGGAAACGGTCAGGATCGTCCAGCCGCCCCGTTCGTCGTGCGTGACCTTCAACGCCACTGTCCGGCCCCTCTCCCGTCACCGATTCTGTTGTCCCTATGCCCTGCCCAAGCCACTTCCTCGCAATCTTTCGGTCACACACGGATAACGCGTTACCAGAATTGATCATTTTCGGCAGAAGCTTGCCTCAAGGCGGCGTACACGACACCAGCGGGCGGATACATTCGATGCGAGGCAGGACGACCGGAGTCGGGCGACGGCGACAAAGGCGAAGAGGGGGGACGACGCATGGCGGCATCCGCACCACCCCGCTGGGACCGCAAGATGCAGCAACGGCTCGCCCGCGGCGAGGAAGCCGCCCTCGGGGAGCTGTACGACCGCTTCGCCTCCCTCGTGCACAGCCTCGCCCACCGCGTCATGGACGACGAGGAGACCGCCGCGCAGATCACCCGTGAGGTCTTCGGCTACATCTGGGAGAACCCGGACGCCTACGACCCCAAGCAGGGCTCGCTGCGCTCCTGGATCGCCGGGCTCACGCAGAAGCAGGCCGTGCACCGGCTGCGGCTGTCCGAGAGCGTCGGCGAGGGCACACCCGAGGAGGTCGAGACCCGGCTCCGGGAGGCGAACACCGCCGCCCGCGCCGACTACATCGTGACCTCCATGCCCGAACCCCTGCGCCAGGCGCTCGACCTCGCCTACCGCAGCCGTATGGACTACCGCGCCGCCGCCGCCGACCTCGGCGTCACCGAGGACGAGGCCCGCCGCCGGCTGCGGCTCGGGCTGCAACTGCTCTCCACCGCCATGCAGGACCCCGCCCCCGAGGGGCGTGCTCTGTGACCGGACCCGCCGGAGACGGCGACACCTCCCCGCACGGGTCCACCCCGCCCCGTGTGCCGACGCCCCGCGGTGCCGCCGAGGACGGCCCGCTCCCGGAAAGCGTGACCATGCAGCCCGAACAGCCCCGGTACGACCACCGCGTGCTCCGCTCCCTCCTGGGTGCCTGGGCGCTGTCCGCCTGTTCACTCGACGAGTCGCTCGCCGTCGACGGGCACCTCACCTCGTGCGCGCCGTGCGCGGACGAGGCGCTGCGGCTGCGCCGGGCCGTCGAACTCCTCCACCAGGAGGAGTCCCTCGACCTCGATCCGCTGCTGCGCGCCCGCGTCCTGGAGAGCTGCCTCGGGCGCCGCCCGGCCCGTATCCCCGTCCCCCAGTGGGCCGCGCCCTACGACGCGGAGACCGCCCGGCTCGACGCGCTCCTGTCCGACCTCGGCGACCACGAGTGGGATCTGCCGGTCCAGCTCGTCTGGGCCGGCGGCGAGCGCGAGCTGACGCTCTGCGGGGTCCTGGCCCACCTCGGCTCGGTGGACGGCGTCGTGGCCACCGCGCTCGGCCTCGACGACCCGCTCGGCCCCGGGGCGCCCCGCACGCGCCTGGAGCGCACCGAACTGGCGGGAGAGCGCTGCCGCCACCACACCCGCGGCTTCGTGCGCAACAAGTGGCGCAACCAGACCCGGGACATCGTGCGCACCCTGTCCTTCGCGGGCACGGGCACCGGCGGCCTGCCCGTCGACTTCACGGACATCGTGGTGCCCATGCGGGACGCCCTGATCGACCGTGCCTTCGAGTGCTGGATCCACGCCGAGGACATCGCCCAGGCGCTGGACTACCCCGAGTACGGGCCGCCCGCGCCGGCGCACCTCAACAGCATGATCGACCTCGCCGCACGCATGCTCCCGCTGGCGCTCGCGGGCCTGCGCCAGGCCGGGCTGGCGGACTCCCCGGCGCGCCTGGTGCGCGCGGGCGCCCCCGGGCGCACCCTGGACCTGCACGTCGAGGGCGCGGGCGGCGGGCACTGGTTCATCTGCCTCGACTCCCCGGGCGCCCTCGGCTCGCCTGACAACGTCGTCGCGGAACTGGCCGTCGACCAGATCGACTTCTGCCAGCTCGCCGCCGGCCACCTGCCGCCCACCCGCATCGCCGCGGGCCGCGGCGGCGATCCGGACGCCATCCGCGACGTCCTGTTCGCGACCGCGTCCCTGTCCCGCCTCTGACCAACCCGCCCCAGGCAACGGGCGCCCGCCGAACCGCCGACCGCGCCGGTCCCCGCCGGGACCGCCGACCGCCGACCGCCGACCGCCGACCGCGCCCACCCGTACAGCGCCGCCCCTGGACATCAGGCGACCCGGCCAAACGCCCCCCGGAGCGGCGCGGGGAACCGCGCGACCAGCCGCAGGACACCCGCGCCCACGACACCCGGCGCGGCGGAGCGCTACCCCTTGCTGACCGCCGAGAGGATCTCCGGCAGCCGGGCGTGCATGCGCGGCGCAGCCGACCGCACGCCCGCGGCCGCGAGCAGCGCCCCGTAGAGGCAGCCGACCGGCAGGAGGAGCCACAGGGCGCCATGGAGGTCCGCGACGTGCAGCCAGATCAGCAGGGCGAGCACCGGGAGGGTGAGCACGGTCCCCGTGCCCGCGCCCCCGACGAGGCTGAGCCAGACCAGGCTGCCCTGGCCCGGCGCGGCGGAGCTGCCGAAGCGGTTCTCCCTGGGCATGGAGTACGGGAAGCGGACACTGGCCCACGCGCCCGTGGCGATCAGCGCGCCGAGCAGCGCGAAGGAGAGCCCGAGCGTCTCCGGCACCGCGTCGAGGCGGTCCAGGAGCAGCGCCGCCCCGACCGTGACCACGGCGACGTACGGGACGGCCACGACCGCGATCGCCAGCGCGCGGGCCCGCAGTTCGGCGTAGGCGTCCTCGCGGGAGGAGATCGTCGCCGCGACGGTCCAGAAGGCGGAGCCGTCCATGCCGAACTGGTTGTACATCTGGAGGCCGAGCAGTCCGGCGGCCCAGCACGCGGAGTACACGCTGCCGTGCTGCACGGCCGAGACCACGGGCAGCAGCAGTCCCACGGCGAGCGCGGTGGCCCAGGCGGCCTTGGTGCGCGGGTCGCGCCAGGCGTAGCGGAACTGACGCTCCATCACCGTCCCGGCGCGGCCCTCGGGGAACAGCCTGCGCGTGCTGCGCACCCGGGCCGGCCCCGACGCCTGGAGCGTGGAGGAGTCGGGGCGGGTCATCAGCCGGTCCAGGCTGCGGTGCCACCAGACCAGGACACCGGCCAGCACCGCACCCGTCCACAGGAGTTCGGCGACGGCGAGCGCGTACGCCCCCGTGCCGGCCGCCCGCACCGCGTCCAGCGCGGAGGCGGGCGGCAGCCAGCGCAGCACGGAGGTGACGCCCTCCAGCCGCTCCAGCCCCTTGCCGGAGGCGAGGGCGTTGGCTCCGAGGTTGACCAACTGGGCTCCGACAGCCACCAATACGCCGCTCAGCAGCGCCAGGTCGCGCCCCCTGCGGCTGGTGAGCAGCCGGGTGTTGGCGGCCGCCACGGCCCGCGACAGGGCCACGCACAGCACCACCACGAGGGGCACGGCGACGAACGCCGCCACCACCGACACCGCGCCGTGGGCCACGGCCACCGCTGCCCCGGCCGCCACCAGCACCGTCAGCAGTGGTCCGACGCCCACCAGGGAGGAGACCAGCAGCGCGCGGACCAGCGGGCGCGGACGCAGCGGCAGCATCGCCAGCCGGGTGGGGTCGAGGGTCTCGTCGCCGCCGAAGACGAACAGCGGCATCGCCGCCCAGGCGACGGCGAGCACGGTCCCCGCGCCGACGGCCGCGACCGGCGCGTAGTGGTTGCCGTGCAGCAGGACCAGGACCGCGCCGACGCCGAGCGCGTACAGCAGGGCGACGAGCGTGCCGACGATCCAGCCCACCGTCCGGCCGGTCGACTGCCGCAGCCCGTTGCGGATGACGGACAGCTTGAGGCGTACGAAGGTCCCCGTCACGGCCGTCCCGCTCCCTGCCCGCCGGGACCGCGCTTCCCACTGCCGCCGGCTCCACCGGTTCCGCCGGTTCCGCCTCCGCCGAGCCAGTCCAGTTCGCCGCCCGCCGCCCGGTCGTGCGCCCCCACGAGGGTGAGGAAGGCGTCCTGCAGCGTCGACGCCTGTCCGCGGACCTCCTCGAGCCGTCCCTGCGCGACGATCCGGCCGGCCGCCATCACGGCGACCCAGTCGCACAGGCTCTCCACCAGTTCCATGACGTGGGAGGAGAAGACGACCGTCGCGCCCGAGGCCGTGTAGCGCTCCAGGACGCCCCGGATCACCTGTGCCGACACCGGGTCGACGCCCTCGAACGGCTCGTCCAGGAAGAGCACTTCGGGGTTGTGCAGCAGCGCCGCGGCAAGCCCGGCCTTCTTGCGCATGCCGGTCGAGTAGTCGACGACCAGTTTGTTCGCGGACCCGGCCAGGTCCAGGACGTCCAGCAGCTGGGCCGCCCTGCGGTCGGTCTCGGCTCCCGGGATGCCGCGCAGCCGCCCGGTGTACGCGAGCAGCTCGCGCCCGGTGAGCCGCTCGAAGAGCCGCAGTCCCTCCGGCAGCACGCCGATCCGGGACTTCACGGCGACCGGGTCGCGCCAGACGTCGGCCCCGGCGACCTCGACCGTGCCGTCGTCCGGCCGCAGCAGCCCGGTGATCATGGACAGTGTCGTGGTCTTGCCCGCGCCGTTGGGGCCGACGAGCCCGACGAAGTGCCCGGCGGGCAGCGTCAGATCGATCCCGGCGACAGCGGCCTGCTGCCCGAAGCGCTTCCAGAGTCCTTGGACGCGCACGGCGGGCGGCGTGGCGGGTTCGTTCGGCATCCGCCCAGCCTATGCCGCCCCGGTGGCTACCTGGTCCGCCCGCACGCGTAGGCGAGGGGGCTGAGCAGTTCCTCGGTGTCGGGCAGCCAGCGGTTGACCGCGGTGGGCTTGCGGGCCCACTGGACGCTCCGGCCGCCGGCCAGCCGGGTGGGCGGCGCCGGGACCCAGTCGCCCTCGCCGCGTACCACCAGGTCCAGCGAGGACGGCGACCAGCCGAGCCGCCGCAGCAGGTCGGGCACCTTCGCCCCGGCGCCGGGCAGCACGAAGAAGATCAGCCGGCGGTCCGGGGTGCCGATCACCGGGCCCAGCGGCAGCTCCATCCGCTCCATCCGGGCGAGCGCGAGGCAGCCGGCGACCTCGGGGACGTCGATGGCGTCGAAGGTACGACCGGTCGGCAACAGGATGGAGGCGTCCGGCTGGTCCAGCCACATCCGGCGCACGGCGGCGGCGCTGCCGCTCGCCTGGCCGGTCCAGTCGGCCGTGAGGGGGTGCGCGCCGGGCACCGGGCACCGGGGCGCGCCGCACGAGCAGAACGCGGTGCGCCGACCGCCGGAGCCCGCCACCGGTCCGGTCCCGTCGATGAGCCAGGCTCCGGGGAGCACATCCCAGTGCCGCTCCTCCGCGTAACGGACCGCGGTGTCGAGGAGTGGGCCGGCGGTCTGCCGGGGGGCTGCGAGGGTGTCGTCCACCGTGTTTTCCACGACCATCACAACTGCGGCGCTGAGCACGGGTTACGGGCGGTGACGAGTCCACCTCGCGGGTCATGACGGGCGCACGGATGCACGCATGGGGGCGCGCGGTGGAGGTCGTACATGATCCGGGTAATCACTCTTGAGTGTGTAGGCATGCATCCAGCCGCAAATTATGTCGTTTGCGGCGAATCCGAGAGGCGCGTACCGGGAAGGGATCTTCAAGCAAGGGATCTTGAGGTCCCGCACAAGCGGCAGCTATGAGGGGGAGCCCATGGCCGCACGACCGCTCGTCGCACGTCAGCCGAACGAGAGGCTGCAGGCACTGATCCAGGAAGCCGGCTGCTCCAACGCCGGATTGGCCCGCCGGGTCAATATGTGCGGGGCGGAGCACGGCCTCGACCTGCGCTACGACAAGACCTCGGTGGCCCGCTGGCTACGCGGCCAGCAACCCAGGGGCCGGGCCCCGGCGATCATCGCCGAGGCGATCGGCCGCAAGCTGGGCCGCACCGTGACGATCGACGAGATCGGCATGGCCAACGGCAAGAACCTCGCCACCGGCGTCGGCCTGCACTTCTCGCCCACCGTCCTGGGCGCGATCGAGCAGGTCTGCGAGCTGTGGCGCAGCGACGTCGGCCGCCGCGACTTCCTGACCGGCTCCTCCGTGGCCGCCTCCGCGCTGGTCGAGCCGAGCCGTGACTGGCTGATCACCCGCGCCGACTCGCAGGTGGCGCGCACCGGCGGGCCGCGGGTCGGCATGTCCGACGTGGAAGCCGTGCGGGCCACGACCCGGGCGCTGAACGAACTCGACCACCGGTTCGGCAGCGGGCACGTACGCCCGGTGGTGGTGCACTACCTCAACAGCGTGGTCTCCGGCCTCCTCGCTGGCTCCTACCGCGAGGCGACGGGCCGTCAGCTCTTCTCCGCCGTGGCGCGGCTGACGGAACTCGCCGGCTACATGGCCGTCGACACCGGTCAGCCCGGACTCGCCCAGCGCTATTACATCCAGGCGCTGCGGCTGGCCCAGGCGGCCGGCGACCGTGCGTACGGGGGCTATGTCCTGGCGGCCGGTATGAGCCACCTCGCCGCGCAGCTCGGCAACCCGCGCGAGATCGCCCAACTCGCCCGTGCCGCACAGGAAGGCGCGCGAGGCCAGGTCACCGCGACCGCGCAGGCGATGTTCTACGCCGCCGAGGCGCGCGGCCACGCGCTGATGGGCGACGCGCGGGCCTGCGGCGCGGTCGCCGGGCAGGCCGTGGAGGCGCTGGAGCACGCGGTCCCGGAGGACGACCCGGACTGGATCGCCCACTTCAACCAGGCTTATCTCGCCGACGAACTGGCGCACTGCCACCGCGACCTCAACCAGGCGCCGCAGGCGGTGCGCCGCGCCGAGGAGGCGCTGTCCGCCCTGGGCCCGGAGAAGGCGCGCAGGCGCGCGATCGGGCTCCTGGTGCTGGCCCAGGCGCAGGTGCAGCAGCGCGAGGTCGAACAGGCCTGCCACACCGGGGCGCAGGCCGTGGAGCTGCTGTCCACGCTGCGTTCCAACCGCGGGGCGGAGTATCTGGAGGACCTGCGGATGCGCCTCCAGCCGTATGCGGCGGAGTCGGCGGTCCGGGAGTTCGACGCCCGTGCGGAGGAGCAGGAGGCGGCGGCGTAAAGGGGATTCGCCCCCCGGCCTGCCGGGGGGCGGAACCGAATCGTTATGCGAACGACATCAACCCACCACCGCGGGCACCTTGTTCTGCGTCGGGGCACCTGATGGGTACTTCGCGGACCCCCCGCGGCGTGTTGCCTTGTGATGCCGACCCGGTAGCGTGAGCCGACGATTCCGTGTCGACGGAGAAGGCAGAGGTAGCGGTGATGCACGGCGGACGCGGTGACGAGGCGTATCCGGAGGTGCACGAGGGCGTGGTGCTGCCCGCACAGGGGCGCGCACCCGAGCCCGAGCTGCCCCCGGCGTGGGGCGGCGGGCCGGCCGGCGGCCGGCCCTGGGGCCAGCCGGTGCAGCAGGACCCCTACTACGGGCACCAGGCGCCCCTGCCGGACAGCGACGCGACGCAGCTGTTCCCGCCCTACCCGCAGGCGCAGCCCCCGGCCTCCCACGACGCCGGGCAGCCCCTGCCGCAGTTCCAGGGCCAGGCCGACGCCACCCAGCTGCTGCCCCCGTTCCCGGCGTCGCCCCAGCAGGCGTCCTTCGACGTCCGGCCGGGCGCCCCGGGCGCGGCGGAGGCGACACAGCACCTGCCGCGCTACGAGGACCTCTCCCCTCAGCAGTCGCCGTACCTGCCGCAGCCCCAGGCCCCGGCGGCGCCGGCGTACGGCTACCCGCAGGAACCCCAGCAGGAGCCGCAGGACGACTTCGGCCACCTGTACCGCCAGGACAGCCCGTCGCAGCCGCAGAACGTGCCGCAGCAGCAGCCCGCGTACCAGCCGCCGGTCTACCAGCAGCAGCCGCAGGCCCCCGCGTACGACACGTACGACGCGTACGAGGAGCCCCGCCGGAGCCGCAAGCTCTCCCCGCTGGCCGTCATAGGCATCGTCGTGGGCGGCTGCGCGATAGCCGGCCTCGCCGCCGGAGCACTCATGAGCGGCGGGGACGACGACAGTCCGGCGGCGGCCTCGAGCCAGTCGCCCGCCTCCTCCACCGCCCCGGACACCTCCGGCGGCGGCGCGAGCGCGGCGGAGAAGCAGGCCGGGGAGCTGGACACGCTGCTGAAGGAGAGCGGCGGCAGCCGTACCTCCGTCATCAACGCGGTGGCGAACATCAACCAGTGCGACAACCTCGGCCAGGCGGCCACCGACCTGCGGGCGGCCGCCAAGCAGCGCGGCGACCTGATCGCGCGGCTGAAGACCCTCTCCGTGAACCAGCTGCCCGATCACCAGCGGCTGGTGGAGGCGCTGAACAAGGCGTGGACGGCCTCGGCCGCCGCCGACAACCACTACGCCGCCTGGGCCGACCAGGTGGGCCAGGGCAAGCGGATGTGCAAGCACGGCAGGGCCCGCACCACCCCCCAGCGCGCCGCCGGCGACAACGAGAGCGGCAACGCCACGCAGGCCAAGAAGACGGCCGTCGGCCTGTGGAACGCCATCGCCAAGAAGTACGACCTCACCGAGCACCAGTACACCCAGATCTGACCGGGCGCGTCCCGCCCGCCCGCGCAAGAGCCCCGGAGCACACGGCTCCGGGGCTTTTCCCTGCGCTGCCGGCCGTGGTCCGGGCCGGTTTCCGGCTCATCGGGGCACCGACGAAATGCGCTGGTCAGGGGATCCCATCGAGTCGGCAGAGTCGTTTCCCACGGACCGGCTCACGCCAGATGATCGGCGGCGCCCCACCCGCACAAGCGCCCCCGCCGGCCGGCTGCGGGGCGTGGAGGCCGGACAGGTGCCCTGGCGCGGTCGCCCATACCGACCGCCGGAAGATCACGACGTGGCTGGACACCTGGCCCTCGGCGGACAACGCCCCCTCAGGCGCACCCCCTTGGCCAACACGGGAAACGGGCCCCGGACTGCGACTTTCGCCACTGCCCGGAGCCCGTTTCGCCGGTACTCCCCTGTCATTCGCGCGGGGCGTTCTCCAGCGTGCTCTTCATGTCGACGAAGCCCTTGCTCACGGCGACCAGCTTGCCCTTCACGACCTTCTGGTAGGTCACCTTGCCGTTGACCATGCGCGGCTGGTCCATGATCGAGGCGGCATCCTGCTCGCGCCATCCCAGGGGCGGGGTGAGCCCGCCGGTGGAGATCCCGTGCGCCTTGTCGAACGCGATCTTCACCGTGGCGGCGGTGACCGGTGTGTCCTTGCCCATCTCGTCGACGACCTCGGCGAAGGCCGTGTAGGCGATCCACGTCGTCTGCACGCCGGGGTCGTCGGGGTCGATGTCGTTGTTGCCGAACGCGTACTTGTCGATGGCCTCGCGCATCGTCGCCCAGCGCGCGTCGGAGGCCGGGGGGTACCAGCCGGTGACGTAAGCGCCCTCCAGCGGGCTGCTCGGGCCGCCGGTGCTGTCGAGCGTGGACTGCTGCACGCTGCCGAGCACGGAGGCGATCAGGGCCTTGGGCTCCTCGTCCTTGCCGGTCAGCGCGTTGTAGGTGGTAGTGCGGCGGAAGGCGTCGAAGAAGGTGGCCGTCTTGTCACCGAGGGCCGCGCTGACGCACTCGTCGGACTTGTTGTCACCGACGGCCCGCTTGGCGATCTCGTTGTAGTCGGTGGAGTCCTCCTTGGCGCGCAGGTCCGTAGCCTTCGTACGCCCGGCGTCCTGCAGGCCCGTGTCGAGGGAACGGGCGAACAGATCGCCGGCCGCCGTGTCGGGCCGGACCAGGCTCACCTTGTCGCATCTGCCGGCCAGCTGGCGGCCGTTGCCGGCCATCAGCGCGGTCAGACCACCGTTGATCGGGTACGACAGCGGGCTCTCGAACTCGTCCTGCGTGACGCCGTAGCCACCGACGTAGGGGATGCCCTCCGCCTCCAGCGTGGAGGTGAACGCCGCGCCGTACTGGCTGTACGAACCGACGACGGCGACGGCGCCCTCGTCCGCGGCCCGCTGCGCGCAATCCTGTGCGCCCAGCGAGGTGTTGTGCTCGTTGCAGGCGATGACCTTCAGCTCGCGTCCTGCGATGCCGCCCTTGGCGTTGACGTACTTGGCGAAGGTCTGCGCCATGGCCGGCATACCCGGCATGTTGGTCGCACTGGTGCCTTGCGGGGCCCACGTCATCACGACGAGAGGTCCGGTCGAACCCCCAGTCCCCCCCGGGAGCACGCCGCAGCCGACCAGCAGAGCGACACCGGCCGCCGCGCTGACAAGGGGAACGGCCGTTCGCGAACGCCAATCACTCATGGAACGGGACGATTCCGCTCGTTCCGCAACTTCAGGGTGAACGCGAGGGAACGCAGGACAACGGGAGGGTGAAAATAATGTGCCCCTATCCGGAGCACGTACGATCGTGCACTGTGCAGAGTGCCGAGAAGTCTTCCCGCCGGCGTGTCCGCTCCTCCACGATGGGAGACATGCCACTCAATGACATGCCGTGGTGGCGCTGGCGCGCCAATGTGCGCTCCGCGCTGCACATGATCAGCGACCCGGTCTTCCACCAGGAGACCTGGCTGGTCGGCCGGCCCGGCTACGGGGACATAACGGACGCCGTCTATCGCCTGGTCGAGGACACCTGGCTCGACAACTGGTCCGCCGAGAAGTACGTGGGGACGGTCTTCCGCGACTCACAGGAGGCCGCGCTCGTCGACGTGGCCGTACTGCGCGTCCTGAAGATCCTGCACCAGGTGGGCGCCGAGGCGCCGATCTCGGCCTACCTGGAGCACCACGCCTGGCCCGAGGCGGTCCGCGCGGCCCGTGAGGCCCACGTGCGCCTGGCCGCCGCGGACGGCGAGGACCCGGACACGCCGCCGCGTTCCCTGGACGTCCTCAAGATCTACATGCGGACCGCCTGACGGAAACCGCCCGGAGACCGGCCGGTGGACGTCTTGGATCAGCCGGCGCCGGGTGTGCGAGGCTAGGCCCGTGAACGCCGCCGACGAGTCACCGCAGCCGTCCGAGCAGTACATCCTCACGCTGTCCTGCCCCGACAAGCCGGGCATCGTGCACGCCGTGTCGAGCTACCTCTTCATGACCGGGTGCAACATCGAGGACAGCCAGCAGTTCGGTGACCGGGACACGGGACTGTTCTTCATGCGGGTGCACTTCACGTCCGACCACCCGGTCGGCGCGGAGAAGCTGCGGGCCAGTTTCGCCGCCGTCGCGGACGCCTACGGCATGGACTGGCAGATCACGCCGTCCGGCGAGCGGATGCGGATCGTGCTGCTCGTCAGCAAGTACGGGCACTGCCTCAACGACCTGCTCTTCCGCACCAGCATCGGCGCGCTGCCGGTGGAGATCGCCGCCGTCGTGTCCAACCACACCGACTTCACGGAGCTGGTCGGCTCCTACGGCATCCCCTTCCACCACATCCCGGTGACCAAGGAGACCAAGGCCGAGGCCGAGGCCCAGTTGCTCGCGCTGGTGGAGAAGGAGGGCGTGGAGCTGGTCGTCCTCGCCCGCTACATGCAGGTGCTCTCGGACCACCTGTGCAAGGAGCTGTCCGGGCGGATCATCAACATCCACCACTCCTTCCTGCCGAGCTTCAAGGGCGCCCGCCCCTACCACCAGGCCCACGCCCGCGGCGTGAAGCTCATCGGCGCCACGGCGCACTACGTGACCGCCGACCTCGACGAGGGGCCGATCATCGAGCAGGAGGTCGAGCGGGTCGGCCACGACCTGACCCCCGATCAACTGGTCGCCGTCGGCCGCGACGTGGAGTGCCAGGCGCTGGCTCGAGCCGTGAAGTGGCACAGCGAGCACCGCGTGCTGCTCAACGGCCACCGCACGGTCGTCTTCGCCTGACGCCCCGGCAGAGCGTCCCCGGGTACCCGGCACAGACCTCGCGGCACCGCCGCGGGCTACCGGACTCGAACCGGCTCAGACCTTGCGGTCACCATCTCGGGGATTGCAGCGGATTTCCCATCACGCCTTTGCCCGCGACGGCGTCACACAGCCTCATGACAGCCGCCGTCCGGCGGGGCGAACACCGCCCGGTGGGCCCTACCCCGCGCGGCAGACCGGTGTCTCCGCGACGTCCGCGAGGAAGGTCTCGACCGCCGTGCACCAGGCCTCGGGCTGGTCCCAGGGAACCAGGTGCCCGGCGTCGGGGATCTCCGCGTACGCGCCCCGGGGCAGGACGCGGACCATCTCCTGGGCCTCGGCGCGGCCGAGGTCGCCGTCCAGGCCGCGCACCACGAGCGCGGGGCAGGAGACCTGGGCCAGCTCCTCCCAGTGGGCGTCGTGGACCCAGGGCTCGCGGGAGCGCAGCATGTGACGCCGGTCGAACACGGGGCGCCATCCGTCGCCGGCCTCCTCCATCACCTCGGCGAAGAACTCCCCGCGGGCCGGACGGCGGCCCTCCACCCAGGGGTCCTCCTCGCCGAACCACCGGCGCACCGCGTCCAGGTCGGCGAAGGGCACCGGCCAGGCCCGGAACCAGTCCTCCCAGGAGCGCTGGTCGGCCTCGCCGACGGCTGCCGCGCGCATGTCGCACAGCACCACGGCGCCCACCAGGGAAGGCCGGCTGGCGGCGAGCTGCCACGCGGTGAGGGCGCCCATCGAGTGCCCGATGACAACGGCCGGGCCGAGCCCCAGCTGTTCGATCGCGGCGGCGGCGTCGCCGACGTACGCCTCCCGCGAGTACGGCCCCTCGGGCTTGGGGCTGCGTCCGTGCCCACGCTGGTCCAGCGCGACGACGCGGTGGCGGCCGACGAGCCGCCGGGCGGTGCCGGCCCACTGGGAGGCACGGCCCATCAGGCCGTGCAGCAGCAGTACGGCGGGGCCGGAGGCCGCTCCCGGCCCGCCCGCGTGCTCCCACGCGGTGAGCGGAAGGCCGTCCGCTCCGGTGATTTCCCTACGCCTGGCCATGTGGCGCCCCCTGGTGCGTGACGTTCTCAGAACCCCACGCTATCGAATTCCTGTTCGAGAAGGAGCTTCACACGCGCAACACCGCTCTTTCGAGTGACAGCGCTCAAGGATTGTCGGCGCGTGCCGAGGGGAGGACTTCAGCGGGACGCGGCCCGGCGGGGAAGACGGGCAGCGGGGAGCCACCCGGACAGCTCGGGGATCCGGGTGGCCTCCACGGGGACGAGGGGGCGGGGAAAGGGGGAGGAGGGGATTCCGGCGCACGGGGAGGCGCCGGAGTCCCTCCCACCACGGCAGCCTCCCGGTGCGCCGGACACCTACCGCTTGGCGACGAAGACGTGCGAGGCGGTCTCGCTGCTCAGCTCCGCGGCCTCGCCGCCGCTGCCGACCAGCACACCGCCCGCCGAGGGGGTCACGGACACCACCGCGCCGGGCTGCACACCCGCCCGCCGCAGCGTGTACATCAGCTGCGCGTCGTTCTGGATGGGCTCGCCGATCCGCCGTACCACCACGCTCGCGCCGGAGTGGTCGTTCTCCAGTTCGCTCAGGCTGACCATGCCCTCGTCCAGGAACGGGTCCGCGCCGTCCTTGTCGCCCAGCTCCTCCAGGCCCGGGATCGGGTTGCCGTACGGCGACTCCGTCGGGTGCCGCAGCAGCTCCAGGACACGGCGCTCGACCGCCTCGCTCATCACGTGCTCCCAGCGGCAGGCCTCCGCGTGCACGTGCTCCCACTCCAGGCCGATCACGTCGACCAGCAGGCACTCGGCGAGCCGGTGCTTGCGCATCACGCGGGTGGCGATGCGGCGGCCCTCCGAGGTCAGCTCCAGATGCCGGTCGCCGGCGACGTGCACCAGGCCGTCGCGCTCCATGCGCGCGACGGTCTGGCTCACGGTCGGACCGCTCTGGTCCAGTCGCTCGGCGATTCGGGCGCGCATGGGGACCACGCCTTCCTCCTCCAGCTCCAAGATGGTGCGGAGATACATCTCCGTCGTGTCGATGAGTCCGGACATGCGTGCCCCTCGGTGGCTCGTGCGTGGCCCTGGCCTCAATTCTGACGCATCGGACCGACAACCGGCCCCCCGCGGTTGACAGGCGGACGCCGTCCGCACCACGGTTCTCGGCATGACCGATCTGGCCACCACATATTTCGACGCCGCCATCGCACTCCTGCGGCGCGTGAGGGACGAGGAGTCCGAGGGGATCGAGGCGGCCGCCACCGCCGTCGCGGACGCGGTGGCCGGCGAGGGGCGGGTGTTCGCCTACGGGGCCGGGCACTCCTCGCTCCCCGCCCAGGACGTCGTCTACCGCGCCGGCGGTCTCGCGCTGGTCAATCTGCTCGCGGTGCCGGGAGCGGTCGGGGTGGACGTCGTCCCCGCCACGCTCGGCAGCGCCCTGGAGCAGGTCGACGGTCTCGCCGGGGTCGTCCTGCGGACCTCGCCGCTGCGCGCCGGCGACGTGCTGGTGGTCGTCTCCCTGTCCGGCCGCAACTCCCTGCCCGTGGAGATGGCGCGGGACGCGCGGGCCATGGGGGTCACGGTCGTCGGCGTCACCTCGGTCGCGTACACGAAGGAGACCCGGTCGCGGCACTCCAGCGGGACGTTCCTGAAGGACCACTGCGACATCGTCATCGACAGCAAGATCGCCCTCGGTGACGCCGAACTCTCCGTCGAGGGGATCCCGGCGCCCTTCGGGCCGGCCTCCACCGTGGTCACCAGCGCACTGATGCAGGCGGTCGTCGCGACGGCGGCGCAGCGGCTCGCGGAGCGCGGGATCACCCCTCCGATGCTGCGCTCGGGCAACGTGGACGGCGGTCACGAGTGGAACGCGGCGGTCTTCGACGAGTACCGGGACCGGATCTTCTACCGCCGCTGAGCGCACGTCCCGCCTACCGCTCCCGCGGCGCCAGATCCAGGGCGGCGGCCACCCGCAGGGCCACGTCCTCCGCGAAGGCCGCGTCCACACGGTCGAAGGGGCGCCGTCCCATGCCGCGCAGGAAGGTGAGCGTGCCCAGGGTGCGGCCGCGGCTGCGCAGCACGGCGCACAGCCCGTGCACGGTGGCCTCGGGCCAGCGGCGGGCGGCGGACCAGGCGTCGATCTGGGCGCGCGAGGCGGGCTCGGAGCCCGCGAGGGCGCCGAAGGAGGCGCGGACGGCCCCGGTGCGGGCCACCGCCTGGAGCGCGGGGTGGCCCTCCCCGTAGCGCACGGGGATGCCGCCCGCGACGGGCAGACACGGGCCCGAGCCACCGGCGGGCGTGGCGGCGGCGCGCACCAGCCGCGTCCCGTCCGCGGTGAGCACGTCCAGCAGCGCGTTCTCCGCGAAGCCCGCGAGCGCGAAGTCCACGTAGCAGGTGGCGGCCTCCATCGGCTCCCGGCACTCGGCGACCGCCCGGGCCGCCCGCTGCAACTGGTTGCAGCGGAAGCGCAGCACCGCCGCCTCCGACTCGGCGAGCTTGGCGCCGGTGATGTCGTGGAAGAGCCAGCCCACCCCCAGCGGCACGGGCTCCTCCCCCAGCGGCGAGCCGAGCCGGACGAAACTGCTGCGCCAGCAGCAGCGGGTGCCGCCCTCCTCGCGCAGGCCGACCCACAGCTCCGACGGCGCCGGAGGGGCGCCCTCCGCGAGCACGTGCTGCATCGCGGACTCCAGCTCCTCCACACCCTGGTCGAGGAAGTCGCCCAGCGGCCGCCCCAGCAGGGCGTCCCGGCTGGTGTGCAGCACGCGGGCGGCGTACGCGTTGACGACGACGGGGCGCAGGTCCGCGTCGACCAGGACGACACCGGAGGAGGCGTCGTCGAACAGCGCCTCGCTCAGGGCGATCGAGCGCTCCAGGTCGATCTGGGCGTGCACCTCGGAGAACGCGCAGTAGACCCCGGCGGGCCGGCCGTCGGCGCCCTGGACGGCGGCGGACTGGGTGCGCACCAGCACCCGGCGGCCGTCCTTGGTGAGCAGGGCGAACTCGTGCACCTGCCGCCCGGCGGCGTCCATCACGGCGAGCAGCCGGGAGTGGACCTCCTCGGCGTCGGCCGTGCGCGCCGCCCACCCGGCGAAGCCCTTGCGGCCGACGGCCTCCTCGGGCGTCCAGCCCAGGATGCGCACGGCCTCGGTGTTCCAGTGCGTGATCACTCCGTCGCGGTCGAAGGCACAGAGTCCGGCCTCCATGCCGTCGAGGAGCGCGGCGAGCAGCTGCGGCGTCGCATCGAATGACTGCACGTCGGAACATTCAACCCGGATGTGACCCAGGACACAGCCAGTTCGCCGAAATCGGTGCGCATCGGCGGCGGGTGCATTAATAAGTACGACGTTAACGCAGATCGGACCGTGCGACGTCGCGGTGGACATGCAGCAGTCGGCAAACGATGTCGAGCAGCCCCAGTCGTCGGTGGGGCAGGCCGGTGTGTCCGCGACCTGCTGCTCATGGCGCTGTGGCGGCTGGACGCCTCGACCGCATCATCCAGTGGTCTCGCCGCGCAGGATCGCCTCGCCCACACGCGGCGGAGGAAGTCCTCGGCCGCAGTCGACGGCCCTGCTGGTCCCGTGCCCTCTGCCGGCAGGTGGCGCGCGAACACCCACTCCACCGGAGGTGTCGCGCACGTCTCAGTCCCCATCCGGACGGCCTGGGGGCCATCGGCGGCATGGTAGTCGGAACTGGAGATGCTCCTCCACGCACTCGAGACGATGACGACGGCACAGGTGGGGCAGTGGTGGGTGGAGGGGGGCGCCGCCTCCACCCACCGCGGCCGGCGCAAGGCCCCCCGGCGTAGTCGGTCGTGGCATCCGGCGGCCGGAGACGGCGCGGTTGCTGCGGTAGGTGAGGACGACGTCCGTCCCCGCGGCGTCCAGCGCGAGGGCGGTGGCCCGGCCCAGTCCCCGGTTGCCGCTGGTGATCACCGCGATCGTGTTCAGCTCTCCTGCATCCTCGGTCCGCGGTCCGGGGCCCTGGCCGACCGCTCACCAACAGGTTCGGCGGGGGCGCCGCACGGATGAAGGCATCACCGATCCAGGGAGCGACGGTCCCCCTTAGCGGGGTCGCCCCGGGAGCGCGGGTCCGATCAGGCGGGGTTCCGGCGGATCCACCACACGGACAGGGCGACCAGCGCGACGCCCAGCGCCAGGCACAGGCCCGTGGCCGACCATTGCAGCGGCCAGATGTCCGAGGCGGGGTGGTACTCCGCCCAGCGGCCGGTGATGCCGCGTGAGGCGAGGCACTGCTTCACGTTCCCGGCGGCGTAGCAGTCCCAGGCCTCGGGCACCCGCCGCCCGTCCTTGGACAGCGGGCCGTCCGCCAGCAGCCAGGCGGTCCTGGGGGCCGGCGGTTCCGAGGTGTGCTGCGCGTACGCGGTCCTGACCGGCCAGATGCCCGGCCTGACCGCCTCCAGCAGGGCGAACAGCCCGACGCCGGTGACGAGGGTCGCGCCCATGGCCAGGACGGTACGGCGCAGGACGAGGCCGAGGGTCGTCCCCAGGAGGTAGAGCAGGACGCTGAGGCCGACGACGACGGGCCCCACCCCGTAGAACGGGTACCACATGTGCCAGTCGAACAGGGGGCCCATGGCCTTGGCGACGGGGTGCCACCACCAGGTCATGGCGGCGGCGATGACGCCGCTGACGACCGCGGTCATGGCGAGCGGCACACCCAGCTTCGCCGCGAACCAGCGCATGCGGGTCACGGACTGTGTGGCCACCGTGCGGTACGTGCCCGATTCCAGCTCCTGCGCGAGCTGCGGCCCGCCGAGGAACAGCCCGAACAGGAACGGGAGCAGCAGCATCGCCTGGAGCGGCCGCCGCATCGGGAACTGGTATCGCTGCCCGAACATGTTGAGGCGGCCGAGGCACGAGTCGGAGTACTCGTGGCCGTGGCATGCGTCGAGGTGCTGCGCGGCGACGGCCGCGGCTATGTGCTGGTGCTGTACGACGGCGTAGACGGCGACGGCTGCCGCGGCCGCCAGTCCGATCCAGAAGGCGGTGCGGTTCTGCCGCCAGATCAGCCAGGTCAGCCCGTGCAGTCGCGGTCCGCGGCGGACGACGGTGCGCGTGCCGATGGGCGTGCCGGTGCGGGTGCCGGTGCTCATGCCGTCACCACCTCGCGGCCGGTGGTGACCCGCGCGCTCGGGGTGAGCAGCGCGGGCGCGTCGGGCGTCCTGAGGTACCCGAGGACGAGTTCCTCCAGGGTGGGGGCGCGGTGGTCGGCGTCCGGGGGTGGTGCGTCGGGGATCCGCACCAGCGAGGTGAACCCTCCGTCGCTGCCGGTGGTCGCGATGGCCTGGTGGCCGTCCAGGTCCTCCCGTCGGCGCGTGGTGAGCTGCCGGTGCTCGGCGAGGAGGAGTTCCACCTCGCCGGCCAGCCGGACGGTGCCGTTGTTGACGAGTACGAGGTAGTCGCAGGCGCTCTCCAGCTCGGAGACCAGGTGCGAGGACATCACGACGGTCGAACCGTGCCGCCGGGCCTCGGCCTGGAGGACGTCGGTCATCTGGTGCCGGACCAAGGGGTCCAGGTCGGCCATCGGCTCGTCCAGGAGCATCAGTTGGGGGCGCTTGCCCAGGGCGAGGGCGAAGGCGACGCGGGTGGCCTGTCCGCCGGAGAGGGTGCCGACCCGGGCGTTCAGGGGGACCCCGCCGGCGTCGATGACGGACTCGGCGGTCTCCTGGTGCCAGGTGGGGTTCAGCTCCTGGCCCATGCGCAGGACCTCGCTGACGCGGAACCGCGGGTAGAGGGCCTTCTGCTGGCTGAGGAACGCGGTGCTCTGGCGGGCCCGCGCGCTGCCGGGACGGTGCCCGGACAGCGTGATCGTGCCGGTGGTCGGCGTGATCAGGTCGGCGGCCAGGGACAGCAGGGTCGTCTTGCCCGCGCCGTTGGGGCCGACGAGCGCGCAGACGCGGCCTGCGGGCAGGCGGAAGGAGGTGTCGCGCAGCGCCCACCCGCGGCGGTAGCGCCTGCCCAGCCCGATGGTCTCGATGGCGGGGACGTTGGGGGAATCGGTCATGTCGTGGTGGCCCGTGTGGTCTTCCTGTGCGTCCTGGTCATTCACCGGCCGGAGAGGGGGCCGGGGCCGCGGCGTACCGGCGGCGCCAGAACAGGGTCAGCAGCGCGGCGCCCACGGCGAAGAGGGCCAGGTGAGGCAGTCCGGGGACGGTCAGGGCGGCGCCCCACAACGTCAGATGGGCGAGCAGCCGCCCGGCCAGTGGCACACCGCCCAGCAGGAGGAGCGCCACACCGAGCAGGCCGGCGGCGAGCAGTGCGGGGCGCTGGGCCAGGGGGACGGTGTCCGTAAGCGAAGTTCGGTTCATGGAAACGAAGTTATGGTGCGGGCCGGGCGCCGGACTTCGGCAGAAAGTCTGCGCTCCACGGGTGACGAAAGTCGCGACCGGCGGCGGCACTCATACCTTCGTCTATTGTTTCGCGCGGCCCGGACCCGGCGACTCGTTCCCAGGCGGTTCGCCGGCCTCCATGCGCCCCGAAGTGTCCCGGGCCGCTTCGGGGCACCCTAGGGCCCTTCGCGAGGTCAGGGGCCAGATGAATCCCGACTCACCCGGGCGTGCGGAGCGGGAGTGTTCCATGTGCCGATGGCTCGTCTATTCGGAGACGCCGGCGCTGCTCGACGACGTCCTGTACCAACCCGCCCACTCACTGATCGACCAGAGCTTGCGCTCCCGGATGGGCGTCGAAACAACCAACGGCGACGGGTTCGGCATCAGCTGGTACGCGCCGGGCATCGACACCCCGGCGATCGTCCGGGACACCGGACCGGCGTGGAACAACCGCAACCTGCGCGAGGTCGCCGGCCTCGGCGGTGGTGTCGTCGATGTCGGTGCCGGGGACCGCGACGAGGCTTCGGTGCAGAGAGCGCATCCGGCGCCCGGCGGAAGGGTGATTCCGGTGGTGGGGTAGTCGGTGTTCGAGGTGATGCCGAGCTCCTTCGTCTCGCTCGACGGTGCGGACCACATCCAAGGTCGGGCGCACCACTGCGTCCATGGGCACCGAGGGTTTCGCAGCACCCGAGTCGTCGAGCGCACGCACTCATGGATGAACGACTACGGCAAGCTGCGGCGCTGCACTGAGAGAAGCGGCGAGGTCGTGGACTTCTACCTCTACCTCGCCGCCGCACTCGTCACGCTCCGCATGCTGATCCGACGAGCAACGAGCCACTACCGCTGGGACGGCCGACCCACCACCCGACGCCTCAAGTGATCCATTTGCCGGTCGGTCTAAGAGGGGGGCGCGATAAATGGGTTGTGGCGCGGCGGACCGCTTCCTAAAGTGGCGGGCACACACGAAGGGAGGTGGTCCGGAGAATGAGTTCCCATCGGACGCGTGAGGTGGCTGCGGGCTAGCACCGCGCTCCTCGCCTGCGCGCGATGCGCGGCGCGGGCCAATCCATCGCAGTCACCCGACCCGCGGGCTCGTCGGATTCGTCCGGCCGATGCCTGGACGGTTTCCGTCCAGGGAGCAGCCCGCGGGTCGCCTGCGTCTCGGGCCCCGGCGGGGCTACGGCGCCAGCCGCCGTACCGTCCAGTCCCCGTCCGCGAGGGTCCCGCCGTCCGCCTCGTACAGCAGGCGGTCGTGGAGCCGGTTCTCCCGGCCCTGCCAGAACTCGACGGTTCGCGCGATCACCCGGAAGCCGCCCCAGTGCGGGGGCACCGGCACCTCCGCGTCCTCGGGCCAGCGCCCGGCCAGCTCCGCGTACCGGCGCTCCAGCTCCTCCCGCGAGGCGACCACGGAGGACTGCTCGCTGGCCCAGGCCCCGATGCGGGAGCCGTGCGGCCGGGTCCGGAAGTACGCCTCGGTCTCCTCCCGCGTCACGCGCTCCACCCGGCCGCCGGCGATGACCTGCCGGGCGATCGGGTGCCAGGGGAAGAGGAGCGAGGCGTACGGCCGCTCGCCGAGCTCGCGGCCCTTCCTGGACCGATAGTTGGTGAAGAAGACAAAGCCGCGGTGGTCGTAGCTCTTGAGCAGGACGGTCCGGGAACTGGGCCGTCCCTCGGCGTCCGCGGTGGAGACGACCATGGCGTTGGGCTCGTCGATGCCGCCGTTCACGGCGTCGGCGAACCAGCGCGCGAACTGCGTGTACGGGTCGGCGGCCAGCTCGGCCTCGGCCAGTCCGCGGGCGCGGTACTGCTTGCGCATGGCGGCGGGATCGTGGTGGAGGTGCTGCACCCGCACATCTTGCAGTACGGCGCCCGGCCCCGCGGCACGGTGTGCCGCAAACTATGTGCCCCACCTCACGCTTCACGCCGTCAGCGGGAGGGGACAGACTTACAGGCCGGGTATCCGTGGGCTCACAGCGCCGACGGACACCCGGAGATATCGTTCGGGCACTCCGTGCCACACCGTGTGCCACAAGCACCGCCCCCGCCGATCGTCGACCGCATCACGAGGAGCCGCCTGATGTCCGACTTCGTACCCGGACTCGAGGGAGTCGTCGCCTTCGAAACGGAGATCGCCGAACCCGACAAGGAAGGCGGCGCTCTCCGCTACCGAGGCGTGGACATCGAGGACCTCGTGGGCCACGTCTCCTTCGGGAACGTGTGGGGCCTGCTGGTCGACGGCGCCTTCAACCCCGGACTGCCGCCGGCCGAGCCCTTCCCGATCCCCGTGCACTCCGGTGACATCCGTGTCGACGTGCAGTCCGCGCTGGCCATGCTGGCCCCGGTGTGGGGCCTGAAGCCCCTGCTGGACATCGACGCCGAGCAGGCGCGCGAGGACCTGGCGCGGGCCGCGGTCATGGCGCTGTCCTACGTGGCGCAGTCCGCCCGCGGCCAGGGGCGGCCGATGGTGCCGCAGAGCGAGATCGACAAGGCGGAGACGGTCGTCGAGCGCTTCATGATCCGCTGGCGCGGCGAGCCGGACCCCAAGCACGTCAAGGCCGTGGACGCCTACTGGACGTCCGCCGCCGAGCACGGCATGAACGCCTCCACCTTCACCGCCCGGGTCATCGCCTCGACCGGCGCCGACGTGGCCGCCGCCCTGTCGGGTGCGGTGGGCGCGATGTCGGGTCCGCTGCACGGCGGCGCGCCCTCGCGGGTGCTGGGGATGATCGAGGAGATCGAGCGCACCGGCGACGCCGCGGCGTACGTGAAGCAGGCCCTCGACAAGGGCGAGCGCCTGATGGGCTTCGGCCACCGCGTCTACCGCGCAGAGGACCCCCGTGCGCGGGTGCTGCGGCGCACCGCCCGGGAGCTGGGCGCGCCCCGCTTCGAGATCGCCGAGGCGCTGGAGAAGGCCGCGCTGGAGGAGCTGCACGCGCGGCGCCCCGACCGCGTGCTGGCGACCAACGTGGAGTTCTGGGCGGCGATCATGCTGGACTTCGCCGAGGTCCCGGCGCACATGTTCACGTCGATGTTCAGCTGCGCCCGCACCGCCGGCTGGTCGGCGCACATCCTGGAGCAGAAGCGCACCGGGCGTCTGGTGCGTCCCTCGGCCCGCTATATGGGCCCGGGCCCCCGCGACCCGCGCGACGTCGAGGGCTACGGCGACATCGCGGACTAGCATGCACAGCGGCACCCTGGGGGCATGAGGCTGTTCGTGGCGGTCATGCCCCCCAGGGCGGCGCTGGCGGAGCTCGGCGATGCGGTGGACGCGCTGCGCGCCCTGCCGGACGCCGACGGGCTGAGGTGGACGGAACGGGCCGGGTGGCACGTGACGCTGGCGTTCCTCGGGGAGGTCGGCGAGGACGTCGTGCCCGGGCTCGTCGAGCGCCTGGACCGGGCGGCCCGGCGCCACCAGCCGTACCGCACCGGCCTGGCCGGTGGCGGACGCTTCGGGGACCGCACCCTGTGGGTGGGGCTGGACGGGCAGGACGGCCGGGACGGTCAGGAAATGGCGCGCGTCGCGGAGGCCGCCCAAGCGGCGGCCCGGCGGGCCGGCGTCCGCTACGAGGACGAGCACGGCCGCTTCCACGCCCATCTGACCCTCGCCCGGCAGCGCGGCCACCACGGCCGCGTGGGCCTGCGGCCCTTCACGGACGCGCTCGGCGCCTTCCGGGGGACCCCGTGGACGGCCGACTCCATCGCCCTCGTGCGGAGCCATCCGCCCGCACCCGGGGTGCCGGGCGCCCAGCCCCGCTACGAGAGACTGCGGACCTGCCCGCTGGGGCACTGAACCGCTGGGGTTAACCTCGGTGTGTGGACCCGAAGACCCGAACCCGAGTGATGACCGCCGCCCTCGCCCTGCTGGTGATCGTGGTGATCGTGAGCGCGCTGGTCCGCTGACGCGGGCCCGCGGCGTCCGGCCGGGGACGGCGGGATCCCGGATCAGGCCTCGGCGTAGACGTTCGCGACGAACTCGGCGATCTGCTCATCGGTGAGGTGCCGGGCCAGATCGGCCTCGGTGATCATCCCGATCAGCTTCTTGTTCTCGACGACCGGCAGCCGCTTGATGCGGTGGGTCTCCATCTCGCTCAGCACGTCGTTGACGTCCGCTCCGGCGTCGATCCACCGCGGAGTGCCCTCGCAGAGGTCCCCGCAGGTGACCTTCGACGGATCACGGCCGGCCGCCACGCACTTCACGACGATGTCGCGGTCCGTGATGATGCCCATCATCCGGTCGTCCGGTCCGTGGACGGGCAGTGCGCCGACGTGGAGTTCGCGCATGAGCTGCGCGGCCCGGTCGAGGCTTTCCGTCGCCGGGATCGCACGGGCGCCTGGATGCATGATCTCTTTGGCTGTCGTCATACCCTCATCGTGCGCCCGACCGGGTGAATCTGCGACCGGACCGGGGCGCTTGCGCCGGACGGGGCGGCCCGGTCCGGACGGTGTCCGTGCCGGGGCCGCCCGCGCCGCGGGGCCGGGCTACCAGGCGAAGGCCTCCGGGGAGGGGCCGGTGCCCGGGAAGATGCCGTCCAGGTCGGCCAACAGCTCCTCCGCCAGGTCCAGTTCGACCGCGCGCAGGGCGGAGTCGAGTTGCTCGCGGGTGCGCGGGCCGACGATCGGGCCGGTGACGCCGGGCCGGGTCAGCAGCCAGGCCAGGGCGACGTCGCCGGGCTGGAGGCCCGCCTTGTCGACCAGGTCCTCGTACGACTGGACCTGGGCGCGCACCGCGGCGTCCTTCAGGGAGTCGGCGGTGCGGCCGGAGGTCGAGCGGGAGCCGCCGCCCTCGCGCTCCTTGCGCAGCGCGCCGCCCAGCAGGCCGCCGCCCAGCGGCGACCAGGGGATGACGCCCAGACCGTAGGCCTCGGCCGCCGGGATGACCTCCATCTCGGCACGTCGCTCGGCCAGGTTGTACAGGCACTGCTCCGTGACCAGGCCGAGCGAACCGCGGCGCGCGGCGGCCTCGTTGGCGCGGGCGATGTGCCAGCCGGCGAAGTTCGACGATCCGGCGTAGAGCACCTTGCCCTGCTGCACCAGGACGTCGACGGCCTGCCAGATCTCCTCCCACGGCGTCGCGCGGTCCACGTGGTGGAACTGGTAGACGTCGATGTGGTCGGTGCCCAGGCGCTTCAGGCTCGCCTCGCACGCGCGGCGGATGTTGAGCGCGGAGAGCTTGTCCTGGTTGGGCCAGGCGGCGCCCTCGGCGCCCATGTTGCCGTACACCTTGGTCGCCAGGACCGTCTTCTCGCGGCGGCCGCCGCCCTTGGCGAACCAGGTGCCGATGATCTCCTCGGTGCGGCCCTTGTTCTCGCCCCAGCCGTAGACGTTGGCGGTGTCGAAGAAGTTGACGCCGGCGTCGAGCGCGGCGTCCATGATCGCGTGGCTGTCGGCCTCGTCCGTCTGCGGGCCGAAGTTCATCGTCCCCAGGACGAGCCGGCTGACCTTGAGTCCGGTGCGTCCGAGTTGTGTGTACTCCATGGGCCACAAGCCAAGCTCTTCGAGTGCGCTCGAATCAAGCGTCGCCCCTGGGGGTCGTCAGACGTCCCGGTACGGCGTCCCGGTTCCCCAGGCCTGGTGCATCGCGTCCACGAAGGCGGCGGCCAGCAGGTGCTCCCCGGCGGCGTTGGGATGGGTGCCGTCCCAGGTGTGCCGGGCGAGGTCCCAGCCGGCCGGGCGGGAGGCCAGCAGCAGCGGCGAGGCGGGCGTGCCCAGGTCGGCGACGGCCTTGGCGGTACGGGTGTTGAACTCCTCGCACTGCGCGGCGAATCCGGGGTCCTGCGCACAGCGGGTGTTGGGGATGACCGGCAACAGCACGGCGGCGACACGGGGGTTGGCGGCTCGCGCCCGCTCGACGAACAGCCGCAGGTTCTCCTCGGTCTGCGCGGGGTCGGTGTAGAAGCCGAGGTCGATCAGCCCGAGGGAGACCAGCAGCACGTCCGCCCGGTGCTCGCGCACCGCGTCCTCGATCAGCGGCGCCATGTGCAGCCAGCCCTCGCCCCAGCCCGCCAGGTGGCGGCGTGCCTCCGGCGGGAAGGCGGGGTCGCCGTAGGCGTGGGAGACCGCGGCGCCGGCCGCCGCGTCGTACAGCGCCGTGCGCGGACCGGCGATCGCGAACGGCTCGCCGATCGCGCTCAGGTGCCGCCACATGCGGTAGCGCCACGTGAGGTCGCCGGCGCTGCCGATGGTCATGGAGTCGCCGACGAACATCCACGAGGTGGGGGAGGCGCGGGGCGGGCGGGGCGCTCGGGACAGCCGGGACATGGACGAGATGATAGGCACTCCCGGCGGGCCGGGAGTCGGCCCGCCGCTCTGCCGCCGAAGTGGCCCTGCCGCACGGGTCGTTCCGCTTCTGCCGTCGTGGCCGTGACGAACTCGGTGGATTTCTGGTTCGATCCGGTCTGCCCCTTCGCCTGGATCACCTCGCGCTGGATCCTGGAGGTCGAGCGGCAGCGCGACCTGGGGCCGCGCTTCCGAGTGATGAGCCTGTCCGTGCTCAACGAGGGCCGCGAGGGACTGCCCGAACGCTACGAGCGCCTGCTGCGCACCGGCGGGGGCCCCGTGCGGGTGTGCATCGCCGCGACCTGTACACAGCGCTGGGCACCCGGCCGCACGTCCGGGACCGGCCCGTCTCCGGCGCGCTGCTGCGTGAGGCGCCGGCCGAGGCGGGCTGCCGGTGGCGCTCGCGGAGGCGGGGGGAGCACCGCGTACGACGAGGAACCGCGCAAGGGCCACCACGAGGGCATGGACCCGGTCGGCGAGGAGGTGGGCACCCCACGATCCACATCGACGGGGTCGCGTTCTTCTGGCCGGTGCCGACCTCCGTGCCGCGCGGCGAGGAGGCTCTGCGGGTCTTCGAGGGGGTGCGGCCGCCGGCCGGGTATCCCGCCTTCTTCGAACTCAAGCACAGCCGTACCGGCGCCCTCGACTTCGGCTGAGCCGCTCACCTGGCAGGCTGGGCGCATGCGCATGCGCCCTCTGCTCGCCGCGGCCGCGGCCTCCGCACTCGTCACCGTCCCGCTCCTCGGCGTTCCCGGCCTCGCCGGGAGTGCGGCGGCCGACGACGGCGAGTCCCTGGCCTTCACGATGACGGACCCGCGGATCACCGAGTCGAGCGGCCTGGCCGCCAGCCGGCTCCACAAGGGCGTCTACTGGACGCACAACGACAGCGACGACGGCCCGTACGTCTACGCCGTGGACTCCGCGACCGGGAAGACCGTCGCCACGGTGACCCTGCGCGGCATCGGCCGCCCGCGCGACGTCGAGGCGATCTCCATCGGCCCGGACGGCGACATCTACGTCGGCGACATCGGGGACAACCTCGGCGGCACCTGGCCGTACGTGTGGATCTACCGCTTCCCTGAGCCGAAGCACCTGACCGACCAGACGGTGACGGCCACCCAGTACGTCGTGAAGTACGACGCCGGGCCGCGGAACGCCGAGGCGATGATGGTCGACCCGCGCACCGGCCGGATCTGGATCGCCAGCAAGAACGAGGACGGCGGAGCGCTCTATGAGGGCCCGGCGCGGATGAGCTCCTCCGGCACGAACGTCTTCCGGCGCACCGCCGACATCCCGCTGTGGATCACTGACGGCGCCTTCTCCCCCGACGGCAGCCGCCTGGTGCTGCGCGGCTACTTCGGCGCCCTGATGTACCGCTGGTCCGACGGCACCCCGCACCGCGTCGACCAGATGCACGTGCCGTTGCAGCGGCAGGGCGAGTCCGTGACCTTCACCACCGACGGCCGCGCCCTGATGTACGGCAGCGAGGGCGAGGACAGCGAGGTCTACCGCGTCCCCCTCACCGGGGACGACCGCCCCGACGACGTCCGCAAGGCCGGCGCCCCGGCGTCCGGCTCGTCGTCCGCCTCGGGCAGCGGGGCGCAGGCGCCGGACGGCGGCGGGCCGCGGTCGATGGGGCAGTTCACGGTCGGCGCCCTGACCATCGCCGCGCTGGCCGCGGTCATCCTGGCGGCCCGCCGGCTGCTGCGCCGCGGCGGGCGGCCGTCCTGAGCGCGCGAAAGCCGGTGGGCGCGGCGCCCACCGGCTTCGCGTAGGGCTGGGGTCAGAGCCGCTCGGCGACGTAGTCGACGCAGGCGGTCAGCGCCTCCACGTCGGCCGGGTCGACGGCTGGGAACATCGCGACGCGCAGCTGGTTGCGGCCGAGCTTGCGGTACGGCTCGGTGTCCACGATGCCGTTGGCGCGCAGCACCTTGGCGATGGCGGCGGCGTCGACGCCGTCGGAGAAGTCGACCGTGCCGACGACCTGGGAGCGCTTGGCCGGGTCGGTGACGAACGGCGTGGCGTGCTCGGACTTCTCGGCCCAGGTGTACAGGCGCGAGGAGGAGTCGGCGGTGCGGGAGACGGCCCACTCCAGGCCGCCCTGGCCGTTGATCCACTCCAGCTGCTCGTTCAGCAGGAAGAGGGTGGCCAGCGCGGGGGTGTTGTACGTCTGGTTCTTCTTCGAGTTGTCGATCGCCGTCGGCAGGTCGAAGAACGCCGGGATGTGGCGGCCGGAGGCGGCGATCCGCTCGACGCGCTCCAGCGCGGCCGGGGAGAACAGCGCGAGCCACAGGCCGCCGTCGGCGGCGAAGGACTTCTGCGGGGCGAAGTAGTAGACGTCGGTCTCGGTGACGTCGACCGGCAGGCCGCCCGCACCGGAGGTGGCGTCCACCAGGACCAGCGCGCCGTCGTCGGCGCCCGCGACGCGCCGCAGCGGCATCGCGACACCGGTGGAGGTCTCGTTGTGGGTGAGGGCGTAGACGTCGACACCGGCCTCGGCGGCCGCGTCCGGGTGGGAGCCCGGGTCGGCGGCGATCACCGTCGGCTCGTCCAGCCAGGGCGCCAGCTTGGCGGCCTTGGCGAACTTCGAGGAGAACTCGCCGAAGCTGAGGTGCTGGGACTTCCGCTCGATCAGGCCGTGCGTGGCGATGTCCCAGAACGCGGTGGAACCGCCGTTGCCGAGCACCACCTCGTAGCCCTCGGGGAGGGAGAACAGCTGCCTGATGCCGTCGCGCACCTGGCCGACCAGGTTCTTCACCGGCGCCTGCCGGTGAGAGGTGCCCAGCAGCGAAGTGCCGGTCGCGGCCAGCGCGTCGAGCGCCTCCGGCCGCACCTTGGAGGGGCCCGAACCGAAGCGTCCGTCGGCGGGCTTGATGTCAGCGGGGATCTGGATCTCGGCCACGTTCGCAGCGTAGTGCGTTACGGCGCGGTTTCGGGGAGTAGTCCACGCGGTGAGACATGCGCCGGGGTGGGGCAGGCTGGGGACATGACGGAGGATCTGCGCCGGGCGCTGGAGCGGGCCGTACGGGGCGAGGTCGCGTTCGACGCCCAGAGCAGGGCGCTGACCACGATGGACGCGTCCAACTACCGGCGCGTCCCGGTGGCCGTGGTGGCGCCGCGTGACGCGGAGGACGTGGCGGCGGCGCTCGCGGTGTGCCGCGAGCACGGCGTGCCGGTGGTCCCGCGCGGCGGCGGCACGTCGATCGCGGGGCAGGCGACGGGGACGGGGGTCGTCCTGGACTTCACCCGGCACATGCACCGGATCGTGTCACTGGACCCGCACGCGTTGACGGCCCGGGTGCAGCCCGGCGTCGTCCTGGACGACCTGCGGCGGGAAGCCGCGGCCCACGGGCTGACGTTCGGCCCCGACCCGTCCACGCACGGCCGCTGCACCCTCGGCGGCATGATCGGCAACAACGCCTGCGGCGCGCACTCGGTGGCCTGGGGCACCACGGCGGACAATGTGCGCGGCCTGGAGGCGCTCACCTACGGCGGCGACCAGCTGCGCACCCGCGACCCGCTCCGGGCGGACGTGCGGGCCTTCACCGACACGCATCTGGCGCTGCTGCGCACCGGCTACCCGCAGGACCTGCCCCGCCGCATCTCCGGTTACGCCCTGGACGCGCTGCTGCCCGAGCGGGGCCGGGACCTGGCGCGCGCCCTGACCGGCAGCGAGGGCACGCTCGCGGTGGTCACGGAGGCGGAGGTACGGCTGGTGCCCGCGCCGCCCGTGCGGGTGCTGGCCGTCCTGGGGTACCCGGACGAGGGCGCCGCGGCCGACGCGGCTCCCGCGCTCCTGCCGTACGGGCCCCTCACGGTCGAGGGCATGGCCGCCGATCTGGTGGACAGCGCCACGAGGAGCCGTACCGAGCTGCTGCCCGAGGGCGCGGCCTGGCTCTTCGTGGAGATGCCGGGCGTCGGGGAGGCGAACGCGCTGCGCCGGCTCGCGGACGCCGACGGCACCACCGGTTCCGTCGTGATCACCGATCCCGCCGCGCAGCGCGCCTTGTGGCGGCTGCGGGAGGACGCGGCCGGCACGGCGACGCGTATTCCGGACCGTTCCCCGGCGGGATCCGGCGGGAGCACCGAGGCGTGGCCCGGATGGGAGGACTGCGCCGTCCCGCCCGCCCGGCTGGGCGCCTATCTGCGCGACTTCCGCGCCCTGCTGGCCGGACACGGGCTGCGCGGCGCCCCGTACGGGCATTTCGGCGACGGCTGCATCCACGTGCGCATCGACTTCGACCTGGTGCGGGACGCGGGCGTGGCGCGGTTCCGCCGCTTCTCACAGGACGTGGCCGATCTCGTGGTGGCGCACGGCGGCTCGCTGTCCGGGGAGCACGGCGACGGCAAGGCGCGCGCGGAACTGCTGCCGCGCATGTACGGGCCCGAACTGGTCGGCCTGTTCGGCCGGTTCAAGGACCTTCTCGACCCGGCGGGCGGGCTCAACCCCGGCATGCTCGTGCGGCCCGAACCGCTGGACACCGGCCTGCGGTTCGCCGTGCTGCCCAGGGAGCCCGTCGAGGTGGCCTTCGGGTATCCGCACGACGGCGGGGACTTCGCGGCGGCCGTACGCCGCTGCGTCGGCGTCGCCAAATGCCGTGAGGCGGCGGCGCCGCAGGACGCGGGCGTGATGTGCCCCTCGTTCCGCGCGACGGGTGAGGAACGGCACTCCACACGGGGCCGGGCCCGCCTGCTGCACGAGATGCTGGCGGGCGAGGTCGTCACGGACGGCTGGCGCTCGCCCGAGGTCCTGGACGCACTCGACCTGTGCCTGTCCTGCAAGGGCTGCCGCACCGACTGCCCGGTGGGCGTCGACATGGCCACGTACAAGGCCGAGTTCCTGCACCACCACTACCGGCGGCGCCTGCGGCCCGCCGCCCACTACGCGATGGGCCGGCTGCCGGTGTGGCTGCGCGCGGCCGGCCCCTTCGCGGGCGCGCTCAACACGCTGGCCCGGGTCCGCCCGGTGGCGGCGCTGGCCCGGCGGGCGGCCGGCATCGCTCCGCAACGGGCGCTGCCACGACTGGCGGAGGAGTCCTTCACCCGCTGGTGGCGGCGGACGCACCGGCCGCCGGGCCCGCCGGTCCCGGGCGACCTCGTCCTGTGGCCCGACACCTTCACCGACCGGCTGTCCCCCGAAGTCGGCCGGGCCGCGGTACGCGTCCTGGAAGCCGCGGGGCTGCGGCCGGTGCTCCCCCCGCGGGCCGTCTGCTGCGGCCTGACCTGGGTCACCACCGGACAGCTGGACCAGGCCCGCACCGTCATGCGGCGCACCGTGGACCGGTTGCGGCCGGTCCTCGACGCCGGGCTGCCGGTGGTGGTCCTGGAGCCCAGCTGTGCGGCCGCGCTCCGCACCGACCTGCCCGAACTCCTGGGCACCGGCGAGGCCCGCGCGCTGGCCGGCTCGGTGCGCACCTTCGCCGAAGCCCTGGAGGAGTTCGCCCCCGGCTGGACCCCGCCCCGGCTCGGCGCGCCCGTCGCCGGTCAGACGCACTGCCACCAGCACGCCGTCGGCGGCGACGCCGCCGACCGCCGGTTGCGCGCCCGCGCCGGCCTCACCGGGGAGCTCTCCGCCGGCTGCTGCGGCCTCGCGGGCAACTTCGGCTTCGAGCGCGGCCATTACGACGTCTCCGTCGCCTGCGCCGAGGAGCAGCTCCTCCCCGCGCTGCGCGCGGCCCGCCCCGGCACCGCCGTCCTCGCCGACGGCTTCTCCTGCCGCACCCAGATCGCCCAGCTCGCGGGCGTACCCGCCCGGCACCTGGCGGAGCTGCTGGCCGACGGGCTGTGACGGGGCGGTAGCGGGGCGGGGGGCGAGTGGAGCCTGAACTCCGCGGTGTCCAGCTCCCGTCCGAACGGCTCGGGCAGGGCAGCGGCTCCCCGAAGGGGTGCGGGCCGTCCACCGACCGATAGCCGGCTCCCCCGGCTCCGCGTCAAGGGTGCAGCTGCGCTCCTGCTGGTCGAGGCGGAGGTCTTCGAGGCCCCGCGCGCCACGACGCCGGATCGGGCGCGTCCTGACGGCCCCCGGGGGGACCCTCCCGGCCCGATTTCCGCTGCCCCCTGTGCCGTACGTCCGGTTTACGGCATTCCGTAGACCCCGATTACCGGCCATTTCGGCCGAGTTCAGACTGTGGGGGGGAAACGTCATGTCCGGAGGAGAGCGCGGTGTGCTCGGTCAGCTCGTCAGAGTGCTCAGCCTGGGAACGCCGGCGACGGTCTACGTCGCGAGCCTGCTGATCACCTACCGCCAGCTGCACACGACGCCCGTCCTGCAGGACGTCATCGGGGCGCCGGACCGGACCCGGGCGGTGCTGGTCACGGGCCTGGCGATCGGTGGCGGCCTCGGCGGGGCGGCGGCCATCGTCGACGAGCGCCGCGAGCTGCCCTCGTGGTTCCTGACCGCCGTGGGTGTGGGGGCCGCGCCGGCGTGGAGCCTGTGGGCGTCCTCGAGCCTGGGCGAGGACTACGTGCACCTGCTGTTCGCCGCCGCCGCCCCGGTCACGGGGCTACTGGTGTGGGCCGAGCTGATGCGGCAGTTCCGCAGTCGGCGCCGGCCCCTGGTGGCGGCCTGATCCCCGCCCGGGCCGGCGCCGCGCTCAGGCGGCCACCGACTCCCTCGGGACGAGCTCGATCAGCTTGTGGTCCTTGCCGCGGTGCAGGTCGATCTTGAGCCGGAGCCCGCCCAGCCGGGCCAGGAACAGCCCCACGGAGACGGACGCCAGCGCCGCGACCAGGCCGCCGGCCAGGAAGCCGGTCCTGGCGCCGTACTGGTCGGTCACCCACCCGACGAGCGGGCCGCCGACCGGGGTGCCGCCGACGAAGACCATCATGAACAGGCTCATGACGCGACCGCGCATGGCAGGGTCCGTCGCGAGCTGCACGCTGGCATTGGCGGTGGTGTTGAAGGTCAGCCCGAACATGCCGATCGGCAGCATGAGGACCAGGAACACCCAGTACGTCGGCGCCAGCGCCGCCGCCATCTCCAGCACGCCGAAGCCGAACGCGGCCCCCACCAGAAGCCGCAGCCGTGTGCTGCCGCGCCGGGCGGCCAGCAGTGCGCCGATGACGGAGCCGACGGCCAGTACGGAGTTGAACAGGCCGTACATGCCCGCGTCGCCGTGGAAGACGTGATCGGCGAAGGCGGTCAGCCAGATCGGGAAGTTGTACGCGAAGGTGCCGATGAAACCGACCAGCACGATGGGCCAGATCAGCTCGGGCCGTCCGGCCACGTAGCGCAGGCCCTCGCGCAGCTGGCCCTTGCCGCGCGGGGCGGTGGGCACGGCGTACAGGTCGCACTCGCGCATCAGCAGCAGCCCGGTGAGCGGCGCCAGGAAGGACAGTCCGTTGAAGAGGAAGGCCCATCCGCTGCCGACGGCGGTGATCAGCACGCCGGCGACGGCGGGACCGATGAGCCGGGCGCTCTGGAAGTTCGCGGAGTTCAGCGAGACGGCGTTGCGCACGTCGGCAGGGCCGACCATCTCCACCACGAAGGCCTGCCGCGTCGGGTTGTCGACCACGGTGACCATGCCCATGCCGAAGGCGATCGCGTAGACGTGCCACACCTGCACCGCCCCGGACAGCGTGAGCGCCGCCAGCAGCAGGCCGAGCGCGCCCATGGCCACCTGGGTGGCCAGCAGGATCCGGCGCTTGGGGTAGCGGTCCGCGATCACGCCGCCGTACAGCCCGAACAGCAGCATCGGCAGGAACTGCAGCGCGGTGGTGATGCCCACCGCGAAGGAGGAGCCGGTCAGGCTCAGTACGAGCCAGTCCTGCGCGATGCGGGACATCCACGTGCCGGTGTTGGAGATCAGCGCGCCCGAGGCGAAGAGCCGGTAGTTGCGGTTGCGCAGCGAACTGAAGGTGCCCCCTCGCGAGGTGGCCGCCGGGCCGGTGACGCGGGACGCCTCGGCGGCGCCCGCGGCGGTGTCGGCGCCCGCCGGGCTCGCCAGGTCGGCGGGGTCGGCGGCATCGACCGGGCCAGTGAGGTCCGCAGAGCCGCCCGGTCCGGACGCCGGGGCCGGCGACACGGTACCGGCGGGCGCGGTACCGGCGGGCGCGGGGCCGGGGGTGTTCGGTTCGGGTGCGGCGTCAGATGCGGCTGCCGAACTCAATCGGGTTTCGCCTCCTCATCGAGGGCTGATGTCGGAGTGAGCGAGCTTCTCCAGGACGGGGGCCGCGGCCCTGAGCAGGGCGCGCTCGTCGTCGTCCAGCCCTTCGATGAGCTGCGCAAGGAAGGCGTTCCTTTTGGCCCGGCTCTCCTCGAGCATCGCCTCGGCGGCCTCGCTCTGCCGGACGACGACCTGGCGGCGGTCGTCCGGGTGGGGGTCCCGGTGGACCAGGCCCTTGGACTCGAGCATGGCGACGATGCGGGTCATCGACGGCGGCTGGACGTGCTCCTTGCGGGCCAGCTCGCCGGGTGTGGCGGAGCCGCAGCGGGCCAGGGTGGCCAGCACCGCCATCTCCGTTGGGCTCAGCGTCTCGTCGACTCTCTGATGGCGCAGACGACGGGACAGCCGCATCACGGCTCCGCGCAGCGTGTTCACCGCTGTGCGGTCGTCCTCGGACAGTTCACTCACGTTACTTAGGCTAGCTCATTACCCACGCTAAAGAAAACGGGCGTCCCGGCCAAACGCATTCGTGAGCGAACTCACCCATCCGGGTGAGTTCCGCCCCGAAATCGACGCACGCACGACCGATGGGCGCGGACCCTGACCCCATGGCTTCGAGAGTGCTCAGCATGCGCATAGACGGGGACCTGCTGGACCGTCTCCAGGCTCACGCCGCGAAACGCGGAATGAGCGTCCAGGACTACATAGTCCGGACGCTCATTCGCGACGACTTCGACGAACGGCTCAAGGCCTCCGTCGACGAGACCGAGCAGTTCTACGCGGACGGCTACGCCAGCCCCAGCGCCGGCATCAGGTAGTAGAAGACGAAGACACCCGCCACCCCGTACAGGGCCACCGGCACCTCACGGCCACGCCCCGTCGCCAGCCGCAGCAGGCAGAAGGTGATGAAACCGATGCCGATGCCGTTGGTGATCGAGTAGGTGAAGGGCATCAGCAGCATCGTCAGGAACGCCGGGACGGCGATCGTGACATCGCTCCAGTCGATGTCCCGGACGGCGCCCGCCATGATCAGGAAGCCCACCGCCACCAACGCGGGGGTCGCCGCCTGGGCCGGGACCATGGTGGCCAGCGGGGTGAGGAACAGCGCCACCACGAAGAGCAGACCGGTGACGACCGACGCGAGCCCGGTGCGCGCGCCCTCTCCGGCGCCGGCGGTGGACTCCGCGTAGCAGGTGTTGGCCGAGCAGGACGTGAGACCGCCGGCGGCGGTCCCGATGCCGTCGACCATCAGCACCTTGCTCATCCCGGGCAGGTCGCCCTTCTCGTCCAGCAGGTGCGCCTCGTCGCTCACGCCGAGGATGGTGCCCATCGCGTCGAAGAAGCAGCTCAGCAGCACGGTGAAGACGAAGAGCAGGCCGGTGACGATGCCGACCTCGCCGAAGCCGCCGAACAGGCTCACCTTGCCGAACAGCCCGAAGTCGGGGGTCGAGACGGGGTTGCCCGGCCAGTGCGGCACGGTCAGGCCCCACGCGCCCGGCTTGATGTTCGCGACCGCGTCCACGATCAGCGCGAGCACCGTCATCCCCACGATGCTGATGAGGATCGCGCCGGGGACCTTGCGGGCGAGCAGCGCCAGTGTGACCAGCACACCGAGGATGAAGATCAGTACCGGCCAGCCGAGCAGGTGCCCGTTCCCGCCGAGCTGCAACGGCACGGTGGTGTGCGCGACGTCCGGGATGCGGGACACGAACCCGGAGTCGACCAGGCCGATCAGCACGATGAACAGGCCGATGCCGATGGCGATCGCCTTGCGCAGCCCCAGCGGGACCGCGCTCATGACCCGCTCCCGCAGTCCGGTGGCGACCAGCACCATGATCGCCAGACCCGCGAGGACGACCATGCCCATCGCGTCAGGCCAGCTCATCCGCGGCGCGAGCTGCAGCGCGACGATGGTGTTCACGCCGAGGCCGGCCGCGAGCGCGATCGGCACATTGCCGATGACACCCATCAGCAGCGTGGTGAACGCGGCGGTCAGGACGGTGGCCGTGACGAGCTGGCCGTTGTCGAGGTGGTGGCCGTACTTGTCCACGCCCGAACTGAGGATGATCGGGTTCAGGACGATGATGTAGGCCATCGCGAAGAAGGTGGCCAGTCCGCCGCGGATCTCGCGGGGGATCGAGGACCCCCGCTCGGAGATCCGGAAGAACCGGTCGAGCGCGCCGCGGGCGGCCGCCGGGGGCGGGGGTGGAGAGCTGGGCACGACCTTGGCGGTGGTCGACGGGGACATGCGGGTCCTTGCGTGGGGGGAGCGGCGGACGTGGGGGGGGAGCGGTGGAGCAGCTCGCTTGGATGTTCCTACGAATAAATCCGGCCAGAAACGGATGGTTTCAGTATGAACATATGAGCGGAACAAACGCTATCTCCGCGCGTAGACCCCCTGGCGGGCATGAGTAGGCTGTGCGGTATGAGCAGCAGCGAGCCCGGCACCCCCCGACACACCGCGGGCACAGACGGCACGGCCCCTCCGGCCAAGGGCACGGCGTTGCGTGAGGCACCGGCGGCGTTGGAGGCCAACGACGTGGCGACCGTCACCGTCGGCACCGTCATCTGGTTCGCGCTCTTCGTCCTGCAGCTGCCCTTCTACGGCTGGTACGCCGACCACGGGCACGCCTGGATCATCTGGACCTGCCTGGCCGGCGGCGGCCTCGGCCTGATCGGCCTCTGGTACGTCCGTGCCCGCCGGGACGCGATCGCCCGCTCCCGGGCCGCCGAGCAGGCCGGCGAGCCGGAGCACGCCGAGCACGCCTGACCTCCGCCTCAGGGCGTACGCCCGCCCCGGCATCCCGGAGACGCCCCGCAGACGCACCACCCCGCGACGCGTCCACGGCGATCCGCACGTACCGTCGAACTCATGACGGACCGCATGGGGGCAGAGGCGCGGCACACCGCGGGTGCCGTGCCGCCGGCACTGCGGGGGCTGACGGGTGCCGAGGTCGCGGAGCGGGTGGCACGAGGCGAGGTGAACGACGTCCCCGTGACGTCCTCGCGCTCACTGGCCGAAATCGTGCGGTCGAACATCTTCACCCGCTTCAACGCCATCATCGGCGTGCTCTTCCTGATCATCCTGGTGGTCGGCCCTGTCCAGGACGGGCTGTTCGGCTTCGTGATCATCGCCAACACCGGCATCGGGATCTTCCAGGAATGGCGTGCCAAGAAGACCCTGGACGGGCTCGCCGTCATCGGTGAGGCCAGACCGGTCGTCCGCAGGGACGGTGTCGCGACGCGCGTCCCCACCTCCGGGATCGTCCTCGGCGATCTGGTGGAGCTCGGGCCCGGCGACAAGGTGGTGGTCGACGGCGAGGTCACCGAGGCCGAGAACCTGGAGGTCGACGAGTCCCTGCTCACCGGGGAGGCCGACCCGGTGGTCAAACACCCCGGTGATCCGGTGATGTCCGGCAGCTTCGTCGTCGCCGGCGGCGGCGCCTTCACCGCCACCAAGGTCGGCCGCGAGGCCTACGCCGCGCAACTGGCCGAGGAGGCCAGCCGCTTCACCCTCGTCCACTCCGAACTGCGCAGCGGCATCAGCCGGATCCTCAAGTACGTGACCTGGATGATGGTGCCGACCGCGATCGGCCTCATCGTCAGCCAGCTGGTGCTGGAGGACGGCGACTGGCGCGAGGCCGTCCGCCGCATGGTCGGCGGCATCGTGCCGATGGTGCCCGAGGGACTGGTGCTGCTGACCTCGGTGGCCTTCGCGATCGGGGTGGTCCGGCTGGGCCGCCAGCAGTGCCTGGTGCAGGAACTGCCCGCGATCGAGGGGCTCGCCCGGGTCGACGTGGTGTGCCTGGACAAGACCGGCACGCTCACCGAGGGCGGTATGGACGTCTCCGCGCTGCGCATGCTGGACGGCCTCCCCGAGCCCTACGTGCGGCAGGTGCTCGGCGCGGTCAGCGCCTCGGACCCACGGCCCAACCCCACGCTCGCCGCCGTCGCCGAGTCCTTCCCCGCCCCGGGCGACGGCTGGCACGTGACGGAGGCGCTGCCCTTCTCCTCCGCCCGCAAGTACAGCGGCGCCGCCTTCACCGAACCCGACGGCGACAGCAGCACCTGGCTCCTCGGCGCCCCCGACGTGCTGCTCCCCGGCGGCGACCGCGCCCTCGCCGAGATCGACGACCTCAACGCCCAGGGGCTGCGCGTCCTGCTGCTCGCCCGCGCCCGCAAGGGGCTGGCCGACCCCGCGGTCACCGCCTCGGTCACCCCGGCCGCGCTCGTCGTGCTGGAGCAGCGGCTGCGTCCCGACGCGGGGGAGACGCTGAGCTACTTCGCCGAGCAGCAGGTGCAGGCCAAGGTCATCTCGGGCGACAACGCGGTCTCGGTCGGCGCGGTCGCCGGCAAGCTCGGCCTGCCCGGCGCCCATGCCCCGGTGGACGCCCGCCGGCTGCCGGCCGACCGCGGCGAGATGGCGGCCGTCCTCGACCGCGGCACCGTCTTCGGGCGCGTCACGCCGCAGCAGAAGCGGGACATGGTCGCGGCGCTCCAGTCACGCGGCCACAACGTCGCGATGACCGGCGACGGGGTCAACGACGTGCTCGCGCTCAAGGACGCCGACATCGGCGTCGCCATGGGGTCCGGGTCCGAGGCCACCCGGGCCGTCGCGCAGATCGTGCTGCTGAACAACAGCTTCGCGACCCTGCCCTCGGTCGTCGCCGAGGGCCGCCGCGTCATCGGCAACATCACCCGCGTCGCGACGCTGTTCCTCACCAAGACGGTGTACTCGGTGCTGCTCGCCCTGCTGGTGGTCATCTGGCACGCGCCGTACCCGTTCCTGCCCCGGCACCTGACGCTGCTGTCCACCCTGACCATCGGCGTCCCCGCCTTCTTCCTGGCCCTGGCCCCCAACACGGAGCGGGCCAAGCCGCAGTTCGTGCGGCGGGTGATGCGCTACTCGCTGCCCGCCGGGGTGATCGCGGGCGCCGCCACCTTTGTGACGTACATGCTCGCCCGCCACCACTACCAGGGGGCGGACGCCCTCGACGCCGAGACCAGCGCGGCCACGCTGACGCTCTTCCTGATCGCCATGTGGGTGCTGGCCATCGTCGCCCGCCCCTACACCTGGTGGCGGGTCGTCCTGGTCCTCGCCATGGGGGCGGGCTTCCTCGTCGTCCTGGTCGTCCCCTGGCTCCAGGACTTCTTCGCCCTCCGACTCGCCGGCACCCAGGGCCCGTGGACCGCCGTCGCCGTGGCGGTCGCGGCGTCGGCGGTCCTGGAAGTGGTGTGGCGCCGGGTGTCCCGGACGGACGCCTGAGGCGTCCACCGGAACACCCTTGTCACCCGGTCACTTGACGTCGACGTAGTCGCCGGCACCGGCGACGGGGGCTCCGGTCGGCGAACCGGCGAAGCGGTAGTAACCGTCCTGGGCCGCCTTGACCGTGGTCCTCAGCGAGCCCGCCCTGCTGGACGTGATGCCCTTCACGTTCACGTCATGCGCCGTACCCGCCTTGCGGAACTGCAGGGCGACCTTCGACATCGTCACCGGATCTGCCGCACGGCAGCACCCGCCGTTGATGTCAGGCGCCCCTCGCGGGCCTGCCGCACACGCGACAGCCGGACCCCGCGATGCAGGAGTCCGGCTGTCGTGGTGCGTGGTGCGGTGGTTACTTCACGTCGACGTAGTCGCCGGCGACGGCAGCCGCGGCAGCGGTCGGCGAACCGACGAAGCTGAAGCGGTAGTAGCCGTCCTGGGCCGCCTTGACCGTGGTCTTCAGCGAGCCCGTGCTGGTGGACGTGATGCCCTTGACGTTCACGTAGTTCGTCGTGCCCGCCTTGCGGAACTGGAGCGCGACCTTCTGCTTGGCGTAGCCGCCGTACTTCAGGGTGTCCCAGTTGGCGACGGTCAGGGCACCGGCGATGGTGATCGTCCCGCCCTTCTTCACCGGCTCCGGCGTGGCGTTGACCGTCACCTTCGAGGTGCGCAGCACCTTGAAGGTCTTGATCGCGTCCTTCTCGACGAAGTCGCCGTCCTGGCCCACCGCGTACGCGGCGACCTTCCAGGTGCCCGCCAGGGCGTTCTTGTAGACGGTGTCCTTGGACGTGAAGGTGTAGCTCAGCGTGCACGTGTACGACGCGACGTTCTGCAGGCCGCACGTCTTGGTGGACTCGGCCGCGCCGTCGACCGTGTCGGGGTAGGAGCCGTGGTACAGCAGCGCGTCGGCGTCGTAGATGCCCGCCGGGTCCTTGGCGGTCAGCGTGACCTTGACGGTCAGCTTGCTGGTCGTGCCGAGCACGACGGGCTTGCCGGCGTTGACGACGACGCTGGAGATGGTGGTGTCACCCTCCGAGTCGTCAGCCGGGGTGGCCGTCCCCTTGGCGAAGGACTTGGCGAAGGACGGGAGAGAGAAACCGTGGGCCTTGCCGTCGGCGTGCGCGGCCGGCACGGCCAGGGCGGAAAGAGCCAGGGCGCCCGAAACGGCTGCCACTGTGGCGCGAATGCGCATGTGTATGAGCCCCCATGTGAAGGTGACCCCCGCCGCGTCTCCCCCCGGCGGGAATCGTGAATTGTGAAGGCATCGTACGCGCGATACGCATGGTTCGGAAACTTATTCTTGTGACGTACATGCGCGCGGCCGGCCCCGCCTCAGGGGCCAACCGCGCGTGTGGAGGGCTACTTGACGTCGATGTAGTCGCCGGCGACGGCGGCGGGGCCGGCGGTGGGCGAACCCGCGAAGTTGAAGCGGTAGTAGCCGTCCTGGGCCGCCTTGACCGTGGTCTTCAGCGAACCCGTGCTGCTCGAGGTGATGCCCTTGACGTTCACGTAGTTGGTCGTGCCCGCCTTGCGGAACTGGAGCGCGACCTTCTGCTTGCCGTAGCCCGCGTACTTGTGCGTCTCCCAGTTCGCCACGGTCAGGGCGCCGGTGACCGTGATGGTCTTGCCCTTCTTCACCGGCTCCGGGGTGGCGTTCACCGTCACCTTCGCGATGTGCTTGATCTTGATGGTGTCGGCCGTGTCGTTGTAGGCCTTGGCGACGCCGTCGGAGCCGAACGTGAAGGCGATCAGCTTCCAGGTGCCGGCCGCGCCGTTCTTGTACAGGTCCTTGTAGGCGTCGATCGGGAGGGTGGCCTTGCAGGTGTAGACGGTCGCGGTGGAGGTGGCGCTGCAGACCGAGTCCGAGGGCGCGTCGAGCTCGCCCTTGATGCCCGTCTCGGTGACCGCGGTGCCCTGCCACAAGGCGACCCAGGAGCCCGCGAAACCGTTCGGGCTCGTGACGGTGTAGGTGATGCCGACCGAGGTCTTGGTCGTGGTGCCGAGGACGATGTCCTTGCCGCCGTTGACGACTCCGCGCGAGATGACGTCCTCGCCCACCTCGTCCAGAGCCCGGACCTGGGACTTCGGCGTGGAGCCGGTGATGGTCCGGCCGCTCGTCCGCACGTCGGCCTGGGCGACGGCCGGAAGGGCGAGGGCGGAGAGCATGGCGGCGCCGCTGACGGCCGCGACGACGGTGCGCATACGCATAGGTATGACTCCCCCATGTGGATGGGATTCCCGCCGCGTTCATGTGACGCACACACGTGCGGCCGGACCCCGTTCCCGGGGTCCGGCCGCACGTGTTGTTCAGTGTGCCGACTGCTACTTGACGTCGACGTAGTCGCCGGTGGCGGAGACCGCGCCGGTGGTGGCGGAGCCGGTGTACGCGAAGCGGTAGTAACCGTCCTGGGCCGCCTTGACCGTGGTCTTCAGCGAACCCGTGCTGCTCGACTTGATGCCCTTGACGTTCACGTAGTTCGTCGTGCCCGCCTTGCGGAACTGCAGGGCCACGGACTGGGTGCCATAGCCGACGTACTTGGCCGTCTTCCAGTCGGCGCGGGTCAGGGCACCGGTGACCGTGATGGTCGCACCCTTCTTGACCGGCTCCGGGGTGGCGTTGGCGGTGAGCTTGGCGGCACGCAGCACCTTGGTGGTGCCGACGTTGTCCTTGGTGACGACACCGTCGCCGGTGTTCTCGTCGAAGTCGTTCGGGATCACCACACCGAAGGCGGACCAGGTGCCGGGGCCGCGTTGCTGTCGCCGATGTTGCTCTTCGCGTTGACCTTGAACGTCACGGTGCACGTGGAGGTCGTGCTGTTCACGGTCTTGCACACCGGGTCGTCGTCCGGGGAGTCGAGTTCGGCGCTCGTGCCGCGGTGCAGATAAGCGACACCCGCGAGATTGATCCCGGAGTCGTCGCTCGCCGTGAGCGAGGCGGTGAAGGTCTGGGTGGTTGTCCCCAGGACGACGGGCTTGCCGCCGTTGATGACGACCTTGCCGATCGTGGCCGGTTTGGCCGTATCGGCGCTGGCCGCCGGTACAGCGAGGGCCGAGAGAGCCACAGCCGTGCCCAGCACGACAGCGGCAGTTCGTATACGCATGAGTCCCCACACTGTGGAACGAGGGGCCTAGCCCCAGGTGAGAGCCGAGAATGGCGATCGCAGTGTATACACGTGCGATTTAGCGGAGGGAATGCACTGACAAAGGATCAGTCAAACCAGCGGTCGCGGGCCAGCTCCTCCGCGCGGGACGCGTCCTCCAGCAGCGCGGCGACCTCGAAGCGGCGCTGCCAGGCGCCGGCCGCCCAGGACAGGCCGGCGGCGACGCCCTCCAGGGTGGAGGCGTGCAGGGTGCCGTCGATCCAGCGCCAGTCGAGCTCCACGCGGGCGCCGTCGGGGCCCTCGACGAGAAGTTCCCCGTGCTCGATGTACGTGAGGGGCGCGCCGGGCAGGAGCTCGCGCACCGCTTCGGCGACGTCGTGGGGCTCGCCCTCGGAGACGACGGGGGCGGCGAACGCCTCGCTGAGCCGGCGCACCTGGAAAAGTTCGGCGAGGGCGGCGGCGCGCATGGGCGGCACAGGCAGCAGAGGGCGCCCCGCGGCGAGCGGCAGCAGGTCGGGGGCGTCGGCGACAAGGGCGTCGGAGGCCTCGACGATCTCCGGGTACCGGCTGTCGATGACGGCGCGCAGGTCGTCGGGCAGCGTCACCTGCTCGGGGTCGAGGGCGGCCAGCTCCGAATAGAGGCGGTGCAGCTGGGCCGGGGTGACGGCGCGGCGCGGGTCGACGAGCCGGGTGAGCAGTTCGGCTGCGCCGCCCGGTTCGTCCAGCAGGGCGGCGGCGGAGGTGCGCACACCGAGGGCGCGCAGCACCTGGTCGTCCACGGCACCGGCCTCGGCCTCGTCGTACAGCCCGGCGAGCAGCTGGTCGCTGCCCGCGGCGCGCAGGCCGACCGGGCGCCGCCCGTCGAGCACGGGGTGGTCCCGCAGCCACCAGGCGGTGTACGGGCTCACGGACTCCGTCGTGCCGTCGGGCAGGAGCACCCGCACCGGCTGGGTGATCGCGTCGCGCAGGGGCGGCACGGAGAGCATGGCGAGCGCCTGCGGCCAGGCGTCGTCGTCGACGAGGTCGAGGTCGCGGACGGCGACGATCTCGGTGGCGACCGGCGGCACATCGGTGTCGGGCAGCTGGTCGAGGACGTCTTCGCACCACACGTCGACCGAGTCGAGCAGGCCCGCGTCGTCCGGCTCGGCCCAGTCGCTCTCCCGGGGCTCCAGCTCGTCCGGGTCGAGCACCACGTCGGTGGCGCGGACCAGGGCGAAGGTGGCCAGCACGCCGACCGCGGTCAGCGGCTGCTCACCCCAGCGGGAGGCGAGGTCCTCGTCCACAGCCCCGAGTTCACCCTCCCGGATGACCCGCTCGAAGGGGCTGCCGGGCAGCACGAGCTCGCCGGCGGGGGCGAGTTCGCCCTCGTCGTCGGTGAGGGCGAGGGCCGCCAGCCACGGCTCGTCGCCGGGGGCGAGGTTCGCGGCGCGGACGAGACCGAGAACGACCTCGGCCAGTTCCTCGGGATCGAGGGCGTCCTCGTCCCAGACCTCGCCGGCCTCCAGGGAGCCGGCCACCGCCGCCCGGACCTGAGGGGTCGTCAGGACGGCGCGGGGGGTCGCCGGGACGGCGCCGAGCTTCTCCAGCAGCGGGTGCGCGGCGTCCGGATCGGCCACCTTCAGGCCCAGCCGGGCCAGTTCGGAGGCCGCGGGCAGGGCGGTGCCGGCCGCCGCCTGGTCACCGTCGCCGTACACGCTGTCCATCTCGGGCAGCGGCAGCAGCACTTGGCGCGGGCCGACGACCGTGCGGCCACCCGCCAGTGGCACCGGCAGACCGCTGAGACGGTCCGGGTCGGTACCCGCCAGCGAGTCGTAGAGCCGCCGCCACCAGGGCGCGGGGCGCTCCACTCCGCCGAGACGGTCGATGGCGTCGCCCAGCGGCAACCGCGCCACGCCGAGCACGCGCAGCTCGGGACGGCGCTCCAGGCCGGGAGGCAGCAACGTCGGGAAGACCTCGGCCAGGACGCGGACGGTCTCCGCCCCCGCGCCCTCCACGACCTCCGCCTCCATCGGGCGCAGCGCGGCCGGCAGGGCGTCCTCCTCGTCGGGGCTCGCGGGCACGTCCGCCGCGCGCGGCAGAAAGGCGGTACGGGGCAGCAGTTCCAGCACACGGCGGCGCAGCTCCGCGTCCAGTTCGCCCTTGCCGAGCGGGCCGGGCACGAGGTCAACGATGCCCGGGCCGACCGGCCGCCAGTCGCCGAGCAGCCGCACGAACGCCTCGGCGGCCCGGCCCACCAGGAAGGCGGTCAGCGGGCCCGGCGCGGCGTGCCGCCGGGTCGGGTCCAGCGGAAGCGAGGCGATCAGCAGAGCGGGCAGGCCCAGCGGCTCGTCCGTGGGCGTCGGTGCGTGCACGAACGGCGCGGTGCGCGGGCGCTCCGGCTCGCCCTCCGCACCGACGGGCACGGCCCACGTCACCGACCAGACCGGGCGCAGCCGTTCCTCGACCGGCCGGTCGGCCAGCAGCGCCGGTTCCAGGTCGCCGGCGTCGGTCACGGTGCGCCAGCGGGTCGTGCCGCTCGCGCTGTCCTCGATCACGGTGAGGCCGTCGTCCGTGCGGCGGGTCAGCGTGCGCACGCCCTCCGGCGTCTCCACCACGACCTCGGTGAGGCCGGGGAGGGTCAGCAGCAGCGCGTCGTCGATCGAGGCGAGCAGGCGGCCGGCCAGGTCGGCGGCGGCGCCGTCGCGCAGCGGCAGCACCACGACGGTGTCGTAGCCCTCCGGCGCGGTGCCCTCGGCGGGCAGCGGCAGCCGGAGCACCGGTACGTGGCCGTCGCGGCGGCGCAGCTCGTCGGTGAGCCCGGGGGACCCGCCGCCCGTCTCGTTCGCCAGGTCGCGGGCCTCGGCCAGCGACCAGCGCACGCCGCCGGTGCGGCTGAGGATCGCGGGCTCGTCGGAGACCGCGAGCACGGCGGAGAAGCCGACGCCGAACCGTCCCACGACCGCGGTGGCGTCACCGGCCTCGCGCTTGGCGCTGGCGCGCAGCGTCGACAGGGACTCCACGCCGGTGGCGTCGAGATGGGCGCCGGTGTTGGCGGCGGCGAGCACGCCCTCCCGGAGGGTGAGCCGCAGACGGCCCGGCACCCCGGCGCGGATCGCGGCGTCCGCGGCGTTCTGGGCCAGCTCCACGACGAGGCGGTCCCGGTAGCCGCCGAGCGCGAGGTCCTCCTCCGCGTTGGCGTCCTCACGGAACCGGGCGGGCGACGCCGCCCACGCGTCCAGCACCGCCCGCCGCAGCCGCCCCGTCCCGAACGGATCTGCGCCCCGGTCCATCGCGGTCCCGCTCACGTCGCCTCTTCCCCTCACGGATGCCTGTGGCCCTGACGCTACCGCCTTTCCCCTCCACCCTCCCGAGGGCCCGGTACGGCCGGGGCCGGGGTCTCGGGAGACGACCGCTCCGGATGCCGAACCAATGCCCCGATTCGACATATCCGCACAGAGAGCACAAGTGGCAGCATGGGAGACGTGGGACCTGCTGAAGACAGGCGAGAGGAGTCCATCATGATCGCAAAGCTGCTCGGAAAGCTGTCCTTCACCCGCCGCTACGGTGCGTACGGCGCCCACGAATGGGACGCGTACGCCGGCGACGACTCGGTCTGACCCCCCACCACCGGCGGGCGCCCCAGGGCCCCGCCGGCCTGGATCTCATGCACCGAACGAACCAGCCGCCGCGGTTGTCCCAAGGCGGCTTCGCCACCTGGAACCGCGACCGGCTGTCGGTGGCGCGGCGTGGCGCCGACGAGTGCGGGGACGTCTGGCAGTTGGAGCCAGGTGTCTACGTAGCCGCCGCGGCCGGGCCGTGCGAAGCAGTGCTGCGCCGCGCACAGGATTTCCCCAAGGCGCCCTCGCCCCTCTTCCCGCCGTTGAAGCGGTCGAGCGGGGCGCCGACCCCGGAGGAACGTGCGCGCGCCCACGTGGCCCGCATGCGCGGACTGCGCCCACAGGCGGTCGCGGCCCGGATAGGTGAGATCGCGCCCGGGACCGCTCGATTCGTCGACCAGTGGCCCCCCGGCCAGGACATCGAGATCCTGCCCCCGGTCCGGCACGCCCTGGCGGAGATCGGCGTGAGCTACCTCTTCTCCGACGACGCTCCCGCACTGCTGCCCCTGGCCGCACAGCTCTTCCTGGCCCGGGAGATGCTCGTACGCCCCTCGCGCTGGGCATGGCCGCCCTGGATCCCCACACCGGCACGGCGGTTCCGCACACGGCAGCAAATCGCCTTCACCGACGCTCTGGCGCTCATCGTCGCCCGGCGCCGTGCGTCGGGCCGGCTCGGTGACGACATGCTGGGACAGATGCTCCGGCCCTCCTCCCGCTACGGTCTCCTGCCGGAAGAGGCCGTCCTCGACACCCTCCCGGGAATCGTCGTCGCCACCTTCGAGACACCTTCACGGGCAGCCGGATGGATCCTCCTCCACCTGGCGCGGCACCCCGAGGCGGCGGACCACGTCGCGGCCGAGGCCGCCCTGCTGCCCGCGGACCCGGCCGCGACGACCAGCACCCACCTCGAAGGCCTGCACTACACCCAGGCACTGGTGCGCGAGGTGCTCCGGCTGCACCCCCCGAGCTGGCTGCTGACCCGGCGCGCCCCCCGGGAGACCCAGCTCGACGGCTACACCATCGACGCCGGGTCCACCGTTCTCGTCTGCCCCTACACCGCCCATCGCGACGCACGGGAATACACCGAGCCGGACCGGTTCCTGCCAGAGCGCTGGCTCGACGACGGGAGCTCACCGGCGAAACCCGGGGCCTTCCTCTCCTTCGGCACCGGGCCGCACGGCTGTGAGGGGGCCGCACTCGCCATGGCCATGCTGACGCTCCTGACCGCGCAGACCGCCCGTCGGTACCGGGTGAGCGAGCCGCCCGGACCGGGACCCGGTTACCGGGTCACCACGTTCGAAGGTCTCGCAACGGTCGGCTTGCGCCTGCGGGGTGCGCTTCGCGGTGCCGGGTTTTTTTCCCCGCCCGCCCGCCCGCCCTCCCCCGACCTTCGGCCGGGGGTGCCCCCAGCCCTGTGAAGTCAGGGCGCCCCGACGCGCGTTCAGGTGGGTGCCGGGTTCGGGGCCTCCGGGGCTGGCCATTCTGGACAGCACATTTAGGTGCCTCAGGGCCTTCACATTGCGCACCGGGGTTGTGCACCCAAATATGCTCCAGTGTCCAGAACGCCCACCCTCCCCCAACCTTCGGCCGGGGGTGCCCCCAACACCCCCGCCCCCTCCGTTGTGTTCGCGCCTGATCCCCCGGGGGGGGGCGGCGCCGTGCCTGGGGCCGCCGTTGGCGCAGCGCCAACGGCGCGGGAGCCCCTCGACAGACCGGACCCCGTCCACTCCGCAGGCCGACGACCGCAGCCCGCACAGTGGGGCCGCCACACCGCAGCCCGGCGCCGCTGGGTGATCATTCCCGCAACCCGACTGCGCTGCACCGACGATGACACGAGCCACAACCGCCCCCTGTACCCCCACCGAGGGCTCACGGTCGGCCGCGGGGCCGCATCCAGGCAGCCGCGACCACCCCGGAGCGGCCCTACACCCCCCACCGGCGCCGCACACACGGCGGAAGGGGACGGCAACCCCATGGGCTCACAGCCGGCTGCACGCCCCGACCCCCACCGCAAGGCCGCATCCAGGCAGCCGCGACCACCCCGGACCGGCTCCATACCCCCCCATCGGGCGTCCGTCGCCGCACACACCGCGGAAGGGGGCACCGGGCAACCCCATGGCCTCACAGCCGGCTGCGAGGCCGCGTCCAGGCAGCCGCGGCCACCCCGGAGCGGCCCTACACCCCCCACCGGCGCCGCACACACGGCGGAAGGGGACGGCAACCCCATGGGCTCACAGCCGGCTGCACGCCCCGACCCCCACCGCAAGGCCGCATCCAGGCAACCGCGACCACCCCGGACCGGCTCAACACCCCCCACCGGGGATCAGGCGCGACAACTCACCGAGGGGGCGGGGTCGTAGGGGTGGGCGTTCTGGACACTGGAGCATATTTGGGTGCACAACCCGGAGTACGCAGCACAAGGCGCCTGAGGCACCTAAATGTGCTGTCCAGAATGGCCAGCCCCGGAGGCCCCGAACCCGGCACCCACGTAAACGGGCGCCGGGGTCACTGACTTCACAGGGCACCCGGGAGGGCGGGCGGGCGGGGAAAAGACCCGGTACAGCGAAGCGCAGCGCCTAGCTGTGGCCCAGCTCCTCCTGGGGAGTCGTGTCCTCGACGGACCCCTGACGGTCGGGGTGGAGAGGCATCGGCTCGACCGCGGTCTCGTCCAGGACGGGCGGCGCGGGCCGCGGCGTCTTGGGCATGATCGCGGCTTCGGAGTGGGCGCCGCAGCCGTACGCGAGGGAGACGACGCGGCCGTCGGCGGGCGCGAACTCGTTGGCGCACACGCCGAAGGCCTGCCGGAGGGACCCCGCGAGGGGGACGAGGAAGCCGCAGGAGACGCACTGGGCGGGGGCGGACTGGGCCATGGGGGCCTTGGGGCCGTACTCGTCCTCCCAGCGGTCCGCGGCGACGTGCAGCCCGTAGCGGGAGAGCACGCGCGGGCGGCCCATGCCGATCTCCTCGGCGACCGCGGCGATCGTCCCGAAGGTGGGCGCCATCGGCAGCTGGGCCGGCGGGCCGGCGGAGACGTCGGCGTCCTCGGCCTCGACGAGCTCGGCCATCTCCTCGGAGATGGGGGAGTTCGGCGGCGGGGCGTCCTCGCCGGAGAAGCCGACCTCCAGGCGCAGGTCCTCCTGGTCGGTGGGCAGGAGGTCGCCGGGGCCGAGGTCGCCCGGGCGCAGGCGCTCGCTCCATGGCACCCATTCGGGCGCGAGGACGGCGTCCGGGCCGGGCAGCAGCACGGTCTCGTCGAGCGTGACGGCCTTCGCCCGGGAGGCGCGGGTGAGGGTGACCGCCCACCGCCAGCCCCGGTAGCCCGCCTCGCGGCAGTCGAAGAGGTGGGTGACGACACGCTCGCCCTCGGCCACCGCTCCGAGGTGCTCGCCCACCGCCTCGGGACCGAAGGCCTTGACGGCCGCCCCGAAGGCGACGTCGACCGCCTCGGCGCACACGCGGTCAGGTGTACGGCTTCGCATCGCAGCACTCACAAGAATCGATTCTCTCCTACGCCGTTTCACGCGTACGCCGCCGAGGATCGCGCGGGCGGTGGCGGAGCGGACCCGAGGACCGCTTCAACGCTGCCGGCCCGAACGAACTCGGGCGCACCTGTTGACTCCATTCTGCGCGATCGCACGCTATCGGTGCGCACCCCGTTCGGAAAGCCGCCCGGTAGGGCAGACTGGCGAGCGTGGCACGCACAGTGACGTCCGGCCCCGGTCCGGTCCGCAGGGCGGGGACCGCTGTCGCGCGTGCCACGCAGCGTACGTCGGGCGCCGTGGTGCGCCGCGTCCGGCGTCACACCCACGCCGGAGGCGCGGGCGAGTCGGGCCTGGCGAAGCTGATCGAGTTGCACGCGGTGAACAGCGCGGGTGACATGTTGATCACGGTCGCGCTCGCCAGCACGATTTTTTTCTCGGTGCCGACGGGCGAGGCCCGCGGGCGGGTCGCGCTCTACCTGCTGGTGACGATGGCGCCGTTCGCCCTCCTCGCGCCGGTCATCGGCCCGCTGCTGGACCGGGTGCCGCACGGGCGGCGCGCGGCGATGGCGGTGTCGATGCTCGTGCGGGCCATCCTGGCCTGGACGATGGCGAGCGTGGTGGCGACGGCGGGACTGGAGCTGTATCCGGCCGCGCTGGGGGTGCTGGTCGCCTCGAAGGCCTACGGAGTGGTGCGCAGCGCGGTCGTGCCGCGCCTGCTGCCCGCCCGTACGACGCTGGTGAAAGCGAACTCGCGGGTGACGCTGGCCGGGCTGCTGGCCACGGCCGCCGCCGCGCCCATCGGCGGTCTGCTGCACCTGCTGGGGCCGGGCGCGCCGCTGTACGGGGCCTTCGTGGTCTTCGCCTGCGGCACGCTGCTGTCCTTCTCGCTCCCGCACAAGGTGGATTCCGCCAAGGGCGAAGCGCGCGCGGAACTCACGGCCGGCGCGGCGGCCACGGCCGGCGGGCCCGCCCTGGGCAAGGAGCGGCGGCCCGGACTGGGCAGCGTCGGCGGTCCCGTGCTGCACGCCCTTCAGGCGAACGCGGCGCTGCGCGCGCTGTCCGGCTTCCTGACGCTCTTCCTCGCCTTCCTGCTGCGCGACCACCCGCTGGGCGGCCTGTCCGGCCCGGTCTCGCTGGGCGTCGCCGCCGTCTGCGCGGGCGTGGGCAACGCCTTCGGCACCGCCCTGGGCTCGTGGCTGAAGGACCGCGGTCCTGAGCGGATCATCATGTTCGCGCTGATCGGCGCGCTGACGGCGACGGGTGTCGCGGCGGCCCGGTACGGGGTGCTGACCATCGCGCTGGTCGCGGCGGCGGCCGGTGTCGCCCAGGCGCTGAGCAAGCTCTCCCTGGACGCGATGATCCAGCGCGACGTGCCCGAGGAGGTACGCACCTCGGCCTTCGCCCGGTCCGAGACCGCGCTGCAACTCGCGTGGGTGATCGGCGGTGCCATCGGCATCGTGCTCCCCCTCAACGGCACCCTCGGGATGTCCGTGGCCGCCTGCATGGTCGCGGTCGGCTTCTGCTTCTCCGTACGCGGCCTGGTCTCCGCCTCGCGCGGCCGGGCGACGCGCCCCCGGACGGTGTAAAGGGCCCGGCGTTTTCCCGCGGCGGCCCCGTGCCGCGGGAAAACGGGCGGCAGCCGGGCGACGGAAACCCGAGGTGGCGGGGACACGGGCCGACCCCCGCGCAGCGTGGACGCACCCGCCCGGTAGCCTCACCCCCATGAGCATTCGCCGCCGTGCCGCCGCCCTCGGTGCCGTGTCCCTCGGGCTGATCGCCCTCTCCGCCTGCGACAAGCCGACGCCTCTGGCGACCGTGACCGTCGGCGGCGATACCGTGACCACCGAGGCAACCGGCAACTGCTACGCCGATAGCGGCAAGCTGACGGAGAAGGTCTTCCTGGCCTGCCTCAGCGGCACGCCGAAGAAGACGCTCACGGTTCACCCCGGCGACAAGGTGCGGGTCGGCGTCGACCCGGCGATCGCCGACAAGGGCTGGATCGTGGCGACCGGCACCTCGGGCAAGTCCGGCCTGCTGAAGGGCGTGACCTACCGCTCCTTCGACGCGGAGACGCTGTTCTCGGACACCCAGACCGGGCAGACCGCCCAGCAGGTCACGCTGAACGTCATCGAGACGTCCGGCACCCAGGCGTATCTGGGTGTCTGGCAGGTCAAGCTGAAGATGGCGGACTGATCGGCGCGCCGCGGATGACTCCCCGCCTTCTGATCGTCACCGCCGTAGCGGCGGAACGGGACGCGGTCGTACGCGCCCTCAGCAGTCGTCCCGCCGAGCACCCGCTGCCCGGCGGACGGATGGCCCTGCGTGCCCCGATGGCCACGGTGCTGGCCGCGGGCGTGGGCCCGGCGGCCGCGGCCGCCGGGACTGCGGCGGCGCTGGCCAGCGCCCCGTACGACCTGGTCGTGTCGGCCGGCATCGCCGGCGGTTTCGAGCCCGTCGCGCGGATCGGTTCGACCCTGGTCGCCGAGTCGATCGTGGCGGCCGACCTCGGCGCCGAGGGACCGGAGGGCTTCATCCCGGTCGCGGAGCTGGGGTACGGCACCTCCGCCCACCGGCCGCCGCCGGAACTGTCGCGGCGCGTCGCGGAGGCACTCGGCGCCGAGTACGGGCCGCTGCTGACCGTCTCCACGGTCACCGGGTCCGCCGAACGGGCCGCCGAGCTGGTCAAGCAGCACCCCGGCGCGGTGGGCGAGGCCATGGAGGGCTTCGGGGTCGCCGAGGCGGCCATGGCGCACCGCGTGCCGGTGCTGGAGATCCGCACCGTCGCCAATCCGGTCGGGCCGCGCGACCGCGCGTCCTGGCGCGTGCCCGACGCGCTCGGCGCGCTCACGGAGGCGTTCACGCTCCTCCGGAAGCAGCCGGACCTGCTGGACGTTGGAGAACCGACATGAGTGAATCCGCCGCGCTGCGCATCGCCTACTCCCCCTGCCCCAATGACACGTTCGTCTTCCACGCCCTGGCGCACGGCCTCGTGCCGGACGCGCCGGACGTGGACGTGACGTTCGCGGACATCGACATCACCAACGGCATGGCCGAGCGCGGCGAACTCGACGTGCTCAAGGTGTCCTACGCCGTGCTGCCGTACGTCCTCGACGAGTGGGCGCTGCTGCCGGGCGGCGGCGCGCTCGGCCGGGGCTGCGGCCCGCTGGTGCTGACCGCCGGGGAGGGCTCGGGCAAGGGCGCCGACCTCAGCGGGCGTACGGTCGCGGTGCCGAGCGAGCGCTCGACGGCTTACCTGCTCTTCCGGCTCTGGGCGGCGGCCGAAGTACCGGGCGGCGTGGGCGAGATCGTCGTCCTGCCGTTCCACGAGATCATGCCGGCGGTGCGCGACGGCCGGGTGGACGCGGGCCTGGTCATCCACGAGGCACGCTTCACCTATCAGGACTACGGGCTGCACAAGCTCGCCGACATGGGCGAGCACTGGGAGCGGACCACCGGCCTGCCGATCCCGCTGGGCGCGATCATCGCCAAGCGCTCGCTGGGCGAGGACCGGCTGCGCGAACTCGCCGACGCGATCCACACCTCCGTCCACATGGCCTGGGACGACCCGGACGCCTCCCGCTCCTACGTCCTGGAGCACGCGCAGGAGATGGACCCGAAGGTGGCGGACCAGCACATCGGGCTGTACGTCAACGAGTTCACCTCGACCCTCGGCGAGGACGGCTACGCGGCGATCCGCGGCCTGCTCACCCGGGCGGCGGCCGAGGGACTGGTACCGCCCCTCGGCCCCGGCGCGCTGGACTTCTGACGCCGGTCGCCGGCCGGCAGATCGGCCGGCCGGCCCGTGCGTCGCTCAGACGTCGAGCTGGTCGGCGACGACCCGCAGCACGGACGCGATCTTGTGACCGTGCTCCTTGTCCGGGTAGCGGCCGCGCTGCAGCGAGCGGACGACGTCCTCCAGCAGGGTCGTCAGATCCTGGACGATCGGGGCCAGTTCGTCCGGCTTGCGGCGCTGGGCGGCGGCCACGGACGGCGCGGGATCGAGCAGGATCACCGAGAGGGCCTGGTCGCCGCGCTGCCCGGCGACGACCCCGAACTCCACGCGCTGGCCCGGCTTGAGCACGTCGACCCCGTCCGGCAGCACGGAGGAGTGGACGAAGACGTCACCGCCGTCGTCGCGGGAGAGGAAGCCGAAGCCCTTCTCGCTGTTGAACCACTTCACCTTGCCGGTAGGCACGTCCGACCTCGTCCTCGCTGTAGAAGGAAAAGCACTTGGATAGCAAGACAGCGGGTCCCTTCGCAGACCCGCTGCCCCCAAGGCTAATGGCCCCGGGGCGTGTGACAAGACGCCGTCGGCTTCTCTCCCCGGTGGTCGTCATCCGGCCGATGCGCTGCGTCTTCCTCCCGCGATCTACCCTGGTGCGGTGAGTAACGAAACCCGGAAACCGGGCGATGTGCTGGTGCGCGTCGGCGGCGTGGTCTTCGCCGTCGGAGCGCTGGCCACACTCGCCACCGTGGCACCTCTGCTGCTCGGCTCGGACCCGCTGCCGACCGCCGCCTATCTGGTCTCCATGCTGATGGGCGTGGGCTTCGCGCTGGCGCTGGCCGGACTGCTGCGGTCGGCCCGGGCGCAGAGCCGTCAGGCCACGACGTCCGGGACGTAGCCGGCGAACCAGGCGGGGAACTCCGTCAGATCGGCCAGGACGACGTCCGCGCCGGCCGCGCGCAGTTCGTCCGCGCCGACCGGCCCCGTGGGGACGGCCACGGACAGCGCACCCGCCGTACGGGCTCCCACGACGTCGCCGACGTGGTCGCCGACGTAGACGGTCGCCCCGTACTCGGTGAGCGCCTCCGCCTTCGCCTCGGCCCACAGCCGGCCACGCAGTTCGTCGACGGTGATGCCGAGGTGGTCCAGGTGCAGCCGGGCGTTGGGCCCGTGCTTCGCGGTGACCACGACGACCCGCCCACCGGCCGCGCGCACGGCGGCCACGGCCTCCCGGGCACCGGGCATGGCGGGGGTGGGGTCGATGGCGTACTCGGGGTAGAGCGCGCGGTACCGGTCGGCCACCGCCGGGATGTCCTCGGCGGGGAACCACTGGGCCAGCTCCCAGTCCAGCGGCGGCCCGAGGCGGGTCACGGCGAGCGCGGAGTCGATGGCGACGCCGGTCTCCGCGGAGAGGCGGTCGTAGGCGGCCTTGATGCCGGGACGGGAGTCGATCAGGGTCATGTCGAGGTCGAAGCCGACGGTTATGGGCATAGCAGACACCTTAACCAGCGGCTACCGGCCCGAACGGCCCGCCCGGTGTCCCCGCCACAGCAGGAACAGCGCCGAGGCCACGGCCGCGACACGCAGAACGACGGGGAGGACGTCGCCGATCGCGTCCCGCATCTGCCCCTGCGCGATGGGCTCGCCCCAACGGCCCTCCAGCCGCCCCCACAGCCACACCAGGGCCCCCGCCGCCACCGTCCCGGGCAGGCCGAGCGCGGCGAAGCGGGCCGCACGGCGGGACAGCCGCCGCGAGGAGTACGCGATCGCCCACCCCGCGAGGAGGGCGATCCAGGAACCGAGGACCGCCCCGGCGAGCAGCAGCAGCGCGGCCGCCGTCTCCAGCACGGCCGACGGCCGCCACGGCCGCCTCGGCCGGGCCCGGGTCCGCTCGGGCTGCCCGGGGTCCTCCTGCGCCTCTTCCTGCCCTTCTTCCCCGTCGGCCTCTGCTTCGGGTTCGGGGGGCGTCATCGGGATCGTCACCCCGCCCGTCATCCCGGGCAGCCCGGCCAGTTCGTCCCCCGGCACCACCGGCCGCAGCGCCGGCTGCCGCGCCTCCGCCAGCCGCCACCAGTCCGGCTCCGCAGCGGGCCGCGGCGCCGCCTCGAAATCCGCCTCGGACTTCGGCTCGGACTTCGGCTCGCTGCGCTGATGCGGCAACGCCGCGGCGTCCCGCACCACCTCGTCCGGCGACCCCAGCCGCTTCAGGATCCGCCGCACCGCCGCGGAACCGTCGCTCCGCCCGCGCTCCCGGTCGATGTCCTCCCGCAGCCGCGCCACCAGCTCCGCCCGGCGATCGGCGGGCAGCGCCGTCTGCGCCAGGTCCCCCACCCTGCTCAGGTAATCCAGCACCATCCGGTCGCCCTCCGCACCCATGCCCCCGAAACTACCGCCTCGCCCTGCCCCAACACCCGCCCCGGTCAGCGGGGTTCGCCCTCGGACCGCGGCGGGCCCGCCGCCGGCGGCTCCCGGGGAGGGACAGGGAGGGCGTCAGGGAGGGCCGCCGAGGCGGTCTGGGGGATCACGGGTGGGGGCGGCACGGCTAGTGTGGGTGAGATGACCACCGAAGGGCCCGCGGCGGAGCCGCGCACGCTGGCGGAGGATCTCCGCGCCCGTGGCGACGGGGCGTTGTCCGCGCTGCTCAGAGCGCGTCCGGATCTGCTGAGTCCCGTGCCGAACGACCTGTCGCAGCTGGCGACCCGGGCCGGGACGCGGGCGTCGGTGGTGCGGGCGCTGGAACGGCTGGACCGGTTCACGCTCCAGGTCGCGGAGGCCCTCGCGATCGCGCCGGACGGCGCGCCGCTCGGGACGCTGCCGGCGCTGATGGGCCCGGAGGCGGCCGACGCGCTGCCCGGGGCGCTGGAGACGCTGCGGACGCAGGCGCTGCTCTGGGGCGGGGACGACCGGCTGCGGCTGGTGCGGACCGCACGGGACATCCTGGCGCCGGCCGCGGGAAGCCTCTCGCCGACCGGGCTCGGCCCGAGCGTGGCGGAGGCGACGTCGGGGATGTCGCCGGGCCTCTTGCAGCAGATCCTGGAGACGGCCGGGATGCCGCCGACGCACGACCCGGTGAGCGCGGTGGACGCGCTGACCGCGCTGTTCGCGGACCGGCCGCGGATGACCGCACTGCTGGAGGCGGCGCCGCCGGAGGCCACCGCGGTGCTGGGCAGGCTGACGTGGGGTCCGCCGTACGGCGAGGTGGCGGACGTCGGCGCCCCGCCGGCGCCGGTGCGGTGGCTGCTCGAGCGGGGGCTGCTGCTGCCCGCCGGTGCCCGCAATGTCGTACTCCCCCGCGAGGTGGCCCTGCATCTGCGGGACGGGCGCGCGCACCGTGTGCCCGAGCCGGTGCCGCCGGTGGTGGAATCGCGGGCGCACGATCCACAGGCTGTGGACGCGACCGCGGCGGGCCAGGCGTTCACGGCCATCCGCACGGTCGAGGAACTGGTCAAGCAGTGGGAGACCGGCGGCCCGCAGATACTGCGCGCGGGCGGGCTGAGCGTGCGCGACCTGAAGCGGGTGGCGACGGCCCTGGACGCGACGGAGCCGGCCGCCGCGTTCTGGCTGGAACTGGCTTACGCCGCCGGCCTGGTCGCCGCGGACGGCGAGCTGGACGAGGCGTACGCGCCCACGCCCGGGTACGACGCATGGCTGCTGCTGCCGGCCGAGCTGCGCTGGGCCGAGCTGGTCACGGTCTGGCTGACGGCCACCCGCACCTCCGGTGTGGTGGGCACCCGGGACGCCAAAGGCCGCGCCCTGGCCGCGCTCGGCCCCGATCTGGACCGCTCGCTCGCGCCCGAGATCCGCCGGCAGGTCCTGGACTTCCTGGCCGAGCTGCTACGGCCGGCGCCTCCACCACGCCCGACGCCCTGCTGGCGCGGCTGCGCTGGGAGCGTCCGCTGCGCGGCGGGGTGTCGATGGACGGGCTGCGCGCCGACCTCGTCCGGTGGACGGTCTCGGAGGCGGAGCTGCTGGGCGTGACGGGACGCGGCGCGCTGGCGGCGCACGGCCGGGCGCTGCTGTCCACCGCCGGGGACCGCGCCACGCGGGCCGCCGCGCTGCTGCGGCCGCTGCTGCCCGAGCCGCTGGACCACGTACTGCTCCAGGCCGACCTGACCGCCGTCGCGCCGGGCCCGCTTCAGCCGCACCTGGCGGAGACGCTGCACGTGCTGGCCGACATCGAGTCCAAGGGCGGCGCGACCGTCTACCGCTTCACGCCCGAGTCCGTGCGGCGCGCCCTGGACGCCGGGCGTACGGCGGCCGAGCTGCACGCCTTCCTCTCGGCACACTCGCGCACCCCCGTGCCGCAGCCGCTCAGCTACCTCGTCGACGACGTGGCCCGCCGCCACGGGAGGCTGCGGGTCGGCGCGGCCTCGGCGTATCTGCGCTGCGACGACGACGCCCTGATCAGCGAGGTGCTGGCGGACCGCCGGGCGGCGGGTCTCGGGCTGCGCCGCCTCGCGCCGACCGTGCTGGCCGCCCAGGCCGACCCGGGCACGCTGCTGGAGCGGCTGCGGGCGATGGGGCTGGCCCCGGCCGCCGAGTCCGCCGAGGGGGACGTGCTGATCACCCGCGCCGACGCCCGCAGGACGCCGCCGCGGAGCGCCCCCGTCCCCGTGACCGACGGCCCGCCGGTCCCGGACGGCACGCTGCTGAGCGCCGCGGTGAAGGTGATAAGGGCCGGCGACCGCGCCTCCACGGCGGTCCGCAGGGAGAACGTGCCGCGCCCCGCCACGGGCGGCGACCGGGGGCTGCCCCGCACGGCCGCCGCGGAGACTTTGGCCACGATGCAGGCCGCGGTGCTCACCGGCGAGTCGGTGTGGATCGGCTACGTCAACGCGGACGGCGCTGCCAGCCAGCGCGTCATCGGACCGGTGCGCGTCGAGGGCGGCTTCGTGACGGCGTACGACCACACCGCCGACGAAGTCCGCACCTTCGCGCTGCACCGCATCACGGGCGTCTCCGAACTCGCCGACGACCTCGCGTAGACGGCCCTCGGGGAGTGCCGGAACGTGGATCGGCGGTAGCGGGGCGATCGTGATGCGGACACCGACGGGGACGGCGGCCGACGGGCGAAGCGGACCGCGGCGGCGTCCCGCCGTGTCGGTCTACTTCGATTCGACTCGTCCGGCCGCGCCCGCCCCGGTCGTCAGTGCCTCGCACGCCGTCTGCCAGGCGTGGTCGCCGGGCTGGAACCGGCTGCGCAGGTAGGCCGAGGTGAGGCGCCCGAGGGCCGCGATCCGCCCGGGATTCTCGTCGGTGGTCTCCTCGGCGTCGTATCCGGAGATGCCGCCGAGCAGGTGCTCGGCGCCGAACAGGGTGAGCAGCGTCTTGGGGGCGGGGGCGAGGTGGTAGGGGTCGGCGTGCCAGCCGGGGCCGGCATCGGTGAAGTGCCGGGAGTCGTCCTGGTCGCCGGCGACGACCAGGGCGGGTGTGGTCATCGTGGAGAAGTCGGTGGTGTGGAAGAACGGCACCATCGCGGCCATAGGTCCGTTGAGGACGTCGCCGCCCCTGCCCGGTGCGGCCAGCAGCACACCCGCCGTGATCCGCTGCTCGGTCAGGTTCACCTCCTCCCCGGTGTCGGCATCGGCACCGCGGGCGCCCAGCAGGAGGGCGGCGGTGTGGCCGCCGAGGGAGTGCCCGGCGACCGCGATCCTGCCGTGGTCGATGCGCCCGGCGAGCTGCGGCACGGTCTTCTCGATCTCGTCGAGCCGGTCGAGGACGCGGCTCATGTCCTCGGCGCGCGAGCGCCAGAAGAAGGGGGCTCCTGGGGTGCCGGCGAGCCGGCGGCTCAGCGTCCGGGAGCTGAGGTGGGTGGGCTGGACGACCACGAATCCGGCTGCCGCCCAGAGGTTGGCGAGGGGCGCGTACCCGTTCAGCGAGGAGAGGTTGTGGGAACCGCCGTGGCCGTGGGAGAGCAGGATGACGGGCAGGCCGGTCCCGGTCGCGGGGGCGGAGACACGGACCTGGAGGTCCACGGGGCGTCCGGGCACGGACAGGACCACCGGGCTGTACGACAGGACGGGAGCGGGCGGGCCGAAGCCGGCGGCGGTGCCGGTGGATGTGCTCATGATGCGGTTCCCTTCGGGGGCCTGTGCCGCCGCCGGTTCCGACAGGGCGGCGGCGGGCGAGTGGTCGGACGCGTCCGGTTCGGTCGACTCGAAGCGGAACGCCGCTCCGCTTACTATCCGGAACATCGTTCCGCTTTGTCAAGCGGTGCGGCGGAAGGCGGAGCCCGCCGAGCCGCAGCGGCACGGCGCGGGCATGGAAAACGGGGAGGGGAGCGTTAGTGGAGAGGCGATGAGGGACCATGGGTAGTTCAGCCCGGCACCGGTCCCGGCCCCGGCCCGCCCCTATGCGGAGGTTTGTGTGTCCTGTCTGATCGTCCAGAGCGACAAGACCCTGCTCCTGGAGGTCGACCACGAGCTGGCCGACGAGTGCCGCCGGGCCATCGCCCCCTTCGCCGAGCTGGAGCGCGCGCCGGAGCACATCCACACCTACCGCCTCACGCCGCTCGGCCTGTGGAACGCGCGCGCCGCCGGGCACGACGCGGAGCAGGTGGTGGACGCGCTGGTGAAGTTCTCCCGCTACCCCGTGCCGCACGCGCTGCTGGTGGACATCGCCGAGACCATGGGCCGGTACGGCCGCCTGACGCTGAGCAAGCACCCGGCGCACGGCCTGGTGCTGAGCTCCACTGACCGGCCGGTGCTGGAGGAGATCCTCCGTTCGAAGAAGGTGGCCCCGCTGGTGGGCGCCCGGATCGACCCCGACAGCGTGGCCGTGCACCCCTCCGAGCGCGGCCAGATCAAGCAGGTGCTGCTGAAGCTGGGCTGGCCCGCCGAGGACCTGGCCGGGTACGTGGACGGCGAGGCGCACCCGATCGAGCTGGCGGAGAACGGCTGGGCGCTGCGCCCGTACCAGAAGCAGGCCGTCGAGGGTTTCTGGCACGGCGGCTCGGGCGTGGTCGTGCTGCCCTGCGGCGCAGGGAAGACGCTGGTCGGGGCGGGCGCGATGGCTGAGGCGAAGGCCACGACGCTGATCCTGGTGACGAACACCGTCTCGGCCCGGCAGTGGAAGCACGAGCTGGTGAAGCGGACCTCGCTCACCGAGGACGAGATCGGCGAGTACAGCGGCACGCGCAAGGAGATCCGCCCGGTCACCATCGCCACGTACCAGGTGCTGACCACCCGGCGGAAGGGCGTCTACCAGCACCTGGAGCTCTTCGACTCCCGCGACTGGGGCCTGATCGTCTACGACGAGGTGCACCTGCTGCCCGCTCCGGTCTTCAAGTTCACCGCCGACCTCCAGGCCCGCCGCCGACTCGGCCTGACCGCGACGCTGGTGCGCGAGGACGGCCGGGAGTCGGACGTCTTCTCGCTGATCGGCCCCAAGCGCTTCGACGCGCCGTGGAAGGAGATCGAGGCGCAGGGCTACATCGCGCCCGCGGACTGCGTGGAGGTGCGGGTCAACCTCACCGACTCCGAGCGGCTGGCGTACGCCACCGCCGAGGCCGAGGAGAAGTACCGCTACTGCGCCACCACCGCGACCAAGCGCAAGGTGACCGAGGCCCTGGTGGCCAAGCACCAGGGCGAGCAGACGCTGGTCATCGGGCAGTACATCGACCAGCTGGACGAGCTGGGCGAGCACCTGAACGCCCCGGTCATCAAGGGCGAGACGACCAACACGCAGCGCGAGAAGCTCTTCGAGGCCTTCCGTCAGGGCGAGATCTCGGTGCTGGTGGTCTCGAAGGTCGCCAACTTCTCCATCGACCTGCCCGAGGCGACGGTCGCCATCCAGGTCTCGGGCACCTTCGGCTCCCGCCAGGAGGAGGCGCAGCGCCTCGGCCGCGTGCTGCGGCCGAAGGCGGACGGTCACGAGGCCCGCTTCTACTCGGTGGTCGCGCGCGACACCATCGACCAGGACTTCGCCGCTCACCGGCAGCGCTTCCTGGCCGAGCAGGGATACGCGTACCGCATCGTCGACGCGGACGAGCTGCTCTGACGGCGGCTGTCCAGGGCCTTCAGTAGCGCGTGCCGTCAGGGCCGAGCAGGACGACGCGGCAGGCGCTCGTCGCGTAGACCTTGGCGGCACGCAGCGCATTGCCGAGCAGGTACCGCTGACGGCGGTGCGCCGCGTCCGCCGTCAAGGCGGTGCTGCCCCGGACGCGGGATGTGCGGGCTCGTGCCATGCCCCCAATGTACGCACATGTGATGCTTTGGGGAGAGCTGCGTCCGGGTGGGACCGGTAATCCATTCGCGCCGTCCGTCCCGGCGGCGTAGGATCCTTCGTCTTGCCGCCCGCCCCCGAGGGGACGGTGCCACCGGCCGGACGGAAACCGGCCGGTCCATGGTGTTACTCGCATTCGTATCAGGACAGCGCCCCGCCCCCGCGCCACCGCGTGCGCCGGTCCGGGGCCGGCTGAGCCATGCCCTACGTGCCGCCGGAGGCAACCCGTGCCCGGGGAACAATCCCTCACGACCGACAATCCGCTCGACCGCGAACGCGCCCACCTCACCGCGTCCCGCTCCGCCCTGCGCGCCATGCGCGCCGACGTCGAGGCGCTCGACATCAAGGACGTGACCGCCAACTGGGTGAACGCCGAGGTGCTCCAGGCGAACATCGACGCACGCATCAAGGCCCTCGCGGACCTCGCCCACACCCCGCTCTTCTTCGGCCGCCTCGACTACCTGGACGGTGACGCCTTGGCCGGCGACGCCGGGGCCGACGAGGAGGAGGAGCACCGCTTCTACATCGGCCGCCGCCATGTCCACGACTCCGACGGCGACCCGATGGTCATCGACTGGCGGGCGCCGGTCTCCCAGCCCTTCTACCGCGCCTCGCGCAAGGACCCGCAGGACGTCGCGCTGCGCCGTCGCTTCGGCTACACGGGCGGCGACCTGACCGCGTACGAGGACGAGCACCTCACGGACCCGAGCGAGGCGCAGACCTCCAGCAAGCTGCTCCAGCAGGAGATCGAGCGGCCCCGCGTCGGCCCGATGCGGGACATCGTCGCCACGATCCAGCCCGAGCAGGACGAGATCGTCCGCGCCGGGATCGGCGGCACGGTCTGCGTGCAGGGCGCGCCCGGCACCGGGAAGACCGCCGTCGGTCTGCACCGGGTGGCGTATCTGCTCTACGCGCACCGCGAACGGCTGGCCCGCACGGGCACCCTCGTCATCGGCCCGAACGCGTCCTTCCTGCACTACATCGAGCAGGTGCTGCCCGCGCTCGGCGAGCTCAGCGTCAAGCAGGCCACCGTCGACGACCTGGTCGCGCACGTCCCCGTCAGGGGCGCCGACAGCGCGGCCGCCGCCCAGGTGAAGGGCGACGCGCGCATGGCGGAGGTGCTGCGCCGGGCGGTCCGCTCGGGCATCCGGATGCCCACCGAGCCGATCGTCGTGGTGCGCGGCTCGCGGCGCTGGCGTGTCCCCGCCTACGCGCTGGAGGAGCTGGTCCGCGAGCTGATGGACCGCGACATCCGCTACGGCGCCGCCCGCGAGGCCCTGCCGCAGCGGATCGCGCACGCCGTGCTGGTGCAGATGGAGGCCGCCGGGGAGGCACCGGACGACCGCGTGCAGGACGCGGTGGCGCGCAACGCGGCGGTCAAGGCGGCCGTGAAGGAGGTCTGGCCACCGGTGGACCCGGCGAAGACGGTGCTGCGGCTGCTGTCCGACGCGGAGTTCCTGGCGCGCTGCGCGGAGGGCCTGCTCACCGAGGACGAGCAGAAGCAGATCCTCTGGGCGAAGCCGGCCCGGGGCATCGCCTCCGCGAAGTGGTCGGCGGCCGACACCGTGCTGATCGACGAGGCCCACGACCTGGTGCACCGCACCGGCTCGCTCGGCCACGTCGTCCTGGACGAGGCCCAGGACCTGTCCCCCATGCAGTACCGGGCCGTCGGGCGGCGCTGCTCCACCGGTTCCGCGACCGTGCTGGGCGACATCGCCCAGGGCACGACCCCCTGGGCCACCGCGACCTGGGAGGAGGCGCTCGCCCACCTCGGCAAGCCGGGCTCCCAGGTCGAGGAGCTGACGCAGGGCTTCCGCGTGCCGCTGGAGGTCATCGCCTACGCCTCCCGGCTGCTGCCCGCCATCGCGCCGGGCCTGACCGAGGCCACGTCCGTACGCGACAGCCCCGGCGCGTTCTCCGTCACCGAGGTGACCGCGCAGGCGCTGACCGGCGCCGTGGTCACCGCCTGCCGCGAGGCCCTGGAGCGCGAGGGCTCCACGGGCCTCATCGCCGCCGACGCCCGCGTCCCGGTGCTGGCCGAGGCGCTGGCGGCGGCCGGGCTGACGTACCTGTCGCCCGGTGAGGAGACCACCCCGGACATCCGGCTGACCCTCGTCCCCGCCTCCCTGGCCAAGGGCCTGGAGTACGACTACGTCGTCCTCGACGAGCCCGCCGCCGTCGTCGACGGCGAACCCGACGAGCGCACGGGCCTGCGCCGCCTGTACGTCTCCCTCACCCGCGCCGTCTCCGGCCTCGCGGTCCTGCACTCCGCGCCGCTGCCGGAAGCGCTGCGCTAGCCCCTCGCGGGGCGGCGGCCTCAGTGCGAGGACGCCGCCGCGAGGAGAGCCGCCCGCAGGTGGCCGTCCGCGTCCGTGAGGAGGCGGGCGGCCGTCGCCGCGTCGACGCCGGCGAGCAGGACGAGGACGGCGTGCTTGACCTCGCCGTCAGTGGCGGTGAGGGCGGCCTCGATCTCCTCGTCCGGGGCGCCGGTGGCCTGGGCGACGATGCTGCGGGAGCGGGCGCGCAGCTTCTCGTTGGAGGCGCGGACGTCGACCATCAGGTTCCCGTAGGTCTTGCCCAGCCGGATCATCGTGATGGTCGAGAGCATGTTGAGGACGAGCTTCTGGGCGGTGCCCGCCTTGAGCCGGGTGGAGCCGGTGAGGAACTCCGGGCCCGTGACGACCTCGATGCCGTGCTCGGCGGCGGCGGCGAGCGGGGAGCCGGCGTTGCAGGACAGGCCGACCGTCAGGGCGCCGCGGGCGCGGGCGTGCTCGACGGCGCCGATGGCGTAGGGGGTGCGGCCGGAGGCGGAGACGCCGACGACCGCGTCGTCCGGGCCCACGGCGAGCGCGTCGAGATCGGCGGCGGCCAGCTCGCGGCTGTCCTCGGCCCCCTCGACGGCGTCGGACATGGCGCGCGGGCCGCCCGCGATGAGCCCGGTGACCTGGCCGGGCGTGGTGTTGAAGGTCGGCGGGCACTCGCTGGCGTCCAGGACGCCGAGGCGTCCGGCGGTGCCGGCGCCCGCGTAGACGAGGCGGCCGCCGCGGGCCATCCGGGCGGCGATGCCGTCGATCGCGGCGGCGACGGCCGGGAGTTGATCGGCGACGGCGGCCGGCACGGAGCCGTCCTCGGTGTTCATCAGGCGGGCGATGTCGAGGGTCGCGAGCCGGTCGATGCCGGCGAGGTCGGGGCGGAAGGCCTCGGTGGTCAGCCGGTCCAGTTCGCGGCGGAGCTCGGCGTGCGTCATGACGGGTGGTTCCTTCGGGGGCTGTGACGGTGGGCCAGGGCTTCGTACGAGGCGGCCAGGGCCGGCCCCGCGGTGTCGTAGGTCCGTTGTGCGACGCCGACGAACAGGCAGTCCACGACCAGCAGTTGGCTGGTGCGGCTGGACATGGCCGCCGGACGGAACTCGCTCTCCCGGCTGCTGGAGGTGAGCAGCACATGGTCGGCGTACTGCGTGGCCGTGCCGTCGGCGCGGCCGGTGATCGCGATCGTGGTGGCGCCCCGGTCGAAGGCGGCGCGCAGCGGTTCGACCACGTCGTGAGTGTGCCCGGAGTGGGTGACGGCCACGGCAACGTCGCCTTGCCGGAGTTGCACCGCGTTGGTGACGGCGAGGTGGGGATCGGCGAGCGCGTGCGCGATGAGGCCGATGCGCAGCAGCTTCTGCACGAGGTCCTGGGCGACCAGGCTGGAGGCCCCTATCCCGTAGACGTCGATGCGGCGGGCGGCGGCCAGCGCGCCGACCGCGGCCTCCAGCTGGGCGACGTCCAGTTGTGCGGCGGTGTCGGCGAGGCAGCGCTGCTCGTCCTCCGCGAGCTTGGCGACGACCTCGGAGAGCGGGTCGCCCACAGCGATGTCCGGGGTGACGGAGGGCCGGCCGCCTGCCTCCTCGCGGGCGGCGAACGCGGCCAGGGCGAGCCGCAGATCGCGGTAGCCGGAGTAGCCGAGCAGCCGTGCCGTGCGGACCACCGTGGCCTCGCTGGTCCCGGTGCGGACGGCCAGCGCGGTCACGGTGAGCCGGGAGCAGCCCCCCGGATCGGCGACGACGGCCTCCGCGACGCGCTGCATGGAGCGGGTCATGGAGGGGGCCAGGGTCCTGACCTTGGCGGCCAGCCCCCCGGTGCTGAAACTTTCCTTCATCTTCTCGGCCACACCGCGAAAGCTATTTTCGCCATCGAACGGCGTCAAGAACGTACGGACGGCCGCTGGGCGACAATAGGGGGCATGGATCCCGACGTCCCCGGTGCCCCGGGCGCCCCCGCCGCACTGGAAGCCGCGCTGCACGGAGCGCGAGCGCTCATCCTCGCCGACCTCACCGCCACCGACGTGACCGACGCCGGGATCGTCTCCCTCGTCGAGGACACCGTCGCGCAGCGCCGGTGGTGGGTGGAGCAGTGGCCGGACGGCGCCGCGTTCGTCGTGGGCCTGGTCGCCCAGGACGTCAAGGACGCGCTGCTGGAACGGATGGGGCGGTGGCCGCTGTGCCCGCGCTGCGAGGACCCGCACGCCCTGGACGTCGAACCCGAGCTCGGCCCCGACCCGCACTGGGTCTGCGAATCACTGGGCGAGGCCGTGGCCCCCGTCGGCTCGCTGGCCGCCGCGATGGGCGGGGCCCGCTGACCGTGGCCCTCTACATCGACCCGCCGACCTGGCCGGGCCACGGCCGGCTGTGGTCGCACCTGGTCAGCGACGCCTCCTACGAGGAGCTGCACGCCTTCGCCGCGGCCATCGGCTCCCCCCGGCGGGCCTTCGACGGCGACCACTACGACCTGCCCAGCGAGCGGTACGCCTCCGCGGTGGCCGCGGGGGCGTTCGAGGTCGGCAGCAAGGAGCTGCTGCGCAGGCTCACGGAGGCGGGGCTGCGCAGGCCGAAGCGGCGGCGTCCTTCGGACGCGGGGGCGTAGGTTCTGCTTCTGGCCCGGGTCTGTGGGGCTGGTCGCGCGTTCCCCGCGGCCCCTTCACGGTGCGCGCCCGCGCCGGGTCTGTTTCCCAGGTGCGGGCGCGCCGTGGCTGGTCGCGCAGTTCCCCGCGCCCCTACGGGGCACGCAACCACACCAGGGCCGTGTCCCAAGTGCGGGTACCTCGTGGCTGAACGCGCAGTTCCCCGCGCCCCTACGGGGCACGCATCCGCGTGCCCGCGGCCCCTTCACGGTGCGCGCCCGCGCCGGGTCTGTTTCCCAGGTGCGGGCGCGCCGTGGCTGAACGCGCAGTTCCCCGCGCCCCTACGGGGCACGCAACCACACCAGGGCCGTATCCCAAGTGCGGGTACCTCGTGCTGGTCGCGCAGTTCCCCGCGCCCCTACGGGGCACGCACCTGCGGGTCAGGCGCCGACGTATTGGGCGAGGTGGGTGCCGGTGAGGGTGGGGCGGGAGGCGACGAGGTCCGCGGGGGTGCCCTCGAAGACGACGCGGCCGCCGTCGTGGCCCGCGCCCGGGCCGAGGTCGATGATCCAGTCTGCGTGTGCCATGACCGCCTGGTGGTGCTCGACCACGATGACCGACTTGCCGGAGTCCACGAGCCGGTCGAGCAGGCCGAGCAGCTGCTCGACATCGGCGAGGTGCAGCCCTGCGGTCGGCTCGTCGAGTACGTAGACACCGCCCTTGTCGGCCATGTGCGTGGCCAGCTTGAGGCGCTGCCGCTCACCGCCCGACAGCGTGGTGAGCGGCTGGCCGAGGCTGAGGTAGCCGAGCCCGACGTCGGCGAGGCGGCCGAGGATGGCGTGCGCGGCCGGGATGCGGGCCTCGCCCGCGCCGAAGAACTCCTCCGCCTCGGTCACCGACATCGCGAGCACCTCGCTGATGTCGCGGCCGCCGAGGTGGTACTCCAGCACCGCCGCCTGGAACCGCTTGCCCTCGCACTCCTCGCAGGGGGTGGCGACACCGGCCATCATCGCCAGGTCGGTGTAGATGACGCCGGCGCCGTTGCAGGCCGGGCAGGCGCCCTCGGAGTTGGCGCTGAACAGCGCGGGCTTCACGCCGTTGGCCTTCGCGAAGGCCTTGCGGATCGGGTCGAGCAGCCCGGTGTACGTCGCCGGGTTGCTGCGCCGTGAGCCGCGGATGGCGCCCTGGTCGACCGAGACCACTCCCTCACCGGGCGGGATCGAGCCGTGCACGAGCGAACTCTTGCCGGAACCTGCCACGCCGGTGACGACGGCCAGTACCCCGAGGGGGATGTCGACGTCGACGTCGTGCAGGTTGTGCGCCGTCGCGCCGCGGATCTCCAGCGTGCCGGTGGGCTTGCGCACGCTCTCCTTGAGGGTGGCCCGGTCGTCGAAGTGGCGGCCGGTGACCGTGCCGGCCGCCCGCAGCCCGTCGACCGTGCCCTCGAAGCAGACGGTGCCACCCGCCGTACCGGCGCCGGGGCCGAGGTCGACGACATGGTCGGCGATCGCGATCACCTCCGGCTTGTGCTCCACGACGAGCACCGTGTTGCCCTTGTCGCGCAGCCGCAGCAGCAGGCCGTTCATCCGCTGGATGTCGTGGGGGTGCAGGCCGACGGTGGGCTCGTCGAAGACGTAGGTGACGTCGGTGAGCGAGGAGCCGAGGTGGCGGATCATCTTGACGCGCTGCGCCTCGCCGCCCGACAGGGTGCCCGACGGCCGGTCCAGCGAGAGGTAGCCGAGGCCGATCTCGGCGAACGAGTCGAACGTGTCCACCAGGGCCGTCAGCAGGGGCGCGACGGACGGCTCGTCCAGACCCCGGACCCACTCTGCGAGGTCGCTGACCTGCATCGCGCAGGCGTCGGCGATGCCGATCCCGCCGATCTTCGAGGACCGGGCCGACTCGCCCAGCCGGGTCCCGTCGCACTCGGGGCAGACGGTGAACGTCATCGCCCGCTCCACGAACGCGCGGACGTGCGGCTGCAACGCGTCGACGTCCTTGGAGAGCATCGACTTCTGGATCTTCGGGATCAGCCCCTCGTACGTCAGGTTGATCCCCTCGACCTTGATCTTGGTCGGCTCCTTGTGGAGGAGGTCGTGCAGTTCCTTCTTCGTGTACTTGCGGATCGGCTTGTCCGGGTCGAAGAAGCCGCTGCCCTTGAAGATGCGGCCGTACCAGCCGTCCATGCTGTAGCCGGGGACCGTGAGCGCGCCCTCGTTGAGCGACTTGACGTCGTCGTAGAGCTGGGACAGGTCGATGTCGGTGACCGTGCCCCGGCCCTCGCAGCGCGGGCACATGCCACCGAGGCGGTTGAAGGTCGCCTTCACCGTCTTCTTGGCGCCGCGCTCGACGGTGATCGCACCGCTCGCCCGGACCGAGGCGACGTTGAAGGAGAACGCGTTCGGCGAGCCGATGTGCGGCTGCCCGAGCCGGCTGAAGAGGATGCGCAGCATCGCGTTGGCGTCGGTGGCGGTGCCGACCGTGGAGCGGGGGTCGGCACCCAGCCGCTGCTGGTCGACGATGATCGCGGTCGTCAGCCCTTCGAGGACGTCGACCTCGGGCCGGGCGAGCGTCGGCATGAAGCCCTGCACGAAGGAGCTGTAGGTCTCGTTGATCAGCCGCTGCGACTCCGCGGCGACCGTGCCGAAGACGAGCGAGCTCTTGCCCGAGCCGGAGACACCGGTGAACACCGTCAGCCGGCGCTTCGGGATCTCGACGCTGACGTCCTTGAGGTTGTTCACACGCGCGCCGTGCACGCGGATCAGATCGTGGCTGTCGGCACCGTGCAGCGCGGGCGACCGCGGGTCCGTCCTCGTGTCCGTGCTCATCGTGTCTCTCTCTGGCCCTCGGGGCCGGTGTCGGGGTCGGTGCGGGTGTCCCACCGGCATCGAACAGTACGTCCGGTCGTCCTGTCCTCGCTTCCGGCCGGTGCCTCAGCTGTCCTGGAGCAGCCCGAGGACATTGCCGTCGGGGTCGGTGAAGGTGGCCACCAGGCGACCGCCGCCGACGTCGTGCACCGGCTCCTTCGCGGTGCCGCCCGCGGCGGTCACCTCGGCGAGCTTCGCCTCGATGTCCGCCACGTGCCAGTAGGTCACCGGCGAGGTCATGGCCTGCGGTCCGCCGTTCGGCACCAGGCCGATGTGCTGGCCCTCGGCCTCGAAACCGACGTAGTACTCGCCGTCGTGCTGCGGCGCCGTGCCGAGCAGTGCGGCATACACCTCCTTGGCCTTCGCCAGGTCGGAGACGGGGTGCAGCACGGTCTTGATGCCCTGGGTGGAAGAGCCGCTCATGGTCACTCCTGAGGTCGTGGGTCCGGTCGTACCGGCGGCGATGCCGCCGTCGACCGCTCTGCCCGCCACGCTAGCCGCGAACCGGCGGCCGGGGCTTCTCGAATCCTGACCGTTTCCTCCGCCGCTCCCGCCGCGCCGGTCACAGGGGATCGCCCTGGAGCCGCCCCGCGGGGAGCCTGCGCCCGCACAGCGCGGACGCCAGGTCGCCGGCCTCGCCGCGCAGCGCGGGGCCGGAGCCGTAGGACCAGTCCAGGTCGGTGGCGCGCAGCGAGCGGCCGTCGATCGCCACCGCGAAGTGGGCGTGGCCGCCGCCGTACGTCAGATCGTCCAGGACGGCGACGACGGCGGGCTCCGGGGCGCCGCGTTCCGCGCCGAGCGGCACGGTGATGTCGAGGCCGTGGATCACCACGTGGTTGAGGGCGCCGCGGACCCCGCCGCCCGGCGGGGTCCAGTGGTGCATGACCGGCGAGCGCAGCCCGGCGACGAGGGAGTCCTCCGGCAGCGCCGCGTCGCGGCCGGCGACGGAGTTGGACAGCCGGGTGAAGTCGTAGTCGCAGGAACGCAGTTCGGCCATGAACTCCTCTTCGGTCCAGCGCGCCGCCATGGTCATGTGGGCGACGACCTCGCGCACCCTCCAGCCCTCGCAGAGCGAGGGGGTGTCCCACCGCTCCGTGCCCGCCCCGTCGAGCAGGTCGGCGAGGGAGAGATACGCGGCGGTGATCGCGGAGCGCAGTACGGCGTCGTCCGTCATGGCGGTTCCGCCCTTCCGGTGGGTGCGGGGAACGGCATGTCTCAAGGGGCAGACCGGTCTTGCGGCGCGGAGTCATCGGCGGAGAGCAGCAGTTCCAGTTCGGTGGTGAGGTTGCGGCGGGCCGTGTCCTCCCACCGCTCGTAGCCGATGGTGGTGCGGAACAGCCGCGGCAGCGCGAGGAGCTGGCGCAGCACGCCGGCGCGGCCGGCGCGGAAGGCGTCGTCGGGGACGAAGCCGTACTCGTCGCGGACCGCCGCGGCGTAGGCGGCGTACGCGACAGGGTCGCCGGCCAGGACCGCGAGGTCGGCGTCGCACAGCACTTGGCCGTTGCGGTCGCCGTCGCCGGGGTGGTGGGTGACGGTGAGCCGGACCAGGCGGGCGACCTCGGCGGTGATGGTGTCGAGGACGGCAGCCTCGGGCAGCGCGCGTTCGGCGAGGCGGGCGCTGCGCTCCTCGTTCTCCGAGCGGTCGGGGCGGTAGACGGCGTCATGGAACCAGGCGGCGAGCAGCACCGCGTCGATGTCCTCGGCGTACTCGGCCAGGGAGTCGACGTGGACCAGCACCGCGGCCAGGTGGTCGGTGGTGTGGTAGCGGCGCTGCGGCTCGGCCCAGCGGGCGAGCAGGTCCTCGCCGTAGGGCGTCGGGTCGACGGACTCGGTCTGGCAGCGGCGCAGCAGCGCGCTCCAGTGCGTCAGCAGCTCGGGATCGGTGGCGGCCATGTGGGCCATTGTGGAGCACGGGGGTCGCGGGCGAGCGGAGGCGTGTGGGATCCTGAATATATGTCTAGACCAATTTTCGAAGTGATCGCGCTCGACGCCGACGACGCCCGCGCGGCCCAGGCGGGGGGCGCGGACCGCCTCGAACTGGTCACCGACATGTCCGCCGACGGACTCACTCCGCGCCGGGAGGTCTTCGCGGCCGTGCGGGCCGCCGCGGACGTACCGGTGCGCGTGATGCTGCGCGGCCGGGCCGACTTCGGGGCGGGCGACGCCCAGGAGGTCGACGCGCTGTGCGCCGCGGCGGCGGCCCTGCGCATGGAGGGCGCCGACGAGTTCGTGCTCGGCTTCCTCGACGCCGGCGGCGGCCCCGACCTGCGGGCGGTGCGGCTGCTGGCCGACGCCGTGGGCCCGGACGCGCGCTGGACCTTCCACCGCGCGATCGACCACTGCGCGGACCGTACGGCGCTGCGCGCGGCGCTGCGCGGACTGCCCGGGCACGACACGTACCTCACGGCGGGATCGGCCCGTGGCGTCGACACCGGCCTGGACGTCCTGATCGCGGAGGCCGCCGAGGGCGTGCCCGGTGATCCGCAGCTGATGGTCGGCGGCGGCCTGCGCGCCGAGCACCTGCCCCGGCTGCTCGCCGTGGGCATCGACGCCTTCCACGTCGGCGGCGCGGTCCGCCCCGGCGGCTGGGCGGGCCCCGTCGACGCGGCCGCCGTGCGGACCTGGCGCGACCTGCTCGACGCCCCGGTCGCCGTCGGCTAGCGCTCCGGCCGCCGCAGGCACCGTGACCGAACCCGTCCACACACGCGGCCCGGGCACGCCGCGCCCTCAGGCCGGTCCCTGCGTGAGCACCTGCTCGCCCTCGCCCCTCGGTTCCTCGAAGTCGGTCAGATAGCGGAGGAGCAGCGTCTCGTCCACGGTGACGGAGTTGGCGCCCTCCTCGCCGTTCCGGAGCTTGAGACGCTGTTCCAGCGTGGCCCGGTCGGCCTTGAGGTGGACCAGCTCCCACCGGCAGCCGTACCGCTCGATCAGGGTCTTGTAGTCATCACGTGCGGCGCGGCTCCAGAAGCTGTAGTCCACCACCACGTCCCGCCCCGTCAGCATCAGTTCGACCAGCTCCTGCCGCTGCTCGCTGCGGACCTCTTCCTTGAGGCGGTCGAACGCCTCCGCCTCCAGTACCCGGCCGGCATCGCGCTGCCCGAGTCGCCGCCAGACCGCCTCGTCGATGGAGAGCCGCGCGTATCCGCGACGCACCAGTTCCATCGCGTAGGTGGTCTTGCCCGCTCCCGGGAGGCCGCACATGAGAACCACGGTGCCCATTCGCTGCGTCACGGAGCCAGGCTAGCCGGGCGGTCCCGGGAACGCCCGAGGGCGGCACCCCGCACGGGGTGCCGCCCTCGATCGTGTACCGCTGAACCCTCGCGGGATCAGAAGTCCATGTCACCGCCCGGCATGCCGCCGCCGGCCGGGGCCGAAGCCTTCTCCGGCTTGTCGGCGATGACGGCCTCGGTGGTGAGGAAGAGCGCGGCGATGGAGGCCGCGTTCTGCAGCGCGGAGCGCGTCACCTTGGCCGGGTCGATGATGCCCTCGGCGATCAGGTCGACGTACTCACCGGTCGCGGCGTTGAGGCCGTGACCCGGGGTGAGGTTGCGGACCTTCTCCACCACGACGCCGCCCTCGAGGCCGGCGTTGACCGCGATCTGCTTCAGCGGGGCCTCCAGGGCCAGCTTCACGATCGTCGCACCGGTGGCCTCGTCGCCTTCGAGCTCGAGCTTCTCGAAGACGTTGGACGCCTGGAGCAGAGCCACGCCACCACCGGCGACGATGCCCTCCTCGACGGCGGCCTTGGCGTTGCGCACCGCGTCCTCGATGCGGTGCTTGCGCTCCTTGAGCTCGACCTCGGTGGCCGCGCCGGCCTTGATGACGGCCACGCCGCCGGCCAGCTTGGCGAGACGCTCCTGGAGCTTCTCGCGGTCGTAGTCCGAGTCGCTGTTCTCGATCTCGGCACGGATCTGGTTGACCCGGCCCTGGATCTGGTCGGCGTCGCCGGAGCCGTCCACGATGGTGGTCTCGTCCTTGGTGACGACGACCTTGCGGGCGCGGCCCAGCAGCTCCAGACCGGCGTTCTCCAGCTTGAGGCCGACCTCCTCGGACACCACGGTGCCACCGGTGAGGATGGCGATGTCCTGGAGCATGGCCTTGCGGCGGTCGCCGAAGCCCGGGGCCTTGACGGCCACGGACTTGAAGGTGCCACGGATCTTGTTGACGACCAGGGTCGACAGGGCCTCGCCGTCCACGTCCTCGGCGATGATCAGCAGGGCCTTGCCGCTCTGCATGACCTTCTCGAGCAGCGGGAGCAGGTCCTTGACCGCGGAGATCTTGGAGTTGACGATCAGGAGGTACGGGTCGTCGAAGACGGTCTCCATACGCTCCAGGTCGGTGGCGAAGTACGCCGAGATGTAGCCCTTGTCGAAGCGCATACCCTCGGTGAGCTCCAGCTCCAGACCGAAGGTCTGGGACTCCTCGACGGTGATGACGCCTTCCTTGCCGACCTTGTCCATCGCCTCGGCGATGAGCTCGCCGATCTGGGGGTCAGCGGCGGAGATGGAGGCGGTGGAGGCGATCTGCTCCTTGGTCTCCACATCCTTCGCCTGCTCGAGCAGGGCGGCGGAAACGGCCTCGACGGCCGCCTCGATGCCACGCTTCAGGGCCATCGGGTTCGCACCCGCGGCCACGTTGCGCAGGCCCTCGCGGACCAGCGCCTGGGCGAGGACGGTCGCGGTCGTCGTGCCGTCACCGGCGACGTCGTCCGTCTTCTTCGCGACCTCCTTGACCAGCTCGGCGCCGATCTTCTCGTACGGGTCCTCGAGCTCGATCTCCTTGGCGATGGACACACCATCGTTGGTGATCGTGGGGGCGCCCCACTTCTTCTCGAGGACGACGTTACGGCCCTTGGGGCCGAGGGTGACCTTGACGGCGTCGGCGAGCTGGTTCATCCCGCGCTCGAGACCGCGCCGTGCCTCCTCGTTGAACGCGATGATCTTGGCCATGTGAAGTGGTCCTCCCGGACTTGGGGTCCCCTCGCGGCACACGGCTGCGGGGAAGGATTACTCCAGGACCGCGCCGGCGCCCGCGACGGACGGCCCCCCTCCCGCCGGTTCCTTTCCGACGGTCGAACGGGCCTCACCCACTCGGTCCTTTGTCACTCTCAACGTCAGAGTGCTAACGCCAATGATTAGCACTCGCCCTAGGAGAGTGCAAGCCGCTCGGCCGGTCGCCCGCCGCCTACCGGGGATCCACCCGCCCGCCACCGGGGGCGGACGGTGGCGGGCGACGGCGGGAGGACAGACGAAGGCCCGCCCCCGTTAAGAGGGCGGGCCTTGACATGTACGTTTGAGCGCGTTCGTACGAAGCGCTCCGTGGCCGATGCGCGGCGTCAGCCGGCAGCGAGGCGGACCATGTCCGCCTGCGGCCCCTTCTGGCCCTGCGAGATCTCGAACTCGACCCGCTGACCTTCCTCGAGGGTGCGGTAGCCGTCCATCTGTATCGCGCTGTAGTGCACGAAGACGTCCGCACCACCGTCGACCGCGATGAAGCCGTAGCCCTTCTCCGCGTTGAACCACTTGACGGTGCCCTGAGCCATTCCTTACTCCCCTATTGCCGGCCCTTCGCAGGCCCACACCTCGCGGACCCGGGTCAGACCTCACCCCCTACAGCCAAGGGGGCGTGCGCCGGAACGCGTCGACCGCGGCTGAATGTATCTGCACGGACGCTGTCTGCAACAGGTCAATCCGACGAGAAATCCGGGCACGGAAAAAGGGAAGAACGGCTCCAACGGCCAATAAACCGGGGCAAGTCGGGCGGGACATATGTCGCCAACACGACAATCATCGCGGGAATTTGGCGATAAATCGTCGACAAGGACGCCGCGGAAAGAGGGTTTACGCAGAGCGTTGCAGGGGGTTGCGAGCCTCCGAAGTAACTGTACAGCCCTTCAACTACCTCTCACGCACACAGGGGTGCCGGGAGCAACTCCCGGCACCCCTGTGCGTTCCGCGGCGCAGACGGCTCAACAGCCCCCGGCGACCGCCGGGATGATGGAGACGGACGCGCCCTCGGCCACGACGGTCTGAAGGCCCTCCGAGAAGCGCACGTCGTCGTCGTTGACATAGACGTTCACGAAGCGGCGCAGCTTGCCCGTGTCGTCCAGGACACGGGCCGAGATGCCGGGGTGGTCCTTCTCCAGCGACTCGATGACCTCGGCCAGCGTGCCGCCGTCGGCGGGGACCTCGGCCCGGCCGCCGGTGTAGGGGCGGAGGATGGTGGGGATGCGGACGTTCGCGCTCATGATGCGGGGTTCACCTTCGTATCGGGACGGTCGGCGATCGGCGGACGGCGTCAGCCGGCCAGGCCGGCGGCGCGGAACGCGTCGAGGCTCGGGCGGATGGTGGCCGTGGGGCGGGAGGTCGCGGCGACGGCGTCCAGGGTCTTGAGTCCGTCACCGGTGTTGAGGACGACCGTCTCGGCGGCCGGGTCCAACTGCCCGCTCTCGATCAGCTTCTTCAGAACGCCGACGGTCACGCCGCCCGCCGTCTCCGCGAAGATGCCCTCGGTGCGGGCGAGCAGCTTGATGGCGTCCACGATCTGCTCGTCGGTGACGTCCTCGACCGCGCCGCCGGTGCGCCGGGCGATGTCCAGCACATAGGGGCCGTCCGCCGGGTTGCCGATGGCGAGCGACTTGGCGATGGTGTTCGGCTTCTGCGGGCGCACGACGTCCTGCCCGGCCTTGTAGGCGGTGGAGACCGGGGAGCACCCCTCGGCCTGGGCGCCGTAGATGCGGTACGGCTTGTCCTCCACCAGACCGAGCTTGATCAGCTCCTGCAGTCCCTTGTCGATCTTCGTCAGCTGGGAGCCGGAGGCGATCGGGATGACGAGGTTGTCCGGCAGACGCCAGCCGAGCTGCTCGCAGATCTCGTACGCGAGCGTCTTGGAGCCCTCGCCGTAGTAGGGGCGGAGGTTGACGTTGACGAAGCCCCAGCCCTCGCCGATCGGGTCGCCGATCAGTTCGCTGCAGAAGCGGTTGACGTCGTCGTAGTTGCCCTCGATGCCGACCAGTTCGCCGCCGTAGACGGCGGCCATGACGACCTTGCCCTCCTCCAGGTCGTGCGGGATGAAGACGCAGGACCGGAAGCCGGCGCGGGCCGCCGCGGCGCCGACCGCGCCCGCGAGGTTGCCGGTGGAGGAGCAGGACAGCGTGGTGAGGCCGAAGGTGCGGGCGGCCTCCAGGGCGATGGCGACGACGCGGTCCTTGAAGGAGTGCGTGGGGTTGCCGGAGTCGTCCTTGATGTGCAGGCCGCCGGTGATGCCCAGCTCGCGGGCGAGGTTGTCGGCCTTGACGAGCTTGGTGAACCCGGGGTTCAGGTTGGGCTTGGAGGCCACGTCGGCGGGGACGGGCAGCAGCGGCGCGTAGCGCCAGATGTTGTTCGGCCCGGACTCGATCCGCTTGCGGAGCGTCTCGGCATCGCCGGCGGGGAGGTCATAGGCCACTTCGAGCGGCCCGAAACAGCTCTCGCACGCGAAGACCGGACTCAGCGGGAAACGTTCGCCGCACTCGCGGCAGGACAGTGCGGAAGCGGGTCCGAAGGGGGAATTCGTGGACGCGACGTCGGTGACAACAGTCTGCGCAGCCATGTCAGGCGAGGCCCTTTCTCCTCATCTTCCTCGCGGCGAATCTCGCCACGAGACGGAATTGGCACCTTCCCCACCTGGACCTCGCGGTCGGCGGGAGGGTTGCCGGGGCTTCAACGGGCCGTTCCCTCTGCCCCTCTGGATGAGCGGTATGGCACCGGGCCCAGGGCCCGAGCATTTGTCGTACGGGGCGCGATCATCGCGGACATACCATGGTCATGCCTCGTGTTCACGACTGTAACCGACGACCTCGACCCTGGTCACAGCCCGTCCGTCCTTCGAGACGAGCCGAAGAGGGGCAGAAACGGAGCAACGCAGTGCTGGACGAGGTAGCCGGCTGGCTGCGGCGGCGGTCCTGGACGGCCGAGCGCCGCCCGCTGTCGCAGCTCCTCGCCGCGAAGCGGGCCGCGGGCCCGCGCGGGACGGTGAGCGTGGTGCTGCCCGCGCTCGACGAGGAGGCCACGGTCGGGGCGATCGTCGCGGAGATCCGCCGCGAGCTGATGTCCGGGGCCGTGCCGCTGGTCGACGAGCTCCTCGTGCTGGACTCGGGCTCCACGGACCGGACCGCCGCGGTCGCCGCGGAGGCGGGCGCGACGGTGGTCCACCGCGACGCGATCCTGCCGCGGCTGCCGGCCGTGCCCGGCAAGGGCGAGGTGCTGTGGCGCTCGCTGCTCGCGACGCGCGGCGAGATCGTCTGCTTCGTCGACGCCGACCTGCGGGAGTTCGACGCGCGCTTCGTCTCAGGGATCGTCGGGCCGCTGCTCACGGACCCGGACCTCCAGCTGGTCAAGGCGATGTACGACCGGCCCCTGGAGTCCGGCGGCACGGTGGATCCGGGGGGCGGCGGACGGGTCACGGAACTGGTCGCCCGGCCGCTGCTCAATCTGCACTGGCCGCAGCTCGCGGGCTTCGTGCAGCCCCTCGGCGGCGAGTACGCGGCGCGCCGGTCGCTGCTGGAGCGGCTGCCGTTTCCCGTGGGGTACGGCGTCGAGCTGGGGATTCTCATCGACGCGCTCAGCGCGGCCGGGCTCGACGCGCTCGCGCAGGTCGACGTCGGCGTGCGGCACCATCGGCACCAGGACGGGCAGGCGCTCGGGCGCATGGCCGCGACGATCTACCGCACCGCGCAGACGCGTCTGGCGCGGGGGCACCTGGTGCGGCCCGTCCTCACGCAGTTCCACCGCACCGAGGACGGGGGCTTCGAGCCGAGCGTCCACGAGGTCACGACGGAGGAGCGGCCGCCCATGATCACGATCCCGGAGTACGTGCGGCGCCGCGACGTTGCGTGACGCGCCGCTGTGCGGGTGCGTTGTGCGGGTGCTTGTCCGGGTGCGGGTGCTTGTCCGGGTGCGGGTGCTTGTTCGGGTGCGGGTGCGTTGTGGCTGATCGCGCAGTTCCCCGCGCCCCTTCAGGGCACGCTGCCGGTGCGTTGGGGCTGAGCGCGCAGTCCCCGCGCCCCTTCAGAGCACGCTGCCGGTGCGTTGGGGCTGAGCGCGCAGTTCCCCGCGCCGCTGGCGGGGTGGGGCGGGACGCCCGGGTGGCGTAGCGCACACGTTTGCGGGTGGGGATGCGTGGCTAGGCTGGCCGCATGGTCGCATCGCATGGCGCGCGGGTTCTGGTGGCGTCCAATCGCGGGCCCGTCTCGTACAGCCTCCGGGAGAACGGGACGCTGGAGTCCCGCCGCGGAGGCGGCGGTCTCGTGTCGGGGCTGAGCGCGATCGGGCCGGACACGGACGCCGTATGGGTGTGCGCCGCGCTCGGCGACGGCGATCGCGCGGCGGTGCTGCGCACCCCGGACGGGAGCGGGCGGCTGGCCGCGGAGGACACCGGCGACCAGCGGGTGCGCATGCTGGACATCCCGGCGGACACGTTCGCCTCCGCGTACAACGGGATCGCGAACTCCGTGCTGTGGTTCGTCCACCACCTGCTCTTCCAGACGCCGCTGGAGCCGATCTTCGACGAGGACTTCCGCGAGCAGTGGGCCGCGTACGTGGCGTACAACAGCGCTTTCGCGGACGCGCTGGCGGAGGAGGCCGGGGAGGGCGCGGCCGTCCTGGTGCAGGACTACCACCTGACGCTGGTGCCGCAGATGCTCCGCTCGCGCCGCCCCGACCTGCGGATCGGCCACTTCTCGCACACGCCGTGGGCGCCGCCGGACTACTACCGGCTGCTGCCGGACGACGTGGCGGCCGAGGTGCTCAGCGGCATTCTGGGCGCGGACCGGGCGGCGTTCCTGACCCGGCGCTGGGCGGAGGCGTTCGCCGCATGCTGCGCGGACGTGCTCGGCGCGTCGGTGAACCGGGACGAGGACGCGCTGTCGGTGACGTACCGGGGCCGCACCACCCGGATCGGGGTGCACGGGCTGGGGGCGGACGCGGACTTCCTGCGGGAGCGGGCGCACCGCCCCGACGTGGAGGAGCGGCTGGCGGCGCTCCGGGAGGCCGTGGGCGGACCGGACCGCAAGGTCATCGTGCGCGTGGACCGCACCGAGCTGTCGAAGAACATCGTGCGCGGCCTGCTGGCGTACGCGCAGCTGCTGCGCGACCGTCCGGAGTGGCAGGGCCGCGTGGTGCACGTCGCGTTCGCCTACCCCTCGCGCACCGATCTGGCGATCTACCGCGAGTACACCGACGAGGTCTCCGACCTGGCCGAGGAGATCAACGAGGAGTTCGGCACCCCGGGCTGGGAGCCGGTGATCCTACACGTCAAGGACGACTTCGCGCGCTCGCTCGCGGCGTACCGGCTGGCCGACGTGGCCCTGGTCAACCCGATCCGCGACGGCATGAACCTGGTGGCCAAGGAGATCCCGGTCGTCACCGACGACGGCGTCGCCCTGGTGCTGTCCCGCGAGGCGGGTGCCTACGAGGAGCTGGGCGACGACGCCATCGTGGTCAACCCCTACGACATCCTGGCCACCGCCCGCGCGCTGCACCAGGCGCTGTCGGTCTCCCACGGGGAACGCGCCGAGGCCACCAAGCGGCTGGCGGCCGCGGCGACCGCGCTGCCGCCGCAGCGCTGGTTCCTGGACCAGCTGCGCGCCCTGGACTGATTCCCCCGCCCGCCCTCCCGTGTGCCCCAGGAAGTCAGGTGCCCCGGCGCACGTGGTGTGGGGCCGGGTTCGGGGCCTCCGGGGCTGCACGTCCTGGACTGGATATTTACGTGCGTTTCCAGCCCTCACCATTGTTCGCCCCGGGTACCGCACACAAATATGCCGAACGTCCAGAACATCCACCCCTACGACCCCGCCCCCTCCGTCGTTGCAAGCGCCTGATCCCCGGTGGGGGGTGTGAGCGGCACCGTGCAAAGGCCGCTTGTTGGCGCCGCGCCGATGCATGCCCAAGGCACGAGTGCCCTCACCCCCCACCGGGGATCAGGCGCGAAAGCACACCTGAGGGGGCGGGGGAGGTGGGGGCACCCCCGGCCGAAGGCTGGGGGAGGTGGACCCGAGGCACCGAAATGTGCTGTCCAGAATGGCCAGCCCGGAGGCCCCGAACCCGACACCCCAACAACGCGCGTCGGGGCGCGTGACCTCGCCGGGCTGGGGGCACCTCCGGCCGAAGGTTGGGGGAGGGAAGGCGGGCGGGGAAAAGGCGGTCATCGAGGTGGGTCGGCCCCCCGCGCACGGCTGATCCCCAGCCGGATGCGGGCGGTCAGGGCACCGGTGGCGAGGTAGTGCTCGACCTCCGCGAGCGGGGCGCGGCGGGCGAGTGGTTCGAGGCCGACGACGAGGGCGACGGGGCCGCCGTCCGCCACGAAGGCGGACCACCGTTCCCCGACGGCCACTTCGATCAGGCGTCCGCCCCCGTCACCGTGCACGACCGCCCGGCCGGGGGCGGGCGCGGTGACGCGCTCGCCCAGGTCGGGCAGCCGCCGCCCCGGTTCGGTCAGGCCCAGCAGCGCGGCGAGCCCGGCCGCGCCGGTCCCGCGCGGGTGGGCCAGCAGCAGGAAGGCCACCGGCCCGAAGGCGGTGTCGTCGAGCCAGGCCCAGGTGGCGGGCCTCACCGCAGCACCACCCAGACCTGCTTGCCGGTGGGGGTCGGGCGGGCGCCCCAGCGGTGGGCGGCCGTCGCGATCAGGTGCATGCCGCGCCCGCGTTCGGCCGACCAGTCGAGGGGCAGCGGAGCGGGGACGGGCAGCCGGTGCGAGCGGTCGCTGACCGTGGCCCGCACGCCCTCGTCGGCGAGGTCGTGCAGGGTCAGTTCGCACTCGGGGGAGCCCGCGTGGCGGTGGACGTTGGCGAGTATCTCGGTGACGCACAGCGCGGCGGCGGCCGCGAGGTCCTCGCGGCCCCAGGCGCGGAGCTGTTCGCGCACGGCGGTGCGCACGGCGGCGATACGGGCGGGCTCGGCGACGACGCGCATCGCCGTTCCGGGTGGGGATTCCTGCGTCATGGGGTCAACGGTTCCGTGCCGTGGCTAGCCTGACCAGGGACGACCTGACCCCGGGTCAACTGTGTCGGGGCGGCGGGGTGCGTGTGTACGCGCTGTGTATCGGGGAGGTGGCGCCGTGTCGGCGGTGAAGGGCGAGGGCTCGGCCAGCATGCGGATGTTCGGCTCGGTCGCGCGGTCGCTGCGGGAGGCACGGGGGCTGACGACGGACGAACTGGCCGCACGCGTCGGCTACTCGAAGTCCCTGGTGGTCAAGATCGAGCGGGGTGAGCGGATGCCTCCGCCGGCGTTCGTGGAGGGCGCGGAGGCGCTACTCGGTGACGCGGGCGGGGTGCTGCGGGCCGCGGCGCGGCATCTGGAGCGCGGCGAGTTCCCCTCGTGGTTCGAGGAGTACGCGGAGCTGGAGCGTACGGCGGCGTGCCTCTATAAATACGACGCACACGTGGTCAACGGCCTGCTCCAGACCGAGGACTACGCCCGTGTGGTGCTCGGCGCCTACTGCCCGACCCTGGAGGGGGACGAGGTGGAGCGACGGGTGCGGGCCCGGCTGGCCCGGCAGTCGCTGCTGACCCGGGCGCCGGCGCCGCAGCTCGCCTTTGTGATCGAGGAGTGGGTGCTGCGCCGCCCGGTGGGCGGACGGGAGGTCAACCGGCGTCAGCTGGAACGGCTGCTGGAGGTAGGCGTGCTGCGGAACGTCACCGTCCAGGTCATGCCGCTCGCGCACGAGGCACACGCCGGTTTCGACGGGCCCATGACCCTGCTGGAGACCCCCGATCTGCGGCTGCTCGCCTATCTCGAAGTACAGGGCCGCAGCGTGCTGATGAGCGAACGACATGAGGTCAGCAAGCTCAACCAGCGCTATGCGATGATCCGGTCGCAGGCCCTCAGCGTCGGGGAATCCGCGAAGGTGATCGAGCAGATTGCAGGGGAGCTATGACCTCCGAACTCGCATGGTTCAAGAGCAGCTACAGCGGCAGCGAGGGTGGCGACTGCATCGAGGTCGCCGCCGGTCCTGCCGCCGTCCACGTCCGGGACTCCAAGGACCCCGCGGGGCCCGTGCTCGCGTTCACGGCCGGGCAGTGGTCGGCGTTCGTCGCGTTCGCCGCCGCCGTACCGGTGGAGTGACCGCGCCCGCCCCGGGCCGGCGCGCTTCAGGCGTCGAAGCGTGACGAGCCGAGCGTCACTTGGTGCCCGACAAGGCTGATCTCGATGCCGTCAGCGGTGGCACGCGCCGCGGTGAAGCCGAGGCCCACCGGGAGGGCGACCCTCCACACGCAACCGGCGCGTGCCGCGCCGGGAACGGACAAGGTGAGCTCCGAGCCCTGCGCGAGGAGCGTTCCCCTGCTGTTCAGCGATGCTCCGCCGACCGTTCCCGAGACCCGGACGCGTGCCGCCTGGCCGTCCGATCCCGGGGCCTGCGAGATCTGGATCGGGCCGCCGCCCCTCGCCAGCCGTGTCACCACGCCGGACAGGTCCGCGTACGAGAGGGTCAGGGTGCCGGTGGCGCGATCGGCCTCGGCGCTGCGCGCCGTCAGTGAGGTCACTCTCACGCCGCGCAGGTCGATGCGGAGACGGGCGACGTACAGATAGCCGCCCCGCCTGTTGTCGACGGTGTCGAGGTAGAAGTGCTCGGCGTCCAGCGTGACATGGCGGAAGTCGCCGTCGATCGCCTGGGTCACGAACGGGAAGCCCTGGATCGCCACGCTCATGTGGCCGTCCGTGGTGTTCGCGTAGCCGTACTTCTCCTTCGCGAGCTGGAGCGCCTCCTTGTCCGCGAAGTGCGCGGCCAGCCGGTCGGCGGTCACGAACAGCACGGCCAGCACGACCACCGTGACGGCCAGGACCCTCACCCATCGACGCCTCACGCCGATCCCCCCATGCGTTGCGATGTCGCCGTCGACGAGGTGCGGACGAGGTGATCGGCACGGTCGCGGGCTCGGCAGCAGCCTAGTACTCCAGCTGTAGATCGTGATCTTGCTGGGGGGCTGGTCCGAGAGACGAGTGCGTCCACCGTTGATCACCGTGAGGTACGTGGTCTGACGACGATATGGTGGCCGCCGGCCACAGCGCAGATCCCGAATGTCGCTGACAAGGGGTCCCGACCTGCCCTCGGACCGGACCCCTCAGCGCGCGCTACTCCTCGCTAGGCCGCTTGGCCCGCCGGGTGAAAGTTGATGCGTTCACTGATGACGGGGAAGCCAGCCTTGGCAAAGTTCGCGGCCATGGGGAAGTTGCCCTGGTCCGTCGCTCCGCTGACGAACTCCGCGCCCTGCTCGACGAGGAGGTGGGTGCACTCCGCGAGGAGGTCGTAGGCGTATCCGCGACCGCGCTGTTCCGGGACGACTCCGATGAAGCCGATGGTCGGGCCGGAGGGGTTGTGGGCCGGGATGTGGATGCCGGCCAGGTGGCCCTCCGGCGTGTACGCCATCTGCCACCACTCCCGTGGGGAGGGGCACCAGTGGAAGAAGTCGAGTTCCTCCCGGGCGGCCTGGTCGAGGCCGCCCTCCTCGATGGCCCTGAGCGCGTGGGCGTCCAGGGTGGCGGAGTGGATGCGGCGCAACGCGTCGAAGAACACGGTGTCGTCGGGTTCGGCGCTGAAGCGCAGGCGTCCGGGCCGCTCGGGCAGACCTCGCTCCGGGGTCCAGCGGTACAGGAAGCGTTCCACCAGGAGTTCGTACCCTGCGGCTCGTGCGGCGGCGAAGCGCGCCTCGGCGGCGGCGCGCAGGTCGGTCTTTTCCCGCCAGCCGCCGGGCAGGTTGATCTCGAGTTCGACCTGCCAGGGAGCGGAGCGCAGGAGTTCGGCCCCGGCCTCCTCCTCGCCCTCGGCCACGTCGAACCAGTTGATGTTGACGGGTTCCGAGTCGTCGAGGCCGCCCCACCACGCGCCGCGTGCGACGACCTCGCCGTCGCGCAGGGCGACGCGCTTCCAGTCGGGGCGGAACTGGGTACGCCGATGGCCTTCACGGGCGCCCAGGGGGTCGGGGAGTGCGTCGAAGAGATGAGCGTCGCTCGCGGAGAGCGCACGGATGACCGGATCGGTCATGGATTCCTCCGGGATACAGGCTGCTGCTTGGAGCGCTCCCGGTCAGAACTCACGAACCACGCCGGGACAGCGGAAAGAGGGAGCGCTGGAAGGTGTGAACCGCACGGCACTCGCCTCCTTCCATCCATCTCAGGGCGTGGAGCCACACGCTAGGTGATCTATCGCGGGCCCGTCCACGGATTTCCTACGCCCTGACCCGCGATTGATGTGGTGAAGCGTTCCCCGTGGCGGTTGGGTTCAGGCGCCATGCCGTGCACTGGGCCCATCCGGCCAGGTCGGAACGTTTCACGGTCTCCCGTGAGTGGCCGCATTCCACGGGTGTGGAGTCCACGATCCATACGTCGTCGCTCCACACGGAGGTGCTGGTGGCAAGGATCCGGGTGACCCGGCGCAGGCGTTCGGCGGCCTTGCGCAGCCGCTTGGCGGCACGCCGCCGCCGTGCGGGTAGAGTGACCTCCCGATCACGCTTCGTGCTTGCGCACGGAGCGGCCCCCAGTGGTGCGCCAACACCGGCCGGGGGCCTACATCCCCGAGGCCAACGGAGCCCCGTAAATGATGCGCCATGCTATCCCGCCGACCCGTTTCTTCTCCCAGACGCCGAACGACCTCATCCGCCATCCGCGGCTGAACGGAACGGCCGTACGACTGCTCCAGTGGGCGCTCTCGCTGCCCGACGGATCGCGGGAGACCCTTCAGACCATCGGCGAGAAGATGCCCGAAGGACGCATCGCCCTGCGCCGGGCCCGGCAGCAACTCGAAGCCGAGGGCTACGTCCACACCCGGCGCAACCAGTGCCCGAGCACCGGGAGATGGACGACCCGGGTGCTGGTCTCCAATGTCGCGTTGCGGACGCCCGAGGAGATCGAGGCCGCCTTCGCCCCGCCGGGTGAGCGGATGCCGACGGTCGGCGCACCGGCCGAACGGGCCGTCGGCACATCACCCAAGGGAAAGAACACCGAAGAGGTGAACACCCCCCACGCCGCCGCACCACTGGTCGCCCGCGCGGCGGCCGTGCTGCACCGGGTGGGGCGGACGGAGGCCCGGCTCGCGCTGGGCGTCGCCGAGGCGGCGGGACTCGCGCCGCTGGCCGCGCGCTGGCTGGCCAACGGCGCGAGCGAACGCGAACTGCGCACCGCCGTCACCGCCGGGCTGCCGCCCGCCGTGCACTCCCCCGCCGGCTTCATCGCCCGCCGCCTGCGCGACAAGCTCCCAGCGCCGCGCACCTGCGCCGATCCGGCGGCCCCGGCCGCGCCACTGCCCGAATGCGCGCACTGCGGCGATCCCTTGCCGCGCGGGCAGGCCACCGGGGTGTGCGCCCCCTGCACGGGGGCCGTGCCCGTGCCCGTGCCCGCCCCCGGCGGGCCATCCGGCGCGGACCGGGTGCGGGCGGCGCTGGCGGGCGCCGTTCCGGCCGCACGGGCCTCAACGGCCTCGCCATGGGGCTTGTGAGGTCAAAGACGTCTACGCAGCCGGCAGGCGCCTGTAGGGGCGCGGCCGAAGCCGGGCCCGACAAACGGTGGGAACGCATTCCTACCGCGCGCTATGGTGGAACCATGACGGCACGGAAACTGTCGATCTCGGTACCGCCGGAGGTCGAGGAGACGATCAAGGCAGCGGCCGCGGAAGAGGGCAAGCCGGTCTCCACGTGGCTGGCCGAGGCCGCTGTGGAGAAGGCGCACGTCGCGGCGCTCCACGCGGCGGGCCGTGCCGCCGCCCTGGAACTGGTCGCGGAGTACGAGAGCAAGCACGGCACACTTCCCGAGGAGTCCCGGCAGCGTGCCCGCGAGTTCCTGCGGGAAACCGGACTGCTCGACGACGAACCGTGGCGGGCGGCCGGGTAGTGCGCACGATCGTCTACGACACCGGCGCCCTGCTGGCGGCCGAGCGGCACAGTTCCGACTTCCTGGCGCTGCACGACGAACTCACCGCAGCGCGCATCCGGCCGATCGTGCCGGTGGTGGTCCTCGCCCAAGCTTGGCGCGGCGGTCCCCAGCACCAGATCTCGCGCGTTCTCAAGGGCTGCGACATCCGCCCTGACGACGAGCGCACCGGCCGCGCCGCCGGCATCGCCCGCGCGGCCTCCGGGACCGCCGACGTCGTGGACGCGATCGTCGTCGCCACCGCCGTCCAGTACCAGGCCGCAGTGGTCACCAGCGATCCCGGGGATCTCAGCCACCTCGCCGACTCCATCGGCGTCAAACTGCGGCTCTTCGCCCTGTGAACGGACCGTCTCCCGCCTCCGGCTGTGGGCCGGAGACGGGAGACGGTGACCGGCCGCCCTACTCGGCGGTCAGGAACTCGTCGTGGGACAGCGGACGGTTCACTATGCGGATGTCACCGACGTTGCCGTGGAAGACGACGTCGACGGCGCCCGCGTACTCGTGGCCGCCCACCAGCCAGGGCAGCCCGAGCGAGGTGATGCCCTGCGACACCCGGTTCGGGTTGTCGACGACGGGAGCGCCGTCGACGTACAGCCGGGTGTAGCGGCCGTCGTTGACGACCGCCAGGTGCCACCACTTGAGCTCCACCAGACCGTGACCCCAGTTGGTCGTCGGGTAGGTGGTGTTCGTCGGGTAGTGGTTGAACTGCGGCTCGCGGCCGTTGTTCGTGATGTTGAACTGGGCCAGGGGCTCGTTCGGGTCGGTGTTCTTGCCGTGCTTGCCCGCCGCGCCGGACGCACCCCGGCGGCTGAGGAACGACGCGTTGCCGTTCCGGCCGGAGTCCCAGTCCAGCGGCATCATCACGAACGACTCGATCGTGTAGCCGCTCCTGAACGTCTCGGTGTTCAGCGGGGCCTTCGGACCGGTGGTCAGGTACGAGCCGTTGACCGGGTTCCTGCCGCCGGCGAACTTCAGGCTGGCGTGCGCGGGCTGGTCGGGGTGGTGGTCGGCGGACCAGGTCAGCGCGTCGGCGGCGGTGCCCGGCAGGGTCACCACCGTCAGGTCGTTGCCCTTGCCGGACAGGTCGCGGACCGTCTGGCCCGCGGTGAGCGCGGTGCCGGGCGCGCCCTGCCCGTCGAAGCGCCAGTACGCCAGCGTGCCCTTCACCAGCTCCTTGCTCGCCGGGCGGGCGGGCCGGACCGCGACCGGAGCGAAGCTCGCGAAGCGCTCGTCGAAGTCGATCGGCATCGAGAAGTTGTCGACCGGGCCGGTGACCTGGGCGATCTCGGCGGCCAGCGCGGTGCGGGACTCCGGGTCCTGGGCGAGGATCCACGGGTTGATCGTCTCGACGTCGATCGTGTTGCGGACCAGGTCGAAGTGGTACAGCCGGATCATGCCGCCGCCGCCGAAGTACCGGTTCTGGTAGTTCGTGATGTGCATGTGCACGTCGTTGCCGGAGGCGTTCTTCTGCGTCATGCGCCCGGGCGGCCAGTAGTGGCCGTTGAGGGTCAGGAAGACCTGGTCGTTCTCCTTGATGAGCTTGTCCCACATCACCTGACCGTTGCCCACGATCACGGCGTTGTTCTCCGGGTCGCCGGACTCGTACGGGAAAACGTTGTCATCGTACGGAGAGGCGACGATGTCGTGCGACGTGACGATCACCGGCATGTTCGGGTGCGCCTTGATGACCTTGTTGGCCCACGCGTAACCCTGGTCGGTGGTGCGCCAGTCCAGGGCCAGCAGCAGCCACGAGCGGCCGGCGGCCTGGAAGATGTGCGCGGTGTTGTAGCCGGTCTCGTCCGCCGAGGCGAAGGTCTTCGAGTGCCGGAACCGCCGCGGGCCCATGGTCTGGAGGTACGGGGTGTCACCGCGGCTGTCGTCGCCCGACACGTCGTGGTTGCCGGCGAGCACGCTGTACGCGGCGCCGTGCTGGTCCAGCACCGCGAACGCCTTGTCGACCTGCTCGAAGGACGACGGGTCGGCGTCCTGCGTCATGTCGCCGAGGTGCGCCATGAACACGATGTTGTTGTCGGGGTTCCCGCTGTTGTTGATGATGTAGCGGAACGACTCCTCCTGCGGAGTCCGGTTCACGCTGTCCTGGCTGCCCCAGTACAGGAACTGGGTGTCCGGCATGACCGCGAGGGTGAACTGGAGAGAGGTCGGGTCCGGGTTCCACTTACCGGACTTGCCGCCGTGCCTGGCGGCGTCCTCGGCGTTCCCGCCCGCCGCGGCGAACGCGGGCGTCGCGCCGAGCGCGGCCCCGCCGACGCCGACGGCCGCCGCGCCCGCACCGGCCAGCGCCGCGTTGCGCAGAAAACCTCGTCGGCTGTGCCCGGCCGACTCCTGTGACGGATTGTCACCATGAGTGCACATAAGGGGGCCCTTCCGGTTGGATGGTTTCAAACGTCATCGACGCTACTGAGAAGGGGGCTCCGGCTGGGCATACGTCAGATGACAAACGGAATGCGGGTCTCCGCCCAAGGTTTATGGCACTCGTCAGCCAGCGGCGGGAAGTCGGCCGCTCGATGAGCGGAGAGTGACCGTTGGATGGCGATGTCCCCCGGCCGCCGCCGCCCGGGAATATCCGCACGGCCCCGGGTCGACGGCCCGCGGGGCGAGTGACGGGTCAGTCCGTGCGATGGGTGGTCGCGGCAGGCAGCGCCGACTGACCCAGGGCCCAGGTCTCACTGCTCACCCGGCGCGGGGGCCGACCCGGCACTATGCCTGGGGCGGCGGCGGGGGCGGGATCGTGCCGAGGTCCGGGGCCGGTTCCGGCCAGACGAGGAGGACCGGGCAGGGCGCGTGGTCCACGACGAAGCGCGCGGCGGGGCCCAGGCTGTGCGGGCCGAGGTGGCTGCGGTCGCCGTCGCGGGCGAGGACGAGCAGGTCGGCGCCCTCCGCCGCCGCCACCACTTCCCGTTCGACCCGGCCGGTCAGCTCCCGCACGACGCACGCCCGGCCCAGCCGGTCGGCGGCCGCCGCGAGCAACTCCCGTCCCGAGACGGTCGCCTGCTCCTCCATCCGGGTCCCCGGATCGCGCCCCCAGCCGTGCGCCGGGCCGTGCGCGCGCGGGTGCCCGCGGCCCAGCAGACCCGCGAACGCGCCGTGGGCGGCGTCCGGCACGTCCTGCCCGCTGACGTGGAGCAGCATGATGTCGGCGCCCTCCGGCGCGTGGGCGCGCGCGGCGTCCACACACGCGGGCCAGGTGCCCTCGACGGTCCAGACGACGACGGTCAACGCAGTCCCCTTTCCGGCTCAGCCTCCGAAGACCGGCAGTGACACCCACAGTGCCACCACCGACAGCGCCAGCGCAGCGGGCACGACGAGCAGTCCGAGGAGCGTGAACTCCCGCAGGTCCACCGCCGCGTCGTGGGCGTGGACGATACGCCGCCACAACAGGGTGGCCAGTGATCCCGCGTAGGTCAGGTTGGGGCCGATGTTCACCCCGAGCAGGACGGCGAGCACCGCGCCCGGGCCGCCCGGCGCCGCCAGCGGCAGCAGCACGAGCACCGCGGGCAGGTTGTTGATGACGTTGGCCAGCACCGCCGCCAGGGCCGCGAGCCCGAGCAGCGCGAGCAGGCCCGTGCCGTCGGGGACGACATGCGCGAGCACCGAGGCGAGCCCGTTGTCGACGACCGCGCGGACCACCACGCCGAGCGCGAGCACGAACGCCAGGAAGGGGACGGCGGCGGACCGGCCGATCGCACGGACCGTGGTCCGCCGCCGCACCAGCGCGCGCACCGCCAGGGCCAGCGCGCCGGCCAGCGCCGCCCATGCCGGGTTCAGCCCGAACGCGGAGGTGGCGACGAAACCGACGAGTGTGCAGACCACCGTCACCAGCGCGAACAGCGGCATCTCGGGGGTGTCCCCGGTGGTCCCGGCCCCGGGGACGGCGGAGGCGTCCAGGTCGGAGGCGAACCAGCGCCGCAGCACCACGTACTCCACCCCGATCGCCACCAGCCACGGCAGCGTCATCAGCGCCGCGAAGCGGGCGAAGGACAGCCCGCTGGAGGCGAAGGCGAGCAGATTGGTGAGGTTGGAGACGGGCAGCAGCAGCGACGCTGTGTTGGACAGGTGCGTGCAGGCGTACACGTGCGGCTTGGCCCGCGCCCCGAGCCGCGCGGCGGTCGCGAAGACCACGGGGGTGAGCAGCACCACGGTCGCGTCCAGGCTCAGCACCGCGGTGATCACCGAGGCGACGACGAACACCTGGGCCAGCAGCCGGCGCGGACGGCCCGCCGCCGTGCGCGCCATCCACGCCCCGCAGGCTCGGAACAGCCCTTCGTCGTCGCAGAGTTGGGCCAGTACGAGCACGGCCGCCAGGAAGCCGATCACCGGCCCCAGCCGGGCGGCCTCCTCCCCGGCGTGCTCAAGGGAGATCGCCCCGGTCCCGATCACGATGGCCGCCGCAGGGACGGCGAACACCGCCTCGGGCCGGCCCCAGGGGCGCACCACGGCGCAGACCAGCACCACCACCAGCAGCAGGGCGGACAGCGCCTCCGCGTACGACGTGCTCAGGACCGGCTCCTCGGGGTGGGCCACCTACGGGCGGACTACTTCTTCGCCTTGCCCACCGAGTCTGCCGTCACGCACACCGCCAGGCCCAATGCGACCAGCACGACACACACGTAGATCCGGTAGCCGTCCAGGAAACCGATCCGCTGGGTGAGCGACCACACACGGAACCAGCCGCCGGTGAGTTCGTGGACGATGCCGCCGACGCCCTGGGAGAGCAGGATGAACCCGATGAAGCCGATGAACCCGCGGAGACCCTTCATGCCCGAAGGCTAGGGAGCGGCGCCGCGGCCGGGCTGTCGTCCTAAGTAGCCGATCCGCCCCCTCCTGTCGTCCGAAGGTCCCGACTTCGGACGCGGCCGGTGGTGGCGGCGCCCGCGGTCCGTAGATTCGAGGACATGCGACGCATACCGAGACGCCTGCCGAAGGGCATCGGCGCCGACACCGCGATCTTCCTCGGCGCGGCGGCCTTCTCCCTGCTGTCCGCGGGCCCCACGGGCGCCGGGACCGGGGGCGTGGAGCAGTCGGTGAGCGCGGTCGCGTGCGCCGCGCTGTTCCTGCGGCGGCGGTGGCCGGTGCATCTGGCGGTGGCGTTGCTGGTGACCGGATGGCTCGCGCACCTGGTGGGCGGGCCGACGGCGGTGGCCGTCTTCACGGTGGCCGCGTACCGGCCGCTGCGGACCACGGCGTGGATCGCGGCGCTCGCCTTCGCCCCGCTGCCGTTGTTCCTCGCCCACGGGCCTGACCCCGACCTGCCGGAGACCGGCTCCGCGCTCACCTTCTTCGCCATCATGGCGGGGGCGATCGGCTGGGGGCTGTACGTGCGCTCCCGGCGGCAGTTGCTCGCCTCCCATGCCGAACGCGGACGGCGGCAGGCCCGCGAGGAGATCGCCCGCGAGATGCACGACGTCCTGGCGCACCGGCTGACGCTGCTGAGCGTCCACGCGGGGGCGCTGGAGTTCCACCCGGGTGCCTCGCCCGCCGAGATCGAACGGGCCGCGGGCGTGATCCGCGATGCCGCGCACCAGGCGCTGGAGGACCTGCGCGGGATCATCGGCGTCCTGCGCGAGCCGGGCGGGGCGGACGGCACCGCCGGACGGGGCGCGGGCGCGCGGCCGCAGCCGACGCTCGCCGACGTGCCCCGGCTGGTGGCGGAGGCGCGGGAGGCCGGCATGCGGGTCGTACTGGAGACGGACTGCGCGGCGGAGGAGAGCGGGGCCGCCACGGGGCGCACCGTCTACCGCATCGTGCAGGAGGGGCTGACCAACGCCCGCAAGCACGCACCCGGCGCGGAGGTGACCGTACGCCTCACCGGCGGCCCGGCACGCGGACTGACCGTCGAGATCGGCAACCCGGCGCCGGACACGACGCCCCCCGGCGCCCCGCGCCCCACGGCCATCCCCGGCGCAGGGCAGGGCCTCATCGGCCTCACCGAACGCGCCGCCCTCACCGGCGGCCGGCTCGAACACGGCCCGGCGGGCGGCGGCTTCCGCGTCCGTGCCTGGCTGCCGTGGGCGCGGTGAACGCCGTGACAGGCCGACTGGCTACGGTGGGCGGCGTGACCGTGCTGCGTCTGATGCTCGTCGACGACGACCCCCTCGTCCGCGCCGGCCTGCGCCTGATGCTGGGCGGGGCCCCGGACATCGAGGTCGTGGCCGAGGCCGGCGACGGGGCGGGGGTCTCCGCGCTGGTCGAGGCGCACGCCCCCGACGTGGTGCTGATGGACATCCGGATGCCGTCGGTGGACGGTCTTGCCGCCACGGAGGAACTGCGGGCCCGGCCCGGGGCGCCGGAGGTCATCGTGCTGACCACGTTCCACACCGACGAGCACGTGCTGCGCGCGCTGCGCGCCGGTGCGGCGGGCTTCGTGCTCAAGGACACCCCGCCGCGCGAGATCGTCGAGGCGGTCCGGAAGGTGGCCGCCGGGGAGCCGGTGCTGTCGCCCGCGGTGACACGGCAGTTGATCGCCCAGGTCGCCGGCGGGGCGGCGCGGTCGCGGAGCGCGGGCGCGCGGGCCCGCCGCCAACTGGCCTCGCTGGGCGAGCGGGAGCACGAGGTGGCGCTCGCCGTCGGGGAGGGCCGGTCGAACGCGGAGATCGCCGCGGCGCTCCACATGAGCGTGCCCACGGTCAAGACACACGTCTCCCGCGTCCTGGGCAAGCTCGGCCTCAACAACCGGGTGCAGATCGCCCTGATCGTGCACGATGCCGACGCCGACGGCGGCTCCGGCGGGGCCGGGTCAGGCCGGGCCTGAGGCCTTCCCCTTGAGCTTGGCCCAGATGGCGTTGAGCGCCTGTATGTCGGCCTCGTCCAGACGGTCGTCGAAACCGTCCGCCAGCGCCGCGCGGCGGGTGGCGTCGGCCGCGTCGAATGCCTCGCGGCCGGCTTCGGTCAGCCGGACGCCGGTGGAGCGGGCGTCGGTCGGCGAGGGCACGCGGACGATCAGGCCGCGCGCCTGGAGGGCGTCCATGACGCGGGAGACCTGGCTGCGGCTGAGCAGCGTCCTCGCCCCCAGGTCGGAGGCCGCCACCGGCTCGCTCCGGCCGCGCAGCCACGGCCGGGCCGTACGCGGACGCCGTGACGCGCTACCTCGACCGCGCCACCCAGGCCTTCGACGCCGCGCAGGGCATCGAGGACGCCGCCGCGCCCATCGTCGACGTCCTCGGGGCCGAGCAGCCGCCGTTCCGCGTCCAGACGTCCGCGAACGCCCGCGCCTTCACCGGCACCAAGCTCGCCGACCTCGACGGCTCGGCCGTTCAGTCGATGACGCGGTCCTGGGTCTCCTGACCTTCGAGTACGGCCGCGAGGGCGTCCAGCAGACGCACCACGCCCTCCGGCCCGTCCACCACCAGATCCGCGCGGGCGGCCAGTTCCGCCACCTCCGCGCTGCCGCTGCACACCAGCACGCCCGGCAGTCCGTCCGCTCGGCGCTTCTCCACCGCACCGAACGCCGCAAGATCACCCAGGTCGTCACCCGCGTAGAGCACCGGTCCGGCCCCGACCTCGCGCAGGTAGTCGCCCAGCGCCACGCCCTTGTCCATCCCCGGCGGACGCATCTCCAGCACCATCCGGCCCGGCTCCACGATCAGGCCGTGCCGTTCCGCCAGATCCCCGAGCGGCCCCCGCAGCGCCTCGAACGCGGCCTGCGGATCGTCCGTACGGCGCGTGTGCACCGCCACGGCGCGGCCCTTGTCCTCCACCCACGTGCCCTGCCACGCGCCGATCCCGTCCAGCACCCCGGGCAGCTCCGCGCGCAACGCGTCCACCCCCGGGTGCGTGCCGGGCGCCCGCACCTCACCGGAGCGCGCGTCCCAGCGCTCGGCGCCGTAATGGCCGAGCACCACCATGTGCTCCAGTCCCGGCACCCCGGCGAACCCGCCGTACCGCACGGCGACCCCCGCGGGGCGGCCCGTCACGACCACCACGGAGCCGATGCGCGGCGCGAGGCGGGCCAGCACCCGCGCGGCCTCCGGATGCGCGCGCGCACTGTCCGGGTCCGGCACGATCGGGGCCAGCGTCCCGTCGAAGTCCAGCGCCACGACGGCCCTGCGGGGCTCCGCCAGCAGTGCGGTCAGGCCGTCCTCGCCCTCGGGCGTCGTCGGCTCGGGCAGTTCGTCCCTGGGATCCCTGAGGGTCATGCCCCGACCATACCCAGCGGCACGGGGAGCATGGCGGGCGTACGGCAGCATCGCCCCTCCGGGGCTCTACCGGGTACGGGCCGCTGCTCGGGGCCGCCCGCCGTTGCCGTGTGCGGCGCCGCTGCGCCTGCGGCGGGCCGTCTCCCACCCGCCCGCCCGTGGCCCCGGACGGTTTCCCGGACGGCCCGGGCTGTCCGACGTCGCCTGAGCAGCGCTGTCGACGAGGTTGCAAGGGGCGGCAACTGGTGCGGGCCATGCGCGCACGCAAGCAAGAGCCCCACGTGGGCTTCTTGAACCGAGTGGACCCAGGGTGACGGCCGACGGGTTCGCGCGGGACGAGCCCGAGCGCCATTCCAAGCCCGGCCGCGCCGGAAAAGCGGAAGGGCCCCGCATCGCGGGGCCCTTCCGTGTCCGCCGGGCCGTGCTACTTGGTGAAGTAGAAGTACTTCCAGGCGCCGTACGTAGTGGAGTTGATGTTGTCGCCGGAGGAGCGGTCGACGTACGAGGAGCGCATGCGCATCCGGTAGCCGGTCTCGTGCGGGCCGACCAGGGTCACGGCGGACTTGCCGTTGGTGCCGAGCGCGAAGTACTGCGATCCCGCGTCGAGCCACTTGCCCCGGAAGTAGACCTCCAGGCTCAGCCGCTGCGAGCGGTTCTTGTAGTACGTCATGGTCGTGGTGAAGACCGGGTTCGTCGTCTTGTGGAAGTACGCGTACGAGGTCGAGCCGATCTTCGCGGTCTTGTACTGCTTGGAGATCGCCGTGGAGACCTTGACCTTGGCGTAGGTGGTGACCTTCACCGTCCTGCCGGCCGAGCGGGCGTCGCCCTTGAAGACCGCGGTGACGATGGTGTCGCGGGTCATGTCGACCGTGGCGGACAGGTTGCCCTGGGAATTGACCTTGCCGGTCCTGAGGAGCTTCTTCGGCTTGTCCGAACCGTAGGGGTCGGCCCAGATCTCGACCGTGCGGTTCTTGTACGTGGAACCGATGTGCGCCGTGAAGGACACGTCGGTGCCGTAGTTGTACACGCTCTTGTTGTGGTTGAGCGTGAGGGTGGTGGCGTTGCGCGACACGGCGACGGTGTCCTTGCCCGACGCCGGGGCGTGGGTGGCGTCACCGGCGTACTGCGCGGTGTAGGTGACGTTTCCGCCGGCCGGCGGCGTGTCGGTGAAGGAGAACGCGCCGGAGGAGCCGACCGTCTTCGTGCCGAGCGACTTGCCCTTGGGCGAGTCGATGTCGGTGCGGGTGACGGTGACCTTCGAGCCGGACGGGAAGGACCTGCCGGAGGTCAGCTTGCCGGTGACGCTGAGCTTTTTGGCGCGGGTCGCCTTGGCCGGCGCCGAGACGCCCACCTTGACCGGGTAGCGGGCGGCGTCGCTGAGGACGCGCAGCTGGACGCGGCTGCCGCCGTCCGCGATGGCGAACAGCCTGCTGCCGTCGGGGGCCCAGGCGAGGCCCTGGCTGACGATGGTGTCGCCGCCCGAGCCGTACAGATCGTAGGTGTAGGTCCGGTAGGGCGTCGTCGTGCCGGGCTTGAAGACGGAGATGTCCGTGCCGTAAGGGCTGTACGTGGACACGGCGACCGTGCCGTCCGGTGCGATCGCGGCACCGTTGGGGTTGTTCGACTCGACCGGGTAGGCGCCGGTGCGGGTGAGGTCCGCGGTGTTGATCGCGGTCGCCGCGTAGGGCGATTCGGCGGAGGCGGCGACGATCTTCTTGGCGTCGGCACTGAGCGCGAAGTCGGCCATGTCGTTCGCGGCCTCGGGTGGCATGCCCTCCTTGCACAGCACGGGGGCTCCGGAGGACACGTCGTACACGGCGAGGCCCGACCACGTGCCGTGGATGCCGAGCACGAGGGTGTCCCCGGCCGCCTCCAGTTCGGCGGCGTCGCGGAAGTACTGGCCCGGGAGCTGGTCGAGAGCGATCTCGGGGGTGCCCAGCGAGGGGTCGAAGGAGCCCAGGTGGTGCGCGGTCTCCTGCCCGTACATGAACCAGACCCGGCCGCCCGCGACCGCCAGGGTCTGCGGGTCGGTGTTCTCGCCGGTCGAGTAGTGGGCCGCCGCGGTCGCGGTGGACGTCTCGATGGCCACGACGGCGTCGTCACCCGGGACGGCCGCGTAGACGGTGCGGGAGTCGGGCGTGATCGCCAGGTCCCGCACTCCCGAGAGGTTCGCAATGGTCGCCACGAGTTTGCCCGCGTAGTCGGTGACGACGACCTTGTTGCCGTTCGGATCGCTGATGTAGACCCGCTTGTGGACCCCGTCCACGGCGATGTCGCCGTACGAGGAGATCGACAGGGCGGCGCTGGAGTCCGCCGCGGCGGGACCCATGGTGCCGGCGGCTATGGCCGTGGAGCTGAAGAGGACCGCGAGCACGGTCGACACGGTGCGCATGCGCACGTTGATTCCTACCCCCATGAAGAAGCCCGTGGACGGACCGGGTGATGAACCGGGCCGCGCGACACCCCAACGTCGTCCATGTCCTGACGACGCCAAGGGCGCGGCCGCATGCGCAGCGTATTTCATCGCTGTGACAGTTGAGGAGGGGATTAACCGGCAGCTCCCCTGTCCGCCCACTTCGCGTGTGCTCACCTGGCGCGCCGCGAGCCGCCGGGCGGTGACTCCCCAGCCCACGTGACGTGCGTCCCGCTCGGCGGCCCGGGGCTCGCGTCGACGATGCGGGCGAAGTCGGCCCGGCGGCGCTCTGCGACGTTGCCCACGGTGCACCGCCCGGTCCCGGTGACGGAGATGACGGTCGTGAGCCGGTCGGTGGGGGACGTCGCGCGGCCGGGTCGGCCCCGCGCGGCACCGATGCCTGCGGGCGCGGGCGGTCTGTTGCCGTTTCGGAACACAGTGAGCCCATGGCCATCGCATGGCGATCGCACCGTGAACTGGCCCGAGGGGCCGCCGAAGCACGGCCGTGCCGCCCTCCCGGCCCGGCGACGGCACCGCCGGCTCCGTCCGTCCGTACCTCCGTACCTCCACCATGCCGCACACCACCGGGGAAGAGACCTGCTCATGTCCAGCCAGAACACACCGCCCACGCCACCGACCCGGCCCGCGCCCGTGCTGCTCCTCGAGGCGCTGACCCGGGTGCACGGTTCCGGAACCACCGAGGTGCACGCGCTGCGCGGCATCGACCTGGCGGTGTGCCCGGGTGAACTCGTCGCCGTCATGGGCCCGTCGGGATCGGGCAAGTCCTCGCTGCTGACCCTCGCCGGCGGGCTGGACGAACCGACGTCCGGACGCGTGGTGGTCGAGGGGACCGACCTGACCGTGGCGAGCCGCAGGCAGGTGGCGGCGCTGCGCCGGCGCAGCATCGGCTACGTCTTCCAGGACTACAACCTGATACCCGCCCTCACGGCCGCGGAGAACGTCGCGCTCCCCCGTGAACTGGACGGCGTCAGCAGCCGTTCGGCCCGCCGCGAAGCGCTCGCGCTGCTGTCGGAGATGGGCCTGGAGCAGCTCGCCGACCGCTTCCCGGACGAGATGTCCGGCGGCCAGCAGCAGCGGGTCGCCGTCGCCCGGGCCCTGGTGGGCGACCGCCGGCTCGTCCTCGCCGACGAACCGACCGGCGCGCTGGACTCGGAGACCGGTGAGGCGGTGCTGGCGCTGCTGCGGAACCGGTGCGACGCGGGAGCGGCCTGTGTGCTGGTCACCCACGAGTCGCGGTTCGCCTCCTGGGCGGACCGGGTGGTCTCCGTGCGCGACGGCTCGGTGGTCGACATCACGCTGCGGGCGTCCGCCGAATCGCTGCTGACCGGGGGGACGGCCCAGTGACCGCCGTGTTCCACAGCTGGCGGGTCGCGATCCGGATCGCCCGCCGCGACGCCTGGCGCGCCAAGGGCCGCAGCCTGATGGTGCTGGCGATGATCGCCGTACCGGTCATCGGAGTCAGCGCCGCCGACATCACCATCCGCAGCTCCCAGTTGACCCCGCAGCAGACGATCAACCGCGACATCGGGGCGGCCGACGCGCGCCTCGAGGACGCGGGCCAGGGCCGCCAGGCGATCCTCCAGTCGCCCCAGGGCGACACCTTCGCACCGGCGCGGCGGACGGAACCGGCCAAGGACTCCGGCGGTCCCGGGGAGACGGCCCCGCCCGGCGTCGACCCCAGGACGGCGGCGCCCGCGGGATCGCGCACCGTGCCCGACACGACCTCCTGGGCCGACGTCACGACCGCGTCCGGCATCCTGGGCACCGAGGTCAGGGAACTGGACGCGGCCGATCCCATCGCCGCCGGGATCATGGATCTGACCCGGGGCCGCTTCGCCTCCTCGCCCGACGAGGTGACCGCCACCAACGCGTTCCTGGCGCGCAGCGGGCTGCGCGTCGGGTCCGAGGTCCGGGCCCGCGGGCTGGACCACGCCTACCGTGTCGTCGGTGCCTACGACCTGCCGAGCAAGCTCGACACCGCTCAACTGGACTTCCGTCCGGGCGCTTTCATCGACCGATACCTCGCCGCCCGCAGGGCGGCCGGCTCGGACGCGGGCGAGCCGGCGTCGTCGTACCTGCTCGCGGTGGACGGCGGCTTCACCTGGGACATGGTGCGGCGCGCCAACACCGCCGGGGTACTGGTCCATTCGCGGACGGTGATGCTCGATCCGCCCGCCGACTCCGAGGTGCCGCTCTACCGCCTCCCGAGCTCCGGCAAGCCCGCTCCGGCCGAGGACCACGCGGCGCTGACCGCAGGGGCGACCGTCGCGGGCATGGCCCTGCTGGAGGTCTGCCTGCTGGCGGGCCCCGCGTTCGCGGTCGGCGCCCGGCGGTCGCGGCGCCGGCTCGGACTGGTCGGCGCCAACGGGGGCGACCGCCGGCACATCCGGGCGATCGTGCTCTCCGGCGGCCTGGTGATCGGGGGCGCGGCGGCGGTCGCCGGCACGGTGACCGGCATCGCGCTGACGCTGCTGCTGCGGACCAGGCTCGAGGACTACGCCGGCAGCCGGTTCGGCGCATTCACCCTGCGCCCGGCGGAGCTGCTGGGCATCGCCGCGCTCGCGGTGGTCACCGGGCTGCTCGCCGCGGCCGTGCCCGCGTTCACCGCCTCGCGGCAGAGCGTGCTCGCCTCGCTCACCGGGCGGCGCGACACACGGCGGGCCGGACGGGCGCTGCCGGTGGCAGGTCTCGTGGCGCTCTGCCTGGGCGCGCTGATCGCCGTCTACGGTTCGGCGCGCAGCACCAGCACCTACGTGGTGGCCGGCGGCTCGGCTCTCGCCGAACTGGGCCTGGTCGGCCTCACCCCCCTGCTGGTCGGCGGCTTCGGCCGGCTCGGCCGGTGGCTGCCGTTCGCCCCGCGCCTGGCGCTGCGGGACGCGGTGCGCCACCGCGGCCGCACCGCGCCCGCGGTGGCCGCGGTGCTGGCCGCTGTGGCCGGTACGGTCGCCGTCGCCACGTACGCGGCGAGCCAGGAGCAGCAGAACCGGGACGCGTACGTCGCCAGGGCGCCGCGCGGAGTGCTCGCGGTCAGCCTCCCCTCGGAGGGCGGCCGGGGCATCGCGGCGATGCGGCAGAGCGTGACCAAGCGCCTGCCGGTCAGCCGGCGGGCGGACGTGTCACGGCTGGTGACCGGGACACGGATCTGCGACGCGTACAGCGCGCAGGCGGGCTGCGGCGACGTCATGCCGGTGCAGCCCGAGGCCAACCAGTGCCCGCCCGACGCCGAGGGCGCCGCCGGGACGTTCACCCCGGCCCAGTTGCGGGACTTCGCGAAGGACTGGCGGTGCCGGCAGGACGGCGCCACGCCGCCGATCTGGGCGGAGGGGAGCATCCTGGTCGGCGGCCCGCAGGTGCTGGAGGCGCTGGGCATCCACGACCCCGCCGCGCAGCGGGCGCTGGCCCGCGGGACGACGGTGCTGTTCGACCGGACCTACGCCGACCACGGCTCCCTCCTGCTCCGGGTGACCCCGGACGTGTCCAAGCCGGCGAGCACGGTCGAGAAGCTGCCGGTGCGGTGGAGCGGCGCCCGGTCGTACGGAGTGCGGGCGGTGGTGCCGGAGCGGGCCGCCGCGTCCCTGGGGCTGAAGGCGGTGCCGCTGGGCTCGCTCTTCACCACCTCGCGCATGCCCACCGATGCCGAACAGCAGGGGCTGGCCCAGGACATCGCCACACTGGGCGTCATGTCCGACATCTACCTGGAACACGGATACACCGGCAGGTACGGCGTCGTCCTGGCCGCCCTGACGCTCTTCGCGGGCCTGGTGACGATCGGGGCCGCGGGTGTCGCGACGGGGCTGGCGCAGGCCGACGCCGAGGCGGACCTCAGGACACTGGCCGCCGTGGGGGCCCCGGGCCGGGTGCGGCGTACGCTCTCGGGCTTCCAGTGCGGGGTCGTCGCGGCGATGGGCGTGCTGCTGGGAACGGCGGCGGGCATCCTGCCCGCGGTCGCGCTGCGGGGCGTCGACCGGCAGCAGCAACGGGACCTCGCCAGGCAGGCGTTGGAAGGGGGCCACGGCGCTCTTCTCCCGCATGTCGACGTACCCGTGGTGGTGCCGTGGGCGACCATCGGCATGCTGCTGGTCCTGGTGCCGCTGGGGGCGACGCTGCTCGCCGCCCTGGTCACGCGCTCCCACGGCCGGCTGGGCCGAAGGGCCCAGGAGTAGCCGCGGGCACGTCAGGGACGCCGGACGCCCACCGCCACCGCCTAACGGGTGGTGCGGTGGGTGTCGCGCGTGCGGCGGAGCCGGTTGACGGTGACGGGGGCGTGGGCGAGTGCCTCGGGATCGTCGAGGAGCGCGTTCAGGAGCTGGTAGAACCGCGTCGGCGAGATCCCGAGCCGCTCCCGTATCGCCCGTTCCTTCGCGCCGGGGCCCGCCCACGCGCGGCCGGCGATGTCGAGGACGGCACGGTCCTGGTCGGTGAGGGTCACCTCGTCACGATAGCCCCCGTGGTGAGGGACATATGAGGTCTGCACCACACTGCCTTCCCCTTGTGCGGCCGCACCGAAGTGCCTGGCGGCGAGCCGAACGGGATCTCTTTCGCCGAGTGGACTAGACCTTTTGCGCTGTCTCACGCGAGACTGTCCTCCGTGAGACACGTCATCGCCCTCGATGTGGGCGGCACCGGCATGAAGGCCGCTCTGGTCGCGGCGGACGGCACGCTGCTCCACGAGGCACGCCGTGCGACCGGCCGGGACCGCGGGACCGAGGCCGTCGTCGCGTCCGTGCTGGACTTCGCCGCGGAACTGCGGGCGTACGGGGCGGACGCGTACGGCGAGCCCGCCGCCGCGGCCGGCGTGGCCGTGCCCGGACTGGTCGACGAGCGGGCGGGCGTCGCGGTGTTCTCCGCGAACCTCGGCTGGCGCGACCTGCCGCTGCGCGACCTGCTCTCCCGCCGCCTGGACGGCACGCCGGTGGCCCTCGGCCACGACGTGCGCTCCGGGGGCCTGGCCGAGGGCCGGCTCGGCACCGGGCGCGGCGCGGAGCGCTTTCTCTTCGTCGCCCTGGGCACCGGCATCGCGGGCGCCATCGGCATCGAGGGGCGGGTCGAGGCCACCGAGCTCGGGCACATCGTCGTCCGTCCCGGCGGCGCGGCCTGCGGCTGCGGCCAGCACGGCTGCCTGGAGACCATCGCCTCCGCCTCCGGCGTGGCCCGCGCCTTCGGCGCCGAGGCCGCCGAGTGCGCCACCGCCGTCGCCGCGGGCGACCCGCGGGCCGTCGCCGTATGGGACGAGGTGGTCGCCGCCCTCGCGGACGGCCTGGTCACCGGGATCACCCTGCTGACGCCGCAGACGCTGATCATCGGCGGCGGGCTGGCCGAGGCCGGTGACACGCTCTTCGCGCCGCTGCGCGCGGCCGTCGAGGAGCGGCTGACGTTCCAGAAACTCCCCCTCATCGTGCCGGCGGCCCTCGGGGACACCGCCGGATGCCTGGGCGCAGGGCTGCTGGCCTGGGATCTTCTCTCCCTGGAGGTGACCGCTTGACTGCGGAACCAACCGTGCTGACCGGTGCCCGCGCAGTGCTGCCGGACGGTGTCGTCGACGGCGGCCGGATCACGGTCGAAGGCCGCTCGATCGTCGCGGACGACCCGCGCCGGCGAGTGGCCGCACGCGATCTGTCCGGGCACTGGATCGTCCCCGGCTTCGTGGACATCCATGTGCACGGCGGCGGCGGCGCGTCCTTCTCTGCCGCCCGCGCGGAGGACGTCCTCACCGGCGTCGACACCCACCGCCGGCACGGCACCACCACCATGGTCGCCTCCACGGTCACCGGCGAGCTGGACGACCTCGCCCGGCAGGCCGCGCTGCTGTCCGAGCTGGTCGAGCAGGGCGACCTGGCGGGCATCCACTTCGAGGGGCCCTTCATCTCCCCGCACCGCTGCGGGGCCCACAAGCCGTCGCTGCTGCGCGACCCGGACCCCGCGGACGTCCGCAAGCTGATCGACGCCGCCCGCGGCGCCGCGCGGATGGTGACCCTCGCGCCGGAACTCCCGGGCGGGCTCGACTCCGTACGGCTGCTGGCGGAGCACGGCGTCATCGCCGCCGTCGGCCACACCGACGCGGCGTACGAGGCCACCTTGGAGGCCATCGACGCCGGTGCCACCGTCGCCACGCACCTGTTCAACGCGATGCCCACCCTGCTGCACCGCACGCCCGGCCCCATCGCCGCGCTGCTGGAGGACGAGCGGGTCACCGTCGAGCTGATCAACGACGGCGTCCACCTGCACCCGGCCGTCCTCGAACTGGCCTTCCGCAGCGCCGGTGCCGACCGGGTGGCCTTCATCACCGACGCCATGGACGCGGCCGGCTTCGGCGACGGCCGCTACCTGCTCGGCCCCATGGAGGTCGACGTCACCGACGGCATCGCCCGGCTGGTCGAGGGCGGCTCCATCGCCGGTTCCACCCTGACCCTGGACATCGCCTTCAAGCGGGCCGTCACGGTGGATCGGATCCCGGTCACCGACGCCGTACGCGCCCTGAGCGCCAACCCGGCGCGGCTGCTGGGCGCGTACGACCGGATCGGCTCGCTGGAGCCCGGCAAGGACGCGGACCTGGTGGTGCTGAACGAGGCGTTCGACCTGGTCGGCGTCATGCGCAAGGGGCAGTGGGTCGTCGAGCCGTAGTGGTGCGGGCGGACCTCCGGCCGTTGCTGTCCGGCGCCGGAGGCCCGCCCGGTCATGGGAGGCGGGGCGTCACTGCCCGGCCTTCTCGCCCTTCGGCCCGACGGCGAACCATGTCCCGCCGACGCCCTGGCCGTTGAGGTCGCCGGGCCTGGTGTCCCCCGCGAAGCGGTAGACCGGCATGCCGCCCACCGTCAGCTGCACCTGGCCGTCCTGGCGGCGGATGGCGCCCACCTGGTCGCGGTCCACGCCCGCCAGGTAGACGTTGCCGCCCTGCTGGATGGTGACCGCGGGCCACTGGACGGCGCAGGCGTCGTTGCAGTGCGACTGCGTCGGGTCGGCGCTGTCCGGGTCGAAGCGGTACAGCGCAGCCTGGTTGATGTTGATCAGGTGCGGGGCCGTCACCGGCGGCGAGGTGACCGCGGACAGCTGGACCCAGCGCGGGGGGCTCTCCTGGACGGCCGCCCCCACGACCGTGCCGCCGTCGCCGGTCAGCCCGGCCTGGGCGGCCGTGCGGTCGACGACCTGAAGCGCGGTGTTGCCCGCGGGCTGCGACGCGGCGGGGGGCGCCGCGGGCGGGGTCGCGGCGGGCGCGGCAGGCGCGGAGGCGGCCGGGGCCGCCGGGGCCGAGGTGTCGCCGATGGTGATGGTCTTGCCGCACCCGGCCAGGCCCGCCACGCCGCACAGGACGACCGCGCCGGCGACGACCGCGCGGCGTACGGGACCGCGCGGGGCGGCGCCGGAGAAGTGGAGGAGAGAGGTCACCCCCGGTACACGAGGCCGCGTCCGGAACGGTTCACCCCTCTTCGCGGGCGTCCCCGGGAAGCCGATTGAACCCCGCGGCCCGTCCCGCCCGTGTGAACCGTGAGGCCGCAACCGGCCGAGCACGAGGGGATCGGCATGGCCCAGGACATCAACATACCGGGGGACGAACTGCGGGAGGCCCAGCAGATGCTGGACTTCGTCCACGACTTCATCGACATCGGGCACCACACGTTCGACTTCGACGCGGCATTCGGCCCCGAGCTCTCCCACGGCTCGGCGCAGCACTTCGAGAACAAGTGGGAGGACGGCAAGAAGCAGCTCCAGAAGCAGGTCAAGGGGATCCGGGACGCCATCGGGAGCATCCTGGACTCCTTCGACAAGACCGACCAGGACGCCGCTGCGAACCTCGACGACGGAAAGAGTGGCCAGTGAGCACCGCGCACCGTTTCCTGCTCGACATCCCCGACCTGTGGGACACCGTCGACCTCAGCGGGGAGGAGCTGTCCAGGACCCGCGCCAAGGCGCTCGCCACCACCGACGACCCCCGCGAGAAGGCCCGGATCAACGACATGTTCCGGCAGGCGCGGGAGGTGAGCCGGGCCGCGCGGCGGCACGGCGCCCTGCTCGCCGCCGGCACCGCGACCCTCTACGGCGAGGACCTGTTCATGGCCTACGGCATGGTCTTCGCCGTCACCACACCCGAGGGCTCGGAGCTGACGCTCCCGGTGCTCTCCGCGCAGCTGGGGGTCTCCTCCGCGAACGGGACGGCGCCCAAGGACCGGGTGATCAGCTCCGTGAAGGTACCCCACGTGGGCACCGTGGCCCGGGTGACCGGCACCGAGACCACCCGGCTGACCGGCGACATCGACGTCGAGCTGCTGACCATGCACACGATGATGCCGGTCCCCGGGCGCACCGACGACTTCCTGGTCGTCACCCTCGCCAGCCCCAACCTGCCGCTGAGGAACGAGGTGTACGACCTCTTCGACGCCATCACCGGCACCTTCCGCTTCCTCACCGAGGAGGGCGAGCCGCTGGTGCCCGTCGGCGGTGGACGGTGACCAGGAGCTCCGGGCGCCAGGCCGCCGACGGCCCGGTCAGCCGCAGACGCCGGCGAAGACCCGGGTGAAGGCCGCCGACGCGAGGATGCCCGCGGTGTGCCCGGATACGGCGCACGACTCCGCGTACTCGAAGACCGGCCGCCAGTGGCGGGCCGGCAACTCCTCGAAGGGCTGGTGGACCCGCGCCTCCTGAGACCGGGTACGTACACGAAGGGCGGCCGGGACATCGCGTCCCGGCCGCCCTTCGTGTACGTACCCGGCGTCAGACCTCCGTGCCGGACAGCGGCACCTGCACCGCCCGCACCGACCCGTCGCCGAGGTGCAGCAGACCGCGGCCGGGCTGCGGAGCCTGGCCGACCACCCCGCGGGACAGCTTGACGCCGATGACCTCGCCGTCGGCCAGGCCCTGAGGCGACAGCAGCATGCCGGTGCGGTTCCGCTTCACCTGGCCCATCCAGCCGGCCAGGCTGAGCGCCAGCGACTCGGCGTTGCCCGCCGCCAGCACGCCCCAGCCGTTGCCCGCCCCGCCCCGGGCGAGCAGCGCCAGGTCGGCGTCGATGTCGGCGCCCATGAACAGCTCGGCGTCGTCCACGACGACCACCGCGTTGTCCTGCGGGATGTCGCCGAGCACCTGCCGGAACTCCTCGACCGTCACCTGCGCGTCGGTGATCACGGCCGCCACCCCGGGCCTGCCCTCCAGATCGCGCAGCGGTGAGCGGCGCGGCACCAGCAGGACCAGGCCCGTGCCCTCCGCCAGCAGCGAGTGCGCCGCGGTGAGCAGCACCGTGCTGCGGCCGGTCCGCGGGGGTCCGGCGACGACGAACGTGGGGACGTCGGCGAGGTCCGGGCCCAGCGAGGTGAGGCTGTCGCCGCCGACCGCCACCAGCGGGCGCATCGGCCCGCGGCGGGTGTGCAGCGGTATCGCGTCGCGGTAGGCGATCCGGTCCGGCAGGACGTCCAGGCGCAGCGGCCGGCGTTCCTGCGGCACCCCGGCCTCGCGCTCGGCGAGCGCCGCGCCGAGAGTGGTGAGGAACTGCCCCTGCGCCGCTCCGGAGAGGTCGCCGGTCAGGACCGCGATCTGGGCCTCAGCGAGGTCCAGGGTGCGGATGCCGCGCCCGGGGGCCGGGTCGCTCGGCGCCGACTTGGACGGCACGCCGACCGACGAGTAGTCCTGGCGGTCGTTGAGCTTGAGGACGATCTTGTCCTCGGTCGTGCCGGAGAACCGGCTGGAGCCCAGCACCCGGTCGCCCGCGAGCACGAGGTGGACACCGACGCCGGCGCCGTCCCGCAGGAGCCTGATCATGCGCTCCATGAGGCTGCCGTTGTCGTACGCGGTGAACTCGCGCTCGAAGACCTCGAAGCGGTCCACCAGGAGCACGATGTGCGGCAGTCGCTCCCCCGCGGCCTGACTGCGGCGCAGTTCGGCGAGGTCGGCGGCGCCGCGGGTGCCGAGCACGCCCTGCCGGGCGGTGAGTTCGGCGTTCAGCCGGTCCAGCAGCCGGCCCAGACGCTCCACCTGGTTGCGGTCCACGACCGCTCCGCAGTGCGGCAGCGCGGTCAGCGCGTTGAGCGCGCCGTTGCCGCAGTCGATCCCGTACAGATGGACGTCGTCCGCGCCGTGCGCCTGCGCCAGTGCCGCGGCGAGGGTGCGCAGCGACTGGGAACGGCCGCTGCGGGGCGAGCCGATGAGGTGCAGATGGCCCGCCCGGTCGATGTCGAACTCCAGCGGGGCGCGGGTCTGCCGGGCGGGCAGGTCCACCGTCCCGTAGGCGACGGACGGCAGTTCGGCTTCCCGGTCGACGGCCGGCCCGGGCGCGGGCGGAGCCGTCCACTCCAGCACCTCCGGCAGCGCGGGCAGCCAGGGGCTGGGCTGCCGGGGCACGTCGGCCAGTCGCGCGGCCTGGGCGACGGCCGCGGTGAGGACCGCGAGGTCCGTGACCGCCTCGGCCTGGGCCAGGCCCGAACCGCCCTTGCGGGAGCGGCCGGTGGGCAGCGGGCCGCCGAGCTCCCGCCAGGTCACCGCGTGGGCCCGGACCGGCACCTCGGTGCCCGCGGCGACCGCACCGCCGGGCCGCCGGCCGCCGACCCGCCCGGACTGGAACGGCAGCAGCGCCGACGGTCCGAGGCGCGCGTAGGCGCGTCCCGGGTTGGCGGGCGAGATCTCACCGGAGTCGGGGGCGTCGATGATGTCCCGGCTCTCGGTGGTGTCCGTGGTGCGCAGCGCGATCCGCAGATTGGTGTTGGCCCGGATGTCCGGGGTGACCGCGCCACCGGGACGCTGGGTCGCCAGCACCATGTGGATGCCCAGCGAGCGCCCGCGCTGGGCGATGTTGACCAGGCCCGAGATGAAGTCGGGCAGTTCGCGCACCATGGACGCGAACTCGTCGACGACCAGGAGCAGCCGGGGCAGCGGCGGCAGCACGTCGCCGCCGCGGGACCGCTTGTCGAGGTAGTCCTCGATGTCCTTGGCTCCGGCCCCCGCCAACTGCGTCTCCCGGCGCCGCAGTTCGGCGCCGAGCGAGACCAGGGCGCGCTCCACCAGGTGCGTGTCCAGGTCGGTGACCAGACCGACGGTGTGCGGCAGGTCGGCGCACTCGGCGAAGGCGCTGCCGCCCTTGTAGTCGATGAGCACGAAGGTCATCTCGTCCGGCCGGTTCACGACCGCGAGCGTGGCGACCAGGGTCTGCAGCAGCTCGGACTTGCCCGAACCGGTGGTGCCCGCGATCAGCGCGTGCGGTCCGTCGCGGACCAGGTCGACCGAGAAGTCCCCGTCGTAGCCGGTGCCCAGAATCGCCCGCGTGCTGCGGCCGCCGAGCGACCAGCCGGCCACCACCGCCTCCGCGGTGGGCGGTTCGATGCCCAGCAGGTCCAGCAGCCGCACCGATCCGGGCAGGGCGCTCTCGTCGCCGTCCCCGACGCCACGCAGCGGCGCCAGCGCCCGCCCGAAGCGGTCGTACCAGGCCGGCTCCGGCGAGTCGGTGCGTACGCCCTCCAGGGCGGAGCCCGTTCCGGTGCGGACCCGCGAGACGCCCTTCGCGGCGTCCCCGGTGACGACGACCGCGCCGCACTCCTCGGGCAGCAGCCGCTCCTCGCGGTCGATGCACAGGGTGTGGACACCCACCGACGGCCCGTCGCGCAGCAGGGCGATCACGCCGGGCAGCGAGCGGGCCCTGCGGGCCTGCTCCAGCACGACCAGGATGTCGGGGTAGCCGTGGACGCCGCCGCGGACCAGATCCGGTCCCGCCGCCATACGGGACGTGACGATCTGGCCGAGTTCGCCGATGCGGCGGGCCAGCGATTCCGCGGTGCTGCCCACCAGCGCATAGGCGTCCTCGCCCTGTGCCTGCGCGTGCGGCAGCCAGCGGGTCCACGACCACGCCGATTCCCCGTCGGGCCCGGCGAGCACGACGATCCGCAGGTCGGCCGGGCTGTGCAGGGCGGCGGCCTGGGCCGTCATCCACCCGGCGAGCCGCTCCGCGCCGGGACCGGCGAGCCCTGCCACTCCCGCCCTGCGCAGCGGCACCGAGACCGGCACCTGGCCCAGGAGCGGCACGGTGATGCGCCGGTGCTCGTCCTGGGTGGGGTCCTCGACGCTCAGCGACGAGGGAAGATCCGCCGTCCCCACCCGCACGGACAGGAAGTCGGGGTCCTGCCAGCGTCGTTCCCACAGCCGCTCGGACGGCCGCACGGCCATCTGCAGCAGGGAGGCCGGATCGGGCAGCGACAGCCGCAGGCCGCGCTGCTCCTCCAGGACGGCGGACTCGACGTCCGCCTCGACCCGTCGCAGCGTGCCCTCGTACTCCTCCTTCTTCTCCAGGTACTTCAGCATCGCCTGCTTGCGCCCGCCGAACTGGGTGAACAGCGCGGCGAGCGGCGAGAGCAGGGCGATGAAGACGAAGACCCAGCTCTTGGTGACGAAGACGGCGATCGCGGCGCTGCCCGCGGGCAGCAGCAGGATCGGCAGCAGCGGGACGGGCCGCTTGTCGGGCCGCACGGGCGGTGTCGGCAGCCGGAACTTGCCGCCCGCGCGAGCGGGCAGGAAGCGCGGCGGCCGGTTGAACTCCAGGCCCAGGCCATCGGCGGCCGGGGTCAGCGGCGCGGTCGCCGCCTCGCGCGACGCCAGCTCCAGCAGGGTGTCGCCCACGGCGAGCTGACTGCCCTCGCGCCAGGCCGTACCGGCCGCCGGCGGCCTGCCGTCGAGCAACGCGTCGGCGGCGGACAGCAGTTCCGCGCCGCCGTCGAGCCGCACCCGGATCCGGGCCGCGAACGCCGGGGCGTCCTCGGCCAGCCGGATGCGGCAGGTGCGGTCGCTGCCGAGGTCGTACTCACCGGGCACCAGCCGGAAGACCGTGCCCGCGCCCCGCCCCGACACCAGCCGGATCTCGGTGCGGCCCTCCGGCTCGGACTCCGCCGGCAGGGCGGACCCGAGCCCGAGGTCCATGCCGTCGCGCACCCCGGCGGCCTGAAGCGTGGCCTCCGGGTCGATCTCCCCGGCCCCGGTGTACAGGGCGGGATCCCCCGCCCCCGTCCCGCCGGCCCCCTCGTGGTCGACGGCCCGCGCGAGTTCGGCCGCGAGGGCGCCGGCCCGCGCGGTCGGCTCGGTCTCGACGACGACGGTGGTGGACACCCCCTCGACCCGGGGGTCACGGACGCTGACGTTCAAACGCACGATGCATCGTCTTTCTCACGAAGGGGCGGGACGGGGCGACGGGGGCACCGGCCTCAGCCGAGGTTGGAGCCGAGCTGGTCGTCGGTCTGGGAGAATGCGTCGCCGACGGACCGGACGTACTGCCCGATGCCCTGCAGACCCTGGTTGACCTGGTCGAAGCCCTTGGCGAACTCGTCGAAGAACGGCGAGAACTTCTGCTGGGCCGCCGGGGTGCTGTAGCCGTTGGCGAGCAGGTTGGAGATCTTTCCCTTGACCTCGCTCAGCTTGTCCTGGAGCTGCGAGAAGTCGTTGAGCAGCGCCTGCGAGGTGGAAGCGGTCTCGTCCGAGTTGACGCGGTAGTCGGGCATGTCGGTACTCCTTGCGTGATCGGGTGAAGCATCCGTCCCTCCGGGGGACGGAGGTCTGTGAAGGTGCGGGTCCGGGGCGGCGCTAGCGGCCGTCGGAGCCCGTCGTCCCGTCGCCTCCGGCGGGACTGTTCGGCGCGGTGGCGAAGCCGTCGCTGCCGGCGGGGCTGGTGGGCGCGGTGGCCAAGCCGTCGCTGCCGGAACCGGAACCGGCCGGTGAGGCGCCGGTGCCCTGCGGGCTCGCCGGGCTCTGCGGCGGGATGTCCAGCGGGGTCAGCGGCGGTCGGCCGGTGGGCGAGGTCGGCGACGGCGGCAGCGGCACGTTCGCCGGGTCCACCGCGGGCGCCGGGCCGGATCCCGTGTGCGGGGCGGCAGGGGCCGCGGGCGGGGTCGGCGAAGCGGGCGGGGTGTGCGCGCCGGGCCCGGTGGGCGAGGTCGGCGACGGCGGCAGCGGCACATTCGCCGGGTCCACCGCGGGCGCCGGGCCGGTGCCCGCGTGGGAAGCCGGGGCGGTGGCGCCCGGGCCCGTGGAGCCCTTGACGGGGATGCCGTCGGCGACACCGTCGATCTTGCGTCCGAGCCCCGCGACACCGACCGGTCCCGAACCCAGCTTGGGCGCGGAGTTGGCGATCTCCCCGGCCGCGACCTCGTTGGGGTCGCCGCCCTGGGCGACCCCGACACCGATCTTCGCTCCGAGCGTCGAGCCCTCCTCGACGAAGCCGCCGACCTGGTCGGAGGCCCGCTTGCCGATCGTGTCGCCCAGCGCGGGATCGGTGGTGTCGCCGAACCGCCCGCCGCCTCCGGCAGGGACCGGCGGATTGCCGCGCGCGGAACCGATCCTGCCGATACCGCCCTTGAACGCCGTCCCGGCCACCGCGCCTGCCGCGGCCCCGGCGAAGACGCCGGCCGCGGTGATCTTGTCGTGGTTGGCGGCCTTGGCGCCCGCCTCCAGCGCGGAGTTGGTCAGGAACTTGCCGGTGACATCCACGGCCGTCTTGCCCACCGGGTTGGCCAGCACCGCCCCGACCGCCTTGTTGGCGGTGACGGAGTCGCCGACCTTGGTGATCGTCCCGGAGACCTTGGCGATGGTCCCGGAGTTCTTGATCGCGGCGACCACACCCGGGGCGATCGCCTGGACCGCCTTGCTGCCGAGCCGGAACAGCGAGGCACCGGGGATGATGCCGATCAGTCCGGCGACGAAGTCGCCCGCCTTGACGCCGCCCGTCTGACTCGCCACCACTTGGTTGAAGACGAACAACGCCCCGCCGAGCAGCGCGCCCACCACCGGGAAGAACACGGCCACCACGGCGATCAGCGCGGCCAGCAGGATCTGGACGAACGGGAAGTCCTTGAAGAAGTCGGCGATCTTCTGGAAGACGTTGCGCTCGGGAATCGCCTCCGACGCCGCGCGGTCCAGGACGTCGGCGCAGGTGCGCTGGGCGGACTCCCGCATCTGCTTGGCCTGCTGGGCCAGGCTCTTGGCCGCGCCGAGCTCGCTGCTGCCCGCGTCGATGTCGTCCTGGACCGCGCGGGCCTGCGACTTCTCCTCGTCGGTGGGGTTCTCGCCGAGCGCCTTGGGGGTCTGGCCCGCCTTGGCCGCGGCGGAGCGGGCCTGGTCGACGGCGCGGTCGAAGGTGTCCTGCGCGTCCTGGAGGCGGGGGATGTAGTCGCTGTAGGCGCGGGCCGCGTCGTGGTACGACGTCGCCGTCTTGTTCAGCTTGTCGGGAAGGTCGTCGCCGATCTTCTCCTTGAGCTGGTCCATGGCCGAGCCCCGGCCGCGGGAGACGGTGCCGTCCTTCTTGAGGATGTTCAGCGCCTTCTCCGCCGCGTCGCCGACGTCCTGGTACCGCTTGACGACCCCCCGGATCAGATCGGGATCCCCCGGCGTCGGGTCGCGGTCGAGCCCGACGAGGCGGAAGTCCTCGTCGCTCGCGTTCCGGCGTCCCATCCTTGCCCCTCCCAGGTCCGTGTTCGTTGTCGCTTGCCACACGGCACCCACCGGGACTTGGTTCAGATCTCTTTCGAACCTTTTTCCCGCGGCGCTCCGTGTAGGAAGTGACGGAGCCGGGGACCGGGGGGCCCGGCACGCACACGACGACTTGGGTGGAGACGATGAGAGACGGCGTCAGCGCCACAGGGCGGCACCGGCCGGGTGCCGCGACGACCGCACCCGCACCCGCCCACGGGACGGCCGTACGCCGCGCCGCGGCCGCGGTACTGCTCGCGCTCTGGGCCCTGTTCGCGGCGAGCGCCGCCCCGGCGAGCGCCGACGACCAGCTGGTGAAGGTGTTCGTGGTGCAGGACACCGCGACGGTCGGGGGCGTCCCCGCGACCCTGTCGTCCGTCGCGGCGAGCACCCTCGGCGACCCCGCGCGCGCCGGTGAGATCTTCGACCTCAACCGCGGGCAGGCGCAGGCCGACGGCTCCGCCCTCACCAGCCCGGACGAGCAACTGCACCCCGGCTGGATCCTGCGCCTGCCGCAGGACGCCTCCGGCCCCGACGTCCAGCTGGCCCGGGACACCGCCGCCCAGCACGCCTCCGCGCCCCCGACCGCCACCGGCACGGACACGGGGACGGCGACGGGGACCGGCGGCGCGTTCACCATTCCGCTGCCGGCCGCGATCGCGGTGCTGGGCGCGGTGCTGCTCGCCCTGGTGACCGCGGGCATCGTCGGCAGGCGCCGGGTGCGCGCCGCGTGGGCCGCCGCGGGCCGCACGGTGCGCCGGCTCGGCGATCCCGTCGCCCGGCGGCGCCGGCTGGCCCTGCGCCGTACGCTGAGCCGGCGCTTCGCCGCCGACGCCGGCTCCGTGCACCGCGCCTACGCGGCCGCCGCCGACCTGTCCGGCCCCGGGGACGTCCCGGAGCGACCGGTGCACGCCCTGCGCGTGGACAGCGCCGGCGTGACCGCGTGGCTGACCCCCGGAGACGTGCCGGGCGCCCCCTGGACGGCACTCGACGGGCCGGAGGGCACACGGTGGCGTCGCACCGCCGACACCGCGGCGGCGTCCCGGGCCCCGGACGACCGGGCCTGCCTGGTGCGCGTCGGCGTCGAAGCGGACGGGGAGCCGGTCTTCTACGACCTCAGCCGGCTCGACGGGATCCTCAGTGTCACCGGAGACCGCGCCGTCGCCCACGACGTGGTGAACGGCCTGCTCGAAGAGGTCGCCCGGAGCCGCCCCGGCACCCCGGTGACCGTCCTGCGCGGCAGCGAGGACACCTCGCTGCTGACCCTGCCCGGCGGTCTCCGGCAGGTCGTCCGCATCGAGGCGGGCGCGGGGAGGCAGGCGTTTCCGGCGCCCGGGGCCCACGGCACGGTGCGCGCCGCCGCCGCCCGCCGGCCGGTCAGGGGCCTGGTCGTCATCGCCGGCACGCCCACCGGATCGGAGGCCGCCGAACTGGCCGAGCTGTGCGGTCCCGGCGGGGCCGGGTGGACCGGACTGGTCTGCGGCGACGTCGGCGGCGCCCACTGGCGCTGGCAGGCCGGCGCGGACGGCGGCGTGGACATCCCCGTGCTCGGGCTGCGGCTGACGGTCCCCGCCTGAACGGCCCGAGCGGAGTGTACGGCCCGGGCCGGCTGTGCGGTCAGCGCACCGCGACGCCGGCCCGGCTGCGCAGACTGCTGAGCGCGTAGTGCTGCCGGGACTTCACCGTGCCCGCCGGGACCCCGAGGATCCGGGCCGTCTCCTGGACGGTCCTGCCGAACAGATAGGTGTGCACCAGCACTTCTCGGTGCTCCTGCGACAGGTGCCGCAGCAGGGCCCGAGCGTCGACCGAGGCCAGGACGGCGTCGGCGTGGTCGGGCTGGAGCACGTCGTGGTGCTCCGCGCCCACCGTCTCGTGACGGGAGCGGGCGCTGCGGATGCGGTCGATGGCCAGGTTGCGGGCCACCGTGAGCAGCCATCCCCGTACGGAGCCCTCGCTGCCGTACAGCCGGTCGGTGTGGTGCCAGGCCCGGATCAGGGTCTCCTGGACGACGTCCTCGGCCAGGTGGCGGTCACGCAGCAGGCGCTCGACGTAGGCGAGCAGCGGTTTGCCGTGGTCGGCCACCAGCAGGGTCAGCAGATGTCCGGAACGAGCCGCGGGGCGGACACCCGGCGCAGCGGCATGAGTCATGGTCGGTCCTGGAAGGCACAGCTCGTTCCCCGTCAGCGCTCCCGGCTCTCGTACCGGCACCGTCGCACGGCCTGAGCGGTGCGGCGGATCGCCGAAGGACGGGGCGGGGCGGGCGCCGGGCCGGACCGGATGTGGGGCCCGACGCCCGACGGGCACGAAGGTTCGTGCCTGCTTCGGCGATGTTCCTGGCGGAAGCAGCGCGTGGCGCGATCGTAGGCAGGCACCGATGCCGAAAAGCTGACGCGATTCTGACGACCGGCGCCGCAACCCCGCGGGACCGGACGCGGCGACGGCCCGCCGGGGCGTCGGCTGCCCCGGGCGGGCCGCCGGCACGCCCCCGGGCCGGCGCGGACGCGCCGCCCGGGCCGGGGCGGTCAGCCCTTGGCCGCCGGAACGGTCTTGCCGCGGTCGACCGTGATGTCCTTCTTGATCGCGAACCACACGCCCTTGACGTTCTGGCCGTTGGTGTCGCCGGGCCGGCTGTCGCCCTTGAAGGTGTAACCGGGCCAGCAGTTGAAGGCCTCCTGTGCGGTGCCGTTCGGCGTGTTGAAGGTGAACAGCGCCGTGGCGCCGAGGCCCGCGGCCTTGGCGTCGGCGGCGGTGACCGGGGCGGTGGGAGTCCACTTCTGCAGGCAGGCCGCGTCGCACGCGGTCTTCATCGGCCACGGCTGGTCCTTGGTGAACAGGTACAGCGTGTGGCCGTTCTTGTCCTGAAGGATCTTCCCGAGCTTCGGGTCGTTCAGCACGCCGAGGGCCGGGCGCTCCACCCCGGCCTTCCAGCCGTCGGGCTCGGCGGCGTACCAAACACCCTTGACGCCCTGGCCGTTGGTGTCACCGGCCTGGGTGTCCTTGGCGAAGTAGTACAGCGGCTTGCCCGCGAGCGTGAGCTGCTGGGAGCCGTCGGTGCGGGTGATGGAGCCGAGCAGGTCCTGGTTCAGGCCCTTCGCGGTCTGCGTGTCGTCCGCGGGGACCGGCGGCCACTGCACCGCGCAGTCGCCCTCGCAGCTCGATGTGCCGGGCGTGGTGTCCTTGTTGAAGACGTAGACGGTCCTGCCCTTGCCGTCGACGACGATCGTCTTGAGCTTGGCGTCGGTGCGCACTGCCAGTCCGGACGCCGCCTCCGTCACCGGCGGGGCCGACTCCGTGTCGCCCACACTGGGATAGCCGGACACCGCGTTCACCACCGGCTGCTGCACCGACGCCGGTGCGGCCCCCGTGCCGGTCTGCGTACCGCAGGCCGTGACAGCCGTCAGCACCAGGGCCGTACCGGTCAGGAACAGGGCGTTCCGCGCGTTCTTGTTCATCGCACTTCCTCAGGTCCACCAGACGTCCGCTCCGCGCTGGAGCTACGCCGCTATACACGGACCCGTGGCACCCCTGGGTTCAGTCCGGTGTCGCGCAATTTTTCGCGGACCCCCTCGGCGTCGGGATGGCCGATGCCGTCCAGGATGGCCAGCGCCTGCCGCAGCGCGCCTGCCGCGCCGGTGGTGGCGCCGGTGGCGATGTGGGTGTCGGCGATGTGCACGAGGGTGTCGGCCTCCAGGTACGCGTCCCTGATCTCCCGGAATATCAGCAGCGCCCGCCGGAAGCAGTCCAGCGCCTCCTGGTGACGGTGCAGTTGGTGGTAGGCGCAGCCCAGGCTGTCCCACGCGGCGGCCTCGCCGTTGCGGTCGCCGGTCTCCTGGTGGATGGCCAGCGAACGGCTGCACTCCTTCAGGGCCTTGTCGTACTCACCGAGCAGCATGTGCGTCCAGCCGACCTCGTTGTGCACGCTGGCCTCGCCGTTGAGCTGCCCTGCCGAGCGGTACAGCTCGCCGGCGAGCCCGTAGTGTCGCAGCGCGTCGGCGTGCCGTCCGTGCCGGTTGGACAGGAAGGCCCAGTAGCGGTGGACCCGGGCCTGACCGCAGGGTTCGCCGATCTCCCCGAACAACTGGAGGGCGCGCAGCAGATGTTCGCGCGCGCCTTCCCAGCGGTCGAGCCGCCCGAGCGCGAAGCCCAGCGCCCGGTGGGTGTGGGCCTGGCCGAGGACGTCGCCCTGCCGCTGCGCGGCCGTGGTGGCCGTGGTCTGGGCCGTCCTCTGTTCCTGCCAGCGGCCGTTGCGGTCCAGGTACAGCTCCAGCACGACGGCCAGCCGCCAGCTGTGCGCCCCGTCCCCGTACCGGCCGTCGTGCTCGATGACGGCCAGCAGCACGGGCCGTTCGTCGTCCAGCCAGTCGGCCGCGGCGCGCTCGTCGGTGAAGCGCTCGGGAACGGTGTGGGCCGCCGGGCGGCTCAGCGCGATCCGTTCGCGGTGCGGGGCGAGCGCGGTGTCGGCGGCGTGCGCGCTGTGCAGGTAGTGGTCGAACAGCCGGACGCCGGCCGCGGCCGCCTCCGCCGGGTCGTCGTGCTCGCCGGCCAGTTCCTTCGCGTACGCCCGCAGCAGCCCGTGCGAGGAGAACCTGCACGGCGCGTTCTCGAAGAGCAGATGCGCCCGGACCAGCTCCGTGAGCAGCGCGCGCGTCGGCCCGGCGCGCCGGGCCGCCAGACTCGCCACGGCGGCCGGCGACCAGTCGGGACCGGGGTGCACGGCCAGCAGCCGGAACAGCCGGGCCGCCTCCGGGCTCAGCGCCTGGTACGACCACGAGAAGACGCAGCGCGCGTCGCCCAGCGGCGGCTCGCCGGTGAAGGCGTCGAGGCTGCCGTGGCTCTCCCGCAGCTCGTCGGCGATGGCGGACAGCGGGAAGCCCGGGTTCAGGGCCGCGCGGGCGCTGACGATGGCCAGCGCCAGAGGGAGCCGCCCGCACAGCGCCACGATCTCCGCCGTGGCCTGCGGTTCCGCGGCGACCCGTTCGGCACCCAGCCGCAGGGCCAGCAGTTCCTCCGCGTCGCCTTCGCCGAGCAGGTCCAAGGTCAGCGAACGGGCGCCCTCGGCGGCCACCAGCCCCTGGAGCTGATGGCGGCTGGTGACGACGGCCAGACAGCCGGGCGCGGACGGCAGCAGCGGACGGACCTGCTCGGAGTCGCGGGCGTTGTCCAGCACGACCAGGACACGGCGGCCGGCCAGCAGGCTGCGGTAGAGCGCGGCTTGCGCCTCCAGCCCCGCGGGGATACGGCCGACGGGTGTCCCGAAGGCGTCGAGCAGCGCGCGCAGCGCCTCGGCCGTGCCCATGGCCGCACCCGTGAGGTGGAAGCCGCGCAGGTCGAGATAGAGCTGGCCGTCCGGGAAACGGTCGGCGACCTGATGGGCCCAGTGCACGGCCAGGGTGGTCTTGCCCACCCCCGCCATGCCGCTGATCACCACGGCCTGCGCCGGCTCCGCCGGGACGGGAAGCAGCGTCCGGGACAGCTCCAGCTCCGAACGCCGCCCGGAGAAGGCGGCGAGGTCCCGGGGCAGCTGCGCCGGGCGCAGCAGCGCGGTGTCTCCCGGGGCGTCCGCCGTGACGTCCGCTGCGTGTGCGGCGTGTGCGGCGTGTGCTCCGTCAGCGGCGGGGCCCCCGGACGCGGGCGCCGGTTCCGCCGGCGCCGGCCGGTCCACGGCCGTGCCGTCCAGCACCCTGTGCTGCGCCTCCCGCAGCTCGGGACCCGGATCGAGGCCGAGCTCGTCGGCGATCCGGGCCCGTACTCCCTGGTAGACCTCCAGCGCCTCCGCCTGGTGCCCGGTCGCGGCCAGCACGTCGATCAGCCGGGCCTGGAGCACCTCGTCCAGCGGGTGGTGCGCGGCGGCCTGGCGCAGGGTGATCAGCACCCGCTCCGTCAGCACCTCGCCCGCCGCCGGCGCGTACCCGGCGGCCTCCTTCACGGCGACCAGGTGCTCGTTGTCCACGGCGGCGAAGACCGGGTGCGCCCGCACCTCGGGCGCGATACCGGAGGCCGTCGGGCCCCGCCACAGACCCAGCGCCTCGACCAGCAGGCCCGTGGCCCGCGCCCGGTCGCCGCGCTGCGCCAGATTCCGCGCCTGTGTGCGCAGCGCCCGGAACTGCAGCAGGTCCAGTTCCGCCGGCTCCACCTCCAGGCGGTAGCCGCCCGCGTCACGGACCAGACGGCGCGAGGCGGCCCCGGACGGCAGCCCGGGTTCGAGCAGCCGGCGCAGCCCGCCGATGTGCCGATGGACCACGTTGACGGCGGTCGTGGGGGGCTCTTGGCCCCACAGAGCGTCCAAAATGGCGTGCAACGGCACCGGTTGCCCACTCTGGGCCAGCAGCAGTGCGAACAGGGCCCGCTGCTTCGGCGGGCCCAGCGTGATCTCGGCACCGTCCCGCCAGGAACGGACCGGCCCGAGGATCTGGAAGCGCACCACCACCCGGCCAAGCTTGGCATGCCCGCCGGATCGCGTCGCGCCCAACCCGAACGGCCCCGCCCGGCATCGCGAACAAGGGCGGCCGGGCGGAGGGCGGGGTCTGTGCCCGGGAGCGTTCCTTTGGCATGATCCCTTCCCATCGCACCCGCTGTTCGAAGGGATCACGCGGTGATCGTCACCGTCACGCTGAACGCCGCCCTCGACGTGACCTACCGCGTCCCCCGGCTGCGGCCGTACACCACCCACCGGGTGTCGGAGACCGCCGAACGCCCCGGCGGCAAGGGGCTGAACGTCGCCCGCGTGCTCGCCGCGCTCGGCCACGAGGCCGTGGCGACCGGCTTCGCGGGCGGCCCCGCCGGTGCCCTGCTGCGGGACCACCTGGCCGATGTGGACGGCGTGACCGACGCCCTGGTCCCGATCTCCGGCACCACCCGGCGCACGGTCGGCGTCGTGGACGTGTCGGGCGGTGACACGACCATGTTCAACGAGCCCGGCCCGACGATCACTTCGGAGGAGTGGACGGCCTTCCTCGGGGCCTACCGCAAGCTCCTGGACGACGGTGCGCGGGCCGTCGCGCTGTGCGGCAGCCTGCCGCCCGGACTGCCCGTCGGCTGCTACGCCGACCTCGTGCGGGACGCGCGGGGTGCGGGCATACCCGTGCTGCTCGACACCAGCGGCGAGCCGCTGCGGCGCGGACTGGCCGCCCGGCCCGACCTCGTCAAGCCCAACGCGGGCGAACTGGCCGGTCTCACCGGAGCGCTGGAGCCCCTGCGCGCCGCCCGCGACGCCCGGCGCCGCGGTGCCCGCGCCGTCGCGGCCTCACTCGGCCCCGACGGCCTCCTCGTCCTCACCGAGGACGGCTCCGTGCTGCGCGCCCGGCCGCCCGCGCCCGTCTCCGGCAACCCGGCCGGCGCGGGCGACTCCGCCGTCGCCGGCCTGCTGTCCGGTCTCGTCGAGGGCCTCGACTGGCCCCGCAGGCTCGCCCGCGCCGTGGCGCTGTCGGCGGCGACCGTGGCCGCGCCGGTGGCGGGCGAGTTCGACCGCGGGACGTACGCGGACCTGCTCGGGCGGATCGAGGTCACCCGCGCGGAGGAAGAACCGCGCTAGTCCGTGCCGACCCGCCCCGGGCGCGTCAGCTCTTGTGCTGGCCCTCTTCCACCCACACCCGGTCGAGGTAGAAGTTGCACTGGTTGCCCGCCTCGCAGGACAGCGCCACCGTGTTCTCCCCCTTCTTCAGCGCGATGTAGCTGAAGGAGTTGGTCCAGGCGTGCTCGTAGTCACCCGGCTTGGCGTGCGACCAGTTCGACAGGCTGATGGGCCGTGCCTGCTTCGAGCCGTTGACCGTTATGGTCGCGTTGCCGTCCGCGCCGGGAACGGAGTAGTCGACGAACAGGGTGTACGCGCCGTCGTCGGGCGCGGTGAACTTCCACGTGGCGGTGGCGCCCACGGTCTCCATCCCGGCGACGTACTTGCCGTCCGCGGCGTTGGCGCCGGGCACATCCGACGCGATGTGGGCGCCGCCCGACAGGGGGAGGCTCGCCGCGTCGGTCTTGCCCGGCAGCTCACCGCCCGCGTCCTGGCTGCCGGAGGGCTCCGGGTTGCCGTCGCCGGTGCCGGCGGACGCGGTCGCCGAAGGGGAGTTCCCCGCCTGCGCATCATCGCCGGAACCGTTGGCCATGGCGATCCCGATGCCGATCGCGACGGCCGCGACCACGGCGACGGCGCCGATCAGCAGGCCCTTGTTGTTGGGGCCGGTGGAGCGCGAGGCCGCGGCGCGGCGGCCGCCGCCGGAACCGGCGGGGGCGGGCTGCGGCATGGCCTGGGTCGCCTGCGACTGCTGCCCGTAGCCCGGCTGCTGCTGCGGGGGCTGCTGGCCGTAACCAGGCTGCTGGGGCCGCTGCTGCTGTTGCTGCTGCTGCGGGTAGCCGTAGGCGGGGGGCTGTTGCTGCTGGCGGCGCTCGCCGACCCGCTGGACCTGGTTGTACGACGTGCGGGGCACGCCCGGCTGCGCGACGGACGTCTGACCCGCGTCCTCGCCGTCCTGCCGGTACAGATACCCGAAGGGGTCGTCGTTCCCGGGCTCGGGGGCGCCGTTGTTGCCGGCCGTCATCCGCTCTTCACCTTCCACTGCCTATCGCTTGCACAGCCGTACCAGTGCCGGGCGACCCGGCATAAGGGACTGCGCTCTCCGGATGGTCAATGTTCATGATCGATTCATCCGCGGCTGTCACGGGCGGACACATCCCTGCCCCGGGTAGCCTACCCGTCCGAAACGAGCGGCCGCGGGCCGCGAACCCTCCGAGATGCGCCCATACGGTGGAGCCGTGACCGAAGACACAAGCGCAGACGCGCCCCGGGAAGCAGACGAGTGGACGGGGTGGCGGGAGGCCACCGATCGGGCGCTGTACGGGCCCGGCGGCTTCTTCCGGCGCGAACGGCCGGCCGCCCACTTCCGCACCTCCGTCCATGCCTCGCCGCTCTTCGCCGGCGCCGTCGCGGAACTGCTGCGTCGCGTCGACGCCGACCTGGGGCACCCGCCGGAGCTCGCGTTCGTCGACGTCGGCGCGGGCGCCGGAGAGCTGGTCAGCGGGGTCCTGGAGGTCTTCCGGGAGCCGCGGCTGCGGGTCTGGGCGGTCGAGAAGGCCCCGCGGCCGCCCGGGCTGGACGAGCGCGTCCAATGGTGCGCGGAACCGCCGCGTGGCGTGCGCGGGCTGCTCTTCGCGAACGAGTGGCTGGACAACGTGCCGGCCGACATCGCGCAGACGGACGCGGAGGGCGTCGCCCGTTACGTCCTGGTCCGCGCCCGTGACGGAGCCGAGCGGCTGGGCGGCCCGGTGGGCGGCGCCGACGCCGAATGGCTCGACCGCTGGTGGCCGCTCACGGGCGCCGAGGAGGGGACGCGGGCGGAGATCGGCCGGTGGCGGGATGCCGCCTGGGCGGACGCGACGGCCTGCCTCGACGCGGGGCTCGCCGTCGCGGTCGACTACGGGCACACGGCCGGCGCCCGGCCGCCGTACGGGACGCTCACCGCCTTCCGCGAGGGCCGCGAGATCTCCCCCGCCGTGCCCGACGGCTCCAGCGACATCACCTCCCACGTGGCCATGGACGCCTGCGCCGCCCCCGGGGCCCGCCTCACCACCCAGCGCGAGGCCCTGCACGCCCTCGGCGTCACGGGCACCCGTCCCCCGCTCTCCCTGGCGTCCACCGACCCCGCCGGCTACGTCCGCGCCCTGGCCGCCGCCGGCCAGGCCGCCGAACTCACCGCCCCCACCGGCCTCGGCGCGTTCCTCTGGCTCAGCCGGGCCGTCCCGCCCAACCGGGCCGCACGGACGGCCGGTACGGGTGGGAAACTAGGCGCATGACGGAGACCACGATCGGGATCGGCGGCGCCACCGAGGGCACGGACATGGTGCTGAACATCGGCCCCCAGCACCCCTCGACGCACGGCGTCCTGCGGCTGCGGCTGAAGCTGGCCGGGGAGCGGATCAGCGAGGCCGAGCCGATCATCGGCTACATGCACCGGGGAGCGGAGAAGCTCTTCGAGGCCCGCGACTACCGCCAGATCATCATGCTGGCCAACCGCCACGACTGGCTCTCCGCCTTCTCCAACGAGCTCGGCGTCGTCCTCGCCGTGGAGCGCATGCTCGGCATGGAGGTCCCGGAGCGCGCGGTGTGGACCCGCACGCTGCTCGCGGAGCTGAACCGGGTGCTCAACCACCTGATGTTCCTCGGCTCCTATCCCCTGGAACTGGGCGGGATCACGCCGATCTTCTACGCGTTCCGCGAGCGCGAGGACCTCCAGGCGGTCATGGAGGAGGTCTCCGGCGGCCGCATGCACTACATGTTCAACCGCGTGGGCGGCCTCAAGGAGGATCTGCCGAACGGCTGGTACGGACGCGCGCGCGCCGCCGTGGCCCAAGTGCGCTCCCGCATGGGGACGTTCGACGACCTGGTGCTGGGCAACGAGATCTTCCGCGGCCGCACCCGCGGCGTCGGGGTGCTGCCGGCTCGGGACGTCCACGCCTACGGCGTCAGCGGCCCGATCGCGCGCGCCTCGGGCGTCGACTTCGACCTGCGGCGCGACGAACCGTACCTGGCCTACGGGCAGTTGCAGGACACCCTGAAGGTGGCGACTCGCTCCGAGGGCGACTGCCTGGCCCGCTTCGAGATGCTGCTGCACCAGACGCACAACGCGCTGGACCTCGCGGACGCCTGCCTGGACCGGCTGGCCGAGCTGCCCCCCGGCCCGGTCAACCAGCGCCTGCCCAAGGTGCTCAAGGCCCCGGAGGGCCACACCTACGCCTGGACGGAGAACCCGCTCGGGCTCAACGGCTACTACCTGGTGTCCAAGGGCGAGAAGACGCCGTACCGGCTGAAGCTGCGCTCGGCTTCCTACAACAACATCCAGGCGCTGGCCGTCCTGCTGCCGGGCACCCTGGTCGCCGACATGGTGGCGATCCTCGGCTCGATGTTCTTCGTCGTCGGCGACATCGACAAGTGAGCCGGGCAGGCCGCATCGGCCGGGGCCCGCGGGATCAGGATCAGGATCAGGGGCGGAGGACTACGAGGACTGGGCGCGCAGCTCGCTGAGGTCGAACTGCTCGGTCTCGTCGTGCACGGTGAGGTCGATGACCTCGGCGCCCGCCTCGGCCGCGGCATCGGACTGCAGGGCGGCGCGGGCGGCGAGCGCCTCGTCCCCGACGACGTCGGCGAGGTCCGCCTCCGCGGCCCCGTCCGCCCCCGGCGGGAGCTCCTTCGGCTGGCCCTTGGCGTTCTTGGCCGTGCCGAAGAAGTCGAACCCGCCCTGGGCCCGGGAAGCCTGCTTGTGCGGCTTGGCGTACGGAAGGACGGCCGCGGCGACGGCCGGCAGCGCCTTGGGCTGCCGCACCGGCAGGGCCGGGTTGCCGGCGGGAAGCTCCAGAACGCCCTCGGTGGCCGCGGAACCGTCCGAGGCGGCGTGCCGGCCGTGCTGCTCGTCGGAGTCCGCCACGTCGCGGCGGCGGGCCTCCTCGACGGTGGCGGCGGCCTGCTGGCGGGCGGCATTGCGCGACAGGTCCTTGAGCGCCGAGGCGGCCCGCAGGTAGGCCGTGGGGCCCACCGCGTTCGCCGGCACCGGCAGGGCGGAACCGGCGGCCCGGCCGGCCAGGACGCGGCCGTCCTCCAAAGCGCGGGCGCGCTCGGACTCGGCGGTGGCGTAACGGCGCAGCAGATCGGCGTGCTCGGTGCGCAGCCGGGCCAGTTCGGCGCGCTTGCCGCGCAGTTTGTTCTCCAGCTTGCCGCGCAGGTCGCGGGAGTCCTCGAGGTCGACCTCCAGCTCCGCGATGCGCTCGTCGGCACGCCACTCGTCGCGCACGCGGGCGGTCTTGAGGTCGGCTACCTGCTTGCCGGCCGAGCGGTCCCAACTGCGCAGCAGGAAGGCACCGGCACCGGCGGACGCCGCCGCCGCGAACACGAGGACATGGAGCAGCGCCGGATCGCCGATCGCCAGCGCACCGAGCGCGAGGGCCGCGGCGGAACCGGCGACCGTCACGGGCGGCAGCAGCCTGTGCAGCGGCTGGGAATGGCGGTGGCGTCCACGTGGCATGCCAAGGAACTTAGCGTGCCCGTGAGTCGCATGGGGCTCCGCCATCCGATTTCGCACTGAACACCCCACGACAAATACGGAGGGCACCCGTATCGATACGATGCGTTGCCCGAATGCGCTGCGTGAATGAATTCCGATCTTGCCCAGCAGCAGGGCCGGAACCCGGACTTGGGGAATTCGGCGGCCACACACCGGCTGTCCTCCTCCGCTCCACGTCGACCTGCTGTTCCGGCCCCGGCAGCAGGCGGCACCGGCGCCGCGATGAATTCACCGGAGGCCGTTCCGGTGCTGATCGCCATTGACCGGCCGTGCCGATCGACGCCCCCGCCCCGGGGAGATCACTGGCGAGTGGGCGGCGGTCGCGTGACAATCGGCGGGAGGGCCGCCGGACGGCGTCCCGACGGGGAGTCGTCACATGACCACACCGCGGGATTTGCTGATCACCGCCTCCGAACCGGCGTCCGGCCGCTCCGTCGAGCCGGGCGATCTGTCGCTCGCGCTCGCCGGGGCCGAGGCGGTCGACCTCCTGGCCGCCGGAGCCGTGACGCTGGCGGAGGGCCGCCTGGTGCCCGGAGAACGGTCCCCCCTGGCCGACCCGCTGCTGGACCGTGCCGCGGCGGCGCTGAACCGCCAGGCGCCGTACGAGACGGTCGCCGACTGGCTGTGGCGGCGGGGCCGGGCCCTGGCCCCGGCCTATCTGGCCGCACTGGAGGCGGACGGCGAACTGGTCGAGAAGCGGCACCGTCGCTGGGTGGTCCTGCGCACGACCTCGATCGTGCCGGCCGACACCCCGGCCCGCCGCCGCGCGGCGGAGCGCTGGGCGGCGGAGGAGCCCGTGCTGGCCCGCCTCGGGGCGGCCGTGGGACTGCGGGACGGCGCGCCCCCGGCCGCAGATCCGGCAGCGGCGGGCGTGCTCGCCGCCGTCGACGACGCCGTGGGCGAACTCTCGGCCGAGCGCCTGCGCCGCGCGAGGCGGCAGGAGGACGCCCACGCGGAGAACGTCCGGCGCGGCTACTGACCGCCGCGACCGGTGCCGGGGCCGCTCACGCGCGGCTGCCCGTGACGCCGTTGCGGTGGTCGTCCTCGTCCTCGGGGAGCCGGCAGACCCGCTCCAGGAAGATCGCCGCGGCGCACACCGCGACGCCCGCGAGCACCGCCGCGCCACCGTAGATCGCCTGCTCGCGGCGGGGCTGGTTGTCGAGCTCGAACATGATCAGGAAGACGACCGCGCCGCCGTACATGCCGGCGACCAGGGCGGCCACCAGCGCGCTCGCCTGGCCGAAGACGACCGCGCGGGCGGCCAGCAGCGGGTCCACTCCCTTGGCACCGGGGCGCCGCTCGCGCTGGGCCCGCAGCCGGGACCGCAGCGACAGCGCGGTGGCGGCCAGCACGACCGCGATCAGCGCCAGCACGATGGGGGCGGCCACGGGCACGCTGGGCAGCGTGCCCACCGAGTCCCAGAGCTTGGCGCCGGCCCAGGAAAGAACCCCGGCCACGACGAAAAGACCGATCAGGGTCCTGATACGCAGCGCCTTCACCGAGTACTCGCTCCCCACATCAACGGACACAACGACGAAGTCGTCAACGATTACTCGGGCAGTCTGAGTTCCACGTCACCGCGGGACCAGACCGCCTCCCGGCCCACACCGGCCAGCAGCCCGGCCACCGGGCCCGCGCCGGGCAACTCCGCCACGGGGTCGATGTCGTGCCACGGCGCGAGCACGAACGCCCGCTGATGCGCCCGCGGGTGCGGCAGGGTGAGCTCCGGGTCCTCGGAGACCACGCCCTGGTAGGCGACGATGTCGACGTCGATGGTCCGAGGTCCCCACCGCTCGGTGCGGGTCCTGGCGAAGGCGTCCTCGATGGCCCGGCCGCGCTCCAGCAGCGAGGAGGGCGGCAGGGTGGTCTTGATCAGGACAACGGCGTTGAAGTAGTTCGGCTGGGAGCCCGGTTCGACGCCCCAGGGCTCGGTCTCGTACACGGGCGAGACCTTCTTCACGCGGACGCCCGGAGTGTCCTCCAGCGCGTCCACCGCACCCTGGAGGGTCTCCAGGCGGTTGCCGAGGTTGCCTCCCAGGGAGATCACGGCGAACTTGGGGTTCTGCAGCGTGGAGTCCGCCGCGTCGACCTGCGCGACAACGGAGGCCGGGACGGGCTGCACGGTGGGGTCGTAGCTCACGGGCGCCTCCGGATGATCGATACGGTCACGTCGTCAAAGGGCACGGTGATCGGTGCCTGCGGCTTGTGCACGGTCACCTCCACCTCCTCGACCAGCTCGTGCTTGAGGCACTGGTCGGCGATCCGCTGGGCGAGGGTCTCGATGAGGTCCACCGGCTCGCCCTGCACGACGGCCGCGACCTCCTCGGCGACGATCCCGTAGTGCACGGTCCTGGTCAGGTCGTCCGTCGCCGCGGCGGGCGCGGTGTCCAGTCCGAGGACGAGGTCCACGACGAAATCCTGGCCCTCGCGGCGCTCGTGCTCGAACACGCCGTGGTGCCCACGGGCTCTCAGGCCTCGCAGCGCGACTCTGTCCACGATGCACTCCCGCTGGTCGTCGAACGGATGGACGAAGGGGCAGGACGTAACAGTACGCCCTTATTCGAATCTACCTGCGACCACGGACAGCCCCCAGTACCAGGGCTTCCGGGGTCCGGACGACCCGCGCTTACCCCGTGGCGGAGGCGCGTATTCCGCCCTTGTCGTCTTCTTGCCACGAACGGGTGGCCCAGGCGGCGTTCAGGCCGCACCCTCCCCGGTGTCGGCGTCGCCGTCCCCGCCGGCGGGGTCGTCCTCACCGGCGCCGGCCATGACCGGGGAACCGTGGTGCACCCACAGCCGCCAGCCCTCCGGTGTGCGCCGGAACACATTCGTGGCCACCACCAGACCGCCCACCAGCGAGCCCATCTCGCCCTCCTCCTCGGCGGGACCGCCGGTGAGGATGTTCTCGGTGCACGTCACGAGCGCCGTGTCCCCCTCGACCGCCACCTCCACGTCCGTGAGGAAGAACTGGATGTATTCGGTGTTCGCCATGATCAGCGCGTACGAGCGCATCACCTCCCGGCGCCCGCGCAGCACCGGCCACCCCGGGTGCACCACCGACACCGTCTCCGCCAGCGGGCCGGTCAGTACCAGCTCCTCCAGCGCGTCCAGGTCCGAGCGCTCCACCGCGTCGTAGAACGCCTGGTTCGCCTGCTCGACCTGCGCCGCCTCGGCCGTGCGCGGCGTCACCGCGACAGCCCCTGCGCCGCCGCGTCCCGCCGACTCCGCTGACCCCGCTGAGCCCACTGCCGCCGCTCGTTCATCGCGCCCCTTCGATCGCCCGCGCCACGCGGACCGCGTCCGCACTGTCGTGCACCTCGTGCACCCGCACCGCCCACGCCCCCCGGCTCGCGGCGATGGCGGTCACCGCGGCCGTCGCCGCGTCCCGTTCGCGCGCCGGCGGCGGATCACCGCCCTCTCCGGCCAGGACCCTGCCGAGGAACCGCTTGCGCGAGGCCGCGATCAGCAGCGGGCGGCCCAGCGTCCGCAGGTCCTCCATGTGCTCGATCAGCGCGAGGTCGTGCTCCGCGTCCTTGGCGAAGCCCAGGCCCGGATCGAGGACGATCCGCTCCGGATCGATCCCGCCGGACACCGCGGCGTCGAAGCGGCGCCGCAGCTCGTCGGTGACCTCGCCGACCACGTCCGCGTACACCGCGCGGTTGTTCATGTCGATGCTCTGGCCGCGCCAGTGCATCACCACGAACGGGCTGCCCGACGCCGCCACGACCGGGATCATCGCCGGATCCGCGAGGCCGCCGCTGACGTCGTTGACCAGCGCCGCGCCCGCCTCGACCGCCTTCTCCGCGACCGCGGCCCGCATCGTGTCGACGCTCACCACGACCCCGGAGCCGGACAGCTCCCTGACCACCGGGATGACCCGGCGCAGTTCCTCCGCCTCGTCCACGCGCGCCGCCCCCGGACGGGTCGACTCACCGCCCACGTCCACCAGGTCCGCCCCGGCCGCCACCAGGTCCAGCCCGTGCTTCACTGCCAGCTCCGGGTCGAACCACTCGCCGCCGTCGGAGAACGAGTCCGGCGTGACGTTCACCACGCCCATGACCGCGCACCGGTCCCAGGACGGCAATCCGGCCACGTGGCCGCGCATCGTACCCATGGGGCCAGCCTATGGGGCGGGCCGGACGGCGGTCACCGAAGACGCCGGGAGGCCCAGGCGGGGAGGGCCAGGGTGACGAACCCCTCGGCCTGCATCGCGGCCAGGCCGATCCGGGGCAGGTCCTTCGTGGCGCGGAAGACCAGGAAGCGCGGCAGCCACTCGGGCTGGAACTTGGCGTTGAACTTGTACAGCGACTCGATCTGGAACCAGCGCGACAGGAAGACCAGCAGCCCGCGCCAGGTGCGCAGCACCGGTCCGGCGCCGAGCCGCTCGCCGCGCGCCAGCGCCGAGCGGAACATCGCGAAGTTCAGCGAGACCCGCTTCACCCCGAGTTCCGGCGCCCGTTGCAGCGCCGCGACGATCAGCAGTTCGTTCAGGCCGGGGTCGGCGGCACGGTCGCGCCGCATGAGGTCCAGGGACATCCCGTCGGTCCCCCAGGGCACGAAGTGCAGCACCGCCCGCAGTTCGCCCTCCGCGTCGTAGGCCGTCGCCACCACGCACTCCGCGTCGGACGGGTCGCCGATGCGGCCCAGCGCCATCGAGAAGCCCCGCTCGGTCTCGGTGCCCCGCCACGCGTCGGCCGCGCGCCGGATCGCCGCGCGCTCGCTCTCGTCCAACTCGCCCACCCGGCGCACCTTGCAGACATAGCCGGCCCGCTCGATCCGTTTCACCATCTGCCGCACATTGCGCATGGCCCGCCCGGACAGCGAGAACGCCGCCGTCTCCACGACGGCCTCGTCGCCCAGTTCCAGCGCGTCCAGCCCGGTCTCCCGGGTCCACACCTCGCCGCCGGTCTCGCTGCAGCCCATCACCGCCGGGATCCACGCGTGGGCGCGGGCCTCCGCCATGAACCGCTGTATCGCGCCCGGCCAGGCCTCGACGTCGCCGATCGGGTCGCCGCTGGCCAGCATAACCCCGGACACCACGCGGTAGCAGACCGCCGCCTTGCCGCTCGGGGAGAACACCACGCTCTTGTCCCGGCGCAGCGCGAAGTGCCCGAGCGAGTCGCGGGCACCGTGCCGGACCAGCAGGCCGCGCAGCCGCTCCTCGTCCTCCTCGGTCAGTTCGGCGACCGGGTGGGCGGGGCGCAGCACCAGGTACGCGGTGGTCGCGGTGATCAGGAAGCCGAGCCCGCCCAGCGAGTACGCGACGACATCGGCCGCCTGGTCGGTGGCGTAGCTGACGGGCCCGTCGAAGCCGAGCAGCCCGTACACCACCTCGGTGAGCCGCTGCGACGCCGTCGGGTCGCCCATCTCCGCCGCCGGGTGCGCACTGACGATGACCAGCCCCAGCACCACGCTGAGCCCGCTCAGTCCCGCGAACGCCGCCACCGCCCGCCACCGCGTGCGCGGATCACCGAGCGCCGAGAACTCCGCCCGGTACCGGATCAGCAGGGCCAGCAGGGCCGCCGACAGCACCGCCCCGCCCAGGGAGTGACGGTGCAGCACCTGCGCCACCCCGCCGATCGGCAGCAGGATCACCGCCGCCCGCCAGGCGCGCTTCTTCCCCCGCTTGAGACCGTGCGCCAGCATCAGCATCAAGATGCCCGTCACCACGGCCGCCGCCGCGGCCACCGAGGTGACGGTTCCGGGGACGACCCCCGCCAGCACGTGCATCCGGCTGTTCCGGAAGCGGGGGAAGATCCCGGCCGCCAGGTCCATCAGCCCGATCAGCGCACACGCCGTCCCCACCGCCCGAGGTGACGCCGCGGCGGGCACCACCGCGGGAAGCCTCCGCTCGGCTCCCCGGGACACCCGTACTCCGGGATCTTCCTCTGCGACGACAGACATGGCCCCACCAAGCTCCAGCGATGCGGAAAAGTGCCGTACGCCCCAATCGCGTACAGAGAGGTGCGCCCTGTAGGACGTGAACTCCCGCCCGCAGGTTGCGTCGGTGGCACAACCGTGTCCCCCCGGATGTCGTACCCGCCCGGGGGGACCCTCGCCGGACGCCGCGGGCGATCGGTTCAGCGCGACATGATCATGCTCATGGCCTCGGCCCGCGTGGCGGGGTCGCGCAGCTGCCCGCGCACCGCCGAGGTGAGGGTCTTGGCGCCGGGCTTGCGGACCCCTCGCATCGACATGCACATGTGCTCGCACTCGATGACCACGATCACACCGCGCGGTTCGAGTATCCGCATCAGGGACTCCGCGATCTGGGTGGTCAGCCGCTCCTGCACCTGCGGACGGCGGGCGAAGACGTCCACCAGCCGGGCCAGCTTCGACAGTCCGGTGATCTTGCCGTCCATCGACGGGATGTAACCGACGTGCGCGACCCCCACGAACGGGACCAGGTGGTGTTCGCAGCTGGAGAGCACCTCGATGTCCTTGACCAGGACCATCTCGTCGTGCCCGAGGTCGAAGGTCGTCGTCAGGACGTCCTCCGGCTCCTGGTAGAGCCCGGCGAAGATCTCCCGGTACGACCGCGCGACCCGCGCCGGGGTCTCGCGCAGACCCTCGCGGTCGGGGTCCTCACCCACGGCGATGAGGAGTTCGCGGATCGCGTTCTCGGCACGCTTCTCGTCGAACTCGCCGATGGGGCTCTGGTCGCCCTCAAGGGTCACCGGGTCGGTCATGGTGTGCCTCGTTCCTCGTACGCCGTGCCGCGCGGGAAAAGCCGCGCCCCCCAGGATAGGAACCTGGGGGGCACGGCGGACATTCCGTTGGGCGTGAGCGATCCCACGCCGGGGGCGTCAGCCCTCGGCGCCGGGTTCCTCCGGGAGCTCGACGCTCTCGGCGGACTTGCTCAGCGAGCCGGCCGTGGTGGCCGTGCCGTTGGCCGACGGCTGGGTGCCGTTGGTCAGGGCGAGCTCCTTGGGCGAGAGCACCGGCGGGCGGGTCGACGGCGTACGTCGCGAGGAGCCCGTCCAGGCCGGCCGCGGCGGACGCTTGACGATCTGCTTGAAGACCTCGGCGATCTCCTCCTTGTTCAGCGTCTCCTTCTCCAGGAGGGCCAGAACGAGGTTGTCGAGGACGTCGCGGTTCTCGACAAGGATCTCCCACGCCTCGTTGTGCGCGGTCTCGATGAGCTTCTTGACCTCTTCGTCGACCAGCCCGGCGACCTCTTCCGAGTAGTCGCGCTGGTGGGACATCTCCCGGCCGAGGAACGGCTCGCCGTCAGTCGACCCGAACTTGATCGCGCCCAGCCGCTCGGTCATGCCGTACTGGGTGACCATCGCACGGGCCGTGGTGGTGGCCTTGTCGATGTCGTCCGCGGCACCGGTGGTCGGGTCGTGGAAGACGAGCTCCTCCGCCGCGCGGCCGCCCATGGTCATGGCCAGCCGGTCGAGCATCTCGTTGCGGGTGGTGGAGTACTTGTCCTCGTCCGGCAGCACCATCGTGTAGCCCAGCGCACGGCCGCGCGACAAGATCGTGATCTTGTGGACCGGGTCGCTGTTCGGAGAAGCCGCCGCGACCAGGGCGTGTCCGCCCTCGTGGTACGCGGTGATCTTCTTCTCCTTCTCGGACATGATCCGGGTGCGCTTCTGCGGCCCGGCCACGACGCGGTCGATGGCCTCGTCCAGCATCGAGTTGTCGACCAGCTTCTTGTTGCTGCGCGCGGTGAGCAGCGCCGCCTCGTTGAGGACGTTGGCGAGGTCCGCACCGGTGAAGCCGGGGGTGCGGCGGGCGACGGCCTTGAGGTCGACGTCCGGCGCGACCGGCTTGCCCTTCTGGTGCACCTGGAGGATCTCCAGGCGGCCCTGCAGGTCCGGACGGTCGACGGCGATCTGCCGGTCGAAGCGGCCGGGACGCAGCAGCGCCGGGTCCAGGATGTCCGGGCGGTTGGTGGCGGCGATCAGGATGACGCCACCCTTCACGTCGAAGCCGTCCATCTCGACCAGCAGCTGGTTCAGCGTCTGCTCGCGCTCGTCGTGACCGCCGCCGAGGCCCGCACCGCGGTGCCGGCCGACGGCGTCGATCTCGTCGACGAAGACGATGGCCGGGGCGTTCGCCTTGGCCTGCTCGAACAGGTCGCGGACCCGGGAGGCACCGACACCGACGAACATCTCGACGAAGTCGGAACCCGAGATCGAGTAGAACGGCACGCCCGCCTCGCCCGCGACAGCACGCGCGAGCAGCGTCTTACCGGTACCGGGCGGGCCGTACAGCAGCACACCCTTGGGAATCTTGGCGCCCACGGCCTGGAACTTGGCCGGCTCCTGGAGGAACTCCTTGATCTCCTGGAGCTCCTCGACCGCCTCGTCCGCGCCTGCGACGTCGGAGAAGGTGGTCTTCGGGGTGTCCTTGGTGATCAGCTTGGCCTTGGACTTCCCGAAGTTCATGACCCGGGAGCCGCCGCCTTGCATCGAGTTCATCAGGAACAGGAACACGACGACGATCAGTACGAAGGGCAGCAGCGAGAGCAGGATGCCGACGAAGGCGTTCTGCTTCGAGGGAGCGACGGTGTACCCCTGCGGGAGCTGGCCGTTCTCCGACTTCGTCTGCAGCGTCTTCGCGATGTCGACGCCCTGGTCGCCGATGTAGCTCGCCTTGATCTTCGAGGAGCCGAGGTCCTTGCCATTGACCTTGGCGCCGTCCTTGAGCTGGACCTTGATGGTGCTCTCGTCACCTGTGGTCAGCTCTGCCGACTTGGCCTGATTGGTGTCGATCGCCGCGATGACCTGGCCGGTGTCCACCGTCTTGTAGCCGCCGGACGAGCCGACGACCTGCATCAATACGACCACGGCGAGGACAGCCAGCACGATCCACATGACTGGCCCACGGAAATAGCGCTTTACGTCCATCCATGCGGGGCGATCACGGCCCCGTCCCTCCTGCCACAGTGAGGCACAGCGGCGGGTGAGCCGCCGGTGCATCCGGTGTATGAACCGACCTTCGGACGGTACCCCAGCATTGTCACCTGAAGTCGCCGGAGACCGTTAACAAACAGCGTTACCACCCTCCAACGCCGCGGAGCGCGTGAGGGTTCCCGCAGACCTCAGCCGCCGTACACGTGCGGCGCAAGAGTGCCGATGAACGGCAGGTTCCGGTACTTCTCCGCGAAGTCGAGGCCATAGCCGACCACGAACTCGTTCGGGATGTCGAATCCGACGTACTTGACGTCGATCTTGACCTTGGCGGCATCGGGCTTCCGCAGCAGCGTACAGACCTCCAGCGAGGCCGGACGGCGCGAGCCGAGGTTGCTGATCAGCCAGGACAGGGTCAGGCCGGAGTCGATGATGTCCTCGACGATCAGGACGTCACGGCCCGCGATGTCGGTGTCCAGGTCCTTGAGGATGCGCACCACGCCGGACGACTTGGTCCCCGCGCCGTACGAGGACACGGCCATCCAGTCCATCGTGACGTGCGAGGACAGGGTGCGGGCGAGATCCGCCATGACCATCACCGCGCCCTTGAGGACGCCGACGATGAGCAGGTCCTTGCCTTGGTAGTCCCGGTCGATCTTCGCAGCCAGCTCCGCCAGCTTGGCGTCGATCTCTTGCTTGGAGATGAGCACCTTCTCGAGGTCGGTGCCCATGTCGTTCTCGTTCACCCGTACAACTTCCGGCTCGGTCTACAAGGCCTGGAAGAACAGTCTGCCATTGCGCCGCCCGACGGCGACTCCGCCCGGCAGGTTGAGCGGCTTCTGGCCGCGCCAGGCGGTGAGCAGGCGGTCGGTCTCCTCGATGTGCCGGGCGAAGAGCGAACCGGGCGGGGAACCCGCGGCGACGGCCGCGCGGCGCAGGACCCGGCGGCGTACGGCCGGGGGGAGTACGAGCAGGCGGGAGATGTCCAGGCCGCCCTCGGCAGCGACGGCGGACCGTTCCGCCTCGGCGGCCCACTGGTCGAGGGCGTCCGCGTCGTCGCGGGAGAGCTGGGCGGTACGCGCCAGCGCCTCGACCACGCCCTTGCCGAGGGACTTCTCCAGCACGGGCAGGGCCTCGTGGCGGACGCGGGAGCGGGTGTAGGCCGGGTCGTGGTTGTGGGGGTCCTCCCACACGTCGATGCCCTGCGCCAGGCAGGCCTTGCGGACCGTGTCCCGGTCCAGCAGCAGGAAGGGCCGGCGGTAGCGGCCGTTGACCGACGGCATGCCGGACAGCGACCGGATGCCCGAGCCGCGCGCCAGTCCCAGCAGCACGGTCTCGGCCTGGTCGTCGCGGGTGTGGCCGAGCAGCACGGCGGACGCTCCGGCGCGCTCCGCGGCGGCGTCGAGGGCCGCGTAGCGGGCGTCGCGGGCCGCGGCCTCGGGGCCGCCCTGGCGGCCCACGGTCACCGCGACCGCGTCCACGGGGTCCAGGCCCAGGCCGCGCAGGCGTGCGGCCACGTCCACGGCGCGGACGTCCGAGCCGTCCTGGAGGCCGTGGTCGACGGTCACACCGCCGGCGCGCATGCCGAGCTTGGGGGCCTCGAAGGCGAGCGCGGTGGCGAGTGCCATGGAATCGGCGCCGCCGCTGCAGGCGGCGAGCACCAGCGGGCTGCCGCCCGCGTGGTCGGTCAGGACGTCCTGGAGTACGCGGCGGACCGCGAGGCGTATCGCCGCGACCGCGGGGTGGGGACCCATGTCCGGTTTCCCTCCTGAAGAGCACTGCGGAGCAGTGGAGGCAGTGGAGTGACGCAGGGTAGCTAGATGGTGACAGACAGCGTGCAATACCCGAGCATTGCACGCTTACGCTGCGCCGACGGTCCCTCGGACGGGTGAAAGGGCTGGCGAAAAGACGGGCAAAGGGCGGCTGGAACAACGGCTGGGGCCGGGGTGGGGTAACGGGTGGAGCCGGGGCGTGAACGCCCTCCGTGGGTCAGGTCCCGGTCCTGCGGTGCACCCGCGCCACCCACTCCGCCGGTTTGGCGATCTCCAGCTTCGTCGGCAGCGTGTTGGGCGAGGTCCAGATCCGGTTGAAGCCGTCCATGCCCGCCTGGTCGACCGCGGCCCGCACGAAGCGCTCGCCGTCCCGGTACTGGCGCAGCTTGGCGTCCAGCCCCAGCAGCTTGCGCAGCGCCTGGTCCAGCCGCCCCGCGCCGCTCTGCCGGCGGCGCTGGAACTTCTCCCGGATCTCGGCCACCGACGGCACCACGTCCGGGCCGACGCCGTCCATCACGTAGTCGGCGTGCCCCTCCAGCAGCGACATCACGGCGGTCAGCCGGCCCAGGATCTCCCGCTGGTTCGGGGTCTGCACGAGGTCGATCAGGCTGGGGCCGTCCTCGGGCCCGGAGTCGATCGCCTCCTCCTCGGCCTCGGGGCGGCCGCCGGAGAAGGACTGGAACGCCTCGCGCAGCCGCTCGATCAGCGTGGAGGGGTCGATCTCGGTCTCGCCGAGGAAGGCCTGGACCTCCTGCTCGATGTGGTCGCGCAGCCACGGGACGGCCGTGAACTGCGTGCGGTGGGTCTCCTCGTGCAGACACACCCAGAGCCTGAAGTCGTGCGGGTCCACGTCGAGTTCGCGTTCCACGTGGACGATGTTGGGGGCCACCAGCAGCAGCCGCCCGGTCCGCGGCTCGCCCGGTCCCGGCACCGCGGGGCCGGCGGGCATGTCCCGGGACGCCGGGGCGAACGTCTCGTACTGGCCGAGGACGCGCGAGGACAGGAAGCTCAGCAGCATCCCGACCTCGACCCCGGTCACCTTGCCGCCGACGGTGCCGAGCACGGCGCCGCCGGGACCCCCGGGCTTGCGGGCCTGCATCTTGTCCAGCAGCGGCTTCAGCACCTCGCGGAAGCCGGCCACATTGGCCTTGATCCATCCGGGGCGGTCCACGATCAGGACGGGCGTCCCGGCGTCCGTGGGCTCCTCGTCCCCGAACATCCGCGTGAACGCCCGTACGTGGGCCTCCGACTCCTTCGCGTACCCCCGCAGTTCCGCGACCACCGCACGCGCCTCGTCCCGGCCGACCTCGGGTCCGGGCCGCACGAAGCGGGTCGCGGTCGCGACCGCGAGATTCCAGTCGACCATCTCCGCACCACCGATGCTCGTCATTCCTTCACGGTACGTGCTGTCCCCCGCGCCCGGGAGCGTTCGCGGGGTGTCGGGTCAACCGTGGCAGCCGCACCGGGCCACCGCGGAGGCGAGCCGGTCCAGGGCGCGCTGGGCGGACGCGGGGCTGGTGGTGCCGTTGGTGAGGAAGGCGAAGGCGACGAGCCGGCCGTCGGCGTTCACGACGGTGCCGGCCAGGGCGTTGACCCCGGTGAGGGTGCCGGTCTTGGCGCGGATGACGCCGCCGCCGCCCCCGGCGTCGTCCCCGGTGAAGCGTTCCTTCAGCGAGCCGGTGAAGTGGGCGACCGGCAGGCCCGTCAGGGTGGGCCGCAGCTCGGGGTACTCGGGGTCGCCGGCCAGCACCAGGAGCCGGGCGAGCTGGTCGGCGGTGAGCCGGTCGGCCCGGTTGAGACCGCTGCCGTCGGTGAAACGGGCCCCCTTCAGCGGGACCCCCAGCTCGCGCAGGGCGGAGGAGATGCCCTGCGCCCCGCCGCTGAAGGAGCCGGGCAGTCCGGCGGCGAGGGCGGTGTGCCGGGCCAGGGCCTCGGCGATGTCGTTGTCGCTGTTGGTCAGCATCCGCTCGACCAGGTCGGACAGGGGCGCCGAGCGCACCACCGCCAGCCGGTCGGCGGGGTGCCCCTCGGGGGCCGAGCGCCGGTCCACCGCGCCGGTGACCTTCACGCCCCGGTCGCGGAGCATCCCCGCGAAGGCGGTCGCCGCCTTGGCCGCCGGGTCCCGGACGCGGGCGGCCGGGCCCTTCCAGCTCTTGCCGTCGGCGCGGCCCTCGTCCGCCATGAGGGCGGCGACCGGGGCGATGTTGTCGTTGTACCCGATGGGGTGGACGGCGGGCCCGCTGTAGAGCGACGTGTCGTACGACAGCCGTACGGTGCGCGTGCCGCGGGCCTTGAGGGTGCGGGCGGTGCCGTCGGCCAGGGTGCGGAGCGAGGCCGCCGCGTAGCCGCCCCCGGCGGACTTGCGGGCCGTGAGGGTGGGATCGCCGCCGCCGACCAGCACGACGCGGGCGTCGCCGTCCGCGACGACACCCGTGGTGAGCCGGTGGTCGGGTCCGAGCAGCGACAGCGCGGCGACCGCCGTGGCGATCTTCGTGGTGGAGGCGGGCACGGCCGCGGTGCCCTCCCGGTGGCCCCAGACCCCCTCACCGGTGGCCGCGTCGACGACCGCCCCGGTGGTCACCGGGCCGAGCGCCCCGTCCTTGAGCAGCGGGGCGAGCCGGCCGGCGAGGCCGCCGGCGCCCGCCGGCACGGTTTCCCGCGTCCCCGTGGCGGCGGCGAGCACCTCGGGCGCCGGCGCGGGCGCGGCGGCACCCTTGCGGCCGCCCACGGGCTTCCTGGACGGCTGCCGGAGTCCGGCCACGTCCCCGGGCTTTCCCTCCCAGGAGGCAGCCCTCACCCGTTCGGCCGTACGCTGGCCTGACTCCCACGGTCCCGCGAGGGCCACCACCGTCAGCGCCACAGCGAGGCCGGTGGCGGTCGACCCCGCCACCACCTGCCAGTTTTTGGAGACGGGCACCCCGGACCAGCCCCTTTCGCGACCACACACAAGCGTGGGAGACACTTAATCACCAGAAGTATGTGCTGATCATGGAGGACAGGCTGTGCTCGAGTTCGACGTCACGATCGAGATCCCGAAGGGTTCCCGGAACAAGTACGAAGTGGACCACGAGACCGGTCGTATCCGCCTGGACAGGCACCTGTTCACCTCGACGGTCTACCCGGCGGACTACGGCTTCGTGGAGAACACCCTCGGCGAGGACGGCGACCCGCTGGACGCCCTCGTCCTGCTGGACGAGCCGACCTTCCCCGGCGTCCTGGTGCGCTGCCGCACGATCGGCATGTTCCGCATGACGGACGAGGCCGGCGGCGACGACAAGCTGCTGTGCGTGCCGGCGTCCGACCCGCGCGTGGAGCACCTGCGCGACATCCACCACGTCTCCGAGTTCGACCGCCTGGAGATCCAGCACTTCTTCGAGGTCTACAAGGACCTGGAGCCCGGCAAGTCCGTCGAGGGCGCCAACTGGGTCGGCCGCGCCGAGGCCGAGGCCGAGATCGACGCGTCCTACAAGCGCCTGAAGGAGCACGGCGGCCACTGACGCCGTGCCCGCACCGAGGGCGGCGCGCTCCCTGCCGGGACGCGCCGCCCTCGTGTGTGCTCAGAGCTGCCGTCGCGTAGCGTCCTCGCCCTCCCCGCAGGCCGCCAGCAGTTCGGCCAGGGAGCCGTGCAGCGCGGCGGCCAGCGCGTCCGCGTCCGGCACGGCGGCGGCGTCCGCGAAGAGCCCGATGTGCACCCGGCCGCGGTAGGTGGAGATGGCCACGGCCAGCGACTGGCCGCGGGCGAGCGGGGCGATCGGGTGGAGCTCGGTCATCCGGCAGCCGTCCAGCGTCAGCGGCACGTCGAGCATCGGCACGTTGGTGACCAGCACGTCGAACAGCAGGCGCGCGGAGGCGGCCAGCAGCGGCGCCGCGAAGCGGTGCGCGAGCGGCGGCACGCTGTCGGCGAGCAGCGCCACCGCCCCGGGGCCGGTGTCGGGCCCGGCGGCCTTGTTGCGGTCCATGCCCTCGCGCACACCGCGCAGCCGGGTCAGCGGGTCGGCCTCGCCGACCGGCAGCCGCAGCAGGTAGCCGGAGATCCGGTTGCCCCGCCCGCCGCGTACGCCCTTGCGGCGGCGGCGCGCCACCGGGATCAGCGCGCGCGGGCCCGGCCCGTCCGGGTCGTCGCCGCGCGACTCCATCCAGCGCCGCAGGGCGCCGGCGACGACGGCCATCACGACGTCGTTGACGGTGCCGCCGCTGGTCTTGCGGACCCGGTGCATGTCGTCCACGTCCAGCGAGGCGCCGGCGAAGCGGCGCGGCGCGCCGCCGTGCCGCGGCGCGGCACCGAGCGCGGCAGGCCCGCCGGGGTCGAGCGAGGCCCGCAGCACCGCCGAGCCGATGCCCAGCGCCCGTCCCGCCTCGCGCACCCGCGACGGCAGGGAGGCGACCACCTGCCGCGGGTCGGGGAGCCCTGAAAGACCCGGCAGGCCCGGCAGGGCCGGAAGGTGGAGGCCGGCCGGCTGCCGGGGCGCGGGCGGCGCCGGAGTGGCCCGGGCAGCCGGGGCCGCCGCCTGGCGTGCGCCCTGGTCGAGCAGGACCGCCCCGAACTCCACCGCGCGCAGGCCGTCGGCCAGCGCGTGGTGCAGTTTGACGAGCACGGAGACGGGCGCGTCGGGGGCGCCCTCGATGACGTACACCTCCCACGGCGGGTGCTCGCGGTCCATCGGACGGGACATCAGCTCGGCGACGGCCGCGGAGGTGTCGGCGCGCCGGACGGCGTGCACATGGCGCCGGACGTCGAAGTGCTCGTCGGGGGCCCAGGCGGCGCCGCCGACGCCGTACCAGACGTCGCGTACGCGCTGGCGCATGCGCGGGGCCTTCTCGGCGCGCGCGGCGATAAGGGCCGCCAGGCCCTCGGCGTCGACCGGGTGCCCCGGAGCGCGCTCGAAGACGGCGACGGCGCCCAGGTACATGGGATGGCCTGGTGAGTCGAGATTCCAGAAGGCGAGATCCAGCGGGCTCAACAGCTCGTCAGCCAAGGCTCCTCGCCTCCGAAAGTTCGGTTTTGCCCCGGATCGGGCACTCACGTACGCAGTGAAACCCCCGGGAATGATTACAGTCAACTACGACCACGATACGGACAGTTAACATCAGATTTCCCGACACATCATCAGGAACGGCCGTCCGTGGGCCCGCAGGGCTCAGAATCCGCGCGTGCGCTTCGCCGCCGCACGGCGTCGTGCCTGGTCAGCGCCACCGGGCAGGCGCAGGAAGAGCCGCGCCATCTCGCCGCCGAGGTTCACTCCGATGGCCACCGCGAGCGCCAGCGCGGCAGCCTTGGTGAGCGAGGCGAAACCCTGGTCCAGATGCCCCCGGGTGAGCCCGAGGAGTCCGTAGTACGTCGCCGAGCCGGGCAGCAGCGGCCCGATCGCGGCCGTCACGTACGGCAGCGCGGAGGCGAAGCGGTAGCGGGAGAGCATCTGCCCGAACAGGCCCACCAGCCCCGCGGCGACGGCGGTCGCGGCCACCGGCGACATCCCGATGCCGAGGGACTCCTGGTGCAGCGCCGCGTAGACCGTCCAGGCCACCCCGCCGTTCAGCGCGGCCAGCGCCAGCACACCGCGCTCGCACTGCAGGAGCACCGCGAAGGCCAGACTCAGCACCATCGCCGCCACCAGTTGCAGCGGCGGGTTCTCGTACGCGCGCAGCGCCTGGTCCGGATCCAGCTCGGCGCCCAGGCTGACCCCGGCGTACAGGATCAGGGTGACGCCGATGACGATGCCGGTGAAGAGGTACATCACCTCCAGCAGCCGGGCCGAGGCGGTGATGTAGAAGCCGGTCAGGCCGTCCTGTACGGCCGCCACCAGGGCCCGTCCCGGGATCAGTGCGAACAGGCCACCGGTGATGACCGAGGAGGCCTGGAGCGTGCTCGTGCCCGGCAGGACATGGCCGAAGCGGGCGATGAACACGCCCAGCGCGGCGGCCGGCATGGCCGCGGCGACGAACTGGTAGAACTCCGGCAGCCCGCGCCCCGCGCACAGCCAGGCCAGCCGGTCGCCCAGCATGGCCCCGAGCGCGGCGACCGCGAAGACCACCGGGCCGCCACCGCCCACCAGGAGGCTCGCCGCGCCCGCGAGCAGCCCGGCGGCGGCCGTCAGCAGCCAGCCGGGGTAGGGGTGGCGGTTGCGGCGGATCAGCGCGAGGCGGCGGTAGGCGTCCTCGAGGCTGAGGTCGGCCGCGGTGATGTCGTTGATCAGCCGGAAGACGGCCGCGAGGCGCGTGTAGTCGGTGGCCCGGCGGCGGACCGTGCGGTTAGCGGTGGCGGGCGGGTCCACCAGCGAGGGCTGGTACGAGATGCCCAAAAGCGTGAAGGTCACGCTCGGCTCGACCCGGCCGAGCCCGTACGCGTGGGCCACGCCCAGCATCGCGGCCTCGACGTCCTCCGCGCCCTCGCCGCCGGCGAGCAGCAGCTCCCCGATGCGCAGCGTCAGGTCGAGCACACGCGGCACGGCGGGCCCGGTACCGGCCTCCGGCTGCGCGCCGGGCTGCTCCGGCGCCGGCCGCTCGCCGAGCGGCATGCGCAGTATCGTCCGCATGCGGTCGGGCCAGGGAGCCTCTTTGGAGAGGCTGACCACCGGGATGCCCTCGGGGGGCGTGAACGCCGGGTGCGACAACTGCGGGGAGGTCTTCGGAGGTGTGAAGGCGGAACCCTGCGGTTCCGGCCGGGGCAGGTCGACCCCGAGCGGCGGGGTGAATTCCGAGCCGCCGGCCGACTGCTCGGGCTCCTCCGGGGGCCGGTGCGGCACGGGTTCCTCCTCTCGACGTGATCCTGCGCCGGGCATGCCTGGGGGAGGGTGTCGCCACCCTCCCCCAGGCACAGCGGTTCGACTGCCCCTCAACCCCGGACGCTAACGCCGGTTCGCCCGGTGGCGCCCGCCGCCGGAAGCGGTGGGGCTCTGGACCGACGGCGGCGGCACAGGCCCGGCGCCGTCGGCCGGGGACTCCGGCCGCGGCGGGGCCTTCTTCGCGGCGGAGCGGGCCCGCAGGAACTCGATGGCGATCGGGACGACCGAGGCCAGGACGATCGCGACCAGCATCAGTTCGATGTGCTCGCGCACGAAGGCGATCTGCCCGAGCCAGTAGCCGAGCAGCGTCACACCCCCGCCCCACAGGGTGCCGCCGATGATGTTGTAGGTGACGAAGGTGCGGTAGTTCATCCGGCTGACGCCGGCCACGATGGGCGTGAACGTACGCACGATCGGCACGAAACGGGCCAGGACGATCGACTTGGCGCCGTATTTCTCGAAGAACTCGTGCGCCTTCTCGATGTTCTCCTGCTTGAAGAGCTTGGAGTTCGGGCGGCGGAAGAGCGAGGGGCCGACCTTGCGGCCGAAGAGGTAGCCCACCTGGTCACCGGCGATGGCGGCGATCACGACGAACAGGCAGACGGCCCAGATCGGCCAGTCCAGCGTGCCGCCTGCCACCAGCAGGCCACCGGTGAACAGCAGGGAGTCACCGGGCAGGAAGAACCCGATGAGCAGACCCGACTCGGCGAACACGATCGCCAGCAGGCCGATCAGGCCCGCGGACGAGATGAGGTAATCGGGGTCGAGCCATTGCGGGCCCAGGGCGATAGTCGTCACGCGCCAAAAGTATCAACGCGGTCGGGACCCCACCGTTCCCTGTGCACGAACTCCAGGCCACGGTCCTCCCACGCGTTCCACCACGTACCACCGCACATCGCCCGTCACTGCGGAATCAGCGTCTTCCGGGGGAATCCGCGGGAAGCACCCCATTTCCGCGGCGACCCGGCGTGCATCGCGCGCGGGACGGCGATCGCCGCGCACGATGCACCCATGGATATCGACGAGTACGGCGGCGGACAGCGGCAGGGGTCCAGCGTCCTGGTGGTGACCACGAACGACGTCCCCGGCTTCCGGGTGGAGCGGGTGATCGGCGAGGTCTTCGGCCTCACCGTCCGCTCCCGCCACCTGGGCAGCCAGATCGGCGCGGGCCTGAAATCCCTGGTCGGCGGCGAGCTGAAGGGGCTCACCAAGACCCTGGCGCAGACCCGCACCCAGGCGATGGAGCGGCTGGTCGAACAGGCACAGGCGCGCGGGGCGAACGCCGTGCTGATGATGCGCTTCGACGTCAGCGAGGCCGCCGACGTCGGCACCGAGGTGTGCGCCTACGGCACGGCGGCGGTCATCACCCCTGAGCACGCCTAGCGTTGGCGACGATCGCGTCGTGCACGTACTGGGCGCTGCCCGGCGCGATCGCCTCGTAGTAGGCGTGGAAGCGGGGATCGGCCAGATACATCGCGGCGAGACCGGTGTGGATCTCGTACGTGCAGTCGTAGTAGTGGTCGACGATGAACTGCCGGTGCTCCTCGGCCAGGTCCATCGCGGCCTCGCCGCCGGCCGGGGCCCCCGTCCCGCGCAGCGCCACCAGGCGGGCGGCCCAGTCGTCCTGCTCGGCCTTGATCCGCAGCCAGTCCTCCTTGGTGCGGGAAGCGGCGCGGCGCTGCGACTGCTCGTACGCGCCGGTGCCGCCCCAGCGCTCCCGGGTCTCCTCCGCGTGCTGGTCGGGGTCGTAGTCGCCGAAGACCTGGAATTTCTCCTCGGGCGTGAGGTTGATGCCCATCGTGCGTGCCTCCATGGCTCGTTGGACGGCTTCGGCCATCTCCGTCAGCTTCCCGATCTGCGCGGTCAGCAGCTCGTGCCGGCGCCGCAGGTGCTCGCGCGGGTCCGCGGCCGGGTCGTCGAGGAGGACCGCCACCTGGTCCAGGGGAAAGCCGAGCTCCCGGTAGAAGAGGATCTGCTGCAGCCGGTCGAGGTCGGCGTCGCCGTAGCGGCGGTGGCCCGCGTGGCTGCGGTCGCTGGGCGAGAGCAGCCCGATCTCGTCGTAGTGGTGCAGCGTGCGGACGGTCACGCCGGCGAAACCCGCCACCTGCCCGACCGAGTAGCCCGTGCTCGTGTTCATGACCACACCCTCCGGCCTCACGCCACGTGAGGTGCAAGTGCCATATTGGTGCCCATGCTGGGTATCACCGACCTGCCGACCTATCTGCTCGGCACCGTGCTGATCGTGCTCCTGCCGGGGCCCAACTCCCTCTACACCCTCTCCGTCGCCGCGCGGCGCGGGGTCCGCACCGCCTACCGCGCGGCGCTGGGTGTCTTCCTCGGCGACACGGTGCTGATGACCGCCTCGGCGGCCGGGGTGGCGGGCCTGCTCACCACGAACCCCGTCCTGTTCGGCATCGTGAAGTACGCGGGCGCCGGCTATCTGGCCTGGATCGCGTTCGGCATGGCGCGAACTGCCTTGCGGATGTGGCGGGCGCGTCCCGGAGAGCCGGAGCCGGTGGTGACGGCCGCCGCCGAGGGGCCGGCGCAGGCCGAGCAGCCGTTCCGGCGGGCGCTGGTGATCAGCCTGCTCAACCCGAAGGCGATCTTGTTCTTCATCTCCTTCTTCGTGCAGAAAGTTGCAGGATCGGAACGCTCTGACCAGGGGGTTTGCTATGTCTGACCTACGCCAGGCAGCGGCCCAGTTCGCCCGCATGAGCCCCCAGGAGCAACGGCAGGCCCTAGGAGCCCTGGGCCTACCCGAGAGGCCCCCCAGGGAGCCCCAGGAGCCCCACCAGGTGACCCCGTTCACTGCCCTGGCAAGCACACCAGGCAGGCGCAAGCGGCGCCCAATCACCGTGACCGTGAGCACTCCTGACGGGCCCTCAGGGGCCCTCTAGGCGCCGCCCTGGTCAGCAACGAACGAGCCTTGCCCTAGGACCGTCCGCAACCGGCCCTCCGCCCTCAGGTCCGCTACCGCTTTCTGTGCCGTGGACTGGCTCACGTCGAACTCAGCCGCAATCGCCACCGTGCCCGGGAATCGCTCCCCAGGCTTGTACCGGCCAGCGTCCAACCGTCGCCGTAGCTCATCCCGCACTTGCGGCCACACCTTGACGGAGCGATCAAGATCCATGCTCACCAGCGTGCGCGATCACGCGCTAATGGGCTATCGCGGTAGTGCGGTAACGCGATAGCGCGTAAGGTGAGAGACGTAAGGACCCCGGCGGGCCGTTGGAGCGGCCCCCGGGGCGTGATCGACCTGAGGAGACAGGACGACAGTGCGAAGCATAGCGGCGGGAACACCAGCAACAGAGGCCCTGTGCGGCCAGTACAGGCCCGGACGGGAACACGGCGGTACAGGGCGCGGATTCCTCCCGTGCGTCCTCCTGGCAGGCCATGAGGGCAGGCACGGGAACGCCTTTGCCGACACGTGGTCCGGCTATCTGCCGGTAATCGACCCCCACACCGAAAAGGCGCCGACACGGCCCCTGGAGAGCATTACGCCCAGGCTGTTGCCCTGGACTACGGACGACGGTAAGCCGTGCTATCTCAGCACGGACAATGGAGACGGATTCATGGCCCGAATGGCCGACGCTGCGGAGCTAACCCAACTCGCCAGCGCGGCAGCGGTGTTGGGTCACGCAAAGCACCTGATCAACCGGACGGGGATTGTCTCGGCCGACGAATACCGTTGGACCGCACGGCGGTTGACCGAATGCCTCTCCGATGTGATCCGTATCGCAGAGTCACGCGGTATGCGCTAAAGCCCTCAGGCCCCCGTCTAGGGGCCTGAGTTGAAAGGGGCCCGGCCGCCGATGCCGGGCCCCTTTTTCATCGCTTACAGGGCCGCCAAGGTGGCCCCATGAGGCCCCAACGGGCCGCAGGAGGACACACGTTGAATCCGTACACGAACGCACCGGCCGGAACCGTTGGGGAGTTGACCGTAAACGGCACCCTCTATCAGTTGCTCAAACTGGATAACGGCACCTTTGCAGCCCAGGGCGGAGACTGGGCCGTAACCGGGTGCGCTAACGAGCATCAAGCTATGGACGCGATCATTACGCGGGTAGCCCAGCTACAGGCCCGACCCTAGGCCCGGACCGCAAATCTTCCGACGGATGGGCCCTACGGCCGAAGATCCTCCGACGGATCGTTCCCGCCGTCGGCATCCTGCCGACGGATGGACCGTCTAGCGACAGGATGTTCACCCCAGGCCCCAGGAAGGCCCCTAGGCGGGCCTGTGAGGGCCTGAAACGACGAAAGGGCCCCCGCCTACAGGCAGGGGCCTAAACGTGTCCCTACGGGCCAGAGGGGGGGTTCCTTACTTACTTCCTTACTTACTTCCCCGCAGAGAAGTAAGCCCCCACCCAGGAAGCCATAGCGGGCCCGTAGAGGGCCCAGCACAAAGAAAGGGCCCCCGCTACTGCGGGGGCCCTTAATCGTGCCGCAGAAAGCCACCCAGGGCCCGGCACGTAAGTAAGTTAGTTAGTTGGTTACTTCTCCTTTGGAGGCCGCGCCCGGCGGGCCGCCTCCCCCTGAGGAGCAACAGGAATAGGCAACGGGCCCGGCCCGTAAACCAGCCGGTCAATGGAACCGTCCTCCAGGGTTAGGAACACCGTAAACGGGCCCTTAGGCCAGTCGCCCACAAAGCAATACTCTTCCCGGCCGTTAGGCATAGGGGAGAAGTCGATTAGCGGGCGGCTAACCGGCGGCGCGTTATGCGCACCAGGGAAGCCCGTAACCCTAACCACAGGGCTTGCCGTGCCATCTAGCCGGACAATTACCCGACGCCCAGAAAAGGCGTAGGGGTTAGGCGTGCCCGCCAAATCGGCAGGGCCCGGGGTACCCAATCCCAGACGCTTAGGCGCCCCCAGGCCGTCCCTGTCCTTTGCGGACGGGAACGCACTGACCGCACCAAAGTTCGCGCTTACGTTTGCTCCGGTAGCCATCAGGTACCGTTGATCGCCTTAGTGAGGACACGGACGGCCTTAACGTCCGTGAGGCCCACACCGGCCCAGCGGGAAGTAACCCGCGCAACCGTCTTGTCCTCCAGGAACTTAACCTGGTCCGAATAGGCAACGTTCACGTCCTGCCGCAGGCCGACATAAACCTGCGAAGCATCCATGAGGATTACCGTCCCGGCCGCTAGACGCGGGGCCGGAATGAGGTTCGCACCCCAAACCTGCTTAGGCCCGTCCTGGGCCGCAAAGGGCGAGGAATGATAGGTGCCCGCAGTGGACGCCTTAAGCTTCCGGATCACGTTGTACGTGCCCGGGTCGGCCAGAATAGAAGTCACGGTGCCGCCCTGGGCCTCAATAGCGGCCATCTCGTCGGCCACGTTGTCCAGGGTGATAGCGGCAGAAAGCGGCGTGCTCACAACGCCCGCAATCTTGGTAATGCCGATCGGCTGGTTAGTGCCAGTACCGGCTAGGAAAAGGTCATCTACGGCCGCCGCAGTGCTGCGGATAAGGGCATCCGAGACAGCCTGCCGAACGTCCGGCGTACTGTCAGTCAGTAGCTCACTGGTAATCCCCGTGGCCTGGGCGACCTTGTAAGCGGTGAAGCCCGCGTCAGCAATGGTCATGTCGGTAAGCGGGATAGCCGAACCCTCAGCCACGACACCGGCCGTGCCATCGGCGGTAACGGCGGGAACCTGTAGCTTTCCACCCTGCGCAATCGGCAGGAGGTTAACGCCAGCGGACAGGAATGCGGACCGCTTACGCATGGAAACAACGAACTGACCGTAAACCTCAGGGGTTACGGCAACACCGCCAGAACCGACGCCCGTGCCAAGGTCACGCTGCTCTAGATACTGAGAAGCGGAGGGCAGGATAAACCGGCCCTCAGTCTGTCCGGCAGTCGCCCAGGAACCGGCGGCACTGGTAAACAGGTTGCCCAGCTTCCCGGAAAGCTTACGGGTCTCCGCCTCCGCCTCAGCCTTAGTGGTGAAGTCCCGAACCTCTTCGGACTTCTCCTCAATAGCGCGGTCTAGCTTCTCCATACGCGCCCGCTTGTCGGCCTCCGTAATCTCGGAGTCGTTAAGGACCGTCTTGTATTCCTCAAGTAGGGCCCCACGGGCCTCTAGGCCCTTACGGGCTAGCTGTAGATAAGACAAAGCAAACACCTCTAATCGTTTAGGGAACAAAAAAGGGCCCCTGCCGGGTTAGCGGCGGGACCTGAAAGGAAGGGGGTAACGCTTAGGCCGTCTGCCCGGCCGCAGTCTTGACGTGCTGGGCACTCATGGCAGCCTCAGCAATGGCATGCCACACACCGGCCCAAGCCTGGTCAGTGGGCGTCATGTCGTCACTAATGAGGTTGCTAACCCGCTCTATGGCGGCTCCGGCAATGTCCTCAAGCTGTGTGCGAGGCAGGCCGACAAAGGAATAAGTAAGGGAATCACTCACGGGGGTAACACCATCCAATCTGGAAAAGGGCACAAAAAAAGTGGGCCGCCTGACGTTGGAAGGCGACCCACTTGATTTGCAACAAAGGAGACCGGCAATGTCTTTCGTAAACCGTTGCCGCAAGGGTTCATCACGCCCTCACCTATACGGATTTCCGCTTCACTGGCATTCGTGCCAGGGGCGATTAGAGCCGATGACCCTCAGGTGACGGGAAGCCGTGCGGCCCTCATTGGGCCCGGCTGCAATGCCCGGGTGCCGTGCATCATCCGGCACGTTGTCCCGTCCGCCCCAGGACGTGTCTCCGTCAATGAGATACGCACCATCCATGACGCCCAGGAAGTCCCCTACGGCTCCCGCGTGAAGGTCACCGCCCACGGCTGCCGAGGGCCCCCAGTAAGGCCGTGTAGGGGCCTCCAGTGGCGTTCCCGCCCGGCGTGCCTCCCGACGTGCCTTTTGCTTAGCCGTCTTAGCGGCGCGGGCACATTCCTGCCCACAGAACTTAGAGGGCCTGCCAGACCTAATGAGGCTGCACCAGGACGCCGAACAAACGGCGCACACGTAATCGGTCATGATTCCCTTAGACATTAGTGTTCTCCTTTGGTTAGGTAAATTGATTAGAGTCGCCGGCGACTGCCTTAATTTTGGGTATTAGGGCAAAAGAAAAGGACGCCCTAACGGGGCGTCCTAATTGGGTATCCATCCGCACACGCGGATTAGCGGTCTCACTATTTATGCATCTATGCATAGATGCGTGAATAGGGGGCTGCATGAATATGCAGCGATTATGCATGTGCCATTTTTGGTTTTTTTCCCGGGCGTTCATGGGGGATAGGAACAGGGGGGTTCCTAAGGAAGGTCGTCCAAGTTTCGAGGGGGCTATCCCCCCTTATGCATAAACGCTGTATAGGCATGCATGCTGCGCTGCATGAAGTCGGGATATTTAAGGGCCTGAGATGAAAGGCCCTCTAACCTATGTAGTACCGTTGCGGGGCGTTTATGTAACGCCTCACTAGGTGTGTCATTAATCGCATTTATGCCTCACCATTAATAGGCATGTGGCAATGCCTATGCACCTCTGTTTCCTCTACTGGAATTGCAGGAGCGGCAATAGGTTCGAAGGTTAGACGTGTGGTTAGTTCCGCCCCGCGAAACCGGCACGATGTGATCGGCCGTGAGGGGATTCCCTGGGCTGCCCGTGTGTCGGCACACGATGCACCAGGGTTGGGCCTGTAGCACCAGGAGGCGAGCGCGCCTGTAGGCCGCGTCATAGCCACGGGCGTAAGGGGATGGCCGGTTAGTCCGGGCAGGCCGGGACGCAGCCTTACGGGCCGCCTTAACGGCGGCACAGTCCGCACACCGGCTAGCAGTAACCGAACCGGTCAACCGGTGGCAGCCCAAGCACATCACATTAGGCATTAATCCTTTTCTCCTAATCACTAATGGCACGCGCCTAATAGGGCGTGCACGGTTTATGGGATGGGCGCAGAGGTTAATTAGCATGCGAACTAACTAACCAAGTAACCCAACGGCCCGGAGAGGACCCAGGAAGGGCCCTTGAATTCACTTGACGAATACACCGGACGTGTGTGCATGATGTTCCCGCCGCCCCCCAGCGGGGCGGGTAGGACCACCGGCCGTAGGGAGGCCGGGAATGGCCCCCAGCGGAACTACGGGAGGCCCGTAGCAGGGATTCCCCTGTGCGGGCCTTTCGTATGCCCTGGGGCCCGTCCTAGGGACTTGAGAGGAGTAGGCAGGCGCATGTCTAGAAGCTTCACGGTGGAACGCTGGACAGAGAACTACGGCATGACCCCGGAAGGCGTGGTCCGGATGATCTGTGAGGACCCCGAGTTGTCTCAGGTAGTGGGTGACTCCATCGCCTACCGCGTCTCTAAGGGCACAGCCGGGGAAGATCCTGACGAACGTGCCGACTGGAACATAAAGGCAACCCGTTACCTGTTGACCTGTTCCGTTAGTAGATATGCACGCTCGATTGAGGATGAGAAGGAGGGCCGTTGATTAACTTCCCGGGCAATAGCCCATGGCTTGCCCTCAGTCAGGTGGAGGCGGGAAAGATCGCAGGAGACAACGTGACGGCACCCCTTTGGCTGCGGGTTTGGTTGCTGGCACTAGCCGACGCTAACCGAATAGGCCACGCAGAATACGGCCCTAAGGGCTTGCAGGCCCGCCTAGGGGCCCGTGTGGACGGCAAGACAGGCGCGGTCATGCCGGTAACGGGAAGCGCCGTCGCTAACGCCATAGCGCGGTGTAAGGAGTACGGGCTACTAACCCCGGAATCCGCCGCCCGATGCTTGGTTCTGTCGCACCACCTTGCCCGCAAGGAGGGCAAGGGTACGAGCCACTGTCGACACCATGCGGTGAGGGATAGGGCCTCTCATGGCCTCCATGGGTACAACTCTTCACTAGCCAATGAAGACGCTTCACTCCTGGATGAAGCGATGTAGCCGTTCACCAGCGAAAACGTAAACCTTCTCTCTATCTATACAGAGCGTTGGGTGAGCAAAGATGAATAAGACTCAAGTAGGGCACGTTAGCGCGTGCCCTTTTCTATGCCCTGGACCCGGTTAACGGGTCCTAATGAATAACTAACGTTCTAAACCCCGGCGGCCCAAACCGCCGGGTTAGTTAAAGACTGAGGGGCCGCTAACCGGCCCGTCCGGTATAGCGCCTCTAATCGGCGCAGGTTCACTACCCAACGTAGGGAAGCCGTTAAGGCTTCCTGACTTAATCTCCCCGGCTCCTTACGGGCCGGAGGTTTGTTTACCCAGCGCCTTAGGACGCTGGGACGGGGATTGCCTCAGCAATCCCCTTTAAGAGGCCCTGTATGGCCCCGTGAGGGCCTGTGGGGCCTTTGTCGTCTCCCAGGGCCTTAGGGCCCGTGAAAGTCGCTGAGAACGGCGCACAGACGTTTTATCGCCCTACGCCTAGCCGTGCCGACGCCATGGCCCCAGAAACGACAGAACGGCCCCTAGGAGGGCCTAGCAGGGCCTCAGAGTCCCAGGGCCTCACCCAGGCCGTGAAAGGCCCGCAAAGGGCCGCCCAGGGCCCTTGACGGCCCCGGCGTCCATCCGGCCCCCAAATGGGCCGCCAACGAAAGAAGGAAGCCATACCGAAGACACTCACCCACGATGACAGGGGGACTATGCGCGTTGTAACCGTAATCCAGGACCAAGACGGTAACCGGAAAATTGTTGCTGATGTTGTTTACCCATCCGAGAGTTGACATAACAAAAGCCCCCTCCTTTCGGAGGGGGCATCTTGGTTTCGCGTAGCGCGCTGGCGCTAACTCCAGTTGTTGTCCATCCTGATCAGCCGCTCCTTAACATCGTGCGGGATGACCAGTTGTCCCAACAGTTCCCCGTCGTCCTGTCGCCCGAGTTCGAAAGTTATTCCCGCGCTCAGTAGGTCCCTTTCCATGGCCTCTACGCCGCCAGTATTCCAGTGCTGGCGGTAAGTCCTGCCGGTGCTTTCGTAAACCCACCTATCCTTTGTGGATTCCGGGGTGATCTTCTCCCAGGCTTCGGTGAGAGCGGCGTACGTGGCCTCCGCCTTTTCCCGAATGAACCCGGCCTTATCGAACCTCCCGTTAGGCTCCAGCCCAGTCATGTAATAGGCGATCGACTCTTCAAGTCGCTTCCGCTCACGCCTGTTTTCGTCACCCCTTGCGTACTCACGGCGGACCACCTCGTAATCCCCCAGGGCCTCAAAGACGGCTTGCGCCAGAGACGAATAGGCGTGCTCAGGGTCCGGGATGACGAACCCGGGCTTACGGCACTCCGGGCACCGCAGATACCGGTATTCCTTAACCTCCCCGTTGGAAAGGGCTTTGTAGTTGTTCGTTTCGTTAACGTTCCTGCCGCACGTGTGCTTTATGACGCCCAGGAACCTGGTAGGACGACGGTTTTTCTCGTGATGGCGCTTATTCTTCGCACGGGTCGCAAGCGCCGCTTGCACGCTCTCAAACTCGTCACCAGTCAGGATCGGTTCATCCGTAACCCTGATCTCCTGGCCCTGCTTATCGAGTACCGGCGTAGATTTGTAGGCTCCCGCCTTAGTGCCCCCCTCGGTGCGGAGGCCCTTAACGGCAGGATTCCTGAGAATCCTAAGGATCTGCTGATTGTTCCATGTCCGATCGCTGTACGTGGGGACCTTAGCCCTGTCCAGGACCTTAGCGATTCGGTTAGCCGGAACCCCCCGCATTGCCGCTTCGTACATGTAGCGCACTACGCGCGCTTGCTTAGGGTCCTGCACTAGGCGGCGTTTCCCGTCCACCTCGGTAGATTTGTAGCCGAATGACGGCTTACCGATACGCCATTGATCCTGTTGCTTAGTGTATTCCCAGTGCGACGAAACGCGGGTCTTAGTGTTAGCGGCTTCAATCTCCGCAACCGCCGCAATGAACGTCACCATTGCCTGAGCCATCGGGGACGACAGGTCCAACGTGTCTTTTAGCGAAATCAGGTTCTTCCCGAACTTTTCGCACCACTTAATCATCTCGTGCAGGTCAGAGATGCGCCTAATGAACCGGTCAAGCTTCCAAAACAGAATCAGGTCAAACTCTGGCGTGCGGTTGTTAAGCCAGTCCCCCAGTTCCTTCCGCTCCCACGGTGCTTTCTTAGTGGCGGACACGCCCAGGTCGCGGGCGACGCCCACAACCCTGATTCCCTCACGAATGGCATAGCGGCGAAGGTCGAGTTCCTGCCGCGCCGGGCTAGTGGTGTCCTTCGTGAGAATCGACAGCCGCACCGACAGGAGCCCCCGGGGCGCGTCCTCCGGTAGTGCCTCATTCCTGGCCTGGAGTTCGGCCAGCTCTGCCAGTTCCTCAGCGGTCCACTCGGGAGCGTTCTTCGTAGCGGTCATGAGCGCGAGCGTACAGGCAGTTGGATTCCGCCACGTTCTTCGTGCAGTTCGTCGATCCCGGCTACGCCCATCCGGCGCTGTCCTTCCTGGCACTGGGCGCGATCGCGCAGGTCTTCAGCGCCAGCTACCTGACCCTGCTGATATTCGGCGGCACCCACCTGGCCGCACAGTTCCGCCGCCGCAGGCGGCTGGCGGCCGGGCTGACCTCGGGCGCGGCAGTGCTGTTCCTGGGCTTCGCGGCGAAGCTGTCGATGGCCTCCTCGGTCTGACGGCTCGACCTGCCGCGCCGCGGCATCGCGCCTACTGTGAGCGCTATGTCGCTGCACAAGGGTGCCGAGGGACTGCCGAGACTCGCCGTCAACCCCTTCTACGCGGGAGCCGATCCGGTCGCGGGCAGGCGCATGGCGCCGCCCAAGCACCGGCTCCCGGCCGGGCCGATGCCGCCCGCGACCGCGTACCAGCTGGTCCACGACGAACTGATGCTCGACGGCAACGCCCGGCTCAACCTGGCCACCTTCGTCACCACCTGGATGGAGCGCGAGGCCCAGGTGCTGATGGCCGAGTGCTTCGACAAGAACATGATCGACAAGGACGAGTACCCGCGCACCGCCGAACTGGAGCGGCGCTGTGTGTCGATGCTGGCCAACCTGTGGAACGCGCCCGACCCCGAGAAGGCCGTCGGCTGCTCCACCACCGGCTCCTCCGAGGCCTGCATGCTCGCCGGGATGGCGCTCAAGCGGCGCTGGATGAAGCGCCAGGGCGACCGCTATCCGGGGCAGGCCCGGCCCAACCTGGTCATGGGCGTCAACGTCCAGGTCTGCTGGGAGAAGTTCTGCAACTTCTGGGAGATCGAGGCGCGCATGGTGCCCGTCGAGGGCGACCGGCTGCACCTGGAAGCCGAGACGGCCCTCGCGCGGTGCGACGAGAACACCATCGGCGTCGTCGCCGTCCTGGGCTCCACCTTCGACGGCTCCTACGAACCGGTGGGCGAGATCTGCGAGGCCCTGGACGGGCTCCAGGAGCGCACCGGCATCGACATCCCCGTCCACGTCGACGGGGCCTCCGGCGGCATGATCGCGCCCTTCCTGGACGAGGACCTGGTCTGGGACTTCCGGCTGCCGCGCGTGGCGTCGATCAACACCTCCGGGCACAAGTACGGGCTGGTCTACCCGGGCGTCGGCTGGGCGCTGTGGAGGGACGGCACGGCGCTGCCCGAGGAACTGGTCTTCCGGGTCAACTACCTCGGCGGCGACATGCCGACCTTCGCCCTGAACTTCTCCCGGCCCGGATCGCAGGTCGCCGCGCAGTACTACACCTTCCTGCGGCTGGGCCACGACGGCTACCGCGTCGTCCAGCAGACCGCCCGCGACGTGGCCGTCTATCTGGCCGCGCGGATCGAGGAGTACGGCGACTTCCGGCTGATCACCCGGGGCGACCAACTGCCGGTGTTCGCCTTCACCACCGCCGACCACGTCAGCGCGTACGACGTCTTCGACGTCTCCCGGCGTATGCGCGAGAGCGGCTGGCAGGTGCCCGCCTACACCTTCCCCGCCGACCGCGAGGACCTGGCGGTGCTGAGGATCGTGGTGCGCAACGGCTTCTCGATGGACCTCGCCGACCTCTTCCTCGCCGATCTGGACCGCTACCTGCCCCAGCTGCGCGAGCAGGACCGTCCGCTGCACGCGCCCGGCAAGGCCCCCACGGCCTTCCATCACTGAGTCGCCCCGCCCCGGGCAGACGCACCCCATGGGCCAGGACACTCAGACCAAGGGCACCGTCTTCGTCGCCCTCGCCGCGAACCTGTTGATCGCCGTGGCGAAGGCGGTCGGAGGCCTCCTCAGCACATCGCCGGCACTGCTGTCGGAAGCGGCCCACTCGGTCGCCGACACCCTCAACGAGATCTTCCTGCTCGCCGCGCTGCGCCGCAGCCGGCGCAGGCCCGACGCGCAGCACCCCTTCGGCTACGGCAAGGAGCGCTGGTTCTGGTCGCTGCTCGCCGCGGTCGGCATCTTCGTCATGGGCGGCTGCTTCTCCTTCTACCAGGGCATCACCGCCTTCCACGCGCACGAGCCGCACACCCTCAGGGCCTTTCTGATCGCCACCGCCGTCCTGGTGGTCTCCCTTCTGGCCGAGGGATCGTCCCTGGTCAAGGCGCTGCTCCAGGTGCGGGGCGGGGCACGCGAGCACCACCGCTCCTTCCGCACCGAACTGCGCGAGGGCGAGGACCCCACCCTGCGCACGGTGATCGGCGAGGACAGCGCGGCGGTTCTCGGCGTGCTGCTGGCCCTGGCGGGCGTGGGGCTGCACTGGGCCACCGGCGGGCGGCAGTGGGAGGCATGGGCGTCCCTGGCCATCGCCGTGCTGCTCATGTTCGTGGCGTACCGGCTGGGCAAGGACTGCCGCGACACCCTCATCGGCGAGGCCGCCGACCCGCGGCTGCGGCAGCGGGCGCACGAACTGCTCGCGGGGCAGCCGGAGATCGACACGGTGACCGGTCTGCTGACGATGCGGCTCGGCGTCGACTCGGTGCTGCTGGCCGCCCGGGTGGACCTGACCGGGGGCATCGACAGCGAGACGGTGGAGGAGGCCGCCGTAAGGATCAAGACCACGCTCTCGGACGAGTTCCCCGAACTGGACCAGATCTTCCTGGACGTCACGGACGCGACGGAGGAGGACCGCCGCGAGGCGAACGACCTGCGCCAGTCGCTGCGCGCGGAGGCGGCACGGCACGAGGGCGTGGACTGACCGGTCGCCCGGCCCGTCCCCGCCCTCGTGGGGGTGGTGCGTGCGCGCGTTACCGCACGTCGACGAAGACCGCGGTGCCGTCGCTGTCGAAGTGCTTCGCGTCACCGAAGTACTGGATCAGCCACTTGCCGTCGGAGGTGGGCTTGCCCTTGAGCGTGGCCTTGCCCGTCGAGCTCGTGGTGCCCGAGGAGACGTACGTCCACTTCGTCGAGCCCTTCTTCTGGAAGAAGAGCTCGACGTGCCGGCCCTTGTACGCCCGCCAAGTGCCGGACACGTGCTCCTTCAGGGTGCCGGTGAACGTGACGGTGGCCCCCTTCTTCGGCTTGGTCGCGGACGCCTTGATCGAGTACATCCGGGTGTTGGTGCGGGTCAGCCGGACGGGCTTGGTCGTGCTGTCGGCGAGCTCGTTGGAGACGAAGTGGTGCAGCCGGTAGTAGCCGTCGAGGTGGCCCCACTTCGAGAGCGTCGCCACGGAGCCGTTGTTGTCGGCGTGCGCGGTGCCGAGGTCCGTCCAGCCGGCCTTGCCGTCCTTGGAGTACTCCAGGTGGACGACCTGCGGCTGGTAGATGCTCGTCACCCGGTCGTACGCCGAGTACAGCCGGGCGGACATGGTCACCTTGGTGTCGGCGCCGATCTTCGCGCTCACCTCGGTGAAGACGGAGTCCGCCGGCAGGACGATCGAGCCGGCGGCGGCTGCGGACGCGCTCAGATAGGGGTCGTCCTCGGCCGCGGACCATGACCCGTACACCGAGGGAGTCGCGACCACCTTGCCGCTGAAGGCGCCCGAGCCGCTCGTGGTGACCGTGACGGCCCCGCCACCGCTGAGGCTCAGCCGCAGCTGCGCCCCGGCGACCGGGGCGCCCCCGGTGTCCTTCACGGTGCCGCTGATGGTCACCGCCTGGCCGGGCACCGCGCGGGTGCGGTCGGCCTTCGCGGTGACGACCACGGCGGTCTGCTGTATCTGCGGGCTCCCGGCGCCCTGCTCATAAGTGCCGTGCACCTCCGCGTCGTCCGCGGTGTACGCGGCGGACAGCTCGGTCCACGTGGCGACCGGGAACTCCGGCGAGACGAAACTGCCGTCCGCGCCGGTGACAGCCTGCGCGGGGGTGCCGGGGCGCCCGTCCACAGTGCGGGTCACGTCGACCGTGGCGCCCCGCAGGGGCACCTCGTCGCCGCTGCCCGGCTGGATGCCGAGGAGCGTGCCGGTGACGGCGGTCGTGCGGTGGTCCTTGTCAAGCACGGCGCGGGTCAGCGCGGTGCCGGTGAGGACGGGCCGCAGGGTGAAGTCCAGGGAGCCGGCACCCGTGCGGGTGACGGTGTTGCCCTGGTCGTCGGTGGCGGTGACGTCGACGGCGTACCGGCCGAGGTGCGGCATGGCGCCGCCGTCCTCGGTCAGCTTGAGCACGGCGTCCGACGGCACGGACCACTGCTCACCGGAACCCGCGAGCGGCAGCGCGTCCACGACGACCGCGTCACCGTCGCGCACGGTCGCCTTGACCGAGGTGACCGTGCCGCCGGGGGCGTCGGTCCACACCGGCACGGTGAAGGACCCGCGCTGGGTGTCGGCGGTCCGCGCCAGGCCGATACCGAGCGGGCCGGAGTCGGCGGCGAGGGCCGGGGTGACGGCGAGCCCGCCGGAGAGCGCGGCCACCGAGGCGATCAGCGCGAGAACGCGCCGTGACTCAACGGGCATTGACGTACTCCGTCTTCGACTCGCTGTAGAAGTGCGTGGAGTCCGGCTCCAGGTAGGAAGCCCACGTGGCGTCGGCGTAGGCCTTGGTGCCGAGGCTGAAGTGACCCGCCGCGTCGGTCTTCCCCTTCACCGTCCAGTACCAGGAACTCTCGCCCTTGGGCTTGAAGACGATGACGATCCTCCCGCCCTTGTACGGCTTCCACTTGCCGCCCGACAGGTACTGGAGCGTGCCCTTGGCCCTCAGCGCCCCGCCCATGTGCGGGCTGTTGGGCGTCATGTCGAAGGAGACGATCCGGGTCACCGTACGGTGCAGGCGCTTGGTGGCCGAGGCCACCGCGAGCATGCCGTCCGACTCGGAGTGGTAGGCGCGGTAGTAGCCGTCCGTGTAGCCCCATCCGCTCACCGAGAAGGAGCACTTCCCGCTGCCGGAGTCGGTCGCCTGGACCGACGCGAGGGACTTCCAGCCGGTCTTACCGTCCTTGGAGTACTGCAGCGAGACCTTCGCGTTCCAGCAGGCGCCTGACAGCTTGCCCTTGGCGGTCACCTTCCCGTAGGCGTCCAGCGACGTGGTGACGCCCGAGTAGGAGCCGGCCGTGGGCACGTTGACGAAGTGCTCCACGTACGGGAAGCCGCCGAGGTACTCCGACGGCTTGACGTAGGTGTAGTGCCAGGTGCTCTTGGTCGCGGTCGCCGGGAAGGAGAAGTTCCCGGAGGCGTCCGCGGTACCCGTGCCCATCAGGCCGGGCGTGCTGTAGCGGTACACGTCCGGCGGCTGCGGGGTCGTGACCAGGGGCGCACCGGCGAAGGGCTTCCACCCCTGGTCGGTCAGCCGCTGGACAGTGCCCCGCATCGTGAACTTGGCGCCCTTGTGGACCCGCTTGGTCGACGGGTCGCCGCTGATCCGTACCTGCACGGCGCGGGCCGGCAGTTCGGGCAGCGGCACCGCGTCCAGCGGGTCGGTGTCGGACCCGCCCACCACGACGGCGCTGCCGGAGGTGAGCGCTCCACCGGGCGTCACGCTCACCGAGAAGGCGCCGTCGTCGCCGGATGTCGCCGTGGCCGAGCCGGACTTGGCGTCCACACCGACACGGGCGGTCCAGGACACCCGCACCCGGGTGCCGGGCGCGGCCGGGCCGGTCGTGCCGGTCGCCGGGTCGAAGGTCGTGACGGTGCCACTGAGCACCGCCGACCGGTGGTCGTAGTCGGTGCTGTCGCGGTCGAAGCCGAGCTTGCCGGCCCCGCTGTGCAGCCGGTAGCCGAACAGGCCCGCGGTGCCGTGCTCGGCGCCGGTCCAGTGCTGGACGGTGCCGCCGGGCAGGCGGTAGTCGACGTCCACCGGGTAGTCCCCGTACGCCTTGCCCTCGGGCAGGGCGAGCGGCTCGGCGGTCGACCAGCCGCGCCCGGAGTAGGTCAGATCGTCGGTCGAGGCGAGCACGGCCGCGTCCGCCGCGGCGGACTCCCGGACGCTCACCTTGACCCACAGCGCGTCGTTGGTGTCGAGGTTGACGGCGAGTGTGCCGTCGTCGCCGGTGGACAGGCCGTGAACGGACTCCCCCTCGGCGAAGGCCGGCGCGGCGGCCAACGGCCCGGCCGCGAGGCCGGCGGTGAGAAGGAGTACGGCTCCGCTACGAACGACGGCAGGCCGATGTGCGCGCGATATGCGCATGCAGGACCCCCCACAGGTCAGAAAACCGGCGGCGTCAGATTCGCACGCCGGAGGCCGAACAGTAACGGACCTGTGCGACAGCTGTGGAGGAGGGGGCGTGTGGGGCTCAGGGGGCCGGGGAAGCGGGTTCGGCCACGCGGACGCCGTGCCGGGCCAGCCAGGGGAGCGGGGGGACGGCCGAGCCCATCTGCGGGGTGACACGCACCTCGAAGTGCAGGTGGGGGCCGGTGGAGTTGCCCGAGTTGCCGGACAGCCCGATGCGCTGCCCCGCGCGCACCCGGCGGCCCGGCGCGGTCTCGATGACGGACAGGTGGGCGTAGTGCGTGCAGTAGCCGTCGTCGTGCCGGACGACGATCTGGTTGCCGAAGCCGTCGCCGCAGCCGGCCGCCACCACGGTGCCGTCGCCGACCGCGCGGACCGGGGTGCCCGAGGGGACCGCGAAGTCCTGGCCGGTGTGCCGGTGGGCCCAGTGGGAACCGGCGTCGTCGAAACCGGCGGAGAGCCTGTAGCGCGCCACCGGGCTCACCCAGAGCGGGACGCCGCGGCGGACCGCGACCGGGACCGCCTCGTCGACGGGGTCGGTGTGCGGGCAGCGGGCGGGGATGCCGCCGCCCAGCAGGGCGAGGTAGCGGGCGGCGAGCCCGGCCCCGGCGCGCAGCAGCCTCTCCTCGATGCTCCGCCGGAGCGCCTCCTGCCGCCGCGCCTGGTCGTCCAGCTCCTCCAGCGCGGCGGTCACGGCCGCCGCGTCCGCGACCAGCCGGCGCTGCGCGGCCCGGTGCGCGGTCAGCAGCGCGGCCTCGGCGTGCTCGCCCTGGCGGACCAGGGTCACGTCCTCCAGCAGGCGGTCCGGGCTCCCCGACAGCAGTACCCGCGCCGACGGGCTCAGTCCCGCGTTGCGGTACTCCGTGCGGGCCATGGCCCCGACCCGGTCCCGCAGCAGCCGCATCCGGCGCCGCTCGTCACGCGTCGTCGCCCGCAGCGCGCGCAGCTCGGCGCGCTTGCGCCCGGCCGCCAGCTCCACCGCCTCGTACCGCTCCACGGCGCGTTCGGCCTCCGCGTACAGCCGCTCCACGCCGGGGCCGTCCGCGGGCCGGCCGATCGTCGTCGCCACCGCTGCCGCCGCCGTTCCCCGCAGCGCGAGGGGCACCGTCAGCAGCAGGCACAGCACCGCGGCCACCGCCTTGCTTCGCATCGGGCCGATCGTGGCGGCCGGCCGTGCGCGTGGCCCGGGCGACACGCCCCGCCGGGGCCCATAGCCACCCGCCGGGGTGATCGCATCCGGGCGTGCGCCGAACGGCCGACCGCCAGATCATGGGTACGGGCGCGCTCGGCGGACGGGAGGATGACCCGGGTGAGCGGTGTCAGTGGGCCCGGCACCTGGTCACCACTGGACCACGAGGTCCCGCGGCGCTGGACGGCACGCGGGCGGGCGTGGGCATCCTCGACGCGCGGTTGCGCTACCTCTACGTCAATCCCGCCCTGGCCCGTATCGACGGGGTCTCCGCCGAGGCCCACGTGGACCGCACGATCACCGAGGACCGACGGCCTGGTGGAGCGGCGTGGCGAGGACATCGACGTCTCCCTCGACCGGCCGGCCCGGTTGCGGTTGCACCCGGACGGGGATCTGGGCGGGCTGGTCGACCGGATCTTGTCCCTGCTGGTCCGCGAGCCCGGCGAGGACGACATCGCGGTGCTCGCGGCGCGCATCGTCCGCTAGGCCGCAGGAGGGACGCATCCCCCGGGCGGCGCAACACTACGGGCGAAATCGGGGCAATGCCGTCACGATGATCATACGGGACTGCCACCGGGGCGGTCCCGGGAACCGGCTCCCTCGGGGAGGACCTGCCGTGACCGTCAGCCTCGCGCAGTTGCGCCGTTGTTCCGTAGCCGTCGATCTCGGCGCCTCACGGACCCGCGTCTACATCAAGGGACAGGGACTCGTCGTGGACGAGCCCAGCGTGGCCGCCGTCAACGCCCACAGCGGAGCCCTCATCGCCGTCGGATCGCTGGCCGAGCAGATGACCGGGCGCACCCCCGACCACATCCGCGTCGTCCGCCCCATCCAGGCCGGCATGGTGGTCGACATCGACATGGCCCAGCGCATGCTCCGGCACCTGCTCGGCGGCCGGCTGCGCAAGGCCTGGCGGCGCAAGCCGATGCTGCGCGCCGCCGTGTGCACCCCCAACAGCAGCAAGCCGCTGGCCCAGCGGGCGGCGATCGAGACGCTGTACGGGCTCGGCTCGCGGCGGGTCGAACTCGTCGACTCCGTGATCGCGGCGGCAGTCGGCTGCGGGCTGCCGGTCGAGCAGCCCGAAGCGACAATGATCATGCTCAGCGGGGCCGGCACGACGCAGATCGCGGTGCTGTCGCTGGGCGCGATCGTCGCGGCCGAGACCATCCCCGTCGGCGGCGACGCGATCGACCACGTGGTGGTGCAGCACGTCCGCAACGCGCACGAACTGGTGCTGCCCACCCAGTCAGTACGCCCGCTGCACGAGATCCTGTCCGCCCCGGGGCCGATCGCGCCGAGCACCGAGGTACAGGGCCGGGACGTGGCCAGCGGCATCGCCCGAACGGTGACCGTCGACATCGAGAGCGTCCGCAGGGCCATCCGCATGCCGATGGCGGCCCTCGTCGACGGGATCGGCACGGTCCTGCGGCGCTGCCCTCCCGACCTGGTCGCCGACCTCACCGACCGCGGCATCATGCTCGCCGGGGGCAGCGCACTGCTGCCCGGCCTGGACATGATGCTCCGTCAGGCCACCGGGATGCCCGTCCTGATCGCGGACCGGCCGGACGTCTGTGCGGTACTCGGGCTCGGCGCGATGATGGAGGGCGAGGTCCTGCCCATGCCGATGGACTCGCTGTCGGCATAGGGCGTGCGGCACCCCGTCACACGTCCAGGGCTGCCGGGACGGGGAGGCCCGCCCCGCCCCGGCCGAGCTGGATCTCGTACGCGGCGCCGCCGGCCTCCGCATCGGCGCGGTCCGGCGCCTTGCCGCGTGCCTGACCCGCGGGCGGGGCATGCGGGTCAGCACACCCGCCCGCCCGCCCTCCCGGGTGCCCTGTGAAGTCAGTGACCCCGGCGCCCGTTTACGTGGGTGCCGGGTTCGGGGCCTCCGGGGCTGGCCATTCTGGACAGCACATTTAGGTGCCTCAGGCGCCTTGTGCTGCGTACTCCGGGTTGTGCACCCAAATATGCTCCAGTGTCCAGAACGCCCACCCTCCCCCAACCTTCGGCCGGGGGTGCCCCCAACACCCCCGCCCCTCGGTGAGTTGTCGCGCCTGATCCCCGGTGGGGGGTGTGGAGCCGGTCCGGGGTGGTCGCGGTTGCCTGGACGCGGCCTCGCGGTGGCGGTCGGGGCGTGCAGCCGGCCGTGAACCCATGAGGTTGCCCGGCGCCCCATCCTGTCGCGTGTGCGGCGACGGACGCCCGATGGGGGTGGGGGTGGCCGCGGTTGCCTGGACGCGGCCCCGCGGTGGCGGTCGGGGCGTGCAGCCGGCCGTGAACCCATGAGGTTGCCCGGCGCCCCATCCTGTCGCGTGTGCGGCGACGGACGCCCGATGGGGGTGGGGGTGGTCGCGGTTGCCTGGATGCGGCCTCGCGGTGGCGGTCGGGGCGTGCAGCCGGCTGTGAGCCCATGAGGTTGCCCGGCGCCCCCTCCCGCCGCGTGTGCGGCGACGGACGCCCGATGGGGGGTATGGAGCCGGTCCGGGGTGGCCGCGGCTGCCTGGACGCGGCCCCGCGGCCGGCCGTGAGCCCTCGGTGGGGGAACAGGGGGCGGTTTTGGCTCGTGTCATCGTCGGCGCAGCGCAGTCGGGTTGCGGGAATGATCACCCAGCGGCGCCGGGCTGCGGTGTGGCGGCCCCACTGTGCGGGCTGCGGTCGTCGGCCTGCGGAGTGGACGGGGTCCGGTCTGTCGAGGGTTCCCGCGGGTTGGCGCTGCGTCAACGGCGGCCCCAGGCACGGCGCCGCCCTCACCCCCCCCCACCGGGGATCAGGCGCATGACGAAACCTGAGGGGGCGGGGGTGCAGGGGTGGGCGTTCTGGACACTGGAGCATATTTGGGTGCACAACCCCGGTGCGCAATGTGAAGGCCCTGAGGCACCTAAATGTGCTGTCCAGAATGGCCAGCCCCGGAGGCCCCGAACCCGGCACCCACCTGAACGCGCGTCGGGGCGCCCTGACTTCACAGGGCTGGGGGCACCCCCGGCCGAAGGTTGGGGGAGGGCGGGCGGGCGGGGAAAAAACCCCGGCACCGCGAAGCGCAACGCAGCGCGTTGCGCGAACGAGACGGATCCGCAACGCCGCGGAAGCCCCCCTGGGAAGGCCCCGTACGTCACAGTCACAGAAGCCGAACGGGGAGGGGACACGACATGAGGCGGACGACAAGAGCGGTCGTGCTGGCGGTCACCGCGGGGGCGCTGCTCGCGGGGTGCGGTGCGGTGGGCCCGCGCGGTAACAGCCACGACGCGGGGCCGCGCCCCGCGCCCGCGCCCACGCGCGTCGCGGGGGGCACGCAGGCGCCGGACGGCAAACTCGCCTCCGCGCGCGACCAGTTGTCGACGTTCGCGCTGGACGTGGACACCGCGTCGTACGGCTACGCCAGGCAGCAGCTGGGCAATGGGCAGCTGCCCGACCCGTCGGCCGTGCGGTACGAGGAGTTCGTCAACAGCTTCCGCCAGGACTACCCGAGTCCGGACGGCGACGGCTTCTCCGTCACCGCGGACGGCGCCCGCATCCCCGGGGCCGGCGCGCGCTGGTCGCTGCTGCGGGTCGGGCTGGCCACCCGCGCGGCCGACAAGGCGGAACGCAGGCCGGCCGCGCTGACCTTCGTCGTGGACGTCTCCGGTTCGATGGCCGAGCCGGGCCGCCTCGACCTCGTGCAGAAGGCGCTGCGTTCGGCGGTCGGCGAGCTGCGCGGGGACGACTCGCTGGCCGTGGTGACGTTCAGCGAGCGGGCCCGGGTGGCGCTGCCGATGACGCGGCTGGGCGCCGACGGCGCCCGCGCGCACGCGCGGAAGGTGATCGACGGACTGCGGCCCGAGCAGTCGACCAATCTGGAGGCGGGCCTGCGCGCCGGCTACGACGTGGCCCTGGAGGGCGCCCGCGAGGGGGTCACGAACCGGGTCGTGCTGCTCTCGGACGCGCTGGCGAACACCGGCGAGACCGATCCGGACGCCCTGCTGAGGCGGATCGACCGCGCCCGCAAGCAGCACGGCGTGACGCTGTACGGGGTCGGCGTGGGCAGCGAGTACGGCGACGCGCTGATGGAGCGGCTGGCCGACCGGGGCGACGGCCACACCTCGTACGTCTCCACCGAGCGCGAGGCCCGCGCGCTCTTCGTGGACCAGCTGCCGGCCAACGTGCAGCTGCGCGCCCGCGACGCCAAGGCCCAGGTCGCCTTCGACCCGGGGACGGTGGAGGACTACCGCCTCATCGGCTTCGAGGACCGGGCCGTGGCGGACGAGGACTTCCGCGACGACCGGGTGGACGGCGGCGAGGTCGGCCCCGGGCACACCGTGACCGCGCTGTACGCCGTGCGGCTCAGGCCCGGAGCCCGGGGGCACGTCGCCACCGCGACCGTACGCTGGCTCGACCCCGCGGGCCGCGCCCCGCACGAGGAGTCGGCGACGATCGAGGCGGACCGGCTGGCCGGCCCGCTGTGGGATGCCGGTACGTCGCCGCGACTGCGCGTGGACGCGGTGGCCGCGTACTTCGCCGACGCCCTGCGGACGTACTCCACCGGTGACGAGCAGCTGCCCGGCGCCCCGGGACTGGCCGAACTCGACGAGCGCGCGCACTCCCTGGCCGAGACGACGGAGGACCCGGCCGTGGCCGACCTCGCGGAGTCCGTCGACCGCGCGTACGCGCTCCGCGCGGCTTGATGGAGTATCAGTGGAGCATGGCAGCAGAAAAGGAACCCGAGGCCGAACTCGACGCGCGCTACAGCAGTGACGGCGCCGACCCGACGACCTGGAGCCAGGCACGCCGTTTCCTGGCCGATGCCGAGATCTACTGGCTGACCACCGTCCGCCCCGACGGGCGTCCCCATGTCACCCCGGTCATCGGGGTCTGGCACGAGGACTCCCTGCACTTCAGCACCGGCGCCGAGGAGCGCAAGGCGCGCAACATCGCCCGCAACGCCAAGGTGGTGCTCACCACCGGCAACAACGCGCTGCACGAGGGCCTGGACGTGGTCGTCGAGGGCGATGCGGCGCGCGTGCGCAGTGACACCCAGCTGCGCCGCATCGCCGCCGCGTACGAGGCCAAGTACGGCGAGGAATGGCGCTTCGAGGTGCACGGCGAGGTGTTCCGCGGGGAGGCCGGCAACGAGGCGCTCGTCTACGAGGTCGAGCCGAGGACGGCCTTCGCCTACGGACGGGGGACGACATACAGCCAGACGCGCTGGCTGTTCTAGCCGGCGGCCGGCCGGCGCTCACGGCGGAACAGAGCGGTCCACAGGAAGGGCTCGCCGAAGTGCGGCGAGCCGGCCGGCTCGTCGCGCATGCGGCGCAGTTCGACTTCGGTGAGCCCGGAGAAGATCGCGCGCAGTGATTCCGGCGAGTAGGCGAGCCCGCCGTGCAGGCGGGCCTGCCGGTAGAAGTCGGCGTCCGGCAGCTCCGACCCCATGGCGCCGGAGGCGAAGCAGGTGAGGGCGAGGTGGCCGCCGGGGGCGAGGACCCGGTCGAGCAGGGCGAGGTAGCTGACGCGGCGGTGCGGCGGCAGGTGGTGGAAGCAGCCCGAGTCGTGGACCAGGTCGTACGGGCCCTCCAGCGGGCCGCCGGCCGCGGACAGGGCGAAGGCGTCCCCACGGTGGAAGCGCACGCCCCGCACGCCGGTCTCGCGGGCCCTTTCCTCGCCCCAGGCGACGGCGGCGGGCGAGAGGTCGACGGCGTCCACGGCGAAGCCCCCGGCCGCCAGGTGCAGGGCGTTGCGGCCGGGACCGCAGCCGAGGTCGAGGGCCCGGCCGCCCGGGGTGAGCAGGCCCCGGGCGAGGTAGGAGACCAGGTTCTCGTCCGGTTTCGGCGCGAAGAACGGCACCGGCCTTGAGCGGTCGGCGTAGAAGCCGTCCCACCAGTCGGCCGCGCCGCCCGTCCAGCGGTCGGCCTCCGGCGCGAACAGGCCGTCCAGCAGTTCCAGCACATCGTCGACCGTGCGGATATGACGATCCATCAGAGCTCCCTTCGTGGTGCCGTCAACCTAGGCCGACGGGGCGCGAAAGCCCAGCTCAGCGGTGGTTTCACGGGGGCCGGTGCGGGCGCCTGAGCGGCTGCCGCGGCCCGGGCGGAAGCTCCCTCCGGCCCGGGGGCGAACGGCCGTCCGCACTCCCGCGAGGGCCGCCACGGGCCCGTTCCCGGCGACGCGCGGGCGGGTTTCTCCATTCGCCGGAACGCGCCGGCACACCGGGGTCGCCCGCCCGGAGGGCGGCCCCGGGCGGCTCCCCCGACTGCCGCTGGGGAGCCCCCGGGTGCGGTGGCACCGCGCGGCGGAAGACCGTCTCCACGGCCGCGTGAGCAAGAACCTGGGCAGTGTCGTCCTAGAGCTCGGCGCCGTCCGCCGCGGCCGTGCCGTGCTCCCAGCCCTCGCGGTCGCGGCCCTTGAGCCGCTGGGAGCGGGTCTGCGGGAACATCTCGTCGGCCGCCCGGCCCACCGCGACCTCGCGCGCCGCGAGTACGGGCAGCACCCCGGCGCTCCCGCCGCCCTCCTCGCCGGCCTCGCGCGTGGCGTCCCGGGTGGCCGTCGCGAGACGTTCCCCGATCCGTCCGGCGTAGGCGATGAGGAAGGACTCACGGAAGTTCCGGGACAGGTTCTTGCGGCCCTTGACGCGTGCCGTGCCGCCGCCCGCCGCCGGCGCGCCGCCACCGCCCCGGAGCATCGCGGCCTCGGCCTGGACCAGCAGCGAGGTGTAGAGCACCTCCACGGCCTCCAGATCGGCCTCGTAGCCGACCACCGTCGAGAAGCCGAACTCCGCCGACCACACCGCGCGGCAGCGGTTCGCCGCCGCGACCGCGTCCAGGAGCAGCGCCTTGGGGGCCTCGTACGGCCGGTCGACGCCGACGCGCCGCGCGCCCGGCCCGTCGCCGGGGGCGGTCCCCGCGAGCAGGGCCTCGTCGACGCTGTAGCGGGCCATCAGATGCTGCGCCTTGGCGCTGAGCGCCTCGGCCTCCTCCGGGTACGGGGTCGACTCCGCCTTCGCCAGCAGCGCGCGGATGCGTCCGAGCTTGGACCCCGCGCCGCCGCCCCCCGCCGCGGGCCGTGGGGGCGCGGCGGTCAGCGGGGTGATCCGGGGCAGCCGGCCGAGGAGGCGGACGAGTTCCAGCACGGCGGTCGCCGCACCGAAGCGGTCCAGCCGCTCCTCGCGGGCGTACGCCGTCAGCAGGGCGGTCGCCTCCTGCCGCGGCGCGCCGTCCGCGGCGAGCAGCCGTTCCGCGAGCCGCACATGCTCGGGGCCGAGGTCCCGGCGGGCCATCCGCACCAGGTCCTGGTCCCCCCAGCCGCGGCGCCGGCAGCCGCTCAGCAGATCGTCCGCCGCGGCCACCACCGCAGGGCCGGCCTGTTCCCATCCGGCCGCCGCCAGCACCGACGCCCCGGCGTCCATGGCGAACTCCGCGTCCGCGCCGGCCGCCCCCACGGCGCCGGCGAACGCCTCCCGTACCACCGTCGTCACGTCCCGCACGCCGTCCAGGATCGCATCCCGCCGACACGCCGCGTACGGAGCAGGGTGGTCGCGCGAGCCGGGCGGCGGCACCAGGGTGGGGGCCCGTGAGCACCGAGACCCGAACCGCGGGCTGGGACATCAGGACCGCCGGCCCGTCCGGCCCCCGGCACCGGGCGCTGCTGCTGCCCGGCGGCATGTGCACCGCCGAGTTCTACGCCGACGTCATGGCGGAACCGGCGATCGCGGACGCGCGCCTCGGCCTGACCGCCGTCACCCTCCCCGGATTCGGGCGCACCCCGGCGCCGGAGGACGTCTCCGTGGAGAACTACGCGCGCCTGCTCGGCCGCCTCGCCGCCGAACGGGACTGCGACCTCGTCGTCGGACAGGGGCTGGGCTCCACGGTGGCCATCGAGATGGCGGTGACCGGCGCCTTCGCGGGCCCGCTCGTACTGCTCTCCCCCAGTTTCTCGAGGAACGACGAGGCCCGGGAGTTCGCGCTGCTGGACCGCCTCGGCCGCGTCCCGGGACTGGGCGGGGCGGCCTGGGCGGTCGCGCTGCGGCTCTTCCCGCGGGCCGTGCGCGACGGCCTGCCGCCGGGTCGCCGCGACGCCCTCGCCGCGGTCCTGGCCGACAACGACCCCGCCTTCTGCCACCGCGCGCTGCGCCAGTACTTCGACCACCTGGACCGGCACGGCTCGCTCGTCCCCCGGCTGTGCGCCACCGCCCAGGCCGCCTGGGTGGTCCGCGGCGACGCCGACGACATCGGCCTCACCGACGGCGAACGCCGCGACCTGGACGCCTGCCCCAGCATCACCCTGGTCCCCGTCGCCCGCGCCGGCCACGGCGTACTCGTCGAACAGCCCGCCCGCGTCGCCGCGATCATCACCGAGGCCGCCGCCCGCCTGGGGTGACACGGAGGTGGGTTCGGTGCGGGTCAGCAGTCGCCGGTCGCCGGTTCCCCGCGCCCCCTCGGCTGCGGGGGGATTCCCCGCCGACGTCGGCCGTGCTCCGTGAGATGGCGCGGTACCGGGCCGGGCCGATCACCCGCGGCGCGCTCACGCAAGCCGACGGGGTCCGGCTGATCCGCGACGCGGCCCGGGAACGAGGAGGTCCCGCGGAATCGGCGGATGCGGTGCGACGGGCGGACGGCTGGGAGCCGTCACCGTACGCGCGGGACGACATCCGCACCGGCATCGTGCGGGCCGCCGCGCGGCTGTTCGCGGGATGATCGGTCACTCCCCGGTCGCCCGCGCGTCGTTCGACGGTCACCCGATGATGCGATCGTGCGGTAGTGACTCGCACCATGGCCCTCGGACTTGCCGGGACGGTCGCGCTGGCCGTCGGCGGAAGGGCCGCGGGAGCGCTGCCCGTTCGCGACGGAATCGCCCTGCCGCGGGGCGAGGCGGCCATCGGGCTGCTGGTGGCCTACTTCGGGCTCGGGCTGCTGATCGCCGCGTGGTGGCAGCTGGGCCGGCTGGTGCGCGGACCGCGGCCGCCGACGATACGGAGCCTGCTGACGACGTTCGCCGTGTGGGCCGCGCCGCTGCTGCTGGCGCCGCCGCTGTTCAGCAGGGACGTCTACAGCTACCTGGCGCAGGGCGCGATGGTCAGCAAGGGCATCGACGCCTACACGTACGGACCGAGTGTGCTCGGCGGTGCGGCGGCGGCCGAGGTGCCGGCGATCTGGCGCGACACCCCGGCACCGTACGGTCCCGCCTTCCTCGCGCTCGCGCGGCTGAGCGCGCACGCCGGGATCACCGGGATGCGGGCGCTGGCGCTGCTCGGAGTGGCACTGCTGGCAACGCAGTTGCCGCGGCTCGCCCGGCGCTGCGGCGCGGACCCCGCGCAGGCGGTGTGGCTGGGGGCGCTCAACCCCCTGGTGCTGCTGCACCTCGTGGCCGGCGCCCACAACGACGCGGTGATGCTCGGCCTGCTGGGTGCCGGTCTCGGCGCCTCGCTGGCGCGGCGGCCGGTGATCGCGGCGGTCCTGGTGACGCTGGCCGCCCTGGTGAAGGCCCCGGCCGCGCTGGGACTGCTGGTCGTGGCCACCTTGTGGGCGGAACACATACAAGGGCACTGGCGGTTGGCCCGCGCGGGCGCCGTCACGGCGGCGGTCGCCGGGGCGACGACGATCGGCATCACGGCGGTGACCGGCGTGGGGTACGGCTGGATAGGCGCCCTGACCACGCCCGCCTCCGCCTCCAACTGGTCGCTGGTCAACATGATGGGCCGCTTCATCGGCACCCCGCACACCTGGCGGGTGCTGAGCCTGGTCGCCGTGGCGCTGGCGATCGGCGCGGTGTGGCTGTTCCGCAGGCGGCTCGGCCCGGTGTACGCGCTCGGCCTGAGCCTGCTCGCGGTGGCCCTGCTCGGCCCCGCGATACGCCCCTGGTACCTGCTGTGGGGGCTCGTGCCGCTCGCCGTGGCCGCTCCTGACGGCCGGGTGCGCCGGGTCGCCGCCGTGGGCAGCGCGGTCCTGGCCCTGGCGGTGCTTCCGAACGGCTTCCCGGCCACCGTGCACCAGGTGGCCCTGGCCACCGCGGGAGCCGCCGCGGCCCTGCTGCCGATCGTCGTGCTCCATCTCGTGCGGCTGGTCCGGCCGGCCCGCCCGGCCCCGGCCCCGGCCCCGGCCCCGGCCCCGGCCTCATGAACGTCAGGACCTCCATGCGCAGTGCTCTCGGATTCCTCCGGTCTCCCGCCACTCTGCGTGCCGTGAGCGCGGTGGTGGCGGTGACCGCGACCCTCGTGTTCCTCGTGACGGTGCCACTGCACCGGCACTGGTTCGACGTGGCCGTCTACCACGGCGCCGTCAACTCCTGGGTGCACGAGAGCGGTGCGCTCTACGACTACGTACGGCCCGGCACCCCGTACGGCTTCACCTATCCGCCGTTCGCCGCGCTGTGCATGCTGCCGATGGCCTGGGTGGACTGGCCGACCACGGTGGTACTGGCGGCCACCCTCAACATCGTCGCCGGGCTGCTGGTGCTCCAGTGGACGGCCGGCCCGCTGATCCGGCGCCAGGGCTGGCCGTACTGGTACGCGATGGTGCTGGCGGGCTGCCTGCTGTCGCTGCTCGAACCGGTCCGGGACACCTTCACCTTCGGGCAGGTCAACCTCGCGCTGCTGGCGCTGGTGCTGCTCGACGCCGAACTGCTGCGACGCGGCAGCCGCTGGGCCGGGTACGCGACAGGCCTGGCCGCCGCCGTCAAGCTGACCCCCGCGCTGTTCATCGGCTGGCTACTGATCGCCGGGCACCGCCGGGCCGGGCTCACGGCGGCGGCCACCGCCGCCGGGGCGACCCTGCTCGCCGCGCTGACCGCGCCGGGGGCGTCCCGGACGTTCTGGACGGTGGCGATGTGGGACACCGACCGCGTCGGCTCGCTGTCGTACGCCGGCAACCAGTCGCTGCGCGGCACCCTCGCCCGGCTCGACGCGCCGGAGTGGGTGTGGGCGGTGGCGGTGGTGGCCGTGCTGGCGGTGTGGGCGTACAAGGTGCGGCGCGCCGACGTCACCAACGGCGTCGCGTTCACCGGCGTCGCGGCCTGTCTGGTCAGCCCGGTGACCTGGGTGCACCACCTGGTGTGGATGATCCCGGCGCTGGCCGTACTGGCGGGTGAGGCGCTGCGGGTGCGGACCCGGGACCGGGTGGCCGTGGCGGTCGGCGCGTATGTGGTGCTGTGCAGCAGCATCGTGTGGCTGTGGCTGGACGAGCCGGGCCAGGGCGGTCCGGGCTCGCTCATCGGCGGCAGCGCGTACGTCTGGATCGCCATGGGACTGCTGCTGGGGCCCCGGCACGGATGGCGTAGCCGGGCGCGCACCGCAGCGATCTTGGCTGACAGTGTGGGAGAGCGGGCCGGCTGACGGTCCTACAGCTCACGCGGCCCCCCTGACGACCGAGGAGTTCACGCATGCGTGTGTCCCTGCGCCGGACGTTGATCATGACCGCCGCGTGTGTGAGCGCCGTGTGCGTGCTGCCCCTGGCCGCCGCCGCGCCCGTGCGGACGCCGGCCCCGCTGCCCGCCCTCGCCCCGCTCCTGGGCGCGAGCGCGCCGAACGCCATCCCCGGCGAGTACATCGTGACCCTCACCCCCGGCAGCGACCCCGCGGACGTGGCGCGGGACGCCGGGATCACCCCGCACCACCTCTACCAGGACGCGATGCTGGGCTTCTCCGCCCCCCTGACCGAGCCCCAGTTGACGCAGGTGCGCGCGCTGCCCCAGGTCCGCAAGGTCGAGCAGGACACCACGGTCGCGCTCCCCCCGGAGGACCGCGTCACCTCGCCGCCCCGGCGGCTGCTTCCGCGCCTGGGCGGCAACGGTGGACACGGCGGACACGGGACGGACGGTCCCGACGGTCCCGACGGTCCGGACATCACGGATGCCACCGACGCCGAGCTCTCCGCGCCCGGCATCTTCTGGGGGCTGGAGCGCATCTCCCACCGCACGCCCCACACGCACGGCTTCACCGTGAAGGCCACCGGCTCCAAGGTGACCGCCTACATCATCGACAGCGGCATCGACTTCGGGCACGACGAGTTCGGCGGCCGTGCCACGCCCGGCATCGACGAGATCGACGACGGCCTGGACGGCGAGGACTGCGCCGGTCACGGCACGCACGTCGCCGGCACGGTCGGGGGCGCGCACGCCGGCATCGCCCGCGCGGTCCACCTGGTCTCCGTCCGGGTCCTGGACTGCGATGCCTCGGGCCCCAACTCCGGGATCATCGCGGGCATCAACTGGCTGGCGCGGAACGCGGTCAAGCCCGCCGTGGCGAACGTCTCGCTGGGCGGCATGTTCTCGCCCGCGATGAACGACGCCCTGGACGGCCTGGCCCGCGCCGGGGTCTTCCCGGTCGTCGCGGCGGGCAACGACGACATCAACTCCTGCGTCATCTCCCCCGCCAGCGCGACGGAGGCGTTCACCGTGGCGGCCACCGACCGGGCCGACCACCTGGCCTCCTTCAGCAACTTCGGCAGCTGCGTCAACCTCACCGCGCCCGGCGTGGACATCGCCTCCGCCTGGCCCGACGGGTCGTACGCCCTGATGAGCGGCACGTCGATGGCGGCGCCCCATGTGACCGGGATCGCCGCGCTCTACAAGGACACGTACGGGGACGCCCCTTTCGAGGTGGTGAAGAAGTGGCTGATCGCCCAGGCCACCCCCAATGTCTCGGCCGGAGCCCCGTGGGGGACGCCGCCGCTGCTGGCCTTCACCGGCGATCTTTGAGCGACGCCGGATCTCGCCGCCGCGGGGGCCGGTCGGAACGCCGCCGTTCCGGCGCAGGTACCGGAATCCTGGACTCCGAAAGTCCGTGATAGTGGGATCTGGACATGTAGCATCGAGAACATGAGGATGAACGAGGGCGTGGAGTGGGCGCTTCACTGCTGCCTCAACCTGGCCTGGGCCGGTCCCGAGAAGGCCGTCACGGCGGCCCGGCTGGCCGCCTTCTACGAGCTGCCCACGGCCTACCTCAACAAGCAGCTCCAGGCGCTGGCCCGCGAGGGCATCGTCTCCTCCACCCCCGGGCCGCGCGGCGGCTTCCGGCTCGCCCGGCGGCCGGAGGACATCACCGTCCTGGACGTCGTCACGGCCATCGAGGGACGGGACCCGGCGTTCCAGTGCACCGACATCCGCAAGCAGACTCCCGGCATGGGCACACTGCTCGGTGACGACTTCCGCCAGCCCTGCCTGGTGCACCAGGCCATGTCCCGCGCGGACCTCGCCTGGCGCCGGGAACTGGCCGGTCAGACGCTCGCGGACCTGAAGGCGTCCATCGTCGCCGTGGCACCTCAGGCGCCGGAGCGTACGCGGGGATGGCTTCTGGAGGCCCGGACCTGACGCTCCGCCGGGGTCGCGGGCTTTCCCCCGCCCTCCCGCCCTTCCCGTTCACCGCGCCCGAGCCCCGGTGCGGGGTGAAAGGGGGCCGGGGTGCAGTCGGGAGAGGGTGGCGGGGGCGGCGATCGAGGGGAGGATGTGGTGCCATAACTGGGCGATCCGCTCGGCGACATCGGCACGCGCCGTGGTCGCCTCGGAGATCAGCTGCATCCCGGTGAAGGCGCCGACGACCACCTCGGCGGTCTGCTCGGGGACGACATGGGGCAGTGCCTCGCCGCGCTCCTTGGCCTCGGTCAGCAGGCGGGTGGCGACGTCCACCCACTCGCCCCACGGGTGGGGGCCTCCGTGGAAGACGCCCTCGACGGCCAGCCGGGCGCCGGCGCGGACCATCGGGTCGGTGCGCAGCAGGTGCGCGAAGTGATGGGAGACGTCGATGAGGGTCTGCAGCGGTGAGTCCTGTGCGGGTGGCGCCACGGTCGGGGTCCGCTCGTCCATGACCGCCTGCGCCAGCGCCTCCTTCGACGTGAAGTGGAAGTACAGCGCGCCCTTGGTGGCCTCCGCGCGTCGCAGGATCTCCGAGATCGCGGCCCGCTCGTAGCCGTATTCGTCGAAGACGCCGGCCGCCGCCTCCACGATCCTGCGGCGGGTCTGCACCGCGCGCGCCTGTTTCGCCATCACTGCCTCCCGGCCGCGTGCTGGGCACCGTCGAGCGTACCCGCCCGATCGGGGCCGTCCGGCGGGACGGCCCCGAGGCGGTTCAGGAAAGGTCGCGGGAGAAGTGCAGGGCCGTGATCGCCATCCGGCAGGTGTGGTGGAAGCGGTGTGCGCCGTGATTGGTCACGCCCGAGTCCAGCTCGACGCGTTCGCAGCCCACCTTGCGCGCTCTGATCTCCAGTTCGTCCATCAGCCGGGCGCCCACCCCGGCGCGGCGGGCGTCGAGGGCGGTGACGAGGTCGTCGACGAAGAGGGTGCGGCCCCGGCTGGTGGCGAGCACACGGTGCGTCGCGACGGCGAGGTACCGCCCCTGGTTGTCGCGTGCGGCGGTGAAGACCAGGCCCTGCGCGTGCGCCTCGTCGGCGAAGGCGGCGAACCCGTCGGCGGTCAGGGCGGGCCTCAACGTACGTATGAGAGGCCCCACTTCCGCCGTCATGTCCGGTTCACCGGGCCGTACATCCACGAATGTCAGCTCCATGCGCAGATCCTAAGAGGGCCTGGAGGATCTCCGGTGGGCCACAAGCTTCTGTGCTGAGGGCTCCGCCGCGACCCGGGCGACCGGGCCGCGGCGGGGAGGGTTCAGGACGCCGGGACCGGGGCACCGTCGCGTGCCTCGACGACCATGGGAAGTCGGTCCGGATGGGGCACGGCGGCGGCCACCTCGCGGGCGAAGTGGCCGGTGGGGCGCAGCCGTCGGTGGGAGAGAAGGGTGGCCAGCGAGACGATCATCTGCATCCAGGCGAAGGAGTCCCCTATGCACTTGCGGGTACCGCTGCCGAACGGGACGAACGCGCCCCGCGGCCGGTCCGCGCTGCGCTCCGGCAGCCACCGGTCCGGGTCGAAGCGCTCCGGGTCCGGGAACGAACGCGGGTCGCGATGCAGCGCGTAGAGGCTGAAGGCGATCTCCGTACCGGCGGGCAGCATCACCCCGCCGAGTTCCACCGGCTCCACGGAACGGCGCATGAGCAGGGTGACACCGTGCAGCCGGACCACCTCGTTGATCACCCGGGGCAGGTACTCGTACTTGGCGACGTCGTCCATGGTGACGGGCCCACCGCCCGACACGGCGGCGATCTCCTCCAGGAGACGCTCCTCCACCTCGGGGTGGTGCGCTATCTCGTGGAAGGCCCAGGTGAGCGTCGTCGCGGTGTTCTCCGCACCGGCGAAGAGGATGGTGCTGAGCTCGTCCCGGACCTCCCGATCGGTGAGCGACTCCCCGGTGTCCGCGTCCCGCGCCGCGAGCAGCGTCGAGAGCAGGTCCGGACGGTCGGTGTCGTCGGCCGTGCGGGCCGCGGCGACGACGTCGTCGATGACCCGCAGCAGCCGGCCCGCCGCCGCGTCGAAGCGCCGGTTGGCGGGGATCGGCACCCGGTCCAGGAACTTGGGCGAAGCGGTCCGCAGCAGCAAGGTGTTGACGATGACCGGCAGGTGCTCACGTATGGCGTCGACCGCGGGTCTGCCTATGTCGGCGGAGAACATGGTTCCCGCGAGGGTGTTGACCACGAGCGCGGCCATCTCCCGTTCCACCGCCACCGTCTCACCGGGCTGCCACGACCCGGCCGTTGCCAGCGCCTGGGCGTTCATGACCTCGGCGTAGCCGGCGATCCGGGACCGGTGGAACATCGGCTGCATCAACTTGCGGTGCCTTCGGTGGGTCTCGCCGCCCGCCGTGACAAGGCCGTCACCCACCAGGATCTTCAGGCGGTCGAAGAAGCGGCCCTTCTCGAAGCTGCGCCCCTTGGTGACCAGGAGCTCGTTCACCAGCCCGGGGCTGTTCACGAAGTAGACCGACATGGTGGCGACGTCGACCCGCACCAGGTCGCCGGTGTCCCGGAGGGACTTCACAAAGCCGAGCGTGTCGCGCGCAAGCGGCCACACGTGGCCGAGCAGCGGTAGCCGCCCGGGGGCGCGCGGGACGGAGCGCAATTCAGCATTCACCCCGAAAACTCCTCTTCTTTCGTGGAATCTATGCCGTGCGCTGTGCGATCGGGTGTAGGAAAGAGTCCAGGGATGTCTGGGCGATCCCCTGTGACGGGCGGGACTCGTCGCGCTCCGGAAGCACGTCCCACCACCAGGAGATCGCGGGGATGTCCAGGGCCTCCGGGCTGTTGTCGCTCGGAGTGTCACGGAAGGTCGAGGGGAGGTTCGCCGGATCATCGGGTGTGGTGTAACGGATGGAACTGACACCCCAGTCCTGGGCCCCGCGGATGAAGTGCCCGAGGCTGTCGAGGAACTGGCGCAGTTGCGGGCTTCCGTAGGTCTGGAGGTATTCCGCCGCGCGGAGGAAGAGATTCATCACGCGGTCCCGCTGGGCGATGGCCATGCTCAGTGCCTGGTGCCGCGGGATGTCGTACTCCGCCTCCAGCACACGGACGACGTTGAGGTAGAAGCCGCCCGCCCGTGCCTCCTTGTGGTGGGAGAAGATGTCGTTGTCCCAGCAGATGACGAAGTAGGCCATTTCGGCCGCCGCCCGCACGGCCGTGAGATCCCGCTCGTGGGCCTGGAGTTCGTAGCCCTGCCCCATTTCCAGGAGCGGCATCATGACGGACGTGGCGCCGTCGTAGATCCGCATCAGGGTGTAGTCGTTGAGGTCGGGGACGGTGCCGTCGCTCCGGAAGGACGCCTCCCAGACGACCGAGGAGAAGTACTCCCGCAGGGCGTCGATCCAGCGGGCGACCTGTCCCGGCGTGCCGTACAGGTCCATCCGGTACCGCAGGTCGCGCAGGCCCTGCGCCAGCGGGTCGGCGGCCAGCATGGGGACTTCGGGGTTCTGGGCGATACGGAGCAGCCGGGAGAGCGCTCCCATGAGCTCGCCGGGACGGGTGCCGAGCTCCCCCTCCTCGCAGTAGCCGTCGTCGACGCCGAAGAGCCAGATGATGAAGTCCGCGGCGATGGCGACGACTTCCTCCCTGCCCTCGGGCAGGATGCGCGCCGCGAAAGTCCCGATGTCGTGTTTCACGAGGCGGCCGCGCAACTCGTCCGAGCCGATACGGAACTGCTCGGCCCAGGCGACCGCTCGTGCGTCGATGGCCGCGTGGTGCGGGTGGATTGCCGGCCCGAGGGGAGAGTAGATCGGTGGAACTACCAGGTCAGGCCCCACTGACGATCACCTCTCAGTTGTCCGCGCACTGACCACCACGAAGATCCGCGCGGCACGCGGCCGCACGGAGCACGAGTGGATCAGTTTCAGCGACCATTACCCCGGCATATTGCCACGGCGTCAAGCCGCGAAATCGCGCCATCCGTACGGCAGTTGGCGTGCTCCCCGCTTGCGCCGCCCGTGCGCCTCGTGTGCGCTGGGCGCATGACCCTGCCCCGACCAGGGACATGGACGTGCCGAGCACGCACAAGCGCACGGGCGTATTCGCCCGTGCGCCCGCCGTGCGCGGGTCACAGAATGAGACGCGGGCCTAACGCCGCAGCCAGTCCGTGAGTACCCGCCACCACGTCCGCCGCGACGCCCGGGGCGGGAAGGCCGGCTGCGGCGGAAGCGCCTGTTGCGGCGGCCCAGCCGGAGTGGGCTGCGGCAGCGGCTGAGGAACGGCTTCCTGCTGGGCCGCGGCCCAGCGAACGGCGGCCGTGTCCTCCCCACGCTGCGGCCGCCGCGGGGTGAACTCCACCGGGAGCTCGAGCAGATGGCGGGAAGTCCAGGACGGAACCCTGACCAGGGCATCCTCCTCGATCGCCAGGTTCAGGTCCGGCAGCCGGCCCAGCAGTACGTCGATGCCCGTCTCCGCGATGGCACGGCCGATGTCCTGCCCCGGGCACTCGTGCGGGCCGCCGCCGAAGGCCAGGTGGGAGCGGTTGCCGTGCATGGAGGCGGCGAGGTCCGGGCGGATCGCCGGATCGGTGTTGCCGGCCGCGAGCCCGAGGAGGAGCATGTCCCCCTCCTCGATGTGCTGGCCGCCCAGGTCCATGGGGCCCGTCGCGTACCGGCCGGGCATCACCCACAGGGGAGGCTGGTCCCAGAGCACCTGCTCCAGGCCGTCCGGCAGCGTCATGTGACCGCCGGAGAGGTTGCCGCGGAAGCGCGGGTCGGTGAGCACCAGCTTGACCATGTCCGCGATCAGATTGGCCGTGGTCTCGTTGGCCGCGACGAGCACCAGCCGCAGGTGCTGCACCACCTCGTCGTCGCTGAGCTCCGCCTCGTCCTCGATCAGCCAGGAGGCCAGGTCGTAGCCGGGCCTCTCGTGCTTCTCCGCCACCAGCCTGGTCAGCGCCTCCAGGATGTGGCCGTAGCTGGCGAGTGAGGTCTCGGTGCCCTTCATCAGGTCGCGGCACGCCTCGGCCAGCCGCGGGCCGTCCTGTTCGGGCAGGCCCAGCAGATTGGTGAGCACGAGGACCGGGAGGAGTTCCGCGAACTGCCCGACGAGGTCCGCACGGCCCGTCGCGGAGAACTCGTCCGCCAGCAGGTGCGTCACCCGCGTGACATGGCGCCGGATGCCGTGCCGGTTGAACCGGCCCAGGCCCCGGCTGACCGCACCCCGCAAACGCTTCTGGGCGTCTCCGTCATTGAAGTTGACCAGTGGCTGCCACATGATCGTCGGGGCGATCGGGTGCTCCGGCGAGACCTTGCCCTCCTGGACGGCGTGCCAGCGCCGGGAGTCCGAGGAGAAGCGCGAGGGTGTGCGCAGCACCTCCAGGTTCTCCCGGTAACCGAGCACGAGCCAGGCGGGCAGGTCACCGTGGACCAGGACCGGGGCGATCGCACCGTGCTCGGCGCGCAGCTTCTCGTACACGCCCATCGGGTCGGCCTCGGCCTCGGCGCCGTACAGCCGCCGCGCGCCGCTGACGCCGAGCGCGGCGTGTGCCGGGCATTCGGGGGGTGGGGTGGTCACGATGCCTCCGTGGTAGCGGCGAGGGAGTGCAGATATCGCATCAAGGTCATCAGCACATCGCGGCTGGACTCCCTTTTACGGGCGTCGCAGTCGACTATCGGCACGTGCGGGGGGAGGTCGAGCGCGGCCCGCAGATCCTCGACCGGATGGTGCGGCGCCTCGGGAAACGTGTTGGTCGCGACGACGAAGGGCACCCCGCGCTCCTCCAGTCGGCCGATCACATCGAAGCTGACCTCCAGCCGGCGGGTGTCCACGAGCACCACGGCGCCCAGGGCCCCCTCGAACAGGCCGTTCCACAGGAACCAGAAACGCTGCTGGCCCGGTGTGCCGAAGAGGTAGAGCACCAGTTCCCGGTTGATGCTGATCCGGCCGAAGTCCATCGCGACGGTGGTCGCCGTCTTGCGTTCGACCCCGGCGATGTCGTCCACGCCGACACCCGCCTGGGTCATGGTCTCCTCGGTGGTCAGCGGACGGATCTCGCTGACCGAGCCGACCAGGGTCGTCTTGCCGACCCCGAAGCCACCGACGATGACTATCTTGACCGCGGCGGTGGCGGATTCCGGCAGTACGTCCTCGCTTCGCGGTCCCGGGACCGCCAGCGGGTCAGAGCTTCTCAAGTCCATGTATCACCGCCTCGATAAGAGCGACATCGGGAAGTTGAGCGCGGGGAACGGGTGAGCGCGCCTCGACCCGCTTCTCGGCCAGGAGGTCGAGCAGGAGCACGGTGACCACGCTCACCGGCAGGCCCAGGTAGGCGGAGATCTCCGCGACCGAGAGCGGCGAGCTGCACAGCCGTACGATCGCCGCCTGCTCGGGGGGCATCCCCGGCGGTGGCCCGGTCCGTGACCGGACGAGCGTGACCAGGTCGAGGACGGAACCACCCGACGTCCCACTGCGGCCCCGGGTGATCACATAGAGCCGTTCCGGGCTCCCCTCCTCCCATCCCTGGTCCGCTTCGCTCATCCTGCCTGCCCGTCATTGCGGGGAGGGCTGCTGAGGTGCTCGCCGATGCGGGCGACGAGGTCGCGCATGCGCTGCCCCATCAGTCCGGCGTCGACGCCCTCGTCCGCCAGCACCGCGAGATACGCCCCCGCCCCGGCCGCCATGAGGTAGAAGAACCCGCCCGACATCTCGATCACGACCAGGCGCATGCGCCCGTCACCGTGCGGGAACTCGGTGGCGACGGCCGCCGCGAGGCTCTGCAGCCCCGCACAGGCGGCGGCCAGCCGGTCCGCCGTGTCCGTGTCCGACCCCCACTGGGCCATGCGCAAGCCGTCCGCCGAGAGAACCACCACATGGCGGGTCTGCGGAACGCTGGTCGCCAGGTCCTTGAGCATCCAGTCCATGTTGGCCCGCTGCTGAATCACGGCTACTCACCCTTATCTAACGACTCGTCACTCTTGACGGGAGCGGCAGGTGGCGGCGTCTCACCGGACACGCCGCTCTGGAAGGCGGCCAGCCACATGCCCGGCTGCACCGGCTCATCGGCCGACGGCTCGGCATGCGGAGCGGTGACGGAACCGGCGGGGGACACGGACCCCGTACGCGCGACCGGGGCCGGGGGAGTCGCATGCCGGCGGCGTTGCGGCAGGCCGTTCGCGGTGCGCTCGTGCACCACGGGGATCTCGTCCGCCATCTCCGCCGACACCGTCCCGGTCTCCATGCTCTCCGACCGGCGGGGACCCGTGGCCGGCCGGAACTCCGGAGCGGACCCGGAACTCCCGGCACTCCGGCCGCTCCCGCCACTCCCGGAACGGGGTGCGGGCACCGGACGGGGACCGGACGCGGCGCCGATACCGTGGGCCAGCCCCGTCGCGTTGGTCATCGTCGTGATCAGGTCCTGCGGCACGACCAGCACCGCGCGGACACCGCCGTACGCCGAGGACCGCAGGGAGACCTGGAAACCGTAGGCCTTCGACAGCCGGCCGACGACCGCGAGGCCGAGCCGCGGGGTCTCACCCAGGCCGTTGAGGTCGATGCCCGCCTGGGCCTCGACGAGCATCTGCTCGGCCCGCAGCCGGGCCTCCTCGCTGAGGCTGACGCCGCCGTCCTCGATCTCGATCGCGATACCGGACTGCACCTCGACCGCGGTGACATGCACCCGGGTCTGGGGCGGGGAGTAGCGGGTGGCGTTGTCGAGCAGTTCCGCGGCCGCGTGGATCAGCGGCTCCACGGCAGGGCCGATGATCGCCACCTCGGAGACCGAGTGCAGTTCGATGCGCTGGTAGTCGATGATGCGCGACATGGCGCCGCGCAGCACGCTGAACAGCGGTACGGACTTGCTCCACTGACGGCCGGGGCGGGCACCGCCGAGGACGGCGATGCTGTCGGCGAGGCGGCCGATGAGCGCGGTGCCGTGGTCGAGCTTGAGCAGGTCGCCGAAGACCTCCGGGCTCTGCCCGTGCCGGTCCTCCATGTTCCGCAGGTCGCTGGCCTGCTGGTGGACGATGGCCTGCACGCGCCGGGCGATGTTGACGAACGCGCGTTGCGAGGACTCGCGGATGTCCTCCTCCGCGGAGACCGCTCCGAGCGTGGCGCGGAGCAGTGCCTGGTGCGCGCCCAGGAATTCGGGGGTGAGTCCCTCGGGCCGGGTCTCGATGCCCGCCAGCACGTCCTCCATGAAGTCGCCGCGCTGCAGGCGGGCCATCGCCGCGGGCACCTGTTCACGGGCCAGCCGCAGTGTCTCGGCCTCCTGCTGGGACAGCCGGTACTGCAACTCGGCGGTCTGACGCGCGGCCTGCTCGCGCAAGTCCTCATTGAGGGCTCCGCGGCGGGCGACTTCGACCGCCAGCACGGCGACGGCCACGGTGGCGGTCACACCGCACCAGAAGACCGCCTCCCTCGCCGCCGCCGGGACGGTCCAAACGGCGACGGCCGTGACCGCCGCGACTATGACGGCCGGCAATAACCACGCGGACGTGGCCGCGGGCCGGCGGTCTCCGGGGGACGATCCAGCACGAACCATCAGCATCCTCAGGTGATCGCTTGACAGGGACGACAGCACGAGCACAAGCACGGATTCTGCGTCGGCGGTGCGCAACCGCCGGACACATCGCCACAAGTGCCGTGACCAGGCGTAATTGCTACAACACGCTGAGCCGCAAGTAGCATAGCCACTTCGGATCGTGGCCGATGCCCCGTCAAAATGCCTATGACACATGCCGATTGACGTATCGATACCGGCTCGGGAGCGCTCGCGCAAACCCCCCGCAACGATCACGCCACGACCGGTCACCGGCCACGCCGGCGCGGGCGGCCGATCGATCCGGACGGTGCGCCGGGACGGCCGGACGGAGGCGGGGACCGATCCGGCGCGAGCCGCCGGACGGACCGGCGGACCGCCGCCGCGAGGCCCGCGCGACAAGCGCTTTCCCATGTCAGGCACCCACGACGGCCGCGACCCCGCGCGTCCCGTGCCGCCGCGCCGGAGCCGCCGGGCCCGTCGGCCGCCACCACCGGACGCGGAACCCCGGGCGCGTCCGGAAGGGGGCGGCGGCCCGCCCGCCGCGTGCCGCACCGCACCCAGGGCCCGCCGCGGCCGGGCGTCCGGGCCCCGTGGACACCGCCCATGCCACGCCCCCGCGCCGCCGCAGGGGCCGCCGCGCGGGCGGCCACGTGCTTCATCCGTACGAGTGACGGGGACTTGCGCATGGCCGGAATCAGTGGGATGCGGGCCCCGGGCGGCCGTACGGCGGCCGTCCGCACCACGCGCGATCGCTACGTCGCCCGGGTGAACGACGGGCACGGCGACCACTCTGTCTACGCCACGGCGCCCGCCCGCACCCCATCGCGCGACCACTCCGCCGTACGCCTGCCACCGCACACCCGTGGCCCGCCGTCCGCAGACCGCCCGTCTGGTGGGCCCTGCCGGGCCCCCGGGCCCCAGCAGGCCCCGCCCGCCGCGAAGATCTAGCATGAAAGTCATGTTCCCGCAGAAATGGGGCACCGGATGGTCACCCCGAAGGAAGGTGCACCGGACCCGGCGATGGCGCCGTTCGACATGGGGTTCGCCGCGTCGATGGTGATCGACGCCGACGGCACCGTGGTCGCGTGGACGCCCGCGGCGGAATGCCTGCTCGGCTGGCCGGCCGCCGAGGTGATGGGCCGCTCTGCCCAAATGCTGCTCGCCTGCCCCCACCATGCGGAAGGGGCCACGGACATCGCCGACCAGTGCCGGATCCGCGACGCCTGGGGCGGCCTGGTGGCCGCCCGCCACCGCGACGGACGGCGGCTGGAACTGGGCGTACGGGTGTCGTCGCTGTCCGACAGCGACGGCCGCGAACGCTGGCTGCTGTCCGGCATCGACCTGGCCCGCAGCCCGTCGTGGGCGGTCAGCGGCACCGTGCTGGAGGCCTTCCTGACCCGCTCGCCGCTCGGGTTGGCCGTCCTCACCCCGGAGCTGCGCTACGTGTGGATGAACGAGACGCTGGAGCGCTTCAGCGGCGTCCCCGGCGCGCAGCGCCTCGGCAACCGGATGGGGGACGCCCTGCCCGGCATCGACACCGATCCCATCGAGAAGGTCATGCGCAAGGTGCTGACCACCGGCCGGCCGGTGGTCGACTACGAGTACCGGGGCTGGACCCTGGCCGCCCCCCACCGGGAGCACGCGTACTCGACCTCGTTCTTCCGCCTGGACGACGCGGACGGCCGCGTGATGGGCGTCTGCTACATGGCCAGGGACGTCACCGACCGCTCCAAGGCACGCGAACGCCTCGCCCTGCTCAATGCGGCAGGCGCCTGCGTCGGCACGACCCTGGACATCCGCCAGACCGCGCAGGAACTGGCGGACGTGGCGGTACCGGGGCTCGCCGACTTCGTCACCGTCGACCTGCTGGAGGGGGTGATGCGCGGCGATGAGCCGCCGCGCGGCCGCTCTCTGCGCGCCACCGCCCTGCGCCGCGCCGGGATGAGCTCGGTGCGCAAGGGCGTCCCCGAGGCCGTGGCCCGGATCGGCGAGCCGATCCGGGCTCCGGAGGACTCCCCGTACTTGTGCTGCATGGCCGAGGCCCGGTCCTTCCTGCGTACCGACTTCGACATGGACCAGGCGACCTGGCTGACCGCGGACCCCGCCAGGGACGCCAAGATCCGCGAGTACGGGATGTGCACGGCGATGTGGGTGCCGCTGCGGGCGCGCGGCAATGTGCTGGGCGTGGTCACCTTCATCCGCGGCGGGCGGCGCGAACCCTTCGAACGGGACGACGTGCTGCTGGCCGAGGAACTGGCGGCCCGCGCGGCGGTGTGCGTGGACAACGCCCGCCGCTGGACCCGTGAGCACGAGGCCGCGCTCGCCCTCCAGCGCAGTCTGCTGCCCCACGCGCTGACCGGCGGCACGGCCATGGAGGTCGCCTCCCGCTACCTGCCCACCGACGTGCAGGACGGGGTCGGGGGCGACTGGTTCGACGTCATCCCGCTGTCCGGGGCGCGGGTGGCCCTGGTCGTGGGGGACGTGGTCGGGCACGGCCTCACCGCGGCGGCGACCATGGGGCGGCTGCGCACGGCCGTGCACACCCTCGCCGACATGGACCTGCCGCCCGAGGAACTGCTGGCCCACCTGGACGACCTGGTCATCCGGCTCACCGAGGAGGACGGCAACGACAGCGCGGTGGCCACCACCGTGCTCGGCACGACCTGCCTGTACGCCGTCTACGACCCGGTGACCGCCCGGCTGACGGCCGCACGCGCGGGCCACCCGCCGCCGGCGATGATGACCCCCGACGGCACCGTCTCCTTCCCCGAACTGCCCCCCGGTCCACCGCTGGGGCTGGGCACCACGCCCTTCGAGTCGGCGGAACTCACCCTGCCGGAGGGCACCGTCCTCGCCCTCTACACCAACGGGCTGTTCGCGTCCTTCGGCGAGGACCCCGACATCGGCCTGGACAAGCTCGCCCACGCCCTCGACCGGCCCGGCCTGCCGCTGGAGGACCTGTGCGCTTCCATCACCGGCTCGCTGCTCACCGGTCCCCCCGAGGACGACGTCGCCCTGCTCCTCGCCCGTACACAGACCCTCGGTCCCGGGGCGGTCGCCACCTGGGACCTGCCCTGCGACCCCGAAGTGGTCAGCTGCGCGCGCGGCCTGGTGGTACGTCAGCTCGCCGCCTGGGGGCTGGACGAGGTGGCGCCGGTCACCGAGCTGGTGGTGAGCGAACTCGTCACCAACGCCATCCGGCACGCCTCCGGCCCCATCCGGCTGCGGCTCATCCGGCACACGGTGCTGATCTGCGAGGTCTCCGACGGCAGCAACACCGTGCCGCGACTGCGCCATGCCCGCACCACCGACGAGTCCGGCCGCGGCCTGTTCCTGGTCGCCCAGCTCACCCGGCGCTGGGGCACCCGCTACACCGGGGACGGCAAACTCATCTGGGCGGAACAGGACCTTCCCGGCGCCCCCGCGGGCTGAGCCCCCGGGCCGGGCACGCGGGCCCCGCACGCGCGTTGGGCCCGCAGGCCCGCAACGACACGAGCGAGGTGGGCACGCGGCCGGATCCGCGAAGCCGGGGACCGCTGTCAGTGGGGTGTGCTGAAGTGGACTCGTGGGCGGTCCCGGACCGACGGAAGGCGGAGAAGCCCCATGAGTGACCTTGCTGCACCCCCGGACGTGGCGGCCGAGTTGGAACGCCACCGCACCGAGCTGACCGGCTACTGCTACCGCATGCTCGGCTCCCTCTTCGAGGCGGAGGACGCCGTCCAGGAGACCATGGTGCGGGCCTGGCGCGCGCACGACCGCTTCGAGGGCCGCTCCAGCCTGCGGTCGTGGCTGTACCGGATCGCCACCAACGTCTGCCTGGACGCGCTCGGCGGCGCAGGGCGACGGGCCCGGCCGATGGACCTGGCCTCCCCCGGCAGCGCCGAGGGACCGCTGCCCGGCGCGCTCCCGGAAGCCGCCTGGATCTCGCCCGCGCCCGACGGGCGCGTCATGTCGGAGACCGGCGACCCGGCCGACGTCGCCGACCGGCGCGAGTCCGTGCGGCTGGCCTTCGTGGCCGCGCTCCAGCACCTCGCCCCGCGGCAGCGGGCCGTGCTCATCCTGCGGGAGGTGCTGGCCTGGAAGGCCGCCGAGGTCGCCGAACTGCTCGACACCACCGTCGCCTCCGTCAACAGCGCCCTCCAGCGCGCCCGCGCCACCCTCGCCGCGGCCGCCCCCGCCGCCGGCGACCCGGCCGCGCCCCTGGACGAGGAGCAACGCGCGCTGCTCGCCCGCTATGTGGCCGCCTTCGAGTCCTACGACCTGGACGCCCTCACCTCGCTGCTGCACGAGGACGCCACGCTCTCCATGCCGCCCTACGAGCTGTGGCTGCTCGGCCCGGCGGAGATCAGGGCCTGGATGGCCGGCCACGGCCGCGGCTGCCGCGGCTCGCGGCTGCTGCCCGTCACGGCCAACGGCATGCCCGGCTTCGCGCAGTACCGGCCGAGCGCGGACGGCGGACACGAGCCGTGGGCCCTCCAGGTCATCGAGATCTCACAGGGCCGCATCACCGGGCTCAACTCCTTCCTCGACACCCAGCGGCTCTTCCCGCTCTTCGGCCTGCCCGCGCATCTGGAGGCCGGCCGGCCCTAGCGTCCCCCCGAGCCCCACGAGCGCGATCAGCTGCCGCAGCGGGCGCCCGGCCCCGCGCAGGACGACACGGGCGCCCTGGCGGCGCGCGGTGAGCTGCAGCCGGGCCAGCGCGTCGATCAGCACCGCGTCCGGGTTCACCGCAGGGCCGCTCACGTCGCAGATCACCATGACGGGCCCGGCCACGCCCGCGGCCCCCGCGGCCCCCGCGGTCGCTGCGGTGCTGACGTATTCCGCCAGCAGGCACCGCAACCGCTCGCACAGACCGGGCACCGCCTCCCGGGTCACCATCGCGGGCAGCACGAGGACGGGGGGCCCGTCGTCGGACCGGGGCACGGGCTGGATCATGGGCGACCTCCTGCGGCGGGCGTTCACCTGATAGGACCGCGCGCGCCCGCGGAATCCATCGGCGGCCTCTTGCCGACCCCTGTCAGCGCGGCAGCAGCGCCTCGATCTCCCCGGGCGTCCAGTCACCGCCCGTGCACGCCGCGAGGTAGACCGCGATCCCCGCCAGGTCCCACGCCCCGGACTCGACGAGCCCCTCCGCGATGTGCCGCAGATAGGGCCCCGACGGCCGGACGGGCGCGACGTCCTCCCGCGACCAGGGCGCGGTGAACGTGAGCACCGGATGCCCGTCGACGTCCCCCGGGTACAGCAGCGTCTCGTACCGTCCGTCGCCCAGACGTACCCGGCCGGTCCCCAGCACCGGCGCCAGGTCCAGATCCCGCCCCGGCGCGCGGTACATCTCCTGCGCCGCGATGTCCGCGAACTGGCCGGCCGTCACCAGGTGGGCCCGCGCCCGGACCACGCCGTCCGGCGCACCGTCGTCGTAGAAGGCCCGGCCGCCCGACCACACGGGCGACTGCGTCGCGAAGTACATCCGCCCCGGCAGTTCCAGCGGCAGCGACCGCGACGGCGGCCGCGCGTCCCGGCAGCCCGGGTACTCCCGGCCGCCCCCGGGCGGCGAACCGCCCGCCAGATAGCTGTTCAGACGTGCCAGGTGCGTGTTGGAGCCGTACGAGGCGTACCAGACGAGGCCCGGCGGCTCCGTCCGCGTACCGGAGGCGTGCCGCGCGTCCACACGTCGGGGTTCGGTCACCGCCCCATGATGCGCCGACGTCAGGCCGCCGGCACCGTGCCGCGGATCTGCCGCAGGAAGGCGGCGTTGTCGGGCGTCGCCCGCAGCCGGGCGAGCAGCGTCTCGAAGGAGCCGGTACCGCCCCGCAGCGCCCGGCGCAGCCCTTGGGAGGCTGCCAACTCGGCGGGATTCAGCAGCAGTTCCTCATGCCGCGTCCCGGACGGGTGCACGTCGACCGCCGGGAAGACCCGCCGGTCGGCCAGGGCGCGGTCCAGGCGCAGTTCCATGTTGCCGGTGCCCTTCAGCTCCTCGAAGAAGTAGGCGTCCGCCCGCGACCCGGTGTCGACCAGTGCCGTCGCCAGGATCGTCAGCGAACCCCCTTCCTCCGCCGACCGCGCCGCCCCGAACAGCCGCTTCGGACCGGCGAGCGCGGCGGCGTCCACGCCCCCGCTCAGGGTCCGCCCGCCCGACGACGCGGCGTTGTTGTGCGCCCGGCACAGCCGGGTCAGCGAGTCCAGCAGGACCACGACGTCCCGGCCCGTCTCGACCAGCCGCTTGGCCCGCTCGACCGCCAGCTCCGCCACCGCGATGTGCTCCCGGGGCGTCCGGTCGAAGGTCGAGGCGATCACCTCGCCCCGCACCGACCGCCGCATCTCGGTGACCTCCTCTGGCCGCTCGTCCAGCAGCACCACCATCAGGTGGCACTCCGGGTGGTTGTCGGCGACCGCGTCCGCGACGGCGCGCAGCAGCATGGTCTTCCCCGTCTTCGGCGGAGCCACGATCAGCCCGCGCTGCCCCTTGCCGACGGGCGCCAGCAGGTCCAGCACCCGCGTCGACAGACCGCCCTTGGGCGACTCCAGCCGCAGCCGCTCCGACGGGTGAAGCGGCGTCAGGTCCGCGAAGTGCCGCCGCCCGCGCGCCGCCTCGGCCGGCCGGCCGCCGATCCGGTCGACCTGGACGAGCGCCCGCCCCCGCCCGCTCCCGGCGGCGGCACCCTCGACGGCATCGCCCTTGCGCAGCCCGTACCGCCTGATCCGCTCCTGCGGCACGGTCACGTCGTGCGGCCCCTGCGCGTAGCCGCCGACGCGCAGGAAGCCCCGCCCCCCTTCGACGTCCAGGACCCCGGCGACGGGGGTCTGCCGATCGCCGTCCGGCGGCGCCGCCGCGGAGCCACGCGGCGAGGTTGTTGTGGTGGATGTGGTCATGTGGATTCCTCACGTGGAAGGGATCGCGCACACGGCGGTACGAACCGCCGCGACAGGCGCGGAAGCAGATGGGGCCGATGGCCCGGGAAGCACAAGAGCGGGAACACACACGCGGACGCCGTCGACAGGCGGTCACGCGGTCCTGCGGAAGAAGCACCGGCGCCACCGAGGGGCGCACAGCCGTGCTCTTGGAAACCGTAGCACCGGCAAGGCCCCGACGGGGAGGGGGCGATGACGGGAAGGCCCCGGCGGGGACGGCGCCCGCGGCAGATACTGGGCCCATGCGCAAGCCCTTCGCCCATGAAGCCGTCGTGGTCCTCGCGCCCGGTGGGGACGAGCGGGCGCCCGGGGGTGCCATCACCGTGGCGCTGTGCGGTGGCTGGGAGCACGAGGGGCCGTGCCCGCTCGCGGCGCATCACACGGCGGTCTCGCCCGGGGAGGACGGGAGCGTGCGGCTGCGGGTGCTGTTCGCGGCGGAGCCGGCGGACGAGGCCGAGGTGCGGGCCCGGATCCGGGCGGCTCTGGCGGCGGGGGCGCTGGGCAGGGAGCCCGCCCCGGACACGCGGTGGGAGCTGCGGGCGAGCGGCCCGAGCCCCGTCCGGGAGGACGAGGCGGGGCGCGCCGCGCGGCTCAGCGGCTGAGCCAGCCCGTGTCGCCCATGACGACGACGGGGTGCAGGGCCGGGTCCAGGGTGCGCAGCAGTTCGCGCATGTCGGGGCGGGGCAGGCTCACGCATGCCTGGGTCGGGCCGCCGTGGTCGACGTGGAACCAGATGCCGCCGCCGCGGGAGGCGCCCAGGGGGCGGGTCCAGTCTCGGGGTGTGGTGCCGGGCTGCCGGTTGTAGTTGATGGCGACCACGTAGTCGAACGAGCCGGCCAGCGACTCGCCCTTGAAGCCGGTGCCGGAGATGAAAAAGCCCCGCGACCGGTCGTAGGGGAGCTTGCTGCCGGGGTCGGGGAGCAGACCGCCGGCGTCGGTGAGCCCGTAGACGCCCGCCGGGGACCGCAGGTCGCCGACGTGGTGGTCGGTGGTCCAGCCGTCGCGGGCGTTGTGGCCGGTCCAGGTGGGGCCGTCGGTCCAGCTGCCGTCGGCCCTGCGTTCGTGGACCACGACGTGGGAGACGGAGGAGTTCTTGCCCGCGCCCGTCACCACGACGACCTGGCGTGCGCCGGCCGGGACGGCGGTCAGGGTGCGCGGGCCGAGACCCGGCAGACGGGTGTCGACCGGCGTGGGCGTCGGGCTCGGGGCGGGCGGCGCGGAGGCCGCCGCGGGCAGCGCGGCCGGGGAGACGGCGGTGGTCGGCGTCCCGCAGCCGGCGAGCAGTCCGGCGCCGGCCGCCACGGCGGCGAGCAGGACTATCGAGGAGCGGACACCGCCGCGCGGCACGCGGTTGAGCATGGCAGGGCCTTTCGCAGTGAACGACGTGAGTGATGTGAGTGACGCGTGACACGTGACGTGATGGACGTGACGATGCGAGCGGGTTGGCAACGGAAGTCCGGGGCGATCACCCCTGCTGGAACCGCGCCGTCTCGAAGGCCTTGCCGACCGCCGTGATGGTGTCCTGCGACGGCTCGCGCATGCAGATGCTGACGTAGAGCGCCAGGGGCCGGTCCTTCTTCGTGGGGATACCGCCCCATGCCTGCATCTCGGCGTCGCCGCCGAGGATCTGGCAGCCCTTGCCGGGTGTGTCGGGTCGCACGACGTCGAAGCCGGTCTTTCCGTTCCGCTTCGTGGACATCGTCTTGTGGATGTAGATCAGCGCCGCGCCCTTGCGCAACCGGTCGAGCGGCGGACAGGCCGAGTACCCGAGGTCCGGGATGGCCGCGCAGGAGGCGTCCACGTGCATGGGCTGCTGCGAGACGAAACCGACCATCATCGCATTCCCGTCGAGGGCGGTGAAACCCTTCCAGCCGCGCGGCAGCCGCAGCGTCAGCCCGTACAGGTCCTGCAGACGCACGATCGTCCACGCGTCCGAGCCCAGACCGGCCGACGGCATGGACGTGGGGCCGGACGCGGGCGGGGAAGTGGCGGTGCCCGCGGCGGGGGTCGCGACGGTCCGCCGGTGCGGCTCGGTGCCTCCCCCGGTGAGGCCCGCCATCGTGAGCAGCCCGATGCCGACGGCCGCCACCGTGGCCGTGGACAACGCCGCCATCCGGCGCCGCCTGCGCCGCTGGACCCGGTGCCTGACCTGCGCCATCCGGTCGGCGGGGGCGAGGGGCTGCGGCACGGTCCGCTCCAGGAGCACGCTCAGCTCCCACTCGTCCTCGCCGCCCGGCTCCTGCTCGCGATCACGCGAAGTCCCGTTGCGCATGCCGCTCACCCCCTTCCGTCAGACTGGGCACCGCCGCCAGTTCCGTACGCAGCGTGCTCAGCGCCTTGGCCGCCTGGCTCTTGACCGTGCCGGGCCGGCAGCCGAGCACCGCGGCGGTCTCCTCCACGCTCAGGTCCTCGAAGTAGCGCAGGACCACCACGGCCCGCTGCCGCGGCGGCAGCCGCCGTACGACGGCCGCCAGCGACTGCTCCAGATCGACGGAGGCGAACGGGTCGCCCGCCGACGCGCCGGCGGGCACCTCGCCGTGCGGCACCTCGCCCCGCCAGCGCCGCTGCCACCACGACGAATGCGTGTTGACCAGCGCCTTGCGCACATACGCCTCGGGGTTCTCGGCGGCTATCCCGCGCCATTTCGGCCAGACCTTCGCCAGCACCGTCTGCAGCAGGTCCTCCGCGAGGTGCGCGTCCCCCGTCAGCAGCCAGGCGACCCGGAGCAGCCTCGGCCCGCGCGCGGTGACGAACTCCTCGAACTCCGGAGCCGCGTCCCTCACCGTGCTGTCCTCGCCATCGCATTCCTGTCCCTGAATCCGGCCTCACAACCGACCAACCGGATGGGGCACCTGTTCGGTTGCCTCGGGGACGAAGATCGTTCCGTTCGCCTTGCCATCGCACCGCGCGCGGGCAATGGTGGACAGTGCCCGCTTATGCGGCAGAGGGCCAGGTATACGCCATGGACGAACCCGGTACGCCGGCGGGCCCGCTTCCCCCCGGACCTGCGGGTCTGCGCCTCGACGCGTCGGCCGCCATCGCCGTGACCGACGTGGACGGCCGCGTCACGTCGTGGAGCGCAGGGGCCCAGCGCCTGCTGGGGTACGCGCCCGACGAGGCGGTGGGCAGACCGCTGGACGATCTCGTCGGCGGTGGCCGCGCACTTCCCGCGGGCGGCCGGGCCCGCGTCGTACCGCTGCTGGACGGCGAGCGCCGGGTGGGCTTCCTGTTCCTGGCCGTGCCCGCGGACCGGGCGGACGAGGCGGACACCGCGGCGGAGGCGCCCCCCGGCCTCGGCCCGTACGCGGACGCCACCCTCATGCGGTGGATGTTCGAGCAGAACCCCGACGTTTTGATGATCTACGACCGCGACGCCCGGGTGCTGCGCGCCAACCCGGGCCTGGAACGGGCCACCGGCCGTTCCGAGGCGGAACTGCGCGGGCTGCGGCCGACCGAGTTCCTGGAGGGACCGGCCTTCGAGGAGAACGAGCAGCGCATCCAGAAGGTGGCCGCGACCGGCGTGGTCGACTACATGGAGCAGTACGCCTCGCGGGTCCCCGGCGATCCCCGGGGGCATGTGTGGGGCGTGGACATCTTCCCGCTGAAGGACACCGGCGGACGGGTGCACGCGGTCGGCCTGGTCGCCTTCGACCACACCCAGGAGACCGAGTCCCGGGAACTGCTGGCGCTCCTCGCCGAGGCCAGGACCCGGATCGGGGCGAGCCTGGAGGTGGAGGGGACCGCGCGGGAACTGGCGGAGGTCATCGTGCCCCGGTTCGCCGACTTCGTCAGCGTCGACCTGCTGGACGAGGTGTTCCGGGGCGAGCAGCCCCCGCCCGTGCTGTCCGGTCCGGTCGAGCTGCGCCGGGCGGCGCACCGGTCCGTCCCCGAGACGGTGCTCTCGCCCGGCGGCCTGCACCTCCACCCCGGCATCTCGCCCATCGCCGAGTGCATGATCACCGGCCGGCCCGTCATGCGCTCCTTCACCGATCCCTCGATCACCGCCTGGCTGGACCAGGACCCACCGCGTGCCGCGCTGGTCCGCAAGTACGGGGCGCACTCGCTGATCGCGGTGCCGGTCCGGGCCCGGGGCGCGACACTCGGCGCGGTCACTTTGATCCGCCACGGCGGCAGCCCGCAGCGCTTCCGCGCGAGGCACGTCACGATCACCGACGACCTGGTCACCCGGGCCGCGATCTACGTCGACAACGCCCGGCGCTTCACCCGTGAGCGCAGCGTCGCCCTGGCGCTGCAGCGCAGCCTGCTCCCGCACGGCCCGGCCGTGCTCAGCGCCGTGGAGACCGCCGCCCGCTACCTGCCGGCCGGAGGCGACGCGGGCGGCGACTGGTTCGACGTGATCCCGCTGCCCGGCGCGCGGGTGGGCCTGGTCGTCGGCGACGTCGTCGGCCACGGCATCAGCGCCTCCGCGACCATGGGCGGGCTGCGGACGGCCGTGCGCACCCTCGCCGACATCGATCTGCCGCCGGACGAGCTGCTGACCCACCTGGACGACATCGTCACCCACTCCGCGTACGAGCGGGAGACCGACGACTGCCCGGCGAACCCCTCGTCCCCCGCCGGCGGCACGCTGGCGGACATCCCCGGCGATGTGGGTGCCACCTGCCTGTACGTGGTCTACGACCCGGTCTCCCGGGTGTGCTCCCTCGCCCGCGCCGGCCATCCCGCCCCCCTGCTGGTGCTCCCCGACTCCACCGTGACCGCGGTCGACGTGCCCGCCGGGCAGCCGCTGGGGCTCGGCAGCCTGCCGTACGAGGCCGCGGAGACCACCGTCCCCGAGGGCGGGGTGCTCGCCCTGTTCACCAACGGGCTGCTGGCCTCCCGAGGCCGCGACGTCGACCAGCGCCTGGAGCAGCTGCGCCGGGCGCTCGCCGCCCCTGCCGGGTCCCTGGACAACCTGTGCGACCGGGTCCTGGCGGCGATGCGCGGCAAGGTCGCAGGCGAACGGCGGATCGCCGACATCGCCCTGCTCGTGGCCCGCACCCGGGCCCTGGACGCGCACCACGTCGCCTCCTGGGACCTGCCCAGCGACCCCGCCTTCGTGGCGGCGGCCCGGCAGAAGGCGGCCCGGCGGCTGGCCTCGTGGGGCCTGGACGACGTGGTGTTCACCACCGAACTGGTGGTGAGCGAGCTGGTCACCAACGCCATCCGGTACGGCGGGCCGCCGATCCAGCTGCGGCTGATCCGCGACCGCCGCTCCCTGATCTGCGAGGTCTCCGACGGCAGCGGCACCACCCCGCACATGCGCCGGGCCCGGCTGTCCGACGAGGGCGGCCGGGGCCTGCTGCTGGTCGCCCAGCTCACCGACCGCTGGGGCACCCGGCACACCCCCGCGGGGAAGACCATCTGGGCCGAGCAGTCCCTCGCGGCCGCCTGACGCCTCGTCAATTGCCTTTAGGGCTCACTGGATCACCTGTCCTGTCGGCGACGGCCGGTGCCCCGACCAGGTGATCTTGTGATCGGGGGTCGTTCCGTCGGAGACTCGAACTCGGCGTCCCCGCCCGCCGATTCACCCCGTACCGACGGAGGAGCAGCAGTGAGCACCCTCAACAAGGGCGTCAGCAAGGTCGAGGTCCGCCTCAAGTGGGACCCCAGCCCGCTCGGATCCCCCGCCCACGACCTCGACATCGTCGCCGCCACCTACCTCGCCAAGTCCCCGCACGGCGATCCGGCCTACCTCGTGCACTTCGACAGCCGCTCGCCGGACGGCACGATCACGCTCAACCGCGACAGCAAGAACGGCAAGGGCCTGGGCGACGACGAGATCATGACCCTCGAATTCGACCGGCTCTCCCCGGCGTTCGGCCGCGTCGTCGTCGGCATAGCCATCCAGCAGCGCGACGGCCGGATCACCTTCGGCGACGTCGCGGGCACCCACGTGCGCGTCGTCGAGGGCTACGCCGACCTCATCGCCTCCGATTTCTCCGAGGTCGCCGGCTCCACCGCGGCGGCCCTCGGCGAGTTCGTCCGGGCCACCTCGGGCGAGTGGCACTTCCACCCCGTCGTCCGCGGCTACGACACCGACCCCGGCTCCTTCGCCCGGGAGATGGGCGCCTCCTGAGGCCCTGCCCGAACGCGCGGGAAGGCCCGCCGTCGCGGCGGCGGGCCTTCCCGTCCCGGCGGATCGTCAGACGACGCCCTGCGCGGTCATCGCCTCGGCCACCCGCAGGAAGCCCTCGATGTTGGCGCCGAGCACGTAGTCGTCCCCGCTGCCGCCGTACGTCTCGGCGGTGGCGCGGCACTCGGCGTGCACGGACTGCATGACGGCGGCGAGCCGGGCCTCGGTCTGCGCGAAGGTCCACATGTCGCGGGAGGCGTTCTGCTGCATCTCCAGCGCGGAGGTCGCCACACCCCCCGCGTTGGCGGCCTTGCCCGGCCCGAAGAGCACCCCGGCCTCGCGGAAGGTCTCGATCGCCTCGGGCGTGCACGGCATGTTCGCGCCCTCGGCGACCGCCGCGACCCCGTTCTTGACCAGCGTGCCGGCGTCCTGCCCGGCCAGCTCGTTCTGCGTCGCGCAGGGCAGCGCCACGTCACAGGGCACCCCGAAGACCGAACCGCGCTCCGACCAGCGCGCCTTCGGCTTCGCCTCCGCGTACGAGGAGAGCCGGCCGCGGCGCACCTCCTTGACCTCCTTCAGCAACTCCAGGTCGATGCCGTCCTCGTCGACGACATAGCCCGAGGAGTCCGAGCAGGCCACCACCGTGCCGCCGAGGGCGCGCACCTTCTCGATCGCGTACACCGCGACGTTGCCGGAACCGGAGACGACCACCTTGCGGCCCTCGAAGCCCTCGCCGCGCGTGGCCAGCATCTCCTTGGCGAAGAACACCGCGCCGTAGCCGGTGGCCTCGGTGCGGGCCTGCGAACCGCCCCAGCCGATGCCCTTGCCGGTCAGGACACCCGCCTCGAAACGGTTGGTGATCCGCTTGTACTGGCCGAAGAGGTAGCCGATCTCCCGGCCGCCGACACCGATGTCCCCGGCGGGGACATCGGTGTGCTCGCCCAGGTGGCGGTAGAGCTCGGTCATGAACGACTGGCAGAAGCGCATGACCTCGGCCTCGGAGCGGCCCTTGGGGTCGAAGTCCGAGCCGCCCTTGCCACCGCCGATCGCCAGGCCCGTGAGCGCGTTCTTGAAGATCTGCTCGAAGCCCAGGAACTTCACGATGCCCAGATTCACGCTGGGGTGGAAGCGCAAGCCCCCCTTGTACGGTCCCAGCGCGCTGCTGAACTCCACCCGGAAGCCCCGGTTGACCTGCGGCCGGCCCTGGTCGTCCACCCACGGCACGCGGAAGATCACCTGACGTTCCGGCTCGCACACCCGCTCCGCGATCCGTGCCTCCAGGTACTCCGGGTGCGCCTGCAGCGCCGGCGCCAGCGAGTGCAGCACCTCCCCCACCGCCTGATGGAACTCGGGCTCGCCGGCGTTGCGCCGGCAGACCTCCGCATAGACGGCCTCGATGTGTGCACTGACGTTCATGCGCGCCTTCTCTCGTCTGGTATCCCGGACGCGCCCCCTCGTGCGGGGCGCGACCGGCCGTTGCCGTGTCAACGAGTACGGACGGAGGAAGGCCATGTGTCAGTGGAGGGACAGCGCATCCGCCGCGGCGACCGCGCAGGCCGGAGCGTTCAGAGCGTGACGAGACGCACGCGCAGGCCGGAGCGTTCAGAGCGTGACGAGACGCACGGCCGCCAGCAGGGTGAGCACGACCGTGACGCGTTCGAAGACCTTCGGGCTGATGCGGCTGATCGTCGCCCGGCCCGCGGCGGCCCCCGCGAGGACGGCGGGAGCGGTGAGCGCGCCGAAGGCCAGCGTGGCCGGGGTGATCAGGCCGAGGCCGATGCTGAACGGCACCTTGAAGGCGTTGAGCAGCAGGAAGAACCACGCGCTGGTGCCGAGGAAGCCCAGCATCGGCAGCCCGACGGCCAGGAAGTACAGCGCCATGATCGGTCCCGCCGCGTTCGCCGTCATCGTGGCGAACCCGGCCAGCACCCCTGCCCCCGCCGCGACGGCCCGGTGGTGCACCATCCGGTCGTCCGGGCCGCGGCGCCGGCTCCACCAGTGCACCGCGAGCATCAGCAGGAGCAGCGCCCCGATCAACTCCCGCATCCGCGCGTCGTCGACCCGACGTACCACCGCCGCCCCCAGCAGCACCCCCACGACCACCCACGGGAACAACCGCACCAGGCGGCCCCAGTCGGCGTGCCGCCGGTACGACGCCACCGCCACCACATCGCCGACCAGCAGCAACGGCAGCAGCACCCCGGTCGACAGCTTCGCCGGCAGCACGAGCGCGAACAGCGCCACCCCCACCGTCCCCGCCCCGGACACCCCGGTCTTGGAGTAGCCGACGAGGAAGAGCGCGAGCAGCGCCACCGCCCACTGGGCGGCGTCCAGTGACGGCATCAGGGCCGCCCACGCGATATCCGGGTCACCCGGTCTTCTTATCCGCTCGGTCCTGCCTCGCTCCGGGCGGGGTCCCCTCCGGGGCATCCGGTGGACGCCTTGCCTTCACCGGAGACGGCAACATCTGGAGATGCTGTGAAACGTTGTGGCACGCCGGTAGCTTCATCGGAGCGCCGTGCCGCGAGGGTCAAATGGATGTCAACCCGGGCACGTTACCGGGGTTACCTCCGGTCCGGGCCCGCCGGCGGGCCCTCCGCCGCCCGGATCACGCAATCGATGGCAGTACCAAGGGAACGGTGTGCTTGAATGCTCGGCGTGCCGCTGATCGGCCGCCGTCGACAAGCCTGATGACAACGGTGCCGGCTCGAAGTGGCACGCCAGAACTTCAGTGCGCATCTCCTCCCGCCCACGCCGATGTGCCGGAATCCACGCCGGATCGCGGTCGTCGCGCGGCGCAGGCGGTGAGGTCGTGGCCGTACCCGGCACGGGATCAGGCACCTCCCGGTCCCTGCGCCGTGCGTGCCACGCGCCACACAGCAGTATCGGAAGGAATGCCTTGCACAAGCGATCAAGGAAGCGTTTGCTTCCGGCCGTTGTCGCCGGCGGAGCCCTGGCGGTAGGTGCCTTCACCCTCCTGCCCTCGACCGCCCTGGCCGGTCAGTCCGCCCCGGCCCGCCACCAGTCGGCCACCCAGGCGGACTTCGAGGCCGCCGCGGCCGAGTACCAGGTGCCGGTGTCCGTACTCCTCGGCGTGGCCCGCCAGGAGTCCGGTCTCCAGTCCCACTCCGGCTACAGCAACACCGCCGGGTGGGGACTGATGAACCTCACCGACGCGACGCTGGAGATGCTGCAGAAGGGCCCGGCGGGCATACCGGCCCACTCGGACCTCACCTCGGCATCCAAGCACCCCGAGCTGCACACCCTCCTCGCCGCCGCGAAGCTGACCGGCATTCCCGCCGACGGCCTGCGCCACAACCGGCGGGACAACCTCCGGGGCGGCGCCGCCCTGCTGGCGTCCTACCAGAAGCAGTTGACCGGCCGGACGTCGGACACCCCGTCCGACTGGGCCGGGGCGGTCGCCCAGTACAGCGGGATGACGGACGAGAAGGCCGCGCAGTCCTTCGTCTCCGACGTCTTCGCCTCGATCCGGTCCGGCGTCCGGCAGACGACCCCGGACGGTCAGCAGGTCACCCTGCAGGCCGACCCGTCCGCCACCCCGGACACCAGTCAGCTGGCGAAGCTCAAGCTGGCCAAGGCCGGTCCGGCCACGCCGGCCGAGTGCCCCAAGTCGATGGACTGCCAGTTCGTCCAGGCCTCGTCCACGGGTGTCCAGGTGTCCAACCGGCCCGCCAACGGCATCAAGATCACGCAGATCGTCCTGCACACCACCGAGGGCTCCTACGACGCGGCCATCCAGACCTTCCAGGGGCCGAACGCCACCGCCGCGCACTACGTGATGCGCTCCTCGGACGGCGCGGTCACCCAGATGGTGTCGGACAAGGACGTCGCCTTCGGTGACGGCAACTACGACAGCAACCTGCGCTCGATCCAGATCGAGCACGAGGGCTTCTCGGCCTTCGGCGCGCAGTGGTACACCGACACCGTCTACCAGCAGACGGCCAAGCTGGTGAAGTACCTCGCCGAGCGGTACGACATCCCCCTGGACCGCCAGCACATCCTGGCCCACGACAACGTGCCCGGCGGCAAGACGGCCGACCTGGCCGGCATGCACTGGGACCAGGGCAACGAGTGGGACTGGACCCGCTTCATGAAGAAGATCGGCGCTCCGTTCGACGACAGGACGAGCGGGGTCGGACCGGTCGGCAGCGTGGTGACCATCGCCCCCACCTTCAACAAGAACCTGCAGACCTTCACCGTCTGCCCGTCCGACGACCCCACGGGTGGCACCACCGCGTGCACCCCGAAGACGGTCCCGGCCGGCTCGCTCTTCGTCCACCAGGGCCCGAGCGAGGACTCCCCGCTCATCCTGGACGCGAACGTGCACCCCACCGCCACCAGCGGCAGCAACGGCGTCAGCGACTGGAGCACCACGGTCCAGGCCGGCCAGCAGTTCGTCGTCGCCGACCAGCAGGGCGACTGGACGGCCATCTGGTTCGACGGCCAGAAGGGCTGGATCAGCAACCCCAAGGGCGGCAACACCATCCCGACCACGGGTGTGAAGATCCTCACCGCGGCCGGCAGTACGCCCGCGCCGGTCTACGGCACGGCCTTCCCCGACCCCTCCGAGGTCCCGGCCGGGTGGGGCGCCGACCCGCAGAACCCGCTCACGGCACCCAACTACGGCATCCCCGCGGGCCAGGCCTACGTGGCGGACCAGCCCCCGCTCAACGGCCAGGACTTCTTCCCGAGCCGGCAGGGCGTCGTCACCGGCGCGAAGCTGTACTACACGGTGCAGTTCAACCACCGCTACGTGTACGTGAACGCCGCCGACGTCACCGCGACCACGGCCTGAGGCACGTACCGCTGATCCGCGCGCCGACCGCGCGCGATCGCTGAACCACCGCACGCACAGGGCCCCTCGGCTCCGCGGCGACCGGCCCCCGGTCCGCCCGCCCGCCGAGGGGCCCTGCCGTCACCCGCTACTGCGGGAATCGCGCGTCTGGCCGAACGCCGAGCACTCCGTCGGGGTGCCCGGAACGCCCACGTTCCCGCGGTCGAACCACTGCGGACGAGTCAGTTCCGCACTCGCTGAGCAGCTCGCCGGCCTCACCGACGTCCCCGAAGCCTCAGGCCCCACCATCCGGTGGCGGCGAAACACCACGTCGTTGGCGCGCAGTCATCTGGGGCCGAACCAGACTGGCCGAGGCCAAATTGAAGAAGCCGTTGTCCGAGCGGCTGCGATGCAGCAGGCGATGACAGTCAACACCCCGCAACTGCCGTCAGCTGAGACTGCAACTGAGACCCTGCGGCAGATCCCCTGTGCCGGACCGGGGTAGTCCACCGTCAACCGGCTGCAGACCCCCCGCCTCAAGGCCCGCCGGAGCTTGGCCTCGCTCTGCACGGTGCGCGTGCGGCCGGCCCAGAACGGCGGTCCAGAACCCCACCGAAGGGAGCCCGGGCCGCCGCTCTACGTGCGGGGCGGGCTACTTCCCGTTGTAGTCCAACCCGTACACCGCCTTCCGCAAAGCGCGTCCCACCTTGTAGGCGCCGAACTCCGCCTCGAGCCCCGACTCCTCCATGCCCTTCCGCAACTCCACCGCGACCGCACGCCAGACCCCCATCAAGCGGTCGCTCTCCGCCCGCGTCTCCTCGTCCCACTCCAGCACTGGACGCTGCGTCCCCCGCTGATGCACGCCGATCGCATCGTGCGCCTCGTCGTACGAACGTCGCAGGTCAGCAAGAGATTCAGGCACGGGGATCGTCCGGCCCGACTTGGGATCCTCGGGATCGGGAACTGAGATGACGGTCATGCCGCGGACCCTAACCCCGACCACTGACACCGGCATGGTTCGTCACCCGCCCTGTACACCAGCGAACCGCAACCCGGCTCCGACACGGCGGGCTGGTTTTCAGGACCGCACGCTCCACGACCGAGCAACCGTCTGGCCGCAGTTGGCCGCTGTGCGCCGACTATGACGAGTTCAAGGAGCTGCTGGCCGAGGCCGAAATTGACGACCGCCGTCTGTACGACGGGAGTCGCCACACAGCAGGCACGATCCTGAACGAACTCGGGGTCGACATGACCACGATCATGGAGATCCTGCGGCAGACCCAGATCAGCCAGACCCGCCGCTGCGCGAAGGGCCGGTCCCACCTGTCGAAGGACGCCACGCGACGCATGGCGAGCGCTTCGCGCCCGCTCCCCCAGCCCCCGGTCCGGGCCCCACTGAGACCAGAACTGAGACCGCCGACACCCGCGCGGCCCGATCCCGCCATCGCCGTCGCCGTCACGTCCGCTGAACGACAAAACCCCAGGCCGGATTGGATCCGACCTGGGGTTTCAGGTGAGCCGCCTTCGGGATTCGAACCCGAGACCTACGCATTACGAGTGCGTTGCTCTGGCCAACTGAGCTAAGGCGGCGAGCTGCCGACAGCTTCGCATCGGCAGCGGGCACAAGTCTACACAGTTCTGGGGGAGGCCCTGACCAGGGTCGGGGCCTCCCGACTGCGCAGGTCAGCAGGTCTTGCCGGCGGCGGGCGGGGTGCCCTTGAGGAGGTAGGTGTTGACCGCGGTGTCGATGCAGTCGTTGCCGCGGGCGTAGGCGGTGTGGCCGTCGCCCTTGTAGGTCAGGAGGACGCCCGAGTCGAGCTGCTCGGCGAGGGCCTTGGCCCAGCCGTAGGGCGTGGCGGGGTCGCGGGTGGTGCCGACCACGAGGATGGGGGCGGCCCCGCGGGCCTCGATGCGCTGGGGGTGGCCGATGGGGCGGACGGGCCAGTAGGCACAGATGAGGCTGGACCACGCGAGGTTGTCGCCGAAGTGCGGGGAGGCCTCCCGGAAGGTGGAGACCGCGCGCTCGGCGGCATCCGGGCCGTTGAGAGCCGGCGGGAGGTCGGTGCAGTTCACCGCGGCGTTGGCGTACATGAGGTTGGAGTAGTGACCCTTGTTGTCGCGCTCGTAGTACGAGTCGGACAGGCGCAGCAGGACGCTGCCGTCGCCCTTGGCGGCCTTGGCGAGCCCCGTGCGCAGGGTGGGCCACATGCTCTGGTCGTACATCGCGGAGATCACGCCGGAGGCGCCCAGCGCCTCGGTCAGCTTGCGGCTGCCGCCGGTGGGCAGCGGCTTGGCGTCGAGGGAGCGGAGGAGGGCGTCGAGGCGGCGGCCGGCGTCGGCGGTGCTCTTGGTGCCGAGGGGGCAGTCGCGCCGGCCGATGCAGTCCTTGGCGAAGGCGTCGAAGGCGACCTCGAACCCGCCGGCCTGGGCGCGGCTGCTCTCGAGGGCGGTGGCAGCCGGGTCCATGGCACCGTCCAGGACGAGCCGTCCGACGCGCTGGGGGAACAGGCCGGCGTAGGTGGCGCCGATGAAGGTGCCGTAGGACTTGCCGACGTAGTTCAGCTTCGCGTCGCCGAGCAGCGACCGGAAGATGTCCATGTCACGGGCGGCATCGACGGTGGTGACATGCTCCAGCAGCTTGCCGGAGTGCTGCCGGCACCCGTTGGCGAAGGTCTTGTCCTCGGCGACGAGCTTGTCGACCTCGGCCTTGTTGTCCGGGGTGACGTCGGTGGCCGCGAACGTGTCCATCTGCTTGTCGGGGAGGCACTGGATCGGCTCGCTGCGGGCGACACCCCGCGGGTCCATCGCGGCCATGTCGTACCGGGCGGTGACGGCCGCGGGGTAGCCGAAGGCGGCGTACTGGAGGTAGTCGATGGCCGAGCCGCCGGGGCCGCCCGGGTTGACCAGGAGGGAGCCGATGCGCTTGCCGGGGCCCGAGGCCTTCTTGCGGGCGACGGCCAGATCGAGGTCCGTGCCCGCCGACGGGTGCGCGTAGTCGAGCGGCGCCTTCACCGTGCCGCACTGCATGCCCGGCATGTCCTTGCAGGCCTGCCAGCTGATCTTCTGCTCGTAGTACGGCCGTAGCTCCTGCGGGATGTCCTTGGGCAGGGCGCTGAGCGATTCCGCGGCCGACGTGGCAGCGGCGGAATGGCTCGTCCCGCCGGTCGTACAGGCGGACAACAGGAGCCCGGCGACCGCGAGGACGGTGCCGGACGTACGGAGCAGGCGCGGGGTGTCCATCAGAGCCTCGGTTCCTCGTGGTGGTATTTGCGAGCGTATCCGCACGGTCGCGGGCGAACCGTTATCCACAGCCCTCATACGGGTGATTCCGCGACAGGACGGAGACGGTCACAGCCGTCCGGGCCCGTCCAGCTTCTCGGTCACGTAGCCCGCCACCAGCGCGAAGAGCCTGCGCCGAGGGGTGATGTTGTCCAGCACGCGCACCTCGGCGGGCGCCCCTCGCATCCGGCCCCGCAGGGCGAGGGCGGAACTGCGGGCGCTCTCCTCGCCGGAGGGCACGGCGAGCAGCAACTGCGGGCGCGGGGCGACGCGGTCCGGGTACGCGTCGCCGACGGACGTCCGTGGGCCGGGGCGCCCGGGGCCGCCGTCCAGGTCCTCCGGGCCGTCCGGTTCGTAGGCACCGGAGACCCCGATCGCTGCCGCGTACCGGGAGGGGCGCTCCAACTGCCCGCGCACCACGCACGACGCGTCCTGGCCCACGCCCAGCACCGCGCGGGCGGTCCGGCCCGGCAGGACGCGGTAGAGCCGGCCCACCGCTGCGGGCAGTTCCACCGCCCCGCCTCCGCAGCGGGCGGGCAGCACGACCACGACCGGGTCGGCCAGGCCGCGCAGCGACTGCGCGGCGAAGCCGGCGAACAGGTCCGGGTCGGCGGGGTCGAGATGCGCGACGACCAGGGGGAAGTACAGCCCGGCGGAGTTCGGGAAGTCGTACTGCGGCGGCAGCCAGACGCGTGTGCCGTCCTCCAGTTCCTCCAAGGTGCCGCCGGAGGGGTGCCCCAGGGTGCGCGGCGGGGCGTCGTCGTCCTCCGGCTCCGGGGGCTGTCCTGGACGGACGTCCGCGGGGGCGGGCGGCGCGGGGGCCGCCGCGACCACCACGTCCCGGGCCCCGCGGGGCCCCGCCAGGCCCGCGAGCGGCGGGAAGGCCGCCGCCAGGAACGCGGCACCGACCGCCAGGAACGCCCCGCCCGCCCGCAGCGCCGCGCCGCCGTAGGCCACCGGCAGCTCGTAGACGCGGCCCGCACGCTGCTCCCACCAGTGCCGCAGCGCCGAACGGGCGAGCAGCACCGCGGCCGCGGCGGCCAGCGCCGGCAATGCGTACAGAAGGACGACCTCGGCCACCATGGGCACGTACGGCACACCACCTCGCGCAGGTCCCCCACAGCCCTCCGGGCACGGGCGGGCACCCGCGCCGGAGGCGGGGGCGCGCCCCCGCTCGCTTCGCTCACCCCCGCGGGGACAGGGAGCGGGGGCACCGGACGCCAGCCTGGGCCAAGGTCCCTCGCGGCACCGGGCGACGACGCGGGAGAGCGCGAACGATCACCCGTCCGCCGCACAAATGAGCAGGTAGGCGGCCCTTCGAGAGCGAGCGGCGTGCTCAGCCGGCCCGCAGCGCCAGTGTCATCGCCTCGACCGCCAGCAGCGGCGCCACATTTCTGTCGAGCGCGTCGCGGCAGGCGAGGACGGCCTCGATGCGGCGCAGCGAGTTCTCCGGGCGGGAGCCGGACGCGATGCGCTCCACGGCGTCCCGCGCCTCGACGTTGGCGATGGCAACGGACGTGCCGATCTGCACGGCGAGCACGTCCCGGTAGAAACCCGCCAGGTCGGTGAGGGCGAGGTCGAGGGTGTCGCGCTGGGTACGGGTGGAGCGGCGTTTCTGGCGGTCGGCGAGGTCCTTCATCACCCCCGCGGTGCCGCGGGGCATACGGCTGCCGGCCCCCGCGGAGGCGCCGAGCGCGACGCGCAGCTCCTCTGTCTCCTTGCCGTCGAGCTCCTCCGACAGCTCCTTGGCGTCCTCCGTCGCCGCGTCCACGAGTTCCTGGGCGGCTTTCAGGCAGCCGCCGACGTCGTCCACGCGCAGCGGGAGCTTCAGCACGGCGGCCCGCCGCGCCCGGGCCTGCTCGTCGGTGGCCAGCCGGCGCGCCCGGTCCATGTGGCCCTGGGTGGCGCGGGCGACGGCCTCGGCGACCAGAGGATCGATCCCGTCACGGCGCACGAGCGCATCGGCGACCGCTTGCACGGGCGGGGTGCGCAGCACCAGGTGACGGCAGCGGGAGCGGATCGTCGGCAGCACGTCCTCGATGGAGGGGGCGCACAACAGCCACACCGTGCGTGGCGCGGGCTCCTCGACGGCCTTGAGCAGCACATTGCCGGCGCCCTCTGTCAGGCGGTCGGCGTCCTCCAGGACGATGACCTGCCAGCGGCCGGACGACGGGGACAGGATGGAGCGGCGGACGAGGTCACGGGTGTCCTTGACGCCGATGGAGAGCAGATCGGTGCGCACCACCTCGACGTCGGCATGAGTGCCGACCAGCGCGGTGTGGCACCCGTCGCAGAAGCCGCACCCCGGCGCGCCGCCCAGGGCGCGGTCCGGGCTCACGCACTGCAGGGCGGCGGCGAAGGCGCGTGCCGCCGTGTCACGGCCCGCGCCGGGCGGGCCGGTGAACAGCCAGGCGTGGGTCATCTTCGACGCGGACGGCAGGGCGGTGCCCGCGGCGGCGGCCGTCACGAAGGCGTCCGCGTCGCGCGCGGCGGCGGCAAGCTGCTCCGTCACCCGGTCCTGGCCGACCACGTCGTCCCATACCGCCATCGTGCCCGTCCGTCCTGTGGTGCTCCTCGGTGTCCTACGGCTCCACCATTGTCGGGCACGGCACCGACAGCCCCGTCTCCGGCGGCCTCAGCCCGCCGCCCTGCGGTGCCGGCTGACCCGCCGCGCCGGGCGTCGTCTGCGCAGCAGCACCGCCGCGGCCCCGGCCCCGCACAGTGCGGCCACCGTCAGCGCCGCCCCGACCGTGCCCGCCGTCCCCGACGACGCCCCCAAGGTGCCCGAGGCCGCCGACAGCGGCCCCTGGCCCGGCAACACCGCGGCCGTCGACGCGGCGGGCACCGGGGTGTACGAGGGCGCGGGGGCCGGCGCCGCCGGTGCGGGCGTCTGCGTCACCGCCGCGCACTCCACCGTGAAGGGCCGCGGCTTCGCGCCCTCCCCCACCCACGTCAGTGTGTAGCCGCCGTTGGCGAGCACTATGCGGGCCGAACTGCCCGTCCCCTCGTCCCCCGTCACAAAGGTGCCGTTCATCGCCGGGCCGCCCTTGGCGCGGTTCACGGCCCAGTTGACGGCCTGCCCCGGCCCGAAGCCCTCGCCGCGTATGTGGAAGGTGCACACCGTGGCCTTGTCGCCCCGGGAAGTGCCCAGCGCCTCGTCGTAGACGGCGACCGTGCCCTTGCCGTCGTCGCTCTCCTTGGTGGCGTACGCGACCGGGCCGAGGGCCACCAGGGCCGCCAGCCCGGCGAGGACGACCGCCGTGACGGAAGGGATGCGCATGAGGAGAGTTTCCCGGATTCCCGCGGCGACGCCAAAGCGGGGTGGTCCCGACGGGCGGAGGGGGCTCCTCGGACTCATGACGGCTCGTCATATTCCGTTTCCGGCGGGGCTGCTCAGATCGACAGGCGGTGCACGCCGCCCGCGACGGCGCGTTGCGCGGGGGCGTCGGTGCCGGTCCAGCAGGAGCCGCGGCGGGCGAGGAGGCGCCGCAACCACACCTCGGTGGCGATGAGTTCGGCGAGGCCGTCGGTGGGGACGGGCTCCCCGCCGGCGGCCGCGTGCAGCGCGGCGCGGACGACGCGTGCCTCGATCAGGCCTGCGTCGGCGAGGAGGGGGGCGTCGAAGAGGTCGAGGAGTCCGTCGACGGAGGCGCGCAGGCCGGTCCGGGCGGCGACGGCCGCGGAGACCTGGGAGTTGGCGCCCCAGCCCGGGGGGAGGTCGCGGATGCCCGCGCCCTCCAGGACGGAACGCAGCACCGTGGACCGGGCGCCGGGCTGGACGCGCAGGGTCTCGGGGAGGGCACGGCAGGCGCGGACGACCTGGTTGTCGAGGAAGGGGGCGTGGATCCGCTGGCTGCGCACCTCGGCGGCCTGCTCGAAGACACGGTGGTCGGCGGCGTGCCGGGCGAGCGCGGCCTGCGCGCGGCGCTCGCCGGGGCGTTCCACGGCGGTACGGGGGCGGGCCGCGGCCTCCTGGAGGCGAACCGATACTTCAGCCAGCGCCTCACCGGTGAGCCAGCGCGCCGCCGGCCCCGGACGGCACCAGGTGAGCGCCGCCAGCGAGGCCTCCAGGGGGCCGGCGTGTTCGTCGAAGCGGCCCGCCATCAGCTGTGCGGCCGCGTTCTGCACACCCTGTTGATAACTCGTACGGGCCAGCCGCCGCGCCGCGCGGTAGACCGTGAACGGCACGAACACCGAGCGGCCCGCGGGCCCGTCGGCGCGGGCGAGGGCCGTGACGGGTCTCAGGAGGCTGCGGCGGCGCCGGTCCAGCAGCAGGTCGGCCAGGCGCGCCGGGTGCGCGTCCAGCACCTGGCGGGCGCCGTGCCCGACGAGGTGGTCGGCGCCACCCGCCGCGAGGCGCAGCCGGTGCCGTCCGGCGGCCACCAGGGAGGGCCCTGGCTCGTCGGTGAGAGGGACGGCGTCGAGATCGGCATAGGGCAGGGCCCGCGCGCCACCGGGCACGACCACATGGTGCAGGCGCGGGTCGGCCGCCATGGCGCGGGCCCGCTCCAGTTCGGCCTCGCGGGCCGGACCCCCGCCCGCGGTGAGGTCGTTGAAGGTCACCGCCAGCAGCCGCTGGCCGGCCGCCGCACCGTGCCCGAGCGGGGTGCCGGGCATGCCGGGCAGACCCGCCGCCAGCAGGGCGAGTGTGGAGGAGGCGCTGCCGCCGGACAGGTCGGAACCCACACCGGGCGCCGGTTCCTCGCCGGCCTCCGGTACGAAGCGGGGCTGCGCCAGCCGGGCACGCACCGCGTCCACCAGGGCGTCCCGTACGCCGGCGATCGCGCGCTCGGGCGGCACATGGGCGGCGGGAGTGCCGGCCACCGCCAGCGAGGCGGTCGGCTCGTAACCACTCACCTCGGGCACCGCCTCCCGCAGGATCAGGGCGTGCCCCGGCGGCACCCGGCGCACGCCCGCGTACGGCGTGCCGTCGCCCAGCGCCTCGGGGGAGTCCGGGCAGGCGAGCAGCGCCGCCAGGTACGTGACGTCGAGCGCGGCCTCGGTCAGGTCCGCCAGCGGCAGCGCCGCCGTCGCGTACGCGGTGCCCCGCGCCCACCGGGTGTGGAACACCGGCCGGGCGCCGGCGAGATCACCGAGCACGGTGATCCGGCGCCCTATCTGGAGGACGCAGGTGTAGCTGCCGGCCCAGGTGGTCAGATGCCGCAGCGCCCCGCCGCGCGCCGCGAAGAGCCCGACCCGCAGGTCGGCGTCGGAGGCGGCGCAGCGGCCCAGCACGGCCAGCCGGGCGACGGAGCCGTTCTCGGCGTGCAGCAGGCGCACCTCGTCGGCGCGCCAGTCGCCCACGGCCCACAGCGGATCGGGGTCACTCCACAGGAGCTGGGCGCCCACCGGCAGCAGCGTGCGGCCGTGCGCCCCGGGGACCCGTCCCACCGCGGCGTTGCTCCAGCCCACCAGCCACCGCATCGCCCGCCTCCACAGGTTGTGGACCAGGGGGGCCTCTTCGTGGACAACTGGCCCCCGCGGCAGGCCGAACTGCCGCTCCGTCCGGGGAACATGCTGCCACGGTGCGGCGCGAAAGGAGGCGCATGAGGGCATGGTCGAGTACCGGGCCGCATGCTGCGCACGGTCCGGAGCGGGGCCGTTTCGACCCAACTCCCCGCTGATCAGAGGCACTTCGCGCATGCCAATGGACTTGAAACGTCATTTTCAGGCCAATGTCCCACCGGCCCGCATTCGTCCGTTGTGCGCCGTGTGGGCGGCGCGGTCCGGGGGGCGTGGCACGCCTCCCGGACCGGTCCGCCACCCGCGGGGATTGTGGTGGCGGAGCCCCCTGGCCCGCTGCTACCCCCCATAGCCGCAAATGAGAGCCGCGGGCCGACCCACGGCACCATGCAACCGCCACCGCACGAATCGGTACAGAGCGCGCGGATGGGCGCACGGCCGCATACGCCGGTAGCACGCGCCACCAGCAGGAGTCGCGAGGCCGCATTCAGGGCAGGAATCTCGCCATCCGGGACAACAGCTCTTAACGGTCGGGATGCGGAGAACTACCCTGGGTTCACCTGAGAAGCGAAGGTCCCGGCGGCTCGGGGTCCGGCGCATGCCCTCGGGCGGCGGTGGGCGCCACTCGTCTCCACAAGAGACGCCGGGGCGGCCGTTGTGGTGCGTCGAGAGGGTGTGACAGGCGTGGCAGGCGTACACGGCCCTCGCGCTTACGGCGAGAGGTGGTAATGGTCATGACCAAAGAACCCCGAGGGCCCAACGAGAAACTCGGCACCCTTCTCGCCCTGGCCGGCATCAGCAACGCGGGACTCGCCCGCCGGGTCAACGACCTGGGCTCCCAACGCGGTCTGACCCTGCGGTACGACAAGACCTCGGTGGCCCGCTGGGTGACCAAGGGCATGGTGCCGCAGGGCGCCGCCCCGCACCTCATCGCGGCCGCCATCGGCAGCAAGCTCGGCCGTCCCGTGCCGCTGCACGAGATCGGCCTGGCCGACGCCGACCCCGCGCCCGAGGTGGGCCTCGCCTTCCACCGCGACATCGGGGAGGCGGTGAAGTCCGCGACCGACCTGTGGAAGCTCGACCCCGGCCGGCGCGGCCCGGGCGGCGGCGGCATCTGGCAGAGCCTGGCCGGCTCGTTCGCGGTCAGCGCGTACGTCACGCCCGCCTCCCGCTGGCTGATAACCCCGGCGGACGCCCGCGTCGCCCGTGAGGACCCCGCCCCCGGCATGCACCACGTCGGCCACTCAGACGTCGGCAAGCTCCGTGAGGCCGCGGAGGACGCGCGCCGCTGGGACTCCAAGTACGGCGGCGGCGACTGGCGTTCGGGCATGGTCTCGGAGTGCCTGCGGATCGAGGCGGCGCCGCTGCTGCTCGGCTCCTACTCCGACGACGTCGGCCGGTCGTTATTCGGCGCGACAGCGGAACTCACCCGGCTGGCCGGGTGGATGGCCTTCGACACCGGCCAGCAGGAGGCCGCCCAGCGGTACTACATCCAGGCGTTGCGGCTCGCCCGCGCCGCGGCCGACGTCCCCCTCGGCGGCTACATCCTGGCGTCCATGTCGCTCCAGGCCACCTACCGCGGTTTCGCCGACGAGGGCGTCGACCTCGCGCAGGCGGCCCTGGAGCGCAACCGCGGGCTGGCCACGGCCCGCACGATGTCGTTCTTCCACCTCGTCGAGGCCCGCGCCCACGCCAAGGCGGGGGCGATCCACGCCTGCGAGGCCGCGCTGGCCGCCGCCGAGTCCTGGCTCGACCGCGCCCGCGACGGCGACGCGGACCCGGCCTGGCTCGGCTTCTACTCCTACGACCGGCTCGCCGCGGACGCCGCCGAGTGCTACCGCGACCTCAAGGTGCCGGGCCAGGTGCGGCGGTTCACCGAGACGGCGCTCGCACGGCCCACGGAGGAGTTCGTGCGCTCGCACGGGCTGCGGCTGGTCGTCTCGGCGGTCGCGGAACTGGAGTCCGGCAACCTGGACGCGGCCTGCGCGGCCGGCGTCAAGGCGGTCGAGGTCGCCGGGCGGATCTCCTCCGCCCGCACCACCGAGTACGTGCGGGATCTGCTGCACCGGCTGGAGCCGTACGGGAACGAGCCGCGGGTGGCGGAGTTGCGGGAGCGGGCGAGGCCGCTGCTGGCGGCGCCGGCGTAACCGGGCCGCCGCGCCATCGCGGGAGCCGGCGCAACGACGGATGACCCTCCTCCGGGGGCGACTCCGGTGGCGGCCTCGCGTTCACCGGCGCCGCCGGCGCGCTGACCATCGGGGGTGCCGCGCTCCTCACCCTCGGCCTGGGCACCGCGATCGCCGTCCTCGTACGCCGCAAGTCGGCTGCCTGACGCTTCGCAGCAGGTCACGACGGCCGCCGTACCCGTCCGGGTGCGGCGGCCGCCGTCGTCCGCGAGGTGACCGCACGGCGTACGCGAGACGACTGCGCCACACCGGCCCGCTCGCAGGTTTGACGGCGGCTCCGGCGGGCCAAGCCTCAAGCGGGAGGTGACCGCGCGCATGGACACCGCGGACGTCGTCGTGATCGGCGCCGGCATCGTCGGCCTGGCCACCGCGTACGCGATCACCCGCGCGTCGCCCCGGACGACCGTGGTCGTCATGGACAAGGAACCAGGCCCGGCGCGGCACCAGACCGGCCACAACAGCGGCGTGATCCACAGCGGCATCTACTACCGCCCCGGCTCGCTCAAGGCGCGCTACGCGACGCAGGGCGCCGCCGAGATGGTGAAGTTCTGCGCACGGCACGACATCCCGCACGAGGTCACCGGCAAGCTGATCGTCGCCACCGCGCGCGAGGAGCTGCCCCGGCTGCACGCCCTGGTGCAGCGCGGCCGCACGAACAACATCCCGGTGCGCGAACTGGGCCCCGCCCAGATCGCCGAGCGCGAGCCGCACGTCGCGGGCCTGGCCGCGATCCACGTCGGCACCACCGGCGTGTGCGACTTCACCGCGGTCGCGGAGGCGATGGCCCACCTGGCCACCGACTCCGGCGAGGTGCGCACGGCGTACGGCACCGAGGTCCGTGCGGTCCACCGCGACGGCGGCACCGTGATCGTCGAACCCGGCGACGGGCCCCCGATCCGCGCGAAGGCGCTGGTCAACTGCGCGGGCCTGCAGTCCGACCGGATCGCGCGAATGGCCGGCGACGACACCACCGGGGTGCGCATCGTGCCGTTCCGCGGCGAGTACTACGAGCTGGCCCCGGCGCGCACCGGGCTCGTGCGCGGCCTGGTCTACCCGGTGCCCGACCCCGCGTTCCCCTTCCTCGGCGTCCATCTGACCCGCGGCATCGACGGCACCGTGCACATCGGCCCCAACGCGGTGCCCGCCTCGGCCCGCGAGGGCTACCGGCGGCGCACGGTCAGCGCGCGCGACCTGCTGGAGACGGCCCTCTTCCCCGGCACCTGGCGGATCGCCCGCCGGCACTGGCGGTACGAGGCGGGCGAGCTGCGGCGGTCTCTGTCGAAGCGGGCGTTCACCGACGAGGTACGCCGGCTGCTGCCCGAGGTGACCGCCGCCGACCTCGTGCCGTCCAGCGCGGGCGTGCGCGCGCAGGCGGTGCTGCGCGACGGGGAGCTCGTGGACGACTTCCTCTTCGCCGGCAGCGGCCCTTTCGTCCATGTGCTCAACGCCCCGTCGCCCGCCGCGACCGCGTCCCTGCCGATCGGCCGGGAGATCGCCCGGCGGGCACTGGAGGCCGCGGGACATACGTAAAATCGACGCATCATGTCGAAGCCCCATACCCCCCACTTCCCGGGCGGCCCCGCCTCCCACCCGCATCCGGACGCGCACACCGAACAGCGCATCCGCACCTTCCACCCCCGTCGCGGCCGGGTCACCCACGGTCAGCAGGAGGCGCTGGAACGGCACTGGACGGACTGGGGCGTCGACATCGACGGCAGCCCGCTGGACCTCGGCGAACTCTTCGCCGGGGCCCGCCTCGCCCCGGACCGCCCGGTGGTCCTGGAGATCGGCTTCGGCATGGGCGACGCCACCGCGGCCATGGCCGCCGCCGACCCGGGGACCGGAATCCTCGCGGCGGACGTGCACACCCCCGGGCAGGGCAATCTCATCCGCCTCGCCGAGCGGAACGGCCTGTCCAACATCCGGGTCGCCAACGGCGACGCCGTCATCCTGCTGCGCGACATGCTCACCCCCGGCTCACTGGCCGGGCTGCGCGTCTTCTTCCCCGATCCCTGGCCCAAGGCGCGGCACCACAAGCGCCGCATGATCCAGCCGGAGTTCGTGGCCCTGGCCGTCTCACGGCTGCGGTCCGGCGCGACCGTGCACTGCGCGACCGACTGGGAGCCGTACGCCGAGCAGATGCTCGAGGTGCTCGCCGCCGACCCGCACCTCGTCAACGCCCATGGGGAGGGCTACGCCCGGCCGCGCCCGGAATTCCGGCCGATGACCAAGTTCGAGCGGCAGGGCATCGCCAAGGGCCATGTCGTCAACGACCTGCTCTTCACCCGCCGGTAGCAGCTGACAGCACCTGTTGACGTGCGGCGGGCACGGGGCGATCGTTGTGGCTCACCAGTGACGTTGTGCATAACACCGTCGCACGCCGCAACCACTCCCCCGTAAGGTCGATGGGTGTCCTCGTACTCGCATTCGCCCGACTCGCCCCTGCAGGGCCCGGCGGCCCACCCGGACGTCCCCGAGTACCAGGAACGCCGGCAAGAACCGAGTTTCACGCTGCCCGCGCCCGGCCAGTGGCGCTACAAGGCCCGCCGCCACTTCTGGGAGAACCGGACACTGCGCCTGGTGGTGCTCTTCTCGGTGCTCGCGCTGTGCGGAGTGATCATCCTGGCCCTGGTGCGTCGGCAGACCGGCACCGAGGGCTTCCTTGTCGGTCTCGTCCTCGCGATCCTGCCCGTGCCGCTGCTCGGCGGCGCCTTCCTGTGGCTCGACCGGGTCGAGCCCACCCCGCTGCGGAACGCCGTCTTCGCCTTCGCCTGGGGCGCGTGCGCCGCCACGCTGGTCGCCATCCTCGCCAACGAGTACGCGACCGAACTGCTGGCCTCGACCTTCACCGCCAGCCCCGCGCAGAGCGACAGCTGGGGCGCCACCTTCGTCGCCCCCTTCGTGGAGGAGAGCGCCAAGGGCGCCGCGATCCTGCTGCTCTTCCTCTTCCGCCGCCGTGACTTCACCGGCGTCGTCGACGGAGTCGTCATAGCCGGGCTCACCGCCACCGGCTTCGCCTTCACCGAGAACATCCTCTACCTCGGCTCGGGCTTCGCCGAGGACCAGGCGCTGGGCGGCGGGGGCGTCGGCCCCACCACCGCCGCGATGTTCGTGGTCCGGATCGTGATGACCCCGTTCGCCCACCCGCTCTTCACCTCGCTGACCGGCATAGGCTTCGGCATCGCCGCGACCGCCCGCCCGGGCCGGGCCCGCCGCCGGCTCGCCCCGATCGGCGGCTGGCTGCTCGCGATGACGCTGCACGGCACCTGGAACGGCTCCGCCTCGTTCGGCCCGCTGGGCTTCCTCGCCGTGTACGCGACGCTGATGATCCCGCTGTTCGGCCTGCTGATCTGGCTCGCGATCTGGTCCCGTTCCAACGAGCTCAGGACCATCCGCACCCAACTGCCGCTCTACGCGACGGCCGGCTGGCTGACCCTGCCCGAGCCGCTTGCCATCGGCTCCATGAAGGGCCGCTCGGTGGCCCGTGCCGCCGCCCGCCGCGCACAAGGTGCGGCCGCCGCCCGAACCGTTCGCGAGTACGTGTCCTTCGCCACCTCGCTGGCCTTCCTGCGGGCCCGCGCCAACCGGGGCGCCACCGGTCCCGACTTCCACGCGCGGGAACAGGAACTGCTGCACCACCTGTGGGAGCGCAAGGCCGTCGCCCAGCCGGCACTCACCCATGCGGCCCACACCATCCGCCCCCCGTTCCCGGTCGTGTACGCCTGGGGGCAGCGCCCTCCGGCCCCGTACGCAGCGGCGCCCTACGGGGCTCCGCAGTGGGGAGCCCCGCAGTGGGCGGCCCCTGGGTGGGTGGCGCAGCAGCAGTGGGGCGCTCCGCAGTGGGGGTCGGCCGCCTACGGGGCGACGGGTGGCTGGGGACAGCAGGTGCCGCAGCAGTCGCCGCAGGCCGCACCGGAGGGTCAGGCCCCGCCCCAGGCCCCGGCACCGTACTGGCAGCAGCCGCGCCCCTATCCGTACTCACAGGGCGGCCGCCACCGCTGATCCCGTGGCTCCGGGCCCCTGTGGCCATCGTCCGGCTGCTGTTGCGGGGGCCGCGGCCGGTGTTGCGATGACGAGGTGAGCCCCGACACGAGCAGCTCCAGCAGCTCGCCCAGCCCCCGCCACCGCCCTTCCGGCCGGACCAGCTGGAAGCGGATGGCGATCGCCCTCCTCCCGACCCTGGCCGTATCGGCCGTGCTCGCGGCCGGGACAGGCGCCGGAGCGGTACCGGTCTCACTCGCGATATCGCCGACGACCGCCACGCTGTCCGGCCAGGAGTTTCCAGGTGGCCGCGGACTCCCTGGAGGGCACGGGGTTCACCCAGTACCTCGCCGCCGACTCCTCCGCCGACTCCTCCGCCGGCGGCGACGTCCCCGTGGCCGTCTCCGCGATCGGCTCCGCCGAACTGCACAACCTGTGCCAGTCGGTGGTGAGCTCCGTCCCCGGCCTCGGCAAGGTCACCGTGCTGATCAAGGCCGGCGGCGGCAGCAGGCCCGTCCATGCCGACCAGCTGATCGTCGACACGGACGACCTCGCCGGTGACGCGACGTTCCACACCCTCCAGATCGGCACCGACGCCGGCCAACTGCCGGGCGACGGCCGCGCCAAGGGCCCGCCCGGCGCCTTCGGGCAGCAGTCCGACAGCGTCCGCATCGACCACCTGCGGCAGGCCACTCACTCGATCAGCGCCGCCACCTTCCAGCTCAACGACCTGGACCTGACCGTGAAGAAGGGCGCGCAACCCTGCTTCTGAGACGCGCTCTGACCCGAATGGGCGAGCGCGTACCGCCGTCGGAGTGATTGCCCCCGCGCACCGAGCCACCGATCAGACTGTCCGACGGTTGACCAGGCGTGCAGACCTCTGACGCCCGCTCCTCGGGCCGCACCAGCTGGAAGCGGCTCGCCCTCGTCATGGTGCCGACGCTCGCCACCGCGGGCGCTCTCGTCGCGACGATGGCCTCCGGCGCGCTGGCCACGTCCTTCGGGGTCTCCGCCACCTCCTTCCCGGTCGCCGGCGAGAGCTTCCAGATCGCCGCCACCCGCCTCGAAGGGGACGGCTTCGTCCAGTTCGGCGTCGTCGACCGCGGCCGCGACGGGGTCTACCCCGAAGCGCTGTCCGGCATCCGTTCCGCCACCCTCCATCACCTGTGCCAGTCCGTCGTCCAGAACGTCCCGCTGCTGGGGCCCGTCACCCTCCGGCTCACCTCGACGCCCGCCCACGCCGACCGCCTCATCGCCAACGCCCACGACCTGCGGGGCGACGTCGTCTTCCGCGACATCAACATCGGCCAGGACGCGGGCACCGTCCGCGGCGTCCCCGGTGTGCAGGGCACGCCCGGCACCTTCGCCGAGCAGGCCTCGTCCGTCACCATCGACGACCTGCGCCAGACCACGCGCTCCATCAGCGCGGCCACGTTCAGACTGCCGGACCTGCACCTCATCGTGCGGCGCGGCGACCACTCCTGCTTCTGAGGGGGCCCGCCGCCTTGATCCGGCCGAGGAAAGTCCGGTCCCGCTTCCGCTTCTGGCGCCGTTCCCGGCCCTTCTGGGCCGGCTTCTGGACCCTGCTCGCGGGCCTGGAGATCCTCTCCATCCCGCTCGCGCCGCTCTCCCTCATGATCCACGAGGGCATCGCGGGCGTCTCCGGCCTCCTCATGGGCGTCTTCCTGATCGTCCTCGGCCTGACGATGTGGTTCGCGCCGCACTACCGGACGTTCGCGGGCATCGCCACCCTGGTCTTCTCCGTCGCCTCCCTGGTGCTGTCGAACTTCGGCGGCTTCATGATCGGCTTCCTGCTCGGGGTGATGGGCGGCGCGATGGCCGTCAGCTGGGTGCCGTACGGCGACGGGAACGGCCGCTGGGGACGGGGACGGCCGGCGCCGGACTGGGGCGGCGGGGGCGGAGCGGGTCCGGCGGGCGATCCGGAGACCCCGGGGGAATCGGAAGGACCGGACGCACCGGGGGGATCGGGCGCACCGGGGGGCGATGTGCCGGAGCCGCCGCCCGCACCTCCTGCCGTACCGCCCGCCGCGCCCCCCGCCGAGCCGCAGCCGGGGACCAGCCGCAGCCTGCGGGCCGGCACCGTGGCCTGCACGCCGCGGCCGCGCACACACACCGTCACACGGTTGCGGGCCCTGGGAGTCATCCCGGTGGGCGGCGCACTGCTCGCCGGCGGGCTTCAGCCGGTGGCGCCGACCTCCGCGCACGACCACCGCACCGCCGACGGGCCGCCGTCCGGGGCGGAGGCCGCCCGGCGCGCGCACGAGGCGATCTGCGGCGTCCTGGACGGGCTCTACCACGCACGCCGTCCCACCGTGCACGGCACCGGCACGGCCAAGGAGGTCCGGGCGGGCCTGCACCTCGGCGTCGGGATCGAGGCACCCGTGCCGGTGCACGGGAAGCCGGACATCGGCCCGTCACCGAGGGCCGCGCCGGTGGCTCCCGTCGCCCCGGTGCCGTCGCAGCGCCGGGCGGCTACAGGGCCCGCGCCCTCCGCGTACCCGCCGTCCGCGTCGTCAGCGCCGCCGGCGTCCCCGTCGTCGTCCCCGTCGTCGGGTGGCGGCGGACTGCTCGGGGCGGTGTCGGACCTGCTGGGGCTGCGCCATGCGGCGCCCTCCACGCCGCCCGCGCCGCGCGCGGAGGAGATCCCCCGGCGCGCGGCGCCGCAGCGCGGACGGGAGGCCCGCGGCAGCGGCCCGGGGAAGAGGAGGCCGCAGCCGCCGCACGTCCCGGCCGGCATTCTGTCCGGCAACACGATCGCCCCGGACAGCCTGCTGGACCTGATCGTGCCCCGGCTGCCCTCCGATCGCGGCATGGACGCGCCGATGTCGCTGCTCCCACCACGCATCCGCATCGGAGGCAGCGCGCCGGGCTCCCCCTGGTGCCTGCCGCAGGTCTCGCTGGAACTGTCCATCGGCGCCGGGCGCTACCGCGGGACGGGTCTCGCCGCCGAGCGGCCGTTCCGGGTGCAGACCCCGCTGCTGGTGCTGACCGGGCTGACGTACCGCGGCATCACGGGCGTCCCCACGCGGCACGGCCCCGAACGCGTGCTGGTCTTCACCGCCTGGCGGGTCGACATCGCGAACCTGCGCCAGACCGCCGGCCTGCTCTCACCGGCCTGCGCCCGCGGCCGCGGCGAGAACTGGACGCCGCCCTTCCACGGGCTGCCCGGCCTCGCGCTGCCGCTGCTGGACATCGGCCTGCCGGGCATCGGCCACGTCGCACCCGAACCCGCGCCCTGGGCGCCCTGCCAGGGCGAACTGGAGACCGACGGCCGCCCCTGGAACACCACGACGGCCACCGGCCGTCCGGTCGTCCTGCTGACCCGGGTGCTGAGCGGCAACCTCCTCGGCCTGCTGCCCGTCACCTTCACCCCGGACATGCCGCCCCCGCTGCCGCCGGGGCTGACGATCCCGATCCCGCTGTTCTTCACGCAGGTCGTGACCTACAACCAAATGCTGCAGGCGAACCGGCTCACGATCCCGGGGCTGCACCAGTACGTGTCACTCCCCGGCCACTGACTGGCAGACGACCGCGCTCGCCAGCAGGAGGGCGGTGAGCGCGGTGACGACGAGGGCCTTGCGGACAACGGACATGGCATACCCCAGTGGAGCGTTGGACGGACAGACGGATGCAAGCAGGCGACAACCTATCGAAATCGCCCACACGCTCCGGATGACACGCCCTCGCCACCGCGCAGCCGCTAGGCAGAGGCCTGCTGCCCCCGCACCTCGATCCCGGCCAGCAACTCCCGCGTGGCCGCGGTCACCGCGTCCACGGCCTCCTCGAAGACCTCCCGGTTGTGCGCCGCCGGCGCCCGGAACCCGGAGATCTTCCGCACGTACTGCAGGGCGGCCGCCCTGATGTCCTCTTCACTGACGTCGGTCGTCATCGGCGGACGCAGCGTCTTGATGCTTCGGCACATACGACCAGTGTGCCCGGCCCCACTGTCACACCCACCCCGCTCGCGGCCGCCGGCCCCACCACCAGCCGCCCCCGCCGCCCGGCGCGTCGTCGTCCTCCGCCGTCAGCTCCATGTACCGGCCGTCGACCTCCCCCAGCGCCTCCCCGTACACCTCCGCCACCGGCCCCGGCAGCTTCCGCACCAGCCCGGCCACCCCGTCCCTGCACCCCAGTTCCCCCCGCTCCGTCTGCCGCCCCGCCTCCAGCCCCCGGACCAGCCGCTCCCACGCCTCCAAATGCGTGCGCGCCTCCCTCAGCGCGCTCCCCTCCACCTCCCACAACGCCTCGTCCCCCACCCCGTACGGCGCCCGCCGCAACGCGTCCAGCGCCTTCTCGAACCCATCGGTGACCGGGGTCTCGCTCGCACTCATGCGCCCATGCTGCGCCCGCGTGGCGCGACGCGCCCGCTGCGAAAAGGGTATTCACCCTGCCCTGCGGACCACGATTCAGCGACGAGACCCGACAGGTCACATCAGGACGCGCCTCGGGACATCCGCCCGGCCGCCACTGCGCCGGCGACCCGATGTGCCACATCTTCGGGCAGTTCGTGCTCCCAGAACCTCAGGACCGTCCACCCGGCCGCGCCCAAATGGGCCGTGGTCTCACGGTCACGTGCCATGTTCCTGTCGAGCTTCGCTCGCCACCATTCGGCGTTCGAGCGCGGACTCGTAGCGTGCAGCGGACAACCGTGCCAGAAGCACCCGTCGAGAAAAACCGCGACCTTCAGCTTGCCGAACGCGATGTCGATGCTCCTGCGCGGCATACCCGGAACGGGGACATGCACCCGATAGCGCAGACCACTGCCGTGCAGTATCCGGCGAACGGCCAGTTCCTGAGCCGTGTCGCGAGAGGTCTGCCGGCTCATGCGCGCCGCGACGCCCGGTGACGATGCTGCTATCGGGGGCATGGTTCCAGTATGGCTGCGCCGCCAACCCTGCATATGCGCCGGGCCGATGAAGCGCCAGGCGGCTAATCCTCGCCCGAGATCTTGTTGCAGAACTGCCGCTTGAAGGTTCCTGCACCACTCCTCGGGGCGACCTTGTGTCACCGCCCTGCAACATCACGTACCCCGTGATCCACTCCTCCCGTTTCCGGTGCATCTGCAGTTCAAGAACATCGGAGGAGTCCCCATGGAGCGAGCGAACGCCGTAGCGCGGCAGATTGCGGTGACCATCACCAGCGCGACCGCCCTGTTCGTGACGTCGGCCTCACCTGCGTCAGCCTCGGCAATTGGCTACGGGAAGGTCGCAGGCTACTGCTTCGACATGAAGGGAACCCAGATTTGCGTTCCGGCCACCACCATCGGGCACTTCATCCAAGGTTCGGGCCGCACCATCACACGTCAGGAGGCGTCCATTCAGGACACCCTCGGCGGAGACACAGCGGGCGGCCGGTGGTGTAACTGGCGCATCGACTGGCGCTACTCCGACACGGATGGCCGCACCTATCTCACGAGTCGGGGCCCTGAGCACCCCAAGTGCGCGTACGTGAGCTCGCTAGGCCGCATCGACACGACGCGACGGACGTTGAAGCACTACGGAAAGGCCTGCGCCGACTTCGTCGCGGGAGGGACCAGGCGCGGGACGCAGTGCCACAACATCATCGACTAGCAGGCCAGGAGCAGCACAATGAGTAATGCATTTCAGAGCGCCCTACGCAGCAGGTTGGTGCGCTGGCTCCTGGCCGTGACCCTAAGTTTCGTCGTAGCAGCGATCTTCGTACCGCTGTGCCTGGCATTGCTCCCGAGCGGTGTGCAGGATTCGCTCTCCGATGCCGCCGTCGGATGGATCGTCCTCATCGCCGGCGTGACGCTCAGCACGGTCGTCCTGTGGTGGACCTCGTCCCGCGACCGCGCTCAGGAACGCAACTAAGTCCAGGAAATACCGCATTCACCTCCACCCCATGCGCAACACCCGTGATTTGGGGACGCCCGGAGCCCGTGTCGGGGACTGTGGGCGGGCGTTGAAGCACTGACGGGAAAGTCCCGGTGCCTGGCAAGGTCACGGAGCAAGGCGGAATCCCCATGAGCGACAAGTCGTCGAACACGCGGCAGGGACGGTTGATGCGGTGGCTGCTGGCGGCGGGAGGCAGCTACGTGTGCGCGATGTTCGTCGTGCTGGGCGGGCTGTCGCTGCTGCCGAAGCACACGCAGACGTCGCTGTCGGAGACCGCCGTGGGATGGGCGGTCCTGGGGGTGGCGGCGGCGATCTTCGTGGGATTCGCGGGGCGGCGCAGCGGCAGGTCGTAGGCAGGACGGCCCGGCCGCCCGGTCTTATGCCTGCATCCAGGCTCGTGTGCCGAAAGAGGCGCAGGAGCGGGACGCGGTTTCTGCCGCGGAGCGGAGGATCGTGGTGAGGAGGGCGGGGGTGAGGCGGGTGGGGACGTGGGCGAGGAGGGCGTGGGCGAGGGCGCCGTGGAAGATGTCGCCGGCGCCCAGGGTGTCGGCGACGGTGGTGAGGGCGGGGACGGGGACTTCGCCGTCCTGCCACAGGACGGGGAGAGGGCCGCGGGTGATGATCGGCCAGCGGACGCCGGCGCCGCGGAGGAAGGCCAGGACGTCGGCGGGGGACGACGTGCCCGGCGGGCGGAAGTCCGCGGAGCAGACGGCGATGTCGATGTAGGGGAGCAGGGACGCCGTGCCCGGGCGCCAGCTGCCGGCGTCGAGCAGGGTGGGGATGCCCTCGGCGCGGCCGTACCGGACCGCCGGGAGGGCCAGGGCCGGATGGTGGGCGTCGACCAGGGCGAGGTCGGCGGAGGCGACGAGCGCCTGGAGATCGCCCGGGGGTGACGGCGGGGACGTTCCAGGCGGCGCGGTGGCGTTCATGGAGGCGACGGCCCGGTCGCCCGTGGACGCGGTGACCAGGATCGTGGAGACGGCCGGCGGCACCGGGGAGTCCGCGGTCAGATTGAGGACGGCGACGCCGAGCGCCGCGAGGTCCTCGTCGATCGCCGCGGACAGCGGATGCCCGCCGAAGGCGGTGAGCAGGACGGCCTCGCCCCCGAGGTGCGCGAAGGTCGCCGCGGCGTTGGTGGCGGGCCCGCCGGCCGCGATGAGCTGGGCCGAGGCGGTCAGCTTCTCGTTGGGTGCGGGGACGTGGTCGACCCGCGTGATGACGTCAAGTGTGCAGAGGCCTACGAAGAGCGCGCGCATGGGCGCATAGTGGCATCGAGGGGTACGGGAGGGGAGCCATCCCGTTTACGCGCCTCCTACGGGTGGGGGTGCACCATTTTTCCCGTACCCCCGACGCGGAGTGCTCACGGACCACTACGCTGTGTGCGCAGCAATGGTGCGCGGGGAATGCCGTAAGCAGGAGGACCGCATGGGGAACGCGCGACCAGGTGGGGCAGGTCCGGCGGACGTCGAGGTGGTGCTGACGCGGGCACAGAACGCGTTCGAGATCGACGACGTCGTGCTCGAGCGGCTGGAGACCGCGCTGATGGGCTGCACGGAGCTGGCGTCCTTCCGCCAGCGCAAAGGGCCGCCGCGGCGGCTGAGCCGGCGCACGCTGCGCCACACGTTCCTGCTCGCCGACGGCGGCACCCAGGTGCTGTGGGAGATCGAGCACAACACCGGCCCCGGCGACGACCCGCTGTACGAGGTGTACGCCGACCCCGAGGTGCTGATCGCCGCGCAGCACGTGATCGACCTGCGTTTCGGCGAGCCCGCGCCGCAGGAGCTGGAAGCGGAGGCCGCGGAGTGGCTGGCCCGGCTGCCGCGGTTCGGGGCGGAGCCGGTGCCCGGCCCGAGGCAGTACGAGCGGGAGGACTCCGCGGAGCACGCCTGGCGGGTGCTGCGGCGCGCCGAGAACAGCGACGCTCCCTGCGATGAGCTGCGGGCGCGGCTCGGCTCCGCGGTCGGTCACGACATCGCGTACGTCACCGGCCGGCACACCCGTATCGGGACCGGCCGCGTGGTGGGCTGGACGCTGTACGAGCACGCGTTCCTCCTCGCCGGCGGCGAGGAGCTCAGCCTGTGGGAGGTCGAGCACACCATGACGCCCGACGGGCGGCCGGTGTGCGAGGTCTACGCGGACGAGACGGTGGCCTGCGACTCGGCGGACGTACGGATGGAGGCGCTGTAGCGCCTCTCCCGGCCCCGGCCGTGGCGCCGCGCGTCCCCCGGGCGCGCGGCCATCTCCCGTTGCGGGCGCTCCGCAGCCGGGGGAAATTGGGCGTAGAGGGAAACGGGAGGTTCCCATGACGGTCCTGGCGGAGGTCGAGTTCCCGGGCGTGACGGCCCTGCAGTACGAGGAGGCCAATCACCGCGCCGGATTCGGCCCCGAACATCCCCCCGCCGGGCTGCTGGCCCACGCCGCAGTGATCACCAACGACGGTCTGCGGATCGTGAACGTGTGGCATTCGGCCGAGGCGCTGGAGGCCTATCTCGTGATCATGATGCCGGCGGCCAAGGAGTCCGGGTTCCCGGAACCGAGCGGCCCGCCCCGGGTCTCGGAGCTCTACAACTTCCTCGTCCCGTAGGTCACGGGCTCACAAACGGGCCGGCGGCCTGGTGTCGGGGGTGTCACCAGGCCGCCGGGGTCCGTGCGTACGACGCTAGCGTCGCGTCGGATCAGGGCTTCATGCCCATGCTGCGCAGCCACGGCATCGGGTCGATCGGGTCGCCGCCGCCGGGGCGGACCTCGATGTGCAGGTGCGGGCCGGTGACATTGCCGGTCGCGCCGACGCGGCCGATGGTGTCGCCGGTGGAGACCTTGCCCGAGGTGACCAGCATCGAGGAGAGGTGGCAGTACCAGAGCTCGGTGCCGTCGTCGAGGGTCAGGATGATGCGGTAGCCGTACGAACCCGCCCAGCCGGCCTCGGTGACGGTGCCGCCGTGGATGGCCTTGGCCGGGGTGCCGGTCGGGGCGGCGAAGTCCTGGCCGGTGTGGGTGTTGGCCCACAGGGAGCTGGACTGCCCGAAGCTCGCGGTGAGCGTGTACGAGGTCAGCGGCAGGGTGTAGCTCTTGGCGAGCTCGGCCAGCCGGGCGGCCTCGGCCTTCTTCGCGGCGGCCTCGGCTGCCTGCTTCTTGGCCGCGGCCTCCACGCGTACCTGCTGCGCGGCGGCGGCCTTGGCCGCCTTGTCGGCGGCCTCCCGCTGCGCGGCGGTTCGCGCGGCCGTGTCGGCGGCGTTCCGCTGCTGCTGGGCCTGGTCGAGGATCCGGGCGCGCAGCGCCTCGCCGGCCTTCGGGGTCAGGGCCTCGGCAACGGGCTTGGCAACGGGCTCGTCGTCCAGCAGGGTGCCGATCCCGGGGACCTTGGACACCTCGGGCAGGTTGGGGAGGGAGACGGGGAGCGGGCTCTTGCCCTCGGCGGTCGCGACACCGCCGACGCCGAGTACGGCCACTGCCGCGACGCCGAAGACCGCCGAACCGCGGCCCAGCGTGCGCTGCTTGGCCACCCGGTGCCGGCCGCGGACGGGCGCGGTGGACTCCTCGGTGGGGTTCCACGGTTCGGTGGCCGGCTCCGGCTCGCCGAACGGGGACAGGGGCTGCGCGGCGTACGCGTCCGGGGTGGCCGCGTCGTGGGCCGCGTCGGCTTCATGGGTGCCGAACGCCTCGTCGACGAAGGCCGCGGACTCGACCGCGCTGCGCGGCTCGGGCACGGGAGCGACGGGCGTGAACGGCGCTACGGGTCCGGTGACCGGCGCGGGAGCCGCGGCGAGTGCTTCCTCGACCCAGCCCGCGGCGAAGTTCCACTCCGCGGTGTCCCAGCCGTCTATCGCGTTCTTCTTCGGCGGAGCCTGCTCGGCGGCCGGGGGATTCCACCCGGCGGCCATGTTCCACTCTGCGGTGTCCCACTCGGGGTTGGTGTACCCGGCCTCTTGTCGTAGTTGTCCGGGTATCAGGGCAGGCTCGTTCGACGCCACGCGGGCGCGCTCCTTTCCTTCCTTCTCGCCTACCGGGTTAGCTGACGGGTTCGGAGCAGGAAGGTCTCCTACGAGGGCCGTGACGGCCCCCGATTCACCCCAGGAAGTGGTTCCCCGGTTCCCGCGGACGGGATTCGGCAAGCGCACGGCGCCGCCCTGGCGGGCGACGGGTGACCGCGCTGCGTTATCGAACGTTAATAGAGGCGGCACCCAATTCCAAGCCGCTTCGGCGAGTTCACACCGGGAATCTATGGGGATTTACCGGGCAGATCGTCGCATTCCGCTGTGACTGCCGTGACCAACGAGAGATGTGAGTGTGCATCAGTCGTTATGCGGAAGGGAGCGCTCTGCTCACGAGGAGTGAAGGTCACCCCGGACCCCGGCCGCCCAACACCCGTTCCCGGCGGGCGCCGAGACAACGCGCGGCAAGGTCCGCACCACCGCCCGGCGAGGGACTGCGGTGCACTTCACGCCACTGGCGGCGAGCAGAAGAGGCTCGGCGGGGGCCGCCGTACGGGCTCCCGGCGGAGCGCGGCGCACGCCATGGAGGGGCCGGGCGGCCGGCGACGGCGGTGAAGGTTTCGGCACCGCGACCCCCCGGGGCCCCACGTGCCCCACGACGGGGGCCGTGACGCTCGTCACCATTGACACCACCCGACGCCGCGTGCTTGCCGCACGATGACATGGAAACCCCTCTGAAAGCAGGGCAATTCCGGTCGCCGCGGCGGACCCTGAGGACTCAACGGACGCTGATGTGCCGTCATCCACAGCGGCACGGCCGCATCGTTGCCCCAGCCGCCGCCCGCCCTCACGGGACGGCTCGGGAGGCTCGGCCGGAGCCGGGTCCCGGGCGCCCGGGGCCTCCACGCCCCCTGTGCGACGGCCGCGCGGGTGCGTCATCATGCCCGAGTACGGCGGATTCGCCCGATCTTGGAGGCTCGCATGAAGCTGGGCAAGGCACTGGCCAAGGGCTACGCGGAGGAGACCGGCGACGAGCAGCCCGGTGTCGCGAAGGAGATCGACGTCGCGACGGCCGTGACGGCCCGGACGGCCCCGGCGACGGACGTCACGGCGACGCAGGAGCCCGAGAGCGCCGAGGCCGCGGTCCGGTGAGGTACGGACGCCGCTTGCCGGAGGAGCGGCCGGCAGTGCCGCCGACAGGCTGGAAGCTGGCGTTCCCGATGCTCTCCGCGGACGGTACGCGCGTCGGCTTCCGGGGCGTCTCCCTCGGCGGGCGCATCGTGTACGACGTCCTGGACGATGCCCGGTGCGGCTACGGGAGGCGGCACCCCAGCCCGGCCCGGGGCTGCGACTGCGGCTTCTACTGCCTGCACACGGCCGCCGAGGCGCAGGCGCTCACCTGCGCCACGGACTGCGGCGACGCGGTGATCCTCCAGGTCAGCGTGCTGGGCGCGTACACCCGCTACGAACGCGGCATGCGCTATGCCCGGCAGCGGGTGCGCACCGTCCGCATGGCGGCCTGCCGCTGCGGCCGCCCGGCGCGGGTCTTCGTGCGCGATGGTACGGGCCTGCCGGGCTGGCGGGCGCTCCAGGCCGGCTGCCACGTCTGCACGGCGGGCCTGCGGGTACTGCACCCGGCGGACTTCGGCCGCCTCGCCGGCCCCGGCGTCAACGTCACCGGCGAGGCCCCGCAGCCCGCCGGCACTCCTCCGCTGCGCCAGGAGCTCGCCGCCGAGGCCGCGGCCCTGCGCGCCCGCCTCGACCACTTCCAGGAACGCCTCCGCCACCTGGAGGAAGGCGCCTAGACCCCTCCCGGGGGTGTCGCGCCGTCCTGCCCGCCGCCCCCGCGAGCCCGCGACCTGGGCGGGGACGCGGGGCCGGGCGCGGGTATGACCGGCCGCCCATACTGGAGGACATGGAGCACAACGCCGAGCTCAGGGAGTTCCTGCGGACCCGCAGGGCGCGGCTGAGCCCTCAGGACGCGGGGGTGGCGGTCAGCGGCACGGCGCGCAGGGTGCCGGGGCTGCGGCGCGAGGAGCTGGCGCGGCTCGCCGGCGTGAGCACCGACTACTACACCCGTTTGGAGCAGGGCCGGCACCAGAATGTCTCCGACGCGGTGCTGGACGCCGTGGCCCGGGCCCTGCGCCTGGACGCGGGCGAACGGGCGAACCTCTTCGAGCTGGCGCGGCCGCGCCGCGCCGCCCGCCGCCCGCCGCACCGGCCGCAGCGGGTCCGTCCCGAGGTGCACCGCGTGCTCGACCTGCTGGAGGGCCGCTCGCCGGCCCTGGTGCTGGGACGGCACGGTGACGTACTGGCCTCCAACCGGCTCGCCCGCGCGCTGATCACCGACTTCGACGCGCTCCCGCACCGGGACCGCAACCTGGCGCGCTTCCTGTTCCTCGACGGGGCCGCGCGGGACCTGTACCGGCAGTGGGCGGCCTACGCCGCGGAACTCGTCGGCGCCCTGCGGGCGCAGGCCGCGCGGTACCCCGACGACCCGGGACTGACCGAGCTGGTCGGCGAACTGACCATAAAGAGCACCGAGTTCCGCGACTGGTGGGCCGACCAGGGGGTCCGGGAGCGGACCCATGGCGTGCAGCACTACCACCACCCGGTCGTGGGCGACCTGACGCTCGCCTACGAGAACGTCGTCTTCCCCGCCGACGCCGACCAGGCCATGTGCATCCACACCGCGGAGCCCGGCTCGTCCTCCGAGGCCGCGCTTCAGCTGCTGGCCACCTGGACCGGCGACGAGGCACTCCGCAACGGCGTCCCGCACCACGAGCGCGACCACCGCTGACACGCGGAAGGGGGCGGTGCCCGCCGGCACCGCCCCCTTCCGCGTGATGACGCGACCGTCAGTCGTCGGCCTGGGCGCCGCTCAGGCGCATCCGGACGATCTGCGGGTCGTGGTCGCTGGCCTGGTCGGCGAACTCGGCGTTGATGTGCACGACGTCGTAGTCGAAGCGCCGCAGGTCGGGGCTGAGCAGGATGTGGTCGAGGGACTGGGAGTTGCCCTCGTACACGTAGGTGTAGCGCTGCTCGGCCGGGAGGGTGGTGAGCAGGTCGTTCAGCACACCGCCCGAGGTCAGCGTGGACAGGGCGTCGGAGAACTCGTAGTCGTTGAGGTCGCCGAGGACCACGACGCGCGCGTTCTTGTCGACGTCCAGCAGCGACTTCACGAACGAGTTGACCTCGGTGGCCTGCTGCTTGCGCTGAGCCTCGGAGGAGCGGTTGGGCTGCTGGTTCTTGCCGTGCAGGGGCTCGTCGCCGCCCTTGGAGTTGAAGTGGTTCGCGACGACGATGACCTGCTTGTCGTTGAACTCGAACTCGCCGACCAGCGGCTTGCGGCTGCTGCTCCACGCCGTGCTCGTGGGGTCGATCCGGCCGGGCGAGACCGAGAGCCGGACGCCCTTCTTGGTCTCCACGGGCGCGACCGAGGTGGAAGCGTCGCCACCCGGACGGTCCTTGAACTCCACGCGGTCGGGGTTGAACAGGAAGACCTGGCGGATGTTGCCGCCGGGCTCACCGCCGTCGGTGTCGTTCGTCGGGTCGATCGAGCGCCAGTCGTAGCGCGGGCCGCCGGCGGCGACGATCGCGTCGATGAACTTGCGCACGGTCTGGTCGGCCGCGACGGTGCCGTTGTCGACGGCGCCGTTGTTGTCCTGGATCTCCTCCAGCGCCACGATGTCGGGCGAGGACAGGTTGGTGACGACGCCCTCGGCGAGCCGCGCGAACTTGTCGGCCGGGTCGGACGGGTCGAGGTTCTCCACGTTGTACGTGGCGACCGCGAGCTCGGCGTCCTTCTGCTTGCGGGTGACCTCGCGCTTCAGGCCCGAGTCGACCCGGGTGCCCACGGTGGTGGCCTGGAGGTTGTAGCCGCCGAAGCTGTCGTAGTCGATGAGGCCTGCCGTGTCGCCGGTGAAGGTGTCGCCGACGTTCGCGGCCGGGACCGGGGCGCCGCTGTTCAGCGACATCACCTTGATACGGCCGGTGTTGGGCTGCGCGTACGAGCCGTAGACGGTGCCTCCGCGCTCGGAGGGGTTCTCGTTCGGCTTCAGCGTCAGCCACACCTCGCCGTACTCGTTGGTACCGCCGACGACCCGGCCGCCGGTGAAGCGGGCGAGCTCACCCTCGTGGGCCTCGTAGAAGTCCAGGGCGAAGACGTCCGGCTGGAGCGGCAGGTTCTCGATGCTGCCACCGGCGGCGTCCGGCCCGTAGGCGTTCGGGACGGTGGTCTGGTCGAGGCGGACCGCGGCGGGCAGGGTGTTGCCGCTGGAGAGCACGGCGGCGGTCGGCCCGGTGATCTCGGTGAGCGACTGCGTGCCGGTGCCCGGGTAGTACTCGGAGACCTTGCCGGTCACCAGCACCTTGTCGCCGACCGCGACGGTCGGGTTGGCGGAGCCGGTGTAGACGAAGACGGCCTCGCTGGTACGCGGATCGGCGTCGGCGTCGGCATCCTGGATCCAGTAGCCCTTGGAGCCGGTGGTGCGCACGCCGGTGACGATGCCGGGCACGTTGGTGACGGTCTGGCCCTTGAGCGGGGAGACCCGGGTGGTGCCCTGGATGTCGTGGACACGAGTGGCGCCGGGCTCCGCCGGACCGCCGTCACCGGGGTCGCCCGGGTCGCCGCCGGGGCCGCCGGGGGTCTGGCCTGCGGAGTTGACCGGGCTCGGGTTGCCGGCGGTCAGGTCGGCCGCGTTGTTGTCGGTGTCGGCCAGGGAGGAAGCGCGCGACACGGAAGCGGTGTTGCTCGCGCCGGTGACCGGGCTGCCCTCGCGGACGGTGGCGGTGCCGTAGCCGACCACGTCCACGATGCGCGTGTCGGCGGTGCAGTCCGCGGCGGTGAGGCAGGTCAGCGGGGTGGTGCCGGAGACCAGGGCGATGGTGCCGGTGGTCCCGCTCATCGCGATGTTGCCGCCGGCGTCGGCGGCCGGGAGGGCGGTCGTACCGCCGGTGCCCGCGGCCTCGGAGACCAGGAAGTGGCCGCCGGGGGCGATGGACCCGGTCAGCGGCGTCACGCCCCACTTGGAGGAGGCGGAGGGCGAACCGGGCAGGTACTGCACGCTGTAGCCGGAGAGGCTGTACGCGGTGGTCCCGGCGTTCGCGAGCTCGACGAAGTCGTTGGTCAGCGTCGCGCCCGAGTTGCCGCCACCGCCGTAGACCTCGGCGACGACCGCGGACGAGGACGGAGCCGCGTGGGCGGCGGGGAGTCCGGTCAGGGCGACGGAAGTGGCGATTCCCGTCGATATGAGAGCGAAGGCCGCGGTGCGGCTGCGGGACCGGCTCGGTCTTGCGATCGGCACGAGGGTTCTCCTTCAACGGCCGCCGGCCCGACGGATTCGGGCCAACGCGCAGCGGATCGCCTTAAGTTACGCGCGTAGAAACGGGCAAGACAAGGTAGGTCCGGTGAAATCTGGAAGTCGCCCCCCAATTCGATCACGACACCGAACGCGCGGACAGACCTACGGACATGACCCGGCCGTCCGACGGCCGGCGCGAGGTGTTCAGGCGCGGGGGCCCCGATCGGCCACTATCCCTGCGGAACGCGTGGGCGGCAGCGCCGCTCGGACGGAGCCGGACCGGCAGCCGCGCCGCGGCGTCCGGTGGAGGAGCAGACCCCAGGCCCGCGATCCCCGAGCTCGACGCGAAGAAGGTGACGCCTGTGACGCATGTGACGTGTGTGACGCAACCTCACCGCCCTTATGCGTAGTCAGTAAGTCGTAAGGCTCTTACGGGCGTGCGGTTCGGGGTGTGAGGCGGTCGTGCTGACATGGTGAAAACCGGACGCGGAATAGCCGTGCTCACCGCTGTGGGGGCCGTCACCGCCCTGGTGCTCGGGCTCTCCGGGGTGGGCCGGGCGCCGGAGACCACCGAGGGCACGACGCCCGCTGACGCGGCGGAGCACCCCACGATCGACAGGACCAGAGACCGCGCCGAGAAGACCGCGAAGCCCTGGGACGGCAAGACCCGGGTCATCGGCGACGGCTCCACCGCCTACACCGGCCCGCAGCCCGGCCAGCTCGAACCCAAGAAGCTCGAACCCGGAGAGAAGCCGCCGCAGTTCGTCGTCTTCTCCTGGGACGGCGCCCTGCAGAACGAGGACCACCTCTTCTCCCACTTCCGGAGGGTGGCCCAGGACACGCACGCCCACATGAGCTTCTTCCTCACCGGTATCTACCTGGTGCCGGAGTCGAAGCGGGCGCTGTACCACCCTCCGCAGCACGGCGTCGGCAGCGCCGCCATCTCCTTCCCCACCGACGAGCACATCAGGCAGACCCTGGAGCAGCTGCGCGGCGCCTGGGAGGACGGCGACGAGATCGGCACCCACTTCAACGGGCACTTCTGCGGCGCCAAGGGCGGCGGCGACTGGAGTGTCGCGGAGTGGAAGAGCGAGATCAGGCAGGCCTACTCCTTCGTGGAGCGCTGGAAGACCCACACGGGTTACACCGACATCGACCCGCTCCCCTTCGACTACGCCAAGGACGTCGTCGGCGGCCGCGCCCCCTGCCTGGAGGGCCAGAAGAACCTGCTGAAGGCCGCGAAGGACTTCGGCTGGCGGTACGACGCCAGTTCCCCCGGCGACTTCCAGATCTGGCCCGCGAAGAAGAACGGCATCTGGGACTTCCCTCTGCAGCTCGTGCCCTACGCCGACAGCGACTTCCAGGTGCTGTCCATGGACTTCAACTTCCTCGCCAACCAGTCGGGCGACAGCACCGAGGGCGACCCCGCCCTGTACCCGAAGTGGGAGCGCAAGACCCGCCAGGGCTACCTCAACGGCTTCCAGCGCGTCTACAACGGAAGCCGCGCCCCGCTGTTCATAGGCAACCACTTCGAGACGTGGAACGGCGGGGTGTACATGAAGGCCGTGGAGGACGTCATGCGCAACGTCTGCGTCCGCAGGGACGTGCGCTGTGTCTCCTTCAAGGAGCTCGCGGACTGGATGGACGCCCAGGACCCCGAGGTGCTGAACAAACTGCGGCTCCTCGACCCCGCCCAGGCACCGGACTGGACGACGTACCTGAAGTGACACGCGGGGCCGCCGCCGGGCCGGCCCGCCCCGGGCCCGTGCGGGCTCACCCCTCGCCGGACATGACCCGCGTCCACACCCGCGTCGGGCTGATCAGGGAGACCCCGGGGCCCTTCAGCTCGACCAGCTCCTGCTTCTTCGGGTCCACCCGGAAGAACGCCACCGCCGTCGACACCTCGCCGCGATAGCCCGCGAACCAGGAGGCGACGGGGCCACCGATCCACTCGTCCTCCGCGACGCCCGGTTTCCCGGCGGCGCCCGGGCCGGCCGCCGCGGCGGCATGCCCCGCACCGTGGTCGACCGAGTCGCGCAGCCCCTCGGTCACCGTCGCCGCGGTCCTCTCCGCCAGCACGCGCGTGCCCTCGGCCGCCTGCCGGAAGACCACCGCGCCGTGCCGGTTGATCCGGTCCACGGAGAACGGCTCGATGTGGACGCCCCCGTCGGCGAAGGTCCCGTACGCACTCGCCACGCGGATCGGACTCGGTGTGGAGTTGCCGAGCGAGAACGCCGGTACCCGCGCACCCATGCTGGTGCCCAGCATGCCCGCGCGGATCGCGGTCGCCGTCACCCGGTCCAGCCCCACGTCCATGCCGAGCTGCACGAAGGGGGTGTTGACGGAATTGGCCAGTGCGTCCCGCAGGGAGATCTGCCCCCAGGAACGTCCCGCGTCGTTGGCGCCCTTCACCACCCGTCCGCCCCGGTCCCAGTACGGCCCTTCCGGGGTGCGGATCGTCACCTTGTCGTCGCCGTCGTAGAGAGTCGAACCGTCGACCGGTGTGCGGTCCTCGCCGCGCTGCTTCAGGACACCGTTCTCCATACCCGAGGCCAGCACGAAGGGCATGAAGGTCGTGCCCGACGGAACGATGGCGATGTTGGCGTCGTTGAAGCCCTGCTCCAGATAGCCCGGCCCCCCGTACAGCGCCACGATGCGCCCGCCGGTGGTCACCGAGGCCGCCCCGGCCCGCACGTGGACCGTGCCCGGGACCGCCTTCAGCTCCTTCTTCACCGCCGCCGCCAACGCGGTCACCCTCGGCTTCTCGAAGGTGGTGTGCACCTGGTAGCCGCCGAGGTCGAACTCCTGGTCCGAGATGGGCGAGTGGGCGCTGACGTAGGCCCGCGCCGTGTCCACGAGATAGCCCGTCTGCCCGTCCAGACCGACCGACCTGGGCGGCTCGTGCGGCTCGGGGAAGGTGCGGTAGGAGGCGCGCTCCCTCCGCGACAGGTGGCCGGTCTCCACCATCCGGTCCAGTGTCCAGCTCCACCGCGCCACGGCCCGCTTGTGGTTGGCCTTGCTCACCGCCGGATCGTAGAGGCCGGCCCCCTTGAGCAGGGAGGCGATGAACGCGCCCTCGCTCGGCGTCAGTTCCGAGGCGTCCTTGCCGTAGTACGCCCAGGAGGCCCGCTCGATGCCGTAGGCACCGCGGCCGAACCAGCTGGTGTTCAGATATCGCTGCAGGATCTCGCGCTTGCTCATCTTCTTGTCGAGCTTGATCGCGATGAAGACCTCGGAGAACTTACGGGTGAAGGTCTGGTTCTGGTTGAGATAGGCGTTCTTCACGTACTGCTGGGTGATCGTGGAACCGCCCTGCGTGTCACCACCGCCCGCCATGTTCAGCGCGGCGCGGCCGATGCCGCTCATCGAGACGCCCGAGTCGTTGTAGAAGGTGGCGTTCTCCGCGGACAGCACCGCCCACTGGACTTTCTCCGGGATGGTGTCCAGCGGCATGTCCTGACGGTTGACCGGCCCGGTCCTCGCCATCTCGGATCCGTCGGCCCAGTAGTAGATGTTGTCCTGCTGAGTGGCGAAGTCGTTGAGGCGCTTCGGTATGTCCGTGGCCGCGTAGGCCACGCCCACCACGGTGGAGATCCCGGACAGGCCGAACAGCACCAGCCCCAGGACCTGCCGCCATGAGGGCACCCAACGGCGCATCCCCGTCCGCCCGGGACGCGGATACGCCGGGCGCACCCGGAACGCGACACGGCGCGCGGCCTTCACCTGCGGCAGCGAGCCCCTCGCGTCCGCCAGGATCAACGGCCGTTCCGTCGCCGCCTTCCGGCGCCTCGGCAGCTTCACGCGGTATCTGTTCATGGGTCCCCCCGCGCGCATCGGGGCGCGCTGCTTCCCGCGGTCTTCGGCTCTGCCCCCTGGGAACGAACGTACATCGCACAAACGCGTGTACGACGAAGGCACGCTCTTCGCGCACGTCCCGTCCGGAAAACGCCCGTGGGGGCACTTTCCCTGGCCGGAAAGTGCCCCCACGGTGTTGCGGCATACGCCGCCGCGACTCGCCCTCGCGCCGCGGTCAGGCCCGCGCCGCGGCGACCGCCGCGCCCAGCGCCTCCTTGATACGCGGCCCGAGCCGGGCGAACCCGAGTTCCTTCATCGCCGCACGGAGCAACTCGTCGTCCGTGCGCTCGACGCCGTCCGTGTCGAGCCACCGTACGAGCGCGGCCAACTCCTCCGGCGCGTAGGCCGTCACGGCCTTCCCCGCGACGATCGCCGGCTTCGCCGGCCGCACCTGGCCGCCCACCCCGGCCTCGGACGCTCCCGAGGCCGCCGCCTCGGGCTCCGCCGAAGCCACGGGCTGCGGGGCCTCGGGCTCGGCAACGGGTGCCGGGGCGGGGGCTTCTGCCTCCGGCTCAGGCTCCCGCTCCACCGGGGCCGTGGCCTCGGGCTCGGGCTCGGGCTCGGGCTCGGCTTCCGGGGCCACAGCCTCCGACTCAGCAATCCGGGGCTCCGGCTCGGAAGCCTCCGCCGCGGACTCCACCTCCGCCGCGGACTCCACCTCAGCCGCGGACTCCACCTCAGCCTCCGACTCAGCAACCTCCGCCGCCGCAGGCTCGGGCTCCGGCTCCACCGGGGCCGTGGCCTCGGGCTCGGCCTCCGCTTCTGCACCCTCCGCCGCCGTCTCCGGCTCGGGCTCGGGCTCGGGCTCCGCAGAGGTCACGGCCTCAGTCTCCGGCTCGGAGGGGGATGCCTCCTCAACCTCGGGCTCCGCCGGGACCACGGCCTCGGGCTCGGCTTCCGGGGCCACAGCCTCGGGCTCGACCTCCTGGGCCACAGCCTCCGGCTCGGAAGCCTCCGCCGCAGACTCGACCTCAGCCTCTGCCGGAACCGCAGCCTCCGGCTCAACCTTCGCCGGGACCACAATCTCCGGCTCGGCGACGGCCTCGGGCGCGTCGTGCGGCGTCTCAGGAGCAGTCTCCGGCTCGGCCGCCTCAACGTCGTCCGCGGGTGCCGCCTCCGGCTCGGGGGCTTCCGCCGTCGGCTCGGGCTCCACCGGGGCAAGGGCCTCAGGCTCGACCACGCCCTCCGGCTCAACCTCCGCCGCGACCACAGTCTCCGGCTCGGCGACGGCCTCGGGCGCGTCGTGCGGCGTCTCAGGAGCAGTCTCCGGCTCGGCCGCCTCAACGTCGTCCGCGGGTGCCGCCTCCGGCTCGGGGGCTTCCGCCGTCGGCTCGGGCTCCACCGGGGCAAGGGCCTCAGGCTCGACCACGCCCTCCGGCTCAACCTCAGCCCCGGCATCCGCATCCGCATCCGCCGACGGACGGGGCGCGGGGACGGACGCTGTGCCGGCAGCCGCGGGCTCGCCCAGGAGGCCCGTGAGGGCGGCGGGGTCGGTGCGGTGCTCCGTGAGCTCCGCAAGAAGGCCGGTGAGGCCGCCCTCCGTGAGGCGGTCACGGGTGGCACGGAGGGTGGGGAGGCGGAACAGGGTGCCCTCGTCCGCAGCAAGACGCTCGAGGAGGCCGGTCAGTTCGGCGAAGGGGAGGGCCTCGAGGCCGCCCTCCGATCCCAGCAGGCGGCCGAGTTCGCGCAAGCCCTCGACGGCCGCCTGCGACGCGCGGGCGCCCTCGTCGAGGAAGTCCGCGTCGGCGGGGAGGGCCGGGCGGCCGGGGACCTCGAGGGCGGCCCACTCGGCGCGGTCGGCGGAGGTCGCGGTCAGCGCGGCGTGGAGGGCGTCGCGCCGGGCCCGTCCGGAGGCGAGGGCGCGCGCCCGCTTGCCGGGGGCGCGGCGGCGCAGCCAGGACAGCTTGAGGCCGCGCTCGCGGCGCCACGCGCCGTTCGCGGTGGCGGCGATCAGGTCGTCGAGGTCGTCGTCGGACAGCCCGTACGCCTCGGCGCTCAGCGTCCGCAGCGTGGACCGCACGCGCAGCAGCAGCGCGACGATCCGTTCGGTCTCCTCCACGGTGGCGGGGGCGTCGAAGTCCGTGCCCTCGCCGATGCGGCTCGCGGCCCTGACGACCGCGGGCAGGTCACGGACGCGCAGTTCCGTGAGAACGGTGGAGGCGGCGCGCGCCTCCTCGGGGCCGCCGATGGTCTCCGCGGCGGCGTACCAGGCGTGGGTGGCGGCGGTCAGCGTGAAGCCGCCGAGGTCCGCGTACCCACGCAGGTCGTCCCGGAGTTCGGGGCTGAGGGTGGCGAGGTCGGCGGAGCTGTGCAAGGAGGGTGCGGTCATATGAGGTCCGGTTCCTGGCAAGTGCGATGGGCGTCGGCGCAAGCGTGGCGGGACGAGCCGCGCGGCGGCGCTCGCGGTTGCCCCACGATACGGGCGCGCTCCACCCCGGCGCACACGCCCCGTCCGTTACGGAACCCGGCCTGCGCCCCGGACCCGGGCCCAGTCGGTACGCCCGTGCGAACTGCCGCCGCAGGACGGGCAATCCGTCCCGTACGCCCGACGGTGAGCGATCCGTCCCCATTGGGTCACGGCCCTGTCACCGGGTTCATGGCGACATGCCCGTGCATGCGCCGCTCTGAGACGTTTGCCCCCACACGCACCAAGACTCAGGGGGACACAATGTCGCAGCCTCAGTACCCGCCGCCGTCCGGACCCCCGCAGCCGGGATGGGCCGCACCGCCCCCGGCGCCCCGGAAGTCCGCCGCGGGGAAGATCATCGGATTCGGATGCCTCGGCATCGTGCTTCTGTTCGTCCTCATCGGGATCGTCGCGGTCGCGGCGAGCGGCGGTGGTGGTGGTGGTGGTGACGACCCCAAGCCTGGGGCCGGCAGGGCATCGACCGACGCACCCGCGGGGAACGACGACGACAGCACGCGGGAAGCGACGGGCCCGACGGGCGACGTGAAGCTCACCGCGTGCGAGATCGAGGCCTTCACCACGTGGCCGAGCGCGAAGCTCACCATCACCAACCGCAGCTCGAAGACGTCGAACTACATGGTGCAGGTCGAGTTCGTCGACGCGAAGGGCACGCGGATCGGCGAGGGTTTCGCCGCGACGAACAACCTGCGCCCGGGCCAGATCGCCGAGGAGCAGGCGCAGGGCGCGGCGGAGGTCACGGGGAAGGTGACGTGCCGGGTGACCGAGGTGACGCGCTACGCCTCCTGAACGGGCCGCCTGCCCCCGCGCCCGGAAAACGGGCTGCGGCCCCACCGGCGAAAACCAGTGGGGCCGCATTCACGCAGGACAGCGGCGGCGAGACCGACCGCCTGCGGGTAGGCCGTGTGGGACTCGAACCCACAACCAATGGATTAAAAGTCCTGGGGTTTCACTCCAGCGCACTCCGGCTACTCCGGGAGGCTCCAGGAACCGCAGGTCGGCGAGTCTCGCTCTCCGGGGGACTCCGGTAATTCTGAGTCCCGCCGGGACCTCAGTTCACGCATCGTTCACGCAACTGGGGGGATCCGCACGGGGGCTGACCTGCGCTTCTATTGTCCCGCACTACTCCCCCATTGTCAGCCCCCAGCCCTATGCTGGTGGTCCCATCCAACGCTTGGCAGCTCGGGTGTGGAGAGCAGAGGGCCGGTCCTGTGGCGGGGTCGGCCTTCGTCGTATCCTCAAGCGTCATCACGGCCCAGGGCCCCACCGGGCGTGGGCCGCATGCCCGCTACCCCCTCTGTGGCTTGCCGAGGATGACGGCCGTCGCTCATACGCCTTTGAGGGAGACATGCGCACGCACGCCTTCACGTCCGTCCTCGCCCCCGCACTGCTCGCGGGCCTCACCGCATGCAGTGGCCCGTCGCAGTCGGCGACGGCCACAGACAGCGTCCCCCCGTCCCCGCCCGCGACCTTGGCCACGCGCAGCCCCTCGGCGGCTGATGCGGTGAGTGTGCCGATGCCCATGTTCATCGGTGGCAACGTCAAGGGGGCGCTCGATCAACTCGGGCCCGATGCTCAGGTGAGGATCAACGACGCCAGTGGGCGGCACCGCAAGATCGATGACCCGTCCACCTGGAAGATCTGCACCGCGGTCATGGATCCCGGCCAAGTCGCCGTCTTTGGCGCGGTGATGACGAACGAGCACTGCTGAATCTGTCACGTATTTCGTTGTGAGCACGACGAGGCCCCCACCGCCTGAGGTCTGCGGTGGGGGCCCGTTGCCGTCTGCCTCCCGTGAAGCTTGCCGTCGGAGGCAGACGGCAGGTCAGCGGGGGCCGGTGTGGAGTGGTGCCGGTGCGCGGCCAATACAGGCCTGCGCGTCGGCACAGACGACGAGGATGCCGCCGGGGCCGGACCCGGTCTCCACCAGGTAGGAGATGCCGTTCTCGGTGTACGTCTGGCAGCGGGCGCATGTGCCAGCGATGCGCTCGTGATCGTTGGCACATCCGCTCACGCATCGCTCACGCAAGGCCCCCGCGAACGGGCTGCGGCCCCACCGGCGAAAACCAGTGGGGCCGCATTCACGCAGGACAGCGGCGGCGAGACCGACCGCCTGCGGGTAGGCCGTGTGGGACTCGAACCCACAACCAATGGATTAAAAGTCCACTGCTCTGCCAGTTGAGCTAACGGCCCGCACACCGCAGCATAGCCGGACGGTGGCCGTCGCTCCGAGCGCATTGGGCCTGTTGGACGCGGTCGCCGTCACGGAGGGGCGACGGCGGCGTCAGCCCGCGGTGTCCGTGGGGGCCGGCGCGTGGTCGCGGAGGAACCAGTGGCGGGCGGAGGCGAGCCACCAGGTGGCGGCGAATCCGAGGACGACCAGGACGGCGATGGGCGCGTAGTTGAACGTGTCCACCGTGACGGGACTCACCTGGGGAAGCATGAACAGGACCGTGATGAAGCCGACCCAGGCGACGGCGACGATGCCGATGGGGCGGGACCAGCGGCCCAGGTGCCAGGGCCCACGGTCGAAGGCGTCGCCCTTGTGCAGCCGCAGCAGGGTGGGGATGACGTAAGCGATGTAGAGCCCGATGACGGCGATGGACGTCACGGCGGCGTACGCGGTGAGGTTGATCAGGTAGGGCAGCCCGAGGACGAGGGCGCCCAGGGCGGCGAGCCAGACCGCGTTGGTGGGGGTCTTGGTGCGGGGGTTGATGTGCCGCCAGGTGGCGGAGAAGGGCAGGGCGCCGTCGCGCGAGAAGGCGTAGATCATGCGGCTGTTGGCGGTGACGGAGGCCATGCCGCAGAAGAGCTGGGCGCCGATGACGACGAGCAGCAGCAGCTTGCCCCCGACGGCGCCGGCGCCGTCGATGAGGATCTGGGCGGGCGGCACGCCGGTGGACGTCCCGAGGGTCTTGTCGTAGGACTGGATGGCGTACGTGAAGCCGAGCAGCAGCACGAAACCGGCTATCCACGAGATCCAGATCGAACGGACGATGCCGCGCGGGCCGGCGGTGGCCGCGTCGTGGGTCTCCTCCGTCATGTGGGCGGAGGCGTCGTAGCCGGTGAAGGTGTACTGCGCCATGAGCAGGCCCAGCAGCACGACGTAGACACCGCTGCCCCAGCCGGTGTTGTTGACGAAGTGCGTGAAGACGAACGAGGTCGACTGGTGCCGGTCGGGCACGAGGGCGAGCACGCCGACGATCAGCGCGACGCCGACGACGTGCCACCAGACGCTGATGTCGTTGAGCAGCGCGACGATCCGCACGCCGAAGGTGTTGAGCAGCCCGTGCAGCAGCAGGATCGCCGCGAACAGCAGGATGGTGTGGCCGGGGGTGGTGGTGAACCCGAACTGCAGGTCCAGGTACGCGTTGAGGAAGCTCGCCGCCCCGAAGTCGATGCCCGCGGTCACGGCGACCTGGCCCAGCACGTTGAACCAGCCGGCGAACCACGCCCAGGCGGCGGCGCTGCGCGCCGGGGCGAGCTTGTAGGCCCAGTAGTAGAGGCCGGCGGAGGTCGGGTACGTGGAGCAGATCTCGGCCATGGCCAGACCGACGACCAGCGTCATCAGCCCGACGCCGACCCAGCCCCAGGTGATGACCGCGGGACCGCCGGTGTTCATGCCGAACGCGTAGAGCGTCAGGCAGCCGGACAGCACCGAGATGATCGTGAAGGAGACCGCGAAGTTGGAGAACGCGGACATGCGGCGGGCCAGCACCTGCGTGTAGCCCAGCTGTGCGAGGCGTTCCTCGTCGGTGACCGGGGCGGCGGCCCCTTCGGGCGCGTCCGTTCCTTTTGGAATTGTCATGCCCCCAGCGATTCCCTCGCCGGGGGCACGGCATGCGTCATGGGCTGGCTGAAATTGACCGTATTCGCCCCGTGGACGACGGGGGTGTCACCGCCGTGTTTCCGTCAGTCGCCGAGCGGCGCGCCGGGGATCGCAGCCGAGCAGGACCTGTTCGTGCTCCCCATGTTCCCCGCCCTTGTCCGCGGCATCAGAAAACGCCCTTGCAGGCCTGCCGGCCGGTCGCGATCTTCACGCGCGCGGCGAAGGTGCCGTTGCCGTGGCCGGTCTGGCGGAAGAGGACGCCCGAGGTGTCCCGCGCGACCAGGTCGGCCTTGCCGCCACCGGTGATGTCCCCCACGCCGACGACCGCGTTGTACGTGGCACCCCAGTTCTTGGCCACCAGCACCCGGGCCTTGAAACCGCCCTTGCCGTTGCCGTCGTAACGCCACAGCTCGTTGGACTTGTCCTGCGCCAGCAGGTCGCCCCGCCCGTCGCCGTTCAGATCACCCGCGCCCACGATCTTCTTGTAGACGTTCCATTTGGCGATCTTCACCCGGGCGGCGAACTTGCCCGCGCTGGTCGCCTTGTACAGGTAGACGTCACCGGTCGAGGACTGACGCGCGATCAGGTCGGGACGCCCGTCGCCACTGACATCACCGGGCACGGTCAGCACGTTGTACTGCTGGAAACCGGTACCCAGCGAGGTGTACGGCGTCGACGGCGTCAGCACCTTCCCGCAACCCGGCTTGTACGCCCGCAAAGTCCCGCTGCTGAAACACACCAGCACGTCATTGCACCGATCGCCGTTCAGGTCCCCGAAGGGGACGGCGGTGACGGTGGCGGGCCATCCGGTGCCTGAGAGAGTGCCGGAGAACTTCCCGGCGCCGTCGCCCTTCTGGATGGCGAGGGTGCCGGAGGAGGTGAGCGTCAGCAGGTCGCCGAAGCCGTCACCGCTCGCGAAGTCCCGTCGTACGGCTGTTCCGCCGCTCAGCTTCACGGTTCCGGACGTCTTCAGCGCCGCGCCGGTGCCGTCGGCCGGGGTGGCGCTGAGCGTCCAGGTGTACGCACCGTTGGGCAGGAGGGCGCCGTTGGCGTCCCGACCGTCCCAGGCCGCACCGACCGTGGCCCGGGCCGCACCCCCGCTCACCGTGCGCACGACCGCGCCGGTCGCCTTGTGCTTGACCACCAGCTTCCACGAAGCGGCAGGCTTCGACAGCCACCACTTGCCGCGCCATCCCACGGGGGTGGAATCGGTGTCGACGGTCGTCCCGACCTGCACGTCCGCCACGCTCAACGCGGAGGCGGAGACGCCAACGTTGAGGATGCGGACGTTCTGGTCGGCGTCGGAATACGCGACGTAACCGGTGTACGGGTCCAGCGACCACGCGGTACCGGTGTGCTCGGCCAGCTGCCGCTTCACCACGGTGCCACTGTGGAAGTCGTACAGCGCCAGGCCACCGTCCGCGACGCGGTTCACGATGCACCCGTCACCGAGCCGGAGCGCCCCGTCGATCTGGGGGAACGCGAACTGCTTCTTCGTCAGGGTGTCGTAGACACCTGCCTTGACCACGTCCCCGCTCAGGCAGGACCAGTTGACCCAGTGGCCCACCGCGTCCAGGCTCGCGGGGCCGGAGCACCCCTTCAGCGCGAAAGTGCTGATCCGTGCGCCGGTACGGAGGTCCTGGGCTGCCGCGCCCGTCGTCCCTGTCGACGTCCACAGGGTGCGCCCCCACAGGGCCCACCGCGACCCCAGGTCGAGGCTGCGCAGAACGCTGCCGGTGTCGAGGTCCGTGAAGTTGTAGTTGTCGTTGCCGGACCGGAACCAGACGACAGCCGTTCGGCCCGAAGCAGCGCTGAGCGCCACGTCCTCGGAACCGGAAAAGCCCGTGGCGTGCTCGGTCACCGCGCTCGCCGGAGCGTCGTTCGTGACATAGAGACTCTGCGCGTCGTCTGCGTTGGCGGCGGACGCGAGGCCCGTGTACACGACCCGCCCGTCACCGGTGGCCTCGAACATCGGGCAATCCGTGGTGCAGTTGCCCTGCATGCGCGCCACGGGAGCCACTGGCTGCCGCGCGCCGTACTGCACCTGTGCGGTGCCGCTCAGATCACGGCCGTAGAAGGCGGTGCAACCGTCGCCGTTCTCCAGCGTGACGAGCCGGCCGTTGGACACCGCGAGCCGCTCGACGGCCATCGGCAGCGGTCACTGGTGTCGCGGCGTCCGGCGCCGCGGAATCCCCCAAGCCCCCCGGCTTGTACCCCCCACGCAATTGTCAGGAACCCTAACAGCCGCCCCTCAGGCCCCGGAAGCCGCGGGGGAACGTGAAGGGGCCCGGCAGGTGGTGTTCACCTGCCGGGCCCCTTCACGATCACATGTCGTTCAGACGGCGTCAGCCGTTGCGCTTCCAGCGCGGCTTGTCGTCACGACGGCCGAACGAGCCGGTGCCCGTGCCGGTACCCGTGGTGCCGGGGCGGTGGTCGTCACGACGGCCGTACGGGCGGCGGTCGTTGTTGTCGCGGTCGCGGCCGACGGACGACGGGCGGTCGTCACGGCGGTCCCGGTTGAACGGACGGTCGTAGGAGCGGGCCGCCGGGCGGTCGTCGCGGTTGTACGCGGGGCGGTCGTCACGACGCTCGTAGGACGGACGGGCCGGACGGTCGTCACGACGCTCGTAGGACGGACGGGCCGGACGGTCGTCACGACGCTCGTAGGACGGACGGGCCGGACGGTCGTCACGACGCTCGTAGGACGGACGGGCCGGACGGTCGTCACGACGCTCGCGGCTGTTGAACGCGGGGCGGTCGTCACGACGCTCGCGGTTGCCGTACGACGGGCGGTCGTCACGACGCTCGTGCGACGGACGGGCCGGACGGTCGTCACGACGGTCACGGCTGTTGTACGCGGGGCGGTCGTCACGACGCTCGCGGTTGCCGTACGACGGGCGGTCGTCACGACGGCGCTCGAAGTTGCCCCGGTCGTCGCGGCGCTGGAAGGTGCGCTGCTCGGCCGGCTCGGCGGGGGCCTCGGCCTGCGCCGGGACGGCTGCAGCGGCGGCGACCGCCTCGGCGGCCTCGGCCTGGGCGGCGGCGACGGCGGCCTCGGGGTCGTCACCGCGCTCGCGGGCGGCGCGGGCGGTGAGGCGGTCGGCCTCGTCACGCAGTTCTGCGGCCCGACGCTGCGCGCGCTCCAGGGACTTGGTGAGGTCGGCGACCTCACGCTCGGCCTGCTGCGCGGCGTTGCCGGCCGCGTCGGCCTGGACCTCGGTCAGCGAACGGGCGCCGGTGATCTTGGCGACGTCCTCGTCGAACGCGCCGGCGCCGCCGACGATGTGGCGCGAGGCGTCGACGCCCGCGTCCTCCATCAGCCGGAAGATCTGCTTGCGCTGGTGCGGCAGGGCCAGGGAGACGACCGTGCCGGACTCGCCCGCGCGGGCGGTGCGGCCCGAGCGGTGCAGGTAGTCCTTGTGGTCGGCGGCCGGGTCCACGTTCAGCACCAGGCCGATGCCGTCGACGTGGATGCCGCGCGCCGCGACGTCCGTGGCGACCAGGACGTTGACGTAACCGTCCTTGAAGTCGGCCAGGGTGCGGGTGCGCGCGCCCTGGGTCATGCCGCCGTGCAGGGCGTCGGCCTTGACGCCCGACTCGCGCAGCTGCTCGGCGACGCGGTCGGCGCCCATCTGGGTGCGGACGAAGATGATGGTGCGGCCCTTGCGGGCGGCGATGGCCGCGGTGACCGGCGCCTTGTCCTTGGGCTTCACGATCAGCACGTGGTGGGTCATGGTGGTGACCGCGCCCGCGGAGGGGTCGACCTCGTGGGTGACCGGGTCCTTCAGGTAGCGCTTGACCAGCGAGTCGATCTCGTTCTCCAGCGTGGCGGAGAACAGCAGCCGCTGGCCGCCCTTGGGAACCAGGTCGAGGATCTCGGTGACCTCGGGCAGGAAGCCCATGTCGGCCATCTGGTCGGCCTCGTCGAGGACGGCGATCTGCACCTGGTCCAGCGAGCAGGCGCCGCGGTCGATCAGGTCACGCAGCCGGCCCGGGGTGGCGACGAGGATGTCGACGCCGCGCTCCAGGGCGTAGATCTGGTTCTGCATCGACGTACCGCCGCAGACGACCTTCATCTTCAGGCCGAGCACGTCGCCGTACGGCTGGAGGGCGTCGGCGACCTGCATCGCCAGCTCGCGGGTCGGGGTGAGGATCACACCGCGCGGGCGCTTGCGCTCGGTGTGGCCGCCGGAGAGCTGCGTGAGCAGCGGCAGGCCGAAGGAGAGCGTCTTGCCGGAGCCGGTGCGGCCGCGGCCGAGGATGTCCTTGCCGGCCAGGGCGTCCGGGATGGTCGCGGTCTGGATCGGGAAGGGGGTGGTGACACCGTTCTGCGCCAGCTTGCGGACGATGCCCTCGGGCAGGCCCAGGTCGCCGAAGGTGGTCTCGGGGACCTCGGGGACCTCGGGGACCTCGGAGGCCTCGGAGGCCTCGGGAGCGGTGCGCTCCTCGGTGCCGGCCTCGTCGATGGCGTCGACAGTGCTGTCGGTGCTCTCGACGCTGTCGCTGCTGTCGGTGTCGTTGGTGTTGGAGGGCATGGCGGAACGGTCGGCAGTGTCAATAGACATGCTGAAGCTAAAACCTCTCGGAGATTTCGGCACGCGCCAGCTCCGGAGGTTGCTTACAACCGCCTCGATGCGGTCAGCCACAGGAGAAAAGGAACGCGCCAACGCGGCGCGTCTCGGTTCGGCGCCGGGCAATGGGATCAAACGATCTGCCAGCATACGCATGGATGGCCGCTTTGGCCAATTCGGCCCTGGGCGGCTCAGGCGGCCCCGTTCGCCGACGGGGCGCTGGAGGGCGACGGCTCGGGCGAGGGCCCGCCGGAGGGCGGCGGTGACGACTCGCCGCCACCGCCGGGGGACGACGAGGTCGAGGGCCGGTCGGTCGGGGACGCCGGCGTCGAGGGCCGGGGCGAGGACGACGGCCGCCCCGAGGGCTTGCCGCTGTGCGAGCCGCCCGGACCCTGGGTCGGCCCCGGCACCGACTCCTGTGCGCTCGCCGACGGCGACCCCGAGGCCGACGGGGCGTGTCCCGGACGGACGGGCCGGCCCGCGGAGACGCCCGGCCCGGCGCCGGGCATGCCCAGCCCGCCGTCCGAGCCGGTGCCGCCGGCCCCGCCGTCCTCGCCGGAGATCCGCGAGGAGATCCCGTCGGGCTTGGCGTCGCTGCCCGTGCCGCCGACGGTCATGCAGCCGGTAAGAGAACCCAGGGCGAGTACGGGGAGAAGCAGTGCGGCCGCCGTGCGCGCGCGGGCTGTGGCAGGAGTCACAGGAGCACCTCGGAAGGTCTGGGGAGGGTCTGAGGAGGGTCTGGAGAGGCTCTGAAGACAGTCGCCCGACGGAGCGGGTTCCGCGCTGCCCAACGGAGCCGCGGCCCCTGGGGACACGCCCGCGGCCGCACGCCGCCCGGCCGGCCCTCCCGCCGCGCCGCTCGGATACCGTCCGGGCATGGGACGTCGGCAGGCACGGGCAGCGGCCGGCCCGCCGCGCTCCCGGTGGCCGGCGCCGCTGCGCGACCAGGGCCCGGTGGTCGCCGTCGTCGCGCTCGGCGGGGTGACCGGGGCGTTCGCCCGCTACGGCGCGGGGCTGTTGTGGCCCACCGCGGCCGGAGCGTTCCCGTGGACGACCTTCCTGGTGAACGCGGCCGGCTGTACGGCGATCGGCGTGCTGATGGTGACGGTCACCGAATGCCTGCCCTCCGCGCACCGCCTCGTCCGGCCGTTCCTGGGTACCGGGGTGCTCGGCGGCTTCACGACCTTCTCGACGTACACGGTCGACGTGCAGCGGCTGCTGGCCGCCGGGCACATCGCCGTCGCCCTGGTCTATCTGGCGGTCACGCCCGTGGCGGCCCTGCTCTGCGTATGGTCCGCGGCGACCCTGACCCGCCGCCTGTGGAGGACGTGATGACCCTCACCGGCCCCGCGTTCCGGCTCGCCGTCCGTGTGGGGGAGAACGACACCTGGCACCACGGGCCGCTGCACAGCGGGATCGCGCTCCGCGCCCACGCAGCTGCGCCGGGCCGGGCACGGGATGTTCCTGTCCCCGGACGAGGTGCTGGGCCCGGTAGCCGACGAACGGCGGATACGCGGCGTCCGCCCGCCGGACTCGCCGGGGCCTCGGTCTTGCGCGGCGTGGAGGGCTTCGGCGCCGGCGCGGTCGTCCACACCTCCCGCCTGCTGTCGCTGGGCGAGGATCTGCCGCTCGCGATCGTCATCGTGGACAGCGCCGAACGGGTGAGGGCCTTCCTGCCGCAGCTGCGGGAGCTGATGACCACGGGCCTGGCCACGGTCGAAGAGGTGAAGGTCGTGCACGGCACCGGTGGGGCTGACGGCCGATGAACTGGCTGCTCGTCGCGGTCGGCGCCGCGATCGGCGCGCCCCTGCGGTATCTGACGGACCGTGCGGTCCAGGCGCGGCACGACGGCGTCTTCCCCTGGGGCACCTTCACCGTGAACATCGCCGGCTCGCTGATCCTGGGCGCGGTCACCGGCGCGGTCGCCGCCGGCGCGTCCACCGGGCTCCAACTCCTGCTGGGCACCGGACTGTGCGGCGCGCTGACCACGTACTCGACCTTCTCCTACGAGTCCCTGCGGCTGGCCGAGGGCGGCGCGCGGCTCTACGCGGCCCTCAACGTGGCGGGGAGCGTCGCCGCGGGGGTGGCCGCCGCCTTCGCGGGCGCCGCACTCGTGTGACCCGATCCGCGTCGGACGCTGCCCGATCGGCCCGCTGTCCCGGACAATGGCCGGTGTGCTGGAGATGTCGCGCGAAGCGTTCGAGGAACTGGTCAGCGACGCGCTGGACCGGATCCCCCCCGAGCTGGCCCGGGTCATGGACAACGTGGCGGTGTTCGTCGAGGACGAACCCGACCCCGGCGACCCCGAACTGCTCGGCCTGTACGAGGGAACTCCCCTGACCGAGCGCGGCGAGTGGTACGCCGGGGTGCTGCCCGACCGCATCACCATCTACCGGGGCCCGACTCAGCGGTTGTGCTCCACCACGGAGGAGATCGTGGAGGAGGTCGCCACGACCGTCGTCCACGAGGTCGCGCACCACTTCGGCATCGAGGAGGAGCGCCTCCACGAGCTGGGCTGGGGCTGACGGGGCATACGCGAGGGAGGAGAAGGGCATAGGTCGGCAATGCTCCGAGATCTGCCGCACCGCGTCCGGTCCGCGCTGCGCCGTACCCTTCGGCGCCCCTCCCCCTCGCCCCGCTCCTCTCGTGCCGTTCCCGCGATCGACGCACCGAGCCGCCCCTGGCTCACGGCGCTCGCGCTGGTCGCGGTCACGCTGATCGGCGGCTGGCTCGGGCTGGTGGTGCTGGGGAGCATCGAGGAGCCGGTGGGACCGATGAACACCCGGATGTCCCTGCATCCGTCGTGGACCGGGGACACCAAGGTGAACGTGGCGCCGCTGGGAGCCCTCCAGCTGGACAGCCACGACGGGCCGCTGCGGCTGGTGGTGGACGTCGACACCCTCGACCCCGAGCGCGCCCAGGCCCTGGTCCGGCACCCGGAGCGGCTGAGCGGGCTCCAGGAGGAGATCGCCACCGACGTACGGAACAGCACCGCGCAGCTCGCGCTGCGCTCGTCGCTGGCCGCGCTGACCGGCGCCACCGCCCTGGGCCTGGCCGTCTACCGCAGGCCCCGCAGGGCGCTGGCCGCCGGCGGTCTGTCGCTGGCGGTGCTGGCGGCCTGCGCGGGCACGGCGTACGGGACATGGAACCCGCGCAGCGTCCTGGAGCCCAAGTTCTCCGGACTGCTGAGCAGCGCGCCGTCCGTGGTCGGCAACGCCCGCAGCATCGTCAGCGACTTCGACGTCTACCAGCAGGAGCTGGCGCGCCTGGTCACCAACATGACCCGGCTGTACGACGCGACCTCCACGCTGCCCGCGTACAGCCCCGACCCGTCGACCCTGCGGGTACTGCACGTCTCGGACATCCACCTCAACCCGGCGGCCTGGCAGATCATCCAGTCCGTCGTCGCCGAGTACCGGATCGACGTCATCGTGGACACCGGCGACCTGATGGACCACGGCACCGCCGCCGAGAACCGATTCACCTCCGCCATCCCGGACCTGGGCGCGCCCTATGTGTTCGTGCGCGGCAACCACGACTCCATGGACAGCCAGCGCGCGGTGGCGGCGCGCAAGGGGGCCATCGTGGTGGACAACGGGGAGTCGGCGGTCGTGAAGGGGCTGCGGATCGCGGGCATCGGCGACCCGCAGTTCACTCCGGACCGCTCGGTCGAGGCCTCCGGCGACGCCGCGGAACGCCGGGCCGGCCGGCGGCTGGCCGACTCCATCCGGCGGCAGGACGCGGCCGGCCGGGCGGTCGACATCGCCATCGCCCACAACCCCATCGCGGCCGCCCAGGCGGACGGCACCGTCCCGTTGATCCTGGCCGGGCACACCCATCAGCGGGACGTCAGCGTCCTGGAACACGGCAGCCGCCTGATGGTGGAGGGCACGACGGGTGGCGGCGGGCTGCGCGCCGTGGAGGGCGACACGCCGCAGAAGGTGGAGGCCTCGGTGCTCTATCTGGACCGTGACAGCCACGCCCTGCAGGCCTGGGACGAGATCACGCTGGGCGGTCTGGGCCAGTCGACGGCCGAGGTCTCCCGCCATCTGCCGGCGGAGGTGGCCCCTGGGCGGAAACCGCCCCCCGCGGTCCGTCCGACGGGCGCGGGCTAAAGCGTTTTGGCGATCCCCCGCCGCATCCCATATGCTTCTCACGTCCCCGACGGTAGAAACACCGCGCGGCGGGCCATCAGCCCTCATCGTCTAGTGGCCCAGGACGCCGCCCTTTCAAGGCGGTAGCACGGGTTCGAATCCCGTTGGGGGTACGCATTGACCTGTGCGAGACTGTGTCTCGCACAGAGAAGCGCAAAGCTGGGTCCTGTGGAGCAGTTTGGAGTGCTCGCCACCCTGTCAAGGTGGAGGCCGCGGGTTCAAATCCCGTCAGGACCGCGCTGGCTGGGTAGCTCAGTTGGTACGAGCGATCGCCTGAAAAGCGATAGGTCGCCGGTTCGACCCCGGCCCCAGCCACAGCGGCCCGCAAGGGCAGGAACCCCCGCCGAGATCATCGGCGGGGGTTCTGCGTTGTGTCCGGCGCCGTGGCGCGCGAGGTCAGCCGACCGGGAAGAGCGGCCAGCCGGCCATCAGCCCGCCGTCCAGGGTGAGGGTCTGCCCGGTGATGTACGAGGCCTTGTCGGAGCCGAGGAAGACCACGGCCTCCGCGATCTCCTCCGGGGTGCCCGGGCGGTGCAACGGCAGGATGGAGTCCACCGCCTGGCGGAACGCGTCGGAGGCGGTGACCCGCTCGTACATGGCGGTCCGGGTGAAGCCGGGAGCCACCGCGTTCACCCGGATGCCGTGGAGCGCGCCCTCGATGGCGGCGACCTTGGTCACACCGATGACGGCGTGCTTGCTGGCCACGTACAGGGAGGCGCCGGGGAAACCCATCTGGCCGTAGGTGGAGCTGATGTTGACGATGCTGCCGCCGCCGCTCGTCTTCATGGCGCGGAACTCGTGCTTCATGCTCAGCAGCGTCCCGCGCACGTTCGTGTCGAAGACCTCCTCGTACTCCTTGTCGGTGATGTCCTCGACGCCGCCGGGGGTGCCCTCGGTGCCGGCGTTGTTGAAGGCGACGTCGATCTTCCCGTACGTCTGCACGGCGTACTCCATCAGCCGCTGCACCTCGGCCTCGAGACGCACATCGGTCCGGACGAACTCCGCCCGGCCGCCGAGCCCTGCCAGCTCCCCGGCGAGCTGCTCGCCGGCCTCCTCATGGCGGCCCGAGACCACGACGTTCGCGCCCTGGCGCGCGTACGCCTCCGCGGTGGCACGGCCGATGCCGGTGAGCGCGCCGGTGATCACAACGGTGGGAGCGGCCATGGTGGGGGTCCTTCCTGCGGACGTGCCGGGATCGAGGATCACGCGTGCGGAGCCCCGGCCCGCGGGGAGCGAGGGGTACGGCCCGCTTCCCAGGAGGACTCCGCACGACGATCGTCTCCCCGGTACGGGCATGCCGCACGTCGCACCCGGCCAACGTGAGCCCCTCCGAAATCGCACAGGCATCGCGCGGAGGGGGCGTGTGACCGAAATGGGTTCGCCCGCGGGCCGTACCGAATGCGATGCTGGAACGCGTATGTCTACGCAGCCCCCCACCCCCGCATTCGCCGAGCTCGGCACCCGGCTGACCGAGCTGACCCTGCGCGACGCGCAGCGCCTCGGCCGCCGCCTGGACGGCGCACGCCGTATTCGCAAGCCGGAGGCCCGTACAGCGGTGCTCGCGGAGATCGGGGCCGAGATCGACAAGGCCTCGCTCAAGGTCGACGCACGGCGCACGGCCATACCCGCGATCTCGTATCCGGAGCAGCTGCCGGTCAGCCAGAAGAAGGACGAGATCCTCGCGGCGATCCGGGACCACCAGGTCGTGATCGTCGCGGGCGAGACCGGCTCCGGCAAGACGACCCAGATCCCGAAGATCTGCCTGGAGCTGGGCCGCGGCGTCCGCGGCCTGATCGGCCACACCCAGCCCCGCCGGATCGCGGCCCGCACGGTCGCCGAACGCGTGGCCGAGGAGCTGCACACCCCCCTGGGCGAGGCGGTCGGCTGGAAGGTCCGCTTCACCGACCAGGTCGGCGACAGCACGCTGGTCAAGCTGATGACGGACGGCATCATGCTCGCCGAGATCCAGACGGACCGGGAGCTGCTCCAGTACGACACGATCATCATCGACGAGGCGCACGAGCGCAGCCTCAACATCGACTTCATCCTGGGCTACCTCGCCCAGCTGCTCCCCCGTCGCCCCGACCTCAAGGTCGTGATCACCTCCGCGACGATCGACCCGCAGCGCTTCTCCCGGCACTTCGGCGACGCGCCGGTCGTGGAGGTCAGCGGGCGTACCTATCCCGTCGAGGTGCGGTACCGCCCGTTGCTCGCCGAGGAGGCTGAGGAGGACGACCGCGACCAGATCACCGCGATCTGCGACGCGGTCGACGAGCTCCAGGCCGAGGGCCCCGGCGACATCCTGGTCTTCCTCTCCGGCGAGCGGGAGATCCGCGACACCGCCGACGCCCTCAACAAGAGGCAGCTGCGCTTCACCGAGGTGCTGCCGCTGTACGCGCGGCTGTCCTCCGCCGAGCAGCACCGGGTCTTCCAGCGCGGCACGGGCCGCCGCATCGTGCTGGCCACCAACGTCGCGGAGACCTCGCTCACCGTCCCCGGCATCCGCTACGTGATCGACACGGGCATGGCCCGCATCTCCCGCTACAGCCACCGCACCAAGGTGCAGCGGCTGCCCATCGAGCCGATCAGCCAGGCCAGCGCCAACCAGCGCAAGGGCCGCTGCGGTCGGCTCGCGGACGGCATCTGCGTCCGGCTGTACTCCGAGGACGACTTCCTGTCCCGCCCGGAGTTCACCGACGCCGAGGTCCTCCGCACCAACCTGGCCTCCGTCATCCTCCAGATGACCGCCGCGGGACTCGGCGACATCGCCCGCTTCCCCTTCATCGACCCGCCGGACGCCCGGAACATCAAGGACGGCGTCCAGCTGCTCCAGGAACTGGGCGCGCTGGACGGCCAGAAGCTCACCCAGACCGGCCGCAAGCTCTCCCAGCTGCCGGTGGACCCGCGACTGGCCCGCATGGTGCTGGAGGCCGAGCGCAACGGCGTGGTCCGGGAGGTCATGGTCATCGCGGCCGCGCTGTCCATCCAGGACCCGCGCGAACGCCCGCAGGACAAGCAGCAGCAGGCGGACGAGAAGCACCGCCGCTTCGCCGACGAGACCAGCGACTTCATGGCGCTGCTCAACCTGTGGCGGTATGTCCGCGAGCAGCAGAAGGCGCTGTCCTCCTCCGCCTTCCGCCGGATGTGCCGCACGGAGTTCCTCAACTACCTGCGCATCCGCGAGTGGCAGGACATCTACAGCCAGCTGCGCACGGTCGCCAAGACGATGGGCATCCACCTCGCCGAGGGCGACCACGAGGTCAACGCCCAGCATGTGCACCAGTCCCTGCTGGCCGGCCTGCTGTCGCACGTCGGCCTGAAGGACACCGACAGCAAGAACGAGTACCTGGGCGCCCGCAGCGCCAAGTTCGCGGTCTTCCCCGGCTCGTCGCTCTTCAAGAAGCCTCCGCGCTGGATCATGTCCGCCGAGCTGGTGGAGACCTCGCGGCTGTGGGCGCGGGTCAACTCCCGCATCGAGCCGGAGTGGATCGAGCCGCTCGCCCAGCACCTGGTGAAACGGTCCTACAGCGAGCCGCACTGGGAGAAGGACCAGGCCGCGGTCGTGGCCCTCGAGAAGGTGACGCTGTACGGCGTGCCGATCGTCGCCGACCGCAAGGTCAACTACGGGAAGATCGACCCGGAGACCAGCCGCGAGCTGTTCATCCGCAACGCGCTGGTCGAGGGCGACTGGCGGACCCACCACCAGTTCTTCCACGACAACCGCAAACTGCTCGCGGAGGTCGAGGAGCTGGAGCACCGGGCGCGGCGCCGCGACATCCTGGTGGACGACGACACGCTCTTCGACTTCTACGACCGTGTGGTGCCCGAACACGTCGTCTCCGGCGCGCACTTCGACTCGTGGTGGAAGGACGAACACCGCGAGAGGCCGGAGCTGCTCACCTTCGAGCACTCCATGCTCATCAACGAGAACGCCGAGGCCGTCACCAAGGACGACTACCCCGACTCCTGGCGCCAGGGGAAGCTCAAGCTGCGGGTGACGTACCAGTTCGAGCCCGGCGCCGACGCGGACGGCGTCACCGTCCACGTCCCGCTCCAGGTGCTCAACCAGATCACCCCGGACGGCTTCGACTGGCAGATCCCGGGCCTGCGCGAGCAGGTCGTCACCGAGCTCATCCGTTCGCTGCCCAAGGCGATCCGCCGCCACTACGTACCGGCGCCGAACTACGCGAAGGCGTTCCTGGACCGCGTCGTGCCCGTGCAGGACCCTCTCCCGGAGACGCTGGCACGCGAGTTGCAGCGGATGGTCGGCGTGCCGGTCACGGCCGAGGACTTCGACCTCGCCAAGGTGCCCGGCCATCTGAAGATCACCTTCCGGGTCATCGACGAGCGACGCCGCAAGCTGGCCGAGGACAAGGATCTGGAGGCGCTGAAAGTCAGCCTCCGGCCGAAGACCAAGGCCGCCATCACCAAGGCCTTCGACGCGGCGGGCTCCATCGGCATCGAGCGGCGCACGGGCCTGAAGCAGTGGACCGTGGGCGCCCTGCCGCGCACCTTCGAGACCCGGCGGGCCGGCCAGCCGGTCAAGGCGTACCCGGCGCTGGTGGACGAGGGCGAGAGCGTGGGCGTGCAGCTCTTCGACACCGAGGCCGAGCAGGCCGAGGCGATGTGGCGCGGCACCCGCCGGCTGATCCTGCTGAACGTGCCCGCCAACCCGGCGAAGTTCGTCGCGGACCGGTTGTCCAACCAGGACAAGCTCGCCCTGTCGCGCAGCCCGCACGGCTCGGTGGCCGTCCTCTTCGACGACTGCGTGACCGCCGCCGCCGACCGGCTCATCGCCGACAACGGCGGACCCGTCTGGGACGAGGAGTCCTTCCGCAAGCTCTACGACTCCGTGCGCGCGGAGCTGGTCGAACTGACCATCAAGGTGGTGGGGCAGGTCCGCCAGGTGCTGGCCGCCTGGCAGGCCTGTGAGCGCCGTCTGAAGGCCACCCAGAGCCTGGCGCTGGTCGCCAACCTCGCGGACGTCAAGGACCAGCTGGCGGCCCTTGTGCACCCCGGCTTCGTGGCTCGCACGGGTGTGCGCCGGCTGCCGGACCTGATGCGCTATCTGATCGCCGTGGACCGGCGGCTGCAGCAGATGCCCGGCGGCGCCCAGCGCGACACCACGCGCATGGAGAAGGTCCGGGAGATCCAGGCCGAGTACGCCGAGCTGCTCGCCGCGCGGCCGGCCGGGCGCCCAGTCCCCGAGCGGGTGAGCGACATCCGCTGGATGATCGAGGAGCTGCGGGTGAGCTACTTCGCGCACGCCCTCGGCACCGCGTTCCCCGTCTCCGACAAGCGCATCTTCAAGGCGCTGGACGAGGCTTGGGGCTGACCCCCCGGCGACCCCCGCGGTCCGCTCGGAGGCCGCCCGGTAACCGGTTCGCTTTCACCCTCTGACCTGCTGTAGAGTCTTCCTCGTCGCCAGGAAAGAGGGCGGCGAAGCCTGGTCCTGTGGAGCAGTTTGGAGTGCTCGCCACCCTGTCAAGGTGGAGGCCGCGGGTTCAAATCCCGTCAGGACCGCAGTAAAAGAAGGCCCGGATCCCCTGGATCCGGGCCTTCTTGCGTGGTACGCCTGCCTCATGGCCTCACCGGCGACGGGCAGCCGGCGGTGACCGACACGCCACCGGCCGAGCCTCCACCGGCCGTTGGGACCGACCGAGGGACCGACCGAAGGACCAGCCGTTGGGACCGACCGAAGGACCGACCGAGGGAGCGGTCTTCGGGCGGGCGGCGGGTGGGGCGAAGTGCCGAACGTCACTACCGCACCGGGAACAGCCAGGGCAAGACCTGCGCATGTGACGGGAGTCACGCCAAGAGTTTCGACTCTGGGGGAACTTGAGGTGTCCTGGGGGACCGTCAATTTAATATGTGCAATTGCACCGTGCTCATGAGCCTCACGTCTGCACAAGGCGGACACATGAGGCGCACAAAAAAGATCGCACCGGAGCCGGCGGACTCCGGTGCGACCTAGGTTCCCTTGGGCATCCCTGATGGGGGCAGGGACCCGTTGGAGCGGACGTTTCGGCAGGTTGGGGGTCCTGCACGAACGCCCGTTGGATCAGGTCAGGCCTCGCTGCGCTGCTGCGGAATGCCCGCCAGCAGTGCACGGACCTCCGCCTCGCGGTAGCGGCGATGCCCGCCGAGCGTGCGGATGGACGTGAGCTTGCCAGCCTTGGCCCAGCGCGTGACCGTCTTCGGGTCCACGCGGAACATCGTGGCGACCTCAGCGGGGGTCAGCAGCGGCTCGGCATCAGGGGTGCGAGCGGTCATGAGCGGCCTCCTCGAGAGAACCGAACCAACACGGTTCTTTCCTCAAAATTCTGCACCTTGACCCGCGTTGCCCGAAATGGCGGACGCGGGCCGAGTCGGTAATAGGACGAACGGCTTGTCCTCGGCACTACAACTACACCATCCGTCCAGCCGTGTCGGCCAAACCGATGGATTTGCCCTCTGAGGTGTCTAAGCTCGACGGAAGCCGATGGACCGGGCCATAGCGGACAGTCACACCTGAGTGACGATCAGTCACAGCCAACCCACGAGCAACAGCCCCACCTCAAGGGATGCAATATCGGACATTCCGTCCTAAGCAGATGGAATGAGGTCCTTACGGACCCGATGTCCCATATTGTCATGGGGGGTAGGGATGAGGGCAAGCCCCCCAAAGGTGCTTTACGTCACCCTTAGGCCAAAGGTACCGGTCGACCGTGCTCGGGACCAAGGTCCCCCGGCCAAAGGACTTCCGACGGTCCCTCAACTCGCGTACTGCAGCTCCCGGACGGCCCGCCAGCGGTCCGTGAGGCGCTCGTACGCCTCACCGGCCCGGTCACCGTCCCCGTCGCGCAGTGCCGCGAGCGCGTCCGCCACGTCGGTGGCGGAGTGATCCTCGGCAAGACGGTCCTGGGGGATGACGTGGACGAGCCCGCCGTAGTCGAGTTCGACCAGCGAACGCGGGTGGAACTCCTCCAGCCAGCGCCCGACATCTACCAGGCCGTCGATCAGAGCACCCTCTTCGAGTGAATCCTTCAGCACCCGAATGCCCCGCGCCGTGCGCCGGCGGGCCTGCACCATGGGCGTCCGGTAGCGCATCACCGGCTGCTTGGACTCGCCGGCGCCGGCCGGCTCGTACTCCCGCTCGGAGTCGTCGAACAGCGTGAACCAGCGCACCGGCACATGCCAGGTCGCGCTGCGGATCCACGGCCGCGCGTCGGCGTTCTCCGGCTTCTCGGCCCGCCATGCCTCGTAGTCGGCCGCCGCCTGCTCCCGTACGACCTTGGGCAGCACGGCGTCCAGCACCGCGGTGGGGAACTCCTCGGCGAGGTCCTCCAGGGCCAGCCAGCCGCGCAGCCGGGTGCGCCAGGGGCAGACGTGCGTCACACCGTCCACGACGGCCACGAAGGCGTCCGGGCTCTCGTGCACCGGAACGGGCACCGGGGGGACGGGCAGGAGATTGGCCAGGGACTGGCGCAGTTCGTCCTGTGCGGTCCGTTCCGCACCCGCCGCGGCATAGCGGTACCAACGGCCCCGTTCGGGCTCAGGAAAGGCCGCCAGCGGCTCGTACACGCGCAGATACGTCGCGTACGGGACCAGAACCGATGACAAGCCCACACCCGCTCCCTCACAACGGCATCCGCCCTGCATCGTCCCACGTCGCTTCCCCCACCGGGAGTGATCCACGACACTGGGAGCATGCACACGACCAGGTGGCTCTACTCTTCTCGCAACCGGCCCTCCCCACCCGCTCGGAGGGCGACCTCTGGACATCGGGAGTCACCACAGTGACCGACGTACGTCAGACACCCGGCCTCGTCTCCCCCTTGTGGACCCTGTTCCGATCGGATCAGGGAGGACACGAGCAGGTCGTCTTGTGCCAGGACCGCGCCACCGGCCTCAAGGCCGTCGTCGCGATCCACTCCACCGCCCTGGGCCCGGCCCTCGGCGGCACCCGCTTCCACGCCTACGCCTCCGACGAGGAGGCCGTCGCCGACGCGCTGAACCTCGCCCGCGGCATGTCGTACAAGAACGCGCTCGCCGGGCTGGACCTCGGCGGCGGCAAGGCCGTGATCATCGGTGACCCGGACACCGTCAAGTCCGAGGAACTGCTGCTGGCCTACGGCCGCTTCGTGGCCTCGCTCGGCGGTCGCTACGTGACCGCCTGCGACGTCGGCACGTACGTCGCCGACATGGACGTCGTGGCCCGCGCCAACCCGCAGTGGACCACCGGCCGCTCGCCCGAGAACGGCGGCGCCGGGGACTCCTCGGTGCTGACCGCCTGGGGCGTCTTCCAGGGCATGCGGGCCGCCGCACAGGCCAAGTGGGGCGACCCCACGCTGCGCGGCCGCCGGGTCGGCGTCGCCGGCGTCGGCAAGGTCGGCCACCACCTGGTGGAGCACCTGCTCAAGGACGGCGCCGAGGTCGTGATCACCGACGTTCGGGGCGAAGCCGTCGAGCGGATCACCTCCCGTCACCCCCAGGTCACCGCCGTCACCGACGCTGACGTCCTGATCAGGACCCCGCTGGACGTGTACGCACCTTGCGCGCTCGGCGGCGCCCTCAACGACGACAGCGTGCCGGCCCTCACCGCCACGATCGTCTGCGGCGCGGCCAACAACCAGCTCGCCCACCCCGGCGTCGAGAAGGACCTCGCCGACCGCGGCATCCTGTACGCGCCCGACTACGTGGTGAACGCGGGCGGCGTGATCCAGGTCGCCGACGAACTGCACGGCTTCGACTTCGAGCGGGCCCGCAGCAAGGCGACGAAGATCTTCGACACGACCCTGGCCATCTTCGAGCGGGCGGCGGCCGACGGCATCCCGCCCGCCGCGGCGGCCGACCGGCTCGCCGAGCAGCGCATGGCCGAGCGCACCCCGGCGGACCGCTGGCTGCGGCCCTCGACCGCGGGCTGACGGCACGGGAGGACACGCCCCCGCCCGGTCGGGCGGGGGCGTGTCCTCCATCACAAAGCGGACACCGGAACGTCCCGTCGTCGTACGGTGTGCCCGCGCCTGTCGTTCACCCGCGCGGCCTTCGCCGGCCGCTCGGGACACGGGCCGCAGACTGGAGATTCGGTCGTTACCACGCCCTGGCAGCCAGACCACGGCGGAAGAAGGTAAAATCACGACTGACCAGCCAGGACGGGCCCTCGGCGGACCCCTGCTCCGACGCGCGTCGTGCGGGCGACGTACCGTGCGGCCTCGGAAGCAGGTACCGTTGAAGCCCTACGGACCGGGACTCTCGTGCGAGAGCCCGTTCCACATTGTGAACGCGTGTCAAGACTCGGGGCCATCGAGCCCCACGTTGAGGGGGTCGAGCCAATGGGGCGCGGCCGGGCCAAGGCCAAGCAGACAAAGGTCGCCCGCCAGCTGAAGTACAACAGCGGCGGCACGGACCTGTCACGTCTGGCCGAAGAGCTGGGCGCATCGTCACCACTGCCGGTCAATCCGCCGGAAGTACAGGAAGACGACGATGACGACGAGCTGGAAGACGACCCGTACGCACGGTACGCGGATCTCTACGGCGACGATGAGGACGACGAGGACGACGAAGAGTCCGAGTCCTCGTCCCAACGTCGCCGCGCTTGACCCAGCACAATCCAGCTTGACCACACACCCGGTCCGGGCCCGCCCGGACCGGGTTTTGTGCTGCCCACCGTGCGGGGCGCGGGCCGCCGGGTCGTCCCGGGTGCCCGGGTCGCCCTAGCTCGCGTACTCACCGGTGAGCTCGACGGCCTCGGCGCGGTCGCCGCGCTCCAGGACCTCGCCGGCCACCCAGGCCTCCAGGCCCCGGTCGGCCAGCGTCGTCAGCGCCACGTCCACCGACTCCTCGGGGACCACGGCGACCATGCCGACGCCCATGTTGAGGGTCTTCTCCAGCTCGTGCCGCGCCACCCCGCCGAGCTCGCCGACGGTCCCGAACACCGCGCCCGGCGCCCAGGTCGAGCGGTCCACGGTGACGTGCAGGTGGTCCGGGACGACCCGGGCCAGGTTGTTGGCCAGACCGCCGCCGGTGACGTGCGAGAAGGCGTGCACCTCGGCCGTACGGGTCAGCGCGAGGCAGTCCAGCGAGTAGATCCGGGTGGGCTCCAGCAGCTCCTCGCCGAGGGTGCGGCCGAACTCCGGGACCTCGCGGTCGAGCGCCCAGCCCGCCCGGTCGAAGAGCACATGACGCACGAGCGAGTACCCGTTGGAGTGAAGACCTGAGGACTCCATGGCGATCACCACGTCACCCGTACGGATGCGATCCGCGCCCAGCAGCCGGTCCGCCTCGACAACGCCGGTCCCGGCGCCCGCGACGTCGAACTCGTCCTCGCCGAGCAGGCCCGGGTGCTCGGCGGTCTCGCCGCCGACCAGGGCGCAGCCGGCCAGCACGCAGCCCTCCGCGATGCCCTTGACGATGGCGGCGACCCGGTCGGGGAAGACCTTCCCGACACAGATGTAGTCGGTCATGAACAGCGGCTCGGCGCCGCACACGACCAGGTCGTCCACGACCATGCCGACGAGGTCGTGGCCGATGGTGTCGTACACGCCCATCCGGCGGGCGATGTCCACCTTCGTGCCCACGCCGTCGGTGGCGGAGGCCAGCAGGGGGCGCTCGTAGCGCTTGAGCGCGCTCGCGTCGAAGAGTCCGGCGAAGCCGCCCAGCCCGCCCACGACCTCGGGGCGGGTGGCCTTCTTGACCCATTCCTTCATCAGCTCGACCGCGCGGTCGCCCGCCTCGATGTCGACTCCCGCCGCGGCGTAGCTGGCACCGGTGTTCTCGGACATGACTGTGAGGTGTCCTTGCGTCGTGTGCTTACGGGCGACGGAGCGCGTCGGCGGCGTCGGGGCCGCCGGCCAGCTCGGTCTCCAGGAGGTGCTTGCCGAGCAGCTCGGGGTCCGGCAGCTCCATCGGGTACTCGCCGTCGAAGCAGGCGCGGCACAGATCCGGCTTGGCGATGGTGGTGGCCTCGACCATGGCGTCGAGCGAGATGTACGCCAGCGAGTCCGCGTCCAGCGACTTGCAGATCTCGTCCACGGTCAGCCCGTTGGCGATCAGCTCTGCGCGGGTGGCGAAGTCGATGCCGAAGAAGCACGGCCACTTGATCGGCGGCGAGGAGATCCGGATGTGGACCTCGGCGGCGCCGGCTTCGCGGAGCATCCGGACCAGCGCGCGCTGGGTGTTGCCGCGGACGATCGAGTCGTCCACGACCACCAGGCGCTTGCCCCGGATGACCTCCTTGAGCGGGTTCAGCTTCAGGCGGATGCCCAGCTGCCGGATGGTCTGGCTGGGCTGGATGAACGTCCGGCCCACGTAGGAGTTCTTCACCAGGCCCGAGCCGTACGGGATGCCGCTGGCCTCGGCGAAGCCGACGGCGGCCGGCGTGCCGGACTCCGGAGTCGGTATCACCAGATCGGCGTCGGCCGGGGCCTCCTTGGCCAGCCGGCGGCCCATCTCCACCCGGGAGAGGTACACGTTGCGCCCGGCGATATCGGTGTCGGGGCGGGCCAGGTAGACGTACTCGAAGACGCAGCCCTTAGGCCTGGCATCGGCGAAGCGGGAGGCGCGCAGCCCGTTCTCGTCGATGACGATCAGCTCACCGGGCTCGATCTCCCGGATGAAGCTCGCGCCGACGATGTCCAGGGCGGCGGACTCCGAGGCGACCACCCAGCCGCGCTCCAGGCGGCCCAGCACCAGCGGGCGGATGCCCTGCGGGTCGCGGGCGGCGTAGAGCGTGTGCTCGTCCATGAACACCAGGCTGAAGGCGCCCTTGACCTTGGGCAGCACCTGGCGGGCGGCCTCCTCGACGGACAGCGGCTTGCCGTCCGCGTCGGCCTGTCCGGCCAGCAGCGCCGTCACCAGGTCGGTGTCGTTGGTCGCGGCGACCCTGGTGGCCCGGCCGTTGCCCTGCGGCAGCGCGGCGACCATCTCGGCCAGCTCCGCGGTGTTGACCAGGTTGCCGTTGTGGCCGAGCGCGATGGAGCCGCTGGCCGTGGCACGGAAGGTGGGCTGGGCGTTCTCCCAGACCGACGCACCCGTGGTCGAGTAACGGGCATGCCCGACCGCGATGTGGCCCTTGAGGGAGCCGAGCGAGGTTTCGTCGAAGACCTGGGACACCAGGCCCATGTCCTTGAAGACCAGGATCTGGGAGCCGTTGCTCACTGCGATGCCCGCGGACTCCTGTCCGCGGTGTTGCAGGGCGTACAGCCCGAAGTAGGTGAGCTTGGAGACCTCTTCGCCGGGAGCCCAGACACCGAAGACGCCGCAAGCGTCCTGGGGGCCCTTCTCACCGGGGAGCAGGTCGTGGTTGAGTCGTCCGTCACCACGTGGCACGTCTCCGAGTCTAGGGCAGGTTGCGGTGTCGTCCGAACGGGGGAACCCGACAAACCCATGTTCTATGCGCGTAACCCCATGGGGCGCCTGGCCATGTGACCTTCGTCCTGACCGGTCCTGAGCGGTCCCTGAGCGGTCCCTGACCGGTCCTGAGAGGTCCCTGACCGTTGTCAGGGCCGCGGCTCCGGGTCGCGGATCATGGCCGTCAGCTCCGCGGCGGCGCGCGTCGCGGGGGACGGGCGGCGGCGCGTCCGTTCCCACCGGGGGCTGGTGAGGAGCCCGGCGAGCGGTCCTTCAGGTCCGCGGTCCGCCGCACGATCAGCTCACCGTCCGGGGTGCGGACGACACGGGTCACGTCCGCCCACGGGACGCGCCGGGTACGCGCCCACCGGCGGACCTCGGGACCGGCAGCGTCGGCGGTGATCCGCCAGGTCATCAGGGACATCGGCCCCTCGACCAGGAACCAGCCGTCCAGGACGCACAGGGGCCGGTACCACCACACCCCGTCGAAGAACCACTCATAGCCCACCAGCAACCCCACTGTGCCCGTCACAAGCAGCCCTCCCGTGGCACGGCCGACAGCTCCGCCGCGCCAGTGGACCGGGCCCGTCGCGGGCTTCATCGCGGCCGCCGCCTCGGCGACCCGGGTCTCGGCCTCGCGGCGGTGCTCGGCCTGCCCCCGCGGCCCGGCCCGCCACTGCCGCGCCGGCGAACCCGTCGTCCCGACGAGGACTTCTCCGGAATCGTGGTGCCCGTCAGCGCCGGTCGCGCCCCCTCGGCCGGCAGGCCGTAGAGCCAGGGGCGGGCCGGTGTGCCGGCCGGTGCGGTCGTCGAGGTCACCGGCGCATGATGCGGACAGCCCGCGCCGGCTCAGCCCAGCAGGGGCAGATACGGGGCCAGGTCGGCACGCTCGCCGCTCGCGGAGACGGCGCCGGCGTCGAGGGCGGCGTCCCAGGTCGTGCGGCCGGTGGCCAGCCGTACCCAGGTGACGGGGTCGGTCTCGACGACATTGGGCGGGGTGCCGCGGGTGTGCCGGGGGCCGGGAACGCACTGGACGGCCGCGAACGGCGGCACACGGACCTCGACGGAGTTGCCGGGCGCGGTGACGGCGAGGGTGTCCGCCAGCAACCGGACGACGGCGGCCAGTGCCTGCCGGTCCAGCGGCACGGGCACGCCGGTCGCCGTGGACAGGTCGTCGCTGTGCACGACGAGTTCGACGAGGCGGGTGACGAGGAAGTCCGGCGCGCGCATCGCGCCCAGCGTGATGGCGATGACACGGGCCGGGTCGACCGCCGCGGGCAGCGCGCCGCGCAGGTCGCTCACCGCCGCCTCCATGCGCGCGGCGGCATCAGCGGTGCCGAGCGCGGCCTCGCGGGTGTCGGCGTCCAGGTTGACGGCGATGCGGTTGGTGGAGCGGGCCCAGCCCGTCAGGTCCAGATCCGCCTTGGCCGGGGCCGGCTCGGCCAGCACCCGGGGGACCACCTCCATCTGGCGCGCCATGTGCACCAGCAGGTGGAGCACGTCCCAGCCCGGCAGCCCCGAGGACGCCGACAACTGCTCCGCGCTGAGGGTCCGTACGGCGTCGAGGACCTGCCCCGTCTGCGCGGTGAGCGCGGCGGCGGTCCGCGCCGGGTCGTAGGTGCGGGGGCGGCGGGCGGCGGGCGGCATGGCGTGCAGCCTACGCGCCGGCCGGGCCCCGCACCGGGACCGCGGCGGTCAGGCCTGGCGCGGCCGCTCGAAGGTGATCAGCAGACCCTCGACGGCGCCGGGACCGATGCGGCCCTTGACGTCGGCGGCGGTGATCGCCCTGAGCTGCCAGCCGTCCTCGGCGTGCTTGTTGAGCGTCTTCTCCAGCTTGTCGCTGTCGATCGCGTCCCCGATGAGCGACTCGCGGAAGTTGACGACCTTGTACTCGAACATCGGTCAGGACCCCTCGTCGTGGCGTTGGTTGCCTTGCGGACGCAGGTTAACGCCCCACCGGACGCACCGGTCCGGCCGCCCGGTCGATCAGCGGTCCGTCCTCCACGTCGGCGGAGAGCAGGACCAGTTCCGCGCCCTCGCAGGGCACCCCGAAGAGCAGCGTGTCGCGCAGCCTGCTGTCGCCGGGCGCGTGGTCGTCGTCAGGGATCGCGGAGCCGGGCCGCACCGGGCAGGAGAAGAGCGGTACGCGGCCCGCGGTGTCGTCGGCGGCGTAGACCCACACGCGGGTGTCCTCGTCCTCGCGGGACAGCACGCGCAGTACCGGAAGTTCGTCCCGGCGCAGTGCCGCGGCCCGCCGCCGGGCCGACAGCCCGGTGGCCAGGAGGGTGAACCCGAGCAGGGCGACCGGGAGCAGAAACGGTACGGCAGCGGCGGCGCACAACGGCAGCCCGACGACGATCCGCACGAGCCCGCGACGCCGCGGCGGCAGCGGCGCGGGCAGCCGCAGGCGTACGTCACCGGCCGCATTGGCAGCGAGCAGACGCCGGCGGCGCCGGACCGCGAGACGGTGGCGGGCGCCGGCCCAGCACAGGAGGAGCGCCGCGGAGACCGGCAGGGCCACCGCGGGCTCCGCGAGCCACGCCAGCAGTGCCACGAACAACGGCGCCGACAGCAAGGTGAGCTGGGGCAGCCGGAACAGCCAGTACAACTGGGCCGCTGCCAGCCAGTAGTGCGGCGCCCCGAGGCCTCCGGGCACCACGGAGACGGCCACGCCGACAGCGACGGCCAGCGCCAGGGCACTCCACCGCGGCCGGGACCACACAGCGGGCCGGCAGGCCGCCCAGCGCCTGGTGTCGCGGGTACGCCACAGGGGCAGTTCACCAGGGGCTCCGCGGTCGCTCACGCCTGGAGTATGGCCCGGCCGGTCGTGCGCACGGTGACCAAAAGGTCAACGCACCCCCGCGCCCAGCGGCACGGGGGTGCGTCGGCAGCGCCGCGTGATCAGCCCAGCAGCGCCGGGATCGTGTCCTCGTGCGCCGTACGCAGCTCGTCCAGCCCGATCGTGAACTGCCCCTGGATCTCGACCGATTCGCCGTCCACGACACCGATGCGCACCGCGGGCAGACCGCGCGCTCCGCACATGTCGGTGAAGCGGAGCTCCTCGCTGCGCGGGACCGCGACGATCGCCCGGCCGGCGGACTCGGAGAACAGGAACACGAACGGGTCCAGGCCGTCCGGCACCACGAGCCGCGCGCCGTTCCCGCCGCGCAGGCAGGACTCGACCACGGCCTGCACCAGCCCGCCGTCGGACAGGTCGTGGGCGGCGTCGATCATGCCGTCCCGGGAGCCCGAGATCAGGATCTCGCCGAGCAGCCTCTCGCGCTCCAGGTCGACCTTCGGGGGCAGCCCGCCGAGGTGGTCGTGGACGACCTGGGACCAGGCCGAGCCGCCGAACTCCTCACGGGTGTCGCCGAGGAGGTACAGGAGCTGGCCGGTCTCCCGGAACGCCACCGGCGTGCGGCGGGCGACGTCGTCGATGACACCGAGTACGGCGACCACCGGCGTCGGGTGGATGGCCACGTCCCCGGTCTGGTTGTACAGCGAGACGTTGCCGCCGGTCACCGGCGTGCCCAGCTGCAGGCAGCCGTCCGCGAGGCCGCGGACGGCCTCCGCGAACTGCCACATGACGGCGGGGTCCTCGGGCGAGCCGAAGTTCAGGCAGTCGGAGACGGCGAGCGGCTTGGCACCGGTCGTCGCGACGTTGCGGTAGGCCTCGGCGAGCGCGAGCTGCGCGCCCGTGTACGGGTCGAGCTTCGCGTAGCGGCCGTTTCCGTCCGTGGCGATGGCGACGCCGAGCCCGGTCTCCTCGTCGACGCGGATCATGCCCGAGTCCTCGGGCATGGCCAGCACGGTGTTGCCCTGCACGAAGTGGTCGTACTGGGAGGTGATCCAGGACTTGGAGGCCTGGTTCGGGGAGGCGACCAGTCGCATGACCTGGTCCCTCAGCTCCTCGCTCGTCGCCGGGCGGGGCAGCTTGTTCGCGTCGTCCGCCTGGAGCGCGTCCTGCCACGACGGACGGGCGTAGGGGCGCTCGTAGACCGGGCCCTCGTGGGCGACGGTGCGCGGGTCGACATCGACGATCTTGCCGCCGTGCCAGTAGATCTCCAGCCGGTCGCCGTCGGTGACCTCACCGATGACGGTCGCGATGACGTCCCACTTCTCGCAGATCTCCAGGAAGCGGGCGACCTTCTCCGGCTCGACGACCGCGCACATGCGTTCCTGCGACTCGCTCATGAGGATCTCCTCGGGCGAGAGCGTGGAGTCGCGCAGCGGTACGTCGTCGAGGGTGACGCGCATGCCGCCGGAACCGTTGGAGGCGAGCTCGGAGGTGGCACAGGACAGTCCGGCGGCGCCGAGGTCCTGGATGCCGACGACGAGCTTCTCCCGGAAGGCCTCCAGGGTGCTCTCGATGAGCAGCTTCTCCTGGAAGGGGTCGCCGACCTGGACGGCCGGACGCTTCGACGGCTTGGCGTCGTCGAAGGTCTCGGAGGCCAGGATGGAGGCGCCGCCGATGCCGTCGCCGCCCGTGCGGGCCCCGTAGAGGATGACCTTGTTGCCCGCGCCGGACGCCTTCGCCAGGTGGATGTCCTCGTGCCGCATGACGCCGATCGCACCGGCGTTGACCAGCGGGTTGCCCTGGTAGCAGGCGTCGAAGACGACCTCGCCGCCGATGTTGGGCAGCCCCAGGCAGTTGCCGTAGCCGCCGATGCCCGCGACGACGCCGGGCAGGACGCGCTTGGTGTCGGGGTGGTCGGCGGCGCCGAAGCGCAGCGGGTCGACGACCGCGACCGGCCGCGCGCCCATCGCGATGATGTCGCGCACGATGCCGCCCACGCCGGTGGCCGCGCCCTGGTAGGGCTCGACGTACGAGGGGTGGTTGTGCGACTCGACCTTGAAGGTGACGGCGTAGCCCTGGCCGACGTCGACGACGCCGGCGTTCTCGCCGATACCGACGAGGAGGGCGTCCGACTGCGGGGCCTTCTCGCCGAACTGGCGGAGGTGGACCTTCGAGGACTTGTACGAACAGTGCTCGGACCACATCACCGAGTACATGGCGAGTTCGGCGCCCGTGGGACGACGGCCGAGGATCTCGACGACGCGCTCGTACTCGTCCTTCTTCAGTCCGAGTTCGGCCCAGGGCAGTTCGACGTCGGGGGTCACGGCCGCGTGCTCGACCGTGTCCAGAGGAGTGCGGCTCATGCGGTGACCAGCTTCTTGAGGATCGAGGTGAAGAATCCGAGGCCGTCGGTGCGCCCCGTCCCGATGAGGGACTCCACCGCGTGCTCCGGGTGCGGCATCAGGCCGACGACATTGCCCGCGGCGTTGGTGACGCCCGCGATGTCGCGCAGCGAGCCGTTGGGATTCAGGCCGGCGTAGCGGAACACCACGCGGCCTTCCGCCTCCAGCTCGTCCAGGACATGCTCGTCGGCGACGTAGCGGCCGTCGATGTTCTTCAGCGGGACGCTGATCTCCTGGCCCTGCTCGTAATCCGCGGTCCACGAGGTCGTGTTGTTCTCGACGACCAGCTTCTGGTCCCGGCAGATGAAGTGCAGGTGATTGTTGCGCAACATCGCGCCCGGCAGGAGATGCGTCTCGGTGAGCACCTGGAAGCCGTTGCAGATACCCAGGACCGGAAGGCCGTCCTTGGCGCCCGCGATGATCGAGTCCATGACGGGCGAGAAGCGGGAAATCGCCCCCGCGCGCAGATAGTCGCCGTAACTGAATCCGCCCGGGAGGACGACCGCGTCGACCTGGTGCAGATCCTTGTCGCGGTGCCAGAGCGCGACCGGTTCGGCGCCGGCCAGGCGCACGGCGCGCTGGGTGTCCCGGTCGTCCAGCGTGCCGGGGAAGGTGACGACGCCGATGCGTGCCGTCACGACTCCACCTTCACGCTGAAGTCCTCGATCACGGTGTTGGCGAGGAAGGTCTCGGCCATCTCGCGGATACGGGCGAGGGCGGCGTCGTCGACGGGACCCTCCAGTTCGAGCTCAAAACGCTTGCCCTGGCGGACGTCGGTGATTCCCTCGAACCCCAGGCGCGGCAGCGCACGCTGCACCGCCTGGCCCTGCGGGTCGAGGATCTCCGGCTTGAGCATGACGTCGACTACGACGCGTGCCACGGTCACTCCCGGTGGTCTGCTGCGGTGATGTCCCCAACCGTACCCTGCCAGAAAGTCTACGCGGGTAGATAGGCCGGAATGGTCCGGGAATATCGGGTGACCGGATTGCCCTGGGACACCCGGAGAAATTCTCCGGGTGCGCTCCGGGGAAAAGATTTCAGGATGTAAAAAGGGAAAGCATTGACCCCGGGCCGCCGACTTCGGTAGAACAACGGTGCCAAGGCAGGTTCCCAGCCTTCTCCATGAAAGGACCGGCATCCATGGCGCAGCGCGTAGTGGTCACCCTCTCCGACGACCTCGACGGCGGTGAAGCAGCGGAAACGGTCACTTTCGGCCTCGACGGGAAGTCGTACGAGATCGATCTCTCCTCCGGGAACGCCGACCGGCTCCGCACCGCACTCGCGCCGTACGTCGAGGCCGGACGCCGCCACAGCCGGCTCGGCAAGACCTACAAGCACACCGCTCTGACCTCCGACCCGGCCACCGTCCGCGCCTGGGCGCGTTCCAACGGCTTCGACGTGCCGCCGCGCGGCCGCATTCCGAAGAAGGTCTACGAGGCGCACGCCGCCGCCAACTGATGTCCGCGGCCGGCCCCTGGCCGAACGGATTGGACAGCCACCCCTGTTGATCCGCTAGAGTCAGAAGCGCGCCGAGGGCAGGGCCGAAAGGCCGGGCTCACGGATCACGCGGGTGTAGTTCAGTAGTAGAACATCCTCCTTCCAGGAGGAAGGCGCAGTGTGCGATCCCTGTCACCCGCTCTGACTGCTCGACCGGTCTTCACGATCAGGTAGAGTGGTCGCGTCCTGCGGACGTGGCTCAGTTGGTAGAGCATCACCTTGCCAAGGTGAGGGTCGCGAGTTCGAATCTCGTCGTCCGCTCGTGAAAAGAAGGCCCCGGTCATTCGACCGGGGCCTTCTTCGTATGCGTGCGCCTTTCCCGGGGCCCGCGCCTTTGTGACCGTCCCCACATCGCGGCGGGACAGGCCATCGGCATCGGGCGGGAGCGGCCGCGCGAATCCGCCGGACCACGCCCGGGCGCCGGCCCGAGACCCTTGCCGGGCTGGGGAATTGGCCTTCCGCATCCGCGCGCGGGACGGCGGCGCGGTGGGGGCGGGGCCCGCCGCGACGGCCGGCGCGACACGCCACGGCAAAGGGACAGGGCGTGGTGCGTGCCGGGCACTCCCCGGGTTGGCTATAGTGGAGGACGCACCGCACGGGAACGCGCGGCGCATGCGGACGTAGCTCAGTTGGTAGAGCGCAACCTTGCCAAGGTTGAGGTCGCGAGTTCGAGCCTCGTCGTCCGCTCGTGAAAAGAAGGCCCCGGTCCTCGGACCGGGGCCTTCTTGCGTTCCCGGGAAGATCCGGGAGGGGGACGCGGCGCCCCGCCCGAGCGTGTCGGGGGCGGCCGCCGTGGCGCGGCGCCGATCCTGACGGCACCGCACCCCGGCCACCGACCTCGGCCGGGGTGCCCGATCAGGAGGTCACCCCTATGCGCAAGTCCCTCCGGGCGGCCGTCGGCGAGGCCGTACGGGCCGTGGGCCGGGTCGTCGCCAGGGAGCTGGTCGCGCTGGGCGAGCTGTACTTCGCGGTCGACCGGCGGCAGCAGGCCGCTCGCCGGGACGGGCTGCCGCCCGGGCATCCGGAACGCCTGTGTCCCGAGGTGCCGCTGAGTCCCCTGGAGCGGTCGCTGGCCCGCGAACTACGGCTCGGGCCGGCCGGCTGAAGGGCGCCGAAAGCCCGTGAACGCCACATCGGTGACGCCGCGTAGGTCCGGGCCGTTCTTCTGTCCACAGGCTGTGGACAGAAGAACGGGCCGACCCGGACCGGCCTCGGACCGGCCGGCGCCGGAACGGCAGCGGGCCCCGGCCGTGAAGGCCGGGGCCCGCGTCGCCGCGAGGCGGGTGGCTACCAGCTCAGGCCCGTGAGGCGCTCGTACGCCTCGATGTACCGGGTCCGGGTGCGCTCCACGACGTGCGGCGGGAGGGCCGGCGGGGGCTGCTCGCTGCGCCGGTCCCAGCCGGACTCGGCGGAGGTCAGCCAGTTGCGCACGATCTGCTTGTCGTAGCTCGGCTGAGCCCGGCCCGGCTCCCACTCGTCGACCGGCCAGAAACGGGACGAGTCGGGCGTCAGCACCTCGTCGGCGATGGTCAGCGTCTCGCCCTCGAAGCCGAACTCGAACTTCGTGTCGGCCAGGATGATGCCGCGCTCCCGGGCGATGTCGCGGGCCCGCGAGTAGACCGCGAGGGTCGCCTGGCGGAGCGCGGCGGCGGTGTCGGCACCGACCTGGCGGGCGACCTCCTCGTAGCTGACGTTCTCGTCGTGCTCGCCGACCGCGGCCTTGGTGGCGGGAGTGAAGATCGCCGCGGGCAGCTCGGAACCGTCGGACAGTCCCTCGGGCAGCGCCACCCCGCACACCGTGCGGTCGGCCTGGTACTCCAGCAGACCCGAACCGGTCAGGTAGCCGCGGGCGACGCACTCGACCGGGACCATGCTCAGCGACTTGCACACCGTGGTGCGGCCCTCCCACTCGGGCGGGGCGCCCGCGGGGAGTTCGGTGGAGAGCACATGGTGCGGCACAAGGTCGGCGATCCTGTCGAACCACCACAGGGACAACTGGGTCAGGACGCGGCCCTTGTCCGGGATCTCGGTAGGCAGCACCCAGTCGTACGCGGAGAGCCGGTCGCTGGCGACCATCACCAGCTCGCCGGCGTCGTTCTGGTACAGATCGCGCACCTTGCCGGTGTGCAGGTGCACGAGCCCGGGTACCTGCACGGGCTCGGGCTTCTCGACGAATCCGGACATGGGGCCTCCCCGATCGGTGGTTCGGCTCCCGATTCTCCCGCACGCCACCCCCGCAGGCGCGACGCGGGGTGTCAGCCGTGTTTGCAGATGCGGTCCAGGAGATTGGCGGTGGCGCGCTGCACACGCTCGTCGACATGGCCGGGGCGGTCCAGCGCGGGGGACCAGGCGAAGGTCCCGGAGGCGAAGACGTACGCCCCGGACGGCGCCCGGTACAAGGAGGTCTCCTGGTGCGCCCGGCGGCCGGCGGAGTCCTCGTACGGGGAGTGCGCGAGCAGGATGCGCTCGGTGTAACCGGGCAGTTGGGTGCGCGGGAAGTAGCGGTCCGCCTCGCCGGCGACCAGGCCCTCGATCTCGTCGCCCTCCCCGGCCCCGGCGGCCTCCCACAGCCAGTGGTCGGCGTTGCGCACCACCAGCGGTGAAGGCTCGGGCACCCGGCCCGCGTACTGCACGCCCATCACCAGTTGCTCGGGCTCGCCCATGTCCCGCCACAGCGCGCTGCGGCCGGGCGGCGCGTCCCGGCGCTTGCGGCAGCTGAGCAGCCGGTCGGGGTCGCCGGCCGGGGACGGGCCCAGCTCGGTCTGCCAGTACATGGTGTTGGCGGAGAGGAAGACCAGCGAGGTGCCGCCGTCCCGGGCGGCCTCGACGGCGCGCCGCATGGGGACGGTCCAGTACTCGTCGTGGCCGGGAAAGACCATTCCCCGGTAGCGGGAAGGATCGATCCTGCCGGCGTGCAGGTCACGGGCGTCGGCGTAGGCCAGGTCGTAGCCGTAGCGCTCCGCCCACCGGATGAAGTCGTAGGCGTGGCCCACGTGCAGCGGAAGCCCGGCGCCCGCGTACGGCCTGTCGAAGGAGACCGTGACCGCGGCCTCCGCCTCGCCGAGCAGCCGGCCCTGCTCGTCCCAGGCGTGGTAGAGGCTGGCGCCCGTCCGGCCGTTCTCGGGGTAGAGGTTGTACGCCTGCCAGGTCACGTCCGGCAGCAGCAGGAGCAGATCGGCCGGCCGGTCGTCACGCACGGTGAAGGGGATGTGGCTGCGATAGCCGTCCTGCGTGGTCAGCACGGCCACATAGGCGCCCGGATTCCACTGGGAGGGGATCTGCAGCCGCCAGGACTGCCACCAGTGGTGGCAGGAGACCGTGCGCCCGGCGGTGAGCGGCGCCGGCTGCACGATGCCGGACAGCCGTGGGCTGGTGCCCACCTGGGCTGCGCCGTCGCCGCCGTAGTGGCCGATGCGGTACACGTCGACGTTGTAGTTCTGCGGCGGGTCGACGGTGACACGGAAGTCGATGGCGCCGCCCGGGGCCACGGAGGCGCCGGTGGCGAAGCCCTTGATCTGACAGCGGACATCGTCCGCGGAACGGGGTCCCGGGACGCGCGGCGCCCCGTGTGACTCGCCGCGGGACGCGGTCAGATCGACATACCAGGGGACCACCTGTCCGGTGTCGTCCAGATACTGCTCGGCCCCGCGCAGCCAGGGCACCGGGCCCTGCCCGAACGGGTCGGTGACGCCGTGTGCCAACGCTCCTGACTGCCAGCGGTGGACCTGCTCCCTCACCACGATTTTCCCCTCCTCGCCGTCCCCCGAGGTGGTGTACGCGTGCCCAGGTCCAGGACATCACACAATGCGCTGCCCCGGTCACTGTTCGTGGCGTTTTATTGGAAGGGATTCACGGCGACGGGACACATCCGGTCAACTCCCGGTCAGACGAGCCGTATCGGCTTCTCGGGGCGTACGCCCACAGCCGTGAGCCAGGAGCGCAGCGGGGCCGCGTCCCCGTTCTCCACGAGGCGGAGCACCGGCCAGGACAGGTCGCCCCGGCGGACCCCGCCGACCAGCAGGGCCGGGCCGTCCAGCCAGTCCAGGCCGGGGGCCGCGCCCGCGGTGTCCACGGCGGCGCAGCAGACCATCGCCGTGACGTGATCGGTGAGCAGCTCCCGGCCGGTGCGGGGCGGCAACAGGTGGTAGACGGGGGCGAACGCGCCGTCCACGGCGGCCTGGGCGGCGGCCTCCTCGCGGGTGGTCTCCTCCCGCGCGGCCTCCTCACGGGCCACGTGCCGGGTGATCCGGGCTGCCAGCTCCTCGCTGCCGCCCGCCGACAGCCGGTCCATCACCCGGGCCAGGGTCGCGCGGCCGGGCTGGTCGGGGGTGCCGGGCAGGCCCGCGGCACCCGTGGGGACGGATATACGACGGGGCCCGAGCGCCCCCGCCGGATCGTGCGCCTCGTCGAGGACCGTGATCAGACGGGCCGCGTCGCTGCGCCAGATGCGGTCCACGACCTCTTCGGGATAGGTGTCCCAGGCGACCGGCGACCAGTCGGGGCCCTGCCGCCGCGGACCGCCGTGGAACAGCCGCGCCGCCAGCAGCGAGGCGGCCTCGTCGACGGTGCCCGGTTCCTCCAGCAGGTCGCACGCGGGACGCTCGCCCAGCCGCGACTCGAAGCCCTCGGCCAGCCTGTCCCGCCGCGACAGCTCGGTCAGCGCCGCCACCACGCCCGCGTCCAGCCGGGACGGCCAGCGCCCCATCCGCCAGGCCGGAAGCGCCACACGGGTCAGCAGCCGGTCCCAGCCCGCGTAGGCGAGGCCCACCTGCTCCTGGGCCACGATGCGCAGTCCGTAGTCGACCGCCTGGGCCCGCTCCGAGGCGGCGCCGGCCACCGCGCGCTCCATCTCCGCGGCATGCACCTGGCAGCCGCGCAGCAGCAGCTTGGCGACCCAGCCGAGGAACGCGTACGCGGGCCGGCGTATCCATCCGGTGAGCGAGGGCTCGTAGGCGGCCGTGGCCACCCCGGCCGCCGCGTCCAGCCCGCGCACGAAGCGGCGGGCCGCGGCGATGTCCGGATCGGCCGCGGGGCCCGTGCCCGCCACGACCGGGGCGAGCAGCGCCCGGAGCTCGGCGACCCGCATCCACCACATGAAGGGCGAGCCGATCACGAGGGCCGGGGCCTGCGGCGGGGCCTTGCGCCGCGTGCCGTGGGTGCGGTCCTCCAGCCAGCTGTCGCAGTCCGGGGTCAGTTCTATCGCGGAGGGCACCGGCACCTGAAGGCGCACCGCCAGGTCCCGCACCATGCGGTGGAGGTCGGGGGCGGACTTCTCGGCGACCGGGACCGTGGGGCTCACAGCCGGTCTCGCCCGGACGACGACGGCCGCGACGCCGCCCGCGAGCAGCAGCACGAGCAGCGCGCCCGCGACAACCAGCCAGCGCAGGATGTCCGAGGTCTCGCCGACGATCCGGCCCGTCGCGCCGCCGACCAGCAGCACCACCGCCAGCGCGGCGGGCAGCAATGCCACCGCCAGCGCGGTGCTGCGAATACGCAGGACGGCCAGCGCGCGTGCCCGCGCGACTCCTTCACCTGCTTCCCCGGCCAACGGTGTGCTCACCCCCAAGCTGCTGACGCGACTGCATGCCCCCACTGTCGCACCGCCCACCGACACCGCAATGCCGGTAGGGCCGATTGTGCGGTGGTCGTGTGCTCTCGCAGTGCGCTTGCGCCGCACCCTAGTTGGGCCCCGGGCTCACGTCAGCAGGATGGTCAAGCCATCACCCCTTGGAGTGGCCTTGCCCAGGGTTCAGCCCCTGGCGGCCTTTTCCGCGATATCCGAACGATGGTGCGAGCCCTTCAGCCCGATCCGGGCCACCGCCCGGTACGCCCGCTCACGGGCCTTGGCCAGATCCGCGCCGGTCGCCGTCACCGACAGAACGCGGCCTCCCGCGCTCACCACCCGGCCGTCGGCGTCCGCCGTGGTGCCCGCGTGCAGCACGTAGGCGTGCTCGTCCTCGGCGGCCACCTCGTCCAGGCCGGTGATCGGGTCACCGGTGCGCGGCGTGCCGGGGTAGTTCTCGGACGCCACCACGACCGTCACCGCCGCGCCCTCGCTCCAGCGCAGCGCCGGGAAGGCGGCCAGCCGGCCGGTCGCCGCCGCGCGCAGCAGCCCCGCCAGCGGGGTCTTGAGCCGGGCCAGCACGACCTGCGCCTCCGGGTCGCCGAAGCGCGCGTTGAACTCGATGACCCGCACACCGCGCGAGGTGATGGCCAGGCCCGCGTACAGCAGCCCGGAGAAGGGGGTGCCGCGGCGGCGCAGTTCGTCGACGGTCGGCTGGAGCACCGTGCGCTCCACCTCCTCGACCAGCCGCGGATCGGCCCACGGCAGCGGGCTGTACGCGCCCATGCCGCCGGTGTTGGGGCCCTCGTCCGCGTCATGGGCCCGCTTGAAGTCCTGCGCGGGCTGGAGCGCGACGACGGTCTCGCCGTCCGTGACGGCGAAGAGCGAGACCTCGGGGCCGTCCAGGTATTCCTCGATCACGGCCCGCCCGCAGGCGATGGCGTGCGCCCGCGCGGCCTCCAGGTCGTCGGTCACGACGACGCCCTTGCCCGCCGCCAGGCCGTCGTCCTTGACGACGTACGGGGCGCCGAAGGCGTCCAGCGCCTCGTCCACCTCGGCGGGGGTGGTGCACACGTACGCGCGCGCGGTGGGCACGGCGGCCGCGGCCATCACGTCCTTGGCGAACGCCTTGGAGCCCTCCAGGGCCGCCGCCTCCCGCGAGGGGCCGAAGCAGTCGATGCCCCGGGCGCGCACCGCGTCCGCGACCCCGGCCACGAGCGGGGCCTCGGGGCCGACGATCACGAAGTCGGCCGCCAGCCGGGTCGCGAGTTCCGCGACCGCGTCCCCGTCCATGGGGTCCACCGCGTGCAGTTGCGCCACCTCGGCGATGCCGGCGTTCCCGGGGGCGCAGTGCAGCGCCGCCACGTCGGGGTCGAGGGACAGAGCGCGGCACAGGGCATGTTCGCGGGCACCGCCGCCGATGACAAGGACGTTCACGGCGCCAAGGGTATCGGCTGGGGATGGGCACCCCCGTGCCCCTCCCCTTACCGGCCGCACACCGGGCCTGCCGCCCGGCACCCGCGGCGTCACTCGATCGGGTGCTGCCTGCGGGACCCCATACCTGATCAACCGCCCCGTAAGGGCGGAATTACCGCCGTCCACTTCGCAAGCTCAGCCGTTCGGCGGTAAGAAGGGGGCTCCGTCATCGACGTCACGAGGGAGCGTGCAGGTGAGCCAGCCGGACATGTATCCCGAGGAAGTACCTCGGGAGGAACCGAAACGGCGGGCGCTCCACCGGCAGCGGGAGGACCTGCGGGCACCCTCGTTCCCGCTGGGCGACTGGGGTGAGCCGGCGGAACGGCTGGAGGAGCTCTACCGCTGGGCCGAGGCGGAGGCGCTGCGCACGGTCGAGTGGTACCTCGCCGACCGCGTGCGCAAGCGGCTGTGGGCCAGGGGGCTGCGGGTCGCGGCCGCGCTGGCCGCGACCTCCGGGGCCGTGGTCGCCGTGACCGGCGCGGGGGTGCGCGACCGCTGGGCGTACGCCGCGCTGCTGCTGGCCGTCGTCTGCGTCGGCCTCGACCGTCACCTCGGCCTGACCGCCGGGTGGATGCGCGACGTGGCCACCGCCCAGGCCGTCCAGCGCCGTCTGGAGGCGCTGCGCTACGACTGGGCCTCGGAGTCCGTGCGCGAGGTGCTCGGCCCCGCCGAGGGCACCGCGGCCGAGGCGGCCGAGCGCTGCCTGACGGTGCTGCGCCGGTTCTCCGAGGACGTCTCGGAGCTCGTACGGTCCGAGACCGCCGACTGGATGCTGGACTTCCGGGCCGGCGGCGCCCCCCTGCGCACGCAGTCCCTGACCTGGGGATGGGGCGCGCGGAGCCCGGAGAGCGGTACGCCCGGCACCGGCGGGCGGTTCCCGCTGCTGCCGGGCGGCCGGCCCAACATGCCGCGCCAGCGGCCCCCGGAGGGGCCCCGCGCCGGCTGAACGGCACCCTGAGGCGCCCGGAAGGCGGCCCATGGCTCCCCCATCCACCGCCGGGGAGGGACTTTCGCACACGCCTCAGCTGAAGACGATCATCGAGCCCTGGCCGAGCGATCGGGTGGCCGCCGCGTGCAGCCCCAGCCACACGTGTCGTTCCCGTGCGAAGGGGCTGCCGTCGCCGGAAGCGGGCGCGGCGGCCGGCTCCTCCAGCTCGGTGGGCCCGGCCGGCGGCAGGGGCGGGGGCGGCGGATTGAGCGGGTCGATGCCGATGACCGGCGCCACGAAGCCCAGCTCGCGCAGCAGCCCGTGGGCCGATCCCAGGGGGCCGCCGCCCTCCAGTAGTTCGTCGTCGACCAGGGGGGAGGGGAAGTCCAGCGGCACGTATGCGCCGGCGTGGTCGTAGTGCCACACCAGGTGCGACTGCTGCGCGGTGGCCTCGAACATCTCCAGCAACTGCTCGTAGTCCCCGCCGAGTTCGTCGACGGGGGTGACGGCCAGGCCCTGGATGTGGAGCAGGTACGCACGGCGCAGGAAGTGCAGTGCGTCGTAGTCGAATCCGGCGACCGGCGCCACATCGCCGGACAGGCCCGGCATGTAGCTGTAGACGGGCACCGGCGGCAGACCGGCGTCGCTCAGTGCCTTGTCGTAGCGGGCGATTTCCTCGGCGAACGGGTTGTCCGGGCTGTGGCAGAGCACGTCCACCAGGGGAACCAGCCACAAGTCGCAGGCCACAGGCGCTCCAAGTCCTTCCGTGCGTCGTCGGGCCAGCGTAGTGGGCTAGGGCCCGGAGGGCCGACGCATCAGCCCGAGAGAGTGGTCGTTGAATTCCTCCATGATCCGCTGGGCGGTCTCCGGATCACGCTCCTCGACGGCACCCACCAGTTCCACGTGGTCCGCCCAGCAGACGCCCTCCAGGGACGCCCGGGCGCGCAGGAAGGGCACCTCGTACGCCCAGGTCTGCATGCGGATGCGGTCCAGGAAGTCGGCGACATGGGCGTTGCCGGCCAGTGCGGACAGCTCGCGCCAGAAGCGGATGTCATGGCCGATGAGCACGTCCAGCTCACCGGCGCGGGCGGCCGGCGCCGCGGCCTCGGCCCGGCGGCGCACGGAGGCGAGAGCGGCGGGTTCGACCTCGCGCATACCGCGCGCGGCGATGCGGCGGAAAATGCCCTCCACGACCAGGGTGCGGGCCCCCACCATGGAGCGGAACTCGGAGTCGGTGAAGCGGCGCACCTGGAAGCCGCGGTGGTGCTCGACCTCGAGCAGCCCCTGCGCGGCGAGGTCGACCAGCGCCTCGCGCACGGGGGTCGCGGAGACCCCGTACAGCTCGGCGATCTCCTTCACGGTGAAGTGGCGTCCGGCGACCATGCGGCCGGTGAGCACCTCGTCGCGCAGCGCGTCGGTGATCTGCTGGCGCAGACTGCTCCGTCTGACGGGGCCGCCTGCATCTGCACCATCCCGCATGCCCGGTGCCTCCCTCGGATGTGCGTGCGCGTGAATGCGCCTCACCCTATGCGAGGCCCGGCCGCGGATGGTCCGCGCCTGTGGCGCAGGTCACGCGCGGCCGGTCCGGTTCAGACCGTGTGCTCGTCGGCGACCGACAGGGCCGCGTCGAGGAGCGCGAGACCCTCCTTGGCCTCGGCCTCGGTGATGTTGCAGGCGGGCACCACATGGGTGCGGTTCATGTTCACGAACGGCCACAGGCCGCTCTTCTTGCAGGCCGCCGCGAACGCCGCCATCGGGGCGTTGGCCTCTCCGGCCGCGTTGTAGGGAACCAGCGGCTCGCGGGTCTCCCGGTCGCGTACGAGCTCCAGCGCCCAGAAGGCGCCCAGGCCCCGCACCTCGCCGACCGAAGGGTGGCGCCCGGCCAGTTCGCGCAGCCCGGGGCCGATGGTGTGCTCGCCGAGCGCAGCGGCCCGGGCCACCACGCCCTCGTCCTCCATCACCTGGATCGTGGCGACGGCCGCGGCGCAGGCCAGCGGGTGGCCGGAGTAGGTCAGCCCGCCGGGGTAGGGGCGGGTGGCGAAGGTCGCGGCGATCTCCTCGCTGATGGCGACACCGCCGAGCGGCACGTATCCGGAGTTCACACCCTTGGCGAAGGTCAGCAGGTCGGGGACGACATCGAACTGCTCCGCGGCGAACCACGTGCCGGTGCGGCCGAAGCCCGCCATGACCTCGTCCAGGACGAGGACGATGCCGTACCGGTCGCAGATCTCGCGGACGCCCGCGAGATAGCCGGGCGGCGGCACCATGATGCCCGCCGTGCCCGGCACGGTCTCCAGCACGATCGCGGCGACGGTCTGCGGCCCCTCGAAGACGATGGTGTCCTCCAGGTGCTGGAGCGCGCGGTCGCGCTCCTGCTCCTCGGTCTCCGAGTGGAACGGTGAGCGGTAGAGGAACGGCGCCCAGAAGTGGACGACGCCGGCCGAGCCGCTGTCGGAGGGCCAGCGGCGCGGGTCACCGGTCAGGTTGATCGCGGCGGAGGTGCCGCCGTGGTACGAGCGGTAGGCGGAGAGCGCCTTGGGGCGGCCGGTGTGCAGCCGGGCCATCCGTACGGCGTTCTCGACGGCCTCGGCGCCGCCGTTGGTGAAGAAGATCTTGTTCAGGTCGCCGGGGGTGCGCTCCGCGATCAGCCGGGCGGCCTCGGAACGCGACTCCACGGCGAAGGCGGGCGCGAAGGTGACGAGCTTCGCGGCCTGCTCCTGGATCGCGGCGACGACCGTGGGGTGCTGGTACCCGATGTTGGTGAACACCAGACCGCTGGTGAAGTCCAGGTAGCGGTTGCCGTCGTAGTCCCAGAAGTACGCGCCCTGCGCCCCGGCGACCGCGAGCGGGTCGATCAGGCCTTGCGCCGACCAGGAGTGGAAGACGTGCGCACGGTCGGCGGCCTTCACGGCGGCGCCGGTCTCGGGGTCTGCGTAAGGAGGGGTCATGGCCTCAAGGCTAAGCAGACGCCCGGGCAGGCTCCCATTGGCACCCTGTATGACGGTGGGCGGGCGCGCCGACAGGTTGTACGGCGCGCCCGCCCCTTCCGTCCGGTGGGACCGTCCCGCGGTCCCACGGTGCGGCGGTGCTGCTAGAGGAAGGAGTTGATCTCGATCGTCTCGGTCCGGCCGGGGCCGACGCCGATGGCCGAGATCGGGGCGCCCGACATCTCCTCCAGCGCCTTCACGTACGCCTGCGCGTTCTTCGGCAGGTCGGCGAAGGTCTTGGCCTTCGTGATGTCCTCACTCCAGCCGGGCAGCGTCTCGTAGACCGGCTTCGCGTGGTGGAAGTCGGTCTGACTGAACGGCAGTTCCTCGAAACGCTTGCCGTCGATCTCGTACGCGACGCAGACCGGGATGCTCTCCCAGCCGGTCAGCACGTCGAGCTTGGTGAGGAAGAAGTCGGTGAGGCCGTTGACCCGGGTCGCGTAGCGGGCGATCACCGCGTCGAACCAGCCGCACCGGCGGTCGCGACCGGTGGTGACACCCCGCTCGCCGCCGATGCGCCGCAGGGCGGCGCCGTCCTCGTCGAACAGCTCGGTCGGGAAGGGACCGGCGCCGACGCGGGTGGTGTACGCCTTCAGGATGCCGATGACCCGGCTGATCTTGGTGGGACCGATGCCCGAGCCCGTGCAGGCGCCGCCCGCGGTCGGGTTGGAGGACGTCACGAAGGGGTACGTGCCGTGGTCGACGTCCAGCAGGGTGCCCTGGCCGCCCTCCAGGAGGACGACCTTGCCCTCGTCGAGGGCGGAGTTGAGGAGGAACGTCGTGTCCGCGACGTAGTCCCTGATCTGCTCGGCGTAGCCCAGGTACTCCTCGACGACCTGGTCGATGCTGATCGCCCGCCGGTTGAAGATCTTGACCAGGACCTGGTTCTTGTCGTGGAGCGCGGCCTCGACCTTCTGCCGCAGGATCGACTCGTCGAAGAGGTCCTGCACCCGGATACCCACACGGTTGATCTTGTCGGCGTACGCCGGGCCGATACCGCGGCCGGTGGTGCCGATCCTGCGCTTGCCGAGGAAGCGTTCCGTCACCTTGTCCAGGGTCTGGTGGTACGGCGTGATCAGGTGCGCGTTGCCGCTGATGAGGAGCTTGGACGTGTCGACGCCGCGCTCGTTGAGCCCGCTCAGCTCGGAGAGCAGCACCGCCGGGTCGACGACGACGCCGTTGCCGATCACGGGGGTGCACCCGGGCGAGAGGATTCCGGAGGGCAAAAGGTGCAACGCGTACTTCTGGTCACCGACGACCACCGTGTGGCCGGCGTTGTTGCCGCCCTGGTAGCGCACCACATAGTCCACGGAACCACCGAGCAGGTCGGTGGCCTTCCCCTTGCCCTCGTCACCCCACTGAGCACCGAGCAGCACAAGTGCGGGCACAGGCGTACACCCCTTCCGGGCGGGGCATGTCCAACGTGGCTCCCCATGGCGGGGAGAGCGGTCGGACCGGTGCCCCGGAATAGACGAAGCCCCTGGCGCAAGGCAGCGCAAGGGGCTCTTGCACCGAGATGTTACCTGAGGAAGGACCAAGGTGTCGGCTCAGCGACCGGTCGGGCAGCCCCTGCTCGTGGTCATCGACCCTGCCGCCCGTGTCATGGACGGCGAATCCGTACGCATCGCGAAGGATGTGCTGTGCGGGGGATCGCCCTCTGTGAAAATCGCACTTCCGGAGTCCGAGGAAGAGGCCGTACGGGCGCTTGAGCACCGGGGGCGACGGCGACCGGTCGTGGTGGGCGACGACGCGGCGCTGCTGCGCACCGTACGTGCGCTCCACGCGGCGCGGACGCTGGGCGAGGCCGTCGTCGGGCTGGTACCGGTCGGACGGAGCACCGCGCTGGCCCGGGCCCTGGGCGTGCCCGGCGGCGCGGTGAACGCGGCGCGGGCCGTGCTCGACGGGGCCGAACGGGAACTGGACCTCCTCCTCGACGACAGCGGCGGCATCGTGCTGGGCGCCCTGCGCATCTCCTCCGCGACCCCGGCGTGGCTGATGCCCGTCGAACGGCGCGCCCGCTCGCTGGCCCGCACGTTCAGTCTGCACGGACACCCCACGGGGCTCGCCATGCGCGGCGCGCAGCGGCTGCGCGTCGAGGCCGACGGGGTCGTCCTGGCCGACCTGGACGACTGCGTCGAGGAGGTGTCGGTCTCCATGGCCTCCCCCGGCCTCGCCGAGGTCCTCGTCCGCCGCGACGGCGTGGCCCCGGCCCGGCCGGTGCACGCCCGTACGGTCACCGTCTCCGGGCGGGACTTCCGCTACACCGCGGACGCGGCGAGCGCGGGCCCGGTCCGCCGGCGCACCTGGACGGTGATGCCGGCGGCGTGGCGGCTGACGGTGCCGCGTACTTTTTAGGGCTCGGTTCGCCTTCGATCGCTCAGCCGGTGTCGACAGTCGACCGTGCTCGCCCGCTCGTTCCTCGCAGGCTCCGCGCGCGCTCCTTTTCGACACCGGCCGCTCTCTTCGGCTCACTCGCCGCGCACGCATCGACCCGCTCACCGGAGCACCATCCGACCGCCCGCCTCGACGCAGCACGCTCGCCAGGAAGCACGTTGCTAGAGGAGGCCGTTCTCGCGGAGTTCCGACTTGTGCTCGCGCCAGCGGTCCATCAGCTCGACGATCTCCTTCTGGAGGAAGTCGAAGAAGGCGGCGGTCTCCGCGATGCGGCGGCCGGCGGGGGTCTCGGGGCCGACGGCCTCGATGCCGTCGCGGAGGGTGCCCTCCCAGCGGGCGAGGACGCGGTCGCGGCGCGTGAAGGTCTCGTACCACTGGTCGCTGTGCACCCGGTAGCGCTCACGCCGGGAGCCGGGCTCGCGTTCGCGGGTCAGCATGCCGACCTGCGAGAGGTAGCGGACCGCGCCGGAGATCGCGGCGGGGCTGGCCTGGAGGCGTTCGGCCAGCTCGGCGGCGCTGAGCATCCCGGTCTCGGAGGCGAGCAGTGCCGCGAAGACGCGGGCGGCCATGCGCTGCATGCCGGCCTCGACCAGTTCCGCCGCGAACCGTTCGACGAACGTCATCGGTTCGATGGATTGCTCTGCCACCACTATCGCCTCCCGCCCGAAGTTTATACAGTTCCTTAACTTCACAACTTTATGAAATTACTGTACGTTCTGAACCATGACGAAGGCAATCAGTGTGGCCGGACTCCACAAGTCCTTCGGCCGCACGCAGGCACTGGACGGGCTGGACCTGGCCGTCGAGACGGGCGAGGTGCACGGCTTCCTCGGTCCCAACGGGGCGGGGAAGTCCACGACCATCCGCGTTCTGCTGGGGCTGCTGCGGGCGGACCGTGGGGCCGCCCAGCTGCTCGGCGGGGACCCGTGGCGGGACGCGGTCGCACTGCACCGGCGCCTGGCCTACGTCCCCGGAGACGTCACGCTCTGGCGCAACCTCAGCGGCGGCGAGGTCATCGACCTGCTCGGGCGGCTGCGCGGCGGGCTGGACGAGGCGCGCAGGCGTCAACTGCTGGAGCGCTTCGAGCTGGACCCGACGAAGAAGGGCCGCGCGTACTCGAAGGGCAACCGGCAGAAGGTCGCGCTCGTCGCCGCGTTCTCCTCCGATGTGGAGCTGCTGATACTCGACGAGCCCACCTCCGGGCTGGACCCCCTGATGGAGGAGGTCTTCCGGGAGTGCGTCCGGGAGGAACGCGACCGCGGGCGCACGGTGCTGCTGTCCAGCCACATCCTCGGCGAGGTCGAGGCGCTGTGCGACCGGGTGAGCATCATCCGCAAGGGACGCACCGTCGAGACCGGCAGCCTGGCCGAGTTGCGGCACCTCACCCGCACCTCGGTCACCGCCGAGCTCGCCGGGCCGGCCGGCTCCCTGGCCGCCTTGCCCGGCGTGCACGACCTGGACATCCGGGGGAACCGGGTGAAACTCCAGGTCGAAGTGGGGGAACTGAACGCGGTGCTGCGGCATTTGAGCGAGGCCGGAGTGCGCAGCCTGACCAGCACGCCGCCCACGCTGGAGGAGCTGTTCCTGCGGCACTACGAGGCGGACGACGTCGCCGCCGCCGCCGGGGACAACGAGACCGCGGGCGTGACGGAGGCGGCGCGGTGAACCGGCAGGACGCACTCGCCGGGACGGCGGTGCTCACCCGCCTCGCGCTGCGCCGCGACCGGATCATGATCCCGGCGTGGACGGTGCCGATCGCTCTGCTCGTCGCCTCCACCGCCTCGGCCTTCGGCTCGCTGTACGACACCGCCGCCGAACGTGCCGAGGTCGCCGCGAGCACCGCGGGCAACGCCTCGCTCCGCGCGCTGTACGGGCCGGTCTTCGACCCCGGCATCGGCGGACTGACGGCCTGGCGCACGATGGCCTTCGGCGCCGCCGCGGCCGGGCTGATGGCCGTGCTCCTGGTCGTCCGGCACACCCGCGAGGAAGAGGAGGAGGGCCGGCTGGAACTCGTCGGCGCGGGTGCCGTCGGCCGCCGGGCACCGCTGGCCGCCGCCTTGGCCGCCGGTTTCGGGGCCTCCGCCGCACTCGGCGTCCTCGTCACGCTCGGGCTGCTCGGCCACGGCGCGCTCGGGGCCCTTGCCTTCGGATGTGCCTTCGCGGGCGTGGGCTGCGCCTTCGCCGCCGTCGGCGCGGTCGCCGCGCAGCTCACCGAGAGTGCCCGCGCCGCCCGGGGCATCGGCGGGGCCGTGCTCGGGCTCGCCTTCCTGCTGCGCGCCGCCGGGGACGGCGGCTCCGGCACCCTGACCTGGCTCTCGCCGCTCGGCTGGGCCGAGAACATACGCCCCTACGGCGGCGAACGCTGGTGGGTGCTCGGGCTGTTCGCCGCATGGGTCGCAGGGCTGGTCGCCCTCGCGTACGCCCTGGTCGCCCGACGGGACATCGACGCCTCCCTCATCCCGTCCCGTCCCGGTCCCGCCGCGGCCGGTCCACGGCTGCGGGGCGCGCAGGGCCTGGCCTGGCGGCTGCAGCGCGGCTCCCTGTGGGGCTGGGCGTCCGGCTTCGCCGTGGGCGGCGCCGCACTGGGCGCCCTGGCCGACGGGGCCACCGACCTCGTACGCGGCAATGAGCGACTCGCTGACGTCATCCGGGACATGGGCGGCGCGTCGGGTCTCGTCGACTCCTATCTCGCCTCGATGAGCGGCGTGATGGGCATGATCGCGGCGCTCTACGCCGTCCAGGCCGTCCTGCGGCTCCAGGGCGAGGAGAACTCCGGCCGCGCCGAACCCGTCCTCGCCACCGGTGTCGGCCGGGTCCGCTGGGCCGTGAGCCACACGCTTCTCGCCGCGGCCGGGTCAGTGCTGCTCCTGCTGGTGTCGGGGCTCGCCATGGGCCTCGGCTACGGAGCGACGACCCGGGAAACGGGGCATCAGATGGTGCGGCTGGCCGGCGCGGCCCTGGTGCAACTGCCCGCCGTGTGGTGCGTGGCGGCGGTCGCGCTCCTGCTGTACGGCGCCGTGCCCGGGGCCGCGCGGGCAAGTTGGGGCGTGGCCTCGCTGACCCTGGGGATCGGGCTGTACGGACCGGCGCTGAAACTCTCGCCCTGGGTGCTGGACCTGTCGGTCTTCACGCACCTGCCGAAAGCGCCGTCCGCGGAGGTCACCCCTGGCCCTCTGGTGCTCCTCACCGTGCTCGCGCTCGCCCTGGGCGCGGGCGGACTCGCGGCCCTGCGCCGCCGGGACCTCACCGCATGACGTCTTGGCCGCGGTGCGTCCCCGGCCGCCCGGGAAGACCGGGCGGCCGGGGGCGCGCCGGCGTTCAGCAGCTCACGCGCAGTTCGCGCAGACCGCGGATGACGTACCCCTCGTTCCACGCCGGATCCGCCACTAGTTCCAGCCGCGGCGCGCTCCGCAGGAGAGCCGAGAAGGACGCGGCGAGTTCGATGCGGGCCAGGGGCGCGCCGAGGCAGTAGTGCATACCGGCGCCGAAGGTGATGTGCGGGTTGTCGGGCCGCGTGAGGTCCAGGTGGTCCGGGTCGGCGAACCGCGCGGGGTCGCGGTTGGCGGATCCGAACAGCAGGGCCACTTCGCTGCCGCGCGGGATGACGGTGCCGCCGATCTCGATGTCGTCCAGCACCCACCGCTCGAACATCTGCAACGGCGTGTCGAAGCGCAGCAGTTCCTCGATCGCGGTCGGCAGCAGCTCCTCAGGTGCCGCGCGCAGCGCCGCCAGCTGCTCGGGGTGCCGGAACAACGTCCACCAGCCGTTCCCGGTGGTGTTGACGGTCGCCTCGTGCCCGGCGTTCAGCAGCAGCACGCAGGTGGAGATCATCTCCTGCCCGCTGAGCCGGTCCCCCTCGTCGTGCGCCGCGATCAGCGCGCTGATCAGGTCCTCTCCGGGCGCCTTGCGCCGCTCGGCGATCAGCTCGCGCAGGTACTCGGAGAACTCCACGCTCGCCCGGACCGCCCGCCGGGCGGCTTCCTCGGTCGGGTTGAGCTCGAACATCCCGACGATGTCCGACGACCACGGCCGCAGCAGGTGCCGGTCGCCGGCCGGTATCCCGAGCATCTCGGCGATGACGGCGACCGGCAGGGGTTCGGCGACGGCGGCGATCAGATCGCCGCCGCCTTCGGCGACCAGCCGCTCGACGAGCTCCCCGGCCAGGCGCTGGACGGTCGGAGTGAGCCGTTCGACCGTGCGCGGGGTGAAGGCCTTGGAGACCAGCCGCCGGATGCGGGTGTGGTCCGGGGCCTCCAGGTCCAGCAGGCCGTTGCCGTTGAGCACGGTGAAGGGCTCGTGCTCGGGCGGCGGCGGGGTGCGCCCGAAGTCCTCGTGGCTGAAGCGGTGCAGGTAGGTACGGCCGAGGCGGCGGTCCCGCAGCAGCGCGCTGACGTCCGCGTAGTGCGGGATCAGCCACTGGCCGCTGGGCTCGAACCAGTGCGCGCGGCCCTCCGCCCGAAGCCGGGAGTACGCCGGGTAGGGATCGGCCACGAACTCGGCCGACCAGGGATCGAAGGCGGTCGCAGGGCTGCTCATATGCGGAGACTACCCTCCGTCCCGTCAACCGCCAGGAGTGACCAGCCGCGCCTCGTACGCGAAGACCGCGGCCTGCGTCCGGTCGCGCAGCCCGAGCTTCACCAGCACGCGGCTCACGTGGGTCTTCACCGTCGACTCCGCGACCACCAGGTGCTCGGCGATCTCCGCGTTGGACAGTCCCTGGGCGACCAGCACCAGCACCTCGGTCTCACGCTCCGTGAGGTCCCCGACCCGCTCCTGCGCCGGCGGCCTCGGCGTGCCGAGCCGGTTGAACTCGGTGATGAGCCGCCTGGTGATCGCCGGGGCCAGCAGGGCGTCCCCGGCGGCGACGATCCGCACCCCGTCGGCGAGCTGGCGTGCGGAGGCGTCCTTGAGCAGGAAGCCCGACGCGCCCGCCCGCAGCGCCTGGTAGACGTACTCGTCCAGGTCGAAGGTGGTCAGCACCAGCACCTTGGCGTCGGCGTCCGCGGCGACGATCTCGCGGGTCGCCTCCAGCCCGTTCATCTCGGGCATGCGGATGTCCATCAGGACCACGTCCGGCCGCAGCGCCGCGACCTGCTCGACCGCCTGCCGGCCGTCGACGGCCTCGCCGACCACCTCGATGTCCCGCTGCGCGTTGAGCAGCACGGAGAACCCCTCGCGGACCATCATCTGGTCGTCCGCGATCAGCACCCGGATGGTGTTCCCCTTCATGCCCGCTCCCCGGGGACGGGGATGAAGACCGCGACCTCGTAACCGCCGTCGTCGGTGGTGCCGTCGGTCATCTCGCCGCCGAGCATCGTCACCCGCTCCCGCATGCCGGCTATCCCGTGCCCGGCGCCCGGTGAGGGCTTCGCGAGGCCGCGCGGCGGACCGTTGACGACGCGCAGGCCGATGCCGCCGAGGACGTAGGAGATCTCGACACGTGCGGCGGCGCCCGGCGCGTGCCGCAGCGTGTTGCTCAGCCCCTCCTGGATGATCCGGTACGCCGACAGCTCGACGCCCTGCGGCAGTTCGCGCACCGCGCCGGTGACCGTCCTCTCCACGCCGAGCCCCGCCTCGCGCACGTTGGCGATCAGCCGGTCGAGGTCGGCGAGCGTCGGCTGCGGGGCGTCCGGAGCCTGGTAGTCCTCCGCCCGTACGACGCCGAGCACCCGGCGCAGCTCGGTGAGGGCGATGACGGCGTTCTCCCGGATGATCGCGAAGCTCCGGGTCAGCTCCTCGGGCGGGTCCTCGACGCGGTAGGGGGCGGCCTCCGCCTGGATGGCGATCACCGACATGTGGTGGGCGACGACATCGTGCAGTTCGCGGGCGATGGTCGTGCGCTCCTCCAGCAGCGTGCGGCGGGTGCGTTCGACCTCGGTGACGGCGACCTGCGCGGCGACTTCCTTCTTGGAGTCACGCAGCCCGCGGACGGCCGCCACGACGAACAGCAGGATGCCGGACAGGAAGATCATGATGAACGGGTCGTCCCCGTACCAGCCCGCCAGTGAGTCGAACAGCAGCCCCAGCACGGCGGTGAGCAGCCACATCTCCGCGGCCACCCGGGCCCGGGTGCGGGCCGCCACCACCGCCATCACCGCCAGGTGCGAGACAAAACCGGTGTCCGTCCACGGCCCCGTGGACGACCAGCCGTCGGTGAACAGCAGCCCCGTCACCACCGTGGCCCCGAAGGACAGCCACCAGGCGCCGATCGGCCGGAACATCGTCGTCAGCAGCGGCACCCCGGCGAGAAGGGCGGCCAGGACACCGCCGAGCCCGCTGTTGCTCTCGGTCGCTGTCAGCATCAGCAGGAGCGCGAAGCCGGTCAGCACCGCGTGCGGCAGCCAGCGGGCGTACTTCCGCCACCGGCGCGGCGCCAGGCCGAGCAGGGCGTGCCCGTCGCGGAGCGGTGCCATCGGGTGGAAGGCGAAGGCGTCGGCGATCAGGTCCTGCCGCAGTCCGTTCAAGGCGCCGCGGACCATGCGGATCTCGGTCCGCAGCGTGGTCTGGCTTGTCTCGGTCACGCTCTCACCGTAGGGATCGGTCCGTTCGCCGTCGTCACCGCAGAAGATGACGTCCGGGCATCCGTCTCAAGTACGACACCGTCGTCACCAGGCCAGTTGCGCGATCTCCTCGGCGACCACGGCCGCCGCGTCGGCGTCGGGGTCGATGACCGGGAAGTGGCCCACGTCCGCCAGGAGCGTCAGCTGCGCCTCCTCGCCCGCCTCGGCCGTCGCGGTCACGAAGGCCTCGGCCACCCGGGCCGGCACCACGGTGTCGGCGCTGCCGTGCACGACGGTCACGGGGATGCCGGTGGGCAGCAGCGCGGCCGGATCGGTCTCGGGGCCGCGCAGCGCCAGCTGCTCCGGGCCGCCGAGCAGTTCCGCGACCGCGCCGGAGCACACGTCCAGCTCCACCGCGGTCGCGAAGTCCGCCAGCGGCGACAGCGCGACCACCCCGCGCAGCGGCGCGGGCGCCGGGCGGTACCAGCGCGACTGCGGCGGCAGCACGTGCCGGGCCGCCGCCCACAGCGCGAGATGACCGCCGGCGGAGTGCCCGGCGAGCACGATCCGCCGGGCGTCCACAGCCTGTGCGCCCAGGGCCGCGACGGCCAGCTCCGGCACGGCGTCCACGGCCGCGGCCACGTCGTCGAAGGTGTCCGGCCAGCGTCCCGCGACCGGACCGCCGTTGCCCCGGCGGTACTCCACCGAAGCCACCGCGAAGCCGCGCCGCGCCAGGAACGCCGCGAGCGGCGAGACGTGCCGCCGGTCGTACGCGGCCCGCCAGGCGCCGCCGTGGAAGAACACCACGAGCGGCCCCGGCCGCCCCTGCGCGGCGACGCCCGGGCGGTGGAAGTCGATGATCTGGTCGGGGTGTTCGCCGTACGCGGCGGTGGCATCCGGCGCCACGGGGGCGTGCCCCAGCGCCGACGCCTCCTCGGCGGCCTCCCGCAGCGCGGCCCCCTGCCCCGCCCCGGCGACGCCGGCCGTGGTGGTCTCGCTCGGCCCGGAGGCCGTCACCGGCCGGCCGGCGGAGGCGGGGGGCGGGGTGGGGTCGTGCATGCTTACCGGCTTCCTTCGAGAACCTCGGCGAGGACCCGCGCCGCGCGCTCCGCGTCAGCGAACCTCGTGTACAGCGGGGTGAATCCGAAGCGGAGGATATCCGGCTCCCGGAAGTCCCCCACCACGCCCCGTCCGATGAGTCCGGCCATCACCGCGCCCGCGTCAGCGCACCGCAGCGCGACCTGGCTGCCGCGTTCGGCGTGCGCGGCCGGGGTCACCGCGGTGACCTCGCCCGACGGGACGTACGCGGCCACGCATTCCAGGAAGAAGTCGGTCAGGGCCAGGCTCTTGGCCCGCACGGCGCCCAGGGACACGCCGTCCCAGACGTCGAGGGCCGTGTCCAGTGCCAGCAGCGACAGGATCTCCGGGGTGCCGACCCGGCCGCGGACGCTGCCGTCGGCGGGACGGTAGGCGGCCTCCATCGCGAACGGGTCGCGGTGGGAGTTCCAGCCCGGCAGCGGCGAGTCGAAGCGCGGCTGCAGGTCACGGCGGACGTACAGGTACGCGGGCGCGCCAGGGCCCCCGTTGAGGTACTTGTACGTGCAGCCGACCGCCAGGTCCACGCCGTGCTCGTCCAGGCCCACCGGCAGGGCCCCCGCCGTGTGGCACAGGTCCCAGACCACCAGCGCGCCGGCCGCGTGGAGCGCGGCGGTGGTGCCCGGCAGGTCGTTCAGCCGGCCGGTGCGGTAGTCGACGTGGTTGACCAGCGCGACGGCGGTGCCCGGGCCGGCCGCGGCGGCGAGGCCGGCCGCGTCGACCGCGCGGATCGAGCAGCCGGTCATCCGGGCGGCCGACTCGGCGAGGTAGCCGTCGGTGGGGAAGGTCGTGGCGTCGACCAGCACCTCGGTGCGGCCCGGGTCGGCCTGCTGGGCCATCCGAACGGCGCCCACGACGGCCTTGAAGACATTGACGCTGGTGGAGTCGCCGACCACGACCTGGCCGGCGGCGGCGCCGATCAGCGCGCCGACGCGGTCGCCGATCCGCTCGGGCGCGGTCCACCAGCCGCTCTCGGTCCACGAGCGGATGCGCAGCGAGCCCCACTCGCGCGCGATGACGTCCGCGATCCGGTCCGGCACCCCGGCGGGCAGCGCGCCCAGCGAGTTGCCGTCCAGGTAGACGGTGTGCTCGGAGTCGTCCAGCACGAAGCGGTCGCGGACCTTGGCCAGTTCGTCGGCGGTGTCGAGGCGCAGCGCCTTCGCCGCCGGGGTCTCGGGGAGGTGTGTGGTGTCAGACATGGCTGCGGGCCGTCCAGAGTTCGGGGAACACATTCTTCGTGGCGCGCTTCTCCAGCCAGGCGACTCCCGCGGAGCCGCCCGTGCCGGTCTTGGCACCCATCGCGCGGCGGGTGGCGACCAGGTGGTCGTTGCGCCAGCGCCAGACCAGTTCCGCGACCTCGGTCAGCGCCTCGCCGAGCCGCACCAGGTCGGCTTCCTGGTCACCGGAGTAGATCTCCTGCCAGGCCCGCTCGACAGCCGGATCGCCCTCGTACCGCTGGGACAGGTCGTCCCGCGCCGGGATCGGGTACCCGCGGCGCGCCAGCAGGCGCAGCACCTCGTCGTACAGGCTCGGCTCGTGGAGCGCCTTCTCCAGCTCGGCGTGGACGCGCGGCGAGCCCCGGTGCGGCACCAGCATGGAGGCCGACTTCTCGCCGAGCAGGAACTCCATCCGCCGGTACATCGCGGACTGGAAGCCGGAACCCTCGCCGAGCGCGGCGCGGTAGGCGTTGAACTGCGCCGGCGTGAGGTGCGCCAGCGGCTCCCACGACGCGTTCAGCGACCGCAGTTCGTACGTGCTGCGCCCCAGCGCGGCCATCGCGGTGGACAGGTCGTCGGCCGCCAGCGCCCGGGAGGCGGTCTCCCACTCGTGCACGATGACGGTGAACCACAGCTCCATGACCTGGGTGGTCACCAGGAAGACCATCTCGCCGGGGTCTTCGGAGCGGAGGTGCTGAAGATGGGTGAGGACGTCCGCCTGCACGTAGTCCTCGTACGGGGTGGTTCCCTCGAAATCCAGGTGCGGGGCCTCGGGGGCCGCCTGGGAAACATCGGGGTGGTGGGACATCGGTGTCTCCGTGAATACGAGCTACCGGGTAGCGGTCTGCCCCCCGCCGTCCGACGGCGGGCCCCGGTCCCCTCGGGTCCGCGCTCACGCGGGCCGGACCCATCGCGCATCATCCGTGGTCGGGGCCCGGTCCGGCAAGCCCCTCCCACCTGCCGCGATGGTCCTGGGTCTGCCGTTCCGGGCCCCGCGGGCCGTCAGCCCAGCGTGTCGGCCGCGGTCGGGGAGGAGTCGCGCAGGAAGCCCGAGCAGCGCTCGTACTCCTCCTTCTCGCCGATCGACTGGGCGGCCCGCGCCAGTGCGTGCAGGGCGCGCAGGAAACCGCGGTTGGGCTCGTGCTCCCAGGGCACCGGGCCGTGGCCCTTCCAGCCGCTGCGGCGCAGCGCGTCCAGGCCGCGGTGATATCCGGTGCGCGCGTAGGCGTACGACTCGACGACCCGGCCGCCGGCGAAGGCGTCGTCCGCCAGCTCCGCCCAGGCCAGGGAAGAGGTCGGGTACTTCGCGGCGACGTCCGCGGCAACCGCTCCGGAGGCGAGCAGCTCACGCGGCTCGGGTTCGTCGGGCAGGTTCGTCGGGGGCGGTCCCCCGAGCAGGTTCTCGTGAATGGCCATGGGCCCCAGTATGGCCGGGGCCCGGCCCCTCCACCTGGAGGGACCGGGCCCGGTGCCGCTGCCGTTCGCGCGGGCGACGGCTACTTCATCCTGGTACCGGCGGAACGCAGGTCGTGGCAGGCCTCGAGGACGCGGGCGGCCATGCCGCCCTCGGCCGCCTTGCCCCAGGTGCGCGGGTCGTAGTGCTTCTTGCTGCCGACCTCGCCGTCGACCTTCAGCACACCGTCGTAGTTGCGGAACATGTGCTCCACGACCGGGCGCGTGAAGGCGTACTGGGTGTCGGTGTCGAGGTTCATCTTGACGACACCGTTCTCCAGCGCCGTGGCGATCTCCTGCTTGGTGGAGCCGGAGCCGCCGTGGAAGACGAACCAGAACGGCTCCTGCTTGCCGTACTTGGCGCCCACGCCCGCCTGGAGGTCCTTGAGGAGATCGGGGCGGAGCACGACGTTGCCCGGCTTGTAGACGCCGTGGACGTTGCCGAAGGAGGCGGCGAGCAGGTAGCGGCCCTTCTCGCCCAGGCCGAGGGCCTCGGCGGTGCGCAGCGCGTCCTCGACGGTGGTGTACAGCTCGTCGTTGATCTCGTGGGTGACGCCGTCCTCCTCGCCGCCGGTGGGGGTGATCTCCACCTCGAGGATGATCTTCGCCTTGGCGGCCTCGGCCAGCAGCTCCTGCGCGATGGCGAGGTTGTGGTCGAGGGTCTCGGCGGAGCCGTCCCACATGTGCGACTGGAACAGCGGGTTGCGGCCGGCGGCCACGCGCTCCTGGGACAGCTTGAGCAGCGGGCGCACATAGCCGTCGAGCTTGTCCTTCGGGCAGTGGTCGGTGTGCAGCGCGACGTTGACCGGGTACTTCTCGGCGACGATGTGCGCGAACTCGGCAAGCGCCACCGAACCAGTGACCATGTCCTTGTTGTACTGGCCACCGAGGAACTCGGCGCCGCCCGTCGAGATCTGGACGATGCCGTCGCTCTCCGCCTCCGCGAAGCCGCGCAGCGCGGCGTGCAGGGTCTGGGTCGAGGTCACGTTGATGGCCGGGTAGGCGAACCTGCCTGCCTTCGCCCGGTCGAGCATCTCGCTGTAGATCTCGGGGGTTGCGATGGGCATGTGTCCGCTCCTTGTGATGTGCGGGTTGTTCGGTGAGTGACCCTGACCTGGGATCGACGTCATCGTCGCCCCCATCTTGGCAGACGACCGCATCAGCTCCACACTATGCGCACCGCGGACATACGTCAGGGGTCGGTGGTTTCACGTGAAACCACCGACCCCTGACGAAAACCCCTGCTCAGGACGGAAGTCAGGCCAGTTCCAGGTCCTCGAGGCCGAAGACCTGGAGGTACGGAAGGCCCGCCTCCGCGACGGCCGGCGCGGCGCCGCGCTCGACGATCACGGCCACGGCGACCACCTCGGCGCCGGCCTCACGGGCGGCCTCCACGGCGGTCAGCGGGGAACCGCCGGTGGTGGAGGTGTCCTCGACGACCAGCACCCTGCGGCCCGCGATGTCCGGGCCCTCGATGCGGCGCTGCATGCCGTGCGCCTTCTGTGCTTTGCGGACGACGAACGCGTCCAGCTTCCGGCCGCGCGCGGCGGCGGCGTGCAGCATCGAGGTGGCGACCGGGTCGGCGCCCAGGGTCAGCCCACCGACGGCGTCGAAGTCCAGGTCGGCGGTGGCGTCCAGCATGACCTGGCCGACCAGCGGGGCGGCCTCGGCGTCCAGCGTGATCCGGCGCAGGTCGATGTAGTAGTCGGCCTCGATGCCCGACGACAGGGTCACCTTGCCGTGCACCACGGCCTTGTCCTTGATCTGCCGCAGCAGGGCTTCACGCGCGTCGCTCATGGTCACGAGCCTATCCGAGCCGTTCCCAGGCCCAGGTCGCGCGCATCTCCAGCGGCTCGATGGGGGTGACCAGCCGCGGGTCGGTGTTGAGGCCGTTGGGCGGGCCGGACTGCGGTTCGACGCAGATCGCCTCGGGCTGCTCGTCGTACAGGACCACCCACGGCGCCGGGCTGGTGACCCGCAGCAGCAGTTCACCCGGCCAGGTCAGCGTCACGTCCACACCGTCCGGCATGCCGAAGCAGTCGTCCCACGGGCGCGGCGTGGGGTCGATCCGGCGTCCGTCGGGCAGGTGGTCCTCGCCGCGCTCCTCCATCCAGCCCGGGGAGAAGGCGATCTCGGCGTCCTGGCCGCCGCGTCCGAGGTTGCGGTGGAACCACGGGTGCCAGCCGGCCTGGGCGGGGAAGGAGTCGCCGATGGTCTCCACGCTCATGGTGAGCTCGGCGTGGTCCTCGGCGAGTGCGAAGCGCTGGGTGACCCGGCCCTTGTACGGCCAGGGCTCGGCGAGGTCGTAGTAGAAGCTGACCTCGGTGGCGGTGCCGCCCGGCGCCTGCTGCCAGGCGGTGTGCCGGCCGGTGCCGTGGATGGCGTGGGGTCCGGCGTCACGCGGCAGCTGGTGCAGCACGCCACCGTTGCGGAACTGCCCGTCCCGGGTACGGCCGCACCACGGCACCATCGGGAAGGAGCCGAATTTCTCGCCCTGCCTGAGCAGCTCCACGCCGTCGACGGTCAGCGAGGCGACGCGGCAGCCGCGATCCGGGTGGATCGTCAGCCGCGCCTGCCCTGCATCGAGTTGGACTGCGTGCTCGTCGGTTCGCCCGTCATGGGTCTGGTCCGTGGCCACGCACCAGACCCTACGGGAACGACCGCCTGCGGCGCCTCAGTACGCGCCCCGCGACCACCGCCGACAGCAGGAGCGCGGCCGCGGCCGGGGCGTAGCGGCGCAGCGAGGCCGTGGCCGAACCGTTCTGCGGGGCGGGCACGGGGGCGTACCGGCCGCGCGGCGGGGCGTGGTCGACCTCCTCGGCGCTGCGGCCGATGAGGGTGCGGCGGGCGTAGGCGGCCTCGGCAGGCAGGTCGATCCCTGCGGGGTCCTCGGGGACGTCCGGGACCCGGCCGATGGGGCCGATGCCGTCGATGTCCTCGTCCCCGTCGAGATCGTCCGAGAGATCGTCGTCGAGGTCGCCCTCCAGGTCGCCCTCCAGGTCGCCGGGGAGGTGACCGGCGAGCGGGCCGGATTCCTCGGGCTCCCCCGGTCGGCGGGTCTCGCGCGCCTCGTGTACGTCGTGCACGTCGTGCACGGTGAACTCGTCGACCTGCGCGGGCAGGTCCTCCTCGGCGAGGTCCACCAGCCCGGCGATCTCCTCGATGCCCTCCCCGGCCGGCTCCAGGTCGGAGGTGAGGGCGGCGGCAAACCGGTCCAGCAGCCGTACGCCCGCGGCAGCCGCCACGGTGTCGTCGTACTCCGCGAGCCGGCCGTCGGCCTGCGCCCCGCCGGTGAAGGTCAGCAGCGTCCCGCCCGACACGGCGTCCACACCGACCTCCAGCGCCAGCTTGACCGTGCCGGTCCCGCGGGCCTCCACCGCCTCGCCCTCCACGGACAGGCCGCCGCCGCGCGGGGCCAGCCGGAGGGTGCCGCGGTAGGTGATCGTGGAGCCGCCGATACGGAGCCTCAGGCGGCCGGCGAGGCCCTCGGCGGCGCCGGCGTCACGCTGGAGCCCGGGAACGCAACGGGCGACGCGTTCCAGGTCGGCGAGCGCCTGGCGAATGGTTTCGGCCGGAAACGGAACGAACACCTCATGCGGCTCCATGCGGGCGAGCCTAATCGCCCCCAGCACGATCCGGTGGGCGATCGGCCCGGGTTCGCGCCCCCGGGTGGCGTCACCGATCCGCTCAGCCCGTGCGCGGGTGCATCAGTGTGGAGGGCGGCAGGCCCCGCAGTGCCGACGCGCGGGCCCGCCGCGCGGCGGCGGCGAGCGACGCGGGGGACAGCGAACGCAGCCGGGGGGCGTCCACCGCCAGACCCAGCGACGGGACGCGGTGCCGGGCCGCGAGGACGAAGCCCCAGTCGCCGCCCCGGCCGCCGGCGCCGATCCAGTAGTCGGCGGTACGCAGCCCCGTCGCGCGCACGGTGGCGTCGACGGTCCAGAAGCCGCTGCGCGACGCCCCGGGTGCGCCCGCGTGCACGGCCAACCGCCCGTCCGGGGCCAGTACGCGCTCGGCCAGCCCGTAGAACTCCTGCGAGTACAGCTTCGCGCTGCGCGAGATCCCCGGATCGGGCAGATCGGCCAGCACGACGTCGTACCCCCGCGTCGGCGACCCCGGACCCGGGCCCGGCAGCGCCCGGCGCAGCCAGTCGAAGGCGTCCCCGGCCCGCACACGCACCCGGGGGTCGCGGTAGGCGTGCCGGTTCAGCCGGGAGAGCTCCGGGTCGGTGCGGGCGAGGGCGACGAGTTCGGCGTCAAGGTCGACGAGCGTCACCGAGCGGACGCCGGGGTAGCGCAGCACCTCCCGCAGCGCGAGGCCGTCGCCCCCGCCGAGGATGAGGACACGGCGGTGCGGACCGGCCATCGCGGGGTGGACCAGGGCCTCGTGGTAGCGGTACTCGTCACGGCCGGACACGCGCAGCCGCCCGTCGAGGTAGAGCCGCAGCGGAGAATCGGTGACCACGACCTCCTGCACAGCGGTCCGCTCGGCCAGCCGCACATGACCGCCGTACACCGCCTCCCGCGCCGCCCGTTCGAAGGGCCCGGCCGCCCAGGCCGCACCGGCCAGCACCGCCAGGACGGCGACATTGGCGGCGAGCAGTCGCACGCGCGCCCGAGCGGTGACGTCGGCGCGGAAGAGCCACAGCACGATGAGGCCGCCCGCGACCGCGTTGACCGCGCCCGTGAGCAGCGCCCCGGTCAACTGGCCCAGGACGGGTAGCAGAAGGAAGGGGAAGGCGAGCCCGCCGACCAGGGCGCCCACATAGTCCGCGGCGAAGAGGTCGGCGACCGCGCCTCCCGCGTCCTGCCTGCGGATCCGCTGGATCAGCGTCATCAGCAGCGGGACCTCGGCCCCGATCAGCACCCCGATCGCGAACGCGAAGCCCACCATGGCCGCACGGGACTGGCCGCACCAGGCGAAGCCTGCGTACAGCCCCATCACCGACAGCCCGCCGACCAGCGCCAGCACGATCTCCACCCCGGCGAAGCCGACCGCCGGCGCGCAGTTGAGCCGCTTGGCGAGCAGGGAGCCGACGCCCATGGCGAAGACCATCACCGACAGCACGATGGACGCCTGGGTGACGGAGTCGCCCACCAGGTAGGAGGCGAGGGCGACCAGTTCGAGCTCGTACACCAGCCCGCACGCGGCGCAGACGAAAACCGCGGCCAGCACCAGCGCCCGTGCCCGTCCCGCCGGGACGGGCAGCCGGAGCCCGCCGGCCTGCCCCGCCGGGGCCTGTGACCCGGCCGCGATGGAGGTCGACTGGTCGATCATGTATGAACGCTATGTCACGTTTATGGCGTCACACGTCACCCACAGGGGTGCGATGGGTGGCACCCGGCGGCGCGTTGACGCTCCGGAGGTCGCCCGCCGTACCCACGCTCACGTCTGCGCGCTCAGCCTCGACCTGGTCGCGACCAGCCGCCCCTCCTGGGGATACGCGTGCCAGGTGCGCCACAGCACGCTCCCGCCGCTGTACTGCACGAGCATCGCGGTGAACGCGTGCGGATCACCGGGAAACGTCCCGGCCAGGCCATTGGGGTGATCGGCCACGAGCGCGAGCAACTCCTGCGCCCGTCCGGCGAAGCCGCCCCACGACAGCGTCTCGATCCGCGCCGCGAACTCGTAGTCCCAGCCGGCCACCCGTCTGGCCACCCCGAAGGGCAGCGGCGTGCTGCTGCCGGGCATGCACGCCACGGTCTCCGAGCACCGGCCGCTCGGCGAGTCCAGGACAACCTGGTGCGACGCACCGAGCAGCCGCATCTGGACCTGGACTGCGGGCGCGGCGCCCGCCGTCCCGATGCCCGGGAGTTCACGGTCGAGCACGGCAAGCGCCGGCAACTCTTCCTTTCCCAGACACCAGGCCAGGTCCCCGGCGCAGGTGTCGGTGTAGGCGGTCTGAAGGGTCGTGAGCATGGAGTCGGCTCCGCAGGCACATCGCGAGCAAGCAGGGAAGGAGAAGGAGGGAACCAGGGCGGGCAGGGGAAGAAGGCCGGGAAGGGAAAAATTCACGCGGAAGAAGACGGGACGACCCGCGCCTGTGGGAAAAACGCCCGTCGGCTTGCGCCCACGCAGGGGTCGGAGAATACGCAATCATGAAAGGCGCGCCGTCTTCAGCGTTTTTACCCATCTCCACCCGCTTTACATCCCCAAGGACGCCTACCGGTTCAGGTGTTCACCACAAATACGCCCGACGGGCGGGTAACCCGCCGGGCGCATATGCGATTCGGCACGGGCAATGCGCAATTTCGTATCGTCAGCTTCCGCCACCGCAGCCGCCCCCGCCGCCGCAGGAACTGCCCCCGCCGCAGGAGGAGTGTCCACCGCCGCCACCGCACGAGTGGTGGCCTCCGTGGCCTCCGTCGCCTCCCCCGTGGTGACTCCCGTGGCCACCGTGGTGACCCCCGTGGTGGCCACCGCCTCCCCCGTGCTGCGACGGGCCGCCGTCCCCCGCCCACCAGGCGCCGGCCGCCGCCCCACCGGCGTCGGCGGCCGACGAGCCGTACCCGCGCCGGCCGTTGCGGCGCCCCCGATTGCCGTTCCTGGCACTCGCGATCACCAGTGTCAGCACCAGGCCGAACCCGATGAAGACGATCAGCAGAATGACAAGAGGACCCATCGGTACCACCCCCGCTTTCCTTGCTTTCCGTTGTGCCCCGGTGATGCCCCCGCCCCTCGCGGCCGAAAGCAAAGTTGAGGAAGTCCAGAGGTTCAGCGGAGGATGGCGGACATGACCTCCTCGCGACCCCCGCTCAACCGCGCACTCGCGGAGTTCGGCACCACCGTCTTCGCCGAGATGTCGGCCCTCGCCGCCCGCACCGGCGCGATCAACCTCGGCCAGGGATTCCCCGACACCGACGGCCCCGAGGAGGTCCGCGAGGCCGCCGTCCGGGCGCTGCGCGACGGCCGCGGCAACCAGTACCCGCCCGGCCCCGGCGTGCCGGAACTACGGCAGGCCGTCGCGGCTCACCAGGCGCGCTTCCACGGCCTGGCCTACGACCCGGACACCGAGGTGCTGGTCACCGCCGGCGCCACCGAGGGCATCGCCGCCGCCATGCTGGGCCTGCTGGAACCGGGCGACGAGGTGATCGCCTTCGAGCCCTTCTACGACTCGTACGCCGCCTGCATCGCCATGGCCGGCGCCGTCCGCGTCCCCCTCACCCTGCGCGCCCCCGGCTTCCGCCCCGACCTCGACGCGCTGCGTGACGCGATCACCCCCCGCACCCGGCTGCTGCTGCTCAACAGCCCCCACAACCCCACCGGGACGGTGCTCAGCCGCGAGGAACTGACCGCCATCGCGGAACTGGTCCTCGAGCACGACCTGCTGGTCGTCACGGACGAGGTCTACGAGCATCTGACCTACGACACCGGGCACATCCCGCTCGCCGCCCTCGCCGACCGCTTCCCGGGCCTGCGCGAGCGCGTCGTCACCATCTCCAGCGCGGGCAAGACCTTCTCCTACACCGGCTGGAAGGTCGGCTGGGTCACCGCCGCCCCGCCCCTGGTCAGCGCGGTCCGCGCGGCCAAGCAGTATCTGACGTACGTGGCCTCCGGCCCCTTCCAGTACGCCGTCGCCGAGGCCCTCGCCCTTCCCGACGCCTATTTCCGGGACTTCCGCGACGGCCTGCGGCGCAAGCGCGACCTGCTCGCGGACGGCCTGCGCGCGGCGGGATTCGAGGTCTACCGGCCACAGGGCACCTACTTCATCACCACCGACATCACGCCCTTCGGCGAGAAGGACGCCTACGCCTTCTGCCGCGCCCTCCCCGAACGCTGCGGCGTCGTCGCCGTCCCCAACTCCGTCTTCTACGACGATCCCGACGCCGGCCGCAGCCAGGTCCGCTTCGCCTTCTGCAAGCGGGACGACGTCCTCACCGAAGCGGCCACCCGCCTCCGCGAGGCGTTCGCCGGCTGACCCGGGATCCACCCGGAGGGCTACTCAGTGTCCTTCGGGTGTCGCCCTTCTTCGGGCTCACTCGTGCACCTGGACGGGGCCGAGGTCGAGGTCGCCAAGCGGTGTGCGCGCTGCCCGGAGTTGGTCGGGGTCGGCGTTGATGCGGGCAGTCGCCCGCCAGGAGACGATCGCTCGGTGCACGGCCTCCCTGGCGCCCAGCTCAGCCGCGTCGGACAACGCTTCCAAGAACTCGACGGTGAATGCGCGGACCTCTTCGCCGTTCAAGTGGCGCACCCAGGGGAACACCTCGGGCAGCGCGAGCAGAAGGGACTTGGCGCCGTCGTCCTGCTTCATCAGCGCAAGGGACAGCCGGGACGCGATGGTCAGGTTCTCCTCGGTGCGCTCCGCCTGTACGGCCGTGGTCAGCACCATGTCGGGTGCGTCCCGGTGCGTGACACGCAGGCACCCGAGGGCGGCGGCCCTGGCGGCGACGGCCTTGGGGTTCCGGGTCGCCCGCCCCCGCCGGAACGGAGACAGCCCGGCCCCGCGCGGCCGCCGGGGCGGTCGTGCGGTCGGCCGGGCTGTCGTTCTTCTGCGGGACGTACCTGCTGGTCACCGTCCCGGGGCTGGCGGCGCGGTCAGTCCTGGGCGGCGCCGTCACCCTCGTCGTCGCCGTCGCTGTCGCCGTCGGTGGAGTCGGCGTCCTTCTCCAGTCCCAGAGCCTCGAGGATCCACTTCTCGAACTCGATGGACGCACGCACCCAGCTGACGGTGCTGGAGACGAAGTGCTCCAGGCCGACGCCGAGACCGATCAGCATCTGAGCCTCGCCGATCAGGCGGACGGTGCCGTCGTCGTGGGTGTGCGTGTAGACCTTCGGCCACAGGGTGCGGCGGTTCCAGTCGTCGAGCGCCTCGTGCAGCTGAGGCTTGTCCTCAATGCTGTACGGGCGGTCGTAGAAGGTGCGGACCGCGAAGATCTGCTGGTCCTCCTCCCCGCGGAACATGAAGTAGGTGCGGAACTCCTCCCACGGCGCGGCGAGGTCGCCTTCCTCGTCGAGGACGTACTTGAGCTCCATCTGCTCCAGCAGCTGCTTGACCAGATCCTGGTCAGGAATGACCACGTTCCCGGCAGGGCCGGGCTGGGGGTCCGGCTGGCCCCCGAAATTCGGAATCGAGGACGGGTCGATGCTCACCTTGGAGTTCCCTTCGTACGGATAACCCCATCCTCCCTCACGGCGGGCCGCGCTGTGCAAGCGCGGCCCGTCGGGCCGGCGACGCGTCGTCGGACTCAGAGGGTCTTGCCGGTGGCCGTCCCGACCAGCAGCTGGTCACCGACCCGGTCGACCCGTACGGTGTCGCCGTCCCTGACCTCGCCGGCCAGGATCTCGCGGGCGAGCTGGTCGCCGATGGCGGTCTGCACCAGGCGGCGCAGCGGACGGGCGCCGTAGGCCGGGTCATTGCCCTCCTCCGCCAGCCAGTCCAGCGCCTCGCCGGTGATGTCGAGGCCGATCCGGCGGTCCCGCAGCCGCAGGGCCAGGCGCTCGATCTGCAGCCCGGCGATGTGGCGCAGTTCCTCCTTGCCGAGGGCGGTGAAGACGACGATGTCGTCCAGCCGGTTCAGGAACTCCGGCTTGAAGGAAGTGCGGACCGTCTCCAGGACGCTCTCCTTCTTCTCCTCGTCGCTCAGCACCGGGTCGACCAGATACTGGCTGCCGAGGTTGGAGGTGAGGATGAGGATGGTGTTGCGGAAGTCGACGGTGCGGCCCTGGCCGTCGGTGAGCCTGCCGTCGTCGAGCACCTGGAGCAGGATGTCGAAGACCTCGGGGTGCGCCTTCTCCACCTCGTCCAGCAGCACCACGGTGTACGGGCGCCGCCGCACGGCCTCGGTCAGCTGGCCGCCCTCCTCGTAGCCGACGTAGCCGGGAGGCGCGCCGACCAGGCGGGCGACGGAGTGCTTCTCTCCGTACTCGCTCATGTCGATGCGGACCATGGCCCGCTCGTCGTCGAAGAGGAAGTCCGCGAGCGCCTTGGCCAGCTCGGTCTTGCCGACGCCCGTCGGGCCGAGGAAGAGGAACGAGCCGGTGGGCCGGTCCGGGTCGGCGATGCCCGAGCGCGAGCGGCGCACGGCGTCGGACACCGCGCGCACGGCCTCGGTCTGGCCGATCAGCCGCTTGCCGAGCTCCTCCTCCATGCGCAGCAGTTTCTGGGTCTCGCCCTCCAGCAGCCGGCCGGCGGGGATGCCGGTCCAGGCGGCGACCACATCGGCGACGTCGTCGGGGCCGACCTCCTCCTTGACCATGGTGCCCCGCTTGGCCACCTCTTCCGCCTCGGTGGCCTCGGCGAGTTCCGCCTCCAGCTTCGGCTTCTCGCCGTACATCAGCTTGGACGCGGCCTCGAAGTCGCCGTCTCGCTGGGCGCGCTCGATGCGGGTGGTCAGGTCGTCCAGGCGCTCCTTGAGCTCCCCGACCCGGTTCAGGCCCTCTTTCTCCTTCTCCCAGCGGGCGGTCAGGCCGCGCAGCTCCTCGTCCTTGTCGGCGAGGTCCTTGCGCAGCTTCTCCAGCCGCTGCTTGGAGGCGGGGTCGGTCTCCTTCTCCAGCGCCATCTCCTCCATGCGGAGCCGGTCGACGGAGCGCTGCAGTTCGTCGATCTCGACAGGGGAGGAGTCGATCTCCATGCGCAGCCGCGAGGCGGCCTCGTCGACCAGGTCGATGGCCTTGTCGGGCAGGAAGCGCGCGGTGATGTAGCGGTCGGACAGGGTGGCGGAGGCGACCAGGGCGGCGTCGGCGATCTGCACCTTGTGGTGCGCCTCGTAGCGGCCCTTGAGTCCGCGCAGGATCGCGATGGTGTCCTCGACGCTGGGCTCGGCGACCAGCACCTGCTGGAAGCGGCGTTCCAGGGCGGGGTCCTTCTCGATGCGCTCGCGGTACTCGTCCAGCGTGGTCGCGCCGACCATGCGCAGCTCGCCGCGGGCGAGCATCGGCTTGAGCATGTTGCCCGCGTCCATGGCGGAGTCGCCGCCCGCGCCGGCGCCGACGACCGTGTGCAGTTCGTCGATGAAGGTGACGATCCGGCCGTCGCTGGCCTTGATCTCCGCCAGGACCGCCTTCAGCCGCTCCTCGAACTCTCCGCGGTACTTCGCGCCGGCGACCATGGCGCCGAGGTCGAGGGCGACCAGGCGCTTGTTGCGCAGGCTCTCGGGCACGTCGCCCTTGACGATGCGCTGGGCCAGGCCCTCGACGACCGCCGTCTTGCCGACGCCGGGCTCGCCGATGAGGACCGGGTTGTTCTTCGTGCGCCGGGAGAGCACCTGCACCACGCGCCGGATCTCGTTGTCCCGGCCGATGACCGGGTCGAGCTTGCCCTCGCGGGCGGCGGCGGTGAAATCGGTGCCGTACTTCTCCAGCGCCTTGTACGTGCCCTCGGGATCGGGTGTCGTCACGCGCTGACCTCCCCTGATCTGCTCGAACGCGTCCTGGAGCTTCTTGCCTGTGGCACCGTACTGCGCCAGCAGTTCGCCGGCGGCCCCGCCCTTGAGGGCGATGCCGATCAGCAGATGCTCGGTGGACACATAGGCGTCCCCGAGTTCCTTCGCGCGTGTGGTGGCGTCCGCGATCACGGCGAGCAGGTCGCGGCTCGCCTGCGGGGGCGCCACCGTGCTGCCCTGCACGCTGGGCAGTCCGCCCAGCAGCCGCTCGGCCCCGGCCCGCACCGCCGCGGTGTCGGCACCGGTCGCGGCGAGCACGTCCAGCACGCTGTCGTTCTCCGGCTGCTCCAGAAGCGCGAGCAGCAGGTGTGCGGGGGTCAGGTCGGCATGTCCCGCCGACACCGCCTTGGTGTTGGCGGCGCCCACGGCCTCCCGGCTCTTGTTGGTCAGCTCGGCGTCCACGTCCGCGTACTCCTCCTTCTGCCCGAACCAGCAAAACTGCCTTTTCCAGCGTGAGACAAGTTGAGTCTAGTCCACTCAAGGTTGGTTTCCAAGGCGGAAGCGCGGCGCCACCGCCCGTTACCCACGGGTACGGCCCGCTCACCGGGTCCGCTCACCGGCCCCGCCGGCCCGGGTACCGTCGGTGCCATGGCCATCGACCCCCGCAATCCCGACCCCGCGTACCTCGCCTTCTGGCAGGAGTATGTGATGAGCACCCTCACCACCCACCGCCCCGACGGCACCCCGCACGTCGTGCCGGTGGGCGTGACGTACGACCCCGGGGCGGGACTGGCACGGGTGATCACCAACAAGGCGAGCCGCAAGGTCGCCCACGTCCTGGCTGCCGGCCCCGAGGGCGCCCGGGTCGCCGTCTGCCAGGTCGACAAGGGGCGGTGGGCGACGCTCGAGGGCATGGCCCGGGTCAGCACCGACCCGGAGGCCGTCGCGGACGCCGTACGCCGCTACGCCGAGCGCTACGGCCGCACCCCCGCCCCCAACCCGGACCGGGTCGTCGTCGAGATCACGCTGACCCGCGCCATGGGCCGCGCCTGAACCACTCCGACCCCGTCAATCCCATCCCGTGAACACCCCTGCATGCTGCATGATTGACGCTCCGGCAGATTCGGGCGTCATGACGTACGGGGAGGTGCCCGGGGGTGGCACGGGTTGTGGGAATCGATCTGGGAACGACGTACTCCGCGGTGGCGGTGGCCGACCGCACCGGCACCGCGTCCATCGTCCGCAACCGTGAGGGGGAGAACATCACCCCGTCCGTGGTGATGTTCCAGGGCGACACGGTCGTCGTCGGCTCGCAGGCCAAGCGGTCCGCCGCGACCGCGCCGGACCACGTCGTGCAGTTCGTCAAGCGCTACATGGGCGAGCCCCATCCCGTCTACACCTCCGAGTCGGGCACGGCCTTCCGCCCCGAGGAGATCTCCGCGCTGATCCTCAAGCGGCTCAAGGAGGACGCCGAGATGATGCTCGGCGAGCCGGTCGAGCGCGCCGTGATCACCGTCCCCGCGTACTTCGACGACGCCCGCCGCAGGGCCACCCAGGACGCCGGCCGGATCGCCGGCCTGGAGGTGCTGCGAATCGTCAACGAGCCGACCGCCGCCGCGCTGGCCTACGGCGTCGACCAGGACGAGGACGAGCACGTCGGCACCGTCCTCGTCTACGACCTGGGCGGCGGCACCTTCGACGTGACCGTGATGAAGGTCGAGGACGGCGACTACGACGTCGTCGCCACCGACGGCGACCGCAACCTCGGCGGCTTCGACTGGGACGGCGCCCTCATGGAGCACCTCAACGGTGCTTTCATGGCGGCCGGCGGCCCCGACCTCACCGAGGACAGCGCCACCCTCGCCGAACTGCGCGACAAGGCCGAGATCGCCAAGCGCACGCTGTCCAACGCCCCTCAGGCCGTCGTCGTGCTCTCGGCGGGCGGCCGGCACGAGCAGATCCGCGTCACCCGCGAGAGGTTCGAGGAGCTGACCGCCGAACTCCTGGACCGCACCCGCATCCTCACCGAGGGCGTCCTGGAGGAGTCCGGCCTGACCTGGGGCGACATCGACAAGGTGCTGCTGGTCGGCGGCTCCACGCGGATGCCGCAGGTCCCGGCGCTGGTCGAGCGGCTGTCCGGGAAGAGCGCGGAACGCGGCGTCAACCAGGACGAGGTGGTGGCGCTGGGCGCCGCACTGATCGCCCTGGACGCCGAGGTGCGCACCGAACAGGCAGCGGAACGCAAGAAGTACATCGGCAGCGGCGCCCATGTGGAGTCCGCCCCCGGCGACGGCCTGGCCCGGCTGACCAAGGGCAGGGTCAGGTCCATCAAGGACGTCACCTCGCAGTCGCTGGGCATGGTCGCGGTGCACGACGACGCGCCCGGCTCCCCCGAGTACAACGCGGTGATCGTCACGCACAACACCACCGTCCCGGCCAAGGAGAGCGGCACCTTCCACACGGTCCGGGAGCGCCAGACCGCGCTGCGCGTGCAGGTCACCGAGGGCGAGGGCGAGGATCTGGACTACGTGAAGGTCGTCGGCGAGAGCACCCTGAAGATCCCGCCGTACCCCAAGGGCGCGCCCTTCGAGGTCTACTACTCCTACGACGTGGACGGCATCATCCACGTCGAGGTCAAGGACCTGACCTCGGGCGAGTGGCTGGGGGAGTTCGAGGTCGAGCGGCCCGACAACCTCGGCAGCGGGCAACTGGAGGAACTCAGCGACCGCGTGGCCCGCACCGCGGCCCTCTGACCGGAGCCGGAGGCGCGCCATGACCGCGACCGATGTCCCCGACTACTACGCCGAGTTCGGGATCAGCACCAGCGCCACACCGCAGGAGATCGGCAAGCATCTCGACCGCGAGCACCGCAGCTGGGCGGGGCGGGCGGGCAAGGCGCCCACCTCCGACAAGCGCCGCGAGGCCGAGGACAAGGTGCGGCTCATCGCGGAAGCCCGCAAGGCGCTCACCGACCCCTCCGCCCGCACCTTGTACGACCAGAAGCTCGCCCGCGCCAAGAAGAGCGTGCCGCGGCAGCCGCCCCGGCCGGAACCGGTGCAGCCCACCCTCGGCGGCACCGTCCGCGACTGGGTCGGCACCGCCCAGCGGCTCATCGCCGAGGGCGACCTTCAGGCCGCCGCCTACGAACTGCGCCAGGCCGTGCACCACGACGACCGCAACGCCTTCGCCTGGCGGCTGCTCGGCGCCGTCCACGGCGATCTCGGCGAGTACCGGGACGCCCTCCAGGAGCACGCGCGCGCCCTGGATCTGGAGCCCGCCGACGCCGGCACGCACTACCTGGTCGGCGTCGTCCACACCGCTCTCGGCGACCACGGCACCGCGCTGAGCTGGTACATCAAGGCCGCCACCCTCGCCCCCGGCGATCTGGACACCGAGATCGCCATCGGCGACGGGCTGTACGCCGCCTCGCGCTTCGACGAGGCCCTGAGCTGGTACGAGAAGGCCCTGAGCCACAGCACCGGGCACGCCGGTCTGCGCAACCACATCGCCCGCATCTGGTCACTCCGCGCGGAGGGTGCGATGGTCACGCACCCGCTGACCCGGCGGCTGGTCGTCGCCGCCGAGGAGACCGCGAACCGCGTGCTGCACTGCGTCGACCAGGGACTCGCCGTCGGTCCCGGCGACCCGGAACTGGTGGGGCGGCTGGAGTTCTACGGCGGGCTCGCGCGCGACGCCCTGCGCAAGACCTGGAACTGGCGCGGCAGCATGGTCCTGATCGTCTTCGGCGGCCTGGTGCTGGCGTTCGTCGCCGGCCAGGGCAGGGTCAACCTCTACAGCCTGCTGGTGATGGCCGCCGTCGCCGCGTTCCTCGGCCGGCTCGGCTACCGGCCCCGCTGGTTCCACACGCGCAAGTCCCTTCCCCGGCACGCCCGCGACCCGCAGCGACAGCATCAGCCCTGGAGCAACGTATGAGCACTCCGCCGCCCGTGCCGCCGGTCCCGTCCACGCCGCCCGCGCCGCCCATGCCGCCCGCGCTCCCGATGCCACCGGAGGCCGTCGCGGCCGAGCCGGAGCCCGTGCCCGCTCCGGTGCCTGGACCGCAAGCGGCGCCCTCCCCAGACCCGTTCGCGATCGTCGCCGATGCCGTGGACGGGCTGCGGGAGGAAATGGCCGCTCTCGGAGACCAGTTCCGCCGCAGGATGCTCAACGACCGCGAGGGCCGGCGCGGTCTGGACGAATTGCGCACCGAGCTGGACCACACCCGCAAGGCCGCCGAGGGCCGCCTCATGCAGCCCCTGCTGTACGACCTCGTCCTCCTCCTGGACCGCATCGACCGCCATCCGGGCATCGACGGCGGCTTCGCCGACTCCGTCGGCGCCGAACTCCTCACCGTGCTGGAGAAGTACGGCATGACCCGCATCCCGGTCGCCGCCGGCCGCTTCGACCCCGGCCACCAGGAGGCCGTCGGCACCGTCCCCGCGCCCCGGCCCGAACTCGCGGGCGACGTCGCCGAGGTGGTCCGGCACGGCTACCGCGTCGGCGAACGCGTCGTCCGCCCCCAGCAGGTCCGCGTCCACGCGGCCCCCTGACGCCCCCCGGGGGGTCCGGCATGTCGTGCCGCTGCGCCGCGCGCACGGCTTCGAGATCGGCAAGGCCCGGGTGGACCGGGAGCGCGGCCAGTCCGTCCGGCTGATCGGCTGCGCGGGCGAGGACGGCTTCGCCGCGGCCGACGCCCGGTACGGGACGAGCCCCGAGGCGCGAGCGGTTGCCGCTCCAGCCGGAGCACTACCTCGTACGCAGCGAGGTCCGCGACGTCGAACCGGCCTGAGCCGCGGCCCACACCGCCACCGCCGCCCACAGCGGCAGCCAGGCGGCGGCCAGCAGCGCCCCGGCGCCGAGCGCCGCGCCCGCCACGGTCACCTCACGGCGGCGGGCCCACACGGAGCCGACGCCGCCCACCGCCAGCAGCGCCACCACCACCGGGACCGGCACCAGGCCGGCGTACCGCGGCACCTCCTCCAGCCCGTACGCCGCCACCCCGAGGCTCACCAGGACGAGCGCCAGGACGCCGGACATCCACCACGGCCCCTCGCGGTCCGAGGCGAGCCGCAGCGCGGCCCACAAGGCCACCGTCGCCATGGCCACGTCCAGCCCCTCGGAGCGCCACACCAGCGCGTGCGGCACCGCCGCGGCCAGCATCCCGACGGCCAGACCCGCCACCACTCCTGTCCACAGCGCTCCACGTGACATATCCCGCGTCTTCCCCGCCCCGTCCCCCACACGCCTCCCCCGGCCGCCCCCGCCACCCCTTCGGCCGACGGGCCCGCACAACGCGCGGGAAGCCGTTGCCGCCCACGGCGGGGTCGTGCTCGCCCATTACGGTCGCGGACATCGTCGCGAGCGGGCCGCGGCGCTGAGTCCGGCGACGAACAGCGGGAGGTCGGTCCCGCGGACGTCCTCCGCCTGCCATCGGGCGCCGTCGGCGGAGACGAGCAGGTCCGGCAAGGAGAGCGCGGCGGCATTGAAGGCAGTGTTCACCGTTCACCGTTCACCGCATTCATCCCGTCGGTTTCCCGGCCGGCGGGTTGCCCTTCGCCGCGTTCGGTGGAACCAGGGCCGCAGGACACGGCCTGATCACAAGCGCCCGTGACTCCTGGGCGCAGGTGTTCGAGAGTGTCAGGATTTCCTCCTCAGGGAGGAATGTTTGATCACGCGCATACGGACGACCGCCACGGCCGTCCTCGCCACGGCGGCCGCGGGCCCGGCACTGCCCGCCGGCACCGCCCACGCCGCCACCACCTGCAAGACCGGTGAGTGGACGGCCACGTACTACGCCACTGCTCCCCGCGGCTCCACCTACTTCTACTGGGTGACCGCCGTGTACGCGGACGGAACGGAGTCCGCGCCGGGCGGGGACTACGCGATCCTGACCCCGTAACACCGCGGCAGCGCGATAGACAGGCGGGCCTTGCGATAATCGCAAGGCCCGCCTACGCTGTCCCCATGGACCCGTATGTCATCGAACGCGTACGCACCGTGATGGACGCCGCCGCGATGACCAAGGCCGCCTTCGCCCGGACGGTCGGGCTGACCCCGGACAAGCTGTCGAAGTCGCTGAGCGGCGTGCGCCGCTTCACCTCGCTCGACCTGGCGCTCATCGCCGAGGCCGGCGGCACGACCGTCGACTGGCTGCTCACCGGCAACGAGCCGCTGCGACCCGCCCTCGCGGCCAGGACGCGCGGCGACACCGCGCCCGACCCGGCCGGGACGCAGGAGGTCACGGCACGGTTCGCGGCCGCCTACGAGGTGCTGGAACTGCTCGGGCGGGCAGCGGAGCTGCCCGCCGTGCCGGAGGCGGATCCCGCGCTGGAGCGGTACGCCGCGCAGGGCGAGCGGCTGGCCGAGGAGGCACGGGACCGGCTGCCGGCCGCAGAGCTGGAGACGGACGAGCTGATCGCCGCGGTCGAGGAGCACTTCGGGGTGGACGTGGCCATCACCGGGCTTCCCCAGGCTGTGGACGGACTCGCGTGGCAGACCGACACCTTCCGCCTCGTCCTCGTCGCGTCCACCGACCTGTGGACGCGGCAGCGCTTCACCCTGGCCCACGAGCTCTGCCACATCCTCGCCAAGGACGCCCGCAGCGTGGTGGTGGAGTCCCACGTCGCCCCCGGACGGCAGAAGGACCTGGCCGAGGTGCGGGCCAATGTCTTCGCCTCGCATCTGCTGATGCCCGCACGGGAGTTGACCGAGGCCGCCGCCGCGGAGGGGGAGCTGACCGACACGGCCTTCGAGCGGCTGGTCGTCCGCTTCCGGGTGTCGCCGAGCGCGCTCGCCGCGCGGCTGCACCAACTCGGCCTGATCGACGCCCCACGCCGCAAGCACCTGCGCGGCCTGACCACCGAGTCCTGCCATCTGCTGGCGGGCGCCGGCGACGAGTACCAGCGGCAGGCGGCGCGGGCCTCGGCGGAACGCTTCCCGCCGCGCCTGGCCTCGGAGTTGTACAAGGCCTATCTGGCGGGGGAGACGACCCTGCGCCCGCTGGCCGCGCTGCTGGACACGGACGTCGAGCGGCTGCACGATCTGCTGGCCCCCGAACCCGCGCCAGGCGACGGGAACGGCAACGGCACCGCAGGCGGCAACGATCAACAGGACGCGGAAGAAGGGGACCTGGTCTTCCAGCCATGACCGCCTGGTGGTTCCCGGACAACACCGTCCTGTGCAACTTCGCCGCCGTGGACCGGATGCTCCTGCTGGAGAAGGTGCTGGACGGCCGCGGCCGCTGGACCCAGGCCGTCGCCCACGAGGCCGCCCGCTCCGCGCGGTTCCTCCCCCGGCTGACCGGGCTCGCCGAGGCCGGCTGGCTGGGCGAGCCCGTGGAGATCACCGAGAGGGACGAGCTGCGGGAGGTCGACCGGCTGCGCCGCGCGGTCTTCGGCGGCCCGGCGAACGCGCCGACCCGGCATCTCGGGGAGGCCGAGACCTGTGTACTGATCACGCGGCGGCGGGAGTTCCGCGGCTCCGTCTGGATCACCGACGACCGCTCCGCCCGCAACTTCACGCGCCGGCGCGGCATCACCACGAAGGAGACCTTCGACCTGATGCGGGACGCATGCGCCGAGGGGCTCGTGCCCGCGGCGGAGGGCCACCGGCTGCTGCACGCCATGATCGCCTCGGGCCGCCATCTGCACCACGTGTCGCAGGGGCCCGCCGACCTGCTGGCGTAGAGAGCTTCGCCGGGTCTACTCGGGCCGCCTGGCGGGCCGCCACACCACCAGCGCCGACGTCTGCTGAACGTCCTGGTACGGCACCAGGTCCCGCCGGTAGGAGGCGTGGACGGCCGCTTCGCGCTGCTGCATGGCAGCCGCGGCGCCCTCGACCGCGGCGGCCAGCTCGGCCACCCGCGACTGGAGGGCAGCGACCTGGTTCTCCAGTTCGATGATGCGCTTGATGCCCGCGAGGTTGATGCCCTCGTCCTGTGACAGACGCTGGACCTCGCGCAGCAGCTCGATGTCACGGGCCGAGTAGCGGCGGCCCCGGCCGGCCGTGCGGTCGGGCGAGACCAGGCCGAGCCGGTCGTACTGCCGGAGGGTCTGAGGGTGCAGGCCGGAGAGCTGAGCCGCCACCGAGATGACATAGACGGGGGACTCGTCCGTCAGCTCGTACGGGTTGCGGCCCCGTCCGCCCCGCATGCCGCCGCCCATGCTCATCGGTTTCAGACTCCCTTCGCGGCCTGGAACAGCTCTGCCCGCGGATCGGTGTCCGCGGTCGCCTCGCGGTACGCCTCCAGGGCGTCCAGCGCCTTGCCCTCGGTGGCCGCCGGAACAGCGACCTCGACGGTGACCAGCAGATCGCCGTGCGTACCGTCCTTGCGGACGCCGCCCTTGCCACGCGCCCGCAGCGTACGCCCGTTGGGCGTGCCCGGGGGCAACTTCAGGGTGACCGGGGGACCGCCGAGCGTCGGGACCTTGATCTCGCCGCCGAGAGCCGCCTCCGTGAAGGAGACCGGCACCACGACGGTGAGGTTGTCGCCCTTACGGCCGAAGACCGGGTGGGCGTCGACGTGCACGGTGACGTACAGGTCGCCGCCCGGGCCGCCGCGCTCGCCGGGGCCGCCCTTGCCGCGCAGCCGGATGCGCTGCCCGTCGGTGACACCGGCCGGGATGCGCACCTGCATGGTGCGCGCCGAGCGGGCCCGGCCGCTGCCGTTGCAGACCTCGCAGGGGTCCTGCGCGATCAGGCCGCGGCCCTTGCAGTCCACGCAGGGGTCGGTGAGCGAGAAACCGCCACCGCCGCCGCGTGAGACCTGGCCGGTGCCGACGCAGGTCGGGCACACCCGCGGCGTGCCGTTCTTGTCGCCGGTGCCCGAACAGGCCTTGCAGGGGGCCTGGCTGGTCATCTTCAGCGGGACCGTGGCACCGTCCACCGCCTCGGTGAACTTCAGCGTCACCTCGGTCTCGACGTCCTGGCCGCGCCGGGGCTGCGTACGGGTCGTCGTACCGCCCCGGTTGAACAGACCGCCGAACACGTCCCCGAGGCCGCCGCCGAAGCCGCCGCCCTGGGGCGCGCCGGTACCGCCGGCGGCGCCACCGCCGAAGAGATCACCGAGGTCGAAGCCGAACCCGCCCGCGCCGGCCGGGCCGCCGCGGAGGCCGCCGTTGCCGAAGAGGGCGCGACCCTCGTCGTACTCCTTGCGGCGCTTGGGGTCCGAGAGGACGTCATTGGCCTCGGAGATCTCCTTGAAGCGCTCCTCGGCCTTGGCGTCGCCCTTGTTGGCGTCCGGGTGGAACTCGCGGGCGAGCTTCCGGTACGCCTTCTTGATCTCCGCCTCGGTGGCGTCCTTCGGGACGCCGAGGACCTTGTAGAGATCCTTCTCGAACAAATCCCTGCTGATGCTCATCCCCGGCGTCCCTCCTTCCGTGCCTTCTGCGCGCGACTCACGTCAGCCCTGTTCCGGGCCACCGTTCTCCTCGTCCGCCGAGTCAGCGTTGCTCTGCGTGCCCGGCTGGGGCTCGGCGACCGCCACCCGCGCGGGGCGGATGGTGCGCTCTCCGATGCGATACCCGGGCTGCAGGATCTGCACGCAGGTCGTCTGTGCGACGTCCGGCGAGTAGCTGTGCATCAGGGCCTCGTGCACCAGCGGGTCGAAGGGCTCGCCCTCCTTGCCGAACTGCTGGAGGCCCAGCTTGGCGGCCACCGTCTCCAGGGACTCGCCGACCGACTTGAAGCCGCCGACCAGTTCCTTGTGGTCCCGGGCACGGCCGATGTCGTCGAGCACGGGAAGCAGTTCGGTGAGCAGATTGGCGATCGCGACCTCGCGGACGGCGATGCGGTCCCGCTCCACCCGGCGGCGGTAGTTCTGGTACTCCGCCTGGAGCCGCTGCAGGTCCGCCGTGCGCTCACCGAGCGCCGTACGCACCTGGTCCAGCTGCGCCTGCAGAGCGACCGTGGCGTTCGCGTCCCCGGCCGGGGCCGCCGGGGCCGCCTGCTCGGCGGACCCGGCACCCGGTGCCGTGTCACCCGCGGAGTCCGCGGACGACGCGGCACCAGCCTCGGCAGAGGGGACGTCAGGCTCCTGCTCGAAGCCCGGGGTCTCCTCCGTCACGCGGCACCGTCCTTCTTGTCCTCGTCGACGATCTCGGCGTCGACGACGTCGTCGTCGGCCTGGGCACCGCCCGCGGCACCGGCGGCACCGGCCGCGCCACCCTCGGCCTGGGCGTTGGCGTAGAGCGCCTGGCCCAGCTTCTGGGAAGTGGCGGCGACCTTCTCGGTGGCCTCGCGGATGGCGGCGGAGTCCTCGCCCTTCAGCTTCTCCTTCAGGTCCTCGACGGCCGCCTCGACCTCGGTCTTGACGTCACCGGGGACCTTGTCCTCGTTGTCCTTGAGGAACTTCTCCGTCTGGTAGACCAGCTGCTCGGCCTGGTTGCGGGTCTCGGCGGACTCACGGCGCTTGTGGTCCTCCTCCGCGTACTGCTCGGCCTCGCGCATCATGCGGTCGATGTCGTCCTTCGGCAGCGCGGAGCCACCGGTGACGGTCATGCGCTGCTCCTTGCCGGTACCGAGGTCCTTGGCGGAGACGTGCATGATGCCGTTGGCGTCGATGTCGAAGGCGACCTCGATCTGCGGGATGCCGCGCGGGGCCGGCGGCAGGCCCGTGAGCTCGAACATGCCGAGCTTCTTGTTGTACGCCGCGATCTCGCGCTCGCCCTGGTAGACCTGGATCTGGACCGACGGCTGGTTGTCCTCGGCCGTGGTGAAGATCTCCGAACGCTTCGTCGGGATCGTGGTGTTGCGCTCGATCAGCTTGGTCATGATGCCGCCCTTGGTCTCGATACCGAGGGACAGCGGGGTGACGTCGAGCAGCAGGACGTCCTTGACCTCGCCCTTGAGCACACCGGCCTGGAGCGCGGCACCGATGGCCACGACCTCGTCCGGGTTCACGCCCTTGTTGGCGTCCTGACCGCCGGTCAGCTCCTTGACGAGCTCGGCGACGGCGGGCATGCGGGTGGAGCCACCGACGAGAACGACGTGGTCGATCTCGGAGAGCTGGATGCCCGCGTCCTTGATGACGTTGTGGAACGGGATCTTGCAGCGCTCCAGCAGGTCCGCGGACAGCTGCTGGAACTGGGCGCGGGTGAGGCGCTCGTCCAGGTGCAGCGGGCCCTCGGCGGACGCCGTGATGTAGGGCAGGTTGATCGAGGTCTCGGTGGACGAGGACAGCTCGATCTTCGCCTTCTCGGCGGCCTCGCGCAGACGCTGCAGCGCCATCTTGTCCTTGGACAGGTCCACGCCGTGACCCGAGGCGAACTGCTTCACCAGGAAGTCGACGATGCGCTGGTCCCAGTCGTCACCACCGAGGTGGTTGTCGCCGTTGGTGGCCTTCACCTCGACGACGCCGTCGCCGATCTCCAGCAGCGAGACGTCGAAGGTGCCGCCACCGAGGTCGAAGACGAGGATGGTCTGGTCGTCCTTGTCCAGGCCGTACGCCAGGGCGGCGGCCGTGGGCTCGTTGACGATACGCAGGACGTTGAGGCCCGCGATCTCGCCGGCCTCCTTGGTGGCCTGGCGCTCGGAGTCGTTGAAGTACGCCGGGACGGTGATGACCGCGTCGGTCACCTTCTCGCCCAGGTATGCCTCGGCGTCACGCTTCAGCTTCTGCAGGATGAAGGCGCTCATCTGCTGCGGGTTGAAGTCCTTGCCGTCCAGGTTGATCCGCCAGTCGGTGCCCATGTGGCGCTTGACCGACCGGACGGTCCTGTCGACGTTGGTGACGGCCTGCCGCTTGGCGACCTCGCCGACGAGAACCTCACCGTTCTTCGCGAAGGCGACGACGGACGGCGTGGTCCTGGCACCCTCGGCGTTGGTGATGACGGTGGGCTCGCCGCCTTCGAGAACGCTGACGACGGAGTTAGTCGTGCCCAGGTCGATGCCGACCGCACGTGCCATGGTGAAACCCTCCAACTGCCTACATGAGTGGAACTGACTCAAGGATGCCGGACGGTTCTCTCGCTGTCAACAGACCTGAGTCACGTCCGCTCAACTTTAGCGCCGACCCTGCGCGCATGGCCGCCCGCGGAGCGCGACGGCGGCCCGTCCCGCCCCGGTCCGGCGCCGGCCGCCGACCGGGCAAGGCCGCCCTCAGCGACACAGATCACCGGCGGCGCGGCTGCGCACGCGCGCCGATACTGGGTACCCTCAGGAGAACCACATAAGTTACTGCTTAGTAGCCAGCCGGGCAGTCGGCCCGCGCCTCCGCTCTCGCAGGCCCGAGGAGCCCTGAAATGCAACTCGCCGCGATCATCGTGTCGCTGGTACTCGCCGTGGTCGGCGTGGCGCTGTTCAGCCGAGCCATCGCCCAGATCTACCGGTTCGTACGACTCGGCCAGAACGTACCCGCGGGCACGCGCACCGACGACTGGCGCGCGCGCACCCTCACGGTGGTCCGGGAGTTCCTGGGGCACACCCGGATGAACCGCTGGGGCGTGGTCGGCGTCGCGCACTGGTTCGTCGCCGTCGGCTTCTTCTCCCTCGTCCTCACCCTGGTGAACGCCTTCGGGCAGCTCTTCCAGGCCGACTGGGCGCTGCCGGTCATCGGCCACTGGCTGCCGTACGAGGTGTTCGTCGAATTCATCGGCCTGATGACGACGCTCGGCATCCTCACGCTGATCGTCATCCGCCAGCTGTCGCTGCCGAGCCGGGCCGGGCGCAAGTCCCGCTTCTCCGGCTCCAACCTCGGCCAGGCGTACTTCGTCGAGGCCGTCATCCTCATCATCGGCCTCGCGATCATGACGCTGCGCGGCCTGGAGGGCGCCCTGGCGGGCGTGCACGGCTACGAGGCCGCCTACTTCGCCTCGTACCCGCTGGTCGCGGCCTTCAAGGGGCTGAGCGTCACGACGCTGCAGAACCTGGTCTACCTGACCGCGATGATCAAGATCGGCACCTCGTTCATCTGGATGATCACGGTCGCCCTCAAGACCGACATGGGCGTCGCCTGGCACCGTTTCCTGGCCTTCCCGAACATCTGGTTCAAGCGCAACGCCGACGGCGGTGTCGCGCTCGGCGCCCTGCTGCCGATGACCTCCGGCGGCAAGCCGATCGACTTCGAGGACCCGGGCGAGGACGACGTCTTCGGCGTCAGCCAGGTGGAGCAGTTCGCCTGGAAGGGCATCCTCGACTTCTCGACCTGCACCGAGTGCGGCCGCTGCCAGTCGCAGTGCCCCGCCTGGAACACCGGCAAGCCGCTCTCCCCCAAGCTGCTGATCATGTCGCTGCGCGACCACGCGCACGCCAAGGCGCCCTACCTGCTCGCCGGCGGCGGCAAGACCATGGAGGGCGAGGAGAAGGCGTCCGAGGAGCAGCTCGCGGCTGTCCCTCCCGCGGCCCTCGCCGAGGCCGAGCGCCCGCTGATCGGCACCGCCGAGGAGAACGGCGTCATCGACCCCGACGTCCTGTGGTCCTGCACCACCTGCGGCGCGTGCGTCGAGCAGTGCCCCGTGGACATCGAGCACATCGACCACATCGTCGACATGCGCCGCTACCAGGTCATGATCGAGTCCGCGTTCCCGTCCGAGGCGGGCACGATGCTCAAGAACCTGGAGAAGAAGGGCAACCCCTGGGGCCTGCCCAAGAAGCAGCGCCTGGCGTGGGTCAAGGAGGTCGACTTCGAGGTCCCCGTCGTGGGCGAGGACATCGAGGACCTCACGGAGGTGGAGTACCTCTACTGGGTCGGCTGCGCCGGCTCCCTGGAGGACCGGGCCAAGAAGACCACCAAGGCCTTCGCCGAGCTGCTCAACATCGCGGGCGTGAAGTTCGCGATCATGGGCGGCGAGGAGAACTGCACCGGTGACTCCGCCCGCCGCCTGGGCAACGAGTTCCTCTTCCAGCAGCTCGGCGCCGAGAACGTCGCGATGCTGAACATGGCCTTCGGCGAGGACGACGAGGACGCGAGCACCAAGCTCCCCGCCTCGAAGAAGAAGATCGTCGCCACCTGCCCGCACTGCTTCAACACCCTGGCGAACGAGTACCCGCAGCTCGGCGGCGAGTACGAGGTCATCCACCACACCCAGCTGCTCCAGCACCTGGTCGACGAGGGCAGGCTCGTCCCCGTCACCCCGGTCGAGGGCGTCATCACCTACCACGACCCCTGCTACCTGGGCCGCCACAACAAGGTCTACACACCGCCGCGCGAGATCATCGCCAAGGTGCCGGGGCTGCGGAACGAGGAGATGCACCGCCACAAGGAGCGCGGCTTCTGCTGCGGCGCCGGCGGCGCCCGCATGTGGATGGAGGAGCGGATCGGCAAGCGCATCAACAACGAGCGCGTCGACGAGGCCCTGTCCCTCAACCCGGACATCGTCTCCACCGCCTGCCCGTTCTGCCTGGTGATGCTCTCGGACTCCGTCAACGGCCGGAAGAACGAGGGCAAGGCCAAGGAGACGCTGCAGGTCGTCGACGTCGCCCAGCTGCTGCTGGACTCCGTCAGGACCCCGCTCGACCCGGACGGCGCGCAGGAGACGGCCGTGGAACCGGAGCCCGAGCCCGCGAAGTAGGCGGGCCCGTCCCTCACATCGCAACGCCGGTGGGCGCGTACGGAAGTCCGTACGCGCCCACCGGCGTTGTGCGGGGCGGCCTGGTACGGGGCCGTCAGCCGCCGATCCCGGCCTGCCGCAGCAGCAGCGCGAAGGACGCCGGGTCGAACAGCTTCTGGAGGTCGGCCTGGGACACCGCCTCGCCGTCGATCGTGACGTACGGGGTGCCCGTGGCACCGCTCTTGACGAACGCGTCCTCGGAGGCGGTGACGAAGTCCCGGTAGGACCCCTTGCCCACGGCCTGGTCGAAGGCGGCGCCGCGCAGCCCGTCGACACCCTCCGCGAGCTTCAGCAAGTACGCGTCGGTGAAGCCGTCCTCGGTCTCGCTGGGCTGGTGGGCGTAGAGCGTCTCGTGGTACGTCGTGAAGGCGCCCCTGCCGGCCTCGACGGAGGCACGCAGGGCGTTCCCGGCCCTCAGGGAGCCCTCGCCGCCCAGCTTCTCGTCGAGGAACGAGGCCAGCGTGTACTGGATCCGGATCCGGCCGTCCGCCGCCAGCGCCGCCAACTGCGGTCCGGCCGCCTTCTCGAAGGCCTGGCAGATCGGGCAGCGCGGGTCCTCGTAGACGTGGACGGTCTTCGGCGCCGCCGGGTCGCCGACGGTGATCGTCGTGCCGTCGGCCTCCATACGGGCCGGCAGTCCGGCCAGCACCTTCGCGTCGGGCGCGGTCGGCACATTGGACGCGGAGCCCTGGCCGGCGGTGTCGCCCGCCGGTGAGGCCGAGGGCGCAGGGGAGCCCGCGGAATCGGTCGTCAGCAGGCTGCACGCCGACAGCGAGAGAGTCAGCAGCCCGGCGGCGGCCGCCCCGGCCGCGACGCGGGCGCTGACCCGCACGGCATGACGCACGCGGGGGCGTGCTGCGTTCGGTACAACCCTGATGGCCATCGGCGGTTCCCGTCCCTTCGGATCACGTTGCCCCCGAACGCTAAGCGGTCACAGCCCCGCCCGCGAAACCCGCGCCCCGCACACGGACCGGGCTGCCGGGCCGCCCCCACCTCCCGAAGGACCGGTCGCGGAATCATGAACAGCGAATGAACCCGCGGGTCGCCCGCACAACCTCCGCCTCCGGACAAGCGTCATGTACGCGACGGGCGGCACGGGCGCCGCGCCGTCCCCCCACCGATCCTGCCCGGCCCCCGGCACAAGCCCTGGAGCAGCCCCGTGCACACCACGAAACCCTTCGGCGGGTTCCGTACCTCCGCCGCCGCCCTGGCGGCGACTCTGCTCGCGATCGGCGCCACCATCACCGCCGCCACGGCCCCGGCGACGGCCGCACCCGCGCCCGCCGCCCGCGTCGCCCATGACGACTTCAACGGCGACGGGTACTCCGACCTGGTCGTCGCCGCCCCCGGCGCCACCGTCAGCAAGGCGTCCGCCGCGCGGCTACGTCGCCGTGCTCTACGGCTCCGCCAAGGGCTATTCCACCGCCCGTCGCGCCACCTTCAGCTCCAGCACCGTGGGCATCGCAGGGGTCGCCGTCGCCGGCGACCGCTTCGGCAAGTCCACCGCCTCCGGCGACCTCGACAACGACGGCTACGCCGACCTCGTCGTCGGCATCCCCGGCAAGGACGTCGCGGGCATGACGGACGCGGGCGCAGCGGTCGTCCTGTGGGGCTCCAAGAGCGGCCTCCAGGCGGCCGGCAGCACCTGGCTGCAGGACGGGGCCCCGCAGGTCCACGGCAGCTTCGGAGTGGGCCTGGCGGCCGGCCGCTTCACCGGGGAGGACACCCAGCTGGCCGTCATGACCCACTCGACGGTGTCGACCCACCACGGGGACGACACGGCGCCCAGGCACCTGATGCGCGCCGCCGACGCGGCCTTCAGCTGGGATTCCGAGATCTACGTGGCCGGCGGCCTCACCTCGGGCGACTACAACGAGGACGGTGCCGACGACCTGGTCCTCCTCGGCACCTCGATCGTCGAGGAGAGCATCATCCCCGCCGAGTCGTACGGCGTGGGTCGCCTGCTCGTCGGCGGCCCCAACGGGTTGACCTACAGCCGCAGCATGCGCGGGGGCGCGACGAGTGCCTCCGGCGCGTCCGGCGACATCAACCACGACGGATACACCGATCTCGTCCTCGGTTCACCGGCCGACCGCGACGAGCTCAACGACTCCTTCTTCGACGGCGGCAGCGTACGCGTCTACCTGGGCGGACCAGGCGGACCGGCCCAGGAAGGGAAGTCCGGCAGCCAGGTCTGGACCCAGGACACCGCCGGCGTGCCGGGGACCGATCAGAACGCCGACCACTTCGGCGCGGGCATCTCCCTGGGCGACATCGACGGCGACGGGTACCTGGACGCGGCCATCGGCGCCCCCGGCAACGACATCGGCAAGGCCACCGACGCCGGCACGATCTGGGTCTTCCGCGGTTCGGCCACCGGCCTGACCACGAAGAACATCCACACCTACGGCCAGGACTCCTACCGCGTCCCCGGCACCCCCGAGAAGAAGGACGCCTTCGGCAGCGCGCTCCGGCTCGTCGACGGCAACCGCGACCGCAAGGCCGACCTGGTCGCCGGCGCCCCCGGCGAGGACACCAACGACGGCGGCGCCTGGGTCTTCCCCGGCGCGAGCAGTGGCCTCGCCACCGAACGCTCCTTCTTCTTCAACGGCGCCACGATCAAGGCCCCGTCGCCCGACGCCCGCTTCGGCGAGGCCCTCGCCCCGTAAGCACCCCGTCGGCCCGTCGGCCGTCTGTCACAGCTTGGCCGCAAAGCCCGTCCGGGGGCGGAGGGCTCCGCCCTCCGCCCGCAGGACCGGGTACGTTCGAGGACGTGGCTGGATTCGACAACGGACGCGGACGGGACGGGGACGTGCAGCACCCGCATCAGCAGTACGGCGGACACCCTCAGCAGAACACCCGGCCGGGCGGCCAGCAGCCGCCCCAGTACGGGTTCTCACCGGCCGCCGACGGCGAGCCCGAGTACTTCGGCACGCCGGCACAGCAGCACTCGTACGACAACGACCCCGGACACACCCGCGCCTTCTCCATCGGCGACGACCCGGACTCCTACGACCCGCAAGGGACGCAGCAACCCGACAACATCTCCACCTACCGCGCCGGCCGGACCACCGCGCCCCCGGCCGGCCCGCGGCTGCCCTGGAAGCAGCTGCTCAGCGGGATCGTGATGCGCCCTGCGGCCACCTTCTGGCAGATGCGGGACTACCAGGTGTGGGCGCCCGCGCTCACCGTCACGTTCCTCTACGGGCTGCTCGCCGTCTTCGGCTTCGACACCGCCCGCGAGGACGTGATCGACGCCAACCTCTCCACCAGCATCCCCTGGGTGCTCAGTACCGCCGTCGCGGTCGTCCTCAGCGGCGTGATGCTCGGCGCCGTCACCAACGCCCTCGCCCGGCAGTTCGGCGGCGACGGCGCCTGGGCGCCCACCATCGGCCTCGCGATGCTGATCACGTCGATCACCGACGCCCCGCGCCTGGTCTTCGCGATCTTCCTCGGCAGCGCCAACATGTTCGTCCAGGTCCTGGGCTGGGCCACGTGGATCGGCTGCGCCGCGCTTCTCACCTCCATGGTGAGCAAGTCCCACGACCTGCCCTGGCCGAAGGCGCTGGGCGCGGCATCCATCCAGCTGATCGCACTGCTGGTGCTCTTCAAGCTGCCGGTAATCTGACCGACCACCCGCTTCCGCCGCGGAACGGGCGGGCACCCCGACGGGGGTGCCCGCCCGTTCCGCGTGTCGCCAGGCGCGTATGAGGGAACGGCAAGCCGGTCGAGAACCGCTCGCGCAGTCACAGGAGAAAGGGCTGATCGGTGCCGCGCTGCCCGGCACGAGTCCGCGACACCCGACACCCACGCGACACGGTCCCGGCGGGAAACCCGCGACCCACAGCCTGTGGACCGTCCGTGCGACAGCCGAGGTCAGATCGCTTCCGTGTTCGGCTTGGCCTGTCCTCCCGGCTTACGTACCGGAGGCAGGACACTCCAGGCGTCCTTGACTCTGTACGAGGAGAGGCGAGCGTACGCCACGACACGCAAGCTGTGGCCCGAAGTTGAGATCATCAGTGCTTCCACACCGCTGACGTTGGGCGAGTACGTGGACTCCATCGGCGATGCTCGTCTGGTGATCGATATGCTTGTCGGTGCACTTCAACGGCTGCTGATCTACCCGGAGCAGGGCTTCATGATCAGCCAGCCGGTGCCGGCCGAAGTGATGGCCGCGTACGAACGACTGCGCCAACACGGCTTCACAAGCCGCCTCATCACTACCGGCAGCACGAGGTAACGCACCTTCTGAGTTACCCGTCCGATCGCTGCGGGGTCACGTCCGGTCGCGTGGCTGAGGGAGGCGGTAGCCTCCCCGGCATGTTGAACGACCCTGACGTGTCAGTGGTGCTACGGGGCGGGGTGCAGAATCGTTCCCAGGCTTGGGACTTCGTGCGCTGGTTCGCCGATGCATGGACGGGGTGCCCTCTGCGAGCGGAAGACGGCTGCGCCCAAAACGAGTTGGCTACTGCGGAGGCCGATCTGGGCTTCGAGCTTCCGGCTGCCTTGCGGGAGGGTTTTGAGCTCTTCGGCCAGCGTGACGACCTGACCCGACAGCAGGACCCTCTGGTCCGGCCGACCGGGCTCTACGTCGATGACGCCTTGAACGGTGTCCTGATCTTTCGCCACGAGAACCAGGGATGTGCGTACTGGGGGATTCCGCTGGACGAGATCGAGCAGGAGGACCCGCCGGTGCTGGTGGAATCGTCTGAGGGTTGGATTCCCTTCTTCGATCGGATGTCCTTGGCCTGGGTGGAACTCGTACTCAGCGAGTCGCTCTTCGGAGCGGACAACCACAACCTCTACGACGCCTGCGAGCTCCCAGACACGCTCATGCCGAACCTCCAGGCTCGCTATGTGCGGGTGGACCTGCCTGACCATCCGATGTGGGCGAGCAAAAACGACTCGCCAGTGCGCTGGTACGCAGCTCCCGGCCGACTGGTGCGCCGGGACGGCATCGAGGACGAGTCCTGGATTCACGCCCGCGGACATACGCCTGCCGATCTCGAAGCCATTCGAGCGGAGCTCCCTGGGCTGTGGGTTCGCTGACTTCAAGCCGAGGCAAGCGGTGTCAAGCATCAGGTGAAGCCACACTCTGTCAACCGAGACAGGACAGTTGCCTCCTGACCAGGCCTGTTACAGGTTTCTCTACCTCATCAAGGCACCCGGCGTCGCTCACGCTCCGCCGGGCGCGCGGCCGACGTCCGGCCGCGCCCACGCTCCAGTCTTCGCCCCGCTCGGCACGGCCGCCCGCCACCGGCCGCCCGCAGGATAGGCCCAGGGGCATGAAGGTGAGAACCTCGGTGGCTGGGGCGGCCGGCGCTCCGATGCTTGTACGGAAGTACTGACACCACATGGCCCGGCAGACCTCAGCGACTACGCCCACACTTCGCGTCGAGGGACCGGGCGTGCCACAGCCGTGCCAGGTGAGGCGGTGCCGAACGGGGACCCACGGGGAACAGCGGTGACGGGGTCACTTTGCCGCAGGTCAGCGTCCCCCCAGGTGAGGCCGGGTCCGCAGCCTCAGTCTTCCAAACTGGGGCTCCAGGATCCGAGCGCCCCGGTGCTTGACTGGCTCGTTGAAACTCCCGGCCAAAGTCGCTACGCCGACTGCGTGGGCAACCCAGCCGGTGTCCGCCCCCGTCGCTAGCATCGCGGCAGTCCCTGGGGAGGAAGCATGAGTTATTCTGGCGATTTTGTTCTAGTTCGTAGCGATTCTTCGTTGCGGGACCTGCCTGTATTCGATGACCCGGAGTGGTGCATCGAGGAGCGTGCCGAATACTTCGACGAGTGCTGGCCGCGCCCCGGTGGCTGGCAGACGCTGCAAGTGAATGACTATCTGCCGGAGAACGACGACGACCGCTGGCTGCACCGGCTGGTCACAGCAACTGGCTCGCCAGTCATGATCGCAAGCGTCATGGACAGCGATGTCTGCTACGTCCGCGGTCTCACTCCGTCCGGGGTGACCTGGTCGACCTTCCTTGATCCGGTGATGGCTGCCGACTACGAAGTGTCGGTGTCGCCGCCTTCGGAGGATGAGGCGCCAAGGGGGGAGACCGACAAAGATAGGAGGGTCCGCTGGTTGCTCGCGGACGTTCCCAAGACGGCGGAGCAGATAGCGGTCTGGGCGGCCGAGGGCGGCTTTACCGCGGATCGGGAAGCACTGCGTGTGGTCCTGACCAAGAAAGCGGAGCCGCTCGTGGAAGACGTCTTCTTCGAGCTGGTCGACGCCTGCGGACTGCCGCCGGCCGAGCCCGTCCGAGAAGACCCCGCAGGCTCGGGCCCCCCCGCGCACCCAGGCCACCGCCCCGACCAGAACTGCCCACGCGGCGCCAGACTGGAAGCAGCGGTGTTGAGCCTTCCCCGCGACGGGTTCCTCGTGTTGGAGTGCGCCGCGGACGCGGACTGCTACGCCCAGGTCTGGCTCCGGCCTGACGGCACCTACGAGCTCGAATATCGTGATCGCAGTCCCGCCGAGCACTATCAGACACGGACACTCTCAGCGGACAAGGTCATCGCAGCTTTGGCGGGCTGGGCGGCGGGCGAGATTGCCTGGCGGGATACCCTCCAATGGAACTCGATCGGCTCCTGGTTCAGCGATTCCTAGCCGAGTCGCAAACAAGCCGGAGGCCACGACGAGTTCGGAGCTTGGGGCCGTCTCTGGGCCGTCCGACGGTAGCCAACGGCGACAGATGACGACAGTCGCCGACGCCCATTCCCCTGGTCAGGGGCGGTGCTCCGAACACCGGCGCAGGTGCTCATCCTCGAACGTCAGTTGAGGATTGACCTTGGGGAGCGGTGATCGTCAGGCGGCGTGAGGATTCACGCCGTGCCGGATCCATACGTTGGGTTCAACGTAGACCGCATGGTCATGTGCGGTGTCACAGTGCACCGGGACGAGGGCGCCGGGCACGCCGATGTCACCGTCGCTGTCGAAGGGCAGACCGGTCCACTGTTGCCACTGGGCCAGAGAGCCGCTGACCGTCATCGACGCCGAAGCGACCTTTACGATGCTGCCACCGGCCTTGACATGTACTCGCAGCCATGGGTCGGTCGGCAATCCGTCGTCGCGCTGTCGGCGGATGTAGTCGGCCATGGGGACGCGCGGTTCGAGGTGCTTGGCTGTGGGACGGACCGGAGCCAACAGCACGTCGTGGTCCTGTCGGCCGACGGCGTCCCGCAGCCCGGCCAGCATGCAGTAGGACAGGCCACGGCCGAGGTATTCGGTGTCTACCGTGATCTCCAGCGCACTGACTGTTGTCGGTGAATGCCCGCGGCGCTGGTCGTGGAACGCCCACACGAGCACCTGGTCCCAGCCCTTGTCCGGCATCTCCTCGCGGCCGTCAAGCTCGGCGTTGAAAGGCACACTCAGCCCACGCGCAACAACACGGCCACCGTCCGTTGCCACTACGCAGTATTGGGGGAAGTTCTCGACCACCCGGCTCAGCAAGGCACCCGCGACCGGATCGTTCGGTATGAAGGCCGGCCAGGTCTCAGCGATCTCGTAGATCCGGGAGGCCAACGACGGCCGCTCGGCGAGCGAGGTGATCACGATGCTGTCCATGTCTGCCATGGCGGGGACCCTGCCACGGGAACACCCCTCGGGGCCAGAAGTTTTGTCTCTCAGCTCCTCTTGCGACGTTGTTTCGTACCTGCCTTCTGGTGGGCGGGTCGACGGACGTGAGTGTCTAACTGCGTGACAACGCCGACGCACAGCGGCGAACAACCGCGGACGTCTGCGGACCGTCGCAGCAGGTGAGAGACAGACCAGCCTGAGGTCAAGCGCCCAGCAAAGTTCCTTCGGGACGAAGAGGCCCAGTGCCCGTTGCGTGCCCGTTACAGCGGGACATAGCGGGGACTCACGGGGAACAACGGCGCCAACCACGCTCCGGCCCAGGTCAGCCATCATCCGCATACGGCGTCTTCCAAACTGGGGCTTCACGTTCCGGTCCGAGAGATGATGTCCCCCGTGGATCACCTTCCTGTAGACGTACGCGCAGCGCTGCGCCTCTTCGCCTTATACATCGCGAATGGCACCCTTGACGTGGATCTCTTGGAGGGCACCGACTACCGGCCTCAGCTCATGGCTTTCGGATCTTCGTTGGAGCAGGTCTTTGCAATCTTCGCCAACGTCCTAGAGGTGGACGAAAATGGGGAAGTGCTGAACCAGGGGGACGCCCAGTACCGTGCCGCGCAATGGGTCCGCTTGCACTGTGATCCGAGCTACCAAGTGAAGCCACCGTTCGAGCCCTGGGAGACCGAGTTGCACTGACGGCGGTACCGCAGCGTTGTACTGCAACCACAGCAACCGATCACGACCGATCTCGACGTTCCAAAGCGCGGAAGCAACCGCAAGGGCCGTAGATGACCGCTTCGCTTAGAGCTACGGATCAGAAGGCGCCATCATGCTTGAGAGCCCCGGTGACGTCCGAGGGCTCCCGAATGACATTCGACGGAAAGCCGCAGATCAGAGGGCTTCCCTGTTCCCCTTGGGTGCCTCTCCGGACTTATGTACTGGAGGCACGACACTCCACGGGAAGTTGATCCAGTCGTCGGTGCGCCGCCACACGTAGTCGCACTTCACGAGCGAGTGCGGCTTCTCGTAGATCACCGCGCTGCGCACCTCGGCGACATGGTCGACGCAGAAGTCGTGGACCAGCTTCAGCGTCTTGCCGGTGTCGGCGACGTCGTCCGCGATCAGCACCTTCTTGTCGGAGAAGTCGATCACGTTCGGCACGGGCGCCAGCATCACCGGCATCTCCAGCGTGGTGCCGACCCCGGTGTAGAACTCCACGTTGACCAGGTGGATGTTCTTGCAGTCGAGCGCGTAGGCCAGGCCGCCGGCCACGAAAACCCCGCCGCGGGCGATCGACAGCACTATGTCGGGCTCAAAGCCGTCGTCGGCGATCGCCTGTGCCATCTCGCGCACGGCGTCGCCGAAGGCCTCGTAGGTCAGGTTCTCCCGCGCGCGTCCGGTCATACGCTCACACCTGCGTCCGGTGGAAGTTGAGGTAGGACCGCGAGGGCGTCGGCCCCCGCTGCCCCTGATAGCGCGAGCCGTGCTTCTCCGACCCGTACGGGAACTCCGCCGCCGACGTCAGCCGGAACAGGCAGAGCTGCCCGATCTTCATACCGGGCCAGAGCTTGATCGGCAGCGTCGCGACGTTCGACAGCTCCAGGGTCACGTGACCCGAGAAACCGGGGTCGATGAAGCCCGCCGTCGAGTGCGTCAGCAGCCCCAGCCGGCCGAGGCTGGACTTGCCCTCCAGCCGGGAGGCGACGTCGTCCGGCAGCGAGATCACTTCGTACGTGGACGCCAGCACGAACTCCCCGGGGTGGAGGATGAACGCGTCGTCCCCCTCGGGCTCCACCAGCCGCGTCAGGTCCGGCTGCTCGACGGCCGGATCGATGTGCGGGTAGCGGTGGTTCTCGAACACCCTGAAAAATCGGTCCAGCCGCACGTCGATGCTCGACGGCTGCACCATGGTCGGCTCGTACGGGTCGACCCTGACCCGTCCGTTGTCGATCTCGGTCCGGATGTCCTTGTCTGAGAGCAGCACACCAGCAGATTACGCGGCAGCAGGGCCCATGGCCGAATCGGCCACGGGCCCCCGCGTCCCGTCCGGCCTGCCTACTTCTCGCCCTCGGCCGGGACCGCGACCGACACCGGCACCACACTCCGCATCCGCGCGCACTGCGGGCACCTGATCAACCGACCCGGGCCCAGCCGTCCGGCTCCCAGGTTCTGCATCGGCAGCGTGGCGGTGCTGAAAACGTGCCCTTCGGCACAACGAACGACGGTGCGATCCATCGCTCCCCTTCTCCCCGGTACCTCAACGACGAAAGCCACATTAGGGGATGAACCCACCCCTGTCCCGCGCGGCACTCCGCCCACCCCGGCCCGGCCAACCGGCCCTCACCGTACGCCCGATCGACCCCAGGACGCACACTCCGCCACTCCGTGAAACACCCCTCCACAACCCCTTCACCAAGGCCCCCAGCCGTGCCCTGACCCACCCTCGACCGGGGGGCGCGCCCCGACAACACGACGACCCCGGAGCGTATGCGTCCGGGGCCGGCCATGGGGTACAGTGTGCAACGACGAGACGCCTCAACGGGCGACTTACGCGGGTGTAGTTTAATGGTAGAACATGAGCTTCCCAAGCTCAGAGCGCGAGTTCGATTCTCGTCACCCGCTCCACCAGAAAGCCCCAGGCCAGCAGCCCGGGGCTTCTTTGTTGTCCAGACCTCTCTAGGCGTCGCGCACCAGATCCGCACCAGATGCCTTCGCCCGCTCTGTGCGCACCAGCGTGTCGAGAGCCGCCGCGACATCCCGCTGCCGCTCCAGCGTCGAGTGCTGATAGATCAGCGCAGCCCGCTCAGAGGACTGGCCCGCTCGGACCATCGTGTCCTTGAGCGTGGCGCCCGATTGGGTGGCCAGGGTGTGCCCGGTGTGGCGCAGATCGTAAAAGCGGAAGTTCTCCGGGAGCCCCACCTTGACGCGGGCCCGCCGCCATTTGCGGCCGAAGGACGAGCGGCGGAAAGGGGCGCCCCGCTCTCCTACGAACAGCAGGCCGTTCGGCTCCTTCTCGGCAAACCACTTGAGATGCCGCTCCAAGTCCTTGCGCATGAACGGCGGCAGGACGATGAACCGCTTCCCCGCTTCGGACTTGGTGGGCCCCTCAGCACGCTTTCCCGTCGTCAGCTCCGGCGCGGCACGTCGGACCCACACGCCCACGGCATCCATGTCGACGTCCAGGCGCCGAAGGCCGGCCTGTTCTTCCGGGCGAGCCGGACCGTAAGCGGCGATGTAGACCATCAGCCGCCACCGCGGTCCCATGGCGTCGGCGAGCGCGTCCACCTGGTCCACGGTCGCGGTCGGCCGCTCCGGTGCCGACTCCTTGCCAGCACCTCGAATGCGGCACGGATTGCGGCGGATCATTTCGTCCTCGACGGCCGTTTCGAGAATCGCCTTGAGCAGCCGGTATGCCTTGGCAATGGTCGTTGCCGCTCCAGTGGCCGACAGGCGCTCGGCCCGCCAGGTCCGGACGCGGGGGGACGTGATCTCATCCGGGTCCCAGGCGCAGAAGGTCGGCAGGATGTGCGGCCTGAGCAGCCGTCGATACAGCTCCTCAGTGGTCGCCGACAGGTCGCGCTCGGCAATCCACTGACGGGCGTACACCTCGAAGTTGACCGCCCCAGCATTCGGGTCCTGCCAATCCCCACGCGTCAGATCCGCCTCGATCTGTGACAGCCAAATCTCGGCATCCCGCTTGGTCGCGAACGTCTCCGGCGCCCGATACTCCTGCCCATCCGACCCTAGGTAGCCCGCCGTCCAACGACCGGACCGGTACTGCCGCACGGACCCGAACCGGCGCCGCGAGCCCTTGTTGTTGCCCATCAGGCAGCCCTTCCGAGGCGGGAACGGCGCTGGCGGATCGGCTCGACAGTGTTGCCTGCGATGTACGCCGACAACGCGCTCTCCGCGATCCGCACGTGGCGCCCCACCTTCACGAAGGCAATGCGGCGTTCGGCAATCAGCCGACGAGGGAAGCGGGCGGTCGTGCCGAGGCGTTCGGCGGCTTGCTCAACGGTCAGCAGGAGGTCACTCACAGCAGGTCCCCTTCCGTGGCTCGGAGGTCTTGCAGGGCTTCGCGGGCGGTTTCGCGGTTGAGCTGGATGTCGCGGTGGATGGTGGCGGCGAGGAGGGATTCGCCGGGGGTGTGGCCGTGGCCGGCGTAGGTCCAGTGGGCGAGGACGAGGGTGGTGGCTTCCGGGGAGTCGTCGGGGTCGGGTAGGCCGAGGGCTTCGCGTTGTTGGGCGGCGCGGTAGTCGGCGCGGACCTGGCGCAGTGCGCCGAGGGTGGTGCTGTAGCGGCGGGATTTGGTGGAGAAGTGGCCGCGGAAGCCGAGCATGTGGGCCCAGTCGAGGAGCTTGCGGTCGGGGTAGAGGCGGTGGAGGTCGTAGCAGGCTTCGATGAGGCGGCGCGGGTGCGGGGGGACGCCGAGGAGTTCGAGGGCTTCGCGGTTGCCGACCCGGCGGTCGACGGTGCCGGTGGTCTCTGCGGCTTTGGTGGCGTACTTGGCCACGTAGGAGGCGACGGCCTGTTCGGTCAGTTCCCCGTCCGTGTCGGCGTCGGTGGACCGGATGGGTTGTACGTCGAGCTGGGTGCCCCAACCCAGGGTGCGGGCCGGGTAGTCGCCGGCGGCGGGGACGGGGAGGGCGACGCGGCGTGCGGCGGCGTGGATGGCGTCGGTGAGGAGGTCGAGGGTCGCCCACGGCGGGGGCGGTGTGTCGGGTCCGTCTGGGCCGTCGAAGCGGACGATGGCGTGGAAGTGGACGGCGCCGCGGCGTTGGTATTCGGCGACCTTGCCGAAGGAGACGCGGGATTGTTCGCGGGCGGCTTGCTGGGTGAGGCCGGCGCGGGCGGCGATCTCGCGGCGGAGGTAGATGGTGAAGTACCGCCACAGGTCGGAGGCGTGGTTGTTCCACAGCACCGCCCCCGCGTAGTCGTACGACTCGGGATCGAGGGGCGTGCCTAACGCGGTGTCGTCCTCGAAGTGGCCAACACCGCAGCGGCAGCAGCCCGAGGTCGGGCGGTTGTGGACGGGGCCGAAGGAGGGGGCGGTGAGGGTGGCGAACACCTTCGGGTGCACCCGCACGGTCTCGGGGGTGCCCTTGCCGGGGTCGCCGACGAGGCCGGCGCGGATGAGGTGGTAGGTGTCGCCGGCGTAGGTCCAGGCGCACGAGGGGCAGCGGGAGGCTCGGCGGTTGCCGCACGCGACGCGGAGCCGTCCGCCGGGTTCGTGTCGGTGGAGTAGGCGTGGAGAACCTGCCCGGTGGCCCGGTCGAGGGTCTTGGTGTAGCCGGTCAGGTGGATGGGGTCGGAGCAGCCGCCGGTGCGGCGGATGTGGTCTTGCCAGCGGTCGAAGCCGTCCGACCCGGCCACCCGCAGGAGGTCTGCGAGGGTGGCCGTGTCCAGGCCCGCCGACCCCGTGCACTTCCGCGAAGAGATCCGCAGCCGGATGCCGTCACAGGACGAGGCAACCCGACTCGGCTTGTCGATGGGCATGCCCGTCATCCTGATCTGCCGCACCGCCATCGCCGACGAGGGACGCCCGGTCGAGGTCAACGAGATGACCCTGGACTCAGCCGCGTACATCCTCGAATACGACTTCGACGCATAGGTTGTATCGAGAATCTGCGAGGGTGTTCTGCTATGGATTCTGAGCCGATAGAGCCTGCCCGCCACTACGACCCAGGTTGGTCGTTGGCGCGGTTCGCCATCCGCATGCTGGTGGTCTGCCCGCGATGCGATGGCTGTGCAGTCGTGGTTCCCCGGCCTGGCCTACCCCCACTCAGGTACTTCAGCGAGCTCTTGTTCCGGCCACGCCGTCTGACGTGCGGAAGGTGCGGTTTCATCAGCGATTGGGGCCCCGAGGTGCGGGGGGCCGGGCTGGTCGGGGTAGTACTGGGCGGCAGCGAAGATCCGTTCTTCCACCGACCGCTCTGGCTCCAGACCCGTTGCGCCGGCCACACCCTGTGGGCTTACAACGTCGAGCACGTCAACGAACTGTCCGCGTACATCGGAGCCCAACTGCGCGAGCGCGGTGACGCACGGCCGACGAGGGCAATGTTTGCCCGGCTGCCCGCGTGGATGAAGAAGTCCGACAATCGCTCTCAGGTCTTGGCCGGTCTGGAGACCTTGCGGGCGCTGGCGGAGAAGTCGGCACCTACCGACCGCTCTGACGCCGCGCACGAGCGAGGTGCTCGCCCCCAACCGCATGGAAGCATGTACTTCCGGGGTGGTCCCTACTGAAGCCACACTGTCAACCATCAACCGAGACAGGACAGCAGTCCCCTCACCTGGCCTGTTACAGGTTTCCCTACCTCATCAAGTCACCCGGCGTCGCTCACGCTCCGCCGGGCGCGCGGCCGACGTCCGGCCGCGCCCACGCTCCAGTTTTCGCCCGACGCCGACACGGCCCAGGGCACCCGTCCGATCAGACGAGCAGACCTGGGTGACCGTCGCGCCCATAGCCCCCATCGCAGGGATCGGACGTGCCACAGCCGTGCCACGTAAGGCGGTGCCGAACGGGGAGCCACGGGGAACAGCGGTGCCGAACCGGCGTTGCCGCAGTTCAGCGTCTGCCCAGGTGGGGCATGGGTCGCAGCCTCAGTCTTCCAAACTGGTTACGCACTCGATGACGTCACCGTGTCCACAGCCGACGACTCGACATCACCTCAGAAATTGAACACGTTCAAGATTCGTGCCACGATGACGCACGCACCGGCAGCCGCGAGAGGCCGCTGACCTGTCGTGGCGTGAAGGGGGAACGGCTGTGGATGCGAGCAAGCCATGGCGCAATCTGGGGGTCATCGGGCTACGGCTTGTCGATCTGGCCGCACGGTATGTCCTTACCTACACCCTCACGTGGGCAGCGGTGGACTGGTCACTGCCTCCGGACGACTTCACGGATGGCTGGCTGGTCTTCTTCCCAGCCATCGGGATCCCGTCTCTGCTGATCAGCGCCTACTACTCGCTGCTGAACCCGCGGACAGGCGCAGCGTTCCGCCTTCCATTGGCCGGCCTCCTTGTACTGCCAACCTGGTTCCTGCTCTTCCAGAACTTCTCGGAGATGCTGGTCATCCCCGTCATGGGCCAGCTCATCTTCGCGTTGTGCGTCGTGCAGGCTCCGCTGCTCGGTCCGTCACAGCGTTGGCGACAAGTCCGGAAGGCACTGGTCGCCGCTCGCCTGATTGCTGGGCGCCCGGCGAGCCAGGATTGCCGCACCTGACCCCGAGCCTGGCGCTCCCCGGTTGCCACGGACCGAGCAGATGGCCGCACCAGATGAGCACCAGATGCAGCGGTAATTAGCGGTCAACAGAGGTCACCACGCAAGCCGAGACTCACTCATCGCACAGCCGTCCTCGCAGATCAGGCCCATGATTCGGGCCGAAAGCCCGGTGATTCCCAAGCTCAGAGAGCGAGTTCGATTCTCGTCACCCGCTCCACCAGAAAGCCCCAGGCAGACCGCCCGGGGCTTCTTTGTTGTCTAGACCAGATCAAGCGTCTCGTGCCAGATCCGTGCCAGATGCCGCGTTGTCTGCCACCGCGCGCCACTCCCGGACCAGCGATCCAGGCCCGCTCGCTGCCTGCTCTGCAGGCCTTTCGGGTGCGCGAGGTGCACACCCGTTGGAGAGGCCGCGGCCACGCGGGCGACGCCCAACCTAACTGGCAAGTTCTGTCCGAGATGGACTCCGGTTGGCGTGCTGCGAGAATCGGTGCTGTGAGCACTCCCACACCGCAAGTGCCCTCCTCGCCGCCGGATTTGACCGAGTTGTTCCCGATTCTTAGTGACGACGCCTCGGGGGGCGCGAGGACGACACAAGAGAACGGCGGCCTGACCCGGAACGGTTACGTCAACATCATCCGGCCTCATGAAACGACGTTCGGCGAATGGATCATGCGCCCGCAGGCGCAGGGCCTGATCCTGCTGGTGATCCTGGCAGTAGCCGTGGGCTTTTACAGGGTGTCCGTGCTGAGGAGGCGGCGCTAGCCGTTCAGGAGGCCACGGGGGGCGGCAATCGCGTTCGGGACGTAGAAGCTCAGGGGGCTATCGCCGCCCCACCGCGCACCACCAACGCACCACGTTGGGCGGCGATCCACGGTCAACAAGGGACAGTGCACCCGAGGTGGACTCGCCGAGCAGGACACGGTTTTAGCAGGTCAGATCGACACGCAGGCCGTTGTTTCGTGATTCCCAAGCTAGAGCGCGAGTTCGATTCTCGCCACCCGCTCCAAGCAGAAAGCCCCAGGCGAACAGCCCGAGGCTTCTTTGTCGTCCGGACCTCTTTGTCCCTCCCGTGCCCGTTGCGTGCCCGATGAGCCGTCGTCGTGCCCGCCGATTGACGCGCGGTCAGTCCGCACCCGAGCATCGAGCGCGGCGGCGATCTCCTTCTGCCGCTCCAGCGTCGAGTGCTGGTAGAACAGCGCGGCACGCTCGGAGGACTGGCCGGCGCGGACCATGGCGTCCTTGAGCGTGGCACCCGACTGCGTCGCCAGGGTGTGGCCGGTGTGGCGCAGATCGTAGAAGCGGAAGTTCGCCGGGAGGCCGACTTCGGCACGGGCTTTCCGCATTTCCGCGCGAAGGACGAACGCCGGGACGCGCCGCCCTTTTCGCCGACGAACAGCAGCCGTTCGGGTCTTTCTCCGCGAACCACTTCACGTGGCGGTCCACATCCCTGTGCATAAACTCCGGCAGCACAATGAAACGCTTCCCTGCTTCCGACTCGGTGTCCCCCACGGCACGCCGGCCGGTGGCCGACTCGGGAACGGCGCGGCGGACCCACATGCCGAGCGGTTCCAAGCTCAGGCTGCGGGAACCGGTCGAGGGTGCCGGGCGTCATCCCGGCGGGAGTACGCGGACCGCTGGGGACAGTGGCCAACACCAGCGAGGCCAAGCGGTAGGGGCAGAGGCAGCATGCCGAAACGATGGAAGCTCATAGCGGCAGGAGTGACGGCCGTCGTGGCCGCGGTGGGCGGAGGTTGGTGGTGGGAGAGCACACCGAGGTACGACGTGCCCGTGCCGTCGGCGAGTGCCAGTCCCGGCGATGTCGTGAGCGCTTACCTGCGGGCGTTGGACGCGCACGACAGCGCCACCGCGAAGGCCTTGTCGACCTCGGATCACCGCACAACGGCTGCGACCTGGCTCGCGCATACGTCCGGCTTGCAGGTCCTGGGCGTATCCGCGCCGATCAGTGAGGGCAGCGAGGTGGAGGTCCAGGTGATCTTCGACCTGCACCAGCACTGGTGGACCGACGACTCCTCCATGGGTCCCGGACGCCATGACTGGGGCTACCTCCTGGTGCGACAGCAGGGGCGGTGGCTGATCCAGGACGAAGGCATGGGCTGACCCACCCAGTGAGTGTCCGACTGCGCCACAACGGCCACACATCGAGGCGCACAACCACGGTCGCCCACGGACGGTTTGACCAGGTCACGAGCGGTTCGGCCGCAGGTCACACGATCGCCGGCATTGCTTCGGGACGAAGAGGCCGCTCCGTTGAGGTGCTCTCGACATGGCCAGCGATCTTCCCACCTGCCCCGAGTGCGGACGGCCCGTGAAGGCTGGCGGCCTGGTGCTCTCCCAGCGGGAGGACGATGGCCGGCGGGTCTGCCGGTCGTACATCGGGTGGGGACGGGCCGACCGGACGAGCCAATGGAGATGTGCCCGGTGCCGCAGCTGTTCCGCTGACATCCAACGACGACCTCAACGGCCACGAACGGTCCCGGATCAGGTCGGTCGCGGGTTCGAATCCTGCCTGGGGCGCATGGTGAGGGGCCGGTTCCGGGGCTCGAGTCCCTGAATCGGCCCTTTCCGGTGAGCACGGCCGTACGGCGTTCGTTCCGCAAGGTCCGCTGCGAGTCGCCGTCGCCCTGCGGATCAGTTCGTCGTCCACGGCCGTGGTCGGGATCGCCCGCAGGATCACCGGTACGTGCCAGGCACGTGGTGCGGCAGGCCGGCACCCGAGTTGTCGTGATCAAGGCCGACGACCGGTCGTCGAAAGTAAGCAACAGTCGCGGCCAGACCATCGATTCCCGGCGCTCGCGCTCCCCGCACACCGCCACGGGCCAGGTACCCGGGTCGCGGGAGCCCACCCTCGAGCAGAACCCAGAAGCACGACGTCGGCTTGCACGCGCCCAACGGGCGTGCACAGGCCGTCGACACGCAAACCCCGGATGTGCCATCGGCGTTCGGACACCGGTACGGGCGGGCCGTTTATTTTTTGCATGCATGCAGGCATAGCGGGGGTCCACCGCGGACGTCATCAAGGACAGCAAGCCCGCAGCGGAAGATCCCGGGATGATCAGAGAAGGTGACGATGGATGCCGAGGCCAGAAAAACTTCAGGGAGTTCGGAGAACAGGTCGTCTGCGCTGCTGAAGACCGCCGTCCTGCTCAGCGGCGGTGACCGGCACGCGGCCGAGGACCTGCTGCAGAACGCCCTGATCAAGGCCGCCGGACGCTGGCACCGCATCGAGGAGCCCGAAGCGTACGTACGGCAGATCCTCTACCGGCAGCAGGTCAGCCGCTGGCGGCTGAAGGGACCGCGACGCGAACTGACCGTCGCCGAATCGCTGGAGAACCCCGTACGCCACGGCGCCGACGACGGCCCCGGCGCGGCCGACCTGCGCCTCGTCATGCGCTCCGCGCTGGCCCGGCTCACCGCCCGTCAGCGCACCGCCCTGGTCCTGCGCTACTTCGAGGACCTGCCCGAGGCCGACGTCGCCCGTCTGCTGGGCTGCTCAATCGGCACGGGTGCGGTCCACCACGCACCGCTCCCTGGCCCGGCTGCGGGACCTGGCCCCCGAACTGACCGCACTCGGCCCCGCGGACGCCGAGCAGCAGCCGTCCCGTGACTACTCGCCTGTGGAGGTGCGTTCGTGAACGTCGACCAACTGGTACGCGACTCACTGCGCGAACAGGCCGCCGAACAGCCCGCCCTGGCACCGGGCTTCGCCGAGCGTGTACTGACGGTCCGACGACGCCGCCGGACCCGGGCACTGGCCTCCGCCGCCGCGGCCACCGCCGCCGTGGTCGCCATCGCCGTGGCCGTCCCGCTCCTGAACCCCGGCAAGGACGACGCGCGCCTCGCGAACGTCTTCGCCCACCCGGACCAGACACCGCCGCACGACATGATCGCGGCGGGGGACCTCGCCATGGCCGCCTACTACACCTGGGGTACCGCCAAGCAGGCCGACGGCCATAATTTCGCCGTCCGCACCTACCGGCTCCTGGACCCCAAGACCGGCACGTACGTGAAGACGACCAAGTGGTCCCGTGTCGCCGTCGCCCCCGGCCTGCGGACCGCCGCCGTCCTGGAAAGGAACCTGCCCGCCAAGCGGATCGGCCTGCTCAACCTGCTCACCGGCAAGGTCGATCGCTGGATCCCGGTCGACCACGGCGTCGCGGACCTCGCGTTCTCGCCCGACGGCAGCAAACTCGTCGCGACGACGTACAACAAGAACCCCGACCTGCTGCGGCACCAGGAACGCTGGGACAGCGACGGCGACGGCGAAAAGGACTGGGTGAAGTTCGACGAACAGGAGGGCCACACCGGCTTCTACGTCCTGGACGTGGCCTCCGGGAAGGGATCCTGGAGCAAGACCACCATCGTCGACACGCTCGGCACCCAGGACTTCTCCTTCCGCAGCGACAGCAAGCTCGTCTACTCCGGCACCACTTCGCCTCCCTACCGGCAGTACTACGACTTCGCGGGCAACCAGGTCGCCGCGCCCACGAACGAGCCGTACTTCTGCCGCAACGCGGCCGGGCTGTCCCCGGACGGCAAGTTCGTCGCGGGCAGCTACGTGGGCCCCCGCCCCGACAGGAAGGCTCACTCCATGCTCTGCGACCCCCGCACCGGCCAGTTGGTCACCATGGTGCGCGGGAACCGGTTGCTCACCTGGGTCGACAGCAAGCGACTGATCGCCTGGGACTTTGTACGGGGGAATTCACCCGTCCGGCTCCGGCTCGTGCTCGTCACGATCGGCAGCGACGAGGTCGTACCGCTGAGCGGTTTCAGCATCGGGGGGGGACGGTGCGGCCGGGAACTGGACGCCGGTCTTCGCCGAACGCTGACCAGGCGGCCCGCCGGCCGTTCGTACGCCGCCGGCGACTCGTCGGCCGCTTCCCGGCCGGCGAGCCGCAGCGGTGCGCGGACCGCGCCCTCGGGGAGCCACCCACGTCACCGGGGAATCTGTCGTCCCTCTTCGGTGAGGACGAGCGTCACACGTCCCAGCCAGTCACCGTCGTCCGGGTACTCCCAGTTGTCCGCGTCCGCCAGCAGGGCAGGGAGATCCCGTCGCGAGAAGGGAGGACCGGGCTGAAAGCCACGGCCTCCGTCGGGGGCGATCCAGGGAACGAGGCGGCATACCTCGACCCAGCCTTTGTCGACGAGTGGCAGGAGGATCGCAGCAAGCTCTGAGGGGCCCCCGGACGTGAGCGGCTCGTCCAGATCGCCCCGGACGCCGGGAAGGATGTCGATCTCGGTCGCGTTGATCATGAAAGCGCGCTCTGCGGACGACAGTTCGTCTGTAGCGGGATACCCCATACGGAGATCATCGCAGCTGCCGCCCGGCGAGCCGTCTCTGGACCCCGCGCACCCAAAGCGGTGATCACGTGTCCGACGCGCCGGGGGCAAGGCGGGGAGCCAGGGGAATCGGGGTCCGCAAGGGGTCAACGCCACCCTCCTCCGTGAAGTCCTGGCCCCAGGGCGTCGGAGTGGTCCGCGTACGACGGCAGGACCTCACGGTGGCTCGCAAGATGTCGAACCGAGCGCGCCGGGAGGCCCCGCTTGTCACTGCCGGGGTTCGACCCGGATCCGGGCCGGAGGTCAGGCCGCGGTGTTGCGGCGGCGGCGGGCGACGGAGGCCGTGATCGCGGCGCCCGCGCCGGCGAGGAGGGCGGCCAGGCCGGCGAAGAGGCCCACGTTGCCGGAACCGGTCTTGGCCAGCTGGTGGGTGCCCGGAGCGTTGGCGGCCGGGGTGCTCTGCGCCGGGGACGGCGCGGCCGCGGTGGAGGCCGATGCACTGGGTGACGGGGACGCGGCCGAAGTCGGGGTCGGAGTCGGGGTCGGGGTCGGGGTCGGGGTGCTGACGGCGGCCTGCCGCGGGTCGTAGTGCAGGGTGCCCTCCATGTCCACGATGGGCGTCGTGTTGCCCTTGGACAGGCCGGTGAGGATCTGCGCGACGACGTCACGGGCCTTGCCCGTGCCCGGGGTGGACGGGACGGTGAACCGCAGGACGTAACGGTACTTCTGGCCGTGGGAGAAGCCGTTGGGGATCTCGGGAAGGGTCCACTGCCCGTTCCCGGCCGCCTTGGCCTTCACCCAGTGCCCGTTGTCGAGGACCTCCAGGCCGAGTCCGGGTATCCCGTCCGCGACCGAGATCAGTGTCCGCAGTGGGGCACCGAACGCCCCGCCGGCGGTGTTGTCGACCTCGTACCAGGTCTGGCCGGGCTTTCCGGGCGCGACCGTGGCCTTGGGGCCGAACACGCCGTTGAGCTTGCCGGCGGCCTGCGTGGGCGGCACGTCGAAGTCCACCTTCTCCGAACCCCTGCCGGTGTCGAAGGCGAGCGTGATGCCGTCGTCGTTGAGCGGGTAGTCCTGACCGAAGCCGAAGGTGATCCGCCAGCTGATGCTGCCCTTCGCCGGCACGGAGAATTCGTCGCCGAACTTGCCACCATGCGGGAAGAACCTGATCAACGCCGACCGGTCCTCCTGGGCCGTCTTCACGTCCGTGGCGGGAGCGGTGACCGGCGCCGCCTGGAAGAGGATCTGGCTCCCGAGGATGGGGCTCGGCCCGCTCGGGATGCCGAACACCAGGCCTGCGTAGTCCTGCGCGGTGCCGGACGGGTTGGTGACGGTCAGGGTGAGCGTCTGGACATTCTGGCCACGGTCGACGTCGTTGTGGCTGACGTCGCTGATCGCCACCTTCAGCGTGCTGTCGATGGGCGTCGCGTACGCCGCGGACGGAGCGAGCAGGGTGACGGCTACCGCGGCGGTGACGGTTGCGGTCGCAGTGGCCAGAGCGGCACGGGTCATGGACATGGATCCCCCCCCAGGGAACAGAGACCGGTAAAGGCGAAGCGCCTACCGCGAGTCCAAGGTCGGGCTCAGCGGCGGCGATGCGTGAATATTCGCAGGTGAACCATCACCGGAGTGCGGTCGCGCTGTCACTGCTGCGCAACAGTTCAACTGGCGTTCCCTCAGGGTTGGTTGACGCCGCGAGAAGTCCCCGGCGGTCCACCCTCGACCAGGTCGTGAACCGGTCCGCGGCTTTCGGTCAGCCCTGACCCTTACGGCGCTTCTGCACCTGCCACCAGACGGCTACGCCGGCAACGACCAGCAACAGCAGCAGGACAGCCCAGAAGGTCACGTTGGCGTTCCAGTAATGCAGGGAGAACCTGCTGCCCCTGCTGCGAAAACGGCTGCTTGCCACAAGGGTTCCCGCGGTCAGTGTCCTATGGATGGTCAAGAAGCTCACGGCGCCGACCAATGCGCAATGTTCGTGATCGAACCGACACAGCCATCGCGCCCGCCACGACGAGTCTGCGGGCCGGTGGAGAACCGACGTGAGTGACGAGTCGCACCCTGGGGGCGAGGGGAAATCACAGTGAAAAAGACTCTCGCCGTACAAGCGCGGCTGGAGATCGGCCGCCGTACTGCTCGCGGGACTGCCCGGCGCAACGCTGGTGCGTGCCGCGCCGGCTCTCGCGGTGCACGGCGCCGTCCCTGGTACTTCAACGGCGACCGGTACGGCGACGCCGTGCTGACCGTGCCCGGTGCGACCGTGGACGGGCACCTCGGGCAGGAGAAGCCGCCGAACGGCGACTGGACGTTCTTCGCGCGAGCGCTCAGCGCGGCCGTCGTCCACAAGCAGGCGAGGAGCCGGTTCTTTGTGAACCGACGGTTCATCGAGGAAGGGCCCGGAGTTCACCACCTGCCGTCAGGTTCAGGGGTATGACTTCACGACGCTTCTCTCCCAAGCGCATCCGGCTGGCCCTCGCGATCGGTGCCACCATCGCCGTGGCCGGCACGGGTACGGCCGCGGCCCATTCCGGTGGCTGGCTGTGGGCCCCTTCGCATGACTTCCGTGCGGTCGCCGACACTTTCTCCGGCCACGGCAAGGTCACGGGCGACGTTCTGCGCAACGACTCCGGCGCGACCGCGGTCGTGCGGCACTCCGCCCCGGCCAACGGCAAGGTGACGATCGAGGCGGACGGCACGTTCTCGTACACGCCGAACTCCGGCTTCACGGGCACGGACACCTTCACGTACAGCACCACCGACGCGGTGCAGCTGTTCAAGGACGCCCGGGCGAACGGGGCTCCCTTGGCACCGCTCGGCGAGGTCGCGGGCCCGGGCGGCACCACCACCGAGCTCTCCGGTGAGGGCTACGGTTCGTCGCTCACCCCGGTGCCGGGCAAGCCGGGCCACTTCTACGGTCTCACCGACCGCGGCCCGAACGCCGACGCCCCTGACGGCAACAAGTCCGAGATGGTGCCCGGCTTCACCCCCGAGATCGGCGAGTTCAAGCTCGTCGACGGCAAGGCCGAGCTGCTCAAGCAGGTCACCCTCAAGGGGCCGAAGAGCCTCGGCGGCGTGCCGTACAGCGGCCGTCCGCCGCACGACACGAGCGAGGTCATCGACGACGTCGCCGCGACGAACGCCAACGGCGGTACGCCCACGCCCATCGCCAGGGACCCGTACGGCTACGACTCCGAGGGCCTGGTGGCGCTGTCCGACGGCACGTTCTGGGTCTCCGACGAGTACGGCCCGTACATCACGCACTTCGACAAGAACGGCTACGAGCTGGGCCGGCTGACCCCGTACCGGAACAGCCAGGACAACGCGTCCCACAAGGTCGTCGGGTACCTGCCGGCCGAACTCGCCTTCCGCGCGAAGAACAAGGGCATGGAAGGCCTGACGGTCACGCCGGACGGCTCCACCCTGGTGGGCATCATGCAGTCCGCGCTGCAGCAGCCGGACCTCGGCAGCACCAAGGCCGGGAACGTCGCGCCCACCCGCATCGTCACGGTCGACCTGCGCACCAACCGGACCAGGCAGTACCTGTACCTGCTGGACAACCCGGCGAGCACGGGTGCCGCGAACAGCGAGATCACCGCGCTGTCCGACACGAAGTTCCTCATCGACGAGCGCGACGGCGCCTTCGAGCCGTTCGCCCAGAAGACTCTCAACGTAGTCGACATCAACGGCGCCACCGACGTCAGCGGCCTGACGATCGGCGGCAAGTCGCCCGAGGCGCTGGCCGGGACGAGCGGCACCAACGCCGCCCTCGCCGCGCTCACCGGCGCCGGCGTCAACGTCGCGCAGAAGCAGCCGTACGTCAACGTCGGCATGCTGGTCAGCCAGCTCGACCCCAGTGGCGCGTTCTTCGCGCACGACAAGGTCGAGGGCGTCGCCACCACGGACGGCGGACGGACGCTGTACCTGGCCAACGACGACGACTTCGGCATCGACACCATCGTCGTCGACCCCGACGGGAAGTGGACCGTCCACCAGAAGACGCTGCCGCCCACGGGCCGGACCGACAACGGCGAGATCCTGAAGGTCGACACCACGAAGCTGCCCGCAGTCCTCAAGACCGTCACGGTGACGGTCCACGTGCGCTGACACACACCGGCGCCGCCGGGCACGCCCACTCCGGTGGGCGCGCCCGGCGAGCGGCCCGGAGCGGGGTGAACGGTCGTCCCACCGCCGTGCGAGAGGGCTTGTCCGCCCTGCTCCGCGCGGCCAGGATCTGCGCCGTGATCACTGGGCGGCGCGGGCCCCGCAGGATCGGAACCGGGCCAGGATCGCGGAGCCCGGTTCCGCGTCACGCGAAGCACTGGGCCTGCCGGCGAGCGAGGGTGAGGGCGTGAGCCGGCGCAGCGCCCGCGTACCGCGGTCGCAGCGGCCGTTCCGGCAGGGTCCAGAACGGCCGCTCGTCGTCCTCGTGGCCGGAGGGCGCGGCGGCCTGGCTGGGACGGTCCGGATCAGTCCTTGACGATGCCGGCGGCGCGGGCGGCGGACAGCCACTGCGGGAATTCCCTGAGGAGCCGGTCGTAGAGCTCCGAGTCGGGAATGGCCGTCGGCGACGGGCCCGCGGCGAGGAATCCGGCGTTGTCGACCACACGGCGGCCGGGTACCGGGAGATCGTCGAGTTTGCGCAGGAAGCGGAACTCGTCGTCGCCGAAGCCGACGAACTGCCAGAAGATCGGCAGCTTCGCCGACGTGCACAGCACGTGCTCGGCGGCGGCCTTGGACGTGGGGGAGCCGTCGGTCTGGAAGACGACGAAGGCGGGATCACCGGCTCCGCAGGACTGGTAGTGGTCGATGACGGCCTGCATGGCGACGTGGTAGTTGGTACGTCCCATGTGCCCCATGGACTCATGCAGCGGGTTGATCCGGTCCCGGTAGGCGTCGAGGCTGATCTCGGCGGTCCCGTCGATGTCCGTGGAGAAGAAGACGACCGGGACGACCCCGTCGTCGTCGAGGTTGACCGCCAGGGCGAGGGTCTGCTCCGCCAGGCGCTGCACCGAGCCGTCGCGGTAGTACGGGCGCATGCTCCCGGAGCGGTCCAGGACCAGGTACACGGCCGCGCGCTGCCCCTCGACGGCGTGCTTGGCCAGGGAGACCGCGGCGGTCTTGTAGAGGCTGACGAGGCCGGGAGCCCGGGCCGCGATCTGCTCCGGGCCGATGGCACCGGTGGGTGACCCGGACGGCTTGCGGTAATTGATTCCGGGGCGCTTGCGATAGTCGATGACCATGCGCCCTGATTGTCCTCGGGCCGGCCGTGCCGCGTCCGGCGTTCGGCCGGGATCCGCGGGTCCCGGCCCCCGGGCAGGCCGGATCGGCCCGCCGCGTGCCGTCACACAGGCGCGTGCCGGACGCAGCGCCGGAGGGCACGCGAACGGGTGGCCCGACGGCAGTCGGGGCCACCGGTGAGGGGTCGCGTGGTCAGAGCTTGTGCATGCCGTAGTAGGGGCTGACGATGCGGGTCAGCTGGGAACCGAAGTCGACGAGCAGTGCCCCGCCCGCGGCCTCCTCGGCCATGACTTTTCCAAGGCCGTGCTGGTCGTGGGAGACGCGGTCCCCCACGGCGAACTGCTTGAGGACCGGTTCGGCGGGCGCCTTGAAGGGGCTCGTGGGCAAGTGGCGCGGGGGCGCGGATCTTTTCGTCATTGCAGCCAGTATGCGTGGTGGGATGCCTGGCGCATAGGCTCGAACGTGCGCCCCAACAGTGCACAGACAGCCGCATGACACCTCTTCCTCCGCCCTGACCTGCGGAAACGGCCGCGACGGCGCCCGTTGGCGTCCCCGCCGTTACCTGAACTTGTCCACCTGCCGATGGCACCCGCTGGGCGTACTCCGAGCGTGTCGCGGGGCCGGGACGGGACGGCGGCGGCCTCGCGGCCGCCAGGCGGAAACCGCGTCTCGGCGGGGTCAATATCTACTGTCGCGGAACGAGAAATTTATGCGACGCGCGGTGAGGGTTTCTGACGCAACAGGCGGAGCGTAATTATCCACCGCGCACGGCCGATCGCTCCGTGCTACTGTCGAAGGCAGTTGCAGTTGTGATACCCAAGAACTTCCGGTGTCTTCACCGGTCTCCATGCCGGTGGAAGTGCCGTGTATTTCCGGTCATTTCCCGGGCGGGTCATCATCACAGCGACGCGGGGTCCGCACAGTGCGGATTCCGGTGCACCGCCCGAAGGAGATCTGACACATGACTACTGGCACCGTCAAGTGGTTCAACGCGGAAAAGGGCTTCGGCTTCATCGAGCAGGACGGCGGCGGGCCTGACGTGTTCGCCCACTACTCGAACATCGCTGCCCAGGGCTTCCGCGAGCTGCTGGAAGGCCAGAAGGTGAGCTTCGACATCGCGCAGGGCCAGAAGGGCCCGACGGCCGAGAACATCGTTCCCGCCTGATCACCACACGCGCAGTTCGCCGCTGGGGCCCGCACCAAGGGGTGCGGGCCCCGGCGTGTTGCCCTTCGGGGCGCAGCCCCCGCGTCGCACCGCCGCGACGAACCCCGGGGCAGCGGCAAATCAGGGGTCCGGTCGACCCGCCGTTTGACGGAGAATTCCCTCGACGCCGCGGACGAACGTCCGCCGGGACTTCCCGCGCACTGACCGCCCCGCTTTCTCCCACCCGGATCGCGCCGGCCCTTTCGGCGCCTCGACCCGCGAGCGTTCTCCGCCGGGTCGGATCCGCTTTCGCTTATTTTCCGGCCCGTTCTTGCGATTCTCTGTGCTGTTCATCGCTGCAGAAATTCCTTGATGCGTGCCGCTTCGAGGAAGGTTCTCCATGAACCGCACACGTACGAACGACCGTTACACCCGTACCCGTACCGGCAGTTCCGGCTCCGGCAACGGCGGCAGCCGCACGGGTGCCAAGAGCTTCAGCCCCAACCGCTCCGGCGCCCCGAGCCGTTCGGGCGGTCAGCGGCGCCGCCCCGCCGCGCCGCAGGGCGAGTTCGCCCTTCCGGTGACGACCACGCCCGCGCTGCCCGCCGTCGAGGCGTTCGCCGATCTCGACATGCCGAAGCAGTTGCTGGCCGCGCTCGCCAGCGAAGGTGTGACCGTGCCGTTCCCGATCCAGGGGGCGACGCTGCCGAACTCGCTCGCGGGCCGCGACGTGCTCGGCCGCGGGCGCACCGGATCCGGCAAGACCCTCGCCTTCGGCCTGGCGCTGCTGGCGCGTACCGCCGGCCGGCGGGCGGAACCCCGGCAGCCGCTGGCCCTGGTGCTGGTTCCCACCCGGGAGCTGGCGCAGCAGGTCACCGATGCGCTCACCCCGTACGCCCGCTCGGTGCAGCTGCGGCTCGCCACCGTGGTCGGCGGCATGTCGATCGGCAGGCAGGCCGGTGCGCTGCGCAACGGCGCGGAGGTCGTCGTCGCGACCCCGGGCCGGCTGAAGGACCTCATCGCGCGAGGCGACTGCCGCCTCGACCAGGTCGGCATCACCGTCCTGGACGAGGCGGACCAGATGGCCGACATGGGCTTCATGCCGCAGGTCACGGAGCTGCTCGACCAGGTGCGCCCGGAGGGGCAGCGGATGCTGTTCTCGGCCACCTTGGACCGCAACGTGGACCTTCTGGTGCGCCGTTACCTGTCCGACCCGGTGGTGCACTCCGTCGACCCGTCCGCGGGCGCGGTCACCACGATGGAGCACCACGTCCTCCACGTGCACAGCGCGGACAAGAACCAGGCGACGACGGAGATCGCGGCGCGCGAGGGCCGCGTGATCATGTTCCTGGACACCAAGCGCGCCGTCGACCGGCTCACCACCCACCTGCTGAACAGCGGTGTGCGGGCCGCGGCGCTGCACGGCGGGAAGTCGCAGCCCCAACGCACCCGGACCCTGGCGCAGTTCAAGACCGGACACGTCACGGTGCTGGTGGCGACCAATGTCGCGGCACGGGGAATCCACGTCGACAACCTCGATCTGGTGGTCAACGTGGACCCGCCGACCGACCACAAGGACTACCTCCACCGCGGCGGCCGCACCGCCCGCGCCGGGGAGTCCGGTCTGGTGGTCACCCTGGTCACGCCCGACCAGCGCCGCGACATGGACCGGCTCATGACGCACGCCGGGATCCGCCCCCAGACCACCCAGGTCCGCTCCGGCGAGGCCGAACTGGGCCGTATCACCGGCGCGCGGACCCCGTCGGGCGTCCCGGTCGTCATCACCGCACCCGCGGCCGAGCGCGCCGAGCGGGCCAAGCGCGGCGTCCCCGCCCCCCGCGGCCGGCGCGGCCGCACCACGGAGAACCACGCCGCCACCGAGAACCGCGGGACCGGCCGGCCGGCGCGCCGCCCGAGTCGGCGGTCCACCTTCGACGCGGCAGCCTAGGCACAACCACCCTGCCGCCCGGCCCCGTCCCCTCCCCACCTGTGAGGCACCATGCGCTGCGTCATCGCCCGTTTCCCGTTCGACCTGACCAAGGACGGCGTGCTGGCTTCGATGAAGGGCGTCAAGCCCGAACCGGTCACGGGTGAGTCCGTGATCATCGGCCGCCGTCAGTACCCCGTGAAGCAGGTCGGCGAGGTCATCACCCGGCAGGACCGCCGCGACTTCACGGCCGCGGAGGTCACCCGGGCCATGACCCGTCTCGGTTTCACCTGCCGGACGGCCCCGGAGGCCTCGCCCGAGCCTGTCCTCAGTCCGCTGGAGGAAGCGTCGGCGCTGCTCGGCCTCCCCTCGCGGGTGTGACCGACGAGTGAAGCGAGGGCCCGGCCGGCGTACGCCGGCCGGGCCCTCGTCGCGTCAGGGGCCCATTCGGGCGGAAGGTCGCCACCGCTGCGGAGCGGCTGAATGGTGTTGAATTTCCTCCGGGGCCCTGGCGCCGTGAGGCAGCGGGTCCTCACGACGCGTCGCACAACGAGGTGAGAATGACCGAGGACACTCCGCTCAGTGATCGTCTCGATGACGACGACTACCCCGCCTACACCATGGGACGGGCCGCCGAGATGCTCGGCACCACCCCGGGCTTTCTCCGCTCCATCGGTGAAGCCCGCCTCATCACCCCGCTCCGCTCGGAGGGCGGGCACCGCCGGTACTCCCGCTACCAGTTGCGGATCGCCGCCCGCGCCCGCGAACTCGTCGACCAGGGCACACCGGTCGAGGCCGCCTGCCGCATCATCATCCTCGAGGACCAGCTCGAGGAAGCCCAGCGCATCAACGCGGAGTTCCGCCGCGCCGCGGCCGAGGAGCGCGGCTCTTCCGACACCCCTGGGTGACCCGGCACCGGGCCGCCCCCGCCGGCGCACGCGCACCGGCGGGGGAAGCCGCTCAGGAGGGCGCGCGCAGGGCGTCCACCGGCTCCATCCGGGCGGCCCGGAGCGAGGGGTAGAGGCCCGCGAGGAGCCCGACGAGGGCGCCGGCGACCGGGGCGCCGAGGGCGAGGCGCAGATCGAGGACGGGAGTCCAGTGCTTCACGGCCGCCACGGCGACCACGACGACCACGCCCAGGGCGGCCCCGACGACGCCGCCGAGCAGCCCGATGGTGGTCGACTCCGCCAGGAACTGCCCGGCCACCTGGCGCCGGGAGGCGCCGAGGGCCCGGCGCAGGCCGATCTCGCCGACGCGTTCCATCACCGTCACGAGGGTGACGTTGGCGATCCCGATGGCGCCGACGATCAGCGAGACCAGCCCGAGCACCAGGAACAGGCCGTTGACGTCGCCCTGGACGCCCTTGCGGGCCTTCGACAGATCGGGCGGGGCGACCACGGTGAGCGCGTCCTCATGACCGGGGGCGAGCGCGATCGGTGCCTGCCGGGCGACCTGCCGGGCCGCGCCGAGTGAGGTGTTGACCAGGACCCGCGTCACGTCCTTCAGTCCGACGCGGTCCGCCGCGGTGGTGGGCGGCAGGATCACCGAGGTGGACAGGCGCTGCTCGCGCCGGAAGCCGCCCAGCACACCGATCACCGTGAAGGACTGGCCCTCGAAGAAGACGGCGGGAGCGGTCCGTACGTCGTCGATGCCCAGCAGCCGCGCGGCCTGGTCGCCGAGGACCGCCACCCGCTCGTGGCGGGCGATGTCCCCGGAGTCGTAGAACCGGCCGGTGGCCATCGTGCCGCGGACCGCCGCGGGCAGCGACGGGCCGGCGGCGACTACGGCGAGGGTCTGCCCGCTCAGTTCGCCGGGGGCGACCACGTCGTTCGCCCGTACCTGGACGTTCGCGGTGTCCTGGGAGTCCGACAGGGCGGCGGCCGACTCCACTCCGGCGAGTCGTTCGACCGCGTCGACGCCCGACCACCCCACCAGCGCGGGGTCGGTCGAGCCCGGCGCCGGGGCGGGCACGACGACGCTCACCGAGGTGGCGGTGAGGGCGTCGAAGCGGCCGACGATCTGGTTCGCCGCCGTCGACGCCACGCCGATCGTGATCACCAGCGTGCCGATGCCCAGCACCGTGCCCAGTGTGGTGAGGGCCGAGCGGACCGGGCGGGCGAGCACGCCGGCCAGCGACTCCGCCCACAGGTCCCGCGGGTCGATCCAGGGGCGTTCGGGCCGGTCCCGGCGCCCCGCGCGGCGATGACCGCCGCGGCGCCGGGCCGGTGCGCCCTCCCCTTCCCGTGCGGACTCGAGGCGGGCCGGCGCGGCGGCGTCGATGCCGCTCGTCATGCGCTCTCCTGGCTCAGTCGGCCGTCACGGATCCGCACCCGCCGGCCGGCGCGCCGGCTCACCGACTCGTCGTGCGTGATCACGAGCAACGTCATGCCCTGCGCCTGGAGTTCACCGAAGAGCTCCAGCACCGACTCGGTGTTCTCGCTGTCGAGGTTGCCGGTCGGCTCGTCGCACAGCAGCAGGGCGGGCTCGCCCATCAGGGCGCGGGCGATGGCCACCCGTTGCCGTTCACCGCCGGACAGCCTCCCGGGCAGGAAGCCGAAGCGGTGCCCGAGACCGACCCGCGCCAGGGCCTGCCGGGCGCGGTCGGCCCGGGTACGGCGCTCGCGGCCCGGCCGGGGGGCCCGGTAGGTCTCGGCGAGCATGACGTTCTCGTCCACGGTCCGGTAGGGCAGGAGGTGGAAGGACTGGAAGACGAAGCCGATGCGGCTGCCGCGCAGCGCGGTCCGCTCCCGGTCGCCGAGGGCATTGGTGAGCACGCCGTCGAGCCAGTAGCTCCCCGACGTCGGCCGGTCCAGCAGGCCCAGCGTGTTGAGCAGCGTGGACTTCCCCGACCCCGAGGGGCCGACGATCGACAGGTGCTCGCCGCGGCGGACCGTCAGCTCCACCTCGCGCAGGGCGTGCACGGGCGGTTCGGAGTCGAAGACCCGGCTGAGCGAACTCAGCCGGATCACGGTGTCCGCGTCCGGTGCGTCCTCCGGGGCCGCACGGGCCGGTACGGGTTCGCACCTCACGTGCCGACCACCACTTGGTCGCCCTCGTCCAGCGAGCCGCCCTCGGGGGTCACCGCGACCAGCCCGGCCGCGGAGAGCCCCACGGTGACGCCTACGTCCACGACCTCTCCGGAGCGCAGCACCTCGACCCGGGCCTGCCCGTCGGCGGAGGTCCGGACCGCGGCAACGGGCACGACCAGCACGGCTCCCTTCGAGGCGCCCACATCGACGGTCACCTTGGCCGACAGGCCCGACTGGCTCTTCAGCGGCCCGGGATCGGGTACCGAGATCACCACCGGGACCGGGGCGGACGGGTCGCCGAGGGCACTTCCCTCGCCGCTGCCCCCGTCGCCCTCGTCCCCGCCGCCCTCGTCCCCTTCGCCGTCGGCGCCCTTCGCCCCGCCGGCCGGTGCAGCGGAGCCGCCGACCTGGGACACGACGCCGTTCACGCGCGTGCCGTCGCCGGTCTCGATCCGTGCCGTCATGCCCTTGCGCAGCGCTGCCCCGTCCGTTCCCGGTACGACCGCCTGCACCACGACGTCCGCGCTGGTCACGGTGGCGACCTCGCCGTCGGGGGCGGCCCCGAGACGCGCCTTGACCTTGTCGACCCGGACCGGCAGGTCCGGCAGGAAGACGACCTCGCCCGCCGGGACCTTGGTGCCGTAGCCGGCGGTGAAGGCGCTGAGCGCCGCGTTCGCCTGGTTCAGCTGCTGCTGCGCGGCCTGCATCTCCAGGGCGTGGGTCGCGTCGTCGGCGGCACCGCCTCCGGCTGCGCCCTTTCCGCCGTCTTCTGCTCCGCCGCCGTTCTGCGCGGACAACAGGGCCAGTTGCGCCTGCGACACCGCCGCCTGGAGCTCGCCGAGTCGCGACGCGTCGGCTGCCCCTGGCTTGAGCGGCGCGTATCCCTTGCTCTCGTACCAGTGGCCGACCGCCGCCGCCATGCCCTGCCGGTAGTTCCCGCTGACGGCCCCGGGGTCGTGGCCGAGCCTGCGCAGGGCGCTCTGCAACTGACGGACATCCTCGCCCGACATGCCCGGGCCGAGGGCGCGGTACATCGGCACCGGGCCGCGCAGCACGAACACCGGACGGCCGCTGACCTGCATCAGCACACTGCCCTCGCGCAGCGTGGCGCCTTCCGTCGGCAGCTTGGTGACCAGCTGTGCCGTGGCCTGTCCGTCCCCGGCGGCGTCGGGGGAACCGACCGGCCCGGAGAGCGAGACCGCGTGCGGCGCGCCGAACTCCACGCTGCCCTGGGTCACCACGCTGGCGGTCAGCTTCCGGCGCACCACGGCGACGGTCACCGGGCCGGCCTCCGGCGCCTGGTGCGCGGCCGCCGCATCGGCGGGCGACTGCATCTGCGAGCCCGCGAACCAGCCGCCCGCGCCCACCAGCGTCACCACCCCGACGATCAGCGCCACCGTCCTGCCGCGGTTCCCCGGACCTCCGCGGCCGCGGAGGGGGCTCATCCGGTGACCCCGGACAGGGGGTGCTCGGCGAGCGCGGGAAAGTACGCGGCCCGGAAGTCCTTGCCGCAGGCCAGGTCTTTCTTGGCGAGGCCGATCTCGTGGGTGAGCCTGGTGAGGGCGGTGCTCTTGTCCAGGCTCAGCACGCCGTCCATCGGCATCTGGGCGCTCACCGAGAACTTCACCATGTCCCCGATGGAGGTCGGCTGCGTCGTCGTGACGGCGATGCCCTCACCGCGCAGGCATGTCGCGAACTCCTGGGCCAGCGACACCAGTTCCGGGTCGCCGTCGAGGGCCTGGTGCGCCTCGCGGTCCTGCTCCTGGTCGGCGGCGGTCTGCCGGTCGATCTCGGCCTGGGACTTCTCCGGCCCGTAGGCCTTGACGTAAGCGTCCTTGACGCACCCCGGGGACATCGCCTTCCTGCCGCCCGAGGACATGAGCGCGCCGCCCATCGCCTTGTCGTAGGCCTTGCGCTGCGCCGGGGTGAGCGCGTTCAGATAGGCGTCGTTGGGGCTGCTCTCCTGCGCCTCGTTGTACGCCTTGCTGCCCCACACGTTCGGATCGTCCCGGTAGACGGCTCCGGCGTAGATGCCGAAGCCGTACTTCTCCCGGAACTTCTTCGCCAGTCCGTAGTCCTGTCCGTCGACCCCGCTGCCGGCGTCGGCCTCGTAGTCCGTCACCTGCGGCGTGTAGCTGAACCCCTTGGCCCGCATGCAGGCGGCGGTGGCGTTCTCCGCGATGTACGCCTGCTTGGTGGACTCGTCCGCGTCCGCGGGAATCTCCAACTGCCCACCGGACGATGCCGTCGGCGCGGCGGACGGCGCGGCGGCCGAGGACGCCGCGCCACCGGGGGAGGCGGCGGAGGCGGAACCGCCGTCGCCCTGGGAACACCCGGACAGCGCCAGCACGGCGGCCGCTGCCACCGTAGGCCAGACACCGCGGGTCCTGAGAGTGAGAGCCATGTCGTTCCATCACTTCGTTCGGAGACGCTCGAAACGGGTGATCCACCCCGTCGTCCTCCTGAACCCGGTGGACCGCCGGGCAGGGAGTAGCCCCCGTTCACGATGTGGCGCACATCACAGCGGGCGCGGGCATCAACGTGCCGCCGGTTCTCCGCGGCACTCACGGGCAACCGAAAGCGGTCTCCGCCCGGTTGAGGCGGGCGTGGGCACTTTGAGCGACGCAGGAGCACGCCGTCGGCCGGCAGGCCGCCACGGTGCCGGGCCTGCCGCCGCGTACGGAACGCGCGGCAACGCCCCGGCCGGCGAAGGGGAGTGAGGGACATGCACACCACAGCCGATGAGCCGTGGAGCGAGGCGGAGCGGGCCGTACGGCTCCTCCTGAGGAACACCGTGCCGCGGCCGGCCGTGCCCGCCGACCGGCTGGCCCGGGTCGCGCTGCGGGTCCGGCGGCGCAGGCGGCACCGCTACGCGGCGATCGGCACGGCCGCCGCGGCCGCCGCCGTGCTGGCCCTCGCCGCCGTCGTACCGGGGCTGCGGTCGCCGCAGGGCGTAGCGGACCGGGGCGTGACGCCGGCGGGGCGGCCCTCGGCCCAGGCCTCGCCCTCTGCCACCGCCTCTGCCTCTGCCTCTGCCTCTGCCTCTGCCTCTGCCTCTGCGGCCGGCGACGCCGGGCTGACGGCTGTCCGGCTGCCGCAACTGTCCGGGCTGACCCTGCGCGTGCCGCACGGCTGGCACGCCCTGGAGGTCACCGACCCGCACGGGAATCTGGTCGGCTACATCTCCTCGCAGCCCCTGAGCACACCGGCGCACGCCGCCTGCACCGGCACGGCGGACGAAGTGCTCGCCGGCTGCGCGCCCTTGCCGTCACTGCACGAGGGAGGCGTCCTGATGGCCTTCCGGAGCGACGCGCCGGGCGGTGCGAGCGACGCGGTGCCGCTCCGGATGGGAGGCGCCACCCCCGCCGGGAAGGGCTGCCGCGTGCTGCTGGGCAGCGTGGGGACCGCAGGCTGGGGCCACGGCCGCTCGGCCCCCTCCGGCAAGCCCTTCGAGGTGCGGATCTCCGTCTGCCTGCGCGGTCCCTCGGACGGCACACTCGCGGTGGTCACCAAGGCCCTTGAATCGGCGTTTCCCCGCACCACCGGCTGAGCCCCGCGCCGCTCGGACCGGCGGCGGTGGGCGGTGGGCAGTGGGCGGTGGGCTCAGGAGGGCGCGCCGGTGAGGACCTGCACCTTCCCGGTGTCGAGCGAGTAGTACGCGCCGACCACGGCGAGGTCGCCCTTCTTCACCAGGGGGGCGAGGTCGCGATTCGCCCGCAGACGGTCCGCGGTGGTCTTGATCTGGGCGCGGGTCATCTTCTCGACCGGGTCGGAACCGCCCTCCTTGACCGCCTGTTCGTACGCGGGACGCAGGGCCAGGGAGATCGCCTCCAGGTTGCCGGGCAGCGCCTCGCCTCCGCGCATCGCCTTGTACGCGGCCTCGATGGCACCGCACCGCTGGTGGCCGAGGACGACGACCAGCGGGGTGCCGCTCGTCATCGGCCCGTACTCGACGGAACCGGTGACCACGGGTCCGACCGCCTGGCCGCCGGTCCGCATCACGTACAGGTCGCCGAGGCCGGTGTCGAAGAGCAGCTCGGGCGGCACGCGGGAGTCGATGCACGACAGGACCGCCCCGAAGGGTTCCTGCTTCATGGCGACGAACTCCCGCCGGTCGGGATCCCGGTCGGGGTGCTCGAGGTTTCCGTTCACCCAGCGCTTGTTGCCGTCCATCAGCCGCTGGAAGGCCGCGGACGGCGTGGCCGGCCGCGACTGCCCCGGCGCGGACGTCATCGCGCTCGGCGCGATGGTCTTCGACGAGCACGCCGAGAGCGCGCCTGCGGCGACCACGAGGCCCCCGGCGAGCAGCGTCCTGCGCTGCGGGTGTCCTGCGCTGTCCATCGGTTGTTCCCCTCACTGCCGCCGAGTCCGTCGGAACGTCTTGACCACGGCGAATCCTCGGCCCGGCACGGTCGATCCGGCGGCAGGCACCGACAGACGCGCGCGCCATTAACACCGACGGCCCACGCCTGGAACGGCGGTGGCCGGCGGTGCGGCGATCGGTGAGGGGGTCAGGTGCCGGTGAGGGCCGCCTGGCCGCGGTCGGCGCGCAGGGGGCCGGCGCTGGACGGGCGGACGTCGAAGTCGAACATGGCGGTCGGCAGGTAGAGGGAGCAGCAGGCGTTGGGGATGTCGACGATGCCGCTGATGCGTCCCTCGATGGGGGCGGAGCCGAGCAACAGGTAGGCCTGCTCGCCGCTGTAGCCGAAGCGCTTGAGGTACTCGACGGCGTTGAGGCACGCGCGGCGGTACGCCATCGTCGCGTCGAGGTAGTAGTTGGTGTCGGTGTCCTGGTCGACGGAGATCCCGATGAAGGTCAGGAAGTCCGAGTAGCGCGGCTCGACGTTGCCGGGCATGAAGACGGGGTTGGTGGAGATGCCGTACGTCTCCATCCCGCCCTTGATCAGGTCGACGTGGAAGTCGACGAAACCGCCCATCTCGATGGCGCCGCAGAAGGTGATCTCCCCGTCGCCCTGGCTGAAGTGCAGGTCGCCGCCGGAGAGCTTGGCGTCCTTCACGTGCACGGGGTAGAAGACCCGCGAGCCGCGCGTGAAGTTCTTGATGTCGTGGTTGCCGCCGTTCTCACGGGCCGGCACCGTACGGGCGCCTTCCGCCGCGATGCGTGCTGCGAGGCTGCCGGTGGCCGTGCCGGCGAGGGCGTTGGCGGCGTCCGGCGGGACGGCGAGCGGCGGGACCCGGCCGGGGTCGGTGTCGATCAGCGCCTGCTCGCGGGCGTTCCACCGGGCGAGCAGTTCGGCGGAGGGCGCGGTGCCGAAGAGTCCGGGGTGGGTGATGCCGGTGAAGCGGATACCGGGCAGGTGCCGGGAGACCGCCTGCTGGCCGTGGAAGTCCCACACGGCCTTGTAGGCGTCCGGGAAGTAGTCGGTCAGGAAGCCGCCGCCGTTGGCCTTGGCGAAGATGCCGGTGTACCCCCAGCCCTGGCCCGCCGCGTCCCCGGTCTGCTGCGGTACGGGGCCGAGGTCGAGGATGTCGACGACGAGCAGGTCGCCGGGCTCCGCGCCCTCGACGCCGATCGGGCCGCTGAGCATGTGGGGGATGGTCAGGTCGATGTCGCGGACGTCGTTGGCGGAGTCGTTGTTGCCGATCTGGCAGTCGGTCCAGTCGCGGCACTCCATCCGGAACTCGGAGCCGGGCTTCACCATGGCGGCGTTCGGGACGTCGGGGTGCCACCTGTTGTGTCCTGGCGTGGCCTGCTCCCGCATCGACTTGGTCTGGTCGACGCTGAAAACTACGTCGGGCATGACTGCCCCTCCTCGTCTTTCCTCAGATCCATTCGGGTCCGGTCAGGACCCCTCAGGGGCCGGTCAGGACGCCTCGCGGGCGATCCGGGCCGCCTGTCGTGACTTCCGGGTGAGCGGCCACAGCGCGCCGAACACCACGACGGCGAACGCGCCCAGGGCGATGGCGATCTCCGTGGTGTGCTTCCAGTAGCCGGACAGCAGCAGCGCCGCGGGAATCACTCCGGTGATCCAGCCCTCGATGGCCGTAACCCAGCCCACATAGGAGGTGAGTTCCGTCCTCCGGAGACCGAACAGCAGGAAGAACAGGCCCCACAGGAATGACCAGTACAGCCAGATCACCCCGAACGGGTAGTCCTTCAGCAGGTGGAAATTGGCGAACGAGTACCCCAGGGCCACCACTGCGACGAACAGCGAGTAGTAGCCGACGCAGATGTTGTCCATGCCGGCGAGCAGGACGATGCCCACGTAGAGGTAGGTGAATCCGAACAGATAGATGCCGGACGCCGAAAGAATCTTGTCCGGGTCATTGCCTGCCGTGAAGATGAGATAGGTCGGGGTGAGGACCTGCAGTGCGCCGATGAAGAGGTTGAACACCGCCGCGGACCTGGGGTCGGCTTTTCCCAGCAGCAGCAGACCGTTCATGAACAGGACCGCACCGACGAAGAGCAGTCCCACGTTGGCCACGGGGACGCACCTCCCAGGTACGTGTGAGGACGGGACTTCGCCCCGGCGAGGGGCGTGGGGCCGGGCCCGTCCCACCGGCAGTGCGGTGGGACGGCTCAGGGCCTGGGCAGCCGCGAGAGCGCGGGGTGCGGAGCCGGCTCCGGCCGGCTGCGCGGGCGGGACGGCACGGCGGACACGACGTCCGGGGCCTCGCGGGACCGCTCCGCCCGTTCCCTGAGGGAACGGACCGACGGTGGCGTCGCGGCGAGCGACGGCGCGGAGAAGACGCGCCGCGCGGGGCCCGCGCACGCGGGGCAGCCGTGACCGTCGGGCGCGGTGCCGATCGCGCGTCTGACCTCGAAAGGACCGCAGTGCTCGCAGAAGTATTCATAGGTCGCCATGCAGCTGCCTCCGTGAAACGGCGCACTTCGGCCGACCTCGGCGTCGCCCATTCCGCGACGACCACCGGGGAACGATCCCTCATTCCAGGAGACGTCACGGCAACATCGTTGTCAAGGTGACTCATGAGGATTCTGCGACGCCCTGTGCCCTCATTTTCCGGGACTTACGGCCCTGTTCACGGCGGTCCGGCACCGCTCCGCGTGACCACCTCCGCACATTCCGCAGTCCCCCGCACCGAGCGCCGCGTTCCCTGCGCTTCGCAGCCTTGTGAGGCGATTCACTGAGCTTTTCCTGGACGCGTACCACCCGCGGATTTAGCGTCGATATCCGGCCGCCTTTCCCGAGAAATGCGGTGACAACGGCGTGCAGATCACCGATGAGCGCCGGAAAGGTGGAGACGTGACGATGGACGCCGTGTGGGTCCGGGGCGTGACGGGAATTCAGCTGCACCACGTGACCGACCTCCAGGACGCCGGCCGGTTCCTCGGCAACGCCGCGATGGCACTGCGGGCGGCCCATGTACGGACCGGGGCGGACGACTACGCGGGCATCGCCGGCGAGCTCAAGGCCCTGGTGACGCGTGTGCGGGAGCTCGAGGAAGAGGCCCGCTCCGCGATGCGTGAGCTCCACGCCACCGACCCGGAGCGGTTCGCCCGCTGCCGCGAGGGGCACGAGCCGTGGCCCGGCGAGATCCAGGCCGGCTTCATCCCCCGCCACACCTGCCGTGACGAGTGCCTCTACCACGACCACGGCGTGCTGGCGGCGATCACCCAGTGCACCTGCGGCCGGCCGCCCTGCCAGGCCTGCGAGATCGGCGGGCAGCCCACGCCCAACTGACCCCCTGCCGAAGGCCCCGACCCAGTCCCGGTCGGGGCCTTCGCCGTGCCGCCGCGCGCGAGCGGCACGGGCCGGCCGGTACCGGCCCGGCGCTCAGCGCGCCTCGTCGGCCTCGGACTTCCGCCACGCGCTCACACCGAGCTTCCCGGTCGTGCCGAGGTCGAGTTCCGGCGTCACGACGACGGGGCTTGCGCCGGGCCTGGCGTGGACCCGCACGTAGGGGGCGTTGACGGAAGTGCCGTCCGTGACGGTGTTGCGCCAGGTCAGACCCGACGAAGCGGTCTCGCCCGGCTGGAGGGTCAGGGGGCGGGGCGGGGCGTCGAAGGCCGCGCCGACGGAGCCTGAGCTGCCGCGCAGGATGCTGATGCCGGTGACGGGCCGGTGAAGGGCGTCGAGGATCTGGAGCTGCGGGTACCCGTCAAGGTGGTAGGGGGCGGTCGAGCAGTTCTCCAAGTGCAGCCCCACGACGCGCAGGCCCATGGCGGCGTCGCCCTTGTCGGCGGTGACCCGCACTCCTGAGGGCGGGCAGGGGCCGGCCGGCACGGGCGCCTCGTCCGCCGGGACGCTCCTGACCTTGAGGACCCGGACGTGCGAGGGGAGGCCGCCACCCGGGCCCGCACCGGCGGCGGCGAGATCCACCGGCCGCTTCACGGTGCGGCCGGGAGCGACCGCAGGGACGGTCTGCTCCGTGTTCGTCATCACCGCTCCGGAGTCGGAGACGAACGAGAGGGTGACGGTGTAGGCGAACGCCTCCGGCTCGTGGTTGGTGATCCGGATCGCCGGGGCGCAGGCCGGCGACGCCACGTCCGATCCGACGATGCCGACGCCGCCCGTCCCCTCGTCCCCTGCCGTGGCCGTCCCGGCAGCGGCGGACGGTACGGGTCCGCAGGACGGCCCCGCCGCCCGTGGGCCGTCGCCGCCAACTCCCTCCGTTCCGCACGCCGCGAGGACCAGGACGCCCGCGAGCACGGCGGGCACGGTGAAGGAGGCGAGAGGGAGGGTGCGCATCGGGCCAGCCCATCAGGGCGGACGCCGTACCGGCCGTGGCGGAGGCCACAGTTCCGGTAACACCCTCGTCACAGAACGGCCGTGCCGGCGCGCGTCAGCGGGCGGCGGCGCTGTCGATCCAGGCGACGACGGCGCCCACCGTGGCGTCGTCGAGGCTCCGGGCGAGAGCGCGGACCGCGGAGCTGTCGCCGGGGAGCGGGGGGACGCCCGCCGCGATCAGGGCCGCGTGGAGGTCGACCCAGCGGGCGTCGACGGCGGAGAGGGCGGGGGCGATGTCGTGCGACCGCAGCGGAGTATCGAGAAGGCTCATGGTGTTTCCCCTCGGATCCCGGACGGAATCGACCGGACTTGCCGTACACGACTGCCGCCGGGGAAGCGCCGGTTGCGTCCTCGGGCCCGGCTTCACCCGTCCGGCCCAGGAATCGCGGTCAGCGGGCGGATTCCTCGTACCGCGGGAGCCGGCGCCGCATCTTCGGGTACGGCGTCGCCGCGAGGACCGGCCGGCCGTCGCGGACGGCGCTCGCCGTGCCGACCGCGGCGTCGATCGCGGAGCGGTACGGCAGCGAACCGGTGCCGACGCGGCGGATGCCCAGCGCGCCCGGGGCGGCGAGGGAGAAGTCCGGCACCACGAGGGCGTCGACCGGGACCGGGACCACCGCGGCAAGCCGCCGCAGCTCCGCGGCATCGGTCGCGCCGGGCACGAAGACGCCGTCGGCGCCCGCCTCGACGTACGCCGTCGCGCACCGCAACGTCCCGGCGAGGCGGGCGTCCTGGCCCCGTCAGTACGTATCCACACGGGCAACCGCGGAGGACACCCAGGAGTCATGGCCGTCGGCGCCGCCGTCCTGCCGGCCCGGCTGGACGTCCGCCCGCGCGCCGTCGCGGCCCTCGCCGGGCTGGTCCGCGCGGGCGGTGTCCGCGCCGCCGTCGCGCTGCCCGGACTACTGCCGGGCACGCGGGCGACCGCCCTCGCGCAGCGCCGGCTCACCGCGGCGGACGCCTCCTGCACCAGCGTCGACGTCGGTACCGACGGGACCACCGCACGCCGGCTGACCGCCGTCGCGGACGTCATGGGTCTGCGTGGAGCAATGGGGAGGCAAAACCCGCCGCGGCGTTGAACCTGGCGCACCGTGAGGTCGTACAGCACCGTAGAAGCGGCGGTCCAGCACTCCGGCCCGCCACGCCGTCAGCGGGGCCTCGCACGGAAGGACCTTCGGGTTGTCGCTTTTCACGCGCTCTCAACAGCCGCCGGGTACGGGCAAGGACGTGCCGCCGGGCACAGCCGGCGTTCCCGAGGACACCGCCCCCGCGGAACCCGGCACCGCCGCGGCCGGGACCGGCGGCACGGAGCCCGCCGAAGCCGGCGAGGCCCGGGCCGAGGACGCCGGCACCGGCACCGAGCCCCCCGAGGCCGCCACCGCCACCGAACCCGCCGACACCACCCGCGAGCCCGACACGGCCGAGGAGGCCGGTACCAGTACCGGTGCCGGCATCACCACCGCGCTTCCCGGGGACAAGGCCCGGCGCGGGTGGCGGGGGCGGTATCCGGGGGCGCCGCGGGGCGTGGCGATGGTGACGACCGCACTGGCCGCCGTGCTCGTGCTGGGTACCGTGCTGCTGCCGGACGCGCTGAACAAGCTGACGGTCGCGCAGTTCGTACGGATCCCGGCGGAGGCCCTCATCGGCGCGGGACTGGCGCTGCTGCTCCCGCCGCGGCCGCGGCGGATCGCCGCCATCACGGGCGGCATCGTCCTCGGCCTCCTGACCGTCCTGAAATTCATCGACATGGGCTTCTACTCGGTGCTCAACCGCCGCTTCGACCCGGTGCTGGACTGGATCCTGGTCAACGACGGCGAGGAGTACCTGAAGGAAACCTCCGGCCAGGCACTGGCCATCGCCGCCCTCATCGGGGCGGTGCTGCTGGTGGTGGTCCTGGTCGTCCTGATGGTTCTGGCCGTCGTACGGATGAGCAACGTCATCACCCGGCACAGCGACGTGGCCACCCGCACCACGCTGGTGCTGGGAACGCTGTGGATCGCGCTGGCGGCATTCGGCGTGCGGATCGCCGGCGAACCGCTCGCCGCCAAGGTCACGGCCGACGATGCGGCAGTCCATGTCGAGCAGGTGCGGGCGAGCCTGGCGGACGGGGAGAAGTTCGCGAAGGAGGCGGCCGTCGACCCGTTCGCGAACGTACCGCCGGACCAGTTGCTGAGCGGGCTGCGCGGCAAGGACGTCATCTTCGCCTTCGTGGAGAGCTACGGCCGCAGCGCGGTCGAGTCTCCGGAGATGGCGCCCCAGGTGAACGCGATGCTCGCGGACGGGACGCGCCGGCTTCAGGCGGCCGGTTTCTCCTCGCGAAGCGCGTTCCTCACCTCGCCGACGTTCGGCGGCGGGAGCTGGCTCGCGCACTCGACGTTCCTGTCGGGGCTGTGGATCGACAACCAGCAGCGCTACCGCACCGTCACCTCCAGCGACCGGCTCACCCTCACCGGCGCCTTCCAACGCGCGGACGCCTGGCGCACGGTGGGCATCATGCCGGGCGTCACCCGGTCCTGGCCCGAGGGGAAGTTCTACGGACTGGACAACGTCTACGACTCCCAGCACCTCGGCTACAAGGGCCCCAACTTCAGCTGGTCGCCGGTGCCGGACCAGTACAGCCTGGAAGCGTTCCAGCGGCTGGAGCACGGCAAGAAGCACGACAAGCCGCTGATGAGCGAGATCATCATGGTCTCCAGCCACCGCCCCTGGGCGCCGATCCCGCGGACGATCGGCTGGGACGAGCTCGGCGACGGCTCGGTCTTCAACGCCATCAACAAGGAGGGCAAGAACCCCGGCGACGTCTGGAAGAGCCCGCACTCGGTGCGCCAGGAGTACGCCCGGTCCATCGAGTACACGGTGAGCAACCTGGTGTCATGGGTGGAGCGGTACGGCAACGACAACACGGTGCTGGTCTTCCTCGGCGACCATCAGCCCGCCCCCGTCGTCAGCGGGGACAACGCCGGCCACGACGTGCCGATCGCCATCGTCGCCCACGACAAGGACGTCCTCGACCGCATGTCGGGCTGGGGCTGGCAGGACGGTCTCCAGCCGCACCCGGACGCGCCGGTCTGGCGCATGGACACCTTCCGCAACCGTTTCCTGAGCACGTACGGGGCGAAGACCGCGCCGTAGCGCGGCCTTCGCGGGACGGACCGGACTCAGCCGCCGAGGGACCGGGTGATCTGCTGGACGTTGTTCCAGCTGTTGTCGCCCGGGCCATCGTACGTGTTGGCGCTGTTCGGTGAACCGATGACGTTGTTGGGGTTGCCGCTGTTGTTCGTGGTCCCGTTGATCGTGACGTTCTGGCTGTTGTGCAGATTTCCGCTGTTCACAGGGCCGTTGGCGCAGATCCGGGTGTTCGGTGTGCAGCGGGCACGGATGTCGGTGGGCGTGGCGGCGAGCGCCGGTGCGCCGGCGCACAGCAGTAGGGTCCCGGCGCCGGTGGTCACCAGGGCGTATCGCACGGCTCGTGTCATCGCAGACCTCTCGATCCTCACGCCCCCCGTGGGCGGAATCAGCACATGCGCCACCATTGTCCGACGGACCTCCGCGCCCGACCACCCGGCGCCTGCGGGCTAGCGGCCGCGGCCGCCCTTCCCCCGGATGACCTGAGTGGAGTTGGAGCTGTCCACGGCATCGCCGCTGACCTCGTTGTTGGAGCCGGTGGAGCCGTTGGAGCTCGACAGGTTGCCGCTGTTGTTGGGGTTGCCGCGGTTGACGAAATTCCCGCTGTTGCGGCTGTTGCCGCTGCGGATCGGCCCGTTCACGCAGGTCACGGGACCGTGGTAGGTGAAGCCGATCAGCGGCCCGCAGACCACGTTGGGTCCCGCCTGGAGCACCGTGCCGACGTCCGCGCCCGCGACCGCGTGCAGCAGCGACTGATCCGGGTGGACCCCCTGGGCGGCGGCCTCCCCGGGCGCGGTACCCAGCACACCGAGGGCCCCCGCGACGACGACTCCCACTTGGGCGATCCTCTTCACCGTTCCCCGTATCCCTCGACCGCGCGGCCCCTGCACCGGCGTCCCCGTCGTACGACCCCGACACCGCGGTTATACACCGCTTGTCCCACCTCGTCCGGCGGTTCGCCGCCCGCTCCAGGGCCCCCGCCCCCACCCCGCCGCGGTTTTCCCCCGAACGGCCCAATCCCTCCCCCGGCCGGCGGCTCGCACGAGGCTGTTACCGTCCCCCGGTGTTCTCCTTGACGAGCCGGCCCTCTTCACCCGGCTGCGGGACACCCGGCGGGTGCTCGTAGCCGGAGCGGGCGGCGGATTCGACGTGTACGCGGGGCTTCCCCTGGCGCCGGCGCTGCGCCCGGCAGGCAAGGACGTGACGCTGGCGAACCTGTCGTTCGCGGACCTGTACGGCCTGGACGCGGACGTGTGGGTGGAGCCCGGCGTGGCCGCGATCCGCCCGACACCGTGGCGCGCGGCACGTACTTCCCGGAACGCACCCTGGCGCGGTGGCTGGAGCTGCACGGGATGCCGTCCACGGTGTACGCGCTGGAACGGACGGGCGTGGAGCCGCTGCGCGCGGCCTACCGCGCGCTGATCGAGCACGTGGGCGGGGTCGACGCGATCGTGCCGGCCGACGGCGGCACCGACATCCTGATGCGGGGCGACGAGAACGGCCTGGGCACCCCCGAGGAGGACATGGCGAGCCTCGGCACCGTCCACGGGCTGACCGGCGTGGCCGAACGCCTCGTGGTCTGCCTGGGCTTCGGCGTGGACGCGTACCACGGCGTCAACCAGGCCCTGGTGCTGGAGAACCTGGCCGCCCCCGAGCAGGACGGTGCCTGTCTCGGGGCGTTCTCTCGCTGCCGCGCGACAGCCGAGAAGGAGCGCTCTACCTGGACGCGGTCGCCCACGCGCAGGCCGCGACGCCCGACCACCCGAGCATCGTCAACGGCTCCGTGGCGGCCGCCGTGCGGGGCGGGTTCGGGAACGTCCGCTTCACCGAACGCACCCGGAACAGCGAGTTGTTCGTCAATCCGCTGATGGCGCTGTACATCTGCGTGGCCGCGGTGGGCCTGGCCCGGCGCAACCTCTATCCGGACCGGCTGGAAGGCACGCAGCTCACCCGGCAGATCAGCTCGGTCATCGAGGAGTTCCGCGACGGCCTTCCGCGTCAGCGCCCGCCCCGGACGTTTCCGCACTGACCGGCAGCCGCAGGGTGAAGACGGAGCCGGCGCCGAGTGTGCTCTCGACGGTGACCGTGCCTGCGTGGGCGTGCACGAGGTTGCGGACGATGGCGAGGCCGAGGCCGCTGCCCCCGGTGCTGCGGCTGCGGGACTTCTCGGCGCGCCAGAAGCGGTCGAAGACGTGCGGCAGGTCCTCGGAGCGGATGCCGGCGCCGGTGTCGGCGACCGCGACGAGGACGGTGCCGCCGGTGCGCCGGGCGCGCAGGGTGACGGCGCCGCCGGCCGGGGTGTGGCGGACGGCGTTGGAGACCAGATTGCCGACCGCCTGACGCAGCCGGACCGGGTCGGCGTGCAGGTCGCCGAGGTCGTCCGCGGTGTCCGCGGTGTCCACGGCGAGAACGACCCCGGCCTTGTCCGCGCGGCCGCGGTGCGCGCCGGCGACCTGGCGCAGCAGGTCGGCGAGGTCCACCGGGCCCTTGTGGAGCCGCAGTTCACCGGCGTCGGCGGCGGCGAGGTCCTGGAGGTCGTCCACGACGTGCTGGAGCAGCAGCGCCTCCTCCAGCAGCGAGGAGATCAGCGGCCGGTCGGCGGGGACGATGCCGTCCTCGGCGGCCTCCAGCCAGCCGCGGATCGTGCTGAGCGGGGTCCGCAGCTCATGGGCCACGTCGCCGACCATGGCCGTGCGCAGCCGCTCCAGTTCGGCCCGGCGCCGGGACATGTCGTTGAAGACCTCCGCGAGCCGGCTGATCTCGTCGCGGCCGGTGACCGCCACCCGCACGGAGACGTCACCGTCCTTGAACCGCCGGGCCGCCCCGGTCAGCGCCCGCAACGGCCGCACGAGGCGCAGGCCCAGGACGACGGTGACGGCGACGGTGAGCAGCAGGACGCCCCCGACGACGCCCGCGATCCGCACCCGGTTCGGCGCGGACAGGTCGAAGGGGGAGGAGGGGACGGCGGCCTCCGGGTCGGGGGCGCCGACGAAGAGCAGCGCGGGCGGGGCGACGTACGGGGTGAGCTGTTCACGGCGGGCGGTGGCCAGGCACTGCGCCTGCGTGCGCCGGGCCGCCGCGCTGCGCGAACCGGTGGTCGTCCAGGTCAGGTCGAGGGCGAGGTGCACGGGCGGGGCGTCGCGGCGGGCGAGGCAGGTGTCCACCAGGGCGTTGAGCCGGGCGAGCGCGCGGGCCTCGGTGGCCGTGGGGCGGTCCAGGGCGGACACCTCGCAGCGGGTGCCGGTAGGCGGCAGGGCGAGGTAGGTCTGGAGCCGCGGCCGCCCGCTGGGCATGGTGGTGACGGTGGCGTCGATGCCGAGGACGTCGTGCAGGCAGCCCGCCTGCCGCTGGGCCAGTGCCCTCAGGTGGTCGCGTTCCGCGCGGGGCAGCCGGAACGGACCGACGGCGCGCGGGTCGATGCGGTCGGAGTCGCCCGCGCCGGGCACGAAGACGGAGTCGACCGCGAGGGGGTCCACGGTCGCCGAGGCCCGGTCCGGCAGCGGCACGGAACGGGCACCGGAGGAGGCCGCGGAACCGGCGGATTCGGCGGGGTCTGCGGGGTCTGCGGGGTCGGAGGAGCCCGCGGATTCGGCGGAGTCGGCGAACGGCCGCCGGTTCTGGTCGGTGAGGGCGATGCGGTGACCGGTCTCCCGGGCCAGCCGGTCGACCAGCGGCTGCGCGCCGTGCCAGTCGTCCTGGCCCGCCGCGAGGCCCAGCAGCGCGTCGTAGATCCGGGCGTCGTCGGCGAAGACCTGGCCCTGCTCCTGGTGGATCGCCCGCGCGGTGGTGCGCACGGCCAGCCAGGCGGTCGCGCCGATCGAGCAGACGGATATCAGCACGGACAGGACGAGCAGCCGCAGGACCAGGCTGCCGCGCCGGCCCGGCCGGCTCACACGTCCCCCGCGAGCTTGTAGCCCACGCCGTAGACGGTGAGCAGGCGCACCGGGCGGGCGGGGTCGGGCTCGATCTTGCGGCGCAGGTTCATCACATGGGTGTCCACCGTGCGCACGGTGAAGTAGCGGCCGGTGCCGTGCAGCTGGGCCAGTATCTGCTCACGGGTGAAGACCCGTCCCGGCTGCTCCGCGAGCGTCTCCAGCAGCCGGAACTCCCCCGGTGTGCAGTCCACAGGCTCGCCGTCGCAGCTCACCTCGTGGCGTACCGGGTCGATGGCCAGACCGCCCACGGTCAGTACGGGGTCGGGGCGGGGGGCCGCGGCCGGCGCGGGGCGGGCCCGCCGCAGCAGGGTCCGCACCCGGGCGACCAGTTCCCGCGGGCTGTAGGGCTTGGCCATGTAGTCGTCGGCGCCCAGGTCCAGGCCGAGCAGGAGGTCGTCCTCGGTGCAGCGGGCGGTCAGCATGAGCACCGGCAGGTCGGACTCGCGGCGCAGGATGCGGCAGACGTCGAGGCCGTCGACCTTGGGCATCAGCACGTCCAGGACGAGCAGATGCGGCGGGTCGCGGCGCAGTTCCTCCAGCGCGGCCCGGCCGTCGTGGACGACCGTCACCGTGTGGCCCTCGTGCTCCAGGTAGAGGCGGACCAGCTGGGCCTGCTTGGTGTCGTCCTCTGCGACGAGGATGCGTGCGCTCATGCCGGGAGTATAGGTATGACAAATGACGCGTTTCCCTGGCCGAAGGCCCTTCCGGGACGGGACCAAGGGACCGCGAACGCTTCCTGACAGGTTCCCCACATTCGCCGCCCACGATGGGGCGGCATGACCCGTTCACGCATCGCCCGCTCCTTGGGGGCCGCCGCCGTACTCGCCGCCGCGGTGCTGCTCGCCGGCTGCGGAGGCTCCCCCTCACCGGCCGACGACACCACCGCGAAGGACGACGTCGCCTCCCTGCCGACACCGTCCGCCCCCGCCACCGGGACGACCTCCTCCTCGGCCGCCACCCCCACCACAAACCCGAACGACCAGGGCCGGCCGCAGCTCCGCCTCGACATGACCGACGCAGAGACACAGGTCTACTGGCAGGGCTACTGGAAGTGCCTGAAGGAGCACGGGCACAAGATGATCCTCGGCCGCGGCCCCTACTCCGTCGACCAGAACGACAACAGCCCCACCGCCAAAGCCGCCGAAAAAGCCTGCGCCGGGAAGATGCCGCAGCAGCCGCCCGAGACCGAGCGGGAGACCAACCCGCACTTCGACGAGGACTACCGCGACTACGTCGCCTGCCTCAACGACGGGGGCCTGCACGTCACGGCGCTGCCGGGCAACACCGGCTGGACGTTCAACGACAGCCACCGCGGCATGAGCGACGAGAAGATGGCAGACCTCGACCTGAGCTGCAAGGTGAAGTCCTTCGGCGGCGGCAATGGCTGAGCACCGCCTCCACGTGCGCCGCCGGCGCCGCTTCACGGTGGCCCTGGCGGTCCTGCTGACCACCGGCACGGCCGGGGCGGGCACCGTCGCCTGGAACGCGCGGTCCGGCAGTCACGAGACCGCGCCCGAGGACCCGGTCCGCGTCCACACGGCCAAGGTGGCCAGGGCCGACCTCTCGACCCGGCGCACGATGCCCGGCTCCCTCGGCTACGGCCGGCCGCTGCCCCTGCGCGGCAAGGGCGCGGGCATGGTCACCCGGCTGCCCTCCCCCGGTACGCGGGCGGCTCGCGGCAAGCCCCTGTACTGGGTGGACGACCAGCCCGTCACGGTCTTCTTCGGCGACACCCCGTTCTTCCGCGCGCTGGACAAGCCGGGTCTGCACGGCCGTGACGTCACCATGCTGGCCGACAACCTCAGGGCCCTGGGGTACGACACCGGGGACACCGGCTGGTCGTCCCGCGGCGCGGGCGGCGGGGACGAGTTCACCCCCGCCCTGAGCGCCGCGCTCAAGCGGTGGCAGCGCGACACCGGCCGGGAGGCGACCGGCACCCTCCCACTCGGCCGCGCCGTGGTCCTGCCGGGGCCCGTACGGGTGAACACGGTCACCGCCGTCCTGGGGGACCCCGTGGAGGGGGACCTGCTGACGTACACCTCGACGGCCAAGTCGGTGTCGGTCACCGTGGACGCCACCGACGTGGGCAGCGTCCACACCGGTCAGGCCGTCACCGTCACGCTGCCCGACAACCAGGAGATCCCGGCCACGGTCACCGTGGTCGCCCGCGCCGTCCAGGGCGGCTCCTCGGAGGAGGATCAGGCGCAGGCCGGACCGCCCACGGTCGCCGTCACCGTCGTGCCGCGGCGGGCCGCGGACGTGCAGGCGCTGGACTCGGCCTCCGTGCAGGTCCTGTTCACCAGCACAGAACGCAAGGGCGTCCTCACCGTCCCCGTCACCGCGCTCGTCGCGCTCCGCGAGGGCGGGTACGCGGTGCAGCGGCCCGGGGGCGCCCTGGTCGCGGTGGAGACCGGGATGTTCTCCGACGGCGTGGTGGAGATCAGCGGAACGGGCGTGACCGAGGGCATGACCGTGGTGACGGCCTCATGAGCCGGCCCCCTGCCGCGCCGGTCCTCGTCGTGCACGAGGTGAGCAAGGCCTACCCCGGCGGCGTCACGGCGCTGGACCAGGTGTCGCTCACCGTCGGGGAGGGCGAACTGCTGGCCATCCTGGGCCCGTCCGGGTCCGGCAAGTCCACGCTGCTGCACATCATGGGCACCCTCGACCGGCCGACCTCCGGCACCGTCGAGATCGCCGGGCACGCCGTCTCCGGGCTGGACGACGGGCGGCTGTCCGCGCTGCGCGCCCGGCTGCTCGGCTTCGTCTTCCAGCACTTCCACCTCACCGACGGCCTCGACGCGACGGAGAACGTCGCCACCGGCCTGCTGTACGGGGGCGTGCCGCGCCGGCTGCGGCGCCCGCGCGCCGAGGAGGCACTGGCCCGGGTGGGCCTGGCGCACCGCACCCGCCATCTGCCGCACCAGCTGTCCGGCGGCGAACGGCAGCGGGTCGCCATCGCCCGCGCCCTGGTCAACGAGCCCGCGCTGGTGCTCGCCGACGAGCCGACCGGGGCACTGGACAGCACCAACGGGCAGGCCGTGCTGGACCTGCTGACCGCACTCAACCGGGAGGGCACCACCATCGCGGTCATCACCCACGACCGGGACATCGCCGCCCGGCTGCCACGCCGGGTCGAACTGCGCGACGGCCGGGTGTCCTCCGACACCACCCGCACCCCCGCCGGGAGCCCCGCATGAACCAGCGCATCAGGCTCGCCCCCCTCGACGTCCTGCGGCTGGGCCTGCTGGGTCTGCGCACCCGCAGGACGCGCGCCGCACTGTCCGCGCTGGGCATCGCGATCGGCATCGCGACGCTCGTCGTGGTCACCGGCATCCCCGCCTCCAGCCAGCGGGCGCTGATGGACGAACTGTCCGCGCTCGGCACCAACATGCTGCGCGCGCAGCCCCCGCCGTCGGGCGGCGGGACGCAAGCGCTGCTCCCCGAGGCCGCCGACGCCATGGCCGCCCGCATCGGACCCGTCACCAGCGCGACCGCGGTCGCCAACACCCATACGACGGTGCGGCGTTCCGATCTGGCCGATCCCAACGACTCGATCGGCATGAGCGTCCTGGCCGCCAGGACCAACCTGCTGGGCACGATCGGCGGCAGCGTACGGTCGGGCCGGTTCCTCACCCCCGCCACCGAGCACTTCCCCACCGCCGTCCTGGGACAGCGCGCCGCGTCCCGGCTGGGCTTCGACCGGATCGTCCCGGGCAGCGAGCCACTGGTGTCCATCGACGGACACGCGTTCACCGTGATCGGCCTGCTGCGGCCGATGCCGCTCACCCCCGAACTGGACACCTCCGTCCTGGTCGGCTGGGACGCGGCCCGCGACACGCTCGGCTTCGACGGCCATCCCACGGTGATCTACGTGAGGGCGGCCGAGTCGCGGATCGAGGCGGTACGCGACGTACTGCCCGCGACCGTCAACCCCGAACTGCCGGGCCTGGTGCAGGTCAGCCGCCCCTCGGACGCGCTGGCCGCCAAGCGCGCCACGCAGCACACCTTCTCGGCCCTCTTCCTGGGCCTGGCGGGGGTCGCCCTGCTGGTCGGTGGGATCGGCGTGGCGAACACCATGGTGGTCTCGGTGCTGGAGCGGCGCCGGGAGATCGGGCTGCGACGGGCCCTGGGCGCCAACCGCCGCCAGATCCGCGGGCAGTTCCTCGCGGAGTCCGTCGCGCTGTCGGTCCTGGGCGGGCTGACCGGCACCGTGCTGGGCGCGGCGGCGACGGCCGGATACGCGCTCTCCCGGTCGTGGCCGCCGGTCCTGCCGCCGCTCGCCCTCGCCGCGGGCGTGCTCGGCGCGGTCGTCGTGGGCGCGGCCGCGGGCGTCTACCCCGCGGTCCGCGCCTCGCGGCTGCCCCCGACGGAGGCCCTGGCGGCGGTGTGACGCGCCCCGGGGGCGGGCGGTGGTGCCCCGCCCCCGGGGCAGGGGGCGGGATATCGTCGGGCCGAGGCGAGAGGAATCCGACATGCCCTCCTACACCATCGGCCAGGCGGCCCGGCTGCTCGGCGTCAGCCCCGACACCGCGCGCCGGTGGGCCGACGCCGGCCGGGTCGCCACGCACCGCGACGAGGGCGGCCGCCGGCTCATCGACGGCCGCGACCTCGCCGCGTTCTCGGTGGAGCTCGCCCGCACCGGGGGGGGCGGCGAGGACGAGGTGCCGCACACCTCGGTCCGCAACGCCTTCCCCGGCATCGTCATCGCCGTGAAGCTCGGCGACGTCGCGGCCCAGGTGGAGATCCAGGCCGGCCCGCACCGGCTGGTCTCCCTGCTCACCCGGGAGGCCGTGGAGGAACTCGGCCTGGAGGTCGGCATGGAGGCCACCGCCCGCGTGAAGTCCACCAACGTGCACATCGACACGGTCTGACGGCCCCGCCGGCCCCCGCCGGACCTGTCAGGACGCGCTGCCCGCCGACGCGGAGGTCGAGCAGGAGTGCGCGCCGGTCCGGGCTTCGCCCTGCGGCGGGACGCGAGGAGGGGTAAAGAGGTAGAAGGGGGAGAAAGAGGGGACACCCGGGGAAGAGGGTGATGCTGATGTGCCGGTGGCTGGCCTACTCGGGCACCCCGATGCTGCTCGACAACATTCTGTACAAGCCCCAGCACTCTCTGATCGACCAGAGCCTGCACTCCCGCATGGGTGTCGAGACGACCAACGGCGACGGCTTCGGCATCGGCTGGTACTCCTCCGGACTGGAGACCCCGGCGATCATCCGCGACACCGGCCCGGCCTGGAACAACCGCAATCTGCGGGAGATCGCGCACCACGTCACCTCGCCGACCTTCTTCGCCCATGTGCGGGCCTCCACGGGCTCCGCGATCCAGCAGACCAACTGCCACCCCTTCCGACTGGGCCGCTGGCTGTGGATGCACAACGGCGCGATCACCGACTTCCACCGGCTGCGCCGCGACCTGTCGCTCGCCATCGATCCCGTGCTGTTCTCCCGCTTGGAAGGGTCCACCGACTCCGAGGTGATGTTCCTGCTCGCCCTCAGCTTCGGCCTGGACCAGGACGCGCCGACCGCCGTCGCACGCATGGTGGGCCTGGTGGAAGGGATCGGCCACGAGCACGGGGTGGAGTTCCCGATGCAGATGACCGTGGCCGTGACCGACGGCGAACGTCTGTGGGCGTTCCGCTACTCCAGCGAGGGCGCATCGCGCTCGCTGTTCTTCAGCAGCCGCGTGAAGTCCCTGGAGGAACTGCACCCCGACCTGTGGTGGCTGCAGGACGTCTCCCCGTCGACCCGGCTGGTGGTCTCCGAGCCCTTGGGCGACCTGCCGGACGCCTGGCAGGAGATGCCGGAGAGCACGTACGGCGTCGTACAGCCGGGCCGCGACGAACTGCTGCCCTTCACCCCGCTGCCGGTCGACCCGCGCGACACGGCGCTTGTATGAAGGCAGGCGCCCCGCACCGGACACCGGGCCGTACGGGCTGACCTGGCATGCCCGGGCGGTGCCGCGGCCGTCCGGTCACTCCCCGCCGCGGGCGGCGGTCGCCGCGGCGACCATTTCGGTGACGGCGGTCTCCGCCGTGAACTTGTCGATGCCGAGGGAGGTGAGGGGGCCGGTGCCGTCCTCGAGTTCGAGGAGGGCGAGCAGGATGTGCTCGGTGCCGACGTAGTTGTGGCCGAGGCGCAGGGCCTGGCGGAAGGTGAGTTCGAGGGCCTTGCGGGAGCGGAGGTCATAGGGGACGACCTCGGGGACCTGGCCTGCGGCGGGGGGCAGGGCGGCGGCGAGGTGTTCGCGGACGGCGGGGAGGGCGTGGCCCTGCGCGGTGAAGACGCGGGCGGCGATGCCCTCCGGTTCGGCGAGCAGGCCGAGGGCGAGGTGTTCGGGGGCCACCTCGGTGTTGCCGGCGGTACGGGCCTCGGTGTGGGCCGCCATGACGGTGTTGCGCGCGCGGGGGGTGAAGCGGCTGAAGCCCTGACTGGGGTCGAGGTCGGGGACGAAGCGCTTCTGGGCGGCCTGCTTGGTGACGCCCATGCTCTTGCCGATGTCGGTCCAGGAGGCGCCGGAACGGCGGGCCTGGTCGACGAAGTGGCCGATGAGGTGGTCGGCGACCTCTCCGAGGTGTTCCGCGGCGAGGACCGCGTCGGAGAGCTGGTCGAGCGCGTCGGGGTGGGTCTTCTTGATGGCCTCGATCAGGTCGTCGAGCCGAATGGGTTGCGTCATGCGTCAACGGTAGGTTGACGCATGGAGAATCGTCAACCCGAAGTTGACGATGGGATTCGGGAGCGCCGAACCGCGACGCGGCCGGGGTTCATGAGCCGTCCTGGCCGCGAGGCCGGAGGAGCGCCATGTCGTCGTCCGAGAGCCGGATCGCGCCGGCGGCGACGTTCGCGACGAGGTGATCCGGATCGCCGGTCCCCGCGATGGCCGGCACGTGCGGCCCCTGCCGAAGCGTCCACACCGGACGGATCTGCGCCGCCGACGCACGGTGCGCGCGGGCGACCGCGCGCACCGCCTCGCTGTCGGCGGGACGCGCGCCCGCCTCCCGCCCGGCACCGCCGAACGCCGCGTGGAGCCGATCGCCCCGGACGGTCCGGTCCGGGTTCGGCACGACGCCGCCGAATCCGGACATGTCGTGGCGGAACATCAACCGGAGGCGCTCCACCAGCGGGCGGTCGCCCGCGTCGGCGAGGCGTCCACACAGGTCCGGCATGAATCTCCTGTCCGGGAAGGGGTCCGCAGCGGGGGGCCCGCGCGGCATGAAAAAAGCCTCCCCGGCGGATCGGAATCCGCAGCGAGAAGGCTTGAACAACGGCCAGCAGTCCACCAAGTGCCGCGTGCGGCCCGCCTCAGGGCGCGGTGAACAGCGAGGGGAAGTTCGGCGCGAGCCACGGCCTGCGCCCCCAGGCGAGGATCTTGCCGCGGGCCACGGCGCCGGTCGCGGTGCGGCGGCCGAGCGCGATGAGCAGGAACGTCACGGGCTCGGCGAGGATCGTCACATCGGGGCGGCCCGGGAGTTCCGGCGTGACCCGCGCCGCACCGTCGGTGAAGGTGACGGCGAAGCGCGAACCGCCGCGGACCCGCAGGTCGTAGCAGGCGGAGTGGCCGGCGGCCGCGGCGCTGAGGACGCGGGGCATCGCGGCCATGACGAACGGCACGGTCGCCTCCACGGCCGCCGCGTCGATCATGTGCGGGCGGCGCAGCGCGGCGGCGATGTCCCAGCCGTGGCCGAGCATGTGCGCCACCAGGTACGACCCGAGGGTGGCCAGGTCCATCGGGCCGAGCGGGGTGACGACGGGCTGCCCGGCCGGGCGGACGGCCGCGGCGTCGGCGAACGCCCCGGCGTGGCGCACGATGCCCTCGGCCAGCACCGTCGGGTCGCGCTCGGTGAACGCCTCCAGCGAGGCCGCGTTGGCGGCCGCGAGGCTGCCGGGGGTGCCGTCGCCGTAGGGCCTCTCGTGGCCCTGCGCGAGCTCCGCCATCAGCTCGTTGGCCAGCATCAGGTGCGCCGCCGCCTCGCCCACGGTCCACCGCGCCCCGGGGATGCGTACGGCAGGGTCCGCACCGGCGCGGAGCAGTTCGGCGATCCGCCCGGCGGTGGCGTGGACGGCTGCGGTGACCTGCGGTGCGGCGGATGTCATGGAGGAGAAGGGTGGCCGAGGCGGGTACGTCTGTAAAGGCCCGTGACGCGCTCCGGACCCGAACCCCGCCCTGGTGAGGGGCGCGGGCCGGGTCCGGAGGGCCGGGATCCGGGAGGGGTCAGACCAGTCGCCTGCGGCCCCGGACGACGATGACCGCGACGACGACGGCGGTGAGGCCGAACAGGATGCCCGCACCGAGCCACTGCATCGACGACAGCTGCGAGATCGGCAGGTAATCGGTGGACCAGCCGACCACGTCCGCCTTGCGCAGGCAGACCTCGACGGCCTTCTCGTTCGCCTCGTGGGCGCACGTGCCCCAGCCCATCAGCTTGCCCGAGCCGGTCACGTAGTTGGAGTCGATCTCGTACGCGCCGGCGGGCAGCGCGGGCTGATCGCCCGGCAGACCCGCGGCGTGGTGGGTGGTCGCGGTGATCGTGGAGCCCAGGTTCATCCGGGACAGGCTCCAGGCGACCTCCACGGCGATCGAGACGAAGAAGGTCACCACCATCGCCGTCAGCGTGCGCCGCGCCAGCATGCCGACGAGGACGCCGAGGGCGACGAGGAAGACGGTGAGCGCCACCGCGACCGGACCGGTGGTGTTGAAGTAAATGCCGTCCGTCCAGGGCGCCTGGCTCTTCACGGGAGCCCACCACCAGGTGTACGCGGCCGAGATCAGCGCCATGCCGGCCACCAGGAGGACCCCGGTGATGACGAGCTTGGTGCCGATCCACCGCACCCGGCTCACGGACTGCGCGGCGACCAGTTTCGCGGTGCCGCTCTCCAGGTCGGGGGCGAGCAGCGGGGCGCCGACGAAGACAGCGAGGAGCACGGGGACGCAGCTGAGCGCCAGGCCCGCCTGGGCCAGCTGCTGGGAGTAGGCGTTGAAGCCCTGGACCCACTCGTCGCCCTTCAGGTGGGGCCAGCCGTACTGCGCGAGGTAGTCCGTCAGCCGGGACCGCTGCCACGCGACACCGGCCAGGCAGGCCAGGGTGAGGGCGACCAGGGTCCAGTACGCGGCGCGGTGCTGCCGCCACACCAGCCAGGTCATGCCGCTCAGGTGGGGGCGGCGCGGGCTCTTCGCGGCCGGGGCCGCGGCGGTGCTCCTGGGGTCGGTCACGGTGCTCATGCCGCCACCGCCACCCGGGCCGTGGGGCTGATCAGCGCGGGCGCCCCGGGGTTGCGCAGGTACGCGAGCAGGAGTTCCTCCAGGTTCGGGGTGTCGGTCTGCCACGGGGCACCGACCGGACCGTCGGGGCGTATGAGGGCGGTGAACTGCCGCCCGTTGACCCGGGACTCGACGAACGTGTGCCGCTCCAGGCCGGCCGGCAGGCCAGAACCGCCCTCGGCGACGCCGGTCAGCAGGGCGTGCGCGGACAGCAGTTCGTCCACATCGCCGGCGAGACGGAGCCCGCCGCCCGCGATGACCATGAGGTAGTCGCAGATGCTGCCCAGCTCGGCGAGCATGTGCGAGGACATCAGGACGGTCGTGCCGTGCTCGGCGACCTCGGCCATCAGCAGGCTCATCATCTCGTGGCGCACCAGCGGGTCCAGGTCGGACAGCGGCTCGTCCAGCAGCAGCAGGTCGGGGCGCTTGCCGAACGCGACGGCGAAGGCGACACGGGTGCGCTGGCCGCCCGACAGGGTGCCGACCCGCGCGTTCAGCGGCACATTCCCCGCGCGCACGATGCCCTCGGCGGCGGCCTGGTCCCAGCCCGGGTTCAGCTCGCGGCCCATGCGCAGCGTCTCGGCCACGGTGAAGCGCCGGTACAGCGGCTTCTCCTGGGCGAGGAACGCGATCCGGCGACCGGCCTCCGCCGACTCGGGGGCCGCGCCGAACACGCGCAGCGTGCCGGCGGTCGGCGCCAGCAGATTGGCGACGATGCTCATCAGCGTCGTCTTGCCCGCTCCGTTGGGCCCCACCAGACCGCAGATCCGGCCGGCCGGCAGCCGGAAGGAGCAGTCCTGGAGCGCCCAGCCGCGCCGGTACTGCTTCCCGACGCCGAAGGCCTCGATCGCCGACTCCTCCGGTGGTCCCGGAAGATCCATGCCGTCACTCATCCGTGCTTCCCGCTTTCCGTGTTCCCGTGCGTTTCCGCGCCCGCGGCGGCCGCCAGGGGATCGGCGTACCGCTGCTCCAGTACCGATGTGACCAGGGCGGTCACGTCGTCCCGCTCCAGGCCCGCGGCACGGGCCCTGAGCATCCACGCGTCCAGCTCGCCGCGCAGCGGCGAGTCAGGCCCGGCCTGCGGGCGGGCCAGCGACCGGCGGACGAACGTCCCCAGACCCGGCCGGGGCTCGACGAGCCCCTCCCGCTCCAGCTCGCGATAGGCCTTCAGCGTCGTGTTGGGGTTGACCGCGCTGTGCTCCGCGACCTCTTTGGCGGTCGGCAGCCGGTCCCCGGGCACCAGCACACCGAGCCGCAGCGCCTGCTTGGTCTGCTGGACGATCTGCTGGTAGGCGGCGACGCCGCTCCGCCGGTCGATGCGGAACTCCACGTTCCCAGCACCACCATTCCACTACTTGATTAGTGGAACGATGATGCGCCGGGGCTCGCGACGGTGTCAAGCACGGACCCGGGAACCGGTCCGGACCCACAAAAAAGAGCGCCCCCCGGCAGTGGCACTGCCGGGGGCACTCTTCACGGGCTCTCGCGTGGGCGCTGTCGCGCGCGGCCTCAGTAGGCCGAGTTGACGTTGTCGATCGAACCGTAGCGGTGGGCCGCGTAGTTGCAGGCAGCGGTGATGTTCGCGACCGGGTCGTAGATGTTGTGCGAGGTTCCGGCCACGTGGTACGTGTTGAACGTCGGGTCGATGACCTGCATGAGGCCCTTCGACGGGATGCCCTTGGCGGCGTTGCTGTCCCAGTTGTTGATGGCCTGGGGGTTGCCGGAGGACTCGCGCATCAGGTTCTTGTAGATGCCGTTGTACGAACCCGGGATGCCGTTCTTGTGCATGATCTCCAGGCTCTGGTTGATCCAGGCGTTGACGGAGCCGGAGTGCGTCGGAGCGGCGGAAGCGGTGGGGGCCATCGCCACTCCACCGGCGACGACGGCGGCGCTGGCAGCGACGACGCCGAGGGAGATCTTCTTGGCCTTGGCGGCGGAGGCGAACTTCGTCATGGCGGAGATCTGCATTCGTTTCTTTCCTTTTCCGTGGGGTACGCCATGAATTGTTGGCCGAATTCCTGGCGGGGGTCAATGCCCCCTGTTACGACCGCGATTAGTAGTGGCTTCAGGGCCTAAAGTCCCGCCACCCAGTCACCGCACGGAAATTGAGGGCCGCCGACTACTAAACGGCCCGGACTGTGGCGCACGCCATATCTGCTACGTCACACGCAGACCCCTACAAACCACCCATCGCGTGACCGGCGTCACGTGACCCCAGTCACGAATTTCGGGGCGATGTCGCGCTGCGCGCCCCTGCGGTGGCACGACGTGACCCCTCTTGGGCGGCGGCGGCGTCCCGCGGCCTCCGCGTCGTACGGACACCGCCCCCGCAGAGGGCTGAGGCAGGGCAGATTCCCCTCGTGGACCTGGGCGAACGCAGGAAGGGCCGCCGTCCCGGCACGTCCGTGCCGGGACGGCGGCCCTTCACGACCGACGCTCGCCGGCACCGCCGCCGGGCGAGGGTCACCCCCCTTCACGCGTGCTCGCGCGCCCGCGCGGGCGCGGCAGAAAGGGGACGCGCGGGAACCGGCCGGAGAGGCCAGAGGATTCCCCTTCAGGCGGGCGGGAGACTTTCCCGTCCGGGCGCCAGGACTTTCCACTCCGGGGGCCGGGACTTTCTCCCTCTCGCGCTTTCCCGCTTTCTTACTTTCCGCCTTTCAGTGGCCGGGCCTTTCGATAGCGCATCGGCGGGACCTTGGTCCCATGACCGCCGGGACTTTTCTCCGCGGACCCTTATACCACCGGGGCCGCGGTGCCGACGATCACCGTGGCGTGCCATTCCTCGGAGACCGCGACGCGCGCGCGGAGGCCGGCCCCGCTGACCGCGGCGACCGCGGCCGGGGCCTGCCGCTCCCCCGTCTCGAAGAGGAGGTGGCCGCCCGGGCCCAGCCAGCCGGGGGCCCGGGCTATGACACGGCGGAGGATGTCAAGGCCGTCGGGACCGCCGTCGAGGGCGGTGCGCGGTTCATGGTCGCGGGCCTCGGCGGGGAGCAGTCCGACGGCGTCGGTGGGGACGTACGGGGCGTTGGCGACGAGGATGTCGACGTGGCCGCGCAGCCGCGCGGGCAGCGGTTCGTAGAGGTCGCCCTCGTGGACGACGCCACCGGCGGCGGCGAGGTTCCGCCGGGCGCAGGCCACCGCGGCGGGGTCGATGTCGGCGGCGTACAGCCGCGGCCGCTCCACCTCGGCGGCCAGCGCGGCGCCCACCGCGCCGGTCCCGCAGCACAGGTCGACGACGACCGCGCCGGGGCGGGCCAGGCGGGCGGCCTCGGCGGCGAGGAACTCGGTACGGCGCCGCGGCACGAAGACCCCGGGGTCGACGGCGATACGCAGACCACGGAACTCGGCCCAGCCGACGACCTGTTCGAGGGGGAAGCCGGCCGCGCGGCGCTCGACCATGACGGCGAGCTCGGCGAGGGTCCCGGCGGCGGAGAGGAGCAGTCGCGCCTCGTCCTCGGCGAAGACGCAGCCGGCGGCGCGGAGCGCCGTGACGACGGCCTGGTGATCGGCCGGGGTGGGCACGGAAGGAGGCAATGCGGGCATGAGGGCCTTTCGGGATACCGAAGGGCGCTCGCGGTCTCCTACGCCGGGGTGGCAGCAGAGCCGTACGAAGGGAGCACCCAACCTGACATGGCGGTAATGGGTCTCACCTCCTCGGTCCGTCCACTGCTGGCGACGCCACGTTACCGGAACCCCCACGCCCCGCCCAGCCCAGGGCGGCGACGGCGGCACGGGGTCGTCGGCGTGGAAGCGCAGCGTGCGGCCGGCCGCCGGACGCGGGCGAGCTCGACGGCATCGCGCAGCCCGCAGTCGCGGTAGCCGTTGACGCGGCGCGCGGGCTCGGGCAGCAGCCCGATGCGGTGGTAGCGCCGGACCGTGCGGGGGCTGACCCCGGCGAGGGCGGCGAGTTCTCCGATGCGCATGGGGCCAGTGGAGACCTTGACGTTGCGACAAGGTCGAGGCGGGCGCGGCCACAGCGGGGCGTACAGGGGGGCGTACAGGGGAAACCCTACGGAAATCGGGCCGGCGCACGGGGACCCGAGGCTCGTCAAGGCCTGGCTGGACGGCTACGGCTCCACGCACACCGACACGCTCACCCAGTCGGTGACCGTCCCGAGCGGCTGCCGGGCCACCCTCACCTTCTGGCTGCACATCGACACCGCCGAGACCACCACGGCCTCGGCCTACGACAAGCTCACCGTCACGGCCGGGTCCACCACCCTGGCCACGTACTCCAACCTCAACAAGGCCACCGGGTACGCCCAGAAGAGCTTCGACCTGTCCTCCTTCGCCGGCTCCACCGTCACCCTGAAGTTCACCGGCGCCGAGGACTCCTCCCTCCAGACGAGTTTCGTGGTCGACGACACCGCCCTGACCACCGGCTGAGCCCCTTCCTCCGCGCGTGGGGTCCCGGTCGCCGCGAGGCGGCCGGGACCCTTTTACGTCCGGGACACGTCACAGAGAAAAGGAGGTTCATCCATGCACCGACTGCACCGACTGCACCGGCCGGCAGCCACCGTCGCGGCGACCCTCTCGGCGCTCGTGCTCACCGCCTGCGGCGGCAGCGGCGGCGACCGGCCGGGCGACGGCCCGGCGACCGGCGTGAAGCCGTGCCCCACCCGGCTCGACCTGACCGCCGCCGACACCGGCCACACCCTCTGCGTCAGCGCCGGCGCCACGGTCCGTGTCACGCTCGACGGCAGCGCCGACCGCCCCTGGTCCCCCGTCACCCTCGAGGGCGGCGCCCTGCGGGCCGGCAACGCCGGCATCGGCGCCCCCCGCGGTGACACCATCGCCGCTTACCGCGCGGCCGCCCCCGGCACGGCACGCCTCACCGCCACCCAGCCCCTGTGCGCCCAGCCCACCGCCCCGGACCAGGTAGCCTGCCTGGGGCTGCGCGAGTGGACCGTCACCGTACGGGTCGCACAGGGCTGAACACACCGGCCTCGCACAATGGTTGTACGAATCCCTGCATCGAATCGGGCACGATACGGCCAGCGCCCGACGAAGCCGTGGTAACGGATCGACAAGGGCGCCATAAGCGGTGGCCCGCTGTCATAGGCATGACGTAGCGTTTCCCCTTGCCGACAGCGGGACCACGGGTCCCCTGCCATTTCCACGATCAACCGGAGCAGCCGCACCCTGGGCGTCACCGCACATCGGCGGAGACGACGGGCGTCGTGCGACGCTCTCGACACCCCGGCTCCGCCGGGATACCTGTGGGGGGTATTCAGCACTGTGCGTACGCGCAGCATCTCGACCGCTACGGCGCTCGCGGTCATCTTCAGCTCGGCGGCACTGAGCGTCATCACGGCCGGCTCGGCCTCGGCCGCCTCCGCCACCGTCGCCTCGCCCGGCGGCATCGTCGCGGACGGCACCGTCAAGCGGGTCTTCGTCGGTGACAGTGAATCCGGCGAGATCCTGGCAACCGACTACAGCGGCAACCTCGTCGACTCGGTCAACGGCGTCAGCGGGGTCTCCGACCTGGCGGTGTCGGACGACGGCTCCACCCTCTACGCGGCGGCGCGGGAGGTCCACGAGGTGATGGCCTTCGACGCGGCCACCCTCGACCTCAAGGCCCGCTACACGGTCGGCACGCTCTACGGCCCGACCCACATCGCCTTCTCCGGCGGCAAGGCCTGGTTCACCTACGGCGACCAGTGGGACGGCGACCTGGGTTCGGTCGACCCGGCAGCCGACCCGGCCGGCACCGACGCGGTGGCCCTCGGCCAGTTCTCGGGCAAGGTCTGGGGTCAGGCGCTCCTGGACACCGACCCGTCCACGCCCGGGCTGCTGGCCGTCGGCGAGACGGGCATCTCCACCGACTCCTTGGCCGTACTCGACGTCTCCGGCGCCACGCCGCAGCAGGTCGCCCGGCACAACGGCGACTACACGCTCAACAACGGCATCCACGACATCGACATCGTCCCCGGCACCCACCAGGTGCTGGTCAACGGCAGGGACCGGAACGCCTACGCGAACGGGACGTTCACCCTCGCCGGCTCCTACCCCTCCGGGCAGGACGCCGACATCGCGCCGAACGGGCTGGTCGCCCAGAGCAGCGGCAGCAGCGTGCGGGTCTACCGGCCCAACACCACCGTGCCGCTGTCGACCTACACCACCGGCACGGGCGGCGTGGCCGACCTTGCCTGGGCCCCGGACTCCTCGCGGATCTTCGGGCTCGTGGCGGTGAACGGCGGCTACACCGTCAAGTCGTTCGCCGCGTCCGGCAAGGCGCAGTCCACCCTGAAGGTGAGTGCGCCCTCCACCGCCAAGCGGGCGACGAAGATCACCGTCACCGGCAAGCTCACGGCCGCCCTGCCCTTCCCCGCCGGCACCAAGGTCACGGTGACCCGCACCGACCTGACCGACCCGAAGGGCAAGTCGCTCGGCAGCAAGACGGTCGCGTCCAACGGTACGTTCAGCTTCACGGACACCCCGTACACCGGCGGCACCGTCACCTACTCCGCCCACTACGACGGCGACGCCACGCACACCGCCGCCCTGGGCAAGGACAGTGTCGCGGTCTCCCGCACGGCCACCTCGGTCAGCGTCAAGACCAACCACTCGACCTACTCCTACGGTTCGACGGCCACCGTCACCGGGCACCTCGGCAAGACCGGCAAGAGCCGCGTGGTGTCGATCTACGCCAAGGCAGCCGACGGCACGAAGAAGCTGATCAAGAGCGGCAAGGTCAACTCCTCCGGCGACCTGAAGACGACCTACAAGCTCACCCGCAACACCACCTTCTGGGCCTCGTTCGGCGGTGACGCCATCTCGGCGCCGAAGTCGGTGTCCCGCTCGGTCGGTACGCAGGTCAAGGTCTCCACCTCCGTCTCCCGGCACTACAAGACCGGCAAGATCGGCTCGACCACGTACTACTGGTTCCACAAGAACACCGACCCGCGGTTCACCACGACCATGACCTACCACGCCGGCCGCGCCCAGCGGTTCGAGCTGGAGGTCTACTACCAGGGCCACTGGTACGCGAACGACCCGCAGTACTTCAACCTGGGGACCAGCGGCAAGTCGCTGGTCCAGGTGCCGGCGCCGGGCGAGACCGGCATCCGGGCCCGCATGCGCTCGTCGTACATCAAGGGCAGCTCGGGCGACAGCGTGAACACCACCACCTACGGCGCCTGGAAGTACTTCTACTTCACCAAGTGACGTTCCACGCACCACATGGACGAGGCCGCCCCGATCGGTTCGGGGCGGCCTCGTCCATGTCCGGGCAGAGCGCGGAGAGTCAGACCTCGCCCGCCTCCAGCAGGTTGACGGCGGCGCCGACGATCCGCGGGTCGGGGACGCCGACGACCTCCTCGTCCTTGTCCGGATAGTCGAAGCGGGCGAGCACACTGCGCATCGCCTCGACGCGGGCGCGCTTCTTGTCGTTGCTCTTCACGACCGTCCAGGGCGCCTGCTCGGTGTCCGTCTCACGGAACATCGCGACCTTCGCCGCGGTGTAGTCGTCCCAGCGGTCCAGGGACGCGAGGTCCATGGGACTGAGCTTCCACTGCCGCACGGGATCGACCTGGCGGATGGTGAAGCGGGTGCGCTGTTCGTCGCGGGACACCGAGAACCAGAACTTCACCAGGTCGATGCCGTCGTCCACGAGCATCCGCTCGAAGGCGGGCGCCTGGCGCACGAAGCGCTGGTACTCGTCGTCCGTGCAGAAGCCCATGACGCGCTCGACGCCGGCCCGGTTGTACCAGGAACGGTCGAACATGACGATCTCGCCGGCCGTCGGCAGGTGGTCGACGTACCGCTGGAAGTACCACTGGCCGCGCTCGCGCTCGGTCGGCTTGACCAGGGCGACGACCCGGGCACCGCGCGGGTTCAGGTGCTCGGTGAACCGCTTGATGGTGCCGCCCTTGCCGGCCGCGTCACGCCCCTCGAAGACGATCACCAGCCGGCGCCCGGTCTCCTTGATCCAGCTCTGCAGCTTCAGCAGCTCGATCTGCTGGAGCCGCTTGTGCCACTCGTACTCCTTGCGCTCCATGCGGTGGTCGTACGGGTAGTTCTCCCGCCATGTCTCGACGGGGGTGCCGTCGGGGCGGATGAGCACGGGCTCGTCCTGGTCGGTGTAGTCGACCTGCATACCGGCCAGCAGGTCCGGATCGGCGGGGTGCGGGAGCGTCGCCATGTCGCCTCGCCTCTCAGGAGTGGAACTGCGGAACGATCAGATAGATGCCGTACGCCACGACCGAGGCACAGGCCAGGAAGCACAGGCCCGCGGTCGCATACGACAGGGTCGCGCCGTCCCCTGAGCCCTCGGCCCGGGAGAGGCCGAGGACACCGAGTGCGAAGACGACGACCACACCCACCGTAACCCCGGTGCTGACGGCGGCCACTTCGCCGAGGGCACTCCAGTCCAGTTGCATCGCATTTCTCCTTGTCGGACGCGGTCGGGCGCGCTCAGGCGGCCGACGGGGCGGAGGTCGCGGAGGGGCGCAGCGCCACGGTATGCGTGTCGTTCACATTCTGGGCGTGCACCGGGTTGCGGCGCGAGAGCACGACGATGAACGCGGCCACCGCCACCGCCACCAGCGCGATCACCACGGTGCCCGCGGTGCCGCCGTGCTGTACGACGCTCGCCGAGACGCCACCGACCAGCGCGGCGGCGGGCAGCGTCACCAGCCAGGCGATCACCATGCGGCCCGCGGTCCCCCACCGCACCTCGGCCAGGCGGCGGCCCAGCCCCGCGCCCAGGATGCCGCCCGAGCACACCTGCGTCGTCGACAGCGCGAAGCCCAGGTGCGCTGAGGTGAGGATCACCGTCGTGGAGGCCGCCTCCGCGGCGAAGCCCTGCGGCGACTGGATGTCGGTGAGCCCCTTGCCCATGGTGCGGATGATCCGCCAGCCGCCCAGGTACGTGCCGAGCCCGATGGCCAGGCCCGCCGACGCGATCACCCACACCGGCGGCCCCGCGTCGTGCCCGAGGGCACCAGTGGAGATCAGCGTCAGCGTGATCACGCCCATCGTCTTCTGGGCGTCGTTCGTGCCGTGCGCCAGCGACACCAGCGACGCCGACGCGATCTGCCCGAGGCGGAAGCCGCGGGTCACCGACTGCTGCCGCGCCCGCGCGGTGATCCGGTACGCCAGGTACGTCGCCAGCAGCGCCGCGATCCCCGCCACCAGGGGAGACGCGACCGCGGGGATCAGTACCTTCTCGGCCACCTTGTCGACGTGCACGCCCTTGCTGCCGGCGCCCACCCACACGGCGCCGATGAGCCCGCCGAACAGGGCGTGCGAGCTGCTGGAGGGCAGCCCCAGCAGCCAGGTCATGAGGTTCCACAGCACCGCGCCGACCAGCCCCGCGAAGATCATTCCCGGGGTGACCAGGGTGTCGTCGACGATCCCGCCGGAGATCGTCCTGGCGACCTCGGTCGACAGGAAGGCGCCCACGATGTTCAGCACGCCACTGATGAGGACCGCGGTACGCGGTCGCAGAGCTCCCGTTGCGATGGACGTCGCCATCGCGTTCGCCGTGTCATGGAAGCCGTTGGTGAAGTCGAAGGCCAGCGCGGTCACGATCACGACCGCCACGAGAAACGTGATGTGGTCCATGCCACTTGAGGAAAAGGGCTCCACACGTACGCCGGGCGACACCCACATGACCCCCGCGGGTACTTCTTGTCATGAGCAGGCGCATGCCCTCGGGACAGCTACCTGACGCAGCGTTCGAGGCCGTCGGGGGCGTAGCAGGGGAGGTGGCCGTGGGCCCTGACGATGTCCTGGCCGGGGCCGTAGAGCATGTAGTCCACGAAGCCGGCGGTGAGGCTGTCGGGGGCGGGGGTGCCGAAGGTGTAGGCGTACTCGATCTCGTTGAAGGGATAGCGGGCGTCGCCGTCGGAACCGGTCGAGGGGGCACGGCCGTTGATGCTCACGGTGTGCAGGCCCTCGGAGGCGGTGGCGGCGCCCAGTTCCGCGTAGCCGATCGCGCCGTCGAGGCGGCCGACGGTGGAGAGGACGTCCGCGGTGCTGTCGAGTTCGCAGCGGATCACCGTGTCGTCGGGGGAGTTCTTGTCCTCGCAGTTGCGCGAGGTGAACGAGGGCTCGCCCCGGCCGGCGAGGACACGGCGGCGGAAGATCTCGCGGGTACCGGAGTCGGCGTTGCGGCTGACGAGGGAGATCGCGCGGTCGGGGCCCCCGACGTCCTTCCAGTTGACGACGGAGCCGTCGAAGATGCGGCGTATCCGGTCGAGCGACAGGTTCCTGACGGGTATGCCGTCGCTGACCACGAGCGCGAAGGCGGAGACGGCGACCCGGTGCTCCTCCAGCTGGGAGAACCCGGCCGGCGCGGGGCCGTCCGACATGGCGACGACCGCGGACCCGTGGCCCGCCGCACCGGCCTTCGCGAGCTCGCGGACACCCCGGTCGCTGGCGTTGGCGTCGACCCCGATCCCGGAGTCGGCGCACTCCGCGGCATAGCGGTGGGCCAGATCCCGCATGACCGGGGCGAAGGCCGTGGACCCGGTGACGGTCAGCTTGCCCGTGGCGCAGCCGATGGGCGGCGGCGCGTCCTCACGGACGACGATGATGGTGGCCAGCACCGTGACGCAGACGGTGAGCAGGATGGTGATCCACCGGGTCGCACGGCTGAACAGCGGGGGCGAGGCGTCGACGGGCATCGCCTTGTTGGGGACGACGACGCCGTCGCGGATGCCGCCGGTGATCCGGACCCCGCCGCCGACGTGGCCGCCGGTGAGCAGCACCAGCAGCTTGTAGTGCTGGCCGCGGTTGAGCGGCACGCGGGGGAGGTGGATGACGTTGCCCTCGTGGCGGACCCCGCCCTCGCCGCCGGCCGGGGCGAAGTGGTCCATCAGCCCCCCGGCGTCGACCTGGGTGACGGCCACACCCCGGACCAGACGGCCGGCGAAGACCACATTGAGTGCCCGGTGCGGGTCACGGTTGGTGTAGTCGCTGTCGGCGATGCTCTCGCCGCCGTCGTTCTCGATGCGGAGCAGGACGAGGGTGGCGTCCACCATGTCCGGCAGGTCGTTGAAGAGACCGAGCCGCACGTTGGTCGCGCCGGCCTCGCCGTCCGGGTCGTCGCTGCCGATCGGGGTGTCCATCTGGACGCGGTAGCCGATGCGCTTGCGGCGCGGCACCCGGCGCTCGTACCAGACCACCCCGACGGAGACCACCAGACCGACGATCGCGGTCATCACCGCCACGATGTTGTCGGCACTCAGCCAATCGCCCATGCGCGTTCTCGCATCCCCCGTGTGTCAGCGGTGCCGTCCGTGCCCGTGGTGACGGTCCGGTCGGATCCGGTCACCGTACGAGGGCGAACGGACGCCGGTGACGCTTTACCTGTCCTGCCGTCAGATGTTCGTCCCGCGTTTCCGGCGGGGACGGGAGCCGTCCTTGGCGCCGGCCGGGCAGCCGGCGCACACTCCAGTCGAAGCCGCCCCGGCACACCACCTCGCCCGCCGCGTCCCGGACCTCGGCGACCGTGGCGATCCGCACGCGGTCGCTCTCCCCCGCCAGCAGGGGCCGCAGCACGGCGCGTTCGGCCGCGCCGAGCACGCACGACGCGACGAGCCGTCCCCGGGCCGGGGCCAGGAACTCCATCGTGGCCGCCGCACCCAGCGGCACGACGCCCCCGAACTGCGCGGGCTCCTCGCAGGCCGCGACGAGCGCGGCCGATCCGGCCGCGTCGATGAGCGCGACGAGGCCGCTCGCGTGCAGGCTCCCGGTGGCGTTCCGCAGCGCGTCCGGCGTCTCCAGCGCCCCTTCCGCGGCGCCGTCCTCGGCGCGGACCACCTCGATCCCCGCGGTCCGGTTGGCCGGCACGGGTTCCGGCAGCGCGCGTGCGAGCGCGGTGGCGTCCATAACGTCAGCGTGCCAGCGCCGTCCGACGGGGGAGTGACACCCAGTCGTCCGGCGCCTCACAAGCCGGCGTGCGCGCCCCTCACTCGCCGCCCTCCAGGTCGCCCTCGGTCTCCAGGAACGCCTCGCGCAGGGCCGCGACGACCTCCGGGTCGGGCTCCGCCCACATCCCCCGGGACTCGGCCTCCAGCAGCCGTTCGGCCATGCCGTGCAGGGCCCACGGGTTGGCCTCCTGGAGGAAGGCCCGGTTCTCCGGGTCCATGACGTAGGTGCGGGCCAGCTTGTCGTACATCCAGTCGGCGACGACACCGGTGGTCGCGTCGTAGCCGAAGAGGTAGTCGACGGTCGCGGCCAGTTCGAAGGCGCCCTTGTAGCCGTGCCGCCGCATCGCCTCGATCCAGCGGGGATTGACGACCCGGGCGCGGAACACCCGGGAGGTCTCCTCGACCAGGGAGCGGGTGCGGACGGTCTCGGGGCGGGTGGAGTCGCCGATGTACGCCTCGGGTGAACGCCCGGTCAGCGCACGGACGGTGGCGACCATGCCGCCGTGGTACTGGTAGTAGTCGTCGGAGTCGGCGATGTCGTGCTCGCGGGTGTCGGTGTTCTTCGCGGCCACCGCGATCCGCCGGTAGGCGGTCTCCATCTCCTCCCGCGCCGGGCGGCCGTCGAGACCGCGGCCGTACGCGTAGCCGCCCCAGACCGTGTAGACCTCGGCGAGGTCGGCGTCGCTGCGCCAGTCACGGCTGTCGATGAGCTGGAGCAGGCCCGCGCCGTAGGTGCCGGGACGGGAGCCGAAGATCCGGGTGGTGGCACGCCGTTCGTCGCCGTGGGCGGCGAGGTCGGCGCGGGTGTGCGCGCGGACGAAGTTGGCCTCGCCCGGCTCCTCAAGGCCCGCGACCAGGCGCACGGCGTCGTCCAGCAAGCCCACCACATGGGGGAAGGCGTCGCGGAAGAAGCCGCTGATGCGCAGGGTGACGTCGACACGCGGGCGGCCCAGCTCCTGCGCCGGGACGGCCTCCACGCCGGTCACGCGGCGCGACGCGTCGTCCCACACCGGGCGTACGCCGAGCAGCGCCAGCGCCTCGGCGATGTCGTCGCCCGCGGTGCGCATCGCACTGGTCCCCCACAGCGACAGGCCCACCGACTGCGGCCAGGTGCCGTCGTTGTCCTCGCGGTAGCGGGCCAGCAGCGAGTCCGCCAGCGCCTGCCCGGTATCCCAGGCGAGCCGGCTGGGCACTGCCTTGGGGTCGACGGAGTAGAAGTTGCGGCCGGTCGGCAGGACGTTGACCAGGCCGCGCAGCGGGGATCCCGAGGGGCCGGCCGGCACGAAGCCGCCGTCCAGGGCGTGCACGACGGCGTCGATCTCGTCCGTCGTACGGGCCAGCCGCGGCACGACCTGCCGGGCCGCGAAGTCCAGCACCCGCGCGACCTCCTCGGACAGGCCCTTGGCGACCTCGGCGACCGCCTCCGGGGCCCAGGCGGCGTCCTCCATCGCCTGTACCAGCGCGCGGGCCTGCTCCTCGGCCGCGTCGGCGGTCGTGCGGGTGGCCGCCGACTCGTCCAGGCCCAGGGCCTCGCGCAGTCCGGGCAGGGCGGCGGTGCCGCCCCAGATCTGCCGGGCGCGCAGGATCGCCAGCACCAGGTTGACCCGCGCGGCGCCGGCGGGCGCCTGGCCGAGCACATGCAGGCCGTCGCGGATCTGGGCGTCCTTGATCTCGCAGAGCCAGCCGTCGACGTGCAGCAGGAAGTCGTCGAACTCGGCGTCGTGCGGCCGGTCCTCCAGGCCCAGGTCGTGGTCGAGCCTGGCCGCCTGGATGAGCGTCCAGATCTGGGCGCGCACGGCGGGCAGCTTGGCCGGGTCCATGGCGGCGATCGCGGCGTGCTCGTCGAGCAGCTGCTCCAGACGCGCGATGTCGCCGTAGGAGTCGGCGCGGGCCATCGGCGGCACCAAGTGGTCGACGAGGGTGGCGTGGGCGCGGCGCTTGGCCTGGGTTCCCTCACCGGGGTCGTTGACGAGGAACGGGTAGATCAGCGGCAGGTCGCCGAGGGCCGCGTCGGGGCCGCAGGCGGCGGACAGGGCCGCGTTCTTGCCGGGCAGCCACTCCAGGTTGCCGTGCTTGCCCAGGTGGATCATCGCGTCGGCGCCGAAGCCGCCCTCGGCCTGTGCACTGGCGATCCAGCGGTAGGCGGCCAGGTAGTGGTGGGAGGGCGGCAGATCGGGGTCGTGGTAGATCGCGATCGGGTTCTCGCCGAAGCCGCGCGGCGGCTGGATGACGATCAGCAGATTGCCGCGGCGCAGCGCGGCCAGCACGATGTCGCCCTCCGGGTCGCGGCTGGTGTCCACGAACATCGAGCCGGGCGGCGGACCCCAGTGCCCGGTGACCGCGTCGCGCAGCTCCGCCGGGAGCGCGGCGAACCAGCGGCGGTAGTCGGCGGCCGGGACGCGCACCGGGTTGCGGGCCAACTGCTCCTCGGTCAGCCAGTCCTGGTCGTGGCCGCCCGCCTCGATCAGCGCGCGGATCAGCTCGTCACCGTCGCCCGAGGACAGCCCGGGGATCTCCTCCGCGGGCCCGAAGTCGTAGCCCTCCTCGCGCAGCCGGCGCAGCAGCGCCACCGCGCTGGCCGGGGTGTCCAGTCCCACCGCGTTGCCGATACGGGAGTGCTTGGTCGGGTACGCGGACAGCACCAGCGCGAGGCGGCGCTCCGCGGGCGGTATGTGCCGCAGCCGCGCGTGACGCACGGCGATCCCGGCGACGCGGGCGGCGCGCTCGGGGTCGGGCGTGTAGACCGGCAGGCCGTCCTCGTCGACCTCCTTGAAGGAGAACGGGACGGTGATCAGCCGGCCGTCGAACTCGGGGACGGCGACCTGCGTCGCGGCGTCCATCGGGGACAGCCCCTCGTCGCTCCCCTCCCACACAGCCCGCGAGGAGGTCAGGCACAGCGCCTGGAGCACCGGCACGTCGAGCGAGGTCAGCGCGCCCGCGTCCCACGCCTCCTCGTCGCCGCCGGCGGACGCTTCCGCGGGGCGGGTTCCGCCCGCGGCCAGCACGGTGGTGACGATCGCGTCCACACCGGTCAGCGCGGAGAGCAGTTCCGGCTCGGGTGCCCGCAGCGAGGCGACGTACAGGGGCAGCGCACGGCCCCCGGCCTCCTCGATCGCCACGCAAAGCGCCTCCACGAAGGCGGTGTTGCCGCTCATGTGGTGGGCCCGGTAGTAGAGGACGGCGACCAGCGGGCCCTCGGTGGCGGCCGCGGAGCGCTCCAGGCGGCCCCAGGACGGGGCGGAGGCCGGGGGCTCGAAGCCGTGACCGGACAGCAGCACGGTGTCGGAGAGGAAGCGGGCCAGCTGGGCGAGGTTGGCGGGGCCGCCGTGCGCCAGGTAGGCGTGGGCCTCGGCGGCGGTGCCGACCGGCACCGTGGACAGCTCCATGAGCTGCGCGTCCGGGGCCTGTTCACCGGTGAGCACGACCACGGGGCGCGGGCCGGCGAGCAGCGCATCCAGTCCCTCCTCCCAGGCCCGGCGGCCGCCGAGCAGGCGGACGACGACCAGGTCGGTGCCGTCGAGGAGCGCGGGCAGTTCCCCCGCCGTGAGTCGTGCCGGGTTGGCGAGCCGGTAGGGGACCGGCCCGTCCGCCGCACGGGCGCTGAGCAGATCGGTGTCGGACGTCGAGAGCAGCAGGATCACGTCGGGCGTGCCTTCCTCGGGGTCCGCGCCCCGGGCCGGTGGATGACGGCGGGAGTTCCTGGCTCCCGCGGCCCGGCATTACCCGTGGGCCGCGATGACAGTGGCGGGACCGCACCGGAATCGCACCGGTTTCCTCCCCTGGCGCCGTCGATGGCGTGGGCGCGACCCGAAAGCCGTCCCACTCGCATAGTAAGGGCTGGTGACGTTGCATGGGCCGTACACCTCCCAGGTGCCCGCGGGTATGCTCGCGGCCATGCCCACCGCCCCGGAATCCCCCGTGAACGGCGCCTTCGCCGTGCCCGCGGCGGGGCCCGCCGCCCGCGGGGACGCGTGCCCCGGGGCACTGCGGCTGCACGCCGCCGACGACGGTCCGCTGGCCCGGATCCGCATACCCGGCGGTTTGTTGACGTCCCATCAGGCAAATGTGCTGGCCGACGCCGCCGACGACCTCGGCGACGGCCGTCTCGACCTCACCTCCCGGGGCAATCTGCAACTGCGCGGCCTGCGCGCACCCGGCGCGGCGACCGCCCTCGCCACACGACTGGCCGCCGCGGGACTGCTCCCCTCGTACGCCCACGAACGGGCCCGCAATGTCATCGCCTCTCCCCTCGGCGGCCTCGACGGCAACGGGTACGCCGATGTGGCGGCCTGGGTGGCGGAGTTGGACGCCCTGCTGTGCGCGAGTCCCGCGGCGGCCGGGCTGTCGGGGCGATTTCTCTTCGCCTTCGACGACGGCCGCGGCGATGTCGCCGCACTGGGCGCCGATGTGACGGTGATCGCACGGCCCGGCCGCGCCACCGCCGAACTCCGCCTCGCAGGCACACCCGTCGCCCACGTGCCCGCCGCCGACGCACCCCGCTGGGCGCTGCGCGCCGCCGAGGCCTTCCTCACCCTTGCCGCCGGACACCCCACCCGCGCCTGGCGCCTCGCCGACGTCGACCCCACGGGCGCCCGCACCGCGGGGCTCCTGCCCGGCGCGGACGACCTCCCGCTCCGGAGCGGACCGGCCGGACCCCCAGGCGGGCACCGGGCGGGCCCCGCGCTCGGAGCCGTCCCCCAGCCCGGCGGCGGCACGTGGGTGCTGTCGGCCGGGGTACGGCTGGGGCGGGCGACCGCCGAGGCGTGGCGGGTCCTTGCGGAGGTCGCCGACGCGGCCCTCGGGCAGCTGCGGGTGACGCCGTGGCGCGGCGTGGTCGTGCCGGGCGCAGCGTCGGCCGGAGCACCCGAGGTGCTGGAACGCCTGGCCGGGGCGGGCTTCCTGACCGGCGAGGACTCTCCGTGGCGCGGCGTGACCGCGTGCGCCGGACAGCCCGGCTGCGCCAAGTCCCTCGCGGACGTACGGGCGGACGCCGTGGCCGCGGTGCGCGCCGGGGCCGCAGGTCCCGGACTGCCCCTGCTGCCCGTCCACTTCTCCGGCTGCGCACGCCGCTGCGGCCACCCGGACGGCGCCCGGGCCGACGTCGTGGCCACCGCCGCCGACCGCTACCGCGTCACCGTGGGCGACACCTCCGCGAGCACCTCCGCCCTGGACCTGCCCGCCGCCGTCGCCGCCGCCCGCCGTACGACTCCACCACCACCGAGGACCACGACGTGACCGAGTACGAGAAGGACGGCGCGGAGATCTACCGCCGGTCGTTCGCCATCATCCGCGCCGAGGCGGAACTCGACGCCCTGCCGCCGGACGTCGCGCAGGTCGCCGTCCGCATGATCCACGCGTGCGGCATGACCGACCTCGTCCGCGACCTGGCGTTCAGCCCGTCCGTGGTCGCGGACGCGCGCGCCGCGCTGCGCGCCGGGGCACCGATCCTCTGCGATGTGCAGATGGTCGCCAGCGGCGTCACCCGCAAGCGGCTGCCCGCGGACAACGACGTGGTCTGCACCCTCTCCGATCCCGCCGTGCCCTCGCTCGCCGCCGAACTCGGCACCACCCGCAGCGCCGCCGCGATGGAACTGTGGCGGGACCGCCTGGAAGGCGCCGTCGTCGCCGTCGGCAACGCCCCCACCTCGCTCTTCCGGCTGCTGGAGATGGTCGAGGCGGGCGGCCCCCGGCCCGCGGCCGTCATCGGCGTGCCGGTCGGATTCGTCGGCGCGGCCGAGTCCAAGGACGCCCTGGCCGCCCACCCCGCCGGCCTGGAGTACCTGATCGTGCGCGGCCGGCGCGGCGGCAGCGCGCTCGCGGCCGCCGCCCTCAACGCCCTTGCCACGGAGGACGAGATCATATGACCACCGGCCGTCTGTACGGAGTGGGCCTCGGCCCCGGCGACCCCTCCCTGATGACCGTGCGCGCCGTGGACGTCATCCGCTCCGCCGACGTGATCGCGTACCACTGCGCCCGGCACGGCCGCAGCATCGCCCGCTCGATCGCCGCGGCGCACATCCGCCCCGAGCAGATCGAGGAGCGGCTGATGTACCCCGTGACGACGGAGACCACCGACCACCCCGGCGGCTACCGCGGCGCCCTTGACGACTTCTACGCGGAGTCCGCCGAACTGCTCGCCGCGCACCTCGACGCGGGCCGCACGGTCGCCGTGCTCGCCGAGGGCGACCCGCTCTTCTACGGCTCGTACATGCACATGCACAAGCGGCTCGCCGACCGCTACCCGGCCGAGGTGATCCCCGGCGTCACCTCCGTCAGCGCGGCCGCCGCGCGCATCGGGCGGCCGCTGGTGGAGGGCGACGAGGTGCTGACGATCCTGCCCGGCACCCTGCCGGAGGAAGAACTCGCCGCACGGCTCGCGGCCACCGACGCGGCGGCCGTGATGAAGCTCGGGCGCACCTTCCCCGCCGTGCGCCGCGCGCTGGAAACGGCCGGGCGGCTGGCCGACGCGCACTACGTCGAGCGGGCCACGATGGACGCCGAGCGCCTGGCGATGCTGGCCGACGTCGACCCGGACTCGGTGCCGTACTTCGCCGTCGCGGTGCTGCCCAGCCGGATCGGCGAGCGCCCGGCCCCGCGTCAGGCGGAGGGCGAGGTCGTGGTCGTCGGCCTCGGGCCGGCCGGCCCGATGTGGCTGACGGCCGAGGCGCGCGCCGCGCTCGCCGAGGCGGACGAACTCGTCGGCTACACCACGTACCTGGACCGCGTCCCGGTCCGTCCCGGGCAGCTCCGGCACGCCTCCGACAACCGCGTCGAGGCCGAACGCGCCGAGTTCGCCCTCGATCTCGCGCGGCGCGGACGGCGGGTGGCCGTCGTGTCGTCCGGCGATCCCGGCGTCTTCGCGATGGCGACGGCCGTGCTGGAGGCCGCCTCCGCCGAGCCCTACCTCGACGTGCGGGTGCGGGTGGTGCCCGGCATCACCGCCGCGCAGTCGGCGGCGGCGCTCGCGGGCGCGCCCCTGGGGCACGACTACGCGGTGGTGTCGCTGTCCGACCGGCTCAAGCCCTGGACGGTGATCGAGGAGCGGCTGCGCGCCACGACCGCCGCCGATCTGGTGCTCGCGCTCTACAACCCGGCGTCCCGCAGCCGCCGGGAACAGCTGGAGCAGGCGCTGAAGGTGCTGCGGGAGGGCCGCGCGCCCGGCACCCCGGTGGTCGTCGCGCGCGACGTCGGCGGCCCGGAGCAGGCGGTGCGGATCACCACGCTGGAGGACCTGGACCCGGCGGCCGTGGACATGCGCTGCGTTCTGCTCGTCGGCTCCTCGCAGACCCGCGCGGTTCGGCGCGGCGACGGCACGACGGTGGTGTGGACGCCGCGCCGGTACCCGGCCTGACGCCCCCGCACCGCCTCACGCCCCGCCGCGCAGCCACTCCACAGCGCCCGCCACATCCGGGACGGCCGCGACGCCCGGCGGGGCGGGCGGACGGCGCACGATCACCACGGGCAGGCCGAGTTCGCGGGCGACGGCGAGCTTCGGGGCCGTCGCCGCGCCGCCGCTGTCCTTGGTGACCAGGACGTCGACGCGGTGGCGGGTCATGAGCGCCCGCTCCCCTTCGTGGGTGAACGGGCCGCGGTCCAGGACGACTTCCATGCGCGGCGGGTACGGCGGCTCGGGGGCGTCCACGGACCGCACCAGGAACCAGCGGCCGGCGTCCCCCGCGAAGGCCGCCAGGCCCGTGCGGCCCGTGGTCAGGAACACCCGCCCGCCGAGCGCGGGCAGCAGGGCGGCGGCCTCCGCGGGGGAGTCCACCGGGTGCCAGCGGTCGCCGGGAGCGGCGACCCAGCCGGGTCGGCGCAGGCCCAGCAGGGGCACCCCGGTCGCCGAGGCGGCCGCGGCGGCGTGGGCGCTCATCGTGCCGGCGAACGGGTGGGTGGCATCGACCACCACGTCGACGGCGTGCTCCCGCAGCCACCGCACCAGCCCCTCGGTGCCGCCGAAGCCCCCCGTCCGCACCTCCCCCGGCGGCAGCCGGGGTGCGGCCACCCGGCCCGCGAGCGAACTGGTCACCCGCCAGGCCGCCGGGTCGCAGGCCAGCGCCTCCGCGAGGCGGCGGCCCTCCGTGGTGCCGCCGAGGATCAGGACGTGCGCTTGCTTGCCGGTCACGGGCGCACTGTACGGGGAGCGCCCAACGGGCCGTGACGCCCGGCCGCGGCGGGCGGCCCCCCGCCCGGATCCCGGGCGGCCTGTCCGTGCCGGCCTCTAGGCTCGGGCCATGAGAGCCGAGGGAACGTTCACTGTGAAGAGCTTCGTGCCGGCCGCACTCGTGCCCGAGCCGGCCGTCACGACCGGGACGCCGGTCGGCGTCGCCACCATCGAGAAGGCCTTCGAGGGCGAGGTCGCCGGGCGCTCGGCGACCCTGTTCACCGCCGCCTACGACCAGGCCACCGGCGTCGGCACGTACGTCGCGATGGAGTCCTTCGAGGGCGCGCTGAACGGCCGCGAGGGCACCTTCAACTTCGCGCACTCGGCGACCACGTCGGGCGAGGACCGCACGGCGGAGTTCTTCACCGTCGTGCCGGGCAGCGGCACCGGCGCGCTGGCCGGGATCACCGGCACCGGCGGGCTGGCCGTCGACACGGACGGCACGCACCGCATCCGGTTCGACTACGAACTCGGCGGCTGAGCCGCGCAGTTTGCCGCGTGGCGGTGGACGCGCTCCGCCGAGTACAGGTGGCTGTCGCGGAACTGCTCCGCGCCCAGGGTGCGCCCGACGATGATCACGGCCGTGCGGACCACGCCCGCCTCCTTCACCCGCTCCGCGATGTCGCCCAGCGTCCCGCGCAGCACCAGCTCGTCGGGGCGCGAGGCCATCGCCACGACCGCCGCCGGGCAGTCGGCGCCGTAGTTCGGGGTGAGCTCGGCGACCACCCGGTCGACGTGGCGGGCGGCCAGGTGCAGCACGATCAGCGCGCCACCGCGGCCGAGCGTCGCCAGGTCCTCGCCCTCCGGCATGGGTGTGGCCTGCTGCGCGATCCGCGTGAGGATCACCGTCTGGCCGACGGTCGGCACCGTCAGCTCCCGCTTGAGCGCGGCGGCGGCCGCCGCGAACGCGGGGACGCCGGGGACGACCTCGTACGGGATGCCGGCCGCGTCCAGGCGGCGCATCTGCTCGGCGACGGCGCTGAACACCGACGGGTCACCGGAGTGCAGGCGGGCGACGTCGTGGCCCTGCTCGTGGGCGCGGACGAACTCCTCGGTGATCTGGTCGAGGGTGAGCTGCGCGGTGTCCACCAGCCGGGCGTCCGGCGGGCAGTCGGCGAGCAGTTCGGGCGGCACGAGGCTGCCGGCGTACAGGCACACCTCGCTGCGGGCCAGCACACGCAGCCCGCGCAGGGTGATCAGGTCGGCGGCGCCCGGCCCGGCGCCGATGAAGTGGACGGTCATGGTTTCTGCTCCCCTGCGGGCTTGACGGCGGACCACTGGGTGACGGGCATGGCCTGCCGCCAGCCCGTGAAGCCGCCGACCGGCACGGCGTGGGCGACGGCGAGGCGGACGAGGTCGCCGCCGTACCGGGCGTACCACCGCGCGAGCAGGGCCTCGGACTCCAGCGTGACGGTGTTGGCGACCAGCCGGCCGCCCGGGCGCAGGGCCGCCCAGCAGGCGTCCAGCAGACCGGGGGCGGTGAGTCCGCCGCCGACGAACACCGCGTCGGGGGCGGGCAGTCCGGCCAGTGCCTCCGGCGCGCGGCCGGTCACCACCCGCAGCGCGGGCACGCCGAGCGCGTCGGCGTTACGGGTGATGCGCTCCGCGCGGACGGCGTCACGCTCCACCGTGACCGCCCGGCACGAGCGGTGGGCCCGCATCCATTCGACGGCGATCGAGCCCGAGCCGCCTCCGACGTCCCAGAGCAGCTCGCCGGGGGCGGGCGCGAGCGCGGCGAGGGTGGCGGCCCTTATGTGACGCTTCGTCAACTGACCGTCGTGCTCGTACGCGTCGTCCGGCAGGCCGGGGACCAGACCGAGCCTGCGCGTGCCGGAATCGGACACGCACTCCACGGCGACGACGTTCAGCGGATCGCCGGGGGCGTGCGGCCACCGGCCTGCGGTGCCCTCCAGGACGCGTTCGCGGTCCGAGCCCAGCTGCTCCAGCACCCGCATCCGGCTGGCGGCGAAGCCGCGTTCCCGCAGCAGCCCCGCGACCTCGGCGGGCGTCCCGGCGCCCGCGCTGAGCGCCAGCACGCGACGCCCGTCGTACAGGGCAGCCGCCAGCGCCGCCAGCGGGCGGCCCACCAGGCTCACGACCTCGGTGTCCTCCACCGCCCAGCCGAGCCGGGCGCACGCGTACGCCACCGACGAGGGATGCGGCAGCACATCGAGCCGCCCCGCGCCCAGCACCTCGGTGAGCGTCCGCCCGATCCCGTAGAACATGGGATCGCCGCTGGCCAGCACCGCGATCCGGCGTCCCGCGTACGCGGCCGTCAGCCCCTGCACGGCCGGCCGCAGCGGCGACGGCCACGCGACCCGCTCGCCCGCGACCTCCTCAGGCAGCAGGCCGAGTTGGCGCGGTCCGCCGATCACGACCTCGGCCGCGGCGAGCGCCGCCCGCGCATCGGCGGGCAGCCCGCCCCAGCCGTCCGCTCCGACCCCGACGACGGCCACACGGGCGGACGCGTCGTCCATCTACGGGGCACCTCGCAAGTCGGCGTATTCGGTCGGGCACAGCAGCCGCAGCCTACGCGAATCCCCCGCTACCCCCCGGGCCGGGGCTTCTCCCCCTCTGACGTTCCCCCTGGCGGGGCGCCGAAGGGCGCCGTAGGGCACCGTCTCCGCGGGGGCCGCCCGTAGGATGCGCAGCGTGCGCGACATCGCGGTTTTCAGCGGCAGTGCCCATCCCCACCTCGCGGCCGAGCTCTGTGCCCACCTGGGGGTGAAACTCAGCCCGACGCGGGTCAGCCGGTTCGCCAACGACTGCCTGGAGGTGCAGTTGCAGGCCAACTGCCGTGAGCGGGACGTCTTCCTGATCCAGCCGCTGGTGGCGCCCGTCCAGGAGCACCTGGTGGAGCTGCTGTTGATGTGCGACGCCGCGCGCGGCGCGTCGGCGGCCCGGATCACCGTGGTCATGCCGCACTACGCCTACGCGCGGTCCGACAAGAAGGACGCCCCCCGCATCTCCATCGGGGGGCGTCTGGTCGCCGATCTGCTGGTCGCGGCGGGCGCGAGCCGCGTGCTCACCATGACTCTGCACTCCCCTCAGGTGCACGGCTTCTTCAGCGTGCCGGTCGACCACTTGCACGCGCTGCGCGAGCTGGCCGCGCATTTCCGCGGTCACGACCTGTCCCGCGCCACGGTCGTCTCCCCGGACCTGGGGAACGCCAAGGAGGCCGCCGCCTTCGCCCGGATGCTGGGGGTGCCGGTCGCTGCCGGGGCCAAGCAGCGCTTCGCCGACGACCGGGTGAGCATCAGTTCCGTGATCGGCGAGGTCGCCGGGCGGGACGTCATCGTCCTGGACGACGAGATCGCCAAGGGCAGCACCGTCCTGGAACTGCTGGAGCGGCTGCGGGAACTGGGCGCCCGCTCGGTTCGCGTCGCCTGCACGCACGGCCTGTTCGCAGCGGGCGCCCTCAAGCGCCTGTCGGACGAGCCGGAGGTGCTGGAGATCGTGTGCACCGACACCGTGCCCGTCCCCGAGGCACAGCGCACGGCGAAGCTGACGGTGCTGTCCGTGGCGCCGGCGCTGGCCGAGGCCGTGCGCCGGATCCACGACGGCGAATCGGTCAGCGCCCTGTTCGATCCGGCCTGATCAGCCGTCCCCGCGTGCCATGTCGGAGTCCGCCCGGGAGGCCGCGCTCTCGGCGTCGTTCACGGTCCGGGTGAGGTCGGAGGGGACCGGGGCGACGGAGCGGGACCGCCGGACGAGGCGGGCGCGGCAGTGTCTGGCGGTCAGCAGGGCGACGCAGACCGCGGCGGTGACGGCCAGGACGGCGGCGCGGCGGCGCGGCGGCGGATCACGAAGCGGCGCCGTCGTGGTGGTCGGCGCACCAGTCCTGGACCTTGCCGAGGTCCGTGCGCCGCTGCTGAAGCGTCGGCACCAGGGAGGTGCGGAAGGTCAGCCGGTCGTTGAGGTAGGTCTCGATCTCCGTGTGGCCGGCCGCCTCGGCGGCCGCCACCCGCTGCTGGAGACGCTTGATCGGACCGCGCCGCGTCACCGGCCCGTCCAGCCGCTTCGGTGCCCGTTCGATGCGGGCGTCGATCCGGTCGGCGCGCTTGCACAGGGCCTTGGCGCCGTCGCCCTTCGGGGCCGGCGCGGTGGTGGCGGCGCCCGCCGGGGCGGCGAGTCCCAGCACGGTGACGACGGTGGCCAGGGCCACGGCGATGGTACGGCGTCGCATGACGTCTTCCTTCGGGTCGCGGGGCGACCACGTCCGGCGCGCCCTCGCGGACGCCGCCGAGCGCGGCGTGCCCACCGTCGGCCAGGGCCAACGAGAAGCCGCCCAGCCGCAGACCCCGTGCCAGGGACCTGCGTATCGCGGCGTCGTCGTCGGCGACCAGCACGCGGCCACCGGTGTGCGCATCGGTTGCCACGGCGGTGATGGTAGGCGCAACGTCCCGAAGGGGCGCGGGTCAGATGTCGAGGCGGTACGGCACCAGGCAGACCACCACGTCGGTGCGGGCCCGCAGGACGGTGGCGAGCAGGATGCCGCGCTGGTTCTGCAGGATGCGGTAGCGGCGGTGCCGGGGCTCGACCTCGGGGATGAGCACGGCGACCTGCCGCCCGCCGACGGCGGCGCGTTTGACGTAGGCGAGGATCGGCTGGACCAGTGAGCGGTGCGGACTCTCGATGATGTCCAGGCGCACCCCGGGGTGCCATTGCTCCCAAGCCTCCAGCAGACGGCGGCTCTTGTCCGGATCGCAGTGCACGGCGACGACCACCACCTCGTCGCCGAGCGACATGGCCGCGGTCAGGGCGTGCCGGGCCAGCCGGCTGACCTCGCCCAGCGGCACGATGACCAGGCTGTCGGTGCGCCGCGGGGGATCGGGGATCTGCCCGGGCCTGAGCTCCTCGCCGACCCGCGCGTAGTACCGCTCGATGCGGGCGAACAGCAGCATCAGCAGGGGCACCGCGATGACGACCACCCAGGCGCCCTCCAGGAACTTGCTGGTCAGCAGGATCACCCCGGCGAGCGCGGTCAGCACCGCGCCCAGGCCGTTGAGCAGCACCCTGGGCAGCCAGCCGCGCGGCCGGGCCCCGGCCCAGTGCCGTACCAGGCCGGTCTGGCTGACGGTGAAGCCGATGAACACGCCGATCGCGTACAGCGGGATGAGCCGCTGGGTGTCGGCGTCCACGACGATCAGCAGGACCGCCGCCACCAGCCCGAGGGCCACCACCCCGTAGCGGTAGACCGGCCGTTCGGCGCGCAGCCCGAAGACGTGCGGCAGCCGGTCGTCGCGGGCCAGCAGGCTCATCAGTACGGGCAGCCCGCCGAAGCTGGTGTTCGCGGCCAGGCCCAGTACGCACGTCACGATCAGGTTCGTCGCGTAGTAGGGCCAGCCGTCCCCTAAGGAACCGGCGGTGAGCTGCGCCAGGATCGTCACCCCGCCGCGCGGCGCGACCTCGTCGCGCCGGATCAGGAAGCCGAGCCCGATCAGCATCAGCGCCAGCAGCGCGCCGAGCATCAGCTCGGTCCGCTGGGCGCGCCGGACCTTGGGCGGCCGGAAGGCCGGCACGGCGTTGGCGATGGCCTCCACACCGGTGAGGGCGGAGCAGCCGGAGGAGAACGCCTTCAGGAGCAGCAGCACGCTCAGCGCCTCGGTGGCGCGCACGGGTTGCGCGGTGCCGACGACCGCCGCCGGATGGGAGCGCAGCAGGCCCACGACCACGACCGCGCCGATGCTCAGGACGAACAGCAGCGCGGGCAGCATCAGCACCCGTGCGCTGTCCGCGACGCCTCGCAGGTTGACCAGGGTGATCAGGCCGAGCCCGCCGAGGCAGATCTCCAGCAGATACGGCGTCAGGGACGGGAAGGCGGACGCGAGACTGGCCGCGCCGGCCGCCAGGCTGACGGCGACGGTGAGCACGTAGTCCACGACCAGGCTGGCCGCCGCCAGCAGGCTGACCCCCCTGCCGAGGTCCTTCTTGGCCACCGCGTAGGACCCGCCGCCGTCCGGGTGGACGGCGATGACCTGCCCGTAGGAGATCACCAGCACGACCAGCAGCGCGGCGATGACCAGCATGACCGGCAGCGTCGCGGACAGCGCCGCCGTCCCGGCCGCGATGAGGACGACGACGATGGACTCCGGGCCGTACGCCACCGAGCTGAGCGCGTCCAGCGACAGCGCCGCCAGCCCCTGGAGGCTGGTCAGCCGCGACTTGTCGCCCTCGCCGTGCAGCAGGGGGACCTTGGGGCGTACCTGACGGCGCGCCAGTCCGAAGGTCATGACCGGATTGGACGGGCCAGGAACTCGACCGCCGCGAGGACGAGGACGACGGCCAGCGCCAGGCCGACGACCACCCAGCCCGTCGGGTACGACCAGAAGGCGAGCACGAGGCCCGCCGCCACGACGACGATCCAGGCGACCAGCACCTTGTGCCGGGCCAGCCACGGGCCGACGGGCCCGGTCCGCATCCCCACCCCCTCCGCGGCGTCCCCCGCGGCGCCGAGCACGGACTCCCACACCCCGCGCACCCGGACGGCGTACCGACCCGGGCCGCTGAGCCACGCGCCGAGCGCCACGACGACGCCGAGCACGACGACCGCGCGGACGGTCCCGCGCAGGAAGTGGATCAGCGTGTCGTAGACGGTCGCGGCCGCGGGCTGGGACACGCTCGCGGGCAGCGCGTCCAGATAGACCGTCCGGAACACGGTCAGGGCCAGGCCGAGCACCAAGGCGGCCCCGGCGAAGCCGAGCGCCGCGGCGACCAGGGACCGGCGGCGGCGCACGGCGAGCAGCACGCCCACCGCGGCCAGGAGGACCGTGAGCACCGGCAGCCAGAGGCCGACGAGTTGCAGCAGCCGGAAGGCGGTCCTGATCTTCCCGACCTTCTCCGAGCGGACGACGGTGAAGTCGGTGTGGATCTGCGGGATCTTCGCGGCGATCGTGAGGCCGGCGTCGACCAGCCGCTGCTTGACCTGGTCGATGACCGGGGCCAGGTCGATGGCGACGGTGTCGTTGGTGAGCCGCACCGCGCCGCCGCCCTGGCCGGTGAGCGCCTTGTCGACGGTGGCGTGGATGCGGCGGTTGGCGTCCACCCACAGCTTCCGGAAGGCCTCGCTGCGCACGACCCGTTCCGCCGTGCTGTGCACCAGGCTCTCCAGGCCGCTGGTCAGCGGCCCTGACAGCCGCCCCAGGAGGGCGTCCAGCCCCGGGCGGTCGGCGGGGGCGACCTCGTCCAGCAGGGACTTGAGATCGACGTGCTGCATGACGGCGCCGGTGATGCGGGTGGCGGCGGCGTCCTGCACGTCGCGGTCGGAGGCGAGCGGCGCCACGGTGGCCACGTACCGGTCGGTGTCGCCGATCTGGGAGTTCACCCAGACGGCCAGCGCGCTGAGCGGCACGAGGACGCAGGCGAGGACGATCAGCAGTGCGGAGAAGAAGGCCCTGACCGGATGGTGCCGGCGGCGGCCGCCGGCCGGGGCCTCACGCGCCTCCAGCGCCGCCAGCCGCGCGCGCAGCTCGGCGAGGTCACCACCCTCGGGGCTTGTGCCCGCCATGTCACCGCCGCCTCTCCCTGACCATGCGACAGGGTCATTTAATCCGTATTGTCCATGATGTGCCATATGAGGCGTCAGAAGCGGTACGGAGGACGACGATGACAACGGTGAACCAGTGGCGCGCGGCGTACGCCACCTACGCGGCGGCCCTACTGACGGTCACGGCCTGTGCCGTGAGCGGCTGCTCGGACGGCGCCGGCACGCCCTCCGTCGACGGCTCCCGGGCCGCCTCCGCCGCGTCCTCGCTGGCCGCCCGCGGCGGCGAGGCCCTGGCGTCGGCGACCGCCGCGGCGGCGTCGGAACTCGCCCGCATCAAGGGCGGCGTCGACGCCAAGGCCGACGTCCGCCTCGGCAGCGTCACCGTGGCCCAGGGCAAAGGCAAGGCCGACGTCCCCGTCACCGCCGCCAACAACGGTGCGAAGCCCGCCACTTACACCGTCCAGGTCTCCTTCCGCGACGCCGGCGGCAACCTTCTCGACGCGGTCGTCGTCACCGTCCCCGACGTCCCCGCCCACGGCACCGGCCGGGCCACCGCCCGCAGCCACCGCGACCTCACCGGCACCGTCAAGGCGACGGTGGACACCGCCCTCCGCCACTGACCCCGGCGGGCGGCCGGTCGCCGGAGAGGACGGCGCCGAAGGTGATGCACACGGCGAGGGCGACGCAGGCGGCGATGAGGCAGGACAGGAGCGTGAAGACCGAGCCGAGGGAGCCGTAGGCCTCCAGGCTGCGGTTGAGCGCGAGGGGCACGTAGAGCGGCGCGGCGAGATAGGCGACCTCGAGGACCCCCGCGGTGAGCACGGCGCCGGGGAGTAGCGGCCGCCAGCCAACCCGGCCGCCCAGCAGGAGGTGCTGCGTCCACCACCACACGGCGATGCCGCACGTCAGCGAAAGGGGGATGCCCAGCCACTCGCCGACACCGAAGGCGTCCCGCAGGGGCCCCAGGAGGAAGACGACGACCAGCATCGTCACCACCCAGGCGAACCACCGCCAGGCCGCGATCCGCGCACCGGACTTCGGCATCCGCCAGGCCCGTTCGCACACCCGCTGCATCGACCGGCTGCACGCGGTCGCGGACAGCAGCACCATGAGACTGCCGACCGCGCCGACCGTCTCCCGCAGATTGCCCGCCTCGGCCTCGGCCAGCTGACTCAGCTGCTGCTGCGACGCGCCGTCCAGTCCCAGCAGGTCGTGCAGCGAATGGAAGATCTCCCGGCGCAGGTCATCGGGCGCGAGGGAGGTGACGACGAAGACCAGCGGCACGGCGGTGAGGAAGACCTGCGCGGCGAGCCGGGTCCCGGCGTCGAGGACGTTGACGGTCAGCAGCCGGGCGGCCAGCCGGGTGATGACCGGGAACCGCCGCTCGGCACCACTGCGCAGCTCCCGGGCCCGGCGCGGCAGATCCGCGCGCACGGCGCTGAGCCCGTCCCGAATCCCGCCCCGCGGCCGGCCTGTCACCCTCCGACTATTTTTCAGCCCGGCACACCCCGCAACCGGTGCACCGATGAGTTTCCGCGGCAGGCGTCGTTTCACCTCCGTGAGCGGTCGCCGCAGGGGCGGCCGCGCGTTCCGAGGGAGCCGGCATGACGGGGACACTGGACGGCCGCACGGCGATCGTCTACGGCGGCGGGGGCGGTATCGGCGGCGGTGTGGCGCGCGTCCTGGCCCGCGAGGGGGCGCTGGTGTGCCTGGCCGGGCGTACCAGGGAGCGGCTCGACGCGGTGGCCGGGGAGATCGCCGCGGCGGGCGGCCGCGCCGAGACTGCCGTGCTCGACGCGCTGGACGAGAAGGCCGTCGACGCGCACGTCCAGGACGTGGCCGACCGCCACGGGGGAGTCCACGTCTCGTTCAATCTCGTCGCGCGCGGCGATGTGCAGGGCGTCCCCCTGGTCGAGATGACCGCGGACGACCTGCTGCGCGCCGTCGACACCGGGCTGCGGTCCTCGTTCGTCACCGCCCGCGCCGCCGCCCGGCGGATGATCCCCCAGGGGTCCGGGGTGATCCTGCACCTCAACAGCGCGTCCGGCGCAGGGGCGATGCCCGGCATGGGCAGCACCGGGCCGGCCGACGCGGCGACGGAGGCGTTCATGCGGTACCTGGCCGCCGAGACCGGGCCGTACGGGGTGCGGGTCTGCGGCATCTGGACGGCCGGGGTCGCAGAGACGCTGACCCGCGAAGGGCTGACCGCCGTCGCCGGGGAGAACGCCCCCGACCCGCAGGCCGCCCTGGCGGCCATCGCCGGGGCGTCGGTGCTGCGCCGCACCCCGAGGCTCGCCGACGTCGCGGAGGTGGCGGCCTTCCTCGCCTCGGACCGGGCGGCGGGCATGACGGGCACGATGACCAATGTGACCGCCGGTCTCGTGCTCAGGTGACACGATCCCCACCACCCACGGATGGAGACAGCGCCATGGATCTCAGGCTCGAACTCGTGCTGCTGCCGGTCGCGGACGTCGACCGTGCCAAGGCCTTCTACAGCGAGAAGCTCGGCTTCGCCGTGCACGTCGACCACCGGGCGGGCGACGACTTCCGGGTCGTCCAGCTCGACCCGCCCGGCTCCGCCTGCTCGGTCTCGGTGGGCAGGGGCATCACGGACGCGGAGCCCGGCTCGGTGCGCGGACTGCACCTCGTCGTCGACGACATCGAGGCCGTACGCGAGGAGTTCACCGCGCGCGGCGTCACCGTCGGCGGCATCCGGCACATGACGCCGGGCGGCTGGGTGGACGGCGTCGACCCGGACCACGCCCCGTACAACTCCTTCGCCGAGTTCGCGGACCCCGACGGCAACACCTGGGTGCTCCAGGAAGTGCGGCGCGGGCCCGGCGGGAAGGACCGGTCCGCGGGATGACGGACGAGGCGGCCTTCGCCGCGCTGAGCGAGCGCCACCGCCGCGAACTGCACGTCCACTGCTACCGGATGCTCGGCTCGTTCGACGAGGCGGAGGACGCGGTGCAGGAGACGTACCTGCGGGCGTGGCGCGGACGGGACGGGTTCGGCGGCGATCTGCTCTACCGCGCCTGGCTCTACCGCATCGCGACCAACGTCTGCCTCGACACGCTGCGGCGCGGTGCCCGCCGCCCGGCCGCCGCGCACTCCTTCGCGGACGTGCCGTGGCTCCAGCCGTACCCGGACGGCCTGCTGGACGAACTGGTGGCCGGCGGCGCGGACGACCCGGACGCGGTCACCGTGGAACGCGAGACGATCGAGCTGGCGTTCCTGGCCGCGCTCCAGGTGCTGCCGCCCCGGCAGCGTGCCGCGTTCCTCGCCCGGGACGTCCTCGGGCGTCCCGCGGAGGAGACGGCCGCCCTGCTGGGGACGACGGTCGCCGCCGCCAACAGCGCCCTCCAGCGGGCGCGGGCGACGATGCGGCAGCACCTGCCGGCGCGGCGGGCCGAGTGGTCCGCGGGGGAGCCAGGCGCCGAGGAGAAAGCCCTGCTGGAACGCTTCATCGACGCGCACGAACGCTGCGACGCCGCGGCCGCCGTGGAGATCTCCGCGCAGGATCTGCGGATCACCATGCCGCCGCTGCCGCTGCTCTTCGAAGGGCTGGACGCCATCGCGCCGCTGCTGGAACGCGCGCTGGGCGAGAACCGGGAAGGCGACTGGCGGTTGCTGCCGACGAGCGCCAACCGCATGCCGACCGCCGCCAGTTATCTGCGGCGGCCGGGCGACTCCCGCTTCCGGGCCTTCAAGTTCGACGTCCTGCGGGTGGAGAACGGGCTGATCGCCGAGATCACGACCTTCGGCCCGGCACTGTTCCCGGCGTTCGGCCTCCCGCCGGAGCTGCCGGAGTCCACGCATCCGGCCGCACCCGTGGGACCGGGCCCTTCCACGGAACGGTGAGCGGGACCGGCGGCGCGCCGGGAACGCCTGGTGCGCCGTGAGCGGGCCAGGGAACGCGTGGAGCTCGCGCACCGCGTCCGGGGCGAGGCCTCCGGTGGTGCGTGGGCGCGGACGGCGACCGCTCGGCCACCGGCTCACGGGCGCCCCGGGGCGGTGGGACCTCCCCCACCGCCCCGGGGCGGTGCGAGGTCAGTGCTGCTCCCGCTCCCGCCACTCGGCCACGACCTGCTCGATGTCGTACGGCCTCAGCCCCAGCGGCGGACCGGGCGGCGGCATACGCAGCGCCGCACGGATCTTGTCGTTGATCCCCTCCAGGATGGCCCGGACCAGGCGCTCCGACGGGGCGCGCCGCGCCTTGGCCAGGGCGTCCTCCGCCTCCTTGCGCAGCACGAGGGCGGGCGGCAGCGAGGACAGGCCCTCACGGGCCATTTTCCGCCGGATCCACCACAGCTCGTCGTACGGCTCGTCCATCGAGGGCAGCGGCTTGCCCGCCCCGGGCAGGTCCTCGAAGGCGCCGCGCTCCGTGGCGTCGCGGATCTGATGGTCGACCCACGACTCGAACGGGACACCGGGTGGCTTGCGCTCCGTCATGCCTTCGATTCTCCCCCAGGCCCCGCTCAGACGGGAGACGCCGGGGTCAGCAGAACGAAGTCCGCACCCGCCGGATCGAGGCAGACCGCCAGCCGGCCGACGCCCTCGGCGTCCTCGGGGCCCATCTGGAGCGAGCCGCCGTTGCCGGTGACGCGTGCGGCGGCGGCGTCGCAGTCCCCGACGGCGAAGACCGGGTGCCAGTAGGGGCGCCCGCCGTTCAGCGTGAGGAACTCCGGGGCCATCTCCATCAGCCCGCCCTGCATCCGGTCCTGGCTCTCCCCCGCGGGGGTGATCACGGTGTACGTGCCCCCGTTCCCGCCGGGGAGCGGCATGTCGTCGGTCTTCCAGCCGAAGAGGGAGCCGTAGAACTCCTTCGCGGCCGCCACGTCCGTGGTGTACAGCTCGGTCCAGCACAGGGAACCCGGCAGGTCGGCGGCACCGAAGCCCTGCGTCCCGCGCGGCTGCCACACGGCGAACTCGGCGCCCAGCGGGTCGGTGAGCTGCGCCAGGCGGCCCGCGTCCCGCACGTCGGACGGCTCCCGCCGCACCGAGCCGCCCGCCCGCATCGCGGCCCAGGTGGTCACCTCGACATCGAGGGCGCGGAAGTAGATCATCCACGCGGGGCGGGCGCCCTCCTCGGTGAGCCTCCCGACCGCGCCCACCGTCCGCCCGTGCAGCCGGAAGAGCCCGAAGTCACCGCCGTCCAGGGCGAACCGCTCGAAGTCCCAGCCGAAGACGGCGCCGTAGAAGGCGGCCGCGGCATCGACGTCCGGCGCCCCGAGGTCCACCCAGCACGGCGAGCCGGGGACGAAGTCTGTGGTGATCATGACGCTCCCTTCGGCGGGGTCCGTCCCTGATCCTCCCAGCGTGACACCAGGGGCCGACTGCGGCACGGGAGGCCGCGCCCGGCACGCCGCCGCGTCCCGCGCGCTATGCCTCGCGGGGCGCCCAGCCCTGGTCGCGCAGCACCCCGGCGACGTCCGGCGCGCGGTAGTGCCCGCCCTTGAGGACCTTGCCGTCGGCGCGCAGCGTCGGCCGGCCCTCGGGGCCCAGCTTGGACATATTGGCGCGGTGCACCTCGGCGATCACGGCGTCGAGGTCGATGCCGTGGACCAGCGCCGTGCCGTACGCGATGTAGACCACGTCGGCCAGCTCGTGCGCGAGGTGGGCCAGCGAGCCCTCCGCGGAGGCCTCCGCGACCTCGGCCACCTCCTCCGCCAGCAGCTCCTGGCGGTGCGCGGCGTGTGCGGCGGAGATCTCGGCGGGAGCGGAGCGGACGTCGAGGCCGAAGGCGGTGTGGAACGCGCGGACGAGACCGGCGGGTGATGCGGGAGGCGCAGGAGGGATGTCAGTGACGGGAGAGACAGCAGATGCGGGAGTGCCAGGCGAGGAAGGGGAGGAGGCGTGCATCCGGCCGATCGTAATCCGTGCCCGCCGCGGACTCAGGCCGCCGCGCCCCGGCCGCCCGCCACGCCCCGCGGACTCAGGCCGCCGCGGTGCCCGCGTACCGGCCGTCCACCCGGATCGCGGTGATGCCGCTGATGTGCCGTGCCCCGCACCGGTCCTGCGGGAGCACCAGTTGCGGGCCGCTCCCGTCCAGCGGATTGCCGTCGATGCGGGTGGCCAGCAGTACGGCGGCCCGCCCGAAGTCAGGGTCGATCTCGCCCCAGGACAGCAGCGCATGATGTCCGTCGGCACCGGTGACGACGATGAGGAAGCGCAGCCGGTCCTTGCGCCGGGACGGGTCGAAGGCCGGACCGGCGGCGCACAGCACCTCGTGCAGCAGCGGCCCCTCGAACCGGTGGTGCCGCGTCCCACTGGTGGCGCACTCGAAGCTGCCCCGCACCTCGTGCTGGGGCCAGGCGCGCAGATCGCGCACGGTGAGCGGGGCGGGGCGGGCGAGGTTGCCGCTCAGCACGAATCCGGCGAGCTGCGGCTGCGGCGCGGGAACGGGCGCGGTCACGGGCATGCACCTCCCGGACAACCGTACCCACGGCGACCCCCCATGAAAACGCACGTGCAGGATCAGATGTCGAATCGTCTGGCTAATGCAATGCAATAGGGATCATCAAAGCTGCATCTGCGGCACTATCATCGGAGCCCGCGCGACCACTTACCGAGGGGGAATGACCACGTGACGAACCGTTCCGTGCACCGCCGGACCCGGGCTGTGCGGCTGGCCGTCGGAGGCACCGCGGTGCTGCTGGCCCTGAGCGCCTGTTCCTCCGGCGACGACTCCTCGGACGCCTCGTCGTCCGCCTCGCCCGGCTCGTCCGCCGACGGCCTCAAGGGCACGGTCACCGTGTTCGCCGCGGCCTCCCTCAAGGAGACCTTCACCGAGCTGGGCAAGCAGTTCGAGGCCGCGCACCCCGGCACGAAGGTGAGTTTCAACTTCGGCGGCAGCGACGCGCTCGCCGCGAGCATCACCTCAGGCGCCCCGGCCGACGTCTTCGCGGCCGCCTCCCCGAAGACGATGAAGATCGTCACCGACGCGAAGGACGCCTCCGGGGAACCGGAGACCTTCGTGCGCAACCAGCTGGAGATCGCCGTCGTCCCGGGCAACCCCAAGAGGGTCGGCGCCCTCGAGGACCTCACCGGGTCCGGCCTCAAGGTCGCCCTGTGCGCCAAGGAGGTGCCCTGCGGCGCCGCCGCCCAGAAGGCGCTGGACGCCGCCGGGCTGAAGCTCACGCCGGTCTCCTACGAGCAGGACGTCAAGAGCGCGCTGACCAAGGTCGAGCTCAAGGAGGTCGACGCCTCGCTCGTCTACAGGACCGACGTGAAGGCCGCCGGTGGCAAGGTGGAGGGCGTGGAGTTCCCCGAGTCCGCCAAGGTCGTCAACGACTACCCCATCGTCCTGCTCGAGGACGCCCCCAACGCCGACGCCGCCACGGCCTTCATCGCCCTGGTGGAGTCGCCCGAGGGCGCCGAGGTGCTGAGCGCCGCGGGCTTCCTCAACCCGTGACGGACGACGCCCAGGGCGGCGCGGCCGGCCCCGTGAAGGCCCGGCCGCGCCGTCACCGTTCCCGGGTGCCGCTGCCCCTGCTGCTGCCCGCGCTGATCGGTCTCGCCTTCCTGGTACTGCCGCTCGCCGGGCTGCTGGTGCGCACACCGTGGAGCGACCTCCCGCACCAGCTGACCAGCCCCGGGGTGTGGCAGGCGCTGCGGCTGTCGCTGGTCTGCGCCACCTCCGCGACCGCGGTGACGCTGGTACTGGGCGTTCCCCTGGCCTGGCTGCTGGCGCGCACCGAGTTCCCCGGGCGCCGCCTGGTGCGGGCGCTGGTGACGCTGCCGCTGGTGCTGCCCCCGGTCGTCGGCGGGGTGGCGCTGCTGCTGGCGCTGGGCCGCAACGGCGTCGCGGGGCGGTATCTGGACCAGTGGTTCGGGCTCACGCTGCCGTTCACCACGGCCGGGGTGATCGTCGCCGAGGCGTTCGTGGCCATGCCGTTCCTGGTGATCAGCGTGGAGGGCACGCTGCGCGCCGCCGACCCCCGCTACGAGGAGGCCGCCACCACGCTGGGCGCCTCCCGCTTCACCGCGTTCCGCCGCGTCACGCTGCCGCTGATCGCCCCGGGCATCGCCGCGGGCTCGGTCCTGGCGTGGGCGCGCGCGCTCGGCGAGTTCGGCGCCACCATCACCTTCGCCGGCAACTTCCCCGGCCGCACCCAGACGATGCCGCTGGCCGTCTACCTGGCCCTGCAGAGCGACCCCGCGGCGGCCATCGCGCTCAGCCTCGTCCTGCTCGCCGTCTCCGTCGCGGTCCTCGCGGGACTGCGCGACCGCTGGATGACGGCCGCATGAGCGGCCGTCTCCCGGCAGAGGGCCTGCTGGCCGAACTCGTCGTCGACCTGGGCACGTTCCGGCTCGACGTACGTCTGGCCGCGGCCCCCGGCGAGGTCCTGGCGCTGCTCGGGCCCAACGGCGCCGGCAAGACCACCGCGCTGCGCGCCCTGGCCGGGCTGACGCCACTGACCGGCGGACGGCTGCGGCTGGACGGGACGGAACTGGACGGCACGCCGCCCGAGACCCGCCCGGTCGGCGTGGTGTTCCAGGACTACCTGCTCTTCCCGCACCTGTCCGCCCTGGACAACGTGGCCTTCGGCCCGCGCTGCCACGGCCTGCCGAAGGCACGGGCGCGCGCCGAGGCGGCGGCGTGGCTGGAACGGATGGGGCTGGCCGAGCACGCGGCGTCCCGGCCGCGGCGGCTGTCCGGCGGGCAGGCGCAGCGCGTCGCCCTGGCCCGCGCGCTGGCGACCCGGCCGCGGCTGCTCCTGCTGGACGAGCCGCTGGCCGCGCTGGACGCCCGCACCCGGCTGGAGGTGCGCTCACAACTGCGGCGCCACCTGGCCGAGTTCGAGGCGGTGGCCGTGCTGGTGACGCACGACCCGCTGGACGCCATGGTGCTGGCCGACCGGCTGGTCGTCATCGAGCACGGCCGCGCCGTTCAGGAGGGCACCCCGGCCGAGGTCGCGCGCCGCCCCCGCACGGACTACATCGCGCACCTGGTGGGTCTCAACCTCTACCGGGGCGAGTCCGACGGCCGCGCCGTGACGCTCCCCGGCGGACCGGCGGTCACCACCACCGACGAGCTGACGGGCCCGGCCTTCGCGGTGTTCCCGCCCGACGCGGTCACCCTGTACCGGGAGCGGCCCGCCGGCACGAGCGCCCGCAACCTGTGGCACGGCCGGGTGGCCGGTCTGGAGTCCCGCGGCGACCGCATCCGCGTCGACGTCGACGGTGAACTCCCGCTCGCCGCCGACCTGTCGACCGCTGCCACGGCCGAACTGGACCTCCACCCGGGGGCCGAGGTCTGGGCCACCGTCAAGGCCGCCCAGGTGCACGCCTATCCGGCGTGACCCGGGCGGCCCCTCCGGGGGTACCGGCCGGGCACCGCCAGGGCCGGCCGGAGTCGTTCACAGCCCGATGTCGCGCCTGCGGAAGTCCTCCAACGACTCGCGGCGCACCAGCAGCCGGGCCCGGCCGTTGTCCACGGCGACCACCGGCGGGCGGCCGACCATGTTGTACGTCGAGGCCATCGACAGGTGGTAGGCGCCCGCGACCGGTACGCCGAGCAGGTCGCCCGGCCGGATGTCGCCGGGCAGCGGGACCGCGGAGGCCAGGACGTCGCCGGCCTCGCAGTGCCGGCCCACGACGGTGACCAGCGCGGGCTCCTCCGTGGAGTGCCGGCCGATCAGCCGGGGCGCGTAGCGCACCCCGTACAGGGCGGGCCGCGGATTGTCGCTCATACCGCCGTCCACGGCCACGAAGACCTGGCCGCCGGTGCGCTTGACCGACAGCACCCGGTACAGCGCCACCCCCGCCGGCCCGACGATGGCCCGGCCCGGCTCGACCGTCAGCCGCGGGACGGGCAGCCCGGCGGCCGCGCAGCTCGCGGCGAGCTCGCCGCGGACCCGGGAGGCCAGCGAGGTGATGTCGAGCGCCGCCTCGCCGGGCCGGTACGCCACCGCGTGGCCGCCGCCGAGATCCAGTTCGGGCAGCGTGACACCGTGCTGGCGGCGGATCCCGGCCAGCAGCCCGACCAGCCGTCGCACCGCGGACAGGTACGGCTTGATGCTGGAGATCTGCGAGCCGAGGTGGCAGTGCAGTCCGGCCAGTTCGAGCCGCGGCTGGTCCAGGACCCGGGCCACCGCGTGCTGCGCGGAGCCGTCGGCGAGCGACAGCCCGAACTTCTGGTCGTCGGTGCCGGTGCGCACCGCGGCGTGACCGCCGGCGGCGATGCCGGGCACGATGCGCAGCAGCACCTTCTGCCGGGAACCGGCCGGGACCTGGGCGGCCAGCCGGGCGATCTCCCCCGTGCTGTCGATGACGATGCGGCCCACCCCCAGACGCAGCGCGGTGGCCAGGTCCTCGGGGCTCTTGGCGTTGCCGTGCAGCACGATGCGCTCCGCCGGGAAGCCGGTGACGACGGCGAGTTCGAGCTCGCCGGCCGAGCAGACGTCCAGGCCCAGGCCCTCCTCCTCGACCCAGTGGGCCATCGCCCGGCACAGGAACGCCTTGGCGGCGTACAGCACGTCGGCGTCGGGGAACGCGGCCCGGTAGGTACGGCAGCGGGCCCGCACCTCGCCCTCGTCGAGGACGTACGCCGGGGTGCCGAAGCGCTCGGCGAGCTCGGTGAGGGCGACGCCGCCCACCGACAGCTCACCGTGCGGCGCGGTACGGGTGGAGGCCGGCCAGACGGACAGCCCGGTGTCGACGCCTTCGGCGGCGAGCGCGGTGAACGCAGTGGATGCGGAGAACGGAGAAATGGTCATGGCAGGCGCTCCTCAGCCGATGCGCAGCGGCAGGTGGTCGGCGGTGTGCACGGCTCGCGGGTCCCAGTCCGCGGTGGCGCCCACGGCGGGCGCGGCGAACTGCGGGTCCACGGTGAGGGTGGTCACCCCCAGCGGTTCGGCGAGCGCCCGCAGCGCGGATTCGCCGAGCCTGATCCATTCCTGGCCGGGGCCGAGCGTGGCGGCCAGGCGTTCCTCACTGGTGAAGGCGACGGCCGTACGGCCGCCCAGGGGCGTACGGAACATGCGCGTGACGCACCCGACGGGACCCGGCCGGACGGGGACGTACCACGTCTCCCGGTGGGGCTGTCCGGCCGGGACGGGTTCGGAAGGTTCCGGGTCGTCCCCGCACCATGTCTCGCTCATGGCGATCCTCCTGTGAGGTTCGTTCGTGACGGTGGCCCGGGCCGGTCGTGGTCCGTGGCCAGGCATTGACGCTATGCCCGGCACCTCCCGGTCCGGGCCCGTCCCTGATACGACGTTGACGTCCGCGGGCCAAGCGTTGACGGTCCGCTGGCGGCACGGTCAGGGAAGCGTCAAGGGTCGCGGCGGCGGCGACAGGGCGACGACAAGAGCTCCCGCGCGCGGACGGGGACAGCGCTTCCATGGGGGTATGGAAGACACCGGATACCGCCGCGTGGTCGTGGGGGTGAGCGGCTCGCTGGGCAGTCTCGCGGCACTGCACCGGGCGGCCGCCGAGGCCCGCCGCAGCGATGCGGCGCTGGTCGTGGTGCACGCCTGGGAACCGGCGGGCGGGGAGTTCGCCTACCGGCGCCGGCCGTGCCCGACGCTGCTGCGTGCGGAGCAGGACCAGGCCCGGACACGGCTGCTGACCGCGATGGACAACGCCTTCGGGGGCGCGCCGGCCGGCCTCCCGGTGCACGCGCTCATCGCCCGCGGCCCCGCGGCCCGCTCCCTGGTGCACGTCGCGGACCGCGAGGACGACCTCCTCGTCGTCGGCGCCGGGCACCCCGGCCGGCTGCGCCGGCTGCTGTCGCCTTCGGTGGCCCGCCGGTGCGTACGGGACGCTGCCTGCCCGGTGCTGACCGTGCCGCGCCCGTCGCTCCAGGACCTCTTCGAGAACGTGCGCCGCCGCAACGCACGGCAGCTGCCGCTGCGGGCCGCCGGACCCGTCTGACCGTTCCGCGGGGGGACTTCACGCCATCGGAACCGCAACCCGTCCGAATCAGGTGAGGGCCTTGCCCCACAACCCGTCCCTGTCCCCGTCCCTGCACAGGCTCGCCCTGCCGGCCGCGGTCCTGCTGCCGTTCGCCGTCGCCGCGGCGACGGCGCCCTTCCGCCCGGACCTCTCCGCCCCGCTCGTGGCCCTGGTGCTGGTGGTCGCGGTGGTGGCGGTCGCCGTCCTCGGCAGCCGCGTCGCCGGGGCCGTCGCCGCGCTGTCGGCCGCGGCGTGGTTCGACTTCTTCTTCGCCCCGCCCTACGAGCGGTTCACCATCGCCGGGCCGGGCGACATCGCCACCGCGGTGCTGCTGCTCGTCGTCGGCCTGGCCGTCTCCCAGCTGGCCGCGCGGACACGGCGGCTGGAAGTCGACGCCGTCACCGACGCGGACCACCTGACCCGCATCCATGAGACCGCCCGGCTCGTACAGCGCGCCCCGTCGCCGCACCGGGTCGTCGAGCACGTCGGCGACCAGCTCGTGGGCCTGCTCGGGCTGCGCGACTGCCGCTTCGAGTACGGCACCCTCGTCGGCCACCCGCCGCGGCTCGAGGCCGACGGCACGATCATCTGGGGCCGTCACCCCTGGGACGCGGACCGCCAGGGCCTTCCCGACACGGAGGTCGAACTCCGGGTCTTCCACAACGGCCGCTTCCACGGGCGCTTCATGCTCCGCCCCACCCCCGGCACCGTCCCCTCGGCCCAGACCCGCCTGGTCGCCGTCACCCTCGCCGACCAGGTCGGCGCCGCCATCGACCTCGTCGCTCCCACCCCGCCCGCGGACTCGTCGTAGCCCGCGGCGCGGGGCGCGGCGGCCTGGCGGGGACGAGCGGTGGAATGAGGCGTATCGGCCCCATGGAGAGCCGATCGGCATGGACGGCGGGCCCGTCATGGTGGTGACCGCCCCCGTACGGGAGCACCGCCGGACGGGGTCCGCTGGACCAGCTCGCCGAGACCCTCGTCCACTACGACGCCGCCTCGGCGCACCGGGCCGACGACACGGCACTCCTGCTGCTGCGCCGCGTGACCCGGACTTCGGCCGCGCCGCCGCCGACCGCCCGCACACACTGATGGCCGCGAACGACCCCGCCCGCACGACGCGTTGAGCGCCGCACGGGCGGGTCCTGGTGCGGCGCCGGTCAGAGCCCGGTACGCGCTCGGCCGGCGGGAGGAGGCGGCTGCAGGGGGCCCCTCTGTTGTCGTAGCGGGCGAGGCGGAGGGTCTCGCCCTCGAACCGGACCTCCGCGGGCGGGGGGTTGGGCACGCTGGTCCGGGCACTCGGACTGCCGTCGATGAAGACGCGCTCCCGCGGCCGGTTCCAGCCGTCGACCAGACTCCGGACCTCCTCACGGGAGGGCCAGGGGTTCTGCAGGGTCCGCGGGGCGGCCGGGCCGTGCCGGTGGCCGTTGAGACTGCGGACCAGGCCCTCGCGGTAGACGCCCTTGACGCGGAAGTGCTCCAGGTCGTCCAGGTTCGCGACCGTGCTGACGCACCGGCGGGGGTCGCCGCGGTGACGGCCCGCGGCGGGCGAGATCCACAGGCAGGGTTCCCGCGGCGAAGTGCCGCCTACCGCGCTGAATGTCCAGTCCGCCCTCTCCCCGGACGATTTCCCGGGACACCTCGGCCACCGGACACCAGCCCAGCAGCCCGGCCGGGGTGCCGGCTCCGGCCGGCTCCGGCCCGGTCACGCCGGGAATCACCCGTCCCGGACCGGCGCGTCCACAACGGGTCGACGGCCGGCCCGTCCGCGCCCCTTCGGCCCCGTCAGTGGCAGGGGAAGCCGAGCAGGTGGCGCCCGTCGTGCAGCCACTCGTGGACGTGTCCCCCGGAGACGAGCGACGTCGCGCCCTGCTCGGCACCCACGAAGTAGAGGACGACGAGCATCAGGACCCCGAAGAAGACGGCCCACGGCGCGATCGCGCCGATCGGCAGCGGGGCGGGGGCGGCCGCGGGTGCGACGGCGGGCCGGACGGCGGAGTGCGCCATGGCAGGACCTCCTGGTGGGAACGCGCGTCCCGGTTGGTGGAGCTCTGACGTCGGCTGCGGGTCTGACTCTCGCCCGGCACTGTGCCCGGCTTACAGTGGCGCGACCGTGCCGGATTCCCACCGGACTTCCGCGATGCCGTCGTACGTGTCCTTGCGACGGTACCGCGATCCGTCCGGACGGCCAAGGGCGCCCGGTTCCAGCCCCATTGACCGTGTGACCTGCCGTCGAACGCCTGGCCGTGAGCGGTGGCCGGGCCGTTTCGGGGCCGGCCCGCGGCCCCCGCGGACAACGGAGGAGAGCGCATGACAACACGGGTCACCCTGATCTCGCCGGTCGTGACGGCCGCCCTGCGCGAGGCCCGTTTCGACGACGACGTGCCGCCGGACGGGAAGGCGCTGGAGGTGGCCCGCGCGGTGGCCGGACACCTGCGGCCGGCCGGCCGGGTCCTGGTGTCGCCCTCGGCGCGCTGCCGGGCGACCGCGGCGGCACTGGGCCTGGCCACCGCCGAGGAGGCCCCCGACGGCTGGGCGCTGGGCCGCTGGCGCGGCCGCACGCTGGCCGAGGTGAGCGCCGAGGAGCCCGACGCCGTCGCGGCCTGGCTCTCCGACCCCGACGCCGCCCCGCACGACGCCGAGTCGCTGCGCGACCTGTGCACCCGGGCCGGCGACTGGCTGGACGGGCTGGCGGCCGAGCCCGGCCGGGTGATCGCCGTCGTGGAGCCGGAGATCGTGCGGGCCTGCGCGGTACGGGCGCTGGGCGCGCCGGAGTCGGCGTTCTGGCGGATCGACGTCCCGCCGTTCACCGCGACGGACTTCAGCGGGCGGTCCGGGCGCTGGAACCTGACGGCGGGCCGGCCGCCGGCCTGAGCGAACGGCGCCGTGCGGCGGGCCTGGCTGCCAACTGCCGGTACACGCAAGAGGGACGTTTTCGCGCCTCCCAGGTTCTTGCAACCCAGTCGCAATAAGACCGTATGATGAGGCGTTCGAGCAGGCCGACTCCGAAGCGGAGCACCTCATGCATGTACCCGACGGATTCATCGACGCCCCGGTGTCGGTGGCGACCGGGGCCGTGGCGGCGGCCGCCGTCGCCGTGAGCCTGCGCGGTGCCCGGCGCGAACTCGACGAACGCACCGCGCCGCTGGCCGGACTCGTCTCCGCCTTCATCTTCGCCGTGCAGATGCTCAACTTCCCGGTGGCGGCGGGCACCAGCGGCCACCTCCTGGGAGGCGCACTCGCCGCGATCCTGGTCGGCCCCTGCACCGGCGTGCTGTGCGTGTCGGTGGTGCTGCTCATCCAAGGGGTGCTCTTCGCCGACGGCGGTCTCACCGCGCTCGGCGTGAACATCACCGACATGGCCATCGTGACGGTCGTCGTCGCCTACGCGGTCTTCCGCGGCCTGGTGAAGGTGCTGCCGCGCACACGCGGCGCGGTGACGGGCTCGGCCTTCGTGGCGGCCCTGCTCTCCGTACCGGCCGCATCGGTCGCCTTCACCGCGATCTACGCGCTCGGCGGCACGACCGACGTCCCCCTCGGCAAGGTCTTCACCGCCATGGTCGGCGTCCACGTACTGATCGGCATCGGCGAGGCGTTCATCACCGCCGCGACGGTGGGCGCCGTGATCGCCGTCCGTCCCGACCTCGTCCACGGCGCCCGTGACCTGCGCCGTCCGCTGGAGCTGAAGGAGGCGACCGTCTGATGGCGGCCGTGACCACCACCCCCAAGCGCGGCGGCATACGGCCGCTGTGGATCGCCGGCCTGATCGCCGCCCTGGTGCTCGCCGGATTCGTCAGCTACTACGCCTCGTCCAGCCCCGACGGCCTGGAGAAGGTCGCCGCCGACCACGGCATCGACAAGAAGACCGGGGAACACGCGGCCAAGGACTCCCCGCTGGCGGATTACCGGACCAAGGACGTCGGCGATCCCCGGCTGTCCGGCGGCCTCGCCGGGATCCTCGGCGTGGGCGCCACCCTCGCGCTCGGCAGCGGCGTGTTCTGGGTCGTGCGCCGCCGACCGCGCACGGACGAGGCCTGACGGATGGGCGCGGGGCACGCACACCGGCTCTACCGGCACGGGCACTCGCCGGTGCACGCGCTGCCCCCGCAGTGCAAGATCGCCGCGGTCTTCTGCTTCGTCCTCGTCGTCGTGTCCACACCGCGCACCGCGGTCTGGGCCTTCGCGCTGTACGCGGTGCTCCTGGCCGCGGTGGCGGCGGTGGCCCGCGTCCCGGCGGGCTTCCTGCTGCGGCGGCTGCTGATCGAGGTGCCGTTCGTCGCCTTCGCCGTTCTGATGCCGTTCGTCGCCGAGGGCCCGCACACCGAGGTGCTCGGGCTGTCCGTGAGCGTGAACGGCCTGTGGGGCGCCTGGAACATCCTCGCCAAGGGCACCCTCGGCGTCGCCGCCTCGGTGCTGCTGGCCTCCACCACGGAATTGCGCGAACTCCTGCTCGGCCTCCAGCGGTTGCGGCTGCCCGCGCTGCTGGTGCAGATCGCCTCCTTCATGATCCGCTACGGCGACGTCATCACCGGCGAGATGCGCCGCATGCGCGTCGCCCGCGCCTCACGCGGTTTCGAGGCCCGCGGCCCGCGGCACTGGGGCATCCTCGCCAAGTCCGCGGGCGCCCTGTTCATCCGCTCCTACGAGCGCGGCGAGCGTGTCCATCTGGCCATGGTCAGCCGCGGCTACGCCGGCAGCATGCCGGTGATCGACGACGTCACGGCGTCCCGCACGCAGTGGTCGTACGCTGCCGCGCTCCCGGCCGCCGCCCTGCTGGTCTGTCTGACGGGATGGTTCGCTTGACACCCTCACTCGAGGTCAAGGGCCTCGCCTACGCCTACCCCGACGGCCACCAGGCGCTGTTCGGCGTGGACCTGACCATCGGCCGCGGCGAGCGGGTCGCGCTGCTCGGGCCCAACGGCGCCGGCAAGACCACCCTCGTACTGCACCTCAACGGCATCCTGGAGGCGGGCGCGGGCACGGTCACCGTCGCGGGCCTGCCGGTCGGCGACCGGAGGCACCTCGCGGAGATCCGCCACCGGGTCGGCATCGTCTTCCAGGACCCGGACGACCAGCTGTTCATGCCGACCGTCCGCGAGGACGTCGCCTTCGGCCCGGCCGCGGCCGGGATGCGCGGGCCCGAGCTGGAGTCCTGCGTCCGCGGGGCGCTGGAGCGGGTCGGCATGGCGGAGTTCGCCGACCGGCCGCCGCACCATCTGTCCTTCGGCCAGCGGCGCCGGGTCGCGGTGGCCACCGTGCTCGCCATGGAGCCGGAGATCCTCGTCCTCGACGAGCCCTCCTCCAACCTGGACCCGGCGTCGCGCCGCGAACTCGCGGACATCCTGCGGTCGCTGGACGTCACGGTGCTGATGGTCACGCACGACCTGCCCTACGCCCTGGAACTCTGCTCCCGCGCGGTGGTCCTCAGCGGCGGTGTCATCGCGGCGGACGGCCGCACGCAGGAGCTGCTGTCCGACGACGCCTTGATGCGCCGCCACCGCCTGGAACTGCCCTTCGGTTTCGACCCGCGCTCGGTCGCGGTCGACCTCTGACGTTCAGGACCCGCACGGAGGGCGGCCGGCCTGCTCCGGGTCGACGGCGACGACCGCGTCCGCGAGCGCCGCGAAGCGCTCCGTGCCGCCGAGAGGGGCGACGACACGTTCCCGCAGCGCGTCGGCGAGCGTACGGGCGGCCGTCACCGCCACCTCCAGCCCGCGTTCGGTCAGCGCCGCCAGCGTGACACGCCGGTCGCTCCGGCAGGGACGGCGCTCGATGAGGCCGGCCTCCGTGAGGCGGTCGGCGACCTTGGTGGTGCCCGCCGTCGTGAATCCGAGCGTGCCCGCGAGCTGGTACATCGGCGCGGAGCGCTCCGGCGTGGTCATGAGGAACCACAACGCCTGGAACGAGGACGGGGCCAGCCCCGAGCGCGCCTCCACGTCCGCCAGCAACTGGTCGGTGACGCGACGGAAGCCCGACTGCAACGCGTCCCACCGTGCGAGCAGTTCCAGGTCCGCGGCGCCGGGGCAGCCGGCGCCGCCGTCCGTCCCCGTGTGGATCTCCGTCATCACATTGCCCAGGGTACCAACGCCAGCTATCGTCTAACCAGCTACTTAATATCTGGCTAGCCATCAAAGGATGCGGTTCCCGATGACCGACTCGTCCACCACCCCCGCCGGCCTGCGCACGGGCACGTGGATCCTCGACCCCGCGGGCTCCTCGGTCCGGCTCACCCACAAGACGATGTGGGGCGCGGCCACCGTCAAGGGCGCCTTCGCCACCGTCTCAGGGACCGGCGAACTCGCCCCCGACGGCGCCGCGCACGGCACACTCACCGTCGAGGCCGCCTCTCTCGACACCGGCAACTCCCAGCGCGACACCCATCTGAAGTCCGCCGAGCTCTTCGACGCCGCGGCCCACCCGGCGATCGTCTTCACCGCCCGCCGGGTCACCGCCGGCGCGGACGGCGCACTCGCGGTCGACGGCGAACTGACCGTCCGCGGCACCACGCGCCCGCTCGCCCTGACCGGCCGGACCGACACCGCCGCCCCCGACGCGGTCGTGCTCACCGTCGAAGCCGTCGTCGACCGGGCGGACTTCGGCCTCACCTGGAACCGGCTCGGCATGATCAAGGGCCCCGCGACGATCTCGGTGACGGCCCGCTTCACCCAGGGCGGCTGACGCCTCGGGTCACCGCCGCCCCGGGCCCCGCAGTGCCCGCAGTTCCCGCAGCGTCCACCCGCGCCCGCCCGGGTCGAGCGGGCGCGTGGCTGCGGTGAAGACCTCGGCCGCGCGGCGGTAGGACAGCCGGCCGCGGCCGGTGCGGAACACCGGTCCGCCGACGCGCCCGAGCGTCAGCAGCGCGAGCAGCCGGCCCGTCGCCCCACCCCAGCGCAGCGGCGTGACGCCGACGCGCTCGCGGGTGCGGCGGCCGGGCAGGTCCAGGTCGTCGACGTCCAGCGCGAGGACCCGCTCGATGGGTGCCCCGGTGTCGTGGAGCAGATGCCACAGGGCCTGTTCGCGCAGCGGGGCCGGCAGACGGAGCACCGCCCCCGCGCGGTCCGCACCGGGACCGCCCGCCGCGTCGCGCGGCGCCGGCAGGGGCAGCGCCCGCAGACCGTCGAGCGGGTCGCACGTCAGCCAGCCCTGCTCCCGCCACCAGCCCACGGCGGCGGCGAGGACGGACAGTTCGCGGTTGGCCGTACGGACGCCGACCGCGGCGGAGCGTGCGGCGAAGGCCGCGCGCAACCGCTGCGCCGCCCGCGGTGTGTCCAGCAGCGTCAACGGGACGGCGGGCGGCGAGGCGTTGCGGCGCCCCCGCCCCAGGGGAGCGGCGCGCCCGACCAGGCCCCACGTCCAAGTGGCCAGGGCGATCCGGTAGACCCGGCGGGAGCCGGCGCTCAGGCCCGTGGCGGAGAGATAGCGGTCGACGGCGACGGCGTACTCCACCGGACGGCTCATGCCCACCCCCGTCGACCCGTCATGGTGGCCATCGCGGCCCTTCGACCGCAGTAAATAGCCTGCGGTCCGTGACGTCATTCAGCATAAGTTGATTCGACCCGACTCAATAATTTCGACCGCGAGCCTGGCGTGTCGGCGGGCGGCCCTTGCACGCTGCGCCCATGCCCTTCGACCTCCGCCCCGCTGTGCTGCGGGAACGCGACTTCCGCCGCTTCTTCACCGGCTACGCCACCTCCCTGCTCGGATCCTCGATGGCGTCGGTCGCGCTGGCGTTCGCCGTCCTGGAGAACGGGGGCGACGGCACCGAACTCGGCCTCGTCCTCACCGCCCGGATCCTGCCGCTGGTCCTGGTGCTCCTCGCGGGCGGCGTCCTCAGCGACCGCTGGGGCAGCCGGCGGGTGATGCTCACCGCCGACGTCACACGCTGCCTCACCCAGGCCGGCCTGGCGCTGGCCCTGCTGGGCGGCGCACCGCATCTGGGGACGCTGATGGCGCTGGTCATGGTCTGGGGCGCCGCCGAAGCACTGTTCACCCCGGCGCTCGACGCGCTCGTCCCGCGCATCGTGCGGGGTGACGCGCTGACGGACGGCAACGCGCTGCTGGGGGTGGCGCGTTCGGCGGCGTCGGTCGCCGGGCCCGCGCTCGCCGGCGTACTGACCGCGACCGCGGGCGCGGCGGCGGTGTTCGCGGTGGACGCCGCCAGTTACGGCGTCAGCGTCGCGGCGCTGCTCCTGCTGCCCCGGACGTCCGCGCCCGCGGGCCCCGCGACGTCCTTCCTCACCGACCTGCGGGAGGGCTGGTCGGAGTTCCGCTCCCGGACCTGGCTGTGGGTCACCTCCCTGCACGTCTGCCTGTTCAACCTCCTGGTGTGGGCGCCGTTCCTGGTCCTCGGCCCCCTCGTCGCCCAGCGCCGGCTCGGCGGGGCGACCTCGTGGGGCCTGGTCATGGCGCTGTACGGGGCGGGCGCGGTCGCCGGCGGCGCGGCCATGCTGGGCCGCCGGCCGCGCCGGCCGCTGTTCGTCGCCACGGCCGCCACCGTGGGCTGGGCCCTGCCCTCGGCCGCCCTCGCGAGCGGGTGGCCGCTGCCGTGGGTCTGCGCCGGGGCGCTCGCCGCGGGCGTGGGCTCGTCCGTCTGCGGCACCCTCTACGCGACCGTCACCCAGTCCCAGGTGCCGCCCGGCGCCATCGCCCGGGTCAGCGCGTACGGCGCCTTCGGCGCGTTCGCCCTGGGGCCGGTCGGCCTCGCCGCCGCCGGGCCGCTGTCGGTACTCCTGGGCGCCTCCGGCGTCCTCGGCTTCGGCGCCGTCTGGCAACTCGCCGCGGTGACCGCGGTCCTGACCCTCCCGGCCATCCGTGCCGCCCTGCCGCGAGCCACCACCGACCAGGTCGCGTGACGACAGGACCCGAAGCCCACCGGCGCCGTCCGGCCACCCGGCGCCGTGGCCGCGCCCCTAACCCCTGCCGTCCCGCCGCCCTGCCGCCCTGCCGCAGACAACCGGCACCCCCACCGACCAAGCAGCGTGACGGCAAGGCCAGAAGCCCACCCCGCGGCAAGTCGCGCCGCCACCCGACCTGTACCGGTCCGCTCCGACGCCGTGGCCGCGGTCCTGCCCCTCCGGGTCGTCCGCGCCGCCCTGCCGCGAGCCGCCGCCGCACCCAGGTCGCCCGACGGTCCGTTCCGCACACAAAGGGACGTCGCAGATCACACCGAAACCGCACCAACACCCCTTCCGTGCAAAGGACATCGCGCCTTGCGACTTGTGCAGGAAGCGTGAAAGGCTCCGCGCACCACAAAGGCGCAGCCTCCCCGACGCCGAAGGGTGGTCCCCCACTTCATGACTCCCACAGCCCTGGCCCCCGAGGCCGTCCTGCTGTCCGAGTACTGGGGGGAAGTGCTCTGCTTCGCGCAGTTGTGCACCCTCACCCCCGAGGCCGGCGGCCGGCTGGCCGCCGACGCGTTCGACCGCGGACTGGCGGCGGCCAAGGAGCCGTACGCACCCGGCGCCGGTGGCGCGGGACTGCCGTGCCTGCCGTTCCTGCTGACGGCCGTCCGGGACACCACCGCGCACTGGGCGGCCACAGGCGACGGCGACAGCCTGCAGCCCGAGTTGCGGATCTGGCTGAACGCCGAGCGCGCCGCCCGCCGGGCCCGCACCGGAGCGCGGCGCCCCGAACCCCTCGCGTTGCGCGGACTGCGGGCGATGCCGGAGCGGGCCGCGGAGACGCTCTGGTACGCGAAGGTGGAGTCCCGTCCGCCGGCCGTCCCCCAGCAGGCCGGCCACGCGCGCGAGATCTTCCGCGAGCGCTGTCTGCGCGCGCACACGGCCGAGCCCCCGACGCCCGAGTGCGCCGGTTACGCCGGGCTGCTGGAAGCGGCGACGCGCACACCGCTGGAGGCCGTGCCGGAGGACGTGCGCCGGCACCTCGACCGGTGCCCGGAGTGCACGAAGGCGATGGTCTGCCTGGCCCCGCACGGCGACGGCCTGGCGCAGGCGCTCGCCGAGGGCGTGCTGGGCTGGGCCGGCCAGCCGTATCTGGAGGCCCGTCGGCAGGCGGCCCGCGCAGGCGGGACCCAGCCGCCGTTACCGCGCGCCGACCGCAGGCCACCGCGCCGGATCCGGCGCCCGGCCGGGCGGGTCCGCGGGCGGCGAGGATCGAGCCCTTGGCCATCTCGGGCTCGATCGGCGACACCGGTCCGCGTGCCCGGCGGCCGGGTGGCCGTCGTGGCCGCCGCCTGCCTGCTGGCGGCCGTGGTCGGGCTGACCGTCCTGGTGACCGCCGACGACTCCGCGCCGCGGGCCGCGTCCGCCGCGCCCACCGCGCAGGGCGGCACCGACCACGGACTGTCCCCGCTGCCCGGACCCGCCACGACCGGCGTCCCCGCACCCGGCGGGACGCAGGACCCCTCCGGCTCCTCCGACACGGGGTCCTTCCCCGGCGACGCCGAGCCGTCCGCCGCGGAGCACACGATCCCCGCCGCGCCGGACCGCCGCGCGGCGGACGACGCCCCGCCGGCGCGGCCCGCGCACCGCTCGTCCTCCGCCCCCGCGGCGACCTGTTCCGTCACGTACACCCTGGTCGACCAGTGGAACAGCGGCTTCCAGGCGGCGGTGACCGTCACGACCCGCACGCCGGTGTCGGACTGGCGGTTGGACTGGGCGTTCCCCGACGGACAGCGCGTGACGCAGATGTGGGACGCGGACTTCACGCAGTCGGGCGCCTCGGTCACCGTCCGCGGGAAGGGCTGGAACCGCACGCCGGCCATGGGCGGTTCGGCCACCTTCGGCTTCATCGGCGCCCGGTACGCAGGCAACGCCGTGCCCCCGTCCTTCTCCCTCGACGGCTCCCGCTGCACGGCCTGAGCACGGAGAAGGCCGGGAAGGCGGCAGGACCGCCTCCCCGGCCTCGCTCCGGCCGGACTAGCTCAGGCCGTTGTTGATCGCGGTGACCAGCTCACCGTTGCTGGTGTCGCCGCTGAACTCCCAGAAGAACGCGCCGCCGAGGCCCTGGTTCTTCACGTAGGCCATCTTGCCCGCGATGGTCGCCGGGGTGTCGTAGCTCCACCAGTTGCTGCCGCAGTGGGCGTACGCGGTGCCCGCGACGGTCCCGGTGGCCGGGCAGGTGTTCTTGAGGACCTTGTAGTCCTCGTTGCCCGCCTCGTACGTGCCCGGCGCGGCGCCGGTCGCCGAACCGCCCGGCGCGTCCTGCGTGACGCCGGTCCAGCCGCGCCCGTAGAAACCGATGCCCAGGTTGAGCTTGTTCGACGGGATGCCCTTGCTCTTCAGCTTCTGGATCGCCGCGTCGGAGTAGAACCCGGCGATCGGGATGCCGCTGTAGGAGGTGAGCGGTGAGTGCGGGGCGGTCGGGCCGTCCGCGTCGAAGGAGCCGAAGTAGTCGTACGTCATCACGTTGTAGTAGTTGACGTAACTCGCGGCGCCCGCGTAGTCGGCCGCGTCGATCTTGCCGCCGTTGGTGCCGTCGGCGGTGATGGCCGCGGTGACCAGGTTGCCGGAGCCGAATTTGGTCCGCAGCGCGGACATCAGGGTCTTGAAGGACGAGGCCCCGCTGGTGTCACAGGACAGACCGCAGGCGTTGGGGTACTCCCAGTCGATGTCGATGCCGTCGAAGACATCGGCCCAGCGCGGGTCCTCGACCAGGCTGTAGCAGGAGTTGGCGAAGGCGGTCGGGTTTGCGGCCGCCTGGGCGAAGCCGCCGGACCAGGTCCAGCCGCCGAACGACCACAGGATCTTGATGTTCGGGTACTGCTTCTTCAGCTTGCGCAGCTGGTTGAAGCTGCCGCGCAGCGCGCCGGTGTCCCAGGTGTCGGCGACGCCGTCGACGCTCTGGTCCGCGGTGTAGGCCTTGTCGTAGTCGGCGTAGGAGTCGCCGATGGCGCACTGGCCGTTGGTGACGTTGCCGAAGGCGTAGTTGATGTGGGTCAGCTTGCTCGCCGTGCCGGAGGTCACCAGGTTCTTGACGTGGTAGTTGCGGCCGTAGACGCCCCACTCGGCGAAGTAGCCCAGACGGATCTTGTTGCCCGCCGGACCGGTGGGGGTCGGCGTCGGGGTCGGGGTCGGGGTGGGGGTCGGTGTGGGCGTGGGCGTGGGCGTCGGGGTCGGGTCGCCGCCACCGCCGCCGGTGCAGGAGCCGCCGTTGAGCTTGCAGCCGCTGGGGCTGCCGCTGCCCGCGCCGTTGAAGCCGAAGCTGACGCTGGCACCCGGGGCCAGGGTGCCGTTCCAGCTCTTGTTCTTCGCGGTCCAGTGGGTGCCGGAGCTGGTGACGTCGGCGTCCCACGCCGACGTCACGGAGGTGCCGGCGGGGTAGTCCCACTCGACGGTCCAGCTACTGATGCCGGTGGTACCGCTGTTGGTGATCGTCCACTTGCCCTCGAACCCCGTTCCCCAGTCCTGGGTCTTGGTGTACGTGGCGGTGGTGCCCGCGGCGTGCGCCGGGGTGGCCAGACCGACGAGTGCCGCGACGGGCAGCAGCAGCGCGGTGAAGCCCGCTACCGCCGAGGCCCTGAGGCGTCTGGTCCGTGAGGTGCGTGGGGTGTCTCCAGTGCTCAAGGGGTACTCCTCGAGTGGGGGGCCGACGGGGAAACCTTGCCGCCTGGCGGGCCGTTGACGCGATGTCATGCCCACCACAGTTCACTCGCAGAGCGTAGAAAGGTCTGGACCAGCCGGTCAAGAGGTCTGGACCATCGGAAACGGGATACGTCAGACCCGTTCGCGCACCGGGATCCCGCCCGGATCCATGCCGGCACCGGCGCCCGGGTCCTGGCCGTCCAGGAACTGCTCCGCCCAGATGATCTTCCCCTCGCCCGTGTAGCGGGTACCCCAGCGCTGGGCGAACTGCGAGATCAGGAAGAGCCCCCGGCCGCCCTCGTCCAGGGTGCGGGGATGCCGCAGATGCGGCGAGGTGCTGCTGGCGTCCGAGACCTCGCAGATCAGCGCCCGTTCCAGGATCAGCCGCAGCCGGATGGGACCGGAGGCGTGCCGGATGGCGTTGGTGACCAGTTCGCTCACCACGAGCTCGGTGGTGAACACGAGGCCCGGCAGCCCCCACACGTCGAGCTGCCGGGTGGACATCTCACGGGCCCGGCCGACCACCGCGGGATCGGTGGCCAGCTCCCAGGAGGCGACGCGGCCCGTGTCGAGGCTGTGCGTCCTGGCGAGCAGCAGCGCCACGTCGTCCGTCGGCCGCGCCGGGGCGAGTTCGTCGACCACGCTGCGGCACAGGCCGTCCAGCGGGAGGTCGCCGCCCTCCAGGGCCGCACGCAGCCGGTCGCGCCCGGTGTCCTGCAGGATCATGGCGTTCGGGTTGCCCGGGGAGGCGAGCAGGCCGTCGGTGTAGAGGGCCAGCACGCTGCCCTCCTCGAGCGTCAACTCGGTCGCCTCGAAGGGGAGTCCGCCCAGCCCGAGCGAGGGCCCGATCGGCACGTCCGGAAAGCACACCGCGTCCCGTCCCGGCGACAGCACCGCGGGCGGCAGATGCCCGGCGCTGGCCATCACGCACTGCCGGCTCACCGGGTCGTACGTCACGTACAGGCAGCTCGACCCGAGCACCCCGCCGTCGACGCCCGACGGCAGGGCGTCCCGCTGCTCCCTGGCCACCTGCACCACCAGGTCGTCCAGGTGCGCCATCAGCTCCTCGGGCGGCAGGTCGAGATCGGCCAGCGTCCGCACCGCCGTGCGCAACTGCCCCATGGTCGCGGCCGCGTCGATACCGTGGCCCACCACCTCGCCCACCACCAGGGCGACCCGCGCCCCGGACAGCGGCACGACGTCGAACCAGTCCCCGCCCACCCCCGACAGCTCGTCGGCCGGACGGTAGTAGGTGGCCACGTCCACGGCGTCCTGCGGGGGGAAGACATGCGGCAGCAGACTGCGCTGGAGCACCAGCGCGGCGTCCCGTTCCCGCGTGTAGCGGCGGGCGTTGTCGACGCACACGGCGGCGCGCGCCATCACCTCCTCGGCCAGCCGCAGGTCCTCCGCGTCGAAGGGCTCGGCCCTGCGGACCCGGAAGAACAGGGTCACGCCGAGGGTGACCCCCCGGGCGCGGATCGGCACCACCATGGCGGTGTGCAGGCCGAGTTCGCCGAAGCGCTGCGTCCGTCCCCCGGGCACGCCCGCGGACCACTCGAAACTCAGCGGGTCCAGCCGGGGCGTGAACCACGACCGGCCGTCGGTCAGCGCCCGGATCGGCGGTGAGTCGGGCGTGTAGGCGGTGACCGCCCCGAAGCCGAAAGCCGGTTCCGGCTCGCCCTGTCGTGCGGCCCGCATGCCCGCGCGGCGCAGCGTCGTGCCGAGCGGGTCGTCGATCGGGCCCGGCTGCGGCTCGGCACCCTTGATGACCGACTCCAGCAGTTCCACGGTCACGTAGTCGGCCAGATCCGGCACCACCACGTCGGCCAGGTCCTGCGCGGTGTGCATGACGTCCAGCGTGCGGCCGATCTGCTCACTCGCGCGGTCCAGCAGGGACAGCCGCTGGCGGGCCCGCCAGCGGTCGCTGATGTCGATCACGGAATAGCAGACCCCGACCGGGACACCGCGCTCGTCCTCCAGCCGGACGAAGGACATCGAGTGCGCCTGCTCCCGGCGCGGGGCGGTACGAAAGCGGCCGACGTGCTCGTAGTCGATCACCGGCACACCGGTCTCCAGGACCTGGCGCATCTGTGCCTCCAGGACCGTGGCGTTCAGACCGGGCTGGATCTCCGCCAGCCGGCGCCCGATCCGCTCCTGGCCGGGTCCAGCGCCGAACCGCTCCAGCGCCGCGTTCGACCACACGCACCGCAGTTCGGTGTCGACCACGGCCAGCCCGATCGGCGTCTGGCCCACGATCCGCTCCAGCATCGTCGTGGTCAGCCCCGAGGCGGCCGAGCGCGCCGTGTGCGAGGACTCTGCGGCCAGGACCAGCCAGCGGGCCCGGGAGCCGGTGGCTTCGGCGGGCAGGGCGGCCACCCGCACGCCCAGCGTCCGCACGGAGCCGTCGGCGTGGAGCAACCGCAGCGCCCCGGTCCAGCCGCCCTCGGACCGGCAGCGGGCCCGGATCTCCGGGAGCCGCGACGTGTCCTGCGGGGCCAGCAGGTCCTGCGCGGGCCGGCCGACGACCTCGTCGTCGGCGAGCCCGAGCAGCCGCCGCGCCGCCGGCGGCCAGCCCAGTACGAGGCCCCGGGCATCGAGCACCAGCGTGACGGCATCCGCCACGCCGGTGACCGTGTGTTCCTCGGGTGTCCCCATGGCCAGCCACTCCGTATCCGCCCGCAACGTTACGCTCCGTCCACCGTTCTTCCCACTCGGCGAGGGCCGCCCACAGGACACGGGATCGCGGAGTCACGGGACGGGAAGGGCGGGAAGGAACGGGCCGGTGTCGAAGGGGCCGGAGTCGGATCCGGCGCTCGCACGCAGGTCCGCCACGTCTCTGGGAGATCGGCTGTCGCGGCCCCGCGACTCAGGTTACTCGCGGGTCCCGGTCGCCGCCCGCCGCGTGCGGAGCCTGCCCGGGCGGGGCCCGACATGCAGAACGGCGGCCCGAAGGCCGCCGCGGGGGTGCGGACGAATGGGGGCACTTCGCGTGCCCCCGGTGTCCGCGGCCAGGCCGGCGCCGGGGATCCGGCGCCGGACTGCCGGGTTCAGCGGTTGATGCAGACGTTGCCCAGGGTCGGGTTGACCAGGGAGATGATGAGGTTCACGGAGTTGCCGCACACGTTGACCGGGATGTTCACCGGAACCTGGATGACGTTGCCGCTGACGACACCGGGGGAGCCGATGGCCTTGCCCTGGGCGTGAGAGCCGCCCCCCTGCCCGTGGCCGTCGAGGGCGAGGGCGCCACCGGCGCTGCCGACGACGGCGGCACTGGCAGCGGCGGTGAGAGCGGCGGCCTTGGCGATACGGTTCACGAGCGTGGTTCCAATCAGTGATCACGGATGGGCTCTGTCCAACGAGACGTCCCGGGAAGCCGATACGTCGCGGGGCACCTCGTCACCCGTTCGGCCCTCCCCGGCGTGCGGTCGGCCGCCCGGCACGGCAGGGCACGGAACCGCGGAGGCAGGGCCTAGGCTGCACAGGTGTCCCGTGAGAGGGGGTGTTGCCGGTGTCAGGACGTCGCCTGCGTACCCTGCGCGCACTGAGGAACGCGGCGAAGGAGAGAGCGAGGACGGCGAAGCACGCCCGTCCCGCCCCGCCGGCCCCGACGCCCTCCGGTGAGGAGCACGGGCCCCCGGAGGCGGAGTCGCCCGACGCCGGTGGCGTGACGGTCAGCAGCGTCATGGACGCGGGCCTCTACCGCGACGGCCGCCGCATCGCGACCCCGTCCTCCCTCGCCGAGGCGTACGCGCAACTGCGCGCCGAACCGGGCGCGATGGCGTGGATCGGGCTGTTCCGGCCGACCGAGGCCGAGCTGGTGTCGCTGGCCAAGGAGTTCGACCTGCACCCGCTCGCGCTGGAGGACGCCATCCAGGCCCACCAGCGCCCCAAGCTGGAGCGGTACGGGGACACCCTTTTCGTCGTGCTGCGTGCGGCGCGCTATCTGGACCTGCCCGAAGAGGTCGACTTCGCGGAGCTGCACATCTTCGTCGGCCCCGGCTTCGTGCTGACCGTACGGCACGGTACGGCGCCCGACCTGTCCGCGGTGCGCCGCCGTATGGAGAGCAACCCCGAGCTGCTCAAGCTCGGCCCGGAGGCGGTGCTCTACGCGGTGCTCGACACGGTCGTCGACGGCTACGCGCCGGTCGTGGCGGGCGTCGAGAAGGACATGGAGGAGAGCGAGATCCAGGTCTTCGGCGGGGACCCGCAAGTCTCCCGCCGGATCTACGAGCTCTCCCAGGAGGTGCTGGAGTTCCAGCGCGCGACCCGGCCGCTCTCCCCCATGCTGGAGGGTCTCCAGGCGGGCTTCGCGAAGTACGGCACCGACGAGGAGCTCCAGCGCTACCTGCGCGATGTCGCCGACCACGTCACCCACACCATCGAGCGCGTCGACGGCTTCCGCCAGGCGCTCGGCGACCTGCTGACGCTCAACGCCACGCTCGTCGCCCAGCAGCAGAACGCGGAGATGCGGGCGCTGGCGGAGGCGGGCTTCGAGCAGAACGAGGAGATCAAGAAGATCTCCGCGTGGGCAGCCATCCTCTTCGCGCCCACTCTTGTGGGCACGATCTACGGCATGAACTTCGACCACATTCCCGAGCTGCACTGGCTGCTCGGCTACCCCTTCGCGATCGTGCTGATGGGCGTGGTCTGCGTCAGCCTCTACCTGGTCTTCAAGCGGCGCGGCTGGCTCTGACGGCGGTGGGCGGGCGGTCAGATCCGCGGGTGCGCCGAGAGGTGCGTGACCTCCTCGATCTCGTGCGCGGCCTTGCCCAGCAGCTGACGGGCGAGGTCGTTGAGCGCCCGCGCGGCGGCGAGTTCCTCGCCGACCCGGTCCTGGGAGGGGTCGGCGGGATGCCGGTTGGCGTGGCCGTGCGACCTGACCTCCGTGCCGTCCGGAAGGCGGAGCAGTGCCGCGGCCTTGGTCCTGGACCCTTCCTCATGGAAGTCCATCTCGATGTGCCATCCGACGAGGGTCTGCATGACGTGCACCTCCTGCGGTCCCCGGGTGTCCCTTCCAGAGTGCGCCCTCTCGCGGAACTGCTCCACCAGGGTGACGATGGAGGCTGGGAAGAGGCGATCCACTCCATGGAGGAGGCGCCGTCATGACCACGGCTCTGGACATCATGCACCCCGGCGCCATGTGCATCGGTGAGCGGGAGAACCTGGCCGACGCGGCCCGGATCATGAGCGAGCAGTGCGTCGGGGCCCTGCCGATCTGCGGGGACGACGACGTGCTGGTCGGCATCGTCACCGACCGGGACATCGTGCTGAAGTGCGTCGCGGAGGGACGCGATCCGGCCGAGGTGACCTGCGGCGAACTCGCCCAGGGACGGCCGGAGATCGTCGAGGGCGACGAGGGGGTGGACCGGATCCTCGAGGTGATGGAGGAGGCCAGGGTCCGCAGGCTGCCGGTGATCGACCACCCCGCGCACCGGCTGATCGGCATGATCAGCGAGGCGGACATCGCCCGCCATCTCGGGAAGGAACGCGTCGCCGAGTTCGTCACGGCGATCTGCGCCGACTAGTCGCTGGACCCAGGGACCGGGGGCTGCGGTCCCCGTCCCTCAGGACCGTCGGCCAGCGCCGCGTCGAGGTCGGCGACCGGCCGGAAGGCGGTCATGAGCCCGGCCGCGCGCAGGAGGCGCAACGTCATGGGGCGGTCGCAGACGAGCTGGACGGTCCCGCCGTGGGACAGGACGCGCCGGCGGGCCCGGCAGAGCACCGAGAGCCCCGAGCAGTCGATGAAGCGCACCGGGCGCAGGTCGATCACCAGGGACGGGCCGGGAGCCTGGGTGAGATCGTCGAGGAGCGGGGTGATCGTCATCGCCGCTTCGACGTCGATCTCCCCGTGGAACTCCACCACGAGGCACCCGTTGCGTTCGTAGGTGCGCAGGTACCGGTCCACCGGAGCATGAGATCACCGGGCCGATGACCTGACCGGCATGTCAAAGCCGCTTCACTCGATCGGGTGAACGACGAGAAAACCCGTGAAATGCGGCCCCGCATGGGAAGCGGAATGCGGTCCTCAGCCCGCGGGCCGAGGACACCGTCACATCGTGCGGAGAAGGTCGTAAAGCCGGTCCCGGGTGGCGGCGGGCGAGAGGCTGTCCGCGCACAGCTTCTCCATGACGACGTGGTACTGGTCCACTTCGTCCCGCTTGTCGATGTACATGGCACCGGTCAATTGCTCGACATAGACAACATCGGAGACATCGGATTCCGGGAACGTCAGCTGTGTGAAGGTGCCGCTCGCGCCCGCCGAATAGCCGGTGAACTCCAGCGGCAACAGCTGCACCGTGACATTCGGCTGCTGGGAGACCTCCACGAGGTGCCGCACCTGGGCGCGCATCACCTCGGCGCCACCGAAGCCGCGCCGCACCACCGCCTCGTCCATCACCGCGACGATCTGCGGGGCGTTCTCGCCGGCGAGCAGCTTCTGCCGCTTGTGGCGCAGGTCCAGACGGCGCTCGATCTCCTCGGCGGGGGCGTCCGGGCGGCCCAGCTCGATGACGGCGCGGCTGTACTCGTCGGCCTGGAGCAGGCCGTGCACGAACTGGCTCTCGTAACTGCGGATGACCGAGGCCGACTCCTCCAGGCCCACGTAGGTCTGGAACCAGGACGGCAGGACGTCGCCGAAGCCGTGCCACCAGCCGGCGACGTTGGCCTCGCGGACCAGACCGAGCAGCGTCGAGCGCTCGGCGTCGTCGGAGATCCCGTAGAGGGTGAGCAGATCGGCGACGTCGCGCTCCTTGAAGCTCACGCGCCCGAGCTCCATCCGGCTGATCTTCGACTCGGACGCACGGATGGAGTAGCCGGCGGCCTCACGGGTGATGCCCTTGGATTCGCGCAGCCTGCGCAGCTGCGAGCCCAGAAGGATGCGGCGCACCATCGATCCGCTTCCCGACTGAACTGTGGTCATGTGCGCCTACCTTCTCCCCGTGGCATCCAGCAGTCTGCCACCTTTGCGCTGCATTGAGTACGCGATCGGTCACTCTCGATCGCCACGTCCGTCCCACCTGTACCGCAGCATGCAAATGCACGTGCATCCGCCCCTTGCATCGTCCAGCGGCCGTACGGGACGATGACGTACGTGCCGATACCGGGTGGTGCGCATGTGGACCGATAGCTCGACGGGACTGCAGCCCTTATGGAATGGGCTGATCCCCGAGCGTCTTGCGTCGTCGAGCGCCACGTCCTGCCCGCTTCCGCCGCGGTACGAGGCCGTCGGTGACGCCCGCCGGTTCACCCGGTCCATCCTGCGCGCGTGGGATCTGGACGCACTCCAGGACGGCATGGAACTCGTCGCCTCGGAACTGGTCACCAACGCGCTGCGCTATGCGCTCCCCCAGGACGCCACCGACGGGTGCGTCCGGCTCAGCCTGGTCCGATGGTCAACGCGCGTAGTCTGCGCGGTCCGCGACCCCAGCAGTCATGGGCCCGTCACCAAGGCGCCGGACTTCGTGGCGGAATCCGGCCGGGGGCTCCACCTGGTGGAGTCCTTCAGCGAGACCTGGGGCTGGCACCCGCTGAGCGGGGCGGGCAAGGTCGTCTGGGCGCTGTTCACGCTGCCGGAGCCGGAAGGCGACGCGGCGTCACTTTAAGTGGTGCCTGCGGTCAGTTCGCCACAAAGTGATCGAACTCCCCGTCCTTCATACCGAGGATGAGGGATTCGATCTCTTCCCTCGTGTATATCAGCGCCGGTCCGTCCGGAAAACGCGAATTACGGACGGCCACATCACCACCGGGCAGTGCCGCCAGTTCCACGCACTGTCCGTTGGCATTGCTGTGCCGGCTCTTCTGCCAGACCACTCCGGAGAGATCGGACGCGGCCATGCCGTTGTACGTGTGGCGCATGCTTCTCTCCAGGTAAGTACCGTGCAGGACAGGGGAGATGATAGCCAGAGATCGAAGTCACGTGCATCTGCACGTGCAAGTGCACGTGCGGTCACTCACGGTGAATGCATCGGCCAACGAAGACCGCAACGACCCGCCGCGCGGAACTGTCCCCACCGTATGCGACGGCCCCGGACGGGAATCGGATTCCCGGCCGGGGCCGCGTTGTGCGAAGTGCCGCCGCGGCGGCGCCGGATCACTCCTGACCGGCGGGGATCCTGCCGAGCCGGCCGGCCTGGAAGTCCTCGAAGGCCTGGGCGAGTTCGGCGTGCGTGTTCATCACGAACGGGCCGTACTGCATCATCGGCTCGCGGATCGGGAGCCCGCCGAGAAGCACGACCTCGAAGTTGGGGCTGCGCGATTCCTGGCTCTCGTCGGCGGCGATGGTGAGCGAGTCGCCGCGACCGAAGACCACGGCCTGCCCCATCCGGAAGGGCCGGTTCTCGGGGCCGGCGGTACCGCGGCCGGCCAGACCGTACGCCAGGGCGTTGAAGTCCGCGCGCCAGGGCAGCGTCACCCGGGCACCGGGGTTCACCGAGACGTGCAGCATGGTGATCGGGGTGTGCGTGGCGCCCGGGCCCTGGTGGCCGTCGATGTCGCCGGCGATGATCCGGATGAGGGCGCCGCCGTCCTCGGAGGCCAGCAGCTTGACGTTGCCGCCGCGGATGTCCTGGTACTTCGGCGCGAGCATCTTGTCCTTGGCCGGCAGGTTCACCCACAGCTGCAGACCGTGGAAGAGACCGCCGCTCATGACCAGCGACTCCGGCGGCGTCTCGATGTGCAGCAGACCGCTGCCCGCCGTCATCCACTGCGTGTCACCGTCACTGATGGTGCCGCCGCCGCCGTGCGAGTCCTGGTGGATGAAGGCGCCGTCCATGATGTAGGTGACGGTCTCGAAGCCGCGGTGCGGGTGCCAGGGGGTGCCCTTGGGCTCGCCCGGCGCGTACTCCACCTCGCCCATCTGGTCCATCATGATGAACGGGTCGAGGTTCTTGTAGTCGACCCCGGCGAAGGCCCGGCGGACCGGGAACCCCTCACCTTCGAAGCCGCTGGGGGCGGTCGCCACCTGCAGCGCACGACGCGCGTTCGCGCCCGCCGGAGCGGTGACACGCGGCAGGGTCAACGGGTTCTCGACGGTCACTGCGGGCATGGTCCGGATCCTCCTCGGTTAGTTCAACGTTCAACATAGTTGAAGCCTGAACTTCCCGCAAGCATTCCCTGGGTGTTTGTCCGGTTACTGCCCCCGCGGGGGCAACCCGCCCGGCTGCCGGACGGGTGTCAGCCGTACATCCGGCGCATCGTGAACTCCACCATCTGCTCCACGGCCTTGGCGTCGAACACCATCCGGTGCTCGCCCTCCATGTCCAGCACGAAGCCGTAGCCGGTCGGCAGCAGGTCCAGTACCTCGGCACCGGTGATGACGAAGTACTTGGACTCCTTGCCCGCGTACCGGCGCAGCTGCTTGAGCGAGGAGAACATCGGGATCACCGGCTGCTGCGTGTCGTGCAGCGCCAGGAAGCCCGGGTTGTCACCGCGCGGGCAGTACACCTTGGAGGTGGCGAAGACGGCCTGGAAGTCCTCCGCCGACATCGAGCCGGTCGTGAACGCCCGCACCGCGTCCGCGAGCGACGGTGGCGACGGTTCGGGGTACCCCCCGCCCATCGGCGCACCACCCATGGGCGCCCCGCCCATCGGGGGCGCGGCACCCGCCATCGCGTTCTGGTCGTAGCCGTACACGGGGGCAAGCGTATCGGGCCGCTAGCCCGCTGTGGGCGCTGTGGGCGCCTCGTACAGCTCGAACCAGATCGACTTCCCGTCGCCCAGCGGATCGACACCCCACGCGTCCGCCAGCCCCTGGACGAGCAGCAGCCCGCGCCCGGAGGAGGCCATCTCCCCGGGCGTGCGCAGGTGCGGCATCTCCACGAAGGGCGTCTCGGCGCCGGGCTGCTGCCCGTGGTGCCCGATGACCGACAGATGGTCGCCGTGCAGACCGAAGACCGCCAGGCCGTCCGGGGAGAAGCCGGGCATGGACAGGTGCGCGGCGACCCGCAGCACCTCCTGCGTACTGTCGGCCTCGGCCAGCGCGCGGCCCGCGTCCAGAAGAAAGGCCTCGCGGGCCCTCCGCCGGTCGGCGGGCGCTGGCGCCGCCGCGCCGGCGGCGGGCTCCTCGTGCAGGGTGCCGGCCATCTCGCCCGGCTGTCCGCCGGCGCCGCAGTGGACACCGCAGCTCCGCATGGCCACCGTCCGGATGATGCTCCCGTCCTGGCCGACCACCCGCAGAAACGACTCGGAAGGCGTGCCCTCGGCACTCGCCAGGGCCACCGCCGCCGACATGTCCACGTAGTCGGAGGCGTCGTAGCAGGCGCGGACCGTCCCCGAGTGCACCTTCTGCGGCCGGCGCGCCAGCCCCATCAGGCCGGCGCTGACCGCGTCGAGTTCCACCACGTCGGTGGTGCCGTCCCAGCGCCACACACCGGTGCCGAGCGCGGACAGCACGTCCTCGATGCGCATTGGCAGCATTGTCCTGGTTTAGTTTTGTTCGCCCCCTAGATACGAATGGGGTCGTGGGTGCGCGGGCCCGTAGACTGGGGGCGCCTCATCCCGCAATCAGACGACTTGGATGAACGATGCATCGGTACCGGTCCCACACCTGCGGTGAGCTGCGCGCCACCGACGTAGACGCGGAAGTGCGCCTCAGCGGATGGCTGCACAATCGCCGGGATCTGGGCGGCATCCTCTTCGTCGATCTCCGCGACCACTACGGCGTGGTGCAGCTCGTCGCCCGGCCGGGCTCGCCCGCGTACGAGGCCCTGAGCCACCAGTCCAAGGAGTCCGTGCTCCGCGTCGACGGCCGTGTGCTCGCCCGTACCGCGGAGAACGTCAACCCCGACCTGCCCACCGGCGCGGTCGAGGTCGATGTCACCGAGCTCGAGGTGCTGGGCGCCGCCGACCAGCTGCCCTTCCCGGTCTTCCCGGAGGACAACGCGAACGAGGAGATGCGGCTCACCAACCGCTTCCTCGACCTGCGCCGCGCCCGCATGCACCGCAACATCATGCTGCGCACCCAGGTCATCAGCTTCCTGCGCCGCGAGATGACCGCGCTCGGCTTCAACGAGCTGGCCACCCCGATCCTGTCCGCGACCTCCCCCGAGGGCGCGCGCGACTTCCTGGTGCCCTCCCGCGTGCACGCCGGCAAGTTCTACGCGCTCCCGCAGGCCCCGCAGCAGTTCAAGCAGCTGCTGATGATCGCGGGCTTCGACCGCTACTTCCAGATCGCGCCCTGCTTCCGCGACGAGGACAGCCGCGCCGACCGCTCGCCCGGCGAGTTCTACCAGCTCGACGTCGAGATGAGCTTCGTCGAGCAGGAGGACGTCTTCGCGGTCATCGAGAAGGTCATGACCGACCTCTTCCAGGAGTTCGGCGGCGACCGCCACGTCACCTCGCCGTTCCCGCGGATCCCGTTCCGCGAGTCGCTGGTGAAGTACGGCAACGACAAGCCCGACCTGCGCGCCAAGCTCGAACTGGTCGACGTCTCCGACCTCTTCGCCGACTCCGGCTTCAAGGCCTTCGCCGGCAAGCACGTCCGCGCCCTCCCGGTGCCGGACACCGCCGACCAGCCGCGCAAGTTCTTCGACAACCTCGGCGACTACGCCGTCGAGCAGGGCGCCAAGGGCCTGGCCTGGGTGCGGGTCGGCGACGACCTCGCCCTCACCGGCCCGATCGCCAAGTTCCTCACCGAGGACGACGTCAAGGCGCTGCTCGCCGCCGTCGACGCCAAGCCGGGCCACGCGATCTTCTTCGGCGCCGGCGAGTTCGACGAGGTCTCCAAGATCATGAGTGCGGTCCGCGTCGAAGCCGCCAAGCGGGCCGGGCAGTTCGAGGAGGACGTGTTCCGCTTCTGCTGGATCGTCGACTTCCCGATGTTCGAGAAGAACGAGGACACCGGTCAGATCGAGTTCTCCCACAACCCGTTCTCCATGCCGCAGGGCGGCCTGGAGGCGCTGGAGACCAAGGACCCGCTGGACATCCTGGCGTGGCAGTACGACATCGTCTGCAACGGCGTCGAGCTCTCCTCGGGCGCGATCCGGAACCACGAACCGGACGTCATGTACAAGGCGTTCGAGATCGCCGGCTACACCCGCGAGACCGTCGAGCACGAGTTCGGCGGCATGCTCCGCGCCTTCCACTTCGGCGCCCCGCCGCACGGCGGCATCGCCCCGGGCGTCGACCGCATGGTCATGCTGCTCGCGGACGAGCCCAACATCCGCGAGACGATCGCCTTCCCGCTCAACCAGAACGCCCAGGACCTGCTCATGGGCGCCCCGAGCGAGGTCGACGAGGCGCGGCTGCGCGAGCTGCACCTCGCGCTGCGGCTGCCGCCCGAGAAGAAGGCCTGACGGCCCCAGCCCGCTGTGACGCCGAGGGGCCCGGAACCATCTGGTTCCGGGCCCCTCGGCGTTCGCGTCTGGCGTTCCCGTCAGAACAGGCCCTTGTAGCCCTGGTACCCCGTGCCGATCTTCGTCCGGCCGCCGAACTTCCCGGTGCCGTCGCCGTTGTAGCGCCACAGGCCGCCCGAGGTGTCGCGGGCCACCAGGTCCGCCCTGCCGTCCCCGGTGACGTCTCCGACGCCCACGAGCACGTTGTACGACGCTCCCCAGTTGTCGGCGAGCTTCACCCGCGCGCCGAAGGTGCCCTTGCCGGTGCCGTTGCGGCGCCACAGCTCGTTCGACGAGTCCTGCTGGATGATGTCGCCCCGGCCGTCGCCGTTCAGGTCGCCGACGCCGACGATCTTCTTGTAGCCCTTCCAGTTGTCGTAGAGCTTCACGCGCGACGACAACTTCCCGGTGCTGGTGCCCTTGTAGAGGTAGATGTCCCCGTCGGACGCCTTGCGGGCCAGCAGGTCGGGGCGCCCGTCCCCGGAGATGTCACCGGGCGAGGTGAGCAGGTTGTACTGGTTCCAGCCGGTCCCCAGCGAGGTGTACGCGGTCGACGGCGTGACCGCCTTGCCGCATGCCGGCTTGTACAGCTGGAGCGACCCGCTGCTCAGCCGCACGATCAGATCGTTGCAGCGGTCACCGCTCATGTCCCCGACGGGGACGGCCTTGATGGTGGTGGCCCAGCCGGAGCCGGTCACCGTGCCGGAGAAGGCTCCGGTGGAGCCCTTGCCGTAGCGGTAGCTCAGCTGTCCGGTGGAACTGAGTGACAGCAGGTCCCCGATGCCGTCCGGCGTCGCGGAAGTGCCGCCGAAGTCGTGCTGGACGGCGGCGCCGCCGGTCACGCCGACGGTTCCCGAACCGAGCGAGGTGGCGCTCTTCGCTCCGCTCGCCGTGGCCTTGAACGTCCACTTCAGCCTGCCGTTCGGCGCGTACGCCCCGGATGCCGTCCGCCCGTTCCACGTCGCCGCCGCCGTGTCACCGGCGGTGGTGCCTGACAGCGTGCGCACGGTCCGGCCGGCCGGATCGGTGAGCGTGACCGACCACGAGGAGACCGGACGGTTCAGCTTCCAGGAGGGCTTCCACGCCTTGCTGGAGGACGTCGTGCCCTTGAGGGCAGCGGTCGACGGCACAGTGGAGCCGCTGACGGCGAGCGCCGGCCACCGGGTGCGGGATCCGAACAGCTTCGTGACGTTCCCGTTGGAGCCCGACCACACGGCGGAGGCGTTGCCGTCGGCGGATGCCGCGACCTGTCCGTTCACGAACTCGGCCGGCGAACCCGGCAGTTGCCCGGCCTTGCTCCAGACGCCGCCGCTCAGGGAGGACTCCAGCAGCGCTCGCTGGGTGTCCTTCGCGTTGGCCTGGGTCCAGATCGCACGCACCGTGCCGTCAGCGCCCACCGAAGCGTCGTACTGCTCCGACACGTACCCGGTCGACAGCGTCCGGGGCGCGGACCAGGTCCCCTTCGCCGCACTCCGGGTGGCGGTCCTGGTGCTGAAGGTCGTCGGACGGTCGACCCACACAAGCGTGACATCGCCGTTCGGCCCCACCAGCGGCTCGGGCGTTTCGACGAGGTCGTCCGTACTGGAGACAGGCTCGGCGGTACCCCATCCCGCCGCCGAACTGGCGCGCCGGGAGGCGTAGATGGTCGCCGAGTCGGACCCCGATGCGCCGAACGACGCCCAGACCATCGTGACCGACCCGTCCCGCGCGGCCGACAGCCGGGGTGATGACGCGGACTCCGCTGCTCCCGTCACGACGACGGGCGCGCCCCACGTACCGGTCGGCGCCGGGCGGGTCACCGTGCGGACGGTCGGGCGGCCCTCCCCGTCCTGCTGCAGGTAGGCGATCACTGTCCCACCATGGGTGTCCACGGCCACCTGCGGCTGGATCGCGCCCGCCGCGCCGTCCTTGGCGACGGTGCTGACCTGGCGCGGTGCGGACCATGTCCCATCGACCCTGTCGGCCACGCGGACCTCGCGCTTCGCGTCCCACGTGGCCTGGGTGGACCAGACCGCCGTGACCGTGCCGTCCGGTCCCTCGGCCAAGTCGATACCACCGGATGTCACACCCTCGTCGGTCCCGGCGATCTCCACGGGTTCCGACCACGATCCGTCAGCCGAGAGCACGGCGCTGACGAGGCGGAGCTCACGGGACCCCGCACCCGGCCCGGTCAGGTTGGGGAAGTCGGTCCACAGGGCGGTGACACCGCCGTCCGCCGACGCCAGGAGCTTGACGTCGCCCTCCTCGGTCGGCGTCGTGGCGAGCAGATGCGGCTCGCCCCAGGTGTCGCTGCCCGCCGGACGCACCGCGGCATACAGCGAGCGGGTGAATCCCCCTGTGGGGATCTCGTCCCAGAGCGACACCGCCGAGCCGTCCGCGGTGACGACGAGGTCCTCCACAGAGGCCTCTGTGTCCGTGCCTGTGTCGGTCACGGGGGTGGCGGTGCCCGTCCAGGGGGCTGCCGAAGCCGCGACCGCCGACCCGGCGACGGCCATCGGCAGCGCCGCGATGCCCGCGACGACCATGGAAGCGATGGATATTGCCGCAGCGCTACGCCCGCGGCCGAGGCCATGACGACCCACGTGAGGTTCCCTCCCCGGGGAGGGCGGTCACGCCCTCCGTACACATGTGCGGCGCGGATCGTAACACCGGGACATGTACGGAAAACGAGGCAGACGGGCGGCGGATCCCCGGGAGGGTCAGGTGTCCATGGCGATGAGGGCGACGACCGGGCGGGCGCGGTCCGAGTCGTCGACGGCGACGCCCCGGACGTAGGCACCGCGGGCCGCCCCGTCGGCCGCGACCTGGTCGCCCGCGTAGCGGGCGTGCGGCAGACCCTCGGAGTCGTGGCGGCAGGGGTCGGCGTCGGGCTGTCCGGCGCGCAGGACGTGCTCGTCGCCGCTGAGCTTCGGGAAACCGGAGCCGGCGAGGAAGTGCTGGAGGCCGGCCGCCGTGGTGCGGAAGCGCATCTCCAGGTCGTAATTGCCGGACATGCCGCCGGACTGCGCCAGGTAGTGCACGTCCTTCGCGTCGTCCGGGAGCTTCAGCCGGAAGCGCTGGGCGGCCTTGTCCAGGGTGACGTTGCTGCCGCGGCAGGCGCCGCCGGCGTCCGGGGCGGCGCCTGTGCGGGCGTCGTGCCCGCCGGTCAGCGAGACGGCGACGATGACGGCCGCGACCACCAGCGCCAGCGTCAGGCCGACCGACAGCAGGAGCAGGAACGGGGACTTGCCCTGGGCGGGCTCCGGCGTGCTCATCAGGCGGCTTCCGGCTGGCCGCCGAAGCGCTCGCGGTAGGCGTCGAGGTCCTCGTCGGTGATCTTGGCGAAGAGCACGGGCGGGACGGTGAAGGCGGTGCCCGCCGGGACCGCGGACAACGCGCGGGCCTCGTCGGCGGTGACCCAGACCGCGGTGTCGTCCGCCAGCGCGAAGGCACCGCGCATGGCCGCGGCGGAGGCCGGGATGAAGGGCTCGGAGACCACCGCGTACAGGTGGATGAGGTTCATCGCGGTGCGCAGGGTGAGCGCGGCGCCATCCGGATCGGTCTTGATCTCCAGCCAGGGCGCCTTCTCCTCCAGGTAGGAGTTGCCGGCGCTCCACAGTGCGCGCAGCGCCTGCGCGGCCTTGCGGAACTGGAGGTCCTCCATGTGCCGTTCGTACTCCGCGAGGAGCTCGGCGATCTGCGCGCCGAGGCGCTGCTCGGCCTCGCCCGCCGCGGAGCCCGCGGGCACCTCGTCGCCGAAGCGCTTGCGGGAGAAGGACAGCACCCGGTTGACGAAGTTGCCGAGGGTGTCGGCGAGGTCCTTGTTGACCGAGGCCGCGAAGTGCTCCCAGGTGAAGGAGGTGTCGTCGGACTCCGGGGCGTTGGCGATGAGGAAGTACCGCCAGTAGTCGGCGGGCAGGATCTCCAGGGCGGCGTCGGTGAAGATGCCGCGGCGCTGCGAGGTGGAGAACTTGCCGCCGTAGTACGTCAGCCAGTTGAAGGCCTTGACGTAGTCGACCTTCTTCCACTTGTCGCGGGTGCCCAGCAGCGTCGCCGGGAACATCACGGTGTGGAAGGGGACGTTGTCCTTGGCCATGAACTCGGTGTAGCGGACCTCGGTGCCGACGTCGTACCACCAGGAGCGCCAGTCGCGGGTCTCGCCCTCGCCCGCGGCGTCCGCCCACTCCTTGGTGGCGCCGATGTACTCGATCGGCGCGTCGAACCAGACGTAGAAGACCTTGCCCTCGGCCGCGAGTTCCGGCCAGGTGTCGGCCGGGACCGGGACGCCCCAGTCGAGGTCGCGGGTGATCGCGCGGTCCTGGAGGCCCTCGGTGAGCCACTTGCGGGCGATGGAGGAGGCCAGCGTCGGCCAGTCCTTGCCGTGCTCGTCGACCCAGGCCTCAACCTCGTGGGAGAGCTTGGACTGGAGCAGGAAGAGGTGCTTGGTCTCGCGGACCTCCAGCCGGCTGCTGCCGCTGATCGCGGAGCGCGGCTCGATGAGGTCCGTCGGGTCCAGGACGCGGGTGCAGTTCTCGCACTGATCGCCGCGCGCCTTGTCGTAGCCGCAGTGCGGGCAGGTGCCGACGATGTAGCGGTCGGGCAGGAAGCGCTCGTCGTCCAGGGAGTAGACCTGGCGGATGGCGCGCTCCTCGATGAAGCCGTTCTCCTTGAGCTCCCGCGCGATGGCCTGGGTGATCTCCCGGTTCTGCTGCGAGGAGCTGCGGCCGAAGTAGTCGAACGAGAGCGCGAAGCCGTCGTAGATCGCCTTCTGCGCGTCGTGCTGCTGGGCGCAGAACACGTCGACCGGCAGGCCGGCCTCCTGCGCGGCGAGCTCGGCCGGGGTGCCGTGCTCGTCGGTGGCGCAGATGTAGAGGACGTCGTGGCCGCGCTGGCGCAGGTAGCGGGAGTAGACGTCGGCCGGGAGCATGGACCCCACCATGTTGCCCAGGTGCTTGATCCCGTTGATGTACGGAAGGGCGCTGGTGATGAGGTGTCGAGCCATTGCCGGCTGCTCCCAAGTCGCTACTGTGGGTGAGGATTTCCTCTACGGACCGTCAATAGCGTATCCGACCGCGTAGTGCCACCCGTTCGCCGTGCCCGGCATGCGGACATCACGGGACCGTGATCCGGTGGGCGGGTGGATGCTCCCCTTCTGCCGGCCGCCGCGCGTCGGACGGGCGCGTGGTGCGCCGTCGTGCTGCTCCTCGCCGGCGTGGGCGCACTGGTGGTCTGGCTCGTCGTCACCTTCGCGGCGGTCGCGACTCCCGTCCTGCTGGCGCTGCTGGGCAGCGCACTGCTGGGGCCGTTGTACCGATGGCTGCGGACGGTGCGGGTGCAGCGGTCGCTCGCCGCGGCGCTGACGTGCCTGGCCCTTCTGGTGTTCGCCGCGGGCGCCGCGTTCATCGTGGTGCAGAGCCTCATGCACTCCGGGGACCAGATCGTGGCCTCGCTGAAGGACGTGGCCCACAAGGTGATGCCGGAGCTGGGCGTGTCGGGACCCTCCCTGGACAACACCGTCGACAGCCTGAAGTCCTTCGCCACCAAGTACGGCGTCCGGGCCGCCTCCGGGGTCGTGTCCGGCATCAGCATCGTGGGTCAGATCATCGCGACCGCCGTGCTCGCACTGCTGCTGACCTTCTTCTTCCTGCGCGACGGTGGCCGCTTCCCGGTCCTGCTGCGCGAGCTGGCGCCGCACGGCATCGGCCCCCTGCTGGAGCGGATCGCCCATCGCGCTTTCGCCGCGGTGCAGGGCTTCATGCGGGGGACCACGCTGATCGCGCTGATCGACGCCGTGTGCATCACCGTCGGGCTGCTGATCCTGCGGGTGCCCGGGGCGGTGGGACTGGGCGCGCTCGTCTTCGTCGGGGCCTACATTCCCTATTTGGGGGCGTTCATCTCCGGCACGGTGGCGGTCCTCGTGGCGCTGGCGGACCGGGGATGGCTGGTGGCGCTGTGGGCGCTGGGTGTGGTGCTGGCCGTGCAGGTGCTGGAGGGGCACGTGTTGCAGCCGATGATCCAGAGCCGCACCGTCCACATGCACCCGGCGGTGGTGCTGCTCGCGATCACCGCGGGGGCGAGTCTGGCGGGCATCCTCGGGATGCTGCTGGCGGTGCCGATCGCGGCCGCGGCCTTTGGAGCCGTGGACGAACTGCGGCGCCGCGGCGGGGGTGTTCCTCCAGAAGTCGAGGGACCCGTGTCACATCCGGCCGGATAGGGGTTGTTTTTATTACCGACGGGTAGCATCATTACCGACTGGTAAGTGATAAAGCTGCGAGGACTGCGAGCATCCCGCCGTCCGACCGACCCCGACGGAGCCGTCGCCATGGGCCACTACAAGTCAAACCTTCGCGACATCGAGTTCAACCTCTTCGAGGTCCTCGGGCGCGACAAGATCTACGGCACCGGCCCGTTCGCCGAGATGGACGTCGAGACCGCCAAGGACATCCTGGGTGAGATCACGCGCCTCGCGGAGAACGAGCTGGCCGACTCCTTCGCCGACGCCGACCGCAACCCGCCGGTCTTCGACCCCAAGACCAACACGGCGCCGGTCCCGGACAGCTTCAAGAAGAGCTACAAGGCCTTCATGGCCGCCGAGTACTGGCGCCTGGGCCTGCCCGAGGAGATCGGCGGCACGACCGCCCCGCCGTCCCTGATCTGGTCGTACGCGGAGCTGGTCCTCGGCGCGAACCCGGCCATCTGGATGTACACCTCCGGCCCGGCCTTCGCCCGCATCCTCTTCGAGGAGGGCAACGAGGTCCAGAAGAAGATCGCCGCGATGGCCGTCGAGAAGACCTGGGGCTCCACCATGGTCCTCACCGAGCCGGACGCCGGCTCGGACGTGGGCGCCGGCCGCACCAAGGCCGTCGAGCAGGAGGACGGCTCCTGGCACATCGAGGGCGTCAAGCGCTTCATCACCTCCGGTGAGCACGACATGGAGGAGAACATCCTCCACTACGTCCTCGCCCGCCCCGAGGGCGCCGGCCCCGGCACCAAGGGCCTGTCCCTCTTCCTCGTCCCGAAGTACCTCTTCGACTTCGAGACCGGCGAGCTGGGCGAGCGCAACGGCGTCTACGCCACCAACGTCGAGCACAAGATGGGCCTCAAGGCGTCCAACACCTGCGAGATGACCTTCGGCGACAAGCACCCCGCCAAGGGCTGGCTGATCGGCGACAAGCACGACGGCATCCGCCAGATGTTCCGCATCATCGAGTTCGCCCGCATGATGGTCGGCACGAAGGCGATCTCCACGCTCTCCACCGGCTACCTGAACGCGCTGGAGTACGCCAAGGAGCGCGTGCAGGGCCCGGACCTGGCGCAGTTCATGGACAAGAGCGCCCCCAAGGTCACCATCACCCACCACCCCGACGTGCGCCGCTCGCTGCTGACGCAGAAGGCCTACGCCGAGGGCATGCGCGCCCTGGTCCTGTTCACCGCCTCCATCCAGGACGCGATCGCCGCGGCCGAGGTCACCGGCGAGGACGTCACGGAGCTGGAGGCGTTCAACGACCTGCTGCTGCCCATCGTCAAGGGCTACGGCTCCGAGAAGGGCTACGAGCAGCTGGCGCAGTCCCTGCAGGTCTTCGGCGGCTCCGGCTTCCTGCAGGAGTACCCGATCGAGCAGTACATCCGGGACGCCAAGATCGACACCCTCTACGAGGGCACCACCGCGATCCAGGGCCAGGACTACTTCTTCCGGAAGATCGTCCGCAACCAGGGCGCGGCACTGACCACCCTCTCCGAGGAGATCAAGAAGTTCCTCGCCGAGGGCACCGGCGGCGAGGAGCTGGCGGCCGCCCGCGAGCAGCTCGCCAAGGCCGCCGTGGACCTGGAGGCGATCGTCGGCAAGATGCTGACCGACCTCGCCGCCACCGAGAAGGACGTCAAGTCCATCTACAAGGTCGGTCTCAACACCACCCGTCTGCTGCTCGCCTCGGGCGACGTGGTCGTCGGCTACCTGCTGCTCAAGGGCGCGGCCGTGGCGGCCCGGAAGCTGGCCGCCGGCGCCTCCGCCAAGGACACCGCCTTCTACACCGGCAAGATCGCGGCGGCCCGGCACTTCGCCGCCGACGTCCTGCCGCAGGTCTCCGTGGCGCGCTCCGCCGCCGAGAGCGTGACCCTCGATGTGATGGAGCTGCCCGAAGAGGCCTTCTGATCAGGTTGGACCAATTCCGGCCGGGACCGATTGCGGCTACGGCGGCCCGCTCCTGCGAAGAGGAGCGGGCCGCTGTGCGTCCCTATCCTTGAACCATGAACCCTCAGCCCCACTTCGACCGCAGCCACACCGATGACCTCGCCGCCTTCATCGCGGCCGGCCCGTCGCAGTACCACGCGGTCGCCGGTGCCGCCGAGCGCCTGGAGAAGGCCGGTTTCCGGCAGGTCGCCGAGACCGAGCCCTGGAACGGCGAGGCGGGCGGCAGGTACGTGCTGAGGGGCGGCGCGATCGTCGCCTGGTACGTACCCGAGGGCGCGGACCCCGCGACCCCCTTCCGGATCGTCGGGGCGCACACCGACTCCACCAACCTGCGCGTCAAGCCCCGGCCCGACTCCGGCTCCTTCGGATGGCGCCAGATCGCCGTCGAGATCTACGGCGGCGCCCTGCTGAACACCTGGCTCGACCGCGACCTCGGCCTGTCCGGCCGCCTGGTGCTCCGCGACGGCAGCACGCCCCTGGTCCACATCGACCGGCCGCTGCTGCGGGTGCCGCAGCTCGCCGTCCACCTGGACCGCGGCGTCAACGAGAGCGGCCTCAAGCTCGACAAGCAGCGGCACATGCAGCCGGTCTGGGGCCTCGGCGAGACCGACGAGGGCGCGCTGATGGCCTTCCTCGCGGAGGAGACCGGCGTCACCGCCGCCGACATCGTCGGCTGGGACCTCATGACGCACGACGTCCAGCCGCCCGCCTACCTCGGCCGCGACCGCGAGTTCCTGGCCGCCGGCCGGCTGGACAACCTGCTCTCCGTGCACGCCGGGACCGCCGCCCTGGCCGCCGTCGCCGGCGCCGGCGCCGGTCTGCCGTACATCCCGGTGCTGGCCGCCTTCGACCACGAGGAGACCGGCAGCGAGTCCGACACCGGCGCCGCCGGGCCGCTGCTCGGCAACGTCCTGGAGCGCAGCGTCTTCGCCCGCGGCGGCAGCTACGAGGACCGCGCCCGCGCCTTCGCCGGCACCGTGTGCGCCTCCGCCGACACCGGCCACGCCGTCCACCCCAACTACACCGAGAAGCACGACCCGACGCACCGCCCGCTGCCCAACGGCGGCCCGATCCTCAAGGTCAACGTCAGCCAGCGCTACGCCACCGACGGCACCGGCCGCGGCATCTTCGCCGCCGCCTGCGAGCGGGCCGGCGTGCCCTGGCAGTCCTTCGTCTCCAACAACGCCATGCCCTGCGGCACCACCATCGGCCCCATCACCGCCGCCCGGCACGGCATCGCGACCGTCGACGTCGGCGTGCCGATCCTGTCGATGCACTCCGCGCGCGAACTGTGCGGCGCCGACGACCCGTTCCTGCTCGCGAGCGCGCTCAAGGCCTTTCTCGAGCACTGACCGCCGGACTCCGGTCATGAGATGTCCGCCTCCGGGTAGGCGAAGCTCTACCAGCCCCTAGGGCCAGAGCAGTTCGGAGGCGGACATCATGGGCATCGGCGGTTGCATCGGTCTCATCGCGGTGGGGGCCATCCTCACCTTCGCGACCGACTGGCACATGGCCGGGGTCAACCTGGACCTGGTCGGCCTCATCATGATGGCGGTCGGCGTCATCGGCGTGGCCGCGTACGTCAGCATCTTCAAGCGGCGCCGGATCGTGGAGCCGGTGCCGGTCGTCGAGGAACGGGACCGTCACTACCCGCGCATCTGACCGGCATGACGGCGCCTCAGGCGTCCATGCCCGCCAGCACCAGGGCCAGGCGGGTGTCCCCGTCGCCGCTCAGCCGCACGGGGACACCCCAGTCCTGCTGGTGCACATGGCAGGCCGGGAACTCGTTGTCCGGGTCGTCGTCGCACGAGGCGGCCATCGCCGACACGTGCAGCACCCCTTCCGCCACCTCGGCGTTGAGCACGAGGTCCCGGAAGAGGTCCGTTCCCTTCCCCTCGCCCTCCAGCAGCAGTCCGGGCGGCGTCGAACTCACCAGCAGCCGGGTCGACGGCCCGTAGCGCTGGTCCAGCTTCTGGCCGGCCGGCGCGGTGAAGACCACGTCCAGCCGCAGCGCCCCCGGCGCCACCTCCGTGGCGGGACGCTGCGTGCGGTGCGCCGCGGCCTCCACCCGCACCGCCTCCTCGGGCAGCCGCAGCCGCGTCAGGCGGTGCCGCGCCGACTCCACGACCACCACCTCGTCGCCGTCCAGCACGGCCCCGGAGGGCTCGCGCAGATCGGTCGCGAGGGTGGTCACCTCACCCGAGGCCGGGTCGAAACGGCGCAGAGCGTGGTTGTACGTGTCGCTGACCGCGACCGAGCCGTCGGGCAGCGCCGTCACGCCCAGCGGGTGCTGGAGCAGCGCCTGCTCCGCGGGGCCGTCGCGGTGGCCGAAGTCGAACAGTCCCGTGCCGACCGCGGTGCGCACCGCGTAGCCGTCGCCGCCGTCGCCGTTCCGCTCCACCCAGCGCAGCGCGCTGGTCTCGGAGTCGGCGACCCACAGCCGGTCCTCCGCGGCCGCCAGGCCTGACGGCTGCGCGAACCAGGCCTCGTCCGCCGCGCCGTCCAGCAGGCCCTCGTTGGTCGTGCCGGCCGCGACCCGCACGCTGCCGTCCTGCGGGTCGTACGTCCACAGCTGGTGGACGCCGGCCATGGCGATCCACACCTTGCCGTCCCACCAGGCCACGTCCCACGGCGAGGACAGGTCCACCTCCAGGGCCGGGCCCGAGGTCGCCGACCCCTGCCACCACTGCCGGCCCGTCCCGGCCACCGTCTCCAGGGCGCCGCTGTCCGGGTCGAACGTGCGCAGCCGGTGGTTCACGGTGTCCGCGACGACCACCGTGCCGTCCGGCAGCAGCGCCAGGCCCTGCGGCTCGTTGAAGTCGCCCGGCTCCCCGATCCGGCGCACCACGGTCTCGGTGTCCGGCGCGGTCTCCACCAGCTGGTGCCGCGCGGAGTCCGACACCAGCAGATTCCCCGACGGCAGCCGCAGCGCCTTCCCCGGGAACCGCAGGTGCGTCGCCACGGGCTCCGGCGGCACGTACGGCCCGTCCCCGCGCCGCAGCGTGCCCTTCGCCGCGTGCTCCTCCTCCAGCTCCGTGACCAGCGCCTCCAGCGCGTGCGCGTGGCCCTCCCCGGAGTGCTGGGCGACGATGTAGCCCTCGGGGTCGATCACGGTGAGCGTGGGCCAGGCCCGTACGGCGTACTGCTTCCACGTCGCCAGCTCGGGATCGTCCAGCACGGGGTGGTGCACCCCGTACCGCTCCACGGCGTCCACGACCGCCTGGTGCTCCGCCTCGTGCACGAACTTCGGCGAGTGCACGCCGACGATCACCACGGTGTCGCGGTGCTTCTCCTCCAGCTCGCGCAGCTCGTCCAGGACGTGCAGGCAGTTGATGCAGCAGAACGTCCAAAAGTCCACGAGAACGCACTTACCTCGGAGTTCGGCAAGGGTGATCTCTTTGCCTCCGGTGTTGAGCCATCCGCCCTTGCCAATCAATTCGGGGGCACGGACACGGGCACGGCGGGAGGCGGGAGCGGCGTCGTTCATACTGCAAGGATGCCATCCGGGCCCGGACACCTGTTCAGGCGCAAGGGACACGGCGCAGGGGGCGGCGGATGGCTGCGGGCGGGAACGGGACGACTGCTGGCGGGACAGCACCGAAAGCACAGGTGTTCTGACACTGCCAGAGAGGACGGAGGACCGGAAGGGCGCGTTCCAGGCGTGCCTGGCAGATGTCGTGCGGAGCCTCGGGCTCGACGTCGCCTCCGAATCGGAGCGCAGTGATCTCCGGACCTGGGAGCATCGCGCCCGGGGAGCGCTGCCCGACGCATGCCGCCGGGGCATGGCCTCTCCGAAGAGTCCTTCGGCGTGCTACTCAAGACAGCCGTCCACGATCCCGACCCGAGCTTCAACCGACAGTTCATCGAGCCTGCCCTGAACGCATTCGGGCACGGGCGCGTCCAATTCGCGCTGCTCGAGTACCTGCGAACAGGCACGGACCTTGAACGGGCGGGCGCCGCGCGGGCCTGGTACTGGTCGGCCCTGCCCTTGCGGATGCCCCTGGTGAGGGCGCAAGACCCTGGCGCGGGCGACGTGACCGAGACCGATGATGGCTCGTCCGTGGTGGCCGAATGGAACGAGGCCGCTCTGCGCGCGTTCGTGACCAACGAGCACCTGGACGTCCGGCGCTGCATCCTGCCGGGTCCGCCCTTCGCAAGTCGGCCTACTCGCCGGAGATGCACGACCTGGTGGACATGGCGGTGGCGATAGCTCGGTCGCATCCGGACGAGTACATCCGTCACCGCGTGGAACACCAGATCGAGTATTTCTATGTATCCCGTAGTTCCGAGAGGGTCAGTTACTTGGCGTCCGTGTTCAGCCAGCCACCCTGGCCGATCAGCTCGAGGCCGCGGACACGGGCAATGGGAGAGGCGGGGATGGCATCGTTCATGATGCAAAGGGCCTGAGTGCCCGGTGGGTACCGCGGTCATCTTGAGAGTGATCTTCTGTTTCACAGGGGCCTCACCGGCCCCTGCCTACTGCGGCTTTGGGCCAGAGCGCGGCCAGGGCGGGCAGGCGCCGGGCCACCTCGGCCGTGTCGCCGAAGTCGAAGCGCCAGGCCGGGTCGAGGTCCTGGTAGCGGATGGTGAAGGCGTCGGCGGGAAGCTCCTCGCCGGTCGCCGTCAGATGCGCGTCCCAGGCGATGGCGAGCGTCGCCTCGCCATCGAGGTCCGGGCCGGCGCCGGTGCACGCCGCACGGACGGCGGGGAGACCGGCGAGGGAGTCGGGATCGGCGACGGCGCGGTCGAAGACCTCGCGGCCCTGGGTGATCAACCAGCCGCGGAAGTAGTCGAATCCGTCGTCCGAGCAACCGCCGTTGATCAGATAGGCGGCGGCCCACAGGGGCGCGCGACAGGAAGCCGCCACGAGATCCCACAGGACCTGCTGGGCGGCGACGATGCGCTCCCGGGGCTGTTCCGCGAGCAGCGCGGAAGCCCGGTCGGCGACCGCCTCGGGGTCCGTGGGGTCGGGGACTTGGCCGCGGGCGTCCTCGATGAGCCGCCAGAACTGTCGGATGTCCATACCGGCGCGGTGTGCCGGAGCGGTCCGACGAAGCGGTGGCTCAGGGTCGTAGGTCGCCCACGACGTCGGTGGTGGCGATGAGGCCGGAGTGGATGGTGGGGGCCAGGCTGGAGCTCGCGAGGCAGAAGCCGAGGAGCATGCAGAGCAGTGCGTGGGAGATCTTCAGCGACTTGGCGCGCAGGAGCACCAGCGTGAGGACTGCCAGCAGCAGGATCAGCGAGATGGATACCGCCATGGCCGTATGACGTCACAGATACGGCCCGCATGGGGGGCGACACGCCCGAGAAGGGCCCGGACGCACACACGTCCGGGCCCTTCTCGATGGTGTGACGGGGTGATCAGGCCCAGGTCATCAGGCGCTTGGGGTACTCCAGGATCGCCGCGACATCGGCGAGGACCTTGGAGCCGAGCTCGCCGTCCACCAGACGGTGGTCGAAGGAGAGCGCGAGCGTGGTGACTTGGCGGGGCTTGACCTTGCCCTTGTGGACCCAGGGCATGTCCTTGACCGCGCCGAAGGCGAGGATCGCGGACTCCCCGGGGTTGAGGATGGGCGTGCCGGTGTCGATGCCGAAGACACCGACGTTGGTGATGGTGACCGTGCCGCCCTGCATGGCGGCCGGCGAGGTCTTGCCCTCACGTGCCGTGGCGACCAGTTCGCCGAGGGCGGCGGCCAGTTCGGGCAGTGTCCTGGCCTGGGCGTCCTTGATGTTGGGGACGATCAGGCCGCGCGGGGTGGCCGCGGCGATGCCGAGGTTGACGTATCCCTTGTGGACGATCTCCTGGTTCGCCTCGTCCCAGGCGGCGTTGACCTCCGGGTTGCGCCGGATCGCCAGGAGCAGGGCCTTGGCGACGAGCAGGAGCGGGCCGACCTTGAGACCGACGAAGGCCGGGTCGGTCTTGAGCTCCTGGACCAGCCGCATGGTGCGGGTGATGTCGAAGGTGACGAACTCGGTCACGTGCGGAGCGGTGAAGGCGCTGGCCACCATCGCGGCGGCCGTGGCCTTGCGGACGCCCTTGATCGGGACGCGGGTCTCCAGGGGCGCCGTCGCCGTCGCAGCCGCCACGGGAGCGGTCTGGACGGCCGCCGGGGCCGCGGCGGAGGCTGCGGTCGCGGGGACGGCCGGGACCGCCGGAGCGACCGCGTTCTGGACGTCCTCGCGGGTGATGGTGCCCTGCGGACCGGTCGGGACGATCCCCGCGAGGTCCACGCCGAGGTCCTTGGCGAGCTTACGCACGGGCGGCTTGGCCAGCGGGCGCACCTCGGCCGGTGCGAAACCCGCCGCGGCGGTAGCGGCCGGAGCCGCGGGCACGGCCGGCACGGCCGGGGCGTGTCCGTTGAGCTCGGCCTGGAGCGCGCCCGCGGCGGCACCCTGGGCCGGTACGGCCGCCTGCTTGCGCGGGCGGCGCTTGGTCGAGGAGACGGCGACGCCGTAACCGACCAGCACGGGCTGGCGCTTCTGCTCGGGCTCGGCCGCGGCGGCCGGGGCCTGTGCGGGAACGGCCTCGGGGGCCGGTGCCTCCTCCGCCTCGCCGTGGCCGGTGTCCACGGCGATGATCACCGTGCCGACGTCGACCGTCTCGCCCTCGGGGAAGCGCAGTTCGTGCACGATCCCGTCGAAGGGGATCGGCAGCTCGACGGCGGCCTTGGCGGTCTCGACCTCGCAGACCACCTGGCCGTCGGTGACGGTGTCACCGGGCTTGACGTACCACTTGAGGATTTCCGCCTCCGTGAGTCCCTCGCCGACATCCGGCATCTTGAACTCGCGGAAGCGCTGCGGTGCTGCCACTGTCGTCACAACCCTCTCCTCAGTACGCCAGTGCGCGGTCGACCACGTCGAGTACGCGGTCCAGGCCCGGCAGGTACTCCTCCTCGACCCGGGCCGGGGGGTACGGCGCGTGGAAGCCGCCGACCCGCAGCACGGGTGCCTCGAGGTGGTAGAAGCACCGCTCGGTGATCCTGGCCGCGATCTCCGCGCCGGTGCCCAGCTGTACGGGGGCCTCGTGCACGACGACCAGGCGGCGGGTCTTCTCGACCGACGCCTGGATCGCGTCGAAGTCCATCGGCGACAGGGACCGGAGGTCCACCACCTCAAGGCTACGGCCCTCCTCGGCGGCCGCGGCGGCGGCCTCCAGGCAGACCTTCACCATCGGGCCGTAGGCGACCAGCGTGAGGTCGGTGCCCTCCAGGACCGTACGGGCCTTGTGCAGCGGCGCGGGGATGGCCTCGGTGTCGACCTCGCCCTTGTCCCAGTAGCGCCGCTTGGGCTCCTGGAAGATCACCGGGTCGTCGGACTCGATCGCCTGCTGGAGCATCCAGTAGGCGTCCTGCGGGGTCGACGGGGTGACGACCTTGAGTCCTGCGGTGTGCGCGAAGTACGCCTCGGGCGACTCGCTGTGGTGCTCCACGGCGCCGATGCCGCCGCCGAAGGGGATGCGGATGACGACCGGCAGCTTGATCTTGCCCAGGGCGCGCGCGTGCATCTTGGCGAGCTGGGTGACGATCTGGTCGTACGCGGGGTAGACGAAGCCGTCGAACTGGATCTCGACGACCGGGCGGTAGCCGCGCAGGGCCAGGCCGATCGCGGTGCCGACGATGCCGGACTCGGCGAGCGGGGTGTCGATGACCCGCTCCTCGCCGAAGTCCTTCTGCAGGCCGTCGGTGATCCGGAAGACACCGCCGAGCTTGCCGATGTCCTCGCCCATGAGGACGACCTTGGGGTCGGTGTCCAGGGCCTTGCGCAGCGCCTCGTTGAGGGCCTTGGCGATGGTCATCGTTGCCATGTCAGTGGCCCTCCTCGAAGGTGGCGAGGTACTCGGCGAACTGGGCGCGCTCCTCGTCGACCAGCGCGTGTCCGTCGGCGTAGACGTTCTCGAAGATCGACATCGGGTCGGGGTCGGGCATGGCGCGCACGGCCTCGCGGACCCGCTTGCCGAGCGCCAGGCTCTCCTCCTCGATCCCGGCGAGGAACGCCTCGTCCGCGATGCCCTGCTTCTCCAGGTAGGCCCGCAGCCGCAGGATCGGGTCCTTGCTCTCCCACTGCTCGCGCTCCTCGTCGAGGCGGTAGCGGGTGGGGTCGTCGGAGGTGGTGTGGGCACCCATGCGGTACGTGAAGGCCTCGACCAGCATCGGGCCCTGGCCGGAGCGGGCGTGCTCCAGGGCGGCGCGGGTGACCGCGAGCACCGCGAGGACGTCGTTGCCGTCCACCCGCACGCCCGGGAAGCCGTAGCCGGCGGCGCGCTGGTAGAGCGGGACGCGGGTCTGCTTCTCGGTGGGCTCGGAGATCGCCCACTGGTTGTTCTGGCAGAAGAAGACCACGGGCGCGTTGTAGACGGCGGCGAAGGTGAAGGCCTCCGCGACGTCGCCCTGGCTGGAGGCACCGTCGCCGAAGTAGGCGATGACGGCGGAGTCCGCGCCGTCCTTGGTGATGCCCATCGCGTAGCCGGTGGCGTGCAGCGTCTGGGAGCCGATGACGATCGTGTACAGGTGGAAGTTGTTCTCGTTGGGGTCCCAGCCGCCGTGGTTGACCCCGCGGAACATGCCCAGCAGATTGACCGGGTCCACCCCGCGGCACCAGGCGACGCCGTGCTCGCGATAGGTGGGGAAGACGTAGTCGTCCGACCGGGTCGCCCGGCCCGAGCCGATCTGCGCGGCCTCCTGACCGAGCAGCGAGGCCCACAGACCCAGCTCGCCCTGTCGCTGCAGGGACGTGGCCTCCGCGTCGAAACGGCGGGTCAGGACCATGTCCCGGTACAGACCGCGCAGCTCTTCGGGGCTCAGGTCGATGGAATACTCACTGTGCTCGACGCGATCGCCCTCGGGAGTCAGGAGCTGCACCAGCTCCGGCTCGGCCTCACGGCGCTTCGCGCCACCGCGGGTGCCCGTACGGGGCGTACGGGGCTTCGCGGCAGTGCTTTTCACGCTCACGCTTGCTCCTCCGTCTGTCCGGCCCCCGGGATCCGCCGGCGGCCAGTGCGGCTCCTACCGTCTCGTCGCGGCGCACGGGGTGTGTGCGGCACGGCCGAGCCGGGAGTATTGATGGACCCGGCAGGCAGCCCTGCGAAGTGAACGTTACCCACACCGCCCGCTTTCGCGCGAAGAGGGTTCTACCTGCGGTTTTGGTTGGATTTCCTAGTAAATGAACGTTCTCGCAGGCCACCGGGACAACGGCACGGTATCCCGCGGATCGAATCTGCGTAAGAGGTCGGCTGTGGTCGGGTGTGCAACGCTGAAGTTGTGCCCGAAAAGTCGATAATCGCGGTATTTCTGCTCGACGATCACGAAGTCGTCCGGCGGGGAGTGCACGAATTGCTCTCCGCGGAGCCCGACATCGAGGTCGTCGGCGAGGCCGGCACGGCCGCCGAGGCACTGGCGCGACTGCCCGCGGTACGGCCCGACGTCGCGCTGCTGGACGTCCGGCTGCCCGACGGCAGCGGGGTCGAGGTGTGCCGGGAGGTCCGCTCCCGGCAGCCGGAGACCAAGTGCCTGATGCTCACCTCGTACGCGGACGACGAGGCGCTCTTCGACGCGATCATGGCCGGTGCGGCCGGCTACGTGCTCAAGGACATCCGCGCCAGCGACCTGGTGGGCGCCGTGCGCGACGTCGCCGCCGGGAGGTCGCTGCTGGACCCCGCCGCGACGGCCCGGGTCATGGAACGGCTGCGCGGGGGCGGCGCCGAGCGCGCGGAGGACCGCCTGTCCGACCTCACCGACCAGGAGAAACGCATCCTCGACCTGATCGGCGAGGGGCTCACCAACCGGCAGATAGGCGAGCGGCTGCACCTGGCCGAGAAGACGGTCAAGAACTACGTCTCCTCGCTGCTGGCCAAGCTCGGCATGCAGCGCCGCACCCAGGCCGCGGCCTATGTCGCCCGGCTGCACCCCGAACGCCCGGAGCACCCCGAGCGCCCTGACCGCCCCGGGGGCCCCGGCCCGTCGGGGACGGCCGGAACCTGACCGGAACCTGACGGGTCACCCCCCGTGTCCGTCCGTATCGCGGACGTGAGCCACTCCCGCATACCTGTTGTATCTATGATGTGCGCATCATGAACCGCAGCCCTGTCGTGACCGCCGCCGAGCCGGCCGCCAAGCAGCCACCCGCCGCCGAGCGGGTCTACACCCACGTCAAGCGGGCCGTCCTGGACCGCAGCTACGAGGGCGGCACCCTCCTCAGCGAGGGCGAGCTCGCCGAGGCCGTGGGCGTGTCGCGGACCCCCGTACGGGAGGCGCTGCTGCGGCTGGAGGCCGAGGGGCTGCTGAAGCTGTACCCGAAGAAGGGCGCGCTGGTGCTGCCGGTCTCCGCGCAGGAGATCGCCGACGTCGTGGAGACCCGGCTGCTGGTGGAACGGCACGCGGTGATGAAACTGGAGCCCGCGCCGGCGCACCTGCTGTCCCGGCTCGAGGAGCTGCTGGACGAGCAGCGCGTCCACGCGGCCACCGGCGACCTGGCCGCCTTCGCCATGGCGGACCGCAGCTTTCACGCCGAAATCGTGCGCGCCGCCGGCAACCGCATCATGTCCCATCTGTACGACCAGTTGAGGGACCGTCAGCTGCGGATGGGAGTGGCGACCATGCACGCCGACCCCGGCCGCATCGCCAAGAACATCACCGAACACACCGAGATCCTCGACGCCTTGCGCGCCGGGGACGCCGGCGTGGCCGCCGCTCTGGTCGAACGCCACGTCAGCTGGGTGAACCACCTGGCCCGGGGGGAGTAAATGGGGACGATCGGCACCACCACCGGTGAACCACCCGGCGGCGTGAAGGCCGTCGGGGTCTGGGGCATCGGCACCCTCGTCTACATGGTCGCGGTCGTGCACCGCACCAGCCTCGGCGTAGCCGGCATCGACGCCGCCGACCGCTTCCACATAGGCGCGTCCGCGCTGTCCACGTTCTCGATCCTCCAGGTGCTGGTCTACGCCGGCATGCAGATACCCGTCGGCCTGATGGTCGACCGGCTCGGCACCAAGCGGGTGCTGACCATCGGCGTCGTGCTCTTCACCGCGGGCCAGCTCGGCTTCGCCCTGTCGCACTCGTACGGCATGGCGCTCGCCGCCCGGGCGGTACTGGGCTGCGGCGACGCGATGACGTTCGTGAGCGTGCTGCGGCTGGGCTCGCGGTGGTTCCCGGCCCGCAGGGGGCCGATGATCGCGCAGGGCGCGGCACTGTTCGGCGTCGCGGGCAACCTGCTCAGCACCGTCCTGCTGGCGCGGCTGCTGCACTCCGCCGGTTGGACGCCGACCTTCGTCGGCACGGCCCTGGGCGGCGCGCTCGTCCTCATCCTCGTCCTGCTCTTCATGAAGGACCATCCCGAGGGCTTCGAGCCCGCCCCCGCCGAGCACCCCGGGCGCGGCTATGTGAAACGGCAGATCGCCGCGGCCTGGCGGGAGCCGGGCACCCGGCTGGGGATGTGGACGCACTTCACCACGCAGTTCTCCGGCATGGTGTTCCTGCTGCTGTGGGGGCTGCCCTATCTCGTCGAGGCGCAGGGGCTGTCCCGCGAGACGGCCGGCACCCTGCTGACGGTGGTGGTCGTGGCCAACATGGTCTTCGGGATGCTCTTCGGGCAGATCATCGGCCGCCACCACGGCGCCCGGATGCCGCTCACCCTGGGCGTCGTCGGTGCCACCGCCGTGATGTGGGCGGTGGTCCTGGCGTGGCCCGCCGAGCGCGCCCCGCTGTGGCTGCTGGCGCTGCTCTGCGTCGTCCTGGGGACGTGCGGGCCGGCGTCGATGATCGGCTTCGACTTCGCCCGCCCGGCCAACCCCCCGGAGCGTCTCGGCACGGCGTCCGGCATCGTGAACATCGGCGGCTTCACCGCCTCGATGGTCACGCTGCTGGCCATCGGCGTCCTGCTGGACGCGAGCGGTGGCAACTACCGGATCGCCTGGAGCAGCGTCTTCGTCCTCCAGGCGCTCGGCGTGGTCCAGATCCTGCGGCTGCGCGGCCGGGCGGCGCGGCTGGAACGGCAGCGCATCGCGGTCAGCCGCGTCGAGAGCGTCCACGTCCCGGCCGGGACATGAACGCTCCCTACCGGCTCACTGCGTGACCGCGATGTTGGCGAGGATCGCCTCGGCCAGCTCTTGGTCGCCCTCGATCTTCATCCGGTCCTCGACCGCCTTCGCCCGGGTACGGCCGCAGGTCAGCCGGACGAAGGTCTCCCAGTCCAGGGTCAGTGTGACCGCGGGTCCCAGGGAGACGCTGCCGTCGATCGAGCCCGTGCCGTCGGCGCCGACCCGGACGGTGCGCATGAACTCCTGCTCCCCGTGGACGTCGAAGACGACCGCGGAACCGGCCGGGGCGGCCGCCCGCTCGGCGACGACCCGCGGCAGTTCGGCCAGGATCCAGTCGCGGGCGTAGGCCGCGGCGGGCGAGTCCAGGTTGCCCGGCTCGCCCAGCGCGCGGCGCAGGTCCTGCTCGTGCACCCAGACGTCGAAGATCCGCCACTTCAGCAGCTCTTCGAGGGTCATCTCCTTGCCCATCGGACCGCGGACGGTGTTCTGCAAGCCGCGGGTCTCGTTCCGCAACTGGCGGGCCCGGCGGATGATCGTGTAGTCGAGCTCCCCGAACACCTCGGGCGGGGTGTGGTGGCGACGCTTGTCGACCGGCACCTCCACATAGCGGGCGTACTCTGACGTCATGTGACGCAGATCGCTCGGAAGTGTGTGGATCGGGCGAGGATCGCCGAGCAGTTCGCATTCAAAACCGATCACGTGTGACACAACGTCACGGACGGACCAGTAGGGGCACTCGGTCGGCCGGTTCCATGCACCCGCCGGAACGGGGCGGACCAACTCGGCGATGGATTCTATGGAGTGGGTCCAGGCGTCGATGTACGGCTGGAGCTGGCTGTGGACGGTGCCGGTCACGGGACCCCTCGACGGTCGGTGCGCGGTCGTGGTGTGCGCCTTAAATTACGCTGCGCAGTGACACCACGGGAGTGCTTTCGTGTGACGATCGTAGGCCCGGCAGGATGTCCCGACTCATGGGCGGTGGTACGGTGCGCGTTTCCCTGATCCAGATCGACGTCGACCCGGCGGAACAGGTGCACGCCCGGCGCGAACGCGCCGCCGCGCTCGTCCGGGACCGGGCCGGCTCCGACCTCGTCGTGCTGCCCGAACTCTGGCCGGTCGGCGCCTTCGCCGCCGACCTCTTCGAGGCCGAGGCCGAACCGCTGGACGGGCCCACCTCCGAGGTCATGAGCGCCGCCGCGCTCGACGCGGGCGTCTGGCTGCACGCGGGCTCGATCGTCGAACGGACGACCGACGGCTCCCTCTACAACACCTCCCTGCTCTTCTCCCCGGACGGCGAACTGCGGGCGACGTACCGCAAGATCCACCGCTTCGGCTTCGACCGCGGCGAAGCCGTGCTCATGAGCGGCGGCGACCGGATCGTGACCACCGGGGTCCAGGGCGTGGGTGTGGGCCTCGCCACCTGCTACGACCTGCGCTTCCCCGAGCAGTTCCGGCTGCTGGTCGACGCGGGCGCGGAACTCCTCGTGCTGCCCGCCGGCTGGCCCGCGCGGCGCCGCGAGCACTGGACCCTGCTCGCCCGGGCCCGGGCCGTGGAGTCGCAGGCCTACGTCCTGGCCTGCGGCACCGCCGGAACGCACGCGGGCGTCGAGCTCGCCGCACACAGCCTGGTCGTCGACCCCTGGGGCACCGTCCTCGCCGAGGCGGGCGCGGCCGAGGAAGTACTCACCGTCGACCTCGACCCCGGCCTCGTCGCCAAGACCCGCGCCGACTTCCCGGTACTGCGCGACCGCGTACTCGGCATTCCCGGCATGACGGGCATCCCCTCGCCCGATTCCGACCGGTAAGGGACCATCGGCCCCGCAGCTCGGGGCGGAGTGCTCTGCGCTCACGGCCCACCGCCCCGGCAAGGTGGGAGCCATGGAGTTCGAGGGGCACGCCGCGCTGGCCTTGCTGGGAAAGGCCCGGTACGGGCGGCTGGCGCTGACCCGCCGGGCGTTGCCGTACATCGCCGTCGCACGGCACGTCGTCCACGACGGCGCCGTGCTGATCCGCACCCGCCGCGCCTGGGGCGTGGACGGCACCGTCGTCGCCTACCAGGCGGACGACGTGGAGGCCGGGTGGGCGGTGCAGTTCCTCGGGACGGCACGGGCCTTCGAGCCCTCGGAGGAGCAGCGGGCGCTGTTCGGCACAGAAACTCGAAACGATACAACCCCGTCACCGGGCTATGTGTACGTACGCCTCGACCCGCGAGTCCACCACCGAAATGATCTAGCATCTGCCTGGTGATCGGGAGTACGGCGACGGCGCCGCCCTCCGGCGGGACCCTGCACGCCCTGCTGCGCCGATACGCCGACGCCGGCGATCCGCTGTCCTGCGAACCCGTGGCCCAGGGCCTGCTCAACAGGGGATTCCGGCTGGCCACCACCCGCGGCAGCTTCTTCCTCAAGCTGTACGTCGAACCCGCCACCGCCGACTCCGCGGTCATCGCCCGCCAGCACCGCGCCACCCAGCGCCTCGGCGCGCTCGGCCTGCCCGTCGCCCCGCCGCTGCCCGACTCCGACGGCCGCACCGTCGCCGAACTCGACGGACGCCGCTTCGCCCTCTACCCCTGGGTCGAGGGCCGGCACCGCGAGGGCAGCGAACTGACCACCGCCGAGTCCCGGCGCCTCGGCGCACTGCTCGGCCTCGTCCACACCCTGCTCGCACAGGTGCAGCCCGCCCCCGGCGAGGAGCCCGGCCGCCCGCCGGGCGGCCACGCGGGCGCCGACCCGCAGGACACCTACGCCCTCATCGGGACGCTGCTGCGGCGGGTGCGCGAACAGGCGCCGCGCGAGGCCTTCGACGAACTCGCCGAGTACCGGTTGGTGGAACGGCGCGCGATGCTCGACCGGCACGCCCACCGGCGCCCGCCGGAACCCGACGCGGCCGAACCCGTCACCGGCTGGGTGCACGGCGACTTCCACCCGCTGAACCTGCTCTACCGCGAGGACGAACCCGTCGCCATCGTCGACTGGGACCGGCTCGGCGTGCAGCCTCGCGCGGAGGAGGCCGTACGGGCCGCGGCCATCTTCTTCGTCACGCCCGGCGGCACCCTGGAACTGGACAAGATCCGCGCCTACGCGCGCGCCTACCGCCGCGCCGCCGCCGTCCCGGAGGCCGAACTCGCCGCCGCCGTGCACCGCGTGTGGTGGGAACGGCTCAACGACTTCTGGATGCTGAGCTGGCGCTACCTGCGCGACGACCGGCGCGCCGACCCGCTCTTCCCGGCCTCGTCCGCCCTGGTCGTCTGGTGGACCGGGGCGTACGAGGCCGTCATGGACGCCTTCACGGAGTGACGCCGCCGGTCTCGGCGCCCGCGGCCACACCGGTACCGGCATTGCTGCCGGTGCCGCCGTTGCCTGCGGTACCGCCATCGCCACCGGTCGTTTCGCCGTTGCCGCCCTCGCTGGTGTCGCCCGTGGCGGGCGCGCTGGGCGTCGTGCTGGGCGGCGCCGAGGTGGCCGGGGCGGTGGGCACGGTCGTGGTCGGCTGGGTCGGCGTGGGCTGGTACGACGGCGTCGAGGAGTGCGCCGGCTTCGAACTCTCCGTCGGCCGGCCGGAGATCGTGCCGGTGGTGTCCTGCGTGCTGCCGCCCTGCGTGGTCTTCTCGGTCGGCTGCGAGGACTGCTGCGTGGTCTGCGACTGCGTCGGTGTCACGTCGTGGGACGGGAGCTTGCCCCCGCCACCGGAGTGGGAGACCGCGAAGTAGATGCCGAGCGCGACCGCGAGCACGGCCGCGATCACGAACAGGGCGGGTTTCACCCAGCGGTTGTCGTCGCCCCCGCCGGGCGGCCGGGGGTCGCCGTAGGAGTGGTCGCCGTGATCGCCGCCGTCGCCCCCGGGCGGGCCGAGCAGCAGCGGGGGCTGGAACTCGGCGATGGTGTGCTCCGGGTGCGGCTGGGCGTACTGGCCCGGCATGCCCATCGCCGGCGTCGAACCCCCGTTGTGCGCCGGCACGAAACCGGTGTCCCAGGTGCCCGTGTGGCCGCCGCGCTCGTGGATCATGCCCAGTGCGTACTGGACGACGCCGCGCATCTCCTCGGCGGTCTGGAAACGGTCGTCGGGATGCTTGGCGAGCGCGTGCAGCACCAGGCCGTCCAGCTCCGGCGGCACGCGGTCGCTGGCCTGCGACGGCGGACGCGCCTCGTCCTGCACATGCTGGTAGACCACCGACAGCGGGGTCTCACCGGTGAACGGCGGGCGCAGCGCGAGGAGTTCGTACAGCAGGCAGCCCGTCGCGTACAGGTCGGAGCGCGCGTCGACGGTCTTGCCGAGCGCCTGCTCAGGCGACAGGTACTGCGGGGTACCCATGACCATGCCGGTCTGCGTCATCGTGGTGGAGGCGCCGTGCAGCGCCCGCGCGATGCCGAAGTCCATCACCTTCACCGCGCCGGTGCTGGCGATGATCACGTTCGCGGGCTTGATGTCCCGGTGCACGATGCCGTGCGCGTGGCTGTAGGCCAGCGCCTCCAGCACGCCCGAGACGATGATCAACGCCTGGTCCACCGGCGGCGGCTCGTCCGAGCCGATCAGCAGGTCGCGGATGGTCTTGCCCTCGACCAGCTCCATGACGATGTACGGGACGGCGCCGCTCGGCGTGACGTCCTCGCCGGTGTCGTAGACCGCCACCACCGCGTGGTGGTTGAGCCCCGCGACGGACTGCGCCTCGCGCGTGAAGCGGGCCTTGGAGACCGGGTCCTCCGCCAGGTCCGGGCGCAGCAGCTTCACCGCCACCGTCCGCCCGAGCCGTACGTCCTCGGCGGCGAAGACCTCCGCCATGCCGCCGCGGCCCAGCCGCCGGGTCAGCCGGTAACGGCCGTCACCCACCAGCCCCGAGGCGCCCCACTGCTCCGGTGAGTCGGGCACACCCGCACCACCGGCAGAGGGCTCGTCGGTGCCGCCGGCGGCTGTCGTCTGTGCCATCAGTCCTCGCCGTCGATCGTCGCCGTACAGGGTCCTCCGGCGCACCACGCTACCGCGTTCCGCCGCGGCCGTGTGGCTGAGCCACTCATGAAGGGATTCATACGCATCCGGTGACGAACAGGTCAACGAACTTGACCTGAGTAGGGGGTCGGGCAGACTGGGCGGTCAGGGTCGGGACAAGTTTCCTGTGCGCCTGGTGCGCTCGGGGGGAACGTTCAAGGGGACGGGTACGTATGGGCGGGGACGGCGCGCAGGGCACTCATGCGGGGCGTTCGGTCGGCGGTGGCCGCTACGTGCTGCGCGACCTGCTGGGCCAGGGGGGAATGGCCTCAGTGCACCTGGCCCATGACACCGTGCTCGACCGCCCCGTGGCCGTCAAGACCCTGCACACCGACCTCGGCCGCGAGCAGTCCTTCCGGGAGCGGTTCCGGCGCGAGGCCCAGGCCGTCGCGAAGCTCAACCACACCAACATCGTCTCGGTCTTCGACTCCGGCGAGGACATCGTCGACGGCGCCGTGGTGCCGTACATCGTCATGGAGTACGTCGAGGGAAAGCCGCTGCGCACGGTGCTCGACGAGGACATCGCGCAGTTCGGCGCGATGCCGACGGAGAAGGCCCTGAAGATCGTCTCCGACGTGCTGGCGGCGCTCTCGGAGAGCCACAGCGTGGGCCTGGTGCACCGCGACATCAAGCCGGGCAACGTGATGCTGACCCGCCGCGGCGTCGTCAAGGTGATGGACTTCGGCATCGCCCGTGCGATGCAGTCCGGCGTCACGTCGATGACGCAGACCGGCATGGTCGTCGGCACCCCGCAGTACCTGTCGCCCGAGCAGGCGCTGGGCCGGGGCGTGGACGAGCGCTCCGACCTGTACTCGGTGGGCTGCATGCTCTTCGAACTGCTCACCGGGCGGCTGCCCTTCGACGGGGACTCCCCGCTGTCCATCGCCTACCAGCACGTCCAGGAGATGCCGCCGGCCCCTTCCGGCCTCAACCGGGCGGTGCGGCCCGGCGTGGACGCGCTCGTCGCCCGCGCCCTGCGGAAGAACCCGGCAGAGCGCTTCCCCACCGCCGACGCGATGAAGGCCGAGGCGGACCGCGTGGCCGCGCCCGAGCGGGGCGCCGGCACGACGCCGCTGATCATAGGAGAGGGCCCGCGGGCCCGCGGCCGCGGCGAGGCGGTCTCGCAGGCGGTCTTCCCGCCGGTCCAGGGTGATCTGCGGACCCCGCAGCCCCCCGTGCACCAGCCGTACCCGTCGCAGCACCCCCAGAACCCGCCCGCGCCGTACGCGGCACCGCGGCAGGCGCAGGGCGGCTGGGGCCAGGCGGCACAGACCCCGCCGCCCGGCGCCCGGCCCGCGTACGGCTACCCGCAGAACGGTGGGCACCCGCACCCCGCCCAGCACTCCACCACCCCGTACCCGCTGCAGCCGAACCAGTCCTCCGGGGGCGGCCGCCGGGGCGGCGGGGGGTCGACGGCGGTCGTCGCGATCGGCGCAACGGTCGCGGTCATCGCGATCGTCGTGGTCGTGGCCATCGCCTTGTCGCTGAACAAGGGCAACGACGACGGCACCACCACCGGCGCCGAGGGCCGCACACCGACGTCCGACTCCCGGACGAGCGCACCTCCGACGGACCTGGCCGGCGGGCGGGATCCCTCGCGGTCCTCCGGGTCCTCCGGGTCCTCCGGCGACGACCAGCCCGCGCCGGGCGTCAGCCAGGCCGACCAGAGCCGGACCATCGACGCCGCGCGCTGCACCGAGGCCACCAAGAACTACCAGGACGACAACTCGGTGATCATGCCGGACTTCTTCACCAAGTACGTGGACTCGGTGAAGGCCTGCATGACGGAAGCGGGCTGGAAGTACCAGGTCAAGTACCGCAACGAGCAGGTCTACGGCAAGGGCGCGGTCATCGACCAGGAGCCCAAGCGCTACGACCCGCTCAATGCCGGGGACACCGTCACCATCTGGGTCTCGACCGGCGAGAGCGGCTGAGCCGGGCGGCTGCGGGCACGACCCCCGGCACGACCCCCCGGCGACGCCGGACCGGGCGGGGGAACGCGGCCTCCGGTACCCGCCGCCCTGTACCTACCGGTACGGAGGTGGCTCGGCCGGCAGGGCGCGGACGGCCGCCCGCGCACCGGCCGTGCTCCCTACAGGTACGGACCCGAGCGGGCGCCGCCGGGCAGGTGCCCGTCCTCGTCGCCCTCGTGGACGGCACCGGGCGGCAGCGCGCGACGCATCTGCTCCAGCTGGGCGCGGGCCGCCATCTGCTGCGCGAACAGTGCCGTCTGGATGCCGTGGAAGAGGCCCTCCAGCCAGCCCACCAGCTGCGCCTGCGCGATCCGCAGCTCGGCGTCGCTCGGGATACCGTCCTCGGCGAAGGGCAGCGACAGCCGCTCCAGTTCCTCGACCAGCTCGGGGGCCAGCCCCGCCTCCAGCTCCTTGACGGAGCTGTGGTGGATCTCCTTCAGGCGGGCCCGGCTGGCCTCGTCCAGCGGCGCCGCCTTGACCTCCTCCAGAAGCTGCTTGATCATGCTGCCGATCCGCATGACCTTCGCGGGCTGTTCGACCATCTCCGTCACAGGGACCTCGCGCTGCTCGTCGCCTTCTCCGGCGCGTCCGGCGTGTCCGCCGCCGAGGGCCATTCCGTCCGGGCCGACGACCAGGACCTGCGGGCTCTCCTGCGACCGTTCGTTCATCGGCATCTCCATGCCGCCATTGTCGCGCACCGGCGCTTGCGAAGGTTTTCTCCCCCCTGAAAGCACGCGTTACCCCAGCGGGAGGCACCAAAGCCGGAAGGGCGACGGCGGAACTCAGCCGCCGCGCCGCAGCCGCCACCCGAGGAAGCCCAGGCCCAGGCCGATCAGGAGCAGTCCTGCGCCCAGCGGCAGCACCTCCAGCACCCGCCCCGAGGGGCTCGGCACCGCCTCGGGACCCGAGGGCTGCCCGTCGTCGAAGACCTGCCGCGGCCCCTGCGACACCGGCTGCTCGGTCGGCTCGGCCGGCGGCCCCTCCGGGCGGCCGGGATGCCGCCGACCCTCGCCGGGCACGCTCCCGGCCGGCCCTGCCGTGGGCGAGGCGCTCGGCCCGTGCCCGGGGCCGGGCGCCGCGGCCCCGGTGACGCCGAGCCCTGCCACGACCGCGGAGGCGGCCGCCACCGCACGTCGCCAGTCCATGCGCCCAGCGTCACACGGGGGATGGGGCCGGGCACCCCGTGGACCGGTTGCCTAGACCGTCAGAAGGACCTTGCCCACGTGGGAGCTCTCCTCGACCACGCGGTGCGCCTGCGCGGCCTGCTCCATGGGGTAGCTGCGGTCCACGACCGGAACCACCGTGCCCGCCTCCAGCAGCGGCCACACGTGCTCGCGGACGGCGGCGACGATCGCCGTCTTCTCCTCCAGCGGGCGCCCGCGCAGCGAGGTCGCCGTGACCGCGGCCCGCTTGGCGAGCAGCTTGCCGAGGTTGAGCTGCCCCTGGGCGCCGCCCTGCAGGCCGATGACGGCAAGCCGGCCGTTCACCGCGAGGGCGTCGATGTTCCGGTCGAGGTACTTGGCGCCCATGATGTCGAGGATGACGTCCGCGCCGCCGAACATGTCCCGGACGGCCGGCACGAAATCCTGGTCGTGGTAGTCGATTCCCAGGTCCGCGCCCAGCTCACGGCAGCGTTCCAGCTTCCCCGCGCTTCCGGCCGTGACGGCGACCTTGGCGCCCACGGCCTTGGCCAGCTGGATCGCCATGGTGCCGATGCCGCTGGAGCCGCCGTGCACGAGCAGCGTCTCGCCCGGACGCAGGTGGGCCACCATGAAGACGTTCGACCACACCGTGCACACGACCTCCGGCAGGGCGGCCGCGGCCACGAGCGACACCCCCTTGGGGACGGGCAGCAGCTGGCCCACCGGCACGGCGACCTTCTCGGCATAGCCGCCGCCGGCCAGCAGCGCGCAGACCTCGTCGCCCACGGCCCAGCCGGTGACGCCGGGGCCGAGCGCGGCGACCCGGCCCGAGCACTCCAGGCCGGGATAGGGGGACGCGCCGGGCGGCGGGTCGTAGAAGCCCTGCCGTTGCAGCAGGTCGGCGCGGTTGACGGCGCCGGCGGCCACCTCGACCAGCACCTCGTTCTCGGCCGGTACGGGATCGGGGACCTCGGCCCAGACAAGCGCTTCCGGGCCGCCGGGTTCGGGGATCGTGATCGCATGCATAAAGCCGACGCTACCGCTGACCCGGCGGAATCGGGTCCCGCCGGTCCACCCTGTGGATAACGATGACCCGGTCGGTCAGCTGGAGCACGGCCGCCTCGGAGTCGTCGTGGTCGAGCAGCCGGTGGCCGCGCTTGACGGCCACCACCAAGTCGCCGATCTCCCGCGGGGAACGCCCGGCCTCGGCCTTGGTGACAGGGCGCTCGATGAGGTCCAGGCCGCTGCCGTAGGTGATCAGCTCCTCCATCACCTCGCCGGCGCTGGGGCTGAGCATCGACATTCCGAGCAGCCGCCCCGCCGCAGCGGAACTGGTGACGACGGCGTCCGCCCCCGACTGCCGCAGCAGCGGGGCGTTCTCCTCCTCGCGCACGGAGGCGACGATGGTTATCCGCGGATTGAGCTGACGCGCCGTCAGGGCGACCAGGACGGCGGTGTCGTCGCGCTGCGCGGCGATGATGAGCTCCTTGGCGCGCTGGATCTCCGCCCGCATCAGGACGCCGTTGCGCGTGCCGTCGCCGGTCACGCCGACGAAGCCGGCGGCCACCGCGGCGTCCACCGCCTTGGGCTCGGGGTCGACGACCACGATGTTCTTGGCGGGCACGCCGTGGCCGGTCAGCGTCCTGGCGGCGGACCGGCCCTTGGTGCCGTATCCGACGATGACGGTGTGGTCGCGCACCGAGGACCTCCAGCGCTGTTGGCGGTACTGCTCACGGGTGCGTTCGGTGAGCACTTCGAGCGTGGTGCCGACCAGGATGATCAGGAAGAGCACGCGCAGCGGCGTCACCAGCAGCACATTGGTCAGCCGGGCGCCCGCACTGTAGGGGACGATGTCGCCGTAGCCGGTGGTCGAGAGGGTGACGGTGGCGTAGTACAGGCAGTCGAGGAACGACATCGCGCCGCCCGCGTTGTCGTGATAGCCGCCGCGGTCGGCGTAGACGATGCCCACGGTGGCGAACAGGCAGGCCAGCGCGTACACGAGACGCTGCGCGACCTGCCTCAGCGGGCTGCGGGGGGCACTGTGCGGCAGCCGGAGGGACTGCGCCCCGTCCTGGCCCTGCACGCCCTGCCGTCCCGGCCCGGCCTGCCGGGGCAGGCGGCCCGAACCGCCCGGCTCCGGCCTCACAGGCGTCCCCAGCCGGTCTCCAGCACGGCGGTGGTGTCGCCCTTGGCGGCCCCGCCCGGCGGGATCACGGCCATCCCGTCGGCGGTGGCGATGCCGCGCAGCATGGCCGGGCCGCTGAAGCGCAGCGGGACCGCCTGCGACTCCTCGTCCAGGATCACCGGCACCAGCCGGGTGCCCGTGGGGTGGCCGGGGACGTCGCCGGTGAGGCGGGCCGCGGAGGGCACCGGCGCCGGCCTGCCCGCCAGCCTGCGCACCAGGGGCACGATCAGCGTGAGGACCCCGGAGACGGCCGCCAGCGGATTGCCCGGGAGGCCCACCAAATGGCCTCCCTCGCCGGGAAGTTCGGCGAGCACCATGGGGTGGCCCGGTCGCACGGCGACACCGTCCACGAGCAGCCGCGCGCCGATGCGCGAAAGCACGGGGTGCAGGTAGTCGACCGGGCCGGCCGCCGTCCCGCCGGTGGTGACCACCAGATCGGCGGCGGACCCGGTGACGGCCTCCCGCAGCAGGCCGGCGTCGTCCTTCAAGCGGCGGGACGCGATGACATCGGCACCCAGCGCGGCCAGCCACGCGGGCAGGAACGGGCCCAGCGCGTCCCGCACCCGGCCGGAGCCGGGCAGGCCGCGGTCCAGCAACTCGTCGCCTATGACGAGGATCTCGACGGTCGGGCGGACCGTCACCGGCAGTTCGTCATAGCCTGCCGCGGCGGCCAGGCCCAGCACGGCGGGCGTGACCAGGGCGCCGGTGGCCAGCAACTCGTCGCCGCTGCGGCACTCCTGGCCGCGCGGGCGCACATCCTGCCCGGGGCCGGGGCCGCCCCGGGTGGCGTGCAGCAGGCCGTCAGGGCCGATGCGGCTGTACTCGCTGCGCAGCACGGCGGTCGTCCCTGCCGGGAGCAGCGCGCCGGTGGCGATGCCGGTCGCGTGGCCGTCCGGCAGTGCGGCGAGGGCGCGTTCGCCGGCCAGCACCCGGCCCTCGGGCCGCCAGGGGCCCGGGCCCGCGACGGCCCAGCCGTCCATCGCGGAGGTGTCGAAGGACGGCAGGTCGGTCAGGGCCGCCAACGGCTCCGCAAGGGCGCAGCCGAGGGCCTGCCCGAGCGGCTTGAGGACGCGCCGCAGGGGCGAACCGGCCGCGGAGGCGATGCGGCGGGCCTCGGGCCAGGAGATGTCGTGGTGGACCTGGGAACGGTGCGGCGGATGCGGGATGTCGGTGTCCTGGGGGGCGTGGGGCGCCGGGGCCGCGGCGTCCGGGCGCGGGGTCGCCGCGGCGTGCCGGACGGGCCCGCGACGCGCGTTGGCGAGGGCGAGGGCCTGGTCCAGCTCGTCGTCGACCGCCGCCTCGGCGGCCGCGAGGTCGGCCGGCGGTGCGGTCTCCCGTCCGTCCGGGGTGTTCCGTCCGCCCGGGGTGTTCCGTCCGCCCGGGGTGTTCCGTCCGTCCGGGGTGTTCCGTCCGTCCCGCCTGCGGGTCCCGTCGGGCGCGCCGGGAACGCTCATGCCTCCGCTTCCCCGGCGTCCGCCTCCTTCGCCCAGCGCCCGGCCAGCTCGGCCGCGCGCCGGGCGGCCTCGGCGACGGCCTGCTCACCGCCGCCGGCCGCGGCGGCCGCGTATCCGACCAGGAAGGTGGTGAGGGGCGCCGCGGGGCGGGCCACTCCGTGCGCGGCGTCGCGCGCGAGATCCAGCAGCACTCCGGTGTCGACGTCGAGGTCGATGCCGAGTTCCGCCTTGACAGTGGCAATCCATTCGTCCAGCACGGTCCCATGCTCCCTGATGCGGGCCCTCGCTGTGGAGAGGTCGTCCCAGGTGTCGCAGTCGAAGGAGGCCAGGCCGGTGGGGTCGGCCAGCCGCCGCAGCCGCAGTTCCGCGGTGAGCAGGCGCAGCGGCAGGCCGGACAGGCCGCCGTGCTCCACGGCGAGCAGAGCGATCTCACGGCGCAGCGACTCGGTGCGGTACGCCGCCGCCAGCGGCTGGTCGCGGCCGTCCGGGTCGGTGAGAACGACGCCGTCGTACACCGTCGCGTCGCCCGGGTCGCCGTAATGCCCCTGCCCGGACTCCCGGTCGCCGAGCGCCGCGAGCAGCGCCCGTACCGTCGCGGGGGACAGGAAGGGCAGGTCGGCGGCGAGCACCAGCACCACGCCGGCGGTCACGCCCGCGCCCAGTCCCGCCGCGAGGGCGGGCAACGGGCCGCCGCCGGGCGGATCCTCACGGGCCCAGACGACCGGGCGGGCGGTGGCGCGGCGCGGGCCGACGACGACCGTCGTGCCCGCACCGGCGCACGCGTCCAGGACCCTGTCGATCAACGCCCGCCCCGCGACTGGCAGTCCGGGCTTGTCGGCCCCGCCGAGGCGCCGTGCGGCACCGCCGGCGAGGACGACCGCGTCGAAGGACCCGTCGGGGCGCACGGCGGCGCCCGGCTGCGAACTCATGCCCGGAGTATGGCCCAACGAGACCCGCTCACACCCCCCGCAGCAGGACCGCCGGCTGCTCCACGCAGTCGGCCACGTAGCGCAGGAATCCGCCGGCGGTGCCGCCGTCGCAGACCCGGTGGTCGAAGGTGAACGACAGTTGCACGACCTGACGCACCGCCAATTCCCCTTGGTGCACCCACGGCTTGGGAGCTATGCGGCCGACGCCCAGCATCGCGGCCTCGGGGTGGTTGATGATCGGCGTGGAGCCGTCGACGCCGAAGACGCCGTAGTTGTTGAGCGTGAAGGTGCCGCCGGTCAGTTCGGCCGGGGTCAGACGGCCGGCCCGCGCGGCCTCGGTGAGCCGGGCGATCTCCGCCGAGAGCCCGTCCGTGGTGCGTGTGTGCGCGTCCCGGACGACGGGGACGACCAGGCCACGGTCGGTCTGGGCGGCGAAGCCCAGGTTCACGGCGGGCAGCCGGACGATCTCGCCGCGCTCGGTGTCCACCGTGGCGTTGAGGTCGGGATGGCGGGCGAGCGCCGCGGTGCAGATCCGCGCCAGCACGGCGAGGACGGACACCTTCGGACCGCCCGAAGCGTTCATCGCGGCCCGTGCCGCGAGCAGTTCGGTGGCGTCGGCGTCCACCCAGCACGTGGCGTCCGGGATCTCCCGGCGGCTGCGGCTGAGCTTCTCGGCGACTGCTCCGCGGATGCCCTTGAGCGGTACGCGGGTGCCCTCGGCGGCCGGCGCCGCGGTCGCGGTCACCGGTGCGGGGGAGACGGCGGCGACCGAGGCGAGCGCCGTGATGGCGCGCTCGACGTCCGCGCGCAGGATCAGCCCGTCGGGACCGGTCCCCTTCAACACGCGCAGATCGAGCCCGTGCTCGCGGGCGATGCGCCGCACCAGAGGCGAGATGACCGCCACCGGTCCGGTCACCCGGCCGTCCACCGCAAGGCTCGGGGCGGGGGCGGGGGCGGTAATGGGACCGGCAACCGGCGCAGACCGCGGGGCGGCCGTCGCGAGGACCCGGCGTCGCCGGGCCGCGGGACCGCTCGTCCCGTACCCGACCAGGACGTTCCCGGAACCGGAGTCCCCGCCGGCCGGGGCCCCGCCGGCGGAGCCGGCGTCCTCCTGGGACCGGGACTCCACGGCGACGGTGATCAGCGGGCGCCCGACGTCGAGGCTCTCCCCCTCCTCGCCGAAGCGGGCGGTGACGACTCCCCCGTAGGGGCACGGCACCTCCACCACGGCCTTGGCCGTCTCGACCTCGACGATCGGCTGGTCGATGGCGACGACGTCACCGACCCGCACCATCCACCGCACGATCTCGGCCTCGGTCAGGCCCTCTCCGAGATCGGGCAGCAGGAACTCGCGGACGACGGTCATCACGCCCCTTCCCACTGCAGCCGGCCGACCGTGTCGAGGATGCGGTCGACACCGGGCAGGTGGTGCCGCTCCAGCATCGGCGGCGGATACGGGATGTCGAACCCGGCGACCCGAAGGACCGGGGCCTCCAGGTGGTGGAAGCACCGCTCGGTGACCCGGGCGGCGATCTCCGCTCCGATGCCGCCGAAGCCGGAGGCCTCCTGGACGACCACCGCGCGCCCGGTGCGCCGCACCGACGCGGCCACCGTCTCGTCGTCGAAGGGCACCAGGCTGCGCAGGTCCACGACCTCCAGGTCCCAGCCCTCCTGCACGGCGGCCTCCGCTGCCTCCATGCAGACCGGCACCGAGGGACCGTAGGTGATGAGCGTCGCCGAACGGCCGGGACGCCGGACCACGGCCCTGCCGATCGGCGCCACCTCCTCCGGTGCCTCCGCCGACCAGTCGGCCTTGGACCAGTACAGCCGCTTGGGCTCCAGGAAGATCACCGGGTCGTCGGAGGCTATCGACGCACGCAGCAGGCCGTAGGCGTCGGCGACGGTGGCCGGGGTGACGACGTGCAGGCCGGGTGTGTGGGTGTAGTACGCCTCGGACGAGTCGCTGTGGTGCTCCACACCGCCGATACCGCCGCCGTAGGGCACGCGGATGGTGATCGGCAGCGGCATCGTGCCGCGCGTGCGGTTGCGCATCCGCGCGACATGGCTGACCAGCTGCTCGAACGCGGGGTAGGCGAACGCGTCGAACTGCATCTCGACGACGGGGCGCATGCCGTACATCGCCATTCCGACGGCCGTGCCGAGGATGCCGGCCTCGGCGAGCGGGGTGTCGGTGCAGCGGGTGTCACCGAACTCCGCGGCAAGGCCGTCGGTGATGCGGAAGACGCCGCCGAGGGTGCCGATGTCCTCGCCGAAGAGATGGACGTCCGGGTCCGTGGCGAGGGCGTCGCGCAGGGCCCGGTTGAGGGCCTGCGCCATGGTCGCGGGCTTGCGCGCGGCTGCGACCGGGGTCGTGGTTGCGGTGCTCATGACTGGGCCTCGGCCTCCAGCTCGGCCTGCAGCATCGCGGCCTGCTCCCGCAACTGCGGGGTGGGCTCGGCGTAGACGTGGGCGAACAGATCCATCGGGTCCAGGACCGGGTCCTGGTTCATGCGCTCTCGCAGATCGGCGGCCATGGCCTCGGCGTCCTTCTCCGCCTGGGCGGTCAGCGCGTCGTCGAGCAGGTCACGGGAGCGCAGTTCGCGCTCGATCAGGGCGATCGGGTCGTGCTCGCGCCAGGCCTCGACCTCGGCGTCCTCGCGGTAGCGCGTGGCGTCGTCGGCGTTGGTGTGGGCGTCGATGCGGTAGGTGACGGCCTCCACCAGGGTGGGTCCGCCACCCGCACGGGCGCGGGCGACGGCCTCGGCGAGCACGGAGTGCACGGCGGCTATGTCGTTTCCGTCCACAAGGCGGCCGGGCATGCCGTATCCGACAGCCTTGTGCGCCAGCGAGGGCGCGGCGCTCTGCTTGGCGAGGGGCACCGAGATGGCGAAGCCGTTGTTCTGCACGAAGAACACCACGGGCGCGCGCCAGACGGCGGCGAAATTGAGCGCCTCGTGGAAGTCGCCCTCGCTGGTGCCGCCGTCGCCGACCATGGCGAGCGCCACGACGTCGTCGCCCTTGAGACGGGCGGCGTGCGCGAGGCCGGCCGCATGCGGGAGCTGGGTGGCCAGCGGGGTGCTGAGGGGGGCGACGCGATGCGCGTGCGGGTCGTAACCGGTGTGCCAGTCGCCGCGCAGCAGCGTCAGGGCCTCAACGGGGTCGACGCCGCGGGCGACGGCGGCGAGGGTGTCGCGATAGCTGGGGAACAGCCAGTCCCGCGGCTCCAGGGCGAGCGCGGCCGCGACCTCGCAGGCTTCCTGGCCGGTGCTGGAGGGGTACACGGCGAGCCGGCCCTGCTTCGTCAGCGCGGTGGCCTGCCGGTTGTACCGGCGGCCGCGCACCAGCTGTCCGTACATCGACGTCAGAAGTCCGGCATCGAGGGCGCCGGCCGCCGGGGTGCCGAGCAGCCGGTACGGCTCGGCATCGGGCAGCAACGGCGCCGGATCGGTGCGGGGGTGCCAGACAGGCTGGTCCAGGACGGTCATCGCGAGCACCTCCTCGTGGGCGTGTTCGTATCGGGGCAACGGGTATCGCTCCCCCTACCGATTGTTCGGTCGCCGGAGGCATTTTGGCTACAGGTGTGTTCCGCCTGTGGACAAACGGTTCTGCACAGCCTGAGATGGAGCCAGTACGTCCATGCTAGGGAGGCTCGGGGGCGTGACGGATTCCCAAATTTCTCGGGGGACATCCCCCGAAGGCCAGCCGGCCGCGGCGTCCGACCCCGCCGCGGCGGTCCGGCCGCTGGACGCGATCGACCGCGCGATCCTGCGCTACCTGCAGGAGGACGGCCGGGCGTCGATACGGTCGGTCGCCGAGCGGGTCCACGTGTCGCGGGCGAACGCGTACGCCCGCATCAACCGGCTCATCGAGGACGGCGTCATCCGTGGCTTCACCGCCCGCGTCGACCACGAGCGGGCAGGTCAGGGAGCGTCCGCGTACATCACTTTGAAGATCGTCCAGAACTCGTGGCGCACCGTGCGAGAGAAGTTGCTGGAGCTGCCGGGGGTGGCGCACATCGCCCTGGTCAGCGGGGACTTCGACGTGCTGATGCTCGTGCACACCCCGGACAACCGCAGCCTGCGGGAGCTGGTGCTCACCCGGATCCAGGCGGTGCCCGAGGTGCTCAGCAGCCGCACCCTGCTGGTCTTCGAGGAGACCGACCGCGTGCTGACCGACTAGCCGGCGCCCCCGCCCGCGTACTTCGCCAGGAAGTCCGTCACGGTGGCCCAGTTGGTGTCGTCGGTCAGCATGCCGACCCCGTGCATGGGACCGCCGACGATCTCCAGCCGGTTCTCCGGGGCCTTCTTCGTCGCCTTGTGCAGGGCCTTGCCGGCCTCGGCGAACTCGGTGTCGCCCGCCGCGGCCATGTAGAGCACCGGAGCCGTCAGCCGGGGTACCGCCGAACCGGCGTCCGTCACCCCGTAGTACTCGGGGGCGGACAGCGAGACCACGGCGTCGACCGGCGGGCTCGCCTCCACGGCGCCCGCCAGGACGCCCGTGCCGCCCTTGGACGCGCCCATGAGCAGTACGTGCCGTGCGCCCTTGGCGCGCAGCAGCTTCACCCCCGCGACGACCTCGGGTACCTCGCTCCCGTTGGAGTCGACGACCAGGACGCGGTAGCCGTCCGCGGCCAGCAGATCCGCCTGCGGCATCCACTGGCACAAGTCACCGTCCGACTGGTGCATCAGCAGCACGGCCGCGTCGCCCTTGCCGCCGAGCCAGGCGTCCACCGGATTGCCCTCGGTGTCGTCGTAGGAAGTGCTCCCGGCCTTCGCCTGGGCCGCGGTGAGGCACCCGAAGTCCTCCGGCGGCGTGGCCTCGGCGGCGGCCTTCTCGGGCCCTGCGCCCCCGCACCCCGCGAGCAGCAGGACGACGGCCAGCGGGGCGCACACACGGACACGGACCATGAATGACATGGTTCCGAGCGTGAGGGTTGGACTAGACCAACGTCAAGATATCCGCAGCCCGTCGAACGCCAGACGCACCACGGCGTCCACGACCGCCGCGTCCTCCTGCTCCGCCGCCTCCGCCTCGGCTCCCGCGGTCCCGGCGCCGGGCACGTGCGGCCGGTACCACTCGACAAGGGAGTTGATCATCCCGAAGAGCAGCCTGGTGGCGAGCCTCGGCGCCACGTCCGCGCGCAGATCGCCCTCCGACACCGCGGCCTTCAGCAGATCGGCGACCCGGTGGTCGAACTCCCTGCGGCGCTCCATGGCCCAGCGCTCGGTCTTGGTGTTGCCGCGCACCCGCAGCAGCAGGGTGACGTAGGGAAGCTCCGTCATCAGCACCTCGGTGGTGCGCCGCGTGACGTACTCCAGCCGCACGACAGCGCGCCCCCGCCCCGCCTCCGGCTCCTCAAGGATGCCGAACAGGCCGTCCAGGGCGCGTCCGACGGCCCGTTGCAGCAGTTCCTCCTTGCCGCGCACATGGTGGTAGATCGATGACTTCGAGATGCCCGCGGCCTGCGACAGGTGCTCCATGGACGTGCCGTCGTAGCCGCGGTCGTTGAAGATCTGCACAGCGACGGCGAGCAGCGAGTCCGGGGTGTAGGTGTCCCGTTTGGGGGCGGGGGTGTCGCGCTGTGCCATGGTCATGATTAGAGCAATCTCCCCTCGGCCGCCGCGCGGCGGTTCAGCAGGCGGGACGGCGCGTAACGGCCGGTGGGACAGGCCTGGTGCAGATTGTGCAGCACCTCGGCGACCCACCCCAGGCCCAGTTCGTCCCCCCACGCCAGCGGTCCGCGCGGGTAGTTCACGCCCAACCGCATCGCGGCGTCGATGTCCTGCGGCGAGGCGACACCTCGGGCGACCGCCTCGGCGGCGAAATCCACGAGCATCGCCACGGTGCGGCTGACGATCATGCCCGGTGCGTCGTCGATGACACTGACCGTCTTGCCCAGCGCCTGGAACAGCCCGATCGCGGCCCGCACCGTCTCCGGGCGGGCCGTGTCGGCCGGAGCGATGGCGACGCGGGTGGCGACGCGGTAGTCCAGCGCCAGGTCGAACTGCACCCAGTCGCCGGCGTCGTCCGTCTCCAGGTGGTCCGGCGTGGCCGGGACGCCGTTGGCCAGGTAGAGCTGCCCGCCCCCGGGCAGCTCCACATAGGCGTCAAAGGGATCGGAGAAGTCGCCGGCCACCACCTCGATGCCCGCCTCCGCGATCAGTGCGGGCAGCTGAGCGGCCGGCCCGGACGCGCCGATGCGCACGGTCACCTTGGAGGGCGGCTTCTCGGGCCCGGCCGTGTGGGGGGCGGGCGGCGTCGCGCCCGGCGTGTGGTCGTACCAGCCGTGCCCCGCCTTGCGGCCCAGCCGCCCGGACTCCACCAGGCGGCGCTGCGCCAGGGACGGGGTGAACCTCGGGTCCTGGAAGAAGGAATCCCACACCGACCGCGTGACGGCCTCGTTCACGTCCTGGCCGATCAGGTCGGTCAGTTCGAAGGGCCCCATGCGGAAGCCGCCGCTCTCCCGCAGCACCGCGTCAATGGTGGCCGGGTCCGCGGCCCGCTCCTCGTACAGGCGGAACGCCTCGGCGTAGAAGGGGCGCGCGACACGGTTGACGATGAAGCCGGGGGTGTCGGTGCAGCGCACCGGCGTCTTGCCCCACGCCGCGGCGGTGTCGTACGCGATCCGGGCGGCCGCCTCGTCGGTGGCGGCGCCGGAGACCACCTCCACCAGGGGGAGCAGCGGAGCGGGGTTGAAGAAGTGCAGACCCACCAGACGGCCCGGCCGGCGCAAGGCGCCGCCCACCGCGGTGACCGACAGGGAGGAGGTGTTGGTGGCCAGCAGGCAGTCCTCGGCGACCACGCTCTCCAGAGCGGTGAAGAGCTGCTGCTTGGCGCCGAGCTCCTCCAGGATCGCCTCGACGACCAGCGACACGCCCGCCAGGTCCTCGATCGCCGACGCGGCGGCCAGCCGGCCGCGTGCCGCGTCGCGCTCCGCGGCGGTCATGCGGCCCTTCTCCACCAGCCGGTCCAGTCGGTCCGCGATGGCCCGCTCGGCCTGCTCGGCGCGGCCCGGCCCGGCGTCGTAGAGCCGCACCGCGTGCCCCGCGACCAGCGCCACCTGGGCGATTCCCTGGCCCATGGTGCCCGTGCCGACAACCGCGATCGTGCTGGATCGGTCAAGAGCGCTCATCGTCGCCTCTGCTCCTCGCCACTTGTCCACAGCTTCGGCAGGCCCCCTTGTCCCGACCGAACATTCGGTTAATCTAGCCGTGTTGCCAGCACCCTGCCCACCCGTAGCACCAGCTCGACGAGGAGTTGGCCCCCATGGCTGCCGTTCTCACCGCTGTCCCGCTGATCGAGAAGCATCGCGAGACGCTCGACAAGGCCCTCGAGGCCATCCGCACTCGCGAGTACTGGTCTCCGTACCCCGAGCACCCCAAGGCATACGCCGACGCCGAGACCGGCAAGGCCGCGTTCGACGCACTCCACGGCACCCGCTTCGACCTGGGGCAGCCCGGCACCGACGGCTGGACCGGCGGCGAGCTCTCCCCGTACGGGATCGAGCTCGGCACGGAGTACCCGCATCCCGATGTGGACGTCCTGCTCCCCGCGATGCGGGCCGCCATGCCGGCCTGGCGCGAGGCGGGCCCCGAGACGCGCGCCCTGGTCTGCCTGGAGATCCTGGCGCGGATCAACGCGCGCACCACGGAGATGGCCCACGCGGTCATGCACACCTCCGGCCAGGCCTTCATGATGGCCTTCCAGGCGGGTGGCCCCCACGCCCAGGACCGCGGCCTGGAAGCCGTCGCGTACGCCTACGCCGAGCAGGTGCGCATCCCCGGCGCGGCCGAGTGGACCAAGCCGCAGGGCAAGCGGGACCCGCTGGTCCTGCGCAAGGCCTTCACGGCGGTGCCGCGCGGCGTCGCGCTCGTGATCGGCTGCAACACCTTCCCGACGTGGAACGGCTACCCGGGCCTGTTCGCCTCCCTGGCGACCGGCAACCCCGTGCTGGTCAAACCGCACCCGAGGGCCGTGCTGCCGCTCGCGCTGACCGTGCGCATCGCGCGCGAGGTGCTTGCCGAGACCGGGTTCGACCCGAACCTGGTGTGCCTGGCGGCCGAGCACCCCGGTGAGGGCCTCGCCAAGACCCTCGCCCTGCGGCCGGAGATCCGCATCATCGACTACACCGGCTCCACCGCCTTCGGTGACTGGCTGGAGGCCAACGCCCGCCAGGCGCAGGTCTACACCGAGAAGGCCGGCGTCAACACCGTCCTGATCGACTCCACGGACGACTACAAGGGCCTGCTGTCCAACCTGGCCTTCTCGCTGTCGCTCTACAGCGGCCAGATGTGCACCACCCCGCAGAATCTGCTCATCCCCCGCGACGGCGTGCAGACCGACGCGGGGCACAAGAGCTTCGACGAGGTGACGGCCGACCTCGCGGCGGCCGTCAGCGGTCTGCTCGGCGACGACGCCCGCGCCAACGCTCTGCTCGGCGCCCTGGTCAACCCCGACGTGAAGGCCCGGCTGGAGGCCGCCGCCTCGCTCGGCGAGGTCGCCCTCGCCTCGCGCGAGGTCGCCAACCCCGAGTTCCCCGGCGCCGTGGTCCGCACCCCGCTGATGGTCAAGCTGGACGGCGCCAAGCCGGACGACGAGGCCGCCTACATGTCGGAGTGCTTCGGCCCGGTGTCCTTCGCCGTGGCCATGGACTCCACGGACGACGCGCTGGAGCTCCTGCGGCGCACCGTCCGCGAGAAGGGCGCCATGACCGTCGGCGCGTACACGACCTCCCCCGAGGTGGAGCGGAAGGCCGAGGAGGTCTGCCTGGAGGAGGCCGCCCAGCTCTCCCTCAACCTGACCGGCGGGGTGTACGTCAACCAGACGGCCGCCTTCTCCGACTTCCACGGCTCGGGCGGCAACCCGGCCGCCAACGCCGCGCTGTGCGACGGTGCCTTCGTCGCGAACCGCTTCCGGGTCATCGAGGTCCGCCGCCCCGCCTGATCCGCGAGCCCCACCACTGCCCCGTCCGGAGGAGCCCTGTCACTCCGGACGGGGCTCCTTTGTGCGCGCGTGGTGCCGCGACGCCTTCGCGCGGTTACCGCACACCGCCATGGAGCACCAGCGGCGCCTGCGGTTCTGCGAGGTGTCGAAGAAGTGCAGGATGCACCGGTCGTGGGCGCAGGCCCGGATCCGCGCCGGATCGGCGGCCAGCAGCCCCAGGTAGTCGTCGACGGCGATCCACGGCGCACGCCAGACCGGGAGATCGGTCTCGACATCCTGCGCCGGACGCCCGTCGGGACCGACGAAACGCCGGACCCGGCCGTGGGCGAGCACGGCGTTCAGCCCGTCCAGCGCCTCCCGCGACGGCGCCCCGGGATCACGCACCGCCACCGCGAGTGCCTCACGGGCGGCGAGCAGGGACTCCAGCGCCGTCGCGTCGTCCGGACAGCGTCCCGCCAGTCCGTTCGCCTCCAGCCAGACCGTCAGGCCGCCAGGCCCGGTCAGCAGGTCCCGTACGTCGTCACCGGCCATCCACCGGGTGTTGAGGAGGTCGAGCGAGACGGGCTCACCCAGCAGCGGGCGCGGATCGATCACGGACGACATGGCCTCACTCTAACCCTTACCGGGTCTGATACCGGTTGACTCCTCCCAGGCTAACCCTTACATTCGTAAACAACGGTTAGCCTGAAGGTCGGGCCGCCACGACCGAGGGAGCCATCACCCCATGTCCACAGCCGCCGCACCCGCCACCCTGCGCACGGGCCACGTCGGCCTCAATGTCACGGACCTCGACCGCTCCGTCGCGTTCTACCGGCAGGTCTTCGGATTCGAGGCCGCCGAAGGGTCGGACGGGGACCGCCGCTGGGCGTTCCTGTCCCTGGGAGGCACCCTGGTGCTGACGCTGTGGCAGCAGAGCGAGGGCGACTTCGCCGCCTCCCGGCCGGGCCTTCACCACCTGTCCTTCCAGGTCGACTCGGTCGACGAGGTCCGCGCCGCCGAGGACGTACTGCGCGGGCTCGGCGCCTCCTTCGCCCACGAGGGCGTGGTCCCCCACCGGGAGGGCGGCTCGTCCGGCGGCATCTTCTTCTCCGACCCGGACGGCATCCGGCTGGAGATCTTCACCGGCTCCGGCGCCGACACCGCCCCCGCACCCCACGCGTCCGCCCCCACCTGCGGATTCTTCTAACCGCGCGGAGAGCGCACGCATACGTCCCGATCCGGCCCGCCCACCCCAGGAAGGACTCCACGCCATGGCGACAGCCCCGGTGAGCACGTACCACCCCGGCGAGCGGGCCGTACAGGCCCGCGCCGGCGTCCTCGTCCGCGCCGACCATGTGGGCCGCGGCATCCGTGACGACGTCCCGGCCGTCGCCGCGGACTTCCTGGAACAGCGCCGGATGATCGTCGTCGGCGCCGCCGACGCGCAGGGACGGCTGTGGGCCTCGCTGCTGACCGGGCCGCCCGGCTTCGTGCGCTCCCCCGACACGCACACGCTCAGCGTCGCGGCCCGGCCGCACCCCGACGACCCGCTGGCCGCGGCCCTGTCCGGTCCCGCCCGGGTCGGGCTCATCGCCGTCGAGCCGGAGACCCGGCGCCGCATGCGGGTCAACGGCAACGCCCGCCCGGACGGCGACGGCCTGCTGGTCCGCGCCGAGCAGGTGTACGCCAACTGCCCCAAGTACATCCAGCGACGGGAGCTGGACGCCGCTGGGCTGCCCCCGGCCACCGGCGGCAGGGCCACGCACGGCACCAGGCTGACCCCCGCCCAGCAGGACCGGATCCGCGCCGCGGACACCTTCTTCGTCGCGACGGCGGGCCCCGACGGTGCCGCCGACGCCTCCCATCGCGGTGGCAACCCCGGCTTCGTGAAGGTGACGGACGACCACCGGCTGCGCTGGCCGGACTACAGCGGCAACTCGATGTTCATGACGCTGGGCAACATCACCACCCGGCCCGCCACCGGTCTGCTCTTCCCCGACTGGCGGACCGGCGGCGTCCTCATGCTGACCGGCACCGCGCGCGTCGAATGGGACCGCGACCCCGACGGCGAGGACGGGCGCGGCGTGGACTTCACCGTCGCCGAGGTGGTCGAACTGCCCGGCCTCAGCACCCTGCGCTGGGGCGCCCCCGAGTTCTCACCGGCCAATCCGCCGGTCCGTGACGTCTGAGCGCTGCCCCTAGGCTGAGGCCATGAGCACGGACGACACCCGGCGGATCACCCGGGAATGGCGGGAGGCCGCCCCGGGGGCCGTCCTGCTGGACGGCTTCCACGCGCTGAAGCACGCGCTGCGCTTCGGGGCCCGGATCCACACCGTGCTCACGTCCGACAAGGCCGCGGTCCTGGCCCTGGCGGCCGATCTGGCCGAGGACGTCGCCCCGGCCGTCGACGCGCTGGCCGTCGAGGTCCCGGCCGCCGCCCTGCGCGAACTGGTGCCCCGGATCCACCCGACGGGCATCGCCGCCCTCGCCTCGCGCCCCGGCCGGGAGGCGAATCTGCGCATCCTGTCCGAGCGGCCCCGCCGGGCTCCCGTCGTCGTCCTCGACGGCCCGCGCAACCTCGGCAACGTCGGCGCCGTCATCCGCCTCGCGGCCGGCTTCGGCGCCACCGGCGTCGTCACGGTCGGCGGCCCCGACGACCTGGACCCCTGGCACCCGAATGTCGTCCGGGCCGGGGCGGGCCTGCACTACGCGACCGCGGTGGAGCGGCTGCCCCTCGACGCGCTGCCCCCGGGCCCGCTCTACGTGCTGGACCCCGAGGGCGACGACATCCGCCGCGTGCCCCTTCCCGACGACGCGCTGCTGGCCTTCGGCTCGGAGCGGCACGGGATCTCGCCGGACCTGCGGGCGCGGGCCAGCCGGCTGCTGGCCGTGCCGATGCGCCCCCAGGTCTCCAGCTTCAACCTCGCGACCACGGTCGGCATGGCCCTGTTCCACTGGCTGCCGGACACGGCCTTCGAGACCGCAGGCGTCACACCGGCAGGTCGGTAGCCGCGGGCTCCGCGCCCGGCTGCGCCGGCTCCCAGCCGGGTCCCGGCACCACGGGGCGCTCGCCGGCGTCACCGCGGCCGGCCGGTCCGCGGCGCACCACCCGGGCCACGCGGTCGCCCGCCCAGCGCAGGAAGCCCGTCGGCAGGAAGACCGCGTCGGCCGCGATCATCGCCATCGAGAAGAACGGCAGACCGAGGACGACGGCGATCGAGGCGTGCTCGACGATCATCAACGCGAGCAGCGCGTTCTTCACCCGGCGGTTGAAGAGGGTGAAGGGGAAGGCGACCTGGACGATCACCGTCCCGTACGTGATCACCATGACGATCAGGCCGCTGCTCGCCATGGCGTGCGACAGCTCCGGCCAGGGGCTGAAGTCGTCCAGGTGAAGCGGGTAGTACAGCGCGGTGCCGTCCTGCCAGCGCGACCCCTGGATCTTGTACCAGCCGGCGGTCGCGTAGATCAGGCACACCTCGACGACGACGACCAGCATCGCCGCATTGTGCGTGATGTTGGCGAACACGTCGAGGAGCGTGCGCGGCTCTCCGGGCGCATAGCGGCGCACCCCCCACCACGCCGCCTGGAGCAGCAGCACACCCCACAGGAACGGCGTCCAGCCGAGCCACGGCAGCATCCCGTCGACCCAGGTCAGACCGGTGCGGCCGAGCAGCTGGGCGATCAGGAGGAACAGGCCCAGGGCGGCCCACAGGGCGATCCCCGTGCCGTCACCGTCCCGCTCGTCCCGGCTCCGCGCACGACGGCGGGCGTCGAGCGACCACACCTGGCCGCAGCGGGTGAAGACCAGGTAGATCGCCATCAGGTGGACGACGTTGTCGCCGCCGTCCCCCATGAACACACTGCGGTTCTGCAGTGACAGCACGCCGACCATGAACAGCAGCGAGGCGGTCCGGGTGCGCCAGCCCAGCAGCAGCATGGCGCTCGCGGCGATGGCGGCGGCGTAGACGAACTCGAACCAGACCCTGCCGTCGCTCCACATCAGGACGGTGAAGGCGTGGTTGTCCGCAATCAGCCGGCTCGCCTGGGCGTAGCCCCACACGCCGTCGGGTCCGTAGAGCTCGTGGCGGTGCGGGAACTCGCGGAGCAGGAAGAGCAGCCAGGTCAGCGAGATGCCGATCCGGACGACCGCGCTCTGGTACGGGCCGATGGCGGTGCCGGTGACGCGGACGAGGGCGCGCGTCAGGCCGCGGTCGGCCGCGGTGGCCAGGCCCGTGAAGGGCGACGGAACCACGGCCGGGGCGGGTGCAGGAGCCGAGGTGGCGGAGGACAAGGGGGAGACGGAGGAGTCGGAGTGCTCCGGGGTGTTCACGGGCTCGATCACGACGCGTCCTCCTGTCCCGCAGCGGCGGCCTGGGCCTGGGCCTGGTCCTGCGGAGTGGCGATCCACCACGGGAGCACCTGGAAGCTGGTGCGTGTGTCGGTGTTCTCGGGGCTCCAGACGGGTGCCGCGACCGCTGTCGTGCCGGTGCGCACCTGGACCCGTTCCACGGCGCCGCCGTTGAGCCGGGGGCCGAACCGCCGCTCCACGATCCGCTGCAGATACTCCCGGCTGAGGTCGCCGCGCAGGCCGATCGGCTTGTTCTGGTCGCCGTGCGTGGTGCTGTAGAAGGTCCAGGCCCGGCGCAGCTCGTTCTGCTCGGTGTGGCTCGGGGCGATGTTGTGCCGGATCGCGGCGATGTCCATGGCCGTGAGGTCGACCCAGCCGGTGGTCTCCTCCGTGGCGTCGGGCTTGCGGACCCCGGCGCGCGCCCAGACGTGGATGTTCTGCTGGAGCGGGTTGGGCGCGAAGAGCTTCCAGTTCTGCTCGAACTCGGGGTAGACGTAGTCGCCGACCAGGTCGCCGTGCTGCTTGGAGAGCGTGTTCTGCGGGGCGACGTGCAGGAACACCATGAGGAGGTGCACGCAGACCCCGACCACCGCCGCTGCCAGCGCCAGCGCGACGGCGACCCGGGAGGGCCGCGACAGCGTGAATATCCCGGTCGCTCCCCCGGGCCCTTCGGGTGGCTCCATGGTGGTTCCCGCTCCTGTTCCCCATGCTTCGACATGCCCGGCGCATCCGGTGTGTCCGGCGTCCCGCTCGGTTCACTCAGCACGGAACGGTACTCATGCCACACGGCGGCGGTACAGCCATCCCGGTCTTCGGTACCGAGCCACGGCTCCCCGGCGCCCCGCGCACGCAGTTTTCCACAGGCCCCGCCCGGCCTTGACACCCTCCCGGGCACCCCCGAACATTGAACCGAACGATCGGTCGGTCGGGAGGAAGGGGCCTCGCATGACGACAGCGGCCGCGGCCGAGGAGAGCACGGAGACCGCCGAAACGGAATCCGGACTCCTCGCCGCATTCGACGCGGCGGTCGCCGCTGACGCGAGGATCGAGCCTCGCGACTGGATGCCGGACGCCTACCGGGCCACGCTGGTCCGGCAGATGGCACAGCACGCACACTCCGAGATCATCGGCATGCAGCCGGAGGCCAACTGGATCACCCGCGCGCCCTCCCTGCGGCGCAAGGCCATCCTCATGGCCAAGGTCCAGGACGAGGCCGGGCACGGCCTCTACCTCTACAGCGCGACCGAGACCCTCGGTGTCAGCCGCGACGAGCTGCTCGACAAGCTCCACGCAGGCCGACAGCGCTACTCCTCGATCTTCAACTACCCCACGCTCACGTGGGCCGACGTCGGCGCCATCGGCTGGCTCGTGGACGGCGCCGCGATCACCAACCAGGTGCCGCTGTGCCGCTGCTCCTACGGCCCGTACGCCCGCGCCATGATCCGCATCTGCAAGGAGGAGTCCTTCCACCAGCGCCAGGGGTACGAGCTGCTGCTCGCCCTCAGCAAGGGCACGGCCGAGCAGCACGCCATGGCCCAGGACGCCGTCGACCGCTGGTGGTGGCCCTCGCTGATGATGTTCGGCCCGCCGGACGGCGAGTCCGCCCACTCCGCCCAGTCCACGACGTGGAAGATCAAGCGGCACTCCAACGACGAGCTGCGCCAGCGCTTCGTGGACATCTGCGTCCCCCAGGCCGAGATCCTCGGCCTCACGCTCCCCGATCCCGACCTGCGGTGGAACGAGGAGCGCGGCTGCCATGACTACGGAGCCATCGACTGGACCGAGTTCCAGGAAGTCCTGCGCGGCAACGGGCCGTGCAACGAACAGCGCCTGACCCAGCGGCGTACCGCCCACGAAGAGGGCGCGTGGGTCCGCGAGGCAGCCGTCGCCCACGCGGCCAAGCAGCGAGCGGCCCGTCGTACGGCCGGGCACGAAGGGGGAGAGCGATGACGACCAGCGCCCAGGAGTGGCCGCTGTGGGAGGTCTTCGTCCGCAGCCGACGCGGACTGAGCCACACCCACGCCGGCAGCCTGCACGCCCCGGACGCCACCATGGCGCTGCGGCAGGCCCGCGATCTGTACACCCGGCGCAGCGAGGGCGTGTCCATCTGGGTGGTCCCGTCCACCGAGATCACCGCCTCCTCGCCCGACGAGAAGGACCCCTTCTTCGCCCCGTCCGCGGACAAGCCCTACCGGCACCCGACCTTCTACGAGATCCCCGAGGGAGTGGAGCACCTGTGAAGGCCGCACTCGTACTGGGGGACGACGCGCTGGTGCTCGCCCAGCGCCTGGGGGAGTGGGCGGGCTATGCCCCGGTCCTGGAGGAGGAGGTCGCCCTCGCCAACATCGGCCTCGACCTGCTCGGCCAGGCCCGCGTCCTGCTCTCCCTCGCCGGCGACGAGGACGAACTCGCCTACCTGCGCGAGGAGCGGGAGTTCCGCAACCTCCAGCTCGTCGAGCAGCCCAACGGCGACTTCGCCCATACCATCGCCCGCCAGCTCTACTTCTCCCTCCACCAGGAGCTGATGTACGGCGAACTGGCCCACGCCAAGGGCGGGCCCGAGGTGACCGGCCTGGCCGCGCTCGCCGGCAAGGCCGTCAAGGAGGTCGCGTACCACCGCGACCACGCCGTCCAGTGGACACTGCGCCTCGGCGACGGCACGGAGGAGAGCCACGCACGGATGCAGCGTGCCTTGGACTCCCTGTGGCGCTACACCGGCGAGATGTTCCAGCCCGTCGAAGGCTTGCCGGTGGCCCTCCCGGAACTGCGCGAACCCTGGCTCGCCGCCCTCTCCGACGTCCTCGGGCGGGCCACGCTGACCCTCCCCGAGGGCCCCAGCGTGACGCCCTGGTCCGCCGGGGCCGGCCGGCAGGGCGTCCACACCGAATCGTTCGGGCGGATGCTCGCGGAGATGCAGCACCTCCACCGCGCGCACCCGGGGGCGACATGGTGACCGCCGGGCTCAGCGCACTGGAGGCGGAGCTGCGCGCTGCCGTGGGCGCCGTCCCCGATCCCGAGCTGCCCGTCCTCACCCTCCAGGACCTCGGCATCCTCCGGGATGTGCACCTCACCGGCCCCGGCAGCGTCGAGGTCGAGCTGACGCCCACCTACACCGCCTGCCCCGCCCTGGACACCATGGCCGCGGACGTGACGCAGGTGCTGCGTGAGCGCGGCATGACCGAGGTGTCGGTCCGCACCGTGCTCTCACCGCCCTGGTCGACCGAAGCGATCACCGACGAGGGCCGCCGCAAGCTCGCCGCATACGGCATCGCTCCCCCGCGGACGGCCGCGTCCGGCGGCGGGCCGATACCGCTGGAGCTCGCGGTGCGCTGCCCGCACTGCGGCTCCCTCGACACCGTCCTGCTCAACCGCTTCTCCTCCACCTCGTGCAAGGCGCTGCGCCGCTGCGAGAGCTGTCGCGAGCCGTTCGACCACTTCAAGGAGCTGTAGATGGCACCCGTCCCCGGGGCGCATGGCGCCTTCCACCCGCTGCGGGTGGCCGAGGTCGACCGGCTCACGGACGACGCGGTGGCCGTCACCCTCGAAGTGCCCGAGGAACTCGGCGAGATCTACCGCTACACCCCCGGCCAGCACATCGCCCTGCGTCGCACGACCGACGGCGGCGAGATACGGCGGACGTACTCACTGTGCGACCCGGCGCCGCACGGGGCCGCACCACGCACCCTGCGGGTGGGCGTGCGGCTCGTGGAGGAGGGCGAGTTCTCGACCTTCGCCCACAAGGAACTCGCGGTGGGCGATGTCCTGGAGGCGATGAGCCCGGCCGGGCGCTTCGTCCTCCACCCGCGCCCAGGGCACTTCGCGGCGGTCGTGGGCGGCAGCGGGATCACCCCCGTGCTGTCGATCGCCTCCACGCTGCTGGCCCGTCAGCGGGATGCCCGGTTCTGCCTGATACGCAGCGACCGGACCGCGGCGTCCACGATGTTCCTCGAAGAGGTCGCCGACCTGAAGGACCGTTACCCGGACCGCTTCCAGCTGGTCACGGTGCTCTCCCGCGAGGAGCAGCAGGCGGGTCTGCCGTCCGGCCGGCTCGACGAGGAGCGGCTGACCGGTCTGCTGCCGTCCCTGCTGCCGGTCGAGCGGATCGACGGCTGGTTCCTGTGCGGGCCCTACGGGCTGGTGCAGGGCACCGAGCGGGCGCTGCGCGGCCTGGGGGTGGCCCGCGGCCGCATCCACGAGGAGATCTTCCACGTGGACGCCGCACCGGTGGCCGCCGCAATCGCCGGAGTCCCCGAGGGCGCCACCATACGGGCGACCCTCGACGGGCGGGCGGGCAGCTGGCCCTCGCAGGGCGGTGAGTCGGTGCTGGAGACGGTGCTCCGCAACCGGGCGGACGCGCCGTACGCCTGCAAGGGCGGGGTGTGCGGGACCTGCCGGTCCCGGCTGGTCTCGGGCGAGGTGCGGATGGACCGCAACTTCGCCCTGGAGCCCGAGGAGATCGAGGCGGGATACGTACTGGCCTGCCAGTCGCACCCGGTCACCTCCTCCGTGGAGGTGGACTTCGACGCCTGACCGAGCGCCCGGGCCGACCATCCGGCCGCAGGCTCAGAGCACGTAGGCCTGGTCGCCGCCGTCCGCCACCAGCGGACGGCCCGCGGCCTCCCAGCCGAGCATGCCGCCGTCGACGTTCACCGCGTCGATCCCCTGCGCGAGCAGGTACTGCGCGACCTGCGCCGAACGGCCGCCGACCCGGCACACCACGTGCACACGGCGGTCCTCCGGCAGCTCCGCGAGGCGGGCCACGACCTCACCCATGGGGATGTGCACCGCGCGCTCGGCGTGCCCGGCGTTCCACTCGTCGTGCTCCCGGACGTCCAGCAGGTAGCCGTCGGCCGGCACGTGGACGGGGTCCACCGCGGGCAGCTGGGCGTTGAACATGGGAAAGACTCCTTCGGATAGGGCGTGCGGTCCGACCGTACCCCGGACGCTACTCGGGGCTCTTCCCGGCCCGGACGAGCTCCGCGAGCCGTGCCTCGCGGTTGGCGACCTGGTTGAGCAGGCTCTCGGCGATCTCGTTCAGCAGGCTGTCCGGATCGTCCGGGGAGAGCTTCATCATCTGCGCGATCGCGCTTTCCTCCAGCTCCGCCGCCGAGGCGGCGAGCTGCTCCTTGCGCTGCGCCAGCCACTCCAGCCGGGCGTAGAGGACCTCGCCCTCGCTGGGCTGCTGCTCCTCCGGCACCGGACCGGCCTCCCACTCGGCCGCCAGCTCGCGCAGACGCTCCTCGTCGGCGTACGCGTACGCCTCGTTGACCCGGGCGATGAACTCGCTGCGGCGCTCCTGCTCCGCCTCGTCCTGCGCCAGGTCCGGGTGCGCCTTGCGGGCCAGCTCGCGGTAGAGGCGCTGCGCCTCCTTGCCGGGCCGGACCCGGCGCGGCGGGCTGGGGTCCTCGCTGGGGCGGACGCCGTCGGAGCCGAGCAGGCCCCCGAACAGTTCCTCGACCCCCGGCATGGGCATCACCAGGGCCCGGGCCTCCCAGGCGCGGCGAATGTCGTCCCGGTCGCCGCTCCTGGCCGCGACGGCCTCGGCGATCAGCGCGTCGAGCTCGTCGAGCCGGGCGTACATGGGCCCGAGCTTCTGGTGATGCAGCCGGGAGAAGTTCTCGACCTCCACCCGGAAGGTCTCCACCGCGATCTCGAACTCGATCAGTGCGCGCTCAGCGGCCCGCACGGCCTGCGCCAGCCGGTCCTGCGGATCGGAGGAGGCGTCGGCGGTCGTTTCAGTGCCGGAGGTTTTCTTCACCGGTCCAGCCTACGAGGCCGAACGGGTGGCGGTCACAAGGTCCGTGAGCCTACTCACGCCCCGCGTGCCCCGACAGTGCGCTCCTGTGCGCCCCGGCGCGCGCCCCGCGCACATGAGCGCACTCGGCCGCCCCCATCGATATCCCCGGAGACCGTGCCCCTGGACCGCCCTGAACCGCCCCCGACCGCCCCCGGACCACCCTGGTCAGCCCCTCCCGCCCACGAGCGCCCCCGCACCACCGCCTCAAACTCCGGTCTCCGCCGCGATCCGCCCCGCCCGTACCGCCGCCAGCAGCTCCGCGTGGTCCGCCTCCGTCCGGTCCGCGTACGCGACCGCGAACGACGCCACCGCCTCGTCCAGCTGCTCGCCCTTGCCGCAGTACGCAGCGATCAGCCGCGGGTCGGCGTTGTGCGCGTGCGCCCGGGCCAGCAGCGCCCCGGTCATCCGCGCGTAGTCGTCGATCAGCCCCGCTTGCAGCGACGCGGGGTCGACGCTGCCCTTGCGGTTGCGGAACTGCCGCACCTGGTAGGGCCGCCCTTCCACGTCCGCCCACCCCAGCAGGCTGTCGCTGACGACCTGCATCCGCTTCTGCCCCAGCACCACACGCCGTCCCTCGTGCCCGGCCACGGGCTTGTCGAAGCCGGCCCGCGCCAGGTGCGGCACGAGTACCGAGGGCCGCGCCTCCTTCACCTGAAGCACCAGCGGCTCCCCGTGGTGGTCCAGGAGCAGCACCACGTACGAGCGGGTGCCCACGCTCCCCGTCCCGACCACCCGGAACGCCACGTCGTGCACCGCGTACCGGGACAGCAGCGGCCGCCGGTCCTCGCCGACCGTGGCCAGATAGCCCTCCAGGGACAGGGCGCCCGCGACGGCCGCCGCCTCCGCGTCGGGCACCCGCCGCAGCACGGGAGGCGCGTCGACGAAGCGCCGTCCGCCGCCCCCGTCGGGCTCGGTGGCCCGGGCGGCGAACTTGGCGCTGGTGTTGCGCCGCGCCTTCTCGCCCACCCGGCTCAGTGTGCCGGCCAGGTCGCGGGCATCGGCGTGGGTGACCAGTTCCTCGTCGGCGATGGCGTGCCAGCCCTCCATCACCGGCAGTTTCGCCAGCAGCCGCATGGTGCGCCGGTACGCACCCACCGCGTCGAAGGCGGCGCCGCGGCAGATGTCCTCGTCCGCGCCGGCCTCGCGTCCGGCGAGCACGAGGGAGACGGCGAGCCGTTTGACGTCCCATTCCCAGGGGCCGTGCACGGTCTCGTCGAAGTCGTTGATGTCCATGACCAGGCGACCGCGGTGATCGCCGTACAGGCCGAAGTTGGCGGCGTGGGCGTCGCCGCAGATCTGGGTGCCGATGCCGGTGACCGGGGTGCCGGCCAGATCGCCGGCCATCAGTCCGGCAGAGCCGCGCAGGAACGCGAAGGGACTCGCGGCCATCCGCCCGACCCGCAGCGGCACGAGGCCGGGGATGCGCCCCTCGCCGGAGGCGAGCACCGATTCCACGGCCCCGTCCCGGCCGTCCTCGGGTGCGAGTTCGGCGTGCGACTCCCGCGGCACCCTCCGGCGCAGGGCCCGGCCCTCCTGCTTGGGGGCGCCGTCGTGCGGCCACCGCGCGAATCCCGGGATGTGCGGAATTCTGTGCTCCGCCTGCTGCACCTGCTCCACGCGTGTCTCCACCCCTTCGGGCCATGCCCGGTTGGTCACTCCTGGGGGCAATCTAGCCATTTACCGGACCGCGTCCGTTGTTTCATGCTTGCCTGAACACGAACGAACCGCCCCCGATTGCTCCTTCAGCCTTCCGCGCCGAACCGCAGCCGAACCGCAGGTACCCGACGTTGGATGAGATGACCAGGCTCCCTGCCACCGCCACCGCGCTCGCGGCCACGGGTGTTTCCGCCCTGCTGCGCCTCGCCGTCGTGTGTGTCGACCCCGACGGGGACATCTCGTACTGGAACCGCGGCGCCGAGGAACTCTTCGGGCACCGCTGGGAAGGCGTTTTCGGCCGCCCGTCGACCGGTCTGCTGCCCCACGCCCCGAGCGCCGCAGGGCCGTCCGGACCAGCGGCACGGCCCGGCCGGTCCATGGCCACCGGGCAGGACGTCCTGGAGCTGCTGGACGACCTCACGGAGCCCGCGTGGGCGGGCAGCCTGCCCGCCACCGACCGCGACGGCGCCGTCAAGGACGTGATGTGGTGGTCGTACCGGATCATGGAGCCGGCCGGCCGCAGCCTGCTGCTGATCGCCGCCAACGCCCGGCCGTTGCGCGACACCGGGCCCCGCCTGGCGCTCGGCGACCGCCTCCTGCCGTACACCGCCGACAGCTCGGCGCTGCGCGGTGGCGTCCGCGTCACCGCCCGCCTCGCCCCGGTCCCCGATCCCGGGCACGCCGGCCATCTGGCCGGCCGGCTCGGTTCGGTGCTGCCCCGGGTCAGCGCGGGCCGGCTGGAGCGGATCATGCAGCAGATCGTTCCCCTGGGATATCCGGCGGTGGAGGTGGACGGCACCCTGCCGCTGCCCGTCCTGCCGGAGGAGTACGAGGCCGGCGCGGTGCGGGCGGCGCCCGCCAACCCCGGCACCGGCCGCACGGCCCGGACGACCCGCCCGGCGTACCGCGAACTGCTCCCGGGCCCGCGCACCGACGGGACGCCGCCGGCGCTCGCCCCGGCGCTCACCCCCGGACATGTGCTGGACGAGCAGCTGGCGCTGATGCGCGAGACGGGTGCCAAGGTCGGTTCCACCCTCGACCTGGAGACGACGGCGCGGGAGCTGTGCTCGGTGACGGTGCCGCGGTTCGCCGATTTCGCGGCGGTGCTCGTCGTGGACCAGTTGTTCTCCGACACCGAGCTGCCCAAGGACGACCGGGCCGGGGACACGATCGTCGCCCGCCGGGTGGCGGTCGCGCACACCGCGGCGACCCCCGGCTCGTGGGCGGCCGCCCTGCCGGAGGGCGAGTTGATCCCGCTGCCCGCCGACAGCACCCCGCGCCTCGGGGAACCGCTGGTCGTGCCGGTGATCGACCCCGCGATCGCCCGCGACATCGCCCTGGACCTGGGCGTACCGGGGCTCGGGCCGCTGCTGCCGGATCGCTCGATGATCGTGGTGCCGCTGACGGCGCGCGGCACGGTGCTGGGCCGGATGTGCTTCCTGCGGCACCCGGGCCGGCGTCCCTTCGACGCCAAGGACGCCGCGACGGCCTCCGAGGTGGCCGCGCGCGGCGCCGTCCACCTGGACAACGCCCGGCTGCACCGGATGGAGTCGCGGGCCGCGGCCACGCTCCAGCGCAGCATGATGCCGACCCGCCCGCCGCGCCTGCCCGGTGTGCGGATCGCCCACCGCTACATGCCCGGTGACCGCCAGGCCCAGGTGGGCGGCGACTGGTTCGACGCCATCCAGCTGCCCGGCGGCCGGGTCGCGCTGATCGTGGGCGATGTGATGGGGCACGGCCTGCTGTCGGCCGCGGTGATGGGCCAGTTCCGGACCTCGGTGATCACGATGGCCGCGCTCGACCTGCCGCCCGCCCAGCTGCTGCGCCACCTGGACAACCTCGCCCACCGTCTCGGCGCCGAGCACCTGGCGACCTGCGTGTACGCGGTCTACGACCCGATCCACCGCACCCTGACCCTGGCCAACGCCGGTCACATCCCGCCGGTGCTGTCCCGGCACGACGGCCGCAGCGAGCTGCTGCAGATCCCCAAGGGCGCCCCGATCGGGGTGGGCGGCGTGCCCTTCGAGACGGTGGAGATCCCGGTCCCGGACGGCAGTTGGCTGGTCCTGTGCACGGACGGCCTGGTGGAGGTGCGCGGGCAGGGCATAGACGCCGGCCTGGCGGCGCTCTGCGCCAACGTCATCGAGCCGCAGCAGACCCCGGAGGACGTCTGCGAGCAGATCCTCAGCCGCGTCCACTCCGACGACCGGCGCGACGATGTGGCGCTGCTGGTCGCCAACTTCCAGGGCGTTCCGTCGCAGGACGTCGCCGAGTGGCAGCTGTCGATGGACCCGTCCGACGTCGGCAGGGCGCGGGCGCTCACCCGTGCGCAGCTGGCGGAGTGGGGCCTTGAGGGGCTCGGTGAGCTGACGGAGCTGCTGGTCAGCGAGCTGGTGACCAATGCGCTGCGGGCCGCGTCGCACGAGGTGTCGTTGCGGTTGATGCGGGTCGGCAAGCTGCTGGTCGAGGTGAGCGACGACGACCACAACCTGCCGCAGCTGCGCCGTGCGGACGCCGACGACGAAGAGGGCCGCGGGCTGGCCCTGGTGAGCAACCTCTCACGCCGCTGGGGCACCAGCCGCAAGGCCGTCGGCAAGGTCGTCTGGTTCGAGTTGCCGCTGCCCTCCTGAGCGGGCCGCCGACCTGCCCGGATCCTGGGCGGCGGCGATCAGCAGGCGCCGGATCCGAGCTCGCTGCAGGGGGACTCACCGGGCAGGTGGTTCTCGGCCCAGCGGCCGAGTTCGCCCAGGGCCGGGCCGAGGGCCTCGCCCGCCTCGGTCAGCCGGTAGCTGACCCGCAGCGGAGGCCCGGAATCCACCTCGCGGACCAGTAGCCCGGCCTCGGCCAGCTCCGTGAGCCGGTCGGAGAGCATGCGCTCGCTGATGCCGGGGATGGCCCGGCGCAGCTCGGCGAAGTAGGCCGGCCGCTGGGTGAGAACGGCCACGATCAGGCCGGTCCAGCGCTTCCCGAGGAGCCCGAACACGCGCGTCAGGCCGCTGTCCACGCGTGCGCACTGCTCGGGCGGATGGTCCGCCTGCTCGATCCCCTGTGCCATGCCCCCACGATACCGCCCTCGCCACTAGGGGCTGCAAAAAAGTAAGCTCCTGTGGAAGCAATAGCTACGCACTAAGTCATAGCTGCGAATCTTTCGTTCGAAGGGAAGTCAAAGGAAGTGAGCACCCCCATGCCCACGCTGCTGCACATCGACTCGTCCATCTGGCCCGCCGAGGGCTCCGCCTCCCGTGATGTCACCGCCACTTTCCGCAAGGAGTGGGAGGCCCAGCACCCGGGCGGCGAGGTGATCTACCGGGACCTTTCCGCCGAACCCGTGCCGCACATCGACGCCGCCGCCTACAGCGCGGGGTCCGAAAACCCGGTCCGGGGCGAGCTCGCCGACGAGCTGGAGCGCGCGGACGCCGTGCTGATCAGCGCGCCGATGTACAACTACACAATCCCGTCGACCCTCAAGGCATGGCTGGACCAGGTGATCATCCTGGGCCGCACCGCGGGTGAGCACCCCTCCGCGGCCGACACCCCGGTGGTGGTCGTCGCCAGCCGCGGCGGCGGTTACGGCCCGGGCACCCCGCGCGCCGACTTCGAGTTCGTCACCAACTACCTGGAGAAGGTGCTCACCACCGGCCTCGGCATCAAGGAACTGCACTTCATCGTTCCGGAGCTGACCCTGGCCCATGTCGTGCCCGCGATGGCCGGCCTGGTCGACCTCTCCGACGCATCCAGAGCCACCGCCCACGAGCAGGCCGGGGCCAAGGCCAAGGAGCTCGCCTCGCGCATCGCCGCCTGACCCGCTCCGCCCCGACCGACCGCGACACCCCCGAGCCGCGGTACCCCCCACACGCCGAAGGGCCGCGTGGCATCTGCCACGCGGCCCTTCGACAACACTTCCGTACGTGCGCCCGCGAGGGCGCGGGGCGTCAGAGGTTGACGCCGAAGTCCTGCGCGATGCCGCGAAGACCGGAGGCGTACCCCTGGCCGACGGCACGGAACTTCCACTCCGCGCCGTTGCGGTACAGCTCGCCGAAGACCATCGCGGTCTCGGTGGAGGCGTCCTCCGAGAGGTCGTAGCGGGCGAGCTCGTTGTTGTCGGCCTGGTTGACCACGCGGATGAACGCGTTGCGGACCTGGCCGAAGGACTGCTGACGGCTCTCGGCGTCGTAGATCGACACCGGGAAGACGATCTTCTCGACCTCGGCGGGGACCGTCGCCAGGTTGACCTTGACCTGCTCGTCGTCGCCCTCGCCCTCACCCGTGATGTTGTCGCCGGTGTGCTCCACCGAGCCCTCGGGGCTCTTGAGGTTGTTGAAGAAGATGAAGTGCTTGTCCGAGACGACCTTGTTGTCGGCGTTGACCAGCAGCGCGCTCGCGTCGAGGTCGAAGTCGGTGCCGGTGGTCGTGCGCGCGTCCCAGCCGAGACCGACGGTGACTGCGGTCAGTCCCGGGGCCTCCTTGGTCAGCGAGACATTGCCGCCCTTGGAAAGGCTGACACCCATGGGATCTCCCTGCTCAATCCGGCGCGGGCCGCGCCCCTTGACGATTCCTTTGCCCATCGCCTTCAACGGGCCGCTTCCCCCGCGGGTTCCCGGCGCGGCGCTGCTTCACCTGAGTGCCGCAGCCGGGCTCGTCACAGCGCCCGTACGCTCTCCAGTTCCGCCGCGAAGAGCACCGCGGGATCGAAGCCCATCCCGGCGAAGTGGCCGGCGAGCTCCAGGGAGAGCACGCCGTGCAGCCGCGTCCATACCGCCAGAGCACGGCGCAGCCCCGCCTCCGGGGCGGAGTGCCCGCCGGCCCACTCCCGGTGCGCGGCCAGGTGCTCGTCCAGGGCGGAGCGGGCCGGGCCGGGGGAGGCCGCGGGCGCCGCGGCGGGTGATTGGGCGCAGGCGTCGAGCAGCGTCGCCATGATCTCCCGGGCGATCCCGGTGACATCGTCGGGCGCCTGGTAGCCCGGCACGGGTGTGCCGTACACGAGGAAGTAGCGCTGCGGGTCCTCCAGGGCCCAGCGGCGCAGGGCGTGCGCCGGGCCGGACAGCCCCGGCTCCGCCCGCGCGGCGGCCGCGAAGGCGTCGGCGAGGCTGCGGTAGGCGTCCCGGATGAGCTCGGTGATCAGGTCGTCGCGGCCGGCGAAATAGCGATAGAGGGCCGGGCCGCTCATACCCATCTGCTTGGCGATCGCGTTGAGGGAGAGCGCCGAGGCCCCCGCGGCGGCGATCTGCTCCCAGGCACGTTCCTTGATCTCCGCGCGGACCTGGCTGCGGTACCGCTCCCGCGGGGTCGTCGTCCTCGGGTCCGCCATGATCCGCCGCCTTCCGTCCGTCACGCCGCCGGGCTATCCGTGCTATACCCGCACAGCGAAGTGAGAACCTATCACCCGCCAAGTGCCGCTCAGGCGGCGTCGGTGCGGAGGACGTCCAGCGCCAGCGTCAGGTCCACCAGGTCCCGGGGGTGGGCGAGCCGCCGCCCCGTGAGCAGTTCGAGGCGGCGCAGCCGGTTGAGCACGGTGTTGCGGTGGCAGTCCATGCGCTCCGCGGCGGTGCGCGGTGATCCCTCGCAGTCCATCCAGGCCGCGAACGTGCCCAGCAGGGAATCGCGTTCCTCGTCCGGCAGGTCCCGCAGCGGTCCGCGCACCCGGCCCGCCGGCTCACCGGCTCACCGGCTCACAGCCGGTCCGAGGCGACGAGGGCGTCCGGGATCCACTCCTCCCGGAGCACCACCTCCCCGTCGCGGGTGCAGGTGCGCAGGGCCGGTTCGGCGAGGTCCCGGGCGTGCGCGGCGTCGGCGAGCCGCACCACCTGGGGACTCAGGCCGGCCCGCGCCCCGTCCGGCACGCCGAGGCCGACGCGAAGTCGCCGATCGGCAGATCGCCCAGTTCGGCCAGGAGCACCTCGCCGCCCAGCGGGAAGGTGCGGCGCACCCAGACCCCGGTGGGTGTGCCGCTGCGCGCCGGGCCCGGCCGGGGGCGGCGCGAGGTGTTGCGCACGACGGCGACCACGAAGCGGCCGGTCTCCGGGAGGTCCAGTGCCCGCGCGGCCTCCGCGACGTCCGGCGGGCCCACCCGGCCGGCCAGCAGCGCCTCCAGCGCCCGGCGCCCGCGCTGGCGGTGGTGGGTCGCCTCGGCGCGGGCCCCGGCCGAGGGGGACGGGGGCGGACCGGTAGGAGGGGGCGCCCCGGGCCCCACCCGTGGGACGCGAGCCGGACAGGGCCGGAACCGGCCGGGTGACTCCACTCATTTCGAGATCGACCACGGTCGACGACAGACCGGACGGCCCGTCAAACGGCCAACGCGACAAGCGGGCCCCCTCGGTGACTTTCGCCACCGGCGAGACCCGCTTCATCTGTCCGTGGGGCACCGACGAAGCACACTGGCGCTACGGCCGGGATCTCGCCGGACACCTCGGCGGTGAAGAACCGGTCCGGGGTGGTCGGGGCCCATGCCCACCCCGGACACCTCGGCGGTGAAGAACCGGTCCGGGGTGGTCGGGGCCCATGCCCACCGCCGCGCCGCAGCCAGGAGCCCGCCCGGGTCGGGGAGTCGAGGTGGCCGCCGCAGCCGGCTGAGCAGGACATCGGTGCAGTCAGGCTTCAGGGCCCTGGATTCGCTCGAACCCCGCTCGATGGCCCTCAGACCATTCGGTGGGCCGCATCGTCTCCCCACTCACCTTCACGATGGTCCGCGTCCCGTGTGCATACGTGTTGCTGCCATCGCGGCTGCACACGCGGAAGCCGGTCGTTGCCGATGTGCTTCCCACCTGCCCGGTCCAGAGGTGGACGGCGATTGCCCCGTTGCCGGTCAAAGGAAGGTCGAAGACGATGGAGACCGCCTTCACGACGTAGAGGGTCGGCACGGCCTCGTCGGATGCCCCGAATCCCAGACTCAACGCGTATGTGTTCCAGGCGCGTTCGACCATCACGGTGTAACGGGAATTGTGCAGCATCCCGTACGCGTCGAGATCGTCGAAGTAGACATCCAGAGGCACCAGGACGCCGTAGTCGAAGGAATCGGATACGAGAGATGATGCACTGGCGTCAACCATGACGAAGTCCTTCGTGTGTCGGTTTCTGCTGTGGATAACCGCCTTGCGATCAACCCTCACCCCGCCGAAATATTCGATGCCGGCCCGGAAGACGCACACCCGCTGACAGGCTCCCCGGGGCATTACATTTTGTCCGCCCAGATCTGTCGGGACGCCGACACGGGGTCGGCTGCCACTGAGACGGGCACGTCCCAGATCTGCGTGAGCGCCTCACTCTTCCGGTACTGCGGCCAGCCGGGGTCGCCAGTGGCGGCGAAGGCCGTCAACGACCTGCGGAACTCCTCTGCCAGGCCGACAGCCTCCGGCGGGAGTGAGTCGCCGAAGAGCATGGCCGCCATCGGGCCGTGGAAGTTGCCGAATGCCAGCGGTACGTCGAGCAGGTGGCAAGCGCCGAGCGCCCCGCCGAACACCGGGGTCGGCCAGGTCACCTCATAACACCAACTGCGACCGGAGTGCTCTTGAGCGCACCACATCGATGGCATGCGGAAGAACGCGTCGGACTGGATGAGGATGTACAGATCGGCATCGGAGACGCCGGGGTACGCGGCTCGGTAGCCGTCGAGAGGAACGTCGTGCGCCGCCGCGACACCAGCGACGTCAATGGCGGACAGGTTTTCGTTCATCGCCATGGCGAAGAACCGGTACTCGTCACGGGCGAACCCGGTCATGAGGTCGACCTCCGCACGCAGGCCGCGCCAGGGCTGGTCACGCACCACATCCCCATCCACCACCAGTCCGTAGGGAGTGACCTCGCCCTCCCTGGACTGCACGGCGTGGATCGCCTCGGACGCCACGCCCGCGAAGGCCTCGGAAGTAAGCGGGACACCGAGCGCCGCCGCGATCCGCTCCGCCGTGTCGCGCGCCCGTTCTTCAGGCAGGAAAGCCGCTGTGACGCTCTGCCCAATGGCCCGGCCGAACAGCCCGCGGCCGGCCTCGGCGGCCGTCAGCGCCGCCACGGCGCTGCCTCCCGCCGACTGCCCGAAGATCGTCACGTTGCCCGGGGCCCCGCCGAAGCGCGCTATGTTCTCCTGCACCCAGCGCAGGGCCGCGAGCTGGTCGAGCAGTGCCCGGTTCTGCGGCGCGTCCGGCAGCCAGCCCAAGCCCTCGAAGCCCGTGCGGTAGTTCAAGGTCACCAGCACGACGCCCGAGCGGGCCAGGTTCGCGCCATCGAACTCGGGCTGGCTCGCGGAGCCGAAAATGAACGCTCCCCCATAAAGCCAGACCATCACCGGGAGACCGGCTGCCCCGGGATCGGGCGTCCAGACATTCACGGTGAGGCAGTCGGCATCGTCACCCGGCTGCCACAGCGCCGGCAAAGGAGGCATCTGGGCCTGCGGGGGCGAGGCGCTGAAAGCGGAACCGTCGAGGACACCGTCCCACGGCTGCGGCTGCTGCGGTGCCTGGAAACGCCCGGGGCCGTCGAGAGGCGCGGCGTACGGAATGCCCCTGAACACGCTGACACCCTTGTCCGTTACGCCTCGCACGGCGCCCTGGATCGTTTGCACGATGATGTTTTCCATGCTGAAGCCCGGCTCCGCTCTCCATTGGAATACGAACGTCCGGATGCTACCTCCGGGCCGGCGGGCAGCAAAAACCTTTCATTGAATGAAAGTTCGGCTCAGCATCCCGAGTCGCGGAGCCGGCGTACACGGTCTCCGCGTTCGTGTTGGCCTTTCCACCGCAGCCCCTCGTTCCGATTGCCCATCCAAATTGCCCATCCGAATTGCCCATCCGAAACGACGGCTGCCGTTCGCCGATCGGCGCGCCCGGATCGTTCAATGGAGAGACCGGATTCAACGATGTTTCGTACAGGGGACGGGGGGCTTGAGTGCAACCAACAGCCCTGGAAAGCCGCCACTTGGAAGACTGACCGGGACGTTTTCCACAACAGGAGCCGCTGACGGGTCCGCTGCGAGCACCGTGCGCAAAGACCGAGCCGGAGCCGAGGACCCTCCCAGCACCCAGGCCGCGCCCGTGGTCCGAGCCGGGCGGGGTCCGGGGTCTTGCCGGCGGCCGACTTGGCCGATGAGAGGCGCGGAGCCCCCGTCACTCCTGGGAGCTTGCCGTCCAGGTGCCGGCAGGTGCTGCTCACCCGAGTCGGGGGCTGCGGTCGCGCCCAGCGGCGGACGCGAAGCGCGGCCGCCTGGACGGCGGTTCAGGACAGGGGTTGAGGACTGCCCCGGTGTGTCGGTGTCAGTTGCGGAGGAAGTCCAGAGCCTGCTGCACGAACATCCCGTGGTACTGGAAGATGCCGCCGTGGCCGGAGTCGGGGTAGACGGCGAGCTTCGCGTCGGGGAGCAGCTGGGCGAGGCGGAGGGTGCCGGCCGCTGTGGGCCACATCGTGTCGTTGTCGCCGTTGACGACGAGTGCGGGCTGCTTCACGGCTGCCAGGCCGGCCGGCGAGGTGTCCTGCTCCCACGTGGTGAGCGCGGCGAGCTGGGCGCCGATGGCCTCGTTGGAGATCTGGGTGTCGCGGTCGTCGGCGGTGCGCTGGTCCAGGCGGGCGAGGAAGGAGTCCGCGGCTGCCTGGCCGGCCTGCGACGGCTCGAAGAACAGGAAGTGCTTGGGGTGCTTGCCCTGCTCGGTCGCCTTCTGGATTGCTGCCTGGAGCGTGGCGCCGGTGGCAGCCGGACCCTGGGCGCCGGCGGGCGCCGTGGCGGCCAGGATGATCCGGCGGACGCGGTCGGGGTACTGCTGGACGACGACCTGGGCGACGATGCCGCCCAGGGAGTAGCCGAGCAGGTCGACTGCCTCCAGGCCGAGGGCGTCCAGGAAGGCGACGGTGTCGTCGGCCATCGCCTCGAAGGTGTCGGGGGTGGTCCCGCCGGAGCGGCCGACCCCGCGCAGGTCGACCAGGATGACGCGCCGCTCGGCTGCCAGGCCGTCGACGACGGCGGGGTCCCAGTCGTCCAGCACCGCGGTCACGTGGTGCAGGAGGACCAGCGGAACGCCTTCGCCCGTGCCCACCTCGCGGTAGGCGAACGGGGTCCCTGCGACGTCAACGGTCCTGGTCGGAGCAGAAGTTGCGGTTGCTGCGGACATGGTGGAGTCCTTCCCTCGTCATCGGTGCCGGCAGAGGGCTGCCCGGCATCCATAGAATAGCGCTCGTTATATAACGACCGCTACTCTATACCTGTAGGAGTTCAAGACCCACACGGCAGGAGCGGAAGGGAACCGGGGTATGAGGTACTCCAAAGACCACAAGGCGCACGCCAAGGCGGCCATCCTGCGGGAAGCCTCCGGCACGCTGAAGGAGAAGGGCTTCCACGCCGTCGGGGTCGACACACTGGCCGCCGCGGCCAACGTCACCTCAGGGGCCATCTACTCCAACTTCGCGGGCAAGGAAGGACTGCTCGAAGAGGTCGTCGCCGCCGAACTGGGCCTTCAGTTCGCCGGCATCGCCGACCCCGACCCCGCCGAACGACGCCGCCGGCTCGCCGACGTACTCCGCCTCTACCTCAGCGACCTGCACCGCACCGATCCCGCCGGCGGCTGCGTGATGCCGTCCCTGAGCGCCGACGTCGCACGGGCGGGCGATTCCGTCCACGAGACCTACGGCCGCCACATGGCCGACCTGGTCGCCACCCTGGCTCCCGCCATGCACGGCACGCCCGGGGAACAGACCAAGCAGGCCTGGACCATGATCGCCTCCATCGTCGGCGCGGTCACTGTGGCCCGTGCGCTCCCCCCGGGCGCGGACGCCCGGGCCGTCCTCGATGCCACCTTGGAAACCCTCATGCGGGCCCTCGCCGACGACCGCTGAACCCGCCCCTGCGCGATCCGGCCTCGGACGGCATCCATGACGCCGCCCGACGCCGGAACGGAGCCCGGAAGCCACCCAAGTCCCGCTGTATCTCCGGCACTGCTGGAGCGCTCGCGCGCCCCGCACGCCGGCGGTTCCGGTACCCACACTGGCGGTGGCGGCACGGCGACGCGCGGGGTGTCACTTCCCATGTCGTTTCTATGCCTCGTTCTGCGGGGTGTGCTCGGCCCAGATGGTCTTGCCCTGTGGATGGTGGCGGGTGCCCCAGCGGCAGGTGAGTTGGCCGACGATGAACAGTCCCCTGCCGCTCTCGTCGAGGGTGCGGGCGCGGCGTAGGTGCGGGGTGGTGGTGCTGCCGTCGGTGACTTCGCAGGTGAGACGGGTGTCGCAGCGGATCAGGCGGAGATGCAGCGGTGGCTGGGCATGGCGGATGGCGTTGGTGACCAGTTCGCTGACGATCAGGACGGTGGTGGGGGTGGCCTCGTCCAGGCCCCATGCCGTCAGCTGGGCGGTGACATATCGGCGCGCGGCGGAGACGGCCGCTGGATCGGCGGTGAGGTCCCACGTGGCCACGGTGGTGGTGTCGAGTCTGCGGGTCCGTGCAGCGAGCACACGCAGTTGACGGGGGCCACCCTCTGTCGCAAGGGCCTTCAGGGCGGTGTGGCAAGTGGCTGCGAGCGAGGACTGCGGCTCGATGCGTCGTTCGGGCACGGTGGATCCATCGGTCCTGGCCTCGGACCCGGTTGGCTTCGCGGAGGGCGTGTGCAGCAGGAGCACGCTGCCTTCGCTGAGCCGGATCTCCGCGGTCGCCACATGTGCCCGTGCGCGTCCGAGCGGTGTTCCGGAGGGAAGGTCGACGGCGATGGTCACACCTTCGGGGCTGACGACGATGGGGGCGGGGTGGCCGGCGCAGGCGAGGGTGCAGTCTGCGGTGACGGGGTCGTAGACGGTGTACAGGCAGCTTGCCGTGACGTCGTGGGCACCGTCGTCCGGTTGCAGCCGGTGAAGGACGTCCTGGAGGTGGGTGAGCGTCTCGTCCGGACGCATGTCGATGTCCGCCAGCGTCCGTACCGCGGCGCGGAGTTCGGGCACCAGGGTGGGGGCCGGTTCTCCGTCCTCGGTCACGCTGCCGGCGACCAGCGCCACCCGGGCTCCGGGCAGGGGGATCGCGTCCAGCCAATGGGCCTGCGGCCTTCCGTCGTCGGACCGGCCGTATGCGAGTTCCACGGCTGCCGGTTGCGGCAGGCGCCGGGGCGGTGGTCCCCCGACCAGCAGGAACGCGCACAGATCGCCGGTGTCCTGACGTGCTGCGGAGGCGATGCGGCCCCTCTCCTCACCGCTCGGGGCAGGTACGGCGAAGGCGCACCTCGCCTTCTGGCGGCTCCGGACTCGGCAGATGACCACGCTCATGCTCAGAGACAGGAGGGCCGCGGTGATGACAACCACCCGGCCGCCCTCCGACACCCCTGGGATCGCGAAACCGTAGATGGCCACACTGGCTGCCAGCGTGGCAGCTCCCACGACCAGGGTCTGTCTGATGGGCAGCAGGGCTGCCGCCATCAGGGGCGCCAGCACCGAGTAGTCCGACCAGGGGACCAGGCCCACTGCGGAGGCCTTCAGTTGCAGTACGCAGGCCGCGGCCAGATAGACGGCGAGCAGTGCACTCGGGTGCCGGAACAGGAGGAGTCCGGGCGCCGCCATCCTCGTCACCGTCCTCTCTGCTGTCGTGCGCAGTGCCTGCGAGACGATGCGCATGATGTGCGGCGCAGGGTTCGGGATTCTCTGCGCGGGCGTGCGGGCCTTCGGACTGTGGACGTTCACGGTGACGCCTGTTCGCAGTGGACGGGGTGCATTGGATGATGGACGGCGACAAGGGCCAGGTCGTCGTGGAGCTTCCCGCCCGCATGCCGGTCCACATCGACGCCGACGTGCTGGACGAGGCGGCTGGGGCAGTCCCAGGTCCATCTCTCGGCACGATCGAGGACGGGGAAGAAGTCGCCGGCGGGGTCGCGGGCCTCTGCCAGGCCGTCGGTGTAGAGGAGCAGCGTGTCTCCGGGGCCGAAGGCAACAGTGTCGAGGCAGAAGGCGTGGGGATTCTCTGCCGCGAGCCCCAGCGGCGGGGCGGGGCAGGTGACGGGCAGCAGGGTGACCTGGCTGCCCTGCCGCAGCAGAGGCGGCGGGTGCCCGCAGCTGACCACCCTGACGATCTCTTCGTCGTCAGGGAGTTCGATCAGCAGGGCGGTGATGAATCGCTCGCTGCTGTCGGGGTCGACAGGGGTCAGCTCGCTCAGGTGCCTGCGAACGCTGCGTTCCAGGGAGGCCGCAAGCTCCGGGAGTGTGCGGTACCGCTCGGCTGACTCCCGGAAAGCGCCGAGGACGGCGGAGGCGTCACCGATGGCCGGAAGGCCCTTTCCGCGGACGTCTCCGATAAGGAGGCGTGTGGCCTGGCCGGTGCGGGCGGCTGCGTACAGATCGCCGCCCACCAGTGCGTGTGCCGCCGCGGCGCGGTACATCGAGGCGACGTGGAGGGGGCCGAGCTCCGCCGGGATCGGCCGCAGCAGTACTCGTTGGGCTGCTTCGGAGACGGCCCGTACTTGGGTCAATTCACGCAAGTCGCGGTCATGCACCGCCCGGGAGGCGATGACGAACGCGGAGACGATGAGGACCGCGCCGATGTGAATGGGCAGCAGCGGTGAGTGGAGCAGGCCGTCGTGGCGGTCCACGAGAAACACCGCCGCGGCTGCCAGGAGCGCGACGACGCTCGTGAAGCGTGTTCGTGCGAACGTTCCCGTGCACGTGGGGGCCGCCACGAGCAGCGGGGACAAGTGAACCGCCAGGGGGGCGAACGACGCGCCCAGGGTGATGGCCGCGATCAGCAGGAGCGGAGGCACAGCCTGGCCGCGCAAGCCCGAGGACCCGGTGCCGCGGCCGTGGTTCTTCGGCCGCTTGGGGCTTCCGGGGCCGGACGCAGTGCGCGGGAAGTGCGGCATCACGAGTCTGGGGAGCGGCCCGATTTTCCTGGAAGGAAGGTGTCGTATCAACATGGCGCGGCTTTCGTGCCATCGCGGCGTGGAAGGGTGAGTTGAGGCCCAAAGAGCCCGCCGGCCGTGGAACCGGTGATTGCCCGGTCAGCGGGAAAGACGTGAGGGGTCAGCACCCCTTTGCATCGCCGCTCACTAAGTCTCGCAGCGCCGCAAAGGGGTCACCGGTCTGCGTCCCGGAGAGGCGGGAGCACATTCGAGAGTGCAACTCGGTGCTGTGATGTCTTCGGTGCATGCGGGGCTCTGTTTGGATCACAGGGATCACAGCTCCGCCATCCTTCACTGTTCCGTATGGTGAAGTGTTTTATCGGGATGCGATTCCAACTGTGCGACGTGCGGCTCGACACGTCAAGCGAGTCGTTGCCCCATACATCCGGACCGGCACAGCAGGCGCGCAGTGGGATATCCAACCACGCTTCACCGCAAGGAGCTTGAAAGGCGATCGCATGTCGCCGAGGTCCTCTGCAGGTTGGGATAACGGGTTGGGTCGCGCGGCCCTGAGGGCCGGTGCGGCCATGGCGGTTTCACCTGCGACGCGGGTCAGTCGGCCGCTGACGACGCCGGGAAGGGCCACAAGGGCTCGTGTGCGCAGCGGCCTTCGGCGCCGTACAGGCCGAACGCCGGCTCGGTAAACCGTCCCCAGGCGGCTGCGGTGAGGGCGTCAACGCCATGACGTTGAAGGCGAAGTCCCCTACGCCACTGGCGTGATGGCGCAATGACCCGACAACGGGGGACTGCACGCCCAGGCTGCCGTCAGACAATTCCAGGTCTACGCGTTCGCGTCGGCGGACTTCTGGAGCCCGGTGAATGCGTCGGTGAATCCGGTCGCGGAGGCGGGGCATGGCGTCGAAGGCGCGCCAAGGTTCCCCGCGCCCTCCGCGTCCCGTCATTCTCATCCGCACGCCGACGGACAGTTCGATAAGTCAATTGCGCACTCCATGACCTGGCGGCGGGTCTTTCGACCTGACGGCTGACGAGGAGGTCCGCAGCGGGCCGTCGACCGGCCCGGGAGGTGTTCACTCGCGCAAGGCGCGGGAAACTCTTCGGGCCGCCGCGCGAACGGCGGGAGCGAGCGTCTGGGGGGATTGGCTGCCTGCCCTGAAGGCGATCGAAATGGCCGCCACGACCGAGCCGCCCGCACCGTGGATCGGCGCTCCGACGCAGTGGACGTCCAGCCCCACCATTCTGTCGCTGCTGGCGTACCCCTCCCTGCGGACGTCAGCCAGCAGAGAGCGGAGCCGGGCGGGAGAGGTGACCGTGTTACTGGTGTAGCGACGCGGCGGGGTGCTCAGATACTCCTCTTGGACGTCGTCGGGCGCGTGAGCGAGCAGGACGAGTCCCGCTCCCGTGGCGAATGCGCCGAAGCGGCCTCCCACACGGCTGTCGGCCTGCGGGGCGCCCGGCGCGGTCAGACGCTCCAGGACGACGACGTCCAGGTGGTCCCGCACGGAGAGATGGATGTGCTGCTCCTTCGTGACGTCGTACAGGTCCTGCAGGGCCGGCAGGGCCGCGTGGCGCAACGGGAAGCCACGAGGCGCGAGGGTGGCCACCTCCCACAGCCGCAGACCCACCCGGTAGCGCCGGTCGGGCCCACGCTCCAGGGCTCCCCAGGCGACGAGTTCGGCTGCACGACGATGAACCGTCGGCAGCGACAGGCCCGTTCGCCTGGACAACTCGGTGAGGGTGAGCGCGGGGTTTTCGTGGGAGAAGGCCCCGAGCAACGCAAGGACCTTGTCGGTCACCGACATGCCGTGCTCATCGGACATGTCCATGCCCCTTCCTTCGTGTGCGGGACGGCCTCCGCGCCGTTCGCCGGGCGCCCGGCCACCGCCCCCTCCCCGCACGACGGCCTGGGCCGTCGTGCGGGGGGCGTCGGGCCGCCGCGCGATGCCGCGGCCCGCTTGCTGTCAGTGGACGGTTCCGGCGGCCTTCTTGATGAGGTCGGTGACGATGCCGGGGTTGGTGACCTGCGCGGCGTGCGGGGTGTTGGCCTCGACGGTGTGGGCGTGGGCGCGCTCGGCCATGAAGCGTTCGGTCGCGGGCGGGATCACGTGGTCGTCCTTGGAGACGAGGTACCAGGACTGGATGGTCTTCCAGGCGGGGTCGCCGGAGCCTTCTCCGAGTGCCTCGGGGGCGGCGGGGCTCTGGGTGGCGGCGAGTTCGGCGGCGGTCTTGCTGCTGACGCGGTTGCTGAAGAAGAGGTTGCGGTACTGGTCGGCCTTGGCGTAGAGGTCGACCCCGATGCTGCTGTCAGCCTTGGGGAAGGGGACGGGGAAGAGTGCGGTGGGGATCTCGGCGTTGGGGTCGTTGCTGATCTGGGAACCGGGGAACTTCTTGGTCAGGCCCTGGACGGACTCGTCCTTGTCCGGCGCGAAGGCGGAGATGTAGACGAGCGCCTTGACGTTCTTGTTTCCGGTGGCGGCGTTGGTGATGACCATGCCGCCGTAGGACTGGCCGACCAGGACAACGGGGCCCTGGATGGTCTTGAGGTACGAGGCCAGGTAGGAGGAGTCGGCGGTCACACCGCGCAGACCGGTGGGCGGCGCGACGACCGGGTAGCCGTCGCGCTGCAGGCGCTCGATGACGCCCTTCCAGCTGGCGGCGTCGGACCATGCGCCGTTGGCCAGGACGATGGTCGGCTTGGGGCCGGCCGGGGTGTGGTGGGCGGGCGAGGCGGAAGCGAACGCGGTCACGCCGCCGGCGAGGGCGACAGCGGTCGCGCCGAGAACGGCGATACGGAACGTACGACGGCGAGGCATGGGTTTCTTTCTCCTTGTGCGATGGGGTTGTTGGGCGGGCACACACGCCCGCGCGGGTGGGGCACGCGCCGATCGCGTCCCCGGGGGAGCCCCCGTGAGTGGCGGGGTGTCGCGCCGGACCGTCTGTGACGGACGGCGCGTTCACGTGGTCAGAGGTCGGCGGATCAGGGCCGGCGGTCAGCAGGTCCCGCGGTCAGCAGGTCCCGCGGTCAGCCGCGGTCTGTGGTCACACGCGGTCTGTGCTCACACGCGGGCGGGGAGGTGCTCCTCGGCCCAGATCACTGCGTAGTCCGCGACTTCCTGCCAGCCGTCCTGGCCGATGATGAAGTGCGAGCGCCCGGGGAACTCCTGGTAGTCGGTGACCGCGGACGACTTGCGATACAGGCGCCAGTTGGCCTTGTTCACCTTGGGCGGGACGATGTGGTCGACCTCTCCCGCGATGAACAGCAGCGGGGCCCTGCGGCTGTTGCGGAAGTCGACCCGGGTGGCGGCCCGGGGGTTGAAGTTGGCGAACGCCCCCTGGAAGAGGACCCTGGCCGAGCCGGGGACGGCGTAGCGCTCGTAGTGGGCGTCGGACTCGCTCTCGCTGAGCGTGTTGGTGATGGCGTAGTGGAACTGCCGCGCCGTCAGCGGAACCGCCTTGTTCTTGTTGGCCGGGTTTCCCAGCACCGGCCAGGCCGACTTGAGGGTCGACAACGGCAGCGGAAGCACGCCCTTGACGGCTGCGGAGTCGATGACGACGCCCACGCTGCCCAGGCCCCGGTCGAGCAGGATCTGCACGACGGTGCCGCCGAAGGAGTGGCCCATGAGGATGGGCGGATGAGGCAGGTCGCGGATGATCTTCTCGTAGTGGTCGACCACCTCGCGCAGGCCGATTCCCGCGATGCCCGAGGGGTCCCGCCGCAGCTCCTCCACCTCGCGGTCGAGCCCGGGCCAAGCGGGGGCTATGACTCTGTACCCCCGGGCTTCGTAGTGGTGCTTCCACCCCTCCCAGCTGAGCGAGTTCACCCACAGGCCGTGGATGAGCACGATCGTGTCTGCCTCATTGCCATAGGGCTCACTCATGCGGACCTCCAAACCGAATAGAACGTTCTGTTCATTTAAGCTAGTCCAGTCGATGTCCGCACGCAAGCGGTGCCGCGAAAGGCACAGGGCGCACCGTCAGGACAGGTTCCGGGTGTACGAGCACGCATCGGGCACAGGCCGAGCCCGTGTCCGCGTGCGTCGAGCACGAATCCGGACCGCGCCAAGCCGGCAGCGCGCGCCGGCCTCCCGCAGCGCTCCCCAGGCTGCCGTCGGAGGCACCGGACCCACATCCGTCGAACGCCTGCCGGAAACCGGTCACCGAGCCGTGCCGGGCAGTCGTTTCGACCGCGCACCAGGTGTCCGCCCGGTCGCCGGGCGGCCGGCGCGGGCGCCACGGACCGCACAAAGCCCGGATTCCTCAGGCGAACGGTCCAGGAGTCGCGTCCCGGAGCCCGGACGACAGGATTGCGCCGCCGGTTGGAACGGGACCGGCCGTGGTCCCCAGTCGTCTCCACTGTCGGATGACTTATGCGGGCCGGTCCCACCGGTACCGATACTGAGCAGGTGCCCGTGCGGTCACGCACCGGTCCAGGATCTGTCATGGCCCATCGTTGGCCAGGAGTACCGCCGCCTCACCGCTCCCACCATGCGCCGAGGAGCATGATGTCGAAGATCATCCTTGTCACCGGAGCGTCCTGCAGCCTCGGGGCGGCGACTGCCCAGGCCTTGGCCGAGGCCGGTCACCTCACCTACGCCGGAATGGACGCGGCCTCAGGCCACGCACCGATCGCCGCCGAACCGGACTGGGCCGCAGGCCATCACAGCGCTCGGCCGCGTCCGATCGCCCTCGACGTCGCCGATCAGCGCTCGGTCAGCGCCGCGGTCACCGCCATCACGGCGGAAGCCGGGCGGATCGACTGCGTGGTCCACACCATGGGACCTGTGCCCCGGGGGCCCATCGAGTCCTTCACCCCGTACCAGTTGGCGCAGATCTACGACGCGAACGTGCTGTCCACCCAGCGGGTGAACCGTGCTGTACTGCCGCAGATGCGCGCGCGCCAGGACGGCCTGCTGGTCTGGGTGGCGGCCGGCGGCGGCCCCGCGGACGAGGCCCCCTACCTCGCCCTGCACTCCGAAGGCGTCGCGGTGATCGCCCATCTCGCGGCAAGCTACGCGAAAGAGCTGGCCGGCTTCGGGGTGGAGGCCACGGCCGTCGTGGCCGGTCTGATCGTGCCGGCAACCGGCGGGCGGCTGCGGCTGGTCCGCCCGGACGACCTCGACGCGGCGCAAGCGTACGAGGGCCGGTATCCCGGTCTGGTCGAGCGAGTCGACGCGCACCTGGCCGATCAAAACGTCACCGCGGCGCGTCTCGCCCGCACGGCGCAGGCCGTCGCAGCCGTGGTGGACAGCCCCAAGGGCGCCCGCCCGCCGCGGGTCACCGCCGGTGCGCCCGGTGACCGGCTGCCGGGGACCGGCTACGGCGGTTAGGCAGAAGCGGGGTGCCTGGGGTCGGCGCGGGTCTCACTCCTCCAGGGCCCCCAGCGCGTCGCGGAGCGCTGCCCGGGAGGTGATGCCGAGCTTGGGAAAGATCTGGTAGAGGTGCGCTCCGACCGTCCGGTGCGAGAGATAGAGCCGTTCGGCGATCTGCTTGTTGCTCAGCCCCGATGCCGCCAGGTCCGCGATCTCCCGCTCCTGTGACGTGAGCACCTTCTTACCCGCTTCGCTCCTCGCCGCAACCCACCCGGCGGCCCGCAACTGCTTGGCCGCACGATCCATCCAGGGGCCGGCGCGAAGCTCGGCGAAGGCGTCGTGGGCCAGCGCCAACTGTCCTCTGGCCTCCGCGTTCGCCCTGGCTCGTCGGAGCCGTTCGCCGTGGGCCAGCCGCACCCGGGCCAGATCGAACGGCCATTGCTCGACTTCCGGCAGGGCCAATGCCTCGACGAACAGACGTACCGACTCCTCGTCGTCCGTGGCGCACAGAGCGGCCGAAGCGCCGGCGAGCAGCGCGAGCCGCGGGGAGAGCGCGGCGATGTCGTTGTCCCGGATGGCACGCACATGAGCGGCCGCTTCCGCGGGCCGGTCGGTGCGGACCGCGGCTTCGACGAGATCCATCATCACCCACAGGGCGTGCGGCACGTGGGAGGCGAAGGTGCCCGCCGGGCTGATCGCCGTCGCGTGCCGATAGGCGCTGGTGAAGTCGCCGCGTCCGAGATCGGCCACGGTGCGTATGTGCCCGGCGTAGTGCAGTGCCGTCCCGACGCCCCGCGGTGCGGCCCATTGGGTGATGCGGCCGGTGAGGAGGCCGACGGTCGCGTCCTCCCCGCGGGGGGCGGCGACGACGGCCCGGCAGTACCAGAAGTACCAGGTGAAGAACGGGTATCCGGAGTCCTCGCAGAGCTGGATTCCTTCCTCGGCCAGTTCGACGCACTCGTCCCACCTGCCGGTCAGGTAGTCGTTCAGGCACAAGTGCATCAAGGCGCCGAGGTGCCGGCGCACCGGGCCGCCGTCCCGTCCCTGGCGGACGACCTTCCACGAGGGCTCGCGGAGGGCCGGCAACCGGTCGAGGTAGAGCGCCGCGGTGCCGACCCGGACGATGCGGCCGGGGTCGGTCTCTTCGGGAAGCTCGGCGAGGATGCCCTCCAGCTGGTCCAGCGCGGCCGCCCCCGAACGCGCCGGGTCGGAGAAGGTCCTGCCTGCCACGGACAGCAGTGCGGGCGGCTCCGGGCGCAACCGGGAGAGTGCGGCGTAGAAGGGGCCCCACAACTCCGCACGGCCGCTGAAGAAACACAGGAGCAGCAGCAGGTGCACGGCGTCGACGACGGCGTTGTCCTCGGCGTCGTACTGGTGGGTGCCGGACTCGATGGCGCCCACCAGCAGGCGGTGAGCCGTGTCGATGTCCCCGTCGCCGTTGATGACCAGATAGACGGCGGCAGCGGCGGAGCGCAGGGACCCGGCCAGGTCCGGGTCGGCGCGGCGGGCGTCTTCGAGCAGCTCCGAGACGCCGCGCAGCTCCCCCGTCGCGTCGGCGCCGATGTACGCGGCCTCGGCCAGGCGGCGAGCCCGGTCCGACCCGTGGGGACTCAGATCGGCCGCCCGTATCAGTGCCGCAACCGCCCCCAGGGCGTCGCCGCGCGCCGTGCTGCGGTGGGCGGCCTGCTCCAGCAGGATGGCGACCTGCTCGTCCGGCTCGACGGACGCTTCTCCGAGATGCCAGGCACGGCGCTCGGGCTGATGCGCCAGCGCCTGGGCCAGGGCCCGGTGCGCCGCGCGGCGCTCGGCGCTGGAGCAGGCGTCGACGACGGCCGAGCGGATCAGGGGGTGGCGGAAGACCAGCCGCCGGGTGCCCTCGTCGACGGTGACCAACTGGTCCTGCTCGGCCGGGGCGAGATCTTCGAGGTCGGCGTCGTCACCGTCCTGCCGCGCCGCCGCGTGCAGGACTCCGAGATCGCCGGTCCCGTCCATCGTGGCAAACAGCAGCAGACGGCGGGCGGCAGCCGGAAGGCCGGAGACCCGGGAGACGAACAGCGCCTGGAGCCGCTGGCTCAGCGGCAGGACCGCGGGAAGGTTCTCCAGCGCCATGCGCTGCTGCCCGCTCAGTACCGTGGGCAATTCGAGCAGAGCCAACGGGTTGCCTTCGGCCGCGGACAGCAGCCGACGCCGCACTCGTTCGGCAAGGTTCGGGAATCGCGCGTCGAGCAGCGCCCGCGACGACGTTTCGTCCAGCGGCGGCACCTCGTACTCGGGTAGTCCGCCGCGATTGAAGAAGGTCTCGCTCTCTTGGCGCACGGCGCCGAGGAAGCCGATCCGGCTGCCGCCGAGCCTGCGGGCGACGAAGCCGAACACGCCGGCGCTGGCGCGGTCCACCCACTGCAGGTCGTCGATGACGAGCAGCAGGGGGGCGGGGGCGGCCACCTGGCGAAGGAGCATGAGCGTGGCGCTGGACACGACGAGCCGGTTCGGCGACGCTCCGCTGCCGAAGCCCAACGCGACACGCAGGGCCTCCTGATGGGTGCTGTCCAGATCACCGAGCATCTCGGAGAGGGGGAAGAGGAGTTGGTTCAGGCCGGAGTAGCTCACGTCGGCTTCGAACTCGACGCCGGCCGCACGCAGGACCCGCGTCCCGGTCGCGGACGCCGCCTCCGCCACGGCGTTGAGCAGAACCGTTTTACCCACTCCGGCCTGCCCCGACAGCAGGAGCGCCCCGCCACGGTCGGTGGCGCCAAGGAAGCCGCGTATGCGATCCAGTTCCTTGGCACGCCCCACCAGAGCGCCAACGGCTCCGTCGTCAAAGGGGTCGCCGTAGCCCACGCGTCCACGCTCCCGTCAACCGTCCACGTCCGCCCGGATTCCACTCGGGCGGACATTCCTTGCATTCATCGACAAGGGCAGGATCATGCTACCGCGCGAACCTCCGGAATCACCTTGCCGAGCCGCAATTCAAGTAAACCCTTGGACACGCCCGGAAAACACGGAGAAAATTCTTTCACTGAGTGAAAGTCAGAATCCGGCGAGCGCCTGCGGGGGGTAGCGTTCCGTCCGAACGCAGTTCCTTCGCGAGGGTCCCCGCGCAGGTGGGCGGCTCCTTGGCGCCCCGTCCAGCAACCGGGGCGGCCATGCGCGACATACCTGAACGCGCGCGACGCGGGGAGCGGAATAACGCCTAGCCGACCCGCCGGCGGCGCACATCCATTCCGGCGACCACAGGCCATTCATTCTCGGGGAATAAATAGTCTGTACCGTCGGCCTGCGTATTGGGCTTATGCCCTTTACGCGCCGGTCCGCGCATCCGCCTCCACCGTCCCGACGGGTATACCGGACGGCGCCCGGGGAGCATGCGAGAAATCCTTCGGCGGGCCCCCTCGCGTCGTCCCAGTGCCACTGCGGCTCGGGCGTCGACCGCTGCCAGTGCCCCAGGGCTTCTGAGCAACGGCGCTTCGAGATCACCACGGTGCACGCAGCGGTCGAGGACATGCGCGACCTCGCCGCCGAGATCCACACGTTCATTGCGAACGTCACGGAGTAACGGGAGGAGCCCCCAAGTCACACCTCGATGGCCGTGTCCGCAGGTGACCGACGGTCGCCCACCACACTGTGCGTGGGCACCAATCCCGTGAGGGCGTCGCGCAGGTCGGCGTTCCACTCCTGTGCGGCAGCCCGGACGTTCTCGTGGAGATGGGAGCGATGGCGAGTGCCAGGGATGGCGACGATGTCTTCGCCGGCGGCCAGCACCCAGGCCAAAGACGCCTCGGCCGGCGTGGTGCCGTGCTCCTCGGCGAACTCCTCGACCGCCCGCAGGACACCGAGGTTGCTGCGGAGCGCCTCACCCTGAAAGCGGGGGAAGCCGGCCCTGAGATCGGTCTCCGCGATGTCCTCCCTCGAGCGGACGGCCCCGGTGAGGAACCCACGGCCCAGGGGAGAGGACGCCACGAACCCGATACCCAGCTCACGCGCGGTGCTGAGGACCCCGTTCTCCTCGATGTGCCTGCTGAACAGGGAGTACTCGGTCTGGACGGCCGAGAGCGGAGCCGCAGCATGGGCCCGTCGAACGGTCTCGGGCGCCGCCTCGCAGATGCCCAGGTACCGTATCTTCCCCAGGGCCACCAACTCGCCCAGGGCACCAAACGTCTCCTCCACCGGACCTACGTTCCGCGTAATTCAGCGGCCTAGAGTCACGAATTTGAGGTCTGACCTGCATGGACATGGGTGAGGGCACCTGAGAGGCGTTTCTCTGGGCGCTGGTGTTCGTGCTGTTCAGCGGGGTGTGGGTTCGAGCGTGATGATCTGCTTCGGGGCGGGGATGGCGAGCTTGGCCAGGAGGTCGGTCTGGGGCTTGGTGAGGGTGGTGACCTGCTGGAACAGGCCGGTGGGGCCGGTGAAGGTGCCGAGGTGGAGCCGGTCGAGTTCGCGGCGGATAGTCGGCCAGGTCGCGCCGGTGGTGGTCTCGGTGATGGACGGGCTGCCCCCTGCCAACAGGGCGATGGCGTGGCATCCTCCGCTGTTGCCGCCGACCAGCCCGGCGGCCAGGCCTCGCAGCGGCCCCACGGACGCGTCGAGCACGACCTCGGTGGACAGAGCCGACCGATGCTCGCGGGCCATGAACTCTGCGGGGTCGGCGGCGGCGATCAGCTCTTGGGCCTCTCGCTGGGCGAGGGTGGCGGCGCTGACGACAGCGTCCTGACACCGGCCCGGCCCGCCCTTTCGTCAGCCCGAGGCGACGACCAGGCCAACCCCTTGGACCAGGGTGCGCGCCGCGGACTGGGAGTCGCCGAGGTAGCCCGCGACCATCGCTCCGTCACGAAGTGCGACCACCAGGTCGGCGGACTGCCCGGGGTCCGCGACGCCCATGGTCGCGAGAGTGTCCTCCAGGACCTGGTGGAACCACTCGCGGTGCCTCAGCACCACTTGGTGGATCGGACATTTTCGATCCGGGTACTCCGCGGCCGCGTTGATGAAGGGGCAGCCCCGAAACCCCGGACCGCAGATCTCCTCGCCGATGCTGTGCGCGACGACATCGAGCAGCGCCGCGCCTCCCCCCGTCCTCTCGGCCGCCACGGCCACCCGGGCCCGGATGCCGTGATCGGTGGCGTCCAGGTAGCCGCGCACCAAGTCGTCCTTGCCCTCGAAGTGCCGGTAGAAGGTGCCGCGCGCGACGTCGGCCTCCGCCATCACCCGGTCGACGCCGACCGCGCGAATCCCTTCGGTGTAGAAAAGCCTGCTCGCCGTGGTCAGCAGCCGCTCGCGCGCCGCCGACTTGCGGCCGGTCGTGGCAGGCCCGCCCGTCGTCTCCGTCATGAGGGCATCATATAGAACGTTCCTTCCATGCACCCGGCAGTGGATGCCCCGGTCAGCTCGACGTATCCACCAGGGCGAGCGAGAGCCTGGCGCTCAGTGGCGGGAACGGCTCTTGGGCCTCACAGCGAGTAGCCATAGGATCCCGCGCCGTACGTCACGGCGGCGATGGTGCCGTCGCCGAGGACTCCAGTGATCCGGAAGTACGTCGTATCACCCTGGAGCCGCGGCACGAAGGTCTTGTAGAGGGGGTCCCTGGAACTCGGGACGGTACGGAATGCCTGGTAGGTCCGAGCGGACGGGTCCCACCGGTCCACGTGGTACTCGACGATGTCGGCACAAAGCGTCTCGTCGTCGCATGTCCACTGCACGTACCCGAACTCGGTCGCGGTGTCGGGATTGACGATGGTGAGTGGGCCGGTTTCCTCGCCCCGGGCGTCCTCGGGCCTGTTGTCGGGTTCGGTGACGGTGATGGTGGAGGCGGCGGCCAAGGCGGTCTGGTTGTTCCACCGGTCCACCGCCGCGACGAAGAAGGTCACCGTTTCACCGTCCGGGGGTCCTGCGCACAGCAGCGCGTTCGGCACGTCCATGCTGCCGTACGCCGGCCCGAGGTCATGGCATCCGGTGCTGTCGTAGTAAGTGCTGCCATCGGGCCGCTGGACCATGCGACCGGCGACGTAGCGCAGGCCGCTCTCCGCAGGGGTGTCCCACTTCAGTACGACGCCGTCCGCGCGCGGAGTCACGGTCAGGCCGGTGAGCGCGGGCGGGGGAACGGTGTCGGGGGTCGCCGTGACCGGCCGCGACATCGGCGACACGTTGCCCGAGGAATCGGTCAGCACGGCGGCGTAGGTGTAGGCCGTGCCGTCGTACGCCGGCACTTCGTCCACGTACTGGTAAACCGACGACGGTGACGACTTCACCGACGTCGTGGCGATGAGTGCCGGCTTGTCGCCAAGGGTGTCGCCGGTGGATCGGTAGATGCGGAGGGTGCCGCCGTTCTTCATCTCCTCCACGGTCCGCTTGTCCCAGTTGATCTTCACCGAGTCGGGGGTGTCCGCAATACCGGGCGGGGCGATGACGGGCGCCGTGGGCGCGACGACGTCGACCGGGGTGACCGTCAGGACGGATGTGCCATCGGACAGGTTCCCGGCGCGATCGGTGACGCGGACCAGGTAGTTGACCGGCTTGCCGTCGCGAGGCAGTCCGGTGTCGGTCCAGGTCGTCTTGTCGATCACCACCCTGGGACCGCCCCAGTCACCCGCCGCGGTCTGCCGGTAGACCCAGTAGTAGGCCCGGTCCATCTCCTTGCTGGGTGCCCAGGTGAGGGTGGCGGCGTCGCTGCTCTTGTTGTAGACGACCTTCGCCCCGGTGGGGGCGAGCGGGGCGACGTGGTCGAGGGACGCCGATGTCAGGGGCGCGTAGGCGAACTTGACGGCGGCGGTGCCGGTCCAGTTGACGTAGTCGACCCGCAGGACGTGGGTTCCGCTGGGGATGGTGAGGTCGACGGTCTTGGAGACGGTGGAGGTCCCGTTCTTCCACAGGTCGATCTTGCGTACGCCGTCGAGGTAGACGCGGATGCCGTCCTGGCCGGACGCGGTGAACGTGAAGGGGCCGCCGGAGCCGAAGTCGCGGGTGATCTGCCAGCGCACTCCGAAGTTGTCCTTGCCGATACCGGACACGCCCGGCGGGTTGCTGCCCCAGTTCTCACTGATCGCGGTGTCCGTGTCGGTGTACTTCGGGGTACCGGTGAGGCTGGTGTTGGCGAAGTACTGGCGCAAGTACGTCGGGTTGCCGGTGACCGAGACGTCGGCCGTTCCCGCGGAGGTGTTGCCCGACGTGTCGACCGCGCGGACCTCGTAGAGATGGGTGGTCGTCCCGGCGGTGGTGTCGGTGAAGCCCGTGCCGGTGACCGTGGCGATGGGGCTGCCGAAGGAGGCCTGGTCGGGCGTACGGCGGTAGACGCGGTAACCGGCCACGTCCATCTCCTTGTTCGCCGACCAGCGCAGGACGTTCCGCTTCGTGCCGGCATCCCGGGCGATCGACAGCCCGGTCGGCGTGAGCGGCGCGACCCGGTCCACGGCGGCCCCGTTGCGCGGGGCGTAGGCGAACCTGACGGCGGCGGTGCCGGACCAGTTGACGTAGTCGACCCGGAGGGTATGTGTGCCCTTGGGAATCGTCAGGTTGACCGTCTTGGAGACGGTGGTGATGCCGTTCTTCCACAGGTCGATCTTGCGTACGCCGTCGAGGTAGACGCGGATGCCGTCCTGGCCGGACGCGGTGAACGCGAAGGGACCGCCGGAGCCGAAGTCGCGCTTCACGCTCCATCGGACACCGAAGTTGTCCTTGCCGACGCCGGAAACGCCGGGCGAGTTGCTGCCCCAGTTCTCACTGATCGCGGTGTCGCAGTCCGTGCGCTTCGCCGCGCCCGAGAAGCCGGTGTTCGCGAAGAACTGCCGGGTGTAGGCGTTCGTCGCGCACGACGTCGCCGCCGATGCCGACGAGGTGGCGCCCGCGACGAGACCGCCTGTCAGCGCGACCACCACCGCGGTCCCGACGGCCAGACGAGATCTGCCGACACTGCTCACTGAGTCCCCTTTTTCACACCTGACTGCCCCGCAGACAGTCGTACGGGACATGAGATCCACGAAAGCCGCCTGTGGTTGTACGGCCAAGCGGTTTTCAGTCACTTTCGACAGCCGGGCGACAGGTGCTGCGTCATTCGCCGGCACCGGCAAGGCATAGTGGACCGCCGGTCCGGTAGATGCCCCACGCTGTTCATCTGCCCGCCAAAGTGGGTCCGTAGGGGGCCTTCCCGCCCCCACGCCGCTCAGCGCACGGTGACGAGCGCTGTGGTGGCCGAACCTTTGGTCCGGCCGGCGCGGTGCGCGGTGACCGTCACGGTGATCTTCTTGCCCTGTCGGCCTTCACCGGGGAGGCCCGCTTCATCTGTTCTGTCTGGCACGCAGTAAACAGTTGATCAAGGAACGTCGAGTTCATTCGACGCGGTGTTAGCGTCCGGTACTCGCGGTCCAGTACCGCGGCTGCCGGGACGGCAAGGAAGCGTGCGCGGGGAGACGCATGCCACTCGGGCATTCGCCGTGCCCTCGGCGCCGTTCCCCGTTCGGGCGCAGGGACTCGACACTGTCGTACGGGCAGCAACGCCCGGAGGGGATAACATCCGTGAATCGAACCCCGCACCGGCGCGGCTGGCTCGCGCTCGTGCTGGCCGGCGCATTCGTGGCAGCGCTTCCGGCGGCAGCGGCCGCCGACGAAACCCCGATCGATGCAGGGCTGCCGACGCCCACGGTGCCGTCCGGCACCGTCTGCGGCAGCGACGACAGCCCCGTCTGGAAGGGCACTCCCACGCTCCCCCCGGGCATAAGCATCACCATCGGCGTACCGCGGCCCGCCGTGAACGGGGTGTCCTACCAGGGAGTCGTCCACGCCTGGGACGTGGACGGATCACAGGCGGCCGACGGATCCGTCGCCGCGCTGCCGATGTCCTCCCAATCCGTTTACGTACCCCTGCCGTTGGCGGACGGACACACGTACGGCTGGCACGCGTCGACGTACGACGGGACGGCGTACTCGAACCCGACCGAGCCCTGCTACTTCAGGGTGGACGGAGGTGTGCCCCTCACCCCGGTCGTCACCAACCCCGACTTCCCTCCGGTGGGGAGCCCCGGAACACCCACGAAGGCCGACGGGCAGCCCACGACGTTCTTCTTCAGCGCACCCGTCGACCCCCTGCCCACCGGATGCGCCGAGGCAGGCACTCCGGACTGCCAGGCGAGCGGCCTGGACCACTTCGAGTACGCCCTCGACAGCGAGCCCGGCATCGGCGCCCCCCGCGTCCCAGTCGACGCCGACGGCAAGGGCAGCGTGACGGTGGCACTGAGCTGGGGCATCCACAGCTTCAGCGTCATCGCGGTCGACGCGGCCGGGAACCGTTCGCCGGCGGGTGGCTACCAGTTCTCGGTGCCGTGGCAGCTCCCGCCGGCGAGCCCCACCACCCTCGACCTCACCGGCCCGGCGAAAAGCGGCCGAGGAACCCGACTGCTCATCACCGGACAGCTGTCGGCAGGCGCCTACCCGGCCGGCGAGATCGTTCACGTCACCAAGAGCGATCAGGCCCACCCCGACGGCGTGGCGCTGCCCGATGTGCCGCTCTCCGCGGACGGCACCTTCGACATCGCCGACGTCCCGCAGGTCGGAGGCACCAACACCTACACCGTGATCTACCCGGGTGACCCCACTCACCAGACGTCGACCGCCTCCACGAGCGTCCAGGTCTCACGCGCCGCCACCGCGCTCACCGTCACGACCAACGCCTCGTCGTACGCCTACGGCGCGACCTCGAAGATCACCTCCCACCTGGGCACGACCTACAACAGCCGCACCCTCGCCCTCTACGCCCAGCCCTACGGCGGCAAGAAGACACTCATCAAAACCGGCACGGCGGACAGCCACGGCAACCTGGCCGCCAGCTACAAGATCACCCGCAAGACCACCTTCACGGCGTCCTTTGCCGGTGACTACCGCTACGCCCCGACCACGGCGACCCGGACCGCGTCGGTCCACGCGAAGGTGTCCGATTCCCTGAGCGGCTACTACGGGAGCACCCACAACGGCAGCATCACGTACCGCTTGTACCACCACACCGCCAAGGCGAAGCTGAACGTCACGGTCACCCCCGGCAAGGCCGGCCAGTGCGTGCGATTCCAGACCCAGCGGTACTACGGAGGGGCCTGGCACAGCCAGAGCACCACCTCATGCCACACGCTCAGCACGAAGAGCACCGCCTCCGCGACGCTGGGTCTGACCAAGGCGGTCAACAACAGGTTCCGGATGCGGGCCGAATACGTCCACAGCAGCAAGGACACCGGCAACCTCGACACATGGGGCGCCTGGCAGTACTTCACCGTCAACCGTTGAGACGCGCGGCGACCCTCGCGTAAGGGAGCTTGCGGCCCGAGCGGCCGGTGAAGGAGCTGGTCATCGCGGCGGGCCGGAAGGCGGCCAGGCTGGTGCAGTGGCGGGAGGGCTTCCGGCCCGGCACCGGCCGCTCGGGCCGCAAGCGGATGTACTCCCGCTTCGTGGCCCTGCGGGTGAGGCCTGCCGGACGCGAGGTCCGGCAGGCCACCGACGGCCCGGAACTGCCCGTGTGCTGGCTGTTGGCCGAATGGCCCGCCGGTGAGAGCGAGCCGGTGCAGTTCTGGCTGTCCGACCTACCCTCGGGCATGCCTCTGGCCACGCTGGTCCGGCTCGCCAAGCTCCGCTGGCGCATCGAGCACGACTACCGGGAGATGAAGCAGGCCCTGGGACTTGCCCATCTCGAGGGCCGGACCTGGAACGGCTGGCACCACCACGTCACCCTCGTCTCCGTCGCGCATGCCTTCTGCACCCTGCAACGACTGGCCCAGGCCGCAAAAGACGCGGCGCCGGCCTGAGCCTCTACCAGGTCGTCCGCGAGCTACAGACACTCCTCGCGACCTGGACCGGCGCCTGCCCCACCTGCCAGCGCAACATACCCACACCCATACGAACCTGACCAAGCCCCACTAAGGGCTGTCCCGCAAGTGCGGCCGTGCTCTGACTTGAGGCCGGCTCGATAGGGTCAGGGCCGCAGCCGACGGAAGAGGATCGTTCGATGGCGACGTACGACCAGCTGACCGAATGGGCCGGTCTTGGCCATGTCGCGCGAGCCAGCCGGGACGTGGTGGTCGGCTGGCAGATCCCGGACTTCATGAAGACACAGCTCGTCGAGGTCGGCATCCCGGTAGCTCCGCGCCTTATCGAACGAGTCGCGATGCAGAGCGAGGCTGATCCAGTCCTGCTCACGTCCCGGGGCCCGCTCTACCGTCTCACCGAGCAGTCGGACCCCGATGATCCGGCCGAGCGGTCATCGTTCGGCGTCGAGCCGGAGACCGGGGCGGTCTACTTCGTCATGCCAGACAGGGAGGCATGGTTCGCCAATTCCAGTGTCGACGTGTGGCTCGACGTCCTTCACTGTTACGGCAGCCGCGTCACCGTCTCAGAGCTTCTCAGCGAGCCGGACAGCCCCGAGGAGTACCTCTCCGAAGAAGAGGAAGACCAGGCCCTCGCCGAGCTGAACCGGCTGGCCGATGAGCTGAAGGAGATCGACCCTGAGGCATTCAGGGGCTACGACGGGTTTCTCTGGCCGGGGCTCCTGGACCGCTGGCTCTACTGACCTCCGTCCGGCAGAGCCAGGGTCCGTAGGTCCGGAGCGGGCAGGGATGCCGGGCCCACCACTGAAATGATCTTCACGTAAGGCCTGTGATCACGGCGTCGGAGCCGTCATGGATAGCGCCGTACTCCGGGTGCGCTTCGTCGGGAGGGGGAACGCGGCCAGACCCTCATCACAGAGATGCCGCCGTCGCGGACTACGCCGTGTGACATGTAAAGGCGGACCGTTGTGCATTCATTACGAAGACACCGAGAGGGCATGTTCCATTTATCTAATCCGATTCAGGCAACGCTATCGCGCCGCAGCACGTGCCCGAAAGCGTCACAAATGATGCAATCACCTGAGGCCCCGTCATGGAAAGCGACTAGAAGCCGCTTGGCCGTACAACCGCAGGCTGCTCTCATGAGTCCCATATCTCGTACAACTGCCTGTGGGCAGCAATGTGTCCAAAAGGGGAACCAGTGAGCAGTGTCGGAAGATCCCGTCTGACCGCCGCGACTGCCGTAGTCGTGACGCTGACGGCTGGTCTCGGCGTGGGCGCCGCCTCGCCGGCGGCGGCGTCAACAGCGTCTTGCGCGACGAACACCTACTCCCGGCAGTTCTTCGCGAACACCACCTTCTCGGGCAAGGCGAAGCGCACTGACTGCGATGCCGCGATCAGTGAGAACTGGGGCACCCACTCACCCGGTGTATCCGGCGTCGGCAAGGACAACTTCGGTGTCCGGTGGAGCGTGAACCGCGACTTCGGCTCCGGCGGCCCCTTCGCGTTCACCGCCTCCGGCCAGGACGGCATCCGCGTCTACCTCGACGGGATACGCAAGATCGACCTGTGGAAGAACGGGACTTCCACGGTCTCCAAGACGGTCAACCTGACCATTCCCGAGGGTACGCACACCCTCCGAATCGACTACGCCAACTACACCGGCTCCGCCGCCGTCAAGTTCGCCTACACCCCGCGTACCGGGGCCGCCGTGGATCAGGTCGCCCCGCTTACGCCGTCCGGGCTGGCGATCGCCCGGGACGCCGGCGCCAAGCGGAACGTCCTGCGCTGGTCGGCGAACAAGGATATGGACGTGGCGAGTTACCGCGTCTATCGCCGCACTGCCGACCAGACCTCCTTCGGCGCCCCCATTGCCACGGTCACCGGCACGACCTTCACCGACACCACCGCCGGCACGACCACGCACACCTATGAGGTCCGCGCGGTCGATAAGTCGGGCAACGTCTCTGCAGGAACGGCCGACGTCTCGGTCACCGGCAATCCGGCCTTCCTGCGTCAGTACTTCGCTAACACTGCCTTCAGCGGTACCCCGAAGCGCACAGATACCGACACCGCGATCAACGAGAAGTGGGGCAGCAACTCGCCCGGGGTGTCCGGCGTCGGCAAGGACAATTTCGGAGTGCGCTGGCAGATCACCCGCGACTTCGGCTCCGGCGGCCCCTTCGCGTTCACCGCCTCCGGCCAGGACGGCATCCGCGTCTACCTCGACGGCGTACGCAAGATCGACCTGTGGAAGAACGGGACCACCACCGTCTCCAAGACCGTCGAGCTCACCATCCCCCGCGGAACCCACGTCCTCCGCGTCGACTACGTCAACTGGACCGGCACCGCCGCCGTCAAGTTCGCCTACGGGCCCAGTGCAACAGTCCGGGACCAGGTCGCCCCGCTCGCGCCCACTGGGGCGAAGGTGGTCTACGACGAGGACACCGACTCCGCCACCGTCACTTGGGCGCCCAACAAGGAGATGGATCTCACTTACCTTCCCTATCGCGTGTACCGGCAGGTCGGGGACACCGGTTGGTCCTCCGTGGAGCTGACGAAGAAGACCACGTGGACCGACTCGGACGTGAAGAACGACGGCCTGCGCCGCCAATACGTCATTGAAGCCACCGACCGCTTGGGAAACGTGTCCGCGCGGACTCCCGTTCTGACGGTCACCCCGACCGACACCATCATCCCGACGGCACCCGTCCTGTCCATCTACCACAAGGAGGGCACTGCCAGTTCCCTCGACATCGTCTGGATCGAGCCTCCCAACACGGCCGGGTATGAACTGCACTACGGCGGCGCCCTCAAGCTCTACCGCTCAACAGGCGCCACGCTCGGCGACAACCCCGAACTCATAGCCACGGTGACGGCGGCCTCACCGTCGATCAACGACTACATCGACGAACTGCCGGTGTACGACGGCACCACCTACACCTACGCCGCCATGATCACCGACGCCGCGGGCAACATGTCCCCCATGTCGGCGCCGGTCACGGTGACCCCCGACAGCGTTCCCCCGCCCGCCCTCACTGGCCTGACCGCAACCCCGCGGGCCGACGGCGTCGTACTGAGCTGGGACGCCCCCGCTGAGAGCGGCCTGCACTACGTCGCCGCCCGCGTCGTCCAGCGGCCCGACGGCAGCACCTACTACGACAGCACGGGGTGCCTCGATGCCAGGGCGTTTCCCGACAGGGATGTGCCAACCGCCCTACTGTGCGCAGGAGTCCCGAACGGCGAAACGGTGACCTTCGTCGTTGCTGCGGTCGACCCGTGGGACAACCACATTGCCTTGACCGCCGCCCCCACCGTCACCGTCACCGAACCCGACAACAGGCCTGACGACGCACGCGGCGAGGACACCGGCCCGCTCACTATCGTCAACCCCGACACGGTAGGCGGCCTCGGATACGTGAAGTGGACATGCGACGACCAGACCCTCTGCTCCAGCATCATCGAATACCACGTGGACATCTGGGACCCGTCCACCCGCACCTACAATCGAGTCGCGACCCTCGCGAGCTCCAAGGGTCCCCTCTACCAGGCCTACGTGCAGACGATCCGTGGCGATACAAGGTATTTCCGGATCACCGGCGTCCTCGCCGACGGAACAACCGCTGCCGTGACCCACGGTGCAGGGGCCCGCGGGGCCACCCTGTGAGACTCAGAGGCCGTTCCCCCCACTAACCTCGATATCTCGTGACGGCCCGCCGGTTCTTTTGGCGGGCCGTTTTCCGTCGGCGGATAGACGATCGCGTGGCATTCCACCTGGCCAGGATGCCCCGGCAGTAGCGTTCAGATCCTGGAAGTGCGGCCCCGCTCGCAACACCCCGGCAGGACATTGCCCGCGCGGCTACCGCGGGGCCGCGCAGGCTGAGAGGGCGAGTCCAAGAATTCCGGTCGGCTCGTTCGGCAGGGGCCACGCCAGCGTCCACTCTTCACCGTCGACCCGACAGACGATGACGAGGCGGACCGGATGCTCCCGGTACTCGTTCTGCCAAGACTCCATCGTCTTTCCGTCCATCCACACACCGGGCCGCGGTTGCGTCCTTGGAAGCCGGCGTCTCGCCTCCCGGCCCGGCTGTCTCTGCCACGTCCGCCAAATGAGCTGCAGTGTCAGTGGCGGGTACTAGCGTGATGCGCTTCCTCAAGCGGCCCCCCGGAGGTGCTCCCTTGGCGGCACGGCAGTTCGTTCACCTGCACAATCACACCACCTACTCGCTCCTCGACGGTGCGCAGAAGATCAAGCCGATGCTCGTCGAGGTCGAGCGTTTGGGTATGCCTGCCGTCGCCATGTCTGACCACGGCAACATCTTCGGGGCCTACGATTTCTACAAGTCGGCCACCGGCACCTCCGTCAAGCCGATCATCGGCATCGAGGCGTATGTCGCGCCTTCCTCCCGTCACAGCCGTCGGCCGGAGTTCTGGGGGCCCGGCGGCCAGCGCGCGAAGTCCGAGGACGGAGAGTTCGGCAAGGACGTCTCCGGAGGCGGCAAGTACACCCATATGACGATGTGGGCCCGCAACGCCCACGGCCTGCGGAACCTGTTCGCCCTCGCGACCGAGGCGTCCTACACCGGGCAGTTCCCCAAGGGCACCCCGCGCATGGACCGGGAGCTGATCGCCGGACACGCCGACGGCCTCATCGGCACGACCGGCTGCCCCTCCGGCGAGATCCAGACCCGCATCCGCCTGGGCCAGTACGACAAGGCGCGCGAGGCCGCCGGCAGCTACCAGGACATCCTCGGCAAGGAGAACTACTTCCTGGAGCTGATGGACCACGGCATCCCCATCGAAAGCGACGTCCGCTCCGACCTCCTGCGCCTGGCCACAGACCTCGACATCCCGCTGCTCGCGACCAACGACGGCCACTACATCACCGCCGACCAGGCCGACGCCCACGACAGCCTGCTGTGCATCGGCACCGGCAAGAACAAGGCCGACACCAACCGCCTGAAGTTCAGCGGCGACGGCTACTACCTCAAGACCGCCGACGAGATGTACGACCTGTTCGCGGATCTACCGGAAGCCTGTGACAACACGCTCCTCATCGCGGAGCGCGTCCAGTCGTACGAAGAGGTCTTCGCCTACGAAGACGAGATGCCGCAGTTCCCCGACGTGCCCGAAGGGGAGACACAGGAGTCGTGGCTCCGCAAGGAGACCCTCAAGGGCCTGGCCAAGCGCTACGGCGACCCCATCCCAGGCGAAGTCCTGGAACGGTTCGAGACCGAGATGAAGGTCATCGGCCCGATGGGCTTCTCCTCCTACTTCCTCGTCGTCGCCGACATCTGCCGCTACGCCAGGGACAACAAAATCCCCGTCGGCCCCGGCCGTGGATCGGCGACCGGCTCGATCGTCGCCTACGCCACGCGCATCACCGAGCTGTGCCCCCTGGAACACCAGCTCCTGTTCGAACGCTTCCTCAACCCCGAGCGCATCAACCCGCCGGATGTCGACCTCGACTTCGACGACCGCCGGCGCGACCAGATGATCCGCTACGTCACAGAGAAGTACGGCGACGACTACACGGCCATGGTGACGACCTTCGGCTACATCAAAGCCAAGAACGCCATCAAGGACTCGTCGCGGATTTTGGGCTACCCCTACGCACACGGCGAGCGGATCACCAAGGCCCTGCCGCCGGACATCATGGGCAAGTCCATCCCGCTGTCCGGCATCTTCGACCCGGAGCATGCCCGCTACGGCGAGGCCGGCGAGGTCCGGCAGATGTACGAGGCCGAGCCCGACGTGAAGCGGGTCATCGACACCGCCATGGGCGTCGAGGGACTGATCCGCAACACCGGCGTCCACGCCGCCGCGGTGATCCTGTCCAAGACCAGGCTCACCGACCGCATCCCGCTGCACATGCGGGCCGACGACGGCGCCAAGATCACCGGCTTCGACTACCCATCCTGCGAAGAGATGGGCCTGGTCAAGATGGACTTCCTGGGACTGCGAAACCTCGGCGTGATCGACCAGGCCATCACCAACGTCCGGGAGAACCGCGGCATCGAGCTGTCAACCGAGACCATCCCCCTGGACGACGCCACCACCTACGAGCTGCTGGCCCGCGGCGACACGTTCGGCGTCTTCCAGCTCGACGGCGGCGGCATGCGCGCCCTGCTCAAGCTCATGGAGCCCAGCCGGTTCGAGGACATCGCAGCCGCCCTCGCCCTCTACCGCCCCGGACCCATGGCGGCCAACGCCCACACCAACTACGCCCACCGCAAGACCGGCCGGCAAGAGATCGAGCCCATCCACCCGGAACTGAGGGAAGCCCTGGACCCGATCCTGGGCAACACCTTCCACCTCCTGGTGTACCAGGAGCAGATCATGGCCATCGCCCGGCAACTCGCCGGCTACACCCTCGGCGGCGCCGACCTCCTGCGCCGCGCCATGGGCAAGAAGAAGCCCGAGGTGCTGGCCGCGGAGTGGGAGAAATTCCACGGCGGCATGAAGGACAACAGCTACAGCGAACCCGCCATCAAAGCGCTGTGGGACGTCATGCTCCCCTTCTCCGGGTACGCCTTCAACAAGTCCCACACCGCCGGCTACGGCCTCGTCGCCATCTGGACCGCCTACCTCAAGGCCAACTTCCCCGCCGAGTACACAGCCGCGCTGCTCACCTCCGTCGGAGACGACAAGGACAAGGCGGCCGTCTACCTCGCCGACGCCCGCAAACTCGGCGTCACCGTCCTCCCACCGGACGTCAACGAGTCAGTCTCCGAATTCACCGCCGTCGGCGACCACGTCCGCTTCGGCCTGAAGTCGGTCCGCAACGTCGGCACAGCCGTCATCGACGCCATCGTCGACGCCCGCCGAACCCTCGGGAAGTACGCGGACTTCGAGGACTTCCTCGACAAGGTCGACCTGCCGGCCCTGAACAAGCGCGCCATCGAATCCCTCATCAAGGGCGGAGCATTCGACAGTTTCGGCCACAGCCGGAAGGGCCTGTGCTCCGTCCATGAAGACGCCATCGACGCCATGGTCCCGCTCAAGAAAGCCGCGGCGTTCGGCCAGGACGACCTCTTCGCCGACCTGGCGTCCCAGTCCGGCGAGCGCGCCTTCTCGGTCCGGATGCAGATCGACGCCGGCGAATGGCCCCGCAAGCAGCTCCTGTCCACCGAACGCGAGATGCTCGGCCTCTACGTCTCCGCTCACCCCCTGGACGGCGCCGAGCACATCCTGAGCCGCAGCCGCGAGACCACCATCGCCGAACTGCTCAGCTCAGGCCGCAACGGCGGAGACGTCCAACTCGCCGGCCTGATTGCGGGCATCACCCGCAAGCAGACCAAGCAAGGCAACGCCTGGGCCATCGTCGAACTCGCCGACCGAGACGGCTCGATCGAGGTCCTCTTCTTCCCCCAGTCGTACCTGCTCGTACAGAACGCCCTGGTGGAGGACGCCGTCATCTCCGTCCGGGGCAAGATCGAGGACCGTGACGGCACGCTCAATATTTTCGGCCGGGAGCTGGAGGTACTCGACGTGTCAGCAGCCGAGCACGGCGGACGCCCGCCCGTCCGCCTGTTCTTCCGCTCCCACAAAATCACCGACGAGACCATCGGCAAGCTCAAGCGCATCATCGCCGCCCACCCCGGCGACACCCCCGTCCACATCCACGTACGCGGCGTCCACAAGACCACCGTGTACGGACTCCCCGCCACCATCAGCGCCGATGCTGTCGCCTCCGATGTGAAGGCGACCTTCGGCCAGGAGGCCTGGCTCGGGGTCGCATAGGGACTCCGACAAGTGGAGAGGCCGGCCTGAGGTACGCGCTCTTGGCTTCCTACCGGCAGGGAACGCCCGGAGCGCGAGCCATCCTGGAAGCCGCCATGGACGCCCGCCGAAACAGGCAACTCTCCGGCTGGCCCTCTCCACCGAGTTCGTGCTCGACGCATCCGTAGGACCGCTGCGAGGCCTGCTCACCGAGCTGAGCGGCGGCATAGCTGTGGACGCCGCGCCCGTGCGCACCTACGCCCGCGGCCGCCGCACCAACGGTCCAGAACTGTCCACCGATCCCGACGCCGGCTGGTACGTACGCGAGGGCGACCACCGCGACCCCGATGCCGCGCCCATCGCTGACGACGCAGAGCCCTCCCAGAGGGCGCGGAAGCCAGCGTCCGCCCCCCAGAAGAAGCCCTCCCTGAGGAAGCTGTACCTCTTCGGCTTCGACGCCCACCTCGCCGTCACCCGCGACACCCGGCACGACAAGCCGCTCCTGGACGACGGCACACCCGACCCCGAAGTTCCCCCCGCACTCGTTCTCGGGCTCTGCCTGGACAAGCCCGGAGAGCGTCCCGGATACAACGGGCTGAAAACGATCTCCCGGCTACGGGAGCGGGGCTACGCGTCCGGCGACCGCGCCTACAACGACTCCGAACCAGGCGACTGGCAGCTGCCCGTCCGGGCCCTGGGCTACAAACCTGTCCACGACTACCGCATCGACCAACTCGGGGTCCAAGACGGAACCCAGGGAGCGATCCTCGTCGAAGGCACCTGGTACCGCCCCTCCATGCCCCAGCCCCTCATCAACGCCACCAGCGACCTGCACGCCCGGCGTATCGACCGTGAGACCTGGATCGCGCGCATCGCAGCCCGCAAGCCCTACCGCCTGATGCCCAAGGAACGACAGGACGCCGAAGGCCACCAGCGCATGATGTGCCCTGCCGAGGCAGGCAAAGTCCAGTGCCCTCTCAAGCCCCGCTCTCTCGGCCGCGGCGTCCAGCTCCCGCTCGTCGACCCCGAGCCCAGCCCGACCGGCCCCGTCAAGGTCTGCCGCCAGCACGCCATCACGCTGGCCCCGGAAGAAGGCGCCAAGCACTGGCAGGCCCTGGACTACGGCGATGAACAATGGCGGAAGATCTGCTTCCGCCTCCGCGACAGCGTCGAAGGCTTCAACGGCTTCGCCAAGAGCCCGCTCGCCGAGGCCATCGAATCCTCACGGTCCCGGCCCATCCGCGGCCCACGCCAACAGACGCAAGATCACAAGATGGCCGGGCGGCCTGGCCCTCAGCGGAGAACGATCCGTCAGGCGCACCAACCGCAGACGCAAGACCAAGCCCCTGGGCACCTGGACCCCGATCGGCCACCTGACGCCCGCTATCCGAGTGACACGCATCACAACCGAGAAATCTCCCCACAGCGAAGCCCCTTCGTCGACCTGTGACGGCCGACGAGGGGGCTCCGACGTGTGAGGGACGCAACGATCGGCCGTGCCGGCCTGCGGATCCCTTGATCAACGCGAGAAACGGGCCCCGGTAGCGACTTTCGTCACTGCCGGAAGCCCGTTTGTCGGTACTTCTCTGTGCGCGAGGGGGGAGTTGAACCCCCACGCCCTTTCGGGCACTGGAACCTGAATCCAGCGCGTCTGCCTATTCCGCCACCCGCGCATGGGTGCTGCCGTTAGATTCTGTCACACTCTGCGGGGCTTCCCGTTCGGTGCGTCAGCGCCTTCCGACATCCAGAACACTAGCACGCAGTTCAGGATGGATTCACATCCGTTTCCGGGCACCCCCACGGGGCGGGAACCGTCCGCTGTTGCGGGACACTGGCTTGAGGCGCCTCTACCATCCCTGTGGGGAAGCGGCAGTGGTCCCTGTGAGCGTTGACACCGGTCCCGCGGGGCCGATCGGGGAACCACCGGTTTTCCCGGTGCGTGGATACGATCAGTAAGCAGTACCGGAAGGATCGAAGGGGAAGGATCGCGGCGTGAGCCCGCGACAACCGCAGGGCCTTGAGGAAGGAGGTGCATCGTGGGAGTACTCAAGAAGTTCGAGCAACGTCTCGAGGGCTTCGTGAACGGCACCTTCGCCAAGGTGTTCAAGTCCGAGGTCCAGCCCGTGGAGATCGCGGGCGCGCTGCAGCGCGAGTGCGACAACAACGCCACCATCTGGAACCGGGACCGCACGGTGGTCCCCAACGACTTCATCGTCGAGCTCAGCACCTTGGACTACGAGCGGCTGAGCCCGTACGCCATCCAGCTCGGCGACGAGCTGGCCGGCATGGTGCGCGACTACGCCAAGCAGCAGCGCTACACGTTCATGGGCCAGATCAAGGTCCATCTGGAGAAGGCCGACGACCTCGACACCGGTCTGTACCGGGTGCGGAGTCGCACGCTGGCCTCCAGCGAGTCTCAGCAGCAGCTCCAGCAGTCCCCGCCACAGGAGCGGAACGCGCCCCAGGGCCGCGGCGGCTACGGCTATCCGCCGCAGGCCCCGCAGCGCCCCGGCGGGGCGCCCCCGATGCCCGCCGCACCGCCACCCGGCGCGGCCGCACCCGTGACCCGGCTCCCGGGCACCGGTACGGCCCCCGGCGCCGGCGCAGGCGTGAATGTACGCCGCTGGATCGAGATCAACGGCAGCCGCCACCAGATCTCCCGGCCCACCCTCGTCCTCGGGCGCAGCACCGAGGCCGACGTGCGGGTCGACGATCCCGGTGTGTCCCGCCGGCACTGCGAGATCAGGGTCGGAACGCCCTCGACGGTTGTGGACCTCGGGTCCACGAACGGCATCGTGGTGGACGGGCAGCACACCCAGCGCGCTACGCTCCGCGACGGTTCACGGATCGTCGTGGGCAGTACCACCATCGTGTACCGGCAAGCCGAAGGGTGAAGCGGGGGCAATGTCAGAGCTGACCCTGACGGTCATGCGGTTGGGTTTCCTCGCCGTACTGTGGCTGTTCGTCATCGTGGCCGTACAGGTCATCCGAAGCGACCTGTTCGGAACGCGGGTGACCCAGCGCGCCGCCGGGCGCCGCGGTGACCAGGCGCGACCGCCGCAGCAGCGGCAACAACAGCCACAGGCGGCGGCCCAGCGGCAGCAGCCGCAGAACAACCGGGCCCGTCGCGGGGCACCGACCAAGCTCGTGGTCGCCGAGGGCTCGCTGGCGGGCACCACGGTCGCCCTCCAGGGCCAGACCATCACGCTCGGCCGGGCCCACGACTCCACGATCGTGCTCGACGACGACTACGCGTCCAGCCGTCATGCCAGGATCTACCCGGACCGGGACGGCAACTGGATCGTCGAGGACCTGGGATCCACCAACGGGACCTTCATGGAACGGAACCGGCTGACCACGCCGACTCCGATTCCCCTCGGTGCCCCGATCCGCATCGGCAAGACCGTCATCGAGCTGCGGAAGTAGTCGCACAATGGGCGAGCACAGCCAGCGAGCGCGAGCGAGAGGGTGGGCAGCGTGCGGATGTACCCGGAGCCGACGGGCGAGGTGCGCATGACTCTGTCGCTGCGCTTCGCCGCCGGCTCGCACAAGGGAATGATCCGGGAGGGCAACGAGGACTCCGGCTACGCCGGCCCGCGGCTGCTCGCCATTGCCGACGGCATGGGCGGCCAGGCCGCCGGTGAGGTCGCCTCGTCCGAGGTGATCTCCACCCTCGTCACGCTCGACGACGACGTCCCCGGCTCGGACATCCTCACCTCGCTCGCCACCGCCGTGCAGCGGGCCAACGACCAGCTGCGCGTCATGGTCGAGGAGGACCCCCAGCTGGAGGGCATGGGCACCACGCTCACGGCCCTGCTCTGGACCGGTCAGCGCCTCGGTCTCGTGCACGTCGGCGACTCGCGCGCGTATCTGCTGCGCGACGGCGTGCTGACCCAGATCACCCAGGACCACACCTGGGTGCAGCGGCTGGTCGACGAGGGCCGGATCACCGAGGAGGAGGCCGGCACGCACCCGCAGCGCTCGCTGCTGATGCGCGCGCTCGACGGCCGCGGCCAGGTCGAGCCCGACCTGTCCGTCCGCGAGGTCCGGGCCGGCGACCGGTACCTGATCTGCTCGGACGGTCTGTCCGGCGTCGTCAGCCACCAGACGCTGGAGGACACCCTCGCCGGGTACCAGGCGCCCGCCGAGACCGTGCAGGAGCTGATCCAGCTCGCCCTGCGCGGCGGCGGCCCCGACAACATCACCTGCATCGTCGCCGACGTCCTGGACATCGACGACGGGGACACCCTGGCCGTGCAGCTGCACGACACGCCCGTCGTCGTGGGCGCCGTCGCCGACAGCCGTCACCACCTCCCGGTGTCCGACCCGCGCCACCTCCAGACCCCGGCCGGCCGCGCCTCCGAGCTCGGCCGCCCGCCGGCCCCCGAGGGCGCCTTCGGCCCGCCCGGCAGCGCCGACCCCGCGGCCGGCGCGTCCATGGGCAGCTTCGGCGCCTTCGAGGGTGAGGAACTCGACAAGCCGGTGAAGTCGCGCCGGTGGCTCAAGCGGTCCCTCGTGCTGCTGGTCGTCATCGGCGTCGTCGGCGGTGGCCTGTACGGCGCGTACCGTTGGACGCAGACGCAGTTCTACGTCGGGGTCAAGGGCGACCACGCGGCGATCTACCAGGGCATCGAGCAGAAGCTGGCCTGGGTCAACCTGTCGAAGGTCCATGAGGACCGCCCTGGCATCGAACTCAAGTACCTACCGCAGAACCAGCGGAAGTACGTGACGGCCACCATCGCCGCCGGCGACCTGGCCGACGCCCGCAAGACCGCGGACGACCTGGAGCACCAGGCCAAGGTCTGCCAGACCAAGGAATCCCTGGACAAGGCCCGCGCCGACGCCGCCGACAAGGCCAAGAAGGACCAGCAGAAGGGCGCGGGCACCGCCTCCGGCAAGGCCACGGGCAACCCGACGGGCACCCCCACGGGCTCCCCGACCGCCGGCGGAACCGCGACCACGCCCCCCAGCAGCCCGTCCGCGGGCGCGACCACCAGTCCGTCGACCAGCCCCTCCCTCACCGCCGAGGACCAGGCGCTGGCCCAGCAGTGCCCCACGGGCAGCTAGCAGTCTGCAGGAGGGCCGTCAGTCCAGCATGAGCGTTGTCACGAACACCACGACCATCACATCCGTCGGCGCGCCGAGCCGTCGCAACACAGAGCTCGCACTTCTCGCCTTCGCGGTGCTGATCCCGGTCTTCGCGTACGCGAACGTGGGCCTGGCGAAGAACGGCTCCCTGCCGGCGGGCATGCTCGCCTACGGCCTCGGCCTGGGCGCCATCGCCGGTGTCGCGCACCTTGTGGTGCGCAAGTTCGCGCCGTACGCGGACCCCCTGATGCTGCCGATCGCCACCCTGCTCAACGGCCTGGGTCTGGTCTTCATCTGGCGCCTGGACCAGGAGCCCTCGCTGCCCGGCGGATCCTCCGCGCCCACGCAGCTGATGTGGTCGACCCTGGGAGTCGCGTTCTTCCTGGGCGTGCTGATCTTCCTCAAGGACCACCGCATCCTGCAGCGCTACACCTACATCTCGATGGTGGTCGCGCTCGTCCTGCTGATCCTCCCCGTCTTCTTCAAGCCCGTCTACGGCGCCCGGATCTGGATCACCATCGCCGGGATGTCGATCCAGCCCGGCGAGTTCGTCAAGATCATCATCGCGATCTTCTTCGCCGGCTACCTGATGGTCAAGCGGGACGCGCTCGCGCTCGCCAGCCGCCGCTTCATGGGCATGTACCTGCCCCGCGGCCGCGACCTCGGCCCGATTCTGGTGATCTGGGCCCTCAGCATCCTCATCCTGGTCTTCGAGACCGACCTGGGCACCTCGCTGCTCTTCTTCGGCCTCTTCGTGATCATGCTCTACGTCGCCACGGAGCGCACCAGCTGGATCGTGTTCGGCCTGCTGCTGTCCGTGGGCGGCGCGGTGGTCGTCGGCAGCTTCGAGCCGCACGTCCACGGCCGTGTCGAGGACTGGCTCAACCCGTTCCGCACCATCGAGGCCGGACAGGGGCCCAGCCAGCCCGCCCAGGCCATGTGGGCCTTCGGCTCCGGCGGCCTCTTCGGCTCCGGCCTCGGCCAGGGGTACTCCCGGCTCATCGGCTTCGCCGCCAAGAGCGACTACATCTTCGCCACCGTCGGCGAGGAACTGGGCCTGGCCGGACTGATGGCCATACTGCTGCTCTACGCACTCCTGGTGGAGCGCGGCGCCCGCACCGCGCTGGCCGCCCGCGACCCCTTCGGCAAGCTGCTGGCGATCGGCCTGTCCGGCGCCTTCGCGCTCCAGGTGTTCGTCGTGGCCGGTGGTGTCACGGGCCTGATCCCGCTGACCGGTATGACGATGCCCTTCCTCGCCCAAGGTGGTTCCTCCGTGATCGCCAACTGGGCGCTGGTGGCGATCCTGCTCAGAATCAGCGACACCGCGCGCCGTCCGGCGCCGACCCCCGCATCGTCCCCCGATGCCGAGCCGACCCAGGTGGTGCGCGTCCAGTGAACAAGCCCCTCCGGCGAGTCGCCATCTTCTGCGGGCTGCTCGTGCTCGCCCTCCTGATCAGGGTGAACTACGTCCAGTTCGTGCAGGCCGACGAGCTCAGGACCGACACGAACAACCGCCGGGTCGCGATCAACCAGTACGCGAGCCCGCGCGGCGACATACTCGTCGACGGCAAGGCCGTGACCGGCCATTCCGAGACCAACGGCAGCGACTTCCGGTACAAGGCGACCTTCAAGGACGGCCCCCTGTGGGCGCCGGTCACCGGCTACGCGTCCCAGGCCTTCGGTTCCACCCAGCTTGAGTCGATCTACGACTCGATCCTCACCGGCGACGACGACCGGCTCTTCTTCAAGCGCACCGTCGACATCCTGTCCGGCAAGCAGAAGCAGGGCGGCGACGTCGTCACGACGCTGAACGCCAAGGCGCAGAAGGCCGCCTTCGAAGGCCTGGGCAAGAAGAAGGGCGCGGTCGCCGCGATCGACCCGAGGACCGGCGCCATCCTCGCGCTGGCCAGCACGCCGTCGTACGACCCGTCCTCCTTCGCCGGCAACTCCAAGAACGACAGCAAGGCCTGGGGCTCGCTGCTGAAGGAGAACAACCCGGACGAGCCGATGCTGAACCGGGCACTGCGCCAGACCTACCCTCCGGGCTCGACCTTCAAGGTGGTCACGGCGGCCGCCGCCTTGGAGAACGGGCTGTACAGCAACATCGACGACCCGACGGACTCGCCGGTGCCGTACATCCTCCCGGACACCAACCACCAGGAGCTGAAGAACGAGGGGTCCATCCCCTGCAAGAACGCCACGCTCCGGGTGGCCCTGCAGTACTCCTGCAACTCGGTCTTCGGCAAGGTCGGCGCCGACCTCGGCCGCGACAAGATGCTCGACGAGGCCCAGAAGTTCGGCTTCAACCAGGAGCTCTTCATCCCGGTCCGCACCGCGGCGAGCAACTTCTCCAAGACCATGGACAAGCCGCAGACGGCTCTGTCCTCCATCGGCCAGTTCGAGACCGCCGCCACCCCGCTGCAGATGGCGATGGTGGCCTCCGCGATCGCGAACGACGGCACGCTGATGCAGCCCTACATGGTGAGCGAGCTGCGGGCACCGAGCAACGCCGTGGTCGAGCACACCAAGCCCAAGGAGTTCTCCCAGCCGCTGAGCCCGGAGAACGCCCAGAAGCTCCAGCAGATGATGGAGACCGTCGTCACCGACGGCACGGGCAAGAACGCACAGATCTCCGGCGTCACCGTGGGTGGCAAGACCGGTACCGCGCAGCACGGCATCGACAACAGTGAGAGTCCTTACGCGTGGTTCATCTCATACGCCAAGACGGACTCCGGTTCGCCGGTGGCGGTCGCCGTGGTCGTCGAGGACGCGAGCGCGAATCGCGGCGACATCTCCGGTGGAGGTTTCGCGGCCCCGATCGCCAAGAGCGTCATGGAGGCCGTGCTGAACAAGTGATGCCGGTCACGCCGTATCTCTTTATGTGCGCGAAAACGCACGTTGCGATACCGGTCGTATATCGGCTACCGGCCAGGGCCGGGATCGGTACGCGGCGGCGGGTACGGTATGCCCGAGCAGCCACACGGACGGTTTAGGAAGGGCAAGCGCTATGGAAGAGCCGCGTCGCCTCGGCGGCCGGTACGAGCTGGGCTCGGTGCTCGGCCGCGGTGGTATGGCCGAGGTGTACATCGCCCACGACAGCCGGCTCGGCCGCACCGTCGCAGTGAAGACGCTCCGGGTGGATCTCGCCCGTGACCCGTCCTTCCAAGCCCGGTTCCGCCGTGAGGCCCAATCGGCCGCCTCGCTGAACCACCCGTCGATCGTCGCGGTGTACGACACCGGCGAGGACTACGTCGACGGGGTCTCCATCCCGTACATCGTCATGGAGTACGTGGACGGGTCCACCCTGCGTGAGCTGCTGCACTCCGGCCGCAAACTGCTGCCCGAGCGCTCGCTCGAGATGACGGTGGGCATCCTCCAGGCACTGGAGTACAGCCACCGCTCCGGCATCGTGCACCGCGACATCAAGCCCGCGAACGTCATGCTGACGCGCCAGGGCCAGGTCAAGGTCATGGACTTCGGCATCGCCCGCGCCATGGGCGACTCCGGCATGACGATGACGCAGACCGCGGCCGTCATCGGCACCGCGCAGTACCTCTCACCGGAGCAGGCCAAGGGCGAGACCGTCGACGCCCGTTCCGACCTCTACTCGGCCGGCTGCCTGCTGTACGAGCTGCTGACCGTTCGGCCGCCCTTCGTGGGCGACTCGCCGGTCGCGGTGGCGTACCAGCACGTCCGGGAGGAGCCGCAGCCCCCGAGCGTGTACGACCCCGAGGTCAGCCCCGATATGGACGCCATCGTCCTCAAGGCGCTCACCAAGGACCCGGACTACCGCTACCAGTCCGCCGACGAGATGCGCGCCGACATCGAGGCCTGCCTCGACGGCCAGCCCGTCGGCGCCACGGTCGCCCTCGGCGCCGTGGGCTACGGCGGCGGTTACGGCGGCTACGGCAACGACTCCGCCACCACGGCCATGCCGCCGCAGCACGACGCGGGCACCTCGATGCTGCCGCCCATGCGCGACGACGACGGCGGTTTTGGCTACGACCAGCAGGGGCCCGGCGGCAGTGGCCGGCGCAAGCCCAAGAAGAGCAACACCTCGACCATCCTGCTCGTCGTCGCGGCCGTCCTGGTCCTCATCGGCGCGATCTTCATGGGCAAGGCGATCTTCTCCGGGAAGAACGGCGCGGCCGGCACGGTCTCCGTTCCGGCGTTCGTCGGCGTGACCAAGGCCGAGGCGGAGACCAAGGCCAAGAACGCCGACGTGACGATCTCCTTCGGCGACACGGTCTTCTGCGCCGACCAGCCCAAGGGCAACGTCTGCAAGCAGTCGGCCGACCCCAACGCGAGCATCCCCAAGGATCAGACGGTCACCCTGAACCTCTCCAAGGGTGCCGAGAAGATCGACGTCCCCGACGTCACCGGGGACAAGTTCGACGACGCCGAACAGACGCTGAAGGATGCGGGCTTCGAGGTCGACAAGCAGTCCCAGACCTCCGACAAGGAGGAGGGAACGGTCCTCAAGCAGGACCCGAACGGTGGCGAGAAGCGGGCCAAGGGCGCGACGATCACGCTGACCGTGGCGGTGGCGCCCGAAGAGGTCACGATCAAGAACGTGGAAGGCAAGAGCAAGGACGAGGCCACCCAGATCCTCAAGGCGGACGGTCTGCAGGTGACCTCCAGCGAGGAGGAGTCGGCCGACCACGCCGCGGGGACGGTCATCAGGACGGACCCGGGGGCCGGTAACACGGTCAAGGCAGGCGACACGGTCAACCTGGTCATCGCGAAGCCGCCGTCCACCAACGCGATCCCGAACCTTCAGGGCCAGACGGTCGGCCAGGTGAGGGGCATGGCAGCCGAGCTGGGACTGAACCTGGTGGTTCTCCCGCCCAACGCGAACGACGCCGCCGTCGTCCAGAACCAGAACCCGGGCCAGGGCACCCAGATGAAGCCCGGCGACACCCTGACGATCTACGTCCAGGACCCGAACGGCGGCGGGAACAACGGCGGCGGAGGCTTCATCGACGGCGGCAACGGCGGCTGACGCTGCCGACGCCGGCCCGGCGAGAGCAAAGGGAAGGGGCCCCGGACACGATGTCCGGGGCCCCTTCCCTTTGCCGTGCCGGCCGGATCAGCCGCCGAGCTCCGCCGGAGGCGTCCGCTTCGCGTTGACCTTCTGGGTGCGGACGAGTTCGGCCCAGACGATGTAGCGGTAGCGGGAGGTGTAGACCGGGGTGCAGGTCGTGAGCGTGATGTAGCGGCCCGCCTTGGTCCTGCCGCTCTCACGGGGGATCTGGTCGATGACCTTGACGTTGTACTTCGAGGTCTCGGGGAGGACGGCGAAGACCTTGTAGACGAACCAGGTGTCGCGGTCCTCGAAGACGACCGGGTCGCCCTTCTTGATCTTGTCGATGTTGTGGAACTTGGCGCCGTGGCCGTCGCGGTGGGCCGCGAGCGTGAAGTTGCCCTGCTTGTCCCACGGCATGGCCGACTTCACGGGGTCGGTGTAGTAGCCGGCGACGCCCTCGTTGAGGACATCGGTGTTGGTGCCCTTGCGGACCAGGACCTCGAAGTTCTTGCCCATGGCGGGGACGTGCAGGAAGCCGATGCCGTTCTTCGTGTCGAGCTTGCCCGGCTGCTCGGCGGCCCACTGGCGGCGGACAGCGTCGCCGTCGTGCTTGGCCTGGCGGTCGGCCAGGACGTTGGTCCACCACAGGGAGTAGACGACGAAGAGACCGAGCACCAGTCCCGCGGTGATGAGGAGTTCACCGATCAGGCTGACGACGGCGGCGACGCCGTCGCGGGTACGCCGCGGGTACGGCGCGGTCTCCCGGTGGTGGTCCTGCTGGGTGGTCGACACCGCTGCCCCGATCTGTGCGTACGTCCCCGGCCTACTCGACCAACGCGTCCGGCTTGCCCTTGGCACGCGGCCGTTCCTCGACCATTTTGCCCCAGACGATCAGCCGGTACTTGCTCGTGAACTCCGGTGTGCAGGTGGTCAATGTGATGTAGCGGCCCGGCTTGCTGAAGCCGGATCCGTTGGGGACCGGCTTGATCACGGAGGTGTTGGACGGCGGGGTCGAGGCCAGCATGCTCGTGACCTGGTACGTGTAGTACGTCGACTCCGTCTCGACGACGACCTTGTCGCCGTCGACCAGCTTGTTGATGTAGCGGAACGGCTCGCCATGGGTGTTGCGGTGGGCGGCGAGCGCGAAGTTGCCCTGCTTGTCCCAGGGCATCGCCGTCTCCAACTGACCGTCGTAGTGGCCGATCATGCCCTTGTCGAGCACCTTGTGCTTGTCGGTGCCCTCGGCGATGGGGGCCTTCACGTCCAGCTTGGGGATGTACATGATCGCGAAGCCCTGGCCGGGCGAGAACGCGCCAGGATCGCGGGGCGTCGCCTTCTCGCCCTCCCACTGCTTCTGAAGGTTGTTGGCGGCCCCGCCGGCCTGCTGGTGGGCCAGGACGTTGGTCCACCACAGCTGGTAGGTGACGAACAGCAGCATCAGCACGCCGAAGGTGATGAACACCTCGCCGACGACGCGGCTGGCGATCACTCCGGGGCTCTCCTTGGCCGCACGGGCCGCGCGCCGCGCCTCGAGGCGGGAGCCGGGGGGCGACGCGATCGCCGGAGTGGACGCGTCCGGGGCCGTGAGCGCCCCTGTGGCGTCCTGGGCGCCCGGGTTGACACCGGAACGCCTGTGTCCTCTGCCGCCGCGGCGTGCGGCCTCCTGGGCGGCCTTGCGGCGGGCGGCGCGCCCGCCGACGGCGAGGACGCTCTCGTCCTCGCGTTCCGGGCGCGGCGGTTCGGGCTTCTCCTCCGGCCCGTCCCCGTCACCCGTGCCCGTGCCGCGGCGCGGGACGGGGCCCGGGGCGTCCACGACGGGCATCGCCATCGTGTCGCCGGGGGCGCCGGCCGCCCTGCGACGGGCGGCGTCCCGCTCTTCCTCGGTGGGCCGCCTGCGTACGACGCGGGCGCCTTCAGGCGCTTGCGGCGCCTGCTCCTCCCACGGCGGGACGGAAACCGGAGCGGGGGGGGCCGGAGCGGTCGGGGCCTGGGCGGGCGCCGCCGGGGCCGCCGGCTCGTACCCGGAGGGCTGCGCGTGCCGCGGGGCCGGCGGCGCGTACTTCCCCTGCGCGAGCACCTGGCTCTCCTCGGGTGTCCGCCGCGGTTCCTGGGCCGGCGGCTCCTGCTCCTGGACCGGGGGCTCCTCGGGCCGATCCGCGCGCCGCGAGGGGTTCGGCAGCGGGTCGTTGAGCGGGTCGGCCAACCCCTCCACCGCGGCGGCGAATTCGGCGGTGTCACCGAAGTGCCGATGCGCGGTCACGCAATCACGCCCTGGTTCCGACCACAGGCGCGAGGCCCGCGGAACGCTCGACGGCGTCCTGGTCGCCGCACTCGGCCAGCCAGTTGGCGAGCATCCGGTGTCCCCATTCGGTGAGCACCGACTCCGGGTGGAACTGGACGCCCTCCACCCGGGCGGTGCGGTGCCGCAGGCCCATCACGATGCCGTTCTCCGTCCAGGAGGTGACCTCCAACTCCTCCGGCAGGGTGTCACGTTCGACTGCCAGGGAGTGGTACCGGGTGGCGGTGAAGGGCGTCGGCAGCCCGGCGAAGACCCCGCGCCCCTCGTGGAACACCGGGGAGGTCTTGCCGTGCAGCAGTTCGGGCGCCCGGTCCACGACCCCGCCGTAGGCGACCGCCATGGACTGCAGGCCGAGGCACACACCGAAGACCGGGACGTCGGTGGCCGCGCAGTGCCGCACCATGTCCACGCAGATCCCGGCCTCTTCCGGGGTGCCTGGTCCCGGCGACAGCAGGACCCCGTCGAAGCCGTCCTGCGCGTGGGCGGGGGCGACCTGGTCGTTGCGGAGCACCTCGCACTCGGCACCCAGCTGGTAGAGGTACTGGACCAGGTTGAAGACAAAGCTGTCGTAGTTGTCCACGACGAGGATGCGGGCGCTCACCGTACCGCCGCCATCCCCTGGTCGACGGTCACGTCGTTGAAGGGGAGCAGCGGCTCCGCCCACGGGAAGACGTACTGGAAGAGGACGTACACGGCGGCGAGGGCGAGGACGAGCGAGATCGCCGCCTTCACCCACGCGTTGCCCGGCAGGTGCCTCCAGATGAAGCCGTACATGCGCTGCCTTCCTGCTCCCTGCTGCCCGTGCCACGCCAAGATTAGCCCGACAGTCCCTCGGGCACGCCGTCCTCCACAGGCTGTGCGGATTCCAGGTGCCCCCAGGTGACGAGCCGGTGGCTGTGACCCCACTCGGGATCGCACGTGGTCAGGGTCAGATAGCGCCCGGGAACGGTGTAGCCGGACTTCGCCGGCACCGGGTCGACGACCGCGACGTCGGTGGGCACCGTGCGGTAGGGTGCGCGGTCGATCTCGTACGTGTACCAGGTGCGGCCGTCGGTGAGGACGACCTCGTCGCCCTTGCGCAGCCGCGGGAAGTCCTTGAACGGGTCCCCGTAGGTGCGGCGGTGGCCGGCGACGGCGAAGTTGCCCGCTCCGCCGAGGCGCGCGGTGTCCGCGTAGTGGCCGAGACCCCGCTTGAGGGTGCCGGTCTCCGTGCCCTGCAGCACCGGCTTGCGCCAGGCGCGCCCGAGGCGGGGGATGTACATGACGGCGAACGCCCTGCCCTGTGGATACGGCGTCACCTGAGGAGCGGGTTTCCCGGAGTCCGGCACCTTGTGCGCGGTGGACGGCCGTGCCGAGCCGGCCGGTTGCGTCGCCCAGCTGTCCTGGAGCCGGTGGACCTCGCCGTCCATGGCGCTGTCGGCCCGTAAGCCGGTCCAGAAGAGCACATACACCACGAAGAGGACCATCAGCGCGCCCGCGGTGACGCACAACTCGCTCAGCGTCCGCACCACCAGGCGCACGGCGATCACCCCACAGGCTTGGCGTAGTGCAGATCCACTGTGCCGGAGTAGCCGGGCAGAGTCACCCGCCTGTCGTCCTCGACTTTCCATCCGAGTCCGTAGGCGTTGACGTACTGCAGGTAGTTCTGGATCGCGGGGCTCCGGTCGATCGCCTTGTGGAGCTTGCCGGGGTCGCCCACCGCCGTGATCTTGTAGGGCGGCGAGTAGACACGCCCTTGCAGGATGAGGGTGTTGCCGACGCAGCGCACCGCGCTGGTGGAGATCAGCCGCTGGTCCATGACCTTGATGCCCGAGGCGCCGCCCGCCCACAGGGCGTTGACGACGGCCTGAAGGTCCTGCTGGTGGATCACGAGGTCGTTGGGCTGGGGGTCGGGCACGCCGGGGACGAGCGGCGTGGCGTCCGGCGGCGCGTCATTGAGGGTGACGGAGACGGCGGGGCCGCTCAGCTTGCTCGTCCCCGCCTCGGCGGACAGCCGGTCGAGCCTTTCACGGGTGGCGTCGCTGACCCCGCTGTCGGCGTGGGCGAGGGAATCGACGTCCTTGCGCACCCCGGAGAGCTCGTTGTCGAGCTTCTCGTTCTGCCGGCTCTTCTCCTGGACCCGGTCCGACAGGCGCAGCAGGGGCTCGTCGGTGCGGATGTCCACACCCTTGGCAGTGTCGAAACTCACCCAGAACAGCAGCCCGGCAAGTGCGAAAACAGCCCCGCTGAGCAGGCGAAGCACCACAGACCGGGCAGATCGGCGGGTGGGGGAGGCGTGGACCGGAGTACTCACCGTAGCCTTATCTCCTTCCAACCCTTGGAAGCACTACGCTAACGGACGCCTGGCGGCCTGGTTCGCCTCGCCGCCCGCCAGATCCCACCACACGTCACCCGCGCGGTCACGCAGCGCATCGACAGGAGAGTTCCTCGTGCCGAAGTCACGGATCCGCAAGAAGGCAGACTTCACCCCGCCGCCGGCGAAGACCGCCGTCATAAAGCTGAGCACCGGCAGGGGCTGGGTCGCGCCGTTGATGCTGGCGCTCTTCCTCGTCGGTCTGGCGTGGATCGTCATCTTCTATGTGACGCAGGGCAACTGGCCCGTGGAGCAGCTGGGCAACTGGAACATCGCCGTGGGCTTCGGCTTCATCGCGGGTGGCTTCGTCGTCTCCACGCAGTGGAAGTAGTCGATCGCACAGTTATCCACAACCGTCATCCACAGTGTTGAAAAGGTCGCACGATCTGTGGATAACCACTACCGGGTTGACGCCGGTGTGACCGGTGGTCCGATGTACGGGCCACCGGTCTTTCATTGATCTTGCAGGTCAGACACGGTGTGTGCGGGCCCGGGCACGACGTGCCCACAGAATGCACAGGGGGCCTGTCCGTCTCTGTGGATAACGTCAGATCAACAGAGCGGGTTACGGCCTAGCCGGTGATTCTTGCGACGCCCACCCACGCGACGACCAGCACCGCAACCAGCACGGCGGCGGCCGTCCCCCACTGCACCGCGGAACGGCGCGCGGGCGGCGCGTACGCCATCCCCACCGCCACGAGGGCACCGGCGACCAGGCCCCCGATGTGGGCCTGCCAGCTGATGCCCGCCCAGAAGAACGTGAACACCAGGTTCAGCCCCAGCAGGATCAGGACCGGGCGCATGTCCATCCGGAGCCGCTTGATGAAGACGGCCATGGCACCGAAGAGTCCGTAGATCGCACCCGAGGCGCCCAGCGAGCCCACGTTCGGCGCCAGCAGCAGGACCAGCGCACCGCCGCCCAGCCCGGCGATCAGATAGAGCGCGAGATAGCGTGCGCGGCCGAGCAGTCCCTCCAGCGGAGCGCCGATCCACCACAGCGAGAGCATGTTGAAGCCGATGTGCCACAGCTCCTGGTGCAGGAACGTCGAGCTGATCAGCCGGTACCACTGGTCCGGGCCCTCGGCGACGCCGATGCAGTTGGTGCCGAAGTCGTTGCAGGCCCGGCCGATCAGCGCCAGCTTGTTCACCACCTGCTCGCCGACCGCCTTGACGATCAGGAAGACCGCCAGGTTCAGCCCGATGAGGATCTTGGTCACCAGGTGCGGGTCGCCCGTCACGCTGCCGCCCGCCACCGTGCGCGGCCCGGCGGCCTGCGTCTCCCGGCGCGCGTCGCGCACACACTCGGGGCAGTGGAAGCCGACCGAGGCGTTGACCATGCACTCGGGGCAGATGGGCCGCTCGCAGCGCGAGCACCGAATGCCGGTCTCCCGGTCCGGGTGCCGGTAGCAGCGGACCGTCTGGTCGGTCATCTCTCAGCCCTTCACCGCGGAATCGCCCCGCACATCAGACGGACGGGCAGGGCGGTTGAGTTCCCGGGGACGCCCTACCGGCGCTCGACGGCCACGCTCTCGATGACGACGTCCTCCACCGGGCGGTCGGTGCGAGGGTTGGTCACCGTGGCCGCGATGGCGTCCACGACCTTCTGGCTGGCCGGGTCGACGACCTCGCCGAAGATGGTGTGCTTGTGGGTCAGCCAGGTCGTGGGGGACACGGTGATGAAGAACTGCGAGCCGTTCGTCGCGGGCCCCGCGTTCGCCATGGCCAGCAGGTACGGCCTGGTGAAGGCCAGCTCGGGGTGGAACTCGTCGCCGAACTGGTAGCCCGGGTCGCCGGTGCCGTTGCCCAGCGGGTCGCCGCCCTGGATCATGAAGCCGGAGATGACGCGGTGGAAGATCGTGCCGTCGTAGAGGGGCTCCGTGGACCGATGACCGGTGCGCGGGTCGGTCCACTCGCGGGTGCCCTCGGCGAGCCCGACGAAGTTCTGGACGGTCTTCGGCGCGTGGTCCGGCAGGAGCCGGATGGTGATGTCCCCGTGGTTGGTCCTCAGGGTGGCGTGGAGCTGCTCGGCCACGGGTCTACCTTCCATCAGTCCTCGACGACAGGGACAAATCCTCGCACGTCGGAGCTTCTGCCGCGCCCCGTCGCGGACCGGCTTCGCGGCGGTACCCCGGGCGGACGCCGGCTTGACCCGGATGCCCGTACGCACATGCCGTTCCCCGTCGTCACGGGCATGATTTCAAACCGGGTGGAAAGGCGAAAACGTAACGCCACCGAGGAGGAGGTTCTCGTGACCCGCATCGACAGCGTGCGCGACGCAGCCGGAAGGACGAGGAACAGCGTGCGACACGCCGCGGACGTGGTGGCGCCGTACGCCGACACAGCGAAGGGCGGCGCCGCGCACTACGCGGACGAGGCGCGGCTGTATCTGGCACCCAGGGTGTCCTCGGCCGCCCTGCAGGCCCGCGACGCGGCCCGTCTGCAGTACGACGCCCATCTGGCGTCGCGCGTCGACCAGGCCCTGGCGGCAGTGCCACCGGGAGTGCAGCAGGCCGTCGGCACCGCCGCTCAGCGGACCCGCAGGACGGCCCGGCAGGCGGCGGACTACACGGCCCCGCGCGTGGAGCAGGCGGTCAGCACGGTCCGCGCGGTCGCCCAGCCGGCCGCGGAGGAGGCGGCGGTCCGGGCGGCCGCGGCGGTCGCCGTACTGCGTAGCCATGTCACGGCCGACGACATCCGCAAACTGGAGCGCCGCCAGGTGCGGCGCGCCCGCACCGGGCGCTTCGCCAGGGGCTTCCTGCTGGTGGGCCTGGTCGCGGGCGGCGGATTCGCGGCCTGGAAGTGGTGGAGCAGGCAGACCAATCCCGACTGGCTGGTGGAGCCCGCGCCGGCCACCGAGGTCGCCGACCGCGCCTCGCTCAACGGCGGGGTCGGCTCCGACGCCGCCTTCGGCAAGGTCGACGGCTCCCCCGTCGACGCCCTCGACCCCGAGGTGCAGGCCAAGCAGGCCGAGGCCGATTCGAAGGACCGCCCCGGCAACGGGGAGACGTATCCCTGAGGCGGGGCCCGGAGCAGCGGCGGCGGTGCGGTGCCGGCACCACCGCCGCGTGAGCCCCTCATGACGCGGGAGGGCGGCGGACCGTGCGGTCCGCCGCCCTCCCGCGTCGCGTACGGACTCACTGCCGCGCGGGCACGACCTGATCAGCGGTCTCCGGCTCCGCCTCGGGGTCGTGGATCTCCACGGGCACCGCGCGCAGGGCCCAGCGGGCCCCGACCGCGCCGCAGGCGATGAGCACCGCGCCGGCCAGCGTCGTGACCTGGATGCTGTGGCAGAACGCGTCCCTGGCGGTCTCGGTCAGCGCGGTCCCCGCCGCCCCCTGGATCCGGGTACCGGCCTCGACCGCACCGCCGACCGATTCGCGGGCGGCCCGTGCCGCTCCGTCCGGCAGCCCGGCGGGCAGGACCAGGGCGTCGCGGTAGACCGAGCCGAGCACGGAGCCGAGGACGGCGATGCCCAGCGACCCGCCCATCTCCATCGCGGTCTCCGAGACGGCAGCGGCCGCGCCGGTGCGATCCTTGGGGGCGCTCGCCAGGATCGTGTCGTTGGTGACCGAGACGATCAGGATGATCCCCATACCGTTGACGGCCAGCGGCGCCAGCAACTCCCCGTAGGGCGTGCCCGGGTCGGACAGCTGCCCGAGGACCGCGGTGCTCGCGGCCACCAGGACGAGACCCAGGGCGACGACCCTGGCCCGGCCGATGCGCGGGATCAGCGCGGTGGCGAGCGGCGCGGCGAAGGCGGCGGCGAGCGGACCGGGCAGCAGCGCCAGGCCCGCGGTGAACGGCGACCAGCCGCGGACGGTCTGGAAGTACATCGCGAAGGCCAGCGACAGCGTGGACGACGCGAAGATCATCACCAGGTTGGCGCCGACCGCACCGCTGAAGGCGGGGTTGCGGAACAGCCCCAGGTCGATCAGCGGCTCCTCCACGCGGCCCTGACGGCGGACGAAGAGCAGCAGGGCCGAGACCCCCACCGCCGCCGCGATCCACACCGGTGCGTGGCCCGCGCCGTCCCGGAAGCCGGTCTTGATCGCGTAGATGGCACCCAGCACACCGATGACCGACAGGGGGACACCGGGCCAGTCCAGCCGCCCGGGGCGCGGATTGCGCGACTCGGGCAGCACCAGCGTCCCGGCGACCAGGACGACGGCCATCAGCGGAACGTTGACCAGGAACACCGAGCCCCACCAGAAGTGGTCCAGCAGCAGCCCGCCGACGACCGGTCCGAGGGCGAAGCTCGCCGCGCCGATGCCGCTGCTGATGCCGATCGCGGTGGTGCGCTCCTTGGGATCGGTGAAGGCATGGCGCAGCAGGGACAGGGTCGAGGGCACCATCATCGCGCCGGCCACGCCCAGCAGGGCCCGCCCGGCGATGAGCAGCCCGGGGTCGGGGGCGTACGCGGTGAGCAGTGAGGCGACGCCGAAGGCGACGGCGCCCAGCAGCATCAGGCGCTTGCGGCCGAGACGGTCGCCGAGGTTGCCCATGACGACCAGCAGGCTGCCCATGGCGAAACCGTAGACATCGGAGATCCACAGGATCTGGGTGCCGCTCGGGTGCATGTCCCTGAGCAGGGACGGGATCGCGTAGTTGAGGACGCTGTTGTCGATGCCGAGGAGCACGGCGCCCAGGCAGCAGACGGCCAGCGCGGCCCACCGGTGGCGGGCGGGGCCCGGGGCCCGCGGTGTCGGTGCGGTGTGTGTCGTCGTCATGGGCGCAACGGTGGCCGGGGACGCTGACCGGTCGCGCACCGCGCGCTGACCGCTTGCTACGCGCCGGCGGCCGGGCCCGTCAGCGCCCTCAGGGCCCGGTCCACGGGGAGCCGCGCGCCGCGCGCGTACGCCGCCTCGTAGGAGGGGGAGTCCAGGGCGGCCCGTACGACGGCGTCGGTGCGGTCGGTCCCGGGGAGCGCGGGGACCGACGGGCCGCGCAGGGCGCGGGCGATGCCGAGGCGTTCCGCGGCCGCGTCGTGGTCGCCCTCGGCGAGCGAGAGGTCGGCCTGGGCCTCGGCGAGGGCTGCCGCCAGGGGCAGGTTCCGTGCGCCGTGCGCGGGGTCGGCGGCTTCCAGGAAACGTGCGCGGGCCTGCTCGGGACGGCCTTCCGCCAGGGCGATCCGGCCCAACGCGATGAGCGTCTCAGTGCGTGCGCCCTCGCCGGTGTACCAGCCGGTCAGGCACTCGGACAGGGCCAGTTCGCACAGCCGGCGCGCTTCGGCGAGGTCGCCCTCCAGCCGCGCGCACTCGCCGAGACCCAGGTGGGCGCCGGCGAGCATCTCCCGGGCGCCGGACCTGCGGGCGAGATCCAGGCACGCGGTGAAGTCGGCGCGGGCCCGGTCGGGACGGCCCGCGCGGACGGCGTTCTTGCCGCGCTCGCCGAGCAGTTCGGCGACGTTCTCCGTGGCGCCGATCTCCCGCGCGACGGTCAGCGCGTCGTCCACGAGGCGCAGGGCGCGCGGCAGATCGCCGCGGACTCCAGCGAGCCAGGCCAGCTGGGTGAGCGCCATGATGGTGCCCCACCGGTCGCCGAGTGCGCGGAAGGCCGCGAGCGCGGCGGTGAACTCAGCCTGTCCCGCGTCTATGTCGCCCTCCACCATCCACAGCTGGAATCCCGAGCCGATGTGCATGAGCGCGGTCTGCCAGGGTTCCTCGGCCTGCCTCGCCAGCTCTCGCCGGTACACCGCGTACGTCTCGGTGTCGGGGACGCCGGAGAACGGCGCCCACAGCAGATTGAGCACGGGGAACCGGCGCGGCAGGCCGCCGAGCCGGCGTACCACCTCGGCCACGGAGGCGAAGTGCGCGGCCAGTTCTCCCTGGTCCGGGGTACCGGCCGCGGCCGTCATGACGCACAGCGCGTACTCCTCGTCCAGCCCCTCCGGCGGGCCCGTCCCGGTCGCCCGGAGGAGTTCGGCCGCGGGCTGGGCGCCTTCGTAGCGCATGCCGCGGAGCATCCAGTACGTGCACAGGGAGGCGAGCAGCCGCAGGGCGGCGGCGATGTCCCCCGCGGCGACCGCGCCGCGCAGGGCGGAGTGCAGGTTGTCGTGGTCGGCGGCCAGGCGGGCCAGCCAGTCGAGCTGTTCGGCGCGCCGCAGATGGGGGTCCGCGGTCAGGGCCAGGTCGAGGAAGTACCCGGCGTGCGCGCGCCGCAGCCGCTCGGTCTCGCCGGCCTCCGCCGCGCGGTCCGCGGCATAGGCGCGGATGGTCTGGAGCAGCCGGTAGCGCGTCCCCTGGGCGGCACCGGCCTCGGGACGGTGGATGACGACCAGTGACTTGTCGACGAGTGAGGCGAGCAGGTCCAGCACATCGTCGGAGCCGATCACCGGGGTGCCCGCCGCCTGGTCCGCCGGTCCTGCGCAGACCGCCTCGGCGGCTGAGAGGGTCCAGCCGCCGGCGAAGGCGGACGTCCGGCGCAAAACGGTCCGTTCCTCCTCGGACAGCAGCTCCCAGCTCCAGTCGACGACCCCGCGCAGGGTGCGCTGGCGCGGGGTGGCGGTACGGCTGCCGCGGGACAGCAACCGGAAGCGGTCCCCGGAGCCGGTGGCCCCCGGGAGGGCGTCGAGCCGGTCGGCGATCTCGGCGGCCGACAACGAGCGCAGGCGGGCGGCGGCCAGCTCGATGGCGAGCGGTATGCCGTCCAGGGCCCGGCAGATACGGGCGGCGGTCCCGGGGTCCTGCAAGCTCTCGGCGGATCCGGCCGCCGCGACCCGGTCGGTGAGCAGCCGGACCGCGGGAGAGGCGAGCACGGCGGCGTCATCCGCCCCCTCCTCGGGCAGCGGGAGCGGCGCGAGCGGTGACAGGGCCTCCCCCGTGATCCCCAGCGCTTCCCGGCTCGTCGCCAGGACCCGCAGGCCGGTACAGGCGGACAGCAGGCCATGGGCGAGGCGGGCCACGTCGTCGATCAGGTGCTCGCAGTTGTCCAGCACCAGCAGCAGATCGCGATCGGTGAGCGCCGCGGTGAGCCGTGCCAGGGGACCGGGAGCCCCCGCCTCCCGGCCTGCGGAGGACAGCGGGCCCGCCTCGCGCAGCCCCAGCGCCCCGGCGATCGCCTGCGGCACCGCGGAGCCGTGGGTCAGCCCGGACAGATCGACGAAGCACGCCTCCCCGGCATACCGGTCCGCCGCCTCGACGGCGAGCCGGGTCTTTCCCGCACCGCCCGGCCCGACCAGGGTGACCAGCCGTGCGCCGGTCAGCAGCGACCCGATCCGCCGCAGCTCCTCCTCCCGCCCGATGAAGCTGGTGAGCTGGGCCGGCAGCGCGTGCCGCGGAGGCGGGGGCGCAGCGGGCGGTGTTTCACGTGAAACACCCGAACCGAGGGAAACGGGCACCGTGCCGACACTCGGGCCCGGGTCGCCGCGCAGCACCGCCAGATGCGTCTCCGCGAGTTCCGGTCCGGGGTCGGCGCCCAAGGAGTCGGCGAGCTCACGACGCGCGTCCTCGTACACCGCCAGCGCCTCGGACTGGCGCCCGCAGCTGTACAGCGCCCGCATCAACTGGGCCCGCAGCCGCTCGCGGAGCGGATACGCGGCCACCAGCTCACGCAGCTCGGCCGCCAGCTCGCCGTGCCGGTGCGGGTCGAGCGCGAGGTCCGCGGCGATCCGGTCCTCCACTGTCGCGACGCGCAGCTCTTCCAGACGGGTGATCTGCGGCCCGGCGAAGGGGGCGTCGCCCACGTCCGACAGAGCGGACCCCCGCCACAGCCCGAGCGCCTCACGGAGCAGCCCGGCCGCCCGCGTGCGCTCACCGGCGGCCAGCGCCCCCCGGCCCTCGGCGGCAAGCCGCTCGAAGCGGTGGACATCGACCTCGTCCCGCGGCACGGCGAGCCGGTATCCACCGGGGTGGCTCTCGACGGGCGCCCCGATCGCGGAACGCAGCCGGGAGACCTGCGACTGGAGCGCGTTGCCCACGCCGGCCGGGGGCTCCTCGCCGTACAGTCCGTCGATCAGGCGCTCGGTGCTGACGATCCGCCCGGCCTCCAGCAGCAGCATCGCGAGCAGCGCGCGCCGGCCGGGCCCGCCCGCCGAAGCGGTCTCCCCGTCGGGCCGCAGAGCCCGCGTCTCCCCCAGAATGCCGAACCGCACGCCGCCGATTGTGCCGCACCGTCCACCCGGACGGGCTAGTCCTCCTGAAGGACGGCGAGGATGTTGCCCGCCGGGTCGGTGAACCAGGCGATCGCCGGGCCGCCGGTGGCGCGGGCGACGCCCTTCTCGTCGTGCTCGAAGCCTGGGTAGCGCTCGAAGGCGACACCGCGCCGGACCAGCTCGTCCACCGCCCGGTCGATGTCGTCGACGGGGAAGTTCAGGACGGTGAACGACGCCGCGGTGTGGCCCGGCTTCGGGTACACCAGCACCCTGGTGCCGCCCTCGATCCGCAGGGTCAGCCGTCCGTGTTCCTCGCCGACGTCCAGCCCCAGCGTGTCCCCGTAGAACTCCCTGGCCTTGTCGATGTCGTCCACGGCGAAGCCGCTGAACGCTCTCGTTTTTCCGAACATGGCTCCAGCATGCCGAGGCGGCGGGCGGGCCGCCCTGTGAACGGGGCGGGAGGACCGGGGCGGAAACACGAAGGGCCGGGACCTCGATGAGGTTCCGGCCCGGTCGGGGATTGTGGAGCCTAGGGGAGTCGAACCCCTGACATCCGCCATGCAAAGACGGCGCTCTACCAACTGAGCTAAGGCCCCGTGCCGCAGACCAGCGTACCGGCTGCCACGACGATCACCGACCGAGTATCGGTGTCCGTAGGATGACGGGCAAGTTCGCGGCCGCAAAGGTCACCCGTCAGGAGCCCGCATGGACACCTCTCAGCAGGATGCCACCGCACGCGTCCGGGAGATGCAGCGCACCTGGTACGGCGAGCCGCTCGGGGAGCTCTTCAGGCGGCTGATGGCCGATCTGGCACTCAACCAGGCACGGCTGGCCGGGGTCCTGGGCCTGTCGGCGCCGATGCTGTCGCAGCTGATGAGCGGCCAGCGGGCCAAGATCGGCAATCCGTCGGTCGTGCAGCGGCTCCAGGCGCTGCGCGAACTCGGCGCGGAGGCCGCCGGGGGGATCGTGACCCCCGTGGAGGCGGCCGGCCGGATGGAGGAGATCCGACGGTCCGAGGGCTCCTCGGTACTGGGGACGACGCAGAGTTCGACCACTGGGCAGCAGATGCCGCCCGCACGCCGCGTCGTCCACGAGCTGCGCACGCTGCTGCGCGCGACGGCGCCGCCCGCCGAGATCGCCGAAGCCGCCGACTCCCTCGCCCCGGCCCATCCACAGCTGGCAGACTTCCTCCGTGTGTACGGCGTCGGGCCCGCCGAGGACGCGGTCCGGCACTACGAGACGCAGCGGCGACGGGCACAGGGGGCGGACGCAGGACATGGGTGAGGTCTTCGCGGGCCGGTACGAGCTGGTCGACCCGGTCGGCCGCGGCGGTTCGGGCGCGGTGTGGCGGGCCTGGGACCGGCGGCGCGGCCGCTACGTGGCGGCCAAGGTCCTTCACCAGAGCGACGCCCACGCCCTGCTGCGTTTCGTCCGCGAGCAGGCCCTGCGCATCGACCACCCGCATGTCCTGGCCCCCGCGAGCTGGGCCGCCGACGACGACAAGGTCCTGTTCACCATGGACCTGGTGCGCGGCGGTTCGCTGGCGCACCTCATCGGCGACTACGGACCGCTGCCCCCGCGCTATGTGTGCGCTCTGCTGGACCAGTTGCTGTCCGGGCTGACCGCGGTGCACGCCGAGGGCGTGGTGCACCGGGACATCAAACCGGCGAACCTCCTGATGGAGGCGACCGGCACCGGCAGCCCGCACCTGCGGCTGTCGGACTTCGGCATCGCGATGCGCAAGGGCGAGCCCCGTCTGACCGCCGCCGACTACGTGGTCGGCACGCCCGGTTACTTCGCGCCCGAGCAAATGATGGGCGCCGACCCGGACTTCCCCGCCGACCTGTACGCAGCGGGGCTGGTCGCGCTCTACCTGCTGGGCGGCGTCAAGCCGGACGCCGAGGCGATCGTCACCCAGTACGCGCACGGGAAGCCGCGGGCGCCGCTCGGCGTCCCCGGGCCGTTGTGGGATGTCGTCGGAACCCTGCTGCAGCCCGACCCCGAGGCCCGTTTCCGCACCGCGTCCGGCGCCCGCAAAGCGCTGGCCGCTGCCGTGGAACTGCTGCCGGAGGCGGACCCGGGCGAGGAACCGGTGGAGGTCTTCGACCAGATCGGCCCGCTGCCCGGGGGCTTCACCCCGGACGGCCCGGTGCACCGGGCACCGGCCGCGGAGGACACCGGCAGCTTCCGGCTGCCGCCGCCGATGCCGCCGGCCGCGGTCACGTCGTCCGACCCGACCCCGCCGACCCCGCCGACGCAGCCCCCGGTCACCCCGGCGCCCACGCCCCCGTACACGGCGACCGCCGGCGGAGCGGGCGCACCGCCCCTTCCGGCCCCGCGCGCCGTGCCGGCTGCCGCGGCCCGGCGTCCCGGCCCCGCCACCGGCGTGGTCGTGCCCGTGCTGCTGGTGGCCGCGCTGTGCTTCGCCTTCGGCATCTGGGCGCTCGCGGCGTCCTCCTGAGGCCGCGCCGGATCACCCGTCGGCTCGCCGCCGGGCGGAGGCTGCCCACACCGCCAGGGACAGCAGCAGTACGGTCCCGGCGCCCAGCGAGGCGAACCCGGCCAGCCGCAGGGCCGATTCACCCCCGGAACCGTCCTCCCCGGGCAGGCCGAGGTCGGCGGTGGGATCGCCGTCGTACCGGGGAGCGGCCCGTGCCTCGCCCTCCAGCCCGACCCGCAGGGTGACGGGGAGCGCGCCGCGCACGAATCCCGCGACGTCCCGGTGGACGGTGACCGCCACGTAGTACGGGCCGTCGCAACACGCCGCGGAGACCTCGCCGCCGGCCTCCCAGCGGTTGGCGTAGGCGACCGTTCCGGTGGTCGCCGTGACGGAGGTCTGCTTCCCCGCGTACGTGCCGGCGGCGCCGCCGACAAATCCCCAGCGGGGGTTGTACACCTCCACCCGCACGCCCGAGGCCGCGAAGCCGCCGGCCCTCGTCACCGGCGCGTTGGCGAACTCGGCGTCGATCCACGCCTGCCGCCCCCATTCCACGGGCACCTTGTAGAAACGGGTCTGCCCCGGCCGCACCAGGTCCTTCCACACACCCGCGCCGAGCTCCGCCGCCCCGGCGAAGTCGGTGCCGCCGCGTGTCCCGCGCGCGGTGCCGGCCGCGGGCACGGGGGTCCGCGTGCCCGCACTCGCGGCGGGCCCCGGCGTGGCACCGGGGACGAGCCCCGGTTCGGTCGTGAGGCGTATCTGCAGCGGCCACGGCGCCGGGTCGGAAGTGCCCGCCGACTTGCGGGTCACGGACAGGACGTAGGCATGGGCCTCCTGGCACGGCTCGTCCGCGCCGATCGTCCGCGTGACCGCGGTGCCCAGCGGACGGGCGGCGCCGTCGCTGGACAAGGTGCGGTGGTCGCTGTCGCAGCGGGTGCCGTCGGTGCTCTCCAGGCTCAGGTCCACCCCGTCGCCGAACGCCACCTCGCTGCCGGGCTCGGGAAGCACGAAGACGGCGAGGTAGGCCGAGCTCTTCGCGTCGAGCTGGACGGCGTAGTGCCGCGCGCCCTCGCCCGGCGGCAGCGTGTCCCGGTACAGCACACCGGCCGTGAGCTGCGGGGCGTCGGCCGTGCTCGGTTCGCCCTGTACAACCTCGCCCCGCGGCTGCCAGGCCGGGGCGGCGGAGTCGGCGAAGGCCGCTCCCGCCGGCCCGGCCGCCAACAGGAACGCGGCCACCACGGCCGCCATCGTCCTGCGGATCACGCCCCGTCCCTCCGCCGCCGGCTCCGTGCGGCCACCGCCGCGACACCCGCGAGCGCCACCGCGCCGCCCGCTCCCGCCGCGAGCACGTCGCCCGCGGTCATGAATCCTCCCCTGTCCGCACCGCTGGCCGGCGTGGTCGCCGCGATGTCCTTCGCGGCCGCCCCGGAAGGCGAACCGGCGCCCCGCGCGGCCGCCTTGTACTGCGGACCGGACAACTCCGTCCCTGCCACGTCCACGCGCAGGACGACCCCCACCGCCGAGCTCCGCGCGAGGCGCGCCGCGCCCGGCCCGAGCGACACGGCGACGTAGTAGTCACCACTCGCACGGACCCCCGGGGCGGCGCCCGCGGCGACCCAGCGGTTGGTCCACGTCACCGGCACCGTGCCGAGCCCCACCGACACGGGACGCCCGGAGTAGGACCGCCGCTGCGGGACACCGGAGGCGTCCTCCACGGGCTGCCGCTGCGGCCCGTACGCGGCGGTCGCCACGAAGGACGCCACCACGGGCCCGTCCGCCTCCGGCACCGGCTCATTGGCGAACTCCGCCGCATACACCAGCCGTTGTCCCCAGCCCACCCGCACCTTGTAGAAGCGGGTCTGCCCGGGCAGCAGCGCGTCGCGCCACACGCCCCTGCGCAGCCGCAGCGCGTCGTTGAAGCCGGTGCCGCCCTCGACGTCCCGGGGCGTCCCGGCCACCGCGTCCGGTACGTCACCGAACCGCGTCACGGCGGGCGCCGGGGTGGTCCCGGCGGCGAGCGGTGCCTCGGCGCCGTAGCGCAGTTCGACCGGCCAGCGCGCGCGGTCCGAGCCCGCGTCCCCGGTGCGGTGCACGGACAGCGCGTAGCGTCCGGCCGTGTCGCAGCCGCCGTGCCCGTCGGCGGACGGGACGCGGCTGACGGCGCCGCTGAGCGGCATGGCGCCCTCGTCCTGCCCGAAGTGAACAAAGTCCGTGCCGCAGGCCGTGGAGTACGCGCCGGGGGCGGCGAGCCGCAGCTCGATCCCGTCCCCGTGGGAGACCTCGGCGCCCGCACGCGGAACCGCGGTGACCGCCAGGTCGGCCGTGGCCGCGGCATCCAGGTCCACCGCGTACCAGCGCGTCTCGCCGGGCCCGATGGTGTCGGTGTACTGACCGGGGGTCAGGCGCGGAGCGGTCTTGGCGCCGCCGCCCCCGCCGACCTCCCGGCCCCGCAGCCGGTACGCGTCCGCAGTGGGTGGCGAAGCCCGCGTCAACTGCCGTACGAGGACTGCCGCCTCGGGCATGTCGGGGAAGGCGCTGTGGCCGGAGCCGGCGTTGCACTCCCGCGGCGACAGGCCGATGGGTGTGTCCCCCTCGGGCCGCACGCCCACCACAGCGGCTCTCAGGACCGCCGGGTCCCGTGGGCGCGCGGGCTGCGACAGGCGGGTGTCGTCACAGCCCTGCCGCTTGCCGGGGCCGTACATCCGCAAGTCCGTCGGACGGCCCACCGGAAGCGGGTCCACAACCGACAGGGGGGCCACCCCGGCCGCGAGCAGCGCCACACCCACCGCGCACACGAGCGGCACCGCGCGCGTCGCGTGCCCGTGCCCGTGCGCCGGCAGCGCCTTTCCTCGTCGCATGCGCCGTTCCCCCTCGCACATCATCGGCTGCGGCGACGCTATTGATTTGCGAGAGCAAATACAAGGGGATGCCGTCACGGTCGCACAACGACGAAGCCCCGGCCACACCGTGGCCGGGGCTTCGGGAAACCTTGTGCGACGCGGGCCTTGCCCGCCTCAGACGCTCGCGCCGGAACCGGCGGGAACGGAGTCGGTCGCCTCCGTCCACAGGTCCTGCTCGGCGCGGTCCGCCTGGATCTGGCGGTACACGAGAAGACCGCCGATGGCGGCCAGTGCGACCAGGAGCAACTTCTTCACCGCGCGACCTCGTCCTTCTTGCGTTGGGGGGTCCTCCGACCAGCCCGACTATACACACCGGTCGATATCGAACGGTGATCTGTCTATCCACCCCAACGGTAGTACGTCGAGTGAGGAAACGGTCCGTCCGAATGAAAGCCGAGGCCCGCCGCCCAGGTCATCCGCGGCGGCCTTCCCTCCGGTGGGTCTCTCCCCAGGCCGGGCCGTTTCCACGGGAAACCGCTCCGGTCCGGCACCAGTGCGGCGGCCGGATCAGTGGGAACCGCGCCGCCACGGAAGCAACAGGGCCCGCATGGCGAGCGTTTGGAGTGTCCCGGCGCATCGTCCGGCGAGCCGCTCGACGGTGGACCGCCGCAAGGTTCACAGCCCTGCGTAACCGCTCAGGGGGACACAGAGACCTCCCCGGCTCTGCCACCGCAGGGCTTGCATCGACGCCTCGTCCCCCGTGCGCAGCAGCCCGGCCATCTGGCCACAGGTGGCCACGGACACGGCTGGAATCCGGAAGAGACCGATGGCCAGTGCCACTCCGCCGACCTGCACGACGGCAATGTTCAACGGAACGTGCCACGCCCCGGTCCCGTGACGCCCGATCTCGCTCGACGGCGCGACGACCTCCCCCGGGGGGCGTAGGCCACCACCGCCGCGGCTCCCGAGCAGGGTATCCACGAGACCGCCGGACAGAGCACGGCGGGAAATGCCGAAGGGCCCCGGGAGATTTCCCGGGGCCCTTCACGCTGGTGGGGCTAACAGGACTTGAACCTGTGGCCTCTTCCTTATCAGGGAAGCGCTCTAACCGTCTGAGCTATAGCCCCGCGCTGCGTCGCGTTGAAAGATTAGCGCACACGGGGCCATGTCCCAAAATCGGTTACTCGTCCTCTGCCAATGTCAGCTCGACGCCGCCGACCAGGCCCGCCGACATGTTGTAGATGAAGGCGCCGAGCGTGGCCAGGGCGGTGGCCAGCACGACGTCGATGACGGCGATGATCGACGTGAAGGTCAGCACCCGGGACATCGACAGGAACGACACCAGGTCGAAGCCGCCGTCCGAGCCGGACGAGGTGGCCTCGCTGAGGGTTCCGCCGACCGTGCTGAAGACGCCGATGGTGTCGAGCACCATCCACAGGACGGCGACCGCCACGATCGTGCAGACACCGAGGGCGATGGAGAGCAGGAAGCTGACCTTCATCACCGACCACGGGTCGGCCTTGGCCACCCGCAGCCGGGCCTTGCGGGTCCGCGGGACCTGCCGGGCCGCCGGACGCGGCTGGCGGACGCCGGCGGTGGCCGGCGGGCCTGCCGGGGGGGCGTACGCCTGCGGCGGCTGGTGCGGGCCCTGAGGGGCCTGCTCAGCGGCGCCTGGCACGGCCCCATAGGTCTGCGTCTGCTGTCGCACCGCATGCTGGTGGTGCGGCGGACGGGTGTCAGTCACGGTGGTTCCCCCCTGATGCGGGCCGCTGTCCGTACGTGAGCCAGGGGCACCACCGATCGCGTCCGGAGCCGCAGCCGGCATCGGCTGCGCTCCTTCCGCTCCCGTCCCACCCGCGGCGCCCTCGGCTCCACTCACGGCTACTTACTCCTCCGACTCGGCGGCCGCGGGCTGCTCACCCTCGGCCTCTTCGGCGGCGACGACCTCTTCGGCCTCCACCCCCGCCTCGGCATTGCGCGCGATGCCCACAACGGCATCCTTCTTACCGAGATTGATCAGCTGGACGCCCATGGTGTCACGCCCGGTCTCACGGATCTCGTTGACGCGGGTGCGGATCACTCCGCCGCCGAGTGTGATGGCGAGGATCTCATCCGTTTCCTCGACCACCAGCGCCCCGACCAGTGAACCCCGGTCCTCGACGATCTTCGCCGCCTTGATGCCGAGTCCGCCGCGGCCCTGGACCCGGTACTCGTCCACGCTGGTCCGCTTGGCGTACCCGCCATCGGTGGCGGTGAAGACGAACGTACCCGGTCGGACGACATTCATCGAGAGCAGTTCGTCCCCTTCGCGGAAGCTCATGCCCTTGACGCCCGATGTCGCACGGCCCATCGGCCGCAGCGCGTCGTCCGTCGCCGTGAAGCGGATGGACTGCGCCTTGCGGCTCACCAGGAGCAGATCGTCGGCCGGGCCGACCAGTTCCGCACCGATCAGCAGGTCCTCGCCGCCGTCCTCGGTCTCGCGGAGATTGATCGCGATGACGCCGCCCGCACGGGGCGAGTCGTAGTCCTTGAGCATGGTCTTCTTCACCAGGCCCGAACGGGTGGCCAGCACCAGGTAGGGCGCCGCGTTGTAGTCGCGGATGGCCAGGATCTGGGCGATCTGCTCGTCCGGCTGGAAGGCCAGCAGGTTGGCCACGTGCTGGCCGCGGGCGTCACGGCCGACGTCCGGGAGCTCGTAGGCCTTGGCGCGGTAGACCCGGCCCTTGTTGGTGAAGAACAGCAGCCAGTGGTGGGTGGTGGTGACGAAGAAGTGGTCGACGATGTCGTCTTCCTTCAGCTTCGTGCCGCGCACACCCTTCCCGCCGCGCTTCTGGGAGCGGTAGTCGTCCGTCTTGGTGCGCTTGACGTAGCCGCCGCGGGAGATCGTGATGACGATGTCCTCCTCGGCGATCAGGTCCTCGATGGACATGTCGCCGTCGAAGGGCACCAGTGCCGAGCGCCGGTCGTCGCCGAACTTGTCGACGATCGCCGTCAGCTCCGTGCTGATGATGCCGCGCTGCATCTCCGGCGACGCCAGGATGCGGTTGTACTCGTTGATCTTCGTCTGGAGCTCGTCGTGCTCCTGGACGATCTTCTGCCGCTCCAGGGCCGCCAGCCGGCGGAGCTGCATCTCCAGGATCGCGTTGGCCTGGATCTCGTCGATCTCGAGCAGGCCCATCAGGCCTTCACGCGCCACGTCGACCGTCGCGCTGCGCCGGATCAGGGCGATGACCTCGTCGATCGCGTCCAGGGCCTTCAGCAGACCGCGCAGGATGTGCGCGCGCTCCTCGGCCTTGCGCAGCCGGAAACGGGTCCGGCGGACGATGACCTCGATCTGGTGGGTCACCCACTGCTTGATGAACTGGTCGAGCGAGAGCGTGCGCGGCACGCCGTCGACCAGCGCCAGCATGTTGGCGCCGAAGTTCGTCTGCAGGTCCGTGTGCTTGTAGAGGTTGTTCAGCACGACCTTGGCGACGGCGTCGCGCTTGAGCACGACCACCAGGCGCTGGCCGGTGCGCGACGAGGTCTCGTCGCGGACGTCTGCGATGCCGCCGACGCGGCCGTCCTTCACCAGGTCGGCGATCTTCTGCGCCAGGTTGTCCGGGTTCACCTGGTACGGCAGCTCGGTGACGACCAGGCACTGCCGGCCCTGGATCTCCTCGACCTCGACCACCGCGCGCATCGTGATGGAGCCGCGACCGGTGCGGTACGCCTCCTCGATACCCCTGCGGCCCACCACGAGTGCGCCGGTCGGGAAGTCCGGGCCCTTGATGCGCTCGATGAGGGCTTCCAGCAGCTCCTCGTTCGTCGCGTCGGGGTTGGCCAGGCACCACTGGGCGCCCTCGGCGACCTCGCGCAGGTTGTGCGGCGGGATGTTGGTCGCCATGCCGACCGCGATGCCGGCGGAGCCGTTGATCAGCAGGTTGGGGAAGCGGGCCGGCAGGACCGTCGGCTCCTGGTTGCGGCCGTCGTAGTTGTCCTGGAAGTCGACGGTCTCCTCGTCGATGTCCCGGACCATCTCCATCGACAGCGGCGCCATCTTGCACTCGGTGTACCGCATGGCCGCGGCCGGGTCGTTGCCCGGGGAACCGAAGTTGCCGTTGCTGTCGACCAGCGGCATGCGCATCGACCACGGCTGCGCGAGGCGGACCAGCGCGTCGTAGATCGAGGAGTCGCCGTGCGGGTGGTACGTGCCCATGACGTCGCCGACGACGCGGGCGCACTTGTAGAAGCCGCGCTCGGGGCGGTAACCGCCGTCGTACATCGCGTACAGCACACGACGGTGGACGGGCTTGAGTCCGTCGCGGACGTCCGGCAGCGCGCGGGAGACGATGACGGACATCGCGTAGTCGAGGTAACTGCGCTGCATCTCCGTCTCGAGGCCCACGGGCTCGATCCGCATGATGCCCGTCGTGGCGGCGCCCTCGGGGCCCTCGGGCGTGACGGGAGTGTTGTCGTCGGCCATTGCTGGTCAAAGTCCTTTCGAGCTGCGGCTGATGGGGGCCGACTCAGATGTCGAGGAAGCGGACATCCTTGGCGTTGCGCTGGATGAAGGAGCGCCGGGCCTCGACGTCCTCGCCCATCAGCACCGAGAAGAGGTCGTCGGCGAGGGCCGCGTCGTCCAGGGTGACCTGGCCCAGTACACGGTGGTCGACGTCCATGGTGGTGACCCGCAGCTCCTCGGCGTTCATCTCACCGAGGCCCTTGAAGCGCTGGATCGAGTCCTCGCGCACGCGCTTGCCGCTCTGCCGCCCCAGCTCGATCAGGGCGTCACGCTCGGAGTCCGAGTACGCGTACTCGAAGTCGTCCCGGCCCCACTTGATCTTGTAGAGCGGGGGACGGGAGAGGTACACGTGCCCGGCCTCGACCAGCGGACGCATGAAGCGGAACAGGAAGGTCAGCAGCAGGGTGTTGATGTGCTGGCCGTCGACGTCGGCGTCCGCCATCAGGATGATCTTGTGATACCGCAGCCGCGAGATGTCGAAGTCCTCGTGCACACCGGTGCCGAAGGCCGAGATCAGCGCCTGGATCTCCGTGTTCTGCAGGATCTTGTCGATCCGCGACTTCTCCACGTTGAGGATCTTGCCGCGGATCGGGAGGATCGCCTGGTACTGCGGGTTGCGGCCGGACTTGGCCGAACCGCCTGCGGAGTCACCCTCGACGATGAAGATCTCGCACTTGCTCGGGTCGTTGGACTGGCAGTCGCTCAGCTTGCCCGGCAACGACGCCGTCTCCAGCAGTCCCTTGCGGCGCGTCAGATCGCGCGCCTTGCGGGCGGCGACACGGGCGGTGGCCGCCTGGATCGACTTGCGGATGATGTCCGCGGCCTCGTTGGGGTTGCGGTCCAGCCAGTCCGTCAGGTGCTCGAACACGACCCTCTGGACAAAGGTCTTCGCCTCGGTGTTGCCCAGCTTGGTCTTGGTCTGGCCCTCGAACTGCGGCTCGCCGAGCTTGACCGAGATGATCGCCGTCAGACCCTCGCGGATGTCCTCGCCCGTGAGGTTGTCGTCCTTCTCACGGAGCAGCCTCTTCTCGCGCGCGTACTTGTTGACCAGCGTGGTCAGCGCGGCGCGGAAGCCCTCCTCGTGAGTACCGCCCTCATGGGTGTGGATGGTGTTCGCGAAGCTGTAGACACCCTCGCTGTACTGGGTGTTCCACTGCATCGCCACCTCGACCGAGAGGAGGCGCTCCTTGTCCTCGGCCTCGATGTCGATCACCGAGGGGTGGACCGTCTCGCCCTTGCGCGAGTTGAGGTACTTCACGAAGTCGACGATGCCGCCCTCGTAGTGGTAAGCGACCGTGCGCGGCTGGCCCTCGTTCTCGAGGTCCGCGTGCTCGGGGCGCTCGTCGGTCAGCGAGATCGTCAGGCCCTTGTTGAGGAAGGCCATCTCCTGGAAGCGCCGCGACAGCGTCTCGAAGGAGTACTCGGTGGTCTCAAAGATGTCGCCGTCGGCCCAGAAGGTCACGCTCGTACCGGTCTCCGAGGCCGGCTCGTTCTTCTGCAGCGGGGCGGTGGGCACACCGAGCTTGTAGTCCTGGGTCCAGCGGAAGCCCTCACGCCTGACCTCGACCGCGACCCTGTTCGACAGGGCGTTCACCACGGAGACGCCGACGCCGTGCAGACCGCCGGAGACGGCGTAGCCGCCGCCGCCGAACTTGCCGCCCGCGTGCAGCACGGTGAGCACGACCTCGAGGGCGGGCTTGCCCTCGGACGGCACGATGTCCACCGGGATGCCACGGCCGTTGTCGATCACGCGCACGCCGCCGTCGGCGAGGATCGTGACCTGAATGGCGTCCGCGTGACCGGCCAGCGCCTCGTCGACGGAGTTGTCGACGACCTCGTACACCAGGTGGTGCAGGCCGCGCTCGCCCGTCGAGCCGATGTACATGCCCGGTCGCTTGCGAACGGCGTCCAGGCCCTCCAGGACGGTGATCGCGCTAGCGTCGTACGCGCCCCCGTGCGGGGGCGCGGCAGAGCCTTCGGCTGCGGACGTATTGATCTCGTTGGGGTTGCCGGAATCGGCCACGAAGCGCCCTTTCTGGCACAGCACGAGCCGGGACCCGCGGAGCGGGATCGGCTGCATCACTTCGACATCGATCGACGGGTCCCGCTGGGATCCTCCAGTGCCGGAGGCCAGGGGCGGGCGTCTTGCCACCAGTCTACCGGTAGCACCGACATAGATGGGGCTTTGGCGGTACCTGAGTTCCCGCGTACCCGACGGAAGTGCCTCCTGCCGACTCCCTACACGCGCACCGGGTCTCAAAACCGCTCACGCGGGCGCTCAGGGCTTCGACCTGATTACGCACCGCAGGTTCCCGGCCTATCCGTACGTATCGCCCGGCCCACGGCTCCCGGGAGCCCTCAGACGCCCGTAGGACCGCGCCGGTCCCCCCGGCCCCAGGACCTTGATCAGCTTGACCGTTCCATGGCCGAGATCGGCGTTCAGCCTGGCCACCAGGGTCGGGGCGAGCAGCCGTAGCTGGGTCGCCCAGGCCGTGGAGTCGCACTGGACGGTGAGAACCCGCTCCTCCTCGTCGTACCGCTGCGGCTGGCAGTGCAGCGCCACGTCGTCACCGACCAATTGCGGCCAGCGGCCCATCACCCCGCCCACGGCGGCCGGCGCCTCCCAGCCGCGCTCGGTGATCAGACGATTGATCGCCGCGCCGAGCGGCAGCGGGTCGCGTCCGTCGGCCCTGGCGCCACTGCGCAGACCACCGCGGCGGGCCTGCTTCTTCTGCTGGGCGGCGGCGCCCTTGGCCCGCGCCTGCTCCTTGGCCGCACGCAGGGCCACACGCGCCAGGTCGACGCCGGACAGCGGCTTGTCCTGCGTGGGAGGTTGTGCCTGCTGTTCGCTCATGCCCGCTCCACGCCGCCGCTCTCCACCGCGTAGCGGGCGCCGATCAGCACGCCCGGCACGTCGTCGTCCACAGCCGCCGTCACGAGCACCTGCTCGCCGGGGGCCACCAGTTCCGCCAGGCGGTCGCGACGCCGGGCGTCCAGCTCGGCGAAGACGTCGTCGAGCACCAGCACCGGTTCGCCGCCGTCGGCGCACAGCAGGTCGTACGAGGCCAGTCGCAGCGCCAGGGCGTACGACCAGGACTCTCCGTGGCTGGCGTACCCCTTGGCGGGAAGCCGGCCGAGGTTGAGGGAGAGGTCGTCGCGATGCGGGCCGACGAGGGTCACCCCGCGCTCGATCTCCTGCTTGCGGGCCTCTCCCAGAGCCTCCAGCAGCAGTCCGTACAGCTCCTCGCGGCCGGACGCCCCGGCGATGCGTTCGCCGACCGAGCTGCGGTACTCCAGTGCGACCGGGCCGCCGCCCGGTGCCAGCTGCTCGTACGCCTTGTCGGCCAGCGGCTGCAGCGCGTGCGTGAGGTCCAGGCGCTGGGCCAGCAGCTCGGCACCGGCCCGGGCCAGATGCTGGTCCCACACGTCGAGCGTGGACAGATCGCCACCCCGGCCACCGTGGCGGCGGGCCATGGCCGCCGACTTGAGCAGGGTGTTGCGCTGCTTGAGCACCCGCTCGTAGTCGCTGCGCACGCCTGCCATCCGGGGCGCGCGGGCGGTCAGCAGCTCGTCGAGGAAACGCCGGCGCTCACCGGGATCGCCCTTGACCAGGGCCAGGTCCTCGGGGGCGAACAGCACGGTCCTGACAATGCCCAGCAGGTCGCGCGGGCGGACCTGGGAGGAGCGGTTGAGCCTGGCGCGATTGGCACGGCCCGGGTTGATCTCCAGCTCCACCATCTGCTGGCGTTCGCCCTGGACGACGGCCGCCCGGACGATCGCCCGGTCCGCGCCCATGCGCACCAGCGGGGCGTCACTGGCGACCCGGTGGCTGGCGAGGGTGGCCAGATAGCCGACCGCCTCGACCAGATTGGTCTTGCCCTGGCCGTTGGGGCCGACAAAAGCGGTGACGCCCGGGTCGAGCGGGACCTCGACCCGGGCGTAGGAGCGGAAGTCGGCGAGCGACAGATGCGCGACGTGCATGGCTGTGCGACGCCTCCTTCCCTCGTGGGCGCGGCGAGCACCCGGTGGACATGACTGCTTGCGCGGCTACTTCTTGGTCTCGACGGCGTGGCCGCCGAACTGGTTGCGCAGTGCGGCGATCATCTTCATCTGCGGGGAGTCGTCCTGGCGCGAGGCGAAGCGGGCGAAGAGCGACGCGGTGATCGCGGGCAGCGGCACGGCGTTGTCGATGGCCGCCTCAACGGTCCAGCGGCCCTCGCCGGAGTCCTCCGCGAAGCCCTTGAGCTTTTCCAGGTGCTCGTCGTCGTCGAGGGCGTTGACGGCCAGGTCCAGCAGCCAGGAACGGATGACCGTGCCCTCCTGCCAGGAGCGGAAGACCTCGCGCACATCGGTGACGGAGTCGACCTTCTCCAGCAGCTCCCAGCCCTCGGCGTAGGCCTGCATCATGGCGTACTCGATGCCGTTGTGGACCATCTTCGCGAAGTGGCCCGCGCCGACCTTGCCCGCGTGCACGGAGCCGAAGCTGCCCACCGGCTTGAGGGCGTTGAACACCGGCTGGACCTTCTCGACGTGCTCGGCGTCGCCGCCGTACATCAGCGCGTAGCCGTTCTGCAGGCCCCATACGCCGCCGGAGACACCGCAGTCGACGAAGCCGATGCCCTTGGCCGCGAGCTCCTCGGCGTGCTTCTCGTCGTCCGTCCAGCGGGAGTTGCCGCCGTCGACGACGACGTCCCCGGGAGAGAGCAGCTCGCCCAGTTCGTCGATGGTGGACTGGGTCGCTGCACCGGCCGGCACCATCACCCAGACCACCCGAGGGGCCTCGAGCTTGTCCACAAGTTCGCGCAGGCTGTGGACGTCGGCGAGGTCCGGGTTGCGGTCGTAGCCGATGACCGTGTGTCCGGCCTGGCGGATGCGGGTGCGCATGTTCCCGCCCATCTTGCCGAGACCGATGAGACCGAGCTCCATCGTTGATCCTTCGTTCGAAGCCTGCCTGACCTAGGTCGAGCCTACGTCGGCCCTCAACGGCCGACGTGACCGGACAGGCCTCGCATCAGCCGGACAGCCGGACCGGCATGATCAGGTACTTGTACGCATCGTCCGCCTCGGCGTCGGCAGCCGGACGGCCGCTCAACAGCGCGGGCTTGGTGGACGTGGTGAACGACAACTGCGCCACGGGGGAGTCGATTGCGCTCAGGCCGTCCAGCAGGAACGTCGGGTTGAAGGCGATCGAGATGTCGTCGCCGTCCAGCTTGGCGTCCACCCGCTCCACAGCCTGTGCATCGTCGCTGGACCCGGCCTCCAGGGTCAGCACGCCCTGCTCGAAGCTCAGCCGCACCGGCGTGTTGCGCTCGGCCACGAGGGCGACGCGCTTGACGGCCTCGACGAACGGGGGGGTCTCGATGACCGCGACGGAGTTGAACTCCGTCGGGAAGAGCGTGCGGTACTTCGGCAGGTCGCCCTCGAGCAGCCGGGTCGTCGTACGGCGGCCCGCACCCTCGAAACCGATCAGGCCCTCGCCCGCGCCGGAGCCGGCAAGGGCGATGGAGACCGAGTCACCGTTGGTGAGCGACTTGGCGGTGTCCAGCAGCGTCTTGGCGGGGACCAGGGCGACCGCGGAGATGTCCGGGGTCTCCGGCTTCCACAGGAACTCGCGGACCGCGAAGCGGTAGCGGTCGGTGGCGGCCAGGGTGACGGTGTCGCCCTCGATCTCGATGCGCACACCGGTGAGCACCGGGAGGGTGTCGTCACGGCCGGCGGCGATCGCGACCTGGGCGGCGGCCGCGGCGAAGACCTCGCCGGGGACGGTGCCGGAGGCGATCGGCATCGCGGGCAGTGCCGGGTACTCGTCCACAGGCAGGGTGTGGAGTGTGAATCGCGAGCTGCCGCAGACGACGGTCACGCGCACACCGTCGGTGGAGATCTCCACAGGCCTGTTGGGAAGTGCCCGCGAGATGTCGGCGAGCAGCCGGCCGGAGACCAGGACGGTGCCGTCCTCCTCGACATCGGCCTCGACGGAGACCCGGGCCGAGACCTCGTAGTCGAAGCCGGACAGGCTCAGCCGGCCCTCCTCGGCCTTCAGCAGCAGCCCTGCAAGGACCGGCACCGGGGGACGGGCCGGGAGACTGCGGGCCGCCCAGGCCACTGCCTCCGCGAGTACATCGCGCTCCACCCGGATCTTCACCGGAACCGCCTCCTGCTGTTGCTGGCTGTCTGTGGCCGAACTGTCTCTTGGCCCTGCTGGCCCTCTTGCCGGGGAACAGTCTGACAGCCGCCACCGACATGCGGTGCGCGTTGGGGTCAAGCCGGAGCCGGAGGGGTCGGGCGGTCGACGGCTCGTTTGTGCACAGGCCCCGCTTCGAAGCAGGTCTCCCGGTATCTATCCCTGGTCGTAGTAATAGGGGGTGTGGATACCGTGGATAAGTGGTTCCTGCGCAGGTCAGGCCACGTTTTTTGTCCACCGCGCCTGTGGGTGGAGCCGGTGGACAAACAGCCCCGTCTGTGGACGGCCCGACGTTGTGCACACGCAATGCACAGGACGGGCCCGGTTCTCCCCAGCACTGTCCCCAGGAATACCCAGGTTCTCCCCAGCCCAACCCACCACGTTGGTGTGACGCGGTTCACTCCGACCGGTGAGTGGTCGTGTCGGGTTGCCGAACAGTGGACAGAACTGTGGAGAAGCCACCCGGATGTGGGGACAACTGCCCCGATCCTGTGGGCGGCCGGTGGACAACCTCGTGGACGTCCCTGTGGGCGGTTCGGGCGTCCACAGTCTGTGGATCAGGGTTGCCCACAAATCCACACGCCTCCCAGCTGGCCCGATGAGTCTCCCACGGTCCCGGCTGTGGACGAGTTCTGGACAACTCGGGCATCCCCAGGCTGTGGACGGGGAAATCCGGGCTGTTGCTGTGGAGAGACGTTCCTGTGCCCGGCGCGCTGCCGGCGCGTTCGAACAAAGCGAAGCGCCCCGGGAGTTGGACCCGGGGCGCTGAGGACGCGTGGAGGCCGCCGAAACGGTCGGCGAGAGGCTGGGACGGGTCTGTGGCGGGGGCTGCCGCGGGCGACGGGAACACCGCGGAGGGGCCTCGGGCGGACCTGCCCCGCCCTCGGCCGTGGCCCCGGCCGAGGTCAGCTCTTGATGCGGTTGGTGAGCTCGGTGACCTGGTTGTAGATGGACCGCCGCTCCGCCATGAGGGAGCGGATCTTCCGGTCGGCGTGCATCACCGTCGTGTGGTCGCGGCCGCCGAACAGCGCGCCGATCTTCGGCAGCGACAGATCGGTGAGCTCACGGCAGAGGTACATCGCGATCTGGCGCGCCGTGACCAGCACCCGGCTGCGGGAGGAGCCGGAGAGGTCCTCCACGTCCAGTCCGAAGTAGGAGGCCGTCTCGGCCATGATCGCCGGGCCGCTGATCTCCGGCACGGAGTCCTCGCCGCCCGGGATCAGGTCCTTCAGCACGATCTCGGTCAGCTGGAGGTCGACCGGCTGCCGGTTCAGGCTCGCGAACGCGGTCACCCGGATCAGCGCGCCCTCCAGCTCGCGGATGTTGCGCGAGATCCGGGAAGCGATGAACTCCAGTACCTCCGGCGGCGCGTTGAGCTGCTCCTGCACGGCCTTCTTGCGCAGAATCGCGATCCGGGTCTCCAGCTCAGGCGGCTGGACGTCGGTGATCAGGCCCCACTCGAAGCGGTTGCGCAGCCGGTCCTCCAGGGTGACCAGCTGCTTGGGCGGCCGGTCCGAGGAGAGCACGATCTGCTTGTTCGCGTTGTGCAGGGTGTTGAAGGTGTGGAAGAACTCCTCCTGCGTCGACTCCTTGCTCGCCAGGAACTGGATGTCGTCGACGAGCAGGATGTCCATGTCGCGGTACCGCCGGCGGAACGCGTCCGCCTTGCCGTCGCGGATGGAGTTGATGAACTCGTTGGTGAACTCCTCCGAGCTCACGTACCGGACCCGGGTGCCGGGGTACAGGCTCCGCGCGTAGTGCCCGATGGCGTGCAGCAAGTGGGTCTTGCCGAGGCCGGACTCCCCGTAGATGAACAGCGGGTTGTACGCCTTGGCCGGTGCTTCTGCGACGGCCACCGCCGCGGCGTGCGCGAAGCGGTTGGAGGAGCCGATGACGAAGGTGTCGAAGAGGTACTTGGGGTTCAGCCGGGCCGTTGGCTCGGCAGGGCCGCCGGAGCTGCCCGAACCCGTGCCGGATCCGCCGCCGTGGCCGGAGGAGTTGTGGCCGGAGGAGTTGTGGCCGTTGTGGCCCCCGTGCGAGTTGTGGCTGTTGTGGCCTCCGTGCCCGACGGGGCCGCCGCCGTTGTGGCCGCCCGGCGTGCGGGGGGCGGGCATCTGGGGCATCTGGGTCGCGGGGGGCTCGCGGCGGGGCGGGACCTGGTGCGCCGGCGGCATGTCGTAGCGCGACACGGGCGACTGGTAGGGCTCGCGCTCCTGGAAATCGCCCAGCCGCTGCTGCTGCCAGTGGTCCTCGGGATCACGGGGCGGCCAGCCGACGGGAGAACCGGCCTGGTGCTCGGGATACGCACGGCGCATCCGCGGGCCTTCTCCGTACCCGTGCTGCGGTTCGTCGTAAGGAGAGGGCTCGGAGGCGTACGGGCCCTGCTGCACTTCATGGGCGGGCGAGGGCGGCGGCGCGGGGGCCGCGTCGTGCTCGCTGCCCGAGGCGACGGCGATGGCGATGCCCACCGGGTGACCGAACTCACGGCTGAGCACCTCGGTGATCAGCGGGAGGAGCCGTCCCTCCAGCACGCTCTTGGCGAACTCGTTCGGAGCCGAGAGCACGGCGGTGCCCGCGACCAGGGCGAGCGGCTGGGTGCGCTGAAGCCAGTCCGCGTCCTTCGGCTTCAGGTCGTCGCCGTCGACGAGAAGTTTCTGCAGGACCCTTGGCCAGACTGAGGCAAGATCGGCAGTTACGTCAGCCACAGGGCACGCTCTCTCGGTCGCTGGTCGGTGCCGATGGGTCCCACGAAGGTGTGGTTCTTGGGACGGACGGGAATGTTTTGGGGTTCTGCCACGGTAGTCAGCCGGGCCCGCCTGGTTCAAGTCGTTGTCCACAGGGTGTGCAAAACCACGGCCGGATGGCGGCGCTCACCGGCCGCAGGGCCCGCTGGTTTGACCTGACGCCTCAGCCGCGCGTACCGTAACCAGGTCGAGTTGTCGATGGCTGCTGCCGCCTGCCTACCGATGGGCGAGGATCACCGAGGTGATCGTTAAGCGGTGCACACTGCGATGTTCCGCGAGTCTCTCGTGGGCGCACGGTGACAGCCAGGCGACGCCCCGCCAACACACGATTCATCCTGGAGCCCCCGAGTGAGCAAGCGCACCTTCCAGCCGAACAACCGTCGTCGCGCCAAGACCCACGGCTTCCGGCTGCGCATGCGTACGCGTGCCGGTCGCGCCATCCTCGCGACCCGCCGTGGCAAGGGCCGCGCCCGTCTGTCCGCCTGATCGCACCGAAGCGCGAGGTGTGGTGCCGTGCTGCCCAGCGATAATCGGCTGAGGCGGCGGCAGGACTTCGCGAGCGCGGTACGTCGAGGACGCCGGGCCGGGCGACCCCTTCTGGTCGTTCACCTGCGCACCGACACTGAGACAAGGGACCCGCACGCGGCGGGGGGAAGTGCCCCCCCGGCGCGTGCGGGTTTCGTTGTCAGCAAGGCCGTCGGAGGCGCTGTTACCCGGAACCTGGTCAAGCGTCGGCTTCGTCACCTTGTTCGCGAACGTCTGTCCGTGCTGCCCCCCGGTAGCCTGGTAGTCGTACGAGCGCTGCCCGGTGCGGGTGACGCAGACCATTCACAGCTGGCCCGAGACCTGGATGCCGCCCTCGGGAGGCTCCTGGGGGTGGCGCGATGAAGTACCCGCTACTGGCGTTGATCAAGATTTACCAGTGGACCATCAGCCCGTTGCTCGGTCCGGTCTGCAAGTACTACCCCTCGTGTTCTCACTACGGGTATACGGCGATCGATCGGCATGGCGCGATCAAGGGCACCGCCTTGACCGCGTGGCGGATCCTGCGTTGCAACCCGTGGTCGCTCGGCGGTGTGGATCATGTCCCGCCGCGTAAGCGACCGCCGTGGCACGTTCGGCTGCGTGACGCCCTGCGGGGCGATACGACAGGCGGGTCCGTTACTCCCGAGCCCGTCGAGACCCCTAACGCCCAAGGAGCCTGACCGTGGGGATCTTGAACCCCCTCTACGACGCAGTTTCGTGGATCATCGTCCAGTTCCACTCGCTGTACAGCCTTGTCTTTGACAAGGACAGCGGACTGGCCTGGGGTCTGTCGATCGTCTCACTGGTGGTCCTGATCCGGATCTGCCTGATCCCGCTCTTCGTGAAGCAGATCAAGGCGACCCGGAACATGCAGGCGCTCCAGCCGAAGATGAAGGCGATTCAGGAGCGCTACAAGAACGACAAACAGCGTCAGTCCGAAGAGATGATGAAGCTGTACAAGGAGACGGGTACCAACCCGCTCTCCTCGTGCCTTCCGATCCTGGCGCAGTCGCCCTTCTTCTTCTCGCTGTACCACGTCCTCAGCAACATCGCGAAGGGCAACCAGGTGGGCGTGCTGAACGCCGACCAGGTTGCGAGTGCCCAGAAGGCGCACATCTTCGGTGCCCCGCTCGCCGCGACGTTCCGGGACGGCGCCGACAAGGTCGCGCAGCTGGGCGCATCGGTCACCGACGTCCGTGTGGTCACGATCATCATGATCGTCCTGATGTCGGCCTCGCAGTTCTACACGCAGCGCCAGCTGATGACCAAGAACGTCGACATGACGGTGAAGACCCCGTTCATGCAGCAGCAGAAGATGCTGATGTACGTCTTCCCGATCATGTTCGCCGTCTTCGGCATCAACTTCCCGGTCGGTGTCCTCATCTACTGGCTGACCACCAACGTGTGGACCATGGGCCAGCAGATGTTCGTGATCCGCCGCAACCCGACGCCGGGCAGCCTGGCCTTCCAGCAGCGCCAGGAACGCCTGAAGGCCAAGGGCCTGCTCAAGGAGGAGCCTGTCGCCGCCAAGGAGGCGCAGGACGCCGCCCCGGTCAAGCGCGCGCAGCCCAAGCGGCAGACCAAGTCCCAGCGCCAGACGGGCGGGCCCGCTCCCGTCCAGCCGGCTGTGGGCAGCAGCAAGCCCAAGCAGGGCGGTGGTGGCGCCGCGGGGAACAAGCCGCCCAGGCCCAGCAGCGGCGTGGACAAGCCGAACCTGTCGAAGAAGAAGTAGTAGAGGAGCCCCGTCGTGACGGACGGCAACACCACCGACGCGCTGACCCACCTCGAGCAGGAGGGTGAGATCGCGGCCGATTACCTCGAGGGGCTGCTGGACATCGCCGACCTCGATGGTGACATCGACATGGACGTCGAGGGCGATCGTGCGTCGGTCTCCATCGTCGGCGAGTCGTCGACGAGCCGTGATCTCAACAAGCTGGTGGGTCGGGAGGGCGAGGTCCTGGAGGCGCTCCAGGAACTCACCCGGCTCGCGGTGCACCGGGAGACCGGTGACCGGAGCCGCTTGATGCTGGACATCGCCGGCTTCCGGGCGCGTAAGCGCACCGAGCTGACGGACCTGGGCGTCAAGGCCGTCGAGGAGGTCAAGGACAGCGGTCAGCCGGTGAAGCTGAAGGCGATGACGCCCTTCGAGCGGAAGGTCGTGCACGACGCCGTCGCGGCGGCCGGCCTTCGCAGCGAGTCCGAGGGCGAGGAACCCGAGCGCCGCGTGGTGGTTCTTCCCGCCTGACCCGCTTTCCAGTTCCCCCGTCGTACCTATTTTGGCCCCGTCTGTTCGCAGGCGGGGCCGAATCTTGTCAGCCTGATGACGGCTCTCACGGTTCTGAGGGCCCCCACTTACGGAAGGACAGTTCTCGTGACGGAAGCAGCGTCGGAGCTTCCCCCGGCACCGGAAGCGGCGCGGGAGGTCTTCGGAGAGCGTTTCGCGGACGCGGTGCGCTACGCGGAGCTGCTGGCCGACGCGGGGGTGGGACGTGGCCTCATCGGTCCTCGGGAGGTTCCCCGGCTGTGGGAGCGGCATCTGTTGAACTGTGCGGTCCTCTCCGAGGTGATCCCGTACGGTGCCTCGGTCTGCGATGTCGGCTCCGGAGCGGGTCTGCCCGGCATTCCCCTGGCGCTGACCCGGCCCGACCTCACGATCACACTCCTGGAACCGTTGCTTCGCCGGACCACTTTTCTGGAGGAGGCCGTCCGGCTGCTCGGCCTCGACAATGTCGGGGTGGTCCGAGGCCGTGCCGAGGAGATGGTCGGTACGCTGCCTCCGGTGGATGTCGTGACTGCTCGCGCCGTGGCGCCACTGGAGCGGCTGGCCGGCTGGGGGATGCCGTTGCTCCGTCCGCACGGGGAGATGGCCGTGCTGAAGGGGGACACCGCCGAGGAGGAACTGAAGGCCGCCCGGGCCGCGCTGAGTCGGCTCGGTGCCGCAGAGACCTCTGTGGTGCAGGTCGGTGAAGGTGTGGTGGACCCACAGTCCACGGTTGTCCGGGTGATCGCGGGGGAGAGCCCCGGCGGTGTCCGTGCCGCGACCCGGCGAGCCAAGGCGGCGCGGGCGAACCGTCGGCGTCAGCGCTGAATGTGACGTTGACGACATCCCGTGGCTGTGCTCCATATAACCGGTCAAACCATGACAACCCGGAGTGTCGGATAGGAAACAGATGCGCGGCTGCGCATCGTGTTTCACGTGAAACGGCGCTCTCTGCTTCCAGGAATCCTCGGTCGTGCCCGTGCGGCGGCCGAAACGCTGACCCAACGGGCCTCGGAGCCGGTCGCTCCGGCGAGCCGACCGAAGGATTCATCCACAGGAGAACGGGCCTCACTGGTTCGCGACCCCGAAAGCATGGCAGGCTCTGTTCATTGCGAGCTTGTAGTCGAGGAGAGTGAATCCTTGCGGTCCGACGCCAACATCGCGGGACCGATGGCCGATCCGGTCCCCGGTCCCCGTACCGAGCTGTTCGGGGAGGATGTTTCACGTGAAACACCGCCCCCGATGGACGACACCCCCATCGGCCGAGCCGCCCAGCTGGCCGTCGAGGCTCTGGGGCGGGCCGGTGAAGGACTCCCCCGCCCACCCGAGACCAGAGTGGTCGTCGTCGCCAACCAGAAGGGGGGCGTCGGCAAGACCACCACGACCGTCAATATGGCGGCTTCCCTGGCCCTCCACGGGGCCCGTGTGCTCGTCGTGGACCTTGACCCCCAGGGCAATGCCTCCACGGCGCTGGGGATCGACCACCACGCCGAGGTGCCGTCCATCTATGACGTCCTGGTCGAGAGCAAGCCGCTCTCCGACGTCGTGCAGCCGGTCCCTGACGTGGAGGGGCTGTTCTGCGCCCCCGCCACGATCGACCTCGCCGGCGCGGAGATCGAGCTTGTGTCGCTGGTGGCACGAGAAAGCCGACTGCAGCGGGCGATCGAGGCCTATGAGCAGCCGCTCGACTACATCCTCATCGACTGTCCGCCCTCGCTCGGTCTGCTGACCGTCAACGCCCTGGTGGCGGGAGCCGAGGTGCTCATCCCGATCCAGTGCGAGTACTACGCCCTGGAGGGTCTGGGGCAGCTGTTGCGGAACGTGGAGCTGGTGCGTGGCCACCTCAATCCCAAGCTGCACGTCTCCACCATCCTCCTCACCATGTACGACGGCCGTACCCGGCTCGCCTCACAGGTCGCGGAGGAAGTGCGCACCCACTTCGGCAAGGAAGTGCTGAGTACGAGCATTCCGCGCTCGGTCCGCATCTCGGAGGCGCCCAGCTACGGTCAGACCGTGCTGACCTACGACCCGGGGTCAAGTGGAGCGTTGTCCTACCTCGAGGCGGCGCGGGAGATGGCGATGCGCGGTCTCGGTGGCAGCAGTGAGTTCAAGGAACAGAGCAGCTCGGAGGGGATCCAGTGAGTGAGCGACGCAGAGGGCTCGGCCGTGGTCTTGGCGCGCTGATTCCTGCCGCACCCAATGGTGCGGATCAGGCAGCCGCGACCGCGGTGGCCACGGCTGCGGCTGCCGCCCCCGCCGTGGCGGTCCTGGCGCCGGAGCGGGGGATCGCGGTGGCGAAGGTGACCGCCCTCGCGGAGCACAGCGGGACCGTGGAGATCCCTGTTTCACGTGAAACGCGGGAAGGGATCAGCGATCACGGGCCGGTCCCGGTGGCGGGAGCGTACTTCGCGGAGGTGCCGCTCGACGCGATCACCCCCAACCCGCGCCAGCCCCGTGAGGTCTTCGACGAGGACGCCCTCGCCGAACTCGTCGCATCCATCAAGGAAGTCGGTCTCCTCCAGCCGGTCGTGATCCGGGAGACCGGCACGGACCGCTATGAGCTCATCATGGGTGAGCGTCGGTGGCGGGCCAGCCGCGAGGCCGGGTTGGAACGCATCCCGGCGATCGTCCGCGCCACCGAGGACGAGAAGCTCCTTCTCGACGCCCTCCTGGAGAACCTGCACCGCGCGCAGCTGAACCCGCTCGAGGAGGCCGCGGCCTACGACCAGTTGCTGAAGGACTTCGCCTGTACGCACGAGCAGCTGGCCGACCGGATCGGCCGTTCCCGTTCCCAGGTCTCCAACACCCTGCGGCTGTTGAGGCTCTCGGCGCCCGTCCAGCGCCGTGTGGCGGCCGGTGTGCTCTCCGCCGGGCACGCCCGCTCACTGCTCGCCCTGGAGGACGTGGAGGACCAGGACAAGCTCGCCAGCCGGATCGTGGCCGAGGGGCTGTCGGTGCGCGCGGTCGAGGAGATCGTGCATGTGATGAACTCCGAGACCGCACCCGTCCGGAAGTCCGCGACGCCGCGAGCCGGGAGGCGCGTCTCCCCCGCCCTCACCGATCTTGCACTGCGTCTGTCGGACCGGTTCGACACCCGGGTGAAGGTGGACCTCGGCCAGAAGCGCGGGAAGATCGTCGTCGAGTTCGCCTCGATAGAGGATCTGGAGCGCATCCTCGGCTCGATGGCTCCGGGCGAGAGCAACACCCTTCAACGGTCGCTGACCGAGGAGACCGACGAAGACGAGGAGTGAGCCGACCCTCCCGCCCGGCCGCCAGGGCCGGCTCACCACACGACAGCGGGCCACATCCCCTCGGGGAATGTGGCCCGCTTTTTGCTGGACCGTTGGTGTTGTCCTGTGTCGGACATGTCCTGCCGCGGATACGATGCGTACGAGATGGAGCACTACCCCCTGAGGTGGGAGGCCCATGCGATCGGTGCGGCGCGCTGGAGTGGAGCACGATTGGCAGACGGCCGCTCTCCTGGCCGCGGGACTGGGACTGGGGGCGGTGGGTGGCTTCGTCGGCAGTTGGGTCCACGACAGAAACGAGGGTCTGACCTCATGGGGCGTCGGCTCGTTCCGCTCACGCTGGACAACCTCCCGGATCTCCCCAACCGCTGCCGCGCGTGCGTCTTCTGGGAACTCGACCCGGTAAGCGGTGAGGCCGCCGTCCAGACCGGGAAACCGGAGCTGGAGAAGGAGTCCTGGATATCGGCCGCCCTGCTGGAGTGGGGGTCGTGCGGCCGGGTCGTCTATGTCGACGAGGTCCCGGCTGGCTTCGTCCTCTACGCGCCGCCCGCGTATGTGCCACGCTCCACGGCCTTCCCCACGAGCCCTGTCTCCGCCGACGCGGTCCAGCTGATGACGGCGCGGATCATGCCGGGGTTCCAGGGCCAGGGACTGGGCCGGGTGCTGGTGCAGACCGTCGCCAAGGACTTGGTACGACGCGGCTTCCGGGCCATCGAGGCTTTCGGCGACGCACGTTGGGAGGAACCCGCGTGCGTGCTGCCGGCGGAACATCTGCTGGCGGTCGGTTTCAAGACGGTGCGTCCGCATCCCCGCTTCCCCCGGCTGCGGCTGGAGCTGAGGACGACAATCTCCTGGCGAGAGGATGTCGAGTTGGCGATCGACCGCCTGCTGGGAGCCGTCCAGAAGGAACCCGCGCTGCGGCCCCTGTGACAGCGAAGAAGGCCCGTCCCGGTGAGGGGGCGGGCCTTCTTCGCTGTCCGTCGTCAGGGCCGGTGTGTCAGCCGATGAAGTCGGAGAGGTCGCGCTCGATGGCGGCCTTCGGCTTGGCGCCGACGATGGTCTTCACGACCTCGCCGCCCTTGTAGACGTTGAGGGTCGGGATCGACATGACGCCGTACTTGGCGGCGGTGACCGGGTTCTCGTCGATGTTCAGCTTGACGATGGTGATCTGCTCGGCGTGCTCGGCGGCAATGGCCTCCAGAGACGGAGCGATCTGGCGGCAGGGACCGCACCACTCGGCCCAGAAGTCGACGAGGACGGGCTTGTCGCTGGCGAGGACCTCCTCGTCGAAGGTCGCATCGGTGACGATCTTGGTGTTGCCGGCCACGGCTGTCTCCTCGGGGTGTTGTGCGGGTACTTCGGTGGGGGGTGGGCAGGTCAGACGGCGGCGGTGGTCTGCTCGGGCTCGCGGGTGTGCTCGGCCTCCGCGTCGCTCAGGGCGGCGAGGAATCGCTCCGCGTCCAGAGCCGCGGAACAGCCCGTGCCGGCCGCCGTGATGGCCTGACGGTAGGTGTGGTCCACGACGTCACCCGCGGCGAAGACACCGGGGATCCGTGTGCGGGTGCTGGGGGACTCGACCTTGAGGTAACCCTCGCCGTCCAGGTCGAGGATGCCCTTGAAGAGGTCGGTGCGCGGGTCGTGGCCGATCGCGATGAACAGGCCGGTCACCGGAAGCTCCGAGGTCTCACCGGTCTTGGTGTTGCGCAGCGTCAGCCCGGCGAGCTTGCCCTCGCCGTGGATGGTGTCGACCTCGTTGTCCCAGATGAACTTGATCTTGGGGTCGGCGAAGGCACGCTCCTGCATGGCCTTGGAGGCGCGCAGGGTGTCACGGCGGTGGACGACCGTCACGGTCTTGGCGAAGCGGGAGAGGAAGGTCGCCTCCTCCAACGCGGTGTCGCCGCCGCCGATCACGGCGATGTCGTTGTCCTTGAAGAAGAAGCCGTCACAGGTGGCGCACCAGGAGACACCGCGGCCGGACAGCACATCCTCGTTCGGCAGTCCGAGCTTGCGGTGCTGCGAGCCGGTGGTGATGATCACGGCCTTGGCGCGGTGCACGGTACCCGCGGAGTCGGTGACGGTCTTGATGTCACCGTCGAGGTTCACCTCGATGATGTCGTCCGGGATCAGCTCCGCTCCAAAGCGCTCGGCCTGGGCGCGCATGTTGTCCATCAGGTCCGGGCCCATGATGCCGTCGCGGAAGCCGGGGAAGTTCTCCACCTCGGTCGTCGTCATCAGTGCACCGCCGGCGGTCACCGCTCCCTCGAAGACCAGAGGCTTCAGCGAGGCGCGTGCGGTGTACAGCGCGGCTGTGTAGCCCGCCGGCCCGGAACCGATGATGATCACGTTTCGGACGTCGCTCACGGGTTCATTCCTCGTCTCTGTCTGACAGCTGCGCCGGTGCCCCGGCGGGACTGTTGTATCCGCCTAACGGATACTACGGGCCCCGCATTCCCAGCGCTCCGCCGCTAACGAGGGTATGTCTCCTCACGCAGCAGAGTGCCCGTTCCGGACGGCGTGGCGGCCGTGCAGGAGGCATCCACGACGAAGGCGTCGACCAGCGATCGATCGCCGGGATGCGGGAGGAGGACGAGATAGGAGTCCGATCCCTCGTAGACGCCTCGACGGGCGGCGAGCGGGCTGCTGTCGTCCGGACGGCCGATCGCCCGCAGGACGCAGGAGGGCGGCGCTCCGTTGACGTCCATGAGCGGGGACTGCCCGGCCGGCTTTCCCTGGATCCGGCTGGCCGTGGTGCCGGTCAGGAGCTGCTGTACCTGGGTGCGGAGCGAGTCGGCCGCCTCGCTCCGCTCGTCCGACTGACCGGCGACGGAGTCCTTGGCACCGACGGCATCGGCGGAGGCCTTGTCGGCCTGCCCGGACGAGGACTCCATCAGGGCGGCGCCGAGACCACCGAAACCGAGGACCGCCATCGCGGAGACGGTCAGGACAAGCCCCCTGTGCCAGCGTCGGCGGGTCGGGGTCACAGTGCGTCCCGGACCGGTGGCAGCGGTGCCTCGGCTGTCGGGTCCACGGCCGGCACCGGGCGATGTTTCACGTGAAACAGGAGTCGCCGTCGTTGCGGGCGATGTTTCACGTGAAACATCGGGGGCGGTGGAGGCCAGCAGGACTTCTGCGGCGAGTGCGGCATCGATGCGGTGGGCGATGTCGGTGGGCATCCGGGGCGGCCCGGGGAGGGTTCCGAGCAGTCCGCGGATCTCGTCCAGGGAGGCCCGTACGTCGGCGCAGAGCGGGCAGTCGTCGAGATGGCCGCGGACGGAGGCGGACCGCTGGGGCGGGAGGATGCCCTCTGTGAAGTCCGAGATCTCGACGACCTCGGGATGTTCGTTCATTCCCGTCGGTGACGTCATCGATGTCCACCTCCGCCCTTCGTGATCCCGTGACCCGGTCCGGTCTCCGTCTCTGGGACGGATGCGTTCTCCGTCCGGTTCCTTCCCCCGCCCCGATCGGCGCTACCCACACTCCCTTCACGCAGATGAGTGAGGAGCGGCAGCAGCCGTGCCCGGCCCCGGGCGCATCTGCTCTTGACTGTTCCCGGTGGAACGTCCAGGACGGCCGCGGCCTCCGCCACGGGGTAGCCCTGCATGTCGACCAGGACGAGGGCGGCGCGTTGCTCTGGCGGCAGCGTCGCCAGAGCCTGGAGCAACTCTCGATGGAGCTCCCCCCGCTCCGCCGGGGCCGCGGCCGACTCATGCGGTTCGAGAATCGCCTCGAACTGCTTCTCGTCGATGACCGACGAAGTCCGGCGTGAGGCCGCCTTGCGCGCGCGGTCCAGACAGGCGTTCACGGTGATGCGGTGCAGCCATGTGGTGACGGCGGACTGGCCGCGAAAGGTGTGGGCGGAACGGAAGGCCGAGACCAGTGCGTCCTGGACGGCGTCCGCGGCCTCCTCCCGGTCCCCCAGAGTCCGCAGGGCCACTGCCCACAGTCGGTCGCGATGGCGGCGGACGAGTTCTGCGAAGGCGTCCGGGTCCCCCGCTACATGACGGGCGAGGAGGTCGCTGTCCGCGACCTCCCCGCCCGTGTTCTGCTTCGGCACGCTCCCCCCAGTTCTTCCGCTAGCCGCTGACCTTGATCTCGGAGATCCGGCCGCGGTAGTTGCCCTGATCGGTGTGGGGGAGCTGGGTCAGCCAGACCAGGAGGTACCGGGTCTTGACCGCCTTGCCCGGCGTCAGGGTCACCTGGCCGCCGGAGCCCGCGGCCACCTTGGTGAAGTCGTCGAGACCGGTCGGCATGGAGTCGGCACTCGAACTCGCGGCCATCAGCTCGGCGCTGGTGTCGTCCCCTATGAAGTCGACCTTCACCTTGCCGACCTGCTGGACGCTGCCGAGATCGACGATGACGCCGACCCCGGACTTCAGCCCGCCGAGGTTGGCCTGGGTGTACCAGCTGGTCTCCCAGAAGGTGGACGCCTTGCCGTCATAAGCGTTGGCCACGTCCCGCGGGTTCTCCGAACCGTCGGTACCCAGCGGGTCGAAGTCCTTGGCCCCGGTGATGGCGATGGGCTTGCCGGACGTCAGCTGCGCGGTGCCGCTGGGGTCGTCACTGCCCCCCGTGGGGTGGGAGCTGGTCGTGCCGCCGTCCTTGGACCGGTTCTCGCGGTCCATGAGCGTCTCGGCGACCTGCCAGCTACCGAGACCGAGAGCGGTGATCAGAAGGGCCGACACGGACCACTTGAGGGCCTTCCCGGTACGCCCGGTGAGGGGCGGGGGTGGCGTGGCCGGCAGGGCCGTGGTGGCGTGCGTGGAGGGACGGGGGGTGGCCTGGCGGTAGGCGCCCTGCTGGTAGGTCGTCCGCGAATAGGCGGTCGTGGACGGTTCCGGAGGCCGGATCTTGGGGGTCGCGGCGACCGCCTTCGCCAGCTCCTCCGGGGTGGCACACGGACCCGGCTCGCGGGACGCGGTGGCACCGTCGTTGACGAGTGCGCGCATGGCGAGCTCGGACAGCCCGCGGTGGATTCCCGCCCGCACCTTGTCCGGGGCGACGAGACCGACGTCCTTGGGCAGGCCGGTGAGCCCGTACGCGTCCTCCGCGTAGGGCCAGCGCTGAGTGAGGCAGGCGTACAGCAGGGCCCCGATTGCCTCGGTGTCCTCGCGCTGCGGGCGATCGGAGGTGATGCCCCGCAGCGCGGCGGCGACGGCAAGACCGCGGATGCGGTACTGGCCGGCCTCGGTGCGGAGCACGGCGTCCGGGTTGAGCCGCAGATGCGCCAGGCCCTCGCGGTGGGCGGCGGCCATGGCTTGGGAGACCTGGCTGACCATCTGGTAGGCCTCGTGGGGCTCCAGCGGGTCGACGGCGACGAGCTCGCTCAGCTCACGGGCGTCGGGCAGCCATTCATGGATGACGTAGACGAGGTCGTTCTCCTCGACGGCGTCGAGGACCTGGACGAACCGGGGGTCTCCGAGCAGCGCCGCGGAGCGGGCCGCGGCCAGCACCAGGCGGGCCCGGCTGTGGTCGGCGGGCAGGATGTGGATGCCCACGGCGCGGCGGAGTTTCTCGTCGAAGGCTTTCCAGCTGCTGAAGCCGTCGACACGGGTGAGGCAGTCCTCCAGGCGGTACCGCCTGGCGAGCTTGTGGCCGCTGTGGAGCTCAGGCGGGGCGTTCCTGGTCGGTGCTGTCTCCTCGGGGAGGGTCTTTTGCGGTGCGTCCTGCTCTTCGCTCAGGTCGGTCGCCTCGTCGGCAGTGGCACTGTCCGCGTGAGCGGTGAGCGGCTTGTCGCCGCTCTCGTTGGCCACTCCGACGGCAGCCGTGCTCCGTTCCGCCACCGTCGTTCCTGCCTCCCCATCCGTTGCAAGATCTGACAACACAGCCAAGGACAATTGTGCCAACAGTCCACCGCTATGCACGACACACGAGGGCGGGCGATGGTTGCCCCGCGACCAGAAATCAGCGGCCCAGCCGGCCACGGACCATGCCGACCATGGCTGTCATCTCCTCGATGCGCATGCGCTTGGCGGCGATGAAGAAGATTCCGCCCAGCACAGCGGCGCCGAGCGCCAGTGACAGCAACGATGCGGCGGCACCGTGACCCAGCGAGTGCCAGACACCGTAGACGACCGCGCCGGCACCCGCTGCGGCGGGGATGCAGGCGCCGAAGAGCCTGGCGTAGGTGCGGACCACGCGCTTGCCGTCGATGTCGCCGCCGAGTCGCCTGCGCAGGCGCTTCACCGCGATCCCCACACCGATCGCGTAGGACAGGCCGTAGCCGGCGGCCATGCCGACCACGGCCCATCGGGCGGGCAGCAGGAAGTAGCAGGCGGCCGCCGCGGTGGCGTTGCAGACCGCGACGATGACCGTGTTGTAGAAGGGGGTGCGGGTGTCCTCGTACGCGTAGAAGCCGCGCAGGACGATGTACTGCACCGAGAAGGGGATCAGGCCTAGTCCGAAGGCCATCAGTACGAAGCCGATGTTCACCGCGCCATCGCCGGAGCTGCTGTAGAGCAGGGTGGCGATGGGGAGGCCGAGGGCGAGGAACGCGAAGGAGGCGGGCACGATGGCCACACCCGAGGTGCGCAGCCCGTAGGAGATGTCGTCGCGGACCGCCGCGGCGTCGCCGTCGGCGGCGGCGCGGGAGATGCGCGGGAGCACGGCCGTCATGACAGAGACGGTGATGATCGCCTGCGGCATCTGCCACAGCAGCAGCGCGTAGTTGAAGGCGGTGATACCCGTTCCCTCGTGGTGCTGTGCCTCGGCCGCTGCACCCGCCGCGGTGGCGAACTGGGTGAGGACGATCAGGCCGATCTGGTTGGCGAGGACGAAGAAGAAGGTCCACTTGGCCAGTTTGGCCGCGTGGCCGAGACTGTGGCCGCGCCAGTCGAACCGCGGCTTGATCCGGAATCCGGCCTCGCGCAGGTAGGGGATCATCGCCAGGGCCTGCACGGTCAGGCCCAGCAGGGTGCCGAGGCCGAGCAGACGCACTGCCTCGGGGGTGATCGACTGCGAGGAGACACCGGTACTGGTGAAGGAGCCGAAGGCCCAGATGAACGCACCGAAGGTGGCGATGATGACGACGTTGTTGAGGACCGGGGTCCACATCATCGCGCCGAACCGGCCGCGGGCGTTGAGTACCTGGCCGAGCACCACATGCAGACCCATGAAGAACATGGTGGGGATGCAGTAGCGGGCGAAGGTGACCGCGACGTCGAACCTGGCCGGGTCGGAGGCCATGCTCGGGGACATCACCCGGATGAGCAGCGGTGCGCCGACGACACAGACGGCGGTGACCGCCGCCAGGCCGACGGCGACGAGGGTGAGCAGGCGGTTGGCGTAGGCCTCGCCACCGTCCTCGTCGTTCTTCATGGCCCGCACGAGCTGCGGCACGAACACGGCGTTGATCGCTCCGCCGCCGACCAGGATGTAGATCATCGTCGGCAGGGTGTTGGCGACCTGGTAGCCGTCGTTCAGGGTGCCGACGCCGATCGCGGCGGCCATGACCAGGGTGCGCAGGAATCCGGTGATCCGGGACACGAGGGTACCGGCCGCCATGAGGGCGCTGGACTTCAGCAGGCTGCTGCCGCGGCTGCCCGCCGAGGCCTGCACCGGCTCCACCACGGGCTCAGGCTCGGGAGCGGGCGGCTCCGGGTCGTCCCGGAAGAGGTGCGCGTAGGCGTCCGGCTGGGGCGCCTGGGCGCCCTGCTCGTCAGGAGCGTAGGAGACGAGCTCGTCCACACCCACGTACCGCGTGGCGGCGTCGTCGGCATAGGGCATCCGGTAGGGCTGGTGACCGTAGGGCGGCTGGCCGTAGGCGGGTGCCGGGTGCGCGGTGCGGTCGTACAGCGCCTCGTCCACCGGGTCCTGCGCCGTGGGGTCCTGGCGCTCGTACGGGTCGCGGGCATACGTGTCCTGCAAATACGGGTCGGGGACGGCGGGGGGCTGCCCGGGCTGGGCGGGGAACCGCTCCCCCGCTTCCCGTTCGCGTTCACCGTCGTACGGCGCGTTCATCACTGCCCCACCTCATCGGCCCCTGACTCGCTGACTATCGGTCCACCTTCTCACCCGTCCCGGACGGGTCCTTACTTTGCGCGGCGGTGTCCGCCGCCGGGTCACCCGGCTGCCCGGGCGCGGCGCCGTCCTGGGTACCTTCGGTGCCCTTCGCGGTGCCGTCGGCGGTGTCCTCCTCCGCGTCTTCCCCGTCCGCGGCCGCTTTCGCGTCCTCGTCGTCGCCCTCGTCCTCGTCCTCGTCGCCGTTGTCACCGTCACCGTCGACGGCGCGGCGCTTGCGCTGGTGATACATCCGTACGCCGGCGAGGACAAGCAGCAGCAGGCCGGCGGCGATCACCAGCATGACGGTGGAGGTGATCGAGGTGACGTCCACCGTGAAGGTGATCGGCCTGCCGTAGGCGACGTGGTCCTTGGTGTAGAGCTGCGCGGTGATGGTGTTGAGGCCGTTGCGCGCCGCTGTCGCCGCGAATTTCAGGGACCGGGTGTGTCCGCCCTCCACCGTGACCGGCTGCGGGTCGCCCGGGTCCATGCTGTTGCCCTGACTGGAGCTGAGTTCCAGCTGCAGTCCCTCGATGGTCTGGCCGAGCTCGTTCTTCACCGTCACCGGGATGGTGCCGCTGCGGCCGGAGAGGGTGAGGGTACCGGTCTTGGGGAGGATCTGGACGAGCCCCATGAGATCGGAGAGGTATGTCCCGATCGCCCACCGGAAGGAGGCGGCGCCCCCGGAGTTGCCGCGCCATTCGGTGGACATCGACCGCAGCAGCGCGGTCGTGAAGGGCGTCGTCACCCGGTCCTTGCGGCTGAGGATGACAAGGAAGCCGTTGAGCGTGGCCTGGGTGGCCTGGATCTGACGGAACGCCTCGGTACTCAGTTCCCGCTTGCGCAGGCTCGCCGGGTAGGCGCTGCCGCGCGGCACCGTGCGGTTGGCCCGGGGGTCCGGGGTGGCCTTGGCGGCGTCGGAGAAGTCGGCCGTCTCGGCCCACGCGCTCGATTCGACGGACGTGATGGCCATGGCCATGGCCTGGGCCTGCGAGGCGCTGGGCATCCGCTGGGGGGCGACGACGATGCTCCGCTGGCGGTCGGGCGCCTGCATGGTGACCATCAGCGTCTGGGAGACGAACTTCTGGATCGCCAGGGTGGCCTTCTCGGCCCGCATCATGTCGCCCTCGAAGCCCTGGGATAGCCCCGCGTCGGCCACCACAGCAGTGGTGCCCCCCCCGATGGGCCGGGCGGAGGTCGGCGTGTAGCTGGGCTTGCCGGGCTCGCCGAGGCTGTCGCTGCGGGCGATGACCTTGTCCGCGCCCGCCGAGGTGGCGACGTCGACGATGGAGGGGTCGACGGCGCCCTGCACGGGCCAGGCCACATCCGTGGCGGGCGTGATGTGCAGGACGGTCTCGAAGGTGGTGGTCGCCAGTTCGGTGGCGGTGTTGAGGTGGGCCAGGGTTCCGGCGACGTTCTTGCCGTGGTGCGCGATCGAGGCGATGTCCGGGTCGGAGAAGGGCAGGGCGACCACCTCGTCGCCTGTGAGAGCGGTCTTCAGGTCGGTCAGCCAGCGCTTGGCATCCTCCGTCCCGGTACCGGAGGCGGTGTGATCGAGATCACCGTCAGGACCGGCCACCTGGTAGCGCCGGGTCATCGCGTCGACGGTGGCGATCAGGTCGGGGTCGACCACCCAGGTGACCGGGAGGTTCCGGCCCAGCGCCACGAGTTGCTGGAGCCGTCCGCCGGGAGCCAGGTCCTGGGCGAGGTGGTCGTCGAGGAAGATCGGGCTCTGCTGGTCGTCGCTCTCGCTGCGCACGGCCAGGTGGGGACGGTCGATGAGCGGCCACAGGAAGGTGTACCGGGTGCTCTTGGCGGTCGCGGTGGCGTACCAGGGAAGGAACGTCCGCTCCACACCCAGGATCTGCCGGTAGCCGGTGGCCCGGGTCTGCCCGGCGAGGGAGACACCGAGCTGGTAGACGCCGTCGGCGCCCAGATGGAGGTCCTTGACGGGGATCTTGAGGGTGAAGGGGCGGCTCATGCCGGCCGACAGGTCCTCGAGGGCGGCCGAGTGACCGGAGATCTCGTAGCCGTCGGTGCCGGGACTGTACGTGCCGCGCCCGGCGGCCGCGCCGATGGCGCTGCGGCTGGTGAGGGGGCCGCCAGGGGCGACCTCCACGCCCATCTCGGCGTCGGTGACGGTCCGCTTCCCCTTGTTGGTGACCGTGCCGGTCACCGTGAGGGTGTCGCCCTTCGCGGGGACGGTGGGGGACAACGAGTCCACCGACACGTCGACACCCTGGCCCGAGGAGTCCGCGCGCGCCACGGGAGCCGTCTGGGCCTGGAGCAGCCCTGCGAACATCGCGGCGCCGGCGAGCAGCGCCGCGGCTCGACGCAGCCTCGTACGGGCCGGAGCTGTCCCAGGGTGCTGTGCCGCCTCGCCCACGCGCTGGCCGTCCCTCGTCGTCATCGGATGTGCGTCCTGGAATGGTAACGATGCTCGATGAGTCGAAGTGCTGCGGTCGGGCCACAAGATCGCCACAATGACGACCCCGAAACGCCCGTGGCGATCATGGGACGACACTAAACCGGTCGGCCGTAGGGCGCACGGGCACGTACCCTGTTCTGTTGTGCCGAATGCCAACAACGCCCCCCAGACCCTGAAGCCGGCGCCCGTCATCGCGCCGGTGGCCGAGGACCTCGGCCGCCGCTTCCAGGACGCCGGATTCCGGCTTGCCCTCGTCGGCGGTTCGGTCCGCGACACCCTGCTCGGCAGGCTCGGCAATGATCTGGACTTCACCACGGACGCCCGCCCCGACCATGTGCTCAGGATCATCCGCGGCTGGGCCGAGGCGGTCTGGGAGGTCGGCATCGCCTTCGGCACGGTCGGCTGCCGCAAGGACGGCTTCCAGATCGAGATCACGACGTACCGTTCCGAGGCGTACGACCGGACGTCCCGGAAACCGGAGGTCTCCTATGGCGACACCATTGAGGAAGACCTCGTACGCCGGGACTTCACCGTCAACGCGATGGCGGTCGCCCTCCCCGACCCCGAGTTCATCGACCCCCACGACGGCCTGAGTGATCTGGCCCAGCGGGTGCTGCGGACACCGGGCACCCCGGAGGAGTCCTTCTCCGACGACCCGCTGCGGATGCTGCGGGCGGCCCGCTTCGCGGCACAGCTGGACTTCGAGGTGGCGCCCGAGGTGGTCACCGCGATGACGGAGATGGCGGACCGCATCGACATCGTCTCCGCGGAACGGATCAGGGACGAGCTGAACAAGCTGATCGTCTCCGACAACCCGCGCAAGGGCCTGGGCCTGCTGGTCGAGACCGGTCTGGCGGCCCGGGTGCTGCCGGAGCTGCCGGCCCTGAAGCTGGAGCGTGACGAGCACCACCGGCACAAGGACGTCTATGAGCACACGCTGACGGTGCTCGACCAGGCGATGGCCCTGGAGACCGAGGGGCCGGACCTCGTGCTGCGTCTGGCGGCCCTGCTGCACGACATCGGCAAGCCGCGTACCCGGCGTTTCGAGTCCGACGGGCGGGTCTCCTTCCACCACCACGAAATGGTGGGCGCGAAGATGACCAAGGCCCGGCTGACGAAGCTCAAGTACCCGAACGAGACGATCAAGGACGTTGCCCGGCTGGTCGAGCTGCACCTGCGCTTCCACGGCTACGGCACCGGCGAGTGGACCGACTCCGCCGTGCGCCGTTACGTCCGGGACGCGGGCCCGCAGCTGGAGCGGCTGCACAAGCTGACCCGCTCGGACTGCACCACCCGCAACAAGCGCAAGGCCGCCGCCCTGTCGCGTACATACGACGGGCTCGAGGAGCGCATCGAGCGGCTGCGGGAGCAGGAGGAACTGGACGCGATCCGGCCCGACCTGGACGGCAACCAGATCATGGGGATCCTGGGCGTCTCCCCGGGCCCGGAGGTCGGCAAGGCCTACGCCCATCTGCTGGAGCTGCGCATGGACCACGGGCCGCTCGGCGAGGAGGCCGCGGTGGCGGCGCTCAAGGAATGGTGGGCCGCGCAGACCGGCTGAGCTTCGAGGACCGCGAGCCGGCCAAGCCGGTGAAGGTGGTCAAGCCGCCCGGAGGGGGTCATGTTTCACGTGAAACATGACCCCCTCCGGCATGACGGGGCGGGTGTTTCACGTGAAACATGACGATGTGGCCGCGTTTCACGTGAAGCGGAGCGGAGTGCGTGCGGTGCCCACCGCCACTGCGGCGTAGATCAGGGCGAGCGCGATCACCAGGGGGGCGGAACGCCCGTCAGGAGGCAGGATCAGGGCGCAGGCGGCTGCCGCACCGACGAAGGCCACATTGAAGAGGACGTCGTAGAGCGAGAAGACACGGCCGCGGTAGGCGTCGTCGATCGAGGACTGGACGACCGTGTCAGTGGCGATCTTGGCTCCCTGGGTGGCGATTCCGAGGACGAAGGCAGCCACGAGTATCGGGACCGGACGGAAGGGCAGCCCCAGACCCGGGAGCAGGACGGCGGCCGAGGCCGCGCAGACGGTGATCCACCCGAAGGTGCCGAAACGCCCCGCCGACCACGGAGTGATCACCGCCGCGACGAAGAAACCCGCCCCGGACGCGGCGACCGCGAGGCCCAGGAGCGCCAGTCCGTCCCCGCCCGAGGCGTCGCCCGATCCCCCGTCGACCCAGGCGTACCGGCACAGCATGAGCACCGTCACGGTCAGTCCGCCGTAGCAGAAGCGCATCGCCGTCATCGCGGTCATCGCACGCGCCGCCCGGGGGCGGTCCCGTAGGTGCCGCAGTCCGTGCAGCAGACCGCTCAGCGTGCTGCGCAGCGCCTCGCCGACCCGCGGCTGGACCCGGGTGGGATCGGGCCCCAGCAGATCTCTCCCCAGGGTCAGGGAGGTGAGTCCGGCCGACAGATAGACGACCGCCGCCAGGAGCACGATCAGGGCGTCGGACGCCCTGCCCTCGGCGACCCCGAGGTGGATGAGGAACGCCACCCCGCCGCCCGCGGTCGCCGCGAGTGTGCCCGCGGTCGGGGAGAGCGAGTTCGCCATCACAAGGCGGTCGCCGTCGACCACGCGAGGCAGCGAGGCCGACAGACCGGCCAGGACGAAGCGGTTGATGCCGGTGACCGAGAGGGCCGACAGATAGAACAGCCAGTCCGGCACCCGCAGCAGCGTCAAGGCGGCGGTGCCGGCCGAGAGCAGTGCCCGGAGCAGGTTGCAGTAGAGCAGCACCTGCCGCCGTCGCCAGCGGTCGAGAAGGACGCCCGTGAACGGTCCCAGGAGCGAGTACGGCAGCAGCAGCACCGCCATGGCGGAGGCGATGGCAGCCGGCGAGGTCTGCTTCTCCGGGGAGAAGACCACGTAGGTCGCCAGTGCCACCTGGAACACCCCGTCGGAGAGCTGCGACAGCAGCCGCACTGCCAGCAGGCGCCGGAAGTCGCGGAAGCGCAGCAGCAGACGGAGATCACGTACTACGGGCATGCGCACAGCCTCACACGACGCACAGGCCCCCGGGTGTCATACCCGGGGGCCTGTGCGGTCGCGTCGTGCGACGGGCGGTGAACGGTGGCTGAACCGCCGATCAGCGGTCGACCTCGCCGCGGATGAACTTCTCGACGTTCTCGCGCGCCTCGTCGTCGAAGTACTGAACCGGCGGGGACTTCATGAAGTAGGAGGAGGCCGAGAGGATCGGGCCGCCGATGCCACGGTCCTTGGCGATCTTCGCCGCGCGCACCGCGTCGATGATGACGCCGGCCGAGTTCGGGGAGTCCCAGACCTCGAGCTTGTACTCCAGGTTCAGCGGGACGTCGCCGAACGCACGGCCCTCGAGGCGGACGTACGCCCACTTGCGGTCGTCCAGCCAGGCCACGTAGTCCGAGGGGCCGATGTGGACGTTCTTCGCGCCCAGGTCGCGGTCCGGGATCTGGGAGGTGACGGCCTGCGTCTTGGAGATCTTCTTGGACTCCAGGCGCTCGCGCTCGAGCATGTTCTTGAAGTCCATGTTGCCGCCGACGTTCAGCTGCATGGTGCGCTCGACGATGACCCCGCGGTCCTCGAAGAGCTTGGTCAGCACGCGGTGCGTGATGGTCGCACCGACCTGGGACTTGATGTCGTCGCCGACGATCGGCACGCCCGCCGCGGTGAACTTGTCCGCCCACTCCTTGGTGCCCGCGATGAACACCGGCAGGGCGTTGACGAACGCGACCTTGGCGTCGATGGCGCACTGCGCGTAGAACTTGGCGGCGGCCTCGGAACCGACCGGCAGGTAGCAGACGAGCACGTCGACCTGGCGGTCCTTGAGGATCTGGACGACGTCCACCGGCTCCTCGCCGGACTCCTCGATGGTCTCGCGGTAGTACTTGCCCAGACCGTCCAGAGTGTGGCCGCGCTGGACGGTCACGTCCGTCTGCGGCACGTCGCAGATCTTGATGGTGTTGTTCTCACTGGCACCGATGGCGTCGGCCAGGTCGAGCCCGACCTTCTTGGCGTCCACGTCGAAGGCCGCCACGAACTCGACGTCACGCACGTGGTAGTCGCCGAACTGCACGTGCATGAGGCCGGGCACGCGGCCGGCCGGGTCGGCGTCCTTGTAGTACTCGACACCCTGCACCAGCGACGCGGCGCAGTTGCCCACGCCAACGATGGCTACGCGAACCGAACCCATTCCGGTTGCTCCCTGTGTGATCGTCACGCGGATCCCCGGTCGCTGCCGGGTTCCTCGTCGTTTTCCAGTTGGTTGTCCTGCTCGGCGTCGGAGGACAGAGTGGACAGGGGCGCTCTGCTGCGCCCCGCCCGCTCGGTCTCGATCAGCTCGTTCAGCCAGCGGACCTCGCGCTCCACCGACTCCATGCCGTGCCGCTGCAACTCGAGCGTGTAGTCGTCGAGCCGCTCACGGGTGCGCGCGAGGGACGCGCGCATCTTCTCCAGGCGCTCCTCCAGCCGGCTGCGCCGACCTTCGAGGACACGCATCCGTACGTCCCTGGACGTCTGGCCGAAGAAGGCGAAGCGAGCAGCGAAGTGCTCGTCCTCCCATGCGTCCGGTCCGGAGTGGGCGAGCAGTTCTTCGAAGTGCTCCTTGCCGGCCGCCGTCAACCGGTACACGATCTTCGCCCGCCGGCCGGCCAGCGGCGCAGTGAGCGGATCGGACTCGGGGCCGGTCTCCTCGACCAGGTAGCCCTGAGCGACCAGTGTCTTGAGGCAGGGGTAGAGGCTCCCGTAGCTGAACGCGCGGAACACACCGAGCGAGGTGTTGAGCCGTTTCCGCAGCTCATAACCGTGCATCGGGGATTCGCGCAGCAAGCCCAGGACGGCGAACTCGAGGATGCCCGAGCGTTTGCTCATGCCCTCTTCCCGCCTCCGTCCTTGCAGTCGTCGCCTCTTATCTCGCCGCGATGTATCGGCTCGATACATCGTGACGATAGAACGCCCGGCCGGGACCCGCAAGGTGCCGCACGGTGACCGACGTCACATCGGGAAATCTGCACAGCGTCAACCGCCCCTTATGTGATGAACATCGGGCTAGCAGGTCTTTTGACCCTGCGTACTCTGTTCGCCATGCAGAGCACCGGGAACCGTGAGGCGCAAGTGAGCGTCCTTGTCCGTGGTGCAGTGCGGCCAACGCACGCCGGGGGGACCGGAAAACCACTGCCGCTTTCAGGCGATCCCGCCTGTCCTAGGAGTAGCTGTTCATGAGCGAGCACCGTCGCAAGCCGCCGCAGACGCCGCCCGGCGGCGGCCGCGCAGCCGCCCGGCGCGGCGCGCAGCAGCAACCCCCGCCGCCAGGAGGGCGGCGGGAAGCGCCGCCATCGCAGTCGTACGGCACACGCGGACCCGGTCCGGCCCAGGGCGCGGGCGGCGGTTCGCGCCAGCAGCCGCGCCGGGAGGGCGCTGCCCCGGGTCAGGGCGGACGGCCGCCCGGTCCGGGTCAGGGCGCACGCCAGAGCGCCGGCCACGGCGCGGCGCCGGGCCCGGGTGCGGGTCAGGGCGGTCGCCGGGGCGGGGGCGAGTCCGCGTACCAGGGACGTGCCGCCGCGCGCCGCGCGGCCCAGTCCACACAGAAGGGCGGCCGTCGCCGCACCGCGGGAGCGGACGCGACTGGTGCCGGGGGCGGACGCGGTGGCGGCCAGCCGCCCAAGAAGCGCATCGTCGACTACCCGCGCTGGGGCCGGGACGGATGGCAGCGCTGGATGCCGTCCTGGAAGCTCGTGTCGGGTCTGTGCGTCTTCCTCTTCGGCAGCATGGTGGCGGCCGCGGGCATCGGCTACGCGATGGTGGGCATCCCCAACGAGAACGACGCCGCCAAGTCGCAGAACAACGTCTTCTTCTGGGCCAACGGCGACCGCATGGTGGCGACCGGAACTGGCGCCAACCGGCAGAACGTCACCCTCGCCGAGATCCCGAAGGCCATGCAGTACGCGGTCATCTCGGCGGAGAACAAGACCTTCGAGAAGGACTCCGGCGTCGACCCCATGGGTATCGGCCGGGCCCTGTTCAACATGGCCAAGGGCGGTGACGCGCAGGGTGGTTCCACGATCACCCAGCAGTACGTCAAGAACACCTACCTGAGCCAGGACCAGACGGTCAGCCGGAAGTTCAAGGAGCTCTTCATCTCCATAAAGGTGGGGACGAAGCTCAGCAAGGACAAGATCCTCCAGGGCTACCTGAACACCGCGTACTACGGACGCGGTGGCTACGGCATCCAGGCGGCGGCCCAGACCTACTACGGCAAGGACGCCGAGAAGCTGACGCCCAGTCAGTGTGCGTTCCTCGCCGCACTGCTCAAGGGCCCCACGTACTACGACCCGGCCGGCGCCACGAGCATCGACAAGAGCGCCACGCCGGAGACCAACCGGAAGAACTCCGAGGAGCGCTGGCGCTGGATCCTCGGTGAGATGTACAAGGACGGTCACCTGACCAAGGCCGAGTACGACAAGGCCGTCGCCAAGTACCCCATGCCGCAGGGGCTGAAGGCCACCAAGGGCATGACCGGCCAGACCAGCTACCTGGTGGACACCGCCAAGAACTACGTGCTCGCCCACTCCAAGATCAGCCGGGCGGAGCTCGACCAGGGTGGCTACCAGATCTACACGACCTTCGAGAAGCCGAAGGTGGACGCGCTGGCCGACGCGGTCAAGAAGGTCGAGCAGGACAACCTCGACCCGAAGAAGCGCGAGAAGGACAAGTACGTCCAGTTCGGCGCGGCCTCGGTGAAGCCGAACGACGGCGCGATCGTCGCGATCTACGGCGGCGCCGGCTTCGAGAACAACCACTTCACCAACAACGCCAACACCTCGGGTGTACCCGTCGGTTCGACGTGGAAGCCGTTCGTGCTCGCCGCGGCCATGGAGTACGGCACCTACCGCAGCAACGGCGAGGGCATCTCGCCGCTCAGCAAGTACAACGGCAACGACCACCTGAGGGTCAAGAACAACGACGGCAGCGACGTCCTGAAGAAGGACAACACGCCCTTCTACCAGGAGAACGAGAGCGACTACCCCTGGGGCTACATCACGCTGCGCAAGGCGATGGAGCAGTCCATCAACACCCCGTTCGTGCAGCTCGGCATGGACGTCGGCATGGACAAGGTGGCCTCGGTCGCCGAGAAGGCCGGAATCCTCAAGGAGTCGCTGGCCGGCCGGAACGCCTCGTTCGCCCTGGGCACCTCGACCCCGAGCGCCGTCCGCATGGCCGATGCCTACGCGACCTTCGCGGCCTCGGGCAAGCACGCGGAGCCGTACTCGGTGACGGCGGTCAAGCAGGGCGGTGTGGAGGTGCAGGGCTTCGACAAGCCCAAGCCCACCGAGGCCATGCCGTCCGAGGTCGCGGACAACGTCACCGACACGTTGGAGAACGTGATCAAGAAGGGTACGGGTATGAACGCCCTGGCGCTCGGCCGGACGGCGGCGGGCAAGACCGGTACGACCGACAGCAACAAGTCGGCCTGGTTCGTCGGCTACACCCAGCAGCTGTCGACCTCGGTCGCGATGTTCCGCGAGAATCCGAAGACCCACACTCTGCTCTCGATGAACGGCACGGCGGGTGTCGAGTCCATCCATGGTGGTGACATTCCGACCAAGGTCTGGACCGAGTACATGAAGTCGGCGCTCAAGGGTACGCAGGACACGCCCTTCCCGAAGCCGGTCAAGATCGGTGACGTCCACGACGAGCTGGGTGCCCCGGCGTCGCCGAGCCCGTCCGTCACGGCCTCGCCGACCCAGAGCGAGAGCGCCCCGCCGACCCCGACGATCACGCCGACCCTCCAGACGCCCACCGCGACCGCGACCGAGACCTGCAGGAAGTTCTTCGGCTGCCAGGACGGCGGTGGCGGCAACGGCGGCAACGGCGGCAACGGCGGCGCCGCGGACGGGGGCGCGGACGGCGGGACCTCCACTACGCCGAGCTCGACCCCGTCCTCCAGCACCACCAAGGGCGGCGGCAACGGGAACGGCGGCAACGACGCCGGCGGCCTCTTCGCCGGCAGTACCGGCTAGCGCTCCCCAGGGAGCACACCCGCACCGATCCGCGGCCGCGGAGGGCGTCATGCCCTCCGCGGCCGCGGCCGTTCGCGGCCCCGTAGGGATGGGGACAGCCCGCGCTCAGCCGGGTAGGGCAGGATGTCCGCATGACGAGCCTGCGCGAAGACCACCACCGGGACGCCGGGGCGGCCGAGGAGTCCCGGGAGGCCGAGGAGGTCGTGCCCCCGACGGGGGAGGACCCGGTCGCCCGGGCCGGGAGCGAGGTCATCGGGGGGCCGCTGGGGCGGTTCGCCGCGGTCGGACGCAGCGGGTGGTGGAACCCGCTGCGGGTGATCGTGCTGGTGGCGATCGGGATGTTCGCGCTCGGCATGGTGCAGAAGCTGCCCTGCTACGACAGCGGCTGGTTCTTCGGGGCGAACGCCCAGTACAGCCACGCCTGCTACTCGGACATCCCGCACCTGTACTACGGGCGCGGCTTCGCCGACGACCTGGTGCCCTACTTCGACCGCATCCCGGACACGGTCTCCGGCGGCATGGGCTACCTGGAGTACCCGGTCCTGACCGGCGTCTTCATGGAGGTCGCCTCCTGGCTGACCCCGCACGGCGGCACGATCCAGCACCGCGAGCAGATCTACTGGCTGGTCAACGCCGGGATGCTGATGGCGTGCACCGCGGTCATCGCGGTCTGTGTGGCCCGCACCAACCGCCGCCGCCCCTGGGACGCGCTGCTGGTCGCGCTGGCCCCCGCGTTCGCGCTGACCTCGACGATCAACTGGGACCTGTTCGCGGTGGCCCTCACCGCGGCCGGGATGATGCTGTGGTCCCGCAGCCGCCCGCTGGCCGCCGGCATCCTGATCGGCCTGGCGACGGCCGCGAAGCTGTACCCGCTGCTGCTGCTGTGGCCGCTGCTGGTGCTGGCCCTGCGGGCCGGGAAGCTCAAGGCGTGGGGCGTCGCCCTCGTCGGCGCGCTGGGCGCCTGGTTCGTGGTGAACCTGCCGGTGGCGTTCCTGGCCTGGGACGGCTGGTCGCGCTTCTACGCCTTCAGCCAGGAACGCGGCGTCGACTACGGCTCCCTCTGGCTGGCCATCACGCAGGTGACCGGCATCTCGCTCGACAAGTCCGTGGTGAACACCTATGTCGCGGTGCTGATGGTGCTGCTGACGGTCGGCATCGGCCTCCTGGCGCTGTGGGCGCCCCGGCGGCCGCGCTTCGCGCAGTTGGCCTTCCTGATCGTCGCGGCCTTCGTCCTGACCAACAAGGTCTACTCACCGCAGTACGTACTGTGGCTGGTGCCGCTCGCCGCGCTGGCCCGACCGCGCTGGCGCGACTTCCTGATCTGGCAGGCCGCCGAGGTCATGTACTTCCTCGGCATCTGGTTCTACCTGGCGTACACCACGGGTGGCGGCAACAAGGGCCTGCCGATGTACGGCTACGACCTCGCCATCGCGGTGCACCTGCTGGGGACGCTCTACCTGTGCGCGGTCGTCGTCCGCGACGCGCTCTTCCCCGAGCGCGACCCGGCCCGCCGGGACGGCTCGGACGACCCCTCCGGCGGTGTGCTGGACGGGGCGGAGGACAAGGTCTTCCTGGGGGGCCGCTCGCGCCACCACGCGCGCCACGCGGCCCCGTTCGGCGGCCCGGGGGCCGCGTACGGGCCCGGGGGGCCGGTCCAGCAGCCCGTGCAGTGGGGCGTGGACCAGAACCCGCCGGCCTGACCTCCGCGGCGCTCCTGAGGCCCCCGCAGCCCTGCGGCGCGGGGGCCTCACTGTGTGCGGAGCGCGGCCTCAGCGGTCGACGACGCGGTCGAACTGGGTCGTCGTGTGCCGCAGATGGGCCACCAGCTCGTCCCCGACGGCGGGCGGGGCCACGTCGCCCGGCAGGAACAGGATCGACACCTGCATGTGCGGGGGCTCGGCGAACCAGCGCTGCTTGCCCGCCCACACGAAGGGCGAGAGGTTGCGGTTGATGGTGGCCAGGCCCGCCCGGGCGACGCCCTTGGCGCGCGGCATGACGCCGTGCATGGCCTTGGGGGCCTCCAGGCCCACCCCGTGGGAGGTGCCGCCCGCCACGACCACCAGGTGGCCGTCCTCGCCCGCCTTCTGCTGGCGGTAGCCGAAGCGCTCGCCCTTGGCGACGCGGGTGACGTCCAGGACGGCGCCCCGGTACTCGGTGGCCTCGTGGTCACCGAGCCAGAGCCGGGTGCCGATCCGGGCGCGGAAGCGCGTCTGCGGGAACTGGGTGCGCAGCCGCTCCAGCTCGCCCGCCTTGAGGTGGCTGACGAACAGGGTGTGCAGCGGCAGCCGGGCCGCGCGCAGCCGCTCCATCCAGTGGAAGACCTCCTCCACCGCGTCGGAGCCGTCGGTGCGGTCCAGCGGCAGGTGGATGGCGAAGCCCTCCAGGCGGACGTCGTCGATGGCCGAGTGCAGCTTGACGAGGTCGTCCTCGCTCACGCCGTGGCGCTTCATGCTGCTCATGACCTCGATGACGACCCGCGCGCCGACCAGGCCGCGCACGCCCTCCACCGACGAGACGGACCTTATGGCCCGGTCGGGCAGCGGCACCGGCTCCTCGCCCAGCCGGTACGGGGTGAGGACGAGCAGGTCGCCGCCGAACAGGTCCTTGATCTTCGCGGCCTCGTACGTCGTGCCGACCGCCAGGATGTCCGCGCCCAGGCGGATGGCCTCCTCCGTCAGGCGCTCGTGGCCGAAGCCGTATCCGTTGCCCTTGCAGACCGGGATCAGCCCCGGGAACTGCTCCGCCACGGACTGCTGGTGCGCACGCCAGCGCACGGTGTCGACGTACAGGGAGAGCGCCATGGCGGGTGTGGTGGCCTTTCGTGGTGTCGGCGGTCGGACGGACGGGTCAGCGGCGCGACATGTAGATGTCGAGCGCCTTGTGGAGCAGCTTGTTGAGCGGGAAGTCCCACTCGCCCAGGTATTCGGCAGCCTGCCCGCCGGTGCCCACCTTGAACTGGATGAGCCCGAAGAGGTGGTCGCTCTCGTCCAGGGAGTCGCTGATGCCGCGCAGGTCGTACACGCTCGCGCCGAGCGCGTAGGCGTCCCGCAGCATGCGCCACTGCATGGCGTTGCTGGGACGCACCTCGCGCTTGTGGTTGGCGGAGGCCCCGTAGGAGTACCAGACGTGCCGGCCGACGACGAGCATGGTGGCGGCGGCGACCACCTCGCCCTCGTGCTTGGCGAAGTACAGGCGCATCCGGTTGGGGTCCTCGGTGTTGAGCACCTGCCACATGCGCTGGAAGTACGACAGCGGGCGGGGCCGGAAGTGGTCGCGCTGGGCTGTGACCTCGTACAGCTGCTGCCAGACCGCAAGGTCGTCGTAGCCGCCCTGGACGACCTCGACGCCGGCCTTCTCGGCCTTCTTGATGTTGCGGCGCCACAGCTGGTTGAAGCCCCTCTGGACGTCGTCCAGGCTGCGGTCCTCCAGCGGGACCTGGAAGACGTAGCGCGGCTGCACGTCCCCGAAGCCGGCGCCGCCGTCCTCGCCCTGTTGCCAGCCCATGCGGCGCAGGCGGTCGGCCACCTCGAAGGCGCGGGGCTCGATGAAGGTCGCCTCGACGTCGCGCAGGCGCTTGACGTCCGGATCGGCGATGCCCGCCTTGATGGCGTTCGCGTCCCAGCGGCGGATCACCACGGGCGGGCCCATCTTCACGGAGAAGGCGCCCTGCTGCTTCAGATGCGCGAGCATCGGGCGCAGCCAGTCGTCCAGGTTGGGCGCGTACCAGTTGATCACCGGGCCCTCGGGCAGGTACGCCAGGTACCGCTTCACCTTGGGCAGTTGCCGGTACAGGACCAGGCCCGCGCCGACCAGTTCACCGGTCCTGTCGTCGAACCAGCCCAGGTTCTCCGAGCGCCATTCGGTCTTGACGTCCGCCCAGGCGGGGACCTGGCAGTGGCTCGCCGAGGGCAGGCTCTGGATGTACGCCAGGTGCTGTTCCCGACTGATGGTCCTCAGGGTCAAGCTCATGCGGGGCGCTCCCCATCGCTGCTGCGGCTAAGGCGTCTGTGTCTGCACTACTCTGCGCCGAAGCCTACTGCGAACGGCGAACGCCCCTGCGAGGGCTGTGGACAACCGGAGGCCGCGGCTCAGGCCCGGACGGCCGGGAGCCGGGCCCGGGACGTTCCCGCGGGCGGCTTCGCGGGACGGTGCCGCCTGCCGTGGGCGCCTATCCCCCCACCACTCCGCCGAAGAGACCGCCGTGGGCCATGCCGATGTAGAAACCGACACCGGCCAGGCCCATCCCGATGATGAAGAAGAAGCGCTCCGCGGTGGTGACTGAGCGGTACTGCCCGTAGGCGCCGACGAGGAGCCCGATCAGGCCGGCCCAGGAGCTCAACAGGTGCAGCCCGCTCCAGAAGGCGGCGATGGAGGCCAGTAGGCCCAGCACGAGCGTCGCGACAGCGAGGCCGTTCTCCACCGGGTGGGGCCGGCCGTCGCTGTTGAAGGTGAATCGGAGGCGGTGGTGGTGACGAGCGTCGGTGGTGGGTCGTACTGCCTGTGCCATGGAGCACCTCCGTGATGGAGAAGTGGCGCATCGTAGCGCCGGACACACCCGATGTGTACAGATTGCGGTCTTCCACGGGCGGATTTCAACCGGAAGCACAGGGCCGGGTAGTGTGTACCGTCTGCACCGGTGTCTGTGCAGGCCCACACAACGGTCCACAAGGCCTCCGGGGTGCGATCCCCCGAATGCCCAGGGCGTTGTCGGTGGCCCGCGATACCGTTGCGACGCGATGCAAACCCTCCTGCCATGGAAACGCCATGGCCGCTGAGTCCGAAGGAGGTGGGTTCCACATGCGTCACTACGAGGTGATGGTGATCCTCGATCCCGATCTCGAGGAGCGTGCTGTCTCCCCGCTGATCGAGAACTTCCTTGGTGTCGTCCGTACGGGCGGCGGCAAGGTCGAGAAGATCGACACCTGGGGCCGTCGTCGTCTCTCTTACGAGATCAAGAAGAAGCCCGAGGGCATCTACTCGGTCATCGACCTCAACGCCACACCTGAGGTCGTCAAGGAGCTCGATCGTCAGATGAACCTGAACGAGTCGGTTCTCCGGACCAAGGTCCTCCGCCCCGAAACCCACTGAGCCTGACGGCTCACGGCATTCGGGATACCGAGCAGCCAAGAAAAGCCGAGAGGTCACCCACCATGGCAGGCGAGACCGTCATCACGGTCGTCGGCAATCTCGTCGACGACCCCGAGCTGCGCTTCACCCCCTCCGGTGCGGCGGTCGCGAAGTTCCGTGTCGCGTCCACCCCCCGCACCTTCGACCGGCAGACCAACGAGTGGAAGGACGGCGAAAGCCTCTTCCTCACGTGCTCGGTCTGGCGGCAGGCGGCGGAGAACGTGGCGGAGTCCCTTCAGAAGGGCATGCGCGTGATCGTGCAGGGCCGGCTGAAGCAGCGGACCTACGACGACCGTGAGGGCGTCAAGCGGACGGTCTACGAGCTGGACGTCGACGAGGTCGGCGCCAGCCTGCGCAGCGCGACCGCCAAGATCACCAGGGCGAGCGGCGGTGGTGCCGGCGGCGCCCGCGGCGGTCAGGGCGGTTACGGCGGCGGCAGCGGCGGTCAGGGTGGTGGCGGCAACTGGGGCGGTGGCTCCGGTGGCGGCCAGGGCGGCGCACCCGCCGACGACCCCTGGGCGACCAGCGCTCCGGCCGGTGGCGGCCAGAGTGGTGGCGGCAACTGGGGCGGTGGCTCCGGTGGCGGCCAGGGCGGCGGCTACTCGGACGAGCCGCCCTTCTAAGGGCGGCGCACCACACTTCTTGATCACACTGGAGAGAGACAATGGCGAAGCCGCCTGCTCGCAAGCCTAAGAAGAAGGTTTGCGTGTTCTGCAAGGACAAGATCACGTACGTCGACTACAAGGACACGAACCTGCTGCGGAAGTTCATTTCCGACCGCGGCAAGATCCGTGCCCGCCGGGTCACCGGCAACTGCACCCAGCACCAGCGCGACGTCGCCACGGCCGTGAAGAACAGCCGTGAGATGGCGCTGCTGCCCTACACCTCGACCGCTCGCTAAGGAAGGGTGACTGAGCAATGGCGAAGATCATCCTCACCAATGAGGTCAGCGGCCTCGGCGCCGCAGGCGACGTCGTAGAGGTCAAGAGCGGGTACGCCCGCAACTACCTGATTCCCCGCGGTTTTGCGATCGCGTGGACCAAGGGTGGCGAGAAGGACGTCGAGCAGATCCGCCGCGCGCGCCGGATCCGCGAGATCGCGACCATCGAGCAGGCGACCGCCATCAAGGCGCAGCTCGCCGGTGTCAAGGTCAAGCTGGTGACCCGCGCGGGTGACGCCGGCCGTCTGTTCGGCTCGGTGACCCCGGCCGACATCGCGGTCGCCATCAAGGCCGCGGGCGGTCCGGACGTGGACAAGCGCCGGGTCGAGATCGGTTCGCCGATCAAGACGCTGGGCTCGCACAAGGTGTCGGTGCGTCTGCACCCCGAGGTCGAGGCCGGTCTCGACGTCGAGGTCATCGCGAGCTGACCCCCACCGCGTGAGCGAAGGGCCCGGAACCACATGGTTCCGGGCCCTTCGTCCGTGCCGGCCGGTCAGACGCGGACCGCGCCGGTGACGGCCCATCTGCCGGAACGGGCGCGCAGTTGCAGGGTGACCAGCCGGGTCAGCATCATCAGGTCCATCGCCCACCACAGTGCCGTCAGACCGCCCCCGAGCGCGGGCACGGCCAGCGCGACCGGGGCGAAGACCACCAGGGTGACGATCGTGGAGCCGGCGAGGTAGGCGCCGTCCCCCGCGCCGATCAGCACGCCGTCCAGGACGAAGACCGCGCCGCTGACCGGTTGGGCCAAGGCCGCGACGAGCAGCACCGGGACGAGGGCGGAGTGCACCGAGGGGTCCGAGGTGAACAGCGGTGCTATCAGCGGCCGGCCGACCGCCGCCACCAGCCCGATCAGGACACCGGCCACGACGCCCCACTGGACCATGCGACGGCAGGCGGCCCGGGCGGCCTCCGCGTCACCGGCTCCGAGATGGCGGCCGATGATCGCCTGCCCCGCGATGGCGAGAGCGTCGAGGGCGTAGGCGGAGAGTGTCCACAGGGCGAAGGCGATCTGGTGCGCGGCGATCGAGACGTCCCCGAGCCGGGCCGCGACGGCCGTGGCGATCATGAGGACGGCGCGCAGGCTCAGGGTGCGGATCAGCAGGGGAGTGCCGGCCTGGGCGCAGGCCCGGATACCGGCGAGATCGGGCTTCAGGGACGCGCCGTGCCGCCGGGCGCCGCGGACGACGACCGTGAGGTAGGCGGCCGCCATGGCGTTCTGCGCGATCACGGTGCCCCAGGCGGAGCCGGCGATGCCGAATCCGGCTCCGTAGACCAGGAGCACATTGAGCGCGGCGTTCGCGGCGAAGCCGCCGACGGCCACCTGGAGGGGGGTCCTGGTGTTCTGCAGGCCCCGCAGGACGCCGGTCGCGGCGAGGACGACGAGCATCGCGGGGACGCCGAGTGCGCTGATGCGCAGATAGGTGACGGCGTACGGGGCCGCGGTGCCCGACGCGCCGAAGAGGCCGGTGAGGGCGGGCGCGGCGGGGACGGTCACGGCCACGGCGGCAACGCTGATCAGGAGGGCGAGCCAGATGCCGTCCATGCCCTGGCGGATCGCGGCGGGCAGGTCGCCCGCGCCGACCCGGCGCGCCACGGCGGACGTGGTGGCGTAGGCGAGGAAGACGAAGACACCGACGACGGTGGTGAGGAGCGCGCCCGCCACACCGAGGCCGGCGAGCTGGGCGGTGCCGAGGTGACCGACGATCGCGCTGTCGGCCAGGAGGAAGAGCGGTTCGGCGACCAGGGCGCCGAAGGCGGGCAGGGCGAGGCCGAAGATCTCGCGGTCGTGGCGGCGGGCGGACTGCTGACGGGAGAACTCGGCGGTCTGAGGCACGCGGCCAGCGTAATCATCCACATGTAATAGCTGCAAGGTGGCTTCGGCCATTACTTGCCGCTGCGCAGGGTGATCTGCTCCGCGTCGTTTGTCGCGATCTTGAGCCGAAGGGGGAAGTTTTTCTTGTCCACAGCGGGTGGATGAAGAAAGTGCAGGTCAGGGCCGTGATCATTGGGTGATTGTGTGCTTGTCCACGTCACTGTCCCCCGGCCTGTACACAGCTTGGGCGGGCTTCTCCACAGGCGAAGCGGTTTCTTCAACAGGTCGTCCCCAGCCCCTGTGGATAACCGTCTTGGCTCCGGGCCCCGGGGACCCCTACCGTGGGGCGTCGCCCGACGTGCCACAGGCGTGCACGGGCGTCTCGACTGTCAGAACTGTCAGAGCGATGGCGTAGGAAAGAACGGCCACGCAGCGCGAGCGGTGCGCGTCCACGGGAGGAGGTGGCAGGGGGGTGAGCCAGCCCGAACCCGCGGAGGACCACTGGGGAGGGGAGCCGTCCTTCCCGCCGGACGGCCCCGGCGACCGGCTGCCCGTCGCCCGTTTCCGCCGCAAGGACGACCGCGACCGCGATCACGACCGCGACCGTGACGAGGACCGTGGTGGCGGCGGCTTCGAACGCGTCCCGCCGCAGGACCTGGACGCCGAGATGTCGGTGCTGGGTGGCATGCTGCTGTCCAAGGACGCCATCGCCGACGTCGTCGAGGTCATCAAGGGCGCCGACTTCTACCGTCCCGCGCACGAGACGGTCTACGCGGCGATCCTCGACCTGTACGCCAAGGGCGAGCCCGCCGACCCGATCACGGTCGCCGCCGAGCTCACCAAGCGCGGCGAGCTCAGCAAGGTCGGCGGCTCCCCGTATCTGCACAGCCTCGTCAACGCGGTGCCCACCGCCGCCAACGCCGAGTACTACGCCGAGATCGTGCACGAACGCGCGGTCCTGCGACGCCTGGTCGAGGCCGGCACACGCATCACGCAGATGGGATACGCCGCCGACGGCGACGTCGACGAGATCGTCAACTCCGCCCAGGCCGAGATCTACGCCGTCACCGAGCAGCGCACCAGCGAGGACTACCTGCCGCTCTCCGACATCATGGAGGGCGCCCTCGACGAGATCGAGGCCATCGGTTCCCGCAGCGGCCAGATGTCCGGCGTGCCGACGGGCTTCGCCGACCTGGACTCCCTCACCAACGGCCTGCACCCCGGCCAGATGATCGTCATCGCCGCACGTCCCGCGATGGGCAAGTCCACGCTCGCGCTGGACTTCGCCCGCGCCTGCTCGGTGGGCAGCGGCATGCCCAGCGTCTTCTTCTCCCTCGAAATGGGGCGCAACGAGATCGCGATGCGCCTGCTGTCCGCCGAGGCCCGGGTGGCGCTGCACCATATGCGCTCCGGCAACATGACCGACGACGACTGGACCCGGCTCGCCCGCCGGATGCCGGACGTCTCCGCGGCCCCCCTCTACATCGACGACTCCCCGAACCTGTCGATGATGGAGATCCGTGCCAAGTGCCGCCGCCTTAAGCAGCGCAACGACCTGCGCCTGGTCGTGATCGACTACCTCCAGCTGATGCAGGCGGGCGGCTCGCGCCGCCCCGAGAGCCGCCAGCAGGAGGTCTCCGACATGTCCCGTAACCTCAAGCTCCTCGCCAAGGAGCTGGAAGTGCCGGTCATCGCGCTCTCCCAGCTGAACCGTGGCCCCGAACAGCGCACCGACAAGCGGCCGATGGTCAGCGACCTGCGTGAGTCCGGCTCCATCGAGCAGGACGCCGACATGGTGATCCTGCTGCACCGCGAGGACGCCTACGAGAAGGAGTCCCCCCGGGCGGGCGAGGCCGATCTGATCGTGGCCAAGCACCGTAACGGCCCCACGGCCACGATCACCGTGGCCTTCCAGGGCCACTACTCCCGCTTCGTAGACATGGCCCAGACCTGACGTCCGCCTGTAGGGTCTCAAATTTCGTATCGGAATCTCACAGCTGGTGCCGGATGGAAGCGGATTCGACATGGCGCAGAGACATGCAGGTCGCGCCTGTACCTCGTTCGAGAAGGCGGGCGCCCTGCTCCGCCGGAAGGACGTGACAGCCCGGCTCGGCGACTGGTGCTCCGCGCTCATGCGCCGCCATGTCGGGCATCCCGTCATCGGCCTGGAGATCACCTTCTGATTCCGGCGCCCCCGCCGGCCCTGCGACCCGAGGTGTCGAGGTGTTCCGTGCGCGCCGGGAACAGCCGGTCGGGCCAGCACTGTTGCATCGACCGAGGGACCAGCGCCGCACGGGCGGGGAACACGGTGACCACAAGGTCGTCGCCCCGGCAGGATCCGGGCCCTCGGGATCGCGGTACGCCCACCGCGCACTCGGACCGAGACGTATTTCTGCAGGAGGACTGTTTCATGCCTGACCGGCCCTTGACGCTCATGGCGGTGCACGCCCACCCCGACGACGAGGCCACCGGAACCGGAGGGGTCCTCGCGCGGTACGCGGCGGAAGGCATCCGCACGGTTCTCGTGACGTGTACCGACGGCGGTTGCGGTGACGGACCGGGGGGTGCCAAGCCGGGCGATCCCGGGCACAATCCGGCGGCGGTCGCCTTGATGCGCCGTCAAGAACTCGAGGCGAGCTGTGACGTCCTGAAGGTCAGTGATCTGGAGATGCTGGACTATGCCGACTCCGGGATGACGGGCTGGCCGAGCAACGACGCCCCCGGATCCTTCTGGCAGACCCCCGTGCAGGAAGGCGCGGCCCGACTCGCGGAACTTATGCGGCACTACCGACCTGATGTGGTCGTCACCTACGACGAGAACGGCTTCTACGGCCACCCCGACCACATCCAGGCCCACCGCATCACGATGGCGGCGCTGGAGATGACCGCGCTGGCACCGAAGGTGTACTGGACCACGATGCCCCGCTCGATGATGCAGCGGTTCGGCGAGATCATGCGCGAGTTTCATGAGGACATGCCGGAGCCGGATCCTGCCGAGGCCGCCGCGATGGCCGAGATCGGCCTCCCCGACGATGAGATCACCACGTGGGTGGACACCACCGGGTTCAGCGGTCAGAAGTTCGACGCGCTGGCCGCGCACGCCAGTCAGGGCGAGAACATCTTCTTCCTCAAGATGGGCAAGGAGAGGTTCGGCGAGTTGATGGGCATCGAGACCTTCGTACGTGTCCAGGACGCCACCGGCGCAGCCATACCCGAGAACGATCTCTTCGCCGGACTGCGCTGATCCCCCCGTCCGGCCGGCCGGGAAAGCGCATCGACCGCACGGCGCGATCGAGCGGGTCCACGCCCGGAGGCCTGTCCACGCGAGTTCCGCTCCGGCAGCACACGTCCAGGCCCTCGCCGGCGGCGTCGACGCGTGCGCCCGCACGTCCGACCCGACACCGCGCTCGTCCCCGAACCACCTGGCAACCGCACAGGTGGGAGACCTGCGGGCTGCTGACTCGGAAGGTGCGCGACAGCCCAGGTCACATGCCCGGCAGTCTGCTCCGATCAAGACAGACCGCCGAGGAAGTGACACGAAGCTGAGGCTCCGATGTCCGACACGCCGTGAGGCAACGGACGAAGCAGCAGGTCACGAGGGCGGTCTCCGACACCAACCGCGAGACCCTGCACCGCCCCGGCGCCGAGTCGCGGGGTCAGCCCAGCGCCAGCATGAACGGCGTGTGGCGCCGGGCGTCGTCGCCGGGGAGGTCGCGGTCGCCCAGCACCATCAGGGTGTTGGGGAAGGCGGGCAGGACGCCGTGTGCGGCGGCCCAGGCGGGCAGCGTGTGCCGCAGGGGGCCCTCTGCGCGCAGGTCGAGCCGGACGGGGCCCCCGGCGTCGCGGGCGATCGCGGTGACGAGCCGCTGTGCGCCGGCCGTGGTGTCCGCGACGACCGGGCCGACGACGAGGGTGCCGTCGTTGAGCCAGGCGGAGGCGTAGCCGGTCAGCCTGCCGTCCTCCTCGGTCACCAGGGTGCGTTCCGCGAAGTGGCGGAGATCCCGCAGCAGGGGCGAGCGGTCGGCGCCGAACACCTCGGCGTCCAGGGCGAGCAGGGCCGGCAGGTCGGCCTCCCCCGCGGGGCGGGGGGCGTCCGGGAGTCCCGTCTCGCCGGCGGCCGGCGGGCGGAAGGTGCCGCGGTGGGTGACGATGGTGCCGACGGCGCGGAAGCCGAGCTTCTCGTACAGGGGGCGGCCGCGGTCCGTGGCATGCAGGGTGACGGTGTCGTCGCCCGCCTCGCCGAGGACGTGCGTCATGATGCGGCGGCCGAGGCCGCGGCCCTCGTAGCGGGCGGCGACGAGCACCATGCTGACGGCGGCGAGGCCGCCCGCGTAACGGGTGAGGACGGTGGTGGCGGCCAGGCCGCGGCCGTCGGGGGCGTCGATGCCCCAGCCGGTGCCGTGGGTGAGCAGGAAGCGCCACTTGTGCTCCTCGGCGCCCCAGTCGCGGCTGACTGCGAGTTCCGAGCAGGCGGGAAGGTCGCCGGGGCCGAGGCGGCGGACCGGCAGCGTGGCAGGCAAGGGCGAAGTCATGCGGGAAGCCTGGCCGGGAGCGGGTGCGCGGCGGGCATAGTTTTCCCCTATGGGCATCGGCCGGGGCCGGCTGTCCTCCGACTGTGGCGCCGGCTTTGCCCGGGTGTGGGCGTTCGCCGCGGTGGTGCTCCGTGGAGGCGGCGGCGGGGCGGCCGCCGGAAGGCCCGGGTCGCCGGTGAAGTACGGCTGCGTCGCTACGACGTCGACGAACCGTCGTGCGGACCGCACGCCGGACAGTGCGATCCGGCCATCGTGCGGGCGCCGTTGGGCGCGCCCGGTCCCGAGGTGGTGACGATCAGGGCCGACCGGCGCTGTGTGCCGGCGAGAAGCGGTGGGGGTCGCGGACGTGGCCGGGACGGTCCTGTCGGGGTCGGTTGAGGAGGCGCTGGAGCTCGTGGCGGCGGACCGGGACCGCGCCCTGGCCGGTACGTCCCCGGCGGGCACTCCGCGAAGGCGGTACGGCTGTCCGGCGCCGGCCGGGCCGTCGCGTACCGTCCAGGGGGTCGGGTGAGGGGAGAGGGCACGTGGGACGGCTGCACATCTTCGACATGGACGGGACGCTGATGCACGGCTCCTCGGCGAGCATGGAACTCGCCCGGGAGCTGGGCCTGGTGGCGGAGTTCCGCGAGCTGGAGACGGCGCTGGCGGGCGGTGCCATCGACTCTCCCGGCTATGCCGAGCGGGCCTGGGAGATGTACGGGCTGCTGACCGACGCCCACCTCACGGCGGCCTTCGAGGGCGCCCCGTGGCTCACGGGGATACGTGAGGTGTGGGCGGACATCGCGGCCCGCGGCGAGCACTGCGCGGTGATCTCGCTCTCGCCGGACTTCTTCGTGCGGCGGCTGCTGCCCTGGGGCGCGCACGAGGTGCGGGCGTCCGTCTTCCCCGAGGTGCCGTTCGCGCCGGACGCGCTGCTGGACCGGTCGGGGATCCTGCTCCCGCAGTCCAAGGTGACGGCGGCGGACGAGCTGTGCGCCCGGTACGGGGTGAGCCGTCGGGAGTGCGTGGCCTACGGGGACTCGATGTCGGACACCGCGCTCTTCGCCGCGCTGCCGGTCTCGGTGGCCGTCAACGGCGACCACCACGTGAGCGGTCTGGCGACCCACGCGTACGCCGGACGTGATTTGCGGGAAGCATATGCACTCGTCACGGGGTGACCTGGAGAATTCCCCATGGGCGCGCACGGCCACGGTAATGGGGAACGCACGGTTCCGGGCAGGCCCCGTAGGCGACCGAGCCTAACGGGATTCCTCTTCGCGTTTCCCGTACTTCCGGCTATTTGTCCGTTCGGCATGATGCGCGTGGCAGGCTCTCCGCGCAGAACGTGTGCCAATGACGGACACCGACCGGGAGAAGCTCGAGGCGAAGCTGATCATGGACGCTCTGACCACGAACGCGCGCGGGCCCGGCAAGGGGGCCGACGCCGACACCGACGGATGGTTCAGCCCCCGAAGGCCCCCCGAAGGGCCGCGGCCGCACTACGACGGCACGGCGGGCGGCACGGGGGGCCCCGGGAGCGGGATGCCCAGCAGGCCGGTGCGGGCGATACGGCCGGTGGGGACGGGTGCCGACCGGATATCCGCGCGGCCGGTGACCGATGACGCCGTCGCCGGTCACCGGCAGCCCCCGCCGGCCGCGGACCCACAGCCGCCGCCCCCGCCGCCCCCGCCCCCGCCGGTTCCGGATGCGCCGCCCCGGGCGGAGCCGCGGCCCGCGGAACGGGGGACGAGCGCGGACGCGGCGCTGATCCGTCGGACCATGGAAACCATCGGCCCTGTCGCTGACAAAACAACGTCGTATTTCTATGCTCTTTTGTTCATACGCCACCCGGAATTGCGCGAACTCTTCCCGGCGGCGATGGACACCCAGCGGGACCGATTGCTGAAAGCGCTTCTCACCGCCGCCGAACACATTGACGACGCCGAGACGCTCACCGAATACCTGGCCCATCTGGGCCGTGGGCACCGCAAGTACGGCACCCGCCCCGAGCACTACCCGGCGGTCGGCGAATGCCTGATCGGCGCCCTGACCCGCTACGCCGCCGACATCTGGGACGACGCGGTCGAGGCCGCCTGGGTCCGCGCCTACACTGCGATCTCGCAGATCATGATCGACGCCGCGGCCGCCGACGAGAAGCACGCCCCGCCCTGGTGGCACGGCGAGATCGTCTCGCACGACCTGCGCACCCCCGACATCGCGGTGGTCACCGTGCGGCCGGACCAGCCGTACCCCTTCCTCGCCGGGCAGTACACGACCTTGGAGACCCCCTGGTGGCCGCGCGTCTGGCGGCACTACTCCTTCGCCTCCGCCCCCGGGGCCGACGGCCTGCTCGAATTCCACGTCAAGGCCGTCCCGGCCGGCTGGGTCAGCAGGGCCCTGGTGCACCGCGCCCGGCCCGGCGACATCGTCCGGCTCGGCCCCCCGTCCGGCTCCATGGTCGTGGACCACAGCGCCGACAACGGCCTGCTCTGCCTCGGCGGCGGCACCGGCATCGCGCCCATCAAGGCGCTGGTGGAGGACGTCGCCGAGCACGGGCGGCGGCGCGCCATGGAGGTCTTCTACGGCGCCCGCAGCGACCACGACCTGTACGACCTCGACACCCTGCTGCGGCTGGACCGCACCCACCCCTGGCTGTCCGTCCGTCCGGTGGTCTCCGAGGGCGGCCCCGGCAGTCTGCACGGGCAACTGCCGGAGATCGTCCACCAGTACGGCCCCTGGCCGGAGTTCGACGCGTATCTGAGCGGGCCGCCCGGCATGATCCGCAGGGGTGTGGACAGCCTGCTGCGCAGCGGCATGCCCTCGCGGCGCATCCGGCACGACCTGTTCGAGGAACTGGTCGCGGCCGGAGACTGACGCAGTACGTCCCCCACACCCGCCTCACGAGGAAAAACGTTGCCGCGCCACCGTCCTGCCGGACCGGAAGGGACCGGCCCGGATCAGCCCAGGTCGGACGAGAGCAGCCCCAGCACGCCCTCGATGTTGCCGTCCAGGTAGTGCCGCAGGGTGAGCGGGACGACCTCCACCGAGGCGAGCCCGACCCGGCTGAAGGGCACGCGCACGATCTCGTACGTCCCCGAGGGGTCGTCCACCTCGGGGCCGTGCCGACGGGCCGGATCCATGGACGCCAGCCGGCAGACGAAGAAGTGCTGCACCTTGACGCCGTGCGAGCCGTCGCCCGCGATGTGCTCGACGGTGTCGACGAAGGCGGGGACGACGTCGGTGACCTTGGCGCCGAGCTCCTCGTCGAGCTCACGGTGGAGGGCCTCCACCACCGTGGCGTCCTCGGCCTCCACGCCCCCGCCAGGGGTGACCCAGTACGGGTGGAGACCGGGCTTGGTGCGCTTGATGAGCACGAGCGAGTCGCCGTCCAGCAGGATGGCGCGGGCGGTGCGCTTGACCACGGGACGGGTGGCCGGGGCGGTCGGCGGAGCGGGTGGGGCGGGTGTTCCGGTGTCCGGTGGCATGCCTGAGATCTGCCGCGGCGCGGGAGACGGCAAACGCCTCCGGGACGGCGAATCGGAACGCGCAGTTCCCTCGGACGTCACCCGCCGGCCGCCCGGCGCGCGCTCACCAGCCGGCCGCGGCGCGCAGGAGCTGCTCGTGCACCCGCGCTATGTGCGGCAGGGCGATCGTCCCGGCGCGCACGGACACGAAATAGGTGCGCAGCGGAGGGACCGGCGGCTCCAGCAGCGCCGCGACGGCCCCGCCGGTCAGCGCCTCGCAGCACAGGTAGCGCGGCAGCACCGCCATGCCGACCCCGGCCACCACGCAGGCCAGCACCGCCCGCAGGTCCGGCACCACGACCGCGGGCACGACGGCGGGGCTGCTGTCGAAGACCGCCGACCAGTAGTGGTCCAGCAGCGGCATGCCCTCGTCGTAGGAGATCACCGGGACGTCGTCCAGGACCCGTGCCCCGTGGGTGCGCACCGCGTGCGGGCCGCCGATGCGCTCCTGCCAGGCGGGCGCGGCGACCAGGATCTGCTCCTCGTCCCACAGCGGGGTGGCGGCCAGCAGTCGGTCGCGCGGGCGGATGGTGCCCAGGGACACGTCATGGTGGCCGGCGGCGAGACCGGCCAGCGCCTCGTCCTCGCCGGCGAGCACTATGCGCAGTCGCAGGCCCTCGGCGACCAGCGGGGCCAGGGCGGGCAGGACGCGCAGCGAGGTGAAGGTGGGCGGCCCGGCCAAATGGAGGGTGCGGTTGCCGGAGTCCTCCGCGAGATCCCCCTCGGTGATCTCCATGAGGGCGTCGAGGTGCGGGGCGACCTTGTGGGCCAGGTCGTTGCCGACCGGCGTGGGGCTGACCCCGCGCGGCATCCGCAGGAACAGGGGGCGGCCGACCTGCCGTTCGAGGCTGCGGATCTGGCTGGTGACCGCGGGCTGGGACAGGCCCAGCAACTGGGCGGCTCTGGTGAAGGATCCGGCCCGGTGCACCGTGACGAACGTGCGCAGCAGAGCCAGATCCATGGAACCGCTCCCTTGAAGCGTTGGTCGTGCCCGCAACTATAAATATATCGATAGGTCTGCATCGAAACTGTGATTGGACACTGACGCAGAGTCAACTAGCCTTGTGCGAGCGGGTCTCCGCGCGTAAAGCCAGGGTGGTCCGAGCCACGAGGGGGGAGGCTCGGGCCACCCATTCTGCGTAGCGCCGTCTACGTAGATATATCTGTTCCGGATGAACAGCGGGCGCTACTTGGCGCTGTCGAGCGCGTGCAGTACGTCGCGCACGATGTCGGCAGCGTCCTCCACGCCCACCGAGAAGCGGACGAAGCCCTCGGGCACCGCGTCGCCGCCCCAGCGCGCCCGCCGCTCGGCCGTGCTCGTCACGCTGCCGAAGCTGGTCGCCTCGGTCGTCAGCAGCAGCGCGGACAGGAAGCGTTCCGCGTGCGCCTTGTCCGGGAGCGTGAAGGAGACGACGCTGCCGAAGCGGGCCATCTGCGCGGCGGCGACGGCGTGCGCCGGGTCCTCCGGGTGGCCGGGGTGGCGCACATCGGTGACCTCGGGGCGCTCCAGCAACGCGGCGGTCAGCGCCAGGGCGTTGGCCGCCTGGCGGTCCACACGCAGCGCGAGGGTGGACAGCGAGCGGTGCGCGAGCCAGGACTCCATCGGGCCCGGGATGGCGCCGACCGTCTTGCGCCACAGCCGTACCTGGGCGGCGAGTTCGGGGCGGCGGGTGGTCACGTAGCCCAGCAGCAGGTCACCGTGGCCGGACAGCGCCTTGGTGCCGCTGGCCACCGAGAAGTCCGCGCCGAGGTCGAGCGGGCGCTGACCGAGCGGCGTGGCCAGCGTGTTGTCCACGGCGACCAGCGCCCCGGCGGCGTGGGCCGCGTCGGCCAGGCGCCGGATGTCGCACACGTCGAGGCCCGGGTTGGACGGGGTCTCGATCCACAGCAGCTTCGCGCCCTGGAGCACCTCCGCCTGGGCGTCGCCCGCGGTGGGGGCGAGCCGCACCGCCACCCCGTAGTCCTCCAGGCGGCCCTGGAGGCTCCGGGTGGCCTGGTAGCAGTCCGAGGGGAGCACCACGGTGTCCCCGGTGCGCACCTGCGAGAGCAGCACGGAGGAGATCGCGCCCATGCCGGAGGAGAAGATCAGTGTCTCGGCATCGGCGTCGGGAGACTCCAGGGCGGAGATCGCCTCTTCCAGCCGGGTCCACGTGGGGTTCTCGTCGCGGCCGTAGGTGTACGGGCCAGTGACGTCGCCCGGCAGGTGGAAGTGTGCGGCGAACACCGGGCCGGGCAGCGTGGGTTCGTGCGGACGCGCTTCCGGGCGCCCGGCGTGCACGCTGCGGGTGCTGTCCCCGGGCGCGTTCTCGTACTCCGTCATCGCGTTCTCCTCGCTCTCCCCGCCGTGTCGAACGGACCGGCGGACCATGTCGGTGTACGGCCCATCCAACCCGATCGCCCGCTAGGCCCGCGACAGGGCCTCCCGGGCGGCGCGGCCCGAGGCCGCTCCGTAGGGGCCGCCGAAGAGCGCCGCGTGCACCAGCAGCGGGTGCAAGCGGTGCAGCGCCACCCGCTCCGCCCGTCCCGGCACCGGGCGCACCTCCTCGTATGCGGCGAGGATCCGCGGCAACTGCGGGCAGCCGAAGAGCTCCAGCATCGCCAGGTCCGCCTCGGGCCGGCCGCCCTGCACGGCCGGGTCGACCAGCCGGGCGCGGCCGTCGGCGGCGAACAGGACGTTGCCGGACCACAGGTCGCCGTGGATCAGCGCGGGCGGTTGCGGAGCGCCCGCGATCCGCGGCAGCAGCTCGCAGACCCGCTCCACGGACCGCACGTCGGCCGGGGCCATCGCCCCGTTGCCGGCGGCCTGCCGCAGGAAGGGCAGCAGCCGGTGCTCGGCGTGGAAGGCCGGCCAGTCCTGAGGAGCGGCCGGCGGCGGCCCGGCGGGCGACGGCAGGGGGAGCCGGCCGATGAAGCCGGGGCCGGTGGTGCCCCAGGCCGTGGCCCGCACGCCGTGCAGCGCGGCCAGCTCGCGGCCCAGCCGCTCGGCCTGCAGCGGTGTGGCCGGACCGGGCTCGATCCACTCGAGGACCAGGGTGTGCCGCTCGGCCGCCAGCACCTCCGGCACCGCGACCGTCCCGGTGGCGGCCAGCAGCCGCAGTCCCGCCGCCTCCGCGGCGAAGAAACCGTCCGGGACGCCGTCGAGCGTCTTGGCGAAGACCGCGCGGCGGCCACCGGGCCCGCCGAGCCGGGCCGCGGTGCAGACGGAACCGCCGCCCACCGGGACCGGGTCGCCCGGGTCCCGGCCCAGCAGGGCCGCAACGCGGTCACGGAGATCGCCGAGGTCCCCGGGGTCAGCGGGCCGGTTCACGGCGCAGGAGCGGGCTCGCCAAGGGCGTCGCGTACGTCGGCCAGCAGCCCGTCGGCGGCGGCCTCGCACATCTCCAGGCAGAGCTCGAAGCCGTCCATGCCCCCGTAGTAGGGGTCCGGCACGTCGAGTGCGGCACTGTCCGCCGAGCCCGCGACCGCCGGGTCCCAGCTGCGCAGCAGCCGTACCTTGGCGGCGTCCTCAGGGGTCGGGGCGAGGCGCCGCAGGGCCCGCAGGTGCCCGCCGTCCAGGGCGACGACCAGGTCCAGGCCGGCGAACCACTCGGGCTGGAACTGCCGGGCGACGTGCTCGTGCCCGTACCCCGCGGAACGGAGCACGGACACCGTGCGGTGGTCGGCGCCGTCCCCCTCGTGCCATGACCCGGTGCCCGCGCTGTCGGCCACGACCAGGCCGCCGAGCCCGGCCTCCTCGACGCGGGCGCGGAAGACGTGCTCGGCCATGGGCGACCGGCAGATGTTGCCGGTGCAGACGAAGCACACCCGGAACGGGTCGCGGGACGACGACTGAGCGCTCATGGCCTCCATGATGCAGTCCGGCGCTCAGTCCTCGTCGGGAAGCACCATGTTCAGTGCCCAGGACACGAGGCTGATGATCAGACCGCCGAGCACGGCAGCCCAGAAGCCCTCGACATGGAAGTCCAGACCCAGCTTGCCGGACAGCCAGGAGGTCAGCAGCAGCATCAAGGCGTTCACCACCAGGGTGAACAATCCCAGGGTGAGGATCAGCACAGGGAACGAGAGCAGCTTCACCAACGGCTTCACCAGCCAGTTGACCAGGCCGAAGACCAGCGCGACCAGGACCAGGGTGAGAGCCTTGTGCGCGGTGTCGTCACCGGTGAGCGTGATGTTGCCCACGAGCCAGATGGCCACCAGCAGGGCCCCGGCGTTCGCGAGCGTCTTGACGACGAAGTTCATCATGGCTGAGATCGTCGCAGAAGTGATCGCGCAGGCACAGGGGTGCAAGGGAGCGGGCAAGTGAAGGTGTTCCGGCTGGACGACCTGGAGGCCGAACGCGCCGCCAACGACGGTGCGTTTCTGAGCTTCCTGCGGGAGCGGAACATGTCCGCCGGGCTGTACGCGCTGCAGGCCGGCGAACTCGACCCGCAGAAACCGCACGCCCAGGACGAGATCTACCTCGTGGTGAGCGGCCGCGCGCTGATCACCGTGGGGGAGGAGACGACGCAGGTCGCGCGGGGCAGCGTGGTCTACGTGCCGGCCCGGGTGCCGCACCGCTTCCACCACGTCAGCGAGGACCTGCGGGTCCTGGTGGTCTTCTCGCCGCCCGAGGGATGAGGGCCGTCCCCCCGGTCCCGTAGGGGGACGGTCAGGGACGGATGGGGTCCACCGGGCCTCCGCGCAGGCCCCCCGCGGCCCTAGCCTTGAACCAAGGACGATGACGATACGGAGGAGGAAACGGTGAAGCTCTTCGAGGGCGTGCCCTGGTGGGTCAAGTGGGTCGCGGTGCCGGTGATCGCGATCGTGGTCTTCGGCGGCATGATCGCCAGTGCGGTCGGCTTCCTGTTCTGGCTGCTGTTCAAGGTGCTGATCTTCGTGGCACTCGTCGGCGGCCTGGTGTTCGTCGTCAAGAAGGTCACCTCGTCGTCCTCGTCGTCGGACTCCCACGACCGGTGGTGACCCCGCGGGGCCCGGTGACGACCGGACCCCGCGGGAGCGCGCCGCTCAGTCCTTGAGCGGAACGCGCTCGGGGCGCTGCGGCGCCGAGCCATTGGACGACGGCTCGGCCCCACCGTTCATCTGGGCGAGCAGCTGACGGGCCAGCCCCAGGCCCGTGCCGCCCATGGTGAGCGCCTTGGCGAACATCTCGGACATGCCGTCGGCGCCGTTGAGCAGCACCATGTGGTCGACGTTGCCGAAGGCGGATGCGCCGGCCCGGACGATCTCCGGCCAGTTCTCGGCCAGTTGCTGGGCGACCACCGCCTCCTGGTTCTCCGCGAGCGCGGCGGCCCTGGCCTTGATCGCCTCGGCCTCCGCCAGACCCTTGGCCTTCGCGGACTCGGCCTCCGCCAGACCGCGCGCCTGAGTGGCCGCGGCCTCGGCCTCACCCGTGGCCCGGGTGGCCGCGGCGCTCGCCAAACCGCTGAGCTTCGTCTGCTCCGCCTGTGCGGCGGCGGCCGACTTCACCCGGTTCGCCTCGGCGATCGCGGCCAGCTCCGTCTCCTTGGCCTTCGCCTCGGCCGCCGAGATCCGCGCGTCACGCTCGGCCTCGGCCAGCGTCCGCTTCTCGTACGCGGAGGCGTCCGCCGGCTTGCGGACGTCCGCCTGGAGCTGCTGCTCGCGCCGCTGCGCCTCCAGTTCGGCGACCCGGGTCTCCTGCACCACGACCTCCTGCCGGGCCGCGGCCTCGGCGAGCGGGCCCGCCTGCTGCGCGGACGCGGTGGCCTTGTCCCGTTCGGCCATGTAGCCGGCCTGGAGGATCTGGCTGTCCCGGGTGGCCTCCGCCATACGGGCCGCGGCCTGCTGTTCGGCCTCGGTGGCCATCCGGTCCGCCTCGGCCTGCGCGATACGGGCGTCACGGTGGACGGCGGCGGCGTGCGGTGCGGAGAGGTTCTTGATGTAGCCGGTCGGGTCGACGATCTCGTGGATCTGCAGCGAGTCGATGATCAGGCCGAGCTTCTCCATCTCCGAGCCCGACGCCGCCCGGGTCTCGGCCGTCAGCAGCTCCCGGTCGCGGATCATCTGCTCCACCGTCAACCCGCCCACGATGGAGCGCAGATGACCGGCGAAGACGTTGTGCACCCGCTCGGCCATGAACTTCTGCTGGTCCAGGAAACGCCGTGCGGCGTTCGCGATCGACGCGAAGTCGTCGCCGACCTTGAAGATGACCACGCCGTGCACCTTGAGCGGGATGCCCTGCTGCGTGACGCAGTCCACGTTCAGCTCGGCCTCGTTGAGATCGAGCGACAGCTTCCGCACGACCTGGACACCGGGCATCACCAGCGTTCCGCGACCGGTGACGACGCGGAATCCCATGCCCTCCCCGACCCCGTCGCCACGGTGTTTGGAACCGGAGATGACCAGTGCCTCGTTCGGCTCGGCGACCCGCCACATGAGCCGGAACAGCACGATCACCATAATGATTGCGACGAGCACCGCGCCCGCCGCGACGCCGATCACCATCGGCATACGCCCCCTTACGAATGGCCCCGATCGGGACCGCGTACGGGAGTGTGCGCCTGCGCAAGACACACCGGAAGATCCTGGCGGATCATTGTCGCATTCTTGATACGAACGCGGATGCCTCCGTCAGCCGTACGCGGGCGCGACGTACACGGTCCGCGGCGCCAGATACTCGACGACCACCACGACCGTGCCCTTCCCGATGCGCTCCCCCTCGGTCGCCGGGTACGCGAGGAAGGCCTCCGCACCCCCGCGGACCTGCACGATCACCTCGCCGACCAGCCCCGGGCCCACCGTGCCGGTCACCCTCCCCTGGAGCCCGATCACCCTGCCCACCCCCGTACCTCTGGAACTCACCGTGCGCGGCGCCGGCGGCGCCCGCCGCCCGTGGGGACAGTGTCCCTCCCGGAGCGGTCCGCCGACACCACCAGCGCGGCCAGCGCGGTCGTCAGTGGCACGGCCACCACAAGGCCGATGCTGCCGACCAGGGTCCGGACGATCTCCTCGGCGACCAGCTCGCTGCCGGCCACCGCCAGGACGCCGCGCTGCGCGATGGAGAAGAGCAGCAGCAGCGGGAGCGCCGCGCCCGCGTACGCCAGCACCAGCGTGTTGACCACCGAGGCGATGTGGTCGCGCCCGATGCGCATCGCCGCCCGGTACAACTTCCGCCGGCCGGCGCCCGGATCGGCCTCCCGCAGCTCCCACACGGCCGAGGTCTGGGTGACCGTCACGTCGTCCAGGACACCGAGCGAGCCGATGACGATGCCCGCCAGCAGCAGACCGTGGATCTCGATGCCCGGGTACAGGTCGTGGATCAGCCCGGTCTCGTCCGAGGTGTTGCCGCTGAGCACCGCCCAGTCGATGAACACCGAGCCCAGCAGCGCGATCAGCAGCAGCGAGCAGAGCGTGCCGAGGACGGCCACCGAGGTACGGGCGTTGAGGCCGTGGCACATGTAGAGCGCGATCAGCATGATGGCGCCGCCGCCGATGACCGCCACCAGCAGCGGATCGCTGCCGTGCAGGATCGCCGGGAGGATGAACAGCGTCAGCACCGCGAAGCTGATGATCAGCGCCACCAGCGCCAGGATCCCGCGCAGCCGCCCGACCAGGACCACCGCCGCCGCGAAAAGCCCGGCCAGCAGCCACAGCGGCAGCGCCCGGTCCACGTCGGTGACGGAGTACTGCAACTCCTTGGGCGCGGCGGGCGCATAGGACAGCAGGACCTTCTGCCCCTGTGTGTAGTGCCGGGTCTGGGTGGGCTGCACGATCTCGGTGAAGGTACGGCCGGTGTCCTTGCCCGAGGTGACCTGGATGGTCGCCCGCTCGCAGATCGACGGGGCGGACGGTGCCGCGCCGGGCTCACCGGCGTTCGGCTCGGCGTGGACGTCCGCGCACTTGACGTTCTCGACCCGCACCACCCGGCCCGACTGCGTCTGCTGGTCGAACCCGACCCCCGAGCGCTTGTGGGCCGGCACCCCGTTCGGCCAGAGCACCACCATTCCGACCACCACCGCGGCGACGAACGGGATCAGCACCGCGGCGATGACCTTCCGCAGATGCCGGGAGACCGGCGGCACGGGACCGTGGCCGTGGCTGTGCCCGTGACTCCGGCCGCCGTCGTGGCCGTCGCCGTGACCGGGGGGCTGCGCATGAGGGGAGTCCACGCGCCGATCATCCCAAGGCCCACTGGTGTGCGCCGGAGAAGACCCGCTAGCGTTGTCCCACCTTTGCACACCGCGGGAGCTCGGAGCACCGGGCTGAGAGGGCGCTGACCGGCCGAGGGCCACCAGCTGCGCCGACCGCTGAACCTGTTACCGGGTAATGCCGGCGTAGGGAGTGGGTCTCATGACCATGCGTGACGCACGCGCGCGCGAAATCGGCTGGCACAAGGGCTATGTGACCGGGTCCCGCCCGGACATCGAGGTCCCTGTCCGCCGGGTGCACCTCACCAACGGCCGGGACGTGACGCTGTACGACACCTCCGGCCCGTACACCGACCCCACCGTCACCACCGATGTGCGCCGCGGCCTGGAGCCGTTGCGCGAGAACTGGATCGCCGCCCGCGGCGACACCGACGAGTACCCCGGCCGCCCCGTCCGCCCCGAGGACGACGGCATCAAGCACACCGCCCCCCGCGGAGGGCTGCGCAATCTGGACGCCGTCTTCCCCGGCCGCCCGCGCCTGCCCCGGCGCGGACGGGAGGGGCGGGCGGTCACCCAGCTCGCGTACGCCCGGCGCGGCGAGATCACCCCGGAGATGGAGTTCGCCGCGATCCGCGAGAACGTCCCGCCCGAGGTCGTCCGCGAGGAGATCGCGGCGGGCCGGGCGGTGCTGCCGGCGAACGTCAACCACCCGGAGACCGAACCGATGATCATCGGCAAGCGGTTCCTGGTGAAGGTCAACGCCAACATCGGCAACTCCGCCGTCGCCTCCTCGATCGAGGAGGAGGTGGAGAAGATGACCTGGGCCACCCGCTGGGGTGCCGACACGGTCATGGACCTGTCCACCGGCCGCAACATCCACACCACCCGCGAATGGGTGCTGCGCAACTCCCCCGTCCCCATCGGCACCGTCCCCCTCTACCAGGCCCTGGAGAAGGTCGACGGCAAGGCCGAGGAGCTGACCTGGGAGATCTACAAGGACACGGTCGTCGAGCAGGCCGAACAGGGCGTCGACTACATGACCGTCCACGCGGGCGTGCTGCTGCGCCACGTCCCGCTCACCGCCCGCCGCAAGACCGGCATCGTCTCCCGCGGCGGCTCGATCATGGCGGCCTGGTGCCTCGCCCACCACAAGGAGAGCTTCCTCTACGAGCACTTCGAGGAGCTCTGCGACATCCTCGCCGCCTACGACGTCACGTACTCCCTCGGCGACGGGCTGCGCCCCGGCTCCATCGCGGACGCCAACGACGAGGCCCAGTTCGCCGAACTGCGCACGCTCGGCGAACTCAACACCGTCGCCAAGCGGCACGGCGTGCAGACCATGATCGAGGGCCCGGGACATGTCCCGATGCACAAGATCGCAGAAAACGTGGCACTCCAGCAGGAGATCTGCGAAGAGGCGCCCTTCTACACCCTCGGCCCGCTGACCACCGACATCGCGCCCGCCTACGACCACATCACCTCCGGCATCGGCGCCGCCATGATCGCCTGGTGGGGCACGGCCATGCTCTGCTACGTCACTCCCAAGGAGCACCTGGGCCTGCCCGACCGCGACGACGTCAAGACCGGCGTGATCACCTACAAGATCGCCGCCCACGCCGCCGACCTCGCCAAGGGCCATCCCGGAGCCCAGGAGTGGGACGACGCCCTGTCCGACGCCCGCTTCGAGTTCCGCTGGGAGGACCAGTTCAACCTGGCTCTCGACCCGGACACGGCACGGGCCTTCCACGACGCGACGCTGCCGGCGGAACCGGCGAAGACCGCGCACTTCTGCTCGATGTGCGGCCCGAAGTTCTGCTCGATGAAGATCTCGCAGGACATCCGGCGGCAGCACGGCGGCACGGCCGAGGAGATCGAGGCCGGCATGGCGGAGAAGTCCAGGGAGTTCGCCGCCTCCGGCAACCGGGTCTACCTGCCGCTGGCGGACTGAGCCCGTCCCGTACGCGGCAGAACGGTACGGCCCCCGTCCCCGCGGTGCGACGCGGGGACGGGGGCCGTCTGCGGTCCGTGGACCGATCGCCGCCCGGCGGTCAGTTGGGGGCGTGGTCGGGGCCGCCGTAGTCCGGGCTGGAGAAGTCGGGGCTGGAGAAGTCGGGACTGGTGAACCGGTGCCCCGGTTCCGGGGAGGACTCGGGGCCGGGGCTGGTGAAGTCGGGGCGGGAGTAACCCAGGCGCGGCATGCGGTGGTTGCCGTCGCCGTTGTCGCGGTCCGGCGGGGGCGGGGCGGAACCCGCGGCCTTGGCCAGGGCCGCGTCGAGGAAGGGCTGGAGGCCGCGTTCCAGCAGGGCCCGGCGCCAGATCTCGCGGGCCGCTGCGATCTGGGGCGGTTCGTCGGGTGGGTGGTCGCCCTGGGCGGTGGGGTCGTTGCGCAGGGCCGTGAGGAGCAGGCCGATCATGCCGACCACGATGCCGCAGGCGGCGACGCCCGCGAACACCCAGCCGGCCTGGCGCAGGGGAGCGGCGATGTCCGGCTCGGAGTGGCCGAGCGCCAGGGCGTAGCCCAGGACCAGGAAGATCACGGCGGCGGTGCCGGCGAGGACGGGTGTGAGGACGGCGACGATCGCGAACAGCCCGGCGCCCGAGCCGTCGGCGACGCCCGGTGCGGCGGCGGCGTAGCCGATGCCGGAGACGGCGGCGACCCGCTGTTCGCGGCGTTGCTCGGACAGCCCTTCGCGGGCCTTGACGTAGCTCTCGTACTCCGGCGCCGCGCAGGCGGAGATGGGCGCGGCGGCGCTGAGCGCCATGGTGCGCAACTGCTCGGTGTTGAGCGGGTTCCGGGCGTCCGCGAGGGCGGCCCGGGTGCTCTCCGAGTGCAGGGCCGCATCGAGGGCGCGCTCGAACTCCGGGCGGTCCTCGGTGAGCAGATGTGGAGCGCTGTTCATGTGCATCCCCCGATGCTCCGTCTCCGGTGCCGCCCCGAAGTCCGTGCTGGAGTTCCGGACCGGCTGGGCGGAAGCGGAGGAGAAGCTGCCTACGGATATCCCGATGGTAGAGCGCGGAGGTGACGGGGTGACAGAGTGTTTCCGGAAAATGGGGGTTCCGGGGGCTACAACGGGAGGCGCGCGACCAGGAGTTTGCCCTCCATGGTCACGCCTCCGTCCATCGCCACCGCGAGGTCGTCGGCGTAGACGTGCGGTCCCGAGATGACGGCGGTCCGGTCGGGGGAGTCCGCGGTGTGCTCGTTGCCGGGCTCGCCGAGCAGGTACGGGATGGGGCTGTGGCCGTGAACGACGCGCCGGCCGCCGTAGGTGTCGAGCAGTTCCCGTGCCGCCTGCGCCCCGTCCTCGCCGCGGAAGGCGAAGCGCCGGGTGAACTTGCGGAACAGCTCCCAGCACTCGTCGGCGTCGCCGCGCTGGAGGATGCCGGTGACCGCGTCGTTCATGGCGTCGATGGTCTCGCCGTACTCCAGGTACGCGGTGGTGTCGGAGTGCAGCAGGAGGTGGCCGTCGGCGAGGGCGGCCGCGTCCAGCCGGGACATCCAGGCGATGTGGTGGTCCTCGAGCCGCTCCATGTCGCTGGTCTGGCCGCCGTTGAGGCGCCAGGCGGCGAGGAAGGTGGCGGTCCCGGCCACGGAGTTCACCGGTGTGTCGCCGAAGCGGTGGGCGCCGTAGAGCAGCAGCTCGTGGTTGCCCATGAGGGCGCGGGTGTAGCCGCCGGCCGCGGCGGCCTCGGCGGACAGCTGCATGACCAGGTCGATGACGCCGACGCCGTCCGGGCCGCGGTCGGTGAAGTCGCCGAGGAACCACAGGCGGGCGTTGCCCGCCGCCCAGTGGCCTTCGGCGTCGATCAGCCCGATCGCGTACAGGGCGTCGCAGAGCTCACCGAGGTAGCCGTGGACGTCGCCGACGACGTAGAGCGGGCCGAGCGGCGGTTCGTCGGACGCGCTGATGATCGGGAGGTCGCGCTGGGTGGGCGTGTACTCCTCGGGGAGCGGCGCCTCGTCGACGAGCGTGGGCTCGTAGCCGGACTGCCGGCCCGGAGGCGCCGGTGGCGCGCTCTGGGCCGCGGCTTCCGCACCGTGCGCACGCCCGCCGGACCCCGTGCCGAGCATGGGTCCTTGACCTGCCCCCTGAGTCATCGAACCCTCCACCGTCGCGCCACCATCCGCCCATCATAGGAATGACGATGTCGCGGCGTGACACACCTGGTGATAGCGATTTCATCTGGTCCGGACAAATCACCCCGTGGCGGGCTCATCGCGCCCCGGAGGATACGGCTCCGCATGGGTGGACCCGGGGTCCGCCGCCGTGCCCCCGTCCGGCCCGCCGCCCGCACCGCTCATTCCCCGGAGGGCCCCCGCGGCGGGTTCACGGTGGTGCGGGGGCAGCGCCGCTGGGAGGAGGTGCGGACGATGAGGTCGGTCGGCATGACCTGCTGGACCGGCCGGCCGCCGCCAACGCCCTCGATGGCGTCGATGAGCAGTTGGACGACGGCGGTGCCGATGCGTCCGGGTTTGAGGGAGAGCGTGGTGATGGGCGGCTCGGTGGCCGCGTAGACCGTGCTCTCGCTGCAGCAGACCAGCAGCAGGTCCTCCGGAACGCGCAGCCCGTAGCGGCGGGCGGCGGCCAGCAGGTCGGTGCCGTTGGGGTCGAAGAGGCCGTAGACCGCGTCGGGCCGGTCGGGCCGGGCGAGCAGCCGGTCGGCGGCGACGGCCCCGGCGCAGGGGTCGTGGGCCGGGTAGGACTCGACCACCGGTTCCTGGCCGACCCGCTCGCACCAGCTCAGGTAGGCGCTGGTGGACAGCCGGGTGTAGGTGTCCGTGCTGGTGCCGGTGAGCAGGCCGATCCGGCAGGCGCCGGCTTCGGCGAGATGCTCCAGGATGCCGAGGACGGCGGCCTCGTGGTCGTTGTCGACCCAGGCCTGGACGGGCAGGCTGCCGGCCGGACGGCCGTCGCTGACCACGGGGATGCCCTGCCGGACCAGTTCGGCGACCATCGGGTCGTGGTCGGAGGGGTCGATCACCACGGTGCCGTCGAGCGCCACGTTGCTCCACACGTCGTGGCGGGAGGAGGCGGGCAGGATGACGAGGGCGTAGCCGCGGGCGAGCGCGGCGGAGGTGGCGGCCCTGGCCATCTCGGCGAAGTACGCGAACTCGGTGAAGGTGAAAGGTTCTTCCCCGTAGGTGGTCACGGTCAGCCCGATGAGCCCCGACCGGCCGGTGCGCAGCGTGCGGGCGGCGGCCGAGGGGCGGTAGCCCAGCCGGTCGGCGACCTCACGGACGTGGGCGCGGGTGGCGTCGGGCAGCCGGCCCTTGCCGTTGAGCGCGTCGGAGACAGTGGTGATCGAGACACCGGCCGCGGCGGCCACGTCCCTGATGCCCGCCCGCTCCAGCCGGCGTCCGACGGGCCGCTTCGCCTGGTGGTTCCCTGCTGCTGTCATGGCGTGGTGATAGTAGGGCTCGGGTGGTCCGTTCGCGGGGGGCCCGCGTGGCGCATTGACAGAGACGTTTCTGCGTTCCGCGATCCGGGACAGGGCCTTGAACGCGCAGGTCGCGTGCGGTTTCGATGGCTGGTTACGCGGTCGGCCGGTGGGGGTCGCGGGGGCATTGGCCCCTGGTCCGGAGCGGCATCAACTCACCCCTACGAGGGATGCGCGCCACCGCGCGCGCCACCGGCGCGCATCGCTTTGTCCAGCACGCCGCCGCGGCCGGGCGCCCCCTGGTTCTCACGCGCATCAGGGCCTCCCCAGAGCGAGAAGCCCCTCGTATGGTGTGGGCATGAACCCCCGACTGCGCCGCGAACTGGACGGTATCCCCACCTACAAGCCGGGTCGACCCCCGGCGGTGGAGGACGGCGTGACGGCTTACAAGCTGTCCTCCAACGAGAATCCCTACCCGCCCCTGCCCGGTGTCCTCGAGGCGGTCACGGCCGCCGCGGCGAGCTTCAACCGTTATCCCGACATGGCCTGCACCGCGCTCCAGACCGAGTTGGCCGCTCGTTTCGGCGTTCCTGTGGAGCACATCGCGACCGGCACCGGATCGGTCGGCGTGGCCCAGCAGTTGCTGCAGATCACCTCCGGCCCCGGCGACGAGGTCGTCTACGCCTGGCGGTCCTTCGAGGCCTATCCGATCATCACGCAGATCAGCGGCGCGTCCGCGGTGCCGGTCCCGCTGGACGCCGAGGAGACGCACGATCTGGACGCGATGGCGGACGCGATCACCGACCGCACCCGGCTGATCTTCGTCTGCAACCCCAACAACCCCACCGGCACCGTGGTCCGCCGGGCCGCGCTGGAGCGCTTCCTGGACCGCGTGCCCTCCGATGTGCTGGTCGTACTGGACGAGGCGTACAAGGAGTTCATCCGCGACCCCGAGGTGCCCGACGGCGTCGAGGTCTACCGGGACCGCCCCAATGTCGCCGTGCTGCGCACCTTCTCCAAGGCGTACGGACTGGCCGGCCTGCGCGTCGGTTTCGCGATCGCGCAGGAGCCGGTGGCGGTGGCGCTGCGCAAGACCGCCGTCCCCTTCGGTGTCAGTCAGCTCGCCCAGGATGCCGCGGTGGCCTCGCTGCGCGCCGAGGAGGCGCTGCTCGACCGGGTGGACGCGCTGGTCGCCGAGCGGGCCCGGGTGTACGAGGGGCTGACCGCGCAGGGCTGGACGGTCCCCGTGACGCAGGCCAACTTCGTCTGGCTGCGGCTGGGGGAGCACACGGCGGACTTCGCGGCGCGGTGCGAGAGCGCGGGGGTCACCGTGCGGCCGTTCGCCGGTGAGGGTGCGCGGATCACGATCGGTGAGACCGGTGCCAATGACGTGCTGCTGCGCACGGCCGAGGCCTTCCGCAAGGAGCTGTAGTGCGCCCGTGACGGCCGTCGCGGGGGCGGATGCCGCCACGCCGCTCTGACCTGGTGCTTCTCTCCTTTTGCCCCCTCTCACCCCCCGGTGGGAGGGGGCAAAAGTATGTACGTCATACTGAGCTTGTGAATGCGTTCACTTTCACAAGCGCACCAGAACAGGAGGCGTGACGTGGGTCTGGCACTCGATTCCGTGGCCGTCGCGCGATGGCAGTTCGGCATCACCACCGTCTATCACTACCTCTTCGTCCCCCTGACGATCTCCCTCGCGGCCCTGACCGCCGGCCTGCAGACGGCCTGGGTCCGCACCGGCAAGGAGAAGTACTTGGGGGCGACCAAGTTCTGGGGCAAGCTCTTCCTGATCAACATCGCCATGGGCGTGGCCACCGGCCTCGTCCAGGAGTTCCAGTTCGGCATGAACTGGTCGGACTACTCGCGCTTCGTCGGCGATGTCTTCGGCGCCCCGCTCGCCTTCGAGTCGCTCATCGCCTTCTTCTTCGAGTCCACCTTCATCGGCCTGTGGATCTTCGGCTGGGACAAGCTGCCGCAGAAGATCCACCTGGCCTGCATCTGGCTGGTCTCGCTCGGCACGGTCCTGTCGGCGTACTTCATCCTCGCCGCCAACTCCTGGATGCAGCACCCGGTCGGCTACCGCTACAACAAGGTCACCGGGCGCGCCGAACTCACCGACTTCTGGGCCGTACTCAGCCAGAACACCACCGTCGTCGTGGTCTTCCACACCCTGAGTGCCGCCTTCCTGACCGGCGCGGCCTTCATGATGGGCATCGCCGCCTACCACCTGGCCCGCAAGAAGCACGTCGCGGTCATGCGGACCTCGCTGCGCCTCGCCCTGGTCACCGCGGTCGTCGCGGGGCTGCTGACCGCCCTCAGCGGTGACCGGCTGGGCAAGGTGATGTACCAGCAGCAGCCGATGAAGATGGCCGCCGCCGAGGCCCTGTGGGACGGCGCGTCCCCGGCCCCCTTCTCGATCTTCGCCTACGGCGACGTGGAGAAGGGCCACAACTCCGTGGCCGTCGAGGTCCCTGGGCTGCTGTCCTTCCTCGCCCACGACGACTTCGACTCGTACGTCCCCGGCATCAACGACGTCAACAAGGCCGAGCAGCAGAAATACGGCCCCGGCGACTACCGCCCCAACATCCCGGTCGCCTACTGGGGCTTCCGCTGGATGATCGGCTTCGGTATGACGTCCTTCGCGGTCGGCCTCGCGGGACTCTGGCTCACCCGCCGCAGGTTCTGGCTCGCCGAGGATCGTCGCACGGCCGAGGACGAGCCGCCGCACCTGATGCTCACCAGGAACACCGCCCTCAACCCGAGACTGTCGCGCTGGTACTGGCGGATCGGGCTGCTCACCATGGGCTTCCCGCTGATCGCCAACTCCTGGGGCTGGATCTTCACCGAGAACGGCCGCCAGCCGTGGGTGGTGTACGGACTGCTGCGCACCGAGGACGCGGTCTCCCCCGGCGTCTCCACCGCCGAGATGCTGACCTCGCTGATCGTCCTCACCGCGCTCTACGCCGTCCTCGCCGTCGTCGAGATCAGGCTCCTGGTCACGTACGCCAAGGCGGGGCCTCCCGAGCTCACCGAGGCGGACCTGAATCCCCCCACGAAGATCGGCGGCGACGCCGACGCCGACCGCCCGATGGCCTTCTCGTACTAGGGAGAGACGGCATGCACCTCCACGACGTCTGGTTCGTCATCATCGCGGTCCTGTGGACCGGCTACTTCTTCCTCGAGGGCTTCGACTTCGGCATCGGCGTCCTCACCCGGCTGCTCGCCCGCGACCGCCCCGAGCGGCGCGTGCTGATCAACACCATCGGCCCGGTCTGGGACGGCAACGAGGTCTGGCTGATCACCGCCGGCGGCGCCACCTTCGCCGCCTTCCCCGAGTGGTACGCGACCCTCTTCTCCGGCTTCTACCTGCCGCTGCTGGCGATCCTGCTCTGCCTGATCGTCCGTGTCGTGGCCTTCGAGTACCGCGCCAAGCGGGCCGACGAGCGCTGGCAGACCAGCTGGGAGTGGGCCATCTTCTGGACCTCCGCCATCCCCGCGTTCCTGTGGGGCGTGGCCTTCGCCAACATCGCGCACGGGGTGGCGATCGACCGGTCCGGCGAGTTCACCGGGCAGGTCTGGGACCTGTTCGGCCCGTACGCGCTGCTCGGCGGCCTGGTCACGCTCAGCCTCTTCACCTTCCACGGCGCGGTGTTCGCGGCGCTCAAGACCCTCGGCGACATCCGCGCGCGGGCCCGTCGCTTCGCCACCGGGGCCGGCGCGGTCACCGCGGTGCTCGCCGTGGCGTTCCTGGTGTGGACACAGGGTGCCGGTGGGGACGCGGCGAGCCTGGTCACCGTGATCGTCGCCGTGCTCGCGCTGCTCGGGGCGCTCGGCGCGAACCTGCGCGGCCGGGAGGGCTGGGCGTTCGCGCTGTCCGGGGTCACGGTCGTCGCCGTCGTGGCGACCGTTTTCCTGACGCTCTTCCCGGACGTCATGCCCTCCTCGCTGGACCCGGCGTGGAGCCTGACGGTCGAGAACGCGTCCTCGACCCCCTACACCCTGAAGATCATGACCTGGTGCGCCGGGATCGCGGCACCGCTGGTCGTGCTCTACCAGGGCTGGACGTACTGGGTGTTCCGCAAGCGGATCGGCACCCAGCACATCGCCGAAGCGCACTGAGCGACACGAGGGGCTGTTTCACGTGAAACCCGTCGACCCGCGGCTGCTGCGGTACGCCCGTGCCACCCGCGTCTTCCTCTCCGTCTCCGTCCTGCTGGGCCTCGCCGGCGCGGGGCTGGTCATCGCTCAGGCGATGCTCCTCGCGAAGATCGTGGTCGGCGGGTTCCAGGACGGCCTCGGCACCGACGGGTTGCGCACCCCGCTGCTGCTGCTCGCCGGGGTCGCCGTCGGCCGCGCCCTGGTCTCCTGGCTCACCGAACTGTGCGCCCACCGGGCCGCGGCGGAGGTCAAGTCCACCCTGCGCACCCGGCTGATCGACCATGCGACGCTGCTCGGGCCGGCACAGCTCACCGAGCGCCGGACCGGCGAGCTCACCACCCTGGCCACCCGCGGGATCGACGCCCTCGACGGCTACTTCGCCCGCTACCTGCCGCAACTCGGGCTCGCCGTCGTCGTTCCCGCCGCCGTCCTCGCCCGTATCGTCACCGAGGACTGGGTCTCGGCCCTCACCATCGCCCTCACCCTGCCTCTCGTCCCGCTGTTCATGGTCCTCATCGGCTGGGCCACCCAGGCTCACATGGACCGCCAATGGCAGTTGCTCGCCCGGCTGTCCGGGCACTTCCTCGACGTCGTCGCCGGTCTGCCCACGCTCAAGGTCTTCGGCCGCGCCAAGGCGCAGGCCGCGTCGATCCGGGCCGTGACCGCCGACTACCGGCGCGCCACGATGCGCACGCTGCGCATCTCCTTCCTCTCCTCCTTCGCCCTCGAACTGCTCTCCACGCTCTCGGTGGCCCTGGTCGCGGTCGGTGTCGGCATGCGTCTCGTCCACGGCGAACTCGACCTGTACACCGGGCTGGTCATCCTCGTCCTCGCACCCGAGGCGTATCTGCCGCTGCGGCAGGTCGGCACCCACTACCACGCGGCCGCGGAAGGGCTGTCGGCCGCCGACGAGGTCTTCGCCCTCCTGGAGACCCCGGCCCCGCGGCGCGGCGACGCCCCCGCCCCCGACCCGCGCACCGCGGCCGTCGAGGCCGAGGGCCTCACCGTCGCCGGCCGCCTCGGCGCGGTGTCCCTGCGGGTCTCGCCCGGCGAGACGGTCGCGATCACCGGAGCCAGCGGCGTCGGCAAGTCCACCCTCCTGAGCGTGCTCCTCGGCTTCACCAGGCCGACCGCCGGACGCGTCCTGGTCGGCGGCACCGCCCTCGACGACCTCGAACTCGCCGACTGGCACCGTCACATCGCCTGGGTTCCCCAGCGACCCCACCTCTTCGCCGGCACCCTCGCCGACAACGTCCGGCTCGCCCGGCCGGACGCCGACGACGCACAGGTGCGCGCCGCTCTCGACGACGCGGGCGCGCCCGAACTCGACCCCGCCCGCCGGGTCGGCGAGTCGGGCGCGGGGCTCTCCGCGGGACAGCGCCAACGGGTCGCGCTCGCCCGGGCGTTCCTCGCCGACCGGCCCGTCCTCCTGCTGGACGAGCCCACGGCGGCACTGGACGGGGAGACGGAGGCCGTCGTGGTCGATGCGGTGCGGCGGCTCGCCGTCGGCCGTACCGTCGTGCTGGTCGTCCACCGGCCCGCGCTGCTGGCGATCGCGGACCGCGAGGTGCGGCTCGGCGACGGTCCGGTGCGCGCGGGCATCCGGCCCTCGGCGGTGGCCATGTTCTCCGCACGTCCTTCGGTGACAGCCGGCCCCGTCGCCGCCGCCGAGCGGGTCCGTCCCGCCGTGACCCGGCCGGGGGAGGCCGGCGCCGCCCGGCGTGTGCGGGCCACGGCGTTCCCCTTGCGGCCGCGCTTCGCGCTCGCCGTGGTGCTGGCGGCGCTCGCGCTGCTGAGCGCGGTGGGCCTGATGGCGACCTCCGCGTGGCTGATCGCCCGGGCCTCGCAGCAGCCGCCGGTGCTCTATCTGATGGTCGCGGTGACGGCGACCCGGGCGTTCGGCATCGGACGGGCCGCGTTCCGGTACGCGGAGCGCCTGGTCTCGCACGACGCGACGTTCCGCGCGCTCGCGGATCTGCGGGTGGCGGTGTACCGCCGCATGGAACGCCTCGCGCCGGCCGGGCTGCGGGACATCCGCCGGGGGGACCTGCTCTCCCGCCTCGTCGCGGACGTGGACTCCCTTCAGGACTACTTCCTGCGATGGCTGCTGCCCGCCTCCGCGGCCGGGGTCACCGGGGCCGCGGCGGCCGGCTTCACGGCGTGGCTGCTGCCGGAGGCCGGCGCCGCCCTCGCCGTGGGGCTGCTCGCGGCGGGCGCGGCCGTACCGGCGCTGTCCTCCGCCCTGTCGCGCCGGGCCGAACGCGCCCTGGCCCCGGCGCGCGGGGAACTGGCCACCCAGGTGGTCGACGTGCTCACCGGCACGGCCGAGTCGACGGTCGCCGGGGCACTGCCCGCACGACGCGCCAAGGCCGCGGCCGCGGACCGCGCGCTGACCCGGATCGCGGCCCGCTCGGCGTCCGGTGCGGCGCTCGGAGCGGGCCTGGGTACGCTGCTGAGCGGGCTGACCGTCGTCGTGTGCGCGTTCGCCGGGGTGCAGGCGACCGCCGCAGGCCGGCTGGACGGCCTCGCGCTCGCGGTGGTCGTGCTCACCCCGCTCGCCGCGTTCGAGGCGGTCACCGGCCTGCCCGCCGCGGCCCAGCACCGCCGCCGCAGCCTGCGCGCGGCGCAGCGCGTCCACGATGTCCTGGACGCCCCCGAGCCCGTGCGGGAGCCGGAGCACCCGGCCCGGCCGCCGCGGGCACCGCATCCCGTCGTGCTGCGCGCCCTGACCGCACGGCACCCCGGGCAGGCGGCGCCCGCCCTCGACGGCGTGGACCTGGAGCTGACCCCCGGCCGCCGCCTCGCCGTCGTGGGCCCCTCCGGCGCGGGCAAGACGACCCTGGCCCACGTCCTGCTCCGCTTCCTGGACCCCGAATCCGGCGCCTACACCCTCGCCGGCACCGACGCGACAACCCTCGACGGCGACGCCGTCCGCCGCATGGTGGGGCTGTGCGCGCAGGACGCGCACGCCTTCGACAGCACGGTCCGGGAGAACCTGCGCATCGCCCGCCCCGGGGCCGGGGACGCCGAGCTGACGGACGCCCTGGCAGCCGCCCGGCTGGACCTCGGCCTCGACACCCCCGTGGGCGAGCACGGCACCCGCCTGTCCGGCGGCCAGCGCCAGCGCCTCGCCCTGGCCCGCGCGCTGCTCGCCGGCTTTCCCGTCCTCGTCCTCGACGAGCCCGCCGAGCACCTCGACCTGGCCACCGCCGACGCCCTCACCGCCGACCTGCTGGCCGCGACGGCCGGCCGGACGACGGTCCTGATCACGCACCGCCTCACCGGACTGGCCGACGTCGACGAGATCGTCGTCCTCGACCGCGGCCGCGTCGTGCAGCGCGGCACGTACGACGAGCTGGCCGTCGCCGACGGCCCCTTCCGCCGCACCCTGGAGCGCGAACGCGCAGCCGACGCCGGGAGCGCGGCGCTTCCCGCCCCGGCATGAGGGCCGTCGGCGGCCTACGCTCGCCGTATGGCAGAACGACTCGCCAAGCTGCTCGACGCGGTCGGCTCCGTCACCACGGCACTGCTCGGCAACCCGGGGGCCGGGGCGCTCGACGTCGTCGCCGAGCAGGCCCGTGCGCTGGTGGAGGCCGACGCGGGCCTCGTTCTGCTGCCGACGGCCGAGGGCGGTCTGGAGGTCGTCGCGGCCTCGGCCGACCACCCCGCCGGCCTGGTCGGCACCGTCCTGGAGGGCGACAGCCCGGCTGCCGCGCCCCTGCTGGCGGGAGAGCCGGTGTACATCGAGGACGCGGCCACCGACGACCGCATGGGCGCGACCATCACGCCCCGCTTCGGGCCCAGCATGATGCTGCCGCTGCTGAGCAGCGGGCATGTGATGGGGGCGCTGGCCCTGCCGCGGGTCCGCGGCGCCCCGGTCTTCACCGAGGACGACCGCGTCATCGCGGCCCAGTTCGCCGCGCAGGCCGCGCTCGCGCTGCTGCTCGCCGAGGCCCAGCGGGACCGCAACCGGCTGGCGGTCTACGAGGAGCGCGACCGTATCGCCCGCGATCTGCACGACCTGGTCATCCAGCGGCTCTTCGCCACCGGGCTCATGCTCCAGGGCGCCATCCGCAAGTCGGTGCCGCCCGAGGCCGAGGCGAGCATCGCGCACGCCGTGGACGAACTGGACGCCACCATCCAGGAGGTGCGCACCGCGATCTTCGCCCTCCAGCAGGAACCCGGTGACGACGCCCCCGCGGGGCTGCGCGCCCAAGTGCTGCGGGAGACGTCCGTGGTCGCCCGGGGTCTGGGATTCCAGCCCTCCGTGCGCTTCGTGGGTCCCGTCGACTCGCGGGTCGGCGCGCTCGGCGCCCGCAACCTCATCGCCGCATTGCGGGAGGCGCTGTCGAACGTGCTGCGGCACGCCGGGGCCACCCGGGTCGAGGTGATCGTGGACGCCACCGCCGTGCTCGGCGACGGGCTGGAGGGCGTCCGGCTCATCGTCTCCGACGACGGGGTGGGCATCCCGGAGACCGGGCGGCGCAGCGGTCTGCGCAACCTGGCCCGGCGGGCGGAGGCGCTGGGCGGCGAGTCCACCTTCGGGCCGGGCCCCGACGGCAAGGGCACCACCCTGGCCTGGGAGGCGCCCCTGTGACGGTGCCCGGCCCGGCGGTCAGCGGGCGGCGAGGATCCGCTCGATGACCCGGGCGACGCCGTCGTCCTCGTTGGCCGCGGTGTGGTGCGTGGTGGCCGCCAGCACGTCCGGGTGGGCGTTGGCGACGGCGTAGGAGGTGCCCGCCCACGACAGCATTCCCAGGTCGTTGGGCATGTCGCCGAACGCGACCACCTCGTCGGCGCTGATCCCGAGCTCGGCGCAGCAGCGGGCCAGCGTGGTCGCCTTGCTGACCCCGGTGCCGCTGATCTCCAGCAGCGCGGAGGGGCTGGAGCGGGTGATCTCCGCGTACTGCCCGGCCGCCGCCAGTGCGGTGCGCAGGAAGAGGTCCGGGTCCATCGACGGGTGCTTGGCCAGCAGCTTCAGCACCGGCTGACCGCCTCCGGCCGCCCCGAGCAGTTCTTCCACGGGCGCCACGAGCGCGTCGGGCATGGGCGTGTACGGCGGGTACGCCGGCTCGTACGCGAAGCCGCCGGTCAGTTCCACGGCGAAGGTCGTGCCGGGCACGGTGGTGCGCAGGGCCGCGACGACGGAGAGCGCGTCGCGCGCGTCGAGCGGATAGGCCGCGAGCAGGCGCCCCCGGTGCAGGTCGTAGACGGCGGCGCCGTTGGTGCAGATGGCCATGCCGTGGCCGGCGGTGTGCTCGGCGACGACGTCCATCCACCGGGCCGGACGGCCGGTGACGAAGAAGACCTCGACACCTGCCGCCTCCGCGTCCGCCAGCGCGGCGATCGTCCGGTCGGAGACGGTCTTGTCGTCGCGCAGCAGCGTGCCGTCCAGATCGGTGGCGATCAGCCGCGGTGCGGGGACCGCGAGGAGGGCGTCCGGGGACAGGGGATGCTGGGTGGCTGAGGTCACCGACCCATGGTCGCTCATCCGGTCCCCGATGGCTGTAGCCGGGGGCCGGGTGCGATCACCGCCACATTCCGCGCCGCGGCATTGTCAGTGGCGGCTGTCACCATCGCGGCATGGCACTCATGACGCGTTGTGAGGAACAGCCCGACCGGGAGCCGGTGCTCCTGGCCGATGCCGTGGCGACCGTCCTGGACGGCATCGGCTTCGCCTCCCGCGGGGAGATACCCGCTCAGGTCCGCGCCCCCGATCCGGCGTCCGGCACCGCCACGACATGCGCCCTGTGCGGCTCCGCCGTCGTGCGGCACCGTACGCCCGGCGGCCGCTGGATCATGATCGAGCCCGGGGAGCGGCCCGCCGCCGCCGTCCCGGCCGGCCGCCGCTGGCGCGTCGCGGGCGACGGCACCGCCGCCGTCCTGAGGGCTGCCGTGCCCTCCGGCACCTGCCGGATCAGCCACGTCGACGTCTGCCCGGCCGGCCCCCCGCCGGTCGCGTCGCCGGTGCGGCTCGCCCGGTGGCGGCGGGGGACCGGGCTCAGCCTCAGTTGAGCTGCGCGGGGGCCTCGGTGGCGATGCGCTCGAAGACCTTCTCGTCGGCCGCGTAGACCGAGTCCCGCACCGGCCAGTGCAGGACGATCTCGGTGATGCCGACTTCCGCGTACCGGCCGGCGAAGTCCACGAAGGCGTCCAGGGACTCCAGCGGGCGCTCCGCCGTCGACCCGGTGAGCAGCACCCGCTCCAGCTCGCCGGGATCGCGGTCGATCTCCGCGCACGCGATCTCCAGCTTGTCGAACTGCCGGGAGACCACGGCCGGGCAGTCCTCGACGGGCACGTCCGCCGGGCCCTTGGGATCGCCGTAGGTCACCCACGCCTGTCCGTAGCGGGCCGTCAGCTGCATCCCGCGCGGTCCCGTGGCCGCCACGGCGAACGGGATCCGCGGTCGCTGCACGCAGCCGGGGATGTTCCGCACCTCGCGGGCCGAGTAGAACTCCCCCTCGTAGTCCGCGACCGGCTCGGTCAGCAGCCGGTCCAGCACGGGCAGGAACTCCCCGAACCGGTCCGCCCGCTCGCGCGGCGTCCACGGCTCCTGCCCCAGCGCCGTCGCGTCGAAGCCGGTCCCGCCCGCGCCGATGCCCAGCGTGAGCCGGCCGTCGCTGACGTCGTCCACGGTGATGAGTTCCTTCGCCAGCGTCACCGGATGCCGGAAATTGGGTGATGTCACCAGCGTTCCCAGCCGCATGCGCTCCGTCGCCGCGGCCGCCGCCGTCAGCGTGGGCACCGCCCCGTACCAGGGGAGGTCCCGGAAGCTCCGCCACGACAGGTGGTCGTAGGTGTAGCCGGTGTGGAAGCCGAGTTGCTCGGCCCGCCGCCACACCTCCCGTCCTTCCGCAGCCCAACGGTAGATCGGCAGAATCACAGTGCTCAGACGCATGGGACGACCATACGGCCCGGGGTCATGCACCTCCCCGGGTCCAGCGGTCGAACGGCGGCAGACGGGCGACGGCGGGGGCCACGGCGGCGAGGGCGGTCGCGAAGTCGCGGGCAAGCCGGACGCAGTCGTCCATCAGCTCGTCGGCGGCGCGCACCTCGACATCCGGTCGCGGCACCCAGGACGTCCGCGACACGCAACTGATGCGCACGCGCCCGCCGTCGGGCCGGAACGTCAAGGTGCGCTCCACGCCCTGCGGATACAGGTCGACCTCGGTCTCCCGGCCCGCGCGCAGGCCGTCGACCGCCAGTCGTCCCAGCCGAATCCGCCGATGCGGAAGGCGGCGTCCGTCCGGGCCAGGACCCCGCATCCGTACATGGCCAGGTAGCAGTGGTCATCGGGGTCTTCGAGGGTTTCCGGCGGCACCGCGCGAACGCGTGCGACCGCCGACGGCGAGGGTCCCGTGAAGGAGAAACGGAAGGACACGGCGGCCACCGTATCCGGCGCCCGGAACCGCCCGGGGAGCTTTCGTCACGGCGGGTGGTCCTCCGCACATACGTCGAGGAAGCAGGGCCGTCCGGAGCGCCGCCGTGGCGACCCACCCCCCCGTTGGGGCCGGGGACTGTCGGGAGATAACACCGGTCTCAGGGCCCCGCAACCCGGGGGATTGTCAGGTGAACGGGCCTCCGAACGGGGGCGATGGGGTCCCGCTTGGGCCACCCGGGTGGTGTTGATCGGAATATCGCCACTCTCGAGGTGCGCTTCCGGACATTCCGTGCTCACTTCCGCATCATCGGACTAGTCGCTCCCCGACTCACGAGGAAGTGAGAGGTCATGGCTGCAAACACTCACACCAAGGCGTTCTGGAACGCCTTCGTCACGCTCCTTCTCAAGATGATCGCCGGTCTCGGCTTCGCCGTCCCGGCCGGCCGTACCACCGCCGCCGTCGCCCCGCGACAGCAGGCCGCCCCGCTCTCCCTGGTGGAGGCGCTGCTCGCCGAGACCTCCAGGGGGGTGAAGGCACCACCCACGGGTGCGGCGCCGGAACGCCGCGAACCCGTCGTCCCGCCCCGCGCGCGGTCGGCACGGCATCTCGTTCCCGCCGCCCGGCCACGGCCCGACCGCACGACACGGCAGGCAACGGCACACCGCGCCGCCCTCGCCCACCGCGCCGCGATGCCATCGGCATCGCCGGGGTCGCCGGGGTCCACGGCAGCGCACGAGTCGTCGGCCGCGCACCTCCTCGCCCCCCGCATCGCCGAGTGTCTGCGCGACCTGTCGCTGCCGCCCACGATGAAGCAGCGCATTCGCGCCGAGGCCCACGGCGCCTCCCCGGTGCCGCGCAGTGGTTCCCGCAGGGTCCGTGAGGGCGCTTCCGTCCAAGCGGCGACGGCAGGTGCCGACGAGACCTCGGCCAGGACCGCGGCCGAGGCGCACGCCCGAACGGCCGACCGTCGCGGCGACTTGGCACTGTGCGCGTGAGCGTCACGCACGCGCTGCAACGGACCGCGGGACCGGACGTCACGCCCGGAACCGGCAGCCCCGGCAGCCCCGACGGGTACGGCAGGACAAGCCGGTCAGGCAGGTCAGGCCGGCCGACGTGCCACCGCCCGCTGGTAGAGCGTCATCCGGTAGATGCCGGAAACGGTCGCGGAGAGCAGGCCCGTCGCGAGGAACAGCGCGACGACGCAGCCTGCCGCGGCGACCATGACCGTCACGCTGTCCGACTCGACCGCGAGGATGAGGGCGATGATCGCGATGATCACCACGAGGATGGTTGTCAGGGCCAGGCGTATCCCGCCGGCCACCCAGTTGCCCAGCTCCGCCCGGCCCAGTGTCACTGAGCGGCGCAGGCCGGTGAAGAGGCCGGTGCCCTCGGCGACGATCACGGGCAGCACGAAGAAGGTCCACAACGACCAGGACGTTCCGGCCAGTTCGAAGATCCAGGACACCCCCGCGGTCGACTCCAGGACCCGCAGCGCCATCCCCAGGCTGCTGCCGAGCAGGCACCACGCCAGCAGCGTCGGCAGTCGCCGCAGCGCCGCCCGCAGCGAGACGCGTACGGCCGGGCGCAGGCCCTGCCCCAGCGCGTGCACGGAGTGCAGGAGCGCCGCGTTGAAGTACGTACTGGTGCAGGACAGCAGGAAGTACAACACCAGGAGCGCCATGAACTGCCCCGTGGTGGGCGCCTGGTCGAGCCGCGCGCGCTCCCAGATGCCCCGAAGCGGCTGAAGCCACGCGATGAGCAGGAGGATCATCAGAACCCCCGCGCTCAGCGCCGGAAAGCACAACAGCGCCGGCCTACGGCGCAGCACGTGCAGGACCGTCCCGACGATGCCCCGTCGCCCGCTCCCCGAACCCCGCGAGCGCCGCGTACTCCCCGGGCCCCGCGAGCCCGCAGGACCGCCCGCGTTCTCCCGGTTCCCCAGGATTTCCCGGTTCTCCCCGTTCCCGACGCTCTCCACGCCCGTTCACGCCCCTCCCGCATGAGATTTCCGCCGGCCGCAACCTATCCGGTGATCACCCGTCCCCTACGGGAACCTCCGCCCCAAGGACTACGGACGACTACCCCCGAGACTGACGACGGGTGTGGTTCGCACCACTAGGTTCGTGGTGTGACTGTGATCGCTGCTGAAAGCCTGACGAAGCGGTACCCGAGGGTGACCGCTCTGGACCGGCTCACCGTGGACATCGAACCCGGGGTGACCGGGTTGGTGGGTGCGAACGGGGCCGGCAAGTCGACCCTGATCAAGATCCTGCTGGGGTTGTCGCCGGCCACCGAGGGCCGCGCCGCCGTGCTGGGCATGGACGTGGCGACCCGGGGCGCGGACATCCGTGCCGCCGTGGGCTACATGCCGGAGCACGACTGCCTGCCGCCGGACGTCTCCGCGACGGAGTTCGTCGTGCACATGGCCCGTATGTCCGGGCTGCCGCCGACGGCCGCGCGCGAGCGGACCGCCGACACGCTGCGCCATGTCGGACTGTACGAGGAGCGCTACCGCCCCATGGGCGGTTATTCGACGGGCATGAAGCAGCGCGTGAAGCTGGCCCAGGCCCTGGTGCACGACCCACGGCTGGTGCTGCTCGACGAGCCGACGAACGGGCTGGACCCCGTCGGCCGCGACGACATGCTCGGGCTGATCCGGCGTGTCCACGCCGAGTTCGGCATCTCCGTCCTCGTCACCTCGCATCTGCTCGGCGAGCTCGAACGCACCAGCGACCACCTCGTCGTGATCGACGGCGGACAGCTGCTGCGCGCCTCCTCCACCAGCGACTTCACGCAGGCCACCGCCTCTCTCGCGGTCGAGGTGACCGAGCACGAGGAGGAGCTGCTGAGCAAGCTCACCGCCGCAGGGCTGAACGCCCACGCCGACGGCCATCTGCTGCTCGTCGACATCGACGGCGACGAGACCTACGACACCGTGCGCGACGCCGTCGCCGAACTGGGCTCCGGCCTGGTCCGGATGGAGCAGCGCCGGCACCGCATCGCCGAGATCTTCCGGGGAGGGGACGACCGTGACGCAGCTTGAGGGACGCGCGCCGGCTGCCGGCGGCGCCCAGGACGTCATTCACGACATCGGGTACCGGCACTACGAAGGGCCGCGGCTGGGCCGCGCGTACGCCAGGCGCTCGCTGTACACGCAGAGCCTGCGCGGCGCCTACGGACTGGGCCGTTCGGTCAAGTCCAAGGTGCTGCCGATGATCCTGTTCGCGGTGATGTGCGGCCCCGCCGCGATCATCGTGGCCGTGGCGATCGGCACGAAGATGACCGAACTGCCGATCGAGTACACCCGGTACGCGATCATCATGCAGGCGGTGATCGGCCTCTTCCTGGCGGCGCAGGCCCCCCAGGCGGTCTCGCTGGACCTGCGCTTCAAGACGACGCCGCTGTACTTCTCCCGCCCGATCGAGGCGGTCGACTACGTGGCGGCGAAGTTCGCGGCGCTCACCACGGCGCTGTTCGTCCTCACCGCGACTCCGGTGCTGGTCCTCTACGTCGGCGCGCTGCTGGCGAAGTTCGACTTCTCCGACCAGACCTCGGGCTTCGCCAAGGCCCTGCTCGCCGAGCTGCTGCTGTCGATGCTCTACGCGGGCCTCGGCCTGGTGATCGCGGCGCTCACCCCGCGCCGGGGCTTCGGTGTCGCGGCGATCATCGCGCTGTTCACGCTCCCGTACGGCGCCGTCACCAGCGTCCAGGCGGTCGCCTCCGTCCAGGGCGACAGGGACGTGATCGGCTGGCTGGGGCTGTTCTCGCCGATCACGTTGATCGACGGGGCACAGACCTGGGTGCTGGGTGCGTCGTCCTCCTTCGTCGACGCCGCGGGCCCGCCGAACGCGGTGGCCGGAGTGGCCTACGTGGTTGTCCTGCTCGTCGCGATCGCCGGCTCCTTCGGCCTGCTGATGCGCCGCTACCGAAAGGCCGTCCTGTCGTGACCACCTTGTCCATCGACCATGTGTCCCGCTGGTTCGGCAACGTCGTCGCCGTCAACGACGTGACGATGACGATCGGCCCCGGCGTCACCGGACTGCTCGGCCCCAACGGCGCCGGCAAGTCCACGCTGATCAACATGATGGGCGGCTTCCTGGCCCCCTCGGTCGGCAGCGTGACCCTCGACGGCACGGTGATCTGGCGCAACGAGCAGGTGTACCGGCACATCGGCGTCGTCCCCGAGCGGGAGGGGATGTACGACTTCCTCACGGCGCGAGAGTTCGTCGTGGCCAACGCGGAGCTGCACGGCCTGCCCGACCCGGGCGCCGCGGCCGGGCGCGCCCTGGCCACCGTCGAGATGGAGTTCGCCCAGGACCGCAAGATCGCCACCTACAGCAAGGGCATGCGGCAGCGCGCCAAGATGGCCTCCGCGCTGGTGCACGACCCGTCGGTGCTGCTGCTGGACGAGCCGTTCAACGGCATGGACCCGCGCCAGCGGCTCCAGCTGATGGACCTGCTGCGGCGGATGGGCGAGGAGGGCCGCACGGTGCTGTTCTCCTCGCACATCCTGGAGGAGGTCGAGCAGCTGGCGAGCCACATCGAGGTGGTCGTGGCCGGCCGGCACGCCGCCTCCGGCGACTTCCGCAAGATCCGCCGCCTGATGACGGACCGGCCGCACCGCTACCTGGTGCGTTCCAGTGACGACCGGGCGCTGGCCGCCGCGCTGATCGCGGACGGTTCCACGGCCGCCATCGAGCTGGACTGGAAGGAGCGGGCGCTGCGGATCCAGGCGATCGACTTCGCCGGTTTCACCGAACTTCTGCCGCGGGTCGCGCGCGAGCGCGGCATCCGGCTCTTCACGGTCTCGCCCTCCGACGAGTCCCTGGAGAGCGTGTTCTCCTATCTGGTCACGGCATAGGGCGAGGAGCTTCCTGTGTTCCCACTGTTCAATCCCACCGTGGCCCGGCTGACCTACCGGGGTCTGCTCGGCCGGCGCCGGGCCCTGGTCCTGTTCGCCCTTCCCGCGCTGCTGATCCTCATCTCCGCGGCGGTCCGCGGGCTGACCGGCGCCGACGACTCCACCGCCACCTCGGTCCTGGGCGGTTTCGCCCTGGCGACGATGGTGCCGCTGGTCGGCGTCTTCGCCGGCACCGGCGCCGTCGGGCCGGAGATCGACGACGGTTCGATCGTCTACCTGCTGGCCAAGCCCGTCCCGCGGCCGACGATCATCGTCACCAAGCTGCTGGTCGCGATCGGTGTCTCGGTGGTCTTCTCCGCCGTGCCGACGCTGATCGCCGGTTTCATCCTCAACGGCAACAGCCAGGGCATCGCGGTCGCCTTCGCCGTGGCCGCGGCCGTCGCCTCGGTGACCTACGCGGCGGTCTTCCTGCTGCTGGGCGTGGTGACCCGGCAGGCCGTGGTCTTCGGCCTGGTGTACGCGCTGATCTGGGAGTCGCTGATCGGCTCACTGGTGCCGGGCGCACGCACGCTGAGCGTGCAGCAGTGGGCGCTTGCGCTGGCTCAGCGGATCGCGGGCGAGGGGCAGATCACGTCCGACGTCGGCCTGCCGCTGGCGGTGGTGCTGCTGATCGGGGTCACCGTGCTCGCCACCGTTTACGCGGGGCAGCGGATGCGCTCGCTCACGCTGGCCGGCGAGGAGTAGCCCGACGCCCCGCGGATTCGGCCGCCCGGGTGGTCTTCACCGCCCGGGCGGCCTGGTTTCTTCAGGTCGCAGCACATCGGATTGTCTGATGTGCTGAGTGACGTCCGAGACTCCGCTGCTCTGCGCCGTCGGTGTGTTCCTGGTCGCACTGGGGCTGCTCATCGCCCTCTTCCGCCCGGAGCTCGCCAGGCGCATCGACCTGCGCCTCGCCGCCCGTGGGCGGCGTCGGCGGCGGTTCTTGGTGTTTCCTCGAAAGTGGGCTCCGTCACGTTCCTCCTTGAGGATTCAAGGGAATGGCGTTACGGTGCAAGAGGTTGAAACGTAAACCAACCCCCGACGAGGAGTTAAACCATCATGGGCCTGTTCAGCCGCAAGACCGACGCCGAGACCGCGGGCACCCCCGACGCCGTGGCCACCGCCGACCTGGCGAACCTGACCGGCGACTACACGATCGATCCGACGCACAGTGAGGTCGGGTTCTCCGTCCGGCACGCCATGGTCACGACCGTGCGCGGTCAGTTCACCGAGTACGAGGGCTCGCTGAAGCTCGACGGCACCAAGCCGGCCAACTCCTCCGCCGAGCTGAAGATCAAGGTCGTCAGCATCGACACCAACCAGGCCCAGCGCGACGAGCACCTGCGCACCGGAGACTTCTTCGACGCCGCCGCGTTCCCGGAGATCACCTTCCGGAGCAGCTCCGCCGAGCAGGTCGACGCCGAGACCTACCGCATGCACGGTGACCTCACCATCAAGGACACCACCAAGCCGGTCTCCATCGACTTCGCCTTCAACGGCTCGGCCGTCGACCCGTACGGCAACCTGCGCGTCGGCTTCGAGGGCGCGACCACCGTCAACCGCGGTGACTGGGGCCTGACCTACAACGCGGCCCTCGAGGGTGGCGGCGTCCTGATCAGCGACAAGGTCAAGCTCACCTTCGACATCTCGGCGATCAAGGCGGCCTGAACCGGCTGAGTGCCTCGGCCGTCCCTGCCGCAAGATGGTGGGGATGGCATCGAACGAGCCGGCGCACGACGCCGGTGGCAGGCGACGCCGCATCGCTCCCGGCGACGCGGCGCGCCTGCTGTTCTCCGAGGCCCGCGCCTGGGTGCGCGCCACTCCCGGCACCCACACCTGGCTGCTCGTCCTCGCGGTGACCAGCGGCATCCTCGCGGCCGTCTCGCCGCACATCCGCGGTTTCCTGCTGCACCACAACAGCACCAACCTGGAAGAGCTCGGCAGCCACCCGGTCCGCGTACTGATCGTCAGCGCGCTGTGGATCGAGTCCCCGCCGGCCTTCCTGCTGTACTTCCTCTTCTACGAGGTCGTGCACGCACCCGTCGAGCGCCGGCTCGGCACGCGCCGCTGGCTCGCGGTCGTCGCCCTCGCCCACGTCGGTGCGACCCTCATCAGCCAGCAGGCCGTCTTCCTCGGCATCCACGCCGACCGGCTGTCGCCGTCACTGGCGCACACCGTCGACATCGGCGTGAGCTACGGGCTCGCCGGTGTGGCGGGCGTCCTCACCTACCTGCTGCGTCCCCCGTGGCGATGGGCGTACCTCGCGGCCGCCGCGGCCTTCTTCGCGTACCCGCTGCTGCAGTCCGGACGGACGTACACCGACCTCGGGCACTTCACCGCGCTGCTGATCGGGCTGGCCTGCCGCGGGCTCACGCAGCCGGGAAGAACCGCTCCAGCACCACGGCGATACCGTCCTCGGCGTTGGAGGCCGTTACCTCGTCGGCGGCGGACTTCAGCGAGGCGTGGGCGTTGCCCATGGCGACGCCGTACCCGGCCCAGTCGATCATCGGCAGGTCGTTGGGCATGTCCCCGAAGGCGATGGTGTCCGCGGCGGTCAGCCCCAGCCGCCGGGCGGCCAGCGACAGGCCCCTGGCCTTGGACAGTCCCAGCGGCAGCAGCTCGACGATGCCGGCCCCGGACATCACGACCCCGATCAGGCCGCCGGCGGCCGCGGTGGCCGCCTCGGCGAGCTCGTCGTCGCCCAGCTGCGGGTGCTGGATGTAGAGCTTGCTGATCGGCGCCGTCCACAGCTCGTCCAGCACCTCGACCTGGCCCACCGGCAGCTCCGACTCGAAGAGCCGGTAGCCGGGGCCGAGGACGATGTCGCCGTCCATACCATCGAGGGCGGCCGCGACGGCCAGCCGGCCGGTCGCCGCCTCGATCTTCTCCAGTGCCTGCCGCGCCGTCTGGCGGTCCAGGGTGACCGAGGTCAGCAGCCGCTTCTCGCCTGCGTGGTACACCTGCGCGCCCTGCATGCACACCGCGAGGCCTTCGTAACCCAGCGATTCCAGCACGTGCCGGGTGCGGGCGACCGGGCGCCCGGTGACGACGACGTGCGCGGCGCCGGCCGCGGTGGCCGTGGCGAGCGCCCGGCGCGAGCGCTCGGAGACGGTGTGGTCGGGGCCGAGCAGCGTGCCGTCGAGATCGGTCGCGATCAGGCGGTAGGGCAGGTGCGAGGGGTGCGCAGTCACTTGGCTACCGGCTCCAGCACTTCACGGCCGCCCAGGTACGGGCGGAGCACCTCGGGGACCCGGATCGAGCCGTCGGCCTGCTGGTGGTTCTCCAGGAGGGCGACGATCGTGCGCGGGATGGCGCAGAGGGTGCCGTTGAGGGTGGCCAGCGCGCGCGTGCCGTTCTCGTCCCGCATCCGGATGGACAGCCGGCGGGCCTGGAACTCGGTGGTGTTCGAGGTCGAGGTCAGCTCACGGTACTTGCCCTGGGTGGGGATCCACGCCTCGCAGTCGAACTTCCGCGACGCGGAGGAGCCGAGGTCGCCCGAGGCCAGCTCGATCACCCGGAAGGGCAGCTCCAGCGAGGTCAGCCACTGCTTCTCCCACTCCAGCAGGCGCTCGTGCTCGGCCTCGGCGTCCTCGGGGCGGGTGAAGACGAACATCTCCACCTTGTCGAACTGGTGCACCCGGATGATGCCGCGGGTGTCCTTGCCGTAGGAGCCGGCCTCGCGCCGGTAGCAGGGCGAGAAACCGGCGTAGCGCAGCGGCAGCTTGGCCCCGTCGATGATCTCGTCCATGTGGTACGCGGCGAGCGGGACCTCGGAGGTGCCGACCAGGTACAGGCCGTCCTTCTCCAGGTAGTACACGTCGTCCTCGACCTGGCCGAGGTAGCCGGTGCCGGCCATGGCCTCGGGCTTGACCAGCGTCGGGGTCAGGACGGGGGTGAAGCCGGCCGCGGTGGCCTGTGCGATGGCCGCGTTGACCAGGGCCAGCTCCAGCAGGGCGCCCACACCGGTCAGGTAGTAGAAGCGCGAGCCGGACACCTTGGCGCCGCGGTCGATGTCGATGGCGCCGAGCAGTTCGCCGAGGTCGATGTGGTCCTTGGGCTCGAAGCCCTCGGCGGTGAAGTCCCGCGGGGTGCCGAGCTCCTCCTTGACCACGAAGTCCTCCTCGCCGCCGATGGGGGCGTCGGGGTGGACGATGTTGCCCAGCTGGAGCAGCAGGCGCTGCGCCTCCTCGGCGGCCTCGTGCTGCTGGGTGTCGGCGGCCTTGACCGCGGCCTTCAGCTGCTCGGCCCGCTTGAGGAGTTCGGCGCGTTCGTCCCCCTGAGCCTTGGGGATGAGCTTGCCGAGCGTCTTCTGCTCGGCGCGCAGCTCGTCGAAGCGGGTACTGGACGACCTGCGCCGCTCGTCGGCGGAGAGCAGGGCGTCGACGATGCCGACGTCCTCTCCACGGGCGCGCTGGGAGGCGCGCACACGGTCGGGGTCCTCACGAAGCAGGCGAAGGTCAATCACGGGGACAGGCTACCGGTGCAGCAGGCCCGAACGCGACAAGTTAAGTGCTTTATGTAGTGTTATGTCCGATTTGAAAGACAGGGCCCCGGAAATGCGGCGCGGCCGAAAATGACGGTGAAGTGTCCGTCGACCGAATTCCGCACACCCCTCCTCCGAGAGCATGTGGCCTGTGGACAGCGGCAGTTGGAGCAGGTCCGGCGGGACGGGTTATCCACAGGGGGCCGGGTATTCCACCGGCTTGTCCACAGCGGGTGTGGATGGACTGTGGAAGATGGAGTCGACCATTCCGTCGACCCATCGGGAGCCCATGGATTCCCCGGTCAAACCCCACCCACACTCCCTTTCGAGTGAGAATTCTTCCCTCTATCGAGTTGTTCGAAGGTATTGGGGTGACGAATGTGCATCTGAGGGTCTGTGCGGCGGGATGACGCCCCTGTGCCGATTTGTCGATCTGGTCCCTACTCGTCATCCCTGTCGTGTCGACTTATCCCCAGGTTGCCCCCAAGGCCTGTGGATAACGCAGTGGACAAGCGAAGAGGCCCACCGGTCGTTCACCGGCAGGCCCCCTGGGACGTGCGGAGCGGAGGGCCGGGCCCGCACGTCCCAAGGGCCGGCCGGTGATGTGCCCTACGCCTCCAGGAGCCGCTGACCCACGTATTCGCCGGGTCCCGCACCGCCCGGCACGGCGAACAGCCCACTGGCCTCGTGCCGCAGGAAACGGGACAGCCCGTCACCCCGGTCGAGCTTGCGCTGCACGGGGACGAAGCCCGTCAGCGGATCGGACTGCCAGGCCACGAAGAGCAGCCCGGCGTCCGGGGCGCCGTCCTCAAGAAAGCCGTCGTGGTACGAGAAGCCGCGCCGCAGCATCGCGGCTCCGCCGTTGGACTCCGGTGCTGCCACCCGGACGTGGGCGTCGGCGGCGATGGCGAAGGTCCGTCCGTCGGCCTCGATCCTGTTCAGATCGGGCTTGGCGGTCCCGGTGCCACCGGACAGCGGGGCACCGTCGGACTTGCGGCGCCCGATGACCCGTTCCTGGCGTTCCAGGGAGAGGTGGTCCCAGGAGTCCAGCAGCATCCGGATCCGCCGCACCACCGCGTACGAGCCGCCGGCCATCCACTGCGGCGCGCCGGAGGAGGGCACGAAGACCCGCTGCCCGAAGTCGGGGTCGGACGGCTCGGGGTTGTTGGTGCCGTCGATCTGCCCCATCAGATTGCGGGTGGTGCGCGGCACGGGGGTGGCCCCGGGCGCGCGGTTGAAGCCGGTCATCTGCCAGCGCAGCACCGCCGTTCCGGCGGCCTGCTTCTGCAGCACGCGCAGGGCGTGGAAGGCGACCAGCGGGTCGTCCGCCCCGATCTGGATCCACAGGTCGCCCTCGCCGCGTCGCGGGTCGAGTGCGTCGGCGGAGAAGGGCGGCAGCGGGGCCAGTGCCTCGGGCAGCCGCGTGCGCAGCCCCGTCCGGCCGAAGAAGGAGCGGCCGAAGCCGAAGGTGACGGTCAGCGAGGCGGGCCCGGCGTCCAGGGCGATCTGGTCGTCGCCGGCCGGCGCCCGGCCCGTCGTCATCGCCTCGGCCGCCGCCGACCAGCGGCGCAGCAGCGCGGCGGCGCCTGCGCGCCCGGCGCCCGCTGCCAGGTCGAAGGCGGCGAGATGGCCCTGCGCCTGCGCCGCGGTGACGATGCCGGCCTGGTGGACGCCGTGGAAGGGCACGTTCGCGGCGCCCACCGAGGCGAGTGCGGCCGGTTCCTCGCGGGCCGCGTTCGCCGCGACGGCGGAGCCGCCGCCCACGGCCAGCCCCGCGGCGCCGGCCGCACCGGCGGTGCCGAGCAGGCGGCGCCGCGAGATGGGCCGGCGGATCGGGTCGTTCGTCAATTGATCTTCACTGTCCTGGTGCGGGTGACCTGGTCGATGTCCGAGGTCCGTACGGTGACCGAGAGCGTCCACCGGCCGGGGATCGGGATCTGGACGTTCTCCGCGCTCCAGTGGCCGGTGTCGACCTTGCCCAGGGTGACCGGGATCGGGCCGATCTTCTGGGCCGGGAGCGTGAAGGAGACCTTCACCTCGGGGACGTCGCGGGCCTGGCCGTCGGGTGCGGTGATCAGCAGGTGCAGCTCGTTCTCGGCGGTGCTGCCCGGGTCGAGCGTCACCTCCGCCTCACCCTTGCCGTTCGGGCCGCCCGTGTCGAACGGGATCCGTACGTCGAGCGGTTCGGGGACCGAGGTGACCGGGGCGGTCGCCCCCGCCGTCGCGCTCTCCTCGGCGGCCCGGCCCGGCTGCGTACCGGTGAGCAGGGTGGTGACGCCCAGGATCATGACCGCGACCGCTGCCTCGGCCAGCACGGACCTGCGCAGGCCCGTGCGTTCCGGGTCGGCGTCGCGCACCTTGCGGTCCCGTTCCTTGGCGAGTGCCGTCTCCTGCCGGGCCAGCTGCGCGGTACGGACGGCGGGGTCCCCGCCCCGCCCCGCGGCCACCGGCTGGGCGACGGCGGCCGCGGCCCTGGCGCTCTTCGCGCTCCGTACGGGCTGCACGGCCTTGGCCTTCTCCGCGAGCCGCCCCGTCCAGCGCCGGGAGAGCCAGGCCAGTTCCAGCAGCAGCATGACCAGGCCGATCTTGACCAGCAGCAGCTGCCCGTACCCGGTGGAGACCAGCGCGTCCCAGGAGCCGAGCTGACGCCACGACTGGTAGACGCCGGTGGCGACCAGGGCCGTCACGGCCCAGAAGGCGATCCGGGAGTACCGCCGTACCGCCGACCGCTCCACCGGCAGCCCCCGCCACAGCGCGACGAGCAGCGTGGCCAGGCCGCCCAGCCAGATCGCCATGGCCAGCAGGTGCACGATGTCGACCGGCATGGCCACCGAGGCCTGGATGCCGACCGAGGCGTGCTCGGCCATGGCCCATGTCGCGGCGAGGCCCACGGCCACGACCGTGCCGCCGATCGACAGGCCCCAGGCGAGGTCCTGGCGCTCGACCGGGTCCTCCCGCTTGGCGAAGCTCCCGAAGAGCACGGCGATGAAGACCGCGGACGCGGCGAGCAGCAGCAGCCGCGACAGCAGCGCGGCCCCGGGCCGGGTGTCCAGGACGTCGCTCGCGCCGCCGAGGTCGAGGATGTCGCCGACGGACCCCCCGTTGGCGTACGGGGCGCGCAGCAGCAGCAGCGCTATCGTCGCCGCGACCATGGTGGCCCAGCCGCCGGCGACCAGCTTGCGAAGCGGCCGCAGCTGCGCGCCGGCCGGCCAGCACACGCCCAGGAAGAAGGCGGAGCCGACCATCAGGGCGAACCCGAGATAGGCGGCGTAGCGCCCGACGTCGTACAGCGCTCCGACCACGCCGCCGCCCGCCTCCTGGGTGGGCAGGCTGACCGTGGTCTTCGAGGGTGCGCCGATGGAGAAGACGAAGGCCCCTGCCACCGGGTGGCTGTCGGCGGACACCGCCTTCCAGGCCACGGTGTACGTGCCGTTGCCCAGCCCCGGCCGCAGCGCGACGACCGCCGTGTCGTTCCCCTCGCCGCCGTTGCTCGCGGCGCCGATGTCGGCCCGCCGGCCGTCCGGCCCGAGGACGCGGACGGCGTCGGACGCGAGCAGCACGCCCTCGGAGAAGGTCAGCCGCACCTGCTGCGGCGCGGTCTTCACCACCGAGCCCTGTGCCGGGTCGGTCCCCACCAGCGCGGCGTGCGCGGAGGCCGGCGCGGCGCCGCCGAGCAGCAGGCCGAGCACGGTCAGTGGTACGGCCAGCAGTCGCAGCCCGGCCTTTGTCAGCTCTTTCATGGCGCCCTCCTCAGTCCCCCGGGCGATAGCCCGCCGGCTTGACCGGGACCCGTACCGCGATGGCGTCGGTGTCGTCGAAGTGCAGTTCCACGGACACCACCTCACCGGCCACGGGTTTGTGCGTGAGCTTCATCAGCATCAGATGGTTCCCGCCGAGCCCGAGGGTCAGCCGCCCACCCGCCGGCACGGTGAACGCGTCGACCCGCCGCATGGCGTTGCCCGCGGTGGAGTGCATGGTCACCTCGCCGGCCAGATCGCTGGTCACCGAGGTCAGCCGGGCGTCCTGGTCACCGCTGTTGGTCACCGTGAAGTAGCCGGCCGCCATGTCCGCGAGCGCGGGCTGCGGTATGTAGGCGCCGCTGACCTTGAGTTCGGGACCGTCCGGCGAGGAGCCGCAGGCGGTGGCCCCGAGTCCGAGAGCCACCGTGACCGCGACCGTGACCGCCAGCGCGGCCGGGTGCCTCACGGCGTCCGCCCCTGGATGATCTTCGGCAGGTCGGCGGCGAACTGCTGGGAGGTGGTCCCCGACATGTAGAGCACGTGCGCCTTGTCGTCCTTCGGCGAGTACGCCATGACCTGCGCGCCGTGCATGACGGTGATGCTGCCGTCCTTCTCCTTCACCGGCTTCTCCACGTCGATCCCGAGCGTGCGGGCGCCCGCCTGGATCGTGGCGAAGTCGCCGGTCAGGCCGACGAAGGTCTTGTCCATGGCGCCCAGCCAGGCGCCGAGCCGCGGCGGGGTGTCGCGCTCCGGATCGGTGCTGACGAAGACCACGGTGAGCGCGGCCTGTTCGGCCTTGGGCAGCTTGGACTTGGCGATGGCGATGTCGCTCATCGTCGTCGGGCAGACGTCGGGGCAGTGGGTGTAGCCGAAGAAGAGCAGCGTGGGCTTGCCCGCGGTCTCCTTGACCAGGTCGTACTTCTTGCCGTGCGTGTCCGTGAGGATCATGTCCGGCTTGTCGAAGGGCGTGTCGAGGACGGTCGAGGCCTTCTGGGTGGCGTCGGTGGACACCAGGGGGGCATCGGTGCCGGCGCCCGCCGGGTCGTCCGAGCCGCCGCAGGCGGCGAGGGTGAGGGCGAGCGCGGCGACGGCGGCCGCCGCGGCGACCGCCCGGGTGGTGGTACGCATCAGGGTTCCCCAGGAAAGTTCGGTACGACGCCGGGTGGCCGGCCCCGCGCACGGCGGCGGCCACCCGGCGATACTGCGTCAGACGGCGGAGGTGCCGCCACCGGCGCCGCGGCGGCGCCCGGCGAGCACGCCGAAGCCGACGCCCAGCACGCCGACGACGATGCCGACGACGCCCAGCACACGGGCGGTGGTGTCACTGGCGTCGGCGGACGCCGCCTGCTCCGTGGTGACGCTCTTGCCGTCACCGTCACCGTCACCGTCACCGTCACCGTCCGCGTTGGTGTCGGCGGCGGGGGAGGCGGACGCGGCGGCGCCGTGGCCGTGGCCGCCGGCCTCGGTGTCGGCGGCAGCCGCCAGCGTCAGCACGGGCGCCGGGTACTCCGGCTCGGCCTGGCCCTCCTGCTGCTCCTCGATCCAGCGGACGACATCCTTGTTGTCGTACGTCTGGACCGCCTTGAAGACCAGCTGGTCGGCGTCCTCCGGCAGTGGGCCGAACGAGACCGGGAACTGCTGGAACTCACCCGGGGCGATCTTCCCGCCGGTCCAGGTGATCTTGGTGACGGCCTCGGTGATGCTGCCGTCGTCGCTCGTGATGGGCTTGGCGAGCTTGCTCTTGACGACCTGGGCCGTCCAGCCGGGGACGGGCTGGAGGGAGACCGACGCGATCGGGTGATCGGCCGGCAGGTTGACCTCGACCTTGATGGTCGACGCCTTGTCCTCCTCGTTGGGGACCTTGAAGGCCACCGTGCTGTAGCTGCCCTTGGCGGCGGAGTTCGGCTGAACGGAGACATGCGCGAAGGCGGGTACCGCGGCGGCGAGGACGGCCGTTCCACTGAGTCCGGCGATGGCGACGGCGCGGCGCATGGCGGTGCTCTTGGCGTTCAATGCGTTCATGGGTGCAGAAACTCCACGGGTGAAGGTGTGAGGGATGACGGATGGCACGCGTGCGGCGCGCGACTCCGTCCCCCTACGTCCGTGGAGCGGGTCGCGTTCAGGCCGCGAGGGCGTACGCCGGAGGGCCGCGCCGGGCGAGGCTGTGCCGGAGCAGGACGGTGCGCGGCGGCCCGGAGTCGGCGGCCCGGCGGCGCGGGCCGCCCGCGACGGACGGTGCGCCCGGCTCTCCCGCCACCAGGGCGCGCACCAGCGCGACGGCGTGCCGCAGGACGGCACCGGTGAGTTCGGCGAGACCCCGCACGCCCAGGGCGACCATCCGCCACAACGCGGCCTCGCCGCGGCGCAGCAGCCAGCCGGCGACGAGCGCGGCGATCAGGTGCCCGAGCAGCATCGGCAGGCTGTAGGCCAGCATCGTGCTCTCGGTGTGAGCGTGCGCCATGCCGCTCATGCCGCTCATGCCGCCCATGTCGGCCATGCCGCTCATGGTGCTCACACCACTCATGCCGCCGAGCGGCCGGGGCCGGTCGGCGCAGATGAGCCGTCCGGCGATCTCCATGATCCCGGCGGCCCGGGGGACACCGCCCGGCGCGCACACGCCGCCCGCGTTGAACAGCACGTGCAGGGCCAGCTGTCCGCCGGCCAGGCCCGCCGCGATGGCGGGGAGCGACCGCTCCCGTCCGGCGAGCGGCGCCGCCACCGCGAAGACCATCACCCAGCCGGCCAGCAGCGACCAGCCGGGCACCGCGTGACCTGAGGCGAGGGAGTGCGCGGCCGCGGACAACACGACGCAGACCGCGGTGAACACCGCGGCCCGCAGCAGTCGCAGATCGGCGCCGGCGCGCACAGGAGAAGCCATGACGGGCGTCATCTTCTCACCGCGTCCCTCGTTCGCGTGCAGTGGGTCTCGCACTTCGGCGGTGTGTGCTATGGGTTCCGGACGCCCGCGTACACCCGTGTGCCGGGGCCGGGCATCGGCCGTATGGGCGTCATCACGTCAACACCACGCTTACCGGCCGTGTTTCGGGGCAATACGTATCGGTATGTCGAGCCGCAGCCAGGAGGCTGAGCATGAGCATCTGGTGGTCCCTCCATTTGCGGCGCGAGGCTGCGAGCGTTCCGCTCGCCCGTCGGCTCCTGCTGGGGACGATGGAGACCGCCGGGGTGGACCCAGACATCTCGTACGACTTGTCCGTGGCCCTCAGCGAGGCCTGTGCCAACGCTGTTGAGCACGCGAGTCATGGCGAGTACCGGGTGACCGCCCGTATCGAGGGCGACCGCTGCCGCATCGAGGTGGCGGACTCCGGACCGGGCTTCGCCCCGGATCTGCGCCGCACGCACCACGCCGTACGACCGCTGTCGAAGAAGGACCAGCACGCGGAGCACGGCCGCGGGCTGTTCCTGATCGAGGCGCTGGTGGACCATGTCCACTTCCACAACCGGCCCGGCCATGGGGCGGTGGTCAGTTTCGACAAGATCCTCAAATGGCGGGACGACGCCCTGCTCAGGGTGTCGTGACCCCGGCCGTCCCCGCCCGGCGCCAACCGCCCGCCCGTGCACGGTCCTTGCGCCGGTGCGGGCGGTGCCCCGTCCCGTGGGGACGGGACGGGGGCACCGCCCGCGTGCCGTGACTCAGCCGCGCAGGCCGGCCATCCAGCGCTCGACCTCGTCGGACTTGCGCGGCAGGCCCGCGCTGAGGTTCCGGTTGCCGTCGGCGGTGACGAGGATGTCGTCCTCGATGCGCACGCCGATCCCGCGGTACTCCTCGGGGACCGTCAGGTCGTCGGCCTGGAAGTACAGGCCGGGCTCGACGGTGAGGACCACGCCGGGCTCCAGCGTGCCGTTGACATAGGTCTCGGTGCGGGCCGCGGCGCAGTCGTGCACGTCGAGGCCGAGCATGTGACCGGTGCCGTGCAGGGTCCAGCGGCGCTGAAGGCCGAGTTCCAGGACGCGGTCGACGGGACCCTCGACCAGGCCCCACTCGACGAGCTTCTCCGTCAGCACGCGCTGGGCCGCGTCGTGGAAGTCGCGGTAGGCGGCGCCGGGGCGGACGGCGGCGATGCCGGCCTCCTGGGCCTCGTACACCGCGTCGTAGATCTTGCGCTGGATGCCGGTGTACGTGCCGTCGACCGGCAGCGTGCGGGTGACATCGGCGGTGTAGAGGGAGTGCGTCTCCACACCGGCGTCGAGCAGCAGCAGGTCGCCGGAGCGCACGGGGCCGTCGTTGCGGACCCAGTGCAGGGTGCAGGCGTGCGGGCCGGCGGCGCAGATGGAGCCGTAGCCGATGTCGTTGCCCTCGACGCGGGCGCGCAGGAAGAACGTTCCCTCGATGTAGCGCTCGGAGGTCGCCTCGGCCCTGTCCAGGACACGGACGACGTCCTCGAAGCCGCGGGCGGTGGAGTCGCAGGCCTTCTGCAGCTCGCCGATCTCCCACTCGTCCTTGACCAGCCGCAGCTCCGACAGGAACTCCTTCAGCCCGGCGTCGCGCTCCGCGGTGACCTTGTCGGTCAGCGCGGCCTCGATGCCGGCGTCGTAGCCGCGGACGACCCGGACCGGGCCGGTCGCCTCGCGCAGCGCGTCGGCGGCCTTGCGCACATCGGCGCAGGGGACCCCGAGCAGCACCTGGGCCTCCGCCAGGCTGTGCCGGCGGCCGGTCCACAGCTCGCCCTGGCCGTCGAGCCAGAACTCGCCGTTCTCCCGGGAGGACCGGGGCAGCAGGTAGGTGGTCGCATCATGACCGACGTCACCGTTCGGCTCCATGACCAGGACGGCGTCCTGCGTCTGGTCGCCGGTCAGGTACACGTACTCGGTGGCGGCGCGGAAGGGGTATTCCGTGTCGTTCGCGCGGGTGCGCAGATTGCCGGCCGGGACGACCAGCCGCTCGCCGGGGAAGCGGGCGGACAAGGCGGCGCGCCGCTTGGCGGCGTACGCGGCCTGCTCCAAAGGCTGCAGGTCACGCAGCTCCGTGTCGGCCCAGCCCGACTTCATCACTTCGGTGAGCTCGTCGGAGACGGCCGGGTACAGGCCGTTCTTCCGCTGCTTGATGGGCTCGTCGCCTTCCGGGTTCTCCGGAGCGCGGTCCTCGGCCACGTCATGCCTCCTCGCTGTAGACCCACCCATCGTAAATGGGTCAGTCGAAGCGGGCGGCCAGCAGGACGAGGTCCTCGGTGCGCTCGATGCCCTCCTCGGCGCCGCGGCCGTCCGGCAGCAGTGTGCGCAGGACGTGATCGGTGAGCAGTGCCGGGTCCTCCCGGGCGGCGCGGGGGGCACCCGCCGCGGCGGCGTGCAGCCGCGTGACGGCCCGGTCGGTGGCATCGCCGGTGCGGTGCAGCAGCCCGTCGGTGTAGAGCAGCAGCGTCTCGCCGGGCAGCGCACGGAACTCGGCGCCGGGCGCCTCCCAGCAGCTGAGCATGCCCAGCGGCGCCGACAGCGAGGTCTCCACGAACTCCACCCGGCGCTCGCCGACGACCAGCGGCGGGCAGTGCCCGGCCCCGGACAGCGCGATCCGGCGGGTGACGGGATCGACATGGGCGTACAGCGCGGTCGCCGAGCGCGCCGGCTCGGTCAGCCGCAGCAGCAGCTCCAGGTCGGACAGCACCGCGACCGGGTCCTCGCCCTCCAACACCGCGTACGCCCGCAGAGCCGCCCGCAGGCGTCCCATCGCGCCGATGGTGCCCGTGCCGGAGCCGGTGACCCCGCCGACGGACAGCCCGAGGGCGCCCTCCGGCAGTGCCATCGCGTCGTACCAGTCGCCTCCGCCGCCGGGGGCCGCGACATGCGTCACGGCCAGCCGGACCCCGGGGATCCGCGGCAGGCGGGTGGGCAGCAACTGCGCGCGCAGGCCGGCCGCGGTGGCGCGGAGCTGGTCCAGCTCGACCAGCCGGGCCAGGTGCTCGGTGGCGTGGCGGCAGTACAGGCCGATGAGACGGCGCAGCCGTTCGCCCGGTTCCGCGGGCTCGTCGTAGAACCACACGGCCGACCCGAGCCGCCCGGCGCTCTCCGTGGCCAGCCGCACCGCGTAGCTGGCGCCGAGGCCCAGCCGCACGGCGACCTCGCGGTGGCGCGGATCCAGGCCCGGCTCGTGGCACAGGTCGGGGTGGATCTCCTCGGCCGGCACCGTCGCGGGGGAGGCCGGCAGCGGGACCGTCTCCAGCGCGCCGAGCTCCGCCGGGCAGAGCCCGAGCCCGGTGACGGTGGCGGGACCGCCGAGGTCGGCCGGTCCGGCCGCGGCCAGCCCGCGCCGGGCACCGGTCAAGGTGACGCCCGCGCGCAGCATTTCGCGCAGCGCGTCCTCGACGCAGGAGGTGCGGGCGAGGCGTTCGGACAGCTCGTGCAGGGTCGTCAGATCGTCGATCCACGACGCCAAGCCGTCCTGGGTCGTGCCGGGTTGTCCGGCCGGCTCGTCCGTCCCGCCGTGCTCGGACCGGTCGTCCGGGCGGGCTTGTTGTTCGACCGCGGGAGCGGCAGTGTGCGCCGATGTCGGAATGGGTGGGTTGATTCCGGCCACTTTTGGAAGGCCCGCCGCACTCATGGTCGCCGGCTTTCGAGACCTTTGACGCGATACGGCGGCGGCTCCGTAGAGCAGCGCATTTGTGTCAATAGCATTGCAAACCCCCAAGTCGTTCTGCGCCGCTATCAATGGATTACCTTCTACCGCCTCCTCAGGGGCGTGTCCAGGATTGCCCAGGTAGGTGCGGTGGTGTCGATGCGCCGTAAGGGTTGCGCGACTATGGCTGAAAAAGGGCACCGCGTGCGACAATTAGTTGTCGACTGGGGGGGTTCGACAGTGCGTCATATCCACAGCAGTGGGTACGTACGGGATGGGAGTTGGCGGCTTCAGGAACCCGGCGCCCGGCCGGAGCGTCTTAGACGGCGACGGCCGACCCTCCCCCCATGGCGGGGTGTTGCACAGCCAGCGGGACCGCACACGAAGCACCACGGAAGCGCAGTACGCAGCACACCCTGACGAACAAGCGCCATGTGTGCGCCACCCCCCGCCACGTTCCACGCTCGGCTCGAGACGTGATGCGCTACCTCGTAAGCGGTGTGTTCCAGATTACGTTGTGTCATGGGCAGATCCCTGAGCGCCAACGGAAAGGAACGAGCGCGGATGCGTGAGATCCTCGGAAAGCGACGCAAGAGCAGTTCAGAGCTGCTGCGCGCGGCGCTCACCTGCGCCGAGCAGTGGCAATGGCCCGTGGTGCCCGGAGCCGGGACGGACGGGCGCGGCGGCTGCGCCTGCCTGCGCCCCGACTGCCCGGTGCCCGGCGCCCATCCGCACGACCCCGGTCTCCTGGCGGCCACCCGTGACCCGCGGATGGTGCGCTGGTGGTGGTCGCACCACCCGGACCAGCCTGTCGTCCTCGCCACCGGCGGGTGTGTCTCCGCCGTCAGCCTGCCGGCCGTCGCGGGGGCGCGGGCGCTCGGCGTGCTCGCCAAGCGCGGGGTGCGCACCGGGCCGGTGGTGGCCACCCCGACCCGTGTCGTGGTCCTGGTGGAGCCGTACTCCCTGGAGGAGCTGGGGGAGTTGCTCGACCGGCACGAATGGGTGCCGACCTCCCTGCGCTTCCACGGTCAGGGCGGCTACACGGTGCTGCCCCCCTCGCCCGTCGGGGCAGGCGGTGCGCGCTGGGAGCGGCGGCCGGTCGTGGACCCCGGCGAGCGGGCGCCGTGGCTGCCGAGTGTGCGGGTGATCGTCGACACGCTGGTGCAGGCGGGACGCACGGCGCCGGACGGCAGCCGGCTCTCGTACTGAGCCACGTGGGGCGGGCGCTGTCCGCCATCACTCTTTCGGGTATGAGCGGGGCCACGGGGCGGCCAACTGCCCGTGGCCCCCGGTATACCGCCCTTTTCTCCCGCTATGTTCGGCGCATGATGCGCGCGTCGAACCTTCGGATGTTCGCCCTCGTCTGTGTTGTCGTGGCGGCCGCGCTGGTCGTCCCGGCCGCGGCCGGCACGGGAGCCTTCGTCCCCGTCGAACCGGTGTCCGCCGATACCGGGGGCGGGTTGCTGTCGAGCGACTCCGAACTGCTGGGCGGTCTGTCCGAGTCGGCCGTATCCGAACGCCAGATCGCTTCCTGCGGTCCGAAGTTCGTCTCCCCGCAGGGGCTGCGGGCGCAGACCTGCACCATCGCCGCCGAGGGCGACACCTGGGCGCGCACGTACTGGGACAACACCACCGGCCGGCGGCTGGACGGGATGCTGACCCTGCTGCTGCCCGACGGCCGGGCCGTGCAGGCACGCTGTGCCATCGACGCGGCGCTGGGGAGCGGAAGTTGTGAGACCCCGCGCGAGCGGACGGTGCCGGTGCCGGAGGGCGCCGAGCCGTACATGGCGGTGGCGGAGATCGCCGAGGAGAACGCGGAACGTCCGCTGCTGCGCAGCGGGTCCGCACAATGAAACGTCCGGTCGCTGGCGACGGGGGATGCACCAGCGACCGGACTGTTCAAACGGTAACAAGACTTCGCCCGAACGCAAATCCGGGTGCGCGGGTTCCGGCCCCTGTTCCACCCCTGACCGGGGCGGCTGTGACCAGGATCACCACGAAGATCTTCATACTGTCACACTGCTGTCACTGAGTGTCAACTCAGCGTGATCTGCCGGTTCGTGAGGCCGCTGCGCGCCCGGCGCTCGTCCGCGGTCAGCGGGGTGTCCTGCTCCAGCACCTCGGCCAGCCGCTCGCCGAACGCCGCCGCCGGCTTCTCCACTTCCTCCGCGGACACGCCCACCGGCAGGTCCCACACCGGGACGACCAGACCGTGCGCCCGGAACGAGCCGACCAGCCGCGTGTCCTCGCCCAGCGACGAGGCGCCGGCGGCGTGCAGCCGCGCGAGCGCGTCCAGCAGCCGCTCCTCCGGGTGCGGCATGACCCAGCGCAGGTGGTTCTTCTCCGGGGTCTGGCACCAGTACGCGGCGTCCACGCCGGTCAGCCGCACGGTGGGGATCACGGCCGCGTTCGCCCGCTCCAGGGAGGCGGCGACCTCTCCGGTGGCGGCGTCCGCGTTCTCCAGCCAGAACTCGAACCCGGTGTGCACCACCGGCTCGAACGGCGCGTCCAGGTCCAGCAGGTCCTGCAACCGAGGTCCGGACGGCGCCGGCCGGTTCCCGTCCACCGGGTGGCCCGGCTCCGCCGTCAGCGCGCGCAGCAGCGTCTCGGCGAGGTCGCGGCTGATGTCCCCGGAGGCCGTCTCGTTCTGCAGGCCCAGCAGCACCTGGCCGGTGTCCCGGCGCAACCCCGGCCAGGCCATGGGCAGTACCGTCGCCAGCGTCACCACGGGCACGCCCTCGGGCAGCCCGTCCTTCAGCTTCAGCTCCGCCGTCGCCGCGGGCACCAGCTCGCGCAGCGCCACCCAGTCGCACTCCCCCGGCAGGCCCTCGAACGGCCGCCGCACCAGCTCGGCCACCGCGTGCGACGCCTCGCGTCCGTGGCAGGCCTTGTAGCGTCGCCCGGAACCGCAGGGGCAGGGCTCCCGGGCTCCGACGACGGGGATCTCCCCGTCGCTGAGCTGCGCGGGTCGGGCGGGGGCCTTCGTGTTCGTCGGGCGCTTCTTCGCCATGGCTCGATCTCTCCCGGTAACGGCGGTGTTCCGGCCGTGAGCCTAGCGCCACGTGCCCTTCCGTCAGCGGAGGTCGCGACCGGGGCGGGGCCCGGAGCCGCCGCGCCGGGGGCCGGGGCACCGCCGGGCCGGCGTCACGGCGAGGTCAGGCCGTCGTCAGGGAAGGTCCTCGAAGGGGTCCGCGAAGTCGATCGGGATGTCGATCTGCGGCACCAGGCCGTCGCGCCGCGCGTGGCGGCTGCGCACCGCGAGCATCGCCCAGACCGTGACCTCGCCGGGAGCGTCCCGTACGCCCCAGCGCAGCGACAGGCTGCGGACGATGCCCAGTCCCCGTCCGCCGCGCGCGGTGAGCGAGGGACTGGCCGGAAGCGGGCGGGTCGGACCACCGCCGTCGGTCACCTCGACCGTCAGCAGCCCGTCCTCGTCGATGCGCCACCCGGCGCGGATGCCGCTGCCGCCGGCCGCCGAGGGATCGTCCTCGCCCAGCGGACGCGCGTGCCGGCAGGAATTGCTCAGCAACTCGGAGAGGATCAGCACCGCGTCGTCGACGACCGGCTCCGGAACCTCGTACGTACACAGTTCCTTGCGCAGCCTGCGCCGCGCCTCAGCGACGCCCGTCGGACCATGCGGCAGGGCCATGGTCGAGGACGTCGGCACCTCCTGGGCCACCACCAACGCCACCCCCGAGACCTCCTTCACCCCACGCCACCGGATGGATGCCCTCTCGTTTCATGCCGGAAACCGGCCAACAGTGATCTCTTGGTGCACACACGGCGATCGAACGGGCACCGAACGCGCCGGTGCGCGCCGAGTTCCGGCACCCGGGAGGGGCGGGAGCGGAGCGGTGTCCTCCACCGCCCTTGCCTACCGGCCGAGTTGGGCCAGTACCTGCTTGGGACGATTGGTGATGACGGCCTCGACGCCGAGCCGCGCGCACAGTTCGACGTCCTCCGGTTCGTTGACCGTCCAGACGTGCACGCGGTGCCCGGCCCGGTGCAGCCGCTCCACGTACCCGGGATGCGAGCGCAGGATGCGGATGCTCGGCCCGGCGATCCGCACCCCGGCAGGCAGCCGGCCGTCGCGGTGCCTGGGCAGCACGTACTGCATGAGGAAGACCGTCGGCAGCTGGGGCGCGGCCAGCCGGACCCGGCGCAGCGAACGGGAGGAGAAGCTCATCACCCGCACCCGCGGCGGCTCGTCCGCCGGCGGGCGCAGCATGCCGAAACGGTCCAGCAGTTCCAGCAGCCGGTCCTCCACCTGACCCGCCCAGCGCGTCGGGTGCTTGGTCTCCACCGCGAGCTCGATCCGGCGGCCGGTGTCGGCGATCAGCTCCAGCAGCCGCTCCAGGGTCAGCACCCGGCTCGCCTCGTCGTGGTCGGCATCGAAGCGGTCCGGCACCTCGGCGTCGGTGTGCTGTCCCTTCCACGAGCCGAAGTCCAGCGCCCGCAGATCGGCGAGCTCCATGGCCGAGACGGCACCCCGGCCGTTGGAGGTGCGGTTCACCCGGCGGTCGTGGACGCAGACCAGCACGCCGTCCGCGGTGAGACGCACGTCGCACTCCAAGGCGTCCGCGCCGTCCTCGATCGCCTTCCGGTACGCGGCGAGTGTGTGCTCCGGGACATCCTCGGAGGCACCGCGGTGGGCGACGACCTGGATCGCGCGGTCTTGGGTCACCGGGCTATCGTGCCATCCGCCCAGTCGTACCACGGACGCCGCTCGCGACTGTTTACGGTGGTCTGACAACCGGTGGGAAATCCTGTCCCCATCCTGTCGGCCGTCGTACGTCTCCGTGACCGCAACCGTACGCACGGCACACCACGCATATCCCGGAGGAGATACAGCCGTGAGCACCGAGAACGAGGTCGGTCCGGTCCCGGCAACGCAGCCGGCGCAGCCGCCCGTCGACGCTGAGCCCGCCGCTCCCGCTGCACCTCCCGCGCCGCCGCAGGCCGCGCCCGCGGCGTCCGCCGCTCCCCCGTCGTCGCCCCCGCCCGCGGCGCCCGACAGTCCCCCCGCGGCCGCTCCGGCGCAGCCTGCCGACGCGCCGTCCGTCGACGCGCCGCCCGCCGAAGGTGCCGCGCCCGCCGCGCCTGCCGCGCAGGCACCCGTGCAGCCCCCGGCCCCGCCGCAGGCCGTTCCGCCGCAGCCCGCCCCGCACCACGCGGCCCCGCCGCACGTCGTCGCGCACCACGCCGCTCCGCACGCGGGCCCCTACGCCGGGCACCCGGCCGCGCCGCCCGCGGTTCCGCCGACCCAGCCCTTCGGGGTCCCCGCGGGTCCCGGTGGTCCCGGGGGCCCGGTCTGGGGCGCACCCGTGCCGCCGGCCCCCGCCGCTCCGCGCAAGCGCGGCAACGGCGGGCTGATCGCGGCCGTCCTGGTCGCCGCGCTGGTCGCCGGCGGCATCGGCGGCGGCATCGGCTTCTGGGCCGCCGACCGCAACGACAGCGGGTCCACCACGATCTCCGTCGCGGGCAACCCCAAGGACCTCAGCCGGTCCGCCGACTCTGTCGCCGGCATCGCCAGGCAGTCCCTTCCCAGCGTCGTCACCATCGAGGCCTCCGGCAGCCAGGAGAGCGGCACCGGCACCGGCTTCGTGTACGACAAGGAAGGCCACATCCTCACCAACAACCACGTGGTCGCCCCCGCGGCGGACGGCGGCAAGCTCACCGCCACGTTCTCCAACGGCAAGAAGTACGACGCCGAGGTCGTCGGCCGCGCCCAGGGCTACGACGTCGCCGTCATCAAGCTCAAGGGGGTCAGCCCCGACCAGCTCACCCCGCTCGCCGTCGGCGACTCCGAGAAGGTCGCCGTCGGCGATTCCACCATCGCCATCGGCGCTCCCTTCGGCCTTTCCGGCACCGTGACCACCGGCATCGTCAGCGCGCTGCACCGTCCCATCGCCTCCAGCGACGGCCAGGGCTCCAACGCGTCCTACATGAGCGCCATACAGACCGACGCCTCCATCAACCCCGGCAACTCCGGCGGTCCCCTCCTCAACTCCGAGGGCGCCGTCATCGGCATCAACTCCGCGATCCAGTCGACCGGCAGCAGCGACGGCACCTCCCAGTCCGGCAGCGTCGGCCTCGGCTTCGCGATCCCGATCGACCAGGCCCGCCGTGTCGCCGAGGACCTGATCAAGACCGGCCAGCCGGTCTACCCGGTCATCGGCGTGAGCGTCGACTCCAGCTACAACGGCGAGGGCGCCAAGATCGCCACCGGCGCCAGCGCGGTCAGCGTCGGCGGCCCCGCCGAGAAGGCCGGGCTGCGCTCCGGCGACATCATCACCAAGTTCGACGACACCGTCGTCGACTCCTCCCCCACCCTCATCGGCGAGATCTGGCAGCACCAGCCGGGCGAGAAGGTCGACGTCACCTACACCCGCGATGGTCAGACCCGCACCGCCAGCCTCACCCTCGGCGAGCGCAAGGGCGACAGCAGCAGCTGACCCGACCCGTTAGGCTGTCCCCGCGCCACCGCCCCACCTCCGGGGCCACGGCGCGGGGAGAGTTGCCCGAGCGGCCTAAGGGAACGGTCTTGAAAACCGTCGTGGCAGCGATGTCACCGTGGGTTCAAATCCCACACTCTCCGCACGTGAACGGCCCCTGACCAGTGATTCTGGCCGGGGGCCCGTTGCTGTCCGCGTGTCCGTGATTGACCGTTGTTCCCCGGTGGCTACCGCCTCGTATGGCACGCGGATGGCACGCGGAGGTGCGGCAACTTTCGCCGCTGGCGGGGTCGCTCAGCTCCCGCAGGAGCATCCGCCGCCAACTGCGACCGGGGCGATGCCCTGGACGACATCGCTCGCTTCGTCCGAGGGGCAGCAGGTGGCCGGCGTGCCGCCCGCGCTCTTGCCGAGGGTGCCGGCGTCGGCCTTGACGACGTAGACCTCCCAGGGCTCCTTGCCGGGGCCGGTGACCCAGACCTTGTCCTGGAGGGCGTAGCAGCAGGAGGTGTCGTTCTCCTCGAAGGTGGCCAGCCCCGCTTCTTGGAGTCGGCCGGTGGTGGCGGTGACCTGCTCGGTGGCCTCGACCTCGACGCCGAGGTGGTCCAGGCGGGTGTCTTGGTCGCCCTCGCCCTCGATCAGTACGAGCTTGAGCGGGGGCTCGGTGACGGCGAAGTTGGCGTAACCGGGGCGGAGTTTGGCGGGCTCGACGCCGAAGAGCTTGGAGTAGAACGCGATCGACGCTTCGAGGTCGGCGACGCGCAGGGCGAGCTGAACGCGGGACATGACGGTCTCCTTCATCTGCTTCTGCATCGACATCCGTCGATACAGCTCGACGCGTCCGAGGTTGCCAACTGCATCGACAAACGTCAACATAGACACATGTCGAAATCAGAGCTCCGGGTCCTCGGGCAGGACGATCAGGCTGCCGCGTGCTGCTCGCCGATGGTCCGCGAACCGGTGGGCGAGTCGGACGCCGTCGACCTGGCGCGCATGTTCAAGGCGCTGGCGGACCCGGTACGGCTGCGCCTGCTGTCGCTGATCGCGTCCTTCGAGGGCGGCGAGGCGTGCGTTTGCGACCTGACCGGGCAGTTCGACGTGTCGCAGCCGACGATCTCGCACCACTTGAAGGTGCTGCGGGAAGCGGGCCTGGTCGGCTCCGAACGGCGTGGGACCTGGGTCTACTACTGGGTGCTGCCGGCCGCGCTCGCCCGGCTCTCCTCACTCCTCCAGATCCCCGCCGAACCGGCCGCCGCCAGGTCCTGCTGATGCCCGTCTCCGCTTCGTTCGGCCGCCGGGTCGCTGCCGAGTTCGTCGGCACGGCCGCCCTGGTCGCGGTCGTGGTGGGCTCAGGGATTCAGGCCACCGAGCTGTCCCGGGACGTGGGCGTGCAACTGCTCGCCAACTCCTTGGCCACGGTGTTCGGCCTGGGCGTGCTGATCGCCCTGCTCAGCCCGGTCTCCGGCGCGCACTTCAATCCAGTCGTCACCCTCGCCGCCTGGTGGACCGGCCGGGCAACCGGTGACGGACCGATCCCGCGTGAGGTCGCCGCCTACGTTCCCGCCCAAGTTGCCGGCGCCATCGCGGGTGCGGTCCTGGCCGACGCGATGTTCGCCGAACCGCTGGTGACCTGGTCCACTCACGACCGGTCCGCCGGGCACCTATGGCTGGGCGAGGTTGTCGCCACCGCGGGCCTGGTCCTGCTCGTCTTCGGCCTCGGTCGCACGGGACAGCAGCGTCTTGCCCCGGCGGCGGTCGCCTCCTACATCGGTGCGGCCTACTGGTTCACCTCGTCCACCAGCTTCGCCAACCCGGCGGTGACGATCGGCCGCGCCTTCTCCGACACCTTCGCCGGCATCGCTCCGGCCTCGGTGGCGCCGTTCATCGCTGCCCAGATCGTTGGCGCCGTCGTGGGTCTCGGCCTGGTCGTCGTCCTCTTCGGCCGTACTGCTCGGGCCACCGCGAGCGTCCCCGTCCTTCCAGGTGAGCCCGAACTCGCCACCACCAGTCACTGACCAAGGAAGACCCCGTGACCACTCCCGCGACCCCGTCCGTACTGTTCGTCTGCGTCCACAACGCCGGCCGCTCCCAGATGGCCGCCGCCTTCCTCACCCACCTTGCCGGGGACAAGGTCGAGGTCCGCTCGGCCGGATCCGCCCCCGCCGACACCGTCAACCCCGCCGTGGTCGAGGCCATGAAGGAAGTGGGCATCGATATCTCCGCCGAGGTCCCCAAGGTCCTCACCACCGAAGCGGTGCAGTCCTCCGACGTCGTCATCACCATGGGCTGCGGAGACACCTGCCCCGTCTTCCCCGGCAAGCGCTACCTCGACTGGCAGCTCGACGACCCCGCCGGCCAGGGCGTCGACGCCGTCCGCCCGATCCGCGACGAGATCGAGCAGCGCATCCGCGGCCTGCTCGCCGAACTCGATACCGAAGCGTAGATATGGGGCAGACGGCGTTCCTGCGCGTGGAGTAGGCGTGGAGAGGCTTTGGGCTGGAGCTGCCATGGGGCGAGAGATCGGGGCCCGTAAGCTGTCAGCGACTCGGGCAGTCTGTGGACCTGCCCGCAATAGCCCGATGTGGGCCCCGATCTTCGAGGCTCGCCCCATGGTGGCTGCCTAAGAAGCCATCCGCTTACCGATCAACGGGCTCGTCTGGTCGAACAGGGATCCTGATCGGGTGATCGCGGTGTGGTGGGTGCATGAAGGCAGGGCCTCGCGGTAGCTCGTGGGTGTCGAAGCCAACGAGCATTTCCGGGAGAGGTACCTGGTCGACAACGGCGTGAAGTGGCGGAACCCGCCCGCGGACTTCCCGCCCTGGAAACGCGTGTACGCGTTCTTCCGCCGCTGGCGGGACAACCAGCTGATCCGCGAACTCCACGACCGGCTGCGGGAGCGGGTGAGGACGGCCGAGGGCCGGAACACCGAGCCGACCGCGGCCGTGATCGACTCACAGTCGGTGAAGGCCGACGCCACCGTCAGGAACGACTCACGTGGCTTCGATGGCGGCAAGAAGATCAACGGGCGTAAACGGCACCTGATCGTGGACTGCCTCGGACTGCTGCTGACCGTGCTGGTCACCCCGGCGTCCACCACCGACCGCGACGCCGCCGCCACAATGCTGCCCGCCCTGCGCAACAGCTTCCGGAAGCTGCGGCTGATCTGGGCCGACAGCGGCTACACCGGCCACCTCGTCGACTGGGCCGCCCGCACGCTCGGCCTCACCCTCAAGGTGATCAAACGCAGCGACACCATCAGCGGGTTCACCGTCCTCCCACGCAGGTGGGTCGTGGAAAGGAGCATTGCGTGGCTGATGCGTTCCCGCCGCCTGGCCCGCGACTACGAAGCGCACACCGCCAGCAGCGAGGCGATGATCCTGTGGTCCATGACCATGCTCAACAATTGGACTTCCCCAGCTTCTGCGGCATGAACCGGGACGCTTTCCGGGATGCGATTACAGGATTGGTCCGGATCCCCGATGAGCTGCGCTTCGTCGGCTGGGACCAGCTCAGCGACCGCGTGCCTCGGGGCGCCACCATGCTCTGGCAGGCACTGGACCGCTATCGGCAGCAGTACCGGCCCCAGTTCCTGGTCGAGTACGCCTAGAGCGTCGTCTGCCCCTCGATGCGAACTATGAGCGTGACGGTCACTGAGGTCAGCCGGGCCCGTGGCTTGGCGCCTGGTAAACGCTGCACCTGTGAGCGACGCGTGCAGACGCTATGGCAAGTGGTCCCGGGACGCAGTCGTCGCTGTGATCTTGGTGGTCTGCGAGGCTGCCGCCTCCTGGACCATCGCAGCGGGGGCCTGGAGCATGCGCACGCGGGTTTCGGCGGTGACGTAGTTCTCTCGTCGCGGGCTTTTTGATCGCCCGGCGCCCAGAGCGTGGGGGCGTTGCCCGCTCCGCGGGCAGCCACCGAGTTCCACAGGCTCTCCACCCCGCCGTCAGCTTCACCTATTCCGCACCGTGCTCCGCGATGCCCGCCGGCATGGAGTCCAGAACCGCACCGGGAAATCTCCCTACCCGCCCCGTACAACCCTGGCCGCTCTTCGACGGTCTGGATTACGCCGCCGCCGCTCCATGCCAAGAGCGCCCCGGCCGCACCGGATGCCTCGCACTCCCCACTCACGTAGGAGCCCCCGCCGCCCATGCGTCTTCGTACCGCCACGGTCGCCGCCTGCCTGATCACGGCCGGCCTCACTCCGCTCACTCTGGCCGCGCCGGCGAACGCCACCCCCGCCAAGTACTACGACGACTTCAACGGGGACGGCTACCGCGACCTCGCCGTCGGCTCCCCGTACGCGACCGTCGGCGGCGCCGAGTCCGCGGGTGCCGTCGTCGTGTTCTACGGCACGGCCAAGGGCATCACCGCCTCCAGCAAGCGCAGTGTCATCACCCAGAACTCGGCCAACGTGCCGGGTGTGGCCGAGGAATCCGACTTCTTCGGCGAGAGCCTCACCTCCGCCGACCTCGATGGGGACGGCTACGCGGACTTGATCGCCGGCGCCCCGCGCCAGGTCATCGCCGGCGAGCAGGCCATCGGCCGGGCCACGGTCCTGTGGGGCGGCAAGTCCGGCCTCTCCGGCGGTTCGACCCTTCCGCAGCAGAACTTCGATGAGGCGTGGGAGACCTACGCCAGCGGTGTCGCCGCCGCCGACTTCGACGGGGACGGCCACGCCGACGTCACTCTCACCGGCCGGACCCAGAGCCGCCTCCTCAAGGGCCCCTTCAAGCGTTCGGGGACCTCCGCCGTCCCGGCTGCCTCCACCAAACTCGCTTACGGCACAAGGGTGGACGTCGTCGCGGGTGACCTCGATGGCGACGGCGCCGCCGAGCGCGTCTACCCGTATCTCGTGGACAGCGATCCGGGCGGCGACATCAGCTACCAGAGCTGGAACGGCACCAACTACGCCACGACCGAAATGACGTCCGCCGACGGTGAGAAGGTCGCCATCGGCGACATCAACGGCGACGGCTACGGCGACCTCGTCATCGGCAACTACGAGGACCCCCGGTCCGGCATCCCCGGCCGCCACAAGGGCGGCGAGATCACCGTCTGGTACGGCTCCGCCGCCGGTCCGAACCTGGCGCAGCGCCCGACGGTCATCAGCCAGGACACCCCCGGCGTTCCCGACGGCGGTGAGATCGAGGACTACTTCGGCATGGCGGTGAGCGTCGGCGACACCAACGGCGACGGTTACGCCGATGTCGCGGTCGGCGCTCCCGGCGAGGACGTCGGCAGTACGGCGGACGCGGGCTCGGTCACGGTCTTCTTCGGCTCGGCTTCGGGGCTCAAGACGGGCGGGGCCCTGCGCTTCACCCAGGCCACGGCCGGGATCCCCGACAACGTCGAGAGGTCCGACTTCTTCGGCTCCTCCGTCCGCATCATCGACGACAACCGCAACGGCCGGGCCGAGCTCGTCATCGGCAGCGACGAGAACGCCTACGGCGCGGTCACCGTGCTGCGCGGCACGGCCGCCGGGCCAACGGCCGTCAACGCCAAGACCGTCAGCGCCCGCACCGTGGGCCTCAAGGGGAACACCGGCTTCGGCCAGGTGATCTCGCAGTAGGCAGTAGGCAGTAGACCGGCTGCCGGATACGGCGACGGCCCCCCGACCGCAGCCGCGGCCGGGGGGCCGTGCGCGTTCAGGACGGTCGCCGAGGCAGGGGCTGGCTCCGTCCAGATCGTCTTGCCCTCCGCGTCGTAGCGGGTGCCCCAGGCCCGCGCGAGCCGGGCGGTGATGGACAGGCCGCGGCCGCCCTCGTCGACGGTGCGGGCGTGGCGCAGGCGCGGGCGGCGGGGCCGGCGTCGCGGACCTCGCAGGTGAGGGCGCGGTCGTTGATGAGGCGCAGGGCGAGCGGCGGGGTGCCGTGGCGGATGGCGTTGGTGACGAGCTCGCTGACGATCAGCTCGGTGTTGAAGACGATGTCGCCCTCGATCCGCCAGGCCGCCGCGAGCTGCTCGCCGGCGTGGTGGCGGGCGGCGGAGACGGCGGCGGGGTCGGGTTCGAGTCGCCAGGAGGCCACCCGGTGGGCCGGGAAGGGCCGGGTGCGGGTGAGCAGGAGCGCGTCTGCCCGGCCGGACAGGCCCGCGGGGAGGGAGTAGAGGATGTCGTCGCAGAGGTCCGCGAGGGGCCGGCCGGCGTCGGCGTCCGCGTCCGGGCCCGCGGCCTCCTCGGGACGGCGGAGCAGGCCGGGGTGCGCGGCGAGATGGGCGGCGACCGCGGGTGAGCTGGACAGGGCCAGGATGCTGCCCTCCTCCAGCACCACGTCGCCGGTGGTGAACGGCGCGGCACTGGTGACGCCCAGCGGCGGCCCGACCGGGATGTCGGGGATCTCCGCGGTGCCGTCCGGGCCACGATGGCCGGCGCGAGATGACCCGAGCGGGCGATGGTGCACATCCGGGTCAGCGGGTCGTGGACCGCGTACACGCACGCTGCCGTCAACGCCTCGCGGTGCAGGGGGTCGCCGGCCACCGGCGACCGGATGAAGAGGATCGACCATCGCCGCCTCCGCCTCGCTCATCGGCGGGGCCGGGTCGCCGGGTGCCACGTGGTCGTCCTTCCCGCCGAAGCCGGAAGCCGGACACTACTTGCCCCGCGTCTCGTCCCGGCTCCGGCCGGAGGGGCGGACGATGTCGAGGACCGCCATCATGCCCATGTCCTCATGATTCAGGATGTGGCAGTGCAGGACGGTCCGCCCGGTGAAGTCGCGGAACGGGATGCGCAGGACGACCTCGCCGCGAGCGGGCACGTTGACCGTGTCGAACCAGCGGCGGGAGGGCGGGTGGGGCTTCCCGTCGGTGCTCATCAGCTGGAACTGGTTGGTGTGGACGTGGAACGAGTGCTCCTCGTCGCTGTCGTTGCGCACCGTCCACTCCTCGACGGTGCCGAGCACCGAGGTGAAGTCGTTCCGCCTGGGGTCGTAGGTGCGGCCGTTGACGTAGAAGACGGTGCCCGCCGCGTTCTCCGTGAAGACCACGGTCTTGCGGGCGGCGATCGGGGCGCGGGACAGGTCCTCGTTCGGGGCGAAGGCGCGCGGGAGCGCGGCCGGCCGGACGGGGGTGCCGCCGGTGACGAGGGTGGCGAGATCGGCGCGGGGGAACTGGTTCCCGGCCTTTCCGGTGTCGTACGGCAGGGTCTCCAGGCGGGTGGTGCCCGGGGAGCCGCCCTGGACGAGGACGTCGTAGCGGGCTCCGGCGGCGATGAGCAGGGAGTCCGCCGACCAGACGCGCCGGACGGGGTAGCCGTCCTGGGCGATCACGTGGAAGCGGTGCCCGGGCAGGTGCAGCTTGTAGTAGATGTTGGCGCCGATGTTGGCCAGCCGCCACAGCTGGGTCTCGCCGGGCCGGATGCCGATGACCGGGTTCTGCTGGCCGTTGACGGTGCGGTTGGTGGTGGCGCCGATGCTCAGCGGGTGGGTCCTGATGGCGTCGCCCTCGACCTGGAAGTCCTTGAGCGCGATGACGTGTTCGGTGATGCCGCGCAGGGACGTTGGCAGGTACTGCCGCAGGCCGTCGACGACGATGACGCCGGACTCGCCGCCGGCGACCTGGGCGGCGGACATCATGTCGGCGTGGGAGTGGTACCAGTAGGTGCCGGGGGTGATGTCGCGCGGCAGCCGGTAGGTGTAGTGGTACGAGGCTCCGTACTTGATCGCGACGAAGATGTCGTCCGACGGGCTGCGCGGTGAGACGTGGAGCCCGTGGACGTGCAGATTGGTGTCCTCGTCGACCTTGTTGATCATGGTCAGGTCGATGGTGTCGCCAGGCCGTACGCGCAACGTCGGAGGCATGTACATGCCGTTGTACGTGGTCGCCCACAGCCGGTGGTCACCGACCCGGACCTTGCGCCGCTCCACGGTGACGGTGGTCCTGAGGAGGCCGTCGTGGCTCAGCAGTTCGGGCGGGTCCTGGAGGCGCGGGCCCGCGGCGGCCGGAGAGGCGGAGCCGTCCTGCGGGCCGGGGCCGGGGAGGCCGTGGCCGCACCCGGCGAGCCAGGCGAGGACGAGCACCAGGCCGGTGGCGAACCGGGCCGCGGTGAAACGGGACCGAGTCACATCTCTCCCTGGGGAAGCCGGGCGGCGGAGCGGGCCCACTGGCGGATCGTCAGACGGAGCCTAAGGAGAAGCGCGCCCGGCTCCTTGGCGCGCCACGCCCCCCGGCGCGCTATCCGTCCCAACGGCAGCGCCCGCGGCCCCCATGGAAGCCGCCGCTCCGGGCACCGCCGCAGGTTGGCCGAAAGTCGGGCCGGAACGTTTTGCCGCTTGCCCGGCCCGGGTGGTGTGCCCCGCCATGGGGCCGATCCGGTGAATTGAGATGACCTTGGAGGTTTGTCGATAGATCGTCACGCTTGCGAGCGAAATGGGCCGGAGGGCCTGGTTGGCGGCCCGGGAGCTGGGCAACTCTGGTTGCGGCGACGTCGCACAGTCGGCGGAGCGGTCGGCCAACCGCCCCGCACACCCCATATCCAGTCCTCTGGAGGGAAAGACATGGCAAGCACCCGTACCGCCCGAGTCCTGGCCGCGATGGCCTCGCTGCCGCTGGCCGCGGCACTGTTCGCCGGGACGGCAGTAGCCGACAACGGCTCCTTGTCGGGCGGCGGTTCCAACGCGACCGTGGTGAGCAACAGCGGTGGCAGCGTGGGGCGCGACAACTTCGGGAGCGTGACCACGACGCAGCAGGCCGCCACCGGGGCGGGCGCGTCCAACCAGAACAACAACGCGAGCGTGGTCGGCTCGGCGTTCACCGAGATCCACCAGTCGAACGTGAACATCCACTTCGGTCCGCTGTGGTGACCGGGGCCCCTGGGGCTCGCTGACAAGGGGCGACTGCGCGACGGCAACCTCACTGCCGTCGCGCAGTCGCGTTCCGGTGTCCACAGGCTGTGGACGAAGCGGCGGTCCCGTCCCGCGGCCGGTCGCGGCGACGAGTACGCCGGCAGGGCGCCGCACGCCGTCGGCGGGATGACCGCCCAACACCCTGCTTCCTGTTGCTCCTTGCGGCCGCAGCGGCCGAGGCCACGGCGCCGGGGACACCGTACCGGCCGGAACGGGGGCCCTGGGCCCGCCGGGCACCTACCGGTGAACCCCTGCGGCGGCCAGCGCGAGAGGGCGTGCCCGCAGAGTGCGAACGGCACCGGCGACGGAATGCACCGAACGCGGGGCAGTAGCGACGATCGGGCACCGACACCCGGAACGTGCTGGTCAGGACGGATGCGAGGGGGCCGGTCCCAGGGCTTCCGCCTGGCGCCGCGGACCGGCCGGGCGGCCTCGCGGCGGCCGGGAAGATCACGATGTCCGCGTTGCTGCGTCCGGCTGACCCCCGGGCGTGGCGTGCCGTCCGACGGGCCATCGCGCCCTTTCACTCGACCCATGCACGAACACAAGCCGATCATCCGATATGCGGCGATCGTAGGGCTGGTGCTCACCTGTCTGCTGACCGGACCGGTCTCCGCGGCGGGCGCCGTCCCCCGGCTCACCGCTTCCCGCCCCGCCGCGCTCGCGCCCGCTGCGGCGTCGGCGATGGCACCGGGTGGCGACACGGATCCCGGCGACGCACTGAGCGGGTACGACCTCGGCCCGGACCTGTCCGGGATGCTCATGCCGTACGACGCCTACGGCGGCGAGGAGGCCGAGGGCGCCGCGCCCGCGCCCCGGACCTTCAAGGGCTACGGCTTCGACACCTGCCGCGCCCCCTCCCTGGCCACGATGCGCGCCTGGCTGAAGTCCAAGTACCGCGCCATCGGCGTGTACTTCGGCGGCCGCGCCCGCGCCTGCAGCCAGCGCAACCTCAACCGCAACTGGGTCCGCTCCGTGCACAAGATGGGCTGGCGCATCCTGCCGATCTATGTCGGCTCGCAGTCGCCCTGTGTGCGGGGCAAGCATCTGCGCAACTACCGGATCAACCCGGACGACGCCTGGGGCCAAGGCGAGAGCGAGGGCTTCGACGCGGTGCAGAGCGCCGCCGACCTCGGCTTCGAACCCGGCAGTGCGCTGTACCTCGACATGGAGGCGTACCACGCCGGGAAGGCGCGCTGCGCCGACCAGACCCTGGACTTCATCCGGGCCTGGGACCGCCAGGTCGGCGACAACGGCTACCTGCCCGGCCTGTACAGCAGCTCGGAGTCCGGCATCCGGCACATCGAGCGGGCCCGCCGGCAGGGCGTCGACGACCTGCCGGATGCCGTGTGGTTCGCCCGCTGGAAGGGCAGGCCGGCGGTGCGCAGCGAACCGGTGCTCAGCCGGGACGCCTGGAACGGCGGCCGTATCCACCAGTACTCGGGCGCCGTCCGCGAGAAGCACGGCGGCAAGCGGCTGTCGATCGACCGCAACCGGCTGGACGGTCCCGTGGCCGTCGTCAATTGACACGCCGGGGATGACGCGTCGCGCCGCCGCCCCTGCGGGGTGACCCCGTAAGGGCGGCGACGCCGTTCTCCGTCCTCCGGAGGTGGGGCGTACCCCCCTCGTACGACTTCAGGGTGACCCCGCTTCGGCACCTGCGGCGGATCCGCGGAGCGGGCCGCGCTCCTAGCGTGGAGCCATGACCACGCCCGTGTGCACCAGCGCCTCGCAGGCACAGTTCACCAGCTACGTGCGGGCCAAGGGCCCGGCACTGTTGCGGACCGCGCGCTCGCTGACCGCCAACCCGAGCGACGCCGAGGACCTGCTGCAGACCGCCCTGACCCAAGACCTACCTGGCGTGGGACCGGATCGACGACCACCGGGCGGTCGACGGCTACGTCCGCCGCACCCTGGTCAACACCCGCACCTCGCAGTGGCGCAAGCGCCGCCTCGAGGAGTACGCCACCGACGAGCTGCCCGAGCCGTACGGCCCGGCGGCCCTGACCGGCCGCGACGAGGCCGAGCAGCAGGCCCAGCGCGACGCGGTGCTGCGCGCGATATCCCGCCTGCCGGCACGCCAGCGGGCCATGGTCGTACTGCGGTACTACGAGGACATGAGCGAGGTCCAGACCGCCGAGGCGCTCGGCGTCTCGGTCGGCACCGTCAAGAGCGCCGTCTCCCGCGCCCTGGGCAAATTGCGCGAGGACCCCGAGTTGCTCCCGGGGTAGTGACATACCGCGCGGTATGACACCAGAATCGCAGCACCCACCTACCTTCGCGTAGCCGCTTCGATGAGGAGGCGCCCGGTGCTGAGCACAATGCAGGACGTGCCCTTGCTGGTCTCACGGATCCTGACCCACGGCACGACCGTGCACGGCAGGTCACAGGTCACCACCTGGGCCGGCGAAGGCGAGCCGCAGCGCCGCTCGTTCGCCGAGATAGGAGCCCGTGCCGCGCGCCTGGCCGGGGCGCTGCGCGACGAACTCGGGGTGGAGCGTGACGAGCGGATCGCCACCTTGATGTGGAACAACGCCGAGCATGTCGAGGCCTATCTGGCCATCCCCTCCATGGGCGCGATCCTGCACACGCTCAACCTGCGCCTCCCCGCGGACCAGTTGGTCTTCATCGCCAACCACGCCGCCGACCGCGTCATCCTCGTCAACGGCACGCTGATCCCGCTGCTCGCCCCGCTGCTCCCGGCGATGGAGTCGGTCGAGCACGTCGTGGTGGTGGGTCCTGGCGACACCACGCCCCTGGAGGGCTGCCGCCCCGCCCTGCACGCGTACGAGTCCCTCATCGAGGGCCGCCCCGACACCTACGACTGGCCCGAGCTGGACGAGCGTTCGGCCGCGGCCATGTGCTACACCTCCGGCACCACCGGCGACCCCAAGGGCGTCCTGTTCTCGCACCGCTCGATCTACCTGCACTCCATGCAGGTCAACATGACCGAGTCGATGGGCCTGACCGACCGCGACACCACCCTGGTCGTCGTGCCGCAGTTCCACGTCAACGCCTGGGGCCTGCCACACGCCACCTTCATGACCGGCATCAACATGCTGATGCCCGACCGCTTCCTGCAGCCCGGCCCGCTCGCCGAGATGATCGCCACCGAGCGCCCCACCCACGCCGCCGCCGTACCCACCATCTGGCAGGGCCTGCTGGCCGAACTCGCGGCCAACCCGCGCGACATCAGCAGCATGCGGCAGGTCACCATCGGCGGGTCCGCCTGCCCGCCCTCCCTGATGGAGGCGTACGACAAGCTGGGGGTGCGGCTGTGTCACGCCTGGGGCATGACCGAGACCTCGCCGCTGGGCACCATGGCCCACCCGCCGGCCGGCCTCGCCGCCGAGGAGGAGTGGCCGTACCGCATCACCCAGGGCCGCTTCCCCGCCTCCGTCGAGGCCCGCCTGGTCGGCCCCTCCGGGGAGATCCTGCCCTGGGACGGGAACTTCGCGGGCGAGCTGGAGGTGCGCGGCCCGTGGGTCACCGCGGCGTACTACGGCGGCGTCGGTGCCGAACCGATGCGCCCCGAGGACAAGTTCAGCGAGGACGGCTGGCTGCGCACCGGTGACGTCGGCACGATCACGTACGACGGCTATCTGACCCTCACCGACCGCGCCAAGGACGTCATCAAGTCCGGCGGCGAGTGGATCTCCTCCGTCGAGCTGGAGAACGCGCTCATGGCGCACCCGGCCGTCGCGGAGGCAGCCGTCGTCGCGGTGCCCGACGACCGGTGGGGCGAGCGCCCGCTGGCCACCGTCGTACTCAAGGACGGCTTCGAGATCGGCTACGAGGAACTGCGTGCGTTCCTCGGCGAGCACATCGCGCGCTGGCAGCTGCCGGAGCGGTGGGCGGTCATCTCGGCCGTGCCGAAGACCTCGGTCGGCAAGTTCGACAAGAAGGTACTGCGACGGCAGTACGCGTCCGGCGAGCTGGACGTCACCCGGCTGGGCTGACGGCCCCGCACGCGAGGCGGCCCCCGGGAATCCCCCGGGGGCCGCCTTGTGCGTACGGGCCGTCAGGAACCGATCTTGCCCAGCAGGTCGACGATGCGGGACTGCACGTCCGTGCTCGTGGAGCGCTCCGCGAGGAAGAGCACCGTCTCGCCGGACGCCAGGCGCGGCAGTTCCGCCGGGTCGATGTCCACGGCGGTGTAGACGACCAGCGGAGTGCGTTCCATGCGCCCGTTGGCGTGCAGCCAGTCGACGATGCCCTGGCGCCGGCGGCGCACCAGCATGAGGTCCATGACCACCAGGTTCGGGTGGAACTGCCCGGCCAGGTTCATCGCGTCGGCCTCCGAGGAGGCGTGCGCCACCTGCATGCCGCGCCGCTCCAGCGTGCCGGCGAAGGCCTGGGCGATCGGCAGGTGCTCCTCTATCAGCAGCACGCGCGGCGGGTGCTGGTCGCTGTCGCGCGGGGCGAGCGCCTTCAGCAGCACCGCGGGGTCCGCGCCGTACGCGGCCTCCCGGGTCGCCTGGCCCAGCCCCGCCGTGACCAGCACCGGCACCTCCGCCCGAGCGGCGGCCTGGCGCAGCGACTGGAGCGCGGTACGGGTGATGGGCCCGGTGAGCGGGTCCACGAAGAGCGCGGCGGGCGGGTCGGCGACCTGGGCGTCGACCTCCTCGCGGGAGCGCACGATGACCGGGCGGTAGCCGCGGTCGGTCAGCGCCTGGCGGGTCGAGACGTCCGGCTCCGGCCACACCAGCAGGCGGCGCGGCTCGTCGAACACGGCCTCCAGCTCGTGGGGTGCCTGGTCGGTGACGTCGACCGCGCCGTTCGGGCCGTCCAGCGGTTCCGGGCCCTCGGTGGCCTCGGTCGGGGCGCCTATGGCGTACGCACGGCCGGGGGTGTCCGTTCCCTTGGGGGCGCTCTGGCCGTTCGCGGAAGGCGCAGGCGCAGGCGCAGGCGCAGGCGCAGGCGAAGGTGCCGGGGCCGACGGGCGGGCCTCGGACTCACCGGGGTTGGCCAGCTTGCGGCGGCGGCCGGTCGGCGTGACCGGCTGCGCGGTCTGCTCGCTGATCTGCTGGGCGAAGGGCACGCCCTGACCGAGGGTGCGCACGCTGATCGCGCGGCCCTGGGTCGTCGACGACTGGGGCTGCACGGGGGCGGGCGCCGGCGGTTCGGGCTGCGGGGCCGGGGGTTCGGGACTGCGCTGCGTCTGCTCCGGGATCACCGGGGCGGCCGGCATCGGCGCGGGAAGCATCGGTGCAGGGAGCATCGGCGCGGGGGACGCCGGCTCGGCCACCGGTTCGGATGTGGGCAGAACGACCGGGGCGGGCGCCGGAGCGGGGGACGGGGCGGGCAGCCGGCGCGGGTCGACGATCGCGGACGGCCGCGGGGTGCTCTCGATGATCCCGCGCGACCGGGGCGCGGAGCCCACGGCCTCCGGCCACTCGGGGGCGGCGCCTCCGTACCCGGGGCCGCTGCCGTTCGCCGCCGGAGCGGGGGACAGGGCAGGGGAAGGGGCGGGCGGAAGGGCGGGCAGCAGGTCCGGCTGCGGCTGCTGCGGGGCGGGAGCCGCGGCCCGGCGGGCCCGGCGGCCCGTCGGCTGCTCCGCGCCCTGCTGCGGGATCTGCGGGGGCGGAATCGGTGCGGGAGCCAGGGGCGCGGGCGCCGGTACGGGGATCTGCGGGGCCGGCGCGGCGGCCGGGATGTGCAGGGGCGGAACCGGCGCCGGGACGGGAATCGCGACGGGGCGGGCCTCTTGCAGCGGTTGCGCCGGTTGTGCCGGTGCCGCGTCGGGACGCCGCAGCGCCCGGCGGCGGCCGGTGGGGGTCGGGGAGTCCGTGGTGGGCGCGGCGGGCAGCGCGGGCAGGGCTGTATCGCCGGCCGGCCGGGGCGGTGCCAGGGCCGGGGGAGCCGCCGGGAGCGCGGGGGCCGCCGGGGCGGTACCGCGCACCGGCTCCAACGGCACGGGCATGACGGTCGTCTCGGACTCCCGCTTGGGCTCGTTCGCCGCCGTCTTGCCGCGGGCCGTGCCCACCGGCACCTCGACCACGTACGCGCTGCCCTGCCCGGGCACGTCGTGCGTCTGGAGCACCCCGCCGTGGCGCTCGACGATGCCGCGCGCGATCGGCAGGTGCACCGGGTTGGCGCCGGCGTGCGGCCCGCGCACCTCGATGCGCACGGAGTCGCCGCGCTGCGCCGCCGCGACCACGATCGTCGAGTCGCCGCTGTTGGGGACGACCGGCACATTGCCGGCCGCGTCCACGCCCGCCACGTCCGCGATCAGGTGGGACAGCGCCTGCGACATCCGCTCGGCGTCCACCGTCGCCTCGATCGGCGGGGCGTGCACCGCGTACTGGGCCCGGCCCGGCCCGATCAGCTCGACGGCCGCCTCGACGCCGGACGCGACGACCTTGTCCATGGACGTGGTCTCGCGCTGGAGCTTGTCCTCGCCCCGGTCCAGCCGCTGGAAGGTGAGCACGCTGTCGATGAGCGTGGTGATCCGCGCGTAGCCCGCCGTCAGGTGGTGCAGGATCTGGTTGGCCTCCGGCCACAGCTGTCCGGCCGGGTCGTTGGCCAGCCCGGCGAGCTCACCGCGCAGTTCGTCCAGCGGGCCGCGCAGCGTGTCGCCCAGCAGCGACCGCAACTGCTCGTTGCGGGCCGCGACGGCGTCGAAGCGCGAGCGGTCGGTGAACGTCATCACCGCGCCGACCAGCTGGTCGCCCTCCCGTACCGGCGCCGTGATCAGGTCCACCGGCACCGCGCGCCCGTCCTTGCGCCACAGCACCTGGCCCCGGGCGCGGTGCTTCAGCCCCGAGCGCAGGGTGCCGGCGAGCGGGGTCTCCTCGTACGGCAGCGGGGTGCCGTCCGGGCGGGAGTGGTGGACCAGCGGGTGCATCTCCTGGCCGCCGAGGTCGGTGGCGCGGAATCCGAGGATCTGCGCGGCCGAGGGATTCACCAGGACGATCTTGCCGTCGGTGTCGACGCCGATGACGCCCTCGCTCGCCGCGCGCAGGATCATCTCGGTCTGGCGCTGCTGGCGGGCGAGTTCGGCCTCGGTGTCCAGGGTGCCGGTCAGGTCGCGGACGACCAGCATCAGCAGCTCGTCGCCGGTGTAGCTGTAGGTCTCGGCGAAGGGTGTGCGGGCGTCGTCGAGGTTGGCGCTCGTAACCTCCACCGGAATTTCACTGCCGTCGGTCCGGCGAGCGATCATCCGGGTGGGTTTCGTACGGCCCGCGTCGTCGTCGGGGCGGCGCATGGAGCCGGGGATGCGACGCGCGTCGAAGGCCGGCAGCAGATCCAGCAGGCCGCGGCCCACAAGCGCCGTCCCGGGGGACTCGAAGGTCTCCAAGGCGATGGAATTCGCGTTGACCACGGTGCCGTTGGCATTGACCAGCAGCAACGCGTCCGGGAGCGCGTCGAGTATTGCCGCGAGGCGAGCAGCGCCTCGGGATGGCCTGCTGCTCACGAGACGCGTCCTCCCTGAAAACCGCCACTTGCCGCCGCGCCACCACCCACTAGGGGGCTTCTACCGGTGGCGGCCCATCTTGCCGCCGACCGGGGGGCATGTCACTAGAGCGAGTGTACGGGCAGCCGTTGGACGGGAGGCTCCGGATGCCCATGTCCCGTACGTGTGGGTATCGTTCACAGTTGCGCGGCTTCGATGTGGTATCGGTCACGCCCGCGGTTCGCGACGTGGCGGTTCGGTGACGATGCCGTCGGGGGACGCGCCGGGCGTCGCGGGGAGCACCGGGGCCATCCGCCGCCACCGGTCGGCCTCGCAGCCGTTCGTGCGGTCGTAGCGGTCGTCCACCGGGCGGCCGTCCCAGATGCCGCGCACCCGCGCCCGCTGCGGGCCGCTGTAGATCATCGTGCACAGCGTGTCCTTCGGGGACGGCCCCACCGGCCCGCCCAGCCGCCGCAGCCGCGTACAGGCCCCCCGCGCGTCGGGATGGGTCCCCGATCCACCGCCCGGGCCGCAGCGCAGGTCGTACGAGGACAGACCGCCGTTCCCGTCGTCCACGATCACCGTCAGCCGGTCACCCGCCCGGCCCGGCGGACAGGCGACGGCGGGCGCGGCGGTGGTCATCGACAGGCCGAGCACGAGCGCGGCGGTCAGGGGCATCCGAGCCATTCGCATGCCTCGTCCCTACCGCTCCGCGTCCGCCGCGGCCCGGCAACCCACCCGATCGTGGGCGCGCCGCGACGGCGCCCGCCGCAACGCCTTTGCCCTGCCCATGGGCGGCCTAGTAATCTGGTCAGCGATTGGTCCCAGCCCAGTGGGCTGTGTCATCATCTGCGTGCACCCGCTCGCGCGGGACACCTGGAGGCGTCGCCTAGTCCGGTCTATGGCGCCGCACTGCTAATGCGGTTTGGGCTTTACCGTCCATCGAGGGTTCAAATCCCTCCGCCTCCGCTCCTTGGAAGCCCCGGCCACCCGGCCGGGGCTTCTGCCGTTCCCGGGCGTGCTCCTGACCCCTCCGCTGGGGCGTTTCCGCAGCTCATGCAGGGTGCGGCTAATGGATTTCACCTCACGGCGCAGGTCATGTAATGTTGTTCCCGCAACGCCGACCGGAAAGAAAACGCCGGGAAGCACAAGCACTCGTAGCTCAACGGATAGAGCATCTGACTACGGATCAGAAGGTTGCAGGTTCGAATCCTGCCGAGTGCACAACAGCTCAGAGGCCCCCGGAGATAATCCGGGGGCCTCTGGCGTTGGGGCGTGTGACGGCGACGGACGGCAACCGTCCCAGTCGCCACCCATGGCGGTGGACAGCCTGCCGGGAGGTGGCCCCGGCGCCCTCGCGATCTGCGCGTGCCTCAGGATGCCTTGGGCCCGCTTCGGCTGAACCCCGAGGGCGGCGAAGGCCGGCGCTGCCGACGTGCAGGGCGAGCAACCGAGTCGCGTTGCCGGGCTCGATCGGGGTCCCATACCTCGTGGGGATGGCCGGTCCACCGCCACCCTGCCTTCAGGCGGACCCTGTTGAGTCCACGCCAGTTCTACGGACCGGCGAAGCCGTACTGGTTTCCCGCGCGTTCCTGGCCGGCTGGTTCGCCCGCTTCCCGGTGGTGGTCAGCGGGAGGTGAGAGGGGTTTCGGACTCGACGCGGGTGAGCTTCTCGGGGTTGCGGACGTAGTAGAGGCCCGTGACGCGGGCGTTCTCGATGCGGAGGGCCATGACGCCGTCGATCACGCCGTCCAGGCGCAGGATGAGTGCGGGGTTGCCGTTGACCGTCGTGGACTCACTGGTGAAGGTGCCGCCGGCCTTGTCGACACTGCCGGCCATGTAACGGAGCACCTGGTCGACGCCGACGACCGGTCGCAGGGCCGCCAGCCTCAGGCCGCCGCCGTCACTGACGAAGACCACGTCCGGGGCGAGCACGTCGAGCAGCCCTTGCAGGTCCCCGGTCATGAGCGCGGACCGGAACGAGGTCAACGCCGCCCGGGCTTCTTCCGGGGAGGCCGGCGTACGCGGCCGGCGGGCGTCGACGTGCCCGCGTGACCTTGCGCTCGGCGGCGTCGATCCGGGTCGGGGTGTCGACCACCAGCGCGACCTTCCCGCCCAGCACCTCACCGAAGCCCTCGAGCGTGTCATCGGAGCCGGTCACGAGTTGGTGCTGGCGGATCCGTGAGACGAAGTCGGCACGGGGATTGACCGGGGTCACCGACACGCCGTCGTGCCGAGCCGGCCGATTGGCCGCCGTCACACCTCCGTACCCGCCGCCGACCACGACCACCTCGACGTTCTCGTTCATCAGGTCTCCCTCGCGTAGTGGACTCGGCATGGAGACACCGGCCGGGCATCCGCCGTAACGGCCCGCGGGTGAGACGTAGCGCACGTCGGACGCGGCGGAGACGTGGCCAGGCATGAAGACACAGAGGACGAGTGACGCGCCCCGAGCCGAGTGGGGCGGAGGCGGGGCTCAGGATGTGGGTTTCCGGCGCGGTGCGGGCGCGGCGATCAGCCTGCCGGCTCGGGAGTCCGGGTGAGGAATTCGATCCATACCGTCTTCCCGCGCCCGTTGGGCGAACTTCCCCAGCATCCCGAGACGTTCTCGACGATGACCATCCCGCGTCCGTTCTCCGCCTTCGACCTGCCTTCTTCGGACATGGAGAACGAGGACGGAATGGGGGGAGCGGAATCCGTATCCCGCACCTCGAGGCGCACGCGGTCGGGGTATCGGTAAAGACGCATGTCCACGTCGCTTCCCGCATGGATCAGCGCATTGGTCACCACTTCCGAGACGGCCATCTCCAGGTCGTCGGAAATTTCGGTCAACTCCCACGTACGGAGATTGTTCCGGGCGAATGTGCGGGCCGTGGAGACGGTTCTCAGGTCTCGTGACTGAATCTCCAGGCGTGCCATTTCACATGTGGTGCGGCCTTCCTTCGCGTCGACGCTGACCAGCAGCAGTGCCGCGTCGTCGTACCGCTGCGACGGGTCGGGAACTCCGGAGATCAGCCGGTCCGCTACGTCCTCTATGTCGCTGTGCCCGCCCGCCGAGCATTCCGCGAACAGACGGAGTGCGAACTCCTCGGTATCGCACTGACGGTTCTGGATCAGGCCGTCCGAATAAAGGAGTATCAGGCTCCCAGGAGATATGGGGAATGTGTAGGAAGTTGGCGGTGGGAGTAGAGAAGGGACCCCCAAGGGAATTCCCGGAGGAGATTCCAGCTTGCAGATGAATCCATCTCTGTCCCTGACCAGGGGCGCTGGATGGCCGGCGGACGCCACCTCCATGAGACCGTCCGCGACATCGATGGACACGATGCAGCATGTGGCAATCAAATCGGAGCCGAACGTCAGGAACAGTTTGCTCGTCCGCTCTATGATGGCCGAGGGTCCGTGCCCTTCGGAGGCGAAGGCGAATACTGCGCTCCGCACCTGTCCCATGACCGCCGCACTGTCGATGCCGTGACCTTCGACATCGCCGATGGCCAGGACGACGCGTCCGTTCGAGGCGGCGATGACGTCGTACCAGTCCCCGCCCACCTCCGATGATGCGGAAGCGGGGACATAGCGAGCGGTGCTGATCATTCCCGGAACATCGGGAAGCGACCGGGGAAGCATTTTTCTTTGGAGACTCGAGGCGAGTTCGAGCTTTCCCTCGGTGAGCTGTATGCGCTCCAGGGTCGATCCCAGAAGGCTGGCCATCATCATGAGCAGGGATTTTTCCTCGGGTGCGAACGATCTTTCACCTGAGAAATCCAGATGGCAGACGCCGGCGATCCCGATGCTGCCCAGGAGCGGAAGGTAGACCTGGGCCTCTCCGGACGGCATGGCGGGGTCGGGGGGGAACGTGTAGGAGGTGGTCGCGTTCTCGAGGAAGAGCGGATTTCCCTTCATTGCTTCCGCCATGGGGCTCCGCGACTGGACGCTCGCGCCGTGGAACATCCTCACCGTTTCACGCGAAGCGCCGGTGTGTCCCACCACCCATGTCCGCCCCTCGATGAACCTCGACAGGACCACCGCACGGCAGCCGAAGGGTACGGAGATCCGGCGCTGTGCGGCCGCGATGACGTCCTTCATCCCCGTGGCGGAGTTCAGTTCGCTGGAGAGGCGTCGAAGCTGGTACATGCAGGTCATCCCGACAGAGGCGGAGAGCTCGGGGATGCCCCAGCGGGACGGAGGCGTATCGCGGATCGTGGCTGAGTCGCTCACAGGAACGATGACGGGGGTCGGACCGAGAGTCATTTCGGTCTCGGTGAATCTCGACAGCTCCCCGGCCAGGCGCGTACCGGCCTCTGCGAGCCCGTTGACTATCCGTGCCTCTATATCCTGGTCCGGAATCGGGTCGCGAAGTATCGTGAGGGTTCCCAGCGGACGGCCGTGGGAAATCAGTGGAGCGGAAGCCGCGGCGTAGGGGAACATGCTGGTGTGCTGATGCTGCTGGTAGATGTCGGAGGGATCCTCGCCTTCTGCCAGGGATATCGATTGTGTGCGGAATGCGCGGGCCGATACGTAGGAGGAGTCGATCGGAATTCGTTCCGGGATGGCGAAAACCGCCGGCTGGTGCCCTCCTGTCATCGAGGCTCGCAAGTGGCCTCCACTCGCTTCGAGCAGGTAAACCGTCGCAGCCACCGCATCGAGTGATGCAACGGCATTGCGAACGGTTGCGAGCAGCAGTGAAGTGAATTCGTCCACAGGCCTGCCGTTCGAGGATTCGGCGTCCTTATCGATTACCAAATACCAGGATAACTCCGGGTCCGCAACCTCACCACTGGTGGCTATTTTCGCGATCCGGTGTCCGTGCGTAAGCGGGCATGAAAGGAAAGGGAATCGGCACCGGTCATCTGTTCGATTCCGGTTCAAGGTCTCATTGCCCCGGGCAACCGACCCCTTACCGGGCATCGGCGGCCGGGCGGCCCATCGTGATGGTGACGGGCAGGCCGGTGCCGCCGTGGCCGGCGCAGTCGGTTCGCCGTGCACTCGCTGTACGGCGCCGAGAGGGTGAGGACCGGGGCCTACGGCCGTGTGGGGGGCGCGGGAGTGATCCGGTCCACCGTGACGGTGGGCGAGGGCGCGGAGTCGGCGCCGGCCGAGTCGACCGAGGCGACGTAGTAGTACGCGATCCCCTTGGGCGCGCTCGTGTCGTCGAAGATGCCGGCGGTGGTCGAGTCGTCGGTGAGCGGGGTCCAGGCGGCGTTCGGGTCCGTAGGCCGGTGCACGGGGTAGCGCCAGGCGTCGGGATCGGGGAACGCCCACGAGAGGGTGGTGGCGCCGTCCTGCAGCCTGACGGCGACGGACTGGGGCGCGGCCACCGGTGGCGGCGCGGGGCGGACGGCGTTCGCGGACGCCGAGGCGGGTACGGCGCCGGTGGTCAGCAGCCCGCCCGCGGTGGCGATCAGCACCGTGGCCGTGAGTGCCGGTCCGCCGAGCCCTCGCGTCGTGCGCGCCGCGCGTGTCACCGGTCCCGACTCCACGACTGGCCCCATGCGTTCCCTTCCTGGTCGTCGGCGCCGCAGGCAGGGTCACGGCAACGACGATCATGACCCCGGAGAGGGGCCGCCGGCTGTACGCCGTGGGGGGGCAAGAACGCTCCGCGTGGATCGGCAGACCGCAGGAACCAGGCAGAGGGCCGGGGCGGCTAGGGTGTGCGCGTCAGACCGACACATATACGGAGGGGTGGTCACGATGGCCGACATCGACGCGGCGAAGCGAGCGTTCACGCGGTACGACATCGACGGGGACGGTCTCATCACGGCCGGCGAGTACAAGAGCGTGATGGCCCAGCTGGGCGATTTCCACGTGACCGAGACGGTGGCCCAGAGCGTGATCAGCCGGGTCGACGCCAATGGTGACGGCAAGATTTCCTGGGACGAGTTCTGGGCGGCCCAGCAGGCCTGACCTCAGGCCGTCTCGTCGAGGACGAGTTGGGGGACCTCGGCCGCGCCGCACAGGCGCAGCGTCCGGGCGTGCAGCCGCGGGCAGCGGACGGTGACGCGGTCGGCGGGGCCGAGGGACGCCGCGTGGCGGATGAGGACGCCGGCGCAGCGCGCGTCGATGAAGCCGAGCCCGGTGAGGTCGATGACGACCGGCGGCCCGGCCGGTGAGCCGAAGGCATGGCGCAGCCCGACCTCGAAGTCGGTGCGCGTGGCGAGGTCGGCGTCGCCGCTGAGGGCGAGGGTGCTGCCGGCCCGCTCGACGTGCAGGGCCCCGGACGGCGGCCGCAGGCACAGCGGGTGCGCGGCGCGCACCCGCGCCAGCAGCGAGGCGTGGAAGCGCCGTTGGTCGTACTCGCAGACGGCGGTGAGCCCGAGGCCCGCCAGCACCTGGGTCATGGCCGCCTCGTGGCCGACGAGGCGGTCCCGGTCCAGGCCCGGCCGCAGTGCCCAGGACATGTCGCCCGCGACGCGGAGCCCGCGGTAGCCGAGGCGGTGGGCGGTCTCCGCGAGGGCGGACCAGGCGGCGGCGGAGTCGTAGCCGGGGACGAGCGGGGTGATGACGAGCGCCCCGCGGCGCACCGCATCGGCGGCGCGGACGCCGAGCGCGGTGAGCCGGGTGACGGCCTCCGCCGGAGGCGTGCCGCGCCCGCTGAAGAGCAGGACGCGTTCCCCCTGGCCGAGGCCGATGGCGGTGAAGGCGGCGCGGACCTCCCAGCGGGCGTCCTCGTCCTCGAAGCCGAGGCAGGCGTGGTCGCCGGACGCCATGCGATCGACCGGGACGGTTCGGGGCACGGTGCCGCTGTCCATGGGCCGAACATACGCCCGGCCCCGGTGCCCGGCCGGGCGCTGAACGGCTTTGAGCGGAGGCTTCCGTTCCTGATGAGCGGCTGTCCCCAACTGCCCCTTCGGTGACCGGGCTCAGAGCCCCAGCGCCACCGCGAGCCGGCGCCACTCCTCACGCGGCAGAGCGGTCCGGTCCTCGCCGGCGGTCAGCACCTGCACGGCGACGTGGTCGGCCCCCGCGTCGAGGAAGGCGTCGATGCGCTCGTGCAGCCGCTGCTCGTCGCCCCAGCCGATCAGCGCGTCCACCAGGCGGTTGCTGCCGCCGTTCGCCAGATCGTCCTCGGTGAAGCCCAGGCGCAGCCAGCTGTTGGTGTAGTTGGGCAGCGTGAGGTAGAGCGAGAGCATCGCGCGGGCGGTCGCCCGGGCGCGCTCGGGGTCGGTGTCCAGGACGACGGTGAACTCCGGGGCGAGCAGCGGGCCCCGGCCGAGGATCTCGCGGGCCTGCGCGGTGTGCTCGGGGGTGACCAGGTACGGGTGGGCGCCCGTGGCGCGGTCGCGGGAGAGTTCCATCATCTTCGGGCCGAGCGCTGCCAGTACACGGCGGCCGGCCGGGACCCCGGCGGCGTCCAGCGCGTCGAGGTAGTCGGTCATGGCGGCGTAGGGGCGGTCGTACTGCGCGGCGAGCTTGGCGTGGCTGACGCCGAGTCCGAGCAGGAAGCGGCCCGGGTACGAGGCCTCCACGGCGGACCAGCGGGCGGCGACGTCCACGGCCTCGTACTGCCAGATGCTGAGGATGCCGGTCGCGACGGTGATGGAGGAGGTCGCCTCGATCAGCGGGGTCGCGTGCTCCACGCCGCTGCTGCCGCCGAGCCAGAGGGCGCCGTAGCCCAGCTCCTCCAACTCGGCCGCGGTCTCGGCGAGTTCCTTGGCGCGGGAGGGATCGGGGTCGCGCAGGCCGCCGCTCCACAGTCCGTATCGGCCGATCGCCCTCGCCGCCGTGCCGCTGTCGCTGTCGCTGTCGCTGAAGCCCATGGGCCGTCTCCCACCACCAGGTCGACTGAAGTCCGATCTCCGTCGTACCAAACGCGGCCCGGCGATCCGCGCATTCCCCCGGGCGGCGTGTTCACGGCCGCGCGCCCCGCGCGGCCTGCGATTCCCGGCGGCCCGTCGCCCGTCACCCGTCACGACGGCTTGTTCTCAGACAATTCACAGACACCGCCAAGGGTGTTCTCAGCGGCGGCTCACAGGATTCCCCCCATGACCGCGTCTCCTTCCTCCTCCGCCGCCGACCTCACGCGTCCGGACGGCTCCCCCGTGCGCGTCCTCGTCGTGGACGACGAGACCGCCCTGGCCGATCTGCTCTCCATGGCCCTGCGTTACGAGGGCTGGGACGTCCACACCGAGGGCACGGGCGCCGACGCCCTGCGGGCCGCGCGGGAACGGCACCCGGACGCCGTGGTCATGGACATGGTGCTGCCCGACATGGGCGGCCTGGAGGTCCTGGCCCGGCTGCGCCGCGACCTGGCCGACGTGCCCGTGCTGTTCCTCACCGCCAAGGACGCCGTCGAGGACCGCATCGCCGGGCTCACCGCGGGCGGCGACGACTACGTGACCAAGCCCTTCAGCCTGGAGGAGGTCGTCGCCCGGTTGCGCGGCCTGCTGCGCCGGGCCGGCGCGGCGGCCGCCCGACAGGACTCGCTGCTGGTCGTGGGCGGCCTCGTGCTGAACGAGGACAGCCACGCGGTCAGCCGCGACGGCGCCGGCATCCACCTCACCGCCACCGAGTTCGAGCTGCTGCGCTACCTGATGCGCAATCCGCGCCGGGTGCTCAGCAAGGCCCAGATCCTCGACCGCGTCTGGTCGTACGACTTCGGCGGTCGGGCCAACGTCGTCGAGCTGTACATCTCCTACCTGCGCAAGAAGATCGACGCGGGCCGCGCGCCGATGATCCACACCCGGCGCGGCGCCGGATACCTGATCAAGCCGGGCGAAACGGCGTGAGCCGCGGCCCTGACCGCGCCGCCCGCCCGCTGCGGCGCCGTCCGCCACCCCGGCGCCGCTGGTCGCTGCGGGCGCCCGTCGCCGGCCGGTCAGTCCTCGTCGGAGGGCGCCAGCCGGGCCGGGAAGCCGCCCGTCGCGAGGGGCCCCCACCGCTCGGGCGTCACCCGGAGCAGTGACTTGCCCTGCTTGAGCATCGCGGCACGGTACTCGTCCCAGTCCGGGTGCTCGCCGGCGATGTTGCGGTAGTACTCCACGAGCGGCTCGACCGACTCCGGCGGGTCGATCACCTCCACGGTGCCGTCGATCTGGACCCAGGGCCCGTCCCACTCGTCGGAGAGCACGATCACGCTCGCCCGCGGGTCGCGGCGCGCGTTGCGGGCCTTGGCCCGCTCGGGGTACGTGGAGACCACCAGCCGCCCGGAGTCGTCGACGCCGCAGGTCACGGGGGAGCCCTGGGGACGTCCGTCCGAGCGGGTGGTCAGCAGCAGCGCGTGGTGACGCGGCCGGACGAACTCCAGCAACTGATCGAGCTCCACGGCGGTGTTGGTCGCGATGTAGGCCATGACAGCAGCCTATGCCGCCGGTGGCTACAGGGCGGGGAGGGCGGTGCCCTGCACGGCCTGGATGTCGAGCTCGACCTTCACGGTGGTGCCGACGGCGACGATGCCGGCCTGCACGACCTGGTTGTAGTGCATGGCGAAGTCCTCCCGCCGCAGCTGCGCCGTCGCGCGGAAGGCGGCGCGCACTCCGCCCCACGGGTCCGGGCCGGTGCCCAGGTACGCCAGGTCCAGGTCCACCGGACGGGTCACGCCGCGCATCGACAGCTCGCCGTGCACGGTCCAGCGGTCCTGGGCGGCCTGCTCCATGGAGGTGCTGCGGTAGGTCACGCTGGGGTGCGCCGCCACGTCCAGGAAGTCGGGGGAACGCAGGTGCGCGTCGCGGGTGCCGTTGCCGGTGTCGATGGACGCCGCGTCGATCACGGCCTGCACGCCGGAGTGCAGCGGCTGCTCGGCGATCTCGATGCTCGCCGCGAAGCCCTTGAAGCGGCCGTGCACGCTGGACAGTCCGAGGTGCTGGGCGACGGCGCGGATCTCGGAGTGGGCGGGGTCGACGGTCCACACGCCCGGCGGGGGCAGTTCCACGCCGCCCGAGCGGGCGAGGGTCAGGGTGCCGACGTCCGCCGATCCCGAGGCGGTGACCAGCGCCGTCGCCGCCGCCGGGCGGTAGCCGACGGCCGTCACGATGACCGTGTACGCGCCCTGGGCCAGTGCGGCGGTGCGCACCGCGCCCTCGGCGTCCACGGCCTCTCGGGCGACCTGTCGGCCCGTCATGTCGGTGACCGTCAGCACGGCGTGCGGCACCGCCCAGCCGTCCTTGGTCCGCACCCGCCCCCGCAGGCCCGTCTTCCCGGTCGTGGTCATGCTCATCGCTCGCCTTCCGTTGCGTGTGTGTCGCTGCGGGAGCCATCCGTCGTGGTCCGTCCGGACGGTGCGCGGCCGTCCCCCGCCGGTGCCGTCCGGACCGGAACGGGGTGTCCCCCGGGGCAGCCGGGCCGTGCGTCTCCGCAGGCGCACGGCCCGGCCGTTCTCCAGCGGGTCCGCTCACCCCTCGGGGTGGCCGAGCTCCACGTCGACGTCCTTGGCGCTCTCGTCGCCGACCCTGATCGTGGTCGCCACCGGCGGGAAGCCACTGGCTATGAGCGAGTACTCGCCCGCGTCCAGGTCGCCGAAGGCGTACGCGCCGTCGCCGCCGGTCGTGGCGGTGGCCACGACGTTGCCGGCGCCGTCCACGAGGGTGACGCGCGCCTCGGGCAGCGGCAGCCGGGTCGCGCCGCCGAGAACGGTGCCCTGGACGCGGCCGCCGAGCCGCAGCGCGACGTCGACGTGGGCCGGGCCGTTGCCGCCCACCTCGACGGGGAGGGCGACCGGCCGGAAGCCGGTGGCGTTGACCGCGAGGATGAAGTCGCCGGCCGGGAGGTCGCCGAAGCCGAAGCCGCCGTCCTGCCCGGTGCCGCCGCTGGCCAGCACCTCGCCGCGGATGTCGGTGACGACGACCACGGCGCCGTGGACCGGGATGCCGTCGGCCTCGGAGGTGACGGTGCCGGTGAGACCGCTGGTGCCGGACAGGACCACGTCGTAGGGGACCGGGTCCTCGCCGGCCACGACGGTGGAGGCCTGCGGCTGGTGGCCGTCGGCGGCCGCGATCAGGACGTACGAGCCGGCGCCGGGCGTGGTGAGCACATAGCCGCCGTCGGGGCCGGTGGCGGCCCGGCCGAGCTGCTTGCCGGTGAGCGAGATCAGTGTGAGCGTGGCGTGTTCGACGCCGGTGCCCTCGGAGTTGCGGACCTGGCCGTGGATCATGGGGCCCTCCTGGACGGGTACGGGCGCTGGTGCGGGTTCGGGCGCGGGCGCGGGCGCGCGTTCGGGCAGCGGGACGGTGGCCGGGGCCGGGGCCGCGGCCGCCGGCTCCGGCGCGGCGGCCACGACGGCCGCCTGCTGCAGACCGCTCGAGGTCCTCAGCGGCACCTCCTTGACGAACAGCAGAAGCAGCAGCGCGAGGAATGCCAGTGGGGTGGCGACCAGGAAGATGTCGCCGGCGCCGTGCCCGAACGCGCTCTCCACGACGGTGCGGATCGGCGCGGGCAGGGTGCCGAGATCCGGGATCGCGCCGTCGGAGGAACCGGAGGACGGCACGCCCAGCGCGGCGAGGCCGTCGTGGGTGTAGTCGGTGACCCGGGCGGAGAGGAGGGCGCCCAGCGCGGAGACGCCGATCGCGCCGCCGAGGGTGCGGAAGAAGGTGACCACGGAGCTGGCCGCGCCGAGGTCTGCCGCACTGACCTGGTTCTGCACGGCGAGCACGAGGTTCTGGAGCACCATGCCGAGGCCGAGGCCCAGCAGCGTCATGTAGATCGCCATGTGCCAGTAGACGGTGTCGTACCGCAGCGTGCCCAGCAGGCCCAGGCCCGCGGTGAGCAGCACGGCGCCGGAGACCAGGAAGGCCTTCCAGCGACCGGTGCGGGTGATGACCTGGCCGGAGACGGTGGAGGAGACGAACAGGCCGGCGACCAGCGGGACGGTCATGACGCCGGACATCGTCGGCGACTCCCCGCGGGCCAGCTGGAAGTACTGGCTGAGGAAGACCGTGCCGGTGAACAGCGCGGTGCCGATGAAGAGCGAGCTGACCGAGGTGAGGCTGATCGTCTTGTTGCGGAACAGCCGCAGCGGCATGATCGGCTCGCGCGCGCGGGACTCGACCAGGACGAAGATCAGGCCCAGCAGCACCGCGCCCGCGGTCAGGACGTAGGTCTGCCAGGAGACCCAGTCGTACTTGTCCCCGGCGAAGGTGACCCAGACCAGCAGCAGGCTGACGGCGGCGGTGATGAAGAAGGCACCCGCCCAGTCGACCTTGGCCCGCCGCTTGGTGACCGGCAGGTGCAGGGTCTTCTGCAGCACGATGATGGCGATGATCGCGAAGGGCACACCGACGTAGAAGCACCAGCGCCAGCCGAGCCAGTCGGTGTCGACGATGACGCCGCCGAGCAGCGGGCCGCCGACGGTGCCGACGGCGAAGGCCGCGCCCAGGTAGCCGCTGTAGCGGCCGCGCTCGCGCGGGGAGATCATCGAGGCCAGGATGACCTGGGTCAGCGCGGTCAGACCGCCGGCGCCGATGCCCTGGACGACGCGGCAGGCGATGAGCATGCCCGCGTTCTGCGACAGACCCGCGATCAGCGAGCCCAGCACGTAGATCACCAGCGCCAGCTGGACCAGCAGTTTCTTGCTGAACAAGTCGGAGAGCTTGCCCCACAGCGGGGTGGTGGCGGTGGTGCTGAGCAGCGCGGCGGTGACGACCCAGGTGTACGCGCTCTGACCGCCGTGCAGATCGGAGATGATCCTCGGCAGCGCGTTGGAGATGATCGTGGACGACAGGATTGCCACGAACAGGCCGAGTATCAGCCCGGCCAGCGCCTCCATGATCTGCCGGTGCGACATGGGGGCCGCGTGTCCTGCGTGGGCGTCGGCCGCCCCCCGCACACCGGCCGGTGATGCGGTTGTTGCCATCGTCATCCTCTTCACATCGTGATCGTTTGCGTACGGGGGCGACAGTCGGCCGTGAAGGCGGTGCGCAGCCGCTCCAGCAGCCCGCAGAGCACCATGACGTCCTCGTCTGGCCAGTCCCGCAGGTGGTGGGCGAGCGAGGCGGCGACCCCGTCCAGGGCCGCATGGAGCATGTCCCTGCCGCCGGGGGTCAGCCGCAGCAGGCGCGACCGTCTGTCGTGCGGATCGGGCAGCCGGTCGATCCAGCCGCGTTCCGTGAGGTGTGCGACATGGCGGCTGGTGACCGACATGTCGATGTCCAGCAGCTCCGCCAGCCGGCTCATCCGCAGTGCGTCGTGGCGGCTCACGACCGCGAGCACACCGAGCGAGGCGGGCGGGCAGTCCTGCGGGCACGAGCGGCTGAGCTCGCGGGCCACGGCGGGGATGGCGCGCAGTTGGTGCGCCAGCTCCCCGTAGAGCTCCTGCGATGCCATGGGATCGCCGCCTTCCCTCAGGACTATTGGTTGCCTTGAGCAACCGTAAGATAATTGGTTGTTGCAGGCAAATTTATTGGGGTAAAAAAACTGCAAAAGGAACGGCCCACCTCCGGTCAGGGAGGCGGGCCGGGCGGTAGAGCGCAGGTCAGGCCGAGGCGGTCGAGGCCTCGGTGAGCAGTTCCAGCTCCGCGGCGGTCAGCTCCAGCTCCACCGAGGCCAGCAGCGCGGGCAGCTGCTCAGACGTCCGGGCGCTGGCGATCGGCGCCACGACGGTCGGCCGGGACCGCAGCCAGGCCAGTGCCACGCTCGCCGGTTCCGCGCCGTGCGCCGCCGCCACCTCGTCCAGCGCGGCCAGCACGCGGGGGCCGCGCGCGGACTCCAGATAGGCGCCCGCCGCGCCCGCGCGGGGGCTGTCCACCGTGACGCCGGGCCGGTACTTGCCGGTGAGGAAGCCGCGGGCCAGGCCGAAGTACGGTACCGAGGCCAGCCCGTGCGCCCGCACCACCTCGCGCAGCGAGCTCTCGTACTCCCGCTCCACCAGGTTGTAGTGCTGCTGGAGCGCCACGTACTTCGCCAGGCCCTCCCGGTCGGAGAACTCCAGCGAGGCCGTCAGCCGCTCCGGGCTGATGTTGGACGCGGCGATGTACCGCACCTTGCCCTCGCGGACCAGCGCGTCCATCGCGCCGATGATCTCCTCCACCGGCGTCTCGACGTCGTCGAAATGGGTGTAGTACAGGTCGATGTGGTCCGTGCCGAGGCGGCGCAGCGACTCCTCCGCCGCGGCCTTGATCGTCGAGGCCTTCAGCCCCTTGAAGTCCGGGTGGGAGCCGACCTTCGTGGCGACGACGACGTCGTCGCGCCGTCCGCGCTTGGAGAGCCAGCTGCCGATCAGGAGCTCGGACTCGCCGCCGGTGTGACCGGGGACCCAGGACGAGTAGGTGTCCGCAGTGTCGACGAAGTTGCCGCCGGCCGCGGCGTACGCGTCCAGAACGGCGAAGGTCGTCTCCTCGTCGGCTGTCCAGCCGAAGACATTGCCGCCGAGCGAGAGGGGAAAGACGTCGAGATCAGAGGTGCCGATGAGTGCCATGGAAGGTGCGACACCGTTTCGACGGGAGGTATTCCCGCCCCCGTTCCCCGGTTGTCCGGGCCCCAGGGGTGACCGGTGCGACATGACTTCGCTAGGGTCCTGCACCATGACTACCCCTGACAACAATTACGACCCGGCCGGCAACACCCAGATGTTCCGCGCCTTCGTCGATGAGGAGCCCGCGCAGGTCCAGGCCTCGGGCAGCAGCCGCACGGGACTGATCGCCGGCATCATCGCGGCCGTCGTGGTCGTGGCGGCCGTCGCCTGGTTCGCCCTGTCCTGACCCACCACCGGTGCCCGGGTCCCCCGGGTCACCGGAGGAACGGTCACGGGACCCGGACGGAGACGTCGCGGGTCTCGACGTGCATGCCCGGAGGGACGCGCCAGGCGTCGGCGCACTCCGTCCAGGCCTCCGTGTCCTCCGCCCCGCCCGCGAGGGACGCCGGCATCGGGTCGCGGCTCTCGATCGTGGCCCGGTCCACGCCGAGCGGGCCGATGATGCGGGTGCCGAAGACCAGCGTGCCCGGTAGGGCCGCGCGGTCACCGGTGTCGGCCGGTGTCACCGTGACGTTCTCGCACCCGCGGACCTCGCCGGCGGTACGGACGACCGCGCTCACCACCAGGCGGGCGGGGGCGCCGGCCGCCCCGGAACGGTGTCGCCCCGGACGGTTTCGCCGTGGGAGCCGGACGCCGGGGCCGACCCGGGTCCGGGCGTAGGACTCGGACCGCCGCCCGCGGGGGCGGACACGGTCGCGGTGGCCGTGGCTCCGGCCGTGATGCCGGGGTCCCGCGGCGTGGCGGAGCCGGACGGCAACGGGGTGCCGCTCGTCACGGGACGCCCGGTGGGCGGTTTCGAGGTGTCGGGCCGTCTGATGCGCCGTCCGTGGGGACCGGGTGCACGCCGGCGCTGCCCACGCGGCCGGGGGTGCCGGCCGAACCCGGCCCGTTCCCGCGCGGTCGCGGTCCTGGCCCAGGGCGGCCAGGGCGCCCAGGCAGACGACGGCCGCCGAGGCTGCGGCAAGCGCGCCCCGGCGACCGGTCGGTAGGTGCACCATCGCACCAGTGTGATGGCGGGCCGTCAGCACTCAGGGGTCCCGAACCAGCCCCTGCGCAGTACCGGTTCGGGATAGCGCCTAGTGTTCGGCGGTGAGTCCCTCGCGCAGCTGCGCCAACGTGCGGGTCAGCAGCCGGGAGACGTGCATCTGGGAGATGCCGACCTCCTCGCCGATCTGCGACTGGGTCATGTTGGCGAAGAAGCGGAGCATGATGATTCGCCGTTCACGCGGCTGGAGTTGGGCGAGCAGCGGCTTGAGCGACTCGCGGTACTCGACGCCTTCCAGCGCGGCGTCCTCGTAGCCGAGCCGGTCGGCGAGCGAGCCCTCGCCGCCGTCGTCCTCGGGCGGCGGGGAGTCCAGCGAACTCGCGGTGTAGGCGTTGCCGACCGCGAGGCCGTCGACCACGTCCTCCTCCGACACGCCCAGCGCGACGGCGAGTTCGGCGACCGTCGGCGAGCGGTCCAGCTTCTGCGCGAGCTCGTCGCTGGTCTTGGTCAGCGCCAGCCGCAGCTCCTGGAGCCGGCGCGGCACCCGCACCGACCACGAGGTGTCGCGGAAGAAGCGCTTGACCTCGCCGACGATCGTGGGCATCGCGAAGGTCGGGAACTCCACACCGCGGTTGCAGTCGAAGCGGTCGATGGCCTTGATGAGGCCGATCGTGCCGACCTGGACGATGTCCTCCATCGGCTCGTTGCGGCTGCGGAAGCGGGCCGCCGCGTACCGCACGAGCGGGAGGTTGAGTTCGATGAGCGTGTCCCGCACGTAGGGCCGCTCGGGGCTGTCGTCCGTCAGCTCGGAGAGCCGCAGGAACAGCGAGCGGGACAGCGTGCGGGTGTCGACGACGGCGGGTTCGGCGATGTCGAGGCTGTCGTCAGGAGCATGGTGCGGCGCTTCGATGTTCAGCACCTTCGGACTGCCCAGTTCTACGGACATGCCACCCCCTTGAGGTCGCGGACGGGTGTCGCGGGCGACGGTTCGTTCCTCCACTGGAATACCGGAGGCCGGACCGCGACAAACGCTGTTCCCGCAGAATGTCACATGTCGGCAACACGCTGTAGCGCCATGTCGACTTATTTCCGCAGGGAGGGTCGCTCGCAAAGGTTACGATTCGAGCTGATTTGCGGATCGCAGCCGAGCGAAGCTCCGGGACAGCAAACGCGACACATGCATCTGCGAAACCCCCAGTTCCGCACTGATCTGGGACTGGGTCAGATTTCCGAAGTAGCGCAGCAGAAGGATCCGCCGCTCGCGTTCGGGCAGCTGCACCAGCAGGTGCCGTACGAGGTCGCGGTGCTCGACCCCGGTCAGTGCCGGGTCCTCGTAGCCGAGCCGGTCCAGCAGGCCCGGCGACCCCTCCCCGCCCTCCTGCGCCGCCTCCAGGGATGTCGCGTGGTACGCCCGCCCCGCCTCCAGGCAGGCCAGCACCTCGTCCTCGGACAGCTTCAGCCGGTCGGCGATCTCGGCGGTGGTCGGGGTGCGCCCGTGGGCCACCGTCAGGTCCTCGATGGCGCCGCTGACCTGCACCCACAGCTCGTGCAGCCGGCGGGGCACGTGGACGGTGCGGACGTTGTCCCTGAAGTAACGTTTGATCTCGCCGACCACGGTCGGCATCGCGAAGGTCGGGAACTGCACACCGCGTTCCGGGTCGAACCGGTCGATCGCGTTGATCAGCCCGATCGTGCCGACCTGGACGACGTCCTCCATCGGCTCGTTGCGGCTGCGGAAGCGCGCCGCCGCGTAGCGCACCAGCGGCAGGTTGACCTCGATGAGGGCGGCCCGCACCCGCGCGTGGTCCGGGGTCCCCGGCTCCAGCCCGGTCAGTTCCTCGAACAGCACCTGGGTCAGTGCCCGCGCCTCGATCGCGTTGGTGTTGGTGGTCCCGGAGCGGGTCCCGCCGGGCCGGCCGAAGGGGCGGCCCGCGAAGGTCACGCCGCCCTGTCCGGGCCCGCTGTCCCCGCCGCCGCCGTCCTGGGCTTCCCCGGCTTCCGCGGCTTCCGGGGCGGCGGGACCGTCCTGGCTCCCCTGCCCCTCGCCGGCGGCGTGGCCCTCCGGCACGTCCGGTACGTCCGGTACGTCCGGGCCGGCGGTGCCGTCCGTGCCGCCACCGGGATCCCGCCCGTGGTGGCCGTCCGCGGCTTCCCGCGCGCTGTGGATCCTCCGGTCGTCCCGGCCGTTCCCTCCCTCGCCCCGGGCGCCCTCCGTTGTACCGGTCCCGCTGTCGTCGCCGGGAATTGCTGGTGACGCCGTACGGGCCGACACGGGCATGCCACTCCTCATCGGTCCACTCATCCGGCAAAAGCGGTCATAGCATCACAATTCATGTGCACTGTGTGCAAGCGAGGCGCGGTGCTAGACGAAAAAGCCCTCCGCCCGGCGGGCGAAGGGCTGTTCGGGACCGGGGTCGGCCGGGGCCGTCACTCGACGACGTAATCGGCGACCACCCAGGTGGCGAATTCGTGCCAGAGGGCCACTCCTGCCTGGTGAGCGGGGTGCCACAGGTAGGCGCCGAGGTCGCTCTCGTCGGCGACCGAGGCGTTGAGGGCGAAGTCGTGGGCGATGGGGCGCGACGAGATGTTCCAGCCGAGCTCCCAGGAGGTGAGTTCCGGGATCAGGCCGCCGAGCTCCTCGAAGGCCCGCACGCCGGCCACCACCCGCGGGTCGTCGCGCTCGACGCCCTCATTCAGCTTGAAAAGGACCAGGTGGCGAATCACGGCGCTCCTCGGGGTCGCGGCCGATCAGTCGATCAGCGCGGTCATGAACTCACCGACGCCCTTGGCGGCGTCGGATACGCCCTGGAACCCCACCTGTACAAGATCAGCGGCACGTCCGGGCGACGTGATGATCGTATAGAGCACGAAGACCACGAGGACGTACATGGTGACTTTCTTCGCCTGCGCCATGGCTGGAGTGTATCCACCGAATGGGCCAATCAGGCGGTCTCATTTGCCGTCACCTCAGGCTCTTCCCCGCCGTCCGTGAGACGCGGCCGCAGCAGCTCGCGGGCGTGCCCGGCAGGCGTTTCCCGCCCTGCCGGGACGGCCGCGCGCGGGGCCCGTCGCGCCGGTGCCACCGCCGTCGACGGAGCGTCAGCGACCGTGTACCGGATCGGGTCCGCATGCCTCCGCGACCCGCGGTCCGCTCCGGCTTCCGGGGCGTCAGTTCGCGCCGCCGTGACTCGGGGCGGTGGGTGATCACCCGGATGCGGACGCCCGGTGGCCGGGGCCTCCCCTCGCCCCTACGGTGCGTAATTGACTGATCACCATACAAAAGTGCGCTTTGTCCTCCCGACCGCGCCCCTCAGTGGAGGTTGCCTTGACCGTGCGTCATATACCCCGACGCTTGTCCCTCCCCCGCGTCGCGGCCGCCGTCGTCGCCCCGGCACTGCTCGCGCTCGGGCTGCCCGCCGTCCTGCCGGCCGCGGCCGCCGGAGCCGGCACCTCCGTGCTTCCGCTGACGCTGCAGAGGATTGTGACGACCGCAGGCGACGGCTTCGCCCACGCCGGCGGCGGCAGCGGCACCGGTGCGCGGCTGGCGGCGGCACCTCCGCAGGGCAGCACGCTCGACGCGGGCGTCGTGTTCTTCTCCTCCGACAGCGCTCCGGCCGACCCGGCCGGCGCTGCCAGCCCCTACCGCTTCGGCGACGGCGAGACGTCCGTGACCCTCCCGGACGCCGCCGTCACCACCACGACCGTGGGCGGCCGCACCATCGCCATGGCGCAACTCCCGGCCGTCTTCGCCGGCCGCGCCGCCGGCGCCACCTTCACCGGGACGGTCGACGGGGGCTCCGCGACCCGCTGGCGGCTCGCCGCGACCTATACCGGGGGCGCCGCCGAGGGCGCGGTACCGAAGCACGTGGTGCTCGTCGCCGGGCCCAGGGCCCTGGTGGACGGCGGCGACACCCCGCGTGCCGCGGCCCCGCAGATCGCCGCCGGGGCGGCGAGGACCGTGCGGGCCGGCGGTCTGCTCGACGACGCTGTCGGCGCCGGGGCAGCCCCGGTCGGGGTCCGCGTCGACAGCGGGGCGACGAAGGGGTCGCCGGTGACCATCGGCGCCGGGGAGTTCGCCGCCGTCGGCGACAGCGCCTGGCAGCCGGGAGCGACGACCGTGGACGGCAGGTTCGCCGGCGGCCGGGGCGCCGCGGGCATCGCCCTGGGGTACGGCTTCAGCTACCCCCAGGCCGCCCAGCCGGAGTTCAGGACGTCGGGCATCACCGACGTCGACGGCGGTGGCCTCAACCCCGGGGACGTGGTCGCCGTCTCGCGTTCCGTGGTGAACACCGGCGACGCCCCGGCGACGGGCGTCGTCCTCACCGACACCCTCACCAATCTCACCGGCGTGAGAGACGTCCGGGTCGACGGTGCGACGGCCGTTCAGGAGACGGTCACCGTCACGGCGTCGTCGGTCAGCGCGCGCCTCGGCACCGGCGCCGGCGCCGCCTCGGGCGGCACGCTCGCCGCCGGGGGGACCGTGACCCTCTCCTACACGGCGCGGGTGGCCGCCGCCCCGTCCGGCCCGACCGCGACCTCCTCGGCCACGGTGGCCTTCGGCAACGGGGTGGCGGGTCCCAGCGACCTGACCCTGGGCATCGCCACGCCCGCCGTCACGCTGAGCCCGGCGAGCCTGGACCTCGACAGCCAGCCGCTGAACACCACCGGCGCGGCACGGACGTTCACGCTCACCAACCACGGCACCACGACCCAGACCGTGCACGGGGTGTCCCTGTCCGGGGCGGACGCGGCGGACTTCGCCCTGGGGGCCGGCACCTGCACGGGCGGCCTCGCACCGCGGACCCGCTGCACGATCGCCGTGACCTTCCGGCCCACGGCGACCGGTACGCGCACCGCCGCGCTCACCGCGGACACCACCGCGGGCGTCCGCAGCGCGGCGCTGACCGGTGCCGGTGTCGCCGCCACGAGCAGCGCCGATGTGCAGATCACCCTGAGCGCACCGGAGGCCGTCGCGCCGCGCGGCCCCCTCACGTACACCGTGCGGGTGGTCAACAACGGCCCCGACACCGCCACCGGCGTGGCCGCCACGCTGGAGCTCCTGGGCCGTGGACGCCCGTTCGACGGGGACCCGCGCGCCGGTTCCGGCCCCCTCCCGGACATCACCTGGTGGGGGGCGAGCACCCGCGCACCCGGCGGCGTGCGGTTCCTCAGCGGCGGTGGCCCGCACCCGTCCATCCAGCGGGTCGTGTGGACCGTCGGAGACCTCGCGCCCGGCCGGACGGCGACCTTCGAGGTCGACCTCACCGCGCCTCCCGGCCTCGGCCTGATCACCTCGACGGCCCGGGCCGTCACCACCACCCTCGACACCGACGCCGGCAACAACGTCGCCACCGTCGCCACCCGGGTGGCGCGGGACGAGGACTGACCCACGGGCGCGGGCCCGGGCGGGACCACAGGCGCGGAGCGGAGGACGACGAGGGGCCCGGCAGTCGAAACCGCCGGGCCCCTCGTTTTCCTGCTCAGAGCGGTAGCGGTGGGATTCGAACCCACGGAGGAGTTGCCCCCTCACACGCTTTCGAGGCCGGTGACCCGCTGTGCGACGCAGGTCGCGTACGGCCTGACCAGCGGCCAGGCCGTAGCGACGTCCCGCCCTGAACGGTGGCGGACCGCGGCGGATGAGACCAGAGCCCAGAGTGCCGCCAGGGAAGACCAGTTGGACTGCAGACCGGCACGGCCACTGGGCAACTCCGGCCCCGGAAACCCCGGGGCCCGCTGTCGGCCTCGGCCGCTAGGGTGTGCTCGCTCGCACACGCATCCGGTGCGGGCGGGGGGCGCGGCAGTCGACTGCCGCCGGATCAACACTCATCGGAGTATCCGCTTGAGACTCACACGCCTGCTGATCGCAGCTGCCGTGGCACTGCCGGCCTGCGCCGTCATGACGTCCTCGGCGTCGGCCTCGGCGGACCCGTGGCTCGACGGCTCCGTCAAGGTCTCGCTGCCCGGCGCGGTCACGGTCAAGGGGGACTGGGCGCAGGGCACGCTCACCGTGGCCAACCCCGGCTCCACCACTCTCACGGGTCAGCATGTCTTCTGGGACATCAGCACCATGGACTGGACCGACCCGATGCCGGCCGGCTCGGTCCTGATGGACTGGGCGGACGGCAGCGGCGACACCTGGCACCGGGCGCCGCTGAAGGTCCTCTACCCGTTCGGCTCCAAGCCTTCGGAATGGCGTTACCCCGTCAACCTGCACTGGCGGATGGGTCCGGCGGACGGCTGGACCCTCAAGCCGCACACCAGCCACACCTACCGGATCCGCCTGTCCATGCCGCAGTCCACCATGACCGAGCCGATCCACCGCCTGGGAGCGGGGGCGCGCCTCGGCGGTGGCAGTGACGGCGAGGGCGGCCCGTCCGCGCTGGTCGGCAGGGAGACCGCCGGGCTCGCGGTGCGCGGCATGGTGCCCAAGGTGCTCGGCTTGCCGGCCACCGTGCCGGTGGACCGGCGGGCAGTCGGCTTCACCCTCGACATCCGCACGCAGCACAAGGCGGACTGGCGCCTGAAGGAGGCCGGCTTCGGCCTGGACGCCGGCTGGTCGGACAAGAACCCGCCCGCCTGCGACGCCCGCATCGAGATCCGCGACCCCGTCCTCGGGACCTGGAACCCGGTCGGCACCAACACGTTCCTTCCGGGCAAGATGACGGCCCTCAACCGCTGGGCCACCGGGCCCGTGGACCACCGGGTGGTCACCGCCCGGCTGCTCCTGGGCGGCAACTTCACCGCGGGCAAGCACCAGCTGTCCGCCGGCGAGTACCCCGGAGTCGGTCCCAACACCTTCTTCCCGACGGCGAACTTCACGGCCACCCGCCCCACCGGCGCGAAGCCCGCCTGCCTCGTTCTGAACACCACCGCCATCTACGGTTTCAACGCCTCCCCCGAGCTGGTCCGCAAGGGCGCCACCCTCACCGCCACGGGCGTGCTGGACCGCAAGTCCGGAACCACCACCAAGCCCGTCCCCGGCCAGCGCGTCTCCCTGTTCTTCCAGCCCAAGGGCAGCACCAAGTGGGCGTACAGCGGCTACGCCACCACCAACTCGACCGGTCGCTTCACCAAGAAGCTCACCGCCGGCAAGGACGGCACCTGGATGCCCGTCTTCAACGGCACCACCACGCTGCGCACCTCCCACGGCACCCCCGACGCCGTCGACGTGAAGTGACCCCGGCCCTTCCGTGACCCCGTTCCCCGGGCAGGCGAGCCCTCCGCCCGCCTCCCGGGGGCCGGGCGTGTGCCCTGCGACCCGCGGGGCGGGGACGCGGCCACCGCCGCGGCGCCGCTATCAGCACGCCACAGACCCCGTGTTGCAGAGCATCGCGGACAAGCTCGGCAGCACCCTGTGGGGCGCCCCGCGGGACAAGGCCGGGGGACGACGACGGCTCCTCCGGGGCCCTCGTACCGGCCAACCGGGGCCAGAACGGAGACCAAAGATCACGAAGGGCCCCACTCGACTGAGTGGGGCCCTTCGTTTTTGCTCTTCAGAGCGGTAGCGGTGGGATTTGAACCCACGGAGGAGTTGCCCCCTCACACGCTTTCGAGGCGTGCTCCTTAGGCCGCTCGGACACGCTACCGAGGGAGAGCTTAGCGGACGTCCGGGTGTGCTCTGAAATCGTTTGTGCGAAAGAAGCGGGTGAGCAGCTCACCGCACTCCTCCGCGAGCACCCCGGAGATCACTTCCGGGCGGTGGTTCAGGCGCCGGTCGCGGACCAGGTCCCAGAGCGAACCGGCCGCGCCGGCCTTCTCGTCGAGGGCGCCGTAGACCACGCGGTCCAGCCGGGACAGGACCACGGCGCCCGCGCACATGGTGCAGGGCTCCAGGGTCACGACCAGCGTGCAGCCGCCCAGCCGCCAGGAACCGGCCGTCCTGGAGGCCTCGCGGATGGCGAGGACCTCCGCGTGGGCGGTCGGGTCGCCGACCGCCTCCCGCTCGTTGCGGCCCCGGCCGATGACCGTGCCGTCCGAGGACAGCACGACCGCGCCCACCGGCACGTCGCCGGTGCGCGGGGCGAGGGTCGCTTCGTGGAGGGCGAGCCGCATGGGCCCGGCCCAGGGGTCGCGGAGCGGATCGGTCAGCGGACCGCCTCCAGAACGTCCGCGCAGCCCAGCGAGTCGGCGATCTCGCCGAGGGCCTCGCCCGTCAGCGCGCCGTCGCCGCTGAGCGCGAGCAGCTCCTTGTCGCTCATCCCCAGGTCCACGAGCAGCTCGGCGTCACCGAGCGGGCCCACGGGCACATGGACCTCGGTCGGCCCCGGCACCACGTCGTCGTCGAGTTCCTCGCTGTCACCCTCCTCGGTGCCGTCGAGGTCGACGATCTCGTCGAGGTCCTCCGGGTCACGGCCGAGCAGCTCGTCGGTGAGCAGGATCTCGCCGTAGGAGCTGCGGGCCGCCGCGGCGGCGTCGGACACATAGATCCGGGGGTCCTCTTCACCGTCCAAGCGGACGACGCCGAACCAGGCGTCCTCCTGCTCGATGAAGACCAGGACCGTATCTTCCTCGGTCGAGGCGGCACGGGCCACCTCGGTCAGGTCGCCGAGGGTTTCCACATCGTCGAGATCGGTCTCGCGCGCTTCCCAACCGTCCTCGGTGCGCGCGAGCAGTGCGGCGAAATACACCGTGACTCTCCCACAGGTCTCAGGCCGTCCGGACTTTCGGGCGGGAGCCGGATGATCAGCTCGGGGGTCCCCGCCCACACTCGGCATCGTGGCAGAAACCTCGGCTTTGCGAAGGGTCTTCCGCGCGCGCCGCGTGCCAGGGCTTCCGGCTTTTTCCCTGCGGCGGCCTGCGGGGACCCGCCGGAACCCGTCCGGCAGGGGCGGTTGGGCCGTCCTGGTGGCCTACCAGCGGAAGGTGCGCATCCGCATCTGCTGGCGCGCCCGCGCCGCGCGCGCCCTGCGTGGCTGCACGCGGTCGCGGAGCTCCTTGGCCTCGTTCAGCTCCCGCAGGAACATCGTCCGGCGCCGTCTGCGTTCGGCGTCGCGCTCCTGCTGCGTACGGGCGTCGCTCGCGTCGGCGCCACCGTCGTCGTGCTCCGTCATGGGGCAACACCTCTGGTGATCCGCGGGGCCCGGGCGGTACGGTCCGGGCGTAAGGGCTCGCCTTCCCCCTTCAGTGTGGTTTCAAAGCGGCCCGTTGCACAGCCGCTCAGGGGCAGCCGTTTCTGCCCGGGGGCGGGCGCGACGTTAAAGTCGTGGGCATGCGGATCCATGTCGTCGACCACCCCCTGGTGGCGCACAAACTCACCACGCTGCGCGACGAGCGCACCGACTCGCCGACCTTCCGGCGGCTGGCCGACGAGCTGGTCACCCTGCTCGCCTACGAGGCCACCCGTGATGTGCGCACCGAGCAGGTCGACATCGCCACGCCGGTGGCGCGGACCACGGGCGTACGGCTCTCCCACCCGCGGCCGCTGGTCGTGCCGATCCTGCGCGCCGGTCTCGGCATGCTGGAGGGCCTGGTGCGCCTGCTGCCGACCGCCGAGGTCGGCTTCCTCGGCATGATTCGTGACGAGGAGACGCTGGAGGCCAAGACCTACGCCACCCGCATGCCGGAGGACCTCTCGGGGCGGCAGGTGTACGTGCTGGACCCGATGCTGGCGACCGGCGGCACCCTGATCGCCGCGATCGACCTGCTGATCGAGCGCGGCGCGGACGACGTGACGGCCGTGGTGCTGCTCGCCTCCCCGGAGGGCGTCGAGGCCATGGAGCGCGCATTGGCGGGCAAGCCCGTCACCGTCGTCACCGCCGCCGTCGACAGCCACCTCAACGAGAGCGGCTACATCGTCCCGGGCCTCGGTGACGCGGGCGACCGCCTCTACGGCACCGCGGGCTAGCGGGCACCCTTCCGACACGTCAGGGCGGTCCGGACCCCGCACGGGGTCCGGACCGCCCTGACGTCTGTGTCGGGCCGCCCTAGCAGCCGGCCGGACGTGGGGCCGCGCTCGGCTTGGCGAGGAGGACGAGGTTCCTCTCGACGACCCTGTCGGCGGCGAGCGTGGTGAAGCCCTTGCCCAGCATCAGGTCGACGGTGTCGGCCGCGTGCTTGCTCTTGGGGGCCGCGGGCTTGTAGGCGGTGGTGCCCTTGAACTGGGCGCCGACCACCTTCATGGCCGCCTCGGCCTTTGTGCCGGAGCCGCCGAGCAGCAGGGCGGCCGCGGTGACCTTGCGGTCGTACTCGGGGTCGGCGTTGCCGAAGGTGCCGATCTTGAAGCCCCGGGCGGCGAGCTGGTCGGCGGTCTTCTTGGCGAGGCCGCTCTTGGCGGTCGCGTTGTAGACGTTGACCGTGAGCTGCCCGGGCTCGGGGAACGCGGTGGGTTTGCTGCCGGGTGTTCTGGGCGCCGGTGCGACCGCCTCGCAGGCCCGCTCCTTGGAGGCGTTGGCCGCTTGCGCGGGCTTCCCCTTGGCTGCGGCGTCGCCGTCGAAGACGTCGACCAGCTGCATCGTGCCCCAGCCGGCGAGGCCGAGCACGGCGACGGTCGTGACCAGTACCGTCACGATCCGGACCCGGCTCCGTGGACGGCGCATTCGTGGGTACTGGTTCCCGGTGACACGGTACTTCCCGCCCATGCCAGGGGGCGTCAGCATGCTCATGTGCGCAGCGTAGTGCTGGATTCCGACTTGGCCTACTAAACGATCAACCAATCGCGGCCAATCGGGACGACTTGAACCCGAAAGGGTCAACAATCGGCTGAACGGATGTCAGTACCGCCCGCCGGTGCCCTCTCGGCCGTCCGGGTTCAGTCCATCTCCAGCACGCGCGCGTGCAGCACCTGCCGCTGCTGGAGTGCCGCGCGCACGGCACGGTGGAGCCCGTCCTCCAGGTAGAGGTCGCCCTGCCACTTCACGACATGGGCGAACAGGTCCCCGTAGAACGTCGAGTCCTCGGCGAGCAGGGTCTCCAGGTCGAGTTGCCCCTTCGTGGTGACCAACTGGTCGAGGCGTACCGGACGTGGGGCGACGTCCGCCCATTCACGGGTGCTTTTCCGGCCGTGGTCGGGATACGGCCGCCCGTTTCCGATGCGCTTGAAGATCACACGGAAAGCCTACCGGGCAAGGGCGTACGGGCGCAGCAATGGTGCGGGAGTGCGATGGTGGGCAAATACGGTGATAGCGGGAGCAGCGGAGCAGCCCATGACCACGCCGACGACGCCCGACGCCGCGCGGACCATCGCCCAGGGGTACGCGTTCACCGGACCGGCGCTCGATCTCGGGGCGCTCCTGGGCGAGCAAGGCCTTTCTGGAGGCGATCACGCAGACCGTGCGGCTGATCCGCTCCAAGGGGGTGGGGATCTTCTTCGTGACGCAGACGCCCAAGGACGTGCCCGCCGATGTGCTGGGGCAGCTCGGCAACCGGGTCCAGCACGCGCTGCGCGCCTTCACCCCGGAGGACGCCAAGGCGCTCAAGGCGACCGTGCGGACCTTCCCGGTGTCCCCGTACGACCTGGAGGAACTGCTCACCGGTCTCGGCACCGGCGAGGCGGTGGTCACGGTGCTCGGCGAGAACGGCGCCCCCACCCCGGTCGCCGCCACCCGGCTGCGGTCGCCGCGGTCGCTGATGGGACCGGTCGCCCCGGAGGCGCTGGAGGCGGCCGTGAAGGGCTCCGCGCTGTATCCGCGCTACGCCCAGGCGGTGGACCGGGAGTCGGCGTACGAGCGCCTGAGCGAGCGGCCCGCGGCGGCCGGACCCGCGGCCCGTAAGCGGGAGGAGGGGGAGCAGCGGCCGAAGGAGGAGCCGGGGGTCGTGGAGCAGGTGATCGGCAGCGGCGTCTTCCAGTCGCTGGCCCGCTCCGTCGGCACCCAGTTCGGGCGCGAGATCACCCGGTCCCTCTTCGGCACGTCCAAGCGACGCCGCCGCTAGTCCTGGGCCTTGGCCTTCTTGGCGGGTTTCGCGGGTTTCGCGGGTTTGGCGGGCGGGGCCGCCTTGGCCGCGCGCTTGGCCTCCTGTTTGAAGGCCCGCACCTTGTCCAGGGACTCCGGTCCCGTGATGTCGGCCACGGAGCGGAACGAGCCCTGCTCGCCGTAGAGCCCGGCGGCCTCGCGCCAGCCCTCGGGGGTGACGCCGAGCTGCTTGCCGAGCAGGGCCAGGAAGATCTGCGCCTTCTGCTTGCCGTAGCCGGGCAGGTCGCCCAGCCGTTTCAGCAGTTCCCTGCCGTCACCGGCACCGCGCCAGACCGCCTCGGCGTCGCCGTCGTAGTGCTCGACGAGGTACTGGCACAACTGCTGGACGCGCTTGGCCATCGAGCCCGGGTAGCGGTGCACGGCCGGCTTCTCGGAGAACAGGGCGACGAAGGCCTCGGGGTCGTAGGCCGCGATCTCATGGGCGTCCAGGTCGTCGCGGCCCATGCGCGTGGCGATGGTGTGCGGGCCGGTGAAGGCCCATTCCATCGGGATCTGCTGGTCCAGGAGCATGCCGGTGAGTGCGGCGAGCGGGCTGCGGCCGAGCAGCGCGTCGGCCTCGGGCTGCTGGGACAGCCGGAGTGTGGTTGCCATCCCCTGATCCTCGCAGGGAATCCCGGCCTTCGGGCGGGGCGGGCATACCGTCCTCGGTCCGGAGGCGCCGAGCTCCGTAGGCCTCCGCGTTTCCGCGTTTCCGCGTCCCGGGGGCGAGGGCCGGGCCGGGTGTTTCCCGCGGTGTGCCGCCGCCGGCGCCCCTGACGGCGCTGACGAGCCCGGACAGGACGATGCGCCGGTGAACTCGCGCGGCTCCGTGCCGGGCGGCGCGCGGGGCGTGTCGCTCCCGCGTCACCCGAACGGCCCATCGCCGATGGCCGACCGGGCGGTGCGGGCGGACCGTGTGAGGTGTCCACCCACCGACGCGATGGGAGCCTTGTGATGAGCCAGCAGACGCAGTCGGTCAAGCCGCATCACCACTCGGGCTGGGCGACCGGCGGCACCGTGTTCGCGGGCGTCCTGATGATGGTCTCGGGTGTCTGGGCCATCCTCGAGGGCATTTCCGCCATCGCCAAGGACGACGTCTGGGTCCGGCTTGGCCACTACATCTTCAAGTGGAACCTGACGGCGTGGGGCTGGATCCACCTCGTGCTGGGCGTCCTCGTCCTCATCGTCGGCACGGCCCTGCTCTCCAGCGCGCCGAGGTGGGCACGGGTCGCGGGTGTGGCGCTGATCGCGTTCAACATCCTGGTGAACTTCGCCTGGCTGCCGTACACGCCGTTCTGGGCCTTCCTGATGATCGCGATCGACATCTTCATCATCTGGGCCCTGTGCCGCGGATGGGGCGACCACGCCGACCACCTCGACCACCACGGCGGGGACGGTCACCACGGCAGGGACGACAAGCTCGGCCACCCGGTCTGACCGGCAGGGCGGCCGGCCGTGCCGGCCCCGCACACCCTGCCGTTCCATAGCACGCCGCGGCCCCGGAGGCGTCCCCGAACGCCACCCTGGTCGCGGCGTCATGTTCGGTTCGTCACCCCTTCGTGTGACATGACCGCTCTGCCGGATAGCCCCCATCCGTGCGGGTAGCGCTGAACGAGTGACGCAGCCATTTGAACTTCCCGACTTCTACCTGCCGCACCCCGCGCGCCTGAACCCCCGTCTGGAGGAGGCGCGGGAGCACTCCCGCACGTGGGCGCGGGACATGGGGATGCTGGAGGGTTCGGGCATCTGGGACACCGCCGACCTCGACGCGCACGACTACGCGCTGCTGTGCGCTTATACACACCCCGACTGCCCGGGACCCGAGCTCTCCTTGGTGACGGACTGGTACGTGTGGGTCTTCTTCTTCGACGACCACTTCCTGGAGACGTTCAAGCGCTCCCAGGACCGTCGCGGTGGCAAGGCCTACCTCGACCGGCTGCCCGCCTTCATGCCGATGGACCTGGCACAGGGCATGCCCGAGCCGGTCAACCCGGTCGAGGCCGGGCTCGCCGATCTGTGGCGGCGCACCGTCCCCGCCATGTCGCTGGACTGGCGCCGGCGGTTCGCCGAGAGCACCGAGCACCTGCTCAACGAGTCGCTGTGGGAGCTGTCCAACATCAACGCGGGCCGGGTGCCCAATCCGGTGGAGTACATCGAGATGCGCCGCAAGGTCGGCGGCGCGCCGTGGTCCGCGGGCCTGGTGGAGTACGCGGCCGGGGCCGAGGTGCCGGCCGCGATCGCCCGGTCCCGGCCGATGCTCGTGCTGCGGGACGCCTTCTCCGACGGGGTGCACCTGCGCAACGACCTGTTCTCGTACCAGCGCGAGACGGAGGAGGAGGGCGAGCTCAGCAACGGCGTGCTCGTCCTGGAGACCTTCCTGGGGTGCACGACCCAGGAGGCGGCGGAGTCCGTCAACGACCTGCTGACCTCGCGCCTGCACCAGTTCGAGAACACCGCGGTGACCGAACTGCCGCCGCTCGTCGCGGAGCACGGGCTCGACGCGGCGCAGTGCGCCGCCGTGCTGGCGTACATCAAGGGCCTTCAGGACTGGCAGTCCGGCGGCCACGAGTGGCACATGCGCTCCAGCCGCTACATGAACGGCGGCGGCGCGGGGGCCCCCGCGGCCACGGGCTGGTCGCCGTTCGCGCTGCCCGGCGGGATCGGGCTGTCGGCCGGCACGGTGCGGACCACCCAGCGCTCCGAGGCCGCCCGCGTCCGGAGCTTCACCCATGGGCCGCGGCGGACCGGGCCGTTCCCGCTGCCCGACTTCCTGATGCCCTTCCCGGCCACGCTCAGCCCGCACCTGGAAGCGGCCCGGCGCAACATCGCCGACTGGGCGCACCGGATGGGCCTGCTGGTGCCGCAGCCCGGTGTCCCCTCCTCCTTCGTGTGGGACGAGCGCAAGCTGGTCGCGTTCGACTTCCCGCTGTGCGCCGCGGGCATCCATCCCGACGCGTCCCCCGAGGCGCTGGACCTCACGTCCGGCTGGCTCACGTGGGGGACCTACGCCGACGACTGGTTTCCGGCGGTCTTCGGCCGCACCCGCGACCTGGCCGGCGCCCGCGCCGCCAACGACCGCCTGCCGGCCTTCATGCCGGTCGACGGCACGCCCGCGCCCGAACCGGTCAACGCCCTGGAGCGCGGTCTGGCCGACCTGTGGGCGCGGACGTCCGGGCCGATGACGCCCGAGGCGCGAAGCCGCTTCCGTGCCGCCGTCGAGAGCATGACCGCCAGTTGGCTGTGGGAACTGGCCAACCAGGCGCAGAACCGGATCCCCGACCCCGTCGACTACCTGGAGATGCGCCGCCGCACCTTCGGCTCCGAACTGACGATGAGCCTGTGCCGGCTCGGGCACGGTCAGGCCGTGCCGGACGAGGTGTACCGCAGCGGGCCGATGCGGTCCCTGGAGAACGCCGCCGCCGACTACGCCTGCCTGATGAACGACGTCTTCTCGTACCGGAAGGAGATCGAGTACGAGGGCGAGATCCACAACGCCCTGCTGGTGGTGCAGAACTTCTTCGACTGCGACGAGCCGGCCTCGCTCGCCGTGGTCCATGACCTGATGACCGGGCGCATGAAGGAGTTCCAGCACGTGGCGGCGAACGAACTGCCCGTGCTCTACGACGACTTCGATCTCGGCGTGGAGGCCCGCGCGGTCCTGGACCGCTATGTGCGCGAGCTGGAGAACTGGCTCGCGGGCATCCTGACATGGCATCGCGGCTGCCGCCGCTACGACGAGGAGGAACTGCGCCGGCCGCCCGGCACCTCCCGGCCTCCGGCCGGCCCGCAGGGCCTGGGCACATCGGCGGCCCGGCTGGTCGCGCTGCTCGGGGCGCGGTAGCGCGGTATCGGCCGACGGCAGGCGGCAGAGGGGGGACGGTCCGCACGGGCCGTCCCCCTCCCTGTTCCGCGTTCCGCCGCACCCGTCAGGCGGCGCGAATTCGGTTGCCGCGCAGAGGAGATACCGGGGATGATCCCCGGCATGACCGCCCTCACCCACGACCGGAAGGGCGCACGCCGCCCCGCTCGGTGAACCCCGCGGCTCCGGCTGCGCCGCCGGACGTCCTCGCTCCCGGTCGCTCCCCTCCTCCCACGGGTCCGTCCCCGTCCATCCCGTCGTGCCCGGACCCTGGAGGAACCGCCCCGTGGACCACGAATTGACCGAGATCCGCAGCCTCATCGACGCCGGCGACACCGGTGGCGCGGTCCGCGCCCTGCGTGTGCACGCCGACACCGCCGACCCGGCCGTCCTCGCCCCGCTCGTCGAGGCCCTCGCCCTCCGCGCCGGCACCGGCGACCTGGCCGCGGCGGCCGCCGCACTGGCCGCCGCACCGGACGGCGTGGCGGAGCTCTACGCGTACGGCTACGCCTGCGTGGAGGAGGGCGCCGCCTACCTGGCCGTGCCCGCCCTGCGTGCCGCACTGCGCGGGGCCCCGGACTCCCGCCGAGTCCTGGTCGAACTGGTCGCCGCGCTGGAGCGCGAGGAACGCCACCACGAGGCGCTGGAGCCGCTGAAAGAGCGCGAAAGCGCCCTGCCCGCCTGGCCCGAGCGCTATCTCCTGGCCCACAACGCGCTGATGGCAGGTGAGTTGGCACTCGCCCGCGACACCACCACCCGGCTTCCCGTACCCGCGGGCGACGACGAGCGGTGGCTGCCCGCCGACACGCGCCTGCGCCGCCGGCTCGTACGCGCCGGCGCCGTGGCCGGGACCACGGCCCTGGACGGGCGGGACCTGCGCGGCTGGCACTACGTGCTGACCGGAGGCGTGCTGGCGACGCTGTCCCCGTACGGCTTCGAGAGCATGACGGGGCGGTACGCCTACGTCCAGGACAGTCCGGACCTGTGCCGGGGCGGCCTGGACCGGCTCCGGTCGGCGCTCACCGCGACCGGCACGGCACCGCGCGCGGTGGCGGCGCTGCCCGACCGCTCCAGCCGGATCATGGGCCTGGCCGCCGCACGCGTCCTGGAACTGCCCGTCGAGCCCTATGAGCCGGGCCGCCCGGACACCGTCGTCGTCGCGTACGACCTGGCCGCGGCGGACCCCGGAATCCTCCGTGGCCTCCTGGACCCGGCCCCGGGGCAGGTGCTGTACGAGCACGCGACGTCCTGGACCCGGCCGCCCGCCGTGTCCGCCGACGTCAGCGGAATGCTCGCGCAGCACTGCGTGGCGCCCTGGGGCGAGCGGCTGCGGCTCTCGCCCGACGGCTCTCCCGGCGTGGTCCCGCCCGACGACCGCTCCGAGTACGACATCGCGCACGAGGTCGTGGCCGCCGACCCGATGCCCGACCCGGGTGACGGCGGCACCCCGCCCGACACGGACGCCGGTTTCAGCGCCTTCGCCGCGCGGCTCGCCGGGCGGTGGCCGGACGGACCGCGGGAGCGGGCGCCCTCCGCGGGGCCGGTGTCCAGTGCCCGCTTCGCCTGACCCGGACGATGGTGGTGCGGGTCCCCGGGAGCCTACGGTGGAACCGCATCTGCGGCCCCGCGGCGAGGAGTTCCCCCGAATGAGCGCGATCAGCGGTCGACGCACCCCCCTGCGTGACCGGTTGCTCGACCGGTTCCTGCTGCACGGCACGGTGGTGTCCGTGGAGCGCGCGGCCGCCCGCATGCGGCGGCTGCGGATCGAGGGGCCGGGGCTGGGCGAGGCGGCCTGCCGGCCGGGGCAGCAGGTGCGGGTGCACGTGGACGGGATGACCCGGCGGACGTACTCGGTGTGGCGCCACGACCCGGCGGGCGCGCTCGAGTTGTGCGTGATGGAGCATCCCGAACCGGGGCCCGGCGCACGCTGGGGCGCGGCGGCGGAGGCCGGGACGCGGGTGCGCCTGGGCCGGCCGGAGGGGTCGTTCGTGCTGCGTGCGGAGGCCCGGCACCACGTCTTCGTGGGGGAGGAGACGGCGATGCCCGCGCTGGGCGCCATGCTCGCCGCGCTGCCCGGCGACGCGTCCGTGCACGGCTGCGTGGAGACGGCGACCGCCGAGGACCGGCTGCCCCTGGCGCACGCGGACCGGCTCGCCTGGCCGCTGCGGGGCGAGGCCTCCGCCGCGGCCTCCGAGGGGCTCGTCGAGGCCGTCCGGGCGCTGGACCTGCCGGACGACCCGGCCGGCGGCGTCGCCTATGTCGCGGGGGAGGCCCGCACCGTGCAGCTCGTGCGCAATGTGCTGGTCCGCGAACGCGGCTGGGAGCGCAGGTCGGTGCTGACCAAGCCGTTCTGGAGCCCCGGCAGGCGCGGCATGGAGTGAGCGGCGGCGGGGTGTCGGAAACGGTGTCCAGCCTGCCGGGAGCGACACTCCCGGCGGGTCGGTCGCGCACCCGCACCTGGGAGGCCGCCCCGAGCCGGACCCCGAGACCCTCCAGGGGCGCTGGACGGGCGGTTCCCGGCCTCCTCGATCATGAGCACGCTGGGCTTCCGGCTCGGCGGGGTCGGGGACGGGGACGGGGACGGACGCACGGTCTTCGAGGGCGATCCCGGCGACCACCTGATCAACCCGATGGGCACCGTGCACGGCGGTTCCCTCGCCACCCTGCTGGACTCGGCGCTCGGCTCCGCCGTGATGAGCCGGCTGCCGGCCGGATCGACGTACACCACCGTCCCGTTGGGGGTGCAGATGATCCGGCCGGTGCTCGCGGGGACGCCCACGCTGCGCCGCGTAGAGCTTGCTGTTGTGCGTGCCGACGACGCACGCCTCGGCGGTGGCCGTCGGCACACACGACGGCAAGCTCTACGCGCACGGCACGACGACCTGAGCGGCGATGCGCCTCAGCTGACCGAGGCCACCGCCGCCTCGGCCACGGCCGACGCCATCGCCATGATGCTGAGCTGCGGATTCACCTCAGGGCAACTGGGCAGCGCGGAGGCGTCGGCGATGTGGACGCCCGCCACGCCGCGCAGCCGGCCGTCCGGTCCGGCGGGCGCGGTCCGCGGGTCGGCGCCCATCGCGACGGTGCCGGTGGGATGGAACGCCGACAGGTGCAACTGACGTACCGTCACGCGTTCCAGTGCGTCGTGGAACTCGGCGGGCGTACGTGCCCTCGGCGCGGCCGGGATGCCGGTGAGGACCTCCCGCGCCCCCGCGGCGAAGAGCAGATCGCCCATGGCGCGCACCGCGCGCAGCAGACGCCGGCCGTCGCGCGGGTCGACGTCGTAGCGCAGCAGTGGACGCCCGCGGCCCAGCACCCGGCCGGCCGGCCGGTCCGCGATCATCGCGCCGAACGTGGCCAGCCGGCCGGAGTCCTCCAGCTCCGCGCGCAACTCCCGCCCGACACCCGGCAGGACGAAGGAGCCCATGCCCGGCGGCGGGGCCGTGGCCTCGATGAGGATGCCGTCCGCGTGCAGTTCCTCCACGCCGGCGCTCTGGAGCACTGCCGGGCCGCCGTCCGCGACGGGCTCGGCGAAGCGCCCGGCCACGCTGGTCGCCGGGTGGACGGCGAGGTTGCGGCCGGTCCACGGGTGCCGGCCGAGCCCGGAGCGGCGCAGCAGCGGCGGGGTCTCCAGCGCACCGGCGGCGACCACCACCAGCGGGGCCAGGATCTCCAGGGTGCTGCCGTCGGCACGCCGGACGGCGACCCCGCAGGCCCGCGGGCCGCCCGGCCGGTCCGGGTCGGTCAGCACCCGGCGTACCGACGCGCCGGTGACGATCCGCGCCCCGGCGGCGCACGCCTGCGGCAGCACGGACAGCTGCACGCTCTGCTTGGCCCCGGCCGGACAGCCCACCACGCACTGGCACGAGCCGCGGCAGCCGGGCGCGTTGCGCCGCAGCGGGCCGGCCCGCCAGCCGAGTTCGCGCGCGCCGAGCAGCGCGAGCGTGCCGTTGCGGCCGAGGACGTCGAGCGGCTGGGTGGCCACGCGCAGGGTGGCTTCGACCTCGTCCAGGCGCGCGCCGAAGGCCGCCGCGTCCGCGAAGGCGCCGAGCCCGTACTCCTGGCGCCAGCGGGCCAGCACATGGTCCGGGGTGCGATAGCAGGTGCCGGAGTTGACGACCGTGGTGCCGCCGACCGCACGGCCGGTGGGGACGACGAGCGGCGGGCTGCCGAGGGCGACGGTCGCGCCGCCGTCGCGGTACAGCTCGGCGAAGCGGTCCAGCGGGGCCCGGCGCCCGAACTCCGCGGTGGTGTGACGGCGGCCCTCCTCCAGGACCAGGACCCGCAACCCGGCCCGCGCCAGGGTCCGGGCCGCCATCGCGCCGCCCGCGCCGGAGCCGATCACGACGGCGTCCGCCCGTGCGCGGTCCGGCCACCGCGCGGCGGGCACGCAGTCCAGCGGCGGGTCCTGCGGGGCGACGGGCACGGCGGCCGGGGTGCCCGTGCGCAGCATCCGTTCGGTCCCGGCCGCCAGCAGGACCGGCACCTTCACCACGTCCAGCAGCGGCAGCAGCGCGGGCCGGGCCGCCAGCCCGGTCAGCACCGCCTCCCGCCGGTCCGGCGTCAGCGCCTCCAGCCCGTGCCCGGTCCGCGTCCTGGCGTAGCCGTCGACCGCCGCGGCCGCCGCGCGGAATCCGTGCCGCGCCTGTGCGGGCATCGCCGCGAGCAGGCCCTCCAGCCGCCCGGCCACCCCCGCGGTCCAGTCGTCCTTCCCCTCGGCGGCCAGCAGCGCCGCCACCAGCCCCTGTACCGCGCTCACCGGTCGCCGACCTCCGCGTGGGCGGTGCCGTCGAGGGTCCATTCGGCCTCGGTGTGCCAGCGGCCCGCGTCACGGCGTTCGAGGAGGACGTGGGCGTCGGCGGTCTCGCTGTTGCGGCAGACGGCGGCGGCGCCGTCGGGGTCCGCGTAGTCGAGGGCGAGGGTGCGCTCGGGGTGCTGGGTGACCCGTACGGTGACGCGCCGCCGGCCTGCGCGGCCGGTGACGGTCCACTGCGGGAGGCCGATCGCGGCGGTGAAGCGCCGCAGCCCCGCGCGGCCGAGGGCGGGGCGCATTCCGCCGCGCGGCCAGTCGCGGCCGTCCTTGCGCAGGCGGAGGAAGACCAGCGGGGGAAGCCGGTCCAGCCCGGGGCGGGTGGAGACGGCGGCCACGATCTCCAGGACGTCGCCGTCCCCGAGGTCCGCGTGCAGCCACGCCCAGCGGCGGGCGTTGCCGTGACCGTAGATCCGGGCGGACGCGCCGGGCGCCCGCCGCAGGTCCAGCTCGCCGGAGGCGTGGCGGACGCGGCCGGTGTAGTGGGCCCGCGGCGACGGCACGATCTGCGCCGCAGGCAGCAGCGGCCGCCGCCACGACCAGCGGGGGAAGGTGTAGAGCGGTTCGGTCTCCCCGGGGTCCTCGGTGAGGTCCCAGGACAGGGCGCCCGCCGTGCCGCGCAGCCGCCCCGGTACGGCCTCGATGCCGCCCGCGGCGAAGCCCTCCGGCACGCCGCCGGTGGCGTCCCACGGCACCGGGCCGAAGCGGGCGTGCTCGACGGGTTCCGCTCCCTTGGCGGGGAAGACGGCCGCCCAGCCGTGCGCGTGGGCACCGCTGCCGTCGGCGGGGGTGACCACTTCGTGGTGCAGCCACAGTCCCGCGCCGGTGGCGGGGTCGGTGGCGGTGGTGTACCAGACCTCGGTGCGGCCGGGGGTGCCGCCGGAGCGGGGTGCCCACTGCGTACGGGCCTCGTCGCGGACCGGGAAGCGGAAGCTCGCGAGGAACGGCCCGAGCGCGGTGGCGGTGCGGAAGCGCAGCGTCCCGGTGCCGGCCGGTTCTGGGGAGCCGTCCCGGGTGAGGGTGAACGGCAGGACGGTCATCGACCGCAGCGGGTGCCGCGGGGTGACCGACTTCCAGCCGTCGAGGACGTGACGCTGCCCGTCGAGGGTGAACTCCAGCCGGTAGTGGATGCGCCGCCGGGCCAGCGGCGAGATCTCCAGGGTGCCGGTGACCGCGAGGTCGTCGGCGCGGCCCGCGATACGCAGCCGTCCGGTGACCCGGGCGGGCGTGGTGCGGTGGGGGAGCAGCAACCGGTCGCTGCGGACGGCGAGTTCCATCCGCACCGGCCGGTCCCGGTCCTCGCCGGACAGCCGTACGGTGCCGGTCATGGTCTCGGCGAAGGCGGTGCCGCGGGGGGCGTTCACCGGGTCGCCGCCTTCAGCCCGGCGCGCATGATGCGTTCGGTGGCGGTGAGATAGGCCTCGGCGGCCTCGCGGGCCGCGGCGGCGTCGCCCGCCTCGACGGCGGCGACGACCGGTTCGAGCCGCCCGTGGGCCTCCTCCGGGTCCTGGAACGGACCGGAGAGGTGACGCCGCATCGGCAGGTAGGCGTTGAAGAGGGTGTTGGTGAGCAGCACGTAGACGCGGTTGCCGGTCGCGCGGGCCAGCGCGCGGTGCACCTCGGCGTCGGCCAACTGCACCGCGTCCGGCTGCCCGGCCTCGCGCACGGCCTCGATCCGTGTCCGCAGCAGGGCCCGGTGGGCGGCGGTGGCCCGGGAGGCGGCCGTACCGGCGATCAACGTGCCGACGCCGTGCCGCACTTCGAAGATCTCGCCGAGCCAGCGGGCGTCGTGCCGGACGAGCATCGGCAGCAGGTCGGCGCCGCCGAGACGCTCGTAGTCGCGCACGCGGGTGCCGATGCCGTGCCGGGTCTCCAGCAGACCGGCCTGCACGAGCCGCCCGAAGGCGTGCTTGAGCGTGGTGCGGGTGACGCCGTAGCCCTCGGCGAGCTGCCGTTCGGGCGGCAGGAGCGTGCCGGCGGGGTGGCGGCCGGCGAGGATCTCCTCGCGCAACCGGTCCTCCAGGACGTCCACGATCGACTCACGCGGCAGCGCTTCCATCTCACCCTCCAGTGGCTCAGTGGCTCATCCACTCAACCCAACGGTCCGACGCCCCGTCAAGACCCCGGCTGTGGACGGTTGTCACCCGCACGGCCGTTCCCGGCCGCTCTCCGGTCGCCGTTCCCCGGTGAGCGGCTTACGTTCGCGATGGCGCGCCCTCGTCCTCACCCCACGGCCGAAAGGCACAGAACAGACATGACGCCCACGTGCGCACGTCCGCCCAGGAACCGCAGCCGAGTGAGTCGGGCGATCGCGGTGGCGCTGGCCGCCGCGGCCCTCCCCACGGCCCTGGCCTGCGGCGGCCCCGCCCGCACCGACCGGCCGGACGCCACCGCCCCCGCGGCGGCGTCCTCGTCCCCCGCCACCGGGTCCACGGACGGCACGGCCCCGCCCGGCAGCGCGGCCTTCCCCGAGCTGAGCGGCGACACCGCCAAGCGGCTCGACTCGGCGATCCAGGACGTGCTGAAGGAGACGGGCGTGCCCGGCGTGATCGCCGGAGTGTGGGCGAACGGCAAGGGCTCCTACGTGCGCGCCTTCGGCGTGGCCGACAAGCAGTCGGACGCCAAGATGACGTCCGACCTGTTCATGCGCATCGGCAGCGTAACCAAGACCTTCACCGTCACCGGACTGCTCCGGCTGGTCGACCAGGGCAAGGTGAAGCTGGACGACCCGGTCGGGAAGTACGTGGACGGCGTGCCCGGCGGCGACAAGATCACCCTGCGTCAGCTGGCCGACATGCGCAGCGGACTGTTCAACTACTCCGAGGACCAGGGCTTCGACAAGGCGCTGAAGGAGAACCCCGAGCGCGAGTTCCTCCCCGCGGAGCTGCTGGCCTACGCGTTCCAGCACCCCTCGAACTCCGCGCCCGGGCAGAAGTTCCAGTACTCCAACACCAACACGGTGCTGATCGGCATGGTGATCGAGAAGGTCGCCAAGCAGCCGCTCGCCGGCTATCTCCAGCGCAACGTCATCTCACCCGCCCGGCTCGGGCACACGTCCTTCCCCAAGAACGCCTCCCTCCCCGACCCGCACGCCCACGGCTACACGACGGACACGGCCGACGGGCAGGAGACCGACGCCACCGGCTGGAACCCCTCCTGGGCCTGGGCCGCCGGCGCCATGGTCTCCGACCTGCGGGACATGCGCACCTGGGCGCACACCCTGGCCACCGGGACGATCCTCTCCCCCGCGAGCCAGAAGGAGCGCCTGGACTTCAAGCCCACCGGGCTCCCGGGCACCGGCTACGGCCTCGGCATCTTCGACAACCACGGCTGGATCGGCCACAACGGCTCCCTGCCCGGCTACCAGACCGTGGTGGTCTACCTCCCGGACGCGGAGGCGACGGTCGTGCTGCTGCTCAACTCGGACACCGCGCACCAGGGCAGCGAACCCAGCACCCTGTTCGCCCAGGCCGTCACGAAGATCGTGTCGCCCGGCCACGTCTACTCGCTCCCGGCGATGCCCAGTACCCCGCCCACCCCCGTCCCCAGCGCCCCGCCCAGGACGGCCACGCCCTCCGCCTCCCCGAGCGCCAGTCCCGCCGAGCCCACCTCCGGTCCCACCGTCCCCGTCGTACCGCCCACCCCGGGCACGACCTAGCCGACGGCGTACGGCGGCCTGCGGTCCCGCCACGGAACGGCCTGCTCCAGCTGGGCGGCGACGCCCAGCAGCAGGTCCTCCCGGCCCTGGGCGGCGACCAGTTGGACCCCGACCGGCAGCCCCTCGCGGCTCAGGCCCAGGGGCAGGCTGATCGCCGGGTTCCCGGAGACGTTGAACGCCGCCGTGAACGGGCCGTACGCGAACAGCCGCCGCAGCCAGGACCGTACGGTGTGGCGCGGGTCGTCCTGGGCGAGCGTGCCGTGCGGTGCGGGCAGGGCGCCCAGCGTCGGGGTGAGGAGCAGGTCGTACGCGGTGAAGAAGCGGCCGACCGCGCGGGTGACCCGGTGCTGGGCGTCGAGGGCCGCCATCAGCTCCAGCGCGGTGCACGCCTCGGTCTCGGCGAGCACCGCGCGCGACACCGCTTCCAGCCGCGACCGGTCCAGCCGGGGCGCCGCGCGCAGCACCGCCCCGCCGCTCGCCAGCGCGACCAGCACCGAGGCCTCCACCAGCGACTCGCCGTCCACGGCGGGGGAGTCCTCGGTCACGCGGTGCCCGATCCACTCCAGCACCCTGCCCGCGTCCACGGTGACGGCGGCGACCTGCGGGTCGACCGTGCCGCCGGTCCAGGCCGCGGTCGTCAGCGCGATCCGCAGCCGTCCCGGGTCCGCGCGTACGACGTCGGCATAGGGGCGCGGGACCGCCGGCAGGGCCACCTTGTCCCCGGGCACGGGCGCGCCGACGGCGTCGAGGAGGGCGGCGGCGTCCCGGACCGTCCGGGTCAGGGCGAACTCCGCCTGCTGCCCGAAGGCCGCCTCGCCCGCGAGCGGTCCTGACGGCGTGCGGCCCCGGGACGGTTTCAGCCCGACCAGGCCGCAGCAGGACGCGGGGATGCGGATCGAGCCGCCCGCGTCGTTGGCGTGGGCCACCGGCACCGCGCCCGCGGCCACCAGGGCGGCCGCGCCGCCGCTGGAACCGCCGACACCGCGCGCCGGGTCCCAGGGGTTGCGGGTCGGCCCGTAACGCAGTGGCTCGGTGGCGAAGTTCAGCCCGAACTCGGGTGCCGTGGTCTGGCCGAGCGCCACCAGCCCGGCGTCCCGGAAGCGGCCCATCAGGTCGTGGTCGGCGTCCGCGACGGCGCCCCGCACGGCGCGGCTGCCCAGGGTGAAGGGCACGCCCCTGACGAACGGGCCGCCGTCCTTGACCACGAACGGCACGCCCGCCAGCGGTCCGTCCGCGGCGTGGGCGGGTGCCGGGTCGAACAGCGGCAGCGTCAGGGCGTTGAGCCCGGCGCCGGCCTCGGCCAGGGCGTGCCGCGCGACGGTCTCGACCTCGGCGGCGGTCACCTCGCCCGCGCGGATCAACTCCCGCAGGCCGACGGCGTCCTGATCGGCGTACTCGTGCGGCTCCAACGTCCCCACTTCCCCACTCCTGGGGCTCGTGCCCGGCGGTCAGGGTGGCACGCGGCGGCCCCGCCGGCCACGGGTTTTCGCGGGGTCCGGGCGGCCTTCGAGCGCACGGGTGCGGCTCGACGAGGCGGGTGCGTGCTCGGGTGGGCCGGGGGTGGTGGACCTTGCGGTGAGGGCCTGCGGGCCTGGGACGCGCGGCTGCCGGGGAGGGCACGGGCGGGGGTTCCGGCTCGCCGCGTCACCGTCCTGCGGCGGAGGCGGTGAGGGCTTGGGGGTGCGTGCTCGGGTGGGCCGGGGTGGTGCGTGTGGGTCGGCGGATCTTGCGGTCAGGGTCAGCGCGCACGGGCTGAGCGGCTGCCGGGGTGGGCATGGGCGTGGTGTCGACGGGGTGGATCCCGTCTGGGAAGGCTGGGGTTCCGGCTCGCCGCGTCACCGTCCTGCGGCGGAGGCGGTGAGGGCTTGGGGGTGCGTGCTCGGGTGGGCCGGGGGTGGTGGACCTTGCGGTGAGGGCCTGCGGGCCTGGGACGCGCGGCTGCCGGGGTGGGCATGGGCGCGGTTCCGGCTCGCCGCGTCACCGTCCTGCGGCGGAGGCGGTGACGGCTTGGGGGTGCGTGCTCGGGTGGGCCGGGGGCGGTGGACCTTGCGGTGAGGGCCTGCGGGCCTGGGACGCGCGGCTGCCGGGGAGGGCACGGGCGGGGGTTCCGGCTCGCCGCGTCACCGTCCTGCGGCGGAGGCGGTGAGCGCCTCGGGTGCCCAGATGGCGCGCGTCGGTCAGACGACCTTCCAGCGCACGAGCGCGCCGAGTGTCAGCGCGCCCGGGATGAGCGGCAGCCAGACCGTGACGATGCGGAAGCCGAGGACGACGGAGGTGGCCGCCGCCACGGAGGCGCCGGAGGCGACGAGGGCGAAGACGAGCGCGGCGTCGACGGAGCCGAGGCCGCCCGGGGTGGGCAGGGCGGCAGCCGCGATGCTCGCGGCGACGTAGGCGACGGCGACATGGCCGATCGGCACCGGCATCTCGAGGGCCATCGACACGGCGACCAGGCCGGCCGCCTGAAGGGCCGGGAAGGCGAGCGCCCCGGCCCACAGGGCCACCGCGCGCGAGGGGCGGGCGTGCAGCGTGCGGGCGTCGGTGAGCGCGGTGGCCAGGAAGGCCCGGACGGCGGTGCGCACCTTCCGCACGGCCAGCAGGCCGGTCACCGCCACCGCGCAGACGCCCGCGATCACGGCGGCGGTCGTGCCCACCGAGAACGAGATGCCGTTCGGCAGCAGGCCGTGCAGCCGCAGCGCGTGGGGGAAGACGGCGATCAGCAGCACCAGCAGCGCCCCGCGTCCCGCGCACTCGGCGAGGAAGTACAGGGCGATGGCCGCCGCCGACCGGGCCGGCGGCAGGCCGCACGCCCGCATGAAGCGGAGGTTGACCGCGCTCGCGCCGATGCCGGCGGGCAGCAGGTGGTTGGCGGCGCCCGCGGCGAACTGCGTGGCCAGCAGCCGTCCGGCGGGGAGCCGTTCCAGGACGACGCCCTGCCGCATCAGGGAGACCGCGACCCAGCCGAGCCCGGTGGCCGCCATCGCGGCCAGCAGCCAGGCACGGTTGGCGTCGAGGAGTTGCTGCCCGCCGGAGGCGATGAGCGGCCAGTGCAGGACGACCCAGTAGCCGACCAGCACGATGGGGGCCATGCAGGCGATCTGACGGACGGGCAGCCGTCGCATGACGGCTCGGATGTGCTGGATGGATATGACCATGATCTCTTTAGCCCCCGCGCCTCACGCGCCTGTCCGCAGGTACTGTCGTCCCTTCTTGCCCTGCCGACACGACCTTCTGGTGTCCTCCCGCTGACGTGCGGCCGCTGTGCGGATGGCGGAAAGGCGATGCAGGGCGCGGGGCTCGCGCGGCACCTGCGGCGGCGGCGCCGCGCGTACGCCGCCCCGACCCGGCGGCGATGCCGCCGGCACCGCCGCCGTTCACCCCCCGCGGGCACGGGGCGCGCAGCGTGAACGAACCGGCGCCGACCTCGGGAGCGTGACCGCCGTGCGCCCGCCGCGGATCGCCTCCGCCGTCGAACTGCTCTCGCTGATCGTGCTGCTCGCCAGCCTGGCCACCGTCCGTCTGCCGCCGGTCTCCTCCTTCATGGGGCCGGTCCACGGCTGCGCCTACCTCTGGGCCGTCGTCGCCGTGCACCGCGCGGAGGGTTCCGCCACCGCCGCCCGGATCTCCGCCCTGGTGCCGGGCGTCGGCGGCCTGCCGGCGCTGCGCAGGCTGCCCGCGCCGTGACCGGAACACCCCGTCCCGCGCGAGGTGGTGGCGCGCTGCCGCGGGTGCGGCCAGGCTTCCGCCATGGAATCGACGCTCGGCCGGGCCGCCGCCCGCCTCTTCCCCGGGACGCCGGGCCACCACGGGGTGCTGCCGCCGCTGCTGGTCGTCCTGACCTTCGTCACGGGCGTGGTGGACGCGGTCAGCTACCTCGGACTCGGCCGGGTCTTCGTGGCCAACATGACCGGCAATGTGGTCTTCCTGGGCTTCGCGCTCGCCGGGGACCGCGCGCTGTCCGCCGCCGCGTCACTGACCGCGGGGGCGGCGTTCTTCGCGGGTGCGGCGGCCGGCGGGCGGCTGGTGTCACGCGTCGCGCACCCCGTACGGCTGTTCACGCTGCTGGTGGCCGCGCACGCGGTGCTGGTGGCGGTTGCCATGGGGGCCTGCGCCGCGGACGTCTCGCGCTACGTGCCGATCGTGCTGCTCGCGCTGGGGATGGGCCTGCAGAACGCCGTGGTCCGCAAGCTCGCCGTGCCCGATCTGACCACCACCGTGCTCACCCTCACCGTGACCGGGCTCGCCGCGGACCGCCCGGGACCCGCCACCGTGCGCCGGGTGCTGTCGGTCGCGGCCATGTTCGCGGGCGCTCTCGTCGGCGGCCTGCTGCAGATCCGCCACGGCAACGCCGTCGCGCTCGCCCCGGCGCTGCTGCTGCTCGCCGCCGTCGCCCTCGCGGCCGTTCCCGGCTCGCGGGACTGACTTCCCACGCGGGCCCACCGGGCGCCGGGCCTGGGGAAACCCGGCGCCCAGGGCTCTTTCCCCACACACCCGCGGCCGTTCCGCCGCAGCGCTCGGCTGCCCCGCTTCCCGCGTCCCAAACGGCACCCGGAACGACGGCGGTCCCGGCGGCGCGCCGCGAGCCGGCGTCGGTCCCGGCCGCGTCCACGAGGCCCGCGCGCGGTTCGGCGGTCCAGCGCCGTCGTTGCGCCGCACGGGCGGAGCCCGCCGCCACGCCGGGTGCGGGGGCCCGGGGGCACCCGTGACGGCTGGTAGCTTCGCCAGCCTCCGCAGACGGCTCCTCGGGGACGGAGAACTGGGTGACTCAGCGCCGCGACGACACCGACGACGGACCGGGCGACGTCCCGGTCGACGCGCACGACGCCACCGGCGCCCTCGGCAGGCGGGGGTTCGTCGCCTCGGCCGCGCTGGCCGCTGCGGGGCCCGTCGTCCTCGGTGGCCCGGCCCGGGCCGCCGCCCCCGCGCGGGCGGTGCAGCGCGGCACGGTCGCCCGGCTGCTGGACATCCCCGCGCCCGGCCGCGACGTGCGCTGGATCCGGCAGGCCCTGCAGATCGCCGTGCAACTGGAGCTGTCGACCATCCCGCCCTACCTGTGCGCCTGGTGGTCGGTGAAGGACCGCCGCGGCGAGGCGGCCCGCAGGCTCCGGAGCATCGTCGTGGACGAGATGTTCCACATGGGCCTGGTCTGCAACATGCTCACCGCCGTCGGCGGCCGCCCTTGGATCGCGGGCGCGGTGCCGGCGTACCCGGGGCCGCTGCCGGGCGGTGTCCGCAGCGAGCTCACCGTCTACCTGTCCGGGCTCACCAAGGGGTACGTCCACGAGGTGATGATGGGCATCGAGATGCCCGAGAACCCGCTGCTGCGCTCGCTCGGCGGGCCGCCCACGATCGGCGACTTCTACGACGGGCTGCTGGACGCCTTCCGCGACGTCCGGCCCGAACTCGGCGCGCGCGGACAGATGACCGGGCGGATCGGCGGCGACGCGCTGCGGGCGATCACCTCGCCGGGGGACGTCGAATGGGCGATCGAGATCATCAAGGAGCAGGGCGAGGGCACGTCCTCCTCCCCCCAGGCGCACCTGGCCCATGACGCCCTCGGCCACTACTACGCGTTCGCCGAGATCTACCACGGGCGCGCCCTGCGCCGGGTCGGCGGGCTGTGGGAGTTCACCGGCGACCTGGTCCCGTTCCCCGAGGTCCGCCCCATGGGCGTCGTACCGGCCGGCGGCTGGCCCCGTCCGGCGCGTGAACCGGGCCGTCTGCTCCAGCAGTTCGACCTCAGGTTCAGCGACATGCTGCGCGGTCTCCAGACCGCCTGGGCCACAGGTGACCCTCACGCCCTGGACATGGCGGTCAAGGTGATGACGCAGCTGGAGGAGCCCGCTGTCGCCCTCATGGACATGCCCCTCCCCGACGGCAGCGGCCACACCTACGGTCCCCAGTTCCATGTCGTCCACCCCGCGGGCGGCCGTCCCGCCCCCGCCGGCAGCGGCCCGCCGGTCCACTGACCGCCCGTGGTGCACCGGTAGCGGCCCGCCTCGCGAACCGCCGGACGAACCGGACAATCCGGCTGCCCCGAGGGGGCGTTCATCGCGCGTTCACCGGATTCGATGTGACGATGTGATACCCGCCACACAGATTACGGAGTGTCAGTGTTCGCCGCTCCAGGGACCGGGTGTCCGGGCGGCGGCGCCGTGGTGGAACCTGCGAGGGTCCCGGCCTGACGGGGAGCGGGTGACGTCCTTCCGCCCCGTTGGCCAGGGCGGTCGATTTCGGCCGCCGGTCGATCGGTTCAGGTTCACCGAGAGCACTTCCCCTCATGAAGGGACGTTCGTGACCAAAGTGAAGTTTGCGTTACCCGCGTGAAGGCGGTGTGTTTGATGCCCTAGATTCCTCCGTACCTGAGTCGCTTGCGTCGCTTTATTGGTCAATCCCGATTGACCCGGTTCGTGTGGGGGCCTTTTTCATGTCGAGTTTCTTGGACTCGTCCTGGTCATGGCTGGTGGAAACGGTCGGCGAGACGTCCTGGCGGGACGCGATGCCACTGGGCCTCGCCGGCATCTTCGTGTGGGGCCTCTGGCTCTACCGGGCCGTACTGTCCCGGTTCGCGAGACCCGTGGTGAACAACTTCCGCACCACCACCTCCGTCGTCGTGCCCGCCTACCGGGAGGACCCCGACATCCTCCTGGACTGCCTGGACACCTGGCTGGCGCAGAACCCGATGGAGGTGATCATCGTTCCCGACGTGGAGGACCACGAGGTGCTCCGCCGGCTGGCGCAGGTGACCGACCCCCGGGTGCGTGTGATCGCCTTCGAGCACCGCGGCAAGCGCTCCGCGCTCGGCGTGGGCATACGCGCGGCGAGCGGTGAGGTGGTCGTCCTGGTGGACTCCGACACCCGCTGGGAGCCGGGCCTGCTGGACGCGGTGCAGATGCCCTTCGTCGACCCCGCGGTCGGCGGCGTCGGCACCCAGCAGAACGTCTACCTCCGCGGCTCCAGCGTCTGGCGCCGCATAGCCGACTGGCTGGTCAACCTCCGGTACTACGACTACGTCCCCGCGATGGGCCGGGCCGGAGCCGTCGCCTGCCTCTCCGGGCGCACCGCGGCCTACCGCCGCGCGGCGATCACGCCCGTGCTGACCAACCTGGAGGACGAGTTCTTCCTCGGCCGCCGCTGTATAGCCGGCGATGACGGGCGGCTCACCTGGCTGGTGCTGGCCTCCGGCTACAAGACCGTCCACCAGTCCTCCGCCCGCGCGGTGTCGATGTTCCCCTCGTCCTTCCGGGCGTTCGTCAAGCAGCGGGTGCGCTGGAGCCGCAACTCCTACCGCTGCTATCTCACCGCCGTGTACAAGGGCTGGCTGTGGCGTCAGCCGCTGGTCACCAAGATCACGGTGCTGCAGATCCTGCTCACCCCGGTCACCATGGGCATGGCCGTCGGCTACCTGATCTTCAGCCGCCTCGAACTGACCGCCCAGGGCATCGCGCTGGCGCTCATCTGGCTGCTCGTCGGCCGCGGCGTCCGCGGGTACTCGCACCTGCGCCGGCACCCCCAGGAAGTGCTGCTGCTGCCGCTGCTCGCCCTGGTGGTCATCATGATCTCGCTTCCGATCAAGCTCTACGCCTTCGTCACGATGAACAAGCAGGGCTGGCTCACCCGCAGCAGCGACACCATCGGCGGCGAGGGCCAGGACTCCGCATCGCTCGGCTCGACGCAGACGACCGCCACCTCCGGCTTGGGGGCCCTCCACTCATGAACCGCCCGATACCCGCGCGGCGCACCCGCCTCGCGCTGCGCGTCGCGGCGGCGCTGCCCCTCACGGCGCTGCTGCTCGCCCCGACCGTGCCCGCCCTCGCCGACGACGCGGGGGACACGGCCTCGCAGTACACCACGGAGGAGTCCGAGACCCAGACCGCGCTGGTCGCCGGTGAGGACCACCGGCTCGACCAGATCCGCGCGATCGCCGCGGTCGCGCCGCTGAAGGACCTGAAGTACACCAAGCCGTACCGGGCAGGGAACGTCGGCGGCTACACCCTCGTGCTGACCCGGCGCAGCCAGGTGTACACCATTGCCGACCTGCTGAAGCTCGCGCCGCAGACCTTCGTGCGCAAGCCCGACGGGTCGTACCTGCTGACCGAGAACATCTACCTGAACTCCGGCGCCAAGTTGCAGCTGGCCAACCCCGGCGGGCTGAACCTGCACCTGGCCAGCAGTCGGCTTGGCTTCGTCTCCATCGTCTCCTTCGGCGGCCGGATCATGCTCGACGGTGCCCCGCAGGCGCACGTCAAGGTCACCAGCTGGGACCCGCAGAAGAACAAGCCCGACACCGACCCGCGCGACGGACGGGCTTACATCCGCGCCATCGGCGGCCAGTTCTCCATGACCTACGCGGACGTCTCCGACCTGGGCTTCTGGAGCGGCCGCACCGGCGGGCTGAGCCTGACCGGAACCGACCGGCCCAACACCGGCAGCCTCAGTGGTCCGGACGACACGACGGATGAGGACTTCGACCAGCTCAGCAGCAGCGGCGTGCTGGTCGGCCCGGCGGGCAAGGTGAGCACTCCGGACAGCCGCTTCACGGTGCCCAAGCTGTCGTACGTGTCGGCGGACGTCAGCCACTCCACCGTGACCGGCAACGCCTACGGGCTGTTCGCCTCCGGCTCCACCGGGGTCACCATCGAGTCCACCAAGATCCTCAAGAGCCTCCAGGACGGGCTCGTCCTGCACCGCTACGTGACCAACGCGATCGTGGAGAAGACCGAGTCCCGGGACAACGGGGGTGACGGCTTCGTCATGGCCCGCGCCACCCAGCAGGTCCGCGTGACCGGCTCCAAGGCGATCGGCAACGGCGGCAACGGCTTCACCATCAGCGGCCAGGCACTGGCCCACGGCCCCTCCGCCTCCGGTCAGTCCATCAGCAACTACGGCTCCAACTCCGTGTCCAGCAGCACCGCCAAGGACAACGGCCACTACGGCATCGAGGTCCTCGGCGGCACCGACGTCGGCGTGCAGGACAACACCGTCAACGGCGGTGACATGGGCATCGTGGTCCGCAAGGACGCCGAGAAGGTCGCCGTCACCGGCAACCACCTGATCGGCCAGTCCCGGCAGGGGATCTCGGTCCGCGACGGGGTGACCGGCGCCAAGGTCACCGGCAACATCGTGGAGGACGCCGACACGGCCGTGTACGTGCGCGACTCCGTCGCCGAGGTGCGCGGCAACACGGTCGAGAACGCGGGCAACCACGGGGTCTCGCTGGTCGGGAACATCGGGGGATCCACGATCTCCTACAACGTGATCGCCGGCGTCGGGCCGAGCGCCATCGACAGCACCCGCGCCAGCGGCGATGCCACGATGAAGCAGAACCAGACCTTCGCCTGGTACGACACCAGCTCGTTCTGGGTGAAGTTCAAGCACTACGCGAGTCCGATGACCCTGCTGTGGGTCGGCATCCTGCTGCTCATCCTCTTCTCCGCGGCCCTCGGCCGGCGCGGCCGCCGCTCCCAGCAGCTCGGACGCCACCCGTACCTGGACAAGCGCCCGCTGCCCAAGGACAAGGTCCGCGAGGTCCGCCTCGCCGGCCAGGACCGGGTTCCGGTGATGGCCGAATGAAGCAGGGAACCCGGTCCATGTGGGTCTCCGGAGCCGCCCTCGTCATCGCCGTCGTGGCGCTGATCGTGGCGCTGGTCTCCGGCGGCGGGGACAAGTCGCCCGCGGGCGCCACGAAGGACACCGCGCACAGCGCCCCGCCGTCCGCCCCGGCGGAGCCGTCCGACGAACCGTCCGCGCCCGTCACCGGGCCGCTCGGCGCAGCGCCGGAGTCGCCGTCCTCGCCGCAGGCCACCGACTCCGCCAAGGCCTCCGCCGACGCGGTCACCTGCCCGGCGCCCACCGTCATGGTGAGCGACGCCAACTCGCTGGACGACGCTTTGGGCAACGCCATGCCCGGTGACGTCATCGGGCTCGCCGACGGCACCTACCAGGACAAGTTCACCGCCGAGACCGCGGGCACCGCCGACCGGCCGATCTGGGTCTGCGGCGGTCCCGGCGCGGTGATCGACGCCGGCGACATCGACGGCGGCTACGCCTTCCACCTCGACGGCGCCAGCTACTGGCGGCTGGTCGGCTTCACCGTGCGCAACGGCCAGAAGGGCGTGATGGCCGACAAGGTCGAGCACGCCGTCATCCAGGGCCTGACCGTGGAGCACATCGGCGACGAGGCCATCCACCTGCGGAACTTCAGCACCGACAACGTCGTCCGCGACAACACCGTCCGCGACACCGGCCTGCGCAAGCCCAAGTTCGGCGAGGGCGTGTACATCGGCACTGCCGAGTCCAACTGGTGCACGGTCAGCAAGTGCAAGCCGGACAACAGCGACCGCAACGTGGTCACCGGCAACCGCATCAGCGCGACCACCGCCGAGTCGATCGACATCAAGGAAGGCACCACCGGGGGCACCGTCACCCGCAACACCTTCGACGGCTCCGACCTGTCCGGGGACCACAACGACTCGTGGGTCGACGTCAAGGGCAACAGCTGGACGATCTCCTTCAACACCGGTAGCCACGCGGCCGAGGACGGCTTCCAGACGCACGAGATCCTCAAGGGCTGGGGCCGCGGCAACACCTTCAAGGGCAACGTCGCGCACGTGGACGGCCCGGGCTACGGCTTCAACCTCACACCCGTCAACGGCAACAAGGTGGCCTGTGACAACAAGGCCACCGGCGCGGGGAAGGGCCTGACCAACACCGACTGCGCCAGCTGACGCGGCGGATCAGGCCCACCCCGCCGCAGTCCGGTCGCACCGCCGCGCGGGGCCCGTCCTCCCGGACGGGCCGCCGCGGCAGCCGGTCACGCCCCGAAACGCCCCGACAGGCCCGGGACCCGGCGATCCGCGGCGTCCCGCACCAACCCCGACACGCGAAGACACCGAGACACCCTGGAGCGATCATGGCAGCCATCACCCTCGCGGAGGACGTCGCCGGCGCCAGACCCGGCGAAGCCGACGGGACGGTCCCCCGCCTCACCGTCATCGGCACCGGATACCTCGGTGCCACGCACGCCATCTGCATGGCCGTACTCGGCTTCGACGTCCTGGGCGTGGACGTCGACCCGGGCAAGATCGAGCGTCTGTCCGGGGGCGAGGTGCCGTTCTTCGAGCCGGGCCTGCCCGAACTGCTCGCCAAGGCGCTGGACTCCGGGCGGCTGCGCTTCACGACCAGCTTCGAGGAGGCCGCCGAGTTCGGCGACGTCCACTTCATCTGCGTGGGCACGCCCCAGCAGCGGGGCTCCGACGCGGCCGACATGACCTATGTCGACAGCGCGGTGACCGAACTCGCCCGCCACCTGCGCCGGCGCGCCCTGGTCGTCGGCAAGTCCACCGTCCCCGTGGGCACCGCGGCCCGGCTCACCGAACTGGTGCGGAACACCGCACCGGCCGGCGCCGAGGTCGAACTCGCCTGGAACCCCGAGTTCCTGCGCGAGGGCTACGCCGTGGACGACACCCTGCGCCCGGACCGGCTGGTCTTCGGCACCGCCTCGGCCTGGGCCGAGGAGCAGCTGCGTGCCGCCTTCGCCCCGGTGATCGCCCGCGACACCCCCGTGGTCGTCACCGACCTCACCACCGCCGAACTGGTCAAGGTCGCCGCCAACTCCTTCCTCGCCACCAAGATCTCGTACATCAACGCCATGGCCGAGGTCTGCGAGGCCACCGGCGGTGACGTCACCGGTCTCGCCGAGGCGCTGGCCTACGACGACCGGATCGGCGGGCGCTTCCTCAAGCCCGGCCTCGGCTTCGGCGGCGGCTGCCTGCCCAAGGACATCCGGGCCTTCGCGCACCGTGCCGAGGAGCTCGGCGTCGGCCAGGCCGTGGCCTTCCTCCGCGAGGTGGACGGCATCAACAAGCGCCGCCGCGCCCGCACCGTCGACCTCGTGCGCGAGGTGGTGGGCGGCGACCTCACCGGAGTGCGGGTGACCGCTCTCGGCGCCGCCTTCAAGCCCAACTCCGACGACATCCGCGACGCCCCCGCCCTGGACGTCGCGAGCACCCTGCACGAGCTCGGCGCCCACGTCACCGTCGTCGACCCGGCCGCCACCGAGAACGCGCGGCGCAGCCACCCGGAGCTGTCCTACGGCACTGACGCGCTCTCCGCGGCGGCCGGCGCCGACGTCGTGGTCCTGCTCACCGAGTGGACCGAGTTCCGGCAGATCGACCCCGAGGCGATGGGCGCCGTGGTCGCCTCCCGCCGTATCGTGGACGGCCGGCACGCCCTGGACCCCGTCCAGTGGCGCACCGCGGGTTGGGAGTACCGCGCCCTCGGCCGCCCCTGACGCGCCGTCATGCCGGGCCCCGCGCGGGGCCCGGCGGACGCGGTCGCGGTTCCGCCGCGACCGCGGGCGGGCCCCCGGCGGACCGGTGAACCGGGCATGGCGAGGGTAGCCGCGGGGTACGAGAATCGCCCTGCTCGACATCGGCCCGCACACCGCCCACCTGCGTATCGCGGATCTCATGCCGGGGCTCCCGCCGGGGCCGGTCACCTCCCACAAGCAGGCGATCCGGCCGGCCGCGGGCACGGACCGCTCCGGGACGATCGACGACGCGGCGGTGCTCCGGCCGGCCGCGGCGGTGGGCGAGGCGGTCGCCGTCGCGGAGGCCCACCACGTCGACGTGCTGCTGCCGTTCGCCACGTCGTGCGTGCGCGACGCCGCCGACCGCCGGGCCGTGCTCGCCGAAGTACGGGCCGCCACCGGGGTGGAGGTCTCCCACATGGACGGCGAGGAGGAGGCCCGGCTGACCTTCCTCTCCGCACGGGGCTGGTACGGGTGGTCCGCCGGGACCCTCCTCCTGCTCGACATCGGGGGCGGCTCGCTGGAGATCGCCCACGGGCCGGGCCGCGAGCCGGTGTTCGCCGTCTCCCTGCCGCTGGGCGCGGGGCGGCTGACCCGCGACCACCTCCCCGCGGGCGGCCCGAGCCGGGGCGAGGACGTCAAGGCCCCGCGCCGTCACGTCCGTTCGGTCCTCGCCCGGCCCGCGGCCGTGGTGGGCGGGCTGCCGCGGCCCGACCTGAGCGTCGCCGCATCCAAGACCTTCACCCAGCTCGCCTGCCTCACCGGCGCCCCCCGTCCCGAGGCGGGCCCGCAGGTGCCGCGCACCCTCGACCGGGCGGCTCTGGCGGGTGGATCCCACGGCCGGCGGCCCTGTCCGCCGCCGACCGCGCGCGGGTGCCCGGGGTCTCGGCGACCTGCGCCCGGCAGATCCTCGCCGGCGCCGTCGTCGCGGAGGCGCTCATGGACCTGTTCCGCGTCGAGCGTCTCCAGGTGTGCCCCTGGGCGCTCCGCGAGGGGATCCTGCTGCACCGCCTGCGGGAGCCGGAGGGCGTGTTCCCTGGACACGCTCTCCCGCTGCGGCCGGCCGCGCGCGTGGCCGGAGGGTCGGGAGGGGCGGCTGTGGCACGTGTGTCCCGGTGAACTCCCGTCTTCTTGATGGCGCGTCGGGGCGACCGTACGCTGCGGTCTGTTCGCTTCTGATCCGCCGGAGATGGGGAGTTGACGCCTTGTACGGAATGCCGTCCGCACCGCCGACCGACGAGGACATCCTCCGGGCAGTGGAGGGGTACCTGTCCGAGCGGAGCGGCGGGCCCGTCCGTTTCGGCTCCCCCACCGCCGTGCGGATCTCCTGGCACTCGCTGCTGGACTGCCGGATCGTACGGACCACGCAGACGCGCACCGAGAGCGCGCGGACCCACAAGGGCCGTATCGACCTGTCGAAGCGCGCGGTCTACACCGACCTGGCGGCCCACAGGACCGACCCGCCGCCGGAGCCCGGCCGGCCGCGGCGGATCGAGCTCGTCCAGCGGGACTCGCTGCGCGAGCGGCCCTGCGAATGCGGCAACGGGACGTGGCACTGCAAGCGGTGCGAGGGCCGCGGTGACCTGCCCTGCGACACCACGGTCGTCTGCGCCGCCTGCCGCGGTCTGGACCCCTGCACGGCGTGCGAGGGCACCGGCCGCTCCCGTGGCCGCGCGTCCGCGCGCCGTGGTGCGGCGGACGGTACCGCCCGGGTCCCGGCCGCGGCCTCGTCCGAGCGCGTCCGCTGCGCGAAGTGCCGCAGCCCGCACGCGGCCTGCCCCAAGTGCGCGGGCCGCGCCCGTACGGAGTGTCCCAAGTGCGCGGGCCGCGGCTCCGTCCCGTGTCCGCAGTGCAAAGGGTCCGGCACCGTCCCGCACGACGCCTGCGGCGGCACCGGCGCGATCACCACATGGACGGGCGCCGTCATCGAGGAGCGCGACCGCACCGACGCGGTGACGCTGCCGGAGAAACGGCCGCCCGGCCGGGCACGGCGCCGCGCCCGGTCCGCCGGGGACTGGCGCGAGACGGTCCTGACCTCGTCCCGCGCCGATCTGCCGGCCGACTTGGAGGACGAGCACCACAACGCGATCGCCCCCCTGCTGGGCCGCACCGCCGGCGAGGTCGCGCGCCGCGTCACCATCCGCCATCTGCCCCTCGCCCGGCTCGCCGCCGACCAGGAGCCGGACCGGGTCTTCTACGTCTTCCCCGGTCGTTCCGGTCTGGAGGTCGTCCCGCTCCCGTCCCGGCAGCGGGTACTGCGGGCGACCGCGGTGGGGGTGGCGGCACTGGTGGTGGCCCTGCTCGTGCTGGCGCTGGTCCTGTGACGCGTCATGGCGCCCCGCCGCGGGGCCGGGGATCTGCCCGGCGGGGGAGGCCGGCGCGTGCCGGTCTTGAGGGGGGCGCGTTGCCGGTGGGTGTGGAATGAGTGCGGGGCGGCCCGGCGCCGACCGCCTGGAGGTCGTCAACCGCGGCCCCGCGCCGCCGCTGCTGATGCGCAGCGACGGCGGCATCCTGCCCGTCGAACCGCGGCGCCCGACGCCGCCGCCCGGGCTGCGGGCCCTGACCGGCCAGACCCCGGCCCTCCAGGTGCCGCCGTTCGCCGACGGCGACCGACTGCTGCTCTGCACCGACGGAGTCATCGAGGCCGCGCTCGCGAGTTCTACCCGAGCGCCGACCGGGTCCCGCTGCACCTGACCGACGAGCCGTCCCGCACCCTGACCGCGCTCAGCGACGAACTGCTCAGCCACGTCGGCTGCCGCCTCCACGACGATGCCGCGCTCCTGCTGCTGCGCAAGCCGGCGGCCGTCTGAGCGCCGGGGCGGATCAGCCCTTGCGCCACTTCTGGTTGGACTGGCCGTTGCACGTCCACAGCTGCAACCGCGTGCCGGAGCCGGTGCCCTCGTCCAGCACGTCCACGCACTTGTCGGCCTGCTGGTTCACCAGGTCGCCCGCGGCGCTCAGGTAGAACTGCTGGGCCCCGTTGCCCCGGCAGTTCGCGAGCTGGATGACCGCGCCGTTGGCGGTGGATCCCCAGGCCACGTCCATGCACAGGCCCATCGCGCGCAGGCTGCCGTCGGAGGCGAAGACCCACTTCTGGTTGGCCATGCCGTCGCAGTTCCAGAGCTGCAGCGGGGTGCCGTCCTTGGCCGTGCCGCCGGTGGCGTCGGTGATGTCGATGCACCGGCCGGACGCCGATCCGATCAGGCCCGTACCGGGCACGACCGGGGGCTTCCCGGAGCCGCCGGACCCGCCGGTGCTTCCCGAACCGCCCGAACCCCCCGAGCCGCCGGCGGGCTTGCCGGTGGCGGTCGCGGTGGCGCCGCCGGTGTGCGGGGTGCCGGCGGTGTGGTCCTGCCCCCCGGTCCCGGTCTGCTGCCCCGACGTTCCGCTGCCGCCGGCGGGCAGCCCGGCGCCGCCCGTGCCCTGACCGCCTGTGCCCTGACCACCCGTGCCGGCCGCTCCGGACGGCCGGGAGCCACCGGGCGCGCCGTGCCGCCCGGGCCGCGCGGAGGGGGCACCGGGGCTGCCGGAGGCGGTCGCCCCGGGCTCGGGAGCGTTTTCGGCGACCGTCCGGACGGAGGTCGCGGGCGACTCCGAGAACAGGTCGATCCGCCCGATCAGGGGCACGATCAGGACACCGGCCACGGCCAGCGCCACCGCCCCGACGGCGGTGATCCACACCCGCCTGCCGGGCAGCAGTCCGCGTCGCGGCTGGGCGGGACGGCGGGCGAAGGTCTCGGTGAACGGTGCCGCCGGGTCACCGGTCCGGTCCTCGGACGGACTGCCGGAGGAACCGGAAGAGAGAACGGACGGCACGACGTCTCCTCAAAGGCGCGAAGAATTCATCGGAAAACATCACAGGGGGCATAGGAAAAGGCCAGCGTCCCCGTCGCGGCAGCGTCGGCGTCACGGGAGCACCCACACCGTAGCGAACTCCTGCCACTGTACGATCGCGGCTGGGAACGGATGGCCGAATGCCGGCCGATGTTGCCCGACTGCGGTTGTGCGTCCTGTCGTGGGCGCTGATTTAATCACCGCCGCAATCATCTTCGATCCCTGGGGAGAGGTCGTGAGCCTCGTCGACCATGGCCGCACAGGCGGGGAAGAGGACGCTGTCGCGCTCCTCCTCGCCGAACGGGACAGCCTCCGCCGCTTCGTCACGGGGCTGATCGGACGCGACCCCCACACCGTGGAGGACGTGGTCCAGGAGACCCTGCTGCGGGCCTGGCAGCTCGCCCCGCTCCTGGAGTGGCGCGAGCGGCCGATCCGCATGTGGCTGTTCCGGGTGGCCCGCAACCTCGTGGCCGACCGGGTCCGCAGGAACCGTGCCGTGCCCATCGGGGTCACACCGGACGACTTCGCCGCGGCGACCACCGCGTCCGTCCCGGACCACGCCGAGGAGGTCGGGGACCGCCACGTGCTGGTCGAGGCCCTGCACGCACTCGCCCCCGCGCACCGCGAGGCGGTGGCCCGGGTCCACCTGCTCGGGCAGACCGGGGAGGACGTGGCCCGCGCCCTGGGCGTGCCGCGGGGGACGGTCAAGTCCCGTACCCACCACGGCATCCGGGCGCTGCGCGACGAACTCGGCGCCCGCGGGCTCGCCGGACCGGCGGGCGACGCCGTGCGCGGAAGGGACGCCGCATGATCGCCGGGGGCGGGCTGACCGCCTGGCTCGGCCTGGCCGGCGCCGTCATCCTCGTCGTGACGGTGACGCACTGGCTGGTGCGGCGCGGCGGCGGCTGGAAGGCCCTGTTCCGCCGCACGCGACACGAAGTGCGTCTGACGGTGCGGGCGTTCACCGTGCCGGTGCGCACCGAGGTGCGCTACCGGCGCCGGCTGCGGCTGCTGCTGCGGCTCCTGAGGGACCCGGCCCTGTGGGCCGACGCGGAGCGGGCCATGACCCGGGCCGCGGCCGTCGACCCGGCGGCCCTCCCGTACGGCGTGCTGGCCGGGCCCGACCTGGTGGGCGTGCTGGTCGCCGCCGGTACGGCGCAGGGCACCGAGGTGCCCGTACCGCCCGAGCCGTGGGCGGCGGACGCCGCCGACCCGCGCCTGTGGTGGATCGCCCGCGCGGACGTGGCCGACACCAAGAACGCCGAGTACCCCGAGAACGCCGAGTACCCCGAGAACGGGGAGAACGCGCAGGACACCGGCGCCGCCGCCGTGCCGCTGCTGGTCTGCGCGGGCACCGACGGACGCAACGTGGTGCTGCTGGACCTGTACACCGGGCCGCCCGCGGTCTCCGTGCACGGCGCACCGCGCGCCTCCCGCGCGGTGCTCCAGGCCCTCGCCGCCCAGCTGGAGGTCCGGCTGCCGGCGGGCTCGGTCGCGGTCGCGGCCGGGGTGCACCCGCGGCACACGGGGCGGCCGGCGGCGGAGATCGTGGACCAGCCCGGGATCGCCTTCGCGGTGTGCGCGGAGCCGGTCGACCGGCCGCTGCCGGACGGCGTGCGGCTGCTGACCCTGGGCGCCGCCCGGGGCCGGGTGCGGCTGCTGGCCGTGGCACGGGACGGGATGCTCACCGTCCACGGCGCCCCCGCGGTCGGGCGGATCGACGCCCTGCCGCTGTCGCGCGCGGTGGTCAAGGCCCTGCACGACCTGCCGCCCTACCCGGCCTCGGCCGGGCCGGACGACGAGCCGCCGGTCGTCCTCGCGCCCGTCGTGCACCCCGACGTCCTGCCCGCCGGTGTCGCCGCGGCACCCCACGACGATCTGGCCGAGCCCGACTTCGCGCTCGGGGTCACCTCCGAGGCCGCACCGGCACCGGCCGCCGCACCGGCCGCACGGCGCCCCGCCGCCGCGGACGGCCTCGCCGACGACGACCTCGCCGAGCCCACGACCTCCGGCATCGCCGGCGTCTCCGCAGCACCTCAGACGCCCTGACGCACCGACGGGAAACCGTGAACCTCACCATCACCACCGTGGACAGCGCGGACGGACTCCGCCGCGACCACCAGTTGCGGCTCCCCGCCGACGCCACCGTCGGGGAACTCGCCGCGGCACTGGAGCAGCAGCACGCGCCGGCCACCGGGGCCGGCTCCGGGCCGGAGTGGGCGGCCGCCGCCGCACCCGCCGCCCGGCCCCTGTACACGGGCGGCCACCGCCTGGACCCCGCCGCCCGCGTTGCCGGCGCCGGTGTCCGGGACGGGGGCCTGCTGGGCCTCGGCGGCCCCGCCGTGGCCGCCGACCTGGTGCGGCTCGCCGGCGACGACGAGCTGGAACTGGCCGAGGTGCACGTGGTGTCCGGCCCCGGCGCCGGACGCACCTGGCGGCTCGGCCCCGGCAGCCACGAGATCGGCTCCGACCCGCTGTGCGCCATCCGGCTCGACGCCCTGGCCGGGGGCGTGCCCGCCCGCGGCCTGTGGGTGACGGTCGCCCCCGACGGGACCGCGTCCTGGCACCGCACGTCCGAGGAGCCCGGCGGATCGGTGCGGGCGCGCGTGGCGGCCCCGCCGCCGGACGACGCCGTCACCGCCCTGCGTCGTCCCCGCCCGCTGCGGGTGGCCACCGAGCGCACCGGCGCCCCGGGGCAGCCCGTGCCCTGGCCGGCCGGGGAGGACCTGACCGTGGGATCGGTGCTGCTGCGGCTCAGCGCGCCGGTCGAGGCGGACGCCGCCGTCACCCCGTCCGCCGACGGGTACGGGATCGACTACAACCGCCCGCCGCGGATCGCCCCGCACCTGGACGCCGAACGGGTCCGGCTGCCGTCGCCGCCGTCGCCGCCGAACAAGCGTCCCTTCCCGGCCGTGATGATGCTGTCGCCGGTGATCCTCGGCCTGTTCATGATCAGCATCTTCAAGTCGTACTACTTCATCGTCTTCATCCTGCTCGGCCCCACCATGCTGGTCTCCAACTGGGCCACCGGCCGGCGCACCGCCCGCAAGGACTACGAGGAGGCGGAGCGGCAGTACGCCCGGCGCCGCGCCACGCTGGAGGAGGGCGTCCGCGAGGCGGTCGCCCGGGAGCGCACCGTGCGCGACATCACCGGGCCGGACCCGGCCGCCGTCGCCCTCATCGCCACCGGCCCCGGCGGCCGGCTGTGGGAGCGGCGCCGCCACGACCCCGACCACCTCGTGCTGCGCCTTGGCACCGCCGACCAGCCCTCGCTGCGCGAGCTGGAGGACCCCTCCCGCGACGAGAACCACCGCGCGATCCGCTGGAACATCCCCGACACCCCCATCGGCGTCGACATCCCGGCGCACGGCGTGGTCGGCATGGCCGGTCCCGCGGCGGACGTACAGCCGCTCGCCCGCTGGCTGGTGATGCAGGCGGCCGTTCTGCACAGCCCCCGCGACCTGCGGGTCATCGTCCTCACCGCGCCCGAGCGGGCCGCCGACTGGGCCTGGGTGCGGTGGCTGCCGCACCTGCGCCCCGCCGGCTCGGCCGGGCCCGTCGTCCTGATCGGCAACGACGCGGAGTCCACCAACGCCCGGGTCGGCGAGCTGGTCTCGCAGATCGAGTCCCGCAAGCGCGCGATCGGGGCGGACCGCAACGCCGGCTTCCGTGAGGCCGACGTGCTGGTGATCGCCGACGGCGCCCGCCGGCTGCGCGACGTGCCCGGCATGGTGCAGGTGCTCACCGAGGGCCCGGGCGTGCGTGTCTTCAGCCTCTGCCTGGACGAGCAGGAGCGGCTGCTGCCCGAGGAGAGCACCGGCGTGGTGCTCGCCACCGGCGGCCGGCTGACCGTCAAGCGCCCCGGCACCCCCGACGTCCCGGCGGTCCGCGCCGACCAGGTCGCGGCGCAGTGGTGCGAGCAACTGGCCCGCGCGCTGGCGCCCGTCCGGGACGTCAGCCCCGAGCACGACGCCGGACTCCCACAGCGGGTACGGCTGCTGGACCTGCTGGGCCAGGAGCCGCCCAACGCGGAAGCCCTTCTGGAGGGCTGGCGGAACCGGCCCGCGTCCACCTCCTTCGTGCTCGGCAGCGGCTTCGACGGGCCGCTCTCCCTGGACCTGGTGCAGGACGGCCCGCACGGCCTGGTCGCGGGGACCACCGGCTCCGGCAAGTCCGAGCTGCTGCAGACCTTCGTGGCCTCCCTCGCCGCCGCCAACCGGCCCGACGAGCTGACCTTCGTCCTCGTCGACTACAAGGGCGGCAGCGCCTTCAAGGAGTGCGCGCACCTCCCGCACACCCTGGGCATGGTCACCGACCTCGACGCCCACCTGGTGGAACGGGCCCTGGAGTCGCTCGGCGCCGAACTGCGCCGCCGCGAGCAGGTGCTCGCCGCCGCCGATGCCAAGGACCATCCCGAGTACCGCGCCAAGCGCGCCGCCGACCCCACGCTCGCGCCGCTCCCCCGGCTGCTGCTGGTCATCGACGAGTTCGCGACCCTGGTGCGCGAGGTGCCCGAATTCGTGCCCGGCCTCATCAGCATCGCCCAGCGCGGCCGTTCGCTGGGCATCCACCTGATCCTGGCCACCCAGCGCCCGGCCGGTGTGGTGACCGGCGACATCCGGGCCAACACCAACCTGCGCATCGCGCTGCGGGTCACCGACCAGACCGAGAGCCAGGACATCATCGACACCCGGGACGCGGGCGACATCTCGCCCGCCACCCCGGGACGCGCCCTGATCCGCCGCGGGCCGAAGTCGGCAGAGCCGTTCCAGACCGCCTGGGTCGGCGCCGAGCGTCCGCGCCCGCGGGCGGAGGGAACCCCCGAGCCGCAGGCCGGGGCCCGCAAGGCGGTCCGCGTCGGCGAACTGTCGTGGGACGGGCTGGGGCGGCCCGCCGTCCTGCCCGCCGAGCCCGCCGCGGCCGCCGTCGCACCGCAGAGCCCGGCACCGACCGACCTCCAGGAACTCGTCGCCGAGATCCGCGCGGCCGCGGACGGGCTGGAGGACTTCACCCCCCAGCCCAGCCCCTGGCTCCCGCCGCTCCAGGACGCACTGGTCCTGGACGACCTCGACGCGTTCGGCTCCGCCCGCGAGGGGCGGCTGCTCATCCCGTACGCGCTGGAGGACGTGCCGCAGCTCCAGCAGCGCCGGGTGGCCGTGGCCGACCTCTCGTCCTTCGGGCACCTGTACGTCATCGGCTCCCCGCGCTCCGGCCGCACCCAGGTGCTGCGCACCCTGGCCGGCTCCGCCGCGCGCAAGGTGAGCAGCGCGGACGTGCACCTGTACGGGATCGACGCGGGCGGCGGCGGTCTGGCCGCCCTCAGCGCGCTGCCGCACTGCGGTGCCGTGGTCTCCCGGCATGACATGGAGCGACTCGGGCGCCTGCTGCGCCGCCTCAACCAGGAGCTGACGAATCGTCAGGATCTGGCGCAGCAGCACAACGCCACCGGCATCGCCGAACTGCGCCGGCTGCTCCCGGCGGCCGAGCGTCCCGCGCACATCCTGCTGCTCGTCGACGGCTGGGACTCGCTGTCCGTCATCCTCGACGAGCACGACCACGGCCAGCTGGTCCAGGAGGTGATCCGGCTGGTGCGCGAGGGCGCGGGAGCCGGCATCCATGTCGTCGCCACCTCCGAACGCTCCCTGCTGGGCGGGCGGATGGCCGCCCACAACGACCACAAGCTGCTGCTGCGGCAGGGTGACCGCAGCGACTACCAGGCAGTCGGCCTGATGCCCGGCAAGATCCCGTCGCACATCCCGCCCGGCCGCGGCTGGCATGTCCTGACCGGCACCGAGACCCAGGTGGCGCAGCTCGCCCCGGGCGGCGGCACCGAGCAGGCCGAGGCGCTCCGCTCGATCGGCGAGACCGCCCGCAGGCGGGACGCCCGGGTGCCGCAGGAGCGCCGGCCGTTCCAGATCGCCTCGCTGCCGCGGTCGGTGGAGTTCGCGGAGACGTACGACAAGGTGCCCGCCGCCTCCCGGCGCCCGCTGTGGGGCCTGCTGGGCGTCGGCGGCGACTCCGGCGAGCCCGTCGGTGCGGACCTCGCCGGCTCGTCCTCGGTGTTCGGCGTGCTCGGCCCCGCCGGGTCCGGACGCAGCAACGCCCTTGCCTCGCTGGCCGTCTCGCTGCTGGCCGGCGGTACCTCGCTGGTCGTCCTGACCCCCCGCGAGTCGCCGCTGCGGGCGCTCGCCCGGCACGCGACGGCCCGGGTGCTCACCGAGCCGGACCCGTCGGCGGACGACGTGCGGGCGGCGCTCGACGCGCTGCACGGCCCCCGGGTGGTGATGGTCGACGACGCCGACCTGCTGATGAACCCGGCCGCGGACAAACTCCTCAAGGAGATCACGGTCTCCGGCCGCGACCAGGGCCTCGGCCTGGTCTACGCCGCCTCCGCCGACGGACTCCAGGGCGGCCTCAGCGGCTGGACGGTCAGCGCCAAGCGCGCCCGCCGTGGCCTGCTGCTCGGCCCGAAGACCCTGTCCGAGGGCGATCTGATCGGTGTACGGCTGCCGCAGAGCGTCGTACGGTCGGTCGCCCACCCGGGTCGCGGCTGGACCGCGGGCCCGGGCGGCACGGTGATGGCCGTCCAGGTGCCGTTGACGACGCTGCGCGCCGAGTAGCGCGCCGGAACGGCGAAGGGGCCGGACGGGAAGCGCGCTTCCCGTCCGGCCCCTTCTGTGTGTTCGCCGTGCTTCGCCCTGCTTCGCCGTCCGGCGATCAGCCCTTGGTGAGGCTGCTGCTGATGCCCTGGTCGAACTGGATCGCGTTGTCCTTGATGCCCTTGAACATCTCCGAGAAGTCGTTGATGCCCTTCACGGCGGCCAGCAGGCTGGTGTCGAAGTTGTTGTAGGTCGTCCGGATGACCTCACTGGACTGCTGGAAGACCATGCCGTCGTCGACGAGGGTGTTGACCCGGTTGCGCAGGTTGCTCAGCACCGGGAGCAGGTTCTCGTGGGCGTCGTGGAGCAGGGCCACGACCTCCTCGATCTTGGCGTAGTCGAGGTTGATGCCGTTGTAAGCCATGGTCGTCCTGTCCGTTCTGGATTGTCGGTGGGGGTACCGGGGGAGGGCTACGCGATGTGCGGGTTGGTGCCGCCGGGCGGGTGCGGGGGCGGCCGGTCGCCGCCGTTGTGGCTGCCGGACCCGGATCCCGAGCCGTTCGGGCCGTCGTCGCCGTCGACCGGCTGCCAGTCCGGCTGCTTGCCGGAGCCGTCCTTGGGCCCGCGGGTGTACTCGGTGTGGTCGCCGTCGCTGCCGGTGACGGTCATGGTGCCGCTGCCGTCGCTGTGGAGGCTGGTCACCGAGTGGACCGTGCTTCCGTCCGGGTACGAGGTGTCCGTCGTGTAGTTCAGCCCGTCGGAGCTGTAGTTCGTGGTCGAGGTGTACGTCTTGCCGTCGTAGGTGACGGTCGACACCTCCTTGATCACGTGGTGGTTCGCGTCGAGCGTCAGATCCGTGACGACGCTGCCGCGCGAGGTGTCGATCTGCTGATGCAGGGGCGGCTGGTCGCCGGGATTCGTGGCGGAGCAGAAGTCCGGCATCGTGCCGTCCGGGCCGGGCACGCAGTCCTTGAGGTGGGCCTGCTTGTAGTCCCACAGGTCCTTGTCGTGGAAGTAGTTCTGCAGGGCCAGGTTGTTGCCCGTGATGCCCATGCCCTGGGCGAGTCCGGAGTCGAAGGACATGAACGCCTCGCCGACCGACCCGAAGGCACCGGCCAGTTCCTTCAGGCCCTTGTCCGCCCGGCTCATCGTGCTCTGGGCGTTGTTGTAGAAGTCGCTGAGCGCCTCGGCCAGCCCGGCGTCGCCCAGCACGGTGTAGCCGTCGCCCTGGCCCAGCTGCGAGAACAGGCTGTGGTCGAGGAGCGGCCCGATGCTGCCGGCCAGGTTCTCCAGGTCCTTCTTGGCATCGTTGAGGACGTCGTAGTCGATCTTGAGTTTGTCGGGCAAGAGGGCCTCCCGGTCCCCGTCGAGACTCCGGTCAGCAGGACCACGCGCGGGCGGCCCGGGCGGTTCACCTCCGGCCGCTTGTGTAGCGCACGTCACGTGAACCGCACCCCGCGCTCGTGCGTGGTCCCGGTGGGAGCACCCGCCCCGCGTCCTGTCGTTCCGGGAGGAACCCCGTATGCCACGCCCGACCGACTGGAACGCGATCGGGCTGTCCGGAGACCCGACCCCGGGCGACCCCGAGCAGATCAGGACGCTCTCCACCGAGCTGAAGAACCTGGGCACCTCGGCCCGGGAGATCAGCACCGCCATCGACGCGGTGATGAACACCGCCGGCGACAGCGTCTTCGTCGGCGCGGCCGCCGACGCCCTGCGCGGGAAGGTCGACAACCGGCTGCGCCACCACATCGAAAACGTGGCGCAGTCCTTCGAGTCCGCCTCGACCAGCCTGAGCGGCTGGGCCGACAGACTGGTCGAGCTCCAGTCCAGGGCCGACGGCGCCCTCAACTCCGGACGCGGGCTCTCCGAGGACGACCCGCAGCGGGAGACCTACGCGACCACCGCCCGGCAGGCCGGCACCGAGCACGGCGAAGGGGCCTCGTCGGCGGCCGGTGCCATCCGGGGCGTCGCCAACATCCAGCTGCCCATCTCCGAGTGCCAGCTGTTCTGGGAAGCCTTCCAGTGGCTGGCGATCATCCTGATCATCCCGGCGCTGATCTTCGGCGGGCCCATCGCGCTGCTGGCCCTGGGCGTCAACCTCACCCTCTTCGTCAAGACCATCGTCGACTTCGCCAAGGGCGACGCCAACTTCCTCGACCTCTTCCTCGCGGGTCTCGGCATCCTGGCCCCGACCACCAAGGCCCTGCCGATCTTCCAGATCATCAAGGCCGGCGGGACCGCTTTCGCCAAGGGGTTCACCCAGATCGCCCGCGGCACCTTCCAGGCGCTGCGCAACCTGTTCACCAACGGCTTCCGGTTGACCTCGATCATGCCGAGCCTGCAGGACTTCGTGCGGCTCAGCTCCACCTGGGTACGCCAGGGCGGACTGTGGGTGATGCAGGGCATCCACAACCTGCCCGCGCTCACCGGAATGGCCTTCCAGCGCGGCGGCCTGACCGTCCTGGAGAACCTGCGCGCCCTCCCCGGAGTGGTGCGCGGGCTGCCGGCCACCTTCGGCCGCGGCGTCGTCGCCGGCTGGAACGGCCTCGGCCGCGGCATCGTCACCGCCTGGCACGGCGTGGGCACCGGCACCAAGGCCACCTGGGACTTCGCCGTCCGGGAGCTCGGCGGCACCAAGTGGACGCGACTGCTGCTGCCCGTGGACGCCGGTGAGATCGGCCAGTACGGATGGCGCGGCGCACTGCGCATCGGCCTCTTCGACCGCGGCGTCATGGGCAACCACATCTTCGGCGCGCCCCTCGGCGGGGCGATCGGCCACGGTGTCAGCGCCGTGCCGATGCCGCACGGCCCGCACGGCGTGGACGGGCTCGTCGAGATGCCCCGCATCGAGCTCAGCAACGTCCGGCTCGGCGACTGGGCCGGCACCCACGCCGGCCTGCGCCCCTTCGAACTCAACAGCGGCCCGATCGACATGGCGTCCGCGCTGCGGCCCCCGTCCCTCCACATGGGCGCCGTCGGCGCCATCGGCGACCGGGCCGGGCTGGGCTTCCACGCCTCCCGGCAGCTGGACGCCCTGGTCGACATCCCCAAGGCCCACCTGAACACCATGCGGCTCGACGGCTTCAGCCCGCTGCCCGCCCGCGCCGACGGCGGCCTCGGCGTCAGCGCTGTCACCTCGGCACCGACCCTCCACCCCTCCGGGCTGTACCTGCCCGGCGCCGCCGGCACCCCGGCGGCGCACGGCGTCGACCTCGTCGCCGGTGCCCCCGTCACGGGCGGCACCCACTCCGCGCTCACCGCCGTGCAGGCACCGCCCCCGGGCACCGCGGCCCACGCCGACGTGCTGCTTCCGGGCGGCCCCGGCGGCACCCACGCCCCCGGGAGCATGGCGCTCACCGGTACGCACATGACGCCCCCGGGCACCGGAGCGGCCGGCAACCTGCTCACCCCGGGCGCGCCGGGCACCGGCCCCGGCGCCCTGCACACCGCGCTGACCGGCACCCAGGTGCCCCCGCCCGGCACCACCGCGCACGACCTGGTGGCGAGCATCACCCCGGGCGGCCCGACGACGGGCGCCCACCCCCCGGTCACCACGATCGGCCGGCTCCACCACGGCGGTCCCGGCACCACCGGCACGACGGCGTTCGACCTCCTCGCGACCGGCGGCCGCGGCACCCCCAACACCCCGGTCCCCGCCGGCGCGGGGGCCGGTCTCGGCGACCGCACCACCAGCGCCCTGACGGCCCATCAGACCAGCCTGCACCTCGACGAGCTCGTCCACTCCCCGGGCTCCCCGCGCCCGAACGCCGCTCCCGACCGCGTCACCCCCGGTTCGCACGGCGCGGGCGCCCTGCCGCCGGGCAACGCCCCCCGGTCCGCGCTCGACCTGGTCGACGCCGGCACCGGGGTGCGTCCCGCCGACACCCACGCCTTCGCCGGCGCCCCCGGCAAGAGCGCCGACGACGCGGGCCACGCCTTCGCGGGCGCGCCCGCGAGCAGGGGCGACCACCCCCTGCTCCCCGTGGCGGCCGAGGATCTGCACGGCACCCCGGTCCGCCCGGGACCGGGCGGCCGCGGCCCGCACACCCCGCAGAGCACGCCGCACACCGTCACCGACCCGGCACCCGCCTCCGCCGGCGCCGGGAAGACGCCCGCGTCGGTGGCGGGTGGCGGCCATGTGCTGTCGCGTGACGCGGACCTGCTCCACGAGGTCAACATCAAGCTGCGCAAGATGGGTCACGACGCGACGACGCCGGGCACCATGAACGTGTCCCGCGAGGCACTGGAGAACGCCAGGGGAGCGGGCTTCACGAAGGTCGACATCCGGGCCCAGGCCGACCAGCTCGCCGTGCACATCGCGGGCCCGGAACGCGGCAGGCTCCCGGGCGGCGTGCGGGAGACGGACCTCACGCACGACGCGCCTGCCACCTCGGGGGCGGGCGGGCACCACGCGCCGCCGGTCCCGCCGCGGCCGGAGAGCGGCCTGCTCGCCGGGCTCGACGACATGTTCCTGGACGACACCGGCATGCCGATGCGTTCGCACTTCGACATGGACGACACGGGCGCACCGATGCGTTCGCACTTCGACATGGACGACGACTCGGTGCCCGGGTCCCCGGTCAGCCAGGGCGGTACCGAGGACCTGGACGGCTTCTCGGAGTTCGTGGACCTGATCCGGCCGCTGCGGCAGCACGTGGAGCGCGCCTTCGACAACCCCGCGGCCGACATCGAGGTGGCCATCCTGGCCAATCCCGGCGGCCGGACCTGGCGGGAGTTCTCCGACGACGTGGGCCACGCCCTGGTGTCGGTGATGCTGCCGGGTGAGCGCGCGCCCCTGACCATCGGGTTCTATCCCTCGGACGGCTTGTTCGGGCACCCGGGTGCCATCGTCGACGACGCCGGGTACGTCCTGTCCGGTCACGTCCGTGTCCTGGGCACCTACCGGATCACCGCGGCGCAGCTGTTCGACGGATACCGCTACGCGATGGCGCACTCCGGCGCCGTGTACGACCTGTTCCGTTACAACTGCGTGCGGTTCGCCGAGGGGTTCGTCTCCGCGGCGGTCGGCAAGTCGGTGGCGGACCTGTGGGTCGCGGCCCCGTACCGCCTGGTCGACACGATGCTGCGGCGCGACGGTGCCTGGCACTGGGCGGACGGCCCGTCGCCCGTGGTCGATCTGACGGCCGGCGACCTGGCCCGTTACCGGGCCGCGGACGCCTATCTGAAGAACGGGAGCGTCGTTCCTCCGGAGCAGTTCCAGAACGCCTTCGTCAAGGCACGCCAGTGGGTGCTGTTCGACCACCAGCGTCCCTTGATCGTCGGAGACACGAAGACGCCCCTCCAGGTGGATCAGCTCGATCTGCTCAGCCGGTTCGAGACCATGGTCACGCACGCCGTCGTCATGGGTGGCGACGACGCGGGGCGCCAGCTCTCCCGTGAACTGGGCACGTCCTACGGCACGCTGCGCCCCGGGCTGGCCGATCTTCCGGCGCCCACGGCCGGCGCCCCGGCCGCCGGGGACGCCCTCTCCGGGATCGGAAGGGGCGGGGCGAACGGTCTCCCGCAGCCGGCTCCCCTGCCGGGTGCCCCGGCCGCCGGGGACTCCCTCGGGTCCGTGCCGTCGCCCGGGGCGCACCACGCGCCGCCGCCGTCGCCGTCGCCGTCGCCGTCGCCGTCGACATCGACACGGACGTCGACGATGTCCGGGACGTCGGGGACGTCGGAGATGGACCTGGTGCTCCACCAGATCGACGACATGCTGCACGACATGGGTGTGTTCCGGACGTCGGTGGACGACCTGTCGACCGGTACGCCGTCGGTGTTCCACGGGTCCGGAGTGCATGACGGCGGCCTGGGCGGCATGCCGGACGTCCACCCGTCGGGGTCGCAGGCGGACGTGCACGGAGGCACGGGCGGCGACTTCCACGCCGTCCCCGGGCGGCAGCCCGGTACGCCCGGCGGCGCCGGGCACGGTGGCACGGGGATCGATCTCCACGGGGTCGGCGGTGACGACTTCATGCGGTTCGTGGAGGACGCGCGACCGGTGCGGCAGCACGTGGAGAACGCGATCGGCGACTCCAGGGCCGACATCCGTCTGGTGATCGGAATGGACCGCGAGACGGGCAGTCCCTCGCTGTCGGTGTGGCTGCCGGGCCGGCACGAGCCGGTCATCCTGGGCCCGGGCGCGTCGGGCGAACTCGGTGCCGTCCGCGGCGGCGTCGACGGGATCCACGGCAACGGTGTGCTCGTCCTGGCGGACCACCAGATCACGGCGGCCCAGATGGGGAGCGCCTACCGCTACGCGCTGGAGAACCTGCCGACGTGGCGGGCCGACGCCGGCCGGTTCACCGAGGAGTTCATGACGTCCGCGCTCGACGCGCGGCCGGTGTCCGTGGATTCGTCGGCCGGCACGGCAGGGCACGGCGTCCTGGACGACATCACGGACTCCCCCGCCCCGTCGGTGGACAAGGGCAAGGGCAGGGCCCCGGACCACACGCCGGACACCACCGGCTCGCGGCCGGGCGACGGCGGTGCGCACGGTGACGCCGCGCGGAACTCGGCGGCGATCGACGCCGGAGCGGCCGTCACGGACGCCCGGCGCGGGGTGATCGACGCCCGGATCGTCCGGGACGACCTCCAGGCACGGTACGAGCAGGGCGTCGGCACCTCGGCCGAGGCCGACGGCGTCCGGTACCTCGAATCATGGGAGCCGGTCCGGCAGGCCGACACCGCGCTGGCGCAGGCCGAGGCCCACTGGGCCGAGGTGACGGGCGGCGCGCCGCTTCCCGAGGTGAGGTCGCACGGTGGATACGGGCTCGGCGGCGGCGCGCCGCACCAGCCCGGGGACCTGCTTGCGCCGGGTGGGACGCACCCGGCGGCGGCCGGCGACGACCTGGGCACCGCCGGGCCCTCGGCCCCGCACCAGCCCACCCCTCTGCCGGCGGTCGACAACCGCTCGGTCGTCGGCATCCCCGGCCAGGACGGGCTCGTCGTCCGCGCCGAACGCGGCAAGGCCCCGGAACTGCTGGGGAACACCGAGGTCGGCGGCCACCGCTTCGAGGTGGCCGATGTCCAGCGCGGGGGTGCCCAGTTCACCGTCCGGGAGCTGGACGCCGGCGGCTCGGTCGTCCACAGCTGGACGTACAAGCGGCTGGGGCCGCAGCTGCGCACCGCCCAGGAGACGACGGCACTGTCCGACGGCCACTTCGGCGGCGCCACGATCACGATCGCCAACAACGCGGTGGAGGACGTACGGGCCGGCGGTTCGGCGTGGCCGGCCAAGCTGGGCCCGGACGGCGAGATCGTCGTCGCCTCGCCCCTGGGCAACCAGGTCTACGACCGCGCCACCGGCGTCCTCATCAGGACCGAGACCTCCGGACGGCCGCCGGTGGCACCGCCCGGCCACGTGCCGCCGGCCGAGGCCGGGAACTGGACGGCCGCCACGGACCTGGCCCGTACACACCTGGGCAAGGCCGCCGTGGACAACGACCTCAAACTGTTCATGCAGAACGTCATCGGCGGCGCCTTCACATCCAAGAAGGGCTACGGCGGTTACATCAACGCCGGCATCCTGGAGGCCAATCCGGGCCTGATCGCCAAGGTCGAGGAGTTCAACAAGGTCACCAAGGGCCTGCTGCACGAGGGCGCGAACGAGCCGATGACGGTGTGGCGCGGTGTGGCCATGGACCCGCACGCGGCGCAGGCCGACGTCTTCATCGAGCGGCTGCCCGCCTCGACGTCCAACAACCGCGCGTTCCAGGCGGAGTGGGCGAAGAACGGCGTCAACAGCAACCGCGTGGTCTTCGAGATCGAAGTGCCGGCGAACCACGGCAAGCTGGCGATGGCGTACCCGCCGGGTTACGAGAAGGCGTTCGACGACGCCGTCGCCCTGAGCGACCAGTCCGAGGTGACGCTCTCCCCGACCAGGCTGGTACGCACCGGCTCACCCCGGGTCGAGCCGGACGGCATCACCGTCATCCCCGTCCGCGCGGAGCAGATCCCGAACGCCGAGCTTCCCGCGCTGATCCGCGAGGAGTGGCAGGGTCTGCCGTCGGGAACGGCCTTCGACGACTTCGGCCGGGCCTTCGAGCAGGGCTCGATGCGGCGCTGGGACGGCCTCGACGACGCGATCGTCCGCGTGGAGGGCACGGATCCGCTGGTCAGGACGTTCGTGGTCAGCCGCCCCGGCTTCGCCGACGAGCTCACGGTGACGGTCACCCACGCCTCGGACCGCAACGCCGTCTCCGTGAAGATCGAGGGCGGGGACCGCGCATTCTCCCAGGAGTGGAGCGGTACCGGCTTCAGCAACCTCACCGCCGACCTGCGCGGCAATGTGCTCCACAACAACGACCTCTTCAACCCGCTGCCCACGCCCGCCTCCTGGAAGGAGGCCCCCACCGCGGGTCCCGTGCGCGCCGAGTTGTCGCGGGAGACGGATCTGTTCCACACGGTGAACCTGCGCCTGCAGAAGCTGGGCGAGGGGGCCGTGTCGCGGGACGAGTTCCTGCACGCGTACCACTCGGTGCAGGACCGGCTGGGCGGCATCGAGGGCCGGCTGACGGTGCGGGCGCTGTCGGAGGACGTGACGGCGCAGCTGCTGGGTCACGACTTCCCGAGGGTGCGCGGCGGCATGCACTCGACGACGAGTACGGGCGACGACCTGGCGCCGGGCGCCCCGTCCGGCTCCGGCTCGCACCAGCCGCCGGCGGCGCCCGCGGCACACACACCGGTCGACCTCGCGCCGCTGAACAACGCCCTGGAGGGGCATGCCGGCGCCGCGAGCAAGCTCCGCCAGTTCGAGAGCGACCTGGCCCAGCTGTCGGACGACTCGCCCAAGCTGCCCGATGCCCAGGCCAAGGTGGACAACGCCGTCCAGAACGACAACACGGCCAAGGCCGTGCTCGACGGCGCCGTGGACGACCTCATCGGCTCCCGGAACCTCACCCAGGTCGAGCTCAACAGCCTGGTCGACCGGCTCGCCGGATCGGGCCACGTGGACCAGGCCCTGCGGCTTCGTACGCACGGTGACGACCTCGACCAGTTCGCCCGCACGCCGGAGGGCGCCGGCCGTCCCGACCAGGCGGTCTGGACCGGACCGGAGATCACGGCGCAGGCCGGCGAGGTGCGGGTGCGGGTCGCCGCCCTCGAGGACGCGCTGAAGCCCGGTTCCACGGCGACCCATGGGGAGATCCAGGGGCTCGCCGACGAGCTGAGGGGCTCGGCCGGCCGCCTGGGCGTGATGACGGACGGATTCGTCAAGGACGCGGCGGGCCTCGGCGGCGCGTACGCGCTGCGCGCCGAGAACAAGGCACTCGTCGTCGCCGTGGACCACTACGCGAAGCTCGTCGACGACGCCCTCGTCGCGGCCCGGCCGGGGGAGGAAGTACGCCTGGCCCAGCCGTTCGACGTCGACAAGGCGGCTCGCGGGCTGTCGGGCGCGGCTGTCGACGTCGCCCGCAGGTACCGGGTGTGGGGCGCGTACAAGGACATACCGGCGGGCAATCAGTGGACGAAGGTCCTCCCCGACGCCGAGGGGAAGTGGGCCCAGGTGATCGGGGACTTCCCCGGCAACCTGTCGTCCACGCAGAAGGGGGAGTTCGTCAAGAACCTCTCCGGCAGGAACATCCAGGTGCTGCGGGACGACTTCGAGACCCTGCTCGGCAAGCTGGACGCCGGGGACGCGCAGGCCCTTCGCGATCTCCGCGCCCGGGTGGAGAACCTTCCGCACCACATCAAGCACGCGACACCGGCCTACCACACCATGGCCAACAGCGGATTCATGATGTCCCAGGGCGAACTGGAGCGCCGCGGACTGAAGTTCCTCGCGTCCGGCAAGAGCTCGGTGAAGAACACCTCCAACCTGGGCAACGACGACTTCGTGTTCTTCCGGATGGAGTCCGGCAAGGCCCCGATGCAGACCCGGTACGGACCCACCACCATGATCTTCGACGCCAAGGTGCTGGAGCAGAAGGGCGGCTGGGTCTCCCTCCACGACCAGCTCAACCCCCTGGACCGGCCGACCATGCGGAACCTGGAATTCGAGGGGAAGAACGTCCGCGCGGCGGAGTTCGACGAGGGCTTCACGGCAACGGGCGAGCGGGCCCAGTGGACCTACACGTACCCGGACAAGTCCACGCGCACGGTCTCCTTCGAGCAGGAGGTCTTCCACGGCGCGGACGTGCGGGACGGGCTCGCCCTGTCGGTGGTGCGCGAAGTGCACTCCATCGGCGGTGACTTCAAGGCCCATGTGCTTCGCGTCATGGGCGACCAGGACGAACTGGGCAAGGTCGTCTCCGACCTGTTCCGCCCGGAGGCGAAGTTCGGCGGCAACCTCCCCTTCACGCCCCTGGGGTCCGAGGTCTCCGGGCGCTGGGCCGGCCTCGTGGACGTCCACAACCCGGCGGGCGACGGCCGGTACTTCCCCGACGGCACCGTCGACCCGTTCGCCCGGGCCGCTGGCAAGCAGCACGACGAGGCGCTCGACAAGGTCCGCCAGGCCGACAACGGCATCGCGAGCGGGCACACCAACTCCGTCAGGTTCAACCTCCGCAAGGCGGAGATGCACGCCCAGCAGTCGGTCGACCTGACCGACCAGTTCCGCAGGACCGCCACCGGCGACCGCCTGGAGATGGCCGAGAAGCTGTTCGTCGAGCGCACCAAGCTGCTGGACGACATCAAGGCCCGGCTGGCTCCCGCGCAGGAACCGCCGGCGCACTCGGCGGCCGACGATGCGCAGCAGGGGCCGTCGGTCCGGAAGAAGCCCGTCGTGCCCAAGCCCAAGGCGGGGTCCTCCACCCAGCCCGCTCCGGCAGCGCTCCCGCCGGAGCTGGACAGGGCGATCTCCCATGCGCTGCCGGAAGCGACCGCGGACATGCGTCAGGTGATCAAGATCCTGACGGAGAACGACGGAAGGGTCAGTTTCGAGCAGTTCAACGGCTCGAGCATCCAGAAGGCCTTCGGTATCGGCCGCAACAAGGTGAACGAGGCCGTCAAGGCCATGCCGCAGCACGCGTACCAGCACGCCGGTGCCAAGGTGATCGCCCTGAGCGACGACGCCCGCGCGCTGTTCCTGCCGCAGAAGGCCGTGCCCGATCTCCCCGCGACGTCCTCCGCGTCCACGGCGCTGGGCGCCGCCCCCGAGGCACCCGTGCCCCACACCGGCGGTTCCGGCCTGCCGCACACGCCGGCACCGGTGGAGGCGAGCGGCTCGGGCACGGTGTCTTACAGCGCCCCCGCCCTCACCGGCGACGCCCTGCACGGCGGCACGGACGCCGGCACCTTCCTGCCGCCGAAGGCGCTCGACGACGCCCTGACCCCCATGGGCCCGGAAGGCGGCTTCGGCCGTCACCCGGAGCCGGACGACGCCCTGCACGGCGGCGGCATCGAGGCGTTCCCGCCGCCGCACGCCCTGGACGACGTCACGTCCCGCCCGGGCGCGGTGGACGAGTTCCTGGCGGGCCCGGAGGGCGGCTTCGGCCGTCACCCGGAGCCGGACGCCGACCTGAACGGCGGCGTCGACGCCTTGCCGCCGGCGCACGCGGTGGACGACATCCTGTCCCGCCCAGGAGTGATCGACGACCTCGTGGTGAGCCCGGAGAGCGGCCTCGGCCGCCATACAGGGGCGGATCTCGGCCTGGGCGGCGACGAGTTGGCCGGCGTCAAGCCGCACGAAGCGCTGCCGCCGAGCACCTCGCACGGCGGCGGCATCACCGAGGCGCCCCGTGAGACGGGCGTCGACGCGACGCGTACCGTCCCGCGGCCGGAGACCACCCCGCACATCGAGGGCACCGTGCACACCGGCGGCGCGGACGGCACCCGCGCCACGGGGAGGCCGGCGCACCCCGATCTGCTGGACCCGGCCGTCTACCGGGACCGGACCGCGACTCCGCACGGTATCCGCGGCCAGTCGCAGATCCAGCACGTCGACCGGAGCATGACCGCCCTCCGGGGCGTCGCGGAGACCGACTTCGCCGGACGGGCCACGGCGCTCGACAATGTGGTCACGGCCGCCGACCGGTTCCTGCGGGACCGCCCCGGTTCGGAGCGCGCCGCCGGTGTCCAGGCCCTGCGGGACCAGGCCCACGCAGAGGCGGACGCCTACCGCGTGCTGGACGAGTTCCACGGCGGCGGCACCACCCCCCTCGGGACCGGGGGCCTGCGCGACCTGGCCGGTCGGGCCGATGCCCTGCTGTCCGGCACCAACCTGCGCGCGAGCACCCGCGGCCGGCTCGACACCCTCCTCACCAGGATCGACGAGACCTCCCCGGCCGCGCCGCCCGCACCCGTGACCGGTCACGCCGGCGGGGGAGCGGAGCCCTGGGCCTCCGACTACCGCGCCGTCGAGGACCTTCTCGGCGGGCAAGGGAACGCGGCCCGGCAGCACTGGGCCGACCTCACTTCGGCCAGAACGGACCTCGGCCGTGCCGAGGACGGGTTCCGCGGCGGCGATGCGAGTACGTCGCAGGCAATGAGCGCGATCGACGAGCACCTCCAAGGGGAGGTGCTGGCCACCCGCGACCGGCTGGCCGCCTCGTATCACCAGTTGCGCGCGGAGGGCCTCGACCCGCACGTCGTGGACCAGCGGATGCGCGGGATCAACGAGCGGGCCGCCGTCGAACGCGGCGCGATCAACGCGGCCGGCGGCGGAAACCTCCTGCCCGAGCGGGTGCCGGTGTCGACGACGTCGACCTCCCTGTCCGACTCCGGTCACGCCGGGCCCAACGGCTTCACCGTGCAGGAGCACACCTGGGAGGACGGCACCGTCACCCGCCAGGTGGTGGACCGCCGGCTGACCCCCGACCCGGACCGCACGGTCACCGTCCGGGAGGGCGTCGGCGGTTTCGACGTCCGCCACACGCCCTCCGACGTGGTCGTCACGTACAACCACGCCGGTGCCCGGATCGCGGACGACCTCCCGCTGCTTGGCGCCGACGGTCGACCGACCGGGGCGCGCCTGCACGTCGATCTGGCCGGCCGCGGGGGCCCGCAGGCCGTCACCGCGGTGGACGGGAACGGGCGGGCGCTGCACGCCGCTCTCCTGGACGACGGCGATGTGCGCGTGACCGACACGGGGACCGGCGTCACCACGCGCGTCACCGTCCAGGGTCATCACGTGGACCAGGGACTCCAGTTGACCGGCGGGAACGGAGCCCCGGCGGACACCGACCGGGTCCTGATGACCGAGGGCGCCGGCCACCACGTCACCGACCTGAACGGCAACCGCCTTCCCGACACCGTCACCGATCTCGGCCCCGGAAACGGCTTCCGGGTCACCGACGACACCACCGGCGTCTTCGCCGCCCACGGCGTGGACGGCCGTCTGGGGGAGACGGGTGTGGCGCTTGCCGACGCGCGGCGTGTGCGGGGCGCGTTGTTCGTGGCGGATCGTCCGGCGGGGCGGGTGCTGACGGACGCGGCGGGCGCGGTGCACGGCGACCGGCTGACGGTGCTGCCGGGGAACGCGGGTTTCCGGGTGACGGACGACGCGACGGGCGTGACGACGCGTTACGGCGCGGACGGCCACCTGCTGGAGAGGGGTGTGGCGCTTGCCGACGCGCGGCGTGTGCGGGGCGCGTTGTTCGTGGCGGATCGTCCGGCGGGGCGGGTGCTGACGGACGCGGCGGGCGCGGTGCACGGCGACCGGCTGACGGTGCTGCCGGGGAACGCGGGTTTCCGGGTGACGGACGACGCGACGGGCGTGACGACGCGTTACGGCGCCGACGGCCACCCGCACGAGACGGGCGTGGGCCTCGTCGACCCGGCGACGGGCGCGCGCGGCGACCGGATCGCGGTGCCGGAGCTCCAGGGCGGCCACCGGCTCACCGACACCGGCGGCGGCGCGCTGAACGACGCGGTCACCACCCTCCCCGGCAACCAGGGCTTCCGGATCGCGAACCCCACGGGATACGACAGGTTCGGGCCCGACGGTGCCGTCATCGGCGACGGTCTGCGGCTCACCGGGCGGGACGGCCGCCCCGCCGGTCAGGTCGACCGCCCGGCGGGCGGCGCGGCCCAGTGGCTGGACGACACGTTCACCGCCGATCCCGCCCGCGTGCTCACGCCTCGCGGGAACGGCGACTTCGAGATCACGCTGCCCGGCGGCGGCCGCGAGGTCTTCGACGGGGCGACCGGGCGGTTCCTGGGGGACAGGACCCCGCTGCCCGGCGGCGGCCACCAGGTCACCGCCGGCGACGGCGCGTTCCGCCGCTACGACGGGGCCGGTGTCCGCACCGCCGACGGCGCCCCGCTGCCGGGTGAGCCCGGCGGCCGCGTCATCGTCACGCAGTCGCCCACGGCGGCCGCCCCGCAGGGCGCCCGCTGGCTGGAGGACGGCGCGGGCACCCGCCTCCAGCACTGGGACGTCACAGCGCGGCCGAACAACGCCGTGCGCGCCGAGTTCAACCTGCCCGGCACGCCCCGGCACGGGGAGTTCGTCGAACTCGCCGGCAACGGCACCCTTGCCCGGCAGAGCGTCAACGTCCTGGACAACGGCCGGGCGACCGGCTTCCGGTACGCGGTCGACCACGTCGCCCACACCTGGCAGCGCACCGACGCCACCGGCAACGCCGTCGGCACCGGTTCCTTCCACCGCGGCGTCGTCGACCGGGCGGGCGAGGCCAACGGCCGGCTGCGCCTGCTCGGCTCGACCAAGGCGTCGGTCGCGGTCTTCGAGCGGCGGCCGCTGCCCGGCGGCGACGTGCTCGACGCGTTCCGCCGCACCGACACCATCCAGTTCGGCCGCACCAACCCCCGCACCACATGGGCGCGGTGGGACCACGGCGGCGAGCCGCTGGGCTCCGGCACCCGGCACTACGACACGGCGGGCACCGGCTGGCGGGACAAGGACGGCCTGCACACCGTGCGCGAGTACCGCGACGGCCTGCAGAAGTACGACGGCCGCGCCGGGCACACCCTCGCCGAACGGAACGCCGACGGCACCTGGACCTGGCACCGCTACGACGGCGCCGCCGGCGAACTGGACCACGGCCCGCGGACCCGCGACCCGCACGACTCCGGCTGGACCGACCGCACCCGGGGCGGCGCCGTCGTCCAGCGGCAGTGGGGCATGGGCCGGATGCCCGAGCATGCCGGGCAGTACCAGGAGTGGACGCTCACCCGGGACGGCACGCTGCCCGGCACATGGGAACGCCAGTCGCCGCACGGCAAGGAGAGCGGCAAGCGCGAGGTGTTCGGCGACGGCCACCTCACCACCGAGCGCTGGCGCGAGCAGCGGCCGCCGTCCTGGGTCCGCAACAACTGGATGCGGGGCGCGGGCCGCGCGGACGCGCCGTACGCGCACGTCCTCGGCGACGGCACCTACCAGATGTTCACCTGGGTCAGGGAGTCCCCGACCGCGGCAGGGTCGGGCGTGCGGTACGTCGGCATGGACGGCGGCATCGTGGATCTGGCCGCCGACGGCTCGTTCGCCCGCTCCAGCACCAAGCTGCACAACGGCACGACCCTGAAGGTCGGCGACAACGTCGCGCGGCCGGATCTCCCGGGAGCCGACCCGGCGCACCAGCCGTGGAGCGACGGCACCCTGAGCGGCTACCGCGTCCCGGTGGCGGACGGCCGGCTCTGGGAGGACCGGGTCGTCGCGGGCGGCGTCGTGAACGGGGTCGCCCGTGAGGGACTGCCCGGCGGCCAGGTGCGCGAGTACGCGGCACCGCGAGGCCTCGCGGATCCCGCGGGAGGGGGAACCTGGGTCACCCGGGACGCGCACGGCAACCTGACCGGGCTGCGCCACGAGGACCCGGCGCACCCGGGCACCTTCGTGGAGGGCACCGGCGCGGTCGACTCGTCCCGCTGGGACTGGCGCCGGACGGGCCTGGACGGCACGGTCACCACCGGACGGCGCGAGTTCTTCCGCGGTTCGAGCGACACCCGGCTGCCCTGGGACGACTCCTACCGGGACTTCGACGCGGCCGGGAACCTGGTCCGCGAGCGCCGCATGCTCGACTCCGGCCGCTACGTGGACGCGTGGCGCGACCCGGCCCCGGGCGGCAACGGCTGGCTGACCGCCAAGTTCGAGCGGAACGGCACGCCGGTGAACCCCGGAGCGGGACGCCAGATCCGCACCTGGTGGGACGGGCACGCCTGGCGGGACCAATGGACCGCCGGGGCACGCCATTTCCGCGACGAACTCGTCCCGCCGCCCGGCCAGGGCGGCGTCCAGCCCGCCGCCGTCAGGCTCCGCGAGACCCCGGTGCACTCCGGCGGTCCGCTGCGGCTGCGCGAGTTCGACACGGGCGCGGCCACCGCGCACTCGGTCTGGAAGGAGTTCGACCACGGCGCCGTCGTCCGGCAGCGCGCGGTCGAGGGACAGGGCTTCCTGGAGACCGACGCCTGGCGCGGCCAGTGGAACCGCTACGACGGAGGCGGCCGGCTCGTCGCCCAGCGCACCGACAACGGCCTGGTCTTCGAGCACGACGCTCTGGGCCGGATGCGGCTGGTCGGCAACGAGTACGACTTCCGCGGCACGCTGACCGAGATCCGCGGCTGGGGCCGCCGGGTCCGCGAGGCCCAGCGCATGCCGTGGTCCGGCACCGCCCTGCCCGAGGGGCCGGGTGCGGGCGCGGCGGCACTGCGTGAGGCCCGCTACGAGCCGTACTGGCAGACCGTGGCGTACAAGGCGGCCCTGGAGTTCGGCCAGGAGTTCATCCTGGAGTTCGGCGCGAATCTGGCGGTCAACGGCATCGTCGCGGCCGTCCAGAACAAGCCGTTCACCGGCAAGGACGCCCTGAAGGCGTTCGCGAACGCCGCGGTCGGCGCGACGGTCAAGACCGGCCTGACCACCGCGGTCCACGAGAACCGGGGCGCGATCTTCCAGGACCTCGGCTCCTTCAAGGCCGGCTGGGCCAACGTCGACAGCGGCAAGCACTGGAACCGCCGGCCCGGCAACCACGACAAGAACTGGGCCAACGAGTGGGGCGGCAACGAGACCCCGACCCGCTGGCGCGGAGGCGTCTACGACTTCTCCTTCAGCGCGGGCAGCAGCGTCATCTCCGGCTGGATCAACGGCAGCATGAACGCCGCGGTGTGGGGCGTGACCAACGCCGACGGCCAGACGGTCAAGCTCAGCGGCGCGGACGCCTTCCTGGACGGCGGCATCAACGCCCTGGCCGCGCTCACCACGGCGGCCTCCACCGCACTGGTGAAGAACGTCTTCGTGATGAGCGGCGGCAGCCGGCTGTTCCACCGGCAGGGCTTCGCGGACTTCTGGATCCAGCTGCCGTTCAAGATCTTCGAGAAGACCATCCAGTCGCTGTACCTGACCAGTGCGTATCGTGCGAGCATCAATCCGTCCTGGTTCCAGGTCCCGCCGCCCCCGCCGCCGGCCGCCGGCCAGAACCAGTAGAGGGACACAACGGAGACGACCGTGGGAACAGCGGCGCCGGCAGGACCAGCAGCAGAGCCAGTGAAGGATCCGGACATGACGCGTCACACCGTGGCCCCCAAAGGACAGGGCGGCAAGGGTGCCTTCCACCGGATCGCCGACGCGGTGCGGGCCGCCGCCCCCGGCGATCTGGTGGTGATCGCCCCCGGCACCTGGACCGAGGCCGTGGTGCTCGACCGCGCGGTCGTGCTGACGGCGGAGCACGGCCGGGGCAGCGTCGTACTGGCCGCGCCGTCCGGCGACCAGCCCGCGCTCACCGTCGACGGCTCCGACTGCGCCCTGCACGGCGTGACCGTGTGGGGTTCCGACGAGGGCGCCCCTGCGGTCGCGGTGCAGCCCGGTGCCGGGCTGGTGATGGAGGACTGCGCCGTCGAGGGCGGCCGGATCCAGGTCCGCGGCCCGGACGACGAGGAGGCCGGCACGACGGCCGTGATGCTGCGGCGCTGCCGTCTGGAGGGCGCCCGGCTGGCGGGCCTCTACCTCGCCGGAGGGGTCCGCGCGCAGGTGGAGGACACCGCCATCACGGGCGTGGACGGTACCGGCATCGTCCTGTCGGGAACGGCCCGGCTCGACGCCGTACGGCTGCGCCTGGGCCGCACCACGGGCTCCGGCATCCGGCTGCGCGGCAACGCGCGGCTGCGGCTCGCCGACTCCACGCTGACCGGGACCGGCCGGGCCGGGCTGCTGCTGGAGGACGGCTCCGAGGCGACGGCGGGCGAACTGCGCATCGAGTCGCCCGGTGCGGCCGGTGTGCACCTCACCGGATCCGCACGCGCGGAACTGACCGACTGCCGTATCCGCGGGGCCGCCTCCGTCGGGCTCGCCGTGCAGGACAAGGCCCAGCTCAAGGCCACCGGCTGCGCGGTGGCCGACGCGGGCGCCAACGGGGTGCTGCTCAGCGGCGTCGCCACCGCCCGCCTCGCGGACTGCCGGATCGACGGCAGCGCCTTCAGCGCCGTGCACGCGTCCGGGACCGCCACCGGCCACCTCGCCGACTGCCTGGTGCGCGGCGGCTCCGAGCACGGCGTCCACGCCGCGGGGGAGGCACGCGTGGAACTCGCCGACTGCGGCATCCGCGATGTCGCCATGACCGGCATCGCCGTGGCCGAGCAGGCCACCGCCACGGTCACCGGCTGCCGGATCGACGGCGCGTCGACCGGCATCGGCGTGGGCTCGGCCACCGGCACCCGGGTGGAGCGCACCACCGTGACCGGCACCAAGGAGATCGGCGTCCAGATCGCGTCCGGCGGCACCGCCGTCCTCACCGGTATCCGGATCACCGGGGCGGGCGCGGCGGGCGTCGTCGTCGACAAGGGCGCCGACGCCACGGTCGACGGCGGATCGGTGGAGGACTGCGGCGGCTCCGGGGTCGTCGTGTGGACCGGCGCCCGGCCCACCGTCACCGACCTGCGGATCAGCGGACCCGCCAAGAACGGCGTCTTCCTCGCCGACGGCGCGGGCGGCACCTTCACCGGCATCGACGTGACCGGCTCCGGATTCCCCGCCCTGCACGTCGGCGCGTCCGCCGACCCCCTGTTCCGGCAGTGCCGGACCCGGGACTGCGCGGAGGCCCTCGGCACGGACGAGGGCGCCGCCCCGCGGCTGGAGGACTGCACGGCCGACGGCGTCCCGCTGACCTTCGGCGCGCCCGCCCCCGCCTCCCGGCAGGGCTCCGCCGCCACGCCGCCCGGTGAGCCGCGCCCCGCGGGGGCCGCCGACGACCAGGACGTACCGGAGGAGCACTTGGAGGACCTGCTCGGCGAACTCCACGCCCTCGTCGGCCTGGACCGTGTCAAGCGCGACGTCGGCTCGCTGGTCAAGCTCATGCAGACGGTCCGCCGCCGCGAGGAGGCCGGCCTGCCCGCCCCGCCGCTCAGCCGCCACCTGGTCTTCGCGGGCAACCCCGGAACCGGCAAGACCACGGTCGCCCGGCTCTACGGCCGGCTCCTCAAGGCGCTCGGCCTGCTGCGCCGCGGCCACCTCATCGAGGTCGACCGCACCGCCCTGGTCGGCGAGTACGTCGGCCACACCGGGCCGAAGACCACCGCCGCCTTCACCCGGGCGCTCGGCGGCGTCCTGTTCATCGACGAGGCGTACTCCCTGGCCCCGCTCGCCGCCGGCAACGACTTCGGCACCGAGGCCGTGGCCACCCTGGTCAAGCTGATGGAGGACCACCGCGACGACGTCGTCGTCATCGCCGCCGGCTACCCCGGCGACATGGACCGCTTCATCAGCTCCAACCCGGGCCTGTCCTCCCGATTCGGCCGCACCCTGCTCTTCGAGGACTACGACGCCGCCGAACTGGTCTCGATCGTCGAGCACCAGGCCGAGGAGCACCAGTACGAGCTGACCCCCACCGCCCGCGCCGAACTCGCCCTGCTCTTCGAGCGCCTGCCGCGCGGCGAGGGCTTCGGCAACGGCCGCTCCGCCCGGCAGATGTTCCAGGAGATGACCGAGCGCCAGGCCCAGCGCGTCGCCGAGCTCCCCGCCCCCACCCCGGACCAGCTCATCAGCCTGGAGACCCAGGACCTCCCGGTCCCGGCGACCCCGTCCTGACGTGCCCGGTGCGGGCGCACCGGGCGGGCCTGTCTCCCGGCGTCCGGGCACCCCGGTCACGGTGCAGGAGGGGCAGCCCTTGGAGCTCCGCGGCCGCCGCGACGACCAGGTCCATCGCACCGGCGCTGCGGTGCTGCGGTGCCGTCCCTTGCGGGTCAGCCCGACATGCATGTGCGGCGCTGAGCCGGGACGCTCCCCCGGGAGCCCGTGTCGTTCCGGCACGGCCTTGGCTCGCGCCCGGGGGATCCGCCGGGAGCCGCGGCGGAGGGCCGGTGCCTGCCGTCGCGGATCGGCCGAGGCGCCGCGCCGGCACCTCAGGGTCAGGACGCCCGGGGCCTGCGGGTGTCGTCGAAGCCGGCCGCGAGGAGGTCGGCGGACGTGAAGACCGCGTCAGAACGGCCGCCGAGGACCTGGCGGGCGATCGTGTCCAGGATCTCCAGGTGGGCGGCGCGTGAGACCGCCGCGGCATCCTCGATGCGGCGGCTCGCCTCGAGGATCCGCTCGCCGCTCGGGCCGGTCTCCTCCAGTCGCCGGACGAGCAGCCCGGCCTCGAGGTATCCGGACCAGGGAGTCTGGATGCCGAGGTAGGACCGGGCGGTGCTGCCGAACAGCATCAAGAGCACACGCGTGCCGACGTCCGCGGCCCTGCTCACGTCCAGTGCGGCACCGAAGCGCTGCTCCAGCGCCGCATCGAGTCCCTGGTAGTAGGCGGAGAGCGCCGCGTTGAAGTCGTCGTTCTCGGGTTCGTAGTCGCCGAACCGACTCGTCGGTCCGGCGAGAACGTGCAGTCGGCATCGGACGAACGCGTCACGGTCGTACGTGATCGAGGCTCCGAACTCGCTCGCTGGGGCGCGGACTGGCACCGTGTCGTCGCCGACCAGGCGCAGGGTGAGGACCAAGGGGAAGCACTCACGCTCCCGTTCCCGGTTGCAGTGTCGGGGCCGGCGACGACCCGCGCCAGGCGTTTTCCGGCACCTGCCGGAGCGCCGATCGGCCGCCGCGTTCGCCGGCCAGCGATCGGCGGTGGGCGGCCCGCGAGGGCGACCACATGCTCGCGGGCGACTGCGCTCCGTCCGACGAAACTCCGGGACGCCCTTGTCCTCCACGCCGAGGACAGCGAGGGAACCCGGTACGTGATCGGTGAGGGCGCCGTCCCCGGCAGTGCCCGTCTCGAACTGACGCCCGCGCATCCGCCCCCATTGCCCGCCGGATTGGCGGGTGATGGGGGCACGCCGGAACCCAACTGAGACGGAGAACCACGAAGGGCCCCACCGCGACCGGTGGGGCCCTTCGACAACGTGCCCGGTGAGGCACTGGCGGAGGATACGAGATTCGAACTCGTGAGGGGTTGCCCCCAACACGCTTTCCAAGCGTGCGCCCTAGGCCACTAGGCGAATCCTCCGCGGCAAACATTACTAGATCGGAGGCAGTGCTCGCGAACTCGTTCCCGCGGAGGGTCGGTGTGCATCCGGGGGTGATCGGATCGGGTAGGCTGGGTGCAGCCCCTCACGTGGCGCTATCTCGCTGAACTCCCCCAGGGCCGGAAGGCAGCAAGGGTAGGTGGGCTCTGGCGGGTGCGTGAGGGGTCTTTGCGTTGGCCCCGGAGGGCGGCCCGTGTGGGGTCCGTCACATGGGCGGGGCCCGTGTGTCGGCGGGGGCGGATATCGTCGTAGGCGTGTCCCTCGCTCTGTACCGCCGCTATCGCCCCGAGACCTTCGCCGAGGTCATCGGGCAGGAGCACGTCACCGACCCGTTGCAGCAGGCGCTGCGGAACAACCGGGTCAATCACGCGTACCTCTTCAGCGGGCCGCGCGGCTGCGGGAAGACGACCAGCGCGCGCATTCTGGCGCGCTGCCTGAACTGCGAGAAGGGCCCGACGCCGACGCCGTGCGGGGAGTGCCGGTCCTGCCTCGACCTGGCGCGCAACGGCCCGGGGTCGATCGATGTGATCGAGATCGACGCGGCGTCGCACGGCGGTGTGGACGACGCCCGCGACCTGCGCGAGAAGGCGTTCTTCGGGCCGGCCGGCAGCCGGTACAAGATCTACATCATCGACGAGGCGCACATGGTCACCCCGGCGGGCTTCAACGCCCTGCTGAAGGTGGTCGAGGAGCCGCCGGAGCACCTGAAGTTCATCTTCGCGACGACGGAGCCCGAGAAGGTCATCGGCACGATCCGCTCGCGCACGCACCACTACCCGTTCCGGCTGGTCCCCCCGGGGACGCTCCGCGACTACCTGGCGGAGGTCTGCGAGCGCGAGGCGATCCCGGTCGAGGCCGGGGTGTATCCGCTGGTGGTGCGGGCCGGGGCCGGCTCGGTGCGTGACTCGATGTCGGTGATGGACCAGTTGCTCGCGGGGGCGGGCGAGGCCGGTGTGACCTACGCCATGGCGACCTCGCTGCTGGGGTACACCGACGCCGCGCTCCTGGACGACGTGGTGGACGCCTTCGCCGCCGGGGACGGCGCGTCGGCGTTCGAGATCGTGGACCGAGTCATCGAGGGCGGGCACGACCCGCGCCGCTTCGTGGCCGACCTGCTGGAGCGGCTGCGGGACCTGGTGATCCTGGCGGCGGTGCCGGACGCGGTGGAGAAGGGCCTGATCGACGCTCCCGCCGACGTCCTGGAGCGGATGCGCGCGCAGGCCGGCGTCTTCGGCGCGGCCGAACTGAGCCGTGCCGCCGACCTGGTCAACACCGGGCTCACCGAGATGCGCGGGGCGACCTCGCCGCGACTCCAGTTGGAACTCATCTGCGCGCGGGTGCTGCTGCCCGCGGCGTACGACGACGAACGGTCGGTGCAGGCACGCCTGGACCGGCTGGAGCGGCGCGCCTCGGCGGGCGGCTTCGCGGCGCCTGCGGGCGGCCCTGCCGCCCCGGTCGTGGAGTTCGGCGAGCCGCTGCCCCCGGGTGGTGGCCGTGCGGCGGCCCGCGCGGCGATGAACGCCCCGGCGCGTCCCCTGGACGAGCCGGCCGCTCCCCCTGCTGCCCCCGCCCCTGCGCAGGCCCCCGCTCCCGCTCCCGCGCAAGCCTCCGCTCCCGCCCCCGCGGAACCGGCCCCCGGCCCGGTCGCCCCCGCCGCCCCCCGCCCGGGTGCCTGGCCGAGCGCCGCCGCCCCCGGTGGCGGCCAGCGCCCCGGCGCCTGGCCCGGCGCGGCCTCACCGGCGCCCCCGCCGCCACCCCAGGCCCCCGCGGCGTCGGCCCCTGCCGCCGTCGCCCCTGCCGCCGGGGCAGCCGTCGGCGATCCCTCCCGGGTCCGCCAGATGTGGCCGGACATCCTGGAGGCCGTCAAGAACCGGCGCCGGGTCACCTGGATACTGCTGGAGCAGAACGCCCGCCTCGTCGGCTTCGACGGCTCCACGCTCCAGATCGGCTTCGACAACCCCGGCGCCCGCGACAGCTTCGTCAACCGCGGTCACGAGGACGTCCTCCAGCAGGCGATCACCGACGCGCTGGGGGTCCAGTGGCGCATCGAGGCGATCGTCAGCCCCGGGGGCCCGGGCGGCGGTTCCTCGGGCGGCTTCGGCGGTGGCTCCCGGCCCGGCCCGGGACACCCCCAGGGCCCCGCTCCCGCCGCACCGCAGCAACCCCAGCCGCCGCAGCCGTCACAACAACCGCACCAGCCTCAGCCCCAACAGCCCTATCAGCAGCCCCAGTCGGCCGCTCCCGCCGCCCCGGCCCCGCAGGCCGCGTCGCCCGGCACGGGCAGGGCCGCCGCCGCGCGTGCCGCGGTGGGGGCGTCGACGATGACCGGTGGCGCGTCCGCCGCCACGCACGCGCCGATGGCCGACGAGCCGCCCCCGGTCGAGTACGACATGCCCGAGGACGACGACCCGGATCTGGACGAGACGGCCCTGAGCGGCCACGACCTGATCGTGCGGGAACTGGGGGCCACCGTGATCGAAGAGATCGCCAACGGCTGACCGGTCACCGACCGGTCACCGGTCGGTGACCGGCCGGCGACGGTCAACGACCGGCCCTCTCCGGTCCTTCCGGCCGGAACGGCCGACGCGTGTCGGTCGTTCCTGGCTACGGGTAGCGCGAGCGGGCGCCCGAGCACGTAGGCTCGCCCTACCCGCACAACCGTTGTCGTGAGGCAGGAGCGAGACCGTGATCCCCGGTGGTGGTCAGCCGAACATGCAGCAGCTGCTCAAGCAGGCCCAGAAGATGCAGGAGAACCTCGCGGCGGCCCAGCAGGAGCTCGCCGAGACCGAGGTGGAGGGCACCGCGGGCGGCGGCCTGGTGAAGGCGACCGTGACCGGTGCCGGTGAACTCCGGGGTCTGGTCATCGACCCGAAGGCGGTCGATCCTGAGGACACGGAGACGCTGGCCGATCTGGTCGTCGCCGCCGTGCAGAACGCGAACGCGAGCGCGCAGGAGCTGCAGCAGCGCAAGCTCGGCCCGCTCGCCCAGGGGCTCGGGGGCATCCCCGGCCTTCCTTTCTGACGGCCCCGGGTTTTCCGGACCGTCCGAGCGACGAAGAGGGCACAGCGTGTACGAGGGCGTGGTTCAGGACCTGATCGACGAGCTGGGCAGGCTGCCCGGCGTAGGTCCGAAGAGCGCGCAGCGGATCGCCTTCCACATCCTCCAGGCCGATCCCGCCGACGTCCGCCGGCTCGCGCACGCGCTGAGCGAGGTCAAGGCGAAGGTGCGGTTCTGCGTGGTCTGCGGCAATGTCGCCGAGGCCGACCAGTGCCGGGTGTGCCGCGACCCGCGCCGCGACACCACGGTCATCTGCGTGGTCGAGGAGCCCAAGGACGTGGTCGCCGTCGAGCGCACCCGGGAGTTCCGCGGCCGCTACCACGTGCTCGGCGGCGCGATCAGCCCGATCGAGGGCGTCGGCCCCGACGATCTGCGGATCAGGGAACTGCTCGCGCGCCTCGCGGACGGCGCCGTCACCGAGCTGATCCTCGCCACCGACCCCAATCTCGAGGGCGAGGCCACGGCCACGTATCTCGCGCGCATGGTCAAACCGATGGGACTGAAGGTCACCCGTCTCGCCAGCGGCCTGCCGGTCGGGGGCGACTTGGAATACGCCGACGAGGTCACGCTCGGCCGGGCCTTTGAAGGAAGGCGGCTGCTTGATGTCTGACAACGCCCTTGACCCCGACGACTTCGCGTCCTCGATCGTGGACCAGATCGAGAGCTTCATCCTCTCGGTGCGGGAGGTCGCCAAGGGCGACGACCCGGACAGCGCGGTGCCCTATCTCCTGCTGGAGGTCTCGCAGTTGCTGCTGGCCGGCGGCCGGCTCGGCGCGCACGAGGACATCGTCCCGGACGAGCGCTACGAACCGGACCTCGGGCCGGAGCCGGACGCCGACGAGCTGCGCGAGCGGCTCGCGGTGCTGCTGGAGCCGATCGACGTCTACTCCGAGGTCTTCGACCCGTATGTGCCGCGCAGCACGCCGGTCGCCTGCCGGATCTCCGACGACCTCGCGGACGTGGTGACCGACCTCAGCCACGGCCTGGCGCACTTCCGGGCCGGCCGGATCACCGAGGCGCTGTGGTGGTGGCAGTTCTCATACCTGTCCAACTGGGGTCCGACCGCCTCGGCGTCACTGCGCGCCCTGCAGTCGCTGGTGGCGCATGTCCGGCTGGACAGCCCGCTGGACGCGCTGGACGGCCTGGACACGGACGCGGGTGCGGACGACGACGACCGGCTCGCGGACGAGGCGGGCCGTGTCATGGCCGCCGAGATCGCCAAACCGCTGGGGCTGGGCCCGGGGAAGTGACGTTCCGCCGTTGGGACCGCCGGCTGTCGGCCCCGTTCACCAGGGCGTACGCCGGGCGCAGTGATATGGAGCACGGCGTGTGGCGCGATTACCGCGGCGGGGCCTTGGGCAAGTGGTCCGCTGAGTGAGCCGGACGTCTCAGCATGTGGTGGTAAGGGGTCGATCCCGGCCTGCTCGATAAACTGAGCCGAACGCAGTAACAGATTTGAGGAGCGCACGTGGGCCTTGTCGTGCAGAAGTACGGCGGCTCCTCCGTTGCGGATGCCGACGGCATCAAGCGCGTCGCCAAGCGGATCGTCGATGCCAAGAAGACCGGCCACCAAGTGGTCGTCGTGGTCTCGGCGATGGGTGACACGACGGACGAGTTGATCGAGCTCGCCGAGCGGGTATCTCCGATGCCCTCCGGTCGCGAGTTCGACATGCTGCTGACCGCCGGAGAGCGGATCTCCATGGCGCTGCTGGCGATGGCGATCAAGAACCTCGGACACGAGGCGCAGTCGTTCACCGGCAGCCAGGCGGGTGTCATCACCGACTCCGTCCACAACAAGGCCCGCATCATCGACGTCACGCCGGGCCGCATCCGCACCGCCCTGGACCAGGGCAACATCGCCATCGTCGCCGGCTTCCAGGGCGTGTCCCAGGACAGCAAGGACATCACGACGCTGGGGCGCGGCGGTTCCGACACCACGGCCGTCGCGCTGGCGGCCGCCCTCCACGCCGAGGTCTGCGAGATCTACACCGACGTGGACGGCGTGTTCACCGCCGACCCGCGCGTGGTGAAGAAGGCGCGGAAGATCGACTGGATCTCCTCCGAGGACATGCTGGAACTCGCCAGTTCCGGTTCCAAGGTGCTGCTCCACCGCTGTGTGGAGTACGCCCGCCGATACAACATCCCGATCCATGTCCGGTCGTCGTTCTCCGGCCTCCAGGGCACCTGGGTCAGCAACGAGCCGCGAGAGGACGCCAAGGGCATGGAGCACGCGATCATCTCCGGTGTCGCGCACGACACTTCCGAGGCCAAGGTGACGGTCGTCGGTGTGCCCGACAAGCCGGGCGAGGCTGCGGTGATCTTCCGTTCGATCGCGGACGCCGAGATCAACATCGACATGGTGGTGCAGAACGTGTCGGCGGCCTCCACCGGCCTGACCGACATCTCCTTCACCCTGCCCAAGAGCGACGGCCCGAGGGCGATCGAGGCACTGAAGCGTACGCAGGCCGGCATCGGCTTCGAGGCGCTGCGCTACGACGACCAGATCGCCAAGATCTCGCTCGTCGGCGCGGGCATGAAGACCAACCCCGGTGTCACGGCGCAGTTCTTCGAGGCGCTGTCCAACGCGGGCGTCAACATCGAGCTCATCTCGACCTCCGAGATCCGCATCTCGGTGGTCACCCGGGCCGATGACGTCAACGAGGCCGTGCGCGCGGTGCACACGGCCTTCGGCCTGGACACCGAGAGCGACGAGGCGGTCGTCTACGGCGGCACCGGCCGCTGAGGCGCCGGGGATTCCGTTCCCGCTTCCTGCATCACCTCTCACCCGCTTTGTTCCACGACCGCCGGTCCGCCCGCTCCCGGGCGGGCCGGCGGTCGTGTCATGACCGGCGGTGACCCGCCGTATCGGGTTCCGAACTGCCGTGCCCTGCCTACCGGCGAGTATCGATCATGTGATCAAAAAGGTGGTCCGGATCGCTTGAAGGAAGCCTGTAAGCACCAGAGAATTTGAGCTGCCCGTGTTCTGCAACCGGGCGGTGCGCGGGGCGCGTCCTTGTGTCAGCGCGCGGGCCTGATGTGCTGCACGGCGCAACAGCGCCGGGCTGAAAAGGGCATTGAGGAATAGTTGGTACGCATGGGGATATGCGCGGCGCCATCAAAAACGGTGCCCGGACTGCACAACCCTGACGGGGGGACGTGTGTCCAACAGTCGTGGCAGAGGCACTCGGCATCGAAACAGCGCTCCTCGGGCGCGGCGCGGCTCCGGCGCGACCATACGTCCGGCGGCCGTCCGGCGTGGTCGGCGGCATGCCGGTGATCGCGCCCTGGCCCGTCGTGCAGTCCCCCTCGGGTCGCGACCGGGGGGACGCTGACGGCGCGATGTCGGCCGGGACCACCGTCGACCACCTCACCGAGACCTACCGGGCGCACTACCGGTCCCTGTTGGGGCTTGCCGCGCTTCTGCTGGACGACACCGCCTCGTGCGAGGACGTCGTCCAGGAGGCCTTCATCCGCGTCCACTCCGCCCGCAAGCGGGTCCGTGAACCGGAGAAGACCCTCGCCTACCTCCGCCAGACCGTCGTCAACCTCTCGCGCTCCGCGCTGCGCCGCCGCATCCTGGGCCTCCGGCTGCTTTCCAAGCCCATGCCCGACATGGCGAGCGCCGAAGAGGGCGCCTACGCGATTCTGGAGCGCGACGAGCTCAAGGCCGCGCTGCGCACCCTGCAGCGCCGTCAGCGCGAGGTTCTCGTACTGCGCTATTTCGCCGATATGACCGAAGCTCAGGTGGCCGAGACCCTCGGTATTTCCATAGGGTCCGTGAAGGCGTACGGCTCGCGCGGCATCGCGGCGCTCCGCGTCGCGATGGAGGCCACGGCATGACCGAACCGAACACCCCAGAGGGTATGGACCCGCAGAACCCGCAGAGCCCGCAGCACCCCGCGACCCCGGAGAAGGCGACGGGCGGCAGCACGCCCGGGCAACCCGAGGTACCCGACGTGACCCCCGCCGCGGGCGAGAACGCGCGCGCGGAGGCCGAGCCGGATCTGAGCCCGGACGAACTCGCGCTGCGCAGGATGCTGCGCGACGCCGTGCAGGACATCCAGCCCGGCCCCGAGACGCTGGCACACCTGCGCAGGGCCGTGCCCACGCGGCGCGCGCACCGGCGCCAGCTGCTGGTCGGAACAGCGGCCGCGGGCCTGCTCGCGGTGGCGGCCGTACCGGCCGTGCTGCACGCAGCGGACCCGTCCGGCTGGGACAACCCCAACCCCGTGGCCGCCGCCGGCACCTCCTCGGCCGGCGCCACCGAGGGCGGGAACTCCACCGACGGCAAGAAGGGCGACACGCCGTCCGTCCCCGCCACAGGCGTCGTCACCGACCCCACGCAGGGGAGCGGCGGCAAGCACCGGACCTCGGACACTCCGGGCGACCATCCGACCGCGCACACCACCTCGCCGTCCGAGGGCATGGTCGTCTCGTCGCCGCCGTGCACCGCCACCGACCTCGGCAACCCGGCCGGCTGGGCCGGGGCGGCCGACGCCGCCGGGCGGATCAGCGGCCACTTCCGGGTGGCCAATGTCTCCGCGAACCCCTGCACCATCGACAGCGGCGGCGTGGTCAACGCCACCGCGCAGGGTTCCGCCGACTCCACGCGGATCAGCGTGCTCGACCATGTGGCGGGTGACGGCAGCGGTCTGCCGGACGCCGGTCCCGAGCCGCTCGTCCTCCAGGCCGGCGCGAGTTACGAGGTCCAGTTCGCCTGGGTCCCGGCCGCGGGCGGGGACATCAGCGGCTGCGCCGCCCCGCCGTCCTCGCCGACGCCCACGGCCACGGGCAGCGAGACCCCGGCAGGCAGCGACACCGGCCAGACGACCACGACACTGGACTCCGCGCCCTCCGACGGCGCCCCCGCCGCCAGTGTCCAGCTCAGCTACACGCCCGACGCGGGGTCGCCTGTCGTGACCACGACCATCGCCGGGGCCTGCGCGGGCACGATCTACCACACCGGCGCGCTCGCCCTGTCCTGAGCGCTGCCGGGGACGGGCGGGGGAACGGGGGCGGGTCCCGCCCGGCCGCCCGCGCCCCGTACCTTGGTGGGGTGTACCGGTTCCTGCTGACCCCGCGCTGGCTGGGCGGCCTCGCTTTCGTGGTGTCCGCCGTGGCGTTCTGCACCTTCATGGGCAGCTGGCAGCTGAGCCGCTTCGAGGACCGCGTGCAGACGCACCGCGCCGCGCAGGAAGCACCGTCGCGGGACGCCAGGACCGCCGCGGTGCCGCTCGCGGAACTGCTGCCCACGGCCCGCTCGGTGGTCACCGCCGAGACCTCCGGCCGGATCGTCACCGCCACCGGCCGCTACGACAGCGCCCACCAGTTCCTCGTGCCCGGCCGTGAACTCGACGGCCGCACCGGCTACTACGTGCTGACTCCACTGCGGGTGACCGGCGGCCAGGCGCTGCCCGTCGTCCGCGGCTGGCTGCCCGGGGACGCGTCCACAGCCTCGCCCTCGGAGGTCGCGGCCGCTCCGTCCGGTGAGGTCACCGTCTCCGGCGCCCTCCAGGCCCCGGAGACCGACGGCACCGACGGCGTGATCACCCGCGGCGGACTCCCGGCCGGCCAGCTCGGGATGATCAGTGCCGCGTCCCTGGTCAACCTCGTCCCGTACCCGGTGTACGGCGCGTGGATCACGCAGACCGAGGGTGTCCGAACGCCCCTGACGGCCGTGCCGCCGGCCGCACCCGCGGGTACCGGCCTGGACCTCAAGGCCTTCCAGAACCTCGGCTACACCGGCGAGTGGTTCGTCTTCGCGGGCTTCGTGCTCTTCATGTACGTGCGCCTGCTGCGCCGCGAGGCCGAGACACGGCGGGACGCCGCGCTCGGCCTCGTGGAGGAGTCGCCTGAGGCACAGGCCGCCGCCTCAGCCGCCCAGGTGCCGGCGGACGAAGTCCAGCTCCAGCCGTAGCTGCTTGATCCGCTCGTCGACCACGAGTGAGCCGTGCCCGGCGTCGTAGCGGTAGACCTCGTGCGCCTTGCCCAGGCCCTCCAGCCGTTCGACGTAGTTGTCGATCTGCCGGATCGGGCAGCGCGGGTCGTTCAGGCCCGCCGAGATGTAGACCGGCGCCTTGACCTGGCCGACGTAGGTGACCGGGGAGGAGGCCTCGTAGCGCTCCGGCACCTCCTCGGGGGAGCCGCCGAACAGCGTGCGGTCCAGGGCCTTGAGGGCCTCCATCTCGTCCTCGTACGCGGCCACGTAGTCGGCGACCGGCACGGCCGCCAGGCCCGCCGTCCACAGTCCGGGCTGCGTGCCCATCCCCAGCAGGGTGAGGAAGCCGCCCCAGGAGCCTCCGGAGAGCACGACGCGCGCCGGGTCCGCGAAGCCGGACTCCACGGCCCACTGCCGCACCGCCGCGATGTCCTCCAGCTCGATCAGGCCGACGCGGTGCTTGAGCGCGTCCGTCCACTCCCGGCCGTAGCCGGTCGAGCCGCGGTAGTTGATCCGCACGACCGCGTAGCCGTGGTCCAGCCAGGCCGCCGGGCCCGCCGCGAAGGAGTCCGAGTCGTGCCAGGCCGGACCGCCGTGGATCTCGAAGAGGGTCGGGAACGGCCCCTGCCCGGCCGGGCGCTGCACGAGCGCGTGCACCCGCCCGCCGGGACCCTCGACCCATACGTCCTCCACCGGCACCGACCCCGGGGCACGGAAGCCCGGCGCCTCCAGCACCACCGCGCCGGTCGTCGACCGTACCTCGGAGGGCGACTGAGCGGACGACCACAGGAACTCCACCGTGCCGTCCGGACGGGCCGTCGCCCCGCTCACCGAGCCCGCCGGGGTCTCCAGCCGGGTCAGCTCCCCGCTCTCCAGCCCGTAGCGGAAGATCTCGCTGCGGGCCTGGTACGAGTGCACCACCAGCAGCGCGGAACCGTCCGGGTACCACTCGGCGGCCACGTCGCCCGGCAGGTCGATCGCCAGCGGGGTCTGCGTGCCGGCGGCCACGTCCCAGAGCATCGGCTCCCAGCGGCCGCGCCGCTGGTGCGCCACCAGCAGCCGGGTGTCGCCCAGGACGGGCGCGAAGCCCAGGCACTCCAGGCCGAGTTCTTTGGTGCCGCCCTCGCTGTCGTCCAGTTCCGCCACGGCGGTCCCGTCGGTGCGTACGACGCGCAGCGCGGAGTGCATCGCGTCCCCGTGCTCGGTGTGCTCGATCACCACGAGGGTGCCGTCCTCCGACAGCGCGCCGACCCCGCCGGACTCCTCGTGCCGGTAGATCTCCACCGGCTCCGCCCCGGGGCGCGCCACGTGGACGGTCGTGCCCTCCTCGTCGGTGGAGCGGCCCACCACCGCGAGGCCGTCCCTGCCGAGGGCCAGCCCCGCCGGGTACGAGGGCTCCAGCCCCGGCGCGGCGGGTTCGTCCGCGCCGCCCTCGAAGGGCTGGCGCATCCACACCCCGAACTCGTCGCCGTCCTTGTCGGCGAACCACCACACCCAGGCGCCGTCCGGCGTCAGGGTCCCGTCCGACGTCCCGTTCGGCCGGTCCGTGACCTGCCGCTGCGCGCCGGTCGTACGGTCCCACGCGTACAGCTCGTAGGTGCCTGTCGCATTCGACACGAAGAGGCTGCGGTGGGGTGCGTCCTCAGCCCACTCCGGCAGTCCGACGCGCGGCGCCCGGAAGCGCTTCTCCCAATCCGGCATACCAGCCATGACGTCGCTCATGACCCCATCCAACCGGATGCAGGGGCCCGGCGGACCGTGGTCGTCGTCACCTCTCGGTCACGGACCGGCTTTCCCCGGCCATCGGGCGCGTGCCGTGCCGCCCCTCGCGGCGTGGGGCGGGCCTACAGGCTGAGTACGATCGCGGATCCGACGGCGGCCAGCCCCAGGGCGACGCCGGCCTCCGTCCAGCCCCCCTTCCCCCAGCGGAACGGCCGGTCGAGGGAGAGCCTGCCGGGGCCGACGGCGGCGACGGCGAGGGCGACGGCCGCGATGCACAAGTTGTACTCCAGGCCGCCGTTCATGGCCCACAGGCCGTGCGCCGCCGTGACCGTCACCATGGCGTTGATCATCACCGCGATCAGGGCGGCCGCCGCCAGGGGCGTGAACAGTCCGAGCGCGAGGCCCAGGCCGCCGAGGAACTCCGAGAGTCCGCCGAGGACGGCGAAGACCTTCCCGGGGTGGTAGCCCAGCGCCTCGAAGCCCTTGGCCGTCGCGGTGAGGCCGTTGCCGCCGAAGATCCCGAAGAGCTTCTGGCAGCCGTGCCCCGCCAGCACCAGGCCGACGGTGATCCGCAGCAGCAGCATTCCGCAGTCGGCGGCGGTGACCGTATGCGACGCCGGGGCGTGGGCGCCGGGGTCGGGAGCGGCACGCAGTTGTTCGGCGATGTTCTTCATGGAGAGCTCTCTTCCGCACCGGGGTCCGGGCGGCACCGACCGGCCGCTCGGAGAACCGGCAGAGCGGGGATTGCAGGCATGAGCGTGCTGATGCACGCATTGTTCTACCGCTCAATCATTACTCCTGATCGCCCGGTAACGGGCCGGGCGCCTCGGCACGGGCCGCCGCACCCTCCTCAGGTAGCTGACGATGCGTCGGGCAAGGTGGTGAAGTGCCCGCCGTGGGGCGCCGGTTCGCACCCGGTTCACACCCGGTGAACGGTCACACCGGCCGCGGCGATCGCCGCCGTCTCGTCCTCCGGGGCCTCCGAGTCCGTGACCACGGTGTGCAGTGCCGAGACGGGCGCGACGAACGCGAGCGCCGTGCGGTGGAACTTCGCGCCCTCGGCCACGGCGACAACCCGCCGGGCCGAGGCGACCGCCGCCCGCTTCACCGCCGCGTCGTCCAGGTCGTACGCGGTCAGCCCCTCCTTCGCGCCCAGTCCGCAGCAGCCGATCACGGCGGTGTCGAAGCGCAGGGCGGACAGCGACGCCCCGGTCAGCGGCCCGGTCAGTGCCAGTTCCCCGGCCCGGGGCCGGCCGGGCCGCGAATCGGGCCGGCTCCTTGCCTGGGGCGGCTCTCAAGAACGCGGAGGGCGTGAACGCGGCGCAGTGGACGCCCCGGGAGCTGCGGCACAGATGCGTCTCGCTGCTGTCGGACCGCGGGGTCCCGCTGGAGGAGATCTCGCGCCTGGTCGGCCACTTCGGTACGGCCGTCACCGAGGAGGTCTACCGCAAGCAGATCCGCCCCAGTGATCCAGACAGGGGCGGTCGTGATGGACGGCATCTTCAAGCGCGACCCGAAGCCGTCGACACTCACTTGGACACCCAACAACAAGCGGGGCCGGTCTCCCCACTGGGGAAACCGGCCCTGACCTGCACTTTACGAAGTCGGGGTGGCGGGATTTGAACCCACGGCCTCTTCGTCCCGAACGAAGCGCGCTACCAAGCTGCGCCACACCCCGGTGTCGCGTCGTGGCCCTGCGGCCCGGCGCGACGAGGATTACTCTAGCGGACCTGCCGCTGGAGACGAAATCCGGTTTTCCGTGGTGGCTCAGCCGGCCGGGACGAGGGTGAGGAGTGTGGCCTCCGGGGGGCAGGCGAAACGGACCGGGGTGTAGCGGTTGGTGCCGCAGCCGGCGGAGACGTGGAGGTGGGAGCGGTGGCCGCCGGCGTCGTGGGTGGACAGGCCCTTGACGCGTTCCGCGTCGATGTCGCAGTTGGTGACCAGGGCCCCGTAGAAGGGGATGCAGAGCTGGCCGCCGTGGGTGTGACCGGCGAGGATCAGCGGGTAGCGGTCGGCGGTGAAGGCGTCGAGGACCCGCAGGTAGGGGGCGTGGACGACGGCGAGGGAGAGGTCGGCGCCGCTGTCGGGACCGCCGGCGACCTCGGTGTAGCGGTCGCGCCGGATGTGGGGGTCGTCGAGGCCGGTGAAGGCGATCTCGATGCCGTCGTCGAGCTTGAGGCGGCCGCGGGTGTTGTTGACCCCGGCCCAGCCGGCCATGTCGAAGGCGTCGCGGACGTCCTCCCACGGGTTGCGCGTGACGTCGATCGCCGGGTCGGCCTTGCCGTTGAGGCCGTGGACGCCGCGGGCCCGCTCGATCAGGTAGCGGGCGGGGTTGCGCAGCTTGGGGGCGTAGTAGTCGTTGGAGCCGAAGACATAGACGCCGGGGAGGTCCAGCAGCGGGCCGAGGGCGTCGAGGAGCTCGGGGACGCCGTGCGGGTCGGAGAGGTTGTCGCCGGTGTTGACGACGAAGTCGGGCCGCAGCCCGGCCAGCGACTGCAGCCAGCGGCGCTTCTTGTTCTGTCCGCTGACCATGTGGATGTCCGAGAGCTGCAGGACGCGGACGGGCCGCATGCCGGCCGGCAGCACGGGCACCTGCACCCTGCGCAGCCGGAAGGACCGTGCCTCGATGCCGGCCGCGTACGCCACGCAGGCCGCGCCGGCGGCTGTGATGCCCAGGGGTACTCCGTATAGCGCGCGCATGCACCCATGGTGGCAGACGGCTCGTCAGCGATAAATCTCCGGCCCTCCCGGCAGGGACCTGGCAGACTCGACGCCATGACCACCACGCTCAAGCAGCGTCTGCACGACGACCTCACGGCTGCCATGAAGGGACGGGACGAGCTCGTCACGTCCACCCTGCGCCTCACCCTGACCGCGATCACCAAGGAGGAGGTCGCGGGCAAGGAGGCGCGCCGGCTGTCCGACGACGAGGTGCTCCAGGTGATCGGCCGCGAGGCCAAGAAGCGCCGCGAGGCGGCTGAGGCCTTCGAGCAGGGCGGCCGCAAGGAGTCCGCGGAGCGGGAGCTCGCGGAGGGCGAGGTGCTCGCCCGCTACTTGCCCAGGCAGCTGGACGACGCCGAGCTGGCCGGGATCGTCTCCGCGGCGATCAAGGAGTCGGGCGCCGAGGGGCCCCGGGCCATGGGCGCGGTCATGAAGATCGTCAACCCGAAGGTGACCGGTCTCGCCGAGGGCGGCCGGGTCGCCGCCGAGGTGAAGCGGCAGCTCGCGGCCGGCTGAGCCCGCCCGCCGCGCACACGAAGAAGGGGCGCCCCGGACCGATGCGGTCCGGGGCGCCCCTTCGTGTGCGTGGCCGGGCGGGTGTCAGCCGGTGCCGCCGTTGCCGGGGGTCGCGGCGCCGCCGTCCGTGGTGCCGACGTCGCTGCCGCCGCCCGGGCCTCCGTCGTTCGGGCCCGTGCCGCCGCCACCGTTCCCGTTGCCGCCGTTGCCGCCGTTGCCGCCGCCGAGGAGACCGCCGAAGAAGCCGTCGCCCCCGTCGGCTCCGGTGTCGCCCTGGCCGCCGCCGTTGTCGTGGCCGCCGTTGTCGCCGCCCCGGGTGTCGCCGTGTCCGTCGTCACCGTGGTCGTCGGGCTTCACCGGCTCGCGGATCGCGACCGTCGGCAGGCTGTCGGAGGTCGTCCCGGACAGGGCGCCGGCCATGGCGTCCTTCCAGATCGGGCCCGGGGTGTCGGCGCCGAAGACCTTCGGGTGGTAGACACCGCCGATGGTGATGTCGGTCATCTGGCGCTTGTGGGCCGGGTCGCCGACCCACACCGCGCCGGCCAGGTCCGAGGTGTAGCCGACGAACCAGGCCGCGTAGCGGAAGTCGGTCGTACCGGTCTTGCCCGCGCTGTCCCGGTCGGTCAGGCCCGCCTGCTGGCCGGTGCCGTCCTCGACCACGCCCTTGAGGAGCGTGTTGAGGGTCGCGGCCGTCTGCTCGGACATGGCCCGCTTGCACTCGCTCTTCGGCACGGCCAGCTTCTTGCCGGTCGCGTCGCTGATCGACTCGATGGCGACCGGGGAGCAGTAGACGCCCTTGTTGGCGAAGGTCGCGTAGGCGTTCGCCATGGTCAGCGGCGAGACCTCCTGGGTGCCCAGGGTGATGGAGGGCACCTGGTCGAGGGCCTTGCCGTTGGCACGCTGTATCCCCATGGCCTTGGCCATGTCGGTGACCGGGCACACACCGATGTCGCTGATCAGCTGCACGTAGTAGGTGTTGACCGACTTGGCGGTGGCTTCCTTCATCGAGTACGGGCCCTTCTCGGACTCGTTCTCGTTCTCCACCGTGGCGCCCTCGGTGTTGAGCCAGTTGCCGCGGCACGTCGTGACAGGGCTCGGGTAGTCCATCTTGTAGGGCGCCGGGTACACCTGCGCCGGGTCGGTGCCCTGCTCGATCGCCGCGGCCGCGGTGATGGCCTTGAACGTGGAGCCCGGCTGGTAGCCGGCGCCGCCGCCCATGGCCTGGTTGACCGAGAGGTTGATCTGCGTCTGGTTCTTCTTGAAGCCGTACGGGCGCGACTGCCCCATTGCGACGATCTTGCCCGTGCCGGGCTTGACCAGTGTCACCGCGGAGGCGACGTCGTCGCTCTGGTAGACGTGATCGCTTATCGAGGACTGGACGGCCTGCTGGGCCTTCGGGTCCAAGGTGGTGCGGACGACGAGGCCGCCCTGGTTCCAGCGCTTGGAGCGGTCGGTCTTGGTCTTGCCGAAGACCGGGTCGGTGAGGAAGACGTCGCGCACGTAGTCGCAGAAGAAGCCGGCGCCGCTGACGGCCGTGATGCAGCCGTTCTTGGGCTGACTGACCTTGAGGCCGAGCGGCTTCTTCTTGGCGGCGTCGGCCTGGGCCTGCGTGACGTCCTTCAGGTCGGCCATGCGCTGCAGCACGACGTTGCGGCGCTTGGTGGCTTCCTGCGGGTCGTTGACGGGGTCGTACCGGCTGGGCGACTGCACGATGCCGGCCAGCAGGGCGGACTCGGTCAGGGTGAGGTCCTTGGCGGACTTGCTGAAGTAGCGCCTGGCGGCGGACTCGACTCCGTACGCCTGCTCGCCGAAGAAGGTGATGTTGAGGTACTTCTCAAGGATCTTCTCCTTCCCCAGCTCCTCCTCGAGCTGGATGGCGTACTTCATCTCCTTGATCTTGCGGCCCACGGTCTGCTGGGTGGCCTGGGCGACCTTGGTCGGGTCGTCGCCCGCCTCCTCGATGAAGACGTTCTTCACGTACTGCTGGGTCAGGGTGGAGGCGCCCTCGGAGACGCCGCCGTCCTGGGCGTTCTTGTTGACGGCGCGCAGGATGCCCTTGACGTCGATCGCGCCGTGCTCGTAGAAGCGGGCGTCCTCGATGGCGACGATGGCCTGCTGCATCGTCTTGTTGATCGCGCCGATGGGGACGACCTTGCGGTCGCGGGAGTACACGGTCGCGATCAGACCGCCCTTGGAGTCCAGGATCTGGGTGCTCTGGGAGAGCGGCGGACGCTTCAGTTCGCCGGGCAGCGAGTCGAAGCCGGCCGCGGTCCCCTTGGCGCTCAGTCCGAGCGCTCCGGCCGCCGGCAGCGCGATGCCGGCCAGCACGACGCCGGACAGGACACTGACACCCAGGAACTTGGCGGCCTGCTGGGCGGTGCTGATGCCACCGCCGCGCGTGCCGCCTGATCGCTTGTGACCCATGAGGTGCAGCTTACGTTGCGATTCCTAAGACGTGGGCTTGCTTGTTCGCCTAGTCTGTAACAGACAGGCGCCAAAGATGCGCACGCGTCTGTCGTCCAGTCTCACTCTTGTGGGTGATGAGAACTGCCCGAATTCCTGTCATATGCCAGCCATATGGCGTGGTCCTCGGGGTATCAGGCGGACGATCTGACTGTTTATGCGCGGTTCGTCCGTTTTGTCGTCGACTCACTCCCCAGGGTGATCTACCGCTGACCCATAGTCCGTTCGGGCCATTCAAGATTGGGCCTGAAAGGGCTGTTGCGTCGTGCCCACCTTCCGTAACGTCCTCAACTGGCAACGGTGAATATGCCGCTTGCCGCCGTGGGGGAGCCTCGATTCGGGAGAGGACGGCGCCAGCATGAGCAGCTGGGTTACGGACTGGAGTACGCAGGCCGCGTGCCGCACGACGGATCCGGACGAGCTTTTCGTCCAGGGAGCGGCCCAGAACAGGGCCAAGGCGGTGTGCACGGGATGCCCGGTACGCACGGAGTGCCTGGCCGATGCCTTGGACAACCGGGTGGAGTTCGGTGTCTGGGGCGGGATGACCGAGCGCGAGCGCAGGGCACTGCTGCGCCGGCGCCCCACGGTCACCTCGTGGCGCAGGCTGCTGGAGACCGCACGCACGGAGTACGAGCAGAGCACCGACGTGCACCTGGGCGACGACGACTACGACGGTGAGTACGACGACTACGCGGCCGTCGGCTGACCCTGCGCGAGGCGTTCGCCGATCTCGCGCAGGCCCTTCAGGTCGTGCACGTCGCCCGGCAGGGCGGCCACGTCGACCATGGGTACCTCGGGGTGTACGGAGACGAAGCGGTCGCGAGTGCGTCGTTCACGCGCGACCAGCTGCATCCGCTCGGCGTGGAGGCGCAGCAGTCCGGCGGCAAGGCGGTCGGCGCTCCACGGATCCGCGTCCGGATCGGTGGGGCCGGAAGTGCTGTGTTCCGTGCTGAGGGTCCCTTCGGTGCCGTCGGCCGTACGGAGTCCAGCCTTCCCGCCGGGCTGATCCACAATGCCGCTGTTTTGAAGATTTTCTGTGGATTCGTCAAACTCCCTGGTCAGTCGGGGAGTTGACGGATTCTCCCCGTCGGGGTGATCCCACTCGGCGGTCATGGCGTCGCCTTCGCCGGTGCCGTCAGCGGTGTCTGAGGCGTCATCGCTGAGCGCCTCCGCCGCGGCCAGCGCCCGTTCCGCCGTCAGCTGCGCCGCGCTGCTGCCGTGCACACGGTTCAGCACGAGCCCGGCCAGCGGCATGTCCTCCGCGGCCAGCCGTTCCACGAAGTAGGCCGCCTCGCGCAGCGCGTCCCGCTCCGGCGCCGCGACCACCAGGAACGCGGTGCCGCTCGCCTGGAGCAGCTTGTACGTGGCGTCCGCCCGGGAGCGGAAGCCGCCGAACATCGAGTCCATCGCCGCCACGAAGGTCTGCACGTCCTTGAGCAGGTGGGCGCCCATGACCTTGCTGAGCGTGCCGGTCATCATCGACATCCCGACGTTCAGGAACTTCACCCCGGCCCGTCCGCCGACCTTCGCCGGGGCCATGAGCAGCCGGATGAAGCGACCGTCCAGGAAGGACCCCAGCCGCTTGGGGGCGTCAAGGAAGTCCAGGGCCGACCGGCTCGGGGGCGTGTCGACCACGATCAGGTCCCATGCGTCCAGCGCCCGCAGCTGGCCCAGCTTCTCCATCGCCATGTACTCCTGCGTGCCGGCGAAGCCCGCGGAGAGCGACTGGTAGAAGGGGTTGTCGATGATCGCGCGGGCCCGGTCGGGATCGCTGTGCTGCACCACGACCTCGTCGAAGGTCCGCTTCATGTCGAGCATCATCGCGTGCAGTTCACCGCCCGCGGACTCGTCGATGCCGGCGACCCTGCGAGGGGTGTTGTCCAGCTCCGTGAGCCCCATGGACTGGGCCAGCCGGCGCGCCGGGTCGATGGTCAGCACGACGGCCTTCCGGCCCCGCTCGGCGGCGCGCACGCCCAGGGCGGCGGCAGTGGTCGTCTTGCCGACCCCGCCGGAGCCGCAGCACACGACGATCCGGGTCCTCGGATCGTCCAGCAGTGCGTCGATGTCCAATACCGGACTGTCCAGACTCACGCGACCCCCAGCCCCTGTTTCCGCAGATTTTCAGCCAATCGGTACAACCCGCCGAGATCGACGCCGTCGGCCAGCTGCCCCAGTTCGTACGACGGCAGGCCGAGCCCGGCCAGCTCCTCGCGCTGGGCGTGCTCCAGCGCCACCCGTTCGGCGTGCTCGTGCGCCTGCGCGAGCAGGGGGTCGAGCAGCCGCTCCGCCTGCCCGCCGCGGCGGGCGCCTCCGAGGCCGGCCTGGGAGAGCGCCTTGGCGAGGGCGGTGCGCCGCCCGCTGCTCGCGGCTGCCACGGCGTCGCCGTCCATCACGACCGGGCGGACCATGTTGATGATCACGGCACCGGTGGGCAGACCGGCCGCGTGCAGCTCCGCCACGCCGTCCACGGTCTCCTGCACCGGCATCTCCTCCAGGTGCGTGACCAGGTGGACCGCGGTGTCGGGGGACTTCATCACCCGCATCACGGACTGCGCCTGATTGTGTATCGGACCGAAGCGGGCCAGCCCCGCGACCTCGTCGTTGACGTTCAGGAAGCGGGTGATCCGGCCGGTCGGCGGTGCGTCGAGGACGACCGCGTCGTACGTCCGCCAGCCCGCGCGGTCCTTGCGGCGCACGGCCTCGCACACCTTGCCGGTGAGCAGCACGTCCCGCACGCCCGGGGCGACGGTGGTCGCGAAGTCGATGGCACCGAGCTTCTTCAGGGCCCGGCCGGCGCGGCCGAGCTTGTAGAACATGTCGAGGTAGTCCAGGAGCGCCTGTTCGGCGTCGATGGCCAGCGCGTGCACCTCGCCGCCGCCCGGGGCGACGGCGATCTTCCGCTCCTCGTACGGCAGTGTCTCCGTCTCGAAGAGCTGCGCGATGCCCTGGCGCCCCTCCACCTCGGCCAGCAGAGTGCGCCGTCCCTCGGCGGCGAGAGCCAGCGCCAGCGCGGCGGCGACGGTCGTCTTACCCGTCCCGCCCTTGCCCGTCACGATGTGCAGCCTCACACCTTCGAGCCTAACCAGTGGAGGGCGGGGCTACTCGGGGACTGGGCTGTGCGAGGCATTACAGTCCCCTCATGACCAAGTGGGAATACGCGACCGTGCCGCTGCTGGTGCACGCGACGAAGCAGATTCTGGACACCTGGGGCGAGGACGGCTGGGAGCTCGTCCAGGTCGTTCCCGGCCCCAACAACCCCGAGCAGTTGGTGGCGTACCTCAAGCGGGAGAAGGGCGCGTGAGCGCCGTCGAGCAGCGGCTCGTCGACCTCGGGCTGACGCTGCCCGAGGTGGCGGCGCCCCTGGCGGCGTACGTGCCCGCGGTGCTGTCCGGGTCGTACGTCTTCACGTCGGGCCAGCTCCCGCTGGTCGACGGCAAGCTGACGACCTGCGGCAAGGTCGGCGCCGAGGTCACCCCCGAGCAGGCCAGGGAACTCGCGCGCACCTGCGCGCTCAACGCCCTGGCGGCGGTCAAGTCCGTGGCCGGCGACCTCGACCGGGTGAAGCGGGTCGTCAAGGTCGTCGGTTTTGTCGCCTCCGCCCCCGATTTCACCGGGCAGCCCGGGGTCGTCAACGGCGCGAGTGAGCTGCTGGGTCAGGTCCTCGGCGACGCAGGCGTCCACGCGCGCAGCGCGGTCGGTGTGGCGGTGCTGCCCCTGGACGCCCCCGTCGAGGTGGAGATCCAGGTCGAGCTGACGCCCGCGGGCTGACCGCCCGCGGCCGCCGGCCGGCGGTCCAGGGGGGTACGACCCCCTGGACGCCGGGCGCCCCGACGGGGGCGCCCTATCGAACATCCCCGCTCAAGCGCATAGCATCCGCCCCATGACCACCACGAACGGCCAGTGGTTCCCGCCCAGCTGGCCCGAGCGGATCAGGGCGCTCACCCAGGGCACGCTGCAGCCCGTCGAGCCCCGGCGGGCGGCCACCGTGCTGCTGCTGCGCGACACCGGGCGCGGCCCCGCGGTCCACATGCTGCGCAGGCGCGCCTCCATGGCGTTCGCCGCGGGCGCTTACGCCTACCCCGGGGGCGGGGTGGACCGGCGCGACGAGCGCCCGGTCGCGTGGGCCGGTCCGGCGCCGGAACGGTGGGCGCGGCGCCTGGGCGAGGGCCTGGGGCCGGCCGAGGCGCAGGCCATCGTGTGCGCCGCGGTGCGCGAGACGTTCGAGGAGTCCGGGGTGCTGCTGGCAGGCGCCGACGAGGGCTCGGTCGTCGACGACACCACCGGCGAGGACTGGGAGGCGGACCGCCGTGCGCTGGTCTCCCGCGAACTGTCCTTCGCGGACTTCCTGGCCCGCCGCTCGCTGGTGCTCCGCTCCGATCTGCTCGGCCCCTGGGCGCGCTGGATCACCCCGGAGTTCGAGGAGCGCCGCTACGACACCTGGTTCTTCCTGACGGCGCTGCCGCCCGGTCAGCGGACCCGCGACGTGTCGGGGGAGGCCGACCGCACGGAGTGGCTGCGCCCCGAGGAGGCCGTCGCCGGTTACGACCGCGGCGAAATGGTCATGCTGCCGCCGACGATCGCGACGCTGCGCGGGCTGCTTCCGTACGACTCCGCCGAGGCGGCCCTGGCGGCCGCCGGGGAGGGCCGCCGGGACCTGGCACCGGTGCTGGCGAGGGCCGAACTCGTCGGCGAGGAGATCGTGCTGAGCTGGCCCGGCCACGAGGAGTTCACCAAGCGCATGGGAGCCGGCGAATGACCTCGGCCCTGCCTCCGGGCTACCCCCGCGCCACGGTCGGCGGCCGTGCCACCGAGCGCGCGCTGTGCGTGCTGGCCCCGAACCCCTCGCCGATGACGTTGGACGGCACCAACACCTGGATCGTCGGTGAGCCGGACTCCGACCTCGCCGTCGTCATCGACCCCGGTCCGCTGGACGAAGGGCACCTGAACACCGTCGTCTCCACGGCCCACTCCCTCGGGAAGCGGATCGGCCTGACCCTGCTCACCCACGGCCACCCCGACCACGCCGAGGGAGCGGCCCGCTTCGCCGAGCTGACCGGCACGGCCGTACGGGCCCTGGACCCGGCGCTGCGCCTGGGGGACGAGGGCCTGGGCGCGGGGGACGTCATCACCACCGGCGGCCTGGAACTGCGCGTCGTGCCCACCCCCGGGCACACCGCGGACTCCCTGTCCTTCCACCTCCCGGCCGACGGGGCGGTGCTCACCGGCGACACCGTCCTCGGCCGCGGCACGACCGTCGTCGCCCACCCCGACGGCCGCCTCGGCGACTACCTCGACTCCCTGCGCCGGCTCCAGGCGCTGGCCATGGACGGCGGTGTCACCACCGTCCTGCCCGGGCACGGGCCGGTGCTGACCGACGCGCGCGGCGCGGTCGAGTTCTACCTCGCCCACCGCGCCCACCGCCTCGCCCAGGTCGAGACCGCCGTCGAAGGGGGGCGCGCCACTCCGTCCGAGGTCGTCGCGCACGTGTACGCGGATGTGGACCGGGCGCTGTGGCCGGCGGCCGAGCTGTCGGTGCGGGCACAGATGGACTACCTGCTGGAGCACGGGCTGATCTGAGCCCGCGGCGGCCCCGGACCCGTCCGGCGCCGGAACGCGCAAGGGGCGCCCACCTTGGGTGGGCGCCCCTTACGGATGTTGCGGATCTACGGGGTCAGCGCGAGCGCTTGGCCAGTCGCTCGACGTCCAGCAGGATGACCGCGCGGGCCTCCAGGCGCAGCCAGCCGCGGCCCGCGAAGTCGGCGAGTGCCTTGTTCACGGTCTCGCGCGAGGCGCCGACCAGCTGGGCCAGCTCCTCCTGCGTCAGGTCGTGCACGACGTGGATGCCCTCCTCGGACTGCACGCCGAAGCGGCGCGACAGGTCCAGCAGCGCCTTGGCCACGCGGCCCGGCACATCGGAGAAGACCAGGTCCGACATCACGTCGTTGGTGCGCCGCAGACGGCGCGCCACGGCCCGCAGCAGGGCGGTGGAGACCTCGGGCCGGACGTTGAGCCAGGGCTGGAGGTCGCCGTGCCCGAGGCCCAGCAGCTTGACCTCGGTCAGTGCGGTGGCGGTCGCGGTACGCGGGCCGGGGTCGAAGAGCGACAGCTCACCGATCAGCTCGCCGGGGCCCACGACGGCCAGCATGTTCTCGCGGCCGTCGGGGGAAGTGCGGTGCAGCTTCACCTTGCCCTCGGTGACGACGTACAGCCGGTCCCCGGGTTCACCCTCGTGGAACAGCGAGTCGCCGCGCGCGAGCGTGACCTCCGCCATCGAGGCGCGCAGTTCAGCGGCCTGCTCATCGTCGAGCCCCGCGAATAGCGGTGCGCGCCGCAGAACGTCGTCCACGTGCTCTCTCCTTGTCGACATCGCTGGGTCGGTCCCCATCATGCCCGACGGTAAAACAGTGCGATCAATCACAAGTCTGTCTTATGTGCTCGCGGGCGAGCGCCCCGGGGGTCCTTTCGGGGGCCGGATCGTGGCAGTCCGGGGCGATTGTCGGTGCCGAGGCTTAGGCTGGCCGGGTGTCTGATACGCCGAGCGTGCGCAGGAAACAGCAGGGTGGAGGGGCCGGGAGGGTGACCGTGGCGGGCGATTCAGCCCTGAGCGAACAGGCCCCCGCGAAGCCCGCCGGCGGCCGTGCGCGAGGTGCCCGGAAGCCCGAGTCGCGTCTCGCCATGGTGCGCCGGGCCCGCCGCATCGACCGCGAACTCGCCGAACTGTATCCGTACGCCCACCCCGAGCTCGACTTCGAGAACTCGTTCCAGCTCCTGGTGGCCACGGTGCTCTCCGCGCAGACCACCGACCTGAGGGTCAACCAGACCACCCCCCGGCTCTTCGAGAAGTACCCGACGCCGGAGGACCTGGCGGCGGCCGACCCGGAGGAGCTGGAGCAGCTGATCCGCCCCACGGGCTTCTTCCGTGCCAAGGCGCGCTCGCTGCTCGGCCTGTCCGCCGCGCTGCGCGACCGCTTCGGCGGCGAGGTCCCGGGCCGGCTGGAGGATCTGGTCACCCTGCCCGGCGTCGGCCGCAAGACGGCCAACGTCGTCCTGGGCAACGCGTTCGGCGTCCCCGGCCTCACCGTCGACACCCACTTCGGCCGGCTCGCCCGCCGGTTCGGCTGGACCGCCTCCGAGGATCCGGAGAAGGTCGAGCAGGACGTCATGGCGATCTTCCCGAAGAGCGAGTGGACGATGGTGTCCCACCGGCTGATCTTCCACGGCCGCCGGATGTGCCACGCCCGCCGCCCGGCCTGCGGGGTCTGCCCGATCGCCCCGCTGTGCCCGTCGTACGGGGAGGGCGAGACCGACCCGGAGAAGGCGAAGAAACTGCTGAAGTACGAGATGGGCGGTGCCCCGGGCCAGCGGCTGAAGCCGCCCCCCGGTTTCCCGGGCAAGGCGGCGCCCCCGCTGGAGGTGGAGTGACCGGAGCACGGCACGACGTCAACGGCGCCCATGGCATCAACGGCGTCGAGGTGCGGCGCGAGGGGCTGCCCGAGTGGCTGGAGCCGGTGGCCCGCGCGGCCGACGCCGTACAGCCGGAGCAGCTGAGCCGCTTCCTGCCGCCGCCCACCGGGGGCCGGGCCTCCGCGGTCCTCGTGCTCTTCGGGGCGGGCGGCACAGGAGAACGCCCCGAACTGCTCCTGATGGAACGCGCGGCGTCCCTGCGCTCGCACGCCGGGCAGCCGTCCTTCCCCGGTGGTGCGCTCGACCCCGCGGACGGCGACCCGGAGGGCGCGGGACCGCTGCGCGCCGCGCTGCGCGAGGCGTGGGAGGAGACCGGCCTCGACCCGTCCGGGGTGCAGCTCTTCGGCGTGCTGCCGCGTCTGTACATCCCGGTGAGCGGCTTCGTGGTGACGCCGGTGCTGGGCTGGTGGCACACCCCCAGCCCGGTGGGCGCGGTCGACCTTGCCGAGACCGCGCGGGTGTTCGCGGTGCCGGTCGACGAGCTGACCGACCCCGCCAACCGCGTCACGGTCCGGCACCCCAGCGGTTACCGCGGGCCGGCGTTCGACGTCGGGGGCGCCCTGGTGTGGGGCTTCACGGCGGGCCTGATCGACCGGATTCTCCACTTCGCGGGCTGGGAGCGGCCTTGGGATCGGGCAAAGACGGTCCCACTGGGTTGAGTGGCCATGAGACGGTGTGCGGGTGAATGTGCTGGACATCGTGCTGTTGCTGGCCGCCGTGTGGTTCGCGATCGTGGGCTACCGCCAGGGATTCATCGTCGGCGTGATGTCGGTGATCGGCTTCCTCGGCGGTGGGCTGGTCGCGATCTACGTGCTGCCCGCGATCTGGAACGAGGTCACGGGCGACTCCGCCCCGGGCACGGTCGCGGTGGTCGCCGCGGTGGTCCTGGTGATCGTGTGCGCCTCGGTGGGTCAGGCGTTCACCACGCATCTGGGCAACAAGGTCCGCACACACGTCAGCTGGTCCCCCGCCCGCGCCATCGACGCCATCGGCGGGGCCCTGGTCAATGTCCTGGCCATGCTGCTGGTGGCCTGGCTCATCGGCTCCGCCCTCGCCACGACCACCACGCTGCCGACCCTGGGCCGCGAGGTCCGCTCGTCCAAGGTGCTGCTCGGGGTGGCGCGGATCGTGCCGCCGGCCGCCGACAGCTGGTTCACCGACTTCAGTTCCGCCCTCGCGCAGAACGGACTCCCCCAGGTCTTCTCGCCGTTCGGCACCGAACCGATCACCGACGTTCCCGCACCGGACCCCGCGCTGGCCGGCAGCCGGATCGTCGGCGAGGCCCGGCGCAGCATTGTGAAGGTCGTAGGCACGGCACCGAGCTGCGGCAAGGTGCTGGAGGGCACCGGCTTCGTCTTCGCGCCGCACCGGGTGATGACCAACGCCCATGTCGTCGGCGGCGTCGACAACCCCACCGTGCAGATCGGCGGTGAGGGCCGGGTGTACGACGGCAAGGTCGTGCTCTACGACTGGCAGCGCGACATCGCCGTCATCGACGTGCCCGCGCTGACGGCGCCCGCGCTGACCTTCACCGGCGGCGACGCCAAGTCACGCGACGACGCGATCGTGGCCGGCTTCCCGGAGAACGGCGGCTTCGACGTCCGCGCCGCCCGGGTGCGCGGCCGCATCTCGGCGACCGGCCCGGACATCTACCACCGCGGCACGGTCCACCGCGATGTCTACTCCCTGTTCACCCTCGTACGGCAGGGCAACTCCGGGGGACCGCTGCTGACTCCCGACGGGCGGGTGTACGGCGTCGTGTTCGCCAAGTCGCTGGACGACGCGGACACCGGCTACGCCCTGACGGCGGATGAGGTCCGGGCCGACGTCCAGGCCGGGCGTACGGCGAACCGGCAGGTCGACACGCAGGCGTGTGCCCTGTGAGAGCCCGTGCGGGCGGGGTGCTTCCGCCGGTGGCGGGGGAGTTCGTCAGCCGCTGCGGGTATGCCGCAGGCGGGCGCCGACCCATCGGGCCCTGCGCTTGAGGATATGCGGGATGCCGAGCCCCGAGTCGCCCGGTCGGTGGTCCGGGGCCGCGGTCCCGGTGATGATGCGCGCTCCGTTGGCGCGGCGATCGCGTGACACGTCACGGTAGTCGTGCGTCCAGCCCATACCGAGCTGTCTGCCCGGGGTCCAAGGTCCGTAATCGCCTGCGGGTCGATCAATTGGCCTATGCGTCCGGCATTTGGCTGATGGTCATATGGGATTAACGGCGGATGATCAGCGGTCGGGCTCGGGGTCCTTCAGCCAGTTGATCAGCTCGGCCGAGAACGCCGCCGGGTCCTCCTCGTGCGGGAAGTGCCCGAGACCGTCGAACAGCCGCCAGCGGTAAGGCGCCTCGACGTACTCGCCGCTGCCCGCGGCGTGCCGCGCGCGCATCGCCGGGTCGAGCGAGCCGTGCAGGTGCAGCGTCGGCACCCGTACCGGGCGCTTCATCCGGCGGTTGAACTGGAAGCCGTCCACCCGGGCCAGCGAGCGCACCATCCAGCGGTACGGCTCGATCGAGCAGTGCGCCGTGGACGGGATGCTCATCGCGCGCCGGTAGACCTCGACGGTCTCGTCGTCCGGGACCCGCGGTCCTGACCAGTCCCGCAGCAACTGCCCCACGAGCGCGGCGTCGTCCGCGACCAGTCGGCGCTCGGGGATCCACGGCCGCTGGAAGCCCCACACGTACGCCCCCGCCGCGCTGTGCCGCAGGTCCGACAGCATCGCCGTGCGCCAGCGCCGCGGGTGGGGCATCGAACTGACCGCCAGTCGGCGCACCAGCTTGGGCCGCATCGCCGCCGCCGTCCACGCCAGGTAGCCGCCGAGGTCGTGGCCGACCAGCGCGGCGTCCGGCTCGCCGAGCGAGCGGATCACGCCGGTGACGTCGAGCGCCAGGTTCGCCGGGTCGTAGCCGCGCGGGGTGCGGTCGCTGCCGCCCACTCCGCGCAGGTCCATCGCGACCGCGCGGAAACCCGCGTCGGCCAGGGCCGTCAGCTGGTCCCTCCAGGTCCACCAGAACTGCGGGAAGCCGTGCAGGAGCAGCACCAGCGGTCCGTCGCCGGCTTCGGCGATGTGGAAACGCGCCCCGTTGGCCGCGACGTCCCGGTGGGTCCAGGGCCCGTCGATCCGTACCACCGAGGAACTGTCAGCGACCGTCATGCCTTGAGCGTGTCATACCTTGGCCTCCAGCGTGTCTTCCGTTTCCGAGGGCCGAGGGTGCGGCTTGACGCCCTGGAGCACGGCCGCGGTCTCCTTGGCGGAGGCGATGCTGCGTTCCGGCTTCTTGATCTTCTTGAACTTCGACATCGCCAGCAGGCCCAGCAGGCCGGCCAGCACCAGGAAGGCACCGCCGACGATCAGGAACGACCAGGCGAGCCCCAGGCCCAGGTTGTGGATGCCGTACGCGGCCGCGAAGCTCAGCACGGGCAGCGCGAACAACGCGAGGACGCCGGCCGCCCCGATCGCCCCGCCACCGATGCCGGCGCGCTTGGCGTCCTGCCGGAGTTCGGCCTTGGCGAGGGCGATCTCCTCGTGGATCAGCTCCGAGAGATCCGCCGTGGCCGCGGCGAAGAGCTGGCCGAGACTGCGGCTGCCGTTCGCGGTCGCCGTCACCACCACGGGCTTGTCCACGTCCGCTGGGCTCATCGCGTCCTCCGTCGTTCGTCGCATTGTCGTGAAGTCATAACGGGCAAGTGGGTTACGGCTACCCCCTGATCATGCCCGACTCATCCTCGTCCGCGCCGCCGGAGCGCGCCACTTCCGCGAGCCTGCGGTGCTCGGCGGCCCTCGCCTCGTGGATGGCTGCCATGCGCAGATGGAACTCCGGGTTGCCCCATTCGTAGACGTCCGGGATGCCGTCCAGGTCGGTGTCCCGCTCCTCGTCCTCGCACATGCGGCGGTACTTGTTGTCGCGCAGCTTCAGCAGGACGGCGGCGCACGCGGCCGCTGTGCACGAGCCCACCAGCACCGCCGCCTTGACCTCCGGCGCCAGCACCTCGTCCCCGGCGAAGGCCAGCTCGCCGATGAGCAGCGACACCGTGAAGCCGATCCCGGCGAGCGAGGCCACGGCCAGCACGTCCGCCCACGCGAGGTCGGGATTGAGCTCCACCCTGGTGAACCGGGCCGCGAGCCAGGTGCCGCCGAAGACGCCCACCGCCTTGCCGACGACCAGGCCGAGCACCACACCCAGCGTCTCCGGACGGGTGAACACCTGCCCGAGCGCTCCCCCGGTGACCGGCACCCCGGCCGAGAAGAGCGCGAACAGCGGCACCGCCAGCCCCGCCGAAACGGGCCGCACCAGGTGCTCGATCCGCTCGCCCGGCGACTCCTTCTCGCCCTCGCGGTGGTGGCACCGCAGCATCAGGCCCATCGCCACGCCAGCGATGGTGGCGTGCACCCCGCTGGCGTGCATCAGCCCCCAGTTGGCCACGGCCAGCGGCACGTAGAAGTACCAGCCGCGCACCTCCTTGCGCAGCAGCAGCCAGAAGAGGGCGAGGCCGGCGACGGCCAGGCCCAGCGCCGCGAAATCGATCCCGCTGGTGAAGAAGACCGCGATGATCAGGATCGCGAGGAGGTCGTCCACGACGGCGAGCGTGAGCAGGAAGGCGCGCAGCGCGGAGGGCAGCGAGGTGCCGAGCACCGCCAGTACGGCGAGCGCGAAGGCGATGTCGGTCGCCGTCGGCACCGCCCAGCCCTGCATCGAGCCCCCGCCCGCCGCGTTGACCACCGCGTACACGGCCGCGGGCACCGCCATGCCGCAGACGGCGGCGATGACGGGCAGCGCCGCGGCGGAGGGAGTGCGCAGTTCGCCGACGACCAGCTCGCGCTTGAGCTCGATGCCGGCGACGAAGAAGAACACCGTCAGCAGGCCGTCCGCGGCCCAATGGGACACCGACAGATCCAGGTGCAGCACGGCGGGACCGAAGTGATGGCCGAGGGTTGCGGCGTACGAGGCGCTCACGGGGCTGTTCGCCCAGACCAGCGCCGCCACGGCCGCCATGAGCAGCAGCACGCCGCCGACGGTCTCCGCACGCAGCGCCTCGGCGACGTAGTTCCGCTCCAGGAGCGGGATCCGCCCCAGGAAGACGGAACGGCGGCGGTTGGACGCGTTCACGGGTGGACCTCCGGTCGGGTGCGGCAATGGCTTTTCACCTCGCCGACCAGACTTCCCGGCACACCCAGTTCTCTGTCGCGTTTCTGACGCGCGTCCAGCCTCACGGGCGGGGCTGCCGGGCTGCTCCGGTGCTGTTCACATTACGGACATCCCGCAGGAGCCGCAGGATCCGCGCGGACAGACGAAAGGCCCCCTGAGGGGCCCGTCGCCTGTGCCGCGGAGTGTGCTCAGTCCTCGCCGGGGGCGGAGGGGAGCTTGGCCTGGATGAGGTCCATGACCGTGGAGTCGGTCAGCGTCGTGACGTCCCCGAGCTGACGGTTCTCGGCGACGTCCCGCAGCAGCCGGCGCATGATCTTGCCGGAGCGGGTCTTCGGCAGCTCCGCCACCGTGAGGATCCGCTTCGGCTTGGCGATCGGGCCGAGCGTCCTGCTCACATGGTCGCGCAACTGGGCGATCAGCTCGTCGCCGTCGTCGCCCACGGCGGCGCCGCGCAGGATCACGAACGCGACGATCGCCTGGCCGGTGGTGTCGTCGGCGGCGCCGACGACGGCGGCTTCGGCGACCTTCGGGTGCGAGACGAGCGCCGACTCGACCTCGGTGGTGGAGATGTTGTGGCCGGACACCAGCATCACGTCGTCGACCCGGCCGAGCAGCCAGATGTCGCCGTCGTCGTCCTTCTTGGCACCGTCCCCGGCGAAGTAGCGGCCCTCGAACCGGGACCAGTAGGTGTCCAGGTAGCGCTGGTCGTCGCCCCAGATGGTGCGGAGCATCGACGGCCACGGCTCGGTCAGGACGAGGTAGCCGCCGGCCCCGTTGGGCACCTCGCGCGCCTCGTCGTCCACCACGGTCGCGGAGATGCCGGGGAGGGGGCGCTGCGCGGAGCCGGGCTTGGTCTCCGTCACGCCGGGCAGCGGGGAGATCATCATGGCGCCGGTCTCGGTCTGCCACCAGGTGTCCACGATCGGGCAGCGGCTGCCGCCGATGTGCTCGCGGTACCAGATCCACGCCTCGGGGTTGATCGGCTCGCCGACGCTGCCCAGGACGCGCAGCGAGGACAGGTCGAACTTGGCGGGGATGTCGTCGCCCCACTTCATGAAGGTGCGGATCGCGGTGGGCGCCGTGTAGAGGATCGAGACCCCGTACTTCTGGACGATCTCCCAGAAGCGCCCCTGGTGCGGGGTGTCGGGGGTGCCCTCGTAGAGCACCTGGGTGGCGCCGTTGGCCAGTGGCCCGTACACGATGTACGAGTGGCCGGTCACCCAGCCGACGTCGGCCGTGCACCAGTAGACGTCGGTCTCCGGCTTGAGGTCGAACACCGCGTGGTGGGTGTAGGCGGCCTGGGTGAGGTAGCCGCCGGAGGTGTGCAGGATGCCCTTGGGCTTACCGGTCGTGCCGGAGGTGTAGAGGATGAACAGCGGATGCTCGGCCTCGAAGGCCTCCGGGGTGTGCTCGGTGCTCTGCGCCTCCAGCGCCTCGTGCCACCACACGTCGCGGCCCTCGGTCCAGGCGACCTCCTGGCCGGTGCGGCGGACGACCAGCACCTTGCTCACGCTCTCGGTGCGGTCGACGGCGTCGTCCACGGCGGGCTTGAGCGCTGAGGGCTTGCCGCGGCGGTAGCCGCCGTCGGCGGTGATGACCAGCTTCGCGTCCGCGTCCTGGATGCGGGCGGCCAGGGCATCGGCCGAGAAGCCGCCGAAGACCACCGAGTGGGCGGCGCCGATGCGGGCGCAGGCCAGCATCGCCACGACGGTCTCGGGGATCATCGGCATGTAGACCGCGACCCGGTCGCCGGCCTGGACGCCGAGCGCGGTCAGCGCGTTGGCCGCCCGGCTGACCTCGTCCTTCAGCTCGGCGTAGGTGACGGCCCGGGTGTCGCCGGGCTCGCCCTCGAAGTGAAGGGCCACGCGGTCGCCGTGGCCGGCCTCCACGTGCCGGTCGACGCAGTTGTACGCCACGTTCAGCGTGCCGTCGGCGAACCATTTGGCGAACGGCGGGTTCGACCAGTCCAGCGTCTCGGTCGGCTCCTTCGCCCAGGCCAGCCGGCGGGCCTGGGCCGCCCAGAAGCCCAGCCGGTCCTCGTCCGCCTGCCGGTAGGCCTCCGCGGTGACGTTGGCGCCGGCCGCCAGGCCCGCGGGCGGAGCGAACCGGCGCTCCTCCTTCAAAAGGTTGGCCAGGCTCTCGTTGCTCACGCCGTGCTCCTTCGCAGGGGTCCTCGTGTGTCCCAGGCCATAGCTCACCAGCACAGGGGCGGGATGACAAGGGCTCGCGGCGAATATTGGTTTAGACCTGTCCTCGGAACGCTGCCAGGGGCCCGCGCGTACCCCGGCCCGCCGGCGGGTGACCGGCGGGCCGGGGGACAGTGGGTGCGGCGGGTGCCGGGATGCGGCGGGTGCGGCGGGTCAGCGGACCGGGGCCGGTTCCTCCGGTTGTACGGCGGCGAACGTGCCGGTCCCGGCGTCGAGGACGTACGCCTGGGCCTCCGCGACGTGGAAGTACATGCCGTTCAGCTGGAGGGACCCCTCGGCCACCCTGCGGGCGACGCAGGCGTGCGCCATCAGATGGTCGAGCTGCTGGACGACATTGACGAGGCAGAGCCGTTCGAGTTCGTCGGTCACCGGGCGGTCGGCGACCGCGACCTCGCCGCGCCCCAGCCGGCCGATGCGCTCCCACCGGGCCAGACTCGGCCGCCCGTGCCGCAGCCAGCGCGCCAGCGGGGTCTGCGCGCCCGGATCGCGGCCGGCCGCCGCCGAGCAGTGCCTGCATCGCGCCGCAGCCGGAGTGGCCGCACACGGTGATGCTGTCGACCTTCAGCACCTCCACCGCGTACTCGATGGCCGCGCCGACCGAGTCGCACGAGGCGTCGTCACCGGGTGGCGGCATCAGATTGCCCACGTTGCGCACCGTGAAGAGGTCGCCGGGACCACTGGAGGTGATCATGCTGGTGACCAGGCGGGAGTCGGCGCAGGTGAGGAAGAGCTGGGTGGGCCGCTGGCCTTCCCGGGCGAGCCGCGCCAGTTCCTCCCTGACCAGCGGGGCCGTGTTGCGCTGGAAGGCGCTGAGCCCGCCGACCAGCTGTCCGGCCCCGCCCGATCCGGCGCCCGGCCTGGTGCAGTGGTGGTTGCGCCACGGTGTCCACGGGCGGCACGCGTGTGTGCTCGCCGGGACCGTGATCGGCGTACCGGTGGGGCCGGTGAGTGTCGCCCAGCCGCCGCGCGCCCGGTGCGCCTCGCACCAGTGGTGCAGGGTCTCGTACGCCGCGTGGTCCATGAAGGAGCCGTCCAGCGTGACCACCGCGTTGGCCCCGTCCGGCACCTCCGCCAGCGACCGGGTCAGCCGGGGCACCGCGAGGAACGTCAACTGCCCGCGTACGTGCACCCGGTGGACCCCGGACTCCTCCGAGACCGTGATCCGGGTGTGGGTCAGCCGCCGCAGCGACAGGAAGACCGCCACCACGATGCCGGTCGTGACGCCCGCGAGGACGCCGAAGGCGACGACCGCGACCAGCGTGGCCGCGTACACCGGGAACTCCCGGTGCCGCTGCACATGCCTGATGTGCGCGAAGCTCACCATCTTCATGCCGACCACCATCACCAGCGCGGCGAGCGCGGCCAGCGGGATCAGCTCCAGCACCCCGGCCAGCAGCCCGGCGCACACCAGCACCCACACGCCGTGCAGCACGGTGGCCCGGCGTGTGCGGGCGCCCGCGGCGACGTTCGCCGAGCCGCGGATCGCGCCGCCGGCCACCGGCAGGCCGCCGAGCAGTCCTGAGACGACGTTCGAGGCGCCCTGGCCGAGCAGTTCGCGGTTCAGATCGGCGCGGCCGCCGGTGCCGTCGCCCGGCTCGGCGCGGCCCGTGCGCAGCTTGTCGATCGCCACCGCGGACAGCAGCGACTCCATGCTGGCCACCAGCGTGACCGTCAGGACGGCGGCGGCGATACCGGCGACCGGCCCCTGGGGCAGGCCCGGCATGGCCACCGCGTGCAGCGCGGGGAGCTCCACCCGGGGCAGCACGATCGGCACGCCGACCGCCGTGGCCGCCGCGATCGCGGCCAGCGGTGCCGGAACGGCGGAGCGCATCGCGCGCCCCGCCCTGCCCGGCAGCCGGGGCCACAGGACGAGGACGGCCACGGTCACCGCGCCGACCAGCAGCGCCCCGGGATGCGGCGCGGCCAACTGCCGTGGCAGTGCGGCCAGATTGGCCAGGGCCGAGCGGTCCGGCTGCCCGCCGAGGGCGACATGGAGCTGGGCGATGGCGATGGCGGCGCCGATGCCGGCCAGCATGCCGTGCACGATCGCGGGGCTGACGGCGAGTGCCGCACGGGCCACCCGAACGACCCCGAGGGCGAGTTGGCAGACGCCGGCGAGCACGGTGATGGCGCAGGTGGTGCGCCAGCCGTAGCGGTGGACGAGGTCGGCGGTGACCACGACCAGGCTGGTGGCGGCACCGCTGACCTGGAGCGGGGCGCCGCCGAGCAGCCCGGCGACGATGCCGCCCACCGCCGCCGCGACGAGCCCGGCCTGCAGCGGGGCGCCGGTCGCGAGGGCGATGCCCAGCGACAGCGGGACGGCGATCAGGAAGACCGCGACGGAGGCGGACAGATCGTGCCGCCATACGACGGCGGGACGGCCGTCGCGGGCCCCCTGCGACGGCTGGGGAAGCGGCCCGGGGGCACGCGGTGGTTCCTTCGGGGAGCCCTGGCTGCGGGGACGGCCGGGCGGCTGGGCTTTCGGCTGGTGCGTGGGGTGCATGTTCCCGTCTCCTCCGGGGCGGCGCGGCTGCGTGCGGTGTGCGCGTACGCGGTCGTGGTCACGGCTGTGCGGCGGGTGCTGTGCTGCGGTGCAGCTGCCGAATCCTGGAGCAAGGGTGTCGACGGAATGTGACGGTCTCGCTACTCCCAAGGGTCGGTAAATGGAGAGTAATCCACACAAAAGGTCTTTGGATGAAGATTCGCCCGCCTGGGCGAGTGATTAACTCGTGAGGGTGAGCCGTTCGTCGAGGACGAAGGCCGGGTCGACCTGTGCGGCCAGATCGGCGCCGGTGCGCTCGTTCCCCCAGCTCTGGGCGTTCTTCAGGTGGAAGTGCACCATCTGGCGGGTGTAGCGCTCCCAGTCCCGGGCCGCGTGCGCGGCGTCCGCGGCTTCGTGCATCACGCGCAGCGCGCGGCGGTTCGGCTCCTCGAGTGAGGTGAAGGACGGCGGGCGGCCCTTCTCCATGGAGCGCACCCAGTCGGAGTGACCCACCGTCACCAGCAGGTCGTCCCCGGTCTCCGCCCGCAGGAAGTCCAGGTCGTCCGGCCCCTGCACCTTGTTGCCGACCACGCGCAGCGCGACGCCGTAGTCCCGGGCGTACTCCTTGTACTGGCGGTAGACGGCGACGCCCTTTCGGGTCGGTTCCGCCACCAGGAAGGTCATGTCGAAGCGGGTGAACATCCCGGAGGCGAAGGAGTCGCTGCCTGCCGTCATGTCGACGACGACGTACTCGTCGCGGCCGTCCACCAGGTGGTTGAGGAACAGCTCCACCGCGCCGACCTTGGAGTGGTAGCAGGCCACGCCGAGATCGGACTCGCTGAAGGGGCCGGTCACCATCAGGCGCGCCTCGCCGCCCTCCAGGGACAGCGGGCGGGCGCAGGCGCCGTAGACCGGGTTGTCCTCGGTGACCCGCAGCAGGCGCGAGCCGTGCCCCGGCGGCGTGGTCTTGATCATGGTCTCGGCGGAGCAGATCCGCGGATTGGCGCCGCGCAGGTACTCCTTGATCTCCGGCAGGTGCGCGCCCATCGCGGGGAAGGCGGCGGCCTCCTCCTCGTCGAGCCCGAGCGCCGGGCCGAGGTGCTGGTTGATGTCCGCGTCGACGGCGACCACGGGGACGCCCGCGGTCGAGAGGTGACGGACGAAGAGGGAGGACAGCGTGGTCTTGCCACTGCCGCCCTTTCCGACGAAAGCGATCTTCATGTTCGATAAGCGTAGTCCCGGCCATGCCGCGTTCCCGCGCGTCACGCGGGGAGTTCACCCGTCGGTGGACACGGCGGTCCCGCGGACGGACCCGTGGCCGACCTCGCTCCGGCCGCTCCCCATCGCTTCCCGGCCCGGGTGATGAAGCCCACTCGCACGCCGGCGCGCCGACCGGGGTGCGTAGGGTCGTACTCATGGGTACGACAGCTGATCCGCTCGCCGTTCTCGGCTCGCTCCCCGGAGTCGCCGATTCCGTGGCCCTCGTGCGCAAGGCCGTGGACCAGGCCTACGGGCACCGGGTGATGCGCCGCCGCTCCGACGAGGTGGCCTCCGAGGCCGCACTGCGCGGGGCCCGCGCCTCGGCAGCGCTCGCCGGCGCCGACTGGGCACTGGAGGAGGTCCGCCGGCGCAGCGACTTCTCCGTCGACGGAGAACCGCGCACCGTCGGCGCGGCGCTGCGGCTGACCGCGGAGTCCGGCCAACTGCTCGGTGTCTGGCGGCAGTCGCCGTTGCAGGCACTGGCCCGGCTCCACTTGGTCGCGGCCGGCGGCGCGGCCCCGGACGAGACCGTCGGCCGGCCGCGGCTGGCGGGGGAACCGGTGGACGAACCCCTGCTGCAAGAGGCGGAATTCCCGCTGCCGACTGCCCCGGAGGTCGTGGCCCGGCTCGACGGCCTCGCAGAACTGCTGCTCGCGGGCAGCGACGCGCCCGCGCTCGTCGTCGCGGCCGTCGTGCACGGGGAGCTGCTGTGCCTGCGCCCCTTCGGCGCGTACAACGGGCCGCTGGCGCGGGCCGCACAGCGCCTCGTGCTGGTCGGCAGCGGTCTCGACCCCAAGTCGATCTGCCCGGCCGAGGTCGGCCACGCCGAACTGGGCCGCGCCGAGTACCTGAAGGCACTGCGCGGATACGTGTCAGGGACGCCCGAGGGGATGGCCTCCTGGATCGCGCACTGCGGCCAGGCGGTGGGGCTGGGCGTGCGGGAGAGCGTGGCCGTCTGCGAGGCGCTTCAGCGCGGCGCTGCCTGAGGCCCTGGGAACGAAGATGCGGCGGCACCCGCGGGTGCCGCCGCTGGCATGATCGTCGAGTTACCAAGCGTGCACGATATTTGCCCATCAGGTCGGGATCTTTGCCCGTCACCTGGTGCGGCCGGCCCGGTCAGCGGGTCTGCGTCGCGTGGGTGCCCGGTGGTCATGCTCGGTCCGTGGGGCCTGATACGACGGGGTTCCTCTCGGATGTCCGTGGTCACGCGGGCCTTATGACCTTTTTACTGCACCAGGGGAGGAACCGGAAGTCCTCACCGCACTTCTTTGCACAACGGGACGATCCACGCGATCGACACCAAACGGACAGGTGGTGGGGTGGGCCCCGGGGCGGGGTGATGCCGGTGGCGGTGGCGGTGGCGGTGGCGCGGGGTGTGCGGTGCGTTCGGGTGCCGGCGGGCCGCGCTCAGGCCGTGCGGCGGCGCCGGGTGGCGTACCAGACGAGGCCGGCCGTCGCCGCGGCGGCGCCCACCGCGGCGAGCGCCAGTGCGGGACCGGTCGGGATCGCCAGCGACGGCACCCGCTGGCGCAGCCGCACCGGGCGGCTGAAGGTGAGGACCGGCCACTCGCGCGACACGGCCTCGCGGCGCAGCCCGCGGTCGGGGTTGACCGTGTAGGGGTGTCCCACCGCCTCCAGCATGGGGATGTCGGTGACGGAGTCGCTGTAGGCGAAGGACCGCTCGAGGTCGTAGCCCTCGGAGTCGGCGAGCCGGGCGATCGCCTCCGCCTTGGCCGGGCCGTAGACGTAGTGATCGATCCGGCCGGTGTAGCGGCCGTCCTCCACCGTCATCCGGGTGGCGACCACGTGGTCGGCGCCCAGCATCTCGCCGATGGGTTCCACGACCTCGGCGCCCGAGGCGCTGACGATGACGACGTCGCGCCCGGCGAGGTGGTGCTCCTCGATGAGGGAGGCGGCCTCGTCGTAGATGATCGGGTCGATGAGGTCGTGGAGCGTCTCGGCCACGATCTCCCGCACTTGCTGGACATTCCAGCCGCGGCAGAGCTCGGAGAGGTACTTTCGCATCCCCTCCATCTGGTCGTGGTCCGCGCCGCCGAGCAGATAGACGAACTGGGCGTAGGCAGTCCGCAGCACGGCGCGCCGGTTGATGAGGCCGCCTTGATAGAAGGGCCTGCTGAACGCCAAGGTGCTCGACTTGGCGATCACCGTCTTGTCGAGATCGAAGAACGCGGCAGTGCGCGGCGACAGGTGGTTTTCCACGAGGACGAGCATAGGGACCCACCATTCGGCGTAAGCTCCGGCGCGTGGGTTTGCCTGAGAGGGCCTTCGGGTACACCATGGAAGTCACGGATCGTTCGCGACCGTGCTAACCCGGTCTGGCTCCTCCCCCCCCGAGTCGGACCGTGGGGACGACCCCCGCTCTCCCCCCCGGCGGGGGTCGTCGCATGTCCGGGGACACTTTCAGCGCTGAGGCCCGGGTGGCCCCGCTTCGTTTTCCGCACTTCACCGCCGTCGGCGGGCGGGTTTCGTTCTGTCCCCTGATCGTCACTATGCGTGACCAATGCCATCGGTGCGAATCCGGTGTGCCGTCCGGCAGAAGTGGTCGAAGTCACCCGCACGGGTGGCGGAGATATCCACAACCCTTGAGTTATCCACCGATTCACATCAAGATCAACAACTTTCGCCAACTCGCGCGACTCTGGCCGTAAATGTTGCGCCGGAGATGTGTTCGGCGCTTATGCCCGGTGCCGTTGGGGCGGGCCGGAACGAGCGAGGAGGGCGGGGTGGATCGTGGTCGATTCAATCAAAGCCGGGACAAAGGGAACGCAGGGCGATAATCCGGCAAGCGGAAGGTTGTCCGGGAGACCACGCGGAGCATCTCCGGGGCCGGAGCCGGGGACGCGCTGGGGGCCGAGGGCGGAAGGCGCGCCTCCCGGTGTGCCGGGGCGCGGTGACGCGGGTGGGCCGGAGGGCCGCGGAGGGCCGCTGATCGTCACCGAGGACGGCGACCTGCTCGACGACCTGCTGCGGCTGTGCGCGGCGGCGGGCGCTGAACCCGAGGTGATCTTCGGCGCGCCGCCGGGGCCGCGGAGCTGGGAGCGCGCTCCGCTGGTCCTGGTAGGCGCGGACGACACCGGGCGGCTCTCCGGTACGGCCCGGCGTCGCGGCGTGCTTCTCGTGGGGCGCGATCTGGACGACCCCGATGTCTGGCGGCGCGCGGTGGACGTCGGCGCCGACCACGTCGCCTTCCTGCCCGACGCCGAGTCGTGGCTGACCGACCGGATCGCCGACGCGGCGGAGGGCGTCGGCGACCCGGCCCTCACGATCGGGGTCGTCGGGGGGAGTGGTGGCGCCGGGGCCAGCACGCTGGCGTGTGCGCTGGCCGTCACGGCGGCGCGCACCGGGCGCCGCACGGTGCTCGTCGACGCCGACCCGCTCGGCGGCGGTCTGGACGTGCTGCTCGGCGCGGAAAGGGTGGCCGGGTTGCGCTGGCCGGACCTCGCCGAGTCCCGGGGCCGGGTCAACAGCGGCGCGCTGGAGGAGTCGCTGCCGCGTGCGCACGCCCTGAGCGTGCTGAGCTGGGACCGCGGGGACACGGTGGTCGTCCCGCCGCAGGCGATGCGGTCGGTCATGGGCGCCGCCCGGCGCCGCGGCGGAGTGGTCGTGGTGGACCTGCCGCGGCGGATGGACGAGGCCGTCACCGAGGCACTGGCCCAGACGGACGTGGGCCTGCTGGTCGTGCCCGCCGAACTGCGGGCCGTCGCGGCGGCGGGCCGGGTCGCCTCCCGGATGGGCATGGTGCTGCGGGACCTGCGGGTCGTCGTCCGCGGGCCGTTCGCCTCCGGGCTGACCGACGAGGCCGTCGCGGACCTGGTGGGCCTGCCCCTCGCGGGTGAGCTGCCGGCCGAGCCGGGGCTGCCCGCGTCCCTGGACGGGGGCGAGCCGCCCGGGGGCGGCGTGCACGGACCGCTGGCCCGCTTCAGCACGGCGTTCCTGGCGGCCGCCCTGCCGAGTGGCGGGGGCGTGACCGCATGAGCGCCGGCATGACGGCCCCCGGGCTGCTGGACGCCGTGCGGCTCCGGCTTGCCGCCGCCGGTGACGAACCGACCCCGGCGGGCGTGGCCGCCGCCCTGCGGGCGCAGGGCCGGTTGCTCGGTGACACCGAAGTCCTGGACGTGGTGGCCACGTTGCGCTCGGAGATGGTCGGGGCCGGTCCTCTGGAGTCCCTGCTCGCCGAGCCCGATGTCACCGATGTGCTGGTCAACGGACCGGAGGAGGTCTGGATCGATCGCGGCGCGGGGCTGGAGCGCACGGGCGTGCGGTTCGCGGACGCGCTCGCGGTGCGCCGGCTGGCGCAGCGGCTCGCCACCGCCGCGGGCCGTCGGCTGGACGACGCCCGGCCCTGGGTGGACGCCCGTCTCCCGGACGGCACCCGGCTGCACGCCGTGCTGCCGCCCGTGGTGGTCGGTGCCCCGTGCCTGTCGCTGCGCGTGGTGCGCACCCGCGCCTTCGAGCTGGAGGAACTGGTGGCGGCGGGCAGCATGGACCGCGGCACGGCCGCGCTGCTGCGGGCGGTGCTCGACGCCCGTCTGTCCTTCCTCGTCTCCGGGGGCACGGGCTCGGGCAAGACGACCCTGCTGAGCTGTCTGCTGGGCCTGGTCGATGCGGGTGAACGCATCGTCCTCGCAGAGGACTCCGCCGAGTTGCGCCCCCGGCACCCGCACGTCGTCCGGCTGGAGACCAGGCCGGCCAACCAGGAGGGCGCCGGGCTCGTCACGCTGCGGGACCTCGTACGGCAGGCCCTGCGGATGCGGCCGGACCGGCTGGTCGTGGGCGAGGTGCGCGGACCCGAAGTGCTCGATCTGCTGGGCGCTTTGAACACCGGGCACGAAGGCGGCTGCGGCACGGTGCACGCCAACGCCGCCTGCGACGTCCCTGCGAGGCTGGAGGCGCTGGGCGCCGTGGCCGGGCTGGACCGGGCCGCGCTGCACAGCCAGCTGGCCGCAGCCCTGTCGGTGGTCGTGCATCTGGTCCGGGACCGTACCGGACGGCGCCGGGTCGCCGAGGTCCATGTGCTGGAGCGCGGCGCGGACGGCTTCGTCGGCACCGTTCCCGCTCTGCGCGACGGTGAACGGGGCGCCGGATGGACGCGGTTGGCCGCACTCTGCGAGCGGGGTGCGGCATGAGCGCCCTGGTGCTCGTCGCCGTGCTGTGCGCGGGCGCGGCGGCGTGGGTGCTGTGCGTGCGGGACGAGGCGGTGCGCCGGGCGCGAACGCTCCTGGCGGGCCCCTGGGGGCCTCCGGGGTCGGCGGGCGGGGTCCCGGGGCTGCGGAGGCTGGAAATGCGAGCCCAGGCCTTCCTGGAGCCGTTCCGGGCCCGTTTCGGCTGGCGGCTCGGACGTGAACTGCTGTGCCTGCCAGCTGGGTTGATGATCGGAGTGCTCACGCACTCGGTGGTGCCCGCGGTGCTGGCGGCCGGCGCGGTACCGCTCGTGGGGCGGTGGCTGCGCGGTCGGGAGTCGCGGGTGGTGGCGGAGGAACGGGCGGTGTCCGTGGGCACGTTGTGCTCCGCTGTCGCGGGCGATCTGCGGGCCGGGCTGGCCCCGCACGGCGCGTTGGCCGGGGCGCTGCTGCGGGAGGGCTGGCCTGGCCGGCCTGTCCTTGCCGACGCCGCGTTGCCGCTGCTGGCCGCCGCGCGCTTCGGCGGTGATGTGCCGGCGGCACTGGGGACGGCCGCCCGCCTCGACGGTGCCCAAGGGCTGGCCGGGGTGGCCGCGTGCTGGCGGGTCGCGGTGGACGGCGGCGCCGGCCTCGCGGACGGCTTGGACCGGATCGCTGCGGCCCTGCGTTCCGAGCGCGATCAACGGGAGGATCTGCGCGCCCAGTTGGCCGCGCCTCGTTCCACGGTGCTGATGCTGGCGCTGCTCCCGTTGTTCGGGCTGGTGCTGGGCACCGGGCTGGGCGCGGATCCGGTGGGGACGCTGCTGCGCACCCCGTTCGGACTGGGCTGCCTGGCTGCCGGCGGACTGCTGGAGTGGGCCGGGCTGGCCTGGACGGCGCGGATCGTGCGGACGGCGGAGGCGTCATGAGCGGCGAGTTCGTCCACAGGCTGGGGATCGTCGTGGCGGTGGTGGCCGCCGCCCTGTGCACGGCGGGGGCGCTGGCCGCGGCCCGTCGTGAGAGTGCGGCCCGGCGCCGGGGCCGGCAGCTCCTGGGAGCACCTGTCCACCACGCCCGTACCCGGGCCCGGCCGCGCATGAGCGCCGTGCGCATGTGGGCACCGGCCGCCGGCGTCGCCTTGGGTGCCTTCGCCCTGGTCGGCGGCCTGCCCGGTTGCCTTGCCGGGCTCGCCGCGGCGTACGGGATGCGGCGGTGGCAGCGCCGTGAGCGCGCAGACGGCGACACGGACCTGCGCCGGGCGGAGCGTCAGCTTCCGCTCGCCGCCGATCTGCTCGCCGCCTGCGTGGCGGCCGGGGCCGGTCCGCGGGAGGCCGCGGAGGCGGTCGGGCCGTCCCTCGGCGGACCTCTCGGCGAGGCCCTGGCCCGGGCCGCCGCCGAACTCCGGCTGGGCGGCGACCCGGCCGAGTGCTGGGCCCGGCTGGACCGGCTCGGCTGCCGGGAACTCGCGCGCTGCATGGAGCGTGCCGCAACGACGGGCGTGCCGCCGGTCGAGGAGATCTCGCGGCTCGCGGCCGGCTGCCGGGCCGCGCACGCCCGCTCGGGGCTCGCCCGGGCACGGCGTGCAGGCGTGCTGATCACAGCCCCGCTGGGGCTGTGCTTCCTGCCGGCCTTCCTCCTCGTGGGGGTCGCGCCGGTGGTCATGGGACTGGCGGGGGCGATCCTCGCCGGCGGAACGATCTGAGGGGGAGTCATGCGATTTCTGAGGAAGCTGGCGCGCCGGTGCAGGACCGGCGAGAGCGGGATGACGACGGCCGAGTACGCGGTCGGCACCCTGGCCGCCTGCGGCTTCGCCGCCGTGCTCTACAAGGTGGTCACCTCCGGCATGGTGAGCGACGCACTCGGCGGGCTGATCAAGCGGGCCCTCGATGTGGCGTTCTAGGCGGGCCCGGGACGGCGGCTACGTCACCGCCGAGGCAGCCGTCGTCATCCCGTCGCTGGTACTCCTGACGGCGATGCTGCTGTGGGGACTCGCGGCCGCCGCCGCGCAGATCCGGTGCGTCGACGCCGCGCGGGCCGGGGCCCGCGCGGCGGCCCGCGACGAGCCGGAGGGCGCCGTGCTGGCGGCGGCGCGGTCCGCGGCACCCGCCGGGGCCGGCATCGCGGTCCGGCGGGGCGACGGCCTGGTCCGGGTCACCGTCGAGACCCGTTCGCTCTCGCTCACGCTTCACGGCGAGGCGGTCGCCGCCGTCGAGGGGCAGCAAGGGCAGGAGGGGCGGCAGGAGCCCGCCCGGCAGCCGGGGGAGACGTCGTGAGGCGTGGGAGGGACCGGGGCTCGGCCACGGTGTGGGCGGCGCTGCTGGGCGCGGTCCTGGTCCTCGCGGCCTGCGTGGTGCTCGCCCTGGGTGCCGCGATCGCCGCCCGGCACCGCGCCGGGGCCGCCGCGGACCTCGCGGCGCTCGCCGCGGCCGACCACGCCCTGCGCGGCGGCGAGGCGGCCTGCGCCCTCGCCGCGAGGGTGGCCGCGGCGCAGCACGCCCGCCTGGTGCGCTGCGCGGTGACGGGCGAGATCGCCGACGTCACGGCCGCCGTTGGACCCGCCGAGGTCCGGTCCCGTGCGGGGCCTCAGGACTCCGCGGGCGGTCCACCGCCGTCGTCGGCGCCCTTGCCGCCCTCGTCACCAGTGGTGGCCAGGAGCACGTCCAGGACGCGCACCGCGGCCGCTTTGTCCAGGGGCTCATTGCCGTTGCCGCACTTGGGGGACTGCACGCACGAGGGGCAGCCGAACTCGCACTCGCAGGACGCGATGGCCTCACGGGTCGCGGTCAGCCAGGTCCTGGCGGTGTGGAAGGCGCGTTCGGCGAAGCCCGCACCGCCGGGATGGCCGTCGTACACGAAGACGGTCGGCAGCGCGGTGTCCGGGTGCAGCGGCACGGAGACACCGCCGATGTCCCAGCGGTCGCAGGTGGCGAAGAGCGGCAGCAGACCGATGGAGGCGTGCTCGGCGGCGTGGAGGGCCCCGGGCAACTCCTCCGGGTGGATGGCGGCCGCGTCCAGCTGATCGTCCGTGAGCGTCCACCACACGGCGCGGGTGCGCAGCGTCCGGGGCGGGAGGTCGAGTTTGCTCTCGCCCATGACCTCGCCGGTGATCAGCCGGCGGCGGAGGAAGGAGACGACCTGATGGGTGACCTCGACGGAGCCGAAGTGGAGGCGGGCCTCGCCCCACTCCTCCACCAGGTCCTCGTCGAGCACGGCGATGGAGGTGGTGTCGCGGGCCATCGTCGAATACGGCGGATCGGCCTCCTGCACCAGCGCGACCGACTCCTCCAGGTCCAGTTCGCGGACCAGGTAGGTGCGGCCCTGGTGCAGGTGCACCGCGCCCTGGTGGACGGTGGTGTGCGCGGCGCCCGCGTCGACCGTGCCCAGCAGCCGCCCGGTGCCGACCTCGACGACCTGGACGGGCTTGCCGCCCTCGCCCCGGATGTCGGTGAGGTCCACGGCCCGCTCCCGGCGCGTCCAGTACCACCCGCCGGCTCGGCGGCGCAGCAGCCCGCGGCGCTCCAGCTGGGGCAGCAGGACGGCCGCCTCGGGGCCGAAGAGTTCCAGGTCGGCCTCGGTCAGCGGGAGCTCCGCTGCGGCCGCGCACAGGTGCGGGGCCAGGACGTACGGGTTGTCCGGGTCGAGCACGGTCGACTCCACCGGGCGGCGGAAGAGGGCGTCCGGGTGGTGGACCAGATAGGTGTCCAGCGGGTCGTCGCGGGCGATCAGCACGGCCAGGGCCCCCTGGCCGGCGCGCCCCGCCCGGCCCGCCTGCTGCCACAGGGACGCCCGGGTGCCCGGGTACCCGGCCAGGAGCACGGCATCGAGCCCGGAGACGTCCACACCCAGCTCCAGGGCCGTTGTGGAGGCCAGTCCGAGCAGCCGCCCGGAGTGCAGCTCGCGCTCCAGGGCGCGCCGTTCGTGCGGCAGATAGCCGCCGCGGTAGGCCGCGACATGCCGGGGCAGCGTGCGGTCGATCTCGGCGAGCCGTTCCTTGGCGATCACGGAGATCAGCTCGGCGGCGCGCCGGGAGCGGACGAAGGCCACCGTGCGCGTGCCGTCCAGGACGAGATCGGTCAGCAGGTCGGCGGCCTCGGCGGTCGCCGTGCGCCGCACCGGCGCGCCGTGCTCGCCGCTCAGTTCGGTGAGCGGCGGCTCCCACAGCGCGAAGGCCAGTTCACCGCGCGGGGACGCGTCCTCGGTGACCTCGGCCACCGGGACACCGGTGAGGCGGCTGGCGGTCGCACCGGGGTCGGCGGCGGTCGCCGACGCCAGCAGGAAGACCGGATCCGCCCCGTACCGGGCGCAGACACGCCGGAGCCGGCGTATGACCTGGGCGACGTGCGAACCGAAGACACCGCGGTAGGTGTGGCACTCGTCGATCACCACGTAGCGCAGCTGCTTGAGGAAGGAGGCCCAGCGCGAGTGCCCCGGAAGTATCCCCAGATGGAGCATGTCCGGGTTGGTCAGCACGTAGGTCGCGTACTGGCGCACCCACTCGCGCTCCTCGAAGGGCGTGTCGCCGTCGTAGACGGCCGCCCGGACGGCCTTGCCCAGGGGGGCCGCCAGGTCGGCCACGGCACGCCGCTGATCGGCCGCCAGCGCCTTGGTGGGGGCCAGGTAGAGCGCGGTGGCCCCGCGGCCGTTCGGCGCCTCCGAGCCGTCCAGGAGGGCGCTGAGGACCGGCACGAGGTACGCCAGCGACTTCCCGGAGGCCGTCCCGGTGGAGACCACGGCCGACCTGCCCGCGAGGGCGTGCGCGGCGACGTGCGCCTGGTGCTCCCAGGGCCGGTCGATGCCGGCCAGCCGCACGGCGTCGATCACTTCCCCGCGGATCTGATCAGGCCAATCGGCATGGCGACCCACGCGCGGGGGCAAGTGCTCCGTATGGGTGATGCGCGCGGCTCTGCCCACCCCCGAGGCCAACCGCTCCAGGAGGGCGCGGGGGGAGGTTCGGCCGTGCGCCGACTGCGGAAGATGATCCTGAGCCATCGGCACTCAGTGTGTCACTGGCATGACGGACAATCGCCGTAAGGCGTCGTGCAGGCCCGCTGGTAAGTGATTGAATGCCATCGCGGCTGCCGATCCATGGGGGGCGACCGCTCGATGCAAGGTGCTGGAGGATCCGTGGACCTGTCCCTGTCGACTCGAACCGTCGGCGACCGTACGGTCGTCGAGGTCGGCGGCGAGATTGATGTGTACACCGCACCCAAGCTGCGTGAGCAGCTGGTTGAACTCGTGAACGACGGTAGTTACCACCTGGTCGTGGACATGGAAGGCGTGGACTTCCTGGACTCGACCGGGCTCGGTGTACTCGTCGGCGGGCTCAAGCGGGTTCGCGCGCATGAAGGCTCGCTGCGCCTGGTGTGCAACCAGGAGCGCATTCTCAAGATTTTCCGTATCACCGGTCTGACCAAGGTGTTCCCCATCCACACCTCGGTCGACGAGGCCGTCGCGGCGACCGATTGACGGCCGACGCCGGACCGCGGGGCTCCGGGCGACGCCGACGCCCGGGCCCCGGTGATGCTTGCCCACAGGCACGAGGGGGAGGCCATGCCCACCGTTGAACTGCTCTTCAGCGCACTGCCGGAGCACGTCCGCACCGCACGACTGGTGGCGGCTGCGGTGGCCCGCAGGGCAGGGGTGGACGAGGCCGTCCTCGACGAGGTCAGGCTGGCCGTCGGTGAGGCGTGCAGCCGGGCCGTCGGCCTGCACCGCAGCAGCGGTGAGGACCGGCCCGTGCACGTGCGGCTGACCGAGGAGGAGAAGAAGTTCACCATCGAGGTCGGTGACAAGGGCCCCGATCCCTCGGCCACCGGCCCTTCGGTCACCCGAACGGACGCTTCCGGCGCTTCCGTTCCCGCAGCCCGCACCGACGGACCTGCCGAGCATCCGGCGCCGCATCCGGACGGCGCCGATTCCTCCGGGACATCGGAGGCCGAGGACGAGAGCCAGATGGGTCTCGCCGTCATCAGCGGTCTCGTCGATGACGTCGAGGTCGTATCCGGCGAGTACGGCGACGTCATTCGGATGAGCTGGCCGCTCAATCCGGTCGCGCTCTAGCGCCCCTGCCGCGGGCCGCCCCGGTACGGGCCCCGCGGCATTCCGGCGTAGCCGTACGCATGTTTCGAACGGGCGTTCCGTGTCGCATCCGGAAACGCCCGCCGACGGCTGCCCGAATACCTCCGCCGCAGGTCAGTACGGCGGGCTCGGCCCCGCGTCGGTTCACTCTTCCTGTTGATCCACTTACCCGCGGACTGTTCACCTTTTCCGGTGATATTTGCAGGTGGGGGGCTTTGCAATTCCCTGGTGGCGGCGAAATTCGGTTCCTGCGCCCTGTTTTGATCTAGTTGGGCTCCCTACAATCCGTCCATCTTTGCTCAGCTCACAAGCCTGAGTGTCGCGGCTGCGAAGTCGCCGAAGCCGCGCGCCCATGTGCCAAACGTCAAGGAGGACGAATGGCGGGGCCACTTACCCCTCACCTGCACGACATCGCTCAACCACTGGCCGCATCGCCCGTACTGACCGACGGAAACCGCAATCTGGTGATCGTCATCGCGGTGGTCGCCCTGGCCGCACTGGGCCTCGCCGCGGTGCTGGTACGTCAAGTGCTCAGTGCCGATGAGGGCACCGACAGCATGAAGAAGATCGCCGCTGCCGTACAGGAGGGGGCCAACGCCTATCTCGCACGACAGTTCCGCACCCTTGGCGTATTCGCGGTCGCCGCGTTTTTCCTGCTGATGCTGCTGCCCGCGGACAACATGTCGCAGCGCATCGGCCGCAGTGTGTTCTTCCTGGTGGGCGCCGTTTTCTCGGCGATCACCGGTTACATCGGCATGTGGCTCGCTGTGCGCAGCAACGTCCGTGTGGCGGCGGCCGCCCGGGCTGCCACCCCGGCGGAGGGTGAGCCCGCGGCGGATCTGACGACCGTCTCGCACCGCGCCATGAAGATCGCCTTCCGCACCGGTGGTGTGGTCGGCATGTTCACGGTGGGCCTCGGCCTGCTGGGTGCCTCCGCCGTCGTCCTGATCTACAAGGCCGACGCCCCCAAGGTGCTGGAGGGCTTCGGCTTCGGTGCCGCGCTGCTCGCGATGTTCATGCGGGTCGGCGGCGGCATCTTCACCAAGGCCGCCGACGTCGGCGCCGACCTGGTCGGCAAGGTGGAGCAGGGCATCCCCGAGGACGACCCGCGCAACGCCGCGACCATCGCGGACAACGTCGGCGACAACGTCGGCGACTGCGCCGGCATGGCCGCGGACCTGTTCGAGTCGTACGCCGTCACTCTGGTGGCCGCGCTGATCCTGGGCAAGGTCGCCTTCGGTGACTCGGGCCTGGCCTTCCCGCTGCTGATCCCGGCGATCGGTGTGCTCACCGCCATGATCGGCATCTTCGCGGTGGCCCCCCGCCGCAACGACCGCAGCGGCATGACCGCGATCAACCGCGGTTTCTTCGTGTCCGCCGTCATCTCGCTGGTGATGGTGGCCGTGGCGGCGTTCGCGTACCTGCCCTCGACGTACGCGGACCTGAAGAACGTGCCCGGCGACATCGCCTCGCACCCCGGTGACCCGCGTGTCCTCGCGCTGGTCGCGGTCGCCATCGGCATCGTGCTGGCCGCACTCATCCAGCAGCTGACCGGCTACTTCACCGAGACCAGCCGGCGGCCGGTGCGGGACATCGTCAAGACCTCGCTCACCGGGCCGGCCACCGTCATCCTGTCCGGCATCTCGCTCGGCCTGGAGTCGGCGGTCTACTCGGCCGTGCTCATCGGTCTGTCGGTCTACGGCGCCTTCCTGCTGGGCGGCACCTCGGTGTGGCTGGCGCTGTTCGCGGTGGCGCTGGCCGGTACCGGCCTGCTGACCACCGTCGGCGTGATCGTGGCGATGGACACCTTCGGCCCGGTCTCGGACAACGCCCAGGGCATCGCCGAGATGTCCGGTGACGTCCACGGCGCGGGCGCGCAGGTCCTCACCGACCTCGACGCGGTGGGCAACACCACCAAGGCCATCACCAAGGGAATCGCGATCGCGACCGCCGTTCTCGCGGCGACCGCGCTCTTCGGCTCCTTCAAGGAGGCCGTGGACACCGCCGTCCGGGACGCCAACATCTCCGCCGGCGATCTGCGGTGGCTGGACCTGGACATCTCCCAGCCGAACAACCTGGTCGGGCTGCTGCTCGGCGCGGCCGTGGTCTTCCTCTTCTCCGGACTGGCCATCAACGCCGTGTCCCGTTCCGCCGGTTCGGTGGTCTTCGAGGTGCGCCGGCAGTTCCGCGAGCGGCCCGGGATCATGGACTACACCGAGCAGCCCGAGTACGGGCGGGTCGTGGACATCTGCACGAAGGACGCGCTGCGCGAACTGGCCACGCCGGGTCTGCTCGCCGTGCTCGCCCCGGTCGCGGTCGGCTTCTGCTTCGGCGTGGGCTCGCTCGGCTCGTACCTCGCCGGAGCCATCGCCGCGGGCACCTTGATGGCGGTGTTCCTCGCCAACTCCGGTGGCGCCTGGGACAACGCCAAGAAGATGGTCGAGGACGGCCACTACGGCGGCAAGGGCAGTGAGGCCCATGCCGCGACCGTCATCGGCGACACCGTCGGCGACCCCTTCAAGGACACCGCGGGCCCCGCGATCAACCCGCTGCTCAAGGTCATGAACCTGGTGGCGCTGCTGATCGCCCCGGCCGTCGTCAAGTTCTCGTACGGCGACGACGCCAGCCTCGGTGTGCGCATCGGCGTCGCGGTGGTGTCGCTGGCGGTCATCGTCGGCGCCGTCTACATGTCCAAGCGCCGCGGCATCGCGGTCGGGGACGACGACGGCGACGACAAAGGCGGGGACTCCGGGAGCGCCAAGCGATCAGCCGACCCGTCCGCGACGGCGGCCGTCTGACGCGCAGTGAGCTGAATCCGGCACGAACCGTGCGGGCGCGGCGGGCGTCATCCACAAGGATGGCGCCCGCCGCCCGCATTCGCGTCAGATCCCTCACCCTCTTTTTGGTTCATATGGGTTATTGATCGGCATATCGTGCGGAGCGGATACGGCCCGCGGGCAGCGGCCGTGTAGGTTCCCGGGCCGTGAAGAAGAAACTCGCGGCCGCACTGCCCGCTACGGCTCTGATCCTGGCGACGGGAACGCTGGCGGGATGCGGTGACAACGGCAACGAAGAGCTCGACAGCTGGGCGAAGACGGTCTGCACCCAGGCCGCCGCCCAGGTGAAGCAGATCAACGGCGCCAACACGAAGATCAGCAACACTCCGAGCAACGGCAAGCCGATCGAGGTCAGGCAGGCCGACTCCAGCGCCTTCCAGCAGATCTCCGACGCCTACCGGCAGCTCGCGCAGATCGTGGACAAGGCCGGCGACCCGCCCGTCGACAACGGCGGCCGGCTCAAGAAGGACGCGGTGAACGACCTCGACTCGCTGTCGACCTCGTACGCGAACCTGCGCCGGCAGATCGACAAGATCCCGGTCAACGACCAGGCGAAGTTCGCCGACGGCCTCAAGGGCGTCTCCGACAACCTCGCCAAGGTCAGCAAGAGCGGTGAGCAGGCCCTCGACACGCTCCGCAAGGGCGAGGTCGGCCAGGCCATGGCGAAGCAGCCCGGCTGCCAGGAGTCCGGCGCCGCCCCGGCGAAGTCCTGAGCGTGCGAGGGCGGGTGGGCGACCCGCCGGGGGAGACAATGGCCTGGTGAGTACGCAGCCGCCCCCGCCGCCCCTGCCCGCCCCCGACAGCGCCGACCGCCTCAGGGACGCCCTGCGCGCCGCCGCCTTCACGGCCGACGGCTGCCTGGAACTGCTCGGCGCGACCGCCTACGCGGCCCTGTCGCGGGCCGAGACCGTGCCCGCCCTGCGCGCCACGCGCGGCGGCCGCCCGCTGGAGAGCCTCGTGCGGCTCTTCCTGCTTCAGCAGCCCGTCCCGTACGGGCGGCTGCGCGACGTGCTCCCGCTCGACGCCGCTGTCGCCGGCGGCTGGCTGGTGCGGGACGGCGACGAGGTGCGGGCCACGGTGGACGTGCGTCCGTACGGGGGCGACGACGGCGAGGACTGGTGGATCGTCTCCGACCTCGGCTGCGCCGTGGGCGGATCGCGGGGCGTGCGCGGCATCGGCACGGCGCCCGGCGTGGACCGGGCGGACCTGGTGCTCGGGGTGGGCGGTGCCTCCACCACCCTGGCCGGGATCACCGTCCGTACCCCCGTGGCGAGCGCGCTCGACCTCGGCACCGGCTCCGGCATCCAGGCGCTGCACGCCTCGCGCCACGCCACCCGGGTCACCGCGACGGACCTCAACCCGCGCGCCCTGCACTTCACCCGGCTCACGCTCGCCCTGTCCGGGGCTCCGGAGCCCGACGTACGGCAGGGCAGTCTCTTCGAGCCGGTCGGCGACGAGCGCTTCGACCTGATCGTGTCCAACCCGCCGTTCGTCATTTCGCCCGGTGGCCGCTTCACCTACCGCGACGGCGGCATGGCCGGCGACGACCTGTGCCGCACGCTGGTGCAGCAGGCCGGCGATCACCTGACCGAAGGCGGCCACCTCCAGCTGCTCGCCAACTGGGAGCACACCGAGGGCGAGGACTGGCGGGACCGCGTCGCCTCCTGGGTGCCGCGCGGCTGCGACGCGTGGATCGTGCAGCGCGAGGTGCAGGACGCTGCCCAGTACGCCGAGTTGTGGCTGCGTGACGGCGGCGACCATCTGGCAGGCGCGGAGGAGTACGCGGCCCGCTACGACGCCTGGCTCGACGCCTTCGAGGAGCGCAAGGCCAAGGGCGTCGGCTTCGGCTGGATCACGGTGCGCAGGACCGGCTCCGACCGGCCCGTGGTGGTCGCGGAGGAGTGGCCGCACCCCGTGGAGCAGCCGCTCGGCCCGCACATCGACGCATGGTTCGGCCGCCAGGACTTCCTGCGGGCCCACGACGACGCGGCCCTGCTGGACGCCCGCTTCCGGCTCGCCGACGAGGTGGTGCAGGAGCAGGTCGGTATGCCCGGCGCCGAGGATCCCGAGCACGTCGTGCTGCGTTCGCAGCGGGGCATGCGCCGTGCGACGCGGGTCGACACCGTGGGCGCGGGCTTCGCGGGTGTCTGCGACGGCACGCTCTCGGCCGGCCGCATTCTCGACGCCATCGCCCAGTTGCTCGGCGAGGACCCGGTGGTGCTGAGGGACCGTACGCCGGAGGCGATCCGGCTGCTGGTGGAGCAGGGCTTCATCGAGCCGGTGTGACACACGTGAACGGCCCGCGCCCGCAGCGGAGAGGCGGACGCGGGCCGGACGGCGGCGGGGTGATCAGCCGCGCAGGACGCGGCCCTTGGCGTCGGTGCGGTCGTTGCTGGTGAAGAAGAGGATCGCGTCGATCAGGGACCAGATGCCGCAGCCGCCGAGGGTGACCAGCTGGCCGATGGCCATGCCGGTGTGGCCGGTGTAGAAGCGGCCGATGCCCAGACCGCCCAGGAACAGCTGCAGCAGACCGGCGGTCACCTTGGACTTATCGGACAGCGGTCGACCGTCCGCGGCGAAACCGAACGGGGCGTCAGGGGTGGGCGTAGCCATGGAACGTGCTCCTCATGCCGGGGGACGTACTGGCAGGAGCGCACACATCATCAGACCCGGTCCCCCGCCGCGGATGGCCCACATCTAAGCATCCAATACGCACAACAGTCCCACTGGCGAACAGGCGTCACGATAACGTGATCACGGCGTTGTCAGACCGCGTTGCGCACGATGCCCCAGGCCACGGCTACGACGAGTACGGCGACCTGCCCGTACGGGTGGAGCCTTGGGTGGTACGCGCGCCCCCGCAGGCCCTCGACCACCCACCGCCCGTAGAGATAGAGGCCGACCGGGCTCACGAGGAGGAGAAGGCGGTTGTCGTGGAAGGCCGCCGTGAGGTCCCCGTGCATCAGGTCGTAGACCATGCGCGTCGCCCCGCAGCCCGGACAGAGCAGCCCCGTCATCCAGTTGAAGGGGCATCGGGGCAGCCAGTGGCCGTGTGCGTGGGGGTCGGTGCCCCATAGATAGGCGGCGCCGACGACGCCGACGGCGAGGGACGCCAGCGCGGCCGCGGACGGTCGTCCGGCCACGGCCTTGAGGCGGTGCAACGTCATCGAGCTCATCGTCGGTCCTCAGCTGCGCAGGAGACGGCCCTGCGAGTCGGTGCGGTCGTTGCTCGTCAGATAGAGGATGCCGTCGATCAGCGACCAGATGCCGAACCCGCCGCAGGTGAGGAGCTGGGCTATGCCTATGCCGACGTCGCCGACGTAGAAACGGCCGACGCCGAGACCGCCCAGCAGCAACTGCAGTACGCCGGCGACGACCTTGGACTTGTCCGACAGCGGGCGGCCGTAAGGATCGTAGCCGTAGGGCGCGTTGGGGTCGCCTGTGTAGCCGCCCTGCTGGGCGTAGCCGTACCCGGGCTGCTGGTAGCCGCCCTGCTGCGGATACCCGTACCCGGGCTGCTGGCCGTACTGGTTGGGGCCGGACGGCGGCTGCTGCGGGTAGCCGTAACCGTCCTGCTTGGGCTGGCCGTACGGGTTGTTCGGGTCGGACATCTTCGGGCTCCCCCTACGAGAAGACGGTCTGTGTCGGTTCTGCGTTTCCGTCATCTTGTCAGGCACGTCAAGGACGTCGGAGCGGGATGCGGGCGGCGCCGGGGAGTGCCCGGGGAGTGCGCGGCTGCGGACGGGAGCGAAAGGATCCGGCCAGTTCACCCGGCGGGGTGTTCACCGCCGGGTGGCCCGGGGAATCCGCGGCGTGCGGTTCGCCGGGCGCGATGGCGGGCCCCCGGCCGCCGCGCGACGCAGGGGCCCGGGGGACATCATGGACATGGAAATCGCGCCGGCGGCCTTCGCCGGAACGGTGTTCGCGCTCTTCGGCGCCGCTCTCCTGCTCTGGACGTTCACCCGCGTCGCACGTGGCGGGCCGGTGACGCCGGGAGGCGGGACGCTGGGCCTTGAGGCGGGACACTGGATACGGCCGTGGACGGTTTTTTCGGGATTGGTTCGCTGCTTGTCGAGGTCTGGCTGTTCCTGGCCCTCTGAGCTGGACAAAGCGGGCATGACTGGCAGTCCGTGCGGCGGACAGGACGCTTGTCGGGTTACCGTTCGAGTGGCGTTGCGGACTTTTCCCGTTTGACACGGGACCGGGATGTACGGTCACACTCCGCAGCGAGACCACCTTCGACCCGGAGAGAAGAGCGAAGTTGTCCCCGACCCGCGACACCGCAGAGGGCGGCGGCCGCCGACTCGTCATCGTCGAGTCGCCTGCCAAGGCGAAGACGATCAAGGGCTACCTCGGCCCTGGCTATGTCGTCGAGGCCAGCGTCGGGCACATCCGCGACCTCCCGAACGGGGCCGCCGAAGTGCCGGCGGAGTACAAGGGCCAGCCGTGGGCGCGGCTCGGCGTCAACGTCGACAGCGAGTTCCAGCCGATCTACGTTGTCAACGCCGACAAGAAGGCCCAGGTCAAGAAGCTCAAGGACCTGCTGAAGGAGTCCGATGAACTCCTGCTGGCCACCGATGAGGACCGCGAGGGCGAGGCCATCGCGTGGCACCTCCAAGAGGTGCTCAAGCCCAAGGTCCCGGTCCGCCGGATGGTCTTCCACGAGATCACCAAGGACGCCATCCAGGAAGCCGTCCGCAACCCGCGCGAGCTGAACCAGACCCTCGTCGACGCCCAGGAGACCCGCCGCATCCTCGACCGCCTCTACGGCTACGAGGTCTCGCCGGTCCTGTGGAAGAAGGTCATGCCGCGCCTGTCGGCCGGCCGTGTCCAGTCCGTCGCCACCCGGCTCGTCGTCCAGCGTGAGCGCGAGCGCATCGCCTTCCGCTCCGCCGAGTACTGGGACCTGTCGGCCACCTTCGCCACTGGCCGGACCGGTGACGCCACCGACCCCGGCACCTTCGGCGCCAAGCTCAGTGCCGTCGACGGCAAGCGTGTCGCCCAGGGCCGCGATTTCGGGTCGACCGGACGACTCAGGGAGGGCTCCGGCGTCCTCCACCTGGACGAGGCCGCCGCCCGCGCGCTCGCCGCCGCCCTGGAAGGTGCCGCTTTCTCGGTGCGTTCGGTCGAGTCCAAGCCGTACCGCCGCTCGCCGTACGCGCCCTTCCGCACCACGACCCTCCAGCAGGAGGCCAGCCGCAAGCTCGGCTTCGGCGCCAAGGCCACCATGCAGGTCGCCCAGAAGCTGTACGAGAACGGCTTCATCACCTACATGCGTACGGACTCCACCACGCTGTCGGCGACCGCGATCACCGCCGCCCGCGCCCAGGTCACCCAGCTGTACGGCGCGGACTACCTGCCGGACAAGCCGCGCGTTTACGCGGGCAAGGTCAAGAACGCCCAGGAGGCGCACGAGGCGATCCGCCCCTCGGGTGATCGTTTCCGCACCCCGGCCGAGACCGGCCTGACCGGCGACCAGTACCGCCTGTACGAGTTGATCTGGATGCGCACCGTCGCCTCCCAGATGAAGGACGCGGTCGGCCACTCCGTGACCGTCAAGGTCGGCGGCCGTTCCAGCGACGGCCGCGACGCCGAGTTCTCCGCGTCCGGCAAGATCATCACCTTCCACGGCTTCATGAAGGCCTACGTCGAGGGCGCCGACGACCCCAACGCCGAGCTCGACAGCAGTGAGCGCCGGCTGCCCGCCGTCACGCAGGGCGACGCCCTCACCGCGCGGGACGTCACCGCCGACGGCCACGCGACCAAGCCGCCGGCCCGCTACACCGAGGCCTCGCTGGTCAAGGAGCTGGAAGAGCGCGAGATCGGCCGTCCGTCGACCTACGCCTCGATCATCGGCACCATCCTGGACCGCGGCTATGTGTTCAAGAAGGGCACGGCCCTGGTGCCGTCCTTCCTCTCGTTCGCCGTCGTCGGCCTCCTGGAGAAGCACTTCGGCCGGCTGGTCGACTACGACTTCACCGCCCGGATGGAGGACGACCTCGACCGCATCGCGCGCGGCGAGGCCCAGGCCGTGCCGTGGCTGCGCCGCTTCTACTTCGGCGAGGGCGACGCCCCCGAGGCCGTCGGCGGCGCCGCCGACGCGGGCAACGGCGACGGCGACCACCTCGGCGGCCTGAAGGAACTCGTCGAGGACCTCGGCGCCATCGACGCCCGCGAGGTCTCCTCCTTCCCGGTCGGCAACGGCATCGTGCTGCGCGTGGGCCGCTACGGCCCGTACGTGGAGAAGCCCAGCGAGGTCGAGGGCGAGACCGGGCAGCGCGCCGACGTCCCCGACGAGATGCCGCCGGACGAGCTGACCGTCGAGCTCGCAGAAGAACTGCTGGCCAAGCCCAGCGGCGACTTCGAGCTCGGCGCCGACCCGGAGACCGGCCGGCAGATCGTCGCCAAGGACGGCCGCTACGGCCCCTACGTCACCGAGATCCTGCCCGAGGGCACCCCGAAGACCGGCAAGAACGCGGTCAAGCCGCGCACCGCCTCCCTCTTCAAGTCGATGTCCCTGGACACGGTGACGCTGGCGGACGCGCTCAAGCTCATGTCGCTGCCGCGCGTCGTCGGCGCCGACTCCGAGGGCGTCGAGATCACCGCGCAGAACGGCCGCTACGGCCCGTATCTGAAGAAGGGCACCGACTCGCGCTCCCTGGAGACCGAGGACCAGCTCTTCACGATCACCCTCGACGAAGCCCTCGCGATCTACGCCCAGCCCAAGGCGCGGGGCCGCGCAGCCGCCAAGCCCCCGCTGAAGGAACTGGGCACCGACCCGGTCAGCGAGCGACCCGTCGTCGTCAAGGACGGCCGCTTCGGTCCCTACGTCACCGACGGCGAGACCAACGCCACGCTGCGCCGTGACGACGACGTCGAGACGATCACTCCCGAGCGCGGTTACGAGCTGCTCGCCGAGAAGCGGACCAAGGCTCCCGCCAAGAAGACGGCGAAGAAGGCCCCCGCGAAGAAGGCCCCCGCGGCGAAGAAGGCCCCCGCGGCGAAGAAGACGACCGCCGCGAAGACGACCGCCGCGAAGACGACGACGGCCGCCAAGAAGACCGCGGCCAAGAAAACCGCCGCCAAGAAGACGACGGCCGCGGCGAAGAAGACCGCGGAATAGCCCCAGGGAGACCGGCGGCGGCGGAATCCGCCCCGCCGCCGGTTGTCACGGCCTCTCAACGGTCGTGACGGGCGCCCGTCACGACCGCGGCCGCTGCCGATAGGCTGGCGGGATGACGCGATCCGAGCTGCCAACGGACACGTTCGCCGACGACCTCGCGGCCGACTCGCGGGAACGCGCGGTCGGAGCGTTGCTGAAGATCCCACCGCTGCGCAAGCTGTGGGGCGCGCAGCTGACGGGTGCCGTCGCCGACCGTCTCGCCCTGCTGGTGCTGGTGGTGCTGACGGTGCAGGCCTGTGTCGCCGCCCAGACCTTCGGCGACGGCTACCGCGGTGCCGCCTTCGCCGTCGCCGCGGTCTTCGGCGCCCGCCTGCTGGCCACGCTGCTGTTCGGCGCGGTCCTGCTGGGCCCGCTGGGCGCCCTCACCGGGCCGCAGGGGCCGCTCGACCGGCGCTGGACCATGATCGGCGCCGACGTCGTGCGGGTCGGCCTCCTCATCGTGGCCCCGCTGTGGACCACCTGGGTGCCCGGTGACGCCGGCGCCTGGCTGCTCGTCACCGTCTTCGTCGCCGGTGTGGCCGAACGACTGTGGACCGTCGCCAAGGACGGCGCCGCCCCCGCGCTGCTGCCCGCGCCGGCGCCCGGCGCAGGAACGGTACGGCCGCTGCCCGACCACCTCGACGCGCTGCGCCGGCTCGACCTGCGGACCGGTTTCGTCGCCTTCCCGCTGGCCGCCGCGGCCCTCGTCGTCATCACCCTGATCGGCAATCTCCTCGGGGTCGGCGTCGACTGGTTCTCCCTCCACCAGGTCGCCCTCGGCTCGTACGTCGCCGGCGGGCTGTTCGCCGCGTCCCTCGCCGTCGTGTACTTCCTGGAGCTCCCCGGCGGCCGGACCGCCCCGTTCCACTCCCCGCTGCAGGGGCTGCGGCTGGCGGACCGCGGGCGCACCGGTGCCGTCCCGGTGCTCGTCCTCGGCACGGCCGCCGTCGCCGGGGCCGTCGCGGCCTCCGTCGGCCTCGCCGCTCTGCACGCCTCCGACCTCGGCGGCGGCCCGGTCGGTTACGGCCTGCTCGTGCTCGCCCTCACCGCGGGCCCGGTCATCGGCATCCGCCTCGCCCCGCGCATCCTGCCGGGCCTGTCCCGGCGCCGCCTGCTGGCGATCGCCGTCGCCGTCACGGGCCTCGCGCTGCTGCTGGCCGGCATCGTCCCGGACGCGACGACCGTGCTGCTGCTGGCCCTGCTCGCCGGTGTCGCGGCCGGCGTCGTCGCCAACACCGGCCACACCCTCATCGAGCAGGAGTGCGAGGAGTCCCGGCGGGGCCGGGCCATCGATCACCTCCATGCCGTCACCCGGCTCCTCATGGCCCTCGGCGTCATCGCCGCGCCCCTGCTCGCCGCCGGCATCGGCCCGCACCGCGTCGCGGGCGGCCACTTCACCTTCGACCACGGCGGCGCCGCCTACACGCTGATGCTCGTCGGCGCGCTGCTGCTGCCTGTCGCCGCCCTCGTCCTCGGCAAGGCCGACGACCGCCAGGGCGTCCCTCTGCGGCGTGACCTCCGCGAGGCGCTGCGTGGTGGCGAACCGGCCCAGGCGCCCGCGCCCACCGGCTTCTTCATCGCCGTAGAGGGCGGGGACGGGGCGGGCAAGTCGACCCAGGTCGAGGCGCTCGCCGACTGGATCCGCGCCAAGGGCCACGAGGTCGTCGTCACCCGCGAGCCGGGCGCCACGGCCGTCGGAAAGCGCCTGCGGTCGATCCTGCTGGACGTCTCCAGCGCCGGCCTCTCGCACCGCGCCGAGGCCCTGCTCTACGCCGCCGACCGGGCCGAGCACGTCGACACCGTGGTGCGCCCCGCCCTGGAGCGCGGCGCCGTGGTCCTCTCCGACCGCTACATCGACTCCTCCGTCGCCTACCAGGGCGCCGGACGCGACCTCGCCCCGACCGAGATCGCCCGCATCTCGCGCTGGGCGACGGACGGTCTGGTCCCGCACCTCACCGTGCTGCTCGACGTCTCCCCGGAGGCCGCCCGCGAGCGATTCACCGAGGCGCCCGACCGGCTGGAGTCCGAGCCCGCGGAGTTCCACGAGCGGGTCCGCGCGGGATTCCTCACGCTCGCCGCCGCCGACCCGGCCCGCTACCTGGTGATCGACGCCGCGCAGGAGCCCGAGGCCGTCACCACGGTGATACGCCACCGGCTCGACCAGATCCTCCCCCTGTCGGAGAAGGAGATCGAGGCCCGCGAGGAGGCCCGCCGCGCCGCCGCGGAGGAGGCCCGCCGCCTCGCCGAGGAGGAGGCCGCCCGCAAGGCCGAGGAAGAGCGGCTCGAACGCGAACGCCAGGCCCAGCTGGACAAGCTCCGCCAGGAAGAGGAGGAGCGCCGCCGCCTCGACGAGGAGACCGCCCGCCGCGAGGCCGAAGAGGCCGCCGCGGAAGAGGCGCGCCGCCGCGCGGAGGAGGCCCGCCGCCTCGCCGAGGAGGAGCGCCTCCGCCGCGAGGCCGAGGAGCACACCCTCCGTGAGGAGCAGGAACGCCGTCGCCGCCAGGCCGACGAGGAGGCCCGCCTCCGTGCCGAGGCGGAGGAACGGCGCCTCGAGCGCCAGCGCAAGGCCGAGGAGGCCCTCCTGCGGGCCGAGGAGGCGCGGCTCGCGGCCGAGGACACGACGCTCACCGTCGAGACCCCGACGCCCGGGCCGGCGGCCGACGACGAGACGGCCGTACTCCCGTCGGTGCCGGCGGCTCCGGCTGAGCCGGCCGAGGCGGAGACGGCGGTGCTGCGGCCTGTCCCCGCGGACCCGGACGTCGCGGAGACCGCCGTCCTGCGCCCCGTCCGCGCGGACGACGAGACGGCGGTCATCCCTCCCGTGCGTCCGGACGAGCGCGTGCCCTCCGACTTCTTCCGTCCGGAAGAGGGGAACGAGCGGACGCGCGAGCTGCCCGCGGTCCCCGAGGCGGAGGCGAAGCCGAGGCGGCCGAGGCCGTCCTGGGCGGAGAAGACGCCGCTGGACGACCTGCCCACGCTGGCGGACGAACTCTTGGGTCCGCGGGACCCCGACGACCCGGACGCGCCCCGTACCCGGTGAGTGGTCTGTCCCCTGGTTTTCCCCCTCCTCCCTCACCCTTCGGCCGGGGGTGCCCCCAGCTCGGCGCGGTAAGTGACCGCTCTGCGCTGTGTGCGTAGGGGGTCGGTGCCGCGCCGGGGTGCTCCCCCAGCCTTCGGCCGGGGGAGTACCCCGCCACACCCTCTCCGGGCGGGTCGGGCGACTGACGGCCGGTGGGGGTGTGTGCCGGCGGCGACGGCTGGGCACTTCGATGGCGCTGCGCCGGCGGCTCCCCGAGCACGATGCCGTCTGAAACCTCCCGCAGGGGATCGGGCGCGGAGACTACGGAAGGGGCCGGGGACGCACCCGGTAAACGGCGGAGCCAAAGCGGGGGCGGATCGAGAGAATGGCCACGTGCGGTACCTGATACTCGGCGCCACAGAGGCGCAAAGCGCCGGCGGCGCGCCCGTGCCCCTGGGCAGCGGCAAGCGTCTGCGGGCCCTGCTGGCCGCGCTGGCGCTGCGCGCCCCGCACCCGGTGTCGGCGGAGGCGCTGATCGCGGAGGTGTGGGGCGGCGAGGGCGACGAGCCGCCTCAGGACGCGGCGGGCGCCCTGCAGGCGCTGGTGTCGCGGCTGCGCCGCGCCCTCGCGGACGGCAAGGAGGCCATCGCGTCGGGCCCGGGCGGCTACCGCCTGGTGATCGCGTCCCCGGAGGACGTGGACCTGAACGTGTTCGAGCGCCTGGCCCGGGAGGGCGCTGCCGCGCTGGACGCGGGCGACGCCGAGGGCGCCGCGGACATCCTCGGCCGGGCGCTCGCGCTGTGGCGCGGCCCCGCGCTGGCGGATCTGCCGGACCGGGGCGCGGCCGCGGCCCGGTTGGGGGCGTTGCGGCTGACCGCGACGTACCACCGCATCGAGGCGTCCCTGGCGCTGGGCCGTGCGGCGGAGGTGCTGCCGCAGGTGCGCGGCCTGGTGGCGGAGCATCCGCTGCACGAGCCGTTCAGGGCGCAGTGGATCCGCGCGCTGCGCGCGACGGGCCGCCCGGCGGACGCGCTGGGGGCGTACGAGGAGTCCCGGCGCACGCTCGCCGACCGCCTCGGTACCGACCCGGGCCCCGAACTGCGCGCACTGCACGCCGAGTTGCTGACCGTCGCCGAGCCCGGGCCGACACCGGCGCCGGCCTCGGCGCCGCCCCGCGCGGGGAACCTGCGGACGCGCCTGACCAGTTTCGTGGGCCGCGAGACGGAACTCGTCGCGCTCCGCCGGAGCCTGATGGACGGCCGGCGGCGTCTGGTGACCCTGACGGGCCCGGGCGGCTCGGGCAAGACCCGGCTGTCGCTGGAGGCCGCCCAGGCGGTCGAGGCGGCCGAGGCCTACCCGGACGGTGTGTGGCTGGCCGAGCTCGCACCGCTGGAGCATCCCGCGGCCGTGCCGGACGCGGTGCTGAGCGCGGTCGGGCGTCGCGACACGGCGGTGCTGGCGGCGGCCCGCGAGGTGCGCGGTGTTCCGGACGCCGATCCGACGGCGCGGTTGCTGGAGTTCTGCGCTCAGCGCCGCCTCCTGCTGATCCTGGACAACTGCGAGCACGTCGTCGAGGCCGCCGCCGCGCTCACCGACCGGCTCCTGGCCGCCTGCCCGGGGGTGACGGTGCTGGCCACCAGCCGGGAGCCGCTGGGTCTGCCGGGCGAGGCGGTGCGCCCGCTGGAGCCGCTGCCGCTGCCGACCGCGCGCCGGTTGTTCGTGGAGCGCGCGGCGGTGGTGCGTCCCGGCTTCGACGCCTCCCGCGACCACCTGGAGGCCGTGGACGAGATCTGCCGCCGCTTGGACGGCCTGCCGCTGGCGATCGAGCTGGCCGCCGCGCGACTGCGGGTGCTGTCGCCGCGCCAGATCGCCGGCCGACTCGACGACCGCTTCCGGCTGCTGACCGGCGGCAGCCGCACCGCACTGCCGCGCCAGCAGACGCTGCGGGCCGTCGTCGACTGGAGCTGGGACCTGCTCAGCGGCGCCGAACGGACCGCGCTGCGCCGCTTCAGCGTCTTCGCGGGCGGCTGCACGCTGCCGGCGGCCGAGGCGGTGTGCGGCGAGGACGCGCTGGAGCTGATCGGGCAGCTGGCCGACAAGTCGCTGATCGTGGTGGACCACGGTCCGGACGAGGTGCGCTACCGGCTTCTGGAGACCATCCACGAGTACGCCGCCGAGCGCGCCGCAGCCGACCCCGACGACCGGGCGGCGGCCGCCGCCCGGCACACCGCGTACTGGCTGGAGTTCGCCCGTGCCGCGGACGTCGGCATCCGCGGTCCTGACCAGCTCGTGTGGGCCGCGCGGGTGGAGGCGGACCTCGACAATGTCCGCGCCGCGCTGGACCGCGCCATCGTGGCGGGTGAGTACGACGACGGGATCGCGCTCGTGCTGGGCATGGGCTGGTTCTGGTGGCTGCGCAACTACCACGACGAGGCGGCGGCTTGGATCGAGCGGCTCCTGGAGGTCACCGATCTCCCCGAGGACCGTGACCATCCCGACTTCTGGCCGCGGATGAATCTGCGGCTGCTGCATCTCTTCGTCGTCAGCGACACGGTCTCGCGCGAGGTGATCCAGGGTCCGGCGATGCTGGAGCTCGCGTCCCGGGTCATCGCCGCCTACGAGGAGCCGAGCCCGCACTCGGCGCGCTTCCCGGGCATGCTGTGGCCGTTCGCCGACTACATCGTGGGTCGCCACGACAGGATCCGGGAACACGCGGACACGATGGTCGCGAGCTGCCGCCGGTACGGCGGCGACTGGGAACTGGCGGCCGCGCTGATGTTCCGTACGCACATCACCATCGACCTGCCGGGCGGCCTGGCCCACGCCGACGACGACTGGCCGGAGCTGCTGGAACTCAGCGAGCGGATCGGCGACCGCTGGATGAGCGCCCAGGTGTGCGAGGCCGGCGCCGAGATGGCCCTCGCCTACGGCGACTACCAGGCCGCGCAGGCGGATCTGGAGGAGGCGCTGCGGTTCGGCTCGGAACTGGGCGCCCATGGGGAGGGCATTTTCGTCCGTTCCCGGATGGGTGAGCTGGCGTACCGCTCCGGGGACGACGAGCGGGCCGAGGAGTTGCTCGCCGAGGCGGCCGAGGAGGCGGAGCGGTACGGGGTGTGGGACGCCCGCGCGTACATCCGGGTGCTGCTGGCGCAGATCGTGCTGCGCCGCGATGACGTGCCACGCGCCCGGGAGTTGAGCGAACTGGCCCGGGGCGAGGGGAACATCGGCACCCCGCCACCGGACTTCGAGCTGCTCTGCGAGAGCCTCGCGGCGCGGATCCTGGCCGCCGAGGGCGATCCGGCCGGTGCCCTGGCCGGGCTGGCGACGGCGGTCCGCGCGGGTGTCGGCGGCTACTGCGCGGAGATCCGGCTGGCGGCCGTGGTCGAGTACGGCGCCGAGGTGCTGCTGGCCCTCGGCGACCCGTCCCGCGCCGCCCTGCTGCACGGAGCGGCGGACGGACTGCGGGCCGGGCTGCCGCGTCCGGTCCCGGAGGAGGAGGGCGTCCGGGCCGTCGAGGCGGCGGCCCGCGCGGCGCTGGGCGGTGCCGTCTACGAGACGATCCGCGCGCGGGGGCACGACCTGGGGGGCATGGGAGCGCACGAGGTGATGGCCGAGGCGATCGCGGCCTAGCCGGGGATTGCGGCACTCCTGCGGCGCGTTGCATCTTTGAGCTTTCAACCGACGATGGAGTGCGCATGAAGGTCGAGATCTACAGCGATATCGCCTGCCCCTGGTGCTACGTGGGCAAGCGCCGTTTCGAGCGTGCGCTGGCCGCGTTCCCGCAGGCCGCTCAGGTCGAGGTGGTCTACCGGCCGTTCCAGCTCTCCCCCGACCAGGCCGAGACCCCCGAGCCGCACCGCGCCTACCTGAGCGAGCGCTTCGGCCCGCAGGCGACCGCCATGGATGCCCGGCTGGAGGAGCTCGGCCGTGCCGAGGGCCTGGCCTTCGACTTCGACCGCGCCATCGAGAACAACACCCTCCTCGGCCACCGGCTGCTGTGGCACGCCCTTACCGTCTACGGCCCGGCCGTGCAGGCCGCGCTCAAGGACCGTCTGCTGGTCGCGCACTTCGCCGAGGGCGCCGACGTCGGCGACCGCGAGACCCTGGCGTCGCTGGCCGCGGAGGCCGGGCTCGACCGTGGCCGGGCGGCCGCGTTCCTCGCGGGCGACGAGGGACGCGAGGAGGTGCTCGCCGAGATCGACGAGGCCCGCGTGATCGGCGTCAGCGCCGTTCCCACCTTCGTCTTCGAGGGCAAGTGGGCTGTCCAGGGCGGCCAGGAGACCTCCACTTTCCTGCGCGTCCTGGAGCAGGTGGCGCAGGAGACGGGTACCGCCCCCGTCGCGGGCGACGCCGCCGCGTGCGCCGACGGGGCCTGCGAGGTGCCGGCCTCCTAAACGCAGCTGAGGCGGGCGGCCGCCCAGTCGGCGACGTTCGCCAGGTGCAGCCGGCGGGACGGCTCGACGACCAGGCGGATCGTCTTGTAGCCCGCGATCGGCACATGGACGGGCATACCCGGCTCACCGCCGTGGATCACCTCGGAGCGCCACAGCCGCGTGCCGTCGCCGTAGACGGAGAAACGCGCGGCTCCGAGGCCCAGGGAGAGATCGTCGATGCCGGCCACCGCGTCGTAGGCGGTGCAGGAGCGGTTGAGCAGGATCGTGACCGCGGACGGGGCGGCGACGGTGACGCCGCCCGCGTAGGAGGTGCCGTCGATGCCGAGCTTCCAGCGCTGCCACATCCAGTCGCCGAGGCGGATCACGGGACGGTCCGACACACCCCGGGCGTCGTAGCCCAGCCGGTTGAGCGGGAAGAGCCGGGGCTCCGGCGCCGGGGGCGGCGTGGGGGTCGGGGAAGCGGGCGGCGTGGGCGTCGGTGTCGGGGTGGGCGTCGGCTCGGGTGCCGCGGTCGGTGTCGGGGTGGGTGTGGGCGTCACTTCGGGGGTGCCGCTCGGCTGGACCGCCGGCTTCGGGGTGGGGACCGGGGCCTGCCTGTGCGGCGGATGTGAAGCCGGAGGGGGAGCCGCGGGCGACGCCTTCGAGGGGCTGGGGGCCGGCGCGGGCCGCGGCACCACCGGGGCGGCCGACGGTCTCCTGTGCGCCTGCGGCTGCGGCTGCGCGTCGTTGCCGGACAGGGCGATCGCGACGGCCACCCCGGCCGCGGCGACGACGACACCCGTCACCACGGCGATCTTCAGCGGCAGACTGGCACCCTCGGCCGCCGCGGCACCACCGACGCCGGCGCCGGCCGCCGAACCTCCGCCGGCGGCACCCGCGGCCGCCGCACCCGCTCCCGCGCCCACCGCCGCTCCCACGGCGGCGACACCGGCCGCCTTGGCGGCGTACGAGGCGGCGAACCACCCGATGACCGCCACCGGCAGCAGGCCCTTGAGCGCCGCGTTCACATCCGCCAACTCCGCCGCCGCGAGGCGGCACTTGGCGCAGTCCTCCAGGTGCTTGCGCAATTCCCGGTCCGCCCGCAACCGCAGGCCGCCGCGGGCGTGGGCGCCCAGCCGGTCGGCGTACTGGGCGCAGGAGCCCTCGGTGGTCAGCGACGCGGAGACATGGGCCTGGAGATACGCCTGGCGCAGCCCCTCGCGCGCCCGGTGGGCCAGCACCGCCGTCGCGTTCGCGGTCAGTCCGAGCAGGGGCGCGACCTGGCTGGGCGACGCCTCCTCGACCGCCGTGTGCCACAGCACCGCCTGCCAGCGCTCCGGCAGCGTGCGGAACGCCTGCATGGCCAGGGACCGCTCGGCCACCTGCATGGCGCGTACGTCCGCGCCGAGGTCCGTGGTGTCGCCCGCGGTGCCGGAACCGGCCGCCGACACCGCGAACACCGCGAAGTCGTCGACCAGTTGCTCGCGCCTGGCGCTGCCCGTCCAGGACGCGGCGACACGGCGCACCGTGGTCAGCAGATAGGCACGCACGGCCGCGTCGGGACCGCTGCCGCCGCGGATCGCCTGGAGCGTGCGGGCGAAGACCTCGCCGGTCAGGTCCTCGGCGGTGTGCGTGTCGCGGCAGCAGCCGCGCGCGTAGCGGCGTACGGCGGCGGCATGGCGGCGGTACAGCTCCTCGTACGCGCTGTCGTCCCCGCCGCGCACCCGCGCGACGAGGTCGGCGTCGGACACGGGCGCGTCCGCGGTGTCCGGCGGAGCCGGCTTCCGCGCCTCGGTGGCGGGCATCTCGACGGTCGGCGGGTCATCCGGCGGACGGCTGCCCGGTACGGGGGCCTCACGACGGTCGGCCAGCGGCTCCCGCTGGCCCGGCACGCGGCCGGAGGACTGCTCCTCGCCGGAGTTCGATCCCGCCTCGGGGGCGGGCTCCGGCTCCCCGTTTCCTTCATCCACGGGCGTAAGCGTGGCACAACCGTCGCTTCCGATGACCTGTCAAACATCAGAACCACCCGTCCGGGGAGTTTTCACTCCCCGGACCGCACACCATCACCCGTACGGGGCAGCGTCAGGCACTCGGACGGGACCGCAGACCGTCCAGCAGGATGTCCAGCAGACGGGCGGAGGCGGCCGCCTGGTGCGCCGGATCGGGCAGCGAGGGCGCCGCCGTGGCGATCACCAGCAGCACATCGGCCACGGACACGTCCGCCCGCAGCTCACCCGCCGTACGCGCCCGTTCCACCAGCTGACCGACGACCTCCAGCAGCACCGCGACCCCGGCACCGGACGCGGCGTCCTGCGCCGCGCCGCGCTGCTGCGGCACCCGTGTCTCCTCCGTGGCCCCCGCTCCCGCCGGCTGCACCTGCAGCACCTGCGGCGGCAGCAGCCGTCCGGCGCCCGAGGCGACGGACGTGCGCAGGAAGCGGGACAGTGCCGACCACGCCTCGTCCTCCTGACCGAGCGCGGCCCGTGCCTGCTCGGTCAGCCGCGCCGTCTCCTCCTCGGCGATGCGCCGGACCAGCACGTCCTTGCTCGGGAACCGCCGGTAGACCGTGCCGACGCCCACCCGGGCCCGGCGCGCCACGTCCTCCATGGGCGCGCCGTAGCCGAGTTCGCCGAACACCTCGCGCGCGGCCCGCAGCACGTGCTCCAGGTTCCGCTGCGCGTCGACCCGGAGCGGAGACGTGCGGCTGCCTCCTCCTCCGGCCCCTCCTCCGTTGTGGCCCGCGGGATCAACCGCAGTAGCCACCGACGTCACCGATGCCACGGACGCCCAATGAGGGTCGTGAATATGCATATGTGTATCCCCCGGAAATCGCGTCTCCCCCCGGAGACTCCCCACCCCAAGATCGTCGGGCCGCTGCGGCGGCTCGCCGCAGAGACACCCCGACGAGATACGAACATAGTTGAGGCCAGGTCAAGAATGAAGGGGCAACCTACCCACGATCGGATTACCCGCCCCGCGGGATCCACGCCAACGCACTTCACAGCGGTTGTGAGCCCGCCCGTGACCTGCCGGGCAACAGGAATCAGCCATTCATTGCCGTACGCCCTGTGGACAAACCCCGAGCGCTCATTGCCTCATGGAACGATGGCAGCACTCAAGGAGCCGTCCGGCGCGGGCCGCGAGTCCGGGATCCCGCGCGTCCTGGTGGTCGGCGGCGGCTACGTCGGCATGTACACCGCCCTGCGTCTTCAGCGGAAGCTGCGGCGCGGCGAGGCGGAGATCGTCGTCGTCGAACCGCAGCCGTACATGACCTACCAGCCCTTCCTCCCCGAAGCGGCCGCCGGCTCCATCTCCCCGCGGCACGTCGTGGTCCCGCTGCGCCGCGTCCTGGACCGCTGTTCGCTGGTCATCGGCGAGGCCCGGCGCATCGACCCCGTCCGGGGGACCGCCACGGTGGTCACCCTCGCCACCGAGGAGGAGGGTTCCGGTGAGCTCCGGCTGCCGTACGACCACCTCGTCCTCGCCCCCGGCTCGGTCTCCCGGACGCTGCCCATCCCCGGCCTCGCCGAGCACGGCATCGGCTTCAAGACCGTCGAGGAGGCCATCGGCCTGCGCAACCACGTCCTGGAGCAGCTCGACATCGCCTCCTCCACCCGGGACGTGGAGGTCCGCGACGCCGCGCTGACCTTCGTCGTCGTCGGCGGCGGCTACGCGGGCGTGGAGGCGCTGGCCGAGCTGGAGGACATGGCCCGCCACGCCGTGCGGTACTACCACAACGTCGAGGCGGACGACCTGAAATGGGTCCTGGTCGAGGCCACCGGCCGGATCCTCCCCGAGGTGGGCGAGGAGATGGGCACGTACGCCGTCCGCGAGCTGCGCGGCCGCAACATCGACGTCCGGCTGAACACCCGGCTGGAGTCCTGCGAGAAGCGCGTGGTCGTCCTCGACGACGGCTCGCGGCTGCCCGCCCGCACGATCGTGTGGACCGCCGGCGTCAAACCGCACCCGGTCCTGTCCCGCACCGGCCTGCCGCTGGGCGACCGCGGCCGGGTCCGGTGCGCCGCCACGCTGCGCGTCGAGGGCACCGAGAACGTCTGGGCGGCGGGCGACGCCGCCGCCGTGCCGGACCTCGCCTCCGGCGACCCGGACGCGATGTGCGCCCCCAACGCCCAGCACGCCCTGCGCCAGGCCCGGGTCCTGGCCGACAACATCGTCGCGAGCCTGCGCGGCGGGCCCCTGAGCGACTACCGTCACGCCAACGCGGGGTCGGTCGCCTCCCTCGGCCTCCACAAGGGCGTGGCACAGGTCTACGGTCGCAAACTCACGGGCTACCCTGCCTGGTTCATGCACCGCGCGTACCACCTCAGCCGGATGCCCACCTTCAACCGCAAAACGCGCATCCTGGCCGAATGGATCCTGTCCGGGCTCTTCAAACGGGAGATCATCTCGCTCGGCTCCCTGGAGAACCCGCGCGCGGAGTTCGAGCTCGCGGCGGGCGCCGGCCGTAAACCCGACGCGCCCTGACCGACCAGTGCGGATGCCGTCGCCGATTCCCCCGGAGCGGCGGGTCGGCCACACTGGAGCCTGTGACCATGCGTGCGTCAGCACCTGCAAAGAGTGACAAATACGAGGAATCGGACGTTTGAACCTCACGCGCTGGAGCGCCCGGCTCCCCGGAACACAACGTCGCAATGCCCAGGCGGCGGCCGCGAACACCGAACCCCCCTCCGGCGGGGCGGTCCCCGCGGCACGCGGCCAGGCAGGCGACCACGCCGACGCGCCGGCGCACACCCTCGACGCGCTCCCCGTACGGGAGGTGCTGGCCCGGCTTCCCGCACTCATCGCGGTCACGCACGGCTCCGGCCACCGCCTCGGCTACGTCAACGAGGCGTACGCGGAGGTCTTCGGCACCCGCACCCCCGGCGAGCCCGCCCGCGACGCCCTGCCCGAACTGGCGGAACTCGGCCTGCTCTCCCTCATGGACCAGGTCTTCCGCAGCGGCAAGCCCCGCACCGTGAAGGCCCGCAAGGTCGCCACCGCCACCCGGCAGGGCTACTTCACGATCACGTGCAGCCCCGTTCCGGTGAAGGACGGCGGCGACACCGGCGGCGTCCTGGTCTTCGCCACCGACGTCACCGACCAGGTGCAGGCCGCCGAGCGCCTGCGCGAGAGCGAACGCCGCCTGCACGCGACCGCGGTCACCCTCCAGCGCAGCCTGCTCCCCCAGGAACTCGAACAGCCCGACGACCTCCGCGTCGCCGCGACCTACCAGCCCGGCGGCACCGACGCCGCCGTCGGCGGCGACTGGTACGACGTCATCACCCTCGGCGCCGGCCGTACCGCCCTGGTCATCGGCGACGTCATGGGCCGCGGCGTGCGCGCCGCCGCCGTCATGGGGCAGCTGCGCACCGCGGTCCGCGCCTACGCCCGCCTCGACCTGCCCCCGCACGAGGTGATCCAGCTCCTCGACGGCCTCGCCTCCGAGATCGACGCCACCCAGATCGCCACCTGCGTCTACGCCGTCCACGACCCGAGCGAGAGCCGGCTGGCGTACGCCTCCGCCGGTCACCTGCCGATCGTCGTCCGGGACGCCGACGGCACCGTGCACCGCGCCGACGAGCCCACCGGCCCCCCGCTCGGCACCGGCGGCTGGGTCCACACCTCCGGCACCATGCCGCTGGGGCCCGGCGCCACCGCTGTTCTGTACACCGACGGCCTCGTCGAACGCCGCGGCGAGGACATCGACGAGGGCGTCTCCGCCCTGATGAACACCCTCGCCGGCGCCACCGGCAGCCCGCAGGTCATCTGCGACCGCCTGCTGCGCGCGCTCGGCGTCACCTCGGAGCACGCCGACGACGTGGCCGTCCTGGTCCTGCAGTACCCCCAGCGCGAGGGCACCGACTCCGAGCTCTTCCGCAACGCGTCGCTGGAACTCCTCGGCGGCGTCGAGGCGGCCCCCCGTGCCCGCGCCTTCGCTCAGGGCGTCCTGACCTCGTGGCGCTTTCCCGTCGAACTCGTCGACCTCGGCGTCCTGGCGGCGAGCGAACTCGTCGCCAACTCCCTGCAGCACGGGGTGCCGCCCATGCGGCTGCGGCTGCGGCGCACCGACCGCAGGCTGATCATCGAGGTCACCGACGGCGACGACCACATGCCGCGCCGCCGCCGCGCCGAACCCGTCGACGAGGCCGGCCGCGGCATCTCGATCATCGCCACCATCGCCTCCGCCTGGGGCTCCCGGCGCACACCGGGCGGCGGCAAGGCGGTGTGGTGCGAGTTCGCGCTCCCCGTCTGAGGACGGACTACGCCGCCAGCACGGGCTCCGTCAGCGGCGCGTCCTGGTGGACCGTCAGCCGGCGGCCCAGGCGCAGCGACAGCACGGTGACCCCCAGCGAGCAGATGACCAGCATCACGATGTACTGCGGGTACATCCCGGCACCCGCCATGAGCCCGCCCACCGCGGGACCCACGGCCAGCGCGAGCTGCTTCACCAGCGCGAAGGCGGAGTTGTACTGGCCGACCATGCGCTCGGGAGCCATGTCCGCCACCAGCGGCGCGACCGTCGGCGACAGCATCGCCTCGCCGAGGCCGAACAGCGCGTACGTGGAGACGAGCATCGCCGTCGCGGTCCCGTGGGCGTCGCCCATGAGCCCGGACAGCCCCGCGACCACCCACGCCACGGCCCACAGCACGCCCACCGCCGCGATGACACGGCTGCGGCGCCGCCGCTCCACCGGTCGCAGGATGAGGAACTGCGCGACCACGATCGCCGCCGTGTTCGCCGCCAGTGCGATGCCCAGCGTCGACGTCGACACCTTGGTCACCTCGACCGCGTAGGCCGCGAGCCCCGACTCGAACTGCCCGTAGCAGGCGAAGAACAGCACCCCGCCCAGCACGCAGAAGCGGACCATCGCCCGGTCCGCGAGCAGCGCCCGCCACCCGCTTGCCGCGCGCTCCCCCGTCGGGACCGGCTCCATCCGCGCCGTCCTCGGCAGCCGCACGGAGGCCACCACCGCGGCCAGCACGACGAACATCGAGGCCTCGACGGAGAACAGCAGCGTGAACGAGCCGGGCCGCGCGGTGTCGGCCAGCAGCCCGCCGAACAGGCCGCCGATGCCGAGCCCCAGGTTGTTCAGGAAGAACTGCGTCGCGAACGCCCGTGACCGTGTCGCGGGGGTCGAGCACCACACGATGAGCGTGGCGAGCGCGGGCTGCATCACCGCGATGCCCGCACCCATCACCACCGACGCCGCGATCACCAGCGGCGCGGTCGTCGCCAGGCCGAACCCCAGCGCACCCACCGCCGACGCCATGGCCCCGGCCAGCAGTACGGGCAGCGGGCCGCTCCGGTCGATCGTGCGTCCGGTGAAGGGCAGCACGGCGAAGGCCGCCACGGCGAAGGCGGACAGCACGACACCCGCGGTCCCCGCCCCCAGTCCGCGCACCTGCGACACATAGACGAACAGGAACGGGACCGTGAAGCCGTTGCCGAACGCGCTCAGCGCGTTGCCCAGCTGGATCCGGCGCAGCGCGGCGCCCATCGCGGTGGTCACACTCATCCCTTAGGTCAGAAGTCCTCGAATGCTAAGACTTCAACAGTAAAGTTCGAAGTTGAACAGTACACAACGGAAGTCTTTAGGGCCAATGAGTTCCGTGGCACACTCATGCCATGACGAGCGCAGGCGACGGCCAGTCCAACTCCCCTCAGGAGCTGGACCTCGATGAGCAGATCGCGATCTACCAACGCGAGTTCCCCGAGGTGGATCCTCAGGTCGAGAAGATCGTCACGGCACTCGGCCGGCTGAACCGGCGCCTCCATGTCGGCTACAGCCGCCACTTGTCGGCCGTCGGCATCACCGCCGCCGAATGGGAGGTCCTCAAGGCCCTCGTCGTGGTGGGCCGGCCCTACCGGCTCGGCCCCGGCGACCTCGCCAAGCGGCTCGGCCTCACGCCCGCCGCCATGACCCACCGCATCGACCGGATGGTCTCCGAGGGCCTGGTCACCCGTGAACGCGACGAGTCCAACCGGGTGCGCGTCATCGTGGAGCTCACCGACGTGGGCCGGGGCAAATGGCTGGAGACCATGCGCATGGCCGCCGCCTTCGAGGGCGACCTCCTCCAGGACCTCGACCCGGACGAACACGCGGTGCTCGGCGACCTGCTGACCCGCCTCCTGCGGCGCGTCGAGGCCGACCAGCCCGACGCCGGCGGCAGGCTCCAGGACCTTGACTGACCCGGTTTGACACCCGCGTCCGCGATCCGTAGTGTTCTCCGGGTTGCCCGCCGGTGAACAGTCAGTCTGCACCGGTTCCCGGGCGGCCATCCCGAAGCAAGCTCCCGAACGGACGACGAGTAGTCGTTTCGTTTTCGTGCGCGCTTTCGGAATGAGGATCGGCGGAATTGCTCGATTGGCATCGGGCGCCATTGATCCGCTAACGTTCAACTCGTCGGAACGGCCCAACGGCCGCGAGGACAAGCCCCACTGACTGGGAATCAGGCCGGAAACGATCTGATAGAGTCGGAAAAGCCGGAAAGCGAGAGCGGAACGGCACACCCCCTCCAGAGGGTGGCAGAGAAGGAAATCGGATCTGCTAAGCTGGAGACAACGAAGGGAAAGCCCGGAGGGGCCGGTGAAACGGTCTCGAAGGAAGCTTCCGTTCCTTGAGAACTCAACAGCGTGCCAAAAGTCAACGCCAAATATGTTGATACCCCGTCTTCAGACCGTACGGTCTGGGGCGAGGTTCCTTTGAAGAAAAACACAGCGAGGACGCTGGGCACGTCGGGATTATTCCTCCCGATGGTGCCGCTCTCGTGAAGACATTCACGGAGAGTTTGATCCTGGCTCAGGACGAACGCTGGCGGCGTGCTTAACACATGCAAGTCGAACGGTGAAGCCCTTCGGGGTGGATCAGTGGCGAACGGGTGAGTAACACGTGGGCAATCTGCCCTGCACTCTGGGACAAGCCCTGGAAACGGGGTCTAATACCGGATATTACCTTCCCCTGCATGGGGGTTGGTGGAAAGCTCCGGCGGTGCAGGATGAGCCCGCGGCCTATCAGCTTGTTGGTGGGGTAATGGCCTACCAAGGCGACGACGGGTAGCCGGCCTGAGAGGGCGACCGGCCACACTGGGACTGAGACACGGCCCAGACTCCTACGGGAGGCAGCAGTGGGGAATATTGCACAATGGGCGAAAGCCTGATGCAGCGACGCCGCGTGAGGGATGACGGCCTTCGGGTTGTAAACCTCTTTCAGCAGGGAAGAAGCGAAAGTGACGGTACCTGCAGAAGAAGCACCGGCTAACTACGTGCCAGCAGCCGCGGTAATACGTAGGGTGCGAGCGTTGTCCGGAATTATTGGGCGTAAAGAGCTCGTAGGCGGCTTGTTGCGTCGATTGTGAAAGCCCGGGGCTCAACCCCGGGTCTGCAGTCGATACGGGCAGGCTAGAGTTCGGTAGGGGAGATCGGAATTCCTGGTGTAGCGGTGAAATGCGCAGATATCAGGAGGAACACCGGTGGCGAAGGCGGATCTCTGGGCCGATACTGACGCTGAGGAGCGAAAGCGTGGGGAGCGAACAGGATTAGATACCCTGGTAGTCCACGCCGTAAACGTTGGGAACTAGGTGTGGGCGACATTCCACGTCGTCCGCGCCGCAGCTAACGCATTAAGTTCCCCGCCTGGGGAGTACGGCCGCAAGGCTAAAACTCAAAGGAATTGACGGGGGCCCGCACAAGCGGCGGAGCATGTGGCTTAATTCGACGCAACGCGAAGAACCTTACCAAGGCTTGACATACACCGGAAACACTCAGAGATGGGTGCCCCCTTGTGGTCGGTGTACAGGTGGTGCATGGCTGTCGTCAGCTCGTGTCGTGAGATGTTGGGTTAAGTCCCGCAACGAGCGCAACCCCTGTCCTGTGTTGCCAGCGGATTATGCCGGGGACTCACAGGAGACCGCCGGGGTCAACTCGGAGGAAGGTGGGGACGACGTCAAGTCATCATGCCCCTTATGTCTTGGGCTGCACACGTGCTACAATGGCCGGTACAATGAGCTGCGATACCGCGAGGTGGAGCGAATCTCAAAAAGCCGGTCTCAGTTCGGATTGGGGTCTGCAACTCGACCCCATGAAGTCGGAGTCGCTAGTAATCGCAGATCAGCAGTGCTGCGGTGAATACGTTCCCGGGCCTTGTACACACCGCCCGTCACGTCACGAAAGTCGGTAACACCCGAAGCCGGTGGCCCAACCCGTAAGGGAGGGAGTCGTCGAAGGTGGGACTGGCGATTGGGACGAAGTCGTAACAAGGTAGCCGTACCGGAAGGTGCGGCTGGATCACCTCCTTTCTAAGGAGCATCTAGACCCTTTCGGGGGTCCAGAGCCACTACGCCGGCAAATGTTCGGCGGTGGTCAGCTCATGGGTGGAACGTTGACTATTCGGCACGGCTGGTGGTGAGTGTTAGTACTGTCCTTCGGGGCGTGGAACGCATCTTGTCGACTGGTCGGGTCGGGCGCGCTGTTGGGTCCTGAGGGCACGGAAGTGTTCTCGGTTGTGGACCGGACTCGGAGAGCCTCGCGTTTGTGGGGGGATCTGGGTGACGGGTCGTTGTTTGAGAACTGCATAGTGGACGCGAGCATCTATGGCCAAGTTTTTAAGGGCGCACGGTGGATGCCTTGGCACCAGGAACCGATGAAGGACGTGGGAGGCCACGATAGGCCCCGGGGAGCTGTCAACCAAGCTTTGATCCGGGGGTGTCCGAATGGGGAAACCCGGCAGTCGTCATGGGCTGTCACCCATACCTGAACACATAGGGTATGTGGAGGGAACGCGGGGAAGTGAAACATCTCAGTACCCGCAGGAAGAGAAAACAACCGTGATTCCGGGAGTAGTGGCGAGCGAAACCGGATGAGGCCAAACCGTATGTGTGTGATACCCGGCAGGGGTTGCGCATGCGGGGTTGTGGGATTGTACTTCAGTCGTCTGCCGGCGGCTGCGCGAGTCAGAAACCGTTGATGTAGGCGAAGGACATGCGAAAGGTCCGGCGTAGAGGGTAAGACCCCCGTAGCTGAAACATCAACGGCTTGCTTGTACAACTCCCAAGTAGCACGGGGCCCGAGAAATCCCGTGTGAATCTGGCGGGACCACCCGCTAAGCCTAAATATTCCCTGGTGACCGATAGCGGATAGTACCGTGAGGGAATGGTGAAAAGTACCGCGGGAGCGGAGTGAAATAGTACCTGAAACCGTGTGCCTACAAGCCGTGGGAGCGTCGCATGCAAGCTTGCTTGTATGTCGTGACTGCGTGCCTTTTGAAGAATGAGCCTGCGAGTTTGCGGTGTGTGGCGAGGTTAACCCGTGTGGGGTAGCCGTAGCGAAAGCGAGTCCGAATAGGGCGACTTTAGTCGCACGCCCAAGACCCGAAGCGGAGTGATCTAGCCATGGGCAGGTTGAAGCGTGGGTAAGACCGCGTGGAGGACCGAACCCACCAGGGTTGAAAACCTGGGGGATGACCTGTGGTTAGGGGTGAAAGGCCAATCAAACTCCGTGATAGCTGGTTCTCCCCGAAATGCATTTAGGTGCAGCGTCGCGTGTTTCTTGCCGGAGGTAGAGCACTGGATAGGCGATGGGCCCTACCGGGTTACTGACCTTAGCCAAACTCCGAATGCCGGTAAGTGAGAGCGCGGCAGTGAGACTGCGGGGGATAAGCTCCGTGGTCGAGAGGGAAACAGCCCAGAGCATCGACTAAGGCCCCTAAGCGTACGCTAAGTGGGAAAGGATGTGGAGTCGCACAGACAACCAGGAGGTTGGCTTAGAAGCAGCCACCCTTGAAAGAGTGCGTAATAGCTCACTGGTCAAGTGATTCCGCGCCGACAATGTAGCGGGGCTCAAGCGTACCGCCGAAGTCGTGTCATTGCAGCAATACTCCCAACGGAGGCTGTGATGGGTAGGGGAGCGTCGTGTGCCGGGTGAAGCGGCCCTGTAAGGGAGTCGTGGACGGTTCACGAGTGAGAATGCAGGCATGAGTAGCGATACAAGAGTGGGAAACTCTTGCGCCGATTGACTAAGGGTTCCTGGGTCAAGCTGATCTGCCCAGGGTAAGTCGGGACCTAAGGCGAGGCCGACAGGCGTAGTCGATGGACAACCGGTTGATATTCCGGTACCCGCTTTGAAGCGCCAACGTCGAACCCTCTGATGCTAAGCCCGTGAAGCCGCCGGCTGAGTCTTCGGATGATGTCGGAGTGGTGGAGCCGGTGACCCAAGGTGGTAGTAGGTGAGCGATGGGGTGACGCAGGAAGGTAGTCCAGCCCGGGCGGTGGTTGTCCCGGGGTAAGGGTGTAGGCCGAGTGGTAGGCAAATCCGCCACTCATTAAGGCTGAGACCTGATGCCGAGCCGATTGTGGTGAAGTGGATGATCCTATGCTGTCGAGAAAAGCCTCTAGCGAGTTTCATGGCGGCCCGTACCCTAAACCGACTCAGGTGGTCAGGTAGAGAATACCGAGGCGTTCGGGTGAACTGTGGTTAAGGAACTCGGCAAAATGCCCCCGTAACTTCGGGAGAAGGGGGGCCATTGCTGGTGAGGGGACTTGCTTCCCGAGCTGGTGGTGGCCGCAGAGACCAGCGAGAAGCGACTGTTTACTAAAAACACAGGTCCGTGCGAAGCCGTAAGGCGATGTATACGGACTGACGCCTGCCCGGTGCTGGAACGTTAAGGGGACCGGTTAGCTCTGATTCGTCGGGGCGAAGCTGAGAACTTAAGCGCCAGTAAACGGCGGTGGTAACTATAACCATCCTAAGGTAGCGAAATTCCTTGTCGGGTAAGTTCCGACCTGCACGAATGGCGTAACGACTTCTCGACTGTCTCAACCACAGGCCCGGTGAAATTGCACTACGAGTAAAGATGCTCGTTTCGCGCAGCAGGACGGAAAGACCCCGGGACCTTTACTATAGCTTGATATTGGTGTTCGGTTCGGCTTGTGTAGGATAGGTGGGAGACTGTGAACTCCAAGCGCCAGCTTGGGGGAGTCAACGTTGAAATACCACTCTGGTCGTGCTGGATGTCTAACCTCGGTCCGTGATCCGGATCAGGGACAGTGTCTGGTGGGTAGTTTAACTGGGGCGGTTGCCTCCTAAAGTGTAACGGAGGCGCCCAAAGGTTCCCTCAGCCTGGTTGGCAATCAGGTGTTGAGTGTAAGTGCACAAGGGAGCTTGACTGTGAGACTGACGGGTCGAGCAGGTACGAAAGTAGGGACTAGTGATCCGGCGGTGGCTTGTGGAAGCGCCGTCGCTCAACGGATAAAAGGTACCCCGGGGATAACAGGCTGATCTTCCCCAAGAGTCCATATCGACGGGATGGTTTGGCACCTCGATGTCGGCTCGTCGCATCCTGGGGCTGGAGTCGGTCCCAAGGGTTGGGCTGTTCGCCCATTAAAGCGGTACGCGAGCTGGGTTTAGAACGTCGTGAGACAGTTCGGTCCCTATCCGCTGTGCGCGTAGGAGTCTTGAGAAGGGCTGTCCCTAGTACGAGAGGACCGGGACGGACGAACCTCTGGTGTGCCAGTTGTCCTGCCAAGGGCATGGCTGGTTGGCTACGTTCGGGAGGGATAACCGCTGAAAGCATCTAAGCGGGAAGCCTGCTTCGAGATGAGGACTCCCACCCCCTTGAGGGGTTAAGGCTCCCAGTAGACGACTGGGTTGATAGGCCGGATGTGGAAGCCCAGTAATGGGTGGAGCTGACCGGTACTAATAAGCCGAGGGCTTGTCCGTAGGTTGCTCGCGTCCACTGTGTAGTTCTGAAACAACGAACCCCGGCTTTTTTGTGCCGGTGCCGGTTCGACAGTTTCATAGTGTTTCGGTGGTCATAGCGTTAGGGAAACGCCCGGTTACATTTCGAACCCGGAAGCTAAGCCTTTCAGCGCCGATGGTACTGCAGGGGGGACCCTGTGGGAGAGTAGGACGCCGCCGAACAATTTTTGAGCCCCGGCTCCCGAGTTTCATCACTCGGGGGCCGGGGCTTTTTTGCGTACCATCGCGCCATGACGACCTATGCGATACGAGCTTCCCGTCCCGACGAATGGCGTGCTCAGCGGGAGTTGCGGCTGGAGGCACTCAAGGACCCCGTGAGTGGTGTGGCGTTCGTCAACACGTATGACACCGAGGCGGGTTTCCCGGACCAGGTGTGGCAGGAGCGGGCGCGGACACAGTCGTTCATCGCGGAGAACGAGGCCGGCGAGCGGGTGGCGAACGTTGCCGTGCTCGTCGAGATCGGCGAGGAGTACGACGTGCCGCAGACGCATCTGGTCGGGGTGTACGTGCGACCGGAGTTCCGGGGTGGCGGGCTGGCCGCGGAGTTGCTCGGCGCGGCGGTCGAATGGTCATGGGGACTGCCGGAGGAGGTCCGGCGCGTGCGGCTGTGGGTGCACGAGGACAACCACCGCGCGCGGGCGTTCTACCAGCGGATCGGCTTCGTCAGGACCGGGCGGACGATGGCGTTCCCGCTGGACGCGTCCCGCACCGAGTACGAGATGGCGCTGGACCGTACGTAGCCGCGGGGCCCGGGCCGCGGAGCGGAAGCGTGCCGCGGCCCGGGCCCTGGAGGCGAAGGTCAGCGCACGTCGACGTAGTCGTCGGCGGCGTTGACGGGGCCGGTGGTGGAGGTGCCGCCGAACGACCAGCGCCAGTAACCGTCGACCGAAGCCTTGACGGTGGTCTTGAGGGCGCCGGTGGAGCCGGCCTTCACCGTCTTGACGGTGGTGTAGGCCGAGCTGCCCTTCTTGCGGAACTGCAGCTTCACCGACTGGCTGCCGTAGCCGGTGTATTTGTGCTTCACCCAGTCAGCGCGGGTGAGGCTACCGGTGACCGTCAGTGTCCTGCCCTTGGTCACCGGCTCCGGAGAGGCGTTGACGGTGGCCTGGGCTTTCCTCTTGACCTGGACACTGCCGGGACCCGTCCAGTACTCCTCGGCCTTGAGGTTGCCGTTGCTCTTGAACAGGCGGGCCGCGACACCGATCTTCCAGGTCGTGGCGTCGTTGTTCGAATCCAGGTCGTAGCGCGGCTGGATGTTGAGGTCACCCTCGCAGTCCGCTGCCCTGGATCCGTCCTCGAAGCAGGTGTAACCACCCACGTACAGGCCGCCGTTGTCGGCTCCCTTGGCGGCGGTGGTGCCGTGGTAGAGGAACGGATGCGCGTCGTAGGCGTCCGAGTGTGCCGTGCTGTATCCGGAAGGCAACGTGATGCGGAAACTGATCGGCGGCCGCCAGTCGCCTGACAGGCCCAGCACGATGGGCTTGCCGTTGTTGATGACGATTTTCGTCACGGTGATACCGGTGTCGGCTGCTTCGGCCGAAGGGGAGGCGAACGCCGCGAGGGCCACGGCCCCCATGAGGGTTGCCGTGGTGCGGATTCGTATGTGCGCTCTCATGCGTACCTTTTCATCAACTGTGCGGTACGGAATTCCCGTCCGCGGCCTGGCCTGCGGGAAGGCGGGACGCGGAACGCTAACACGGTGCGTGTCAGTTGATCAGGGGCGCCCACGGACCTGTGGGATGAGGCCGCCTACGGGAGTCGGACCGCGTCCGGGATCTCGTCGAGCAGGGCCGGCGGCTGGGTGCCGAGGACGAGGCGGGTGTCGGCGCGCTGCCAGACGGGGGAGCGCCAGGGGTCGCGGGCCTGCTCGGGGGAGCGGAGCACGGCCAGGGTGGGGAGCCCGGTGGCGGAGCCCGTGGCGAGGAGGTCCGGGAGCTCGGGGATCGGCGCCAGGGCGGCCACGTCGTCGAGGACGAGGGTGAGTGGTGGGTCGAGCCGACCGGCGGGTGACCTCGCGGCCATGCGCCGGCCGTGCTCGACCACGCTCGAGACGAGTGCGGTGAGCAGCGGCATCGCACCCGGGTGGGTTCGCGGGTCCTCGTTGGGTTCGCCCACCACGTAAAGCGTGCCCAGATCCGTCAGGAATGACTCCAGGTCGAGGGAGTCGGCTCGGCCGGGGTTGCAGGCGTCCCTGATGTGGACGGAGTTGAGCGACTCCAGGGCCCGGTGGACGAGGGCCTGGGCGGCGTCGCGGCGGTCGGCGTGGGCGTGGAGTACGGACTCCAGCTCGCCGCTCCAGCCGGATGCGGCCCGGGTGTGGGTGCGCAGGATGCGTACGGCGTCCTGGCCGTTCGTGCCGCTCGCCCACCGGTGGACCTGGCGGAAGGGCTGGCCGTCCACGGCGGCGGCGTGCAGCCAGCAGCGCAGCAGGGTCTCGGCGGCGTCGTACAGGGCCGCGTCGAGGCTCGCACGGGGCCGTACGGGGAACAGCAGGGCCCGGGAGCGGGTGATGGCCGTGGGGACGTCCTCGCAGCCCGTGTGGGGCGCCCAGCGCAGCCGGGCGGGCGTGTCGACGAGGTGGGCCGGGTCGAAGATGTGGACCGGGCCGAGCTTGGCGCGGTTGCCGACGGTCCGGCGGAAGGTGTCGGGGTCGGCGGTGGTCACGACGACCGGGCCCGCGGCGTTGAGGACGGCGGGCTGGACCAGGCGCTTGCCCTTGTCGCCGCGCTGCGGGGCGAAGACGGCGTACGTGCGGGTGAGTTCACGGTCCGCGAAGACCTCGGCCGCCGCAGGGGGCCCGGCGCGCACCGGAGCGGGGAGGGGACCCACGGCGGGATCCGCGGCGGAGTCCAGCGGGGGATCCAGCGGGGGATCCAGCGCGGGGGACGGAGCCGGCACCGGCGCCGTGGCCGGGGCCGTGACGTTCTGCGCGGGCACCGTCGCCGCTGCGGCCTCGGCCGCCGCGCGGCGGGCCGCATGGCGCAGCCTGGTGCGCGCGATGGCCCCCATGACGAAGACGGTGAGGACGAAGAGCACCATCAACTGCCCGATGAAGACGCCCCAGAAGAGGCCCGAGCCGGGCAGGCCCGCCACGGGGGCGGGGGCCCAGGCCCCCGCGATGTCGTGGGGCTGGGCGATGAGGTGGCGCATGGCCGGCGGTGTCCGGGTGAAGTGGACGTCGGCCGGCCAGGCGCCGTGGGACAGGAATCCGGCTATCCCGGTGCCCGTCCACACCAGGATCGTCATGCCGAGCAGGAAGCCGATCACGCCGAGGATGAGCCCGTCGGGGATGGCGCCCTCGCGGTCCTGGCTGCTGTGCTGCTGTCTCGCCATGGTCAGGCCACCGTTCAGGCCACCGCGTCGTCGGCCATGTGTTTGTCGAGGGAGACGCGGGGCGCGTCCTGGTCCGGATCCTCGTCGTAGTCGTTGACGGAGCCCTCGGTCATGGCGCGGTCGGTGTAGACGAGGGGGCGTTCGGTCTCGGTGATGAGGTGCTTGACCACCTGGACGTTGCCGTTGACGTCCCAGACGGCGATGCCCGGGGTGAGCGTGGGGATGATCTCCACCGCCCAGCGTGGCAGGCCCAGCACCCGCCCGGTGGAGCGGGCCTCGTCGGCCTTCTGGGCGTAGATGGTGCGGGTGGAGGCCATCTTGAGGATGGCCGCGGCCTCCTTGGCGGCGGCGCCGTCCACGACGTCGGAGAGGTGGTGGACGACGGCCACGAAGGAGAGGCCGAGCCGGCGGCCGAACTTCAGCAGGCGCTGGAAGAGCTGCGCCACGAAGGGGCTGTTGATGATGTGCCAGGCCTCCTCGACCAGGAAGATGCGCTTCTTCCGGTCGGGGCGGATCCAGGTGTGCTCCAGCCAGACGCCGACGATCGCCATGAGGATCGGCATCGCGATGGAGTTGCGGTCGATGTGGGACAGGTCGAAGACGATGAGCGGCGCGTCCAGGTCGATGCCGGCGGTCGTCGGGCCGTCGAACATGCCGCGCAGGTCGCCGTCGACGAGCCGGTCCAGCACGAGGGCGACGTCCAGGCCCCAGGCGCGGACGTCCTCCAGGTCGACGTTCATCGAGTCGGCGGAGTCCTCCAGCGGGTGCCGCAGCCGCTCCACGATGTCGGTCAGGATCGGCTGGCGGTCCGTCGTGGTCGCGTGCACGAAGGCGTGGGCGACCTTGAGCGCGAAGCCGGAGCGCTCGTCCAGGCCACGGCCCATGGCGACCTCGATGATCGTGCGGAGCAGGGCCAGCTGGCCCGTCGTGGTGATCGCGGGGTCGAGCGGGTTGAGCTTGATGCCGCCGTCGAGGGCTGCCGTCGGGTCGAGCCGGATGGGAGTTATTCCGAGTGCCTTGGCGATGAGGTTCCACTCGCCGACGCCGTCCTCGCCCTGGGCGTCCAGGACGACGACCTGGCGGTCGCGGAAGCGCAGCTGCCGCAGCACGTAGGTCTTCTCCAGGGCGGACTTGCCGTTGCCGGACTCGCCGAGCACCAGCCAGTGCGGGGCGGGCAGTTGCTGTCCGTACAGCTGGAAGGGGTCGTAGATGTACCCCTTGCCGGAGTAGACCTCACGGCCGATGATCACACCGGAGTCGCCGAGGCCGGGGGCCGCGGTCGGCAGGTAGACGGCCTGGGCCTGGCCGGTGGAGGTGCGGACAGGGAGGCGCGTGCTCTCCACCTTGCCGAAGAGGAAACCGGTGAAGGCGTCGGTGATCGCTGCGAGGGGGTCCAGCATGGCCATGGGTGGAGCGCCTCCTCGGCGTCAGCGGTCGTCGCGCCCGCGGCGCGGGCCTCGGCTCGGCATCGTTGTCCCTGTCGTCCTTCCCATGAGCTCCGCCCGCCCGGGCGGGGCGTCGAGTGCGCACGGGCGCATGCTCGTCCTCCCGGCTACCGGCGGATGCCGGTCGCGAACGGAAGCGTGTTGACGAACGCCCGGTGGTGCTCCCGGTCGCACCACTCCAGCTTGAGGTACGACTTGCCCGCGGAGGCGCGGATCGTGCGCTTGTCGCGGGCGAGTGCCTCGGGGGAGCGGGACGAGACCGTGATGTAGCCGACCAGGTTGACGCCGGCGGCGCCGGAGGCGAGGTCTTCGCCGCGCTGGTCGATCCGGCTGTGGTGGGCGATGTCGCGGGGGTCGACCACGCGGTTCATCTTGGCGGCCCGGCTGGCGTCGGCGTCGTCGTTGGTCTTCTCGGTGAGCATGCGCTCGATGGCGACGTCGGTGGGTTCCAGGTCCATGCAGACGGCGACGGTGCGAATGACGTCCGGGGTGTGGACGAGCAGCGGCGCCAGGAAGTTGACCCCGACCGGGGTGAGCGGCCACTCCTTGACCCATGCGGTCGAGTGGCACCAGGGGGCGCGCGTGGCCGACTCGCGGGTCTTGGCCTGGAGGTACGTGGGCTCGGTGGCGTCCAGCTCGGCCGGCCAGGCGTTGCGGCGGGTCATCGCCTGGATGTGGTCACTCGGGTGGTCCGGGTCGTACATCGAGTGGATGAGGGACGCGAGCCGGGCCTGCCCGAGGGGCTGGCGGACGCGGATGTCCGCCTCGGTGAGCCGGGCGCAGATGTCGGTCAGCTCGCGGGCCATGACCGCGGCGATGCCCGCGTCCTTGTCGAGCGCCTTGCGGGCGACGCCGGCGGCGCGGGCGATGGCGTTGCCCTCGGCGGCGAGTTCGCGGCTGTAGTGCATGCAGGCGACGAGGTAGGCGCGGTGCTGCTCGGAGGAGGTGGACACCATGGACTGCAGCTGTTCGTACGAGTCCTTGAGCCACTGGTCGGCGTGCCCGTCGCCGCGCTGGGCGACGTCCTTGGCGTGGGCGTCGGGGTCGGCGGGGAGCGTGCGGGCCAGCATCTGCAGCCGGGTGACGAAGCCGTCGCCGTTGGCCACGTGCTTCAGCAGGGTGCCGAACCGGTCGACCAGGGCCTCCTGGTCCTCGCTGTCGCGCAGCCCGACGCCGGGTCCCTCGATCTCGATGGCCGCGGTGACCGTACGGCGGTCGACGTGCAGCAGGACCGCGATCTCGTCCGGCCCGAAGGGCGCCGACAGCCAGGTGATGCGCCCGATGCCGGGCGGCGGCCCGATCTCGATCTCCCGGCCGTCGAGCCGGGTGCCCGCCTCCAGGGCCGTGGAGCGGTAGGTCGGGGCGGAGCGCAGGGTCCGGCGGTAGGTGCGGTTGATCTCGAACCAGCGGTAGAAGGTGCGGCGCCGGTACGGCATGTAGACGGCGGCGAAGGCCAGCAGCGGCCAGCCCGTCAGGCCCAGGATGCGCAGCAGCAGGATGGGGATGAGCAGACCGGACATCATGCCGAGGAAGGCGCCCGCGATGATCAGGGCGATCTCGCCCGTCTCGCGGTTCTTGCCCACGATGGCGTTGGGGCGGGCCTTGCCGATCAGATAGGTCCGGCGCTGCTGCGGGGCGGCGTAGGGCTGGGACGTCACCGGCTTTCGCCTCCTGCTGTGTTGCTCTTGCCGCCGTTGCCGCGGTCGGGGTTGGTCCGCGGGGACGGCGGGGGTGCCGGGGCGTTCGAGCCGCCGTTCCGGCTGCTGTGGGCGGCGATGCCGCTGGGCACGGCATTGGCGGGCTGACCCCCGCCGCCGCCCGTGGGCTGCTCCTGGGCGCCGCCGCGGGAGCTGTGGGTCTTGATGCCCTGCTTGACGAGCGCGGCCGGCGAGGAGATGACGGCGGCCGCCTGGGACTGGGAGCTCGCCTTGCGGTTGCTGCGCAGGCTGGCCACGTCGTCACCGAAGCCGGGGACGAAGCGGTAGATCATCGCGCTGGCGAAGATGGCCAGCAGGATGATGGCCAGGCCCGACACGACGGCGCCGAAGGCGGTGGGCCCGTCGGAGCCGCTGAGCGCGCCCGCCAGCCCCAGCACGATCACGATGACCGGCTTCACCAGGATCACCGCGATCATGATCCCGGCCCAGCGGCGCACGTGGTGCCACATGTTCTTGTCGACCAGGCCCGAGTACACGGCGGTGCCGAGCAGGGCGCCGACGTACAGCAGCGCGGCCCGGATCACCAGTTCCAGCCACAGCACGCCGGCGGCGAGCACGGACACCAGGGAGACCACGATCAGCATGATCGGGCCGCCGCCGATGTCGGAGCCCTTGGTGAGCGCGTCCGTGAACGACCCGAAGAACACATCGGTGTTGGCGGCGGTGCCGGAGGCGATGACCTCGGTGATGCCGTCGGTCGCGGACACCACGGTGTAGAGGATCAGCGGGGTGAACGCGGAGGCGATGACGGTCAGCCACAGGAAGCCGATGGCCTCCGTCAGCGCCTCGGTCAGCGGCACGCCGCGGACGGCGCGCTTGGCGACGGCCAGCAGCCACAGGAGCAGCGTGAGGAACGTGGAGGCGGCGAAGACGACCGCGTACTGGGTGAGGAACGCCTTGTTGGTGAAGTCCACGGCGGCGGTCTTGGTGACCGCCTTCGACAGACCGTCGATGACCCAGGCGGCGGCGTCGGCGCAGCCCTTGGCGAGCGAGGACAGCGGGTCGAGCGGATCGACGACGGAGGGCGTGCGGCCGCCGGAGCCGTCGCCTCCTTCGCAGTAGTCGCGTGCCTGGCCCACGATGTAGTCGCAGGCGCTCTTGGTCCCGCTGGGGCTGGGTGTCGGTGAGGGGGCGGCCGCGGCACGGGAGGCGGCCAGGACGAGCGTGGTCTGCGCGACCGTGACCATGGCCGTGACGGACAGCGTGCGGCGCAGGCGGTTACCGGGCATAGGTGAAGCCTCCGTATCCCTCGACCGCGCCTGCGATCTCGTCCGCGCTCGCCGCCCGGTTGTCGCCGTTCACCGGGGCGGGGCCTTCCTTCTGGCCGGAGGACTCGATCTTCCAGTCACCGCCGGCCCAGGTGAGTTGCTCGGTGATGGTGAACCAGGTCTGGGTCACCGGCTTTGTCGATCCCTCACCCGCCAGGCCGACCAGTCCGGTGCACCAGACCTCCACGGTGGCGCTGCCACCGGAGAGTTCCGTCACCCGGGAGCCCACCGGAATCGTGCGGGAGACGAACGTGTAGCCGTCCGGGACGCTGCCGTCCTCGTTGAGGCCCACGTTCTGCAGGAAGTTCGCCGAGTACGCCCGGTCCAGATCTGCCTGGAGGCGGCCGACGATGTCAGGGGCGTGGATCGCCGCAACGATCGCATGACGCCGGTCCGCGGTGAACATGCCGTCCGAGCCCAGCGCCACCGCGAAGTTGGCCGCGGCGGACTGCGCGCCCTGGTCCGTGCGGGAGTACCCCGTGGGGATGCCCGCGGACTTGCCGTCGACCGGGCGGGTACCCGTGGCGGCGGTCGGCTGGGCCTGCGGGCCGGCGCCGCCCGCGGCGCGGTTGCCGCTGCCGGAGCCCGCGGTTCCCCCGCCGTGGTCGCCGCCGCGGTTGACGAAGGCGATGGCGGCGATGAGGAGGACGACGACCCCGACGACGGTGACGAGGCTGCGGCTGGAGCGCGCGGGCCTGCGCGCCGGTACGCCGCTGCCGCCCGGGGACTCGGGGAGCCGCGTGCGCGTGGGCGGGCCGTCCTGGCCGAGGCTCATCGGGGGCTCGCCCCCTTGGGGATCGTCGGGTGAGTGGGCATCAGTACGCAGCCTCGGGTGGGGGACGGGGCCGGGACGGGCCCCTTGGGGACAAAGCGCAGGGGACGGGGCGGGGAGCCCGGAGCGCGGTCGCTAGACCGCCATCCCGTAGACGATGGTGAACAGGGTGCCGAGGGAGCCGATGATGAACACGCCGGTCAGTCCGGCGATGATCAGGCCCTTGCCTTGTTCGGCACTGAAGGTGTCGCGGAGCGCCGTCGCTCCGATGCGCTGTTTCGCGGCGCCCCAGATCGCGATGGCGAGACAGAGCAGAATCGCTACTGCCATCACCACCTCGATCATCACGCGCGCTTCGTTCCCCAGAGAGCCGAACGGCCCCCAGTCCGGGGCGATACCACCAATGATGGTGTTGATGTCGCCCTTGTCGGCTGCCAGGAACATGAGAACTCACCACCACGCTAGATCAGTTGGCATCCTCGCCGGGGCGCAAGGAGCCAAGGTCTATCTTGGCGGAGGATGTCGCCGTCGTATGTCGACTCAGCGACTTTCTCAGCCGATTCCCTCGTGTGATCCGGGCCGCAGCCGTAAAAATGGTCGCAGCGGCGTGCGAGCCGGTGTTCGATGGGACTTAGTTGACTACTCTGTGTATCACGGTGGTGGGCGGAGGGCAACGATTGGCGGCGCGCTGGCCGGGGATGCTTCCGGGGGCCTGGCGTACCGTCACCTTCCGTGCCGGGCAGGGTGAGCGGGCGAGCACACGGAGAGGGTGGGGCGGGTGACGGCGGCGGGTCGTTCGGCGCGCAAGGCCTGGTGGCTGGCGGGGGTGGTCGGCGGGCTGTTCATGTCGTTCGTGACGCTGCTCGTCGTCGGTACGTACCTGGTGGCGGCAAGCCTGGCGGGTGGCGGCGGGGGTGCGGTGGCGCTCGCCAAGGGGGCCGTGCCCGCGGCCTACCAGAGCATCGTGCAGAAGTGGGGGAATCTGTGCGACGCCATCAACCCGGCGCTGCTGGCGGCCCAGCTGTACCAGGAGAGCGGCTGGAACCCGCAGGCGCGCAGCCAGGCGCAGGCGCAGGGCATCGCGCAGTTCATCCCCGGAACGTGGGCCACGCACGGCGTGGACGGCGACGGTGACGGCGACCGCGACGTCTGGGACCCGCGGGACGCGATCCCGTCGGCCGCGTCGTACGACTGCGAACTCGCGCAGTACGTGAAGGACGTACCGGGCGATCCGACGGAGAACATGCTCGCCGCGTACAACGCGGGCGCGTACCGGGTGATCCAGGCCGGCGGGGTGCCGCGCATCCGCGAGACGCAGAACTACGTGCGGATCATCACCACGCTGGAGAAGAGCTTCGCGGCGCCGGTCGGCGCGGTCGCGCCCTCCCGGCAGGCGGCGGGTGCCATCTACTACGCGCAGGAGAAGCTGGGCACGCCGTACCTGTGGGGCGGCAACGGCACGGCGGACCAGGACGGGCGCTTCGACTGCTCGGGTCTGACGAAGGCGGCGTACGAGTCGGTCGGCATCGAGCTGCCGCGCGTGGCCAACGACCAGTGGAACGCCGGGCCGCACCCGAAGCGCGACGAGCTGCTCCCGGGGGACCTGGTCTTCTTCGCCAACGACCTGACCGACCCGCGCTCGATCCACCACGTCGGGATCTACGTCGGCGGCGGGTACATGATCAACGCCCCCTACACGGGCGCGGTCATCCGCTTCGACAGGATCGACAGCCCGGACTACATCGGCGCGACGCGGGTGACGGCGGCGGGCGCGGCGGCGGTCTGACCGCCGCCCGCCGGCACGCACGGCCGGGTCCGCGGCCGTGCGTGTCTCCCTTCGATAACGTCCTGGTGATCATCCGGTGGAGACCGGAACGCCGCGTACCGTCCGGCTCGTTGGACGGGGGACAATGGGCCTCCCGGCCCCGTGTCGTGTGTGCGCGGGGATGCCGCGGAGACAGTTAGGGGTGCACCGGTGGCAGCGCTTTCACTGGACGGCTCCAACCCGGATGTCAGTCTGCTCCGTGACATCAACGGGCTCGCGAAGCTCGCGCCGCGCTGGCTGGACCGCGCCGTGGAGGGCATGGGCGAGTACGGGCTGATCCTGCTCATGGTGCTGCTCGCCGGCTGGTGCTGGTGGCGTGTGGCGCGCCGCGGCGGTCCCGAGGCCCCGGCGGCGGTCGCGGGCGTGGTGTGGGCCGCGCTCGCCGGAGGCGTCTCGCTGCTGCTGAACGTCCCGCTGCGCAACTTCGTGGACCGGCCGCGGCCGTTCGTCGAGCACCAGGGCCTGGACGTGCTCGTCACGAGCAGGGTCCACTTCTCCTTCGTCAGCGACCATGCCGCCGTGACGATGGCGGTGGCCGTCGGCCTCTTCCTGGTCAGCCGCAGGTGGGGACTGGCCGCGGTCGCGATCGCGCTCGCCGAGGGCTTCAGCCGGGTCTACCTGGGCGTGCACTACCCGACCGACGTGCTGGGCGGCTTCGCCCTCGGCACGGCCGTCGCGCTGCTGTTCGCGCCCCTCGCGCTGGCCCTGCTGACGCCGCTCATGGCCACCGTGGCCACGTCCCGGGCGGGGCTGCTCGTACGGGCGCCCCGGGCCGCCGGGACGGCCGCGGCGCGGCGCGGGGAGCCTTACCCGGAGCCCACGGCCGTCGACAAGGATCTGGCGGCCTGAGGGCTCCCTCGCGTTCCCCGCGCCTGTCCGGCGCCCGTTGGGCTACAGCGCCTGCTGGAAGGCGAACAGCCGGGTGGGGTCGTAGCGGGTCTTCAGCCGGGTGAGCTTGTCGGCCGCGGAGCCGTAGTAGGCGGCGCGCCAGTTGCTCAACGTCGGGTCGGTGTAGTTCTGGTATGCCGCGCCCGAGGCGTACCGGCGCATCGCGGTGTGCAGGCCGTCGAGCCACTGCGTGGTGCCGGGGGTCTCTATGTACTGCGCGAGGAAGCGCGAGCGGCGGTGGACGAAGGCCGTGGCGGTCGGCGAGACCCGGTTGACGGCGCCGCCCAGGGCGGTGAGCGAGACGCTGCCGGCGCCCGAGCGCAGCGCGCCGACCTGGGAGAGCAGGGCCTGGATGCCGGCTTCCGGCAGGGAGCGGTCGTAGAAGTCGGACCGCGCGGCGTACGTCTCGCGGCCGAGGCGGCCGGAGGGGCTTCGGCCCGGGGTCGTCCCCGGCAGGTGGCACTGGGCGGTGCTCAGGTCCGAGCACCCCGCGTACGCGAGCGTCGCGTCGAGGTAGGGCCGCGGGTGCAGGGAGACGCTGCTCGCGGGGGCGCCGACGTGGTCGGCGAGCCGGTCGACGGCGTTGGCGAGTTCCGTACGGGAGGTGATGCCGACGGTGGCGATGCTGATCTTCGGGGAGCCGGAGCCGGACTTGTCCAGGTGCAGCGCGGACCAGATCTGGTCCGGCTGTGTCGGGCCCCACTCCTGCCAGGCGCGGATGACCGCGGCGGCCTTGCTCCACGACCAGGTCAGGTAGCCGGTGACGACCTGGGGCGCGGCCTGGGTGGTGAACGTCAGGTTCGTGACGACGCCGAACTGGCCGCCGCCCGCGCCGCGCAGCGCCCAGAACAGTTCGGGGTTCTCGTCGGCGCTGCAGTGCAGCACTCGTCCGCCCGCGGTGACGATCTCGGCGGAGGTGAGGCTGTCGCAGGTCAGTCCGTAGGCACGGCTGATCACGCCGTGGCCGCCGCCGAGGGTGAGGCCGGAGATGCCGACCGTCGGGCAGGAGCCGGCGGGCAGAGTACGGCCCGCGGCGCCGAGCTTGGTGTAGACGTCGATCAGCTTGGCGCCGGCGCCGATGGTGGCGGAGGAACCGGAGCGGCTGATCTTCGCGAGGGACGAGACGTCCAGGACGAGCCTGCCCTTGCCGCCCGAGTAGCCGGCGTAGGAGTGGCCGCCGTTGCGGATCGAGACGGGGACACCGGTGCGGCGGGCGAAGTCCAGGCACTCGCGGATGTCCTCGGTGCCCGAGACATAGGCCACCGCGGCGGGCCGCTGCCCGTCGAAGCGCGTGTTGTACAGCAGCCGGGCGGTGGCGTAGTCCGCGTCGTCGGGGCGGACGAGCCGGCCGCCCAGGGAGTGCGAGAGGGCCTTCCAGTCGGGCGGGACGGTCGCGGCGGCGCTGGTGGCGCCGGCGGGGGTTCCGCCGGAGGCTGTGGGCGTGCCGGTCCCGGTGGGGGCGTCGCTGGTTATTCGGCTGTCGGCGGCCGCCGGGTGGCCGGATCCTGCGGGGCCGCAGGCTGCGCTCAGCCAGGTCGCGGCGGTGATGCCGGCGCCCCCGCGGATGAGTGCTCGTCGGTTCAACGTGGCGCCCTCTCGCTCTGGAACCCCTGTGGGTCCTCTTCTCATGACGGCGGGAGGGGCGTGCCGGTTGCGAGGCGTACGACACACCGGCAGGGCATGCGCCGGCGCTCAGGACCCGGCGTGCTCGGCGGCGTCGCGCCGGGCGCGTTCGCGGGCCCGCCGGGAGGGCCCGCGCCATCCGCATGAGCAGGTGGCGAAGGAGAAGGAGCCCTTCTCCTCGGTCGTGGCGCGGTGCGGAGGAGGTGGATCGCTGGGGGGCACGCGTCAAAGCTACCGGCCGTGACGCGGTGCCCTGACCCTCGTTATGCCGCATGAGGTCCTGGACGGCGGCACGGTGCAGGAGGTAAGCGCAGATGGGGCAGGTCAGTCGGGCGACCGCCGTGGCCGTGGGGCTCGGGATGTGCGCGGCAGCACTCGCGGGATGCTCCGGCAGCGGCGAGGCCGTGGAGGTGGGCACGACCACCCCCCGGGACGCGGAGCGGGCGCTGCGGCAGGCGGCCGACGAACTGGTCAGGGCCGGCAGCTCGAAGGTCCGGACGGCGATGGAGACCGCCAGCGGCGGCACCAAGGTCACCATCACCGGCACCGGGACCTTCGACTACGCCGCACGGCGCGGCAGCCTCCGGCTCGTCCTGCCGGCCGACGCCGCGGGCGACGCGGAGCACGCCCCGGTCACGGAGCTGCTGACCCCCGGCGCGCTCTACATGAAGAACCGAGGCGAGGGCGTCCCCGCCGACAAGTGGGTGTGGGTGGACACCACGCGGCTGCCGGACGGCAACCTCGTCACGGGCGGCGCCACCGACCCGCTGGTCGCGGCGGAGCTGCTGCGGGGCGCCCACGAGGTGCGCCTGGTGGGCGTGGAGAGACTGGACGGCGCGCGGGTGCGGCACTACCGGGGTGTGACGGACATCGCGCGCGCCGCGGACGCCGCTTCGGCGCAGGCCCGCGGGTCACTGCGGGCGGCGGCGGGCGGGTTCTCCGTGACGCGGGTCCCCTTCGACGCGTACCTGGACGACGCCGGCGTCCTGCGCAAGGTCCGGCAGCGCTTCACCTTCGCCAACGCCGGGGTCGCGGGCGGCCAGAACGCCCCGACCGCGGTCACGGTGGTCTCGACTACCGGGATGTACGCTTTCGGGGCGCCGGTACGGGTCGTCCTGCCGCGCGCGACCGACATCTACACCGGGAAGATCGTTTCTGCGGCCGGCTCCTAGAGAGCCTGTCGTCACCTTGCCGCCTGCCCCGCGGCGCCTGGTACGGCCCCTCGCTGCGCTGTCGAATCGTCCGAGTAGCCCACTACGAGGACGACTCTCCGCCTCGCGATACACCGCACCGGACACAACGGGGCCCCGCCCTCCGGGCGGCCGGCGCCACAGTGACGACAGCCCCTGGAGCCTTGCGGAAATGGCCCGTCCGTGTCATGCACGGACCGTGCGCCGGTCCCTACGCTGGGCGGGGAGGAGGTGGTGCCCGTGGCGATGTGGCTCCTGGACCAGGACGATCAGGTCCACGTGGCCCTCGCGGAGATCGAGTTGTGCTGCGAGCTGATGATCGCCGCCTCGGCGACCGCCGAGGAACGGCTGAGCTCCGAGCGCATCGACGAGGTGCTCGCGGTGGAACCACGCGTCCCCGCGCAGGGCCGCCGGCTCGGCTAGCTCCGCAGCAGACGGGCTATGGCGGCCGTGGCCTCGGCGACCTTGTCGTCCGCTTCGGGGCCGCCCTTGGCGGCGGCGTCGGCGACGCAGTGCCGCAGGTGCTCCTCGAGCAGTTGCAGGGCGAAGGACTGCAGGGCCTTTGTGCCGGCGGACACCTGGGTAAGGATGTCGATGCAGTACACGTCCTGCTCGACCATCCGCTGGAGGCCCCGGATCTGCCCCTCGATACGGCGCAGCCGCTTCAGGTGCTGGTCCCTCTGTTCGGCGTACCCGTGCTGGTGTGCCGGCTGCTCCGCGGACCCGCCGGCCTCCGGCTGTTCTCCGTGCGGAGCCGTGTCGCCGGTCTCGGTGACCGTCATGGCGTCCCTCCTGCCCCCGATATACCCCTGCCGGGTATATCGTACCGAATTCGCCTCATTGTGCGAGCGTGCACCGGGAGGAGCCCCGATGGGGTCCGTTTGCGACCATGAGCGACACTGTAAGTCGCCGGTTAGCCCTGGCTGTGTGATGCGCCTAGCATCAATGCGACCGAAACCGATGTATTCCGAGGACTTCACGTGCGCTTTCGTCTGACCCCAAGGGAGACGAGCTTCTACGACATGTTCGCCGCGTCCGCGGACAACATCGTCACAGGGTCGAAGCTCCTGATGGAACTCCTCGGCGCCGACTCCGCCACGCGCGCGGAGATCGCCGAGCGCATGCGGGCGGCTGAGCACGCGGGGGACGACGCGACCCACGCGATCTTCCACCAGCTGAACTCCTCCTTCATCACGCCCTTCGACCGCGAGGACATCTACTCCCTCGCCTCCTCCCTCGACGACATCATGGACTTCATGGAGGAGGCCGTCGACCTGGTCGTCCTGTACCAGATCGAGGAACTGCCGCGCGGGGTCGAGCAGCAGATCGAGGTGCTGGCCCGGGCCGCCGAACTGACCGCCGAGGCGATGCCCCACCTGCGCACGATGGACAACCTCACCGAGTACTGGATCGAGGTCAACCGCCTGGAGAACCAGGCCGACCAGATCCACCGCAAGCTGCTGGCCCACCTCTTCAACGGCAAGTACGACGCCATCGAGGTGCTCAAGCTCAAGCAGATCGTGGACGTCCTGGAAGAGGCGGCGGACGCCTTCGAGCACGTGGCGAACACCGTGGAGACCATCGCGGTCAAGGAGTCCTGACCCAGGTGGAGACCTTCGCTCTGGTCGTGACCATCGGGGTCGCGCTCTTCTTCACGTACACCAACGGCTTCCACGACTCGGCGAACGCCATCGCCACCTCCGTGTCCACCCGGGCGCTGACCCCGCGGGCCGCGCTGCTGATGGCCGCGGTGATGAACCTGGCCGGCGCCTTTCTGGGCACCGGGCTGGCCAAGACCGTCAGCGAGGGCCTCATCGAGACCCCGTCCGGCCGGTCGGGGATGGGCATCCTCTTCGCGGCGCTGATCGGCGCCATCGTCTGGAACCTGATCACCTGGTACTACGGCCTGCCCTCCTCCAGCACTCACGCCCTGTTCGGCGGGCTGGTGGGCGCGGCGCTCGCGGGCGGCACCGGGGTCATCTGGTCCGGCGTGCTCGACAAGATCGTCCTGCCGATGTTCCTGTCGCCGATCGTCGGCCTGGCCGTCGGCTACCTGGTCATGCTGGCCATCCTGTGGATCTTCCGCAAGGCCAACCCCAACAAGGCCAAGCGCGGTTTCCGGATCGCGCAGACCGTCTCGGCGGCGGGCATGGCGCTCGGGCACGGTCTGCAGGACGCACAGAAGACCATGGGTGTGGTGGTGCTCGCCCTGACCATCGCCGACGTGCAGAAGCAGGGCGACGGAGTTCCGGTCTGGGTGAAGCTCGTCTCTGCGCTCATGCTGTCGCTGGGCACGTACGTGGGCGGCTGGCGCATCATGCGGACCCTGGGTCGCAAGATCATCGAGCTCGACCCGCCGCAGGGCTTCGCGGCGGAGACCACGGCGGCGTCGATCCTCTACACCACGGCCTACATCTTCAAGGCGCCGATCTCCACGACCCACGTCATCACCTCAGCCATCATGGGCGTCGGCGCGACGAAGCGGCTCAACGCGGTCCGCTGGGGCGTCGCCAAGAACATCGTCGCCGGCTGGTTCATCACCATGCCGGCCGCGGCGCTGGTGGCCGCGGCCACCTACGGCGTGGTGCACTTCGCCTTCGCCTGAGCCACGTCCCGGACGCTTTCCCGCGCCACCCGTGAACGCACAAGGGCCCGCCCCCGGAGGGGGCGGGCCCTTCGCCTTGCGGTGGCACCGCCATGCAGCACCGCAGGACGGTTTTGGGCGGCGGCCGGGTCGGCTCAGCCGAATCGGCCGGAGATGTAGTCCTCGGTCGCCTGGACGGACGGGTTGGAGAAGATGCGCTCCGTGTCGTCGATCTCGATGAGCTTGCCGGGCTGGCCGACCGCCGACAGGTTGAAGAAGGCGGTGCGGTCGGAGACGCGCGCGGCCTGCTGCATGTTGTGGGTGACGATGACGATGGTGAAGCGCTCCTTGAGCTCACCGATCAGGTCCTCGATGGCGAGGGTGGAGATCGGGTCGAGCGCGGAGCACGGCTCGTCCATCAGCAGCACCTCGGGCTCGACCGCGATCGCGCGGGCGATGCACAGACGCTGCTGCTGACCGCCGGAGAGGCCGGAACCCGGCTTGTTCAGGCGGTCCTTGACCTCGTTCCACAGGTTGGCGCCGCGGAGCGACTTCTCGACGATGGTGTCGAGGTCGCTCTTGCGCTTGACGCCGTTGAGCTTGAGGCCCGCCGCGACGTTGTCGTAGACGGACATCGTCGGGAACGGGTTCGGGCGCTGGAAGACCATGCCGACCGTGCGGCGCACGGAGACCGGGTCCACGCCCGCGCCGTAGAGGTTCTCGTCGTCCAGCAGCACCTTGCCCTCGACGCGGCCGCCGGGGGTGACCTCGTGCATACGGTTCAGGGTGCGCAGGAAGGTGGACTTGCCGCAGCCGGAGGGGCCGATGAAGGCCGTCACCGTGCGCGGCTCGATGTTCATCGAGATGTCGTCGATCGCCTTGAATCCGCCGTAGTAGGCGGAGAGGCCGCTGACGTCGATTCGCTTGGCCATGGTGGTGTAGCTCGCAATCCTTGGGTCGCTGATGTTGGCCGCGTCAGCGACCGGTCTTCGGGGCCTTCCAGCGGGCGATGCCTCGGGCCAAGATGTTCAGGATCATGATGAAGGCGATCAGCACGAGTGCCGCCGCCCACGCCCGGTCGTAGCTGGGCTCGTTGCCGTTCTGGTACTGCTGGAAGATGTAGAACGGGAGCGAGGCCTGCGGGCCGTTGAACGGGTCGTTGTTGATCAGGTTGTTTCCGAAGACCAACAGTGCGATGGGGGCGCTCTCACCGGCGATACGGGCGACGGCGAGCATGACGCCCGTCGTGATGCCGCCGATCGCGGTGGGGACGACCACCTTCACAATGGTGCGCCACTTCGGCACACCGAGGGCGAGGGAAGCCTCGCGCAGCTCGTTCGGGACGAGCTTGAGCATCTCCTCGGTGGACCGGACGACGACGGGCATCATCAGGATGGCGAGCGCCATGGAGCCGGCGAAGCCCGAGGGGCCGAAGCCCAGCAGCAGGTTCCAGGTCGAGAGGATGAACAGACCGGCGACGATCGACGGGATGCCCGTCATGACGTCGACGAAGAAGGTGACGGCCGTGGCCAGGCGGCCCTTGCCGTACTCCACGAGGTAGATCGCGGTCAGCATGCCGATCGGGGCGGCGATGGCGGTGGCGATGCCGACCTGCTCCAGCGTGCCGATGATGGCGTGGTACACGCCGCCGCCGGTGCCGATGGTGAGCACACCGTTCATCGAGTGCGACAGGAAGTCGCCGTTGAGGACCTTGACGCCCTTGCTGATCGTGGTGGCGAGCAGCGAGTACAGCGGCAGTGCGGCCACGATGAACGAGGCCCAGACCAGGCTGGTGGCGACGCGGTCCCTGGCCTGGCGGCGGCCCTCGACCTGCGCGGTGATGGCGTAGGTGCCCACGATGAACAGCACGACGGCGATCAGGCCCCACTGGATCTTGCTGTCCAGGCCGCCGACGACACCGATGAGGATGCCGAGGACCAGGGAGCCCACGGCGATGGCCGCCGGCGCCCAGCGGGGCAGCCGGCGCTGGGCCAGGGCGCGGCGCGACACGGAGGAGGCCGGCCGCTTGTCCGTTACTGCGTGGCTCATGCGTTGGCCCCCGAGTATTCCTTGCGCCGGGCGATGATCGCGCGGGCGGCGCCGTTGACCAGCAGGGTGATGATGAAGAGCACCAGACCGGAGGCGATCAGGGCGTCGCGACCGAACTCGTTGGCCTCGCCGAACTTGGCGACGATGTTCTGCGAGAACGTGCCGCCAACCGGGTCGAGGATGTGCGCCGACAGGATCGGGGAGGCGGACAGCACGGTGGCCACGGCCATGGTCTCACCGAGCGCGCGGCCGAGGCCGAGCATCGAGGCGCTGATGATGCCGGAGCGGGCGAACGGCAGCACCGACAACCGGATGGTCTCCCAGCGCGTCGCACCGAGGGCCAGGGCGGCCTCCTCGTGCATCCGCGGGACCTGGCGGAAGACCTCGCGGCTGACGTTGGTGATGATCGGGAGGATCATGATCGCCAGCAGGATGCCGACGGTGAAGATCGAGCGGGCCGCGCCCTGCGGGTCCTCCTTCTCGAAGATCACCGTCCAGCCGAGGTACTTGCTCAGCCAGATGTTCAGCCCGGTCAGGTGCGGCACCAGGAACAGGGCGCCCCACAGGCCGTAGATGATGCTGGGCACGGCGGCGAGCAGGTCGATGACGTACGAGACGGGCGAGGCGAGGCGGCGCGGCGCGTAGTGCGAGATGAACAGCGCGATGCCGACCGCGATCGGGACCGCGATGAGCATCGCGATGATCGAGCTGACGATCGTGCCGTAGGCCAGGACCGCGATGCCGAAGACCGGCGGGGTGGCGCCGGCGTTCCACTCGAAGGTGGTCAGGAAGTTGCCGTGGTCCTTGGAGATCGCGTTGACCGCGCGGATCGTCAGGAAGAGGGCGATCGCTGCCATGATCGCCAGCAGCAGGATGCCGGAGCCACGGGAGAGGCCCGAGAAGATCTTGTCACCAACGCGCGTGACAGCGCCCCCGGCCTTCTTGGCTGCCGGTGGCGGAGTAGGGGTCTGTGCGGTTATGGCCATCGGTTTTTTCTCCGGTCTGGGTGGGGGATGGCTCCCCCGGCGGCGGTGCACCGGAAGTGCGGACAGGCCCCGCGACCGCGGTCACGGGGCCTGTCCGCGCGGGGATCAGGCGAGGGCGGCCACGGCGGAGCGGACCTTGGTGGCGATCTCGGCGGGCAGCGGCGCGTAGCCGGCGTCCGACAGGATGGCCTGGCCCTCCTCGCTGGCGGTGTAGCCCAGGAAGGACTGCACCAGCGGCAGCGTCTCGGCCTTGTTGCCCTTGTCACAGGCGATCTCGTAGGTCACCAGGACGATCGGGTAGGCGTTGTCGGCCTTGGTGACGTACGAGTTGCCCATGTCCAGGGACAGGTCGGCACCCGTGCCCACGACCTTCGCCTCGGCGATGCCCGCGGAGGCGTTGGCGGCGGAGGCCTCGACCGGAGCGGAGGCACCGGTGTCGATCTTGACCGTCTTGATGTCATTGGCGGTCGCGTAGGAGAGCTCGAAGTAACCGATCGAGCCGTTGACCTGCTTGACCTGAGCGGCGACACCGGAGGACTTGGCGGCCGACTGGCCACCCTTGCCCATCCACGGCTTGGCGTGCTCGTACGGCCACGCGTCCTTGGCGGCACCGTTGAAGTACTTGGTCAGGTTGTCCGTGGTGCCGGACTCGTCCTGACGGTGGAAGGACTGGATCTTGGTGCTGGGGAGCTTGGCGTCGGGGTTCAGCGCCTTGATCGCCTTGTCGTCCCAGGTGGTGATCTTCGAGTTGAAGATCTTCGCCAGGGTCGGGGCGTCCAGGACCAGGTTGTCCACGCCGGCCAGGTTGTAACCGATGGCGATGGGGCCGCCGACCATCGGGATGCTGATGCCCGTGCCGGTCTTGCAGACCTGCTTGGAGGCGGTGACCTCTTCCGGCTTCAGCGGCGAGTCGGAGCCCGCGAAGCTGTCCGTGCCGTTGTTGAAGTCGATGATGCCCTCACCGGAGGAGGACGCCTTGTAGTTGATCTGCGCGCCGCTGCAGGCCTGCATGTAGTTCTTGACCCAGGCGTCCATGGCGTTCTGCTGCGCAGAGGAGCCGGAAGCGAGAAGCTGGCCGCCCTTGTCGGCGCACTTGATGCTGCTGGAGGACGACGCCGACGCGGGCGCGCTGCTGTTGCCGCTGGCGTCGTTGTTGTTGTCCGAGCCGCATGCAGTGAGGGCGAGGGCGCCCGAAACCGCGACCGCGCCGACGGCCAGGGCACGGAGCCCGCTCTTACGCTGAAGCTTCACCTTCGGTGATTCCTTCCTGAAGCCCGCCGGTGGACGGCGAAGCAGAGGTATGGATTTCTGCATCCACCCGGAAGCTGTTCGCTCACCGGTACGGCCGAAATTAGGCAGATCAGATGACACGGCCGAAGGGGCTACGTGAACGCAAGGTGAACCTCGCATATCAGTGCGGTGCGCCCCTGTGACCGGAGACACTTCAGGCCCGCTATTGTCCTTCGGCCGCGTTCCTCAGGAAGGCGTCGACCACCGGGCGATCACGCTCATGGCTGAGGCGATGACGGGCCGCGACCGGCGGCAGCCAGACCAGCCGGTCCACTTCGCGGTTCGGGACGAAGGCACCAGGGCCGGCCTTGGCCGCCCAGTAGCGGACGACTTTGGGGCGTCCCGCGACGACGTACATCGACGACGGTAGCGGCATCCCGAGCACGCAGTCGAGACCCGTCTCCTCCTTGACCTCGCGGCGCGCGCCGTCGACCGCCGTCTCGCCGCGCTTGAGCTTGCCCTTGGGCAGCGACCAGTCGTCGTACTTGGGGCGGTGCACCAGCGCGATCTCGAGGCCGCCGTCGATCGGGGAGCGGCGCCACAGGACCGCTCCCGCGGCCAGGATCGGGGTGTCGGCGGTGGCGGTGATGGCGGCGCTCCCTTCGTGCTGCGGTGCTGCCCGGCCGCGGGCCGTCGCTAGCGGCTCCACAGGTGGGCGAAGGCGTAGCGGGCCGCCTCCACCTCCAGGCGCTGGTCGGCGTGGAGGACGCCCAGAGCGTAGGCCGTGGCCGGGGCGATGCGCGGGGTGCGCGCCGCGGCCGTGACGGCCGCCGCCGCCTCGGCGGCCTCACGGTGCTGCTCCAGGACCCGGGCCGCCGCGGCGAGCCGGGCGGTGGGGTCGGCACCGTCGTACGGGAAGACCTCCTGCGCGTAGCGGCGCAGGCGCAGCAGGACGCGGACCCGGTTCCAGGGCACGTCCTGGCGTTCGGCCACCAGCTCGGTGGCCAAGGCGGCGTAGAGCGCGTCGGCGTTGTACGGGTGCCGGGCGCGGGCCAGCGCCAGGTCCCCGGCGGCCTCGTTCAGCCGGGCGTGTGCCTGCTCCGCCAGCAGCGGCAGCACGGCCTCGGCGGGTTGGTGCGCCGCGGGGGTCAGCGGCACCTCGGAGGCGAGCAGCGCCACCGCGTCGACCACGGCGTGGAAGCGGGAGGAACCCACCGCCTGAAGGGCCGCGGAGTGCGCCCGGGTCCGGGCCAGGGTGAGCTGGCGCTCCAGCAGGGCGCCTGCCCGGGCGGCGCCGACAGCCAGCGGTCCCGTGCCGGTCCCGCGTTCGGCGGCGGCCGGGGAGGGTGCGGGGGTGCGCCGGCCGGTGGCGGCGCGGGCCGTACCGGCCGGGGCCTCGGCGCCCTCGGCGGTGCGTGCCGGGGTCTCGCGGACGGCTTCGGCGGTGCCGGTGCCGTTCCTGCGGTCGGCGGACGCCGGCCCGGCCGCGGGACCCGTGCGGTTCGCAGCAGGGCCCTCGCCGGGCGCCGGGAGCCACAGGCCCAGATCGTCGTCGGTCTGTGAAGCCGCGCCCGTTCCGGCGGCCTCCTCGGCGGAGGCGAGTCGCTGGAGCGCGGTGATCAGCCGGGTCAGGCGCGCCGCGTACTGGTGCTCGCGGCCCAGAGTGCCGGACAGCCAGCCGAGTTCGGCCCGCAGCGGCTCCGCCCACGCCGGGTCGGTCATCGACCCGTACGTCTGGAGCGCGCCTGCGATGCGGCGTGCCGAGCGGCGCATCAGGCGGCCCGCCTCGGCGCTGTCGTCCTGCGGGCGGCCGGGCTCGCCCTCGCGCGCGGTCAGAGCGCGCAGGAAGCCGGTGGCTTGGTCGCGCAAGTACTGTTCGAGCACGGTGCCGGCGTCACGGCCGGGGAGCCCGTCGGCGGTGAGGCCGACGGGCGTCTCTGCCGCCGTGTCAGGGTGTCGCTGGGCCACGCCGGCGCCTCCGCGCGTCGATGAGCATCTCCTGGATATGGGGCAGCGGACGCCCTTCGGCGTCGGCGCTGTGCCGGGTCCAGTCCCCGCCGGGGCCGAGCCACCAGGACGAGGTCTCGTCCGATGTGCCGATCTCCAGCAGGCGGTTCAGGGAGGCGCAGTGCGCGGCGTCGGAGACCCGTACCAGCGCCTCGATCCGGCGGTCGAGGTTGCGGTGCATCATGTCGGCGCTGCCGAGCCACACTTGCGGGTCACCACCGTTGGCGAAGATGAAGACCCGGGAGTGCTCGAGGAAGCGGCCGAGCACGCTGCGTACGCGGATGTTCTCCGACAGGCCCGGGACGCCGGGGCGCAGCGCGCAGATGCCGCGCGCCCAGATGTCGACGGGCACGCCCGCCATGGAGGCCTGGTAGAGGGCGTCCATGATCGCCTCGTCGACCATCGAGTTGACCTTGATGCGGATGTAGGCCGGACGGCCCTCGCGGTGCTTGGCGATCTCTCCGAGGATGCGCTCTATCAGCCCGTCGCGCAGGCTGCGCGGTGCCACCAGCAGCCGGTTGTAGGACTCGCGGCGCGAGTAGCCGGACAGCCGGTTGAACAGGTGGGACAGGTCGGCGCCGACCTGCGGGTCGGCGGTGAGCAGCCCCAGGTCCTCGTACAGCCGTGCCGTCTTGGGGTGGTAGTTGCCGGTGCCGACGTGGCTGTAGCGCCGCAGGTTCTCGCCCTCCTGGCGGACCACCAGCGACAGCTTGCAGTGCGTCTTCAGCCCGACCAGGCCGTAGACGACATGGCAGCCTGCCTCCTCCAGCTTGCGGGCCCACTTGATGTTGGCCTGCTCGTCGAAGCGCGCCTTGATCTCGACGAGGACGAGCACCTGCTTGCCGGCTTCGGCGGCGTCGATCAGGGCGTCCACGATCGGCGAGTCGCCGGAGGTGCGGTAGAGCGTCTGCTTGATGGCCAGCACGTCGGGGTCCTGGGCGGCCTGCTCCAGGAAGCGCTGCACGGAGGTGGAGAAGGAGTTGTACGGGTGGTGCAGCAGCACGTCGCGCTCGCGCAGCGCCGCGAAGACGTCGGTGGCGTGCGCGGACTCGACCTCGGCCAGGTCCGGGTGGGTGCCGCCGACGAACTTGGGGTACTTCAGCTCCGGCCGGTCCTGGCCCGCGACGGCGAACAGCCCGGTCAGGTCGAGCGGGCCGGGTAGCGGGTAGACCTCCGCGTCCGCGATGTTCAGCTCCTGGACCAGGGTGTCCAGCGCCTTGGCGGAGATCGACTCCTCGACCTCCAGGCGGACCGGCGGGCCGAAGCGGCGGCGCAGCAGTTCCTTCTCCAGGGCCTGGAGGAGGTTCTCGGTGTCGTCCTCCTCCACCTCCAGGTCCTCGTTCCGGGTCACCCGGAACATGTGGTGGTCGAGCACCTCCATGCCCGGGAAGAGCTCCTCCAGGTGCGCGGCGATGACGTCCTCGAGCGGGACGAAGCGCTGCGGGCCGGCTTCCAGGAAGCGGGACAGGATCGGCGGGACCTTCACACGGGCGAAGTGGTCGTGGCCGGAGACCGGGTTCCGCACGGTGACGGCCAGGTTCAAGGACAGGCCGGAGATGTACGGGAACGGGTGCGCCGGGTCGACGGCCAGCGGGATCAGCACCGGGAAGATCTTGTTGCGGAACAGCGTGAACAGCCGGGCCTGCTCCTGCTCGGTGAGGTCGCTCCACCGGATGATGTGGATGTCCTCCACGGCCAGCTGGGGGGCCACCTCGTTCTGGAAGCAGGCGGCGTGCCGGGCCATGAGCTCGCGGGAGCGGGTGAGGATGTTGTCCAGCACCCGGCTCGGCGACAGGCCGGAAGCCGAGCGCTGGGCCACGCCGGTGGTGATGCGGCGCTTCAGTCCGGCGACCCGCACCATGAAGAACTCGTCAAGGTTGCTCGCGAAGATCGCGAGGAAGTTGGCGCGCTCCAGCAGCGGCGTCGTCGGGTCCTCGGCGAGCTCCAGCACCCGCTCGTTGAAGGCCAGCCAGCTCTGCTCGCGGTCCAGGAAGCGGTCCGCGGGCAGCTCGGGGCCCTCCGGCGCGGTCTTCTCCAGGACGGTCCCCACCGCGGCGGCCGTGCCGCCCTCGTCGGACGTCCGCTGCCGGGCGTCCATGCGGGTGATCTCGGGGTGCAGTGGCGGCACCACGTGCGGCCGGCCGTACGCGGGGGACGCGTCGGGCTCGGAGGCCGAGTGGGCGTCGCTTCCGGAACCCGACCGATCGGTCCCCGCGTTGGTGGGGTGTTTCATCGAGGCCATGGATGCGAGCCCTCCTCCGGATCCGGCACGTCGTTCACGTGGACGGCGGCGCACGGAACCCGGCCGCCGGCCATGCCCCCATTGTCCCCGGACCCGGCGTATACCGGCAGGTCGGGGAGGGTCGGGCAGGGTGCGGCAGGCGGCTGCATTCAGTGATGCTTGCAAGCGAGTCTGAATCACCGGTAACGGTCAGGTGGCGGTCAGGGAAGCGCCGCGCGTACCGGCCGTGACCGCGTCGGCGCCCCGGAGGGCGCCCGGGAGCCCTCCGGGGCGCCCGGTGGGGAGTCTGCTTCCCAGCACTTCCCGCTCCCGTGGGCACGGCCCCGGGGGCCGCCTCTTCGCCCGCTGTGCCGCCGCTCGTTCAGCTTTCGGTGCGGTACATCAGGTCGACCTCGTGGGTGGTGAAGCCGAGGCGTTCGTAGACGGCGACCGCGGGGGCGTTGTCCGCGTCCACGTAGAGCATCGCGGTGGGCAGCGCGCGGTCGCGCGCGAGGTGGCGGAGGCCGATCAGGGTGAGGGCGCGGCCGAGGCCCCCGCCCTGCTCGTCGGGGTGGATGCCGAGCACGTAGACCTCGCCCAGGCCCTGCTGGGCGTGGACCTTGGTCCAGTGGAAGCCGGCGAGACGGTCGCCGTGGAAGGCCAGGAAGAAACCGGCGGGGTCGAACCAGGTCTCGGCCATGCGGTCGTCGAGGTCGCGCTGGGTGAGCGAGCCCTGCTCGGGGTGGTGGGCGAAGGCGGCGGCGTTCACCGCGAGCCACGCCGCGTCGTCCCGGCCGGGGACGAAGGGGCGCACCGTGACGCCCTCCGGCAGCACCGGCTCGGCCAGCGGCGGACCGCCCGCTCCCTCCACGACGCCGTCCAGGGGGCGGCGCATCTGGCGCAGCTCGCGGAAGAGGGCGAGGCCGAGCAGTCCGGCCAGGTGCCGTGCGGCGGGGTGGCCGCCGTGCGCCCACACCCGCAGCCGCTTGCCCGAGGCGGCGAGCAGCGCGTGCCCGAGGGCGCGGCCGTGGCCCTGGATGCGGTGGTCGGGGTGGATGACCATCTCGGCAGCCGGGGCCTCGACGGGGTCGGTGTCCTCCAGCTGGGCGTATCCGACCAGGGTGCCGTCGGCGTCGACCAGCAGGTGGCGGACGCCCTCGCGGGCGCCGCCGCGCAGATGGATCCGGCCCTGCTCGGACACCGCTGCCTGGCCGTCGGCCTCCGCGGCGTCCTCGATCAGCGCCAGTACCGCGTCGGCCGTCTCCGGCGTCAGCTCGTTCACCGTCTCGATCCGGCGGGGGCCCACCGCGGTCTGCTGCGCTGCTGCGTCGGTCATGGAACTGAGCTTACGACCGCTCGCCGTCGTGGGGAGTCCACCGGGACGGCCATCGCGGCGCCGCAGGCAACGACCGCGGCGGCGGCCAGGGCGGGCCAGTAGCCGGTGGCGGAGATCACGGCCGCGCTCAGCGGCGGGACGACGGCGGCGGTGAGGTTCTGGCCGGTGTTGTGGACGCCGAGGGCGCGGCCGGACCAGGCGGGCCCGGCGCGTTCCGCGGTGGCGGTGAAGGACAGGCCGTTGGTGCTGGCGGTGATGCCGACGGACAGTACCAGCGCGGCGGCGGTGAGAGGGGAGGGGAAAGCCGCCGTCAGTGCTGCGGCGGCGACCACGGCCGCGGTGACCACGGCCAGTTGCCGCATCGGTCGCAGCCGGCTGCCGGCCCGGTCCGACCAGCGGCCCGCGGCGATACGGGAGGCCGCGCCCAGCACCTGCGCGGCGGCGATCAGCCGGCCGGCGTCCACCGCGGACCAGCCGCGGGTGTCGACGAGCAGCACGAGCGCGAAGGCGCCCGCCGTGAACTGCGGGACGACCAGCAGCGCGCCCGCGCCGTGGATCCGCCACAGCGCCGACGAGCCGCGGTAGGGGTTGACGGCCGGTTCCGCCGCCGGTCCGGTGCCCTCGCGCGCCGGGTCGGCGGCCAGGACGGCGACGGCCGCGGCGATGAGCGCGCAGACCGCGGCCAGGAAGCCGAAGGCGCCGCCGATGCCGTACGCGGCGGCCAGGGGCGGCATGGTCAGCGCGGCCACGCCCATGCCGAGCGGCGTGGAGGTCTGCCGGATGCCCATGGCCAGGCCGCGCTCCCGCGCGGTGAACCAGCCCATGACGAGGCGCCCGCTCGCGGAGTACACCGAGGCGGCCGCCGCTCCGGCGAGGACGAGCAGGGCCCCGAGCGCCACGAGGCCGCCCCCGGCGGCCGTCACGGCGGCGGTGACCGCCAACAGCGCGCCGGCGGCCCCCAGTCCCGAGGCGATGACGATGCGCTCGCCATGGCGGTCGGCGAGGGCTCCCCAGGCGACGAGGGTGGTGACCAGGCCTACCGTGGGACAGGCGATGAGCAGGCCGATCCGGGGAAGCGACAGATGCCCTGAGTCGCGCAACACGGCGGCAAGATAGGGGATTCCGTAGACGAACGCGCAGGCGGCGGTCTGTGCCGCGGTGCCCAGGGCCAGCATCAGCCAGCGGCGGCGCATGGCGTGCACCTCCTCGGTCGGTGGTGGACGCAACGATGCTCCTCGATTGAATGGTGAGACAGATGATTTCGATATATGAGACCAAGTCGCCCGGTCGTTCGACATGTCCCGGACAGTGGCAACCTCGCCGTAACCGCAAAGGCACTGACAACTACGCGCGTTGACCCTAGGCTGCGGCAGGTCCTCTCCCTCCTAACCCGCCACCTGTCGCTCACGTCTAAGGGGACCCACCCATGTCTGCGAACCATCCCCGGCGCTTCGCCACCCGCAAGGCCGCAGCGGCGGCCACGGGCCTGGCGGCGCTCGGTGCGCTCGCTATCGCGATGCCGACGGCCCAGGCCCACGACTCCCGGCACAGTGCGGAGCGCGACCGCACCGTGGACCTCCAGATGCTCGCCATCAACGACTTCCACGGGAACCTGGAGCCCCCGGCCGGATCCTCCGGCCGTGTCACCGAACTCCAGGCGGACGGCACCACCAAGACCATCGACGCCGGCGGCGTGGAGTACCTGGCCTCCAGCCTGCGCAGCGCCCGCGAGGGCCACAAGCGCACCGTGACCGTCGCGGCCGGTGACATCGTCGGCGCCAGCCCGCTGCTGTCGGGCCTGTTCCACGACGAGCCGACCGTCGAGGCGATGAACAAGCTGGGCCTGGACGTCACGGGCGTGGGCAACCACGAGTTCGACGAGGGCAAGGACGAACTGATCCGCCTGCAGAAGGGCGGCTGCCACCCGACGGACGGCTGCTACGAGAAGGGCCGCAAGTTCAAGGGCGCCGACTACCCGATCCTGTCGGCGAACGTCGTCAACGAGAAGACCGGCAAGCCGCTGCTCGCGCCGTACACCATCGAACACATCAAGGGCATCAAGGTCGGCTTCATCGGCGTCACCCTGGAGGGCACGCCGAACATCGTCACGGCCGAGGGCGTCAAGGGCCTGAAGTTCCTCGACGAGGTCGAGACGATCAACAAGTACTCCAAGGAGCTCAAGGCCAAGGGCGTCAACGCGATCGTCGCCCTGGTCCACGAGGGCGGCTTCCCGGCCTCCGGCTCCTACAACTACGACTGCGACGCGGGCGGTGACGGCAAGGGCCTGTCCGGCCCGATCGTCGACATCGCCAAGAACACCTCGCCCGACGTCGACGCGCTGATCACGGGGCACACCCACAACGCGTACGTGTGCACCATCCCCGACCCCAAGGGCAACGACCGCCTGGTCACCAGCGCCGCCTCCTTCGGCCGGCTCTACACCGAGCTGAACATGAAGTTCGACAAGCGCACGGACGACATCGTCCGCGCCTCCGTCGTCGGCTCCAACCACGTCGTGGACCGCAGCCAGAACAAGGCCGCGGACCTGACCCAGCTCGTCAGCCACTGGCAGACGCTGGCCGCCCCGGTCGCCAACCGGACCGTCGGCTGGATCTCCCAGGACATCACCCGCAACGGCAACGAGTCGCCGCTCGGCGACCTCATCGCCGACGCGCAGCTGGCCTACGGCAAGACCCTGGACCCGGGCACCGACCTGGCCCTGATGAACCCCGGCGGCATCCGCACCGACCTGGTCCACAAGGCCTCCGGCTCCGAGGGCGACGGCGTGGTCACCTACGCCGAGGGCTTCGCCGTGCAGCCGTTCAGCAACACGGTCAACCTGAAGGACCTCACCGGCGCCCAGCTGATCACCGTGCTGCAGCAGCAGGTGAGCGGGGTCAACGCCGCCGCGCCGAAGATCCTCCAGATCTCCGCCGGCCTCACGTACACGCTGGACCTCACCAAGTCCGGCGCCGACCGGATCGCGGCCGGCTCGGTCAAGCTGGGCGGCGTCCCGGTCGACCCCGCGGCCACCTACCGCGTCGCGATGAACAACTTCCTCGCGGGCGGCGGTGACGGCTTCGGTGAGCTCGCGGGCGGCACCAACCAGGTCGTCGGCGGCGACGACCTGGCGGCCCTGAACGCCTACCTGACGGCCAACTCCACGGCCTCCGCGCCGCTGGCGGCCCCGGCGGCGAACCGGATCACCGTCGTTCAGTAAGCGGTACCGCACCACAGCCGGTTCCCGCGAAGGGGCGGCCGTCCACAAGGGGCGGCCGCCCCTTCCTTCATATGTTCAGCTCAGGGTGGCACCGCTTCGACCGTGCGGGTGACACGCGGCGGGGCCCGGACACCACGGGAGGACCGGGTTTCCGGCCGTGACACGACCCGTGACACGTCCCGGGACGCGTCCCGGGACCGCGACCCCGGTCACCGGGCACCCCGCACATCTTCATAACCTGTGCGCATGACGACGACGGAGCGGCGGCGGTTCAGGTCGGGCACGGTGATCCTCGGGGGCATGGGTGTGCTCGCCGCGGCCCTGGTCGCCTGCGGCTCGGAGCCCGACAAGCGCTGCGTGGACCCCGACACGTACAAGACCCTGCCGAAGTCGAGTTGCGAGAGCGGCGGCAGCGGGCACTACTACTACGGCGGCGGCGTCCACGGCGGCAAGGCCCGGGGCGGCAGCTTCGACGAGTCGTCCGTGAAGACCGGCGGCTTCGGCGGCCACGGCTCGGGCCACCGTTCCGGCGGCGGCTGATGCGGCGCCGCACCGCCGAACCCCGCCCCGACTGGCAGCGGATCGTGGAGGACCAGGGCGTCGTCTACCCGCTGACCCGGCACCCGGACGGGACGCTGCGTCCCTACTGGGACGAGAGCGCCTACTACGAGTTCTCGCTGCCAGAGGTCGAGGGACTGGAGGGGACCGTCGCGGAACTGCACGCGATGTGCCTGGCCGCGGCCGCGCACATCGTCGAGCGGGACCGCTTCGCCGATCTCGGCATCCACGACCCCCGGCTGGCCGCCCGGATCGCCGAGTCCTGGCACCGCAGGACCGAACTGCCCAGCCTCTACGGCCGCTTCGACCTGCGTCACGACGGCGCCGGAGGCCCGGCCAAGCTTTTGGAGTACAACGCCGACACCCCCACCTCCCTGGTGGAGGCGGCCAGCGCCCAGTGGTTCTGGATGGAGGACCGGTTCCCCGGCGCCGACCAGTGGAACTCCCTCCACGAACGGCTGGTCGCGGCATGGAAGCGGCAGGCCCCGCTCCTGCCGCCCGGGCCCGTGCACTTCGCGCACTCCGAGGGCGACGAGCTCGGCGAGGACCTGATGACGGTCGCCTACCTGCGCGAGACCGCCGAACAGGCGGGACTGGAGACCCGCGCCCTGTCGGTGGAGTCCATCGGCTGGGACGGGCTGTCGCGGCGCTTCGTCGACGACCGCCTCGGCTTCATCCGCAGCTGCTTCAAGCTCTACCCCTGGGAGTGGCTGGCCGACGACCCCTTCGGCGGCCATGTCCTGGACACCCTCGACAACGGCGGCGGCACCGGCGGCACCTGCTGGATCGAGCCCGCCTGGAAGATGCTGCTGTCCAACAAGGCGCTGCTGGCCGTGCTGTGGGAGCTCTACCCCGGCCACCCCAACCTGCTCGCCGCCCATCTCGACGGCCCGCGCGCGCTGGCCGCCACCACCGGCTGGGTCGCCAAGCCGCTGCTGGGCCGCGAGGGGGCGGGCGTCACCGTGCACGGCGCCGGGGAGCCCGCGGCCGTACGGGACGACGAGCCCTGCTGCTACCAGGAACTCGCCCCGCTGCCCGTCTTCGACGGCAACCACGTCGTGCTGGGTGCCTGGGTGGTGGACGGTGAGCCCGCCGGGCTCGGCATCCGGGAGTCGGCGGGCCCGGTCACCGACGGGTACGCACGCTTCGTGCCGCATGTCATCGGCTGACCCGCGCCGCGGACGGCGCGCCCCCGGCGGGGAGGGCCCGGGCGCGGGGATGCTGTCACCGTGACCGGAGCATCCCCCGCGGACGTGTGGCTGCTGCTCGGCTACGGCGTCGAGGAGAGCCCGGTCGTCAGGCGGCTGCGGGCCGCCTTCGCCGAGGAGTTCGGCCCGCGCTGTGCGGTCGTCCGCACCGCCGACCTGCTGCTCGGCGTCCGTACGGGCCGGCTGACGCTGCACGGCCTCGACGGCCGGCCGGTCGCGGCTCCCCGGGTCGTCCTCGCCCGCATGATGTCCCCGGGACTGGGCGCCGACCGCGAGATCACACTGCTGCGCCACCTGGAGGCCATGGGAGCGGTGCTGGTCAACCCCATCGACTCCGTCATGGCCTGCGTCAACAAGGTGTGGCAGCTCCAGCAACTCGCCCTCGCCGGGCTGCCGGTGCCGGACACGCTCAGCTACGCGGACGCCCCGCTGGAGGCGGTGGTCGACGCCCCGGGAATGGTGCCGGAGCCGTGCGTGGTCAAAGCGGTGCGCGGGCATCGGGGACGGCGGGTCTTCCTCGCCCCGGACACCGCGATGCTGCGGGGCGTCCAGGGCAGCCTGCGCCACGAGACGCCGTACCTGTTCCAGGAGTACGTCTCCCACTCGCACGGCCGCGACCTGCGCGTGGTGGTCGTCGACGGGCGGGCCGTGGCCGCCCAGACCCGCACCGGCGACGGCTCCGGTCTCACATCCAACCTCGCCCAGGGCGGCACCGCGACGCCCTGTCCCGGGCGCCACCCCCGGGCCGAGGCACTGGCCGTGCGCGCCGCCGGGGTGCTCGGGCTGGCCGTTGCCGGGGTGGACCTGCTCTTCGCGCCGGACGGGGACTTCGTGCTGTGCGAGGTCAACGCCAACGTGGGCTGGGGAGACGCGATGGACGAGGTGGCGCCGGCCGTCGTCGCGGCGTGCGCCGCCCGGTTGCCGGGCGGTGCCCCGAGCGCAGGGTGACGCCCCGGCAGCGGTGTGTGCGAGATTTTCCGTCCTCCCGTCCCGCGGCGGGTAGTTACCACCGGAAACACTTTCCTCGGCAGTAACTTGTGGCGCACCATGGGCACCCCCGTCCTCCAGGCCCATCAATGCGTCCGGGTGGTCATCCGTGTCCCAACCGCACAAGGCGCCCGTCTATGACGAGTTGTCCGACGCCGCTCTCACCGAGCGCGTACGGGCCGGCGCGCCGACCGCCTACCCGGCGACCGAGGAACTGCGCCGCCGTCACCTTCCCGCCGTCGTCCGCTACGCCCGGCTGTGCTCCCGTGACGAGGAGTCTGCCGGTCAACTGGCCGCACAAGCCTTCGCGTTGGCCTGGCAGGAGGTGCACCGAGGAATCGACCCGCGCGGCGCGTGGCGGCACCGGCTGCTCATGCTCGTCCACCAGGCGGGCGCGGTCTGGGCCTCGGGCAGCCGGCGGACCCGGCTGAACGAGGACTACGCGGCCTTCATCGACGTGATCCGCGCCCGCGACACCGGTACGACCGCCCCGTCCGGACTGCCGGGTATGCCCGTCCACCCGCGGCACCGACTGGCCGAGGGCTCCGCCCTGTTCGGCGCCTTCGCGGCGCTGCGCCAGAGCACGCAGGGCATCCTCTGGCACACCGTCGTCGAGCGCACGCCGCAGGCCGACGCGGCGCTGTGGACCGGGGAGCGGCGCTCCGAGCTGGCCGAACTCGGGGCCCGGGCCCTGGACGCCTACCGCGAGTCCTACCTGCGCACCTACCTGGAGCGCAGTGAGGACCCGGCGTGCCGGGGCTTCGGCCGCATCCTGGACGCCGCCGCCCACCGCGACGACGCGCGGCGGAACGAGGACCTGGAGCGGCACCTCGCCGGGTGCGCCGACTGCGCCAAGGCCCTGGAGTTCCTGATCGTGCTGGAGCGCGAGCCCCGGCCCCTGCTCGGCACGGCCCTGATCGCCTGGGCGGGGCCCGCGTATCTCGCGGCACTCGCCGCGCCCGCGCCGCCTCCCGCCCCGCCGGTCCCGCCCGCGCCGGTCTCCCGCCGCAAGCCGCGGCCGGGCCCCCTCACCTGGCTGACCCGCTTCGTGCGGTCGGCCGCATCCGCGCCGGTCTCCCGCCGCAAGCCGCGACCGAGCCCCTTCGCCCGGTTCGTACGGCTGCGCTCCCGCTACCCGACGCCGCTGATCACGCTCGTCCTGGCCTCCGCCGCAGTCGCGGCCGTCACCGGGCTGGTGTACGCCGCCGGCGACGACACCCCCGCGGGAAGCCAGGCCGTCCAGCCGCCGGCGGCCTTCCCTTCGGCCTCCGTCACCGTGACGCAGACCGCGACGGCCACGGCCACGGCGACCGCCACGGTCACCGGCTCGCCCACCGCCGGCACGACCGGGACCACCGCGCCGTCGCCGTCGAGGACGCCGAGCGGGGCCGCGACGTACCGCATTCCGGCGGCGCACACCCCGACGCCCACGCCGAAGGCGCCCGGCAGCAGCTTCGCCCAGGTCGTGAACAGCGACTCCGGGCTGTGCCTGGACGTGCGCGACGAGGACTTCTCCGACGGCTCGGACGTCATCCTCGCCGGCTGCGACCCCGGCTCCGCGGCCCAGCGGTGGCGGGTGGAGTCCCAGGGCGTGCTGCGCAACGCCGGCGACCCCGGCTACTGCCTCGACTCCCGCGGCGACGCCGACCGCGGCCTCGGCGTCTGGGACTGCTCGTCCGCCGACGGCAGGCACGCCCGGAACCTGTTCTTCCTCGTCGACAGCCTCGGCCGCATCCGCCCGCAGATCGACCTCGGCGTGGCCGCCGCCCCCGACGGCGACGCGCCGGGCTCCACGCTCTCGTTCGTGCCGCTGAGCAACTCCGACGACCAGCGCTGGCAGGCCGGTTAGTCCCGGCCGGTCGGCGGGGACCGGTCAGTTGTCGTCCCCGGCCGGCGGGATCGGGCCGCCCGGGAGGTAGACCACCGCCGTGGTGCCGCCGTCGCTCGCGGGCTGGAGGCGAACGGTGCCGTCCGCCTGCTCCACGGTGCGGGCCACGATGGACAGGCCCAGCCCCGAGCCCGGGAGGCTGCGCGCGGACGTGGAGCGCCAGAAGCGCTCGAACACGTGCGGCAGGTCCTCGGGCGGCACGCCGGGACCGTGGTCGCGGACGGTCAGCTCACCGCCGTGCAGAGCCACTTCCACCGTCCCGGCCGGCGGGCTGAACTTCACCGCGTTGTCGAGCAGGTTGATCACGGCCCGCTCCAGGGCGCCGGGCTCGGCCCGTACGTACCATGGCGCCAGTTCCGCCGTGATCTTCAGGTCCGGGCCGGTACGCAGCCGGGCCCGCTCCAGGGCGGCCTCCACCGCCTCGTGGAACGCCACCGTCTGCAGCGGCCCGCCGCCCTGCACCGTCTGCGGACGGGACAGCTCCTGGAGGTCCCCGATGAGCGCCGCCAGCTCGCCCATCTGGGCCTTCACCGAGCTCAGCAGTTCCCGGCGGTCCTGCGGCGGCAGCGCCCTGCCGGTCATCTCGCTGCGTTCCAGCAGCTCGATGTTGGTGCGCAGCGATGTGAGCGGGGTGCGCAGCTCGTGGCCGGCGTCGGCGATCAGCTGCTGCTGCAGCTCCTGGGAGGAGGACAGGGCGGCCGTCATCGCGTTGAAGGAAGCGGACAGGCGCGCGATCTCGTCGTCGCCGCGCACCGGGATGCGGACGCTGAGGTCCTCGGTGCGCGCGATGTGCTCGACGGTGCGGGTGAGCCGGTCCACCGGCTTCAGGCCCGCGCGGGCGACCGCGAGGCCGGCGACGCTGGCGCCGATCACCCCCAGGCCGCCGACGGCCAGCAGGATCAGGCCCAGGGTGCTGAGCGACTCGGTGACCTCGTTGAGCGGCCGGGCCACCGTGTACGCCCCGTCGGTGTTGAGCAGGGGCAGCGTCACGGCGCGGTACTGGTTGCCGTCGGAGCCGGTCACGGTGTGCAGGGCCTCCCGCAGCGTGCCCTTGGCCACTTCGGTGTCCGCACTCGTCACGTGCAGCAACTGGGAGCCCTGGATCACGCAGCTGGCGCCGGTCCGCGAGACGACCTGGACGGTGGAGTTGAACGGGTTGGGGGCCTGGTCGTCGGAGGCGGGCGGCTCGGTCGTGCACAGGCCCGCGCGCAGCTGGTCGACGACCCGCTGCGGGGGCATCCGGTTGTCGCGCAGCGAGTTGTCCAGCGAGTTCATGAGGGTCCCGCGCACGAAGAACCAGCACAGCAGAGCGCTCGCGGTCACCGCCGCCGCGACCGCCACCGCCGTCAGGATCGCCAGCCGTGACCGCAGCGGCAGGGAACGGAAGCGCACCACGTGGCGCATCAGCCCTTGCCCTCCGCGTTGCGCAGTGCGTAGCCCACGCCCCGGACGGTGTGGACGAGCCGGGGGAGGCCGCCGGCCTCGGTCTTGCGGCGCAGGTACATGACGTACACGTCCAGGGAGTTGGAGCTCGGCTCGAAGTCGAAGCCCCATACGGCCTTGAGGATCTGCTCCCGGGTGAGCACCTGGCGCGGGTGCGCGAGGAACATCTCCAGCAGTGTGTACTCGGTGCGGGTCAGTTCCACGGGCTGCCCGGCCCGGGTGACCTCGCGGGTGGCGGTGTCCATGCGCAGGTCGCCGAAGGACAGCGCGCTCTCCTCGGTGCCGCCGCCGGACAGGCCGGAGGCGTACGAGCTGCGCCGCAGCAGCGCCCGCAGCCGGGCGAGGAGTTCGTCGAGCTCGAAGGGCTTGACGAGGTAGTCGTCGGCCCCGGCGTCGAGGCCGGTGACGCGGTCGCCGACCGTGTCGCGGGCGGTGAGCATGAGGATCGGGGTGGTGGTGCCGCTGGAACGCAGGCGGCGGGCGGTGGTGAGGCCGTCCATGCGCGGCATCAGCACGTCGAGGACGATCGCGTCCGGCCTGTAGACGTCGACCTGGTCCAGTGCCGCCAGGCCGTCCTCGGCGAGTGCGGTCCCGTAGCCCTCGAAGGCGAGGCTCCGCTTCAGCGCCTCACGGACCGCGGGCTCGTCGTCCACGATCAGGATGCGGGCCGGGGCCTCGCCGTTCTCGCCGGGGCTCATGCGTCTTCCACCTCGTGCAGGGAGTGGTCCGGGATGGGGATCCGGGGGTGCGGTGCCGGTCTTGCGGTTGCTCGTGCGGTGCTGCCGTCGTGCCGTACCGCGGAGTGTCGTGCGGTGCTGCTGTCTTCCTAGCCTTGCACGAGGGCCAGACGGTGCGCGGCGCGCGAGCGGCGGGCGTATCGGCGGGCGTATCGGCGGTTGGCGGCGATCTCGGGCTCCCGCGGCGCGGGCGCCGGGAAGTGGATCAGCGCGAGGTCCGCGGGACCGGAGGGGATGCCGGCGGGGTGCAGTGCGGTGCTGAGGATGACGTTCATGACGGTCCGTCCCTTCGGGAGGGGAGCGGTCAGCTGTCGCTGCCGCCGTTGCGCAGGGTGTCGAGGTCGGCCTTGACGGTGTTGACGGGGATCGCGAACCCGAGGCCGATGCTGCCGGCCGTGCTGTCCCCGGAGGAGGAGGAACTGGCGGAGTACATCGCCGAGTTGATGCCGATGATCTCGCCGCTCATATTGATCAGGGCACCACCGGAATTGCCGGGGTTCAGCGAGGCGTCGGTCTGGATCGCCTTGTACGTGGTCGTGGACGAGCCGACGCTGCCGTTGTACCTGCCGCCGCCGAACTCGAACGGCCACCGGCTGTCGCCGCCGCCGTAGCCGCGGCCCTGCCGCTGCCCCTGGCTCTGTTCCTGGCTCTGTCCCTGGTCCTCGTCGGCGGCGACGGTGACATCGCGGTCCAGTGCGGAGACGATGCCGCTGGTGACCGTGCCGGTCAGGCCCTCGGGGGAACCGATGGCCACGACCTCGTCGCCGACCGCGACCGGGCGGGAGTCGCCGAGCGTCGCCGGAGTCAGGCCGCTGACGTCCTCGGCCTTGAGCAGCGCCAGGTCCTTGCCGCTGTCGGTGCCGACCACCTTCGCGGTGGTGGTCTTCCCGGAGCTGAAGGTGACCTTGACGGCGTCCGCGCCGGCGATGACGTGGTTGTTGGTGACGATCTCACCGCCGCTGGTGACGATCACGCCCGAGCCGGTCGACTCGCCGGAGCCCGAGGTGGCGCTGACCTCCACGATGCTCGGGCTCACGGCCGCGGCGACGGAGGCGACGCTGCTGGTGCCCGTCGCGCTCGTGCCGATCACCCGGGCCGAGGTCGTGGCGGTCTGCGAGGCCGTCGCGTTGCCGATCAGCGCCGCCGTCCCACCGCCGACCAGCGCCGAGACCAGTGCCACGGTGGCGACCAGCGGTACCGACCGCCGCCGTGACCCGCGCGGCGCGGCGGGCTCCACCGGCGCGGGCGCGCCGTACGGGTGCATCCCGTACACGGGAGCCTGCGGCTCATAGGGCGGGGGCGGCGGGTAGGCCGCGGGACCGTTCCGGTGCTCGTCTGCGCCACTGTCGCGCGGGGAGTTCTCGTTCATGACAACGACTGTGCGGCCTGAACATGAGAGCCCCCTGAGCGTGCCCTGAGAACCGAGGCAGAGTTCCCTATGACCGATATAAGGAAGGAACGCGCAGGTCAGCGCTGTCTGCCGGAACGACCCCCGCCGCGTATCCGCGCGCCCGCGGACCTGCGGGAACGCGTCAGCCGCAGCCGCAGCTGCGCCGCACGACCAGCCGGGACGGGAACTGCCGCAGCCGCTCCCGCCGCGAACCGGAGACCCGCAGCCCGTCATCCAGCACCAGGTCCACGGCCGCCCGCGCCATCGCCTCGCGGTCAGAGGCGACCGTGGTCAGCGGCGGATCGGTCAGCCCTGCTTCCTTGACGTCGTCGAATCCGGCCACGGCCAGCTCGCCGGGCACGTCGATCCGCAGCTCGCGCGCGGCCCGCAGCAGCCCGATGGCCTGGTCGTCCGTCGCGCAGATGATCGCCGTGGGCCGGTCGGGCCGCGCCAGCAGCTCCAGGCCGACCGTGTAGGCGTCGTAGCGGTTGTAGGGGGCGGAGAACAGCCGGCCCTCGATACTCCGCCCGGCCTCCTGCATCGCCCGCCGCCAGCCCTCGACGTGGTCGGTGACGGGGTCGCCGGACTTCGGGGTGATCTCGGTGCCGCCGAGGCAGGCGACGTACTCGTGCCCGTGCTCCAGCAGGTGCCGCGTCGCCAGCTGCGCCCCGCCGACGTCGTCCGTCACGACCGCGACGTCGTCGATCGCCTCCGGCCGCCGGTGCAGCAGCACGACGCGCGCGTCCCAGGCGTCTATCTCGATGGCGGCGTGCTCGCTCGGCCCCTGCGAGATGAGGATCAGCCCGGACACCCGCATGCCGAGGAAGGCCCGCAGGTAGTGGACCTCGCGCTCGTCGAGGTAGTCGGAGTTGCCGACCAGCACCATCTTGCCGCGCTCGGCGGCCGCCCGTTCCACGGCGTGTGCCATCTCCGCGAAGAACGCCTGCCGGGCGTCCGGCACGATGAGGCCTATCAGGTCGGTACGGCGGCTGGCCATCGCCTGGGCCACCCGGTCGGGCCGGTAGCCGAGCTGTTTGATGGCCGCCTGCACACGCTCGCGCGTCGCCGGCGCCACCGGCCGTGGTCCATTGTTGATGACGTAGCTGACGACCGCGGTCGACGTCCCCGCAAGCCTGGCCACATCGTCCCGCGTCACCTTTGCCACGGGCCGAGTCTACGCGGGTCCACCCGCGCATCCCACTGTCTGCTCCCAGCCGTGACCCGGGTGTGATCAGGCGTCGGGGGCGGCCAGGGCGGCCGCCTCGGCCTTGGCCTGCTCGTCCGGCGACCGGTCGCCCTTCTCGGGGGTGACGAAGCGGTAGCCGACGTTGCGGACCGTGCCGATCAGCGAGTCGTGCTCGGGGCCGAGCTTGGCGCGCAGCCGCCGGACGTGGACGTCGACCGTGCGCGTGCCGCCGAAGTAGTCGTAGCCCCAGACCTCCTGCAGCAGCTGGGCCCGGGTGAAGACCCGGCCCGGGTGCTGGGCCAGGTACTTCAGCAGCTCGAACTCCTTGAAGGTCAGGTCCAGGACCCTGCCCTTGAGCTTGGCGCTGTACGTGGCCTCGTCCACCGACAGGTCTCCGTTGCGGATCTCCATCGGGCCGTCGTCGACGGTGATCTGCTGGCGGCCCATCGCCAGCCGCAGCCGGGCCTCGACCTCGGCGGGGCCCGCGGTGTCCAGCAGGACGTCGTCGATGCCCCAGTCGGCGGTCACGGCGGCGAGCCCGCCCTCGGTGACCACCAGGACCAGCGGGCAGCCGGGCCCGGTGGAGCGCAGCAGCTGGCACAGCGAGCGGACCTGAGGCAGGTCGCGCCGGCCGTCGATCAGGATCACGTCGGCGCCCGGCGTGTCCACCAGTGCCGGTCCCTCCGCGGGGGCGACCCGGACGCTGTGCAGCAGCAGCCCGAGTGCAGGCAGCACTTCGGTGCTCGGCTGGAGTGCGTTGGTCAGAAGGAGGAGTGAGCTCACCGGTCGCTCCCGTCGTTCATCGTCCGGTCATGCGTGTTCCGCTTCCCCATTGCGAACCCTCCTCGGTCCCGGCGAGGACATCTGCGTGCACCGACGTGTGCTGTCCGGGACGGCCGGAGGTCGCCCGGAAAGCACGAAAGGACCCGGGGGCGACGCTGCCCGGATCCTCTTGACCTAAGAGAATAGCCCACATGGAGTCCGTGAGTGAGCCCCGTGTTGCGCGTCCGGGTGTCCCGTCGATCGCCCGCGGCGGTCGGCGGGCGCTGCTGCTGACCGAGGACGGTGTGCGCATCGACGCCGCGTACGAGCCCGGAGGGACCGAGGACGGTCTCGCGATCGTCGTCGCGCACGGCTTCACCGGCGCGCTGGAACGGCCCGCGGTGCGCCGCGCGGCGGAGATCTTCGGGCAGGTGGACGGCGTCGCCGGTGTCGTCACGTTCTCCTTCCGCGGCCACGGGCGCTCCGGCGGGAACTCCACGGTGGGCGACCGCGAGGTACTCGACCTCGACGCGGCCGTCCGCTGGGCGCGGCGCGCGGGGCACCGGCGCGTGGTGTCCGTCGGCTTCTCCATGGGCGGTTCCGTCGTGCTGCGACACGCCGGGCGCACAACGGCGCACGAAGGGGCGCACGTTGACGCCGTTGTCTCCGTGAGCTCTCCCGCGCGCTGGTACTACCGCGGTACGGCGCCCATGCGGCGGGTGCACTGGGCCATCACCCGGCCCGCCGGACGCCTGCTCTCCCGCGGACTGCTCGGCACACGCATCCACCACCGGGACTGGAACCCCGTCCCCGTCCCCCCGGTGGAGGCGGTGCCCTTCATCGCGCCCACCCCGCTCCTCCTCGTCCACGGCGACCGCGACGGCTACTTCCCGCTCGACCACCCCCTCTCCCTCGCGGAGGCGGCCGGTGACGCGGCCGAACTGTGGATCGAACCCGGCTTCGGCCACGCGGAGAACGCCGCACCGGAGGAACTCCTGCGCCGCATCGCGGCCTGGGCGGCGGCCCGCGTGCGGTAACGGCGGTAGCGGGCGCCCCGCGGGGGTGGCACCACAAGGGGCTGCGTCATCATGGACGGCGGCAGGACCCGTGCGGGCGAGGGGAAGGAGCCGCCATGGCGGCACACGGCACGATCCGGTACTGGGCCGCGGCCAAGGCCGCCGCCGGCGCCGCGGAGGAGCCGTACCGCGAGGGCACGCTCGCCGAGGCGCTGACCGCCGCGCGCGAGCGCCACGCGGCGCGCCCGGAGTTCGCCCGGGTGTTGTCCAACTGTTCGTTCCTGGTCGACGGGAACCCCGTCGGCACCCGGGATCATTCCGGGATCGAGCTGGCCGACGGCGGTACGGTCGAGGTGCTCCCGCCGTTCGCGGGAGGATGAGCGCGTGACCGACAACCACGACTGGTACGCCCCGGGCCCAGGCCCCATGCCGGCGCACACCCACGACAGCACGGCCGTCCTCCCGCCCGTCGGCGACGAGGGCGCCGCGGCACCCGCCCCCGGCGGACGGGCCGCCCGGCGCCGTCAGGCCGGCCGTACGCCCGTGGAGCGCACCGGGTCCCCGATCATCGCGCCCGGCATGCAGCCCGCCGCCGTGACCGCCGCCTTCGCGCTGCTGCTGGCGGGCGGCGCCCTGCTCGGCCGCCCGGCGCTGGCCGCCGCCGCCGTGCTGCTGCAGGCGGTGACTGCGGCCGGCTGGTTCCGCCTGAACGGCATGTGGCCCGCCCGGCAGGGCATCGCGCTGGCGTTCCTCGCGGGTGTCACGGCGGAGGTCGCGGTGCTGGTGGACGGGGCCGACAACGCCCCGGCCGTCATCATCGGCACGCTCGGCGTGTGGCTGCTGTTCGTGCTCGTCATGCACCTGCGCCACCACGGGACGCCCGAGGAGCGGCTCTCCTCGCTCACCGCGACCGCCGCCTCGACGCTGATCACCGTGCTGGCCACCGGCTTCCTGGCGGCCACGGCCGTCCCGGCGGGCGAGGACGCGGTCGTGACCGCCGTCGTCGCGGTGGGTGTGGCGACCCTGGCGCGCGCCCTTCCGCTGCCGGCCGTGGTGTCGGTGCTGGTCGCGCTCGCCGCCGCCGCGGGCAGCGGGATCGCCCTCGGACGCCTGGAGACGGCGGACGGGGCGTTGATCGCGGTGGTCGCCGGGGTGTGCGCGCTGATCGGCCTGCGGGTGGCCAGTTACGACTTCCCGTCCCGTTTTGTTCACTTCACGGCGGGCGTTGCCCTGCCGCTCACCGCGGCCGCACCTGCCGTCTACATCATGGCCAGGGCACTGCTGGCCTGAACCGTTAGGGTCGAGCGGCGGCACCGGCACCGGAAGGCGCCGGACAGCGCGACGGAAACGTACACATCACTGCGGGGGACCCCTCATGCGTGCTCTACGGATTCTGCTCATCCTCGTCGTGATATTCGGCGCCCTCTTCATCGCGGCCGACCGCATCGCGGTGCACTTCGCGGAGTCCGAGGCAGCCGACCGGGCCCAGCGGACCCAGGGCCTGACCTCGAAGCCCAAGGTCGACATCAAGGGCTTCCCGTTCCTGACCCAGGTGCTCTCCAAGAAGCTCGACGACGTAGAGGTGACGGCGAACGGCATCGAGGCGACCGGCACGGGCGGCCAGACACTGCGGGTCGACCGTTTCCAGGCCGACCTGCACGGCGTGCGGATGTCGAACGGCTTCTCCAGCGCGGTGGCCGACACCGCGACCGGATCGGCCACCCTCAGCTACGAGGACCTGAGCAAGGCCGCGCCGAGCGGGGTGAAGGTCACCTATGGGGGCTCCTCCGCCGACGGCAAGGGTCAGGTGAAGGTCAGCGCCGAGATCTCGACGCCGATCGGCGACATCAAGCGCAGCGTGGTGAGCGAGATCAGCGTCACCGGCAAGGACAGCATCAAGCTGACCGCCCGCCAGATCCCCGGCCTGGACTCGCTGCCCTCGGAGGTGGGGGACCTGATCCGCCGGCGGATCGACTTCACGCGCGCGCTGGCCGGGCTGCCGCAGGGCATCGAGCTGAAGTCGGTCACCGCGACACCCGAGGGCATCACGGTCGAGGCGACCGGCACCAAGGTCGTTCTCGCCAACTGAGACGACGGCGTCCGCTCCGCAGTCCTTCGCGCGGGGTGCCCGGTCCCGGCTCCGGCCGGGGGAACCGGGCACCCCGCCGCTGTATCACCATGCGGACAATCTCATCTCGTGATACGGACTGGCGGTGACACCGACCAGTCCCTTCCCTACGATCGAGCACATGAAGCGACAGGCGGATCTCACGAAGCGGCGGGCAGTCGACCTGTGCCGTGTCGCCGCCATGCTCTGTCGCATGCCGTAGGGGCTTCCGCGCCGTCGCCGGCGCCGCACTCCGGCCCCACCTTCCCCGCCCCGCGCATTGCCGCGACGCGCCTGTGCAGCGCACCCCGGCCCCCGTGCGCACCGGTCCGTGTGCCGAGACATCCGCTACTGCCCCGGAGGAGATCAGCAATGAGCCGCAGTGACGTCCTGGTGGACGCCGATTGGGTCCAGGCCCACATCGACGACCCGAAGGTGGTCATTGTCGAGGTCGACGAGGACACGTCGGCCTACGACAAGAACCACATCAAGAACGCCGTCCGCATCGACTGGAAGAAGGACCTCCAGGACCCGGTGCGCCGCGACTTCGTCGACCAGGCCGGCTTCGAGAAGCTGCTGTCGGCCAAGGGCATCGCGGGCGACGACACCGTCGTCCTCTACGGCGGCAACAACAACTGGTTCGCGGCGTACGCCTACTGGTACTTCAAGCTCTACGGCCATGAGGGCGTCAAGCTGCTCGACGGCGGCCGCAAGAAGTGGGAGCTGGACTCCCGCGACCTGGTCGACGGCTCCGAGGTCCCGGCCCGCCCGGCGACCCAGTACAAGGCCAAGGCCCAGGACAGCTCGATCCGCGCCTTCCGCGACGAGGTCGTCGCCGCGATCGGCAACCTCAACCTGGTCGACGTCCGCTCGCCCGACGAGTTCTCCGGCAAGCTCCTCGCCCCGGCCCACCTCCCGCAGGAGCAGTCGCAGAAGCCGGGCCACATCCCGACCTCGCGCAACATCCCGTGGTCGAAGAACGCCAACGACGACGGCACCTTCAAGTCCGACGAGGAGCTCACGGCCCTCTACGAGGACGAGGGCGTCGACCTCTCCAAGGACACCATCGCGCTCTGCCGCATCGGTGAGCGCTCCTCGCTCACCTGGTTCGTCCTGCACGAGCTGCTCGACCAGCCGAACGTGAAGAACTACGACGGCTCCTGGACCGAGTACGGCTCCCTCGTCGGCGTGCCGATCGAGCTCGGCCCGGCCAAGTAACCCCGACCCACGACCCGCCCGACCCCCGACCCGAAGGAAGACACCATGTGCGGAGCGAAGGCCGGCGGCCCCGACCTGGCCGGCGTCGACGTGGCGAAGGAAACGATCATCCAGGGTTCCGTGACCCGCGACGGCGAGCCCGTCGCCGGCTACGTGCGGCTGCTGGACGGCGGCGGCGAGTTCACCGCGGAGGTCCCCACCTCCGCGACCGGGCAGTTCCGCTTCTTCGCGGCGCCGGGCTCGTGGACGCTGCGCGCCCTCGTGCCGGGCGCGACGGTGGACCGTTCCGTCGTCGCGCAGCAGGGCAACCTCACCGAGGTGGCCATCGCCGTCTGACCGACGGCCGGAACGTCGCGAAGGGCCGCACCGCCACCCGAGTGGGGGTGCGGCCCTTCGCGACGTACTTTGGAAGGGTGTCCACAAGGCGTCGGCGGCGCTGGTACTTCGCCATGATGAGCGGGTGCGTCCTGCTTTTCGTCCTGGCGTGGAGCGTCGTGCGCCTGTGGTCGGTGCCGGTGGCCGTCGGCATGTGCGTCGTCGCGATGCTGATCCCGCCGGTCGCGGCCATCGTGGCCAACCGCAGGGGTCCTGACGAGCACTGGTGGGACGAGACCGGCGACCCCAAGTCCGACGAGTGGTGGCGCGAGCTGGACCGCCGCGACGACCACCGCGACCAGCGCTGACGGCCTGATCAGTACACGAGCGCCTGCGCGCCGTCGGCCATCACCTCGCTCACGAAGACCTGTGACCCCGCGATCCGTACGCCCTCCAGCAGGTCCTTCTCCGTGATCCCCCGGCGCGCCGCGCACTGCGTGCACAGGGTGATCCGCCCGCCGGCCATGATCCCCTCGATCAGGTCGGGCAGCGGCGCGGAGTGCGGGAGCTCGAACTCCGCGGCCTTCCCGGGCAGCGCGAACCACGCCGACTCGCCGGTCAGCCACAGCGAGACCTCCACGCCGCTCGCCACGGCCACCGCCGCCACCGTGAACGCCTGCGAGCACCGTTCGGGCGCGTCGGCACCCGCCGTCACCTTGATCACCAGCTTTTTCGCCATGGTCCACACCCTAAGGTGGCCGGTCTCACAGCGAAAAAAGTGTGAAGCGCTTGCCAAAGATCGACATAATGCGGTTCGCCTCACTGCGCAGATCGCGCGCGAGCGCTGTGTGTCTGCCCGGGGGGGCTTGTGGAAGCGCGTACCAACGCACGGACCGGTGTGATGATCGCCGTGGTCGTGGGTCTCGTCGTCCTGGCGACGCTCACGGCGGGGGCCGTGGTCGCCATAGGGTCGGCGTCCTCGGATTCCCCGGCGGTGGCCATGCCGTCGACGGCGGCTCCGAAGGCATCGACGACATCGGCCCCAGCATCTTCACCACCCTCGCCGGACTCCACAAAGACCGCGGAGCCGAGCGCTACCCCCTCCAGCACCGTCACCGGCGCCGTCCACGACGGCGCGCACACCGGGGACCTGCGCTGGTTCCTGCTCACCCCGCCCAGGGACGCCGAGATCTACGGCGACGAGGCGGGCAGCGCCGTCACCCGTGACGAGGTCGGCGTCAGCGGCGACATCAAGCGGGCCCTGAGCCGCTACGGCTTCAAGAAGGGTGCCCAGCGCACCTACCTGACCGCCGACGGGGACTACGAGATCTCCGTCGAACTGCTGCGCTTCGGCTCGGCCGCCGACGCCGCCGGCTACTACGACGACTTCTACCTGGACTCGCCGGCCCTGACGATCAACAGCACCCACCCCGCCAAGGCCTATCGGCTGTCCTCCGGCTCCGCCGAGAGCACCGACGCCGTGGCCGCGCTGTCCCACCAGGGCGACGTGCACATCAGCATCACCGTGACCGGGGAGAAGCTGCCCGGCCGCGACCTGCTCAAGCGGCTGCTCGACCAGCAGTACCAGCGCCTCGCGACCGGCCGCTGAGCCTTCAGACCTCTTCGTGGAGAACCCCTTGTCCCAGGACACCCCTGTCCCGGAGCAGGCACCCCCTGTTCCGGAAGCACCTCCCGAGGCCGCCGCGCAGACACCCGCCGCGGCTGTTCCGGAGACGCTCCCCGCGGCCCGGCCACCCCGTCGCCGCGGCCGCACCACCCTGCTCGTCCTCGCCGCCGCCGTTCTCGGTGTCGCCGCGGGCGCCGGCACCGGCTACACGATCCAGTACGACCGTCCCGAGACCCCGCTCCCCCCGCTCGCCCAGCGGGCACTCGTGCAACCCAAGGGGGCCGCGCCGGCGGCGAAGCCGCTCACCGCGGCCGAGGACACGCTGGTGACGTACGACGGCGACCTGCGCAAGCTGCTGCTGAAGCGGCCCAAGGGCGCCAAGGACTGGGTGGGCGGCGCCCCCGGTCAGGACCAGTGGTTCTCGCTGTACGACTACGCGGAGACCTTCGAGCGGCCGAACAACGCCTTCACAAACTTCAACAGCAACGGCTTCCGGCGCATCGCCATCGCCGGCTGGCGCACCGGTACGTACGACACGTCGACCTCGACCGAGATCCGGCTGATCCAGTTCCGCGATGACTCGCAGGCCTACACCCCGCAGTTCCTCGAGGAACAGCAGGACTACATGTCCGAGAAGAAGTACGCGGACAACAACGGCAGCGCCATGCCCGGCGCATTCGACGGCAGGGCCTGGGTCTACTCCAAGCCCCGGACCAAGGCCGGCTACCTGCCCGTCTACCAGGCGCGTGCCCTGGCCCGGAAGGGCAACGTCATGCTCGATGTCTGGCTGACCTCGGCCAAGCCGATCAAGAAGTCCACGATCATGTCCCTGGCCGAGCGGCAGTGGGAGCGGCTGTGAGCGACGAGAACACCCTTCCCGGCGTGCCGGACCCGGCATCCGAGGGCGCAGGTCCTTCCGAGGACGCGCCCGTGACCGTGGAGAGCTCGACCGAGCCCCGTAAGAGCCGCCGGGGTCTCGCCATCGGCGTCGCCGGGGCGCTGGTCGCCGTCGCCGCGGGCGGCGGCATCGGCTACGCCGTGCTCCAGCAGCAGAAGGACGACGGCAAGCAGGCGACCTCGCGGCCCTGGAAGGCCCCGGAACCCAGCAGGACCGGGGAGTACGGCGCCCAGTCCGGCGGCAGCCACTACGGCGCGCTGGGCAAACTGCTGCTGCCCATGCCCGACGGCTACGTGCCGGGTCCCGACATGGCCGAGTACGGCAACGACGCGGAGTACACCGGCAAGGACGCCGTGGCGGTGTTCCAGGGCGACTACGCGGGCCTGTCCAAGAAGGAGCGGGCCCAAGTGCGCAAGGCCGTGGACGCCATGCACATCCAGGGCGTCGGCTTCCGCTCGTACCGCAACACGTCGGGCTCGCTCGCCGTGAACATGCAGATCGTCCAGATGAAGAACAAGAGCCTCGCCCGGGCCGGCACCGATTTCTACAGTGCCTTCACCAAGGCCCTCGGCGTGTTCCGGAACGGGCCGAAGATCGCGGGTCACGACAAGGCCCGCTGCGTCCTGCCGCCGAAGAGCCCCGGGGCGAAGCTCGACGCCATGACCTGTCAGGCCACCGAGGGCGACGTGATGGTGCGCATGACGGTCACCGGAATCGCCCCGCTCGACAAGAACGACGCTGCGGACCTGTTCAAGAAGCAGCTCGACCGCGTGCAGGACCCGGGGGAGGCGGCATGACCGAGCAGACCCAGACCGACGAGGCGACGATCCCGTCCCAGGCATCCCCGGAGCGGACGGAGTCCGCGGGGCAGACGCCTGTGGAGGCCGCCGCTCCCGAGCCGTCCTCGGCGGAGCGCGCGCCTGTGGAGGTTGTTCCTGCGGAGCCGGCCACGGCGGAGCCCGTACCGGTGGAGCCCGCACTCGCGGAGCCCGTACCGGTGGAGGGCGCCTCTGTGGAGTCGGCCCCCGCGGAGCCCGTACCCGTGGAGGGCGCCCCTGCGGAATCGGCCTCCGCCGAGCTGACGGCCGTGGACGCCGCCGCACTCCCCGTTGCCCCCGCACGTCCGCGGCGGCGGCTGCGGGACCGGCGCGGGCTGCGCGCGGCCGTGCGCTGGACCGCCGTGGTGCTGGTCTTCGGCGCGCTGGGCGCCGCCACGGCGTACGGGGTGACCCAGCCCGAACGGACGAAGATCCCCGGGCTGCGCACCCCCGACGACGGCCGCTGGACCTACCCCGCGCTGAAGCTGCCCAAGCTGCCCGAAGGCGCGCCCCGCCCGATGGACGGCGCACACAACCCCGCCGCCCGGCACTACGCGGACCCGCGCACGCTCCTGCTGCCCGCCCCCGCGGGCGCCAAGCTCGACACGAGCTTCCCGGACCGCGCCGGCTGGCTGCCGACCGCCGACTTCGTCAAGGTCTTCCAGAAGACCTATCGCGCGGAGCTCACCCGGACCCTCGAACAGGAGACCCTCCGGCACGTCGCGGCGCGCGCCTGGACCGCACAGGACGGCACCCGCACGGAGGTCTACCTGCTGCAGTTCGCCAGTCAGCCGTACGCGTTCGGGGTGATCACCGACCTCGAGATCTCCGGTACCCCGGTGCAGGCCGGCACCACGGCCCGCGACCGCCACTGGGACAGCGACGCGGTGCCGGACGACCAGACCGTCGCGGTCTTCGAGGAGACCGCGCCGCGCGGGCCGCAGCACGTCCGTGTCGCCTACGTCCAGGCCGGCGACACCGTGGCCGTGGTGCTGATGACCAAGGCCGGGACGCAGCCGGCCGTCCCGTTCCACCAGACCGTGCTGCTGCAGTCGCAGCTGCTCGGCTGACCGGGTTGTGCCCGGCGCGGGCGCGATGCGTGGGGGCCGACCTCAGCGCATCGCGCCCGTACCGGCCGACTAGACTCGGCAAACGGCCCCACCGGGCCGCCGACCGTCCGCGCCTGCCCGAGGAGCACGCTCGTGAGCGCCATTGAGATCTTCTTCGACGTCATGCTTGTCCTGGTCTGCATTGGCGTCCTCGCGTTCTCCGTTCTGGCGGTGAAGAAGCTCTACCAGGGACAGCGCTGAACATGATCGAAATCCCCTCAGACCTCCACCCGGAGCTCGTGCCGCTCGCCTTCCTCCTGGGCACCTGGGAGGGCGCGGGCGTCTTCGACTTCCCCGGCGCCGAGAAGTGCAACTTCGGCCAGGAAGTGGTCTTCACCCACGACGGCCGCCCCTTCTTGGAGTACACGTCCAAGACCTGGGTGCTGGACGCCGAGGGCAAGCCGGAGAAGCCGCTGGAGAGCGAGTCCGGTTTCTGGCGGATCGACAAGGACCGCAAGGTCGAGATCACCATGACCCGCGACAACGGCGTCATCGAGATCTGGTACGGCGAGCTCGCCGAGGGCAAGCCGCAGATCGACCTGGTCACCGACGCCGTGGCCCGGCTGTCCGGTGCGCCGGCCTACAGCGGCGGCAAGCGCCTGTACGGCTACGTCAAGAGCGACCTGATGTGGGTGGGCGAGAAGGCCACCCCCGAGGTGTCGCTGCGCCCGTACATGTCGGCGCACCTGAAGAAGGTCGTCAACCCCAGCGAGTGGGCCAAGGACCTCAAGGACCTGCCCGACGACGGCATCGCCTTCTTCCGCTGAGCCGTTCCGGGCCGTTCCGGGCCGCGCCGGCCCGGGCCGTCCGCAGCCGCTGCCGTCCGCGCGGGCGGCCCCGCCATGTCGCGCCGGGCCGCCGGCGGCGCCCTTCCGCCTAGACTGTCCTCGTGGTGACCACGGACTGGAAGAGCGATCTGAGGCAACGCGGGTACCGGCTGACGCCGCAGCGCCAGCTGGTCCTGGAGGCGGTCGACGTCCTGGAGCACGCCACTCCGGACGAGATCCTCACCGAGGTGCGCAGAACCGCCTCCGGGGTGAACATCTCCACCGTCTACCGCACGCTGGAGCTGCTGGAGGAACTGGGCCTGGTCAGCCATGCCCACCTCGGCCACGGCGCCCCCACGTACCACCTCGCCGACCGGCACCACCACATGCACCTGGTGTGCCGGGACTGCGAGTCGGTCACCGAGGCCGACATCTCCGAGGCCGCGCCGCTGACCGACCGGCTGCGCGCCACCTACGGCTTCGAGACCGACATGAAGCACTTCGCGATCTTCGGCCGGTGCGCCGACTGCGCGCGGAAGGCCCGAACGTCTGAGGGTTCAACTACCGAGACGTAGGCTGGTTCCATGCAGCGACAAACACTCACCAGCCCCCTGCTGTCGCTCCCCGGTGCCGTTCCCGCAGAAGGCCCTGACGAGGGAGTCGCCGCGCACTACGGGGACCTCTTCCGCGAGCAACGGGCCCTCGCGGACGGCAAGGGCTTCGTCGATCTGTCCCACCGCGGTGTCGTCGCCGTCACCGGCCAGGACCGGCTCGCCTGGCTCCACCTCCTGCTCACCCAGCACGTCACGGACCTGCCGCCCGGGCAGGCCGCCGAGGCGCTGATCCTCTCCGCGCACGGCCACATCGAGCACGCGCTCTACCTCGTCGACGACGGCACCACCACCTGGATGCACGTCGAACCCGGCACGCAGGGCGACCTCGTCGCCTACCTGGAGAGCATGAAGTTCTTCTACCAGGTCGACGTCGCCGACGTGACCGGCGAGCACGCCGTCGTCCACCTCCCGGCGGGCAGCATCGCCGCCGTCCCCGAGGGCTGGACGGTGCGCGAGGTCCCGTACGGCCGCGACGTCCTCGTGCCGCGCGCCGAGCTGGATGCCTTCGCCCGGGGGTCCGCCGGCACCCCGGTCGGCGTGCTGGCCCTGGAGGCGCTGCGCATCGAGGCCCACCGCCCGCGGCTGGGCCTGGAGACCGACCACCGCACCATCCCGCACGAGCTGGGCTGGCTGGGCACCGCCGTCCACCTCGACAAGGGCTGCTACCGCGGGCAGGAGACCGTCGCCCGAGTGCACAACCTCGGGCGGCCGCCGCGCCGGCTGGTCTTCCTCCACCTCGACGGCAGCGAGGTCAAGCTCCCCGGCCACGGCACGCCCGTGCGCATCGCCGCCGACGGGCCGGACGGCCGCCAGATCGGCACCGTCACCTCCTCCGCCCGGCACTGGGAGCTGGGCCCCATCGCCCTCGCGGTGATCAAGCGCAACACCCCCGTGGACGCGCTGCTGCTGGCGGACGGTACGGCCGCGAACCAGGAGACCGTCGTCGAGCCCTGAGCAAGGGCCGCCGGGACGCCGGATCAGGGATCTCAGAGGTCGAGGACCACGGTGAACGGGCCGTCGTTCGTGAGCGAGACCTTCATGTCCGCTCCGAAGCGGCCCGTCGCCACGTCCGCGCCCAGCGCGCGCAGCTGCGCGACCACCTCGTCCACCAGCGGCTCGGCGACAGGGCCGGGAGCGGCGGCGTTCCAGGTGGGCCGGCGCCCCTTGCGGGCGTCACCGTAGAGAGTGAACTGCGAGATCACCAGCAGCGGCCCGCCGATGTCGGAACAGGACTTCTCGTCGGGAAGGATCCGCAGACTCCAGAGCTTGCGGGCGAGCTGCGCCGCCTGCTCCTTGGTGTCGTCGTGCGTGACCCCCACCAGCACGCACAATCCCGGACCGGCGATCTCGCCGACCGTCTCGCCGTCCACCACGACCTTCGCTTCGCTCACCCGCTGGGCCACCGCTCGCATGGCCACCATTCTCGCGGGTCCCAGGGGGCGCGCGGCACCACGGCCGTACGCCCGCTTGGGCTCACGTACAACTGTCCGGCGCGGCCGTTCGGGTGCAGGTGCCTGCGGGACACAGGTAGTGGGTGGCACGATCGAGATCTGCCCGACGCGGGGGACGAGGGGACGGACAGACATGAAGCACAGCGGTACGACAAGTACCACCGGGACGGCGGAAGGCGAACGCATGCTCAAGGCACCGGGCCCGCGCTCACCGTTCCCCGACGCGCCGCAGCCCGACTTCGCGGGGCTCACCCTCGCAGGCCTGCGCACCGCGCGCCGCGAAGCACAGCTGGAGGAGGCCGATTTGTCCTACCTTCGACGGCTGCTGCAGGGCCGCATCGACATCCTGCGCGCCGAACTCGCGTGCCGCACCGCCCCCGACGCGCCCGTGCTGGACCGGCTCTCTGAGATCCTCACCGACGCCCCGTCCCGGCACCGCACCTCCGCCCGGCACGTCACCATGCGCACCCCGCGCAGCGAGCGGTACCGGCAGCTCGCCGAGGAGATGCTCGCCGAGGTCGAGCTCTCCGACCTTCAGGCCCGCACCGACCAGGAACTGCACGACGCTATGGGGCGGCTGGTCCGCCACGAGCAGCAGGTCTCGCGCTGCCGGCACTCGCTCCAGCACACGGTCGACGGGTGCAGCACCGAGATCGCCCGGCGCTACCGCGCGGGCGAGGCGCGGGTCGAGGACCTGCTGTCGGGCGACTGAGGGCGCGGGAGGGAATCCGGCCGGAAACCTGCGGAGAAACCTGCGGAAAAAGGGGATGCGCGGAGGCGTGACCGGCGCCTACCGTGCGGGACATGAGCCTTGAGGTCCGCACGCTCGAAGCATCCGACTTCGCCGGCTGGCTGCGCGCCGCCCGACTCGGTTTCCACCGTCCCGCCACCGTCAGCGACGAGGATATCGAGCTGCGGCGGCCCTACGCGGACCTCGCCCGTACCCAGGGCGCCTTCGACGACGGCCGCTGCGTGGCCACGTTCCGCAGCATGCCGCGCGACATGACCGTGCCCGGCGGCGCCGTCCTGCCGACCAGTGCGATCACCCAGGTCACCGTCTCCGCCACACACCGCCGCCGCGGCGTCGCCTCCCGCATGATGGCCAACGAACTGGCCGCCACCGCCGAACGCGGAGAACCGCTCGCGATCCTCATCGCCGCCGAGTTCCCGATCTACGGCCGCTTCGGCTTCGGCCCGGCGGCCGGCGTCACCGAGTGGCACGTCGACACCGCCCGCGCCGGCCTGCGGCCGCCCGGCGACGACGAGGACGGCCGCGTCGAACTCGTCGACCCCGCCGACGTCCTCAAGTCCGGCCCGGAGCTGCACGAGCGGGTACGGGTGCAGGCCCCCGGCTCGATCAACCGCAACGACCGCTGGTGGGAGCTGTTCACCGGCAAGGTCCAGGGGTCGTCCGACGACCCCTGGAAGGAACCGATCTTCGCCTTCTACCGGGACTCCGCGGGCCGCGTGGACGGTATGGCCGCCTACACCGTCGCCGATACGTGGCACGGCATGTACCCGGAAGCCCCCCTGGAGATCAAGAACCTGATCGCGGCCACCCCGGCCGCCGAGCGGGCCCTGTGGCGCTACCTGCTCTCCGTCGACTGGGTCTCCACCGTGCGTACGGGCTTCCGCGCCCACGACGACGTCATGCCGCTGCTGCTCGCGGACCGCCGTGCCGCCCGGGTCGACAACAGCTCCGACTTCCTGTGGCTGCGCTTCGTCGACGTGCCCCGGGCGCTGTCCGCCCGTACCTACGCCGCCCCGGGCACTGTGGTTCTCGACGTCCTCGACCCGTACGGCTACGCCGCCGGCCGCTTCCGCCTCGAAGCCGCCCCCGACGGCACCGCCACCGCCGAGGCGGCCCCCTCCGCCGCCCCGGACCTGACCCTCACCGCGGCCGACCTCGCGGCCCTCTACCTGGGCGACGAGTCCGCGGTCCGCCTCGCCACCGTCGGCCAGGTCACCGAATCCCACCCGGGCGCGGCGGCCCGGGTGGACGCCCTGTTCCGCACCTCGCGCAAGCCCTGGGCGATGGACGGCTTCTGACGGGTCAGCGGCCGCTGTACGAGACGAGGACCAGCAGGACCAGCACCCCGCCCACGCACATCGCGTGGCTCGACCGCGCCTTGGCCCCGACCGCGACCAGTACGACACCCAGCCCCATCAACGGGCCGAACCGCCGGCCGAGGCACTCCTCGGCAATCGCCGCCATCACGTGACTCCACAACATGACCCACCCCTTTCGCAGGCGGCCGCCGAACGGCGCGGGCCCCGCTGCCGCTGTCCCTAGCGGGTCAGCAGCAGCGCGATCACCACGAGTCCGACACAGGTGAACGTCGTGTTCCGGGCCTTGTGGCCCACCGTGAACATTCCGAAGGCGAGGGCGCCGGCCGCGCCGAACCGCCACTGGAACAGTTGCTCGAAGGCGAAGGCGCACAGAGCGAGTGCGGGCATAGCGGATCACTCCTTTGTGGCGCGCTGTCTCGCGCGTCCCGCGTGGCGCGGGACGGCAGCGGAAGAGGACGCGAGGATCAGGGGGAGGGGCGGAAGGTCAGAAGCGTGCGAGCGAGCCCGTCAGTTCGGCGCTGCACCATCACCCGCGGCCATTCCCGTCACATCGTCGGGCCGGGACGCCGCGGTCCCCGTGGGGTCAACTGCTCCAACTTGTCTGCCAGCCGGAGCAGTTGACTGCGGTCATGTCTTGGTTGTTCCCGTTGGCTGCAGGTCCATAAACTCAACGCACTCAACTCAACCTGGCTGACCGGAAGCTGTAGTCTTCTTGCGTGAGCGACGACCGACGGAAGGTTGGAGCCAGGCGCGCATGGGAGCGTGTGGCCGATTCGCTGCGTCACCAGATCGAGGCCGGCGAGATCGTAGTCGAGGAGCAACTCCCCACCCAAGCTGAGCTGGTGGATCGCTTCGATGTCTCCCGCGCCACCGTTCAGAAAGCGCTGAAGCAGCTCCAGGATGAGGGTTACGTAGAGTCAGCGCAGGGCAAGGGAGTCTTCGCCCGAAACTGGCGCAACCCGACACCGGCACATACCAACGGCGCGGCGCATCGTTCGGATTCGGCCAGTGTCGAACTGGAGGACGCCGTCGCGGAGGCGTTCGAGGCGGATGACATCACGATCGACGCCTACTGCCTGACGAGCGAGTCGTTGAACACGGCTCTGAGCCGTCCGGTCAGCCGAGTCCTGCGTGGCGAGCTGCGCCCCTCCTCGATCAGGGTCAGGCTGCTGCTCCCCAGCCCCAACGCCTTGCTGGCAGTGCCCAGCAACGTGGCCGACCCGGAGGATCCCCGTCCGCGACAGCGGCTCGCCGACTTGATCGATCTCCAGTCCCGGCAACTCCACAATCTGCTCGGGGACTTGCATACTCGCGGGTTGACTGATTCGGTGAAGATCACGACCAAGACAGTCGCGATCACGCCTGTGAACAAGTTCTATCTTCTGAACGGCGACGTGGGGCTGACCGGCTACTACGCCGTCCACCGGCAGGCCGTGGACGTGCCGGGCGGAGCGGTGGTCGAGATCTTCGACGTGTTCGGTGTGGGAGCGCGCCTGTATCGACAGGGATCGGCAGAATTCGACGAATGTCAGGCATGGTTCGACTCACTCTGGACGCTGATCGCGAAGACCGCGTGATGGCAAATGCCGTCGACTCCGTCTTGTTCGACTTTGACGGCCCCCTCTGCACGCTCTTCGCCGGCCACCCCGCCGACAGGGTCGCCGATGTCCTGAAGGAGCGGATGCGTCAGTACGGACCGCTGGCGGCCGAAGTGGAGTCGTGTGGCGATCCGCATGCGCTGTTGGTGATGGTGGCCGGCAAGCCCACCGAATACGCGGCAGGCCTGGGCGACGAATTGGATGGCACGCTGGCCAAGGAAGAGGTCGTCGCCGCGGGTTCGGCCGTGCTCACGCCAGGTGTGGACACGCTCGTCAAGTCCCTGCACGAGCGGGGAACCCGGCTCGGTGTGGTGACCAACAACTCCGAGGAGTCCGCGCGGCTCTTCCTCCTCAGCGCCGGGCTGCTGGATGCGTTCGACGGACCCGTCATCGGCCGTCCCCGCGACGCACTCCTGATGAAGCCCAACGGGTACATGCTCCGGTCGGCGCTGGACGTCCTGGGAACCCCTCCGCAGCGGTGCCTCTTCGTCGGGGACTCATGGCGGGACGCTCGGGCGGCCCGCAGCGTCGCGATCCGTTTCGTGGGTTACGCGCGTACCCCACGAAAGAGGGATGAGCTCGCCTCAGCCGGTGCTGCCACACTGATCTCTCACATGGCCGACATGGAAAGCCTGGTGTGGTGAGAGTCTTGCTTCATGTGTGGCCGCACTCTGGCGCAGGGCGAAGGGCGGAATCACACTCGCTGAGTGACTTCTGATGGCGAGCCGCTGATGGGCAGTGGTCTTCAGGCTCGTCACGATGCTCTGGTCGGCGTCGTGGGCGTTCTCTTCGACTTCGACGGCCCGCTGTGCCATCTCTTTGACACGACGTCTGCGTCATTTGTGGCCCGCGAACTCTGGACGTTCATCAAGGAAGCGGGACTTCCACCCGTCATCTCGGTGCCGCCCGACAAGCGCGGCAGCCCACTGGATATCCTCAAGGGCGCGGCGGCCGACTGGAGCGACCTGGACGACGTCGGGCTCCTTGAACGGCATCTCGCTGAATGGGAGTATCGCGCTGCGGGCGGAGCCAAGGAGACCGACGGGGCGGCGGAATTGGTGGGGGCGCTCCATCTCGAGCGAATACCGATTGCGATCACCACAAATAACTCGGAAGCGGCGGTGCGGCGGCATCTCAAGAAATGGGGGATGGCTGAACCGTTCCAGGACCGCATCCACGGGCGGCTGAGCGTTCGGGCAGGGAAACCACTGAAAGTGAAACCCGATCCGGACTGTATCGAGCGTGCACTCGCAGGAATCGGGACCGAAGATCGCGGGAAAATTCTGATGATAGGCGATTCACCAGACGATGTGGCGGCCGCGGGGAGGGCCGGGGTCCGGTTCCTCGGCTTCCAGAATCCCGACGGCAACACAGGGCTCCAGGACGCCTATCCGCATCTGCGCCCGATCGAGCACCTCGGCGAGCTGGCCAGGGGGCTCGGCTGAAGCGGCCTCCGTGTGAACGTTCCGGTTCCGGTTCGTCGGGGCTCCCGAGGTGGGTGGTGGTGACTGGAACACGGCCGTGCCGCTGTGGTGTCAGGCGCGATGGGGCAGATTCGCCCTCTTGGGTCAGGCCGGTTCATTTCCTTTGCTGACGACATGTCGGCATACTTATGCGAACCTCGGTACGTCTTCACGTGCGGAATGTATAAGTATGGGGCCGGAGAGCTGTCGAAGAAGGCGGCGAAAGGCCCGTGCGGGTCTTTTGGCGGCCGGCCTCGATCCCGGCGAACGGCTTCGCACCGGGTCGCGCGGTACTAGCATCGGCCCCTTCAGACCTAGGTCGAGGAAACCGGTGTCTACGACTGTCCATCGCGAGGCTCAGCAGTGGGGGGAATGCGTCGTGGGGCCCCTCGGGGGGCACCATAACGAGTCATATGCCGTGCGCATGTCGCACGATTCCGGATCCGGGATCCGGGACCTCTGGGTCAAGCTGCGTGCGCCGCAGTCGGGCGTCATCCGGTACGACCAGCGGTGTTTCAAGTCCGAAGAGGCATTGCTGATTTTTCTCCAAGAGCGGGTTCCGCGAATCCCCAGGGTCATTGGCCCGGAGTCGGTGATCCCCGTTCACAGTTTTATCGAGGGTCTCACCTTGGGGGAGCTCTCCGGAAGCCAGGGGCCGGTCGATCCCTTCTACGTGGAACAGATCATGGAGGTCTTCGGGGCTCTCGCGCGCATCAACCCCCGAAAAATCTCCCTCCAAAGGGTCTGTGGCAGTGCCCCGCCGAGATGGCGTTGTCGGGGGGACTCGGGGGTCTTCTATCGAAGGCTTGTGGAATTCACTGGAGCGTCCGCGTACGGGGACCGGGCCCTTCCGTTTCGGGATCTGCTCGGTAAGTTCGGCGTTTCGGAAGAATTGCTCGAAAACCTCAAGGCTCGTTCTGGGGGGTTGGCGAGGCGGCCCTCCCTCCTCATCCACGGGGACCTGCACCGCGAGAATCTCATCGTTGATGAGGACAAGGCTCTGTGGACCATCGACTGGGAGCTCGCCAGGATCGGCGACCCGCTGTACGAGCTGGCTACGCACCTGCACCTGATGCGCTACCCCGAGGATCAGGAAAGGGAAGTGATCGATCGCTGGAAGGCCACGGTCGAGGCAGCACGCAAGGGTGCGACCCGGGGCACGGACGACGACCTTCCGCACTACCTGGCATTCAAACGCGTGCAGTCGGCCCACACGGACATCATGCGGGCGGGCCTGAGACTCGCCCTGCTGCCGGACGGCTCCGCCGAGTTGACCGAGGCTGCGGCGGAGGCGGCGCATGTGATCGCCAGTGCCTTGAAGGCGGTCGAAGGGATCGGCGGCGGTGCGAAGAGGACAACCCCGTCGATGGGCGAGGTGGAGTCCGTGCTCCTCTCGTGGCGTGGGGAGTTCGGCCGAGGCGTCGCGGCTCAGCACCACGCGATGGCGCTCGAGAGCGCGCCCGCCGTCCACGTGCATCATGGCAACAGGGAGTTCCGTGGTGTGTGGGACCGGCTCGTCAACCGGTGCGAGAGCCGGTGTGCGGAGCGTGAGGTGGCGGAGGGCGGCGGCGAGCCAGTAGCCGCGGACGCCGAAGCGACTCCAGCGCCGGTGCTGGCAGCGAGGTGAAGCAGGTGAAGCCGGTGAAGTCTCGCTGTGCGCCGGCGATGACATCGTGCGGGCCTACATGGACGTCGAGTACGTGCAGTCAGTGTCGCTGAGGTGGTCAGGGCGGCGGTCCGCCGTGGTTGTAGCCGGCTGGTCGGGCGGTAGCCGAGTCGCTGGGGCAGCTCGACCGGCAGCGCCATCGTGCAGTGCTGCTAATCCGTGGGGTGAAGGACATTTAACTGGACCTTGACGGTTCGGTGGCCCACGCTCGTCGCATGGGGATTCACGTACCGCTGATCACGCCCTTCGACGCCGACGGCAGTCTGGACGGCGCCGCGCTGGAGCGGCTCGCGCACGACGTGCTGGACGACGGGGCGGAGGGCCTGGTCGCGCTCGGGACGACGGCCGAGCCGGCGGCGCTCGACGAGGGGGAGAAGGCGCTCGTCCGCGAGATCGTGGGGCGGGTCTGCCGCGGGCGGGGTGCGCGGTTCACTGTCGGGGCCGGCGGTGCGGACACGCGCCGGGCCGCGGAGGAACTGCGGTCGCTCGAGGCGGATGCCGCCCTCGTGACCGTGCCGGCGTTCGTGCGGCCCTCGGAGGACGGCGTGGTCGCGCACTTCGAAACCCTGGCCGCGGCCTCCGCCGTGCCGCTGGTCGTCTACAACATCCCGTACCGCACCGGGCGCACCCTCAGCGCGGACACCGTGCGCCGGATCGCCGCCATCGACGGGGTGCACGGCTTCAAGCACGCCGTCGGCGGCATCGACCAGGACACCGTCCTGCTGGTGCGGGACGTGCCCCTCTACGCGGGGGACGACGTCTTCGCCCCCGCCCTGCTGGCACTGGGCGCCGCCGGGGCGATCCTGGCCTCCGCGCACCTGGCGACCGCGCAGTGGGTGGAGCTGGCCCGTCTCCACGATCCGGAACGCGCGCACGCGCTCGCGAGGCTTGCCGCCGCCTGCTTCGCCGAGCCGAACCCCACGGTGACCAAGGCGGTGCTGCACGCTCAAGGACGCATTCCCACCCCCGCGGTCCGGCTGCCCCTGCTGCCGGCCGGGCGGCCGGCAGTCGAGACGGCCCTTTGGGCACTCGCCGAGGCGGGGGATACTCGGGACGGTACGTACGCACTGATCGGAGAGACCGGATGAGGATCGGAATCGTCGGAGCCACCGGCCAGGTCGGCGGCGTCATGCTCAAGGTGCTGGCCGAGCGTGACTTCCCGGTGGAGCGGCTGCGGCTGTTCGCGTCGGCCCGCTCGGCGGGACGGACGCTGCCGTGGAAGGACGGCGAGATCACCATCGAGGACGCGGCGACCGCCGACTACGCGGGTCTCGACATCGTCCTGTTCTCCGCGGGCGGTGCCACCTCCAAGGCGCTCGCCCCCAAGGTCGCCGCCGCGGGTGCGGTCGTGATCGACAACTCCTCCGCCTGGCGGATGGACCCCGAGGTCCCGCTCGTGGTGTCCGAGGTCAATCCGCACGCGATCGCGGACCGACCCAAGGGCATCATCGCCAACCCGAACTGCACCACGATGGCCGCGATGCCGGTGCTGCGCCCGCTGCACGACGAGGCGGGGCTGACCGCGCTGGTCGCCACCACCTACCAGGCGGTCTCCGGTTCCGGCCTTGCCGGTGTCGCGGAGCTCGACGGGCAGGTCCGGAAGGTCGCCGACCAGGCGGCCGGGCTGACCTTCGACGGCGCGGCCGTGGAGTTCCCCGAGCCCGCGGTCTACCAGCGGCCCATCGCCTTCAACGTCGTCCCGCTGGCCGGGAAGATCGTCGACGACGGCCGCTTCGAGACCGACGAGGAGCAGAAGCTCCGCCACGAGTCCCGCAAGATCCTGGAGATCCCGGAGCTGAAGGTGTCCGGCACCTGCGTGCGCGTGCCGGTCTTCTCCGGGCACTCGCTCCAGGTCAACGCCCGCTTCGCGCGCCCGATCAGCGTGGAGCGCGCCTACGAGCTGCTGGCCGCCGCCCCCGGCGTGGAGCTGTCGGAGATCCCCACCCCGCAGCAGGCCGCCGGCAAGGACCCCTCCTACGTGGGGCGGATCCGTGCCGACGAGACCGTCGAGCACGGCCTCGCGCTCTTCCTGTCCAACGACAACCTCCGCAAGGGCGCGGCGCTCAACGCCGTCCAGCTCGCGGAGCTGGTCGCGGCGGAGCTGCGCGGCTGACGAGCCCCGTCCACGCGTCGTCCGATGCCCGATGCCCCGGCCGAGTGCGCCGGGGCATCGGGCGTTCCCGGGCGCGCTTGACTCTCACACCGTGTGAGGCCCTGCACTGGGAGGCGTCATGTTCGGCATCGGAGACTTCGCCAGGCACGGCCGTGTGTCGGTTCGCATGCTGCGTCACTACGACGCCGTCGGACTGCTGCGCCCGGACCGTGTCGACCCCGCCAGCGGCTACCGCTACTACGCCGCGGGGCAGCTCGCCCGGCTCAACCGCATCATCGCGCTCAAGGACCTCGGCTTCACCCTCGAACAGGTGCGGTCGATCCTCGACGAGAAGGTCGGCGCCGACGAGCTGCGCGGCATGCTGCGGTTGCGCCGCGCCGAGCTCGCGGCGGCCATGGCCGCGGACGCGGCACGGCTGGCCGGGGTCGAGGCGAGGCTGCGGACCATCGAGAGCGAGGGACGGATGACTTCCGACGACGTGGTCGTCAAGCGGGTGCCCGCCGTGCGGCTGGCCGAACTCACCGCGACGGCGGCCGGGTTCGAGCCGGCGCAGATCGGCCCGGTTATCCAGCCGCTGTACGACGAGCTGTGCCGCCGGCTTGAGGCGGCGGGGGTGTTGCCGGTGGGCCCGAGCATCGCCCATTACGAGGAGGCGCCCGGCGGCGAGGGCGCGGTCGTGGTGCACGCCGGGCTCCCGGTGGATGTGGAGCCCGACGCCGGATACGACTTCGCGGTCGTGGACCTGCCGGCGATCGAGAGCGCGGCGACGATCGTGCACCGCGGGTCCATGGACGACGTCCTGCGTACCGAGCAGACGCTCGCCCGCTGGATCGACGCCCACGATCACCGCTCCACCGGCTATCCCCGGGAGTTCTACCTGGAGGCCGGCGGCCACCCCGGCACCTGGGTGACGGAACTGCAGCAACCGCTGGCCTCCGGGGACTGATCCGTCAGCCCATCGGCCGGCCTTCGCGCGCCGCGAGGTCGACCAATTCGAAGGCCGTCCGGCCGTCCAGGGACTCGCGGATGATGTCCGCGTGCCCGGCGTGCCGGGCGGTCTCCTCGATGAGGTGGAGCAGGATCCAGCGGGTGCTGACCTTCATGCCGGGCGGGTTCCACGGCGCGTCCGGCAGCGAAGTCGTCCCCTCCAGATCGGGGAGGGCGAGGACGGCCGCCTCCGTCGCCCGGGCGATCGCGGCCCAGCCGTCCAGCTGACCGGCCAGCGTCTCGCCCTCCAGCAGGCGGAAGCCGTTGACGTAGTCCTCCTGGCTGCCCGCCTTCTCCGCGTGGCCGAGCAGCAGGCCCTGCACCCAGGCCTCCTCGGTGCGGGCGACGTGCTTGACCAGTCCGGCGAGGTTCATCCCGCTCGCGCTCGGACGCGACGCCGCCTGCTCGTCGTCCAGCCCCAGCACCGCCCGGCGCACGCCGGCGCGCTGCGACTCCAGGTAGGCCAGCAGCGCGTCCCGCTCGTCCGTCTCGTTGCGAACCACCGTCGGCATCGTGCACCCCTTGTCCGTCGTTCGCCGGTGTTCCCGGCGTCTCTTACGTCTTCGACGGTACGGAGCAATGCGGTCAGTTCCGGTCCGCAATCCCGAAGGCGCCGTCGGAAAGGACGGGGACGGCGTCGGAGGCGTCGATCTCGGTGGCGACGGCGACGTCCTCCGCGAAGCCGCCTCCGGCCAGTTCCCGTCCCGAGGCGCACGCGGCGACCGTCGCGGCCGGGTCGGGGGTGGCGGCCCACAGCGCCGCGGCCGCGCCCGCCTCGGGGGACGGCGTGGCCCGCGGCGTCCGGGCGCACAGCGCGGCGACGACCGCCCCGGCGCCGAGCAGGTCCTCGAGCGCCGGGCGCAGGCTCCCGTCCGGCCACCGCTCTCCGGCCGGGACCACCGCGACCGGCCGCTCGGGGGTGCCGTATCCGTGCCGCGCGAGCCAGGCTCCCGCCGCCGCCGCGTTGCGCAGGCAGCCCGCGACCACCGTCGCGCCCTCACCGGCTGCCGCGGCGATGGCCGAACCGTTCGGGGACGGCAGCACCAGCCGTTCGGTGCGGGGCGCCCTTCGCAGCGCGGCGGGGGAGAGCGACCACGGCTGCGCCGCGGTCACCTCCCGCCGCCCCACCGCGAGGCGTGCGCCCACGTGGTCCGCGTACTCGCGTGCCGACGTGTCCCGCCAGGCATACGGGTGCACCCTTGTCCCGGCCTCCACCGCCACCGAGACCGAGGTCGTGAACGACAGCACGTCCACCACGACCAGGCCCGCGACCTCGGGTCCCAGCCGCCGCGCGCCCTCCGGTCCCCACTCCAGCCGGACCCCGTGCCCGGACTGGAGCCACCAGGAATCCGCGGTCACGGTGCGATCGGGTCGTCGACCGGGGCGGGGGCGAGGCCGTCGGCGACGAGACCGGCGAAGACGGCCTTGCCGAGCGTCTGCACGGCGGACTGGGGGCGGACCATGACCGTGAACTCCTTGATGCGGCCCGCGTCGTCGAAGTGGAGGAGGTCGATGCCGTGGATGTCCTTGCCGCCGACGGTGGCGCGGAAGAGCAGGATCTCCGAGGGCGCGTCGCCGCCGTCGCCGCTGGTGGCCGAGGTGCCGTCGAAGCGGCCGATGTAGCGGAAGTCCTCGAAGGTGCGCAGCAGGACGCCGAAGAGGCCGAGCACCATGGGCTTGCCCTCGAAGGGCGTGAACGTGACCGGGCTGAAGAACCGGATGCCGTCGGTGAAGAGTCCGTCGAGGCCGGCGAGGTCACCGGTCTCCACGGCGGTGCGGAAACGGTCCGTGGTGGTGGTCGACATGGGCCTGCCGCCTTCCGGGGCCGTCCAGGGGCCCAGTCATGGGGTTGATCAGTCAGTTTCATGACTATCACGCCCGCAGCCCCGCCGGACAGACCCGGGCCCGCCTGGGCTGCGACGGCTGTCACATCCCCTTAACGAGACTTTTGCAAGCACTCTGCTTGCAAAAGTTAGCACGGCGGGGCATGCTCGAAGACATGGCTTCACTCAACGTCGGCAACCTTGGTGAGTACCTGCGGGAGCAGCGCCGCAACGCGAAGCTCTCGCTGCGCCAGCTCGCCGACGCCGCGGGGGTGTCCAACCCGTACCTCAGCCAGATCGAGCGCGGGCTGCGCAAGCCCAGTGCCGACATCCTGCAGCAACTGGCGAAGGCGCTGCGCATCTCCGCCGAGACCCTGTACGTGCAGGCGGGGATCCTCGACGAGCGGGAACAGGGTGACGGCCGGGAGGTCCGTACCGCCATCCTGGCCGACACGGCGATCAACGAGAAGCAGAAGCAGGTCCTGCTCCAGATCTACGAGTCGTTCCGCAGGGAGAGCGCCGTGGTGGAGGAAGCTCAGGACGAGCAGTCCGCCGCGCCGCGCGAGCGTGCGGCGAAGAAGGCGGCGCAAACGGCTGCCGCCGTGCTGAAGCCGAAGGCGACCGCCGGACCGGACGACGGGGGCGGCGGCGACGCCGCGGCCGCCGCGGAGTGACCGGCGGACTCAACAGACGTACACGCCACCATCCTCATACGGGAGAAACCCTCATGGCGATCACCGACGACCTCGTCAAGACCCTCAAGGACCCGACCCCGCTGTACGCGCTGGCCGGCACCGCCGACCTCGCGGCCGAGAAGCTGAAGGAGGTCCCGCCGCTGATCGAGAAGATCCGCAGCGAGGCCCCGGACCGGATCGAGAAGATCCGCGGCACCGACGCCAAGGTCGTGCAGGAGAAGGTGACCGCACAGGCCAAGGGCGCGCAGAACCGGGCGCAGGCCAAGGTCAACGAGCTCTTCGGCAGCATTGACACCGATCTGCGCAAGCTGCGTGACTCCGCCCAGGACTTCGCGCTCCAGCAGGTGGGCCGCGCCGCCGAGTACGCGGTCCGCGCCAAGGAGACCTACGACGGCCTGGCCGAGCGCGGCAAGGACGCGGTCGCGACCTGGCGCGGCGAGGCCGCCGACCAGGTCGAGGACATCGCGGTCGCCATCGAGGGCGAGCCGGAGCCGCGTCCGGCGGCGCAGCCCGCCCCGTCCCCGGCGGCCGCCCCCGTGCAGAACAACTCCGTGCCCGCCCCGGCGCCGGCCCCGGTCGACGACCGGTCCGCCTCGGCGAAGAAGGCCCAGGCGAAGAAGCCGGCTCCTGCCGTCCGCAAGAACGCTCCGGGCAAGCCGGTCTCCTGAGGCCCCAGCACACCCGCGCGCATACCTGCGCGCACCAGAGGGCCGGGCACGCATCGCGTGCCCGGCCCTCCCCCTGGGTGCTTGGCACCGGGGGGCGCCCCCGCCTGGCCCGTACGGGTACGGTGGGAGCCGACGACGGAGGTGGACGGCGATGCTGGTTACGGGTTTCCTGGGTGTCCTGGGACTACTGTCCTGGGCGCTCTTCCTGCTCGCGCTCTTCGCGCTGGTCGACGCCGCGATTCATCGCCAGGACGCTTACCGTGCGGCCGACAAGAAGACCAAGGCGTTCTGGCTGATCGTGCTGGGGATCTCCGCGGTCGTGATGAAGATCTTCTCGATCCTGTCGTTCCTACCGGTCATCGGCCTGGTCGCGGTGATCGTGTACATGGTGGACGTGCGGCCGAAGCTCCGCGAGGTCGCGGGCAAGAACGGCCCCGGGCGCCGCGGCGGCAGCAGCAGCGACGGCCCGTACGGACCGTTCAACCGCTGAGCCCGCGGGGGCCGTTGACGGTCCCTGTGATCCGGCGCCGGATCAGGCGCCGGACTCCAGCAGCAGCAGAGCGACGTCGTCCGTCAGCTCTTCGCCGTTGAGGGCCCGCACCTCGGTGACGGCCGCGTCCAGCAGTTCCTCGCCGCCGAGCCCGGCGGCCAGCTGCCGCCCGATGAGTTCGACCATGCCCTCCTGGCCGAGTCGCTGCGGGCCACGGCCGATGCGGCCCTCGATGAGTCCGTCGGTGTAGAGCATCAGGCTCCACGCCTCGCCGAGTTCGATCCGCGCGCGCTCCCAGCCCGAGGCGCCGGGCAGCAGACCGAGCGCCGGGCCGCCGTGCTCGTACGGCAGCAGCTGCGGAGCCATCCCGGACAGCGAGACCAGCGGGGCGGGGTGGCCGGCCAGATAGAGGTCGGCGGAGCGCCCGTCCGCGGCGATGTCGACTTGGCAGAGGGTCGCGAAGATCTCCTCGTCGGGCCGCTCGTACTCCAGCACCTGCTGCAGCGTGCAGAGCAGCGCGTCACCGCAGAGCCCGGCGAAGGTCAGCGCACGCCAGGCGATCCGCAGTTCCACGCCGAGAGCGGCCTCGTCCGGGCCGTGGCCGCAGACGTCGCCGATCATGGCGTGCACGGTGCCGTCGGGGGTGCGCACGGTGTCGTAGAAGTCGCCGCCGAGCAGGGCGCGGCTGCGGCCGGGCCGGTAGTGGGACGCGAAGCGCAGGTCGGCGCCGTGCAGCAGCGGGGTCGGCAGCAGGCCGCGCTCCAGCCGGGAGTTCTCCTGCGCGAGCAGCCGGGTCTCGGTGAGCTGGCGCTGTGCGACGTCGGCCCGCTTCCGTTCCACCGCGTAGCGGATGGCCCGGGTCAGATGGGAGGGCTGCAGGTCGGCCGGGGTGAGCTGGTCCTGGGCGCCGACGCGGACCGCCTCGGCGGCGCGCTCGGCGTCGGTGTCGCTGCCCGTGGTGAGGACCAGCACGGCGGTGTGCGGCGCCAGCCGCAGCAGCTGCCGCAGCCCGTCGAGACCCGCGGCGGTGTCCGGGCCGAGCTCCAGCAGGATGCAGTTGACGTCGTCGCGCAGCAGCCGCTCGGCCTCGGTCAGGTTGCGGGCGCGGCGGATACGGACCCGGGTCCCCGAGACGTCCAGGAGGTCGGGGACGGTGAAGGTGCCGGAGGGGTCCTCACCGATGACGAGCAGCGTCAGGGCAGGGGAGGTCCGGCCCTCGGCGGGCAGCACTTCCTGGCGCGGCCCCGGCACGGTGGCGAACCGGTCGGCTCGCCGTTCGGTCGCGGGCATCGGCGACATCGGACAATTCCTTCCCTCCCCCCGAGGGCAACGTCCCGGAACGGTGTTGCCACCGTCGGCTCCGAGCACACTGAAGGGCGACCATAGCGGTAGCGCGTGCCCGCGGGGGAGGGCCGGCCGGTGAACCGCCCGTGTCATATGCGCCTGCGAGCTGGGGATTTCGGCTTTCGGGGGGTGAATCGGACATGAGCAACGTCACGTCCCCGCGGAGGCCGAGTGGCGCCCGTCACGTGGGTGCGGGCCGTGCGCCGCAGGTCATCCGGCTTCCGGCGAAGGCGCAGGGGGCCTTCCGGCCGGTCCGGGCCGGCGGGACAGGGCTACCGGAGCGGCGTCCGTCCACAGGGTGTGGACAAGATTCCGCCGCCCGGCCTCGGCCCGGGGCGGCCGGCGGGTGGCGCAGGGCGCCGGCATCGGCGACAACCCCCATCGACGCCCGCCCGCCCGAAAGAAGGTCTGACGGATCGTCATGCGCTCCCGTCGCGGGGACCCGTGATCAGCCGGAGGCGGGTGCCAACGCCTCCCAGCGCAGGGTCACCTCGCCCTGCCGCCAGCGCGCAGCGGTGTCCGTCACCGGCCAGCCGCCCGGGCCGGCCAGGCTCCCCACCGTCCGGATCCAGCGCTGGCGCGCGCCCAGCGACCCGAAGGGCGCGGCAGCCGCCCAGGCCCGGTCGAAGTCGGTGAGGAAGGCGTGCACCGGCTCGCCCGGCACATTGCGGTGGATCAGCACCTTCGGCAGCCGTTCGGCCAGGTCGGAGGGGCGTTCCAGGGAGCCCAGCCGGGTCGCGAACGTCACTGTGCGCGGGCCCTCCGGGCCGATCGCCACCCACACGTGACGGCGGCCGATCTCGTCGCAGGTGCCCTCCACCAGCAGCCCGTCCGGGGCGAGCCGGGAACGCAACCGGTCCCACACCTCCGCTACCCGTGTCTCGTCGTACTGCCGCAGCACATTCGCCGCCCTGATCAGCGCGGGTCTGCGGTCGCCGGGCAGCGGCACCTCGAAGCCGCCGTGCGCGAAGGCGAGCCCCTCGCGGGCATAGGGGGCCGCGGCCTCGACCCGCCCGGGGTCGATCTCGATGCCGACGACCTCGGCGTCCGCGCGGACCGTCCGCAGGCGCTGCAAGAGCTCCAGCGCCGTCCACGGCGCCGCGCCGTACCCCAGGTCCACGGCGAGCGGATCCTCCGCGCGCCGCAGCGCGGCCCCGTGCGCCGCCACGATCCACCGGTCCATGCGGCGCAGGCGGTTCGGATTGGTCGTCCCCCGCGTCACTTCCCCGACCGGCCGCCTCGCTCGCATATGCCGAGCCTATGCGAGCCCCGCGGGGCCGCCGACGGCGTGGAGGCGTGCGACGGCGGCGACCGGGCAGCATCCCCCGGTGGCCGCGGGAGGGACGCCCGGAGCCACCGGGGGATGCCGCCCGCGACGTGCCCGCCTGGCCCGCAGGGTCACGCTTTGGCAAAGCGGAAATGGATCCCGGCCAATGACCGGTTGTACAGGTTCGGGGCCGGTCCGTGCGCAAGCGGCGGCCCGCCCTGAGAACAACAAGGAGGCACGGCGACGTGAGCCAGTACGTGGCGAGGGTCCTGAGCGGTGGTGCGACCCGCCGGCTGCGCCGGCACGGCGTCGGCGGGCGCCGGCCGCGGCGCGTGGCGATGCTCAGCGTGCACACGTCTCCGCTCCACCAGCCGGGCACCGGCGACGCGGGCGGGATGAACGTCTACATCGTGGAGCTGGCCAAACGGCTCGCCGAGGGTTCCGGGATCGAGGTGGAGATCTTCACCCGGGCCACCACGGCCGCGCTGCCGCCTTCCGTGGAGCTCGCCCCGGGTGTCCTGGTGCGGCATGTGGACGCCGGCCCCTACGAGGGCCTGGCCAAGGAGGACCTGCCGGCCCAGCTGTGCGCCTTCACGCACGGCGTGATGCTCGCCGAGGCCAGCCACCGGCAGGGCCACTACGACCTCGTGCACTCCCACTACTGGCTGTCCGGGCACGTCGGCTGGCTCGCCGCCGAGCGCTGGGGCGTTCCGCTGGTGCACGCGATGCACACGATGGCGAAGGTCAAGAACGCCTGCCTGGCCGAGGGCGACACGCCCGAGCCCGCCGCCCGTGTGATCGGCGAGACGCAGATCGTCACGGCGGCCGACCGGCTGATCGCCAACACGGCGGAGGAGTCGGACGAACTCATCCGGCACTACGACGCCGGCCCCCACAAGGTCGCCGTCGTCCACCCCGGCGTCAACCTGGACCGCTTCCGCCCCGATCCGCTGGGGGGCTCCGACGGGCGTGCCGCCGCGCGGGCCCGGCTGGGGCTGCCGCAGGACGCGGTGATCCCGCTGTTCGCCGGGCGGATACAGCCGCTCAAGGCGCCGGACGTGCTGCTGCGGGCGGTGGCCATCCTGCTCGGCGAGGATCCCTCGCTGCGCGACCGGCTGGTGGTCCCGGTCGTCGGCGGCCCGAGCGGCAGCGGCCTGGCGAAGCCGGAGCGGCTGCACAAGCTGGCGGCGCGGCTCGGCATCTCCGACCTCGTGCGGTTCCAGCCGCCGGTCGGCCAGGACCGGCTCGCCGACTGGTACCGGGCCGCTTCGGTGCTGGTCATGCCCTCGTACAGCGAGTCGTTCGGGCTGGTGGCCATCGAGGCGCAGGCCTGCGGCACGCCGGTGGTGGCGGCCCGGGTCGGCGGTCTGCCGGTGGCCGTGAAGGACGGGGAGACCGGCTTCCTCGTACCCGGCCACGATCCCGGCGACTACGCCCGCGCGCTGCGCCGCTTCATCGACCACCCGCATCTGGTCGACACGATGGGCGTGGCCGCGGCCCGCCACGCGGAGTGCTTCGGCTGGGGCGCGGCGGCGGCCAGGACCGCCGAGGTCTACGCGGGTGCGATGGCCGAGCGGCGGCGTCGCCTACGATCGCCGCATGGGTGAGCGGGAGCAGGCGGCGGCACGGTCGGCGGTCGAGCAGGCGCTGAGGGAGGCCGAACTCGACTGGGAGACTGGCGTGTCCGGCGAGTACGTCGTCAAGCTGCCCGGCACGCGCAAGCTCTCCACCACCGTGGCGCTGGCGGTGGGCCGGCACACCCTCTCCGTCAACGCCTTCGTCGTACGCCGTCCCGACGAGAACCACGAGGCGTTCTACCGCTGGCTGCTGGAGCGCAACACCCGCATGTACGGGGTGAGTTACGCCATCGACGGGCTCGGCGACGTCTATCTCGCGGGCCGGCTGCCGCTGGTCGCGGTCGTCCCCGAGGAGGTCGACCGGCTGCTCGGCGCGGTCGTGGAGCACGCGGACGGCAGCTTCAACACCCTTCTGGAGCTGGGCTTCGCGACGGCGATCCGCAAGGAGCACGCCTGGCGGACGGCGCGCGGGGAGTCGACGCGAAACCTGGAGGCGTTCACGCATCTGACCGGCAAGGCCGATCAGTAACCTCGCTCGCCATCACGCGTCGCAACTCTTCCCCGCGCTACGGGGTCATGGCACCCGACACCCGCCGCGGCCTGCCCTTCGCCAACGTACGCACCGAGAGCACCGAGATCACCGTGAACACCGACGGCTCCCATGGCGGCGACGCCTCGGCAGGACCGCTGTACGGGGCGGGCTTCGCGCACTGGAACGTCACCGTCACCGACGGCCGCGCAGGCTGCGTGAAGAACGACGGCATCGCCCCGCGCAGCGCCACCGCCGGCATCTGCGAGGTCACCGCCTTCGGCCGGACCGACGTTCCCGACGTCACCGGGCCGCTGGACTCGCGGCCGGCCTCGTCGGGGAATCCGGCCGTCACCCCGCGCAATCTGTACGAGGCCAAGCGGGCGCTGCGCAGGCCCTGACTAGTGGTCGGCCGTCGGCTCCGGCACGCGGTCCAGGGCCTGCGGCACCGCGCCGACGGGCTCGCGCCGCCGCGTACGTTCCCGCAGCAGCAGCCAGTACCCGGCACCCGCCACCGTGCCGACCACCGCGCACGCCCCCCACGCCACGCCGCCGCCCCAGCGGTCCAGCGCAATGCCGCCCAGCAGCGGCCCGGCGAAGGACGCGGCCGGCCAGGCGATGGAGTACATGCCCTGGTAGCGGCCGCGGGCGTGGGCCGGGGAGAGGTCGGCGACCAGCGACATCGAGGCGGGCGCGTGCAGGATCTCGCCGATCGTCCACACCGCGACGGTGAAGGCGTAGAAGGCCACCGACCCGGCAAAGGCGGTCAGCCCGAAGCCCCAGCCCATCAGGACGGTGCCCGCGGTGAGCAGCGCCGCCCGGCTGCGGCCCTCGACCATGCGGGTCAGCGGGATCTGCAACAGCACGATCAGCAGCCCGTTGAGGCCGATGACCAGGCCGTACTGACTCGCGCTGAAGCCCTGCCGTCCCATGTCGACCGACAGCGTGGTCGAGCCCTGCTGGGTGACGGTGCCGAGCAGGAAGGTCAGCGCGACGAACGCCATGAAGCGGCGGTCGCGCAGCACGATGCCGAGGCCGGCCCGCGACGTCGCGGCCGCCGCGACCGAGGCGCCGTCGCTCCCGGGCATGGTCTCCGGGACCTTGGCCCAGATCACCAGGGCGCACAGCAGCGTCATCACGGCGCCGCCGAGGAACAGCCAGAAGTAGCCCTGCGACGCGATGAGCCCGGCCGCCGCCGAGGACACGCCGAAGCCGATGTTGATCGCCCAGTAGTTGAGGGAGAAGGCCCGTACGCGGTCCTTCGCGGGGACCATGTCCGCCATCATGGCCTGCACCGCCGGCCGCGAGGCGCTGCTCGCCATGCCGAGCGCCGTCGCCACCGCCGCGATCGCCACCTGCCCGTTCGTGTAAGCCAGCGCCGCCGTCCCGGCCGCGGCACCGAGCTGCGCCAGGAGCATCGTCGACCGCCGGCCGACCCGGTCGGTCAGCACGCCGCCGACGACCGCGCCGACCGCGCCACCCAGGCCGTACAGCGAGGCCACCAGACCCGCGTAGGTGGCGGAGTAGCCGCGGTCCAGGGTCAGGTACAGCGCGAGGAACGTCACCACGAAGGCGCCGAGCCGGTTGATCAGCGTGCTGGTCCACAGCCACCAGAAGGTCCGGGGAAGCCCCGACACGGTCTCCCGTACAACTCGTACGACAGCGGGCACGGCGGCGACTCCTCGCGGCTGGTGAGCGTAATAGGCCAAGGCGGCCTGCGCAGCTTACAGGTGCCCTCCGCGGGGGACCAAAGGGTTTTCTCTTAGACTCCAGGCATGGCTGATGCTCCGTACAAGCTGATCCTCCTCCGCCACGGCGAGAGCGAATGGAACGCGAAGAACCTCTTCACCGGATGGGTTGACGTCAACCTCAACGAGAAGGGCGAGAAGGAGGCGGTCCGGGGCGGCGAGCTGCTGGCGGACGCCGGTCTGCTCCCCGACGTCGTCCACACCTCCCTCCAGAAGCGCGCGATCCGCACCGCGCAGCTGGCCCTCGAGGCCGCCGACCGGCACTGGATCCCCGTCCACCGCAGCTGGCGCCTCAACGAGCGCCACTACGGCGCCCTCCAGGGCAAGGACAAGGCGCAGACCCTCGCCGAGTTCGGCGAGGAGCAGTTCATGCTCTGGCGCCGCTCGTACGACACCCCGCCGCCGCCGATCGCCGACGACAGCGAGTTCTCGCAGGCCGACGACGCGCGCTACGCCTCCATCCCCCCGGAGCTGCGCCCGCGCACGGAGTGCCTCAAGGACGTCGTCCAGCGCATGCTGCCGTACTGGTACGACGGCATCGTCCCGGACCTCCTGACCGGCCGCACCGTGCTCGTCGCCGCCCACGGCAACAGCCTCCGCGCCCTGGTCAAGCACCTTGACGGCGTCTCCGACACCGACATCGCGGGCCTGAACATCCCCACCGGCATCCCGCTCGCCTACGAGCTCGACGCCGACTTCCGCCCCGTCACCCCGGGCGGCCGCTACCTCGACCCCGATGCGGCCGCGGCGGCGATCGAGGCCGTGAAGAACCAGGGCAAGAAGAAGTAACTCGACGCGATCAAGCCCCCTGCCTGCGGGTTCTCCGCGGGGAGGGGGCTCGTTGCTGCTCCGGGGCCGACTCCGGGCCCTCCTCTCCGGCTGTGCTCCCACCTCGCGGAGGGCCGCGACGGCTGCCGCAGCGCCTTCCTGAAGTACGCCGTCGAGTATCCCGGCGGAGATCCGTGAGGCCGGAACCCTCAGCTCCGTCAGCCGGTGCACGACCTGGGTGACTTCCCGCGCGCGGATGCCCGCTCGTTCACTCCGTGGATCCCGCGGCCTTGGGGCAGTGGTGGGCCGAGGCTCTCGGCTGGGTCGTGGTCCACTCCTCCGACGACGAGTTCGAGATCGGCCCGGAGCCGGATCGCCTGCCGGGGCTGGACTTCGTCCGGGCCGAGGAGGACAGGACGGCGAAGAGCCGGCTGCATCCCGACTTCAGGCCCGACGACCAGGCCGCCGAGGTGGCCCGCTTCGAGGCTCATGGCGCGAAGCGCGTCGACATCGGCCAGGGTGACCAGGCCTGGGTCGTGATGGCGGACCCCGAAGGCAACGAGTTCTGCATCCTCGGCCAACGGCAAAGCGGTTGACGCCCGGCGCCGGGCGCCGGTTCACTGCCGGGATGTCCCAGCTTCGGATCGAGCAGCCGCACAGCGACGCCGCGCTCGCTGACTGGCAGCGCGTGCACAACGAGATCATCCCGACGGCCGTGCTGTCGTTGGAGGACGTGCGGGAGCGCGCCGGGCGCAACCACCTGGAGGTGGCGTACCTCGGGGACACCCCCGTGGGGTGCACGACCGTGCGGCCGCCGGAGGGTGAGGAGGCCGCGGCCACCGTGATCGCGCGGGTGCTGCCCGGGTACCGCGGGCGCGGGTTCGGGGCGGAGTTGTACGCGCGGGGCTTGGGCACGGCGCGGGAGACGGGCGCCGGGGTGGTCGAGACGGTGGTGCTGGCCTCGAACGAGGCGGGGCTGCGCTTCGCGGAGCGGCAGGGTTTCGTGGAGGTCGAGCGGTACGTGCTGCCGGGGGACACCATCCCGTTCGTGACGCTGCGACTGCCCTGACCCGCGGACGGCGATCGCGGCGACCGATGAGTTCGCCGCGCCCGGGCGGTCGGTACGTGTGACAGTGCTCACGCGCGCTCCGCGTCAGGGAGGTACCGATGACCACCGAGGGTTTCACCACGTGCCTGTGGTTCGACGGGCAGGCCGAGGAGGCGGCGAACTACTACGTCTCGGTCTTCAAGAATTCCGCGATCGGCACGATCGGCCGCTACAACGAGGCCGGCCCGGGTCCCGCGGGCTCCGTGCTGGCGGTGGAGTTCACGGCCAACGGCCAGAAGTTCGTCGCGCTGAACGGCGGGCCGCAGTTCACCTTCGACGAGGCGATCTCGTTCCAGATCCGCTGCGCCGACCAGGCGGAGGTGGACTACTACTGGGACAGGCTCACCGAGGGCGGCGAGGAGGGCCCCTGCGGATGGCTGAAGGACCGGTACGGGGTCTCCTGGCAGGTCTTCCCGCAAGCGCTGCTGGACATGATCGCCGACCCGGACCCGCAGAAGGCCCGCCGGGCCACCGAGGCGATGCTGTCCATGAAGAGGATGGACCTCGCCGCGCTGCGGCGGGCGTACGCCGGGGAGTGAGCGAGCACACGCCGAGGGCCCGTCCGGAACGACCGGACGGGCCCTCGGCCACGGAAAGCATTCACGGGTGGGGTCAGCAGCTGCACCCGCCGCAGCGGCAGGGCGCTCCGGACTGGCAGCCGCACCCGCAGCCCGATCCGCAGCCGCACGCTCCGAGAAGCGGCAGCTCACGGACACCGGGGGAGTGCGGGGTTCCCTCCGCGGAAGGCTGGTCGCGGGCGGTGGACGATGTGGGGGATTCGGGCATCTTTACCCTCCTGGTCCGGTGAACGGCTGCGTGCATGCCATCCACCAGTGAAGGGCGTCCCCCACGGGCGCATCAACGGCGCGCGGAAGCATTTCGGCGCGTCCGGAATATGCCGCTTCCACCGCCGGACCGCCGGAGGCTAGTCCGCCGGCATCGGGACCGGCGGCGGGGTCAGCTCGTCCGGGTGCTCGCCCGTGACGAGGTAGACCACGCGCTTGGCCACCGAGACCGCGTGGTCGGCGAAGCGCTCGTAGTAGCGGCCGACCAGGGTCACGTCGACCGCGGTCTCTATGCCGTGCGACCAGCGGTCGTCCAGCAGGTGCTGGAAGAGGGTCCGGTGCAGCTCGTCCATGCGGTCGTCGTCCTGCTCCAGCTGGAGCGCGTCGTCGACGTCCTTGGTGACGATGACCTCGGCGGCCTTGGCCATCAGGCGCTGTGCCAGCTGGCCCATCTCCAGGATGGTGCTGTGCAGGTCGCTCGGCACCGCGCTCTCCGGGAACCGCAGCCGTGCGAGTTTCGCCACATGGCGGGCCAGGTCGCCGGAGCGCTCCAGATCGGCGCTCATGCGCAGCGACGTGACGACGATCCGCAGGTCGGTGGCGACCGGCTGCTGGCGGGCGAGCAGCGTGATCGCCCGGCTCTCGAGCTCGCGCTGCAGGTCGTCGATCTTCTCGTCGGCGGCGATCACGCTCTCCGCCAGCTTGAGGTCGGCGTCGAGCAACGCCGTGGTCGCCCGGCCGATCGCAGAGCCGGCAAGCCGGGCCATCTCGACCAGGCCGTCACCGATCGAGTCGAGTTCCTCGTGGTATGCGTCGCGCATCGCGTTCCTTCCGTTCCCGATCAAACAAAGAGGATTGTCCTCCACGCCGGCACGCTCACACGCTCGCCCCCGCACGCGTATCGCTCGAGCCCCGGGAATGAATCGACCCTGACACCACGGTGAACTCTTGGCAACGCGCGTTCGATAAGAAGCTCCGACTGCTGTGGGTCACTCATTCCGTCCGCCTAACCTGGGTCTATGGACGTGAACGCGGCAGTTGCCGCAGCCAGTGCGATCGCCGGTCTCTGTACCGGTGTGATCGCTGTGCTCGCGTTCCGCTGGAGCGAGCGGGAACAGGCCCGCCCCACGCGCACATCCCTGCGGCAGGACGCCGCAGCCGTACTTCCGCCGGGCGTGGACACGGTGCTTTCCGTGCTGCGCTCGTCGGCCGTCGTCCTGGACGAGGGCGACACGGTGGTCAAGGCCAGCTCGGCGGCGTACGCCCTGGGGCTGGTCCGGGGCGGCAGGCTCGCCGTCGACCAGATGCTGCAGATGGCCCGTGAGACCCGGCGGGATGGCGAGATACGGCAGGTGGAACTGGACCTGCCACGCCGCGGTGCCGGACGGGGCGAAGGCCTCGCGGTGTCCGCACGAGTGGCACCGCTGGGCTCCCGCCTGGTGCTGCTGCTCGTCGAGGACCTCACCGAGGCCCGGCGGATCGAGGCGGTGCGCCGCGACTTCGTCGCGAACGTCAGCCATGAGCTGAAGACGCCGGTCGGCGCACTGTCGCTGCTCTCCGAAGCGGTGATGGACGCCAGCGACGACCCGGAGGCGGTGCAGCGCTTCGCGGGCCGGATGCAGATCGAGGCCTCCCGGCTGACCAGCCTGGTCCAGGAGATCATCGACCTCTCCCGGGTGCAGGACGACAACCCCCTCGACGACGCGGAACCCGTCGCCGTCGACGACCTCGTCGCCGAGGCGGTGGACCGCTGCCGGCACCCCGCCAACGCCAAGCAGATCACCATGGCCACCGGCGGCGCCCCCGATCTGTTCATCTGGGGCAACCGCGGCCAGCTGGCCGCCGCGCTCGGCAACCTCGTCGAGAACGCGGTCAACTACAGCCCGGCCCGCACCCGCGTGGGCATCGCGGGCCGTCGGATCCCCGCCCCGGGCGGGGACCTGATCGAGATCTCCGTGACCGACCAGGGAATGGGTATCTCAGAAAAGGACCGGGACCGCGTCTTCGAGCGGTTCTACCGGGTGGACCCGGCGCGTTCGCGCGCGACCGGCGGCACCGGGCTCGGTCTGTCCATCGTCAAGCACGTGGCCGCCTCGCACGGCGGGGAGGTCACGGTGTGGAGTGCTGAAGGCCAGGGCTCCACTTTCACCCTACGGCTGCCGGAGGCCGCGACATCCCGGGAGTCCCGGGACCGCTCCGCCGCCGCCGTGCCGTCGGAGGACTCCGAAACCTCCTCCGCTCTCTACGAGACGTTCCCTGATCACATCCCCGCTCCGGAGGTCCTCCCGTGACCCGAGTACTCGTCGTCGAGGACGAAGAGTCCTTCAGTGATGCCCTGTCGTACATGCTCCGCAAGGAGGGCTTCGAGGTCGCCATCGCGGCGACCGGCCCCGACGGGCTCGACGAGTTCGAGCGCAACGGCGCCGACCTCGTCCTGCTCGACCTGATGCTGCCGGGTCTGCCCGGCACCGAGGTCTGCCGCCAGCTGCGGCTGAAGTCCAATGTCCCGGTGATCATGGTGACCGCCAAGGACAGCGAGATCGACAAGGTTGTCGGCCTCGAAATAGGAGCCGACGACTACGTCACCAAGCCCTTCTCCTCCCGCGAGCTGGTGGCCCGTATCCGCGCCGTCCTGCGCCGGCGCGGCGAGCCGGAGGAGATCTCGCCCTCCGCCCTGGAGGCCGGCCCGGTCCGCATGGACGTCGACCGCCACGTCGTCACCGTCGGCGGCGGCAAGGTCGACCTGCCGCTCAAGGAGTTCGACCTCCTGGAGATGCTGCTCCGCAACGCGGGCCGCGTCCTGACCCGTATGCAGCTGATCGACCGGGTCTGGGGCGCCGACTACGTCGGTGACACCAAGACCCTGGACGTGCACGTCAAGCGCCTGCGCGCCAAGATCGAGCCGGACCCGGGTGCGCCGCGCTACCTGGTGACGGTGCGCGGCCTCGGCTACAAGTTCGAGCCGTAAACCGCTGCTACCTCCGGACCTCCGGGCGTCCGCAACGCGGAAGGGGCCCCGGGAGCGTGTGCTCCCGGGGCCCCTTCGCGGTGTCAGGTGGTCACGGGGTCGGCGACCCGGTGGCGGACTCGCTGACGCGGGTCGAGGGGTTGCCGGAGGGCTTCCCGGTGGCGCCGGCGGACGCGGACCCGGTGGGGCTCGCGGCGGACCCGGTGGGACCGAACGAGGCGTAGTAGCCCGTCGCCGGCAGCGCGAGGGTCTGGAGCGTGACCTCGCCGGTCCTGCTGAAGTCGAAGACGACCTTCTGGAAGTCGCCGTTGTTCTTGCTCTCCGTGCCGCCCGCGACGGTGGCGGACGGGTTGCCGTCCCCGCCGATCAGCACGGAGCCGTGGCCGGGGACCTTGATCGAGCCGGACAGCTCGGCCTGCTGGTCGCCGACGGTCACGGATTCGATCGTCTGCTCGTCGGCGCCGTTGTTGAACACCTTGGCGGAGATCACGGACGAGCCGGTCGACCCGGTGGCCTGGGTCAGGACAACGGCGTTCTGGACCTCGATGTCGCCCACGCTGGTGGCCGCGTGGTCGGGCCGGACCTGCAGCGTGTCGGCGTGGTTCCCGGCGGCGCACGCGGCGAGCGGGAACAGCGACAGCGCGAGGACGGTGGCGAGGGCGCCACGTCGAAGCCAGGGGGCGCCCCCGGCCGGAGGTTGGGGGAGGCTCACGGCGACGGCATCTCCTTGGGCAGGGTACGGAGGTACAGGTGTAGGGACGTACGGGACTGACGACTTACCAAGTGCGGGCTCAGGTTACCGAGCCCGCCTCCCGGGCCCGCACCGGGCCACCCTTCGGCGGGGCGGCCTCACCCTCCCGGGTGTCCCGATAGCCCCCTCGGGCCGCCGCGGGACCCCACCGAGTGCCCCGCCCGCACCCTCCCGGAATCCATTCCGGCATTACGCCGAACGATTCCCGCCGGCCCGGCATGATCGATTTACCGTTGATCCCCCGGACGGAAATGCGGAGGGGTGCGAAAATGGATCACCGCAGTCCGTGGCGGCCGAACGGAGTAGCGGCAGACCCCCCGCAAGGGAGGGACAAAACCGGATGTTACGGCCCATGATCGGGGTCTCCGCGCGGTGTGACGGGCGTGTTTCAGCCTCCCCTGATACCCGCTCCGACCTGCGAATACCGCCTTCCGTTCGGCTTCCGCAGCACGTCCCGGGCGCCCTTGTCAAGCCCCGAGATATGCCCTGACCTGCGAAAACGCCATTCAGAACCGGCCGTTTCCGTGTTACCCTGGATAGCCACGGAAGGGGTACCTGTCACATGACGTTCAAGGTTGGCGACACCGTGGTCTATCCCCATCACGGGGCCGCGCTGATCGAGGCCATCGAAACTCGCCAGATCAAAGGCGTGGACAAGACCTACTTGGTGCTCAAGGTCGCCCAGGGCGACTTGACGGTACGTGTGCCCGCGGACAATGCGGAGTTCGTCGGCGTGCGCGACGTGGTCGGTCAGGAAGGGCTGGACCGGGTCTTCGAGGTGCTGCGGGCACCGTACACCGAGGAGCCGACCAACTGGTCCCGCCGCTACAAGGCAAATCTGGAGAAGCTCGCCTCCGGCGACGTCATCAAGGTCGCGGAAGTCGTGCGCGACCTGTGGCGGCGCGAGCGGGAGCGAGGACTGTCGGCCGGTGAGAAGCGCATGCTCGCCAAGGCCCGTCAGATCCTGGTGAGTGAGCTCGCGCTCGCGGAGAACACCAACGAGGACAAGGCCGAGACCCTTCTTGACGAGGTGCTCGCGTCCTGACGCGGATTTCCGCAGTGCCCGGCGCGTCCCGTACGCCGGGCACTGTTGCGTACCCGGAGGCCGTCACAGGCCTGCGCGGCGCGCCGCCCGTCAGGCCCCGGCCGTCCGGTGGGACGGCGCGGCGGCATGGCCGGATGACCCGTGAAACGGGGTGCGGGATGGTCCCCCGTGCCGTGCGCGGGCCCGATGCGGACACCGTTCGGCGCACCTGACGTCCATCAGCGTTCGCTCGTGCGTCGACTCCCCCTGCATACTGAGTGCCGGGCCCGGGCAGTTGGCCCTGTCGGTGTCACGGAAGGGTCCGACAGGGGCTTCGTGCCCGGCACGTTGAGGCGATACCCATCTCGGCCAAGGACACAAACCTGACTACCGCCGCAGTCATTCCCGCCGCCGGACGCGGAGTCCGGCTCGGCCCCGGTGCGCCCAAGGCGTTGCGCACCCTGGGCGGCGTTCCCATCCTCGTGCACGCCGTGCGCGCCATGAGCCGTGCCCGCGCGGTGTCGCTGGTCGTCGTCGTGGCGCCCCCGGACGGCGTCGCCGAGGTCAGGGCGCTGCTGGACAGCCACGGGCTGCCCGAGGCCAAGGACATAAGGATCGTTCCCGGCGGCGACACCCGCCAGGAATCGGTACGGCTGGGGCTGGCCGCCCTCCCGGGCGAGATCGAGGTCGTGCTGGTGCACGACGCGGCCCGCCCCCTGGTGCCGGTCGACATGGTCGAGGCCGTGGCCGCCGCCGTCCGCGAGGGTGCCGCGGCCGTGGTGCCGGGCCTGCCGCTCGCCGACACGGTCAAGCAGATCGATCCCGCCACCGGCGCCGTCGTCGGCACCCCCGAGCGCGCACTGCTGCGCGCCGTGCAGACCCCGCAGGGCTTCGACCGCGTCACGCTGGCCAAGGCGCACGCCACGGTCACCGGCGAGGTCACGGACGACGCCTCCATGGTCGAGCGGCTGGGCGTCCCGGTGCTGGTCGTCCCCGGCCACGAAGAGGCCTTCAAGGTCACGCGCCCGCTGGACCTGGTCCTCGCCGAGGCCGTCCTCGCACGACGGAGGGCCTCCGATGAGTACTGACCGGACTCCCGGCCTGATCCCCCAGGTCGGCATCGGCACCGACATCCACGCCTTCGAGGCGGGCCGCGAGCTGTGGATCGCGGGACTGCTGTGGGAGGGCGAGGGCGACGGGCTGGCGGGCCACTCCGACGCGGACGTCGTCGCGCACGCCGCGTGCAACGCGCTCTTCTCCGCCGCCGGTCTGGGCGACCTCGGTGCGCACTTCGGTACCGGGCGCCCGCAGTGGTCGGGAGCGTCCGGTGTGACCTTGCTCACGGAGGCCGCCCGGATCGTCCGCGAGGCCGGCTTCGGCATCGGCAACATCGCCGTGCAGGTGATCGGCCCGCGACCCAGGATCGGCAAGCGCCGCGCCGAGGCCGAGGCCGTGCTGGCCCGAGCGGTCGGCGCGCCGGTGTCGGTGTCGGGTGCCACCACCGACGGCCTCGGTTTCACCGGCCGCGGCGAGGGGCTGGCGGCCGTCGCCACCGCACTGGTCTACCGGGTGTAGCGCCCCACGGCACACATACGGGTGACGCCCGGTGTCACAACCCCGTGAAGCCGGTGTCAGGCCGTCCGCCGCAGGGGTCCCGGACCACTACCCTTGATGCGTGACTATTCGCCTGTACGACACCAACGCGCGCCAGGTCCGTGACTTCACCCCGCTCACGCCGGGCTGCGTCTCGATCTACCTGTGCGGCGCGACCGTGCAGGCGGCCCCGCACATCGGCCACATCCGGTCGGGGCTCAACTTCGACATCATGCGGCGGTGGTTCGCCCACCGCGGCTACGACGTGACGTTCGTCCGCAACGTCACGGACATCGACGACAAGATCATCGTCAAGTCGGCCACCGAGAACCGCCCATGGTGGGCGATCGGTTACGACAACGAGCGGGCGTTCAACGCCGGTTACGACGCGCTCGGCTGCCTGCCGCCCACCTACGAGCCGCGCGCCACCGGGCACGTCCCCGAGATGATCGAGATGATGCGCGGCCTCATCGAGCGCGGCCACGCCTACGCCGCCGAGGGCAACGTCTACTTCGACGTGCGCTCCTTCCCCGGCTACCTCGGGTTGTCCAACCAGGAACTGGACAACCTGCGCCAGCCCGAGGGCGAGGGCGAGACCGGCAAGCGGGACCCGCGCGACTTCGCGATGTGGAAGGCCGTCAAGCCCGGCGAGCCGTCCTGGGACACCCCGTGGGGCCGCGGCCGTCCCGGCTGGCACCTGGAGTGCTCCGCGATGGCCCACAAGTACCTCGGCCCCGCCTTCGACATCCACGGCGGCGGCATCGACCTGATCTTCCCGCACCATGAGAACGAGATCGCCCAGTCCAAGGCGTACGGCGACGACTTCGCGGCCTACTGGGTGCACAACGCCTGGGTCACCATGAGCGGCGAGAAGATGAGCAAGTCGCTCGGCAACTCGGTGCTCGTCAGCGAGATGGCCAAGCGCTGGCGGCCCATCGTGCTGCGCTACTACCTCGGCACCCCGCACTACCGCTCGATGATCGAGTACAGCGAGGAAGCGCTGCGGGAGGCGGAGTCGGCGTTCGCCCGGATCGAGGGCTTCGTGCAGCGCGTGGTCGAGATGGCGGGCCCCGTGGAGCCGGCCGCCGAGGTACCGCCCGCGTTCGCCGAGGCGATGGACGACGACCTGGGTGTGCCCCAGGCGCTGGCGATCGTCCACACCACCGTCCGCCAGGGCAACTCGGCGCTGACCGCGGACGACAAGGAGACCGCGGTCGCCCGCCTCGCCGAGGTCCGTGCGATGCTGGGCGTCCTCGGTCTGGACCCGCTCGACGAGCACTGGTCCGGCGGCGAGCGCAGCGAGGACCTGCACGGGGTCGTGGACTCCCTGGTCCGCCTGGTGCTGGAGCAGCGGCAGGGGGCGCGGGCCCGCAAGGACTACGCGACCGCCGACGCCATCCGCGACCAGCTCCAGCAGTCCGGTCTGGAGATCGAGGACACGCCCTCCGGCCCGCGCTGGTCGCTCGGCTCGCGGTAGGCGCCGCGCCCGGCCTCCGGGCCATCATTGATACGTACGTTCACGCAGGAGCAGCCGTACCCGGCTGTGTAGCAGGAAACAGGTGACCCATGGCCGGCAACAGCCAGCGCAGGAACCGCCGCACCGCCAACAAGAAGGGCGCGACGGTCGGCAGCGGCGGGCAGCGGCGCAGGGGCCTGGAGGGCAAGGGCCCCACCCCGCCCGCCGAAGCGCGCAAGGGGCACGCCAAACAGCGTGCCGCCAACGCGAAGGTGAAGCGCGCCACCTCCACGCAGTCCCGTCGTCCCTCGGGACGCGGCGCGAAGTCCACGTCCGAACTGGTCGCGGGGCGCAACCCGGTGGTCGAGGCGCTGCGCGCCGACATCCCGGCCACGGCGGTCTACGTCCAGCAGTTCATCGACAACGACGAGCGGGTGCGCGAGGCGATCAAGCTCGCCACCGAGCGCGGCGTCCCGCTCATGGAGGCCCCGCGCCCGGAGCTTGACCGCATCACCAACGGCCTGAACCACCAGGGCCTGGTGCTGCAGATCCCGCCCTACGAGTACGCCCACCCCGAGGACCTGGCCGCCGCCGCCTTCGACGCGGGCGAGGCCCCGCTGATCATGGCGCTGGACGGGGTCACCGACCCGCGCAACCTCGGCGCGGTCGTGCGTTCCGTGGCGGCCTTCGCCGGGCACGGGGTCGTCGTCCCCGAACGCCGCGCGGCCGGCATGACCGCCGGCGCCTGGAAGACCTCGGCCGGCACCGCCGCCCGGGTCGCGGTGGCCCGGGCGACCAACCTGACCCGCACCCTGGAGGCGTACCAGAAGGCCGGGCTCACGGTCGTGGGCCTCGCCGCCGACGGGGAGGTCGAGCTGCACGAACTGGAAGCGCTCGCCGGCCCGGTCGTCGTCGTCGCCGGTTCCGAGGGCAAGGGGCTGTCGCGGCTCGTGGGCGAGACCTGCGACGTGCGGGTACGCATCCCGATGCCGGGTGGCGCGGAGTCGCTGAACGCGGGTGTCGCCGCGGGCATCGTGCTCTACGAGGCGGCGCGCCGCCGGGCCTGACCGTTTCGATTCACGACAAAACCGCTGGTTGACGGGCCTCGGACAGAAGAGGCCCGTCACACAGTGTCCTTATCGGGTGTCACTCGGTTAGATGAGTGTGGACACCAGAACACCCCGCACTCCTCCGGGGGGACGGGCCGCGGCACCCGACGAGCCCGTGCTCACCATGCACAAGATCGCGTCCGACCCGGCCCAGGTCATCGTCAATCACGCGAGCTTCCGCGTGCAGCTCGGCGCGTCGTCCGCGCGTGCGATGGCGAGGACCGCGCGCGTCCCGGTCATTCCCACGTCCGTGCATCCCTCCGCCGCCGCGCAGCGCCGCGGCGCGCCGCTGGTGTGGTCCGGGCGCAGCCGCCCCGGCGACGCGGCCGCCACACAACTGCTCTCGGCCGTGAGGCAGAGCAACTCCGACCACCTCGACGCCGGCGCCACGACCCAGGTGCTGCCGCGGATCGAGGAGCACCCGCAGCCCCTCGTCGGCGCGCCCCGCCGTCCCCAGGCGCCCGACGAGATGCTCGGCGGCCTGCGCCCCGCGCGCGGCGCCTTCGACGACCGCGACGCGGCCGAGGACACCGGCGAGTTCGCGTACTCGGGTCCCTACGACCGCGACGACGAGGCGGAGTTCGGCCCGGACGACGACCAGGGCTACGGCCAGGGCCACGGCCGCACGCGCCGGGCCGACCGGGGCGAGCCGATCCGGCACGCCTACTACCCCGGGCGCCGGATGAACCTCGGCATCGTGCTGCTGCCGCTCCGGATCTTCCTCGGCTTCATCTCCATCTACGCCGGCATGGGCAAGCTCTGCGACCCCGTCTACTTCGACGGCGGCAAGCGCGGCTCCATGGTCACCTGGCTCAACTCGCTGGACCCGTGGGCGGCTGCCGAGCCGTTGCGCGACCTCGCGCTCGCGCACCCCATCGGGGCCGGGCTGACGGTGGCCTTCCTCCAGGTCATCGCCGGTGTGCTGACGGTGTTCGGGCTCTGGCAGCGGTTCGCGGCGTCGATCGGCGCCCTGCTGTCGGCCGCGCTGCTGGTCACCGTGAGCTGGCGGACCGTCCCGGCGTACGACGCGCCCGACATCGTCTATCTGGCCGCCTGGAGCCCGCTGATCATCGCGGGCGCGCCGGTCTACTCCGCCGACGGGCGGCTGGCCTCCGAGGCCTGGCGCCGGCTCGGCCCGCGTGCGCCGCTGTGGGAGCTGCGGCGCCGTGTGCTGCGGCGCGGTGCGGTGCTCGCCACGGTGCTCGCCGGCGTCGCGCTGGTGGTCGGTGCCACGCTGGGCACCGCCGTGCGGTCGACGTCTCCGCACTCCCAACTGCCCGGCCCGACCGACCTGCCGACGAACGACCTCAACGGCTCCCCGCTGCCCGAGGTGCCCGGTGAGGGCTCGGCCAAGCCGTCCGCGGCGCCCTCGGCCTCCCGGTCCGGCAAGGCGTCGCCCTCGCCGTCCAGTTCGCCCTCCACGCCGAGCGCTCCGTCGTCGGCGCCGACCGTCAGCCGCTCCACCTCCGGTTCGGCCGGCACGGGCTCGGCGGGCGGCGGCACCGGCAGCAGCCCGACGCACACCACGCCGTCGACCCAGCCGCGGCCCACCCAGCCCAGCAACCCGCCGACCTCCACCGGCGGCGGTTCGAGCAGCGGCGGTGGCAGCGGCGGCGGTTCCTCCGACAGCGGTGGCGCCCTCGGCGGCCTGCTCGGCAGCGGAGAGACCTCCGGCTGGCTGCTCGGCGCCCCGGCGCGCCCCGCGGGGTCAGGAAAGGTCGCATAACGGCCTGTACGCCCACGAGGCGGCCGGAGGAGCACACGTGCTCCTCCGGCCGCCTCGTCGTTGTGTCGGGCGCTCTCAGGGCCGGGAGGCGAGCTCCTTGGCGGCCTCGGTGAGGTCCTTCTCGGTGTCGATGGCCCGCCAGTAGGCGCCCTGCGGCAGTGAGAAGCCCGCCAGCCGCCGTTCCCGGGCGAGTTGGGGGAACGTCGTGCGCTCGTGGTCGCCGCGGTCCGGCAGCAGCGCCGTGAAGCCGGGGGAGAAGACGTAGACGCCCGCGTTGATGAGGAAGGGCGAGGGCGGCGACTCGACGAAATCCAGGACGTGGCCGAACTCGTCGGTCTCCACGGCGCCCCACGGAATGCGGGGGCGGGCGAGAGCAAGGGTGGCGACCGCGGCGCGCTCGACGTGGAAGTCGGCCATCTCGCCAAGGGAGAACCGGGTCCAGATGTCGCCGTTCGTGGCGTACCAGGCCTCGTCCGGCCGGGGCAGGGAGGCGGCGGCGTACTTCAGGGCGCCACCGCGCCCGAGGGGCTCGCGCTCGACCACGGTCGTGATGCGCAGCGGCAGAGCCGCCGCCGCGCCGGCGAGCCAGTCCTGGAGGACCTCAGCGAGGTGGCCGCACGAGATCACGGCGTCGGTGACGCCCTCGGCGGCCAGCCAGGCGAGTTGATGGCCGATGATCGGTGTCCCGGTTCCCGGGATCTCGATCATCGGCTTCGGGCAGGTGTCGGTGTACGGGCGCAGACGGGAGCCCTGTCCTCCGGCGAGGAGGACGGCCTGGGTCACCGCCTGGGAGGTCGTGGGCGCGCCGGTCATGGCCGCACCCTACGGGACCGGGGCGTCGGGTCATCCGACGGAGGCGACGCCCGTGGCGAAGGCGGTGTCGCAGACAGGCCGCGACCAGGACTGCGCGCGCTGCGAGCCGTACTTGGCCACCGCGGCACGCCCCAGCGATTTGGCCAGGGAGCCGCAGTACTGGGCCAGCGACGGGCGGGCCGCCATCTCGCGCTGCAGCGAGGTGAGGGCGACACCCGGGTTCTTCGCCTGGAGCTCCGACAGGAGGTTGCGGCGCAGCACCTCCTGCGGGGCCGACCTGCCGGCCGAGACGGCCTCCTTGTCGTGGGAGGCGGTGAGCACCTGGGCCTCGGAGGCCGAAGTGGCCCACGGGACGCGGGTGACCGCGAGGGTGCCGGACAGTACGAGGACGACCGGGAGGACGAGGGCGAGTGACTTGCCGATACGGCGGGCTACCTGGTTCACGGCAGTGATGGTAGCGAGGAGTGATGATTTGGCGACATTTAGCCACTCTGACGAGTGATGAATACCTCTTGATCGACTATGGGGCCATTGACGAACATGCTCGAAACGCGGCTGTGTGCCCGTAAATGGTGTGGTCTCCCGGGGCCCTTGCGGCGGGTGGGAACGACCGTGGCCCGGCCCCCCTTGCGCGGGGGCCGGGCCACGGTGCGTACCGTCTGCGCGTCAGTCGCTGAGGCGCTCACCGGTGGAGGTGGAGAAGACGTGCGTCTCGCCGGCGCGCGGCACGACGCGGAGCACGGAGCCCTTCTCGGGCACCTGGCGGCCGCCGACGCGGATGACCAGGTCCTTGTGCTCGCCGCCGACCTGGGCCGAGCCGTAGACGAAACCGTCCGCGCCCAGCTCCTCGACGACGTTGACCGTCACGGCCAGACCGGCCGGCTCGTCCTTCGAGAGCGCCGAGCTGTCGCCGTCGACGATGTCGAAGTGCTCCGGGCGGACGCCGACGGTGACCGTGCGGTCGCCCTTGTCGGCCGCGGCCTGCAGCGTGTCGCGCTCGACCGGCACCACCGAGTTGCCGAACTTCACGCCGCCGTCGGCGATCGGCACCTCGACCAGGTTCATCGCCGGCGAGCCGATGAAGCCCGCGACGAAGAGGTTGGCAGGCCGGTCGTACATGTGGCGCGGGGTGTCGACCTGCTGGAGCAGACCGTCCTTGAGCACCGCCACGCGGTCGCCCATGGTCATGGCCTCGGTCTGGTCGTGGGTGACGTAGACCGTGGTGGTGCCGAGGCGGCGCTGCAGCGAGGCGATCTGCGTACGGGTCTGGACACGGAGCTTGGCGTCCAGGTTGGACAGCGGCTCGTCCATGAGGAAGACCTGCGGCTCACGCACGATCGCGCGGCCCATCGCCACACGCTGGCGCTGACCACCCGAGAGCGCCTTCGGCTTGCGGGCCAGGTACTCGGTGAGGTCCAGGATCTTGGCCGCCTCTTCCACCCGCTTGCGGATGTCGGCCTTGTTGATGCCCGCGATCTTCAGGGCGAAGCCCATGTTGTCCGCGACGGTCATGTGCGGGTACAGCGCGTAGTTCTGGAACACCATCGCGATGTCCCGGTCCTTGGGCGGCAGGTGGGTGACGTCCCGGTCGCCGATCCGGATGATGCCGTCGTTGACGTCCTCGAGGCCGGCCAGCATGCGGAGCGAGGTCGACTTGCCGCAGCCCGAGGGGCCGACGAGGACGAGGAACTCGCCGTCCGCGATGTCGATCTGCAGCGCGTCGACGGCGGGGCGCTCGGTCCCGGGGTAGATCCGGGTCGCCTTGTCAAAAGTGACAGTAGCCATGGTGCAGTGGTCCCTTCACCGGCAGGAACGTGCCGGACGATCCGAGTAAAGGAAAATAAGGTCTAGTCCACGCGGGGTGGACTTTCCGTGACGCTACCCCCCGCGCCCCGCTTTGTCAGCACCCCCCTGCCTCCCAATTCCCCGACCCTCCCCCCCTCCCCGCCTGGGTACACTTCTCCCTGACCCCACCCACCGGTCAGCACGGCGGGCGCGGGGCCACCTGTGCCGCCTTAGCTCAGCTGGTAGAGCACCGCTCTTGTAAAGCGAAGGTCGTCGGTTCGAATCCGACAGGCGGCTCAACTAAGGCCCAGCTCAGGGCCCGTGAAGCCCGGTGAGTGATCTACTCGCCGGGCTTCTGCTTGAGCGATGCGTGAGCGGCGGTGTCAACAGCGGGCTTCCGGGCCCTCGGTACGGCCGCGGCCGCTTTCTCCATCAACTCGTCCTCGTACTCCTCGAATAGCTCCATGTACGTGTTGGACGTGAGCACGATCGTCGAGTGCCGCAGCTTCTTCTTCGCGTCGTGCAGATCGCCCCCGCCAGCCTTCACCAGAGCAGCCGCCCCGTGACGAAGGTCACGCGGGTTGATGGGCGGCAGGTCAGCCTCTTCGACGATCTCCCGGAACGCGTCCGACACCGAGTCCGGGTGCAGCCAGTTGCCGTCCTCCTGGACGAAGACCTTGCCCGTGTCTGTCCACGGCAGCCCGTCCGCCAGCCGCGCGGCACGCTCCGCGGCCTGCCGCTCCTGGTGCGCCCGCAGCGCCGCCACGGTGGCCCGGTAGACCTTCACGTCCGCCGCTGAGCCCTCGGTCTTCGGGGCCGTCTCCACGGGCTTCCAGCCGTCGACCACGATCTCCCGTGCCACGCCGATCGTCCGCGCCTTGAAGTTGATGTTCACCCAGTCCAGGCCGACCGCCTCGCCGCGACGCAGGCCGTGGTGCGCGATGACGTGGAACAGGCAGTACAAGCGGTGCGACTCGGCCGCGTCGAGGAACTGACCGAACAGGGCGGGCGACCAGACCATGACCGGGGACGGCTTGTCGCCCGTCTCCATCCAGCGGGCGACCCGCTCCTCGGTCCACAGCACGCCCTTGGCCCTGCGCACGGTGCCGACCTCGACGAAGGCGGCCGGGTTGAACGTGACGTACTGCCGGCGGATCGCGAAGTTCAGGGCGGAGCGCAGCGTGTTGCGGATCTCCAGCTTTGTCGCCGGGCCGGTGAGCTTCCGGTGCGGCGGCATCTCGTCGAGCTTGGCCCGCTCTGCGGCCAGGCGCTCACGCTCGGCGGCCGGCGGGCGGGACCGCTTGCCCCACGTGGCGCGGCGTGCCGCTGGATCTCCATGAACCTGGAGTGGATCGCCGCCGAGTACCCGGCCGCCGGCGCCGGAGCCCGCGCCGCTCGGCCTGCGCCCCGCGGCCGCGAGTACGTGGTCTGGAGGCGCCCCGACCAGCTCATCACCACCATCGCTGCCCATGCCCAGCCGTTCATCGAGGCCTGCCGCTGTCGGCATCGCCCCGTAAGGAGAACCGTCATGCCCAAGATGGTGCTGACCAGTGAGTTTCTGTCGATCAGCGGCACCGACCTGTCTACCTACACCTCCAAGGCCGAGGTCGCGGTCGAGGTCGAGGGAGAAGGACGTCACCACCTACGGCTTTGCAGGTGTTCGTCGGGGGCCTCGTCCTGACCACGCCGTTCGACCTGCACATGTGGCAGGCCGCCGCTATGGGCGGCGTCGCCGCGGCGCTCTCCCTCGTGAAGGGCCTGGCCGCGAAGGTCTTCGGCGACCCGAACAGCGCGTCGCTGTCCACCAAGGTCTGAGCCCGTGACCCCGCAAGACCTGGGCGTGTACATCAGCCCGGCCCAGACGCACGCGGAGGTAAGGCGCATCGCTGACGGCCAGATCCGCATGGAGGCCAAACTCGACGAGATCATCGGTGATATGCGGGACAGCCGCGACACCCTCGCCGATCACGAGACGCGGCTGCGCACCCTGGAACGGGGGCGCTGGCCGTTGCCGACGATCGCAGCCCTCGTCGGCGGCGCCGTCACCGCCGTGTTCGCCCTGTTCCAGAACTGATCGCGCCCCGCTGCCCTCACGGGTGGCGGGGCGCCTTCGTGCGTTCAGGAGGCGTCTACCAGTTGATGTCGCTCAGGCCCCGCTGAATGTCGTTCGCCAGCCCCGGAACCGACTAACTATGAGCTCATCGATAGGGTGCATGCTGCCTGCACTGGATACTCCGCCGCAGGTCACGAGGGGTGGGAAGCGCATGAGGAAACTGTGGGTCTGCGGCCTGGCACTTGGCATGGCGGGGCTCGTCGGATGCTCCGGCACAAGCGAGGCATCGAAGGAAGCAGTGCCCAGTGCCACGCCATCCGCCGTGACTCTCGCCATCAGCGGGAGGGTAAAGGTCGAACTGTCCACCCATGGCAAGGGTCCCGACACCGGCAAGCCGTGTACGCCTCCGCCGGGCTCCAAGGTCAAGTCCGGGGCTGAGGTCCGTGTGACGGATGGCGATGGCAAGATTCTCGGCACCTCCCGGCTTGAGCCGGGCTTTGCCAACGGATTCGCCCTCAAGACGTGCGAATTCGGCTTCCTCTTCAAGGTGCCTGGCGCGTCCGAGAACTACGTGATGACCGTGGAAGGCTTCCCGCCGATGCCGTACACCCGTGAGGACATTCGACGCGGCATATCCCTGTGGGAGACGGACCAGGGCACGCTGTCTCAGGGGTAGTCGCAGCGGCACTTCGAGCAACCTTCGCGAAGGGACGCTGCTGTTGGGCCGGAGGTGTGGACCATGCCAGTGACGACCGCCGAAATCGAGTTCCGCCGACGCCACGGACACGAGGCACTGGAGCAACTCTTCGACGAGGCAGGGATCGTGCCCACCGATCCCTGCAGGGCATCGGTCATCTGACGTCCCGCCTGCCCCGAATGCGGACAACCCATCCGGTCGCTGTGTCGAAGGCCACGGCCCACGTACCGTCCTGCGTCGCCCGTTCCAGGGCCTGACTGGCGCTCTTGGTGGGTGTGCGGGAGGCGACAGGGGTGCACGGCAAGCGGCCGGTGGACGATCAGGAGGCGGCTCGGTACCTGACGCACTGCGACGTCCTTGAGGTCCGGGCCATGGCCAGGAGGCGCAAGGCGCCGAGCAGTCGGCCGGACGACGACTGCGTGGCCCGGATCGCCTGGCTGGCGGACCTGGTCCACAACGTCGCCGGAGGTGTCGGACCGACGCGTCGGTGGCCGCCGTGGCGGAGGCGGCGGCATCGCCCGCTGGTGTGGCCCTGGAGGACCGCGGACCCGGCCGGGCGCCGGTGGATCGTGCGCACCCTGGACGACGCGGGCGCCACCTGGTCCCCACCCCCGGTGAGGGCGAGGGCGGCGCCGGCTCCCGCAGGCTCTGAAGCGGCAGAACGCCCCGGACCGCGGATCGGTCCGGGGCGTTCGGGTGCGGGCCCCACGGCCGCCTCTCCCGGGCCTGGTGGGCCGGGAGAGGCGGAACCGTGCGGGGTCAGTACCTCACTTGACGGTGATCTGAACCGTGCCCGTGACGCCGCCGCTGGTCACCGTGATGGTGGCCGTGCCGGCGCGGTGGGCCCTCAGGCGGCCGGTGGTGGAGTCCACCTCGGCGACCTTGGTGTTGCTGGACGACCAGACGTGGGACGCCGGGTCCGCGATCGGCATGCTGAGCGGGGCGATGTTGTCGCCGCCGGTCTGGAGGCCGGTCGCGGTCAGGGTCACCTCGTCGTTCCGCTCCATCGGCGCGGTGGGCGCCGTGATGGCGATGGACGCCAGGGAGGGCTCGACGGAGTACTGCAGGTTGCCGTCGGAGCCGATGCGGATCAGGCCGAAGTGGTAGAAGCCGCCCTGGTCCGCGGGGGCGTAGGCGGGCATGCCCAGGTCCGCGAAGGCGAACTGCGGGATGCCGCCCTGGGCGGTGGTCACGCTGTGGCCCTCGGGGTCGAGGATCTGCTCGGAGAAGCCGCGCGCGTGGCCGTACATCATGATCACGTGCTGCGCCGGGTGCGACTGCTGGAACTTCTGCACCAGACGCATGTACATGCGCGCCTCCCAGCGGTCCGTGAACTGGCTGTTCGCGGCCGGGTGGGGGTCGTAGGCGGGCATGTGCGTGACGACCAGCACGTCCTTGGCGGTGGCGTCCGTCAACTGCTGGACGAGCCACGGGTACTGGGCGCCGGCCGGGTCCTGGAACGGGTCCGAGGACTGCAGGCTGCCGTGCGAGTTGTCGGTGACGATCAGCCGCGCCTCGCCCTGGGTGTACGCGTAGCGCGTGTCACCGAAGGTGTCGCTGTAGTTGCCGTTCTCGGAGTCGGCGCCCTGGGTGATCTCGTGGTTGCCGACGATGTCGCGCTCGGGGATGCCGAGGGCGTCCATCTTGGACTTCGCGAACCGCAGGTCGGCCGGCTTGCCGTCATCGGCCATGTCGCCGAGGAACTGGGCGGCGTCCGGGTGGGCCTGCGGGCTCAGGGCGGGCAGCCGCTTGGCGATGGAGTCCATCACGTTGCTGCTGACCGAGCCGGGGTCGCTCGCGAGCATGTGCGCGTCGTCGCCGGCGAGGACGGTGTTGCCGCTCTTGGCGAAGTCGTCGGCGTTCTCCTCGAACTTCAGCCAGGACGGGTTGTCCGGGATCGCCTTGTAGTCGGGCACCGTGACCGGTCGCGGCGAGTACAGGGCCTGCAACCCGGAGACGTTGAGCGAGCCGCTGTAGGCGGTGCTCGGGCTGATCGCCAGGAAGTCGATGAAGCTGATCGTCAGCGGGAACTGCATGCCGGCGGGCAGCTGGGCGACCGCCAGGTGCCAGCCGTTCCAGGTGACGAACGTCGGGTACAGCGTGGTCGACGACCCGTTGACGTTGATGTACTTCTCGGCGAGCTCGATCCCGTTGCCGTCACCCTTGATCCACACACCGATGCCGGTGGGGACGTGACCGCCGTTGGTGTCGGTCTTCAGGGTGACGTTGGGGGACAGCACCAGCTGCTTGACGCCGGAACCGGCCGGCATCGAGTAGTCCAGGCGCAGCGAGCCGGACTCGGTGGAGCCCGGCGGGACGACGCCCGGGTCGGCGGTCAGGGTGGCCGGATTGCCGGTGGTGTTGTTGCTGAGCCGCCAGACGCTCGTGCTGCTCACCGGGTCGATGGTCTTGCTGACGCTGCCGACGGCCACCGAGGCGGTGGCGGTCCTGCCGCCGACCTCGGCGGTCACCTCGGCGAGACCGCCGTTGTTCGCGTCCGCGGTGAAGACACCGTGCGCGTCGACGGTGCCGAGGGAGGACGGGGTGACCGTCCAGTCGGCCGCGTCGGCGGAGATGTCCGTGGTGCGGCCGCTCTTGACGGTGCCCGTCAGGGTCAGCTGCTGGGTGCCGCCGTTGCCCATGTCGACGGTGTCCGGCGAGAGGGAGAGGTCCTTGAGGGTGTCGGCGACCTCCAGCTTCTCGGAGGTGCTGCGGCCGTCGCTGGTGGCGATGACCTCGCCCTCACCGCTGGTGTGCGCGGTGAGCCTGCCGTTCTCGTACGAGGCGAGGGACGCGGGCTCGACGCGGACGTCCACGGCGCCGTCGGTCGGGTTCTCGACCTTGTCCGTGGCGTACACCGACAGCGGGATGGTGCTGCCGGGGACGGTGGTGATGCGGTCGCCGCCGTTCACCACGACCTTGTGGGCCTCGCCGGGCTCCTGCTCCGTGGAGTAGAAGAAGATGCCGTTGGCGACCGGGCGCTCGGTGTTGCCGGGCTGGTCGGACGGGGTGTTGACGACCTCGGCACGCTCGGCGCCGGGCGCGCGGACGGCCATCGTGGTCGAGCCGCCGCCGTCGAAGAGCATCGCGGTGTCGGCGCCGTGGGCGACCATGTAGCCGGCCGCCTGCTCGGAGGTCACGCCGAAGGCCGCGGTGGCGCCGCCCTGGCCGTCGACGGCGACGACGATGGCGTGCTTGCCGTCCTTGGTGATGCCGACGGCGGTCTCCGGGTTGGCTCCGCTCGGCGGGGTGCCGGTCGGGTCCTTGTAGACCTTGCCGTCCTTCACCAGCGTGGTGACGCCGCTGACCAGCTGCGTGACATCGTTGTCCGGAGACAGTCGCGTGGTGATGCCGACCGTGTCGCCGGTGTGCAGGTTCGCCGACAGCCACGTGCCGCCGGCTCCGCCGCCGAGCAGGCCCAGCTGGTCCTTGCCGAGCTGCGGCAGGGAGGTGACGCCGGTCTGCAGGCTGTCGACGGTGAAGCCCCCGGCGGACGCGTGGCCGAGCACCAGGGTGCCGGCGGCCAGGCCCGTGGCGGCGCCGAGGTCGGGGGTGACCTCGGTGATGCCGTCGGCCGTCAGGTCGCCCACGGTGTTCACCGAGGTGAGCGCGCGGGTGGCGGCGCCGTCCGTGATCGTCCCGGAGAAGGACTCGGGGCCCATCACCATGGAGCCGTCGGGGCGGATGCCCAACTGGGAGGCGAAGCCCGGCTTCGGGCTCTTCAGCAGCCGGCCGTCGGTCATCACGCCGCCGAGCGGACGGCCGCTCGCGTGGATCTCGAAGTAGTCGCCGTTGACGCCGGCGACCGCGTGGGTGCGCTTCGCCATCGACGAGACCGTCTCGTCCGCCGGGTTGGTGACGGTGTCGCCCGCCTCGACGACGCCCACCCGGAGGTTCGGGTCGCCGAGGTCGGCGCTCAGCACCTGGACGTGCTGGCGGCCGCCGACGGTGTCGTAGGTCTCGCTGTAGTGCTCCAGACCCTGGGTGACGGTCTCGCTCGGGGTGCGGCTGTAGTCCACCACGAGCGGCCAGTTCTCCGGCGTCTGCGGCAGCCAGTCCGGGGTCGCGGTCCGGTCCTGCGCGGCCCCGTCCCCGGAGGTTCCCGAGGCGGTGGCAGCGCCGGTGACCGCACCGGCCAGGGCCAGCGCCAGTGCGGTGACCACCGCGGTGCGGCGTGCGCCGGCTCCCACGGATCTCTTCCCGCGAAGTGTCATTGCGTGTGTCCTTATGAGTGTCCTGCCGGTCGAAACACCGGCTCGCGTACACACGACACCCACATGGCGAAGGAGAGATGGCCGATTGCGGGTCATCAGGTGACTCACAGGAGTGACATGTCTATGGATTCGGTCAAATAGTGGCCGGATCCAGGCGTGCGAGCGCCCCCGTACCACACGGTGCGGTACGGGGGCGCGGGGCAGGTCGGCCCGGTCGCGACTACCAGGTGGAAGGCGCCGGCGGGACGACCACCGGCGGACGGTCGTCGCAGGTAATGGTGTTGGGCAGCTCCCAGGAACCGAGCCAGGGCCCGGTCGTGCCGCCGCCGTCGTTGCCGCCGAGGTCGTTCAGTGAGAACTCGGAACCGGTGGCGGGGAAGTTGAACGAACCGCAGTTGTTCACCCCGACCGCGCCCACGTTGCGGGCGTCGACGTTCTCGAAGGACGCGGAGCCGGAGGCGCGCGCGCTCACCACGGAGGTGCCGGTGCCGTCGACCCGAATGTCCTTGAAGTGCACGTTGCTGATGGAATAGGCGTCCTTCACCGGGAAGTCGGAGACCAGCATGATCGCGTTGTAGGTGTTGTCGAGGAAGTGGTCGCCGGTCACACGGATGTCGGCGTCGATGGACTTCTCCAGCGCGTAGAACCAGATCGCCCCGAGCCCGATGTTCCAGTTCAGCTCGTAGGTGCCCGCCCGCACCGTGGTGTTGCCGGTGATCCACAGGTGACCGGCGAACGGTTCGGCGCCGAAGCGGGAGCCCACCTGGAGGGCGCTGCCCTCACGGATCGGGTCGGCGATCAGGTTGCCGGAGACCGTGTTGTCGGTGCCCCCGTAGATCGCGATGCCGTTGGCGAGCACGGGAGTCTGCACCGTGTTGCGGTCGAAGGTGTTGCGGGCGTTCGCGGTCCTCTCCGACCACATGGCCAGCCCGTCGTCGCCGGAATTGCGGACGAAGTTGTTGCGGACCACCGAATCGGTCACGCCGGTGTGGAAGTTGAGGCCGTCCGCGATCTGGTCGGTGATGACGTTGCCGGTGATGCGCAGGTTCGACATCGGGCCGTCGAACCACATGCCCACCTTGGTGTGGTGGATGTACAGGCCTTCGATCGTGGAGTCGGAGAGCGCGCCGCCGATGCCGTTCACCTGGTCGGTGTCGATGCGCTCGCGGACGTCGCCCTCGATCGCGAAGCCCGACAGGTGGACGTCGTGGCTGCCGCCGGCCGAGGCGTCCTTGCCGTAGAAGCCGACCCCGGTGTGCACGGAGCCCTCGGGCGTCGGGGTGCCGAGCGCGACCTCCTTGCCCTTGATGACGGTGTACCAGTTGCCGGCACCCTCGATCGTCACGTCGTCGACGATGATGTGACGATTGACCTGATACGTCCCCGGCGGGATGTAGACCTTCAGATGCGCCCGGCGCGCGAAGGCGATCGCCTTGTCGATGGCGCCCGCGGAGTCCCGCCGCCCGGTCGGGTCGGCACCGAAGGCGAGCACGTTCGCGGCGACGAGGGCGATCCGCGGGGCGGCCACCAACTGCGAGTCCAGCAGGTCGATCGTCGTCGTCACGGCCCCGGCGCGGGCGGGAACGGTGAGCCGGACCTTCTCGCCGGCCTTGTACGTCCTGCCCAGCAACAGGCGCTGCTCGTCGTAGAAGTGGTTCGGCCGGAACGGCTTGCCGATCACCGGCGCCGGGCTGGTGGCGTTCGGCACGCAGCCGCACTCGGTGATCCACCAGTCGTCGTGGAGCAGCCCGGCCTGCGGGTCGTTGGAGAACGGGTACTGGTTGTAGAGCCAGGCGTACTGCGAGGTGAGCGTCATCGTCCGGCGGCCCTGCCCGCCGGCGGTCACGTCGAGCGGCGCGGTGATGCCGCCGCCGCCCGGCGCGTCCGGGATGCTGTAGCGCACGGTGATCGCGTTCGCGGCGCTCGGCAGGGTGAACTCCACGTACTGGCCGCGCTCCAGGGTCACCGCCTTCCGTCCGGACGCCTCCGCGGGGAGGGTGTACGCACTGCGGCCGGGGCCGATGACCGTGCCGTTCGTCGCGGCGTTCTCCGCCTCCTGCTCGGCGAACCCCGGGTCGGCGCCGCGTCCGGCGACCAGCGCCGGATCCAGCGCCGCCCGCGTCACGACCGGGCCGGCGGACTTCGTCCCGGCGGTACCCGCCTGCGCGGTGCCGCCGAGCCCGAGCCCGATCCCGGCCGCCGCCGCGACCACCGCGACCGTTCTTCGCCAGGTGTTCCTGCTCCTGCTGCTCCCTGCCATCCCCAGCTCGTTTCTCTCGTAGGCGCGACCGCCCTGGACGTGCGAGGCGGAGCGGACGTCGTGAGGTGAGGCGACAGTAAGGACCCGGCGGACGGCTCCACAAGGCTCATGCGCGATGTTTTCGTCCCCCTGGTGACGAAGTGCGGATCTCTGTCTCTTTCTTGCACTGCTTACGTGGATCGTTGCGCAGGGGTGGGCCGGGCGGTCAGCGGTCCGAGAAGGGCCCGCCGGGGGCGAAGGCGCGGGCGGCGAAGCGCCGGCCCATACGCCGGTAGCCGGCCGCGTTGGGGTGCAGGCAGTCCGGCAGGTCGCTCACGTCGTCCGGGCCGAACAGCTCGCGGCCGTCGAGGTAGTGGAGCCGGCGGTCGCCCGCCACGGCCCGGTCGGCGACGATGCGGGCCAGCTCCGCCCGGATGACGGTCAGGGTCAGGGCGCCGCCGGGCACGTCGCCGGGGTCACCGAGGGCGACGACGCGCGGGCCGGCGGCGGAGACGTCGGGCGCGGTGGGGCCCGGGGTGGTCTCCACGGCGGGGCAGCTGATGGGGGAGACGACCAGCAGCGGGGTGCGGGGGTGGCCCTCACGGACGGTGTCCAGGAAGCCGTGCACGGCCGGCCCGAACGAACGCAGCCGGAAGGCGGCCTGGTTGACGATGTTGATGCCCAGCTTGAGGCTGATCAGGTCGGCCGGCAGGTCCCGGATGGTCCGGGCGACGTACGGATCGAGCATGGCGTTGCCGCCGAGCCCCAGGTTCAGCAGCTCGGCCCCGGCGAGGGACGCGGCCAGGGCCGGCCAGGTCGCGGTGGGGGAGTCGGCGGCGGCGCAGTGGCTGATGGAACTGCCGTGGTGGACCCAGCGCGGGCGCCCGGTCGGCCGGGGCGGCAGCACCTCGGCGTCGGCCCGGAGGCCGACCACTTCCGTCCGGGTCTGCTGGGGCAGCCACAGTTCGAGGTCCTTCTCGCCTTCCGGCAGGCCCTCGAAGCGCACCCGGCCGGGCAGTCCCCGCTGCAGGCGCGCGGGCTGCGCGAAGAGGTCCGTCTTGTGCAGGACGTGGCCGCGCGGGGCGGGCCGCGTCTCCGCGTACACGCCGTCCACGGTCAGGTCGACCGCCCCCGCGGGCAGCGGCTCCGTGCTCCCGTCGAGCTGCCACACGGAGGTCAGCAGCTCCAGTTCGACGGCGCGGGCCGCGGTGCGGAACGCGAGCCGCACGCCGGACGGCAGCGCGGTGACCTCGTCCATGAAGACGTCCGGGTACTGCGAGCGCGTCCATGCGGGCAGGCGGCGCGGCAGCAGTCCGGCCGCGGTGCGCTCCAGGTCGAGGGCGCCCCGGAACTCCACCGGTCCGCCGTCGAGCGGGATCTCGCGCAGGGCGCGCAGCGCGGTTGTCACACTCTTCCCCTGCCCGCGACCTGTGCCGGGCACACGGAATGTCCGGCGAACGGGGCCGCGGGCGGGAGCGGCCGGTCAGGGGATCAGGACGACCTTGCCCGTGGTGCCCCGGGTCTCCAGGGCGGCGTGGGCGGCGGCCGCGTCCGCGAGCGGGAAGCGGTGGACGGCCGGCAGCAGCCGTCCGGCCGCCGCCTTCGCCAGTGCCTGCTCCTCCAGGGCGCGCAGGCCGCCGGGACCGCCTGCCCGCGCCATGGCCGGGCCGAGGACGACGGCGGAGGTGATGCCGCGCGCGGCCCGTTCCTCGTCGGTCAGTTCCCGTGCCCGGCCGGAGGCCCACCCGTAGACCACGTGCCGCCCGCCTGGGCCGAGCAGGTCCACCGCCCCGCGCCCGAGGTCCCCGGAGACCGCGTCGAAGACGACGGTGGCGGCCCGCCCGCCCAGGGCGGCCCGGGCGGTCTCCGTCCAGCCGTCCGCCGTGTAGTCCACGGCCGCGTCGGCGCCCAGCTCCCGGACCCGCGCGGTCTTCGCCGGACCGCCGGCGAGCCCGAGCACGGTCGCCCCGGCGCTCGCGGCGGCCTGGACGAGAAGGGTGCCGATGCCGCCGGCCGCCGCGGTCACGACGGCCACGTCGTCCGGGCCGACCGGAGCCTGGCGCAGGATGCCCATCGCCGTACGGCCGGTGCCGACCATGGCGACGGCCTCGGCGAAGCCCAGAGCGTCCGGCACTACGTGGAGCCTGTCGGCGGAGGTCACGGCGAGTTCGGCGTAGCCGCCGGGCACCATGCCCAGGTGGGCGACGACGCGCCGGCCGAGCCACGCACGGCCGGCGCCCTCCCCGACGGCGTCGACGGTGCCGGCGACCTCGCGCCCGGGGACCGTCGGCAGGACGGGCAGCGGGTAGGGGCCGTCGAAGTCGCCCGAGCGCAGCGCGGTGTCGATCCTGTGGACCCCGGCTGCGGCGACCGCGATCCGCACCTGGCCGGGGCCGGGTGCGGGGTCCTCGGTCGTCTCGTACCTCAGGTTGGCGGCCGGGCCGAACGCGTGGAGACGGATGGCGTGCACGAAGTGCCCCCTGGGGAAGAACGCGGAACAGTGAGCGGGCGGCCGGACCGGGTCCGCACCGCCCACTGTTCGTCCTCAACCGGGGTTGAGGTCAACCGCGTCACGCCAGGATTCTCGCCTTGGCCTTCTGGTACTCCTCCTCGGTGAGATGGCCGTTGCTCTTGAGGTCGGCGAGCTTGGCGAGCTGGTCGACCGGGCTTCCGGCCGCGGCGTGCGCCCCGGCCGCACCGGCGGTGCCGTCGCCCCCGCCCGCCGCGGCGTCGCGGACGTACTGCTTGAAGGCGGCGTCCGCCTCCTTGACCTGCTTCTGGTCCCGCTCGGCCATGCTCTTGCCGCGGGCGATCACGTAGACCAGCACGCCGAGGAAGGGCAGGAAGATGAGGACGATGATCCAGCCGGCCTTGGCCCAGCCGCCCAGCGAGTGGTCGCGGAAGAGGTCGCCGATGATCCGGAAGAGCAGGAAGAACCACAGCACCCAGCAGAAGATCAGGAGCATGGTCCAGAACAGATTCAGCAAGGGGTAGTCGTCCATGGCCCCCAGTGGACGGCGGCCGCAAGGGTCCTGCACTCCGGATGGGGCCGTCCGGGGGATGCGCCCGAACGGGTCACACGCGCGGGAAACGGGACTGGAGCTCCCAGATCGCCGGGTTCGCGTCCAGGCCGTCGTGCATGTCGGTGAGGTCGGCGATCAGGTCGTGCAGGAAGTCGCGGGCCTCGCGGCGCAGCTCCGCGTGGGCGAAGGCGAGCGGCGGCTCGTCCGGCGCCCAGTCGGCGGTGACGTCCACCCAGCCGAAGCGGCGCTTGAAGCGCAGGCGGTCGGTCGACTCCGTGAAGTCCAGCTCCGCGTGCTGGGGGCGGGCCGCGCGGCCGCCGAGCGGGTCGCGGTCCAGGTGCTCGACGATGGCGCACATCGCCCACGCGAAGTCGAGGACCGGCACCCATCCCCAGGCTGTGGACAGCTCGCGGTCGGCCTTGACGTCCGCCAGGTAGACATCCCCGCAGAACAGGTCGTGGCGCAGCGCCCGCACGTCCGCGGTGCGGTAGTCGGTCTGCGGGGGGTCGGGGAAGCGGCGGGAGAGCGAGTAGCCGAGGTCGATCACCCGCCGATGGTACGTGGCGCCTCCGGCGGCAGGTCCTTGTGCAGGACGGCGCAGGGGCGGCCCATCTGGCGGTCCTCGCGGTGGTCCACGACCCGGTAGCCGAGCGCGGTCCAGAACGCGAGCCCGCCGGGGTTGCTGTCGAGCACCGCCAGGCGTACGCCGTCCCGCCCGGCGGCCCGCAGCCGCTCCTCGACGCGTCCGGCGAGCTCCCGGCCCAGGCCCGCCCCCTGCCGCCCGCCGTGCACCATCAGCAGGCCGATCCACGGGTACGGGTCGAGGGGGTCCGGGTGCTCGGCCAGGGTGACGGCGATGCCCGCCAGGGCGCCGTCGGCGCCGTCGCGGGCGAGCAGCACCTCCGCGGCGGGGTGCGCCAGTTCGGCGTTGAGGGCCGAGGCGACCTGTGCGGAGGTGATGCGGTCCGGGTCGGGGAAGTCGCCGCTGGAGCGGTGGAAGGCGGCGTTGGAGGCGTACAGCTCCGTCAGCTCGCCGAGCGCGCCGGGCGGCAGGGCGCCGTCGCGGGGGACGAGCGGTTCGAGGGGCTGGAGAAAGGGCATGCCCCGCACGCTAGGCGCGTGCGGGGCACGAGTCACCCGGATATGAGCGGGGTCGCTCAGAGACCGACACCGAAGTCGGTGGCGATGCCGGACAGGCCCGAGGCGTAGCCCTGGCCCACGGCGCGGAACTTCCACTCGGCGCCGCTGCGGTAGAGCTCGCCGAAGACCATGGCGGTCTCGGTGGCAGCGTCCTCGCTCAGGTCGTAGCGGGCGATCTCGGCACCGCCGGCCTGGTTGATGATGCGGATGTAGGCGTTGCGGACCTGGCCGAAGTTCTGGGTGCGCGTCTCGGCGTCGTAGATCGAGACCGGGAAGACGATGCGGTCGAGGTCGGCGGGCAGCGCCGCCAGGTTGACGTTGATCGCCTCGTCGTCGCCCGCGCCCTCGCCGGTGCGGTTGTCGCCGGTGTGGACGATGGACTGGTCGGGGGTCTGCTTGTTGTTGAAGAAGACGAAGTGGCCTTCGGAGTAGACCTTGCCGCCCGTGTTGAGCGCGATGGCGCTCGCGTCGAGGTCGAAGTCGGTGCCGGTGGTCGTACGGACGTCCCAGCCCAGGCCGACCGTGACGGCCGTCAGGCCCGGAGCTTCCTTGGTGAGCGAAACGTTGCCGCCCTTGGACAGGCTTACAGCCATGGGAGTCCCCTCCGTGATGTCGGTCGTACGTGCCGACGCTGACGCTACCTTCACCGGGGTCAACGCGGTCAGGGGCGCGCACGGTTCCTTAACGGCGCTAAAACCCTGTGACGTGGGCGCCCCCGGCCGGGATCATGGGGAGCATGTCCGGATCGCTGCCGCTCGTCGTCCGCGGCTCGGTCTCCGTCCCGGAGGCCGAGCTCCAGTGGCGTTTCTCCAGGTCGTCCGGTCCGGGCGGCCAGCATGTGAACACCTCCGACAGCCAGGTGGAGCTGCGCTTCGACCTGGCCGCCACGGAGTGCCTGCCGCCGGTGTGGAAGGAACGCGCCCTGGAGCGCCTCGCCTCCCGCCTGGTGGGCGGTGTGGTGGTCGTACGGGCCTCGGAGCACCGCTCGCAGTGGCGCAACCGGGAGACGGCGCTGACCCGTCTCGCGGCGCTGCTCGCCGAGGCCACCGCGCCGCCGCCGAGGGTGCGCAGGCCGACGAAGATCCCGCGCGGGATCAACGAGCGGCGGCTGCGGGAGAAGAAGCAGCGCGGCGAGACCAAGCGCGGGCGCGACGCGCGGGGCTGGAACTGATCGACGCGGGCCGGCCGCCGGCCCGCCCGCGCCGCCGGCCTCAGCTCAGATGCCGGTAGCGGCCGCGGAAGTACACCAGGGGCGCGCCGTCGGCGCTGGGCGTGCGGGCCGTCAGCACCCGTCCGATGACCAGGGTGTGGTCACCTGCCGTCACGCGCTGGTCGGTCTCGCACTCCAGGACCGCGAGGCCGCCGCCGAGGATGGGGGCGCCGGACGCCTCGCCGCGGTAGTAGGCCACGTCCTCGAACAGCAGGCGGTCGCTGATGCGGCCGCGCATCGCGAAGCGCCCGGCGATGTGCCGCTGGCTCTCGCTGAGCACGGAGACCGCCCACCGCGGGCAGCGCTCCAGCACGTCGTCCATCCGGGAGTCCTCGCGCAGGCTCACCAGCACCATGGGCGGATCCAGGGAGACCGAGATGAAGGCGGTCGCGGTCATGCCGACGTCCTCGCCGCTCGGGCCGTCCTCGGGGTCGTGTGCGGTGACGAGGACGACACCCGCGGCGAGGCGGCTCATGGCGGCGCGGAAGGCTTCGCCGTCCACAACCGGGGGCTCTGGCTCGGAACCGTCGGGCACGGTCCCAGGATGCGGGATCACGGGCGGGGAGGTGATTGACTGTGGCACGCCACGACGCTAGCCGCACTGACGCCGCACTCGCATCGGACTTCGGATCGAGCCTGGTCCTAGGACCTCCCCCGGACCCCGGTTCCGCCGTCCGACCCCCGCTCACCTGGCCGCTTGTGTTCAATGAGTGAAGGCAATCCCCCGGCGAGCTCTACGCTGCGTGATCGGAACACGACAATCATCTGTGACTTGAGTCACAGGCGCCATGAATTGTTGACCCTGTGTACCGGTCGTGGTGCTCGCTGTGATTCAGTTGCGGTGGGAATCGGACCACAACGGACCACAAGCAGTCTCAGGAGTTGTCGTCGAGGGCCCGGGAGAGCGCATGGACACCGAGTCGGAGCCGTATGTCCGCCTCGCGACCCTGCGCCAGGTGCACCAGGTGGTGGCGGACCTCAACACCGGGCGCAGCCTCGCCGACACCCTGCAGGCCGTCGCCGACGGGGTGGTCAAGGGCCTGGGCTTCGAGCTGGCCGTGGTCAACCTGGTCCGCCCGGACAGCGACCTGGTGGTCGCCGCCGTCGCCGGGAGCGCTGCCGCCGAGGCCCTGATGGCCGGACGCGTGGGTTCGCGCACCTCGTGGGAACGCCGGCTGACCATGGGCGAGCGCTGGGGCACGCTGCGCTTCATACCCCATCACGAGGGCTGGGTGCTGGACGGCGACGACGTCCCGAGCTGGCCCGGCGACGGACCGCTGCCCCGCTTCCCCGACGAGTGGCACCCCGAGGACCGGCTGCTCGCCCCGATGTACGCCAATCCCTCCGGGGCCGGCGAACTGATCGGCGTGATCTCCGTGGATCGTCCGGTGGGCGGCCGCCGCCCCGGCCCCTGGGGCCGCGAGGCGCTGCAGATGTACGCCTTCCAGGCCGCCATCGCGATCAGCAACGCGCGTCTACGTGCAAATATGCAACGCGCGCTGGTCCGCCTCGAGCGTGAGCAACAGGCGCTGCGGGCCAGCGAGGAGAGCTTCCGGCAGGCCTTCGAGTATGCCCCCAGCGGTATGGCCATCGCCGAGATGGGCGGCGACCAGCACGGCAAGCTCGTGCGGACCAACGACGCCCTGTGCCGGCTGCTCGGCCGTCCCGCGGCCCTGCTGCGGCGCCACTCCTTCTCCGACCTCGTCCACCCCGAGGACGTCGGCGTCCTGCTGCGCACCAGCGCCGAGGGGGGCCGAGCCGAGCTGCGCCTGCAGCGCCGCGACAACTCCTACCTGTGGGTGAGCCTGCGCAACTCCGTGGTCGCCGACACCGCCGACGGACCCCGCTTCCTGCTCACCCACGTCGAGGACATCGAGGAGCGCAAGGGCCGCGAACTGGCCCTCGCCCACCGCGCCAGCCACGACTCGCTCACCGGCCTGCCCAACAGCGCCGAGCTCCGCGCCCGCCTGTCCGGCAGGATCTGCTCCCGGCCGCAGGCCCCGGACGCCGACGGCCACACCGCGGCGGACATCGGCGACGAGTTCGCGTACAACTACGGCTTCGACCCGATCGAGGGCGGCGTGCCCCCGCTGGCCGGCTACGACCACCACACGCACACGCTCCCGCCCGCCGACGACCCCGAGGGCGGCAAGGGCCTCGCGGTGCTCTTCTGCGACCTCGACGGCTTCAAGTCGATCAACGACCGGTTCGGCCACCACACCGGCGACGCCGTCCTCATCGAGGTCGCCCGCCGGCTCACCAGCGCGGTGCGCGACGGTGACACCGTTGCCAGGCTCGGGGGAGACGAGTTCGTCGTCCTTGCCGACGGCCTGGGCCGCGAGGACGCCGAGGACCTCGCCGTGCGGCTGCGGAACGCGATCATCCCCCCGATCCGCTTCGAGGGGCGCGCGGTCCGGGTCGGGGCGAGCTTCGGCATCGGCTGGGCGGGCTGCGGCATGACCGCTGAAGAGGTGCTGCACTCCGCCGACCAGCGGATGTACATCGAGAAGCGCTCCCGCAACGGCACGCGCAGCCACCGCCGCGCAGGCTGAGCTGTCCCGCTTCACCGGCGTTCACCCGCGCCCGAATCCTCCTCCATCAGGGGTCCACGTCCAACCTGCGGAGTACCCGGGATCGCTCTGCCGGTTGACTCCCGCACACGTTCGCCGTGCCTACGCTGGGTTACGTGCAGCGTCTCTACGACTTCCTCCGCCGTCACCCGACCTGGGTCGACACCTTCTGGGCCGTCGCCCTGCTCGGGTTGTCGAGCCTGTGGATGGCCGCGGGGGACATCGGCAAGGGCTCGCGCGCGGCGGCCATCCCGCTGTCCCTGGCGCTGTCCCTGGTGGTCGCACTGCGCCGCCGGGCGCCGGAGCGGATGCTGCTGCTGGCGATCGCGGTCGGCGTCGCGCAACTGGTGGCCGATGTCCGTGTGAACCCGGGCGACTTCGCCATGCTCGTGATCATCTACACCGTCGCCGCCAACGGCGAGCTGCGGGCGTCCCGGCTGGCGCTCATCGGCGGACTGCTGGCCTCGCCCATCGCGTCGGTGCGCTGGCCCGACGCGCACCAGAGCAGCTGGGCGCAGGCCGTCGGGGCGGTCTTCGTGGCCATCCCCTTCGCCCTGGCCTGGGTCATCGGGGACAGCCTGCGCACCCGGCGCGCCTACTACGCGGAGCTGGAGGAGCGGGCCGCCCGTCTCCATCGCGAGCGCGAGGCCCAGTCGAAGGCGGCGGTGGCCGCCGAGCGCGCCCGGATCGCGCGCGAGCTGCACGATGTCGTCGCGCACAATGTGTCGGTCATGGTGGTCCAGGCCGACGGCGCGGCCTATGTGCTGGATGCCTCGCCCGAGCAGGCCAAGCAGGCCCTGGAGACCATCTCCACCACCGGACGCCAGGCGCTCACCGAGATGCGCCGGCTGCTGGGCCTGTTGCGTGCCGGGGACGCCGTCGGCGGGGAGTACGTTCCGCAGCCCGGTGTCGACCAGCTCGGCGACCTCATAGAGCAGGTGCGCGGCGCGGGGCTGCCGGTGGTCTTCGAGGTCGAGGGCGATGCCCGCCCGCTGGCCAGCGGCGTGGAGCTGACCGCGTACCGGATCGTCCAGGAGGCACTGACCAACACCCGCAAGCACGGCGGCCCCGACGCGCGGGCCAGTGTGCGGCTCACCTTCCGCGACAGCGAACTGGCCCTGCTGATCGAGGACGACGGGCGCGGCGCCCAGCAGGAGGTGTACGAATCGGGCGGCGAGGACGGCCAGGGCCAGGGGCTGATCGGGATGCGCGAGCGGGTCGGCATGGTCGCCGGCACCCTCGACGCCGGCCCGCGGCCCGGCGGCGGCTTCCGGATCGGCGCGGTGCTGCCCGTGAAGGCCGCGCGGTAGCGGCCGCCGCGGCCGCCGTGCCGTGCACGACAGGCACGGCAGGCACGGCAGACATGACAGGCGTGCCGGAACGGCCGGCACGGGACCAGACACAGGGAAAGAGGCACCGGTACCCATGGCGATCCGCGTGATGCTCGTCGACGACCAGGTGCTGCTGCGCACCGGTTTCCGCATGGTGCTCCAGGCCCAGCCGGACATGGAGGTCGTCGCCGAGGCGGGGGACGGCGCCGAGGCGGTGGAGACGCTGCGCTCCACCGCGGTGGACGTCGTGCTGATGGACGTCCGCATGCCGAAGCTCGACGGGGTGGAGGCGACCCGGCTGATCTGCGCCGCCGCGGACGGCACGACCCGCGCCAGGGAGGCCGGCGAGGGCCCGCGGGTGCTGATCCTGACCACCTTCGACCTCGACGAGTACGCCTTCTCCGCGCTCAAGGCGGGCGCCAGCGGCTTCATGCTCAAGGACGTCCCGCCCGACGAGCTGCTGGCCGCGATCCGCGCCGTCCACAGCGGCGACGCGGTCGTCGCACCCAGCACCACCCGGCGCCTGCTGGACCGCTTCACGCCCCTGCTGCCGAGCGTGTCCCAGCCCAGCCGCAAGGAGCTGGACCGGCTGACCGACCGCGAGCGCGAGGTGCTGCTGCTGGTCGCCCAGGGCCTGTCCAACGGGGAGATCGCGGCGCAACTGGTCCTGAGCGAGGCGACCGTGAAGACCCATGTCGGCCGCATCCTCACCAAGCTCGGCCTGCGCGACCGCGTACAGGCCGTGGTCCTGGCCTACGAGACCGGCCTGGTCCGCGCCGGCGGCGGCGCGGGGTAGCTCACACACCGTCCGCTGCGGCTTCTCCGCCGTCCGTGGACGGGCTCATGGCACTGCTGGCCGACTGTGTGGACGCCTGGGACACCGCTCAGGCGACCCGGTGGACATCCTCGACCACGGCCTCCAGGTCGCCGCGGTCCTCGCCGAGTGCCACCCCGGCGACGAGGAACTGCAGGTCGCCGGGCTCGTCCACGACATCGGGCACTACCTGTACCCCGGGCACTACCTGTACCCCGGGGACGAGGCCGGCCACGGCGAGCGCGCCGCCGCGGCCGTCGCCGGTCTCCTCGGCGAGCGGGTGGCCCGCCTGGTCGCCCTCCACATCCCGGCCAAGCGCTACCTGGCGGCCACCGACCCCGCCCTCGCCCTCTCCCCGGAGAGCGCCCGCACCCTGGGCTGCCAGGGCTGCCAGGGCTGCCAGGGCGGCCCGATGACGGCGCGGGAGGCCGCCGCCTCCGAGGCCGGCCCCGACTTCGAGGGGGCGATCGCCCTGCGCCGCGCCGACGACGCCGGCAAGGTCGTGGGCCTGCGCGCACCGGGCCTCGACCACTGGCGGCCCGTGGTGGAGCGGGTCGCCGCGGCCGCCGGGACCTTCTAGGAGTCCTTGCGGACCTCGCGCACAAAGCCGAGGAAGTCGTCCACGGCCCCGGCGATGTCCTCGGCGTCCCACTCCAGGGCCGATGCGGCGACCGTCACCTCGGTCATGGACGTCCCCGGTGCCTCGCCGGCGGACCAGCGGCCGAAGAGCGCGCTGCGGGTCTCCTCCGCCTGCCGCACGCCCGCCTCGTTGAGCACCTCGGGCACCTCGGCGAGCCAGACCTGGAACTGGTGGGTGTGCGGCACGTCCGGGTGCACCCGGGACCATCCGGCCTGCGCCAGGCTCCGGCGCAGAGCCGCCGCGACGGTCTTGGCATGGGCCACGTACTCCGGCAGCCGGGGCAGTTCGCGGTCGAGGCCGTCCAGCGCCGACAGGACGGTGGGCCACTGCTGGAAGAGGAGGCCGCCGTAGCGGTGGCGCCAGGCGCGGGCCTCCGAGGCCAGGTCGGACGGGGCGGCCAGGGCGGCGCCCGCGACTCCGCCGAGCGACTTGTAGAACGACACGTAGACGCTGTCGGCCAGTCCCGCGATCTCCTCCAGCGGCTTCCCGAAGTGCGGCGGGCACTCCCACAGCCGGGCGCCGTCGAAGTGGACGACCGCGTCGCGTTCGCGGGCGGCCTCCACGGTCGCCGTCAGGTCCTCCCACGAGGGCAGGACGAAACCGGCGTCGCGCAGCGGCAGTTCCAGCATGAGTGTGCCGAAGGGCTCGTCCAGCTCCCGTATCTCCTGGGCGTCCGGCAGCCGCCGCGCGGTGGTCGGGTGCACGGTCCGCAGTCCGCTGAGCGCCGACAGCGCCCCGCGCTCGTGCTGTTCGGGGTGGGCCAGCGGGTGCAGGGCGACCGTGGGGTTGCCCGTGCGGCCCGCCCAGCAGCGCAGCGCGACCTGCTGCGCCATGGTTCCGGTCGGGAACCAGACCGCATCCTCGGTGCCGAGCAACCGGGCCACCCGCTGCTCCACCTCGGCCACGATGCCGTCGCCGTACATGTCGGGAGGGCCGTCCAGCCCGTCCCGGGCGGCCAGCTGAGTCAGCCGGTCCCGCATCGTCGGGTATCTGCCGTGCGACAGCACCCGGGCGCAGGCGTTGACGGCGGCGATCCGCCGTGCCTTCTCGTCATCCGTAGAGGTCATGCCCCGATCCTGCCGTGCCGGAGGGCGCCGGGGAACATTCGCGTAGCATTGACGAGAACGTCCGGTACCCCCGTGAGGACTGGAACGGAAGGCAAGCCAGCGTGAACGCATCGCACTCCCCGGGGCCTCTGCCCCCCGACGTGGAGGCCCGCCCCGCGCGGCTCACGGTCGGTGTCGTCGGCGCGGGACGGGTCGGTCCCGCGCTCGCGGCCGCGCTGCGGATGGCCGGGCACCGCCCGGTCGCCGCGTCCGGGGTCTCCGACGCCTCACGCCGCCGGGCCGCCGCCCTGCTGCCCGACGTGCCGCTGGTGGAGCCCGCAGAGGTGCTGGCCCGTGCCGAGCTGGTGCTGCTGACCGTCCCCGACGACACGCTGCCGGACCTGGTGACCGGACTCGCCGAGACCGGTGCGGTGCGGCCGGGCCAGCTGCTGGTGCACACCTCCGGCCGGTACGGCACGGGCGTCCTGGACCCCGCACTGCGTGCGGGCGCGCTGCCGTTGGCGCTGCACCCGGCGATGACCTTCACCGGCACCTCCGTCGACGTGCAGCGGCTGGCCGGCTGCTCCTTCGGCGTCACGGCCCCGCTGGAGCTGCGGATGGCCGCCGAGGCGCTGGTGATCGAGATGGGCGGCGAGCCCGAGTGGATCGAGGAGTCGGCCCGGCCGCTCTACCACGCGGGCCTGGCCATCGGCGCCAACCATCTGGTCACCCTGGTGGCGCAGTCCATGGAACTGCTGCGCGCCTCCGGGGTCGCCGAGCCCGGCCGCATGCTCGGCCCGCTGCTCGGTGCCGCCCTCGACAACGCGCTGCGCTCCGGCGACGCCGCGCTGACCGGCCCCGTGGCCCGCGGCGACGCCGGCACGGTCGCCGCCCATCTGTCCGAACTGCGCGAGCACGCGCCCGAGATGGCGGCCTCCTATCTCGCGATGGCCCGCGTCACCGCGGACCGCGCGCTGGCCGGCGGCATGCTGAAAGCGGAGTTCGCCGAGGCGTTGCTCGGCGTACTCGCCGACGGAACCGGTGGCAGCGGTGGCAGCGGTGGCAGCGGCCGCAGCGGCGGCGACGGGCGGCCCGGCGGCGGAGAAGGGGGAGAGCGATGACGGAACTGGTCCACACCGCGCGCGAGCTGAGGGCGGCCGTCGAGGGCCGGTCCGGCGCGACGGGCGTCGTGATGACGATGGGTGCCCTGCACGAGGGCCACGCCACGCTGATCCGCACCGCCCGCGAACGGGTCGGCGACGGCACCGTGGTCGTCACCGTCTTCGTCAACCCGCTCCAGTTCGGCCCGAACGAGGACTTCGAGCGCTACCCGCGCACCCTCGACGCCGACCTCAAGGTCGCCGAACAGGCGGGCGCGGACGTCGTGTTCGCCCCCTCCGCGGACGAGGTCTACCCCGGCGGGCAGCCCCAGGTGCGGCTCAGCGCCGGACCGATGGGCGAGCGGTACGAGGGCGCCTCCCGCCCCGGCCACTTCGACGGGATGCTCACCGTCGTCGCCAAGCTGCTCCACCTGACCCGGCCCGACGCCGCGTTCTACGGTCAGAAGGACGCCCAGCAGCTCGCGCTGATCCGGCGCATGGCCACCGACCTGAACTTCCCCGTCGAGATCGTCGGGGTTCCCACCGTGCGCGAGCCGGACGGCCTGGCCCTGTCCAGCCGCAACCGCTACCTCTCCGACGGGGAGCGCCGCACCGCCCTGGCCCTGTCCCGCGCCCTGTTCGCCGGCCGTGAAGCGGCCGGGCGGGGGCCGGAGGCCGTACGGGCCGCCGCCCGGGCGGTACTGGACGGCGCACAGGGCGTGAGCGTGGACTACCTCGCCCTCGCCGACCCGCGCGACTTCTCCGAGGCCGCCCCGGACCACACCGGACCGGCGGTGCTCGCCGTCGCCGCCCGGGTCGGTGCGACCCGGTTGATCGACAATCTGCCACTCGACTTCGGAGGCGCCCTGTGAGCACCACCGGCATACGGCTGCTCGCCCCCGCGCCCGGCTGGGCGCACGAGGCCGACGTGGTGGTGGTCGGGTCCGGCGTCGCCGGGCTGACGGTCGCGCTGCGCTGCGCGGCGCAGGGGGCCCGGGTCACCGTGGTGACCAAGGCGCATCTCGACGACGGCTCCACCCGCTGGGCCCAGGGCGGCATCGCCGCGGCCCTCGGCGAGGGCGACACCCCGGCGCAGCACCTGGACGACACCTTGGTGGCGGGCGCCGGGCTGTGCGACGAGGAGGCGGTCCGCGTCCTGGTCACCGAGGGCCCCGACGCGGTGCGCCGGCTGATGGCGACGGGCGCGCACTTCGACACCAGCGAGACCACCGGCGAGATCCTGCTGACCCGCGAGGGCGGCCACCACCGCCGCCGCATCGCCCACGCCGGCGGCGACGCGACGGGCGCGGAGATCTCCCGGGCCCTCATCGAGGCCGTGCGGGAAGCCGGGGTCCCCCATGCCGAAGGCCAGGGGAAGATCGAACTCATCGAGAACGCCCTCGTCCTGGACCTGCTCACCGACGCCGCGGGCAACACCGCCGGGGTGAGCCTGCACGTGATGGGCGCGGGGCAGCGCGACGGGGTCGGCTCGGTCCGGGCCCGTGCGGTGGTGCTGGCCACCGGCGGCATGGGGCAGGTGTTCTCCGCGACGACCAACCCCGCGGTGTCGACCGGTGACGGCGTGGCGCTGGCGCTGCGCGCCGGGGCGGAGGTGTCGGACCTGGAGTTCGTCCAGTTCCACCCGACGGTGCTCTTCCTCGGCGCGGACGCGGAGGGCCAGCAGCCGCTGGTCTCCGAGGCGGTGCGCGGCGAGGGCGCCCACCTCGTGGACGCAGAGGGCGTGCGCTTCATGCAGGGGCAGCACGAGCTGGCCGAGCTGGCCCCCCGGGACATCGTCGCCAAGGGCATCATGCGCCGGATGCAGGAGACCGGCGCAGAGCACATGTACCTCGACGGCCGGCACTTCGGGGCCGAGATGTGGAGCAAGCGCTTCCCCACGATCCTGGCCGCCTGCCGCGCCCACGGCATCGACCCGGTGACCGGGCTGATCCCGGTCGCCCCGGCCGCGCACTACGCCTCCGGCGGCGTCCGCACCGACCTGCGCGGCCGGACGACCGTGCCGGGCCTGTACGCCTGCGGCGAGGTCGCCTGCACCGGTGTGCACGGCGCCAACCGGCTCGCGTCGAACTCCCTCCTCGAAGGGCTGGTCTTCGCCGAACGGATCGCCGCCGACATCGCCGCCCACCCGGCGGACCCCGGCGCCCCGGTGATCCCCGCCCCGAGCCGCTTCCCGCTGCTGCCCTCCGAGGCGCGGTACGGGATCCAGCGGATCATGACGCGCGGTGCGGGCGTGCTGCGCAGCGCCGCCAGCCTGGAGGAGGCGGCCGGGGCCCTGCACCGGATGTACGCCGACGCCGCCGAGCTGCTGGAGCGCGACGGCAAGACCGCGGAGCCCTGCGTGGAGACCTGGGAGGCGTCCAACCTCTGCCTGGTCGCCCGGGTGCTCGTCGAGGCCGCCCGGCGCCGTGAGGAGACCCGCGGCTGCCACTGGCGCGAGGACCGCCCCGCGCGGGACGACGCCAACTGGCGCCGGCACATCGTCGCCACCCTCGACCCGCCCGCCTCCCGGGGCCTGCGGCTGGGCGCGGCGCTGCCCGCGACACCCGCTACTCTCACCATCCGCACCACCGACACAGCGGACTTCGCCCCCGGCCCCCGGCCAGGGGGACCCCACCCGACCCGCCCTGGAACGGAGCAGCAGCGATGAGCACGCCCGACCAACCCCTCCTGCAGATCGGCGGCCCGAGCGGCGGCGGGGGCGGTGGCTGCGGTGACGGCTGCGGCTGCGGCGCCGGCGAGGAGCACGGGTACGACCCCCAGGAGTGCGGCCTCGACCCGGGCCTGGCCCAGCTGCTGGCGGACGCCGGCCTGGACCCGGTGCTGGTCGAGGACATCGCCCACATGGCGATCGAGGAGGACCTGGACGGCGGGGTGGACGTCACCACCGTCGCCACGATCCCCGAGGACGCCTTCGCCACTGGCGACTTCACCGCCCGTGAGGCGGGCGTGGTGGCCGGTCTGCGGGTCGCCGAGGCGATCTTGTCCGTGGTCTGCACCGACGAGTTCGAGGTGGAACGGCACGTCGAGGACGGCGACCGGGTCGAGGCCGGCCAGGTGCTGCTCTCCGTCCGCACCCGGACGAGGGACCTGCTGACCGCCGAGCGCAGCGCGCTCAACCTGCTGTGCCGGATGTCCGGCATCGCCACCACGACCCGCCGCTGGGCGGACCTGCTGGAGGGCACGAACGCCCGGGTCCGCGACACCCGCAAGACCACCCCGGGGCTGCGCGCGCTGGAGAAGTACGCGGTGCGCTGCGGCGGCGGCGTCAACCACCGCATGTCGCTGTCGGACGCGGCCCTGGTCAAGGACAACCACGTGGTCGCCGCGGGCGGCGTCGCGGCCGCCTTCAAGGCCGTACGGGACGAGTTCCCGGACCTGGCCATCGAGGTCGAGGCCGACACCCTGCACCAGGTCCGCGAGGTCCTGGAGGCGGGCGCGGACCTGATCCTGCTGGACAACTTCACTCCCGGCGAGACCGAGGAGGCCGTGGCGCTGGTCGCCGGCCGCGCCGCCCTGGAGTCCTCGGGCCGGCTCACCCTGGAGACCGCCCAGGCCTACGCCGAGACCGGCGTGGACTACCTGGCCGTGGGCGCCCTGACGCACTCGTCGCCGATTCTCGACATCGGCCTCGACCTGCGCCCCGCGAGTGCAGTGGGGTCCGAGGGCGAAGGGCCGGAGCGGGACTGATGCTTCTCACCATCGACGTCGGCAACACCCACACCGTCCTGGGGCTGTTCGACGGGGACGAGATCATCGAGCACTGGCGGGTCTCCACCGACCCGCGCCGCACGGCGGACGAGCTGGCGGTCCTGATGCAGGGCCTGATGGGCATGCACCCGCTGCTCGGCGAGGAGCTCGGCGACGGCATCCACGGCATCGCGATCTGCTCCACGGTGCCGTCCGTGCTGCACGAACTGCGCGAGGTGACCCGCCGCTACTACGGCGACGTCCCCGCGGTCCTCGTGGAGCCCGGGGTGAAGACCGGGGTCCCGGTGCTCGCCGACAACCCCAAGGAGGTCGGCTCCGACCGGATCATCAACTCGCTGGCCGCCGTGCATCTGTACGGCGGCCCGTGCATCGTCGTGGACTTCGGCACGGCCACCACGTTCGACGCGGTCACCGTGCGCGGCGAGTACGCCGGCGGCGCCATCGCCCCCGGCATCGAGATCTCCGTGGACGCCCTCGGGGCGCGGGGCGCGCAGCTGCGCAAGGTCGAACTGACCCGCCCGCGCAGCGTCATCGGCAAGAACACCATCGAGGCGATGCAGTCCGGCATCCTGTACGGCTTCGCGGGCCAGGTGGACGGCGTGGCCGAGCGGATGGCCCGGGAGCTCGCGGACGACCCCGACGACGTCACCGTCATCGCCACCGGCGGCCTGGCGCCCCTGGTCCTGGGCGAGTCGGCGGCCATCGACGTCCACGAGCCGTGGCTGACGCTCATCGGTCTGCGCCTGGTCTACGAGCGCAACGTCCAGGCCACCTGACGGGCGCCGGGCGGGTCGTCGGGCGGCCGTCGGCACGGCACGCCGGGCATATCTGGTTACGCGTATTTTGTCCGCTTAGTACGTAAAGTCGGTGCATGCCCACGCCACACGGGTCCCGAGGCGGAATGGCGTTCAGCGCGGATGAACTGCGCGTGCTCCGGCGCGCCCTCTCAGCGGCCCTCCAGTCCAGCACCACGACCCCCACGCCCGACGATGTGCGGGACTATCTGCGTCTTGTCGAGGACGTGGACGAGGCGGCCCGGGAGGCCGGGCGACTGCGCACGTTCCTGCTCGCGGAGCTCGCCCGCTACCGGGCGGCCCTGCCCGGCAGCGCGGCCGGCTACCTCGAGCGGCTGACCGGTGCGCTCGACACCGGCTACGTCCCCGTGCCGGACGACCTCACGGCGCTGCGCATGCTGCGCACCCATCCTTCCTCCGCGGCCGAGACGCACCGCAGATACGGCGTGCTGCGCCGCTGCGAGCACCTCGCGGAGCTGGACGTCCGCGCCCGGCTGGCGGCCCGCATCCCCGCACCCGCCTCGCCGCCCGTCACGACGCGCCTGGGGCGCACCAGGCTGCGCGCCCTGCCCGGTGGCAGGACCGCCGCCGACGACCCCGCGGAACGCGGCCGGGGCCAGGAGCCGAAGCCGTCGCCGCGACCGGACCCGAGAACGCCGCCGGCCGATCCCGGCACTCCCGAGGGCGACGAGCCCAAGCGCAAGGTGCCCACCCCGGCGGAGATCTTCCCGCCGCGTCGCCGCACCCCGCCCCCGCCGCCGGAACAGCTCGCCACGGGCTGACTCGTTTCGGCGGGGCTGGCGGGCCGTCCGGGCCGACCGGCCGACGGGGCCGCGCGGGGGCGTGGCTACTCTGGTCGCATGGACTACGTCTCCGCGCTCGTGCCCCCGGCCGTGATGGCCATCGCGTTCACCTTCCTCATCAGGACGCTGATCAAGAGCCAGGGCGGAGCCAACAAGGCCAAGGAGGACGCGGTGGTCGACACCGCGCTCTCCGTGAAGGTCGCCTCCGCCCCCGCCGTCACGGCCCCCCGGCCGGGCGGAGCCGAGCCCCGGGCCTGACGCCCGGGGTTCTCCGGCATTCCGGGGTATTTTTCCCGATTGCCACTAGTATTCGGGTGTGCCCCGTCCTCTGGGAGACCTCGAAGACGCCGTCATGACCAGGGTGTGGCGCTGGAACCGCCCGGTGACGGTACGCGAAGTGCTCGAAGATCTGCGCCTCGAGCGTTCCATCGCGTACACGACGGTCATGACCGTAATGGACAACCTCCATCAGAAGGGCTGGCTGCGCCGGGAAGCCGAAGGGCGCGCCTATCGCTATGAGGCGGTTTCCACGCGTGCCGCATACTCGGCCGCGCTGATGCACGAGGCGTGGGCCGCGAGTGACAACCCGGCGGCGGCTCTTGTCGCCTTCTTCGGGATGATGTCGGCGGAACAGCGAGAAGCGCTCAGGGACGCAATGCGCGTCGTCCAATCCGCTCAACCGGCAGAACCCACTGAACCCGCAGACCCCGGCGAGACGCCGGGATCCGGAGGACGATAGCGTCCGTACATGCCCGTCGCTTCAAATGACGTCACCATCCGCCGGGCGCGCACCGGTGATGTGCCGGCCGTCCGGCGACTGCTCGACGCCTATGTCCGGGACCGCATCCTGCTGGACAAGCCGACGGTCACGCTTTACGAGGACATCCAGGAGTTCTGGGTCGCCGAACGCGATCAGGACGCCGAGGTCGTGGCCTGCGGGGCCCTCCACGTCATGTGGGAGGACCTCGCCGAGGTGCGCACTCTCGCGGTCGACCCGGTCCACCACGGCAACGGCATCGGGCATCTCGTACTGGAGAAGCTGCTGCAGACCGCGCGTTGGCTGGGAGTGCGGCGAATTTTCTGCCTCACCTTCGAAGTGGACTTCTTCGTCAAGCACGGCTTCGTGCAGATCGGTGAGACGCCGGTCGACGGCGATGTCTTCGGGGAGCTGCTGCGCTCAAAGGACGAGGGCGTGGCCGAGTTCCTCGACCTCGAACGAGTGAAACCGAACACCTTGGGCAACAGCCGGATGCTGTTGCATCTCTGACGCCGCTCCGCGGCCGTCTCCTGCACAACAGTATGTCCGATACGTTCCCCGGTGGAAGACCGCGTACAGCGTGAGGGACCGGAGCAGTTCGGGCAAGGGGTTTGAGTTTTCCGGGAAAAGGCGGTTTGCTTTTACCGGTTATCCGTATTCGATGAAAGGGAAGCCGGTGGCACAGAAGGTTCAGGTCCTTCTTGTTGACGACCTCGACGGCGGCGAGGCGGATGAGACCGTGACGTTCGCACTCGATGGAGTGACTTACGAGATCGATCTCACCACCGACAACGCCGACAAGCTCCGCGGCCTGCTGAGCCCCTACGTGGACGGCGGCCGGCGCACCGGCGGCCGTGCGGGCCGCGGCCGCACCGTGAAGGCCGCCTCCCGTGGCGGCTCGGCGAGCCAGGACACCGCGAAGATCCGCGCCTGGGCCAAGGAGGCGGGTTACGAGGTCAACGACCGCGGCCGCGTCCCGGCGCAGATCCGCGAGGCGTACGAGAAGGAGCACGGCTGACCGGTCCTGCCGGTGCGCAGCCGGACCCGGTGGCAGGCGTTCGCCAGCGCGGACACCAGCGCCACCAGGCCGACGGGCCCCCCGTCGGCCGAGCAGCCCGCGACGGACAAGGCGGGCAAGTGCGGCGCGCCCGTGTGGCTGTGCCCGCCCGTACCGGGTGGACGCAGCCACACGGGCGCGTCGCCGTTCCGCGGGACGGCGGATTCCGCCGGAGCCGCGGGCTCCGGGGTCCCCTGAAGGGGTACCAGGTCCAGCGGGACGCCGGTCCACTCCAGCCAGTCCAGGAGCCCGGGCAGTTCCGCGGCCCCGCCGGCGGCCACGTAGAACCGCATGCGCGGCCCCTCCAGGGCCACCGGCCCGGTCCGCGGGGCCGGGAAGCGGTCCAGGACCTCGTACCCCGCCGCCGCGGGCACGTCGAGGGCGTCCATGCCCGTCGTGCGCCCCATGCGCTGAATGCCTCGCAAGCCCTGCATGCCGTGCGCAACGCCGCGGACCCGGCCCCGGTTACGAGGGTCGTCACCAGGAGTACCCGGGTGACGGAATCCCGTCACTTTCCGTGCATTCCTTGGACGCAAGCCTGTTCGCCCGTAGCAGACAGCGGGCGCGCTCCCCGCATGGACTGTCGGTGGGAGCGGGTAAGAAATACCTAGTGGGAAGGGACGACGGGCATGTCGGACAGGCGGGGCGTTCGCCCTCGGCGTACTGGATAAAGGGCTATCCGCCTGGCCTGCGGGAACATCGTCTCGCACCATCAAGTTGTGGCTGTTGTCGACGGCGCGGGGGTAAACGACCTCGCGAGGTGTCGACGGTTGAAGTGAGCTGCCCCGCTGTGCGGGACTAGCATGCGGAAGGACAGGGAGGGGACACGCCCCTAACTGCCCGACCGCTCTGAGGAGCGATTAACGATGTTCGAGAGGTTCACCGACCGCGCGCGGCGGGTTGTCGTCCTGGCTCAGGAAGAAGCCCGGATGCTCAACCACAACTACATCGGCACCGAGCACATCCTCCTGGGCCTTATCCACGAGGGTGAGGGTGTCGCCGCTAAGGCCCTGGAGAGCCTCGGGATTTCGCTCGAGGCGGTCCGCCAGCAGGTCGAGGAGATCATCGGCCAGGGGCAGCAAGCCCCGTCCGGTCACATCCCCTTCACCCCCCGGGCCAAGAAGGTCCTGGAGCTGTCGCTCCGCGAGGCCCTCCAGCTCGGCCACAACTACATCGGTACGGAGCACATCCTGCTCGGCCTGATCCGCGAGGGTGAGGGCGTCGCCGCCCAGGTCCTCGTGAAGCTGGGCGCCGATCTCAACCGGGTGCGGCAGCAGGTCATCCAGCTGCTCTCCGGCTACCAGGGCAAGGAGGCCGCCACCGCCGGCGGCCCCGCCGAGGGCACCCCCTCGACCTCGCTCGTCCTGGACCAGTTCGGCCGCAACCTCACCCAGGCCGCTCGTGAGACCAAACTCGACCCGGTGATCGGGCGCGAGAAGGAGATCGAGCGCGTGATGCAGGTGCTGTCGCGCCGCACCAAGAACAACCCCGTCCTGATCGGCGAGCCCGGCGTCGGCAAGACCGCCGTCGTCGAGGGCCTGGCCCAGGCCATCGTCAAGGGCGAGGTCCCCGAGACGCTGAAGGACAAGCAGCTCTACACGCTTGACCTCGGTGCCCTGGTCGCCGGCTCCCGCTACCGCGGTGACTTCGAGGAGCGCCTGAAGAAGGTGCTCAAGGAGATCCGCACCCGCGGCGACATCATCCTGTTCATCGACGAGCTCCACACCCTGGTGGGTGCGGGTGCCGCCGAGGGCGCGATCGACGCCGCCTCGATCCTGAAGCCGATGCTCGCTCGCGGTGAGCTGCAGACCATCGGCGCGACGACGCTCGACGAGTACCGCAAGCACCTGGAGAAGGACGCGGCCCTGGAGCGCCGCTTCCAGCCCATCCAGGTCGCGGAGCCGTCGCTGCCGCACACCATCGAGATCCTCAAGGGCCTGCGGGACCGCTACGAGGCCCACCACCGCGTGTCCATCACGGACGCCGCCCTGGTGGCCGCGGCGACCCTCGCCGACCGCTACATCTCGGACCGCTTCCTGCCGGACAAGGCGATCGACCTGATCGACGAGGCCGGTTCCCGGATGCGCATCCGCCGGATGACCGCTCCGCCGGACCTCCGCGAGTTCGACGAGAAGATCGCCGACGTGCGCCGGGAGAAGGAGTCCGCGATCGACTCGCAGGACTTCGAGAAGGCGGCCTCGCTGCGCGACAAGGAGAAGCAGCTCCTTGCCGGCAAGACCAAGCGCGAGAAGGAGTGGAAGGCCGGCGACATGGACGTCGTCGCCGAGGTCGACGAGGAGCTGATCGCCGAGGTCCTGGCCACCGCCACGGGCATCCCGGTCTTCAAGCTCACCGAGGAGGAGTCCTCGCGTCTGCTGCGCATGGAGGACGAGCTGCACAAGCGCGTCATCGGCCAGAAGGACGCGATCAAGGCCCTCTCGCAGGCGATCCGCCGTACGCGGGCCGGTCTGAAGGACCCCAAGCGCCCCGGTGGCTCGTTCATCTTCGCCGGTCCGTCCGGCGTCGGTAAGACCGAGCTGTCCAAGACGCTCGCCGAGTTCCTCTTCGGCGACGAGGACGCGCTGATCCAGCTCGACATGTCCGAGTTCAGCGAGAAGCACACCGTCTCGCGCCTCTTCGGCTCCCCGCCCGGATACGTCGGCTACGAGGAGGGCGGCCAGCTCACCGAGAAGGTGCGCCGCAAGCCGTTCTCCGTCGTCCTCTTCGACGAGGTCGAGAAGGCCCACCCGGACATCTTCAACAGCCTGCTGCAGATCCTGGAGGACGGTCGTCTGACCGACTCCCAGGGCCGGGTCGTGGACTTCAAGAACACGGTCATCATCATGACCACCAACCTGGGCACCCGGGACATCTCCAAGGGCTTCAACCTCGGCTTCGCGGCCGCGGGCGACGTCAAGACCGGGTACGAGCGGATGAAGGCCAAGGTCGGCGAGGAGCTCAAGCAGCACTTCCGCCCCGAGTTCCTGAACCGTGTCGACGACATCGTGGTCTTCCACCAGCTCAGCGAGGAAGACATCATCCAGATCGTCGACCTCATGATCGCCCGGGTGGACGAGCGCCTCAGGGACAAGGACATGTGCATCGAGCTCAGTCCCGAGGCCAAGTCCCTGCTCGCCAAGCGCGGCTACGACCCCGTGCTGGGTGCCCGGCCGCTGCGCCGGACGATCCAGCGCGAGATCGAGGACGTGCTCTCCGAGAAGATCCTCTTCGGTGAGCTGCGCACCGGTCACATCGTGGTCGTGGGCACCGAGGGCGAGGGCGAGAACATCAAGTTCACCTTCCGCGGTGAGGAGAAGGTGGCCGTCGCCGACGCCCCGCCGGTCGAGGCGGCCGGCAGCGGAGGTTCGGGCCCGAACCTCAGCAAGGACGCCTAGTCACGCGTCGTCGAACACCGGGGCCGGCCCCGTCCGTACATAAGTACGGGCGGGGCCGGCTCATTTGTGTTCCCGATGAACCGACCCTTGTTGTGCTCGTCTGATTTATGGAAAGGTGAGCCCTGCTCGCGCGCGGGAACCTCTTCCTTCTGTCTTCCTTCTCCGTGGGCCGGTGTCGTGCCGTCATTCCCGCGGGCATTCCCGATGAGCTGCTCCAGGCGAAGGGGGAGAGTACCTCTCCCGGTGTCCCGGTCCCGCGTCCCCCCACGTAGCTGCGTGCCCGACGGTGGAATGGTTCGTACTTTTCCCGGTGCGGCGTACGCGGAAGGAAACGCTCGTTGAAGGATTCGCATCCCTCGAATTCCCCGCACCCCGGCCATTTGTTCGACGTTCCGGACGAGGCCCTGTCGGTGGAGCTCAGAAACTTCTCGGGAAAGAAAGCCGTCCACCAGCCCTTCGAGGAGTTGCTGGCCCGCCACTGGCGGCCGGTCTTCGAGTACGCGGAGTTGTGCTCCGTCTCCGGGCACGCCGCGGGCATCCTCGCGTCGGCGGCCTTCACCCGGGTCTTCGTCGACACACTGCGGCTGACCGGGCCGTCGGCGGCCTGGCGCCCGGAGCTCCTGGTCACCGTCCACCGCATCGCGGAGGAATGGGCCACGGACCGCCGGCGCGCCTCCCTCCACCGCGGCCTGCGGCTCCGCGGGGACCAGACCGACCCGCGCCTGGCCGTCCCGGACAACCGCAGGCTGGTCCACCGGGCGTTCCAGCGGCTCCCCGAACCCGCCCGCTGCCTGCTCTGGCACGTCGAGGTCGACGCGGAGACCGTGGCCGTGCCGGCCGCCCTGCTCGGCGTCGGCCAGGAGAAGGCCGCCGGGCAGCTGGAGCTCGCGCGCACCCGCTTCCGTGAGGCCTGTGTCCAGGCCCACCGCGACCTGGCCCCGTACGAGAGCTGCCTGCAGTTCAGCCGGCTGCTGGACATCTCCCTCCACCGCGGGGGCGCCGACCTCGTGCCCGATCTGCAGCGCCACATCGCCAAATGCGACCACTGCCGGTATGCCGCGGAGCAACTCGACCAGTCCAAGGACCGCTTGGGCGCGCTGATCGCCGAGGCGGTGCTGGTCTGGGAGGCGCGGACCTATCTCGACTCCCGCCCCGCGCGCCGTGCGGCGCGTGACAACGATGCCGCGGCCGCTCCGGGCGGTCGCCCCGGCGGCCCGTCGGGGCCCCGGCACGGCGCCCGGCGCCGGGGGTCAGGAGGGCTGCTGCGCGGCCGTCGGCGGCCGGGAGCGGCCGGAGCGACCGCCCTGGGGGTCGGCGGCGTCGTGCTGCTCGTGGCTGCCGTCGCAGGGCTCGCCGGGCTGCTGTCGGACGACGGCACCGACGACCGGTCCTCGGCGGGTGTCTTCCCGGGCGCGTCCCTCACCGCCTCCGCCTCCGTCCCGCCCACGGGTTCGGCGTCCGCCAGAGCGCCCGGCTCCGGCGCCGTCACCGCCGACCCTGCGCCGGGCGAGGGGCTGCGGGGGCGGCTGCGCAACCAGGGCAGCGACCTGTGCGTCGACCTGACCGGTCGCGGGACGGTCCTGGGCACCACGGCGCGTACCCAGGTGTGCGACTCCGGGGCCACCCAGTTCTGGACGTACGAACGGGACGGGCTGCTGCGCAGCGTCGCCGAGCCCTCGTACTGCCTGAACTCGCACCGGGGTGCGGCGCTCGAACTGGCGCTGTGCACGGCTTCGTTCGTTACCGGCGCACAGGACGTGCGCTACGACCTGACGCTCACCGGCGACCTCGTGCCGCGCTGGAACCAGCAGCTCGCCGTCGCTCCGGACGGTGCGGAGCGCGGCGCCGGGGTCGTCCTCGCACCGCGCAACAGCCGCCCCGCCCAGCGCTGGTCCCTGGACGCCTCGGTCGCCCCGTCGCGCTTCCGGTCGGTCGCCGACGGCCGCACGTCCGTCGTCCTTGTCGCACTGAATTCCGTTGAAGAAAGGCCGTGACGGCTTTCTCCGGGCAGGTGGCGCGGGCCACAGGACTTTGGTCCCCAGGGGCGGTCTTTCGTCCTTAGGGGGCCATTTCCTTTGGTCCCAGGGGTGGTGACCTGACCCACGTGACCTGGGGCACGTACGAAGGGCAATAGGGGAGTCCGGCCCCGTGGAAAAGGGATCAGGGCCGCATCGAGGGCCATGTCTACGATGCCGAATAGTGCATGCAGGGGTTTGTCCCCGCCGGGAATGCCGGGTTACCTGTGACTCGCGGCCGACAACCGCAACGACGTATCCGGCTATTTCCGCGAGGTAATTGCATGCTCAAGCCCAACTTCTCCCACTCCGTCATCCGCGGCCGCGGCGCCGTCGTGACCGCCGGCGTCGTGGCGTCGCTGGCGCTCGGTGCAGCGGGCACGGCAATGGCCGAGACCAAGGAGCCGGGGCTGCTGGGGATGGGCGCGGCCGGCAAGCTGGCGGAGGCCACCCGCGCCCAGGCGGACGTGCAGAAGCGCGCCGCCGTGGCGAACACGGCCGACCGTCATGCCCGCACCCAGTTGCACGTCGCGCACCAGCAGCGGGTCTCCGCCGCCTGGATGACCCCGGTCAAGCACTACCAGCTCTCCGCCGGCTACATGAAGAACGGCGCCCACTGGGCGCACAAGCACTCCGGCCAGGACTTCGCGGTCTCCATCGGCACCGATGTGCACGCCGTGCACGGCGGCACCGTCGTGACGGCCGGCTGGGGCGGCGCCTACGGCAACAACATCGTCATCCGCCACGCGGACAACACGTACTCGCAGTACGGCCACCTGTCGAAGATCCAGGTGCGCGTCGGCGAGCACGTGAACACCGGAGAGCAGATCGCGCTGTCCGGCAACACCGGCAACAGCACCGGCCCGCACCTGCACTTCGAGATCCGCAAGACCCCGTACTACGGCTCCTCGGTGAGCCCGCTGCCCTTCCTGCGGGCCGAGGGCGTCTCGGTCTGACCCTGCGGTGACCGATCCGGTCCCTCTGCCCCACCCGCTTCACCCGCTCCGCCCTGCCCCCGGTCACCCCGGTAGGTCTCGGCGATGAGCCCCTGGGCGACCTCGAGGACGGCTGCGCGCTTCTCCTCGGGGTCGCCCTCGATGTTCTGCGTGGTGAACATGCCCGCGTGCATGGCGAAGACGGCGGTGATCGAGCGCACCTGGTCGGCGAGCGGGGCGTCGGGTTCGCGCAGCAACGAGTGCACGGCGAACAGCTTGGACTTGAAGGCCTCGCCGATGCTGAGCTCGCGGACCGTGGCCTGGTTCTCCTGGAGGAAGCGGAAGAGCGGCCCAGCGATCCACAGCGCCTCGCTGTAGCGGCGCAGCACCTCGTACTTGGTCTCCATGGTGCGGGGCTGCTCGGCTGCCCACTCGATCAACTCGTCGACCGGGGAGGTCAGATCCTCCACGATGCCGATGAGGATGTCTTCCTTGGTCTTGAAGTGGTAGTACAGCGCCGCCTTGGTGACGTCGAGGTGCTCGGCGATCTCGCGCAGGGAGGTCTTCTCGTACCCCTGATGTGCGAACAGCTCGAGCGCGACGTCCTGGATGCGACGGCGCGTATCACCTCTGCGCGTGTGCGGCGTGGCCATGGGCGAACTTTAACTTACTTGACGCCCGGCTAGTTAGCGCCTTACATTCAGGATGCCCGGGGCAACTAGCCGGGCGGCAGGTAAGCAACTCACGACGAGTGCGTGACAAGTAGGGGAGCTTGTAATGGCGGACACCGCCGAGGCACCGCAGCGCAGTGTGCGTGTGGTGCTGTTCGGGCTGATGATCGCGATGCTGCTCGCGATGCTCGACAACATGATCGTCGGCACGGCGATGCCCACCATCGTCGGCGAACTGGGAGGCCTTGAGCACCTGTCGTGGGTGGTCACCGCCTACACCCTCGCGACGGCCGCGTCGACTCCCATCTGGGGCAAGCTCGGCGACATGTACGGTCGCAAGGGCATCTTCATGGGCTCGATCGTGCTCTTCCTGATCGGTTCGGCGCTGTCCGGCATGGCGCAGGACATGGGGCAGCTGATCGCCTTCCGCGCCATTCAGGGCCTGGGCGCCGGTGGCCTGATCGTCGGCGTCATGGCGATCATCGGTGACCTGATCCCGCCCCGTGAGCGAGGCAAGTACCAGGGCATGATGGCCGGCGTCATGGCGGTCGCCATGATCGGCGGCCCGCTGGTCGGCGGCAGCATCACCGACAACTGGGGCTGGCGCTGGAGCTTCTACATCAACCTGCCGCTCGGCGTGGTCGCGCTCTTCGTGATCTCGGCGGTGCTGCACCTGCCGAAGAAGCGGGTCCAGGCGCGCATCGACTACCTCGGCGCGATCCTGCTCACCGTCGGCATCACCTCGCTGGTCCTCCTCACCACCTGGGGCGGCAAGGAGTACCCCTGGGCGTCCGTCCAGATCTTCGGACTGCTCGCGCTCGGCGTGGTCGCGCTCGCCGCCTTCCTGTTCGCCGAGACCCGCGCGGCCGAGCCGGTGATGCCGCTGCACATCTTCCGCAGCCGCAACTTCTCGCTGATCTCGGTGATCGGCTTCCTGGTCGGTTTCGTGATGTTCGGCGCGATCACGTTCCTGCCGCTGTACCAGCAGACCGTCCAGGGCGCCTCGGCGACGAACTCCGGTCTGCTGCTCCTGCCGATGCTGCTGTCGATGATGGTGGTCTCGCTCATCGCGGGCCGGGTCACCACACAGACCGGCAAGTACAAGATCTTCCCGATCATCGGCGGCGCCCTGATCACCGCAGGGCTCTACCTCCTGTCGACCATGGACACCGACACCTCCCGCTTCGTCTCCGGCGTGTGGATGGCCGTGCTCGGCGCCGGCATGGGCTTCCTGATGCAGATCACCATGCTGATCGCGCAGAACAGCGTCGAGATGAAGGACATCGGCGTCGGCTCCTCGTCCTCCACCCTGTTCCGCACGATCGGCGGCTCCTTCGGTGTCGCGCTCTTCGGCTCGATCTTCGTGAACAAGGTGCAGGACACCATGACCGCCCGGATGGGCGGCTCCGGGTCGGCGGTCGCCGGCGGGTCCGGTCAGATGGACCCGAAGAGCCTGGCCAAGCTGCCCGAGGCGGTGAGGGACGCGTACCTCCACGCGGTCGCGACCGGTACGCACTCCGTCTTCCTGTGGGGCGCGGCGCTCAGCGTCGTCGGCTTCATCGTCGCGTTCTTCCTCAAGGAGATCCCGCTGCGCGGCGGCCCGTCCGCCAAGGCCACCGAGGAGAAGGGCGGCGAGCAGGAGGTCGTGGCAGCGGTCGAGGCCTTCTGAGCCCCGTCCCCGCCCGTCCCCGCTCCCTCCCTCTCCACCCGCTGTGACCCGTGCTCGCACGGGGGTCGGTGTCCGACCCCCGTGCGAGCATCGTCGTATGGCGGCGAACCTCCGGCTCCTGCGGCAGCTGCGGCTGGCCAAGGACGCGATGGACCGCGACTGGGCCCAGCCGCTGGACCTGGACGCGGTGGCCGCGCACGCCGGCTACTCCCGCTACCACTTCGTGCGCTCCTTCAAGGCGGTGTACGGGGAGACGCCAGGGCAGTACCTGAGCCGGCGCCGCATCGAGCGCGCGGAGGAGATGCTGCGCACGGCGGACCTGGCCGTCACCGAGATCTGCACGCTCGTGGGCTTCTCCAGCCTCGGCACCTTCTCCAGCCGCTTCAAGCAGTACACCGGGCTCACCCCGACCGAGTACCGCCGCAGGCACCTCGGCCGCGGCGCCGCCCTGATACCCGGCTGCTACGCGCTGTTCTGGGCCGGCGGATTCCGCAATCGCGGAGAAGCGCCGTGAGGCGGCCCCCGCCTAGCGTGGAAGGGCAAGCACACGACCCCCTCAGGAGCAGGTCATGACCACTGGGATCACCGGTATCTCCATCGTCACCGTCTGGGTGCAGGACCAGGAACGCGCCAAGGAGTTCTACACCGGCAAGCTCGGCTTCGAGGTGCGCACGGACATGAGCATGGGGGCGATGCGCTGGCTGACCGTGGGCCCCAAGGAGCAGCCCGACGTGGAGATCACCCTCATGGTTCCCGGCCCGCCCGCGCTCGACCCCGAGTCCGCCGAGCAGTTGAGGTCACTGGTGGCCAAGGGCGTCCTCGGCGCGGGCGTGCTCCGTACCGACGACATCCACGCCACCTACCGCGACCTCAAGGGCAAGGGCGTCACCTTCCTCCAGGAACCCCAGGAGCGCCCCTACGGCACGGAGGCGATCATGCGTGACGACTCCGGCAACTGGTTCAGCCTCACCCAGCGGCGCGACGAGCTGGACCTCACCAAGGAGTGGGGCGACGGCACGCAGGAGTAGATCGACGGCTGAGCCGGCAGGCCCTAGTCCCGGGGAAGCAGGAGCCGGGCGACGGCGCCGCCGCTGGTGCCGGGGGCGTTGCGGAAGGTGAGGCGGGCGCCGAGGACGCGGGTCTGGCCCGCGGCGATGGTCAGGCCGAGGCCGTGGCCGCCGCCGCGGTCGCTGCTGCCGGTGCGGAAGCGGCTGGGGCCGTCGCGGAGCAGGTCCTCGGGGAAGCCGGGACCGTGGTCGCGGACCTCCAGATAGGGGCCGTCGACCGTGACCTCGATGGGCGGCCGGCCGTGCCGGGCGGCGTTGGCGAGCAGGTTGGCCAGCACACGTTCCAGGCGCCGGGGGTCGGTGCGCACGACCGCGTCGTCGCGTATGTCGACGGTGGCCGAGGGTGCCGCCGCGGCGACCCGGCGGCGCACGAAATCGCCGAGGGCGACGTCCTGGAGATCGGCCTGCTCGGCGGCGCCGTCGAGCCGGGCGACCTCCAGGACGTCCTCCACGAGGGTGCGGAGCGCCTGCGCCCGGTCCCGCACCAGCTCCGCGGGGCGGCCCGGCGGCAGCAGTTCGGCGGCGGTGACCAGACCCGTCACGGGGGTGCGCAGCTCGTGGGCGATGTCGGCGGTGACCCGGCGTTCGGCCTCCAGGCGTCCGGCCAGGGCGTCCGCCATGGCGTCCACCGCGCGCGCGAGTTCGTCCGTCTCGTCGCGGACCCGGCCGCCGATGGCTTCCCGCACCCGTACCCGGGTCTCGCCGTCGGCCACCCGGCCGGCCGCCACGGCGGCCTTGCGCAGCCGGCGCGACAGCTGGCCGCCGATGAGGACGCCGAGCGCGGTGCCGCCGACCACGACCGCGGTGGAGCCGATGACCAGCGCCTGGTCCAGGTCCTCCAGGACCGAGAAGCGGTCGGTGGAGGTGGTCTTCAGGGAGAGGATCCTGCCGTCCGCGAGCGGGGTCTCCGCCCACACCACCGGCGCACCGCCGGTGTCGGCGACGAAGGTGGCCCGCTTGCCCTCGCGTGCCAGCCGCGTCAGGGGGGCCGGCAGGGCGGGGTCGTTCAGTTGGGCGTCCATGGTGAGCCGGCCGGTGGACTCGTAGATCCGCTGCGCGAACTGGGCTTTCTCGATCTGCACGTCCCGGGAGTTGTCGATCATGCTGGCCCGTGCCGCGTTGTGCACCACCAGGCTCAGCACCAGGGCGACCAGGGCCGACACCGCGGCGATGGCCGCGCACACCTTCCAGCGCAGACCGATCTTCGGCAGTGGGCGGAGCCTGCCGCCCCGGCGCGCGGTCACCGGGCTCAGCCCCGCAACTTGTAGCCGAAACCGCGCACCGTCTCGATCCGGTCCTGGCCGACCTTGGCCCGCAGCCGCTGCACATGGACGTCCACGACGCGGGTGTCACCGCCCCACGCGTAGTCCCAGACCCGCTCCAGCAGCCTGTCCCGGGACAGCACGGTGCCCGGCGCCGCCGAGAACTCCAGCAGCAGCCGCATCTCGGTCGGGGTCAGCGCCAGCCGCTCGCCGCCGCGCCGCACCTCCATGCCCTCCGGGTCCACCTCCAGGTCGCCGAAGGCGAGCACCCCGGTCCCGGCCGGCTCGTCGCCGGCAGCGGCCAGCCGGAAGCGGCGCAGCACGGCCCGCATCCTGGCCGTGAGCACGGCCCCGTCGAAGGGCTTGGTCACGTAGTCGTCGGCGCCCGCCTCCAGGCCGAGCACCACGTCGATCGCGTCGGCCCGCGCCGACAGCATGATCACCGGCACCGTGGACTCGTCCCGGATGCGCCGGCACAGGCTCACCCCGTCCATCCCCGGCACCATGACGTCCAGCAGCGCCAGGTCGGGCCGGCGGGCGCGGAACGCGTCCAGCCCGGACAGCCCGTCGGGCACGGCGGTGACCTCGAAGCCGTCCCGTTCCAGCGCCAGGGTCGTGGCCTCGCGGATGACGTCGTCGTCCTCGACGAACAGGACGTGCGTGTCAGCCATGGGAGGTGTCCTCACTGCCGCTCTCGTAGTCACGGTGGCTGTAGGAGGTCTCCTCGAAGCGCGTCCCGTTCCACCGGTAGGTGGTGACGTCCTCGCCGGAGGGGTTCGACACGGCGTCCTGCGGTTCGTACACCTGGTGGGTGACCTTGAGGGCGCCGTCGCTGATCTCGGCGTAGACGGGGGGCTGCTCGTCGGCGAAGACGTTGACGTACCTCCCGTGCTCGCGGCGGTAGACGTACGCGCCGATACCCACCCCGTCGCCGCAGGTCGAGACGGTGACGACGAGATCGGCCGCGCCCTTGCCCGTCAGGTCGCCGTAGCGGTCGTCGACGGGGTACAGGGGCCCGGGGGCCGGGGAGGGCGTCACCGGTGCCTGTGCCGCGGGCGCGCCGGCGGTGGTGCTGCCGCGGGTGGCGTCGAGGGCCGTCGATCCGGGGACCGACGAGGCGGCCACGCATGCCACCAGCCGGGCGCGGATGTCCTCGGCGACCTTGGGGTCGGACTTCACCAGGTGCACCGCGTTCGCGGCGGGCGTGCGCACAAGACTCGGGGAGACGCCGTCGGACGACCGGCGCGCCCGCGCCGTCGGTGTGACGCCCGTGGACGGGGGGCCCGGCACCGGCAGCGCCGAGGAGAGCGCCGTGCCCTCCTCGCGTACCCCGCCGGCGTCACGGCAGCCGGTCACCGCCACCAGCGCCGACCCGCACACCGCGACCGCGGCGACGGCGGCGCCGACCGGGACTATGCTGCGGCGCACACACCCTCCGTCCTGATGTCTCCGAGCCCTTCGGGCCTTCCGTAACCATTGCTCTGCCGTCCGAGGTCGGCGCGCAGTCGCGCCAGCGCCCGGTGCAGTGTGCTTTTCACGGTACCCACCGACATGCCCAGAACGTGCGCCGTCTCCTCCGTGCTCAGCTGCCGGTAGTGGCGCAGCAGCACCACCTGGCGCTGCTTGGGCGCCAGGCCCTGCAACGCCTCCAGCAGCATGGCGCGGTCCGCGCGCTGCTCGGCGCCGTCGTCGACGGCGCCCTCGGGCAGTTCGGGGGTCGGCACCTCCTCCAGGCGCCGGGCCCGCCACCACTCGGTACGGGTGTTGATCATCACCCGGCGCATGTAGGCGTCGGCGAGGCTCTTGTCGGCGATGTCGTCCCACCGCGGGTAGGTCCGGGCGAGCGCGGTCTGGACGAGGTCCTGTGCGTCGATCGGGTCCGGGACCAGGCGGCGGGCGCTGCGCAGCAGGGCGTCCTGACGGCTCCGTACGTACTCCTCGAAGTCCATCACCTGGGCTGACCCCTCGGCATTCGCCCCCATGGCGTCCCTCCGCTCCGCGCGTTCCATCACGACGCGGCCGACGCTACGGAGGGCATGTACGGCTTTCACCACCGCAGCCGCACAGCGGCCCTACAGGAACCCATCGGTTGTGTAACGGGCGGACTTTCCGGGTGGACCGATGGGCCCCACGACAGCCGAGGGGGCCGTGCTCAGCCCGGCAGCCGGTACATCCCGCCCGCCAGCGGCTCGACCAGGCCGTCGGCGACCAGCCCGTCCAGGGCGCGGGCACGCTGCACCGGCTCGTGCCAGACCGCGTCCAGGGCCGCCTGCGGCACCGGGGCGGTCGCGTCGCGCAGCACCGCCAGCAGCTTCCCGCGCACCTGCCGGTCGGTTCCCGCGTACGTCTGGCCGCGGCGCGGGGGGCCCTCGTGCGCCGGGGAGCCGGCCAGCCGCCAGGCGCACCGCGCGGCGATCGGGCAGCGTACGCACTCCGGGCCGCGCGCGGTGCACACGAGCGCGCCCAGTTCCATCGTGGCGGCGGCCCAGCGGGCGGCGGTGGCCTCGTCGGCGGGGAGCAGACGCTGGGCGACCTTGCGCTCGGCGGCGGTCGTGGCGTTCGGCGGGTACTCCACGCCGGTCACCGCGCGCGCGAACACCCGGCGCACATTGGTGTCCAGCACCGCGTGCCGCTGTCCGTACGCGAACGAGGCGACGGCCGCGGCCGTGTACTCGCCGATGCCCGGAAGAGCCAGCAACTCACCGTGTTCGGTGGGGACATGGCCGTCGTGGAGGTGTGCGATCGCGGTGGCGGCGGCGTGCAGTCGCAGCGCCCGGCGCGGATAGCCCAGCCGGCCCCAGGCGCGGACCGCCTCGCCGGGCGGCTCGGCGGCGAGCGCGGCCGGATCGGGCCAGCGCTCCAGCCACTGCTCGTACACCGGCAGCACCCGCGCGACCGGCGTCTGCTGCAGCATGAACTCGCTCACCATGACGCCCCAGGCGCCTGCCTCGGGGCGGCGCCACGGCAGGTCCCGGGCGTTCTCGTCGAACCAGTCGATCACGGGGGAGTGAAGATCACGGTGCTCGCTCATAGCGTCACCGATCCTACGGCCCCGGAACCGGCCCGGCGGGCAGGGGAGATCTGCTGATCAATCACACAAGTTGCCTGCGTGCCGCGCGTGCCTTGGTCCGATTCAAGGGAAAGCGCATAAGGTTTGCGCGTGGGCTCTGTGCGCAATCCCGTGGGACCTCTCCCGTCGTCCATCTACTGGCGACGACGGGCGGTTCTGCTGCTCCTCCTCCTGGTGATCACCGCGTTGACGGTGTGGGCCGTCAACTTCCGTGACGGAGGCGGCGGGAACAGGGCGGGCGGCCCCGGCGGCCACACCCCCGTGCCCTCCATCACGCCCGGTCCGTCCGCCAGCGGCCCGCTCAACAGCTCCCGTCCCGGCGGCTCGGTCGGCGGCGACTCCTCCGGCGGCGGTTCCACCGACGGCGCCGGTGACTCCGGTGCCACGGACGGCAGTTCGTCCGGCGGCGACACCGGGGGTACCGGCAGCAGCGCGGACGGCGGTTCGTCCGGCGGCGGCACGGACTCCGCGTCCGGCGGCGGCGTTTCCGGCAGCGGCGGCAGCGGCAGCGGGGGCGGCGCGCAGTTGCCCGCCGGCTCCAGCCTCCCCGACTGCACCGCCTCGTCCGTCACGCTCAGCCTGCGCAGCGAGCAGAACTCCTACGAGCCCGGCGAGAAGCCCACGTTCAGGCTGACCGCCACCAACTCCTCCGGTGTCAGCTGCAAGCTGGACTTCGGGCCGGCCGCGGCCGTCTTCACCGTCTCCGACGTGGACGACAACCACCGCTGGGCCAGCGACGACTGTCCCCGAAACCGCTCCGGCTACCTGCTGCAGGTACCGGCGAACAGCTCGACCACGTACGAGCTGCGGTGGGACCGCACGACCAGCTCGCCGCAGTGCGCGACCCCCGAGGGCCGGACGGCACCGCTGGGCACCTACCTGGTCGATGCGAAGCTGCCGGGCTTCCAGGCCAAGCAGACGTCCTTCGTCCTGAAGGACGCCTGACCGGTACGGACGCCGGGCCGGCGCACCGGCCCGGGACATCCCGGGCGGCGGGCGCCGGCCCGATGGTCAGACGTAGCGCTCCAGGATCGAGGACTCCGCCAGGCGCGACAGGCCCTCGCGGACCGAACGGGCGCGGGCCTCGCCGACGCCGTCGACGGTCTGCAGATCGTCCACGCTGGCCGCGAGCAGCTTCTGCAGCCCGCCGAAGTGCTCCACCAGGCGCTCCACGATCGTGTTCGGCAGCCGCGGCACCTTGGCGAGCAGCCGGTAGCCGCGCGGCGAGACCGCGGAGTCCAGCGCCTCGGGGGAGCCGGCGTAGCCCAGCGCCCTTGCCACGGTGGACAGTTCGAGCAGTTCGCCGTGGGGGAGCGAGTCCAGCTCGGAGAGGGCCTCGTTGACCGTGCGGCTGCGCTTGGCGGTCGGCTCGGGCACATAGTCGCGCACGACGAGCTCGCGTTCGGGCTCGACGCCCGCGATCAGCTCGTCCAGCTGGAGCGAGAGCAGCCGGCCGTCGGTGCCCAGCTCGACCACGTACTCCGCGATCTCGGTGGCGATGCGGCGCACCATCTCCAGGCGCTGCGCGACCGCGGTGACGTCGCGGACCGTGACCAGGTCCTCGATCTCCAGCGCGGACAGCGTGCCCGCGACCTCGTCCAGCCGCAGCTTGTAGCGCTCCAGGGTGGCCAGCGCCTGGTTGGCGCGGGAGAGGATCGCCGCGGAGTCCTCCAGGACCCTGCGCTGACCGTCGACGTACAGCGCGATCAGCCGCATCGACTGGCTGACGGAGACGACCGGGAAGCCGGTCTGGATGGAGACCCGCTGCGCGGTGCGGTGGCGGGTGCCGGTCTCCTCGGTGGGGATCGCGGCGTCCGGGACGAGCTGGACACCGGCCCGCACGATCTTGGTGATGTCCTTGTCGAGGATCAGGGCGCCGTCGAGCTTGCACAGCTCGCGCAGGCGCGTCGCGGAGAACTCGACGTCCAGGACGAAACCGCCGGTGCACAGCGACTCGACGAGCTTGTCCATGCCCAGGACGATCAGGCCGCCGGTGTTGCCGCGCAGGACCCTTTCCAGGCCGTCGCGCAGGCTGGTGCCGGGAGCCACGGCGCTCAGGGAGGCGCGCATCAGGCTGTCAGTACCGGAGCCCTCGCGACCCCAGGCTTTGCCGGGAGCTGCCGCCCGGTCATTGGCTGCCACTGCTCTCCTCCGGTCGTACGGATGCCCGGATGGGCGAGACCAGGGCAAAGTTTACCGTCGGAAGGCTCACGGACGGGGGGCCCTCTTGGGCAGGACGCGCAAGGCGTCCCCTATGTCCGTCACTTCCGTCACCTTCATCCCCGCCGGGATCCTGCCGGGATCCGGCGGAACGAGGGCGTGGGTGAAGCCCAGCCGGGCCGCCTCGGCGAGCCGCCGCTGCACGCCGGTGACCCGTCTGACCTCGCCCGCCAGGCCCACCTCGCCCACCGCGACCAGGTTCTTCGGCAGCGGGGTGTCGATCGCGGCGCTGGCCAGTGCCAGGGCCACGGCGAGGTCCGCGGCGGGCTCGCTGAGCTTCACGCCGCCCACGGTGGCGGTGTAGATGTCCTGCTTGCCGATCGACCGGATGCGGCCGCGCTGCTCCAGCACCGCCAGCATCATCGACACGCGCGAGGTCTCCAGGCCGGAGGTCGTGCGGCGCGGCGAGGGGATCTGGGTGTCCACGGTCAGCGCCTGCACCTCGGCGACCAGCGGGCGCTTGCCCTCCAGCGTCACCGTCAGGCAGGTGCCGGGCACCGGCTCGTCGCGCCGGGTCAGGAACAGCCCCGAGGGATCGGCCAGGCCGGTGATGCCCTCGTCGTGCAGTTCGAAGCAGCCGACCTCGTCGGTGGCGCCGTAGCGGTTCTTGATGCCCCGGATCAGCCGCAGGCGGGCGTGCCGGTCGCCCTCGAAGGACAGCACCACGTCCACCAGGTGCTCCAGCAGCCGGGGCCCGGCGATCGCGCCGTCCTTGGTGACGTGGCCAACGAGCAGCGTGGACATGCCGCGTTCCTTCGACGCCCGGATCAGTGCTCCGGCGACCTCGCGGACCTGGGCCATGCCGCCGGGGGCGCCGTCGATCTCCGGCGAGGCGACGGTCTGCACCGAGTCCAGGACGAGCAGCGCGGGCTTGACGTCGTCCAGGTGCGCCAGCACCGCCGAGAGGTCGGTCTCGGCGGCGAGGTAGAGATGCTCGGACAGGGCGCCGATACGGTCGGCCCGCAGCCGCACCTGCGACGCGGACTCCTCACCGGTCACATAGAGCGTGCGCGCCTCGGGCCCGGCCGCCTTCGCGGCGACGTCCAGCAGCAGCGTCGACTTGCCGACGCCCGGCTCCCCGGCGAGCAGCACCACCGCGCCGGGGACCAGCCCCCCGCCCAGCACCCGGTCCAGTTCCGGCACGCCGGTGCCGCGCGCGGTCGCCTGGCGGCCGTCCACCTGCCCGATCGGCATGGCCGGCGTCGTGACACGGCCGGCCGCGGTCGTGCGCACCGGCGAGGCGCCGCCGTACTCCTCGATCGTGCCCCACGCCTGGCACTCGCCGCAGCGGCCGAGCCATTTGACGGTCGTCCAGCCGCATGCCGTGCAGCGATAGGACGGTCGGTCCTTTGACGCGGGTCGAGTCCGGGCAGCCATGCCGTGCACGGTATCGGGTACCACTGACATTGCGGCCATCGCGGCCATCGCGGCCATCGCGGCCGCCGCTGCCATGGCCGTCGCCGCCGTCCCGCGGGTGCCGGTGCCCCGGATCCCGCCGCGGAGCTCTCGCGCACACGCCCGAGACATCGCCCCGAAGGGTGGCCGAGGTGTGCTCTTTCGGGCGGGATCACCACCCAATTGGGTTAAAGCCCGCCGTGACGGCTGAGGGTGTACGGACCGTGGGCCTACCGTCACGGAGTGATGAGCAGCAGGCCTGAGACACCCTCGCAGACGACCGGCGCGCACCGCCGACACCGCGCGCCGGTCCAGCGCGGCCGCGCCGCGGCGGGCGGCGGGACCGGCCCGGCGGCGGGACGGCGCCGGCCGGACGGCACGCTGCCCTCGCAGCCGCCCGCCCACTACGAGCCGTACCTGGACGGGCTGTTCACCTACTGCCTGTCGGTGCTGTGCGAGCACGACGCCGCGGCCGTGGCCCTCGGCGACGTACTGGCGGTCGCCGAGCGGCAGCGCGCCCGCCTGCGCGACCCCGAGCTGCGGCGCCCCTGGCTGTACGCGCTGGCCCGCTGGGCCTGCCTGCGCACGCTGGCGGACGGCCGCCCGGTGTCGGTGAAGGCCTCCGCGGAGGTGGCCGCCCGGCGCCGCGGCGAGCTGTCCGCGCTGGCCTGGCCCGAGGCGGCCGGCACGACGCCGGAGCAGCGCGAGGTGCTGGAGCTGGCGGTCCGCCATCAGCTGGCCCCGCACGAGGTGGCGCTGGTCGTCGGCCTGGAGCCGGACGCCACCCGGGCGCTGCTCGCGCAGGCCGCCTGCGAGGTGGAGCGCACCAGGGCCGCCCTGGCCGTCGTCGAACTGGGCAACTGCCCGGCGGTCGCCCGGCTCGCAGGGGACGCCCGGGTGCTGCTCGGCACCGCCCTGCGCCGCGAGCTCGTCCATCACGTGGACGTCTGCTCGCACTGCCGGCTGACCGCGGAGCGAGCGGTCGCCGCGGGCCCGTGGCCGGGCCTGGCCACCACCGCCGCGACCGCCGTGCTGGCGACCATCGAGGCCCCGCGCTCGGCCGCGTACGCCGCTCTGCTGCACGCCATGCGCGGCGGCATCGGGCGCACCCGCCAGTGCACCCCGCGCTTCGACCGGCACGGCTTCCCCATGGACCTGAAGGAGCGCACCGCGCGCCGCGCCCGGATGCGGCACCGCGCGGTGACGTCCACCGTCGTCGCTGCCGTGGTGGCGGCGCCGGTGCTGGCGCTGTGGGCGGCGTACCACGGGGCGCCGCTGGCCCCGGGGCAGAAGGGGGAAGGTTCCTTCACCGCGGCCGAGGGCGAAGGGCCGGACGGATTCCCGTACGAGAAGGCCGGTGTCGCGGGCAGCGCGGAACGCGGGCGTTCCCAGCGCGGCGGCCACGGGCGGCTGTCGGTGTCGGTCACCTCGGCCGCCCCCGCGGCGCAGGACGACACCTCCGCCCCGCCGGCCGGCCACGACGATTCGGCGTCGCCGTCGAGCCCTGCCACCAAGGGCGGCGACGCCGGCGGCGGCCACGGCGGCGACCACGGCGGCCGTCCCGCCCACCGTCAGGGGCGGCTCGTCCTCGCCGCCCGCACCGAGGGCGACGTGACCGTCATCACCTTGAAGGCGGAGGGCGACCGGGCCGTGCGCTGGTCCGCCGCACGGTCGGCGCCCTGGCTGCGGCTCAGTCGGCGTCACGGCATGCTGCGGCCGGGGGACACCACGACGATCACGGTGTCGGTGGACCGCGACAGGGAGCCGGCCGGGGCGTGGACCGCCCGGATCTTCTTCGACCCCTCGGGCGGTGTCGTCACCATCCACGGGACGGGGACCCCGTCCCCGTCACCGTCCTCGCCCGACCCCTCGCCCAAGCCGTCCACGTCGCCCGCGCCGGATCCCTCGCCGTCCGGCTCGCCCAGCGGCGAGCCGTCCGGATCGCCGTCGTCCTAGCCCTGTGCCTGGCCCTGCGCCTCACCAGTGCCGTGTCCCGGAGCCGGGTCGGCCGGGTGCGGTGCCATCGGCAGCAGCGAGGCGAGCCGCTGCTCGCAGAGCTCGACGAGCGCCGCGTACCCCTGCGTGCCCATGAGTTCGGTCAGTTCCGCGCGGTACGAGACATAGACCGGGTCGCCCGCTCCGTGCGCCGAGCGCGCGCCGGTGCACCACCAGTGCAGATCGTGGCCGCCCGGGCCCCAGCCGCGCCGGTCGTACTCGCCGATGGAGATCTGCAGCACGCGCGTGTCGTCGGGCCGCTCGATCCAGTCGTACGTCCGGCGGATCGGCAGCTGCCAGCAGACGTCCGGCTTGGTCTCCAGCGGCTCGCGGCCCTCCCTGAGCGCCAGCAGGTGCAGCGCACATCCGGCGCCGGCCGCGAAGCCGGGGCGGTTGAGGAAGACGCAGGCGCCCTGGTGGCGCCGGGTCTGCCGGTCGCCGTCCTCGTTGACCTCGGCCCAGCCGCCCTTCGCGCCCCCCTGCGCGGCGACGTCGTGGAACTGCCACAGCTCGGGTGTGAGCCGGTCCACATGCCCGGCCACGCGCTTCTCGTCGTCGTCGTCCGAGAAATGCGCGCCCAGGGTGCAGCATCCGTCACTCGCGCGGCCCGCCTGGATGCCCTCGCAGCCGCTTCCGAAGATGCAGTTCCAGCGCGAGGTGAGCCATGTCAGGTCACAGCGGAAGATCTGTTCGTCGTCGGCCGGATCGGGGAACTCCACCCATGCGCGCGGGAAGTCGAGGCCGACTTCGTCCTCGATGACCGGGTGTTCCTGTCGCTTCGTCGCCTTTTTCGCCTTCGCCACGATGTCAGGGTAAGCATGTGGAGCATCTTCAGGGGTCACCCGCGCGGCAGCGCGCACCCCGCATGTCACGGGAAACTACCCGGAGCAGTAGGTTTCCGGGCATGAGACTCGGTGTCCTCGACGTGGGTTCCAATACCGTCCACCTGCTGGTCATGGACGCGCATCCTGGCGCGCGTCCGCTGCCCGCCTACTCCCACAAGGCGGAGCTCCGGCTGGCGGAGCTGCTGGACGACCGGGGCGCCATTTGCGAGGACGGCGTGCGACGGCTGATCTCCCAGGTCGCCGAGGCCCTGGTGGTGGCCGAGGACAAGGGCGTCGAGGAGGTCCTGCCGTTCGCCACCTCCGCGGTCCGCGAGGCGGCCAACGGCGACGAGGTGCTGGCCCGGGTCGCCGAGCAGACCGGTGTCGACCTCACCGTGCTCTCCGGCGAGGACGAGGCCCGGCTCACCTTCCTGGCCGCGCGCCGCTGGTTCGGCTGGTCCGCGGGGCGGCTGCTGATGCTCGACATCGGCGGGGGCTCCCTGGAGGTCGCGTACGGCATGGACGAGGAGCCGGTCGCCGCGGTCTCCCTGCCGCTGGGCGCGGGCCGGCTCACCAGCGGATGGCTGCCGGGCGACCCGCCGGCGGGCGACGACGTCCGCTCGCTGCGCAAGCACGTACGGGCCGAGATCGCCCGCACCGTCGCCGGGTTCAGCCGTATCGGGACGCCCGATCACGTCGTCGGCACCTCCAAGACCTTCAAGCAGCTCGCCCGTATCGCCGGTGCCGCCCGTTCCGCCGAGGGGCTCTACATCCAGCGCACGCTGACCCGTAAGTCGCTCGCCGACTGGGTGCCCCGGCTCGCGGCGATGAGCGAGGGCGCCCGCAAGGCGCTGCCCGGCGTTTCGGAGGGCCGCGCCCGGCAGTTGTTCGCCGGCGCTCTCGTCGCGGACGCGGCGATGGACCTGTACGGCGTGACGGAACTCGAGATCTGCCCCTGGGCGCTGCGCGAGGGCGTCATCCTGCGGCGGCTGGACCTCATGGTCAGCGAGCGCGTCTGACCCGCGAGGGTGCTGCGAGGGCCCCGCGAGGACGTCCCGCCGGCCGCCCGGCACGGGCAGGTGCGCCGGGCACAGGGAGGGCGCGGACCCGGCGTCCCGCGCCGTGTCGATCGCGTCACGTCGCCCCGGTGCGATGTGACGTTCGGCGGACCGGCCGCCGTACGCTGTTCCCCGTGGCAGCCCCTGACCCTGTGGACCCGAACGAACACACCGTGCGCGTACCCGATGCGAAGGTCGCGCTGTCCACGGCGTCCGTGTACCCCGAGTCGACGGCGACGGCCTTCGAGATCGCGGCCCGGCTCGGATACGACGGCGTCGAGGTCATGGTGTGGACCGACCCGGTGAGCCAGGACGTCGAGGCACTGCGCCGGTTGTCGGACTACCACGGCATCCCGGTGCTCGCGGTGCACGCGCCCTGCCTGCTGATCACGCAGCGCGTCTGGTCGACCGACCCGTGGGTGAAGCTCCAGCGGGCCCGCGCGGCCGCGGAGAGGCTCGGCGCGTCGACGGTCGTCGTCCACCCGCCGTTCCGGTGGCAGCGCGCGTACGCCCGGGACTTCGTCTCCGGCATCTGGCGGATGGCGAACGAGACGGACGTGCGGTTCGCGGTGGAGAACATGTACCCGTGGCGCTACCGCGACCGCGAGATGCTCGCGTACGCCCCCGACTGGGACCCCACCGGCGAGGACTACCGGCACTTCACCATCGACCTGTCGCACACGGCCACGGCCCGCGCCGAGACGCTGGAGATGCTCGGGCGCATGGGCGACCGGCTCCGCCACGTCCACCTCGCCGACGGCAGCGGCTCCGGCAAGGACGAGCACCTGGTGCCCGGGCGCGGCACGCAGCCCTGCGCCGAACTGCTGGAACGGCTTGCGGCCGGCGGCTTCGACGGGCATGTGGTGATCGAGGTGAACACCCGGCGCGCGATGTCCGCCGCCGAACGGGAGGCCGACCTCGCCGAGGCGCTGGCCTTCACCCGGCTGCACCTGGCCGCCGCGGCGCAGGTGGGCTGATGCCGCGGGACCCGCAGGACGCGGAGGACCGGGGGGACCCGGAGGTTCCGGAGGCCCCGGAGTACGGGGAGAGCGCGGCCGGCGGCAGGCGCGGCCGCGGCCGCCCCGCCGGAGCACGGTCGGGCACACCCGAGACCCGGGACCGCATCCTGGCCGCCGCGCGCGAGGAGTTCTCCGCCCGGGGCTACGACAAGACCTCGATCCGCTCGATCGCCCGGTCGGCCGGTGTGGACGCGGCTCTGGTGCACCACTACTTCGGGGCCAAGGAGCAGGTCTTCGCGGCCTCGATCGAGATGACCTTCGAGCCCGCGTTCGGTGTGCCCGAGATCCTCGCGGCCGGTCCGGACGACGTGGGCGAGCGGCTCGCCCGCTTCTTCGTGAGCATCTGGGAGAACCCGGTCACCCGGGCTCCCATGCTGGCCGTGATGCGGTCGGCGGTCACCAACGAGACCGCGGCGAGCGTGCTGCGCGGCATCGTGCTGCGGCGGATGCTGGAGCGCGTGGCGGACGAACTGAAGGTCCCCGATCCGCGGCTGCGGGCCGAGCTCGCCGCCTCGCAGATGCTCGGCATCGCGATGATGCGCTACGTCGTGCGTGTCGAACCGCTGGCGTCGGCGGACATCGAGGAGGTCGTCCGCCTCGTCGCGCCGACGCTCCAGCGCTACCTGGCCGAACCCGGAGACGTCGCGGGGTGACGCGCCACGGGCCGCCGTGGGCGGGCCGGGCCTTCCATTCCGTGGACGACACGTCCGCAATACGGACACACCGTCATCCGCGGCGGCCCGGGGCGTACGCTCGAAGGCTCCAGGATGGAAACGTAGGGAGTGGTCCCCGTGCCCGAGCTGAGGTCCCGCACAGTCACCCACGGCCGCAACATGGCGGGCGCGCGCGCCCTCATGCGGGCCTCGGGCGTAGCGAGCGAGGACATCGGCAAGCCGATCATCGCCGTGGCCAACAGTTTCACGGAGTTCGTGCCCGGGCACACGCACCTGCAGCCGGTCGGCCGCATCGTGAGCGAGGCGATCAAGGCCGCGGGCGCCGTGCCGCGCGAGTTCAACACGATCGCGGTCGATGACGGCATCGCCATGGGCCACGGCGGCATGCTCTACTCGCTGCCGTCCCGCGACCTGATCGCCGACTCCGTCGAGTACATGGTCGAGGCGCACTGCGCCGACGCGCTGATCTGCATCTCCAACTGCGACAAGATCACCCCGGGCATGCTGATGGCCGCCCTGCGGCTCAACATCCCCACCGTCTTCGTCTCCGGCGGCCCCATGGAGGCCGGCCGCGCGACCCTCGTCGACGGCACCGTGCGCACCCTCGACCTCATCGACGCGATCGCCGACGCCGTCAACGACAAGATCTCCGACGAGGACATCCTCCGCATCGAGGAGAACGCCTGCCCCACCTGCGGCTCGTGTTCCGGCATGTTCACCGCCAACTCGATGAACTGCCTCACCGAGGCGATGGGCCTGTCGCTGCCCGGCAACGGCTCGGTCCTGGCCACCCACACCGCCCGCAAGGCGCTGTACGAGGACGCCGGCCGCACCGTGGTGGACATCACACGGCGCTACTACGAGCAGGACGACGAGTCCGTGCTGCCGCGCTCGGTCGCCTCCTTCGAGGCCTTCGAGAACGCCATGGCCCTGGACATCGCCATGGGCGGCTCCACCAACACGATCCTCCACCTGCTCGCCGCCGCGCAGGAAGCGGGCGTCCCCTTCGGCCTGACCGACATCGACGCCGTCTCCCGGCGCGTGCCGTGCCTGGCCAAGGTCGCCCCCAACGTGGCGAAGAACCGCACGTACTACATGGAGGACGTCCACCGCGCCGGCGGCATCCCCGCCCTGCTGGGCGAACTCCACCGGGCCGGGCTGCTGAACGAGGACGTCCACTCCGTGCACTCCCCGTCGCTCGCCGACTGGCTCAAGACCTGGGACGTCCGCGGCGGTTCCCCCTCCGCCGAGGCCGAGGAACTCTGGCACGCCGCCCCCGGCTGCGTCCGCTCCTCCGAAGCCTTCTCCCAGTCCGAGCGCTGGGAGGCCCTGGACACCGACGCCGCCGAGGGCTGCATCCGCTCCGCCGAGCACGCGTACTCCAAGGACGGCGGTCTCGCCGTGCTGCACGGCAACCTCGCCGTCGACGGCTGCGTGGTGAAGACCGCCGGCGTCGACGAGTCCATCTGGACCTTCGAGGGACCGGCCGTGGTCTGCGAGTCCCAGGAGGAGGCCGTCGACAAGATCCTCCGCAAGGAGATCACGGAAGGCGACGTCGTCGTCATCCGCTACGAGGGCCCCAAGGGCGGCCCCGGCATGCAGGAGATGCTCTACCCCACCTCCTTCCTCAAGGGCCGCGGCCTCGGCAAGAGCTGCGCCCTCATCACCGACGGCCGCTTCTCCGGCGGCACTTCGGGCCTCTCGATCGGCCACGCCTCCCCCGAGGCGGCCTCCGGCGGCACGATCGCCCTCGTCGAGGACGGCGACCGCATCCGGATCGACATCCCCGGCCGCACCGTCGAACTGCTCGTCACGGACGAGGACCTGGCCGCCCGCCGTGCCGCCCTCGGCGGCGTCTACGCCCCCAAGGCACGCGAGCGCAAGGTCTCCCTGGCGCTGAGGGCGTACGCGGCGATGGCCACCAGCGCCGACAAGGGCGCGGTCCGCGACGTCACCAAGCTCGACGGCTGACCGCCGCCGCGCGCCGCGCGGCCGCTCCTGTGCCCGGGACCCCTCCCGCTCTCACCAGCGCGAGGGGTCCTCGGCGTCCACCGCGAACACGGTGCCGTCGGGCGCGGTCGCGAACACCTTGCCGTCGGCGACGACGGGGGAGGGGGGCGCGCCGGAGACGAGGCCGCTGTCCGTGGCCGGGCGCGGCCTGGTCTGGCCGAGGAAGACGCCCCGCCGGGTGTCCACAGCCAGCAGGCGGCCGTCGGCGGCGGTGTAGTACAGCCGGCCGCCCTCCACAACGGGCTGTGATCCCTCGCTCACCGAGGTCTCCATGCGCCAAAGCTGCGCGTCGTCGCTCCCGCGGCTCGTGTCGAGGGCCATCAGGGCGCCGCCGTACTCCAGCAGGTAGACCACCGTGCCGCTGACAACTGTCTGCACGCTGGGCATGGGGATGGGCAGTGGTGTGCGCTTCGCCGACCAGTCGGTGGTGTCGATGCGCACGACCCCGTCCGTCCGGGACAGGTCGTCCACGGAGGTCAGGAACAGTGTGCTTCCGGACAGGCCGACGGGCATGAGCGTTCCGTCGAACCGCCGTCGCTCCCCCACTTTTCCGTCGGCCAGATTCAGCGCGCTCACCACGGTGTGCTTGCCGTCGCCGGAGACTTCGACGGAATAGGCGGTGCGCGAACTGCGGACGGCGGCGAAGACGGGCTGGGACTCACTGGGCAGTGTGACGTCCCAGCGCTGCTGACCCGTCACGCCGTCGACGGCAGTGACGCGGCCGCCCGCCTTGAGCAGCAGCACCGTGTTGCCGACGCTGTAATGGGCCCCGTGATAGGCGGAGATGTCCCGCTTCCAGAGGGTCTTTCCCGTCGCCGGATCCAGTCCGGCCAGTTCCTTCCCGTCATGTGTGACGACGCGCAGCACACCGCCCGCCAGGACCGGAGGCTGCGGTCCGCCGAGATGGTCCGTGTCCGGGCTGGGAACGGACCACCGTATCCGTCCGCTGCTCGCGTCGAGCCGGACGGCGGCGATCCCCGGCCGGGTGCAGAAAACCGCCTCGCCCTCGTGCGCGCAGGCGGCCGAGCCCCCGTGGTCCCCGTCCGTGGGCAGGGTGCTCTGCCAAGGGGTGAAGGCTGTGGCGGACGGACTGCCCTGCCGTGCTGCCGGGTGTTGACCGTCCACGGCACCCGGCTTGCTGCCCATGTGCTGGACGGTGAGCGCCGCGGCAGATCCCAGAACGGCCAGTGCCGCTGTGGCCGCGATGGCGAGCCGTAGCCGGGACCGGCGGGGAGCGTTGTCACCTGCCGCGCCGGACTTGGCAGCGCGCGCGGCGGCCTCGTCGCCGATGCGCCTCGGCAGGTGCGGAATCAGTTCCTCGCCCGTGAAGTCCCCGAGGTCGAAGGCGCTGAAGGTCTGGGTGTCGTACGAGGCCGAGATCGCTCTCAGCTCGGCCATGATGGCGTCCGGGGTGGGCCGGTCGTCCGGATCCTTGGCGAGGCAGTGCTCGATGAGTGGCCGGAGGTCCGCCGGTATGCCCTCCAACTGCGGTTCGTCGTGGACCACTTGGTACGCCACGATGTACGGGCTGTCCGAGGTGAAGGGGCTCCGCCCCGTCGCGGCATGGACGAGGACGCTCGCCATGGCGAAGACGTCGGCGGCCGGCCCGACCGACCGCGGGTTCCGGAACTGCTCGGGAGCCATGAAGGGCGGCGTGCCGATGAGCTTGCCGGTCTCGGTGCGGAGGTCGCTGTCGGACGGCCGCGAGATCCCGAAGTCGATCACTTTCGGACCGTCGGCGGCCAGCAGGACGTTGCTCGGCTTCAGGTCCCGGTGCACGACGTCGACCCGGTGGATGTCTCGCAACGCCTCGGCGAGGCCCGCCATCAGGTACCGCACCTGGGCCGGGGCCACCGAACCGTTCCGCTTCACGAACTGGGCGAGAGTCGGCCCGGGGATGTAGAGGGTCGCCATCCAGGGCCGCTCGGCGTCGGGGTCAGCGTCCACGACGGGTGCCGTGAAGGCCCCGCTCACCCGGCGGGCGGCGCCGACCTCCTGGCGGAAACGTGCTCTGAACTCGGGATCCGCGGCCAGTTCCTCGTGCACGACCTTGACGGCCAGGCGCATGCCGGAGGTGGAGCGGGACAGGTGCACCACGCCCATGCCGCCGGCTCCGAGCCGGCTCTCCAGGAGGTACTGCCCGGCGTATTCCGGACGTTCCGCTTCCGGACCCGTGCCGGGTCTGCCCGACGGCGGCATGACCCACCCCCGAGTTTTCGTCCGTGGCCGCAACCCAGGGAGCCTAACCGATCGTCCTTACGGCGAAGGCTCGGATTGCTAGCCTGCACTTGACAGAGCGTGAATCTTCACGGGGGAGAGCCATGGCCGAGAACAGTCTTGACGTGCCCGCGGAAGCGCTGGTGGACGGGATGGCGAGCGGTGCAGCCGCCGCCGACGTCGTGTACTACCCCGTCGCTCCGGGCTGCCGCCTCAACGTCCGGACAGGCCCCGGGACGAGCTTCCAGATCGTCAGGATCCTTCCGTACGACGTGAAGGTGCCTGTCATCTGCCAGACGCCCGGTACGACGGTCAACGGCTATTACGGCACGAGCGATATCTGGGACCGGATCGCCCCGGGGCAGTACGTGTCCGACGCGTACGTGCACACCGGCAGCGACGGCTACATCGCGGGACGCTGCGGCTGACGTCGGCGTCTTCATTCACGGACAGGGGACGACGTGTTAAGTACGCGGAGCAAGCGGCGCGGTGTGCTGGCCGCCGGTGCGGCCGGCCTGGCCGGGGCGGTTTTCCTGGTACTGGGTGGTGCGGCCGAGGCATCGGCTGCGACGAATCTGGTCTACTACGACGTCGCGCCGGGCACGCGGGTCAACGTCCGCAACGGCCCGGGCACCAGCTACCAGATCGTGAGGACGCTGGCCACCGATGTCAAGGTGCCCATCTTCTGCCAGACCCCGGGTACGACGGTGAGCGGTTACTACGGCACGAGCAACATCTGGGACCGCATCGGCCCCGACCAGTACGTCTCCGACACTTACGTGCACACCGGCAGCGACGGCTACGTCACGTCGCACTGCTGACAGCGCACCGCCGCCGCGCCCCGGTCCAGGGGTCGGGGCGCCGCGGCTTGGGGAAGACAACCGGCATGACCTCACAGCCGACACACCGCCGCCTGTACGCCGAGTCGTTCAACGCCGTTGCCGCGCAGTACGCCGCCGCGCGCCCGGGATACCCGGGTGAGATGTTCGACGCCGTCGAGGAGCTGGCGGGCCGCACCCTCACGGGCGCGGTCGTGCTGGACGTCGGGGCGGGGACGGGCATAGCGACCGCGCTGATGCGGGCGCGCGGGGCGCACGTGACGGCGGTGGAGCCCGGGCCGGGGATGGCGGCGCAGCTGCGGGCGGGGCAGCCGGGGGTGCCACTCGTGCGCGGGGACGGGAACACGCTGCCGTTCGCCGCGGGGGTCGCCGACTTCGTGACGTACGCGCAGGCGTGGCACTGGACGGACCCTGCGCGCTCGGCGCCGGAGGCGGCTCGCGTGCTGCGGCCGGGCGGCGCGTTCGCGCTGTGGTGGAACCTGCCGGACACCGACGTGCCGTGGGTGGTGGAACAGGAGGCCCGGCTCGCCACCCGTGTGCCCGGCCATCACGCGTACGGCCTGGCGGGCGACGCCGAGAGCGTCCTGCGCTCGCTCGGTCCCGGCCTCGGCCTGAGCCCGCGCTCCCGCGCCCTGGCCTGGACCCGCACCGTCCCCGTGGACACGCACCTGGCGATGCTGGGCAGCCGGTCCTACTTCGCCGTGATCGGCCCGGAGGCCGCCGCCCGGATCCTGGACGAGGAGCGGCGCGAGCTGCTGACGCTGTTCCCGGACGGCCGCGTCGTGGAGCCGTACCGGGTCGCGCTGACCGTCGCCGTGAAGGACGTCACGGACTAACCGGCCCGGCGGGACGCGGCCACCGATCCGACGACGCCGACGACTCCCGCGACGAGCGCCCCCCGCCACAGACCGTCCCAGAGGCTGCCGAAGAAGCCCTCGGAGGTGAGGATCTGGCGCATCACGAGGTCGGTGACGAGCAGCATGCCGCCCGGTACCAGCGCGACGCGCCACGGGTGCTCGGCCGCCCAGCGGCGGATGCGGCGGTCGGACCGCGGGCCGCGCCCCGTCACCGCGCCGGCGCCGCCGACGAGGAAGAAGAGCATCAGCGCGATGGAGCAGGCCCCGGCGACGACGCCGAACCCGAAGTCGCCGCCGATGGCGGACAAGGTCAGAAAGACCCCCCCGCCGATGGCGCCGACCGCGGCGGCGGGCCGCCAGGGGCCGAGGGTGGCCGAAGCCAGCGCCAGCTGACGCTTCTCGCCGCGGGTCACGTCCCGTGGCGGACGGGATGGATCGGTAGAACGGCTCATACCGCCACGGTCGCCCGGGGCCGCGCCGGAAGCCATAGGGGATGTCCCTGAGACGGCCCGGAGCCGGTGTCAGGGCCGGGAACGGCCCCTGGCCGGGATCCCGGCCGCCTCAGGAGTCCGGATGGTTCACCCTCAGGAGCCGGGATGGTTCACCCGCCCACGCCGGTGCCCGCTGGACCCGCACCGGCGTCACCCCCTGCTCGCTGTGCCGCTCGGCCCAGCCGGCCAGCGCCATGCCGCAGGCGTGATCGAGGTGCCGCAGCCGCCGCAGGTCGAGTTCCATGGCGCGGTTCCGCGGCAGCGCCTCCAACTGGTCGAGCAGCCTGGGCAGTCGCAGGAAGGTGGCGTTGCCCAGGACACGTACGACGATCGGGCCGCCGCCGCGGTCGTCGATCTCGACGTGGGTGTGCGAGGTCTCCCACGCCGCCTTGACCACGGCCGTCAGCAGCCCGATCAGGACGCCCTCGAACATGTTGGTGACGACGATCGCCACCGCCGTGATCACCAGGACGACCGCCTCGCCCCGGAGAGCAAGAGGCCGACGCCGATGGCGACAACGCGACCAACTCCCCCGCCACAGCGCACGGTTGTCCCCTTCCGGGGTGCCGCGGTCTCCATTCTGCCTGGCCGGCCCCTCCCTTGCGCAAGCCCTTGGGGTTGACGCAGCGTAAACCGCGAGAGCAGTATTCACCGCATGATGAATAAATCCGAGGACCCCGCGGCACCGGCCCCGGGTCCCGCCGTCCATGCCGCCGGCCTGACCGTCCTGCGCGGCGGCCGCACCGTCCTGGACGGCCTGGACTTCACCGTCCCCCGCGGTGAGATCACCGGACTGCTCGGCCCCAGCGGGTGCGGCAAGTCGACCCTCATGCGTGCCGTCGTCGGCACCCAGGCCCAGGTCACCGGCACCCTCGACGTGCTGGGCCGGCCCGCCGGCCATCGTGATCTGCGCCCCACGATCGGCTACGTGACCCAGGCGCCGTCCGTCTACCTGGATCTGACCATCCGGCAGAATCTGGACTACTTCGCCGCGGTCCTCGGCGGCGACGCCCGCGACCACGTCGACCGGGCCATCGCCGACGTCGACCTCACCTCGCACGCGGGCGCCCTGGCGGGGAACCTCTCCGGGGGACAGCTCAACCGCGTCTCCCTGGCCGTCGCCCTGCTCGGCTCGCCCGAACTCCTCGTCCTGGACGAGCCCACCGTCGGCCTGGACCCCGTTCTCCGCCGCGACCTGTGGGAGCTCTTCCACCGTCTCGCCGCCGAACGCGGCGCCACGCTGATCGTCTCCAGCCACGTCATGGACGAGGCCGAGCGCTGCCACCGCCTGCTCCTCATGCGCGAGGGCCGCATCCTCGCCCAGGGCAGCCCCGACTCGCTGCGCTCCCGCACCGGCGCCGGCACCGTCGAGGAGGCCTTCCTCCGTCTCGTCGACGAGGCCGCCGGCCGCACGGCCCCGCACCCCGCGACCCCGAACGAGGCCGAGGAGGCCGTCCGATGAGCACGCACCGCACCCTCGCCACCGCCCGCCGTGTGCTGCTCCAGCTGCGCCACGACCCGCGCACCATCGCCCTCATGGTCGTCGTCCCCTGTGTGCTGCTCACGCTGCTGTCCTGGGTCTACGACGCGAGCCCCCGCACCTTCGACACCGTCGGAGCCTCGCTGCTCGGCATCTTCCCGCTCATCACGATGTTCCTGGTCACGTCCATCGCCACCCTCCGCGAGCGCACCTCCGGCACCCTGGAGCGCCTCCTGTCGATGCCGCTGGGCAAGGGCGACCTCCTCGCCGGGTACGCGCTCGCCTTCGCTGCCATCGCGGTCGTCCAGGCGGGCCTGGCCACCGGCCTCGCCGTCCTCACCCTCGGTCTGGACGTCACCGGGTCCGCCTGGCTGCTCCTGCTGGTCGCCCTGGCCGACGCCTGCCTCGGCACCGCCCTCGGTCTCTTCGTCAGCGCCTTCGCCGCCAGCGAGTTCCAGGCCGTCCAGTTCATGCCCGCCGTGCTGCTGCCGCAGCTCCTGCTGTGCGGACTGCTCATGCCACGCGGGCAGATGCAGCCCGTGCTCGAGGCCGTCTCCAATGTGCTGCCCATGTCGTATGCCGTCGACGGCATGCAGCAGGTGCTCACCCACACCGACATCACCGGTGACTTCGTCCGCGACATCGCCGTCGTCGCGGGCAGCGCCGCCATCGCCCTGGCACTGGGCGCCGCCACCCTCCGCCGCCGTACCGCCTGACGATCCCGCACGCCCGCCCACCCGGCCGACCCGACACGACCCGCCCGACCGCACCGTGGACAGCGACCCCTTTGCCGCCGTCCCCGGTGCGAAGATGGGCCCATGACCCAGAAAGTCGCCGTGCTCGGCACCGGGAAGATCGGCGAGGCCCTGCTGTCCGGCATGCTCCGCGCCGGCTGGAAGCCGGAAAACCTCCTGGTCACCGCCCGCCGTCCGGCACGTGCCGAGGAACTGCGCGCCCGCTACGGCGTCGAGGCCGTCTCCAACGACGAGGCCGCCAAGACCGCGGACACCCTCATCCTCGCCGTCAAGCCGCAGGACATGTCCGCCCTCCTGGCGGAGCTGGCCCCGCACGTCGCCGCCGACCGGCTCGTCATCAGCGCCGCGGCCGGCGTGCCGACCTCCTTCTTCGAGGAACGCCTCGCCGCCGGCATCGCGGTCGTCCGCGTCATGCCCAATACCCCCGTCCTCGTCGACGAGGGCATGTCGGTCATCTCCGCGGGCAGCCACGCAGGTGAGGAGCACCTGGCCCGCGCCGAGGAGATCTTCCAGCCGGTCGGCAAAACCCTGCGCATCCCCGAGTACCAGCAGGACGCCGCCACGGCGCTGTCCGGCTCCGGCCCGGCGTACTTCTACTTCCTGGTCGAGGCGATGACCGACGCCGGCATCCTCCTCGGCCTCCCGCGCGCCCAGGCGCACGACCTCATCGTGCAGTCCGCCATCGGCGCCGCCATCATGCTCCGGGACAGCGGCGAGCACCCGGTCAAGCTGCGCGAGGCCGTCACCTCCCCGGCCGGCACCACCATCAACGCCATCCGCGAGCTGGAGAAGCACGGCGTGCGTCACGCCCTGATCGCCGCCCTGGAAGCCGCCCGCGACCGCAGCCGCGAGCTCGCCTCCGGCAACGGCTGACGTCCGTCGGGCCTGCCGCCCCCTGCACCCGGGGGTGGCAGGCCCCGCCGCCCTTCACGCCGGAGGCAGCAGCCCGATCGCCCGGTAGGCCGCGTCCACCGTCGGCCGCGCCAGCGCCCGTGCGCGTTCAGCCCCCGTACGGAGCACCGCGTCCACATGGCCCGGATCGGCCGCCAGCTCCGCGTGCCGCTCCCGCAGCGGACGCAGCTCCTCGACCACCGCCTCCGCCGTGTCCTTCTTCAACGCCCCGTACGAGTCGTACTCCGCGGCCAGCTCCTGCGGCGTCCGCCCCGAACACGCCGACAGGATCTCCAGCAGGTTCGCCACGCCCGGCCGCTCCTCAGGGTCGTACGCCACGCCCTGGCCGCTGTCGGTCACCGCCCGCATCACTTTCCTGCGGACTGCTTCCGGCTCGTCCAGCAGATAGACGATCCCGGGACCGGTGTCCTCGGACTTCCCCATCTTCGACGTCGGATCCTGCAGATTCATCACCCGCGCGGCGACCCGCGGCAGCACCGCGCGGGGCACCGTGAACACCGGCCCGTACCGCTGGTTGAAGCGCTCCGCCAGATCCCGCGTCAGCTCGACGTGCTGCGCCTGGTCGTCGCCGACCGGCACCTCGTCCGCCCGGTACGCCAGGATGTCCGCCGCCATC